>NZ_JACIEJ010000001.1 GCF_014196795.1 Sagittula marina
CTCGCGCCGAAGCCGATCATTCTCTTGAGCGAGGCCAAAATCCTCTTTTGACACCACATCCGTGTCTCGGTGCGCCGTGATCCACTTGTTCAGCGCCGACATGCCGACACCCAGATCATCAGCACCTGCTTACGCGTTAGCCCGCTGGTCAGTGCTATCCGCACCGCATCCTTGCGAAACTCGTCCGTCCGTTTCAGTCTCATAGTTCATCTCCTTTGTTGCAGTAAATGCTAACAAAGCAGCGGCATCAAACCGTGACATGTCCAATGCTCGAGCTTCTTCATGGTCTCGCGCTTGCTGGCCTAGCTGGATCGCGGGTCGTCGATATTCCTGGCCAACTCTTCAGACTCAGCTTTCAACCGCCCGACCTAGGCCTCCATATCGATGATCGGTGAGTATTTCTGCTCGATCGCCTGCCGCTTCTCCTTTTCCTCCGCGAGGATCCGGTCGCGGTCTTCGGAGGCCCGCGTCTTCTCCTGATCGAGCTCGCGACCGAGGCGCTTTGTCCGCCGTCGCGCGACCGAGAATAGAATGAGAAAAAGCGGAAAACCGATCAGGAATATCAGGACGGCGATCGGAAAAGCTATATTCGGGTCCAATTCTGGCATCACGCACCTCTTTCGCGAACTCGGAAATGAGGCACATAAAATCCAGTCAAATCAAGACCGGAGCCGCAATTGAAGATTACGTGCGCTCCCTGCGATCGCCACGCCGGCTTTCAACGCTGAGCTGAAGCTCAAGTTTTTCCTGCGGAGAAGTAGGCTTCTGTCTCGGTTGATGGGCAATAGGCATCAACCGAGACACAATCGCGAAGATCGTTCGTTTTGCAGACGCTGCTCTACGCGCTCCGCGAGAAGCATCTTCACTTTCCGCGAGGGCCTGAATTTCGCGCTAACCTTCTGAAAGTCATGGAAAACGTGGTCGCACCTCGACCTCAGCACGCGAAAAACTATGAGCGCGGCGAAAAACTACGCGCGCGCCTACAAACCGAATCAGAAGTCCAAGTTTTCCACAGATAGCGCATTTTGCTGGATGAATTCCCGGCGCGGTTCGACGACATCACCCATCAGCTTGGTGAAAAGATCGTCTGCTTCTGCCATGTCATCCACGGTCACCTTCAAAAGAGTGCGCGCATCCGGGTCAAGAGTGGTTTCCCACAGCTGACCAGAGTTCATTTCCCCAAGCCCCTTGTACCGCTGCAAAGAGAGACCCTTTTCGCCCTCTTCCAGGATCGCTTTAAGCAGCTCCAATGGTCCGTGAATCAGTTGCCGGCGGTCTTTACGCTCCAACGTTGCCGGTAGACCATAGACTGACATCAAGCTTTCGGTAAAAGAGCCTGTGCGGCGTGCTTCACCCGAGCGGAGCATCGGACCGTCCAAGGTGCGGACCTCTTCAACACCGCGCAGGATGCGCGCGAGACGCACCCCCTTGTCTTGGGTAATTCGACCCTGCCAGCCACGCTCATATTCCAGCGCAACCAGGTCAAGCCGCTTTGCAACAGCATCGGCCACGCCCTGCAAGTCGCTGTCCACCGCGCCCGGAACGAAGGCCCCGGCGATGGCGGCCTGCTCCAGGATGTGTCGCTGATAATGTGTCGGAAAGGCTTCCAAAACACGTTTCAACTGACGAGCTTCGTCGACCACACGGATCAAATCCTGTCCGGCGATGACCTCGCCGTTTCCTTGTATAAGCTGTGCATTTTCAATGCCTTGCTGGATCAAATAGTCATCGAGAGAAGGCTGGTCCTTCAGGTAAACCTCGGACTTGCCACGTGCCACTTTGAACAAAGGCGGCTGGGCGATGTAGAGGTAACCACCCTCGATCAACTCTGGCATTTGACGGTAGAAGAACGTCAGCAGGAGGGTTCGGATGTGCGCACCGTCAACATCCGCGTCGGTCATGATGATGATCTTGTGGTAGCGCAACTTGTCTATGTTGAACTCGTCACGGCCAATGCCCGTGCCGAGCGCCATCACAAGGTTGCCGATCTCCTGCGACCCCAGCATCCTATCAAAGCGCGCACGTTCCACGTTCAGGATCTTGCCACGAAGGGGCAAGATCGCCTGATTCCGGCGATCACGTCCGGTCTGAGCAGATCCACCGGCGGAGTCACCCTCCACCAGGAACAGTTCGGTTTTGGAGGCGTCTTTCTCCGAGCAATCCTTCAGCTTGGCCGCGTTGAACGACACGTCCATCGCCGTCTTACGGCGAGTGAGATCGCGGGCCTTGCGCGCTGCTTCTCGGGCCATTGCAGCCTCGATGATCTTGCCGACGATTTGCTTGGCTTGGGTCGGATTTTCTTCGAACCATTCGCCAAGTTTTTCGTTCACGAGGCTCTCGACCGCCGGGCGCACTTCGGACGAGACAAGCTTGTCCTTGGTCTGGCTGGAGAACTTCGGATCCGGCACTTTGACCGACAGCACTGCAGTCAAACCTTCACGCGCATCATCACCGGTGAAGTTGATCTTCTCCCGCTTGGCAATGCCGGTTTCCTGGGCGTACTTCTGCAACTGACGTGTCAATGCGCCACGAAAACCCGCCATGTGGGTGCCGCCGTCGCGCTGAGGAATATTGTTGGTAAAAGGCAGCACGTTTTCGTGGTAGCTGTCGTTCCACCACATGCCGACTTCGACACCGATTCCGTCCTTTTCGCCGTCCATATAAATGGGGTCCGGCATCACTGCCGTTTTGGACCGGTCGATGTATTTCACGAATTCGCGGACACCGCCTTCGTAGTGCAGTTCGGATTTGATCGGCTCTGCCGGACGCTCATCTTCGAGGATGATCCGCACGCCCGAGTTCAGGAAGGCCAGCTCGCGCAGGCGCTTTTCCAGAATGTGGAAGTCATAATCGAGATTGGAAAACGTGCCCGTCGAGGCGAGAAAGCGCACCTCTGTCCCGGTTTCGCCATTTGCCTCGCCGACAACACGAAGATGTTCTGAGGTATCACCGTGTTCGAATTTTGCGTAATGTTCCTTGCCGTTGCGCCAGATGCGCAGCTCAAGCCAAACAGAAAGCGCGTTCACCACAGACACACCCACGCCGTGCAAACCGCCGGACACCTTGTAGGAGTTCTGGTCAAACTTACCGCCCGCGTGCAGCTGGGTCATGATGACCTCCGCGGCGGAGACGCCCTCCTCGGTGTGAATATCGGTGGGAATACCACGGCCGTTGTCGCGCACGGACACAGAGGAATCGGCGTGGATTTTCACATGCACATAGTCTGCATGTTTGGCCAGCGCCTCGTCGATGCCGTTATCCACGACCTCGTAGACCATGTGATGCAGGCCCGAGCCATCGTCGGTGTCGCCGATGTACATGCCGGGACGTTTGCGGACTGCTTCCAAGCCCTTGAGAACCTTGATGGAATCGGCGCCGTACTCGGTGTTGGCGCTCGGCTGGTCGGACATGCCCATTTCCCTTGTTATTATCGCCCGATTTATAGACCCGGGCGCGGGGAATGTCACGCGTATGACACAAGATTTAGTGGCTCAGCGCTGCTTTCGAAACAACAGAGGAAGCCCCCTCCTCCGTGACCTCCAGTGCCTGCGCCCGGTCACCAAGTTCCGCAAACATTTCGGGTCCGGTTCCAGTCATCCATGCCTGCGCGCCAAGCGCGGAAATCTCGTCAAACAATGCAGCGCGGCGTCCTGCATCAAGGTGCGCAGACACTTCATCCAAAAGCAATATCGGCGGCTCCCCCACATCCTCTGCCAACGCGCGCGCATTCGCCATGATTAGCGAAATCAGAAGCGCCTTTTGCTCTCCGGTCGAACACTCGGACGCGGGGACTTCTTTTGCCGCAAAGGTGCCCAGAAGGTCCGTCCGATGCGGTCCAACCAAAGTCCGCCCGGCCTGGAGATCGCGCGATCGGCTTTCGGACAGCGCAGCACGCAGGTCTTCCATGGACTGGGGCATATCCCCCTCTGACTGAACCAACTTCAAAATAGCGGTTGGAAACTCCGTCTCCGCCCCGGCCTGTGCCTGCGCAATGCGCGCAACTGCAGCCCGGCGGTTCAAATGGATAGCCGCGCCTGCCTCAGCCATCTGGATCTCAAGCGCGGCATACCAATTGGCATCTCGCACCATGTCCTTGAGCAGACGATTGCGCTCCCGCATTGCTTTCTCGTAGTCCAGCGACGCCTGCGCGTGATCGGGAAAAAACGACAGCGTGAGACGGTCCAAAAATCGCCTGCGCCCCTCCGCTCCTTCTATCCACAGCCGGTCCATGGAGGGAATCAGCCAAATCGCACGCGCCAGACGCCCCAACGCGACCTGAGACGCAGGCTTGTCGTCCACCCGCACCTGGCGCGCCGCGCCCCCTTCTGAGACAAAAGACACCTCATGCGCGCCGTTCACCCCAACCAGATCACCGCTGACTTTCCAGCCAAGCGCTTCCGGCCGCCGCGCCATCTCCTGCGCTGACGCCCGCCGCAAACCACGCCCGGGTGAGAAGAGCGAAACCGCCTCGATCAAGTTGGTTTTGCCAGCGCCGTTCGGACCCCAAATGGCAACAGGGCGATGATCGACTTCGACCACCGCCCGTTTATGAGATCGGAAGTGCGACAGGGTCAGCGACGTCAGGTACACGCGCCACGCTCCCGGCTTCTTTGCTTCAAAAATACTCTCGCCGAAGGCACGATTTTTGGCAAAAATCGGCTCAATCTGAAGTCAAACGCGCATTGGCATAACGACGTAGACCGCAGAGGTGTCATTGCCCTCGCGCATCAGGGTCGGATCACCGGAGGAGTTAAACATGAAAACAGCGTTTTCACGATCAACCTGCGACGCGATTTCCAGCAAGTACTTGGCGTTGAATCCGATCTCCAGCCGTTCGTCACCATAGGCCACGGCCAGCTCTTCTTCGGCGGCACCACTGTCAGGTGCGTTGACGGACAGCACCAGCCGGTCCTCATCCAACGCCAGTTTTACGGCACGTGAGCGTTCTGACGAGACGGTCGCGACGCGATCCACGGCCTTTGCAAACTCGGTCGCATCCACTTCCAGCTTGCGCGTGTTGCCCTGCGGGATGACCCGCGTGTAGTCGGGGAAAGTACCGTCAATGACCTTTGAGGTCAGCGTGATTTCCGGAGTGGCAAAGCGCACTTTGGTTTCAGAGACGGACACGGCAATGTCCATGTCATCCTCATCCAGCAGCTTGCGCATCTCGCCAACGGTCTTGCGCGGCACGATAACACCCGGCATATCCTCGGCGCCGTCCGGCAGATCTGCGTCGATGCGGGCCAGCCGGTGGCCGTCCGTCGCAACGCAGCGCAGTTTTTTGCCGCCGTCGCCATCTGCCACATGCATGTATACGCCATTCAGGTAGTAGCGCGTTTCTTCTGTGGAGATTGCAAACTTCGACTTGTCGAACAAGCGGCGCAACACTTGCGCCTTGGCTGTGAAGTTCGAGCTGTACTCGCTCGACGCCATAACCGGGAAATCTTCCTTGGGCAGGGTCGCGAGATTGAACATGGAACGACCTGCCGAAACTGTCAGGCGGCCAGATCCAGGCTCTTCGCTTAGCGACACCAGTGCGCCGTCAGGCAGTTTTCGGACGATCTCGTGCAAAGTGACCGCGCTGACCGTGGTCCCGCCGGCCTTCTCGACTTGCGCCACCGCCTTGTCCAGAACCTCGATGTCGAGGTCCGTCGCGCGGAAGCTTACGGTCTCGCCCTCGGCCTCGATCAGCACATTGGCAAGGATTGGGATCGTATTGCGCCGTTCCACCACCGACTGCGCCTGAGCTACAGCGCGCAGCAGCGTCGCCCGTTCCATGCTGAATTTCATCGCCCTTACCCCTTCGTCAGTCCGGACGCGCACGTTAGCGCGGAGCGTCGCGTGGTCCAAGCCAGTTTTGCGATTTGTCGAACGTATTTACCAAAGCGTCAAGACCGCGCGGCGCATATGCAACGGCGCGCGGCCATGTGTTGTGTTGACGTCTCAGGCTTCGAGCGCGCGGCGCAGCATTTCGACGTCTTCGTCGATCTGCCCATCCGATTGACGCAACTCGTCAATGCGCTTCACACCGTGCATGACCGTGGTGTGATCACGTCCCCCGAAGCGGCGCCCGATTTCGGGCAGCGAGCGCGAGGTCAGCTTTTTGCACAGGTACATCGCAACCTGACGTGGGCGGGCAAAGTTACGCACGCGCTTTGGCCCGATCATGTCGGACAGGCGAATGTTATAGTGCTCCGCAACACGGCGTTGGATTTCCTCGATCGAGATCTTCCGTTCCGACGCACGCAGGACGTCTGCCAGCGAATCCTGCACAAGATCCATGTTGATCGGCTTACCGACCAAGGACGCAAAGGCGAACAGACGGGTCAGCGCCCCTTCAAGAACACGCACGTTGGTGGAAATACGATGCGCGAGGAATTCCAGCACGCCATCGTCGATTTCCAGCCCAGGGTGCATCTCGCGATACCCCTCAACCTTGGACTGCAGGATGCCAAGACGCAGCTCGTAATCCGTCGGATGCAGATCGACCACGAGGCCGGATTGCAGACGCGAGCGAATGCGGTTCTCAAGCTCCTTGATCTCATCCGGCGCGCGGTCGGCAGAAATGATGATCTGCTTATTCTGATCCACCAGCGCGTTGAACGTGTGGAAAAACTCTTCCTGTGTGGAGTCCTTGCCAGCGATGAATTGCACGTCGTCAACCATCAGAACGTCGACGGAACGGAACATCTCCTTGAAATCCATCATCTTGCGCTCTCGCAGCGCCTGCACAAAGCGGTACATGAACTGTTCCGCCGACAGATACAGCACTGTCAGGTGCGGATTGCGCTGCGACAACTCCCACGCAATTGCATGCATCAAGTGCGTTTTACCAAGACCCACGCCCCCATACAGGAACAGCGGGTTGAACGTCACAGGACCACCTTCGGCCACGCGCTTGGCGGCCGCATGGGCCAGTTCGTTCGGTTTCCCCACGACAAAAGTGTCGAAGGTGAAACGCATATCCAGCGGCGCACCGGGCAAAGCCTGATCCTTTGCCGTGGTCGCCCGGGCAACGGGTTCTGCCGCGCCGGGCAGCTCAACAGGCTTTTTCGGCTCATCAGGCGCGCGCGATGCTTCGCTGATACCGGCCTGAAAGTTCAAACGTCGGATCTTTGAATCCTTGGTTGAGATCTGCGCCAGGAGCATGTCGCCAAAATTCTGGGACACATAGGTGCCAAAGAAATTCGTCGGCGCCTGGAGTGTCACGATGCCATCGTCGTTAACACCACGGAAGCGGAGAGGTTCGATCCAGGTTTTGTAATTGTTCTGTCCGATCGTCTTGCAGATCTGCTCTTGGAGGGCGCCCCATTGTTCTTTTGTCATCCGCCAACTGTTCCTCGTTTCGTTCCGTAAGCCGCGTGCGCGCAGCTGCGGGCCAAACCTTTGCATGAAGCACGAAACTATCGACCCCATACCCGAAAGGCATGAGACGGAGACAATGCTCCAGAACCGATCAACTCACACGCCATTGTCCCGACGGTGTGATGAGCCGAACAGGCTCGTTTCATGTACTTTGGACAGGCCAGGGTTTCCCCTGATCATCGCGCGGATAAACTTGTGACAGCATCCTTGCGACGTATCCCATGCCCCGGCAGGAGCGATGGAATCGGCAGCCTTGTCCCCCCATATCTGCGGTGTGACTCGCTGGGTGAAATTACCAACCATCCACAGGCAGCGGCAACTGAACTTCCAACTTGACTCGGAGATTCCCGAAAAAGAATCTCCCGACTCTCAGAAGCGTTTGAAAACTATTCAGGAAATAAAAAAAGAGCATCACACGGGGGTGATGCTCTTCGGTCACTTATAGAAGTGTACATGTCTGCCCACGCGGGCAGAAATCGCAGGTACGGTTCAGGCCGCCATGGACTTTACACGTGCCGCGAGGCGCGACATTTTGCGCGATGCAGTGTTTTTATGGAAGATACCTTTGGTGACGCCGCGCATCAGCTCGGGCTGAGCTGCGGTCAAAGCGGCCTTTGCTGCAGCCTGATCACCGGAAGCGATGGCTTCCTCGACCTTACGCAGGTAGGTCCGAACGCGCGAACGCCGTGCTTTGTTGACGGAGTAACGCTTTTCGGACTGCTTTGCGCGCTTTTTTGACTGGGCTGTATTTGCCATGAGGATCGGTCCTTACTGATGTGATCGCTGATCTAAGCAGCGAATTCGGTTCAAAACTGGTGTGCGCGGCGAAAGCCGTTGCAGACCCGAATTGACCACGGGACCGATTCTTGCCTGAGCGGGCATCACGCGCATGTATGGCAGCTGCCTATAAAGCAGCATAGCCCTGCGGGCAAGACGTTTCCGCCCCACTTTGCCCGCAGTTATCTCACTCAGCGATCGCGGAACTGTGCGGATCGCTTTTCCATGAAAGCAGACATGCCTTCATTTTGATCTTCGGTGTTGAACAGCGCGTGAAAAGCGCGTCGCTCCGACAACAAGCCTTGGGCCAGGGTCGTCTCGTACGCGTTGTTCACCTGCTCTTTGGCCGCGAGCAGAGAAATCATCGATTTTTCGGAGATCTTCTCAGCCGCAGAGCGTGCCTCTTCCAACAAGCTTTTCGCAGGCACCACGCGGCTGACCAGCCCGGAGCGCTCGGCCTCTTCGGCGCCCATGAACCGGCCCGTCAGGACCATGTCCATGGCCTTGGACTTGCCGATGAAACGCGTCAGACGCTGCGTGCCGCCCAAACCGGGAATGACCCCGAGGTTGATTTCCGGCTGGCCGAATTTGGCCGTATCCGCCGCGATTATGAAATCGCACATCATGGCCAGCTCACAACCGCCGCCCAGCGCATAGCCTGCGACGGCGGCGATGATCGGCTTGCGGGTGGACACGATGGCACCGCCTTCGGGTCCGAAGTAATCGGACATGTACATGTCCACATAGCTCTTTTCCGACATCTCCTTGATGTCGGCCCCAGCGGCAAATGCCTTAGGTGAACCAGTGATGATGATCGCGCGAACCTTGTCGTTGCGATCCGCTTCCGCCAGCGCAGTCCCCAGTTCCCGCAACAGCTCTGAGTTGAGCGCGTTAAGGGCATCTGGGCGATTGAGCTTAATTGTGGCGACGTGGTCTTCTACTTCGACGATGATCGTCTCATAGGCCATGGGCATTGGGCTCCGTCAGGTTCCGTCAGACGCCCAGCCTTAACATCTGGTTCAGACCGATCAAGCCTATCTTTGGCAAGATGGACAATAGAAGCTGGATCTGCCCGATTGCACGACCCTCTGTATCGTAGCGTCACAATCGGCCGAGCGGCATGGTTCGCCCTCCCGTCCGTAAACGTCGAAGCTATGCTGAAAGTACCCAAGTTCTCCATCAGCTTGGCGAAAATCCTTCAAGGACGAGCCCCCCGCCTCAATGGCATCGCGCAGCACCTCGCGGATGATGGGCACAAGCGTGGCAATCCGCGCGGCAGCAATGTTGCGCGTGCGCCGACCGGGATGAATTCCCGCCCGAAAAAGCGCCTCGCACACATAGATATTGCCCAGCCCGGCGACAATTTTCTGATCAAGAAGAGCGGATTTAATAGCCGTATTCCGTGGCTTGAGTCGCTCTACAAGATGAGATTCGGTGAACAGGTTACCCAGCGGCTCCGGCCCGATCTGCACCAACAATGGATGCTGTTCTGCTGTCGAGGTGTCGAGCAAGTCCATCGCCCCGAAACGTCGCGGATCATTGAACGTCACGCGCGCCCCATTTTCCATGTCAAAGACGACGTGATCGTGTTTTTCCGCAGCGGGATGGTCATGCACGAACTGTCCCAGCGGATCGCCGGACACCAGCATCCGTCCCGACATTCCAAGATGAATCAGAAGCGTTTCCTCTGTCGACAGGTCTGCAAGAATGTATTTCGACCGCCTGCGCAGTTGCAAAACCTTCGCGCCCGTGAGTCGGTCAGCCATGCGTTCCGGAAACGGCCAGCGTAAATCCGGGCGGTTTACCTGTGCGCGGGAGATCACCGCGCCCTCCATAGCGGGGGTCAGGCCGCGACGCACTGTCTCGACTTCGGGCAATTCGGGCATTGTCTGGGTCCTTCGCATTGTAACGGCCGGGCGGCGCTCTATAAGAAGGGGTCAGACGGTGTAACGACAAGCCCTGAGAGGCGTATATGGCGCAAGATCCTGACAAGACGACACATTTCGGCTTTACTGAGGTCCCGGAGGCGGAAAAGGCTGGGCGGGTTCAGGGTGTTTTCACCTCCGTCGCATCAAAATATGACGTGATGAACGATGCCATGTCCTTTGGGATTCATCGCGTTTGGAAGGATGCGATGATGGATTGGCTGGCCCCGCGGCCCGGCCAGAAACTGCTGGATGTCGCGGGCGGCACAGGGGATATTTCCTTCCGGTTCCTCAAACGCGCTGGGTCTGGCCATTCCACCGTGTTGGACATCACCGAATCCATGTTGGTCGAAGGGCGCAAACGGGCTGAGGCTGCCTCCATGGCCGACTCTCTGGATTGGGTGGTCGGCGATGCGATGAAGCTGCCCTTTGCTGACAATACCTTTGACGTGTATACGATTTCATTCGGCATCCGAAATGTCACCCGTCCCCAAGAAGCACTGAACGAAGCGTATCGCGTGCTAAAACCCGGTGGCCGGCTGATGGTGTTGGAGTTCAGCCAGATCCCCAATGAAATGATGCAATGGGCCTATGATCTCTACTCTTTCAACATCATCCCACGCATGGGTCAGGTGATTGCCGGAGACCGCGATTCATATCAGTATCTTGTTGAAAGTATTCGCAAGTTCCCCGATCAGGAAACGTTTTTGTCGATGGTCCGCAAGGCCGGTTTCGACAATGCCAAATACCGCAATCTGACGATGGGCGTGGCCTGCCTGCATTCGGGCTGGAAGCTTTGAGGGGCCCGCATAATATCTGGCGACTGATCCGTACGGGCGCCACGTTCGAGCGGACCGGCGCCATGCGCGTGGCGCTTGATGCCTTTGATGCGCCTGCCCCGTTGCGACTGGCGGCGCGCGTGCTTGCTTGGCCGTTCAGCTGGCTTGGTGAAAAGGGTGATCCGACGCTGCCACCCGTCGTTCGCGCAATTCAGGCTTTGGGACCGGCCTACATCAAATTCGGACAAATCATGTCCACGCGACCCGATGTGGTCGGCGCCGAGATGGCAACCCAATTGCGCGTGTTGCAGGACAAACTGCCCCCCTTCCCCATCGAAGAAGCCAAAAAGCAGATCGAAGAAGAGCTGGGGATGCCGGTCGACGAGATCTACTCCGACTTCAGCGAACCCGTCGCGGCCGCCTCCATTGCCCAAGTGCACAAGGCCACTCTGCGTGAAACCGGCGAGGAAGTCGCAATCAAGGTGTTGCGCCCCGGTATCGAGCGGGCCTTCCGCAAGGACCTGGACGCATTTTGGTTCGCTGCCGCGATGATCGAAACCCTCTCGCCCTCGTCGCGCCGCCTGCGCCCCCGCGATGTGATCGCTCACTTCGAGGGAGTGGTGATGGGTGAACTGGACCTCAGGTTGGAGGCGGCGGCCGCCAGCGAATTCCAAGCCAACACGGTGAAAGACGAAGGCTTTGAACTGCCACAGGTGAACTGGATGCTGTCAGGCCGAAAGGTCATGACCATGAGCTGGGCTGCCGGCGAGTCCCTGGGTGACAACGCTGCGCTGGACGCTGCCGGCCATGACCGGGCCGTGTTGTCTCAACGGGTGCTGCAACTGTTCCTCAATCACGCTTTGCGCGACGGTTTTTTCCATGCTGACATGCACCAAGGGAATCTGAAGGTTGCTCCAAACGGCAACATTATTGCTTATGATTTCGGCATCATGGGTCATATCGACGAATATACACGCCGCGTTTACGCAGAGATCCTGTTTGGTTTCATTCGTCGAGATTACAAACGCGTGGCTGAGGTACATTTTGAAGCGGGCTACGTTCCCGGGGACCGCGATATCGACGAATTTGCGCGAGCTCTGCGGGCTGTTGGCGAGCCCATTTTCGGGATGGACGCGACGCGGATCTCAATGGGTAAATTGTTGGCCTACCTGTTCGAGGTCACCGAACGCTTTGGGATGGAAACCAGGACAGAACTGATTCTTTTGCAACGCACGATGGTGGTGGTTGAAGGCGTGGCACGGTCTCTTGATCCGCGTATGAACATCTGGAAAGTCGCGCAACCGGTGGTCGAGGATTATATCAAAGGCTCGATCGGTCCAAAAGCTGCGGCCTCGGATCTTTGGAAAACTGCGCAAGTCATGGCAAGATTTGGTCCACGCCTGCCAAAGCTGGTCGAGGCCGCCTTGATCCGCCAAGCGACCCCAGAGCCGGAACCCCGCAAGCGTCCGTGGGCTTCTCGCGTCGGCTGGGCGTCGCTGGGATGTGCGCTTGGCGTTGCAGGAACCTTGGCGTTGCACATGTTCAATTGATGCAACGCCGGGCGAGATCACCCCATAGGTGCGCGCAATCCCGCGATCATCTCGGCGTTCATTTCAGTGCCATCGGACAATTGCACGATTATGACACCATCATCGTTTCGCACCTCATCAATGCGACTGTAGATTTCAGACATTGAGTTGGACAGCAAATTGCCTTCACTGAAACTTTCGATGTGGAAAGAGTAGATGTCTGCGGGCATTTGACTGCCGTCTTCAGCGTGTCCGCCCCAGACAATGCTCTCTTCCCCGACAGAAACCTCATAGCGCGCGACTTCGCTGCCTTCTGAGTTTCGCACAACCATTTCAGCGGCGTCAGCACCCGCCGCGTATTCCGGTCGCACAGAGATTGCCTGACCGGAAAAAGAGACAGGGGCACGCACCAGCCCTTCCATTCCGATCCATCGGCTTGCATCACTCAATGCGCTCCCGCCCAAGGTGGAACTAAGCCCGCGCAGAAGGTCATTGGTCTGAACCTGCTGCTCAACCGAAGAAAAAGTCGCCAACTGCGTCGCATATTCGGTAGAATCCACGGGATTGAGCGGGTCTTGGTTCTGGACTTGAACCGTTAGCATCTTCAGAAATGTCTCGAAGTCGGAGCTGA
Source organism: Sagittula marina (assembly GCF_014196795.1). Classification (GTDB taxonomy): domain Bacteria; phylum Pseudomonadota; class Alphaproteobacteria; order Rhodobacterales; family Rhodobacteraceae; genus Sagittula; species Sagittula marina. The sequence goes on from NZ_JACIEJ010000001.1 coordinate 13,007, forward strand.
GAACGGCCGCGTCTTCCTCGGTCTGTGAAGACGCGGCCTTGTCTGCCGTTTGCGCCTGCTTCACCGTCGTGGATGCAGCGCTTTTATAAAGAGGCGGGGGAGAAGTAAGTTCAACCATGTCTAGTCCTCAAATCCTGATATCCAAACCGTCCACCGGTTGGGTAGATATATTGGCCTTTTGGTTAAGTTCCGGTTCCTCGCGTGGGTCTTGGCGGATGCTTCGCGTGGATTCGTCGTCATCTGAGCCTGGGTCCTCACCAAATGAGAAGCCCGCCCCTTCGAAGCCCGCGTCGGATAGGTTACGTGCCAATTCGTCCACGTTTCGGCGCATGAGATCGAGCGTTTCTTGTCGATCCGCCAGAATGGTAACTGTTAAGCCGTGCTCTCCAGAAACGAGAAACATTCGTACGCGGCCAAGTTCTTCCGGTTGAAGCCTCAACTCCACGGTGCCGTCGGTTACTCGTGCAGCGCCCTCAGCTATTTGGCGCACAACAGCAGCAGCTTCTGAACGGTTAGGAGCGTTTTGAAGGATTCCGTGCGGCGCGGAGCTCGTCACTTGGCGACGTGTTGATGCGCCAAGCGACAGCTCCTCCAGAATGAGGTCGGCCTCCGCTTCAGCCTCGACGTCAATCTGACCCAAAGGGGCTCCTTTCGCTAGATTCTCTTGGGCTATAGGAGCCACCGACAGCCCTGAGGCCGTCACCCCAAGCGATGTGCTTGTCGGTTGTGGTGATACTGATGAAGCTGGACCTACAACTCTACTGCTCAAACTTTTTGATTCCAGCTCTCGCGCAGCTCTCCGAGATATAAATCTGGGAACCTCGTTTTTGCCGAAGGTTAACGACATTTCCTCCGCCTTTGACTGAGTCACGCCTTCCTTATGTGTTTCGCTGATTGCGGATATACTCTGGTCACCCAAGCCTGACATAAAGTGAGTTGACTTGTGTCTATGTCCGGATGTTTCCTCTTTTTCGGCGGAGACCATTTTCACGTTCACTGAAAGCGTTGATGCGGTTTCTTCGGACGCGCCGCGAACAGACTTTCCCATTGCTGGATCCTGCCTTGAGGCAACCGACGCTATCGCGTGGGAAGCGGTATACTTCTCGTTGTCCGTCGGAAAGCTGAGACCCGAACCAGCCGGACCTTTTTGAGTGTCTGAACTTGGCGCGGCGCCGAGGCCTGAGGTAGAGAAAATTGGAGGCCGGATAGAGCGGCGCTCCTTTCCAAATACGCCCGTAGCCCTCTGATCAGTGACAGAAGTTTCAGCCGATTTTGAAATGGCAACAACCGCTTCGTCTTTGACGTTATCCCGGCCGTGAAGGCCAGTTTTCTTCGGCTCCTCGATATTCGTGGCCGCCCGGTTAATACGCTCCGCACCTTCCAAAGCCAAACCAATCGACTGCTTAACGTCTTTCGAAACCCAGCTTTTTTCCGCTTCCGACGTTTGGGCAGGTATATTATTCAAGGAGGTAACATCTTTTCTGCTCAAGATATTATTTGCGCCAAGCAGCTCGTGATTGGTATTTCTTTCCTTTGGAGAGGTCGACTTGAAATCGCTGTCACTAGTAGACTTGCTCACATTTTCCAAAAATTGAAAGGAGTTTTTAAGATACTGCCTATCGGTTGAAGACTCAGGATCACCTTTCCATGAGACAAGGCTTGATTTATTTACATCCTTTAACGCCACATCCAAAATCAGATCGGTCTCAGTTGGATAGTCCGAATCCAAATCCTCTGACGCGTCTACCTCATCAGCAATACCAAGGTCTCTTTTATCATTCGTTTCTTCCGCAACCGCATTATCAGGCGGGGGGTCTCGTTCCAGCTCTGCCCCGGCATCTTTGGACTGATGAGATGGTACGTTAGTTTCCGCAAAAACGTCTGAGAAATCGTCGCCCTTCGCCGTGGGCTTTTCATGGGCCTCGACCATCTTCGGGGCCAGGCCCAACAGGCTTGTCAACTGGTTCAGCATGTTCGCTCCTGGAATTCTTCCACTTCTGGAATGTAATCCAAACATCCTTACCGGTTCTTTACTGCATCTCCCTCAAAACGGTCCGAGATGAGTCGAATTGGAGAGAAACATCATGGAACTGCCATCTGATTTCCTCGCAGCTACTGTACAGCGCGAGCAGAAAATGCGCGCGGCTGCAACCGAACTGGAAGCTAACTTTCTAGCAGAGATGCTAAAGGTCGCGGGTGTTGGAAAAACTCCCGAAGCAATGGGCGGGGGGGCTGGCGAGGATCAATTCGCTTCCTTCTTGCGGTTGGAACAGGCCCGACAAATGGCGGAGAGCGGCGGTATCGGTTTGGCAGAGTCTATTTATCATGCATTGAAGGAGCGGGCCGATGTCTGAACCGACCACGACAGAACGACTGGAACGACTGCTGAAACAGGAGCGAGAGGCTTTGTTGAAAGGCGACTTCAACCGCATAGAGTCTCTGGTTGAGGAAAAGCAGGACCTCGTGAAGCAGTTGCGTGAACATGATGCCCGCAGGGAAACCTTGCTTCCTCTCAGAGCAGGCTTACGCCGGAATCAGGAATTATTTGATCAGGCTCTGGCGGGGATCCGCAATGTAGCTGCACGCCTTGGCGATCTAAGCCGAGCACGAAAATCCACGCAAACCTATGATTCTCTCGGGCGAAAACAATCCATACAAGCCCCTGAAAAGCGCAAGCTGGAGCGCAAAGCATAAGGATTTAGGTCAAATCTGCGATACCAGAAAAGAGGTTTTTAGCGCTCCATTAGGATTCCGCAGGTTAGTTGGTCAGCGCACCTAAATTGGGTGGCGCAGGTCGAATAAAGCTTCGGGCTGTATACGTCAGAAAGACGTCAGAGATGCCGTTCGCGGCCAAAGCAACCGGCGCAAAGCGCCTTCTGAACAGCAAGGACAAAACATGTCTAGCATCCTGACGAACAACGGCGCCATGGTGGCACTGCAAACCCTGAAATCCATCAACTCTAAACTTGGTGAGACGCAGCAAGAAATCTCCACCGGGAAGACTGTTGCTAATGCCAAAGATAATTCTGCCGTTTGGGCAATTTCGAAAGTCATGGAAGCTGATGTCAAGGGCTTCAAGGGAATTTCGGACAGCCTTAATCTTGGCCAGTCGACAGTTGCGGTCGCCCGCCAGGCGGCTGAGACTGTCTCTGATCTTCTGACCGACATCAAAGGCAAGATTGTATCCGCCCAAGAAGAAAACGTAGATCGAGAAAAAATTCAGACTGATATTTCCGCGCTGCGGGATCAGATTTCTGCAGTTGTCGGGGCGGCACAGTTCAACGGCCTAAACCTCCTGTCGAATGTTTCTCTGATCGCAGGTACCGGCGAAATCAGCATCCTGTCATCGCTTGACCGATCCGGAACCGGCGTGACCGCATCTGATATCAACGTTTCCAAGGAGGACCTCTCCTTTCAAGAACAGGTGATTGGGTCCACAGGTGTGGGAACATTGACCGACTACATAACGGGTACCGCAGGGAGTGTGACAGGTGCGTCCAGTGCTGCGGCTCGAACCATCACCTTCGAAGGTGGCGTGGTCGAGGCGGGAATTGGCTATCAAGTTACGTTGTCGGCACCCGCAGGGAACGCTACGATTGGTGATGGCGGCGGTGATTTTACTCCAACTGCCGGGGTATACGAATACGTGGCTCGGGACGGTGATACCGCAAAAGACGTGGCAAACGCTCTTGCCCGGCTTATTAACACTGGCGATGCCAACACTGTGTCGGCCACCGTTGGCAGCGCCAATGCAACCGGCGACACCGGTCTCGTGCTCGAATTTGAAGACACGACGGATGGGATCGACTTTGCATACGCGGCTTTTCAGGCCACCGGCGCAACAGTGGGAGGCGGACTCTGGCAACTCGCTGATGTGGATGTCACCACTCAGGTCGGGGCTGACAATGCACTCCAAGAGATCGAAGGTCTGATAAACACGGCCATCGACGCTGCGGCATCTTTTGGTTCTGCTCAGGGCCGGATTGAGACACAGCTCGACTTTGTATCAGGACTGACCGATGCCCTTAAATCCGGCATTGGAACTCTTGTTGATGCTGACATGGAAGAAGCCTCAGCCCGTCTTCAGGCTCTCCAAGTCCAGCAGCAGCTTGGTGTGCAGGCGCTGTCGATTGCGAACCAGGCGCCTCAGTCGCTCTTGTCGCTGTTCCAGTAAATTAGCCCGCCGGAGGCCGGATAAGCTGGCCTTCGGTTTACACTCTTTGACCCTCTAAGCCAGAAGGTTCTCAAGTGAACGCCCAAACCCAAGCGCTGCGGGCCTATGCCCAGAATGCACGGACCACTCAGACACCGCGCGGTACGGAGTATGAGCTAATTGCTCGTGTGACACATCGCATCAAGGCTGCCGCGGAAGCCGGCCCGATGCAGTACCCCAAGCTGGTCGAAGCCCTCTCAGACAATCAGAGGCTATGGACAGCCCTCGCTGTGGATGTGGCCGACGATCGCAATCAACTTCCACAGGAGCTTCGCGCGCGGATCTTCTACCTTGCGGAGTTCGTCCAACTGCAAACTTCCAAAGTATTGACACGGAAAGGTCGGATTACTCCCCTGCTGGAAATCAACGCCGCTATCCTGAAAGGCTTGAGCGGACGGAGGACCAATCGATGAGCGGACTAGTATTAAAGCTCGGCCCTAGAGAACGCGTTCTCATAAACGGTGCCGTCATTGAAAATGGTGACAAGCGGAGCAGGCTTTCGATTGTGACACCTAATGCCAATGTTTTGCGGCTGCGGGATGCAATCCATCCGGACGAAGCCCGCACCCCTGTCCGCAGGCTTTGCTACACAGCTCAGCTGATACTAACGGGCGACGCGGAACCAGACGATGCCAGATCACAGATTCTTCCCCGGATTGAAGAACTCAGCCATATCCTGATTGACCCAGACAGTCGCCGACTGCTGACGCAGGCCACGGACGCACTTCTTGGCGATCAATTCTATCAATGCCTCAAGGCACTAAGAGCTCTGATCCCACGTGAGGATCGGCTTTTGGCGGCAGGACACAAATAATGCCCATTACACCGATGATCCCAGGCTCCGGTCTTATCGGCTGGCAGGTTTTGCAGAAGACTATGGACAACCAGCGCTCGGCATTTAATGCCAGCGCTGATATGGCACGCGACACGGCCTATTTTCGTGAGAAAATTGGTTCAATTTCTTCAAGTGACGAGCTGATTGAAGATCGTACGCTGTTGCGTGTTGCTCTTTCAGCTTTCGGCTTGGGAGAAGAAGTCAACAGTACCTATCTGGTAAAGCGAGTTTTAGCCGAAGGGGCGAAGGACGACGATGCGTTGGCCAAAAAACTTAACGATAGTAGATACGTTGCTCTAGCTTCGGCCTTTAATTTTGAGGAAACGACCGAATTCCCATTTCAAAAAGATGGGTTTTCTGCGGACATAGTTGCGGCCTACGATGCAAAAATCCGCAGTGACCTTGAAACCTTGCTAGAGACTGAAGAGTACGTTAACAATCCGCTTGCAGCCGCCACACTTGAGGCTGCCGCCATTGAGGCGATGGAAACAACAAAGACTTATTTTGAGGAAAACATCGGGGCGATAACATCCGTCGATGATTTTCTGAACGATGATGATATATTAAAGGTCGCTTTATCTGCATTTGGCGTAGAGGATCGTACAAACTCCAAGAATTTGCTAAAACGCGTTCTTGAGGAAGGTGCAGATAATCCAGCTTCTTTGGCAAACATTTTAGGCGATCGCGGGCTGATAAAGTTGACCAAAGCCTTTGGTTTCGACACGGAACCTGTCACTTCTATTCAGAAAGAAGATTTCGCTGATACTATCATAGACAATTACGAATGGCAGCTGTTCGCAGAGGCCGTAGACAACGTGAATCCAGCTATTGGAACGGCGCTTAGCTTTCAGCGTGAAGCCCCAGCACTTGCTGGATTGGATGCTTCTGAAAATACAAAATGGTACAACGTCTTGGGAAACTCCATGATGCGCGATGTTTTTGAAACAGCTCTGGGGTTGCCAAACGGCTTCAGCCAAATCGATATCGACAAACAAGTCGAGATGATGAAAGAAAAATCTAAGAGTAGGTTTGGAATAAACTCCTTTGAAGATATCAAAGATGAGGAAGTTCGCAATAAATTGATCTACAGTTACCTTCTGCAAACCGATATCTCGTCCAACGCAGGCTTTGGATCCAACCAGATTGCTCTGACGCTATTGTCTTCGATGGGCAATCGAAGCTTCTGACGGCCCACCAAAATCGCATCAGCGTGCTTGCACACGATTAGGTCTCGCGCGCGTTGGCTGCTGACGCCGAGTGGCACTGGCGCGACGAAGAAGAAGTTCCAGCCGCTGGAAGGCGTTTTCCGGCCCGCCCGGCGATGGCTCGGCAAGAAAAGCATCGAGTTCGCTCCATATGCGCATTGCTTGGTCCAGAACCGAATCTTCGCCTTCGCGATACAAGCCTGCTCTTATCATAGTCTCCGAGCGTGCGTAGGCGCCTAGAAGTCTTCGGACGTCCTGAATGAGCGCATTTTCACGTTCGTTTGCAGCCTCCGGCAGGCTTCGCGAGACAGAACGAAGCAAATCAATTGCAGGAAAACGACCCCGTTCGGCGATTTGCCGATCCAGCACCACATGCCCGTCAAGAACCCCGCGCAGGATGTCTGCGATGGGCTCTTCCATGTCAGATCCGGCGACGAGCACACTGAACACAGCCGTAATATCCCCAGTCTCTGAGGTTCCGCTCCCGGCCCGCTCTGCCAGCCGCATAATTTGATGCGCCACGGAGGGAGGATGGCCGCGCAAAGCAGGTAACTCACCTGAAGCTATGGCAACTTCTCGATGCGCTTCGGCAAAGCGGGTGATGGAATCCGCAAGGTAGAGAACATGTTTACCTTGGTCTCGGAAATGCTCAGCAATGGTCATCGCGGCCAGGGGGCATCTCCGCCTTTCCAAGGGAGAACGATCCGAGGTTGCCGCAACCACAACGCTGCGCGCCATACCTTCCGGACCCAAGACCTGTGTTACAAAATCCAACACCTCTCGCCCGCGCTCCCCCACGAGCGCCAAGACAACCACGTCAGCTTCGACCCCCTGCGCCAATTGCGCGAGCAGCCGGGACTTGCCAACGCCTGAACCCGCGAAAAGACCGATTCGCTGACCCTGAGCAATCGGCAGGAGAGTGTCGAACACCGCGAGACCTGTACCGAGGCGCGGACCTAGACGGCGACGTGCGGCCGCGGGTGGCGGGCTGGCTCGAAATGGGCGCTGTTTTTGACCCGGTCCCAACGGCGCACCATCCAACGGGCGTCCATAGGCATCGATCACCCGACCGATCCAACTGTCACAAGGCGCCAAGGTCGGCGGTCCCAATAAAGCCACACGATCTCCGCGGGATACACCTTCTGCCACCTCGTCAGGCAGCATAGCTACCAGATCATCGCGAATCCGCAGAACTTCCCCACCCAGGACATTTGGCCCGTGGAGTAGCCGCAAGCGGTCTCCGATGCAGGCGACTTCTGCCAGCCCGCGCACCCAGATGGTCGTACCATCCACCGACTGCACCCTCCCGACGGCGCGTACGGGATGCATCTGCGCAATCCGCGCTCTCAAGCCTGTGATCTCTTCTTCCATCGTACGCTCCATTCAGTGTCCGCAAACCGTTTCTAAAGGAATCACAGTTAAGCCTTGATTGAAGCAATCGAGGGAGAAGCCCCGATGTTCCAAAACCTGGACGTCTTCAGAACGGCGATGGCGATGGCGCGACACGCTGGCCTGCAACAGGCCATGAGCGCGCAGAATATCGCAAATGCGGATACACCCGGTTACCGTGCCAAAGCGGTGCCGGAATTCAGTTCGACCCTGCGAGAGTCGATGATGGGCCAACGCGCCACCCGGGCCAGTCACCTGAACGGGACCACCGGACGCGACGTGGACGTCACGAGACGCGATGCTGAGGTCGACCCCAACGGGAACACCGTCTCTCTTGAAGAAGAGATGGTCTTTGCCGTGGGCGCAAAGCGGCAACATGACCGTGCCTTGGCCATCTATCGCAACAATCTCAGCATTCTTCGTGCCAGCCTTGGCCGCAGATAAAGGAGCACCGTCATGAGCGCATTCTCTGACGCCCTGTCCGTCACCACCGGCGGACTCAAAAGCCAAGCCGCGCGCCTGCGCGTGGTGTCTGAAAACATCGCCAACGTCGACACGCCTGGGTATCGGCGCAAGACAATGTCGTTTGACATGCAACGCAATGACGGTGGCCTGTCGACCGTTGCTCCCGGCGATGTGAACCTGTCGCGCACCGAGCTACCGGATATCTACGATCCAGACCATCCGCTTGCCGATGCAACGGGCAACTACAAGGGATCGAGCGTCGATCTGATGATCGAGATCGCAGATGCCCGCGAAGCCCAGAGATCTTACGAAGCCAATCTTAAAATGTTCGACCAAACCCGGCAGATGTCCACGTCACTGATGGATCTGCTGCGGCGCTAAAGCCCCCCACTTAACCTTAACCACCGTGAAAGGAGACCAGAATGGACGTCCGATCGCTTTATGCCGCGCAGAAATACGCGGCTTCCAAGCCGGCCATGGTGCCGGACCCCACCAAAGCCACCCCCCTGGAGGAGGAATTTGCGCGCGTTACGCAAGATTTCGTCGGCCAGATGGAGGAGGCGGAACAGATCGCACAACAAGCCATGACAGGTGATGCCGATCCGCATGCGCTTGTCGAAGCGTTGGCCCAATCCGAACTGGCCGTTGAGACCGTTGTCGCCGTACGCGACAAGGTCGTGGAGGCCTATCAGGAAATCCTGCGGATGCCGGTCTAACGCCATGATGAACGAAGCCATCTTCTTTGACACGTTGCGAATGGGGCTCTGGGTGGCAGCTGTTACCTCCACCCCGATCCTGGCAGCGGCCTTGATTGCCGGTGTTGGCATCGGTCTGTTGCAGGCGCTGACCTCGATCCAGGAAATGACGCTGACCTTCGTGCCAAAGCTGATGGCCATCGTGGCCGTGTTCTGGATGTCGATGAGCTTTATGACAAACACGCTTATCGGCTTCTTTCAGGAACGCATTATTCCCATCATCACAGGAGGCTGACATGGAAACCGCCGGCTACACCGCGTTGGCGCGCCAATCTGGCTTGCTGCGCGAAATGCAAGTTATCGCGAACAACATCGCAAACGCCAACACCACAGGCTTTCGTCAAGAGGGTGTGATCTTTTCAGAGTACATTACGTCCGGCGACGATGTGAACTCCATCTCGATGGCGCAGGGACGCATCCACAACACGTCCTTTATCCAAGGCGAACTGGAACCCACAGGAGGCATGTACGATCTTGCCGTTGAGGGCGACGGATTCTTCCTTGTCGGCACGCCAAATGGTGAGCGGCTGACCCGCGCGGGGGCGTTTTCGCCCAGCGCAGAAGGGACGCTGGTGAACTCTGATGGCTACCCCGTGCTCGACGCGGGCGGAGCACCGATCTTTGTACCACCGGGCGGCGTGCAACTTGCTGTGTCCCAAGACGGCACAATCAGCTCAGAAGGCCGCCCCATCGGACAGGTCGGCGTGGTCCAACCGATTGATTCCCTTGCGATGGTTCGGGAGGGCAGCCAGTTGTTCAATGCCGAAGCGGGATTTGAACCAGTCGAAAATCCCCGCGTCATGCAAGGATTTACCGAGGCCTCCAACGTCGATCCCATCTTGCAGATGGCTCGCATGGTCGAGGTGCAGCGCGCCTACGAATTGGGCCAGAGCTTTTCGGAACGTGAAGATCAACGCATCAGAGATGCCCTCAAAGCATTCGTGAAATAGGAGCAGTACCATGCGCGCACTCAAGATTGCCGCCACCGGCATGAGCGCCCAACAAATGCGGGTCGAGGTCATCTCGAACAACCTCGCAAACATGTCCACCACCGGCTACAACGCGCGGCGAGCGGAGTTTGCGGACCTGCATTATCAACAACTTGCCCGTGCCGGGACGGTCAGCGCCTCCAACGGCACCGTGCTGCCGACCGGTGTGCAGCTTGGCCTTGGCGTTCGACCGGCCTCTGTCACCGTGCAGCTGTCGCAAGGCTCGCTCTCCGCCACGGGGGGCGACCTCGACGTGGCAATTGAGGGCAATGGCTATCTCGAAGTCACCCTTCCCTCTGGCCAGCTTGCCTATACGCGTGACGGAGGGCTGAAACGCACAGGCGAAGGTCTGATCGTCACATCGGATGGCTACGCTGTCTCTCCCGAAATCACGATTCCCGACGATGCGACCCGAATTTCCGTCAACGCTGACGGCGAGGTCTATGCATACTTCGCTGGCGCGGCGCAGGCGCAATTACTGGGACAATTCTCCTTGTCTGGCTTCAGCAACGCCAAAGGTCTGGAAGCGATTGGTTCGAACTTGTTTGTCGAAACCGAAGCCTCCGGTCCCGCCCTGCAATCAACGCCCGGTCTCGATGGCTTGGGCACATTGCGACAAGGGTACCTTGAAGACAGCTCCGTGGATGCCGTCAAAGAAATCACCGATCTGATCGAAGCGCAGCGCGGGTACGAGCTGAATTCCAAAGTCATTTCGGCGGCGGATCAGATGCTTGGCGCCACGACACAGGTGCGCTGATGCGACTACCGCTGACTTTTTTCCTCTGCCTCTGCTCTGCCGTACAGGCCGAAACCGTGGTCGCGACACGTACAATTCGTGCACAGCAGATCATCTCGGCCGATGCAGTGCGGTTGGATCCGGCACAGGTTCCCGGAGCCTACGATTCGCTGGAAAAGGTCATCGGGCTGGAAGCACTCTATGCCGTGTATCCTGGTCGCGCCCTGATGGTCGGCACAGTGGCGGAGCCCGCTGTTATCGACCGAAATCAGGTCGTGGAAATCATCTATAATCAAGGCGGATTGCGGATCGCAACGGAAGGGCGCGCGCTTGGCCGTGGGGCTGTTGGCGACCGCATCCGTGTTATGAATGTCAGCTCCCGAACAACCCTGTTCGGCACAATCGCCGAGGACGGGACTGTCCTCGTGGCGCAATGAGGATCCCTATGCTGCGCACCATTGGTATGATCGGCATCATCTGCTCTCTGACGGCCTGCGAGCGGGTCAACCACATCGGAAAGGAACCGGATTTCACGCCACAAACCCAAAGCCCGGAGCGGGTGGCCATGATCGCGTCCGGCATTTCAGATGCGGCCCCGCCCGCACGAAACACGGACGAGGCCTCGCTCTGGACCAGCGGGCAAACCTCATTGCTCGGTGATCGCCGCGCCATGAAACGTGGCGATATCCTGACCGTGGTGATTTCTATCGATGACAGCGCAGAGATCCAGAACACGACAGCGCGCTCACGCGGTGGATCTGAATCTTTGGCCATCCCTGATCTTTTTGGCTATCCGGAAAGAATAAACCAAGGCATCACCGATGGTGCGAGCCTCGACAGTGCAGTGAGCATAGACAGTTCCGCCTCTTCAAATGGCACAGGATCAGTGCGCCGCAGCGAAAGCCTGACTCTCCGCATAGCTGCAACCGTTCTTGACGTTCTGCCGAACGGCGTTTTGTCGATCGAAGGCAGTCAAGAGGTCCGCGTCAACTTTGAGTTGCGTGAACTTCTGGTGTCCGGCTACGTGCGGCCAGAAGATATCTCCCGCCAAAACGAAATCACCTATGACAAAATCGCCTCAGCGCGAATTTCGTACGGTGGGCGTGGTCAGATCACCGACGTCCAGCAACCCCGGATCGGCCAGCAAGTGCTGGATGCGATTCTCCCTTTCTGAGGACACCGCATGATCAAAAAACTTCTGCCTATTCTTTTGGCCTTGATCGGAACTGGTGCCGGTATTGGTGCCGGCATCATGCTCAAGCCATCGCCCGCGCCAGAGGACCTGGCAGCTGTCGAATGTGTGCCTCCAGATGGCGAGGTTCATCATGAAACCGTCGACGGAGAAGAGGCAGTAGACGTCGATGCCCCTACGCAAACCGAGTTCGTGAAGATGAGCAATCAATTCATTATCCCCATCATGGGGACAGAGCGTGTGCAGGCTATGGTTGTGGCCTCTTTGAGCCTTGAAGTGCGCACTGGCACAACAGAGGCTGTCTACTCGCGGGAACCTAAACTCCGCGACGTTTTCTTACAGGTCATGTTCGACCACGCAAATATCGGGGGGTTCGAAGGTTCATTTACCAAAAGTGACCGAATGGACATCCTGCGCAGGTCTCTGGTGGATGCGGCCCGCGCCGTGCTGGGAAAAGATGTTGCGGATGTGCTCATTACGGAAATTGCGCGCCAAGACACCTGAGCGCGCAATGCCGCTTTACTGGTCGGAATCCACCATCCGCCTCAACTGACCCAAAGCGTCAATTGTATCTGCCTCCGCAAGTTGCCGCTTGCGGAGGTTTTCCGTGCGGGCCTGCTCCACGAGGTTTTCAGCCGCCTGAGTTCTGGAGAATGCGACCCGTGCAACAGCCAAAGTCTGCATCTCCTGCGCCCGGGCTTGCGCTGCACGCCGCTGGATATCCGCCCGCTTTCGCAGCAGCCACCCCTGCCACAACGTGTCGGCCCCCAACATTTGGCGAGCACTGATAGCGCCTGCATCAGCTTGCGCTGCGGCACGCATGGCATCAATTTGGGCCAATTCCCCTGCAATCTGACGACTTTGGTCCAGGCTTTTTCGATGCTGATCCAGATCTTTCTCAAGCATAATCCGGGTAATACTCGCCAGTTCAGTGTACTTCGTCATCCTACCTCCGAGCGTTGCGTGCCTTCATCCGCATGCTATCCGCAAAGCGGATCGCCGCTGCGACCGAACGATAATGCTCGGTCGGGATTTCGTTGCCGATTTCAGTTGTCGCGAACAGTGCGCGTGCTGTTGGCGGATCCGAGTGGATTGGCACACCAGCGTCGCTTGCCGACTCGCGGATACGCGCAGCAACATGATCGGTGCCTTTTGCCACACACGTTGGGGCCGCCCCGTTAAGGCGGCTCCATTTGAGAGCAACCGCATAGTGGGTGGGATTGACGATAACCACGTCAGCGTCGGGTACGTCACGGAGCATCTGGTTCATCGCCAGCTCCTGTGCGCGCATCCGACGATGTTGCTTCATGTGCGGATCGCCTTCGGATTCCTTGTGCTCATCTTTCATTTCTTTAAAAGACATACGATTTTTGCGAATGTGTTCCGCATGCTGCCAAAACGCATCTATTCCGCCGATGACCATGGCTATCAACACAACCACCGTCAAAAAGCGAAGCATAAGGTCGGTCATCACCAGAACTGCCTCACCAGGCGTACCGAAAATTGTTCCGATAATTGCGTCCAACTGATTGCGCAAAAACAAGGTGAGCAAGATGGAATACACTGCGAGTTTCACAAAACTCTTGAAAAACTCAAACAGCCCCTTGCGGCCAAACTTGTTCTTGGCATTTTCGATAGGGTTGATGCGTGATCCTTTGGGCTGCAACTTTGAGCCTGAAAAGGTGAATCCCTGCATTGCGAATAGGGTCAGCAAAACGAATATCGCTGGCGTCAGAAAAAGCGGCAGAACCGGTACGAAGGCTGAAAACAGCAATGCGCCGATAAGCGCAGATCCTCCGTCTCGTAAATATATATCAACCATACGATCTGGTTGTTCCAGGAGTGGTAGAACTCCATTCGCGAAGGTGGATAGGCTGTAGCCTCCTACAGACAAACCACAAATCAGAAGCCCCAAATACCCCATGGCTGTATTGAGGTCCGTGGCGCGCGGAATCTCACCCTTCTTCCGCTGCTGATCGAGCTTTCGTTGAGAAGGCTCGTGACTTTTTTCAGATGCTTCGTCCTGATCAGCCATCGCGCGCTACCTGAACGGCGCGGCTAAGAACCCTTCAAGTGCGGTCAACCAAGCCGCAAGCATGAAGGGCGAGGCCACCAACAGCGTTGCGATGGCCCCGAAGGTAATCACAGGTGCACCAACGAATGCGACCATCAGCTGTGGCATTGCTTTATTAATAGCGCCGAGCGTTAGATTGTAGATCACTGACAAAATCACAAATGGCGCCGCCAAGGTGAAAGCGAGCGCAAAGCTGCGACCGACCTGCGCCCGCCCTGCCTCTGCAATCGATGATGGGTTTGGAAATTCCATGATTGGAAGAATTTCATAAGATAGAGCAAGAAAACTTGCCGCCTTGATGTGATATCCGGTGGTCATGAGCAAGGCCAAGGCCCCCATGGTCAAGATGTGACCGATGGCAGGAAGGGGGTCCATGCCAGACTGCCCGAGGAGTTGAGACAACGATGTCGACTGGGCCGCTATCGCCCCGGCTGTTTGGATCGCAAAGATGAACATCCGCAGCATCAGGCCGAGAAAAAGCCCTGACAAAGTCTCTGTAGCAATTAGTCTCAGAAACCCGTTCAAGCCTGCGGGCGGCACCGACAGTGTCGGCGCGACAGTCGGCAGGATAACCAAGGTCAGCATTAAGGCGAGCACCAATTTGATCCGAACCGACAGGATCTGCTCACCAAAGACTGGCAAGACATTTACAGCCGCCACAATTCTGAGGAAAACCGCAAAAGCGATCCACAATGGCTCGGCGATAAGCGATTGGAGAGACGTGACATCAATCAAGCCGCCACCACTCCTACAAGGGAAGGACGTGCCTCCAAACCAATTTCCTCAAAGGAGAGCACCGGATTAGTCAGCCCTTTGGCCACCATGACTGTGCGCAAGAATCGACGTCTCCGTGCGGACGTTACCACAGCAGGGAACACGCCGCGGTTGCCCGCGTCACCAATGGTGTTGGCCAATCCTGTTGTCAAAGACTCAAACCGATCCGGAGGCAAGGCAACGTCCAACGCGCCGTGGTTACTTTCCACTTGATAGGCTTGAAACGTTTCCTCCCACTCTGGCGAGAGCTGGACCAACGGGATGGTGCCATCGTCGCGCCGCATTCCGGCCACCAACTGGAAACCCAGACGCTGGCGAACATGCTCACAAATCGCCTCTGGCTGGGTCTGTTGACCACGCATTTCGGCGATAGTCTCCAAAATCAAAGGCAAATTGCGGATTGAAACCTGTTCGTCCAGCAGCAAACGCAAGACTTGCAGCATCGTATCGATCTGAACCTTCTCAGGGATCAGTTCATCAAGCAGGCGTCGGTTTGCCTCGGCCCGGTTCGCGTTAGTCAACGTGACCATCTCATCCAACTGTCGCCGCAAGGTCTTGAGCGACAACAGGCGCCCAAAGTTGCGACGAATGACTTCAAGAAGATGAGTCGCAAGAACTTCGGTCGGCGTCACGATCGTAGCTCCCGTGATGGCGGCCCGATCTTGTTCCTCCGGCCTGATCCAGCGCGCGGGCGCACCGTACACTGGCTCAGTCACGTCACGTCCGCTGGGTAGGGAATCCTTCGCATCCGGAAGCAACGCCATAACCATATCTGGGTTGAGTTCGCCCCGGGCCATTTCGACACCATGAATTCGAACAACATAAGTCCCGGTCGGCAAAGACGGCGCATCGGTCAGGCGAATTTCAGGTAAAATGAGGCCGAAATTGGATGCAATATGCGTGCGCATGTTGGATATCCGGATGTCCAAACCGGTGCCTGGGTCCAGAACCATGTTCACCAGGTCGGGCGCAAATTCGACGTGTATGTCGTCGAGGTCCAGCACGTCTCCCATACGCTGGTGGGCAGGCTCCTCGACTTCATCTTCGATCATCTCAGAGGCCTCAGGCTCGGCTGGACGCGTTGCGCGTCGCCATGCCATCCAACCAAGAAGACCTCCTCCAATGATGAATGGAATGAACGGCAGTCCGGGGACGAGCGCAAACAAAACCATGAGAATTGCAACCGTCGCCAGCGCTGAAGGATGTTTTCCGAGCTGACCAACTACTGCAAGATCTGTCGCCCCTGTTGCACCGCCACGCGCCAACAAAAGACCGGAGGCTATCGAGATGATTACAGCTGGAATCTGCGAAACCAGACCGTCACCGACCGTGAGAATAGAATAGGTTTCGAGCGCGTCTCCGACGGCCATGTCATGCACGGCGATGCCCATTACGACACCCATTACGAGATTCAGCAGAGTGATCAGCAGGCCAGCAACGGCGTCCCCTTTAACGAACTTAGACGCACCATCCAAAGACCCGAAGAATGTGGTTTCCTGTTGTTCTTGTTCACGGCGGGCTTTGGCCTCCGCATGGTCGATGGCGCCCGCAGACATATCAGCATCAATGGCAAGCTGTTTACCAGGCATTGCATCTAGAGCAAAACGCGCCGAAACCTCGGCCATCCGGGCTGAACCCTTTGTAATAACTGCAAAGTTCACAATCATCAGTACGCCGAACACAACTAGGCCAAGAAACACGCTGCCTCCCATGACGAAGTTTGCGAACCCCTGTATAACTTCGCCCGCAGCATGAGTACCGGTATGACCCTCGCCGATAATTAGTTTTGTCGAACTGACATTCAGAGACAGGCGCAGCATCAAGGACGTGAGCAGGATCGTTGGAAAAGCCGAGAAGTCCAACGGTCGTTCAATGAAAAGAGTGACCGTGAAAATGAGGATAGCGAGACCAAAAGACGCCGCCAATCCTATGTCGAGCACCCAAGATGGCATTGGTAGGATCATCATGACGATGATGGCCATCAAAGCCAAAGCCATCAGAACAGTGGGTCTAAAAAGCTCTGCGGCTCGAAACTTCATCTCATCCCCCCCTTTTTAAAACGCATGAAACAAAAAAGAATCTCTGTATATCCAAAGGGTGTTGTTATTTTCACAACACCACCCAATAAGCTATTTTCTCGATAAATATTTTTAAAATGAACCATTCTGGTTGGTGAGTCGCCATTTCTTGGCCTCGCTTAGGTTGCAGATATTTAAAATTATGGCTAAGGTCTTTAAAATTAGTAAGGAAAGGTCAATTTCCGGGCTCAATTCGCGTGGCATCGAGCAAAGTCCGCAATGTATTCAAAGAACTAGAACTTTGATCAGTCAACGTTTCAACTTCGGCCAAAGTTGGAATTGCTGAATCGAGCGCTGGCTGAGCTGTTTGCAAAAGACGTGCCGATTCTGAGAACGCGCTATTAGAGTCATCCGCCACCTGCTCCCAATCTCCGGAAAGCCACGCCTGTGTTGTTGCGTCAGCCTCTTCTCCCAGTTGCTCATAAATTTCACCTGCAAACGTGTGGTCGCCCATTTTACGCCGAGCTTCCGCCCGCAACTTGGAAACGTCCTCCCCCTTCAGGCCGACCAAGTGTATTTCGGCTTCCGCCGGCTGATCTGTGTCGAGCAAGGCCGCTGCACGGATCAGGCGAACTGCACGGTCACTTTCTGGATTGGTAATTTGATCTAAATAGGAAAACGCTGGTTCAGGCATGCCGATTTTCACCAAACGATCCGCAATATCCAGAAGCGTCCGATCACGCAAAGGGGCTGCGTTCGCTACTGCTTGCATCGGGACGACCAGCTTAAGAAAAGTGATATCCTCGGCTTTTTCAACTAGATAACCCACCGCCACTTCATTCATATCAGTCATCACATCCTGTGGGATTGATTTTCCCTGCTGCAATACCCCAAAAGCTTGTTCAAAGGCTCCATTCAAAAGAAGACCCCGTAAATGTGCCTGCCAAAGATCGACACCTTCTGCACTGTCGCGTAGCTCGTTCGAATATGCTTCAGCAAGATCCAAGATCCGTTCTGGCAGTTTCTCTTCTTTTGCCTCAGCAATTCTAACTCGCGCCACAATTGCCTCAGGCGTCTCCGGGCTTCCTTGCTCTGAAAGAGGTTTCAACCTCTGTTCGGCCGCATTCAGCTTCCCGGCTGCAAGGTCGATCTGCGCACGTCCCAAGGAAATGGAGGGGGTTTCCTCCCCTAAAGAGCGCTCAAGACGACGATAGACTTCCTTGGCGCTATCAGAGTAACTGGCTGCTTCGAATTTTTGAGCCAGAATGGGACCAAGGTGTCTTTTGAGGTGACTTGGAAGGTTTTCGAAAGCTCTAAGGACAGCTTTTTGATCGAAAGTATCTTCTGCGCCTAGCCGCTCATCTGCCAAAACAGACCAAAGAGAAGCAGCGCCCAAACATTCCATTTGACCGCTAAATATGCCCGTTGGATCATTTTCACCATCGACAAGAAAGCTGAGTGAAACCAATGTTTGGTCTGCAACATCAGGGTCCATGTCAAGAACCTGACGGGCTTCTGCACCAAAACCAAAGTGGATCAACGCGCGCGCATAACCATTTATTTTTTTTGGATTTATCTTGTCGAACTCTCCGAATAGATCACTTCGCCATTCAGCAAAAGCCGTTGCTGCATCAGTATCTGGATCGACCCAGTTCGCCAATTCGAGCTTTCCATCGGCTATACAATTTTCTCCTCCCAAACTTACCCGGCTGCTAGATAATCCCGATCGATCTGCGCCAGTGAAACCTTCGACGATCTGTATGGCCAAGTCGGCGGTCGAAGCAGATTCAGCCGCAATGGAACGATCTACTTGCTCTGAGGATGTCGAACCAAGTGGACCAGGTACCGTCCTAACAGCCGGCGTGAGAAGCCCGGCCGTCGCAGCGGCGGCGAGATCTTCGGCAATCTGCCCGCCAACTCGCGAAGAGGTGCTTATTGGCAGTTCAGGCTTATTTTCTTTCATCTCCGCATCAAAAGACATCCGCGTCGGCAACCTTGGCAAAAGAGGATCCGGCTGTTTCAATGGGCCGACACCGGGAGAGGCTCCAACGCGAACGCGCCCTAAATCCGAGAGCAACGGCGCGTCTTCTCGGTTCATTACCTGCGGCGCAGAGGGTGCAGGTAAATTTGGCTCATTGGTAGCAACTATTGAACCGCTATTCTCAGGCATAGAGATACCCGGTCTCACATCGATAACCAATAGATTGCCATCTGCCACGAAAGTTTCGGCACCGCAATCGCAGCCGAGTTCAATTTCAAGTCCACCACTTGCCGTCCGAGTAAGTTCAGAGATCCGGGATCGATCTATACGTTGAAACGCTGCACTAAGGTCGAATTCAGCATCCTGCCCCCTCAGCTCAACGATCATTTTGTCTTTAGCTGGATCGGCTTTTATGGACCAATTCGCGCCGGCAGGTATGCGCATGACGAGACGAGTGAAATCCCCATGCTCACCCGTGCGTACAATAACCTCTTGCGCCAAAATAGACGAAGGAATGAACGAAACTAATAGAGCGATAATCAGGCGCCTCATGCTGCCTCCTGCTTCACCGATTTCAAAGCTTCTTCAAGATCTTCAAAGCTGGGTCGGAAGTGTCCAGGCGTATTTTGGCGACCTACTTCGATGCATATGTTGGTTGCATGATTGTGTAGGTTGGCCACCAGAACCTCACGGATGAGGTGATAGAAGTGCATGTCTTCCTCAGCAACGGCTTTGACTTTTGTCGCGAAGGGGCCGACAATTCCGTAGGCTAAAAAAACGCCCAGAAACGTTCCCACAAGGGCGCCACCGATCAGTTTACCGAGGACCTCCGGCGGCTGGTCGATAGAGGCCATCGTTTTGATCACCCCCAATACCGCAGCGACAATTCCCAAGGCTGGCAGAGCGTCAGCCATGGATTGCAGGGCGTGACTCGAATGTTGCGAATGATGAGCCATACCATCGAGGCGTTTATCCAAGACCTCTTCGACTTGATGCGGGTCGTCGTAATTCATGGAAACGGAGCGCATCGTATCGCAAATCAACTCAAGCGCATACTTGTCCGCCGAGATCTTTGGATATTTACCGAATATTGTAGATTCAGATGGTGTTTCGATATGCTCTTCGATGGCGACCGGATTTTGCCGTGCCAGACGGATTAACTCAAACAGCAGGCACAACAGATCTCGATAGTCCTCATGCTTCCATTTGGCCCCTTTAAAGACCTTACTCAGGTCCTTGAGCGTATGTTTCACGGTAGCGCCGTCATTGCTGATCATGAAGGCACCTGCTGCTGCCCCCCCGATCATCATGAATTCAAATGGCATAGCTTTGAGGATGATACCCATCTTGCCGCCAGCGGCGAGATAGCCGCCGAACACCATGGCGAACAAGACGACTAAACCAATAATTCCGAGCATTCTCGCTCTCCCGATCCATAACCAGGTCCAGACTGACAGTGAGCCGTTAAGAAACCCTCTGTTTCAACTTCACATCACGACGAAATCGGCATGTAACGCGCCAGCAGCCTTGATGCTTTTGAGGATGTCGATCATGTCGCGCGGCGCGACGCCCAGCGCATTGAGACCTGCGATCACCTCCGATAGGTTAGTGCCGGTGGGCACTTCGGCTAAACCAATGCCGGGCTCCTCTTCGATGGCGGCGCCGGTGCGCGGCACCACAACCGTCTCCCCTTCGGCGAAGGGATTTGGCTGAATCGCAATTGGGGCTTCTTCGATCCGGAGCGTCAGGCCACCTTGCGACACGGCCACCCGCGAAATTCTTACATCCGCGCCCATGACAATTGTGCCAGAGCGTTGATCGACCACGACCCGTGCGCGCCGTTGTGGCTCCACTGCAAGATTTTCAATCGACACGATCGTGCGGGCAGGCGAGCCGGTTCCAGCCCGCGCCAGATCCAGCGTAATCGTGCCGGCATCCAGCATCGTTGCCGCGCGTCGTCCAAGGGATCGGTTGATGACCGCCTCGATCCGCGCCGCCGTGGTGAAATCAGGCTCTCGTAGCGCAAGGCGTAAAGTGGTTAGACTCGTGAAATCGAACGGAACTTCCCGCTCAACCCGCGCACCCGAGGGGATCACACCGGAGGTCGGCACGCCCTGCACGACCCGAGCGCCGTCGCCCTCCGCTGCGGCGCCTCCTGCAATCACAGTCCCCTGAGCAACGGCATAGATCTGTCCATCCGCTGCATTGAGCGGCGTCATAATGAGCGTCCCACCCAGCAAACTACCTGCATCACCAATGGCCGACACCGTGACGTCGATCTGCCCCCCAGTCCGCGCAAAGGCTGGCAAGCGGCCCGTGACCAAGACCGCAGCCACGTTTCTTGGACGGAACTGTTCACCTGTGACGTTCACGCCAAGCCGTTCGAGGATGTTCTGCATGATTTCCTCGGTAAACGGCGAATTCCGCAACCCGTCGCCCGTGCCATTCAGGCCGACCACGAGGCCGTAACCCACCAGATCGTTGGATCGAACGCCATCGACCTCTACCAAATCCTTTATACGGACGGATTGCGCCGCGACGGGTGACGCGAGTAGCGTAAGGCAAGCCAGAAGCATACCGAGGACATTGAACATTAGAGGAACTCCGCTAGCGATAGGCGTTGTGACCGGACCGTGATCGCGTAAAGGCTTTCCAGCTGGGACCGAATGTTCTCGTATCGTGAGGCGGATTCGTATTGATCAGCCCCTACCAGATCGAGCCGTGCCATGCTGGTTGCGGTTATTTCTGCAGAATTGCGCGCGTCTGCGTCTTCGACTCGCGCCTCCAAGGCGCCGAGGCCAGCCCGCAGCTCCACGAGACCTTCCTGAGCGCCCAATAGATCACGACCAGCTTTTGCCATCATCTCGACCTGGACATCCTGCGAAAACCCAAGCGCGACATCGGTGGCCAGTGCCGCCATGATCAAGGGCTTGAGAACCTCGCGAAACACAGGATCGGTGGCGCGAATATCGACATTAATCGATTCAGTCTCGCTCAACTGCATGGGTGACAGCGCTGTGTTGGAGCCTTGATAGGTGGTCGTCTCATAAGTCCCACCGGCGCCAAAAAATGTGTCTAGCACAGTTTCGACATCTGCGACTGAGGTTGCCCCGATCAAGGCCGTTCGCACGTCGGTCAACACATCATCCACGCCTTCAACCGCGCGACGATCCGTGGCTGTGCCAGAAAACAAGAACCGCCCGGCAACATTGCGGTTCAGACCGTTCAGGGTCTGGCTCAGCGCATTTTCGGCGTCTTCTGACATGGTGGCCAATAGAGACCCGTTGGGCGTTAGCTCCGCGGAGATCAGAGTTTGCGAAATAGTTTCGGAGCGGCTTTGGATCTCGCCCAAAGTGACCTGCATCGAACCAGTAAGAAAGGTGGCCTCCGTGGTGTTGACAGAATATGCCTCAAGCCGGGAAAGGGAGCGGTCAATCGCCTGCAGCCCCGTCAAGTCGCCTTTCAGATGTTGCCCTGCATCTCTTACAAAGCCCGTGGCCACTTCGACCGCTAGCTTATCCATTTCTTCCCGCAATTTTACTTGGTTCGTGCGCAAAACAAGAACGCGGGACATATCACCAACAACTTCCATTTCAATTCCCCCTTAAATTGACAGCAGACGCTCAAAGAGGCTATCTACGGTTGAGATGACCTTGGCATTTGCGGTGTAATACTGCTCAACCTGAAGGAGTTTTTGAAGCTCCTGATCTGTATCGACACCTTTGGAAAATTCCATTTCTTTCAGCGTGGTGTTTTGCGCGGTTTGAAAGATAAAGGCATTTTCCGATCGTACCCGCTCGCCAACCATGGCAGAAGAGAATTGAGACACATGATCGACAAAGCTGCGTGCGACCGGAGACAGCGCCCCGGAACTTGGCGCAATCTGCTCGCCAAGGATGTCGGCAATGCCCTTAATCAGGCTTGCATCGCCCACCTCGCCCATCGTGGCCGCGCCAAGACCATCGCGAATGCGCCATGAGCCCCCCGACGCAGGTTCGATCATAGCGTTCAAAGAGATACGACCGGCGATACCTGCCTCGCTTGCCGCGACGAAAGCCACTCCATTGTCAGTGAAAAAGCCTGGGGCGGTTGCGGCCAAGGTCGTATCCGGCCCACCGGGACCAAGTCGTTCGATCAGATCGCGTGCCATGCCGTCCAGTTCGGATTGCCGCAAAACTCCAGCCTCGTCACGAATGGCGAACTTTGACGCAAGGCTGCCGCCTGCAAACATACCGCCGTCTGCCGCAGAAACAGCCTTACCATTCAGCGTCAGACCTTTCAGTGATCCATTGGCAAAAGTGGTGCTCGCATCAATTGCTCCTGTGGTGGAGAAGCCAACCTCAAAAGCCATGCCATCCAAAAGTGTTGCGCCGTTTCGCGTAAAAAGAGAAATTTCGCCTTTATCTCTTTCGACAATACGCAGCGGAACAATGTCCGATATCTGATTTAGGATGGCCTGGCGCTCATCAAGGATAGATGCCGTTTCCGTACCTGTGGCCTTTGCCTTGACGATAACTTCGTTAATATCCTTCAGCCGCGATACAGCGTCGTTCAAATCCCGGACCTGAAGGGAAATTGCCGTGTCCGCTGACTGCCGGGAGACCTGCACTTCTTTGGATAGTTCGTTGAAAGTGGTGGCCAGATCTCGGGCATTGGTGGCCACCAGTTCCAGCCTCTGGGTCGACGATGGATTGGACGCCGCTGACAACAGCGCATTTTCGAATGCGGTAACGCGATCGGTCAGGGACCCCGCTGTTCCTGACTCCCCAACCATGTCTTCCAATCGCTGAGCAAAGGTGAACATGTCATTGCTGTAGGCAAGCCGCGCATCGGACACCATGCGATCCGCCAGCAAAGCGGGGTCGGAGTGCCGTATCACCGAGGCTACGTTGACTCCCCCGAGGTTCCCCGCGCTCAGCGCGGAAAGCCCGAGTTCGCGACGGCCATAGGCCTCGTTTGATGCGTTCGAAATATTGGACGAAACGACGCCAGCTGCGCGCGTATTCGCTTTCAAGCCTGTAAAGGCATTGTTCAAAGCACTCGACAGGGACATTTTTTGCCCTCCTTGCTTTAGCTATGAGTTGGCGTCAGCGCTTGATGTTCGTGGTTTCCTGCAACATCTCGTCGACCGTCTGAATGACCTTGGCGTTCGAAGAATACGCGCGCTGTGTCTGGATCATGTCAGTCAGTTCCCCAGCTACGTCGGTGGTGGATTCCTCCCGAGCATAGGGCACGATCTGGCCTGTAGACCCATCACCCGCATCCCACAGAAAGAACCTGCCGCTTTCCTGGGACGGCTGGTAAATCTGATCGTTCAAGGCAATCATACCGTTCGGGTTCGGCACATCGACCAGGGGCACCTGATAAATCAACGCGCTGATCCCTGTGTCGGAGTGTGCGAACACCTGGCCGGTTTCATCGATCTCCACCGACGAGATATGCCCGGCAGGAGAACCATCCTTTGCGATGTTCAACGGTGCGAAGCTGTCCGAGCGCTGGGTTAAACCGCCGTTCGTAAAGAGTTGGCCGATTGTCAATTCGATGGGGCCACCCGCTGCGCTCACAATGACCGACCCGGTTGCCGGAACGTACGTGCCGCCGGTGGTCAGCGGTGCACTCACACTGGAGAGTGTCCCACCGGCGGCGGGCGTGTCGTCGAAGGTTACCGTGTAATCACCTATGACTGCGCCGCCGCTCGCTGAATCGCTAATGACCATCGTCCATTCGTTCGAAGATCCGGAGGCAGCGACAGTCGGCGTGAAGCTGACTGTCAACGATTCAGACCGGCCCAAATTGTCAAAATACTCCACCGGAAGTTCAAGCGAGTCGCCACTTGCCCCTGCAGTGGTTTCCGTCGCAGGCAAGTTCACACCCATAGTGACGGAAGTCGTTGGCTCGCTGAGGTATTGATTTAAAGCAACTCGAATCGGTTCAAGGCTTGCAGAGGTGTCCCTCGCGTTGGTCGGAATGGTGCCATCTGCATTGGCCGCCCAGCCCATGAGCATCAGTCCAGATTCACTACGCAAATATCCATCAGCGTCCAGGCGAAACGAGCCTGTCGTTGTCAAGTACATTTGCTGGTTCCCGTTCCCCGCAAGCACTTCCGTCGCCTGCGCTACAGGCAAGAAACCTGAACCTCTGATCGCAAGGTCAGTAGGGTTGTTTGTAGACACAAGCGCGCCGTTTTCAGACACCAGTCTATTGGTCGTGGTGCGCACACCGCCCGCTGTGTAAGTACCACCGCGCCCGGCCGTCACCATTGCCGCAAACTCTGTCTCCACGCGTTTGTACCCCCGCGTGGAGGAGTTGGCGATGTTGTCAGAGATGGTGGCCAAGCGGTTAGCGTTGGCCGCCAGTCCTGATACGCCTGCGTTGAGGGATGATGAGATTGTCATGACACGCCTTTCTGCTGTCTCGTTCGAATTTCGAGACAACTAGTAAGGCCAACGGGTTTAACGCCCGGCTAACAGCTAAAATCCGATCAATTCTTCCCCACGAAACCCGGTTCTTTGCCCGGGTCAGATCCGGATCAAATGTCTCTCAGAAATACCACCTCAATCCGATTGTTGCGAACATTCATTGGGTTCGCATGTGAGGGTTCTCTATCGCCGTGCGAGGTCAGGCGCTGGACTCTTTTTCGGTCCAGCCCGTCACCCGTCAGCAATTCTCGGAAAACAGACGCCCTCAGCGCGGAAACATTCCACGACGGATCCTCTGCCAGAACCAAAGGATAGGCCGCTGTATGCCCTTCGATGGCCATTGCGTTTGTCACAATCTCGGACGCGCGCGCCAAAACAACCGCAAGATCTTCGAGCAGGGGAGTCGGCGTAGCCGCCCCCGTGAACAGCGGCGCTGTCTCTGTCTCGAACAGCTCAATCACCAGGCCTTCATCCGTGACACGGGTGACAATGTGCTGCATAAGTTCGTCGGCGACCATACTTTCACCGCCCCGGCCCATGAGCATGTCTTCGACTTCCTTGAACTGCTCATTTGCCTCGGCGGATTCCTCGTCACTTTTGCCTTCGGAATCCGTTGTTGTATCACCACGTATCGAGGCTGCGTTCAGACTGGTCGCGCCTGTCCCCATCCGTGGCAGCGTATTTTCCGAAAAGACGGAATCTCCTCCGAGAGATCCATCCCCACCCCCCGATAGCCGAGCTATCGCAATAGTCGGTGTAAAGTAATCTGCAATCCCCTTACGCTGCTTGTCCGTCGTCGCGTTCAGCAGCCACATCAACAAAAAGAAAGCCATCATAGCGGTCACGAAGTCCGCATATGCTACCTTCCACGCGCCGCCATGGTGGCCTTCACCCCCGACGACCTTCTTGCGCTTGATGATGATCGGGGCCAGCTCATTGTTGCTCGCCATCCCACTCACCTTTTCTCCCACCAAGGGCAGGTCTAGCGGTCGCAGCTTACCTTCGGCTTAATAAATAAAAATGCGCAGTTAAAATGTCGGTTAACGCTTCGTTACCGGACGACGGTCGTGCATCGATACCCGCCGGAAAACCGTTGCAAACATAAGGCGCATATCCGTGCAAGGCGTGCGCCGACGGGCATATACCAAGTCCAGCCGCGCTTTCGTCGGAATGCAACGGCGGCAATAGACCTGTTCCGTTTCGGCGGCCGTTTCGGTTTTGCTCAGGAGGCGTTCCTCATGACCATGGTAGATCATGCTTGCAAGTCCGGTCACGCCGGGCCGCTCCCGAAGCACGTCGGCGTAAAGCTCTGGAAACATCTCCACATAACGCCGCAGCGGAGGGCGCGGCCCGACGAAACCCACATCGCCCCGGAGAATATTCCAAAGCTGAGGCAGCTCATCAAGCCGTGTTCTGCGCAGCCATTTGCCCGTCGGCGTTATCCGTGCAGCTTTGTCTCCGCCGGACACGCCCTGGTCCTGTGTCACAGGTTCCATCGTACGAAACTTCCACAGCAAAAAAGGCTGATCAACCGCGTGCATCCGTTCGCTTTTGAAGAGGATTGGTGTGCCCTCGCGCCACCAGACAACCAGCGCAACAAAGAGGATCAACGGCGAAAGCAAGATCCCTAGCCCAATTGCATAGACCACATCGAGGACGCGCGTCAGCCCGGCAATTCGGCCGCGACCGCTCACAAACTGTTCCCCGACCATCCACCCGCCGCGTGAACGTCCGAGACAAGCGTCGTCGCGTCATGAGCCAGAGACAGGCCAGGCAGATGCGAGACAAGCTGTGTCATGTCGACGGCAACTTCCTGAATCGCATCTCTCGGTGCTCTTTCCCACTCAATCTTGGCCCCTGCGGCACGCACGATATCCGCCATATCTGTCGCCACCGGTGCACCCAAATTGAAAGTCCCGGATATCTCCGCGGACGAACTCAAACGGCCCAAAACAGTGACTAAATCAACGGGGGAAATGTAGCTTCGGCACGGCCCTCGCCCATCGGGGAAACGGTGCAACCTCACGGTACCGCCCGGAACCAGATTGCCAAACAAGCTGTCAGCTCCGGCGATATTTGCCAAACGCAGCACGATTGTCCTCGGCCCGTCCGGATGGGATGCCTGCCAATCTGCCAAGGCTTTCTCCATGTCAGATTTGGCCTGGCCGTAAGCGTTCGCCGGACGCAGGCAACTGTCCTCCGTCAACACTTCAGCCTGCGCGCCGTAAACCGCAACGCTGGAGCAGTGCACCACCAATTCCGCGCCAAGGATGACGGCAAGCTCCTGCGCCTTGATCGCCAGCTCTGCATTCCCGGACAGTTGTCTATCGTTGCCAGACGTCACGCCCCAAAAAGCCAGAACCGCTTGAACGCCCTGAAAATTTTGCGTCTCGATATCTGTCCATTTCATGACGCCCGGCGCGCCTGAACGGCCGAGGCAAATCAAACCGGAGCCGTCACCCTGCATAAGCGTGCGGACCATGCGGCCAACCTTTCCCGAGGCGCCAAGCAAAACTTTACACTCTTTTAAGCATACGCGTGACACGCTGATCGCCTCTCTTGTTTGATGTAGAAAGCCAATGAAGTGCATCGACGTAAACAGGGTATGCAGAAGAACTCAATCACCGCTCGGGGGATCGGCGTGAGTTTGAAGCTGCGTCTTTTACCAATGATCGTTCTGACACTTGCGCTCTCTGCGTGCAGCCTTCCACGTGGGGCCGCGCTCCAATCAGAGGTTGTTAGAGAACAGAATGCCGAACAACCGACCTTTCAGGTGGTTCAGGTCACGCGGGCCAATATGCCTGCCATCGCGACATGGCCCAAAACAGGAGGAAACCAATCTGTTCACTGGCCCAACACGTCGTCCGGAAGCACCTCTTCGATTATTCGCACCGGAGACCTGCTGGACGTGACGATCTGGGATAGCCAGGAAAATTCTCTTCTGACAAATCCCGGCCAGAACTTCACCAAGATCGAGGGGCTTGAGGTCGACGCCCATGGATCGGTTTTCCTACCCTATATCAACAAGATAGGCGTTCGCGGCCTTAGTCCGTCCGACGCACGCTCGCGCATTCAAAGCCGTCTGGAGCCCATCATTCCTTCGGCGCAGGTACAGGTGAGCCTGACCCAAGGAAGAGACCATGCAGTGGATATGGTGAGCGGTGTGGTCAATCCAGGGGCCTATCCAATGCCCTCGCGCAACTACAAAATCTTGAACGTCTTGGCGGATGCCGGCGGTATCCCCGCCTCTATGCGCAACCCGCACGTACGACTGCTGCGCGGGTCGAACACTTATGTCATTTCTGCCAAAGAGCTGTTCGCCGACGGCTCGCGCAATGCTCTGATGTGGCCGCGTGACAGCGTGGTTGTGGAGGAAGATGACCGCAGCTTTACTGCGTTGGGCGCCGCCGGCATCGAAAACATGATCTATTTCCCTAAGGACCAGCTCAACGCTATAGAGGCGATGTCGCTCATGGGTGGGATCTCAGACAATCGCGCCGATCCCCAAGGCGTGCTGGTCCTGCGGGAATACGCAGCGCATCAGATCGGAAAAGGCCCTCAAAAACAACAAGTTGTCTTTACCTTTGATCTGACCAGCGCCGACGGTCTCTTTGCAGCCCGCCAATTCGAGGTTCAGCCGGATGATACGCTGCTGGCAACAGAAAGCCCTGTCACCAGCGCACGCACGATTTTTGGTCTGATCGGGTCACTTCTTGGCGTGACGGCTCAGGCCGGTGCCATGTCAAACTGATCAGCAGGTTTTGTGCATCGGCCTGCATTCCGGTCTTGCGCATTTTGCATGACCGACGCATCCACATGCCATGAACCTTTATCGCTTTTTTCTCGACAATGCACAGTGGCTGGCGGCGGGCATCCTGCTGACATTCCTGTCGAGCTTCGGTCAAACTTTTTTCATCTCAATCTTTGCCGGTGAAATCCGCGAGAGCTTTGGCCTCAGCCACGGCGACTGGGGCCTGACCTACACCATCGGCACAAGTGTTTCAGCCGCCGTAATGATCTGGGCTGGCGGTTTGACCGACATTTTCCGCACGCGCGTTATCGGCGGGATCGTTCTGGCGATGCTTTCTGCAGCCTGCCTGTTCATGGCGTTGAACATGTGGGCGGCACTGCTTCCCGTTGTGATCTTCGCACTGCGCTTTACCGGCCAAGGCATGACCAGCCATATCGCAGTGGTGTCCATGGGGCGCTGGTTCGTGGCCACACGGGGCAAGGCGCTGTCCGTGGCGACGCTT
This sequence comes from Sagittula marina, assembly GCF_014196795.1. Lineage (GTDB taxonomy): Bacteria > Pseudomonadota > Alphaproteobacteria > Rhodobacterales > Rhodobacteraceae > Sagittula > Sagittula marina. The sequence goes on from NZ_JACIEJ010000001.1 coordinate 42,305, forward strand.
GGCTTTTCCATCGGCGAGGCGATCTTGCCGCTGGCTTTCGTCGCGCTGATGGTCTTCGTCGACTGGCGGTTCTTATGGGTCGGGGCAGCGATTGTCGCGTTGTTGGCGATCCCCGTCTTGGTCCGTTTGCTGAAACAAGAGCGCACACCGCAAAGTCATGCGGAAACGGATCACGCCACCGGGATGCTCGGTCGGCACTGGCGACGGCCTGAAATGCTGCGTCATTTTCTATTCTGGTTCATGATCCCTGCTCTTCTGGGACCAAGCGCATTCAACACGGCGTTCTTTTTCCAACAGGTACATTTTGCCGAGATCAAAGGCTGGTCGCATCTGGAGCTTGTTGCGCTTTTCCCGCTGTACACACTCGCCGCTGTCTCTGCGATGATGCTCTCCGGTAGCCTGCTGGATCGCTTTGGCACGGCCCGTTTGCTGCCTTGGTATCAACTGCCGATGGTAGCGGCCTTTATGCTTTTCGCGTTGGGACAAAGCCTGTTTTCAGCACTTCTTGGTCTGATGTTCCTTGCCATAAGCGCTGGTGCCAACCAAACTTTGCCGAATGCTTTTTGGGCCGAGTTCTATGGCACCCGCAGCCTTGGCGCGATCAAGGCAATGGCCGCTGCGGTCATGGTTTTGGGCTCTGCACTGGGGCCGGGCATAACAGGTGTCTTGATCGATGCAGGCATCGGGATCGAAACACAGTACATTGGCGTGGCCGCATTTTTCGTGTTTGCCACGGTGTGCATGGTCATTGGGGTGCGTCGTGCGGCCCGGCTACTTTAACGCCCGCGACGCAGATAGACGTAGTAAGCCCCTGATCCGCCGTGCTTCAGATGCGCTTCCGAGACCTGCAAAATCGCAGAGGACAGGGGCGCCATCGTCATCCAAAGCGGCACCTGCTGTTTCAGCACACCCCGCCGGCGCGGCGCAGGATCATAGGGATCTTGCGGAGCACCCTTACCAGTGATCACAAGCACCAGCCTGTGACCCTTGGCCTGTGCGCCCATGATAAAACGGTTCAAGGTGGGATGCGCTTGATCGAGGGTCATGCCATGCAGATCGATACGCGCATCGGGTTTAAGCTTCCCGCGCTTCAGCCGCTGATAGGCCTTGCTGTCCATGCGCACTGGCGCATTGTGCAGACGATCCGCCGTCGTGCGGGGAAAGACGTGGGTTTCAGTTCGGGAAACTTTCTCACCCAGATCAAACGACTGCAAAGGCGCATCCTTACGCTCTGACGGACGCGACATCGCCGGATCGACCGTCGGCGCAGGATGCGACTTCAGCTTATCTGGCAAAGGGTCCGTACTGCGGGCCACCTGTTTCCAGAGGTCCATCTCCTCGGGGTGTAGTTTTCGACGGCGGGTCATTCAATCCAGTCCGGAAGCAAGGCGTACGCCCGTTGGATCGGCATCAATACGATCATACGGCCGGGGTCTTTGATTTTGCCAGCGATCCTACCGGCTCTCATACCTGTACCGATGAAGATATCCGCACGCTGCGCACCCTTGATGGCCGATCCAGTATCCTGCGCGATCATCAGCCGTTTCAAAGGGCTGCGCCCCCCTTTTTCGATCCAGACCGGCGCGCCAAGCGGCGTAAATGTCGGATCTACAGCCACTGACCGCATGGCCGTAATCGACCGGTTCATGGCGCCCAATGGACCGCGTTCTGACGGCACTTCGCTGACTTCACGAAAGAAAACGTAGCCGTCGTTGTGATACAACAGCTCCTCCCCCGCGGATGGGTTGCTCCGGACCCAATTGCCAATCACCTGGGCCGAAACCTGGTGCATATTGAAGATACCGCGGCGCACAAGTTCTTGCCCTATGGAACGATATGTATGCCCATTAAATCCCCCATAGCCGACGCGGATGCTGTGTCCGTCGGGGAAACGCACACGGCCAGAGCCTTGTATTTGAAGGAAAAAGAGCTCAACAGCGTCATCAACCCAGGCTATCTCCAGTCCACGGTTTTTCATCACGCCGGACGTCAGGATAGAACGACGCGTCAGCCAAGGACGGTTGTTCCGCGCCTCCTCGGGCATTTTGTAGATCGGGTATCGATAGCGCGCCGTCGGAACAGGAGACCCCCTGAGTTCAGGCTCAAAATACCCCGTGAACAGCGCCTCTCCGGTGCCGTCGCTGATCTGAACGGGGCGGAAAAACAACTCGAAGAAGTCTTTGGCATTGCCGGCCTCGTCGGCAACGCGACACAGGGCCCGCCAGTCGGGATCGTCGAAGTCCCGACAGGTGTTGCGGAACACCTCCAATGCCTGGGCGTGGTCGTCGCCGTCCCAGCCATTCAGATCCTCGAACCCCAGCACCGCGTAGCTGACGTCCGGCGCGTCCTGCGCCGATCCGGGCATGGGTCCCATGGCCAGACAGAGCGCGAGGACCAGACGGATCATTCGTCCGTTGCGACCAATTGCCAGTTCGGATCGGAGCTGCCCATGACACGGGCGTAGGTCCAGATATCCTTTTGCCGTTTCACAGCCGTCGGCGAGCCTTCGATCACTTCACCAGTCGCGTCTTTGACGACAGAGGTCAGTTCACCCACATGGCGCACAGTGATCTCGGCGGTGTTGGTCGCCGCATCGAAAGTCGCCTCGTTCAGCGCAAGATCCCGTACGCCAACGAATTGTGCTTCGATGGTCAGGCCTTGAGCCTTTCTGCTGGCGACGACTTCGGCGAAGGTTTCGTACACATCGTCGGCAAGGAACGGTTTCAGCTCTTCAATTTCGCCGCGCTCAAATCCCATCAGGATCATTTCGTATGCGCCGCGGGCACCGGAGAGAAATTCAGTAGCGGAGAAGCTCGGCTCCATCCGTTTCATTTCGGCCAGTGCCAAGGCTGAATCGCTGCCCTCGGGAACGTGATCGGTGATGTCATGATCCGGGCCGCCTTCGATGACTTCGAAGCCTTTGCGACTGGACGGCTCCGGTGCCGTGGCCTGGGTCTCGTCAGTTCGTTCGAATCCCTCTCTCGTGCCCAGCACACTACGGAGCCGAAGCACCAGGAAAACAACTATACCGCCCAGAATAAGCAACTGGAGAAGCGTACTTTGCATCAAGGCCTCGCAGGTCATTGGATGGAAATTTCGGTTCTGCATACCTATGTAGGTGACGTGTCTGGACAAGTCCACAGAAGCCGGCCCGAAGGTTCGGCAGGGCGACAGTCACGGCAAACGGAGGATTTACCTATGTGGCTGTTTCTGGCCTTTCTTTTGGTCCCGTTGATCGAGATCGGTCTGTTCATTCAGGTCGGGGGCCTTATCGGTCTGTGGCCGACTTTGCTGATCGTTATTTTGACGGCTATTCTCGGCACTTGGATGGTCAAACAGCAAGGTGCGCGTGCCATAAACGACTTGCGCCGCAGCTTTTCTCAGCTCGAGGATCCCAGCCAACCGCTGGCGCATGGTGCCATGATTCTGATTTCCGGCGCGCTTTTGTTGACGCCAGGTTTTTTTACCGATGCCGTGGGCTTTGCCTTGCTGGCACCGCCGGTGCGTGTTGCTGTCTTCGGATGGGTACGCAAGCGCGTTAAGGTCAGCAGCTTCCAGATGGGGCCGCAACCGACAGACATGCATCGCCCGCACGATCCACGCAACGCGCCGCCGGCCTCGCAGGATGTCATCGACGGAGAGTTCACCGAGGCTCCGAAGGGAAAGTCGCCGAACCATCCCGGGTCTGGTTGGACAAGGCATTGACACGTCTTCGCAGTAGGCATTGAGCGTCGACTTCCCGCCTGCTATGCCCAAGACTGACAATATTTAAACCGGAGAGTATCCATGGCAGAGACCAACGGAGGCGCTGAAGCGCCCCAACAGGCGCCGAAGATGAACGTTCTCGCGCAATTCATTCGCGACATGTCGTTTGAAAACATCCTGTCGCAAAAGGGTGTAACCGGCGAAGTTCAACCCGACGTTCAGGTTCAGGTTAATCTTGATGCCAAAAAACGCACGGCCGACAATCAGTACGAAGTCGTGATGAAGCTCAAGGTCGAGTCGAAGTCCAAGTCAAACGCTGAAGTTCTGTTCCTGCTCGAACTTGATTACGTTGGTGTGTTCCATGTCGAGAACGTGCCCGAAGATCAGATGCACCCGTTCTTGCTGATCGAATGCCCGCGCATGCTGTTCCCCTTTGTGCGTCGCATCGTGTCGGACGTCACCCGCGATGGTGGCTTCCCGCCGCTGAACCTGGAGACGATCGATTTTCTGGCTCTCTACCGGGCCGAGCTACAGCGCCGCGCGTCCGAGCAGCCCGCCGGAACCGCCTGATCGTATCGGGATCAGCTCTTCAGCCAAAGAGCAGCATCCCCAAGAGTTTCGACAAAGGCGGCGTGAGCCGCCTTTTCGCTGTCCGACAGACGCGATGGCAGAGGCGTCGGGCGCGGCTGGGGACGCCAATTGCTGTCCAGATCACTGGCACCCGCCGTTTCCTGCACAGCACTCAGACCAAAATCCGGCTGCTTCCCCCCAATCAGTTCGAGATAAACTTCCGCCAAAATCTCCGAGTCGAGCAAAGCACCGTGCAGTGTTCTTGCTGTGTTATCGATGGAAAACCGTCGGCAGAGTGCGTCGAGCGTGGCCGGAGACCCGGGATATTTCCTGCGCGCCATACCAAGCGTATCGATAGCGATCTCACTCGGTAGCAAGCGCCGCTTGCTCCACCGAAGCTCCGCATTGAGGAATTTCATATCAAAGCTGGCATTGTGGATGACCAACTTCGCATCGCTACCAACGAATTTTAAAAAATCGTCAGCAATTTCTGCAAAAAGCGGTTTGTCCTTGAGGGTGACCTCACCCGGCTCCGCCGGACGCGGCGAAGACAACAGGTCGGGACCGATGCCATGCACACCAAAAGCTTCGTCCGGCATACCGCGCTCAGGGTTAATGTACTGGTGATAGGTCTTACCTGTGGGCATATGATTGAAAAGCTCAACGGCACCGATTTCAACGATACGGTCCCCCTGCTCGGGTTCGAAGCCGGTCGTCTCTGTGTCGAGTACGATTTCACGCATGGGATAAGGTCTCCTCAATCTCGGCAACGATAGCCTGCACCTGAGCGCGGGCATGTTCCATTGTATCTGTCTCTATCACCCAATCGGCGCGCGTGCATTTGTCTTCATTCGGTATCTGACGCGCCAGGATCCGCTCAAGATCTGCCACAGTCATTGTGCCACGAGCGAGGACTCGTGCACGTTGCGTTTCACGTGAAACCGAGACGCAGGCCGTGCCATCCATCTCTGCGTCACCACCGGTTTCAAACAGCAGTGGAATATCGAAAACGCCGATATCCTGTTTGGCTTCCTTCATGAAATGAGCACGATCTTCTTGGACAAGCGGATGTACGATAGCTTCCAATCCTGCCAGCGCTGCACTTTCCTTTGCTATCAAGGCCTTAAGAGCACTGCGATCCACCTGCCCTGCCTTCACCGCTTCTGGAAACTGCTCAGAAATAAGTGGAACCGCGGCACCGCCAACACCATAGAGCCGATGAACCGCAGCGTCTGCATCCCAAACAGCACACCCCGCCTCCGCAAACAGCCGGGCGGTTGTGGATTTACCCATGCCGATAGAGCCTGTCAGACCCAGCCTATATTTCATCGAAGTACGGCAGCGCGGGTTTCTTCGTCAATCTCGGGTCTGGTGCCAAACCATCGTTCAAAGCCGGGCACGGCCTGGTGCAATAGCATGCCCAATCCGTCGACCACTGTGCAGCCTGCTGCCTCTGCCTCGGCCAACAGGCGTGTTTGCAAAGGAGTGTAAACAAGGTCCGTCACAACCATGCCTGACGTTAACGCATCAAGCGGCACGCGGAATTCCGGTTTACCGGTCATCCCAAGGGAACTTGTGTTCACCACCGTGGCGCAATCTTCGACTATATTCCCGGCCTGCACCCAATCATAAACGACAATTGTATCGCCGAAGTCTTGGCGCAACTGCTCTGCCCGCTCCCGTGAGCGGTTGGATAAGCGAATTTCCGGAACGCCGACATCAATCAACGAGGCAATGACCGCCCGACATGCTCCCCCTGCCCCAAAGACAGCGGCCGGTCCGGTCGTAGGATCCCAACCGGGCGCGCCTTGGCGCAGGTTTTCAATGAAACCAAAACCATCGGTGTTATCCGCGTGAATGCTCCCGTCTTCCTTCAAAACCAATGTATTGGCAGCTCCGATCAGCGTGGCGCGCTCCGATACATGATCCGCGATCTCCATCACCGTTTCTTTGTGTGGGATGGTCACATTTGCGCCCACAAATCCGAGGTCCGGCAAACTACGCAGCGCTGCCTCCAACTTGTCGTCTGCAATCTCCATCGGGACATAGTGCCCGGCAATACCATATTTTCGAAGCCAATGACTGAACAATCGCGGCGACCGCGAATGTGCCACAGGGGAGCCGATGACACCTGCCAATGGAATGCGATGAAGACTCATGCGGAAATGGCTCCTCTTAGCGAAAGATAGTTCAACAGCTCCACCAGAGGCAGACCGAGGATTGTGAAATTGTCGCCTTGTATGTGCGAAAACAGGCGCACACCTTCTTTCTCCAGCTTGTATCCTCCGACCGACGATCCAACGTCAGGCCAGTTTCGGTCAAGATAGGCTTCGAGATATTCGTCTGAAAATGCTCGCATCCCAAGCCGCGCGATCCCGATGTGTCGCCACACCGGTTCCCCACCGTCATAAATGACAGCTGCAGACAACAACCGATGGGTCTTTCCCCGAAGCCGGAGCAACTGCTCGCGCGCATCATCTCGCGTCTCAGGTTTAGACAGGAGAGACTGTTCCACTTCCAAGACCTGATCACAGCCGAGAACAAGAGCATCCGGTATTCGAGAGGAAATTTTGCGTGCCTTCGCCTCTGCTAACGTATCGGCAACATCTCTGGGCGAGGCTTCTTCAAACAAGAGCGATTCTTTAATCGCCTTTTCGTCGATAGATGCTGGCTGGCACTCAACCACAAGGCCCGCCGATTCGAGCATTTCGCGGCGGATTGACGAACTGGAAGCGAGGATCAAGTCCACTTTCATGTGGGTAAGTCTTTGCATAAACGTGTGCGGTTGTCTGATGATGGTTTTGAGGAAAATTCCCTAAACATGCAAGCGTGTGGGCAAAGCCCTACCTTGTGCCGCCTCTCACATCTTCTGTACGTCTGTGGATACGGATAACTGGAGAGGAGAGAACTTCTCTGTGAGAGAGCACCCCCCCACAGATTTATCCATGGCAAGAGACAAAAATTAAATTCTCTTTAAGCGACTGAATTCATTGTAAGTTTTGCACTTTTCAAGATGACGTTCACAAGCCTTCCCCCCACTTTATCCTCAGACTTACAACCTGTTAACATTCGTGTTGATATGCCAAGTATCCACAGAAACAGCTCGCACAACGAACATCAAAAACCTTTCTAAATTCTTTATTCTATAAGGAAGATAGGCTCTCGAACTTGAGCATTGACGGACGAGCTCATGACCTTTACCTGAACGCTTGTTCCTGTTCTGGATCAAACTCTCCCAGTCTACCAAGAAAGCACGCTGCCGCATGGCTTGGCGTGAGGTGTTTCATGACCGAAGAAAAGCTCAACCTCGCCGATCTCAAGGCACAAAGTCCCAAAGTCCTTCTGTCGATGGCAGAAGAGTTGGAGATCGAGAACGCCTCGACCATGCGTAAGGGCGAGATGATGTTCCAGATTCTCCGCGAACGCGCGGATGACGGCTGGCAGATCTTTGGTGACGGTGTTCTGGAAGTTTTGCAGGACGGATTTGGATTTCTTCGGTCTCCTGAAGCAAACTATTTGCCTGGCCCCGACGACATTTACGTCTCGCCCGATATGATCCGTAAATTCTCGCTTCGCACTGGCGACAGCATCGAAGGCGAAATTAAAGCCCCTGATGGAGAAGAGCGTTATTTCGCTCTGATCTCAGTTGCACGGATCAACTTCGAAGATCCGGACAAGGCCCGTCACAAGATTGCCTTCGACAACCTCACTCCGCTCTATCCGGACGAGCGTCTGAAAATGGAAGTTGAAGACCCGACGATCAGAGACCGTTCTGCCCGTATCATTGATCTCGTCGCTCCGATTGGCAAAGGCCAGCGAAGCTTGATCGTGGCACCGCCGCGAACAGGTAAGACAGTACTGCTCCAGAACATCGCCAACTCGATCGAGAAAAACCACCCAGAATGTTACTTGATCGTTCTGTTGATCGACGAACGTCCCGAAGAAGTCACAGACATGCAACGCTCCGTTAAAGGTGAGGTTGTCTCGTCTACCTTCGACGAACCTGCGGATCGTCACGTTGCCGTTTCTGAGATGGTTATTGAAAAAGCCAAGCGCCTTGTTGAACATAAACGAGATGTAGTCATCCTTCTGGATTCTATCACTAGACTTGGTAGAGCGTTCAACACTGTTGTGCCATCTTCCGGCAAAGTTTTGACCGGCGGTGTGGATGCAAATGCCCTGCAACGCCCAAAACGTTTCTTTGGTGCGGCACGTAACATTGAGGAAGGCGGATCTCTGACGATTATTGCCACAGCGCTGATCGATACGGGTTCGCGCATGGACGAAGTGATCTTTGAAGAATTCAAAGGTACAGGCAACTCTGAGATCGTTCTTGATCGAAAGGTCGCGGACAAGCGAGTCTTCCCGGCCCTGGATATTCTCAAGTCCGGTACTCGGAAAGAGGAACTGTTGGTTGACAAAGTTGACCTTCAAAAGACCTTCGTGTTGCGTCGGATCCTGAACCCCATGGGCACCACCGATGCTGTTGAGTTCCTGATTTCGAAGCTTAAGCAAACCAAGACAAATTCAGAGTTTTTCGACTCTATGAACAGCTGAGGCAATTATGGATACGATCTTTGCCTTGGCCTCCGCGCCTGGAAAGGCGGGGGTCGCCGTATTGCGCGTATCTGGACCAGATGCGTGGACGTCGGTAGAGCGGCTGGCGGGGAAAGTTCCCCCGGCGCGAACGACAAGCCTGCGTACGTTAAAAGACGAAGCTGGCATATTTCTTGATCAAGCGATGATTATCGTTTTTGAGGAAGGTGCTAGCTTCACTGGCGAGCGCATTGCTGAATTCCATCTCCACGGAAGTATTTCCGTGGTAAATGCCGTTTTATCGTTTCTGAGCAAACTTCCCTCTTACAGAATGGCTCAACCTGGCGAGTTTACTCGGAGAGCGCTTGATAATGGTCAACTAGATCTGACCCAAGTAGAAGCATTGTCAGACTTGATTGATGCGGAAACGGAAGCTCAAAGGAAGCAAGCGATCCAGGTTTTGACCGGAGCGTTGTCAGATAAGGTCATAGACTGGCGCGCCAAGTTGGTTCGTGCCGCGGCGTTGCTTGAAGCAACGATTGACTTCGTCGATGAAGATGTCCCTTACGATGTGTCTGATGAAGTCGTTTCTCTGCTCTCCTCAGTAAAAGCGGACTTGGAAACCGAACATTCCGGCGTCGATGCAGCAGAACGCATTCGTTCAGGTTTCGAGGTGGCGATTGTTGGTCCGCCCAACGCTGGAAAGTCGACACTTCTCAACTATCTGGCAGGACGCGAAGCGGCTATTACGTCAGATGTTGCTGGCACGACACGCGATGTCATCGAAGTCCGAATGGATATCCTTGGTCTGGCAGTGACATTCCTCGACACAGCTGGATTGCGTGAGACCTCAGATGTTGTCGAGCAAATTGGCGTAAAGCGCGCGAAAGATCGCGCAGCAGCTGCGGATCTGCGGATACACCTAGCCAGAAATGAAGAAGAGCTCCTCCTCCCTGTTCAAAAAGATGATATAGTCTTAATTCCCAAGCAGGACCATGGGCATCCTAAGGGGGTATCAGGTCACTCGGGATTTGGTGTTTCAGTCCTGTTAGATAATGTTAAGTCTGTACTGTCCGGGCGTGTTGCCAATGCAGGCTTAGCATCTCGTGCCCGACACAGAGAAAATCTAGGTCACAGTATCTCGTACATTGGTCGTGCTTTAACCGAACTTTCAGATGAGAATTTTCAAGCTGATCTTGTTAGTGAAGATATCCGTGTGGCCATCAGATACCTTGAGACCCTGGTTGGTAAAATCAACGTAGAGGACCTGTTAGATGAGATTTTCTCGTCTTTCTGCATCGGTAAGTGAGGAGTGTTTCACGTGAAACAATCGAACTACGACGTTCTTGTAATCGGTGCTGGGCACGCAGGCGCTGACGCGGCTTCTGCCGCTTCTCGTATGGGAGCACGCACGGCACTTGTGACGCTGAAACTGACCGATATTGGGGTTATGTCGTGTAACCCGGCAATTGGCGGACTTGGTAAAGGCCACCTCGTTCGCGAGATAGATGCACTCGACGGTTTGATGGGTCGCGTTGCTGACTTCGCGGGTATTCAATTTCGACTACTAAATCGTCGAAAGGGGCCCGCCGTCCAAGGCCCGCGCGCTCAAGCTGATCGTAAGCGCTATGCGTCCGCAATGACTAAAGCGCTGCATGAACAACAAAACTTGGATATCATTGAGGGTGAGGTTTCAGACTTAATATTGAGCGGGCCTGACGTTTCAGGAATTGTTTTAGCAGACGGAACGAAAATTTCTGCGCGTGCGGTTGTGTTGACAACCGGAACGTTTTTACGGGGCCTTATCCATATCGGAGATGTAAACTATTCCGGTGGTCGAATGGGTGACAAGGCTTCTCTGAAATTGGCTGAACGTATAGACGATTTTGGACTTCCCCTGGGACGTCTAAAGACGGGCACCCCGCCAAGGTTGGACGGCAACACAATCCGCTGGGACGCATTGGACGCGCAACCAGGCGATTCTGATCCCGTCATGTTTTCATTTTTGTCGACACGGCCGACTGCACGACAAATCTCCTGTGGGATCACACACACGAACGAAGAAACACACGAAATTATACGAGAGAACCTGGGGAAATCTGCGATGTACGGGGGGCACATTGATGGTGTGGGTCCTCGTTACTGTCCGTCAATTGAAGACAAAGTCGTCAGATTCGCCGAGAAGACTTCGCACCAAGTCTTTCTTGAACCTGAAGGATTGGACACAGACGTTGTTTATCCTAATGGCATTTCGACCTCTTTGCCTGCCGAGGTTCAGGAAAGCTATGTTCGGAGTATGGCCGGTCTTGAAGGCGTGACCATTCTCCAACCCGGATATGCAATAGAATATGACTTTGTTGACCCTAGAAGTTTGTCTTCTACCTTGGAGCTGAAATCAGTAGGTGGTTTGTTTTTAGCTGGCCAAATCAACGGAACAACCGGGTACGAGGAAGCTGCCGCTCAGGGGGCTGTTGCAGGGCTTAACGCAGCTGCAAAGGCGCTTGATCGAGATCCAATTCGATTCAGCCGGACCGACAGTTATATCGGCGTGATGATCGACGACTTGACCACACGGTCCGTGACTGAGCCATATCGTATGTTTACCAGTCGCGCGGAATTTCGGCTTTCTCTTCGGGCTGACAACGCTGATCAGCGGTTGACGCCTCTGGCCATGGAAATCGGGTGCATTTCCGACGCGAGGACTCAGGCCTTTGTTAAGAAGCAGGAAGACCTCGCAAAAGCTCGCGACCTCCTGAACGATTTGATGTTTACGCCCAAGGAAGCTCGAGAATTGGGTGTTGCCGTCAACCTTGATGGAACACGACGGTCAGCCTATCAGCTCCTGTCCCTAAAGGACTGCAGCTTTTCCCAGATTGCAAAAGGCTCCAATACTTTGTCTGCGATATCAGAGGACATTTCAGCGCAGATTGAAAAGGAAGCTCTTTACGCCAACTACCTTGACCGCCAATCTCGGGATGTCGAAATTCTTAAGCGTGATGAAGCGTTGAGCATTCCCGCGGATTTTGACTACTCTAGTGTTTCAAGCCTTTCGAATGAACTTCGCGCCAAACTGGAAGCTGTGCGTCCCGAGAGTATTGCCCAAGCTTCAAGGATCGAAGGCATGACACCGGCTGGTCTGATGTTGGTTTTGGCTAAACTTCGTCACTCTGTCAGAAAGTCAGCTTGATGTCCTTGAGTTCTATCGCTGGCCTGGATGTTTCACGTGAAACACTGGAGCGGCTGGGCCACTATTTGGAACTCGTAAAAAAGTGGAACCCTAGAATAAACTTGATATCGGCAAAAACTCTGAGCGAAGCCGAGAACCGTCACTTTTACGATTCAGCCCAGGTATTCGCTTTGCTGCCGAAGCACGCCAAGAGCCTTGTGGATTTCGGATCCGGTGGTGGCTTTCCTGGTCTCGTGCTGGCTATTATTGCCACTGAATTAATGCCTGAGATGAACATCACATTGATTGAAGCGGACCAGCGGAAAGCGAGTTTTTTGCGTACAGTTTTGCGCGAAACGTCGGTCTCAGCGACAGTGATCGCAAAGCGGATAGAACAGATTGAGCCGTTGGGTTGTGATGTCGCAACGGCCCGCGCACTGGCACCGCTTCCGCTTCTATGTAATTTCGCTTATCGACATCTTCAGCCTTCCGGATGTGCCCTGTTCCTTAAAGGAAAAACCTGGGGAAAAGAGCTCGAAGATGCACACACGGAATGGAAATTCGAATATACTGCGCATACAAGTCAGACAGACTCCGACGCTGTCATCCTGCATTTGCGAGACCTCTCACATGACTGATCCATTGCGTTCTAGCGCGCCGAAAATCATCGCCGTGGCGAACCAAAAAGGCGGCGTGGGTAAAACCACCACGACAATTAACCTCGGTGCGGCGCTCTGCGAGATGGGTCAGAAAGTCCTGATTGTGGATCTGGACCCGCAGGGGAATGCTTCCACTGGTCTGGGTATCGAGATTGAGGATCGTGAACTCACCACGTACGAGCTTTTGGTTGATGATGCAGCGCTGGAGGATGTTATCCTTCCGACTGGCACGGATGGGCTACATCTGATCCCTGCGACGGTCGATCTGAGTTCTGCAGATATGGAACTGATTGCCAATGAAAAGCGCAGCTTTTTGCTGCACGACGCTTTGCGTCAACCGGCAATGGATGCGTTTCAATTCGATGTGATCTTGATCGATTGTCCGCCGTCCTTGAACCTGCTGACTGTTAACGCAATGGTGGCGTCTCATTCCGTCCTGGTCCCGCTTCAAAGTGAATTTTTTGCATTGGAAGGTCTGTCTCAACTCATGCTGACTGTCCGAGAAGTCAGGCAGACAGCTAACCAAGCGCTTCGCATCGAGGGGATTGTTCTCACGATGTATGACGCACGCAACAACCTTTCCCAACATGTGGAGGCCGATGCGCGTGCGAATCTCGGGGAATTGGTGTTCGACACTGTCATCCCGCGCAACGTTCGTGTCAGTGAAGCGCCGTCTTATGCGCTGCCCGTTCTCGCATACGATACCGCGTCAAAGGGCGCAAAAGCGTATAGAGCGCTCGCAGAAGAACTCATCAAAAAGAACGACAAGCGCGCTGCATAAATGCGCGCGAAGGAGGCCACTATGGCAGAGAAGAAAGACACGCGTCGGGGGCTTGGTCGAGGCCTCTCAGCGCTTATGGCAGACGTGGCCCCAGCTGAGGATACTGGACCAACGGAAGCGCCGCGTCGAGCCGATCGGCAACTTCCCATTGAATCTCTTCGCCCCAACCCAGATCAGCCGCGTCGCGTTTTCACGCCGGAGCATCTTGAGGATCTGGCCAATTCTATCCGGACCAAAGGTGTCATTCAGCCGCTCATTGTGCGGCCAGATCCCAAAGCGGACGGGATGTATGAGATTGTCGCGGGTGAACGCCGCTGGCGGGCCTCCCAGATGGCGAAGCTGCACGAGGTTCCGGTTCTTATCCGGGACTTCAACGACACCGAAGTTCTTGAAATCGCTATTATCGAGAACATTCAACGCGCGGACCTGAGCCCGATTGAGGAAGCCGCCGGGTTTCGTCAACTCATGTTCAAATTTGGCCACACCCAAGAAAAACTAGCTGAAGCCTTGGGTAAATCACGGTCGCATATCGCCAACCTGATGCGTCTGTTGAATTTGCCAGAGACAGTTCAGGATATGGTGTCGCAAGGGACCCTTAGCGCGGGGCACGCGCGCGCGTTGATCACTGCGCCAAACCCTGAAGAATTGGCAAAGACGATTGCGGAGAAGGGCCTCTCCGTGCGTGAAACGGAGAAGCTGGTCAAGTCCGGTCCGAACCCTGAAAAGCCGAAAAAGCCTTCGGTTGAAGGTGGAGTCAATGTCGGAAAAGATGCGGACACCAAGGCTCTTGAAGGAGATTTGTCTGCTGCTTTGGGTATGAAAGTGTTCATCGATCACAAAGCGGGGTCTGAGAAAGGTCGTGTTTCGATATCCTACGAGAGCCTAGAGGATCTGGACACACTCTGTGCGCTGCTTAGCACGCATCGTTAAGGTACCAACTTCTCGATCACGCTGTTCAAAACCAATCGACCTCTCGGCGTTGCCCACAGCCGAGAGGTGTCAGATGCAACCAGACCCATCTCGGACAGACCCTTGATTTGGTCCCCTGTTGCAAAATCGTTCGACATACGGTGGAGCCTCGGCAAATCTATGCCTTCGTTCAGCCGCAGACCCATGATGAGGTATTCAGCGGCCTGTTCATCGGGCGGCGCAATCAGTCGGGTCTCTTCTCCGTTCCCACGTTCCGCGGCTGCCAACCATGCGCCGGGCATTCTATGGGCGACCGTTTCCTGGCGTCCGGACGGTGTCGTGAAACGACCATGCGCGCCAGGGCCCACAGCCATCCAGTCTCCATAGCGCCAGTAGACCAGATTGTGGCGCGACTCCGCACCGGGACGCGCATGATTGGATACCTCATATGCGGACATGCCCGCTGCGGCGCAGACCTCTTGCGTCAGATCATACATATCCGCGCCAAGATCTTCACTTGGAAGGCCGCGTAGCCCGCCGCGTTCCGCTCGGTCCCAAAATGCTGTCCCTGGTTCCAAGGTCAATTGATAGAGCGAGAAGTGATCCACAGCCATGTCCAAGGCTTCTCGAAGCTCGACTTCCCAGTCGCGAAGGCTCTGGCCCTGACGGGCATAGATCAGGTCGAAGCTTACCCTGTCGAACACCTCGCGTGCGATGCCGAATGCGGCGCGAGCTTCGTTGACGTCATGCAAGCGGCCAAGCTTCTTCAAATCGGGCGCACGCAAGGACTGCACTCCAAGAGACACACGATTGACGCCCGCCCTCGCGTAGCCCTCAAAGCGCGCCGCTTCGACGGAGCGTGGGTTGGCCTCCAAAGAAATTTCTATGTTGTTCGAGAAGGTCCAGCAGTCCCGCGCGGCGTCGATCACCTGCGCCACCGTTTCAGGCGCCATGAGCGACGGCGTGCCACCGCCAAAGAATATCGAGGTCAAGACACGCCCGGGCACCTCGGTGGCGACGCGGCGAACCTCCGCAGCGAGGGCGTTGGCCCAACGGGCTTGGTCGATTTGACTGACCACGTGACTGTTGAAGTCACAGTAGGGGCACTTGGCTTCGCAGAAGGGCCAATGAACGTACAGTCCAAAGCCCCCCTGCTGCCAGTTTTCGAGCACGACTTCAGGCAAAACAGCCGTCGACGAACTTCTTGAACGCATCAGCACGGTGGCTGATCTCGTTCTTTTTCCAACGGTCCATTTCACCAAAGGTGATGTCAAAGCCTTCGGGGACGAAGATGGGATCGTACCCGTGCCCCTGCGCCCCGCGCATCGGCCAGACCACTTGTCCCTCCATGACACCGGGGAAGACATGATCGCTGCCATCGGGCAGTGCCAAAACCAAAGTACAGCAGAACCGTGCAGTCCAGGGTTCTGCAGCGCCCTTCTCGACCAGCTTGTCGTGCGCCTTGGTCATGGCCATGACGAAATCTCTCCCATTGGGCGTTTCGGCCCAGTCGGCGGTGTAGACACCGGGTGCCTTGTCCAGCGCGTCGATTTCGATCCCGCTGTCGTCGGAGAGTGCGGGCAAGCCGGTGGCCTTTGCCGCGGCATGCGCCTTGATCCGGGCATTTTCAACGAAGGTCGTGCCGGTTTCCTCTGGCTCTGGAAGGCCCATTTCCTTCGCGCCAACACAGGTCACGCCAAAGGGTTCCAGCAGCGCCTTGATTTCGTCCAGCTTGCCTTGGTTGTGCGTCGCCACCAGCAGCTTGTCGCCAATCTGTTCCCGCATCAGCTTACCGCGGCCTTTTGTGCTGCGACCAGCTCGGCCACACCCTTTTCGGCCAGGCCCATCAGGTCATCCATCTGCGCGCGAGAAAAGACGGAGCCTTCCGCGCTCATCTGGACTTCGATCAGAGCACCATCGCCGCGCAGGATGAAGTTTCCATCCACACCAGCTTCGCTGTCCTCGGGGTAGTCGAGATCCAAAATCGGCTGCCCGGCGTAGATGCCACAGGACACCGCAGCCACAGGCGACACCAGTGGATCAGTGACGATATCGCCCGCTTTGATCAATTTGTTTACGGCCAGACGCAGCGCCACCCAACCGCCGGTGATAGACGCACAACGGGTTCCGCCATCCGCTTGAATGACGTCGCAATCCACTGTGATCTGACGTTCGCCAAGCGCGTTGCGGTCCACACCGGCGCGCAACGCGCGACCGATCAGGCGCTGGATTTCGACCGTGCGGCCGCCTTGCTTGCCCATCGTGGATTCACGGCGCATCCGTGATGTGGTCGACCGGGGCAACATCCCGTATTCTGCGGTCACCCAGCCCTGCCCCGACCCTTTGATGAACGGCGGGACTCGTGGCTCCAGCGATGCGGTACACAGAACATGCGTGTCGCCCATCTTGATCATGCACGACCCTTCGGCGTGTTTCGTCACCCCGGTTTCGATTGAAACCGCGCGCATTTCGCTTAATTCTCTTCCTGACGGTCGCATGGTGTATCCTTTCATTGCCCCCATCGGGATAGACAGGGCACCGAGTAAAGCGCAACCCCGATTGACGCCACGCGCATGTCCTCTTTAATGGCCCTTGAAGGGATACCAATGACCCAGACAAATGATCTTCTGGCACAAATGAACGCTCGCTCCCGCGAGGTGTTCCGCCGTGTGGTCGAAGGATATCTGGACACCGGCGAGCCAGTGGGCTCCCGAACGTTGACGCGGACCCTTACGGAAAAGGTGTCTGCCGCGACGATTCGCAACGTGATGCAAGATCTGGAATACCTTGGCCTGCTCAACAGTCCGCATGTTTCTGCGGGCCGGATTCCGACGCAGACAGGGCTGCGGATGTTCGTTGATGGTCTTCTTGAGGTCCGAGAGTTGGACAATCTCGATCGAGAGGCGCTGGACGCGACCGCCGGGCGCAGCTCCGACGACGTGGGCGGGTTGCTGGATCATGTTGGCTCGGCCCTGTCCGGGGTCACACGCGGCGCGTCCTTGGTCTTGACGCCCAAACACGAAGCGCCGTTGAAACACATCGAATTTGTCTCGCTGTCTCAGGAACGCGCGCTTGTGGTCATCGTTTTTGCTGACGGGCATGTGGAAAACCGCGTGTTTACGCCGCCGCCGGGACTCACGCCCTCTGCGATGCGCGAAGCGGCAAATTTCATCAATTCGCTGGTGGAGGGGCGCACGCTTTCCGGTCTTCGAAAAGTGATGGAGGCGGAGATCACGCGCCGTCGGACAGAAATCGACACGCTCGCGTCAGATCTTATCGACGCGGGTATCGCAGTGTGGGACGGTCACGACACGCGCACGGAACGTCTGATCGTTCGGGGGCGCGCGAACCTGATTGATGAAGCCGCCGAAGAGGAACTGGACCGAATCCGTAGCCTGTTTGATGACCTCGAACGCAAGCGTGACATCGCCGAATTTCTTGAATTGACCGAAGATGGCGAGGGAGTCCGCATTTTTATTGGGTCTGAGAACAAACTTTTCTCACTTTCGGGTTCCTCTCTGGTGGTGTCTCCATATATGAACGCAGACCGAAAGATTATCGGTGCGGTCGGGGTGATTGGCCCCACCCGTCTGAACTATGGGCGGATCGTTCCGATCGTGGATTATACAGCGCAACTGGTCGGCAAGCTTATCACCGACCGGAGCCAGAGGTGAAGAATGGCAGATCCGAAAGAAGAAGACTTCCTCGACGATATCGACAGCGCCGAAGCTGAAGCTTACGCGCAAGACGAAGAGGAGATGGACGACGTGGCAGTCGAAGTTGATGCTCTGCGCGCAGAGCGCGACGAGATGAAAGACAAATTCATGCGCGCCTTGGCCGATGCGGAAAACGCTCGCAAGCGCGCAGCAAAGGACCGCCAGGAGGCGCAAGCCTACGGTGGGACGCGTATCGCGCGTGACCTGCTCCCCGTTTATGACAACTTGAACCGTGCCTTGCTCGCGGCGAAGGAAACGGACTCCGGCGCGTCAACGGCGTTGGTCGAAGGCGTGGAGTTGACGCTCAAAGAGCTTTTGAACGTCTTCGACCGTCACGGAGTGAAGCGAATTGTCCCCGAAATCGGCGACAAGTTCGATCCCAAAGAGCACGAAGCCATGTTCGAGGCCCCAGTACCGGGCACCGTTGCGGGGGAGATCATCCAAGTCTCCACCGAAGGTTTTCTGCTCTATGATCGCCTCTTGCGCCCGGCGCAGGTCGGAGTCAGTTCGACCCCCGCGTAAGCCAGCAAATTTGACATGAAAAAGCCGGGCGATTTGCCCGGCTTTTTACGTTTCAGTCATAAGGTCGAGGTCACACAGATTTCGCCAGACCCTTCAACTCATAAAGCGCCTGCAGCGCCTCTCGTGGCGACATATCATCGGGCGTGATGGATTTTAGCCGCTCTTCCAGTTCCGAAGGTGTTTCCCGTGAAACCGTCTGCGGTGCGGCTTTTGTTGCGACGGAAAAAAGCGGCAAATCGTCGATCAGCGCTTTGGGCGATGCGCGTTCCCGCTCGCCCTTCTCCAGCGCTTCGAGCACATCGCGGGCGCGGGTGATAACCGCTTTTGGCAGCCCTGCGAGTTGCGCAACTTGCACGCCGTAGGACCGATCTGCGGCCCCCTCTCGGACTTCGTGCAAAAAGATTACGTCGCCTTCCCATTCTTTCACCGCCACTGTGGCGTTTTTCACGCCCTGCAGTTTGCCGGCCAATACCGTCAATTCGTGGTAGTGCGTGGCAAACAGACCGCGCACGCGGTTTACCTCATGAAGGTGTTCGAGCGTGGCCCATGCAATGGACAAACCGTCATAGGTCGCTGTGCCGCGACCGATCTCGTCCAGGATCACCAAGGCATGCGCGTCGGCCTGGTTGAGGATGGCTGCGGTTTCCACCATTTCCACCATGAAGGTCGATCTGCCACGGGCAAGATCATCAGAGGCGCCCACGCGTGAGAAGATCTGGCTGACCACGCCTATATGCGCTGACCGTGCCGGGACATAGGAGCCGATCTGAGCCAGCAGTGCGATCAGCGCGTTCTGCCGCAGATAGGTCGATTTACCAGCCATGTTGGGGCCCGTCAGCAGCGTGACCGACGCCGCCTCGCCCTCCGCCGTCAGACCACAGTCGTTTGCGATGAAGGGGTCTCCGGATTTCTGCAGAGCGGCCTCCACCACGGGATGTCGCCCGCCGTCGATCTGGAACGCGCGACTGTCATCCACGAGCGGCAGACACCAATCTCTCTGGCGCGCCAGTTCGGCCAGCCCTAGCGCAAGATCGAATTCCGCCAGAGCGCTGGCCAGTTCGCCCAACACGCCGGCGGAGCATAGAATTTCGGCTTTTAAGGTGTCATAGAGCCGCTTTTCGATTTCGGCGACATCGTTGCCGGCATTCAGAATACGCGTTTCCAGTTCCGACAGTTCAGTTGTAGTGAAGCGCACTTGGTTGGCGGTTGTCTGACGGTGAATAAATCTTTCATTCAGCGCATGCATCTTCTCCGCGTGGGTGGTTGTGACTTCGATAAAGTAGCCCAAAACGTTGTTGTGCTTGATCTTAAGCGAGCCAATCCCGGTTTCCTGCGCGTACTCCCCCTGCATCCGGGCAATGACGCCCCTGCCCTCGTCGCGCAGCGTTCGGGACTGGTCCAGCCCGTCATCGTACCCCGGCGCGATAAACCCACCGTCGGCCACACGCAAAGGCGGTTCGGCCACCAAGGCGGACTCCAAAAGCTCCAATAAAGCGTCGTGCCCGGTCAAACAGGCTCTACTCCGGCCCAAAAGGGCCGGCAGGTCTACGCCTTCCAAGCGTTCAGACAGGCCCAAAGCCTGCGTCAGTGCGTTACGCACGGCGGCCAGATCTCGGGGACCGGCGCGGTCCAAAGCGAGCCGAGACAAAGCGCGTTCCACGTCGGGAACCCGCCGCAGCACCTCTCGCAATGCGTCAGAGAACGAGCCTTCGACACCCCAGCGCACGGCTTCCAAGCGTTCGTGTATGGTCAACAGATCCTGAGAGGGCGAAGACACCCGGCGTTCCAGCAAGCGCGCACCGCCGGCGGTGACGGTTCGGTCAATCGTCGCCAGCAGGCTCCCTGCCCGTCCGCCGGACATGGCAGCCGTCAGTTCCAGATTGCGCCGCGTGGCTGCATCGATCTGCATCAGCCTTGCCCCAGCCTCCTGCTTTGGTGGCAGCAGCAGCGGCAAACGGCCCTTTTGCGTGATGTCGAGATAGTCGACCAAGGCACCCATGGCGGACAGCTCTGCGCGATCAAATGTGCCGAAGCCAGCCAGCGTCGCGACGTTAAACGTGGAACAAAGCCGCCCGTCCGCCGCACCGCTGTCAAAGGAAGATGCGCCAAGTGTGGTTGCTTCGATCCCCAGGTCGCTTAGAACTTCGCGCAGCATCTCGTCGGTCTTTTCAGACACCAACACCTCGGACGGCGCGAGCCTTGCCAATTCCGCGCCGATGCGCGCCTGGCCCAAGGGCATCACATGAAACGCTCCGGTGGATATATCGGCCCAGGCCAATGCCCATTCATCTCTGACATTGCCCAAAGCACACAGGTAGTTGTGCCGCCGGGCTTCGAGCAGCGTGTCCTCTGTCAATGTGCCCGGGGTAACCAGACGCACCACATCGCGCTTCACTACGGACTTGTAGCCGCGTTTCTTGGCCTCTTCCGGTGATTCCAACTGCTCGCCGACGGCAACGCGGAATCCCTTGCGGATCAGCGTCAAAAGGTAGCCTTCTGCCGCATGCACAGGTACACCGCACATGGCGATGTCCTCTCCCTCGTGTTTACCGCGTTTCGTCAGGGCGATATCCAGTGCCTCCGATGCCGCAACCGCGTCGTCGAAGAACAATTCATAGAAATCACCCATGCGGTAGAACAGCAAAGCGTCAGGATACTGCGCTTTGATTTCCAAATATTGCGCCATCATGGGTGTGACGGTACTTTTATTTCCTTTGTTAGCGCTCACAACTCTTTTCCCCGTCCGTTCGCCGTGACAGTAAGGCCACCGACCCATGGGTAAAACCAGATTTCCAGGCAGGATCACATGTCAAAAGTGAAGTTCACCCGCGAGGAAGCCCTCGCCTTTCACCTCGAACCGACTCCCGGCAAGTGGGAGGTCACGGCCACGGTCCCTATGACCACGCAGCGCGACCTGTCGCTGGCTTACTCTCCGGGTGTGGCCGTGCCTTGCGAAGATATCGCTGCAAACCCCGAACTGGCGTATGATTACACCAACAAGGGCAACCTCGTCGCGGTGATTTCCAACGGGACGGCGGTTCTGGGTCTGGGCAATCTTGGGGCGCTAGGGTCGAAACCGGTGATGGAGGGCAAATCTGTTCTCTTCAAGCGTTTTGCCGATGTGAATTCCATCGACATTGAGCTGGACACCGAAGACCCCGATGCCTTCTGCGAGGCGGTGCGTCTGATGGGCCCGACCTTCGGAGGGATCAACCTCGAAGACATCAAGGCGCCCGAATGCTTCATCATCGAGCAGCGCCTGAAGGAAGAGATGGATATCCCCGTCTTTCACGACGACCAGCACGGCACCGCCGTGATCTGTGCCGCCGGTTTGATCAACGCCCTGCATCTGTCGGGCAAAAAGATCGAAGACGTGAAAATCGTGCTGAACGGTGCAGGTGCGGCTGGCATCGCTTGCATCGAACTGCTGAAATCCATGGGCGCCAAAAACGACCATTGTATCGTCTGTGACACCAAGGGCGTGATCTACCAGGGGCGCACAGAAGGTATGAACCAGTGGAAGTCGGCCCACGCCGTAGCCACGGAATTGCGCACGCTCGAAGACGCCATGAAGGGCGCAGATGTGTTCCTTGGCGTCTCTGCAAAAGGGGCGGTCACGCAACAGATGGTTCAGGACATGGCCGACGACCCGGTTATTTTCGCCATGGCCAACCCTGATCCGGAGATCACCCCGGAGGAGGCTCATGAAGTGCGTCCCGACGCCATCGTCGCAACCGGTCGTTCAGATTATCCGAACCAGGTGAACAACGTCCTCGGATTTCCCTATCTGTTCCGGGGCGCACTGGACATTCACGCCCGCGCAATCAACGACGAGATGAAAATCGCCTGTGCCGAGGCGCTCGCCGAACTGGCGCGCGAGGATGTGCCTGACGAGGTTGGACTCGCCTACGGCAAGACGCTGTCCTTTGGCCGTGACTACATCATTCCGACGCCGTTCGACCCCCGCCTGATCTGGCGCATTCCGCCCGCCGTTGCAAAGGCCGGGATGGACACCGGGGCGGCGCGCCGTCCTATTGTGGATATGGAAGGGTACACTGAGCGGCTGAAGGGTCGCATGGACCCGACCACGCCGATCCTTCGGTCGATCAACAACCGGGCCCGTGCGGCACAGGCGCGGATGATCTTTGCCGAGGGCGACGATCCACGCGTCTTGCGGGCGGCGGTGATGTACCAGCGCAATGGCTTCGGCAAGGCGTTGGTCGTGGGCCGTGATTCCGACGTAAAGCAAAAGCTGGAAGAGGCCGGGCTCGCTGACGCCGTGCGTGAGCTGGAGGTGGTGAACGCCGCCAACACGCGTCACCTCGATATGTATAAGGACTTTCTTTACGAGCGGTTGCAGCGACGTGGCATGGACCGGCAGGACATCCACCGTCTTGCAGCGCGAGACCGCCACGTATTTGCCGCGCTGATGTTGGCGCACGGGCACGGAGACGGGCTTGTGACCGGGGCGACGCGCAAATCCGCGCACGTGATGCAGTTGTTGAACCACGTGTTCGACGCCGATGCCAAACACGGTGCAGCCGGTGTTACGGCGATTCTGCACAAGGGCAAAGTCGTTCTGATTTCCGACACGCTGGTCCATGAATGGCCCGATGAGGAGGATCTCGCCACCATCGCGGAACGTGCCGCCGATGTTGCAAAGCACCTCGGTCTTGAGCCGCGCGTGGCCTTTGTCAGCTTCTCCACCTTTGGCTATCCGGTGTCTGAGCGCGCGGAAAAAATGCATCTTGCGCCGCGAGTTCTGGACCGTCGTAAGGTGTCGTTCGAGTACGAAGGTGAAATGACGGTGGATGTCGCCCTGAACGAAAAGGCACGCGCCGCGTATCCGTTCCAGCGCCTTAGCGGCCCGGCAAACATCCTTGTGGTGCCGGCGCGGCATTCTGCGTCGATATCTGTCAAGCTGATGCAGGAAATGGCAGGCGCTACGGTGATCGGTCCCATCCTTGCGGGGGTCGATCACTCCATTCAGATCTGTTCGACCAACGCGACGGCGAACGATATCTTGAACATGGCGGTTCTGTCGGCCTGTAAGGTCGGTTAATTCGGGGCTAGGGTGGGGCAACAGCCCCACCCTACGCCTCGGAGTGCCCATGACGATCTTCAACCTCGGATCTATCAACGCGGACATCGTGTACCGCGTGCCGCACTTGCCCCTGCCCGGTGAAACCCTCTCCACCACTGGTTTTCAGCGCGGACTTGGGGGCAAGGGCGCGAATATGTCCATCGCGGCGGCGCGCGCGGCCGGGCGCGTTGTGCATATCGGCGCGGTTGGCCGCGATGGCGATTGGGCGGTCCAGAGCCTGATGGAAAGCGGCGTCCACACACAGCACATCCAGCGCGCCGAGACCACAGGTCACGCCATCATCTATGTTGATGAAACGGGCGAAAATACGATTGTCATTCATCCGGGCGCGAACCGAGAGATTTCCATGTCTTCCGTGATTGCGGCCCTGTCGGACGCGACGCAGGGCGATACGTTCGTCACCCAGAACGAAACCAATATGCAGGCCGACGCCGTGCGCATCGCTGCGTCCAAAGGGATGCGCACGGCCTACGCTGCCGCGCCGTTCGACGCAGACGCGGTTCAAGCCGTTCTTGGCGACCTTGACCTTTTGGTGCTGAACGAGGTCGAAGCGCAGCAGCTGGAGACGGCCACAGGCCAGACTCTGACAGACATCGGTGTTCCAGATGTTGTGATGACCCTTGGGGCCAAAGGGTGCCGCTGGTTTCACGGGAAACAGGCGCAGGACTTTGCTGCCCACAAAGTGACACCAGTGGATACCACCGGGGCTGGCGATACCTTTACCGGCTATCTGCTGGCGGGTCTGGACCGTGGCGAGCCGATGGAACAGGCCATTCGGCTCGCCCAGAAAGCCGGCGCCCTGATGGTCCAGCGCCAAGGCACGGCGGATGTGATCCCGGACCTCAAGGACGTGCGCGACGCCTTCCCGTCGTAATCAGTTTACGAACGGCGCTGCGTCCCCCCAAAGCTCTTTGACCCGGGCATCTCGTCCGCAAGCGTCACGGTAACGTTTGTAGGCATCTTTCATCTTGATTGGGCCAAAGCGCGTCAGGATGCGGTCTTCGCCTTTGTAGTAGTCCTGATGGTAATCCTCAGCTTGATAGAAGGCCGCGCCGTCCAGAATTGGTGTTACGATGGACTGGCCCAGGGCCTTTTCCGCCGCAGCCTTGGCGGCTTCGGCTGCTTTGCGTTGGTCCGGCCCGTCCACGAAAATCGCCGTGCGATAGCTGTCGCCCCGGTCGCAGAACTGGCCCCCCGCGTCCGTCGGGTCAATCGAGCGGAAGAACGTGTCATACAGCGCTTTCGCAGTGACCTGAGACGGATCGTATCTGATTTCGACCGCCTCGTAGTGACCAGTGCCACCGCGCGTCACCTGCTTGTATGTCGGGTTGGCAACCGTCCCGCCGGTAAAGCCAGAGACAGCCTCTGATACGCCTTTGACCTTTTCGAAGTCAGCCTCGACGCACCAGAAACAGCCACCTGCGACGGTGATTTCGGCGGCGTCGGCGGGTTGGGCCTGTGCGCCGGTTACGATCATCAGGGACAACGCCCCTAGGCAGGATTTGCGAAAGTTGGTCATGAGTGGTCTCCTCTTTGCAGCCAGCCTGCCCACGGTCTCTTCTGTCTGGCAACAGTGTGAAGCATGCATTCACCGTATGGTGACCGGCGCGTGAAGGCCGGTGCCAGGCGCGTTCTCATGACGACGGTTAAAAAAATTGAAAATTTTGAAACTACCCCCAGCGCACAGCGTGTCTAAGGGCATCCAAGACGGATCGTTGATCGGTTCGCCAGCCTATTTCGAAAGGATTTCAGTATGAAAACCGGTATTTTGACCGCCGCCGCTTTGATCGCAACAGCTTCCACCGCGTTCGCGGCCAGCCACTCCATGACACCGATGGTCGACGCCTCTGACCAATCCGTGGAAAACGGCGTCGTGTCTGCCGACAAGATCGTCGCAGACGCCAACGGCTGGTTGGTCGTGCACCGTACAGACTCCGAGATGAAGCCGGGCCCCGTGGTTGGTCATGCGCCGCTGCGTAAGGGTGAGACGATGGATGTGGCCGCGATCCTGACCGAAGATGTGGCCGCAGGCGACATGCTGATGTTGATGGTCCATTCCGAAGCAGGCGGTACGGAGACTGGCATCTTCGAATACACGCTCGGTGCGAAGGAAGACGGCCCGATCAAGATCGACGACAAGCTCGTCATGACCGTGATCACCGCGCAATAGATACATCGCAGCAAGCCTGTGTCGCTCTTTGGCTGGCTTGCCTGCCACGTCGGTTCGTAACGAGTGCGTGTGGTTTGGTGTCGGTAAAAGGTACTTAGGGTACTTAACGAGTGATGTGTTTACCAAGGTGTCCCGCCCTGCGGGGCACCTTGTGCCGTTCCCCGGTCAGCCAAGAAGCTGCCCCAGCTTCATGGCTAGGGTCATATCGCCAGAGACCTTGATTTTTCCCATGGCGAAGGCTGCCACCGGGTTCAGGTTGCCAGCGATGAGTTTCGACAGGTTCTTTTCCGAAATATGTATGGTGCATTGCGCTGGACGGTCCTCAGTGAGAGCCTTGCCATCCTCCAGCGTGATCGCGCCGTCCGTGCCGCAGTCAAATTTGATCGTCTCAGCCAAAGGGTGTTTGTCCAACCCGCGTTGCATCTGTGCCGCGATTTCATTCAAGGTCATGCCCGTTCTCCCATTTCGCAGAGGTACCTGAGCAGCCCTGGCGTCGGGCGCAACGGCGACGTTACGGCTCAAAATGAAAAAGGCCCGCCATGGGCGAGCCTTTCTAATCGTTGCCAACAGATGATCAACCCAAGCGGCGTTTCCGTGCGGCCAGCAGACGCAGGCGTAGCGCGTTCAGCTGGATGAAGCCCGCCGCGTCCTTTTGATCATAGGCGCCGGCGTCATCCTCGAAGGTCACATGCGCCTCGGAATACAACGAGCTGTCAGACCAACGCCCCACACAGGTGGCCGAGCCCTTATACAGCTTCAGACGCACCGTGCCGGACACAAGTTCTTGTGACTTGTCGATGGCTGCCTGCAACATCTCGCGTTCTGGCGAGAACCAGAACCCATTGTAGATCAGCTCCGCGTAGCGCGGCATCAGGCTGTCCTTCAGATGGCCTGCGCCGGAATCAAGCGTGATCTGCTCGATGCCGCGATGCGCTTCGAGCAGAACAGTGCCGCCGGGCGTCTCGTAGATACCGCGGGATTTCATGCCGACGAACCGGTTTTCAACAAAATCCAAACGTCCGCAACCGTGCTTGCCGCCAAGCTCGTTCAGCTTGGTCAGGATCGTGGCGGGCGACATGGCCTCGCCGTTGATGGCAACCGCGTCACCCTTTTCAAAGGTGATCTCGATGTATTCAGGCGTCTCGGGGGCATCTTCGGGTGCGACGGTACGCTGGAACACATAATCGGGCGCCATGACGGCTGGGTCTTCCAGCACCTTGCCCTCGGAAGAGGTGTGCAGCAGGTTCGCATCGACGGAGAACGGAGCCTCGCCGCGTTTGTCCTTGGCGATCGGGATCTGGTTTGCCTCGGCGAATTCCAGCAACTTTGTGCGCGACGTCAAATCCCACTCACGCCATGGCGCGATGCATTTGATATCGGGGTCGAGCGCGGCTGCGGACAGCTCAAAGCGGACCTGATCGTTGCCCTTTCCGGTCGCGCCGTGTGCGATGGCATCGGCGCCGGTTTCACGCGCAATTTCCACCAGACGCTTGGAGATCAGCGGGCGGGCGATGGACGTGCCCAGTAGGTACAGCCCCTCGTAGACCGCATTTGCGCGGAACATCGGAAAGACGAAGTCCTTTACAAACTCTTCACGCACATCCTCAATGTAGATGTTTTCAGATGGAATACCGAGCAGCTCAGCTTTTTTACGCGCCGGTTCCAGCTCTTCGCCCTGGCCCAGGTCGGCGGTAAAGGTCACCACCTCGCAACCGTATTCGGTCTGAAGCCACTTCAGGATGATCGAGGTATCAAGGCCACCGGAGTAGGCCAGCACGACTTTCTTGGGCGCGGACATAATGTTTCCCTTTGTTCGGATCGCACGCGCGATAGCGGGTTTTTGCCTTGACGGCAAGGTGCGTGCCTTCGTGAGCCTTGACAGCAAGGGCAAGCATCCGCCTTTAAGATGAATTGCTTCGCCGCACTAGGATGTGACCTTGGGGTTTTTCGCTTTTCTCCGGCCCACGCTTGGCCTTTTGAACCAGCGCATCTTTGCGGCCCTGCGGCTGTCGGTGCTGCCCGTTCTGTGCGGACTGGGGATTTGGATGCTGGGCCGTCTATACGCTGGTGGCGAGCCGTCGACAGGTCTGTCCTACCTGTGCTTTGTTTTGTTGGAGCTGTTGGCGCTGTGTTTTTGCCATGCGTGGTTCGCGATCCGATGGATGCGATTGGTGCTGCTGGGCGAGCCTCAGACAGCCATCGGAGGCCTGTTTCCGCCTCGGGCATGGCGGCGCTATGGCCTGCGGCTGTTCGGGCTGGCCTGCGGATTTTGGGTGGTGGCAGAGGGCGTGATCGCCACGACAGACCATTTCTGGACCCTTCGCCCAACGGGGGAGTGGGTCCGCTACATCACGCTTTACCTGGGGTTGGCATTTGTCTTTCACCGTATCAGTCCCGTTCTGGCCGGGGTGCCGGTCGGTGCCCCCCTGACAAGAGGTGAGGCTTGGCGCGCCACGCGGGGTGCCAATCGCGCCTGTCTTGGTCTGGCTGCGGGAACCCTGTTGCTGAGCTCCATTTTGAAATTTCCGCTGGCGCCTGAGGGAGCCGAGATTTCTGCCTACGAGCCGCTGTTCATCGTCGCGGCCTTCTGGATCCAGGTGTTGGCGTTCACCAGTGCGGTCACGGTCGTGTACCGACGCACAGTCATGGGGGAGTAAACCCCTTGCCTAAACCCTGTTTCTCGTGAAACGAAAGCCCATGACAGATTTCAACGCTCTCGCCCGCGCTGCCGAAGAGGCCATGCGCGAAGTTTTCCCCGCCACGCCCTTGCTGCGCAACGACCACTTGTCGGCGCGCTTCGGGGCCGATGTCTATCTCAAGCGCGAGGATCTCTCGCCTGTGCGCTCTTACAAGCTGCGCGGCGCGTTCAACGCCATGCGCAAGCGGCCCGATGTGGGGCTGTATGTAGCTGCGAGTGCCGGGAACCACGCACAGGGTGTGGCGTTCATGTGCCGCCATCTGGACGTGAAAGGCGTGATCTACATGCCGGTCACGACGCCGCAGCAAAAAATCCAGAAGACCCGCATGTTTGGGGGCGACAACATCGAGATTCGCCTGACCGGGGATTACTTCGATGACTGTCTCACTGCGGCTCAGGCGTACTGTGCCGAGGCGGACGGACACTTCCTGTCGCCTTTTGACGATGAGGATGTGATCGAGGGGCAAGCTTCTGTCGCGGTTGAGATCGAGCGCCAGCTTGGTCGTGTGCCTGACCACATGGTCATCCCTGTCGGCGGTGGCGGTTTGAGCGCCGGGGTGTTGTCCTATTTCGGGACGGATACGCTATATACGTTTGTCGAACCATCTGGTGGTGCGTGTCTGCGCGCGGCGCTGATGGCGGGTAAGCCTGTGGCATTGGAGACAGTAAACACCTTTGCCGACGGCGCGGCGGTGGCGAAAATCGGGGAACGTACGTTTGCCCGTTTGAAAGGGGTTGGTCTTGCGAACTCTCTGACCATTCCCGAGGACCGTCTCTGCACCACCATGATCGAGATGCTGAATGTCGAAGGCGTGGTCCTGGAACCTGCGGGTGCCTTGTCGGTGGATGCGTTGAAGGATCTTGGGCAAGGCATCCTTGGTCGCACTGTGGTTTGCATCACGTCTGGGGGGAACTTTGACTTTGAGCGACTGCCCGAAGTTAAGGAGCGTGGACAGCGTTATTCCGGCATAAAGAAGTATTTCATTCTCCGCCTGCCCCAAAGGCCGGGCGCGTTGAAAGATTTCCTGAACCTGCTGGGTCCGGAGGATGATATTGCGCGGTTTGAATACCTCAAGAAATCTGCGCGCAACTTCGGGTCTGTTCTGATCGGGATCGAAACCAGCGCGCCAGAGAACTTCGAGAGGCTTTTTACCCAGATCACGGCGCATGGGTTCAGCTATCATGATATCACCGACGACGAGATCCTCGCGCAATTTGTGATCTGATCATCGGCGGCCCGTAAGGCCGTCGGACCTCTGGGCTCAAGCTGCGATACGCTTTGGCAGATCCTGCTCGAACTGCGCGCGCGAAGTTTGATAAATCTGCCGAATCTGTTCGACGGTCACCACATTGGGCCGTCCGGCATTGGCTGCCTTTTCCCCCTTGAGGCAGAGTTGCGCCAACATCTCGAACCCTAGGTTCAGCGCGGCCCCTTTCAGAAAATGCATCTGTTCCTCGACAATCACCAGGTCGGAATCGGCCGTTTCCAGAATGGAAATCGCGCCTTCGACCTCCAACAAAAACAACTCGACCACTTCGGCGAAATCTTCGGCACCGATTTCTTCAACCAGCTCGTGCACCCGTGCCCAATCTATCATGCGTCACCTCCTGCTCACGCAAATCTTGTACCGATATGAGGTGAACGTGATCTTTCGATGGCAGCGAATTTAGATCGACTTTGATCTTTGAGGTGCTGTTAACGGTGCAAGGGTAACACCTGTCCCGAATAGGCGAAGATGAACAAGGGGCTTGGTTTGCAGGCAGATCCTCTGAATATGCCTCGGCAGCTCACGGCCTCTATCCGGCGGGTGCTGGTCGTCGACGACAGCCGTTTGCAGCTCAAGCTGGTCGGCAGCGTGCTCAAACGTTGGGGATTCGAGGTGATGACCGCGGAATCCGGCCCACAGGCGTTGAAAATTTGCGCTACCGATCCTCCGGATCTGGTGCTTTCCGACTGGATGATGCCTGGGATGAGCGGGCTGGAATTGTGTCGTCGCTTTCGTGAATTGGATCACGAGGGGTACGGGTATTTTATTCTCGTAACCTCCAAGAGCGAAAAGGGTGATGTGGCTCAGGGACTGGATGCCGGTGCAGATGATTTCCTGACCAAGCCGGTCAGCAACGACGAATTGCGTGCCCGGATCAATGCGGGCGAGCGGATCCTGTTCATGCAACGCCAATTGTCGGAAAAAAACCGCGACCTCTCGGTCGCGCTGGAAGAGCTGCGTGAGATCCATCAGGCCATCGACAACGATCTGCGCCAGGCGCGGACGATTCAGCAATCTTTGGTGCCGGAACGTGTCTGCGAATTGGCGACATCGCGCGTGAGCCTGTTGTTGCAACCCTGTGGCCACGTGGGCGGGGATCTGGTGGGCATGTTTCGGCCGGGCGGCACGGACCTCGGACTGTATAGTATCGATGTGTCGGGGCATGGCATCACCTCTGCAATGGTGACGGCGCGGGTTGCAGGGTATCTTTCCAGCACCTTCCCGGAACAGAACCTCGCGCTGAACCGTGGCTTCGACGGCACGTTTACCATGCGTGAACCGGCAGAAGCAGCAAAGATGCTCAACGAACGGCTCTCCGCCGATCCGGGAGTGGAGGAGTACCTGACGATGGCCTATGTCGCGGCCGACCTGTCGACAGGACGGATGCGCATGGTGCAGGCGGGTCATTCGCCGCCGCTTCTTCTGCGTGCGGATGGTCGGACGGAATTCATTGGCGATGGCGGTTTGCCCATCGGCCTGGT
Source organism: Sagittula marina (assembly GCF_014196795.1). Classification (GTDB taxonomy): domain Bacteria; phylum Pseudomonadota; class Alphaproteobacteria; order Rhodobacterales; family Rhodobacteraceae; genus Sagittula; species Sagittula marina. Next base: position 73,590 of record NZ_JACIEJ010000001.1, read on the forward strand.
CGAGGAGGTCAGCTACGACCAGCATGAATTCATGCTGCACAAAGGTGACCTTCTCCTGCTGTATTCAGATGGCTTTACCGAAGCAGTGATGAAAAACGGCGAAATGCTTGGCGACGACGGTCTCGTCCGCCTGTTCCGAGAGAGTGCTGCCGCGGGAAGCGGACCTGACATCATGGAGGATATGTTTTGGCGCCTCACCGCAGAAATGGCCGATTCCGAGAAGTTGGGCGACGATGTGTCCGCCGCCTTGTTGGAGTACGACGTGCTTTCACGACCGACATGATCAGCGCAGATACCGCGCCACGATGTCACGTTCGCCCGGATTGCCCAACTCTCTGACGGCTTGATTGGCGTCCATCCAGACAGCAGAATGACCGGGTTCAATTGGCTCAACCAATCGCAGGACAGGCCGCGCGACATAGAGCATGCAAAGCTTTTCCGCCCATATTTCGTATTCAGGCATCCAGGTGAAACGCCGAAAGGCCCCCAGTCTGCGCGGGTTTGCGATCTTCCAGCCGGTTTCCTCCCACACTTCGCGATGCAGCGCCTGCAATGGGCTTTCACCGGGATCAATGCCACCTCCCGGCAGCTGATATTCGGGGAACGGCTCTGACTGATGGGTCAGTAGCAGATCATTGCCCTGTGGCAAAACCGCATACACACCGGGTCGAAAAATGTAATTTTGGCCGTCAATCGGGGCCTCACCGTACCTGCGCATGCTCTGCCCCCTTTGCGTTTTCTGCCATAGCGCCTATATGCTCGCCTTAACTGCCAGCCATTGGCACCCAAGAAAACCCCCAAGGATCTCCTCATGAGCTTCGGTGACAAGATCGCCTGGGACGACACCGTCCTGCCCTTCCAACTTGACCGCTCCGACATGCGTGGCCGCGTGGCCCGTCTCGACGGAGTGTTGTCAGGCGTCCTGCAACAGCACAATTACCCCGCGCCCGTCGAAGCGCTGGTGGCCGAGATGGCCTTGCTGACCGCTCTGATCGGTCAGACGATCAAGCTGCGTTGGAAACTTTCTCTGCAAGTTCAGACCAATGGGCCGGTGCGCATGATCGCCACCGACTATTATGGTCCCGAGGCCGAAGGTGAACCTGCGCGCATTCGCGCCTACGCCAGCTTTGATGCCGATCGGATCACTGATGATTCGCCGTTCCAGCAGTTGGGGACGGGCTACTTTGCAGTCATGATTGATCAGGGAACTGGCATGCAACCCTATCAGGGCATCACGCCCATCGCCGGGACAAGCCTGTCTGACTGTGCAGCGGCCTATTTTGCGCAGTCTGAGCAGCTGCCGACCACCTTTGCGTTGTCTTACGGTCGCTCGACCGAGTCCGGTCAGGCGGAGAAATGGCGCGCGGGCGGGATCATGTTGCAACACATGCCAAAAGCCTCGCCCTACGCCAAGGACGCGCCCTCGGGTGATGACAGCCTCGTCGCGGCGCAAGATCTACTCGGCGGTGACGAGCAGGAGAATTGGAGCCGGGTGAATATGCACCTCGGAACGGTGGAAGAACTGGAACTTATTGGTCCCTCCGTCCCGCCGACTGATCTGCTTGTGCGTTTGTTTCACGACGAACAGCCCCGCGTTTATGACAGCCAGCAGATACGGTTCGGGTGTACTTGCTCCGAAGACCGGGTGCGCCAGTCGCTGTCGATCTACTCGGCCAAGGATATTGAGAAGATGACGACCGATGACGGCCTCGTCACTGCGGATTGCCAATTCTGCAGCGCGCATTACGAGCTGGATCCCAAGACAGTCGGCTTCGAGGCGGACACCGGGAAGTGACCAAGGTCGACGACCAGATAAACGCTTTGCGGCGCGCTTCCGGATTGGTTGGCGCGCCGTCTTCGGATTTTGACCTGAACCCGGAGGTGACCCCGGCAGAGGGGCGCAAACTGCGGGCCGCCGGGGTTCTGGTGGCCTTTGAGCCGCGCGCCGACGGGTTGCATCTTCTGTTGACCAAGCGGTCGTCCCACCTCAAGCATCATCCCGGGCAGATCGCCTTTCCCGGCGGCAAGGTCGATCCCGGTGATGCGGACGAGGTGGCCGCCGCACTGCGGGAAGCACGGGAGGAGGTCGCTCTGCCCTCCGGACATGTCGAAGTGCTGGGCACCCTGCCCGCCCACGAGACTGTGACCTCATTCACCGTGACACCGGTTTTGGCGCTGATTCACACGCCATTTGATCCGGTGCGTGAACCCGGCGAGGTTGAGGAAGTGTTTTACACGCCGTTCGATCACGTCATGGACCCGGCGCGCTATAGCGTTCAGTATCGGCGCTGGCGCGGCCAAAGGCGGCTCTATTACACTGTCCCTTTCGGTCCCTATTACATTTGGGGCGCCACGGCGCGGATGCTCCGCGCATTGGCAGAGCGGGTGGCATGACCACCGTTTTCGGCGACTGGCTGACCACGCCCGGCACGCAGGCTGTCTTCGCCATGTTGGAGAATGCTGGTCATCAGGCCTACGCCGTGGGCGGCTGTGTCCGAAACGCATTGTTGGGTGAGCCGGTCGCGGATGTGGATATCTCCACCTCTGCACGGCCCGAGACAGTGATGGAATTGGCCCAGACGGCAGGCCTGAAACCTGTCCCCACCGGCCTTGAACACGGTACAATCACTGTCGTGGCGGGGCGTCAGGGCTATGAGGTCACCACCTTTCGCGCCGACGTAGAGACGGATGGTCGACGCGCTGTCGTGTCTTTTTCGGATGATATTCACGCTGACGCTGTGCGGCGCGATTTCACCATGAATGCGCTGTACGCGGATAAAGATGGGCATGTACTGGACCCGCTCGGCGGTCTGCCGGATCTGCGCGCGCGACGGGTTCGCTTCATCGAAGATGCGGATCGGCGTATTCGCGAGGACTATCTGCGCAGCCTGCGCTACTTCCGGTTCTTCGCTTGGTACGGCGACCCGGCGGATGGCGTGGACCCAGATGCCATGTCCGCCATTGCCAGCAATCTTGATGGATTGGACCTGCTGTCTCGCGAACGTGTGGGGCAAGAGTTGGTAAAACTGTTCGGTGCGCCTGACCCCTACCCCGCCGCCTGTATTATGGCGCGCACCGGCGTTCTGGTAAAGGTGCTGCCCGGCGCGACCGAGGTGCCGCTTGGCCCGCTTCTGGTGCACGAGCAGAGCCTCATGCTACCGCCGGAGCCTCTTCGTCGTCTCGCAGTCATGGGGGTATCGGACGGTCGCTCGCTCCGCCTGTCCAAGCCAAAGCAAAAGCGTCTGGCACTCTATCAGGATTTGATAGGCGGGACCCAATCCCCGATTGAAATCGCGTATCGCCATGGTGTCGACATTGCCCTGGATACCTTGGCAGCGCGCGCTGCAAGCTTTGAGACGCCCCTGCCTCAGATCGACCGACAGGCTCTTGAGCACGCCGCACATGCGCGGTTTCCCTTACGGGGAAAAGACCTGCAGCCAGCGTATCAAGGCAAGGCGCTGGGCGACGCGCTCAAGCGACTGGAGCGGAACTGGATTGACTCTGGCTTTACGCTCGACAAGGCGGCGTTGCTGGCCCAGCTATAAATGCGTGACATGAGCATCCAACCGGGCTAAACCGAGTTTGAACGCACTCGGAGCCAACCTGATGATGATTGCACGGTCCCTGCCCAGCTTTGTCTGACTGACCCTGCACGCGCGGGCAGCCTCAGGCCCCCGCGCTCTATCGTCATGCCCGATCCACGCCCACCAAAAGGCGATCCGAATGTTCCGTTTCTTTGAAAATCTCGTCGACCCTTACGCCGAATATCCGCGCACTGACACACCGCCAAAGCGGCTTTTCCCGTTTCTGATGCAGTACACGCGCCCGTTCCGGGGGGTGTTCATGATTGCCACCGTGACCTCGATCCTGACGGCCTCGGTCGAGATCGGTCTGATCTATGGCATGGGCTGGGTGGTGGACATCCTCGACGGCGATCCGGCGCAAGTCTGGGACACGCATGGGGCCACGCTGATCTTTCTGGCGCTGTTCCTGCTGATCCTGCGCCCGCTTTTGAATGTGTTCGATGTCGCGCTGATCAACCAGACCATTCTGCCAAACCTTGGCACGCTCGTGCGCTACCGGGCACACGGGCATGTGCTGAGGCAGTCCGTCGGCTGGTTCGAGAACGACTTTGCCGGGCGCATAGCCAACCGCATCATGCAAACGCCGCCCGCGACGGGTGAAGTGGCGTTTCAAGTGTTCGATGCAGTGACGTTTTCGCTGGCCTATGTCATTGGCGCGATGGTGCTGTTGGGGGACATGGATCCCTTGTTGATGGTGCCGCTGGGGGTGTGGATGCTGCTCTACGCCGGATTGATCCGCTGGACGATCAGGCATGTGGCGCCCGCGTCCAAGGCCAGCTCTGACGCCCGCAGCCAGATCAACGGGCGGGTTGTGGATGCCTACACCAACATTCAGTCGGTGAAGATGTTCGACCATCACGACCGCGAGATGGACTACGCACAAGAGGCGATCGAGCATGGCCGCGTGACCTTTCAGCGCGAAATGCGGCTCTATACCACCATGGATCTGGTCCTGAACGTGCTCAACGCGTTGTTGATCGTGGGGGTTGTTGGCATGGCCCTGGCGCTGTGGTTGAACAGCGCCACCTCCGCTGGGGCGGTGGCTGCGGCGACGGCACTGGTCTTGCGGTTGAACGCGATGACCGGCTGGATCATGTGGGCGACGACATCGTTGTTCCGTGAATTGGGCATCGTTCAGGAAGGCATGGAAACCATTGCCCAGCCCATTGACCTGACGGACGCAGCCGGTGCTAAGCCGCTGCAATTGACCCAAGGTCGGGTCGAGATCGGCGCACTGTCGCATCACTACGGTCGCGGGGCAGGCGGCTTGGACAGTCTCGACCTCTCCATCGCGCCTGGTCAGAAGGTCGGGTTGGTTGGCCGGTCCGGCGCGGGGAAATCGACGCTGGTGAAGCTGCTTTTGCGGTTCTACGACCCCGAAAGCGGCACAGTCCGCATCGACGGGCAGGACATCACGCAAGTCACACAGGCCAGTTTGCGGGCGAACATTGGCATGGTTCAGCAGGAATCGAGCCTGTTGCACAGATCCGTCCGTGATAATCTGCTTTACGGACGTCCCGACGCCACAGAGGCGCAAATGATTGCCGCCGCCAGACAGGCGCAGGCGCATGATTTCATCCTCGACCTCACCGATCCGCAGGGGCGCCGGGGCTACGACGCCCATGTGGGCGAACGCGGGGTGAAACTGTCTGGAGGGCAACGCCAGCGTGTGACTTTGGCACGTGTCATCTTGAAGGATGCGCCAATCCTGATCCTCGATGAGGCCACCAGTGCGCTGGATTCCGAGGTCGAAGCCGCCATACAGGATACGCTTTACGGCATGATGGAGGGCAAGACTGTCATCGCCATCGCGCACCGCCTGTCCACCATCGCCCGAATGGATCGGATCCTCGTGATCGATCAGGGACATATCGTCGAGGATGGCAGCCACGACGCGCTTTTGGCTCAGGGTGGCCTATATGCCAGCTTCTGGGCGCGCCAATCTGGCGGGTTTCTGGATCTCGACGAAGAGGCAGCGGAATGATCGCACACATCATCCACAAGGCCGGCGGCCTGATCGACACACGCGCACAGGCCGAGGGGCCTCCGCCGCGCACGCTTGCACGGTTCATCCGCTGGGCGCTCAAGGGCGCTTGGCCGGTGATCTTGCTGGGCGCACTGATTTCGCTGTCCGCAGGCAGCACGGAAGTTCTGTCCATGTACCTGCTCGGATTGATTGTGGATGCAGCAGGTGAGGCCGGGTCGCTGCTCGACCATTGGCCTTTGTTCCTGGGCGCAGCCGCGTTGATGCTGGTACTGCGTCCGCTGTTGTTTGGTGGACTGGCGCTCACACAGACGGTGATGATCGGGCCGAATGTATTCAATCTGGTGATGACGCGACTGTACCGCTGGACCATCGACCAATCCGTCAGTTTTTTTGACAACGATTTCGCCGGACGGTTGGCGCAGAAAAAGGTACAGGCCGCGAACTCTTTGACCGAGACCGTGATCGAAAGCGTCAATGCCCTGACCTTGGGTCTGGCGACGGTGCTGGGCACGGCTGCGCTGCTCGGGGCTGTGAACCTTTGGTTGGTGCTGATCCTTCTTGCGTGGTTTGTTGGGTATTTGTGGTTCTTGAAGCGTCACCTGCCGACGATCCGCAGCCGCTCTGCCAGCCGGGCAGGCGCGCGGGCCATGGTGTCGGGGCAGGTGGTGGACACGCTGTCCAACATCAAGACCGTCAAGCTGTTCGCCGGACGCCAGTACGAAGATACCAAAACGCTGGGCACACTGGATGAATTGCGAACAAAGGCGCTGCGTTTTGGCGAGGCAACCACCAGCTTTCGCCTTGGCCTGATCTGCATCGCGGGGCTGCTGCCTGTAGCGTTGATTGGCGCGGCTGTACTACTGCGCGACAGCGTGACACCGGGCGATATTGCCGCCATCGGGGGGGCATCGCTGCGGCTGGCTCAAATGACCGGTTGGATCAGCTTTTCGATCATGGTGATCTCCGGCCATCTTGGCGAGGTCGAGGATGGCATGAACACCTTGTCCGTGGCGCATGACCTGACCGATGCGCCTGACGCCGGTACGCTGAACGTGACAGAGGGACGTATCCACTTCGACCAGATTACCTTTACCTACGGGGGCGACAGTGGCGGCATCGAGGGCATCGACCTGACCATCGCACCTGGGGAAAAGCTGGCCATTGTCGGTGCCTCCGGCGCAGGCAAATCGACGCTCGTTGCGTTGCTTATGCGGCTCTATGACACCGAAAAAGGCACGTTGCGCATTGATGGACAAAACGTGGCCGACGTCACCCAAGACAGCCTGCGCCAGCAGATCGGCATGGTCACGCAGGAAACGTCCATGTTCAATCGCTCGGCTTTGGACAACATTCGCTACGGTCGTCCGGATGCCACGGATGAGCAGGTGTTCGAGGCCGCGCGCCGGGCAGAAGCGCATGAGTTCATTCTGGACCTTCAAGACGCCGAAGGGCGGCAGGGCTATGGCGCGCATTTGGGCGAACGTGGGGTGAAGCTGTCGGGCGGGCAACGTCAACGGATCGCTCTCGCCCGGGCCATTTTGAAGGACGCACCCATCCTGATCCTGGATGAAGCGACCAGCGCCTTGGACTCCGAGGTGGAGGCCTCGATCCAGACCGCGCTGGACCACGTGATGGAGGGGAAGACCGTGCTGGCCATTGCGCACCGGCTGTCGACCATTTCCAGCATGGACCGCATCATCGTGCTTGATCAGGGGCGCATTGCCGAAGCAGGCAGCCACGACGATCTTCTGGCGCAACAGGGTCTATATGCCCGCTATTGGGATCGGCAATCTGGCGGCTTTATCGGGTCGGACAAGCAGGAGGCCGCAGAGTGATCCGAAACTGGCTGCCAAAGATCGACCCATTCCAGCCAGCAGATGGACCGCCGCCAAGCGGTCTTTTGCCATTTATGAGGTGGGCGCTTAAAGGGTCCTGGCACGCCATCGCGTTGGCCATCTGCGTGACGTTGGTTGTCGGGATAACCGAAGTCATCGTGGCGCGTTACACCGCATGGGTGATCGACAGCGCACAAGCCGCGGGGCAGGGCGCGTTCTGGGATGCCTTCTGGCCACAAATCCTGGTGGGCGTCGGGTTCTACATGGTGTTCCGTCCAGCCCTGTTCCTGATCGATGCAGCCGTGAGCGGCGTGATGCTGAGCCCGAACTTGTTTCCGCTGATCCTTGCGCGGATCAACAATCACACACTTGGCCACTCCATGGCCTTCTTCGAAAACGACTTTGCCGGGCGGATCAGCCAGAAGGCCAACCAGGTTGCGCGTGCGCTGACCGATCTGGTGATCGAGCTCACCGACGTGGTGATTTACGCGCTGGCCATGTTCGCAGGGTCCTTCTTTATCCTTGGGGGCGTGGACTGGCGGCTGCTGTTGGTCTTTGTGATCTGGGGTGTCCTGTATGCCGCTGCATTGCGTTATTTCATCCCGCGCGTGCAGGTTCGATCCGCCAGACGGGCCGGGGCGCGGACCCAGGTGATCGGTCAGATCGTGGACACCTACTCCAACATTTCGACGGTCAAGCTCTTTGCTCGGGACGACGACGAGGATCGCACCACACGCGACACGTTGGACGTTTACAGGTTGAGTAGTCTCGATTTTGGTGAACTCTCGGCGCTGTTTCGCATGGTGCTGATGACGCTTGGTGGCTTGCTGCCGATGGTATCGATTCTGCTGGCGCTCTTCTTGTTCAGTCGCGGCACAGCAACGGCTGGCGATATCGCCATGACCGCGATGATGACGACGCGGCTGTCCATGCTGACCAACCGACTGGGGCGTGTGGCCATCTCGATCTTCACCCAAGTGGGCGAGATTGAGGATGGTGTCGAAACGCTGGCGCCGCCGCACGCGATTTTGGACCGGGCCGGGGCGGCCGATACGGCGCCGCGCGGTGCGATCCGTTTCGACGCGGTGGGCTTTGCCTATGGCGGGGAAACCAACGCTTTGCGGGCCTTTGATCTGACGATCGGCGAGGGTCAAAAGATTGGTTTGGTCGGGGCCTCCGGCGCTGGAAAATCCACCGCGGTGTCGTTGCTTTTAAGGCTGCATGACGTTGAACAGGGTCGAATTTTGCTCGGCGGCACAGACATCCGTGACCTCAAACAGACCGCGCTGCGTGAGGCGATCTCAGTGGTGCGGCAGGACACATCGATGTTCAACCGCTCTGCCATGGATAACATTCGCTACGGGCGGCCCGACGCGACGGATCAAGAGGTCTTTGAGGCCGCGCGGCGGGCGTCTGCGCATGATTTCATCCTTGCACTGACAGATAGCAAGGGGCGTGCTGGCTATGATGCGCGGCTCGGCGAACGGGGTGTGAAATTGTCCGGTGGCCAGCGACAACGCATCGCTTTGGCTCGCGCGATTCTGAAAGACGCGCCGATCCTGATCCTCGACGAGGCGACAAGCGCGCTCGATTCCGAGGTGGAAGCAGAGATCCAGACCGCTCTGGAGCAGGTCATGCAGGGCAAGACCGTCATTGCTATCGCCCACCGGCTTAGCACCATCGCTGCCATGGATCGGATCATCGTCATGGACCACGGGCAAATCGTTGAACAGGGTACGCATGACGAGCTTTTGGCGCAACAGGGTCTATATGCGCGCTATTGGGCACGGCAGTCTGGCGGTTTCCTTGGCGCAGAGGCGGCCGAATGAACGAGGTAAATTCGCGCTAATCCCTTGCCCTGACCATGGTCTGTGCGGCATGGGCGGTGTAGTCGATATATCCACTGAACGAAGTACAGGGTCTGATCATATGTCCGAAGAGATGCGCGTCACCGTCGAACGGCTTGGACATCGTGGCGATGGCATCGCCGAAGGTCCGATCTACGTGCCCGGTATTTTGCCCGGTGAGGTCGTCGAAGGCGTCGTGGACAATGGCGTCATGGCCAACCCGCGTATCGTCACCCCGGTCGAGGATCGCGTCGCTCCGCCCTGTCGCCACGCGAAGTCCTGTGGCGGTTGTCAGCTACAGCACGCGTCGGATGCGTTCGTCGAAGGGTGGAAAAGCGACGTTGTGGCGCGTGCCTTGGCGGCGCAGGGCCTTGAGACGGAACAGCGGCCTTGCATCACCTCACCCGCGCAATCGCGGCGACGGGCCGGATTTTCGGCACGACGGACCAAGAAGGGCGCGCTGGCGGGGTTTCACGCCAAGGCCTCTGACGTCCTGATCGCTGTACCCGATTGCAAGCTGGTGCGACCTCGACTGGCCGCTGCGCTGCCGTTGGCAGAGGCGTTGGCCGTCGCAGGGACATCGCGCAAGGCCGAACTGACGGTTCAAATGACCGACAGTGAGGCGGGCTTGGACGTGTCCGTGACGGGCGGCAAGAGCATCGACGACGATTTTCGCGTGACCCTCGCGGGCATTGCGCAGGAATATGACGTGGCGCGTTTGGCATGGGACGAAGAAGTCCTCACGCTGCGTCCGCCGTTTCAGACCTTTGGCTCGGCACAGGTGGTGCCGCCGCCCGGTGCGTTTCTACAAGCCACGCAAGAAGGTGAGGCCACGCTGCTCGCCTGTGTTTCCGAGGCGCTGAACGGTGCGAAGCACATGCTCGATCTGTTTGCCGGATGTGGCACTTTTGCGTTGCCTTTGGCGCGTCTCGGACGCGTCCATGCTGTAGAAGGGTCCAAAGAAATGGTGCGTGCCCTCGACAAGGGGTGGCGCATGGCCGAGGGGGTGCGTCATGTGACCCATGAGGCGCGTGACCTCTTTCGCAATCCACTTCTGCCGGATGAACTGACGCGCTTTGACGGTGTGGTCATCGACCCCCCGCGCGCCGGTGCCGAAGCTCAGGTCACACAGCTGGCCAAGGCACGTATTCCGCGAATCGCTTTTGTGTCCTGCAATCCAGTGACCTTTGCCCGCGACGCCAAAATCCTGACCTCCGCAGGCTACCGGCTCGATTGGGTGCAGACGGTGGACCAATTCCGTTGGTCTACGCATGTGGAGCTTGTGGCTCAGCTGACGCTGGCGAAATCGTGAGATGTAACGGGGGTGTGATCCGGTGTATAAGGAGAAAAAACGCATCGAGGCAGTGAAATGCGATTTCTCAAGTTTGGTATTCTGGCTCTCGCGCTGTTGAGCGCAGCGGCCTGTTCGCAAAAGAAATTCTACAATTACCGCGGCCCTGAGGTGACCCAGGTTGTGGTGAACAAGGGCGAGCGTCGGCTTCACTTGTTGCACCATAACAAGGTGCTTGAGTCCTATGACATCGGTCTGGGATTCGCGCCGCGCGGGCACAAGGTCGTCGAGGGAGACGGTAAGACGCCGGAAGGCCTCTACTACATTGACCGTCGCAACCCGAATTCCAAATTCCACCTGTCCATCGGCGTCAGCTATCCGAATCCCTATGATCGGGCCAATGCGCAAGCCATGGGCAAAAGCCCCGGTGGTGACATCTTTATCCACGGGCGCGGAGACAATTATCCAAAAGGCGCGCCGCGCGATTGGACGGCTGGCTGTATTGCTGTTTCGGACAAGCAGATCCGCGACATCTATTCGATGGTGCAGGATGGCACGCCGATCATAATCACGCCCTGACGACAAAGCGTCGGACATGAAAAAAGGGTCGGTGCCTGATGCGCCGACCCTTTTTTTATTTCTGTCGAGAGGTTTAGCTCTGCATCCCGGGAGTGGAAGCCATACCTGCTGCGCCGAGCACCATGCACCACCAGATTTTCCCACTCTGTTCCTGGAACCAGGCAAAACCCATTTCAGTCGCCGAGGAATCCAGAATCACGCGACGGGTGGGTTCTTCTTCCATCCATGCAGACAGGGTTTCGAGTTCGGTCTCGTAGGTTTCGGAAATCGTTTCGCCCACGAGGCGGCCGCTGTAGCCAACGCGCTGAACGCGATCCACAGGCGACGATCCGTCTGAGCCAAAGTGCCATGGGCGGTTTTGCACCGACATGTCGCGCGCATGCGTGGCGGCAGCGGCCTGAAGCTTTCCGTCCAGCTGCAGGTTTGGCGCGCCAGAGGCCTGACGCAGCGCATTCACCGCATCAAGCATCCGGTATTCGATCTCGGCGCGCTGGCCCATGCCGATGCGGTAGACACGCGGCAATGGCCGCCCGTCCGGTCCGATTCCACCACCGCCAGACGGTGCGGGTCCGGTGGTGCATGCTGCAAGCGCAGCGGCTGAGGAAAGGGCAAGGAAGGCGCGACGGTTCATGTAAAGTGCTCTCGACTGTGCGTTTCTCTCGGCTTACCCTTTAAGGCGTTGCCAATCAAACCCACATCGGCGTGAGCCTGCGCAAACACGACGCTTTGAATTGCGACTGATGCTTTCAGGCCATATCATGCCAGCCTGCAGCATTTTTTCGTCTGGAAGGATAGGACAATGGCTGATTGGTCAAAGAACAAGCTGGGCCGGCGTGCGTTCCTGGCAGGCTCCGCCGCAGTATTGGCGACCCCCGCTCTGGCGCAGAGCGTCAATGGCGTTGCCACGACAGAGATCGAGCGCGAGCTGAACACATCTGTGCGGCGCAACATTTCCAGCTTTCGTACGCTGGATTGGCAGCCGTATTTCTCCAACCTGAACAAGGGTGCTGTTTTGGTGGATATCTCTTCGCGGGCGCTGCATTACTGGCAGCCTAGCGGGATTTACCACCTGTATCCGTGCTCTGTCCCGCTGACCGAAGATCTCACGCGGCGCGGTCGCACCACAATTACGTTGAAGGATCCGGCCCCGGACTGGCGCCCGACCCCCGCAATGAAAATCCGCAACCCCGAATGGCCTGACTATGTCGGCCCCGGTCCCGATAACCCGCTCGGCTCGCGCGCAATGCACTTGGGATGGCAGTATTACCGTATCCACGGCACACACGACACGCGCAAAATCGGTCGCCGGTCCTCCAATGGGTGCATTGGCCTGTACAATGAGCACGTTGAGCAGTTGTACGAGATGGCGCAGGTGGGCACGCAGGTGTTGCTAATTTGACGACATGGAGTCGAACGGCGGATTTCGAGGGTTAACTAGCAATTGCAAACTCTCCAAAATACTGCTTAGAACGACTCACGAGGTAAGTCTTGGGTGCCTTGCTGTACGTCCATTCGCGACTGAGGCAGGCAAATATCTGGAGAATAACATGAAGAAAATCGCACTCGCCGCCGCTTTTGGTGTTGCCGCTACATCCGCAATGGCCGGTTCCTACGCTAAGGACGACGTGGTCATGGAAGTTGAGCCCGTTGTTGTTGTTGAAGAGACTCAAGCGTCTTCTTCTTCCGCAGCTCTGCTCATCCCGCTGCTGCTGATCGCAATCGTTGCGGCCGCTGCTGCTGACTAATTGTCAGTATCTCCCGCTCTGATGCGGGAACGAAGATTAAAGAAGGCGGGGCGACGGTTCCGCCTTTTTGCTTGTCTGGGGGTATGTTGCGGCCGAAACCGCAACAAATGTTTTTATATGGGGCGCACCCAGCCGCCCAGATTTTCACCGATGACAGCGCAAAGTGCATCCACATGGGCATCGTCGTCGTTGAGGCAGGGCACGTAGAGAAAATCCTCACCGCCCGCGTGCTCAAAGCTTTCCTTGATCTCTTCGTTGATCTCTTCGAGCGTTTCGATGCAGTCGGCAGAGAAAGCCGGGGCACAAACAGCGATGTTGGTTTTACCCTCTTCCTTCGCCAGGCGCGCGACCTCTTCGACGGTGTAGGGTTGCAGCCACTCCTCCGGGCCGAACTGGCTCTGGAAGGTGGTCTTGATCTGCGAGTCGTCCCAGCCCAGCCGCTCTTTGAGCAGGCGCGTCGTCTTCTGACATTGGCAATGATAGGGGTCGCCTTCCATCAGGTAGCGCTGTGGCAACCCGTGGTAGGAGCAGATCAGAAGTTCCGGCCTTTTCGGCGCCGCCGCATACGCGCGCTCAACCGATTTCGCGAGTGCGTCGATGTAGTCGGGGTGTTCGAAATACGGGTCCACGACACGGGCTGTCGGCTGCCATTTCTCTTCCATCAAAGCCCGGAAAAACTGGTCATTCGCCGTGGCAGTGGTCGCCCCCGCATAGTGAGGATAGAGCGGGAAAAACAGGATCTTGTGGCAACCCTTGGCAATCAGGTCTTTGACCTTCGACTGGGTCGACGGATTCCCGTAGCGCATGCAGAAATCGACCTCCACCTGATCGTCATAGGTGGCGCGCAGCTGTTCGGTGATCTTTTCGGTCTGTGCACGGGTGATGGTCATCAGCGGGCTTTCATTCGCCGCTTCATTCCAGATCGATTTATACGCCGCACCAGAGGTAAAGGGGCGTTTGGTCAGGATGATGGTCTGCAGCAGTGGTTGCCACTTCCACTTTGGATAGTCGATGACACGCTGGTCAGACAGGAATTCGTTCAGGTAGCGACGCATGGACCAGTAGTCCGTGCCGTCCGGTGTCCCGAGATTGGCCAGCAGGATGCCCACCTTGCGCGGCTTGACTTTGGGGTGGTCGGCGGGGGCGTGCACAGGGCAGGTGCCCTCGTTTGCGGCATCTAGCATCGGTTGTGTCCCAATTTTTGAATGTGTTGTGTCGTAAGTATCCTGTCCGCTTATACGGTCAATCCTTTAGCTTGGTTTCATCTGTGCCAAGCGCTTGTGCCAGACGATGGGTCGCAGTGCCGGGCCGCAGCGGCTGCGGCTGGCTGGCGTCGGGTGCCCATCCCGCCAAGGTAATCATCTCAAAGGTCGCTGCAACACGACCGTTTTCCGCCGGAAAGCTCTCGGCATAGATCTGGGCGGCACGCAGCAGAACGGAGCGTCGGGTCGGATGGCGCAGGCGACTGTCGAGCGCGTTTGCCTCCCCCATCGCGCGAAGCTCGTGCATCAGGTGCAGCGGCGTAGCGTAGCTTGTACGAAGCGGCGCACTGTCTGCAACCGGCAGGGCCAGACCAGCCCGCTGCATCAACGCGCCGAGGTCGCGGATATCGGCCATTGGCAACACACGCGGGGACAGCCCCCCTGTGACTTCGGTTTCCGCCTGCGCCAGGGCCGCGCGCAGTTCGTGCAGCGTTTGTCCGCCCAGCGTCACCACAAGCGCCATGCCGTCCGGCTGTAAGGCATGCCGCATCTGGACCAATTGCCCAACCGGATCATCGGCCCAGTGCAGACACACGCCGTGGATGACCAAGTCATGCGCACCCGGCGTCAGGTCCAACACCTCGGTATCGGGAACGCAGATGGCATCGGTAAAACGCGCACGCCATAGCTCTGGAAACGGCGATACGATCGCGATGTTCTTAAACGTCTTGTTAACCATCGCCAGACGATCCTCTGCCTCGTCCACAGCGAGGTCATGCAGGAACAGTGCGTCAGCGCGCGCGCGGCGGCGGTTTCGCCGCAGAGCTTCGGGATCGGTCAGGCGAGGGGGTTTATCCATATGGGAGGAGATAATTTCTGGACGTCCCAGATGCAAACCCTCGTGCATCTTGTTTTTCCGCCGCGCTGCCTGAATTGCGGCGGGCTGGTGGAAACCGACTTTGGCCTGTGCAGCGGGTGTTGGCGCGACACGCAATTCATTTCCGGGCTGGTCTGCGATTCGTGTGGTAAGCCTTTACCCGGCCAATCGGACCGGGTGGAGCATTGCGACGAGTGCCTGGCGATTGCGCGGCCTTGGGCGCAGGGGCGTGCGGCGTTGGTGTACGCGGATGTTGGGCGGCGGCTGGTGCTTGGGCTAAAACATGGCGACCGCCACGACATTGCGCACCCTGCGGCGCAGTGGATGGCGCGCGAGACGCGGCCAATCCTGCGTCCTGATACGCTGTTGGTGCCCGTGCCGTTACACCTCCACCGACATCTGTCGCGGCGATATAACCAGTCGGCGTTGCTGGCGCAGGCACTTTCGGAGCAACTGGACTGCGATTGGTGCCCGGATGCGCTTCGGCGCCAGCAGGCGACCCCCTCCCTCGACGGCAAAAGCCGACATGAACGGTTTGAAACCCTCGCTGGGCGCATCAGCGTGCCGTCCATCCGCACCCGCTTACTAAAGGATCGGCCCGTCTTGATTGTCGATGATGTGATGACCACAGGGGCGACCCTCGCCGCCTGTACGGAGGCCTGTCTCGCCGCAGGCGCAAGTGAGGTTTGTGTATCGGTTCTGGCACGCGTTGCACAGGATGCCTAAGTACCCTTAACTGGCCGTAACGCCGAAAGGGAAAACACCATGCCGAATATTGAAATCTACACGTCGCCGCTGTGCGGCTTTTGCCACTCTGCCAAGCGCCTGCTGAACTCCAAGGGTGTCGACTTCACAGAGATCGACGTTCTCAAGGACCCCGCGCGCAAGTCCGAGATGATGGACCGCGCAAACGGCGGCCACACTGTGCCGCAGATCTTCATCGGCGAAACGCATGTTGGGGGCTGTGACGAGCTGTACGCGCTGGAGCGGGCGGGCAAACTGGACCCGATGCTCGAAGCCTGATGCGGGTTGCGCTGCTTCAGATGACTTCGTCCGACGATCCGGTCGAAAACAGCGCCACGCTGCGGGAGATGCTGCGCGCCGCCAAGGGCGCCGGGGCCGAAATCGCCCTGACGCCGGAGGTGACGAACTGCGTCTCCATGGACCGGGCGCATCAACACCGGGTCTTGGCCCCTCAAGAGGACGACCAGCTGCTGCACATGGTTCAGTCCGAATCGCAGGCGCTGGGCCTCTGGGTTTTGCTTGGGTCGCTGGCGGTGAAGTCCGACCCGCCGGAGCAGCGCTTTGCCAACCGGTCGCTGATGATCTCGCCCGAGGGGGCGGTGACTGCGACCTACGACAAAATGCATATGTTCGATGTGCAGGTATCCGAGGCTGAGACGTACCGCGAATCGTCCGGCTATGCGCCGGGCGACCGCGCCGTGACCACGCAGGCGCTGGGCGCGACTTTTGGCCTGACGATCTGTTACGATCTGCGGTTCGCTTATCTTTACAGAGCCTTGGCGCAGGCCGGTGCGCAAATCCTGACAGTGCCGGCCGCGTTCTCGCCCGGCACGGGACCTGCGCACTGGCAGCCGCTGTTGCAGGCGCGCGCCATCGAAACCGGATGCTTTGTCCTCGCGCCCGCGCAATGCGGAACGCACCCGGCGCAATCCGGCAAATCACGCCAGACCTACGGTCATTCGATGGTGATCGCACCGTGGGGAGAGGTTCTGCTGGATGCGGGCACTGACCCGGGCGTGCATTGCGTCGATCTGGATCTTGCCAAGGTCGAGGATGCCCGTCGCAAGGTGCCCGCCCTGACCCATGACCGCACGTTCAAGGGGCCAGACGCATGAGCGAAGGCAGCGGGCTCGCTATATCGTTGTTTTCCGAGCTACTGGTGGCCGACCAGTTGCTGCGTGCCCGGCTGACCAAGGTCCTGCCAAACAAAATGGAAATCTCGCATTTCTCGGTGCTCAACCAACTGGCCCGCGGCGGTGAGAAAAGTCCCGCACAACTCGCACGGGCGTTTCACGTGACGCGCGGCGCCATGACCAACACCCTGTCAAAGCTGGAAATCGCAGGTTACGTGCATATCCGCCCCGATTGGGACGACGCGCGGCGCAAAATGGTGTCGATTTCGCCTGCTGGGCGGTCAGCCCGTGACGCCGCGCTGGCCGCTATCACCCCGCTGATTGACGAAGTCATGGGCGACCTGGGTGAGGAAAAGGTTCGCGCGGCCATTCCGGTTCTGCGAGAGCTGCGCAGCAAGCTTGAGGCTTAAGCCTGTTGCGCCAGTGCGGCCAAGGTCGGGTGGCGCGTGCCTGGATCGAACTCGGTAAACGTCATCTCCACCACGCCAGCGGTGCTGAAGGGGTCTTGCGCCATGCGCGCCTGCACGGCGTCCATGCTCTCGCCCACGGCGATGATCAACCCACCGTCGCGCGGCACCTTTGGACCAGACACAAGGATAAACCCATCGTCGAGGCATTGCTGAATAAACGTCATATGCGGGGCGCGGACGGATTCTATATCCTCGGACGATGCGGTGTAGCGGATGTCGATGACAAACAAATGGTGACCGGCCGGGATGGGCATCAGGCGGCCTCCGGCTTCAAAGCGGCAGTCACGTAGTTTACGGAAAGGTCGCGGTCCGAGATCGACCATTTCCACGACACCGGGTTGAAAACATAGCCCTTGCGGTCAACGGGCGTCATTCCGGCACGTGTCATCAGGTCGTACAATTCCTCAGGCGTGATGAACTTCGACCATTCATGCGTCCCCTTGGGCAGCCAGCGCATGACATATTCCGCGCCGACAATCGCCATGGCAAAGCTCTTGGGATTTCGGTTGATCGTCGAACACAGATGCAGCCCTCCGGGCTTGAGCAGCTGCCGGCAGGCGGTCAGGTAGGCCAACGGGTCGGCCACGTGTTCCACCACTTCCATGTTGAGCACGGCGTCGAATTGTTCGCCTGCGGCGGCCATCGCTTCGGCTGTGGTGAACCGGTAGTCAATGTCCAGCCCGGATTGACGCGCGTGCGCCTCGGCGACAGGGATGTTGCGCTCGGCGGCATCGACGCCCACGATGTCGGCCCCCAGCCGCGCCATCGGTTCGCACAAAAGCCCCCCGCCGCAGCCGATATCCAGGATGCGCAGCCCTTCAAACGGCCGCTGCGACGTGAGGTCGCGGTCAAACTCCCCGGCGATCTGCGTCGTGATATAATCCAGGCGCACCGGATTCATCATGTGAAGCGGCTTGAACTTGCCGTTGGGGTCCCACCACTCGGCGGCCATAGCTTCGAATTTGGCAATCTCGTGCGCGTCGACGGTGGTTGTCATTGCGTTCCCCATGGTCTTTCTTTGACACTACGCAATATAGGTAGGACATGGACAAAATCCCGGGCCAAAAGCGCGCAGTGCAATATCTTTATCCCCCCATCGACCCGTTCGACCAGCGCACGCTAGACGTGGGCGACGGGCACAGCGTCTATGTCGAGCAATGCGGCAACCCTGACGGCTGGCCGGTCATCGTGCTGCACGGGGGGCCTGGCGGTGGCTGTAGCCCTGCAATGCGGCGCTATTTCGACCCTCAGGTCTACCGGGTGATCCTGTTTGATCAGCGCGGCTGCGGACGGTCCCGTCCCCATGCCAGCGTGAAAAACAACACGACATGGGATCTGGTCCACGACATCGAACTGATCCGAGAGACGTTGGAGATCGAAAAAGCCAGCGTCTTTGGTGGCAGTTGGGGCGCGACTCTGGCGCTGATCTATGCGATTTCCCATCCGGAGCGGGTGTCTCACCTGATCCTGCGCGGCGTCTTTTTGATGACGCAGGCGGAGCTGGATTGGTTCTATGGCGGCGGTGCCGGGCAATTCTGGCCGGAGCCTTGGGCGCGGTTCACGCATCTGGTTCCCGATGAGGAAAAGCACGACTACATTGCCGCTTATGCGCGCCGCCTGTTCAGTGGTGACATGCGGCAAGAGACGCGGTTTGCGCAGGCGTGGTCTGCGTGGGAAAATGCGCTGGCTTCGGTCTATTCCAACGGGCATGGCGGAGAGGCCCCCGGCGAATACGCCCGCGCCTTTGCCCGGCTGGAAAACCACTATTTCGTCAACAAGGGCTTCTTGCCCGAAGACGGGTGGATCCTGAACAACGCAGATAAGCTCGCAGGCATTCCCGGCGTGATCGTCCAGGGGCGTTACGACATGATCTGCCCGCCGCGCCGCGCGTGGGAACTGGCACAGGCCTGGCCAGACGCCGACCTGCGGATGGTGCGCAACGCGGGCCATGCCTTGTCAGAGCCGGGCATCAGCGCCGAATTGGTGCGCGCCATGGACGAAATCGCGCGGCGTGATGGGCTGCAAACGCCGAACGCGCGCTGACTCGCAATGGCGTGATGCGTGCGCTTGGGTGTTGATCCCCGGCAGGCGGAGTGACTAAGGTTTTGCGACTTGTGCGTTCAGACAAGGAAGCGACGTATGACACGGATTAGCAGACGCGGTCTTTTGACCTCTGGCGCGGCGGCAGGTGTGCTGGCGGCCTCCGGTCTGCCGTTGCGTGCACAGACGCGCAAAGGCGGGCGTCTGCGCGCGGGGTTGTCCGGTGCGCATGGAACCGACAGCTGGGACGCGCGCACGCATCGGGACACCTTCATGATGGCCTGCGCGCAAGGCGCGGTATTCGACTGCCTGACAGAGGTGAAGGCAGACGGCACCCTGACCGGGGAGCTCGCCACCGATTGGGAGACGACGCCCGACGCCCGCACCTGGACCTTCAACCTGCGGTCAGGCGTGCGGTTTCACAACGGCAAAGCCTTTGGCGCGGATGACGTGATCGAAAGCCTGCAGCTGCATCTGGAGGACGGCACAGCGTCCCCCGTCCGCAACATCGTCTCGGCCATAACCGACATGACAAAGACCGGCGAGCGGCAGGTGCAGTTCACGCTGGCGCAGGGCAACGCGGATTTTCCCTATTTGTTGTCTGATTATCACCTGCTGATCTATCCCGCTGGTCAGATCCAGGCAGCCATCGCCAAGGGCATCGGCACCGGCCTGTACAGGGTGCAAAGCTTCGTTCCAGGCGAGCGTCTGACCGCGACCCGCGTGCCTGACCACTACAAGGGCGACAACGTCGGCCACTTCGACGAGATCGAATATATCGCCATGAACGATGCGGCGGAGCGGATGACTGCTTTGCACAGCGGCGAGGTGGATGCGATCAATCGGATAAACCCGGCAGCGCGCGCAGCGGTGGAGGCAAACGCCAAATTGCGGGTACGGGAGGTCTCCGGCAACCAGCACTACAGTTTTCCGATGCTGACAAAGGCCTCTGCCCTGGGGGACGTGAACCTGCGCAAGGCGCTGAAGCACGGCATCGACCGGCAGGCCATGGTCGACAAGGTCTTGTTGGGCCATGGTCGCGTCGGCAATGACACTCCAATCGGCCCGGCCAACCAGTATTTCGCAGCCGACCTCGCGCCATTGCCGTATGATCCGGACAAGGCGCGGTATCATCTGAACCGGGCAGGCCTTGATCGGCTCGATATCACGCTGTCCGCCTCGAACGCGGCCTTCGAGGGGGCTTTGGATGCGGCACATCTTTACCAGGCTTCCGCCGCTATGGGCGGCATTTACATCGACGTGGTGTCGGAGCGGGCGGATGGGTACTGGTCCGACGTCTGGATGCAAAAGCCCTTCTGCGCCAGCGGCTGGTCCGGGCGCGCGACAGAGGACTGGATGTTTGCCACGGCCTATGACAGCGCTGCGCCTTGGAATGACAGCCAATGGAGCGGGCAGGACAGCGCGCGGTTCCAATCGCTGCTGAAGGCCGCGCGGGTCGAGCTCGACAGCATGAAGCGTCGCGAGATGTACCGTGAAATGCAGATCATTCTGCGCGATGACGGCGGGGTGATCGTGCCGATGTTCGCGAACGAACTACACGCCGTGAGCCGCAAAATTGCCAGCCCGCACATGCTGGGCAACCTTTGGCAAATGGACAACGCCCGCATGGCGGAACGTTGGTGGATGGCCTGACGCAGGCGCCACCGACCAAAGCAAAAGCCCCGCAAAAGATGCGGGGCTTTTTTCGGTTCGCCTGAAAAGGGCTTACAAGACGTAGCGCGACAAATCTGTCGAGCGGGTGAGGTCGCCCAACTGCGCTTCGACAAAGGCCGCGTCTACCGTGATCTCTTCGCCGGTCTTGTCGGGCGCATGAAAGCTCAGTTCCTCAAAGACACGCTCCATCACGGTGTACAGCCGCCGCGCGCCGATGTTCTCGACCGAGCCGTTCACCTCCGCCGCGATCCGCGCCAGCGCGTGAATACCGTCTTCGGTGAAGGTCACAGTGACCTGCTCCGTTTTCATCAGCGCCGTATATTGGCGCGTCAGGGCGTTGTCCGTTTCCGTCAGGATGCGGACAAAGTCATTCTCGGTCAGTGCGTTCAGCGTGACGCGGATCGGCAGGCGGCCCTGCAATTCCGGCAGCAGGTCCGAGGGCTTTGCGATGTGGAATGCACCGGAGGCGATGAACAGGATGTGGTCGGTCTTCACCGGGCCGTGCTTGGTCGACACAACGGTGCCTTCGATCAGCGGCAGCAGGTCACGCTGTACGCCTTCGCGGGACACATCGCCGCCGCGGGCATCGGACTTGGCGCAGACCTTGTCGATCTCGTCCAGAAAGACGATGCCGTTTTGCTCCACGGCTTCCAGCGCTGCGGCCTTGATGCTTTCATCGTCCAGCAATTTGTCCGCTTCTTCGGCGATCAGCGTTTCGTAGCTTTGTGCAACGGTCATCGACTTGCGCGTTGTGCGCCCGCCAAAGGCCTTTCCGAAAATATCGCCAAGGTTCATCATCTGGCCCGCCCCAGGCTGGCCGGGGATGTCCATCTGCTGGAAGGGGTTCGCGGTCTCGGCTACGTCGAGCTCGATCACCGTGTCGTCCAGCTCACCAGCCTTCAGCTTGCGGCGGAACATTTCGCGGGTCTGCTCGCGGGCATCCTTGCCGGCGACGGCCTCGATGACGCGTTCCTCGGCAGAGGCATGGGCGCGCGCCTTGACGTCCTCGCGCATGTGCTCTCGGGTGTCGACAATCGCCGTATCCATCAGGTCACGGATGATTTGCTCCACGTCGCGGCCGACATAGCCGACCTCGGTGAACTTGGTGGCTTCGATCTTGATGAACGGGGCGCGTGCCAGTTTCGCCAAACGGCGGCTGATCTCGGTCTTGCCGACGCCGGTGGGGCCGATCATCAGGATGTTCTTGGGATAGACCTCGTCGCGCAGGTCGTCGCCAAGCTGCTTGCGACGCCAGCGGTTGCGCAGGGCCACGGCGGTGGCGCGCTTGGCTTCTTGCTGGCCAATGATGAAACGGTCAAGTTCCGAGACGATTTCGCGGGGCGTGAGGTCGGTCATGGGAGTCCTTTTCAACGATTGATCCTCAGATAACCGCTAAGACGGAAATTCCAAGCCCTGCCGCAAGATGCGGTTTTGCAGCCGCCAAGGAACTGCCGCGCGCCAATGGGTGTTTACCCAGGTAACGGAGTGCAACTCATGCCTGATCAAGGTCCCTATCCCATGGATTTGCCGACACCGCTCGCCAGCGAGGGGCCGGTGATCATCATCACCAACCGCAAATCGGGTCGCAATTCCCGCGACCGCGAAGCCGTTGAAGCAGCTGCCAAGACGCTGGGCGGTGAGATCGCATCGTTCAGCGGTGGCAAAGGTCTGATGGCAACCATCGAGCAGGTCCGCGCACGCCGCCCTTCTTTGGTGATTTCCGCCGGAGGCGACGGTACGGCGATGGCCGTGGCGAATGCTTTCCTCGGGACCGATGTCGCCTATGGCGTGCTGCCCTTGGGAACCTTCAATTATTTTGCGCGCGGACTGGGACTTAGCGAAGATCCCAACGAGGCTGCTCAGCAGTTGGCTCAGGGGCGGGTGATCGACATCACGATCGGGCAGGTGAATGGTCAGGCTTTTCTCAACAATGCTTCGGTCGGTATCTACCCGTCTATTCTGAAAGTACGCGAGACGGTCTACCAGAAATGGGGCCGTCGTCGCATCATGGCGCACTGGTCGGTGGTAAAGACATTCCTGCGGTTCCGGAAACCGATGAAGGTGCGCATAACCGTTGATGGGGTGGCCGGACGCTACCGCACGGCTTTGGTTTTCGTGGCGCGGTCTGCCTTTCAGCTGGAGAACTTCAGGCTGGAGGGCACGGATGCGATCAAGGGCGGTGGTTTCGCCGTGCTGCTGGTCAACGCGCATACCCGGATGGAGCTGTTCCGCCGCGTCTTCAAACTGGCGCTGGGCACGGTCGAAGAGGGCGTGGATTACGACCTCTTTGCCGCCAACGAAGTGTGCGTGGAGGTCGAGGGCCGCAAGCGCGTATTGCTGGCCTATGACGGCGAGAAGCGCCGGGTGGACGCGCCCTTGAAATTTGGCATGTCTGATACGCCGTTGCGCTTGGTCGTCCCACAAGGCTACCAACCCTTGGCCAACGAGACGGAGGAAGAATGAAGCGCGTTCTACACCTATCTGATCTGCACTACGGCAAGGACCGCGCTGATCTCGAAGATCCCTTGTTGAAAACCATCGACCGGCTCGCCCCGGATCTGGTGGCCATATCCGGCGATTTCACGCAGCGCGCCCGCCGCGGTCAATTTGATCGCGCAGCGACGTTTCTGGATCGGCTGAGCGTGCCTTGGCTGGCTGTGCCGGGCAATCATGATACGCCTTTGGACAATCTCTGGGTCAGATTGACGAAACCATGGAAGCGCTACAAGCGCGCTATTCATGGCGAGTTGGAGCCTGTTTTTGAAGATGACGGCATGGTCGTGGTCGGCGTGAACACGGTAAATCGATTTGCCTGGCAGCGTGGGAAACTCTCAAATCGTCGGGTAAAGCGCGCCTGTCGGGCCTTTGGCGATCACGATGAGCGGTCACGACTGGTGATGCTGCACCATCCGTTACAGCACGGGCCGGAGGTCGAAAAGCGCCTGATGGCAGGCGCGGATGACGCGTTGAAAGCATTTGCGGAATGTGGGGCACAGATTGTGCTCTCAGGGCATTTGCACAACACGGTGATCTCACCCTTCCGGGCGTGGCCGCAGCTTCTGTTCGTTCAGGCAGGGACGTGCCTGTCCAGCCGAGTGCGCGGCGAAGAGAACATGTTCAACGTGCTGGACCTCACGGCTGACTCTGTCCGGGTCGAAAGCTGGGGAGCGGAAAACCTGATTTTCTCACCGCGCCTGACCCGGAGTTTCTTCATAGAAAACGGGCAGTGGGTGCGCAGAGACGGGCCGCTGGAAGCATAAAAAAGGGACGCAATCGGCGCCCCTTCTTGTGGTTATTCAGCGGACACAGATCGCGCTGGCGCCATCAGGAAATCCAGAATCGCCTTGTTGAATTCCAGCGGATGCGAGGTGTTGCAGCCGTGCGGAGCGCCTTCGATACGGTGCAATATGCTCTGCTTGACCATCTCATGCGTCCGCTCGCCTGATCCTTCGATCGGCACGATGCCATCAGCCGTCCCATGCAGAACCAATGTCGGGACACTGATCTGCCCAAGATCCTCGCGGAAATCCGTGGTGGCCCAGGCCTTCATGCATCCCAAAGCCGCCTCTTGCGAAGACTGATGGCACAGCGAAAGCGCCTTCTGACGCGTGTCTTCGGAGACTTTCAACTCGCCGTCGGCGGAAAAGAAATCCTTGGTAAAGCCTTCGAAAAACGCATCGCGGTCCTCGGTAAGGTTCTTTTCGAATTCGTTGGCCGTGGCTTGGTCAAGCGGCCCATCTGGGTTGGACGCGCTCTTCATCAGGAAAGGTGGAACGGCCGAGGCGAACACTACTGCCCGCAGTTTATCCTCGCCAAATCGTCCAATGTAGCGCGCGACCTCGCCGCCCCCCATGGAGAAGCCCACCAGCGTCACCTTCGAGAGGCCACGGTTTTCGATCAGCTCGTGCAGGTCATGCGCCAGAGTGTCGTAGTCAAAACCTTCGCCGGGCTTGTCAGACTTGCCAAATCCACGGCGGTCATAAGCGATCACACGATAGCCGGCGTCGACCAAAGCGGGGATTTGCGGCTCCCACGCGTCCGATGAAAGTGGCCAACCGTGGATCAGAATAATCGGATCACCGGTGCCGCCTGTGTCATTTACAAAGAGTTCCATTTTGCGTCCTCCGCGTCGTGCTGCGTTTCGCAGATCAACGCGGAGGCACAGGCAGACGTTCCTAGATCGTTTCGACCGTCAGGCGCCCGTTGGTATAGACGCAAATGTCTGCTGCGATGGCCATGGCCTCGCGTGCAACGGTTTCGGCATCCTTATCGGTGTCCATCATGCCGCGCGCCGCCGCGAGGGCAAAGTTGCCGCCCGAGCCGATGGCAGCCACGTCATGTTCCGGCTCCAGAACGTCGCCCGCCCCGGTCACGACCAGAAGGTCGGTGCCATCGGTAACGATCAGCATGGCTTCGAGCTTGGACAGGTATTTGTCGGTGCGCCAGTCCTTTGCCAGTTCGACACAGGCGCGTTGCAGTTGGCCGGGGGTGGCTTCCAGCTTCGTCTCCAGCCGTTCCAACAGGGTAAAGGCGTCTGCGGTCGACCCGGCAAACCCTACAACCACGTCAGAGCCGCCGGGCGACAGGCGGCGTACCTTGCGCGCTGTGCCCTTGATCACGGTCTGGCCGAGGGAGACCTGCCCATCGCCTGCGACGACGACTTTGCCGCCCTTGCGGACGCCGATGATGGTGGTGCCGTGCCAGCCGGGGAATTCATTGCTCATGTCGTCTCCTTTGCTTGGGAGGGATATGGCAACGGGTTGCGCAGGAGGCAAGGGTGCGGCCGTTACGGAGTGGGTGGCGTCCAGACGTGCTGCGGCTCGATGACGTGATCTGCTGGGATCTGTGGTGGCAAAGGGCCGGCCGCCAGAACAGAGGCATGGATGCGCGCTCCATCGGGAACATTCCGCGGCTCTGAGCGCGGCAAGATCCAACCACGAAATGCCGTTCTCTGCGATCCAGCTGGCTTGCGGCGCGGGATGTACTCCAGCAGTTTCCACCCCTTCGACATGGAATCGTGTTCCTTCGCTTTGGGGTCAGGGGCTGTGTATTGCTTGTCATCGCTGGGGTATTTGTGGCCCATCACGATGCGGTTCACGGTCTGCGGGATGTACTTCAGGCCAAGCTCCTCGGACTCCCTTATCATCCAGTAGAGCGGCAATTTCCCCAGTGCAGATTCGTCCTCTGGGTAGCCGCCGCCAACATCCCCGTGGACGCCGCGAAACCACACCTCTCGCGCGTCCTGGGGCACGTCGCTGTTGGGGTTGAAGACGTTCTTGCGATAGGTCTGCCCCTCCGGCCAATGCTGCGGGCGGAACATTGTGCGTCGTTCCGACAGAGCGACCGCGTGGCGGACGGCCACGACGGAGGTGTTTACCTTGGTAAAGGCATGGCTGCGCAGCCGCGGCAGAAATCGCCCGCTTTCGATAACGGACGACACGGTGTCAAACAGCCCGAGAAACGTGATGGTGACCCGCTGGGGATCAATGATCTTCTCGAACAGACCGATTTCGGCAAAGGCGTCTTCGCCTTGGGTGCTGCCAATGCGTTTGTAGGCGCGGTAGGCGTAGTTCAGCAGGTTCAGGTTGCGGGGCTCCATCAAGCCGAAGGCATGTAAAAATCCAGCCAGCACCCGCGCCGTATAGGCCCCGCGCGAAAACCCGAAGATCCAGATGCGGTCGCGTTCGCCGTCCTCGTCTGTCTGCACGGTGTCAACGAGGAATCGATAGGCCTCCTTGACGTTGCTATCCAGACCCCAGCCCGTCGCCATGCCCCAAAGCTCCTGCGCCTTGCGAGTAAGTTCCGACCAGCTGTTTTCCGCGCCAAATGTGCCGACGCCGGGATCGTACCACACGATCTGGCTCTCGGACTTTTTCAGCGTGCCGTACAAACGCAGGATATTGGTCCGGTCGGCACAAATCTCGTTCGAGGTGCCGTCTAGGAGGAGGACAATGTCTCGTGCCATAATCGAAACCACTTGTTCATTTCTGCCAATGCCAGGTTAACAGGGGCTGGGCACAAGGGGAAAAATAAAGCGATCGGAGTGTCGCGCCAAGGACGGAGCAACGCTGTCGGCCAGCCTTTGACGCAAAAAGGGCCCCAAACGGGGCCCTCGATCTCAAACTGTGCCTGAAACAGACAAAAATCAGATGGATTCGTCGATCCAGGATTTCAGCGCGGCCTTGGGGCGGGCGCCTGCAAGGTTGGCCACAGGTGCGCCGTCCTTGAACACGAACAGCGCCGGAATGCCGCGCACGCCCATGGCAGCGGCGGAGTTCGGGTTGCTGTCCACGTCGACCTTGGCGATCTTTACGGTGTCGCCGTATTCAGCGGACAGCTCTTCGAGAGCGGGGCCGATCTGCTTGCACGGGCCGCACCACTCGGCCCAGAAGTCGACGACGACCGGAACGGAGGAGTTTTTAACTTCGGCGTCGAATGTGGCATCGGTAACGGCAACGGTGGCCATGGGATCTCTCCTGAGGGTTGGAGTGCTGCGGAATCGCGGTTTGGGCGGGTGTGCCCATTCAGGATCTGGAAACTAAGGACGCCCCACTCAGCCGTCAAGGTGTGGCGGCCCTCTCAAGGGCTTGGGTCACGAGGTCGTGCGGTAGCGGCATATAGTGTGCGGTGGCCGTCCAAAGCAGCCCTGTCTCGATCTCGCGTCCGGGATAAAGTTGGGTCAAAGCAGCGGCATAGGCTCCCATCTGTCGCAGCAAACCTTCCGGTGTCTGTTCCGCTTTTTCCGGCACAGTGCGGTTGGTTTTGAAATCGACGATGGTAATTTTGTCTGCTGTCACATGCAGCACATCAATGATGCCATGTACACGCCCGAGGCCTTGCAGATCAGCGGTGATGGCGGTTTCGGTCAGCGCGCCCTTGGTGAACAGATGGGCCAGTGCAGGGGTGTCGAGCACTGTCAGGACCTCTTGCAAAAGGATTGGCAATTGCTCCGTGATGAGGTCCGCATCTTCCCCTTGCCGCATTTCCTCCAAAAGGGAGGGCGCAAGCTGGTCGCGCTGCGCGGCGGTCAGTGGTGCGAGCGTCTCCAGCAGCAAGTGCAGGGCGGTGCCGCGTGCTTTGGCCACGTCTTCGGTGTCGCCGGCGGCACCGGGCAAGGCCTTGGCCCCGCCAAGATCAGACGGGCTGCGAGTTTCTGGCGGCAGGACCGGGGTGGGCAGGGGGCGGTCCAGCGCCTCTGGATACACCAACGGCTCGGCAGAAGGCACATCCTTTGCGGCCTCGGTTGGCAGCGACCAGTCGCCGTACTCGATGCGCTGCCCCTCGCCACCGCCAAGATCGCCAAAGTCGTAGGGATGCGGCAAGGCCCCGGACCGGTCCATGCCTTTGGCCACCTGATCGTACCAGGCGTCTCCATCCTTGCCCAACTCGCCAGCTGCTCCGACGATCAGCCACTTTTCCGCCCGCGTCAGGGCCACATACAGCAGGCGGTCGCGCTCCTGCGCTTCCCGTGCCTTGGCAATGTCGATGGCCTCGGTCTGGCGGCTGGGTTGATGCGCGGCGCTCTGTTTCCACATGACCCCCTCCGGGTCGGCCAGCAGGTCCGCTTTGACCGAGGTGTCGGGCTTTGCGCAGTCGGGCAGGATGACGATAGGCGCTTCCAGCCCCTTAGACCCATGCACGGTCATGACGCGCAGGGTCGCGCCGGCCCCGTCCGGTGCGCGCTTGATCTCCAGATTGTCCGCCTGTGCCCATTCGAGGAAGCCGGTCAGCGTCGGCACTTCGGTTTGCTCGTAACTCAACGCCTGTTGCAGAAGCGCGTTGATACCGTCCTCCGCCTCTGCGCCAAGCCGCCCGATCAGCAAGCGGCGGCCCTTGTGGTGTGTCAGGATGCGATCAATCAGGTCGTAGGGACGCAGAAAGTCTGTGTTTTTGAGAAGATCGTTCAGCACCGCAACATAAGGCGCATCGCTGCCGCGCAGCACTTCCCATAGATATTTGCGCGGCCGGTTGTGCGCGAGCGTGAACAGGTCCTGCTCCGACAGGCCAAACAGCGGCGAGCGCAGCGCCGTGGCCAGCGACAGCGAATCCTCCGGCGTTTCAAGGAACTTGAGAACGGCGATGATATCCCGCACCGCCAACTCTGCCATAACCTTGAGCCGGTCGGCCCCAGCGATGGGCAGACCCTCTTGTTTGCAGGCGCGAATGATTTCCTTGAACAATTGTCCGCGTCGCCGGACGAGGATCAGAAAGTCGCCGGCGTGCACGGGACGCGCCGTGTATGTGTTGGTGAACCCGACTTCCTTCGGCATGGGATGGCCCGCGTCGATGGTCTGGCGGATGAAGCGCGCGATGCGCTGGGCGAGGATCACCGAATGATGCGTCGCCGCCGCACGATCCAGCGGTTCGTGCCAGGGCCCGTCATCGTCGTCCTTCACCTTCTCGACCACCGGCCAGAGGTCAACGCGCCCCGGCATATTCGATTTGAACGCCCGGTGCAGTGCGCCGTCGAAACCGCTCTCTGCGGCGTCGGTAAAGGTGTTGTCCACAACCCGCAGGATCGGCTCGGCCGAGCGGAAGGAAAAGGCCAGCTCCGAGTTTACCAGCGGCGCATCCGTATTCACCAGCCGTTGGCTAAAATCCTCGCGCATACGGTCAAATTCACGGGGGTCGGCCCCCTGGAAGGAATAGATCGACTGCTTCTTGTCGCCGACGACAAAGATCGTGCGCCGCGTCTCGGTGCGCGCCCCCTCGCCGGAGGTGAACTCATGCGCGAGCCGTTCGATCACTTGCCACTGCACGGGAGAGGTGTCCTGCGCCTCGTCCACCAGAATGTGGTCAATGCCGCCGTCGAGCTTGTAAAGCACCCAATCTGCCACCTTTTCGTTCGACAGCAGGTCGCGGGCGCGGGTGATCAGGTCATCGAAGTCGAGCCAGCCGCGCAGCAGCTTTGCGCGCTCATAGGCGGGCACGAAGCGCGCCGCAAAGGCGGTCAGCGCAATGTCGCGCTGGGCAGCATGCAGGGCCTTCTCCACCTCCAACGCATCCGCAATCCGTCCCGTCAGCTGGTCAAAGCGTTCGCAGAGGTCAGGAAAATTGCCGCGCGTCTTCTTTGTCGGGAAATTCTTGCGCGGGGTGCCCGCCTGCGTCAGGCAGATCTGCTTCCAGAGGTCGAGCGCTGCGGCATCGTTGCCGTGGATGGCTTGCAGTGCGGGAACCATGCCTTGCTCAGTCTTGCCGCCTTGTTGGAACACCGGGACCAGATCAGCGGCGAGCGCTGCTTCTGAGCCGAGAAAGATCGACCCAAGCACGCTGGCCTCATCCTGATCCGGGCTCAGCCCGTAATGGGCCCGAATGTCCTGAGGCGAAGGTGGCGTGAGGTAGACATCGCGGCGCGCGCAAAGGCTCCGCAGCAGTCCCTCCGTATCGTCGCCGGACAGATACGGCGCGATGCCCTCCAGCAGGCCCCTGTCCGGGCCGTCGGCGATGTCTTCGAGCAGATCGGCGCGGAGCAGTTCCGCCGCGCGATCCTCCATCTCCTTGAACTGGGGGGAGACCTGTGCCTCCAACGGGAAGCGCCGCAGCAGAGACGCGCAAAACGAGTGGATCGTCTGGATGCGCAGCCCGCCGGGCGTCTCGATCGCGCGGGCAAACAGGGTTCGCGCCTCGCGCAGGAACTCTGGTGTCGGTTGTTGATCGACGCCCAGCTCGTCCAGCTCATCGCGCAGCTTCGGCTCGGCCAGCATGGCCCAGCCGCCCAGCCGCTTGAACAGGCGGTTCTGCATCTCGGTCGCGGCGGCCTTGGTGTAGGTCAGGCACAGGATGTGGCTCGGGTCTACGCCTTCGAGCAGAAGGCGCGCCACACGGTCGGTCAGCACACGGGTCTTGCCTGACCCTGCGTTTGCGGCAAGCCAGGTTGAATGGCCGGGCGCGGCGGCGCGCACCTGCGCTTCTGTTGCGTCGTCTCTCATGTCAGCGGGTCCAGCTTGGCCTCGGCGGTGACATCCCATTCGCCAAAGCGCGACAGGTGGTCATAATCCGCATGATCGGTGTCTTTCATCAGGGCGCGGCGCGCGGTATAGCCCTTGTCCGCCTGCATATAGGCGGCGATGAGCGCGGTGAACTCGGCCCATGTCTGATCGGGGGGGCAATCGTCGAGCGGCGCCGGGATCTCCTTTGGATCACCGGGCTTGAGCTGGATATACGTGGCCGCCGCGATGTGGCGTGGTTTCAAGTTCGGGAAGGCCCCTTGCAGAAGCATCGCGGCCTCCAGCAGCAACTGTTTGTCAAAGGTCTTTTGCTGCGATTCCGTGGGGGCGCCGCCGGTTTTGTAGTCATAGACATGTGCGCCGCCACGCTCGTCCATGTCGATGCGGTCTGCCGTGCCGGTGAGCGTGAACCCCAGCATGGGGAGCTCCGCCTGACCTGTGATTTCAAAGTTCGCTTCCTGTGGTGCGGCGCGTTGCCGACGCTCCGCTTCGGACGCGACGAACCAGCCGGAAAAGCGATCCACCCGCGCCTGCCAGAGAGTCCGAACCGTGGGGAAGGGAATTCGGGCCAGCTCGGTCGCCGCGATCTCCCGCAGCCGTTCCGGTGTGAGTTGCGCCGGGTCAGAGACTGTTTCGCGGATGAAATCTTCGATCACCTTGTGGGTCAGAATGCCCCGCATCAATGCGTCGGGGGCCTGCATCAGCGGGTCCAGCGGTTTGAGGTTCAGCACCTTGTTGGCGTAGATCGCATACGGATCACGCACCAGCCGTTTGATGGCCGTAACCGACAATTGCGTTGGCCGCGCGTCAACCGGTGGCGCGGGGGACGGGCGCACGGCTGGTTCTGCGTGGATCGGTGCTTCCGACGCACGGGCCAGTGCCAGCCACGGTTTCGCGCGGTCCCGCATCTGGGTCAGCGCCTCTTCGCCGTGTCGATCGGGCAGGCCGTTCATCAAGTTGACCAGCCGGTTGATCCAACGACTTGGGACCGTCTCGGCATCGTCGGATTTCATCGCACGGGTCAGCCAGACCTGCGGCGCGGCAACGGCCTGTTGGAAGTCATGCGCCGACAGGCCGATACGCCGTTCCGGCAGCAACAGACCCGCTTCGGCCCGCATCCGGCGGTTCAGCCAAGGGTCGGCGGCAGGGCTTTCGGGCCATGACCCTTCATTCAACCCGGCAAGGATCAGCAGTTCCGGCCCGGCCACGCGGGCCTCCAACGTGCCCCAGATGCGAATCCGCGGGTGCGGCGTGTCGGGATTACGTACTTCCTCGCGGCTGAGCAAAGCCTGGAACAGGTCGGCGTAGTCGCGGGCGCTCATGGCGGTGCCATTCTCGGCCTCCGCGCGCAGGGTCTCCGTGATCTGGCGCAGACGACGGCCTGCCACTTCGTCCCAAAGCGGCGCGGGTGTTCCATCGGGACCGGCGACCAAGGCTTCGGCCAAGGTGAGATGTGTCTCCACCCACTCAGAAAGCGGCCGCGGCGCGGGATGATGTTGCGTGCACAGCTGCGCAATCCATTCGGCCCAGGCGGGTCGTTCGGCCTTGGTCCCCCATTCGGCCAAAGTTTCAGGTGTCGGGTAGGGCATGCCATCACGCCGGATCGACAGTTCCAGATCGCGTGTGTTCAGCAGGTGCTGGCCGCGATCCTTGCCCTTGTGACACAGAGGATGCTTCAGCAGCGACAGCATCAAATCTGCAGCCAGCGGGCGGGTGAACAAATCGGCCACAAGCCGCAAGAAGCGTCCCGGCGGGGTCAGCTGCGCCGGGATGCCTGCGGAGTCGTCGGGGACGATGCCCCAGTGGTTCAGGGCCGATGTAACCTGCCGTGTCAGCATCCGGTCAGGCGTGATAAGCGCGGCCTCGGTTCCGTCAATCGCCGCCTGTCGCAGGCGGAGCGCGATGGCCAGTGCTTCTTCACGCAAACTTGGCGCCTCCAGCAGCGTGACATCCTCCATCGCTGTCGGCAGATCCGGCAGCTTCGGCCCCTCGGACAACCATTGGTGCGTGACCGGCGCGGGGCGCAGGGCGAGCGAAACCACGCGGTTGCGCTCCGGCGCGGGGGCCTGCGTCTCCGCCCAGTCACGGACGGCTGACGGATTCAGATCCAGTTCACGCATCAGCTTGGCAAAGCGATACTGCGGATGGTCCTCCCCGGTAAGCGGATCGTTGAGCATGTCCCAGACGTTTTGCGGCATATCAGTGTCGAATCCGGGCAGGATAACCGCGCCTTGCGGCAGCCGGGAAACAGCGCGCATGAAGGCATGGGTGGTGCCGCGCGATCCGGTCGACCCTGCGATCAGGATGGGATGCTGCGGCGGATCAAGCTCCCATTGCGCCAGACGCAGGGCCAGCGCCCGCCGGGTAAAGGCCTGCGCGTCAGGTGCGCTGTCGTCCTGGAAATACTGCTGTACGATGTTGAAGAAGCGCAAGGCGCGGTCCCAATGGCCGGATTGATCGGTCACATCAAGGCCGGCAACGGCATCGGGAGGCACATTTTCGCCATGCATCTCCTCCATTAGCGTGGCGAGACTGTCGGACAGATCGAACAGCGCGGCGCGCGGGGCGAGCTCTGGCGCGCTTTCCAACAGCGCTGAAACGAGACCGGTCAGTTCAAGCCTGCGTCGCAGCGGGGGAACAGGCGCGGGCAGTTGCGCGCGGGTCAGAGGGTCGGCAAGGTCGGTGACCAGCCTGATTTTCGGCAGCAGGGACGCGGGACCGGCATCGAACAGGCTGCGCAAACGGCGGCGCATGCGATCGGTGTTCACATAGAGCTCGACCTGCGCGATGGCTTCAGGCGGCTGCCCTTCCAGTCGCGCGCGCAGCCCCTCGATCAGAGCCGCCGGGAAATCAACGCCTGACGGCAGGCCATACAGGCGCGGACCACTGGCGGAAAAGATTTTGGTTTCAGACATATAACTCTCGCGCCCAATCAGCCGACGCCCACGTCGGACCCACAAGATGGACCGTCCCGACGCGCGGGGCAACCGGCGGTTTCGGCCAGGATGTCAGCTTTTGTCAGGGGCGGTGCTGCGCAGCATCTCTTCAGCCAAGGTGATGCCGCCGGGGTGGCCCACATCGCACCACAGACCGGGATAGGACAGCCCGCAGAACCTGCCTTTTGCCTCTGCCTCATGCCACAGCTTATGCAGAGAAAAAGCCTCGTCCTCGATGTGCGCCAGCGCCTCTGTCTTTACGATTTGGGCACCCGTGTAGACCATGTCACCGCCCCAATGCAGCGCGCCGTCTGTCAGGGTGAAATCCCCGCCCCCTTTGCGCCCTGTGGCGTTGGACAGCGGCACGCACAGCAAAAGCGCGTCCATCGCGTCCGGGTTCCAGGCGTCATGTAGCAGCTGCAAAGGATTTGGCCCCTGCCAAACAGCATCCGTGTTCAGCGTAAAAACCGGACCATCCCCCAAGATCGGCAAAGCCCGCTTCAGGCCGCCCCCAGTGTCGAGGATCTGCGGCTTTTCGACACTCACGTGCACATCTGTTCCGGCCAAGTGTGCGACGATCTGATCGGCTCTGTAGTGGGCGTTTACCACGCGTGTGCTGAGCCCTTCGGTCAGCTTCAGGGCGTGGTCCAGCAGGGGAAGACCCGCAACGGGGATCAGCGGCTTTGGCAGCGTGTTCGTCAACGGGGCCATGCGTGTGCCGAACCCGGCGGCAAAAAGCATCACCGCGTCGGGTGTCATCCGGTCGGGCATTGCGCGCGCAAATCCTTCAGATGGTCGCCCTCGGGTGCGGGCAATTTCGAGATGATCGGGCGCATGGGGGCGAGAGCCGGATGGGTCATTTGCGCCTGAATGTGGTCCCATGTCCGCGGCAGAAAGTCGAGATAGCGCGCCTTGCCGTGCGTGATCGCGAGCCGGGCAAAGACGCCAAGAATGCGAAGGTTGCGCTGTACGCCGAGCACGGCATATGCGGCGCGATACGCCTCTGGATCGCTGTCAGTGGCGGCGAGGTATGCCTCTATGCAGGCGTTTTCGGTATCGGGAAAAAGATCGCGGCGCACGTCGCGGCACAGCGACACCAGATCGTACGCGGTGTGTCCGCAGACCGCATCCTGAAAGTCGAGCAAGCCTGTGCGCGCTGCGCCCGTGCGCTCGGGCAGATGCAGAATGTTTTCCGCGTGAAAGTCGCGCAATACCATCACATCCTGCGGCGAGGCATGCTGATCGAGTATCGGGCCAAAAGCCTTTTGTGCCTCCTCCAGCAATTCATACTCCTGGACGTAATGCGTAAAGGCGAGGTCAATTGACTGGGTGAGCAGCTCCGGCGTCGCACGGGGCAGGCGGGACGGCGCGGCTTTTTGATGCAGCGCGACCAACGTGTCCACCGCCTGGAGGTAGAGCTGCTTCTCCGCCTCGGCATCAATCGCCAATTTTGCCACCAGACCATCCCCAAGATCTTCGAGCAGAAGAAGGCCCGGCGCTTCCGCCAACACGTGGGGCGCGGACAGGCCTTGCTGTGTCAGGTGACGTGCAAGGGTTGCGAAAAGCGATGTATCACCATCCGGGTCCTGCATAAGGATCGCGGTTTGCCCTCGGCGATCAAGGCGTGTGTAGTGGCGGGAGGAGGCATCCCCGGCAAGCTGTGTCGCCTCGGCGTCGTCCCAGTTGGACGTGGCAAGGAAATCTGCAACCTCGTCTCCATGCACGGGGCCGGATGTCATGGTCAAAGCGGCGTCGATCCGTTTGTTCCAACCTGAATCGGTCCATTGCATGTCAAGCTGGCGGCTGTTGTCTGATGGGCCATCGCTGAACTGCAACATAAGCGACGAGACAGGGGCCAGATCGCCAAGCCTGTCGGGCCATTCGACAATGCAAATGGCGTTGCAAAATGCCTCAAGCAGGCCTAGTTCCTCGACCTCATCAGGGCTGTGAAGCCGGTACAGATCACTGTGCCACAGCGGGCCCCGGTCGGTTTCATACTCCTGAACCAAGGTGAAAGTGGGCGATGGCACGTCTTCTGGGTCTGTCAGCAGTGATTGTATCAGCGCACGGGCGAAATGCGTCTTGCCGGCGCCAATACTGCCGGTCAGCAACAGCACGTCCCCGGCGCGCAATTGGCTGCCCAACGCGCGCGCGAAATCGGCGGTGGCCTCCGGAGAGGCGAGGTTGAGCGCTGTGATCGGCGATACCTTGTTCATAACGCCTAAATATCAAGGGATCTTCGCATCGCAAGGTCAGCCGTGACTGCGGCCGGGCTGTTTTCTCTGATCGTCTTCGATCTGTTGCATTTGCGGGTCCGCGTAGGCCGCGGGAACGTAGCGCAGTGTTCCGACCCCTTCTGAAGCGCTGCGGCTGGCAAAGCGCACCATCGTGGCGCCGGCGGCCACCGGTTCCACGATGCACACCAGGCGCTCCCCGTCGTGGGTTGTCAGTTCCGATTCCCATGCGGTTCGCTCTCGCAGCGTCAGCACAAATTCCCGTAGCTCGGACCAGATCGGGCTGGGCTTGCAGGCAGTGCGCCAGATGGAAACGGCATCAACGATCGTCACTTCGGCGAAGGTGCAATCCGACTCGCATTTCCAGCGTTCGCGGTAAGCTGCGTTGGAAAAGGTCAGCACGCCCAGACGCGAAAAAACGGCGACCGAATCCCCAAAGCAATCAAGCACCGATTGTGTCAGTTCGAGCTCCGAGCGGAAGCGGCGTGTCAGGCTGATCTCGGCGGATATGTCTTCCAGCAAAAAGGCAACGGCACCGTCGGGATGTGGCCGTCCGGTGATCTTGTAGGTCAGGCCGGAGGGCAGGTTCCATGTTTCAGCGTAGCGGTCCTCGCGCGCGGCGGTGACAACATCGTAAAGCTTGTCGCGCCAATTGGCGTAGTTTTTTGGCTCAGGCATCGTGCGGTTCTCGCGCATGTGGTCGAAGAACGAGAGCAGATTCGGTTTGGAACTCAGGAAATCCACCGGCAGATGCGTCAGATCCACCATGGATGGATTGAACAGGACCAATTGCCGGTTCTTGTCAAAAACGGCGAGGCCAATAGGCAGATGCGCAAAGGTCTTTGTCAGCGTCTGGACAAAGTTGCGCTGGGCCATCTCGGCGTTGACAAGGCTGTCAATGGAGGTCGCAAAGTGCACCCAGCCCTCGCCGGTGGGCGTGGAGATTACCTCGAACCAATGAGCTTTATCCGTGTCGTCGCTAAGACTTAGACGATTCATTTGTGTGCTGCGAGATGGCGGCACCGGCAGGGCAAACGGCAGGCAATCGTTCGGATCTTGTCCGATCTCTTCGCAGAGTTTTTCGTAGGCGTCGTTGTACCAGGTCACCTCGTCGTCGCGGGAGGTTTGCCAGACGGGATAGGGGGTGTTGCCGCAAATGGTAAACAACCGGTCAAAGGATTGCTCGATCTGCGCGGCACGATAGGTTTGCGCCGGTTTGCTCATTGGCGCCTGCAGTGTCAGCCGCAGTGTGGTGCCAGAGGGAATGGCGCGCAGTGTCGCGCCTTCGACGAATTCGCAGGTCCATGCGTCGGGCACGGTTGGCGCGTCTTCGGGCAGGTCGGGAAACCCGGAAAGGAGCGAGTCACGCAGTTCGAACCAGGTCATGCCATTGATATCGCTGCGGTTGAACAGGTGAACGACATCGTCGGTGTGGTCAAAAACGCGCCCATTGCGCAAAAGGACAACCGTCTCCGACGGCACGGTGCGTCCGTCTGGATCTGACTGTCGGCGTCTGAGCGTGGCGAATGCCAAAAAGAGGACCGCAAGTGCCGTCGTTCCGACGCTGGCCCCGACCGCCATCACTGCAATTTCCTGCAAACTTACGCCCCTTCAGTGGTCCTACATAACATTGTCACCTACCCAACTCTCGGGATACTTCATGATGGTTAACGACGTGTTAAATACGCAAGGGCTTTGTTATGGTCAGTGATCGAAACGCTGATTTTCGCCCAAGGGCGTGCCTGGCGGCATCTTGACCACGATTTTTGCCCGCGGCCAGACGACCTCGACAATGGCGCCGCCGGGGTTGCCGGGCGCCGTCATCGGCGCGTAAGGATCAGAGCCGTTGGCAAAGCTGAGTTCCGCACCAGAACGTTCCAGAAGCGTTTTGGCGATGAAAAGGCCCAGGCCCATCCCTTCATATTCCGGTCGCGCGCGCCGATCTGCGTCGGACCGGCGCCGACGCATGAAGGGATCGCCGATGCGCCCGATCAGCTGTGGCGGGAACCCGCGCCCGTCATCGAGAATACGGATAGAGACAACCTCGTCCGTCCACATCGCTTCGATCCAGACAGTCGCGCGCGCGAAATCCACTGCGTTCTGGACAAGGTTGCGCAGGCCGTGAATGACTTCAGGTCTGCGCAAGATTTGCGGCGGATTGAATTCCCCACCTGGACCGGGGCCATTCTCGATCAGAATGTCCTTGCCACGGTCCTGATGCGGTTCTGCGGCCTCCCGGATGACTTCGATCAGCGGGGCCCGCCGCATGTGGAGGTCGTCTTTCCCGGCGCGGCCCATGGATCGCAAGATGTCCCGGCAGCGATCTGCCTGCTCGCGGATCAAAAGGGCGTCGTCTTTCAGATCGGACAGTTCGGGATG
Source organism: Sagittula marina (assembly GCF_014196795.1). GTDB lineage: Bacteria > Pseudomonadota > Alphaproteobacteria > Rhodobacterales > Rhodobacteraceae > Sagittula > Sagittula marina. The sequence continues at coordinate 112,094 of NZ_JACIEJ010000001.1, forward strand.
ATCGTCCAGATCATCGGCCAGCTCCGATGAGGTCAGCTTGATCGTGGCCAAGGGGGTGCCCAGTTCATGCGCCGCAGCGGCCACGACCCCCCCCAGATCATTGAGCTTCTGGGCGCGCGCAAGTGCCATCTGCGTCGCGGCCAACGCGTCCGACATGGAGTTCATTTCCCGCGCGATACGCCGCGAATACGCCGACAGAAAGCTCAGGGCGATGAGAATCGCGACCCATTGGCCGTACACGAAAATGTCAGGGATGCGCAGGACAAACCCCTCGTCGGTGCGCAGCGGAAAATGGTAAAAGACCATCAGGCTCACCAATACCATAGCGGTCAGGCCAAGGGTCACGGTGGACCGCAGGGACAGCACCGAGGCAGAGATCGTCACCGGCCCCAACACCAGCAGCGAAAACGGATTGTTCAGCCCGCCGGTCAGAAACAACAGGACACAGAGTTGCAGCAGGTCAAACATCATCATCATGAAGTTTTCTGCTTCCGAGAGCCGCTTGTTTTCGGGGAAAATGAAGATGGCCACAAGGTTGCCGACGACCGATGTGCCGACAACAAGATAGCACAGCCCCAGCTCCAGCTGCAGGTTGTACATGCGCTGCGCTGCGGTGATCGCAGCGATCTGGCCAATGATCGCAACCCAGCGCAACAGGATCATCGTCCTGAGGCGGATCCAGTTGCTGCGTTGCTCTTCGCCCAGAAGGCCAAATTCGGTTGTGTTCATGGGATCTGTTTCCCCTCTGTTGCAACGTATGGCAAGAGGGCGGAATGGACGCCTGGAAACATGCGAAAAATCGTATATATCAGTCGGGAGATGCCGGCATGAAGGAGGACATCGTGGTCAAAACCTTTACCAGAGTTGCGACGACAGCGGTTGCACTGCTGCTCGGCGGCACATTTGCGGCCTCTGCGGGGTGGCTTGACGGTCTGTTCGGCGGCAACGCCGAGGATGCCTTTGCCCAGTGTCGGCAGGGGGCCGTGGCCGGCGACATCGGCGGCCCGTTCGAGCTGGTCAATGCGCAGGGAGAGACGGTCACCGATACCGACGTGATTACCGAGCCGACCCTGCTGTATTTCGGCTACACGTTTTGCCCCGACGTGTGTCCCTTCGATGTGGCGCGCAATGCGGAGGCGATCGACATTCTGGAGCAGCGCGGCATGAGCGCGACGCCGGTCTTTGTCTCCATCGATCCGGAGCGGGACACCCCCGAGGTGGTGGGCGATTTTGCGGACACGTTCCACGACAAGATGATCGGACTTACCGGATCCAAGGAACAGGTCGATGTCGCGTCCAAAGCGTATCGCACCTACTACCGCGCTCAGGAGGCCGAGGATGAATATTACCTCGTGGACCATTCGACATTCACCTATCTCGTTTTGCCGGAGGCAGGCTTTGTCGACTATTTCCGCCGCGAGGTCACGCCAGAGCAGATGGCGGATCGGGTCGGATGCTTCGTTGACGCGGCGTCCTGACCGGATTGTGTGATCCATTCGTGGGGTTTGACCGTACCAGTAGGCAAGGTTAATAGTGAAACCCACAGTACGTCACCAGGAGGGAAGTCCTTGGCAGCAAATGAAATAGACGAACTGGGTGAGGACAAGTCCCTGCTTTTGGTGGACGACGATGAGCCTTTCCTGAAACGTCTGGCCAAGGCCATGGAAAAGCGCGGCTTTGACGTGGAGACCTCTGGCTCTGTTGCGGGTGGCACGGCTGTGGCCACGGCACGCCCCCCGGCTTACGCAGTGATCGACCTTCGGCTGGAGGACGGCAATGGTCTGGACGTGGTCGAAGTGCTGAGGGAAAAACGGCCTGATAGCCGGATTGTTGTCCTGACGGGATACGGTGCGATTGCGACTGCGGTCGCCGCGGTAAAGATCGGCGCAACGGACTACCTGTCAAAACCCGCCGATGCCACCGACATCACGAACGCTTTGCTGTCCAAAGGCGATGAGCTGCCGCCGCCGCCTGAAAACCCCATGAGTGCCGACCGGGTGCGGTGGGAACATATCCAGCGGGTTTATGAGCTGTGCGATCGCAACGTGTCAGAGACCGCGCGTCGTCTGAACATGCACCGCCGTACGCTTCAGCGCATCTTGGCAAAGCGCTCGCCCCGGTAGGTGCGGCCAAATCAATCGGAACATCATGCAGGGCGGGGGATGACCCCGCCTTTTTACGTTTCAGAGCAGGGAAATGCGCGACCGGGCAGAGGATGCTTCGTCTTCCAGTGTCTCGGCTGACATGATGTGCCAGTCGAGCCCGGTCTGCCCTTGTTCGCCTGCATTTTTCAGCGCCAGTTTCGTGGCGCGGGCCTGCTCGGCCGACAAGCTGAGCGCATGGGCCAGATCAACGCGGACTTCGCGGATCTGTGCTTCTTGAGCTGCATAGGCATCTGGCGTGATCTGGCCAGTGTCGCGCTGAAACTTCAGCTCGGTCAGAGCGGTGTCCTGGAATGAGAGCAACTCGGTCAGCCCATCGTTGAACTGTGCCATTTCCCGTTGCGCGCCGGAAATGGCTGGTGTGACGCGCGACAGTTTTACGATCTCCACGCGCTCGGCGACGCGCTTTCTTCCCAAAGCGTTGCCCACGACAGCGCCAACACCACCGCCGGCCAATGCACCGACGACGCAGTTGCTGCCATCCGCTGCGGAGGCGGTCACGAGCGCCAGACCGCAACCTGCGGCGGCCCCAGTCGCCGCGCCCTTGAGCGTCGCACTGCGGACCATTTCGCGGGTCATGTCGTCCAAGGCTCTGGCCTGCGCCAGCATGGCCTGTTCGGGTCCGGCAACCTCTTGTGCGGCAAAGGAAAGGATGCCGCTATTGTTTCGGCTGACATGGTTCTTCTGCCCGCAGGCAGCGGTGGTCATAATGCAAATCGAAAGGATAATGATCTTGGCACGCAACATGTTGACTGCTCCTGTAATTCACTAACAAACTGCGGCTTGTCCCGCCTTTGCTTGTGAATTGCTCGGAGAATCTGGCTAGATTGAGGCAAATTGTTTCCAAAGTTTGGATCCTTGCCGCAAGTGTACAGTTCTTTACATCTGTTCCAGCAACACTGCCACGCGATCTGTGAAAGCATGGCGGCACACCACAGGGGGCCGCAGGTGAATACCCAGGTCGGCAATCAGCTCCCGGTTGGGGCGCCCGAACAATTTGTTCGCTTCCGCCTCGGTAAAGCCTGCGATCTGCGTTGCCTCCATCCAGGCAGATACATTATCCGCCTTCTTGATCCGCTGTTTAAGCCGCGTTGGCGTCATGGCGGGCAGGCCAAAGCGGATGTGGATTGCAGCGGTCAGGCGCTTGTCCAATTCGCTGTAATCGGGACCGACGGCGGCCTTGACCGGCGAAATCATGTCCCCGATCACATATTCAGGCGCATCGTGCAGTAGCGCCGTCAGCCTGTCTGCCGCGGTGCATTTGGGATGCATACGAGCGAAAAGGGCTTCGACCAAAAGCGAATGCTCGGCCACGGAATAGGCGTAGTCGCCCTGCGTTTGTCCGTTCCAGCGCGCCACAAAGGCCAGACCGTGGGCGATGTCCTCAATTTCTATATCGACAGGCGTCGGATCCAGCAGGTCGAGCCTGCGGCCCGATAGCATGCGCTGCCAAGCACGGGGCGGTTTGGCCATGAGAGATCCTCGGCGGATGGAAAAACGCTGCCTGAATAGGCCGATGTGCTCAATGTGTAAATCATCCGTTAAGGCGAAGCTGGCAATGTACCCTCAATCCCGCGGTGCTATAGGACATTGTGATCTGAGGCCACCGATGGTAGCTCGAAAGGAAAAGCCTGTCGGTTTCGACGGGCTGAATATTCTCATGCAAAGGGACTTCAATGTCGCAAGATTACGTCGTCAAGGACATTTCGCTGGCCGACTTCGGTCGCAAGGAACTGGATATCGCTGAGACGGAAATGCCGGGGCTGATGTCACTGCGTGAGGAATACGGAGAGAGCAAACCGCTGTCCGGCGCACGCATCGTTGGCTCGCTGCACATGACCATTCAGACGGCCGTGCTGATCGAAACACTGGTGGCGCTGGGGGCGGATGTGCGCTGGGCGTCCTGCAACATTTTCTCCACGCAGGACCACGCGGCGGCGGCCATTGCTGCAGGAGGGACCCCGGTCTTCGCGGTCAAGGGCCAGTCGCTCGAAGAGCATTGGGACTACCTCGACAAATCCTTCATGTTCCCGGATGGCGCGAACATGATCCTCGACGATGGCGGCGACGCGACGCTCTATGTGTTGCTCGGAGCGCGTGCCGAAGCTGGCGAAGACATCATTCCCGTGCCTCAGTCCGACGAAGAGGTCGTGATCAAGGCGCAGATCCAAAAGCGCATGGCCGCGTCGCCGGGTTGGTTCACCAAGGTGAAGGAAGCCATCCAGGGCGTGTCCGAGGAAACCACCACGGGTGTCCACCGCTTGTACGACTTGCACAAGAATGGCCAGTTGCCTTTTCCTGCGATCAATGTGAACGATTCCGTAACCAAGTCGAAGTTCGACAACAAATACGGCTGCAAGGAATCGCTGGTTGACGGCATCCGCCGCGCAACCGACGTGATGATGGCAGGTAAAGTTGCTGTCGTGTGCGGCTATGGTGATGTGGGCAAGGGGTCCGCAGCCTCGCTCTCCGGCGCCGGTGCGCGCGTCAAGGTCACTGAGGCGGACCCGATCTGTGCCCTGCAGGCGGCGATGGACGGCTTCGAGGTGGTTCTGCTCGAAGATGTTGTGGCCGACGCCGACATCTTCATCACCACCACCGGAAACAAGGACGTGATCCGTATCGAGCATATTCGTGAGATGAAGGACATGGCCATCGTTGGCAACATCGGCCACTTCGACAACGAGATCCAGGTGGCGGCGTTGAAAAACCACAAATGGACCAACATCAAGGACCAGGTGGACATGATCGAGATGCCCTCCGGCTCCCGCATCATCCTGCTGTCCGAGGGTCGACTTCTGAACCTTGGCAACGCCACCGGCCATCCGTCTTTCGTAATGTCGGCCTCCTTCACCAACCAGGTGCTGGCGCAGATCGAACTGTGGAAGAACGGCGATGATTACCAACCGGGCGTGTACATCCTTCCCAAGCATCTTGATGAAAAGGTCGCGCGCCTGCATTTGGGCCGCATCGGGGTAAAGCTTACCCAGCTTTCGAATGAGCAAGCGGCCTACATTGGCGTGTCACCTGATGGTCCTTTCAAGCCGGAACACTATCGCTACTGACATCCGGTTGGGGCAGCGCCCAACTTATACATCGTTTTCAAAGGCCGGGTTTTCCCCCGGCCTTTTCCATGGAACCAACAGGTTTTGGTCAATTTTCCAGCCGCAATAGGTCTTCACGCTCTGGAAGGTGGATGTTTCCAATAAGTGTCTCACCCCGCAAGGTCGTATGGCTGTTTGTTGAACATCTGCGGTTCGAATTTGTATCAGTCTTCTACCGGCCGCATTGGCGTCTTTCTGACCGAGGCTGATTGGCGGATCTGCGGGTATAGAGCGAGACATCGCGGTGCGGCGTTGTCTCCAGTTCTTCGCGTGGCTTTGAAGAACCTCTTCGATATGGATGTATCGCCGGTTTGAGCTTCGTCATCGCTTGGCTTTGAAGCGTGATCAGCATGTCACACTCCCATCCCTGCAAATACCACCTGCCGCGTTGAGCTCTGGTCGACGAAGGGACGTGCGATCATTCGGGATGGACTGGTTAACAACCGACCGGTTTGTCATGGGAAACCGGTCGGGACTCACGTTAAGGACTGCTTAAACGGGCAAGGTAAATGCAGCGGTCGTCGTTTTAACCCCCGAGAGTCTCCAAGGGCACGTCGTCGCCCTCTTCACCGCCAAACCGAAGCAGCTCGACCGATGTCAATTGGATCGTTTCATCACCCGACGTGACCATCAGACGTCCATCAACCTTCTGAAAGGAATAGATTTCTCGCGCCAGAGGAAGCACGACCGTGTCGCGTCCCGCCCCGCCGTGGATCACATCCGCGCCACCGCCGGACATGATAACGTCGTCCCCACCCAGCGCGATGAGGTAATCAATCGCTGCGGTGCCTTCGATCCTGTCCGCGCCGTTGCTGCCGGGAGTCCGGAGTCCGTCCGCAAAAACAAGGGCTTCTCGGTCCTCCCACTGCGGACCAGAGGCATTGTAAGCCATCAACATGTCCCACCGTGGATTGGAATCCTCAAGATGTCTTAACGCGCCCCAGGACCCCCATTGAGAGGCCGGGGCCACGTCCACAAAGGCATTGAACAGCGTTCCGCCCGCGTTGGCCCAGCCGCCCAGCAGCATCTCATAAAGTTTCGCCATTTCAGGGGTATAGTTGAACTCCTCAAAGAACGCGGTCATGCGTTCGTCATTCACCTGCGGCCCATGCGCCGTGACATGCGTGCCGCCTTCGTACATCACGAGACGCAAGTCATAACGCCGCGCGGCATCTGCCTGATAGGGGAACACTTCGTTAATCAGTTGCGATAAGCTGCCTTCTTCCAAGGCTTTAGCAACGGGCGCGATGGCCCCATCAAAGCGCGCATCCTTGACGAACTCGCGCAGGGCCACCCGCCGCAGCCCTTCCGCTTCGCCCGCCTCAATCGCCAGCGCTTCCGACTGGTCCAACCAGCCGTTCATCCGCTGCGCCATCTCGTCAGAACCCATTTCGTAGCCAAAATATCCCGTTACGGCATAGGCGTCGAAGCTTTCCACCGGCTGTTTGCCCAGCGCCAGAAAGGCCAGCGGCGCCACGAGAATATGCTCCTCCAGGCCTGGCCATCCCGTGTGCGTGCCGATCACCCGCACCAGCCGATCCTCTGCCGCCTCGCCAAAAACTTCTGTCCAGATGTCCATGACTTGTGCCGAGCGCAGGCCGTACCACTGCATCCAGCCCAGATCGCTCTCACCCCACAGGTTTGTGGCCTGCTCCCGCGCATAGGCGGCCTGAGGGAAAGCTTGGTTCCAGACCTCGTTGGAATACTCCACATGAGCCTGCAAACTGGGATCCAGATCACGTTCAACCAACTCCGCAAAGCGCCGGACATAATCGTCGTTCGCGCCATGCGGCATGTTGAACCACGGGTCCGCGCCGATCACATTGGCCAGCCGCACCATCACCTCCGCCGGGACGCCCCAGTCCAGCCAGTTGATGCTCTCCATTACCGGGCGGTCCTCCCATGCCATCACGGGGGAGCCGTTGGTCAGCATCCAGTCCATGAACCGAACCGATCGAACGTCCTGAATCCGATCCAGAAACAACGGGTTAAACAGCGCACCCGCCTCATGCAGCGGTAGGAATTCCTCCTTTACGATGGCGATGTTACGGATGGGGTCGTCCTTGGGAACCTCCTCGATCCGCAGGGCAACCAGCCCCTCGCCAGGCTCGTAGCGGAAGGTGATCCGTCCATCTTCGTAACGCACCCGCTTGGCCCGCCCGGTCAGCTCAATCTTGCCGGACCCCTCATAGGTCAGCACATAGTCGCCGCGCAGCCAGTCCTGATCCTCGTTCTGGTCCGTCAGCAGCACCGCCTCCAGCGCGACGGCTTCCGGCGGCACGCCAACCGGGTAATCGAACGCATCCAGATAGCCCCCGGCGCGCAACTCCTCGGTGCTGATCGCACCCCATTGATCTGCCGTATGTCCGACCCAACCGCGCGCAGATTTCATTATGTTTACAAAGGGATGCTGCGTCGACCAATCCGACACGCCGTTCAGGCCAAACCCCAGAGAGGGCAGCCCCTCAGGTCGCATTCCCGCCTCAGGAAGCAACAGCGCCTCGCGCTCTGGCAGTGTATCCTCCGGGGCCTCTGCGGTCTCAGTCACGTTCTCTGCCACTAGGGGCTCCGCCTCGGCGCGCGCCTCGCGCGCGGGCACTGCCGCCCAGATATGATCAGCGATTTGTTTGTAATTCGCCACCAGTTCAGGGTGCAGTGTGGCAGGTGGCGCATAGTCTGCCGGGGGCGGCGCATCGAATAGCCACGAATAGACCACCATCCCTGCCAGGAAATAGATCGTTGGCTTTCCATGCGGCGCGCCGTCTTCGTACAGCTCGCCCGCGGGTACGTCCGCCAGCGGACCACCCTGCGCCATCAGCTCTGCCAAGACCTTTGCGACAGGGATCAGCGTCACGTCCTGTTCTGGTCGTGTGACGTGAAGAACGTTGATAAGATCTTGATACCACTGGTGATATTCACCGGCGTTCAGCTCGTGATATTTTTCAAAGGCGCGGTCACGCGGTGGAAACCGCCCTACGACGCTGTCCATATCGGCCCAGCCCTCGTAGACATAAAGCTCCGTGTCCGGGTCTTGTTCCTGTACCCAATCGAACAGCGCCAGCATCGCGCTCAGCGGGCTTTCTCCGTCGGGATTGTCACCTTCATAAGGCACGTCCGGCAGCTGGTACTGGATGAAGTTTGCCGGCGTCACCAGCACCGCATCGAATCCCGCCTCGCCAAATCCGCCCTGTCCAGAACCCCAGGCGCCGTTGACGCCGTCAAAGGACCAGTTCGGGGTCGGCGGAAGCCCATCGGCAAAGTCGCGCAGAAAGCCCCACTGCCCCTCCACCGAAAAGCGACGTCCGTCCGCCTTGGCGAATTCGTTCACCCAATGTGGTACATTGGTATTTTCGCTCTCTTCACTGAGGTGGTTCACCAGCGAATTGCCAAAGATATATGCGGAAACCGCGTCTTGCTGGGCCTGCGCCCCGCCCGACACACCACACCCAAGAGCCAACGCCCAAATCCAGGTCCTGATCATTACACTGCCCTGCCTATTTTTGAGCAGTATGCCCCATTTCCGATGCGGCTCAAAGTTCCGCAAGGCAGCGTTGGCGGGAAATCTCATTTTTATAGGGTTTTCATTCACGAATAGGGGTCTATGATCCCCCTTATGACAACGGTCCGCCATATCCCTGCTTTCGCGTCCCTTCGGGCGCCGCTTGCGCTGGCCCTTGCTCTAGTCCTAAAGCGCCTCTGAGCGTGCCATCCGGCGCGACCGCTCAGAGGGGAACCGCTTCGCGCCAAGAGGCCTAGAGATATACGAGAGATCACCATGACAACTGATATTCCTGCGGACCAGAGCCGCGTTCTTATCTTTGACACCACGCTTCGTGACGGTGAACAGTCGCCGGGTGCGACCATGACCCACGACGAAAAGCTCGAAATTGCAGAGCTGCTCGACGACATGGGTGTCGACATCATCGAGGCAGGCTTTCCCATTGCCTCAGAGGGCGACTTTCGCGCCGTTTCTGAGATCGCGCAGCGGTCCAAGCAGTCTGTGATTTGCGGTCTGGCCCGCGCCCAACTGCCCGACATCGATCGCTGTATGGAGGCCGTGAAGCACGCCGCCCAACCGCGCATTCACACGTTTATCGGCACCTCGCCGCTGCACCGCGCCATCCCGAACCTCACCATGGACGAGATGGCCGACCGCATCCACGAAACCGTCAGCCACGCGCGCAACATCTGCGACAATGTGCAATGGTCACCGATGGACGCAACACGCACGGAATGGGATTACCTGTGCCGCGTGATCGAGATCGCCATCAAGGCCGGGGCCACCACGATCAACATCCCTGACACCGTGGGCTACACCGCTCCACGTGAATCAGCGGACCTGATCCGCCGCCTGATCGAAACCGTGCCGGGCGCCGATGACATCGTCTTTGCCACGCATTGCCACAACGACCTTGGCATGGCGACGGCGAACTCACTGGCCGCGGTCGAGGCTGGCGCGCGTCAGATCGAGTGTACGATCAATGGCTTGGGCGAACGCGCAGGCAACACCGCGCTCGAAGAAGTCGTGATGGCCATGCGGGTGCGCAACGACATCATGCCCTTCTCGACGCAGATCGATACCAAGAAGATCATGCATATCTCGCGCCGCGTTTCGACCGTGTCGGGCTTTCAGGTGCAGCCAAACAAGGCCATCGTCGGCAAGAACGCATTCGCCCACGAATCAGGCATCCACCAGGATGGTATGCTCAAGAACGCCGAGACGTTCGAGATCATGCGACCGGAGGACGTGGGCCTCGCTGGAACGTCTCTGCCGCTTGGGAAACATTCGGGCCGCGCCGCGCTGCGTGCAAAGCTCAAGGAGCTTGGCACAGAGGTTGGGGACAATCAGCTCAAGGACATCTTTGTCCGATTCAAGGACCTCGCCGACCGCAAGAAGGAGGTCTACGACGATGACATCCTTGCGCTGGTGTCAGCCACGACCGAGGGCGGCGATGCCATCAGCCTTGTGAATCTGCGCGTGGTGTGCGGCACCGGCGGTCCCGCCGAGGCCCAGATCGAGCTGGAGATTGACGGCACTGACAGCACGGCAACCTGCGAAGGTGATGGCCCTGTGGATGCTGCCTTCAAGGCGATCCGCGAATTGCATCCCAACAAGGCGCAGCTGCAACTGTATCAGGTGAATGCCGTGACCGAAGGCACAGATGCGCAGGCGACGGTGTCGGTGCGCCTTGAAGAAGACGGCATGATTGCCACCGGCCAGTCTGCGGACACGGACACCGTGGTCGCCTCGGCGCTGGCCTATATTCAGGCGCTCAACCGGCTTGTCGTGCGTCGTGCCAAAGTTGGCCCGGGCGCTGACAAGCGGGAAATCAGCTACAAGGAGCTCTGACAGTCAGAGCCACAGCAAACCGGGGCCATCGCGCCCCGGTTTTTCGCTTCAGTTGGCAAAATCCCACGCAGTGCTGCGCTTGCCACGCACTTTGCGGACCGAGTATTTCGCCCCCACGAGCGCATGAAGCGCACGGGCCAGCTTTGAGCTGAAGAAATGGCTCAGGCTGAATTCCCAGCCAGTCGCGCGCGCTGCCGAATAGGCGACAAAGGCCGCAAGGATTCCGTAAAAGGCTATGTCAGAGTTGGTCACGGCGGTCTCTCCATCTCTCGTTCAACATAATCGTTAAGGAGAGTTTAAGGCGAGAGTTTGCGCGCTTTGCGATAGATCAGGACTTTTTCACGAACTTTGTGAGGATCACGATCCGCTGTCCTTCGACCCGGCCCGAAATATGCTCTGCATTGTCGGCCTCCAGGCTGATCTTGCGCACGGCGGTGCCCTGCTTGGCGGTAAAGCCCGCGCCTTTGACCGGCAGCGCCTTGATCAATGTCACTGTGTCCCCGTTCTGTAGCACTGTGCCGTTCGAATCGCGGTGCACCACTGCATCACCCGAAGGCAGCCCCGCCTGGGCCCATTCCAGAACTTCCGGCTCCAGATAGGCCATGTCGAGCAGGTCGTTGGCCCATGCCGCGTCAAGCCCATTCAACAAGCGCCATGCAAGCACTTGCTCTGCCGGTTCAGTGGACCAGATTGCCTCATTCAGGCACTGCCAATGCGGACCATCCTGCGGCCCGGTTTCTACGCCCGCGCGGCAGGTTTCACATAGCGCAACGGTGTCGTCTTTTGGGGAGACGGCAAAAGGGGTGGCATTGTCGGCTTTGCACAGCGCGCAAGTTGTCATCGGGTTCTCCTGAATTGTTTCGTGCCTCAGACCTCAGCCGCGCCGCGCTGTCCATGCGTCTAAACGCGCAGGTGAATGAGGGGGCGTTGCCCCGGCCTGCAGTTTCCCCCGGAGTACTTGAGAAGCAAAAACAAGGCGCACGATGAGTATCGCTATACGAATCGAACCACTTGCTTGCAGCGTTGCGTGTGTCACCCCTCGAAACTCGAAAGCTATGCTCGCGCAACTGATCAAGGATCCTGGCCGCGATGAGGGTCGCGAAACAATGCGCCAAGAATGATCGCAAAATGGCGCTAGCGCGCGATTGTGGATGGCTGGAAGAACGGGCTCAGGAAGGCTTGATCAGCCGTGAACCTACCGAAGTTGATGATGCAATGATGGTCGCGTTTCGACCGCGTGGACGTTGGCTGCCGGCCTTCGACCGTCAAACAAGCCTGCAGGTTCCCGTTATGAACGAGGGGCCAGCGGCGGCAGGTATAAACAAGACTGAGGACATCCGCTTTGATAGATTGCTTGATTGGGACGCCACAATTGAAACTGTAAGACGGATGTCTGGCGCTGGTTTGGCGACGCTGCAAAAGGCCCGTGGCGTATGTCGCGACACTTGCTACGCCGCGAAGTTATCCCACCGGCCACCGCAGGTCTTTCGAAGACATCAGGCTGAATAACTCGGTGAGGACCGCGATGCCGCGTTGGGCGGCGATGCCGTGTGTGCGCCGAGCGATCATGATAAAGAGACGCTACAATGTCCCGAAAGGCCCATGGCGTCCCGAGCGCACATTGGCACGGGACGCCCGGCGGCCAAGCCGCCCTCTGCGGCGGCGTGATCCCGGCTACCGGGTCGGCCTCTTTTCGGTGATTGTCAGCTGTCGGCCTCTGCCATGAGTGCATCCAAAACCGCCCGCGCATCGTCGCCGGACCAGTTCGCATCGCCTGTCAGCCGTGCCACTTCCTCGCCGTCGGGGTTCAGGATCAGGGTCACGGGCAGGCCCAGCACCGCCATTTGTCGGGCGAGGGTCGACTGAGGGTCGCGATGAAGCGGCAGGTTGTCGACGCCGATCTCGGCAAAGAAGTCTTGCATCTTGGCGGGCGGATTGCGCGACGTGGCAATGGTCAGAACCTCGAAATCATCGCCCCCCAACTCGGTCTGCAGTTCGGACAGCATCGGCATTTCATGGCGGCAGGGGGCGCACCATGTGGCCCAGAAGTTCACCAGCACCCATTTGCCCTGCCAGTCCGACAGGTTCAGCGGTTGCTCGTCGAAGGTCATGAAATCAGCGGTTCCAACGGCTTTCGGGTCCGCGTGAAAGACCATTTTCTTCATGTCTCCATTCACAACGGCCTGAGCGGCGGCCACATCGGCCATCCCGGGATTTGCCAGCGCGACCGCGCCGGTATAGAGAGCCGCAAGCAAGAAACGTTTCATTAGACCTCCTGAAAGGCATGTCATGTCGGACCAGACCTCGAACCAGATGTGGGGCGGCCGCTTCGCCGCAGGGCCGGATGCGATCATGGAGGCGATCAACGCCTCGATCGGATACGACCAGCGGCTCGCGGCGCAAGATGTCGCCGGGTCGAGGGCCCACGCCGCCATGTTGGCGAAGCAGGGTATCATAAGTGATAACGATGCCGAGGCCATTCGGGAAGGTTTGCTCACGGTCTTGTCAGAGATCGAGGGCGGAGAATTCGCCTTTTCCACCGCGCTGGAAGACATCCATATGAATGTGGAGGCCCGGCTGAAGGAGATCGTCGGCGAAGCGGCGGGCCGTCTGCACACCGCGCGGTCCCGCAACGATCAGGTTGCGACGGACTTTCGCCTGTGGGTGCGCGACCAGCTGGACGCCGCCGAAACCGGACTTGTCGCCTTGATGAAAGCGCTGCTCGGTCAGGCAGAGGCCGGGGCCGACTGGGTCATGCCCGGTTTCACCCACCTGCAAACCGCACAGCCGGTCACATGGGGTCATCACATGATGGCCTACGTGGAGATGTTCAGTCGCGATCTGTCGCGCGTGCGCGATGCGCGCAAGCGGATGAACGAATCGCCCCTTGGTGCGGCGGCTCTGGCCGGTACAGGCTTTGACATCGACCGCCACAACACTGCTGAGGCCCTGGGCTTCGACGCGCCCATGGCGAACTCGCTGGACGCGGTGTCATCGCGTGATTTTGCGCTGGAATTCCTGTCGGTGGCGTCGATCTCGGCCATGCACCTGAGCCGTATGGCTGAGGAGCTGGTGATCTGGTCCTCCGCGCAATTCCGGTTTGTGACCTTGTCGGACCGCTTTTCCACCGGGTCGTCGATCATGCCGCAAAAGAAAAACCCCGACGCAGCAGAGCTGATCCGCGCCAAGATCGGTCGGATCTTTGGGGCCAACGTCGCCTTGATGATGGTGATGAAGGGGCTGCCGCTGGCCTATTCCAAGGACATGCAGGAAGACAAGGAACAGGTCTTTGACGCTGCCGACAACTGGATGCTGGCGCTCGCCGCGATGGAAGGCATGGTCAAGGACATGACCGGCAACAAACCGGTGCTGGAGGCCGCGGCCTCCTCGGGCTTCTCGACCGCGACCGATCTGGCCGACTGGCTGGTGCGCGAAACCGGCCTGCCGTTCCGCGATGCCCACCACGTCACGGGCAGCCTGGTTGCGATGGCGGAAAAGAAAGGCTGCGATCTGCCGGATCTGACGCTGGAGGACATGCAATCGGTGCATGGCAACATCGACGCAAGCGTGTACGATGTGCTTGGCGTGCACAATTCGGTCGCGTCGCGCATGAGCTACGGCGGCACCGCTCCTGAACAGGTGCGTAAGCAAGTCGCACGGTGGAAAGAGGTTCTGGGATGATCCGAACTGGACTTTTTCTCATGACGCTGGCGCTGCTGGCGGGCTGTGGCGCCGATGGCGACCCTCAGCCGCCGGTGGCTGACAGCAGACCTGAGCCGGGGCTTGCCGTCCGCGGTACGGTCTCTGTCGGGATCACGGGCTGATGCTGCGGCACCTTTGGCTGGCGCTTGCCGTCTGGGGCGCCGTGCATCCGATGTATTGGTTCGTCACATATCTGTCGGAAAACGCCTGGGATTTCGGGGCTTTGGTGGATGCGTGGTATGTCAATGCCTCCACCACGGGCCTGACCTGGGATTTGACCATCTCTGCCGTGACCCTGACGGTTTGGGTGTTGGCGGAGGTCGCGGTGCGCCGCAACTGGTTGGCGCTGTTGGCGATCCCGGCGACCTTTTGCATCGGGGTCAGCTGCGGTCTGCCGCTGTATCTGTGGTTTCGGTCGCGGCCCGTGGTCTAATGCGGGCCTGACTTCGGACCAGCCATTCATCGGGGGTTCCGCCTTGGTCGCGCTTGCGCTAATCACCCCGTCGTTCGGTATCGGGAGAGCGCGCCTTGGATCACTTCATCTATCACGACGGTGTGCTGCACGCCGAAGACGTTAACGTCGCCGAAATTGCTGCTCAGGTTGGCACGCCGTTCTACCTGTATTCCCATTCCACGTTGCTGCGCCACTTTCGCCTGTTCGATGAGGCTCTGAGTTGGGGGCCACATCTGGTCTGCTACGCGATGAAGGCCGCGTCGAACCAGGCCATTCTGACCGCCCTGGCCGCCGAGGGCGCAGGCATGGACGTCGTGTCGGGTGGCGAATACGCGCGGGCCAAGGCGGCGGGCGTGCCGGGCGACCGCATCGTCTTTTCCGGCGTCGGCAAAACGGTCGAAGAAATCCGCAGCGCGCTTGAAGGTGGCATTCGCCAGTTCAATGTGGAATCCGAGCCTGAGATGCGGGCAATTTCGCAGGTGGCGACCTCGCTTGGCGTGGTCGCGCCTATCGCGATCCGCGTGAACCCGGATGTGGATGCCAAGACCCACGCCAAGATCGCCACCGGCAAGTCGGAGAACAAGTTCGGCATCCCGATCGCCCGCGCGCGCGAGGTCTATGCCGAGGCCGCTGCCTTGCCGGGGCTGAAAATCGTCGGCATCGACGTGCATATCGGGTCACAGCTGACGCAGCTCGAACCCTTTGAGATGGCGTATAACAAGGTGGCTGAGCTGACCGAAACGCTGCGTGCCGATGGGCATGAAATCATCCGGCTCGATCTTGGGGGCGGGTTGGGCATTCCCTATGCGCGCTCCAACGAAGCGCCGCCGCTGCCCACCGATTACGGCGCGCTGATTCAGCGCACCGTGGGTCATCTGGGCTGCGAGATCGAGATCGAGCCTGGGCGCCTGATTGCGGGCAACGCGGGGCTTTTGGTGTCCGAGGTTGTTTACGTGAAGAACGGCGAAGGGCGCGATTTCCTGATCCTCGACGCGGCGATGAACGACCTGATCCGCCCTGCCATGTACGATGCCTATCACGACATCGTCCCGGTGATCGAGCCTGAAGCCGCTGTTGAAACAGTGCCTTATGACATTGTCGGCCCGGTCTGCGAAAGCGGCGACACCTTTGCCAAGGCGCGCGAGATGCCGCCGTTGAAGGCGGGCGATCTGGTGGCCTTCCGCTCTGCCGGTGCCTATGGCGCGGTGATGGCGTCGGAGTACAACTCCCGTCCGCTGGTACCGGAAGTCATGGCAAAAGATGATCAATTCGCTGTCATTCGGGCGCGTCCGAGCTTTGACGAGATGATAAATCGAGATACGGTTCCTGAATGGTTGTGAGCTATCCTGCGCGCGACCTGACTTCAGGAGGCGCGTTTTGGCTCAACAGGAACCGCAGCTTAGCCCCGATCTGCGCAACCGGCTTCGGATTGTTCTGACACTGACCCACGCGGGTATGGTGGCCGAACAAGTGGCGCGGGGCTTCTGGCCGCTCTGGACGGTGCTCTGCCTTGTGGCCGGGGCGCTGATCCTCGGGCTGCAGGATCTTGTGCCGGTCGAGGTGGTCTGGGCCATCGGGGCCGTGGCGGGGATCGCGGCGCTGGTCTTTCTTGGACTGGGCGTGCGACGGTTTCGCTGGCCTTCGCGGCGGGCGGCGATGTTCCGCGTAGATAACACGCTCAAAGGCCGGCCATTTCAGACCTTGATGGACAATCAGGTGATTGGCGCGGACGACGCCGCCTCTGCCAATGTCTGGCGCGCGCACCGGGCCCGCATGATGAACCGCCTGTACGAGGCGCGGCGGGTGAAACCGGAGCTGAGCCAGAGGCGGGCGGATCCGTTTGCGCTGCGCTATGTGGCTTTGCTGACGTTGACCGTTGCGCTGGTGTTCGGCTCGTTCGGGCGTGTGCAATCGGTGACCAACATGGGCGCCGGCGGCGGGGATCTGTCTCAAGGCCCCGCATGGGAGGGCTGGATTCAGCCGCCCGCCTACACCCGCCTGCCGTCGGTTTACCTCAACGACATCACCGGCCCGCAGATCGAAGCGCCGGAAGGGTCAGCCATCACGCTGCGCATGTACGGTGAAGTCGGCGCCTTGCGCGTGGAGGAGGAGATTTCTGGACGCACCGTGACGGAAGACCAGCGTACTGAAACAGCGCAGGATTTCGAGGTGTTGCAGTCTGGACGGCTGGCCATCGACGGACCCGGTGGGCGCGAATGGCAAGTGACGATGCTGCCGGATTCCGGGCCTATGGTCACCCAGGAGGGCGAGGTCGAAACCAGTTACGAGGGTGAGACGCAGATCCCGTTCCGTGCGCAGGATGATTTCGGGGTCGTGACGGGTGTGGCGCGGTTCTCGCTCGACTTGGCAGCGGTCGATCGTCGTTATGGCCGCGCGATGGAGCCGGAACCGCAGGAGGTGATCGAGGTGCCGTTGCCCATGCCGGTGGCGGGGGATCGCAGCAACTTTGTGGAGCCATTGGTGGGGAACTTCTCGTTGCACCCATGGGCCAATCTGCCGGTACGGTTGGAACTGGAGGTCGAGGACGCACGCGGTCAGCGCGGCCTGTCGCAGGTTCACGAGATGGCGTTGCCGGGTCGTCGCTTCTTTGATCCCGTGGCGGCGGCCTTGGTCGAGGAGCGGCAGGCCCTGCTGTGGAATCGCGCGTATGCCGCAGATGCGGCGATGATCCTGCGCGCCGTGTTGAACCGGTCGGATGAGTTGTTCCGTAAGGAGGCGCAGGCGGACACGCTGCGTGGCATCCTTGGTCAGATCGAAGAGGATCGCGGCGATATGAGCGATGCTGCGCGAGAGGAGATTACGCAGGCGCTGTGGGATCTGGCGCTGGAGCTTGAAGAGGGCGACCTGGACGATGCCCGCGAACGCATGGAACGCGCGCAGGAGCGCCTGAACGAAGCGATGAAGAACGGCGCCTCTGATCAGGAAATCGCTGAACTGATGCAGGAGCTGCGCGAAGCCACCCGTGATTACATGCGCCAATTGGCGCAGGAGCAGGCGCGCGAGGGCGATCAGCAGGCCCAGCCGCAGGACCAGCAAAACATGATGGAGATGTCGCAGGACGACATCCAACGCATGATGGACCGCATTCAGGAGCTGATGGAAGAAGGCCGCATGGCCGAAGCGCAGGAGGCGATGCGCCAGCTTCAGGAAATGCTCGAAAATATGCAGATGACGCAAGGCCAAGGGCAGGGTCAATCTCCCGGCGAGCAAGCCATGGAAGGCTTGTCGGAGACTTTGCGCGACCAGCAGGAGCTGTCGGATGAGGCGTTTCGGGAGCTTAACCAAGGCCAGCAGGGCCAACAAGGCCAACAAGGTCAACAGCAGGGTCAGCAACAAGGGCAGCAGGGCCAACAGCCTGGGCAGGGCCAGGGCCAGCCGGGTCAACCCGGTCAGGGTCAGCAAGGGCAGCAGTCCGGCGAAGGTCAGGGAGAGCAGTCTCTGGCGGAGGGGCTTGCGCAACAGCAGCGCGCCTTGAGGGAGGAGCTGAACCGCCAGCGACAAAGCTTGCCGGGACAGGGATCCGAAGCCGGGGAGCGTGCGGGCGAAGCACTGGGACGCGCCGAGGATGCGATGGACGGCGCCGAACAGGCGCTGCGCGACGGCGAGTTGGGTGATGCCATCGACCAACAGTCTCAGGCGCTGGAGGCATTGCGCGAAGGAATGCGCAACTTGGGCGAAGCCTTGGCAGAGCAACAGCAGGGGCAGCAACGCTCCGGCCAACAGGGGTTTGCCGAGGGCGGCGATCCTCAGGAACAACGCGATCCTCTGGGGCGGAACTCTGGCAATTCCGGACAAACAGGCACCGATGAAGGGCTGCTTCAGGGCGAGGATGTATACCGCCGCGCCGAAGAGTTGCTTGGCGAGTTGCGCAGGAGATCTGGAGAGGCGGATCGTCCTCAGGTGGAACGGGATTATCTGGAGCGTCTGCTGGATCGGTTCTGATCCAGCGGAGCGCGCAAGCGCGCGCTTGGTGTCTCATCGTCCGCCTGCGGCGTCCTCTTCAGGCGGGCACCGCCGGCAAGGCCAGCGTCAGCTTCGGCAATCAGGTCAATCTGTCGGGTCGACGCTGCCGCGCAGGGCTTTGACCTCGCCGCGCACCTTCTTGGCCTTCAGGCGGCGTTTCTTTGAGCCATAAGTCGGTTTGGTCGGGATGCGCCGCTTGGGCTTTTCGCAGGCCTTTTGGATCAGCTCGACCAGGCGGTCGCGGGCGATCTCGCGGTTGCGGGCCTGGCTGCGGGTGTCTTGCACCTGAAGGATGAGCGCGCCGTCCGAAGTCCAGCGCCGTCCGGCCAGTCGACGCAAGCGCGACTTGACGGGGCCTGGCAGGTTGGGGGAGCGGTCCGCCTCGAACCGGAGTTCGACAGCGGTGGAGACCTTGTTGACGTTCTGCCCTCCCGGCCCGGAGGCGCGGGTGAACTGTTCGGTCAGTTCCCAGTCTTCGATGGTAATGGTGTCATTGACTTGCAGCATGTCCTTTAACTTGGCCGTATCGGGCAAAAGGTAAAGGGCAAACTAAAAGGGCCACCTTGCGTAAGGCGACCCTTCGAGAATTACGGAGGCGAGCGCCGGTTAGGCTGCGCCAACTCGTGGATTAAATCGCCCTAAGGACTGCCCTAGGTCGCTTCTCCTCGAACTGTTCCGACACCTCTCTCCAATGCTTCTCTCGACACTGGATCACCTCCTTTCAGCTGTTTTCAACGCAAAGCTTAGCGGGTGCGAGGTTGTTGGACCCCATATGTGCACCGCGCAGGATGATGGTGGCACGGGTGATCCGATCAGCAAAGTCTTTTTTTCACACAAGGCAAAAAAATGATTACGGTGTTTGGGAGAGTGCACCGGCGCGGGCGGTTTTCACACCATTCGCGCCGAACCCATGACTTTTGACACGATCATCCGGAAGGGGATCAGCGCGACCAGCGCCAGCCCCAGTTTGACCAGCCAGTCGGCCAGGGCGAGCGAGACCCAGAGCGGCGCCATGGGCCCGGCGCCCAAAAGCGGCAGGGCCTCAGTTGCCCAGGAGGTGTCATTAGAGGGGTCCAACCAGCTCAGCGACGCCGCGAAGGCTATAGAGAAGAAAAGCGACGTATCCAGCGCACTGCCCACCAGGGTCGAGGCCAGAGGCGCACGCCACCATGCGCCGCCGCGAAGGCGGTCAAAGATTGCAACGTCCATCAGTTGCGCGGTCAGGAAGGCCAGCCCGGAGCCGAGAGCGATGCGAAGTGTCACGGCCGGGTAGGTGTAACCATCGCCTTGCAGCATGATTTGCGTGCCAATCAGCGAGCAGATCACGCCAGTGACGAAGCCCGCCAGGACGACCTTGCGGGCAGCTGCGGCGCCGTAGATGCGGTTCATCAGGTCGGTGACGAGGAAGGCGATCGGGTAGGTAAAGGCTCCCCAGGTGAGCCAGTCACCGAGGAGGAATTGCACCAAGATATTGGAGGCCAGCACGATGGCGGCCATGGCGAGGATGCCGGGAAGGTAAGCGCGTTTCATAACGGACCCGTTTTTGACAAGGTTGCGGGGACTTGCCGCCGGGCTGAATGCCACAGGCGGGATGCGGGCCTATAACGCCCTGATGTGAGTCCCGCAAGCGTTATGGGGCGACGCGGTATTCGACAAATTGCGTGGATTGCAGCGCGTTGAAGTTGTCGTCGGAGATCATGGTCAGTCGGATCGCGCCTGTGGCGTCTCGCCAGACGGAGAGCCCTTCGAGATTGTCATGCTGAAAGCCGGTGGTCTCGATCAAGGTGGTTTCGTTGCTCAGGGCGGTCTCACTGACGTCGAAGCGGCGCACACGAGAGCGAAAGGAAAACCCGGAGAAAGCGCGTTCCAGAACGTAGAGCCGGCCATCGGGATCGAAATCCGCACCCACGGGGACGAAGCCGCCACGGCGGGGGATCGAGAAAGGGGTTTCCCACGTTTGATCCAGCCGCCAGACCGGGAAAGGTTTGGTCAATCCGCCGGACTGTTCGGGTATGGCGTAAAGCCGCCCCTTGGCGTCAGCGGCAAGCGCCTCGATCCCGGCATTGTGACCGAGAGCGTCGGCGAAAGGCAGATCAAGGACTTCGATGGCCGGGCCAGAGGTGGCGGCGTAACACTGGATGCGGTGGTCGCCCTCGAAGGAGATGCACAGGCGGCCATCGGGGAGGCGGGCCAGCCCTTCCGAGTCGCCGAGTTGCTGTGGGATTGCTGTGCCGTCCCGGTCAAGCAGCGGCATGGTGGGGGCTGCGGACACGGCGGTGATGCGTGTGGTGTCGCGGGTGATGCTGCCCTCTGTGATCCGGGTCCGGTCGCTGATCGCAATGAATGTGCGCCCGTCGTCTGACAGTTCCAGGCCGGAGAAGCCTCCCGCGCCATGCTCAGACGCGGGCCAAGTGAAGGTGCCGAGGGACTCGACACCTTGAGGCATGGCTGTACACCCCGAGAGGCCGAGGCCCAGCAGTGCGAGGGCTCGCAAAACAACGGTTCGGGTCACAGGTGGTTACTGCGCGGCCAGAACGTCGGCGCATTGGCCGGGCAGGTCGCCCATGGTCAGTTCGCGACGGGGCGGCGCGGGCTTGGCATTGGGATCCGGGGGCGGCGGGTTCAGGATATTCTTCACCCATTGCTCTGCATCGGCGCAGCCATCGCCTGCGGGGGGCGGGGCCTGATCGACGCAGCCGCGCGCGCCTTTGGGGCAGTTCAACCGAACGTGGAAGTGATAGTGGTGGCCCCACCACGGGCGCACCTTGCGCAGCCATGATTTATCGCCTGTTTCATCGGCGCACATCTTCACTTTGGCACCGGGAAACACAAAGATCCGCGCCGTGCGGGGATCCTGGGCGGCGGCCTTGATGATCTCTTGGTGCTGGGGGGTCCAGTTGCTGTTGGTATACGCCCCGGAGGAGCGGCGGAGCGAAATGGAGGAGATGTTTTCGCGGGCGCGTTCCGACAGGGACAGGTCGTCGGCCGGCAGCATCCAGATGTCAGCATCCAGGCCGATCTGGTGAGAGCGGTGGCCTGTCAGCATCGGACCGCCGCGCGGTTGGCTCATGTCACCGACGTAAATGCCCTTCCAGCCGGGCTGCTGCGCGGCTTTGCGTGACAGATCCTGCACGAAATCAATCAGTTCCGGGTGGCCCCAGTTGCGGTTGCGCGACAGGCGCATCGCTTGCCAGGTCGGGCCGGTCTCTGCCAGTTGGGCGCCACCAGCGAGGCAACCCTTGGCGTAGGAGCCAAAGGGCGTTGGGCGTTGGGAGGAGCCGTCACGCTTTGCCCCGAAGAGCTGCTTGGCCTGCTTTGACGACAGCACTGGGTCCATGGGCGTGGCTTGGGCCATCGGCTCGCCCGAGATGTCGCGCGGGGTCGGCGAACAGGCGGCGAGCGCCATCAGGGCTGCGATGAATGTCTTGCGGATCATGTGGTCAAATCCCCTTCCGGTTGGACCCATCGTAGCAGAGTAAGTCCTAGGAGGAAAAGGAAGATGACCGGCAGAAAGCCCAATTGGTTCGACTGTGTCAGCAAAGTGAACAGGGTGATCAAGGCGGGCGCCAGAAAGGCCGTCGCTTTGCCGGTCAGAGCGAACAGGCCAAAGGCTTCTGCGGGGCGATCCGGGTCGGCATGTCGGACCATCAGCGAGCGTGACGATGCATAAAGCGCTCCGCCAGCGCCGCCGATCACAGCGCCGCAGATATAGAAGGTGATGTCAGGGATCAGCGATCCGGCGGGAAGCGCGATAAAGAAAAGATGTTCTCGCGACATGCCCACAATGATGGTGCACACAACGATCAGCGACCAGATGGCGAAAGTGATGACGGGCTTTGGGCCGCGCCGCTGGTCCGCGATACCGCCGAGCCACGACAACAGCGCGGCGGCTATGGCGGCGATGATGCCGAAGACGCCGACTTGGGGGGTGGACCAGTCCAGAACCAGCGTCGCGTAAACGCCGCCGTAGGCATAAAGCGCACTCAGAGCGTCGCGGTAGAACATGCTTCCCAGCAGAAAGGCGCTGGCCGAGCGCCGCTTTGAAATGGCGCGGACCGAGGATTTGAGGTCCCGCAACATGGTTCTGACCGAGACGTCGGAACGGGTCACGCGTGGCTCGCGGATCGTCAGGAGATAGGGGATTGTGAACAGGGCGAACCAAAGCGCGATGAAGGGGCCGACAAAGCGGGTGCCTTCGCGTGTTTCCGGGTCGAGGCCAAAAGCGGGCGAGAGGCCGATCAGCGTTTTGCCGGTCTCGTTTTCGGCAAAAAACAACAAGATGATAAAAAGCGACAGCACGCCGCCCCAATAGCCAAAAGCGGTAGAGCCACCGGAAATGCGCCCGATTTCAGCCGGAGAGCCGAGGCTGGGCAGAAGGCCGTTGTTCAGGTTGAAGGCGGATTCCGAGAAGACGAACCCGATCCAAAAGGCGGCGAGCGCCATGAACAGCCCTGTGCCATCCGGCTGCAGCAGCCAGATGAAGGCGGCACAGAGGATGGCGAGCGCGGTGAACACCTTGATCCACGGCAGTTTCCGCCCGCTGGTGTCGGCCCAAGCGCCAAGGAAGGGCGCGCTAAAGGCGATGGCCAGTCCGGCAATGGTCTGAGCCGAGGACCAGAGGCTTTGCGCGCTGGCGCGGGCGATCTGGTCCGCCTGGCCGACTTCACGGAAATAGTCGGCGGCGACGGCGGCAAAATAGGGCGCAAAGATGAAGGTCAGCCCGAGCGTCGCATAGGGCTGTTGCGCCCAATCGAAGAACATCCAGCCCCAGATCCGTTTCTTGCGCGAAATGTCTGTCATGTCCCTGCCTCGTTGCTTGCGGCGCTTAGAAACCATCGCAGGGGTTTGAGGCAAGAGCAGAGTGCGCTGGGGCCGTCCTCAGACTTCGCGGTGGGGCGGCCAGGGACGCAGGTCTTCGGCTTCGATCCATTTGCTGACCCATGCCGGCAACTCCGGCGCCTCGGACATATCCACGCCAAGCGCTTTCGCCAGGCGATCCACGGTGACGATGCCGTTTGCGTCGGTGATCGCCGTGCGCAAGACGATCTGGCTGGAGCAGTCGCCGTTGGTTTTCCACATGCTTTGTTCGATATAGACGAAGCGGCGGTCCCAGCCGATCACGCGGCTTTGCACTTCGATCCGATCAAGGCCTCGCACGCGGCGACGATAACGCACCACCGATCCGGCGACGGTCAGGCCCCAGCGTTCGCGCTTGAGCGCCTCCATCAGCCCCATGCGCTGCCCCATGGGAATACGACCAAGATCATAAAGCGTCAGCGTGCGGCCATTGTTCAACTCGTTCCACATGTCCAGATCCCACGGCATGCACATGTGATGCGAAATGTGCGTGTCGAACAGGCCCATGGGCGCGGCACTGCGGGCTTTCCACATGTCTTTGAAGAGGCGGAAGAAGGGGTACATACGGCGGTCTCCTTTGACGCTGCGTCTTGCTGCGATGCCGTGCCCGCGTCAACCAAGACGCCGCGACACTCTTGTCTCGGAGGGCTTGCGCGCTTAGGTGCTCATCAACCGCAGTCGCAAGAGGCCCGTGATGGTATCGCTAATCCAGATTTTGCTGATGATCATCGGCATCGTGAAATTCATCGTGATCGCACATGTCATCATGAGCTGGCTCATCAATTTCAACATTCTGAACCTGCGTCAGCAATTGGTCGCCGCCATCTGGGACGGGCTGAATCGCCTGCTGGAGCCGATCTACAACCCCATCCGGCGCGTACTGCCGCAGATGGGCGGCCTGGACCTCGCGCCACTGCTGTTCTTCGTGGCGTTGATCGCTTTGGAAATCGTGCTGCAGAACAACCTGCGCGCTTTTTACTGATTGTCTGACCCTAGGGGGTGCGCGGCCTAGTCGCGCAGCTCATCCGGCGCGACGCCCCAAAGCGCGGACTTCTGCGCCCAGCCCCTGTGGCCGCCAGTGGTCATCTCGCACCAGTCGAGCCCGCATTCTCCCAAGCGTCCCACGACACCCATTTCCAGCCGCGCGTTGACTTTGCTGTTGGTGTCGGGGCTTTGGTACAGCGCCAGCATGTCGGTTTCGACGATGGCGGTGCGCACGCCGGACAGCAGCGAATAATGGACCCAGCCGCCTGCACCGTCCCGGTCGCGCACGCGGCGCCAGTGGCCATATTCGGCGGTGACTTCCAGCGGCATGTCGCGACGTTTGTAGACCCAGTCGATCCGATGGCTGAGCGACGGACCGCGCCGCACGTTGCCCTCTGCGGCCTTCATCGAGACGTAGCGCGGAAGCGGAAGGTTGGTCACAGGACCGCGTTCCTCGGCCCACGCGGAAATCGCTGTCAGGATCAGCGCGATACACGCTGTCGTGAGATGTCTGAACATGTCTGCCTGCTCTTTTTATGCGGCGGGTTCTTGTGCCCCGTCTCGTCCTGACGCAGGTTACCCCCTAAGCGCCTTAGCGAGAAGTACGGGAGAGACTTCATGCCATCAAAACGTCTGAGTGTTGTGCTGACGCGACGCTTGCCCGAAGTCGTCGAGACCCGGCTGACTGAATTGTTCAACGTCAAGCTGCGGCTGGATGACACCCCCATGACCCGCGAAGAGCTGGTCGAGGCGGTCCAGACTGCCGATGTGCTGGTGCCGACGATCACCGATCGCATCGACGCGGGGTTGATCGGTCAGGCAGGAGCGCAGCTGAAACTGATCGCCAACTACGGTGCGGGTTTCGACAACGTCGATGTCGCAACCGCTCGCACCAAGGGTATCCTTGTCTCGAACACGCCCGGCGTCGTGACCGATGACACCGCTGACATGGTGATGGCGCTGATGCTGGCGGTGACGCGGCGGGTGCAGGATGGTCTGGGTGTGATGCAGGACGGTTCTTGGCAGGGCTGGGCGCCGACGGCCTTTCTGGGCGCGCGTCTGGGCGGCAAGCGGCTTGGCATTCTCGGCATGGGCCGGATCGGTCAGGCTGTTGCGCGGCGCGCGGCGGCCTTTGGCATGCAGATCCACTACCACAATCGCCGCCGCCTGCGCCCCGAGGCCGAAGAAGCCATAGACGCGACATATTGGGACAGTCTCGACCAGATGCTGGCCCGTATGGATGTGGTGAGCGTCAACTGCCCTTCGACGCCCTCGACCTTTCACCTGCTGAATGCGCGGCGTCTGCAATTGATGAAGCCCGACGCCGTGATCGTAAACACGTCACGCGGCGAAGTCATCGACGAGAACGCCCTTGTGCGCCTGTTGAAGGCCGAGAAACTGGGCGGTGCGGGGCTGGACGTGTATCAGCAAGGCTCCCACGGAAACCCGGAACTGCGCGCCATGTCCAACGTGGTGATGACGCCGCAAATGGGCTCTGCCACGCGCGAAGGCCGGATTGAGATGGGTGAAAAGGTCATCATCAACATCAAGACCTTCGCTGACGGCCATCGCCCGCCGGATCAGGTCGTGCCCTCGATGCTGTAACTCCGCGTGATCCGCGTTCTGCTGATCCTGCTGGGCTTTCAACTGGCCGGAGAAACTCTGTCGCGGGGTCTGGGCATCGCTGTGCCCGGCCCCGTTCTGGGCTTGGCCGGACTGTTCGCCGCATTCCTGCTGATCCCTCGGCTGGCGGGGTACATGCAGGACACGGTGCAGGGGCTTTTGGGCCATCTGTCGCTATTGTTCGTCCCTGCGGGCGTGGGTGTGGTGGCCAACGTCGACATCCTAGCAGAGCACGGGGTGGGCCTGATCGTGGCGTTGGTGGTCTCGACAGTGCTGGCAATCCTTGCCGGGGTCGGCGCGTTTCTCCTCGTGGCAAAAATGACCGGAGGGCTGGAGGATGGATGACGCGCTGGCGCTCTGGTCCTACCTCGCGCGGGACCCACTGCTCTGGCTCAGCCTGACGCTGGCGGCCTATATCACGGCAGAGTGGATTTCGACCCTGTGTCGCCGTCACCCGCTGGCCAATCCGGTGATGATCGCGGTGATCCTGCTCGCTTTGGTGCTGCAGGTGACGGGCACCCGGTATCAGACCTACTTCGAGGGTGCGCAATTTGTGCATTTCATGCTGGGCCCGGCGACGGTGGGCTTGGCGCTGCCGCTTTATCAGAATCTGTCGCGCGTGCGGCGCGCGGCTTTGCCGATGCTGGCGGCCCTGCTGTCCGGGTCGCTGGTGGCAATGCTGTCGGCGCTCGGGCTGGGCTGGGTTTTCGGCCTGCGTGACTCGGTGCTGCTGTCTTTGGTGCCAAAGTCCGCCACCGCCCCCGTTGCACTGGGCGTGTCCGAGGCCGTGGGCGGCATCCCGACGCTAACGGCGGCCATGGTGATCCTGACGGGTATCATCGGCGCGGTGGTGGCGACGCCGTTGTTAAACGCGCTGGGCGTGCGGGACTGGCGCGCGCGCGGGTTTGCCGTGGGCGTCGCGGCACATGGCATCGGCACGGCACATGCGTTTCGAGTGAATCCCACGGCGGGGGCATTTTCCGGCATCGGCATGGGGCTGAACGCGATCCTGACGGCGATCCTGGCGCCTTTGGTCGTGGGGCTGCTTTTCTGACCCTTGAGTATCTGTGGGGTGACTGCTCGTGCAACCTGTGCCACGCTGCTTTCAGACAATCAGGGAGTGAAGCGATGCGGTGTGCACATCTGGCAATGATCTTGAGCCTCATGGCGGGCGCGTCCATGGCCCAGCAGGCGGCTGACGCCGTCGCGCCGGAACAGGCGGGTGGCGGCGTTGGGGGATTTGCCGCGATTTCCCCGCAGGTCAGTGCCGCGCTGGAGGCCAAGGCCGCAGGCCACCCCGTCGAGGCGCAAGACTGGATGGTCGCTGCCGCCAATCCGCATGCCGTCGCTGCAGGGGCGGAAGTGCTGCGCAACGGTGGCACGGCGGCGGATGCCATGATCGCGGTGCAGACGGTGCTGGGGCTGGTCGAACCTCAGTCGTCAGGCCTTGGCGGCGGGGCGTTCCTCGTCTGGCATGACGGCGAAAGCGGTGAGATCACCACTCTGGATGGCCGCGAAACTGCGCCGATGGCGGCGACCCCGCAATTGTTCCAGGACGCCGAGGGCGAACCGCTGGGCTTTTGGGATGCGGTGGTCGGCGGGCGCTCCGTCGGGGTGCCGGGAACGCCGGCGCTGATGCAGGCTGCGCATGACAAATGGGGCAAGGCCGAATGGTCAGGCCTTTTCGGTCCAGCGATTGAATTGGCCGAAGCGGGGTTCGAGGTTTCCCCCCGCCTCGCGCAGTTGGTGGCGGACGATCCGTTGCGCCTCTCCCGTCAGGCGGAAGCCGCCGATTATTTCTTCCCGGACATGGCCCCGCTTGCCGCCGGATCGACGAAGACCAACCCCGACTATGCCAAGGTGCTGAAAACATTGGCATCAGAGGGCGCATCCTCATTCTATACCGGGGACATCGCGCAGGGTATCGTGGACACGGTGACCGGGTTTGAGGCCAATCCCGGCGTGCTGAGCCTTGCCGATCTGGAAACCTACGAGGTCAAGGAGCGAACCGCCGTCTGCGCGCCGTTCCGGGGGCACGAGGTCTGCGGTATGGGTCCCCCGTCCTCCGGCGCGCTGACCGTGGGGCAGATCCTCGGGATGCTGGATGCCTCACAACCCGGCACGCCTGAGGAGGCGCAGACGTGGCGCAAGATAGGCGATGCCTCGCGCTTGGCCTTCGCGGATCGGGGCCGCTACATGGCGGACAGCGACTACGTCCCGATGCCGACCAAGGGGTTGGTCGACCCGAGCTACCTGTCCGACCGCGCGGCGCTGCTGGACCGCGAGGATGCGCTGACAGAGGTCGCACCCGGCCAGCCCGCCTGGGACCATGCCATGCTGCTCGCCGATGACGAGAGCCTCGAATTCCCCTCCACCTCTCATATCTCGATCGTTGACAGCTACGGAAACGCCCTGTCCATGACGACCACGATCGAAAACGGCTTTGGCTCCCGCCTGATGACGCAGGGCTTCTTGCTGAACAACGAGCTGACGGATTTCTCTTTCCGCTCTCACGACGAGGGCGTGCCCATCGCCAACCGGGTCGAGCCGGGCAAGCGCCCCCGCTCCTCGATGGCGCCCACGATCGTTCGCCGCGAGGGCACGCCAGTGTTGGTGATCGGCTCTCCGGGCGGGTCGCGGATCATCGGCTATGTGGCGCAGGCCATCGTCGCGCATATCGACTGGGGAATGGACGTTCAGCAGGCCGTGGCCATGCCGCACGCGGTCAACCGCTTCGGCACATATGATCTGGAGGCTGGAACCGACATGGCCGACCGAAAATCCCAGCTTGAGGAATTGGGCTTCGAAGTGAACATCCGCGACCTGAACTCCGGCCTGCACGCCATCGCATTGACCGAAACCGGGCTGCAAGGTGGGGCCGATCCGCGTCGCGAAGGCATAGCGCTCGGGGAATAGGCGGCGACCACCGGGTCAGATGGTTGATCGCTTCCGGTGTTCAGCCGCATGGGGGGCTTGGGAGCCGGATTGACCTGACGCCATATGGATACACCGGCAAGATCCGGGCGTCACGGCCGGGTCGTTTCATCGCTGTTCGGAGCAACTGAACACCTGAGTGTTGTTCACAACCCATTGAGTGTGGTCTGAATTTCCCTGGCCAGCACTTCGGCCCCGAGTTCTGCGCGGAAATGCGCGACGATGTGATCGCGCCCCTCGACGGACAGGCGCATCAACGCGTCGGGGTCGTTGACCAGTGACCGAACGGTGCGGGCGAGCTGCCCCGGGTTCTTTGGCTCGACCAGGTAGCCGGTGGACCCGTCGGCAATCAGCTCTTTGACGCCGCCGGCGTCGGTGCCGATGGTGGGCACGCCCATGGCCATCGCTTCCATATATGCGACGCCCAAAGGTTCGTGCCACGAGGCAAGAACAAAGAGATGCGCCGCCTCCAGTTTGGCTTTCACCTCGTCGGCAGAGATCGCGCCGAGCAGTTTGACATGATCCTGCAGATGAAGCTTTTTCAGATGGGCTTCGAGCTGGGTCCGGAAGCCGGTGCCGCCGTCGTCGTCTTCGCCTGCGATTTCGACCCGGACATCGACGCCTTGGTCGATCAGCTGGCGGGTGGCGCCGAGCAGATCCTGATGGCCTTTGACCACATTCAACCGCGCGCAGGAGAAGATGCGGACAGGCCTCCCGTGTTCCGGTGGAACGTAAGGCGTGCTGCGGGCCAGTTCGTTGGTGTCGACCCCCATGGGCCGAACCAAAAGGCGGTCGGGCAGTGAAGTGCCGAGAGCCTCGTGCACCTCACCCAACAGCTTCTGCGTGATGATCGTCGCAAAGCTGGCGCTGCGCCATTTGAATTTCTGACCCGGGCCGTAATCAGACAGCGGCCCATGCAGGGTCAGCGAGTAGGTCGGTCCGCCCATGTGATGTTGCAGCGCCGCGATGAAAGATGCACGCGCGGCGGAATGGGCATGGATGTGGTCAAGGTTCAGCTTCCTGGCCATGCTGTGCAGCTTGTTTGCGGCAGCAAGGCTGATGAGAATGTCCTTGCTGAAGGCCGTCGGCTCGCGCAGCAGCCATTTCGGCAGGCCCTTTGGTGTCAACTTTGCCAGCGCGGCAAATGCCAGCAAGGGGTTCACCCGACCCAGGTAGGTGGTGCGCGCCATGGCCTCTCCGGCCCAGGCGTGAGAGATCAGCTTGGCGGGTGGTTTGCGTGTGGAAAAGACATGCACCTCGTGCCCCATCGCTTCGAGCGCTTTGATTTCGCGCCAGAAGAAGATGTGGGTTTGTCCCGGAAACTGCGGGACGATGTAACCGATGCGCAGGCCTTGCGGCAAAAGTGATTCCCTGAGGTGGTTTGGCAGCCCCGCCGTCCCATGGGCGGATTGCAGCAACTATTCGGGCTGGTATCATCATTTGGCCATAGTTAACTGCACATAAAGACGCTGAAGCGCTCGGGTTTTCTCCTGGGTGTGGCGTCGCGGGTACGGGTTTGGGTCGGAGCAAAGGCCATGGGTGGCATGCGGGCTACTGTTATATTGCCAGCGAGCAATGAGGCGGCACTGATTGGTGCGTGCCTGCAGGCGCTGTCAGCCTCTGATCCGGTGGCCGGCGGCGTGCAGGTCATCGTGGTGGCAAATGGCTGTTGGGACGACACGGCAGCGCGGGCGCGGTCATTTGCCGAGCGGTTCGCGGCGCGCGGCTGGACGCTGGACGTACTGGAACTGGCCGAGGGCGGCAAGCTGGGCGCGCTGAACGCGGGCGACGCCGTGGCCTGCGCGCCGATCCGGGTCTACCTCGACGCAGATGTGATCCTGACGCCGCAGCTTTTGGCACAGGTGGTCGACGTGCTTGATGTTCCAGCGCCACGCTATGCCAGCGGGGCCGTGCGGATCACCGCTCGGGGTGCGATCAGTCGGGCCTATGCGCGGATGTGGGCGCGGGTGCCCTTCATGCGCGAGGGGGTGCCCGGCTGCGGTCTGTTCGCGGTGAATGCCGCAGGGCGCGCGCGTTGGGGCGAATTTCCCGATATTATCTCTGACGACACCTTTGTGCGCTTGAGCTTTACCCCGGAGGAGCGCATCGGTGTTCCCGCGCCCTATGACTGGCCTATTGCCGAAGGGTTTGGCAGGCTGGTGCGGGTGCGACGCAGACAGGATGCCGGTGTCGAACAGATTACAAAAGACTACCCGCATTTGTTGAAAAACGACGACAAAAAGGTCTTGTCCAAACGGGAGAAGGTCAAGCTGGCTCTGCGGGATCCGCTGGGCTTTGCGGTGTATTCGGGGGTGGCCATGATGGTCAGGTTGACGAAACGAGACGGGCAAGGGTGGAGCCGCGGGCGATGAGCATGGCGGGCCGCTTTGCCATGTTGCGCGGAGACGGGCTTGGCGCGCGGGTTATGCGCTCGTCGTTGCTGACGGTGGGCGGCTTCGGCTTTTCCCAGGTTGTGCGTCTGGCGTCGAACCTTATCCTGACGCGGCTGCTTTTCCCCGAGGCCTTTGGCCTGATGTCGCTGGTCATGGTTTTCCTGATGGCGCTGCATCAGTTTTCCGATGTGGGGGCGATCCCCGCAATTCTGCAAAGCAAGCGCGGCGACGACCGGGATTTTCTCGACACGGCCTGGACGATGCAGGTTCTGCGCGGGGGTGGTTTGTGGCTGGTGGCCTGTGCGCTGGCATGGCCCATGTCGCGGATCTACGACGCACCAGAGCTGGCGCTGATGCTGCCGGTGGCGGCGCTGACCTCTGTGATCGACGGGTTCCGGCCCACGGCTATGGTGACGGCGAACCGGCACCTGATGCTGGGACGGGTCACGCTGTTGGACATGTTCGTGCAGTTGTCCGGCGTCATTGCTGCTGTGGTGCTGGCGTGGTGGTGGGGGTCCGTCTGGGCGCTGGTGGTGTCGGCGCTGGTGGGTTCATTGGTTCAGGTCTGGCTGAACACCCAATTTCTGCCCGGCCCGCGCAACCGCTTCGTCTGGGAGGAGGAGGCCCGCAAAGAGCTGTTCTCCTTTGGGAAATGGGTGCTCCTCGCCACCATCGCGGGGTTCTTTTACAATCAGGCGGACAAGATCCTGATGGGCAAGGCGCTGCCGCTGGATGTGTTCGGGGTCTATAACATCGGCTTCTTCTGGGCATCGTTCCCACTGATGCTGGGTTACATGGTGACGCAGAAGATCCTGATACCGATCTACCGGGACACGCCCCCGAAAGAGAGCGCCGAGAACTTTGCCCGTCTGCGCAAGATGCGCGTGGCGGTGACGGCGCTGTTGCTGGGCTGTGTCGGAGTGTTTGCGCTGGGCGCGGTCTGGCTGGTGCAACTGCTGTACGATTCACGCTACGAACAGGCGGGGGCCGTGGCTGTGGTGGTGGCCTGCGCACAAATGCCGGTTTTGATCGTGATGACGTATGATCAGGCGGCGCTTGCGGCGGGCGATTCAAAGCGGTTTTTCGTGCTTGCCCTGTCGCGGGCGGTGCTGGTCTGGATCGGGTTGCTCATCGGGTTGGAGTTTGCGGGTCTGCTGGGGGCGCTGATCGGGCAGGGGCTGTCTTATTTCGCGGCCTATCCTGTGGTGGTCTGGCTGGCGCGGCGCATGGGCGCGTGGGACGGACTGCATGATCTGGGGTTCGGGCTGCTGGCTTTGGCTTTGGCGTCGCTCGCGCTATGGGTGAACTGGGGCGCTGTGAGCGGCCTTGCCGGGTGAACACTGGCCAAAAGACGTAAGGCCGCGCAGAGGGTCATGTGTTGTTCATTATTTTGTTCTGCAGCGGCTTTGAAATGACGAATTGTTGTATGAAAGTAGACAATGAAGCCTGAATTGAGGCCTTTACCTTAGGTAAATCCTAAAAAGCGCCCCATTTTTCGCACATTGTCAAAGCATGATGTAAGCATGTTTGTTTAAGGTGGATTGGGCATGACGCACCTTTGGGGCGAAAACGACATTGCGATTGTTGGCATGGCTGCGCATCTTCCGGGGGCGGCAGACATTCACGCCTACTGGCAGAATTTGCGCGACGGGGTCTCTTCGATCCGGCGTCTGTCAGAGGAAGAGCTGCGCGCCGCTGGCGAAGATCCCGGCCTGATGCGGCACCGCGATTACGTGCCGTTTGCCGCACCGCTCGAAGGGTTTGCCCAATTCGATGCGGAGTTTTACGGCCTGTCGCCCAAGGATGCGGCGATCATGGACCCGCAGCACCGTCAATTTCTGGAATGCGCGTGGGAAGCGATGGAGACCGCCGGTCATGTGCCCGAGGGGTTCGACGGCCAGATCGGTGTCTTCGCGGGCTGCGGCATGGGATCCTATTTCTATTTCAACGTCTGTTCGAATCCGGACCTCGTGGACAATACGGGGATGTTCCTGCTGCGCCACACGGGCAACGACAAGGATTTCATGACCACGCGCCTGTCGCACATCATGGATCTGAAGGGGCCGTCGATCAACTTGCAGACGGCGTGTTCGACCTCCTTGGTGGCGGTGCATTACGGCGTGCAGGCGCTGCTGAATGGCGAATGCGACATGGTGCTGGCGGGCGGCGTGACGATAGAGCTGCCGCAGGGACGCGGTTATCTGTACAAGGAAAACGAAATCCTGTCGCCAGACGGGGCCTGCCACGCCTTTGATCACCGGGCCAAAGGGACGGTGTTCGGCTCTGGCGCAGGCTGCGTTGTCCTGCGGCGCATGGCGGATGCGGTGGCCGATGGCGACCATATCTGGGGCGTCATCAAGGGCACGGCCGTCAACAACGACGGCGCGGCCAAAGCCGGTTACCTCGCGCCGTCGGTCGAAGGGCAGGCTGCTGCGGTGGCCGAGGCGCAGGCGATTGCGGGCGTCACATCGGACACGGTGGATTACGTCGAGTGTCACGGCACAGGCACCTATCTGGGCGACCCGATCGAGGTCGCGGCGCTGACGGAGGCGTTCCGCGAGACCTCTGGCGCGGTGGGGCATTGCCGGATCGGATCGGTGAAGACCAACATCGGCCACCTGGATACAGCGGCGGGTGTTGCGTCGCTGATCAAGGCGTCCTTGGCACTGCATCACGCGCAGATACCGCCATCGCTGGGCTATGAGGCACCGAACCCGGCGATCGGCTTCGAGGGTTCGCCGTTTATGGTAAATGACCGGTTGACCGATTGGACGCGCGGCGATCATCCGCGGCGTGCCGGGGTGAATGCACTCGGTGTTGGCGGCACGAATGCACACGTGGTGCTGGAAGAGGCGCCGGAACGCGCGGCAGGCGACGCGAGCGACTGGCCGTTCCAGATCCTGACGGTTTCGGGTCGGTCAAAGGCGGCGCTGGAGGCGAATGCGGCACGATTGGCGGCGCATCTGCGCGCACATCCCGAACAGGATCTGGCAGATGTGGCCTGGACGCTGAAAGACGGTCGACGGGCATTCGAGCGGCGCATGGTTGTGGTGGCAGACAGCCATTCAGAGGCGGCGGATTTGCTGGAGGGCAAAAACCCGCGTCGCCTTCATCTGCACAGCGCATTGGAGCGGCCCGAGGTGGTGTTCATGTTTCCCGGCGGTGGCGCGCAATACGCGGGCATGGCGCGGGATTTGTATGAGACGGAGCCGGTCTTTGCCGAATGGATGGATCGCGGCCTGACGCATCTGGAAGCGCTGATGGACGCGTCACAGATGAGTATTTCAGAAGCAGAGAAACACAAGGTTCGCGCGCTTTGGTTGCCGGAGGATGATGTGGCGGCGGCGGACGCGGCGCTTTTGCGACCCTCGTTGCAGCTGCCGTTGATCATGATCACCGAATATGCGTTGGCGCAGATGTGGATGGGGTGGGGCGTGATGCCTGCAGCCCTGACCGGACATTCCATGGGAGAGAACACGGCGGCCTGTCTGGCGGGCGTGATGTCGTTCGAGGATTGCATCGGTCTGGTGCATTTGCGCGGGCGGCTGTTCGACACCGTGCCGGAGGGCGGGATGCTGTCAGTGAGCCTGAGCGCCGCCGATTTGCGGCCGCTGCTGGGCGCCGATCTGGACCTTGCGGCGGAGAATGGGGTGGAACTGTCAGTGGCCTCCGGCCCGCAGGCGGCGCTGGATCAGCTGGAGGCGGTTTTGGCCGCGCGCGGTGTGGATTGCCAGCGCATCGGCATCAACATTGCCGCGCATAGCCGGATGCTGGAGCCGATCCTGGCTGAGTTTGAGAGCTATCTGCGCAGCATTGCACTGCACCCGCCGCAGATCCCGCTGACGTCGAACCGCACGGGACGGATGATGACGGATGCGCAGGCGATGGACCCGGCCTATTGGGTTGGGCATCTGCGCGGGTCGGTTCTGTTTGCCGATTGCCTGAGCGCGGTGGCTGGGGATGACCGCGTGCTGCTGGAAGTGGGGCCGGGCAAGGCGCTGTCTTCGCTGGCGCGGGCGCATCCGGAGGTGGGCGCGCAGGCGGTGCTGTCGTCTCTGCGGCATCGGGACGAAGAGATCGCCGACGACAAACATATGTTCGAGGTGCTGGGACGTCTGGCGGCGCTTGGCGTGTCTATCGACTGGGCGCAGATCTGGGGGGACGCGCGGCGCAATCGCGTCGTGTTGCCGACCTATGCCTTTCAACGGCAAGAGTATTTCATCGCGCCCGGGGAGGCTGTGAGCCAGCGACCGACCTTCCTGACGCGCACCGACGATGTGTCCGGTTGGGGCTGGAAGCCTGTCTGGCGGCCCCGCGCGGCGGAGGTCGAAGTCGATGTGGCGCATGGTCTGGGCGATGCCGCGCCGCAGGTCTGGCTGATGTTCGAGGACGAGGGCGGTGTGGCCGCGCGGCTGTCGACCCGTCTGCGCGCGGCGGGGCATCAGGTGGTCGCGGTGCGGCCCGGCGATGCTTTTGCCCGGGTGGGCGAGGACTATGTCCTGGCACCGGAGCGCGGCCGCGAAGGGTTCGATCTGTTGCTGGCGGACCTCGGTGCGCGGGGGCTTTTGCCGACGCGGATCGGTCATTTCTGGTTGCTGACCGAAGGCGAAGGGCACCGGCCCGGATCGTCGTTCTTCCATCGCGTTCAGGAGCAGGGATTTTACAGCCTTCTGTTCCTTGCACAGGCGTTGGAAGGCGAAGGCGTTGCGCGTCCCTTGCATATCGACGTTGTGACCAATGGCGCGGTGAGGCTGCGTGACGAGGGCCTGCCCTATCCCGAAAAGGCCACCGTAGCTGGTCCGGCGCGGGTGATCCCGCGCGAGATGCCGGGTGTGACGGTGAACTGTCTGGACGTGGTGTTGCCGGTGTCGGGCGATGCACCGTTCTGGGCGCGCGGTCGAACGATGGCCGAGGCCGAGGCGGCGCGCGAGGCACTTGACCTGCGACTTCTGGAAGAACTGCTGGCAGAGCCGCGCGATGGGCAGGCGGCGTTGCGCGGGGATCGGCGATTTGATCGCGTGATGAAACCAATGCCACTTGAAGACGCCGCGCCGGTGCAGGCCGATGTGGTTCTGCTGACAGGCGGATTTGGCGGCATCGGACTGACCCTCGCACAGGACTTGGCATCGCGGGGGACAAAGCTGGCGCTGCTGGCACGGCAGGCTCTGCCGGAGCGTGCGGAATGGCCGGATTATCTGAAACGTCATGCACCGCAGGACCGCGTGGCGCAGCGCATACGTGCAGTGCAATCGCTGGAGGACGCGGGCGCAGAGGTTATGGTTGTGGCCGCTGACGTCTGCAATGCGGGTCAGATGCGCACGGCCCGCGATGCGGTGACGGCGCGGTTCGGCCCGATCAGCGGTGTGATCCACGGCGCAGGTGTGATCGACGATGCTCCGCTGCTGGCAAAATCCCCGGCCTCGGTCGAGAGTGTGTTCACGCCGAAGATCCACGGCACCGATGTGCTGGGGGAGGTCTTTCCCGACGGCACGCTCGACTGGATGGTGTTGTTCGCCTCGTCCTCTACCGTGACCGCCCCGGCGGGGCAGGTGGATTACGTCGCCGCAAACGAATATCTCAACGCTTATGCGCAGGCCCGGTCTGGCAAGACGCGGGTTGTGGCGCTGAACTGGGGCATCTGGAACGAAGTCGGCATGGCGGCAGAGGCCGTGGCCGCACGCACCGGCGATCTGCCCGACGCGCCGGAAGAGCCGGTGGCCCTGCCGCTGCTCGACGTGGCGCGCTTTGACGCACAGGGAAATCGCGTGTTTGCCGCCTCTTACAGCGCGGACGACTGGTGGATCGACGAACACCGGACTCGCGCGGGCGATGCGCTGTTGCCCGGCACCGGCTATCTGACATTGGCGGCACATGCCTTGCGGGCGCATCACGAGGATGGGCCGTTCGAGCTGCGCGACCTGAGTTTTCTGCGGCCCCTCAAGGTCGCCGATCAGGGCGCGCGACAGGTGGAGGTGACGCTGACGCGCACCGACAGCGGCTATGGGTTTGAAGTCGCAGCGGATGTGTCGCTGAACGGGCGGCATGGCTTTGCCGCCACGGCCGAGGGCGCGCTGTCGCTGCTGCCCATGGGCACGCCGGAGCCGGTGGATCTGGACGCGCTGCGTGCGCGGTGTGGTGCCGCAAGGGAGGCCGCAGGCGCGCCGCTCGTCAGTGCGCAGGAGGTGCATCTGAACTTTGGCCCGCGCTGGAAGGTGCTGCGCCGCGCTGCGCTGGGCCAGGGCGAAGGCGTCGCAGAGCTGGAACTGGGACCAGAGGCGGCAGACGACGGCTGTTTGCTGCATCCGGCGCTGATGGACATCGCGACCGGCTGGGCGATGGAGCTGATCGAGGGCTATCAGGCGACGCATCTGTGGGTGCCGGTGCGCTACGCCTCGGTCAAGGTGTATGAGGCGCTGCCTGCGCGCGTGGTCTCCTGGGTGCGCAATGCCGCTGAGAACCGTGCCGACCGCGAAACCGCGGTGTTCGACGTGACGCTGTGTGATCTGGATGGGCGCGTTTGTGTCGAGGTGAAGGGTTTCACCATCCGCAAGCTGGCCTCGCTCGACGTGCTGCGCGATGCGCCGCGACTGACCCCGGCGGAGGTGCGCTTTGACGAGCCAAGCACAGCGCAGGCCCTGTCCCCGGCGGAGGAGCGGCTGGCGCACAATCTGTCGCAGGGCATCCTGCCCGCCGAGGGGGTCACGGCGTTTCACCGTGTTCTGGCCAGTGGCGAGCGGCAGGTGGTGGTGTCCTCGATGGATTTGCCGGCGCTGGTCGCTCAGGCCGGCGCGGTGGAGGCAACGGCCACGCAGAATTTTGAGCGGCCCCAATTGGAAAGCGATTTCGTCGCACCTGAGGGCGAGATCGAAGAGCGGCTGGCAGGCTTCTGGCAGGAGCTGTTGGGCGTGTCGAACGTGGGCGTCGAGGACAGCTTTTTCGACCTTGGCGGGCATTCGCTGATCGCGGTGCGCCTGTTTGCCATGATCAAGAAAGCCTTCCGCGTGGATTTCCCGATCTCGGTTCTGTTCGAGGCACCCACCATTCGCGCCTGTGCCGCGCTGATCGAAGCAGAGATCGGGCCGGTGGACGGCGCGGCCCGGGCCGAAGCGCCACAACGGCGGTTCCGGCATCTGGTGGCGATGCACGAGGGCGACGGTGGACCACGGCAGCCGTTCTTCCTGATCGCGGGGATGTTCGGCAACGTGTTGAATTTGCGCCACCTTGCGCATCTTCTGGGGGCGGATCGCCCGTTTTATGGCGTTCAGGCGCGCGGCCTGTATGGCGGCGAAACCCCGCATGACAGCATCGAGGACGCCGCCCGCGATTACATTGCGGAAATGCGGCAGGTGCAGCCACATGGGCCGTACATGCTGGGCGGGTTCTCTGGCGGGGGCATAACTGCCTACGAGATCGCGCACCAGTTGGAGGCTGCGGGCGAGCAGGTCTCGCTGGTGGTCATGCTGGACACGCCCTTGCCGCAGCGCCGCCCGCTGGAACTGGTGGATCGGGTGATCATCCAAGCGCATAAGGCGCGGGAAAAGGGCCTTCTTTATCCCTTTGTCTGGGCCAGAAACCGCATCGCCTGGGAGATCGCCAAGCGTCGCGCGCCGGGCGAAACCGAGGCGGCGCATGGCTTCCATAATGCAGAGATCGAAGCAGCGTTCTATCGCGCGATCAACGCCTACACGGTTGCGCCATGGGACGGTCGTCTGGTGCTGTTCCGGCCGCCGCTGTCCGGCCAATGGACAGTGTCGGGCGGCAAATTGGTGAATTCGGAGCGCACTTACGTGTTGGAGGACAACGACTGGCGCTCCGTCGCGCCGCAGGTGGAGGTCCACGAGGTGCCGGGGGATCACGATTCCATGGTGTTGGAGCCAAACGTGCGCGTGCTGGCCGGCCTGATGCGCGACGTGATCGAGGATGCCGAGAGACCAATGGGCGACGTCGTGCCCTTTCCCAGTCACGCGGCGGAGTAGATCATGGCACGCATTTTAGTCGTATCGCTGAACTTCCGCACACCGGAGATGACACTGAAATCGGCCCATGCCGCGCTGGCGGCGATGCAAGGGCTGGAGGCGGAGCTGGTCATCGTGGACAACGATTCCGGCGATGGATCATATGACTGGCTCTGCGCGCAGGTCGCGGCGCAGGCGCTGCCGATCCGTGTCATTCAGTCGGGCCACAACGGCGGATTTGGCGCGGGCAACAACGTCGGCATCCGCGCGGGCATGTCTGACGGCAGCCGCCCGGATTACGTCTACCTGCTGAATTCGGACGCTTTCCCCGGGACCGATGCCATCGCAAAGCTGCATGACCACCTGGAGGCGCATCCGCGCGCAGGCTGCGCCGGGTCGTACATCCACGGCGAGGACGGGGAGGCGCATATGACGGCCTTTCGCTTTCCGTCCCTCGCGTCAGAATTCGAAGGCGCGATCCGCTTTGGCCCGGTGTCACGCGTGTTGGCGCGCTGGCGTGTGCCTTTGGCCGTGCCGGAGGACACGCAAAAAGTCGACTGGCTGGCGGGCGCCTCGATGATGCTGCGCATGGATGCGCTGGAGCAGAGCGGGCTCTTTGATGAGGTCTATTTCCTCTATTTCGAAGAGACAGACCTGTGTCTTCAACTGGCGCAGCACGGCTTCGAGACGCATTACGTGCATGACAGCGCGGTGATGCACATCGGCTCCGTCTCGACCGGGATGCGGCGCTGGGAACGTATTCCCGGCTATTGGCTGGACAGCCGCTGGCATTATTTCTCCAAGAACCACGGGCGGTTATATGCCGTGGGGGCGACGTTGGCGCATGGCTTGGGCGGTGCGCTCTGGCGGGTGCGGCGACGGCTTCAGGGTAAGCCGCCCGCCGATCCGAAACACTTTCTGCGCGATCTTTTGAAACACGACCTGTCAGCCGCGACGCGCCCCTTGCCGGGTGTCGTTGCGGCGCAAAGGAGGGACGATCATGTCCACGTTTGACTGCATTTTGATGGGGAACGACACTCTGACCGTGCAATGCGGCGAGATGGCTCTGGCCCGTGGCCACCGGCTGCGCGCAGTTGTGACGCATGAC
The DNA here is from genome assembly GCF_014196795.1 of Sagittula marina. Classification (GTDB taxonomy): domain Bacteria; phylum Pseudomonadota; class Alphaproteobacteria; order Rhodobacterales; family Rhodobacteraceae; genus Sagittula; species Sagittula marina. The sequence continues at coordinate 152,704 of NZ_JACIEJ010000001.1, forward strand.
GCTGGGGTGACGACTTGGGCCGAGGGGCGCGGCCTGCGGGTCGAGCCCTACGGCAAGGATCTGGCAACGCGGTTGGGGGAGTTCGACTGGCTGCTGTCCATCGCCAATCTGGAAATTGTGCCGGACAATGTCTTGTCTTGCGCCAAGCGGGGGGCGGTAAATTTTCACGACGGTCCTTTGCCGCGCCATGCCGGGCTGAACGCCCCGGTCTGGGCGCTGCTGGAGGGCGAGACACAGCACGGCATCTCGTGGCACATGATCGAGGGCGGCGTGGACGAAGGCGATGTTCTGGTGCAACGCTTGTTCGACGTCACCGATCAGGACACGGCCCTGACCTTGAACACCAAGGCGTGGGAGGCGGCGCTCGACAGTTTTCCGGCGGTGCTGGATCAGATGGCGCATGGATTGGAACGTCAGCCGCAGGACTTGTCGCAACGCAGCTATCACGGCTTGAAGGATCGGCCGGAGGGGCACGGGTTGCTCGACCTCGCACGCCCCGCGTCAGAGCTGTCGCGGCAGGTGCGCGCACTGGATCACGGGCCGTATTGGAACCCGCTGTGCGTTGCGAAACTGCGCACGCCTTCGGGGGTGTGGCGCGTGGCCGAGGCATCGGTGATGGACGCCCACGCCGCAGCGGGCACAGTGTTGGAGGCCGACGCGCGGCTGGTGGTGGCCTGCGGCGACGGGGCCTTGGCGTTGGAGGTGACGCGAATCTGCGGCGCGCCGGTTGCATTGGCGGAGGTGGCCTCTGTCGGTGACGTCTTGCCCTTGGGGGCGACAGGGGCGGCCAAAGCGGCAGTCGCAGTGGAACGCGCGGCACGCAAGGCGTTTGCCAGTTACGCTCCGGCGACGGTGCCGGGTGCAGGGGGCGCCTCGGGCGACGTGCAGACACGGGCCCTGACCCGGAGTGTCGAGGCGCGGGACGTGGCGGTTTGGGCTGCGCAACTGGCGGGCCATGCGGTGGATCTGGCCTGGCACGATGCCGGGAACGACCTGCAAGGCGACTGGGCGCTCTGGCGTGATGGTCGGGTGTTGCCCTTTGCCCGCGACCTGTTCGTGCGGGCGCCAGAACTCGACTGGCCAGAGGTGCCCGCCATTGGCCTGAGCCAAGACGGTTTTGTCGCCGGAACCGTGGTGACTGTGGACCTGCACTCTGGCGCGTTCCTCTATGACAGTGGGAAGATCGCGCCGCAAATGGCGGAGATCCTCGCGGCACGTCTGGACAGTGGCACGGCACTGCCGGACACGGAGCGCGCCCTGATCGACGCGGCCAACGCCACAGACTTTGATCATGACCGCGCGTTGACCATGCAGACCGCCTTCGAAGCGCAGGTGGCGCGCACGCCGGACGCGACGGCGCTGATCTTTGAGGACGTGCACCTGTCTTACGCGGAGCTGAACGCCCGTGCGAACCGCGTTGCGCATTTGCTGCGCGACATGGGCGTGGGTCCGGATGCGGTGGTCGGCCTGTGCGTGGGGCGGTCGGTCGACATGATGGTCGGTGCGCTGGGCATTCTAAAGGCAGGCGGAGCCTATCTGCCCATGGACCCAAGCTATCCGGCGGATCGATTGGAACATTTCGTCGAGGACAGCGGCGCGCAGGTGATCGTGACGCAGGCCGCGATGGAGCAGGCCTTGCCCCGCCACGCGGCGCAGGTCCTGGTGCTGGACGCCGAACCGCGTCTGGCCGAGATGGCCGACACCGATCCCGTGCCGCTCAGCGGGCCGGAGCATCTGGCCTACATGATCTACACCAGTGGTTCCACCGGCAAGCCGAAGGGCGTGATGGTCGAACACCGCAACGCGGTCAATTTTTACGTCGGCATGGATCAGCATATCCCGACGTCAGGCGTCTGGCTGGCTGTCACCTCGCTGTCCTTCGACATCTCGGTGTTGGAGCTGTTCTGGACCACGGCGCGTGGTCTGACAGTTGTACTGACCGGCGACGAAGACCGCGGCCTGATCTCCAACGGGCCGATGCCTTCGGTCGGGGGAATGGAATTTTCCCTCTATTATTGGGGCAATGATGACGGTGCCGGGCGCGACAAGTACAAGCTGCTGCTGGACGGTGCAAAGTTCGCTGATGACAATGGCTTTGTCGCGGTCTGGACGCCGGAGCGGCACTTTCACGCCTTTGGCGGACCCTATCCGAACCCATCCGTGACGGGCGCTGCGGTCGCCGGAGTGACGCGCAACATCGGCGTGCGAGGCGGCTCCGTGGTTGCCCCGCTGCACCATCCCGCCCGCATCGCCGAGGAATGGGCGGTGATCGACAACCTCACCAACGGGCGCGCGGGCATGGCCATCGCCTCTGGCTGGCAGCCTGATGATTTCGTGCTGCGCCCCGAAAACACGCCGCCGGAAAACAAGCCCGCGATGATGCGGGATCTGGATATCGTGCGGCGGCTGTGGCGGGGGGAGGCCGTATCCTTTCCGCGTCAGGACGGCTCCCTGCACGAGGTGGTGACACAGCCCCGCCCGGTGTCAAAAGAACTGCCGGTCTGGGTCACCACGGCGGGCAACCCCGCCACGTGGATCGAGGCGGGTAAGGCAGGCTGCAACGTGCTGACGCACCTGCTGGGCCAGTCGGTCGACGAGGTGGGCGAGAAGATCAAGCTCTATCATGCGGCGCTGCGCGAGGCGGGCCACGACCCGGCGGAGTTCAAAGTGTCGCTGATGTTGCACACCTTCATCGCCGAGACCCGCGAACAGGCGCGGGAGATCGCGCGCGGTCCGATGAAGGACTACCTCAATTCCGCCGCTGGCCTGATCAAACAATACGCCTGGGCCTTTCCAGCGTTCAAGCGGCCCGAGGGGGCGCAAAATGCCTTCGACTTGCAGCTTGATGGGCTGGAGGCGGAGGAGCTGGATGCGATCCTCGATTATGCGTTCGAGCGCTACTTCAATGACAGCGGCCTGTTCGGCACGGTAGAAGATGCGCTGGCACGGGTCGAACAGGTGAAGGACATCGGCGTGACCGAAGTGGCCTGTCTGATCGACTACGGCATCGACCCTCAGGTGGTGCTTGATGGTTTGCGCCCGCTGGCAGAGGTCGTCGCACAGGCCAACGAGGAACGCGCGTTGGCGGACCACGACTTCTCCATCGCGGCGCAGATCGTGCGGCATGGAGTGACGCATCTGCAATGTACGCCGTCGATGGCGCGGATGATCGCCATGAACGACGAGGCGCGCTTTGCCCTGAAGGGGGTGCAGCATCTCTTCCTCGGGGGGGAGCCGCTGCCCGGCGCGCTGGTGCAGGAATTTGCAGAGATCACCAATGCCACCGTGACCAACATGTACGGCCCGACAGAGACGACGATCTGGTCCTCCTGCACCCGTGCCGCGCCGGGGGAGGCGGTGGTGAACGTCGGCCTGCCGCTGGCAAACCAGCAGATGTATGTGCTCGACGATGACCAGCAGCCCGTGGGCATCGGTCAGGAGGGCGAGCTCTGGATCGGTGGCGAGGGTGTCACGCGGGGCTATTGGCAGCGGCCCGACCTGACGGCAGAACGCTTCGTCGCCAACCCCTTCGATGCGGGGCGGATGTACCGGACCGGAGACCTGGTGCGCAGGCGTCCCGATGGAAAGCTCGACTTTGTGGGGCGCGTCGACAATCAGGTGAAACTGCGCGGCTACCGGATCGAATTGGGCGAAATCGAAGCCTGTCTTGAGGCGATCGAAGGTGTCACCCAGGCGGTCGTGGTCGCGCGGGAGGACGTGCCCGGCGACGTGCGGCTGGTGGGATATTACACCGGCACGGCGCAAGAAGAGGCGACGCTCAAGACAGCCATGGCACGGGATCTGCCCAGCTTCATGGTGCCGGGGCGGTTCGTGTCATTGCAACGCTTCCCCCTGACGCCAAACAAGAAGGTGGATCGCAAGGCGCTGCCAGTGCCGACTTCGGCCGCCGCCATTCCGGTGGCCGCGCCAGCCCCTGTCGCAAGCAAACCGGAGGCAAGCACCACTCAGGTTGCCCCGGCTGAGGTCGAGGCCCGCGTGGCCGCGATCTGGACCCGTTTCCTTGGCGTGGCGGGGCCGAAGGGGTCGGACAACTTCTTTGACCTCGGTGGGCATTCCTTGCTGGCAGTCCAGGTGCATCGGGCGCTTCGCGAGGAACTGGGCGCGGCGAAGCTGTCGATCACCGACATCTTCCGATTGCCCAGGCTGGCCGATCTCGCTGCGCGGGTGGCCGAGTTGACAAACGGTGTGCCGCAAGCTGCCGCACCCACCCCAAAGCCCGCGAAAGGCCCGTCCGTCGCGCCACCGGTCGCAGTGTCGACCCCTGCGATGCCGGTCGCGGCGACGGGGAACCCACGCGCCGATGCGCGGGCCGAAGCGATGGCCCGCCGCCGGGCCATGCGATCACATCGCGGCGCCTAAAGCTTACACGACCAAAGAGCACGCGGAACGCCTCAGGGGAAACTCTGGGGCGTTTTGCGCTGTTCTGAGCCGGTGAATGATCAGGTGAGTCGCCGGAACATGCGCCCTGATACGGCCCGACTTCAGCCCGTTTCAGACAAGGTTCTGTTTACTTTTGTCCCCGCGTAAGCCGTTTCAGCACGTGAGGGCCAGGACGTGCTCGGTGGAGCCTGCTCAAATGCGGCGGGCTATGCCTTGTTTGGCGCTGATATGATTGAACTTTAGTGAACCAAGGCAAAACTGTGGCGGCGATCCCGGAAATGGACACGAAGTGTTTCCTAGCCGAACGTTGCAAGGGTGTGGCGAGATTGAGGCGCAGCGGTTAGATTATGTCTCGAAGATGGCGCGCATCGGTCGTAGCAACCTCGGGAGAGGTTGGACCGGACGCCCTCTTCCGCATTGGGGGCCAACTTTGCGGGATCGCGTATTATGAACCAGTTTCAATCTGTCGATGAGATCTTTGCTGCACTGAAACGTCGCGGCCTGCTGATTGCCGGGATTTTCTTCGCGGGCATTCTTTTGTCGCTGAATTTTGCGCTGACCCAGACCAAGGTCTACGAGGCAACCGCCGTCGTCCAGATCGAGGACGCCAGCGTGGCAAGCGCCGCAACCTCTGTTCAGACCGCTGGCGGCACGTCCCGACGGCTCAAGCTGATCGAGCAGCGCCTGATGTCACGTGACAACCTCGTCCGCGTCATGGACAAGCACGACCTGTTCACGCACGATCCGATGATGAGCGCGTCCGAGCGTGTGTACATGATGCGCCAGTCCGCCCGCATCAACGAAATCACCAATCCAAGCACGACCTTCAGCGCTGCGCCCGCCGTGCCCTCGGGCCTGATGATCACCGTGCAACTGGCTGACGCCGAAAAGGCCGCCGACGTGGCAAATGACCTGATGGGTTCAATGATCGAACAGTCCCGCACCCGCGCCGTGAACCAGGCCCGCGAAACGCTGTCCTTCTACCAGAACGAAGAGGCGCGCGTAGAGGCGGAGATCGTCGTTCTGGAAGATCAGATTGCCGCCTACAAGGAGGCCAATGCCGCGCAGCTTCCCGCGGGAATCATGGCACTGCGCAGCCAGCTGACCACGTTGAAGGACACGCAGCTCGACCTGGAGCAGGAGATCATCTCCATGCAGTCCGACACCACGCGCCGCCGCGCCGAGGAGATCGAACGTCAGGTCACCTTGCTGGAGGATCAAAAGGCGCTGGTGGCCAGCCGTGCCGATGCCATCGAGGCGCAGATCGTCTCCGCCCCTGAAGTGGAGCGCGAGCTGTCCCGGATGGAACGCGAGATGGACCGACTGGAAGAGCAATACCGCGTCATCACCCGCGCCAAGGCTGAGGCCGAGATGGGCCAGGCGCTCGAAGATACCCAGAACGCCGGACGCTTTGAGGTGCTGGAAACCGCCCTCGTGCCGGAGAACCCGATGTCGTCTTCGGCGAAGAAAATCACGGCGGTCGGTGGCGTTGCTTCGCTGTTGCTGGCGCTGGCTGTGGCGCTGGTGCTGGAAATGCTGAACCCGGCGATCCGCACCCAGCAGCAGATGGAGCGTATGCTTGGCATTCAGCCAGTGGCCGTGATCCCGGTGGTGGCCACGGGCCGCGATCGCACTGCCGGTGGTTTGAAAGCGGCGGCAAAGGGTCTTGGACTGCTGGCGCTGCTGGCCGGGCTGGCGGGATGGTTGGTCAAAACCTCCGGTCTTGGCGCGCTGTTCTCGCCGCGCGCCGCTGTCCGCCACTGATATGGAATGCAGTCCTTCCGAGCCTGTGGGGGCGCCGGAAGGGAGAAACCGCGGCGGGCCGGTGGGGCCACGCCGCGGTTTTCTTTTGTCTGGGCGGGTGGGGGATCAGTAGGCGTAGCGGTCCGCGTCAGCGCCTTCGGCTTTGTTCAGAACCATGCCGAGCAGGGGCGTGTCCTTGCCAAGGCGGCGTTCCACTTCCTTGATCTCGCGTTCGGTGGTCAGACCACCGCCCACCACCAGCAGCACGCCGTCAAGCAGCGGCTGAAAGGCCATCACGTCATCATAAAACAGCGCAGGTGGCAGATCGAAGAGCATCACATCGGGTTGAAAGCTCTCCTCGATATGATTGAGCGCGCGTTCCGTGCGCGGGTCCTGCAGCAGTTCCGAGGCGTAGGGTTCGATCACCGTGTTCATGGAGAACGCGATATTGTGCCCGGCATCGAAGTGGTTCTCACCCATGCGCAGGAAGTGGTCTTCCGGGGCAAGCGTGCCGCGCAGCACGTCGCCCAGCGAGCCGGGAGATTCGACGCCCATCACGCTGTGCAGCGAAGGCCGCCGCATGTCGAAGTCCATCACCAGGGTTCGCGTGTTTTCCTGCCGTGAGAGAGACACCGCCAAGTTGGCCGTAGAGAATGTCTTGCCGCAGTCCTTGCCGGGCGATGTGATCGCCACCCGTTTCCAGCCTTTTTCAGTCAGCGCGTGCATCAGCCGCGTGCGCAGCACGTCAAAGCTGGTGTGTGCCGGATTAAGGCGGTCGGCGGTGATCACCCGATTGCGGTTCAGGTGGTTAAGATCGACTGACATCATCGGGATCTCAGCCCAAGGATCACGCCGTTGCACAGGCGCGCGTGGCATCGGCGTGGCTTGACGGCGGGTATGCTCATCGAGGCTCTGCTGCTGGGCGCGCGCCGCCCCGGCCTGTTGGTCCAGCTCCGCCTGCTGCTGCGCTTCCGACCGCTTGGCACGGGCGGCGGCGAGGCGGCTGCGTCGGGTTTCTTCGGCCGCATCTGCCCGGGCCTGCGCTTCCGCAATCCTTACGGTCTCGGCTTCGGCTTGTTCTTCGGCGAGGCGCTGACGGTCGGCGCGGTCCTGCTCCTCGACTTGTCGTTGGGCGGAGGCAACTGCGTCAAGGTGCGTCTGTTCGTCCGCCCCCTGCTCGGCCTCGTCGGCCTCGGCCTCGCGACGGGCCAGACGCTCTTCGCGGCTTTCCAAAGGCTCGATGGGCGCCAGATCGTCCTCGATCGGCTCATCTACCTTCAGCGGCTTGCGCCGGCGCCGAAATTTGCGGCTGTCCATCATGTTCATGCCTTGCCCTTGACCCTTTGACGGGCCGCTGCGCTACTCTTCACTGACGCCCAAAACTCACATCGCGTCCCTGTCAAATGTGGTTAAATCAGAAGATTCGGGCCAGAATGAGACCGATTGACAGGGATTGTTCACCAAACTGGCCGTTCCGATCAAAACCCGAACAAGCCCGCCTGCGTGATCGCCCGATCGATGAACCGCGCGCGGTCGGCTTCGGGCTGCCAGCCCAGAACGCGTTTGGGCGCGCCGTTGTCGAAGTGGGAAAAGTGCGCCCGGCTTTGCCAGTCGGCGCGTGACGGGCGGATGACCGCCTTGCGCCGCAATGCGTGCTTTTTGAGCAGGTACTTCACTGCATCAGACGCGTAAAAGACATTCAGATTGCCCGGCACCACGCGAATACGCGCGCCCAGTTGGTCGTGGATCGCGTCAAAGTAATCGCGGGCGGACAACATCGGCTCCCCGATCAGGTTAAAGCTCTGGCCCTCGACTTGGACAGCATCCGCCTCGCCCATGGCGATCAGCCCGTCTGCCACGTCGTCATTGAGCACAAAGGGCAGGATGTTGCGTCCATGCCCCCAGATGCGCACAGCCCCCGCGCCGTGCCAGCGCCCGATCCCCCAGTGTTGCAGCGGGCCGCCGGGGCCGACCACGATGCCGGGCCGCGCGATGGTCAGCGGCAGGCCCCGCTCTCGATGCAGTTTCAGCAGTTGCTTTTCACACTCGGCCTTTGACCGGGCGTACATGTTGCGGTCTGTCATATCGTCGGCAAAGCCGGTCGTCTCAGAGATGGTCTTTGTCGGGTCAGACATGTCGTAGGACGCGATGGTGCCGGTATAGACAAGCCGTTTCACGCCAGCCTTTTCACAGGCCATACCGATGCGCGTGGCCACGCCCACATCATGGATCAACGCGTCCTGCCACGTGTCGGTCATCGCACGGGCGAGGTTGTAGACCACCTCGATCCCTTGCATCGCCTCGGTGAGCGCGTCCAGATCGTAAAGGTCCACCGGAACGGTTTCCACCTGATCGGGCAGGTCAGGGAAGGGGCCGGAGCGCCCGCGCGACACGACGCGCACATCGCGGCCTGTCTCCACCAACCGCCGTGTCAAAGCGCGTCCGATAAAGCCGGTGCCGCCGATGACCATCGCGGTGGGGTTGGGCTGGCGGGTCTGCACCGCAGGGGCGGCCACCTGTTTCACATCTTCCGGAAGCGCGTCGATGATGCGGTCGATGGTGTCCATCACGGCCACCGCAGACTCGGCAGAGAAACGCGGATCTTGCGCGCCCTTCGCCATTGCGCCGTAGATCGCGGCGCCCATGCCCCGAAAGCTTTGCGCATAGGGGCTGCGCGTGTTGAGGGAGCGCGCTTGCGTCCAGGCGTTCTGCGCCCCGACCTTGAGCCGTTGCTCGGACACGTCGAGCTGTTTGCGCAGCGGGTTCACGATCAGATCCGAGGCATTCTCCCGTTCCACCGTCAGCGTGTCGGCAGCATAGTCCAGACACGCCCGCGCAGAGGAGCCGCGCAACGTGACAGAGCGGTCATCCACGGTTTCGACCATGGTGATCTGGAACGAGAGGTTCACATGACCGGCACGGGCGAGGATGCGAAAGCTCTGCGGTCGGGCGTCGTCGCCGGGAAGCATCACCGGATGACCGGCTTCGGCATGGGTGATCTCGATCTCGCCAAACAGGTCGTGGGCAAAGGCCACCAGATGCGGGCCCAGTTCCAGCAGCAGGTTCTGCGGTTGCTGCAAAAGCCACAGGTTAAAGGGCCCTGACCGCAGCGGCGCAAGCGGCAGCGCCCAAAGGATCTCTGCGGTGTGGATCCGACCGTAATCGCCCTCTTGCATCGCGCGCTTCATGGCGACATATGACGGCAGTCCAAGAAAGTTGTGACCGGGGGCAAACAGCTGCCCATGCGTCCGCGCGGTGTCCGCGATTCGGCGGGTGGCTTCGGCTGATTCGGCAACAGGCTTTTCCACAAGCACATTCAGGCCGCCAGACAGACATTGTGTGGCGATACCCTCGTGTACGTTGGGCGGTGTGAGAATATGAACCGCGTCACAGGTTTTCGATTCGATCAAGTTATCCACAGATGTGAACACCTCTGCCCCATGTTGATCCGCGAGGGTTTTGGCAGCGGATTCGCGTGGGTCGCAGATGGCGGCGATTCGAACCCCGGGCGTGGCACCAAGCGCGTCTGCGTGCCAGTCTGCGATGTATCCTGCGCCAATCAGTCCGATGCGTATCTCTTGGGTCATTACTTGTACTCGATCAGTGTCATGTCCGCCCCGGTCAGCCGCCGCCGGTAAAAGCGCAGCATGCCGATCAGGTTCGGAAATTTGGAAAGAAAGATAAGGCTGGCCTGTCGCGCGGGCTCTGACAGGCCGTTACGTTTAAGGCCCTGCATGGTGCGCAGGTAGTTCAATCCATACAGGCCAATCACCAAGAACGTCAGCCAGAGCGACGTCACCAGCCCGAAGATCATCGCAAATGGCAGAAGCGCGGCGTAAATCCAGGTGCGACGGCGTTCGTTGGCGAAATATTCGGGATGCAGATGACCGACCTGGGCAAAGCCATGCCCGGTGCGGACCGCTCGCTGCCACCACTGGCCAAAACGCAGCATGGCTGCATCATGCCGGGTCATTGGCAGGGGCAGCCGGTGCAGGGACCAACCTGCCTTGCGAAAGCGGACGCAGACCTCTTCATCCTCACTTGCGACGATCGACGGGTTCATGCCCCCCACCTGCTGCCACAGCGCGGCGCGCACCATCATGTCGCCGCCACACGCTTTGATCGGCCCGGCGGGGCGATGCCATTCCCAATCGCAAAGCCGATTGTACAAGGATGCCTCGGGGTGAATCTCGGACCGCCAACCGGTGACCATGCCGACCTCTGGGTGCCCGTCGAGAAAGTCGCGCCCGGCGTCGAGCCAGCCTTCCACCAGCGCGCAGTCACCGTCGATGAATTGCACGTAGTCGGGGGCGCCGTCGGGCAGGCGCAGCGCGTCAAAGCCTGCGTTGCGCGCGCGCGCGGCGCTGAACGGCACGGACATGTCCAGTTGCACGACCAATGCGCCGGCACGCTCGGCCTCGAGCACGCTGTCGTCGGTGGAGCCGGAGTCCACATAGATGACACGATTGGCCATGCCGCGCACCGATGCCAAGGACGCCACCAGTCGAGCCCCCTCGTTGCGGCCAATCAGTATAACGTGGATCGGGGTCATGCGGCAGGCTCCGGCCGTTTGGGGGGCTGTTCCCCGCGCGCATAAGTGGTGAACAGCGTCGAGAGGCGCGCGGCCTCTGTATGTATGTTGTAATCGGTCTCGACAATAGCGCGGCCCTGCGCGCCCATTTCCCTGCGGTCATCGCGGGCAAGCGTGTCGGCAATGGCCTGCGCCAGCGCATCGGCGTCCCCCGGCGCGACCAGAGTTCCGGCGTTGTCACGCACCAGCTCAGACACGCCGGCGATGCGCGTGGTAACGACCGGCACGCCGGAGGCCATCGCTTCCATCAAAACCACCGGGACGCCCTCGGCAAAGGAGGGCAGCACGAACAGATCGGTGCGCGACAGTTCCTCGGCCACTTCGGCCTGACTGCGGTAACCCATGAAGGTGATAAAGGGGTGCATGTCCAACTGGCGGGCGTATGCGTCGATGGCGGCGCGTTCCGGTCCGTCACCGATCAGGGTCAGCCTCAGATCCGGGTGCGTGTGGCGCAGCAGTGCAATCGCGCGCAGCAGCACGGGCACGCCTTTGACCCCGGCGAGCCGACCGACGAACAGCATGTTCTGCGCGTCATGGGGGGCGCTCGTATAGCGCGAGGGGTCCACGCCGCAATGAATGACGTGAAACCGGTCCCAATGGATCTGGTTGGCAAAGCACATCAGTTGCGAACGGGCGAAATCGCTGATGCAGGCGACAAAGGCCGCGCGTTCGGACTTTTCGTCAATGCGCCAATGATGCGGCTCAAAGAAGATGTCCGGCCCGTGGATGGTAAAACTGTAGGGAATGCCCGACATCTCGGAGGCCAGCATCGCCACGGTGCAGGACGCCTTGGCGATGTGATTGTGCAGATGGTCGATGCCTTGCCGCTGCATGTGGTCCGCCAGCACCGCAGCCTCGGCAAAGTAGATAAGGTTGTAGAGGCGCCCCTTGATCCCTTTTGGCGCGGTGGTCCATGCCAGTTTCAGCGCACGCATGTACCGTCTGGGGCGCTTGAGGTAGCGCAGGTGCGCGCGCATCAGTCTGGGACCCTTGCAGGCGTCGAGCACTTTGAACGTGCGCGTGTGCTCTGCGCGCTGTTCCGGCCCCACGAGGTGTTCGGCCCCGGTGGTGCGGATGGAACAGGTCTCCACCTCGTGGCCCAGTGCGCGCAGCGCCGCCACTTCACGCTGAATGAACGTGTCGGAGGCGCGCGGGTATTCCCCGGTGAGATAGGCGAGTTTCGGCAGTGTCATTCTGACTCTTTCGTGCGGGCCATCATGCCCTCAAAGCTGTCGATGTCTTCGCCACCCAATCTATGGCGCAGCGCTGTGTTCGGGTAGGTCAGTGGCATCATGCGGGCGCGTAGAATGGACGGCTGGAACAGGCCGGGCAGCTTGGCTGACAGTGGCCCCAGCACACCGGCCATGCCAGCCCACGCGCCATAGGGCACGGACGTGTTGATCCGGGGCCAGCCGTAGCACCGTTTGTGCGCGCGCAGAAACCGGGCGCGCGTCGGGCGGTCGTCGTCAAACACATTCACCGTGCCGGGACCGGAGGTCTGCGCCGCCGTGATAGCCGCGCGGGCAACGTGATCCACATGGGCGAGCGGCAGCTCCCCCTCCGACCCAATGGTGACAAACAGCTTCGATGCCCAGAACCCCTGAAGCGCGTGCCAAGACCGCCCCGGTCCCCAGATCACGCCGGGGCGCAAGGTCCAGCCGTCGCGCAACGCTTCAGCCAACAGCGCCTCCTGCATCCGCTTGGCCCCGGCATAGGCGTCGCGCGCGTTTGCCGGGGTCGAGGGCATGGGGATCAGCGGCGTCGCCTCGGTCATCGCCTCGCCGGGGGCAAGCCGGTCGGTGTCATAAACCGCAAGGGAGGAGATCAGGACCAACCGGGAAGGCCGCACGCGCAGCGCATCGCGGACCGTGGCGCTTGCGGTCATGGTGTCGCGGGCGAGGCGTTCGGGATCGTCCCCCAGATGCGCCGCCGCGTGGATCAGTGCTGCGCTGTCTGGCAAGGCCTCGGCCAGACGCTGCGCTGCCTCCGCGTCGGTGAGGTCAAGCCGGAGATGTGTGATGCCCGCGTCGTCGGCCCACTGGGGCAACGGGGTGGAACGGGTCACGGCCAGCACAGGCAATCCTTGCCGCCGCGCCTCAGCCACGCAGGCGCGCCCGACAAAGCCATTGGCCCCGGTTATCGCGATGGTCAAAGCGGTCATTTCGCCCATGGCATCGGCTCCACCGGGTCGCAGGTCGTGGTCATGCGCTGGGCGCCTGTGGTCTCTCCCGCGTTCTGGATGGCCAATGTGACCTCTGTCAGGTGCAAAGCCATGGCGTTGGTCATGCGCGGCGGCCGATGTTCCCGCGCGGCCTGCAGCACCTCCGCCGGACCGAGGGCAAAGTTCATCGCCGCCGCGCCCCAGCGCTCGACCTTGGGATGGGTGGGCTGCGGCAGCTTGATCCGCTTCGGCCAGGGGTGTTCCATCAGCCGCCGTCGCACCGTCAGGCGGCGGGCAAAGCGCACCTTGGCCGCGTTGTCCCATGCGGCCTTGCAGGACAGCACGCCTTTGTCCCCGACGACGCGGATGGTGTGATCATGTGGCGCGGTGATCGAGCAGGTCAGCCGCGTCACCGGGCCGTTCTCGAAGTAAAGAATCGCCACGGACAGATCAGGGGCAAACGGGCCGTTGCCCTCCTTGTCGGGGATGGTCTCTGCGCTTGCGGCCACCACGGTGCGCACCGATCCGAACCACGACATAAGCCATGTGAGGTAATAGCCCGCATGTTCCAGCGTGCATCCGACGCGGAACTCGTCCTCGAACGGCCAGGGCGCGCCGGATTCCGAGACCCACTTGTGATAGGCAGCCTGCGGGATGAACCCATCGTCCAATTCGGCATAAATCGCCCGAGGTGTGCCGACAGTGCCCGCGCGCAAGGCATGGCCGAGCGTCTGCGCTGCTTCGCCCAAGGCCGAACAGGGCGCGGAGGCCAGGACCAACCCTTTCGCCTCGGCCAGATCGTGCAGAGCGCGCGCATCGTCAAAGGCGGTCGCCAGTGGCTTTTCGGAATAGACCGGGTGCCCCGCCTCCAGGCAGGCTTTTGACGTGTCAAAATGCGCATGCGGGTTTGTCAGGTTCACCACCAAGGCACCGGGCGCAGCCGCCAGAAGCGCCGCGAAACTGTCACACTGAGGGTAGCCCCAATGGCTGCAGAACGCCGCCCGCCGTGCCGCGTCGATGTCAAAGACCCCCGCGACCTCGATATTCGGAAAGGTCTTCAGGGAACGCGCATACAGGTCGGCCACGAAACCGCAGCCGAGCAACAGGATCCGGTCCTTCTGACCGCTATTCAAAACCGTCGTGCTTTTCACAACGCACCCCTCGTGACCCGCCTTCCCCTTACAGGAGAACGTGGCGATTTTTCGGCGCTCTGCCCGGAAATCGGCCATGACTGCGGCACTGCGGCATCACTGCATGAATTTTTGGCAGTGTTGTTGCACAAACGGCACGGACCTTGTGGATAGGACGCGCTATCTACGCAGACGGGGAAGCGAGGCTGCCAATGTTCTTCGGTGTCGAGGGTGAAGAGATAGAGGTCAACGTGCCCAACTGGGCCGTGCTCGAAGCGCGCGTGCGAGAACGTTTTGCGCAACGCCGTGGCTTTGCCCTGGCGACCATTAACCTTGACCACATCGTCAAACTGCGCGCCTCGCCTCGGTTCCGCATGGCCTATGCGGCGCAGGATTTCGTCGTGGCGGATGGCAACCCCATCGTCTGGATGTCCCGACTGGCGGGGCGGCCTGTCTCGCTGATCCCCGGATCGGAGGCGATATTGCCTCTTGCGCGTCTTGCCGCCGCCCAAGGGGTCACTGTCGCGCTGTTCGGTGCGTCCGACCGGGTGTTGGCCGCCGCGCAGGAATACCTGGAACGCGAAGTGCGCGATCTGCGTGTGGTTTGCCGCATCGCACCCGCCATGGGCTTTGACCCCGAAAGCGAGCTGGCAGAGGCGATGCTGGGCGAAATCGCCGACAGCGGTGCGCGCCTGTGCTTTGTAGCCCTGGGCGCGCCCAAGCAGGAAATGTTCGCCGCCCATGGCCGCAAAGTCGCGCCGGAAGTGGGCTTTGCCTCCATCGGCGCCGGGTTGGATTTTTATGCCGGCGAACAGAATCGCGCGCCAGAATGGGTGCGCAAATTTGCGCTGGAATGGTTGTGGCGCGCGGCCTCCAGCCCCAGGCGGCTTGGCCCGCGTTACGCCAAATGCCTGGCGATCCTGCCCGGCGAAGCGGCGAAAGCCGCGCTGATCCGGTTGAAGGATCGCAAGGTCTAAGGGGCTTTGGAAATGACCCGCGCGGGCACACCGGCCACGGTCGCCCCGGCAGGCACATCCCGCGTCACGACAGCATTGGCGCCGATCACCGCGTGATCGCCCACGGTCAAAGGCCCGATCAGCTTGGCCCCAGCGCCCACATCCACATGCCCCCCCAGGATCACCGGCCCGGCGAAGGTCACCTGATGGAAAATCATGCAGTTCGGGCCGATCACGGCCTCGGGGTGTATGATGATGCCGGTCGGATGTGTCAGCCGCAGACCGCCCCCGATCTGCGTGTTGAGATGCAGCTCGGATTGCGTCATCAGCGTCCAGAACCAATGCACCATCACCCAGTATTTCGCGCGCATCCGCCCCAGGGGGCCCCGCGCGCGACAGGCCTGATAGCGGCGCACCGACCGGATCAGCTTTGGGCCCGGGTCCCAAAAGCGCGACACCGTTTCCCGTGACCAATCGGGCACGCTCGCCGAAATGTCGCTTTCTTGATGCATTCTCATTGGCCTCCACGGCGATGCGCCATATTCCTGCCCAGAAATGCTGTATCTTGCACACAATGGCAACAAAACACGCTGTTTGCATGGGGCGACGCTGTCCCCGTCGGCAAAGCCGGCGCACAACGATGCAGGCATGAACTTCATCCGCGCCGGAGAACCCGGAAACACATGACCGAGACGTCCCCGCATCCCGCCTATCGCGGCGATATCGACGGGCTGCGCGCCGTCGCAGTGCTGTCCGTGGTTCTGTATCACTTCGGTCTGCCGCTGCGGGGCGGATTTACCGGCGTCGATGTGTTCTTTGTCATCTCCGGCTATCTGATCGGCGGCCTGATGTGGCGCGAATACTGCGCGAATGACAAGATCCGTATCGGCGCGTTTTACCTGCGCCGGTTCCGACGGCTGGCGCCTGCATTCTTTGCTATGGTGCTGGGGACGGCAGCGTTGGGCTGGGTGTTGCTTCTGCCCTTTGAGTATCGCGAGTTCGGCAAAAGCGCCGTTGCCGCCTCCTTCTACTTGTCCAACTTTCTGTTTTGGCGGCAGACGGGTTATTTCGACGCCGCAGCCCACGACAAACCGCTTTTGCACACCTGGTCGCTGGCGGTGGAAGAGCAGTTCTACATCTTCCTGCCGCTGATGTTCCTGCTGCTGGCGCGGTCCCGTCGCGCGATGATTTGGGCGCTGGTGGCGTGCTGGGCCGCGTCGCTTGTGGCCTGCGTCTTGATGACGCCGCAGTATCCGTCGGCCAGCTTCTACCTGTTTCCATTCCGCGCGTGGGAGATGCTCAGCGGCGTGTTGCTGGCCATTTGGGGCCAGACGCGAGGCACCCGGTGGGAGGGCTGGCGCGCGTTGAGCTGGGTGGGCCTCGGCCTCGTGCTTCTGTCCGTTGTGATGATACCATCCGGGCCGCTGTTTCCCGGTCTGCTGGCGACCGTTCCGGTGCTCGGCACACTATTGGTGCTGGCCAACGGGAGGAACGACGGCGCGGTCAATCGTCTGCTGCGCCTCCCTGCTTTCAGGTTTTTCGGTCTGATTTCCTATTCGCTGTACCTGTGGCATTGGCCGGTTGTGACCCTGTCCAACAGTCTGCGGGACGGCTACGCAAACCCGTTTGAGGCGCTGATCTGGATGGCGCTCTCCGTCGGTCTGGCATGGCTGTCATGGCGCTTTGTCGAACAGCCGGTGCGCCGGGCCGTTCGGCTGCCGGGCTGGGTTCTGGCGGGCGGAACAGTGCTCGCCAGCGCGGCCGTGTTGGGTTTCGGCCTGTTTTTGCGGGCTGAGGACGGTCTGCCCGGCAGGTTTGGGCCGGAGGCAGGGGTGCATATCGCGGCCTCAGCCGATTTCTTGCAGGATTTCAGCCGCTGCTACGTGGCCGACGATCTGCCTCTCGACGGGCTTGAGGTCTGTCCCATCGGCCCGGAGGGGCCGCCGCAGGTGCTGATCTGGGGCGACAGCCACGTGCGCGCGTTTTACGAGGGGCTGGCGCTTGCTGCTGATGAGGCCGGCGTGCCGGCCATGGTGCTGTGGCGCGCAGGTTGTCCACCGCTGATCGGCCTGCGCAAGGTCGAAAGCGCCGCAACACCGGCGCAGAACACAGCCTGTCGTCAGGCGAATATGCAAATCAAACAGGCGCTTGGCCGGTTGAACAGCGTTCAACGCGTTCTGTTGATCGGGCGATGGGGTTATTACGCGACGGGGCAGGGCACCGGGTTGGACGCGAACAACCTGATCTCCATCTTCCCCACAGAGCGGCCAGAGCGCGTCGCGGAACCGCAGGTGGATGTTCTGTCCGAGGCATCAGAGGCCACAGTCGACCAGCTCCTCCGCCAGTTTGGCGAGGTCTACGTGTTGCGCCAACCGCCCGAGGTTCCGTTCTACGACAGCCGCCGTGCCGCACGGGAGACCGCTCATGCAAGGCTTCCCTTCGCCGCCGAACCTGTGACGCAATCGGTGGTCCCGCGCGAGGATATCGCCGCCCGTGCTGCTTTGGCGGATGCGCCGTGGCGCGGTCTGGTGGCCTCGGGCCGCGTGGGCTGGCTGGACCCGTGGCCATGGCTCTGCGACGACGCGACGTGCAGCGCTGTGCACAGCGGCACCGGCCAGTACTTCGACAACAACCACATGACCAACAGCGCGGCCCGTCGTCTGCGCGATGTCTTTGCACCGGTGTTTCGCGGCGACGCGCGCGGCTCCGCTCTGAATACGGTCCCTCTGCCATGACCCTGTCGGACGGCGACTGGGATGTGCTGGTCATCGGCACGGGCATTGGCGGTGGCACGCTCGGCAGACGTCTGGCCGAAGCCGGTCAAAGGGTGCTGTTTCTCGAAAAAGGGCAGGCCGATGCGCGCAGCGCCGAAAATGGCCTGTCAGAGATCTTCGTGCCGGAGGCGCGCGCGAAACGCGGGCTTTGGCCTCAACCCTTGTCGGTCGAGGTCGACGGCGTGACGCAATCGTTTTACGCGCCTTTGGGGTCCGGTCCGGGCGGCAGCTCGGTGTTCTATGCCGCGACGCTGGAACGGCCGGAACGGCATGATCTTGAGGACACCCCGCAGCGCCCACATCCCACCGGCGGCTGGCCCTTGGGCTTTGACGCGCTGGCGCCTTTCTACGCAGAGGCCGCGCAGATGTATCGCGTTTACGGCACGCCTGATCCACTGTCAGATGAGGCCCCGCTGCCGCTGCGCGATCCGCCCGCTCTGACCGCGGTGGAAATGGCGCTGATGAACAGATTTCGCGCCCGCGGCCTGCATCCCTATCACGCACACACAGCGGTGGAGCGCGCCGACGGCTGCCAGATGTGCCTTGGCCGCAAATGCCCGAAGGCGTGCAAGATGGATGGACGGTCCGCAGGGGTGGAGCCCGCTTTGGCCACCGGGCGGGCGGAGATGCTCACCGGGGCGGAGGTCACGCGGCTGGTGATGGACGGTCCGCGCGTCGCTGCGGTGGAGGCCGTGGTGGATGGGCAAACCCGCCGCTTTACCGCACGACGCTACGTGTTGGCGGCGGGCGCACTCGGGTCGCCTCAGGTGCTGTTGCGCTCCGCCTGTGCGGGATGGGAGGTGGGCGTGGCGAACGGCTCGGGCCTTGTCGGGCGGAACCTGATGTTTCACGTGAACGAAATGTTCGCGCTCTGGCCGCGTGTCGAAGGCCCGGCGACCAAGGCCGTGTCCCTGCGGGACTTCTACCACCGCGACGGGCAGCGGCTGGGCACGGTGCAAGCCATGGGCATCCGCGCCTCCTACGGTGAAATCGTGTTTTATCTCAACCGGATGCTGGCGGCCAAAGGCTGGTCCCGGCTGTCCCCGTTCACGCGTTTGCCGGCCGCGCTGGCCGCCCGGATGTTGGGGTCTGCGCAGATCTTCGTCGGACTGATGGAGGATCTGCCCTACGCCGAAAACCGGGTGGAGGCCGATGGCCGCGTCGTCTACCGCCTGTCGGAGGAGTTGAAGACCCGGCGCCGCGCGTTTCGTCGCGCGATCCGTCGCGGCCTGGGCGGCCGCTTCCTGAGCGTCACGCCGGAGCTGAACTGGGGCCACCCCTGCGGCAGTCTGCGGTTTGGCGATGATCCGGCGCAATCGGTGCTGCGGCCTGACGGGCGCGCGCATGAGGTCGACAACCTGTGGGTTGCGGATGCGTCTTTCATGCCGACCTCCATGGGTGTTAACCCAAGCCTGACAATCGCTGCCTATGCGCTTTCGGTGGCGGCGGGACTGCTGGAGCATGACGGATGAAGATCACACCGAAGGACGGCATCGTTGTCGTGACCGGCGCAGGCTCTGGTCTGGGGCGCGCCATGGCCCGGCAATTCTGCGCGGCGGGCTTCACCGTGGTTGGCATGGGGCGGCAGGCGGAGACCCTGGCCAAAACCGGCGCGGGGCTGGATCGGTTTCATCCGGTTGTGCTGGATGTCTCTGACGGTGGCGCCGTCACGCGCGAATTTTCCCGGTTGCGCGACGGGGTTGGCCCAGTTGCCGTGCTGGTGAACAACGCCGCCGTCTACCCGAGGAAAGATTTTCTGAGCGAAACCGGCGACAGCTTCATGCAGACGGTGAACACGAACCTCGGCGGGACCGTGCATTGCACGCGTGCGGCGCTGGCGGGCATGGTTCAGACCGGGCGGGGCCGGATTCTCAACGTGGCGACCTTTGCCGACGTGGCGCCACTGCCGACCGCATCCGCCTACGCCGTATCCAAGGGCGCGGCGCGCATATTTACCCGCGCGGTGGTGGCCGATCTGGGGGACCGTTTTCCCGGCATCGTCATGTCTGACTGGATGCCGGGGATGCTGGCGACGAAAATGGGCATTGCCGACGGGCTAGACCCGGAGGTGACGGCGGCTTGGGGCGTGCAACTGGCGCTGTCATGCGATCGGTCCCTGACCGGCTCCGTGTTCGAGATGGACCATGAGGTTCTGGAACCGCGCGGCCTGAAATCCCGGCTGAAGGATGTGATCCTGTTGCGACGCAAGCGCGCCCGCAGGGTGTCCGAGATCTGACCCAGCGGGGGCGTCGGCGGCGCCTACAGTAGGTGCGGCTTCGGTGCGGGCTGGCCGCTACCGACCCAGCGGTAAACCTTTGCGATCTGTTCTGCCTTGCGTGACCATAGAAAGGCGTCCTGAACGCGCTGAAAAGCCGTCTCTGCCAGCGGCGCCAGCCGATCTGGCGCCTCGGTCAGCCGCGTCAACTCGCGGCGAAAGTCCGCGACGATCTGATCCCGCGATCCGATCGGCACCTTGATACCGGTGGTGTTGTCCACCAATTCTCCGGGGCCTGCGTAATCCACGATCAGGGGCGGCACGCCGAGGGCCATCGCCTCCAGCACAACACCACCGCCGAATTCACGGATCGACGGAAAGGCGAACAGATGGCTTTGGCACAGCACATCCTGCACCCGGTCATGCGCCTGCCAGCCGTGAAATGTCACAGCCGCGCCAATGCCAAGCCGCTCCGCCTGTGCGCGCAGCTCTGGCATCATCGGCCCGTCGCCCACCAGATCGAGCCTCATCCGGCCTTCGCGCAGCAGATCGGCTGCCGCATCCAGCAGCATGTCCGGTCCTTTGTAGGGCACGAGCCTTCCGATGAAACACACACGCAAGGGGCCATCGGCTGGCGTGGCACGGCGATTGAACCGCTTGGGATCAATGCCATTTTCTGGAAGCCACAGCGTCTTGTGCTGATGGCGTTCCGGGATTTCCGACGCCGTGTACCGGCTGCCCGCCAGAATGGCGCTGGCGTGATCCAATGTGGCGCTTGCCCCCGGCAACAGCTTGTAGACGCGGCGCAGCGGCGCGAGGAACTCCTTCTCCGCGCGGCGAATGTGATCGAACGCCTCGGGCCAGGGCACGCCACCATTCAACGGCCCCAGCACAAAAGGCACGCCCACCGCCGCACATTTCCGGGCGAGGGAGGATGGCGACGTCGGCGACAGCGGCGTCACACGATGCACGATGTCGTAGTCGCCGCGCGTGATTGCCGGGCCAAACCTTCGCCAGACAAGTCGTTCAAAATACGGATAGGACAGGGCATTCACCGCCTGTACGATGGTCCAGCCCTTGCCGTCTCCCATGCGCAGCTTTTCGGCCAGGGCCCACATCGGCTTGGCAAAGCGTTCTGAATCGATGGCGGTGAAGTCTTGGCCTTCGATCAGTCCGGCACGCAGGATGGCGTCGCGGTTGCGGACCTGCGTCACGAGGTGCACATCCGCGACCTCGCGCAGCGCAGAGGCCAGCGACCACCCCACCAAAGGCACGGACACCCATTCGGGATTGGCCGCTTCGGCAATGATCAGAACGCGTGGACGAGGGTGGGTCATCGGATCACGGGCTCCCATTTCAGCGGCTTGGAAACCGGCTTTTGCGTATCATCCACCGGTTGGGGAGGAGAGGTAAGGCGTGCCGTGCGCAGCTGCTCGGCATAGCCCAAAAGCGCCCCGCACAGCAGCCACGTCAAAGGTGTAAGCGTGGCATTGGGCACCATATCGGCAAGGTTCAAAGCCAGCAGCAGCGCCAGTGGACCGACCAGAGGCGACACTTGCGCCACGTCCAGCCTGCGCGCCAGCCTGACTTCCTGTGCGATCATCACCAGCGGCAGCAGAATCAGCCCGAACTCGGCGGCGAAACCGACCCAGCCGTAGACGCCGATGGTGATGATCCAGCGGCCATCGGTGACCGTCAGGATGAAACCGGTGATCGGGTCCAGAATGTGATTGCGGCCCCAACTGCCCCACCCGAACAGCGGCTTCAGGTAGGCGCGGTCCAGCAGCGTGTTCTCGTTCATGAAGCGGAACCGCAGAGATGCCGCCCGGTCCGGATCAATGGCAGCGGCGCGGGCGAGGAGCGTTTCCTCCGGCACCAGCGCAAAGCCCTTCAGGATGGGATAGATCAGCGCGATCACGCCGATAACGATGGCGAGGCGGATCTGCCAACGGACAGGCAGACAGATCACCGCCGGCGCGGCGACGGCAAACAGGATCACCGCACCCATGGATTTTGCCATGACCAGGATCATCGACAACCAAAGCGCTGCGAGCAAAAACTTTACCTTCTGCTCGCCGGGGGACAGCCGCCACAGACCCCAGGCGGCCGTCGCTGCCATGAAGGTGTAGAAGGCGACCCAAAGCCCGTGATATAGGAAAACGACCGGTCGGTAGCCGCCAAAGCGGACGCTCTGTCCGAAGTAATGCTGATAATAGCCGTAAATCCACATGTTCAGCTGCGGAGACATGCGGATTTCGATCAGCATGAGCGCCGAATACACCAGCCCCCCAATCATCAGCGCCTTGAGCAGCTCGCGTTGTGCCCCCCCCGAAGACAGGAACTGCCGCGCCATCAAGAAGGGCAGCAGCACCAGAAATTGCTGCACGGACAGCGCGATCATGTCCTTTACCCCCAGCGGCGGCAGGCCGACCTCCCCCCATATCACAGGCTCGCCGTTGGTGAGCACTGTCAGGATGGGCGACAGCACAAACGTCAGCACAAAGGCTTTGCCGATCATCGACTGCGGCAGCAGCGAGGCCGACAGCTTTCGCCGCCACAGGACGGTGGCAAAGGCGAACAGCGCGGGAATGTTGTGCTTGGTCAGAGGCGGCGCAGCGGGCAGGTCAAAGACGGCGGGCGGTTCCGGCAAGAACAGGTATCCCAGCAGGATCGACCAGATCAACGCGCGGTCGGCGGGCAGCTTCCCGAACAGTGCCATCACCACCAGCGGAAAGCAGGCGAGGGCAAGAAAGGCGAGAGGATTGGGCATCTGTGCGCGAACAGCCTTGGATCGGTTTGCCAAGGATTACCATCCGCATCGGGCGAAGTCGCGTCAGCTTTGCGTCCGATCTGTGGAAATGGAAACGTTACCTGTGGTGTTCCAGCCACTGTTTAGGCCATGGAGGCGGTATCGTCAGCGTCGTCACACTCTTGCCCAAAAGGCGGGGCAGGCGCTGGACTGTCTATTGGTTCGATATTCTGGAGCTTGTCATGCCTTCTCTGCGCATTGCCTATCTCTGCGATATGCCCCCGAGCGACCGGAACATCTATTCCGGCGGCAATGCCCGTATTTTCGATGCGCTCAAGGATCATGCAGACAGCGTGACGGTGTTGCCGCAGGACTGGGGCGCCGCCGAACCTCTTCGACAAGCGATTCTCAAGACGTCCACCGGGATGAACATGCGTCTGCGCTGGCGTGCGCATTATGCCCTGCGCGGGATCATCGCGCGGCGGGTGCAGCGGGCCTTGCAGGCAGGGACGTATGACGTGCTGTTCGGCACCTATGCGCTGCACGCCATGGCAGGGGTGACAGCGCCCAAAGGCATGGTGACCGCCTTTACCGCCGACGCGCTGCAATCGGTGTTTCGCGAGTCCGTTCTGGGCACGCATCACGAACAGCGCTTGATTGGACGGGTCACGAATGGCTGGGTGGAACGGCGCGAGCGTGAGGCGCTTCAAGGTCTGGACCTCGGGCTCTGGCCCTCCGAGTGGCTGCGTGACGCGGTGGAGGCACGCTACAACCTGCCCGCCGACGTCAGCCATGTGGTGGAATGGGGTGCCAACATACCGCCGCCGCCCGCGCCGGCGCCGCGCAGCCTGTCGTCCTCGGTGCGTCTGCTGGTCATCGGCCGCGATTGGTTCGCCAAGGGAGGCCCGACGGCTTTTGACACCATGCAGATCCTGCGCGCGCGCGGCATGGATGCACGGTTGACCGTGATCGGTTGCATCCCGCCAGAGCGCTATCGTTCAGACCATGTGACCGTGCACCCTCAGTTGAACAAAGCCGTGCCAGCCGAACTGGCGACCTTTCAAAACGCACTGTCAGAGGCGCATTTCCTCGTCATGCCGTCGTTTGAAAGTTACGGCTTCGCCTTTTGCGAGGCATCTGCCTACGGTCTGCCCGCGCTGTGCTTGCGGGTCGGCGGCGTGCCTGTGCGCGAGGGCGAGAACGGCCATGCCCTGCCGCCGGGCTCAGGGCCAGAGGATTTTGCCGACATCATCGCGACCTACCATGCCGCGCCGGAGAGGTACGCGGACCTCAGCCGCTCCGCGCGCAAGGTTTACGAACAGCGCCTGAACTGGGACGCCTGGGCACGCCGTTCCACAGCGCTGATGCGGCAGGCGGTGGCTGAAAAGCGCAGCTAACTCTCGCGCAAGGGATGTGGTAGCCAAGGGAGAGACGGTACAACGCGACTCGGTTGGTGGAAAAAATGGCAGATCTGACGGAACACGGCGTGACAACGCGCGACGACTTGGCGGCACGGCACGCGGTCTCGGGCACAACGGTCGAGGCGATGATGGTGTCGGTCGTCAACGGCGGCGGCACGCAGGCGCAATTCTCCATCCCCGAACTGGGCGGCATGGGGCAATGGTCTCGCGGCGGCATGACCATGGTGGGCGACATGTTCAACACCGGGCTCAAGGCGCGGGTGTCGAACCTCTGCGAGGATATCGCGCAGGCCGCCGGACAAGGCCCGCTGTTCAAACGGGGGGAGCCGCAGGGCAATTGGCAGGGTCAGTCGCAATCGCAGGGGTCTGGCAATGGATTTGGCTCCATGTCGATGCACAGCGGTGGCTGGTGGCCAGAAACGCTGGGCCAGCCCTCGGCCCAGGGCTCTCAGAACGATATGTCCTACGCGATCTTCCCGGACCGGCAGCGTCTGGCAGTCAATCTGGCGGGCAGGGTCACGGTGCATGACACCGGTGACCACCTGATCACAGGCATTTCGCAGCAGCAGGGACATGGGCGCAACTGGACCTTCACCAGCCAATACGGCGCGGTGGATCTGGCGGCGATGCCCGTGGTCTTTGGCGAGGACGCGACCAAAGAGACCACGCCGGATACAGTCAGGACATCGACGCCCACCACGCCCACCGTCGCGGATCAGTCCACTGAAACCTGGGCCCCAACCACGGCGGACGCCGACGCACCGGAAAACTTCTTTGACCCGATGCAGCCAGAGGCGGACATGCCCGACCTGGAAGCCGCGCCGCAGGCCTCGAAGGGATCTGCACCGTCCGCCTCCGGGGCGCAATTGCTGACCGATGCCGACCAGATCTTTGCCGCACTGCAAAAGCTGGGCGACCTGCACGACCTCAACATCCTGTCGGACGAGGAATTTGCCATCAAGAAAGCAGAGCTGCTGGCGCGGCTCTGATCAGCATCAGGGAACACTGGCATGTACGGTCTGACGTTCGACGCGCTGCGCCGCTCCTGGCCGGTCATGGCGGTGATCGTGGCGCTTTTGGTGGTCGGGGACCGCTTCATCGACGGCATCGCGCCGCAGATTGCGCTGCTGGTCGTCTACGGTGTGGCGGCCTTTTCCACCTACCGCTGTGTGCTGTTGCATGATCGTGTGACATGGGGTGGCGTTCAGTCATCCACGGGAGGGGGCGTTACGGACCTGCCGCTCTTTGCCTTCCTCTGGCGGTTTGTCCTGATCAGCGCCGCTGGTCTGGCGCTGGCGTTTTTCCCGATCTTTTGGTTGACGTATTTCGGCAGGTTCTACCTGAGCAGCAATCCAGAGGTGAATGTTATCGGCATGACGCTGCTTGGCACCGCCATTGGCCTGCCTTTCAGCCTCCTTTTGTTGATATTCGTCGGCACGCTGTTGCCCGCTGCGGCCATCGGTGGCGACACCCGTATCGGCAGTGCGCTGCGGCGCGGGCGAGTGCGCTTCTGGAAAACCATCGGCCGCTTCTTTGCAGGGCCGGGCGTTGTCTTCCTTCTGGTCACGCTTGTCATGGGCAAGTCGGCGATGAACCCGACGATTACGATGGCCGGGGACATCACCCTGCACCTGATCGGCGCGGCGCTGGGCGTCTTTTGCACCATGATGGTCGCCGCGATCCTCAGCATGGCCTACCGCGAGGCCGAGGCGACCGCCCCCTCTTGAAGACTGGTCATTTCCCGGCGTGACATCTGGCCCTATTCGGCGTCCCGCGGGCTGGATAGATCCTGTGAAACGCACGGTGGGACTCCCCTCCGCATCGGTTTTCGCGGAGATGCCAGCATGAAAATGACCACCGAAGACGCCTTCGTCAAAGTTCTTCAACGCCACGGGTTCGAACATGCCTTTGGGATCATCGGCTCGGCCTTCATGGCGATTTCCGATTTGTTTCCGCAGGCTGGCATCCAGTTTCGGGACTGCGCGCACGAAGGGTCCGGTGGCATGATGGCGGACGGCTACACCCGCGCGTCCGGCAAGATGTCGATGATGATCGCGCAGAATGGCCCCGGCATCCCCAATTTCGTCACCGCCGCGAAAACCGCCTACTGGAACCACAGCCCGCTGCAGCTGGTCACGTCGCAGGCCGCGCACAAGACCATCGGGCAGGGCGGCTTTTTCCTTGCGCGTTGCGCCCTGCTGGTTTCAGGTGAAACCGATGTCAGGAGCGAACACCCGAATGCCGCTGCACAACTGCCCAACCCGCGCAAAACCCCGACGCGCGATAGCGGCTGTTTTGCCGGTGCTCGGTCACAAGATACCGCGCATCCGGACCTTCGCCGGACTGCGACGCGCGATCCGCGTCCTTAGCCTCCTGCACTTGCCTTTTTTCCGGCGGGCGTCGATGCCAACGGGGTATTCGTTTGAACGCAGCCCGTTGACACACCGGCCGTTACTGCCGTCTGGGCGTTTCTCGTCGGTGTCGCCCAAAGAACCCTGCTTGGTCCCATAGATATGGGCTGGAGGCCCGGTATGCCTGACCCTCACCTGGATCTTAATCCTGCCGTGTCCGACGAGGTCCGCAAGACCACCTGCTACATGTGCGCCTGCCGCTGTGGCATCAACGTGCACATGAAAGGCGGCAAGGTCGCCTATATCGAGGGCAACCGCGACCATCCGATCAACAAGGGCGTGCTCTGTGCCAAAGGGTCCGCCGGGATCATGCAGCACAATTCCCCCGCCCGCCTGCGCGCACCGCTGCGCCGCGTCGGGCCGCGTGGCTCCGGCAAGTTCGAGGAGATCAGTTGGGACGAGGCCCTGCAGACGGCGGTCGACTGGCTGAAACCTCTGCGGGAAAAGGCCCCGGAAAAGCTCGCCTTCTTCACCGGCCGCGACCAATCGCAAAGCTTCACCGGCTGGTGGGCGCAGCAATTCGGTACGCCTAATTTCGCGGCGCATGGCGGCTTTTGCTCGGTCAACATGGCGGCGGCGGGCATCTACACCATGGGCGGCGCTTTTTGGGAGTTCGGCACCCCGGATTGGGACCACGCCAAGCTGTTCATCCTGTTCGGCGTCGCCGAGGATCACGACAGCAACCCGATTAAGATGGGCATTGGCCGGCTGAAGGCACGCGGTGCAAAGGTGATCGGCGTGAACCCCGTGCGCTCTGGCTACAACGCGGTGGCGGATGAATGGGTCGGGATCACCCCCGGCACCGACGGCCTGCTGATCCTGTCGCTGATCCATTGCCTGATGAAGGCCGGGCAGATCGACCTCGATTACCTGACCCGCTACACCGACGCGCCGCTGCTGCTGGATGGTGATCCAAAGTCAGACACCTACGGTCTGTTGTTGCGCGATGCCGAGGGGCGCGCGCAGGTGATCGACCGGGCCACCGGCAAACCCGCCGCAGCGGATAGCCCCGGCGTCGCACCCGATCCCGGCGCGCATTGGCGGCACGCAGGCGTCACCCATGTCACCGTGCTGCACCGCATGGCAGAGACCTACCTGATCCCCGACTACGCCCCGGAGGCCGTGTCAGAGCGCTGCGGCGTCTCGTCCGCGCAGATCCGGGCGTTGGCGGCTCAGATCTCCCGCGCTGCCTATGACGAACCTGTGGTGATTGACCAGCCGTGGACAGATTGGCGCGGCGAACGGCATGAACGCATGGTCGGGCGCGGCGTTGCCTTTCACGCCATGCGCGGGATCTCGGCTCATTCCAACGGGTTCCAGACCTGCCGCGCGCTGCACATGCTGCAAATCCTGATCGGCGCTGTGGAAACCCCCGGCGGGATGCGCTTCAAACCGCCCTATCCGAAACCCGCCACCGCGCATCCGCGCCCGCACGCAAAGGCCACGCCCGGCCAACCGTTGCCCGGCCCGCACCTCGGCTATCCCCAGGGGCCGGAGGATCTGGCGCTGTCCGATGACGGCACACCGCTGCGCATCGACAAGGCGTTCACATGGGAAAACCCGCTTTCGGCGCATGGTCTGATGCATATGGTGATCTCCAACGCCGCCGCAGCAGACCCCTACAAGATCGACACGCTGTTCCTGTACATGGCCAACATGGCGTGGAATTCTTCCATGAACACGCGCGGCGTGATGGAGATGCTGACCCGCACCGACGACAGCGGCGATTACGTGATCCCGCGCATCATCTATTCTGACGCCTACAGCTCCGAGATGGTGGCCTATGCCGACCTGATCCTGCCCGACACCACCTACTTGGAACGGCACGACTGTATTTCGCTGCTCGATCGCCCGGTGTCCGAAGCCGATGCCGCCGCCGATGCCATCCGCTGGCCCGTCGTCGCCCCGGATCGGAATGTGCGCGGCTTTCAGTCGGTGCTGCTGGACCTTGGTGCGCGCCTCGGCCTGCCGGGTATGACAGAGCCGGACGGCACGCCCACCTACAGCGACTACGCCGACTACATGACGCGCCACGAACGCCGCCCCGGTGTCGGACCGCTGGCAGGCTGGCGCGGCGCGCACGGCGATCAGCACGGGCGCGGCGACCCGAACCCCGACCAGATCGACCGCTACATCGCCAACGGCGGATTTTGCGCCCAGCACGTCCCGCCCGATGCGCGGTATTTCAAGCCGTGGAATGCCGCCTATCAGGACTGGGCCGTGCAGATCGGCCTCATGGACAAGGCCACGCCGTATCGTTTTACGCTTTATGCAGAGCCGCTCCGCCGGTTTCAGCGCGCCGCCGAAGGGCACGGCCCGCATCAGCCCCCCGACCACCTGCGCGATCAGATGAAAACCCGCCTCACGCCGCTGCCAACCTGGTATGACACCGCTGACCAGACCAACTGCGCCGACTATCCAGTCCACGCGCTGACCCAGCGGCCGATGGCAATGTACCACAGCTGGGGCGGGCAAAACGCGTGGCTGCGGCAAATCCACGGGCGCAACCCGATGTATCTGCCCACGGCCCTCATGCGCGCTCACGATCTGAAAGACGGCGACTGGGTGTGCGTCACCTCTCCCCATGGGGCGATCACGGTGCCGGTGGCGGAGATGGCGGCGCTCAACCCGCACACCATCTGGACGTGGAACGCCATCGGCAAACGCGGCGGCGCCTGGGCGCTCGACAAGAACGCACCAGAGGCGACGAAGGGCTTTCTGCTCAATCATGTCATTCACGAACTCCTCCCGCCAAGGGGCGACGGCCTGCGCTGGTCCAACTCCGACCCGGTCACCGGGCAGGCGGCGTGGTTCGACCTGCGCGTCCGGATCGAAAAGACCACGGCCCTTGCAGATCATATCCCGCCGCAGGCCAGCCCCGTGCCACCCGCGCCCAAAGTGCTGCGCTGGCAGGTAAAGGACTGACGACATGCGCCTTTTTCATAAACTCATCTCTCGCGGCGGCGCGTCCCAGCCCCCTTACTCAGGGTACCAGCCATGACCACGCTTCCCACCCACACCGAGACGCGGCTCGGTCTCGTCATCGACCTCGACACCTGCGTTGGCTGTCATGCCTGCGTGGTGTCCTGCAAAGGCTGGAACACGCAGAATTACGGCGCGCCGCTGTCGGATCAGAACCCCTATGGCGCGGACCCCTCCGGCACCTTTCTCAACCGTGTGCACAGCTACGAGGTCACGCCCGACGATGGCCCGGCACAGCTGGTGCATTTCCCCAAAAGCTGCCTGCATTGCGAGGACGCCCCCTGCGTCACCGTCTGCCCCACCGGGGCCAGCTACAAACGCAGCGAAGACGGCATCGTTCTGGTCAACGAATCCGACTGCATCGGTTGCGGCCTGTGCGCATGGGCCTGCCCCTACGGCGCGCGCGAGCTGGACGCCGCCGAAGGCGTGATGAAGAAATGCACCCTCTGCGTCGACCGCATCTACAACGAAAACCTGCCGGAGGAGGACCGCGTGCCCGCCTGCGTGCGCACCTGCCCTGCGGGCGCGCGGCACTTTGGCGACCTGTCCGACCCGAATTCCGCGATCTCGGCGTTGGTCGAGCAGCGCGGCGGCTTTGATCTGATGCCGGAACAGGGCACAAAGCCGGTGAACAAATACCTGCCGCCGCGTCCCAAGGACACCTGGGAGGCGGAAACCGATGTGCTCGCGCCTTTCCTCGCCCCGGTGGCCGAAGACGCGCGCGGCTTTCTCGGCTGGATCGACCGGACGCTCTCGAAACTCTGACCCCGCCACACCGCAGCGCGAATCCCGCCTGCGCTCAAAGGACCAAGGATGCACCCAGCCCCGTCACTTATCGCTTTCACCACGCTCTCCGGTCTGGGGTTCGGCATGCTGTTCTGGCTTGGCGTCGATGCGACGCCGCCAACGGGCTGGGTCGCTTTCGTGTTCTACGTCATCGCCTATGCCCTGAGCCTCGCGGGCCTTGGCGCCTCGGCCCTGCATCTTGGCCGACCCAGCCGCGCACTGAAGGCCTTCACCCAATGGCGCAGCAGCTGGCTGTCGCGCGAAGCCTGGGCCTCCCTCGTGGCGCTGACGGTGAACGCGCTCTATGCCGCGCCGCTGGTGTTCCTCGACCAACGGGTCGCCCCGTTGGGCTGGTCGGGCGCGGCACTTGCGCTGATCACCGTGGGCTCCACCGCGATGATCTACACGCAGTTAAAGACCGTCCCGCGCTGGCACCACTGGTCCACGCCCGTGCTGTTTGTGTCCTACGCGCTGAGCGGCGGCGCGCTGATGGCGGGCAAGGTCGATCTGGCGGTGTGGCTGATCCCCCTCACCGGCCTGGTCCAGGGGGGCTGCTGGCTGGCCGGGGACAGACGCGGCACCACAAGCACGCTCAGCACCGCCACCGGCCTGCACGCCCCGCGCGCCTTCGAGGCACCGCACACCGGCGACACGTACCTGACGCGGGAAATGGCCTTTGCCGTGGCGCGCAAACACGCTGAAAAATTACGCCTCATTGCGCTGCTGCTTGGGGCGATCGTGCCAACGGCGATCCTGCTGCTGCCGGTCAACCACCTCTTTGCCCTTGTTGCAGTGGTGTCGCATGTGGCAGGGGCTATGACAGCCCGTTGGTTGTTCTTTGCTGAGGCAAAACACGTCATGGGCCTGTATTACGGCAAGATCTGAGGAGCTGCGTTATGTCCTTCCTGCCGGGATTTGAAGAAGGCTGGCGCGATGCGCCACATTTCATGAGTGCTGTGACGCAAGACATCTGGGGGGACCGGCGTCTTGACCGCATCCGCCGCCTCTATGCCGAGGACGCGGTGCTGCGCACACCCGAAGGGCTGCTGCGGGGGCGTGATGCCATTCTGGCAGAGGCACAGGCGCGGCTCGCGGCCTTCCCTGATATGGACGTGCTCCCCGAGGATATGATCTGGGCACAGTCGGGCTACAAATCCTTCACCGCAGCAGAACGTCACTACGTCAGCGCCACCCATGACGGGCCGGGTCTCTATGGCGCGCCCACGGGCACGCCCTTGGGCTACCGGATGCTGACCGACAGCTGGTGCCGCGGGGATGAGGTGGCCGAGGTCTGGCGCGTGACCGACCGCGCCGCGATCCTCAAGGCGCTGGGCCATACGCCGGAGGGCTGGGCCCGCGCCAGCATCAAGGCCGAGGGCGGGCCAGAGGACTGCGTCCTGCCCCTGACGTCGGAAACCGACCTGCCGCCACGCCATAGCGCGACCGGCAACGAGGACAGCTGGGGGCAGGTTCTCAGCGATACGCTGCGCCGCATCATGGCCGGAGAGGTTGCGGTCATTGGCCGGCAATATGATCGCGCGGCAGAGCTGGCCTATCCCGGCGGTGAAACCGCGATCGGCCACACGGAGGCAGAGCGCTTCTGGACCGCGCTGCGCGCCTCGCTGCCCACGGCGCAGTTCACCGTGCAGCATGTGATCGGCGTCGAGGAAAAGCCCGAAAGCCCGCGCGCCAGCGTGCGTTGGGTGCTGGAGGGGCGCCACGATGGCTTTGGCCTGTTCGGCGCCCCCACCGGCGCGCCGCTGTTGGTGATGGGGATCACGCAGGTGGCCTTTGGTCCGCGCGGCATCTACCGCGACTGGACGTTGTTCGACCCGGCAGCGGTGTGGAAACAGATCCTGCTGGCCACCGGGTCGGTCTGATCGCTCAGCGGGCGCGGGGTCAGGCCCCCGCCCGCCCTCATTTGCGGAACTTGTCGCGCAGCCGGCTGGACCCGATGGCCACGCGGTCGCCCGCCTCGGTCAGGGCCGGATCGACGCGGCGCGCCCAGAATCGCTTCCACCGCGCCCAGATTGCCCAGAACAGCGCCGCCAGCAGCACCAGCACGATGATCGAGACCCACGGCACGATGAATTCGTTCGGGTCCTCGACCTCGCGCAGGCTCACCGCGTTGGGGAACACCGTCAGGAATTCGTTGCGCCAGCCGTAATGCCGGATCGCCACCCAGCGCGGATTGTCGGCCGTGGAGCGCATGTCAGAGGCTTCGGCCTGCAGGTTCGAGGTGTCGAACTTGAAGTACGGCGGCCAGCCCCAGCCGGTGTCCTCGTTGCGGTAGACCATGATATCGCCGTTTTCGCGGCGGGTCTGGATAAAGAACACGTCCCGCGTCGGCACGGTGCCATCCGTGCCCACATCCGCCTGCGCCCAGAACCAGCTGTTTTCGCCGGGGTCGACACGCTTTTCATAGGTGTCCGTGATCCGCGCGATATCGGTCTGGGGCAGCGTGTAATGCAGGAACGCGGCCACCAGCAGCCAGAAGATCGCGATGATGAACCATTTTACATATCTCATGGCAGCGGCGGAGCCTTTCAGTGGAAATTCGTCAGGTAGATGATGACGGTCACCGTGACGAAGGGCAACACGTAGAGAACGGCAATCAGGCTAAGGTGGCGGATGCGGTCATATCGGGCGGTTTCCTCGGCGAGAAAGGTCTTCAGTTTGCGGTCGGAATGGTCGGTTTTCCAGTCCATCAGGATCAACCGCCGACGTCGCATGCGAAAGCTGAACCACAAAGCGATATAGAGCACTGTGGCAAACAGGAAAGCGATGAAGAAAAACCGCACAAAGGCCAGCATGTCCGTCCCCCTGTCCCCTGCCTGATACGCCCGCGCCGGAAAATCAACGACAAAGCGCCGCAGGGCGCGCATATGGCGCGGCAATGGGGCGTTGCGAGAACGCGCAAGACGTTACCAGACGGCGGTTGTCCAACGACGCGGCGCGGTGCTCACCACCAGCGCCAGCACCGGCCCCCAGACCAGGGCCGCCTGCGCGCCCAGCATCATGAAATGTCGCCAGCCGCCGGACTGGATCAGCCACACGGCGCCCGGCGCCTCCAGCGTGTAGAGGATGGCGAACAGCAGGCTCGACAGCGCCCACAACAGCAGCGCCGAAATCACGGCCTGCAAGGCGAGGCCGGGCAGGGTCTCTGGCGTGAACCGCTCCACCATCCGGGCGACGGCAAAGGTCAGCGCGACAAGGATAAGCGTGGGGAGCAGCAAGCCTGTGATCATGGCAACGACTGTGCCGCCCCAAAGGTCAGGTTTCAATCACCTTGCGCGGTGGACCGTTCCGCTTCACGCTGTCGTCATTTCACAGGAGGAGAATTTCATGACCCGTACACTTATGATGAGCGCCGCTTTGGCGATGTCCCTGACAACCGCCGCCGCCGCAGACGAGGTGTCCGACCTGCTCACATCCGCGCAGGAGGCCTACGCCGCCGGTGACATTCAGTTCGCGCTAGACGATCTGGACATGGCCCGCGCCAAATTGCTGGAGCAGAAGACAGCCTCTCTGGGGGCCTATCTGCCGGAGGCCCCTGACGGCTGGACGCGCGAGGTCAACACCGAGATGGGGCAGGGGCTTGCGATGATGGGCGGCGGCGTCGGGGCGGAGGCGACCTACACAGGCGATGACAGCTCGGTCAAGATCACGCTGATGGCGGACAATCCGATGGTGGCCAGCATGTCCGCCATGATCGCCAACGCCGGTGCCATGGGCATGAAGACGGAGCGCATCGGCCGCCAGCGCTTTGCCACGCAGGACGGGCAGATGATGGCGCTGGTGGGCAATCGCATCCTCGTTCAGGCCGAGGGCGATACAGAGGCCGCGCGCAGCCTGTTGGACAAGGTGGATTTCGGCGCCATGGCGTCCTTTGGTCAGTGATCTAAAGGCAAACGTAGGCCGGGGCGATCCCCGACCTACACCGCGTCGCCTTAGCCGACGACGTTGCCCTCTGGTCCATAGGGGTAGCCGGTGATGTTCTCGTTGCCATTCTCGGTGATGACCAGAATATCGTGCTCGCGATAGCCGCCTGCGCCGGGCTGCCCTTCGGGGATCGTCAGCATCGGCTCCATCGAGATCACCATGCCCGGTTCCAGCACCGTGTCGATATCCTCTCGCAATTCCAGACCCGCTTCGCGCCCGTAGTAATGCGACAGCACGCCAAAGCTGTGGCCATAGCCAAAGGTGCGATATTGCAGCAGGTCCCGCTCGGCAAAGAAGGCGTTGATCTGCTCGGTCACACCGGAACAGCTTGCGCCTGTTTTCAGCAGGGAAATCCCCAGCTCATGCGCGGCGACATTGGCCTCCCAGATCTTCAGGCTGGCGTCATCCATCTCGCCCATGAACAAAGTGCGCTCCAATGCCGTGTAATAGCCTGAAATCATCGGGAAGCAGTTCAGCGACAGGATGTCGCCGCGCTCCAGCTTGCGCGATGTCACCGGGTTGTGGGCGCCGTCGGTGTTGATGCCGGACTGGAACCAGACCCATGTGTCACGGTATTCGGCGTCCGGATAGCGCTTGGCAATCTCCAGCTCCATCGCGTCACGGCCCGCCATGGCCACGTCGATTTCACGCACGCCTTCGCGGATCGCGTCGCGGATGGCATAGCCGCCCACATCCGCCACAGCGGCCCCGGCGCGGATCAGGTCGATCTCGGCGGGGGATTTCATCATCCGCTGACGCATGGTGCCGGGGGCGATGTCCTTCGCCTCGGAGGGCTCGAGGAAGCTGTCCATCAGCGCCTTTTGCACCAGCGTGAGGTGGTCGCCTTCATAGCCGATCACGCGGCCCGCGCCGGTCACCGACAGGATCGCGCGCCAGTAATTGTTCCGTTCCCAATCGGTGTAGGTGATGCTGTCGCCATGGCTGCGCCGCCACGGCTGGGCCGCGTCGATGCCGGCGCTGATGGTGACGCTTTGGGTCGGCGTCACAACCAGCCCATAGGGCCGCCCGAACGCGCAATACAAAAAGCCGGAATAGTAGGCGATGTTGTGCATGGAGGTGAAAACGCAGGCCTCCACCCCGTGCTCTGCCATGATGGTGCGCAGCCCGGTCAGCCGCGCCTCATACTCGTCGGCGGCAAACGGAAGGGTGCGGTCGCCTTGGTGGAAACGGTAGAATTGGGGACGATCTGTCATGAGGTCTCTCCTGTCGGCGGCGCGGGGGTGCCTCCCCCTGCCGCACTGGCAAACGAAGGTCCGGGCGTACAGGACTGGATTGAGACAGGGCCGGTGACGCCATCACCGACGCCACAGTGTTGCGTGATTCCGCCCCCCGCTGGCAAGCCTTTTCTGTTCGCAGAAGGCGAGGCTACGCCTCCACGGGCCAGCCCCCGGCGCAAAGGGCCTGCGCAATGCGCGCGTCCGCATCGGGGCGGCTGTCGTCGATGGCGTGATCGCGCAGCCGCCACCACAGGTAGGCCGCGAAATCCGGCGTCATGTCCTGCACCTGCCGCAAGGCCTCCGCCGCGCCAAGGTCATGCACCCGCGCGGCGATATGGGCCACGTCGCTTTTTGCGAACATCACGGCAGGTTTGCCCAGCATGTAGCCTTTGACCGCCACGGCGGAGTTCTGCGTCGCCACATAGTCGCAACCTGGCAGCAGCGCCTCTGACCCGCCAAGGCTGACCGTCAGGCGCGGAAACCGCCGGGTCAGCGCGTCCAGTGCGGTCATTTCAGCCTCGGAATACACTTCGCGGGGATGCAATGTCGCGCGGATCGGTCTTGGATCATGTTCCAGAACGGTGTCGATCATCTGCATGGGCGACATGGTCTGAAAGCTGCGCTGCTCCAGCAGGCGCCCTTGCAGCGGCATCAGCACATACCCCCCAAGCTCTGTCACCACGTCGGGAAAGTGCCTGTGCCGCAGGTTGCCCATGAGCCGTGCGGCTTTGCGCGGATTGACCTGCGCCGGGTCGAAGGACGCCTGCGCCACCGGCCAGTCCCAGCGTTCCGCGCAGCGTTCGATGTTCCAGAAGGGCGCGAGGTAGGTCCGGCGAAACGTCAGCCCCCGCGCGGTCGGCGGGGCGATCATGCGCACAAGGCTATATCCGGGGCGCGTGACGGCCTCGGCCAGTTCATCGAGCGTATCGGGCCGCAGCTCCACCTGCCAGCCTCTGGCGCGCAGCACCTCGATCAGGATGCAAAGGAACCGGGCCTTGCCCGTCTGCACCCGCGCAATCAGGTCGGGGTACAGGTACAGCCACGCGAGCCTGTCAGGCACCGGTCTCGAACCAGAGTTTGTACAGCAATTGCACCCTGTCCAGCCGCGCCTTCTTCAGCTTGGCCAGAAAAACACGGTAGGCCAGCATGGGGTCGCGGTGATCCACCCAGTTGAAGCCTTGCGGATCATCTCCCAGGATTTCCCAGCCCACATCGCCGGGCGGCTCCTTGAGGGTGCGGACCGCAGCCTCCATCAGGCAGATCCCCTCGCCGCGTCTCAACGCATAGCGCGCCAGTTCATCCGCCTGTGCCGCCATGAGCCAGGGCGCGCCGTCGCCGGTGTGCGCGGCGGCAAAGGCTGCGGGCAGGTCGAGGGAAAGCGCTTCGTCCTCCGCCAGAAGGTCGAAGCGCTCGGAGCTTATACGCTGAGGCACACGTATTTCATCTCCAGGTAATCCTCGATCCCGTGGTGCGACCCTTCGCGGCCAAGGCCCGATTGCTTCACGCCGCCAAAGGGCGCCAGCTCGGTCGAGATGATGCCGGTGTTCACGCCGACGATGCCATATTCCAGCGCCTCGGCGACCTTGTACACGCGGCTCAGATCCTTGGCGTAGAAGTAGCTCGCCAGACCAAAGATCGTGTCGTTGGCCATCTCGATCACGTCATCCACGTCGTCGAACTTGAACAGCGGGGCCAGCGGGCCAAAGGTCTCCTCGGTGGCGAACTTCATGTCCTGCGTCGCGCCGGTCACGATGGTCGGGCCAAAGAACGCGCCGTTCAACTCGTGATCCTCGGAGCCAAGGATCACGGTGCCGCCCTTCGCCTTGGCGTCGGCAATGTGTTCCTGCACCTTGTCGAGGGCCCCCTTGTTGATGAGCGGTCCCAGATCGGTGCCGTCCTCAAGGCCATCGCCCACCTTCATCTTGGACACCGCCTCGCGCAGCTTTTCGGCAAAGGCATCGTAAACGCCGCTTTGTACGTAAAGGCGGTTGGCGCAGACGCAGGTCTGACCGTTGTTGCGGAACTTGCACTGGATCGCGCCTTCGACGGCGGCGTCGATGTCGGCGTCGTCAAACACGATGAACGGCGCGTTGCCGCCCAGCTCCATCGAGCATTTCATCACCTGATCGGCCGCCTGTTTCAGCAGGATGCGCCCCACTTCGGTAGAGCCGGTAAAGGTCAGCTTGCGCACCTTGGGGTTCTCGCAGAACTCCTTGCCGACCTCGGACGACGAAGACGAGGTCACGATGTTGAACACGCCTGCTGGAATGCCTGCGCGCTCTGCCAGAACGGCCAGCGCCGTGGCGCTGAGCGGTGTTTCCGCCGCGGGACGGCCGACAAATGCACAGCCCGCCGCCAGCGCAGGGCCAGCCTTGCGGGTGATCATCGCGGTGGGGAAGTTCCATGGCGTGATGGACGCCGCCACGCCGATGGGCTGCTTCATCACCATGATGCGCTTGTCGCGCTGGTGGCCGGGGATGGTCTCGCCGTAGACGCGCTTGGCCTCTTCTCCGAAAAACTCGATGAAGCCCGCGCCATAGGCGATCTCGCCGCGCGACTCGGCCAGTGGCTTGCCCTGCTCGGCGGTCATGATGATGGCGAGGTCTTCCTGGTTTTCCATCATCAGGTCGAACCACTTGCGCATCACCTGCGCGCGCTCCTTGCCGGTCCACTTGGCCCAGTCCTTCTGCGCGGTATAGGCGGCGTCGACAGCGCGCGCCACGTCATCCCGGTCGAGGTCGGTCATCTGCGCGATCACGTCGCCCCGCGCCGGGTTGGTCACGTCGAATGTCTTGTCGCTCTCGACGAATGCGCCGTTCACATAGGCGCGCGGCTCCACGAGCGACGGGTCGCTCAGCAGGCTCTTGAGATCGGTGGCTTGGTCCAGCATGGTGTTACTCCGCGATTATGCCTTAGCCTGACCATCTAGGGCGGTAAAAGTACAGGACCAAGTCATGACAGACGACCTCTCCGACGCCTATGAAAACGGGGCCTATATCGCGAACGCGGCAGCCTATCCTGAGGAATGGGCACGCGCAGCCAGGCTGTACCGCGCCCAACTGACCGAGCAAGGGCTGGCGCGGCTGGACCTGCCCTATGGCGATGGCGCGCGCGCGCAGCTTGACCTGTTCCTGCCATCGGGTACGCCCAAGGGCCTGGTCGTCTTTGTCCATGGCGGCTACTGGAAGGCGTTTGATCGCAAGACATGGTCCGACCTCGCCGAAGGTGCGCGGGCGCGGGGGTGGGCCGTGGCGATGCCATCATATGATCTGTGTCCCGATGTGCGGATCGCCGAGATCACCCGGCAGGTGGCCCGCGCCATGGAGGCCGCCAGCGCCGAGGTCGCAGGACCGATCCGTCTGGTGGGCCATTCGGCAGGCGGGCATCTGGTGGCGCGCGTCGCGGTGCCGGGAGTGCTGCCCGATGAGGTGGCCGCGCGGGTGGTGGGGGTCTTGCCGATCTCGCCGCTCTCCGACCTGCGCCCCTTGATGCAGACCGCCATGAACGAGGTGCTGCGCATCGACCCGGCGGAGGCCACGTCCGAAAGCCCCGTACTGTTGCCGCGCCCATCGGCCAAGGTCACTGTCTGGGTCGGCGCAGAGGAACGCCCCGCCTTTCTCGATCAGGCGAAATGGATGTCGACAGCATGGAATTGTCAGCTGACAATTTCACCTGAGCATCACCATTTCAACGTGATTGAACCCCTCTCGGAGCCTTGCAGCGCCGTGGTGGAGACGTTGCTGGGGCTGGCCTAGGTCGGGCTGGGGATACTGCAGAACCTTCATCCAATTGACATGCGGCTGTTACATCCCTCGCGCAGAGCGTCGCGGATAGATGATAACAGGGGGACACCCAGTGATCCGCACGCTTTACATGACCAGCGCCCTCGCGCTGGTGGCCGGCTCCGTCGCAGCCCAAGACCCAGCCGAGATGAACTTCAACCGCATCGCGGCCTTTCCCACGTGGAAGAACATGGCCGAGGGCGAAGACACGCAGCGCGAAACCTCGTCCGAGATCATCGCCGCCACTGCCGATGGGATGACACTGGTCTACACCGACAGCCCGCTGGGCGTTCTGGGCCGTATCGACATTACAGAGCCCGCCAACCCGCAGCCGCTGGGCAACATCGACCTTGGCGGCGAGCCGACCTCGGTTGCCGTGGCCGGTGACTTTGCCATCGTCGGGGTGAACACCTCGGAAAGCTACACCGATCCGTCGGGCTACCTGGGTGCCGTGAACATCGAGACCGGCGAGATGGTCGGCCAGTGTGATCTTGGCGGCCAGCCTGACAGCGTGGCCGTGGCCAAGGACGGCACCTTCGCCGCCGTGGCAATCGAGAACGAGCGCGACGAGGATCTGGGTGACGGTCGCACAGGCCAGTTGCCCGCAGGGTTCCTCGTGACCGTTGGCCTGTCCGACGGCGGGCTGGACTGCGACACGCTGAACACCATCGAGATGACCGGTCTGGCAGAGATCTCCCCCGAAGATCCCGAGCCGGAATTCGTCGACATCAACAGCCTGGGCGAGATCGTCGTCACGCTGCAGGAGAACAACCACATGGTTGTCGTCTCTGCCGAGGGCGAGGTGCTGAACCACTTCCCCGCCGGGGCCGTGGACCTGACGGAGATCGACACCATCGACGAGCGCGGCTCGCTCGACTTTGACAAGACGCAGGAGGGCCGCAAGCGCGAACCCGACGCGGTGAAGTGGCTGGACGACGATCACTTTGCCATCGCGAACGAAGGCGACATGGACGGCGGCTCGCGCTCCTGGTCGGTGTTCAACAAGGATGGCAGCCTCGTCTACGAGGCGGGCAACACGTTTGAACATGCATTGATCCAGATCGGCCACTACCCGGACAAACGCTCTGACGCGAAGGGCGTGGAGCCGGAGTCGGTCGAGGTCGGCACCTTCAACGGCACGCCCATGGCGTTCATCGGGTCGGAGCGCGGTTCGGTGGTGGGTGTCTATGACGTCACCGATCTGGCGAACCCCGTTCTGACACAGCTGCTGCCGTCGGGCATCGCGCCCGAAGGCTTCGTGGCCCTGCCGGATCGCAACCTGCTGGTCTCCGCCAACGAAGGCGACCTGATCGAAGACGGCGGCGTGCGCAGCCACGTCATGATCTACGAATACCAGCAGGCGCCTGCGGCCTATCCGCAGCTGACCTCCGAGGGCGCGGACGAGCTGATCGGCTGGGGCGCGATCTCTGGCATGGTGGCGGATGCGGACGGCGTGGTCTGGGCGGTGAACGACAGCTTCTACGGCTACCAGCCCTCGATCTTCAAGATCGACACGACGCAGACACCGGCCCGCATCACCGACGTGATCCGTGTCACCCGCGCCAATGGCGACGCAGCGCAGAAGCTCGACCTCGAAGGCATCACGCTGGACGGCGAGGGTGGCTTTTGGCTGGCCTCTGAGGGGCGCACCGACCGGGTGATCCCGCATGCGCTGTACCACGTGAACGCCGACGGCGTGATCGAGGATGAAGTGGGCCTGCCGGCTGAACTGATGGCAGTCGAAAAACGCTTTGGGTTTGAAGGCGTTACCCTGATGGATGGCACGCTTTGGATGGCTGTGCAGCGTGAGTGGGCGGACGACCCCAAGGACCATGTGAAGCTGGTCTCCTACAACATCGAGAGCGAGGAGTGGGGCGCGGTTCTGTACCCCAAGGCAACGCCGGACACCGGCTGGGTCGGCTTGTCCGAGATCACCGCGCATGGCGATCATGTCTATGTGATCGAGCGTGACAACCAGATCGGCGAAGCGGCAGTGACCAAGAAGATCTACCGCATCCCCGCCGCCGAAATGGTCCCCGCCGCGCTGGGCAGCGACCTGCCGGTGGTGACCAAGGAAGAGGTCGCAGACCTGATCCCCGCGTTGCAGGCCCAAGGCGGCTACGTGGTCGACAAGGTCGAAGGTCTGGCGATCTTCGAGGACGGATCCATCTGGGCGTCGACCGACAACGACGGTGTGGACGACAGCTCTGGCGAGACGTTTTTCTGGAAGGTCGAGACCGAGACGCAGGCTTACTGATCCGGGTCATCATCTGAACCATGGGGCGCCTCGCAGGGAACTGCGGGGCGCTTCGTCGTTTGGCGGAGATGAGCGGGCAGGCGTTGTTTTCGTCAAGAACAGGCCTGACAGGGGCTATCTTGTGGTGTGAGGGGTTGATTCACCGAATCTTAGTGTGAGATTGTCGACATAAGAGCAGTTTTCTGAAATTCGACAGGCGAACCCATGCCCCGAGATACCGCCGCACCCCTGGCGTTGCTGAAGGATATCTTTGGCTACGATGCCTTTCGTCCCGGACAGGGCGAGATCGTCGATGCCGTGACGGATGGTCAGAACGTGCTGGCCATCATGCCAACGGGTGGCGGGAAATCGCTTTGTTTTCAGCTTCCTGCGCTGCTGCGGCACGGTGTGACGGTTGTCATCTCGCCACTGATTGCGTTGATGCGCGATCAGGTGCGCGGGCTGCGGGAGGCGGGCGTGGCGGCCGGGGCGCTGACCTCTGGCAACACGCCGGAGGAAACCGACGCGGTCTGGGACATGCTGCACGCGGGGGAACTGAAACTGCTCTACCTCGCGCCGGAGCGTCTGGCCAACGCCGGCACGCAGCGCATGTTGTCGCAGGCCGGTGTGTCCATGATCGCCGTGGACGAGGCGCATTGCGTCAGCCAATGGGGCCATGATTTCCGCCCCGATTACCTGCGGATCGGTGAACTGCGCCGCGCGCTGGACGTGCCGCTGGCTGCGTTCACCGCGACGGCGGACGAGGAAACGCAGGTCGAAATGGTCACGCGCCTGTTCGATGGCGTGCAGCCGACGACCTTCCTGCGCGGCTTTGACCGGCCCAACATCCATCTGGCGTTCCAGCCAAAGGACGGCCCGCGTGCGCAGATCCTCGGCTTTGCCGCGGCACGGCGGGGACAATCGGGTATCGTGTATTGCGGCACCCGGAACAAGACCGAGGGCATCGCGCGCGCGCTGCGCGACGACGGCCACGCCGCCTGCCACTATCACGGCGGGATGGAGGCCGGGGATCGTCGCGACGTCGAGGAACGCTTTGCCACCGAGGACGGGCTGATCGTTTGCGCCACGGTGGCCTTTGGCATGGGGGTGGACAAGCCGGACATTCGCTGGGTCGCCCATGCGGACCTGCCCAAATCCATCGAAGGCTATTATCAGGAGATCGGTCGCGCCGGGCGCGATGGTGCCCCGGCAGAGACCATGACCCTGTATGGGGCAGAGGACGTGCGCCTGCGGCGCTCGCAGATCGACGAGGGGCTGGCCCCGCCGGAGCGGCGGCAGGCGGATCACGGGCGTCTGAACGCGCTGCTTGGACTGGCCGAAGCACTTGGGTGCAGACGTCAGGCCTTGCTGGCGTATTTCGGGGAAGAGGCCGCGCCGTGCGGCAATTGTGACCTGTGCGACCGCCCGCCAGAGCTGTTCGATGGCACCGAAGCAGTCCGCAAGGCGCTGTCCGCTGCGCTGCGCACGGGCGAAAGCTTTGGCGCGGGGCATCTGATCGACATCCTCCTGGGCAAGGACACCGACAAGGTCCAGCAGCGCAATCATGACCAACTGCCGACCTTTGGCGTGGGCAAGGATCTGTCGCGCGGGCAATGGCAGGCGGTCTTTCGCCAGATGATGGGGCGCGACCTGATGCGCCCGGATGCGGAACGCCACGGCGCTTTGGTGATGACAGACCGCGCCCTGCCGATCCTGCGCGGCGAGGAATCGATTCAGCTGCGCCGTGACGCGGTGGTGAAGGCCGCGGAGCGTCGTCCGGCGGTGAAGGCATTGGTGAGCGAGGAGCATGGCCCCATGTTCTCGGCCCTGAAGGCGAAGCGCACGGCGCTGGCGCAAGAGGCCCGCGTGCCGCCCTACATGATCTTCAACGACAAGACATTGATCGAGATGGCGGAAACCCGCCCCGCCGATCTGGACCAGATGGCACGCATCGGCGGCGTCGGTGCCAAGAAGCTGGAAAGCTACGGGCGCGCGTTCCTGGAGGTCATCAATGGCGCGGCCCAAGAGGTGCACCCGGTGCGGCGCAAGCTGGCGGCGCGCGGGACAGGGACGCTTTATGATGCCTTGCTCGAAGCGCAGGCAGAGCTGCTGCGCGGCGCGGATGGCACGGAAAAGCCGATGTCGTGCAGTGCGTCCTCGCTGGCAAAGCTGGCCGAGATCAAACCCGACAGCCTCGAGAAGATCGAGCGATTGATCGGGGACCGCAGGGTGGAACGTTTTGGGAACGCATTTCTGGACGTTCTGCGCGACGCGGGC
Source organism: Sagittula marina (assembly GCF_014196795.1). Lineage (GTDB taxonomy): Bacteria > Pseudomonadota > Alphaproteobacteria > Rhodobacterales > Rhodobacteraceae > Sagittula > Sagittula marina. The sequence goes on from NZ_JACIEJ010000001.1 coordinate 196,499, forward strand.
TAGATCAGGCCTCGGAACAAATGGGGTGATGCGATGCTCGTGGTGATTTCTCCGGCGAAGAAGCTGGATTGGGATGAAAAGCCCGTCGACATGACGGAACCGATGTTCGAGACGCATGCGCAGAGTCTTGCGGAAACGGCGCGGGAACTCAGTGTCGGCGATCTCAAGAAGCTGATGCATCTGTCCGATGATCTTGCCAAGCTGAACCACGATCGGTTCAAGGCGTTCAGCAACACGCCGGGACCAGAGGATCTGCGCCCCGCCGCGCTTGCCTTTGCCGGGGACACCTACCAGGGGCTTGAGGCCGGGTCGCTGGACGACGACGAGATGCGGTTTGCCCAGGACCACCTGCGGATTTTGTCCGGTCTTTACGGGGCGTTGAAGCCGCGCGACGGCATTCAGGCCTACCGGCTGGAGATGGGCTCTCGTCTGAAGACGGCGCAGGGCAAGAACCTGTACGAATACTGGGGCGACCGCATCGCGGAGGCCTTGAAGGCAGAGGCCGACGCGCTGGGCACGGACACGCTGGTGAACTGCGCATCACAGGAATATTTCGGTGCGGTCCCGCCAAAGGCGCTGGGCCTGCGGATCATCACGCCGCAATTCATGGAGGACAAGCCCGGCGGGCCGAAGATCGTGTCCTTTTATGCCAAGCGCGCCCGTGGCAGCATGGCGCGCTACATCATTCAGAGGCGACTGACCGATCCCGAGGGGATCACCGATTTCGACCTTGGCGGCTACAGCTATCAGCCGGATCTGTCGGAGCCGGACAAACCGGTTTTCCTGCGCGCACTGGACACCTGATCAGGCGTCATCTTGCCCCTTGTTCAGGAGGTGCCCGGCAAATTGCTGGATCTTGGCAGTGAGTTCTGCCTTGCGCAGGGGTTTGGTCAGATAGTCGGACAACCCGGCCTCCATTATGCTCTCGCGGTCGCCGGCCATCGCATGGGCCGTGACCGCGATGATCGGCACGTGAGGCCCGTCGGCCTCCAGCCTGCGAATTTCGCGCGTGGCCTGTTTGCCGTCCATGCGCGGCATGGAAATGTCCATGAGGATCAAATCCGGTCGACGTTCGCGGAAGGCCTCCACCGCCTCTACCCCGTTGTTGGCAAAGCGCAATTCCAACGGCAGGTTCTTTGCCATCTTGGACAGGACAAGCTGGTTGGTCTTGTTGTCCTCGGCCACCAGAACGTCCAGTTTGACAGAGCTCGCGGCGGAAGGCGCGGGCGACTGCGGGGCATCGGGCGGCGCACTGCCGGACCTTGGCAACACCTGATGCACCTGCTCCAGCGCGTTGAACAGAACCCGGCGGGGAACCGGCTTTTGCAGGACCGCGAGCAGGGGGGTGTCGGACGGTCGTCTCACCTGGCCGGGGTTGTCGGCAAAGAGGATGACGGGCACGTCAAAGTTCGCCTGACGCAGCTGCTGTGCCAGTTCGAGACCCGTCATGTCGGGCAGCTCATGCTCCACCACCAGCAGATCGGTGCCGGTCTGAACGTGGTCGATCGCCTCTGACCCGGTGGCGCAGTATGAGATTTCCAGACCCAAAAGCGACAACTGCTTGGTCAGGATGGCGCGATGTGGGCTGTGGTCGTCAACCACCAGCACGCGCTGCAGCCGTCGGGGCAATTGCGCGGTGTCAAAGGTTTGCGCGTCCTCGGCATCCAGCAAGATGCGCAGGCCGAAACAGCTTCCTTTGCCAACCTCGGAATCGACCCAGACCTCTCCCTCCATCAGCTCCACCAGCCGACGTGTGATGGCGAGGCCAAGCCCGGTGCCTTCGAAATTGCGGTTGCGGTCGTCTTCGACCTGATTGAATTCGCCGAAAACGTGATTGACCTTGTCGGGCGGGATGCCGATTCCGGTGTCTTCGATGGTGATGTGAACGGAAGATCGGCCGTCAATGTCCGGCGCGCCCACAACACGGATCAGCACATGGCCCTGCACCGTGAATTTGACCGCGTTGCCCAGCAAGTTCGTCAGGATCTGGCGAATGCGTCCGGGGTCGCCGATGAACCGCGTCGGCAGGAACATGTCGTAGTCCACCAGCAAGGCGATATCCTTGTCGCGCGCAGTGGGTTGCAAAAGCATCACCACTTCGAGGATGGCCGCCTCCAGATCAAAGGGTTCCGGGTGCAGCGCCAGCTTTTCCGCCTCGATCTTGGAATAATCGAGGATGTCGTTGATGATGACCAGCAATGCCTCACCCGAGGAGCGGATCGTATCGGCATATAGCTTCTGCTCTGCCGACAGCTCTGTGTCCAACATGAGGTCGGCCATGCCCACCACGCCATTCATCGGCGTGCGGATTTCGTGGGACATATTGGCGAGAAAGGCGGATTTGGCGCGGTTTGCGGCCTCCGCCCGGATTGTCGCCTCCTTCAGGCGCTGCTGGTCCCTCTTGATCTGGGTGATGTCCACCCGCAGCCCGACACGCCCGCCGTCTGTTGTTTCGCGCTCGTAGATCCGCAGCCAGCGCCCGTCCTCGAGTTGTTGCTCATGCTCGATTTCATTGGCGCGGTGCTTGATCAGGCGCTCTTCGAGCCACTCTTCCTCGCGCCCGACCGCATCTGCGTATTGCCCCTGCTTCAGGCCGTATCGCAGGATCTCCTCGAAGGTTGCGCCGCGTTTCATCGCGGGGGCAGATGGCTTGTAATAGTCCTTGTAGGGGCGGTTGCACATAAGCAGCCTGTCTTCGGCATCGTAGATCACGAAGCCGTCTGGCAGTTCCTCTACCGCGGACCACATGCGCATCAGGTCGGTGATGTCCACGGACAGGGACACGACGCCGCCGTCGGGCAAATGCCTGTCGCGGACCTTGATGAATCGTCCGTTCCACATCCGCAGGGTCTCATTGGGGATCGGGTCCTGTTCCCACCGGCCCAACATGCGCAATTGCCAGCCTTGCGCGTCCTCCCCCTGCAAGTCGACGATGCCCTCATCGACCATTGCTGCGAGGACGTTGGCATAGGAGGCCCCCGGTGCGACGCATTCCAACCCCTCGAAGGCCGACAGATAGGCGGGGTTCGCCAGTTCAAGCCGTCCGTTCCGATTGAACATGGCAAAGCCGTCGCGGATCGTTTCCAGCGCAGACCAAAGCTGTTCGGTCACCACCTCGATCTTTTCGGTGGCCTGTCCGAGCTCCTGCACAACGCGCTGGTGCTGGGTGCGGACCTGCGCGACCTCGGTCCGGGTTTCGCGGATCTCGTGCGACAGCTTGAGCGCATGGTCGCCGAGGCGCCTGTTCGCCTCGAACAGTTCCTTTTGCTTGAGCTCCAGCAGACGTTCGGCCGCCAGACGCGCGCGCCGTTCCTCGGCCAGACGATCTGCGAGATCCATGCAGGTGCCTCCTGGTTCCGGGGCACTTTTGACCATCTGTGGTGAAAATCCGCTTAAGGTTTGAAGAGAGGCGCCTGTTTGAGGTGGGTCCGAGGTCAGGTTTCCCACACCCGGCGAATCCTTGCCCAGGGGCGCGGCGCATGCGACGGTGAGGGCATTGAGATGAAGGGGAATTTGATGCGTCGTTTTGCCGTGGCCCTGCTGATGGGCGTGCTGACTGTGACCGGAGCCGTGGCCCAGGAGCTTGTACCCGATCGTCGATTGGTGGTGACCCGTGATGTGGATTTCGCGGGTTCCGACCTTCAGCCACTGTTCGACACGTCACTCGATGCATGTGAGCGGTCTTGCCTGGCTCAGACGGAATGCCGTGCATTTACATTTAATTCTCGCAATAACAGCTGTTTTCCAAAGTCGGGCGTGACGGACCGCACGTCTTATGACGGGGCAATTTCGGCGCAAGTGTTTGAGGCTTCCCGCGCAGATCTGGATCTTGCGCAGAGGCGGTTTGGCGACCTGACGTTTCTGACCGAGCGCGACGTGGAAAACGCGCGGGCCGAAGCGGAGGCGATGGGCCGGCGCCATGCCAATGGTCAATGGACCGTTGACGCGCTGGAAACCGCCGCGACGGAGGCCTACCAGGCGGGCAACCTGCGCGACGCGATCCACTGGACGGGGGGCGCGCTGGCGCAAAGCGACAGTGCCCCGCTTTGGCTGCAATATGGCGCGTGGTCCGCCGAATATGCGACCGAGCTGGAGGGCGATGACCGCCGCCGTTACGCCGACCGCGCGGTGTTTGCGCCGATCAACGCCTACCTCCGCGCCCAGGCCGTGCCGGAGCAGGCGCAGGCGATGGTGCAGCTGGCCGAAGCTTTTGACCGAACTGAGCGGGGACGCGACATGATCCCGGCCTTGCGGCTGGCGGAGCGGCTTGCGCCCTCGTCGCAGATCTCCGCGAAACTGGACGACGCCATCGGGAAATACGGCTTTCGCATCGTCGATACGGAGGTCGAGGCCGACAGCGCCGATCCACGCATCTGTGCGGAGTTCAACGAACCGCTGGTGCGCGTCGGACAGGACTACGCTCCATACGTGCGCCTCGCGGATCCACGGCTGGCCGTGACGCAGGACGACACGCGGCTGTGCATCTCTGGTGTGACGCACGGTTCGCGCCACACGATCACATTCCGCGCGGGCCTGCCGTCCGCCGACGGCGAAGAACTGGTCAAGGACGTGGAGATCACGGCCTATGTGCGCGACCGCTCTCCTGCCGTCAGCTTTCCGGGGCGCGCCTACGTGTTGCCGCGCGCGGCGGATGCGGGGCTGCCCATTCAGACGGTCAACACGTCCGAGGTCCTGCTGACCCTGCGCCGCGTCTCTGACCGCAATATGATCCGTGCCATTCAAAACGATTATTTCGGACGGCCTTTGGGCCAATATGAAGAAGACTATTTCGCCAGCGAACTGGCCGAAGAGATCTGGACCGGCACGGGCGAGGTTCAAAACGAGCTGAACACCGACATGGTGACGCGCCTGCCCATGGGAGAGGCCGTGGGCGATCTGCCCGCCGGGGTCTACGCGCTGACCGCGCAAACGCCTGACGATCTGGAGGGCGAGGCGCGCGCGACGCAGTGGTTCGTGCTTTCGGACATTGGGCTGACCACGATGGAAGGCACCGACGGGCTGACCGTTTTCGCCCGTGATCTGGGCACGGCAGAGCCGCTCGCCGGGCTGGAGGTTACGCTGCTGGCCCGCGCCAACCGACCGCTGGACGTCACGACCACGGATGCAGAGGGCATCGCGCGCTTTGCCCCCGGTCTGCTGCGCGGCACCGATGGTTCTGCGGCCGCGCTGCTGATGGCGCAGATGGGGGAGGAAGACCTTGCGTTTCTGTCGCTCACCGATCCGGCGTTTGATCTGTCCGACCGGGGCGTCACCGGGCGTGCGCCCGCTGGGCCGATCGATACGTTCCTTGCCACCGACCGTGGGGCCTATCGGGCCGGAGAGGTCATTCACCTGACCGCTTTGCTGCGGGATCCGCAGGCCGAGGCGTTGCCCGATGTGCCGCTGACCGCCGTGCTGACGCGCCCCGATGGTGTGGAATATTCGCGCCATATCTCTGACGGTGCGGGTGCGGGCGGCCACGTGTTTGACCTGCCGCTGGCCCCATCGGTGCCGCGTGGCACGTGGCAGGTTGCGGTTTTTGCCGATCCCAAGGGGGAGGCGCTGACCTCCACCCGCGTGCTGGTCGAGGATTTTGTGCCGGAGCGCATCGACTTTACGCTCGATCTGCCCGACGGCGCGATCAATCCGCTCGCGCCGCCGGACCTGACGGTTGCGGCGCGCTATCTTTTTGGCGCGCCGGGGGCGGACCTGTCCATCGAGGGGGAGCTGCGGCTGTCCACGCGGAGCACGCTCGACGCCTTTCCCGGCTATCGCTTCGGTCGCCATGACGACGAGGCCGACTATCGCACCGAGAGCTTTGCCGCCGACCTGACCACCGACGCCGCAGGCCAGGCCACGCTCGACCTGCCATTGCCGGATATCGACCCGCAGGGCCGTCCCATGCAGGCGCGCATCACGCTGCGCATGGCGGAGATGTCGGGCCGTCCGGTGGAGCGCAGCATCACCCGTGACGTGGCCCCGCCGACCGCGATGATCGGCATCAAGCCCGCCGCCGAGACCTTTGCCGAGGGTGAAACCGCGCGCTTTGACCTGCTGGCCGTGGGCCCCGATCTGGCCGCCACGGATATGGATGTGACATGGACGGTGAACCGCGTGCGCACCCGCTATCAATGGTATCAAAACTATGGCTCCTGGTATTGGGAGCCGGTTACGACCCGCAGCTCTGTCGCGCGGGGCGAGGTGTCTTTGGGCGCTGAGCCTGTCACCGTCGAGGCGCCGCTGGATTGGGGCAACTACGAGATCGTGGTGGAACGCAAGGGCGGCGCATACCTGTCCGCCTCGACCACCGTGTCCGCAGGTTGGTACGCCCCGGCCACTGCCGAAGAGACGCCCGACATGCTGGAGCTGTCGCTTGACAAGGACGCCTACCGCGAGGGCGAAACCGCAAGCCTGCGCATGGTCCCGCGCTACGCCGGCAAGGCCTTGGTGACGGTGCTGGCCGACCGCGTCGTGTCCATGCAGGCGATAGATGTCGTCGAGGGCGAAAACGTGATCTCGCTTCCGGTTACGGAAGAGTGGGGGGCAGGTGTTTACGTGACAGCGCAGGTGATCCGACCCATGGACGTTGCGGCGGGTCAGAACCCGGCCCGCGCGCTGGGCCTGACACATGCGGCGGTCGATCCCGGCAATGGCAAGCTGAACGTCAGCTTTGACGCGCCGGAGGACAGCGCGCCGCGCAGCGCCCTTGAGGCGACCGTCACCATCGACAATGTGGCAGATGGCGAGACCGCCTATGTCACCGTCGCGGCCGTGGATCTGGGCATCCTGAACCTGACCGGATTCGAGACGCCGGACCCGGCTGGCTACTACTTTGGCCAGCGCCGTCTGGGGGTGGAGATCCGCGATATTTATGGGCGTGTCATCAACGGGTTGGACGGTGCCATGGGGGCGGTACGCTCTGGTGGTGATGCTGCGGCTGGTATGGACACCCAAGGGCCGCCGCCAACGGAACAGCTGGTTGCCTTCTTCTCCGGCCCTGTGACGGTGCGGGACGGGCAGGCGCAGGTGAGCTTTGATATCCCTGACTTCAACGGAACGGTGCGGTTGATGGCCGTGGCGTGGTCCGACAGCGGTGTCGGCAGCGCAAAGACCGATGTGATCGTGCGCGATCCGGTGGTGATCTCTGCCGCGATGCCGCGCTTTCTGGCGCCCGGTGACGAGACGCGTCTGGCGCTGGAGTTCACCCACGCGAAAGGTGCGGCTGGCGACATGCCGTTGGAGGTGAGCGTGGACGGTGGCCTTCAGCTTGGCCCCGTGGCGCAGAGCGTGACATTGGACGAGGGCGGCAAAGCCACTGTGAGCCTGTCGCTTGGTGCTGTGACGGTGGGCGATCACGGCATAGAGGTCGCGCTGACAACGCCGGACGGCACGCGCCTGACCAAGAGCCTGACGTTGGGCGTGCGCGCCAATGATCCGGCGGTGGGACAGACCCGGCGGCTGTCTCTTGCACCGGGGCAGAGCCTGACACTGGACGACGAGATTTTTGCCGGGCTGCGCCCTGAAACGGCTTCGGCCCTTGTCTCTGCCGGGGCCTTGGCGCGGTTCGATGCGCCGGGGCTGTTGGCCTCCCTCGATCAGTACCCCTATGGCTGCACCGAGCAGGTCACGTCCAAGGCGTTGCCGCTGCTCTACATGTCTTCCATCGCGGAGCCGCTGGGGCTGGGCAACAAGGACCGCATCGACGAGCGCCTGCAACAGTCCATCACGCGCATTCTGACGCGGCAGGCGGCGAACGGCGGCTTTGGGCTGTGGGGGGCGTATTCCGGTGATGACTGGCTGGATGCCTATGTCACGGACTTCCTCTCCCGGGCGCGGGCGCAAGGCTATGACGTGCCCGAGCGCGCGTTTCAAAGCGCGCTGGACAACCTGCGCAACCAGGTGGCCTATGCCGCTGATTTCGACGATGGTGGCGAAGATATTGCTTATGCGCTGATGGTGCTCGCCCGCGAGGGTCAGGCTGCCATGGGCGATTTGCGCTACTACGCCGATGAACGGGCGGAGGCCTTTGCGACGCCGCTGGCACAAGCCCAGATCGGGGCCGCGCTGGCCAGCTACGGCGACCAACCGCGCGCCGACGCCATGTTCTTTCGCGCGGCATCGCGGCTGGCGCAAACGCCGCGCGACACGGACAGGTTGTATCGGGCCGATTATGGCACGCAGTTGCGTGACGCTGCGGGGGTCTTGTCGTTGGCGGTCGAGGCGCGCTCTGAACGGGTGGACCGGGAGGCACTGGTGGCGCGCGTGACCTCGGCTGACCGGCCGCTGAGCACGCAGGAACAGGCGTGGTCCCTGATGGCGGCAAAGGCGCTGGTCACCGATCCGACCGTGTCCGGGCTGTCGTTGGATGGCGCGGCGCTGAGCGGTCCCTTTGTGCGGCGTATCCCTGCGCGGGATCTGGAGCCGATGGTGCTGCGCAACACATCCGATACAGCGACGGACATCACGCTCACCACCTTGGGTGTGCCTGAGGGCGCAACAGAGGCGAGCGGCTACGGCTATGCGCTGGAGCGGAGCTACTACAGCCTCGACGGTGCGCCAGTGACCCAGATCAGCACCGGCGACCGTATGGTGGCCGTTCTGACAGTGAAACCGGCGGACGAGACCCGCGCGCGTTTGATGATTGACGATCCGCTGCCCGCGGGGCTGGAGATCGACAATCCGTCGCTGATCCGGTCCGGCGACCTCTCCGGCCTTGATTGGCTGAAGACATCGGAGACCGAGTTCACGGAGTTCCGCACCGACCGTTTCCTTGCAGCCGTGAACCAGACCGACGCAACGCCGATCCGCTTGGCGTATGTGGTGCGCGCGGTGTCGCCGGGAACGTTCCATCATCCTGCCGCATTGGTCGAGGATATGTACCGTCCCGACTACCGGGCCACCACGGCCTCCGGCGCTGTGACGGTCCAAGAATAAGGAACAACAGGATGCCAGAGACCATCGCAACCGCCCGTTGGCGCGCTCTCGACCGCGAGGGGGAGGACAAATGTCGCCTCGCCCGCGTGGAGAACGGATTTATGCTGGTGGGTCATGCCCGTTTTCGTGACGGTGCAGGCTGGGCCGCGCTGGATTACGTGGTGCGGCTGGGAGAGGACTGGCGCACTCTGTCCGCAGACATCACCGGCGAGTGCGCGGGGGAGCCTGTGGCGTGGCAGTTTACCCGGACGGGTGGCGACTGGACGTTCAACGACGCGCCTGTGCCCGACCTGCAGGACGCTGACGACATCGACCTGGCCTTTACCCCGGCCACCAACCTGATGCCGCTGCGCCGCTTGCCGCAGGTGGGACGGCTGGACACGACCTCTGCCTGGGTGCGCCTGCCGGGGCCAACGATGTCTGTCTTGTCTCAAAGCTACACGCGGGAACGCGGCAACTACGTGCATTACGCCGCCGCTGAATCCGACTTTGAGACGCACCTGTCGGTGGATGAGCATGGGTTCGTCCGGGATTATCCGGGCCTTTGGGAAAGGCTGGATGAGTAGCGTCCGGCTTCTTCTTGCGCTGGCGGTGACGCTTTGGACCGTGGCGTTTGGCAATGATCGGCTGTCCCAGTGGGTCGCCACCACGGAACTGCCCGTTCTGGTGCACGCCACATCGTCGGAGGTGCGGGATCGCCATGGGGAATTGCTGCGCGCCTACACCATTGAGGATGGCCTGTGGCGCATGGCGGTGACGCGCGATCAGGTGGATCCGCTGTTCTACGAGATGCTCATCGCCTACGAGGACAAGCGGTTTTATCGGCACGGGGGTGTAGATCTGCTGGCCACACTCCGCGCTGTCGCTCAAGGGCTGCGTGAAGGGCGGATCGTGTCAGGCGCGTCGACCCTGACGATGCAGGTCGCCCGTCTGCTTGAGGACGGCACCACCGGGCAATGGCAGGGCAAGCTGCGGCAGGTGCGGGTGGCGCTGGCGCTGGAACGACGGATGTCCAAGGATGAGATCCTCGCGCTGTATTCCCTGCTCGCGCCCTATGGCGGCAACGTCGAAGGGGTGCGCGCGGCCTCGCTGATCTGGCTGGGCAAGGAGCCGCGTCGCCTGACCCCGGCCGAGGCTGCGCTGCTGGTCGCCTTGCCGCAAGCCCCCGAAAGCCGTCGCCCGGATCGCCATCCGGAGGCCGCGCGCGACGCGCGCAACCGTGTGATGTTGCGCATGGCGGATGCCGGAGTGATCCCCCTGACGGCAGCGCATTCGGATGCGCTGGACCCTTCGCCAAAGGGACGACATCCGATGCCGCAACTGGCCCCGCATATGGCGGACCGCGCCGTGGCGCGACGCGACGGGCGGCATGACCTGACCCTGGACGCCGGTCTGCAACGCAGTCTTGAGGCGCTGGCCCGCAGTCATGCCGCGCGGCTGGACCCGCGTCTGTCGCTGGCCATTGTGCTGGCAGACCACCAGACGGGCGAGATCCTCGCCTCTGTCGGCTCGCCCGATTATGCCAGTGCGCAAAATGACGGTTTCGTGGACATGACGCAGGCGCAGCGGTCGCCCGGTTCGACGCTGAAGCCCTTGGTCTACGGCTTGGCCTTTGATCGCGGGTTGGCGCATCCCGAAACGCTGATCCTCGACACGCCGGTCCAGTTTGGCAGCTACGCGCCGCAGAACTTCGATGGCCAATATCGTGGGGAATTGTCGGTGCGCCGCGCGTTGCAGCTGTCCTTGAACATTCCAGTGGTGCGGCTGACGGAGGCTTTGGGCCCGGCGCATCTGCTGGCCGCGTTGAAAGGGGCCGGGTTGAAGCCCGCGCTGCAAGGCGGCGCACCGGGGCTGGCCTTGTCGCTGGGCGGTGTGGGTCTGACGTTGGAGGAAATGACGCAGCTTTATGCCGGGTTGGCGCATGGGGGCATTGCGCGCCCGCTGCGATGGCGGGTCGAGGACAGCGGCGAGGGCGCCCAAGGCCAAGTGTTGTCTGCGGCGTCAGCCTGGCAGGTGCAGCGCATTCTGTCGGATATTCCGCCGCCGCCCACCGCCGGAACAGCGGGGCAGGTCGCGTGGAAAAGCGGGACGTCATATGGCCATCGCGACGCCTGGGCGCTGGGTTGGGACGGGCGGCACGTGGCCGGGGTCTGGATCGGACGGCCCGATGGCACGCCGGTGCCCGGGGCCTTTGGCGCAGGTCTTGCGGCGCCGGTTCTGTTCGAGGCGCTGCATCGCGCCAGCCCGCGGCCCGCGCCGCTTGGCCCCCCGCCGCCGGAGACGCTGATCACCACAAATGCGAAGCTTCCCGCGAACTTGCAGCGTTTTGGTCCCCGTGCGGATGCGGTTGCGTTGCAAGTGACCTTCCCCCCCAACGGCGCGACACTGCAGGCGAACGAGATGGGGGTGCCGGTCAAGCTGCGCGGTGGCACGCCGCCCTTCACGATCCTGGCCAACGGGGCTGTGCTGGCGACGGGGCTGCGCCGCCCGCAAATCCTTGCCCCGCTGTCCGGGCCGGGGTTCACCACGATTTCCGTCATCGACTCGCTTGGGCAATCGGGACGCACGACCATCGAGTTGCGCTGACGGCGCGTAGGCCGGGGGGAACCCGACCTACCAGAGGCTCAGAGCCGTTCGATGGCCAAGGCGATGCCCTGCCCGCCGCCGATGCACATGGTGATCAGCGCACGCTTGCCGCCGATGCGCTCCAGCTCGTACAGGGCCTTGACCGTGACGATGGACCCGGTGGCCCCGACAGGGTGCCCAAGCGCGATGGCGCCGCCGTTCGGGTTGACCTTGGCAGGGTCGAGGCCGAGCGCCTTGTTTACCGCCAGTGCCTGCGCGGCGAAGGCTTCGTTGCTTTCGATCACGTCGAAGTCACTCACGGACAGGCCGGTGCGCTTGCACAGTGCTTCGACGGCGGGGATGGGGCCGATGCCCATGACCTCGGGCCGCACGCCGGCGACGGCATAGCCCAGAACCCGTGCCTTGGGCGTCAGGCCTGCGCGCTGGGCTGCGTCGGCCCGTGCCAGAACCAGAGCGGCGGCGCCGTCATTGATGCCGGAGGCATTGCCCGCCGTCACGCTGCCGTCCTTTTTGAACGCGGGGCGCAGACCGGCAAGGGCTTCAAGCGTCGTGGCTTTGGGGTGTTCGTCGGTCTTGAACGCCACCGTGTCACGCCGCTGCTTCACCTCCACGGGGACGATCTGGCTGTCGAAATACCCGGCCTCGATGGCGGCGGCGGCGCGTTTTTGGCTTTCCAGAGCAAAGGCGTCCTGCGCTTCGCGGCTGATGTCATGCTCGGCGGAGACATTTTCAGCGGTGACGCCCATGTGGCCGGTGCCGAAGGGGCAGTTCAGCGCCCCCAGCATCATGTCCAGCGTGCGGATGTCCCCCATCTTCTGGCCCCAGCGCTGGTCGGGGTTGATGTAAGGGGCGCGCGACATGGCCTCCGCCCCGCCGACCAGGGCAAATTCCGCATCGCCCAGTGCCAGAGATTGCACGCCCGAGACGATGGCCTGCGCGCCGGAGCCGCAAAGGCGGTTCACGTTCATCGCGGGAACCGTGTCGGGAATGCCCGCCTGCATGGCCGCGACACGCGAAAGGTACATGTCGCGGGGTTCCGTGTTGATGACGTGGCCAAAGACCACCGTGCCGATTTGCGCGCCATCCACATTTGCGCGCTCCAGCGCGGCCTTGGAGGCGACGGTGGCGGTGTCGATGGGCGCCACACCTGCAAGGCTGCCGCCAAAGGTGCCGATGGCGGTGCGTGCGCCGCTCAGGATGACGATCTCGTCGGTTCGGTTTTTCATGTCTCTCACTCCCACTGTTTGATCGGGACTATGCGTGGCCCCTAACAGATTGTCAGCCGCAACGTCCCGTCAGATGCGGGGCTGTTCCGCAGCGTGGAATGCTGCGGGCGCGAACGTGGGTGAAGACAGGCATGGGATGTGACTGTCTGGCTGCGAGGCTCAGTGGCGGCAGTAAGAGACATTGGCCCCGATGATGGACGGAAATGGTGTCGCGGCTTTTTGAACGAAACGCACCTGACGAGCGCCTTCCGAAGTGCCTGTTTTCACCTGCTGAGGGCGGGCTGCTGTCCCCTATGGACGAATAGAGAGGCATTTGGGGCCGGGTAGAGTCTGATCGAGGCGTAGCGAGCACATGCACTCAGGGGGGCGAAAGGGGCCTTAACTCTCCGCTGTATTCGCAGCATTGTCGGCATCTTGTGATGTGCCAAGCATGCGCACTTCGCGTTGTGGAAACGGAATCGAGATGTCATTCGCCTGAAACGCATCCCAGAGCGCCAGAAAGACATTTCCGCGAATGTTGGTCAGCCCGCCGGTGGGGTCGGTGATCCAGAAGCGCAGCACGAAATCGACAGAGGAATCCCCAAAGCCCACGATATGACAGACCGGCGGCTTGCTTGTCAGAACCCGGTCCACGCTTTTGGCGGCCTCTATGGCAATTTGGCGAACCTTGTGCGGATCGTTTTGGTAGGATGTGCCAAAGTTGATATCGAGCCGCACAAAGTCATTCGAATGCGACCAGTTCACCACCTGCCCGGTGATGAGGTCTTCGTTCGGGATCAGGTATTCCTTGCCATCGCGTGTGACAACGCTGACGTATCGCGCGCCCAGGGACTCGATCCAGCCGAAGGTGCCGCCAAGGCTGATGACGTCGCCGGGCTTGATCGATTTGTCGAGCAGGATGATGATGCCGGAGACAAGATTCGATACGACCTTTTGCAGGCCGAAACCCAGGCCGACGCCGATGGCACCGGAGAGCACCGCCAGACCCGTCAGATCCACGCCGACGGATTTCAGCCCGATGAAGAAGGCCGATCCGAAAAGCGCCACCTGCAACATCTTGACCATCAGCACCTGCATTGAGGGGCTGATATCCTTGTTGCGCTGGATCGACGCGGCAGAGGCCCCGGTCACCAGCCGCGCCAGCGCCAGAAGTGCCGCCATGACGACGATTGCCTTGATCAGAAGCCATAGCGACAGGCGCATCTCGCCCAGGGAAAAGCCGATGGATTCGAGTGCCGTCTGCGCCTCGTCCTTCCAGCCAAGGATCGACAGGGTGGCCCAGGTCCAGGCGCCATAGCGCACCAGAACACCCATCGCCGGGTTCATGATCAGGCGCGTGGCAAAGGCGATGAACAGCCATGCGGTCGACAGATTGGCCAGAACCTTGAGCAGGACGGTTCGCGAGCCCCATGTCAGTTCCGACATGATCAGGTACGCGCACCAGATCATGATCACGAAGAGGATCATCCGCATCCGGCGCTGGATGATCAGGCCGATCCGCAAGCGCAGCTTTGGCCAGTTTTCGCGGGTCCTGAGCCATTCAGTGTAGCGCGGGCGCACCACTACTGTTATCGCCCAGGCCAGCAGGAACACCCCCAGCGCAATGACCAGTTGATAGCGGGTCCACCTGCGTGTCAGCTCTCCCCAGAGGCTGGCGCCTTCGGCCAGCAGGAAATCGAGGACCGGTTGCAGCACCGTCGGATCAAGCGGGATCGTGTTGTCAGGGTCCATGCGGGTCTTTCATCGGGTTTCCTCGACTGTAGCGGGTGGCCTGACACGTGCAACTGTCACGGTATGATATGTGCGCGCTCTTGCGAGACTCACTTTCTGCGGTTATCTCCCTGCGTATGGAACAGACGCTCGATCTTGGCGACCGCGCCCGCCTGCGTGAACGCTTCTTCGGTGCCACCCTTACGGTGCGCGCCTGCCTATCGGCGTGACCCCGCGTGGGTGAGGCCCACGCCTGGCGCGTTTTTGACCGCGCCGATCCCCCAATTCCAGCTGCACAACATCGGGAGAGGACCAATGTCCCCCAAGACGCTTTATGACAAGATCTTTGATGCGCATGTCGTATCCGAGGACGCTGACGGCACTTGTCTGCTTTATATCGACCGCCACCTGGTTCACGAAGTGACCTCGCCGCAGGCCTTTGAAGGGCTGCGCATGGCGAACCGCACCGTGCGCGCACCGGACAAGACCATCGCCGTGCCGGATCACAACGTGCCCACCACGCTGGGCCGCGACAACCCCGACCAGATGCCGGAGGACAGCCGCATTCAGGTGGCCGCGCTGGACACCAACGCCAAGGAATTCGGCATCCACTACTACCCGGTGAGCGACGTCCGTCAGGGCATCGTGCACATCGTTGGTCCGGAACAAGGCTGGACCCTGCCGGGCATGACCGTGGTTTGTGGTGACAGCCACACCGCGACGCACGGCGCCTTTGGCGCGCTGGCGCACGGCATTGGCACCTCCGAGGTGGAGCACGTGCTGGCCACGCAGACGCTGATCCAGAAGAAGTCCAAGAACATGAAGGTCGAGATCACCGGCAAGCTCAATCCCGGTGTGACCGCCAAGGACATCACGATGGCCGTGATCGGCGAGACCGGCACCGGTGGCGGCACCGGATACGTCATCGAATACTGTGGCGAGGCGATCCGCGAACTGTCAATGGAAGGCCGCATGACGGTCTGCAACATGGCCATCGAAGGCGGCGCACGCGCGGGCCTGATCGCGCCTGACGAGAAAACCTTTGAATACGTCAAAGGCCGCCCGCACGCGCCGAAGGGTGCGCAATTCGAGGCGGCTCTGGACTGGTGGAAAACGCTCTACACCGACGAAGGCGCGCAATTCGACAAGGTCGTGACGCTGAAAGGCGAAGAGATCGAGCCGGTTGTGACCTGGGGCACCTCGCCTGAGGACGTGCTGCCGATTTCCTCTGTCGTGCCTGCACCGGAAAGCTTCAAGGGTGGCAAGGTCGAAGCGGCCAAGCGCGCCATTGAATACATGGGCTTGACCGCCGGTCAGAAGCTGACCGACATCGAGATCGACACCGTGTTCATCGGGTCCTGCACCAACGGCCGGATCGAAGATCTGCGTGCCGCCGCAAAGGTTGTCGAAGGCAAGAAGATCAAGGTCGGTCGCGCGATGGTCGTGCCTGGCTCCGGTCTTGTGCGCGCTCAGGCGGAAGAGGAAGGTCTCGACAAGATCTTCATCGACGCTGGCTTTGAATGGCGCATGGCGGGCTGTTCCATGTGTCTTGCCATGAACCCCGATCAGCTGTCCGAGAACGAGCGTTGCGCATCGACCTCGAACCGCAACTTCGAGGGCCGTCAGGGCTACAAGGGTCGCACGCACCTCGTCTCGCCGGGCATGGCCGCGGCGGCTGCACTGACCGGTCGTCTGACCGATGTGCGTGAATTGATGACCGAAACCGCTGTCTAAGGACTGACCATGGAAAAGTTCCAAAAACTCACCGGGATCGCGGCCCCCATGCCGTTGGTCAACATCGACACCGACATGATTATCCCGAAGATCTTCCTCAAGACGATCAAGCGGTCCGGTCTGGGCGTGAACCTCTTTGACGAGATGCGCTACGACCGGCAAGGCAACGAGATCCCCGGTTTCGTGCTGAACCAGCCGCAATATCGCGATGCGGAGATCCTGATTGCGGGCGACAACTTTGGCTGCGGTTCGTCGCGCGAACACGCACCTTGGGCGTTGAAGGACTTCGGCATCAAGTCGATCATCTCGACCAGCTTTGCCGACATCTTTTACAGCAACTGCTTCAAGAACGGCATCCTGCCGATCGTGCTGCCGCAAGAGGCCGTGGACGTGTTGATGAAGGATGCGGAGAAGGGTTCCAACGCGCGCATGATCGTCGATCTGGAAAACCAGACCGTGTCGACGTCCGAAGGGGAAACCTTCTCCTTCGAGCTGGATTCGTTCAAGAAGCATTGCCTGCTCGAAGGGCTCGACGATATCGGCTTGTCGCTGGAAAAGGCGCCGGCGATCGACACTTACGAGACCAAGATGGCGCAAGAGCGTCCCTGGGTCTGACGCCCGATCACATGATCCGAAAGGCCCGCCATCGCGCGGGCCTTTTGTTATGTCCGCCAAGGAACTGTACGGATTTCGAAACGTTGATTTAAGTCCTCGTTACTTGGAGAAGCTCAAATGACCTCCCGCACATTTTTCGTGATCTCAGGTATTGTTTTGATCGTCGGCGGCATACTGGCCTTGCTGCTGCCCTTCGCGGCCTCGGTTACGGTTGCCCTGATTGTCGGATGGTCGTTCTTGTTTGCCGGGGCGGTCCACATCGTCGGCGCGTTTCGGGACCGGGACAGTCGCTTGTGGAGCGGCATATTCGGTCTGCTCGAAGTGGCGTTGGGCCTGAGCTTCATCCTTAACCCGTTGACCGGACTGGTGTCCTTGACTGTGCTGCTGGGCGTGCTGTTCTTTGTGTCCGGCGCGATGCAGCTGTACCTCGCGTTTGCCCGTCGGACCGCTGACAGCACATGGATGCTGGCGCTCTCCGGAGCTGTTTCCGTCGCTTTGGCTTTGCTGATCGCCTTCAATTTGCTGAGCGCCTCTGCGACCGTGCCGGGTGTGCTGCTGGGGATTGAACTGATCTCCACCGGTGTGGCGTTCCTGATGCTGCGGCCGCGCAGGCTGGCCCAGTTGCGTGAAGATTTGGATAAAGATCACAGCCACGCCTGACCTTTGACATGACCACATGTGGCGGGCGCGTTCGTCAGGCAGCGGGCCTGCACCGCGTCAGGCTTCTGGGCCTGCTCCATATGTGACTGTTTTGACGACCCTTTGGATCAGATACGGCGGGCTGCTTGTTCGATTTGCGTCAGATTTTCCTTGCGACACAACATCTTGTGAGCCACCACATCAACGTCACGGGGATGCTGCGTCATTGATGCATTCCGGCACCAGTCACACCGCTTTGGCGCTGGAAAATCGTGTGACTCCCGACCTTGTTGTTGTCGTGCCTCGTGAAAAAGGGCAGAATTTGGGCGAGAATGAGGCAGCCCGCCATAAATTGGCGGGGAACGGGATGGAACAAGGTCGCGGCATTGCATCGTGACTGTCCGGAACGGAAGGGCAGATTAGTGATCTCACGTATGGTGGCGGCTGCGGCGCGCGCTTTCCTTGTTGCATTCCTCATCGCGATTCCCGCGATGTTGCTTCCAGACGTGAACAACGATTCCGCCCAGATCGTCGCGCTGCTGGCGCTGGTTGCTGCGGTTCTGACATTTTCTGAATACGTTTCTGAATTTCCCTCATTGATTGAATTTCGTGACGCGCCGCCGTTCAACCGGATGCGGTTCGGAGCTTTGCTGGCCTCGGTCCTGGTGCTGACGCTGATCGCACGTGGTTCGATCCACCCCACCGGCCTCACAGACCTGCTGAATGAGGTGGGATACAACATTGGCGAGGCGATGGATTTTCCGTTTTCACCCGTGCGGTTGATGGTTCTTGTCTCGCCCGGCGATGCGTCTGGCCCGGCGCGCGATCTGATACGCACGATGGCGGGTTTGGCCTATCTCATTTCGTTGGTAACCATGTTGGTATTTGTCGCCGTTGTGCGTCTGTTGGACTGGCCGATCCGCAATGGGGCTTTCAACTTTTGGGTGAATCTGCCGCTGTTCGACCCGACGACCGGGGGCGACGTGCTGTACCGGCTGAAACGCGATAGCCATTTTAACGTGGCCTTAGGGTTTCTACTGCCATTCTTGATTCCGGCAGTTCTCAAAATGACATCGACCTGGGACGCTGCACCGAACCTTATCGACCACCAACCGCTGATTTGGACGATGATCGCATGGTCCTTTTTGCCCACAAGCTTGATCATGCGCGGCGTCGCTCTGATGCGAATCGCGGATCTGATCGAAGAGAAGCGCCGACGCGCTTACGCGCAGGCCGAGGTGCAGCTGGCCTGATCCTGCTGTTGAGTTATGTGCTGGTGGCCTTTGCCGCGCGCGCCGATGTTCGGATTGCCACATGGCACGGTGATTTCAGCGACAAGGGGCCGGGGCTGCTCTTGCAAGATATCTTGGCGGATGAGCGTGACGTCTCACCCATACTGGAAGCTGCACCTGACATCCTTCTTCTGACCAACTTTGATTTCGACGCCGGCCATGCGGCTTTGGGCGCGTTGCAGGATCGGCTGGCTGCGGATGGTCTGGACCTGCCGTATCTCTATGCGACACGGCCGAATTCAGGTTGGCCGACGGGTCTTGATCTTGACGGAGACGGTCGTTTTGGCAGGCCGCGAGATGCGCATGGCTACGGTCAATTTTCGGGTCAGGGCGGCATGGCGCTTTTATCCCGCTATCCGCCAACGTTGGAGCGGGATTTCAGCGATCTTCTTTGGATGGAAGCGCCGGACAGTGCGATGTCTCCGACGGATGCAGCCCGAGAGGTTCAGAGGCTATCGAGCGTGGCGCATTGGGCGATCTGCGTAGCAACGCCCGAGGGTGACGTATTGCTTTTGACACTCGCCGCGACACCACCGGTATTCGATGGCCCAGAGGATCGGAATGGTCGCCGGAACTTGGATGAGGTGACTCTCTGGGGGCATTACCTTGATGGGCGACTTGGCGCGCCGCCTGATGTTCCGGCGGTGGTCTTGGGAAACTTCAATGTCGATCCGGACCGGGGCGATGGGCTGCATGATGGAGTGAGGGCCATGCTTGCGCATCCTCGGTTGCAAGATCCGCAGGCGGGCACTGACACTGTGACATGGGACCAGACCGGCCCGATGCGTGTCAGCTACGTGCTGCCGGATCGGGTGCTGGAGGTGATGGGAGCGGGCCTTATACCACGTGAAGCGCCAAGGGTGCATGGGGCCCATCGGCTGGTTTGGGTGGATGTGGCTGTGCCTGCGAAGGGGCAATTGCTCAAGCCACAGCCGTCTGCCACGGTACGGCGGCAGAATGGTCGAAACCACGTAAACACAACCGACCTAAGTCAATGTGGTTCACGCCAAATGGCAGGGGGTATCTAACTGGTGGGTTGGAACGGCTGAATTGCCTGGGGCATGTGCAGGCGTGCCGGACTTCGACCAGGCCAGCCGCCTGATTGACAGAAGCAACCGCTGTCCGTCAGGGCATTTCTACAGGATATGGCCTGAGATGGCCAAGGATCTACGCCTTCTGCCAGAGTTAGCAGCGCAACCACTAAAGCATTTTTCACAACCTCAAAGGTCGGTGGGGGATGCAGGGCTATCTGACACATATCGATTGGTGGTTCGGAAATCTTGGACATGACGCTGGCTGGTTCCGTGACGCGTTTGACGGATTGCTGAAGAGCGCGATCCTGAAGGGCGGTATTGCTGTCGTCACGGTTTGAAGGAGGTACGTTTCCGCTGTGGATTTAGGGACCCGCTTAGGTATTTTGTCGGGCGAAAAGGAGTTTCGGCAGATCGGCCAGATTGCAGGTCGGCGTTAAATGCGCGCGGCCTTTTGGGTCACGATGAATGGCTTTGGCCATGTCGCCCACGATTCTGGCCCATCCGAAGGGGGTCTTCGATCTTCTTTTGGCGCCGCTGGGACAGGGCATAAAGCGGCTGCTGCGCGGCAGTTTTTTGTGAAGCAATATTCCGACAGGGGGTGGCGAATTGGCGGACCTGCGGTGCGCCATGCGACGTCACTACCATCTGCCTGAGGTCGGCGCTGTCGCGACCCGTGTCCGCCCCAAGCCTCAGTCGCCGAGTCGAACTGCCGGGATGCCGTTTCGCCGACACTGAGCATCTATCAGATCGGCACCCTTAATATCGGTCTGCTTGGGTCAGACGTATCGCGCTCAGATTCGTTGGCCAGCCGGTACGGAGACATCGTTGGATGCGAGCTCGGGAAGCGCACCCCGATTTGGAGCTGGTGCTACCAAATGCACCAAGCCCCGTCGGTTGGTCTGACCGGCCGCGTAAGAGGTGATTTGGTGAACGCCCTGCCTGCGGCGCGTCCGGTACGCGCCACGGGCAGGGATACATCCGATTCTGGATCAGTACGCTTCTGCATGAGGGCCGTCGGTGGCCTCCACTTTCAAAGTGCCGTCATGTTCGGCCAATGGGCCGGTGTAGCTGCCGCGGGCGGGGTAACCCTTTTCGGCGCGGAACTTTACGGCGGCCAGCACGTCCTCGAAAGATGGGCGGGCAAAGGGGAAGGACTGCACCCAGCTTGCATAGATGGTCCCGTCGGGCAGCAGGTAGAAGATGCCTGGCTCGCTGAACAGCTCCGGCTCGTCCGAGCCGTCACGCGCCTTGCTGATGTGCAGACCCCAGTTGCGCGCCTCGGTCATGGAGAGGTCATGCGCGATGGTCAGGTTCTTGACGCCGGTTTCTTCGACGGTGGCATCGGCGCGGGACTTGGTGTCACCGCTGACAGCCACGACATTGACCTTCTGCGCGGCAGCCTCGTCAAGCAGGCCTTCGATCTCCTTGAGCTGTGCTTTGCAGATCGGGCAATGCGCCCCGCGGTAAAAAACCACGACGGTGCCGTTTTCGCCCATGTCGCGGGCCACGTCGAAGTCGTCACCGCCAAGGGTCGGCAAGGTCAGATCGGGAAAGGGTTGGGTCGGGGTCAGCATAAGAGCCTCCTGTCGTCAGATTGCATTGACCCTACAACCCGTGCGGTCTACGCCCGTTCCATCACGAAAACCGGAGTTTAGCCCATGTCCAACCCCTCGCTTCTTATCCTGCCCGGTGACGGGATCGGTCCCGAAGTCATGGCCGAAGTGCGCAAGATCATTGACTGGTACGGTGCAAAGCGCGATCTCGCCTTTGACGTGTCCGAGGATCTGGTGGGGGGCGCGGCCTACGACAAGCACGGCACACCGCTGCACGATGACACCATGGCGAAGGCGCAAACCGTCGACGCCGTCCTGCTGGGGGCCGTGGGCGGTCCGAAGTACGACAACCTTGATTTCAGCGTGAAGCCAGAGCGTGGTCTGTTGCGTCTGCGCAAGGAAATGGACCTGTTTGCCAACCTGCGTCCGGCGCAGTGCTTTGACGCGCTGGCGGACTTCTCCTCGCTGAAGAAGGACGTGGTGGCCGGTCTTGATATCATGATCGTGCGGGAACTGACGTCCGGCATCTACTTCGGTGAGCCGCGCGGCATCATCGAAGAGGGCAATGAGCGCGTGGGTATCAACACGCAGCGCTACACGGAGTCCGAGATCGACCGCGTGGCGCGCTCTGCCTTTGAGTTGGCGATGAAGCGCGGCAAGAAGCTGTGTTCCATGGAGAAGGCCAACGTCATGGAATCCGGCATCCTGTGGCGCGAAGTCGTCACCGAGGTTGGCAAGGAATATCCCGAGGTCGAGCTGTCTCATATGTATGCAGACGCCGGCGCGATGCAGCTCTGCCGCTGGCCCAAGCAGTTCGATGTGATCGTGACCGACAACCTGTTCGGCGACCTTCTGTCCGACGCCGCAGCGATGCTGACGGGGTCGCTGGGAATGCTGCCGTCTGCCTCGTTGGGGCAACCGATGGAGAACGGTCGTCCCAAGGCACTGTATGAGCCGGTCCATGGCTCTGCGCCGGATATTGCCGGTCAGGGCAAGGCGAACCCGATTGCCTGTATCCTGTCGTTCGCCATGGCGCTGCGCTACTCCTTCGACATGGGCGAAGAAGCGGACCGCCTCGAAAAGGCAGTGGAGCAGGTGCTGGCCGACGGCAAACGCACCGCCGATCTGCTGGGCGAAGAGGGCGTAACCCCGGTTTCCACGTCCGAGATGGGTGATGCCGTTGTGGCGGCACTTGACGCCTCCCTGTAAGGCATTGATGTCATAAGAAAGTTAACGGGCGGTGCAGTATTGCGCTGCCCGTTTTGTCATCCGTGAATGTGTGATGGCTTTGATCCAAATGCAAAGAAGGTCACATAATAAGCGATATCAAAGTGATGCGGCAAAACATGGCGGGCGCACCCTTGCAAGTTTGCGGAGACCATGCATAGCGTCAGGCCATACGCAAAGCAGGTTCCCCACATGTCACCAAACGCAAAAGGCGCGTTTTTCGCGCTGACCGCCTTCGGTATTTTTGCCACGCATGACGTGGTCGTCAAATATTTGGGCGGGGGCTATTCTCCGTTCCAAGTGATCTTTTTTTCTTCCTTGATGTCGTTTCCGCTGGTCAGCTTCATGCTGATGCGCGACCCGATGCCCGGCACCCTGCGTCCCGTGCATCCGTGGTGGACGGCCATTCGGACCACTGCCGCAGTGCTGAACGGGATGTGCGCCTTTTATGCATTCTCCGTGCTGCCACTGGCGCAGACCTATGCGATCCTGTTTGCCACGCCGCTGTTGATCACGTTGCTGTCGATTCCGTTGCTGGGGGAGCAGGTGGGCTGGCGCCGTGGCCTGGCTGTGGGCGTCGGTCTGTTGGGGGTGATGGTGGTGCTGCGGCCCGGTTCCACGGAACTGTCGAGCGGTCATCTCGCGGCGATGGGGTCCGCGGTGTTTGGCGCGACCGCATCGATCATTGTGCGCAAGGTGGGTCATGCAGAACGGTCCGTCACGCTGTTGCTTTATCCTATGGCTGCGAATTTCGTGGTGGTCGGAATCC
This sequence comes from Sagittula marina, assembly GCF_014196795.1. GTDB lineage: Bacteria > Pseudomonadota > Alphaproteobacteria > Rhodobacterales > Rhodobacteraceae > Sagittula > Sagittula marina. The sequence goes on from NZ_JACIEJ010000001.1 coordinate 219,818, forward strand.
TGATGATCGCCGTCTATAAGCCGATGCCGATTGTTGATATTGGCGCGACCTCCATGATTTCGCTGCTGGGCTTTGTCGCGGGACTGTTCCTGATCGCGGCCTATAAATCGGGGGAGGCCGCCATCGTCGCCCCCATGCAGTACTCCCAGATCCTTTGGGCCAGTGCCTACGGATTTTTCCTGTTCGAAGAGACCATCGACACCTACACGATCATCGGGGCCGGCATCATCATCGCATCCGGCATCTACATCGTTGCCCGCGAAAGCACGAAGGGCGACAGCCAGACACCGGTTCTGCGAACACGATCGCGCGGTTATGGGTCGTCTTTCCGGATTTCGCCCTTCCTGCGCCCGTCGGATCGTCGGAAAATGGCGGCAGACAGCGCGCAGGCCGCTGTCAAAGCAGGCTAGCATTTTGATTGGCAGGGGGCGAAAACGTCTCTTGCCAAATTCGCGCGGTGGTTATATCCCGCGCATCACGGTCGGAGCGTAGCTCAGCCTGGTAGAGCACTGTCTTCGGGAGGCAGGGGCCGGAGGTTCGAATCCTCTCGCTCCGACCAATTTACCAGAGCGTATTGTTGGAGTGCACTTGAGGTCCCAGTGGGGCCGATAATTGTGCGACCTTTTGCTATTGTCCCACTTCAATATTGGTCAATGCCAAGGTCATTGAGTCTCAGAAGACCGGAATGTGCCTAGCTGCCCCATCGACCGACCTCGGGGCGGAACGTGCTTTTTCGCTGGGAAAGTCACGAAAGGCTGTTTTGCGGTCAGCTGGTCCTGACGTGTCATTGTCCAATGTCGGCCCGTTCGCCCAGTGACCCCCAAGACATATATCCTGGATTGCACGGATGTCTGCATCTTGTCTGCGTCTGCAGACTGTCCAGCAGCAAAAACGCCGACCGCTTTTCAGCGACCGGCGTCTTCGACAAGTCCGCGGCACGAGGTAATTCGCCGCTTCCCTGTATTTTAGGTCTCAGGCCCGATTGTTGGCCATCGCGTCATCCACAATCTTGCGAACTTCGTCTTTTTCCTTGCCCAGCTTTTGCTGAAGCTTGCCTTCAAGCTGTTCACGGTTGCCCTTGGCTTGCTCCAGATCGTCATCTGTGAGGTCGCCGTACGCTTCACGCAGCCTGCCTTTGAGTTCAGTCCAGTTGCCTTCGATACGATCGTTGTCCATGACTTACTCCATTGCTTGATTAAGTTGCGTTAGACAGCCGGGAAGAGTGATCAGTTATTATCATCTTCCGGCGGGGTAACTTCGATTTCCGGAACAGTGACAGTGACCTCTTCTTCGGTCACATCGACGTCACCAACTTCTGCGTCGAATTCGGGCAGATTACCGCCTTCGACAGAGACCTCGGGCATCGAGCCTTCTTCGGTCTGGTCAATGTCGATCATGTAAATGCCGAAGCCGATTACGACGACTGCAATAATGGCTGCGATGACTGCACCAATACGCATGAAAGTATTCCTTATCTGATTTCAGTGTCTTAACTTCTGCATCTCAACGTGGTTACGCGGCGTCGGTTCCGGTAATGCCAAAATAATTTGCATGAGGCCAGATTAGAGGGCGGCCAATCAATCAGCGCCGGGCGATGATCCAGACAGCGTGTACAATGCCGGGGATATAGCCACAGAGCGTCAGCAGGATGTTGAGCCAGAAGTGTTTTCCAAGTCCAACTTGCAGGAATACGCCCAAGGGCGGCAGCAGGATGGCGAATATAATGCGGATCAGGTCCATGAGGTCCTCGTGTTCGTTGTTCGAGGAGCTAACGGATGGGACGGCTCAGGGTTCCCCGGAAAGATCGCCTAGCGTGTCTGCTTTTACCGCGCCACGCTGGCCAAGAGGCCGATCTTTGCCAACCGTTGTGTCCAGACGGGTCTGCGCTTCCATCTCGGCATCGAGCGTCGCGCCCAGCAATACGATGTAGGCGGACAGCCACAGCCATGTGAGCAGAACTATCACGCCGCCAAGGGCTCCGAATGTCTCGTTGTAGCTGCCAAAGGACTGGACGTAGCGGCTGAACCCAACGCTGCCGGCAACCCAGAGCGCACAGGCCAGGGCCGCGCCGGGGGTCAGCCAGCGCCACCGCGCTTTGCGACGGGACGGGCCGAAACGGTACAGCATGGCGATGCCAAAGACGCCGAGAATGAACAGTAAAGGCCAACGCAGGATCAGCACGAAGGTCGTGAATTGCGCGTTCTTCGAGACCACCGCAGCGATCGTCGGCATGGCTGCAACAATCCCGACAGCCGTGAGGATGCCGATGATCAGGCATAGGGTCATGACCACGTTTATGGCCTTCAGCTTGACGATATTGCGCGTCTCCCGCTCGCCATTGATGACGTTGAGGCCGATGATCAGGTTGGCCATGGCCTTTGATGCGGAATAAAGCGCCAGCGCTATGGCGAAAACGGCGGCCCACCCGAGCGTGTCATTCGAGGTGGTCACAACGCTGGTCAGCTGGCCCATGAGGATTTCCGCCGCAGCAGAAGGCAGGACGTTTGAAATCGGATCGGAGACGTCGATAAGGAAGGACGGGTCCGTCACCATTCCGGCCAGCGCCACGCCGGCGGTGATCGCGGGAAAGAGGGACAGCAGGCCGTAGAACGCGATCCCCGCAGCCAGCAAGCCAAGATTGTCAACGATCATGGTATTGTAGATGCGCATGACAACGTCGATCAGTCCCTTGCGGGGGATCTGGAAGGGGCTGTTTGCAGTGCGGCCTCGGCTCATTGCTGGCTCCGGGTTTTTGGCCTGCCCCAGATGCACGGAGTCAGACGAGGTTTTCAGTCACACCCGGCATTGGTTGCGCCAGTTCAGACCCTTTGTCCTGATCGAAGGGCACCAGGAAACCGCTTCGATGTTCCGGCAGCCGCACCCCGTTGCGTTTTATTTCCGCGTCCCACCACGCCTGCAAGGTGCGGGGATGGCGGGCTTCGTCCGGCAGCGGGTTGAACCACCAATGGTCGAAGAGCTTCCTTCTCAGCAAAGCGACACGCTCCGGCTGGGTTGTTTCGACCGCCACTTCAGTGTCCCACCGCATGGACCGACCGTTCATGTTGGCTGACCCGACGATACCTATATTGTCGTCGCTTACCAACACCTTGTTGTGAACGTATATGATGGGCGACCCGGAAAGCACAGCCTTGGATTCGCGCGCTGCAAACACCGGACGGACCGGCGCGGCAAAGGTCACGCGATCCCCAAAGGCCTCTCGCAGAGTGGCCATGGCATCACGTTCCAAGCCGAGGCCGAATTTGGCATCCACTGCTTCGTTGCCTTCGAAGGCCACATCTTCGGGGAGGGCCGGGGTCACGAAGAAGGCTGTCAGATCGGGTTTTTTCGCAGCCTCTTCGGCCAGCGCATCGGCCAGATAACCAGACCGCAGGAATTGCGTCTCTGCATAGATGAGATGCTGCGCGCTGCGGAAGGCGCTCACATAAGCGTCTTCGATCTCGTGCAACATGGAATTTGGTGACAGAAAGGGCAGCTGGAATTTGCGTGGGCAGGACAGGGTGCGCTTGATCAGCGGCAGCGCCTTTGGCTGCGTCCTTGCCCCGCAGAGCGTTTCGAAGGTCAGAAGATGCTCGCGCGCATCCTTTGCCTCCGGACCGCGTATGATCAGCTGGACATCCGACCAGGTCAGATTTGACGGAAGCTCGTGCTTGGGGGTGTCAAAGCGGCGCTCGTTCAGGTCGAGGCCGCCGACATACAGCACCTCCCCGTCGATCACCGCCAGTTTCTGGTGGTGCGTGACGGTGTGAAGCTCGGGCAGGCTGCCGCTGTCCAGACCGACGGCTTCACGGCTCAAGCGGGCGTGGCGCATCCGTTGCAGACGGCGGGAGCGCTTGATGATCGCGGCTGGCAACAACGCCAGCCAAGGCAATATTCCAGGCTTGGCCGGGTGCATGGTTGCGCGCACCTCCAGCTGGCCGGGGGAGACATCGACCATTTCGGACAGCGCGACGCCTTGGCGCACCGTACGCCAGGCAAGTTCATGCAGTGGGGTGCCGATGACGGGATCGAAGTCGCTGACCACCAATACGACTTTGACGCCGCGTTTCAAAGCATGGGCCAGCAGGTCGAACCAGTCTTCCCCTATTGCGCGGCCTTCGGGGCTGCGCAGCTTCGTGGTCATGTCAAAAATACGAAAACCGCCCAGGATCTCCGTCTTGGCGTCAAGCACAGCGCGTTCAAACTCGGGCCATGCTTCGTCCGCCGTGATGAGGACATCGAAATCAAGCGGCATTATTAACCTTTTTCTGAGGCGTGAACCCTCGGCGCGGGAAAGTGATTTCAAGCGCGTAGCAGTCAACCTCTCTGGAATGGGTCACTTGTCCGTCCAGTTGGCGAACAAAGGCGGTCATGAGGCGGTTTCCAAGTCCATCGGTGTTCTCAGCCTCATCGTCGGATCGGCCGTCGTCGCTCCCAACGCTGTTTTCCACCCGTAGGTTCACCATGTCTCCATCTGCCTCGCCGACAGTGATCGAGATGCGCGGCGCGGCGTCGGACGAGGTGCCGACATACTTGTAGGCGTTGGACAGGGCTTCGGTCACAAGCATGGACAACGGAACCGCCTGATCGGGGAACAGGGGGACGCTGGCAATCTCGCATTTCAGGACGACGGAGCCGTCGCGGGACATGGTCGAAACGTCGTCCACTACCGCCTGAATCAGATCCTGGGAATCGACAGTGGTCAGGTCGGTGGTGGTATAGAGCGTCCGGTGCAGCATCGCGAGGCCGCGCACCCGGCGCTGAAGCCCGGCAAGCATGTGGCGCGCTTCGGCGGAACGTGCAGACCGCGCCTGCATGTTCATGATCGATGCGATGAGCTGCAGGTTGTTCTTGACCCGATGGTGAACTTCTTTCAGCAACACTTCCTTGTCGTGCAGGTCCTGTTCCTGACGGGCTTCGGCGTCTGTCAGGATCAGAACCATGCGATTGAAGGCGCGCTGTGCTTCTTCCAGCTCTTCGGGGGGGTTTTGCAGCTTCAGTGGCTCGGCATGGCGCTCGCCCAAGGCAAATTGGCGCATGGCAGACCGTAACTGTTTGACGTGCCGTACGACCAGTTGTTGCAAACCGAGAAAGGCGACCGCTATTCCGGTCAGCCACATCAGCGCCGGGAAGATCACGGCCATTCTGGCGCGTGGACCTTCGCCACTGCTGCTGGCGACGGATACAGGCCAGCTTCCTACGAGAACCAGCACGTCGTCGATCATAGGCGCGACAGCAAAGAAACGCTCCTCTCCGTTGCCGGCAGAGGCACTGAACGTTTTGCCGACACGCGTGACCAGTTCATCAAGCGGGACATTCTGTGGCAGGAACGTCGCGGCGGCGCGCACACCTTCGGATGCGGAAATCACTTTGCCTTCGATGTTTACCGAGGCGAGCTTCAACTCGTTGGATGGCATCGGGTTATCCATCAACGACTCTGCCAGGGAATTGGGGATCGAAATGGACAGAATGCCGAGTGTCTCGCCGTCGAGGACCACGGGATGAGATGCGATGATGACGGGTTGCCCGGTCATCGGGCCCGATGGCAGCATCTCTACCCGGGGGCCATTTTGAGCCATCGCTTCTGCCATCATGCCAGCATCAGAGAAAACCCGCCTTTCGCCGGCGGAACTACAGTTCATCGCACCATCGGCCTGAACGTAGCTGGCATAAATGTAAGTTTGTTGATTGTTGACGAAATTGGCCAGAATTTCGTCACACGGCTCGCCCGTTGTGTTGATGACGGCCGATGCCAAACCCCGTGCGGAGCCGAGCGCTTGCTGAATTAGCTCACGCTCGCCGCTGGCGGCTGCCATTGTCTCCGACAGCAATGCGGCGCGCGACAGAGCCTGAGCCTCGTCCACCACGACTTGCGTCTGGTAGATCGAGATCAGGCCCAGCGGCAGCATTGCCAGGGACATGAGGAACGCGATCCGCGCCCCTAGGCTTTTGGACAGGACCTTCAACACGCTCAAAGCTCATTTATTGTTTCATCACATAGCGTGCTTTTGCGCCGCAACGATGCCTGAGGTCACCCGGTCCGTAAGTTCCAGATGCTCATTCTCGTCGAGACCCATCAGCTCCGCCAACCGCGCCCGCGCCCGGTTAACCCGGCTTTTCACGGTTCCCACAGCGACACCACAAGTTTCTGCGGCTTCTTCGTAGGAGAACCCCTCTGCACCCACCAGAACCAGCGCCTCGCGCTGTTCATCGGAGAGCGTCGCAAATGCTGTATTGAAGTCCCGCATCTGAAGGCGCCCGTCGTGGTCCGGCTTCTGGGCCAAGCTGGCCGAGAACGTCCCGTCGGGATCGCCCACTTCGCGGCGGGCCTTGCGGTGGTGGGAGTAATAGGTGTTCCGCAGGATGGTAAACAGCCAAGCCCGCAAATTGGTTCCAGTTTCAAATGAATCGATTTTCGTCCAAGCTTTGACGAGAGAATCCTGAACCATGTCATCGGCCAAAGCCGAGTTGCCGGTCAGCGACATGGCGAACGCACGCATTGCACCCAAGTGATCGACCAACTGGTCGCGTGGATCACGATTCTGCATTGCTGTCACCGCCTTCGGGGCCGCCGGACTCCTCGGCTGCACGAAGTTGAGCCAGAAGGTCCGTGAACCGGTCTGGCACATCTTGTTTCGTAACGTCCCCGTAGGCGCGTTTCAGATTGTCATCGATTTCCTGCTGCACCTTTGAAGTCTTCCGATCTGAGTTCATCTGCTGCACACTTTTGCCATCGTTTCGGAACTCAACACGAATGCGTGAGTTTTGTTCCTGCAAGCCGAAAAAAAATAGGCTGCCGCACTGCGTCCCCTGCAGTTTCGCGCGCCCACACTTCTGCCTGCACTTTTTTTCATTGTCTCGGGAACATAACCGGGTGCAAGGCGTTTGGTTCCCAAGCAAATGAAAAATATATTGATGGAAAGCAGACGATGAGCACATCTCAGTCTTCGGATCTTACCAGCGTGATCGGCAGCAACCTGCCGTTTTTGCGTCGTTACGCACGTGCGTTAACCGGGTCACAAGAGAAGGGCGACAACTATGCCGCCGCAACTCTTGAGGCGATCCTGAGCGATTTCGACAGTTTTGACCGTTCCATCCCCGCGAAAGTGGCTTTGTTCCGGGTGTTTCAGATGATCTGGAACAGCACGGGAGGTGCACTGGCCGACGATGCAGCCGGTTTGGCGGCAAAGGCGCAAAAGCACCTCGGCCGTCTGACACGCGACACCCGCGAGGCTTTGTTGCTGCACACAATCGAAGAGATGTCGTTCGAGGAAGTGGGTACGGTTCTGGACGTGTCCGAGGATGAAGCGCGCTCGCTCGTAGACATCGCCTATGTCGAGATGGCCAAGTCGATCAACGGCAAGGTCATGATCATCGAGGATGAGGCAATCATCGCCATGGACCTTGAGAGCATTGTTGGCGAGATGGGCCATCAGGTCACAGGCATTGCCAAGACGGAAACAGAGGCGCTGGCGCTTTATGAGCAGCAGGCTCCGGATCTGATCCTTTCGGACATTCAGCTCGCAGACCTGTCCAGCGGCGTTGACGCGGTGAACAAGATCCTTGGCGACAATTCGGACATTCCGGTGATCTTCATCACCGCTTTCCCGGAGCGTCTGCTGACGGGTGAAAGCCCTGAACCGGCGTTCCTGATTGCCAAGCCGTACACCGAAGAACAGGTGCGCTCGGCAGTGAGCCAAGCGATGTTCTTCTCCTCGACAGAGACGCTTCAGGCGTAAGGCTTTGACTCCAAAAAAAGACCGGGCCACTCAGGAGTGCGCCCGGTCTTTTTGACATCAGGCGAACGATTAACGCGCCAGACGCTCCATCGGCAGGCTGATGTGATGGGAAAAGGTGTCCGGCGTCACGTCTGTTACGATGGTGCCCGACAATTGAGCTTCGACAGAGATGCTCAGCAGTTGCGAGCCAAAGCCGCTGCCCTTTGTCTGGGTCACGTCTTCCCAGCACTGGCCCGTCTCCGTCCAGTCGATCTCCAGCCGTTCATTCTTGACCTGCCATTGCACGCAAAGATGCCCGCCCTCGACGGACAACGCACCGTACTTCGCTGCATTCGTTGCAAGTTCATGCACCGTGAGGGCCAGGTAAACGGCCGCTTTTGGTCCGATCCACACGTCCGGTCCGGAGAGATCCAGTCGCGCTGCGCCAGAGTAGGGCGCCAGAAGTTTTTCCAGCAGACCGTCGATTTGAGCGCCTTCGGCGTCGGGCTTGGTGTCGCTGGCCTCTACCACGGGGACAATCATGGAGTGCGCCGCATTCAGGGCGCTCAGGCGTTTTGCGATGCTTTCAGCCAGCTCGTCTACACTTGTTGCGGTGCGCCGATCCATGCGCACCATGCCATTGATCAGCGAGAACAGGTTGCGCACGCGGTGGTTCATTTCCTGCAATACCACGTCGCGTTCGCTGACGGTCTGTCGCAGCGCAAGATCGGTTTCCAGCATGGCAACAAGGTCGTTCAGGGCGTCCAGATCGTCCTGCGTCCAGTCGCGGGGCTTGCCGTCGATAACACAAAAAGAGCCAAGCACCTCGCCGCCCGGAGCATGAATCGGCACGCCGAGGTAGGCGATCACATTCAAATCGTGCACTGCGCCATTGTCCGACAGCACAGGATCGAGGCGTGAGTCAGCGATCATCAGAGGCTTTCCGGAGCTGACGACATATTGGCAAAAGGAGTGCGTCAGCGGTGTTCCCTGATCTTCGGATGCTTTGCCTTCAAGGCCAATGTGCGCCTTGAAGTGCTGGCGCTCGGTATCGACGTAAGAGACAAGGCTGACGGGCGCCCCGAGAATCCGGCTGGCCATACGGACGCAGCGATCGTGGGGTTTGTCAGGATGACCGGCCATCAGCCCGCTGGCCTTCAGCACATCGAGACGAACAGGATCGCTCAATTTCAGCACGTGGTCGGAGGTTTCGGCTTGTTGATGCAGTCCGCTGCCAAGTCGCATTTCCGTCATTCACCCAGGCCCCGGTCCTAAAAACATGTAGGCGGCGTTATCTATACCTAAATTCGCAGTAAAAAAGAGAAAAGATCCGGAACAGTTAAGCCCCGGGTCTAGATGTTTGCTTTCTGCTTCGTCTCTGGCAACCTTTTGTAGGTCAGCTTGAACGTCCTCGCACAGCGCGCATGATCAATGCACCGACGAAAAGAATCAAAAACAAGACGAATAGAATCTGGGCCACGCCTGCCGAAGCAGAGGCGATACCGCCAAACCCAAAGATCCCCGCGATCACGGCGACCACGAAAAACATTATTGCCCAATACAGCATATCTTTCTCTACCTTCTGTTGATGCGTTGTGATCGTTCAACCTTTATCGGGTCGTGGAAGTTCCCTTCAACGTGACGCGAAGAGACCGGCGCGCAGCGGAGTTCGGCCTTTGGCGTTTGCAAGTGGTCGCGGAACCTTTTCGCCCTAGCGGTGTTGAGCAAACGAAAAGGAGATACATCATGAGTGCTTCGAAAAACCCTATTCGCAATGGCTCTGGCATGGAAAAAGCCACCGCACATGCCCGCGACGCTGTTGACAGTGCACGTGAGTCGCTCGAGGGCGGCTACACAGAGGCCCGTGAGCACGCCGCACGTGCATTCGATGCTGCAAGTGAAAGCGTCGAGGCCGCATATGAAGAGAGCGCGCTCGCTGTGCGAGATGCGCACGGTCAGCTTGAAACCATGGTGCGTAACAACCCGACCACGGCGTTGCTTGGCGCGGCCGGTGTCGGCTTGCTCGTCGGCCTGGCGTTGAAAGCGCGTCGCTGAGTTTGGCTCTCGCCGTGGACCGTTGACGCGGTCTGCGGCGCAACCCTTTGATAACAGACCGCTAACGGCAAAAGGGGACACGCACCCGAATGACACATCACAATCCATCTGCCGCCGGAATTCCGGCCTATATCGTGGCCCTCATGGAGGAGCTGCGTTCTCTTGTTCGGGTCGAGCTTGCGCTGGCGAAGGCTGAAATGTCGCGCGGCGCGGCGCGCATGGCTGTGGGCGCCGTGATGTTGGTTGTTGCCGCGATCTTCATGTTCGTGGCTTTGATGGTGCTTTCGGCCGCCGCCGTGATCGCCTTGTACGAGGTGCTGGGCTGGACGCTGATGTGGTCGGTTTTGACCGTCGGCTTGTCCGCGCTGGGTCTGGCGGTGATCTTGGCGCTGGTCGGCGCTCACAGGATCAAGCCAGGCGCATTGGTTCCGCATCGTGCCATGGCCAATTTACGGGCCGATCTGTCGGCAACGACGGAGGCCCCTCATGCCAAACCGTATTGATGAACTGGAAGCCCAGGCTGCCGTACACCGCGCTGGCTTGGCTGCGGCTCTGGCCGGGCTTACTCAAAATGCACAACCTGCGGCCTTGATGGGCACGGACATTGCGCAGACGGTGGCTCAAACGGCCCTGAAGACTGCCAAACGAAACCCGCTTGGCGCGGCCTTGATGGGCGTTGGCCTTGCCATGCTGATCGCCAAAAGCAGCCAAGCGAAACCGCCCACGGCGGCAGAGGCCGGGACCAAGGCCCCGACGCCGGATACCGCGCCAACCGCTGAAACAATGCGGCTGACGTTGCACGAGGGGCTGGGGCATTTGCCGCCAGAGGCCCGCAAACGCGTCATTCGTAAGCGGATCGAGGCGATGGAAGCTCAGGAAGAGGTGGAAAAGCGTCCGACCGACCCCTTGGGCGTCATCAAAGAACACAAGATGGTGACCTTCCTGGCCATTGCGGGTATCGGCCTTGCGGCGGCAAGGCTTTGGCCGAGCAAGGGTCTGAAAGCCCAGGAAAAACGCGACCAACACATGCGCGCCGCCGAAGCCCAGCTTCAGGTTGAAGAGGCGCGCACTCAGCCCTTTCCGGGCACGAACCCCGCTGCGAAACCCGCTGCTCAACACGATTTACACGACAGGATCTGATATATGTGGCGGCTCACCAATCGCGAGACCCGAATTGCGGCGCAGGCGTTGATTTTGATTGCAGCGCTCGCAACAATCGCGGCCATGAAACTGGCCGGAGATCTCGTTGCGCCCGTTGCACTTGGTCTTGTTGTGGGCGTCGTGTTGGCGCCCTTCGTAAACCGTCTTGGCAGGCTCGGCGTACCTCGCGCGGTCAGCGCCTCGGTTGCGTTGTTCTTGGCTGTTGTTCTCTTGCTTCTGTTTATTTCCGCTCTTGGCCCGGTCATGTCCGGGCTGATGGAGGAAATCCCGAAGATCCAGAGCGAAATCCGTGACTGGGTCGATGAGATTGTCCGCATGGTTCGCGGGGCAGAGGCCTTGGGGCGTGAGATCGAGGAAACCATTGCCGAAGGCGGTGATGAGGCGGTGAAGGCTGCCGTGCCGACTTTGATCGACGCGCTTTGGATGGCGCCGAACTTTGCGGCACAGGCGTTGATCTTTGCCGGCACGCTGTTCTTCTTTGTTCTGACCGCTGACGAAATCTACAAGTTCATTCCGACGCGCGCTGCCGCACTTCGGGACGCGGACCGCGCGGTTTCGCACTACTTTGTGACCGTTACGTTCATCAATGCGTGCCTTGGCCTTGGGACCTTTGGTGTGATGACCCTGATTGGCTTGCCCAATGCGATGCTTTGGGGCGGTGCGGCCTTCATCCTGAATTTCGTGCTCTACCTCGGGCCGGTCATGATGATGGCAGCCCTGCTGGTCGGCGGCGCGATGCATTTCACCGGGGCGATGGTCGTGGTGCCGTTGGTGGGTTTCCTCTGTCTTAACATGATCGAGGCACAGTTCGTCACACCGTCCTTGGTCGGTCAGCGCCTGCACCTGAACCCGCTGCTGGTCTTTCTGGCGATCCTGTTTGGCTTGTGGCTTTGGGGGCCGGTAGGCGGTATCGTCTCCTTGCCGATCTTGGTCTGGGTGCTGGTGTTCAGTGGTCACAAGACCGAGGCAAGCGAAGAGCCCGCGCCCGATCCTCTGCCGGATGCTGTATAACGCGTCGCACTAGGGGAGCATTTGTGCTGTCTTGAACATCGGATCGCCTCCGGGACTGACGAAAGGTCGCTGAATGACATCGCACTATCCACCCCTTGCTTTGACCGAAACTGCCGAAGGAGAGCCGCGCCGAACGGGTGTCGAGATCGAATTTGCCGGTCTGAATGAGGTCGAGGCGGCGGATGTTGTGTTCCAGACCTTCGGTGGGCACATCGAAGAAGGGGAAAGTCACGAACTCACCGTGACCGGGACCGAGATTGGCGACATTCGGGTCGAACTGGACACGGTTCTGCGGAAGAAAAAGAACATTCCGCTTTTGCAGATGGGATTGGACTTGGCCACGGGCCTTGTCCCGGTGGAAATCATCACAGGGCCCTTGACCCGCGAGAAAGTCGCGCGGCTTGACGCCTTGACCGATGCTTTGCGTCAGGCGGGTGCGACAGGCACGCGCGACGGAATCCTGCTGGGATTTGGCGTGCACCTGAATCCGGAGGTGGTGTCGCTGGATGATCCGCATACCATGCAGACAATCCTTGCCTATGGACTGTTGGAACCTTGGTTGCGTCGTCAGGAAGATCTGAATGTGACACGCCGGCTGATGCCGTTTGTAAACCAGTGGCCATCGGCCTTCGTTACGGAATTGGCGCGGTCGCGACCGTCGTCGCTTGCGGATTTGATGGTTGTGATGGCGCGGCACGTGCAATCGCGCAACCACGGGCTGGACCTGTTTCCGCTCTTTGCGCACGCGAACGAGAGCCTTTACAACCGCATGTTTCCGGAACCGGACAAGACCGCGGCGCGCCCGACGTTTCACTTTCGTTTGCCCGACTGCCGCATAGACGAGGCCGATTGGTCATTGGCGCAAGCGTGGAAGCTGTGGTGGACTGTCGAGGACGTGGCGCAGAATGGCGCGTTGCTGGACTCGTTGCGCAAGGCGTGGATCGACCACATGCACACGGCACCGGGTGCGGACAAGCGCTGGTCTGATAAAGTTGACCGCATGATGAGGGATCATGGCGTCGAGGCTGTACTATGACGCGACCTATCATCGGAGTGACCGTCTCTGACCGTAGCGGATGGCGTATCTTTCCGCTTATCAATTTGAACATCTGGCTGGCGGGTGCCCGTGGCGTGCGTTGGGGGGCCAAGCGGGACTGCGATTTGTCCAAGGTCGACGGTATCGTCATCGGTGGCGGCGACGATATCGGCCCGGAGCTATATGGCGGCACGCTTGGGGTATCTGCGCGGTTGGACCACGACCGCGACGAGTTGGAACGCTCGCTGGCAGAGCAGGCCGCGGATCTGAACATGCCGGTTCTGGGCATTTGCCGTGGCGCCCAGATGCTGAACGTGGCGCTCGGCGGCACGCTGGACCAGAATGCGTGGCAAACCTTTGGCATGGACAACAAGATCAAGACGATCCTGCCAAAACGCGAAATCTGCGTCGACAATGATACGCTACTGGCCAAACACACTGGACCGGAACCGATGAAGGTCAACGCCTTACACACCCAAGCGGTGAAGGAGCTGGGCGAGGGGCTGCAAGTCTGCGCGCGGGACACGGCAGGCATGGTGCAAGCGATCGAGCGGACCTCGGACCCGTTTGCGATCGGCGTCCAGTGGCATCCGGAGCATCTGTTTTACGCCCATCGGCAACGCGCGATCTTTCACGCTTTGGTTGCTGCGGCGCGTGCACGGCGGGAACGTCGCGGCCAGAACGAGGCCGCCCGGGCGGAGGCGCGGCTGGCGTAAGAGCGCCTGGCGGCCACATCCCTGTGATCCTTTGGAATTCGGCGTGGAAATCCGCGTCGAATCCTGTATATGAACCCCTTCTTCTCCCAGAGGATGGCTCTTATGACCGACGCTCCCATCACACAGGACGTGTTGACGATCCCGCGCAAGCAGCCCGAAGGCGGCAAGCAAAATATCATCGGCCTGACCCGTGTCGCCCTGCGCGACGCGCTGATTGCGATGGGCACGCCTGAAAAGCAGGCCAAGATGCGGGTGAACCAGATCTGGCAGTGGGTCTATTTCTGGGGCGTGCGTGATTTTGCCGAGATGACCAACCTTGCCAAAGGGTATCGTGAGCAGCTTGACGCGGCATTCATCATTCAATTGCCAGAGATGGTGTCCAAGCAGGTCAGCGCCGACGGAACGCGCAAATATCTGGTTCGGATCGCTGGCGGGCATGAGGTCGAGGTCGTCTATATTCCCGAGACGGACCGCGGCACGCTGTGCATTTCGTCTCAGGTCGGCTGCACGCTGACCTGTTCCTTCTGCCACACGGGCACGCAAAAGCTGGTGCGTAACCTGACGGCGGGCGAGATCGTCGGCCAGATCATGATGGCGCGCGATGACTTGGGCGAATGGCCCGAGCACGGCATGGGCACCGGAGATCAGGGGCCGCGCCTGTTGTCCAACGTCGTGCTGATGGGCATGGGCGAACCATTGTACAACTTCGACAATGTGCGCGACGCGATGAAGATCGCCATGGACAATGAGGGCATCGCCCTGTCCCGACGTCGCATCACGCTGTCCACCTCTGGCGTCGTGCCCGAGATCACCAAATGCGCCGAAGAGATCGGCTGCCTGATGGCGGTGTCTTTCCACGCAACCACAGACGAGGTGCGCGACAAGCTGGTGCCGATCAACAAGCGCTGGAACATCGAGACGTTGCTGGACACGCTTCGGGAATACCCGCGGTTGTCGAATTCGGAACGCATCACCTTTGAGTATGTGATGCTCAAGGACGTGAACGACAGTGATGCTGATGCGCGCCGCTTGGTGCGATTGATCCAGGGCATCCCGGCCAAAATCAATTTGATCCCCTTCAACGAATGGCCAGGCTCGCCCTACCAGCGGTCGGATTGGGAACGGATCGAGAAGTTCGCTGATATCATTTACAAGGCTGGCTACGCGTCTCCGATCCGCACACCGCGCGGCGAGGACATCATGGCCGCCTGTGGTCAGTTGAAGTCCGCCACAGAGCGGGAGCGCAAATCCCGCAAGCAGATCGCAGCAGAGACAGGCACTGCCTGATCTTGTCCCTGATTGCTGCCTTTGATCCTTTGCGGACGGGTATTTCGTCCTAAGGCGATGAGGCCGTTTATCAGCGATATGTGCTTCGAAGGGGCGGGCATGACCTGCGGCGGCTGCACTGTTCGGTTTCAGTGCTTGACGCCGCGGGTGTAATGACCGGCCTTTGTTTTAATCTGCGGCCTCACGGAACGAAGAATGCATCGGCTTTTGCTCCGTGCTGTGCCGGTCGCTTGATGGCGGACTCGGCACCTCTCCCTTTGTCGGCGTGCGTGGTGGGGGTGCGGCATCGACCGCGCGCCGCACAATACGCGCGATCAAGAGTCGCAAAGGGCGCGGCAGGGCGCCGATTGTTCGCCCGCCGCGCCCTTGCGCAGTTCAATTGCGACGCAGTGCCTCGGCGACTGGCGTGCGAGCAGCCCACCACGCGGGAATCAGCGCAGCCACTGCGGCGGCGGACAGAAAACCGGCCGCAAGGCGCAACTCGGTCACGCCCAAGGCCGCGGGCACGTGCACCCCGGTGCGTGCCGTGAGCACGCTGCTCAACACAGCCGCCGCGCCGTAGCCCAGCAGAACGCCCAGCACGGTGCCGATGCTCAGAAGCACAGCGGCATGCCCCCAGACGACGCTTAGAACAAAGCGCATGGGCGCCCCCACCGCGCGCAGCATTGCCAGCTGGCGCTGGAACAGTCGCGACAGAATCATCAGGCTGACCAGCACTGCGAGGACAACCAAGCCTTGGGTCACGCTGGTCAGAACGGTCACGGCCTGCCGCGCGTCCCCCATCAGTCGGTACAATTCTGCCTGTACCGCGCCGGGCAGGATTGCCATCATGTCGTCAGCTTGGTTCAGCGTGGTGCGCAGGCCGTAGGCCGCGCCCATGCCGCGCGGCACCACCACCACAGCGGGTGTGCCGGGGAAAAGCGCGGGATCAAACGGCGCTCCGATGCGCGTGCCTTCCTCGGCGCCGTGTCCGTTTGCAAGGCCATGTGTCTCCCACACGGCTTCGATAGGCACGATGACGGCTTGGTCCCACGGCGTTCCGGTGAGGGGGAGACGACCGACCACCTGGAATTCAACTTCTTCGTGCGCATCGTGGTCTGCGCCGTGGCCGTGCCCGTGGCTGGGGTGAAAATGGTCACCGATGTGCAGGTCGGATCTTGCGCCCACGACCGCCTCAGAGGTGTTGGCGAACAGGCGTCCTTGCACCGCGCCGCGCGCAAGGTGGGTCACGAAATCCGCCACCGTGCCAACGACGGGGGCGCCGTCATGGCTGTCGCCGAAAGCCAGTGGTGCGGCCAGTTCTGCCCGTGGATCTTCGGCAATACTGGCAAAGCGGTCGCCGTCCAGCAGCCCCACGCGGGAGGGTTGAAGGTATACGCTTGCCAGCATCAGATCCATCTCCGATCCCGGCGTGCCGACCACCAGATCAAAGCCGTCTGCGGCCTGTGCGCTGCCTTCACGGAGGCCGCGCTCTTGCGCCAGCACGGCAATGCCCATGGCCAGAGCCACGGCAATCAGCCCGCCAAACAGGCAGTTCACCAACCGATACCGCCACAGCAGCGCGCGAACCAAGGGACCCGGCGCATACCCGCGGCAGAGCAGAACGGCGACCAGAACAATAGGCGTCAGCAGAAGAACAATCATGCCGGAACCTGTGCCGCCAAGTGCCCATCTGTCACATGCACAACCCTGTCCATGGCGTCGAGCAGATGCGTGTCATGACTGATGGCGATCAGTGTGCGCCCCCTTTCGCGACACGCCGCGACTAGGTCGTGGATGACGCGGTCCGCAGCACGACGGTCCAGTGCGGCAGTGGGTTCATCGGCCAGAACGACAGCGGGATCTGCTGCCAAGGCGCGTGCGAGAGCGACGCGTTGCCGTTCTCCACCAGAGTAGCTGGCGACGTGGCGTTCCGGGTCGGTCAGGCCAAGTTCACTCAGGTGCTGTTTTGCCCGGACGGTGATCTCTGCGCGTTCGGCGCGTGGCGCAAACATGGCCGCGAGACGGGCGTTGTCGTGGGCAGAGAGGTCGTCGAACAGCAGGAAATCTTGAAACACCATACCCATGTTGCGTGCCCGAAAGGCGGTGCGGGCGTGGTCGGATAGTTTGGAAAAATTTGTCTCGCCCCAACGAATGCTGCCTTCCGACGGCACAATCCCGGCAATTGCATGCAGCAGCGTTGTCTTTCCCGCCCCGGATGCGCCGGTGATCCCGAGTAAGGTGCCCGGTGGCACCTTCAGGTCTGCGGCTTGGACCAGGACACGGCCACCGGAGCCATTCACGCAGAGGTCGGTCAGAGTTAGTCCGAGTGTCATCGGATATCCTTTTGTCTCATTCAGGGGCGGCTGCAAACCGGTCGCCCGCTTGTCGCGTTGCCGCAGTATTGAATGGGAACAACGCGACGAAAGCGGTCGGACGATCCGTTCAGCGCCCAAATCATGGACGACATGTACTGTTATTTCATAACGCGCTGCAAGCGAGGTGATGTCCCCGAGCGGCGAAGTTCAGCCTGCTTTGAAAGCGGTGACCAAACCGGCCAATGTCACGCCCTCGGTGGCCGCACTGCGCACCACTGCACCCTGCGCGTCCAAGGCCGCGACATAGGCTTGCCCCAACGAATCGTCGCTCAGCACGACAACGTCCTGGCCCAGCCAGTAGGGGCGGGATCCGGCCAGCTCCAGCCCGATCAAAAGACCGGACAAGCGGGCGCGGGCGTGGCCCTTTGGGGGGTCTTCCAGCAAGTCGCGGGCGCGCAGGCTGAACAGCTCCGCCGCGAACCCCGCAGGGCGGCCCATGCCGTCGGCAACGCCGTCAAGAAACGCGGCCTTATCCCAGCCATCGGCCGTGGAAAACCGCAGCACCGATTGCTGTGACAGCAGGGCAAACATCTCTCCCGTCATGAACGTCCGGAAGGAGACAACCTCGCGCGCGCTGATATGCGCCCATTTGGTGTGCGTGCCGGGGAGGCAAAGCACACCGTCGAAGTCCGCTTGACTGGCCAGAAAACCGCCGATCTGGGTTTCTTCGCCGCGCATCACATCGGCGGGTTTGGCTTGTGACAGACCCGGCAGAATGCGCACGTTCAGGCGCGCATCCTTGGTGGGGACCGCCACGCCATGAACCGGCACTTCGCATGGAACAGGGATGTATGGCGCTTCATGCCAGCCCTGACGTGCCCCGGCCATTCCGCAAATCACGACAGGCAAAGGCACGGGCGCAGTGTCCAGCCAATCGCCGAGCAGGGTCAGCAATGCGGCCTCGAATTCAGAGGCGTGCAGGCGGCCCATGCCCTGATCGCTGTCGCGCCGGGCCAGAATGGTCGCGCCATTCATGGCCCAGACCCGCACATGCGAGGTGCCCCAATCGACGGCGATCCACTCTGGCGCGGTCATGTCGTGTCAGCTGCAGCGTTTTTCGGCGTCTTCAACCGCGGCGGTGAAGCCGAGCAGAGAGAAGGTGTCCTGCGTCTTGGTCCCACGCGCCGACACGGCGGTGAGAACGGCAGATGCGCCGCGCTTCATCTGCGTGATGAGCTTTGAGTCGTCTTGCGGTGTCGCAGGCCAGGCCCATTCGCCCTCTGTGTACATTTCGAATTCGCTGTCATCGACTTTGACGTTCACAGTCGATCCCGGTGCAAAGGGATAGCCGCCGGTAAAGGCCACCTGTCCCTGCACATCAGCGCCGGGGCGATAGAACACCATCAACAGGATTTCGCCCCGCGTCACGGCGACCTCGCGGCCATCCTTGGTGTTGAGCATTTCCTTGTAGGTGGTCACAGCCCAGCATTCGCGCGGGTCTTGTCCTTCGAACACCGACCAGTCGGTCATGGCGTCAACGCGGTTCGTGCTGCTTTCCTGTGCCTGCGCAAAAGAAGCGACCAGCGTCAAAGCAGCCGCAGCAACCATCCGACCAAAGTGAGATTTCATTCGTGCAGCCTCCAGCTGTCTTTAGCCCCAAACCAACCGCGTGCCTGGCCCTGTCCCGACCTTGTCCGACACTGTGGCGGTATATTCTCTCGACGGCGGGACTTTAGCCTGAAAAAACGGAAATGAGAAAGCCCTGTTGGCAGAAACTCGCTCAGGGTTCTAAGGTGCATCGTTTGTTCCCCGGATATGGGGGCGCACTCGGAAAAAAGGGGCAGATCATGAGCGCAGTGGAGATGGTAGAGGTCCTCCGGGGACCATTGGCCGAAAGCCGGCATTTCGGCCATGCGGTGATTTGCGATGCCAGCGGCGAGGTGGTCGAGTCGTGGGGCGATCCCGACCAGCAGATCCTGCCGCGCAGTTCGGCCAAGATGTTGCAGGCGTTGCCTTTGGTGGCGTCAGGCGCAGCGGATGCGCACAGACTGTCGACCGAACGGCTGGCCCTGTCATGTGCGTCCCACCAGGGCGCACCGCTGCACAATGAGGCCGTGGCCGCGTGGCTTTCCGACATTGGCCGCAGCGAAGAGGATCTGATCTGTGGTGCAGAACCTTCCCGCGACAAGGATTTGCGTCTCGGCATGATCCGGCGCGACGAAGCGCCGCGTCGCCTGATGAACAACTGCTCCGGCAAACACGCGGGTTTCCTGACGCTGGCCAGGCATTTGGGCGCCGGACCTGACTATTGCTGCCCGGACCACGCTGTACAGCGTGCGATCAAATCGGTGTTCGAGGAGGTCACAGGGCAGGAAACACCGGGTTACGGCATTGACGGCTGCTCGGCGCCGAATTTTGCCACAACGATGCATGGCATGGCGCGCGCGATGGCGTTCTTTGCCAGCGCCGAGACGCGCGGGGATGTGCTGTCGCGCGCGGCCTCGCGGCTGACGCAGGCGATGATTGCGCATCCGGTGCATGTGGCGGGCCAAGGGCGCGCCTGCACCCATTTGATGCAGGCGGCCAAAGAGCCTGTAGCGATCAAAACCGGTGCCGAGGGCTATTTCATTGCCATCCTGCCGGAGCGCGGGCTTGGAATTTCGCTGAAGATTGTCGATGGCGCGACGCGCGCTTCTGACTGCGCCATTGCGGCGCTGCTGGTTCGCCTTGGTGTGCTGGACGCCGACCATCCGGATGTGAAGCGCTTCATGAACCCCGAGATCCGCAATTTTGCCAAGACCGTAACCGGCGAGATCCGCCCCAAGGCTGATGTGTTCTGACTGCGTCAGCCAAGCCGGACAATCGGATATGTTTTATCGCCTGAAGGCGCAATAAGCCTTAGGGTCCCTTGGTCGGGGGAGGTCTCATGGCACCCCTTGGATCACGGGAGTGCTTTGCCGACCCCCCGTGAGGCGCTTAACGCAATCGCTGTGGCCCGACGTTAAGGTTTTGCGTAGCCTTGGAGGTAAAGCAGCGCGGTGAGATCGCCGTGATTGATGCGCAGATCGCATTCCGCCTGAACCGAGGGTTTTGCGTGCAGGGCAACCCCCATGCCCGCACGGTTCAACATGCCAAGGTCATTGGCCCCGTCGCCCACCGCGATCACGTCGGCCTCGGTGATTTCGAGCCGTTCGGTTATCTGCTCCAGCGCATCGACCTTGGCTTGTTTGCCCAGGATCGGGCGCACGACCTCGCCCGTCAACTCGCCGTCCGCGATGACCAACGTGTTGGCGCGGTTTTCGTCAAACCCCAACAGTGCGGAAACCCTCTGTGTAAAGGCTGTGAAACCGCCAGACACCAACGCCGCGTGGCCGCCGTTTGCATGCATCTGCGCGATCAATTCCTTGCCGCCGGGCATGAGAGTGATGCGGTCGGCGACAACCTTGTCGATCACGCTTTCGGGCAGGCCCTTGAGCAGGGCGACACGTTCGATCAGCGCGCCTTCGAAATCCAGTTCGCCGTTCATGGCGCGCGCGGTGATGTCTTTGACATGCGCGCCGACGCCCGCTTCCTCGGCCAGTTCGTCGATGCATTCCTGTTGGATCATGGTGGAATCCATGTCCGCCAGCAGCATCTTCTTGGCGCGATTTTCGATGGGCACGATGTTCAGATCGGCCTGAGCAGCGACGCTGTCGCGCACCTCGTCAAAGTTCGAAGGACGCGCGGGCAGGGCAAATTCCGCCGCCTCGTCCGGCGCCAGCCAGACCACATCGGCCCCGCCAAAAGCATTGCGCAAGCTTTCCACCAGCGCGGGGTCAAGTGTTCCGGGTTTGGCGATCAGCGAGGCAATGAACATGACGGGCTCCATGAGGCGTTTGCGCCGCATCAAGCACAGAACGCGACAAAGGGCCAGAGGCGGTCACTGCCGCGTGACGCAGCATGTTGCGGTCCCGGTCAGTCGACCCGACGCAAAAGCAACTGGCTGTGCTCGGTGCGCGTCTCAAACACCTTGAGCGCCTTGACCAGATCCGACAGCTTGCGCTTACCATAGGTGCGCGTGTCGAAGTCCGGGTTGGCCGCTGTAATCACCTGCCCGATGTCGCCCAGACGGTACCATTCATCGTCGCCGTCGATGCTGTCCATGGCCCGAAAGATCAGGTCGCGCGCTTCTGTCAGCGGGCGCTTGTCGGTCGTCTTTTCCTTGGCTTCCTCGGGCGTGTTATCGATGTTCTCCAGGTAGATGAAGCGTTTGCACGCCTTTCGGAACGCGTCGGGCGTTTTCTGCATTCCCATGCCGAAGACATCGAGCCCTTGTTCCCGGATGCGGCTCGCCAGACGGGTGAAATCGCTGTCCGAGCTCACCAGCACAAAACCGTCAAAGCGCCCGGTGTGCATCAGATCCATTGCGTCAATCACCAAAGCGATGTCAGAGGCGTTCTTCCCGACCGTGTTGGCAGGTGAGTGCAGAGGCACGAGGCCATATTCTGCGGCAACCCGGCTCCACCCGTTCATCTGCTGGCTGGCAAAATCGCCGTAAACCCGCCGGACCGAGGCTTCCCCCATGGAGGCGATCTCTTCGAAAAGCGACTTGGCGTATTTCGGCGAAGCATTGTCGCCATCAATCAGAACGGCCAGCAGTCTGGTATCTTTGGGCATGAAGCCTCCGTTGGGTGTCGTGTCAATCGGGCAGGTAGCACGTCCACGGGGATTAGCGAACTGGTGTTGTTATAATCGGCGGTACATCACGAGCGCGTCTATGTCGCCCTGGGTTGGATGTGCGAAGGCGCCGGGCAGGCGGCCCACAGTCTCGAAGCCGGCGCGCAGCCACGTTTCGACGGCGCGTTTGTTGCTTTCCAGCACGAAGTTGTACTGCATCGCGCGAAAGCCCAGCTGCGGCGCGATCTCCAGCGAATGGGCCAGCATTGCACGGGCAATGCCTTTGCCCCGCGCCGCGTCTGCGGTGACATACCCACAGTTGCAAACATGCGAACCGCCGCCCTTCTGATTCCTGACGATGTAATAGGTGCCGAGGATGTCCCCGTCATCATAGACGAAAACACGCCGTTCCGGTCCGAACCAATAGCTCAGCGCGTCTTCGCGGCTGATGTCAGGGTCGACCGCATAGGTGTCGCCCGCTCGAAACACGGGTTCAAGAATGGACCAGACGACATCGCGGTCCGCGGTGGTTGCTTCGCGGATCATACGACCCCCTCGGTCTTGATGTTCATGATCTCTCCGCAGTGTTTGCAGTGAACTGCGTCGGCGTCATGCAGGATCAGCCCGCAGTTCTCGCATTCGCAGCGCACCTTGTTGGGGCGGAACAGCACCTGCACCAGCCGCAAGAACAAGGTGATCCCGAACAGCATCACCAGGACAGAAATCATCCGACCCACCGTGCCGGGCAAGGTGATGTCGCCAAATCCGGTGGTCGTCAGCGCGGTGACCGTGAAATACAAAGCATCGGCGTAGTTTTCGATCTCCGGATTTACCCGGTACTGTGTGGCGTAGACCAGACCGGTCATGACAAAGATGAACACGCCAAGGTTGGTGACAGCCAACGCCACGTCAGCATGTCTTCGAATGTAGGGAATATCTCGGCGCAGCTGTTCGCCCAAATGGTAGGTGTGCAGCAGACGCAGGGTGCGCAGAACGCGCAGGAAGCCCAGGCCCTCCCCGGCCAGTGGCGCAAGAAAAGAGCCAATCGCTATGATGTCTGCCAAGGTGGTCAGCCGTGTGAACAGCCGCATCCGGTTTCTCGAAATCCAGACCCGCAGGCCAAATTCGGATAGGATCAGCAAGCCGAAAATGACGTCGATTGCCTCGACGACGGGCCCATGCTGGCTAAAGGATGTGGCGATCACGAAGAGGATCGTGAGAATATCGAAGGCAAGCAGCGCGTATCGGAAACGGTGGGCCGCATCGCTTTCCCCCATATAGAGGGCGCGAATCTTGTTTCTCATGTGGTCCTCCGGTCCTGATGGCGCGCGGCCCGAACTTTGGTTGGTCCTGCGGCAGGTTTCAATGCGCTTCTGCCGGGCGCGCAGTGGCATGACCATTCGGTCGGCACGAAGCTGACTGGCCGGATCATACGTACGGTCCAACGGCGCTTCGCCAATGCCTGCCGTCAGCAGGCCTGCGTTTGGAACGATGTGTCAGGCACTCTACATCGGTCTTTGTGCGCTGCCATTGTGTTTCTGACCCTGCGCATAGGTGCTCAGCTGGGCAACCGCGTCGGGATATGTGCGCCAAACCTGCTGTGAATATCGGCGAAGCCCTTCATCCTCACGCGCCTGCCTTTGCCGGATTGGGGCAACTGGTCGTGACCTTATGGAGAGTGCTGGCGGTATCACATCTGGAATGGCCGACGGTTCAAACGTACAGCCGTTGTGTTTGGGGCAGGTTGCCCTGCCCCAAACGTGCAGGTGTCCTCAGAACTCGACGACGGCGCGGATGGATTCGCCTTTGTGCATCAGCTCGAAGCCGTGGTTGATCTCGTCCAATGTCAGCTTGTGGGTGATCATCGAGTCGATCTCGATCTTGCCGTCCATGTACCAATCGACGAATTTCGGCACATCGGTCCGGCCCTTGGCGCCGCCAAAGGCTGTACCCTTCCAGACGCGGCCAGTGACCAGCTGGAACGGACGGGTCGAAATCTCCGCGCCCGCCGGGGCCACGCCGATGATGACCGACACACCCCATCCGCGGTGCGAGCATTCCAGCGCGTCCCGCATGACCTTCACGTTGCCGGTCGCGTCAAAGGAATAATCGACGCCGCCGAGGTGGTCTTTCTCCGTCTTGGTGAGGTCGACGATGGCCTGCACCGTGTTGTCTACCTTGGAGGGGTTAACAAAATGCGTCATGCCGAATTTCTTCGCCATTTCAGCCTTGTCGTCGTTCAGATCGACGCCGATGATCTTGTCACAGCCCGCCATGCGCAGGCCCTGAATGACGTTCAGACCAATCCCGCCGAGGCCAAAGACCGCCGCCGTTGACCCAATCTCAACACCTGCCGTGTTAATCACCGCACCGATGCCGGTGGTGACGCCGCAGCCGATGTAGCAAATCTTGTCGAAGGGAGCGTCCTCGCGTACCTTTGCCAGGGCGATTTCCGGCATCACCGTGTGATTGGCGAAGGTGGAACAGCCCATGTAGTGATGAATTGGCGTACCATCCAACATCTTGAAGCGCGTGGTGCCGTCGGGCATCAGGCCCTTGCCTTGCGTGTTGCGGATGGCGGTGCACAGGTTGGTCTTGCCTGACAGGCAGGAGGCGCACTCGCGGCATTCCGGAGTGTACAGCGGGATAACGTGATCTCCCGGCTTCAGCGTGGTGACGCCCTCGCCGACCTCAAGCACGACGCCTGCGCCTTCATGGCCCAGAATCGCCGGAAAGATGCCCTCCGGATCGTCGCCCGAGCGGGTGAATTCGTCGGTGTGGCACAGGCCGGTGGCCTTGATCTCAACCAGAACCTCGCCCGCCTTCGGGCCATCCAGTTCAACTTCCATAACCTCAAGCGGTTTGCCGGCCTCCAGGGCCACGGCGGCGCGTGTACGCATGCGATTTCTCCTGTCACATTCTTTCGGGCGGACAATGCGTCACCGGACTGGCAGTCGCAACCGGTTGACCGACCTCTGTGGGGTTCTTTCCGGCATGCCCGCTTGCTGCGCCCGAGACCATTAACCGAATCTTTGAACTTGCCGAGGAGTGTCGAAGGGCAACCAGTGCCGGAGGGGCCATGACCGTTTCATCCCGTATTCCTGTTGACAGCGCGCATACCTGTTCAGAAGAGGCGGCCGTCCATCTGGCCCAGCGGCTTTCCGTGGCCAATCGACCTGATACACTGCGTGAGGATGTCGCGGCGCATTGCGATGACGCGGCGCGTTTGGGAGTGCTTTACGCGTTGCTGATGTCCGATTGCGGGCCAGAGGAACGTCTGTACGCCCGAATTGCCCGGCGACGGGAGGCCATGTTGGCTCTTGATCATGCGGAATTGCACTTCAGCATGCAGGCACGGCAGGCCAGCGACGTGCTATCCAGGCAGTTGGCCGATGCGATGCGTCACGCGGCTAAATCCGGGCGTCAGCAGCTTTCGCAAGAGATTGATGATCTGTCTCACCGCCATGCAGAAGAGGCCGCGTTGCGCGACAGTCTATCTGGCATGACACGTCGCTCGGCCTGATTGGGGCATTTAACCGCAGTTCAATCGTTCGATCAGGTCATTCTCATCAAGAAACACGTTGGTGCGGTGTGGGCGGAAATCCTCTGTCTTCATAGCGCCGCGCGGCAGGATGCGCTTCGGATCGGGGATGTCCTCGGCGGCGCTGGCGGGTTGCCCGACAAGATCGGAAAAATTGCCGGCAGGGCAGGTGGCGTCTGGCAGCTTTTCGCTTTGCTGAGCACCCATTACGGGCAGCACGTTCTTGCCATTCGGGGCATCAAGGTTCGGCAGTAGCGTTGCGCCAATCAGAAGGGCAGCCAAGCTGTGGATCATCTCGTTTCTCCTTTGGAAACAGAAATGCGCTGGTTTGGTTAGCTTGCCAAGCTGCGCGGTTCATCTTGGCAGGAGTTTGCCTGTTGTACGCTCACACCAGAACGGAGTGCTACGGTCGGGACTCGACTCGTAAGTGCGAATTCGTATAGAACAAATAGGGAACAAATTGCTGCCGCCATGTCTGAACGTCGTATCCTTTCGCTCTGGTTTCCTCGCCTTGGTGCCGAGCGCTGGCAGCGGTCGGAGCCTCATCTGCGCGCGGTGCCGCTTGCTACAATTCTGCATGAGGGCAACGCCCAGACCGTGGGGGCGCTGAACGAGGTTGCCAGTTCGGCGGGGCTCTACCCGGGCCAGCCGTTGCGGGATGCTCACGCGGTCTGTGCCGGGCTGCTCACGCGCCCCGCCTGTCCTCATAGAGAAGAGGTCTTTCTTAGCGCGCTGCATCGCTGGGCCGGCAAGTTCTCGCCCTGGGTGGCGGCGCAGCCTCCAGATGCGCTGGTGATCGACCTCACCGGCTGCACGCATCTGTTCGGTGACGAGGTGCAACTGTGCGATCAGGTCACGCAGGAGTGTAGGGATATGGGGCTGACGGTGCGCACCGGACTGGCGGATACGCTGGGAGCGGCCTGGGCCTTGGCGCGATTTTCCAAGGGGGATCAAAGCCATGCACGTAGCGGAGATGCCATCGACCAAGAGGCCCCGGCCACCCGTGCCAAGGCTGGAAAACGACGCCATTGGGAGCGGGGCGGCACCCCGCCGGGCCTGACTACGCGCCTTGCGGGAGATACGCGCATTGCCGGATCTGGCGCCGCTTGGTCGGCGTTGGCCCCCTTGCCCGTTGCCGCATTGCGCCTGTCCCCGCATATGCAGGAGGGATTGATCCGTGTGGGCCTGCGTCAGATTGGCGATTTGCTGAAACAGCCGCGCGCCAGCCTCGCGCGGCGCTTTGGCCGCGGGCTTCTGGAACGTTTGGATCAGGCCGTCGGCAGCGCGCCTGAGCCGATCACCCCGGCTGCCCCGACGGAGCGGTTCACCTTTCGGCTGTCCTTTCCTGATCCCATCGGGTTGGAGGCGGATGTGACCGAAGGTTTTGCCCGAATGGTCGACCGTCTGTGTGCGCGGCTGACAGTGCGAGGGCGCGGCGTGCGCGTCCTGCGGCTGGAGGTCTATCGCTGTGATCACACGATGCATTGGCAGGGGCTGACGCTGGCCAATGCCGTGCAGTCGTCGGACCGGATCATGCCGCTGATCCAACTCAAGATCCCGGAGCTGGAGGCCGGGCCCGGCATCGACATGCTGCGGCTGGAGGCGGTGCAGACCGAACGGATCCATGCGCGCACGGTGGCAGGTCACGCCGAGGCCACCGCGCAGGCTATGCACCGTCGCGATGGCATGCGGGGGATCGAGGATCTGATTGGCCGCCTTGGTGCACGTCTGGGGATGGAGGCGATTACACGCCATCACCCGGCTGACAGCCAAATTCCCGAAAAGATGTGGAAAATCGTGCCTGCCGCGTGGACGGATCCGACAGAGGACTGGCCGAAGGATGACCGTCCGCGGCCTTTGCTGATGTGGCGGCCAGAGCCTGTGACCGCCCCGGACAGTCCGCATATTTCAGAGCAGTTTCGCTGGCGGGGACGAGACTGGAAGACGGCCACTGCGCGTGGCCCTGAGCGCATCGCTCCGGAATGGTGGCTGGAGGACCCGGATTGGCGGTCGGGTCCGCGCGACTACTGGGATGTGATCACGACTCGCGGCGACCGGCTTTGGCTGTTCTACGCCCATGGCGGGGCACTGTCGTCGGGCTGGTTCTGTCAGGGCACTTTTGCCTGAGCGGGTCAGGGCGCCTGCACCGCGACAGCGGCGATGATGGCGCTGACCGTCACGATGCTGGCGGCGGTGGAGATCAGAATGGATGCAGACACGCGCTGCGGCGCGACACCATAATGCTGGGCGAGGATGAACACATTCCCCGCCACCGGCAGCGAAGCGGCGGCGATCAGAACCGAGGCACGATACGCATCCACCGGGAACAGGATGTAGACGCCGATGGCCACGAACAGAGGGTGCAGGATCAGCTTGGCAAAGGACAGCCAGGCGGCAACTTGCAGCTTTTCAGCGCTTTTTCCCGCAAGCGAAGCTCCTATCGCGAACAGCGCGCCCGGCGTAGCGGCGGCGCCCAGCGTGGCAAAGAAGCTGTCCAGCACATCATGTAATCCCAGCCCCGTCGCCGACACGCCCAGCCCCAGTGCAATCGAGACAACCATCGGGTTTTTCAGCAGGCCAATGCCGAGATTGCGAAAGACCCGCAGGGACATGGTGCCTTCGCGTGCGCCGGTGACGATCAGCGTCAGCGCCGAGGAAAACACGATCAGGTCGATGGATAGCACCAGGATGATGGGGCCGACGGCCTCTTGTCCCAACAAAAGCGCCAGCATGGGCACGCCAAGAAAGCCGGTGTTGCCGATGGCCGCACACTGTGCCTCGATCGCGGCAGTGCAGGCATCTTGTCGCCGCCAGAACGCAACGCCCATCCCGATGGCATAGGCAAAGGTCGTGCCCCAGAGGTAGGCGCTGGCCAGTTTAGGGTCAAAGATCTCGTCGATGGTCAGGTTGGCGGAAAACCTGAAAAGCATGGCCGACAGGGCGAAATAAAACACGAACTTCGTCAGGTGAGCCGTGGCCTCCGGGCTGAAAAAGCGTGTGCGCGCCGCGCCGTAGCCCAGCCCGATCAGGCCGAAAAAAGGCAGTGTCTTGAGGAAAATCGCCAACATGGATACGTCGATAGCATGGGGGAGGGCGGCGTCAATGCGCGCCGCGCGGCCTCAGATGATGCTGGGGGCGGATGAGGGCAGAAAGATCACGCCGGTCAGCACATAGCGATGCCGCCCGGTGTCATCCGCGACAGGCAGGAGCACGTCACATGTTTTGTCGTACGCAGGGTCTGGCCCAACGTAGGGAAAGCTGGCGCGCAGCGGCACGCCATCGGTGATGCAGGCTGCAAGCGCGCCCCAGATGCGGGAGCCGGGACCTTTGCCCGGCAACTGTGCGAGTCCCTTGCCGGGGATCTGTTGCGTTCGCCCATTGCGCAGATGCGTGTCGAGGAACAAAAATATAAAGTCGCTGATTGCGCCATCCGCGTCGAAAATGGCTTCGGTCAGGATTGTGCTATGCTCGGAGCCTACGAGGTGATGAACCTGTAACTCGGTCATCCTGGGTGAGCGGCCGTCGATCTGAAGTTCGCGCCATTGGAAATAGAGATTACGCAAGGCCATAGGCAGGGTCGAGGGGCGGACGTCCGGTGTGTGCATTCTTCGCCCTCCTCTAAGTCCCAGTACATCAGGACCCTCGTAAATCAGGCAAGAAAACCAGATTCCCGGTTTTGAATGCAATACTGCCAAGGTCGCAGACACCGACCCGGCGTCAATACACGCAAAGATTGACAGGCCGCCGCCCGCTCTGGATCATTCCCGGTGGAGGACCCGCCATGACCCGACAGCCAACCGCCACCGACCTGCTATCTCGCGGGGAAATTCGTGCTTTGTCGCAACGCTCCGATGTGTGGGGCGTATGGCTTGTTTTCCATGCCTGGGGTCTGATCCTTGGGTCGGTGTGGATGTTTACCTTGTGGCCGAGCGTGTTGACCTTTGCATTGGCGGTCGTGGTGATTGGGTCGCGGCAGCTTGGGCTGGCGATCTTGATGCACGAGGCGGCGCATAACGCCCTGTTTCGCACGCGGCGCTGGAACGAACAGGTCGGCGCGTGGGTCTGTGGGCGACCGATCCTTGCGGATCTGGCAAGCTACCGGCACTACCATCTGCAACATCACCGCCACACGCAAACGGACCGCGACCCGGACCTGAAACTGTCCCGGCCCTTTCCCACCACGCGCGCATCCCTACGGCGAAAGCTGATCCGTGATCTCACTGGACAAACGGGGGTCAAACAACGTGCCGCCCAGATCGCCTTTGCCTTCAGGCTGGTGGGGGAAACGGACGGCGTGTCGAGCCAGGATCTTGCGCAGGCGTTCTCCGGCCCTGTTCTGGGGCGCGCGTTGATGGTGAACGTCGGCCTGTTTGCACTGTTTTGGGCGATGGGGGCATGGTGGTACTGGCTGGCCTTCTGGCTGTTGCCATTGCTGACGTGGTTCCAGCTGGTGCTGCGCGTGCGCAACATCGCCGAACATGGTGCGGTAGAGGCCTCGGACGATCCTTTTCGGAACACGCGCACCACTTTGGCCAATCCCTTGGAGAGGTTGCTGGTCGCGCCTTATTGGGTGAACTATCATCTGGAGCATCATCTACTCATGCATGTGCCTGCCTATCGTTTGCCGCGCCTGCATCGCATCTTGCAGCAAAAGGGGCTGAGCACGCGTATGACTGTTGCACCGGGATATATCGACGTACTGCGTCAGGCGAGCGCCCGCAGGCCTGCGCCGCCCGCATGAACCACCAGCGCTATTCTCGATATGCCATTCTGACCGCACCGGCGCGGCCGTCCCGCGCGTTGTGGCGTCTTGCTTTGGGCTTTGTGCTGGCGGCTGTGGTAATGTTTGGCTTGGCCCGTGGGGTAATGGCGGTGGTCGGCGTTGTTCTCAGCCCCGATGCCGCGTTCGCGCTTGCCACGGCGATCGAGACCTCTGACACGCCCTTCGGCCTTTTGGCGCTGCTCTTCCTGATGGGGGCCATGGGCCTTGGCACCATCGTTGCGACAGAGGTGGTGAACCGTCGCTCTGCCGCCAGCTTGTTCGGTCCGCTTGGCCTGTTCTGGCCACAGTTCCTGCGTGTCGCGGCCGCGTTGATCGTGTTGAATGTCTTGGTCGCCCTGCTGCCGCCGTGGGCATACTATTCGGATACGACACCGGGCGTGCCTTTGGGGAGGTGGGTGGTACTACTTCCGCTGACGATGCTTGCGCTTCTGGTGCAGACTGGCTCCGAAGAGTTGCTGTTTCGCGGTTACCTGCAAAGCCAACTGGCGGCGCGATTCAGCCATCCGGTTATCTGGCTGACCGTACCCTCGTTGATGTTCGCATTGGGCCACCACGCGCCGGAGACTTACGGCAGCAATGCGTGGCTGATCACAGGCTGGGCGTTTGTTTTCGGGCTGGCCGCAGCGGATCTGACAGCGCGCTCCGGCAGCTTGGGGCCTGCCATGGCGTTGCACTTGGTGAACAACTTCGGCGCCATTGCAGTGGTTTCGATGCAAGGCGATATGTCGGGGTTGGCACTGGCGAGGCTGCCATTCGGGCCACCGGATGAGGCCGCGGTCGCCGCGATCCTACCTGTGGACCTTGCCATGATGCTGGCTAGCTGGCTGGCCGCGCGGCTGGCGCTGAGGCTCTGAAACGAAAAACGCGGGGCAGCCGAACTGCCCCGCGTCTGTTTGATCCGAACATTGTCGAAATCAGAAGTCGTAGCCGACAACCGGCTCGAACACGCCGGTCAGGCGGTCAACCGTGGTTTCGCGCGAGGCGGCCTTGTTGCCGATGCTCATGTTGATGCCCACGCGCATGTTGTTCACGTTGTCATCCAGGCCTTCAACGTTGATCGTGCCAAGGTCGGCGAACAGTTTTGCATTTGTACCAACGGAGTAGGCACCGCCGACACGCAGCGATTTCGCCGTCACGGGCGCGCCGATGCCGTCAGCTTCGAGCTTGGACGCGGAACCGTAGGCCATCCACTGCGTGTTGAACGCATAATCGCCAGAGAGGCTGAGTGCCGACAGATCGACGTCTTCGATCGACATGTGCGCAGCATCAAGGTTCGCGGACCAGTTCGACGTGTCGTAGGACACCGACAGGATCGTCAGGGGGTCGAAGTCAACGTTGAGGTCTTCGTTCACGATGTGAGTCGAAAGAGAAGCGGTCACGCCGTAGGTGCTGACGTAGCCGACATGCAGACCGGTCAGGCTGTCGATACCAAGGGTGTCGTTGTTGTCCAGGCGAGTGTAGCTCAGGCGACCGAAATAGGTGCCGTTGTCATATGCGACGCCCAGTTCCTGTGCGCCCAAATCGAGACCAACGCCGCCAAGGCTGATGGACGCATTTGCTTGCGACAGGTCGGCACGGAACGCGGAGCCAAAGGTGTAGCCTGCGCCGATCTGACCGAACTTCAGCGACAAGGAGCCATTGGCATCTTCGGGGTCGATGGTCAGGCTGGTGCCGGACACCCAGGCGTCGGCGGCGCCAAAGCCGATACCGACTTCACCATGGACAGTCGTCAGGCCGAAATCGCCCGCGTCGTCGTTCCGGAATTCGCCGTAGGAGGCTTCGAACTCACCAAAGGTCAACTCTTGGGCGGACGCTGCTGTGGTGCCAAGTGCCGTCGCGGCCAAAAGAATGTAAACAGATTTCATTAGTCGTACTCCATGCGCAAGTGAACGTTGGATGCGCTGTATCGCGGGCCTCTAGATCCCTGAGGGGGCGTGCGGAAGAGATTTTGGGCGGTGGCGCAGGTCAGGCCGCTCTTGGTGTGGCAAATAGGGCGCGATTTAATTTCCGGCGGGTAAACGCGTGTTCGATATGTGCGAATTGCATTTTGTCGCAGGCAGGCATACATGCGGGGCCAAGCTGAACCATCGGGGTCTCCATGAACTGGATCACCAACTACGTCCGTCCGCGCATCAACTCGATTTTTTCCCGTCGAGAGATACCAGAAAACCTGTGGTCGAAGTGCGACAACTGCGGCACGATGCTGTTCCATCGCGAGATCAGCGATAATCTGAACGTCTGCACGAATTGTTCACATCACATGAACATAACGCCGCGCGACCGTTTCCTGTCGCTGTTCGACGGCGGTGTCTTCGCAGAAGTCGCGGTGCCGGAGCCTGTCGCCGACCCGTTGCAGTTCCGGGATTCCAAAAAGTACCCCGACCGGATGCGTGCCGCGCAAAAATCCACTGGCGAGAAAGAGGCCATGCTGGTCGCCGCCGGGGAAATCGGGCGCACGCCCGTTGTCTGTGCCGCGCAGGATTTCAGCTTCATGGCCGGGTCCATGGGCATGTATGTCGGCAACGCGATCGTTGCCGCAGCGCAAGAAGCTGTAAAGTTGCGCCGTCCGTTGATCTTGTTTTCTGCCGCTGGCGGCGCGCGGATGCAGGAGGGGATCTTGTCCCTGATGCAGATGCCGCGCACGACCGTGGCCGTTCAGATGCTGCGCGAGGCGGGTTTGCCCTACATCGTGGTGCTGACACATCCGACGACGGGTGGGGTGACGGCGTCTTACGCGATGCTGGGCGACGTTCAGATCGCAGAGCCAAACGCGCTCATCTGCTTTGCCGGGCCGCGCGTGATCGAACAGACCATCCGTGAAAAGCTGCCCGAGGGGTTCCAGCGGGCGGAGTATTTGCTTGAGCACGGGATGCTTGACCGCGTCACCGACCGTCGGGAGATGCGCAAGGAGCTGATCGTTCTGTGCCGGCAACTGATGAAGATGCCGCCGCCCACATGGGGTGACCTGCCCAAACCCGGCTCGGAAGAGCTGTCCCCAGAGGCCAATATCGCGCCGGACCCCGCCCCGAAGGCCTGATATCGTCAAGGATTTCCAGAGATGGACACCCAAGGGTCTGACCTGATCCTCGAGCGTCTGATGACGCTGCATCCCAAAGTCATTGACCTTGTGCTTGACCGTGTCTGGCGCCTGCTTGAGGCGCTGGATCACCCGGAGCGCAAGCTGCCCCCAGTGATCCACCTCGCAGGCACCAATGGCAAGGGGTCGACCCAAGCGATGATCCGAGCTGGGTTGGAAGCCGCAGGTCAGCGTGTGCATGCCTATACCTCGCCGCATCTTGTGCGCTTTCACGAGCGCATTCGTCTGGCGGGCGATCTGATTTCCGAAGATGCGCTGATGGCAGCGCTGGACGAATGCGAGGCGGCCAATGGCGGTGCGCCGATCACGTATTTCGAGATCACCACCTGCGCCGGGTTGCTGGCCATGTCGCGCGTGCCTGCCGATTACACGCTGTTGGAAACAGGGCTTGGTGGGCGGTTGGACGCGACCAACGTGGTGGCGCAGCCCGCCATTACAGTTCTGACACCGATTTCGATGGACCATGAGCAATTCCTTGGTGATACGCTGGCCAAGATCGCAGGCGAAAAGGCCGGCATCATCAAGCGTGGCGTTCCTTGCGTGGTTGGACCGCAACCCGATGAGGCGCTCGAAGTGATCGAGGCGCAAGCGGCACGGCTCGGTGCGCCGCTGTTGGTGCACGGCCAGCACTGGCACGCGTTCGAAGAGCGTGACCGCCTGATCTATCAAGACGAAACCGGACTGCTGGACCTGCCTTTGCCCTCGCTGCCCGGCGCGCATCAGATCGAAAACGCGGGCGCCGCGCTGGCCGTTCTGCGCCATCTGAACGTGGGCGAGGCGGCCTTTGAAGGGGCCGTGACGGATGCGAAGTGGCCTGCCCGAATGCAACGCTTGCGCCACGGGCCTTTGTCTGAGGCCGCCCCGAATATAGAGCTTTGGCTTGACGGCGGGCACAACCCAGCCGCGGGAGAGGCGATGGCCCGCCATCTCTCAACGCTGAAAAAACGCCCGACCTATTTGATCTGCGGTATGCTGAATACCAAGGATGCGCGCGGATTTCTGCGGCCAGTCTCCCCACAGGCAGAAGGGCTGTTCGCCGTTTCGATCCCCGGCGAAGCAAACACTCTTTCGGCGGAGGACACGGCTGCAATCGCTGCCGAGGTTGGTTTTGACGCTAGGATTTCAGAAAGCGTAAACAGTGCTTTGGCGCATATTTCCGGTGTTTCGCCCTATGCGCGTGTGGTGATCTGCGGCTCGCTTTATCTAGCCGGGCAAGTGCTGAGGCGTAACGGTTGACACATCAAGGGTGATACAATAGCCAGAAATACGTATTTACTGAACTAAGCAAGGGATCGTACCGAAATGCCGTTCCGCCTTGCTTGTTTCTCAGACGCCATGATGCTCGTAACGCACTGGGATGGTCGTGTCACCGTTGGCGATCTGGCGCGAGGCTACGATGCCTACCGGCAACATCCCGAGGTCGACCACGTTACCAAGCATCTGCAGGATTTGCGCAGCGTCGAGGATCTGGCCGTGTTTCGAGACGGGCTGATGATGTTGGCGGATGTGGTGCGGCAAGACAGTGCCAGCAGAGTCATTCCATGCATGACCGCCTTCGTCGTCCGGGATGTGCGTTTTCTTTCCGAACTTCTCAACTACGCCGCTGATTTGTCGCGCGCTCCGGCGCTGACCGCCCGTGTGTTTGACGACCTGGCCGTCGCGCTCACATGGCTTGGTGTTTCCCCGGATTTCGACATCGTTTCCATTTGAGGTCGGCGGAGGCAGGCGGTAGGCATCATCAAATGGTGTGTATGTTGACTGAATCCTGTGCTTTGGCCTATATCTGTGGACAAATACAAGGGTTAGTGGCCTGCCAAGGGCCCGCAGAGGACGAGCAGTAATGGTGAAAGGTCTTTTTCCGACCGTTTGTGCCGCCATGGTCTTGGCGCTGCCCGCCTATGGTCAATCCAGTCGTATCACGCAGGACATGGCCGATTTCGAGACATCGATGAATGGTCACGCCTTGCGTATTCAGCGAAATGGCGCGGCCTGTCCGCCGTCCTGTGTTCAGCCAATGCAGGCGGCCTCGGGCGTTGTGACTGTGGCCGAACTCGAAGTGTTGGATTTCCTCGATCTATTTGTCTCCTCGGGGCAAGGCCTGTTGGTGGACGTGCGTTTCCCCGATGGATTTGCGTCTGGGACCGTTCCGGGCGCGGTCAATGTGCCGGAAGCGACGCTGCGGTCGGACAACCCCTACCGGGAGGATCTGCTCAGCGCGCTGGGCGTGCGCAGTGGGGACTTCTCCAGTGCTTTCGATCTTGTGATCCTTGGCGGTGGTCCGGACGATGCGCAGGCCCCCGAAGCGGTGCGCGCCTTGCTGGAGGCGGGGTACCCAGAGACCAAGTTGAAGTACTACAGGGGTGGCGTTGCCGCATGGCGAGGGCTGGGTCTGGACCTGGCGACGGGCCAATGATGTCACGGTCGGGACGGGGGAAGCAGGCATGATCCGTATGGTCCTTTTCGCACTGGGGTTTTTGGCAATCACGTTGACATTGCTCGTTCTGCAGCCGGGCGCACAGAAATCCGCGAATGATCCGACGTCTGGTCAGGTTGCGGTCACACGCGCGCAACCGGCGTTGACGGCTGTAGAGACTGACCTTGAGGACGCTGTTGCCGCTGCTTTGACACGGCAGGGAATAGCAGACTCCGCGCCAGAGCCAGAAGTCGCTCGTGTTGCGCCCGCCACGCGAAGTCCGCTCCCCTCCGCCGTCGTGCCGGTGGATGATCAGGAATTGCGGCGCATGACATGGGAAACGCTGTCCAGCCTGAACCATGCTACTGGACGTGACAGCGCTCCGGGCCAGCCGGGCAGCCTCCTGCACACGATCGTGCGTCGCTCGCTCGACGGGACATCTGCCAAGGGCAGCACCGCGGAGTCCGGTGTTTACGTGGTGCAGTCGGGGGATAGCCTCGTGTCGATCGCGGAGCGGATCTACGGTGACGTCAACATGACCGGCCCGCTGTTCGCGGCCAATCAAGCGATTCTGTCTCGTCCCGATGACCTCCGCACAGGCCAGACCTTGGTGTTGCCGGAGCGCTAGGGCTCTGCCCTTCGATCAGCGTGATGCGTAATTGGGCACATTTAGAACTTGCATCTATATGTTGACGCGTCACGGGTGATTCGCCTATGCTGTTTGAAACCATGCGGACTGCCAATCATCGCGTGGATTTCGAGGGATGTTTACCATGATTTCGCGCTGCGAATTGTCCGGTCTTCTGGCCGGTGTCGGGCTTGTTGCGAGCTTCGCCACATGATCAGGGCCATTCTCCTGACCGTCGGATTCGCTGCCTGCACCTTTGCGCTGTTGTGGACGGTTGGCGATCTGACTGACAGCGAGCCCCCCACCGATCAAGTCAGCCGCGCCACGCCGGACGTCATGGGCCTTCAGCCTGCTAAAACACCTACAGCCGAGGCCAGCTATACCGAACAGGCTGCGCCATCCGATGTCCGTCCCATGGCGCAGCCGGATCTTCGCCAGCCGCTGCCTGTTCAAAATGCGACCCAAGTGTCTGTTGCGCCACAAGTCGACAACGTCATCGAAGCCATGGGCTACGGTATTCTCGAAGAGCTCAAAAAGCCGTCAAGCCGCACGCTGGCTCGGGTACAGCCACAAGAGGTTGCCGTTGTCGGTCCTGTAAATTCTGTAGACCCGATCAGCGCAGCGCGCAGCTATACTGTCAAACCCGGGGATAGTCTGCCCGGCATCGCCTTTCGGTTTTACGGCACCACTGTCGCTTACTTGCAGATCCTCGACGCGAACCAAGATGTGGTGCGTGATCCGGCCGCGTTGCGCTCCGGCATGGTGCTGACCATTCCAGACTAAATTAGATTAGGCAGAAGAACCTATATCGAGCAAGGACCAAGCAGGGCTCTTCGGAGCCCTGCCGCTCGTTTCAGCCCTCATTTGCGCCCCACTCTGCGGCTTGCATTTCCCGCAAGCGCGACGCCGTGCGCTCAAATTCGAAACTGCCGGCGCCCTCTATATAAAGCGACTCCGGTTGCGCTGCGGCGGAGGCGATCAGGCGCACCTTTGCCTCGTACAGCGCGTCGACCAAGGTCACGAAGCGTTTGGCCTCGTTGAAATTGTGGCGCGACAGTGCGGGGATGCCCTCGATCACCAGCACGCGCAGCGCGTCCGCCAAGGCGAGGTAATCCGCAGGGCCAAGCATCTTGCCGCAAAGATCGTAAAACGACGCCCGAGCCATCGCATTATGATAGCGCGGAAGCTCCAGCTTGCGGCCCTTCACGTGCAGGGTCAGCGTCTCTTCGCTGCCGTGGGTCAGCTCTTCCCAGATGGCGTCTATCTGCTTGCGGGACTCCGCGTTTGCAGGGGTAAAAAACACCTGCGCCCCGGCCAGCCGATCTTGTCTATAGTCGGTCTCGGAGGCGAGTTCACGCACCTCCAGCCTGTCCTTTATCAACTCGATGAAGGGCACAAACAGCTGCCTGTTCAACCCATCCTTATACAGGTCATCGGGGACCCTGTTCGATGTGGTGACAAGAACGGTCCCGGCCTCGAACAGGTGCTCGAAAAGGCGACCCACGATCATCGCATCGGTGATGTCCGTGATCTGCATCTCGTCAAAGGCCAGAACCTTTACGCTGTCAGAAACAGCCTTGGCCACCGGTTTG
This sequence comes from Sagittula marina, assembly GCF_014196795.1. Taxonomy (GTDB): domain Bacteria; phylum Pseudomonadota; class Alphaproteobacteria; order Rhodobacterales; family Rhodobacteraceae; genus Sagittula; species Sagittula marina. The sequence continues at coordinate 257,806 of NZ_JACIEJ010000001.1, forward strand.
ATGGGATCAGCCACGCCTTCGCCGCGCAGACGGTGCATTTCGGAGTGGATTTCCTGCATGAAAGCGTGGAAGTGCGCGCGCCGGGCCGGAACGTTCAACGTGTCAACGAACAGATCCATCAGCATGGATTTGCCGCGCCCGACGCCGCCCCACATATACAAGCCCTTCGGAGGCTCAGGCGCCTTGCGGAACAATCCGCGCTTGGGCGGCTCCGCCAAGGCGGCGCGGATGCGTTCGAACGCGGGCAAGGCCTCGCGCTGTGCGGGGTCCGGTTTGATCCGGCCAGAGGCGACGCGCGCCTCGTAGTGGTCCTGAACAGTCTTCATGCGCGATCAGATAGCCCGGCGCACTTTGGTTGTGTAGGGGCCTTCGAACAACATATGGCAGATGCTGATGGCATGCATCACATCACGGACTATTGACCAACGGCGCATCAGGCCCGATGCAGGGGCCAATAGCGCGAGGACCGCACGATGGACAAACCTGCCCCAATCATGACCCCGGTGCTGATCGTTGGTTGCGTCATCATCATGATCAGCTTTGCGATCCGCGCCAGTTTCGGTGTCTTTCAGATCCCAATCGCAGCGGAATTTGGCTGGGCGCGGTCGGAGTTTTCCCTTGCCATCGCGATTCAGAACCTCGCGTGGGGCATCGGGCAGCCGCTGTTTGGCGCGTTGGCGGAAAAGATCGGTGACCGGAAGGCCATCATTGGTGGCGCATTGATCTATGCGGCCGGTCTGGTGCTGTCCTCCGTTTCGGAAACTCCTTTCGCCATGCAGGCGTGGGAGGTGCTGGTGGGCTTTGGCATTGCAGGCACTGGCTTTGGGGTGATCCTGGCGGTCGTTGGCCGAGCCTCAAGCGCCGAGAACCGCTCCATGTCGTTGGCCATCGCCACGGCCGCAGGCTCCGCCGGACAAGTGTTCGGTGCACCGGTGGCCGAGGCGCTGCTCTCCATCATGTCTTGGCAAGGTGTTTTCGTCGTCTTCGCCGGGACAATCATCGCCGTCTTGGCCGCGCTGCCGCTGATGCGCGCCCCGGTGGCCAGCAAGACTGAGATCGAGGAAAGCATGGGGACCATCCTCAATCGCGCCTTCCGCGACCCTTCGTTCACTCTGCTGTTCCTTGGCTTCTTCTCCTGTGGTTATCAGCTGGCCTTCATCACGGCGCATTTCCCGGCCTTCGTCACTGAACTCTGCTCCCCCATTATGGCGGGAAGCCTGTTGTCGAACATTGGCATCACCACGACCTCAGCCCTCGGCGCGATAGCCATCTCGCTCATCGGCCTGTTCAATATTGTGGGAACGCTGACGGCTGGCTATTTTGGCAAGCGGTTGCCAAAGAAGTATCTTCTCGCAGGCATCTACACGGCGCGTACCATCGCCGCGGGTGCTTTCATCTTGCTGCCGATTACACCCACATCCGTGTTGATTTTCTCTGCAGTGATGGGTGGGCTGTGGCTGGCAACTGTGCCGCTGACCTCGGGGCTGATCGCGCATCTCTACGGGCTGCGCTATATGGGCACGCTTTACGGGATCGTCTTCCTGAGCCACCAGATCGGAGGCTTCTTGGGTGTCTGGCTGGGCGGGCGCATGTACGACGTGTACGGGGATTACACCCTTGTCTGGTGGTTTGGCGTGGGTGTTGGCGCGTTCAGCGCGCTTGTCCACCTGCCTATCCGTGAAAATCGACCGGCGCCGCCTGCAAGCCCGCTGGCCGCCTGACACTTGTCTGCTTTGCTTTGAAAACACTCGGCGGGTGGGGGAGCACCACCGTCATCCGCTCGCCGAAAGGGCTGGGAAACCGCTCAGCCAGCGTGTCTGTGCCAGAGCAATCTCGTTGTATGTGTGCGTGTAGTACGATCACGGCACGCATCCGGATTTTGACCAATGCCTGACGCCACCAGCCAGAGGCTCACCGCGCCTGCTCGGCGCTCAACAGACCCTCTGCGACCAACCGGTCCGCCCAGCCTTGTGGTCCATCGAACACATGTGTCTGCCAGCCACGCGCCTGCGCGGCATTGATGTTGTCAATCCGGTCATCGGTGAACAACAGCCGCTCCGGCGCGATGCCGCTGTCCGCTTCGACTTGGCGATAGATCTCTGCCTCAGGCTTGATCACGCCCATATGACCGGACACATAGGCCTTCGAGAATTCGTTGAGGAATGCATAGACCGGCGTTGCGATGGCCCATGTGCCGATGCCGAAGTTGGTCAGCGCCAGTGTCCTCACACCCGCTTTGTTCAGCGCCCGCAAAAGGCGAACAGACTGCGGAATCTCAGGCTTGGCCATCTCCAGCCAATCGTCGTGCCACATCCGGATCTCTTTGCGCCATTCGGGGTATTTGTCGGCCCAGGCATAGACCACCGCCTGAAAATCACCGCCACGGTCGATGTCGTCGTTCATGCCGTGCAGATCGACCTCGGCGAACATGGCGCGGCGGCGGTCGGCCCCGATACGCGGATCGTAGTATCGCTCTGGCTGCCATTCAATCAATACGTTGCCAACGTCGAACACCACGGCCTCAACTGCCATCACACAGCCCTCGCAGCTTGCCTCATCACCCGATCCAACGAGTCAAGGAAACGGCTCCGGTCGGCCTTGGAGAACCCCTTGCCGCCGCCTTGGCGAAAGGGGTCGGCGGCCCGAAGATCCGTCATCAGATCGCGCATCGCCAGTTGTTGTCCGATGTTGGCCTGCGTCAGCGCGGACCCGTCGTGACGCAGGACCAAGGCCCCGGCCTCGACACATTTTGCGGCGAGGGGAATGTCGTTGGTGACCACCACATCCCCTGTGCCAGCGCGATCCGCGATCCACATATCGGCCACATCCGGCCCGGCATCGACCACGACGATCTCCACCAGCGGATTGCGCGACGGGCGCAGCCCACCGTTGGATACCAGTTTCATCGGGATCTTGTGCCGGGTGGTGACCCGCTCAGCCTCGTCTTTGACGGGGCAGGCGTCACCGTCGATGTACAGCGTGGTCATCAGGCGAACAGGTATTCCGCGTGAAAGGACACGTGGTCCTCCATAAAGGATGACACGAAGAAGTAGCTGTGATCGTAACCTTGCTGCATCCGGAAGATTCCGTCCTGCCGCTTGGCCATTATCGCTTCGGCCAGTGCTTCGGGCTTGAGGAGGTCAAGGAAGTTGTCCGATCCGCCCTGGTCGATCAGAACCGGGCCGTCAAAGCCCTTTTCCCGCATCAGCAACGTCGCGTCGTGCTTGGCCCATGTGGACCGGTCCGACCCGAGGTAAGCGCCAAACTGCTTCTGTCCCCAATCGGACTCCGTGGGGTTGGCGATCGGCGCAAAGGCAGACACCGAGGTGAAGCGCCCCGGCAGGTTCATCGCCAGCGTCAGCGCGCCATGACCGCCCATGGAGTGCCCGGTGATCGCCTGCCGCTCCATATCCAGCGCAAAGTTATCGCCCAAAAGCGCAGGCAGTTCTTCGGCCACATAGTCCCACATCTTGAAATGCGGCGCCCAGGGGTCTTGCGTGGCGTTTACATAAAACCCTGCGCCCTGGCCCAGATCGTAGGCTTCGTCATTGGCCACGCCGTCGCCGCGCGGCGACGTGTCGGGGAACACCAGCGCGACGCCATATTCCGCGGCCCAGGCCTGTGCGCCCGCCTTGGTCATGGCGTTTTCGTGGGTGCAGGTCAGGCCCGACAGATACCACAGCACGGGCACCGGAATGTGCTTGGCTTCTTCGGGCAGGAACAGGCCAAAGGTCATTTCGCAGTTCGTTGCCGCACTGTCGTGGCTGTACACACCTTGTGTGCCGCCGAAACAGCGGTTCTCGGATATCGTTTTCATGGGTCTCTCCCTAAGGTCTTGTGCGCCACCAACACGGGTCACGCGATGTCACTTTGCGCCGTACCGTGCCATGAAGGTCTGCAAGGCGCCATCAACAATTCGGCTACGTTCCTCGGGGGAGAATTCCGTCTGAATGCCGAACATCAGCTTTACCCAAAGGTCCGCTTTGCACAGCTCTGCGAACTGGTCGGCGGCCAAAGTGAGGTCGTCTGCGACGATTTCGCCCCGTTGACGCGCCACTTCGAGATAGCTGCCAAGCGCGCGGCGGACCATCATCGGCCCGCTTTCATAGAAACGGCGGCCCAGTTCGGGGAAGCGGTCGGCCTCGGCCACGCAGATGCGAAAGATATTCTGCCCGTTGTCTGACAGCATGAAACCCAGCAGCTTGTGGCCAGCGATGGGCAGCACCTGCTCAGGGGGGCGGGCAAAGTCGATGGACAGCAGCGCCTCGTCCGCCTGTGCGTTGCACTGGGCGCAGGCGCATTCCATGAACAAAAGGCGCTTGTCGGGGAAGTAGCTGTAGAGCGTCGCTTTGGAGACACCGGCATTGCGCGCAATCTCGTCGACAGACGCGCCTTCAAAGCCGTCTCGCATGAACACCTCCTGGGCGCCCGCGATCACTTGATCGTATTTGCGTCCCTTGCGGACGTCACGGGCCGCGGGGCCTGCGTCGGCAAGGGATGCTTTGTCGGCGGTCATGCGCGCTCTCCCACGAGTAGGAGGCCTGTATAAACCGTACAGTTCAGTCCGGGCAAGCATTGCCCGTGCGTCGTGCGAGTTATTGCGCAGGATACTGGCAGACATCATGCGTCGGTGCGACGCAGCCTTGGGTCGAAACGTCGGGCTGCTGCACCGGTGCGGGGAAAGTCAGCTCCGGAAGAAAAACAGGGGTGGCGCTGGCAATAGAGGGGGCAAGTGCCATCAGGGACAGGGCAAGCGGGGCGAGGAAGCGGGTCATCGGGATCTCCTTTAATCAAACTAAACCGTATAGTTCATTTAATTGGACCGATGAGTCTGATTTGTCAAGCGCTGCGGTGCGGCAATTTTGGCTGTTTCAACTTTTTCCCTTGCAATAAGGGTGATGCTGCGTACTTTAGAACTGTTCTAAATGTCTGTGATCCCGGGGGTGATCCATATGCGATTTTTGATGCAGCGCCGCAGGTTTGACGATCTTTCCGAACAAGAAGTGCTTGCCCTTGCGATTTCCTCTGAGGAGGATGATGGACGGATTTATCGCAGCTATGCGGAACGGCTGCGCGCCGATTATCCGGACACGGCCAAGGTGTTCGATGGCATGGCCAAGGAAGAGGATGGGCATCGGGCCTCTCTGATTGAGCTGCATCAAAAACGTTTTGGAGAGGTCATTCCTCTGATCCGTCGTGAGCACGTCGCGGGTTTTTACGCGCGAAAGCCGGTGTGGCTGGTGGAAAACCTGTCGCTGGAGCGCATCCGCGCCGAGGCTGAAGCGATGGAACGGGATGCCGAACGCTTTTATCTCGCCGCGGCGCAGCGCACCACGGATGCAGGCACGCGCAAACTGCTTGGCTTTCTGGCTGCCGCCGAAGCGGGTCACCAGAAGGCCGCAGAAGGGCTGGATCAGGCCAATCTGGACGAAGCCGCCCGCGAGAGCGAGGCGGACAGTGAGAAGCGTCAGTTCCTGTTGACCTGGGTGCAACCGGGACTGGCAGGGCTGATGGATGGGTCTGTCTCGACCCTCGCCCCGATCTTTGCCACGGCCTTTGCAACGCAAAACACTTGGACCACCTTCCTTGTGGGGTTGGCGGCATCTGTCGGCGCCGGTATCTCCATGGGCTTTACCGAGGCCGCGTCGGATGACGGTCAACTGTCCGGGCGCGGCTCCCCTGTCAAACGCGGTATCGCCTCTGGCGTGATGACGACGCTGGGCGGCTTGGGACACGCTCTGCCCTACTTGATCCCACATTTCTGGACCGCGACGATCATTGCCTGCGTCGTTGTGTTCGTGGAGCTTTGGGCCATCGCATGGATCCAGAACAAGTTCATGGACACCCCCTTCTGGCGCGCGGCCTTTCAGGTGGTTCTGGGGGGCGCATTGGTGTTTGGCGCGGGCGCATTGATCGGCGCGGGCTAGGGCCGGGACCGGCGCTCGTCGCCTGCGGCAACATCGCCCCGCCCACCGTCCCGTCCGGCGCGCTTGCGCCCCTTGTCGCACTCGGGGTATTCCTTTGGACAAGTCTTTGGGAGGAAGAGGCGCGTGTTCAAAAACGGACAAGACAAGCTGACCGTCCTGCCCTTTCGTGACCGGTCGACGGCACTGGTGGCCCGCTGTGCCGTTCGTCGGTGCGCCGCGATGATATTGGCCGGCGGTGTTGCTGTCTCGCTGATCGGTTGCGAGGCAGTGCCCCCGGCAAAGGGTGGAGGGAAAAAGGCGCTGATCTCGTCCGCGGCAACGCGCCCGCCGCCACTGGCGAAGGTCTCACTCGCGGGCGGGGAGGTAATCGTCGCGGGGCCGAGTGGCTACTGCCTCGATCCGGAAACGTCGAAGTCCGCAGCCGGGCGTGGCTTTGCCGTCATCGCCTCGTGCATGATCTTGTCCGGCGGACAGGTGGGCGAGAATGTTGCCCCGGTCATGGTCACGGTCACGGTCGGCCCGCGGGGCACTGCCAGCGACCTGCCCGATGGCAAGGCACTCGCCGCTGCCGCCGAAGCGCCATTGCTGGCCGCTGGGCATGAAGATGGTTTGGTCATGGCGCACCTAGGGGCAGGCGGCGCCAGCGTTCTGGAGGGCGGCGACACCCGCTACTGGCGCGGCGCGTTCCTGCAAGGCGATCGCGTGGTTGGACTTGCACTGTATGCACCTGACGGAGACGCTTTGGCGGGCAAACGTGGAGCCGCCATGTTGGTCAGCGTCCGCGACAGCATACGCCACGCCAGCGAAGGCGGGTCGGTCACAACCCTGACCACGGCCACCGCTCCGACAAAACCAGCCACGAACAATTCGCTTTCACGTTTATTCGGCGGGTAGTGTTTGCCATACTACTTCCGAATCCGAAAAATATGGTCGGAATCGAGATCGAGGGGTGAAACGTGCTGAAAACAGGCCGCCCCTCAGAGGCGTCGTGGCGGGGAGCGGGATGGCAGTTGGACAACGGAACGGGTGGTTGGACAGGGCGGTCTTTCTCGCAGTGCTTCGACGGTGGTCTGCAATGGCGCGCCGCGCTGACAGTATGGACCTTGCGGCGCTTCGTGAGCACCGTACCCGCGCCCGCCGCCTGCGCACGCAGCTCGATAGATTGATTCACGTCGCAGAGAAGCGCTTGGCCTTGCCTGCGATCGGAAATCAGGCCTTTCCGCGCCCGGTGGATGCGGATTGGGCGTGGCGGCCTGAAGTGTGGTGTGGCCCGCTGCCGGTGCAGGGCATGTCGACGGTGCAATCCAATTCCACGTTGGGGGGCGAGGCCACAGTGTTTCATGACTGCGCCCATTCCGAACTGACCCTTCGCCAGATCCGCAACATGCGCGAGGCGGATCTCGCCGCCTATGGTTTGCGGTTGGACGTGTTTCGCTTTGACGGCTCCTATCTGTCGCTGGCCATCGACCTGCCGGAGGAGGCGTCGAACGGTCTGAAGCGCAACCACCTGATCCGTATCGAAACCATCGTCGAGATGGAAAAACCGATTGAGATCTTCGCCCGTCTGAACATCAAGCATGGGCCAAACACAGAACAGATCGTCCGTGAACTGCCGTTAAACGCGGAGGAAATTCACGTGGAGTTTGATCTTGCCTACACCAAGCTGAACGAAAAGCGCGTCGAGAAGATGTGGCTGGATCTGATCTTTGAGGGGCCTGAAATGAACCAGGTGGTGCTGCGCGATCTGACCTTCAGCCGCCGCAAGCGCGCGCCTTTTTAATGGACGCCAGCAAAGGGAAACTGCACGGATGAGCGAATTCACATTGACCAAGACCCGCTTTGTCGAAGGCGTCTGGGAAGGCTTGTTGACCACGCAGAACGCCTCCGCCGTGCCGGATGTGCAGGTCTCGCTGCGCGATTTTCCGGTGGCCGGCGTGACGGTGACAGAGGTGGCGCCGGACGCCTCGAACCCCGGTCGGCGCTGGTTGGTCAGCATCCCCGTCCCGGCAGAGGCAGTGGGCGACGGCGTGCAAACATTTCTGATCCTCGACGCGAGCGACGACACGGCGCTGGGCAGCTTTACACTCGTCGCCGGGGAGGCTTTGGGCGACGACATCCGCGCAGAGGTCGAACTGCTGCGCGCCGAGTTGGACATGCTCAAACGTGCTTTCCGCCGGCATTGTCTGGAAACGGCCTAAGACGGGCCAACGCCGACGATAACGGAATTTATCCCTTTGGATCGGTGTCTTGTCGAACATCTATAGACTTTAAGCCCGGTGCGGGCCCATGCACCCGGTTCACAGCCCTGAGCACGTGTGGCTGCGACATCCCGGGCAATCAAGGCCAATTTCATGAAGCGTCGCCCGGCCTATTTTGCGTCTCAACGAAGCTGGTTTGACTGCGGATAGAATGAGAGCCGTTCGCCGGCCTGGCGATTGACGAACGTTCACTGACGATTTCGGTGACCTGCAATTTGTGCGTCATTCAACAGGGCAGTGTGATTGACCTTTATCAGGGATCGGTTCACGGTGGCGCTCTAACGAAAGGGTCTTTTGTTATGTCTCCGATGCGCGGCATTGCGCTGAAATTGGCGTCCGTCTTTTTATTCACCATCATGGCTTCACTGATCAAGGCGGCCTCTGACTTTGTTCCCGCAGGCGAGGCGGTGTTCTTTCGCTCGGCGCTGGCGATGCCTGTAATCATCGCATGGTTGGCCATGCGCGGTGATCTGAAAACAGGGTTGAAAGCCAAGCGCCCCCTCATGCACGGCTGGCGCGGATTGATCGGCGTGTCGGCGATGGGCTGCAATTTTGCTGCGCTGGGCCTGTTGCCGTTGCCAGAGGTGACAGTGCTGGGCTACGCCGCGCCAATGCTGACGGTGCTGCTGGCGGCGGTGATGTTGGGGGAGCGGCTGCGGCTGTTTCGCATGACCGCCGTGCTGCTGGGGTTGGCAGGTGTGGCGGTGGTGATGTGGCCCCGGTTGGCCTTCAATGACTTGAGCGATGCGGCATTCTGGGGCGTGGTGCTGATCCTGGTGTCCGCGGTTATGCGCGCACTGGCGCAAATCCAGATCCGGCGTATGGTCGCGGTGGAGGAAACATCGGCCATCGTCTTCTATTTCTCGCTCACGGCCACGATGTTTTCGCTGCTGACGCTGCCGTTTGGCTGGAGTTGGCCGGAACTGCCGGTGCTTGGAATGCTTGTGGCCTCCGGGCTGATCGGGGGCGTCGCTCAGATCTTTCTGACCTCCTCCTATCGCTTTGCGGGTGCGGCCGTTCTGGCCCCGTTCGAATATGCCTCGATCCTTTTTGCCATAATTTTTGGCTATATGTTCTTCGGCGAGGTGCCGACAGTAAACGTGCTGGCGGGCGCGGGGATCGTGATTGTCGCCGGGATCGGGATTATCCTGCGCGAACGGCAGTTGGGACTGAAACGCGGCAAAGCGCGTCCCAATATGACACCGCAGGGGTGAGCGCCGATTTGCGAGGCCATGAAGGATCCGGCGGACCACCCGCCGGGTTGGAGCGCCGGTCGGCGAAGCACGTCTCTACAGATCGAAGGTTTCCGCAAACATATAAGCCGGCCGCAGCAATTGGCGGCGGTATGCCCCGAACGGAAAGCGTTTGGGTGGCTTGGACAGGAAGGCGGGCAAAGCCGGGTCTGCGTCGCCGATCATTTTCTGAGCCAGTCCATGCCCAAGGTAGCTGCCCATTGCGACGCCATTGCCGTGATAGCCGAGCGAAGCAAACAGCCCTTCGTGTTCTGGCACAGCCCCGCAAAAGGGGTGACCGGACGCCATCAGGCACACAAGGCCTGACCATTCATGGGTGATTTCGACATCGCGCCAAGCTGGAAAGGCCGCGTTGAAATCCCGCCGTATGTGCTGCGAAATGCGCATCTGTTCCGCCGGTCTTGCGGTCAGGCCACCACGCATTCCGAACAGGAACCGATTGTCGGGCAATTTGCGAAAGTAGTGCAGCAATTGGCGTGTGTCATAGGCCATCTGCTCGGAGGTCCAGTTGGCCTCCGCCAATTCCGCGTCAGTCAGGGGGCGCGTGACGATGACCGAGCTTTGCACTGGCAGGGTTCGCGCGCGCAGCCATGCGGGCAGGTCCTCGGACGAATAGCCATTGGTGGCGAGGATGACCTGTCGGGCGCGGATGGTGCCCTTGGGCGTCTGCAAATGCCAAAGTCCGTCTCGGTAAAGTTTGGTGACCGGGCTGTACGCGTGGAGGGTCGCGCCCGCGTCGAGGGCCGCTTGCGCCAACGCGCTATGATATTTGCGCGGGTTCAGGGCAAAGCCGGTCGGAATGTGCAGCCCACCATGCCACGTTGTGCTCAAACCTTCGGTCCTCAGGTCCTCGGGCGACAGCAGACGCGCACCGGAATGATCCTCGGCTTCGGCCCTCAGCGATTTGAAGGCGCGGGGGGTATGGGCCAGCACGGTCTCTCCGTGGGAATGCCGATCGACCTTGGCCCCGGTGTGCGACAGGAAGGCATCTACGTGGTCGATGGCCGCCTGTTGTGTCGCCTGCCAGGACGCGGCTTGTCCTGCGCCATGGCGGCGGGCGAGGGTTGAGTCGCCAACCAGCGCGCCACCGATGCAGCAGAAGCCTCCGTTGCGGCCAGATGCGCCCCATCCGGGGTGCTCCGCATCCAGCACGCGCACGTCCCGTCCCGCGCGCGCAAGCGTGATCGCCGCATTTAGCCCTGTGAAGCCTGCGCCGATGATCGCCACATCGCAGTTGGCGTCCTCTGCCACCGGCCACTCCAGCGGTGGAGTGGTGTCTTTCCAGAATGCCCCGGCATCCGCCGCGTAGGCCTGCGCCTCATACAGTCGTTTCACGCGCTGGCAGCTCCGGCACGTTCTTCCTCGGCGCGGCGCACGGCATTGCGTTTGGTCACCAGGGAGGCGGTGATCACACCGATTGTCACCACAACGATCATAAGCGTCGACAGCGCGTTGATCTGCGGGCTGACGCCCAGGCGCACCGCCGAGAAGATCTTGATCGGCAGGGTTGTCGCCCCCGGACCCGTGGTGAAGGATGCTATCACCAGATCGTCCAGCGACAGGGTGAAGGCCAGCAGCCATCCAGAAATCACCGCCGGCAGGATGATCGGCAGGGTCACCAAACGGAACGCCTGAAAGGGTGTGGCCCCCAGATCCCGGGCCGCTTCCTCCAGTGCGGTGTCGAAGGTGGCCAGCCGCGACGACACCACGACAGAGACATAGCACATCGCGAATGTCGTATGCGCCAGCACCACCGTCATGATGCCCCGGTCGATGTTCAGGCCGATGAACAGCAACAGGAGCGACAGGCCGGTGATGACCTCTGGCATGACGAGCGGCGCGTAAATCATACCGGAAAACAGCGTGCGACCCGGAAACCGTCCGGCGTTGATGATCACATGCGCGGCCATCGTGCCCAGCACCGTCGCGATGGTCGAGGACAGGAACGCCACCTGCACAGTCACCCAGGCGGCATCAAGGAATTCCTGATCCTGCAAGAGTGTACCATACCATTTGGTCGAGAACCCCGCCCAGACGGTCACCAGACGGCTTTCGTTGAAGGAGTAGACGATCAGAATGATCATCGGCAGGTAAAGGAACGCAAAACCGAGTGTCAGCGCCGTGACGTTGAACCATGACAGACGTTTCATGCGCGGCCTCCCTCGAGTGTGGACGCGTGGCACATCGGGGTCGGGGCAATCTTGACGCGGATCATTGGCCAGCCTCGCGGGATTTTTCCTCGGACCGCTGGAACAGCACGATGGGAATGATGAGGATCAGCAGCAGGATCACCGCCACTGCAGAGGCTACCGGCCAGTCGCGATTGTTGAAGAACTCCTCCCATAGCACCTTGCCGATCATCAGCGTGCCAGAGCCGCCGAGTAGCGAGGGAATGACGAATTCGCCAATTGTAGGGATGAAGACAAGGAAACAGCCCGCGATGATGCCGCCTTTGGACAAGGGGAACGTCACTAGCCAGAAGGCCTGAAAGCGGGAACAACCGAGGTCTTCGGCGGCTTCCAGAAGACTCTCGTCCAGCTTTTCCAAAGACGCGTAGATCGGCAGGATCATGAAGGGCAGGTAGGTGTAGACGATGCCGATGTAGACGGCGAGCTTGGTGTTCAGGATCTGAAGCGGTTCACCGATCAGCCCGGTCCATAGCAAAAATTGGTTCAGAACACCGTCGTTGCTCAAGATCCCCATCAACGAATAAACGCGGATCAGAAAGGAGGTCCAGAAGGGCAAGATCACCAGCATCAGCAGTGTGGCGTGCCATTCCTGCGGTGCGCGCGCCATGCCATAGGCCACCGGATAGGCGATCAGCAGCGTGCAGGCCGTCGCCACAAACGCGATTTGCAACGAGCTGAGGTAGGCTTTCCAATACAGGTCATCGGAGGTGAGAAAGGTGTAATTCTCGAAATCCAGATCCGACAGGAACGCGGTCAGATTGCTCCAGCCCTCGGACAGATCAAGTTGCGGCATGTAGGGCGGGCGGGCCAGCGCCACGTCCGATAGCGAAATCTTCAACACGATCAGAAAGGGCACAAGGAACAGCGCCAGCAGCCAGACATAGGGCAGGCCGATCACCGTCGCGCCGAGAAACCCGGTGCGCCGGTCCTGATCCATCTTGCTCATGGCCGACAGAGTGCCAGCCGCCAGCGCGATGAAGATGGCCAGCGTCAGGGGAAACCCGGTCGCAGAGGTCGCGTCCCAGCCGTCAGAGGCGAACAATATTGCCAGCCGCGCTGCAAAGGCCGCCAGCGCCAGCAACATGAAACCCAGCGCAAAGTTCATGGCACGAATGGAGGGGGTGTCGCTCACGCCTCGTCCTCCAGCACCACGCCTGCGGTGGCGGTAAAGGACAGCCAGACCTTATCCTCCCATGTGATGCCCCGATTTGCGATCCGGCGGGTGTTGGAGGCCTGCGCCTTGACCATCGTGCCGTCGGCGAGTTTCACATGATAGGTGGACATGTTGCCAAGATAGGCGATGTCGATCACCTCACCTTGCAGGATGTTGACTGCATTGGGCTGGTTGGTGGGCCGTTCCTTCCAGATAGAGACCTTCTCCGGGCGCAGCGAGAGCACGACCTTGTGCCCGGACAGTGTTTCCGGCCCGTTTGCAGCGATCAAAGGCGGCTGCCCCTCGGCCCAAGCGATGTCCAGCCCGCCCTGCGGTACCTCGGAGGCGGGCGGCGTCGGCGCGGGGGCACGGGCCGCTTCGGCCTTCGCTTTTTCGATCGGATCGGGCATGGGCAGGGCTTTTGGTTCGTCGATCCATTTGCCGAATACCGGGGCAAAGAGCTTGTCATGCAGTTTCATCCCCAACGCATTGGGCTGAGGTGTGCGCGCGTCTCTGGTGGCTTGGTCGTTCAACGCTTTTTCGGCCTCGGGGGAGGTGGGTTCCGGGAGAGGTTGAGCCACCGGGTCGATGGCAGGCGGAGGCGTGGTGTCACGGGCCTGCGCCATGCCACGGAACAGGTTCACATCGCCGATGAAACCGGCCACGTAGACCGAATTGGGCGCCTCGTAGATGCGGTCCGGCGTATCGACCTGCACGATCTGGCCGTGATTCATGACCGCCACACGGGACGCGACAGTCATCGCTTCCTCCTGGTCGTGGGTCACGATGATGAATGTGGTCCCGGTCTTCTCCTGGATGTCCATCAGCTCGAACTGGGTTTCTTCGCGCAGCTTCTTGTCCAGAGCGCCAAGCGGTTCGTCGAGCAAAAGCAACTTCGGGGCACGGGCAAGAGACCGCGCCAAAGCCACACGCTGCCGCTGACCGCCTGAAATCTGGTGCGGCTTGCGTTTGGCGAATTGTTCCAGCCGGGTGAGGCGCAGCATTTCCTGCACGCGGGCCTCTATCTTATCCTTGGGCTGCTTGGCGCGTTTCAGGCCAAAGGCGATGTTGTCCCAGACCGTCAGGTGCGGGAACAGCGCGTAGCTTTGGAACATCATGTTCACGCTGCGCTGGTTCGCCGGGATTTGCGACAGGTCCTGCCCGCCGAGCAGGATCTGCCCTTCGGTGGGTTTTTCGAACCCGGCCAGCATCCGCATCAAAGTTGTCTTGCCACAGCCGGACGGGCCAAGCAGCGCGAAAAATTCCTTGGCGTAAATGTCCTGTGTCAGGTCGTCGATGGCGGTGAAGTCGCCAAAGCGTTTGGTCACGCCCTTGAACTGGATCAGGGGCTTTTCGGTCGGGTCGGCCCACGGGGCGAATACATTCTGGCTCATAGCGCCATCCTCAACACGGGGTTAAAAAAAGGCAATATGTCGATTGATGAGCACGTTGGGTTTTTTCGCGGATGCGACTGGCGGTGCGTGATCTCTGGGCGCTCTTTGGACAGCTTGGTGATCTTTGAAAGTAAGTCGTTGACTGCCGGCAAGCAAAGAAGCGTGAGGGGTATGTGTTTCCCCGTAGATGAATTTTGCGTCGCATTCTGCGGTGTTAGAGACGTCATAAGACCCAAGGGACACAGGCGACCATCCCATCCATCGAAGGCAACGAGGGTCAAGAGGCCGACCCAAGGCTGATGGACTTCGACACTGAATATTAGGTCGAGCAAGACAACCTTCGGCACATGATAACCACAACCACGGTGAGCTCGACGCGTCTGTGCCGCAGCTAGTCTTCTGGTGCCTATTCGAGGGGCTTGTTTGCACCGCGCTGCTGCTCGGCGGAGGATTGAAAGCCCTGCTAGGCACTCCGGTCGGAACGCCACAAGCTTTGATTCTGATATATGACCAACGAAAAGGCCCCGCCGATTGGCGGGGCCTTTTGGGTCCATTTGATAGCGCCGCATCTATCGTGCCGTGGCAGCGGTCGGACAGGTGCGACGCTGCGGTTCAGGTGTGCTCAGCACGCGCGTAACAGGATTTGTGCATTGAACCATTCACAGAGCCAAGCTCTTGGTCCGCCAGTGATCTGGCGGCAGCGATCTGCTTTCGTGTCGGCCCCGTGCCCGAAGTTGCTTGGGCGTGGCTGGCCATATCTGTCAGCAGGCACATGACTTTGTCGTAGGTGGTGTTCACGGCGAGTCTCCCAAGGCAGCTTCGGTTTCACGGGAGTTAGCCTAAATTTGGTTAACAGGTCGTGAACACACCTGTCGTATCGGTCAGCCTGTCGCGCAGAAATACGAGGGTTGTTCCGTTGGAAAGCCATGCCGGGACGAAGACATTCGATATTGGTCCGCCAAAAGCCGCAGCGCCCGTGCCGTGGCGCTGAACCCCAATGTCTCGCATTCCATGGCGGCCTCAGACGCGCGTTGCGCCAGGTCCATGTCTCTCAACTGTTCAGTCATCTCCGCCTCATCTTTTGTTAATTTTATAAGATGGTTTTGAATCATATGGGTTAAGTTTGATTTAACGCTCACGGCGACAACGGCACAATAATCTGTGTGCTGGCAGAAAGTTGCCGCTAGATGATGCCCGCCAAAAGGTGATGCCGAAAATGAAAGGGCACGCCAAAATGGCGCGCCCTTGGTGTTCTGTTGAGACGCCTTAAAATTCAGGTGCCAGATTTGATCTTGGTCCACAGGCGGGTCACCACACGCTGCACCTTCGGCGGGTAGGGCGTGGTCGTGTAGGTGTTGTTCATGGTTTCATCATCCGGATAGACCGCAGGATCGCCGATCACATCCTCGTTGAGGTATTCCTGTGAGGCTTTGTTGCCGTTGGCGTAATAGACATAGTTCGACGCGGCAGCCATGTTCTCGGCGTTCATGATGAAGTTGAGAAACTTGTGCGCTCCTTCAGGGTTCGGGGCATCGACCGGAATCGCCATCTGGTCGAACCACATCTGTGCCCCTTCACTGGGGATGATATATGCCACCTCGACGCCGTTGTCTGCCTCGGCCGCACGGTCGCGGGCCTGAAGAATGTCGCCGGACCAGCCGACTGCCACGCAGATATCACCGTTGGCCAGTGCGTTGATGTATTCCGAGCTGTGGAATTTCTGGATATAGGGACGGATCGGCATGTAGACGGCTTCGGCCTTTGCGATCACGTCGGGATCGTGGCTGTCGGGATCTTCGCCAATGTAGTTAAGCGCGGCGGGCAGCATTTCAGCGGGCGCATCAAGGAAGTGCACGCCACATTCAGCCAGTTTTTCCATGTTGGCGGGATCAAAGACCAGATCCCAGCTGTTGAGCGGCGCGTCCTCGCCCAGCAGTTCCTTCACCTTCGGAAGGTTCACACCAATGCCCGTGGTGCCCCACATGTAGTTGATGGCATGGGCATTATCGGGGTCATATTTCGCGGTACGGTCGGAAATCACATCCCACATGTTGTCAATGTTCGGCAGCTCGGATTTGTCCAGCGGCTGGAACGCACCAGCCGAAATCTGGCGTTGCAGGAAGGTGCCGGTGGGCACAACCACATCATATCCAGATCCGCCGGCGAGCATCTTTGTCTCCAGCAATTCGTTGGAATCAAAGACGTCATAGATGAGGTCGATCCCGGTCTCTTTCTCGAACTTCTCCAGCAAGGATTCGTCGATGTAATCGGACCAGTTGTAGACTCGCACCTCTTCGGCGGTGGCCATGCCGGCCATCAGCGCCATTGAGGCGGTCAGGGTCATCAGTGTCTTGGTCATTGGGGTCTCCCGTTGGTCGCGGGCTCTGTCGGCCCAGTGTCAGAATTTTGATCATAAGTTGCAAGCGGAGGCAACTTCGGCGATGGTTTCTTCAGGGCCTGGGGTGCGAAAGTGAAAGTCAGATGGTGAAAACCGAGGCAGTGACCGTGGGGGCCGGGGTGCCGGTACACGAGCAGGTCTACCGTGATCTGCGTGAACTGGTGTTGTTTGGCGTGCTGGCGCCGGGCGAACCGGTGACGATACAGGGGGTGGTGGACAGGCTCGGCGCGGGCATGACCCCGGTACGCGAGGCGCTGCGCCGCTTGACGGCAGAAGGGGCGTTGGAATCGTTGGGAAATCGGCGCATCGTGGTGCCTGTGCTGGATGCGGCGGCGGTAGAGGACCTGACCGAGGCGCGCCTGGCGATTGAACCGCGTCTTGCAGCGCGCGCAGCGGAACGGGTGACGGCGCAAGCCGTTGCCGACCTTCGTAAGATCGATGCCCGGCTCGACCGCGGCATTGCGCGGGGCGACGTGGAGACCTATTTGCGAGAGAATCATGCCTTTCACGCTGCGCTGAATAGCTGGGCGGCAGCGCCTATCCTGACGTCTTTGACCGAGAGCCTCTGGTTGCGATTCGGACCGTCGTTACGTGTGGTCTGTGGGCAGGAAGGCACGCGGGCGCTACGCGATTTGCACAAGGAGCTGTTGGAGGCGTTGCACGATGGCGATGCCGAGGCGGCGTCCTCAGCCATTTCCGGTGACGTCCGTCAGGGCATGGAAATGATTGCAGCGGCGGTCTGACACGGGCGGCGCGGAGCTGTTTGCCAGAGGCAAAAGCGCCCCGCCCGCCCGATGCGATCCCGTCAAGGGCCCCTCGACCCTATTTGCCAAAACCCTGAGAGCAGCACAGCATCTCGCGCTTTCCTGCATGTTTGCCGCCTAAAGAAGGAGTTGTAAGACGGTCTGATTGACTTCGCATAATTTGATCATATTCTGGGGCCAACCTGACGGAGGCGCCCTTTATGACTATCCTGACCCCGAATTCCCCCACTGCTGAACTGCAGGCGCTGGACGCCGCGCACCACATGCATCCCTTTACACACGGCGCGGGCCTTGGCGAGAAGGGCGCGCGGATCATCACCCGTGCCGAAGGCTGCTGGCTCAATGACAGTGACGGCAATCGCATCCTTGATGCTATGGCGGGGCTGTGGTGCGTGAACATCGGCTACGGTCGCGAAGAGCTGGCCGAGGCCGCCGCCCGCCAGATGCGCGAACTGCCCTTTTACAATACGTTCTTCCAGACCTCCCATGTGCCTGCGATCAATCTCGCCGCGCGGCTGGCAGAGCTGGCGCCGGGCGATCTGAACCACGTCTTTTTTGCCAACTCCGGCTCAGAAGCGAATGACACCAATCTGCGGATGGTGCGCACTTACTGGCAGGAGAAGGGTCAGCCGCAGCGCCAGCACGTCATCTCCCGCTGGAATGGCTATCACGGATCCAGCGTCGGTTCCGGCTCTCTGGGCGGGATGAAGGGGATGCACGCGCAGGGCGGCATGCCGATCCCAGGCATTCACCATATTGATCAGCCCTATTGGTATCTCGAAGGTGGCAATATGAGCGAGGACGACTTCGGCCTCGCGCGCGCGCAACTGCTTGAGGAGAAGATCCTCGAACTTGGTGCCGACAATGTGGCCGCCTTCATAGCCGAACCAATCCAGGGGGCGGGCGGCGTGATCGTCCCGCCGGCAACCTATTGGCCCGAAATCCAGCGCATCGTGGACAAATACGGCATTCTCCTGATCGCCGATGAGGTGATTTGCGGCTTCGGGCGCACCGGCGAATGGTTCGGTTCGCAGACCATGAACATCCGGCCCGATATCATGACCGTGGCAAAGGGACTGTCCTCCGGCTACCAGCCCATCGGGGCCTCAATCGTGTCTGATGGCGTGGCAAAAGTCATCGATGGCGTCGAGTTCAATCATGGGTACACCTATTCGGGTCACCCGGTCGCCTGCGCGGTCGCGCTTGAAAACCTGCGCCTTTTGGATGAGGAAGGCATCGTCACACGTGCACGGGATGAGACGGGACCCTATCTCAAGGCGCAGTTCGAAACGCTTACCGACCATCCCTTGGTGGGTGAAGCAAAGATCGTCGGCCACATGGGCTCCATCGCGCTGACCCCGGACAAAGCCTCGCGCGCACGCTTCGCCGGAGAGGCGGGAACCGCTGGTTTCATCACCCGCGAACGCTGCTTTGCCAACAACTTGATCATGCGCCACGTCGGTGACCGTATGATCATCTCGCCGCCTCTGGTGATCTCCAAGGAGGAAATCGACACACTGATCGAGCGAGCGCGGCGCAGCCTCGATGAGGCCCATGCGCAACTCCAGGAGCAAGGCCTGATGGCGGCTATCCCCACAGTTTAAGCGCGAAATCCGGCACTAGGAAATCGCAGGGGCGTCGTGGTACAGGCACCGCGACGCCCCTTTTTTTTGCGGAGACCGCCCATGTCTGACAACAAGCGAATCGTCCTGTCCAGCGACCATGCAGCGATCGAGCTGCGCCAGCAGATCGCCAAGCATATCGAATCGAAGGGCTGGGAAGCGGTCGACATTGGCCCCACCACCCCTGAAAGCACGCATTACCCCAAACACGGCGAAGCCGCTGCGCGTCAGGTAGCCTCGGGCGACTGCCGCTTCGGCATCATCCTGTGCGGCACGGGACAGGGCATCATGATGGCGGCCAACAAGGTCAAAGGCATTCGCTGCGGTGTCTGTGCTGACGAGTTTTCCGCGCGTATGATCCGCGCGCACAATGACGCCCAGATCCTGTCCATCGGCGAACGTGTTGTGGGTCCGGGCCTCGCACTTGCCATAGTGGACGCTTTCTTGGACACGGAATTTGAAGGCGGGCGTCACGGCACTCGGGTCGATATGATCAAGGCGCTGGAAGACTGAGATTTCCAGTCTGAGAGGCCAACAATTGAAGCAGGCCGCGCGCTTGCTTCTTTGCTTTCCAAATTCTCCGGGGAGCGCGAGGGGCCAGCCCCTCGTACGCCTCAATCGCCCAGCTTGGCGTGCACTTCGTCCAGATCGATTTCAGCGGTTGGCATCTTGTTGGCTGGGTTCTCGAAATCGTATTTGAACAGGTCGAAGTCGCGTTTGTAGATCTCGTACATCAAATGCATCGACATATCGTCAAAGTAATCTTCCACAGGGTGCGCGCGCTTGGGTCCATGCCCTTCGCTTTCATTGAACCGAGGGATCGTGCCTAGATCAACGGCGTACGGCGTGTCGATGGCATCCAGCACTTGCTGCATCCCGTCGTTGAACTGTTCGGTCCAGAAAATCTTGTTATAGCGCCCGCCGTTAACGATGAACGTGCTCACATGACCCGACATGGCCGACCAGTGGATATCCGGGTCCATCGGTCGCCGCCAGCGGATCGTGTCGCGCGCGAACAGCAAAAACCGGCGAAAGCTGCGAATCTGGTCGAACTGGTCTTTACCGTCATCGCCGCCCACCTCGATGCCGTATTTCTGCGTCAGGAGCGGCACCAGATTGCCTCGATAACGACGCCCATTCCGCTGAATTCCACAGATCTTGTCAAAGAATGAGGACAGGATTCGTGTGTACGGATTGCGCACGCAGGTAAAGGTGTAGGAGGTCCGTGTCTTGACGTTTGCCTTGATCTTCGGTTGGCTTTCCTCGATGCCCCATTTGTGCAGACCGCTGGTGGCATCGTGGATGTCGCCGTCGAAAAATTTGCCGTGATCGGAATAGTACATGATTTGACCGATGGTCGAGCAAGCGCATTTCGGGACAACCCGATATACCACGCTCTCGCTTTCGGTCATCCAAGTTCCGGGAAACCCCATGAAATTCTGCCTCTGGCTGCTGGCCTCGTGATGGCTGCGCCTGTCTGTTAAGCGCAACAACGCAACCGGGTCAAAAAACCAAAGAATTGTGGTTTATTCAACGCCCGTTCACCTCTAATACCGTAAACAATAGGGCGAAAATGGGGCGAACCGTTTCCTGAATGGCGAAAATTGCCTTCATCCTGCTGTGTCATAAAGACCCAGAAGCCATCATCCGCCAAGCGCAAAGCTTGACCGCGGCGGGCGATTGCATGTCCATCCACTTCGACGCCTCGGCTAAGTCTGAACATTACGACCGGATCCGCGAGGCATTGCGCGACAACCCAAACGTCACCTTTGCCAAGAAACGCATCAAATGCGGCTGGGGGGAATGGTCCCTTGTCGCCGCCACGCTAAATGCGGTCGAAGCGGCCATTGAGGCTTTCCCGCGCGCCACGCATTTCTACATGCTGTCAGGCGATTGCATGGCAATTAAATCGGCCGAATACGCGCACGATTACCTTGACCGCCATGACCGCGACTTTATCGAAAGCTACGATTACCTCAATTCTGACTGGATCAAGACCGGGTGGAAAGAAGAGCGGTTGATCTACCGTCACTGGTTTAATGAACGCACTCAAAAGAAGCGCTTTTACGCTATGTTTGAACTGCAAAAGCGGTTGGGACTGACGCGAGAAATTCCGCATGACATTGATGTCATGATCGGCTCGCAATGGTGGTGTTTGCGCAGGCAGACCATTGAGGAGATCATCGACTTTTCCAAGAAGCGCCGCGATGTGATGCGCTTCTTTGCCACCACATGGATTCCGGACGAGACGTTTTTTCAGACGCTCGTGCGCCATCTCGTTCCCGAACAAGAGATCGAGAGTCGCACACTGACCTTCCTGATGTTTACCGAATACGGGATGC
The DNA here is from genome assembly GCF_014196795.1 of Sagittula marina. Classification (GTDB taxonomy): domain Bacteria; phylum Pseudomonadota; class Alphaproteobacteria; order Rhodobacterales; family Rhodobacteraceae; genus Sagittula; species Sagittula marina. The sequence goes on from NZ_JACIEJ010000001.1 coordinate 279,106, forward strand.
CGGTGGTTTTCTACAACGACCACTATGATCTGCTGCTGTCTCAGGACTTTCTCTTTGCGCGTAAGATCAGCCCGGAGGCGTTGGAATTGAAACGCCGCCTTGGCGTGCTGTTTTCGACAGAAGGGGTAACGTTCCAGATCTCCAACGAAGGGCGCACTCTGTTCAATTTCCTGTCCAACAAGGGCCGGATCGGGCGCAGATTCGCGCCACGCTTTTGGGAAAAAGAAAGCTCCCTTGGTCGTGAGCGCGAGTTGCTGATCATTGTATGCAAGAAGTGGCACGTCGCTAAGCGCATGGTCGAACGTATCCGCCAAATGACGAACATCCCCTGTGTCGAATACCTGTTCAACGACGAAGCCTGCCACCTGCCGGACCTCGGTGGAATTCAATCAACCATGGGCAAGCGGCATCGCCACCGACGTGCGCTTATGCGGATGTTGTTCGATTATTACAAAACCGACCGACTGGTCGTTTGCATGGATCCGGCCAATCTGGACCTGCTGGAGGATTTCGGGCGCGACCGGTCAACCACGAGATTGCTTGAAATCGAGTGTCAGTTCTCCGACGAGTATCTGATCGATCATATCGTGCGCGCCGGGTTGGCAGGGGCGTGTACCCCGCGCGAGAAGGTCGAGCGCCTGTTGCCCACAGTGCGCAACGACATGATCCATGAAAGCGACCAGATGCGCGATGCGGAGTTCGAGAACCATCACCATCTGCGCGAGATGGATCCGAGTGAAGTCGGTGTTCGCGCGGTCGCCGATTTCCTCACTGTGCCAAGCGCCACGGCAGAAGCCATCGTAAACGTGGAACAGTTGTTCGCAGACTGACTGTCTTCAAAGCGCCCCGCTACAGTCGCGGGGCGCTGTTGTCAGGTATCAGCCGAACAACCGTCCTTTTGCGCGCACCAAGGCCACCATAATCACCGCCAGATAGGCCGCGTCCATAATCACCAGCAGCAGCCATGGCCGGGTAAAGATCAGGCCCATGGCAATCACCGTCGCAAAGAACAGAACGGCGACCATCCGACGGGGGACTTTGACACCTTTCGGCGACGGTGTCTTGAGGTTGGAAATCATCAACGCCCCGACGACAGCCAGCCAGACGCAAACCAAAAGCGGCGCGCTGCCCGGATCAATCAGGCCAAGGTTTGACAGAAAGACCGGGAAAAGGCCGAGAAACGCGCCAGCCGGCGCCGGAACGCCAACAAAATAACGCTTGGGCGCTTCACCAGGTTCAGCTTGGCCCGACATCACGTTGAACCGCGCCAGACGCAGGCAGGCGGAAACTGCAAAGATCAGGGCAAAGATCCAGCCAAGCCCGCCGAAATCGCCCAGATGCACTTCGTAAACCAGGATCGCGGGCGCGACGCCGAAGCACAGGAAATCCGACAAGCTGTCAAGCTGTGCGCCCATTTCGGACTGTGCGCCCAGACGGCGGGCCAGCAGCCCGTCAAACAGATCTGCCAGGGCCGAGAGCATGATCAGGATCACGGCCCATGTGAAATAGCCCTCCATGGCAAAGCGGATGCCTGTCAGGCCAAAGGACAACCCCATCAGGGTAACCATATTGGGGATCAACAGGATCAGGCTGACATCACGTCCGCCGGATGTGTCCTGCTCTGGCTCTGTCGGGTCGATCATGGGTTATCCTTCGGACTGGGTGCCGGTGAGGTCGGCGATGACGGTTTCGCCAGCGACCATGGTCTGACCGATGCGCACCGTTGGGGTGACGCCTGCGGGCAGGTAAACATCAAGACGGGAGCCGAAGCGGATCAGTCCAAAGCGTTCGCCGCGGGTCAGCACGTCGCCCTCTTTGGTCCAACACATGATACGACGCGCCACAAGACCCGCGATTTGCACAACGCCGTAACGGCGACCATCGGGCAGGGCGACGGTCAGGCCGTTGCGCTCGTTATCAGCGGACGCCTTGTCGAGCGAAGCGTTCAGAAACTTGCCTTTGCGGTAGGCGATGGTTTCCACGGTACCAGCTGTGGGCAGGCGGTTCACGTGGCAGTTGAACACCGACATGAAGACGGAGATGCGCATCAGAGGCTGATCGCCCAGACCGAGTTCCGCAGGTGGCACCGCAGGTTCCAGCAACGACACAAGGCCGTCTGCCGGGGAGACCATGACATCATCACGCATGGGTGTCGCGCGCTCCGGGTCGCGGAAGAAGTAGTAGACCCAGACCGTCAGGCCGACCCCGATCCAGCCCAGCGGCTCCCAGATCAAAAACAGAACCAGTGTGATCGCGGCTGCAATAGCCACGAACTTGCGCCCCTCAGGGTGCATCGGCTTGACGAAGGTGGACATCATGGAAACGGACATGGGCAGGCCTTTGCATTGGTTGGGGTTGTACCTAGAGGCTGACGCGCCGGATGCAAAGCAAACCTTTGAGCAGCGGAAAGGTTCAGATGCCGTCGCGTGCTTGCGCTGGGGGTGAAATTGCGCCTTCATGCGCGCAAATCCAAGAGGGAGACCCCCATGGCGCATAGCTACGACGACCAGAACATCTTTGCCAAGATCCTGCGCGGCGACATTCCCAACGATACCGTGCTGGAAACAGAACACACGCTGGCGTTTCGCGACATCCAGCCACAAGCCCCCCTGCATGTGCTGGTTATCCCGAAGGGCCCTTACGTTTGCTTTGATCACTTCGCACAGGAGGCATCGGATGCGGAGATCGTCGACTACGTCCGAGCCGTGGGCGAGGTGTGTCGGATGGAAGGACTGGAAGAAGACGGTTGGCGTCTGATTTCCAACGCCGGGGCGCATGGCGTGCAGGAGGTGCCCCATTTACACGTGCATGTTCTGGCGGGCCGCCGTCTGGGCAGAATGCTGCAACCCGCCTGACGGAAAATTCAGCGGAGCGCGCTGTGCGCGCGCTTCGCCTCTTGTCGCTGGGCTGGTGCCGGCGCCTTTCAAAACGCTACGCGCGGCGGGTACTTTCAAAGCAAGGAAACCTGAAGGTTCCGTGCGGTTCTGTGGGCTTGCCTCGGTTGCGGGCTTGGCGCATATAGGCGTCAGAGCATTGCGAAAGGGACATTCATGACCATCGAGGCCCCCGAAACCCGGATCGTTCAGGCCTATCGCATTCCTTGCGACGGTGGCGGCGTGGCACTGGGCCACCCCCGCGTCTGGTTGCAGATCCCCGAAGATAAGGGGTTTGTCGAATGCCCCTACTGTGACGCAAAGCTCGTCCACAAGGATTTCGAAGGCAAGGTCTGAGACTGGCGCGCAAGGCTTGTTGGTTGTCACGGACGGCCTTTGCGCAATTGAAAGTGGAGGGGCCGTCTTTCGGACCCGCCACGGGTGTGCCGGTCAGCCTTGAGGACTGCGAAAGTGCTGCGCTGCCAAACGAGATGTACCGTGCCAATGGCGCGGGCTAAGCGCAGACCCACAGCTTTTGATGGCAAGCCAAGGGGCCGCTTCCAGGACACGTCCGGATCATGGATGTCACTTTTTTCATGTCGTAAGCTTCCTTTCAGGCACTCTCGATACCCCGCTCTGCCGGGAGGTTTTGCAACGAGGCGACGCGCTGCGCACCGCATGGTTATTGCGACGGCGGGCATCAGGAGCCGTTGGGCAAGCGGAGCGTGAGGCGAGCGACGCAACTGGCAGAACGTGCGGTGATCTTCGGGCTGGAAATCACGCTGCCGATTCAGAACATCTCGCCAAGGTGCTTGGCGGAAAGTCCCTGACCGGCCATTCCGCTCTGGCAGCGCAGCGCGTTGCGTGGCACATCATGAAATGGACTTAGAGGAGCGCGCGCCATGGCTTTCGGCAAGGGTTGTCACCTGCATCTGATCGACGGATCGGCTTATATCTTTCGTGCGTTTCACGCGCTGCCGCCGTTGACGCGCAAATCCGACGGGCTGCCCATCGGGGCGGTCAGCGGGTTTTGCAACATGTTGCAGCGCTACGTAGAGGAAAACGCCGGTCCCGATGCGCCGACCCATGTGGCGGTGATCTTTGACAAGGGCTCGCATACCTTCCGCAACGATATGTACGACCAGTACAAGGCCAACCGAGAGGCCATGCCAGAGGATCTGCGCCCGCAGATCCCGCTGACCCGCACCGCGACCGAGGCGTTCAACATCGCCTGTAAGGAAATCGAAGGTTTCGAGGCCGACGACATAATGGCGACACTGGCCTGTCAGGCACGTCGCGCAGGGGGGCGTGTCACGATTCTGTCGTCCGACAAAGACCTGATGCAGCTTGTGGGTGACGGCGTCGAAATGCTTGACCCGATGAAGAACAAGCGCATCGACCGCGAGGGCGTCGAGGAAAAATTCGGCGTCGGTCCAGAACGTGTGGTGGACGTTCAGGCGCTGGCAGGGGATTCCGTCGACAACGTGCCGGGCGCCCCCGGCATCGGCATCAAGACAGCCGCGCTGTTGATCAACGAGTTCGGCTCCTTGGAGGAGCTGCTCGACCGTGCCGAAGAGATCAAGCAACCCAAACGCCGCCAGACCCTGATCGACAACCGCGCGCAGATTGAGCTGTCCAAGAAGCTGGTGCAGCTGGACGAAGGCATGGACCTGCCCTTCTCGCTGGACGACCTGGAGGTGCGTGATCCTGATCCCGAAATCCTGCTCGGGTTTCTCACCGACATGGAATTCCGCACCCTGACCAAACGTGTGGCCGACCGTTTGGGCGCAGAGGCGCCTGTCATCCCGGAAGCCACCGCCGCCGTGACTGAGGAGGCCGCGCCGGACTGGCCCGCCATCGACGCCGCGACCTACACCTGCGTGCGCGATCTCGAAACGCTGCACGCATGGATCGACCGCGCGCAGCAGGTCGGCACTGTCGCCGTGGACACGGAAACCACTGGCCTGAACGACATGCGCTGTGAACTGGTCGGCGTTTCGTTGGCGGTCGCACCGGGCGAGGCCTGCTACATCCCGCTCGCCCATCGGGCAGAGGGCGGGGACGACCTGTTCGGCGCCGACGATTTGGCCGATGGGCAGATCCGCATGCAGGCGGCGCTCGACGCGCTAAAGCCGCTGCTACAAGATCCGTCGGTCATGAAGATCGGCCAGAACATGAAATACGACGCTAAAGTGCTGAGCCGCTATGGCATCGAAATCGCGCCCATCGACGACACCATGCTGATGTCCTACGCCATGCACGCAGGCGAACACGGGCATGGCATGGACACGCTGGCGGAACGCTATCTTGCCCACACCTGTATTCCGATCAAGGACTTGCTCGGCTCCGGCAAGAGCATGATCACCTTTGACCGCGTGCCCATCGACAAGGCCACCGGTTACGCCGCCGAGGATGCGGATGTAACCCTGCGCCTTGCGCTGACCTTCAAGCCGCAGCTGCATCGGGCGGGCGTGACGCGGGTCTACGAGACAATGGAACGCCCACTGGTGCCTGTGCTCAAACAGATGGAAATGACCGGCATCGCCGTGGATCGGGATGTGCTGTCGCGCATGTCCAACGCCTTCAGTCAGAAAATGGCCATGCTGGAGGAGGAAATTCACGACCTCGCAGGCGAAAAGTTCAATGTCGGCTCCCCCGCGCAGCTTGGGGAGATCCTGTTCGAAAAGATGAGCCTGCCCGGCGGCAAAAAAGGCAAGACGGGCAAGTATTCGACCCCGGCCGATGTGCTCGAAGACCTCGCCACCGAACACGATTTGCCAGGCCGCGTTCTGGACTGGCGGCAGCTGTCGAAACTCAAATCCACCTATACCGACGCTCTGCAGGAACACATCAACCCGGACACGGGACGGGTGCATACGTCTTATTCCATCGCGGGCGCCAACACCGGCCGTCTGGCGTCGAACGACCCGAACCTGCAAAACATCCCCGTCCGCTCCGAGGAAGGCCGCCGCATCCGCGAAGCATTCGTCGCGCCAGAGGGCAAGACGCTGGTTTCCCTCGACTATTCCCAGATCGAACTGCGTATCCTCGCCCATATGGCCGACATCGACGCGCTGAAGCAGGCCTTTCGCGACGGTCAGGACATCCACGCCATGACCGCGTCGGAAATGTTCAATGTCTCGATGGAGGATATGACCCCTGATATCCGTCGTCAGGCCAAGGCGATCAACTTTGGCGTAATCTACGGCATCTCGGGCTTTGGCCTTGCGCGCAACCTGCGCATTCCGCGCGCCGAGGCGCAGGGCTTTATCGACCGCTACTTCGAACGCTTCCCCGGCATCCGTAAGTACATGGACGACACCAAGGCCTTTGCCAAGGAACACAAACGTGTCGAAACCCTGTTCGGGCGCCAGATCCATACGCCGGAGATTGCCGCCAAGGGTCCGCGTGCCGGCTTTGCCCAACGCGCCGCGATCAACGCCCCGATCCAGGGCACGGCGGCAGATATCATTCGCCGCGCCATGATCCGCATGCCCGATGCAATTGCCAAGCTGCCGGTGCGGATGCTGTTGCAGGTGCACGACGAACTGATCTTCGAGGTGGAAAACGGCGCAGTGGATGACCTGATTGGCGTGGCCAAGGGCGTGATGGAAAATGCCTGCGATCCGGTGGTCAAACTTGATGTGCCGCTGGTGGTGGATGCGGGGCAGGGCGCCAACTGGGCAGAGGCGCACTGAGGCCTCACGATGCCGTGCGGCATCTTCGCATCGCATGGTTCTCCGGGTATCCTCTGATCTGAGCCGCAGGAGATCAGCCATGCAAACGCGCCGCACCTTCGTGACCACTGGCCTTGTCGCCCTTGGGGCCGCCTTACTCACCGGAGCCTCCGGGCTGATGGTGCCCGCCCGCGCCGCTGGCGTGGCGCCAACCCCGACCATGCGCGGTGGCGCGAATAACTACCGTCCTGGCGCGCCCCTCGTTGACCGCATTGGCAATGGTGGCTTTTGGATGACGGGCACTGTGCGACGCGCGGGTGACGGTGCCCCTTTGCCGGGCCAACGCATTCAGATCTGGGCGCACACCACGGAAGGGCACGAGCGCGACCCACACAGCCACGGCGCCACGCTGACCGCCGCCAATGGAGAGTTCCGCCTGGAGATGCCGCAGATCGTGCCGGCCTTTGGTCAGGCGCACGGGCACCTCGCCTACGACAGCGCTGACTTCGAAACCGTATTCCTGCGTCCTGTGATGCGTAATTCCAAAGACACGACATTGCGTGCCGATTTCGTTCTGCAACCGGCCTGAATGCAGCAGCGGTTTCTGATCTGGCTGGCCTTGGTCACGGCCATCGGCGGCCCTTTGGTGGTGGCGGCCACCAGCCCGCTATTGGCGTGGCGACAGCCGATCTACATCGTCGCAGGTTTGGCAGGTGTCCTGGCACTGGGTGCGTTGCTGATACAGCCTATGTTGCTGACAGGCGCGCTACCCGGTGTAGTCCCGTTTCGCGCCAGACAGGTGCACCGTTGGATCGGCTGGGGGCTGATTGCTTGCGTCGCTTTGCATATTGCGGGCCTGTGGATCACCAGCCCACCGGATGTGGTGGACGCGCTGCTCTATACGTCTGCGACGCCCTTCTCGGCACGGGGAGTGACGGCCATGTGGGCGCTGCTGGCGGCGGCGCTCTTGACCCTCTGGCGCCACAGGCTGGGCCCTCGTGTGTTTCGCCCCGCCCACAGCGTGGCGGTCGTCCTGGTGGTCATCACCAGCATCCTGCATGCGGTGCGGGTCGATGGTACCATGGGCACAGCCTCCAAGTGGATGCTCTGCGCGCTGGTGCTTTGCGCCACCGCAAGCGCGCTGGTCCAACGCAAACCATGGCGGATGCTCAAGCGGCGCTAGCCCTGTTGGCCCTATAGGGCCTGCACCAGCCCGTGGCCGACATCCAACACTGTCTGCCCCTCATGAATATTCATCCGTGTTGCGGTGCTGACGAGCCGCGCGGCCAGCGTCGCAGAGTTCACATCCTCACCCTCCTCGCGCATGTGCTCCGCCCATAGCGCAGCCACCCCTGCCACATGCGCTGCCGCCATGGATGTGCCGTTCAGCGTTCGCAACCCGCCACCTGCGCCGGCAGAGACGATCCCGACCCCCGGCGCAATCACCGCTGGGCCAATATTGGAAAATACCGCCGGTTCCAGCCAATCCCCTTCCGTCCCGCAGGCTCCGATAGCCAGCACATGCCGTGCTGCCGCCGGGGCAGAGGGGCCGGTTTCGAACTCTGGCGAGATCACGCGCAGGCTGTCATTGCCGATCGCACCGATCAACAGAGGGCCTGCTTGCGCGCAGGACATCTCCATCATCAGCTCAAAGATCCGCAGGTTGCCGCGATAAGCATTCACCGCCGCCGTATTGGCCTGCACCAGCGGGTAGCCTGCTGCTGTCAGCGCCTCCACCTGCGCGGCGATGTCAAAGCTCACGGCAAAGGCAATGATGTCGGCCCTTTGCGCCATTGCCCACAACACTGCTTGGAAAAACCCGCCTGTGCTTCCCAGTCCCTTGTCCGAAATCGCCTTTCCCACCAACAGCTTTTTCACCCCACGCGCCACGCCGATCCGCGTGCCGTCGAGATCGCGCCCGATCATGGTCGCAGCCATATGGGTGCCGTGCCCGTTGGCGTCACTGACCCCGGTGCCGACGAAATCGCAGGTTTCCAGCGTTACACCGTTGAACGCCGGGTGCGTCTGGTCGATGCCTGTGTCCAGCAGCGCAAGCGTCACCCCTTTGCCCGACCGGTCTGTACGGTCCGCCCCCACCGCACGCAGGCCCCACCCCGGCTCCACATCATCGCTGCGCAGATCATCCAGCGGTTCGGGATTCACGATGCGGGTTGGCATGGCGGGCGCAATGGTCAGACAAGACCGGTCACGCACTATATCGCGCAAAGCCTCAGGGGACAGATCCAGCACGTCGATGACGGGCTCTGCGGGCGCGTCAGGTGTCACAGGCGACACGCTGGAGGCCAGCGGCACAGCAGTCCGACGCCAATTGTCGGTTCTGTCACGCAGAACAATAAAACGGGTCATCAATGCTCCGGACCAAAATACTTAACCCAAAGCTAACCGTGGCCCGACACGAGGCAAAGCTGGACCGCGTGAAATTCGCGTGAAATCGTCCGGCTCTGATGTGTTTGCGACAGGGAGCCCCCGGCGGACATCTTCTCCGCATCGGGGGCCATTGTTTCAGGACAGGCCGGCGGCCTCGAACAGCGTTTTTACGTCGGCCTCCGGACGTGGACCCATGTGGCTGATGACCTCGCTCGCCGCAATGGTGCCCATCTTGCCGCAGGTTGCCATGTCGTGGCCTTTGACCAGGGCGTAAAGGAACCCGGCAGCGAACTGATCGCCCGCGCCAGTGGCGTCCACCGGAACCACCTTTTTCACGGACACATCGGTGCGCACTCCATCGCGCAGGATGGTCACCCCATCGCCGGAGCGCGTGCAGACCACCAGCGGACAGATTGCGCCCACAGCAGCCAGATCCGCCTCCAGATCCCCGTTTTGATAGAGCGAACAGATCTCCGCCTCGTTGCCGATGACGAAATCCATCTCTTCTTCGATCAGCTTCAGGAAATCTGCGCGGTGCCGTTCCACGCAGAACGGGTCGGAAATTGCGATGCCGGCTATGCCACCGGCTGCCTTGCAGGCGCGTGCGGCTTTCATAAACGCCTGCTTGCCCTTGTCCTTGTCGAACAGGTAGCCTTCGAGGAAAATCACTTCCGCCTCGGCGCAGACGTCCTCGTCCACATCGTCCGGACCCAGCTCCGAGGAAATGCCGAGGTAGGTGTTCATCGACCTTTCGCCATCCGGCGTCACAAAGATCATGCAGCGCGAGGTCGGCAGCTCCCCGCCTTCCACCGGCGTGTTCACAAAGGCGATGCCCTCGTTGGTCATGGCATCGGCGTAGAATTTGCCCAGTGTGTCATTCTTCACCCGGCCGATAAACGCGGTTTTCAGACCCAGCGCGCCTGCGCCCGCCACGGTGTTCGCCAGCGATCCGCCCGGCGTCTGCACCCGGTTGCCCATTGCCGCATACAGCGTCTCGCCGCGTTCCCGTTCGATCAGTTGCATGATGCCTTTCTCGATCCCCATATGGTCAAGAAAGCTGTCATCGGAGCGCGAAATCACGTCTACCACGGCGTTGCCGATCCCGGCGAGCTGGTATTTCTTCATTCGGTCTTGTCCTCGAATTGGCACAGGTCCTTGATGATACAGGCCCCGCATTTCGGTTTGCGTGCCACGCAAATGTAGCGACCGTGCAAGATCAGCCAGTGGTGCGCGTGTTGTTGAAAATCGACGGGGATATGATCTTCGATGGCGCGTTCGACAGCCACCACATCCTTGCCCGGACAGATGCCCGCCCGGTTACCGACGCGAAAAATATGCGTATCCACCGCCTGCGCCGGGTAATTCCACCACATGTTCAGCACGACGTTTGCCGTCTTGCGCCCCACGCCCGGCAAGCTTTCCAAGGCGGCCCGCGAACAGGGCACCTCGGAGTTGTATTGCTCCACCAAAATCTTCGACAATTTGATGACGTTCTTGGCCTTGTTGCGATACAGGCCAATCGATTTGATGTGTTCGATCACACCCTCTTCGCCCAGCGCGAGCATCTTTTCCGGCGTGTCCGCAATCTGGAACAGCTTGTCCGTCGCCTTGTTCACACCCGCATCTGTGGCCTGCGCCGAAAGCGCCACAGCCACCACCAGCGTGTAAGCGTTGACGTGGTTAAGCTCTCCCTGCGGTTCGGGTTCTGACGCTTGAAAGCGGGTGAACACCTCGCGCAGCGTGTGATAATCCATTTGCTTGGCCATGCGCGGGGTTCTGCCCGGTTTTGACAGGTCTGACAAGATAAGCGCACCCAATCTGAAATTGAAAAATCCGGCAAATATGATAGGCTCCATTCATTGTTTCAGTACTTTTTGACCGGAGGGCGCGCCAATCGTTTGGCCTATCCGACCTTGCCGCGTCTGAAACAGACGGCATGCGAGTCGGTGGCATTGACGCGTTGACCGGGCGCAAGATCCCCCGCATCTGGCTGGGCGCGCGGCGCTTTAGGCGCAGGAAACGGGTCGCTTTGAGGCGCTGTGTGGGTATTCTTTCGGAAAAGGAGACGCGCCATGCCAAAAGATGCCCCCGACCGCTACCACTATCACGTCATGGCCCGCGCGATCGAGGCGGTGGACCGGCTTGGCCCGAAGGCGACGCTGGATCAACTCGCAACAGAGATGTCCATGTCGCCCGCACATTTTCAGCGCATGTTCAGCCAGTGGGCCGGTGTTTCGCCCAAGCGGCTGCAGCAATATCTGACGCTCGGCCATGCCAAGGTGCTGCTGGCGGAGCGCTTCACCACGCTCGACACCGCACACGCGTCCGGTTTGTCCGGCTCCAGTCGTCTGCACGATCTCTTTTTGCGGTGGGAGGCCATGAGCCCCGGCGACTTTGCCCGCGCGGGCGCGGGACTGACCATCCGCTACGGCTGGTTCGACAGCCCCTTTGGCCCGGCCTTGGTCATGGGCACGGCCAAAGGCATCTGCGGCATAGGCTTCACCGCCGATTGTACCGAGGCTGAAGCAATGCACGATCTCAGCCGCCGCTGGCCCGACGCGCAGTATGTCGAGGACCCGGAGGCCCTGCGCCCTTGGGTCGCCAGCGCCTTTGGCGCGCAGCAGGGCGAGGTGCCGCTGTATCTCATCGGCGCACCATTTCAGATCAAGGTTTGGGAGGCTCTGATGCGCATCCCCTCCGGCCACGTGACCACCTATTCTGAGATTGCACAGGCCATCGGCGCGCCCAAGGCCGTGCGTGCCGTGGGCACCGCAGTGGGCCGGAACCCAATCAGCTACCTCATCCCCTGCCATCGCGCCCTGCGTAAATCCGGTGGGCTTGGCGGGTATCACTGGGGCCTGCCTGTAAAACGCGCGCTTCTGGCCTGGGAATCCGCGCGGATCGAGGCATGAACCTGGCAATCAGCAACTCCTGAGGACCGTGCCCGTCGAGTCGTCCGACCAGTCGCGCCAGTGTATCTGATGTAAATTGTCAACTTATCTTCAAACTTGTGCAGAACTGCTGTAGCCGGATCCGAAAGCTGGAAGGAGACGCCCACATGTCCGCTTCGGATCTGCCCGCCGGTCTGCCTGACTACGCCGCTCGTGCGCAGGCCATGATGTCGGACGTCAATCGCGCGTACTTCCTGTCCGGCGCGGGAGCCGAGACCACCCTGCGCGCCAACGAAGCAGATCTCGCGGCGCTCACCCTTCGCCCGCGCGCTTTGCGCGATCTGCGCGGCGGGCATACGCAGACCACCTTGCTGGGTCGTAGGCTGCCGCACCCGATCCTCGTCGCGCCCTTTGCGTATCAATCGCTGCTCTCTCCGGACGGCGAATGTGCAACAGCGCAGGGCGCAGAGGCGCAGCAGGCCACGATGATCCTCAGCGCGCAAAGCAGCGAACCCATGCAGGATGTGCGCGCTTCCGGTGCCGCCTGCCGCTGGTTTCAGCTGTACTGGCAGGCCACGCTGGACGGCACATTGACCCTTGCCAATCGCGCCGCTGAGGCCGGGTTCGAGGCTTTGGTGCTTACCATTGACGCGCCTGTAAACGGCATCCGCGATGCGGAAGTGCGCGCGGGTTTTCACCTGCCAGAGGGGACGCGCCCGGTGAACCTGACCGGTCTGCCGCAGCCGCGCTTTGCCCCGTTGACACAGGGCGAGTCGATGATCTTTGACCGTATCGCCCACATTCTGCCCCGCTGGGAAGATGTGGCAGCCTTGTGCAAGGCCAGCCCGCTGCCGATCCTGATCAAAGGCGTGCTCTGCGCCGAGGATGCCCGCGCCGCCGTGGCCGCCGGTGCCGCCGGGGTGATCGTGTCGAACCATGGCGGGCGCGTTCTGGATGGGGCGTGCTCCAGCATCTCCGTCCTGCCAGAGGTCGTCGCGGCCGTCGGCGCAGAGCTGCCCGTGCTGATGGACGGCGGCCTGCGACGTGGCGCGGATGTGTTCAAGGCACTCGCGCTGGGCGCACAGGCGGTCCTCGTTGGCCGGCCTGTCATCCACGGCCTGACTGTTGCCGGAGCCTTGGGCGTCAGCCATGTTCTGCGCCTGCTGCGCGATGAGCTGGAGGTCGCGATGGCCCTCACGGGCTGCCGCACGCTGGACGAGATCACCGCAGACCGTGTCGGCACTACTTGAACGAATAGCGCAACGGCACCATCAATGTGAATTCGGCCCCTTCAAGGTGATTGGGCGGCGTGGGCAATTTGCCGATCTCGTCAAACACCTCCAGCGCCGCCTGATCCAGCACTGGCCAGCCGCTGCTTTGCTCCAATGTGCGGGCCAGCACAGCGCCGTATCGATCGACGGTAAACCGCACCAGCACCTCACCTTCGATCCGACGACTGCGCGCCAGCTTGGGATAGCGCTTGGCCTTGGAAATGCGGACCACGATGTCCTTTTGCCACTCCGTCACCTGGGCCATTTGCTCGGCGGTCAGCCCTTCGTCCTGCGCCTGTGCTGTGTCCGACGTCTGATCGGCAGATACACCGGACACCGACGCCTGCGAGGCCGCACGGTCCTCCGCGCCCATCTGGGTTTCGGCGTCGACCTTCTCCTCGTCATATTCCGTGGCGGCCTCGTGGGCAGTCTCCTCGACCTCCTCCACCGGATCGGGGGAGGCGACACCGAATTTCAGCTCATCATCCTCAACCTCGTAGGGGATTTGTTGCAAGGGCGGCTCGTCTGCAGCCTTGGCCGGATCCACGGCTTCGGCGCTTTCGGTAACGGTGGGCGCGGACACCGACTCTGCCACCTCCGCGCTGTCTTCTCCAGCGTCTGATGGTGCGGTGATGATGTCGGACAAATCGAACAGGATCGCGCCCGTGGCCCCGGCTTGCGCCTGCGCGGGTGGCTCTGTCGCGGGAGGCTGCGCCAACATACGCGCGACGGGGGCCGCGTGCAGCCCGGCGCTGACGGCAAGCGCCAGCCCGGTCCAGGCCATGCCGCGCCACAGGCCGCCGCCCGGCTGGTAGGTCAGGCTCATTCCGTAGCCTCCGCGCCAAGGTCCTCCGGCGGGGCCGCGCTTTGGTCCAATCCCACGAGGCCAACCTTCAGATAGCCTTCGCCCCGCAGAATGTTCATGACCGAAATCAGCTCGCCATACGGCACTGATTTGTCGGCACGAATGTAGAGCCGTGTATCGCGGTTCAAACTTGTGGCGATGCCAATCTCCATCGGCAGGCCCGCCGCGTCGGTTTCGATCTCACCGACGGCCAGCGACAGGTCCTCGGTGATGGTAACAAAGACAGGCTCTGACGGGCGCTGCGGGGCATCTGCCACAGCGACGGGCAACTCGACGGGGATGTCCACGGTGGACAGGGGCGCGGCCACCATAAAGATGATGAGCAGCACCAACATCACGTCGATAAAGGGCGTGATGTTGATGTCGTGGTTTTCCTCGAAATCATCACTGTCGGAAAGACGTCCGGCCATGGTTCACTCCGCCGCCGCAGCAAGGGTCAGGTTGGGGGCCTCTTGTGGCGACAGGTCCAGATCGCGCGACAAGGTGCGTTCCACCAAGGCTGCTGCGTCGCCCAGCATGACTTTGTAGCCGCCCAGGCCCCGCGAAATCAGGTTGTAGAAGATCACCGCAGGGATCGCCGCCACGAGGCCGATGGCCGTGGCCAGTAGCGCCTCTGCGATGCCGGGGGCGACCACGGCGAGGTTTGTGGTGTTGCTTTCCGCGATGGAGACGAAGCTGTTCATGATGCCCCAAACGGTACCGAACAGGCCAACGAAAGGCGCAGTCGATCCGATATTGGCCAGGATGCCGGTGCCTGCGCCCATGCGCCGGGCCGCGCCGACCTCGATCCGGCCAAGGGTCGATCCAGTGCGCTCCTTGATGCCCGCATGCAGGGAGGGGGACGCGCCGCTGCGATCCCACTCGTCCAGGGCGGCGCGCGCCATGCGGCCGACAATGCCTTTGCCCTTGGCCATGCGTTTGGACAGACCTTGCAGACTGCCGGCGCGGTCGAGGGTGCGGTACTGTCGTGCGATGGCCTGACGCCGCAGCGCCAGCGACACAATCTTTGCCGCAAAGATCGCCCAAGTGACGACCGAGGCAAAGGCCAGCGATAGCATGACCCCTTTTACCACCCAATCGGCGGCCATGAACATGCCTACGGGCGACATGTGATCCTCTGCGCCATGCTCCAGCGCGGTCATCAGCGTGGCCTTCATCTGCGCATAATGGCCCCAGATGCCCGACCAAAGCTCCATCATGCCGGTCATTGTCTCAGCGTCTTGCGCCATGGCGTAGGAGGGCAGCAGCGCCAGCCCTGTTGCGATAAGGATCGGTTTCATCAGCTGTCCGCCCACATGCGAATGAGGTTGTGATAGATGCCGGTCAGTCGAACGACTTCCGGATCGTCGGCGCCTGCGCGGACCGCAAGGTCCTGAAGCGTCTGGTCGAGGTCGAACAGGATCGTCCGGTGTTCGTTCGACCGGATCATGCTTTGCAGCCAGAAGAACGACGAGACCCGCGCGCCGCGCGTCACCGGCGTCACCTCGTGCAGCGAGGTCGACGGGTACAGAACCATATGTCCGGCGGGGAGCTTCACCTCCTGCGTGCCGTAGTGGTCCTCCACGACCAGCGAGCCGCCGTCGTAGTCCTCCGGTTCGGACAGGAACAATGTCATCGACAGATCCGTGCGCAGCCGTTCCTGCGTCAGCGGGTTGATCCGGATCGCATTGTCCACATGCATGCCGAATGCCTCGCCCACCTCGTAGCGATTGAACATCGGCGGCAGGATCTTGAGCGGCAGCGCCGCGGACAGGAACAAAGGCGCGGCGGAAATCGATTGCAAGATCCGTTGTCCCAATGCCTGCGCCAGATCGCCGGTGGGCGGCAGCTGTTGGTTATGCTTCACGCGAGCCGATTGCGCGCCCGCAGTCGTCTTGCCGTCGTCCCAATCCGCAGCGTCCAGCAGGTGGCGGAATTCGGCGACCTCGTCCTTGGTCAGAACGTCGGGAATGGTGATCAGCATGGGCTGCTCCTCGGTCTGGGCTTTGGAAACTGTGCCAGGAAAAGAGTGAAGGCAGGCGACCCGCTTGTCGCCTGCCCCCGAGGGACTGATCTCAAAGGATCAGAACTTCATGTCCACCGCGGCCCAGATCTCGCGACCCGGTGCTATATAGGTGAACGGCTCCCCGGAGCGATACGCCGTGTCGTAGTAGGCCTCGTCACCCACGTTTTTGACACCAAAACGCACGTCCGCACGGTCGTTGATGTTGTAGGACCCCACCAGATCAAAGGACCAGTAGGACGGCAGGCTGTTGTCGTTCACTGCAAGAGACCCCAGTTTGACCTCACCCTTCCAGTTGGATTGCACGCCCAGCATCAACGCATTGGTGACGTCATAGGTGGCCAGCAGGTTGAACTGTTGGTGCGCGATGGTCGCCACTTCTTTGCCCACGTCGTCTCTGCTGGCGCTTTCGAGGATTTCGCTTTCCATGAACACCGCGCCACCGTACAGACCGACCCGGTCGACCTTGCCCGCAACGCCCAGCTCGATGCCGCGCAGGCGATATTCCAGTTCATCTGTCGTCACAGCGCTGGACCCACGGCCCTGCGTTTCCCGTGCGTTCTCCTTCGTGGTCTGGAACAACGCTGCGGTCAGCAGCAGGCCTGGCGTGACCTCGTATTTCGCACCCAGCTCAAAGGCCGTGTTGCGCTCTGGCTCGAGATCTTCGCCACCGGTGTCGAGACCGCCGTAGAAACCGCCGCCTGCCGCGATCTCCGACCCCATCGGAGTGGTGGAGGTGGAGGCCGCGCCATACAGCGTCAGCGCATCAGATGGTTTGTAAGTGACGCCAAGGTTGCCGTTCCACATGGTGTCGGTGCGCGACAGCGCATCCGAACCGCTCGATTTGCGTGAAATGTCGTAGTGATCGACACGCAGGCCGGCATCGACGCTCCACTGTTCGTTCAGGTCGATCCGGTCCACAAAATAGGCGGAGATCGTCTTGACCTCGGTCTTGGTTGGCGTGTCCTGACGCTCTGGCATATCGCCGTTCCAGCACACGCTGGTGTCGGGATCGACAACATCGACAGTACAGCCGCGTGAGCCCACCGGGAAATCCTCGGTCGAGCCGGGGTAGGAATCGGCACGAACCCACTCCTTTTGCAGCGTCACGCCGGTGACATAGCTATGGCCCAGTCCGCCCCAGCCGGCTTCGCCAGCCAGTTCCGTGGTGTTGGAGTAGACATCGGTGATCTGGTAGCGGGATTTGTCACGGACGCCCGTTGTCCAGTCGTCGGGATCGTTGGACCCGTTCTCGTCTACCGAACCCGGCGCCGTCAGAATGTAGTCGTTGATCGTGCGCGCCGCACGGAAGGTGTTGCTCAGGGTCAAGCCGCTGTCCATCTCCCACGTCAGGCGGCCTGTGGCCACGTTGCGGGTTGCTTCCTGGAAATCGCGGTCTTCGATGCCGTAGAATGTATCACGGTCGACACCGAATTCAGTCACCGGGCCTTTGTCGCCATTTGGCGCTCCGGTCGTGTAGGGCACGCCCCAGTCCGGCGTTCCGTCAAACTTGGTAAAGCTGTAGGAGCCATCCAAGGTCACGTTGTCGGTCAGCTTGTATTTGATCGCGGCGGCCGCGCCATAGCGGTCATCTTCGACCCCGTCACGCCCGGCGACTTCGCCGTTCTGATACAGGCCGTTGAAACGCAGCTGGACGCGCTCGTTTGTGGCCATATTCTGGTCGACTGTGGTGCGCAGTGTCCCGGCAGAGGTCGCCTCCACACTCAGGTACGTGAAATCCACGTCTTGCGGTTGCTTGGTGGCGATGTTGATCGTGCCGCCTGTGGCGCCCCGTCCGCCGACAGACCCGGATGGGCCTTTCAGGATCTCGACCTGTTCGGTGTCGAATGTCTCGCGGACAGAGGTGCCGGGATCACGCACGCCGTCCACGTAGACGTCGTTGTTCGCCTTGAACCCACGGATATAGATGTTGTCGCCAAAGGCATTGCCGCCTTCACCAAAGCCAAGGCTGACGCCCGGTGTCTGGCGCGCGATTTCGCGCACGGATGTGGTGTGCGTGGCCTCGAGCGTCTCTTTGGTGATGGCCGTGACCGTGCGCGGCATATCCGCGATATCGCCTCGCAGCTTGGAGTTGGTCAGCGTGTTGGCCTTGAACGGAGCATTGGGGTCGGCGTTCGGGTTTGTGCCCGCGCGGGCCTGACGCGCGGCCTCTACGCCGGCGGCCTCGGCTGCGACCTGCGCTGCGGCTGCCGCTTCGGCGGCTTCCTGTTCGGCACAGACCGGTGTGCCCGCCAAGGCCGGGGTGCAGACTTGCGGCGCGGCGCGGCGCGCCGGTGCGGCGGCGGTTCGGCGTGGGGCAGAGGCCGCCGGGCGCGGTGCGGGTGCCGGTTCTTCGGCGGTTTGGATGTCAACCGTGGGCAGCAGGATGACGCTGTCAGCGTCAGCTGTGTCCTGCGCGGCCACCTGCGTGCCCATCAGCGCCACGGCGCATGCGGCAGCTAGGGTTGTGCGGCGGTCGGACACGCGGTCCAACGGAGTCAAAGCGGTTTGCGTGCGGCACTGCGCACGTCGTCCACGAAGCGACTGTGTCATGTGACTGTCCCCAAATGAGATCGACCAGCAAGTCGAATCAAGATGTTATGGAAGTGCTGGCGATGGTCTCTTTTGAGGCACACTAGGCTGGCGCGTTTGGTGCGCCCTGATTGCCGAGTAAATTAATCAGGTACAGAATTTTCGTCCACGCTGTGGCAGAAATGCGCGCTAACGGTGCATCTTCGCAACACCTAAGGGTGGCCCCTTGGCCAACCCAGCATCCACGCAGGCAGACACTCTTATTTGTGAGTCAGATAGGCGTCAGAGACAAAGCCGCGCAGCCCTGGCGCTTGGTCCAGCGCAACATCACACCACCGTGTTGCCCCGGTGCGTTGGCAGTTGTGGACCCGGACAAGCGTGCCATTTGGCAGGCCGACAATCACCAGGAACCCCGTTCCAGGCCCGGCGCGCATTTTCAACATATCGTCGGCGTCCACGCCTGAAACTTCCGCGAGATCACGCCAGGCGGCCATTGCCGGACTGGACAGAACCATCGCCGTCAGAGCGAGTCCCAAGGCGGTCGCCATCACTTTGCGCATGCGTTTCTCCTGCTCGATTGTGTTTTTTTCCAGTCTATCCGGCACGGAGGGTAAAGGAAACGATCAGAGACGTGAGAACCGTGAAAAGGTTAAGTGCCTGTATGTTATAGACATTTTTGCAAGAGGTATGCAAGGTGGGCAATTTGCCGCCAAGGCAGGCATCTGAAGGAGTTTTTCACGGGAACCTAAGTCGCGGCTGTGGCATTAACCGTGAAGGATAACAACGCGCCCGCGCAGGTGGGCCATTCAATTCACGACGAGAGGCACTAAGACACCATGATCCGCTCTTCCCTTATGCTTTCCACCATCGCCGCACTGGGCCTCAGCGCCTGCACCACCGGTAGTGTTGGCTTTGACCAAAACGACCCCAACCGCCAAGCCAAGACCGGCGCGCTGGTTGGTGCTGCCACAGGCGCCATCGCGGGCCGTCTGGCCGGTGGCGACGACAAGGGTGAGCGCAACCGCGCCACCGTGGCCGGTGCTCTGGTCGGTGCCGCTGCTGGTGCCGCAATCGGCAACCAGCTCGACAAGCAGGAAGCTGAACTTCGCCAGCAGCTTGGCAACCAGGTCGACATCCGCAACACCGGCGACCGCCTGATTGTGACCATGCCACAGGACATCCTGTTCGCCACTGACAGCGCCACGCTGCAAGGCAACCTGACCGGCGACATTCGCGACGTGGGCCGCTCGCTCCTAGCCTATCCGAACACCACCACCCAGGTCATTGGCCACACCGACTCTGACGGTGCCGCCGCGTATAACCTGAACCTGTCGCAACGCCGCGCGCAGGCTGTGGCAAACGTGCTGACCTCCGAAGGCGTGCCATCGGGCCGCATTCAGGTTATTGGCCGTGGCGAAGACCAGCCCATCGCGTCCAACCTGACGCCTCAAGGCAAGCGTCAGAACCGCCGCGTGGAAATCGTGATCCTGCCCAACACTTGATTGCGATAACTGACTAAAGGACGAGCGCCGTGGCCTTGCCGCGGCGCTTTTTCGTTTAGATAGTCCTGAAGACCTTTTCAGGAGCATATCCTAATGACCACCCTTTCCGTTGTCGGCCTGTGCGGCTCTTTGCGCGCCGCCTCAACCAATCGTTTGTTGCTGAATGAAGCCGCGCGGCGCTTCGGCGAGGATGCGGCCTATACCGAAATCGATATCCTCTTTCCGCTGTATGATGAGGACACAGAAACAGGCCCAGGCATTCCCGATGCGGTTCAGCACGCTGCTGACCTGATCGCCGGGGCGGACGCGGTTATTATTGCCACACCTGAGTACAACAAAGGCATCAGCGGCGCGTTGAAGAATGCGCTGGATTGGATCAGTCGCACGGAGGGCAACTGTTGGCGGGACAAGCCGGTGGCGCTGGTCTCAGCTGCGGCGGGTGCTGCGGGCGGGCCGCGGTCTCAATCGATGACGCGCCTGTGCCTGACGGCGTTTCGCCCCACCTTGCTGCCGGGGCCGGAGGTCATGATCGGCCAGACCGCGCAGCAGTGGGATGACAATGGACGTCTGACCAACGAGATGGGCATCAAGTTACTGAGCGAATTGATGGCCGACCTACGGAAGGTGGCAGAGGCGCGGGCATGAACTGCCATCTCCTTTTAGACCGAAGCGTGGATAGCATACGGAAGAAGATTGATGTCCGCACCGCTGTGTGAGCCGGTGCGATGTATAAAGCCCGCGCGCAAGCACCTGTAACGACGCCGCTTTCGCGACCTTGCAGGCTGAATTTTGGCAATACGGCGAGCTGTGTCTGCGAGAGATGCAAGACCTGCTTGCCGTAGTCACCCTGATCCAGAAGTGCCACAGTCCATATCGCCGGGCGTGGGTGAAGCCGAAACCGCCTGCTTTGATCCGACGCTGCGTTTGAAGGGCGAGGCGCTCTTTGGGCTAAATATGAAAAGACCCCGCTCACGATACTGTGGCGGGGTCTTTTCATGCGGGCTGCGGGCGATGTTCTGACCGTTTGGATTAGCAGCCGGTGCCGTGGATGACGACGCGGATGGTTTTCATCAGTACTTTCAAGTCAGTGACAAACGACAACTGAGACAGGTAGGCGCTGTCGAACTCTGCGCGCTCGGCAAAGCTGCTCTCGTTGCGCACTGAAGTCTGCCAAAAACCGGTAATGCCGGGGCGGAGTGCGTAATAAGCGGTGCCGGGGTAGATGTCTTTTTGGTCCATCATCATCGGACGCGGACCTACGAGGGACATGTCGCCGATGAAAACGTTCCAAAGCTGTGGCAGTTCGTCAATAGAGCTCTTGCGGATCAGGCGACCGATGGGCGTGATGCGCGGATCGTGACGCAATTTTTGCGCGTGGTTCCATTCCATGCGAGCTGCAGGATTTTCAGCCAGATGACGGGCCAGAAGGCGGTCGGCATCGGGCACCATGGAACGCAGTTTCCACATCCGAAAGGCGCGATCGTTCCGCCCGACGCGCAGCTGAGTGTAGAACGGGTTGTGACCGTCAAGTGCAACCAGCGCGGCGAAGAGCAGCGTCACCAAGATAATTGGCGGAGCGACAAACAATACAATAGCCATATCGAGCGCGCGTTTCATCGCGTGACGGTAAGGCGCGTAGCGCGGTGCGGCGAAGATCGTATCTTCGATCAGCGTCTCTATTACAGCTTGCGCCAGCGGCTGGCGAATATGCAGTGTCAAGATGACAATCCTTACTCATGCGCGACGGGCGGCAAATCTTCGCGAACGGATTTTTGAAGAAGCTCAGCAGTGGTCCAGGCACGCTGGTCCAATCATGCAGGGACGTATCGGCCCTACAGCTGTCATGTTCAAATTTCCGGGCACAACGCAGCAGACATACCCAAAGACTCCCGTAGTGGAAGCACCAACCCCCAAGTGCCGGAAATGTGGACCGTGGCAGAAGTGCGGCAGGTCCACTCGACAAGCCTCTTATGTCGGGCTGCCACAATTCCGTCAATAACGTCCCGGATGCACACGTTTAGGTTGAAAGCTTCGTTATGTCACAAAGTTGACACTTCGTGAAGTAAGGTGAAATCAGCTCTTGGCTAGCGGTCTGCGAGACGGCTTTGAGGGGTGTTTCCATGGCCGTTTCTCGGTTGGTCGAGATTGAAGAGGGGCTTTTTCTCGGGAGCATCTGTTTCCAAAACTGAATTAAAGCTGGATTACCGAAGCTAAAAACACGTAAACTTGCGCTTAAAGTGAGGGTGTTGGGAGTGTTGATCCCGTCAAAATTGTATTGCTCCAGGTGGAATCACTTCAGGCCGATCTGGGGAGCTTGAATTCGTCGCGGCAGACGAAACACTGCGTTCTTAGCACGTTTCAGGCGACTAAAAGCGCTCACGGGTTGTAACAAATTGAAACATTGCGTGATATCCCGCCCGAATCACGGCCTGCAATTACCTTATCTGCGCCCGAATCTGCCGGACCTCTGCCGCATTTGGGCGTCGTTGAGTGAAATGTGTCGAAGTGGGGCGCGTGCTGCAGTTGAAAGCATGCGGGCCCCCGGATATGTCCCACCAAGCGGTGCACATCGGAGGACGCGACATGGCCAACCATCTGCACACAGGTGATCTGCCGGACGGGCTGGACCTGGGGAAATCAGTGGCCATTGACTGCGAAACAATGGGCTTGCATCCGCATCGGGACCGCCTGTGTGTCGTTCAGCTGTCGGCCGGCGACGGGAATGCGCATCTCGTGCAGGTGGCCAAGGGGCAGGACCGCGCGCCGAACCTTGAGCGACTGCTGACCGATCCGACGGTCCTGAAGCTATTTCATTACGGACGGTTCGACATTGCGGCGATGTACCATGCCTTTGGCGCGCTGGCGGCGCCAGTCTACTGTACGAAGATCGCTAGCCGTCTTGTGAGGACCTACACCGACCGGCATGGGCTGAAGTCGCTGACGCAGGAACTCATCGGTGTCGATATCTCCAAGCAGCAGCAATCAAGCGATTGGGGCGCAGAGACGCTGACCCGTGCGCAAATTGAGTACGCGGCCTCTGACGTGTTGCACCTGCATCGACTGCGAGAGGTTCTCGACAAAATGCTGGAGCGGGAAGGGCGGACAGAGATCGCGCAGGCCTGTTTCGACTTTCTTCCGACGCGGTCCACGCTTGACCTTGCGGGTTGGCCCGACACCGATATCTTCGCGCACAGTTGAGGAACCGATATGGCACGTGCTGGCGGGGCCTATTCCCGCGTCATCGCCTGGCTGAAGATCTTGCTGCCGCTTGCCGCGCTGGCCCTGTTGTCGACGCTGTTCCTGCTGTCTGACAGCCGTGACACGCTGGAAAACGTGCCCTTTGCCGATGCGTTGAACCAAGGTGATGTGGCGACGCCGGGCGTGTCTGCGCCATATTACTCGGGCATGACGGACGACGGCGAACTTCTTACAATGACCGCGCGTCGTGCAAGGCCTCTGGCGGGCGGGGATATCGAAACAGATATGTTGGAAGCACGGGTGCATCTGAGCGACGGCAGCACGTTGACGCTGAACGCGCAGATGGCACAGGTCAGTGACAGCGATAATGCGCTGACCCTGGGCGGCGGGGTGACCATCCAGAGCAGTCAGGGCTATGTCTTGCAAACAGACGCCATGATAACGCGCACCGATCGTGTCGAAGGGGAAACCGAAGGGCACGTCACAGGCACCGGGCCGTTGGGCACCCTCGACGCCGGACGGATGAAAATCGTCCCGGCGAATGAAAATGGTGCTGTGCAAATGCACTTCACCGACGGCGTAAAGCTGGTATACCAGCCGCCAGAAAAGGATGACACTCCATGACACGAACGCTCGCCGCGATCCTTGTGACGCTTTTGCCGATGACGGCCCCTGGCGCGGCAACGGCACAGCAGGTGGCGTTTGGAGGGATGCAGCAGGACACCCGCGCCCCGGTGGAGGTGACGGCGGATTCGCTGTCGGTCAACCAAGCGGATGGCACGGCAATGTATAGCGGAAATGTGGTGATTGCGCAGGGCGACATGCGCCTCGCAGCGCCTCGCGTTCTCGTGGTCTATTCCGAGCAAGCCAGCAGTATTCAACGGCTGGAGGCCACCGGCGGTGTCACACTGGTCAGCGGCGAGGAAGCCGCCGAAGCCGAGCGCGCCGACTATGATATAGAGGCCGGAACCGTGGTCATGAGCGGCGACGTGCTGCTGACCCAAGGCACCAGTGCGCTGACTGCGCAACGCATGACGGTCAATCTGGAAACGGGCACCGCCGAGATGGGCGGCCGGGTCAAAACGGTGCTGCAACCGTCCGGTGGCGAGTAATGGTCAAGCCGGAATTGACGGTGACGGAGGGCGACAGCGGCCTGCGCGTGACCCATCTGCGCAAAAGCTATCGCAAGCGGGTGGTGATCCGTGACGTGACAATGCGGCTGGACCGGGGGGAAGTGGTTGCGCTGCTCGGGCCAAACGGGTCGGGCAAGACCACATCGTTTTACGCTATCGCAGGATTGGTGAATCCGGACGCCGGTCAAGTGATGATAGACGGTCGGGATGCGACGTATCTGCCGATGTACCGTCGGGCGCGGATGGGGATCGGCTATCTGCCGCAGGAAATGAGCATCTTTCGCGGCCTGTCGGTCGAGGACAATATTGGCGCTGTACTCGACATTGCCGAACATGACGCGACCCGGCGGCGAGAGCGGCTTGAAGAACTGTTGGGCGAATTTTCCATCGAACATCTGCGCCGCGCGCCTGCGCTGGCGCTGTCTGGGGGCGAACGTCGCCGGGTGGAGATTGCGCGCTGTTTGGCGGCAGATCCGAAATATCTGTTGCTTGATGAACCATTCGCGGGGGTCGACCCGATCAGCGTGGGGGACATTCGCCATCTTGTGGCCGACCTGAAAACCCGCGGGCTTGGCGTGCTGATCACCGATCACAACGTGGCCGAAACGCTGGCGTTGGTGGATCGGGCGTACATCTTGCACGACGGTGCGGTGCTTATGTCAGGCTCCCCCGAAGAGGTGGTGCAGAACGAGAATGTGCGCCGTGTCTACCTTGGCGACAACTTTCGTCTCGCCTGACCTTTACGTTAACCGACGCTCTCAACCTGTTCATCTGTGATATAAATCAAGGGCGGTTTTTCGACTTTGTGACCCCCCGGACATCTCGGTTTCGATTGACAGGCAGAGGCGTTTCACACTCAAATGGTGGTATGGTGCTTTGTATCGCGGCATGGCTGACCGGCACGTTTCCCCAGTTTGGGGAGTGTTTCGATTCGGTCTGTGCAAAGCACTTTTCCTGAACCGATGAACCCACCACCGGGGCTTATCGCCCCGGCCCTATTGTCGGTGCAATAAGAGAAGGACGGAACATGCGTTACCAGATCACGGGCAAACATATCGACATTGGCGAAGCGCTGCAGACACATGTGCAGACAGAGCTTGGCGCGATTTTGGATAAGTATTCCCAACGCCCGACAGACGCGACCGTGGTTTTTTCCAAGTCCGGGCATGAATTTGTCTGCGAAGCCACCATTCACCTGTCCAGCGGCCTGAACGCTGCGGCCAAGGGGCACGCGACGGAAATATATGCTGCTTTCGATGCGTGCATCGAAAAGATGGACAAGCAACTCCGCCGTTACAAGCGTCGCCTGAAGGACCATCACAAGGACCGTACGGAACCCGTTGAATTTATCGGCGGCGCCTCGTATATCCTCGCCAATCAAAAGGATGGCTCGGAAGAATCCGAGCCCGAGTCGCTTCAGCCGATCATCGTCGCAGAGATGGAGACCCAGATCCCGTCGCTGTCCGTGGGCGAGGCCGTGATGCAGATGGAACTGGCCGGGGCACCCGTGCTTGTGTTCCGGAACGAGAAAAAGGATGGGGTGAACGTCGTGTATCGACGCGAGGACGGCAACATCGGCTGGATTGATCCGTGAGACTTCTCATGGATCGCGCGGTGCGTTGATCCTTTATACCCTCAGGGCTTGCACATGAAATTTGTCCATCTGTTGAAACCACAGGCCGTCAAGGCCATGGCTTCGTGTTCCTCGAAGAAGCGGTTGATGCACGACATCGCCGATCTCGCGGGGAGCGCGCATGACCTGAACGCATCGACAGTCGTGGAAGCCCTTTTGGAGCGCGAAACCCTGGGGCCGACGGGAGTCGGCCACGGGGTGGCGTTGCCGCATGCCCGGATTGCTGGTCTGGAAGAGGTGCTCGGTGTGTTCCTGCTGCTGGAAAAACCAATCGATTTCGATGCAGTGGACCGGCAGCCGGTGGACTTGGTGTTTGCGCTTTTGGCGCCAGAAGAAGCGGGCGTTGAGCACCTGAAGGCGCTGGCATTGGTGTCTCGGACGTTGCGCGACCCTGCTTTGTGTACCAAGTTGCGGGCCAATCGTGATGCCGCAACGCTCTACACAATTTTGACCGAGGCCGAGGCAGTCAAGGCCGCCTGAGTTCTTCGGTCGGGCGCGGGACTCTTGCCAAGGCAATTCGCCCGCCCACCGACCCTACCCCTGCGCATGTGACTTGCGGAGCTTTTCGGCTGCAGGTTTTTGGAAGTCTCTTCGGGTTCTTTTGGACGTATATGTCCAACGGTTCTGTCTGAAGGCGTGCGTTCGCAAAACAGAGTGCGCCTTCATCCCCAGTCTTCGAAGCCAAACATGAGATAGTCTCGTTGATAGGCTTCGCGGGCGAGGTGTTCAATCTGATCGTCGTAAATCTGTGCTAGGCTGAAGGGGGCCGAGGTCGGGTGCGGTGCAGGATCAGGCGGGGCGGGGTGTCCGACCTGCATCGCGAGTGCAGGCATGTAGGTTGCGACTTCGCTTTCGCGGATGATCATGTCAGGCAGGGTGAAATCACCCATGCCCTGTAAGCATTGCGCTTGTGTGGCCCAGTGGCCGTCAACGCGCACCGCAGTTTGACCAGAGAGGTTTGCTTTGACCCAGCGAAGCCACGCAGTGAAAGCCTCGCGGTGTGCAGTTTCGTCATAGTCGGGACCGGGCGCAGCTTCAGGGATGGGGAGGCTGTGGGCGCGGCGCAGTGTCTGCCGGATGCCCTTGAAGCTGCCCTTTTCCGTCGAGAGGATCTTGGAGCAAAATGCCTCATGCGCGCGGGCCAGCGGATGTCGGATCACAGTGAAACTGCGGTGGCCGGGGCGCTCTTTCTTCCACGCGCGGAGCGTGCCTTGGGTGAAGTCGCGTATCAGTTGGTTGGGGCTGGCACCGTCCAAGTCGGCCAGCCACTGCTTGACCATGCTTTCGGGACCCGAGCGGATCGGCATGTATAAAAGCGGTGTGTCGCGGGCGGCGACGTAGCCGGGCACCACGGGTCCGCGGCGCGGCTCGAAATTGGGGGTGCGCGTCAGGTTGAACGTGTCCTGCCGCGCCAGAGCACGCTGCATCTCGTCGAAGTTTTCAACTTTGTCTGCGATCGGCTCAGGGTTTTGACGTTTCAACGCGGTATTAAGGCCGTCCTTTTGGTGAGTTGCACCAAGCCAGCGGGCCAGACCATTCATGACCCCGAGGTCATGGAGATCGTCGTAATCCACATAAAAGGCCGTTTGCGCGGTGGATTGCAGCGTGTTCATGATCCGGAGCTGGAAGGCCTGCAGATCTGCCACATGTTCTTCGAATTCGCGAGCGTCGAAGAGGGCTTTTGCCTCCTTGCGGCGCTTGACGTTGGTCAGCTTCCACTGGCCGGTGGCGCGAGCGATCTTCCAGCTGACGTAGCTGTCCACCGGATTGCGGGTCAGCACGATCTTACCGATCTTCGGGTCGGTCAGCAGCGTGTCCAGAACGCGCGGATCGTGGTTATGGAAATAGCGAAAGCCGCCCAATCCGCCCGGCGTGGCCAGCCGAATTTGTTGCAACAGGCGCGTGGGGTCGAGGTCACGTTCAGCCTGCGTGACACCAAGGATGTCCTCGGATTGCGGATAGCCAATAAAATGGGGGTTAAACGCCTCGCCAAAGCAGCTCAGCCCATCAAAGCCGTTGATGTTCGCTTCGAGGAAATTCGAGCCGGTGCGCATTTCGGCAAAGATCACGAAGCAGTCAAATTGGGGCATGGGTGTCACTTTTTGACAAGATAGGGCTTACGTCCACCAGATCGCGTGTTTCGCGGACTGGGGTCAACGGGGAAGTCGCCCATGAGATAGGGGTGCATCCCTTGGTTTTTCAGGTTTTGCAGGAATTGGCCAAACCCAGTGAGGTCTTCGAGCGTCGGCGCTTCGGCGAGACGACGCAGGCTTTTCTGGCCGATTTCATCGATTATGATCTGCAAGGGTTCCATCGGGTTCTCTATGAATTCCGCCATGGACCAGATGCGGATGCGGGCCTTGATCTCGGGGCTGCGCAAGATGTCGAGCATTCGGCTTTCGATCTTTTGCAGACGGGCGGCCTCGGCACGAATGTCGGAAAAGTTGGAGTTCGATTTGAAAAGCGGCACAGCCCAAGCGCCGGAAATCACCGAGATTTGCGCGTTGGGATCACGGGACATGGGCGAAAGGATCTTTGGGTTGTCGTAAGGCCCGTATTGGAAGCACTGCCGCTCACCGCGGGTGTTCCACACGAGATTGGTCAGGAAGGCTTTGGGATTGGCGTCACGAAGGGCGGCGTTGTCGGAGAGAGCGCCATTGATCAGGGTCTGTCCGGAGGTGAATTCAGCCCGTTTGGGTGCATAAAGGTGGCCGTGCACCTGCGCAGCGGTGGCGCGGGCCAACCATTGTTCGAAACAGACGAACAGCTCCGAAAATCCTTGAAAAACGGAGTATTTGCCTGCCGTCACGCCATTTTCCCAGCCTTCATTTGGATAACGGCTTTGCATGTAAAGGCCGGGGCGGCCACGCGTCCGGCGGTCTACAGCCTTGGCAAATATACGGTCGATCTTGCCCGGGTTGGGTTCCTGCCGGGACATGACGCGGTTCGGATCGGTCAAAAAGGCATTATACAGGCGGTCTGCGTGCGGCCATATCTTGCGCGCAACAAAGCAGTCCGAGCGGCGCAGAAGCTGGAGATGGTCATCGTAAAAGATGTGAGGTTTGCCCTGGAAATCGAATTTCGACAGGGTCAAAGAGCGGCTTTCGACCTGTGTGGAGTAAAGCCGCGCGAGCGTCTGAAAGTAGCTCTCGTCAGGTATCCAGACGTGTTTGAAATAAGCGTCGTGGCGGGGACGTTCCGGGTCGTCGAGGATGGCCGACAGGGTTTGGCGCGTCAGGCACCACCATTGGCTGCCCATATGTGGGGTGATGCCTTTGGGGATATGGCGTTTGTAGCCAACGCGGCGCTGCAATTCGACGAATTTGTCAAACAGGAACCGGCTGTTGCGCCATGAAAACGGAAAATGCAGCGTGAAGCGTTCGTGTTCCAGTCCGCCGACGGTCCATGGAACGTCGGCTGTTGTCGCGCTTTCGATGAAGTCGGTGCGGGGGCGTTCGGCGAGGTAGCTGGTCAATTCCTCGACCGGGCGAAGCGGCAGGCAGGCCCCTGAGGCGAGGTAGACGTGGCGCACATCCTTGAAGCTCTTGAGCAGGAGCTCGGCGGCGTCTTGAGTGGCGGCAACCAGTCCCCATGTGCCCCATTCGCAGCGGTGGCGTTTGGAAAACAAAACGTCCGGAAAGTCGGCTAAGCGTTGTCGAAGATCCTCAAAGTGGGCGCGAGGAACCGCATTGTCGACGTGGATCACCACAGGGCAACCGCCGCGCGCCCAATGCCGTGCCACGTCTTCCGCCCGGTTAAAGGCCGTGTGTACGAGCATGATAATGCCGACGCTCATGCCCAGTTGCCTTTGGACATGATGCCGAGGATCTCAAGCTGGCGCCAGTTTATGTATTTTTCCGACCACTTGCACCAAAGGTCAGGGTTCTCCTTTACCCCTTCGGCGTAGGCGATGTATTCGCGGGAGGCACCGTAGTGCTGGCGTCGGTCCACCTCTTCGGCGGCCTTTTCGGTGAATGTCGCAAGGAACTTGGTGTGCAGCAGCGCGCCGGATGCCTTTTCTCCGCCCCATTCGTCGTAAACTTGGTTCAAGCCGCGCGGCAGCAGGTTGTGGGTCGAGGACACATAGGCGTAGCGCCGATCCCAGCGCACCAGTGGCACCTTGTTCAGCGCTGGGGCCAGTTCGGGCTGGTCGGCAAAGAACATGCGGGCGCGGGGGCCGCCCTGAATCCAGAGGTTGCCTAACTTAGGGTTCTTTCTGATCGTATAGTTCCCGGCATCGAACCAGCTTGTCACCTCCAGCGGATTCTGACCTGCGGTATAGGGATGTTGATCAAGCGGACCTTTGGGGTACATGTCCAAGAGCATTGCCGAGAATGATTTTATTGAGGACGCATCAAGCCAGTCTGTCAGCGCGCGCAGTGGGCGTGTGTCGCAAAACGGGTACAGGAACAGCTCATCCGGGTCGACGGTCAGGCACCAGTGATCGTGGCCGTATTTCATCAACAGCCAATTCATCCAGTCCACGCCAAAGCGGGAGCGTTTATAGCTTTGCCGCGTGGTCCAGACCGATACGTCTGCTTGCCGCGCCAGGTAGTCGAGCGAGCCGTCAGAGCTGTCGTTGTCCACGAAGAAGAAATGGTTCACGCCCATGTCGCGGTAGTATTTCAGGAACCACGGCAGGCGGATGCCCTCATTGCGCTGGGTTGAAAACAGCAGCAGATCAGAGGGGCGGATCTGGTCGGTACGGTTGGCGATCGGGCGCAGGTCGCGCCGTTTGCGAAAGGCGCGGATGCGCCAGCGCCTGCGTTGAAGCCTGAGGCTGTATGACTGCCATGCACCCAAAGTGTGTTCTGCCCTCTGCTCGCGTGGGGACGAGCGCGTCTCATGCGGCTATCAGATGCGGGTTAAGGCTGTCTTGAAATGTGCGGCCCATGTGGGGGGGCTATATTTCAAACATTGTTTCCGATTGGCCCGGTAATCGTCTGCCATTTTCTGAATTGTATCATGCCACAGATAGATGCTGCCTGCATCTGCGTAAACTGGAATGTTCCGCAATGTCTCTTCGTAAATCGGGAGATTGTGACACAAGACAGGCACACCCAGCCCGGCGGCTTCCATGGGAGGCAGGCCGTAACCTTCGGCGAGGCTCGGAAAGAGAAAACCGGCGGCTCCTGCGATCAGCGCTGTGACCTGCGGATCGGTTAGGCCAGACAGCTCGTGTACGCGGTGTGGCCGCGCATCGAGCCGGGCGAAGGTGGCGTGATTTTCCCAGCCGCGGTGACCGAGGATCAACAGATCTGCATCGACACCTTTCTCCCACACATCGAGCAGCAAGGCGTGGTTCTTCCGTGGCTCGATGGTGCCGAGCGTGACGAAGTAAGGTACCCGCCACGGGCCGTCGGGTGCCGTGCCTAGGGCTGCCAGATCGACACCCAGCGGCGTGACCAGCGTGCTTGGAACGTGGTGCAGATGCCGATGAAGATCGGTCTCCGTCTGGATGGAATTGCACAGGATAAGATCGGCGTGTCGCCCGACGCGCTGCAGGAAGCTGCGAAAGGTCTCGACTGTGCCCGGACGTTGATATTCTGGGTGATCGAGCGGTATTGTGTCGTGGATAAGCACAGCTTTCTGCGCATCCAAAGAGGTCAGGGCGTGGATCAGGCGACGGGTGAAGTTCGTGTGGCCAAGGTTGATGTACCTCACGCCCTTCGGCAGATGGTTGCGAAGCATCCGAGGCAGACCCGGCGGGAGGCAACGGTCAAGGGCCCGTTGTCGCAGCTCGGCCTCTGCCCCTGCGCGCAACGGGTCCATGTTGCGTTTCAAGCGGGACAAGATGTCTGGTGCCGCCCATCCGCCATGCAGGATGCGCTCCCGTAGAACGGCGCAGCCGTGGCGGTCCAAAAGCATGTAGCCAAATGCGGATCGCACCAGCCCGTACAGCGGGGCGTCCAGTGTCAGAAGATGATCGAGCCAAGCAAATTCCACCCGATCCACGCCGGTCAGCGGGCGTCCGGCACGGCTGACGAGGCGAGACAGGTCGAGGAGGCGGGTCATGACAGGATGCTATATCGCATGGCTGTTTGGGGCCAGTCCGGAATGGAAGGGGAATTGTGTTGTAGCCAGCTGCGGGCACTTCACGGCATGGGGGGAGGATGCCAGGGCGAAAGCGTCACTGCGTGTCCTTCGTTTCAGGTCCAAGTTTTCTGCATCTACGCGGAAAACTACAGCGAACGAACCCTCAGTTCGCCCACCGCTCTGCAAAGGCTGAGGAGTTTCCGCGGCCTGATGAACACTCAGGGCTGAGCTTGGAGTCCTTGCATAAGGCTTTCAGGTGCTTTTTCTCGCCATGCGTCGCAGTGTCGAATGAGGCGGCCCAACTGTACACGGCGACGTGCTATGAGCCGTGGGCCGCCCATTGTTCATTTGTCGTAATGGCCGTTCTTATGCCATCGCCACGCGTCCGCGATCATCTGCGGCATGGTGGAGCGGTCCGGATTCCAGCCCAGCTCGGCACCGGCACGGGTGGAGCCTGAGACCAGCTTCGTTGCGTCGCCTGCGCGGCGCGGACCTTCGGAATGGGGCACTTCGGCATTTGTGACCGTCGCGGCGGAGGTGATGACCTCGCGCACAGAAAAGCCGTCGCCCGTGCCGAGGTTGAACACTCGGCTGCCCTTGCCGTCCTGCAACCATTTCAGACCAAGGATATGCGCGTCCACGAGGTCGCAGACATGCACATAATCGCGGATGCAGGTGCCGTCCTGGGTATCGTAATCGGTGCCGTGAATGGTCAGGGCGGCGCGCTGGCCGTCCACCGCTTCGAGCATGACAGGGATCAGGTGCGTCTCGGGGCGGTGGTGTTCACCGACCTCGCCCTCCGGATCGCCGCCGGCCACGTTGAAGTAGCGAAAGATCACCGAGCGCAGGCCGTCGGAGGCCTCAAAGTCGCGCAGGATGTTTTCGACGGCACGCTTGGACGCGCCGTAGGCGTTCAGCGGCTCTTGGGGCGTGTTCTCGTCCAGCACGACGTTGTCATGTTCGCCGTAAGTGGCACAGGTGGAGGAGAAGACAAAATCAAGACATCCGGCGTCGACGGCGGCTTCGATCAGGGTGAGTGAACCACACACGTTGTTGCGCCAGTACATGCCAGGCTTGGCCATTGCCTCACCTACCTGGCTGAGCGCGGCGAAGTGCATGACGGCGATGGGCTGATATTTGGCGAAAACCTCATCCAGTCGAGCGCGATCCATCAGGTCACCCTGTTCAAAGGGGCCGAATTTTACCGCGTCTTGCCAGCCTGTTACGAGATTGTCGAAGGTGACCGGAGTGAACCCGGCCGCCTTCAGTGCTTTACAGGCGTGACTGCCGATGTAGCCAGCCCCGCCTGTAACAAGTACGTATTGTGTCACGTGTCGCTTCCGTTATTCGGCGGCTTTGCGCGAGGCCATCAGTTCGGTCAGGTATCCTTCGAGATCGTCACGCAGTTCGTCGCGTGCAAGGCCGAAAGCCACGGTGGCCTGAAGAAAACCGGACTTGGACCCGCAGTCAAAGCGCTGGCCACGGAACCGGAAGCCATAAACGCCGCCATCATCCTTGCCGATTTCTTCTGCGATGGCATCGGTCAACTGGATCTCGCCACCTGCACCGGTTTTCTTCTGGTTCAGGTTCTCGAAAATCTGCGGCGACAGTATGTAGCGACCGATCACTGCAAGGTTGGATGGTGCGTCTTCGGGCTCCGGCTTCTCGACCATGCCTTTGACCTTGACGATGGAGCCCATGTCTTCGTCCACGTCGAGCACACCGTAGGATTTGGTCTTTTCCGTCGGCACTTCCATAGCGGCAACCATGTTGCCGCCGGTTTCCTCATAGGCTTCGACCATCTGCTGCAAACACGGCTTTTCGGCGGCGATCACATCGTCTGGAAGCACAACGGCAAAGGGTTCGTCGCCCACAAGGCGGCGCGCACACCAGATGGCATGTCCAAGGCCAAGCGCCTTGTGTTGCCGGATGTAGGCGATCTCACCGGAGTCCATGTTGGTGGCCTTCAGGATCTCCAGCAGTTCGGTTTTGTCTTTTTTCTGAAGTTCCTGCTCCAGCGTCGGGGCCACGTCGAAGTAATCTTCGAGGGCGCCTTTGCCGCGCGAGGTAACGAAAATGAACTCCTTGATGCCAGCAGCGCGGCATTCATCAATGGCGTATTGAACCAGTGGGCGGTCCACCAGTGTCATGATCTCCTTCGGGACCGATTTGGTCGCCGGAAGAAAGCGGGTTCCAAGGCCTGCGACCGGGAAAATCGCCTTCGTGACCTTTTTACGCATCCGCTTGCTCCTTCTCTCTATTAAATCAAATAAAATTTCGACGTTTTGTCGACGTACGGGGACGCTGCGTCGCAGCATCTTGCCGTCGGCGTGACCTTTGCCTTTATAATCGAAAATGGCCAGTGCTTGGTTCCATATAATAGCAGAAAAGAGCCTATTCGCATATCGAGAAGCCATCTGGCCCGCGAACTCTTGCCGTGCGACGCTGTTCAGCGTCACATCTGCGCGCAAAACGCCAAGGTTGCAGCAGGGGCGCGTCCCGCTGGCTGCGTCCCCAGAGGCCTCCGGTCTGCTCCCAAACACCGTCCTGTGTAAAGCGCAGGCGGTGATAACGAGCTGTGGGATCAAGCAAAATCAGGGTGGTGATGTTGCCATTAGCTGCGCTGCGGGCAGCCTCGGCGCGGAGCTTGGCGGCTTGCCAAATTCGACCTGTGAGGGTGTGGCGGCTTGCGCCGGGGCGACCGGGGAAAGCAAGAAATTCCGAAGCGGCACGCGGGATGGAGGGCGTTTCTTTCAGTGAACGTTTCAGGCCGTCGCGCGCGCCTTGATCCAACCCGCGCATGAGGCGGCTCACGTCAAGCGGGTCCAGTGAACCACGCTGCATCGCGCGCAGCAGACGATTGCGTTGTCCGTTACGGAACACCTGCCATGCAGGTGCGCGCGCAGCGCTGCGGCAATGTTTGCGCAAAAAGGCCTGTTGCGACGCGCCGATCTGCGTGAGGTCGCGCGGTGTGCGGTCGGACGCGCGACGGTCGGATGCCTCGAACCCATGATGCACCTGCGCAAGCGGCACGATGGCGGTGGCGTGGCCCGCTTGGGCAAGACGCATGTTCATATCTGTTTCATCAAGGAAAAAGTGAAAGGCCGGATCGAAGCCGCCAAGTCCCGAGAGTACATCTCGGCGCAGCGCCATATTGGTACCTTCGGTCTTGATCGCACTGTCGTGGGCGGGCTGTAGAACGGTGGGATGGGTGTCGGACACGTCGAGCGGTGTGGTCTCGCCTGTTGTGTCCACGGTGCGGGCGCGCCACTGAAACGAAATGCCGTTGCGCCCGATGACGAAGCCCCCGGCCGCGGCGATATCCCCGGTTTCGAAGGGGGCAGCGAGGTGGTGCAGCCAGAGCGGCTCCGGCACGGCATCGTCGTCGATGAAGGCGATAACCTCTCCTGCAGCTTGGGCAATGCCAAGATTGCGGGCCACAGAAATGTTGGGTTGATCGAAAGATATGGTCTTCAAATGGGGCGCATGATCGGTCGACTTGACCGCATCCTGACCTGCGGGGCAGGCTACGATGACCACTTCGAAGTTCTGGTAATCTAGTTGTGCAATCCCGGCCAGGCATCGGAGCAACGCCGCCGGACGATGCCGGCTGACCACCACGATGCTCACCGGGAGAGGCATCAGCCTTGCTTCAGATCCACGCCTGGTGCGTAGGCGATGAAGAAACAGTTTGCGAAGCCGTCTTTGCCGTAAGCCAGCGGTGTGTGGTCGTCGAAACGCACGACCTGTCCCCCAGCGCCAGCGAGCACGGCGTGCCCGGCGGCAGTGTCCCATTCCATTGTGCGGCCGAGGCGCGGGTAGATGTCTGCCTCTCCAGTCGCCACAAGGCAGAACTTGAGCGAAGATCCGGCAGAGCGCATGTCCTTCACATTGTATTTGCTGATGTAATCGTCGGTGGCCTGATCTCGGTGCGATTTGGATGCAACGACCATCAGAGCTTCATTGTCGGGCTCTGTAACGCGGATGTCCTTGGTCTCGCCCTTTGTGCCGGCCTTGAAGGGACCGGTTTCCTCGACCGAGTGGCCGACGGAATTGGTGTAGAACATGCGCTCGCGCGCCGGGGCATAGACCACGCCACGAGTCGGCACGCCGTCTTCCACCAATGCGATGTTCACAGTGAAATCGCCCCGGCGGTTGATGAACTCCTTTGTGCCGTCCAATGGGTCAACGATCAGGAATGTGCGCGCGTCGATGCTGTGGGAGGCAGCCTGCTCTTCGGTTACCAGGGGCACATCGGGGAAGGCCTCGCGCAGGCCTGCGGAAATCAATGCGTCAGCCGCTTCGTCAGCCTCTGTCACTGGCGATTCGTCGGACTTGGTTTTCACTTCGAAATCGTCGGCGTTGTAGATCTCCATGATCTTGTCGCCGGCCTCGATCGACAGGCGTCGCAGCACCGTCATCAGATCGGAATAGTTCATGCGAAATCTCCTTGGGACACCACGGTGCGCGGTTTGTTGATTTGGCTCTATGTTCGTCTTATGGTCGCTATAACGATAAACGGCAAGTCAACCAAATTCGCCCTATAAATAGGCAGGCAGCGGCGAAAATGCCGTGGCAGTGGAGTGGTCAATGTTTCAGACGTACCGCCCGAAATCCAAGTTGGAGTCGGCGCTCAACATATGTGAGCTGATCTACCACAATTCTGTCCGGGCGGTGCGCAAAACGCATGAAAACGCCTTTATGGCGATTTTTATCAATCTGCTGCAAACGATCATTTTTGTGCTCGCATTTTACGCGATGTTTTCGATCATGGGCATGAAGGGCGCGGCGTTGCGTGGCGATTTCATGGTCTACATCATGACGGGTGTTTTTCTATACCTGACGCACAGCAAGACAATGGGCGCCGTTGCCGGGTCAGAGGGGCCGGCCAGCCCGATGATGCAACACGCCCCGATGAACACGATGATCGCTATCCTGTCCGGGATGGTGTCTTCGCTATACATCCAGATGCTATCGCTGATCTTGGTCCTGTTTGTGTATGATGTGGCTTTCAATCCGTTCGTTCTGCAGGAGATCCACGACCCGATCGGATGCATGTTAATGGTCATATTGTCCTGGTTCTCCGGGGCTGCAATCGGGCTGGTGTTTCTGGCGGTCAAGCCTTGGGCGCCTTCGCCTGTTGGGATCATTTCGACAATTTACCAGCGGGCAAACATGATTGCCTCGGGCAAGATGTTCGTGGCCAACACGCTGCCAGGATACATGGTCGTCATGTTCGACTGGAACCCGTTGTTCCACACGATTGACCAGTCTCGCGGATATGCGTTCAAGGATTACAATCCGCACAACTCGAACTGGGAATATCCACTGTACCTGTCGCTGGTGTTGATCATGATTGGCTTGATGGGCGAATTTTACACGCGAAAGCATGCCTCTGCGTCGTGGAGTGCGCGTCAATGATAGCGCGCGCGTACCTCATGCGTCTTGTGATGATCTTTGCGGCTTTGCTCGGCGGCGCTGTTCATGCGCAGGAGCTTCCGGCGATGTTTGATGTGACGGGTGTGCGGACGGACGACGTTTTGAACGTGCGCAGCGGGCCAGGAGTTGGCAATCCTGTGATCGGGTCATTGACCCACGATGAGACGCGGGTCGAGGTGACGGCAATTCAAGGCAATTGGGCGCGTTTCAATCTGGATGAAGGGGTGGGCTGGGCATCTTTGCGCTTCCTTGAGCGCCGGTCGGAGGAAAGTGTCGCCAATGCCCAAGGGCTGCGATGCTTCGGGACAGAGCCGTTCTGGGATCTGGAAATCGTGCCGGAAGAGACTGCGCAGCTGCGCCGTCTCGATACTCCGCTGGTGGATGTGTTCCAGGTCGGAGCCCTGGGCAGGCTGCCAGCCGAGGTGGAAAAATATGCCATGCGCGGCGTCGGGGCCTCGCGCGAAATTGCGGCGGTGATCACGCCGGACACCTGCACCGACGGCATGTCGGACCGTATCTACGGGTTGGACGCGACGGTCTTTGTGACCGGGTCGCAGGGGCCGACTTATGGTGGCTGTTGTTCCCTGACGGACTAGGTCACGACGCGCAACGTCAGGTTCAATCGCCCGCCTTCTGAAAAAAGCGTCGATGAGCCGGGACGTACGCGGTCTACCCCGTGAAAGGCGCGCCGCGATGTGCCAGTCAGCAGCACCACGTCGCCAGACGTCAGCCAGTGAGATTTGGTGCTGTCTTTGCGGTCCTCTCCGCCCATGCGAAACAGGGCGTCGTCCCCCAAAGACACAGACAGCACCGGGCAATCGTAGTCCTGCTCGTCCTTGTCCTGATGCAGGCCCATGCGGGCGTCCTCGGCGTACCAGTTGATCAGGCAGCATTCTGGTGCGCGCTCGCAGTCGGCAAACCGGTCCCAAAGCGCAAGAATGCTCGCGGGAATCGGGGGCCATGCCTGTCCGTCCGGATGGTGCTTTTCGTAGCGGTAGCCGCGCGTGTCGCTGATCCAGCCAAAATCGCCCGCCGCAGACATGCGCACGGACATCGGTCCGCGCCGGGTGCGAGGTCGGACCAGAGGCGCTGCGCGCAGCACCTCGCGGACATCGTCAACGACGGCTAGCTGGGCCGCGCGGTCCAAAGCGCCGGGAAAAATGCGAAACCCTTTGATCTTTAGCTCTGTCATGTCGGGAAAACTGGCCCGTTTGAAACCAGTTGCCAAGGATTTCACGCTATAGCGCCTGAAATTCTCGCCAAAATGGGCGGTTCCCGCGACGTCAAACGGGGCCAGTTGCCTGTTGCAGTAAGAATCCGATGATTTGCGAGGGTCCGAATGCTTGGCAAAGCGCAGGGCGCTCCTTATATACCCTCCGAACGCGGTGGCAGGTCCTCTGCCAGCGTAAATGAATGCGGGGTGTGGTCGCCAAAATGGGTCCATCGCCTCGTTGTATCGCCTTGAGACAGAAAGGGATCGAAATCATGGGTAAAGTGATTGGCATCGACCTCGGGACCACGAACTCCTGCGTCGCTATCATGGATGGCTCGCAGGCACGTGTTATCGAGAACGCCGAAGGGGCACGTACAACGCCCTCCATCGTCGGTTTCACCGAAGATGAACGTTTGGTGGGCCAGCCGGCAAAACGTCAGGCTGTGACCAACCCGGAAAACACCGTATTTGCCGTCAAGCGTCTGATCGGCCGTCGCACCACCGACGCCGAAGTGACCAAGGACAAGGACATCGTTCCGTACAAGATCGTGGACGGCGGCAACGGCGACGCTTGGGTCGAGATCCGTGGCGAGAAATTCTCTCCCTCGCAGATCTCTGCCTTCACGCTGCAGAAGATGAAAGAAACCGCCGAGAGCTATCTTGGTGAAGAAGTGACGCAGGCGGTCATCACCGTGCCGGCGTACTTCAACGACGCTCAGCGTCAGGCGACCAAGGACGCGGGCAAGATTGCCGGCCTCGAAGTGCTGCGCATCATCAACGAGCCGACGGCTGCTGCGCTGGCCTATGGTCTCGACAAGAAAGAAACCCGCACCATCGCGGTCTATGACCTTGGTGGCGGTACGTTCGACGTGACTATCCTCGAGATCGACGATGGTCTGTTCGAAGTTAAATCCACCAACGGTGACACGTTCCTTGGTGGTGAAGACTTCGACATGCGGATCGTGAACTACCTCGCGGACCAATTCAAGAAAGAGCACCAGGTCGACCTGACCAAGGACAAGATGGCTCTGCAGCGTCTCAAAGAAGCCGCAGAGAAAGCCAAGATCGAACTGTCCTCGGCGACGCAAACCGAGATCAACCAGCCGTTCATTTCGATGGGCTCCGGCGGCACGCCGCTGCACCTCGTGATGAAGCTGACCCGCGCCAAGCTGGAAAGCCTTGTTGGCGATCTGATCAAAGCGTCGATCAAACCATGTCAGGCTGCTCTCAAGGACGCGGGCCTGTCCACATCCGACATCGACGAAATCGTCTTGGTCGGTGGTCAGACCCGTATGCCGAAAGTCATCGAAGAGGTGACAAAGTTCTTCGGCAAGGAGCCGCACAAGGGTGTGAACCCGGACGAAGTGGTTGCCATGGGCGCCGCCATTCAGGCTGGTGTTCTGCAAGGCGACGTCAAGGACGTGGTCCTGCTCGACGTGACACCGCTTAGCTTGGGCATCGAAACGCTGGGTGGCGTGTTCACGCGTCTGATCGACCGCAACACCACGATCCCGACCAAGAAGTCTCAGGTTTTCTCCACCGCCGAAGACAACCAGAACGCTGTGACGATCCGGGTGTTCCAAGGTGAGCGCGAGATGGCGGCGGACAACAAGATGCTCGGCCAGTTCAACCTAGAGGACATCCCGCCGGCACCGCGCGGCATGCCGCAGATCGAAGTGACCTTTGACATCGACGCCAACGGCATCGTGTCGGTTGGGGCCAAAGACAAAGGCACCAACAAAGAGCAAAAGATCACGATCCAGGCGTCCGGCGGTCTGACCGAAGAAGATATCGAGCGTATGGTGCGCGAGGCGGAAGAGAACGCCGACGCGGACAAGGATCGCAAAGAACTGGTGGAAGCGAAGAACCAGGCAGAGAGCCTGATTCACCAGACCGAGAAGCACGTCGAGGAGCACGGCGACAAGGTCGATCCATCGACCGTCGAAGCGATCGAATTGGCTGTGGCTGCTCTGAAGGACGATCTCGAAAAGGACGATGTGTCCGCCGAGAAGCTCAAGTCCGGCATCCAGAACGTCACCGAGGCGTCCATGCGTCTGGGTGAGGCGATCTACAAGGCGTCCGCCGCCGAAAGTGACTCGGATGGTCCGCAAGCCGCTGATGAATCGCAGGGGAACGCGGACGACGACACAATCGTCGACGCTGACTTCGAGGATCTGGACAACGACAAGCGGGCCTAAGGCACGCGCCCGGAAAACCGAGAGGGGCCGGTCCGGACACCGGGCCGGCCCTTTCTTCTGACCGTGTGTCAGTCAATTCGGGCCGAGAGGAGGACATATGTCCAAGCGTGATTATTACGATGTGCTCGGTGTGGCGAAGGGGTCTTCGGCGGATGAGATCAAGAAAGCCTATCGCAAGAAGGCCAAGGAACTTCACCCGGACCGCAACTCGGACAACCCCGAGGCCGAGAACCAATTCAAGGAAGCAAATGAAGCCTACGACGTTCTGAAGGACGCGGAGAAAAAGGCTGCCTACGACCGGTTTGGTCATGCGGCCTTTGAAGGTGGCATGGGTGGCGGCGGAGGCCGTCCCGGCGGACCCGGTGGCAATCCGGATTTCGCCAGTGCGTTTTCCGACGTGTTCGACGATTTGTTCGGCGACTTCATGGGCGGGCGTCAAGGTGGCGGTCGCCGTGCGGCGCGTGGCGCAGACCTGCGTTATAACCTGCGCATAACACTTGAAGATGCCTTCAACGGCTTGGCCAAGACAATCAATGTGCCGACCTCGGTGCAATGTAACGTCTGCAATGGCTCCGGCTCAGAAGGCGGGACAGAGCCGACCACTTGTCCGACGTGTTCGGGCATGGGGAAGGTGCGCGCAACGCAAGGCTTCTTCACGGTAGAACGAACCTGTCCGACGTGTTCGGGCATGGGGCAGATCATCAAGAACCCCTGCAACAATTGCCAGGGTGCGGGGCGCGTTCAAAAGGAACGCGCGCTGTCGGTGAACATCCCGGCCGGGGTGGAAACCGGCACGCGAATCCGTCTTGCAGGTGAGGGCGAGGCCGGGATGCGCGGTGGCCCTCCGGGTGACCTGTACATCTTCATCGAGGTCGAGCCGCACAAGATCTTTGAGCGCGAAGCCACCGAACTGCATTGCCGGGTGCCAGTGTCAATGGCTACGGCGGCGTTGGGCGGTGACATTGAAGTTCCGACAATCGATGGCGGACGCTCGCGGGTTAAGATCCCGTCGGGATCGCAATCGGGTCGCCAGATGCGGTTGCGGGGCAAGGGTATGCCTGCGCTGCGTGGTGGTTCCTCGGGTGATATGTTCATTGAACTCGCAGTCGAAACGCCGGTCAATCTGACATCGCGTCAGAAAGATCTCTTGCGCGAGTTCGAAGATCTGAGCGAAGACAATAACCCAGAGAGCAAGAGCTTCTTCAGTTCTGTGAAGCATTTCTGGGATTCCATGAAGGGGTAAAACGACTTTGCGCTTTCCGCGCAGGTCGTTGCCACTTCATTGGAACAAAAGATCAAGGGTTCGGGTTTCATTCCCGAACCCTTTTGTATGGAAAGCACTGCGTATGTTCGACTGGATCACAGGCCTGATCGATTCCATGGGCGCGCTCGGGGTAGCGTTCCTGATGTTCCTTGAAAATGTATTTCCTCCGATCCCGTCAGAATTGATTATGCCGCTCGCCGGTTTCAACGCCGCTCGCGGAGATATGTCGCTATGGGTGGTGATCCTTTCGGGAAGCGCAGGTTCCCTAGCGGGGGCCTACCTTTGGTATTGGCTTGCGCGGCGGGTCGGATTTGACCGCGTCTGTCGTTTGACACACAAGCACGGCCGCTGGCTGGGGGTGTCACCTGATGAGTTGGACCGTGCAAACGCCTGGTTTGATCGCCACGACAGCGGTGCGGTATTGATCGGACGCCTGATCCCAACGGTGCGGACGTTGATTTCAGTGCCTGCAGGCGTGCGCAGAATGAACCGTGCTTTGTTCTTGGGTTTCAGTGCCTTGGGCACTGTGGCTTGGACTGCGGCTCTGACGCTGGCCGGCTACTGGCTGGAGGGCGGATACGAGACAGTGAGTGCATGGTTGGATCCAGTCAGCACCGCTGTGGTCGTTGGCTTGTTCGCCGTCTACCTCTGGCGTGTCGTCACTTACAACAAGCGCAACGGGATCTCGGGCCAGAAAGCCCATTAACCAGTTTTTCATGAAGATCGGTTGAGACTGTGTATATGACACGCTCTCAGCACTTCTCTGACTCCCAAGCGGCGCTTTTCGCGCATGACGAGGTGCCACCGCAGGGCGCGCCTAGAGCAGAGAAGTCGCCTTCCTACATCCGTGATCATCGCGCTCGCCTGCGCGAGCGTTTCTTGGTCGGCGGACCAGAGGCCCTGCCAGATTATGAAATGCTGGAACTTGTGCTTTTCCGAGCTATTCCACGCCGGGATGTGAAGCCTTTGGCGCGGCTGCTGCTCGAAACCTTTGGCGACTACAATGGGGTGTTGTCGGCTCCGACGCATCGACTGTCAGAGGTCGCAGGTGTTGGCGATGCTGTTAT
This sequence comes from Sagittula marina, assembly GCF_014196795.1. Classification (GTDB taxonomy): domain Bacteria; phylum Pseudomonadota; class Alphaproteobacteria; order Rhodobacterales; family Rhodobacteraceae; genus Sagittula; species Sagittula marina. The sequence continues at coordinate 322,288 of NZ_JACIEJ010000001.1, forward strand.
CTGCGAGTTGAAGGTCATCGAGGCAGCCGCGCACCGATTGGCTCGATCGCGCGTGCTACAAAAACCGATACTAAGTGGTTGGAATGCTTTGCTGGAGTATTGTCAGACTGCCATGGCGCATGGCGATATCGAGCAATTCCGCGTGCTTTACCTTGACCGCAAAAACGTGCTGATTGCGGATGAACAACAGGCGCGAGGTACAGTGGATCATGTTCCGGTCTACCCCCGAGAGGTCGTGAAACGCGCGCTTGAATTGAATGCCACAGCGTTGATCTTGGTGCACAATCACCCCTCTGGCGACCCGACTCCGTCTGAGGCAGATATCGTGGTGACCGAACAGATCCAGCAGGCGGCGGAGGCTTTGGGAATTGTACTGCACGATCACCTGGTGATCGGCAAGTCGCGGGAATTGAGCTTTCGCGCTGAGGGATTGCTTTAACGCACCCAGACTTCGACTCTGCGGTTCACCTCGCGCCCCCAAGAGGTGTCGTCACACGCCATGGGCATCGCCTCGCCGAAGGCGTCTGAAGAGAGCGTAACGCTCTCGAAATTGGCGGTTTCAGCGGCAAGTTCCACCGCGATGCGTACGGCCTCGGCACGTTTGTGTGCAATGCTCAGATTTGCCTCGGCGGGACCAACCGCATCCGAAAAGCCGACGAAAAGAACTTTGCGCCCGTCGTAGGTGCCGATTTCCAAGGCGCGTGCCAGTTGCAACACGTTGGAGCGCGACTGAGCGTCAAGCCGAGATGAGCCAGTTTCGAAACGAAAAGAGGTTGTGAGCCGTCGCATTGGTAACAAGGTTTTTGTCAGCCGTTGCAGGTTCTTTAGTCCCTCTGCTCCATCGGCCACCAGGATCGCATTTGCGAGGCGGTCTCCTTGCAGATCAGAACGAATCTCCTCCGTTGACTGATCGACGAAACCGGCGCGGCGAATGACGATCTGCGCCTGTGTGCTGCGAGTAAACTTCAGGAAATCGCGGGCCAAAGCGGGCAGTCGCCGCGCTGGCATATAAAGAAAGGCAGGGGTGGTCAGCGGATAGTCCTCTGTCTTTACCGTGCGGCGCGCAGCGTGCAGGTCAAAGCCGCAAGGCCCGGACACCGGCAAGGCCTTCGTGTTCCCGATCTCGGAAAAGCTTGCCAAAGCAATGCCGAAGGGGTCGCGGGCGACGGCGTTTGACAATTCAGTGTTCGAAGCGTGCCGCGTGACCGGGCCAAGGGTGGCACGACCTGGCTTGAGCAATCGATCCTCAACACTTTGCGCCAACCCACTGGCGGCGTCACGCATGTGAACCGTGATCGGCGCGTCAGGTCCACCGAACGCTTTCCAATTGGTTTCCTGACCGGAGAGGATTTTAACCAATTCCGAAACGGAGAGGCGGTCCACGGGATTGCTGGGTGAGATCACGGGCACCAGCGCATCCAGTGCCAAAACAGTCGAGCGGTTTGCAAGTGTGAGGTCACCCAGTCCGGCTTCGCGGGCAAGCTTCGCCTCTGCGGGGCGGATTTCACGCAGGGCCATCACGATATCGGCGTCACGGCTGAGAAGGTCTACAAAGCCGTCGTCCGTGTTTGAGACACGAAAATGAAAGCGCCCGACGGGTTTCGACGTGCGCATATTTGTCAGCGTGTAGGTGAACTGGTTGGCGCCTTCGGTCTCGCGGTGGGTGGCTAGACCGGAGCGCATGGCGAAGGCTTCGATCAGGGCGGGTAGCATGACGCGGCCCAACGTGGCTGAGCCAGATATCTGGAGGTCGGCCACGTAGTCGATCAGGGATGGGCAGCCAATGCCAGTGCAGGACACGCCAGAGCCGTCGACCGTTAGAATGCCAAAGCGGGTGTCGATGCGGTAGAATTCACCGTCGAACCCAAGAAGCGTGCCTTTGAGTTCGATTGATCCGTCGCGTGAGCTGAGAGTGATATCCTGAGCGCGGGCCGAGAATGGAAGGCACAAAAGCTGCAAACAGAAAAGTGCGGCGAAGATCGCCGCACGTTGAATGGTCATGGTGCCCCTCGTGGATCGCCTGATTTTATCTTGCGGCGATAGTCAGGTCTTCGACGAGGTTTTTCAACACAAGAAAGTCACCCGTAGCCTCGCAGCTGGGCATGTCCAGAGTCAGGTTGCGGGTGCGCAGGCCGGCACCGTCACGGATTTCAAGTGTTTGCGCTTCGATTGTGCGGTCGCAGTTGGCGTCGGAGATCTCAGCCTCAACCGTGAGGGTGATGTCGCCGTTGCGTGCCGCCACGCTTTTTGGGAAGGAATAGACCTCCGCCAGTTGCGGATCAGGGATGGCTGGGTTTCCCAGCGGTGTTAGAAAGCCGCCTTCGCCGCGTGCGGTGACCGCGAGGTCGCCTGCAGCATCGGCGTGAATGTGGCCGGGCGCGAAATAGTCAGCGCCGAATTCGCGGGCGTGTAAACCAAGGCCTGTGGTGCCAATCCACTGCACGGCGACGCGGTCGTAGAATGGTAGGGCCGGCACGTCAGCCATGGCTGTTGCACCGTCCCCAGTGGCGAAGGATGCAATGATCAGCGCGGTGTCCGACAGCGCCGGGACCGAAACGGACAGCGCACCTTCGGCGGACGTGATCTCGGTGAACATCATGCCATGGTGATGCAAAGTAACGCGCTCCGACGGGTGGCAAGGAGCCGTTAGCTCAATATCAACCATTGCACCGGCGGATGCTGTCGCGGTCATCACGATGTCGCAGACGGGCAAGGCCGGCGCTTGGCTCGGCTGCTTCGGCAGGTCCGTTTCTACGGCGGCCAAAGTGAGCTTTGCGGGAGCAGTGGTGAAGCTCGGCAATGTTGCGACAGACGCGGTCTGAGGTGATGGCATAACAAGTGCCTCGGGCGACTGTGCGCCCAGAGCGACAGGTGCATCTGCGGCCGAAACCAACGGCGCGCGAGGGGCACCAACCAGAGCGGAAGAAGTCTGATTGATATCGCTGAGCTCCAAATCCTGGGTCGCGACAGCGGGCGCGGATTGGCCCGGCAGGGAGACGCCATATTGCATCATATAGCCCGTCCCCAAAGCGCAAAGCAGGGTGACACCGCCGAGGGTGATGGTTCTCTTGCGATCTTTTGAAGGCACGCTTTGATCTGACATCTGGAACTCCTGCACCTTTTAACTGATGGTCAGAAATCGCGCCGAAACGTGACGAATCTAGGGCGTGCACGCGGATTCATCAGGGCATTTCTCTTTCGATATACGGGCAAAGGCAGATTATCACGCGTTGCTTTCGCCTTTAGGTGGCGCTTGTCGTAAATGAAAATTCAGGATTTTGGCACTGTCGAGGTTCAAGAAGGGGGAACTAAATTACGTTTTGTTTGTTTCTAGATCAGGACACGCAACACGGGAGCACTTGAAATGGAATATGGTATTTTCGGCCTCATCATCCTTGTTCTGGACATCTACGCGATTTACCAGACATTGACCTCAGGCGCATCGACGCTTGCCAAGATTGTCTGGACGCTCGCCATTCTGATCCTGCCGGTCCTCGGCTTTATCGCTTGGTTGGTAGCAGGCCCACGTGGCGGAACTCGCGCACACGTATAAATTGATTTAATGTCTTGAAGAAAGGCGGCTTCTCTTGAAGTCGCCTTTTCTGTGTCCGGTTCGAATTGAGTTGATAAATTGGCTTGCGGCGACTGGGCCTGACCAGCGCTTTTTTGACCCGTGAAAAAGTTACCATCGTCGCGATGCTGAGGATGTTGTTTTTGGTGCCTGCAAAATGAGCGATATCAAGGTCTGGCCCTGCGAAGCCTTTCGATCTCAACGCCGCAGTGGCGGAGGAGGCACTGGCGGTTTCATCGGCCAAGGCCGCGGAGCGCCGTCGTATTGAGGAGTCGGACTTCGTGGCCAGGGAGTTTGACCCAAACCAAACCATGTTTCGGCGGTGATTGATCAATGAAACCACCATGGAGGCGGTGGAGCGCCGGATGTTGGATGCACGGTTTGGCGCAGATCAGGCACGGGAGGCGATCGCCAGTGCCCAATTGGCCTACACCCGCGCCGAAATCGCCGTAGAGATTGTTTAATTGGATTTGAAGACGGCGGAGATCGACCATGCCGCATTGAGATTGGTCGCACCGTTCGACGGTGTTTTGCTGGGCTTTGATGCGCGTGTCGGTGCCTGTGTCTCCGAAGGTGAGCTTGCCGCAGAAAACTATGCTCCCAAACGCAAGGCCGTGGATGTTTATGTTCTCATTTCGCGGCTGACCGGGACTGGCGGTGTTCCCTTGGCGCGTGGGACGGAGGCAAAAGTGGTTCGCGGCAACGGGGAAAGCTGTGCGGGACGCATTGCCTGAATCGACAGCCTTTTGGACCCCTCTTAAGCCGTCCGTAAAATGTGAAGCGGTATCGGACGACAGTTCCTGTGGGTGTTTGTGACCTTTGTGCAAGGATGTTGCGGACGCCCATTTGAGATCGACGGTCCCGCGAGTGACTTGGCAAGAAAGATATCCCGCTCAGTCCTGCCGCAATATCCTTCACGCGCAAATGCGCGATGCCGTCGATTTAGAGGTCCGCTTCCGCTGCGCACCTCAAGCGGATCAGCGCATCGCCGTGTGTTCCTATCTGAAAAGGGTAGGGCGACTTTTGGGCACCGGCCGATATGCTCGAACCGGACATATCTTCAGCCGAACCAAGCCAGATCCATCGCGAGCGCATTCCTTGTTAACCACAATAAGCCAAGGTTGTTTCGCGTATCGTCAGAAGAAATATATTTTCCAAGGCCATGCTCGGGCAGCTTCTCATCCACAAGCGGCGCAAAACATTGGGCTGGCTCCACAGTTTTTCAATATGGTCTTCGGAATGTGAGCAGGAGTATCGCGCTGAACGAGATCACGTCAAACGAAGCTGCGTGATCAAAGCGACCGAAGGCCACGAAATTTCGCCTAATATGCAGATGCATCTACCTTGCGCCAAAGCGCCTACGTAGTCGTTCTTCTCTTGCGGACACAAAGGGATCAGGGGTGCCGTAGGTCCATCTTACGTCAAGATCTGCATAGCAGGAGGTAAGACGCGAAAGTATCTTTTTATCGATCAAACTGCTCATATACCCACGGCCGAAAGGAGCGTTCGCGCCGCCGGTCCAGAGCGACCTGATCACGAGTGTGCCGAGACCTTTGATGCGGATGGGGGCTGCTCGATTTGAAACGGGTGGCGTCTTGACGAACGGCTGAGTGCAGGGGGCAGTGTCATGGCGGCGACCATTTCCGACCACAGGCCTATGGCGGGTTTCGGCTTCCGGAGGGCTCTTCCGTCTTCGTCGATCAGAGACAGCCATGATGTGAGGGCAGACGCAAATTGGAGCATTTGATTGCCGAAAATGCCCACCATCTCTGAAACTATCTTAAAATTCATGCGTTTATGTATCGTAGCGTCAACCTTGAGGTTTTAAGTTACATATCGGTATAGTTGTGAAAGACTGCGCGAACGACTGAAAGACGGAGGCCAGCGCCATACTGGCAAGGTCCGTCGAAAGAGAAGTGTATTAGGCTCTACGTGCGGGTTTGATGCGGAGAATATTCCTGCCGGGGGTAGGGTAACTAATGAAAGGCGTTTTATGGCCGAGAAAAAACTGCGCATTTTTCGGTGCCGGTGTAATCACGAGCTCGCTATGGGAGCAGCCGTTTGCTCCTATTGTTTCAGACCAACTCCGTTACGAAATCGATACTGGTTCTGGGTGCTGACCCTGTGCGCTCTGGCGCTGATCGGCTTAGTCATTTACGAAGCAAGCATTACCTGAGGGAAGTGCGCAGCGCTTGATCTCTCTGTCATTGCAGCCGATGCCATTACACCGCTAGTGTGCCGCTTCTTGACCACGTGCTTCGGCGGAACAAACTATGATCTTGACTCGTAGAAATATGATACTGGGTGCTTCGGCGCTGGGATTGGCGGCCTGCGGAAGCGGTGGCGCTATGCGGGTTGGTCCGAGCGATCCAGCCGCGCTTGGCCCGGAGTTCCGGCCAACGCCGAATGCCTCCTTTGACACCTGGCTACAGGCTTTTCGCGGGCGGGCACAGGCGCGCGGGATTTCTGCCGGAACTTTGGATGTCGCCTTTCGTGGGCAGGGCTATCTGCCCGGCGTTGTGGAGCGGGACCGCAACCAGACGGAATTCAACCGCTCGCTTGAGGACTATCTCGCGCTTGTCGCGCCAGAGGAAAAGGTCGCATTTGGTCAACGGGCCGTTGCGCAACAAAACAGCGCGCTACAATCGGTCGCCGCACGCTACGGGGTCAGCGCGGATGTTCTGGCTGCGATCTGGGGCGTGGAAAGCTATTTCGGCACCCGTCGGGGTCAGATTTCGGTGATTTCCTCCACGGCCACACTCGCGTGGGAAGGGCGGCGCGGAGCGTTTTTTGAATCCAACCTGACGGACGCTTTGCGGATGATCCAATCCGGCGATGCGCGCCCGTCGGAACTGCTGGGCAGTTGGGCCGGTGCGTCAGGCCATACTCAGCTGATGCCGAACGCGTTTCAAAACTTTGCCGTGGATTTCGACGGCAACGGGCGTCGGGATGTTTGGGGTGATAACCCGATCGATGCCTTCGGCACGACAGCGAATTACCTCAAACGCTCTGGCTGGCAAAGCGGGCAGCCCTGGGCTGTCGAGGTGATCCTGCCGCAAGGTTTCACCGCAGGCATTGGCAAGGCGCGCAAGCGCAGCGTTTCTGACTGGCAAAGCCTGGGCGTGCGTGCGGCACGTGGCTCTTTGCCTTCTGGTGGATCGGCGGCAATCCTTGCGCCAATGGGCGTGGGCCGTCCGGCGTTCATGGTGTTCCGCAACTTCGAGGTGATCTTGCGCTACAATCCGTCCGAGAACTATGGTCTGGGCGTCAGCTATTTCGCCAACCGGCTTGCCGGGGGAGGCCCCTTGGTCGGTACATTTGGCGCGGACCGATATGGGCTGACGCTGCAACAACGCAAGGATTTGCAGCGCGGCCTGTCTCAAGCGGGGTTTGACGCAGGCAAACCCGATGGCGTGCTTGGTAACAAAACCGAGGCGGCCATTCGTGCTTATCAACAGGCCAAGGGGATGACCGTGACCGGCACACCTTCACCCGACTTGCTGAGCAGGCTCTAAACTGTCTCGGTCATCAGCTTCGCCTGATACGCTTTGAGTGTCGGGCGGGCAGCTGCGTATCTATTCTGCCCTCGGGCACAGATCAGATCCGGGAAGAGTCGGAAGAGTTCTTCACGTTGCGGGTTGTCCAATCCGGCCAGTGACATGTCTCCCGGCTGAAAGCTCTCGGTCCACGCGCCATCGGAATTCACCAATTCATGCCGATCAAACATGAAATGCACGTAGGTCACGCCCTTGCCCGGGCTGACACGTTTGATCCGGTCGCGGTGGGTCAGGCTGCCAGCGGCCGCCAGCACTTCATCTTCGCCAGTCAACAGCTGCACCAGAGCACCATTCAGCGATACCCGGTGCTGCGGAGAGACCAGCATGTCCCGCTCTGGCATTCCTTGCCCAAAGGCATTGGCGCGAATGTGGATAGGCTGAAGACTGAGGTCATTGTGCAGCTGCCGGCCCGTCAGGGATTTTGAGCCACACCAGCGCACCGTCTGATATCCATTATCGCGTGTCAGGACGCGATCACCGACACGAATGTCGGCCACGTCGGCTTCTCCTGTGGCGGTCTTGATCCTCGTGCCGGGCGTGAAACAGGGCACATAATTGATATTCTCAATCTCGGAAAAGGTCAGCTTTGACCCGTCCAGCCACTTTACGGTGCCCGATTTCGGCCCGATCATGGCGATCGTGGCCGGTCCGGTGATGTTCAGAGTGTCGCCGAGGGTCTCATCCCCTTCGCCGCCAGTGATGGAAAATGCGCCACCGTTGTTCAGTGCGGGACCCGTGTTGAACGTGTCGTCCCCGTCGCCGCCGAACACCGTATCACCGGAGCCTGCCTGAAGCGTATCCGCACCACTGCCGCCATCCAGGCTGTCGCCACCTGCTCCGCCCGACAGGTCGTCGTCGCCCGCCCCGCCAAGCAGAGTATCGCGCCCATCTCCACCGCTCAGGCTGTCATCGCCATCGCCGCCGATCAACGTATCCGCGCCCGCTTCGCCCAGCAGCGTGTCCGCGCCTGCGCCCCCGTCGAGGCTGTCGTCTCCGGCTCCGCCCTCCACGGTATCGTTGCCATCCCCCGCCTGCACGGTGTCATTGCCCGCGCCAGCGACCACGGAATCGTCACCTGCGCCAGCCTCGATGCTGTCGTCATCATTTCCTGCAGCATTGTCGCCTGCGTCCACCCGATCGCCGTCGGGGTCGCCCATGTAGCCGGCGTCTATGGTATCCGCGCCAGAGGTTCCGGTCACGACCTCGTCGCTTGCGGTTGGAATGCCCATGGTTGCCAGAACGGCAGGCGATGCCACCGAGGACGGGGCCACGCCCATAAGCGTCAGGCTTTCGCCATTCGGGAAGCTCAGCACAGCATTGCCTGCACCGTCATCCGTGACTGTCACGTGTGCAGTGTTCACCTGTGCGCCGTCGATGTCGGTCAGGCCGGTGACGTCCAACTGATCGTTGGTGCTGCCATCGCCGCTGTCGGTCAGGTCGAAGCCGGTGACACGGTCCGCACCAGAACCATCGGCCAGCACCAGCGTATCGCGGCCACCACCCAAACGAATGGTCTCGATCTCATTGAAGTTCAGCGTATCCTGGCCGTCTGTGACCGTGCCGATTTCCGGGTTCACATGGGTCAGGTCGACTGTCAGGTCATCGGTGACAGCCGATAGATCCAGCACGTCGCCGTCTGTCTCCGCCACGCCCTCAGCATCGACCGTGTCATTGCCAAAGCCATTCTCGATAACAAAGGTATCGTCGCCCCAGCCGCCCCAAAGATAGTCGTCGCCTGCGCCGCCATGCAAGATATCGTTGTCGTACGATCCGCGCATCCAGTCGTTGCCGTCGCCGCCATACAGCGTGTCGTCGCCTTCGTTGCCCTCGACGGTGTCGTCGCCCGCACCGCCGTGGACCTCATCATTGCCGGTTTCGCCGTACAGGCTGTCAGAGCCGTCACCACCGAAGAGGATGTCGTCTCCCCCATTGCCGTAGATGCTGTCGTCGCCTGTGCCACCGGTGATCGTATCGTTACCTTCGGCACCGCGGAGCGTGTCATTGCCATCGCCGCCATCAAGGCTGTCGGCCCCGGTGGACCCGATCATGCTGTCATCGCCGCCAAGGCCTTCGGCGTTGATCGGGGCTGCCGTCGCAGAGGCGTCTAGCGTATCGGCATGCTCTGTCAGCGTGACGTTTTCAATCTCGGCAAAGGTGCCGCTGTCCACGCCATCGCTGAAGCGCGCCGCCTCGTCCGCGCTGTAGCTGACCTCGACCCCCTTGGTCAGCGCCGAGAAATCCACCTGATCGCCAGAGGTTTCCTCGGCCTCGCCACCAATGAGCGTATCGTCGTGCCAGTTGTCCTCAAGGAAGAACAGGTCATCGCCGTCGCCACCTGTCAGACTGTCGTTGTCGCTACCGCCTGAAAGAGTGTCATCGCCCGCACCGCCATCTACGGTGTCATCGCCGTCACCGCTGTCGATGGAATCGCCGCCATCCCCGGCCATGATGACGTTCGCATCGCCGTCGGCAGTGACCGTATCATCACCCTGGCTCAGTTGCAGCGTTTGGAAGTCGCTAAGGCTTCCGCTACTCAGCGTGGAATCTGTGCCCACGGCCCCCGCGTCGCCAATGGTGAAGGACGTGACACCATCGCTGATCGTCATGACCCCGGCGGCGTCAAAGTCGACGGAAAAGGCCGCGCCCAACGCGCTCATGTCCAGCGTGTCGCCGTTCACAGCATCAATCCCCGACCAGAAGGTCGAGGAGTTCCAATTGCCCGTCGTGACCAAATACGTCGCCATTCTTAGCGCCTTTCACCTGTGCATGCAGAAAACGACCCGATCGGGCCTGTGAGTGGTTCAGTGCTTAGGACTGAGGACCGTATTTCCTGTCATTGCACAATTCATTCCCGTGGAACTTCTGTTCCAGCCTCTAGAAACAGTGCGAATGTGGCTAGAATAGGCTGTTTAGTGGGTAATCTAGAGATACCACAAAGATTGTCTGGAAATTATCACGAATCTTCGAGGTCTCGCCAGGAGCGCTTCACAGCAAGCCGCGCACCGGTTCTAAAAGTCCCTTGTTGCGCAGCGTTCGTACCGGATACGCGGGATCATTTACCATCGCATCAAGCGAAAATCCCGGTTCGATCTTTGCCATCTTTTCGGCAACGCTCTGCGCTTTTTGAAGCTCCCCCGTCGCAGCGTACAGCGCGAGCAAAGAGCGATGCGCAGGTCGTGACAGGGGTGCCGCGCGGGTTGCCGCTTCTGCGGCGATGATCGCCTCGTCGTTGCGGTTGCACGCGATTGAGATGAAGCAATGCCCCGTATCCCAGTAGTGTTTGAACGGGGAGGACCGCGCCACGCTGCACGCCCGTGCCGAGGTGTCAAAAGCCTTTTGCAACTCGCCGGACCCCATATAGGCCTCCGACATGGATTTCAGGGCATAGGCGCTGGTCGGATTGCGCTCCAGCGATGTGCGGGCCAGATCCATGACCCCGGCAGTGTCTCCAAAGGCCGTGCTGCGCACCTTGGACACGATGGCCTGCACAAGCCCGTTGTCGGAATCCAGCTCCATGGCGCGATAATACAGTTCCACTGCCTCTTCCATCAGCGCGGCCTGATCGGCCTCCGCCAATTCCATCATTTGCGTCAGGCGAATCAGGCTGCTCCATGCCAGATACAGACCGTTCTCATCATGACGAAAGGCCTGATCCATCAGCCCATAGGCCTCGCGCAGCGCGTCCTGATCAAAGCTGAACATACGATAAAGGCCCAGACGTGACAGCGCGGTCGAGCGCGTCTCAGGCCGGTCCTTGGCCAGCACGTGCGGCAATTTCCCGACGATCTGATCGGCGGCCTCGAACACGGTCCGCGCGATTTCGGTTTCCGATTGCATGATCGCCTCAAGCCGGTCGATACGCTGCAATTTCGAATACAAAATGCGGGCCGTCGGTTGGTGAATGGCTTTGATGAACAGCATGTGGCCATTGCCTTCATGCACCAGCTGGCTTTGGATCATGACATCTGATTGTGGCGCATCCGTCGAGCCGATCATGTCCGGATCGGCCTGTCGCCATGCACGGACTTGCTCTGATATATTCTCGCCGATCTGGTTGGACAGCACATCGCAGGTCATGCGGTCACGACCTGGCGCTGTCTCATCCACGCGACATGTAATCAGAATACCGCGAATCTCTTTTGGCCCGGCCCGCGCGATCATCGCCTGGAGCTGCGCGCGCTCCTGTCTCAGCCAATCTTCGAATTCCGGATCGCGTGCATCCAGCCCTTCGAGCAGCTCGATACGCTCGTTCCCCGGCACCACTTCTTCAAGCAGATCGACGCGGAGGCGGGCTTCATCCAGACCGATACTGGCACGGTCGGTCTGTAAAAGGTCGGCATCCTCGCCAAGAGCGGTGCGAAGCTTTGACAAGGCTTGCCGCAGATTGGCGCTGGCTTGTTCAGGACCGAAGCTGGACCAAAGCTTGTCTTCCAGCCAGCGGCGTGGACGTTCCATGCCGGGACTGAGCGCAAGGAGCGCGACCAGAGCCTGATTTTTCGCCCCCTTAGGGGTCCGGTCCACACCCGTGACTGAGGTTAACCGCAACGGCCCGAGCACGTTAATCTTGAACAGATTCTGCCTGTACCCCGCCATGTCAACCTCCGAATTACCTTAAGGAAGCTAGCATCGGACCTTCAACCTCGCAACAGGCGTAAATTTTCCGTAAATAGTCTTAGCGTCAAGCGACAGCTTTTGACGCACACTGTGGTGCTGGCCAACATGGCAGCGTTTATATGGAAGGACTTTTGCCATGAGTTTGTTCGGTCTCGACAACCATCAAAATCACCAGAACCATCAGAACCACCAAAATCATCAGAACCATCAAAATCACCAGAACCACCAAAACCACCAAAACCACCAGTCCACCGAGAACCACCAAGGCGGCCCTGACACCGGATTTTCCGGATCGGCTTTGGGAGCTGCGCGGGACGGGACTGTGGGCTTCTGGGATGGCAGCGCTGACCGCGAACCGATGAATGCCAACCGGTCAAGCTGGTCCGCCTTGAAAGCCATGGGGTCCTCGCAGCGGCGCGCGGTTCTGGACACTGTGCTGAACACCCTCTCCGGTGTCGCGCTCGACGACGGCACAGCCGCAAACACCGAAGGGCGGGTGTCGGTGGCCGGGCAAACCGTGGTCACGCTGAAAAAGCCCTCCAACGCGTTCCTTGCTGAAAAGCAACTTCCGTGGCTGCGCACTTATGCTGACCTGCGTGCCGATCGGTTGAACGAGATCATCATGCAGACCGGCGACATCCAGAGCTTCTTTGCCTTGGTCGGCTATATGGCCACGGACGCCACTAAGTGGACGCTTTGCCTGAATCAGGCGATCTACCGGCTGTGTACCGCTCTGGAGATGCCGTTAAAGCATGGCTTCGATGCGGCGCGTCCGATTGCCATGTCCTGTAAAGTGCAGCCAATCATTCAGACCCCGCCGCACGGCACTTGGCCTTCAGGTCACGCGACCGAGAGCTTTGCCTCCGCCACTTTGCTGACGCGCCTGTTTTACAACCGGGGTTTCAACCCCGCCGAAGAGATTGCCAACGGCAACGAGCTGTTCCGCCATGCAGAACGTATCGCCATGAACCGCACCATTGCGGGGGTCCATTTCCCGAGCGACAGCATGGCGGGTGCGGTGATGGGCGTCACGCTGGCCGAAGCATTGGTCCGCTTGCTTGACGGTGAAACGGAAACAACCGCACGCCTCTATCACGGTGACACATACGAGGGCGATTTCACCTTGGCCCTGCTGTCGGATGCGTTCAAGGACGACAGTGTCATCGAAACCAGCACCGTTTCGCTCGATCCCAATCTTGTTCCGGCATGGCTGCGTGACATGTGGCAAGAGGCCAAGGCAGAATGGTGAAGCCACCAACCGCCTGAACGCGGTCAGACAACCGGGGCGCAGGCACGGCGCCCCGGTCGGTGTTTCAGGCGATCTCGGTTTGCGCTTTGCTGCGGGCTGGCAGAGGGACGACGACATAGGCGCCAAGCCGGTCCGCCTGCGGGTCCGGCACCGCGAAAAGATCGAGCACGTCAGGGTCGAAATCGTCCAGTTGTGTGCTCTCTGACTTGAACAGGTTTTCTTGCAGCCGACCGGCGGACAAGGCCAAGGCCCGGGTCACACGGCCTGCGGCTGCACTGGTGCCGCCGATGCGCGCGCGCTGACCGGACAGCAATCCGGTTGCAGCCATGCCGCCAGAGGCTCTGCCGATTTCCACGGGGGCAGAGACGGTCGGTCCGACCAGACCCCAGGTTGCCCCTTGCGCGGTATAAACGGCGGGCTCGTAGTTTTCCGGCGCCTGACCTGCGAGGCGCCCGGTGTACATCGCGGCACCCACCGTCACAACTTGCCGCGCCTGCGCGGTGCACAAGGCGTTGTGACTGCCGTCGCGGCAGACGGGGCCGTTGGGACCGGGGCGGGTGTAGTCGGCCGTGAAGGCGTTCCAATCATACGATCCTGCATGGTCGAAATGCGCCTGACGTCCGCGCAACACGCTGCCCGGCAGGCTGTCGTCGCGCTGGATCTGGACCAGAAGTTCGCCGGGCACGTCAGCCTCTGCTGCGATCGTCCATGCGCCCGGAGGTGCGACGGGTTCGCCTGTTTTCCGGGCGACCGTCGGTGCCAAGGCCAGGACGTAATGTGCCGCTTCGACCACCCCTTCGCCCTGATCGCGAGCAGGCTGATGGTACAGGCGGGCCACCACGTCCCCATGGGCATTTTCGAGGGAGCAGACCTCCCCCTCCGCGACGCTCAGCGGGCCAGAGGCGGTGCCATCGGGCGTGGTGATGTTCAAGGTTAACGCACTGCTCGCGGCGTCCCGCAGATGCAGTTCTACGTAACTGGACGTCATGTCATCGGGCAAGACACGCACAGTGACCTCTGCCGAACCGGGCAGCTCCCAGCGTGCAGTCAGATCGGCGCGGTAGCCGTTGCCAAAGGACCAGACGAGGCGCACGGGCTGGCCGGTCGCGGCCTCCCAGCGTTGAGCTTCGCGGGCCAATTGGCATTCGACAAAGCGCGATCCATCTTTTGGTCCCGCCGACACGCCCAAAGACAGGTTCACGATGACCGGCGCGGAGGGATCGACGCTCGCCGCCAGACGCAAAATCCAGCGAAGTCCTTGCAGGACATAGCTTTCAAACCAGACGCCAGAGGTGTCATCCACTGTCTCCGCCGGGAGTTGGACCGCCAGCAAAGGCCAGTCCGCAACCGGGTCGCCACTGTTCGGATCGGCCCCGGCGGCAAGGTCCAGAACATGGGTGCCATGCGCGCGCGAAACCCGTCCGATGGGGCTATTTAGATAGGTGTCGAGGGCTGCATAGACCTTGGTTTCCCGCTCGGCCAGCAGCGGCTCGATATCGTCGGCGTTCAGGACCAAACCGGAAAGCACGCCGCCCTCGGCGCTGCGGCTTTCCAGCGCCTGTAGCCAGATGGCGTGAAAGCGCGTCTCTGTGCCGCGCCGAAACCGCTGGTTCAAAAAGCCGATGCCATCGTCGATGATCGCCACGATGGGCGTGCCGGGGCTGTGTGTGGCGGACTGGGGCGAAGACTTGGGACCTGGGGCGCTGGGCGTATCGTCGAGGCGGATCGGCACGCCGGTGTCCAAGACCTCGAACAAGGCGGCGTGCTGCGTGTCCGGTGTCCCGACACGACGGTAAAGCGCATATTCGTCCGGCACGCCGCTCAGCATGTTCGGGTCATCAATGCGGGCGTCCAGCGCCTGTGCCTCGTGGGGGTCCATCAGCAGTGTGCTGTCCTGCGTCACCGCTGCTTTGAATGCCGTGCGTGCAGTTTCCGGGGTGTCGCCAGAGAGCCGGATGAAGATCGGTTCGTACTCAGTGCCGCTGTCGGGCCGCGCTGGATGCAACGCGACAGCGCGCTTTGTGAGAAGGCGCGACCAGTCGAGGTAGGAATCTCTGAAATGTGCAGCGCGCGCGGCGGTCCACTTGAAATATGGGTAAGAAGCCATGCGTAATTCCCCGTTGTCACAAAATAAGGCAAGCAAAGGCGGTTCGAGGCGATCGGTCAAGCAAGCCTCTGGGATGTCTTGACCATTTGCGCAGAATTCACGGCAGTTTGCACCGTTTGCGGTGATGGTTACTGCTCACGATGAGACGGATTCACGCTGAAGCCCACTTTTGATCACGCTGCAATCACGCAGGCCTCTCAATGTAATTTTAACGCAACGTCACAAGGCGCATAGCGCAATCGTCCTTTGGGGGATCACATGACCAGCACGCAGACGACAGATAGCGAACGCCCCTTCCGGGTTATCGAAGGCGGTGGCGCCTGCGCCGTTCCGCAAGTGGACCTCGCGCCGCTGACAGTCCCGGAGATGTCCGCCGCTGAGCTGGCGGCAGAGATGGCCGAGATTTTTGCCATGTCGTTGCTCCGCAAGCAGCGGCTGGCCGATTTGCAGGATCCGCACTGCAAGGTTCGTGTGGATGCGGCGATCAGTTTTACTTTGCACGAACTGCTGTGCGAGTTGCGGTCGCTTGCTTGGTGCGACGCAGGCCAACTTCCGGCACGGGACTTGTCTGCCACTGCGCAGGAGCGCCGGGCGTTGCGGTGGAACGGCGAAGGGCAGTTGACGCTGAACACTCTATTTCGTGGTGGTGTGGCGTCCATGGGCGCGGCGCGCCTTTCGGCGCTGTGGCAGGCCGATCACGCGGTGGCCGACCGCGACCCGGCGCAGCGCCCGCCCCACAATGAAGCGCCTATGTCGGCATGGCTTGAGTGGTGTGGCCGGCACAGCGGCGCTGGGCTCTGCATGCCCGGGGATATCGTCATGCCGGAACCGTGTTTGCAAAGCCTGGACGATATGGCCGAACGTTTGCACCACATGCAGCCCGCGCGGCCCTTTCACAATGCGACCCTTGCGGCACTGGCGAACGGTGCGACGTTTGATGGCGGCCTATGTCACGGGGATACGCCGTGGCGGGGCGGACGCTTGATGTCCCTGATGGCGCAGGCAGAGGGGCGGGCGACCCGCGCCACATTGATGCAGGCCCGCGCGCCCGGCAGGTTGCCAAGACCCGGTGTCACGGCCGCCCGGATGACAGTCTGGCTGGCCCGCGAGGAGCGGGGTGATGCGCCCTCTGCCGCGTCGGTGCGGGCGGCGGCAGATGAATTGGCGGCGGCGTCGCCCAACCTGTTGCACTGGGTCAGCCGCACGAATGCTTCCCTGCGACAAAAGCAACAACGCTTTCAGAACAGCCTCTTCCTGCCATTGGTTGAAGCCGACCGTCAGTACATGATGGCGTCCGATTGTGCACCGCATCTGGCCGTTGCCGGGGCGATGGCGACACTGATGAAGGCCGTTTTCGATACCGCGCGCCCTGTGCATTTTCAGGGCGTCGGCACGCAAGGCTCCGCTATGGACCTGGCGCAGGAGGCCGACATGCTGGTGGCCAACATGAGCCTCGCCCGTGTCGTGTCCGGCGGCTATCATCCGGTGGAAAACCTGCGCGATCTGCGCGCGGGAGAGATGATTGCCTTGCAGCTGCTGCGCGACATGCTGGAGGCCGACAATCGCCCTGCCACGCTGGACTTCACTGGTTTCGACGGCAAGCCGCGGCACATCGTGGCACAGCCGCGCCAGTTCGGGCGTGGGGTGGCAAAGCTTTATGGAGAGAGCGGCCCGCTGCCGTGGTCGCAGGAGGAGGCTTGCGGGCCCAAGCACCTGGTGGCCATTGTCTGACACCTTGATGCAGGTCAGGGTCTGACGCCTTGGTCCATGCAATAACGAGCAGGCACCCGACAGGAGGATGCCATGCCAACATTCAAAAGACTTTTCGCAGCGTTCATATGTCTTGCGGGACCGGTGCTTGCACAGGACGCGGACCTCGGGCGCGCGCACTACCAAACGCATTGTGCCACCTGTCACGGGCTCGAAGGCATGGGAAACGGGCCCATGGCCGGTGCGCTGATTCAAAAGCCCGTGAACCTGACCGAACTGACAATTCAGAACGGCGGAAAATTTCCGTTGGAGCGTGTGGTGAAACGGATCGACGGGCGTGAACCGCTTGTCAGCCACGGCTCTCCGATGCCGGTCTATGGCGACTACTTCGAGGGCGTTCTGGACGTCCCGATCAAAATTCCAACGGGCCAGGTGGTTCTGACCTCCCAGCCGGTGGTGGATCTGGTGGCCTATTTGCTGGACATTCAGCGCATCGAATGATGCTAGCGGCAAATATCCTTGGTCTGAAGGCCGGGCCAAGGCACCCGAACGCGCGGTGTGCCGAGGGCGCGGTCCAGTCGGTCTACGGGCATCTCCGCGCCGATCATCGCACGCAGTCGCGCGGTGCGCGGCGCGTCTGGATCAAGCAGGCGGCAACAGACGTATTCCTCCACGATGGCGCCCTGCTGCTCGTAGCCGAAATCAAGGAACCGCGTGTCGCTGTCCGGGTCAATCAGATAGGGGTCTGTCTGCGTCACATGTTCATTCAGCGCCTTGAGCGGTGAATAGCCGGTGCGCTTGCGGTTCTGCCATTGCCAGACGTGCGTCGCCTCATGGGCAAGGAGCATCGCATTATAAAGATTGACCTCTTCAGGGTAGCCTTTGAGGAAATCTTCACGAAAAATATCGTCGCGGATCAGCACCTTGTTGAAAAGAACCGTGGCAGCCGGGGCAACAGTAACCTCTGTCTCCTTTGTCAGCGGCGGCCAGATCCGTTCCTGACACGTGGTGCGGGGGCGCACCGGGATGCGGTAGGTCATCTCTCCCGCGAAGTGCCCATCGACAAGCCGGATCCTGGAGGTGTCCAGATCCTCGCCGTGAATGGCTTGCAGATAGGCGGTTTCGGGGTCCGTCAAGGGACGCCCGCAAGCTGCCAGGAAAAGGAACAAAAGCATCATCGCGCGCATGAGGCAGAGCATCACCCGGCATGCGTGCCTTGTCCAGTCACGACCGCGGTAGGGTCCGTTTTGAATGGAATGCCAATGGCTTTACCCAGCAGACCCGTTGCGTCCCTATTTAGGGCTTTGTAAAGTCGTGGAGCTGTATGAGCGCGGCGACATCAAAATACGGGACCGACATGACCATTACGCACCTCGTGACCCACTCGGGCGGTTTCCACGCTGATGAGCTTCTGTCCTCCGTAATTCTCACCCGGCTCTATCCTGACGCAACCATCCTCCGCAGTCGCGACCCCGAATGGATCAGCGCCTCGCCGGATCGTATCGTCTATGATGTGGGCCGGGAGTATGACGCGGCGCAGCAGGTCTTTGATCACCATCAACGTCCCGCGCCCAGCCGAGAGGACGGTCAGCCCTACAGCTCTTTTGGCCTGATCTGGAAGCACTATGGCCTCGCCTACCTGGAGGCGATGGGCGTGCCGGAGGAGCACCGTGGCGATGTGCACTTTAAGATGGATACGGGCTTTGTCCTGCCCATCGACCTGATGGACAACGGCGCGATGGAACCCTCCGTCGCCGGTCCGCTGGCCGGGTTGACCCTGCCGGTGCTGCTGGAAACGCTCAAACCGGTGTTCGATGATCGCGGAGACGGTGCTGATGATGCGGCCTTTGCCAATGCGTTGATTGTTGCGCGCAGCTTTGTGGAGGCGTCAGTGCGTGGCAAACACGCGAAACTGCGTGCTTCTGACATGGTGAAAGACGCCATCACATCCGCCGGTACGGGGCGCGTTCTGGAGCTGCCGATGGGGATGCCATTTCGCTCTGCCGTCGAAGAGACCGGCGCGGACCGCCTGCTGTTTGTGGTGCACCCCCGCGACGCCGACTGGGCGCTGACCGGCATTCGCGTCAGCGGTGACAGCTTTGAGCAGCGCGCCAATCTGCCAGAAGCCTGGGCTGGGCTGACGGATGAGGCCTTGGAGGCGGCGAGTGGCGTCAAGGGCGCAAAGTTTTGCCACAACGGTCGTTTCATCGCCGTGGCAAGCTCGCGTGAGGCGATTCTGAAAATGGCAGAGATCGCCGTGACCGCGGCTGAGGCAGATACGGCTGCTCACGTAGGTTGAAAGGCGCGCTGCGCTCGGGTTGTTCCCGCTTTTGACCTTATGAGCCCTGCTAATGTCGCAGCCGGATTTTTCTTCCGCGCTTTCATTGATCGTGGGGCGCCTTGTCAGGCGGGCTGTCTAGGGTCAGGACCCTTTGATTTCCGTCCAGCGGCCTGTTTCACGGTTCGAAAAACGCGCGGTGACCATGTCTGATCTCTTCTGGCTGACGCATACGCAGATGGTGCGTCTTTAGCCTTTCTTCCCCAAGTCCCACGGCAAGCCACGCGTCGATGATCGACGTGTGTAAAGCGGCATTATCTTCATTAATCGCAACGGGTTGAGGTGGCGCGACACCCCATCGGCCTAAGGCCCACACAAAACGCTCTATAATCGTTGGAAGCGATGGAGGTGAGTGGCTAACGCCACTGATCCGAGTGCCGCCACGATCAAGGCATCTTCGCCCGGACGATGGTCGGCCTAGCTGCCGAACACGGCGAAGAGACGACTGCGATGATCCCCTCTCGGGCCATCGCTTCGTGGTTCCCTGCCGGGCAGTGGACGCCACCACCTGAAGGCCCACCGTACCGCGACCAGCATGGCCGCGAAAACGGGGGGGCGTTGACGCTTGATCGGTCGCACCAAGGGCGGCATGAACCGTTGTCCGGGGCATTGCGCAGCAATGTCCCGAAAGGGACCAAGTTGCATGCCATCTGCGACAGCCGGGGACGTCCGCTCAATCTGTTCGTCACCATCACATTCCTGATCCTCGTCCTGTTTGGGATACCGCTGGCCTTTTCGCTGTGGGTTTCAGCGCTTACAGTTCTGTGGATGGCCGGGATTGGCGCTCTCGTTTTCCCACCGCGGCTGATGAATGCGGTTAATTCTGTTCTGCTGATCTCCATCCCGTTGTTCATGATGGCAGGCGAGTTGATGCTAATGGGGGGGGAATCATTGTGAGGTTGGTGGACTTTTGAATGCCATCATCGGGCGGACGCGCAGCGGGATGGCTCAGGTGGCGATTGTGTCCGGGGCTGGTCTTGCTTTGGTGCCAAGGGCGGTAGCCGGTACCTCAGCCCTGTCCTCGGCGCTATGGCTCTGCAAGCAGTACGGACTGGGGCTTCCCGTGGTATGATCGCGGCGGCTGACAGCTTTGGGTTCAGTCCGGTGCGATGATCGGCTATGCCTTCATGGTGGGCTCATCCATAAGCCTCGGCGGACACGTTTCCGGCCAGCGTTGTGCCGGCTGATCGCAAGAAGGCGTGGTCTACACCCTGTTCTTCAGGCTTTTGGTCACGCGAAGGCTACAATTTTCGGATCTGCCGGGCGTACTTCTGACCGCAGCGAAAACGTAGACGCTGGTTGCAGCGATGATTGCCCTCGCCTCGACCGTCACGTTTTTGTTCACCGTCGATATGCACGCGTTCCAGCTGGCAGCTCTGCTTCAGGACGGCCCGCGACGCCCATTTGTGTTCCCCTGCCTCCTGGCTGAATGCCATGGCATTTCCATGGAATCCAAAGGGGCCGATATCATGCGGGTGCCTTTTTTCATTCTATCTCTACCAGCCATGGCATTGATCCCGCTGCATTTCGGGGGTCCTGTTCGTTCTGAACCTCGTCGTTGGACTGCTGCCGCCTTCGGCGGGTGTGGCTTTGCTCGTCGTGAGAGCCGTCAGAGCGTTGCATCAACGGGCTTGGCAGGCGTGTGAGCGGGATCAAAACCAACACAGACACAGCTTTGCTGTGGCCGGAGACGGAGGACGCGCAGCATAACCTGTCGAAGGGCATCTGCCGTGGCGTATCAAAGCCCGCAACGTCACACACATGGAACTCATGCGAAGCCAGATGATCTGCGCCGCCCAGTCCCCGTAGGGTCGGCGCAGTCTGGCCCTGGGCGCCCTTGTCGAAGCCGATCGCGCGCTGTCGCTTCTGCTTGATCACGTTTGCAAAGAACGTGGTCACGTCGTGATGGGCGGTGCGTGAGGAATACGTGTTTCCCCCACGCGGACGCGCCCGATATGATGTGCCTTTAGCTTGGCAAGTATTCCTTGCTCCAGCTTTCGCTGACCTGACCGGATTTCAGCATCCGCTCGATGGCCGCGTCAGAATAGCCAAGGTCGTTGAGGATGGTGCGCGTCGAGGTGCCAAACTTTTCCGTCGGTGAAAGCGCGTAGACCTTCCCGCGGGTGGGACGTACCGCGTAGGGGTCCAGCTGGATGATCTCATGGCCGCTGGGGTGATCTGCGTAATGTGAGAAGGAATAACTGCCGTTGTCGGTGCCGGGCGTACCATCGGGTTCGCGCAGGTTCTCGGATCGCAGGGCGTCGATGTTGTTGCAGATCGCACAGCCGATGTCCGCCGCGCGCAGGCGCGTAATCCATTCCGTCGCAGGATGCATCTGAAAGGCCCCGGCGAGGAAGGCCGCGCGCTCTTCTTCGGGGATGTCAGGCAGTTCTTCGAGCCCTTCGACATTTCGGAACCTTGGCAGGTCGGATTCGTAAGCGCAGAGCAACATGTAGACGCCCGACGCCGTGCTGTAGAACCGCGAAAGGGAATCGTAGCCGTTGACCTCTGGTCCCGACGGCTCGTCGAACAAGCCGCGCCCGCGAAAATCATAGGCGAACGGGATCTGCAACAGACCGCTGTTGGCGCTCAGCGACGTGCGCCCACGCCCAATGCGGCCAAAACGGTGCTTTTGATACAGGGCGCTTGCGACCGCCAGTGCTCCGCCAAAGCCGCACATCACGTCGATGGTGCCCACATGCGCGTGCTCTTCGGGGCGGTCCATCGCCCCGCCAAATCGCAGCATGATGCCCGTGGTTGCCTGCACAAGGTCGTCGTAGCCGATGTAGTCGGTCCGCACCCCGCGCCGGACGCCGCTGAAACAGTCCAGCTTGCAAAAGATCGCCTCCGGATTCAGCTTGCGCAGATTCTCGGCGTCCAGTCCCATCCGCTTGATCTGGCTGTCCGGAGCGTTCCAAAAGATCACATCAACGGATTTCACCAGATCTTCGAGCACCTTGCGCCCGTGTTCCGACTTGGCATCCGCGAGGATGGATTTCTTGCCACGCCCTTGGCTCAGCCCATAGGTCACGGTGTTCCAACTGTCATAAAGCGGCACCGCCGGATCGAATTTGATCACCTCCGCGCCAAAACGCGCAAGGTAGCTGGCAGAGTGCGGCCCCGCGATGACGTTGCACATGTCCAGCACGCGTACACCCGACAGCCACCCCTCTTGCGCGATGCCGTCCTCCGGATCCGGGATGTCGGTCCGCAGCTTTTTGAGCTTTTTCAGCGCCTCGTCAAACTCGACCCACCGGCGCGGCGCGGGGCTGAGTGCCTCCTCGCCGCTTTCCTCCATCCAGACGATGGGGCCGGGCTGCGTCATCTCCCCGTATTCCGGATCCCAGACGTCGATCATCAAACCCGCGGCCTCGGCGTATTCGTCGTTGATCCACTCCTGCAGCCAGCGCTGCGGCGCACCGGGAATGCCCGCCCGGCCAAACATCCGCTTCCACTCGTGGGAGGTGCGGGTCATGAAGATCTCTTTCATCCGTGCCGCCAGCTTGTCGGCCCAGAATTTCGGCATGGGATAGACCCCAAGCGAGGTATCGGTTTCCCACTCGGAGACCGGCTTGTAGGTGTCTTCCTCTTCGGTCAGTCCCTCGTCGAGCATTTCCTGATAGATGCCCAGCACCTCAAGGCAGCGTCGCGCATGATGCTTGTGGCTGGGGCAGACGACATAGAACATCCGCCCGTCCTTGCACATGTAGCTGCGAAAGAACGGATCCAGCAGCTCCTGCAAATCCTCGTAGGACACGTTCATTGGCAGGCCCTCGATCCGGCGCCGCTCGATTTCCGTCTCACGCTGGGTCAGATAACGCTCCGGCATGTCCGAGACCTTGATGGAGTTGTAGCACAGCCCCTCCATCACGGCGGCGGCCAACGGCACCTCGATCTGATCGCCAAGCCCGGTCAACTGCCGCGATTGCAGCGCCAGAACCGTGGCCGATGCCGCGATCTGCGAGGCATAGGCGGACGCCAGAGGCAGCGGCGAGAACGAGGGGTTCAGACCCATCAGCACCCGGTTCAACCCCATGTCGGTGAACACGCCAGAGCTGGCCGCAACCACACTTTCAAACGCCCGCTGTTCGCGCCGCTCCTCGTCGTTGGAGGCAAATCCCGGCAGCGAAATGGTGATCAGCTCAGGGCGTTCTTGGCGCATCGTGGCAAAGTCGATCCCCAGCGCGGCCAGCTTTCCGGGGCGAAAGTTCTCGACGATGATGTCAGCCTCGGCACACAGCGCGCGCGCCTTTTCCAGCCCTTCCTCCGTCTTCAGGTCAAGCGTCACGATCAGTTTGTTGCGCATCAGCGTGGCGTTGGCCGGACTGTCCCACATCGGACCATCGGGCGGGTCGATATGCACCACCGTCGCGCCCAGATCCCCCAGCAGCATCGCCACGGCGGGGCCTGCGATGTACTGGCCAAAATCGACCACTTTGACCCCGGTCAAGGGCAGGTTGGAAAATGACTGACGCATGTGGCCTCCGAAGGGAAAGAGAAGGGTCTGAAAGGGTTAGTGCCCCGCCAAGATCCAGCGAGCCGCTTTTTCAGCGATCATCAAGGTCGGTGAATTGGTGTTGCCGCTGGTGATCTCAGGCATGACGCTGGCGTCCACAACGCGCAGACCGTTCACGCCCTTCATCCGCAAGTGCGGGTCCAGAACAGCGCTGTCATCATCGTCGCGCCCCATCTTTACGGTGCCTGCGGGATGAAAGATCGTGCTGGCAATATCACCCGCCAGCCGCGTCAGATCTTCATCGGTCTGATACTGCGGACCGGGTTTGTATTCCTCGGGCTTGTAGCGCTGCATGGCGGGCTGCTCCATGATCTTGCGCACCTGTCGCAGACTGTCGGCGGCGACTTTGCGGTCCTCGGCGGTGTCCAGGTAGTTGGGCGAAATCATCGGTGCATCACGGAAATTGGCCGACCGAATACGCACCGTGCCCCGGCTCGTCGGGTTCAGGTTACACACGCTGACTGTCATCGCCGGAAAGGCATGCAGCGGGTCGCCGAAGGCCTCAAGGCTCAGCGGCTGTACATGGTATTCCAGATTGGCATGGCTGCGGCTCGGGTCGGACCGGGTGAACGCGCCAAGCTGGCTGGGCGACATGCTCATGGGGCCGGTGCGCTTGAACATATACTCCGCGCCGATCATCGCCTTGCCAAACAGGTTGGCGGCCAGAGTGTTCAGGGTCTTTGTGCCGCTGACCTTGTACACCGCGCGGATTTGCAGGTGATCTTGCAGGTTCTCGCCCACCGGCGCATCGCGCAGCACCTCGATACCGTGCTCCTTCAGCACCGCCGCCGGACCAATCCCCGACAGCTGCAAAATCTGCGGTGAATTCACCGCGCCAGCCGACAGCACCGTTTCACGCCGAGCGGTGACGGGCACGGTCCGTCCCTTGTGATTGACCTTTGCGCCGGTACAGCGCAGGCGGCCGTCCTTGGTCTCGAACGTCAGCGTTTCGACCTGTGCTTCGGTCCAGACGGTCAGGTTCGGGCGCTTCTTGGCAGGGCGCAGGAATGCCTTGGAGGTGTTCCACCGCCAGCCGGACCTTTGGTTGACGTCGAAGTACCCCACACCGGCATTGTCGCCGCTGTTGAAATCGTCGGTCTTTTCAATGCCGATCTCGGTGGCGGCGTCGGCAAAACTGTCGAGCAGGTCCCAGCGCAGACGTTGCTTTTCCACGCGCCATTCGCCACCGGAGCCATGCATGTCAGAGAACCGGCTGTTGTCGCCGGTCACCGGATCGTTGCCATCGTCAAGCTTGTGGTGATCTTCATGCGCCATGAAGTCGGCCAGAGAGCGCTCCCACCCCCAAGCGTCGTCCCCCGACAGCTCCGCCCAGTTGTCGTAGTCGCGCGCCTGTCCGCGCATGTAGATCATGCCGTTGATCGAGGAACAGCCGCCCAGCGTCTTGCCGCGCGGATACAGCAGGGTGCGCCCGTTCAGGCCCTTGTCAGGTTCGGTGGAATACATCCAGTCTGTGCGCGGGTTGCCGATGCAATAAAGGTATCCGACGGGGACGTGAATCCAGTGGTAATTGTCAGGCTTGCCCGCCTCGAGCAGCAGCACCTTGTTGGCCGGATCCGCGCTCAGCCGGTTGGCCAGCAGGCACCCCGCAGAGCCAGCACCAATCACGATGAAATCAAATTGCGGTCCCGTCTCGGTCATGGTTGTGTCTCCCTGCATGTTCAGCTGCGAAAGGAGTGTGGCACACAAATGTCCTCCGAACGAGCTGGCGCGGGGATCCATGCGGCTGATGCACTCCTCCCGGCGCTGCAACTTACACTGGAGTAGAAAAC
Organism: Sagittula marina; assembly: GCF_014196795.1. Taxonomy (GTDB): domain Bacteria; phylum Pseudomonadota; class Alphaproteobacteria; order Rhodobacterales; family Rhodobacteraceae; genus Sagittula; species Sagittula marina. The sequence continues at coordinate 347,740 of NZ_JACIEJ010000001.1, forward strand.
TGAATGAGACATTTCCAATGACAAATTTCTAGAGGTGATATTAAAGATTGTAATATGGAGAGAGTGTCGAACCCGAACAGCATATTGGCCTTTGTGACCGTCGCCCGTGAGGGCAGCGTGTCCCGCGCCGCAGACGTTTTGAACCTGACCCAACCAGCGGTCAGCCATCAGATCAGGCGCCTGAGCGAGGACATTGGCCTCACGCTCTTCACCCGCACGCCGCGTGGCCTGGTCCTGACGCCGGACGCCACGGCCATCCTGCCCAAGGCGGAGCAGGTGCTGGCCGCCTTGTCAGAGTTCCGTCGCAGTGCCAGCCAGCAGATCGGGCAGGTCTCCGGGACGTTGCGGATCGGGACGATCGTCGATCCGTCCTTCATCCGGCTCGGCCGCCTGCTCAGCCAGCTTGGGGCAGCGTATCCCCTCATTTCCACCGCGCTGGTGCATGGCGTCAGCGGTGAAATCCTTGAAAAAGTGCAGCGCCATCAAATTGATGCGGGGTTCTTCCTGTCAGACGCGGGCGGTTTCGACACCCTCCCGTCAGAGCAGCCTCTGCATGTGCGCCGCCTGGCCGAATTCAAGTATCGGATCATTGCCCCGCCGGGGTGGGAAAGCCGCGTTGCGGGGGCAGCGTGGCGCGACCTCGCCGCGCTGCCGTGGATCGGGACGCCGCCCGCATCCGTTCACAATCGCCTTCTGTCAAAGATTTTTGCAGAGCATGGATGTGTGCAAAACGTCGTGGCGTTGGTGGACCATGAGGCGTCTATGCTGGAAATGGTCCGCTCCGGCGTGGGTCTCAGCCTGAGCCGGGACTCCATCGCGCTGCACGAACGCCAGACCTTTGGCCTCGTTGTCTGCGACAATCTGAGTGTGCCGGCTTGCCTTGGTATGCTGACGTTGGAAGAGCGTCGCGATACGCCCGTGGTTTCTGCGCTTTTTGATCAACTGGAAGCGGTCTGGCGGCAAAGCCCGAACGGGTCGTCTTTTGCCGCGGAACAGATTTAGCGTCCGCCCGCCCTCAGTTCCGCCAGATGATGGCGGTCGTCCATGGACGATAGCATCACTGCCGCCACGATGCCGATCACCACGCCAAGCAGGGAATCCAGGACTCTTTCCGACGCCAGATCTGCCCCGGACAAACCGGGCGCAGCAAGGTAGCTCATGATGAGCGCCATCGGCGTCACAAAAATCTGGCCAAGCCAGTAGTTCGCGCCGATCACCAGTTCCGTCAGCATCTGCAGAACAAAGATCAGCGCGACCACAGTCAAAGCCGACGGCTCTTGTGTCAGTATGACCCAGGCGAGGATTGATCCGACAATCGCCCCTGCCATCCTTTGCAGGGCGCGGTGCATATTGATGTTCAGGAAAGGCCCCTGAAGCACCACCATCGCCCCCATGCCGGCCCAGACCGGGTGATTTGCCCCCCATGCGTGGCTGACGAACAACGCCAGGCCACAGCCAATCAGGATACGGGCGGAGGCGATCAGGCGATACCGCAGCGGGCGCAATTGTTCCATGGGCAAAGGACGTTCTGCTGATGGGCGCAGGCGCAATCGGTCTGTGGCCACGCAGATCACGAAGGCCAGCAAGGCGACCGCCGCCGTGGCTGCGGTGCGTTCGAATGCGACGGCCACATCGGTTACAGGTGCCAGCGACGCGCCCCCGGCAAAGGCAAAGATCAGCGCGCCGGGAGGACCGAACCGCCCGCTGATGGTGATGAAATAGGCCACGCCAAATGCCAGTGACAGCGCGCCAAGCTGAAACAACGGCTCCTCGTACAGCGAGGCAAGGCTCATGAGCAAAACCATGAGCACCTGCGTCAAACCGGCGAGCGCCACAACCTTTGCCCGTCCCACAGGCGTGTCAAACCGGCCGAACAGCGCGACCATCCCACCCAATGCCGCGTATCCCACCATATGCGCAGCGGGCGACATCAAAATCAGCGGCAGGGCAATTGCGCTCGTTGCACCCGCTTGAAAGCCCGCCAGCAATGAATTGCGCAAAAAGGCAGGCTTCGCGACGGTGAAGCCGGATCGAAGATGATCGGGCGCCATCAGGTGACGAAAGGCTTCGAGGCGCCCCATCGGGGCAATGGCGGCAGCAGTGCTCATGGCTTTGTGCCCTTCCGGTCGGTCTCTGCTGCAACGAGCCGGGCGTCGATGCGTCCAATCAGCGTTGTCATCGTTTCGATCTCATCGTCAGACAGGTCGGCGAGGATCTCTGTCTCCGCCTGAATCAGTTCCGCGCGGATCTTGGCCACCCGGTCCTGGCCTGCGTCGGTCAGGTAGACGAGCTTGGCACGCCCGTCCGAGGAATCAGGGCGACGTTCCACAAGGCCCTCCCGACACAGGATGTCGATGATCCGCACAAGGCTTGAGCTGTCGACGCCCACCAGCAGCGCCAAGGCTTTTTGGGTGAGTCCTCCGCCGGTTTCATGCAGGTGGACAAGCGGCACCCAGATCGCGCCGGTCACTCCGGAGTCCGAGAGATGCGCATCAAGCGCCCGACGCCAGCGCCGCGCAACGAGAGAAAAGCGCAGGCCAAAGCGCGCGCGGGTAGAAAGGTTTTGATCAGACATGCGCCGTGAGTGACGCAAACTAAATTGCATTGCAATTCAAATCATATTTGGATTGCGCGGTGCAGAGCGGAGTTGCGTAGATTTCATGGCTGCAACGCGTTGGGCGACCGAAGCGACGATGCCTATCCTCATGTCACCAAGCGCGGGTATTAATCACTGCTGTCCCTGCCGTCGGGGCGTCCACGCCGCACGAGCAGACGCGACCGGGCAAAAACGCCAGCCGCGAACTCTGCAAGAAATCACGCCAAAGAAAGGTGTTTACCCACCAAAGCCCGTGCGTCCGGAACCTGTGGTGCCAAAGCCGCCACGCGACGTCGCGGTCGCGCGGGACATGGGGGCCTTACCCGCCGTCGAGGTCGGTCGGACGAACTGCGAGGTGCCCATCTTGGTTGCCCCGGAATTGCTGGAAAACGTGCTGGTGCGCGCAGCATTGGTAAATCGCCCATCGGACGTCTTATACAGCGGTTGCGACGCGGCCATGCCGGATCGACCGCTCAGCATACTCCCCATCAGGTAGCCCGCCAGAAGGGGCATGAAGATCCCGCCAGACCCGCCGGACGTCGCCGCGGCTTCGGTCCCGCAGGCCCCTTCGCCATGTTGTTCCTCGCAAACGGTCAGGCTGTCGTACCGCGGCGCGGACTCCACATGCAGCGTCTGCGCATCGGCAAACGCGGTTTCGCAATCCTGAGCGGAAAACATGCCGCCCGGTTGAACCTGGTCCTGGCAGCTTTGCAGGTCCGGAAAGGCGGCGGCATCGACCTGCTCCTCGCGGCAGCCCGCAACGGTAAAGGCGGCGGCGCCGAGGATTGCGATGGCGACATGTCTGGAACGTTTGGTCATGGAAGTCCTTTTCTTGGCCAGAGCGGGCGGGGAGCGTTCGGTCAGGCCGTAATATAATGCGGTTTGAAGCGGGATAAATCCTGAGTGATCCGGGAGCGGTCTTCGCGGATGCCGATCCCGACACAGCTTTGACCCACGATCCATGCGCCGACCACGGGCCGAAACCCGTCGAACTGCGGCAAAGGTGCATAGGCCTGCAGGATGCGGGGATGCTCCGCATACTCGGTATTCGCAGACTGTTCGACCAACTGTCCGGCCTTGAGGATCGACACCGAGGCCCCTTCGCGCGACAGGATCGGCTTCAGCACGTGCCCTGCCTCCAGCTCGGCCTGCGCACGGGCAAAGCTGTCGGCATGCGCGCCGCGACCCGCCTCGAGATCCTCAAGATCGGCCTCGAAAAAAGCGGGGAGCAGATTTGCGTGCCCCTCGAACATTTGCCAGAGCACGGGCAGCAGACCCTTGTTTGACAACAGAGCTTTCCAAGCCGGTTCCAGAAACAGGCAGCCTGATCCGGCAATATGTGCGGCGTAGTCGTCGCGTAGCAGGTCTTCCCACGGATACAGTTTGAACAAGACGCCAATGCGTCGGTCCTGATCGTCCAGAAAGTGACCGTCGTCGCTCAGGCCGATTTTGTCGAGGTCGGCGTAATGCGCCCCCAGCCCGGCTTCGCGGGCGGCCCAGCCCATGGCTTCGACGGTGCCGTAATCCTCGGGATTGCCCCCGACAGCCGTGAAATGCAGATTGCTGTCCTTCTCGAACAGCTCTGCGAACCGCGCCACCAGCGCTTCGTGGATGCCGTTGAACTGGTCTGCACCCTCAGGCAGAACGCCGGCGGCCAGTTGGTCCTCAAGCCATTGCCACTGAAACGCGGCGCTTTCGTAAAGCGATGTCGGCGTGTCAGCGTTGTATTCAAGAAGCTTGGCAGGCGATTTGCCATCATAAGCGAAATCGAACCGCCCGTAGATCTCGGGGTCGTTATTGCGCCAGCTGTCAGCAATCAGGTCGCGATGCGCCTCCGGAATGGCGAGCTTGTCCAGCAGCTCTTCGCTCGTCAGGATGTGCGCCACGGCCTCCCGGCACATACTGTGCAACTCGGTGGCCGGATCTTCCAACCCGGTTTCTATTTGCTCAAGCGAGAATGCGTAGGCCGAGGATTCATCCCAGTAAGGCTCGCCATGCATGTCGGCAAAGGTAAAGCCCACCTCCCTGGCATGCTCCCGCCAATGCGGGCGTTCGGGCAGGGATGTTTTTTGCATCAATAGCTCCTGAGTTTTCTGGCCTGATATAGGCACTCATGGTGGCCGCCACCAGACGCGCGCAGCATTTCAGCCCAGGTCGGTCAGGCCTCTGCGAAGGCATCAAATGGCAGATGCTCCTGGATCGCGTAGACAAAGATGTCGATTTCCAGCGCCAGCCCGACCTCGAACGCGTTCAGTTCGGGCCCGCTCCAGGTGGTCTGTTCCAGCCGGTCCAGCAGCGCCTGCCGGGTCGCTTCGTCCTGGGCTGGCAGGGCCGCTGTCCCGGCGGCGCGCAGCAGGTCGATGCGCTTGTGAACCTCGCGCATCCCCGAAAACGCTTCCATCATCAGGCGCGTCAGGTGCGGCTGTGTCTGCCACGATTGTCCGGCAAAGACCTCCTGAACCACACGATTGCCCGCGCCCAGGCAGTCGTATGCCACGCAGCCCGGCATGCCTTTTTCGGTCAGCCTGTCATGGATCGTGCAAAGATGCCCCGAAAGATTGCGGCATGGTTCGCCAGGGTTCTTGTCGAAGGCGAAATCTTTGCCCTTGTCGAACGCCAGCGCGAGGCAACACAGCGCCGCGCATTTCGAGCAGTCGGTCTTGAGAAGGTCGGTCTGGGGCATGGCGGCTCTCGGTTCCCAACTTTTGCTGGACGGGGGACTGGGCCACGACATCTCTCACATCAGCCGAGGAATGCAAGCCTCGGACCCCTTCCCAAAAGAGCACCTGCGGCGGCCCGGATGGTACATTCTGCCACATTAGAGGACGGCAGGACGCTTCATCTGATCCGGTGGCTCTTCACTCAAGCCACTTCCGTCGCGTTGCAGCGGTGCGGCATGGTCCCCGGTTTTGGACGATGGCCAGTCCTCACATGCGTCTACTCATGCGCCGCCGAAACAGCGGGGGGCATTTGTGCGTGGCTGTTCTTGAACGACGGACCCTTACCCGAGCGTGTCGGCCAAGTTGACATTAAGGGTGCCCGCCAGGCAGCGGGCCAAGAAACGGCCGCTTGGACCGCCGAGCCTCTGCGCCCGCTCAGATGTCCTGCAGCTTGTCCTTCAGCCCGGCTAGACGGTCGCGGTTCAGGCAAGGTTCGGGCAGGGCGCGCGTGTCCTTCGAGGGGGTGGCCAGCCAGTGATCGCAGCCTTCGGCCCATTGGCAGCCACGGCATCGCGTGACAATGCCGGCCCAAGTGTCGTGGTCCAGCACGCCGGCATCCATGGCCCGCACGAGGTCCACGCCCGTCGCCTTGGCCATGCGCTGCACCAGCCAGTAATGATCGATTTCCGCCCCCAGCACAGGCGGATGCGCAGTCCCGTCAGCCATGATCCATCGCCTTGCGCAAGTCATCCAGCATCTCGGTGTTGCGGCAATAGTCCGGGGTGCCCTGTGCAACGCGCTTTTGACTGGCAAGCCAGGAGCGACAGTGTTCGGGGTTGGAACAGCCAGTGCAGCGCAGCACGGCGTCGGCAAGATCGGGGGTGGTCACCCGCCCGCGCATCATCTGCTCTTCAAGGTCGATGCCCTGTGCGGTGGCCATTCGGTCGACGAACTCTGCATGTTTCTTCAAAACGGCTGGGCTTTGCATGGCGCCACTCCCTTGATGTGTCCTGTTGGTGATCACAACCTAGGGGGATGACGCCATGTGCCGCTTTGATTCAGGTCAACACGAGCGAGGGCTGGTCTATTGCAGCTTCGCCGCCGTGCGGCGCACGATCTCCATCCGCGCGGCGTTGGGCGGGTGAGAGCCAAGGAAACGGTTGCCCGGGTCGGGAATGCGGCTGAAGAACGCTGCCCCGCGCACCGGATCATAGCCCGCGCGGTGCGCGATGATGGTGCCGAGCTGGTCGGCCTCAAGCTCGAAATCCTTGGAATAGGTGCGTGCGCCGACGGCGGCCCCCACCTGCTCCGCATTGCGGATAACCTCCACATCCGCCCCCATCACGGCGGCCGTCCCGGCAAAGATGACCGCGCCGAGCGTTGCAGTCTCGCGCGTTTTGGTCAGGTGGCTTTCGATGTGATGCGCAGCCTCATGCCCCATGACAAAGGCCAGCTCGTCGGCATTGCGCACCGAATTGATCAACCCGAGGTTAAAGGCGAGGATCGGGCGGCCGAAACTGTCCACCGTCTGAAACGCGTTCGGCGGCTGATTCAGCCGGTCATCCACCACGATCTGAAAGTCGCAATTCACCCCGCGTGTCTGCGACCGGCACAGCTGTTCAGCCACTGGTTCCACGGTCTCCACCACCTGAACGAATTGCCGGGCGGCGTCATTGGCGCGCAGCTGCGCCGGGCTGGCGTCGCTGCTCATCGGCGAGGGCACAGGCATGTTCGCGGACGGCACGGCACAGCCCGCAAGGGTCATGGCAGACAGCGACAAGGCGGCCAGCAGGCGCAGGGGAGAGAATCTCATTGAATGTCCCAAATCGTCAAAGTGTTGAGTTCAGCATAGGCGGCCCTCGCATGTCGCGCCAGCCATCGTGCTACACAAAAGCGACAGACCGCCGTTTGTGGTTTCGCTCCGCAGCAAGGCGCGCTACGATTCCGTCATGTTCAGCATAGAGCACGAATTTGACGCCACCGTTGTCACCCTCGTCGACGAAGGCAAAGCGCCCCTGCAGGAGGACGTGATCATCACGTCCTTCGAAGAATGCGTAACCGTCGTGCAATACGACCCGCGCACCGACAGGGAGATGTCCGTCACCCTCAGCATCAGCCAGATGCAGGATCTCGTCGCGGCGGTAAACTTGCCTGAGGGGTTGTATCGGCGCGAGGACTAGGCGCGGCTCAGTCGATCCGAAACTGCTTGTCCCGCGCGGTCTCGCCCCGCACCAATGTCACACGCGATTTCGGCAGTCCTAACGCCTTGGCCAGTAATTTCTGGACGGCGGCGTTCGCTTTGCCGCCCTCTGGCACCGTGGTGACATAGACGCGCAGCGTATCCCCGTCGCGCGTAATGGCGTTGCGTGCAGCTTTTGGCGTCACGCGGCAGGCAATCAGCGCACCGGGCACCGCGAGGTCGGACAATTCACCCTTTTGCATGGGGTTGCGCTACCACCCGGAATGACGTTGCGCAACATTGGCGGTTGAATCCGGGCGCCAAACGCCCTTCATACCGTTACAAGACCAGAAGGAGAGGCCCCTTGCCCACGCCCAACACCGCCGCCATGGATTTCCTGCTGACCCGCCGGTCGCGCCCCGCCAAGACACTGGTCGCACCCGCGCCTGACCGCGCCACGCTGGAAACCCTGCTGACCGCCGCCGCCCGCACGCCAGACCATGGGAAGCTGGAGCCGTGGCGCTTCATCGTCCTCGAAGGTGCGGCTCTGACCCGCATGGCGGAGGCGACCGAACAAGCTGGCGTGCGGCTGGGCAAGGACGCGGACGCCATCGCCAAAGCCAAAAGCACGTGGCGCGATAGCCCGCTGTGCGTTGCGGTGATCGAGGTGCAAAAACCCTCCGACAAGGTGCCGCCGGTGGAGCAGACCTACTCGGCCGGGGCCGTCTGCCTCGCGCTGCTGAACGCCGCATTGGCATCCGGCTGGGGGGCGAACTGGCTGTCCGGCTGGGCCAGCCATGACCGCGGTTTCGTGACAGAGGCCCTGTCGCTGGCAGAGAACGAATCCGTCGCGGGCTTCATGCATCTGGGCACCGAACGCAGCGCGCCGCCGGATCGTCCGCGCCCCGACCTTGACCAGATCACCACTTGGGTTGACGCATGATCCCTTCCGCGTTTCTGAAGGCCATCGGCCAGCTCGACGATCCCAAGTTTCGCAAGGTTCTGGCGAAGGGCATCGGCTTTACGCTGCTGGTGCTCTTTGCCTTTGCGGCGTTTCTGGTCTGGGGCGCGGGCTGGTTGGTGGGTGACAGCCTCACCCTCCCGTGGATCGGCGAAATTACATGGGTCGACAACGTGTTGAGCTGGGCCATGGTGCCGGTGACAGCAGTTCTGTCGGTTTTCCTGATGGTGCCTGTGGCCTCTGCGGTGACGGGTCTGTTCCTCGAAGACGTAGCGCAGGCCGTCGAAGATCGCCACTACCCGCATCTGGGCCGCGCCGAACAGGTCCCGATCTCCGAAAGCATCCTGGACGGATTGGGATTTCTGGGCGTGCTGGCGCTGGCCAACATCGTGGCGCTGGTGCTTTATCTGCTGTTTGCGCCGCTCGCGCCTTTTATCTTCTGGGGGCTGAACGGCTTCTTGCTGGGGCGAGAGTATTTCATCCTTGCGGCCATGCGCCGTGTCGGCCGGGTGCAGGCAAAAAAGCTATGGAAACGCCACATCGCCACGATCTGGATTGGCGGCGTGCTGATGGCGCTGCCGCTGACCGTGCCAGTGGTGAACCTGTTGGTGCCCGTGCTCGGGGCCGCGACCTTTACGCATGTTTTCCACCGCCTGACGAACAAGGCCTGAGCGGCAGTGGTCGGGGCCTGGCCCCGACCTGATCGCCGTATCAGTCGACGATCTCCCGATGCTCCATCCGGTTGAACATCCATCTGTCCAGATCGCGCACAGAGATCAGCTCGAACAAGATAATCGACGCGAGAATTCCCCAGATCACGACAGAGATCCCGGTGGTGATCCACGCCTTGCGCTTGAGGTTGTGGACCTCCGGGCTGCCCGCGTGGGTGCCCGGCACGATCTCACCGCGGTCGCCCTGCGTTTCCAGTCGCACAGGAATGACACACAGAAATGTCATGAACCAAATCACGGCAAACAGGACGATGCCCGATGTCACACCCATCAGACCTGCTCCAGTTCCACGAGGCAGCCGTTGAAATCCTTCGGATGAAGGAACAGCACGGGCTTGCCATGGGCCCCGATCTTCGGTTCGCCTGATCCCAGCACGCGCGCGCCGGTTTCTTTCAGGTGGTCGCGCGCCGCAATGATGTCGTCCACCTCGTAGCAGACATGATGCATGCCGCCGGACGGGTTCTTTTCAAGGAACGCGGTGATGGGGCTGTTGTCGCCGAGCGGGTACAACAGCTCGATCTTGGTGTTGGGCAGCTCGATAAAGACCACCGTCACACCGTGATCCGGTTCGTCCTGCGGCGCGCCGACCTGTGCGCCAAGCGCGGTGCGATACTGGTCTGCGGCGGCTTCAAGGTCGGGCACGGCGATGGCCACATGATTTAGGCGTCCGATCATGACAACTCTCCTCTGTCCTGTTGCGGGCTATATGGCCTCGTCAATGGGCAGGGGGCAAGGGCAGGGGGCCGCGACACAGCAGCCCTCACCGGTTCAGGCGTTAAGGAAATGTATCACCTCCGTGCAACCGCATCCTTAGCGAATATCAACCTTAACGCGTTGTTCATCTGACAGGCCGCATCATGGCTGCGACTCGCAAGAGACACACCGCCTGGAGGGAAAGATGGACACGAATTCACACCTTGCCGCGCACCTGCGGCCCACCACGACGCGGCCCCTGCTGGGCCTGACCGTTCTTGTGGTTGAAGACAGCCGCTACGCCTGTGATGCCATGCGGCTGCTTTGCCTGCGCTCCGGCGCACGCATCCGACGCGCCGACTGTTTGAAATCCGCGCGTCGTCATTTGCAGGTCTATCGACCGTCTGTCGTGATCGTCGATCTCGGACTGCCAGACGGTTCCGGGGCGGAGCTGATCTCTGAACTCACCGTGGCCTGCCCGCGTGTGGATGTTGTCATCGGCACCTCTGGCGACAGCTTTTCCGAAGAGGTGGCGCTTGCTGCCGGGGCCGATGGATTTCTGGCAAAACCTGTGTCGTCGGTTTCCCACTTCCAGAACACGATCCTTGCCGGATTGCCGCCGGAACGTCGTCCTACCGGTCCGCGCCTTGTGACCGATGAGCCGATTCTGCCCGATCCCATGGCCTATCGCGACGACATGGCCCATGCGGCGGAGGTGCTGGTCGACCAGGAGAATGAGCGATCGCTGCGCTACGTGACGCAATTTCTTGCTGGGGTCGCGCGCAGCGCTGGCGACGGAGCGCTGCAAAAAGCGGCCGAGGACCTCGCCAGCGCACGGCGAACAGGTAAGCCCACACAGCCGACCATCGCCCGCGTTGCGTCATTGGTCCAAGACCGACTGGCTGATCGGGTCGCCATCTGAGCCGAGTTGATCCCCTGATCCGTCTGGGATGTGATCTTGCGCGGCATGCCTGTCCCACTCGTCAATGCTGAGACAGGCACCAAGGGCAGATTTATATCCGGCCTGCAGCGCAGGATGGCCTGCCCGCCGTTCACAATCGCCAGCAGATTACGTCTCGGCGCGCAGGGGGTCCGTGGCGTTTCGCGGACAGCAGCGCGGCCAGCCACTGTCGTCGGGCTTCTTGCCGCAACGGCGGCAAGCTCGGCCTGGTGCGATCTCGACGAATTTGCCCTCATCTGCGTTCCTGAAGCTGAGCCGCCTATGAAGGCCTGGACCTGTCGATACCCTCTGGCGCGCCGCGCCGCTTACAGGAAAATCGAAATTCGGCGGAACCTTCCCGGCGGACCCGCGTTACCTCGGCGAAACCGCGCAGATCAAGGCGCGCAGGGCCTAGCCAGTGATAAGCCAAGGGACACAAATGACCGATATCTACAGTGCCATCACATCGGACCATGATCGCCACCGCGAGCTGTTGTCCACCATCGAAGACACCTCCGGCGCTTCCGATACGCGCAAAAAGGCGTGGGACGAATTCTACCACGACGTAAAAGCCCACGCCGCTGCTGAGGAAGAGACGTTTTACTCCAAACTGATCTCCGAAACATGGGGCCAGGACAGTGCGCGTCACTCGGTGCACGAGCACCAGCAACTTGACGACATGATGGAAGAGCTCAACGAGATGGATATGTCCTCCTCTGGTTGGCTGAACAAATTCAAGACGTTGCAGCACGACTACCTGCACCACATCGACGAGGAAGAAGACGAAGTCTTCACGCGCGCCAAAAAAGTTATCGACGATGGCGAAATCAAAGGCTATGGCGAACGCTTCCTTAAGCGTAAGGAAGAAGAGTCTGGCCTGATTGAGAAGAAGAAAGAAGATTCGCTCGAAGATTGAGCTGACATTTTCTGGCAGGGGGCTTTTGCACGGGGCCTCTCATACGCCGCCTTCGGTTTCCCGGGGCGGCGTTTGTCGTTCCAGAACCGAAATTTCGTTAAATTTTTGCTATTTGCGTAGCAGTCTGCCGCGATTGTGCCACAGTTCTCCTCAATCCTAGGTGGTATGGGTGGAACGCGCCAGCGGAGGCTTTTGCAATGGCAACTGATGCAGCACTTTTGATGACACTGGCGATCTTCGGCTTTGTCAGCTTTATGCAGATCGGCAAATTGATGGTAAAACGGGTGCTCTGGCGCGAGCTTGCGCCAACTGTTGTGGTCCGCCGGGAACGGGCGATGCGCTTTTTCATCATCGGATCGGCCACGGTGATTGTGGCGCTCGGCGCGGTCGCGCTTGGCCCCGGCGCGGTCGCTGCCGATTTGCTCGCCCTGCACTGATCTCGACGAAAAAGGGCGACCCGAAGGCCGCCCCAATAGCTCGATCTCAACTTCGCGTTTATTCCTGCGGGATCACGCGCAGCCCAAGTTCCATCATCTGATCCGACGACGGATCAGAGGGCGCGTTCATCATCAGATCCTCGGCACGCTGGTTCATCGGGAACATGATGACTTCGCGGATGTTCGAAGTGCCAGCCAGCAACATGGTGATCCGGTCGATGCCCGCAGCACAACCACCGTGCGGCGGGGCGCCGTAATGGAAGGCGCTGAACAGCGCGCCAAAGCGGTTCTTCACCTCATCGGCACCATAACCCGCGATCTCGAACGCCTTGAGCATCAGGTCCGGCTTGTGGTTCCGGATCGCGCCGGAAACCAGCTCGTAGCCGTTGCAGGCCAGATCGTACTGGTAGCCTTTGACCTCCAGCGGATCACCCATCAGCGCATCCATCCCGCCCTGCGGCATGGAGAACGGGTTGTGTTCAAAGTCAATCGCGCCGGTTTCCTCGTCTTTTTCGTAGATCGGGAAGTCCACGATCCATGCAAAGGCAAAGCGGTTTTCATCGATCAGCTTCAGCTCGTGGCCCAGCACGTCGCGCGCACGGCCGGCAACCTTGGTGAAGGACGCAGGCTTGCCACCAAGGAAGAACGCCGCGTCGCCCACGCCAAGGCCCAGCTGTTCGCGGATCGCTTCGGTGCGCTCGGGGCCGATGTTCTTGGCCAGCGGACCGGCGGCTTCCATGCCGTCGCCCTGATCGCGCCAGAAGATGTAGCCCATGCCCGGCAGGCCCTCTTTCTGCGCCCAGGAGTTCATCCGGTCACAGAACTTGCGTGAGCCGCCGGTGGGGGCGGGGATGGCGCGGATCTCGGTGCCGTCCTGCTCCAGCAGCTTGGCAAAGATCGCAAAGCCGGAGCCGCGGAAGTGCTCGGACACGTCCTGCATCTCGATCGGGTTGCGCAGGTCAGGCTTGTCGGTGCCGTATTTCAGCGCCGCTTCCTTGTAGGGGATCTGCGGCCACTCATGCGGCGCGTCGACCTTTTTGCCTTCGCCGAATTCTTCGAAGACGCCTGCGATCACCGGGGCAATCGTGTCGAACACGTCCTGCTGCTCGACAAAGGACATCTCAAGGTCGAGCTGGTAGAAATCGGTCGGTGAACGGTCGGCGCGCGGATCTTCGTCGCGGAAGCAGGGCGCGATCTGGAAATACTTGTCGAAGCCCGACACCATGATCAGCTGCTTGAACTGCTGCGGGGCCTGCGGCAGCGCGTAGAACTTGCCCGGATGCAGACGCGACGGCACGAGGAAGTCGCGCGCGCCCTCGGGGGAGGAGGCCGTGATGATCGGCGTCTGGAATTCGCGGAAGTTCCGATCCCACATGCGTTTACGCATCGATGCCACAACGTCGGAGCGCAGGGTCATGTTCTTCTGCATCGCCTCGCGGCGCAGGTCGAGGTAACGGTACTTCAGGCGGGTTTCTTCCGGGTACTCCTGGTCGCCGAACACGATCAGCGGCAGCTCATCGGATTTGCCCAGCACCTCGAGGTCACGGACGAAAACTTCGATTTCGCCGGTGGGCAGTTTGCTGTTCACCAGCTCGGCATCACGCGCCTTTACGGTGCCGTCGATGCGGATACACCATTCGGAGCGGACCTTCTCGACCTCGGCAAACACCGGGCTGTCGGGGTCGCACAGAACCTGCGTCGTGCCATAATGGTCGCGCAGGTCGATGAACAGGATGCCACCGTGATCGCGGATGCGGTGAACCCAACCGGAGAGGCGAACGGTTTCGCCCACGTTGGCCTTGGTCAGGTCAACACAGGTATGGCTGCGATAGGCGTGCATGATTTCTCACCTTTGAAAAGGGAATGGCTCGGTCACGCGCGGATACACCGTGCCGTGGGGGTGAAGTCAAGCGAACAGCCCGAATTTACCGCAAATGACGCTCGGTCGGAGGTGGAACAGCGCTTTGGAGGCGTCGGGCACCCGAGGCTTCAGGCAAGGTTTTCAGGCGAAATCGCCATAAAGGGCGCTGACAGGCGATCCTTTGTCGTGAGTTTGACATGACAGCCTGCATCAAACGGGCGCCGCCGCAAAGCCGCCCCAATTAACTATTACCCTTTTGGATAATTTTTAATCTATTGCAGAGTTTTTCCAATGAAACGCCGACCTGCCAACCTCATTCAAGGTACACCCGGCCCCGGTTTGACGGCCGAAGCGCTCGACATCATCCATTCCCTTGTCGAGGAGTACAGTGTCGACCCCAGCCCGCCCCGCAGTTCTGCGCCCTCCGCACGTCCGGGCGCGGTGAAAACTGCGGACACCCCAAGATGGAACCGCCCCGCAGCCGCGGAACTGCGCGCCACCTCGGTGCCACCACGGCAAATGTATGCCCCGGACGATCCGCTCCGGGAGCCAGCGCAGCGCTCTGTAGTCCCGCCTGCGCCGGATCCTTCTGTCCTGTCCAATCCGCCCCCCGCACGCGGTCTGCTGAGGCGTTTGCTGCGCCGCGCCTGACGTTGCGCAAAGGCGGGGCGCGCCGGGCGAACGCCCGCCGGCTGCGATTGACCGCTTTGAGGGGTTGAACCCGACCTTGCGATCTCTATAACGCACGACAATTTGGGCGGTGACGGATAGTCATGCGCCCGATGCCCCCTGCCGTGTTGACGAAGAGGTCCTCCCATGCCCAAACGTACCGATATCAAGTCCATCATGATCATCGGCGCTGGTCCCATTGTCATCGGACAGGCCTGCGAGTTTGACTACTCCGGCGCACAAGCGTGCAAGGCGCTCCGCGAAGAGGGCTACCGCGTCATTCTCGTGAACTCGAACCCGGCGACGATCATGACCGATCCCGGTCTGGCCGATGCCACCTATATCGAGCCGATCACGCCGGAGATGGTCGCCAAGATCATCGAAAAGGAACGCCCCGACGCGCTGCTGCCCACCATGGGCGGCCAGACGGGTCTGAACACCTCCCTCGCACTCGAAGAGATGGGCGTACTGGAAAAATACGGCGTCGAGATGATCGGCGCGAAGCGGGAGGCCATTGAAATGGCCGAAGACCGCAAGCTGTTCCGCGAAGCGATGGACCGTCTCGGGCTCGAAAACCCCAAGGCCACCATCGTCACCGCGCCCAAGAAAGCGGACGGCAAGGCCGATCTGGATGCGGGCGTCGCCAAGGCGCTGGAAACGCTGGATTATGTGGGTCTGCCCGCGATCATCCGCCCGGCCTTTACCCTCGGTGGCACCGGCGGTGGCGTGGCCTACAACCGCGAGGATTACATCCATTACTGCCGCTCGGGCATGGATGCCTCCCCGGTGAACCAGATCCTCGTGGACGAATCCCTGCTGGGCTGGAAAGAATTCGAGATGGAAGTCGTCCGCGACAAGGCGGACAACGCGATCATCGTCTGCGCCATCGAAAACGTCGACCCCATGGGCGTGCACACCGGTGATTCGATCACCGTTGCCCCGGCGCTGACGCTGACCGACAAGGAATACCAGATGATGCGCACGGCCTCGATCGCCGTGTTGCGTGAGATCGGCGTCGAAACCGGCGGCTCCAACGTGCAGTGGGCGGTGAACCCGGAAAACGGTCGCATGGTCGTGATCGAAATGAACCCGCGCGTGTCCCGCTCCTCCGCGCTGGCGTCCAAGGCCACCGGCTTCCCGATTGCCAAGATCGCCGCAAAGCTCGCCGTCGGCTACACGCTTGACGAGCTGGACAACGACATCACCAAGGTCACGCCGGCCTCCTTCGAGCCGACCATCGACTACGTCGTCACCAAGATCCCGAAATTCGCGTTCGAGAAATTCCCCGGCTCCGAGCCAAAGCTGACCACGGCGATGAAATCCGTGGGCGAGACCATGGCCATTGGCCGCACGATCCACGAATCCATGCAAAAGGCGCTCGCCTCGATGGAATCCGGTCTGACGGGTTTCAACGAGGTGGACATCCCCGGCGCGCCGGAAAAATCCGCCGTCATCAAGGCGCTGTCCGAAGCCACTCCCGACCGCCTGCGCACCATCGCGCAAGCCATGCGCCACGGCCTGACCAACGACGAAATCCAGGGTGTCACGTCCTACGATCCGTGGTTCCTCGACCGCCTGCGCGAGATCGTCGAAGCCGAGGAAGGCATTCGCAAGAATGGTTTGCCCGTGACCGAAGACGCGCTGCGTGACCTGAAAATGATGGGCTTCACCGACGCGCGTCTGGCTGAACTCACGGGCCGCGAAGAAGGACAGGTGCGCCGCGCTCGTCAGAACCTTGGCGTGAACGCCGTGTTCAAACGCATCGACACCTGCGCCGCCGAGTTCGAGGCGCAGACCCCCTACATGTATTCCACCTACGAAGAACCCATGATGGGCGAGGTGGAATGCGAGGCACGTCCGTCTGATCGCAAGAAGGTCGTCGTACTGGGCGGTGGTCCGAACCGGATCGGTCAGGGCATCGAGTTCGATTATTGCTGCTGTCACGCCTGTTTCGCGCTGAGCGATCAGGGCTACGAAACCATCATGATCAACTGCAACCCGGAGACCGTGTCCACCGATTATGACACCTCCGACCGGTTGTACTTTGAGCCCCTGACGTTCGAGCACGTCATGGAAATCCTGCGCGTCGAGCAGCAGAACGGCACGCTGCACGGTGTCATCGTTCAGTTTGGCGGCCAGACCCCGCTGAAGCTGGCCAACGCGCTGGAAGAAAACGGCATCCCGATCCTCGGCACCTCGCCGGACAGCATCGACCTTGCCGAAGACCGCGACCGGTTCCTCAACCTTGTCAACAAGTTGGGTCTGAAGCAGCCGAAGAACGGCATCGCCTCCACCGACGCCGAGGCACTGAAGATCGCCGAGCAGATCGGCTTCCCGCTGGTGATCCGCCCCTCCTACGTGCTGGGGGGCCGCGCCATGGAAATCGTGCGCGATATGGACCACCTGAAACGCTACATTGCGGAGGCCGTCGTGGTCTCCGGCGACAGCCCGGTGCTGCTCGACAGCTATCTGTCCGGCGCGGTGGAGCTGGACGTGGACGCGCTGTGTGACGGCACCGACGTACACGTCGCGGGCATCATGCAGCACATCGAAGAGGCGGGCGTACACTCCGGTGACTCCGCGTGCTCGCTGCCGCCCTATTCGCTGTCCAAGGACATCCTCGCCGAGATCGAAGTCCAGACCCGCGCGCTGGCAAAGGCGCTCAACGTGGTCGGCCTGATGAACGTGCAGTTCGCCATCAAGGACGGCGAAATCTACCTGATCGAGGTCAACCCGCGCGCCTCCCGCACCGTGCCCTTCGTGGCAAAGGCGACGGACAGCGCCATCGCTTCCATCGCGGCGCGTCTCATGGCGGGCGAAAAGCTCTCCGCCTTCCCCATGCGCGCGCCCCACGCCGAAGCGACCGACTACGACACCGACGTGCCGATGGCGGACCCGATGACGCTGGCCGACCCGAACATGCCGTGGTTCTCGGTGAAGGAAGCCGTGCTGCCTTTCGCCCGCTTCCCCGGCGTAGACACGATCCTCGGCCCGGAAATGCGCTCGACGGGCGAGGTCATGGGCTGGGACAAATCCTTCCCCCGTGCCTTCCTGAAGGCACAGATGGGCGCGGGCATCGACCTGCCGACCACAGGCGCGGTCTTCATCTCCATCAAGGACGATGACAAAGGTCCGATGATGATCGAAGCGGCGCAGACGCTTTCGGCGCTTGGCTTTACGCTGAACGCCACCAGCGGCACGGCGGCCTTTTTGAAAGAGCAGGGCATTCCCTGCACCACGGTCAAAAAGGTCTATGAAGGACGTCCGAACATCGTCGACCTGATGAAAGACGGCGGCATTCAACTGGTCCTGAACACCACCGAAGGTGCGGCCTCTGTGGAGGATTCCCGCGAAATCCGTTCGGTCGCGCTGTATGACAAGATCCCCTACTTCACGACTGCCGCAGGCGCCCATGCCGCAGCAATGGCCATGAAGGCCCGTGAAGAAGGCGAACTGGTGGTGAAGTCACTGCAAGGATAAACAAAATGCCGGGCTGAGAGGCCCGGCATTCGCTTTGGTGCAGCACTGGTTCGCTTGGTCTGCGCAGCCGATGAAAGAAGTAAGGTGGAGCCGAAACCCCACCTTTCAGATCAAAACGCCCAGTCGAACTTTCGGATCAGCATGATCCCGACCGTGCCGGAGTCGCGCTCTTCAACGATGGGGCTGTCGCCCGCGTCACCGACCAGACGGTTCCAGCCCAGCGAGCCTTCGACCGCCCAGGCGTCGTTGTAATCGTGGCGCACGACCATTTCCAGGCCCGCCTTGTACAGACCGCCATCGCCGGAATACTCCGCCAGCGACGCGCCCGCCGGTACGTTGAAATAGGTGTCCATGTATTCGTCATTGGCAAAGGCCAGACGCGGGCCGACCCGGACCTCTGTGCCCTGGCCATAATCGTGAACGAAATCGGACCCGATGTTGCCTGTCACGCCATCATGGCCGGTCACGCCTTTGCGCACCGCACCCCAGACTTCGACCTTTTCCCAGCGATAGGACACGCGCCCGCCGACCTCGAACGCCGCGTCCACGTCATCGATCCCCGCCAGACGGCTGTGGTCGTCTTCGGTCCGCTCGCCGATGTAGCGGAAGGACGGGCCAAAGCCAAAGCCCAGGCCGTCGCCGCGGTCGATGTTCACGCCGAGCAGGTTCAGGCTTCTGACAGCGCCGGTCACGGACGGTCCGGTGGAGTAATCTTCGGAGCCTTCGTAGTCCGGCGCCACACGTGCGCCGAGGCCCAATTCGAACGCCAGCGCACGGTCCTGCGCAAGGGCGGGGGTGGCGACGGTCAGGGCTGCGACAGTCAGGCAAAGGGGCAGGCGCATCGAGGGGCTCCATTCATAAGGGGTTAAGCCTCACATAGCATGGCGGACGTGCGTCGCCACGGGTTTCAGGCCGGTGGTGCAATCTGGCCACAGTGGCGGCGTCTTGGGGGCTGGCCGATCTGGCAACCCCACCGATCCACCCGGACTGGCCGGGTGGATGCTCTGACAGCGGCAGGGTTAAGCCGCCTGCCGATGCGTTAAGCCTTGTGCTCTCCACATCCTCTGCAGGCTCTGCTACACCGCAGCCAAAGACATGTGGGAGAGCCAGACATGAAACCCGTCATCCTCACCATTCTCGACGGCTGGGGCCTGCGCGACGACACGGCAAACAATGCCCCTGCGCTGGCAAAAACCCCGACGATTGATCGGCTTATGTCCAGCTGTCCCCACGCGACGCTGATCACCCATGGTCCGGATGTCGGGCTTCCCACCGGGCAGATGGGCAACTCCGAAGTGGGACACACCAACATCGGCGCGGGCCGCGTTGTTGCCATGGACCTTGGCCAGATCGACCTCGCCATCGAGGACGGAAGCTTCTTCGAAAACAAGGCGATCCTGGATTTCGCACAGACTGTTAAGCAATCTGGCGGCACGGCGCACGTCATGGGGCTGACCTCTGACGGTGGCGTCCATGCCCACACAGATCACATTCTGGCAGCGGTCAAAGCCCTTGTCGATCAAGGGCTTGATGTCGCCGTTCACGTCATCACCGATGGCCGCGACGTGGCGCCGACCTCCGCCGCCGACCAGGTGGCACAGTTTGAGGCGGCCTTGCCCACGGGGGCAAAGATCGTCAGCGTGTCGGGCCGTTACTACGCGATGGACCGGGACAACCGCTGGGACCGGGTGGAAAAGGCCTACCGCGCCGCCATCGAAGGGCAGGGCGACAGCCAGCAGCCCGACTCGGTCACCGGTATCAAGCACAGCTATAGCGCCGACAAGAATGACGAATTTGTCTTGCCGTTCACCGTGGGCGACTATGCCGGTCTGGCAGATGGCGACGGTCTGTTCTTTGTGAACTTCCGTGGCGACCGGGCGCGCGAGATTCTCGCCGCCATTGGCGCGCCTGATTTTGACGGGTTCGATCGTGACCGGAAATCGCTCTCTGCCCTGCTGGGCATGGTGGAATACTCCGACGCCCACAACGCCTACATGACCACCGCGTTTCCCAAGCGGAAGATCGTCAATACGCTGGGCGAATGGGTGGCCAAGCAAGGCAAGACGCAGTTCCGTCTCGCAGAAACCGAGAAATATCCGCACGTCACGTTCTTCCTCAACGGCGGCAAAGAGACGCCGGAACCGCACGAAGACCGCTTCATGCCGAAGTCGCCAAAGGTCGCCACCTACGACATGCAGCCGGAAATGAGCGCCGGCGAAGTCACCTCGAAATTCCTCGAAGCAATCGACCACGGCTATGATCTGATCGTGGTGAACTTTGCCAACCCGGACATGGTGGGCCACACCGGCGATCTGGACGCAGCCATCGCTGCCTGCGAAGCGGTGGACAATGGTCTTGGTCAAGTGGTTGATAAGCTGGAGCAAACCGGCGGCGCACTGCTGGTGATCGCGGATCACGGCAACTGCGAGACCATGGTTGACCCTGAAACCGGCGGGCCCCACACGGCGCATACCACGAACCTCGTGCCGGTGATCCTCTATGGCGCGCCCGAGGGCACGACGCTGAAAGACGGACGCCTCGCAGACGTGGCCCCGACGCTGTTGCAACTCATGGACCTCGACCAACCCGAGGAAATGACCGGGGAGAGCCTGATCAAGTGAGACGGTTCACGCTGCTTCTTGCGCTTTTGACGTCCCCTGCCTTTGCGCAAACGGCGGGGGAGGATGCGAGCCGCGCCGCCGAAGCGCTCGAAGCGGCCTCCGTTCTGCTCGACAGCGCGGATGACGCCTCTGATCGGGTGTCAGCGCTGACCGACACGATCCGCGCCTATGAGGACGGGCTTGCCGCCATGCGCGACGGGTTGCGCGGCGCCGCCATCCGCGAGACGGAGCTGACCAGAAAGCTCGCCGCGCAGGATCAGGAAATTTCCCAACTTTTGGGTGTTCTGACGTCCATGGGCGGGCGCGCGTCACCCGGCGCGATGGTGCATCCGAAGGGGCCGTTGGGCACGGCGCGCTCAGGCATGTTGGTGGCCGCCGTCGCGCCGGGACTGGCGCAACAGGCCGCGGATCTGCGTGCCGATCTCGAAGAGGTCAGTGCCCTGCGCGATGTGCAACAGAATGCCGCGCAACGCCTGTCCGAAGGCTTGCGCGGGGTGCAACAGGCGCGCACCGACCTGAGCCAGGCCATCGCAGACCGCACCGATCTGCCGCAACGCTTCACCGAAGACCCGGTGCGCACCGCGCTGCTGATCTCTGCCACTGAAACACTGGAAGGCTTCGCCTCCGGCCTCACCCAGATCGGCGAGGACGACAGCACCGCGGCCGCGTCCTCCATCGAAGGGCTGCGCGGCAAGGTGCCTCTGCCGGTGCGCGGCGTTGTGCTGCGCGAAGCAGGTGACCCCGACGCGGCGGGCGTTGCGCGCCCCGGTATCGTGCTGGCGACCCGCCCCGGCGCGTTGGTGACCACGCCCACCGCTGCGACGATTCGCTACAACGGTCCGCTGCTGGATTATGGTTTGGTAACCATTCTTGAACCTTCTCCTGACGTATTGTTCGTGTTTGCAGGAATGGACACGGTCTACGGAGAAATCGGAGAGGTGCTGCCAGCCGGCAGTCCGGTGGGCTTGATGCCCGTTCCGACAAACCCGTCACTTCAAAGTGAGGGGGGTGGCGCTGGCCGCTCGGAAACGCTTTACATAGAGGTCAGAGAGGGCGATGCCCCCAACGATCCACTGGTGTGGTTCGCAACCGACAAGGGATGAGATATGAAGAAATTCGTGATGGCCGCCTGCGTGGGCACCTTCGCCTCCGTCGTGGCGACGACCCAGTTCGTCGGGCCGCTGTTGGCGCAGGAGGAAGAGCGTAGCCTGACGGTCTACGAGCAGCTCGACCTCTTTGGCGACATCTTTGAGCGCATCCGCGCGCAGTATGTCGAGGACGTCGATGAAAAAGACCTGATCGAGGCTGCGATCAACGGCATGCTGACCTCTCTGGACCCACACTCCAGCTACCTGCCCCCGGATGATGCCGAGGACATGCGCGTGCAGACCCGTGGTGAATTCGGCGGGTTGGGCATCGAGGTCACGCAAGAGGATGGCTTCGTCAAGGTCGTCTCTCCCATCGACGGCACCCCCGCCATGGAAGCAGGCATCGAAGCAGGTGATTTCGTCACCCATGTCGACGGCGAATCCGTGCTGGGCCTGACGCTGGACCAGGCGGTGGATCTGATGCGCGGGCCGGTGGGCTCCGAAATCCTGATCACCGTGGTCCGCGAAGGCGAAGACGAGCCGTTTGAAGTGTCCATCACCCGCGACACGATCAAGCTGACCGCCGTGCGCGCCCGCACCGAAGGCGACACCGCCGTGCTGCGCGTCACCACCTTCAACGACCAGACTTACCCGAACCTCGAAGAAGGTCTGGCCGAGCAGATCGAAGCTGCCGGTGGCATCGACGCCATCAACGGCGTCGTCCTCGACCTGCGCAACAACCCGGGCGGCCTGTTGACACAGGCGATCCGCGTCTCCGACGCGTTCCTCGAAAAGGGCGAAATCGTCTCCACCCGTGGCCGTGATCCGGCAGACGGCGACCGCTACAACGCGACGCCGGGCGACCTGATTGACGGCAAGCCGCTGGTGGTTCTGATCAACGGCGGCTCCGCCTCCGCATCGGAAATCGTCGCCGGGGCGTTGCAGGATCACCGCCGCGCCATCGTCGTGGGCACGAAATCCTTCGGCAAGGGGTCCGTCCAGACGGTGATGCCGCTGCGGGGCGAGGGCGCCATGCGTCTGACGACCGCGCGCTACTACACGCCGTCGGGCCGTTCCATTCAGGCCCTGGGCGTGTCGCCGGACATCGTGGTGGAACAGCCGCGCCGTGATCCCAACGCCGAGGAGGAGGAAGAAGAGGCCACAAACATCTTCTCCCGTTCCGAAGCAGACCTGCGCGGCAGCCTCGACAACGACTCGCTGACCGAGGAAGAGATCGAGCAGATCGAAGCGGACCGGGCCAAGGCCGAAGCCGCTGCCGCCCTGCGCGAAGAGGACTATCAGCTGGCCTACGCCATCGACATTCTCAAGGGACTGTCGGCGCTGGCCCCACAGGACTAAGTGACGTAGGGCGGGGTCAGACCCCGCCCTTCTTCTATCAGGACGCCTTATATGACCCCCGAAGACATCGCAAAACTGCCCTATCGCCGCAATGTTGGCGTGATGCTGGTGAACGCGGACGGCCACGCCTTTGTGGGCCAGCGCACCGACCGCCAGCCGCATGAACCGCCCGCCTGGCAAATGCCGCAGGGGGGCATCGACAAGGGCGAGGATGCCCGCGACGCGGCCTTGCGCGAATTGCTCGAAGAAACCGGCGTGACCCCGGACCTCGTAACCGTAGAGGCGGAAACCGAAGGTTGGATCGCCTACGATCTGCCGCACGACCTTGTGCCGCGCATCTGGAAAGGTCGCTACAAGGGGCAGGAGCAGAAGTGGTTCCTGCTGCGGTTTCACGGCCAGGACAGCGATGTGCGCCTCGATGCGGACGATCATCAGGAATTTTCCGAATGGCGCTGGTCGCCCGCCGACGAGGTCATCGAAAACATCGTGCCGTTCAAGCGTGACGTCTACGAACGTGTGATCGCTGCATTTCGGGACAAGCTGTGATGCGGTGGGCTGTGGCTCTATTGGTGCTGGCGGCGACGCAGGCCAGTGCCCTGTCCTGCCTGCGGCCCGATGCGGTCGCCGCCTATCAGGCGGCGGATGCGGATGACGCCCGCTGGGGGTTGGTGGTTGGCA
The DNA here is from genome assembly GCF_014196795.1 of Sagittula marina. Lineage (GTDB taxonomy): Bacteria > Pseudomonadota > Alphaproteobacteria > Rhodobacterales > Rhodobacteraceae > Sagittula > Sagittula marina. The sequence goes on from NZ_JACIEJ010000001.1 coordinate 371,609, forward strand.
CGCTCAACTTTGATGCGACAAAGCTGCCCAAGGCCCCCGCAGGGGACCCCAATGACGCGCCGCCACTGACGCAGCTGCGCGCGCGGCTTGACGGGCAGGCGCTTGGGGCGGATGGCTTCGCCACGCCTTTTGACCGCGACATTGACCTGCATGTGCAATGCTTTGGCCCGTGGTGCGCGCAGCCGCAAAGCGCCCAGACCTACCTCGTGTTCCTCGAACATACGGCTGATGGCCAGCGCGCCTATGCCGATCCTTGCGGGACGAAGCTGTTCGCCAATCCCACCGCCGCTGACCTGGCCAGGATGCAAAGCTGTTTCGCCGGGGAGGCCTGCGTTTCCGACCGGCCTTTGCCCTAAGCGCAGCACAAAATGACCAACCGCCACAAGACAGAGGCCAGCCTGATCGCACATGCGCTGTCGCTGGTCTATGACGAGCTGGGGAAGCGCCCGCAGGATCAGGCTTTCATGTCCTCGGCTCAGGGACGACAGATCCTGTTGGTGCTGGAACGCATGTCCCAGACCTCTGCCGCACGTGACCAAAGGCTGGCCGAAGATGCCGACGGCATGGCCCGCGCCGTCCCGGAGGCCATTGCGCACGCCTCCCCTATCGGGCCGGCGATCCTTGACGCGGTCAGAGCGTGGCGACGCTAGGCCGCCACGCCAAAGCTCAGCGCAAGCGCGTCAGAAGCGACATCGACGCATACCCGTCTGGCACGACACCGGCCCGCCGCTGATAGCCGCGAATGGCCGCGACCGACGCCGGACCAATGCGCCCATCCACGCCTTGCGTATCATGCCCGGCCCGCGTCAGCCGCGCCTGCAATTCCTTGCGCTCGGACCGGGTCAGCGGGCGATCCTCCCGCGGCCAGTCGCCCTTGAACGCAGGCCCACCTTTGACGCGGTCCGCCAGATGGCCGACCCCCATGGCATAGGCATCCGCCGCGTTGTAGCGCTTGATCACACGGAAGTTCTTGAACACCAGAAACGCGGCGCCCTTGTGTCCGGCCGGGAGCAGCACCTGCGCCGACCCGTGGTCGGGCACCGGACGCCCGTTCATGCCCATGACCCCAAGTCGCGCCCATTCGGAAGGCATCCGGTCGATCCCGACGTTCTCGTAGTTGAAATTGCGCGGCAAGGTGACCTCGACACCCCAGGGCATGCCTTTGATCCAGCCGTTCTTGGCAAGGTAATTCGCCGTGGATGCCAGCGCATCCGCCGGGTTGTCGCTCCAGATATCGCGCCGCCCGTCGCCGGTGAAGTCCACCGCCAGGCTCTGGAAAGACGTGGGCATGAACTGCGTATGCCCCATCGCCCCGGCCCAGGAGCCTTTCATGTTTTCCGGCGTGGTGTCCCCGGCTTCGAGGATTTGCAGCGTGGCCACCAGTTGCGTCTCGAAAAACGATGCCCGCCGCCCGTCATAGGCAAGGCTCGCCATGGCCTCCACCACATGCTCGGACCCGCGATAGGTGCCGTAGTTCGACTCCATGCCCCAGACCGCCAGCACGATTTCCTTGTCGACGCCGTAGCGTTGCTCGATCTGGGTCAGCAGCGCGCCATGTTTGCGCAGCATCTCGCGCCCGGTTTGAATGCGCGAGTCCGAAACAGCGCTGTCCAGATAGCTCCAGATGCCCTTGGCGAATTCCGATTGCGTCTGATCCTTGGCCACGATGTCGGGATCGAACCGCACACCGGCAAACGCGCGATCAAAGGTGCGCCCGGACACCCCCTGCGCCAACGCCCTTGGGCGAAACCCGCGGATCCAGTTTTGAAATCCAGCGTTTGTGCCGCCGTGCGCCTGCACCGGGGCGCGCAGAACGGCAGGCCGCAAAAAGGGCCGCAGCGATTGCGCCGGGGCCACGAGCGGCACGCTGTCCAGACCGACGGCCCGGCTCACCACCTCCTCGACGGCGGTCAGCTGGCTGTAGGCGCGCGCCTGTGGGCGCAGCGATCTGTCGGGGGGCGCCGCGTGCAGCGCCGCAGTGCCAAGGATGCTAATCCCCAGCGCAAGGCGGATGTGCCTGATCATGTTGTAACCTACTGCTCTTTTATATTTTGGAAACAGTATAGCGATTCTCAGGTGATTTGGGGAGGGGGCTTACCAAGATTGGCCAACTCTTGCGCCCATCATCTCCCGATACACCCGCAACATTGGCACCCGTTGGGGGCGAAACGACCGGCCCGTGCGCGCCATGCCAGTCATGCGATCCAGCCGAAAGGCACGATACTCTTCACGCAGGCAGCACCACGACAGCAGGCAATGGCTTTGGTCGAACAGCATGATGGCGAGCGGTTTGACCTCGCGGCGCGTCGCCGTGCCGTTTTTGTCACTGTAGTCAAAGCTGATCTGCTCTTCATCCCAGCAGGCTTGACGCAAGGCGCCCGCATCGACGGTGGGCGCGGGCGGTGGGGTAAATCTGTGGGCGTGCAGCACAGCGTGCCTCAACCGATGGGCCTGCCGCTCCGGCAGGCGCGCGCGCAGCTTGGTCAATGCGGTTTCGGCGGCCCGTGCCAGCGCCGGATCCCCGACAAAAGCCACCTCTTTCAGCCCTAGGATCAGCGCCTCCAGCTCGTCGTCCTCGAAGCCCAGCGGCGGCAGGTGGGCGTCCTCGATCAGCGTGTAGCCATAGCCCGCTTCACCGTCGATCACCGCGCCCAATTCGCGCAGCGTGTCGATGTCTCGGTACAGGGTGCGCGGCGACACGGCGGTTTCCGCCGCCAGCCGCTGCGCCGTCACGGGCGAGGGCAGGCAGCGCAGGGCCGTCATCAGTTGGAACAGGCGATGCGTGCGGGACATGATCGCTCTATCCTACACGCACTTGTCAGTTTCTGTCAGCAGCTCACTTTTGACGCCGCTGCCGCGTGACCTTGCGTTTGGTCTTGCTGTCCTTGGCCTTCGCCTTGGCCGCTTTGCGTCGGGGGGAGGTGCCGGGCGTCTTGCCGCGTCCCTTGCGGAACCCGCCGCGCCCACGCCCGCCGCCACGGCTTTCAAAGGCTTCGCCCTCCAGCTCCAGCAGCTCAAAGGCGATGCCACCCGTGACCGGCGCGGCCTCAGTCAGCTTCACCTTGGCGCGCATGCCCAGCGCGATCATGCGCCCGGACTGCGACCCCATCAGCGTTCCGGCGTCGCGGTCAAAATCGAAATACTCGTTCCCAAGGGTGGAGATCGGCACAAGCCCGTCAGCGCCCGTCTCGTCGAGTTTGACGAACAGGCCGAACTTGGCGATGCCCGCGACGCTGCCGGTGAATTCCGCCCCGATCCGATCCGACAGGAACGCAGCAAGATAGCGGTCCGTGGTGTCCCGTTCCGCGATCATCGACCGGCGTTCCGTGTCGGAGATATGCGTTCCGGTTTCCTCCAGCCCTTCGATGGCCTCCGGCGTCAGGCCGTCCTTGCCCCAGCCATGCGCGGTGATCAGCGCCCGGTGTACGATCAGGTCGGAATAGCGCCGAATCGGAGAGGTGAAGTGCGCGTAATCCCGCAGCGCCAAACCAAAGTGGCCAAAGTTCTTCGGCCCGTAATAGGCCTGCGTCATGGACCGCAGCGTCGCGAGGTTGATCAGCTCTGCCTGATCCGACCCGGCCGCAGACGTCAGCAGTTTGTTCAGGTGGCGCGTCTGCAAAACCTGCCCCTTGGCAAGGGTAAAGCCCGCCGCGCCGGCGGTCTCGCGCAGCGCCTCCATCTTGTCCTCCGGCGGCTCCTCGTGGACGCGGAACAGCAGAGGGGTCTTCTTGGCAATCAGCGTCTCGGCGGCGGCGACATTGGCCAGGACCATGAACTCTTCGATCAGCTTGTGAGCATCCAGCCGCTCTGAAAAGTCGACGGAAGTCACCTTGCCCTCATCCGACAGCACGATCTTGCGCTCCGGCAGGTCAAGCTCCAGCGGCTGCCGCCGTTCCCGCGCCGAGCGCAGGGCCGCATAGGCGGCATAAAGCGGCCGGATCACGTCCTGCATCATCTCGGCGCAGCGCTCGGTCGGCTGACCGTTCATCGCGGCCTGCACTTCCTGGTAGGTCAGCGAGGCGGGCGAGCGCATGAGGCCGCGCACAAAGGTCTGCCCGGTCTTGTTGCCCTCGGCGTCGATAACCATGCGCACGGCGATACAGGCGCGCGGCACACCCTCGTGCAGCGAACACAGATCGCCCGACAGCCGGTCCGGGAGCATTGGCACAACCCGGTCAGGGAAGTATGACGAGTTCCCCCGCTTGCGCGCCTCCCGGTCCAAGGCAGAGCCGGGTGTCACATAATAAGCCACATCCGCAATCGCGACCCACAAGATGTGGCCGCCCTTGTTTTTCGGATCGTCATCGGCCTGGGCAAAGACCGCATCGTCATGGTCCCGCGCATCACTCGGGTCGATGGTGACCAGGGGCAGCTCGCGCAGATCCTCACGGCCCGATAGTCCCGCAGGCTTTTTGCTGTCGGCCTCGTCCAGAACCTCCTGGGGAAAAGCGTCCGGGATGCCATGCTGGTGAATGGCGATCAGCGACACGGCGCGTGGCGCGGTGGGGTCGCCCAGACGCTCGACGATGCGCGCCTTGGGCAGGCCCATGCGCCCCTTGGGCCCGGCCTGCTCCGCCTCGACCAGCTCGCCATCCTGCGCACCGCCGGTGGCATCTGGACCGACGACCCATTCCTTGTCGGAGCCCTTGTCGATGGGCATGATCCGCCCACCTTCGGCGCCGTGGCGATAGATGCCCACGACGCGGCGCGGGGACACGCCGATGCGCCGGATCAACCGCGCTTCGTAGTTGTGATCTTCCGCTTGCACCTGCTGCAAACGCGCGAGGATGCGGTCGCCATCGCCCAACGCCGGATCGGATGACTTCAGCACCATCAGCACCACGGGCTCTATGCCCTCGCCGTGCCACTCCAGAGGGCGCGCGAACAGATCGCCATTGGCGTCCGGTGTCTTGACCTGAAGCACACTGACAGGCGGCAACCTGTCAGGATCGCGATAGGTCTTGTTGCGTTTCTCCAGATGCCCCTCATCCTCCAGCTCGCGCAGGATACGTTTGAGGTCAATGCGCGCGGCGCCCTTGATGCCAAAAGCCTTGGCAATGTCGCGCTTCGCGGTGAGGGTCGGGTTCTCGGAGATCCAGTCAAGGACCTCCTGCTTTGTCGGCAAGGTGCTCATCCTCCTCAGGTAGCACGGCCCCATGTCGTCGTCATGTCGAAACACGACGAAGTCAAATTGTCAGCTGACAACCGTTAACGCCCGTTCATCCTTTCGTTTCGAAAGTCTTGACAGCCGCGCGCCTCATCCGCCGTCTTGGCTTGCAAGTTACACCGGGCGGGGGAGGCCGCAGGCCGGGGGCAGCGCCCTTATGACCGCCCCAGATCCGCCGCCGTGTCCACGTCGCGCAACACGTCCACCTGTGCCACACGCCAGCCGGGCAGCGTACCAAGGCTGTCGGACAATGCGTGTTCCGTGGACCAGCGCACCGCGCGAAAGAACCCGTGCGGCAGGCGGGAGGGGTGCCGCGCGCCCACCAGCCAAAAGCCGCCATCCGGTGCGGGGCCGAACACGGCATCGTGGTTGCCCAGCGCCTTGAACGCCCGTGCCACCTGCGGGCGTCCGACGTCGGGGATGTCCGCGCCGATCAGGCAGACGGGACCCTCACAGTGGCGCAGCATCCGCGCCATGCGCGCGCCCAGATCGCCGGTGCCCTGGGCCATGCGCGGCACGTGGGCGGGCCATGCGCGTGACGGGACGGCCCGGTCCGGCGCGACGGCCAGCACAACGCGCCAGCGCGGGTCTGCCGTTCGGCGCAGCAGGCGGGTGACCTGGTGACGGAACCACCAGCAAGCGGCCGTATGGCCGATCTCGCGGCCAAGGCGTGTCTTGACCCGACCGGGGCGCGGCTCCTTGACCATGATGATCAACGTGGGTGTCAGAGGTGCAGCTCCATGTCGCGGTGGGACACACTGCCGTCGAGGTAAGGCGCACCATAGGCCACGAAGCCCAAACCTTCGTAAAAGCCCAGCGCGTGCTCCTGCGCGCTCAGGTAGACGCGGGTGACGCCGGGCGTGTCCCGGAACTGCTTGATGCCAAAGCGCACCAGTGCCGCGCCCAAGGACTGTCCGCGATTGGGTTTGAGCACACAGATACGCCCGATCTTGCCGGTCTCGCCGTCGCGCAGCAATCGGGCAGAGGCCACGGCCATGCCTGCCTCGCGAATCACAAGTTGCACCGCCTCTGCGTCGAGGTCATCCCACTCCTCATCCTCGGAGAAGCCCTGCTCTTCGATGAAGACCACGCGGCGGACGTGATGCGGCTCTGCCAGATCCTCGGTGATCTCGACGGTCAGTGAGCCGGACATCAGGCGAAATAGTCCCGCAGCATCCGCCCGTAGATCGCCTTGAGCTGGTCGATCTGTTCGACGCTGACGCGCTCGTCCACCGCGTGCATGGTCTGGCCCACAAGGCCGAATTCCACAACGGGGCAGTGATCCTTGACAAAGCGCGCATCAGAGGTGCCGCCGGTGGTGGACAGGGCCGGCCTCACGCCAATCTCTGCCTCCACCGCACGACCAACCATGTCTGACAGCTCCCCCGGCGGTGTCAGAAAGCTCTCGCCCGAGATCTTGATGGTGACCTCGGTCGCGGTGCCGAACTCGGCGTCCACCTTGGCGGCCTCGGCGCGCAGCCAGTCAGACAGGGCGGCGCCGGTGTGGGTGTCGTTGAAGCGGATGTTCACGCAGGCGCGTGTCTGCGCCGGGATCACGTTGGTCGCCGGGTTGCCGGTGTCGATGGTCACGATGGCGAGCGTAGAGGCATCAAAATGGTCGGTGCCCTGGTCCAGTTCGTGGCTGGCGAGGCGGTCCATCAGCCGCGCCATGGCAGGCATAGGGTTCAGCGCGCGGTGCGGGTAGGCCGAATGCCCTTGAGTGCCGGTCACGGTGAACCAGGCAGACAGCGACCCGCGCCGCCCGATCTTCATCATCTGGCCCATGGTGTCGGGGGAGGTCGGTTCGCCCACGAGGCAGACCGACATGCGCTCTTGCTCCGTCGACATCCAGTCGAGCAGGGCCACGGTGCCATCTGTTGCATCGCCTTCCTCGTCACCGGTGATGGCGAGGATCACCGCGCCATCCGGCGGCGTGTCGGTGACGAAATCCACTGCCGCCGCCGCAAAAGCCGCCACGCCGCTTTTCATGTCGGTGGTGCCGCGCCCGTACATCATGCCGTCCACCACCTCGGCGCCAAAGGGATCGTGTTTCCAGTCGTCGCGGTTGCCGATGGGGACGACATCGGTGTGTCCGTTAAAGCCAAAGGTTTTCACGTGGCCTTTCTGCCCCCAGCGCGCAAAAAGATTGGCGGTGCCGTTGCGGTCCACGCGCGTGCAGTCAAAGCCCGCGCCCTCCAGCAGTTCGGCCAGCAGCACCAGCGCGCCGCCTTCTTCGGGGGTGACAGAGGGGCAGCGCACAAGGCGGGCGGTCAGGTCGACGGGATCGGTCATCGGAAACACTCCAGCGGTTTGCTCTTGGCTACCGCGCGCAACGGGCCTTGGCAAATGTGGCGCAAATACATCGCAATTGAGGCGAAATGTGGCTGCCTTCGAGGGGATAGCCTAACCATTCGTGCGGCTGCGACGTAAGCTTTCGGAAAAGAAGCAGAAAAGCTTCGACAGGCAAGCGGTCTATTCTTAGCATGATCCGGGGTATCCCGGGCCTTCCCTGTCGCGGCGAACACACGAGGCAGGCAATGGGTGCTTTATCAGAGCTGCCACGGCACACCAATGCATCGGCAGGCCAGATGGGGCGGGCCGTTTTTGGCGAGGGGGTGGCAGTGGTTTCCGCAAGGTTCACAGGGGGGTGGCGTGTCTCAGGTGGCGTCAACGGCCCGCGGGCGCGACGCATCCCCAAGACGTCTGACGCGGTTGCCCCGCGCAGGGGCGCCGCATGAGCTGGATCGCGGTTTCCGGTGAAGGGGCGTCCTGGGTCTGCCCGGACCGGTTTGGTGGCATGGCGCACGACCGCGACATCCTGATGCCGCGGGGCTCCATTGTGATCGAGACGCGGCTGAACTCGGACGCGCGCCCGCAGACGCTGTTGGCCTACGAGCGCGTGCACCCGTGGAAAGGGGCGCTCTCCGTGCGCGCCATGCCCGGAGGCGAAATCGTTCTGGAGCTGAGCCAGGGGGACGACGTGGTCCACAGCGTTCTGCAACACGGCCACGATGAACGCACCGACGTGCTGCGCGTGACCTTTTCGTGGGACAGCGAGGCGCGCTGGGGGCGGATCACGGCAGAGCGCCCGGACGCCGACACCATGGTTGTGCAGGACACGCCGCCACCGCCGCCCTTGCTGCTGGAGGACATCTACTCGCTGGTGCGCCGCCCGCAGCTTGTCGAGAAAGACAAGGACGTGGTGTTCTTTGCCGTCTCTGACGCGATTGAGCCTGTGGGGCCGATGCCAACGCTGGTGGGGCAGGTGCCTGTGCTGACGTCGCAGGGCTATCGCCCGATCAGCACGCTGCGCTGCGGGGATACGGTGGAGACGCGGTCGCGCGGCATCGTGCCGGTGCTGGCGCGGGTGACGCGCCGAGTGCCCGCGCTGGGCAGCTTTCAACCGGTGCGGCTGCGCGCGCCCTATTTCGGCCTGCACCGCGATCTGGTGGTCGCGCCCTATCAGCGGTTGGTGATCGGTGGCGCGGAGGTGGAATATATCTTTGGCCGGGAGGAGGTGCTGATCCCGGCGATCTCACTCGTGAACGGGTTTGCCGCAGTCTACCAGCAAGGTGCGCAGATGATCCGCTACCACCAGCTGTTGCTGCCGGGGCATGAGCCGTTTCTCTCCGCCGAGGCGGAACTCGAAAGCCTGTATGTCGGGCGGATGCGGCGACGCAAGGATCTGATCCGCCATAGCCTGCTGTCCGAGGTGCCGGGCAATCTGATCCCGGAACACGCGCGGGCCGGTCTGAAGGTGCTGCGGCCTTTCGAGGCAATCACCTTGGCCGAAGCGCGCGCGGCCTGACATCGCTGCGGCGATCTGTTAGACTCTTGCGACACACAGCGGGAGCGGCGCATGACCATCACCAAGGCAGAAGAGCTCGACGGGCTAAAGGTCATCGGGCGCATCGTTGCGAATACAATGCACGCCATGGCCCGCGCGCTGGAGCCGGGGATGACCACCCGCGAACTGGACGAGATCGGGCGCGCCCTGCTGGAGGCTGAGGGCGCAGAGCCTGCGCCGGAAGCCGTCTATGACTTTCCCGGAGCCACCTGCATCAGCGTGAACGAGGAAATCGCCCACGGCATTCCCGGCGACCGCGTGATCGCCGCAGGGGATCTGGTGAACATCGACGTGTCGGCCTCCAAGGACGGCTATTTCGCCGACAACGGTGCGAGCTTTCGGGTCGGTCCGGTGACGCCTGCGCTGGATCGTCTGTGCCGCGATGGCAAACGCGCCATGCAGATCGGCATCAATCAGGTGGCGGCGGGCAAGCCGTTGGCCGGGATCGGGCGCGCCATCGAACGCTTTGCCGAGGCGCGGGAGTATACGCTGATCCGGAACCTTGCCAGTCACGGGGTAGGGCGGTCGCTGCACGAATACCCCGAGGAAATCCCCACATGGGCCACCACGGGCGACCGGCGACGCATCACCAAGGGGCTTGTACTGACGGTGGAGCCGTTCCTGTCGACAGGGGGCATGTTTGCCAGCGAGGGCCGCGATGGCTGGACCCTTTTCAGCGAACCGCGCGCGGCGGTGGTGCAGTATGAGCATACCGTGGTCGCGACGCAGCGCGGATCCATCGTGGTGACTGTGCCCGGCTGAGCGCAGGATCGCAGGCAAACCGGGTGTTGCGTCACGATGCGGACCAGAAGCGCAGGTGGTCTAGAGCCTGCGGACCATCACGCTGAGCGCAGCGAACGCCGGCTTGGAGTCCCATTTTGACCTTGATCCGACAGGCGAATACAAAGGCTGAATGAAACTGCGTTCGACTGGCTTCAGGCGGCTGACCTGTAGGAAGGAGTGTGAATGGACAAGGACCCGGTCACCGGACAATGCCTTTGTGGCGCTGTGAAATTCCGCATATCCGGAGAATTCGAAAGTTTTTTTCTGTGCCATTGCGCCCGCTGCCGCAAGGACAGCGGTTCGGCCCATTCGGCGAACCTTTTTTCGTCTACGGCTGAAATCACCTGGGTTTCAGGCGAAGAAAACACCAAGGTGTTCCAGCTATCCGGGTCTCGCCATGTGAAGAGCTTTTGCTCCAACTGCGGGTCCGCTCTCCCGGTTTCGCAGCCGGAGATCGGTTTGCTAATGGTGCCGGCAGGGGCGCTTGATAGCCCGATCGACATGAAACCCAACGCGCACATCTGCTGTTCAAGTCGCGCGAACTGGGATAACGACCTGGGCTCCATCGAGAAGATCGACGGACTTCCTGGCTGAACGGTCGGTCCGATGGTGCATCGCTTGCCTCTTCGACTGACAAGTTCGCGGTTTGCGCTTTCGGGCGTGCAGGATCATCCGCGAAGAGGGCGACGCGATGACCGTGGGTGCACACGTGGCCCATCGATGGCGTGGTGCTGACGGGCGCATCACGCCGTTGCTGCCTGCCAGTCAGCCATCGGCGGGACACCTGATCGTGGCTGTCTCAAACCTGCGCCGAACGGGTCCAGGGTTCTGCGCCTTTGACCTCGACGAAGACACGGTAGACCGCAGTAGAGGCCGTAATGAACAGCGATTGCCCGTCCGCCCCTCCGAAACACAGGTTGGCGACCGTTTCGGGTATCAGTATCTTGCCCAGCAGCGTTCCGTCCGGCGCAAAGCAATGGACACCATCCCCGGCCGAAGTCCAGAGGTTCCCGTCCACGTCGACGCGCATTCCGTCCGGCAGGCCACAATCGATCGTTGCAAAAACCCCGGCGTCCCGCAGGTCCGTGCCGGCCACATCGAACTGACGGATGATACTGGGCACCGACGCATCGTGGCTGGAGCCGCTTTCGGCGATATAAAGGCGGGTTTCATCCGGTGAGAACGCCAGCCCGTTGGGCTGCGTGAAATCTGAAACGACGGCCTTGACCGCGCCGCTGTCGGGGTCGATGCGGAAAACGTGGTTGGCCGATTGCTCGGCCGGGGCGCGGTAGCCTTCGAAGTTGGACAGGATCCCGTAGGTCGGATCGGTGAACCAGATGGCTCCATCCGACGACACGACAACGTCGTTGGGCGAATTCAGCCGCGCATGGTCGTGGCGTTGCGCCAGAACCGTCAGGGACCCGTTCCATTCGGTGCGCACCACATCGCGTGGCCCGTGGCGGCAGCTTATCAGCCGGCCCTGACGGTCACGGGTGTTGCCGTTGGTGAATTGCGACCGGTGGCGAAAGACAGTGACGCCGTCCTCGTTGCTCCATCGCAGGATGCGTTGCGACGGAATATCCGAGAACAGCAGGCAGGCGTGATCGCCGATCCAGACGGGCCCCTCGGTCCAGGTCAGGCCGCTGGCGATCCGGTCGAGCCGGGACATCGGATGGACGAGACTCGCAAACCGGTCGTCGTGCAGTTGAAGATGTGGCGGCAGGGCAGTCATGCGCGACCCCTTCTGGTGCTGGCGGCAATGACGATGCCGATGATGATGAGGCCGGTCAGCAACATGCGCACTCCGGCCCCCAGGCCGTAGGAATTCAGCATGGACACGACCAGGAACAGAAACAGTGACGCGCCCCATATGCCGGGGACATTGGAATTGCCACCCGCGATGGAGGTTCCGCCGATCACGACGACGGCGATCGAACTGAGCAGGTATTCCTGCCCCATGTTCAGCGAAGCGCCGCCGGAGAAGCTGGCCAGAAGATAGCCGGCGACGGCGGCCAGCACTGCGACACTTGTGTAGGTCACGGCGCGCACAAGCTGGGTCGGGATGCCCGCAAGGCGCGCGGCGCGCAGGTTCTGGCCGGAGCCCAGCAACCAGCGACCAAAGACGCTGCGTTCCAGCACGATCCAGACGACAACCGACAGCACAAGTGCGATCAGGGCTACATTGGGGATGCCGATGGTGCGCCCCGTTGCGAAATCCGCCAGATCTGCGGGCGGTTTGATCCGCAAGCCGCGGTTCGACCAGATGGCGAGCGACTGGTAGATCAGCGAGGCGGCCAGCGTCGCGATGATGGGCGGCAGGCGAAGCAGGTAGATCAACGCGAAATTCGCCAGACCCGCACCGCAGCCGACGCCGATGGCAATCGCCAGACCCAGCAGTGAGGTGCCGGGATCGGATCCCATCCCCTTCAGCGCCAGCGTGGCCGCAAGGGTCATGGTGGCGGGGATCGACAGATCCACGTTGCCCGGCCCAAGCGTGATGACCATCATCTGCCCAAGGCCGACGATGGCTGCGAAGGCCCCGAAGGACAGGGCCGCGTAGGCCAGCTCTTCCGCGCCGCGCCCTTGCGTCAAGAGCATGATCAGGCCAAAGGCGGCCGCGGCGGCAATCCAGGACCAGATCCAGCTCCGGCCCAGCAAGGTTTTTACCATCGTCATCATCCTTGTGTGCGATCGCGTCGTGTAAAGATCAGCCGTGCCGTCAGCACCAGGATCAGGATCGCGCCCTGTGCCCCGATCTGCCAATCCGGGCTGAGCCTGAGGAACGACAGGAAGGAGGCGGCAAGCGTCAGGGTCAGGGCCCCGATGACGGCCCCGACAGCACTGACCCGTCCGCCCACGAACTCGCCTCCACCGAGGATGACGCCTGCAATCGACAGTAGAGTATAGCGCAGCGCGATATTGGCATCCGCAGAGGTCGTCAGCCCGACCAGCGCCATACCGGCCAGGACACCGAAGACCCCGGCCAGCGCATAGGCCAGCGCCTTGAGCCGCAGCAAGGGCCAGCCGGCGCGCCCGACCGAGGCCGCGTTGCCACCGACGCCACGCAGCACGGTGCCGATGCCGGAACGGATGACAAGGACATGGGACAGGCCCGCGATCAGCACCGCTGCGACCACCGCCATCGGAAACAGTGGCGGTTTGACCGTCATCACCGTCCGCAGCCAGGCTGGCGCAGAGCCTCCGGGGGAGGGCAGGATCGTCAGCGCAAGCCCCGCCCAGACGAAGGACATGCCCAGCGTCACGACGATGGCAGGCAATTCAAGCCAGTGGATCAGGGCGCCCAGACAGGCATAAGCCAGGATCAAGGCGGCAAGGATCGCCATCCCGAGCACCGGCTGGTCATGCAGGACCGTCGCGGTAATGCACGCCACGAGACTGATGAAGGCGCCCAGGGACAGATCGATGTCGTTGACCATCATGATCATCATCTGCGCAAGCGTGGCCAGCGCGATGGGAATGGCCAGGTTGAACAGCAGGTTGATCCCGAAGTAGCTCATTGCGCGGGGTTGCATATAGAAGGTGGCGGCCAGCAGAACGATCAGCGACACGGCCGGCAGCAGGATGCGATGGCGGGCGAACAACCGGATCATGCGGCGGCCTCCTGCATCTGGAAAGAGGCTTCGAGGATGCGGTCTTCGGTGATGTCCGCGCCATCCAGCCGGGCCGAGATCTGTCCGTCGCGATAGACAAAGACGCGGTCGCACTGGCAGACTTCTTCGGTCTCGGTCGAATACCACAGGAATGTTCGCCCACGGGCGGCTTCGGACTGGATCATGGCGTAGACGTCCTGTTTGGTCCCGATGTCGACGCCCCGCATCGGGTCGTCCATGATGACGATCGGCGCATCCGACGCCAGCGCCCGCGCGAACAGGACCTTTTGCTGATTGCCGCCGGAAAGCGACAGGATCAGGTTGCGGACATCGTCGGTGCGGATGCCGATCCGGGTTTTCCACGCGGCGGCGACGCGCGCTTCTGCCGCGCGGTCCACAAGGCCGTGCCGCGCGGTTTGCGACAGTATGGAGACCGTCGCATTGCGCAGGATCGACCAGAGCGGCAGAATGCCGTCACGGCCCCTGTCCCCGGCGACAAAGACAACCTTTGGCACCTTGTCGCCCCACCAGGCAGAGGTCCGGTCAAGGTAAAGTTGCGCCAGCGCCTCGGCCTGGCCGTGCCCCGCAAGGCCCGCAAGCCCCACGACTTCGCCCTTTCTTGCCACCAGCCCGTCACCCGTGTGCAGGACCTCTTCGCCCGGGGCCCTGCGTTGCGCGACGGCGTCCGTGGTTTCTGCCGCGACGTGGCCCATCTGGTCGACCAGGGTCGCACGCGTGAATTCGGCGGTGGGCCGAGAGGCGACGATCCTGCCGTCCTTCATCACCACGATGGTGGATGCGACCTGAAAGATCTCTCCGATCATGTGAGAAATGAAGACGACCGCGCCGCCCTTGGCGCAAAAGGTGCGTATATGCGTCAGAAGCTGCTGCGCGATGCCGGCGTCCAACGACGACGTCGGCTCGTCAAGGATGACAAGCCGCGCATCCCGTCCGCGCGGCGCAAAGCCGATGGCGATTTCCACCATCTGCCGCTCTGCGATCGTCAGGCGGTCAACGGTCGTATCGGCGTCGATGCCATGACCGGGAAAGATGCTGTCCAGGCTGGCTGCGATTTCGGTGTGCGCGCGTTTGCGCCATCCCACGCCGCGAAGATTGTCGTGAGAGATACGCAGGTTCTCGGCGACGGTGAGGTTCGGACATAGCGACAGCTCCTGAAAGACCGACCGCACGCCTGCTTCCAGCGCCCGCGTCGCGCCGGAGGCAGGGAAGGAAACCTCTCCCGCCGAGGGAACCAGCCCACCGTTGATCAGGTTGACCAGCGTGGATTTGCCGGCACCGTTGTGGCCCACAAGTCCGACACATTCGCCCGGACCGATGGAAAGGCTGACACCTGAAAGCGCCCTGACCGGGCCGAAGTGCTTTTCGACGTTGGTCAGGGTGACAATCGACGCGCTGGGCGAAGTCAAAAGCGTCATCGGGGTTATTCGGCCGCTTCGATGACGGCCTGCGCGTCGGCCTGTTCGTAGGTGGTGCTGGCAACAGAGCCTTCGGGGGTTTCAGCCAGCACGTCGTCCAGCGTATCCTGCGTGACGGTCAGGAACGGCACGTTCAGATCCTTGGGAACCTCTGCCCCGTCAAGGATCTGTTGCGCGACCCAGAAGGCCAGCGATGCGACACCCGGAGCAATCGACAGGGACATCGTCTCGTAGCCGTTGGCATCCCGCTGTTCCGCCCACCAGAGCATCTCGTCCTGCCGGTTGCCCAGCACGATCAGGGGTGTGTCGCGCCCGGCCGCGTCAAAAGCCCTTGCCGTGCCATACCCATCACCGCCCTGCGTCACGACGCCGACAACTTCGGGCAGTGACGGCAGGATGCCCGCCACGGCCTTTTGGGCCACGTCCTGGGCCCAGTCGCCGTGCACCGATCCGCTGATCGTGAACTGCGGATTTTCCTCGATCCCCTGTTGGATGCCGGCGGAGATTTCTTCATCGACGAAGACCCCGGCCAGCCCGCGAATTTCCAGCAGGTTGCCCCCCTCGGGAATGCGCTGCGCGAGGTATTCGACCTGAAGGCGGCCCATTTCATTGAAGTCCACGGCAATCCGCCAGGCACAGGGTTCGGTCACGATGCCGTCGAAGGAAACGACGGTCAGCCCGGCATCGCAGGCCTCCTTGATTGCGCCGTTCAGCGCCGTCGGAGAGGCCGCGTTGACCACGATGGCATCATAGCCCTGCAGGATCATGTTCTGGATCTGGGCGGCCTGCTCGGTCGCCTGGTTCTCGGACGTGGTAAAGGCATCGGCGGCAGCCACGATCCCGTTGTCCACGGCCGCGGACCCGGCGTCTTCCCAGGCTTCCAGCATGGCCTGTCGCCACGAATTTCCGGCGTAATTGTTGGACAGAGCGATGCGTTTGCCGGACGTATCCGCCTGGGCACCGGTTGCAGCCATGGCAATGGCTGCCGCGCTAAGCAGCAAGGTCTTCATTGGACGGTTTCCTCCCTTGGGCGCGCCATTCAAGGACAGGCGCTGGTTTCGGGGCCGCCCTCCCAGCGACGCTCCGAGGCAGATGTTCTGCGGCGACGCTTGACCTGTAAAGTAAGGCTCGCGCACAAATTGTGCGGGAACCCGCATCGCAATGAGGCACACACCGGCTATCATCGATCGCAGGAAACATGGGCTGGCCCATGCGGGAGAGGCAGACACCACCATGAAAGATGACGTCGCCAAGGCTGTTGCAGCCCTGCATACCCGCGATATCCTGTTGCGGATTTCGGCGCATCTGGCGCGGGAAACCGAAATTCAGGCGGCGCTGACGACCGTCGCGGATGTGGTCGCGGAAGTCCTGCCGCACACGCATTTCGACATCTGTCTGTCCGACGGCCCCGATTGGCTGGTCTCCTACGAGGTGGGCATCAAGACCCGCTGGTCCCGCCGCCGAACCCGGCTGGGCAACTCACCGCTGCGGGCGCTGTTCTCTGGCGAGCTGGACCACATGATCTGCAGCAATGCGATGGAGGATCCCCGCCAGACCTTCAGCGGGGCCACGAGCGAGCCGATCTTCAACCATGCCCTGCGGTCGCGGGTGCACGTGGGGATGAAGGTCATGGGGCAGCTGATCGGCACGCTGAATATCTCGCATAGCCAGGTGGGCCTGTTCGACGAGACATCCGTGGAGATCGCGCAGCACCTGGCGGACGTTCTGGCACCGTATTTTCATGCGCTGCGTCTGATTGAAAGGGCGCAGCGCGACGCCCGTGAACGGTCAATGGTGAAGTCCCGCGAAGAGGGCCTGCGCCAGGGGGCGTCGCGCCTGACACAGGCGCTGGAGCAGGAGCGGCAGCGGATCGGCATGGATCTGCACGATCAGACCCTCGCAGATCTGACGCGGATCCTGCGTCAGGTCGGCGAGCAGGCGCAGCCGCTGGACCGCGCCGCGCTGAACGACGGTCTGTCCGCCTGCATCCGCGACCTTCGCCGCATCATAGATGAGGCCGTCCCGTCACAGCTGGTGCTTTTCGGGTTCGCACATGCGGTGGAAGAGCATGCGATCAAGGCCATCGGGGCCGATGCCTGTGCCGTTACGGTGGACGACCGGACGGGGGGCGCCATCGACCGTCTGGATCCCACCGTGCGCACCGCCCTGTACCGCATCACGCAGGAGGCCGTGAACAACGCGGCCCGCCACGCCAATGCCAGCCTTGTCGCCATCGAGATGGATCATGCGCCGTCCGGGCCCCTCTGCATCAGCGTGCGCGACAACGGCATCGGCATGGCCCACGGCGGTGGGGCCCGCAGGTCGGGCCTGCTGCACATGGAAACGCGGGCAAGGTTGATCCTTGCGGAACTGGACATAAGGGAGGATGCAGGCACATGCGTGACGCTTACGCTGACACAGGATCGCGGCGCGACCACAACCGGGATCGGCCCGCTGGTATGAAGCTTCTCGTTGTGGAGGATGACCCGCTTCACGCGCAATTCATGCTGGATTCCGTGTCCGCCGCGCTGCCCGAGGTCACCGAAATGACCCACGTCGACACGGGCCATCAAGGCGTGAGCGAGGCGTGCCAGGGACAATACCCAGCGGTCGTTCTGGATTTGCAGATACCCGGGCAGAACGGCGTCGAGGTGGCCCGGAATATCTGGGCAAGGCAACCTGCCACCCGTATCCTCTTTTGGACCAACTACGCGGACGAGGCCTACCTGCGCGGCATCCTGCGGATCGTCCCGGCGCAAAGCGCCTATGGCTACATCCTGAAGACGGCATCGACCAGCCGCCTGCATCTGGCCCTGCGCGCGGTGATGATCGAGGGGCAGATCATGGTCGACCCCGGCGTGCATCGGTTTCAGGTGCGGGCCAGCGCCACGCGCGATGGGCTGACGGATTCCGAGCACAACGTCCTGATCGATCTGGCCATCGGCATGACGGACAAGGGCATCGCCCAAAGGCGCGCCATGTCGGTGCGGTCGGTTCAGAACCGTCTGCTGTCCATCTACCAGAAGCTCGAAGTCGAAGAGGACGACCAGGGCCTGGTCAACAAACGTGCGCGTGCCGTGTATCGGGCGCTTGTGACCCGCACCATCAACGTGGAAACGATGATCGCTGCCGCACGCGCCCTGGAGCTTTGGCTGGAACAGCGTGACCAATAGACCGGTCCTGAGACGAGGACAGCGGGGCTGACCCGAATTGCGAGGGATCAGCAAAGCCGGCTGTGTCAGGAGCAGGCATGGCGTGTCATCCGGTCCGTAAAGGTCGCAACGAGAAACATGCCTTCCGAAAGGCCGGCAGTCCGAAATCGTCTTGGATCGCGACCGCAGCGCTCGGTACGCTGGCACCCGAACGCCTGACAGACCGGTCTGGCCGTTCCGGACGATCGGTGCCGCCTTGTTTCACGATGCCATTGGCCGAGGGTTTGCCCTGCGGCAGGTGTGATCCGCGGCCCGAATGACGCCAAAGCCACCTTGATGTGTCCTCAATTCGAGGGCGCGTTCTGGGCGCCGATCAACCAATCTGGGCGACAAATGCGGGGTTGGTCGGGGAAGCTCTCCGATTCGAGTGACCTCCCCTTTTCTCAGGCCACGAAGCGCAAATTGGCGCAATACCGCAGCATGTTTTGCGTAAGTCCGCATGAAAAGAGAGATTACTCCCCAATTCGGCAAGTCGGGGCACGTGAAAACATTCTCAAGGACACATACGGAATGTTGATATTGAATCGGGTCTATGCCTTATTTGTCCTACCAAAAGGGCTGGAAAGCCCACCCGGCGCTCTGGAGGAGGGGAGCCGGGATTGGATCAAAGGGAGGAAGACATGCATTTCATCAAGAGGCTTTCCGGGCTGGCCGCCGTTACGATTTCGGCGCTGAGCCTTGCCAGTGCCGCGGCGGCGGCGGACTACGACTGGACGTTCCAAACCTCGGAAACCGCCGGCGAACCGGGGTTCGAGAACAAGCAGAAATGGGCTGACGAGGTCGGCCTCCTGTCCGGTGGCCGCATCGAGATCGAGATCCTGCCGATCGGCGCGGTTGTGCCGCATACGGACACGCTCGAGGCGGTTGGCGCGGGCATCCTGCAGGGCCACCTGACCGACCCCAGCTATTTCTCGGGCAAGGACCCGGCCTTTGCCATGATGGGCAACCTCGTCGGAGCATGGAGCGATCCGTTCGAATTTCTGGGCTTCATGGAAAGCGGCGGCGGCAACGAGCTTTATGCCGAGCTGGTCGCGCCCTACGGCGTCCAGTTCATCGGAGCCGCGGCGACGGAGCCCGAAGCCTTCGTTTCGCGGGTGCCGATCCGCACGGTCGAAGATCTGAAGGGCGTCAAGCTGCGCGCGCCCGAAGGCATGGTCTACGAGATCTTCTCGAAAGCCGGCGCCGCGCCGGTGTCGCTGCCCGGGTCCGAGATCTTCTCGGCGCTCGACAAGGGCGTGGTGGATGCTGCGGACAACACCGTCTTTGCGACCAACCAGTCGCTTGGCATGAACGACATCGCACACTATCCGCTCTACCCCGGTTTCCACTCGCTGCCGATGATCGACATTTCGATCAACAAGGGTGTCTGGGACAGCCTGCCCGAGGATCTGCAAGAAATTCTGACGGTCTCGGTCAAGCAGTTCAGCTTCAACCACATCTATTCGGTGCGTCAGCTTGATGCCGCCGCGGTAGAGAAGGCCAAGGAAAACCCCGAGATCGAGATCATCAACTGGTCGGGTGACGAGCGCGCCAAATTCCGTCGCATCGCGCAACAGGAATGGCAGAACTGGGCGCCCAAGACCGAGATGACGCAACGCTACTACGACGCTGTGACCGCCTACCTTGAGGGGCGCAACCTGCTCTGATCATTGTGAAAAAACGACCTCGCCCGGACATCCATCTGCCGGGCGCGGCCCATACAGGCAGGAGGAGAGCCGGAAATGGCCGATCAGAGCGACATAATAGACACAGCCGGGCAGGACGAAGCCGAGATCCGCACAGGACTGGACAGCGCCATCGCCGGATCGACGAAGGTCTTGGCGTGGGCGATCTTCGCCGCCTTTCTCATCACCGTTATCGAAGTCTTCGCACGCTACGTGTTCAACAGCCCGACGTTCTGGGCGCATGAGACGACGTCCTTCCTGATTGCCGGGGTCTTCCTGATCGGCGGCCCGGTCGCCCTGGCCCGTGACAAGCATATCCGGGTGCGGATGTTCTACGATTCCGTCAGCCCGCGGCGGCGGCGGATGCTCGATATCTTCAATTCTCTGGTCGCGCTCATGTTCTTTGCCGGCCTCGCCTTTGCGAGCTGGATCATGGTCAGCAAATCCTGGTTCAACCCGTCGGGTGCGCTGCATCTCGAGGGCACCGGAACGTCCTGGAACCCGCCGACGCCGGCGCTTCTGAAACTGTTGGTGCTGATTTGCGTGGTGGTGATGTTCGTTCAGACCGTCTTTCACCTGATCGCCGCAATCCGGCGCGAAACACCCGACACCTCTGCGACTGAAAAGGGGCACTGACCATGGATCTCAGCTCGATCGGGATCGAATACGGGTCTTACCTTCTTGTTGGCGCGATCTTCCTGCTGCTTCTGACCGGCCAGCCGCTGGCCTGGGTCACCGGCTGTGTCGCGCTTGTCTTCACATTCGGCTGGTTCGGCCCCATGGCCCTGCCGCTGGTGACCTCGCGGATCTTCGGCTTCATCACCGAGTATTCCCTCGTCGCCATTCCGATGTTCATCCTGATGGCGGCGCTGCTGGATCGGTCCGGCATCGCGAAGTCCCTCTTTAACGGAATGCGTATCCTTGCCGGGCGCCTTCCCGGCGGCGTTGCGGTCCAGACGCTGATCGTCGCGATCCTGATGGCCGCCATGTCCGGCGTTATCGGCGGAGAGATCGTGCTGCTTGGCATCCTCGCCCTGCCGCAAATGCTGCGACTTGGCTACGACCGCAGCCTGTCCATCGGCGTGGTGTGTGCCGGCGGATCGCTGGGAACGATGATGCCGCCCTCCATCGTGCTGATCATCTACGGGCTGGTGGCAAATACCTCGATTGCGGATCTCTTTATCGCCGCGATCACGCCAGCCCTGCTGCTGCTGGGGTTCTATGTGGCCTATGTGCTTTTCCTCTGCTGGCGCAACCCCCAGCTTGGCCCGCCGATGTCGCGCGAGGAAATGGCGCAGGAATCCGTGGCCTCTGCCTTGCGCGCGCTGGCGGCGCCTCTGTTCATCGTCTTCGTCGTGCTGGGGTCGATCTACGGCGGCATCGCCTCGATCACTGAAGCGGCCGCCATGGGTGTCTCGGCCGTGTTGATCATCTCCCTGCTGCGGCGCGAGCTGACGTTGAAGATGGTGCAGGACAGCCTTGTGCATACACTTGAGACCTGCGGGATGATCATCTGGATCGGGATCGCCGCCGCCGTGCTTGTCGGCGTCTACAACCTGATGGGCGGCAACCGCTTCGTGGCCCAGGCGATCCTGGGGATCGACGCGGCGCCCGTGTTCATCATCATGGTCATGATGCTGATCCTGCTGGTGCTGGGCATGTTCCTTGACTGGATCGGCATCGCCCTGCTGACCTTGCCGATCTTCGTGCCCATCGTGGTGCAGCTTGGCTACGATCCGATCTGGTTCGGTATCCTCTTTGCGGTGAACATGCAGGTGTCCTACCTGACGCCGCCCTTCGGCCCCGCCGCATTCTACCTGAAAAGCGTGGCCCCGAAGGAAATCACGCTGAAGCACATCTATGTCGCACTTCTGCCCTTTATCGCATTGCAACTTGTGGTCCTGGCGACGATCCTGTTCTTCCCGCCAATCGCCACCTGGCTGATATGAGGGATGTCTTGAGCGAAAAATCCGATGGGTCAGACCTGTGCGACACCTCCGAAGACACCGGGGGAGGATCGGCTGTCGATCAGGTGGTGGCCCAGATCCGCCAGCTGATCGACACCGACGGGCTGACCGTGGGCGACAAGCTTCCGACCGAACGAGAGCTTTGCAGCCGGTTCGCAATCAGCCGAAACACGGTGCGCGAGGCGATGCGGATGCTGAAGGCCTATGGCATCGTCGATGTGCGTCCCAAGGTCGGCGCGACACTTATCGACCAGCGGATCAACCGGGCCTTCGACATCTTCTCGTTCAACGTAGGAGAGATGTCGCGCCGGACCTTCAGCGACATCCAGGGCTTTCGCGAGCTGATCGAAACGGGCACCGCGCTGGCCATCTTCGACGCTGTCACCAAGGACGACCTGGCCGAGCTGCGTGCGCTGAACCGCCAGATGGTTCAGGCGCGCAGCATTGTGGAGGCGTCGGAGTTCGACTTCCAGTTCCACATCAAGCTGATTTCGCTGACCGGCAACCAGTCGATTCTCGATATTTACGGCATCATGAAACCGGTGATCCTGCGGATCATGCAGCACGGCAAGACGCGACGGATCATCGAGGGCGAGACCTACATGGAACATGATGCCATCCTCGAGGCGGTGGCGGCCTCGGATCACCTTGCGTTCCAATATCTTACCCGCACGCACCTGCGAAAGGGTTTGGCGACGTTTCCCGAGCCTCCAAGTGGTCCAGAAGGCAAGGCTGAGGCGCCGTAGGTACAAGGCGCGGCTGCATCGGGGGCTTCTGATCGGATGCACCCGATAGGCAAAAGCGGGCACGCCCCCTGTGACGCGCGACCGCGATCTGGGTTTTCCGGGGCGGTCCTGGGTCTTCATCCCGTGGACGGATGACGTGCAGAGCACTGGTTTGCGACTGGGACAGGCATCGCCGCGCCAATGGTGGCTGTCGCCATCGACAGTCCTGCGCTGTTGCTTTGCAGAGCGGCTTTGGTTCAGCGCCCCGGATGCTCCAGAACCAAGGTATTTGGGACCAAAGGCATCAAGGGTGCAGTTCCAACGCCTTTTGCTCTGATAACCAGCTGAGTTTCGCCCGTTTATCCAAGGCTTTTGCGCGGGGCGCAGCTTGATCCGAGTGCTCGTGCAAAAGCGTGGGTCGCCACCGTTCGCTGCGGCACCTACCCACGTCCAACATGCGCGCCACAGCGCAGGAAGGCCAGGTGTTTAGTCCCGGCATGAGGTGGATCGACCCCAGAGTGAAACAATTTGGCTCTGATGTCGGAGTCGTGCAGCTATATTCGCAAGGCCTGAGGAGGTGGCGGTGTGTCATCTGTATTCAGTAAACGGAGCAGGGTGATCGACACCGCCTCCACCGCGAAGGCGGTTTTGGTTGCGCCTCCAGACAATGCCCGCTTCGTCCCGCCGTCCCGATTTTCGAGCGTGGAACATCGGATGTCTGGATTAAGGCAGAACTGTTTGGCGGTTTGATCAGCTTTGCTGCGCAGGGCCTGCGAAAGAGTCTGACACCTGAACGCGGCGCGACAGGAATGCCGCCGCGCTACGCTGACCCAATGGGGGCGATCAGTCGTAAAAGGGCGTGACCTGCGCCACAATGACAGAGTTCTCGGCAAGAGCGCGGTCCATCAGGTCGGCCTCTTCCTCGTCGATCTCATGCCCTTGGGCGATGCGTTCTTCGCGCGTTCCGTAGCCAGTGACGTCGAGCGGGGCCAGATCGGCCTGCTTGAGAATGGCGACGGTTTCGCGCACGGCCTCTGCCTCGTCCACGCCGGAGGCGTAGCACATCAGCGCGGCGCCAGTGGCCTTGTCGGGCAGACCGTCTTCGGCCTTGCGACCGACTTCGACCAGAAGGGTGTAGACCTGTTGTGTGCGCGTCTTCTTTTCCATGCTGCGCGGATGCGCCGGACGGGCCGGGATGTCAAGCATACAGGCGGGCGAAGGCCCCCCAAAGACGCAAAAGGGCGGCCCGTACGGACCGCCCCCTGTGGATGCGTGATGCGCAGGGTCAGTCGCGCAGCAGTTCGTTGATGCCGGTCTTGGAGCGGGTGCGCTCGTCGACGCGCTTCACGATCACGGCGCAGTACAGGTTGATGCCGTTCTTCGACGGCATGGAGCCGGAAACCACCACCGAATAGGGCGGCACTTCGCCGTAGGTCACGGTGCCGGTTTCGCGGTCGACGATCTTGGTGGACTGGCCGATGTAGACGCCCATGCCCAGAACAGACCCTTCACGGATGATGCAGCCTTCGACCACTTCGGAGCGCGCGCCGATAAAGCAGTTGTCCTCGATGATGGTCGGGCCAGCCTGCATCGGTTCCAGCACGCCGCCGATTCCGACGCCGCCGGACAGGTGCACGCCCTTGCCGATCTGCGCGCAGGAGCCGACGGTGGCCCATGTGTCGACCATGGTGCCCTCATCGACATAGGCGCCGAGGTTGGTGAAGGACGGCATCAGCACCACGCCGGGCGCGATGTAGGCCGACTTGCGCACGATGGCGTTGGGCACGGCGCGGAAGCCCGCGGCCTTCCACTGGTTGGCGCCCCAGCCCTTGAATTTCGAATCGACCTTGTCCCACCAGCCGGAGCCCTGCGGGCCGCCGGACTGCTCTTCCATATCCTTGATGCGGAAGCCCAGCAGCACGGCCTTCTTGGCCCATTGGTTGACGTGCCAGTTGCCGTCTTCCTGCTTTTCCGCGACGCGCAGCTTGCCGCTGTCGAGCGCGTTCAGCGTGTCTTCGATGGCTTCGCGTGTTTCGCCTGTGGTGGCGGATGTGATGGTATCGCGCGCCTCCCAGGCGGCTTCGATGGCGGTCTCGAGCTGTGCGTTGGACATGGTATCCTCTCCCCTCGGGCAAAACTGGTTGAACGCCCTATAGCGATGCAAAGCCCCTTGGGCAATTCGTCAGGTCGGATCGGTTGCGTGTCGCGGTTTTGTCGTTCTGCGATGATGTCCGACAGAAACCGCGCAAGTGCAGCGGTATCGCCTGAAACGGTGCGGCCGAAATCGAGCGCAGGATGAGCACGCCATCAGCGGCCGGCCCCCGATCATCACACCCGTTTGGCCGTTCGAGCGTATGTACAGCGTCTGATAGGCCACGCCCGGCACTGACATGCGCTGTGCGACGCTGTCCTTTGTGTCGCCGCTATCCTGCATAAACTAGGGCGTTCACTCGGCCTATACCGCCAAGGTTCGAGGCGGCGCAGGCGGTCTTTCCCTGCGCGCTCTTGCCCGTGATGATAGTTTCGAGTTTTCCGTGAAAATGCCGGTGCCGCTGGTTTCTTTGCCATGGACGCTATACTTCTGAACCAAAGGACAAAAGCGCGCCGTCCGGGCGCGGTCCCCCGTTCAGGAGACAGGCATGAAAGACTCTCGCCGCAGCCCGCTTCGCGATGCTGGCACCGATATCGACACAGCCCGGCATGTGCCGCAGACGCCGCAGTCTATGTCCCCGAGTTATCAACTGGCGTTCGCCGACGAAGATTTCCTCGCCAAGGATGAGCTGCGCCCGGTGCGTCTGCAGTTGGAATTGCTGAAATACGAGATGCTCATGGATGAGCATAGTATCAATTCAACCGTTGTTCTGTTCGGCGGCGCGCGCATTCCCTCGCCCGAGGAAAAGCACACCGCGCGCACCAAGACGTTGGCGGATCTGTCGCATTTCTATGAAGAGGCGCGGATCTTTGCGCAGCTGATGACCGAGAAATCCCTGAAGACAGAGAACCGCGATTGGGTGATCGCCACGGGCGGTGGCCCCGGCGTGATGGAAGCGGGCAATAAAGGCGCGGACGAGGCGGGTGGCGTATCCATCGGTCTGAATATCGTGCTGCCACATGAACAGGCCCCGAACTTGTTCGTGACGCCGGACCTGGCGTTCAACTTCCACTACTTTGCCATCCGCAAAATGCACTTCTTGATGCGCGCGCGCGCGGTTTGCGTTTTCCCCGGGGGCTTTGGCACGCTGGACGAGTTGTTCGAGGCGCTGACATTGATCCAGACAGGACGGATGCGCCCGGTGCCGTTCTTGCTGTTTGGGTCGGAGTTCTGGCAGACCATCATCAATTGGGACGCCTTGTCCGAGGCGGGCACGATCAGCGCAGAAGACCTGGAGTTGTTCCGCTTTGTGGACAGCGCGCAGGAAGCGGTGGACATCATTGACGCGTGGGAGCCGCAGCCACGTCGGGGGGAGATCCCCGGTCGCTGAAGGTTCAATGAAAAACAGGCGCGAGGTGGTTCAACCGCTTTGCGCCTCGTCCATGCGGGCGCTTTCAACCCAGCGCCCGATGACATTGCGCGCGGCCTCTTCGTCGCCGGTGGTGATGGCGTGCCGCAGATCCTTGAGCGCGGTGGCCATTTCGAATTCAGACACGCTGCTTTCCTGAGCGCGGAGGATTTTCGGGTGCGGCGTGGTGAGCATGTCTGAGGAAATCAGCAGCTCCTCGTGCAGCTTTTCGCCGGGGCGCAGTCCGGTCACCTTGATCTCTATGTCGCCATCGGGTGTGTCGGCGCTCTTGATGGTGAAGCCGGCGCCTTCGATCATCTGGCGCGCAATTTTGCTGATCGGTACCGGGTTGCCCATTTCGAGCACGAAGACATCGCCGCCCCGCGCAAAAGAGCCGGTCAGCAGCACCAGCCGCGCGGCCTCTGATACGGTCATGAAGTAGCGCGTTACGTTTTCGTCAGTGAGGGTGACGGGACCGCCACGGGCGATCTGTTCCTCGAACAGAGGGATCACAGACCCGCTGGACCCCAGCACATTGCCGAAGCGTACCATGGAAAAACGGGTATCGACGCAGCGGGCGGCGAGGTCCTGGATCACGAGCTCTGCCAGCCGTTTGGAGGCGCCCATGACATTGGTCGGGCGCACCGCCTTGTCACTGGACACAAGGATGAAGCGTTCGACACCACTGCGCCGCGCGGCCTCTGCCAGAATCTTCGTGCCAAAGACGTTGTTTTGCAGTCCGACCAACGGGTTGGATTCGACCAGCGGCAGGTGTTTGTATGCGGCCGCGTGCAGGACGACATCAATGTCATGCAGCTCCAATATATCCGTCATCAGGCGCTCATCGAGAACCGACCCAAGCACAGCCGTGATCTGAAGGTCGCGGGCCAGGTCGCGCATTTCCTTCTCGATGGTGTAAAGCGCCAGTTCGGAGTGATCGACCAGCACGACGCTTTGCGGGTGGCAGGCCGCCAGCTGACGACACAGCTCTGACCCGATGGAGCCGCCTGCGCCGCTGACAAGGATGCGCCGGCCTGTGTAGAATTCGGTGACGCCGGGCAGTTCACGCTCCAGCCGCCCACGCCCCAGCAGGTCGTCTATGGAAACGGGGCTGCCCGGTGCGCCGTGCCGATCCTCTCCGATCAGCGCGGCAAAGGATGGCAATGCACAGACTTCGCAGCCGATGGCGCGCAGCTTGTGGCGAATGCGGGCAATATTCGGCTGGCTGACAGACGGCATGGCAAGAACCACGCGGTCAATGCGCTTTTCCGTCACCAAGCGGGGGATGCTGGACGGCGCATGGACACGCAGACCGGACACGAACTGACCCTGAAGGGTGGGGTGGTCGTCGATCATGGCCACCGGAATGATCGAATTGTCATGACGCAGCGCTGCGGCAAACTGCCGGCCAGTGGCGCCTGCACCATAAATCAGGATGCGCAGGCTTTCTCCGCCATGCAGGTAGATCTGTTCGGTGATGTGTCGCAAAATGACACGCCACCCTGCGGAGAGGACAAGCACCAGCAACGTAAACACCACATATGTGCCGACAGGCAGCTGTACGGAGAGGGGCTTTGCTGTCGCTATGCCAATAGTGCCAAGCCAGCAGGCATAGGTGGCGGTCCTGCCGATCCCGCGCATTTCATAGGCTTTCAGCTTCATCCGCGTCAGCCCAAGCCACCAGCCGCTCAAGCAGCCCGCGATGACCAACAGGACACCGAGCGGCCAGATTCTGGACAAAAGGAACACCTGTTCCGGGCCTGTGGGGGTGACAAGCAGCACGGCTATTGCCAGCGACGCGGCGATGACCACGGCATCGATAACGACGAACGCTGCTTGTTTTTGGGAACGGGTCAAGCCCGTCACGAGCCCAAAAAACATCCTCACCTTCCGTTTCCTATCAACGCTTTATCGATCCTTGCGCAAAGCGGAAGATCAATCGCTGTAACTTCAAACACGTGCCGAGATGCCGCAAAACGATCTGCCGATCTAAAGCACGGAACGCGTTAAAAAGGCATTAAAGCTGCCTGCGTCCCGGACCGGCTGTCGACGTTCGTGCCGCTCAAAAACACTCAGCTTTTGAGCGAAACTGGCGATAGGGAATGCGGGATACTTCCGAAGGGGATGCACAACCTCCCGAAAAAACAGGCCTTTCACACACGCCGCAGCTACGGTATGACCCGCGCCTATCGGGCAGGCAGGGGCCTGTTTGATGCCGACACCTTACAGGAGGGGCAAATGGGCTACCGGATCGTCGTCGTAGGCGCCACGGGCAACGTGGGCCGCGAAATGCTGAACATCCTCGATGAGCGGGAATTTCCCGTCGACGAGATCGCCGTACTGGCTTCGCGCCGGTCGCTGGGTACAGAAGTTAGCTTTGGCGACAAGACACTGAAGACCCAGGATCTTGCCACATTTGATTTCACCGGCTGGGACATCGCGCTGTTTGCGGTGGGCTCCGAGGCGACGAAGGAATTTGCACCGAAGGCGGCAAAAGCCGGCTGCGTCGTGATCGATAACTCGTCCCTCTATCGGTACGACCCGGACGTGCCGCTGATCGTACCGGAGTGCAACGCCTCCGCCGTGCACGAAATGAAGAAGAACATCATCGCAAACCCCAACTGCTCCACCGCGCAGATGGTCGTGGCGCTGAAGCCGTTGCATGATCGCGCAAGGATCAAGCGCGTCGTCGTGTCCACCTACCAGTCGGTTTCCGGCTCGGGCAAGGAAGGCATGGACGAGCTGTGGGAGCAGACCAAGGCGGTTTACAACCCGGTGTCCGACGTGCCGCCGAAAAAATACCCCAAGGAGATCGCCTTCAACGTGATCCCGCACATCGACGTCTTCCTCGAAGATGGCTCCACCAAGGAAGAGTGGAAGATGGTCGCGGAAACCAAGAAGATCGTCGACAAGTCGATCAAGGTCACGGCGACCTGCGTTCGGGTGCCGGTCTTTGTCGGTCACGCCGAGGCGATCAACATCGAATTCGAGGACTTCCTCGATGAAGACGAAGCCCGTGACATCCTGCGCGAAAGCCCGGGCATCATGGTGATCGACAAGCGTGAGGACGGCGGCTACGTCACGCCGAAGGAATGCGTTGGCGACTTCGCGACGTTCATTTCCCGCATCCGTCAGGACAGCACGATCGACAACGGGCTGAACCTGTGGTGCGTGTCCGACAACCTGCGCAAGGGCGCGGCGCTGAACGCGGTGCAGATTGCCGAAGTTCTGGGTCGCGAAATCCTCAAAAAGGGCTGATCCAGCCCATCGACGTGAAACGCGTGGATAAAGCGCCCTCGCAGATTGCTCTGCGGGGGCGTTTCCGCTTTTGGGACGGTCCCCTTGCGCGGCACATTTCTCCGGGAAGAGGGTTAACTGTTCCAAGACGGTCCAGTGCTTGTTTCCGGTTTGATATATTGTCGCAGCTTTGGCGTGTGCGATCATCGCAGCCCTATACGTTGGCAGCTGAAACCTCGCCGATTGGGCGGTTTCGATGCGGCTCACCGAGGTGTATAAAACTTTCATCGAACGCGCAGTGACGCGACGCCAGAATGGCAAACGAGATGGCCCGGACATGACCGGCTTCTCTCTCTCCACCTCTCTCTCTTGTCGGGGGATCTGGCCAGACCGTTTCGAAAAATGACAGATGCGGGCAAGTGCGCCCCCGATAAAGGCGCGCTTTTGTTACCCGTCTGCAATTCAATTGACGTCGTCCGCGCTGCGGTCTGCCAAACGCTCTCCCTCGCAGGCCGCAGCGGAATTTTTATCCCCAAATATGATGAAGCCGACCGTTTCGGAAGCCGCGCCGTCTGGGCAAAAGGACGCCTCGGACTGTGGGAAAGCCGCCCAGGGTGTGCGCTGTGGCTTGCCGGTTGAGCGGACGCGCAGATCGATGTCCATGCCGCTCGCAACGTTAGCGCAAGGTTTCTACTTTTCGCAAAAGCTGAGGCAAAAGGAGCGACGCTGCCACATTTCAGCCGCAATCGCTTGGCACGCTTGGAAACGATCAAGGCTGGTATCGGCCCTTGTGGGCGCTATTTGAACTGGCCATGTGAAAAGACGCACGCAAGGAGCGCCGACATGGAACGCCACTCTGACGTATGGTTGCACAGCCCGTATAAAGTGGGACTGCCGATCCCTTTGGATTGCGAAACGCGCGCGATGCTGCGCCTTTTCCTGGCCCCGATCCTGCAACAATCCGAGAGCTGGCAAGACGTTGCCGCGCGCCTTGAGGAGCGGGGCTATGAACTTGGGTTCTGCGAGGGGCGCATGGTGGTTTACAACGACATTGGTCAGGCGCTGTGCACCGGGTCGGACATCGGGATCCCCATGTCGGAGCTGTCGCGCCGTCTAGGACGTCCTTGCATCATTGCGCATCCCGATGGTGAGACGGGCGCACTGCGACGCGCCAAGGCCTGAGCCAAGACGCGTCATCACTCTTTAGATTTCGACAAAATCGCCGCGCGAATCCATGTTCAGCAGGTCGCCTTCGCCGATGTCGGTCCACAGCCCATGCAGCGACAATGTCCCGTCCTCCACCGCCTTCTGGACGAACGGGAAGGTCATCAGGTTGCGCAGTGACACGCGGACGGCCTCGTGCTCCAGCGCGCGCGGCATGTCCGGATCATCCTTCACCGCCTCGTACCCCGGCTTCAGGATATCCATCCAGCGTCCGACGAAAGACGACTCCTCCTCAAGCTCCGGCGCGCGGCCCTGGCACATATCCAGACACCCCTGCACGCCGCCGCAGTTGGAGTGTCCCAACACGATCACATGCGCGACCTTCAGTGCCAGGACGGCATACTCGACCGCTGCCGATGTGCCGTGATGCTGGCCGTCGGGCTCGTACGCGGGCACGAGGTTTGCGATGTTGCGGTGGATAAAGAACTCGCCCTGATCGGCCCCGAAGATCGATGTCACATGCACGCGGGAATCACAGCAGGAAATCACCATGGCACGCGGCCGCTGGCCCTCATCCGCAAGTCGCTTGTACCATGCGCGGTTTTCGGCGTGGGTTGTTGCCTTCCAGCCGTGATAGCGTGTGACAAGGTAAGCAGGCAGGGGCTTGCTGAAAGGCATCTCGGTCTCCGTCTGAAACATGTCGAAAATCTGACGGTCCAACTATGCTGAATTCGCGTGAAATGCGAGGGAATTCGGCTTGTGGAAATAACCTTTTGGGAACGGACTGACGCCATTCTAGGCATCGGCTGTGGGGGCCAAAACATGGGGTGAGATGTGAAACAGGTGACATATCTGTCGCCGGTGGAAAGACCGGATATGGACCCGGCCCAGATCAAGACGTTGTATACGGACCTCGGCCCGCATGCTGCGGAAGACGTGATCTGCCGCGCAATGGAGGAACTGGCTCAACGGCTCTGCCAAGTGCAGGACATGGCCCTGTCCGGTCCCCGCCAGGACATGCAAAAAATTCTGCGCTCGCTGTCAGCGATTGCGGATCAAATTGGCATGAGATCGCTGAGCAAGGTGTCTTACGACGTGATCGACTGCCTTGAACTGGGGGATTTCGTGGCCGAGGCCGCGACTCTTGCCCGCCTCGCCCGCACGGGCGAGCGCTCATTGACGCGGCTATGGGATTTAAATGAGTTCTCTATTTAACGCTCCATCATGCACCCCCAGCAGATCGCAACGAATGGCACTTGCGGTGCCATCCTCCCGCACTAGGCTTGGCGCAACTGTCCCAAGCTGAGGTGCCCCCATGTCTTCCTGTTTTGCTTCTCCTGAAACCGCCGCTTTGCCCCTGCATGTTCTGACCCCGGACGCGCTTGGCGATTGGCTCGCATCACAATCTGACATGGTCCAGACCTGGGTTGCTGCCAGCGGGTTCAGCGGGGCGCTGGGCACGGCGTTGATGATCCCCGGCAGCGACGGTCAGCCTGAGGCCGCGCTGGCGGGCTACGGGACGCCCGCGCAACGGGCGCGCCAGCGATTTCCGCTGGCCGCGGCTGTCCCGGCGCTTGCGCCAGGCCGCTATCGTCTCGCCTCTGGTGATTTGGACAATGCAGAGACCGAGGCGCTTGGCTGGCTGTTCTCCATGTATCGGTTCACGCGCTACAAGGATGCGCCGGAGGCAGATCGGCTGTTGGTCGCACCCGAGGGTGTCGATGCGACCCGTCTGGAAACGATGGCAGAAGCGGAATGGCTGACACGGGACCTTGTGAACACCACGGCTCAGGATATGGGGCCGGAGGCATTGGAGCAGGCGGTGCGCGACCTTGCCGATCGGTTCAGCGCCGAGATGTCTGTCATCACGGGCGAAGACCTGTTGGCGCAGAACTTTCCGATGATCCACGCGGTGGGCCGCGCGGCTGCACAGGCACCCCGTCTGATCGACCTGCGTTGGGGGAGCGAAGGGCCAAAGGTGACGCTGGTGGGCAAGGGCGTGTGCTTTGACACAGGGGGGCTGAACCTGAAACCGGGCAGCTCCATGGGGATTATGAAAAAGGACATGGGCGGCGCGGCCAACACCATTGGACTGGCGCAGATGATCATGGCCTCGGGGCTGAAGGTGCAGCTGCGCCTGCTGATCCCCGCCGTTGAAAACAGCGTCTCCGGCTCCAGCTTTCGTCCCGGTGATGTGCTGACCTCGCGGCTTGGCAAGACGGTGGAGATCAACAACACCGACGCCGAAGGGCGCTTGGTTCTGGCGGACGCGCTGGCCTACGGGGCGGAGGACACGCCAGACCTCATGCTGTCCATGGCAACGTTGACAGGCGCCGCGCGGGTGGCCGTCGGTCCCGACCTTGCACCGTTTTACACCGATGATGACGACGTCGCCGCAGAAGTGGCGGAGGCGGCCCTCACGCAGGCCGATCCGGTCTGGCGGATGCCTTTCCACGAACCCTACGAAACGATGATCGAGCCGGAGATCGCAGACCTGGACAATGCGCCTTCAGGCGGTTTCGCTGGGTCCATCACGGCCGCACTATTTCTCCGCCGCTTTACGGAAGGCGCGGCGCGCTACGCCCATTTCGACATCTATTCGTGGCAGCCGAGCGCCGCACCCGGCCGGTCCAAGGGGGGATTGGGGCAGGGGTCGCGTGCAATTCTCGCAGCCTTGCCAAAGGTCCTCGACCTGTGATCGGCATGCCGGGGTTCGATGATCGCCGGTGCCGCCAGTGGAACGACCGCGTTACGGCGGATTGGCTGGCGGACCGCAACCCGCAGCTTGTTGCGGTGCAACCTCGGGCGCATTTCGTCGCGACGCCGGTTCTCGACCTGTCGCTGGATCCCGGAGGCCGCCGGGACAGGCAGTTGCGCTACGGCGAGGCGTTCGACGTTCTGGAGCTCCGCGAGGGATATGCCTTTGGCACCGCCCGCGCCACGAACTACGTGGGGTGGGTGGACGCCGCCGCCCTGCGCGCCAAAGATGCCCGCCAAGGCGATCTCTTTACGGTCAATGCACGCGCGACACATGTGTACCCGGCCCCCGATTTCAAATGCCCGGAAGGGCCGTCGCTGCCACACGGTGCCTCTGTCCGGGTTCAACAGACGCAGAACCGCTTTTCGCTGACCGAATTGGGTTGGGTGCCGACCGCGCACCTCACGCAGGGCACTGCCCGCGACCCGGTGGCCGTGGCTGCGCTGTACCTGGGGACTCCTTATCTGTGGGGCGCGAACTCCAGCTTCGGGATTGACTGTTCAGGGCTTGTGCAGGCCGCCCTCGCGGGCGTCGGCATGGCTGCCCCCGGTGACAGTGACCTGCAAGAGCGCGCCCTTGGGGATACGCTTGCCACGGGCACGCCGCATGAACGCGGTGACCTGCTGTTCTGGAAGGGGCATGTCGCCTGGGTTGCTGACGCGGAGACGCTGCTGCATGCCAACGCCTACCACATGGCCACCGCCTATGAGCCGATCACTGCCGCCATCGCGCGCATTGAACGCCAGGGGGACGGTCCCGTCACCCGCCATGCACGCCTTGGTGTCTTTGCTTCCCAAAATACTCCGGAGTGAGGCCGCAGGCCGAGGGTCAGCGCCACCGTTCCCTTTCAGAAAGCAACACACCATGTCTGACAGCTTCTTCCATCCCGTGTCCGGATTCGAACTGCCACGCTTTGCGGGGGTGCCGACCTTCATGCGGCTGCCGCTGGTGACCCCGGACCACCCGCGCTTTTCCGAGGTCGAGGTGGGGCTGGTGGGCGTGCCATGGGATAGCGGCACCACCAACCGCCCGGGTCCGCGTCACGGTCCACGGCAATTGCGGGATGCGTCTACCATGATCCGCGCGCAGCATCAGGCCACAGGTCTGCGCCCGTTCGAGGCGGCCAACTGCGCCGATCTTGGCGATGTGGGCCCGAACCCGGCGGACATTCAGGACAGCATGGCGCGCATCACCGATGTCTACGACAATCTGCACGGGGCGGGCATTCGGCCGCTTACGGCAGGCGGTGACCACCTGACCTCTCTTCCCGTTCTGCGCGCACTGGCCCGGGGCGCCCCGCTTGGCATGGTGCATTTCGACAGCCACACCGATTTGTTCCACAGCTATTTCAACGGGCAGATGTACACCCACGGCACGCCCTTTCGCCGCGCGGTCGAGGAGGGGCTGCTGGACCCCAAGCGGATCATACAGATCGGCATTCGCGGCACGATGTACGACAGCGAAGACCGTGACTTTGCCAAGGCAGAAGGCATCCGCATCGTCGAGATAGAGGAATATTTCCAGCGCGGTCATGCCGACGTCATGCAAGAGGCGCGCGAGATCGTTGGCACCTCCGCCACCTATGTCAGTTATGACATTGATTTTGTCGATCCGGCCTTCGCGCCCGGAACCGGCACGCCGGAAGTGGGCGGGCCCAACAGTTACGAGGCGCTACAGGTGTGCCGTGGATTGGCGGGGCTGAACATCGTCGGCGCCGATCTGGTAGAGGTCTCGCCCCCCTTCGATCAAAGCGGCAACACCGCCTACCTCGGCGCGTCGATCATGTTCGAGCTGCTCTGCGCCATGCTGTCGCAGACGCCGGACTGACCATTCGGATCAGTCCAGATCCACCGCGCGTATCAGCTTGCGCTCCAGAACCCGGAGCACGGTTTTCAGATCGTGCCCGCGCTTCAGCATCTGACCATCGGCGCCGATGACCGCGTATTCGCCCTGCTTGGTGCGCAGCTTTGGGCGTTTTTCGATGCGGTAGAGCGGATTTTCCGCGGTGCGTTTGAATACCGAGAAAACGGCCACGTCGCGCAGGGTGGATATCCCGTAATCGCGCCACTCCCCGGCGGCCACCATGCGACCATAGAGGGACAGGATGACGCTCAGCTCTGTCCGGTGAAAGGCCACGACTTGCGGGGCGCTCGACTGTCCGGGAAAGGGTGTGAGACTGTTCATGATGGTAGAGTTGCGCTCTTCTGCCGCCAAATCAAGGGGGCACAGCACGACCCCGCCTTTGGCAGACTTGACCGTCTGGTCGGCCGTGTGCATCGTGCCCGTGGGGAGGACGCCGTCAATGCCACCACAGGACCGCGCCGCGCGCTTGGTGTGCACCGTGCTTGAGGTCGATCCCGCATCCCGGCATCCGGGAAGGGCTTTCAACAGGATCGCCCGCATGGGTCGCCTTGGCGTCTGTGATGCAACGGACACGGCGAGGCGTAGGCGAGCGGTGGCTCTGACACGCCGCATGTGCCGCACTCTCGACGCTGCGCTTTTTGACGAAAAGGCTCCCTGATGGGACGCGGTTTGGCGCGCGATCACGCGGAAAAGCGCGATATCCTGCGCCGGGGGGCGGCGGACTACTTTGCACAAAACGGCTTTGACCGCGCCTCGATGGCGGGGGCAGCCAAGGTTTGTGGTGTGTCCAAGGCGCTGATCTATCATTACTACGACAGCAAGGAGGCGCTGCTTGCCGATATTCTCGCCACGCATTTCCAATGCGTCGTCGAGCGGGCCGAATGCACCGCCTCCAATGGCTTGCGCAGCCTGATGGCCACCCTGCTCGACGCCTTCGAGGATGCGGATGCCGAGCACAAGCTGCTGCTCGAAGCCCTCTCCACCCTGCCTGACGATCTGCAGGAGCCGATCCTGTCGCACCAGCGCACGCTGGTTCGTTTGATGTCCGGCGCGTTGCAACAGCAGCGGCCCGACCTGACCGGCGACCGCCTGCGCGCTGCGACCATGACCGTCTTTGGCATCATCAACTGGGTCTACACCTGGCATCGTCCGGACAAGGGGCTCAGCCGGGCGGAGTTCGCCGACCTCGCCGCCGACTTTGCCGAAGGTGGGCTGAGAAACCTCTAGCCCCGGCCCATTTTCGAAAGCAGGCGAGGGGCAGGCGGAGTGCGGAAATTTCCGATGCACTCCATCCGCACAGTGTAAAAATCAAATACGACACCTTCGGGCCAGAACGCGACAACTTCGCGCTTGCTGCGCCTCATCGACTCGCATAGAGGCATCGGTGGGACACCCTTCCCCAACGAAGGGCATCTATCTGGAAGGTTAGCTCAGCTATGGCTACGAATACTCCGGTCACGCGGCCGAAAAACGCGCGTTTTTCTTCTGGCCCCTGTGCCAAGATCCCCACATTCACGCTGGACAAGCTGTCCGATGCTGCGCTTGGTCGGTCGCACCGCGCCGCCGTCGGCAAGGACAAGCTGAAGGATGCCATCGAAGGCACCCGTGAAATCCTGGGCATCCCCGCAGATTACAAGATTGGCATTGTGCCCGCGTCCGACACCGGCGCGGTCGAGATGGCCATGTGGTCCATGCTTGGCGCTCGCAAGGCGACCATGGTGGCATGGGAATCCTTCGGTGCTGGCTGGGTCACTGACGTGGTCAAGCAGCTCAAGATCGACGCCTCCGTGCTCGAAGCGCCCTATGGCGAGATCGTCGACATGGCCGCCATCGACTACAACACGGACGTTGTCTTCACCTGGAACGGCACCACGTCCGGCGTGCGCGTTGCCAATGGCGACGTGATCCCGGCGGACCGCGAAGGTCTGACCATTTGTGACGCGACCTCCGCCGCCTTCGCGCAGGATCTGCCGTGGGACAAGCTGGATGTGACCACCTTCTCCTGGCAGAAGGTCATGGGCGGCGAAGCGGCACACGGGATGATCGTTTTGTCTCCGCGTGCGGTCGAACGTCTCGAAACCTACACCCCCGCCTGGCCCCTGCCGAAGATCTTCCGCATGACCAAAGGCGGCAAGCTGATCGACGGCATCTTCAAGGGTGAGACCATCAACACCCCGTCCATGCTGGCGGTCGAGGATTACCTCGTGGCGCTGGACTGGGCGCGCTCCGTCGGTGGCCTCAAGGGTCTGATGAAGCGCGCGGACACCAACGCCAAGGTGATCTGGGACTTCTGTGACGAACACGACTGGATCGAAAACCTCGCCGTTGATCCGGCGACGCGCTCGAACACCTCCGTCTGCCTGAAGTTCACCGATGACCGCATCAAGGACGGCGCCGCGTTTGCAAAGGCCGTGGCCAAGAAGCTCGACGCGGAAAACGCGGCATACGACATCGGCGCGTATCGCGATGCCCCGGCGGGCCTTCGCATCTGGTGTGGCGCAACCATCGAGGACAGCGACCTTCAGGCGCTGACGCTCTGGATCAAGTGGGCGTTCGAGGCCTGCCTCGAAGCGCAGTCCGAAGCCGCGTAAGCGTCTGGTGCGCCCGTCGCGGCGCACCTCTCCCCTCCCAAGAACACAGTCCGGTGCGCCATTCCGCGCACCGCCCGCTCCCCCTATATCCAAAGGACCAGACACATGGCTCCCAAAGTTCTCGTTTCCGACAAACTCTCCGAAACCGCCGTCCAGATCTTTCGTGATCGCGGCATCGAGGTCGATTTCATGCCCGATCTGGGCAAGGACAAGGACAAGCTGGCAGAGATCATCGGCAAGTACGACGGCCTTGCCATCCGCTCCAACACCAAGGTCACGCCCTCGCTGCTGGAGCACGCCGACAACCTGAAGGTCGTTGGCCGCGCCGGCATCGGCACCGACAACGTGGATAAAGAAGCGTCCTCCAAGAAGGGCGTGATCGTGATGAACACGCCGTTCGGCAACATGATCACCACCGCAGAGCACGCCATTGCGATGATGTTCGCCGTGGCGCGCCAGATCCCCGAGGCCAGCGCATCGACCCATGCGGGCAAGTGGGAAAAGTCCAAGTTCATGGGCGTCGAGCTGACCGGCAAGACGCTGGGCGTCATCGGCGCGGGCAACATCGGTGGCATCGTCTGCGACCGTGCGCGCGGCCTGAAAATGAAGGTCGTGGCCTATGACCCCTTCCTGTCGGAAGAGAAGGCCGAGAAGATGCAGGTCGAAAAGGTCGAGCTGGACGAGCTGCTCAAGCGCGCCGACTTTATCACGCTGCACGTGCCGCTGACCGATGGCACGCGCAACATCCTGTCCAAGGAAAACATCGCCAAAACCAAGAAGGGCGTGCGCATCATCAACTGTGCCCGCGGCGGTCTGGTGGACGAAGAGGCCCTGGCAGAGGCGCTGAAATCCGGCCATGTGGCTGGCGCGGCCTTTGACGTCTTCGCCGAAGAGCCGGCCAAGGAAAACGTCCTGTTCGGTCTGCCGAACGTGGTCTGCACACCGCACCTTGGCGCGTCGACCACCGAGGCACAGGAAAACGTGGCGCTTCAGGTGGCCGAGCAGATGTCCAACTACCTGCTGACCGGTGCCGTTGAAAACGCGCTGAACATGCCCTCCGTGACCGCACAGGAAGCCAAGGTCATGGGCCCGTGGATCGAGCTTGCCGGACACCTCGGCAACTTCATCGGTCAGATGTCCGACCAGGAGCCGATCAAGGCGATCAACATCCTGTACGATGGCGAAGCCGCGACCATGAACCTCGAAGCGTTGAACTGTTCGCTCATCGCTGGCATCATGAAGTCGGTGAACCCCGACGTGAACATGGTCTCCGCGCCGCTGATCGCCAAGGAGCGTGGCATCAAGATCGCCACCACCAACCAAGCGCAATCCGGTGCCTTTGAGGGCTACGTCAAGGTGACCGTCGTGACAGCCTCCAAGGAGCGGTCCATCGCCGGCACCGTGTTCTCGGATGGCAAGCCGCGCTTCATCCAGATCAAGGGCATCAACATCGACGCCGAAGTGGGCCGTCACATGGTCTACACCACGAACGAAGACGTGCCCGGCATCATCGGCACGCTGGGCAACACCTGTGGCTCGAACGGTGTGAACATTGCGAACTTTACCCTGGGCCGGGCGAGCGCCAAGGGCGAAGCCATCGCGCTGCTCTACATCGACGACGCGATGCCGCAGAAAGCGATCGACGCGCTGAAGGCCACCGGCATGTTCAAGCAGGTGAAACCGCTGGAATTCGACGTCGCCTGATTGGCGCTGTCATGAACGATGAAACGCGGGCGGCCTTCGGGTCGCCCGTTTTTATGTGCGCCTTACGCGGTGTTGCGTGAACGGATCACCACCAACAAGAACACCGCCATGGATAAAAACGTCAGGACCGATCCTATCTTGGCCACTGCGGTGCCGTTGTCGGTCAGGGCCATGACGATGCCGGGGATGATGACCACCACGCCCGCCAGCGCGATGGCGAAATGCACCCATGCAAGCTTTCCTCTGGCCAGCGGCACCACTTGGTAAAACCCGGCAAAGATGGCAAAGCCGACCCAGCCCAGCAGGTTCAGGTGCGCGTGCGCAATGGACAAAGAGTGGTCATCGGTGGCCGACATCTGAATGCCCCATCCCATGCCCAGCAGGGCGGAGACCACGGCGAGCAGCATGAATGCGAGTGAAATTCCTCTCATGACAGGGTCCTTTCGGTAAATGATTGCTAAAAAACAAAGAGCGAAACGACTCTCAGAATGTCAGCTTCCGCCAATCTGACAAGAATTTCTTGGTCGCGGTGATATGGTCGGCCTTGCGCCTGCGTGCTAGATCACCGGCATGACGCAAAAACTCTACGCCATGGGCGACATTCACGGGCAGCGCGAGATGCTGGAAGGCGCCTTGTCGCTGATCGAAGCAGACGGTGGGCGCGATGCGCGCATCGTGTTTCTGGGCGATTACGTTGATCGGGGCCCGGAGTCCAAAGGCGTGATAGAGATCCTGGCACAAGGGGTGGCCGAGGGCCGCAACTGGACCTGCATCAAGGGCAACCACGATCGCCTGTTTGAGTGGTTCGTGACCCCGCCCCATCCGCGCAACGATCCGCATCTGATCATCGGCTACGACTGGACGCACCCCAACATCGGCGGGCGCGAAACCATGCAATCCTATGGCGTCGAGGTGCCAGAGCGCATCCGGTCCAGAGAATTGGCCGACGAGGTGCGCGCCAAGGTGCCGGATCATCATTTGACCTTCTTGAACGGTCTCAAGCTCTCGCACCGCGAGGCGGGCAAGTTCTTCGTTCATGCGGGCGTGCGTCCGGGTGTGCCGCTGGCAGATCAGGTCGAGGATGACATGGTCTGGATCCGCGACGAATTCCTGAAGGATACCCGCGATCACGGCGCACTGGTGGTGCATGGCCACACGCCGGTCGATGCGCCGGAGCTGCACGCCAATCGTCTGAACCTTGATACCGGCGCGGGCAAAGGACACCCGTTGTCCGTGGCCGTGTTCGAGGGCGAAGAGATCTCAATCCTCAGGGAGTCAGGCCGCGTTCGCCTCGGCTGACGGGCCATCATCGCCCGGCGCAGGGCTGAGCGCCTGCCACGCCTGATACTGCGACAGGAAGACCTGACCGCTGAGATCCTGCAGCAGATGCGACCGTTTCAGGCGATCCATCACCGGGCCTTTGACCTCTGACAGGTGCAGCAGGATGCCCATGTCGGACAGGCGGCGGTTCAGCTCTTCCAGCGTGTGCAGCGCGGACATGTCGACCTCGTTCACGGCGGCACAGTGCAGCACCACATGTTTGATCGGCTCATCACAGGTGACGCGGTTGAGCACGTAGTCCTCCAGAAACCGGGCGTTGGCGAAATACAGGCTTTCATCCACCCGCAGCGTCACCAGATGCGGACGGGTTTCCACGTTGTGCCGCAGGATATTGCGGAAATGCTGCGTGTCCGGCACCAGCCCGACCTCGGCCACATGCGGGCGCGACGTCTGGTACAGGTGCAACCCGATGGAGATCAGAACACCGGCGGAGACGCCGACCTCCACCCCCATGACCAGCGTCAGAAAGATCGTCGCGGCCACGGCGGCAAAGTCCATGCGCGAATAGCCCCAGGCCTTGGACAAGATCGACAGATCCACCAGCGACAGCACGGCGACGATGATCGTCGCGGCCAGGGTCGCAATGGGCAGGAAGTACAGCAGCGGGGTCAGCAGCAGCGCGGCCAACCCAATGCCCACGGCGGTAAAGGCCCCGGCGGCGGGCGTTTCGGCCCCGGCGTCAAAGTTCACCACGGACCGCGCAAAGCCGCCCGTCACCGGATAGCCGCCGGTCAGCGCAGAGCCGATGTTTGACGCGCCAAGGCCGATAAGCTCCTGATCCGGAACGATGCGCTGACGTCTTTTCGCGGCAAGGGTTTGCCCCACGGACACCGATTCAACAAATCCGATGATGGAAATCAGGATCGCCGGCAGCAGCAACTGCCCCCACAACGTCCCGTTAAGCGAGGGCAGGGTGATCGGTGGCAGGCCCATGGGCACTTCGCCGACGATCTTCACACCATGTTCATTCAGGCTGAAGGCCCATGTGACCAGGATGGTCGCGGCAACGGCGGCCACGGGACCGGCCTTCGCCATGATATCGGCCAAGCGCGGGGCCAGCCCCTTGGAGATCAGCAGCGGCTTCAGCCCCTTGCGCACCCAGAACAGGAATGCGGTGATTGTCACGCCAATAACAAGTGTGATGACATTGGTCTGGCCGATGTTGGACAGCAGCGCGCCCACCGTATCTATCAGGTTGTGACCGGAGGCCTGCACGCCAAGGATATGTTTTAACTGCGAGGTCGCGATCAGGATGCCCGAGGCGGTGATGAATCCGGCAATCACGGGATGCGACAGGAAATTTGCCACAAAGCCCAACCGCAAAACGCCCATCGCCAGCAGGAACACGCCGGATATGAACGCCAGTGTCCCGGCGGCCAACGCGATCTGCACCGGGTCGGTCAACCCCAGATTGCCGATGGCCGCGGCAGTCATCAGCGACACAACGGCCACCGGCCCAACGGCCAGCGCGCGCGAGGTGCCAAAGAGCGCGTAGGCAAACAGCGGCAGGATTGACGCATATAGCCCCATCTCCGCAGGTAGGCCCGCCAGCAGCGCATAGGCCAGCGACTGAGGGATCAGCATGATGGTCACGATCACCGCTGCCACCATGTCAGATGTCACCTGCTCCCGCGTATAGGCGCGGCCCCAGGTGAGGATCGGCATGTATTGCGTAAAGGTGCGGGCGGACATCCGGGGAAGTTTCATTGAAGTGTCCTGCTATATGACGCGAAAGGTCGCCTTTGTCTTCATATACATTCTAAAAATAGAATTTGAAAGATGCACGGGCTGAATTTTCCGCCAAACCTGTTGGTGCAGGCCCCGACACCTTGCGCCCTGGCGGTCGTGGCGACAACGGCAAAGGCAGTTTGGTCCGCGCCTTGGTCATCGGAGCAGGTGCAGGAGATCGACCGATATCCGGCGCCTGCGATATGGAAGGAGGGCTCGACGGTGATCTGAGCCGAGACAGTGATATCGCCATGTGTCTGTCAAAGGTCCAATGCGCGTCCCTGCGGTCCGGGGAATCGGTCACGGATCAGACGGTCCGATTGGCGATTTTGGCCAGATGAAGCGCACTCCCGCTATGATTGTTCACGCAAGAATCCGCCGACGATCCTAACAAACCGCTAACACACGCGCCGAATGCACGGTTTGGCATGACGTATTTGGCGAAATTAAAGGCTGATGCGCCGGATTCCGTAAATTCGCCTGCTCGGTGTGCGATAGTTTGTCACAATTGAATAACGAGTAAAAAATCAGGGGAGTGACACACCATGTCCGACAAATTTATCGTCGGCTTCGATGGCAGTGAACCAGCACAACGTGCGCTGGAATTTGCCACGGGCCGGGCCGCCGCCCAAGGGGGCAGCGTGCTGATTGCCCATGTTCTTGAGTGGTCGCCTTATTCGTTCCTCACCCCCAACGAGTTGGAGGAGCGCCACGCCCGCCGCAAGGACGAGATGGCCCGCGCCGAAAGCGCCATTCTCACCCCCGCCAAAAAGCAGGTCGCCGCGGCCGGGATCGAGGTCGAAACAGTGATCCGCTACGGCCACATCGCGGAAACGCTCTCCAAACTGGCAAAGACAGAAGGTGCCACGCAATTGGTGCTGGGCCGCGACGGCCAGTCGAGTTTCGGCAGCCGGGTGTTCGGCTCTGTCGCGGGCTCACTGGTCCAGATTTCACCGGTGCCCTGCACGATCGTCCCCTGACGCCAAGCCAAAGGAAATTGCAATGACACGACTTTTCACACGGGTCGCGCTGGCGGCCATGGCGTTCATGGCGCTGGCCCACGGCGCGCAGGCGCAGGACGCGGTCGGCATCGACCAAAAGGTCAACGAGATCTTTGCCGGGGCGACCGGCTGGTTCGTCAACGGGATCTTCAGCCCCATCCCCGGAACGAGCTTTCCCTGGATCGTGGGCTGGCTGGTGGCCGCGGCGACGATCTTTACCATCTATTTCGGCTTCATCCAGTTCCGCGCCTTTCCGCATTCGATCGCGCTGGTGAAAGGCGACTACTCTGACCCCAACGACGCGGGCGAGGTCAGCCACTTTCAGGCGCTGGCCACGGCGCTCTCGGGCACGGTGGGCCTGGGCAATATCGCGGGTGTGGCTGTGGCCGTTGGCATCGGTGGGCCGGGGGCGACCTTCTGGATGATCCTTGCGGGTCTGTTGGGCATGGCGTCGAAGTTCACGGAATGCACGCTCGCGGTGAAATACCGCAACGAGTACCCTGATGGCACCGTCTCCGGTGGTCCGATGTATTACATGGTCAAAGGCTTTGCGGAGCGCTCATTGCCGGGGGGCAAGTTCCTTGCGGTGATGTTCTCGATCTTCTGTATCCTGGGCAGCCTCGGCGGCGGCAACATGTTCCAGTCGAACCAGGCGCACCAGGCGCTGACCGGCGTGCTGGGAGAGTATCCCGGCTGGATCACGGGCGTGATCTTTGCGGTGATCGTGTTCGTCGTCATCGTTGGTGGCCTGAAATCCATCGCCAGCGTGACCGAAAAGGTCGTGCCTCTGATGGCGGTGATCTATGTGGGCACAGCGCTGATTATCCTGATCATGAACGCCAACATGATTGGCTGGGCGTTCGGCCAGATCTTTGCCGGGGCGTTTACCGGTCTGGGTGTGGCGGGCGGCTTTGTCGGGGCGCTGATCCAGGGGTTCAAACGGGCGGCGTTCTCCAACGAGGCCGGCGTCGGGTCCGCGGCCATCGCCCACTCTGCGGTGCGCACCAAGGAGCCGATCACCGAAGGCTTCGTGTCACTGTTGGAGCCC
Organism: Sagittula marina; assembly: GCF_014196795.1. Taxonomy (GTDB): domain Bacteria; phylum Pseudomonadota; class Alphaproteobacteria; order Rhodobacterales; family Rhodobacteraceae; genus Sagittula; species Sagittula marina. Next base: position 415,956 of record NZ_JACIEJ010000001.1, read on the forward strand.
TTCATCGACACGGTTGTGATCTGCACGATGACGGCGCTGGTCATCATCATCACACAGCAGTTGATGGTGGATGAGGCCACGGGCCTGTACATGCTGAACGAGGCGGGCACAGCCATCGCCACGGTCGACGGCAACACCGGTGTCAGCCTGACGGCCGCGGCCTTTGGTGCGACCTTCAGCTGGTTCCCGACGGTTCTGGCCATCGCGGTGATCCTGTTCGCCTTTTCCACCATGATTTCATGGTCCTACTACGGTCTGAAGGCGTGGACCTTCCTGTTCGGCGAAGGCAAGGCCAAGGAGCTGACGTTCAAGATCATCTTCTGCCTTTTCGTTGTCATCGGCGCGGCGGCGAGCCTTGGCCCGGTGATCGACTTCTCCGATGCGGCGATCTTTGCCATGGCGGTGGTGAACATCTTTGGCCTGTATTTCCTGATGCCCGTCGTGAAGCGGGAGCTGGCGAGCTACCAGTCGCGGCTGAAATCAGGCGAGATCCGCAAATTCACCGAGTGATCTTCGCGTAATGCAAAGGGAAGGGGGCGTCGCATCAAGCGACGGCCCCTTTGTATTCGGGCACCTGCGGAGCCCCTTGGGGCGCTGCCCCGAACCCCGAAGTACTTCTGAAAGCAAGGAGGCGTAACGCTCAGGCCTTCGCGAAGCCCGCGTCCAGGGCCGTCAGGATGGTGTCGATTTCGGCCTCGGAAATGGTCAACGGGGGCGACATCAGGATATTGTGGCCGCTGGCGCGGACCATGGCGCCCGCATCGTACGTGGCGTCGTGGATGCGTTTGACGGTGGCGGCATCGAGCGGGGTTTTCTTGGCGCGATCAGACACCAGTTCCAGCCCGCTCATGAGCCCGTGCCCGCCGCGCACATCCCCGATGAGGTCGTGTTTTTCGGACAAGCGCCGCAGACCGTCGTAAAGCTGGGTGCCGCGTTCGGCCGCGTTGTCATGCAGGTTCAGGCGCAGGGTTTCCGACAGGCAGGCGGTGACGGCAGCGGCGCCCACGGGATGGGCCGAATAGGTGTAGCCGTGGCTGATCGTACCGTCTGCGGTGCTGCCCTCGAACACCTCCGCCACTTTGCCGGACATCAGCGCCGCGCCAACGGGGAAGTAGCCGGAGGTGATGCCTTTGGCCGTGCTCATCATGTCCGGTTTCACCCCCCAATGCCGCGCGCCGGACCAATCGCCTGAGCGGCCAAAGCCGGTGATGACCTCGTCAGAGATCAACAGGATGCCGTGACGGTCGCAGATCTCGCGCATCATGGGCATGAAGCTCTGGTCCGGAACAAGCACGCCACCCGCGCCCAGGATCGGCTCCATGATCAGGGCGGCGATGGTGTTGGCCCCCTGAAAGGCAATCTCGTCCTCGAAGGCCTGCGCAATCAGCTGTGCCAGCTGCGCCGGATCGGTTTCGTTGAAGGGGTTGCGGTAGGGGTAGGGCGCTGGCAGGTGGAAACAGCCGGGCAGCAGCGGTTCGTAGTTTACGCGGAACCGATTGTTGCCATTGACCGACGCGCCGCCGAAATGTGTGCCGTGATAGCCCTTTTTCAACGAGATGAACTTGGTCCGCGTCGGCTCGCCCCGCAGGCGATGGTATTGCCGCGACAGGCGCAGGCAGGTCTCCACACTGTCTGACCCGCCGGAGGTAAAGAAGACGCGCTCCATCCCATCGTCGGCAAAAAATTCCTGGACGGCATGGGCGGCCTCGATTGCGGGCGGGTTCGTGGTCCCGGCAAAGGCGGAGTAATACGGCAGATCGTAAAGCTGCTTGGCGATGGCTTCCTTGACCAAGTCATTGGAATAGCCAAGGTTCACGCACCACAGGCCGCCGACCGCGTCCACCACGCTATGGCCGTCGATGTCGGTGATATTGACGCCTTCGGCCCCGGTGATGATGCGTGGCGGATGTGCCTGTGCCTCGCCTGGATGGGCCATGGGGTGCCAAAGCTGGCGGGCGTTGTGTTCCTTGAGAAAGTTCTCGTCCTTCATGGCGCGACTCCGTGACGACTGATGCCTGAATTTGATCAAAATTAGCCACCGACCCGTGCTGATGTCCAGCGAAAGCAACTGGGGGCGCATTTGCAAGCCGTAGGGAATGCCGCCGCACCAAGGCGATTGATGCATTCAGGTGAGCATTCGCAAAACGTTCTCCCTCAGGATGTTACTGCTCGTTAACCAACTTCCGACGTTGCGAGATCGCTGGATGCTGGACTAGGTTTAGGGCGCGCGGCTTCGATCTTAGCGTGATATTCACCATATTGCGGCCGTGCCGGGCCGCGTCACTCGACAGGAGACAGCTTTGCGATGATGCCGCAGGACGCCCGCCAGGACATGCAACTGCTTCATGAAGTGGAGTATGGCGTCCCGCAGGAGCTGATCATGCGCCTCGTGGGGATCTGCGTTGGCGCTGTCATGATGTATATCTACGATGCAAGTCTTTTGCCGGTGGCGTGGTGTCTTGGCTATCTGGTGTCCCATGCGGTGCACTATCGCTTTGTCACGTCGCGGCTGGATCAGGCGGAGCCGCACGATCTGGTGACGGCGGGGGTGTTGTACCTGGTGGTCGTGGTGAGCTTCATGTGGTTGCCATCCTACTACGCCATGCAGCATGATCCGATCCAACTTTACATCGGGACGGTGCTCATTACCTCGACGATGGTGTACCAGATCCGGCGCGGTGACCGGCACCTGTGGCTGAGTTGGGCGCAAATCTTGATCTTTGCGGTGATGGTCACGGTGGTTATGGCCAGCCACTTGCACGATTTCACCAGGCCGATCGAATGGATCGGAGCCATATTCGTCACCTGTGCGGGGTTTGTCTACGTGGGGCTGGCGATGCTCTATTCGCGCAAATCTCGGCTGGAGACGGAAGAGGCGGCGCAGCGGCTGGCGCAGGATCAGAAGATGTCCGCCATCGGCCGGTTGGCCGGGGGTGTGGCGCATGATTTCAACAACATGCTGACCGTGGTGAAAGGCAATCTGGAACTGTACCATCTGCTTGACGACCCGCAGGACCGCGCGGATGCCGTCCACGAGGCCCAGATGGCGGCGGAACGGGCAGAGGAGGTCGTGCATCACCTGTTGGTCTACGCGCGCAAGGCGCCGATGCGGCCGCGGGTGATGGATGCCAACGAGGCGGTGGTCAAGACCATGACGCTGATCCGGACCATGGTGCCCGAGGGGATCGAGAAACAGGTGGACCGTTGGCACCACCGCTTGCCGATGGAGGTGGACGACGGGCAATTTGCGACCGCGCTGCTGAATTTGGTAAAGAATTCCGTGGATGCGATGAGCGGGCAAGGGACGCTGTTGGTCAAGTTGTCGCTTGAAACGATCCCGGAAGAGCAACTCCTGACCAGCGGCACGCGGTTGGCACCCGGTAAATACGTGGCGATCTGCGTGCGCGACAGCGGCAGTGGCATTCCGCCAGAGATTCTCGCCCGCGTGTCCGAACCGTTCTTTACCACCAAGCCGACGGGCAAGGGCACCGGTCTGGGCCTGTCGATGGTCGCGGGCTTCTTGCAATCGGCGGGCGGCGGGCTGTGCGTGCGTAGCGATGCGGCGGGCACCGCTGTGACCATGCTCATCCCCGCGCGCGAAATCCAGGGTGCGCCACTCCCGAACACGAAGGCGGCCGCGTTGGCCGACACTTCAGGTATCGCCCCATAACGAGCGGACTAACGCAAAATGCCGCCCCAAAGGAGCGGCATTTCGACAAATCGAATGGTCGTTCGATCAGAAGCCGAGGCCTTCGTACTTCTTCTTGAACTTGGAGACGCGGCCACCTTGGTCGAGCATACGGCCCGTGCCGCCGGTCCATGCCGGGTGCGCGGTGGGGTCGATGTCGAGAACGAGCGTGTCGCCCTCTTTGCCCCATGTGGTGCGCGTCTGGAACTCTGTCCCGTCGGTCATTTTGACGGTGACGAGGTGGTATGCGGGGTGCAGATCCTTTTTCATCTCGTCAGGTCCTTACGCTTTTGCGCCCTTGGGGGCTTTGTAGTTGGTGTTCTCGACGATACGAGCCGACTTACCGCGGCGCGAACGCAGGTAGTACATCTTCGCACGACGGACACGGCCGCGACGCACGACGGTGATGGATTCGATGTTGGTGGAGTACAGCGGGAAAACGCGCTCCACACCTTCACCGAAGGAAATCTTGCGAACGGTGAATGCGCCCGCGATGCCCTTGCCATGCTTGCGAGAGATGCAGACACCCTCGTAGTTCTGAACACGGGTGCGCGTGCCTTCAGTCACCTTGTAGCCGACGCGAATGGTGTCGCCAGCTTTGAAGTCGGGGATCTCTTTCCCCAGCGCAGCGATTTGCTCCGCTTCGAGTTCTGCGATCAGGTCCATCTGATCTCTCCTTCATGTTACGCGCGGTTTGCCCACGGAAATGTCTGGTAAGCGATTGATCCGCATCGGATTTCAGCCGGCCAGCTATTGGTTTGTTGCCGCGGTCCGCAGGAAACAGGACCGCTAAATCCAAAGGCCCCGAGTCGCCTCGAAGCCTTTGGATGCGCTCTCTTACGCGCCAAACCCTCATGTTTCAAGGGCTTTGAAAGGGCAGGCCCCTCAGTCGCGTTTGATGGGAAAGGTCACGGACACGGTGCTGCCGCCGTCGGGACGTGTCTGGCTGTCGCGCGTGCCGCCAAGGTCGCCGATAAAGGCCGTGATCAGCCGGTGACCAAGGCCGGAGCCCTCCTGGCTGGCGCCGCCGTTGCCATTGTCGCGCACGTCCAGTCGCGCGATGCCCTCTGCCGCGCTGAGGGCCACGGTGATTTCGCCATTTTGGTCGGGGGCAAAGGCGTGTTTCACGCAGTTGGTCACCAATTCGTTGACCACAAGACCCACGTTCACCGCCTGATGGCTGTTCAGAAGGATCGGCTCGACCTCGGTTGTGATGGTCAGTCGACCATGGTCCTCGACGCTGTTGCGCAAGGCGTGGATGATGGACGTCAGATAGTCGTCCATTTGGATGGAATCGATGGTCTGATCCGTGTGCATCGCCGCATATAGCTGTGCCACCGCAGAGATCCGCGCCCGCACCCGATCCAACGCCTCTTTGGCCTCTGGCCCGGCGGAGCGCGCCTCCATCTTTGTAATCGACGAAATCACGGCAAGGCTGTTCTTCACCCGGTGGCCAAGTTCCTGAAACAGCTGCTGCGATTGCTCCAGCGCATGTTCCCGGGCCTCATCCGCCGCCTTCCGGGCGGTGATGTCGCGGAACATGATATACAGTTGCCCGTGTTTCTCTGCCGGGCTGGCCTGAACCTCGAACCAGCGTTTCATGACGGGGGAGTGGTTTTCAAACCGCAGGGTTTCGCGCCCCAATCCGACCCGTGCGTAATAGTCGATCCAGCTGCGTTCCAGTTCGGGCACCATTTCCAAAGCGGTCCGCCCTGTGGCATTCTTGAGACCGGTGAACTCCGCGAACAGATCATTGATGCGAAGGAACCGGTAATCGACGGGGTTGCCATCGGGATCTGTGATGATCTCGGCAAGACAAAGACCGTCTCCGGTCATGCGTGTAATGGCGTTGAATGGGATCTGGCTATACATCACAGTTACATCGTTGAGTGGTGCTCAATTTTCACGAGTTGTGGGTGATTTGCAAGCGGTTACGCGGTACTAGTGCTGCGCGCATCGGCTGAGCGTGACGCCATTCATGGTTTGGGCATTCAGATGCATGGTGATGACCACTGTAACGTCCGGATTGCCCTGCGCATAGGTCAGGATATCGGCACACGCGCCCAGGCCATTGTCTGCTTCCACCAGGAATTCCAGCGGGCCGGACGTCTCTGACGCGAGGGTGACTGCCAGTGTCTCAGGGGCCTCGACCTCTTGGGGCAGTACGGCAAAGGTGGACAACTCAGACCCGGAAAACCGATATTCCACCGTGTGTTCCCAAGCGATGGCAGGCAACGGCAGGACAAGCATCAGGCAAAGGATCGGCGCGCGCATCGGGGTCCCCTCCGGGTTTGGGATTTCAGAAGTGTTGCAGAGCCGCCCGCCTCTGCCAAGCCTTTAGCGCAAACTCGGGCGACAAGGGCGCGCGGAACGAAAGCCGTCTGGTTCAAGTTGACGTTAGAAAACGTTGCAACGCGCCTGAGGCAGGCATCCAAACACATGAGGCCACGATGAGCGACACCGCGAAAAGACCGACCCGTCTGGGGTTCAGCGGCTGGAAGTCTGTCGCCTTTCGGGTGAAGGACGCCATTGACCGCGACCACGTCGGGCTGGTGGCGGCAGGGGTGGCGTTCTACGGCCTTTTGGCGATCTTTCCCGCCATCGCGGCCGTCATGGCCATCGGGGGCCTGTTCATTGCACCCGATGAAGTTGCGGCTCAGTTGGACCAGGTGGCCGCCTTGCTGCCGCAGCGCGCCGCAGAGATCATCACCGAACAGGCCGCCTCCGTCGCCGGAACGGAAAGCGGCGGCCTCGGGCTGACCGCCTTGATCGGTATCGGCCTTGCACTTTGGTCGGCCTCACGGGGGGTCTCCACCTTGGTGGAAGGGCTCAACATCGTTTACGAAGAAACCGACGGGCGCGGCTTCATCAAGGGCAAACTGGTCACTCTGGCGCTGACGGCGATGCTGGTGATCGGCCTTGTGGCGGGCTTGGGCGCGGTGCTGGTGCTGCCCAGTCTGCTGGCGATTTTTCCCCTGGGGGCCGGCACCGAAGCGGTCGTCGGGCTGATCCGCTGGGCGTTGCTGTTCGCCATGACAGTTCTGGGCGCTGCGGTGCTTTATCGTTTTTGTCCCGATCGCCGGTCGCCGCGCTGGTCGTGGACCTTGCCGGGCGCGGTGTTGGCGAGCGTGCTGTGGGTGATCGGCTCCGCACTTTTCGCGCTATATGCGGCAAATTTCGGCAGCTATCAGGAAACCTTCGGCTCGCTTGCGGGCGCGGTGGTGATGCTGTTCTGGTTGTGGATCTCCGCTTGGGTGATCCTGCTGGGCGCAGAGCTGAACGCCGAGCTGGAGGCTCAGGTCCGCCCCGACACCACAACCGGCCAGCCGCGCCCCGTGGGCAAACGCAACGCCGTCAAGGCCGATCAGGTCAAAGGCTGACGCTCACAGCACCCGCTTGAATCCCGCGTGCGAACGGGCAAAGCCGAGGCTCTCGTAAAACCGATGCGCATCGTGCCGCGTCTTGTGAGAGGTCAGCTGCACCATGCGGCAACCGCGCGCCTGTGCCGCCTCGATCGCCCAGATCATCATCTGCCGCCCAAGGCCCTGCCCCCTCAGATCAGTGGCCACGCGCACCGCTTCGATCTGGGCGCGCCACGCCCCCTGATGCGACAGGCCGGGCAGGTAGGACAGCTGGAACGTCCCGACCACGCGCCCGTCCGCCTCTGCGACCATCAGGTGCTGGTTCTCATCCCGCGCGATCGCGTTGAAGGCATCGATATACCCCGCATCGACGGTCTCCCCGACGACCTCGCGCGTTTGGCCCAGCGTATCATTGGCGAGCAGCGCCAGGATCACGCCGATGTCCGTGAGCCGCGCGGGGCGGATCAACAGATCAGTCATTTTTGCGCGCCTGAAAGGCTTCCCACAGGTCGGGGCGGCGGTCGCGGGTCAGCGCTTCGGCCTGCGCGCGCCGCCACTTGGCGATCTCGCCGTGGTTGCCGGACAGCAGAACCTCGGGCACCTTCTCCCCCGCCCAGTCGCTGGGCCGGGTGTACTGCGGATGTTCCAGAAGACCGTGGGAGAAGCTCTCCTCCTCCGTGGACTCCGCGTTGCCCAGAACGCCGGGCAGCAGGCGCACCGTTGCGTCCAGCAACACCTGTGCAGGCAGCTCACCGCCCGTCAGGACGTAATCGCCCATCGACACTTCGGTGATGTCGTAACGGTCGATCACCCGCTGATCGAGCCCCTCGAACCGGCCGCAAATCAGCGTCGCGCCGGGCCGTTGTGCCAGATCGCGCGCCATGCCTTGGGTAAACGGACGCCCGCGCGGGCTGAGATAGATCAGCGGTGCCGCGCGATTCTGCGTGGCGCGCGCGGTTTCGATCGCGGCGGCCATCACATCGGGGCGCAACACCATCCCGGCGCCGCCGCCGGTTGGGGTGTCATCGACGTTGCGATGCTTGCCCTCGCCAAAGCTGCGCAGCGGCACGGTCTGCAACTGCCACAGCCCGTCCTTCAGCGCCTTGCCGGTGAGGGACATGCCCAGAATGCCGGGAAAGGCGTCCGGGAACAGGGTGATGACCTGGGCCCGCCACGCGCGGGCCAGATCGGGCGCAGGTTCCATCAGATCGCGCGGCGTGAGGCTCGGGCGGATGGTCTTGCGGCCATGTGATTTCGTGGGCGTCGACATGGCGTTGCCTTAGCCCGAGCCATGGCCGGGGGGCAAGCGGCCAATGCGTGTGTCAGACGGGTGTGCCCATCTGCGTGGCGGGCTCGGTCGCGGGGTCGAAATAATCTTTGCGCTTCGGCGGTGCCACCATGCGCCCCTGACGCAAATTCCAGTTGGGACGCATCCGGGCAGGGCGGCCCTGACGCGGCAGGAACGCGCCATGCGGACGCGGCCAGTCGCTGCGGGTCAGCGACGCGACCTTTTGCAGGGCCTCTTCCATGCGACTGCTCGCCGCGCTCAAGGCGTCAGAGGCGTCCAATTCCAGCAGCCCATCGCGATAATACCCCGCGTTCCAGCGTTCGATCAGGGTGCGGATCTCGCAGAGGTAGGCTGAATCGCCTCGCTGTGCGGCGGCCACCAGCGTGCCATCCGTGACGATGTGCGCCAGATAGGTCGCCACAGTCGTCTGGTCGCAGGCAGCGTGCCGCAAACACCACAAGGCGGCCTCTCGTTGCTGTGGATCGGTCGAATCGTGGTGCAGAACCACATGGTGCCACAGGTCCACGTCCGCGGGGCCAAGGGCCTGCAGGCCGTCAATCAACCGCCATGTCGTCTGATCGTTGTTCTGGCGCGTCCACAGCCCTTGCGTCGCAAGGAACAGTCGATTGCAGCGGTCCCACTCGGCACGAACAAGGGCCATTTGATCAATCTCGTCGCGCAGGCTCAGCACGCTGTCGGGGCGACGAAAATACTGCGCCAGCCGTCCGGCTTCCCCCGGCGTTGAGGTCAGGAGGCGCTCCAGCATGTACAGGGTGGCAAGGCGGGTTTCCGTCGCCTCCGACAGCGTCATGGGCTGCCAGGCCTGTATCACGCGCAACAGGGTCCATGCGACGGCCTGCTCGCGGGTGGACGGACCGGGTTCCAGCGTTTGCGCTGCTTCCAAGGCGCTCGCGACTGCGCTGCGTTGCCGTGTTTCCGAAGGCAGGTCACTGGGCATGCCGCGCAGGGGCATCATCTTCGTCAGGGGGAGGGGACGCTTTTTGGCTTTGGGGTAGGTCAACGCGGCGAATACTGCCGCCACACCGCCAAATGTGGCCAAAACGGCGGTGGGCAGGTGCGCGCTATAGCCCACGGCGATCACCACTGCGGCAAGTGCAGGGACCAGAACCAGGCTGGAGAGCAGCTGTCTGTGCGACGTCCTATCCACTATAACACTCTCATAAATTGCGACTCGATTAATGGCAAAACTGTACGAAAAGAATGGCGGGAAGTAGACGCGTTCACCGGTTTTTTAGGTTAATTTGGGCGGTTGATTGCACAATCCGGCCTGCATTCTAAAATTGTATTCAATAACGCGACAAAAATGACGGCGAAATCGCGACACGCGTTTCCGTGACGATCAACGTCAGTCCAAAAGACCCTCGGGCGGGTCGGCCACCAGACGCCCGCTTGCCAGGTCGACCGTCGGCACACAGGCCATCGTAAAGGGCAACAGAACGGTGCGAGATTCACCGGGGCGGATGACCTCCAGCAGATCAGAGGCGCCGTGGTTCAGCACGGCCCGCACCTGACCCAGCTCAACACCACCGGTGTCAAAGACGCTCAGACCGATCAGGTCAGCGTGGTAATATTCGTCATCGGGCAGCGAGGGCAGGCGGTCGCGCGGCGCGTACAGGCGCACGCCCTTCAGCGCGTCGGCCTGTTCCTTGGTGCGGACACCGGTCAGTCGGGCGGAAAAGCCCTGCTTGATCTCGCGTGAGATTTCCAGATCGTAGCTCGTGCCGTTGTCGCCGCTCAGAGGCGCGTATTCGGCAATGGCCAGCGGGTCGGCGGTAAAGCTTTTCAGCCGCACTTCGCCGTGCACCCCAAAGGCCCCGGCAATTGCGCCAACGCAGATCTGATCGTCCATGTCATCCCCGTCGTGCATCGTTATGCCTTTCATTTCACGGAACAAAATCCGGACCGCATCCATTGGCCCCCAGATGTGTCACACAGCGCCTGCTGTTGTCCACGCTCATAGAACACGCCTACGGCAAAGGCGATGACCAACAGAATGGGAAGACGGATCAGGCGAAACATGGCCGCAGGTCTGCCACGGCACAGGCCGCTGCACCAGAGGGGCGATGCCCGCGCGTGGCTGATGGTCGACAAACCGCCGATCGCCTTCGCGGGATGCGGCTGCACGACCCCTCAAAATGTAGAAGCCCCGGCGGTCCGCGCGGACGCCGGGGCTAGGGCCTGCCCCCGGTGGGCGGGGGCAGGCTGGGCACGGCCCCGCAAAATGGCGGGAACCGAACCGAACTCATTCCTCGGCGGGAGCTTCTTCCGCTGCGGCGGCCTTGGCGGCCTTCTCTTCTGCACGGTCCTGAGCTTTCTTGCCCGGAACGGCTTTCTTCGGGTTGTTGCGCTCTTTCTTCTCGATCACGCCAGCCGCTTCGAGGAAGCGCGACACGCGGTCGGTCGGCTGCGCGCCGTGGGACATCCAGTACTGGATGCGCTCGATGTCCATTTTCACGCGGTCTTCGGAATCTTTCGCCAGCAGCGGGTTGTAGGTGCCCAGCTTCTCGATGAAGCGGCCATCGCGCGGCATGCGCGAGTCAGCTGCAACGATACGGTAGAAGGGGCGCTTCTTGGAACCACCACGGGCGAGACGGATTTTAACGGCCATTGTATTTCTCCTTGAACTGAATGGCAGGGCCGGACCGGGGTCCGGTTAGGTCTGGGTTAGGCTTGGTGTTCCTTATGGTGTCGGATCACCTCCTGAATGATGAAATTCAGGAATTTCTTGGCGAAGTCCGGGTCGAGATCGGCCCGTTTCGCAAGGTCTTCGAGCCGCGCGATCTGATGCTCTTCGCGCGCAGGGTCGGAGGGCGGGAGGTCGTGGTCGGCTTTGAGCTTTCCAACGGCCTGCGTGTGCTTGAACCGCTCGCCCAGCGTGTAGACGAGGATCGCATCGAGGCGATCAATGGACTCGCGGTGTTCCTTGAGGATTTGCGCCGCGCGGGTAACGTCATTGGGTGCGTCAGTCAATTGCAAAGCCTTTCGGTTTGAACAGCGGGTCCTGGTAGTGGGCGATTTCCATGTCGATGCCGTGGCCGGTCTGACCCTGCAACTGGGCCAGCGTCGGGTGCCGGTAAACCGCATCGCTGCCGTCGATGGAGGGCGCGTCGCGGTCCTTGACGCAGCCCAGCCGCTCGGCCAGTCGAATGGAATCGAGGTTCTTGGGGTCGATGTAGGACACCGCCGTGTCCCACCCCATGTCCTGGTAGAAATGGCGGCGCACCCGGTCGGTGGCCTCCAGCGCGTAGCCCTTGCCGGCGCGGTCGGGCCAGATGATCCAGGCGATCTCCCGCTCCGGCCACTTTGCCGGGAACCAGCCGCCGGCCATGCCGACGGTCTCGCTGGTCTCCTTCAGGTGGATCATCCACATGCCAAAGCCACGGATCTCCCAATGGCCGATCTCTGCGGCATAAAGCATCCAGGTCTCATAGGCGTTCAGCGGCCCGCCCATGAAGCGCGAGCGATAGGACGCAAAAGTCGCCTTGAAATCGGGGTAATCCTGCGGCTGCGGGGCCTTCAGCAGCAGCCGTTTGGTTTCCAGAACAGGGATGTTCACGATGCTCATGCGGCCCCCTGCGCGTGGCGCCAGATGTGCCGGTGGTCGGTCCCCAGGGCTGCCTCGGCCTGCGCGTCACGACGTGCCCCGGAGCGCTTCATCAGGCGAATGCCGCGGTCGTCGTCAGGGGCGACAGAGCTGACCACGCTGTCCCAGTTCAGCGCCGAAAACGCATGGTCGCGCGCGGCCTCCAGCGCCTCCAAGGCGTAGCCCTGACCCTCTGCACCGGCGGACATGAACACACTCAGCTTCGGCTCAGGATCGTCCCAGCCATAGCCCAGTAGCACAAAGCCGGCGGTCGGCGTGGTGGCCGCGTCGATGGTCCACAACCCGTGCCCGTGCAGCATCCAGCAGGCAACGTAATTGGTGAAGTCGTCCCAGGCGTCCTTGCGTGAATACGGGCCACCCCAAAACACCGCCCGATCCGACGTCAGGATATCGGCATAGGCCTTGAAGTCATAGACTCGCGGGCCGCGCAGTTGCAGCCGCCTGGTGTCCAGCACGGGCACCTTGCCGCCCATGCGGGCCGCCGTGCGCGCGGCGGGGCCGGGCCGGTGCTTTTCACAGGGGGCGTGTAGCGTGGGGCGCTTTGCGATCTCCGTCACTGCCGCGCCTCCGGGTGGCGCCACAGGTGCACGGGCCGCCCCAAAAGGGTCGTCTCGCGTTCCGGGACGGCACCAAGCTTCAGCACCACGCCCTGTGCCGCACCGTTGTCCGGGTGCACAAAAGACGCCAGCCGGTTCAATCCATGCGCTTCCCAGGCCCAAAGACGGGCGGCACGCATGGCCTCGGTGGCGTATCCCTTGCCCTCTTCGCCAGCGTCGAAGATGTGGCAGGTCAGTTCCGGTTCTTCCCACATCACGTGGTTCAGCAGACCGGTGCGTCCGATCACCTCGCCCTTGCGGGTGATGGTGAACATGCCGTAGCCGCGCAGACCCCAATGGCCGAATTGCGACAGGAACCCACGCCACATGTCAAAGCGGTCCGTACGCGGACCACCGACAAATTGCGCGCGCTGCGACGCCATGAACCGCGCCACTGCGTCGAAATCTTCTTCTTCCGGGGTGCGCAGCACCAGACGGTCGGTGGCGATCGAGATATGTGCCTTCATCCCAGCACCTCCTGCGCGGACGGATGCCGCCACAGCTCGTCTTCCCCCATGTGTTCGTTGTGATAGGTGCGCTCGTACTGCGCGCCAAGCCGCGCGGCGAGCGCCTTGGACCGGGTGTTCGACGGCACGATGTTCGACGTCAGCGTCGTCATGCCAAGCTCGGTGTAGGCCCAGATGCGGGCGCGCTGGGCGGCCTCGTAGGCCAGGCTGCGCCCCTCAAAGCCCTCGAAGACCACCCAACCCAGTTCCGGTTCGGGCCAGGGCACGGGATTCCAGATGCCGGTGATGCCGCAGGGCTGGCCGCTGGCACGGTCAACGATGGTGAAATAGCCGTAGCCGTGCCAATGCCAGTGGCCGACGTTCAGCGTGAACCAGCGCCACGCATCGCCCTGTGTGGGGGAGGTGCCAAAGCCCGCGCTGCGGATCGGGTCGCGCAGGAAGGTCATGACCGCATCGGCGTCGCCCTTCTCAGGGCCACGCAGCAGCAGGTTTTCGGTCTCCAGAACGGGGGCGGTCACAAGGCTCATGCGTAGGCCTCGGGGTTGCCATCATCGTCATCGGAGGGGTGACGCCAGACCTGCGCCGGACCGCCAAGCAAGGTGGTTTCCCGTTCGACCTGTGCGCCGAGCCGCTGCGCCACGCGCTGCGACGCGATGTTGTCGGGGTGAATATAAGAGATCAGCGGCCCCATGCGCAGGGTGCCATAGGCCCAGTCGCGCACGGCGGTGGCCGCCTCGGTCACGTACCCTTGTCCCTCGAAGCCGTCAAAAAGCTGCCAGCCCAGTTCAGGTTCGTCCCACGCCGGATGCTCCACGATGCCCACGCGGCCCACAGGGGCGTCGTTGTGAAGCACTGTGAAATAGCCAAAGCCCTTCATCGTCCAATGCCCGGCGGAGGCCAGAAAGGCCCGCCACGCCGCATTTTCATCTTCCATCGGTCCGCCCACGTAGGCCGACCGCTCCGAGCACAAGAAGGCGCGCACCGCAGGCCAATCGGCTTGCAGGGGCAGCCTGAGGGTCAGGCGCTCGGTATGGAGGACGGGTTTGGTCATGGTATCGGGGCTTGGGTGCCTGTGTTTGCTGCGGGATGCGTCCGACGGGAGTGTTTCGGACGACTGAAAGCCGAGGGGCGCGGTTGCCGGTCCTTACTTCTTCTTGCCAAGACCGGAGAGGCCGGGGGGCAGGCCGCCCATGCCACCCATTCCCCCCATGCCGCCGGGCAGGCCGCCTTTGGCGCCCATCTGCTTGGCTGCGGCTTCGAGGGCCTTGGGATCCATCTGGGAGGGGTCCATGCCGGGCGGCATCCCGCCCTTGCCGAACATGCCCTTCATGGCCTGTTTCATCATGCCACCTTTGCCCATCTTGCCCATTTTCTTCATCATGTCGGACATCTGGCGCTGCATTTTCAGCAGCTTGTTCAGGTCGGAGACCTCCATGCCCGCACCGGCGGCGATGCGCTTCTTGCGGCTGGCCTGAAGCAGGGCAGGGTTGGCGCGCTCCTTCTTGGTCATGGACTGGATCAGCGCGATCTGGCGCTTGATCATCTTGTCGTCCATGTCGGCGCTGTCCATCTGCTTGGCCATCTTGCCCATGCCGGGCATCATTTCCATCATCCCGGCCATGCCGCCCATCTTGATCATCTGCTCAAGCTGGGTCTTGAGGTCGTTCATGTTGAACTGCCCCTTGGAGAAGCGCTTCATCATGCGCTCGGCCTGTTCGACCTCAAGCGTTTGCTGCGCCTTCTCGACCAGCGCCACGATGTCGCCCATACCAAGGATACGGCCCGCGACGCGGTCCGGCTCGAAGGTTTCCAGCGCTTCCATCTTTTCGCCCAGGCCGACGAACTTGATCGGCTTGCCGGTGATGGCGCGCATGGACAGGGCAGCACCGCCGCGGCCGTCACCGTCCATCCGGGTCAGCACGACGCCGGTGATGCCGACGCGGTTGTCAAAGTTCTCGGCGGTGTGCACGGCATCCTGACCGGTCAGGCCATCGACCACCAGCAGCGTTTCGCGCGGGTTGGCCACGTCGCGGACCGCTTCGACCTGGGTCATCAGCTCTTCGTCGATGGACAAACGGCCGGCGGTGTCGAGCAGGTAGACATCATAGCCGCCCAGACCCGCCTGTGTCTTGGCGCGCTTGGCGATGGCGACAGGGTCCTCGCCCTTGACGATGGGCAGCGTGTCGACGCCGATCTGCGTGCCAAGGATCGCAAGCTGTTCCATCGCCGCCGGGCGGTTCACGTCGAGCGAGGCCATCAGGACCTTCTTGCCGTCGCGCTCCTTCAGGCGCTTGGCCAGCTTGGCGGTGGTCGTGGTCTTGCCGCCACCTTGCAGACCGACCATCAGGATCGGCGCGGGCGGGTTGTCGATCTTCAGCTTGCCGGGATCGTCATCCTCGCCAGACAGCACGGCGATCAGCTCGTCATGAACGATCTTCACCACCTGCTGGCCGGGGCTGACCGACTTGGTCACCGCCGCGCCGGTGGCTTTCTTCTCGACGGCCTTGATGAACTGGCGCGCCACCGGCAGGGAGACGTCGGCCTCCAGCAGGGCCACGCGCACCTCCCGCAGGGCGGTCTTTACATCGTCTTCGGACAGGGCGCCCGCCTTGGTCAGCCGGTCGAACACGCCGCCAAGGCGTTCGGAGAGATTTTCGAACATGGGCTTTACGCCTTTCTTTCTGTCTCTGTTGGTCGCACGTCTACGTAAGACGGCCGGACCGGCATCGCAAATGGACAAAGCGGAAATGCCCCCGTGGGCGCAACGCGCTGACGGAGGGCGATCCCGGGCCATGCCCAAGGGACCGGAAGACTCAACGCTTCCGGGGTTGCGACTGCGGATAAGGGGAAATCAGGCTTTTGTCAATGAGGGGGCGCCTTGGCCCGCGCGGCTCTCATCTGGATAGTTGCGCGGAGGCAGGGACTGCGTGCATATACGTAAAGTCAGCCCTTCATGCCCACAAGGCCGCCCATGCCCGCAAGTTTCAAGATCCTGACGGAAATGAACATCGTTCTGGTGCGGTTCGAGGGCGACATCACCGTCGACCAGAATGTGGACTGTCTCGGAGCCTATCGCGAAGATCCACAGTTCGACGGCGGTCAGCACATCCTTCTCGATGTTGCCAACTGCACGTTCCCGGAAAGGTTCTTTGAGGAAACCCAGCGCCTTGCAGATCGGCTGACCGCGTTTCACACCGCGCGGGATCCTCGCGCACGCACGTCGATCTATGCACCGGGGAAGGTCAACTTCGGGATCTGCAAGCTGTACCGTGACACTGTAAGGGCGCGTATGCCCTATCCGCTGGAGGTCTCGCGCACCGCGGAGGATGCCCTGCGCTACGCGGAGCTTGACCCGCGTGATCCGGCAGCCCGCCGGTTGCTGCACGTCCCGACGATAGGACGCGCAGCATTCTGAACGGCCGCAGGTCTTATGCGGCGAGGTTTTCCAGATCGGTCTCGGCCCGCGCTTTGGACGCCTCGGGGTCCACCGCTTGCTTGTCGGAGCGCACAACCTGAATGTCGGTGATGCCGACAAAGTTCAGCACCTGACGCAGCCAGGGTGTCGCATGGTCGATGGCGCTGTCCACCTCGGTGCCGCCGCTGGCAATGGCCAGAATGGCGCGCTTGCCGTCCAGCAGACCCACGGCACCCGATTCGGTGTAGCGGAACGTGATACCGGCGCGGGCGATCATATCGACCCAGCTTTTCAACGAGGCAGGCACGTTGAAGTTATAGACCGGGACGGTCAGCAGCAGGGTGTCTGCCTCTTGAATCTCGGCGATCAGGCGGTCGGACAGGGCCAGGTGGTCGCGCTGTTCGGTGGTGCGCTCTTCGTCGCTGGTAAAGGCGGCGTGCAGCCAGCCCGCGTCAAGCTGCGGGATCACCTGATCGGCCAGGTCGCGGCGGATGATCTTGCCGGCGTTCAGCTTGGCTTCGATCCGGTCGCCCAGTTCGCGGGTCACGGACCCCTCGTGGCGGGCGGAAGTGTCGATACGGAGAAGTGTCTCGGTCATTGTGTCGTCCTTTCGGCAAAGCAAACTGCTGTTGCGGTCTGTCCTTAAACTTGGCTCTTGCTCGACCGAACGCAATCTGAGCAAAAGGAAGGTCACTGTTTATATTTGCACAGGACGCAAGATGGACAATTGGGATGAAATCCGCACGGCCTTTCAAGTGGCGCGGATGGGGACAGTCAGCGGGGCAGCGGATGTTCTGGGCGTGCACCACGCCACGGTCATCCGCCACATCGACGCGCTTGAGGGACGTCTGGGTGTCAAGCTGTTCCAGCGTCATGCGCGCGGCTACACCGCGACCGAAGCCGGACAGGACCTGTTGCGCGTGGCGCAGACCACCGATGAGCAGTTTCAACAGCTCGAAGGGCGCATCAAGGGGCGCGGCTCTGATGTGTCGGGCGAGTTGCTGGTGACCTCGTTGATTGCCTTCTCGCCGTTGATGGTGCCGGCGTTGACGTCGTTCCGCGCGGCTTATCCGGACGTGGTGGTGCGCTACCTCACCGGCGACCGGGTGTTCCGGCTGGAATACGGCGAGGCGCATATCGCGCTGCGCGCAGGGCCTGCCCCCCAGGAGCTGGACAACGTGGCGCAGTCCTTTGCCAAGCAGGATGTGGCGCTGTACGGCCACAAGGACTATCTGGCGCGCAGAGGCACGCCAAAGGGCGAAGAAGATCTCGCACAGCACGATTTCGTCGGACACGACGACCCGGACAACCGCGCGCCGCATTATCGCTGGCTTAACGCGCGTGTGCCCTTTGACCGGATGGTGTTCCGCAGTGTCGACTCCCGCGTTCTCGAAGGTGCTCTTCTGGCCGGTGCCGGCCTGGGCTTCATGGGCACGCGCGAAGCGGCGCTGCATCCGGATCTGGTTCAGGTGCTGCCCCCCAGCGACGATTGGACCGCGCCGCTCTGGCTGGTGACGCATGTGGACCTGCACCGCACGGCCAAGGTGCAGGCGTTCCTGTCGCACCTCAAGGCATATGCGGGAGAAGGCACAGCGAAGAAGTGAGCGAGGCGGCCAAGGGACATCTCGCGATGCTCTGCTTCGCCGCGCTGGTGGCGGGCTCGTTCCCATTCGGCGCGATGGTCGGGCCTTACATTGATCCGGTGGTGCTGAACGCGGTGCGCTTTGCGGTGGCCGCGGCGGCGATGTGGGCGGTGGCGCTGGCCAGCGGCACTGGCACCGAGGGCGTGTTCCGCGCGCCCTGGCGGTACTTTGCGCTCGCCGGTTTGTTTGCCATCTACTTCGTCACCATGTTCGAGGGCCTGAAAACCGCAGAGCCCGTCAGCATGGCCGCGGTCTTCACCCTGAACCCGGCTTTGACCGCGGTCTTTGGGTGGGTCGTCGTGCGTCAGGTCACCACCCGCCGTATGGCGCTGGCCATCGTGGTTGGCGGTCTTGGCGCGCTTTGGGTGATCTTTCGCGGTGATCCGAACCTTGCCCTGCGGTTCGAGATCGGGCGCGGCGAGCAGGTGTACCTATGGGGTTGTCTCGCCCACGCGCTCTATTCCCCGTTGCTGCGAAAGCTCAATCGGGGAGAGCCGGCGCTGGCCTTCACCGCCTCGATCCTGACGGCGGGGGCGGTGATCCTCGGCGTATACGCTGCGCGCGATATCGTCGAGACCGACTGGGCCGCGATGCCGGTGATCGTCTACCAGGTCATCGCCTACACGGCCATCGTCGCCACCG
Organism: Sagittula marina; assembly: GCF_014196795.1. GTDB lineage: Bacteria > Pseudomonadota > Alphaproteobacteria > Rhodobacterales > Rhodobacteraceae > Sagittula > Sagittula marina. The sequence continues at coordinate 434,682 of NZ_JACIEJ010000001.1, forward strand.
GCGTGACCTTCCTGATCCTGCGCTACGCGACCCTGCGTCTGCCGTCGGCCAAGGTGATGGCCTATACATATATCGTGCCGTGCTTTGTCATCGTCTGGCAACTGGCGCTGGGGCAGGGCGTGCCATCCGCCATAGTTCTGCCCGGTGTTGCGCTGACCGTCCTGTCGCTTCTGCTTTTGATCAAGGACGAAGAGCAAGACAGTTGAGCATTCAGGAAGCAGAGACGCCAGCACCGTGCCTTGTCTCTCCGCGCCTCCAAGTGCTCACTCGTTCGGCGCGCCTGTGGCCGGAGAAAGCTCCGCTTCAAGGAAGCGCTCGAAGGCATCGAGGTTCACCGGCTCAAACAACCCGAAGCTTTGCATCCAGATGGTCGCTTCGCGCAGGGCGTCGGGTTCCAGCTTGCACCACTTTACCCGACCGCGCTTTTCCTGGCTGATGAGGCCGGCGTTGGTGAGCACGGCCAAGTGTTTGGAGATCGCGGCGAGCGACATCTCGAAAGGCTCCGCCACATCGGTCACGGCCATGTCGTCCTCCAGCAGCATCGACAGGATGCGGCGGCGGGTCGGGTCGCCGAGAGCGGCGAAGGTGGCGTCGAGGCGGGCGGTCATGGGCTTTGCAGATAGACCGGAACGCAGGCATTGCACAGCATATATAAAGAGGAGAGAGCCGCCTGCGCCATGGGGATGCCGGGGCCCGATGGCAAGATCAACTGATGAGTTGAATATGCAAACGCAGCAGGCTGGGGCGCTAACAGGGGTGAGGTGCTTTGAAAATTGTCAGCTGGCAATTTGGAAATGCCATAAATTTCAGAGCCTTGCCGGTTCTGAATAAAGGCTTAACCCGTCGTTGACTCCGGGGGCTGCACCGCCTATTCCCCTCTCGAACTCTGGTGGAGCAAACAGCCCATGAGCGCGCCTGACCCGAAGCGACAGATGCAGGACCTCGAAGCCCGCATCAACGCCTACAAGAAGGCCACGGGGCAGGTGAAGCCTCACCAGGAAGAACACTACAGTCAGGCCAACATGGCGTGGCGCATGGTGACGGAGATGGTTGCCGGACTCGGGATCGGGTTTGGCATTGGCTACGGGTTGGACTGGCTGCTTGGCACGGGTCCCTGGCTCATGGTCATCTTCGCGCTGCTGGGCATCGCCGCCGGCATCAAAGTGATGCTGCGCACAGCGAAAGAACTGCAGGCGAAGCAGGAATTGAACGAGGCGGACGCGCCTGAGGCTGACAAGGGCGCCGCAGGCGGCGCAAACGAGGGGAACACGCATGGCGACTGAGACGCACGGTGCAGAGCACGCGACCGAAGGCACTGGCCTGGTCTTTCACCCGATGGACCAGTTCATCGTCAAGCCGCTCTTTGGCCACGGTGATGTAGGTCTGTTCACGATCACCAACGTGACGCTTTGGCTGTTCCTGGCGATCGTGGCCATCGTGCTGCTGATGGTCGTGGGCACGTCGCGCCGCGCCATCGTGCCGTCGCGCTCCCAGTCGGTGGCCGAGCTGGCCTATGGCTTCGTCTACAAGATGGTCGAAGACGTCACCGGCAAGGACGGTCTGAAGTATTTCCCCTACATCATGACCCTGTTCATGTTCATCGTCTTCGCCAACTTCCTTGGCCTGATCCCGATGTCCTTTACCACCACGTCGCATTTCGCCGTGACCGTGCCGCTGGCATTGGCGGTGTTCATCGGCGTGACCGTTCTGGGTTTCGTGAAGAACGGTCCCGGTTTCCTTGGCCTCTTCTGGGTGTCCTCCGCCCCGCTGGCGCTGCGTCCGATTCTGGCGATCATCGAGGTGATTTCCTACTTCGTGCGTCCGATGAGCCACTCCATTCGTCTTGCAGGCAACGTCATGGCGGGTCACGCCGTGATCAAGGTCTTCGCCGGTTTCGCCGCGCTGGCCGCTGTCTCGCCCATCTCGATCCTCGCGATCACCGCGATGTACGGTCTTGAGGTGCTCGTGGCCTTTATCCAGGCCTACGTGTTCACCATCCTGACCTGCGTGTACCTCAAGGACGCGCTGCATCCCTCTCACTAAGGCGGTGCGGGGCTGATCCCGCGCCTCCCCCGACAGAACAACCAGACTACAAACTTCCAATCGTAAGGAGATACCACCATGGAAGGCATTCAATTTCTCGGCGCAGGCATTGCAGGTCTCGGCACGGGCATCGCGGCCCTCGGTGTGGGCAACGTTGCTGCCAACTTCCTGGCCGGCGCTCTGCGCAACCCCTCCGCTGCTGGCTCGCAGACCGCGACCCTCTTCATCGGCATCGCATTCGCAGAAGCACTGGGCATCTTCTCGTTCCTGATCGCTCTGCTGCTGATGTTCGCCGTCTGATCCACGGAATTTGACGATCCTTACGCGCGGGCGGCCTGACATGGGCCGCCCGATGTAGAGACCAAGTTCCGACGGAGGACGACATGGCGGTTGAACCGTATCAGGAAGAACTGGCTGGCACCTGCGTCGACGCAGGCGGCTCCGCGATCGGGATGCCGCAACTCTGCGGTGACTGGGTCGGCAACCAGGTTTTCTGGCTTATCATCACCCTCGTGGTGATCTACTTTATTCTGGCGCGTGTCGCCTTGCCGCGGATCGCGTCTGTTCTGGCTGAACGTCAGGGCACCATCACGAACGACATCGCCGCAGCCGAAGATCTGAAGTCGAAGGCGCAGGACGCCGAGGCGGCTTATGACAAGGCGCTGGCCGATGCCCGCACCGAGGCGCATGCCATTGCACAGCGCGCTCGTGACGATATCAAGGCCGATCTTGACGTGGAAAAGGCGCATGCCGACGCAGAGATTTCTGCCAAGGCTGCTGAATCGCAGAAGGCCATCGATGCCATCCGCGCCAGCGCGCTGGAAAACGTCGAAATCGTTGCCAAGGACACCGCCGCTGCCATCGTGGCCGCACTGGGCATGTCCGCGGACGAAGCCAAGATCAACGCGGCCGTTGACCGCCAGCTGAAGGGATAAATCATGACTCGTTTCATTCTTCCCCTCGCATTGCTGGCCGCTGCTCCGGCACATGCTGCGACTGGCCCGTTCTTCAGCCTGCGCAACACCGATTTCGTGGTGCTGATCGGCTTTATCCTGTTCCTCGTGGTGCTGGTGTACTTCAAGGTTCCGGGCATGCTGGCCAAGCTGCTCGACAAGCGGGCCGAAGGCATTCAGGCCGATCTGGACGAAGCCCGTCGCATTCGCGAAGAGGCGCAGACCTTGCTGGCCTCCTACGAGCGCAAGCAGCGTGACGTGCAGGACCAGGCGGACCGGATCGTGGCCCACGCCAAGCAGGAGGCCGAACTGGCCGCCGAGCAGGCCAAGGCTGACATGAAGGACTCGATTGCGCGCCGTCTGGCCGCTGCCGAGAGCCAGATCGAGTCGGCGCAGGCCGCAGCGATCAAGGACGTGCGCGATCAGGCTGCCGTGGTGGCCGTGGCCGCTGCGCGTCAGGTCATTGCCGAGCAGATGGATCCGGCGAAGGCCGACCAGATGATCGACAACTCGATCAGCGAAGTGGGTGCCAAGCTGCACTGACCTTGCCATCCATGGCATCGAAGGACCCGGCCGATTGGTCGGGTTTTTCTGTCTCAAGGACCGGGCGGGATGCGCGAACGCACTGTTTCCGGCGCGCCGCCGCATCGCAGCACCTTTCCATGGCCGTCCCCAGCTTATAGGGTGCGGCACAGCCAACCACGGGCAACACGTGGTGTTTTCTGAGGGACGTCGAGCGTGGCACACATCATCGTTGTCGGGAATGAAAAAGGCGGCGCGGGAAAATCCACCGTGTCGATGCATATCTCAACCGCCTTGGCGCGGCTGGGACATCGGGTTCAGACGCTGGATCTGGACTTGCGGCAGCGCAGCCTTGGCCGATATCTGGACAACCGCGCGGCCTTCCTGGCCAAAGCCGGGCTGGAGCTGCCCTCGCCCGGTCATACGGATCTGCCGAACATCGACAAAGAGGCCCTTGGCCCCAATGAGAACGCGAACGACCGTCGTCTGAGCGAGGCTGTGGCCGGGTTGGGCGAGACCAATGATTTCATCCTGATCGACTGCCCGGGATCGCACACGCGGCTGGCACAGGTGGCGCATTCGCTGGCGGACACGCTGGTGACGCCGCTGAACGACAGTTTCATCGACTTCGATCTGTTGGCGCATATCGATTCGGAGGGCGACAAGATCATCGGTCCGTCCGTCTATTCCGAAATGGTCTGGGCCGCGCGTCAGGTGCGGGCGCAGGCCGGGTTGCAGCCGATCGACTGGGTTGTGCTGCGCAACCGTCTGGGCGCGCAGCAGATGGTCAACAAGATGAAGATCGAAAAGGCGCTGGACCGTCTGTCCAAGCGGATCGGCTTTCGCGTGGCGCCGGGCTTTTCGGAGCGTGTCGTGTTCCGGGAGCTGTTCCCGCGCGGGCTGACGCTTCTGGATCTCAAGGATGTGGGCGTGAAGCAGCTCAACATCTCGAACGTGGCGGCACGCCAAGAGCTGCGCGAATTGATCAAGGCGCTGAATTTGCCGGGGGTCGAGGTCACGTTCTGACCTTTCCCGCGTCACGGCGACTGATGGGGCGGGCTTCGTAAATTCGGACGTCTGGTTTGTGGTGGGTGCACAACGGCCTGAGCGGTTCAGTTGCCTGTCTGGTCGCGATTAAGAATTTGCTAACCATCGTGGCGCACGCTGGCCTGATGCGAATGATCCCTTTTGTGCCCCTGATATTGTTAACCGCCTGCGATACGCCCGGTCCGGGCTTTTCTGGCGCGCCTGCGGTCAAGGTGGTTGAGGCGGGCACGTCGTTTACCCTGCGGCGGCGTGGCAACTTCGTCGAGGCTATTCGCACCAGCTCTCATATGCTGCCGAAATTCGAGGATGTCGCCCGAAACGCCGGGGTCGCCACACAGGCGCAAACGGGGTGCCGCGCCGATTGGGTGCTGGGTGATCCGACGATGATGACCATCGGGCTGGAATGCGATGGTCATCGTGCGCCGCCTCTGCCCCGTCGCAAGCACACGCTGTTTTGCGAATACTTCGATGCGGGGCAGGGCGCTTTGGATTTGGAATGCATCCGCGCCTGACGTGTTTCAGGCACCGGTAGAGGCGCTTTAGTCCTTCTTTTTCTTCAGGTTGACCGTGAGCGCCGGGTATTTGAAATCATCCGTTTCGTTATCGGTGTTCGCTGCGGCCACGGCCCCGATGATGATGGCACCCAAGACACCGGCGCCTGCCGCGCTTTGCTGACGTTGCTGGTTGGTGTCGTTGTAGACGTTCACCGTGATCGAGCCGGACTGCGTTTCAGTCTCGCACCGAACGAAGAGCGCCGGGGAGTTCGGGCCGTCATCGGGCACGATGACATTGGCCGGCGTGGTGAAGTTCGCAGCATAGGTGCCGCTGTCGATCAGGCATGGAACGCCGGTCAATTCAGTGCGGCCCTGTTCGCCATTTCCCCAGGTTCTTATCTGAACCGTTTCCTGCCCCCGGAAGCGCGGCACCGGATTGCCCGCTGCGCGCGCGCGCCCGTACACGTCGATGCCGACGGCTGCGGCCCGGTCTTTCGGGACAACCGTGACCGGCGGGGTCGAAATTTCGGCATTGGCGCAGGCCATCAACGATAAAACGGTGCCAAAATCATGAAACGCTTCATTTTCGGTATCCTTGAGCTTTGAACACTCCCAATCGCGCGACGTGATATTTCAAAAACGTGGGCAGAGGCATTCCGTCTTTCATCGTGTTTTGCGTGCACAGCCGGATGCTGTGTTTTGCCACAATATCTTGGGGACAAGTGGCAAGGCTCTGCCAAATCCGGCGCGATCTGATTGACTCGGACCCGATGAAACCGCCAAATTGCAGGTCTCAAAAGGAATCGCGCGCGTGCAGTTTTCAAAGCTCCGTCTGACAGGCTTCAAAAGCTTTGTGGACCCCACAGATCTGTTGATCTCGACCGGGTTGACCGGCGTGGTCGGGCCGAATGGTTGCGGCAAATCCAACCTGCTCGAAGCGCTGCGCTGGGTCATGGGCGAGACGCGGGCCAAGGCCATGCGCGGCGGCGGCATGGAGGATGTTATCTTTGCCGGTGCGGCGTCCCGTCCGGCCCGGAACTTTGCCGAAGTGTCGCTGATCATCGACAATCAGGACCGCCTTGCGCCGGCGGGCTTTAACGAGACCGACCAGTTGGAGGTGGTGCGTCGCATCACCCGCGACGTGGGCAGCGCCTACAAGGTGAACAGCAAGGACACCCGCGCGCGCGATGTGCAGATGCTGTTTGCGGATGCGGCCACGGGATCGACCTCGCCCGCGCTGGTGCGGCAGGGGCAGATTTCCGAACTGATCAATGCGAAGCCAAAGAACCGGCGCAAGATCCTGGAAGATGCGGCCGGGATCGGGGGCCTGTATCAGCGGCGCCATGAGGCGGAGCTGAAGCTGCGCAGCACAGAGGCGAACCTGCTGCGTGTTGACGATGTGGTGGAGCAGTTGGCCGGGCAGCTGGGGCAATTGGCCCGACAGGCCAAGCAGGCCGCGCGCTACCGGGCCATCGGCGAGCAGCTGCGGCAGGCTGAGGGCATGCTGCTTTACCGGCGCTGGCACGAGGCGGATCAGGCGCGGGCCAGTGCGGAGGCTGCGTTGCGTGAGTTGGTGACGGCGGCGGCAAGCGCGGAACGGGACGCGCGCGCGGCGGAAACCGCTCGGGCGGCTGCCGAGGAGTCGCTGCCTGCGTTGCGCGAGGAGGACGCCATTGCCGCCGCGGTGCTGCAACGGTTGTTGGTGCAGCGGGATGCTTTGGCGGATCAGGAAAAGCAGGCACAGCAGCGGATCGAGACGCTGCGCAAGCGCATTGCCCAGCTCGATCAGGACATGGCCCGCGAGGAGACCCTGAACCGCGACGCCGGCGAGACCATCGAACGGCTTGAGGCGGAGGCGCGCGAGCTGGCGGAGGCGTCGGACGGGCACGACGACAAGGTCGAGGAGGCCATCGAGGCCGCCCACGAGGCCTCTGACGTATTGCAGATGCGCGAGGCGGATCTGACCCAGATGACCGAGGATGTGGCGCGTCTGGCGGCCCGTCACCAGTCGGCGCAGCGCTACCTGGCGGATTGTCAGCGCCTGGTTGCCCGCAACGAGGCGGAGGCGGAGAAGGCGCGCGCCTTGGTCGCGGATGTGCAGGACCGGCTTGGCCAGGCGCGTGAGGCCACCGAGGATGCCCGCGCCCGCCAGATGGATGCGGACGCCATGGCGGAACGGGCGGAGATGCTGCTGACCGACGCGGAAAGCGCGCGCGCCGAATGCCAGACGCGCGAGGCGGAGGCACGCGGCGAGCGGTCCGAGGCCGAGGGTCTGATGAACGCGCTGAGCGCCGAGGTGACGGCTTTGGCGCGGTTGCTGGAGCGGGACACCGCCGAGGGCGGTCAGATCATGGACCGGTTGCAGGTTGAACAGGGGTTCGAGAAGGCGCTTGGGGCGGCTTTGGCGGACGACCTGCGCGCGCCCGAGGTGGAGGCCGATGGGCCGTCGGGTTGGCTGGTCATGCCGGGCTACGATGTCGCGCAGCCTTTGCCGACGGGGGTCACCTCGCTGGCGCAGCATGTGTCGGTGCCGGATGTCCTGGTGCGTCGTCTGGCGCAGATCGGACTTGTGGAGGCGGAAGACGGCCCGAGGCTGCAACAACAGCTGTCGCCGGGGCAGAGGCTGGTGTCGCTGGAGGGCGATCTGTGGCGCTGGGACGGGTTCCGCGCCTGGGCCGAAGACCAGCCCTCGGCGGCGGCGCTGCGGCTGGAGCAGTTGAACCGGCTCGAAGGGTTGAAGCAGGAAATGGCGGAGGCCTCGGCGCGGCTGGACGGGACGCGCGCGGCGCATGATGCGTTGGTGGCGCGGCTGGCGGAGCTGACCCGTGCGGACAAGGACGCGCGCGAGGCGCGGCGCATGGCGGATCAGCGCGTCACCGAGGCGGCGCGCGCGTTGTCGCGGGCCGAGGCGGATCACGACATGGCGGGCGGCAAGCTGGAGAGCGCCACTCTGGCGGTGAAGCGCTACGAGGACGAGGGAAGCACCGCGCGGGCGCAGCTGACGGAGGCGGAGCGGGCGCTGGACCAGCTCGACGATCTCGACGAGGTGCGCGCCAAGGCCGAAGACGTGAAGATGACGGTCGAGGCCGCGCGCATGACGATGATGACGCGCCGCTCCGCCGCAGATGAGCTGCGACGCGAGGGCGAGGCCCGCAAGGGGCGGGCGCAGCAGGTGGCAAAGGATCTGTCCGGCTGGACGCAGCGGTTGGAGAATGCCACCGCCCGCGCCGGGGAGCTGGCGGAGCGCAAGGCCGAAGCCGAGGACGATCTGTCCGATGCCTACGAGGTGCCCGACGATCTGGCGACACAGCGCGAGGAGCTGTCTGACAGCATCGCCACGGCTGAAGACCGCAAGTCGCTTGCGCAGGACCGGCTGATCGAGGCGGAGAGCGTGCTGCGGGAGGCCGTGACCTCGGAACGTGATGCGGAGCGTTTGGCCGGTGAGGCCCGCGAGGCCCGCGCCCGCGCCGAGGCCCGTGCGGATGCCGCGCGCGAAAGCGTGCAAGCGGCCACCGCGCGCATCGAAGAGGCATTGGAGACCACGCCCGAAGCGCTGTTGGCGACGTTGGATGCGACGCCCGATGACGTCGGTGATGCGGAGAAGATCGAGAGCGAGGTTGCCCGCCTGAAACGCGCGCGCGATGCGTTGGGGGCCGTGAACCTGCGGGCCGAGGACGACGCGCGGGAGGTGCAGGACGAGCACGATACGCTGGTGTCGGAGAAGAACGACCTTGAAGAAGCGGTGAAGGCGCTGCGCACGGGGATCGCCTCTTTGAACCGGGAAGGTCGTGAACGGCTTTTGACCGCCTTTGAGCAGGTGAACAGCAACTTTACCATGTTGTTCACGCATCTGTTTGGCGGCGGCGAAGCGAGCCTTGTGATGGTCGAATCCGACGATCCGCTGGACGCGGGACTGGAAATCATGTGCCAGCCTCCGGGCAAGAAGCTGTCGACGCTGTCGCTGATGTCGGGGGGGGAGCAGACGCTGACCTGTCTGGCGCTGATCTTTGCGGTGTTCATGGCGAACCCCTCGCCGATCTGCGTGCTCGACGAGGTGGACGCGCCGCTGGACGATGCCAACGTGACGCGGTTCTGCGACATGCTCGACGAGATGTGCCGCCGGACGGAGACCCGGTTTCTCATCATCACCCACCACGCTGTGACCATGGCCCGGATGGACCGGCTGTTTGGCGTCACCATGCAGGAGCAAGGGGTGTCGCAACTGGTGTCCGTGGACCTCAAGCGCGCCGAAAAGCTGGTGGCGTGACAGCGGGTTGGACCGTTTCAGTGAGTGTTTTCCAAGCAAAGAGGCAGGGCGCGTAGGGCGCTTGGCCTGCTCTGCGTTGCGCTGGCAGTGGCTTGTGGCACAACCGCGAGGGCGTGGGGCGGGCCTGTTGGCGCCGGCTTTGGGGGCACGATGATGGGTTTCGCGGGCGCGGCGGTCGGTCTATGGGAGCGCGCATGAGTTTGGACATGACATTGAATGGCGCGCGGGTGCTGACGCCTGAGGGATGGGACAGCTGCGCTGTGCCTGTGAGCGGCGGTTTGATCGCGGATTGCGCCGTGGGGCGCGCCGTCGATCTGTCGGGCTACGACCTGTTGCCGGGACTCGTGGATGCTCATGGCGACGGATTCGAGCGGCATATGGCACCGCGCCGGGGCGCATTGCGTGAACGCGATGCGGGGATGCTGGCGGTGGCCGCCGAGCTTGCGGCCTGTGGAATCACCACGGCTGTGATTGCTCAGTTCTGGTCCTGGGAAGGCGGCCTGCGCGGGCCGGATTTTGCCCGAGAGGTGTTCGAGTCGGTCGATGTGATGCGCGGCAGCGTGCCGGTGGACATGCGGTTGCAGCTGCGGTTGGAAACGCATTTTCTGGATGAGTTCGCGGCGGCCGAGGCGGCCATTGCGCGGTTCGGCATCCGTTACGTGGTGTTCAACGATCACCTGCCGCACGCGCGTCTGGCCGAGGGGCGCAAGCCGCCGCGTCTGACGGGGCAGGCGCTGAAAAGCCGGCGCAATCCAGAGGATTATTTCCGCCTGTTGCTGGATCTTCACGCGCGCGGGCCGGAGGTTGGTCCGGCGGTGGAGGCGCTCTGTGCACGGTTGGTGGCGCAGGGCGTGACGCTTGGCAGTCATGACGATCAGACTGAGGCGGACCGGTCCGTTTGGCGGGCACGTGGCGCGCGCGTGTCGGAGTTTCCCGAGACACTGGAAGCGGCGCAGGCGGCGCGGGACGGTGGCGATTTCACCGTGCTGGGCGCGCCGAACGTGGTGCGGGGGGCGTCCCATGCGGGCAATGCCTCCGCCCAGGATCTGATCGCGGCGGGGCTGTGTGATGCGCTGGCGTCGGATTACCATTACCCGTCCCCGGCGCGCGCGGCGTGGCGCTGTGTCGAGCTTGGGCTGCTGGATGTGGCCGGGGCCTGGGCGCTGGTGTCCAGCGGGCCTGCGCGGCTGTTGGGGCTGACGGATCGCGGCGTGATCGCGCCCGGCCAGCGTGCCGATCTGGTGGTCATGGAGCGCGACAGCCGTCGGATCGTGGCGACCCTCGCGGGCGGGCAGGTGGCGTGGATGAGCGGCCCTGTGGCGGGCCGCTTTGTTGGATAGGGCGCTTAGTCCGTGCGCATGTCCGCCGGGCGGCGCACAAAGAACCCGGCCACGATCAGCAGCAGCGAGATCGCACCGCCGGTCATGAAGCCCGCGCGCGTGCCGGCGGCCGTGGCATGGACGAGATCCGCCCCACCTGCGGTTGCCGCCGCCGAGGCGAGCGACATCACCGAGACAAACAGCGCGATGCCTGCGGCGCCGGCCACCTGCTGCGTGGTGCCGAGGACGGCGGAGCCGTGGGAATACAGCTCCTTCGGGACGGACCCAAGCGCGGAGGTGAACAGCGGCGTGAACAGCAGGGACAGGCCGATGGACAGGATCACGTGGGCGACCAGCACGTGCCAGACGGCGGTTTCAGCATTCAGGGTGGCCATCAGCCACAGGCCGCTGCTGACGAACATCGCGCCGGGAATGACCAGTTTGCGAGCGCCGATCTTGTCGTATTGGCGGCCGACCGTGGGGGCCAGAAGACCCATCAGCAAGCCGCCGGGCAGCAGCAGCAGGCCAGCCTCGATCGGTGCCATGCCAAGGACGTTCTGCATGTAGATCGGCAGCAGGATGATCATTCCGAACAGCGCCATCATGCAAAAACCCATCATCACGACCGACACGGTGAACACGCGGTTGCCAAAGGTGCGCAGATCCAGAAGGGCGCGGCCTTTGGGACCGAGCTTGAGCTGGCGCAGGGCAAAGATCGCGATGACCACGATGCCGAGGGCCAGCGGCGCCCAGACGGGAACCGCGGCGTCGCCGTGGCTTTCGCCGATGGTGGAGAGGCCGTAGACCAGCGCGCCAAAACCGATAGCGGAGAGCGGAACGGAGATCAGGTCAAGCGGGCGATCCTTGGGTTCGTTCACGTTGACAAGGCGGGCGTAGCCAAGCGCAAGCGCGCTGAGGCCGATGGGCAGCACCAGCCAGAACATCCAGCGCCAGTCCAGCACGTTGAGAATGATGCCGGAGATGGTGGGCCCGATGGCAGGCGCGACGGAGATCACGATGGAGATGTTGCCCATGGTCTTGCCGCGGGTTTCCGGGGGCACGAGGCTCATCACGGTGGTCATCAGCAGCGGCATCATCATGGCGGTGCCGGTGGCCTGCACGACGCGTCCGAGGATCAGCTGGCCCAGCCCCGGCGCGGTGGCGCAGACCAGCGTCCCGGCGGAAAACAGGCCCATGGCCATGAGGAACACCTGCCGCGTGGCAAGCCGTTGCAGCAGAAATCCGGTGATCGGAATCACCACGGCCATGGTCAGCAGAAAGGCGGTGGTCAGCCATTGGCCCGCGCTGGCGGTGATGCCCAGATCGGCCATCAGGCGCGGCAAAGCAACGCCCATGATCGTCTCGTTCAGAATGACGGTGAAGGCAGACACCAACAGCAGCAAAATGACCTGCTTGTCACGTTTGGTGTTGTCTTCGACGGGGGGGATGGCATCGGGGGAGGTGGTCACGGACATAATGCGGCTCTTGAAAACAGGAACGGCCCGCAGAGCGGGCCTTTGATCGTGACCTAACCACGCCTGAGCGGTCTGGCAAGAAAATAGATGTTAATGGCAGCTATTTGTTGCTGACATATATGTGAAGTGAGATGTGAGCTGCGGGGCTGTGCCCCGCCCTCCGTCAGCTTGTGACGCGGTTCACATGGCCCATCTTGCGGCCCGGTTTAACCTCTGCCTTGCCATAAAGGTGCAGGGCGCAGGCGCCATCGCGGGCCAGGTCGGGTACGCGGTCCATGTCGTCGCCGATCAGGTTCTCCATCACCACGTCCGAGTGGCGCGCCCCATTGCCCAGCGGCCAGCCCGCGACGGCACGGATGTGCTGTTCGAACTGGTCGACGGTGCAGCCGTTCTGTGTCCAGTGGCCGGAGTTGTGCACCCGAGGCGCGATTTCATTCACGATGAGCTTGCCCGGCGTGACAAACAGCTCCAGCCCCATGACGCCAACATAGTCGAGCGCATTGAGGATCTGCCCCGCCATCAGAACGGCGTCAGTTTGCAGGCGGGCGGGGACCTTGGCCGGAACCGTTGTCGTGCGCAGGATGCCGCCTTCGTGCACGTTCTCGCCGGGATCGAAGGCCGAAACCTGACCGTCCTGGCTGCGAGCGGCGATGACGGAGATTTCCAAAGAAAAGTCCACGAAACCTTCGAGCACCGCAGGCGCGCCCTTCATGTCGGCCAGTGCCTGCTCTGCGTCCTCGGGCGATTTCAGGCGAGCCTGGCCCTTGCCGTCATAACCGAAGCGACGGGTTTTCAAAATCGACGGGGTGCCGATGGTGTCGAGCGCGGCGTCCAATGCTGCCCGGTCGGGAATGTCGGCGAAGGGGGCGACCGTGAGGCCCAGCCCCTGGAGGAAGGTCTTTTCCGTCAGGCGGTCCTGCGACACCCGCAGTGCCTCGCGGTTGGGGTGGATCGGTTTGATCTGTTCGAGGATATCCAGCGCGGAGGTCGGGATGTTCTCGAATTCGTAGGTGATGACATCGACGGACTCTGCGAACCGCTTCAACGCGTCTTCGTCATCGTAGCTGGCCTGCAAGTGGTAGTTCGCCACATGAGAGGCGGGGCAATCGCCGCCCGGCTCAAAGATGACGGTCTTGAACCCCAGTCGCGATGCCGCGACCGATAGCATGCGGCCGAGCTGGCCACCGCCAAGGATGCCTATGGTGGAACCGGTGGGTAGGGGAGTGGTCATGACGGGCCTCCTGTTTGTCAGGCTTTTGGCCCGAGATGACGGGCGAGGCAAGGGGGCGGGGCGCGGCCCGTTGGCTCGTGGCCTCACCCCGGAGGTATCTGGGAAAGCAAAGACGCCGTCTGCATCCCTATTTGCTTTCGCGGGTACTCCGGGGCTGTCGCCGCCCCGGAGCGGTGGCGGCTATGTTTGCAGTCAGTCGCGCTCTGGCGTGTCGGGGATTGAGGCAGACAACGCGGCGCGCCAGTCGTCGAGGCGTTTGGCGAGGCTCTCGTCCTCGTTTGCGAGGATGGCGGCGGCCATCAGCCCTGCGTTTTTCGCCCCTGCGGCACCGATGGCCATGGTGGCGACAGGGAAGCCGCGTGGCATTTGCAGGATGGAATACAGGCTGTCGACGCCGGAGAGCGCCTTTGTCTGGACGGGGACGCCGATGACCGGCACGCGGGTTTTAGAGGCCATCATGCCGGGCAGGTGGGCCGCGCCGCCTGCGCCTGCGATGATCGCCTTCAGGCCGCGGTCGACCGCAGTCTTGCCGTAGTCCCAAAGACGGTCCGGGGTGCGATGGGCGGAGACGATCTTGCACTCGTAGGGGACGCCCAGCTCGTCGAGGACGTCCGCTGCCTCCTGCATGGTGGGCCAGTCCGATTGACTGCCCATGATGATGCCGATTTTGATCTCTGCCATAATTCACTCCGGATCGCGGGAAAGGTGGACTATACAGAGCCTTAGACCGGCGACAAGCCGGATGCGACGTTAGGGAATGCGGATGAGGACCTGGCGCAACGCGATGCGCGTTCTGGCAGACCCTTGGCCTGAGACCAGCGTGCGGCAGGCGCGGATTGCGATGTTGCCGCCTGAGCGGCGCGCGGCCATGGTTCAGGCGCTGAGCCGGATAAATACGTCCCGGATCACCGGCGGCATGGTCAAGGTCATGCGTGCGGGTCAGTGAGGATCAGGCGATGATGTCGGGCAGCAGCCGGTCTTCGATCAGGGCGATCTTGTCCTTCAGCTGCAGTTTCTTCTTCTTGAGGCGTTGCAGGGTAATCTGATCCGCCGTTCCGGTCGTCTGAAGGGCGCGGATCGACTCGTCGAGGTCACGGTGTTCGCGACGAAACACTTCGAGTTCCACACGCAGAACGTCTTCGCTTTTCATAGCGAGTTCCGATGGCGCGTTCATGGCAGTGCTCCTGACAATCCTTGTGACCTTTAACATAGCGAACCGAAGGCTTCACGCAAAGCCCCTTGCACCGAGACAGACCCTTTCCCATATTTGAATAGCAGCGGTTGCCTGACGGGACTGATGCAAAACGGTCGCTTGTATCAAGGACTGAAAGGGACGACATGAGCAAACTCACGTTGGGGTCTTATCCCCACATGCTGGGCTTTGAGCAACTGGAGCGGTTGCTGGAGCGGACGGCGAAATCCTCTGAGGGGTATCCGCCCTTCAATATTGAACAGACCTCTGACAGATCTTACCGAATCACGTTGGCCGTAGCGGGGTTCCGCGAGGAAGATCTGTCCATCACGGTTGAGGACCGCCAGCTCGTGATCCGGGGGCGGTCACGGGATGACAGCGCAGAACGCGTATTTCTGCATCGCGGCATTGCCGCCCGTCAATTTCAACGCACATTTGTTTTGGCAGACAATGTCGAAGTGGGCGAAGCTGTGATGGAGAACGGACTGCTGCACGTCGATCTGACACAAAGCGCGCCAGAGACTGTGGTGCAGACGATCAAGATTAGGAAGGGGTGAGAAAATGCATGTTAAATATGATTTTTCCAAGCTGATGGACGAAGGCAACACGGTTTACGTGCGGTCTGTCCGTGCTGAGGACCTTCCTGAGGATGTTCAGGCGCAGGTTGGTGGGCGTGACACGCTGTATGCGGTACACCGCGCGGATGGTGAGCGTCTGGCGCTGGTCAAGGACCGTCGTCTGGCCTTTGCTCTTGCTCGGCAGAACGATCTTGCGCCGGTGACAGCGCACTGACTTTCCGCGGCCTGTTGCGGCAGGCTGGCGACACACTGGATTCTTCGACTGGGGGCTTTCGGGCCCCCAAATCATTTTTAGGTAGATGACAGGGATGCCGAGTCGCATTCCCGGTCATCCTGCACTGCATTCAGGTGTTATCGAGGCGCGCGGACCTATCGTCTTCGGCGGTTCGATTTCCGGGGTGTCCTGATCGCCGGGGGTGCAGCCCGACACGGGGCTAGGTTCAGGCCGCCGCCAATCTTGTTGTCAGCCATCGGTTAGCGTTCAGGGGCACGCAATTCAGCGCGCGTATTGGCATGCAGTCCCAAACAACTCGTTCAAATCGTAGACGTTCAGATGCAAAAAAGGCCGGGCGCGTGGCCCGGCCTTTTCGCATCCTCAAGCGGTGTGGTTTGTCACCCGGCGATCAGGCCCATGCTTTCGAGCTTCAGAATCACTTGGTGGGCGCAGTTGTCCACATCCAGGTTTTCGGTCTCGACGGCGATTTCGGGGTTCGTGGGAACGTCATAGGGATCGGAGATGCCGGTGAATTCCTTGATCTTGCCTTCGCGCGCGAGCTTGTACAGGCCCTTGCGGTCCCGACGTTCGCATTCTTCGAGCGAGGTCGCGACGTGCACTTCGATGAAGGCGCCGAACTGTTCGATCTCTTCGCGCACGTGGCGGCGGGTGGCCGCGTAGGGCGCGATGGGCGCGCAGATGGCGATGCCGCCGTTCTTGGTGATCTCGGAGGCCACGTAGCCGATCCGCTTGATGTTCAGGTCGCGGTGCTCCTTGGAGAAGCCCAGCTCTGACGACAGGTTCTTGCGCACGATGTCACCATCGAGCAGCGTCACCGGACGGCCCCCCATCTCCATCAACTTGACCATAAGCGCGTTGGCGATGGTCGATTTGCCGGAGCCGGAGAAGCCGGTGAAGAACACGGTGAATCCCTGATCCGACCGCGGCGGGGAGGTACGGCGCAGCTCCTTGACCACTTCGGGGAAAGAGAACCAATCGGGGATTTCCAGTCCTTCGCGCAGGCGGCGACGCAGTTCGGTGCCGGAAATGTTGAGGATGGTGATGTCATCCTTGTCTTCGATCTCGTCGACGGCCTCGTACTGGGCGCGTTCCTGCACGTAGACCATGTGCTTGAAATCGACCATTTCACAGCCGATTTCGGACTGGTTGGCGCGGTACAGATCCTGTGCGTCGTAGGGACCGTAGAAATCCTCACCGGCGGAGTTTTTGCCGGGGCCAGCGTGGTCGCGGCCAACGATGAAGTGGGTGCAGCCGTGGTTGGCGCGGATCAGACCGTGCCAGACGGCTTCGCGCGGGCCGGCCATGCGCATGGCGAGGTTCAGCAGCGACATGCTGGTGGTGGACTGGGGGTATTTGTCCAGAACGGCCTCGTAGCAGCGCACGCGGGTGAAATGGTCCACGTCGCCCGGCTTGGTCATGCCGACGATGGGGTGGATCAGCAGGTTGGCCTGTGCCTCTTTCGCGGCGCGGAAGGTCAGTTCCTGGTGTGCGCGGTGCAGCGGGTTGCGGGTCTGGAAGGCCACCACCTTGCGCCAGCCGAGCTTGCGGAAGTAGGCGCGCAGCTCGTTGGGCGTATCGCGACGACCGCGGAAGTCGTAGTGCACGGGCTGCTGGATGCCGGTGACAGGGCCGCCAAGGTACACGTTGCCTGCGGTGTTGTGCAGGTAGTTGACGGCCGGGTGCGCTTCGTCGTCCGCGCCAAAGACCTTCTCGGCCTCGCGCGATTTGTTCGGCACCCATTTGTCGGTGACGGTCATGGTGGCAAGGATCACGCCCTCCTGGTCGCGCAGCGCGATGTCCTGACCAAGTTCGATGGTCTCGGCGAAGGCTTCGCTCACATCGAGGTTGATCGGCATCGGCCACAGGGTGCCGTTTGCGAGGCGCATGTCCTCGACAACACCGTTGTAGTCTTCTTCGGTCAGGAAGCCCTTCAGCGGGTTGAAACCGCCGTTCATCAGCAGCTCCAGATCGCAGATCTGGCGCGGCGTCAGATCGTGCGAGGTCAAGTCACCTGCTTCGACTTTCAGCTTCTGGGCGCTGTCGTAGGAGACATACAGCTCCGGAATGGGGGCGAGGTTGGATTGCATCAGGGTGCTCCTGTACTTCAATGGCATCAGGTCGCCCACGGAGCCGGTCAGCTCCGCGTGCAGTGCCGCATATTCGGCAAATTTCCGGGTCAGAAAGGATTGGACCAGTCGGTTCTTGGTCTGGTGGCCCTTGTCGGTCAGCGCATAGGCGAACCGCTGACGGCGATCCTGACCTTTGCGCTCCGTGACAGCGATGAGGTCGGCCTCGGATGCGGCCCTGAGCTGCGCGTTCAGCCGTCCGAGCGACACGCCGAGAGCCTCGGCAGTGGCGCGCTGGCTGGCGTCTGGCGCGCGCTCCAGTTGACGCAACAGCCGAAACAGCTGGTCGTCTTCCGGGGTCACGGCCTTGGCAGGCGTCGGGTTTGGGTACGCATTCATTCCGGAGACTCAATGTGTGTTCACGGATGAACACATGTCACCATTTGCAGGTGCAGAAAACCATTATTTTGGAACAATTGCGTTTTTATGCGCGAAAGAACGTGGGTAGCAGAGGGCAAGCAGCAGTGGCGCCGCGCGTCCGGGGACGGCGGGGCAGGTGAGCAGTGGTTTTTGAAATTTTGGGTGCGGAGGCGTGGCGGGGCTGGCCGATGGTCGGCTGACGTCGCGCCGCATTGCTGCTTCGCAGGTGTTGTGCGCTCAAGCGAGTGCGCGATGAACCGCCTGCTGCGCGGCGGATCATCCATGCGTTTCAGGCGCAGGCGGGGCAGTGCTGCCCCGCCAGGCCGTTGGGGTTACTCGTCGTCTTCGTCGCCCAGAAGGCCCCAGCCGTCCGGCTGAAAGCCATGTTCGAGGGCGATGCGTGTGGCCACTTCTTCGCCAAGCCAGATGCCGTCAGCCGAGATGATCTGCTCATACAGCGTGGCGACCAGGTAGGGTTCATCGGACTCCTCGTCATCCTCCACCCATTCGCAGTCGTAGCCTTCCTTGGCGAGCGCGTCGGCCAGGGGAGCCCAGTCTTTTTTCGTGTCGGGGATGAGGAAATAATCCACGTCGGCAAATTCCGGCAAGCCGGGGCCGTCGCGCAGCTCTGCGTATTCAGCGCGGGTTTCGGCGCGCTGGGCGGTGTAGTCGTGATCGGACATGGGGTGCTCCGCTATGGGCAAAAGGGAACCCCCGGCGCGTGGGCCGGGGGCTTATGTATTTAGTGACCAGCTTCGACAGGCGCGCCGTAGCCCAGTGGCTCGGTCTCGTCCTTGTCGGGGGTCGAGGCATCCTCCAACCCCTGTTCGGCCAGCCAGCGCTCGGCTTCCAGCGCGGCCATGCAGCCCATGCCGGCACTTGTCACCGCTTGACGGTACTTGTGATCGGTCAGGTCGCCGGCGGCAAAGATGCCGGGTATGGAGGTTTCGGTGCTGTCAGGCTTTGTCACCACGTAGCCGCCCATGTGGGTTTCCAGCACGTCCTTCACCAGCTCATTGGCGGGGGCGTGGCCGATGGCGACAAACACGCCAGCGCAGGGGATGTTCTTGATCTCTCCGGTGTTCACATTCTTCACCTTCACGCCGGTGACACCCTTGGGCATGTCGTCACCGACCACTTCGTCCAGCTGGTGATGCCAGAGCGTTTCGACCTTGGGGTGTTTGAACAGGCGGTCTTGCAGGATCTTTTCGGCACGCAGTTCATCGCGGCGGTGGATCAGCGTCACCTTGGAGGCGAAGTTGGTCAGGAAGAGCGCCTCTTCGACTGCGGTGTTGCCACCGCCGATCACGACGATTTCCTTGCCGCGATAAAAGAAGCCGTCACAGGTGGCGCAGGCCGAGACGCCAAAGCCCTTGAAGGCCTCTTCGGACTCCAGCCCCAGCCATTTGGCGCGGGCCCCGGTGGCAAGGATGATCGAATCGGCCGTGTAGGTGGTGCCGCTGTCGCCATGAGCCACAAAGGGACGCACGTCGAAATCGATCCTGGTGATGATGTCGCCGACAATCTCGGTGCCCATGGCACGGGCGTGGGCCTCCATGTTGACCATCAGGTCGGGGCCCTGGATCTCGGAGTGACCGGGCCAGTTTTCCACTTCGGTTGTGGTTGTCAGCTGGCCGCCGGGTTCCAGCCCCTGCACCAGAAGCGGGTTCAGCATGGCGCGCGAGGCGTAGACACCGGCGGTGTAACCTGCCGGGCCGGAGCCGATGATAAGAACCTTCGTATGACGGGTATCGGACATGGGGTGCCTCCGGACAGTCGTGTTTCGCCTTGCCATATAACCACTGGGTGGGTGTGTGCAATGAGAGGCCCGTGCGCGGCTCGACAGGCGCGCGGCGTGGCTGCGGTCAATTTGGGCGGTTTTCCGAGTTACCTTTAATAATATTGCGCATTCGCGAAATATTATTGCGTGTGCCCCTGCGGCTGGTATAACAAACGCGAAAACGCGACGGGCGAAGGTGTTTCCCGGGAAGACGCTGTTTCCCGTATCAGACGGGCAAGGTCAATCCTGAACGGCTTCAGCAAGCCGCGTCGCATATGAGATTTTTGGAGAACTCAATGCCGTCGCACCGGCTCGATCCCATAGACCGCAAAATCCTGTCTGAATTGCAGGCTGACGGGCGCATGACGAATGTTGAACTGGCCAAGCGGGTGGGCATATCTGCCCCGCCGTGTTTGCGCCGTGTTCGCGTGGTTTGCGCCGTGTTCGCGTGCTCGAAGAGCAGGGCTACATCCAAGGCTATCACGCAGACGTTGATTCGCGCGCCCTGGGGTTCGAGGTTCAGGTCTTCGTCATGGTCGGTCTGCAAAGTCAGGCGGAAACGGATCTGTCCACGTTCGAGGGGCGCTGTCGCCAATGGCCGCTGGTTCGTGAGTGCCATATGCTCAACGGCGAAGTGGATTTCATCCTGAAGTGCGTTGCGCCGGATCTTTCGACGTTTCAGAGCTTTCTGACAGGTGATCTGCTGACCGCGCCGAATGTGGCCAGCGTAAAGACGTCGCTGGTCATTCGCGGCGCCAAGGATGAGCCGGGCGTGCCCTTTGATGTGCTTGAAGAACGGCTGAGTCGCTCGGCCTGAGCTGAAACGGCGCGACCTTGCGGCATTGCGAATGACGTGGGCGGGGCTTTCCCCGCCGCGCGTTTTGCCTGATCAGGTGTTGATGAGGCTGTCGATGACCTCGCGTGTGGTGCGCGTCGCGCACGTTTCACCAAAGTCACCCAGCGCTTCGAGGTGCGGGAACATCGCCATGAAAAGCGCCCGCGTCTTTGCCCCCAACTGCTGGCTCGCGGCGTTGCCGGGGTGAAAGGTTTCGATCTCCATACCGCCGATCTTCAGCGTTGTGTGCCGTTTCACCATCAGATGATACAGTTGTACGGTCCCGCCTGGCATGACCTTCAGGAAGCGGTCGCCGTCGGTATAGTCTTTCACCGGGGCCAGCACAGCCTCCTGGCCGAGCAGGGTTCTCAGCTTGGCGTGGCGGACGATCATCCGCGCCGCCGGTCCAAGCAACAGGTCCATCGGCGGATTACCGGGCCCCATGGCACCGGACGTCACGCGGGTCAGCCGGGTCAGGGAGGTGGCATCGTCGGCGCGGTTCGGGATGTAACTGGTAGAGCCGATCCAGACGATAGGTTCCGGGCCCATTGCGGTGTGAATGTAGTCACCGGGGATCAGGTCCTCGACCGCGACAGGGCCGCGCACCGTGTCGATCAGCGTGCCGCGCGCAAAGGCTGCGGCGCAGTCTTCGAACAGCGGGGTCGCCGGGGCGCGCATTTCGGTGAAGTCGACCGACAGATCGGGGCGCAGCACGGCGATCTCGAACTTGCGCATGTGTGTCGCGGCTCGGGAGGCGCTGTCTTGCAGCGGTTGAGTGTGTTCGGAGGGGAGGGCAGGGCCGCCCGGGTAAACAGCAGGCGCGAACCCGCGATGGAAACTGGTCATGTGATACCTTTTATAGGCTGGTCACATCCGTGCTGGCCCCCACCAACAACGACAGAAGGACGGTTACGCGTCTTCATTGGCGCCGAATAAGCCTCAATTCTCGGCGTTAGTCAAAATTGATCGGGAAAACGGTTTGTTGCGCATCCTAATCCAAAGCTGAGCGGTGCCATTGTTCATTATCCGTAAACATAGCCGCCGAAACATCAGGCGAATCGGCTGCGCACAGGCGTGTATCGATTCGCCCAAGGTGCTGGGCGTTCCGAGCTTTGCCTCCGGCGCGGCCCGGTGCCATTGAAGCCGGTCGTTGCCGGAAGGCGATCTGGCCCGGTCTTCTGCAAGGTCGGTGAGCACGGTCCTGTTTGGGACCTTAGAGGGCGGGTCATGACGGGGACGCGTGTTGCGGCCCGTCCGTTCGCGTGATGATCAGCCTTCAGGCGCGTTTGAGGGAGCTTGGCGTCGGGGCCTTGCGCGACGCGATCATGGTCGAGCGCGCGGTGCCGCGTTCCCACGGCATGCGTGTGGTTTCGTTTGCCTTGGCGGTGGCGACGATCGACTTGATGAAACGGGTCTTCATTTTAGCGTCCTTCCGGTCTGTCTGCCAATGTCTGTGCATTGCTGCGTTGAGACTGAAATTGCCCCTCAAATGGGGCGGACTTGTGACCCGAATGGGATAATATCGCGGAGCCAATTCAATTGTTTCCGGAAGCGGGTCGGCGCCGGAAACACCTTGGGTCAAAGGCGTATGTGGGTCAGAGGCGTATGGCAGAGATCAACCGCCCGTAATCCGCCTCCTTCGCGTGAGTCGCGCGGCGGAAGGAGTAGAAGCGGTCCGGGTCGGCATAGGTGCAGTGGCGTGTCCACTCCGCCTCTATCCCTGCGGCGCGCATCCGGTGCAGCCCGTAGGAGGGCAGGTCGAAATGCATACGGTCGCCTTCGCCACCGGCAAAGAAACGTGCGTTTTCCATATCTTCGGCGAGGAAATCCTCGAAGAATTCCGGCCCGACCTCGTAGGCGCGCTGGCTGATGGACGGGCCGATGGCGGCGCAAATGCTGTCGCGCTCTGCCCCGAGGGCCACCATGGCGTCAATCGTCGCCTCCAGCACACCATCGCGCGCGCCACGCCAGCCGGCGTGCGCCGCGCCGATCACGCCGTTGTCGGCATCCGCGAACAGCACGGGTTGGCAATCCGCGGTCAGCACGGCCAGCGCGAGTCCGGGCGTGGCTGTCACCAGCGCATCGGCCTTTGGGCGCGGGTCGGACATCGGCCCGTCCACGGTCACGGCGTCGGCCGAATGCACCTGATGCACCGTGACGAGGGAGGGCATGTCGACCTCCATCGCGTCGGCCACGCGGGCGCGGTTGATCTGCACGATCTCTGACTGGTCCGAAGACCCGGGCCCGCAGTTCAGGCCGGAAAACACGCCAGAGGACGCGCCGCCACGCCGGGTAAAGAACCCGTGGCGAAAGGGGGACAGGCTGTCGGCGGTGATGATCTCGAGCGTCATGGCGAGTGGCAGTCTATGGAAGCGGAAAAGGAGGGTCGAGGGCGGGTGGAGCGGGCGTGCCTTCGGGGTGAAGGGCCATCACCTTGAACAGTGACCCCATTTCATCGGGGTGCGTCAACCGGCGATGTGCGGCAATGTGGCTTTCCAGCGCGTCACCTTTCAGGCCACGGGCCAGCGCCTGCGCACGCGCGGTGATGCCCAGCCTTTCAAGGAAAACGCCCTGCGGCGTGGGGGACGTGTGGGCGGCGGGCATGGCGGCATGGGCCAGCGCCTCGAAATCCACATGAGCGGTCAGATCGGCCTGTCCGGGGGTTTTGAACGGGTCGACCGAGGTGTGTTTTTGCAACGCTTGGAAGGTGTCCCCGATGCTGCGCCAGCCGCCGTAGTCCACGATCAGCGCCGCGCCGCCGTGGTCGGCAATGCGTCGTCCAACGTCCTGCGCCAAGGCCTGCGCAGAGGCGCAGGTTTCGACGATCTGCCCCTCGGTGGTGGTGTCGAGCCGGTGGTCCAGCGCCTCCACCGGGGCGGGGTCGGTGAGGCCGAGCGTCAGCCGGTCGTCCTTGAGGCCGACCACGCGCTCTTGCCAGCCGTTGGCGTGGCGTCGGAACTGGCGAATGGGCAGGGCGTCGAAAAACTCGTTCGCTACGAGCCAGAGCGGACCTTCGGGCAGATCGGACAGGCTGGCGTGAAAGGAGGCGCCGGGCAGCCGTTGTGCCTGTTCGCGGCGCAAAGCGGGGGAGGTTTCGACGAGGTGCAGCCGGGCGGCGTCCTGAAACCCGGGAACGCGGGCTGTGGCACGCAGCATGTCGGCCATCAGCGTGCCACGACCGGGGCCGAGTTCGGCGAGGATGAAGGGCGATGGTGCCCCTTGGTCCAGCCAGCTTTGCGCGAGGGCGAGGCCCAGAAGCTCGCCGAACATCTGGCTGATTTCGGGGGCGGTGGTGAAGTCCCCCGCAACGCCCAGCGGATCGCGGGTGGTGTAGTAGCCGTGTTCCGGGTGCGACAGGCACAGGCCCATGTACTCGGCCAGCGAGAGGGGGCCGGTGCGGCTGATCTGTCGGGTCAGGATGTCCTGCAGCGGGGTCATGTGCGCCGCGACCGCAGGATAAAGACGAGGCCCGCAACGATCATGGCAAAGCTCAGCAACTGGCCTTGCGTCACACCCGCACCGCCGAATTGCAGCGCGTAGCCTACTGCGTCGGTGTCAGACGTGAATTGAGCATCGGGCTGGCGAAAGAATTCCACGAAAATGCGCGCACAGGCGTAGCCGATGAAGAAGGTGGCCGCGATCACGCCGGGACGTTTCAACGCGCCACGCCACGCCAGAACAAGTAGCAGCAGGCCAAGCAGGAGGCCTTCGAGGCCTGCTTCGTACAGCTGAGAGGGGTGGCGGGCGCAGAGCTCTCCGGCGGCCTGGCCGCAGTTTTGCGCCGCAGCGCCGGGAAAGATCACGCCCCAGGGCAGGTCTGTCGGACGGCCCCAGAGCTCGGCGTTGACGAAGTTGGCCAGACGGCCGAGCAGCAGCCCCGGCGGTGTGGCCATCGCCAGCAGGTCGGCAGTGGACAGGATCGGCGCGCGGTTTCGCAGGCACCAGATCCAGGTCGCGATCACGACACCGAGAAGGCCGCCGTGAAACGCCATCCCGCCTTGCCAGATCATCGGGATCTCCAGCGGATGCGCGAGATAGTAGGGCGCATTGTAGAAAAACACATACCCGAAGCGTCCGCCCAGGATCACCCCGAGGATAATCCATGTCAGCAGGTCTTCGATCTGCGTGGGGGTGGCGGGGGGATGGTTGCCGGGCCAAAGCTGCGCGCGTTTGACGGCTGTGACGGCGATACGCCAGCCGATGAGAATGCCCGCGATATAGGCCAGCGCGTACCAGCGCAGGGCGAAGGTCATGCCGAAGATCTCGATGGAGAAGAGTTCGGACGAGAGGTCGGGGAAGGGGATGGCTGCGATCATATGCGTCTCTTGCCGTTGGATCACGTGGGAGGTCAACCTTGAGGATTGGCGCTTTGCAGCCCATATAGGTTGGGAACGCAACCCGGAGTGATGTTATGCAGACGCGCAACAAGGTATTTGACGATATTTCTCAGCTGATGACCAACGCCATGGGCGTCGCGCAGGGAGCAAAAGACGAGGCGGAAACCGCCATGAAAGGCATGATCGACCGCTGGTTGGCGGATCGTGACTTCGTGACCCGCGAAGAATTCGACGCGGTGCGTGGTATGGCCCAGAAGGCCCGCGAAGAAAACGCAGCGCTCAAAGCACGTTTGGATGCCATGGAAGCTGCGTCGAAGTAAGGTTTTGCGCTGAGCCATGCTCATCGCCGGGGGCGGGCGCGGATCTGACGATCCGCGCCCGCTTTTTTTCATCGGTGCGCTTTGGGGGGCGGCGTGTGCGTCCGGAGGCCCCGGTGGGCTTGAGGATCTGGAAAGCAAGGAAACCCGAGGGCTTCGGTTTGACTTGATGGGCTGCTTTGGTGTTTGTGTGAGCGCAAACATGGAGGCATGGCATGTATCTTGGACTGGACCTTGGGACTTCGGGGCTGCGCGCGCTGTTGGTGGATGGCGCGGGTGTGCCGGTGGATTCCGTTTCGGAAAGCTACGCGACGGCGAACCCTCACGCGGGTTGGTCCGAGCAGGACCCTGCGGTTTGGGTTGCTGCGGTGGACAAGGTGCTGACGCAGATGGCGGCGCAGCATCCCGGCGAGATGGCAGCGGTGCAGGGGATCGGTGTGTCTGGTCACATGCACGGCGCGGTTTGTCTGGATGCGGCCGGGTCGGTTTTGCGGCCCTGCATCCTGTGGAATGACACGCGCAGTTTTTCCGAGGCGGCGGCGCTGGATGGCACGGATCAGGTGCGCGCGCTGTCAGGCAACATCGTGTTTCCGGGGTTTACCGCCCCAAAGTTGGCATGGATGGCGGCGCATGAGCCGGAATTGTTCGAGCGTGTGGCGACCGTCTTGCTGCCTGCCGGATACATGAACCATCACCTCACGGGTGAGCTGTTTGCCGATATGTCGGACAGTGCCGGTACGTCCTGGCTGGATGTGGGCGCGCGGGATTGGTCCGAGGTGCTGCTGGGCGCCGGCGGCATGACGCGGGGGCAGATGCCTCGGTTGGTGGAAGGGTCAGAGGTTGGCGGCACGCTGCGGCCTGATCTGGCGCAGAAATGGGGCATGAAAGGGACCGTTTCCGTCGTCGGCGGGGCCGGGGACAACGCGGCGTCGGCCTGTGGTGTCGGGGCCATGAAGGAGGGCGAAGGCTTTGTTTCGCTGGGAACTTCTGGCGTTTTGCTGACTGGGCGTGATGGCTATGCGCCCCTGCCGGAAAGTGCTGTGCACACGTTTTGCCACGCGGTGCCGGGCCAGTGGTATCAGATGGGCGTGATCCTTGCAGCGACGGATTCGCTGAACTGGTTGAGCCGCGTGACAGGCGCGTCGCCGGCGGATCTGTCGCGCGAATTGGGCGAGGAGATCACCGGCCCGGCGCGGCTGCGGTTCCTGCCGTATCTGTCGGGCGAGCGGACGCCGCACAATGATGCGCGTGTGCGTGGCGGCTTTTTGAACATCGAGCAGGCGACGGATCGTCGCGCCA
Source organism: Sagittula marina (assembly GCF_014196795.1). GTDB lineage: Bacteria > Pseudomonadota > Alphaproteobacteria > Rhodobacterales > Rhodobacteraceae > Sagittula > Sagittula marina. The sequence goes on from NZ_JACIEJ010000001.1 coordinate 461,092, forward strand.
TGACACAGGCGGTGATGGAGGGCGTGGCCTTTGCGCTGGCCGATTGTGCCTTGGCCTTGGAAAAGACCGGCGCGGACTTGCGCAGCCTGTTGGCGATCGGCGGCGGGACGGCCTCGTCCTACTGGGTGCAGACCATCGCGACGGTGCTGGGCAAGCCGCTGGACCTGCCGGCGGCGGGCGATTTCGGGGCGGCGCTGGGCGCTGCGCGACTGGCCATGGTGGGCTGCGGCGCCGGATCGGTCGACGAGATCATGGTGAAGCCGGAGGTGCGGGCCACTGTTCAGCCCGTGGCGGAATTGAAGGAGGCCTATGCCGAGGCCTTTGCCGCGTATCGCGCCAGCTATCCGGCGATTCGCGATCTGGCCTGAGGGTTAATTGCGCGGTTTGAGGCCGGTGCAAGAGGGCAGCGCACGGTGGGGTTAACCCTGCGTGCGCTGTTTTGCTGCCATATGTTGGGGTGGCCTTGGGGGGATGCCACAAAGGGTAAACAGAACTTAACCCATTTGTGGAGGGCATTAACCTGCGAACCGACCGGTTAGGCAGTAAAAACCGGTTGGTTGTTAACCCGGATCGCGATTCGGGTCGGCCAAAGCCGTTGCACGTAAATATTTTTCGGTAAGGTTTGGGTTTACGTTGCGTCGCGCAGAGGGATGAGCTGTTGTGCCATGCCAACGAGGATCAGGTAGACAGAGGTCACGATCAGGCCCCAGTGCGCCCAGCTTTCGGGGTGGAAATCGACCCAGGCGGCCCAGCCTGCAAAGAAGGTCCAGGCCAGCGCGATGGGCAGAGACACCTTGCGCCAGCGTTCCGTCCGCACGGGATGAATGAACTTCAGCGGCAGGAACATCGCCACGGACAGCAGGAGCACAAGCCCCATGATGACCCAGAAACCGGGCTGCACCGCGAACATGACCAGCACCAGCATGTTGAAACATCCGGGGAAGCCCTGAAACGAGTTGTCCGTTGTCTTCATCCGGCTGTCGGCGAAATACATCGCGGAGGCAAAGGTGATGACGATGATGGCCAACCAGCCGGTCCAGCCGGGCAGCAGGCCGCTTTGGAACAGGGCAAAGGCCGGGATGAACACGTAGGTCAGGTAGTCGATGATGAGGTCGAGCAGCACGCCGTCAAACCGGGGGGCGTTGACCTTTACGTCGTATTTGCGCGCCAGCGGGCCGTCCACGCCATCCACGGCGAAGGCCACCACCAGCCAGAGGAACATGACGGACCAGTCCTCCTGCGCGGCGGCCAGCAGGGCCAGCATGGCAAAGACCGCGCCGGTGGCGGTCAACAGGTGCACGAGGAGGGCGCGGGTCTGGAGGGATGCGGTGCTCATTGCGGTGTCATGGCGGATTTCAGGACGGAACGCAATTGATCCAAATGCTTTGCCTCCGGTTGTATGTCATCCGTCCTGCGGGGGCGCGCACATGAGGTCGCTCAGCTGCTCCAGCTCCATTCCAAAGCCGTCCTGCACATGACGGGCCGCGCGTTGGCGGACCGCGTCGGGTTTGTTCTGGTTCAGCTTGAACGTGCTGTGCAGGTCCGTGACCTGCAACCGGAACGGCAGGATCATGCGCATGAAGCGGTCGGTGGTCTCTGCCGTCATCTTGTCCATGGTCCAGGGGGCCTTGCCGGGGATGTACTCCTCGAAGGCGGCGGATTGCGCGGCGAGCATCCTTGGCAGGGCGTCGGCGGGCAGCGGGTGCAGAAGGCCGGTCAGGTGGACGGCGACGTAGTTCCACGTCGGCACCTGATCGTCGATCCCGTACCAATCGGGGGAGACGTAACCATCCGGGCCAGACACGGCGAGCGTGACCGGCAGGGGCGCCTCCGTGCAGATGCGTGCGATGGGGTTGGATCGGGCAAGGTGCAGCTGTGCCTCGGTGCCCCCCTCGTCGAGCAGGAAGGGGATGTGCGCCAGAAGCGGCGCGCCCTCGGTCGAGGCGGTCAGAATGCCAAAGCTGCGGGCGCGGGCAAAGGCGATGGCCGCAGCGGGGTTGGTTTTGCGAAAGTTGGGATTCGGGTGCATCGGCTGTCCCCTGTCGTTTCCATATGGGTCTCACGATGCTGCCGCTGGGTAAAGCCCGCGCGCTCAGATGGGCGCGCGACTATGGCCCGGCGTCAACAGGGGGTCGCGGTCAGGCGATTGCCCTTGTGGCCGGTTACCCGCGCGTTGATGATCTGACCCACGGGTTGCGGCGTGGCAAAGCTGACCTCGGCGAATTGCTCGGTCCGGCCCATGTCCGGGGCCTCCATCAGGATGCGATGGGTCTGGCCGCGCTGGGCGCTGAAGTGACGGGCGACGGCGGCCTCGCCCGCGGCGCGCAGGCGGGCGGCGCGGTCTTTGATCGTGGGGCCGTCGACGCGGTGCGGGATCTTCGCCGCAGGCGTGCCGGGCCGTGCGGAGTAGGGGAAGACGTGCAGCCATGTAAGGTTGCAGGCCTCCACAAGGCTGAGCGAGTCGGCAAAGTGGTCGTCGGTCTCCGTCGGGAAGCCGGCGATGATGTCCGCGCCAAAGGTGATGCCGGGGCGCAGTTTGCGCGCCTCTTCGGTGAAGGCGATGGCGTCGTCGCGCAGGTGGCGGCGCTTCATCCGCTTCAGGATCAGGTCAGAGCCGTGCTGGAGCGACAGGTGCAGGTGCGGCATCAGGCGGGGTTCGGTGGCGATGGCCTGCATCAGGTTGTCGTCCGCCTCGATCGAATCGATGGAGGAAATGCGCAGGCGCGGCACGTCGGTCAGCTTCAGGATGCGCATGACGAGATCGCCAAGGCGGGGTTCACCCGGCAGGTCCGCGCCCCAGGAGGTAAGGTCGACGCCGGTCAGGACGACTTCGTTGAAGCCTTCCTGCACGAGGCGCTTGACCTGGTCGATCACCACGCCCGCCGGAACGGAACGGGAATTGCCGCGACCGTAGGGAATGATGCAGAAGGTGCAGCGATGGTCGCAGCCGTTTTGCACCTGCACGTAGGCGCGCGAGCGTGTGCCGAAGCCGTCGATCAGATGGGCTGCGGTTTCCTGCACGGACATGATGTCGTTGACCATCACGCGCTCTGTCTCGCCGATGAAGTTCGGCGTGAGGCGGGTCCAGGTCTGCGGGTCGAGCTTTTCGGTGTTGCCGATGACGTGGCTCACCTCGTCCATGGCACTGAACGATTCCGGGTCGATCTGCGCGGCGCAGCCGGTGACGATCAGCGGCGCATCGGGGTTTTCGCGACGCAGGCGGCGGATTTCCTTGCGCGCCTTGGCCACGGCCTCGGAGGTCACGGCGCAGGTGTTCACGATCATCGCGTCGGTGAGGCCTGCGTCTTGGGCGAGGCGCTTCATGGCCTCGGTCTCATATGCGTTCAGGCGGCAGCCGAGGGTGGTGAATTTGGGTGCGTCAGTCATGGCTCAGCCACTCCGGGGTCAGCACGCCGGTAAAGACATGCGCGGTTGGGCCGGTCATCCAGACGCCGTCCTCGCGCCAGTCCACGTGCAACGTGCCGCCGTCGAGGTCGATGCGCACCGCGCGCCCGGTGATGCCACGGCGTGCGGCGGCCACGGCGGTCGCGCAGGAGGAGGAGCCAGACGCCAGCGTCAGACCCGCGCCGCGTTCCCAGACGCGCATCCGCAAGTGGTTTTCACCGACGAGGGAGGCGACCTGTACGTTGGTGCGCTCGGGGTAAAGCGGGTCATGTTCGATCCCGGGGCCAAAGGTGGTGAGGTCCACGGCCTCGGCGTCGTCCACGAAGAAGGTGCAATGCGGGTTGCCCATGGAGGTCGCCACCGGGTCGCCGTCGATGGGCAAATGCAGGGTGTCCACATCGCGCGCCAGCGGGATCGCGGCCCAGTCGAGCACCGGCGGCCCCATGTTCACCGAGGTCAGGCCGTTGCCCGCGTCCACCGCCCGAAGCGCACCGTGGGTGGTGGTCAGGGTCAGCGCGTCGCGCCCGGTCTCATCCATCAGAAAGCGCGCGATGCAGCGGGTGGCGTTGCCGCAGGCCGCCGAGGTGGAGCCGTCGGAGTTCAGGAACACCAGATGCGCGTCGGCATTGCCGCCGTCCTCGATGAGGGCGAGTTGGTCAAAGCCCACGCCCATATGCCGGTCGGCCAGTTTCTTTGCGAGTGCGGGCGTGACCTCGACAGGCTGCGCACGGGCGTCGATCACGACAAAGTCGTTCCCGAGGCCATGCATCTTCATGAAGGGCAATCCGGTCTGTGTGCGCGTCTGGTCCATGTCCGCGCCTATACGCCTGTCAGATGGGTTTCGCCAGAGGTCAGCGCGGCCTGTTACAGTGTCGTGAACCGGGGGCGGAGGAGGCTTTACGTGCAGTTTTTAGATCAATTCGAGGATGAAACGATTTGGTCGTGAAGCTCAGATCTTGCCCGCGTTTGCGTCGCATCGGCACCGGTGCGCGTGTCGCGCCTGCGCGCCATCCTCCTCTGGCCGATGGGGAACATTGCCGCGCCTTGCCGGGTGTGTCGAAGCGTGCGCGCCGCGTGCATTCTGCATTTCGGTGCCGAGGCACTGGTTCCGGCAGGAGGCTCGTGCCTTGAGTGAGGTCTTTGGGTTGCCCGGCTTGGCCGCGTCCCACGACCCGGATGCCTTGCCACGCGACGTGGGCTTTGCGGTTGAGGAGGGCGAAACCTGGCCGGGCGAGCTGCCGTCGAAGGCGTCGTTTGATGACGTGGTGACCGAGGTCGAGCGCCTCAAAGCGTTCGACGCGGCCGCGGCACAAGAGGTCACTGGGCGAAGCGTCGACACATGTCCCGAAGCAATCCGGGGGCGTCATGTCCGCGCGTTACCGCGGCGCTGCAACCGGACGGTGTGGGTATCGACGACCTCTCTCGGCAGACGTTTTTCATTTGAAAAACATGAGCTTCGAGAAAAATGTAGGTTCCGTGACAAAAAGCCGGAAAACAGGGTTGACGGTATCGGCCGTTCCTTTTAGACACCGCGTCACACAGTGGGCCGTTAGCTCAGTTGGTAGAGCAACTGACTTTTAATCAGTTGGCCGCAGGTTCGAATCCTGCACGGCTCACCACTGTACCATCCTTGATGGGCGACAATCAGGTTGTCGTTTTTAAGATAAGTTCGGCGCCTATCGACATGTCGGTTGGCGCTTTTGCTTTTCTAGGATCATCGGTATTTCCTGTCATTTGAAAAAAATTCGTAGAGTTCGCCATGGGCATCTGCGGACAGGCGCTAGGCCACTGCCGGTCCTCAACGGGAAATCGAATCTGAAGCTGGGCAAGATTGCAGCCAGCTGAAAGCGGACCCGAACAGTGGGCCTCCTCGCAGTTGCGGCCTCCGCAGGCCGGGCGGAGGGCGGGTGTTCGCGGCATTGCTGTTGAGCGTGCCAGTCGCGATGGCCGGAACGGCCGGGCCGGTCTCGAAATCATCCATGGTGAAGATGCCGGGATCGCCAATGGTGTCACCATTGGTTTGCATTCGAACTTTGATTGTCTCGATACCCCGGGGCAGCTTGGAGGTTAATTCGGTCTCGACGCACCGCAGGATATCGGGCGGGGTATCGGCAACCCCTTCAGCGAGCGGCTGCCCCATCATTTAGCAGCGCAGGATATTGCGTCAGTTGTCAGGGGCAGGATCGGGTACGAAGGGCATGATGTTAAAGACGGTTTCGGCCAAGCCTGTAATCGCTTCGTTTGGCTGGCAACCTGCCGTTTGGCGCATAACTGGGCGCGGCTCTCTTGTTCGATAGGGTTGCCCTTGCGAGGCCGGGGCGTTTCGCGCAACGCTGACCGGCGGGGAGGGTTTGTTATGAATTTATCGCAAAAACAGGTGCGACCATGACCGCTCGGGACATCGCGGCACGCTTGCGGATGCGGCATGTGCGGTGCTTTTTGACGACCGCGCGGACCGGGTCCATGACCGCTGCGGCGGAAGAAATGCACAGCTCGCAGCCCGCCGTATCGCGGTCGCTGGCGGAGTTGGAGGCGCTGGTGGGCGCACCCTTGTTCCTGCGGGGTGGGCGGGAATTGACGCTGACGGAGGTGGGCACGCGGCTGCACCGGCATCTTGACCCGGCCATGGCGCAGATCGCCGAGGGCTTGCGTCCGATCAAGCAAGGGGCGCGTGTCTCCGTGGGGATGCTGCCCAATGTGGCACGCACAATCGGGGTCGAGGCCGCCGCCACGTTCAAGGCCGCAAGGCCGGACGTGCCTTTATCCTTGCACTGGGCCACCGTGCCGGAGCTGATCGAGCGGTTGAACCGCGGCGACATCGACATGCTGCTGGGGCGGCTTCTAAGTTTGAACCACATGGAAGGCGTGTCGTTCGAGCATTTGTTCACCGAGGCGATCGTCTTTGCGGTGCGCGCGGATCATCCGCTGGCCGCACGGGCGGAGGTGGTGACGCTGGGCGAGGTGGCGGAGGGGCTGATCGTGCTGCCCCTGCCCGGAACCATCATCAGGCGGGAGCTGGACAAGTTCGCCACGGCGCGCGGCATCAACGCCTTTCCCAATGTGATCGAGACGGTCTCCTTCGAGTTCACCCGCGCGTTGTTGCGCCGCTCGGAGGCGGTAGCGGCCGTTCCGCTGGGGGCCATCCGGCAGGAGATCGCGGCTGGCGAGTTCGTTGTTCTGGACATCACGGGCGAGGAACTGGTGTCGTCGGTCGGCATATCCTATCGCACAGGCCGCGGGCTGAGCCCGGCGGCGGAGGCCTTTGCCGCAGAGGTGCGTTTGGCCGCGAAGGTGTATGCGTGACATGCCCGTTTTGATATAGGTGCATCACGAATTCTATTTCTCCTGAGGTGATTTAACAGGCTAGTCTGGGAAAGAAGGGTGCCGGGGAGGGCACTGATACCGTTTCAGGGAGGGCACCGGAGCACATGGCGGCACCGAAGAATATCCTTTTCATCATGTTCGATCAGCTGCGATGGGATTACCTGTCGTGCTACGGGCATCCGTCTTTGCAGACCCCTCATCTCGATCGGCTGGCGTCGAAGGGCGTGCGGTTCAACCGGTGCATCATCCAGTCGCCGCTGTGCGGGCCGTCGCGGATGTCGACCTATACCGGGCGCTATGTGCATTCCCACGGGGCGAGTTGGAACAATACGCCGCTGAAGGTTGGGGAACTGACCATGGGCGACCACCTGCGTGATCTTGGCATGAGCTGTACGCTGGTGGGCAAGACCCATATGGCGGCTGATTCCGAAGGGATGCGGCGGCTGGGGCTGGAGCCGGATTCGGTGATCGGCGCACGGGTCAGCGAATGCGGGTTCGACGTGTTCGAACGTGACGACGGGATGCGCCCGGAGGGGCCGGACGGTCTGTATGACGAAGGCGGCGCGCTGAAATACAACGAATATCTGCGCGACAAGGGGTATGAGTCGGACAACCCGTGGCATGACTTTGCCAATTCGGCGCGTGACGACGAGGGCAATGTGCTGTCGGGCTGGTTCCTCGAAAACTCCGACAAGGCGGCCAATATCCGCGAGGACGATTCGGAGACCCCCTACCTGACGCGCCGGGGCATCGAGTTCATGGAGCAGACGGACGGTCCGTGGTGCTGCCACCTGTCCTATATCAAGCCGCACTGGCCTTATATCGTGCCGGAGCCATACGCCTCCATGTATGGGCCGGAGGATTTCCTGCCGCCGGTGCGCACGGAGGCGGAGCGTGACACGGATCACCCGGTGTTCCGGGGCTTTCAGCAGTCGGTCATCGGCAAGGCGTTCTCGCGCGATGATGTGCGGGACAAGGTTCTGGGCGCCTATATGGGGCTGATCAAGCAGTGCGACGACCAGATGGGCGTGCTGTTCGACTATCTCGAAACCTCGGGCCGGATGCGGGACACGATGATCGTCGTGACCTCCGACCATGGCGATTTCATGGGCGATCACTGGATGGGGGAGAAGACGTTTTTCCACGATGCGTCGGTCAAGGTGCCGCTGATCGTGTATGACCCTGCGCCAGAGGCCGATGCCACGCGCGGCACGGTCAGCGATGCGCTGGTGGAATGTCTCGACTTCCTTCCCACCTTTGTTGAGGTGGCGGGCGGCGACGCCGACAAGCTGGATCACGTTCTGGAGGGCACGTCGCTGTTGCCGCTCTTGCGTGGAGGACACCCGGCAGAACGCGAACAGGTGATCTGCGAATATGACTATTCGAGCAGTCCTCTGGCGGGGAAACTGGACCTTGATCCCAAAGAAGCGCGGATGATGATGGTCGCCACCAAGGCGTGGAAAATGATCCATTTCGAGTCGGGGCATCGCCCGATGCTGTTCGATCTGGTGAATGATCCCGACGAGGTGACGGATCTTGGCGCCAGTGCCGATCATGCAGCGGTCATCGACGAGATGTATGCGCGGCTGGACGCCTGGGCGCGGCGGCCGGCGGCGCGCACCACCATCACCAGTGAGGAGATCCGCAAGGCCCGCACAGCCGGGCCGGGACGGACTGGGGTGCTGATCGGCATCGTCGAGGAGGACGAGCTGCCCGATGCGCTGACGGCGAAGTATCGGGGCCGCAAAGCCCCGGACATGACGACATAAGCGGCAAGGCCGCAACCGGACCATAGGGAGGAAAACATGGCTGGACTGATGAAGAGGGCCCTTCTGGCAGGCGCGATGGCGCTGGCTGCGGGCGGTGCACATGCGCAAGCGAACCTGAGCGCCGAGACGTCTTCGGCGGGGAATTCGCCGCATCTGATGATGTTGCATCTGGCCGATGTTCTGTCGCGAGACGGGCTGGCCGACATGCAGGTGCAGGAAGGGCAGACCGCGACGAATTCCATCGTCAACGTCGGCGAGGGCAAATCCGACATCGTGACCGCGCCGACCATCCTGTATTTCCTGTTGGAAAACGGTCGTGGCCCGTTCAGCGCGCTGGGCGAAGACGGCAAGGCTCTGGCGGGCAACATTCGCGCCATCGCGCCGTTTAACGCGGGGGCATATGGCCTCTTCGCGCCGGTGGCGTCGGGCATCAAGAGCTATAGCGATATCGAAGGGCGCACCATCTGGAACGGCCCGCCCCGTGGCGCGGCGCTGACGGTTGGACGGCAGACGCTGATGCTCGGCTCTGGCGGGTTGAAGGAAGGCGAAGGTTATACCGGCGTGCAGACCAACTGGGGGCAGCTGATGACCTCCCTTGTCGATGGGTCGGCCGAAGCCTTCATGGTGCCGATCACCATGCCATCGGATCGTGTGATCGCCGCGCTGTCAGCGGGCGACGTGAACATCGTGTCATTCCCCAAGGACATCTGGGAAAGCGAGGGCATGCAGCGGTTCCTGTCCGCGCCGGGCAACGCGCCGGTCGAGGTCCGCGAGGAGGACATGGGCTACGGTCCGGACCAAGGCGTGACGCTGATTTCGGAGGACGGGGTTTTCCGGTCGCCGGGCGTCCCGTTTGCGGCGATGGTCCATGCGGATATGGACGAGGCCTTGGTCAAGGAGATCACCGCCGCCTATATCGCGTCGATCCCGGAGCTGGAAAAGCGCGCGCCCTACGCGGGGAACGTGAACTTTGACGTGGTGGAACAGCGGGCCACCGGCTTTTGCGGGCAGCTCAGCCTCAAGTACCACCCCGGGGCCATCGCCGCGTGGGAAGAGGCCGGCTACGACATTCCCGACTGCGCGGAATGATCCCGTGCCCCGGCTCGGGAGGGTCGGGGCCAACCCCCTTTTGATAAGAGAGAGCGATGAGCGATACCGCCCCCTTTCCGCCGCTGAAACGCGCCGCGCGGGCCCTTGGGCTTGTGCTGGTGGTGATCGGCATGTTCAACACCATCCCGTCGATCCCCGGTCTTGACGCTTGGCTGCTGGAAAGCTGGGGCGTGAGCATCCGCAAATTCCCCTACGAGTGGCTGTACCCGCTGGCCTTTGTCCTGATGATGCTGACCGTTGCGGCACAGCATTCGTGGTGGGCGGACTGGCGGTCCCGCGACATGAGCCCGGGTCGCGTGCGCTTTGGTGCCGTGATGGATGTGGCGCTGGTGGTCATGGCCGTCGTGATCTCTGCCACCTACATCATCGAAATCGATTCCATCTGCATCATCGACCAGATGACCGGCGAACGGGAGGCCTTGATTGCGCGCGCCTTGTCCGAGGAAATCGCCTTTGCCGAAATGTTCGGGCTGCCCGCGCCGACGTCCGTGGATGATCCCTCCTGCATCAACGAACTGGGGCCTTGGCTGTTTCTGGTGGTCGGCCTCGGGATCGCTGTGTTTCTGGGGTACAACATCAAGGTCTGGGGCCTGCCGCTGGTGGGCGTGGCCATTGCCATCTTTGCCTACACGCTGCTGACCGTGGCCATCTGGTATGTCTTCGGCTCCGATGACATGGACAAGTACCTGATCACCAAGCTGGGGGGCGAACCGCGCAGCCTGCTGGACGGTCGGCCCAACGTCGAAGACATCCTGGTGAACAACGCCCAAGGCTTGCTGGGGCGCTTCATGGGCATTCTGCTGTCGACGGTGTTTCCCTATATCGTGCTCGGGTCCTTGTTCGGCATTTCTGCCGGTGGCAAGTCGCTGATCAAGCTGGCGTTCTTGTGGACCCGGCGGCTGAAGGGCGGACCGGCCCACGCGGCCATCGTGTCCAGCGCCATGTTCGGCACGATCTCTGGCGGGCCGGTGGTCAACGTGCTGTCCACCGGGGTTCTGACCATTCCGATGATGCTCAAGCGCGGTTTCGACAAACGCTTTGCCGGTGGGGTGGAGGCGGCTGCCTCTTCCGGGGGGCAGATCATGCCGCCGGTGATGGGGGTTGCGGCCTTTGTCCTCGCGGCGATGACGGTGGTGCCCTACCGCGAAGTCATTATTGCCGCGATCATTCCGGCGGTGGCCTACTTTGGTTGCCTGTTCCTGACGGTGGTGTTCCAGGCGCGCAAGCAGAACATCCCGGCGGTGGGCGACAAGACACCCGACATGATGTTGAACGGCCAGGACCGCATCAACCTGATGATGATCTTCCTGCCGATCCTGCTGATCCTGTTCTTGCTGGTGACCCCCAAGGAGGCCGTGGGCTGCGGCGTTTTCGGCACCCTGTTCGGGGTGGAGCGCAGCGGGGTCGGCGCCGCCTGTGTCGCGCAGGATCTGCCGTTCTTCTTTCAGATCGTGCAGAACTCTGCCGGGGATGCAGGCAGCGCGGGCTGGTGGGCGGTGATCCTGTTGGCGGCGTTGTTCTGGCTGGACCCGGATTTTCGCAAGGCACCACGACAGTTGATCGCGGCGTTCGCGGATGCGGGTGTGCTGATCGCAACGTTGTATCTGATGTTCCTGTCTGTGTCGGTGATCGACTTTTGCCTGAACTTCACCGGCTTGAGCGGCTTCGTGGCGCGTGACGTGCTGGGATTGTTGCGCGACTTCGGCGCACAGGTCCAAAGCGGCGGCGTGTTCCTTTTTGCGGCGCTGGTGGTGACCATGTTGCTGGCGATCCTTCTGGGCATGGGGATGCCGACGGTGCCGGCTTACGTGAACGTGGCGCTGTTGATGGGGCCACTGGTGGTGGGCCTCGGCATCGCGAATTTCACCGCGCATATGTTCATCTTCTTCTTTGCGGTGGCCAGCGCGATCACCCCACCAGTGGCCGTGGCGGCCTTTGCGGCGGCGTCGATCACGAAGGCGGATCCGATGCAAACAGGCTTTGCCGCCGTGCGCGCAGGGATCGTGATGTTCGTATTGCCCTTCGTCTTTGCCTTTTACCCCGAGCTGCTGTTGATTGATGCGGCAAAGCTGGACCCGAACGCGTCACCCGGCGCGATGACGTTTCTGGACGGCTACGGCCCGGGGATCGATTGGGGCGGGCTGCTGCTTGTGCTGGGGCGCGTTGGGCTGGGGCTGTACCTTATGGCGGGCGCGTTGTCGCGCTACGACATGCGGCCCATGACGCGGGTCGAGCAGGTGCTGCGGCTGGTGCTGGCAGCGGCTGTCGTGGCCAAGGCCCTGGTGATCTGGGGGCCGGCGTTGGTGTTGGCGTTGCTGTATATCGGCTGGCATGTCTTGGGGGCGTTGCGCGACAACAAAGGCGGAGCGCGCATCGCCTGAGACTTGAGGTCAGCCCTCGGACTTGGAGTGATGCCCGTGGAGGATGCCAAGGCCTTCGCCACGGGCCAGGCCACCCTTGGGGGTCCAGCGCAGGGGACGGCCGCGACTGCTGACCTGAACCTCCAGGCTTTGATGGCGGCGGCTGTCGTGGCGCGTGCGATGCGCTAGGTCGTTGCTGTCGCTCCCGCAAAGCTGTGGTGGCAGTTCGAGATGCCGATGCTGTTCGCTGGGCGGCAGGGTCGGACCCAAAGAGGGAAGGTCGGGGGGCTCGGAACCTGACAGGGCCTCCGGCGTGTCGGTGGCCTGCATCGTTTCCAGGGCGCGGGCGCTTTCGATGTAGTGGGTGAGCAAGGAAATGTAGTCGCTCAGTTCATCCCGCCGGGAGCGCATGGTTTTCACCCGCGCGGCGAGCAGTTTTGCCTGATCGTCGGTCAACCCGTGGTCCAGAATGTGATCAAAGACCTCAAGCGCGGGCAAAAGCAGGTCATGAAGCACCGGGACGGTCATGTCCTCGACACTGTTTTCTGACCGCAGCGCGCCGCCATAAGGGGCGCGGAAAAAGCCGTCGATGTCGCCGAGCGTGTGAACAAATCGCACGCTGGCAGAGGCCGCGCCATCGTTGGCCACATGGGTCAGCACGCGAAGCCCGTGCAACGCCAGCCCCGGCAGGTTCAGCCGGAAATCAGAATCGCTGAACACGGTGGAGGAGTCCACGGATGCCAGCCTTTCCTGCAGGAGAATCGCAACCTCTCGGTGGGCGACTTCGGCAATAGGAATGGGCGAATCAAGGGTCATTCGATTAGAATGCGTGCGATAGCGGATTCGGGAATTGGCCAGAAACCATTGCGCATAAGGTCCGGCCCGGGTCAGCCAGATTTCCAATGTGCCGCTGTCGGCAAGAGGCGAGTTATTCATGGTTGAGACGGCTCCACACGGCTCGTTGGGTTTGGTCGGAAGCCGACAAAAGTAAGCGGTTTCCAGTCGTTAAGCATACGTAAACCTAAATGGTGAATAATGACTTAATACGATCCGGAGACGTCAAGATCGACACTGCAAGAGGCGAGTGAATGGGGGAAACGAATACGGTGCAGACAGTCGTGGGCATTGCAGCTTCTGCCGGGGGGTTGGAGGCCATGTCGCTCATGGCGCACCACCTGCCGACAGACCTGAATTGCGCCTATGTACTTGCGCAACATATGTCGTCGCATCACGCCAGCATGCTGCAAACGCTGCTCTCGCGGGAGACACGCCTGAAGGTCTTGACCGTGGAGGACAAGACGCCGCTGGAGGCGAACGCGATCTATGTTCCCGTACCGGGCTCGGATCTGGAGGTGCGCGACGGCATGGTGCTCAGATGCGAACCGGCGGGCCGTCCTGCGGAGCCGAAGCCCTCCGCCGACCGGCTGTTTCGGTCCGTGGCCGAAAGCTTTGGTGAGCACAGCGTTGGCGTGGTTCTGTCGGGCACGGGGAGCGATGGCACCTACGGCGTGCAGGATATCAAGGAGGTGGGTGGCATCACCATTGCGCAGGACACATCGTCAGCGAAATACGACACAATGCCATCGTCTGCGGTGCAAAGTGGGTTCATAGATATGGTGCTGTCGCCGCGCCAGATCGGAGAGCATCTGCGTCAGATCCTTGCGCGGCCGCGCGATTTCGCGGACTTGCAGGTGATGATCGAACAGCCGACAGAGTATGACGACCTGTTCCAGATGTTGCAGTCGCACACGAAGGTTGATTTTCGACAATACAAAGAGACCACCGTCAGCCGACGAATCCAGCGACGCATGTTCGTCAAGGGATTTGACGGATACGGGGATTATGTCGCCTTTTGTAAGGAGAATACCGGAGAACTGGACGCGCTTTATCGCGACCTTTTGATTTCAGTCACTCGGTTCTTTCGCGATCCGGATCAGTACGAGGTCTTGCGGGAAGAACTGGCGCGCTACGTCGCCGCGACAGACCATCGTCCGATCCGCGTCTGGGTGCCGGGATGCGCGTCAGGCGAGGAACCCTATTCCATCGCGTTTATCCTATGCGACCTGCTTGGCATCCCAGCGAGCGAGGCCGGTCGTGCCATCCAGATCTTTGCCACGGATCTGGACACCGCGGCCTTGGCCCGAGGCCGGGCCGGGCTCTATCCTGCGGCGGCGTCAACCAGCATTCCGGAGCATCTGCGAGAGAAATTCACCACGCAAAGGGACAGCCAGCTGCGGATCAACCCCGAGGTGCGCAAGCTGGTGCTTTTCTCGCAGCACGACGTGATCCAAGACCCGCCGTTCTCTGACATCGACCTGGTAAGCTTTCGCAATGCGCTGATTTATTTCGAGAGCGCCCTGCAGGTGAAAGTCATGTCGCGCATACTTTATGCGCTGCGGCCCGACGGCTTGCTGTTCCTGGGCACCTCGGAAAATGTCGGCAAACTGGACGCTTATTTTACCGCAGTGACCGATCAAGCAAAGCTGTTCCGAAAGTCCGCCAGCAAATCGTTCGATCGCACTTCGCTTGTGCGTTTTGGCATTCCGCAGCGGCGGCAGAGAGAAAGCCGCGAAGCGCGTGGGCCTGAAAACGACAGCGGCGTCAACGGCGCCTTGTTCGAAACCCTGGCTATGTCGGTGGCGCCGACGGGCTTTCTTGCCAGTGAGCAAAAGGATCTGGTTCGCATTTTTGGTGACATCAGCGCCTTTACCCGCGTGACAGATGCGGTGCGCGGGCGCTTGACCACCAACACTTTGAAGGCGGAACTGGCGCAAGACGCGGCCAGTCTGATCCCGCTCTGTTTGAAGCAAAAGTCCGCCCGTAAGGGGCTTTGGCGCGTCATGGATGGAGCCGGCTTCAATCGTGTCCGATTGCGTGGCTATCCGATTCAAACGCCGACAGAGAATGACATGCGCTACGTCCTGGTGAGCATCGAGACCCAACTGGTGCAACACGATGCGCGGTCCCCGGCGGAGAAAGACTCCAACGGGCAGGGGGCAGTGTACCTCGCGCACGTGGAGAACGAACTGGCTGACGCGCGCGAGGCGTTGCAGATTACCATGGAGGAATTGCAGGCCTCGAACGTGGAGCTTCAGTCCACCAACGAGGAGGTGCAATCGGCGAATGAAGAGCTGCAATCCACCAACGAGGAATTGGAGACGACGAATGAGGAGCTTCAATCCACGAACGAAGAGCTGATCACGGTGAACGAAGAGCTGCTGATCAACACCGACGAGTTGAACAGGCTGGTCGTTGTGCAGACTGCGATTTTGGAATCCATGCTGGTGCCGCTTTTGGCGCTCGATTCGAGGCTGAACATCAAGCACGCCTCTCAGCCTGCCATTGCTTTGTTCGAACTGACGGCGCATGGCGCGGATATGGGTCATATCAGTCAGGCCAGTTTGCCCAGTCCGGGTTTTCCAAACATTGTGAAGCTGTGTAGCGAGGTGCTGGCCAAGCGCACCACACAGACCGTTGAATACGAAGTGGATGGCGCGGTGCATACGCTTAGTGCCGCGCCGTATTTCATTCGGGACACCGAGTTGACGGGGCTGGTCGTGACGATCGAGGGGATGAACTGAAGGGTCTTGATGCCTCCGGATATCCGGGAGCGTGATAGCGATCTGGGCCGCGACAGCAACGACCGCGTGACGATGTTTGCGGGCGGGCGGATTGCTTCTCGTGTTATCATTGCGCCAGTGAAGAAGGGGTACCCGTTCTCGGTGCCCGGCCCGCGTTTGTGGGGTGGGCTTTGCGGTTCAGGCGGAGGTTCCAGGCAAAGAAAAACCCCGATGAGCACAACGCCCGCCGGGGTTTCGATTTCAGTCCATTGCCGGAATATTATGGCTTGCGCGGCTTCCGCTTAGGGGCGGCGTCGCCCCCACGGGCCCGCACACTGACGGACGGATCAGACAGGTTGGCGCGCGGTTTGCCCTTGGCCGCAGGCTTGGCATCGGCAGATTTGGCGAACGGTTTCCCAGCGGGTTTGCCGGGGCCTTTGCCAAACGGCTTGTCACCGGTCTTTTTAGGACCTTTGGAAAACGGTTTATCGTCGCCCGATTTGTTAAAGGGCTTGCCACCGCCGGGTTTGCCGGCAGGCTTGCCAAAGCTTTTGCGAGGGCCATCGTCGTCCCGGCGCGGGCGGTCGGGACGGGAATCTGCCTTGGGCGCAGCGGCGTCAGAGGCGGCAGGGCGCGGCGCGCGGGCCGGGCGGTCATCTTCGCGTTTGCCTTTGTAGGGCGGGCGGGCGTCGTCGCGCGGCTTGCGATCAGGGCGCGGGCCGCTGCGATCCGGACGACCGCCGGGTTTGCCGCCAAATTTGCCGCCGGGCTTCCCACCCGGTTTGCCGTCACGCTTGCCACCGGCGCGCAGTGCGGATTCGGGGGCTTCGTCCAGCGCGCGCAACTTGATGTCCTTTTCCAGAACACCCTGACCATCGACGGCGTCCAGGACGGCCTTCAATGCAGGTTCGGCCACTTCGACATAGGTTTCGGAGTCTTCGACCTTGATCCGGCCAACCTGTGCCTTGTCGATGTTGGAGGCGCGCAGCAGAAGCGGCAGCAGCCAGCGCGGCTCCGCTCCGTCATTGCGACCCACCGAAAGCGCGACCCATTTGGACGGGCCAAAGGCTTTCCGCTCCGGGCGCTCGCCCTTGGCCATGGGCGCGTTCAGCTCCTCCGGTGCGGACAGCTGCGATTCATACAGGCGCAGGCAGGCCGCTGCGATCTGTTCCGGCGAGTGGGTTTCCAGAAGCTGCGTGGCAAAGACTTTTTCTTCGTCGGTCAGCTCTGCGGTCCATGCGGGATCGGACAGCAGGCGCTGCTGATCCTTTTCGCGGATTTCCTCGGGCGAGGGCGCGGGCGCCCAGGTCGCGGAGATCTTCGCCCAGCCCAGAATGCGGCGCGCTTTGTTCACGTCACGGTCTGTGACGATCAGGGCCGAGATGCCCTTGCGGCCTGCGCGGCCAGTCCGGCCGGACCGGTGCAGCAGGGCTTCGGTGTTGGTGGGCAGATCGGCGTGGATCACCAGATCGAGGTTGGGCAGGTCGATGCCGCGTGCGGCGACATCGGTGGCCACACAGACCTTGGCCCGCCCGTCGCGCAGCGCCTGAAGCGCATGGCTGCGCTCATCCTGGCTCAACTCGCCGGAGAGAGAGACCACGGAGAAGCCACGGTTCGCCAGACGCGCGGTGAGGCGCGCCACGGCGGCACGGGTGTTGGCAAAGATGATTGCGGTCGGCGAATCGCTGAACCGCAGCATGTTGATGATCGCGTGCTCTGTGTCGTTGGCGGACACCTGGATGGCGCGATATTCAATGTCGGTGTGCTGCTCGCCTTTGACCTGCGTGGTGATACGCTCGGCATCGCGCTGAAAGCTTTTGGCAAGCTGGGCGATGGCCGGCGGAACCGTGGCCGAAAACAGCAATGTGCGGCGCGCGGCCGGGGCCTCGGACAGCATGTATTCAAGGTCTTCGCGGAAGCCGAGGTCGAGCATCTCATCCGCTTCGTCGAGGATGATCGCGCGGATGTCGGACAGGTCCAGCGCGTTGCGTTCGATGTGGTCGCGCAGGCGGCCCGGCGTGCCCACAACGATATGCGTGCCACGGTCCAGGGCGCGGCGTTCGGCGCGGGCATCCATACCACCAATGCAGGACACAACGCTTGCGCCGGTTTTGGCGTAAAGCCATGACAGCTCGCGTTCGACCTGAAGCGCCAGTTCGCGCGTCGGGGCAACAACCAGCGCCAGCGGCGCGGCGGGGGGCGGCAGGCTGCCGCCTTTCATCAGGGTGGGCGCGATGGCCAGACCGAAACCCACCGTCTTGCCCGACCCGGTGCGGGCGGACACGAGCAGGTCCCGTTCAGCCAGTTCGGGCGCGGAAACGGCCTCCTGGACATCGGTCAACGTGGCGTATCCGCGCTCGGTCAGCGCTTCTTGTAGGGGGGTCAGCATCGGGGAATTCCATCAGGGGTGCACGCGGTTTCGCGGCAGAAGCGCCTGCCCTAGCCCAAGTCACCGCATTTGTCCACGCCGGAAACAGGAAACGCCGCGGTGGATTGTCGCGCCTCCGGCATTGGCCGTCCGGAGCGGGCGGGCTGGGGCCGGGGCACGGGCCGCTACGGGGTACGGAATGGCGGCTCCTGCACCGGAGGGCGAAAGCGTGCTTTGCCTCGGTCAGACCATGTAGCGCTGCACGCCTGCCAGCATGTCGAGGCAGGCGGCCAGTTCCGAGCGCGCGACAAATTCATCCGCCCTGTGGGCCTGCTCGATCGAGCCGGGGCCGCAGACCACACATTGCGTGCCAAGCGACTGGAACAGTCCGGCTTCGGTGCCGAAACTCACCACATCGCAGCCGTTCGCGCCGGTCAGGGCACAGGCGATTTCGGCCATGCGGTTGCGGTCTTCGGGCACGAGGCCCGCGACCTCGCCGATGACCTCGCGCAGAACGTTTGCCGCCGGGTCGCGTGCCTGCATTTCGGCCAGAAGCTCCGCGCCGTAGCGGTCGATTTCGGCTAGGACCTGCACGGTGTCGCGCGGCGTGACGGGGCGCATTTCCCACTCGATCTCGGCCTGGCTGGCGATGACGTTGCGCGCCGCGCCAGCCGTGATGCGGCCAATGTTGATGGTGGACCACGGCGGGTCAAACGGGCTGTCAGCGGGGGCGCGACCGCGCAGCTCGGCCTCCAGCGACAGCAGTTTCGACGCATAGCGGGTGGCGTAGGAGGCGGCGTTGACGCCCTTGTCCGGCGCAGAGGCATGGCCCTCGCGCCCGTGAAAATGCGTGGTGTATTCGCAGCAGCCCTTGTGCCCGTCGATCACCCGCATCAGCGTCGGCTCTCCCAGCAGCGCCATGGCGGGGCGCACGCCTTTTTGCGTCAGCGCCGCCACCAGATCGCGGGCACCGTAGCAACCGACTTCTTCGTCATAGGTCAGGGCGATGTGGATGGGTTTTTTCAGCTCCCACCCGGCGAACTCGGGCGCCATGGCCATGACGCAGGCGATGAAGCCCTTCATGTCGCAGCTGCCGCGCCCATAGAGATTGTCGTCGCGTTCGACCATTGTGAAGGGATCGGAGGTCCAGTTCGGCTCCTCTGCCGGGACGACATCGGAATGGCCGGACAGCACGAGGCCGCCGTCCTCTTCGGGGCCGAAGGTTGCCCAGAGGTTCGCCTTGGTTCCGGTGTCGTCCTGCATCACCTCGCAGCGCGCGCCAAGGTGGGTGAGGTGGTCCGCCGCCCAGTCGATCAGGCCACGGTTGCTGTCCGCCGACACGGTCGGATAGGCGATAAGCTGGCCCAGCAGGCCTTCGGTGCGATGCATGGCATCCATGGTGATTTCCTGTCCTTGCCGTCCCTGAGAGTCGGAGTATCACCGCCGGGAGATCAAATCCATCCGTGACCCACTGTTCAAGTGGTGCCAAATCGGTTAGACAGCGCGCAACCCTGTCAATAAAGGCAATGCGCGCTGCTGCCGGGGGGACGGAGCCTGAGGCACCCGATGACGCGCGGCAGACGGCTCCCGAACACCAAAACACGCGGCGCGCTGCCGCAAACGGAGGCCAGAATGCTGACCAATGACCAGTTGTCCCAGTGGGATCGCGAGAACTTCTTTCACCCGTCCACACACCTTGCCCAGCACGCCCGCGGCGAAACCGCGACTCGCGTGATCACTGGCGGCAAGGGCTGCCACATCGAAGACCGCGACGGCAACAAGATGCTCGACGCCTTTGCCGGCCTGTATTGTGTCAACGTAGGCTATGGTCGTCCCGAGATCGCCGAGGCGATTGCCGAGCAGGCGAAGGAGCTGGCCTATTACCACGCCTACGTCGGCCACGGCACCGAGGCCTCGATCACCCTGTCCAAGATGATCCTCGACCGCGCGCCTGACAACATGTCCAAGGTCTACTTTGGCATGTCCGGGTCCGACGCGAACGAGACCAACATCAAACTGGTCTGGTATTACAACAACATCCGTGGCCTGCCGAAGAAGAAAAAGATCATCTCGCGCTGGCGTGGCTACCATGGGTCGGGCCTGATGACCGGCTCGCTGACCGGTCTTGAGCTGTTCCACAAGAAGTTCGACCTGCCGCTGTCGCAGGTGATCCACACCGAGGCCCCCTATTATTACCGCCGCGAAGACACCGCCATGTCGGAGGCGGATTTCGTCGCCCATTGCGCATCCGAGCTGGAAGCACTGATCGCACGGGAAGGCGCGGACACCATCGCTGCCTTCATCGGGGAGCCGGTTCTGGGCACCGGCGGTATCGTTCCGCCCCCCGCTGGCTACTGGGAAGCGATCCAGGCCGTGCTTGCCAAGCATGACATCCTGTTGATCGCGGATGAGGTCGTCACCGGCTTTGGCCGTCTGGGCACCATGTTCGGGTCCGACCATTACGGGCTGAAGCCTGACCTGATCACCATCGCCAAGGGCCTGACTTCTGCCTACGCGCCGCTGTCGGGGTCCATCGTGGGCGAAAAGATGTGGAAGGTGCTGGAGCAGGGCACAGACGAAAACGGCCCCATTGGCCACGGCTGGACCTATTCGGCGCACCCGATCGGGGCGGCTGCGGGCGTGGCCAACCTCAACCTGATCGACAAGCTGGGTCTGGTGGAGAACGCGGGCAAAACTGGTGCGTATCTCAACAAGGTCATGAAAGAGGCTGTGGGCGACCATGCGCATGTGGGCGAAGTCCGCGGCGAAGGTATGCTGTGCGCCGTTGAATTCGTCGAAGATCGCGAGTCCCGCACCTTCTTTGACCCGGCGAAAAAGGTCGGCGCGCAGCTGTCCGCTGCGCTGGCGTCCAAGGGCCTGATCGCGCGCGCCATGCCGCAGGGCGATATCCTTGGCTTCGCGCCGCCGCTGTGCCTGACCGAGGCGGAAGCCGACGAGATCGCAACCAAGACCGGCGACGTCGTGCGCGAGGTTCTCGGCTGATCCTGATCGTGCTGCGATGCCAAATGTTTCCGATGCGGAGACAATAATTTAAGACGCGGGGGAGGCTTGGCCTTCCCCGTTTTCATTTTCCCGGTCGGAAAATTCCTGCGGATGGATTTGACTTTTGATCGAAAAATCAAAGGCGCGCCAACTGGTTGTTAATCAGCGAAAAAATTCTGCCGCAACCGATGATGGAAAGAAAATATGAACGCCTCGACCGGCCCGTAAAGAAGTTTTTCGCCGATCTGACTGAACCAAATGCGGTCCCCGTGCGTAGTACTTTCAAATCCCCAATCAAGGGGAATTTGATATGACTGGGGGTTCTCATGGCACTCGACGGCTTTAACGACCAAACTCTTTCCCGCCGGGCCATGAAGGCCGAACTGCTCGATGCAGAGACAGAACTCCGTCTTGCTTATGCGTGGCGCGACAACGGTGATGAACAGGCGCTGCATCGGCTTATCCAGGCGTACATGCGCTTGGCGATTTCGATGGCGTCCAAGTTCAAGCGTTACGGCGCGCCGATGAACGACCTCATTCAGGAGGCCGGTCTTGGACTTATGAAAGCCGCAGACAAGTTCGATCCTGATCGCGGTGTGCGCTTTTCTACCTACGCGGTCTGGTGGATCAAGGCGTCGATCCAAGACTACGTGATGCGCAACTGGTCAATGGTGCGGACCGGGTCGACCTCGTCGCAGAAAGCCCTGTTTTTCAACATGCGCCGGGTTCAGGCGCGTCTGGAGCGTGAGGCGCAGGCCTCCGGCGAAAAGCTGGACGGCTATCAGCTTCGCCACATGATCGCGACCGAGATCGGCGTCCCGCTGCGCGATGTGGAGATGATGGAAGGGCGTTTGTCCGGGTCCGATTTTTCGTTGAATGCAACACAGTCGGTGGAAGATGAAGGCCGCGAGTGGATCGACACCCTCGAAGATGACAGCGCACAAAGCGCCGAGCTTGTGGAAAACACCCATGACACGGCTTGCCTGCGCAACTGGCTGGTGGATGCGATGAACGGCCTGAATGAGCGTGAACGTTTCATCATCCGCGAGCGCAAGTTGCGCGAAGAGGCCCGTACGCTGGAAAGCTTGGGGACTGAGCTGGGCCTCTCGAAAGAGCGCGTCCGGCAGCTTGAAGCCGCCGCCTTCGGCAAGATGCGCAAGGCTTTGCAGGCGCAAAGCAGTGAAGTCGAACACTTCCTCGCATGAGATATTTGATCGCCATTTTGGCCCTGATCACGATGACCCCCGCAGCTCAGGCTGACGGGGGTTTTTCCGTTGATGATATGCGCGGTGCGGATGTGGTTTTCCTGGGAGAGGTGCATGACAATCCCGATCACCACATGCGGCAGGCCGATATTGTCACGCAATTACAACCACGTGGCATCGTCTGGGAGATGCTGACAGGGGTGCGCGCCTCTGCCATCACGCCAGAGATGCTGGGGGCCGAGGCGGTGCTTGGCCCGTTCCTGTACTGGGAGGAAAACGGCTGGCCGGATTTCTCCATGTATTACCCGATTTTCGCGGCCGCCCCTGATGCGCAACATTTCGGCGCGGCGCTTCCTCGGGAGGAGGCGCGTCGTGTGATGGGTGCGCCCGTGGCGGAGGTGTTTGGCACCAATGCCGCGCTGTTCGGGTTGGACCGGGATCTGCCTGAGAGCCAACAACAAGCGCGCGAATCCATGCAAATGTCGGCGCATTGCGATGCTTTGCCAGAGGAGGTGCTGGCAAGGATGGTGGACATTCAGCGCCTGCGAGACGCGCGAATTGCGGCTGTGATCCGCGAGGCCGTGGTCGCCACAGGCGGGCCGGTTGCGGTCATCACCGGAAACGGCCACGCCCGCAAGGATTGGGGCGCGCCAGAGGCGTTGTCGCGGGCCATGCCGGATCTGACGATCTACGCGTTGGGGCAGGGTGAAGATGGTCGCGCACCCGACGGCACTTTTGATGCGGTCGCCGATGCCCCTGCTGTTGAGCGTGACGATCTTTGTGCGGCCTTCCAGTAGCTCACGCGGTCCTGTCCAGGTCCCCGCTGCGTTCATCCGCGCGTAGGGCGTTCAGGTCCGCCTGCGCTTTTGCCCGCGCGGCGTCTGCGAGGGCGGCGATCTTGCGGTCCGCACTGGAAGGGTCTGCAGGGGCCAAGGCTGCCGCCTTGATCTGATCCATCTTGGCGAGTGTCGCCTCCGGATCGTTGGGCACGGGAGAGACGTCGATGGGCACCTCGCCACCGATGGCGTATCGCTTGCCGTCCGGGCCGATCTGGTAGGTGTAGCTCGCCCCGCCCGCATGCGCCCCGCCAACAGCCATGTGTGCCTGCTCGTGGGTGCGCACTTCGCGGTCGCGGGCTTTGAGTTCTGAGACCATACGTGCCTCCGCGTCGGTCGGCGCGAGGCTCCTGGCCTCCGACACCTTGTTGTCCTGCGCGGCGGATTTGGCGTCTGCTGTGCGCGCCTCCGCGATCTTGGCCTGGTAGGCCGCCATCAGGGGCGCCAGCGCGGCCCAGCCGGATTTCTGTTCGCTGTCATGAACCTGCATGAGTTGGCTTTCCTTTCGCGACGCTGCAAGGGTAGGGTACAGCCGTTAAGGGCGTCCTAAGATGCGCCCTTTCTCACGCAGACGGGAAAGCCGGGATGAGCACAATGACACTTGCAGGCAAGCGTATCCTGATGGTGATTGGTGGCGGGATTGCGGCCTACAAATGCCTCGACCTGATCCGCCGCTTGCGCGAACGCGGGGCGTCGGTGACACCGGTGATGACACGCGCGGCGGAGCAATTCGTCACGCCCCTCAGCGTGTCGGCCCTGGCGGGGGAGGAGGTACATCGCGACCTCTTTGACCTGACCAAGGAGGCGGAGATGGGCCATATCCAACTGTCCCGCGTTGCGGATCTGGTGCTGGTGGTGCCCGCTACGGCAGACCTGATGGCGAAAATGGCCGGCGGCCACGCCAATGATCTGGCGACCACGTTGCTGATGGCGACGGATACGCCGGTGATGATCGCGCCTGCGATGAATGTGCGCATGTGGGATCACCCGGCGACGCAGCGCAATCTGTCGGTGCTGCGGGGCGATGGCGTCACGGTTGTGGGGCCGAACTCCGGCGACATGGCCTGTGGCGAATTCGGTCCGGGGCGCATGTCCGAACCGCTGGAGATTGTCGCAGCTGTCGAGACCGCGCTGGGCGATGGGCCGTTGCGTGGCAAGCGGGTGCTGGTCACCTCTGGCCCGACGCATGAACCCATTGATCCGGTGCGCTATATCGCCAATCGGTCGTCCGGGGCGCAAGGCACGGCGATTGCCGAGGCGCTGCGCGATCTGGGGGCCGAGGTGGTGTTTGTCACGGGGCCGGCGGATGTGGCGCGCCCCAGCGGTGTGCAGGTGATCGAGGTCCAAAGCGCCCGCGATATGCGCGCCGCAGTGATGACTGCGTTGCCTGTGGACGCCGGGATCTTTGCCGCGGCTGTGGCTGACTGGCGTGTGGCACGGGAAAGCGGCTCGAAGATCAAGAAAGAGGCGGGCAAGCTGCCGGTGTTGGAATTCGAGGAAAACCCCGACATTCTGCGCGAGGTTTCGCGGCTGGAGGTCGGGCGGCCCGCGCTGGTGGTGGGCTTTGCCGCGGAAACGGACGACGTGGTGGCCCATGCGACCGCGAAGCGCGCGCGCAAGGGGTGCGACTGGATTGTGGCCAACGACGTCTCGCCCGCCACGGGGATTATGGGGGGTACGGAGAATGCAGTGGTCCTGATCTCGGAAGACGGGGCAGAGACGTGGCCGCGTGCCGCCAAGGCAGAGGTTGCCCGCAAGCTCGCGGACCGGATCGCAGCCGCCCTCACAAGCGCGACATAAGCAGGGCAAACGATCCGCCCGGCGCGTCACGCAGCGGTGTGGTGGGCGTGGGACGGGCTTGCGAGTATTTGAAAATCAAAGAAGCCGAAGGTGCGCCCTGCCTCGGGTGTGTTTCAGGCAGACGGAGAGCGGAATGGTCGAGATAGTTTTTGCCTGGGAGCCTGAGGCGGATCAGGCCTTGGGGCTGCCGGTCTATGCGACGCCGGGCGCGGCGGGAGCGGATATTCGTGCAAATTTCAGAGATCGCGGGCAGGTGGATCTTGCGCCCGGCGCGCGTGTCTTGGTGCCCACGGGCCTGCGGCTTGCGATCCCTGCGGGATTTGAGGTGCAGCTTCGCCCGCGCTCCGGCCTTGCGTTGAAGCACGGGATCACCTTGCCCAACAGCCCCGGCACGATCGACAGTGATTATCGCGGGCCATTGGCAGTGATCGTGATGAACGCTGGAACGGAGACATTCGTCATCGCCCATGGCGACCGGATCGCGCAGATGGTGGTGGCGCCCGTGGTGCAGGGTGCTTTTCGCGTCGTTGACGATCTGGACGATACGGCGCGGGGCACGGGGGGCTTTGGCTCTACCGGGGTGTCCGGCTGATGGCGCTGGTTTTGGTCATCGCTGCGGCGCTTTGGGGGTTGGGCGTGGTCATGGGAACGTCGGTGCGGGCCCGGCTTGCCACCTTGGCCGCGCTGTACGCGCTTGTGCTGGTGGTTCATCTGATTTTGCCCGTTGGGCATCCGCTGCGTATGGCCACGGGCGGCAGTTTGCAGGGGTGGCTGATCCTTGGCGGCTTTGTGGCGCTGGGCGCGGGATATGCGCTGGTGCTGCGACGGTTGCGCACACGGGTGGAGGATCGGGAAGCGCCCGAAGCGCCGGAGCCGGGCCGCTTTCGGACCGGTGAGCTGGAGCGTTACACCCGCCACATCGTGCTGCGAGAGCTGGGCGGCCCGGGACAGAAACGGCTGAAGCAGGCGCGTGTTCTGGTTGTGGGCGCCGGTGGGCTGGGGTCACCTGCGCTGCTGTATCTGGCGGCGGCAGGGGTCGGCACCATCGGCGTGATCGACGATGACGTGGTGGATGCAGGCAACCTGCAACGGCAGGTGGCGCATACAGACGGGCGGATTGGCATGGCCAAGGTGTTCTCTGCCAAGATGGCGATGGAGGCGGTCAATCCTTACGTGGTGGTCCGTCCTTATGAACGCCGCCTGGATGCCGACACGGTTGGCGCACTGCTGGAGGATTATGACGTCGTGCTGGACGGCACCGACAACTTCGACACGCGCTACATGGTGAACGCGGCCTGCGTGGCAGCGGGCAAGCCGCTGATTTCCGGCGCCTTGAGCCAGTGGGAAGGGCAGTTGTCGGTCTTCGACCCAGCCGGCGGCGGCCCGTGTTACCAGTGCATCTTTCCTGAGGCACCTGCGCCGGGATTGGCGCCATCTTGTGCCGAAGCTGGGGTGCTGGGGCCGCTGCCCGGTGTGGTCGGCTCCATGATGGCGGTGGAATGTGTGAAGCAGATTACCGGGGCGGGGCAGGTCCTGCGCGGCGAGATGTTGATCTACGATGCACTCTGGGGCGAGACGCGCAAGATCGGGCTGAAACGGCGCGAGGGGTGCCCCTGCTGCGGCGGGTGACAGGGATCAATCCAGCGGCCAGCAGGGAAGAAAGCGTCTCGTACGATTGAAGCGGGTTGGATTGAAGCTTAGCTTCAGGACAAGCCTATTGGAGACGCTTCATGACCAACATCCTGCTTGCCGAATGGGATACGCCCTTCGGCCTCGCGCCGTTCGACCGGATTTCCGACGATGATTTCGCCCCTGCCTTTGAGGCCGCCATGGCCGAGGATCTGGCCGAGGTCGAAAAGGTCGCCAACAGCACGGAGCCGCCGACCTTTGAAAACACCATCGAAGGGATGATGCGTACAGGCGCAGCATTGGATCAGGTGGCGGGCACCTTCTACAGCGTCGCGGGCGCGGACAGCAATGACGCGCGAGAGGCCCTGATGCGGGACATCGCGCCCAAGCTGTCGGCGCATTCCTCTGCGATTTACTCCAATCAGGCGCTGTTCCAGCGTATCCAAACCGTCTGGGAGGCGCGTGAGACGCTTGACCTGACGTCGGAGCAGGCGCGCGTTCTGATGTTGATGCACCGCAATTTCGTGCGGGCGGGAGCGGCTTTGGACGGGGACGACGGCGCGCGCATGACAGCCGTCAAAGGGCGGCTGGCAGAGCTTGGCACGGCGTTTACGCAGAACCTTTTGGCGGATGAACGGTCCTGGTTCATGGAGCTGTCTGAAGCGGATATGGAGGGGCTGCCGGGTTTTGTCATCTCCGCCCTGCGGGGCGCGGGAGAGGAGCGTGACCTTGGGCCGTGTGTGACACTGTCACGTTCGGTCATCACGCCATTCTTGCAGTTCAGCCCGCGCCGGGATTTGCGGCAGAAGGCCTTTGCCGCCTGGGCCGCGCGCGGCGCAAACGGGGGCAAGACCGACAACCGCGATATCGCCGCCGAGACGCTGAAGCTGCGGCAGGAGCGGGCGGAGCTGCTGGGCTACGCGGATTTCGCCTCTTTCAAGCTGGAAACCGAAATGGCGGGCGATGCGGGGTCGGTGCGCGATCTGCTGATGCAGGTCTGGACCCCGGCAAAGGCGGCCGCGTTGGCCGATCAATCCGTGCTGGAAGAGATGCTGCACGCCGACGGCATCGAGGGGCCGTTGGAACCGTGGGATTGGCGCTACTATGCGGAGAAGCGGCGGCAGGCGGAGCACGATCTGGATGAGGGCGCGGTCAAACCGTATTTTCAGCTTGAGAAGATGATCGAGGCGGCTTTTGCCTGTTCGGAACGGCTGTTCGGCCTGAGCTTTGCGCCGCTGGATGTGCCGCTGTATCACCCGGACTGCCGGGCGTGGGAAGTGAAGCGGGACGGCGAGACCGTGGCCGTGTTCATCGGTGACTACTTTGCGCGAGGGTCGAAACGGTCCGGCGCCTGGTGTTCGGCGATGCGGGCGCAGCGCAAGTTCCCGGATGTGCAGATCCCGATCGTGGTGAACGTCTGTAACTTCGCCAAAGGCAATCCGGCGCTGTTGTCCTATGACGATGCGCGCACCCTGTTCCACGAATTCGGCCATGCGCTGCACCAGATGCTGTCGGATGTGACCTACGAGATGGTCTCGGGCACCTCGGTCGCGCGCGACTTCGTGGAGCTGCCGAGCCAGCTCTACGAGCATTGGCTGGAAGTGCCGGAGGTGCTGTCGACATACGCCACGCACTACGAGACCGGCGAAGCGATGCCGCAGGATCTGCTGGACAAGGTGCTGGCGGCGGCGACCTACGACATGGGGTTCCAGACGGTGGAATACGTGGCCTCGGCCATGGTCGATCTGGAATTCCACAGCGGTCCGGCCCCAGCCGATCCGATGCAGAAGCAGGCTGAGGTGCTGGAAAACATGGGGCTGCCGCGCGCCATTGTCATGCGCCACGCCACGCCGCAGTTCGCGCATGTGTTCGCGGGCGACGGATATTCCAGCGGCTATTACAGCTACATGTGGTCAGAGGTCATGGACGCCGATGCCTTTGCCGCCTTCGAGGAAGCGGGCGGCGCGTTTGACGCCCAAATGGCGGAGCGGCTGGAGGAGTTCATCCTGTCCAAAGGCGGCTCGGTGGAGGCGGAGGTGCTGTATACCAAGTTCCGTGGCCGGATGCCCGGCGTGGATGCGCTGCTGAAAGGCCGTGGGCTGGCGGCTTGATCGAACGGGTCGGGGCGCGCAATCGCCCCGACCTTTACATGGGTCAGAAGGGTGCGCGTTCGAGAGCGAACCCTTCGCCTTCGAGCAGCGCGAGCACGCCGTTCTCCCCTGACAGGTGCGCCGCGCCGAAGGCCGCCACAACGGGGCCTTCGGTGTCGTCCAGCGCGCTCAGCAGCACCGACAGCCAATTGCTGTTGCGTTGAACGATCAGCGCATCGTCCATGGCGCGAAAGACGGTCTCGTTCTCCTCCGGGTCAAGCGCCGTCAGACGGGCTGAGACGGCCTCGAGCACCAGCTGACCTTCGGCGTGATCCTCGGCGAAATAGTAGCTTAGAAGCGTCTCGAACAGGTCTTCGTTCACGTCCGGCGGGGCCAGCGCCGCGCGGATCATCGAAAGCTGGATGTCCATGGGGATTTCGGCAAATAGACGCAGCCCGGTGTCATAGGGTTCCAGCGACATCGTTGGCACGCCAGCGGCCTCGGCCGCGTCTTCGAGGCGCGCATCCAGCCCGTCCTGTTGCTCCAACTGTGCGGCCATGCAGGCCGGGACGGACAACAGCATCGACACATACCATGGCTGCATCCTTGCGCCGACGAACGGGGGCATTCCGCGCGCTTCCATCGCCTCGGAGAGCTTGGCCCAGTCCTCCTCGGGCATGAGGTCGGGCAGGCTGCTGTCCGGCAACATGAAGATCGCCGGATCGGTGGTGATCTCCTGCTGCATCACGTCCATGTCCTCGGCGTTCATTTCGAGCAGGAGGAGCGCGGCATCGGCCACGATGGGGGACAGACGCTCGGTCGGGCCATCAAGGCGCGCGTCCGACAGGTGAACGGTGCCGATCAGGTGCAGTTCTTCGTCGTCCTTTCGGGCAATCCAGTGGTTGCCTGTGGCATAGGGCAGGCCGTCCAGTTGAGCATTGACGGCGGCGCGCTCTGCCTCGGTCAGCCC
This sequence comes from Sagittula marina, assembly GCF_014196795.1. Lineage (GTDB taxonomy): Bacteria > Pseudomonadota > Alphaproteobacteria > Rhodobacterales > Rhodobacteraceae > Sagittula > Sagittula marina. Next base: position 490,521 of record NZ_JACIEJ010000001.1, read on the forward strand.
TTCGGCGAGCGAGACACCGCTGCATTGCGCCTGAACGGATGTGGCGAGGCATACACCCAGCAACAGGGAAAAAAGACGTGTCATACAGGCTCCTTGAGTTGGGTGCACTTTCTCTGGAATGGGAAGGCTGGACAAGGGCGCATGGGCGGGAAACAACAGGCGCATGGAGCGGGAAAGCGAATTATATGCACCGGTGAAGGCGCTGCTGGAAAAGCAGGGTTACATGGTGAAGGGCGAGGTCGGCGCGGCGGACATGGTTGGCGTGCGCGGCGATGATGCGCCGGTGATCGTTGAGCTGAAGCTGCGCATCACCTTGTCGCTGTACCATCAGGCCTGTACGCGGCTGCGGCTGACCGATCACGTCTACATCGCGGTGCCGAAGCCGAGCGGTAAACTGGCGCGACGTGCGCTGAAGGACAACCTGACCATGTGTCGGCGTCTGGGCCTTGGGTTCATCGTGGTGTTGGCGGATGGCCGGGTGGAGGTTCTGTGCGATCCGGGGCCTTTCAAACCCCGGCAGACAAAGGCCAAGACCGCGCGGCTGCTGCGTGAATTTCACGCCCTGCGTGGTGATCCAAACGAGGGGGGCGCCACGCGGCACGGCATCGTGACCGCCTACCGACAGGATGCTCTGGCCTGCGCGGCCTATCTGGCGGAGCAGGGAGCGTCCCGAGGGCGGGACGTGTCCAAGGCGACCCAAATCACGCGAGCGACGCAGGTTATGCGCGACAACCATTACGGCTGGTTCGACAAGGTGTCGGTGGGGGTCTACGCGCTCAATGATGCGGGCCACGCGGGGCTGACGCATTGGGCGCATTCCTGGGAAGATCCCGCCGAGGCGGAGTGATTTAGGCCGGGGCTTTGGCCGCGTCTGCCTGAGCTTGTTGCTTGGCTGCGCGGGCGTTCAGGCGCTCTCGATGCAGGGTATAGAGGCCGGAGGCGACGATGATCGCGCAGCCGACGAACGTCCAGTGATCCGGCAAGTCGCCGAACACGACGAAGCCGTAGAATGTGCTCCAGATGATCAGCGAATACTGCATGGGCGCGACCACGCTGGCCTGTGCTATGTCCAGCGCGCGGATCACCAGAATTTCGCCCAAACCGGCTGTCGCCGTGAGTCCCACGATCACGGCCCACAGCTGCAGCGTCTGCGGCGTGGTCCACACGAACGGCAATGCCAGCGACAGCAAAAGCGTTGCAGTGATAGAGGTATAGGCTACTGTGGTCGACACGCTGTCGGCTCCGGCAAGGCTGCGGGACAAGACCTGGCGCATCGAGAAAAAACAGGCCGCGCCGACCACGAAAAAGATCGCAGGATCGAAGACGCCAAAGCCCGGACGGATCACGACCAGCATGCCCGCGAACCCCACCGCCACAGCCGCCCAACGGCGCGGGCCCACAGGTTCACGCAGGAAAAGGGCGCTGAGCAGCGTGACGATGAACGGCGCGATAAAGGTCACGGCCACGGCATCGGCCAAGGGCACGCTGCGCACGGCCAGTACGAAACAGAGCCCCGAAATAACCGCCGTCACGCCGCGTGTGATCTGGATGCCGGGCAAGCGAGAGCGCAGCAAATGCGTACCCTTGATCGTGATCAGCACCACGACCCCAAGGAACAGGCCGATCTGGCGGAACCAGACCACCTGCGCCGGGTGAAAGCTGTCTGCGAGGTACTTGGCCTGCACATCGCAGGCTGCAAAGGCGAAAAAGCCCAGCGCCATAAGCACGAGGCCGCGCAGGTTGTCCGGCGCGCTGGAGCCGGGCGCGGTGTGGATCGGCGTCGCGTGCAGGGTTGTCATGGGGAACTCGCGGTTGGGTCACTTCAGGGTAGGTCAGCGCCCATGACCTTTCAAGCAAAAGCTTGCGGGCTGCATATTTGTGCCCAAGGCACGCAGCGTGAAGACGTGCTCTGTGCCAATCTATTTTGCGACGCAGCCTGGTGACCCGTGTCATCCGCTAGGTTCGACGCCTTGGCGCGTGGATTTCAGAGATGACTGCGGGTTTCAAAGATATCTGCGATGCGCAGGCTTTGGGACGCGGCGGCTTTGCTGACCGCCGGCGCTGCCATCGCTTTGGTGCTGCACTTGCCTCAGAGTGGGTCGGGCCGCGCGGTCAAAGACCAAGCTTGTCGAAGCTGTCCTTGAGCAGCCCGGCCGAGGTGGCCAGCGCCTCCTGTTCGGGTCGTGACAGGTCGGGCATCAGTTCGGCGCTGACGCCCTCGCGGCCCACGACGCGGGGCAGTGAACAGGCCACATCTTTAACCCCAAGAACGTCAGACACGGTGGAGACGGTCAGCACAGCCTGTTCATCCGCAGAAATCGCGGCCACGATGCGGGCCAACCCGGCCCCGATACCATACCATGTGGCGCCTTTGCCCTTGATGATCGTGTAGGCGGCGCGGCGCACGCCGGCGTCGATCTCGGTGCGGGCGGCGTCGGTCAGAGGGCTGCGCATCTGCGCGGCGAAGCTTTCGAGACTGACGGAGCCAGCGCGCGCGGCGGACCATGCCAGAACCTCGCTGTCACCGTGCTCCCCCAGGACGTAGGCATGAACGGAGCGCGGTGCGATGCCAAGGTGCCGGCCCAACAGCCAGCGAAATCTTGCGGTGTCCAGGATCGTGCCAGAGCCGATCACCCTTGCTTTCGGCAAACCGGACAGCGCCTGTGTGACCTGTCCCATGATGTCGACGGGATTGGAGGCCACGAGCAAGATCGCATCTGGCGCATGGCGTGTGACCTCTGCGACGACGGTTCCGAACACCTTGGCATTGCGAGACAACAACTCCAGTCGCGTCTCACCGGGTTTTTGTGAGACGCCACAGGCGAGGATCACCACCCCCGCACCGCTCAGGTCGGCGTAGGTTCCGGCGTCGATCTGCACCGCAGCGCCAAAGGGCACGGCATGTGCAATGTCTTCTGCCTCGGCGCGGGCGCGGGCCTCGTTGAGATCCACAAGCACGATACGCGAGGCTGCGCCGCGCATGACACAGGAAAAGGCTGCCGCCGAGCCGACCATGCCGGCTCCGATAATTCCGAGTTTCATGGGGTCTCCTGCCGGTCACACGTGGGGTCAGGCTAGGTCGGTGCGCCGGGACGGGGCAACGATTTTCCCGCATCGTGCGGGACCTTTGCAGATCCTTTCCGGGCAACGCTTGTTCATTTTGCAGATTTCCTCACCGAGCGCTTTGGCTCAGGATCCGGCATCGCGCAGCGTCACATGGTTGGTGACGGGGGCATTGCAGCCTGAGATCTGCGACCTGCTTTCGCGGCTCTGCATCGGGTCGAGCGTATGCAGCCTTTTCACGGGCGTGCAGCGTTCCCTTGGTGAAATCCGCGCAGACATAGCGTGCCAGACCGTCTGTAACGCACCGATGGTCAGGTGCGTCGTTCCAGACGCGCGTAATAGGCGTAGCGGCGGAACAGCCCGTCCTGCAGCAAAACGCCGCCGTGACGTGGCAGGTTTTGCAAGGCGATTGGCAGAGCATCGCGCGGCGTGACGTGAAAGCGGGCAAGCCACGCCCGCAAGCCGCGTTTTGTCCAGCGAGGTAATGCGCCCTGGTCGCCGAAATCAATGATATGCAATGTGCCACCGGGCGCGAGGTGACGCGCGGCCTCGTCCAGCGCCCCCTGCCAGTCCGGGATCATCGACAGGCTGTAGCTGAACACGATGTGGTCAAAGCTGGGCACATCGAACAACGTTTGCGGATCAAATGCACAGGCATCCGCACGGGCCAGCCTGGCCTTCAGCCCAAGCTTGCGCCTGGCGGAGCGGAGCATTTGCTGCGAGATATCCAAGCCGTACAGACGTGCGTGCGGGTGGCGCTGCTTCATGACGGCGAGGTTGCGCCCGGTGCCGCATGCGACCTCCAGAATGCGATCATCGGGCGAGACCTGCATCTGGTCTAACAGGTGGTCTCGACCCAGCAGGTAATATTTGCGGGTCGCATCGTAAAACAGCCGCTGGGTGCGGTACGTATTGTCCATCAGCTGGCCGTGGTCGGCAATGTGGCTCATGGCTCAGACCTTTCGATAGAGGTGAACGCCGCCATAAATGGCCGACCGATCGGTCGCAAAGGCATGGGTGGAGGCGTCTTCGTCATAGCGCCATTGATCTAGCAGATCCGCCGGAACGCGACCCGGCAGGATGTTTGTCGCGCCGCCGGTTCTGAACAACACGCGGGCGTTGGGGCGGGCGGTGCGCGTGATCTCTTGCCAAAGCGCCGAAAGCTGCGCGTCACTCATCCAGTCCTGCGCGTCGAGTAGGACATAAACGGAGCGTGAGGCGGCGGGGGCGTCTGCGAGAACTTTTGTGATGGAGCGGTTCAGAACGCTCACGCGCGGGGCCATCTCGCGCAGCGTGTCAAAGTGGCGCGCCTCAAGGTAGGGCGGCACAGGGCCGGTGCCGTCGCCCTTGTAGCCACGATTGGCGGCCTGCCACGCAAAGTAGTTGTCTGAAATCGGAAAGTCGCAGAACAGTTTGCGCGTGCGGTGCCGGAGCACACAGAGGATATCGCCGTCCGCATCGGCGGCGAGTTTGTCATACTGCGCGGGCGGGATGCCCAGACCAAAGAGCGAAGACCGCTGACGGGCCGCGGCCTTGACCACCCATGTGTCGAACAGGGGCGCGATGTGCAGATCAAAGAAGGCGCGTTGTTCGTCGAGGCTTTGCGCGCCCAGAAGGGCATCGAACCGGACGCCGGACAGGCGGCAGATGTGGTGCAACACGGCAATGAAGCCACCGAGCGCCCCGAACCTGTAGAAACTGCGCGCGAACATGGTCTTGCGCGGCTGGCGGCCTTGACCGGAGGTCCAAAAGGCGCGGTCCTCTGCGCTCATCTGCGGCAAGAGATAGCGGTCGAACAACGCGTTGTTCGAGGGCATGTCGGCATGTCCGAACAGGTCGTAAAAGCTGGCGTGATCGGGCAGGGCCTGCGCGGCTGTCAATTTGAGCCGGTTCAGGCGCACGTGCCACGGCGATAGATCGACGGCGGTGATCGCGGCGGGGCGTGCGGTGAGATAGCTCATCATGTTGCAGCCGCCCGAGGCGATGCAGGTGATGTGGTCGTCTGGCCGCACGCCCAGCGCGTCCATGTCGCAAACGGGGTCTTCCCAGATTTGCGCATAGACCAACCCGTGAAACAGGCGGGCAAAAACCCTCTCGCCAAGGCTTGGGCGCTCAGCATTGTCGTGGACGGCTGCACCGATGAGCGTTCCCGTGGTGTCAGTCATTGGGCATCCTGTTCAAGTGAGGTGCGCAGGCGGGCCGGGGTGTGTCGATCGGTTGCGCTGCGGCTGCGGCGGCGCTGGAGACGTTCGATGGCGAAGGCGCGGTTCTTGCGCGCCTCCCAATCCACCAGCCGCATCTCGCCCGCGTCGTTTTCGATGACGGCGGTGCAGCTTTCGACCCAGTCGCCCGTGTTGATATAATGCACCGTGCCGATCTGGCGGATTTCGGCATGGTGGATATGGCCGCAGATCACGCCGTCATACCCCTTTTGGCGGGCGGATTCCGAAAGGGCCTCTTCGTACTTCCCGATGAAGTTCACCGCTTGTTTCACCTGCGCCTTCGACCACTTGGACAAGGACCAATACCGATGGGTCCAAAGTCTGCGAAACTGGTTTATGCGCGGGTTCAACCAGATCAGCGTGCCGTAGACGCGGTCGCCGAGGTAGGCGAGCCATTTGGCATTGGCGACCACAGCGTCGAACTCATCGCCGTGGGTCACGAGGTATCGCTTGCCCTTGGCCGAGGTGAAATCGGCCCTGCGCATAACCTCGATCCCGCCAAGGTGCAGGCCAATGTAGTCGCGGAACACCTCATCATGATTTCCGGGGATAAAGATCACCCGCGTGCCGGACCGTGCCTTTTCAAGGATCGCCTGAATGACGGCGTTATGGTCCTCTGGCCAATGCCAGCCGCGCCGCAGCTTCCAGCCGTCGACGATATCGCCCACGAGGTAAAGCGTCTTTGCATCGTGTTTGGCGAGGAAATCCACCAGCAACTGCGCGCGACAGCCCCGCGTGCCCAGATGCACATCGGAGAGGAAAATCGTCCGGTCGGTCACACTGCAGCACTCCGTCGTTTGGCGGTTGATGCGTGGATATGGCACCGGTGTTTCGGTCCCGTGACAGTTTTGTTTCTGTTGTGTGACGCCATTGGGTAGGCGGAATTTCCCCGCCCCGGGTTTACAGCGGCGCAGAAGACCCCACCTCTCGTCGAAGACCGAAGACCGAAGACCGAAGACCGAAGACCGAAGACCGAAGACCGAAGACCGAAGACCGAAGACCGAAGATGGGCACAAATTTTTATACGTGCTTGTTGACAGACTCACCTACGATCCTTACCTCCTGCATCGTTAGCACTCTCCGCGGATGAGTGATAACGGCTCGCTCGAAGACGAGGGGCCACAGTTCTAACTTTGAGTCAGGAGACTTCAGAGATGGCATTCAAACCGCTTCATGACCGCGTGCTTGTTCGTCGCACCGAAAGCGATGAAAAAACGACCGGTGGGCTGATCATTCCCGACAGCGCCAAAGAAAAACCGGCAGAAGGCGTGGTCGTCGCGTGTGGCGAAGGCGCTCGCAAAGACAGCGGCGAGCTGATCGAAATGGCTGTGAGCGAAGGTGACAAAGTCCTCTTCGGCAAATGGTCCGGCACCGAGGTTACCGTCGAAGGTGACGAGCTGCTGATCATGAAGGAAGGCGACATCCTCGGCATTATCAGCTGAGGCGGCGGCGCCCACTGAGGCGCCCGCGCTTTTCTCGAAGAGGGTCGGGGCCCGTCCCGATCTACGCAAACCGAATACGTATCAAGGAGAACACACATGTCTGCAAAAGACGTAAAGTTCGATACCGACGCCCGCAACAAGATGCTTCGTGGCGTGAACATTCTCGCCGACGCAGTCAAAGTCACCCTCGGCCCCAAAGGCCGTAACGTGGTTCTGGACAAGTCCTTCGGCGCGCCGCGCATCACGAAAGACGGCGTCTCTGTCGCCAAAGAGATCGAGCTGGAAGACAAGTTCGAGAACATGGGCGCACAGATGGTGAAGGAAGTTGCTTCCCGCACCAACGACGAAGCCGGCGACGGCACCACCACCGCGACCGTTCTTGCTCAAGCCATCGTCAAAGAAGGCCTGAAAGCTGTTGCAGCTGGCATGAACCCGATGGACCTGAAGCGCGGCATCGACCAGGCGACAGCCAAGGTTGTGCAGGCGATCAAGGACGCAGCGCGCACCGTCGAGAACTCCGACGAAGTTGCTCAGGTTGGCACCATCTCCGCCAACGGCGAAGCTGAAATCGGTCGCCAGATCGCAGACGCGATGCAGAAAGTCGGCAACGAAGGTGTTATCACCGTCGAAGAGAACAAAGGCCTCGAGACCGAGACCGATGTCGTCGAAGGTATGCAGTTCGACCGCGGCTACCTGTCCCCCTACTTCGTCACCAACCCGGACAAGATGATTGCCGAGCTGGATGACTGCATGATCCTGCTGCACGAGAAGAAGCTCTCTTCGCTCCAGCCGCTGGTTCCGCTGCTCGAGCAGGTGATCCAGTCGCAAAAGCCGCTGCTGATCATTGCAGAAGACGTCGAAGGCGAAGCGCTGGCGACCCTCGTGGTCAACAAGCTGCGTGGCGGCCTGAAGATCGCAGCCGTCAAGGCACCGGGCTTCGGTGACCGTCGCAAGGCCATGCTGCAGGACATCGCGATCCTGACCGGCGGCCAGGTGATCTCCGAAGATCTGGGCATGAAGCTCGAGAATGTCACCATGGACATGCTCGGCACCGCCAAGACCGTCACAATCACCAAGGACGAAACCACCATCGTGGACGGCCATGGCGAGAAGGCAGAAATCGAAGCGCGTGTTTCCCAGATCCGTACGCAGATCGAAGAGACCACGTCCGATTACGACCGTGAGAAGCTGCAGGAACGTGTTGCCAAGCTGGCAGGCGGTGTTGCCGTGATCCGCGTCGGCGGCATGACCGAAGTCGAAGTGAAAGAGCGTAAGGACCGTGTGGACGATGCTCTGAACGCGACTCGCGCTGCCGTACAAGAAGGCGTCGTCGTTGGTGGCGGTGTTGCTCTGGTACAGGGTGCCAAGGCGCTCGACGGCCTGAAAGGCGACAACGCTGACCAGGATCGTGGTATCGCCATCATCCGCGCCGCGCTCGAAGCACCGCTGCGTCAGATCGCATCCAACGCAGGTGTCGACGGTTCCGTCGTCGCAGGCAAGGTTCGCGAATCCAGCGACCTGAAGTTCGGCTACAACGCTCAGACCGGCGAATACGGCGACATGTTCGCATTCGGCGTGATCGACCCGGCGAAAGTTGTCCGCACCGCTCTGGAAGATGCATCCTCGGTTGCAGGCTTGCTGATCACCACCGAAGCGATGGTGGCTGACAAGCCGTCCAAAGACGGTGCAGGCGCCGGTGGCGGCATGCCCGACATGGGCGGCATGGGCGGCATGATGTAAGACGCCCTGACGGGACGTTTTACCGACACTTAAGCGCAAAGGGGCCTTCGGGCCCCTTTGTTGCATTTGTGGCTTGCACAAGTTGTATTGGATGCACCGTAATTGGGTCTCGCGTGTTCATAAGACGTTCGATACGCTTACGCTCGTCGCAAGTGGAGGCCGCATGAGTCGCAGAGACGGAAGGAAAGCACTGGAATTGCACCTGCCCGACGATTTGCGTCGGCGTCTTGTCAAAACCACGCAACAGCACTTGCCGCTGGCCTACCTCGCCCGGCAGGCGTTGCGCCAGGCCATGGACAAGGGCGTGCAGTGGCAAAAAGAAGTGCGACCCGGTCCTGCGCGTCCTATTCTGTTGCAGCTGTCCGCAGAGGAACGTGCGCGCCTGGACATGTGGATCGCACGCCACGACGTGCAGCCAGAGGTGGCCGTGCTGTCCCTGATTGGCGCGGTGGTCTAGCGTTTCGGTGGGTGTCTCGTTGAACCTGCCATAAGGCTCCACGCCGATCCCGTGATGCATTGCATATATAGAGGGGAGCCTGTGAATGCAGAAGCTGTTCACGGACCAGGTGACCTCTAACTTCCTGCGCAAAATCTCATGTGTCTCACACCAGTCTGCTGCGCGGCGTTCGTACGGGTGACAGGTCGACGGCGCGATCCCGTCCGCCAGAAGCTCATGCCGCTCGTCGTATGCTCGGTCGTAGCGAACCTGAGAGGGCGGTGTGCGGGGATAGAATGGCTGGCCCGGAACGCCCTGTCATTGATGCCATAGACCCATCTATTGGAACGACTGTGCCCCTGAGCCGGAGCTGGGTCTCAAGCCGCGCAAACGCCGAACAGGGATGTGCCGGACTGACTGAGGTCCAAATAAAATCCGGTCGAGGGGGGCCTCATGGGGATCTTCTTAGGGACGGCGTCGCGTTCGCGCGCGTAGCCGGGCCAAACACAGCAAAACGCCGACAGTGAGCGCGACACCCGCACAGTCAGGCATGCATGGCTGTGCAATGTCTGCGCCAAGACCCGTTAAGGATGGGAGGAGACCAAAGCAAACACTGTTTGCCCCTCTGTGGCGGTTGTCGGCAAACAGAGAATCGGTGTTAACCCCCCTATGGATATGATGTTTGAAGAGCGCCTGTGGGCCCAAGGCGTGCGCCATGTGGCCGGTGTGGATGAAGTCGGTCGCGGCCCGCTGGCTGGCCCCGTTGTGGCCGCAGCAGTGATACTGAACCGCGATTCGGTCCCCGAGGGGCTGAACGATTCAAAAAAACTATCGATCAAGCGGCGTGAATTTCTTGCGCCGCTGTTGTGGCAATCGGCCCGCGTCTCGATCGGCATGGCCACGGTCGAAGAGATAGATGCCATCAATATCCTGCAAGCGAGCTTGCTCGCCATGCAACGTGCAGTTGAAGGGTTTTCGGTTCAGCCGGATCACGTTCTCGTCGACGGAAATCGGATTCCTGATGGTTTCCCGTGTGAGGCGACGGCTGTCGTGGGCGGGGATGGCAAATCACCTTCCATCGCGGCGGCTTCAATTGTGGCAAAAATCTGGCGAGATAATGTCATGAAGGAGGCCGCGACACAGTGGCCAGGATATGGTTGGGAAACAAACGCGGGCTATCCCACAAAGTGTCACAAATCTGCCCTCCGAAATCTTGGGGTTACCCCTCTCCATAGACGTTCGTTCAAGCCGGTACGCGATATCTTGTGACAAGATGAATTAGCAACCCTCTGTTAAACTAAAATAATTGACCATGAATCCTTTTCGAATCAGATTTAGAGCCAACGAACGAGCGTGAAAACACGCCGGGACAGAGGCAGAGTATGACGACGATGACACGTGCGAAGAGCGCTCCAGCGCTCCCGATCAATACAATTTTGTCTGGCGACTGCATCGAAATGATGAACAGTTTGCCGGAATGCTCGGTGGATTTGATCTTTGCCGATCCGCCCTACAACCTTCAGTTGAGGGGTGATCTTCATCGGCCTGATAACTCCAAGGTCGACGCAGTTGATGACCATTGGGACCAGTTCAACAGTTTTGCCGCCTACGACAGCTTTACCCGAGACTGGCTGAAAGCGGCGCGCCGGTTGCTCAAGCCCGACGGGGCCATCTGGGTGATCGGCAGCTATCATAACATTTTCCGGGTTGGGGCTGCGCTACAGGACGCCGGCTACTGGATCCTGAACGATGTGGTCTGGCGCAAGTCGAACCCCATGCCGAATTTTCGCGGTAAGCGCTTCACGAACGCGCATGAGACGATGATCTGGGCGTCGAAAGCCGAGGGGGCAAAATACACCTTTAACTACGAGGCGCTGAAAGCTCTGAATGAAGGTGTTCAGATGCGCTCCGACTGGGTTCTGCCGATCTGCAACGGCGGCGAGCGCCTGAAGGATGATAACGGCGACAAGGCACACCCGACGCAAAAACCCCAGTCTCTGTTGCACCGCGTTATCGTCGGTTCGACCAATCCGGGCGACGTTGTGCTTGACCCCTTCTTTGGCACCGGAACCACCGGCGCTGTGGCCAAGATGTTGGGCCGCGATTTCATTGGCATCGAGCGCGAGGACGCCTATCGCAAGGTGGCCGAAAAGCGCATCGCCGACATTCGCCCCTACGACAATTCCGCCTTGCAAGTCAGCACATCCAAGCGCGCCGAACCGCGTGTGCCCTTTGGTCAGCTGGTCGAGCGTGGCATGCTGCGTCCCGGCGAGATGTTGATGAACGCCCGCGGCCAGATGGCCAAGGTGCGCGCCGACGGTACGCTGGTCGGCGATGGCATCACCGGCTCCATTCACCAGGTGGGGGCCAAGCTTGAAGGCGCGCCCTCTTGCAACGGCTGGACGTACTGGCACTTCAAGCGCGAGGGCAAGGTTGTGCCTATCGACGTGCTGCGCCAACAGATCCGCGCCGACATGCAGTGACCAGAGCCCTGTCGGGCCACCGGCCGCGTCTGGATCCATCTTCCACCAGTTACACCAATTAAGAACACCGCCGGTGCCCTGAGCCATTTGCTGCGCTCGGGCACCACACCTGACCCCGTCTGCCCTCGTGCAGACGGGGCTTTTTTTGGTCGTCGGGGCATGAGAAAGCAGATGGCCAGTGCTTCCCTTGATTGTCTTGGAGGCCTAAACACTTGGCATGGATATAAGATCAATTTTGATGGGCCTGGCCTTTGCTTTGATGTGGTCCTCGGCCTTCACCTCGGCGCGAATCATCGTGGCAGAGGCACCGCCGCTCAGCGCGCTGGCGCTGCGTTTCCTGATCTCCGGCACTTTGGCCGTGGGGATTGCGTTGGCGCTGGGGCAAAGCTGGCGGCTGACGCGGGCCCAGTGGCGCGCCACGATCATATTTGGCGTGTGTCAGAATGCTTTGTATCTGGGTCTGAATTTCGTTGCCATGCAAACGATTGAGGCCTCCCTGGCCGCCATAGTGGCCTCGACCATGCCGCTGGTTGTGGCGCTGGTGGGGTGGGCCGTCTTCAAGGAAAAACTCGTGGTGCAAGCGGCGGTGGGCCTGTTGGCGGGACTTGGTGGCGTTGTGTTGATCATGGGCGCGCGTTTCGGTGGCGGGATGGATGTGTATGGGGTGGCGCTGTGCGGTGGCGGTGTTTTGGCGCTTTCGGTCGCGACCTTGTCGCTGCGTGGGGCGACCTCGGGTGGGAATTTCATGATGGTGGTCGGCCTGCAAATGCTGGTGGGCTCTGCCGCGCTTTGGGGCCCCGCGCTGATTCTGGAAACCTGGGACGTGACCTGGACGCCACGTCTGACTGCCGCTTTTGCCTACACGACATTGATACCGGGGCTGGCCGCAACCTTTGTCTGGGTGCGTCTCGTGGACCGGATCGGAGCCGTGCGTGGCGCGACATTCCATTTTCTAAACCCGTTCTTCGGGGTCGCCATTGCGGCCGTTTTGCTTGGCGAGGAACTGAGGGTGCTCGATATGGTGGGCGTGGCCGTGATCGCAGCGGGCATTCTAATGGTGCAACTTGCGCGTTTGCCCGCGACAGTGGAAACCTCCGCCAAAAGGTAAAGTGTGCCAAATTCGATGAAGTTTTTGCGGCGTTTCTAGATGTTCTTTACCAACGGTCGCTAGTGTCCTCGCTGAACAACGCTGAGGCAAGACATGAGCAAGTTCTCGATCCGAATTCAGGTGCTATTTTTTGCGTGCACATTCATTTTGTGCCTCGTGACAGTATCGGCCTTATCCTGGACGACCAACAAAAGCACGGCACGTGTCTTTCGCGAGTATGAACAGTTTGTAAAACAGTTCGAGAGCCTCAACGCGGTAAAGGAAGACGTTGAGCAAGGGATCGGTGATCTGCTGTCCTTTGCCGCCGGGCGGGACGAGGCGCACGGGTCGCTCATGGGCAACCTTGCAGAGATTTCGACTGAGCTCGAAGTTGCTTACTCGCTGCTTCCTGAAGGATCGGAGGTTCGGACCTCAGTTCTGGATCTTAAAGCCTTTACCGATGATCTTGCGGCGCGTTCTGAAACGCTCGAAGGGCTCATGCTGTTTGATCGCAAAGTGATAGTGGACAGAGAATATCTGCCAGATTTCGCCATATTAAGGGATGGGGTAAACGCACTTCAGGAGATCAAGCAGGCCGAGTTCAGCGCAATCTCACAGGCTGCCAGGCGCCAGATCGTGGATGGTGAAACTTTGCTTCTGGTCTCTAACGGCGTGGTAATTTTGCTGGCTTTTGGTTTGGCGCTTGTATTTGGCAGTCTATTGTCACGACCGATCCGGCAGGCGGCCCAAGCGGTCCAGACGCTGGGAGACGGCGACTACAGCCAGCCTCCAAGTGGCACGACACGCGGTGATGAAATCGGTTCCATGGCGCGCGGGTTGGAAACGCTACGTGCTAAACTTAGCGTGGGCGCCGAGGCAGAGCAGGCCGCAGCGGATGAGAACACCCGTCGGATTGAGTTGTTCAAGACTTTGGGGTCTGCCATGAGCCAGCTTCGCAAAGGCACGCTGGATGCGCGCATAGACAGTGAAAGCTGGACGGATCTCGGCCCCAGCTACGTCCAGTTGAGCAGCGATTTCAACGAATTGGCCGGCGCATTGGAGCATCTTGTCGAGTCGCTACGCACCAGCACGGAAACCGTGCAGTCAAACGCTGCCGAACTCTCTGGCATGTCCGATGAGATGGCCCGCCGGGCCGAGACGCAGGCCGCAACGCTGGAACAGTCGGCTGCGGCTCTGGATATGCTCGCGGTCGGCGTGAAAACCGCTTCTGATCGTGCCCAGGAGGCCGACGTCAAGGTCGTGGACGGGCGGAGGCAAGCGGAGCAGGGCGGCGAAGTTATGACACGCGCGCTTGAAGCGATGAGCTCGATTGCCAAGTCCTCCGAGCAAATCAGTCAGATCATTGGCGTCATTGACGACATCGCCTTTCAAACCAATTTGCTGGCTCTCAACGCTGGGGTCGAAGCTGCGCGGGCCGGTGAATCAGGCAAGGGCTTCTCCGTTGTGGCCTCCGAGGTCCGCGGGCTTGCGCAGCGCGCCTCGGAATCTGCGAACCAGATCAAATCTTTGGTCTTGAACAGCGTGGCGCAAGTGGAGGATGGCGAAAAGCTGGTGCAGAAGACCAGCGAAACCTTGACTGCAATCGTGGCAAACGTGACCGAAGTGTCGGAGATGGTTTCAGGCATCGCAACGCTTTCCAAAGAACAAGCGGGCGGCGTCGAAGAAATCAACTTGGGCATCGCAGAGCTGGACAAGGTCACGCAGCAGAATGCCGCAATGGTTGGCGAAACCAGCACCGCAAGCCAGCAGTTGACGGTCGAGGCGACGCGGCTTGCCGATGTGCTCACGCAATTCACCGGGGGGGCGCAAATTGTCCGTCTGGATCCATCCCAAGTGCACGGCGTCCCGGAATTATTTGGCGACTTCGAGGAAACCGTGCCTGCCACCGCGCCATCAAAGCCAGTGGCCAAACCCTCGGCACATGCTGCAAAAAATGATGACGGATGGGACATTTCACCGGCCCCGGCTAAAGCGTCGCCTGGCCCGGCGGGCGCAAAAAGGGCCGTAAACGCGCCCGCACCAGTAGGGCAAGGGGGCGGGGAATGGGCTGATTTTTGATCAGCCGATCGTGCCGCCCGCGTCCCCGACCTGACCTCGGTGCAGCAAGAGGTGATCCAGAAGAACGCAGGCCATCATGGCTTCGCCCACTGGGACAGCACGAATACCCACACAGGGATCGTGGCGACCTTTGGTAATTATTTCGGTGGCCTGGCCTGTCTTGGTAATCGTCTGCCGAGGCCGGAGAATCGAGGAGGTCGGCTTTACCGCGAAGCGTACAACCACATCCTGTCCGGTGGAAATACCGCCAAGAACGCCCCCCGCATGGTTCGATGAGTACACCGGCTGGCCATCATTCCCGAGGAAAATTTCGTCAGCGTTATCTTCGCCCGTCAACTCTGCTGCAGCCATGCCTTCACCAATCTCAACGCCTTTGACCGCGTTGATCGACATCATCGCGGCTGCGAGGTCCGTGTCGAGCTTGCCATATATTGGCGCGCCCAGGCCCGCTGGTACGCCGCGTGCGACCACTTCGACAACAGCGCCAACTGAGTTGCCTGACTTGCGCAGCTCATCAAGGTAGCCGGCCCACACTTCGGCGGAGACTGCATCCGGCGTCCAGAATGGGTTCTCTGAAATTTCGTCCCAGTCGAACCGGTTCCGGTCGATTTTGTGCGGGCCGATTTGGGTCATGTACCCCGTAATCTCGACCCCAGGCATCAAGGTGTCCAAGGCTGCCCGAGCGATCCCTCCAGCAGCGACCCGTGCGGCGGTTTCCCGTGCCGAAGACCGACCGCCGCCGCGATAATCCCTGACGCCATACTTCTGAAAATAGGTTATATCGGCGTGACCTGGGCGGAACTTCTCCGCGATATCGCCGTAATCCTTGGACCTTTGGTCTGTATTCTCAATCATCAGCTGAACCGAAGTGCCGGTGGTCTGGCCTTCAAAGACGCCTGAGAGGATCTTCACGGCGTCCGGCTCTCGCCGTTGCGTGGTGTATTTGTTCTGGCCCGGCTTGCGCTTGTCCAACCAATTTTGAAGCATCGCCTCGTCGACATTGATCCCCGGCGGCACGCCATCGACGGTCGCGCCAAGCGCGGGACCGTGGCTTTCGCCCCAAGTTGTGACGCGGAACAAGTGGCCGAAGGTGTTGAGGCTCATGGTCAGTCTCCTTTGCGCCGTGGTCTAGGGCACGGGCTTGCGCCGCTCAAGTGGTTTCGCCTTGCGCCCTGCGGGGCGTGGCCATAGCTTGTGCCCTACCTCGGGGTGGCGGAATAGGATCCGTCTGAGATTTGCGTAATCGCATCAACCCGTTGAACCTGAACCGGTTAACACCGGCGGAGGGAAGGTATCGGGACACCCGGATCTTGCCCTTTCGCCGCAGATTTGGAGATGTCCATGAAGACCTTCACATTTGCAGCGGGACTTTTGCTGGCCACCAGTGCGGTGGCGCAGGAAAACGTGCTGACTGTTTACGCCCCTGACTATTTCACCTCCGAATGGGGGCCGGGTCCAAAAATCGAAGAGCTGTTCGAGGCGCAATGTGAGTGTGACCTACAGTTCAAACCCGGCGAATTGCTGCCGCGCCTGCTGCTGGAAGGTGATCGCACCGAGGCTGATGTGGTCATCGGTTTGAACACTGACGTGACCAAGAAGGCGCGCGAAAGCGGGCTGTTCGCGGAGCACGGCGTTGATCTCTCCAGCTTGACGTTGCCGATTGACTGGACCGATGCCACATTCTTGCCGTTTAACTATGGGCACACGGCTTTCGTCTACGACACGACGAAGATGGAAGCGCCAGCGTCCTTCGATGCGTTGCTGAATGCCGACGACGACCTGAGGTTGGTGATTCAAGATCCGCGCACTTCGGTGTCCGGTCTTGCGCTGGTCCTGTGGGTGCAGGCAGTTTACGGTGACCAAGCGCAAGCCGCGTGGGAGAAGCTCGCCCCGAAAATTGTCACAGTGACAAAGGGTTGGTCTGAAAGCTACGGGATGTTCACGGACGGCGAGGCCGATATGGTCCTCTCCTACACGACCTCACCCGCCTATCACATCATCGCCGAAGGGGATGAGACCAAGAAGGCGGCTATTTTCCCGGAAGGTCACTATTTCATGGTAGAGCTCGCAGCAAAAGTTGCCGCAACGGACCAGCCGGAATTGGCGCAGGACTTCATGGATTTCATCCTCGGCGAAGACTTCCAGTCAATGATTGCCACGGGCAACTGGTCGATCCCGGCGGCGCTTGATCAAAGCGCTTGGCCCGAGGGTTTCCAAAAGCTCGACCTGCCGGAAAGCGTGTTGTTTTACAACGAAACCGAGGCAGCGGCCCTGCGGGATGAGGCTATCGAAGCATGGCGCGCAGCCCTTTCGCAATAATCGCCGGGCTGACTTTGGCGGCGCTGACGCTGGGGCCCGTCGCCGTGGTTTTGATCCGGGCGGGGGGCCTGTCAGCGCTTGCGCCCGGTGATTGGCTGGCGCTGCGGTTTACAGTCTGGCAGGCCCTCCTGTCAGCTGTATTGAGCGTGGCTTTGGCCGTTCCGGTGGCGCGCGCGCTGGTGCGCCAACGCTTTCCCGGTCGTGCCGTGTTGGTAACCCTGATGGGCGCCCCATTCATTTTGCCAGTGATCGTCGCCGTCATGGGATTGATCGCCGTGTTTGGCCGTGCCGGGCTGGTGAACGACGTCCTTGGAGGGCTCGGCCTTCCGCTTGTGGACATTTACGGGCTTCACGGGGTTCTGCTGGCTCACGTCTTTTTCAACCTTCCTTTGGCGGTGCGCATGCTGCTCACCGGGTGGCAAGCGGTTCCTGGGGAGCGGTTGCGACTTGCGACATCGCTGGGCCTGAGCCGCGCAGCCTTGTGGCGGGTGATTGACGGGCCGGTGATCCTGCGCGTTGCGCCGGGCGCGCTTGTGGTCATTTTTGTGATTTGTCTGACGAGTTTTGCCGTGGCTTTGACATTGGGCGGAGGGCCAAGGGCAACCACCGTTGAACTGGCGATTTACCAAGCCATGCGGTTCGACTTCGATCTTGGCCGAGCTGCCACGCTGGGTCTGATCCAATTGGCGCTTGGGCTCGGCGCGGGAATACTGGCGTTGAAAGTGACGCAGACAGATGGGTTTGGTCTGGGCCGTGACCGTGCGTTGGTTCGTCGCGATGGTGCGGGATGGCGCCGCTGGACGGATGGAATGTGGATTGCTCTCGCGGGTTTGTTTTTGCTCGTGCCGCTTGGCGCTGTGGTCCTGCGAGGCCTGCAAGGACTGATGTTGCTGCGCGCGGACACTATCGTTGCCGCGGGGCATTCGGTGGCGGTGGCCGGCGCGTCGACGGTTTTATGCATGATCTGGGCCGTGGCGCTGGCCAACCGGCGAGGGGAACTGCTTGCCCTGGCCGCGATCACTGTGTCGCCTCTCGTGTTGGGCACCGGCCTTTTCCTGATGCTGAGACCCTTCGTCAATCCGTTCACCATGGCGCTGCCGGTGACAGCATTGGTCAATGCGTTGATGGGCCTGCCCTTTGCGCTTCGGATCATCACGCCACAAGCCGAGGCGTTGAAGACGGATTACGGGCGGCTGCGGGCCTCTCTGGGGTTGACCGGCTGGGCGTGGCTGCGTCTGATTTGGGTGCCGCGCTTGCGCCGTCCGCTTGGGTTTGCTGCTGGTCTGGTCGCCGCACTTGCGATGGGGGACCTTGGTGTGATTGCCCTCTTCGCTGACCCTGATCGGGCGACCCTGCCGTTGCAGGTCTATCGGTTGATGGGATCATATCAAATGGAGGCCGCCGCCGGTGCGGCTTTGCTGCTGCTGGCGTTGTCGCTCGGGGCGTTTGTGATGTTGGACAGGGGAGGCCGCCTTGCTGAGGCTTGAGGAGCTGCGCATTGATATGGGGGGCGGAACATTGGATGCGGATCTGTCCTTCGCACCGGGACGGCGCGTGGCCGTTCTGGGTCCATCCGGCGCTGGAAAGTCGACGCTGCTCGACGTGATCGCCGGTTTCCGAACACCGATCTCCGGGCGTTTGGCTTGGGGGGACCGCGATTTGACACAGGTGCCGCCGCAGGCACGTCCGGTGTCGATCCTGTTTCAGGACAGCAATCTTTTCCCACATCTGGATCTGGCGCGAAATCTAGGATTGGCGTTGCGGCCCGACGGGCGCAAGCCCGGAGCCGAAGAGATGCCGCGTATCGAAGGAGCCTTGGCACGGGTCGGGCTGGAGGGGCTTGCGCGGCGTAAGCCTGGCACCTTGTCGGGCGGTCAGCAAAGTCGCGCGGCACTGGCACGTGTCTTGTTGATGGCACGGCCCGTGCTGTTGCTGGACGAACCCTTCGCCGCACTGGGGCCGGGGTTGAAGCGGGAAATGCTGACAGTCGTGCGGGAGGTGGCAGAGACCCTCGGCGCGCTGACCCTCATGGTGACGCATGATCCGAATGATGCCCGCGCCTTTGCGCAAGATGTTGTGCTGGTAACCGATGGCTTGGTGCATCCGCCGGTGCCGGTCGAGCCGTTTTTTTCGGTCCCGTCCAAGGCGTTCCGCGAATACCTTGGGGAGCTGGGATAAGCTCTGGTCCACACATCGCAGTCGGCACACCAAAAAGCCCCGCCAAATTGGCGGGGCTTTGTCGTTGTCGATATGCGAAGGCAATCAGCCCTTGCGTTTGATCGGAGCCCAGATGCGCTTGTTCACGAGGTACAGCAGAACGGACATGAGGAGCAGGAAGAACACACCGATAAAGCCGGCTTCCTTACGCTGCATCATCTTCGGTTCAGCCGTCCACATCAGGAAAGCTGCGACGTCTTCCACTTCGCTTTCCAGCGAGTTGGAATGACCGTCGTCGAATTCCACGTCTTCGCCCCACAAGGGCTGCCCCATGCCGATCCAAGACCCTGGAACAGTGTGGTGGCCCTCTTCATTGAGGCAGGAGGGCGGATAGCCACCTGCGGTGAAGACGGTGTTGTAGTTACCCGGGAAATCTTCAGGAGCACATTCCGGCGCTTCTTCG
The DNA here is from genome assembly GCF_014196795.1 of Sagittula marina. Lineage (GTDB taxonomy): Bacteria > Pseudomonadota > Alphaproteobacteria > Rhodobacterales > Rhodobacteraceae > Sagittula > Sagittula marina. The sequence continues at coordinate 510,012 of NZ_JACIEJ010000001.1, forward strand.
TAACCGTGCAGCAGGGACGCGATGTACTCCGCGCCGCCCATGCCCTTGAAGAACTGGTTGATGCCAAGGCCGTAGGGGCCATGGAAGCCAGCGCGCTTCTTCGCCATCAACGACAGGTCCGGTGCGTTGGCCGAAGTTACCGCAGGGAACTGGTCCGTTGGAAGGGCCGTGCGGAAATCGCCGTCGCCGTCGTTCAGCTCCGGATCCCAGACTTCGAATTGCGAAGCATAGGCGAAGACTTCGTCTTCGTTGTAGCCAAGCGCCGACAAGTCGCGGATCGGAACATATTGCAGACCGTGGCAGGCAGAGCAGACCTCGGTGTAGATCTTCAGGCCACGTTGCAGTTGCATTTGGTCGTAGCTGCCGAAGGGCCCTTCGAAGGAGAAGGAGTAGTCCTCGACGTGTGCCTCACCACCGGCGGCGTATGCGCCGGTGGACAGGCCGATGGCCGTAAGGGCCGCGAGGCTGAGTTTCTTGAACATCTCTTGCGATCCTTGTTGCTTATTCCGCCGGGGTGGTGCCAGCGGCGTGGGTCTTCGGCGGGTAGTGCGCGTCGAAGTCCTCTTCGATGGTGGCGGGACGCGGCAGCGGCTTCTCGAACACACCCAGCAGAGGCAGGATGACCAAGAAATACGCGAACCAATAGGCGGATGCGATCAGCGAGAAGGAGGCGTAGGGCTCCTCTGCGGGCATCGCCCCCAGCCACATCAGGGCCATGAAGTCGATGCACAGCAGGCCGAACCACCACTTGAACATCGGGCGGTATTTGCCCGAACGCACGCGGGATGTGTCCAGCCAAGGCGCCAGAGCCATGACCAGGATCGCGCCAAACATCGCCAGAACGCCGAAGAACTTCGCGTCGATGATGCCGCCGGTGATGAACGAGGCGATCTGCACAACCCACACTTCGGAGGTGAAGGCGCGCAGGATCGCGTAGAACGGCAGGAAGTACCATTCAGGCACGATGTGCGCCGGGGTCGAAAGCGGGTTTGCCTCGATGTAGTTGTCCGGGTGGCCAAGGTAGTTCGGCATGAAACCGACGATGGCAAAGAAGATCGCCAGGATCAGCACCAGCGCGAACAGGTCCTTGATCACGTAGTAGGGCCAGAACGGAACGGTGTCTTTCTCTGCTTCGGCTTTGGAGCCGCGGCGCACTTCGACACCGGTCGGGTTGTTGTTGCCCGTGGTGTGGAACGCCCAGATGTGCACGGCAACGAGTGCCGCAATCACGAAGGGCAGCAGGTAGTGCAGCGAGAAGAAGCGGTTCAGCGTGGCATTGTCCACGGCAGGTCCGCCCAGCAGCCAAGTCTGGATCGACTCACCGATGCCCGGGATCGCGCCGAACAGGCCGGTGATCACGGTCGCACCCCAGAAGGACATCTGACCCCAGGGCAGAACGTAGCCCATGAAGGCGGTGCCCATCATGCACAGGTAGATCAGCATGCCGATGATCCATGTGATCTCGCGCGGGGCTTTGTACGACCCGTAATACAGACCACGGAAGATGTGCAGGTACACCGCGACAAAGAACAGCGACGCGCCGTTCATGTGCAGGTAGCGGATGAAGTGACCGCCGTTCACGTTGCGCATGATGTGTTCGATCGAGGCAAAGGCCAGATCCACATGCGGCGTGTAGTGCATCACCAGGACGATGCCGGTGATGATCTGCAGGGCAAGGCAGAAGGTCAGGACAATGCCCCAGATCCACATCCAGTTGAGGTTCTTGGGGGTGGGGATCATGATCGTGTCATAGAGCAGGCCTACGATGGGCAGGCGCGAATGCGTCCACTTTTCGATGCCTGTCTTTGGCTCGTAATGATCGTGCGGGATTCCAGCCATGTGATGCGCTCCTTAACCCAGCAGGATGGTGGTGCCATCGACCCATGAGGTCGGCGGGATGTGCAGGTTTTGCGGCGCCGGACCTTTGCGGATGCGGCCAGCCATGTCGTAGTGCGACCCGTGGCAGGGGCAGAACCAGCCGCCAAAATCGCCAGAATCACCCAGCGGCACGCAGCCGAGGTGAGTGCAGACGCCCATCTGGACCAGCCAGGTCTCGGCGGGTTCGTCGGACCCTTCCGGGCTCGGCATTGTGCGGTTTGCGTCAACGGCCAGCGCCGACGGATCGAGGTTGTCGTTCCGTGCCAGCGGATCCACAAGGTCGCCCATGGCTTCCTCGTCCTGAAGCTTGGCCTTCTCGACCTCTTCCGCGGTGCGGTGGCGGATGAACACCGGCTTGCCCAGCCATTTGACTGTCAACTGGGTGCCCGGAGCCACGCCGGACACATCCACACGAATGGTGGACATGGCCCGTACGTCGGCAGAGGGGTTCATCTGGTTGACCAGCGGCCAGACCGCAGCGCCCGTGGTGACGGCCCCGGCGCCGGCTGCGGCGTAGTAGAGGAAGTCCCTGCGGGTGGCATCATGATCGTCAGCGTGTGACACGATTTTCGCTCCCTAGTTCGGGGCCCGAGGAAGCGCCCTCCGGCCAAGATACGTCAAAACGCACGGGCGAGTCCTTGCCGACTCTCCCGCGCGATTTCAGTGGCGTATCTACCCGTCACCTTTGGTGTGGTAAAGTCAACAAAAGGCACACTTTGATAGTCGTGCGGATGTGTCGCGGTTGAAACGCACTTGATGCAAAGCTACTTGGCACCCAACGAGAACGGAGTTTGTCGAATGAAGCGTGTGATTCTGGGTGCGAGCCTTGCCGTCGCGATGGCCGCACCCGTTGCGGCAGAGACAGAATTGTCTATCTATACTGGTTGGCAGACCCTGCCGCACAGCCGGATTTCGGGCGAGCTGCCGAATGGCGGTGGGTCTTATGACGAGCTGGTTGGCTGGAAGGGGAAATCCTTTCAAATGCCGCCTTATTATGGCGCGCGCGCCATGTGGTGGCAGCCAAGCGGCTTGGGCTTTGGCGTGGAATACACCCATACGAAGGCTTACGCGCCCGATGACACCAAGGATGATCTGGGCTTCTCACGGTTGGAATTCACGGACGGGCACAACGTTCTGACTGCCAATGTCGCGAAGCGGTGGGATCAGCAGTGGGGCAACGTGACGCCGTATGTCGGTGGCGGTCTCGGCATTGCGTTTCCGCATGTGGATGCAAAGCATGACTCCGGGTCGCGCACTTATGGGTTTCAGGTCACGGGTCCCGCCGTGCGTCTGACAGCCGGGGCCAGCCTGCCGATCAATGACCGCTACTCTGTCTTCGGGGAATATCAGTTCACGTATTCCACGAACGAAGGCGACTTCGACGATGGCGGCAGCTTCGACACCGACATCAAGACCAACGCCCTGAACGTTGGTGTATCGCTGAGTTTCTGAACGATTGCGCCGCCCCGACGGGCGGCGCTTGGCGACTACCCGGGTTTGGTGGCGAGCATCGACTCGCGCTGCCCGAACTTCTCGAACCACGCGCTTAGCCCCTCGCGACCCGTGCGCCAGCTGCGCACGTCGTGACGGAAGTCGAGATAACCCAAGCCACAGCCCACGGCGATCTGCCCCATGTCGAGCGGCCCGTTGAGGTGGCTCATCCACCGGGTTTCCAAGGCATCAAGCGCGCGGCTCACCTTGGCCCACTGTCCTTCGATCCAGTCCATCGACACGTGTTCTTTCGGTCGAAAGCGTTCCTCGTAAACGATGGCCACCGCAGCATCCGTCAGCCCGTCGGCCGTCGCCTCCAGTGTGAGCGTGTCCCAAATGCGTTTTTCCGGGTACAACCCGGCCTCTGCACGCGCATCCAGAAAGCGGCAAATCACGCGGCTGTCATACAGGGTCGGTCCGTTTTCGCGGATCAGCGCCGGGATCTTGCCCACCGGGTTGGCCGACGCCAGCTCTGCATCGGTCGCGATCGGAGACGTTGCAACGTTAACGCGTTCGACATCCTCAAGCTGGCCGGTCTCGATCAGGGTAACCATCACCTTGCGCACAAAGGGCGAAGCGGGGGAGTGCATCAGTTTCATGGCAATGCCTTTGGAATGTTTAACTATGTGCAGCGTGTCAGAGGTCGGGGCCGCCCTCAAGGGTGGTAAACTGCGCCAAGCGCTAACCCGCCTTGGGGTGACAGGCCTCGTAGACCTGCATCAGATGCACTTGGTCGACGGCGGTATAAGACTGCGTTGTCGACAGGGAGGCATGGCCCAACAGTTCCTGAATCGCCCGCAAGTCACCGCCGGCCTGCAACAGATGCGTGGCAAAGCTGTGCCGCATGGCGTGGGGCGTCGCCGTGGCGGGCAGGCCCAGCTGCATCCGCGCGCGCTCTGTCACCTTGGCGATGTGACGCCCGTTCAGCGTGCCGCCGCGCGCGCCGCGAAACACCGCTTCATCCGGCGACATCGAGTAAGGGCAGAGCGTCAGATAGCTTTCGACGGCGCGTCGCGCGATGGGCAGCACCGGCACCAAACGCTCCTTCTTGCCCTTGCCGAGAATGCGCAGGCTGTCCGTCAACGGCAGGTCGCGCCCTTTCAACCCCAGAGCCTCTGAAATCCGCAGGCCACAGCCGTACAGCAGCGTCGTCACAGCTGCATCCCGCGCGCCTTGCCAGCTGTCCTGCGTTTGCAGTTCAACGGTGTCGATCATGGCGCGGGCGGCGTCTTCGGTCAGGGGGCGCGGCAGCTTCTTTTGAAATTTCGGAGAGCGTGTCGCAAGAACGGCGGTAGGCTCGAAGCCCTCGCGTTCCGCCAGCCAACGGTAGAACGTTTTCACCGCCGACAACTTGCGCGCCATGGACCGGGGCGCGATGTCCTGCCCACGTAAGTGAGCCATCCACGCCCGCATGTCAGAGGTCGTCACCCGTGCCAATGGCGCCAGCCCTTGCGGTTCCGCATGATGCGCGGTCAAAAACGAGATGAAGTCCATCACATCGGCGCGGTAGGCCGTCACGGTGTTGTCTGACCTGTCCTTGAGCGCGCGGGTGTGGTCGAGCCATGTGGCCAGCGCGTGACGGGCAGCTTGCGAAATGTCGAGCGTCATCGGATCATCCTTCGCGCGGCTGCGCGGTCAACTTCCCCCGATGGTGACGTTTCAGGCTGGCAGCGCCTGTTCTTTGGCTTGTGGCACCGGATGTTTCTGAGCGGTCAGATCCCGGAGCCGAGAGGCGCGGGCGTCACATTTCGTGCGGAAATATGACAATGCCCGGCAGTGAAAGGTGTTGGTCCGCAGTCAGCTTAGCCATCTGCGCATACCACGTTCAAAGACACCCGCAAAGAACGCCAAGAGGTCGGTGCCCTGCTGCGGCGTGAACTGGTGCGGATCTTCGGCGCCCATGACGAGCAGGCCGGGCAGGCGTCCGGGCCCGAAATCGAGCTTCAGGCAAGCCTCAGAGCGGATCCATTCGGCGCGCGTGCCGTAGACGCGCCCGTCGCCGTGGCTGATCTGACGCAATGTCACGGGACGGATCGGAGCCTCGCGGTCGCCGGCGATAAAGGTCTCCACAAACCCAGGTTCTGCCACCGACAGGACATCGCCCAAACGGCGGATCACCGGCTCGCTGTCGTTTTGCTGCGATTCCAGCACCAGTTTGATCACGTCCACACGCAGGATCTGGGCCACTTCGCCGCCAAGATCCTTTAGAAAGGGTTCGAAATCCAGCGGGTCGAGCATCCGTAGAATGGCGCGGTGAATCTGGTTGGTCCCGGCAAGGTTCTCATAGGCAGCCGCGATGACGGAGCGATGGGTGTCCTCCAGCCGGTCGAGCCGTGCTTCGAGCCGTTCCATGGCGATGCCGCGCAGGTCGACGATGTTGCCGCCCATGGCGCGTTCGTTCGCCGCGATCAGAGCGTGCATCAGGTCCTTGTCGTCGAGAATCATGTCCGGACGCGAAATGATGGTTTCGCGGAGGGACTCCTCGATTCGGGCGGTGCTGGTCATGTGCTGTCCTGTCTCTGGCCCGTTTTGGGACCGGTCGCTGCTCTGACACGTTTGCCGCGCCTGTTGTCTTGAATTGCAGATTTTTTGCCGCATCGCGGGTCAGGGTGTCAAGGAATTCCAAGCGCCAATTCGTCATCCTATTGTGAGCGGGGCGCTTTGGGCACGGCAGATTTTGTGCAAAGCTGGATCAGAGGAGGGCCCGATATGCCAAATATCACCGTTAGTTCCGATCTTCAGACCGTTGTCACCACCTTCGAGACCAGTCCCGGCAATTGTCAGGACTTGCTGGAGGCGTTGGAGGACGCCTACGGCAAATTCATATCGAAACAGCCGGGCTTCGTCTCGGCCGCGCTGCACGTGAATGACGCACAGACACGGATCGCCAACTACAGCCAATGGCGCCGGCGAGAGGATTTCCTCGCCATGCTGCGCGCCCCCGAAATGCGCGCCACCAACCGAACGTTCAACAGTCTCTGCCGGTCGTTTGAGCCTGTCTTGTATGAAGTGGCAGCGGTGTTTTGACCGGAGATCAAATTCTTGATCCCCGCATCTGTGTGATTAAGGTCGGATGTGAAAAACACTGAAAAAGAGTCTGGCATGTTGAAGCGACTATTTTGGGCTTTTGTGGGGGCTGCTTTCTTCGCGGTGACCAGCGTTGCCGCAGAAGATGGCAGCAATGCGGTAGATGATAGCAAGCGACTGCCATTTTACATGCCAGAGCTGCGCGGCGTCACCATAGAAGATGCGCAGGAGATCCTCAGCGGAAGTGGACAGAAGATCGCCATTGTCGGGCTTGTCTACAGTGTTTACGGCAAGGGGCTGGTTGCCGAACAATCCCCGCCGCCCGGCCATGTTTTCACGCAACCCCACGAGGTCATGATCCAGCTGAAAAGATCAAAGGGTATCGCACCGGGGTACGCGATTGTGCCAGACGTCGAGGGTATGTTGGCCCGCGACGCGGAAGCAGCGCTGCGGAAGAAAGGGTTTTCGCCCCGGCAGGACCAGGATCCGCCCCAGTACTCTTATGAACGGTCCGGCGCGGAATGTGACTACAATCGCCGCTATGTCTACGTGACTTCAACCACGCCCCCGTCTGGGAGCATGATCAAGCTGCAAAGTGTTGTTTTGCTGTCTTTGCGGGCGGAGACGATCATCCCCAGCCCGGACTGCAGGCCTCACGTCCGCCGTCCCGGCGACACCGGATTGGGCGTGCCGGTGGATGTAGACTGAGACACGTTGACCGTTTACGCAGCTTCTGCTGCCACAGCGTCGGAGGCCGAGAAGCGGAAACCGGCGCCGCGCACGGTTTCAATGTCCACGGCCCCGGACGACGCCTGCAAGCATGACCGCAGGTTGCAGATGTAGACGTCGAAGACGCGGGCATCTGGCTCATTCTCCAACCCGTAGATGTGGGACAGAAGTTCGGCACGGGTGACAAGCTGGCCCGGGCGCAGCGTGATGTATTCCAGCAGTTCATACAGCTTCGGAGAGAGCTTCAGCGGGCAGCCCATAAGGTAGGCTTTTCGGGTCAGCAGGTCGACGCGCAGCGGACCATGTTGGATTTGTGGCACAGACAAACCCAGGGAGCGTCGTGCCACCGCCTGCAGGGTGACCACAGCCTCTTCCGGCGGGCGGGTGGCGTCGATTACGCAGTCTGCGCCGGCCTCCAGCCACGCGGTGATCTGCTCTGCCCGTGGTTTATCTGCGACCAGGGCGATGGGCATGTCGTTCGACTGTCGGCGCAGCGTGGCCAGGGAAAGCGCCGCCGTTCCCACCTGATCGGCGGCAAGGATCAACAGATCAGCCTCGCCGTGTTTCATGAAATGGGCGATGTCTTCGATCCGGTCGGTGCGCGTCATAAGCGTGCCGTTCGCGGCGAGCTCGGCGGCCAGAGTCATCATGGTCCAGTTGGTTTCGGCGATCAGGTAACGCATTTGCTCGTCCTCACATTGAGTAGGGTCGGTTCGTCGGGACGTGTCGACCCCGCCGGTGCAACCCCGGTCCGGGGCCACACACATGGCGGTCGGAGGGGCACGGAAGCGATGTTCTAACCGGTGTGCCCGAGGAGGTGCTGCGTTCTGCAACCTGTCTTAATGGTCTACGTTCAGATTGCGCGCGGAATGTGACGTGCTTTGGGCGAAGCCACGGCAAAGCCCCCATTAACCGCTCTCCAAAGCACAGCTGCGCTATGCTTTCGTGCAAGAAGCGCCTGCGCGCACAGATGTGCACCCCGACACGGGGGCTGTGCACGGGTGGCGTTGACTTGGCCCCCGTAGCGCTACAACGAAGCGTATGGACAAACTTTATGATCTGACCGAGCGAGACGGCCTTCCAGAATCGCTGCGGGTACTGCTGGAGACCTTCCCACGTGAAGAGTGGGAGTCGCATCCGAATTTCGCGGGGCTTGTGGCCTTTTGGCTGGATCGGCACGAGATGTTCCGCAAACTCTGCGCTGTCATGGGCACAGACGCGGAGGCCGTGATGGACAAGAAGATGGACCCGCGCGCCATGCAGCAAAGACTGAGCCAATATGGCGGGGCGCTGTTGCAGCAACTGCACGGGCATCACCAGATCGAAGATGCGCATTACTTCCCGGTGCTGCGAAAACGTGAGAAAACCCTGGATCGCGGATTCGACATTCTCGACCGCGACCACCACGCGATGGACGGCCTGATGACCCGCTTTGCCGATGGCGCGAATGGCGTCCTGCAAGGCAGCCTCGAGACAGGCCGCTTTCGTCAAGAGCTGACCAGCTTCGAGAGTCTGCTGATGCGCCATCTGGCCGATGAGGAGGACCTGATCGTGCCGGTGATCCTGAAGCATGGTCCGGACGGAATGCACTGAAGCCGCTCTGATTGCGCGGCACCGGGTGGGGCGCTTGGACGCGGAGCTTTGGGTTTTACTCGCCGTCATGGGGCCGTAGCGTTGCGCCAAAGCCATGGCCGGGGCAGAGCGCGTGACACAGAGACAACAGGATACGAACAGAGCAGGTCTGATCGGCGCGGCCCTTTCCTTGGCGGCGGCCTTGATCTGGCCGTTTCAGGCGTGGCTGGTGGCCGCCTTGCTCGGGCGCCTGTTGTCGGGAGAGGCCGCTTTGGTCTGGCCAACGGTCGCCGGTTTCGTGGCCTTGGGGCTGGTGCGCTCCGCGTTGGAGGCTGGATCTCACGCTGCCTTGGCGCGCCATGCTGACACCGTTTTGGCGACCCTCCGCACTGAGGTTGTAGGGGGCGAGCGCCGTACATTGGACACCTCGTCCATCGGCGGCCCCGGAGCGCTCTCCGCCCTCGTCTCGGAAAAAGCAGAGGCGCTTCGTCCCTATCTGATGCGCTATCGTCCAGCCCGCTTGCGCGCGACGGTGGTGCCTTTGGTGATCCTCGTTCTGGCATTCTGGAACGCATGGGCGGTGGGTGTCGTCTTGCTGTTGTCTGGCCCGCTGATTCCGCTTTTCATGGCGCTGGTCGGCTGGGCGGCCAAGGACGCCAGCGCCCGCCAGATGGACGAAATCGGCTCTCTGGGGGATTTGCTGGTGGACCGGTTGGCCGCGCTGGCCGACCTCCGGCTGATTGGCGCGGGTAAGGCCGTGACGGACGACTTCGCCGAAGCCTCTGAACGGTTGCGCGGCAAGACAATGGCCGTGCTGCGTGTCGCTTTTCTATCCTCGACCGTGCTGGAGCTTTTCGCCGCGCTGGGCGTCGCCATGGTGGCCGTCTGGACCGGCTTTTCCTTGCTGGAGCAGGTACACTGGGGCGGAGACGTCACCCCGACCACCGGCATCTGGCTGCTGTTGCTGGCACCGGAGTTCTTTCAGCCGCTGCGCGACCTCGCCAGCGCGTGGCATGACAAGGCCGCTGCCGACGCTGTGCAGGAAGAGCTGCAAAACTGGCGTGGTCAGGAACGGGCAGCCATGCCGGGTCACGGGCAGGGCGGTGTCGCCATCACGGGCGTCCTTGCGCTGAATAACATTTCACTGCATCGCGGGGACCGGCAGATCCATTTGCCCGACCTTGAGATCAGGCCGGGCACGCGCATCGCCCTGACTGGGCCGAGTGGGGCGGGCAAGACGACGCTGCTGCGCCTGCTCGCCGGATTGGAACGACCGGAGACCGGGGAGCTCACGCTGGATGGTCAGCCCTTGGCGGATCGGTTGGACGATTGGCGCGCGGGGCTCGGCTGGATGCCGCAAGCGCCGCATTTCCTCGCCCGCTCGCTGCGCTACAACGTGGGCTTCGGCGCATCGCTGGGCGGGGAAGTCGCGCAGGCGGCGCTGGGCCCCGTGGTGCAAGGTCTGCCCAAAGGTGATCTGACACCCCTTGGCGAACGCGGCGCGGGCCTGTCTGGCGGCGAGGCGCGGCGCGTGACTTTGGCGCGTGCTCTGCATGGAGCGCCACAGGTTTTGCTGGCGGACGAACCCACCGCCGATCTGGATGATGATACGGCAGAGGCCGTGACGCGCGGCCTGTTGTCCCACAAGGGGACGCTGATTGTCGCAACCCACGATCTGCGGTTGGCGGCACAGATGGACCGCGTGATTGACCTCGGAGACACGCAATGAACGCTCTGTGGCAGATTGTGACGCTGATCCTGCGCGGCCAGTCCAAAGCGCTGCTGCGCGGGTTTGCCCTCTCGGTGACGGTGCTGACCATGGGCGCGGCCCTGCTGGGCCTGTCGGGATGGTTCATCACGGCGGCCTCTGTGGCAGGGCTCGCCGGGACGGGCGCACTGTTCAATGTGTTTGTCCCATCCTCAATGGTGCGCTTCCTTGCCATGGGGCGCACGGCGGCCCGATACGGTGAGCGTGTGCTGACCCATGATGCGACGCTGCGGGCGCTCTCTGACTTGCGGGTGTCCTTGCTGCGCGGTTTGTTGGCGCAACCGTGGCGCGCCCTGGAAAGACTGCGCGCCAATGCTGTGCTGAACAGGGTAACGGCAGACGTGGATGCGCTGGGCGGTGTGCTGCTGCGCTTGGTGCTGCCGGGTGCGGCGGGTGTGCTTGTGGTGACGGGGGCAGGGGTCGTTCTGGCGTGGCTTGTGCACCCTTGGGTCGGACTGTGGGTCGCCGGGATGTGGTTGCTCTGTCCGACGCTGATCTTTGTTCTTGGGCAACGTCTGGCACGTAAGCCCGCCCGGCGGCAGGAGGCTGCGCTTCAGGCCGCCCGGTCCCGCATGGTGGACATGGTCGCCGCGCGCGAAGACCTTGCAGTCTATGGTCAGTTGTCGACGGCGCAACGCCGTGTGGACGACGCCTTTTGGCGGGAGGCCACGGCCCGACGCGCACTTGACGCGGTGGAGCGGCGCATGGGCTTCGGCCTCGACATGATCGGCACGCTTGTGGTCGGCGGAGCGCTGGCCATCGGCGCGACGCTGGCAGAGGCCGGGACGCTCAGCGCAGCACAGGTGGCGCTGGGCGCTTTGGCGGCGCTCGCTTTGGGCGAGGCAGTCGCACCCGTGCGCCGCGCGCTGGCCGAGGTCGGGCGCATGACACAGGCGGCGCGGCGCGTTGCTCCGTCGCTGACAACGGTCCGGGCGGAGCCTTCTGCTGTCGCGCCCAAAGGGGTGCTGATGTTGGACGCCGTGACCTCAGGCCGCTTTGCGCCTGTCACAGTCCGTGTCGCGCCGGGTGAAACCGTGGCCCTCACCGGGCCAAGCGGACGCGGCAAATCGACCTTGCTTTATATGGCCGCAGGCGTCCTGCTCCCGGCGGAGGGACGTGTCTCGCTGGGGGGCCAAGCCCCGGACGAAGAAGCCATATGGCGGCAATCCGTCGTCATGGTGCCGCAACGCCACGCGCTGATCGCAGGCACCGTGCGCGACAACCTTGCCATGGCCGGACCGTCGACCGACGAGGCGATGCTGGCTGCGCTCGACTCCGTTGCGCTCTATGACGTCATCGCAGCCAAGGGTGGGCTGGACGCGCGCCTCGGGTTTCGGGGGACGGGCCTGTCGGGCGGAGAGGCCCGGCGGCTTGTGCTTGCCCGCGCGTTGCTCGCGCAGCCGCGTGTGTTGCTGCTCGATGAGCCGACAGAAGGTCTGGACCGAGAGACGGCGCGCCGTGTCATGGCGGGGTTGCGTGCCGCGCTGCCTGATGCTGCTTTCCTCATCGCAGCGCATCGGGCAGAGGATATCTCACAGGCGGACTGCGTCATCGGGTTGCAGGGACGGGCTGCCACAGGGTTAAAATTCTGAATCTAAGATATGGGAATTGATGCACGTCAAAGTGACATGCGACAAATAGAATATAACAGTCCGGAGCCCCGCTGATGGGGCATGGATGATTGAAGGGAGCCACGCCATGGAAATCGGCTTGGTCGAGCTGTCACGCCTGCAATTTGGTATGACCGCCTTGTATCACTTTCTCTTCGTACCGCTGACACTGGGTTTGTCGATCCTCGTCGCGATAATGGAGACCGTCTACGTCATGACGAACCGCCCGATCTGGCGGCAGATGACGAAATTCTGGGGCACGCTGTTCGGTATCAACTTTGTGCTGGGCGTCGCCACGGGCATCACGATGGAATTCCAGTTTGGCATGAACTGGTCTTACTATTCGCACTACGTCGGGGACATCTTCGGCGCGCCGCTGGCGATGGAAGGGCTGATGGCCTTTTTCATGGAGGCAACATTCGTCGGGCTGTTTTTCTTTGGCTGGGACAAGCTGTCGAAGGTCGGCCACCTTGTCATTACGTGGCTGGTCGCCATCGGATCGAACTTCTCCGCGCTGTGGATTCTGATCGCGAACGGCTGGATGGCCAATCCGGTAGGCGCTGAATTCAACCCCGAGACCATGCGCATGGAAATGACCTCCTTCTTCGAGGTGGTCTTTAACGAGGTGGCGCAGGCCAAATTCGTACACACCGTGTCGGCGGGCTATGTCACCGCGTCCCTTTTCGTGCTGGGAGTGTCGGCCTTTTACCTGCTGAAAGGGCGGCACACCGATCTCGCGCGCCGGTCGATTGCCGTGGCTTCTGCGTTCGGCCTGGCCTCCGCACTGTCGGTGGTCGTTCTTGGTGATGAATCCGGCTACTCGGCCTCTCAGACGCAAAAGATGAAGCTCGCCAGCATCGAGGCGATGTGGGAAACCGAAGCCGCGCCTGCCTCTTTTACATTGGTGGGCCTGCCCAACATGGAAGACCGCGAGACCCACTACGCGATTCATATCCCATGGGTCATGGGACTGATCGGTACACGCAGCTTCGATACTGAAATCGCGGGCATTAACGAACTGGTGGCCGAAAACGAGGGCCGCGTGCGTATGGGGATCATTGCCTATGACGCATTGATGGAGATCCGCGAGGCGCGGGCCGCCGGCGAAGAGATCCCGAGCCAGGCCAAATTCCGCTTCGAGCAGAATTCGGATGATCTGGGCTATGCCTTCCTGTTGAAGCGCTACGTCGAAGACCCGCGTGACGCCACCGAGGCGCAGATCGCACAGGCCGCAGACGATACGATCCCCTATGTCCCGACCTTGTTCTGGGCATTCCGGATCATGGTGGGCCTTGGCATGAGCTTCATCCTCATCACGGCCTATTTCTTCTGGCGGACGTCGTTCAGGCGCATGACCTACCCAAAGTGGTCTCTCTATGCCGCCGTGGGTTTCATCCCATTGCCGTGGATCGCGGCAGAGATGGGCTGGCTCGTGGCCGAGGTGGGCCGCCAGCCGTGGACCGTGGACGGGATGCTGCCGACGGCACTGTCGGCTTCGTATCTGACCGTCGGCGACCTGCTGTTCACGCTGTTTGGGTTTGCCCTGTTCTATACGGTCCTCTTTGTCATCGAGGTCAAGCTGATGATCAAATACATCAAGATCGGCCCAACGCAGGATGTGGACAGCACTATCGCGTGGCAGGAGCGTCACGTGGGGCGTCTGTCCACCCGGCGCAATCAAAGCCCCCTCGCGGAACCGGCGGAGTAACATACCATGATCATGCACGAACTTATCAACTACGAGACTCTGCGCGTTCTATGGTGGGGCCTGCTTGGGGTGCTGCTGATCGCCTTCGCCCTGACCGACGGTTTCGACATGGGGGTCGGCGCGCTGCTGCCTTTCGTGGCAAAAACGGATTTGGAACGGCGCGTCGTCATCAACACGGTCGGCCCGGTGTGGGAGGGCAACCAAGTCTGGTTCATCCTTGGCGGCGGGGCGATATTTGCCGCGTGGCCACCACTTTATGCGGTCGCGTTCAGCGGTCTGTACCTTGCCATGTTCATGATCCTCGCGGCGCTGATCGTACGCCCTGTGGCGTTCAAATACCGTTCCAAACGCGAAGATCCCAAATGGCGGACGCGCTGGGACTGGGCGCTGTTTGCAGGCGGTGCTGTGCCGGCCCTGTTGTTCGGTGTGGCCGTTGGCAACGTGCTGCTCGGCGTGCCGTTTCGTCTGACGCAGGATCTGCTGTCAATATACGAGGGCGGCATGATCATGAAGCTGGTGGGGCTGCTGCGCCCCTTCGCACTGCTGGCAGGCGTGGTGTCGTTTTCCATGCTGCTGATGCACGGCGCCGCGTGGTTGACGCTTAAAACCGAAGGTCTGGTGCAGCAACGCGCCCGTTCCATCGGCGTTAAGGCCGGGATGATCGCCGCCGCAGGTTATGCGCTGGCGGGGCTCTGGCTGGCGGTGGGGGTCGACGGTTATTCCTTTGTGAACGAAGTCGCCCTCGACGGCCCCTCCAATCCGCTATTCAATGAAGTGGCACGCGAGGGGTCGTGGCTGTCGGCCTATGCTGAGCGTCCGTGGATCGCACTCGCACCGATCATGGGCTTCGTCGGCATCGCGCTGGCGGTTCTGGGGTTGAAGGCGGGGCGCGAGGTTTCCACCCTGCTGTGGTCCAAGATGGGCATTCTGGGCATCGTGTCCTCGGTTGGCCTGACCATGTTTCCCTTTATCTTGCCGTCCAGCATCGACCCGACGTCCTCCCTGACTGTCTGGGATGCGTCTTCATCGCATCTGACACTGTTCGTCATGCTGATCTGCACGGCGATCTTCCTGCCGTTGATCCTGATGTACACAGCTTGGGTGTACAGGGTGCTCTGGGGCAAGGTCACCGAAGAAGACGTGAACGAAAACGCTGAAACCCTGTACTGAAAAGGACCTGACACATGTGGTATTTCGCTTGGATTCTCGGGCTGGCTTTGGCGGCAGCCTTTGCGGTGCTGAACGCGATGTGGCTGGAGCTGCGCGAGGACGCACGGATTGCCGAAGACGCCGACCGTGAGAATGGTCTCGTCGACTGACGCAATTCGGGGCAGTGTGGGGGGCTCGTAAGCGCAATCGGGCCCCTCAGAAACGCGGGCGTCATAGTCTTCGACAGCTCGCTCAAGGCGCGGCACATCGCCAAGCCCGTGTGAATGACATTGCAGAAATCATTAAGACGCAATCGGAGCGCTGCATCGAGAATTGCGGGCGCCTTCGAAATGCGACTGTGTCGCCGTTCGTTCCGACGAGTCCGGCTTTACGAACCGCAGGGGCGGCAGCGCGGCCTTAGGCGATTGCCCAGCTTCTGCCGCTTGGTTCACGGCTCGACGTCATGCGGCGCGATCAGCGGGTCATCACCTGCATGCCGTGTCCTCTACCTTACCCAATGGCGCGCGCTGGCCGGGTGCACGGCCTTTTCGCGCCCGCTTGCGCGCCAGGGAATCACATTGTCCAGTGTGAAAGCGACGAGGTTGCATGAGCGGCGATTTCCATCTCGCGTCGTTTCCGAAGCGCCCAATGCGACGTCATGGCTTAATTTAACACCTGAAACTTTTCTCCCATAATTTGTAGAAAAATGCCAATTGATCTTCTGACCCACGGTCGGAATCTGTGCCTTAGTTAATTACTATCATAGTGATAGCACGATTTTCATGTTTGGTATTCTTGTGCCGATGAGAGGCAGAGAATGCGTCATTTTGCGTGAAAGCGGCGGATGGTTAAATTTTCAGCAGATCTGGAAAGCGGGTTCCTTCCTGCTTGACCGTTCACCGGGGTGAGCGGCTCTTGACCTTACACCGCGCTGAAATGGCGCTTCAGTAAACGTAGAAGAGCCCGCCCATGACACTGACTAATCTGGCTTCAGCCACACCTACGATGCCCCGGATGGAGCGCCTTCTGGACGGTTTCGAACCGGATTTCGAATTCCGTCCCGTGCCGCCCTTGCCAGAAGGCGAGTTCGCCGACCGCTTGCGTCGGATCAGGCAGGAGGCCAGCGCAGCAGGGCATGATATTCTTCTGGTTCATGCAGACAGCATCGGCTCGTATAAGGCGTCGAATTCCTATCTCCGCTACATCTGTGACTGGGCCCGCGAGGGCATGCTGCTCATTCCCACGGACACCGACCTGCCGTTGGCGCTCTACACCATTTTCGCCAGTTCGGTCTTGCTGCCGCCGGCGGGCGAGCCTGTGCTGGTCGACGACATCTGGCAGGTGGGCACCTGGGGCCGCGAGACCTACAACCGTCCGGGTCGCGGGCTGGATCGGGTTGTCGATGCCACGGCAAAACATCTCGACCGCTTGGGCCTTTCAAAGGCGCAAGTCGGCCTGATCGGTGACGCAACGTCGGCGCCGTATTGGGCTGGTCTGAAAACTGTGCTTCCCGGCTGCCGGTTCGAAATGGCCCACGGGATCGTCAACCGCATGCAGCGCCGCCGCTCGAAGGGCGAACAGGCCATCGTGCGCGCAGCGGCCCAGCTGGCCTGCATTGGAATGCAGGCCGCCTATCACGTGATCCGCCCGGGCGTGACCGATCACGAGATCTACGCGGCCTTCACCTTTGCGCAGATGGCCCGTGGCGGCGAGACCGGGGACGGCTACCAGATCGGTATCAATCCCTACGGCACACATTGCGGCAAACCCTACGGGCATGTTGTTCGAGAGGGTGACATCATCAATTTGTACATCTCGGCGGTGCAGTATCACGGCTATACCGCGCAGATCGCGCGGATGATCGCCGTCGGCGACATCACGGAGGAGCAGGAAGACGTTCTGGCGATGTGCACGGAGGGCGTTGAGGCCGCGGCCGCACGGGTCAAGCCCGGAACGCTGATCTCTGACGTCGCCAATGCCTCCTTCGAGCCCTATATCCGCCGCGGCTACCTGACAGACGCCGACAGCCGTTCCATGCCCTACAACTGGAGCGCTGGTGACGACGGCGCGCCGCTTCTCGTGCCGCAGCAAAACGTCCCCGACCCGGACTGGGAGGCGATGGGGCGTAGCCTCAACCATGTCTGGCCGGCGACAAAAGGACCGCACAACCCGAACGTCGGGCACTCGGTCTCCCTGCCCAAGATGCCGCCCTACAACATCCAGTCGAACAATCATGACGCGCTCGAAGAGGGCATGACATTCGTATTGCATTCCCAATGGCTCGACCCGCTGACCGCGGGTGCGAACATAGGTGATTGCTATCTCGTGACAGAGACAGGCGCCGAGAATCTGTCCTGTCACGTGCCCCTGGGCGTTCACCGCGTTCCCGCGTGACGCCGGCCCCCCCCCGCCAAACTGCACCAACAAGAGGACACTCCGATGACACTTACACGACGCACCCTATTGGCGAGCGCAACCGTCGCCGCAATGATCGCAGGCGCGGTGGCCCCGGCCGCCGCTCAGGACGAGGTTACGCTGACCATCGCCAACACCCAGTGGCTTGACGCGCTGCGGGGCGAGAAACTGTGGGCTTCGGTGAAGAAGTTCGAAGAAAGCCATCCGAACATCAAGCTGGAACAGCACACGATTTCTCGCAACGAATTCAACGACCGCCTGATCACGGAAATGGGTGCGCGTCAGGGCCCGGACATCATCATCGCGCAGGACAACCTGTTCTTTACCCTGATCGGCGCGGATTTCCTGATCCCGCTGGATGATGTGACCGAAGGCGTTGAAAACCTGAACGCCACAAACGACAATGCCGTTGTCGACGGCACCCGCTACGGTATTGGCTGGCATCGCGCCGTGTATGCGCTGATTTTCAACAAGTCCATTCTGGAAAAAACGGGCGCGGACCTTCCCACTGACGTCGACGGTCTGATTGCCGCCGCCAAGGCCGCGAACGAGGCGACCGGTGCCATCGGCTTCACCGGCCGTCACTCGATGAATGAATTCAGCCCTTGGTCGCAGGACTTCTTGAACTGGGCCTATGGCTACGGAGTCGAGCTGGTGGACGACGACGGCAATATCACCTTCGACACGCCGGAAATGGCGCAGGCCTTCGAGGCATTCAAGGAGGTCTATGGCAGTGGCATCATGCCGATCGGCGACCAGATGAGCACGCAGCGTACGCGCTTCAAGGAACAGCAGGTGGCCTTTTCGATCGACAACTCTGGCGGCTCGCTGAACATTGCCACCGGGGGGCCATTGCCGGGCACCGATCTGGGGTCGGCCGCGCTGCCCTTCCCGAACCCCGGGGCGCACCAGCAGATCTTTCTCGGTGTGAACGTCTGGTCGAGCGAAGAGGAACAAGCTGCGGCCAAGGAATTCCTGTCCTGGCTGATCTCGGAAGAAGGACAGCTGTCGCTCCGCGCGGCTTCGGGGCCCGACGCACTGGCGACGGATGTGCCCGTCACCGAAGAGTTCGTCACGGCGAACCCCTGGGCGACGACGTTTGCCGAGATGGCGGAGAGTTCCCGTTCGACCCTCATTCCGGGTTACGAGATGGAAACCCAATCGATCATGCGTCCGCTGATGAACGGCCTTGAAAAGGTTCTGCTGAACGCTGCGACCACCGAAGACGCCCTGAGCGAGGCGCAAGCCGAGATCGACGCCGACTACAGCAACTGAGCCGCAAACCTTCGGTGAAAGGACCGCGACCAATGACTTCTCCTTTGCTTTTTCGGGGTCGGCTGCTGCCGCGTCTGGTCCCTTACGCGTTCGTTGCGGTCCCACTGGCCTACATGACGCTCTTCGTCTTCGGCCCGCTCATCCAGCAAGTCTGGATGAGCTTCACCGACACGCGTTTGATGAACCCGACCGCGGGCGATTACATCGGCCTCGAAAACTACCAGGACCTGTTCTCCGACAGTCAGTTCTACACTTCGCTCAACATCACGATTGTCTACACGATCCTGACGGTGGTCATCGGCGTGCTGGTTGGAACGATTTCCGCAGTCGCGCTGGATCGACCGTTCAAGGGCCGGGCCATCCTTCGGACAGTCATGCTGTTCGGCTGGGCCGTGCCCTCCGTTGCCGCCACGCTGGTATGGCTGTGGATCTTCAACGGGCAGTCGGGCGTTGCCAGCGACATCACCGAAGCCCTGGGGCTTGGCCGCGTTCCCTGGTTGACCTCGGTCGACTGGGCGCTGACATCCATCATGTTCGTCACCATCTGGCAGGTCGCGCCTTTCGTCATGCTGGTCATGATGGCGGCGTTGCAATCGGTGCCCGAAGAGGTGCGGGAGGCCGCCCGCATCGATGGTGCCGATGCGCTCAACGTGTTCCGCAATGTGACCCTTCCATGCATCATGCCGACCATGCAGGTGGTGGCGTTGCTGGTTGCGGTTTGGTCGATCCGCCGGTTCGAGGTGATATATCTGCTGACCGGGGGCGGCCCGATCGGGTCCACATCGACCCTTGTCGTCCAGCTTCGCCTCACCGCCTTCGAAGATTTCGAGCTGGGCCTTGCCTCCGCCTACGGGGTCGTCGGTCTGATCCTCGCCCTATTGGTCGCCTCGATCCACTTTCTTGTCGAGCGCCGCCGCGCATTGGTGATGTTGAAATGAAAACCAACCCTCTCTTTGTCTTGCTGCGTGTGATTTTGATCGCGGTTCTCGTGACCTTTGCCGGCTTTCCGATCTACTGGATGGCCACCACCGCGCTTGGCACCGACACGCAGCTTTTTAACACCGGGCAGGTGCCGTATCCGCAGCTGTCCAACCTGCCAGACCTGTTCTCCGCCCTCGCCGAGGTGCCTATTCTGCGCTGGATGTCCAACACGGCCATCATCGCGCTTGGAAACACCTTCCTCAGCCTGATGCTGGGATCTGTCCTCGGCTACGCACTGTCGCGGTTCAAGTTCCACGGCCGTGGCGCGATTGGGTTCCTGATGTTCATGACACAGGTGATCCCCGAGGCGCTGCTGGTGGTGCCGCTCTATGCGATGTTTATCTCTTTGGGGCTGCTGAACAGCCTCTGGGGGGTGATTCTGGCCAATGTCGGTTTCTCGCTGCCTGTCGCGGCCTTCATCCTGAAGGGGGCCATCGACGCGATCCCCTACGAGATCGAGGAATCCGCCATCATCGACGGCTGTCCACGGCTGGGCATCCTGTCTTTCATCGTCTTCCCGCTCATCGCGCCCAGCCTCGCTGCTGCGGCTGTGATCTGTTTCTTCGGAGGCTGGAACGAATTCCTGTTCGCCGTGACCTTCCTGATGGACCCGGACCTGTGGCCCGCCGCAGTCGGCCTGGCCAGCTTTATCGGCGAATATGAAACGCCGCTCTCCGCCGTTATGGGCACAGCGCTGATGTTCTCCATTCCCGCCGTGGTCTTCTTCCTCCTCGTGCAACGCAAGATCGTCGCAGGCCTGACCTCCGGCGCAGTCAAGGGATGATCCAATGCCCAAGATAGACTTCAAAGGTATCTCGAAAACCTTCGGGACCAACACTGTCATCCGCCGTTTCAACGCAACCGTCGAGGATGGCGAATTTCTTGTCCTTCTCGGGCCGTCGGGCTGCGGCAAGTCCACGCTGCTGCGGATGATAGCGGGCTTGGCCGAAATTTCGGGCGGCGAAATGCTGTTCGACGGGAAGCTCGCCAACGACTGGACGCCAAAGCAGCGCGGCGTTGCCTTCGTCTTCCAGAGCTACGCGCTGTATCCGCATATGACGGTGCGCAGCAACATCGCCTTTCCGCTGGTGATGGATCATTTCCGCAAGTGGCATCATATTCCGATCGTCAACACCATCCACCGCTGGCAGGTGATGAAGCGTCCGGAAGTGAAGGCCGCCGTAGATAAAATGGCCGAGCAGCTGGAACTTACGCCGTTGCTGGACCGCCGTCCCGGCAGCCTGTCCGGCGGCCAGCGCCAGCGGGTCGCGCTGGCCCGGTCGCTGGTGCGCGATCCCTCGCTCTACCTTCTGGACGAGCCGCTGTCGAACCTTGATGCCAAGCTGCGCACCCAGATGCGGTCAGAGATCACGACGCTGCACCAGAAGGTGAAGAAGACCTTCGTTTACGTCACCCACGACCAAGTCGAGGCGATGACAATGGCAACCCGAATTGTGGTGATGAACGGCGGCACCATACAGCAGATCGGCACGCCCGACGAGATCTATGACGAGCCAGCCAATACCTTCGTCGCCAAGTTCGTGGGCGCCCCGCCGATGAACCTGCTTCCGGTCCAATTGAACGGCAAGGACCTGACCGCCGGGGAAGGCATCACCTGGACACACTCCGGTCAGAAACCGGTGGGCGAAACAAAGGCCATTTTCGGCATCCGCCCGGAAAAGCTGGAACTGCGCCCCGAGAAAGCCGGCCGTCTTCCCGCGCGCGTGGCAGTGATCGAGCGTCTGGGGGCAGAGACGATCATGGGTTGCCGGCTGGGCCTTGCCGACGCGGGCGACAGTATCTCGACCGAGGATCTGGTCTTTGTCCGGATGCCGGGGCATCCCGGACTGTCGCATGGGGATGCCTGTTCGCTGGACTACGCGGACGAAGATGCCTGCTGGTTCGACAAGCCGACCGGACAGCGCATTGCGTCAAGGCACGACGACACCCGGGTCGCTGCAATTGCCTGATATATCGAAGGAGACCAAGATGGAACGCTTCCTTGTTTCAGCCACCGGCCATAGCCTCAATTACCTGCCCCATTACCTCGCCGAGGAGCGGGGGTTCTTCCGCGATGAAGGGTTGGACGTATCGGAGGTGGTGCCACGCCCTTGGGACCTGGTTCTAGATCACATCCGCGACGGCACGGCCGAGGCGGCTCTTGGTGGCATATGGGTGCCGTCGATGTTCCACGGACGCGGCCGGCGGCTCGTGCCTTTCGCCCAGGTTTCAAACCGTGCGCCGTTGGCACTGGTCGGGCGCACATCGGCGGAGGCCTTCAATGCCGCCGCTTTGGTTGGCAAGACCGTGCTGATGAAAGGATCCAATGGCGCCAGCGTGGGCCTCTACCTCAAGATGATGCTGCGCGAGGCCGGCATAGACCCGAAGTCGGTCAATTACGTTCAGGACCTTGATGGCGGGATTCTTCAGGCCTGTTTCGCCGGCGGTATGGGGATTTCCTGCTGATCGACCTGCCCGGCGCGCTTGCCTATCAGGCGGCAGGCCGGGGGGCCGTGGCAGCGGTTTTCGCCCAAGACGGCGGCGACATTCCCTGGAGCGTCTACTACACCGAAGGCCTTTCGCCCGATGACACCCGGCCAGCGCGCTTCTCACGCGCGTTGGCGCGTGGAATGGACTGGGTCAACGCCCATGCAGCCAGCAGCTTCAGTGACTTTCTCGCACGGACCTTCCCGAAGGTGGATCCCGGCATCGCCGTTCAGGTTGTCGACACCTACCGCGCCTGTGGGATGTGGACGACGCCGCAAATCGGCGGGGCATCATATGCGCGCTGGCAACGGGGCATCGCCGACGGCCATCTGACCGATGGCCAGATCTCCTACGACGCTCTCATCGACGACGCGCCGACCCGCACGATGGCCGGGAGCTTGCCCGCATGATCCGCGTTACAGTGACAAATCCAATGCGACTGCATCGATGACGGAGCGTGTAGCGTGTGCGGCCCGTGCCGTCGCCGACCCGGATGTCGAGATGGTGGCCGGTCAGTCGGCCAGCGGCCCTGATGCCATTCAGGGCCCGGTCGACGGCGCGCTCGCGGTGCCGCAAATGCTGACGCGGATGCGCGAGGCTGAGAGCCAAGGCCCATGTGACCACCTGTTTCGACGACACCGGGCTGGACGCGGCGCGTGCGCTTCTCAATGGACCAGTCGTCGGCATCGGCGAGGCGGCGATGCACGTCGCGTCGCTGGTGGGCCATAGCTTTGCCGTCATCACAACGTTGTCACGCTCCGTGCCGGTGCTCGAAGACAATGTTTTTCGCTACGGATTTTCCAGCCGGTGCCGCGCGGTTCTGGTTTGCGATATCCCCGTGCTCGCGCTGCATGACCCTCAGACCGGTGCCGTACAGAAGATAACCGATCTTATCGTCGAAGCCAAAGATCGGGGCGCGGAAAGCATCGTGCCGGGCTGTGCCGGCATGGCTGACTTTGCCCGCGATCTCGAAGCACAGCATGGTCTGCCGGTGGTGGAGGACGTTGGCGCGGCCATCGGATTGGCCGGGAGGCTTGCGCGCCTCGGCGCAAGTACCTCGCGCAGCGGCGTCCGGGCGCGCCCCTCGCGTGCACGCCTTTTGCGCTGAACGGGCCTGCGGCGTCATTCCCTCGGCTGCGGAGTCGAGACGTCGTCGAGCTTGCGCACCAATTGGTCGATGCGGCGATAACGCGCGATTGCCGCATCGCCCATCATCGCGTGAACTTGCCACGCCAGACAGTTTATGAGCGTGACCGCGGCCGTGAACGTATTGAAAGGGGCGGGGCTTTGTGTCCGACAGCGCAGCGTGATGTCGGCTGCCCTTGCGCTCGCACCTGCGGAGAGATCGGAGATCAGCAAAGTGCGTGCGCCCGCATCGCGTGCCGCCTCAAGAAGTTCGACCAGCACCTTGGGTCTCCGCCGGAAGGCGATCACCAGCAAAAGATCCCCTTCTGCAAGGCTGCCGACATCATGAGACAGGGAACCCGCCCCGAATTGCATCATATGCACGTCGCCGCGGATCAGCGTGAGATAATGCCCGATGTGCAGGCCGAGCCCTTGTCCGCTGCGCAGCCCGATGATCCACACGCGGCGCGCGGTGGCGATATCCCGGGCCGCTTCGGCCATCCGCGCCTCCGGGATGGCGGTCAGGGTCAGGCGGATGTTTTCAAGGTCATCCTCCATCATCCGCTTGGACGAAGCCTCCTGCGGGTGTTCCGCGCGTCCGAGGCCGCCCTGCGGCGAGCCCCAGAACTGCTCGTTTCGGATCGCCCGCTTGGCCTCCGGATAGCTGCGGTAGCCAAGTGCGCGGATCAGCCGGGCCGCGGTGCTCTTGGAGACGTTCGCCCGCGCGGCAAGCTCGGCGGCCGTGTAGATCGGCAGGTCCATCTGATGCTCGAGCAGCACATCCGCCAGCCGTTGTTCAGAGCGCGTAAGCTCGGGGTAGGCGCGATAGATCCGTCCTTCCAGCGTCTGGTCTCCAGTGCTCTCGGAGTGCTCCGGCCTCTCGTCCGCAGCGGGGGAACCTGGGGGCGAACTTTGGGAAGTTTCTTTCTTCATGCCAACATCTGAACAGGATACCTGCGAAATGAAAAGCTACCAAATCGTCAAGCCCGACACGCGCCAGACGCGGCAGATGCTCGAGGCCTTTCCCCGCGCCGCGGAGCTGGAGCCTGCGCTGCAAACCGCCCTGGTGACCGCCTGGGTCTCGGTGCTTGCCTCGTCCACATTTGAGCGGATCGTCGATGTGCCTTTCTCTTACGGTTCCGGGACGAGCTTGGTCGACCACACCAACGATGTCACCGAAGCCGGGCTGGCGTTGATGTCCGTGGCGGCGGAACGCTGGGGGTGGCAGGTCAACCGGCAGACCCTTCTTGCCGTTCTATTGCTGCACGACTTGGACAAGCCGCTTCTGATGGAAATGCGCGAAGGGAACGATCTTCAGACGCCTGTTGCGGCGCGCATTCCGCATGGTGTTCTGGGGGCGTTACTGCTTGCCGAACTCGGGTTGGGCGAAGCCATCGTCGCCGCCGTCGCGACACATGCAACGAATGCCCCGGTGCGTGGCCCTGACCCGGAGATCATGATCCTCCATTATGCGGATCTCTTTGCAGCCGACAGTGCTCTGCTCAAGACCGCGCGTCTGCCTTTTTTCCGTCGCTGCGGATAGCCTGAAGCGAAATGGCGTCGCTCCGTCCTCCTGACCTAGCATCGCTGCTGGCCAGATCAGAAGGCGGGAACGTACTGCCTTTTTTCGTGCCACTTAGCTTTGTGGCACAAAGCGGTTGAGTGGCGAGCGCGCCCTTTCCCGAACGAAGGCAAACGCAAACAGCCCCGACCATGCGACCGGGGCTGTGAGAGCGGGCAGCACCCGGGTCGGACCGCGAGGACATCATCCGGAACAGTGACGGTGAAGGTCACATCCTGATAGTCGCGGTCGCCGCCTCCGTTCTTGATCGAGACGACGACGGAGGCATCGACCGCCTGTGCCGCCGCAAAGTTGGCGTCCGCTGTCAGGTTGCCAAGGTTGGTTTCACGTGTGCGCAAGCCGTCGGGATCGTCGTCGGTGTAAGTGCCGTTGCGGTTGCAGCTGAGGGACACGTCCGACACGCCGAACATGTCGCCTTCGGTCGCGAAGATCTGCGTCTCAATGGTATCCGCGATGACCTGAAATTCCGGGTCAACAATGGCTTTGGCCTACAACGCCGCAACGCCCGCCTCGTTCCTGGCATGGGGACCGGAGACGGTTGGGTCGTCGCTGTCGGCAATGATTTGGCCGTCTGCGTCGAAGTTCATCACAAGGCGTCCGACGTACTTGTATGAGCCGTCGGCGGTGCGCACGATGATCGGGTAGGTGCCCTGATCGCTGTCACCAGCGCGCAGCACGTCAGTCTCGTCGAAGAGGCGCGTGGTGGATCCGCCCGCTACGATCATATCGACTTCAGAGAGGTGCGCGGCCAGCTCCTGCTCGATGCCGATAAGCTGCATGTGCGCCAGCCGGACGACCTTGTTCGTGTCGGTGTTGGCATCCACCTGGGGATGGACATCGGCGGCCAGCGTATCGAGTTCCTCGGCTGTCGGCTGTCGGCTGTCGGCTGTCGGCTGTCGGCGTGCCGGACGTCCAAGACGGCGAGATGGCGATGTCACCGGGCGAGGATATTCGGCCCGGCGCCGGCGTGGCCGCACCCACGCTGCCGATCAACTCGGCGTTCACGTCGATCACCATTGAAGAACTGACGACGTTGCCCATCGGAGCTTGGCGGCCGTCCACGGCAAGCGGTGCCATGTTGGCATAGGTGCTGAAGTCGAAGTTGGTGGACATGTAGGCAAAGTCCGCGCCGTCCAGATCGGTGCCTGTGAGGGCGGTGAACTCACAGGTCGCGGAGAATGGCCGCGGCCAGAACGTCGGTGTTCTGATCGCATTCGCGGTTCTCCAGCGCCATGGCCTGAACGCCCAACTCGTTCTGGATCTGGATATCTCCGATGCCCGCGGAGCCGAAGATGTCCTCGGATGCGCCAAGGAAAACGCCCGGCAAGATCACGTCACCGGACGAAAGGGTCAGCGTATTGTCGGCGATCCCGTTTGCGCCCAGATCCTGTGCGCGCAGGTCATTCAGCACGGCTGACAGACGCGGCGCGTCGCACACGGCAGCGGTGTTGGCTTTCCGCGCAGCGAAATGCAGCAGCTCCAGCGTGAAATCCACCGGTCTCGTGGGCCGCGCCGGGTCGACCCGTCCGGGCCGGGGCCGTCCACGCGGTAGGCTCAGCCGTCGAGAGGCTCTCACGCCTGACCGGTGCCGTCGGTATATATGTCGCCGAAGACGTCGTTCACTGAGCCATCCCTGAACAGCTCGACCGCGTCGTCGCCGTTGATCGCGACCGCGTCGGAGGTAAAGTCCGGGGCAAAGCCGAAGAAGGCGTTGAACATCGGGGCTTCGGTGGCAACGTAGCTCTTCTGGCCCGCGACGGCGGCCCCGAGAGCGTGACTTCTTCGCCGTCGCTGCCGCCATCATTGTTGGCGGCGCCCAGCTTGTAGGTAGACAGGTGGGCAATATCGATGAGGGCGGTCAGATCGGCGGTCTTCGGCGTGCCGCCGGACAAAGATCCGCCGACGACGCCCGAAATGTTCAGGTCGGTTATGGTGGTAGTCCCCAAATATAAAATCGATCGCACGCGACAAGCGGCGGAGTCCTACATGGGGGAAGGTGACCCTGTAGCGCTTTGTTTACGATTTGGCCGATCGGTTCAGCGTCGCCGCATGAAGGGCCAATCGCACCCGCGGGAGGTTGGCGTCAGTTTCCGCGCATGCGGCCAAGACGACGGTCCATGATTTCGGGGCAGCGGGCGAAGGACACTGGTCAGCGTTTTCCCGGAACGGATCGCCTTTCGTCAGCTGGGGTGGCCTGCCATATCCCGTAGGTCTGCTGAAAATACGCGATGGCCCGTCGGTTCGAGCAATCCCTGTCCGCCCCGTCGAACACGCTGTCGCGCAGCGCTGCGACCGGATCGTTGGTCGCGCGCAGGCAGACCGGTTGCCGTTTCGGCAGCCAGATCGGTACATTGCGTTGGGCAAGCTGTCCCGACAGCCAGATGTCATCCACCATCCAGACATCGTGAGGAATGTCGAAGGCGGTCTCGTCAAAGAACTCCGGCAGCACCAGGACACCTGCATACCCCAGCAGGACTTCACTGTAGCCGGGCTGCGCGACGGGGCGACGGCTCGGGCGTGGCCCGAGCGGTGTCGCGCGGCGCTCCCGGAGCCTCTGCAGGGTGCGTTCCCATCGGTAGGCGGGGTCGAAGTACTCCTTGCCGACCTTGGCGCGCGGCCCGGGCAAGGGGAGTGGCTCCGTCTTCAGAATCTTGTGCAAGTGACGCCCGTAGACGGCGATGCAGCAGTCGGGTTTCTCCGCATGGGCCTTCAGCAAGCCTTTGGCCCAGCCTTGCGGATAGATCCGGTCATCGTCGCAGAACAGGATCGGCGTGGACGTTCCTTGCAGGTCGCGAACCGCATGCAGCGCCTTGGACGCCGGTCCCAGGTCATCCTCCGTGCGGATCACGCGGACGCCCTTCGGAACGTCGGGCAGCGTGCCGTCCCAGTCCGGGAACCGTCTGTAGGCCTGCGGGATATGCAGCCTGATCTCGTCGACTTCGACCGTCTGGCGCAACAGGGAGGCCAAGGTTTCGGACAGGCCGGAGAACCGGGCAGGGATGGAGGTCAGGGAAATAATGGCCATGGTCTTCTAAATCCTGCGGGGCACCGCAAATCAGGGGCGCCTGGTTTCTTGCGCGTGTCGCGTTTGCGATGCAGGCGGATCCAGCATGTCGCCAGCCTCAACTTCAGATGCGCGGCCTGCCGGTTGTGCTGGTTTGCGGTGTCTCGGGGTCGGTCCAGCTGACGCGCAGGCTTACGGTGCAACGGCCATCCAGACGCTCGCCCTGCAGCCGCAGGGGCATCCGCCCGGCCGTCTGCATCAGTAGAAGATCGTCCTCGTCACCAAGGGAGATCTCACCCTTTGCGACGCCCTTGGGCAGCGCGGTCAGCAATGTCTTGATCGTCTTCGCATCCTGCAGGGACTCTTGAGAGAAACGCTTGTCGGTGCTCATGCTCAGGTCCTTGCCATGCCGTCAGTGGGTCATCATCCGCTCCGGGGCAAAGTGCTTGGCACGCGGGTGGTCACGGCTCAGACCAATCACATCTCCAGAGGGAAAAATCAAGGTCGCGCCGGCGCCGATCCCCTCCAGCCGTTCGAACGCACGCGAGGCGCGGTCGAGCGTGACGCCGCCTTACAGGTGCAGAAGTTCCTGCTTTGCCAGCAGGCGTTGGGCTGCGTGGTTGTTCACGTGGCCTCCAACCATGTGCAGGACCGCGCGGTTCAAGGGCTCGACGCCCTGGTCCGAGAGATGGCAATCGGAGGTGAGGGCTTGTTCGATCTGCGCGACGGGCAGGTTGGCGGTGGAGCCCAGCTCGCGTTCAGCCAGCGTAAAGGTCTTGCGCAGCTCAGCGATCTCGCGGCCCAGGGCACGCAGCGTTTCGATCAGGGTGTCTGCTGTCTGCCAGGCCCGAAGTTGCCACGAACAGAGGATCACCGGCGCCGGCGTCAGACCAGGATCACTCAGCCTGTCGTGCAGGATTCGCGGGCCTGTCGCACGCCATCGTCGGTCATCGCCCAAGACCGTAGGGCCGAAGGCACGCTTTTCCACAGGGCGTAGGCCCCGGTATTGGAAAGGCATGGCAGGTCTCAACCATGGAAAAGGTCCCGGCCTGCGGACACTATGGCGTCGAGATCGATGCGACCGGAAACCTCGCAGACCCGCACGCCTTGCATGGCGTCCAGATAGGCGGTGGGATCCGGCGTATTGCCTTTCGGCTCGAAGCCTCCTCCCGTGCGCTGATAAAAGGGGGCGGGGCTTTTCATGATGACGCTGAGCAAGTCGATGCGGTCCGATAGCGTGACAGGGGCGATCTGCGTAAGCTGGTCGCCGCCCCGCGACCAGTTCAGCACCCAGAAGTCGGTGAGCGGCCCGTCGAGCCGTATCCGGTCCGGGCCGTAGACCTCGGGGATGATCAGGTCATATTTCTCCTTGAGGTCCCAGGGTCCGGGGCGCGGCAATGCGCCCGCGCCCCATCGGTCACCGCCGCAGCATGGGCCAGCTGCCAACTGTCGCGCACGCAAGCGTTCAGCGCCTGCAAATTGATGATGGTGCTCTCTTTCTCGCTCAGCAGGTCAAGGGCGGTGGCTGTGTCCGGGGGCTGCACCAAGCCGACGCCGCTGCGCACCTTGCGGATCAGCCGCGCTGCCGCTGACGCCGCCGCTCGCGTCTTTGACCGAGGGTCAGCACCGACCGCTGCATGTCCCACCAGCGCCACCCGCAGGCTGGCGCCGAGCCGTTCCCGCAGTCGGTTAGCCCAGCCGAAGCGGCGCGGAACCGTCGTTACGGATTCCAGGTGCAGGGAGACAGCCCGCCATGACGGTTGGTTTCCGTCTTCGACGATGGTCGACGCGTCTATGTCGTTTTCTCGCACGGGGTCGTGCAGGGCGAAATGCGACCGATCTTCGTGCTGGGGTCGCTCACCACGCCCGCAATCGATCCCGAGGAAGAGCGACCCCGTGCCGAGGAAGAAGCCGCGCGCCTGAGCAATGTGCTCTTCCAGCCAGGCGCGCTGCTCCTGATCACGCAAGGAACCCGCATCATCGGTCAATATGGTGACGGCGTGACCTTTGGCCAGCGCAGGGTGCTCTTTGTATGGCATCGCCTGATCCTCTGGCGCGCCTGCCGGGCGGAGATGCCAGCGGTTACGCCGGCTTGAGCATGGCGTCGACTATCATTGATGGGGTGTGATGAAGGCCGCTGGCCTTTCCACACTGCTCAAGGTCGGAACGGAGCTGGCGGTCAGAGGTCCGGCTGATCCGCGACGGGGTGCAGGATACCGTCATTCAGGCAGGAGCGCAGATTGTAAACTGCCGGTTGCAGGTCGTGCCAACACTGACCATCCGGCCCGGCTTTTGTCGGCAGGCAATCGAGAGTTGTTGCGCGTCATCCATGAGGAGAAACCTGCGTCTCGCTGGAACAACTGGGCCAACTCATCGGCCGTGCCACGCCAAACGTTTCGCGCCCGCTCAAGAAGTTGGAGAGTTTCGGCCGCGTTCGCGTGTGAATGGGGAAAGGACTCAACAGGCTTCCCAAGGTCATTCGTGACCGGGTTGACCTGGTCTTGCGCTGATCAAGCCTCGCAGGAAAGGAACCCGCAAATGAAAGTCCGTAATCCCGATGTCGCCGTGAGAGCCGCTCTCTACCTGCGTGTCTTTAGTCTCCACCAGCCGGCAGGCCGAACATGCCGTGTCGATCCCCAGACCAGCGCAAGCAGGGCGATGCATGGTGCGAAGCGAGGGGCTATCAGCTTACGAGACCTTCATGGAGGTTGGCGCGTCGGCCACAGATGACCGACACCGCAGATCCAGCGCATGATCGAGGCGGGAATGTCCAATCACGCGGCCTTTGATGTCGTCGTGGTTCAAAGCTTCTCGCGTTGCTTCCGCGATCATTCCGAGCTGAAGTTCTCTGTCAGGACGCTGGCGAAGAACGGTATTCGCCTCTTCTCCATCACGCAGGTGATGGGAGACGACCCCATGCACGTCAGGACGCGGCAGATCATGGCGCCGTTCGACGAAGACCAGTCCAAGGAAACCGCCAAGCAGGTCCTGCGCGCCTTGAAGGAAAACCTGCGGGACGGCTTCTGGGATGGCTCGCAGCCGAGCAGCGCAGCGCGAAGGTCAAGGAGAAGCTGGAACTCGCCCCTCTGCACGATGACACCGTCCGCCTGATCTATCGGCTCGCACTTGAAGGCGACTGCGATGCTGGACAGATGGGTGTAAATGCCGTCGTCAACCATTTCAACGCCAAGGGCATCTTCACGCGGAACGGCGGCGCTGGGGCGTCGGCCAGGTTCACCGCATCCTGGCGCGGCGCACCTATATGGGCGAGCATCAATTGGGCAAGAACCGCAAGAACAAGACGGACAAGGAAGCCGATGAAATCGTCATCGTGCCGGTCCCGCCGATCATCGACCGCGAGACCTTCGACGCCGAACACGAGCTCTTGCAAGCCCGCAATCCTAGATCGAACTGCCCGCGCGCGTCGTGATCGCCTCCACGCTTCGGACAGCCCCTGCAACAGCGCTGTCACTTCTGCAATGATCCAGTAGTCCTCGCAGATTGCACGCGATCGTATCCGGAATCGAGAAGGCGGCTATCGGCGGAATCACCTCCGCGCCTTGGCACAACGTGTCGCGCTCGCCGACGACGCAATGCGTATCATCTGATCGAAAATGGAAGTGCGGAGGACGCTCGAAGGCGGCCACGTGCAGAAATCGGGTGTGATTGGTGTGCCCAAAGTCGGGTTTAAATGGCGGAGAGGAAGGGATTCGAACCCTCGAGACGGTTCCCCGCCTACACACTTTCCAGGCGTGCGCCTTCGACCACTCGGCCACCTCTCCGTCGACGCGTCTAGCAAAGGGACGTGGGGGGGTGCAAGCGCATTTCCCAACTATTTTTCAGTTTTATGATAGTTTCCTGAGTCAGATCAGCCGCGCGTCAGGCAAGGCCCTGACTTGAAACAAAAGTCCCGGCCGCATGACGGCCGGGGAGATCCTGAAAACTGGCTTAGCTGGACACTTGCTCCCGTAAGATCGAGGCCGTAAGGGAGATCATGAGGTAGGCTCCGGCAAAGATCAGGAAAGCCAGGATCGTGTTTTCGAATTTGCGCGGATAGCTGGGATCCTCAGAGGCGACAGGTTCCACCGAGGTGGTCATGTAACGCGCCTGGTTGTCGGCCTCACGGCGCGCGCCTTCCAGTCGCTCCAGAGCGGATTGCAACATCAGGTCGCGGGTGGCGAGGTCTGCTTCGGCAAGCTTGATCTGGACCGCCATTTCCGCCAGTGACTGTTCCCCGGTCGTGGCCTGTGTCATCTCATTGTTCAACTGCGCCAGCAAAGCTTCCAGGCGCCGGATGTCTCCGCGCGTGCCATCGACCTTTGCGGTGTTCGGGCGAGAGTTGTCGAGCAGGGCCTGCAGCTGAAGCCGTTTTTCCTGCAGTTCGAGCTCTCGGGTGTTGATTTGCGCGCGCAAGGCGCCGATGCGTCCTTCCGGGTCAACGATATTGCCCTCTTGTTGCATGCGCACGAGTTTCTCCTGCGCAGACATTCGGTCGTTCTCGGCCTTGATCAAATTCGACTCTGCTGACAAGACCGAGTCAGACCGTTTGCGCGCGGTCAGGTTGTCGACGCGCGCCTCGGCGTAGGTGATCAGGGCGCGGCTGAATTGCGCCGCCAGATCGGGGTCGGCGGCGGTGATTTCCATGCGGATCACGCCTTCGGTCGGGTCGAAGCTGATCTGCACATTCTTCTTGTACAGCTTGTACGCTTCTTCGTTCGACGCATCGGGTTCAAGTCGCTGAATCGGGTCGATTGATTCCTGTGAGAAATGGTCGACAAACCCCACGTCCGCATCCAGCCGCAGCATGACTTCCTTGGATTGCAAATAGCTTTGCGTCGCGATGGCGTCCTGTGCCGTATCGAAAGATGTGCCGCTGAGGAAGCTGGGCACAGCCGCCCCGGAGCCGTCGTTTTTGAGGATCAGGAATTCAGACTTTGTGGAATACATCGGCGTGGCGACAACGTAAAAGTAGTAGCCCATGATGAAAGTCGGCAGCAGGACAAAGACGGCCAGCCGTGCCAGCAGCAGCATCATTTTCTTGCGACGACGGGCAGCCAGCTCTTTCTGAATCCGGGCGATTTCAATGGCGCGGCGTTCTGACGGAGGCATGGATTCGGTCGATGGCAATTTCTGCTTTTCGACCTGAACAGTCTGCGGCAATTGCACCTTGCCCTCAGCTGCGTGCTTTTCAGGGCTGTGCCCAGCGGGATTCACCAGTTCCAACATGTTGCTGCGCTGAAACGGGTCGATGCCCTGCTTGCGCAGCAGGCGCACCGCGTCGAAATCCGATGTCGGTGCCAGCCCGTGTTTCTGTGCGACACGGCGCGCCATGCGGAGTTGGCGTCCGGTGAGGCCCTCTTGACGGATCGCTTCCATATCGGTTTCGCCCTGCACCTGGGCCGGGGAGGATACCTCGCCTGCATGCATGGCAGCGTCCTCTTGCGCGGCGGGCGCGGCTGAGGCGCCACCGCCTGATACGGCGGAGCTTTGCGACGGCGGGCGCGACGTGGCCGGCTGTACTGAGGCGCGAGATGTGGCGGCGGTCCGCGGCGTCGCGGGGTGTGCGGCGGTCGGGCGTGATTCTTGCGATGTGGCGCTTGGGCGCTCCGACGCAGAACCTGCCGCAGACGTGCGCGCGTCCTGAGGGCCGGGGGCAGGGCGGCGCGAAAGGCTTGCTTGCGACGTCGCGGGGGCAGGCTTGCCCGCCGCGCTGGTCGATTGCGGGACGGCAGGTCGCGTTGCCTCAACGGAGGTGGTGCGCGCCTCGCTCGTGGACTGCGTCGACGATGCTTCCGCTTCGCCGCTCTCGGTTGTCCGCCGGATGCGGAACTTCTTAGCCTTGGGTTTCGTAGTCATACAACTGTTTCGCTTCTTCCAAGGTTTCGAACATATGCAATCGGCCGTCCATCAACACGGCGGCCTTTTTCGCGAATTTTTCCAAAATGGCGGGCTGGTGGCTGACGATGATGATCGTCGTGGTCCGAAGCCGTTCGGCCAGCAGGTCGCCGGCCTTCTTGTTGAAATTGGCGTCGGTGGAATTCGGCATCCCTTCGTCGATGAGGTACATGTCGAAATCCAGTGCCAACATCAGGGCAAAGGTGAACCGGGCGCGCATTCCGGAGGAATAAACCCCGACAGGCTGGTCGAAATATTCCTTCAGATCGCAGAGCCAGCGACAGAAGCTTTCGACATAGTCCGGGTCGAGCCCATACATCCGCGCGATGAACCGGGCGTTTTCCTTGGCCGAGATCTTTGAGACGACCCCACCCATGAACCCCAGCGGAAATGAAATACGACATCCCCGCCGGATTTCGCCCTCATCGGGTTTTTCCAATCCAGCCATCATGCGGACCAACGTGGTCTTGCCCGTGCCGTTGGGGGCGAGAATGCCAAGAGATTCCCCAAGTTCGACACGAAACGACGCCCGGTCAAGGATCACCTTGCGCTGGGTGCCTGTCCAGAAGGACTTCGATACCATGTCGAATTCTAGCATTCAGGGAGGTTCCCCCGGTGTTCACTCGTTATCCCCAAATGGGGTTTCAATTCGATTAAAATAGCAATTAGGCCACATTATGGCCCTGAGCGGAAACAATGACAACGCGTGGCTCTATGTCTCTCTGGCCTGAGAAACTCTGTCCCGCCGGAGACGGCCAAGGCGTGGCCCGTCGCTCTGACGGAACACGCCTTGGTACCTTAGGCCTTTCTGATTGGCGCGTCGAGCATCGCGGTCATCTCTGCCAGAACGGCCTGCGGGTCGGCTCGACGGCTGAAGGGTGCGACCAAGGCCGACCGGCTAGGCGACGACGCTCCATGTCAGCCCGGCAAGCACTGCCCCTGTAAGCGCAAAACCCAGGTAGGCGGCAAAAACGCGCGGCTTCACCAAGGCCCAGACCGCGATGGCGGCTGGAATCGATGATACGCCTCCCGCCAGCATAAAGCTCATGGCGGCCCCATCGGCCATGCCCATGTTCAGCAATTCGCGCACGAGCGGCACGGCAGCATATCCGTTGAGGTAGGCGGGCATACCCACGAATGCGCCCAGTAAAATCGGCTTCAGACCCTCGCCGCCCAGCACCATCGCCACGCTCGACGCCGGAATATAGCGGATCATCACCGCCTCCAGAACATAGGCCAGTGCCAGCCACTTCAGCAGGAACAGCCCGTTGTCCAAGGCAGCGGTGCGAAAGGTCTCCCGTCTTTCGGGCTCCTGCCAAAAGCGCCAGAGCGGCGCCCCTTGGAACGGCTTTTTAACGCCACAGCATCCACCGACCTTGGGCGCAGTGCGCAGTGGATCGGTGAAAACAGGCGTCCTTTTCAGCAGCATTGTGCCAAAGCCACCGAACAGCCCGATCGACACGGCGGCCACCATCTTGGCGCTGGCAAACTTGAACCCCAACACCCCGGCCGTCACCGAATACATTGCCGGGTCCATCAGGGGGGAACTGATCCAGAAGGCCATGACCGCTGAAAGCGGCGCGCCCACGGCCAGAAGTGCGGCGATAAAAGGGATGACCTGACAGGAGCAAAACGGCGACAGCCCGCCAAGGATCGCGGCCACGAAAATCATCCGCGTCTCCCGGCCCTCGAACGCTTTGGACAGCAGCGTTTCAGCGCCGGTGGCCTTCATATAGGCCACCGCCAGCACGGCAAACAGGATGTAGGGCGCGGTTCGCCCCAAAGCGCCCAGCCCAAAGCTTATCGTGGGCATCAGCTGGGCAGGCTCCACCAGCGCCACGGCAACCAGCACCACGACAATCGCGGTCCAGGCGTTGAAAATCGCGTCTTTCACGCGTGGCCAGAGCGGCGTCGGTGCAGAGGTATCAGCCATCACGGCCTCCTTCGGTGTCAGGCGCGCAATCGGCGCAGCAATGGCGCAACAGGTAGTCGGACAGCAGCCGCACTTCGCCGTAATTGGCCGCGGCGCAGATCGTCGCACGCCCCTGCCTTTTTTGGTGCACCAGCCCGGCAGCTGCGAGGATCTTCAAGTGATGCGTCAGCGTGGACCCGGTGATCCCGCAGCGCTCCCCCAGCTGGCCAATGCGCAGACCGGGTTCGCCTGCACGTACCAGCACCTGCATCACCGCAAGGCGCTGCTCCGATCCAAGCGCCGCGAACTGGGCCGCGACGATCTCCGGCGTCAATTCAGTCTGTTCATTCATTTTCATAAATCTAGAAATGACGAAACGAATGAGTCGCGCAAGTCTTATTTCGCCATCTCTCGAAATAAGGTGCATCCCTTGCCTCGCTCCGATCGTCACCCATCTTGCGTGCAATGGACGCTTTGCTTGCTGAAATCCGTGGTTGTCGTCTTTGTGCTGAACGGTTTGCGCAGACCGAAACGGCGCACGCACCGCGCCCCGTCGTGCGGGCGCAGCCCTCCGCAACGCTGCTGATCGCGGGACAGGCGCCGGGCGCGCGCGTCCACGCCTCGGGCAAGCCCTTCACCGATCCCTCCGGCGATCGTCTGCGCGATTGGCTGGGGCTGGATGCAGAAACGTTCTACGACGAGAGCCGCGTGGCCATTCTTCCCATGGGGTTCTGTTTCCCGGGCTATCGCAAAGGGGCCGATCTTCCGCCGCCCGCCATTTGCGCGCGGACATGGCGCACACAGCTCATGGCGGAACTGCCGAACATTCGCCTGACCCTGCCCATCGGCGGCATCGCGCAGAAATGGCACCTTGGCGTGAAAACCGGCGTGACAGAGACCGTCGCCCACTGGCGCGACCACTTACCTGACGCGATCCCCTTGCCCCATCCGTCCTGGCGCAATACGGCATGGCTCAAACGCAATCCGTGGTTTGGCGAGGATCTCCTCCCCCTCCTGCGGTCCCACGTTCAGGAGGCCCTGAGATGACCGAGACAACCCAGCTGGATCAAGCACTTGCCGCGATGGAGGCCGCGCCGGACGACGATGCAATCCGCCTGCGCTTTTACGACCGGCTTGCCTCGTCCGAGCTGTACCTGATGCTGGAGAAGGAGCCGGAGGGCGACAACATATCGCCCGAGGTCTTCGATATCGCGGATGCACGTTTCCTTTTGGCCTTTGACCGAGAGCACCGGCTGTCCGATTTCGCCACCCGTGCCGTGCCTTACGTCGCGCTGTCGGGTCGGGCGCTGGCCGGGATGCTGGCAGGGCAGGGTATCGGCATCGCCCTGAACGCAGGCACCGCCTCGGAAACCCTTCTGCCGCCAGAGGCGATGCACTGGCTGGCTGACACATTGGGTCAGGCACCGCAAACGGATGAGGCCCGGATCGAGCGTCTGCACGCCCCCAAGGGGTTGCCCGAGGTGCTGTTGACCACGCTGGACGCCAAGCTCGCCACCGCCGCCGGCCTGGCCGACACCGCGTGGCTTTCGGGCGCCACCTATGAAGGTGGGGCCAAGGGGCACATCCTCGGCATCATTGGTGCGCCAGAGGGGGCGGAGCCGGCTTTGGCGGGTGCCGTACAGGAGGCGTTGGTTTTCTCAGGGCTGGAGGCCGGGGCGATCGACGTCACCTTCCTGTCGCAGCACGATCCGTTGGCAGCGGAGCTCGCGCGCACGGGACTGCGCTTTGATCTTCCCAAGCCGCCGGAACGCAAGGTGGAAACCGTGCGCCCCGCGCCCGGTTCCGATCCGGACAAGCCGCCGATCCTGCGCTAGGAAAGCGTCTCGCGAAGCGTTGGCAAGGTGTCTCCGGGCTCTGGCTTGGCCTCCCATATCGCGCGTGCAATGGCGCGGGACAGACACAGGCTTGCGGCATGGCTCAGCATGGCCAAAGCCACGGGGTCGACCTCCTGCGCGCCGGTCGAGGCGGCAAACACCAGATCCCCGTCCATCGGCGTATGCGCTGGCAGGATGGCCCGGGCGATCCCGTCATGGGCCGCAACCGCCAACCGATGACACTGCGCCTTGTCCAGCCGCGCGTCTGTGGCCACGATGGCAATGGTGGTGTTCCCTTGCGCGGCCATCGCCTGCACCTTGCGGCTGGGCAGAATGCGCCAGGACGGCTCCGGATCGACACCCAAACCGCCGAATTCCCCCGCGATTTCCAACGGCGCCGCGTGAAAATACCCTCCCGAAGGGGTCGTGACGCTGCCCATCGGGTTCACGGCGACCAGCGCTCCCACTGTCACCCCGTCCAACACGAAAGACGCGGAGCCCAGCCCGCCTTTGTGCTGTGCGGTCTGCGCCCCCGCGCCAGCCCCCGCCGTTCCAATGGCAAAATCGGCCTCTGCCGCCGCCAATGCCGCGCGGCCCAACGCGGGGTAGGGGTTGTCACTCCACGCCTTGTCGCCCCCGTTCAACAGGTCAAAAAGAATCGCGGCAGGCACGATGGGGACACGCGCGGACAGGACCTCGAACCCGCGTCCCTGCGAGTGCAATTCATCCATCACGCCCTGCGCCGCCGCCAGGCCAAAGGCGCTGCCCCCTGACAGGACCAGGGCATCCACGCCGGGCGCGCTCTTGTCCGGTGCAAGCAAATCCGTCTCTCGTGTGCCGGGCGCGCCGCCGTGTACCGCGACAGACGCCACCATGGGCGCATCCGCTGTAACCACGGTGACGCCGGATCGCAGCATTGAATCGTGTGCATTGCCGACCTGCAAGCCGGGAACATCGGTGATCAGATTACGTGGGCCGGGAAGCATGAAAGACCTTTCGAACGCGTGGCGCATATCTGCAACTTAAACGGATCGGCGCACCAAGGAACATCCGCAGATCATCAAAAATCGCACCATGAGGACGTCTGCGGCCCGATGTTGGATCCGTGGCGCGATACAGCTCTTTCGGCAGAGGTCGCAATCTGCACGTGCTGCTTTCAAACGCCTCTTGGCGCAGCGGCCAGAAGTCGCCGGGTGACCGGATGGGCCGGGCGGTCGAACAGCGCCTGGGTTGCGGCATCCTCGACGATCTGCCCTTTGTCCATCACCAGAACCCGGTCGGTGACCGAACGGACCACCGACAAATCATGACTGATAAACAGCCAGGCAAGGCCCCGTTTGGCCGACAAATCGGCGAGTAGGTCCAGCACCTTTGCACGCACCCGCACATCAAGCGCAGACACAGCTTCGTCCAGCACGATCAGCTCCGGTGAGATGACGAGCGCCCGTGCAATGGCCAGCCGCTGCCGTTGCCCGCCCGAGAACGCGTGAATGTGCTTTTCCGCGTCGTCGGGGGACAGTCCCACGTCGGTCAAGGCCCGGGCAATGGAGGCATCGACGTCGCGACGCGACGGGCGGTGGTCAAGAAGGTGCAGCGGTTCCGCCAAAAGACGGCGCACGCGGTGGCGTGGGTTGAAACTGCCGTAAGGGTCCTGGAATACGACCTGTATCCGCTGCCGCGCCGCTCGCGTGTTGATCGCCGCGCCGTCCAATGTGATCTCGCCCTCTGCCAGCGGTTGAAGCCCCAACAGCGCGCGGGCAAGGGTGGACTTGCCACAGCCGCTCTCCCCCACCAGCCCGAGCCGCTCGCCTTTTCTGATATCAAAGCTCACCTTCTGCACCGCAGGGACCGGCGCTGGGCCGCGCAGAAGGCGACGCGCTGCGGGGTAGGTGATGGTGACATCGCGTGCGGCCAAAAGCCTGCTCCCAACGGCACGCGGCGGCAGTTTGGTGCGATGCGCCGACGCCGCCAACAGGCTTTGCGTATAGGCGTGTTGCGGCGCCGCCAAAAGTGTCGCGGTCGGCGCGGTTTCCACCACGTGGCCCTTGTTCATGACGACAATGCGATCCGCCATATCCGCCACCACGGCCAGATCATGCGTGATCATCATCAGCGCGCTGCCGTGTTGACGTGTGAGGTCCTTTAGCAGCGTCAGGATCTGCGATTGCGTGGTGACATCCAGTGCTGTGGTCGGTTCATCCGCGATGATCAGCTTGGGACGCAAGGCCACGGCCATGGCGATCACAACCCTTTGCCGTTGGCCACCCGACAGCTCATGCGGATAGCGCGACGGCGGCAGATCCAGTCCCACTCGGTCGAGCAGCGCGGCCAGGTCTGGCGGTGGCGCGCGATGGATGGCGCAGACCTCCGCGATCTGTTGGCCGATGGTCTGAAGCGGGTTGAGCGCGGTCATCGGCTCTTGGAAGATCATCGACATATGACGCCCGCGCAATGCCGCGCGCTGCGGTTCCGCCAACGGCAACAGGTCTTGTCCGGCAAAACGCAACGTCCCGCTGATCTGCGCGCGCGTGGGCAGCAGACCCATGGTGGCCAAAGCGGTGAGTGACTTGCCCGATCCGGACTCGCCTGTCAGCGCCACGACTTCGCCGGCCGCAATATCCAGCGATACGTCGTGCAGCAGACCTCGTCCTCTGATCGCCACGGACAGGTCGCGCAACGACAGCAGTGGGGCCGCGGCCTCGGCGTGTGGCATCCGATTCACACTCACGCGCGGATCACTTTCAGACGTGGGTCCAGCGCATCGCGCAGACCGTCGCCCAGCAGGTTCAGCCCCAAAACGGTCAGCACGATGGTCAATCCCGGGATCAAGGCCACATGCGGCGCCAGCGTCACCAGGGTTTGTGCGTCGGCCAGCATTCGGCCCCAACTGGGGGTGGGGGGCTGCGCGCCAAGGCCAACATAGCTCAGACCGGCCTCGGCGAGAATGCCGAGCGAAAACTGGATGGTGCACTGCACGATCAGCAGGTTGGTGAGGTTGGGCAGGATATGTTCCACGCTGATCCGTCCCGCGCCCTTGCCAAATGTGCGCGCGGCGAGGATGAACTCTCGTTGCCAAACCGGCAGCGCGGCCCCTCGTGTCAGGCGTGCAAACACCGGAATGTTGAAGATGCCGATGGCAAGGATCGCGTTCAGTGCAGACGCGCCAAAGCTTGCTGTAATCAGTATCGCGATGACGAGGCTGGGGAAGGCGAACACAAGGTCCGACAGACGGGAAATCGCCTCATCCACCAGACCTCCACGCCGTGCGGCGGCGGTCAGCCCCAGCGGCACACCCACGCCTGCGCCTATGCCTACGGCCACCAGCGCAACGGCAATCGAGGTGCGTGCGCCCAGCATCAGCATCGAAAGAATGTCCCGGCCAAAGTGATCGGTGCCCAGCCAATGCGCGCCGGATGGCCCTTGAAGCCGGTCGGGAATACTCATCTGCGTAATGTCGTAGGGCGTCCAGACCAGCGACAGCGCCGCACCTGCCAGCACCGTCAGGGTCAGCACCATACCAAGGATCAGCGCGCGACTCATGCGCGGCGGCCTTGGCGACGCAGCCGAGGGTCGGCCACCGCATAGGCCACATCCGTCAGAAAATTCACCACGATCACCGCAAAGACCAGCAGCATGGTCACGGATTCCACGGTGATGAGGTCACGCTGAGAAATCGACTGAAAAATCAGCCGGCCCAATCCCGGCAGGTAGAACACCTGTTCGATGATGATCGCTCCTGCCAGCAAAAAGGAGAATTGCAGCCCCATCAGGGTCAAGACCGGGATCAGCGCATTGCGCAACCCGTGACGGCGCAGCGCTTGGCCGGGGGTCAGTCCCTTGGCCCGCGCGGTGCGGATGTAATCCTCGTGCAGCGCGTCGATCAGCGAGGACCGCAACACCCGCGCCAGAATGGCGGCCTGCGGCAGGGCCAGCGCAATGGTGGGCAAGGTCAGCGCCCGCAAGGCTTGTAGCGGCTGATCCCAGCCGGGAAAGCCGCCGGAGGGAAAAATCCGCCAAGTGATCGCAAAACCCAACACCAGCAGCATCGCAAACCAGAAGTTTGGCACCGCCACACCCAGTTGCGCCGCGCCCATCACGGCCACATCGCCGGGCTTGCCCCGGCGGGAGGCGGCAAACAAACCGGCGGGCAGGGCGACCGCCACCGCCAGAACCAGCGCCATTACCGCCAAAGGCAGGGAGACGGTCAGGCGATCCGCCACCATATCCGCCACCGGGGTGCGGTAGGTATAAGACGTGCCGAAATCACCGCCCAGCATCCCCGTGATCCAGTGCCAGTACCGGGCCGGGGCGGGCAGATCCAATGACAGCTCGGTGCGCAGCGCGGCAAGGGTTTCCGGCTGCGCATTGATCCCCAGCATGTAGGCGGCAGGATCGCCCGGCG
This sequence comes from Sagittula marina, assembly GCF_014196795.1. GTDB lineage: Bacteria > Pseudomonadota > Alphaproteobacteria > Rhodobacterales > Rhodobacteraceae > Sagittula > Sagittula marina. The sequence continues at coordinate 551,857 of NZ_JACIEJ010000001.1, forward strand.
CGATTTCCACGACAAGAAAAATCACCGCACTGGCGGCAATCAAGCTGACGCCAAGCGACAGCAGGCGGCGGGCAAGGTAGAACCACATGCGACAGGTCCCGGAGCGCTGTTATTGCGTCCAGCGCACAGCCGTCAGGTCCGTGGCCTGCGTGGGCTGGTTTTGCCACAGGCCCTCCAGGCGCGCATCAGCCACCGTGGGAAAGGCGAGCTGGAACAGATATGCGTTGACGTGATCCTCGGCAATCATGCGCTGGGCGTCCTGCAGCAAGGTGGTGCGCTCCGCCGGATCCGAGGTGGCGCCAAGCGCGTCGAATACGGCGACCAACTCCGGCGCGCCATATTGGAAATAGTAGTCGGGCCGCGCGTAAATGCTGATGTCCATTGGCTCCGTATGGCTGACGATGGTCAGGCCGAAGTCCTTGCCGCGAAACACTTCTTCGAGCCACTGCGCCCATTCGAGGTTGGTGATCTGCGTCTCGATCCCCACGGCACGCAACTGCGATGCGATGATCTCCCCGCCCCGGCGTGCATAAGACGGCGGCGGCAGCTTCAGCGTGGTCTCGAACCCGTCGGGATAGCCCGCCTCTGCCAGCAGCGCCTTCGCCTGTTCGGGATCAAAGGCCGACAGATTGGTCAGGTCGAGGTAATCGGGATTGTGCGGCGCGAAATGCGTGCCGATGGGGGTGCCATAGCCATACATTGCGCCGTCGATCACGGCCTGCCGGTCGATGGCATGCGCCACGGCCGCACGCACCTTGGGATTGTCGAAGGGCGCCTCACCATTGTTCATGGCAAGGATCGTCTCGCCTTCGGTGGACCCCACAAGAACCTGGAACCGCGGATCGGCCTCGAAGATGGGCAGGTTTTCAGGCGCGGGGAAGCCGGCGAAGGCGTCCACATCCTGCGCCATCACCGCAGCAAAGGCCGCCGTCGGGTCGGAGATGAATTTGAACGTCGCCTCCGTCAGGGCGGGGGCCTTCCCCCAGTAATCGTCAAAGGCGGTCAGCGTGATGCTGTCGCCCTGCCGCCAGTCAGCAAAGCGGAACGGGCCGGTGCCCACGGGCGCGCTCTTTATGGTCTCAATGCTCTCAGGCGCGACGATCACCGCATCGCCCCAGGCAAGGTTGAACAGCAGGTTGCCCTCCGGCTTTGACAGGGTCAGCCGCACGGTGCGGGCGTCAACCACCTCCACCGTTTCGATCGCCTCGAAAAGTGGCTTTTGCGCGTTCACGCTGTCGTCTGCCCGCGCCCTGTCGAGCGAGAACTTCACATCTTCGGCGTCAAAGCTGGTGCCATCGTGAAAGGTCGCCTCCGCCAGGGTGAAGGTGTAGGTCAGCCCGTCGTCAGAGATCTCCCAGCTTTGTGCCAGCGCGGGCTGCACGGCGCCGGTCTGGTCGAAGCGGGTCAACCCTTCGAAAACATTGGCATATAAAACACTGTCGATGGCCCCTGCGGCGGCGGACGTCGGATCCAGATGCGGGGGTTCCAGTTGCAAGGCGATGGTCAGGTCGGTCTGCTGCGCCGCGGCCGCGCTGGCGGACAATGCAAATGCGGCGACAATGAGGCGGCTGAAGGTCATGACGAGGCGTCTCCCGTAACGTGGTTACGTCAGTGTTGAGGCTTTCGCGCCGCCGCTGCAACCGTGTTGCGATATTCGTCTGTCGCGAAAACTCCCGTTGCGCGCCATGGTTGTGCCGCGATTGCGCACGATATCCTGGTTAATCGACGGTGAAGGGGGACCGGGAATGCTGGCAGCAATGTTGAATCTCGTGACAACGACAAAAGGACAGTGCCATCGCGCGCCTCCCGTCTCCGACGGGATCACGCTTGCCTTCCCGGAGGTGCATTTTGCCGTCCCGCCCGTGATGACGGTCGCCCAAATACCCCTGCCGTGTCGCGCGCTGGGCGCGTTGCCCCATGACCCCAACCCGGTGTTGGAGGCGCTGGCCGATGCCTTTGCCACGCTGACGCAACAGGGGCTGTATCACCATGACGAGCTTCACCCGGCCATGCTGCGCGCCGCGATGGTGGACCTCTATCGCCGCGAGGTTCTGGCCGGGGGCCACGCGCGCTTTGTACGCACGATCATCGCACTTGGCCTGGGGAATGTGGCGGTGCGCCACGTTGTCCAGGGGCTGCGCGCGCTCAAGGCGGAACCCTACGAAATCCTCGCCCGCTCTATGGCAAAATGGTGCAAGGCGCATGGTTATGTGGAGATCCCCGATGATGTGCCGGCGCTTGACCGTCTGGATATCCCCTTCGCACGTCTGAACCGTATCGCGCCGCTGGGTGTGCGCATCGCGCGCTGGATGGCGGAGCATCCAGATCACGTCGTTATTCCGGACCGCCACTGGAAGGGGGCGCTGGGCCACTATTGCGACGATAACGTGGACCGTGCGCGTCGTCTTGAACAACGTGATTTCCACAAGATCGCGGCCCGGTTCGAAGATCGTCACACCATCGCCATCGCCGAGGCGCTGCGCCTGCTGAACCGGGGTGATGTGATCCGCCAGATGGATCGGCCCGTGCATAGCTGGACCGGCGCGACACAAGCCACGACCCAAACCGTCCAACTGGATAGCGGTGCGACGCTGATGGCTGTCACCGATGATGCCGGTCTGTCGCTCTTTGCCATGCCAGACGCCGAGGCAGCGGACATCATCGCCGACGACCTGCTGATCTATCTCTCTGATGCAGAGATCGCTGCTCGGTGCACACACCTTGGGCAGATGCATCTCGCGACCGCGCTGCATGTCCTGGCCAGCCGCCATGCGAATGTCAGAAACCCGCGGTTCGGGCGGCTGTCCCTGCCGGACCCGTCGGATGACACCACTGTGCATGTGACACTGACCGACGGGGAGCAGCGCTTTGACTTACGCCTCACCCCGTCTGGAGCGACCCTGAAATCGGCACAAGACGGCGTGCATATGTATTTGCCACGTGGGCAATTGACGCCCTATTCGGCGCGCCTTGCCCACCGCTGATACATGTCTGACGCCGCGTTTCAGTCTCGGAGCTTCCTGTGTGTGTCACCAAATGATATGTAGCGCTGCGCTGCGGCATGTGATACGTCCGCGCAACTTTATGACGCGTGGCGCGTTTCTCACGACATATCGTGAGCCGTGCGCTGCCGTCGTTTTGGAGGGAGGAGCCAAGCATGAGCACCACTGGACAGTCTCGGGCCAAGACGCCTGAGGACATTCGAAACGCCAAAGGCGGCGCGCCTTTGGTGAGCCTGACGGCCTACACGACGCCGATGGCGCAGATGATGGACGATCATGTGGATTTCGTCCTTGTGGGCGACTCCGTCGGGATGGTTCTGCATGGGCTCGAATCCACTCTTGGCGTCACGATGGAGATGATGATCCTCCACGGCCAGGCTGTGGCGCGTGGCCTGAAAACGGCCATGATGGTCGTGGACATGCCCTTCGGATCTTACGAGGAAACAAAAGAACAGGCCTTCCGCAACGCGGCCCGCATCCTGCGCGAGACCGGCGCACCGGCAGTCAAGCTCGAAGGTGGGGTGGACATGGCGGAAACGATTCGCTTTCTCACCGCGCGCGGTGTTCCCGTGATGGCGCACATCGGCCTGACACCACAATCGATTCACACGCTTGGTGGCTACAAGGTGCAGGGCCGCGGTGCAGCGGCCGGCAAGTTGATGGCCGACGCCCGCGCCGTCGCGGAGGCCGGAGCTTTTGCCGTGGTTCTGGAAAAGGTGCCACAGGGCCTTGCCGATGCGGTCACCGCGCAGCTGAAGATCCCGACAATCGGGATTGGCGCATCCGCGGGCTGTGACGGCCAGATCCTCGTGGTCGATGACATGCTGGGGCTGTTCACGGCCTTCAAGCCGAAGTTCGTCAAGCGTTATGGTACATTGGGCGAAGACGGAGAGGCCGCCATTGCGGCCTACGCGGCCGAGGTTCGTGCGCGCCAATTCCCAGGGCCCGAGCATGTCTTTTCTGACGTGGAACGCTCCGCATGACCCGGCAGGATCAGATCGTCTTCGATCACGCTGCCCGAAATCCGCAGATCATCCGCAGCCTGCGGGACCTGCGCACAAAGGTTGCTGAATGGCGCAAGGACGGCGCGCGCATTGGCGTCGTGCCCACGATGGGCGCGCTGCACGACGGGCATTTGTCGCTGGTGAAGGCCGCCAAGCACGACTGCGACCGGGTGATCGTGACGCTCTTCGTGAATCCGGCGCAGTTCAACAATCCCTCCGACCTGGACAGCTATCCGCGCACGGAAGACAGCGATTGTGACAAGCTCGCGCCATTTGCGGTGGACGTGCTGTATGCGCCGGATGTGGATCAGATGTATCCGACGGGCTTTGCCACCACCGTATCGGTGAGCGGTCTGACCGACGTATTGTGCGGCGCGCACCGTCCTGGGCACTTCGATGGCGTGGCCACGATCGTGACCAAATTGTTCATGCAAAGCGGCGCGGACAAGGCCTATTTCGGTGAGAAGGACTTTCAGCAATTGCAGGTGGTGCGCCGCATGACGCGCGATCTGGATCTGCCCATTGAGGTCATCGGATGTCCCACCGTACGCGAGCGCGACGGGCTGGCCATGTCTTCGCGCAATGAGCGCCTGTCTGACACGGCGCGGGGGCAGGCTGCGGGCCTGATCCGGGAAATGCGCCGGATGGCCGAGGGTCTGCGCGCGGGGGGCGGGGTCGCCGACCTGCGGGCCGTGGCCGAGGCACAGTTGCTGCAAGACGGTTTTACAGAGGTCGACTATCTCGATCTGCGAGGGGCAGAGGATTTGGAATGCCAGGAACGCCTGTCAGGCGAGGGTCGCTTGTTCGCCGCCGCATGGATTGATGGCGTGCGCCTGATCGATAATATCCCAGTGTAAGTGTCGGGATGGGGGCGGACGCTGTCTGGCTACGCCAGAGGCGCCCCGCCCACCATCCCGCAGAACAGCCCGCGCGTTTCGCGTCACCCCGCCTTGCGCAGATCTGCGATCATGGCGTCGATGTTGCCGCGCCGGCGATCCAACATCGCGCCAACTTCTGTCCTTTCGGTCAGAAGCATATTGATGCCTTCGATAAACATGTTGAACATCAGGGGTTTGCCAGCGCGGTCGGAGACGTGGAACGTCACCTCAAAGGGGGCTTGCCCCTTCAGGTATGCCATCGTTTTTACCTCGTAATAATTCTTCACCGCACGGACGCCCTGTACTTCCAGCCGTCCACCGATGAATTCGCGGAAACGAGAGCCATATTTGCGCGAGATATAGCCGGTAAAGGCATCGGTAAACGCCTTCTTTTGTGCGGCCGATGCGCTGCGCCCATCCGCCCCCATCGCATAGGCGGCAATGTAGGAGGTGTCGGCATATCGGCGGAAGATGCGTTCGAAATCACCATACATGGCCCCCGGCGATTTGCCGGACGCGATAACGGAATTGACCTGTCCGACCAGCCCCTCCACAAGGCCGCGCGCCTGCGAATCGTTCAGCGCCCAGGCGGGCAACGGGGCTGCAACGGTCAACGCGCCTGCAATGGTCAAAAAATGGCGGCGGGTAAAGAATTGGTCCATGTAAAAGCACTCCTTCGGGTCAATCAGCGGTCTTGTCCGCAAGAATCGTCGAGGCTCAAAATCCAGACGTATCCAGCGCCATCGGGTCAATCTCCTCGGCCTCTGGCGCGGTTTCGCCCAATTCGAACCTGCGGTTCTGCAAATAAATCAGCCGCATCTGCGCATAACTGTCGGCGCTATCATACAGCACGGACTCAACGGTGTCCGAATATTCGCTGCGCGAGATCAGCTTGTCGGCGATATTCGCAGCAGGGCCCAGGTATCTTTCTGGCGCGGGCACGATATAGCTGATCGGGTTCGTGAACAGATCCACCACGCGCCCGGTGGCGTCTCGTTCGGTTGACGGACCCAGGAGCGGGAGCTCCACATAGGCCCCTTCGGGCAAGCCCCAGACCGCCAATGTCTCGCCAAAATCGCTTGTGTCTTCCACCAGGCCCCATTCAGAGGCAGGGTCCATCACGGTCAATCCAACGGTTGTGTTCAAGGCAAACCGTAACGTGTTTTTCGTCGCACGCCACAGGCGCAATTGAAGCAATTGATTTACAATTGTTTGCGGTGTTCCTGCCGTGTCGGCAAAACCAGCCACGGCCAGCTTCGTGCCCTGAGGCAATCCATCTGACAGGCCGGTGCCGTTGTCCTTGAGCAATCTTTCATCGACCCGCCGGTTGAAATCGTGAATGCGACGATTGGTGCCCTCTTGCGGATCCCATATGCCATCGGGGGCCTCTCCCGGTCCGGGAGTGGAGCATCCGGCCAATACGATGGCCACCATCAGGCTGGCCAAAACCCCACGTCGTGCGGTCATATCTTTCGCCCCCAGCAAAAACCTTTGGAAACCTATCATATTTCCTTACAAGACTCTTTAATTTGATTTTGTATTGTGCCCAAGAAACCGGGCTCAATTCCAGTCTCATGTGGCACAATGGCGACAAGGGGCACGGGATTGTCTTAAGATTTTTGCAGCACGTAGTCGGCAGTTAACGTATTTTGTGGGGGCCAGAGGGGCATTATGAGTAGCCAGACAAAAGACACCGGGCGAGAGGAGCTGCGCGCCGCACGCCGGCAGTCGCGGCAATACTACTGGTTTGTGGGGATCTTCAGCGCCTTGGTGAACCTGCTGATGCTGACGGGCCCGATGTATATGTTGCAGGTGTACGACCGGGTGTTGGGGTCGCGGTCGGTGGCGACGCTTATTGCGCTGACGGTTCTGGTGATCTTTCTCTATTCGATGATGGGCCTGCTGGATTATGTGCGAGGGCGCGTCATGGGCCGTGTCGCTGCTCGTTTTCAGGCGGCGCTGGATTTGCGGGTTTTTGACGCGGTGCTGCGGCGCGCGGCGGTGCAGCCTGATGAGTTGTCTCAAACCGGCCTGCGGGATCTGGAATCCGTGCAGCGTCTGATGTCCTCGCCCGTGCTTTTGGCGGCATTCGACATTCCCTGGACGCCTGTCTTCTTGTTCGGTTTGTTCATCTTCCACCCTTGGATGGGGTCTCTTGCGGTGGTGGGCGGTGGCTTTCTGATCTGCGTGACGATTGCCAACCAGATCATCTCTCGCGACCCCACACTCAAAAGCAACATGGCGGTGATGCAGGCCGAGCGCACCTCCGACCAGATCCGCAGTGAGGCAGAGATGGTGCAGGCATTGGGAATGCGCAGCGATGCCTTCACCCGTTGGATCGGGGCGCGTGGACAGGCCCTGTCGGGGCAGATCACCTCTGCCGACATCACGGGTACATTCACGACGTTCACCAAAGCCTTCCGCATGTTGCTGCAATCGCTGATGCTGGGGCTCGGGGCTTACCTGGTGCTGCAGGGCGAACTCAGCTCCGGCGCGATGATCGCCGGGTCAATCCTGATGGGCCGTGCCCTGGCGCCGATCGAACTGGCCATTGGCCAATGGCCGCTGGTGACACGGGCGCGCAAGGGGTGGGACAATCTTGCCCAGCTCCTGACCGAAGTCCCCGCGGAGAAAGAGCGCACAGCCCTGCCCAAACCCGCCGCGCGGCTTGACGTGCAGCAGGCCACGGTGGTCGCCCCGGGTGAACAGCAGGCGGCGCTGAGGATGATTTCCTTCAACGTCAATCCGGGCGAGGCCATCGGTGTGATCGGCCCGTCCGGCTCCGGCAAATCCACGCTGGCGCGGGCGCTCACCGGGATCTGGCGACCCGCGGGTGGTAAGATCCGGCTCGATGGCGCATCGCTTGATCAATACGGGCCAGATGTCCTCGGCCACCACATCGGCTATCTGCCGCAGCGCGTGACGTTGTTCGACGGCACCATCGCGGAAAACATCGCCCGCCTGTCACCGCAGCCGGATGCCGGAGCCGTGGTCGAAGCAGCCAAGAAGGCCGATGCCCATGACATGATCCTCAAGCTGCCGCAGGGCTACGACACGCGCGTCACCTCCATCGGGGGGCGCCTGTCCGGCGGGCAGATGCAACGCATCGGTCTGGCGCGGGCGATGTACGGCGACCCGGTGATCCTTGTGCTGGATGAACCGAACTCGAACCTCGACAACGAGGGGTCGGAGGCGGTGAACACTGCCATCAAGGGGTTCAAGGCGGCGGGCAAATCCGTGCTGATCATGGCGCACCGACCTGCCGCCATCAAGGAATGTGACAAGTTGCTGATGCTGGAGGCCGGTCAACGGGTGGCCTTTGGACCCAAGGACGAGGTGCTGCAACAGATGGTCAAAAATCATCAGCAGATCCAAAAGGCGGCAACGCCGGGAGGGGTGAGATGAGCGACGCCGACAACCCAAAGGGCAACCGCCCGACGCAGCCCGCCCCAGAGGGCAAGGCCATCCTGGGAAAGATCCCGACTGACCGCGTGGTGCAAAGCCAACCTGCACCGGCCCAGTCTCGACCAAAGCCACGGCAAGCCGCCCCGCACCCTCGGGCCGCACAGCAGCCACAGCCGGTGACCCAGGACAAGGCGCCCCTCGCGCCGCAAGCGGGCGGGCCCTCCGGCCCGAACACGGCCGCGCCAAAGGCCACCCCAGGCAGCCCCCCACCTGCGGGTCATGCCAGCTTTTCGACGCGCACGCCCATGGCTGTGGGCCTGATCGCGGTGGCGATTTTGTTCGGTGGCTTCGGGACCTGGGCCGCAACGACGAACATTTCCGGAGCCATCGTTGCTTCCGGTCAGATCGAGGTCGATCAGAACCGGCAGGTGGTCCAGCATCCCGACGGCGGGGTGGTCTCGGAAATCCTTGTCAGCGAAGGTGACACGGTGGCCGAGGGTGACACGCTCATCAAACTTGACCCCACGCTGTTGCGCTCGGAACTGACCATCGTCGAGGGGCAGCTGTACGAACTCATGGCACGTCGCGCGCGGCTCGTGGCCGAACGCGATCTGGCAGAGGAAATCGTCTTCGCCGAGGCAGTGCTGACCGCCGCTGAAAGCGATCCGGAAGTGGCCGAACTTGTCGAGGGGCAGCGCAACCTGTTCTTCGCCCGCGCCGAATCGCTCACCGGGGAGGTGGAACAGCTGACCAAGCGGACCGAACAGATCACCGATCAGGTTGGCGGCATCGAGGCCCAGCAAGACGCGCTGGAAGCACAACTCGACCTGATCGAGCAGGAACTGGCCAGCAAGCAAACGCTTCGTCGCAGCGGCCTTGTGCGCGAACCCGAAGTGCTGGCGCTGCAACGCGAATTGGCGCGCCTGTCGGGCACCGTAGGCGAACTGGTGGCGCAGAAGGCACAGGCCGAGGGCCGCATCACGGAGACGGAGATCCAGATCATCTCTCTCACCACCCGCCGCCGCGAAGAGGCCATCACCACCCTGCGGGACCTGCAATTCCGCGAGCGCGAGCTGGCAGAACAAAGCCGCGCCCTGCGTGAGCGGCTCAGCCGGATGGAGATAAAGGCGGCCGTCTCCGGCGTGGTCTACGGGTTGACGGTCTTTGCCCCGCGCTCTGTCATCCGGCCTGCTGATCCGGTGCTCTATCTGGTGCCGCAGGACCGTCCGCTGGTCATCGCAGCGCAGGTGGAACCGATCCACATCGATCAGCTGTTCGTTGATCAGGACGTCAGCCTCCGGTTCTCCTCGCTTGACCAGAAGCAAACGCCGGAGCTGTTCGGCGAAGTGGTGCAGATCTCTGCCGACGCCTTTGAGGACGAACGCTCCAGCGTGCGCTATTATCGCGCGGAAATCCTTCTGAACGAGGGCGAGATCGAGCGCCTGCCGGAAGGGGCGAAGCTGATCCCCGGCATGCCGGTCGAAGCGTTCATACGAACCGAGGATCGCACACCGCTGGCCTATCTGGTGAAGCCCTTCATGGACTACTTCGCCCGCGCCTTCCGCGAGAGCTGAGCCCGCTTCGGTCGGGATGCCTCCCGACCGATCCGCCGCGCCCATCGGCACCTGCGCTTATCCCGTTGCAATCCGCTGCACGGGCGATACGGTCGCGGAAAATTCGCGACCAAAGGATCCCATCATGAGCAACCCGATCGAAGATCGCCTTTCCGCCCTTGGACTGTCCCTGCCGGACGCCCCTGCGCCTGCCGCCAACTACGTGCCGTTCGTGCGCACGGGCGACACGCTTTATGTCTCCGGCCAGATCAGCATGGCCAACGGCGCGCTGATCACCGGCAAGGTCGGCGCAGACCTGTCGGTCGAAGAGGGGACTGCCGCCGCACGCGCCTGCGCGCTCAGCCTTCTGGCTCAGGTAAAGGCCGCCTGTGACGGCGACCTGACCCGCCTCAAACGCGTTGTGAAATTGGTGGGTTTCGTCAACTCCCCCGCAGAGTTCACCGACCAGCCGAAGGTCATCAACGGCGCCTCCGACCTGATGGTCGAGGTCTTGGGCGATGCGGGCCGTCACGCGCGCTCTGCCGTGTCCGCTGCGTCGCTGCCCTTGGGTGTCGCTGTCGAAATCGAAGGCATCTTCGAGGTCGCCTGATGCCAATCCTGCCCGACGCCTTTTTGGCCACGCCCATCGCGCACCGTGCCCTGCATGATCGCGCGATGGGGCGGCCGGAGAATTCCCGCGCCGCAATCCGGGCGGCCATTGCGGCGGGCTACGGTATCGAGATCGACCTGCAACTCTCCGCAGACGGGCAGGCCATGGTCTTTCACGACTATGACCTGTCCCGGCTGACCGGCGATACAGGCCCCCTGCGCCAACGCGATGCTGCGGCGCTCGGGGCCATCCACCTCTCCGGCACCGACGAGGGCATCCCTACGCTGGCCGACGTCCTGACCCTCGTGGCAGGCCAGGTGCCGCTGCTGATCGAGCTCAAGGATCAGGACGGCGCCATGGGCCCCGACACGGGCGCGTTGGAGCGTGCCACGTCTGAGGCCCTGACGACCTACGACGGGCCCGCAGCGCTGATGTCCTTCAACCCGCACACGGTCCGCTTGCTGAGGGACCTTTGCCCGGATCGCCCCGTGGGGCTGACCACCTGTGCGGGCACCGCGAAGGATTTCCCGATCCTCTCTGCCGAGGAGCGCGCGGAGTTGTCCCGGATCGCCCTGGCGGACGAGATCCGCCTCGCCTTCATCAGTCACGATCACACGGATTTGACAAACCCAAGGGTGAAGGCCCTGCACGAAGCCGGTCTGCCCATCCTGTGCTGGACGATCCGGACACCGGAGGAGGAGGCGCAAGCGCGGCAAATCGCGGACAATGTCACCTTCGAAGGCTACGCCGCTTGAACCCCGCGTGCCGTGGGCCAAATTCAACAACATGACCACCGAAACCGCTGCCCGTGACGTCGCCGTCAATGTCCTGCCCTCCCTGTCGCAAATAGATGCGGCGGTGTGGGATGCCTGTGCCTGTCCGGAGGCCGCAGATGGCGGACGCCCAAACGACCCATTCACCACGTACCGGTTCCTGAAGGCGCTGGAGGACAGCGGCTCCGTCGGTCCCGGCACCGGGTGGGAGCCGCATTACCTCGCGGTCGAGGTGGAGGGAGAGACGGTCGCCGTCGCGCCCATGTACGCCAAGGGCCATAGCCAGGGCGAATACATCTTTGACCACAACTGGGCGCATGCACTGGAAAGCGCGGGCGGGCGCTATTATCCGAAAATGCAGATCGCCGTGCCCTTCACCCCCGCCACGGGGCGACGCTTTCTGACCAAACCGGGATACGAGGCGCTGGGACAGTCCGCCCTCACCCAAGGCGCGGTGCAATTCGCCAGCAATCACGAGCTCAGCTCCCTGCACATTACATTTTGTACGGAAGAGGAGGCCGAAACCGGCGAAGAGCTGGGTCTCCTGCGTCGCGTCACGCAGCAATTCCACTGGTACAACGATGGCTACGCCGACTTCGACGCGTTCCTTGCCGATCTGTCGTCGCGCAAGCGCAAGAACATCCGCAAGGAGCGTCGCACCGCGCAGGACTTTGGCGGCACGATTCGCACGCTCACCGGTGACGACATTCAGCCCCGACACTGGGACGCCTTCTGGCAGTTCTACCAGGACACGGGCAGTCGCAAATGGGGCACGCCCTACCTGACCCGCGCGTTTTTCGAAGCAGCGCAGGAGACACTGCGCGACGACATCGCGCTTGTCATGTGTGAACGCGACGGCACCGCTGTGGCGGGTGCGCTGAATTTCATCGGGCGCGACGTGCTTTATGGCCGCTATTGGGGCTGTGTCGAAGATCACCCCTGCCTGCATTTCGAGGCGTGTTATTATCAGGCCATCGACTTTGCCATTGCCCACGGCCTGTCCCGCGTCGAAGCCGGCGCCCAGGGGGAACATAAACTGGCGCGCGGATATTTGCCCGCGCAGGTCCATTCGCTGCATTGGCTGGCGAACGAGGGTTTCCGTGACGCCGTTGCCCGCTACCTTGAAGAAGAGAGACGCGCCATCGACGAGGACATTGAAATCATGACCTCTTTCGGCCCGTTTCGCAAAGACCAAAGGGAAGAACAGCAATGAATGAACGTCTGTCCGACACTGGCCGCAAAACCGTCTTGGCCCCCCTGTTCGACACCGGCTGGGAGATGGTCGAAGGGCGCGATGCCATTCGCAAGACCTACAAGTTCGAAAACTTCGTGGAGGCGTTCGGCTGGATGACGCGCGCCGCTTTCTACGCGGAAAAGTGGAACCACCATCCGGAGTGGTCCAACACGTACAACACGGTAGAGGTCACGCTGACCACGCATGACGTGGATGGCCTGTCCTCGCTCGACGCCAAGCTGGCGCGGAAGATGGACGGGCTGTAAGGCCCACCTCCATAGCCTCATGACAAAAAGGGCGGGGATTTTCCCCGCCCTTTTTCGTGTCTCGATCATGCTGCCCGGCGGTCAGTTGCCGCCAAAGATGCTGCGCAGCACATCCTCCAGAGAGTTGCTTTCCACCTGCCGCGTGCGGCCCGGTGTGCGCGGCGCGGGCTGCACCTGCGGCTGTTGGACGACCTGCGGGGCGGGCTCCGGCTCGGGGGCAGGGGGCACCGGGGCTTCCATCGGCAGCGGTTGCGGTGTCATCCCGTCGTGAACGCGCGCCATGACTTCGCCAAAGATCTCCGCAGGCAAGCCGCCGCCGGTCACGCCGGTCAGTGGGGTGTTGTCGTCGTAGCCCATCCATACACCGGCCACGTATTCCGAGGTAAAGCCGACAAACCATGCATCCCGCGCCTCCTGGCTGGTGCCGGTCTTGCCCGCCACTTGCCAGCCGTCGACCTTGGCCCGTCCGCCGGTGCCCTCGCTCACGACCTTTTCCATCATCCAGGCCAACTGCCGCGCCGCGCTTTCCTGAATGACGCGCTCCCCGATGCCACCGCCCGTCCCCATGAGCGGCTCTTGCTCACCCTTCAGACGCAGCTCCTTCAGCCCGTAGGGCGTCACCGACGACCCGCCGTTCAGAATGCCCGCATAGGCGCCCGTCATTTCCAGCAGCGTTGCCCCGGAGGTGCCCAAAGCCATGGAGGGCACATCCTGCAGATCCCGGTAGATGCCGAAATCGCGGGCCACCCGCATCACCAGATCGCGGCCCACCGACTCGGACACCTTGATCGCGGGAATGTTCAGCGACCGTTTCAGCGCGTCGATCAGGGTCACACGGCCCGAGTATTTGCGGGTGTAGTTCTCCGGGCACCATTGGCCCGACCCGGGAATGTTCAGGCAGTAAGGCTCGTCCAGCACCGTGTCGTAGGGCGAATAGCCCAGCTCCAGCGCCGTGGCATAGATGAACGGCTTGAAGGCAGAGCCGGTCTGCCGCACCGCTTGGAAGGCGCGATTGAACAGCCCCGTGGCGTCAACGTCGCGCCCGCCGACCATGGCCCGGACCGCCCCGTCGGCGGACATGACAATCACGGCCACCTGCGCCTTTGAGCTGTCAGAGACCTTCTCGCGAAATACCTTATCCACGGCGTCCTCGGTTGCCTGCTGCAAACGCGGGTCCATGGTGGTGGAGATGAGCACATCCTCCGTCGTGTCCTTGGTAAAGAACTCCGGCCCGGACTGCATGACCCAGTCGGCAAAGTACCCGCCGCCCAGACTGTCTGCCTGCGAGGACAGCCTCGCCGGGTTGCGTTGCGCTTCTGCTTCTTGCTCGGCGGTGAGGTAGCCTTGCTCCTCCATCAGGCGCAGCACCGTCGCGGCGCGCGCCTGCGACCGTTCCAGGTTCGAGGTGGGGGACAACGTGGAGGGTGCCGTCAGGAGGCCTGCAATCATGGCGCCCTCGGACGGGTTCAGCGCGGCGGCGTGTTTGCCAAAGTAGCGCTGCGCCGCGGCCTCGGCCCCATAGGCGCCGCCCCCCATATACGCGCGGTTGAGGTAAATGGAGAGAATGTCATTCTTGGAATATTTCACCTCCATCGCCATGGCAAAGATCGCCTCGTTGATCTTGCGCTCCAGCGAGCCCTGACGGCAATCGGCGACGAATTCGGCCTCGTTTTTCCATTCCTTCGGGTCAAACGTGCGGCCAAGGCACAGCAATTTCGCGGTCTGCTGGGTGATGGTCGACCCGCCGTGTCCGGACAGTGGCCCGCGCCCTTCGGACAGGTTGATGCGCACCGCAGAGGCAATGCCCCGTGGGCTGAGACCAAAGTGGCTGTAAAACCGCTTGTCCTCTGTGGCGACAACAGCGTTCTTCAGGTGCGGACTGACCGACGTCGCCGTGACAGCACCGCCGAACTGGTCGCCGCGCAGGGCAAATACGCGCCCGTCGCGGTCCATCAGCGTCACCGACCCGCGCGCCCGCCCGTCCAGCAGCGTGTTCAGCTCCGGCAGGGTCGATGACGTGTAAAGCACCCATGACCCGATCAACAGGGCCACGATAACCGCCACGCTGACAGTGATTTTCAACACCGTTCGCATGATCCAGCCAAAGAAGCCAAGGATCCACGCCACAGGGCCCCGCCGGCGTGGTGCGCGGCGCGGTGTGGGGGCCTTCTTTTTCTTTGCTGGCTTCTTGGGTGTCTGGCCGGGGCTTTTGCCGGAATATCGGCGATCCGCCACCAGCTTGCCTGACTTGCGCGATGAACTCATGGAAAAGGTGACCTGCTCTGACGTTTCTTGGCGCGACTCTACTTGGTTGGCCAGGGAATGTTGACCACCTCTGCTGCCTGCTCGCGTTTTTGTTTCGCTCAAAAATGCATCAACAATCCCATTTCGCTCAAAAATTAGACGACAGGTCGCGTGAAACGGACGGGAATTTGTTCAAAGCCTTCATTTTCAGCGGCACTCACCGTTTTGCTTCAGGGGCCATTGCGAGGGAACTCGCCAAGACCGAAGGGGAACAAGGTGAAACTGATCATTGCAACGATCAAGCCGTTCAAGCTCGAAGAGGTGCGTGAAGCGCTCACGGGCATCGGCGTGCGCGGCATGATGGTTACGGAAATTAAGGGCTTCGGCTCTCAATCCGGCCATACCGAAATCTACCGCGGTGCAGAGTATGCCGTGAATTTCGTGCCGAAGATCAAACTGGAAATCGTCGTCAGCTCCGCCATGGCCGAGCAGGTGGTCGAAACCATCAAGACGACAGCGCAGACCGGCAAGATCGGTGACGGTAAAGTCTTCGTTCTCGACGTGCAGCAAGCCGTGCGCGTGCGGACCGGCGAAACCGACGCAGACGCGTTGTAACCTAGCGACACCAAGGGGACTTATTGAATGAAACTCTTCTCTTCCGTTGCCGCAGCCACAGTATTGGTGGCGCTGCCGAGCCTGGGGCTTGCCCAGGAGGAAGCCTCCGCCGTGGCTGGCGTGGACGCTTCTACAGATACGATCTTTATCCTGAACTCTCTGCTGTTCCTGATTGGCGGCTTCCTTGTGTTCTGGATGGCAGCAGGCTTTGCCATGCTGGAGGCCGGCCTCGTGCGGTCCAAGAACGTCACCATGCAGCTGACCAAGAACGTCGCGCTCTTCTCTCTTGCGGCGATCTTCTACTACCTGATCGGTTACAACCTGATGTACCCGCTGGGCACATGGTCCGTCGATGGCATCCTGTCCGGCGTCTGGGGACCGGGCGTGCTCGAAGCGGTTGGCGTTGCCCGTGATGGTGCCGACGATTACGGCTACGCATCCACGGGGTCTGACTTCTTCTTTCAGCTGATGTTCTGTGCCACCACCGCGTCCATCGTGTCCGGTACCGTGGCCGAGCGTATCAAGCTGTGGCCCTTCCTGATCTTCGTGGTCGTCCTGACCGCCTTTATCTACCCGCTTCAGGCGTCCTGGAAATGGGGCGGCGGCTTCCTTGACGAGATGGGCTTCCTCGACTTCGCTGGCTCGACCGTTGTGCACTCCGTTGGTGGCTGGGCGGCTTTGACCGGTGCCCTGATCCTCGGCCCGCGTATCGGCAAGTACAAAGATGGCCGCACCATCCCGATGCCCGGCTCCAACCTGTCGCTGGCGACGCTCGGTACGTTCATCCTGTGGCTCGGCTGGTTCGGCTTCAACGGTGGTTCGCAGCTGGCCATGGGCACCGTGGGTGACGTGTCCGACGTGTCCCGCATCTTTGCCAACACCAACACGGCAGCGGCCGGTGGCGCGATTTCAGCGCTGATCCTGACCCAGATCCTGTACAAAAAGCCTGACCTCACCATGATCCTGAACGGCGCGCTGGCCGGTCTGGTCTCCATCACGGCAGAGCCGCTGACCCCCTCTTTGGGCGCAGCAACTCTGATCGGCATGGTTGGTGGTGCGATCGTGGTCTTCGCGGTTCCGCTGCTCGACAAGCTCAAGATCGACGACGTGGTTGGTGCCATCCCGGTTCACCTGCTTTGCGGCATCTTCGGCACCATCGCGGTTGTATTCACCAATGGTGACGCGAACCTCGGCGTGCAGCTCTATTCGATCCTCATCGTCGCGATCTTCACGATTGTTGCATCGGGTATCGTCTGGTTCCTGCTGAAAATGCTCATGGGGATCCGTGTTTCCGAAGAAGACGAGATCACCGGTCTCGACATGGCCGAAATGGGCATGGAAGCTTACCCGGAATTCTCCAAAGGCTAAGGTCCTGTAGCTCGGGTCAGGCGGCGGCGCCTGATCCCACCGGCACTCAAGCCCCGGACGCAGTGATGCGCCCGGGGCTTTCGTTTGGCTGGCCCGGATCACAATCTGTCCGAGTAAAACAATCAGGATTGACATGACCAACTATATTAGTCACCTTTCAGGGGCAATGCCGAGGAGATCCGCCCATGATGGTTTGTCACTGCAACGCGATCACCGACCGCGACATTCATGCCGCCATGCATTGGATGCGCGCCGCCGATCCGGACACCATCATTACACCTGGTAAGATCTATCGGGCCCTGGGCAAGAAAGCCGACTGTGGTGGATGTTTGCCGCTTTTCATGCAGACGATGCAGCGCAACGACAGTCTTGGCGTTCCGGTCCTGACCCCAGCGGCAGAACGTCGGCTCAAGGCCGGTCGCCCTTAAACCTCCGTGACCTTCTTTGCGATCTGCGCCATAGTCCCGAGTCTGGAACCCAGCCAAGGGATTGCTCGCTCGCCGGGCGTGCCGTTAGCGAGGACCCTGATAGCAAACGAGAGGGCACCATGAAGGGCGACGAAAAAGTCATCGAATATCTCAACGCTGCATTGCGTAGCGAACTGACCGCGGTCAGCCAGTACTGGCTGCATTACCGCCTGCAAGAAGACTGGGGCTTTGGCCGTGTCGCTGCCAAGTCGCGGGAAGAAAGCATCGAAGAGATGCAGCACGCCGATAAACTGATCGAGCGAATCATCTTCCTTGGTGGTCATCCGAACTTGCAAAAGCTCGATGCGCTGCGCATTGGCGAGACCCTTCGCGAGACGCTGGAAAGCGATCTGGCCGCGGAACACGAGGCGCGCACACTGTATATCGAAGCGCGTCAGCATTGTGAAAAGGTTGGGGACTATGTGTCCAAAAACCTGTTCGAAGAGCTGATCACTGACGAAGAAGGTCACATCGACTTTCTCGAAACTCAGCTTGAGCTCGAACAGACCATCGGCGCGTCTGCCTACGGTCAATTGCAGGCCAAGCCGACCGACGAAGCCTGAATCCGGCACTTCGCCACACGGGGCCGCGCACCGAAAGGTGGGCGGCTTTTGTGTGTTCGAAATTACGATTCGGACACGTATTTGATGCCCGGCTGTGTGAAGGTTAACAAACGACCGGTTCGTGCGGCCAAACCGGTCGGGACTCACCTTACGAAATGGTTAACCTGCGCCGTTTACTCATGCGTTCGATGCGTTAAGAGCGGGTGATTGTCGCGGATTTTCTATCTGCTTTCGGTCTCGCGCATCAAACGTTGACGGGCAATTAACTCATTTCTTGCCGTTTTTCTGTCCGCAGTCAGGGCGTCTTCGACATAGCCCAGGTGCGCTTCCACGGCTTCTCTTGCGGCCCGGCCGTCACGGGCCTGCAATGCCACATTGATGGCTTTGTGCTGCTCCAGAAGCTGCTCTCGCGTGTTGCGCTGCCGGAACATGACCTGGCGATTGTAAAAGACACCCTCGCGCAACAACTGATACATGCTGCGCATCATGTGCAGCATGATAACGTTATGAGATGCCTCGATAATTGCGAGGTGAAAGTCCGCATCCAGCCGTGCTTCCTCTGCCGGATTGCGTTTGCCGTGGGCGGCTTCCATCTTGGCCATCAGCTCTGCGATGACCTTCAGATCTGTTTCTGTGCCATTGTCGGCGGCGCGCTGTGCGGCCAGCCCTTCCATGTCGCGGCGAAAGCTGAGGTAGTCAAACACGGCCTCGTCATGTCCGGCAAACAGCCCGATAAGTGCCTCTGAAAACGCCGAACCCAGGACATCCGTCACGTAGATGCCGGCACCGGCGCGGCTTTCCAACAGCCCTCGGTTTTGCAGCTCAGACACGGCTTCCCTCAGGGAAGGCCTTGAAACGCCTAGCTTTTCCGACAATTCTCGTTCTGACGGCAAGCGTTCTCCGGGGCGCAGAATGCCGCGCAGGATCAGCTTTTCAATCTGACGAACAACTGTCGCTGACAGTTTTTCCGGATGCACCTTCTCGAATGGCATCTGCGCCTCCTTGGTCTGATTGTCTTACCAATCCTGTGCAACCCGCGCAAAGACCATGATGGCAAACGGTTGATACGTGGCCACGTTTGTGTCCCCGGCAACATCCATCAATTTTAGTCCAATTGTTGTATTTTGCAAAACGGACGAGGCACCTACCAGCGATCAAGCGCGGTTTCGTCCGCGTCGCGGGCAGCAACCCAACCGGCGCTCTCGCCAGTGTGTTCCTTCTTCCAAAAAGGCGCACGACTTTTGAGGTAATCCATCAGAAATTCGGCGGCTTCAAAGGCGTCTTTTCGATGACGAGCGGCGGTGGCGACCATCATGATCTGTTCACCTTTTTCCAGGCGCCCATGACGGTGTATCACCAAAGCGTCGCCCAGTGACCAGCGTTCCATCGCTTCTGATGCGATTTTTTCCAGCGCCTTTTCGGTCATACCGGGATAGTGCTCGATCTCCATGGCGTTCAGCCCGCCATCCACGTCGCGCACAACGCCTGTGAACGTCACAATTGCGCCCATGTCGTGACGGCCAGCAGCAAAATCAGAGGCTTCGGCACCATAGTCAAATGGCTGCTCCTGAACGAGAATCCGCATCTCAGCCCCCGGTCATCGGTGGGAAAAACGCAACTTCGCGGGCACCGTTCAGCGCCGCGTCGAAATCCACAAGATCCTGATCCACAGCGACGCGCAGGGCGGCCAGATCCTCGAATGCGGCGGCATAGCGGTCTTCCCGCGCGCGCAATTCATCTACCAACTCCATGACCGTGCCGGCTTGGGTATCGAGGGTTTCCTTGGCCAGGCCGATCCGTTCACGTACCCATGCAAAATATAGAACTTGCATCAGCTTTCCTCCTTCAGGAAAGGAACGGCTTTGCGGAAATAATCCAAGCCGGTGACCAACGTCAAAGCCGCTGCCAACCACAGCAAAGCGATCCCAACCGGGCCGGCCCAAATCATGCCGAGGTGCTTCCAAACCAGCCCTTGTGTGTCCTCGACCGTGCCGTTCAACACGCCTTGAACGATCTCCGCATCCATACCGATTATCGAAACGCCGAAGTAGTGCTCAAACACGCCGTGGCCGAACAGGACAGCGATGGCGACCATTTGAACGGTGGTCTTCCACTTGGCGAGCTTTGTTACCTTCAATGTCCCAGCGGTGTCGCCAAGGTACTCTCGCAGGCCAGAGACAGAGACCTCTCTGAACAAGATTACAGTGGCCGGCAGCACCAGCCATGGCGTGTAGGAATTGTAGGCCACAAGCACCATCAGCGCGATCACGACCATGGCCTTGTCCGCGATGGGGTCGAGCATTGCGCCGATTTTGGTTTCCTGATGCCACATCCGGGCAAGATGGCCGTCAAAAAAGTCGGTGATTGCGGCGGACATAAACAGCAAAAGCGCCAGCCAGTCAGCCAATGGGCGCGAAAAATACAAAAACATCAACGCCACACCGGGTGCAGCGATCAGGCGCAAGGCCGTCAGTATATTGGGCATATTCCATTTCATGACCAAATTCCTAACGGTTTCCAGAGGACGAGGGAAGGGGCGAAGATGCCGCCCGACAGGGCCTGTCTGTCACGAGTTCAGCAATTCCAAAAGCCGAGAAACCCCGCCTGCAAGCCCTGATCGAGACCAAAGTCGAGCCGCGCATTGGCGCGCATTGACAGGCCCGGCAGTTCTTCGACGGTCATGGACACGCCATCGGCCGCCCATTGGCCCGGTGCCGTGCTGTCCAGCGCAATAAGAACACCGTTCAGCTTCATTGCCGCAGCGCCTTCCGGGTTCGTCGCCCAAAGCACAGGATTGTCGCTGCCGGTGTATTGAAACGTGCATTCGGCGTTTTGCGCCAGCACTTGCTCGGCTTCACTCGGGGTCATGGGACTGGGATCAAGTGTCGACAACAACGTGTTGTTCAGAGCCGCTTGAATATTCCCGACCTGCGGCTCGGGATCGACGTAGACGTCCGTTTCGATGCGTCCTGCCTCAAGATCGGCAATGAGCGCGCGCATCTCTGCAATCTCTTTTTGTTGGGCATCTGCTATTCCTGCGGCGAGCTTTGCAACACGCGCATCTGTGATTTCGGCCCGGGTGGAGGTCATCACGGCGATGGAATGATGCGGGATCATGGCACGCATGTAGCTTGCACCCTGGATCGTGATTTGAGACCGCACCAGAAACAGCGACACCGCAAAGATCACAACACCCGCGATCATGATCCCCAGATTGACGGCGCGTTTCGGGTACATGTCCGCCATGAAGGCCATCATTACCACGGCCATGACGCCGCCCATCAGAAGCGCCATGTAAATACGTGTCTCAGAGAAGAAGACATGCTCCAGCGCGAAGGTGTTCAGATACATCAGGCCGAACATGATGAGCGTGGATGCCACGATCATGGCAGCAAAGCGGGCGTAATTCATCTGATTTCCCTCAGGACAGTATTGCTGTCCCAACGACCGTCGCGGCAAATGGTTGCCTCAAGCTTTGGCGCGAGCGCGAATGCGATCCAACAGGCGGGCACGCGCCTCGGGGAGGGGCTTGTCCCCCATTTGTGGCGCGAGGCGATGCTCCATGAAATACCCCGTTGTAACAAGGGCTTCAGCAATCTCAGCGTCCTCCGAAGATCCTTGGCCCAGTAAAACGGGAGGCAGAGGCAGCAGATGGTGGATCCAGTTGCCCGCCCCTTCGGCCGTGACCGCTCGCCCGGATTTGGGAGAGACATAAACCAACCCCTCGGTCCGGCCCGTCACCGCGCAAACGGTCAGATCAAGCGCAAAGCCCATCTCCTCCAGCAGCGCCTGCTCCCATCGCAGGTAGGCCAGCGGCCAAAGATCAGGCTGCCCGAGTAGGTCGAGCAACTGTTCCGAAAGAGTGTAAAGCGCGCCATGCGGCACCCGCTCGGGGAGGCAGAACCGCAGCAGCGCGACAACCGCGTTCAGCCCGGCCAGAGCCAATCGGTCGCCGAGTGCATTGGCCGCGCGCGAGCGTTGCGGTTCAAAGGTGAAGGCGCCGATATGATCCTCCAGGCGAGCGCGCCAGCGCAGGTCCAGTTGCGCGCCTGGCTGTAGGTGCGGCGCCATCTTTCGTGAGGTTCCACCGCGCACGATGCCCGCATGCCGCCCGTGGGTCGGTGTAAAGACGTCGAGGATCAGCGAGGTCTCGCCATGCCTGCGCGTCGCCAGCAATATGCCCGTGTCTCGCCATTCCATTTGCGGAATTTGGCGATTGCGACGGGCGGGGGCAAGGGTTTCTCAACCGGTCTGTGTCATCACGGGGCATACCCTTCAGAAAGGAGGCCCTCAATGGCGCGAAGTGTCCTTGCTCTGGTGTTGATCCTGTTTGCCCTCGTCATGGGAGGCGGGCTGCCAGCACAGACGATCTCCATGGAATCTCGTGGTGCGCTGATCTCTGCACGGGGGCCTCTGATCGGAGGGGGGGCGATGGCGATCATCAGTTCATCGAGCGGTGGGGCCAGCGTGATTGAAGCAAGCGTCGATCCAAACGGCGCACAGGCCAGCCTGTTTGCCGGGCGGGCCGCAGCGTCCTTGTTCGCGCCTTGGCCAGTGCGAAAAGCCGATCGGGGCGGGGTCCAAGGCATCCTGCCGGTTCGGAGCGGCAGCGGCCCTGTGGCGCGTCTGCGAGACCTTATCGCGGCGGCGGAGGCTGGTTCGGCGCAGTATGACGCGGTGCAATATGGCGCACGGATAAAGACACCAAAACCGCCGACGCAGATGACCTTGGGCGAGATTTTTGCCTGGATCGACGCGACGCCAGGACAACCCCATGCCATCGGGCGCTACCAGATCATTCCAAAGACATTGCGCGGGCTTGTGCGCAAGGCGCACCTGGGGCCCACCACGAGGTTTTCGCCGCAGGTGCAGGATGCCTTGGCAGATATCTTGTTGGAGGAGGCTGGGCTGTCGGCAATGCAGGACGGCGTGATGACACGGCGCGCGTTCATGAACAACGTGGCAAAGATCTGGGCGGGTTTGCCCAACGCCTCAGGGCGTTCACACTACCACGGATACGCCGGAAACAAGGCGACCATGAGCTGGGCGCACTACGAGGCGCAGATGCGGCAGATCTTTCCAAGTGCGACCTGAGGCAAGCCGGGATTAACTTTTGTCTGCAGGGCGTCTCAAGCCAGACCGGGCGCGTCCAAAAGGTGCCGACCTGCGCGATCTTCGACCTCGATCACCCAGAGGTCCGGATCAAAAGAGCGTTGCTTTGCAATGGTTTGATCTATATCGCGCTCTTCCCCTTCGGCCAGGGTCGTCCACTGACGGTCCCCTGTCTGCAGATCGAAGCCGCGGGTGAATGCTTTGGCTTTGCCGTCCAGTGTCGCGAGCTTGACCAGCACCGCGCCGGCATTGTCATCGCCGTGGGCGGTGACGAATGCAGGGATGTCGTGAAGGCGAAGCCGTGTGAGATAGGCATCGATCCAAAAACGAGAAGTGAGTCGCGGGGTCATGCGGGGCCTTTGGAAAATGGAAGGCGAAAGGGGCTTTGCCCCCTGCGCTGAAGCGCCGCCACCGGGATATATCCAAGCCTGAAGGAGCGCCGTTGGATCAGGCGTTGCCGTCCTTGAAATTCAAGCCCATTTCCGAGTAGCGCTCTTTTTCCTCAAGCCAGTTTTCACGGACTTTGATCTGCAGGAAAAGGTGCACCTTTCTACCCAGGAATTCAGTGAGTTCCTCGCGGGAGGCCTTGGAAATAGCTTTGATCGTCTCACCTTTGTGGCCAAGGATGATGCCTTTGTGGCCGTCGCGGGCGACGTAGATAACCTGGTCGATACGCGCCGTGCCATCGTCGCGCTCTTGCCAGCTCTCGGTTTCGACCGTCAGCTGATAGGGCAGTTCCTGATGCAGGCGCAGGGTCAGTTTTTCACGCGTCATTTCTGCGGCAATCATGCGCATGGGCAGATCGGCAATCTGATCCTCGGGATAGAGCCAAGGCCCTTCGGGAAGTTCCGCCGCAATCCACTCGCGCAGATGATCCACGCCGTGACCCTTCTCGGCGGAGATCATGAAGGTGTTCAGGAATGTGAATTCTTCGTTGAGCGATTTTGACAGCTGCAGCAGGTCTTCGGCTTTGACGCGGTCTATCTTGTTGATCGCAAGCGCAATTTTGCGACCTTTCGGGATGTCTTGCAGCCCTTCGAGGATGCGGCGCACGCCATCGGTCATGCCGCGGTGTGCCTCGACCAGCAAAACCACGATGTCAGCATCGGCGGCCCCGCCCCAAGCGGCGGCCACCATGGCGCGATCCAAGCGGCGGCGCGGCTGAAACATGCCCGGTGTGTCGACGAAGATCAGCTGGCTTTCGCCCTGCATCGCGACCCCGCGAATGCGGGCGCGGGTGGTCTGAACCTTATGCGTTACAATGGAAACCTTGGCCCCCACCATGCGGTTGGTGAGAGTGGATTTGCCTGCGTTGGGCTCTCCGATCAGGGCGATGAAACCGGCGCGTGTGGTCATGTCTGGGGCATTGGTCCTGGCTGATGAAGGCAACTCCCTAGCGGGTTTTGCAAGCTTTCGCCATAGCACAATGGCGTTCCCGCGTCTGCTGTACGGCGTGCGGTTCGTTAACCGGGGCGCATTAACCAAATATTCAGGCGAGTCCCGACCGGTTCGGCGTGAAAATCCGGTCGGATGTTAACTGTTTTACGACGAGGCCGAATCGGGAACACGGCGATTTTCGGCGTATTTGAAGGATTTTGATCCAGTCCGGCGGCAGAGCCGTTTTGCGGCGGTCACAAGCGCGTGAGCCACGAAAATAAAGTCAGCGCCGCCGCCCATCGCGGATCAGGGAGTAGGTGCCCGACCCGACGATCAGAGCTGCGCCGGCGAGGGTCAGGACATCGGGGCGCTCGTTGAACAGGGTGTACGCCAACACCAGCGCGACCAGAAGGCGGGCGTAGCGGAACGGCGCAACGACGGAGACTTCGCCGGTGCGCATCGCCCAGGTCATCGCCGTGTAGCCCAGGACGCCTGAAAGCGCTGTGCCGCAGAGCAGCGCGGCGGATGTTGCTGACGGCAGGCTGGGCGCACCCGGCTCGAACCCCAGGATGACCATCCCGGCGCATGTAACGACGGCAAAGCCCAGTACGCCAAGTTGCGCGGCATGCACATGCATCGGCGCAGTGCGCGTGGCGAGGTCGCGGCCCGCAAAACCGATCATGCCGAGGATGGCGAGGATCGCGTTCGGCTGAAACGCGTCGGGCGTGGGACGAATGATCAACAGCACACCGGCAAAGCCGACGGCCATCGCCGCCCAGCGGCGCGGTCCGATCTTTTCGCCCAGTATCAGGCCCGCGCCGAGCATCACAACCAGCGGGGCCGCTTGCAGGATGGCAGAGGTCGTGGACAGCGGCGTGTAGGCCAGTGACAGGGCAAAGAACAGACGCCCGACGATCTCGAAGGCGGTGCGGATCAACAGCCGCTTTTTGAGGTACTCGCTGGTCCAGACCGGCACGCCCTGCTGCCGGGCATACAACGCGTAAAGCACCATGGCCGTCAGCCCGAATTGCACCGTGGCCATGCCTGCCGAGGTGCCCTGGGCGGTGGCCGCTTTGAAGAAAGCGTCCTCGACCCCGAAGCCGACCATGGCGAGGATCATGAAGAGCGCACCGCGGAGGTTGTCAGTCATTGCAAAGCTTTCGTATCGGGCGCCACGACGTTGCATGAATATCGATGCACGGCAAGGAGATACGCGATTGAGACTGTTTGCGACCCGGAGGATTTGAATCTACCGTGAGCTGTATACGTGGTTGAAAGAGTGGTCGGCGAAATATGGATTTGGAATTGAGCACCATCGTGGTCGTAATTGTTTTGGGTGTGGCTGTCTTGTTTTGGAGGCGCCGAGCCAAGATAAAAAAGCGATTGCAGGAAGAAGAATGGGCTCGGTTTGCAGAGGAAGTGACCAAAGAGCCTTATAAGCGCCCGCCGGGAATACCCAGTTATCACAGTACTATGCGTTACGGACGTGCGGCCGAAACCTCGATGGCTGCGGATCGCAGTGCAGACGTTGCGCGGGACGAGGCCGATCCGCTGTCAAACCGGCCGGAAGACACCGCCGGGTCAGCGCGTATCCTGACGGGGAAAGCCTGGGTGGTGGATGGCGACACCATTGATGTTGCTGGTGTTCGCTTGCGCCTGTTCGGGATCGACGCGCCGGAAATGGACCACCCCTATGGCATTCGGGCAAAGCGATCCATGCAAGGGTTTTGCAAGGGACGTATCATAACCGCTGAGGTTGTTGATGAGGACGCGCATGGCCGGACTGTCGCCAAGTGCTTTCTACCCGATGGGCGGGATTTGTCTGCTGAGCTGGTGAAGAAAGGGCTGGCATTGGATTGGCCCAAATACTCGGCGGGTGTTTACGCTGATCTGGAAACAGAAGATGCACGCAAGAAGCTATGGCTCGCGGCGGCGCGTCAGAAAGGGCATATGCACGTTTGGCGTCGATTTGAAGCGCAGCAAGCTGCAAAGAACGCCAGGCGCGCCGAGACCAACGTGGCCGCGAAATGACGGGCGTCTGGCGGCGGGTCAGCCCACTTGATCGAGCAGGGCGCGGGCGGCGGCTTGTTCGGCCTGCCGTTTGCTCCCTGCGGTGGCTTGGGCGGATTGGCCGGAGCCGACGCGGACTTCGATGGTGAAGACGGGCGCGTGGTCGGGGCCGGCGCGTTCGATCGTGTCGTAGGAGGGCGGGGGCATCTTGCGGGCCTGCGCCCATTCCTGCAGCGCGGTCTTGGCGTCTTTTGCGTCTTCTTCGACGCCCTTTATCCGGTCGCCCCAGAGGCGCAGGATCATGTCTTGCGAGGCCTCGAAACCGGCGTCGAGATAGACCGCGGCAATCAGCGCTTCCATGGCGTCGCCCAGCAGGGCCTGCTTGCGGCGGCCGCCGGACATCTGCTCGGACCGGCCAAGTTTCAACGCATCGCCCAGACCGAGCTCGCGGGCCACGTCGGCGCAGGTCTCCTTGCGCACCAATGCGTTGTAGCGAGGGGCAAGCTGGCCTTCGGTGGCGGTGCGGTCATGGGCCAGAAGCGCCTCCGCCATCACGAGGCCCAACACGCGGTCGCCCAGAAATTCGAGGCGCTGGTTGTCCTGCCGCGTGGGCGAGGACATGGAGGAATGGGTCAGCGCGCGGCGCAGGCGTGCCTTGTCGGTGAAGGAATAGCCGAGGCGGTCTTCGAGCGCCTTGACCTCTGCCGAGAGTTTCATGCGAGGCTCCTTGGCGCCCGGCCGGGACCGTCCCTGCAGCGGGACGCCCCTGGTCGCGTGCCATATGATGATCTGAGGGCGGTGTTTTCCGCCCTTCGGGTCGGGATGTCCAGCGGTGCGGCGCTACAAAAAGCGCGACGCCCGGTCGCGGGGACCGGGCGTTCTGGGGTTATTCGACTTTCTTGAAGAAACGGTCGCTGCGCCATGTCCAGAAGAACAGCATGGAGCGTCCGGCGGAAGAGAACATGATGCGATCGGCGCGGCCAACGATGTTTTCGAAGGGCACCATGCCGACGCCACCCACCATGTTGGAGATGCGGCTGTCAGCGGAGTTGTCGCGATTGTCGCCCATGAAGAAAAAATGGCCTGCGGGGACTTCGTAGACGCCGGTGTGGTCGGAGGACTGGTCGTCGATATTGAGGATCGAGTGGGTCACGCCGTTCGGCAGGGTTTCCAGCATCCGGGTCTTGGTGCAGGTGCCGCCTTCTCCGACGGGGCCGTTTTCACAGCGTGGACGCAGACCCTGCGGGCCTTGTGGCTTTTGAATTTCCTCGAACGTGCCTGCGGGCTGTACCTCGACCGGTTCGCCGTTGAGATACAGGATGCTGTCGCGCACCTGCACCTTGTCGCCCGGCAGACCGATCAGACGTTTGATGTAATCGCGGCCCGAGGTGGGGTGGCGGAAGACAACCACATCGCCGCGCTTCGGCTCAGAGCCAAACAGGCGCGTGTTGTCGCCATCGGCCCAGCCACATACATCCTGCGCGTCGATGTCGATGCCAAAGCGCGGGATGATGACAGACGGGCAGGAGGCGTAGGAATAGCCGTAGGCCATCTTGTTGACGAAGAGGAAATCCCCGATCAGCAGCGTGTCCTTCATCGACCCGGAGGGGATCCAGAAGGGCTGGAAAAGGAAGGTGCGGAAGATGCCTGCGATGAGGAGTGCGTAGACGATGGTTTTGATCGTCTCGACGATGCCGCCCTTTTTCTCTTCGGTTGCCATGAAATGCCCCTTGGTTCTTATGCCTGCGCTTGATGCGGCGCAGGGCGGGGCGTGTCAAGGCAGCAGCGCCCGGCACATCGCGATGGTCCGTCAACTGTACGTGGGGCGACAGGTTCCGGGGGCGGGGTGCGCCGCGTCCTACGCGGTGATGGGGCGGGCTTCGATCACGACGAAGGCCTGCGCCCATGGGTGATCGTCGGTGAGGGTGACATGGATGATGGCGTCATGCCCCGGCGGCGTCATCTCTGCCAGACGTTCAGCGGCCCAGCCTGTGACCTGCATCACCGGCTGTCCGGTGGG
Organism: Sagittula marina; assembly: GCF_014196795.1. Classification (GTDB taxonomy): domain Bacteria; phylum Pseudomonadota; class Alphaproteobacteria; order Rhodobacterales; family Rhodobacteraceae; genus Sagittula; species Sagittula marina. The sequence goes on from NZ_JACIEJ010000001.1 coordinate 580,358, forward strand.
CAGGTTGCTGACGGCCATGTCCTTCCACGAGATCCCCATGCGCAGCCCGGTGCCAAGCGCCTTGGAGCAGGCTTCCTTGGCCGCCCAGCGTTTCGCATAGGTGCCGGCCACATCGGCCCGGCGTTCGGCCTTTGCCTGTTCCACATCGGTGAAGACACGATTGCGGAAACGGTCGCCGAACCGCTCAAGCGTGCCGGCGATGCGGTCGATGTTTGCGAGGTCTGTTCCGATGCCGAGGATCATGGTGCTTGGGTAGGCGGGCTGGTGGGCGGGCGCAAGGCTTAGTCGTGGCGCAATTTGGCGTCGATGGCGCCCGTGGACTGGTTGAGGGTGAGCCACAAGGGGAGGGTGTCGCTGTCACCGGTGGCCGGATTGAAGACATCCACCAGCAGCGAGAACATCAGCCCCACGGAGGGATCGTAATCGGCGTTGAGCGTGTCGAACTTCATCCCGGCGAAGCCCGCGCCGTCCAGCCCCAGCAATTTGCACTGGCGTCCGCCCCAGTCTTGTTCCGGAGGAGACTGCACCATGAGCCACGCCCACCCCAAGGCTGGTTCGATGGTGTCCAGCATGGTCAGGCGGACGTTCCCGTTGGCGAAGGTGCGGCTGTGCGCCTCCCACGGTTCGGGAATGTTCTGCGCATTGCTCTGCCAGTCACAGTCGCTCACGGTGATCGGTTGCGCCTGAGCGACGAGGGGCAGGCAGCACAGGGCGATGGTGGCGAGACGGGACATGGGCAGGCTCCGGCTGAGGGGCGCCGTCAGTCGTCCTTGGCGGCGTAGATGTCGAGGATTCGATGGTCGCACAGCCCGCCGATGGCGGTAAAGTCCTTATGATCCGCCTCGCGAAAGTCGGGGATATTCAGGCCGGGGAAGGCAAAGTACTTGTCGGTGGGCACGTCGGGCCGTCCCGCCGCATAAATCACCCGGGCAATTCCGGCGAAACGCATTGCCGCGAGGCACATTTCGCAGGGTTGCAGCGTGGTCAGCAGCGTGCAGCCATCCAAGCTTGGGTCCTTGAGCGCGCGGGTCGCGGCGGAGAGGGCGACGATTTCAGCATGCCGGGTGGGGTCGTGATCCAGGTGCACCTCGTTCATGCCGCGTGCCAGAAGGATGTCGCCGCGCATCACTGCGGCGGCGATGCCAGCCTTGCCGCCGGTGTCGGCCTCTGCGCGGGCGCGGTCGATGAGGTCGTTCATGACGGCGGTCTCGGCGGCGGTAGGCTGGTCGGGGTGGTCTTTCATGGCGGCGCTCCTGATGGGAATTCGCAGGATAACGTCAGGGCGTGCCGAAGAGTTGCCGTGGTTTGAGGGCCTCAGGCGCGCATCACCGTCACATGGGTGTCGCCATAGCGGCGGGTGTCTTCGACGGTGAAGCCCTCGGGCGCCTGTTGCGGGGTGCTTTCCTCGAACACGATCAGTGCGTCTGGTGCGATCCAGCCCTGATCGCGGGCTGCGCTGAGGGCCTTGTTGCCGAGGGATTTGCCATAGGGTGGATCGAGGAAGATCAGCGAGCAGGGGGCGTCGGTCGGTGGCAGGCGCAGGGCGTCCGCGCCGATCAGCCTGGTCTCCTCCGCGCAGCCAAGCAGGGCGATGTTGTCGCGGATCAGCTTTTGCCCGACGCGGCCTTTTTCAACGAAAACGGCAGAGAGCGCGCCGCGCGAGAGCGCCTCCAGCCCCAGCGCACCGGTGCCTGCGAAAAGGTCGAGCACACGCGCGCCGTCGAAAGGGTCGCCAAAGCGTCCCCCGCTCAGCATGTTGAACAGCGACTCCCGCACACGGTCGGTGGTCGGGCGCAAATGCGCGCCCGGGTCCCCCTTGCCGACGGAGGCCAGTCGCCGTCCGCGCCAGTCTCCGGCGATGATCCTCACGCTTTCAACAGTGCCTTGAGCTCGACATCCGGGTTTGCCACGGCGTCCGGATCGGGGGACTTGCCCGCGTCGATCAGCCGTTTGCCCACCATGTAGGCACGGCCGTCGTTCATGGCGTCCACGGCGAGCAGCTTGTCACCTTCGTAATACCAATGCGAGACAGCATCGCCGGTGGTGCGGACGACAACCCGGTCGTAGCCCGTGTTCAGCCCGGCGATTTGCAGTTTGACGTCGTATTGGTCGGACCAGAACCAAGGCTTGGCGACGTAGTCGCGGCCTGCGCCCATGATGTTGTCGGCCACAAGTTCGCCCATGTCGACGGCATTGCCAACGCTTTCGAGGCGAATGCGGCCCTCTCCATGCGGGAAGGAGGCGCAATCGCCCGCCGCCCAGATGGACGGGTCGGAGGTCTGGCCTTGGGTGTTCACGGCGATGCCGTTGAGGATCTCCAGCCCGGCGCTTTCTGCCAGCGACTGAGCGGGGGAGATGCCGACACCGACGATCACCATGTCCACGTCCACGAGGCTGCCGTCCGCCAGTTCGGCCTGGGTCACATGGCCGTCGTCGTTGCCGTGCAGCTGTTTCAGACCGGTGCCTTCGCGCAGGTCGACGCCGTGGGATTTGTGCAGGTCGCGGAACCAGGCGGAAGTCTCCGGGGCGGCGACGCGTTGCAGGATGCGGTCTGCGGCCTCCACCAGTGTCACGGACAGGCCGAGCTTGGCGCAGACGGCGGCTGCCTCCAGCCCGATGTAGCCCCCGCCAACGACGAGCACCTTCTTGCCCGACACGCAGGAGGGGCACATGGCGTCCACGTCTTTGAGCGTGCGAACCTCGTACAGCCCGTCCAGATCACCGCCGATGGCCGCCGGCAGGCGACGTGGCACCGATCCGGTGCACAGCGCGAGGTGGTCATAGGCAATGGCCTGACCTTCGGCCATCACGGTTTTGGTCTCTGGGTCGATGCCGCTGACATGGGCGTTCAGGTGCAGGTCGATGTCGTGTTCTGCGTAGTAGCTGTGCGGGCGCAGGTAGAGGCGTTCTTCCTCCATCTCGCCCATCAGGTAGGCTTTGGACAGGGGCGGGCGCTGGTAGGGGGGCACCGGCTCCTCGCCGATCAGAGTGATCTGCCCGTCGAACCCTTTTGAGCGCAGACGCGCCACCAGCGATGCCGCCGCTTGTCCACCACCCACAACAACGACCTTGCTCATCACCCGCCTCCCAGCTTTGTATTTGTCGCGGGCACACTATGTAGCGTGTCAGAGAAACGCAATTCCATGAAGGGACAGAACAATGGCAATTTCACAGGGTGATATGCTCCCCGAGGCAACTTTGTTGCGCGTTGGCGACAACGGACCGGAACCCGTAGAGCTGGGATCGCTGGCGAAGGGCCGCAAAATCGTGATCTTTGCGCTGCCGGGCGCCTACACGGGCACCTGCACCAATGCGCATGTGCCCTCCTTCATCGAAACGAAGGATGAGTTCACGGCAAAAGGCGTCGATGAGATCATCTGCATTGCGGTCAACGACCCCTTCGTGATGGATTCCTGGTCGCGTCACACGGGCGCGGACAAGGCTGGCATCACCTTCCTTGCGGACAGCGAAGCCAACTTTACCAAGTCGATGGGCATGGATTTCTCCGCCCCGCCTGCGGGCCTGATCAACCGTTCCAAGCGTTACGCCATGGTGGTCGAGGACGGTAAGATCACCGCGCTGAACCTCGATGACAATCCGGGCGTCTGCGAAACGTCCTGCGGTAAAGCCGTTCTGGAAGTCGCCTGAAGACCTTTGGCGTCACGGCAAACGCAGCCGTGGCGCCTCACCCAGTGGGATCATGCCGAAAGACATGTCGCCGCGGCGAAAGGTGAGCGGCAGATCCAGCGTATCACGCCGCCCCGACAGACCCGCCGCCACGGACAGCGCATCGCGCAGCGTGTCGGCCAGCGCATCGGGCAGGGTGCCCGCCTCGCGCGCCTGTTCCAAAAGCGCCTGCCAGTTTACGGCCCGCACCGTAAGTTCGCCACTCATCCGGCCTTCCTCATCCGCCGTCACGTCGCCTGCCACATCCAGCTCCAGCCCCTCGTGGTGATAGGACGCCTGACGCAAGGTTGCCGTGCGCGGCTGGGGCCGATCATTGTTCAGGGCATCCAGCGACCAGGGTTGGTCGAAACCCAACAGCGCTTGTACATCCACGGCATCAGATCCGCTGCCGCCCGGTGTGGCGACGCCTTGCGCGGAGAGGGCCAGCCGGTAATCGGTGCCCTCGACATGGTGGAAGTTGAACAAGACCCCGGCCAGCGCGGCCTCGGCAGCGGGCCCGTTGATGTTCAGCACCTCGGCTTCGATGTTCAGACGCTCGATGATGTCGTCCGTTTTGACCAGCGACGCGCGCAGGCCGTCGGACGTGACCGTCACCGGACCGTCGGGCAAGAGCACCTGCTGGCTGTCGGCAAAGGCAAGGATCACGTGGTCGCGCTGATAGCTCAGGCCAAGGATTTGCAGGAAAGGCGCCTGCCAGCCGGTCTGGTGCTCTGGATCTTGCAGGTCGATCCCGGAGATGGTGACGTCCAGCCGCGAAGGGAAGCCGTTCACCGATAGGTCATCGTATTGCGCGACCCAGCCATCAAGGCGGCGGTCCTCGAACCAGTCTTCGATCGAGCTGCGCAGGGTCCATGCCTGAACTGCCCAGTATCCGCCCCAGAGCAGGGCCGCTGCCACCACCAGACCAACGTATCGTTTCACGTCCCGCCCCTTTTCTTTGCTCGCGCCACATGTTTACAGGGGTTTCGTTTACACGGATCAAACGCCCGGCACTAGTCGGGGCAAAGGGGAACGATATGACGCTTTGGGTCTTTGGCTATGCATCGCTGCTGTGGAACCCCGGCTTTGAGGTGGCCGAGCGGGTTCAGGCGCGGTTGCACGGGTTCTCCCGCAGCTTTTGCATGTATTCGATCCACCATCGCGGCACGGAGGAAGAGCCGGGTCTGGTGCTGGCGCTGGACGCCCAGGAGAGCGCAAGCTGTGACGGCCTGGCCCTGCGCGCGGCCCCCGGTACAGAGGCGGAAACGCTGGAATACTTGCGCGAACGGGAGCTGATCTCCTCGGCATACGTGGAACAAATGTTGCCCCTGGCGCTGTCTGACGGGCGGCAGGTTGAGGCCGTGGCCTATGTCATCGACCCGCACCATGTGCAGTATTGCGACTTGTCGCTGGAAGAGCAGGCCCGCCTGATTGCCAAAGCCGTGGGGGGGCGTGGGCCGAACACCGAATATCTGTACAACACCGCGGCCCACCTCGAAGAGATTGGCATCCCGGATCCCGACTTGCAGTGGCTTACGCGACAGGTTCAGACATTGACCTCTGGTTGAGCAATTCTGACTATTGCGCAACACACGGGCGCTGTGTCGGTGCGGATATGCTGTGGTGATCATAAGGTCTTGGCGACACGGGAATAATCCCTTACGCATTAGCCAATAGAACCAGGTACCAGGTGTCCCACATGGTCCAGCCCCAGTACGAGGCCGAGCCCCATTTTTCCCATCCCGTCCGTCAGGTCATCTTGATGCTGGCGGTTTTGGCGATGTCTGCTGTCGGCGCTGTGCTGGCCGCGCCCAGTGTGCTGCCCGTCTTTCAGGCCAACCCCTATCTCAACGGCTTTATCATTCTGGTCTTTGTGCTCGGGGTGCTTGCGTGTTTCTGGCAGGTCTACAGCCTGATGACGTCTGTGCGGTGGATCGAACGTTACACCGCGACCGGCGATCAGGGCGTGCGCACCGCTGCCCCGACACTGCTGGCCCCCTTGGTGACGCTGCTGGGGTCGCGCCGCGACAAGCGGATGCAGATCAATACGACATCGACGCGCTCCATTCTGGAATCTGTGGCGCAACGCATTGACGAAGCACGGGAAATCACGCGCTACATTGTCTCCCTTCTGATCTTTCTGGGCCTGCTGGGCACGTTTTACGGCCTTGCCACCACCGTCCCTGCGCTGGTGGAAACCATTCAATCGCTCGCCCCGTCAGAAGGCGAAAGCGGTGTGCAGGTCTTTGGCCGGCTGATGAGCGGCCTCGAAAACCAGCTTGGCGGGATGGGTGTGGCCTTTGCCTCCTCGCTGCTGGGGCTCGCCAGTTCACTGGTTGTTGGCCTGTTGGAGTTGTTCGCGGGCCACGGGCAGAACCGCTTTTACCGCGAGCTGGAGGAATGGCTGTCCACCATCACGCGCATCGGCTTTTCCTCCGATACCGAAGGGCCCGACCTGGGGGCGGCGGGCGTTGTTCTGGACCAGATGGCCGATCAGATGGAACGGATGCAGTTCCTTTTTGCCGAAGCGGAGCAAAGCCGGTCCGAGGTCGACATGCGGCTGGCCCAATTGGCCGACAGCATCGAACGCATGACGGAGCGGATGGAGGCAACGGCACCATCTGCGCACGCGCTGGCACGGGTGGCGGAAGGGCAGGAACAGCTTGCCGACGCGATCCGCACCAAGGAAAGCCAGGAGGGTCTGGACGCCGAAAGCCGTATGCGTCTGCGGTCCATCGACGTGCAAATGCTGCGCATCCTCGAAGAAATCAGCGCAGGCCGGCAGGAAAGCATGGCCGAATTGCGCACCGATATCTCTGCCCTGACGCGCGCCGTTGGCACATCACGGGGCACACGTCCCCGGAGCGAGTAAGCGATGCCCTTGTCCCGACGCACTGGCGCACGGTTTCAGGCCAACATCTGGCCCGGCTTCGTCGATGCGATGACGGGATTGCTGCTGGTCCTGACCTTCGTTCTGTCGATTTTCATGGTGATCCAGTTTGTCCTGAACGAGACGATCACCGGGCAGGAAACTGAGCTGGATACGCTGTCCTCTGAATTGCTTGCACTGTCCGAGGCGCTGGGCGTGGCGCAAACCCGCAACGCAGAACTGTCGTCCGACGTGGACTCGCTGGCCGCGAGCCTTGGGGATCGCAACACAGAACTGGACGCAGCGCAAAACCTGATCGCGTCGCTGACCGCAACCCGCGACCAGCAGGCGGCGGAGTTGGAACAGGCGGCTGGCCGCATCTCTGACTTTGAGCAGCGCGTCGCGGCGCTTATCAGCGAGCGGGACACGGCCCGTGGCACGGTTGAAGACTTGACTGCGGCGCGCGATGAACTTGCCTCCGAGCGGGATGATCTGACGGCGGCCCTGACGGCGGCGCGGTCTGATCTTGATGCGCAGGCAGAAGCCGCCGCTCTGGCCAGCCGCCGACGCGAAGCTTTGGAAGCGTTGATCACGGACCTCCGTTCGCGCAACGCGGAGGCCACAGAGCAGGTGAGCGCGCTCACCGGGCAAGTGGATGAGTTGGAAGCGGCGCTGACTGAGGAAGAGGCCACGCGTCTGGCCGAGTCTGAAGCCGCCAAGGCCCTGCGGACGCGTCTTGAAAATGCCGACGCGGAGTTGACCGCGATGACGCTCGCCTTGGAAGAGGCCCGCGCCGAGGCGGAAGAGACGCTGACGTTGCTCGCAGCATCCCGTCAGGCGGAAAACGATCTGAACGCGCGGCTGGCTGCGGCGCTGGTGGATGGCGAAGAGCGTGGGGCCAACCTACAGGCGCGGGTCGATGCGCTCGAAGCGCGACTGGCCGATGCGCTGGCGCAGGGCGCGCAAACCGATGATCGTGTGACGTCCCTGCGTGATGATGTGCTGGCTGAGCAGGAGGCCCGCCGCGCTGCCGAAGAGGCGCTGGCCGCAGAGCGCCGTGCGTTGACCGAGACCGAGCGGGATCTGGCTGCGGCGCAGGCGGATGCCGATACCCGAGAGACGCAACTGTCTGATCTGTCAGCCAAACTGGCGGATGCCCTGTCGCGGATCGTCACCAGCGAGGCGCTACAGTCGGAACTGCAACGCCTGCAACAGCGTAATGCGGAGCTGGTGTCTAGCCTCGCCTCGGCGCGCGGAACGGCAACGGATCGCCGTGATGCGCTAACGGCGGCGCAGGCCGAGGGCGTCAGATTGCGCGATGCTTTGACCGAGGTCCGCAGTGATTTGGTCGCCGCGCAAGAGGCGTTGGATGAGGCCAAGGCAGAGGCCGCTGGCCTGCGTGCACAGGCCAATGCCGCCCGGGCGAATGACGGTGCGCTAAGTGCAAACATCGCTGAACTGCGCGGCGAGGTGGCGCAGACGCAGTCTGAGCTGGCGGCGGCCTTGGCCCGTCTCGAAGAGCGTGCGACGCGCATTGATCGGCTCTCGGCGGAGAACGAGGATTTGTCGGCCCGTCTGGCCGAATTGGGCGGTGCGGATGCGCGGGACGAGGTGGAGAGCCTGCGCAGCGCACGCGTCCGATTGGAAGCGGATCTCGCGGAGGCGACTGAACGGGCCGGTGCTCGGGAAGCCGAAATCACCACGCTGCGCCAGCAATTGGCGGAGGCAGAGGCCCGCGCGCAGGACCGGCAGGCGGACAGCCGCAGCCTGGAAGAACGGCTGGCGGCGGCCTTGGCTGCGCGTCTCGAGGCGGAAACCTCGGTTGAGGACACCCGCGATCGGTTGGCAGCCGCGTTGGCCCAGCAGCGCGCAGCGGAGCAAGGTCTGGACGAGGCGCTGACCGAGGCTGAGCAACGGCAAGCCTTGTTGTCCGACGCTCGGGACGAATTGGCGCAAACACGTGAGCGCGCAGGCGAGGCGCAGTTGAAGGTCGAGGCGTTGAACCGCAATGTGGCTGAGCTGCGCCGTCAGCTTGGGCAGCTTCAGGCTTTGCTGGACGACTCGAAGGTGCGGGACGCCATGGCGCAGGTCCAGTTGGAGTCCCTGGGCTCCGAGTTGAACACGGCCCTGGCGCGGGTGGCGCAAGAAGAGCGCGAGCGCCGCCGTTTGGAGGAAGAAGAACGCAAACGACTGGAAGCCGAAAAGGCTGACCTGGAACGGTTTCGGTCGGAATTTTTCGGGCGTCTGCGGGATGTCGTGGCGGATCGTGATGGCATCCGGATCGAAGGCGACCGGTTTGTGTTTTCTTCGGAGGTCTTGTTTGAACTGGGCTCAGCCGACCTGTCCCCCCTTGGGCGTCGGGAGATTTCCAAGGTGGCGAACATCCTGCGCGACATTGCCCGCGATATCCCGGATGGGATCGACTGGATCATTCGTGTGGACGGCCATACCGACGATATCCCCGTGCGTCTGGGCAGTGAATTCGAGGACAACTGGGACCTGAGCCAAGCCCGTGCCCGGGCCGTGGTGCTTGACATGGTGAACAGTTATGGCATTCCGCCCAGCCGCTTGGCTGCCAATGGCTTTGGCCAGTACCAGCCGGTAAACCCGGCGGACACGGCAGAAGCGAGAGCGCAAAATCGGCGCATCGAATTGAAGCTGACGGAACGCTGAAGGACAGTCGGGTGACCCGATCTAAGTGACGGTCACATGCGCGAAGCGGTGCGCGATGACTTTCCCTTTTCGGGTCAAGGTTGCTTCACCCAGATAGTCTCCCGTTGGCCAGCCGGTGGCGGGCGCTTTGCGGCCATAGGCGCGCAGGATACTGATCTGCGGTGACTTCAGGATCTGATCGTGCTCGAAAATCTGGCCATCCGGTCCCGTGGCCGACAGTCTGAGAATATCCCCGTGCTGCGCATATCCCGCATGGGCATAGACCACGACCGGGGCGTCGGCAGTGGCCTGCGTCACGCGCGCGGAGCCGTCCCGGACCGTATCGAGGTTCGGGATGTGGTCTGAGAAGCCCGCGGTTATGAGGCCGGTCTGTGTGTAGCTGGGCGGATCGTTCCAAAGCGTTTCGGTTGGCGTTTCGTCGCAGGTGCCTGTGGCCATAGGGCGAAAGGGATCAATGGTTTCCCCATCGTGTAAAACGCCGAAATGCAGGTGAGGATGGTTGGTCTGGCCGGACAGCCCGACGTCGCCGAGGGGTGTCCCGCGCTCGACGGATTGACCGGCGGCGACGCGGACGGAGCCGAGCGCCAAGTGACAATAGATCGTTTGCCAGCCCGCGCCGTGGTCAACCAAAACCGCATTGCCGCAGGCTGTTTCGGTGGTCACCCCATTCATCAACCTATCGTCGGCCATGCTATCGCGGGTGCGAACGACGGTGCCCGGTGCAGCGGCAGTGACCGCTGTCCCCGGCGCGTCGAAAGACAGCAAGGCAATGTCGGTGCCCTTGTGACCGTCACGGCTGTTGATACCGCAGGCGAAATCTCGTTGTGCTCCGACGCGCGGATCGTTGTCGACGTAGTCTTCGATGAAACAGGTCGTTCCGATCTCGCAATCCAGCGGCAGCGCAAGTTGGGGCTGCGCCAATGCGGGGAAGGGCAGGAGAAGAAAGAGGAGGAAACGGCGCATGAGAGTTGCGAAAAGGGCGCCCGCATGGGGCGCCCTTTCGATCAATCAGCGGTCAGAAGCGGCGGCTTCTTGGACCCGAGGCGGGGCTTGTCCGGTCCGTCGAGGGACAGCACAAGTTCGCCATCCTTGACGGAGACCTTGACGATGCCGCCCTTGGTCAGTTTGCCGAAGAGCAATTCCTCTGCCAGAGGCTTCTTTATGTGCTCCTGGATGACGCGGCCCAGGGGGCGGGCGCCCATCTTGTCGTCGTAGCCCTTCTCGGCCAGCCATTCCGCGGCCGGTGTCGTCAGCTCGATCGTCACGTTGCGGTCGAGCAACTGTGCTTCCAACTGCAGGACGAACTTCTCGACAACCTGAATTATGGTGTCTTTCGGCAGCGGCTGGAAGCTGATGACGGCGTCCAGACGGTTGCGGAACTCAGGCGTGAAGGTGCGCTCGATCGCGGCGGTGTCCTCGCCTTCGCGCCGATCACGACCGAAGCCGATGGCCGCTTTTGCCATGTCTGCGGCCCCCGCGTTGGAGGTCATGATCAGGATCACGTTGCGGAAATCGACGGTGCGACCGTTGTGATCCGTCAGCGAGCCATGGTCCATGACCTGAAGCAGGATGTTGTACACATCCGGGTGCGCCTTCTCCATCTCATCCAGCAGCAGCACGCAATGCGGGTGCTGGTCGACGCCATCGGTCAACTGGCCGCCCTGGTCAAAGCCAACATAGCCCGGAGGCGCCCCGATCAGGCGAGAGACGGCGTGCTTCTCCATGTACTCGGACATGTCAAAGCGCAGGAGTTCGACACCAAGCTGGTCTGCAAGCTGTTTCGCCACCTCGGTTTTACCAACGCCGGTCGGACCTGCGAAGAGATAGTTGCCGATGGGTTTCTCAGGCTCCCGCAGACCGGCGCGGGCCAGTTTGATTGCGGACGACAGCGCCGTGATGGCGGTGTCCTGACCGAAGACCACCCGCTTGAGCGAGGCTTCAAGATCCTTGAGAACCTCAGCATCGTCTTTCGACACGTTTTTCGGAGGGATGCGGGCGATCTTGGCGACCACGTCCTCGATCTCCTTGGTGCCGATAGATTTACGGCGCTTTGACTGAGCGACGAGATGCTGTGCCGCGCCGGCTTCGTCGATCACGTCGATCGCCTTGTCGGGGAGCTTTCGGTCATTGATATAGCGTGCCGAAAGTTCAACGGCGGTCTTGATCGCGTCGTTGGTGTATTTGATCGAGTGATGTTCCTCAAAGTAGGGTTTCAGACCCTTGAGGATTTTCACTGTGTCTTCGACAGAGGGCTCGTTCACGTCGATTTTCTGGAAGCGACGCGACAGAGCGCGGTCCTTCTCGAAATGCTGACGGAACTCCTTGTACGTGGTGGAGCCCATGGTGCGCAGCTTGCCGCCCTGAAGGGCAGGCTTCAGCAGGTTGGAAGCATCCATAGCCCCGCCAGAGGTCGCGCCGGCGCCGATCACGGTGTGGATCTCGTCGATGAAGAGCACGGAATCCGGGTGATCCTCGAGTTCCTGAACAACGGCTTTCAGGCGCTCTTCGAAGTCGCCGCGATACCGCGTCCCGGCAAGAAGTGCGCCCATGTCGAGCGAGAAAATCGTGGTTTTCGACAGAACATCGGGGACTTCGCCCGCGATGATCTTGCGTGCGAGACCCTCTGCAATGGCCGTTTTGCCCACGCCGGGATCCCCCACCAGAAGCGGGTTGTTCTTACGACGGCGGCACAACACCTGAATGCAGCGTTCGACTTCGTGGTCACGACCAATCAGCGGATCAATGTCGCCTTCTTCGGCTTTGACGTTCAGATCGACGCAATATTTCGCAAGTGCAGATTCCTTGTCCTGACCGGAGGAGGAAGACGACGATGCTTCGGAGGCTTGCGCCTCTTCCTCGGCATCAGTTGCGCCTTGCACGGGGCGCTGCTCGCCATAGGCAGGGTTCTTGGCAACGCCGTGCGCGATGAAGTTGACCGCGTCGTAGCGGGTCATGTCCTGTTCTTGCAGGAAGTAGGCCGCGTTCGATTCGCGCTCGGCAAAAATCGCCACCAGCACATTTGCACCGGTTACTTCTGTGCGGCCGGAAGACTGAACATGGATCGCCGCGCGCTGGATGACGCGCTGGAAGGCGGCTGTGGGAACCGCTTCAGACCCTTCGATATCGGTGACCAGATTGGCGAGATCCTCGTCGATGAATTCCACCAGCGTGGTGCGCAGGTCCTCGGTGTCGACCGAGCACGCCTTCAGCACGCGGGAGGCATCAGGTTCGTCGACCAGCGCCAACAGCAAGTGTTCGAGCGTGGCGAACTCGTGGCTGCGCGAATTTGCCAACGCCAGCGCCGAGTGAATTGCCTGCTCAAGGGTGTTCGAGAATGAAGGCACGTTGTGCTCCTCTTGTCTGCGCTGTCCATCGGGATCAGCATTGCCCCGTTAGGTTAAAGTTTGGTCGATTAATCCGCGGCTTCAAGTTTTTTCTTTTCACACATCCGTCACATCGGGCCAAATAACATGGCCTGCTGCCGCTTCGGGCATCGCGCGTGCTGGCAATTGACCAGCCTCGGCGCGACAGGATGTCCCGGATCTGTCCAATGGAGCAGGTCAGAACTTGTCCTTGCGGGCACGGATCTCGGTAAAGACCTCGAGGTCCGTAGCATCCGGCATGTTCATCGCCTTTTTGACCGAAGGCTGACCTGCACGCAGGAAGGGATTCGTCTGGAGTTCGAGGGAAAGCGGCACTTGCGCGGTGGGTTGCCCCTTGGCGCGGGCCGCGGTGATCATCTGTGTCCTAGAGATAAGCGCGGCGTTCTCAGGGTCAATAGTCTGGGCGAAGGCTGCGTTCGATGCGGTGTATTCGTGCCCGGAACAAACAATGGTGTCGGGGTTCAGCGCCGCCAGCGTCGACAGGCTGTCCCACATCATTTCCGGAGTGCCCTCGAAAATGCGGCCGCACCCAAAGGCCATCAGGCTGTCGGCGGTAAAGACATATCCCGCCTGAGGATAGTGGAAGGCGACGTGGCCCAGCGTGTGGCCCGGAACGGCAATCACTTCGCACAGCCCTTCGCCTTCTCCACCGTAGGTGCCTGGCTCCAAAGCCATGTCCAGCTCGGGCAGTTTGTGCGCTTCGGCCTCTGGGCCCGCGACCTTGCAGCGGTATTTCTCGCGCAGTTGTGCGACGCCGCCCACGTGGTCGTGGTGATGGTGGGTGATCATGATGACGTCCGGTGTCCACCCGCGCTGGTCGAGCGCAGCGATCAGCGGTTCCGCCTCTGGCGCGTCGATCACGGCAATGCCATCCGGCCCCTTCACGATATAGGCGTAATTGTCCGAGAGGCAGGGGACGGTTACAATATCCAATGGCATGGTGTTTCCCTGAATGCTTTGTAAGATGGGAGCAGGGTGGACGATCCTGCCCGGGGACACAACTGCGGTTGAGACTGGAGAGACTATGCACCTGGATGTGCAGGCGTTGCGCGACTTCTATTACCGCAGTGCGCTGGGGCGTGCGGCGCAACGGATCGTGCGCGACGAGGTACTGCGCCGCTGGAGCCCCGAGGATGTCCAGGGCCAAACGATGGTGGGCTATGGCTTTGCCGTGCCGCTGCTGCGCCCCTACCTGAAGGATGCGCGCCGGGTGACTGCCTTGATGCCTGCGCCGCAGGGGGTGATGCCCTGGCCTGCGGGAATGCCCAACGTGTCGGTGTTGAGCGAGGAGACGCTTTGGCCGCTGGAAACCGGCCACGTGGACCGTCTGATCCTGATGCATGGTCTGGAAACATCCGAACGCCCCTCGGATCTGCTCGATGAAGCGTATCGCGTGTTGGGGCCGGGGGGGCGGGCGTTGTTTGTGCTGCCCAACCGGTCGGGCCTGTGGGCGCGGGCGGACTGGACGCCCTTCGGCTATGGGCGCCCCTATTCGATCGGCCAGTTGGAAACCCAATTGAAGAAGCATGATTTCGTGCCTGAACGCGCGCTGTCGGTGCTGTATCAACCGCCGTCGGGGCGACGCTTCTGGATGAAGACCGCGCCGATGTGGGAAAAGCTGGGCCGAATGATCCCGGTGACTGCAGGGGGGGTGATGCTGGTGGAAGCTTCCAAGCGCTACCCGCCCACCCGTGCGGGATTGGGCGAGCGCCGCCGGGTTCGAAATCCGTTGGGCGTGCTGGCCCCCAAACCGGGCAAGGTCGCAGGCTCGGTCTGAGTGTTGCTCTCTGCCGGTCAGGTGCGCAGGAGGCTCGCGCTCAGGAGGCCTTGTGCGGTGCGGTTGATTTGGGCCAGCGTCGTGCCAAGATCGTGCTCTGGAATTGTCCGGCAGACGCCCAGCGGTGCGTAGGTAATTCTGCCGCCAAATTGGCGAAGAGCCGGTTGAAAAACTGAACTGAAGGGTACACCTTTGGATTTGATGACGGTTTCAGCGCTGCGCTTCGCGGGGACGAAGTCGCAATCTGTGTGGTTTTCGCCTCTACGACCTGCGCGGAATCGCCGCTTCAGGCGCTAAAAACTGCGCTTTTATTGCATCATCTTTGGGCACAGATGGTCGCATATCACGCAACCTTATGAAATCGTTAACTTTAGCGCCCACGGCCAAGATGTCTAAGGATGTTGCGACGTCCGGGTGGCTCTGCTACATCCGCCACGATTTACCTGCCTTGGCCAAAATCAGGGCGCAAAGATGCCTTCGGACGCCTCGCCATTCGGCGGGAGCGTGACGGGGGCCGCAAACCGGAAGGGTGGACGTGTCTGACAGCTCGATTTCCTCCGGCATCGCCGAACGGTATGCCACCGCCGTCTTTGAGATCGCCAAGGAGAATAACAATCTCCCGCGTCTCGAAGAAAACCTTAACGACCTGAGCGCCGCCTTGGACGAAAGTGCCGATCTGCGTGAACTCCTGGTCAACCCGGCCTACTCCCGCGAGGAGCAGGGCCAGGCCATCGGCAAGATCGCCGATGCCATGGGTTTGATCGACGCGCTGAAAGGGGCGCTGGGGGTCATGGCCTCCAAGCGTCGCCTGTTCGTGGTGCCCGCTTTGGTGCGCCGCCTGCGCGAGATGATCGCTGCAGAGAAGGGCGAAGTGACGGCAGAGGTGACCTCGGCGCAGCCGCTGACCGACGAACAGTCGGCAAACCTTGCACAGACCCTCAAAGAGAAGGTTGGCAAGGACGTTAAGATCAATGCTACCGTCGATGAAACCCTCATCGGTGGTCTTATCGTAATGGTGGGCTCGAAAATGATCGACACGTCGATCCGCTCGAAGCTCAACTCCCTCCAGAATGCAATGAAAGAGGTCGGATAAATGGGTATCCAAGCTGCAGAGATTTCTGCGATCCTGAAGGACCAGATCAAAAACTTCGGCCAGGACGCCGAAGTTGCTGAAGTGGGTCGCGTGCTGAGCGTTGGGGACGGTATTGCCCGTGTCCATGGCCTCGATAACATCCAGGCCGGCGAGATGGTCGAATTCCCGGGTGGCATCATGGGCATGGCGCTGAACCTCGAAACCGACAACGTCGGTATCGTGATCTTCGGCTCTGACCGTGACATCAAGGAAGGCGACACCGTCAAGCGGACGAACTCCATCGTGGACGTTCCCGCGGGCAAGGGCCTGCTGGGTCGCGTCGTCGATGGTCTCGGCAACCCGCTGGACGGCAAGGGCCCGATCGAATTCGAAGAGCGCCGCGTCGCCGACGTCAAGGCGCCGGGCATCATCCCGCGTAAATCCGTGCACGAGCCCATGGCGACTGGCCTCAAGGCCGTCGACGCCATGATCCCGATCGGCCGTGGCCAGCGTGAGCTGATCATCGGCGACCGTCAGACCGGCAAGACCGCCGTGGCCCTCGACGCGATCCTGAACCAGAAGTCCTACAACGACGCGGCCGCGTCCGACGACGACAAGCTGTACTGCGTGTACGTCGCCATCGGCCAGAAGCGTTCGACCGTTGCGCAGCTGGTGAAGAAGCTCGAAGAATCCGGTGCGATCGACTACTCCATCGTCGTGGCCGCCACAGCGTCCGACCCGGCCCCGATGCAGTTCCTGGCACCCTATGCCGCGACCGCAATGGCCGAGTACTTCCGCGACAACGGCAAGCACGCGCTCATCGTCTATGATGACCTGTCCAAGCAGGCCGTGTCCTACCGCCAGATGTCCCTGCTGCTGCGCCGCCCGCCGGGCCGTGAAGCATACCCGGGCGACGTTTTCTACCTCCACTCGCGCCTGCTGGAACGGTCGGCCAAGCTGAACGAAGACAACGGCTCCGGTTCGCTGACGGCTCTGCCGATCATCGAAACCCAAGGCGGTGACGTGTCCGCGTTTATTCCGACCAACGTGATCTCCATCACCGACGGTCAGATCTTCCTGGAAACCGAACTGTTCTATCAGGGCGTTCGTCCTGCCGTGAACACCGGTCTGTCCGTGTCTCGTGTGGGCTCCAGCGCTCAGACCGACGCCATGTCCTCCGTGGCTGGCCCGGTGAAGCTGTCCCTCGCGCAGTACCGTGAAATGGCCGCGTTCGCGCAGTTCGGCTCCGACCTCGACGCCGCGACCCAGCAGCTGCTGAACCGTGGTGCCCGTCTGACCGAGCTGATGAAACAGCCGCAGTATTCGCCGCTGACCAACGCGGAAATCGTCTGCGTCATCTTCGCCGGCACAAACGGCTACCTCGACAAGGTTGCGGTTGGCGACGTTGGCCGTTTCGAAAAAGGCCTGCTACAGTTCCTGCGTTCGAAGAAAGCCGATTTCCTGAACTGGATCGAAACAGACGATCCCAAGTTCAAGAAAGGCGAGCCGGTTGACAAGATGAAAGCGGTTCTCGACGAATACGCAGCGGACTTCTCGTAAGAGGATCATCCGATGCCAAATCTCAAGGATCTCAAAAACAGGATCGCGTCGGTCAAATCGACCCGCAAGATCACCAAGGCCATGCAGATGGTCGCGGCTGCAAAACTGCGCCGCGCCCAGGATGCGGCCGAAGCGTCCCGCCCTTACGCGGAACGCTTCAACGCGGTGATGGCGTCCCTGGCCGCATCTGTCGGCGATAGCGATACGGCACCCCGCCTTTTGGCGGGGACCGGCAAGGACGACGTGCAGCTGCTGGTGGTTCTGACCGCCGAGCGCGGCCTGTGCGGCGGCTTCAACACAAACATCGTCAAGTTGGCCAAGGCCAAGATTGCCGAACTGAAGGGCGCGGGCAAAACCGTGAAGATCCTGACAGTCGGCAAGAAGGGCCGTGAACAGCTGAAGCGTGAGTACAGTGACCTCTTCGTGGGTCACGTGGATCTGTCCGATGTAAAGCGTCTCGGCTACGGCGACGCGCAAAACATCGCAAAGGACATCCTGTCGCGCTTTGACAACGGTGAGTTCGACGTGGCGACGATCTTCTTTGCCAAGTTCAACTCCGTGATCTCTCAGGATCCGACGGCCCTTCAGGTCATCCCGGCATCCTACGAGACCACTGACGAGAGCCAGGCGGATGCGGAGACCAGCCAGTACGACTACGAGCCCGACGAAGAGGCGATCCTCGCTGACCTGCTCCCCCGTGGCGTGGCGACGCAGATCTTCACGGCGTTGCTCGAAAATGCCGCCTCCGAACAGGGCGCGCGCATGTCGGCAATGGACAACGCCACCCGCAACGCGGGCGACATGATCGACCAGCTGACCATCGAGTATAACCGCTCGCGTCAGGCCGTCATCACCAACGAGCTTATCGAAATCATTTCGGGCGCCGAGGCGCTCTAAGGAACCCGGAGAGAAACCAATGACAGCACTAGGCAAGATCACTCAGGTGATTGGCGCCGTGGTCGACGTCCAGTTCGACGGCCACCTGCCGGCAATTCTTAACGCGCTGAACACCGACAACAACGGCAAGAAGCTGGTCCTCGAAGTGGCCCAGCACCTTGGCGAGAACACGGTCCGCACCATCGCTATGGACGCGACCGAAGGTCTCGTTCGTGGTCAGGAAGTGTCCGACACCGGCGCTCCGATTTCCGTTCCGGTCGGCCCCGCTACCCTGGGTCGCATCCTGAACGTCATCGGCGAGCCCGTGGACGAAGGTGAACCGATCAACGCTGACGAATATCGTCCGATCCACGCCGACGCGCCCGCGTTCCAGGATCAGTCCACCGAATCCGAAGTCCTCGAGACAGGCATCAAGGTCATCGACCTGCTGGCGCCGTACTCCAAGGGCGGCAAGATCGGCCTGTTCGGCGGCGCCGGTGTGGGCAAGACCGTTCTCATCATGGAACTGATCAACAACATCGCGAAGGTGCACTCGGGCTACTCCGTGTTCGCCGGTGTTGGTGAGCGGACCCGTGAAGGCAACGACCTTTACCACGAGATGATCGAATCCAACGTCATCAAGCCCGACAACCTGTCCGAATCGCAGGTTGCGCTGGTGTACGGCCAGATGAACGAGCCTCCGGGTGCGCGTGCACGTGTTGCTCTGACCGGCCTGACGCTGGCCGAGCAGTTCCGCGACAGCTCCGGCTCCGACGTTCTGTTCTTCGTGGACAACATCTTCCGCTTCACGCAGGCCGGTTCCGAGGTGTCCGCACTTCTGGGTCGTATCCCCTCCGCTGTGGGCTACCAGCCGACACTGGCGACGGACATGGGCCAGATGCAGGAACGCATCACCTCCACCAAGAACGGCTCGATCACGTCGATCCAGGCCGTCTACGTTCCCGCGGACGACCTTACCGACCCGGCACCGGCAACGACCTTTGCCCACCTGGACGCGACCACGGTTCTCAACCGCGCGATCTCCGAGCTGGGCATCTACCCGGCCGTTGACCCGCTCGACTCGAACTCGCGTCTGATGGACCCGCAGATCGTTGGCGAGGAGCACTACCAGGTGGCTCGTGACGTTCAGGGGATCCTGCAGCGTTACAAATCCCTGCAGGACATCATCGCCATCCTCGGGATGGACGAACTGTCCGAAGAGGATAAGCTGACCGTGGCCCGTGCTCGTAAGATCCAGCGTTTCCTGTCTCAGCCCTTCGACGTTGCGAAAGTGTTCACTGGCTCGGACGGTATTCAGGTTCCGCTCGAAGACACCATCAAGTCGTTCAAGGCTGTTGTCGCCGGCGAATACGACCACCTGCCCGAAGGCGCCTTCTACATGGTTGGCGGCATCGAGGAAGTGATCGCCAAAGCCGAGAAAATGGCTTCGGACGCTGCCTAATCCGGTTGGGGCTGGGCGGGTGTGACCCGTTCGGCCCCGCCGTTCACCATCCTGCGCATGGGGGCCTTGGCCAACCATGACGCGCCAAAGGAGTTTCACATGGCAGACACGATGCAATTCGACCTCGTCTCGCCGGAGCGCAAGCTCCTGTCGGCGCAGGCAAAGTCGGTGCAAATCCCCGGTTCCGAAGGCGACCTGACCGCCATGCCGAACCATGCTGCAACCATCACCACCCTGCGTCCCGGTGTGCTGACCGTCGAAACCGACAAAGGCACCGAGAAATTTGTCGTGACCGGCGGTTTCGCTGAAATCGGCGAGACCGTTTCCGTCTTGGCGGAAAAGGCGTTGCCCGCAGCGGACGTGGATCAAAAGACCTACGAAGCTTTGGTCGCAGAGGCACATGAAGCCTACAAGCAGACCAAGGTGACCTTCGAGAACGAGCCCGGCCCCGTGGACGACGCAGCCAAGTTGCTGCAGGACATGGTCGCCGTGGGGACCCACATCGGCCTCGACCCGATGCAGCCCTCGCTTTAAGGGTTCTTGAAACCGTTTCAGGAAAACCCCGCGCCACATGGTGCGGGGTTTTTTGCATTTCGGCAAAAATAATCTTAATACACCGGCTGAAGTGACCCATCTGTGCGCATCTTCGCCGGAGAACTTTCTGTCGCAGCAATCAGATGTTCCACTGTGTCACGGGACGGGCTAGATGGGCGGCAAGCCCCTACCGCACGGAGATCCCCATGGACTTTGCCCTCGACTGGACGAGCCTGCTGCGCGAATTCGTCACGCTTTTCGTTGTGGTGGACCCCATCGGTACGCTTCCGGTGTTCTACTTTGCCACCGCCGCTGTGCCTGCCGCGCTGCATTGGAAGTTTGCCGTCCGCGCGGTGTTGGTGGCCTGGATCGTTTTGCTTGGTTTCCTGGTGGGCGGACAGCTGCTGCTGGAGGCGCTTGGGCTACGCTTTGGCTCCTTCCAGATTGCCGGCGGCATCATCCTGTTTCTGTTTGCTCTGACCATGATCTTTGGCGAAAGCAAACCCGACCATGAAATCGTGGAGGCCGAGAAAGGCCATCTGGCGGGGGCGGTCTTTCCCCTTGCCATGCCGTCGATCGCGTCGCCGGGGGCGATGCTGGCGATAGTCGTTCTCACAGACAATCACGCCCATTCGATCCCGGATCAGGTGTTGACGGCCGTTCTGCTGACAGCTGTGTTGGCGCTGACGCTGGGTCTGCTGCTTCTTGGCGCGCGTCTGAAGCGTGTCCTTGGCTCCACCGGGGCGAGCGTCATCAGCCGTGTTATGGGCATTATACTGGCCACTGTGGCCGTGGATGCAGTGCTGGGTGGATTGGATGCCGTCGGGGCGATGCAGCTCGACAGGGCCACCAACGGCGGCGTGCCGGCCGAGGTTACGATTTCAGAGTGATTCCCGGATAGATTGCGGGTATAGCCGTTGCAAAAGACGAAAGAGCAGTCATGCGCAAATTCCACGCGGCGACCATGGGGGTCGATCAGGGCAACGAGGACATCTTTGCCGACTTTCTGGATGGTGGCGAGATGTGGACTGGGGAAGGCACACGGGAACGCCGCAAGCCCATCGTGTTCAGCGAGCAATTTCGGTCCCGCCCGGTTGTACAGGTTGGCCTGTCGATGTGGGATATGGACAACTGTGCCAATTTACGGGCTGACGTAGCCGCGGACAAAGTGACTGAACGCGGATTTGAACTGGTCTTTCGCACATGGGCCGACACAAAGGTCGCGCGCATCCGTATGAACTGGCTCGCCATCGGTGAGGTCGCCAGCGAGGACGATTGGGATCTAGACGTTTAAGCCGACTGGGGCTTGGATAGAAAAAACCCGGCCACGAGGACCGGGTTGCATGATCTGGCTTTCGGGCAATCGTTCAAAGAATGCCTTCGTAGATTGGACCGAGTGTCTCTGTCTCGAACAGGGAGGACACCGATGTCCCGTTCCAGATGTTCAGGATCGACTGCGCGAACATCGGTGCCGTGGGCAGTACGCGAATGTTCGGTGCGTCGGCCACCGGGCCTGTGGGCTGGATCGAATCGGTCAGCACCAACGTCTTGAGCACTGAATTGGTGATCCGTTCCACCGCCGGGCCGGACATGACCCCGTGCGAGATATAGGCGTGCACTTCGGTTGCGCCGTGCTCCATGATGACTTCGGCTGCCTTGCAGAGCGTGCCTGCCGTGTCACACATGTCGTCGACAATAATGCATTTCTTGCCGGTGACGTCGCCGATCACAGTCATCTCGGCAATCTCGCCGGGCTTTTCGCGGCGCTTGTCGACGATGGAAAGGGGGGCGTTGATTCGTTTTGCCAATTCGCGCGCGCGGGCCACGCCGCCGACGTCTGGGGAGATGACCATGACGTCTTCGAGGTTGTCGAACTGGTTCTGGATGTCCAACGCAAAGATGGGCGAGGCGTAAAGGTTGTCCACCGGAATGTCGAAGAAGCCCTGGATTTGCGCCGCGTGCAGGTCCAGCGTCAGGATGCGTTCGATGCCTGCTTCGACCATCATGTTGGCGACCAGCTTGGCGGTGATGGGCGTCCGAGCCTTGGTGCGGCGGTCCTGACGGGCATAGCCGAAGTAGGGGATCACGGCGGTGATGCGTGACGCAGAGGACCGGCGCAGCGCGTCGGCCATGATCAGCAGTTCCATCAGGTTGTCGTTGGCGGGGTTCGACGTGGGCTGGATGACGAACATGTCCTCGCCGCGCACGTTCTCGAACACCTCGACAAAAATTTCCTGATCGTTGAAGCGCTCGACGCGGGTCTCGACCAGACCGACGGACATTCCGCGGTACAAGGACATGCGGCGGGCGATGGCTTCGGCCAGCGGTCGGTTGGCATTGCCGGCGATCAGTTTCGGCTCAATGACGGTGGGCATGGGCAGCGTGCTCCGTAGAGGATAGATGACGGATTCGTGACGTGTTGCGCACCCGTTAACACGGGCCTAGGGTGCTGCACCAGCACGGTAAAGGAGGGCGCGGCATATGGCGCGGATTGACTACTATCTATCGGTGATCTCGCCGTTTTGTTACTTTACCGGAACGCGTGTTGCGGAAATTGCGAAACAGAATGGCGCCGACCTGGTTTTCAAGCCGGTCGACATCATGTCGCTGTTCCAGCGGACCGGCGGCACGGCCCTGGGGGACCGCCACCCGTCGCGGCAGGCCTACCGCTTTCAGGAGCTTGCCCGCACGTCCAAGAAGACCGGTCTGCCGTATCACGCCAAGCCGATGTTCTTTCCCACCAACCCGGCCCCCGCGTCCTACGCGATTATCGCGGCACAGGACGCCTTTGCTAAAACCGGGGAGGGCGATCTGCAAGCGCTGGTCTTCTCCCTCCTGCGGGCCTGCTGGGCAGAGCAGAAGGACATCGCCGAGGATGCCGTCGTGGGCGACGCGCTGGAGGCCGCGGGCTTTGACCGGGGGCTAACCTTCACCGGCATGTTGTCGGGTGCGGAGACCTATGTGCGCAATCTCGAAGAGGCGGTCGAGGCCGGTGTATTCGGCGCGCCCTTCTGGGTCTGCGACGATGGAGAGATGTTCTGGGGCGTGGATCGGTTGAACGATCTGGACGCGCATCTCAAAGGCGACTTGTGACCAATCTGCGCAGTCGTCGGTTCACTGACGGGCCCGTGCTGCCTTTGGCGCTGCACACGGGTCTTGTCAGCGCCGGGATGTAGAAGGAGCTGGACCCCGTTTGCCGCGTCTGGCGCCGCAACCGGGGGGTCAGGCTTTTTTCTTGCCAACCTTGGGTTCGGTGCCCGCGCGCAGCCGATTGATGTTGTCCTTGTGGCGCCACAGCACGATCAGCGTCAAAAGCAAAGCGACGATGGTCAGGTCCGTCCGGCCCAGCATCAGTGTCCACGGCGCTACGGAGGCTGCTGCGACAATCGCACCGACAGAGGAAATCTTGGACAGGTAAAACGCCACCAGCCACGTCGCACAGCAGAGCAGCCCGATGGGCCAGGCCAGCGACAGCATGGTGCCGAGGAACGTCGCCACACCTTTGCCGCCCTTGAACTTCAGCCAGACGGGGAAGCAATGGCCAGCCATGGCCGCGAGACCGGCCAGTTGTGCCGCGCCGTCGTCGCCTGCGATGAAGCGCGCCAGAAGCACGGCCACCGCCCCCTTGCCGCCGTCCAGCAGCAGCGTCGCCAGCGCAGCGGGCTTGTTGCCGGTGCGCAGCACGTTGGTCGCGCCGATGTTGCCCGAACCGATCTGTCGCAGATCGCCAAGGTTCATGGCGCGTGTGATGAGCACGCCAAACGGGATCGACCCCAACAGGTAGCCCAACACGGTCCAGAGCAGCAGGGTCATGCCTGGCCCTCCGCGAACACTCGGTCGCCCGCGACCCATGTGCCCAGCACGCGGCCTTGCAGGCGCGCGCCGTCAAATGGTGTGTTCTTGGATTTCGAGCGCAGCTTGAAACGGTCCAGCACCACGGGTTTGTCCGGATCAAACAGGACCAGATCGGCCGGGGCGCCTTCGCTCAGACGGCCACAGTCGAGGCCCAGCAGCTTGGCCGGGTTAAAGGACAGCGCCCTGAACAGGCAGGGCAAGGACAGCTCCTCGGCGTGGTACAGGCGCAGTATCACGGGCAGCATCGTCTCCAGCCCGACCGCACCAGAGGCGGCTTCCTCGAACGGAAGGCGTTTTGATTCCTCGTCCTGAGGCGTGTGAAAGGAGCCGATCACGTCGATCAGGCCGGAGCGGATGGCCTCTACAATGGCCTTGCGGTCGTCCTCGGAGCGCAGCGGCGGCTTCACTTTGAAGAAGGTCCGATAGTCCGCGAGGTCCATTTCATTCAGCGTCAGGTGGTGCATCGAAGTGCCGGCCGTGACCTTGAAGCCATTCGCCTTCGCACGCTCCAGCGCGGGCAGGGCGCGGGCCGTGGTCAGCTGATCGACATGGTAGCGCACGCCGGTCATTTCCACGAGGGCGATGTCCCGGTCGAGGCCCATACGTTCCGCCATGGGCGACACCGACGGCAGTCCGCGCAGCGAGGCGAATTTTCCAGAGGTCGCCGCCGCGCCTTTGGACAGGCCGGGGTCTTGTGGATGGCCGATCACCAAGGCGCCAAGGCTGCGGGCATAGGTCATGGCGCGCGACAGAACCTTGTTGTCGGTCACCACGTGGTCGCAGTCGGTGAATGCCACGGCGCCGGCATCCATGAGGAAGCCGATTTCCGTCATCTCGCGGCCTTCGCGGCCCTTCGTCAGCGCGGCCATGGGGCGGACGTTCACCCGCGCTTCGTCGGTTGCACGGCGGCGGATGAAGTCGAGCTGTTCGGGCGTGTCGATGGGTGGGTTGGTGTCGGGACGGGTGACCATGGTGGTCACGCCCCCGGCGGCAGCGGCCTGACCGGCGGTGCCAAAGGATTCCTTGTGACGCTCGCCCGGCTCGCCCACCTTCACGCCGATATCGACAATCCCGGGCGCGAGGCATTTGCCAGCGCAGTCGATCACGGTGACATCGGTTTCATCCAGTCCGGCCAGCGCGTCGCCGCTGTTGCCGTCTTGGAGGATAATCCGGGTGATTTTGCCATCGGTCACCAACAGCGCGCCGATCTGGTCGGTATCACCTTCGGGGTCGATCAATCGGGCGTTGGTAAAGAGCGTCTGGGTCATGCGGGCCAAGTCTTTGTGTGTTTCTTTTCGTCTATGCCATATCGCCGCGTGGGGAAAGCGCAGAGGGGCTCTGTCCATGCTTCCCCAAGGTGTTGTCTGCCGTGAACAACGGCTGTGTCAGCGCGCTGGCAAGGCGGAGACGATGGTCGCGCGCGTTGCAGCGGGATCGCGTTGGAATTTAATCAGATGTTTGTTGCCATCGTGGGTGATGACCTGAACCGCCGCCCCCACGGTGCGGACCTCTGCGATATCGTCCAGCGCCACACCGCGCCCACCGGGGCCCGCAAGACCGGTCGGAGAGAGGCTCCAGACCTCGGCCAAGGCCTCATCTTTGAGAAACCAGCCGCGCACCGCGACAGCCGCGAGACCGCCGATGGCACCGGTCCAGATGTGGGCGTTGCCCAGCAGCCAGAGGATCAGCATGCCACCCGCCATGGCCAGCGCGGCCATGATCCAATGGGTTCGAATGTAAGTGGCCTGATCGGGGGGAAATGTGGTCACGGCGCGGGCCTTTACAACAGAAAGTACAGGCCCAGCACGATGAGGATCGCGAGGCCGACCAGTGTGAACAGCAGCGGACGAGAGAAAGACGGACCTGCCACGGGCGCGCCTCCACTGCCTTCGCCTTTGGCGGATGGGGTTCGCAATGCCGCGCCACGCCCGCGGGCGGCCGTGATGGCGTAGCTGCCCACATGGCGCAGCGGGCTGGCAACATGCAGCGTCTGGCTGGTGGCCTCGAACGCTTGGGGCGGAAGGATCACCGCATGGCCCCGGAGGGCGTCGATGCGGCTTTTGTCTTCGCCAAGCGCGCGAGAGGGGACATCGTAGGCTTCCGTCAGGTATTGCGACAGGCGCATCGGCCCAAGGTCGCGCAGGTCCACGGTTTCCACGAAGGCGGGGCGCAGATGGGTCGCGCCGAGGCCGTATTTCAGCGGCCATTCACCTGTGCCGGCCATGGTGGTGAACCGCTCCACCGCCTCGGGCGGCAAATCGAGGTGCAGCACATGCACGGTAGAGGTGTCGGAGCCGTTAATCTCGATTTGTGACATGGGGCCTCAGCCAAAATAATGTGTGAAAATAAAAAACGCGCAGCGATCACTTTCGCGGCGCAAAAGGGTCAGACCATGACGGTTTTCGGGCGGGCGCGTAGGTTGCGGGCCAGCAGATCCATGGCGGCCATCCGCACGGCGACGCCCATTTCCACCTGATCCTGAATCACCGAGCGATTGATGTCGTCGGCAATAGTGCCGTCGATCTCGACACCACGGTTCATCGGACCAGGGTGCATCACGATGGCGTCAGGCTTGGCATGGGACAGCTTTTCGGCGTCCAGCCCGTAGCGGTGGTAATATTCCCGCTCCGACGGGATGAATCCGCCGTCCATGCGTTCCTTTTGCAGGCGGAGCATCATCACCACATCGGCGTCGCGCAGGCCTTCGCGCATATCGTCGTAGACCTCCGCCCCGAATGCGTCGATCCCCGCGGGCATCAGGGTCGGCGGGCCGACCAGACGGATACGGTTTTCCATCTTGTGCAGCAGCAGAAGGTTCGACCGGGCCACGCGGCTGTGGGCCACATCGCCGCAAATGGCGATGGTCAACCGATGCAGGCGGCCTTTGGCGCGGCGGATCGTGAGCGCATCCAGCAAGGCTTGTGTCGGGTGTTCGTGTCGGCCATCGCCTGCGTTCAGGACGGCGCAATTCACCTTTTGCGCCAGCAGGTCGACGGCGCCGGAATGTGGATGACGCACCACCAGAAGGTCGGGGTGCATCGCGTTCAGGGTCAATGCCGTGTCGATCAGCGTCTCGCCCTTTTTGATCGAAGACGCCTGCATCGCCATGTTCATCACATCCGCACCCAGACGCTTGCCCGCCAACTCAAAGCTGGCCTGCGTGCGGGTGGAGTTCTCAAAGAACATGTTGATCTGGGTCATCCCCGCCAGCGCCTGAGCGTTCTTGTCGCGGCCCCGGTTGTAGGTGGCGTATTGATCCGCCAGATCAAGAAGAGTCGTGATCTCGTCGGGGCGCAGGGGTTCGATCCCCAGAAGGTGGCGATGGTCGAAGCGCATGGTCATCCCTGATGTGGTTGGTCCCGTGTTTAGGCAGGTGCCGGGCGTCTCGCAAGAGCGCGGTGGTTAACCTTTGTGCAACGAGGTTTTTCATAAAGCCAAACCGCGGGCGATTTTCCTTTGCCGCGAGGGGGCGTAGAGTGGGCGCCATGGAATCGGCACTGGATTGGCACGCCGCCCGCGCGGCGCTGGAATGGCAGATGGAAATGGGCGTGGCAGAGGTGCTCTGCGATGCGCCTGTGGACCGTTTCGCGCTCGAAGATGTGGCAAAAGAAGCGCGCGCCGCAAGGCGACGCGGTGGCACTGGCACGTCTGGCGCGGCCACGCCCATTCTGGAACCCGAGGTCGACCCCGTGGCCGAGGCAACAGCGGCGGCGCAGGCTGCGGGCACCTTGTCATCGTTGCAAGCGGCCATGGCGGCCTTTGAGCATTGCGAACTGAAACGCGGGGCCCGGAACCTCGTGTTTTGCGACGGGGCGCAGGGGGCGCGTGTGATGATCGTTGGTGAGGCTCCGGGCCGCGATGAGGATCGTGAAGGCAAGCCCTTTGTGGGGGCGGCAGGCCAGTTGCTGGATCGGATGCTGTCGGCCATCGGCCTCAGCCGCACCGAATCCGTGTACATCACCAACGTCATGCCCTGGCGGCCACCGCAGAACCGCGACCCCAAGCCCGAGGAAATGGCCATGATGAAGCCGTTTCTTGAGCGTCACATCGCGCTGGCGGCACCGGATGTTCTGGTGATTGCGGGTAACATTTCGTGTCAGGCGTTGCTTGGCAAACGTGGCATTACCCG
Source organism: Sagittula marina (assembly GCF_014196795.1). Taxonomy (GTDB): domain Bacteria; phylum Pseudomonadota; class Alphaproteobacteria; order Rhodobacterales; family Rhodobacteraceae; genus Sagittula; species Sagittula marina. The sequence goes on from NZ_JACIEJ010000001.1 coordinate 608,214, forward strand.
GCTGCGTGGCCAATGGACCGAAGCCTGCGGCAAGCCCGCGCTGCCCATGTTCCACCCAGCCTACCTGCTGCGCAATCCAGCGGCCAAACGCGAGGCGTGGGCCGATTTGCTGTCGCTCAAGGCGCGCCTGAAAGACCAGACATGATTGTCGAGCCATTGATGCTGCTGACATTTTTGCCGGTTGGTCTGGCTTTGAACATCACACCCGGCCCGGATATGCTGTTTTGCATGGCCCAGGGCCTGCGAGGCGGCACCCTCTGTGGCTGGGCGGCCTCTGCCGGGGTGGCGTCGGGCGGAATGGTTCACGTGCTTCTGGCGGGCTTGGGCCTTGGCGCGCTTGTGGCGGCCTTGCCCGGCGCGTTTGACGTGATCCGCTGGGCGGGCGCGGCCTACCTTGCGTGGATCGCCTGGAAGACGTGGCGCACGCCGCTGGCAGGCGTGGATGCGCCGCCACTGTCGCCCGCGCGTGCGGCACGACAGGGCTTTGTCGTGAATATGACCAACCCGAAATTCATCCTGTTTGTGTTGGCCTTTGTGCCGCAATTCGTGGACCCAAGCCGGGCTGTCCTGCCGCAGTTCCTGATTTTCGGCACGATGATGAGCCTCGGCGGTTTGGTGGTGAATGGTCTGGTCGGACAGTTTGCCGGACGCCTGCGACATCACTTGCGAGGCGGCACGCGCACCGAACGCGGCTTGCGCTACGCCTGTGCGACGCTGTTCGGCGGCTTGGCGCTGCGACTGGCGGTCTGAGCGCGCGCTTGACACTGGACGGGCGCTGCCGAAAGTGGCGGCACCCACTCCCTAACCAAGAGGCCGCCCATGTCGCGCATCGACGAAAGCAAGGCATTCATTCCTGTCCGAATCGCGATTCTCACGGTCAGTGACACACGCGGGCTGGAGGATGACCGATCCGGGGACACTCTGGTCGCCCGCCTGACTGAGGCGGGGCATTTGCTGGCAGATCGCGCAATCGTGAAAGACGAGCGCACGGTGATCGCCGATCGCTTGCGGGCATGGTGTGCCGACCCGGAGGTGGACGTGGTGATTTCTACGGGCGGCACGGGTCTGACGGGGCGCGATGTGACGGTAGAGGCGCACCGCGACGTCTATGAGAAAGAAATAGACGCCTTCGGAACCGTCTTCACCATGGTGTCTTATGCGAAAATAGGCACGTCCGCAGTGCAAAGCCGCGCCACGGGCGGTGTCGCGCAAGGCACCTACCTGTTCGCGCTGCCCGGATCGACGGGTGCGTGCAAGGACGCCTGGGATGAGATACTCAGGTGGCAGTTGGATTATCGGCACCGGCCCTGCAACTTTGTCGAGATTTTCCCACGTCTTGATGAACATCAGCGACGGAAGTGATCCGATGGGCCGTGTAAGCTCGTAACATATGGATACGTCTGCGGGTTGGTTCGGCGATCAATCTGTGGAGTATGGAGTATGGACTGTGGTGCGGGTTGCGATGGGCGGCCCGCCGAGGGAGGCGACCCATGCGCTTTTTCCGAAAGAGCCTGACGGGCCTGTTCCTTTTTGCCTTAACGCTCGGCCTGTTGGCTTGGGCGGGCATCATGGTGCGTGAGGCCGTGCAGGCCCGCATCAACGAGGAGCCGCGTGAACGCGCCGCCCGTGAACGTGTGTTCACTGTCAACACGGTGCAGGTCACCCCGGGCCGGGAAGTGCCCATCCTGTCGGTCTTTGGAGAGGTGCAGAGCGCCCGTACTCTGGAGCTGCGCGCCGCAGCAGGGGGCACTCTGATGGACCTTGATCCGGCGTTCGTCGAAGGTGGCGAGGTCACAGAAGGCCAGCTTTTGGGGCGGATCAATCCGGCGGATGCGCAGTCGGCGCTGGACCGGGCCGAAAGCGATCTGCTCGACGCGCAGGCCGAAGGCCGTGAGGCACAGCGTGCCATCGGCATTGCCCGTGATGAGTTGACCGCCGCGGAAGAACAGGTGGCCTTGCGCGACAGGGCTTTGCGCCGGTCGCAGGATTTGCTGGAACGCCGCGTGGGGACCGAAGCTGCGGTGGAGACGGCAGAACTGGCGTTGTCCACGGCGCGTCAGGCGGTTCTGACCCGCCGGCAGGCCGTCGCAACCGCCGAGGCGCGCATCGACCAGGCCGCAACGGCGCAACGTCGGGCGGAGATCGCTCGTGACGAAGCCAGCCGGCGGCTTGACGACACCGAAATCCGCGCCGCTTTCGACGGCGTCTTGACCGAGGTGACCGTGGTCGCGGGGCGTCTGGTCTCCGCCAATGAGCAACTGGCGCAGCTTGTCGATCCGGCCGCACTGGAAGTGGCGTTCCGCGTTTCCACCCCACAATACGCGCGTCTGATCGGCGCGGACGGCCGCTTGCGCGGTGCGCCGGTGCAGGTTGTTATGGATGTCTTTGGCGTCAGTTTGACCACGTCGGGCACGCTGTCGCGCGAAAGTGCATCTGTTGGAGAAGGTCAGACCGGACGTCTGTTGTTTGCGACACTCGACGCCGCGCGCGGATTCAAGCCGGGCGATTTTGTGACCGTGCAGACCAAGGAGCCGGCGCTTGAAAATGTGGCCCGTCTGCCTGCCACCGCGCTGGGCGCGGATGGCGCGGTGCTGGCGCTTGGCGACGACCAGCGGTTGCAGGTGGTTCCCGTGACGCTGGAACGCCGTCAAGGCGATGAGGTGATTGTGCGCGCCGAGGATCTTGCAGGCCGTGAGGTCGTGGCACAGCGCACGCCTTTGTTGGGCGCGGGGATCAAGGTCGAGGCAATGCGCCCGGAAGGGGCAGAGGACGCCAACGTGACCGACGCCGACACCACAGACCAAATGCTGGAGCTCAGCGCCGAACGTCGCGCCGCGCTTGTGGCGTTTGTCGAGGGCAACAGCCGTATGCCGGAGGAGGCGCGCACGCGCGTTCTTGCGCAATTGCAACAGGACCGCGTGCCCGCCGATGTGGTGGCCCGGATCGAGGAACGCATGGGCGGCTGAACGCCCCCGCGTCACGCCCCCAAGGGGGCATGGGAGAGACGACAATGGCACGCGACTTGTCCAAGGCAGCGGGCGGCATCCTGGGGTATTTCACCCGGCACCCTACGCTGTCGAACCTGATCCTCGTGATTCTGCTGGCTGCCGGACTTCTGGCTGCGCCAAACATGCGGGCGCAGTTTTTTCCGGATATCATCAGTGACGAAATCGATGTCTCTGTCCGCTGGGACGGTGCCGGGGCAGAGGACGTTGACGCCGCAATCGTGCAAGTGCTGGAACCGGCGCTGCTGTCTGTCGAAGGGGTCGCCGCGTCGGAGGCGCGCTCTCGCGAGGGCAGTGCGAGCATCGGGCTGGAATTCGAGCCCAACTGGGACATGGGCCGCGCGGCAGACGAGGTGCAGCAGGCCGTCGACGGCATCACCGGCTTGCCTGAGGAGGCGGACACGCCTGAAGTCCGGCGCGGAGGGTGGCGCGACCGGGTGACAGATGTGGTCATCACCGGCCCTGTGGGCGTGGACCAACTGGCGCGCTTTGCGGATGAATTTGTCGTCCGCCTCTTTGCCGAGGGGGTCACACGCTCCACCATTCGGGGAGTCGCCGCGCCGCAGGTTGTGGTCGAGGTCCCCTCTGCCAGTTTGATCGAACATGATGTTACCATGGCTCAGATCGCCAATGCCATTGCCGCAGAGGTCAACGCGGACCCGGCGGGCGATGTGGACGGTGCCGGAGCGCGGGTGCGCACCGGTGTCGAAAAGCGCAGCGCCGAGGATGTTGCGGGCATTTCGTTACGCGCACAGGCGGATGGCACAAAGCTGACCATCGGTGATGTGGCCCGCGTGCGCCAGGAGGGCGTGGACCGTGAACGCAGCTATTTCGTCGGAGAGAATTCGGCGATTTCCGTACGGGTGGACCGATCTGACCGGGGCGACGCCATCGCGATCCAGAAACAGGTCGAAGAGGTCGCAGCCGTTTATCAGGCCACCTTGCCCGACGGCGTGACCATTGATCTGATCCGCACCCGATCCGAGGCGATCACCGGGCGCCTGAATATCCTGCTCGACAATGCGTCGATGGGCTTGTTGCTGGTCGTGGCACTGCTGTTTTTGTTCCTGAACACGCGCACGGCCTTTTGGGTGGCGCTGGGCATTCCCACGGCGCTGCTGGCGGCGATTGCGCTGATGTATGTGGGCGGGCTGACGCTGAACATGATCTCGCTGTTCGCGTTGATCATCACGCTGGGCATCGTTGTGGATGACGCCATCGTGGTGGGGGAACACGCCGATCATCTGTCGCGCAACGGTCACGGCCCGTTCGAGGCCGCAGAGCGCGCCGCCAACCGCATGGCGCTGCCGGTGTTTTCCGCGACTCTCACGACGGTGATCGCTTTCTTTGGCCTGACGGCAATCGGAGGGCGGTTTGGCAATATGATCTCCGACATCCCCTTTACGGTGATCATGGTGCTGCTGGCGTCGCTGGTGGAGTGCTTTCTGATTCTGCCCAACCACATGGCCCACGCTCTGACCCCAAGGGAGCGGACCGGGTTTCGCGCATGGCGTGCCGGGGCAGGTCTTTTTGGCCACACGCTTGTGACCATGCTGGCGGTCGGTTTGATCGTGCTTGGGGCACTGTCACTGCCCGGCGCGCTGGACAATTCATGGGCCAGTTTCGGGGCCAGCTTTGGGGACAGTCCGGCTTGGCTCCAGGGGTTGCATGCCTCGGCGCTGACGGCTCGGTCCGGGCTCTTCGGGCTGGGGTGGATGGGCGCATTGGGCTTTGCGGTTCTGGTGGCCGTGGTGTTGGTGTTGCGGCTGTTGCGCATGGCCCCTGAACGCCGCGCAAGCGAGCTGCGCAGCCTGTCCGACATGGGCATCGACAGCGCCTCGCGCACCGTGAACCGGGGCTTTCGCTGGGTGCGCGAAGCCTTGTTCCGCCCGTTGATGCACTTGGTCGTGGCCGCGCGCTACGTGGTGCTGTCCGGGGCCGTGGTGGCTCTGGCGGGCATCGCGGTGCTGTTTATCAACGGCGATGTTCAGTGGCGTTTCTTCAACGCGCCGGAGCGTGCCTCGGTCACCGGTAACTTTGCCATGGTGCCGGGCGCCACGCGCGCCGACACCATCGCCCAGCTGCGCCTGCTGCAGCAGACCACCAACGAGTTGGCTGCCGAATATGAGGAACGCTACGGCCGCAATCCCTTGTCCTATGTGATTGCCGAAATTGGCGGCAACTCCGGTCCCAGCCTTGCGGGCGCCGACACCAAGGATGCCGACCAGCTTGGCGCGATCTCCATCGAACTGATCGAGGCAGACCTGCGGCCCTATTCCTCCTTCGCCTTCGTGGGCGAACTTCAGGAACGGGCCGGGCGTCATCCGCAGGTCGAGACGATCTCCTTCCGGGGGTGGCGATCGGGTCCCGGTGGCGATGCGCTGGATGTGCAGTTCTCGGGCGCAAATGCCGAGACGTTGAAGGCCGCCGCCGAAGATCTCAAAGCCGCCGTCACACAATTCCCCGAAGTCTCGGCGGTGGAGGACAGCCTGTCCTACGACAAGGCTGAGCTGATCCTCGAATTGACCCCGCAAGGCGAAGCGCTTGGTTTTGACATCGACGGGTTGGGCAGGGTGTTGCGCAACCGCCTGGGCGGGATCGAAGCAGCGACCTTCCCGGTCGGTCCGCGCTCTGCCGAAATACGCGTCGAACTGCCCGACGGGGAACTGACGGCGGATTTCCTAGAACGCACCATGCTGCGCACGCCGGAGGGGGCCTACGTGCCGTTGGCCGATATTGTGCGCGTGGATCAGCGCACAGGCTTCAGCACCGTGCGACGCGAGAATGGCGTGCGGCTGATCTCTGTCACCGGGGACATATCAGAGGATGACCCCGCCCGCGCCACCGAGATCATGCAGGCGCTGGAAGATACCATTCTTCCCGCCATCTCGAACAGGCTGCAAGTGGACTACGCCCTGTCCGGTCTGTCAGAGCAGGAGAGTGAATTCCTCGCGGATGCGCAACTGGGGCTGTTGATGGTGCTTCTGGGGATCTACCTCGTGCTGGCGTGGGTGTTTGCCAGCTGGACGCGGCCGTTGGTGGTGATGGCGATCATTCCCTTTGGACTTGTGGGCGCGATTTACGGCCATTGGCTTTGGGATATTCCGGCGAGCATGTTCACGGTGGTGGGGTTGCTGGGCATGACCGGGATCATCATCAACGACTCGATCGTGCTGGTGACGCAAATCGACGAATACGCAAAGGATCGAGGACTGGTCCCCGCCATTATCGACGGCGCGGCAGACCGCTTGCGCGCGGTGTTCCTGACCACTGCGACAACGGTTCTGGGCCTTGCGCCGTTGCTGTACGAGAATTCCTCTGATGCGCAGTTCCTGAAACCGACGGTGGTGACGCTGGTCTACGGTTTGGGCTTTGGCATGGTGCTGGTTTTGCTTGTGGTGCCGTCGCTGGTCGCGGTGCAACACGACGTGGGCAAGGCGTGGGGGGCGCTCAAGCGGGGCTGGCGTTTCCGCTCAGGTGCGGTGCGCGGCGTGCTTTTGGCAGGGACCGCAGCGGTGCTGGGTTGGCTTGCGGTGACCTTGGGCTGGGTCGCGGCAACGGGCAGCCTGCCTGCGATGCTCGGGGGCGGCGGGGCAGGGGCCGCGTTGGGTGTGTTCCTGGCAGGGTCGGCCGCGCTGGCGCTGGGGCTTTATGTGCTGGTGGCGTTGGTCTGGGGGCTGACGGCAGGTCGGCGCAATGCACTGGGCGACCGGAAGGCGGGGTGACCCCGTCTCCCTCGCCGCGCTGAAGGATCAATCGCAGCCGCGAATCTCCACCGGCATGGGACCACCCAGAACGGTGATCGTCATGGCAGAGCGATCCAGCGCAAAAGCCGCGCGTGACGTATGGGACACTCTGGTTTGTGACACCAGCTGACCATTCTGGATCGACGTTTCGGGATCGGCCACCCAAAGCTCGGGATCGGGGAATTCGATGACCGTCTCTTCGCGCCCGGTGGCGCCGGGCATGTCCAGCGCAACGGTCAGGCCAAGACCACGCTCGGCTGCGGAGACCTGACAGTGAACACGCGTGATGCCTGCGTCAGCAGCCCGATACGGCAGATCGGCCATCGCGGCGGCAATGCGCGCATCGGGTTTGCGGGCGGCGGCGGGCAGATTGGCTTGGATCGTCAGGCGTTGTGGCAGGCAGACATCTTTGCAGATCCCGATGTCGATGGTGCCGCTCAACCGCGCATCCCGCGCGCCATTGCGCAGATCGACCCGCAACGGAAGAATCACTTCATGTTTGTAGCCGACCGACCGCATCCCCGATTGCCAGAACACATCGGGGCTGGGCCAGGACACGGTCACATCGTCCAGATTGCGCGAGCCGCTCCAATCGAAGCTGGGCGGAATGCCCGCATCTCCGGGACTGCGCCAATAGGTCTTCCAGCCGTCTGCAAGCTCCAGCCGCAGGGCGGCCACATGGTCGCCATTGGAGAGCCGCCAGCCCGGCAGCAAAGTGGCCCGAACCTGGCCATCGAAGCTTTCGGCCTGACTGGCCATCGGAAGAAGAGAGAGCAGAAGGGCAGCAAAGATTTTTGTCATATCCAATCAGATGCTCTGGAATGCGCTGAAATGGAAGTCACCTTGCGGTGAGAGGCTTGTCAGCGGTGGCGTGAAGGACACGTTCTTGCACATGAGAGGTCGCTGTCGCATGGTGGACCGAAGAGCGGAAAAGAGGCACGCATGACAGGTGAAATCACCGATAAACCCACCGAATTGACCGGACGTCTATTGATCGCCATGCCGGGCATGGAAGATCCGCGATTCGAATGGGGCGTGGTGTTGCTGTGTGATCATTCTGCCGACGGCGCCATGGGCCTGATCATCAACAAACCGGCGCAAGACATCGACATGAGCGCGTTGCTGACGCAGCTGGACATCGAAAATACCGCGGATCTGGGGGCTTTGCCCGTGCGCTATGGCGGCCCGGTCGAGATGGGGCGCGGCTTTGTGCTGCATTCGCCGGATTACGCGTCTGCGGTGACGACGCTGGAGGTCACGGATGATCTGAGCATGACCGCGACGCTCGATGTGCTCGAAGATCTTGGCCAGGGGCAGGGGCCTGAGAAGTGGCTGATGATGCTGGGCTACGCCGGCTGGGGGCCGGGCCAGTTGGAACATGAAATTGCCGAAAACGCCTGGCTTGTCTGCGAGGCCGTGCCGTCGTTGATCTTTGGTCTCGCGGATACCGACAAATGGGAGGCCGCGCTGGAAACCCTGGGCGTGTCGCCGATGATGTTGTCGTCCGAAGGCGGTCGCGCCTAGCAGTTGGCGGCGCGACCGGCATGGCGCTTTAGGCGCGGGCCTCGTCCATAAGGCGGCGCATTTCAGCTATGGCGGGTTGCAGCCCGCGAAAGATCGCTTCGCCGATCAGGAAATGCCCGATGTTCAGTTCCATCACCTCTGGAAAAGCGGCGACAGGCTTGACGGTCTCATAGGTCAGGCCATGGCCTGCGTGGACCTCCAGCCCAAGGCTGTGCGCGTAGGCGGACATGTCGCGCATTTTCTCCAGTTCGGCGGCGTGCAGCTCCATGTTCCCATCGGAATAGCTGTCGCAGTAGCCACCGGTGTGCAGTTCGATGACTTGCGCGCCGATGCGGTGGGCGGCGTCGATCTGACGCTTGTCCGCAGCGATGAAAATCGACACGCGGCAGCCCGCTTCGCGCAAGGGGCCGATGAAATGCGCCAGGCGGTTTTCGTCATTGGCGACTTCCAGTCCGCCCTCGGTGGTGCGCTCTTCGCGCTTTTCCGGAACGATACAGACGGCGTGCGGCTTGTGCCGCAGGGCAATCTTTTGCATCTCGTCGGTGGCGGCCATTTCGAAGTTCAGCGGAACCGTCAGCGCGTCCATCAGCCGTTCGATGTCTGGGTCGGTGATATGGCGGCGGTCCTCACGCAGGTGAGCGGTGATCCCGTCGGCACCCGCGTCCTCGGCGAGCTTGGCAGCCCGGATCGGGTCGGGGTAGTCGCCCCCCCGGGCGTTTCGGACAGTGGCAACATGGTCAATGTTGACGCCAAGACGGAGGCGGCCAGCATAGTCGGTCATAGCTTTCGATCCCTTGCATTCCGCGGGGCGGTCAGATTTTGATCAAAAGGTAGCGTTTCGGTTACGGAAAGAAAAGCGCGTGATTGCCGTTCCGTCATGCGCGCTGCGCAAGATCAGCGACCCTCGCGGGCGCGGCCTTCTGCCTTGCGTTTTTTCAGTTCGGCCAGCTTTGCGGCGATGGCCCCTTTGCGGCGGTTTTGAAAAGCCGTGATGATCGGCAAGGAGATATAATAGCAGATCGTCGCCGTAATGATGCCGGGAATGATCCCGCCGATCATATAGGGGTAGAACACCTCGTCATAAAAGATACGGAGGTTGGTCCAGTCGACCTGATGGCCGCTGAGCACCGCCCAAAGATTGCTCCACAGATCATCGCCGGCCTTCAGGAATTTGGTGACCAGCCCGCCGCCTTCGTGGTGGTGGGTAAAATTGTCAGAGTTATTCAGATCCAGCAGCCAATACCCGGTTTTCATCGATACGACGCCGATGGGCACGTAGGTCAGCGGATTGCCAAAGAACGTGGCCAGGATCGCAGCCAGCAGGTTGCCGCGCATGACAAAGGAGATGATCGCTGCCGTCAGGAAGTGCAGCCCGTAGAACGGCGTGAACGTGGTGAACACCCCTGCCCAGATGCCGCGCGCAATGCGGTGCGGCGGGTCGGGAAGGCGGTTCAGCCGTAGACGGACGTAACGCGCTGCGCGTCCCCAGCCACCCTTGGGCCAGAGCGCTTCGAGCCCGATCCGCCAGATCGGCCGTCTGTCGCGTCGCTTAAACACCGAATGTCGCCCTTTATTCCGCCGCCTCCGGCATGGTTTCCAGACCCGGATCACGGCGTCGCTCAACCGAAGCCACCATGCTTTCGGCCTCCAGCGAGGAGATCACGGAATGCAGATGTTCAGCGTCACGCAGGTCCACTTGCATCATAATCCGGTAAAAATCTGGTTTGCGATCCTTGAAAGTCATGTCCGAGATATTGGCCTTCCGCTCGCCAATCAATGTGCAAATGCGCCCAAGCGCCCCTGCATCATTCGACAGCACCATTTCCAGGGAGACACAATAGACCGCCGGATGCGTTCCGTCCGCCCAATGCAGGTCGAGCCAGCGGTCCGGCTGTTCCTCGTATTCCTCCAGAGAGCTGCAGTCGATGGCGTGCACGGCGACACCTTTGCCGCGGTGCACGATGCCGACGATGCGTTCGCCGGGCAGCGGCTGGCAGCAGGTTGCGCGTTCGAACCCCTGACCGCCCAGGCCGACCACGGCGCGCTTCATCTCCACCTCGTTTTCGGCAGCGATGACAAGGTTGGGATAGACGGTTTCCACCACCTCACGCGTGGTCAGTTCCGCGCTTCCAAGCCGCGCAAGCAAGGTTTCCACGTCGCCAAGGCGCAGCGTGGTTGCGGCTTTTTCCAGCGCCTTGTCGGTGGCCTTCTTACCATGGGATTCAAAGGCAGCGCGGGCCAGCTCCATTCCCAGCTTGGCAAAGCGTTCCTTGTTCGCCTCGCGCAGGGCGCGGCGGATCGCGGTCTTGGCCTTGCCGGTGGTGGCGATGTCGAGCCATGTGGCCTGCGGCGCTTGCCCCTCGGCGGTGATGATCTCGATCGACTGGCCATTTTTCAGCCGGGTCCAGAGCGGCACGCGGATGCCGTCCACCTTCGCGCCGACGCATTTGGACCCGATGCGCGTGTGAATCTGATAGGCGTAATCCAGCGGTGTCGCCCCTTTGGGCAGCTTCACAACATCGCCCTTGGGCGTGAAGCAGAAGACCTTGTCCGAGTACATCTCCAGCTTGACGGCCTCCAAGAAGGCGTCGTGGTCTTCCTCCTGATCGAATTGCTCCGTCATCTGGGCGATCCACTTGGCAGGATCGACGGCAAAGCGGTTCGCGGCGGGGGCACCATCGCGGTAGGACCAATGCGCAGCGACGCCGGTTTCGGCGACCTCGTGCATTTCACGGGTCCGGATCTGCACTTCGACGCGCTTGCCGTCGCGGCCCGACACGGTCGTGTGGATGGAGCGGTAGCCGTTCGATTTCGGCTGGCTGATGTAGTCCTTGAACCGGCCGGGGACGGATTTCCAGCGCTGGTGAATCGCCCCCAGCACAGCGTAACAATCGGCCTCTGACCGGGTGATCACGCGGAAGCCGTAGATGTCGGAAAGACGGGAAAACCCGATCTTCTTTTCCTGCATCTTGCGCCAGATCGAGTAGGGCTTTTTGGCGCGCCCGTAAACTTCGGCGTCGATGCCTGCCTTTTCAAGTTCCTTGCGCATGTCCGAGGTGATCCGGTGGATGACGTCCCCGGTTTCCTTCTGCAGCGTGATGAAGCGGCGGATGATCGATTCGCGGCCCTGCGGATTCAGGACGCGGAAAGCCAGATCTTCGAGCTCTTCGCGCATGGACTGCATCCCCATGCGTCCGGCGAGAGGCGCGAAGATATCCATGGTTTCGCGCGCTTTCTGCATCTGCTTTTCAGGCTTCATCGCCTTGATTGTGCGCATGTTGTGCAGACGGTCGGCAAGCTTCACAAGGATCACACGAAGATCCTTGGACATGGCCATGAACAGCTTGCGGAAGTTTTCCGCCTGCTTGGTCTCTGAACTGGAAAGCTGGAGGTTGGTCAGCTTGGTCACACCATCGACCAACTCCGCCACGTCCTTGCCGAACTTTTCAGTGACCTCGGAGTAGGTGGACCGGGTGTCTTCGATCGTGTCATGCAGCAAGGCCGTGATGATGGTGGCATCATCCAGCTGCTGTTCGGTCAGGATCGCGGCGACGGCGACGGGATGCGTAAAATAAGGCTCCCCCGACTTGCGGAATTGCCCATCGTGCATCTCGCGCCCGTATTCATAGGCCGCTTTGATCAGCTTTTCGTTGGTGCGCGGGTTGTAGTTGCGAACGAGTGCAACAAGATCATCAGCGGCGATCATGCTGCCTCATCCTTCCAACCCTTTGCCGGTCTCAGCTCTGGCCCTGTGCTTCCATCAGAGCGCGCAGGAGCTTTTCCTCAGACATATCGTCCTCCTGAGGTTTGTCCTGTTCTGCTCCCATGAGCAATGCCATCGCGTCGTCTTCCGGCTCGTCCACTTCGATCTGAGACTGGTTGGACTCGATCAGGCGTTCGCGGAGCTCGTCGGTGGACTGGGTTTCCTCAGCGATTTCACGCAGGGCAACAACCGGGTTCTTGTCGTTGTCTCGGTCGACGGTGATCGCCGCACCGGAGGCGATTTCGCGGGCGCGGTGCGCTGCGAGCATCACCAGATCAAACCGGTTGGGAACCTTATCGACGCAATCTTCTACCGTCACGCGGGCCATGTGAACGCTCCAATCCTATGGTGGATTCTTCTCGAGAAAATCCCACTTACCGCGAGACGGGCCGAGATACAAGGGACGGGCCATCACAATGCGACTGGTTCAGCCCGCAAATGATCGGGCAGGGCGGCACATAGCTCTGCGGTTGATTGTCGCAGTACGGGGTGCTGCCAAGTCGGGGCGACATCCATAAGCGGCACGAGAACAAAGGCGCGGTCCTGCAAGCGGGGATGCGGCAGGATCAGCTGATCCGGGGTTTGGCATGTCTGCTCCTGCGGTGTCAAACGCTGCCATGTGTCATAGGTTTCCGGGTCCGGCAAAATTGTATCGCCGACGGCCAACAGGTCCAGATCAAGCGTGCGGCTGCCCCACCGCTGAAGCCTGGCTCGTCCGAAATCAGCTTCAATTTCATGCAACTTATGCAGGAAGGTCGCAATTTCTGTTCGACCCAGATCAAATCGGGCGGCGCAGCAGGCATTGACGTAGTCAGGCCCGGTTCCGGCGGGAAAGCAGGGTGTTGCATAAAGTCGGCTTACCCGAAGGGGTGTGATGCCCTTGGCTGGCATCGCGTCAAGTGCGGCGCGCACCGTCTGGGCCGGGTCCCCAGCGGATGACCCTAGGTTAGACCCTAATGCAATCAGGTATTCTTGTGTCAATTATGCCCCCAATCTATTCTAAAGAGATATGTCGCCGCCTTGCGATACGTGCTCAAAGCATTATTCTTGTGCCCTACGCCTGCAAGCACTCACTCACTCACACTCAATCTGTTGCGCGGGCAAATTTAAAGAAAGGACTTTTCATGTTTTACAAGGACGAACGGCTTGCGCTGTTCATCGATGGGTCGAACCTATACGCTGCGGCAAAGGCTCTCGGCTTCGACATCGACTATAAGCTTTTGCGGCAGGAGTTCGCGCGACGTGGCAAAATGGTGCGCGCGTTTTACTATACAGCGCTTTTGGAAAATGACGAGTATTCGCCGATCCGTCCGCTGGTCGACTGGCTCCATTACAACGGCTTCACCATGGTGACGAAGCCTGCGAAGGAGTACACCGACAGCCAAGGCCGTCGGAAGGTCAAAGGCAACATGGATATCGAGCTTACGGTCGATGCGATGGAGCTTGCGCCACGTGTCGATCACATCGTGCTGTTCTCCGGCGACGGTGATTTCCGCCCGCTGGTGGAATCGTTGCAACGTCAGGGCGTGCGCGTGTCGGTGGTGTCCACCATTCGCAGCCAGCCTCCGATGATTGCGGATGAACTGCGCCGTCAGGCAGACAACTTCATCGAGTTGGATGAACTGCGCGACGTGATCGGACGCCCGCCGCGCGAAACGCCGGTTGAACGCAATTTCGAGGTTGCTTCCTCGACCTGATACGCCACATCCCGAGGGCGGCGCGGATGGGGCCGCGCCATCACCGGGGGCGATAGGATATGCAGTCATTATGCTGACAGATTTGGCCGCCTCGTCGCTTGGATTGGGCGGCCTTTTTGTAGCTGCCTTCGGCGCTGCGACCGTTCTGCCATTCCAATCGGAAATCGTCTTTGCCGGCTTGCAAGCCACCGGGCAGTGGCCCCTGTGGGTGCTCGTTGTTGTGGCCAGCATCGGCAATACGCTTGGGTCAGTTGTGAATTACGGCATGGGCGTGGGGCTGGAGCGGTTCCGCCACAAGCGCTGGTTCCCCGCCAACGAGGAACAACTGGATAAAGCGCAGCGCTGGTATGCCAAGTGGGGCTTGTGGTCGTTGTTATTGTCTTGGGCGCCACTGGGCGATGCGATTACGCTGGCCGCAGGGATCATGCGCACGCCATTGTGGCAATTCGTGCTGTTGGTCGGATTTGCCAAGACGGTGAGATATATTGCCTTCGCATGGAGCGCGGCGTTTATCCTCGGCTAGCTGCTGGGGTGATGATGGCCGAAAGGGCATGTCTGTGTCGTATCGAAAGCAGATTGTTCTAGCGCACGCCCACCGTGGGCGCGTTTGACAACCTTCGCTGACGGGCGTCACCGTCGATCACTGGACGAATGCTCACCGGGTGACTAGGTGAAGTGCCAAAGGAGACCCGTAATGACCGACACTGCTCTGCGCCCCCTCGACGTATACCTTGCCGCGCCGCGCGGGTTTTGCGCTGGTGTGGATCGCGCCATCAAGATCGTCGAGATGGCCTTGGAGAAATGGGGGGCACCGGTCTACGTGCGCCACGAGATCGTGCACAACAAGTACGTGGTAGATGATCTGCGGGCAAAGGGCGCAGTCTTTGTCGAAGAGCTCGAAGAATGCCCTGACGACCGTCCTGTGATCTTCTCCGCCCACGGGGTGCCCAAGGCGGTGCCGGCAGAGGCGGCGAAGCGTGAAATGGTCTTTGTGGATGCCACCTGTCCGTTGGTGTCCAAGGTCCATATCGAAGCGGCGCGCCACGCGGAAAACGGGCTTCAGATGATCATGATCGGCCACGCCGGCCACCCTGAGACGGTTGGTACCATGGGCCAGCTGCCGCAAGGCGAAGTCCTGCTGGTTGAGACCCCTGATGATGTCGCCCATGTGGAGGTGCGCGACCCGGAGCGGCTGGCGTTCGTTACGCAGACAACTTTGTCTGTGGACGATACGGCGGACATCGTGGCGGCGTTGCAGAAGCGGTTCCCTGCCATCGTCGGCCCGCATAAGGAAGATATTTGCTACGCCACAACAAACCGTCAGGAGGCGGTAAAGGCCATCGCGTCAAAGATTGACGCCCTCATGGTCGTGGGTGCACCCAATTCGTCGAACTCTCGCCGGTTGGTGGAGGTGGGGCGCAAGGCGGGCTGCGCCTATGCGCAGCTTGTGCAGCGCGCCGAAGACATTGACTGGCGCGCGCTGGAGGGGGCCAGATCCGTGGGCATTACCGCCGGAGCCTCCGCTCCCGAAGTGCTGATCGAGGAGGTCACGCAGGCCTTCCGTGACCGGTTCGACGTGTCCGAAAGGGTGGTGGAAACGGCGCAGGAAAATGTGGAGTTCAAGGTGCCGCGCGTGCTGCGAGAGACCGCCTGATGCCGCACCCGTTCGATCCGCAAGAGGTGCTTTCTCAGCCTCTGATGGCCTTTCTGGCGACGCTTGACGACACAGGCGCGCCGCGTACGGCGCCGGTCTGGTTTTCTTGGGAGGGCGGTGCGCTTTGGATGTTGTCCGACGAAGCTGCCAGTTCTGCGCGCAGGGTGGCCAGTGACCCGCGCGTCAGTGTCGAGATCGTGGATTACGACAACGAAGACGGGCTTTTGCGTCATTTGGGGCTGCGCGGCAGCGCCACGGTGGAGCCGATGGATGCCGCCCTCTTCCGGCGGTTGCTGACGCGTTACCTCGGCACGCCCGAAACATGGAACCCCTGGTTCGTTGAAACGGTCGCGCAGATCGACGCGCCGTCGGGGCGGCTGATCCGTCTGGTGCCTGAATCGCTTTTCACCAACGACGTGAGCTATTTTCGGACCGGCCCGGTTCTGGCGACACATGCCGTGCTCGATGGCACAGGGTCGTGACTGGACAAGTTTCACGGTTGAGGTAGGGTCAGGGTTGATTGTCATTAGCCCGGAGTTTGCCAAATGCGTCTTTTTTCCATGATCTTTATCACCGCCACCAGCTTTGCCTCCATGACCACATTGGCGCATTCAGAAGTGGCAAACCCGGTCGTCAAGGCGCGCATGGCCGCCATGAGCGACATCGGCGCATCGATGAAAACACTGGGCAAGATGGTCAAGGGCGAGGCGGATTTCGACGCCATGGCCGCTCAGGCGGCGGTGGATACGGTTGCTGCGCGGGCAGAGGCGGCGCCCGAGTTGTTCGAGCCAAAGGAAACCGACCCGGAATCCGAGGCGCTGCCAGCCATCTGGGACAACTGGGATGACTTCGTGACCAAGGCAGAGGCGCTTCAAACCACTGCGGAAGGGATCACGATCACCGCCGCTGCTGATCTCGGCCCGGCAATGGGCCAGTTGGGCGACGCCTGCAAAGCATGCCACAGCAAGTACAAGGAATGATGCGGATCACTGCACTCGCGGCGATTTGCGTCGCGGGGCCTGCTTGCGCAACCCATGAACTTGACGAGCGAGATCTGCAAAATGGGCAATCCGTCTATGCCGAGAGCTGTGCTATGTGCCATGGTGCAGCGCTCGAAGGCCAGCCGGATTGGCAAATCCCCAATGCAGATGGCAGCTTGCCTGCGCCGCCGCATGACGAGACCGGCCACACATGGCATCATTCCAATGCGCAGAATTTTGACTATGTGAAATACGGTGGGGCACAGCTGATGAAGCGGCTCAATGTCATCGACTTCACCAGCGGAATGCCCGGATTTGGTCACACTTTGTCCGACGACGACATCTGGGATGTGCTCGCCTACATCCGGTCGCAATGGCCGGAAGAAATCCAGATCATGCAGGCCGGCCGTAACCCCCCGCACGAGTGACGCATCCGGCAGACACTGGCGTTGAGAGATGTCCCGGCTACAATGGTTCGAAGTGGATGACGGGCTGCCCCTGTCATCCTCACGGGACCGGAGATACACAATGACACAGATTCCACGCTCTGCCTTGCTGCTGGGCCTTGCGGGCGTTCTGCCCTTCGTCTGGGGGGCGCTGACGTTGTTATCGCCTGCGTTGGGCGGCTGGGCGCTGGACACGCTTGGCGGTCGTTTCACCGGGCCATACGTCCAGCTGTATTACGGGGTCGTCATCCTGGCCTTCATGTCCGGCGTGCTTTGGGGCTTTGCCACAAAGGCGACAGGCGAGCAGGCAACGACATGCTATGTGTTGTCGGTCATCCCGGCGCTTTGGGCGTTTTTCATGACCGGGATCGGGACAAAGGCCTCGGGCATTTCGTTGATCGTGGGGTTCCTTGGGCTTTTGATGATCGACGCGGCCTTTGCCCGCTGGGGGCTGGCGCCCGCGTGGTGGATGAAACTGCGCGTGCTGCTGACGACATTGGTGGTGGCCTGCCTCGCCGTGAGCGTGGTTCTGTGAACGACCGCGAAACGCTTTCGGTCTACGACGCACGCGCGGCGGAGTATGCGGAGAGCTTTGGCAAAGATCATGCGGCGGACCCGTCGTTGCGCGCTTTCATCGACGCGCTGCCTGACGGCGCCAAGGTTCTGGACCTCGGCTGCGGTCCGGGCACTTGGGCGGCGGCTATGCTGGCGGACGGGCTGGAGGTCGATGCCGTTGATGCCTCTGCCGGGATGGTGGCGCAGGCGCGGCGCGTGCCCGGCTTGCAGGTTCGGCAGGCCAGTTTTGACGAGATCGACGCGGTTCATGTCTACGACGGTATCTGGGCGAATTTTTCGCTGTTGCATGCCCCGCGTGACGATATGCCGGGTCATCTGGCGGGGCTGCATCTGGCGTTAAAGCCCGGTGGCTTGATGCACATCGGCCTGAAAACCGGTCGGGGTGCTGCGCGCGACGGCTTGGGGCGTTTCTACACCTATTATACGGTGACCGAGATGACCGGCCTGCTGGAGGCGCTGGGCCTGTCCGTCGGCGATCTGCGCGAAGGTGCGGACAAGGGGCTTGACGGGGTGGTGGCGGGCTGGTTCACCCTGACCGCTCGCAAACCGCAGCAGGAGTGACCCATGCCCGACCTTTACGCCTATACTGACGGGGCTTGCTCCGGCAATCCGGGGCCCGGCGGCTGGGGCGTGCTGATGCAAGCCAAAGAAGGCGGCGCGGTCGTCAAGGAGCGTGAGCTGAACGGCGGCGATGCGCATACCACCAACAACCAGATGGAGCTGATGGCGGCAATTTCAGCGCTGGAGTCGCTCAGCCGGCCGTCGAAAATCGTTGTCGTGACAGACAGCCAATACGTCAAGAACGGCGTGACCGGCTGGATCTTTGGCTGGAAGAAGAACGGCTGGAAAACCGCTGCCAAGAAGCCGGTGAAGAATGTTGAGCTGTGGCAGCGGTTGGACGCGGCGCAAGCGACCCATGATGTGACATGGCAATGGGTGAAGGGGCACGCCGGCCACCCGGAAAACGAAAAGGCGGACGAGCTGGCCCGGGCTGGCATGGCGCCGTTCAAGAAATAAGCGCGCGGCGGAGAAACGTCTGAAGAGAGATATCTTTCGCGTCGATAGATATCAGGTCCGCACGAGGGGAGGCGTCATGACCGCTTTGAACCTGCTCGATTACGCAAGCGTTCTGATCTTTGCGCTGACCGGCGCTCTGGTGGCAAGCCGCGCGCAGTTGGACGTTGTGGGATTTGTCTTCATGGCCTGCCTGACGGCGGTCGGGGGTGGGACGCTGCGCGATCTGATGCTGGACCGCAATCCGATCTTCTGGATCGCGGACCCAACCATACTGGCTGTTGCAAGTGGCGCGGCGCTGCTGGTTTTCTTCACCGCGCATCTTCTGGAAAGCCGCTATTCCGCGATCCTTTGGCTGGATGCGGCGGCGCTGGCGGTTGCTGTCGCGGCTGGGTCCGGGATTGCGGTGGCCCAAGGACAGCCTGCGCCCATCGTGTTGGTCATGGGGGTGGTGACAGGCTGTGCGGGGGGCTTGATGCGCGATGTGGTCGCAAATGAGCTGCCATTGGTCCTGAAACAGGGCGAACTCTATGTGACATGCGCGTTTTTCGGCGGGCTGGCCACGGTGCTGGTCTCAGACTATGGCGCGGCAGAGGCGGGTCTGGCCTGTGCTGCGGTGACGTTTGTGGCGCGGGCGGGCAGCATGGCCTTTGGCTGGCGGTTGCCGGTCTACAAGGGGCGTCCGCCGCGCACCAAACCCTAGTTCATCTTTCCGTCGGTCAGGCCGCGCTTGCACAGCTCCGGACCTGCTTCATGCTGCGAAAAAGCCGTGACACCGCAGGTCTTGCAACGGAAGGGGCGCAGGCGGCCCTTGGCCTCCCCATCCGGCACCCATTTGCAGTTCTTTTTCGCCGGACGGGCGGCCCCGCCGCCGCCCATGCTCATGCCTCGACTGCCGCCGCGGGTGCGCCACGACCAAAGCGCGAGCGCGGCGATGACGAGGATGGCGAGCAGCGCCGTTGTCATTGCAGATCCCCGAAGGCCTGTTGCAGCCGTTGCACCGCCTGTTCGACGCGCGCACGCGGTGTCGCAAAGTTGAACCGCAAGAAGCTTTCCCCGCCTTTGCCAAAGGTCGGCCCGTGGTTGGCCGCGATCTTGGCGTCCTGTTCGACACGCTTGATGTAGTCCGCGCGCGGCATCCCTGTGCCGGAAAAGTCGACCCATGCGAGATAGGTGGACTGCATTGCCATGCTTTTGAGGCCGGGGATGGCGTTTACCCCTTCGTCAAACAGACGGCGGTTTCCGTCCAGATACCCGGTCAACTCATCCACCCAGGCCGCGCCTTCGGGGGAGTAGGCCGCTTCTGCCATGAACAATCCAAAAGAGTTTGGCGACATGCCAAAGCCGGCCATGCGCGCGGCGAATTTGGCCCGCAAGGCTTCGTCATGGATGATAACATTGCCGATGTGCGCCCCGGCGATGTTAAAGGTCTTGGTGGTGGCGGTCATCATCACCAAACGGTCCGCGATGCCGTCGATCAGCGCCATGGGCGTATGCGTTGCGCCGGGCATCACCAGATCGTGGTGAATCTCGTCTGAGACCAGCACAAGGTCATGACGTTTTGCGAATGCCGCGACGCCTTCGAGTTCGGCGCGGGTCCAGACGCGGCCGCCGGGATTGTGCGGCGAACACAGCACCAGCATGGTCTCCGACCCGGTCATCTGTGCGTCCCATGCGTCGAAATCCATGCAGTACTGGCCGTCGACCACGGGCATTTCACATTCCACGACCTTGCGACCGGAGGCCTGAATGACGCGGGCAAACGCGTGGTAGACTGGTGTGAAGAGAACGACGCCGTCGCCGGGGGCCGTGAAGGATTCGAGGCACATGGCCGTGCCATTCACCAGACCGTGTGTGGTAAAGATCGCACCTGTGTCGATGGACCAGCCGTGGCGCGTGTCCATCCACCAGCGGATCGCCTCGCGGTAGCTGCTGTCATCTCCGTAGTAGCCGTACACGCCGTGGTCGGCCATTTTCTGCACCGCAGCCTGAACGCAATTCGGCGGGCGGAAGTCCATGTCAGCGACCCACATGGCCAGCCCGTCATCCGCGGGGACGTTATAGAGCGTCTCCATCATGTCCCACTTGGCCGAGTGGGTGCCAGTGCGGTCGATCTCTTCGTCAAAGCGGCTCATGCAAGGTCTCCTGTGATGGTGTAAGAGTCCTCCCAAGAGGTGCGCGCAGGCGCAAGGCCAAAATTTGCGGGCTTTGTGACGTCTCGCGGGCCATTTGAGCTGAAATACGGTGCGCTTGTGCCCTTGCGTGATATTGCGATTCATCGCGCCTGCGCCTAAATCGTGCGGATGAAGCGTTCGATCCTGATCCACCCCGACCCGCGTCTGAAGAAGGTCTGTGCAGAGGTGCCCGACCTGTCGGACGACCTGCGCGTCTTGGCCGACGACATGTTGGAAACCATGTACGATGCGCCGGGGATCGGACTGGCCGCCCCGCAGATAGGTGTCATGGACCGCCTGATCGTGATGGATTGTGCCAAGCCTGATAATGGCGAAGAGCCGCGACCGCTGGTGATGTTCAATCCGCGTGTGATTGCGTCCTCGGACGATCTGAACGTCTATGAAGAGGGGTGTCTGTCTATTCCTGACCAATACGCAGATGTTGAGCGCCCGAAGGTGGTGGATGTGGCCTGGCTCGACGTGAATGGTGTCTTGCAGACCGAAACCTTTGACGGGCTCTGGGCCACCTGCGTACAGCACGAGATCGACCACCTCGATGGCAAGCTTTTTATCGATTATCTCAAGCCGCTGAAGCGCAACATGATCACCCGCAAGATGGTCAAACTGAAAAAAGAACGTGCGAGGGATTCTGTATGAGTGTGCACCCGATTGTAAAATGGCCGGATGCGGCGCTGAAATTGCGCTGCCGTCCGGTGGCGGTCTCTGATGATGTGACGGCACTGGTCGCGGATTTGTTCGACACCATGTATGACGCGCAGGGCCGCGGGTTGGCTGCGCCGCAAATTGGCGTGGACGCGCGAGTTTTCGTCATGGATGCGGGCTGGAAAACAGGGGAGAAGACGCCGCTCGCCTGTCTGAACCCGGAGATCGAAGTGCTCGACGGCCCGGAAGTCGACGGCGAAGAGGGCTGCCTGTCCATGCCGGGCGTGTCGGTGACGGTTCCGCGGGTGGAGCATATCTGCCTGCGTTTCAGCGACCTGCAAGGCGAGCGGCAGGAGCTGATCCTGACAGGCGCAGAGGCGCGCATCGCTCAGCACGAGGCGGATCACCTCGACGGGAGAATGCATTTTCACCGTATCGACAGTGCGTCACTGGCAGATGTTATGGCAGAATGGGGCGCGCGCACGTGACTGTTCGCCCCTTTGTGGCATGGCCGGACAAACGCTTGCGGTCGGTGGCGGACCCGGTTTCCGAGGTGACGGACGAGATCCGCACGCTTTGGGACGATATGATCGAAACGATGGACGCCATGCCGGGGGTCGGCCTTGCCGCGCCGCAAATCGGCGTGATGCTGCGTGTGGCCGTTGTGGATGCCTCCGATACGCGGGGGCAGGCGATCCGCATGGCCAACCCGGAGATCCTGCATGCCTCCGTGCAATTGCGCGAGCACGAAGAAGGCAGCCCCAATTTGCCGGGCGTCTGGTCCAAAATATCGCGCCCGCGTGCGGTGACTGTGGCCTATTTGGATGAGACCGGAACCCGGATCGAAAAGGACTTGGTTGGCCTTTGGGCCACGTCGTTGCAGCATCAGGTGGATCACCTGAACGGCAAGATGTTTTTCGACCATCTGTCCAAAGTGAAGCGCGACATACTGATCCGCAAGGCGCGAAAACGGTAAATGGCGTTTCGCTGCCTTGAAATGCGAAGCGGGGCCAGCCCGCAGAGTTTTTCTAAAGCACGGAAGCGGGCGGCGTTTTGTCGGTGGGCAACGGAGCCCAGAGTGGCTGCTGCGCGTGGAAGCGATTAACCAATCAGGGCTTTGATCCCCGCGGCGTGGTCTGACGTGGCGGCGAGCGTGTCGGTTGCCAGCATGCGCGCCTCGGCCAATGGATCGTCGATGATGCGGTCGATGAGGCCCCAGGTCTGCGCCTCCTCGACGGTGACTTTTGCACCGCCCATGAAGATCATCTTGGCACGGCTGGGACCGGCGAGCGCAGCGAGGCGTTTTGGGTCGGAGGGCTGCGGCAGAAAGCCAAGTTTCATCACTGGATAGAACAGTTTGGCGTTGGGGACGGACAGCCGCAGGTCGCAGGCGAGGAACATCCCCATTGCGCCACCGGCAACTGTGCCGTTCAGGGCGCAGATCGTCAGACCGCGATGGCGTGCAATTGCGGCTGACAATCGCTCCCACAAGGGGGATGTGGCAAGCCCAGCTTTGGCCGCGTCAAGGTCGGCCCCGGCGGAGAAGACCTTGCCCGTGCCCGTCAACACCAGAACGCGGGCGGTTCGGGCGTCCTCTGCGATCTGGCAAAGCTGCTCCAGCATGTCCTGCGTCAGCGAATTTGCCTTCTCCGGGCGGTCGATGGTGGCGGTCCAATAGTCACCGTCCTTGTCCAGCCGGATCATGCAAGGCCAACCTTGGCGCGGACGTCGGGATCCCGCAGAGAGATTTCGTCGCCCAGATAGGCATCGGCCTCGGCGCCGCACATCCAGACCAGTGTCTGCGCCACCCATTCCGGCGGGATGTGGTCGGACCAGTCCAGTTGGCTGATGGGGTTCACGCCAGACGCCTTGATTTCCTTTTGCATCTGGGTCGCGACAGTGCCGGGTGAGAGAGATATGGCGCGGATGCCTTTGTCGCCATATTCCTTATGCGCCATCTTGGTCAGCATAAAAGCGCCGGCCTTTGAGGCGCAGTAATGCGACCATGCCTCTACCGGGCCATGCGCCGCGCCAGAGCCGATGGTCAAAACCGTGCCGTATCCTTGTGACAACATGCCGGGCAACGCCGCGCGCATACCGTGAAACACCCCCTTGAGGTTGATGTCGATCACTGTGCCCCATGCGTCCGGGTCGGCGTCCGCCAGATGGGCGATGGGTTCGATCACACCTGCGTTGTTCACCACGATGTCCAGCCCGCCATGCGCGATCACGCAGTTGGCCACGGCTTGCTCCATCTCCCAGTAGCGCGAAATGTCGCAGGGAATCGCAACAGCAGAAGCGCCGATTTCCCCGGCCAGTTCCGCGATAGCGTCAGAGCCGCGCGCCACCAGCGCGACTTTGGCCCCCGCGGCGGCAAAGGCGCGGGCGGCTTGTGCACCTATGCCACGGCTTGCTCCGGTGATCAGAACCACTTTGCCTGTCAGACTCATCTCGTGCTCCATCTCGTTTGCGCTGGGTCGTCTCGCAAAACTGGTAAAGACAACTAAGTATGGAATCCAGCCCCTTGACCCCAAGGGCAGGCCTGCAACACTACGGCCAAGAATTTTATGAACGTACCAAAGAGGCACATTGATATGACACGGGTTTCCGCAGTTTCCATTCTGGCGCTTTCCGCCATGGCCAGCCCGTCCTTCGCGGACGTTACGAGTGAAGAGGTCTGGAACAACCTCGAGTCCTACCTGTCCGATTTCGGTTACGAGATTTCGGCGACAGAGACCGCCACGGACAACGGGCTGGAGGTGTCTGGCATCAGCTATACTGCGCCTCTGCCGGAGGACGGTGGCACCATGGTCGTGACGCTGCCGGACATGATCTACACCGATGTCGGCGATGGCACTGTCGATATGACGATGCCGGAAAGCGGCATGATGGAGGTGACCATCACACCCGAGGGCGAAGATGCTTCGCCGACCGTGGTGGCGGTGGCGCTGTCGCACAGTGGTCTGCTTGTGAACGCATCGGGCACCCCGGAAGAGATGACCTACGAGTCGCGGGCCGAAGAGATCCGGATGGTGTTGGACAGCGTGACGGACGAGGGCGAACTTCTGCCGAAGGAGGCCCTGAAAACATCGCTTTCCATGGGGCCTGTGGCGGGGACGTCTGTTGTCAGCATAGAGGACGGTCTGCGCAGCGTATCGCAGGACATGACTTACGGCGACATCACCTATGACTTCGCCTTCACCGCGCCGGAAGATGATGAAACCAAAGGTCTTTTCAGCGGGACGCTGCGTGGCCTCGCGGGGAAGGGGACGACGGTGGTGCCCGATGGGGCCGATATGTCCGACGCCCCTGCGATGCTGGCTTCGGGGTTTGAGGTCGATGCGTCGATCACGCATCAAGGTGGTGAGACCAGCTTTGACTTTCAGGACGGGTCGGATCGTGTGACGGGGCAGTTGTCGTCTGACGGTGGCGAACTGGGCTTTGCCATGTCGCAGGAAAAGATGGTCTATGTGCTGTCCGCCCTTGGCCAGAGCGTGTCGATGATGGTGCCGGACATGCCGTTCCCGATCGAGGGC
Source organism: Sagittula marina (assembly GCF_014196795.1). Lineage (GTDB taxonomy): Bacteria > Pseudomonadota > Alphaproteobacteria > Rhodobacterales > Rhodobacteraceae > Sagittula > Sagittula marina. The sequence continues at coordinate 632,992 of NZ_JACIEJ010000001.1, forward strand.
AAGTTTGGTGAGGCGGGGTTCTCCTTCGAGATGCCGCTCGCGGCGTCAGAAGAGCCGGTTCCTGCAAGCCTGTCGGTGTTGCTGTCTGATTTCGAGATGGCGGATATGCTGTGGGGCATCTTTGACCCGCAGGGCGTGCTGCCGCGTGATCCCGCGACGATCGGCGCGAACCTGGAGGCGGAGGTCACGCCCTTTGTCAGTATCATCGACGAAGATGCGATGGAGGCTGTGGAAGAGGGCGAAGAGCTGCCCGGTGAACTGAACAAGGTTACCCTGACAGATCTGGTGGTGCGTGCCATCGGGGCTGAGATTCTTGGCGAGGGTGAATTCACCTTTGATAACACCGATACGGAAACCTTTGACGGGATGCCGCGCCCAGAGGGCCAGATCGATCTGACCATTTCCGGCGTGAATGGCGTGATCGACAAGCTGATCGAGATGGGCTTTGTCCAGGAGCAAGACGCAATGGGCGCGCGGATGATGCTGGGCATGTTCACCGTGCCGGGGGCAGAGCCGGATACGGCGACTTCGACCATTCTGGTGAACGATCAGGGTCACGTGCTGGCAAACGGTCAGCGAATCAAGTGATCTGACGATTGAGTGTTTGCATAGGGCGGGGAAGTTCCCCGCCCTACGCGTGTCTGGGGTAATTCAGGGGCACGCCCTGCGGCGAGAGATATCTCTCGCCTGAGGGGGCTGCCCTAGCCCTCCACCGAAGTATTTGAAACGCCAAGACGTTATGACTGCAAAGCCAGAACGCCGACGCCCGTCGAGGCAGATCTGCCGTCCACCGCGACCGCTCGACCGGTGATATATGCGGCCTTGTCCGGGCACAGGAAGCACCTGAGTGCGGCCAGTTCGTAGCGGTTCAAAGGTAGGGCGTCGTGATATGCGGGGATAGTCTCCGGAGTGTGGACGGCCATGGCGAGTTCGGTGCGCACCGGACACGGCGGGGCGCAGCTCACCCGGATGTCATAGTCACCCAGCCCCGCTGCGTGCTGCTTGGTAAGTTGGATCACGGCGGCCGTGGATGTGCCGTAGGCCCGACGACGGATAGGCCCTAGCGCATCAAGTCGGGGAGGTCGCCGTTGAGGCCGGCCGCTTCGCGAATGAAGCCGCGGCGGAGTCCGGGAGCGGCGTTGATTGCAGCCATGCCGATGTCGCGGGCCGCGCGGAGAAGGGGATTGTCATTTGAAAACAATCTGTTGAAAAGGTCCGTGCTGCCCGCAAGCGTCGCCGTGTCCCAGCGCCGCCATTGCTGGTAGCGGGCCAGAGTGAAGTCGGAGGCGATGTCTTCGCCCCGACGCGACGCATGAGACAGCACATGCGCCAGCGCGGCCACGTCGCGCAGCCCGGCGTTCAGCCCCTGGCCCGCGATGGGATGCATCCCATGTGCCGCATCACCCACCAGCGCCAGCCGCGTGTCGATAAAGCTGTTCGCCAGCGTCAGGCCCAGCGGGTAGGTGAAGCGGGTTCCTGCTAGGGCTATATCGCCGAGAAAGTCGCCGAAACGGGGGCGGAGGACAGCGAGGTAGTCATCTTCGCTCAGGGCATTGATGGCTTGGGCGCTGTCTTGCTTCTCGCTCCAGACGATGGAGGAGCGGTTGCCGGTCAGCGGCAGGATCGCCAGTGGTCCGGCCGGCATGAACAGTTGATGCGCTGTGCCCTCATGCGGCTTTTCGTGCGCTATTGCGCAGACAAGGGCGGTCTGACCGTAGCCCCAGCCGGTGCGTCGGATGCCTGCGCGCTGGGCGGTGCCGGAGCTGCGCCCATCTGCGCCCACAAGCAATCGTGCGCTTACGGTCTCGCCGCCTTCCAGCGTTACGGTGACGCCGCTGTGGTCGGTGTCTTGGGCGATCACCCGACAGGCGGAACGGGGCGTGATCTGCGGGCTGTGGTCCATGGCATCCATCAGGGCACGGCGCAGGTAGCGATCCTCGACCATATATCCCATGGGGCCTTCTTCGATCTCGGCGGAGTCGAAGTGCAACCCGAGGAACACGCGGGCATCCCCAACGCGCCCGTCGGAGACCTTGATCTGGAGCATGGGCTGAGCGTCGTCTTCGAGCCCGTCCCACAGACCAAGCCTGTCCAGCATGCGTTGCGAGGACAGAGCCAGCGCATAGCTGCGGCCGTCGAAATCGTCCTGCGTCCGGGTAGGGGCGGGCAGGGCGTCCAGCACCACGCTGGTGAGGCCGCATTGCGCCGCCGCCAACGCGAGGGCGGGGCCATTCAGGCCGCCGCCGACGATGATCAGATCGTGTTTCATGGGGCTGAATATGGTCGCGCGCGCGGGATTGTCCATGCGCCTTTGTGGCGCTAGCGTCGCGCGCAAAGAAGGAGTGCCCGAGATGACCGACTGGACCAAAGCCACCGCCGCAGAAATGGGCCGCGCCATCGGGCGGGGGGAGGTCGATCCGGTCGATCTGACGCAAGGGTTTTATGACGCCATCGCGGCAGAGCCGGCGTCCGACCGGATCTACGCGCGCCTGACCGAAGAGCGCGCAATGGCGGAAGCTCTGGCCGCGTCAAAGCGCGCCAGGGACGGTGTGCGGCGGCACCCGTTGGACGGGGTGCCGATCTCTTGGAAGGATTTGTATGACACCGCCGGCGTGGTGACGGAGGCTGGGTCAGGCCTGCTCGCCGGGCGCGTTCCAGACCGCGATGCAAAGGTGTTGCGCGCCGCGACGCTGGCGGGCACGGTTTGTCTGGGCAAGACACATATGTCGGAGCTGGCGTTTTCGGGGCTTGGTCTGAACCCGGTGACAGCCACTGCGCCTTGTGTGAACGATCCGGAGGCGGTCGCCGGTGGGTCGTCCTCTGGCGCGGCAGCCTCTGTGGCGTTTGGGTTGGCGGCGGCGGGGATCGGGTCGGACACCGGCGGGTCAGTGCGCTTGCCGGCCTGTTGGAACGATCTTGTGGGCTTGAAGACCAGCTCGGGTCGGCTGTCACTTGAGGGCGCGGTGCCCTTGATCACCAGCTTCGACACGGTGGGGCCGCTGGCGCGCTCGGTCGAGGATGCGGCCCTGTTGTTGTCCGCGATGGAGGGCAAGCCCGCACCGGATCTGCGCGGGGCTTCGTTGAAGGGGCGCCGCTTTGCAATGTTGCAGACCGTCGTGATGGAGGATCTGGACGAGGCTCCGGCGCGCGCCTTCGCCGATGCGGTGGCGCGGTTCCGCGATGCTGGGGCGGAGGTTGTGGAACTGGACTTTCCGCAGATCGGTGCCCCGCACCGGGACAGCGGGATGCTGTATACGGTGGAGGCCTGGGCCACATGGGGAGAGGCGATCAAGGCCAACCCGAACGCCATGTTCGCTCCGATTCGAGAGCGGTTCGAGTCCGGGGCGACGCATGATGCGGCGACTTACAAGGCCGCTTGGCAGCATCTGGAGGACGTGCGGCGCGCGTGGTGGCGCGAGACGGCCAGCTTTGATGCCGTGATTTGCCCGACCGCGCCGAACCTGCCCGCCAAAAAGGACAAACTGATGGAGCAGGGCGATTACTACGTCTCCGAGAACCTGCGCACATTGCGCAACACGCGCATCGGTAACCTGTTGGGCGGCGGGATTGTGACGCTGCCAACGGGTGTCCCGTCCTGTGGCGTGTCGCTGATGGCGCCGCCGATGACAGAGCCTCGCCTGCTGCGGCTGGCCCATGCCGCGGAGGCGGCGCTGAAGGTGTAAGTGGCGGGCGCGCCCGTCGAATCAGTTTGACCCAGTAAGAAAAACGCCCGCGATACAGGCGAACCCGAGCTGCGGTTCTGGCAAGACACCAATCTCATTGCGACTTTCGCGCCACAGGCCTTCTCTGCGGCGTCATCATTGTGGACAGCGCCCCCCTTTGTTCCGTATCCTGCGGGCAATCGCGGGGCGAACAACGACCCCGCACGAGGCAGATCAGAGCTAGACCTATGTCCCCCGAACGGTTTTCGAACCTACCGGCATATGCATTCCCGCGTCTGCGCGCCCTTTTGGACGTGCATGAACCCGGTGGTGATATACGCCACATGAGCATCGGCGAGCCAAAGCACGCCTTTCCGCAATGGGTCTCCGAGACCATTGCGACCCATGCGCATGAGTTTGGGAAATACCCCGCCAATGAAGGCACGCCGGAGCTGCGCGGCGCGATCCGTGACTGGCTGTATCGTCGCTATGACGTGATGGTTGACCCGGACACGCAGGTCATGGCGCTGAATGGGTCGCGCGAGGGGTTGTACAACGCCGGCATGGCGCTGATCCCGGAACACAAGAACGGCGCGCGCCCCGTGGTGCTGATGCCGAACCCGTTCTATCAGGTCTACATGATCTCGGCGATCTCGGTGGGGGCGGAGCCGCGCTTTGTCCCGGCAACCGCAGAGACGGGTCATTTGCCCGACTTCGCGGCCGTCGACCCGGAGGTGCTGAACCGCACCGCTGCTGTCTACATTTGCTCCCCTGCAAACCCGCAAGGGGTGATGGCGGATGAGGCATATTGGCGCGGGCTCATCGGGCTGGCGGAGCAATATGATTTTCAGATCCTCGCGGACGAGTGTTACGCAGAGATCTACCGCGACACGCCCCCTGTGGGCGCGCTGGAGGTGGCCAAGGCGATGGGCGCTGATCCGGAGCGCGTTGTGTCCTTTCATTCGCTGTCCAAGCGGTCGAACCTGCCGGGGCTGCGCTCTGGCTTCGTGACGGGCGGGCCGGACAGCATCGCGCGGATGAAGCAGCTGCGCGCCTATGCGGGGGCCCCTGTGCCGCTGCCGATCCAACGGGCGAGCGAAAAGCTGTGGGCCGAAGAAACGCATGTGACGCAGAATCGCGCGCTTTACGCGGAGAAATACGAACTGGCGGATGAGATCCTGGGACATGTGCCGGGCTATCTCAGCCCGCAGGCGGGCATGTTCCTGTGGTTGCCAGTCGAAGACGGAGAGGCCGCAACGCTGCGGCTGTGGCAGGAGACCGGCGTGCGTGTGCTGCCGGGGGCCTACCTGTCAAAGGACATAAGTGGGCAAACCAATCCCGGTGCGGGCTATATCCGCGTGGCGATTGTTGCCCCACTGGAAGAGACACGGGACGGGCTGACCCTGATCCGGGACACCCTGTACTGATAAAGATAAAAAGACGAGGCGGAACAATGGCATCATATCAGGTCAACCAGACGAACCGGCGGCGCGACCCTCTGCTCGATTCCGGCACCACGGAGGTGCTGGAAAAGCGCGGTCGTGAACTGGTGGGCTTGGTGCTGGTCTTGCTGGGCCTGATGGCGGCGGCAATGATCGCCTCCTATTCGCCGGATGATCCCAGCTGGCTGTCGGCCACCGACGCCCCGGCAGAAAACTGGATGGGCCGCCTGGGGGCCTTTGTTGCGGCCCCGCTGTTCATGATTGTGGGCACCGGCGCCTGGGCTTTGGCTGCGGTTTTGGTGGTCTGGGGCGCACGGTTCGCGATGAACAAAGCGCAAGGGCGTGCCTTCGGCTGCCTGATCTTTGCGCCGATCTGGATTGCAGTCTGCGCGGTCTATGCCTCTGGCCTGCCGCACGGCAACGACTGGTCGCATCACTTTGGCCTTGGCGGTTTGTTTGGCGACATGGTCATGGGCTCCGCGCTGACGGCCCTGGACGGGTTGGGCGTGTCCCCGGCGACGGGCCTGAAGTTCATGATGCTGATGCTGGGGGGGGCCATCCTTGGGCTTGGCATCTTCGTGCTGGGTTTCACCAAGGCGGAGCTGAAGTTCCTTGGTCGTTTCCTTTTGGTGGGCGTCATCATGACCTATGCGCAGATCGTGCGGCTGACCGGGGTTGGCGCGTCTGGCGCGATGGGCGCGGCGCGCAAGTTGCAGGAAAAGCAGGCGGACCGCCGGGCAAATCGCACCGTGCAAGCCGAGGCTGCGCGGGATCATGTGGCCGTCGCTGCGCCGCGGGTGCAGCGGGCCGTGCCGCCGATGCGCGCTATGGAAGATGACCTCGACGTGCCTCTGCTCGATGACGAAGAGATGGCACAGTACGAGGCCGCGGCCGCCGAGGAAAAGGCCGAGAAGGGCGGTTTCCTGTCCCGTATGCCGTCTTTGATGCGCCGCTCTGAGCCGCAAGTCATGCCGCAGCCTGAATTGGTGGACAACCTGATGGATCACGATGTGGATGCGCCCGAACCTGACCGGATCAGCGCTAAGATTGCCCATGCGGTGAAGGCGCGGCACCCCTACGCGGCCCCGGTCGCTGCACGCCGAGATGATCCGACCAAGCCGTTGACCCGTGGACGCGGCCATGGTCCCAAGCCGCTGATTTTCTCTCCCGCGCCGCGAACCAACGGCCTGCCGCCAGAGCCGCCCTTGACCGCCGGCCCCGCAACTCTCCCGCCGGAACCCCCGGTGACGGCACGGGATACGGTGCGCAGTTTGAGCGCCCCCGCTGTGGGTGCTGCCATGGCCACCATGCCGCCTGCGGCCAAGGCGGCGTCGGCTCCAGCCTATGAAGATGCGTACGACGCGCCCTATGAGGACGCACCCTATGATGACCTTGCGCATGAGGCTCCGGCATATGATGCCGCGCCGACCCGCAATGGTCCGGACGCCACCGCCTATGCAGAAATGCCTGCTCCCGCCTCGCCGCGCATCAATGCCGGCATGGACGATGCCTACGGCGAGATGACGGATTTCGATGATTACGGCGACGACTATGACGCTGGCGATTATGACGAGGCGCAAACGTATGGTGATGAGCCATCGGCCCCGGCGTCGTCCAGCTCTGCGCCGCCGATCCAGCGTGGCGGCAACGGAACGCATGACCTCATGCCCGAGGCCAAGAAGGTCGTGCAGCAACCGATCCGCAAGCCGGTACAATTGTCGACCCGCGCCAAGCTGGAGGCCCAGCCCTCGCTCGCGTTTGATGAGAAGAAACACGCGGAATACGAACTGCCGCCGCTCAATCTGTTGATGTCGCCGGAAGCTGTCGAACGCCACCACCTGTCCGATGAAGCGCTGGAAGAAAACGCGCGTATGCTTGAATCCGTGCTGGATGACTACGGCGTGAAGGGGGAGATCGTCTCTGTCCGCCCCGGCCCTGTGGTCACGATGTACGAACTGGAACCTGCGCCGGGCCTCAAGGCGAGCCGCGTCATCGGTCTGTCCGACGATATCGCGCGCTCGATGTCGGCTTTGTCCGCGCGTGTGTCCACTGTGCCGGGGCGCTCGGTCATCGGGATCGAACTGCCCAATGACAAGCGCGAGATGGTCTGCTTCCGCGAGATTCTCGCCGGGCGCGACTTCGGCGATGGAAACCAGAAACTGCCGCTGGCGCTGGGCAAGGACATCGGCGGTGATCCGGTCGTGGCCAACTTGGCCAAGATGCCTCACCTGCTGATCGCGGGGACGACCGGTTCCGGTAAATCTGTGGCCATCAACACCATGATCCTGTCCTTGCTGTACAAGCTGACGCCCGAGGATCTGCGTCTGGTGATGATCGACCCGAAGATGTTGGAACTGTCGGTTTACGACGGCATCCCGCACCTGCTGTCGCCCGTTGTGACCGACCCGAAGAAGGCCGTTGTGGCGCTGAAATGGGTCGTGGGGGAGATGGAAGACCGCTATCGCAAGATGTCAAAGATGGGCGTTCGCAACATCGACGGCTACAACAGTCGTGTGGCCGATGCGTTGTCCAAGGGCGAAATGTTCTCGCGCACCGTTCAGACGGGCTTTGACGAGGAGAGCGGCGAGCCGGTGTTCGAGACGGATGAATTCGAGCCCAAGAAAATGCCCTACATCGTGGTCATCGTCGACGAGATGGCCGACCTGATGATGGTGGCGGGCAAGGAGATCGAAGCCTGCATTCAACGTCTGGCGCAGATGGCCCGTGCCTCGGGCATTCACCTGATCATGGCGACGCAGCGTCCGTCCGTAGACGTCATCACTGGCACGATCAAAGCGAACTTCCCCACCCGGATCTCGTTTCAGGTCACCTCGAAAATCGACTCGCGCACGATCCTTGGGGAAATGGGCGCAGAGCAACTGCTGGGCATGGGTGACATGCTGTTCATGGCAGGCGGGGCAAAGATCACGCGCTGCCACGGGCCGTTCGTTTCGGACGAAGAGGTCGAGGAGATCGTTAACCACCTCAAGGCGTTCGGTCCTCCCGATTATGTCGGTGGCGTGGTCGAAGGGCCGGCTGAGGAGAAGGCAGACAACATCGACGCCGTGCTGGGCCTGAACACCGGTGGCAACACAGGTGGCGAGGATGCGCTTTACGATCAGGCGGTGGCAATTGTCATCAAGGATCGCAAATGCTCGACGTCGTACATCCAGCGCAAGCTTGGCATTGGTTACAACAAGGCCGCGCGACTGGTGGAGCAGATGGAAGACGAAAGCGTCGTCTCTGCCGCCAATCACGTGGGTAAACGCGAAATCCTGGTGCCAGAGCAGGCGTAATCCCTTTCGCGGAATGCACAAAAGGCCCGCGTCGCGTCCCTTGCGATGCGGGCCTTTTTATGTGCCGGTGCGCTTCATCCGTAAGTGTGCGGATCAGACAAATCAAAGATGCCCAGCACATGATTGGTCTCACCATTGTCGCCACGCAGAGGAACGAGCAGGGCTTGGACGCGGGCAGACTTGGTGCCGTCGTGCTCAGGCGTGAGTTCGATAAATTGAGCGCGGCCTAGATTTACGGCATTCATGTAGGCCGAAAAGCTACGGGTGCCGGGGCGGGAGATCGGCATCTCGGAGTGGAGGCCGCCCTCGCGCGCCCCGGTCTTGAGTATCCGCAGCTGTGGATTCAGATAAATCGTCTGAAAGTCCGTCGGCGCCGACGCTTTTTCGGTGCGGATCGCTTCGCTGATCGCTACGGGCAGGTCGATGCCTGTAAACTCCTCCAGCGGCAGATGGGACAGGCGTGGCGGCAGACCTTCAACATCACGATAGCCGGCCCACAAAAGAACCTTCTGGCGGAGGATCCGCGACATTTTCGGAAGATGATGAGCAATATCGTCCAACGGCGTATCCTACCATATCTTGCTGACTGTAACGCAATAAAATGGGTCTGTCTCGTGTTGCGATGCTTGCGTGGTACCATGCATGACATCCTTTAGGTCCACACGGGAACCAAAGGCAGGGTTCGACGCGTTAAGGAGTTGTATACGAATATGTGAGGCAGGAATGTGCGCGGGTAAGGTGGAGAGGATTCTGAATCGGCTCGATGATTGCGCTGATCAACAGAGCACCGTTTCCGTCGCCGGTGCGATGGACGAGATAGGCAACCGCAGTTTCGGCCCTTTGATCCTGTTGCCCGCGCTATTGGTGATAACGCCAATTGGCGGCGTTCCGGGCGTGCCCACGCTGTTCGCCATTGCCATCCTGATATTTGCCGTCCAAGTGGCTTTGGGGCGGGACAGCCTGTGGCTGCCGCGTGCGATCCGCAATCGATCCGTCGAAAACGATAGCATTCACAACGCGACGCAGAAGGCGCGTCCTGTTGCCAGTTGGCTGGACGACCACACCTCGGAACGTCTGACGGCCTTAACACGTCGACCCGCGCCCCGGGTTGCAGCTGTGATGGTGGTTTTGCTGTGCCTGACCGTGCCGTCCACTGAAATCTTACCCTTCGCCTCTCTCATGCCGATGTCCGCCATAGCGCTTCTGGGCTTGGCGATCACAGTGCGTGACGGACTTTTGATGGCGCTCGGTTTGATCGCGGGCGCTGCGGGCTTGATCGGCGGGGTTTGGCTATTGATATCGTATTGAACGGCCTCTGATATCGCATGACCGTTCCGCCCATGCCATATGTGGGTCAACAGACACCGGAAAGGACCCGTATGTTCCGCACGTTTCTCGCTGCAATCGCCCTGAGCCTCGCCGCTCTGCCCGCAATGGCACAGCAACTGTCGCTTGGTCAGGTTTCGCAGTACCTGAATACGCTTCAGACCGTTAAAAGCCCCTTCACCCAGATCAATGCCGACGGCACGATCTCGACCGGAGAAATCTGGATCAAGCGCCCGGGCAAGGCGCGTTTCGACTACAATCCACCAGAACGCGGGCTGGTGCTTGTGTCCTCTGGTGCGGTCTATGTCATGGATCGCAAGCTGGGTGGCAACCCGGAGACCTATCCGCTGAATCAAACGCCACTGTCGATTATTCTTGCGCGCAACGTCGATCTGGCACGCGCAGGCATGGTGACCGGGCACGGCTATGACGGCACCGCGACGACCGTTACCGCACAGGACCCAAAGCGCCCGGAGTACGGGTCCATTCAGATGAAGTTCACCGGAAACCCGGTCGAACTGCGTCAGTGGATCATCACCGATGGTGACGGCACCAAGACCACCGTTGTCTTGGGGGGGCTGGAAAAGGCTTCTATCCCGACGAGCGAATTCCTGATTGATACAGAGCTGAACCGATAAAGCGGCAGGGCGCGCGTTTAGTCGCCTTTTGCTGGATCTCATTCGCCAAGCCCGCTGGTTCTCAAGGACCGGCGGGCTTACCTGTTTAGTATCTCATGCAGGAGAGTTCGCGATGAACCGTCGCACCATGTTCAAGACCCTCGCCGCCACCGTTGGCATTGGGGGTGTGGGTGGGGTAGTGGCCACCCGACGTCGCGGGCGAAATCCGTATTATGAGGGGCCGGTCAGCGATCACTTTGACGGGGTTCGTTTCTTCAATCCTGAAGGCAAGCCGCCAAAAGGGTTTCGCGATTTGATGCGGTGGCGCTTTGGGCCGACGCCCGCCGCTTGGCCAGAGACGGTCGCAGTTATTCCCGCCAAACCTGCCACGCGAATCGATGATCTGACCGTCACTATGGTGGGTCACGCGACGCTGTTGGTTCAAATGGCGGGACTGAACATTCTCACAGATCCGTTTTGGTCGGACAGGGCGTCTCCGGTGAGGTTCGCAGGGCCAACGCGGATAGCGCCGCCGGGAATTGCGTTTGCGGATCTGCCGCCCATCGACCTGATTCTGCTGTCACACAATCACTACGACCATCTCGATATCGACACATTGCACCGGGTGCAGGCCGTGCACGCGCCACAGGTGATTACACTTCTGGGCAATGACACTTTGATCGCGCCGACGGGGCTGCAGACGCAGGCGATTGATTGGGGGGAGAGTACGGACTTTGGTCCGTTGCAGGTTCATGGCGTGCCTAGCCACCATTGGTCCGCCCGCGGCATGGGCGACCGGAGCATGGCGCTTTGGGGTGGCTTTGTGCTGACGGGGCCTGTGGGCGCTCTGCTGTTCATCGGCGACACTGGCTTTGATGAGGGGCGACCGTATCAAGGACTGCAGCGTTTCGGCCCGTTGCGGTTGGCGATTCTGCCTATTGGGGCGTATGCGCCGCGTTGGTTCATGCAGGACCAACACCAAAACCCGGACGAAGCCGTTCGCGGGTTCAAACTGTTGGGCGCGGCCCATGCGATCGGCCACCATTGGGGCACAATTCAATTGACGGACGAGGCGCGCGAAGCGCCCCGTGATGCCTTGTCAGAGGGGCTGAAGCGTCATGGCGTGGCCCCTGAACGGTTCCGCGCCATGGCTCCGGGCGACAGCTGGGCCATCCCCTCGATTTGATCAGCGCGCGTGGCGGCAGTTGCGCAATTGCTGGCTGTAGACCACGGCGCGTTCGCCAACCTCGGAAGAGACGCGAAGCAACCAGGCCTTGCTGTTGTAAGATCCGCGACGGTAACCTGTGCGCCCTTCGTGGTAAGCAAGATAATGGTTGCGGGCGTCCCACATCGGCAGATTCAGCTGGTCATGCGACTGCTTCATGTACCACCCCATGAAATCGGTTGCGTCCCGAATGTCATCGCGTCTGGCGTTACGCCGTGCAGTGGACGAGACGAGGTATTCCTTCCAGGTTCCGTCCAACGCCTGGCTGTAGCCAAAGGCAGAGCTTTGTCGACCCACGGGGATCACCCCCAGCGAGTAGCGCAATGGTGTGCGCGCATCGGAATCGAATTTCGATTCCTGATAGATCGTTGCCATTTGGACGTGCACAGGCACGCCCCAACGGCGTTCTGCAGCCTTGAAGGCGCGGTAGTATGTCGGGCGCTGCTGGAGAATCGAACAGGCGTTGTCCAAGTTGTCGGGGGACGTGCCAGAGCCGCCGCCGCCTCCACAAGACGCCACCAAAAGTAGAATCACCAGCGCGCGAAAGAATCTGCTCATCTGCCTCACGCGTATTACATTTTTTTCATTATCATCAAAATAACCGAAAACGCGGCGCTTTGAAATGATAATTCACGCGGAGGGCGGTCAGCCGCCGGGGAGATCACCATGGCCTGAGAGGGGGGAATGTTTCGTGTGCGAAGACGACTGTTCGGTCGCTTTCCACAGAGTGTTTCTGGCAAATCCGTGTCAATAGTTGGACAACCGGGGCCAAGCTTGGCTACAAGGTGAGTATGACAAAGGTGGAGCATATGCTGAAGAAGCGCGCAAAATATCACCTGGGACAGGTCGTTCGGCATCGCAAACACCCATTCCGCGGCGTGGTGTTCGATGTGGACCCTGAATTCAGCAACACAGAGGAATGGTACGAATCCATTCCCGAAGAAGCTCGCCCCGCCAAAGGGCAGCCGTTTTATCACCTGCTCGCGGAAAACGATCAGAGCTTTTACGTGGCCTACGTGTCAGAGCAAAACCTGATGGCGGATTATTCCGGCGAGCCGGTCGACCATCCGGACATTCCGGATCTTTTCGGTGCGTTTACCGATGGCAGTTATGAACTGCACTTCCAGCTGAATTGATCAGCTGACAACAGACTCTCTCTCACGCTCCGTGAGGCTGAAGGCGGTTCCTTACAGGGCCGCCTTCAGCTTTTGCAGGAACTCGTCAACGTGTGCGTGCTCCAGCGCCCAATCGACGACCAGACGTCCGCGCGTCATGTCTTCGGGCTGTGCATCCGCTGTGCGCATGTCGTAATACATTGCACCGGCCGCCTGTACGGCATCATGAGCGCGCAGGGGCATCTCAAAATAAAGCAGGTTCGCAGGCGTATCTGTCAGGACTTTAACGTCCAATGCGCGAAGACCGTCCACCAGCCTGGCACATGTGCCGTTGGCCTTTTGCGCCAGTTCAAGCCACAGGCCATCCTTGAGATAGCCGTTCATCTGGGCCGCCAGATAGCGGTGTTTCGACAGCAAGTGCCCCGAACGCATCCGTCGAAACGGCAGGCCGCGGGCCTTTTCGGGGTCGAAGAAAATCACCGCCTCGACGCCCATACAGCCATTCTTGGTTCCGCCAAAGACCGCCACATCGGCACCGGCTTTCCACGACATCTCAGCCGGAGTGCAGCCCAGCATGGCGCAGGCATTGGCAAAGCGGGCGCCGTCAAAATGCACAAACAGCCCGTTTTCATGCGCCAACGTCGCCAGTGCCGTCAGTTCATCAAGCGTGTAGATGTTGCCGCGTTCGGTGGTGTTGGTCAGCGACAGCGCGCCCCGATCAAATTGGTGTACATCGCCGGTGTTCCAAAAGGCCAAAGCCTTGGTCAGAGCCTCCGGCGTGACCTTGTCGCCCTCGCACACGCCGACCAGCTTGGCCCCGCCGGTGTAGAATTCCGGCGCGCCACATTCGTCGACATGGATATGCGCGAGGCCGGAACAGTACACCGCCTGATAGGGTTGCACCAATGTCCCAAGTGCCAGTGCGTTCGACGCTGTGCCGCCGGGCATGAGGAACACTTCTGCGTCCGGAGCCTCGAACAGGTCGCGCAGTGCGGACTTGGCGGCTTCGGTGTGCACATCGTTGCCGTAGCCGTGAACATATCCCTCGTTAGCCTCTGTCAGCGCCTGCATGACCTGAGGGTGGACCGGGCCGGTGTTGTCGGACGCGAGATACATGGCAGCCTCCTGAAGCTAGCGGGGTTCGTCGATGATATGGTCTTCCCAGTCGTCATCGTCGACGTCAAATTCCGGCACCGTCATGCCCTGCATCGACACACCAGCGCGATGCACGCTATCGGGATCGCCGGTCTCGAGCGGGTGCCATTTCGGCAGGGGGTTGCCGTTCCAAAGCAGCTTGTAGGCGCAGGTTTCCGGCATCCAATAGAGGTTTTTCGCCATGTTGGACGGCGAGAGCACGATGCACTCCGGCACGAACTGATGGCGAATCGGGTATTGCGCGCAGCGACAGCTTTCGTTGTCGAAAAGGCGGCAGGCTATCCGGGTCAAAGCGACCTCGCCCGTGTCCTCGTCTTCGAGCTTGTTCATGCAGCACTTGCCGCAGCCATCGCACAGCGCCTCCCACTCATCCTTGGACAGGTCAGTGAGTCGCTTCTTCTCCCAAAATCGAGGGGCAAGGTCGGGGCGCGCGATGGGGTCGGTCAAAGCGCCTCCAGAATGTCGCGCGCCTTGGCGCAATCTGCGTCCATCTGGGTGATCAGCGCATCCAGCCCGTCGAATTTCAGCTCCGGGCGAAGGTAATCGACCAGAGCGACAGACAGGGTGGCCCCGTAAAGGTCGCCGGTGAAATCGAACAGGAAGGTCTCGATATTTGGCACATCGCCGTCGAACATCGGGCGGACGCCGATAGAGGCCGCACCGTGATAGCTTCCCTTGTGGGGCCCATCGCGCACATCCACCAAAACGGCGTAGACGCCGAACCTTGGCGGATGCAGTCCCTCGATGGACATGTTGGCCGTGGGATAGCCCAGCTCTCGACCGCGCTGTTCGCCGCCGATCACCTCGCCCTCGATCCGGTGCCAGTGGCCCAGCAACTCGGCTGCGTCGCGCGGGCGGCCTTCGGTCAGGGCTTCGCGGATCGCGGTGGAGGACACCACAAGCCCATCGGTTTGCATGAGTTCAGCCACAGTCACCTCGAATCCCATTTCAGCGCCAAAGGTCTTCAGATCTTCGACGGTTCCGGCGCGCCCCTGCCCAAAGCAGAAGTCTGCGCCCACCACCACATTTCGCAGGCCCAAGCCCTCGCAGATAACGCGACTTGCAAAGTCTCGTGGCGAGAGCGAGGCCAACGATTTGTTGAAGTTAAGTTGATAAAGCACATCGACGCCAAGCTTTTCCAGTCGCGCGGCGCGGGCCTCTGCGCTCATTAGTCGAAAAGCGGGCGCGTCGGCAGCAAAATACTCACGTGGATGGGGTTCAAACGTCAAAACGCCCAGCGGCGAATCTGGCATGGCGCGGCGCGCGAGGTCGATCACCTGTTGGTGGCCCCGGTGCACCCCGTCGAAATTCCCGATGGCCGCGCTGGCGCCACGGTCCCCGGTTTGTGTATATTGGTAGTCTCTGACGATCCGCATACGCTGGGAGTTAGAGCATTCATTGGCAGGGATAAACCGCTTTTGTATTTTGCTTGCAGGTTGGTCGGTTGACGTAGCGACAGCCTTGGCAGAACATTGTTCCACGGGGCATAGGGAGAACAAATGAACGATGTTGTGATCCTTACCGACGAGCGGCTCGTCGCAGCGCTGATGCAGGCGCAAGGTGGCGATTGGGCCGGCCACGAGATCACCTCTGTCGAAGAGGCAGAGGGCGAGCGCGCGATGTATCGCGTAGGATCAGATTTTGCGGTGCGTATGCCGCGCCATCCGGACGCTGTTCCCCTGATCGAACGCGAGGCGCGGTGGCTGCCGCATTTATCGGGCTTGCCGCTGGCAATGCCTTCTCTGCGCCTGCGGGGAGAAGCGACGCCTCGGTTCAATTGGCCTTTCATCGTAGTGGACTGGATCGACGGCACCGAGGCAAATGAAAGCACGGTCCGGGACTGGTCTCAGGAGGTGGCGCTTTTGGCGCGTTTTCTGCGTGCGCTGTGGAAACGGTCGCTGAAGGGCGGACCGGCGGCCGGAGCGGAAAACCGGATGCGTGGTGTGCCGCTGCACCAATTGACGGACACTGTGCTGACCGAAGTCGGAACGCTGCGCGACGAACTGGACGTGTCGCTGACACGCGAGGTTTGGATGAACGCATTGGAGGCGGCCCCGCCGCGAAAAATGCGTTGGTTGCACGGAAATCTGAAAGCCTCCAACATGATCGTTCGCGAAGGAAAATTGGCGGGCGTGGTTGATTGGGGACATGTGGCTGTCGGCGACCCGGCTGTGGACGTCGCCGTGGCATGGCGCTGGGTGCCAGAGCTTGAAATGGGCAGCTTTCAAAGCGCCCTGAGCGCGGGTGATGATCTTTGGCGGCGGGCACGCGGCTGGGCCTTGTACGACGCCGTGTCGACTTTGGGTAAATATCGCGGCAGCAATCATCCGCGCCACATCATCGACTGCGACGACGCGCGCTGCGTCATTGGCCGTCTCGGGCTTGGCACAAGCTGCTAGGCTTTCAGGACCGCGGCGATTCGGGCGATACCCTCTTCGATTCGTTCGCTTGGTATCGAACTGTACCCCAGCCGGTAGAAGTTATGGGGTGGCTGCTCGCCCGCAAAAAAGGCCGTGCCCGGTTCAATCAAAACACTTTCTGACTGCAGGGACCGCGCGACGTCGCGCATGTCCCGATCTTTTGGGGCGCGCATCCACAGGCCGGAGCCTCCATGCGCGCCTTCGCCCGCGACCTCCAGGCCGTAGCGCGCGGTGGCGTGTTCCATCATTTCGCGCCGCGCAGCCAAAGCCCGTCCGATGCGCCGAACCAAGGCATCATAATGGCCAAGCGACAGAAAATGCGCCACAGTGCGCTGGATGTGGCCGGGCGGGTGACGCAGCACGGACGCCCGCAGCGCCCGCGCTTCGCGGATGAACTCCGCCGAGCCAACGAGATAGCCCAGCCTCAATCCCGGAAACAAAGACTTGGAAAAGCTGCCGACGTAGATGACGCGCCCGTCCTCATCGAGGCTTTTGAGCGCGGGGGAGGGGGCGCTGAGATAGGCCATCTCGAACTCGTAATCGTCTTCGACAATCACCGCGTCGAGGTCGGCGGCCCGCCGCAGCAATGCCTCCCGCCGTGCCAATGGCAGGGTGGCGGAGGTCGGGCATTGGTGGCTCGGCGTGGTAAATATCACGCGCGTGCCATCGGGGATTGTCTCTGGCGGCAGCCCATCATTATCCACCGAAAGCGGCGTGACCTGCGCGTCCGCGTGCGTCAACAGCTGTCGGAGCGCAGGATAGCATGGGTTTTCGACCACCACCTCCCGCGTGACGGCCAACAGCTGGGTGGCCAGCCAGAGCGCGTTCTGCGCCCCCAGCGTGATCAGGATCTCCTCAGGTCTGGCAAGGATGCCGCGCCGTGGCAGAGTATGATGCGCGATGAAGCGCACCAGCTCAGGGTCGTCGGCGTCGAATTGATCCTGGGTAAGTGCATTGAAATGCCGCTGCCCAAGGGCCTGTGTCGCGCAAAGCCGCCAGTTGGCGTGGTCGAACAAAGCTGGGTCGGTTTGCCCGTAGATAAAGGGGAAGCGGTAGCTCGCCCAATCCGCAGGCCGCCCCATGTTGAACGCAGGCCCTCCGGTGTAACGCCGCGCGAGCATTTCATTCCAGTTTACGGTGTCCTGCGATTGCGGCGTTGGGGCGAAATCAGGCGGCTCAGGTGCGTTGTCGGAGACGAAATACCCCGATCGCCCGCGCGAGGTCAGGTAATCGTTGGCGAGCATCTCCGTATAGGCGAGTGTCACCGTGATCCGGCTGACATTGAGGTGGCGCGCGAGGGCTCGGGTGGAGGGTAGTTTCTCACCACGCCGAAAGCGTCCTGACAGAATGCCGTCCGCCACCATCTGCTGGATGCGCGCTTGCAAGGTGCCTTGGGCACGCGATGTCAGATGAAATGTCTCTACCGGAATGGCCATGACGCGACCGTATTCTGGACTGATGGCGGGCGCAATCTGGACCGACGCCAAAGCGGCTTTGTCAAACAGCCCTGGCGTCAAAGGTTAGTGAACCTTAGCCATAGTCGCGTTCGCCAAAGATCGCAGAGCCGACGCGGATGTGTGTGGCCCCCAGCGCAATGGCCTGTTCGAAATCGCTGCTCATGCCCATGGACAAACCCGTCAGACCGTTGCGAGTGGCGATTTTTGCAAGCAAGGCAAAATGCAGCGACGGCGTTTCATCCACCGGGGGAATGCACATCAGCCCTTTGACAGGCAGATCCAGCGCGCGACATTCCGCTATGAAACCGTCCGCCTCGGAAGGCATGACGCCGGCCTTTTGGTCCTCTTCGCCGGTGTTGACCTGCAAGAACAAGTCGGGACAACGCCCGATTTCGTCAGCCAGGCGTGCAATCGTGTTTGCGAGTTTGGGGCGGTCAACGGAATGGATGGCGTCAAAAAACTCCATCGCCACACGCGCCTTGTTGCTTTGCAACGGGCCGATCAGATGAACCGAAACACCGTCATATTGTTCTTTGAACGGCGTCCAGCGGTCTTGGGCCTCCTGCACGCGGTTTTCACCATAGAGCCGATGGCCCTCGTCCAGCACGGCCTGCACCCGCTCGGCCGGTTGTACCTTGCTGACGGCGATCAATTTTACGTCCCCGCGGTCACGCCCGGCCTCTGAACAGGCTTTGGCTACACGGGTTTCGATGTCTTGCAAGCTCATGCGTCCCACTCCTTTGCGCCGAAGGGCCGGTCGCCCCATGCGTCTATAAATGGTTTCAGTTCCGCCTCGTAGCGGCGCCATGCCTCCCGGCGCCCGGTGTGAATCGGCTGGCGCACCTGCGCGAGGCTGAGGGTTTTGACCCGGTTTGTCTGCGTGTGCGGGGAAAGGCAGGCCTCCTCCCAGTCCAATCCGGCGGCGGCGATCAGAAGGTGGGTCTGCGGCTCCGGGTCAGCCACCAGATCCTCGTAATGAACCTCGTGAATGCGCTCGGGCATTCGGGTTTTCCAGTAAGCCACCTGATCGCGAAAGGCTTGTATCATATCGGCAATGGCGGCCAAGTCGTTGGCGTAACGGTGGGCGCCGGGCCGAAAGAAGTTCTTGTAGATAGACAGGGCCACATCACGCGGATCGCGATGCACGACGATAAATCGTGCGCCGGGCAGGGCGTGCGCCAGCAGGCCATAGATGTTCTGAAGCTGGATGGATTTGTCGGTGACGCGTCCACTGTCGACGCCGGTGTCCCGGCGCACCAACACGGCATACTTGTCGGCGAAGTCGGTGAAAGCCTCGGGCGCAGCCTTGGACAGATCGGCAAAGGTCTGGTTGCCGCCAAAGACCGCATTGGCCAGCTGCTCGGCGTGGGCCAGTTCGCCGCCAGCGGTGACAGCCGAATGTGCGGACAGGATCTGTTCCACCAGCGTCGTGCCAGAGCGCGGCGTGCCGGTGACAAAGATCGGCTGGATCGGTGCCGTGCCATCGCGTGGTGTCAGGTCAAGGGCCTGCTGACCCTGCTTGTAGGCGGCCCAGCGGCTGCGACGCGCATCCGGGTCATGGGGGTATTGGCGCGCTTGGGCGGCATTCGCAGCGTCGAGATAGGCAAAGACCTGATCGGGTTCGCCGATGTCCTCATGCACCTTGGCCAAGGTAAAGCCGAGCGCCATGCGCCCTGCATCGTTGAGCTTCGGGTGCGCCCAAAGGCGTTTCATCTCGCGGATCAGCGGATCGCCCTTGCGCGCCTTTTCGGCAAAGAAGATCAGCCGGTAAAGGTCGGTCTCATCGGGATGGCGTTTGACGAGGCGACGCAGAATGCTCGACGCTTTTTCAAATTCACCGATGTTTTGCAGATAGGTCGCCTTGTCCGCGCGGGGGGCGATCTTGTTCGGCTGGGCGGCGATACGCGCGTCGTGGATCGCCAGAACCGCCTGACTGTCACCGGCACGGGTAAAGATCGGCAGGGCGGCGTCGGACAGGACCGGATCGCCGGGACGTTTTTGCAGTGCGGAATGCAGCGCCCGAGCCGCGCCTTGTGTGTCGCCCAAGCGGTCAAGCGCGCGGGCCAGTTGGTAATTGACCTCCGGGGCCTGCGCGGTGGGGATCAGCAGGGCACGCAGAAGACGGGCTGCGTGTTCCGGCTTCTGGTTGCGGATGCAGGCCTGAGCCTCGTTGAACTGCGCCTTGATCTGGGCCGGGGTCATGCTGGTGTGCCTGTTTGGGATTTTTGCGCTTGAACCAAAAGAAAAGAGCGGACGCAAGCGCCCGCTCTTCCCTTAAGCCGTGAGGCTGGTGTCCTTAGAAGGACATTGCCAGACCCAAGGAGTAGTTGTCGGCGTCGAAGTCGTCGCCGCCGGAGACGTCAACTTTGGACAAGCCGTAGCCCGCCTGAACAGCAAGACCGCCGCCCAGATCGTATGCCACTGCCAGGCCGTAGCCGGAAGTTTCCAGACCGTCGATGCCGTAACGGTCGTCGTACTCACCGTAGTTCAGGCCGATTGCCAGAGCGTTCATTTCGTAGCCGATGCCGACGCCCATGTACTTCTCGGTCTCACCGAGACCCAGGCCGGACGTGCCCGCATCGCCGTACTTGGACTCTGCGTAGTTCAGGCCCATCATGATGCCGGAGTTCAGCGTCACGTCGACGGAAGCTGCGATAACTTCGTAAGCTGCGATATCGGAAGCGATGTCGTACTCGTCTTCGAGAGTCGCTGTCGCGGGCAGCAGGCCAAGTGCGGTAGTCGCAGCGACCAGAGTGGCGTCGGAGAAGTCTTCGTCGCCTTTCTGGTAACCGATGCCGAAGCCAACTGCTGTGCCAGCGAAGTCAGCGTTGTACTGGAAGCCAACACCCCAGATCGGGTCGAAGTCGCCACCGTCGTCGATTTCGGTCGACAGAGCAGCTGCGAAATCACCGTATGTGTAGGTCACACGAGCGATCTGGCCGTCGTAGTCGCCGTCTGCGCCGTAGTTGCCGTTGTAACCGAGGTGCTCGGTTTCAGCGTCGTCGATGGAGCCACCGGCCAGTGCAACTTCTTGCAGAGCCCAGTCAACCGCGCCGTCGGTGTCGCCCATGTCGAGACGTGCGTTGCCGAATGCGACGAACCAAGTTGCGCCACCATCGTCGGTGCCGTTGCCGTTTGCAGCTTCGTCCAGATCGATTTCTGCACCGAAGGTCAGGCCGTTGTCTGCTTCACCGGTCGCGATGAAGTCGATTTCGATATCGGTCCAGAGCTGGCTGACGCCGTCGCCGTCTGTACCTGCGTAGCGGAAATCGCCACCGACGATACCGACTTCTGCGGTGCCGGACACTTCGACTTGAGCAGCCGCTGCGCCTGCGAATGCGACCAGAGCGGTGGACGCGAGCAAGATGTTTTTCATTGTTTCCCTCATGTGTTCAAAGGCACGTACCAAGCCGTTGCCGGCTGTGATGACGTTTCTATGCGCCCGCAGACCCTTTCATTGCAACCCGCCCGAAATGCCGTCGCGCCCAAACCGATTTTGTGATGCACGATTGCCACAAGGTTCGGGGGTGGCAGGGGTTTTCGGCGCGAAATTGGCAAAATACTGCCGATACCTGATGGGTTGCCGGTTGAGGGCCGTCGCAGTAATGAGGGTGCAACAGGCATTCTCGTGGGAGTATATCGACATGACACAGCGCAGCGCGCCATCGCGGGTATGGCTGGGGATCGGCATCGCCGTGGCGCTTTCGGCGACAGCGTCCTGTGGCATGATGGGGGACCGGACCGAGCGTGAGCCGGTTGTAACGCCGTCGTCCGACGAGATCCTTGGTGAGATCAAGGATCGTGAAGGCGCGCGGGGACGCTCCAAATCGTCGGTGTTGGATATCTTCAAGTCGCGCGGTGATCAGGGGCAGGTCGGGCAGGTGAACAAATACCTGTGGAACGCCTCGCTCGAAGTGCTGAATTTCCTGCCGATCGAAACAGTCGATCCGTTTACCGGTGTCATAACCACAGGCTACGGAACGCCTCCGGGTGGGGGCCGCGCTTATCGGGCGACGATTCTGATCAATGATCCGGCGCTGGATGCGCGGTCTTTGAACCTGGCGCTGCTGACACCCAACGGTCCGGCCTCTGCCTCGACCGTGCGAGCCATCGAGGATGCGATCCTGACCCGTGCACGTCAGATCCGGGCACGCGACGCGCGTCTTTGAGCGCGGTATATAACGAGAGGCTCTTGGTTCTGCTGGCGCAATCTGCCCTCTGAGACATAGCCGCACTCAGTAGCCCGTCGCCGAGGCGCGGCAGGCTATCGAAGCGGGTCCAGGGGTGAGCGCCGCCTGAGGTGCAGCAAGCAGAAGTATCTGCACGTCCGCTATCCGAACTGCGTCAACTTCGGGCATCCGGTGGCTGTCTGCCTATCGTGGTGGGCGTTGTTTGAGTGGAGCCACGTTTTCCACCCGCTGGTGCGGCGGGACATCGTCGCCTCGTTGCTGTCCGCATGTAACTTGATCTGACCACTGGGTCAAAAACGGCTGCGTCGCGAGACTGGGTGAGCGGCGGTTTCGGTGACAAAGGGGCGGACTGCGTGAGCAGGAGGCCGGTCCGGTCACCATGTCTGAGGGTCAGTCCATGATCGGCCGAGGGGCGAGCGTCTCCAGGCCAGCCACCCATTCCAGATGCTGAGGCAGGCAGACACCGGCGAGATCGTATTTTCCCCTCACGAACTCTCTCGCCGTCTCTCCCAGGCGTTTGCGCAGGTCGGCATCGTCCAGAAGGGTGCCCAGGCGTTCCACCAATGCTTCCGTGTCAAAGAAGTCGACCATCAAGCCGTTTTCTCCTTCGGTCATGACCTCTTTGACGGGGGCGGTGTCGCTGGCCAGGATCGCGCATCCGGCGCTCATGGCCTCCAGCAATGACCACGATAAAACGAAGGGGTAGGTCAGGTAGACATGCGCGGTGCTGATCTGCATCATCGCAAGGAACCGATCGTAGGGGACGCGCCCGAGGAAATGCACGCGATTCCAATGCGGCGTGGGGATGCGGCCCCGCACCTCGTCGATGAAGATCTGCTTCCACGTCTGCCCTTTGGGCGGCTTTGCCCCATAGGATGTTTCATCTCCGCCCAGAATCACCACGTGGGCGTTGGGACGTTCCTTGAGGATTGCGGGAAGGGCCCGCATGAAGATGTGATAGCCGCGATAGGGCTCAAGGTTGCGGTTGATGAAGGTGATGACCTCATCATCCCGTGTCAGGGTCAGATCACCGATCTGCAAAGATGCGCCCGCGTTGGGACGGACCAGTTCGGTATCGACCCCGTCATGCGCCACGGTGATGCGGTTTTGCCAGTGGTCCGGAAAGGTCGAGGCTTGAAACCGGGTCGGAGAAAGCCCCGCATCCATGATCTCCTCATGCAGACGGTTGTTCATGTTTTTCATGCGAATGCGCAGAATGTCGGCTTCCGGTGACTTCGACGGAAACTCCGGGTCGAAGTTGAGGAAGGGGTGCGCGGTCAGGTGATACAGTTCGCAATACAGGCCCAGACGCGCATCGGGCCAGACATCCTTGAGGAACAGGGATTCGCCCCAGCCGTGGTGAGCACATATGACATCCGGCTCGAACCCCTGCTGCTTCAGCCCCTTGGCGCCGCGGTAGCACGACGTGGCGCGCACCAGCTTGGTTTCGAAATCTGCGAGCCACGGGTGAACATTGGGCGTGCTCTGGCCTTGGATCTTGTAGGGGACGATGCGAACGCCCTGCCAGATCTGAGGCTCCTTCACCTTGCAGGTCAGTGCCACGACCTCGTGTCCCTGCTTGACCAGTGCCGGGGCCAGATGTTTGTACTGACCGGGGAAGTTCTGGTGGATCAACAGGATTTTCATGGTGGCTCTCGACGATATGGGGTGCATCGGTTCTGCCATGCGGGGCGGCACAGGCCAAGACATGCCCATGCGATTAGCTCGCCGGGGTTGCGCCCGCACCGCAGCCCTCTACGGTTCCCAGTATCAGAAGCAAGGAAAGCTGATGCGTGTTCTGATCCATCCCGGGTTTCACAAGACCGGAACGAAAAGCGTTCAACTCTCACTGGAAACGCTGCGCCCGGATCTGCCGAAGGGGATCATCGTGGCGCTTCAGGCCGAACTGGCCGACCTGTGTGACATATGCCGCGAGGTGTCGGTGTCGCCGGAGGCTCCGCTCGTCGAGGTGGAGCGGCTGGCAACGGAGCGGTTCGCTTTGCTGGGGCAGGCGGCGTCGCTGCTGATCGTCTCGGCAGAAGACCTTGCGGGAGCGCTACCGGGGCGCCGGGGCGTCACACATTACACCCGTACACCTGAGTTGATGGGCGCCCTGACACGTGCCGCATACACCGCGCTTAATGCTGACGTGCACCTGCATTTCTCGACGAGGGGGGCGGAGGCGTGGCTCATCAGTCTTTGGTGGCAGAACCTACGAAGCACGCGGCTGACGGCCTCCGCCGAGGTCTATGCGCAAGAGATGGCAGAAGCCGCGCACCTCGACCGCGTGGTTGCCGCCGTGCGCAGCGCAGTGCCGCAGACCACCGTTTCCGTAACCGCGCTGGAGGACTGCGCGGCTCAGCCTGTGCTCCCGATCCTGCGCGCCGCCGATCTGGAGCACCTGGCTGAAAGGCTGCCGCCCCAACACGCCAATGCCCGCCCGGATCTGGGGTTGGAGGAGGTCTTTCTTGCCCTCAATCGATCTGGTCTGCGCGACGGCTTTGTCCGCGACACCAAGACCACAATCCTGCGCAAGGCGCGCCGCATGACGGGAACATAGCGCGAGTTTCAAGCCGCAATGCCATGCGGCCTCTGGACCATTGGCGCGTCAACACCTATCACCCGACGCGATACCCGCACCGTTAATCTTCCGGAGGCCCGCATGTCGCGTTACGACCCCGCCAGCATCGAACCGAAATGGCAGCAGGCCTGGGAACAGGCTGGAACGTTTGTCGCCACCCGCGACCAAGACAAGCCGAAATATTACGTGTTGGAGATGTTCCCGTATCCTTCGGGGCGCATCCATATCGGCCACGTGCGCAACTACACCATGGGTGACGTGATCGCGCGATATAAGCTCGCGACCGGCCACAACGTGCTGCACCCCATGGGGTTCGACGCCTTCGGGATGCCCGCCGAGAACGCCGCCATGGCGTCGGGAGGCCACCCAAAGGACTGGACCTATTCCAACATCGACACGATGGTCGAACAGATGAAGCCGCTGGGCTTTGGCCTCGACTGGACGCGCATGTTTGCGACCTGCGACCCGGAATATTACGGCCAGCAACAGGCGCTTTTCATCGACATGCTCTCCGAAGGCCTGGTCTATCGCAAGAACGCCGTGGTGAACTGGGATCCGGTGGACATGACAGTTCTGGCCAACGAACAGGTCATTGACGGTTGTGGCTGGCGCTCCGGTGCCGCGGTGGAGCGTAAGGAACTCACGCAGTGGTTCTTCAAGATCTCCGACATGTCCGGAGAGCTTCTGGACGCGCTGGACGGGCTGGACGAGTGGCCCGCCAAGGTAAAGACCATGCAGGCCAACTGGATCGGTCGCTCGCGCGGGCTGCAATTCGCCTTCTCAACCGTGGATGCCCCGGAGGATTTCGACCGCATCGACGTGTACACCACGCGTCCAGACACGCTGATGGGGGCGTCTTTTGTTGGCTTGAGCCCGGATCACCCGCTGACCCGCGCGCTGGAGCAGGACAACCCCGAACTGGCCGCTGCCGTGGCTGAAATGCGCAAGGGCGGCACGACCGAGGAAGCGCTGGAAAAGGCCGAGAAGCTCGGTTTTGACACCGGCATCCGTGTGCGCCATCCCTTTGACACCGCGTGGGAGCTGCCGGTCTACATCGCCAACTTCATCTTGATGGATTACGGCACCGGCGCGATCTTTGGCTGCCCGGCGCATGACCAGCGCGACCTTGATTTTGCGCGCAAATATGACCTCGAGGTGCGGACCGTCTTTGTCCCGGCCATGGGCGAAGAGGGGACGTTCATCACGCCGGAGGACGGCGGCCCTGCCTATGTTCCGGCCAAACAGGAAACCGTGCGCTACCTGCGCGGTTTTGCAGGCCAGGAAGCGCAGACCGGCGAGGCCGCTGTCGATGCGGCCGTGGACTTCTGCGAGGAAAACGGCGTCGGCCAGGGCGTGACCAAGTACCGACTGCGTGATTGGGGCCTGTCCCGCCAGCGCTACTGGGGGTGCCCGATTCCGGTCGTGCATTGCGACCAGTGCGGCGTGGTGCCCGAGAAGAAAGAGAACTTGCCGATTGAATTGCCCGATGACGTGTCCTTCGACATTCCGGGCAACCCGCTGGACCGCCACCCCACATGGCGCGACTGCGACTGCCCGTCCTGCGGTGCGCCCGCCAAGCGTGAGACCGACACGATGGACACCTTCGTCGATTCGTCATGGTATTTCGCGCGCTTCAC
Organism: Sagittula marina; assembly: GCF_014196795.1. Lineage (GTDB taxonomy): Bacteria > Pseudomonadota > Alphaproteobacteria > Rhodobacterales > Rhodobacteraceae > Sagittula > Sagittula marina. Next base: position 659,115 of record NZ_JACIEJ010000001.1, read on the forward strand.
CGCACCGCGTGCCGTGACACCAACCGACAAGGCCGACGCTGAATACTGGATGAACGTCGATCAGTACATCGGCGGCATTGAACACGCGATCCTGCACTTGCTGTATTCACGCTTCTTCGCCCGCGCGATGATCAAGACTGGCCATCTGCCTGCCAGCGCCGCAGAGCCGTTCAACGCGCTGTTCACACAAGGTATGGTCACCCATGCGATCTATCTGAGCGAAGAGTTGGACAAGCCCATCGAAGAGACTAAGCCCGGTAGAACTCCCCCAATGCTCCGCAAGATCTACCATTACCCAGAGGACGTAATTGAATTCAATTACGATGGGCGTCCGGTCGCGATTAGAAGGGTAGATGTCAAAGGGGCGGCAAACCTGGAAGAGCTGAGGGAGGTGTACGAGCTCGATCAAGCTGATGCGCGAGCGATTGAAGTGATCCCCTCCGCCAAGATGTCGAAGTCCAAGAACAACGTGGTCGACCCCATGAGCATCATCGCCACCTATGGTGCGGATACGGCGCGCTGGTTCGTGCTGTCCGATTCGCCTCCCGAGCGGGATGTCGAATGGACCGCATCCGGCGCAGAGGCGGCGAGCAAACACCTAACCCGAGTGTATCGCATCGCCTCCGAAATCGCAGCAGGCGACGTGCCGGAGACACGTGAGGACCCGGCACTGCTCAAGGAAACGCACAAGGCTATTCAGGACATAACGCTGGGAGTGGAGGCGTTCGGCTTCAACGCGGCGATTGCAAAGCTCTACGGTTTTACCAACGCGCTTTCGAAATCCCGTGCCGGGAGCGAGACAAAGCGCTTTGCCGCCAAGACGCTGGCGCAGCTGATGTCCCCCATGACCCCGCACCTGTCCGAAGAAATCTGGCAATTGCTGGGCGGTGAAGGGCTGATCGCCAATGCGCCATGGCCTGTGGCGGATGCGGCCATGTTGGTCGAGGATACGGTCACGCTTCCTATTCAGGTCAATGGCAAGCGGCGCGGCGAAATCGACGTGCCGACGGACATGCCAAAGGAAGAGGTTGAAAAGCTGGTGCTGGCGCACGAAGCTGTGGTGAGGGCCCTCGACGGGGGCCAACCGAAAAAGCTGATCGTGGTGCCGGGGCGGATCGTGAATGTGGTCGTCTGAGACGAATACCAAAGTCTGGCGCGCGGCGGGAATGACCCGACGCGCGGCCGTGCTGGCCTTGATTGGCAGCGTTGCCGCCTGCGGCTTCACCCCGGTGTACGGGCCGCAAGGGGGTGGGACGGCGCTGGTTAATGCCATTGACCTGCCCGAGCCGTCTGACGATTCTCAATACGTTTTCAACCGCCGGTTCGAGGAGCGCATGGGCCGGGGCGGGGGGGCTGCCCCCTACAGGCTGACGACGCGCATTCAGATCGACGATCAGGATATTGGCGCGACCTCTGCGGGCTCTGTGACGCGGGTACGCTTGATCGGGCGCGTGTTCTTTACCCTCACCGACACGGCGACGGGCGAGGTCGTGCGCGACGCACGGACCAATGCCTTTACCGGCTATTCGACCACCGGGGCGACCGTCGCCACGAGTGCGGCGCAACGCGATGCGCAGGAACGTTTGATGATCCTTCTGGCCGATCAGGTGATCGACGACCTCGTCTTGCATGTTTCCAACGTGCCCACTGCCGGGTCCACCCCATGAAACTTGCCGGACGCGCGGCCGAGGATTTCTTTCGCAAACCTGATCCAAAGGTGCCGGGCCTTTTGATCTTTGGCGAGGATACGATGCGCGTGGCAATGAAGCGCCAGCAAGTGGTCGCTGCCCTGGTCGGGCCTGAGGGCGAGACGGAGATGCGCTTTACCCGGATGAATGGCGCCGATCTGCGCAAGGATAAGGCTGCGCTGCTTGATGCGGTGAAGGCGGTTGGCTTCTTCCCCGGTGCGCGCGCGGTTCTGGTCGAGGAAGCCACCGACGGATGCGCCGACGCGATGAAGGCGGCTTTGCAGGATTGGCGTGATGGTGATGCGACGATCATCGCCACCGCCGGGTCGCTTACCGCGAAATCCTCGTTGCGCAAGGCGTTTGAGGGGCATCGCACCGCCTTGGCTGCCGCGCTGTACGCCAATCCGATGACCCGCTCCGAGATCGAAGACGAGCTCAAGCGCGCCGGGATCGCCGAGGTTGGGCGCGACGCCATGGGCGCTTTGGAAGTCTTGGGTCGGGAACTGACGCCGGGCGATTTTCGCCAAACGCTGGAAAAGATCTCGCTCTACAAGCTGGGCGACACCAGCCCGCTGTCCGTCGACGAGGTTGAACTGAACGCCCCCGCGTCAGTCGAGGCCGCAATGGATGACGTGTTCAACATTGTTGCCGAGGGCCGCACCGGGGAGATTGCCCCGGTGATGCAGCGCTTGGGGGGGCAGGGGGTCGCGCCTGTGACGCTGATGATCATGGGTGCGCGCCACTTTCGGACGCTGTACGCGCTGTCCGCCGCGCCAGGTGGGCCTGCGGCTGGTATCGGGCGCCTGCGTCCGCCGATCTTTGGCCCGCGCCGCGACCGCGTTCTACGCCAGGCCCAGAAGTGGAGCACAGCGCGCCTCGAGGACGCGCTGACGCTGCTGATGGACACCGACCTGACGCTCCGCTCGGCGGGCCAGAAGGCCCCGGCCATGGCATTGGTGGAGCGTGCTTTTGTCCGGCTGGCTCATATGGCGGGCCGCAGTTGACCATGGAATTGGTGTCGATTTAGCCAATCTCCAATGCAGCACCGCGGCAATCCGCTTTTTGATATGTGCAGTAAAACGCATCAGGCCAACGACTGATGTCCGATGGCACGTAAAAGGCCTGCCTCCCTTCCCAAGCGGACTACTCCCTTTCCGGGCTTATCTCCGGCGAGGCAAAGGCGCACACGAAGGGCCAGCGGTGTGAAGGTCTCAGCCCTTGTCGGTTACGTTTTCTTTGAACGCAGTCTCGAATGCTTTCTGCGTATCGGCTCCTGCGTCTGTCTGATAGTTGGCTTTCCACTCGTCCATGGTCATTCCGTAAAATGCCTCGCGGCCCTCATCTTTGGACATCTCGATGCCGCGCTCATTGGCGGCCTCCTGATACCAGCGGCTCAGACAATTGCGGCAAAAGCCTGTTAAGTTCATCATGTCGATGTTCTGCACATCGGTACGGTCTTCCATCAGGTGTTTTTGCAGTCGGCGAAAGGCAGCAGCTTCCAGCTCGATGCGGGTCTGGTCGTCCATGGTGTTCTCCTTCAATGGATCAGTCTGTGACGTGGGTCAGGGCCTCGACCAGCAGCGGTGCAAGGCGGTCGCCCCACGCCTGTTGCTGTTCGGGGGTTGCGATGATGTCCTGGCGCAGCTCGATAAGCGTGTTCGGGCGACCATGTTTCAAGGCGTGACGATCCATGGAATCGCCGGGCAGGTGGCCTGGGTAGGGTTCGTTGCGGCCCACGACGATATCGCGTTCGCGTTCGAGGGCAGCAATCAGCGGGTCCGATAACCGCGCATCCCAAGCGTGCAGAATGCCCACATGCCAGGGACGCGGGCGGCGTCCTCGCAATTGCGGTGTGAAACTGTGGACGGACACCAGCACCGTGTCATTGCGACGTGTGGCGAGCCGTTCAAGCGCATCATGGTAGGGGCGGTGATAGGCATTCAGGCGGCGTGCCTTTTCTGCACCGTCCGATGGGCGATTGCCGGGAATAACGGACCCGTCGTATAGCCGCATCAGGACCGTTGGATCATCTTCGCCGCGGTTCGGATCAATGACCAGGCGCGAAAAATTCGAAAGGATTGCAGGGGCACCAAGCGCGTCTGCCAGTGCGCGTGCCACACCCGCAGCGCCGGGATCAAACGCGATATGGCGGAGCATGTCGGCCTCTGGCAGGCCAAGTGAGCCGCCAAGTTCGGGCGGGACCACGTTGGTCGCATGATCGCATGTGATCAGGAACCGACTGTCGCGCTCTGCACCCAGAACTGTGTATGGCTGATAAGTCATAATGTCGTAACCTCCGCCCCCTTACATTTAGGCGAGGCGCGCCGAGATGAAAATGCACGAAGAAAATCATCGCCTGCGTTGCGTGCTGCAAAGAAATACGCGATAAGCTGGACGTGTTAGCGGTAACGCCCTTGCGCAGTGGCGACCGCACCGAAACATGTTTGTGACGGCGCATATTTTAAGCGACGCCAACGACGACAGGAAGGCTGGGACTGATGAAACGCGACCGCAATGTAAAGATCGTGGCCACACTGGGCCCTGCGTCCTCCACCTACGAGATGATTCGTGCCCTGCACGAGGCGGGCGCAGATGTGTTCCGTCTGAACATGTCGCATGGGACGCATGAGGAAATCGAGGAACGTCACAAGATCATTCGCCAGGTGGAAAGAGATCTCGACAGCCCGATTGGCATCCTCGCCGATCTCCAAGGACCCAAACTCCGGGTGGGCGAGTTTGAAAACGGCTCGGAAGAGCTGGAATGGGGCACGAGCTTCCGCCTCGACCTGGACGAGACACCGGGGACCCAGAAGCGTGTGCAACTGCCACATCCCGAGATCTTCGCAGCGCTGGAACCCGGATCGCACCTTTTGGTCAACGACGGTAAAATTCGCCTGCGCGTCACGGACTGCTCCAAAGAGCATGCCGATTGCACGGTCGAAGCAGGCGGCACCATTTCCAACCGTAAGGGCGTCAACGTGCCCGACGTGGTGCTTCCGCTGGCGGCGCTGTCGGAAAAGGACCGGAAGGATCTGGAATTCTCCTGTGCGCTGGGCATCGACTGGCTTGCGCTGTCCTTTGTGCAGCGCGCAGAGGACGTCGAGGAAGCCCGCGAATTGGCCGGTGGCCGCGCCGCTATTCTCGCCAAGATCGAGAAACCTTCAGCCGTGGAGCACTTTGATGCGATTCTGGCGGCTTCTGACGGCATCATGGTTGCACGCGGGGACCTCGGCGTTGAGTTGCCCGTTCACTCGGTCCCTCCGATCCAGAAGCGTCTTGTGCGTAAGTGTCGTGCCGCTGCAAAGCCGGTGATCGTTGCGACACAGATGCTTGAATCGATGATTGAAAGCCCGATGCCGACGCGGGCAGAGGTATCGGACGTGTCCGGCGCGATTTACGAAGGCACCGACGCGGTCATGCTTTCGGCAGAATCTGCGGCGGGCCAGTATCCCATCGAAGCGGTCAGCACAATGCACAACGTGGCTGTGTCCGTCGAAAATGATCCGACCTACCGCGAGGTGATCGAGGCGTCGCGCAGCGCGGCCCGTCACACCATCGCTGACGGGATCGTTGCCGCCGCCCGCGAGATCGCCGAAACGACCGACATCAAGGCGATCTGCTGCTTCACGTCATCGGGAACAACCGCTGCGCTGACCTCACGCGAACGTCCTCGTGTCCCAATCATCGCCATGACCCCGCAACGCGGCACCGCGCGCCGTCTGACGCTGCACTGGGGCGTGCAGTGCGTGATCGCCGGCGAATTGGAGCGCTTCAAGCAGGCTGTTGTGAATTCGGCCCGTGCCGCCCGCGCGCTGGGCTTTGCGACCGAAAACGACCAGATCGTTGTCACCGCCGGTGTGCCCTTCAATCAGGCAGGCACGACGAACATTCTGCGCGTTGCGCCCTGTGACGAACGACTTATTTTCCGCACAGATCCAGAGTGATACGCTGCGCGGCAAGCTTGCGTTAGCAAATCTGTATTACACCCTTCCCTGCAGAGAGCAGGGAAGGGTTTTTCATGCATGCGGCCATCACGGGCTATTGGACCGAAACGCAGCGCTCCAAAGGGCGGGATATTGTCGAGCTCATTTTGCCGGGGTTCGATGCTGGCATCCGGCAGGTCTATTCCGTCGCACTCGGTGTCGCTCCGGAGGATCTCCCCCAAGAGTTGGTGCAGACTGAAAGAAAGAAATTGCGCCTGATCCTCTCGGGCGATTTTGGTACCGACTATGTCCGGCTTCAGGAGGGGATCGTGCAAAACATCCTCGGGATGGGCACGGATTATCAAACCTACATGGTTGGGTATTCATTTTATCAGGCGACGCTGGTGGATCTGGTCATCGACGCCCAAGCCAAGCTGCCCATGCCTTTGAAGGAAGCAACGCGCATTGTGCAGGTAGCGGCCATGTGTGACGCAACCATCACCTTGGGCTATTTCTTTGAAGATCTTGATCGGCGCGCGCAGGAGCAGAGAAAGCAGCTTTTGGATCGACTGTTTTCGCAGATCGGCGAGGACACGCAGGCGTTGGAGTTCTCCTCTTCTGAATTGCGGGGCACTTTCGACTCGCTCAGTCATCGGGCCGAAACGCAGGCTGCGGCGCTGGAGCAAAACAGCGCGGCCCTGACGCAGCTTGAGACGCAGATCGCTGCCACTGCCAATGATGCAAAGGGCGCAGCGCTTCAGACGGCCGAGGCCAACACTCGCGCCAGAGATGCACGCCATGAGGTGGCGCAAACCCGTGAGTCCGTGCGCGACGTGGTAACCAAAACCGAAGAAATCCGCCGCTTCATTGATATGGTCGACCAGATTGCGCTGCAAACCAAGCTTCTGGCGCTGAATGCGTCGGTAGAGGCGGCGCGTGCTGGCGAGCATGGGCGCGGCTTCTCCATCGTGGCGACAGAGGTGCGTGCGCTCGCGGACCAAAGTGCCAAATCCGCCGCCGAAGTCGCGGCTGTGGTGAAGACGATCCTCGCCGGCATGACCGCCATTGATGTACGTTCGGATGCGCTGACCGCGCGATTGACCGACCTGGTGCAAGGCATCGGGGATGCGTCTGAAAGTGTAGCGCGAATCGACGCCGCAGCGCAGGAGCAAAGTGACGCAATCGTGCAGGTGGCCACCAATCAGCGGCATCTCGACCAGGCCAATCAGGCGAATGCCGCCGGTGTCGGGGCAGCTAACACGCAGGTGCGGGCCTTTGAGGAAACTGTTGGCCAGATCAACCAGCGCATCGCTGACTTCCGGTCGGAAACCGTTTCCTCCGACCAGCTTCGCAACGCTTGACCGCACAGCAAAGTTGCCTCTGCTTTAAGTCTGGCGCAGTGTTTTCCACAGCCAGCTGGAGAGCGCTCAATGGATGCAGATACCACCCTCGTCGTCGGCGCCCTGTTTGTGGCATTGGCCGTTCCCGCCTTGATCGCGGCCTGGGCGGAGCAGCACAAGCCCGTTGTGGGCACGCTCTTGCTGTTCGGCGGCTGCGCAATGATCGCTTTTGCTTGGCGCATGGCCGGGGGGTACAGCCCCGCGGCGCTGCCCGATGTGCTATACCGGGTCATCGGCAATATGATGGGGTAGGGCCGGGCGCGCCCAGCTTTCCTCTGGACAAAAGCCAGCCATCCACCTATACGGCGCGCTCTAACCGCGCGTCCGGCCTTCTTAGGCATGCCGAGTCGCGCCAAGAACGGAGATCCGAAATGCCCAAGATGAAGACGAAGTCGAGCGCCAAGAAGCGCTTCAAGGTGACCGGCACTGGTAAGGTGCTGGCAGGTCAGGCAGGCAAACGCCACGGCATGATCAAGCGCCACAAGAAATTCATCCGTGACGCGCGCGGCACGACAACTCTTTCGGCGCCCGACGCCAAGATCATCAAGGGCTTTATGCCCTACGATCGCTAATCGCCAGCTAGAGGAGATACGATATGTCCCGAGTAAAAGGCGGTACCGTCACCCACGCGCGCCACAAGAAAATCACGGATCAGGCCAAAGGTTACTACGGTCGCCGCAAGAACACCTTCAAGGTGGCAGCGCAGGCCGTCGACAAGGCCAACCAGTACAAGACCCGTGACCGCAAGAACCGCAAGCGCCAGTTCCGCGCGCTGTGGATCCAGCGGATCAACGCGGCTGTCCGTGCGTTCGACGATCAGATGACCTATTCCCGCTTCATCAACGGTCTGGCCAAGGCTGGTATCGAGGTGGACCGTAAGGTTCTGGCCGATCTGGCCGTGCACGAACCCGATGCGTTCAACGCCATCGCTGCTCAAGCCAAAGGCGCGTTGGAAGCGGCGTAAGCCTCTTTTGAACCCGATGTTGTCAGGGCCGTCCCGTCGGGGCGGCCCTTTTTTATGGTGGTGTCCGCAAACCGTGTTGGTTCGATTCGTGATCTTTTGAAATGGCTTATATCCCTCCGCTTTTTCCGCGGAGGATGCCCTTGCTAAACCATGACTTTCGCCGTTTTCTCGACGCCCCCGATCGCCTGAACTCGGCCCAGTTCAAGGAGGCCCAAACAAACATCCGGAATCGCCGTCGCAAGACGGACGCGATCTCGGAGATCGAGGCGCGGACCAACCAAGAACGCAAGTGCCCCTTCTGCCGCGACGAGCGGCGCCAGAAATAGGGCCGCAAACGGTCCAGGATCCAGCGCTACCAATGCTCGGGTTGCAAGAAGAAGACCTATTCCGGCCGCGCTGGCAGCGCACTTGGCCGCATTCGTCGTCCGGAGCTGTTCATGGTGGCGCTGCGGGATATGCTGGGCATCTCAGCGCCGCAGTCGGTGCGCAGGCTCGCGGCGACTTCGGCTTAACAAATGCAGGGTCTGGCGCTCGCGGATGCTCGTATTTTCGATCATCGGGAACAGCAGCGTGGCAGCGAGTTTCTCGAGAATAATCGAGGCAGACGAAACCTGCCAGCGAGAGACGCGCAAGGATTCTCGCGGATGGGCTCGTCACTTCGCGAATCCGAAGAATGTCGCGTCGCCGCTCCGTCCCAGGTGGGAGGATTACACGACGAAAGGGCTGAAGATGATGCGGGGGCTCTCCACAGCTGCCTATCCTCGCGGTCGCTGACCGAGGCGGCGCGCGCCTCTTCCGACGCCTTCCGACCGGTAAAGGCGTGACGCTCGAGCACGCAATGAGGCCTCTGGTGCCCGGCGATGCCGCGCTTTATTCGAAGCGCTTATAGAAGCGCGCGTCACTGCATTTAACTGACCAACACGATTTGCGGACACCCTCATTTTATTAATTTGGATGGGGGTAACGTCAGCGTGGCGGCAAAGCCCGTGCGATCAACCCGGCGATCCGGTCAGACCCGGCTGGCGAGGGGTGCGTGCGGTCCGTGTCGAACATGTTCAACTCGGATGGCGCAATGACGTCCTCCATATCGACCAAGGTCACACCCTCGTCCCGCGCAGCCATCACAGTGAGACGAGTCTCAAGAACTTGATAGGACGCAGCACAGGGCGTGCCTGCGTAGCGCGGCGACGTGTAGTAGTCCGCCCATATCACCTGAGATCCGCGTCCGCGCAGATCGGCCACCAGCGCCGGAATCGCGCCGCGCGCGCCATCGCTTGAGATCAGCCGGTCAAGCACCGCCGCGGTATCGTCGCGGCCGCAGCCGACCCCCAGATCGTTTGCACCGCCGTTCAGCACGATCCAGTCCGCCTGGACGCCTTCCAATTGCGTGGGAATGTTCAACGCGCCGCGCCCGCCTGCCACCTGCGCGAGGGGCAGGGAGACATCGCCCACAGGTTCCCCCAGTCGTGCACGCAAGCCGTCCGCGACGGACGCGCCCTCGATCCGGTTCCACGCCAAGACGGAGTCGCCCGCCACCACCACGCGCGCCGCGTCCGGCACACCGCGCCCGCAGGCGGCCATCAGGGTCAAACCCAGGATCACAAAAAGCTGTTTCATGCCTTACGAAATGGCGCAGGCCGTCCAAGGATCAAGCGCCCCTGTTGCAAAGCCTCCCCGCCGCCTCTAAACCCAGCCGCGACAGCCGAGAGGAAGCTCATGGACGACCTGCGCAACAAGTATATCGACCTCATCGCCGGCGCCTCTGACGAGGGCGCGCTGGAGGACCTGCGCGTGCAGGCCGTGGGCAAGAAGGGCGAGATCAGCCTGAAAATGCGCGAGCTGGGCAAGATGACGCCCGAGGAACGCCAGACCGCTGGCCCTGCGCTCAACGCGCTCAAGGATGAGATCAACGCCGCGCTCGCCGCCAAGAAGGCCGGTCTGGCCGATGCCGCGCTGAACGAACGCCTCAAGGGCGAATGGCTCGACGTGACGCTGCCGACGCGCGCGATGCGTCAGGGCACCATCCATCCGATTAGCCAGGTGACCGAGGAAATCACGGCGATCTTTGCCGACATGGGCTTTGCCGTGGCCGAAGGGCCGCAGATCGACACCGACTGGTACAACTTCGACGCGCTGAATATCCCCGGCCACCACCCGGCCCGCGCCGAGATGGACACCTTCTACATGCACCGCGCCGAGGGCGACGACCGCCCGCCGCATGTGCTGCGCACCCACACCTCGCCGGTGCAGATCCGCTATATGGAAAAGCACGGCGCGCCTTGCCGCATCATCGCGCCGGGCCGTGTCTACCGTGCCGACTACGACCAGACGCACACGCCGATGTTCAACCAGGTCGAGGGCCTTGCCATCGACAAGGACATCTCCATGGCGAACCTGAAGTGGGTCTTGGAGGAATTCTTCTCCGCCTTTTTCGAGATCGACGGCATCAAGACCCGGTTCCGCGCCTCTCACTTCCCCTTCACCGAACCCTCTGCCGAGGTCGACATCCAGTGTTCCTGGGTCGATGGTCAGCTGAAGATTGGCGAGGGCGACGGCTGGCTCGAAGTCCTCGGCTCCGGCATGGTCCACCCCAAGGTGCTGGCCGCAGCGGGCGTCGATCCGAACGAATGGCAGGGCTTTGCCTTCGGCATGGGCATCGACCGCATCGCGATGCTGAAATACGGCATCCCGGACCTGCGCGCCTTCTTTGACAGCGATCTGCGCTGGCTGCGCCACTACGGTTTCGCAAGCCTCGACGTGCCGACGCTGCACGGCGGCTTGAGCCGGTGAGCCAACGTCTTTCGCAAGCAAAACGAAGGCTGAAGTCGGACCTGTCCAAAGTCGAAGGTGGGTACGTGGAGGTAGGATACACGCACCCGTCCAATAAAGATGATGTAGATCGAATGGAGGACTACAGGCTGCTAGAGGACGAAGGTTTGGTGGTTTTGCATGATGAGCGAGACTTCCGGGCCGATCCGATCAGAGAAGCGGACGGTCGAACGATTATGCGCCTGCGGAACTATCGTGTCACAAGTAAGGGTTGGAAGGAAAATGGCCCTTTCTGGTCCAAAGCATACTCCAACATTCGACAAAACATCCCAACGATCATTGTGTCCGTTCTCTCGGGCCTCTTCCTAGCCTTATTGGCTAATCTGCTAGGAGTACCATTATGAAATTCACGCTTTCCTGGCTGAAAGAACACCTGGACACCACCGCCTCCGTCGACGAGATCGCGGAGACGCTGACCGACCTCGGGCTCGAGGTCGAGGAGGTGGTGAACCCCGCGGACAAGCTCAAAAGCTTTACGCTGGCCAAGGTTGTCCATGCTGAACAACACCCCGATGCTGACCGCTTGCGCGTCTGCAAGGTGATGACCAACGAGGGCGAAAAGCAGATCGTCTGCGGTGCGCCAAACGCGCGTGAGGGCATCACCGTCGTGCTGGCCAAGCCCGGCGACTATGTTCCCGGCATCGATACGACGCTGTCGATTGGCAACATCCGCGGTGTCGAGAGCCACGGCATGATGGCCTCCGAGCGGGAGCTGGAGCTGTCGGACGAGCACAACGGCATCATTGAGCTGCCCTCCGGCGAGGTGGGGCAGAAATTCACCGACTGGCTGGCGGAGAATGATCCCGCCAAGGTTGATCCGATGATCGAGATCGCCATCACGCCGAACCGTCAGGACGCGCTTGGCGTGCACGGCATTGCCCGTGACCTTGCGGCGCGGGGCCTTGGTACGTTGAAACCGCTCGCAAAGGCGACAATCACGGGGCAGGGCGCGTGCCCGATCACCGTCACGATCGACGAGGATGCGAAAACCGACGGCTGCGAGGTCTTTGCCGGGCGTCTTATCACGGGCGTCAAGAACGGCCCCTCGCCGCAGTGGTTGCAGGACCGCCTGCGCGCCATTGGCCTCCGCCCGATTTCGACATTGGTGGATGTGACCAACTTCTTCACCTTTGACCGCAACCGCCCGCTGCACGTCTTTGATGCGGACAAGGTGACTGGCGGTCTGCGCATCCATCGCGCGGCCGAGGGCGCGACCCTCACCGGACTGGACGAGAAGGAGTACACCTTCCCCGGCGGGCAGGTGGTGATTTCCGACGACAATGGCGTCGAATCCATCGGCGGCGTCATGGGCGGCCTGTCCACAGGCTGTACCGAGGCGACCACCAATGTCTTTCTCGAAGCTGCCGTCTGGGACCGCATCCAGATCGCCCACACCGGGCGCGCGCTGAAGATCAACTCTGACGCGCGTTACCGTAACGAGCGCGGCATCGACCCCGAGTACAACATGCAGGGCTTGGACGATGCGACACAGATGATCCTTGATCTCTGTGGTGGAGAGGCATCCGAGGTTGTCATCGCAGGAGAGGTGCCCGACACCTCGCGGGCCTACGAACTGAAACCTGCGCGCGTGATCTCGCTGGTCGGCATGGACATCCCGGAGGCGGAGCAACGTCGATCCTTGGAGGCGCTTGGTTTCCGCCTCGAGGGCAACATGGCGCATGTGCCGTCGTGGCGTCACGACGTGCTGGGCGAGGCTGATCTGGTCGAGGAAGTGGCGCGCATTGCCTCCCTGACCAAACTGCAGGGGCAGCCGCTGCCCAAACTGCCGGGCGTGCCCAAGGCGATTCTGTCGCCCTTGCAAAAGCGCGAGCAGCAAGCGCGCCGGACCGCCGCCGCGTTGGGCTACAACGAATGCGTCACCTACAGCTTCATTGACCAAAAGGCGGCAACGCTGTTCGGCGGGGGCGACGATGCGACCATGCTGGCGAATCCGATCAGCTCGGATATGTCGCATATGCGTCCGCAATTGCTTCCGGGCCTGCTACGCGCCGCCGCTCGAAACCAGGCGCGCGGGTTCACCGATCTGGCGCTGTTCGAGATCGGTCAGGCCTTCCACGGCGGTGAACCGGAAGAACAGTCCCTGATGATCGCGGGTGTTCTTGTGGGCCGCACCGGTCCCAAGGACGTGCATGGCGCGTCACGGTCTGTGGATATCTACGACGCCAAAGCGGATGCAGAGGCGGTGCTGGCGGCCATCGGTGCACCGGCCAAGATGCAGATCATGCGCGGCGGCGAAGACTGGTGGCACCCGGGCCGCCATGGTCGCTTCTGCCTCGGCCCGAAAAAGGTGCTGGGCACATTCGGTGAGCTGCACCCCAAAGTGCTGGCGGAAATGGACATCAAGGGGCCTGCCGTGGCGTTCGTCATCCACCCCGCTGACATTCCGCTGCCGAAAAAGAAGGGCGCGACACGGCCTGCACTGGTGCTGAACGACTTGCAGCCGGTGGAGCGTGACTTTGCCTTTGTCGTGGACGCCAATGTGGAGGCGCTGACGCTGGTCAACGCGGCACAGGGCGCAGACAAGGCGATGATTTCCGACGTACGCGTTTTTGACGAATTCATCGGTGGTTCGCTGGGGGAGGGGAAAAAGTCCCTTGCCATCACTGTGCGCCTGCAGCCGACGGACAAGACGCTGAAGGAAAAGGACATCGAGGCGGTCGCCGCCAAAATTGTCGAAAAGGTCTCCAAGGCCACCGGCGGTCAGTTGCGTGGCTGACACCGATCATACCAGCCCCCGCGTGCGTCCTTATGGCCGCGCGTGGTGGGCCTGGGTGCTTGGGATCAACCTCGCATGGCCGCTTTTGTTGTCGGCGCTGATCCAATTGGGTCCGCTGGCCGACAGCGCCTATCGCATGCCTGCAGAAATCACCTGCGTCTTGCTGATATTTACCGCCAACCAGATCGCAGCGCGGTTCATCCGTGGCGCTCTATGGATTTGGTTGCTGTCGGTGCTAAACGTGGGCGCCTACGCGCTGGCCGGCGGGATGGCGTTTATCTTGGCGCTGCCGCGAGTCGTCGAGCTGCTCTAAAAGGCGTTTCGGCAGAAGTTTCAGAGAGCCTCTGCGCGCCAGCATTTGTCTTCGCCAAAGCGCTAACGGCATAACATGTTTTTGATGCTCTCGTCGCGAAGCCGTCGGCCGGGCCTCTCTGCCAGTTTTTGACACGCGCTACACCTTGAATAAGGGAAGCCTGCGTGATAGCGCTCGGTTGCAATCTGTGTCTTAGTACCGCTACGGCGGGAATTTTCTGATGCGCAGTTAAACATGTTGAAAAAAAGCGCCGCGGGACGTAGCTGTATGCAGCCTGATCGGAGCGCTTTCTTAGGGGTTTTCTGGCAAGGCCAATGACATGCCGCCTTCGGGTCGGCGCAACGCAGTGACAGGCTTTATGACAGACACCACCATGACACCCCGTTCGGCGCGCGACTGGCTTAAGATCCTTGCCCAGTACCGTGACCCTTCCGTTGGTCGTAGTATTTTTGAACTGGTGGTCACTTTGGTCCCGTTCCTGGGGATCTGGGCGCTTGCCTGGGCCGCGCTGTCGATCAGCCCTTGGCTGTCCTTGGCGCTGGCCGCAGTGAACGGGATGTTTCTGATACGTTTGTTCATCATTCAGCACGACTGTGGGCATGGGGCCTACCTCCCGAACCGAAGCGTTCAGGACTGGCTTGGCCGTGCTCTGGGGGTGCTGACACTTACACCGTATGACGTTTGGAAGCGCACCCACGCCATCCACCATTCACATCACGGCAATCTCGATCAAAGAGGTATCGGCGACGTCACCACTCTGACAGTTGAAGAATACCGCGCACGTAGTCCGATGGGTCGTCTGATCTACCGCATTTATCGTAATCCGATCGTGCTGTTTGTGGTCGGCCCAGCCTATATGTTCCTGCTGCAACACCGGCTGCCAGTATGGTTGATGCGCTCTGGATGGCGCTATTGGGTCTCCGCAATGGGCACCAACGTCATGATCGCGCTGATCGTGGCCTCAATCTGGTACTTTGGGGGATGGCAGCCCGTTCTGTTGATATGGTTGCCCACGGGCATCGTGGCGGCGTCCATCGGCGTGTGGCTGTTTTATGTCCAGCATCAGTTCGAGGATACCCATTGGGTGAACGACGAGGACTGGCAACTACATCATGCGGCGCTGGAGGGATCCTCCCACTATGTGCTGCCGCAGCCGTTGCGGTGGCTGTCGGGGAATATCGGGATCCACCACGTGCATCATCTGTACTCGCGGATTCCGTTCTACCGCCTTCCAGAAGTCATTCGTCAACATGCAGAGCTGGCCGAGGCGCAGCGCATGACAATTCGTGAGAGCATCGCCACAGCGCGGCTTCACCTGTGGGACGAAGCGCAGCAAAAGCTGCTCTCCTTCCGCGAAGCACGGATGCAGTACGGCTTGGCCTGACGCGCTCGTCATCGCGGCCTATCCGCCCGATTTTACAGAACAGGAACGGCGTGTGTTCATCGGGGCCGCGCCGTTTTCTTCGAGCGCTGACAAAACCAGAAAAGCGAGCTTGGTGGTCAAGTGGTTTGGGACGGTGTATGCGTGTGCGAATCCGGGGAGCCGACGGTGCCCGTTCCGGTGACTTTCGCAGATCCTAATCAAACGCTGCTAGAAATCGACGCTGTTGCCGCTGGCGAAGACTCGAGGGGATAATAATGGTTAAGCAAGCCCACTAGATATCGCTTGAACAGCTGTCGCTTCGGAATCTCCGCCGCATTTGAAGCCGTGGAGTGCGGCTCCTTGCTCCGGTCTTCAAGTTTTCAACAGTCGCGCTTTCGCCCCTTCGCGACGGCTTGCGGATTGATGCCCTTTGCCTTGCTCAGATGCGCGTTACGCTTTCCCCTCCCGGAATCATGCTGCGCATGAGCGCGCCGGGAGGGAGTGAACTTGGCGCTAGCAGTATGATCTTGCTCCATAGTCATAGTGCGTGCTTCCGACCCTTTGAACGGATCTCATCACAAAACCATGGGTCATCCACCTATTCGTGGTGGGTGCACCATCACGCCAGCAGGCGGCGGGCGATGACCTGAGCCTGAATTTCAGCAGCGCCTTCAAAAATGTTCAGAATGCGAGCGTCGCACAGAATGCGAGACACACTGTATTCCAGCGCAAAGCCGTTGCCACCGTGGATTTGCAAAGCGTTGTCGGCAGCTGCCCACGCCACGCGCGCGCCCAGAAGTTTTGCCATGCCTGCTTCCAAGTCGCATCGGCGGCCTTCGTCCTTCTCGCGGGCCGAGTAGTAGGTAAGCTGGCGCGCTATCATGATCTCCACGGCCATCATCGCCAGCTTCCCTGACACGCGCGGAAAATCAATCAAAGACTTGCCAAATTGCTTGCGGTCCTGCGCATAGCTCATGCCCACGTCCATTGCTGCCTGGGCAACGCCAATGGCGCGGGCAGCGGTTTGAATGCGCGCGGATTCAAACGTTTCCATCAATTGCTTGAAGCCCTTGCCTTCCTCACCGCCCAACAGATTTTCGCCCTTGACCTTAAAGTTGTCGAAGCCAAGCTCGTATTCCTTCATGCCGCGGTAGCCCAGAACCTCAATCTCGCCACCGGTCATACCTTCTGTGGGGAAGGGGTTGGCATCGTCACCGGGGGTCTTTTCCGCAATGAACATCGACAGGCCCTTGTAGTTGTCGGTCGACGGATCTGTGCGAGCCAGTAGGGTCATGATGTGTGTACGCGCGGCGTGGGTGATCCATGTCTTGTTTCCGGTGACGCGGTAATCGCCGTTCTCGTCCTTGACTGCACGTGTCCGCAGGGACCCGAGGTCGGACCCGGTGTTCGGCTCGGTGAAAACTGCGGTCGGGAGGATCTCACCGGAGGCCAGCTTGGGCAGCCATTTGGCTTTCTGCTCATCTGTTCCGCCTGCGATGATCAACTCTGCCGCGATTTCAGAACGCGTTCCCAGCGACCCGACACCGATGTAGCCGCGCGACAATTCCTCCGAGACAACGCACATCGACGCTTTGGACAGGCCAAAGCCGCCGTGCTCTTCGGGTATGGTCAGGCCAAAGACGCCCATTTCGGCCAATTCCTCGATGATCTCCATCGGGATGAGCTCATCGTTGAGGTGCCATTCGTGAGCATGGGGCAGGACCTTGTCGACAGCATAGCGGCGGAACTGCTCCCGGATCATCTCGAGCTCTTCGTCGAGGCCTGTCTTGCCGACGGTGATCTCGGCAGAGCGTTCCTGCATCAGCACGACCAGACGGCTGCGCGCGGCGGGCGAGTTGGCGTTCAACGTCAGCGTCACGATGGCCTCATCAGCCAGCGGCTGTGCGTCTGCCGGGGTAAGGCCCAAATCCGCAAGACGGATGATCTCGCCCTGGTTCATCTGGATGCCGCCCATGATCTGCGCGAGGTATTCGCCAAACGCGATCTGATGCAAAAGCTGTTCGACCTCGCCAAAGGTGCCTTCGGCCTGCAGTCTTTCGGCCCAGCCCTGCATCTGGCGCAGAGATTCGACATAGGTGGCGAACCAAGCCAGACCATGGGAGGCAGTCTGATGGTCTTCGATCGCTTTGGAGGACACGCGACCATCGACGGTGACCAACGCACGCACGCGCTGTTTGGCGGCCTCAAACACGGTTTCCACCGGACCGACAGCCGCGCCAGTCGTCTTCAGAAGATCGGGCATAATTACAGTACCGAGGCTCAGGTCTTGTCCGTCATGCGCCATGACTCATCTCCTTTTTCAGGTTGGCTCCGGTCGTAAACACTTTGCAACTGCAGCGCAACAAAAATACCAAAGGATATCTCTTTGTGTTCATTTGTTGCGCATTGATTTTTTGCAAGCGCAGAAATTCGACACATGTTAGGCCTTCGCCATGGATATGTTAGTTGCTGATCTGGGTGTGCCACTGATTTTTGCCAGCCTCGCCATCGGTTTTCTGGCGGGGGTCGTCAAAGGGATGGTGGGCTTCGCCATGCCGATGATCCTTATTTCGGGGTTATCATCCTTTTTGCCACCAGAACTGGCACTAGCCGGGCTGATTTTGCCGACACTTGTCACCAATGTGATGCAGGCCCTGCGTCAAGGGGCTGCGGCGGCGTGGGGGTCGGTCAAGCGCTTCCGTCTGTTTTTGAGCGTGGTATTGGTGATGCTGATGGTCTCGGCTCAGTTGGTGGCCGTGCTCAGCGCCTCTGCCCTGCTTGTGTTGATCGGCGGCCCGGTCGTTCTGTTTGCCTGTTCTCAGCTTGCCGGCTGGCAGTTGCGCATCGCGCCGGGCAACCGGAAGAGGGCGGAGTTCGGGATTGGCGCCTTTGCCGGGTTCATCGGTGGTATGTCCGGCGTCTGGGGGCCGCCGACTGTGGCGTATCTCACCGCGCTGGGTACAGAGAAACGTGAGCAGATGCGGGTCCAGGGGGTCATTTACGGTCTGGGTGCGGTGGCGCTGACGCTGGCGCACACGGGCTCTGGCGTGTTGAATGGGCGCACCGTCTGGTTCAGCCTCGCGCTCTTGCCCCCTGCCGTGCTGGGGATGTTGATCGGCACGCGTATCCAGGACAGCATTGATCAAGTCGCTTTTCGTAGGGCGACGTTGTTTGTATTGCTGGTTGCCGGGCTGAACTTGTTGCGGCGCGGATTAATGTGATCTTGCGAGGCAATGGCGCGTCCGGTCAAATGCCAAACATTGCCCCTGAACGATGGGCCTCGCGCCAAATGCCGCTGGGGCCAGGGCGAGAGTGCGTTAATTTTCTGTGACTGTCAGTCTTTTTCCAAGACAGAAATCTCCGAATCGGGCTTTATTTTTATACGAACCCATTTTGGAGATTGATATGAAGATTTTTAGCATTTCGGGTGGTATCGCCATAGCAGTAACGCTGCTCGGCACGGCGGCGTCGGCTGGCCACACTACATTGGGCCGTCCAATGGACCTGACGTCCACCGGCTGCGTCGAGAATTTCAAGCAGGGCCGCACGACCTATTCCAACTGTTTCACAGCCTACGAGCCTTATGCCACAGCGCATTACAATTCGTTGGCCTGCGCCGATCCGTATAAAGGTCTGCGTTACACAACAGTGGCGACCCGCAAGGGTCCGAAAAGCGTCCTGCGCTGCACACCAAACTGATTGCGTCGCTTCCGAGAAAGTCCAACACCTCGGTTCATGAGAATCGAGGTGTTTTGTATTCCTGACCAAGATTCACATGGCTTGTGTCACCTGCGCGGCGCCGCTTTGCTGTAATACGGAAAACGGCATCATCGCGTTTGCGATGTGAGGGAATGGAGACATCAGGCCTCTTTGGAACCTTCGCACCGGCAGCAGCCGTACTTCGACCGCCGAAATCGATTTTATAAAAAAGCGCGTAAATGACGATTGCATCGGATTGAACGCTTCTGCCTTTACGTGCCGCTGACTGCCATAACCACCTTGGCCATCGACGGCGTGTTGCCAGCAATGCCTATGATCGGGGCTGAATTCGAAAATGCGCATCGTCTTTCCGGCGCGCAAAGCGTCATCGTTTTCGTCTTGGGAAGTCCACGGCGAACGGCTGATTGGCCCATTATTGACGCAGCGGGACGGCGTCCTGCCGTAATCTCGGGACGAGTTGTATTCGTCGTTGGTACGATTCTTGCTGCTCCGGCGGATAGCTTTGCCGCCAATGTATCGGGCCGTCTCCTTCAGGGCGCTGGCGTTTCTGGCCACGAGGTCGGCACGCGCGCGAAGAGCCGTGACCCGATACGGCCGTCGCGTGGGCTATCGAATGGGATAAAACGAGTGTCGACGGCAAACAGCACGGATTACCGGAACTCGGACAAGAAGTTCTGCGCATTCTCAGTAGGCGGCTGGCACCAAGTCCTCGTTGCGAAAAATCCCATACCTCTCGGCGGTCAAATCCGCCGATACTCGGTAAATATGCCTGAGACGTGTCCCCTCCGAGATACGCGGCCCAATGCCACAACATCCAGCGTGGTGCCTTGATATCCCTTTGAAAGGACGCTGTCTGGCCGTTCTGGGCGCCTATTGCATTTTTGGATACATGTCCTGCAACGTATTCAGAACCCGGGCGAGCATGGCGTCACAGGCGGCCAGCTGGTCTGTCGTGATGAATTCGTCTGCGGTGTGGCCCTGATCCATGTGCCCGGGCCCGCAGACCAGAGTGGGAACCCCGGCCAGGTCGAAGTGACCGGCTTCGGTGCCGTAGTCGACTTTCATCAACGGGGCTTCGTTCAGCCAGGCAGAAACCGCGGCGATGGCCGGGTGGGTCGGCGGAAGCGACAGGCCGGGATAGAGGTTCTCTTGCGTTATGGCGATGCGGGCGGATGGGCCTGCGGCGTCGACGATATGGTGGGCTGCATCGCGAATACGCTGCTCGATCCGGTCCAGCGGGTCGGTTGCCAAGTGCCTGACCTCGAATTCAAGCGTGCAAAGATCCGGAACGATATTCAGCGCCGTGCCGCCCCACATCTTGCCCACATGGATGGTGGAGCAGGGCGTGGCAAAGCCTTGATCCTGTGGGCCTGTCGCGGAAAGGTCGGCCTGCACGTCGCGCAGCGCCCGAACCAGATCAGCCCCGAGATGCAGGGCATTTGAGAAACGGGGAGCCATGGCCGAGTGACCGGCTTCTCCGTGGCAAGTGGCCCGGTAGGCCGCTTTGCCTTTGTGGCCGTGGGCGATCGCCATTCCGGTGGGCTCGCCCACGATGCACAGCCGCGGCAAGCCAATCGTTTCTTCCAAGTGCGGCATCATCTGTGCGATTCCCCGGCAACCTACCTCCTCGTCGTAGGAAATCGCCAGTTTCAGCGGCTCGGTCAGCGTCTGGCCAGCGGCCCTGTCGGCCAAGTGCAGCATGGCGGCCAGAAAGCCTTTCATGTCGGTCGTGCCACGGCCAAACAGCTGATTGCCCTCGCGCGTCAGGCGGAAGGGATCGCGCGTCCAGTCCTGGCCGGTGACAGGGACCACATCGCTGTGCGCAGAGAGCATCACACCGCCGGGGCCCGACGGCCCCAGAGCCGCAAAGAGCCCCGCTTTCTGGCCGGTGGAATCCATAACGCGATGCACCGTAAAGCCGCGCGCGTGCAGGAAATCTTCGACCCAGTCGATCAGCGGCAAGTTGCTGTCGGCACTAACGGTCGGGAAAGCGATTAGTTGTGCAAGAATGTCCTCGGTGGTCATGAAGCCTCGTAGGTGATTGTGCCGTCACAGATGGTCAGAACGGGGCGTACCTGAAGATTACCGTCGCAGTGAAGACTGCTCAGTTCGCCTTCCAGCAGGACCATATCCGCCAGCTTGCCCGGCGTCAGTGATCCCAGGCGGTCCTCGTCGAAGGCAGCATATGCGCCTTGCGTCGTATAGGCCTCAAAGCACTCATCCAGCGTCAGCCGCGGATCCGGCAAATCGTCGGACCAGGGCTGTCGGGTCAGGGCACAATTGATCGCATGAAGCGGGTCGAGGGGCGAGATCGGCCAGTCGGTGGCAAAGCAGATTGGCACACCCGCGTCATGAATGGCCCGCCAGTTGAACGCCCATGGCCAGTTCTCCCGCCCCATCAGCGTGACCGTCGGTTCGAGCGGAAGCCCCGCTTTGCCGGGCACATGCACAGGCTGCATCGAGGCGACGGCCCCGATCTCCTTCATGCGGGGAATGTCATCGGGATGGATGTTGTCGATATGCTCGATCCGGTGGCGGCTGTCGCGCGGACCGTTGGCGGCGCGTGCGGCGGCATAGCCGTCAATCACGTGCCGCACTGCACCGTTGCCCACCGCGTGAACCGAGATTTGCAGACCCGCCGCGTCGGCCTGCGTACAGAGGCGTTCGAACAACGCGGGCGGGACGATGGGCGCACCGCGATAGCCGGGGCGGTCGGGGTAATCTTCCAGCTTCAGCGCTGTCCAGTTGTCAAAGACGCCGTCCATGAACATCTTGACCCGCCCGCAAGACACCTTTTCGGTCGCGAAATCGCGGGTCATCTGCACAGCCTTGCCAATTGGATCGCCGTCCGCGTTGTTTGGAATGCGGTAGGGCACTTCGATCCGGCACGACAGTGTGCCGCGCTGCTCCATCTCGGCCAGAAGCTCCAGCTGGTAGCGGTTGCCGTCCATGTTGATCAGCTTGGTGATCCCGTGCCGGGCACAATACTCCATGCCGGCAGTGAGGAATGCGATATCCTCTTCGCGTTGGGCCTGCGTCACGCTGTCCGGTTCCAGGCCGGACATGCCCAGCATCTCTCGCGTACCGGCGGTTTTGATCGCCATGATGCAGTCCATGGCAGCGGCCTCGCGCAGCTCTCCGGTCGCGGTCCCCTCTGCGTCCATCACGACCTCTGAAGCAGGGCCAAGGTCGCGCCCCTGCATCAGGCCCGCGGCCTTCAGCGCCTTTGTGTTGGCCCAGCCCGTGTGAAAATCGCAAGCGATCATGTAAAAGGGCCGATCCGGGATTGCGGCGTCAAGATGACGCCGTGTGATCCGGGTGTCATCGCCAAACAGCGTGTAGTTCGCGCCAAAGGCGATCAGAAGTTCGGCCTCCGGATACCGGTTGGCAAAATCCCGAACCGCGATTTCGAATGCCTCTGCGCCGGAGATGTCCGCCAGGTTCAACCGCTCCAGTGAAACGCCGCCAGGCAAGATGTGCAGGTGGCTTTCGAAAAAGCCCGGCATCAGTGTGCCGCCTTTGCCGTCGATGACGTGCGTGTCGGGGCCTTCGTGGGCCATGATCTCGGTCTTGGACCCGACGGCGACAATCCGGTTGCCACGGATCGCCAGCGCCTCTGCCACCGGGTTTTGTGGGTCCATCGTGCGCAGTTGCGCATTCTGGATGATCACGTCGGCGGCGTCAGGCGGCATGAGCGCGCGCCTTTCGGTCGGCAATGATCGCCCGCGCTGCGCGTTCGGCGATCATCATGGACGGCGCGCTGGTGTTTCCGCCAATCAGCGTCGGCATGACAGAGGCGTCGGCTACCCGCAGGTTCGCCATTCCCGCCACCCGCAGCCCCTTTGGATCCACGACGGCCCGGTCATCGGTGCCCATCTTGCAGGTGCCAACGGGGTGATAGACGGTCAGCGCTTCGGCCCTCAGGTATGCGAGAACTTCGTCGTCTGTCCGCACTGAGTCGCCGGGGAGCATCTCTTGCCCGCGAATGTCGGCGAAGGACGACGCTGCCAGAATCTGGCGGGCGATCCTGATCCCGTCGACGAGAACGTTGGCGTCGTGGTCATCACTCAGGAACTTCGGGTCCATTTCGAAATCGGTACCCGGGCCTATGGGCCGGATTTCACCCAGACTGCGGGGGCGCAGGACACAGGTGTGGACGGCGTAGCCGTGGCCATATTCGACGACCCGCCCCCGATGACTGCGGTAACCCGGCACGAAATGGAACTGGATATCCGGGCGCCCTTGCGCGTATCGCGTCTTGGCAAAGCCGCCGGCCTCGACATAGTTCGTCGTCAGCATCCCGCGGCGCCACCCGAAATACCGCAGCGGTGCGGCCAGAATGCGGTGCAGGTTTGGCACGGACAGGCCCAGCGTGCTGTTGCTGCGCGACCGTGTGGTGATCATGCCGTCGACGTGGTCCTGAAGGTTCTGTCCGACGCCGGGCAAATCGTGTTTCACCTGACGCCCCGACGCCTTGAGCGCCGTACCGGGGCCGATGCCGCTGGCCAGCAAAAGCGCCGGGGAGCCGATGGACCCGCCGCTGAGCACGACCTCCCCCCGGCAGTGCAGCGTCTGGTCCTGCCCGCCGCGCCGGATCACGAGGCCGGTGACCCGATGGCCATCAATTGCCAGCTTCCGGCTTTCGGCGCCGGTCAGGATTGTCAGGTTCTCGCGGTCGGTCACCGGGGCCAGAAACGCCCGGTATGCATTGAACCGGCCGCCGCGATCCTGCGTGACGTCATAGATGCCCACGCCGTATTGGTCGGTGCCGTTGAAATCGGTGTTTTCCGGGAGGCCGGCCTCTCTCGCGGCGGCGACGAACTTGTGCGAGACGGGGTTGGGATCCCGGGGACGGTCCACCAACAGCTCTCCATGCGTGCCGTGAAATGCCGGATCCTGGCCGTTTACGTTGCGCTCCAGATCCTTGAACACCGGCAGCACGTCATCCCAACCCCAGCCGGTGCAACCCAGCCGCGCCCAATCATCGTAGTCGCGGGCATGTCCGCGGATATAGATCATGGAATTGATCAAGCTTGACCCGCCAAGCCCCTTGCCACGGTTCATGGGAATGCGACGGTCGTTCAGGCAAGGTTGCGGCACGCTGGTGTAGCCATAGTCAAATTTGGAATCGCCGTAGAGCGACAGGATCCCCGCCGGCACACGCACGCGGATGTCACTGTCGCTGCCACCCCCGGCCTCGACGACGCAGACCCTGATGGCCGGGTCCGCGCTCAAGCGGTTGGCCAGCACGCATCCAGACGATCCCGCGCCCACAATGATGTAGTCATAGCTGTGATCTTCGGACATGGGGCACCTTCGCGATAGAAAGAAGAGGCGGGAGGGCCAGGTCACGGCCCTCCCGCGTGGCTTTATTGCAGCAGCTGCGTCCAGACCTTTGTCACAAGATCCTGCGCCGCCGGGGAGCAGGTGCGCGAAAATTCGACTGGCACGTCGGGGAACAGCTCCGGCGCGTTCTCAGGCGTGTATTTCGCGTCCTCCATCACCAGCTGCACCGGCGAGGAGTGGGCGTAATAATTGTACTGAATCGTGGCGTTCTCGGGCTCCGAGATGAAGTTCATGAAGGCCTTGGCATTGTCCACATTGGCCGCGCCCGCGGGGACCACCATGGAATCGATCCAGCCCACAAGACCCTCTTTCGGCATAGCGAATTCCACTGGCGCGCCGTCCATTCGGGTCCGCATGGAGTTGCCGTCCCACCAGAAATGCGCCGCAACCTCGCCGGACCCAAGGCGGTTTTCGATGTTGTCACTGGCATAGACCGCGACGTCCGGCTTTTGTGCGGCCAGCAGATCGTAGACTTTCTTCATCTCGGTCGCGTCTTCCGAACAAAACTCCACGCCCAGATAAAGTTGCGCGGCACCGATCACCTCGTCGGGGTAGTTCAGGCTTGCGATTTTGCCCGCCAACTTGTCGTCGGGTTCAAAGAAGGCGGACCAGCTGTCCACGGCCCCATCGTATTGGTCCCGGTTTACACTGAAGCCGGCGGTCCCATAGGCCAGCGGGATCGAATAGGCGCTGTCGGGGTCCCACCACTGGCCGCGCCACTGGTCCGCGACCTGCGCGAACGCGGGCATCTCGCTTGCGGAAATGTCTTCCAGCAGGCCCTGGTCTGCCATGATCTTCAAGAAGTGCTGTGAGGGCGTGACAAGATCGTAGCCCGAGGTGCCTGCCTGCAACTTGGTCAGCAGATCCTCGTTGGAGTTGAAGCCATCGACGCTGACATTCACGTCGTATTCGTCGGCGAAGGCCGTGATAAGCTCCGGCGCGATGCTGTCAGACCACGCGTAGATGTTGAGATCACCTTCGGCATGAGCGGCGCTGGCAAGCAACGCACCGGCGGCGACGGTTGTTTTGAACATGGTTTTCATCGGTCTCTCCTGTTGGTTCTGTCCGGTTGTCCGGACTTTGGTTGTTTAGTGCGTGTTGGTTGTCGCGCCGCGCGCCTGAATGAACAGGGCCAGGGCTGCAACGATCAGCGAAACAAGGATGATCAGGGTGGAGATTGCATTCAGTTCGGGCGTCGTGCCCTGGCGGATCAGGCCAAAGATGTAGACGGGTAGCGTGGTCGAACCGCCGGAGTTCAGCATGTTCGACGTAATGAAGTCGTCCATCGAAATGACAAAGGCCAGCATTGCTCCCGCAAAGACACCGGGCGCGATCAGCGGCAGGGTCACGCGCCGAAATGTTGTCCACCGATTTGCATAAAGATCAGCCGAGGCGTCCTCGAAGTCGGAGTCCATGCCCTGGAGCCGGGCGCGGATGGGCAGGAAGGCGAAAGGCGTGCAAAAAGTCGTGTGACCGATCACCAGCTTTAGAAATCCGTTCGCAAGCCCGACCTGGGAAAACAGGATCAGCACTGCAACGGACAGTACGATCTCAGGCAGCAGCAACGGCAGGTTCACGATGGTCTCGGAGACGCGGCGGTATTTCACGTTGCGCCCCCGCACCAGCACGAGTGCCGCCATCAGCGCGATGCCTGTCGCACAAATCGTGGCGATCGCAGCGACCGACAACGACGTCTGAACCGCGTTCATCAGGTTTCGGTTCGACAAGGCCTCTGCATACCATTTGAGCGAAAAGCCAGACCAGACCGAAACAAGGCGGTTCTCGTTGAAGGAGTAGAAGATCACGACCGCGATGGGCAGGTAGAGCCATGCAAAGAACACGACGGTAAAGGGGCCAAGCCCGCGATACTGCCTTACATTGTGTTTGAACGCCATCAGATTGACTCCGCCTTGAGCTGGGCTTGGCGCATCGCGCGCAGGCCGTTGACGATCAGCACGCCCATCACCAGGCACATCAGGGTGATCGCGATCGCCGCCCCGAAAGGCCAATTGCGGGCTCCACCGAACTGCATCTGGATAAGGTTGCCCATCATCATGATCTTGCCACCGCCCAGCAGGATCGGCTCCAGCACCGTTCCGAGACAGGGGACGAAGACGAGGATCGCACCGGCGCCAAGGCCCGGCCAGCACAGTGGCAGGATCACCCGGCGCAGCGTGGTCATGCGGCTGCCGTAAAGGTCGTGGCTGGCCTCGATCAGAGCCCGGTCGAGCTTTTCAATCGAGGCGTAGACAGGCAGGATCATCAGCGGAATGTAGCTGTAGACCATGCCCACCAGCATCGCGCCGTTGTTGAACAACAGCGTGTCCATGTCCTCTACCAGGCCGGTGGCACGCAATGCGCTTTCGATTACGCCGTCGTTTCCAAGGATGATCAGCCAGGCGTAGACCCGGACGATCATCGACACCCAGAAAGGCAGCGTGACCATGAACAACAGCAACGTGCGCATCTGAGCGCTCTGCAGCGTGATCCAATAGGCGACGGGAAAGGCAAGCACCATGCAGATCAGCGTGGCAAGCCCCGCAAGGACCGCCGTGCGGGCGATGATAAAGAGGTACTGCGGATTGAACTCCATCTCGCCGGACCAGCCTTCGTTGAACAGGATCTGGCGATAGGCGTCGGTGGAAAACTCGAACTCGAATCCGCCGTAGGCGCCGCGTGTCGACACGCTGACGGCGATGATGATCAGGATCGGCACGATCAGCGTGCACATCATCAACAGATGCGCGGGCAACAGCCCCCAAAAGCGGAAATCTTTCATGTGCCAAGGATCCTTGCCGCTTCCGCCTGCAGGCCCAGCCGGACTTTGCTGCCTTCGACCAGCGTGGTCGGACGCCCGGCCGCGTTTCGGCGCGAGACCCGCAAATCAGCCTCGCCGACGCGCACAACATAATGAGTGAAGCCGCCCAGATAATTCACGCCGGTGACGGTGCCGGTGACGATCTCTCCGCCGGCCTGATCATCGAGCCCGATCTTTTCGGGCCGCAGGGACAGGGTCGCCTCTTTCTGGCCGCGTTCAAGGTTGCGGTGTCCGGCCGTCATCTCGATCCCCATGGGCGTGCGCACGCGGGCGGTGGTATCGTCCAGGGACAGGATCTCGACGTCGAAGAAGTTCGTCTCACCGATGAAATTGGCGACGAAGCGGTTGGCGGGATCTTCATAGATGTCGCGCGGCGTGCCGATCTGCTGGATGCGCCCATCCCCCAGCACACAGATGCGGTCGGACATGTCCAGCGCCTCCTCCTGGTCGTGTGTCACGAAAACGAAGGTCAGCCCGGTCTTGCGTTGCAACTGGCGCAGTTCCTCGCGCATCGCCTGGCGTAGTTTCAGGTCCAGCGCAGAGAGTGGTTCGTCCAGCAGCAGAACTTCCGGTTCCGGCGCCAGAGCGCGGGCCAGGGCGATCCGCTGGCGCTGGCCGCCCGACAGCTGCGCAGGTTTGCGGAGCGCGAAAGCGGTCATGTGCACCAGCTCAAGCATCTCGGCGGTGCGGTCCTGACGGCGCTTTTTCTCCCAGCCGAGGTTTTCCAACCCGTAGGCAATGTTCTGCTCCAGCGTCATATGCGGGAACAGGGCGTAGTTCTGGAACACGGTGTTCACGCGGCGGCGGTGCGGCGGCAGCGACTGGATGCTCTGACCGTGCAGCAGGATTTGGCCTGTTGTCGGTTCCTCAAAGCCGGCGATCATGCGTAAGAGCGTCGTTTTCCCGCAGCCCGACGGACCCAGCAGAGTGAAGAACTCGTTGTCACGGATGTCAAAGGACACCGTTTCCAGCGCCTGATGACGCCCGAAGGTCTTCGAGACCTGCCGGATCTCCACTGCTTTATTGCGCGTTTCCAAATCTGTGCCTTTCCTTGTCAGGCCGGTCCGGCCCGGATCCCTGTCGTCAGTCCACGGCCAGTTCTGTAATTTCGCGTCGGAACGGCAGGGCATCGCCGATGTCCGGCTGGTCCAGCTCACGGGCGTAGCGATGACCCGCATATGTGGCCCAGGCGATAGGGCCGGGCGCTTCGGCGTCGCCAAAGAGCGTCACACTGCGGATGCCTGCGTCGGCCCAGTCGGCTTCCCGTGCCTTCAGGTCGCGGTAAAGCGCGTCGTCCCCCTGTCGCGCGGCCACCATGACGAGGGCGTCGCAGGCAAAGTCGCGGGTCATGTCGGTAAAGACGCAGTTGGATTGCACGTGATCCGCGCGAATCCGTGTCACACCACGGTTCAGCACGATCTCGACCCCCATTTCGGCCAGCCGCCTGTGGATCGTCGCCTGTTCCAGCGTGTTGTTGGTCCAGTCCGAGACGAAGGCCGACGGGGTGATCAGCGTGACCTTGCAGCCTTCTTTCACCAGCAGTTCTGCCAGGACGCCACCCATGTAGTAATGGTCATCGTCGAAGATCACCACATGGCCCGTCGGGCGCTGCCCGCCCATGATGTCATCCGGCGTGAACAGGGGCATCGCGGCGTCGATCGGCATCGGCACCACGTGCTGCCGCGCCACGCCATCGCGCCGCCAGTGGCTGCCGGTGGCCACAGCGATGTTCTCAAAACC
Organism: Sagittula marina; assembly: GCF_014196795.1. Classification (GTDB taxonomy): domain Bacteria; phylum Pseudomonadota; class Alphaproteobacteria; order Rhodobacterales; family Rhodobacteraceae; genus Sagittula; species Sagittula marina. Next base: position 687,956 of record NZ_JACIEJ010000001.1, read on the forward strand.
GAATTCGAGGATTTCATCGGCTGTCAGGCGGCTGTCGAAATAGGTTTCGACGTTCGTCTTCTGGCTCAACTGGTACTGACGGTAATCCGCCACACGCCCCCAGGCCGACAACCCCGGAAGATGGCGTTCCCGCGCGACGCGGCCGCCCAGTTCGGTGCCGGCCTCGGCCAGGGCCACGTCATAGCCCCGCTCGGCCAGAGCCCGTGCGGCCTCAAGGCCCGCTGGGCCGGCCCCGACGACCAGCACGTTGGAACTCGCCCCCTTTGCGTTCATCTTTTCCGGGTGCCAGCCCTTGCGCCATTCCTCCATGAAGGTCGGGTTTTGGGTGCAGCGGCTGATCGACATTGTCATGTCGCCGGTGATGCAGATGTTGCAGCCGATGCACTCTCGAATGTCCTCGATCCGGCCCTCTTCGATCTTTTTGGGCAGGAAAGGATCGGCAATCGAGGGACGCGCACAGCCGATGAAATCCAGCGTGCCGGACTTCACCATCTTGGCCATGACATCAGGCGAGGTGAAACGCCCGACGCCGACGACGGGCTTGTCGGATAGTTCCTTGATGCCGCGCACCAGGGTCTCTTGCGCTGCTTCTTCCTTGAAACGAGACGGGCCGGAGCAATCTTCCCACGTGCCCTGCGCGAGGTCCCAAAGGTCAGGCAAGTCGCGGTTCATCTCGATGAAATCGCGGACCTCGGCGTTGGAAAACCCCAGCTCGCCGATGGTCTCGTCAAGGCTGACGCGCAAGGTCAGGGCCATTTCCTCGCCGACGGCCTCTCGCATGTCCTCAATCACCTCGCGGGCAAAGCGGGAACGGTTTTCGAGGCTGCCGCCGTATTCATCATCGCGCTGGTTTGTGGCGCGCGACAGGAAGTGCTGAAAGATGCCAAAACCATGCGCGCCGTAAAGACAGATCAGGTCGAACCCGGCCATCTGAGACCGCTTGGCCGCATTCACGAACCAGCGGCGGAGGTCGCGAATATCCTGCTTGTCCATCGCGCGCGCCTGAACCGGATCGTTCGTGAAGGTGCGGATCGGCAGGGCGGAGGGCGCAAGAGGCACCTCTTTGGTATAAAGGTTCGGGCCATTGATCCCCGAGTAGGCCAGTTGGATCCCGGCCAGCGCGCCGTGTTCCTTCATCCGGTCGGCCATTTTGGCCAGCATCGGAATGTCCTTGTCTTCCCACAGCCTCAGTTCGATGAACGGCGTGATTTCCGACGTGTGATGCATTTCGCATTGTTCGGTAAAGATAACCCCCCAGCCGCCTTCGGACTTGATGCCGCGCATCGCAGCCGCCGCCGAGGGGTCGCGATAGCCGCCACCATTGCAGTGCGGCACCTGGTAGAACCGGTTCTTCGCAGTGACGGGGCCGATCTGCATCGGCGTGAAAAGTATATCGTAGCGGGGATCACGCAATTGGAACACTTCCCTGTCTGGTGCTCGCCAAAAAGCTGGCGGGAATGCAGGCAGGGTTGAGGAAACTTCGATTAAGTTAAATAACGCTTTCAGTAATCTTGAGTAAGGATTGCCCTAACTCAAGGCCAGTTCGCACACCGCCTCATTGGCGATCTAAGTGCCTAATTTTAAGTCGGTGTCGGCACCTTTAACCCCGGTGTCATGACGGGCGTCAGGTTCTCCTTGCAGTGATCGATCAATGCGCGAACCGTCAGGCTGCTTTTCGATCCTCCAGCCAGCAACAGCCCGAGTTGGAGCGGGCGCAGCTCGCCCGATAGCGGCACGAATCGCAACAGCTTCCCATCGGCTGCGCGTTCCGAAGTGTGGCGAATATTGGCTATGGAATACCCGAAGCCGTTCGCCACCAGAGAGCGCATCACCTCCATGTCGCGCGTGCGTTCGACGATATTCGGACGCACCCCAGCCTGCGCGAAAAACGACAGGAAGTAAGGAGCGGAATGCGGCAGGTCGAGCAGCACCATCGGGTGGTCGGCCAGCTCCTCGACCGCAAGGGTTTTGCGCTGGGCAAAGTCATGGGTGTCGGGCAGCAACGCATAGGGCGGCAGGTTGAAAAGTGGCACGAACTCCATGTCCGGCGGAACATCCAGATCGTAGGTCAGCGCAATATCCAGCTCGGCGTTCCGCAGGCCATCGAAGATCGACCCCTGATCGCGTTCGAACTGGTGAAATTCCACATCCGGAAACCGCGAGATAAAGCTGCGCCGCAGGTGCGGCAGCACGATCTGTGCAAAGGTCAGCAGACATCCGACGTTCAGTGGTCCGTGCACCCGGCCGGTAATGTCCTGTGCCAGCGTGTTCAGCTTTTCGGCCTCTGCCAGCACTGACCTCGCCCGTTCCATGAACTGCCGCCCGGCTTGGCTAAGGGTCAGGCCATGTGCATGTTTGCGGGCAAAAAGCTTCAGGCCGAACTCCTGTTCCATCTGCGCGATGGCCGTGGAGATTGACGGAGAAGAGACGTTCACCTTGCCGGCCGCTTGGGCGATCGACCCCTCTTCGCCAACCGCGACGAAGTATTCGAGCTGTCGGAGTGTAAATCGTAAGGGCATGCCAAAGCCTTTCCAGAAGATCGGATAGGCTTTGGCTAAGGCCTTGGTGATATCCGGTCAAGGCTCAGCGCCTGCCGGACATCGGGTTTCAGAATTTAATCCAGGTCGTCTTCAGGGCCGAATACTTGTCGAACGCATGAAGAGACAGGTCCCGGCCATATCCGGACTGCTTTACCCCGCCGAAGGGCGTGTAGGTCGACAGGGCATCGACCGTGTTGACCGATACCGTCCCCGCCACGAGCTTCTCGCTGACGTCCAGCGCACGGGACAGGTCCCGTGTCCAGACCGAGGCGGCCAGCCCGTAGACAGTGTCGTTCGCCATGCGTACGGCCTCGGCGTCGTCCTCGAAGGTCTGCACCGTGAGCACGGGGCCAAAGATCTCCTCTCGCGCCAGCGGGTCGTCGGGCGCCACATCGTCAAAGATGGTGGGCTGGACGTAGGCGTCGGAGCCCATGTGCGTGACCCGCTCGCCACCGCAGACCAGTCGCGCGGTTTGCTTGCCAGCCTCAACGAAGGACATGACACGGTCCGCGTGGGCGCGATCCACCAATGACCCCATGGTCGACGCGGGGTCCAACGGATCGCCCAGCACGACCTTGGCAGCCTGCGCGCGCATCCGGTCGATCATCTCGTCCTTGACCGAGGCGTGCACCAGCATCCGGGAGTTTGCCGAACAAACCTCACCCTGGTTATAGAAAATCCCGAAAGCCGCCATTTCCGCCGCTTGGTCAAGGTCGGCATCGGCAAAGATCAGGTTCGGGCTTTTTCCACCGGTTTCAGGCCAAACGGCCTTCATGTTGCTTTCGCCAGCGTAGCGCTGGAACATCTTGCCGACAGCGGTGGAACCGGTGAAGACAAGACAATCGACATCCGGATGACGCCCCAGCGCCTGGCCCGCGTCCTCACCAAAGCCCGTGACGACGTTCAGGACACCGTCTGGCAGACCGGCTTCGCTGGCCAGTTCTGCCAGCATCAGGGCGGACAGTGGGGACTGCTCCGCCGGTTTGAGGACGACGGAGTTGCCGGTGGCAAGGGCAGGGGCCAGTTTCCAGGTCGCCATATCCAGTGGGAAATTCCACGGCACCACCGCGCCGATGACACCCAGCGGCATCCGCCGGATCATTGCCAGATCGCGGCCGCCGGTCGGGGCGATTTCGTCATAAAGCTTGTCGATCGCCTCGGCATGCCATTGGAAGAAATGCGCTGATCCGGGCGCGTCCACGGTGGAGCTGTCGGCGATCACCTTGCCCATGTCGAGCGTATCCAAAAGCGCCAGCTCGGGCACGTTCTGTCGGATCAGGGCGGCGAGGTGCAAAAGCACCTCCTTGCGCTCGGCGGGGCTCTTGCGGGACCAGCGACCATCGTCAAAGGCGCGGCGGGCCGCTGTAACCGCGCGGTCGATATCCTCTCCGCCACCGCGCGCGACGTCGGTCAGCACAGCCCCGCTCCCTGGATTTACCGTTTCAAACCGCTGACGGGTGGCCGCCGGGGTGAACTTGCCGTCGATGAATAAATCGTTGCGAAAGCGCAGAGCCGCGGCCCGTGCTTTCCAATCTTCGTATGTGAAGGTCATGGGCTATCCTTGTTATTCGTCGCCGGGCACGCCGTAGGAGGGCGCCTCACGCGGGTCCAGCGCGCGCTGCACGTAGGCCTCCATCTGCGGCTTGTAGACCTCCCAGGCGCGAGCGATGTCTGCGATGGGGCAGGCCTCGGTCCAGTCGCAGCGCAGTTCCGCCAGCGGCCAGCTCATCTTGTCCACGATCAACATGCCGGCCGAATGCACCGGTCCGGCCTCACCCCCGGCGGCCAGACCGGCCTGCATCGCCGCAATCAGCCGGTCGCCGATATGGCCGCTGGCTGACAGGTAGCCGTCAACGATGGCCTGCGGGACGCTGTCGTTGGCCAGAAGGTTGCCACCGGACGCCACATTCCGGGCCTGCGCTTCGGTCCAGATACCCAGGGAGTTGGGTCCTGAATGGATCGCGGTGCGACCCTGCGCGTCCACCGCAAGCACCTGCCGATATGCGATGAACGTGCCACGCGCCTTGATTTCTGCGATGGCTTTTGGCGCGGGCAGGCCGCTTTCCATCAGGTCCAGCGCCAGCGGTCCCAGCGTCGGGTCGGTGATATTCTGGCTGGAGACGGCGCCGACACCGGCCCGCGCATACGCACAGCGGGCGGCAACGGCAGGGGAGGAGGAGGAGATCGCGGTGCCAAACATGCCCGTCTCAGGGCAGCGGGCGACGAGGCTAAAGGTCATGCGCTTACTCCGGAATAACGGCGGTGCCGTCGATCTCGACCAGCCAATCGGGGCGGGCGAGGGCCTGCACGACAAGCCCGGTCGAGACCGGATGCACGCCTTTGATGTATTCGCCCATGGTGCGATACACTGCCTCGCGGTGGCGCACGTCCGTGATGTAGACCACCACCTTCACCAGATGCTCCATGGTGCCGCCGGCTTCCTCGATCAGTTGCTGAATGTTCTGCATGACCTTGTGGGTTTGCTCGACGGGATCGTGGCTGTCGATGTTTTTTGCGGTGTCGAGGTCCTGCGGGCACTGGCCCCGCAGCCAGACAGTCTTGCCGCCCTGCGTGACGACGGCTTGGCACAGGTCGTTGTCGAGGCTTTGCTCGGGGTAGGTCTCGCGCGTGTTGAACTTGCGAATGCGGGTATGAGTCATGGCTGTCTCCTGCCAGTCAGGCGTGTTCGGTTTCTTGCTGCGCATCGGCTGGACCTCGATAGGCGAGGTAGCCGCGCTGCTTTACAATGTGCTCGGTGATGTATCGCGCATCACACCAGACGCCCCAGATGAACGACGACCCTCGGCGCGTCTGCCACGGAAGGCCAAGAAAATAGACGCCAGGTTCGGCCGAGACGCCGCGTTGATGGTCCGGGCGGCCGTTGTCGTCCACCGCGTCGACCTGAAGCCAGCTGTAGTCTGCAACGAAGCCGGTCGCCCAGATGATCGTCGTCACGTTGGCCTTGGCCAGGTCGAGGCTGGTCAGAGGATCCTTCAGGCAGGCGGGGTCTTCCTCCATCCGGCGCGCGTCCGGCTCTTCAGGCAAATCCAGCCCATTGCGTTCGACAAAGGCGTCGGCTTCGTCCAGCAAGGAAAGGTAATTCGCGTCACCCGCAGCAATGTTGGTCACAAGGTCTGACGCAAAGCCGATGACACCAGAGTCACAAGTTTGCGTGCGCCCGACAAGGGTCATGCCGCCATGGGCCAAACGACGAAAGTCGATGGTGTGGCCACCGTTTGCACCGCTGACTGCGATGGTGGTGTGCTCGACGCCGGGGGTCGCTTCGGTGTCCCACTTGTTCAGCACACCCAGCCACCAGCAGAAATCGCGCCCGCGATAGCTGCGCGGCGGGCGATGATGCGGGCCGACCGACAAATATACTTGGCGTCCCGAGCGCATCAGTTCTTCGGCAATCTGTGTGCCTGACGACCCCGCGCCCACGACCAGCACTGCACCCTCGGCGAGTTGGCCGGGGTTGCGGTAGGCGGTGGAATGCATCTGTGTGATCCCGGGAGTCTCGGGGACCAGGTCGGGCACGATCGGTTTCTGGAATGGGCCGGTGGCCGCCACAACACATCGCGCGTCAATCTCGCCTTGCGATGTTGTCACGCGAAAGCCGGGCCGTCCTTCGTGGCGGCGCACCTCCTCGACGGTCACGCCGCAGCGGATGGGCGCATTGATCTGTCTTGCGTATTCCTCGAAATAGGCTGCCACTTCTTCCTTGCCGGGAAAGGCATCGGGGCCACTGCGGCTGAATTCCAGCCCCGGAAACCGGTCATGCCAAGCGGGACCGTTCGCCCTGAGCGAATCCCACCGTTCCGAGCGCCACCGTTCGGCGATCCTGCTGCGTTCGAGGACGATGTGCGGGATGCCAGCCTTGCCCAGATGTTCGCTCATGGCCACCCCGGCCTGACCCGCGCCAACGACAAGCACTTCGGTTGTTTCAATCGACATTCGGAACCTCCAGCGTCACGCCTCGATGGGCTGTTCCGGGAGAGTGTTGATGCAGGTGGGTTCGGAAGAAAGCACGGAAATACTGATCTTGGCTTAGGCTGAGCTTAAGTCTTATCGTTTCAGCCATACGTATTGGCCAGCCGTTCGAAGTGTGAGGGAACTCGCTTCAGTGCGTTGCCTTTCGCCGTCCTGCACACTTTTCCACACGATTTTCATAGACGCATCTGCTGTCATGCGGGGCGCGCCCCAGTGATCGTGCTCCTGCCCAATGCGTTCGAAATAAAAGGCTTTCCAATCGAACAGTAAGTGAAAATAGAACCTCGCGGGTTTCAAGGCGACTTACACCTTGCCCGAAGTAGCTCTAATGCGCTACTCGCCGTTGAAGACGAGAGGGGCGATGCCGTTCTTGAAGAGTTCGCGGCAGAGATTGGCGATATCGCGTCGCAGCTCTGGCCCGTTGCGCAGAATGTCATAGCCAGAGGCACCGGCCTCAAGCCATTGTCGTTCGGTCGTTCGGTCGTTCGGTCGTTCGGTCGTTCGGTCGTTCGGTCGTTCGGTCGTTTCTGCTCGGCTGGCTTTGGGGCTTCTCGTTAGCAAAAGGCCGAAACTCTCGCAAAGCTGTGCCGCGACATGGAACTCCAGCGTGTCGAGCCGACCCAGACCACCAGTCGCTGGGAAATGACAGTGCTGCAAAGTTTCGCGCAACAACTCGACGCGTCGGTTCCATGGTTTGCTATTTGGAGGATGACCTGAAGAATTTCTTCGACGACGAGCGGGAGAATGGCCGACCACTGTGTGCAGTTATCGGTAAGGAGCGACCCCGCCAGACACATCGATCTGCTGCAGAGATTGGAGTGTGTCCTGCTTAGGCAGGGACCTGTAGGAAACGGATTACGCTCGCTTAAATGCAGACAGGCAGTTCAACGTCGCTCGCGGCCCGCAGCGACCTTTGTTCCGACTTGCAAAAGCTGCGGTGCAGCGTAACGAAACTGTTCGGTGCGAGATGAAGCAACCCATGTGGTTGCTTCTTTGCAGTGATGGCCAAGCCGATCTTCTTGCTTAACTGATTTCGTCCACCGTTTGGGACTGTTTCGCACCTCATCAGCACCCATGCCGGGACCGGCTTTGGAGTTTTTCTGGGTACCGGTATTCGTGACCCTCCAACATCGCAAATGTGGGGCAGTCCGGTATCTTCAGCGCTTTCGCAGCGTCTGCGAAGGAGTCTCGCCGTATATGTCCCGGTAGGCCTTTGCGAAGCGTCCCATGTGGGTGAACCCGCAATCCATGGCAATGTGGGTAACCGATAGCGACGGGTCCGACGTCATCAGGTCGAGCCGCACGTTTTCCATCCGGATCGCACTCAACACTGCAACCGGAGTCCGATTGCCGCAACTCCGAAACGCGTCCTGAAGGTTCCTTGGGCTTGTGCCGACGGCGGCAGCAATGTCAGAGACAGTGATCGTGTCGGCATAATGCGCCCGCATGAAATCGATTGCCGCCCACACCAAGCGCATTAGCGACGGCGAAGATTGGACAACCGGTTGTTTTGTAGAGTCAGTCTTGGCCAGGAAGGCGCGGAAGTGCTCCCACAGCAGGGCTTCGGCTGTTGCGCCGGCCGAGCCTTTATTGAGAAGCGAATCCGGCGATGCGAGGTCGCCTACAAGGTACCGCAGGAAATCACGCAAGGGGCCAGTCGCCTTCGACGTGTTCTCGACGGCGGCAAAGTCGTTACGCCGGCAGCCGAACGCCTGACCGTCCATGGTCTCGAAGACGTTTGCCGGAACCTTGAACATGATGGCCTCGAATGGCGCGCCACCCGATCCGGCGACCTGTGTTCGGCGGCGCGACGGTCGCAGGGTAAGGCTTTCTCCGGCAACCAGCCTGATCTCGGCATTACCCGCTTCCACCTTGAGAGCGCCGACGATTGGCATCATGATGGACAGGCTGGTCGTATCCTCGGCCTCGATCATGTGCCCGCTTGACGTGATGTGATGCAGCCGAGCCCCGGAGACGGGCAGAATAGCGGTGGCGACCGAAAGCTTCGCAACTATGTCCGGCACGAGCGCAAAGTCGATCGGATCGCTTACCAAAAGCTGTCGATACCCGTCGTCGCGCGGATGGGCACTTCGCCACTCCGCCGCAGAATATCTGATGCCTGTTTCCTTGGGCAAGGCGTCCGAAAGCCTCCATACGACGTTCTTGCGCAATTTAGACAATACCACGGACGGTGCGCTGCTGCACGTCCATCGTATGAAATTGTACCGTTGCACCCTAAGACCTGAGGCAGCCGCATTTCGGATAACCCACCTCGCAATTCGGATATACACAACTTGAACGATTGGTAAGGTGACGTTTCGGGTTATAGGTTGAGTTGCTGCGAAACATGGCCGGGAATGTTCCATCATGTGCCAAAGGAAAATGGTTCCGGCGCGCCCCTTGGTCCGATGTCGAGGCGTCGCATTCAAAGGAGGCGAAGATGCGCAATCTCATCAGGGGAATTGTTGCGGTCAGTTTGGCTGGGGGCCTATTCTTCGGTTCGGCCGCACTGGCGCAGGACCCGGTCCGACGGGTGGACGTCAGCTTTGCCGCCGGAACGTCCGGAGCAAGCTACAGCGACACCATCGTCGGCTACGAATCCGTGGATTATTTCCTGAGCGCCAGCGGCGGTCAGCAGATGCGCATCGATCTGCACACGTCGAACCCGTCGAACTACTTCAACGTCTGGCCCCCCGGCGCGGAGTCCGCCATCTTTATCGGGTCAAGCTCCGGTGACCATTTCGACGGCATACTGCCACGCTCTGGCGAATATCGGGTGCAGGTGTTCCTCATGCGCAATGCGGCCCGGCGCAACGAAACCGCGAATTACACACTCGACATCGCGATCACGGGCGCAGTGGCGCCGGCGACGACAGAGCAGCCGGACTTTGCAGGGCGACGCCGGCGGGCCGGACTGGTATGTCGTGCAAGGCGTCTCCGCAGGGGACAGGCTGAACGTCCGCGCGGGCCCGTCGACGGACAAAGCGATCCTTGGGCAGGTCGGCAATGGTGTACAGTTGCGCAACCTCGGCTGCCAGGGCCGGGGGCAGGCGCGCTGGTGCCAGGTCGAAAGCCCCGATGGACGCCTGCGCGGCTGGGTCAGCGCCAGCTTCATCGCAGAGGGCGCGGCACCGAACACAGCGCAAGCGCCGCAACAGCGCCCGCCTCAGCCTGCAGGGGACGTGCCCGAACTTTTTCGCCGAACGACAGGGGAGTTCGAGATCAATTACGCGTCGGGATGCGGGATGCTTTTCAATCCCGCGGGCAAACTCATCACCGCCGGATCATCATGTACCCCGGCACAGTCGGTCCGCGCGGCAGAGGCCGTAGCCGCTTACCGCCTGGAACAGGGCCTCTGAGGTCTTTGGGGTCTTGGCCGAACATGCCGGGGAAGAACGGCCGCAACCGATCTGCCGGAAGAGATGTGATGCGCTGCGATCAGTCAACCAGACCTTCGAAGGAGAAAACAAATGAAACTGATTATGATATTCGCTCTTCCTGTGGCGCTGCTGCTTGGCGGTTGCGATACTGCCGGTACGTCTGTCGGAACCGGCGCCAACAGCACGGGCGGAACTTCATCCGGCACGATCCGGCTTCGAGATGACGGGAATTACGCCTTGGGCGTTACAACGGCGGCCGGTTTCTGCTCCGCCGTCTACCGCGCGCCAAGCCCGAACGGAACTGAACTTCAGCCACTTGTCTGCACCAGCGGCGCCGGCGGCAATGCTACGGTCCGCTACGGCAGCGACGGCACGCCGGCCAGCGCGACCTACGGTGGTGTCGACATCGGGTCGGGTACGATCACGTTCTGAACATGAAAAGGCAGGGAGCCGCGGCATGACCACCAACTCACTGACATTCAGGGCGTCCCCGCTTCTTGCCATACTGGCCGCCCTGGCCGCCGCCCCGTCGCAAGCGCAGGAGGTCGGTGCCTTCGAGCCGACGCCTTGCCCCATCCTGCTGCCCCATGACGGCGAAGTCGAAGGCGAGACCTACGATTGCGGGATCGTCGTCGTGCCAGAGAACCACGAGACCGATGGCGGGCGGACGATCGAGATCGCCGCGATGCGGCTCCGCGCCACAACGCTATCGCCTCGGTCCGACCCCGTCATCTACCTCGCGGGCGGGCCCGGCTCTTCGGGTCTGCACGAATTCGCGGCGAACCCGACCCTGTTTCAGAACATGCAGGCGATGCGACAGCGGCGGGATGTGATCGCCTTTGACCAACGCGGCACCGGGCATTCGCAGGTCTTGGCCTGCGGGCCGTTCTTTGCCGGTATCGGTGTCGTGGGCGAGATGTTCGACGAAGTGAACATCGCCGATCTGGAAGAGATCGTGGAAGGCCGCGGCGCCATGTCGTTCATCGTGGCTGTCTGCGGGATGAGCTACGCGAGTGTCGGCGTCGACCTGGGCCAATACAACTCTGTCGCCAGCGCAAAGGACATCGCGATGCTGGCCGACGCAATGGGCTACGGCGGAAGCTACAATGTCTACGGCACGAGTTACGGCACGCGGTTGGCGCAGCACGCGCTCAGGACTACGCCGCAACGGCTGCGCGCCGCGATCATGGACGGGACCGTGTCGGTGTCCGAGCCCGGGAACGCCCATACGTCTTCCAAGCTTCAGACACAGTACGACACGATCTTTGAGCTCTGCGCCGCCGACGCCTTCTGCGCCAAGCGGTTTCCCGACCTACGCGCGCGCTTTATCGCCTTGCTGGAGGAACTCTCAACCGACCCTCTTGTGCTCGACCCGCCGCTGGTCGGCAGCGATTTCTTTCGAAACGGGGGATTCGTCGTGGAAGACCGCATCGACGTGTCGTTCTTCAACCGGCTGGGCGTGTTCAACAACGGGGCCGGGCGCGGCGGAGCGGCGGCCTTTGTGCCGATGCTGATCCAGGCGCTGGAGGACAGGAACACGGATTACCTGCGCGACATCATGGGCCGCGGCACCCTGCCGGACCAACTTCAGGTCTGCGCATCGCCAGATGCGACCGATGTGTTCAAACCCGACGACAGTTTGATCGCGCCGTCCGTCAATCTGATCCTGCAATTGGCCGAAGCGTCACTGGCGACCGAAAGCGGTTCGCTCAGCGCCGACTGGCTCGGTGCGGTTGTCGGAGAGTTGAATGCACGCCTTCATGAAGGAGAAACGCAGGCAAAGGTGATCCGGGATCTCGTGGAACTCAGCCTCGTTCCGCTGCAGCCGACCGACGCCTCGGCACTTGTCGAATTTGCCGATGCACATCTCAGCCCGGGCACTGTCGTAACCGTCAATGCATTGGCCAACGCAATGGACAGGCAACAGGTGCGCGAGACCTTCTGGACGATCCAGGACATTGCCGAACGAATGAGCGGTGTCGGCGAACGGAGCGGCGTGCCCGGCGTGGCCATGGGGATGCTGAACGCGGTCAATTGCGCCGAGGATGTGGGCTTTTTCCCGCCCGAAGTCGCAGAGGAGTTCGTCGCACGGACGCCATACCCCGGCATTGGCGTGCAATCAGTCGACACCTACAGGGTCATGTACGCGGCTTGTGGATTGCTCCCCTCTCCCTTCACCCAGACCGAAATTACCGCGCCGGTGCAAAGCGATACCCCCGTGCTGATCTTTTCAGAAGGGATGGACAGCCAGACGCCTGTGACCCAGGGCGAGCTCGTGGCCGAAACGCTGCCGAACAGCATCCTGCATGTCTGGTCGTCCGAGGGCCACGTGATCGCCTCGCGCAGTCCCGATGGCTGCGCCGGTGCGATCGCTGCGGCTTTCCTCGACGATCCGATGACCCGGCCGGACGTCAGCTGCGCGCAGGACGATTATTACCGCATCCCCTTCGATGTGGCCTACGAGCTGGTCCTTGGCGACGGCGAGGATCGGGAATGACGCTTTACAGTTTCCGCTAGGCAGCTTTTTCAAGGAGAACACCACATGGAAGAAATCTTCGCGATGCTGCTGGCGCTGACGGCGCCGGAACCGGACGGGGCCTATTTCGACGCGCGCCTCGCCCAGGGGGAAGGCGCGCCGGTGGAGGTCACGAACTGCCTTGGGCCGCTGGCCACTCCCGAGATCGTCGGCGAGACCATCATCTGCGGGACGGTGACAGTGCCCGAAGACCATGACGATCCCGACAACGGGCAGACGGTGGACCTTGCCTTCGCGATATTGCGGGCGGAGACGTCCTACCCCGCTGATGATCCCTTGGTCTACCTGCACGGCGGTCCCGGCATCGGCAACCTCGATCACGGGCTGAGCTTCATGGCCGAGGCCTTTGCGCCGTTTCGTGCCACACGGGACGTGATCATTTTCGATCAGCGCGCGGCTGGGATCTCATCTGCCAGCGTGTCCTGCTATGATGAGATCACGGCTAATATTGCGGATGTCGCGGTCGAGGGTGCAATGCCGTTTGAGGCCGATGAAAATGGCAATCCCGTCGTCGCGCAATTCCTGCGCGACTGCATCGCGGAGATCGGGGCGGGCGGCACCGACCTGACGGCTTACAACACGCGGCAGAACGCGCTGGACGTGCCGACCATCCTGACCGCGATCGGCTATGACGCATGGAACCTCTATGGGATTTCCTATGGTACGAAACTGACGCTGGAAACGATGCGGGTCGCTCCTGAGGGCATCCGTTCTGTGGTGATCGACGGCGTCGCACCACCCTGGGTCCGTCTCTATGAAACGCTCGCCTTGCCGCTTGCGGAATCGATGGAGCGGCTGGTGCAGGACTGCGCGGCAGAGCCCGCCTGTGACGCGGCTTACCCTGATCTCGGCACCGTGCTGACGGATGTAATCGCACGGTCCACCGCCGGAGACATCATGTTCGATGGAGAGCAGGTCCCGCCGCAGGTCGTCATCAGTTTCTTCATCGAACGGAATAACCGTCATCACCTTGGCTCGCTCACGCCCTACATCCCGGCGATGATCTATGAACTCTCGCGCGGCGAAGACGGACCGACCATCGACATGGTGGTCAATGACTGGAACTGGTCCGTGCCGCCGACCGATGCCGTCGCCGTGATGGCTGCGCGCAAGGACGACCTGACCGAGCAGCAGGCGCAGTTGCTGCGGCTCGCGCTCGGGGATGCGGAGATCATCGGCAAGGCCACCGACGCGCTTGGCATCGCTGTGGCCGACCTTCGCCGACAACTCCATCGCGACCGCGCGCTTGGGCCCATGCCCGGCCTGTTCGACGCAGAGCTTTCGGCGGCTCTTCCAGAGACGGTCACGACCAGCGACGCCGCGCGGGCAGCGCTACAGGACTACGCCGCTCTACGCCTTGGTGCGCGCACGCGCGACCGCCTCTCGGATTTCGTGCAGACGCATTTCGAAGGCCCACACCTGTCGCGCCTTCTCTCGCTTCTCGAGGCCATGACAGAGGATGAGATCGCGGCGGTCTTTGATTATGCGGCCACGACGGTCCGGTCTCGTACGCTCGACTTCCAGGAAAACTGGATCGACCTGTTGCTTTACGCCTGCCAGGAGGACGTGCCCTACAACACGTACGACGGCTACCAGAAGGTCACCGCTGAACAACCCTATGATGTGTCGTCCTATTTTAATGATGCCGGGATGGGCGTTTTCATGGTCTGTGAAGCCTTTGAAAATGTCGAACGGGACAATTGGCACGAGGTCGTCGAAAGCGACATTCCGACGGTCTCCATCGGATCGGGCTGGGATACGCAGACGGCGGCCAGCTGGGCCGAGGAAGCGACTCGCGGCCTGACCAACGCGCAGCATTTCTTCATTGCCGAAGCCGGGCACGGTGCGCTTGCCTACGCCGATTGCGTCGGCGACATGACGGCGGCTTTCTTCAACGATCCGACGCGGGTGCTGGACGATTCCTGCGTCAAGGCAACAGCCGTGCCGCCTTTTTACATTGCGCCTTGGGTCGAGGAGACAGACGCGAACTAGCGAGAAGCGGCTTTTAAGAAGGTCGCAAAAGGGTTGCGATACAATGCGCCAGTTCGCGTCAGCGTGATGCCTGGCGACATCGTCCAGATGACACCCATGGTCTGCTCGTCGGCTTGGGCTAAGGCTGTCGTCAACTTCTGTGCGCGCCGACGGTCCATTGATGGAGCTTTGTTGCGCAAATTGAGGCCTGAACGCACTTCCCCAATCCCCGGACAGACTTATCCTGCGGCCTCGGTGATAGGTATGCCAAGAGCGGTGTAGCGGTTGAGC
>NZ_JACIEJ010000002.1 GCF_014196795.1 Sagittula marina
GGTGTTCCGAGAACCGCGTCGAGTGGCATTACATCGCGCCGGGAAAACCGATGCAGAATGGCTTCGTGGAGAGTTTCAACGGTCGGATGCGCGACAAGCTGCTCAACGAGACCATGTTCCGCAACCTGGCCCATGCCCGTGTCGTGATCGCCGCCTGGGCTGCCGACGACAACATCGAACGCCCGCATTCGGCTTCAGGTTACGAGACCCCGGCCGACTATGCGCGGACCCTGACCACCGCAATCGCCCGCCCCGCTGCGCGAGATGAAAGCTCCGCGCGTCGGACGATTGCTCAACCTGCGCCAATCGGCGTAAACAACCCTCGGACTCCGGTCGCGGCTGGATGAAAGTTCAGGGCAGGTCAGGTGTTGCAGATGAGTGGAGCGGCGACGACAGAAACTCTTCTTCAGCGCTTGGCGCACGCGCAGGTGGTACTGGCCGGCTTAGTAGTGGAAGACACTGCCTTCCTGCCGTTCTTCGAGCGGGTCGAGCAAGAGATTGAAATGCTCAGAAGCAAGAGTCAGGCTCTGGAGCGTGCGCGAAAACTGGCAGCGGGTTAACAGAAATCGTTTGGCACTCTCGGCATGATCGGGAGTGCCTTCCTGTTTCAAAGGGCGATAAGGCTGATGCACTCGAGTGCTCTCCTCGGCGAAGCGCCGTTACCGTATTGCTCACGACTAAGCTGGTGACCCATGAAGTCTCTCCTTATGCGCTCATCGACGCCCGCTTCGAGAAGACGGTCCTCAAAAGCGTGGCGTAGCCCATACATCGAGTGCTTTGGTGTCTCCATCAGTCCATTCCCCCTGAGGAACTTGTTGATGGTCGCAGATAGGCCGGGCTTGTCGCGATAGCGCGGAAACCCGTCACGGTATTCCCTGAAGGCCTCTAGGCTGACGCCTGCCAAGGGAATGTCGCGAATCGCGCGGTCGGTCTTTACTTCCCGCTCGTCAGGCCGGATTTCGATCATGGGTACGGCGCCCTCCAGCTTTATACGTTGAGGCAGCAAAGCTGCGCCCTCGATGGGACGGTAGCCTGTGTTGATCATGCCCAAGAGAATGCAGCGCGCCTGAGTGTTCAAACCTTTCAGGGCATCGGGCTCGAGCAACCGGTCCCTGATCCAATTCGTGCTGAACGGGCATCGCGGCTCCTTTCGGCCTTCCTTGAAACTTAGACCGCTGACAGGCAGATCGTATCCAAGTCGCTTCAGGTCATTGACCCTCTTCAGAACCTTTGAGAAGTGTGTGAGGTCTTTGTTCGCCGTGCTCGCCTTGCAGGAGCTCTCGTTTATGCGATCCGCCCACCATGCCCTGAAATCCAGCATGTCGTCGCGACTGATCCCTGAAACAGCCTTGTCTCCGACAACATCGACAAAGTTCTTGAAGGCCTTGATCACGGGATTGCGCATCCGGCGGATCTGATCGTCGCTCTTTCCCCGCTGATCAGTCTCCGTCAGTTCCCAGTAGAGGTCCAAGGCGCGTGTCACGGTGATCTTTGGGGGAGGCGTCGTGCCAAGCAGGGCGCTGGCGGCCTGAAGGCGCGCTTTTCTAGACCCTGCGCCAACCGCCTCTACTCGGGTGACGATGTCTTCGACCGGCCCTTGAAGAAGTTCGTTTGCTTCGATGAACTTGAAGCCCTTGGCCTCGGCGAGGTCGCGTGCAGCGTGCCAGCGCTCCTCGGGCACAGAGGAGGCGCCATTGAGCATGGCGTCCCACTCACGGATCATCTCTGCCCAAGCGCTTTCTGCACGATTTTTCAGCCAAAGTCTTGGAGTCGGTATCCAGCGAGATCCAGACTACCTTTCTGGATTCGACCGAGGCGTATTTCCTCGGGACACGCTTGACGAGTTCGAGATTACCGTTTTTTGATCTTGACTTGATGCTCATCAGGTCCTCTCCGCGCAGTGCTGCGAGGGGCATAATGTGCAGCATATTGTACAGCAAGATGTACAGCAGAAACGACGAGATTGCACAAAGAGCGCAACGCGCTTGACGTAAAACTCTTTATTTTCAGATGTTTGCGTGTTGTCACCACAAAAAGGTGATGGCGGAGACGAAGGGATTCGAACCCTCGAGACCCTTCCGGGCCTACTCCCTTAGCAGGGGAGCGCCTTCGACCACTCGGCCACGTCTCCGCTAACCCGTTTAGAGAGGCATTGCCTGAGAAACAAGGCGAAAATTGATCTTTTTTGGCAGGTCTTGCCGCGCAATAAATATCATATATGTTCGATGAGGTCACCGAAAAACCTTTTTCAATCAATGCGTTGATGACGGGAAAAACCACGACTCCGAAGGTTCATCAGCCATAAAAGCATGTAGGCTCCGATCATCTCGCGCGGGAATGCTATAATTGCGAGACTGGATTTCGTCGCTCTCGCACGTGGACGCTCCGCCGCCCCCCTGCCAGGCGCGAATTTCCGTTGAGACCCGCAGGTGGCCAACTCCTCGTAATGAAAGACGCACCGCCCCCATTCATCTGCAGAGGCAGGCGCGTTCGACGCTTGCACTCCAATCTAAATGCGACACGCCTGCCTTGCCTGGCAACCTTGGCTGGCACAGGGAGCGAGCCTATGGCGATCCGGCTGAACGGACAGCTTCGGAAACCTGCTCGGCGGTGGTGCAGCTACTGTGTGTTGGCTTTTGACGCTATTACGGCGTCGCCGCAGACTGCGTGTAGAAAGTGTTCCTCCCCCTCTGGGGGCCGACCAAGCTCAAAGCAGGCGCAGAAATATGGACGATAGAATGAATACTCTGCCGTCACTGGTTCTTCGATCCCGCGGAGTGAACCTTTAGCGCCGCGGTCGACGGACACGTCGCCGGCTCTCAGCAAAGACAGGGAAGGCCGTTGCCAAGGCTCATCCGTTCGCGTCTCAAGGTCTTGACCCCGGCAAGCGCTTCGCCATGATCGCTTAGGGTTTAGACCGGATAATATTGCGCCCTACAGCGCGGCAGTGGTGTTGCCGGCCTACGACATGAAAAGGGGAGTTGTCCCCAAATCGTCACTGAAGGCGGCGATGACCGACGTGGGGTGACACGTCAGAAACACGCTAACGCCGCAGGTGACGAAGCATGGATTCAATCGCATAAAACGCAAACAAGCGAGTGCAAGCCGCAGGTTGGACTGGCGGAGTTCTCGGGCTTCCGGTGTCTTAAAAAAGATATCAAGTATTATCAGAGCTCTCCTGTACCCTCTAAGGAAACAGGCAAAACAAAAAACCGCGCCCACACCTGACGGCGGACGCGGTTTCCAACAACCTAAGCTAACCCTTTTGGGTCAAGTGTTGAACAAGAAGTGCAGCACGTCGCCGTCCTGTACGGTATAGTTCTTGCCCTCGGCGCGCATTTTTCCAGCTTCCTTTGCCGGGGCCTCACCGCCCAAGGAGACGAAATCCTCATAGGCGATGGTTTCTGCGCGGATGAACCCCTTTTCGAAATCACCATGGATCACGCCTGCTGCCTGCGGGGCAGAGGTGCCGTGTTTGATCGTCCAGGCACGGGCTTCCTTGGGGCCGACGGTGAAATAGGTTTCCAGTTCGAGCAGCGCGTACCCTGCCTTGATCAAGCGATCCAGACCGGCCTCTTTCAAGCCCAGTTCACCAAGGAATTCTTCGGCTTCCTCGGCGTCCAGCTGTGAAATCTCTTCCTCGATCTTGGCAGAGATCACCACATGCGCATTGCCCTGTGCTGCGGCCATCTCGGCCACTTTTTGCGACAGCGCATTGCCTTCCGCAGCCTCGCCCTCATCCACGTTACAGACGTAAAGGATCGGCTTGGACGTCAACAGTTGCAGCATCTTCCACTGCTTCTGGTCGTCCTCATCCACCTCGACCACGCGTGCGGGCTTGCCCTCTTCGAGCACGGCCAGGGCCGCCTTCATCAGCCGCTCCTGCTGCACCGCTTCCTTGTCGCCGCCGCGCACCTTCCGCGTGATGTTTTGCAGCCGCTTTTCCAACGACTCCATGTCCGCGATGATCAGCTCTGTCTCGATGGTTTCCGCATCACTGACAGGATCGACACGCCCATCCACGTGGGTCACGTCCTCGTCTTCGAAACAGCGCAGCACGTGCGCAATCGCATCCGTCTCGCGGATGTTGGCCAGGAACTGGTTGCCCAGACCCTCGCCTTTCGAGGCGCCCTTGACCAGACCGGCAATGTCCACAAACGTCATCCGCGTGGGAATGATCTGCTTGGAGCCGGCAATGGCCGCCAGCTTCTCGAGACGCGTATCGGGCACGGCCACGTCACCGACGTTCGGCTCGATTGTGCAAAACGGAAAGTTCGCTGCTTGCGCCGCTGCCGTTTTTGTCAATGCGTTGAAGAGCGTCGACTTGCCCACGTTGGGCAGCCCCACGATTCCCATTCGAAAGCCCATGCGCGTCTCCTGTTATCCGAGGCTGTGTCCAAGACGGGCCGCTTCTATGCGCAGGGCGACGTGGGCGCAAGGTGCTGCTACGGTAAACCCGCGCACATCAAGGAGAGACCAGCGATGAAAGTTCACCCCTACCTGACGTTCGACGGCACCACGGCGGAGGCAATGACCTTTTACCAGGCCGCGCTCGGTGGCGAGCTGACCATGATGATGTACAGCGACATGCCTTCCGGTGCCGACATCCCCGAGGGTGCCGGCGAAAAGGTCGCCCATGCGCGCCTCGAGCTTGAGAACATTATATTGCAAGCCTCTGACAGATTGGACGGCTCGGGCGCAGGGTTCAAAGGCTTCGACCTGCAGATTGACCTCAGCGATGTGGAGAAAGGTCGTGCGCTGTTTGACGCGCTGGCCGAAGGTGGGGACATCCTGATGCCTTATGGCGATGTGTTCTGGGCACGCGCCTTTGGCACGCTGCGCGACAAGTTCGGCGTGCCGTGGATGATCCACGTCGGCTAGCCACTTGAACGCAAAAAGCGCCGGAGCCCCGGCGCTTTGCAGTTTCCAAGTCGATATGGTTTCAGCCGAAACGGTTCGGCGCCGGATCGGGCTTTTTTGCGAACCAGACGATCAGAATGATCGCGCCGATCAGCGGGATCAGACCGATCAACAGCCACCAGCCACTCTTGTCGATGTCATGCAGGCGTCGCGCCCCGATGGAAAGGCTCGGCACGATGATCGCCAGCGACCACAGGCCCGACAACACGCCAATTCCCAACATAAAATCCACAAGGCTGAAAACGATGGACCCCGCGAAGCAGCCCAGCCAAGCCTTCCAGTACTCACCGCGGTTCGCTCGTCCCTCGAACACGATGTAATTCTGAAAGAAACGCGTCAGAGCTTCCTGAAAGCTGACGTCTTCGTGATAGTTGCGGCCAGCCGTGGCCATTTCTGCAGTGGTGTCCATGGAATTGCTCCCTCAAATGCTCTTCGCAAATGTATTGATCTTGTCAAATGCCCAAACATGGGCTTGCTCGTTCGCGCATTAGATCATCTC
Organism: Sagittula marina; assembly: GCF_014196795.1. Classification (GTDB taxonomy): domain Bacteria; phylum Pseudomonadota; class Alphaproteobacteria; order Rhodobacterales; family Rhodobacteraceae; genus Sagittula; species Sagittula marina. Next base: position 5,420 of record NZ_JACIEJ010000002.1, read on the forward strand.
CCCCCAAACGCTTTCAATCGGGAAATGACGCTAGGTCAGGAATTCCTGCCCACCGCTTTGGTCAGGAAGCCGTCATGCCTGCGGCAAATATCATGCGGCCATGCGACCAGAATCGCCAGATCAGCAGAGCGCAGGCCACGCTCAACCCCAGCACAAGACCCATCCAGACCCCAACCGCGCCCCACCCCAGCGTAAAGCCGAAGACCAGCGCGCCGGGCATCCCGATGCCCCAGTAGGACAGCGCGGCCAGCACCATGGGCACCCGCGTGTCATGCAAACCTCGCAGCATTCCAAGGTAGTTCACCTGCAACGCGTCCACCATCTGGAAAAGCGCGGCCAGGGCCATCAACTGCACGCCCACCGCGATCACCGCAGCGCGCTGTGGCTCGCTCGGGGCGACGAACAAACCGACCAGAAACTCCGGCAGCGTCAGGAAGATCGTGATCGACATCAACGCCACGACGACGCTCAAAACCGTGATCACTTGCGCACCACGGAACATATGGTCCACATCGCCCCGGCCCATTGCATTGCCCGCACGCACCGTGGCCGCATTCGACAGCCCCAGTTGAACGACAAACGTGGCGGTCGAAATCTGCAACGCCACCCCGTGCGCCGCCAGCGGCACTGTCCCCAGCCAGCCCATCAGCACCGAGGCGCCAGCGAACAAAGCAACTTCGGCCAGCGTGGTCAGGCCAATCGGCAGCCCAAGTGAGAACACCCGTGCGAACATCTCCCAATCGGGTCGCCAGAAGCGCGCGAACAAGGTGTGCTCCGGCAGGCGGCGCAACGCGTATGCCACAATCAACCCAAGCGAGATCGCATGCACCGCCAAAGACGCCAGTGCCGCGCCCGCGATGCCCATTTCCGGCAGACCCAGCTTGCCGAAAACCAGCAGGTAGTTCAGCGCCCCGTTCACCACGGCCGCCGCCACTGTCACCCACAACACGACCCGGGTCAGCTCCAACCCGGCAAGGTAATTTTTCATGACCATGACGCCAAGCGCGGGCAGCATACCCCACCCAGCGATCCGCAGGTAGGTCTGCGCCATCTCCGCGATCTCCGGCGTCTGACCCAAGGCCAGAAGCACCGGGCCAGAGAACCACAAAAGTGGCATCACCATCGCAAAATACAGGATCGACCACCACAAGGCCATACGCGTGGCGCGGCGGATGCCCACCTCGTCCTCGCGCGCGGCATAGGTTGCCACCATGGGCAGGATCGCCCAGGCGTAGCCCGATCCGAAAAGAAACAGCGTGAAAAATGCAGAGGTTGCAAGCACCAGCGCCGCCAGTTCGGGCACGCCGTACCAGCCCACCACGATTGTGTCGGTCAGTCCGATGGCGAATTGCGCCAGGTGCCCGCCTACAAGCGGCAAGCCAAGCTTCAGAATCGCGCGCAAATGGTCGGGATATGTCATTACGGGGGCTGTCATCCTAGCGCCCTACCCCGGCCCCCTCGCCCTAGCAAGAGGCAGCAGGTCACGACGCCGACACACGCTGCGCACAATCCTTGCGTGCTTTTTGCACGACTTTATGCCGAATTTTCGTAAAGTGATGTGAAATCAGTCATCTGACAGATCCGACCGGCGAATCTTTTTCCAAGATGCCAGGATCTTTCTGAACGTCCGGACTGCGGAGATCCACTGCGTGAGGCTTGCCAATACCACCCACTTTTCGACGCGTGGCTGTAATGGCCGCCGGAAAACCTGATACAGCAGGTCGGCCCAAGGCAGATCGACCACATCCGGGAAATGCCCGGCACCCTCGTCATGAAATGTCTTCTCCGGACGGCATATGCTCCCTTTCAAAGGCCTTGGCACATGATGCGGGGATTGACTGATGACTTCGCCGGGATGATTGGTATCCCGCCGACCCGTCCCCCTTTGGACAGCTGCGTAGCGGGAGGCGCTCCCCATGTCGCGCGCTAAAACGGCTCGGCGGGAAGCATCGCACTGTTTTTTCCAAATCTGAACCTCACGGCTTTTGGCTCGTGACGAACTGGTCGCCACAGTCCCCCGGCTCAATGGTGCATAATGATGGCCGTACCAGAACAGCCTGCTGTTTTTGGCAAGGACGTCAGGGCGCAGGCTGTTGATGTGGTTTGAGATGAACCAGGGCAATTTGATCCCGATAGGACACACCAATGCGAATGGCGTTGCAGAAATAACGGCAATCTTGCGCGCTGTCGCCGTAGGCGCCTTCTGTTTGCCGATGCATTATTGCCGTCCTCGCAAAAGCCCGCCTGAGGTCATGTCACTTCGGCCCATTGATTTTCCCCACCGCTTACGGCAACAGATCAAGGACTTTATCCGGAGACAGCCATGACCCGTATCGAATCCAAGTTCGCCCACCTGAGCACAGACGGCAAAAAAGCCTTTGTCGCCTATATCATGGCGGGCGATCCGACTGCGGAAAAGTCGCTCGATGTGATGAAGGGTCTGCCCGCCGCCGGCGTCGACATCATTGAACTCGGCCTGCCGTTCACGGACCCGATGGCCGATGGCGAGACCATTCAGCTTGCTGGTCAGCGTGCGCTGGCAGGCGGGATGACGCTGCAAAAGACCCTCGATATGGTCAAAGCGTTCCGCGAGACTGATAACGAGACGCCAATCGTGCTGATGGGATATTACAACCCGATCTACAATCGGGGCGTAGACAAATTCCTCGCCGACGCTGCAGAGGTTGGCATCGACGGCCTCATCATCGTGGATTTGCCGCCCGAAGAGGACGATGAGCTCTGCATTCCCGCGCAAAAGGCGGGCCTGAATTTCATCCGCCTCGCCACGCCAACCACCGATGACAAACGTCTGCCCAAGGTCATGCAAAACACCTCCGGCTTTGTTTACTACGTCTCCATCACCGGCATCACCGGTGCGGCAGCGGCACAGGCGGCTGATGTCGCCCCCGAGGTTGCGCGGATCAAAGCGGTTTCCGATCTGCCCGTGATCGTCGGCTTTGGCGTGCGCACCCCGGAAACCGCGAGAGAGATTGCCGCTGTTGCAGATGGCACCGTCGTTGGCTCCGCCATCGTGGCCCAGATCGCCGATGGCAAATCAACTGCGGATATCCTTGCTTTCGTCAAATCTCTCGCCGACGGTGCGCATAGCGCCTGAATCCTCAAGGTTTCGGCCCAAAAGGCGCGCCATCTCACGCGCGAGGTGTTCGCGTCTGACCGGTTTGCTCACATGGGCATCGATCCCGTTTTGCAGGTATCGGTTCACCTGATGGGTCATGGCGTTGGCTGTCAACGCCATGATCGGCACCGGTGGCAGTCCTTCCGCCGCCTCCCAAGCGCGGATCTCTGCGGCCGCTGTCAACCCGTCCATCACCGGCATATTCACATCCATCAAGATCAGGTCGAAACGCCCGTCCTTTTGACGCGTCACCGCCTGCGCACCATCTTGCACAAAGTCCAAGGTCAAATCGAAGGGCTTCAAGATCAGCTTCAGCACGTGCTGGTTGGTCAGGCTGTCTTCGGCAACCAAGATGCGCCATGCCCGCTGGCTCAGCACGTCTTCGGGTTCTAAAACCGGGAGACGTTGCCCGCGACGATTACAGTGTGGTGCGTTTTCGAGGTGCACTGTTGCCCGAAACAAGGCGCCGCCTGCGGCGGAGTCCTCATAGGTCAGATCGCCCCCCAACAAACGACAAAGACGCTGAGAGATCGCCAAGCCCAAACCGGTGCCTCCATGAACCCGATTTACCGTTTCATTCGCCTGGCTGAACGCATGGAACAGCCGCTTTTGCTCCGCCTTGGGAACGCCAGGCCCGGTGTCATGGACTTCGATGGTGAGAATTTGATCCACTTGCGAAACCACGGTACGGACGGCACCCACCTCGGTAAACTTCACCGCATTGGACAACAGGTTGCCGATCACCTGCCGTAGCCGCGTAGGATCGCTGACACGCAAATCGCTGGTATCCACCAAGACGTCGAGACTGAACTCCAGCCCTTTTGCTGCCGCCACCTCTGCGTACAGCGAGCGTAGTTCGCGGCATAGCGCCCCGAGGTCGAACCGGCGTTGCTCCACCTCCATCTTGCCTGCTTCGATCTTGGACAGGTCGAGCAGATCGTCGAGGATCGCCAACAACGCGCGTCCAGACGTCAGGATCGTATCCGCCATCTCTGCTTGCGTTGCGTTCAAATCACTGTCTTGCAAGCCAGTCGTCATGCCAAGGATAGCGTTCATCGGGGTGCGGATCTCGTGGCTGATCACGGCAATGAAGGCGCTCTTGGCGGCGTTCGCGGACTCAGCCTGCGTTTTGGCCCGCTCCAGCTCCTGTGTGCGCCGGGCCACCTCCTCCTCAAGCACCTCGGCCTGACAGCGCAACGCCTCGTTTGCCTCCCATAAAGCCCGGCTCTTTTCTTCGAGGAGATCCTCCGCCTCCTGCCGCGACCGCACCGCGCGCTCGTATCGCCGTCGCGACACGCGGTCCGATGCTGAAGGCGGATCCTCGATCATGCTATGCCAGCCCCCGGCTCGCGCGGCGTGTCCTCCGCCCCGTGCGAAACGTCTGTCCACTGGCCTGCGATTTCAATCATGGTGATGTCAAAGGTGGCTTCCCGATCTGAATCGCGGGACACCTCCACTGACACTTTGTCACCAAAGGCATCTGCGCAGGCTCTGATGAGCCCCTCGCAAAATGCCACCAAGGGTCGCTCCGACACATAGCGCATCCGAAGCCGTCGCGGTCCATCCCAAGCAGTCTCGAACCGAGGTAGCTCAGCATCGGGGTACAGCTTGCGCACCTCCACATGCACCTCGTTTTCGATCGCGGCGAGCATCTCCAGCGACGATGCTTTGCCTTCAAAAAAATGCGGGTAGAACACTTTGAAACGATCCAGCATCCAGCACCCGAAAGCGCGTTGGAGATCCTCCCCGGACATGCCCGTTCTGGCTGACAACGCGCCAACGATCGCCACCAGCTCCGAACAGGGATAATTGCCCACCCGGCTGTAGGCCCCGCCCGATGCCAGAGCCAATTGATCCAGCACCTCATCAAGCGCCTCTTCCCCCACGGTCTGCTCTGCCATGGTCAGCAATTCCGTAAAAACAATCCCCTTCACGATCGGACCCTCGCATGCGCACACGCATACCTGATAGCCGCATCACATGAACAATCGCTTTAAACATCTTGCTCCACGCACACCGCATTGGTAACAATCCCTTACCAATTTTAACGGCACGGAGGTGATCATGCCCACCATCACCAATATCGAAGATCTCAAACGCCTCCACCGCCGCCGCGCGCCCAAGATGTTCTACGACTACTGCGAAAGCGGTTCATGGTCGGAACAGACCTTCCGCGAGAACACCTCCGACTTCGATCAAATTCGCCTCCGCCAGCGCGTTGCCATCGACATGGCCAACCGCAGCACGGCCACCCAGCTTATCGGTCAGGACGTGGCCATGCCCGTCGCCCTCGCCCCCGTCGGCCTCACCGGCATGCAAAATGCGGACGGCGAGATCAAAGCTGCCAAAGCCGCAGAAAAATTCGGCGTCCCCTATTGCCTGTCCACCATGTCCATCTGCTCCATCGAGGATGTGGCTGCCAACACCTCCAAACCCTTCTGGATGCAGGTCTACACCCTGAAGGACGACGACTTCATGCGCGGCCTCTTCGACCGCGCCAAGGCGGCCAACTGTTCCGCGGCCGTCATCACTGTCGACCTGCAACTGCTTGGTCAAAGACACAAAGACCTGAAAAACGGTCTCTCTGCCCCGCCCAAGCTCACGCCCAAATCCATCGCAAACATGGCGACCAAGGTGCCTTGGGGCCTTGAGATGCTCCAGACCAAGCGCCGCTTCTTCGGCAATATCGTCGGCCACGCCAAGGGCGTCAACGATCCCGCTTCGCTCACGACATGGACGGCTGAATCCTTTGACCAGTCGCTCAATTGGGACCGCATCCGCGAGTTTCGCAAGATGTGGAATGGTCCGCTCATCATCAAGGGGATCCTGGACCCCCGCGATGCGATTGAGGCTTGCAATGTCGGTGCCGACGCTATCGTTGTTTCCAACCACGGCGGTCGGCAGCTCGACGGTGCGCTTTCTTCGATCCGCGCGCTGGAGCCGATCATGGATGCCGTCGGCGACAAGATCGAAGTCCACCTCGACAGCGGCATCCGCTCCGGCCAGGACGTGCTCAAAGCGGTCGCCATGGGGGCCAAGGGCGCCTGGATTGGCCGTGCTTATATTTACGGCCTTGGGGCCATGGGCGAGGCTGGCGTGACCAAGGCGCTGGAGGTCATTCACAAGGAACTCGACACCTCCATGGCGCTCTGCGGCCACCGCGACGTGAACACCGTGGACCGCGACATCCTGATGGTGCCAAAGAACTTTTCCGGCGACTGGTCCTGACGTCCCGAAACGCAAAAGGCGCGCCAGACCCTCGTCTGACGCGCCTTCATACAGCACAATAAACAGTTAGGCTTTGTCGCGCGCCATCCGCGCCTTGCGCAAAGCAGCGGTCTTGGCGTCGCGTTTCTGGGTCTCGGTGTCGATCAATTCCTTTGCCGCATCAGAGGTCTTCTCCATCGCGGTCTTGGACGGCTTCTTTGACGCCTCGATGCTCTCAGGCACCTCCGGCCGCTTCATCCCGGTGCGCCCAGACATCATTTCTTCGAACGTAGGTTTCATGTCAGCACCTCTTTGGTCGTGAAAATTACAGCGTGCAAAGTCATGAAGCCCCCTCCTGAACACCGCCCGCAAGATGCGACGGCCCGTTTCTCGAAGCCTACAACACATTTCGATGAAGCGCGACGAGAAGAACGTAATTGAAGTAAGCCATTGAGGCGGTTCGTCAAGATCAAGCCTGATACGAGAGGGCACCGAACGCGGGCTTCGGTCGCAAAGAAGTCTGCGGCTTAGTCATAAAAGACTGGTCCCGCCGCCGCGTCACGCGTTTCGAGACATAGCTGCCTTTCAAGCGCGAAACGACGATGTCCGAAAGTAAATTCACGCTGGGGCAGTCCGAGGCCGGGTCGCCGGAATATCAAGGGTGGGTCACACCCATTGGGCCGCGGGCTGGATTGGCCACAACACACGCGCCTCGTCCCACGACACGACCGCCAATTGCGTTCTGTCTGCGGTCAGCGCATTTGCGGCCAAATAGGTCAATTTGATGATAGAGAGTTTTGGCCCATCGTGACCGCCGAGGCGCGAACGATGAAAAAGCCCGCGAAGATAGCCTGCGAAAAGCTCTTCAAAGACATCAGGCGGGCAACCCGCAAACAGTGTTCCCCCTGGAGAAATCAGAAGCGGTTTCGATGGCCTGCGCGGTGAAGACACACGTGCGAGATCGCATCCCAGACGTGGTGCGCACCAATTCGGTCAAACTGGCGCTCAAGGGATCGGCCGAAATTCATTTGGATAAAGCCGCCTTTGGTCCCAACTACCTGATGCGGGGCGGCGAATTAAGGCTGAACATGCATCATAGCAGCCCCCGCAGAGAACCTCATAAATTGTTTTTGATATCAAAGCATAAGAGCTTTTGCGGCTTCCAGTTTCCCCGCAGATTGCTAAAACCGCGGAACACAATTAGCTCACTGTTGGCAAAAGATGCTTTCGCTGCGAGACATGGCTCACATCTGAATTCAGGGCGCTACCCCCTTACCCGGGTCCATGGCCGCTCCAGAAACGCCTTGCCAAGCCAGTCGATCCATCCTAAAGGCTCCGCTTCACGCGGGGTGACAGCCTTGGAGGCACCCCCATCATCTAGGAGATACAACATGGCTGGTGAGATTCCCGATCTTCACGCCGAGGTCCGCGCGGGGGCAGGCAAGGGCGCCGCTCGTGCAGCACGCCGTAATGGCATGGTCCCCGGCGTCGTCTTTGGTGGCGACAACGACCCGATGTCCATTCAGATCCCCTTCAACGTGCTGTTGAAGAAGCTGAAAGAGGGCCGCTTCAAGTCCACGCTTTTCAACCTGAAGGTCGAAGGCCAGGACGACGTCCGCGTCATCTGCCGCGACGTTCAGCGCGACGTGGTAAAGGATCTGCCGACCCACTTCGACCTGATGCGCCTGCGTCGTACGTCGAAAGTGAACCTCTTCATCCCCGTTGAATTCATCGGCGAAGACGTTGCTCCCGGCATCAAAAAAGGCGGCGTTCTGACCGTTGTCCGTCCGGAAGTCGAACTGGTTGTGACTGCGGGTGACATCCCCGAGAAAATCACCGTGGACCTGTCCACGCTGAAAATCGGCGACATCGTTCACATTTCGGACGTGACCCTGCCGGAAGGCGCGAAGCCGACCATCGACCGTGACTTCGTCATTGCCAACATTTCGGCTCCGTCGGGTCTCGCAGCATCTGACGACGACGATGAGGTCGAAGAGACCGAAGTCATCAACCAGAAAGACGAAACCGTCTGATCTGGCTACCGACATTGTCGGACGACTTTCGAAGGCCCTCACCCCGGTGAGGGCCTTTTGCGTGTCACGGGGTCAAAACTTGTACCGCCTCGAACACCTCCAGTTCCGGCGGGCCCTGGTACATGCTGGCGGACGATTTCGCCCCGCTGTGCGCCTTGCGAAACGCCTCTGATGTGGTCCAAGCCTTGAAGCTGGCCTCATCCTCCCAGACCGTATGCGACGCATAGAGGATATGGTCCGCCCGTTCCGGGCCTCTCATCATAGCGAAGCTGACAAAACCTGGTACCTCCTTCAGGTGGCTGTCGCGCCCGCGCCACATGTCTTCGAAGGCCTGCGCCTCGGCCGGCACCACCTTGAATCGGTTCATCGTGAGATACATCGCCTTGCTCCGTTTGTGTTTGGCCCGTTGTGACTTGGGCCCGATCTGGACTACATAGGCGTAACGCAGCACAGGCGGAGGGCAAGGTGCAGATATTCGTGGGCCTCGGCAATCCGGGGAACAAATACGCCGGCAATCGACACAACATCGGCTTTATGGCGCTCGATCGTATCGCGGAGGATCATGGCTTTGGGCCGTGGAAGGCCAAATTCCAAGGCCAGATCGCAGAAGGTCGGCTGGGCGGTGACAAGGTTGTGCTTTTGAAGCCCGCGACCTTCATGAACCTGTCCGGCCAATCCGTGGGCGAGGCCATGCGCTTCTATAAACTGGAACCAAGCGACATCACCGTTTTTCACGACGAGCTGGATCTTGCGCCGAGCAAATGCCGGGTCAAGATGGGTGGAGGTCATGCCGGGCACAACGGGCTGCGGTCAATCCATGCCCACATCGGAGAAGCCTACCGCCGGGTGCGTCTGGGCATCGGCCATCCCGGCCGCAAGGAGATGGTCGCTGCCTACGTGCTGCACGACTTCCACAAGGCCGACGAAGCGTGGCTTGATGATCTGATGCGCGGCTTGTCGGATGGCGCACCGCACCTGGCAGATGGCGATCAGGGCAAGTTCCAGAATGCCGTCGCACTGCGCACAGCCCCTCCCCGCTCCTCAAAACCGCCCAAGGCGAAGAGCGAGGCGCCTGAACCATCGCCGGAGCCCCCCACGGAAGACGCACGCAATCCGCTGCAACGTCTTGCAGACAAGTTCCGCTAAGATGCTGCGTCGGGCCGGATATGCTTGCCTGATCTTACTGGCCGCACTCGCGGCATTCGCGCTCTGGAACCGAGAGGCTTTGGTCCGTCTGGCTGCGGTGAACGCACTGTTTGACGAAGACAGGATCGTTCATAATTTCAGCCATATGGACGAGCTGTTTCTCAGCGCCCCAATGCACATGACGGGCCAGCCTGTGCCTTTGCCCGAAGGTCCGGCCTTGGTCATGCCCAATGATTGGGAGGACTGGCTGGCGCGGCGATCGGTGACAGGCGTCGTGGTGCTAAAGGATGGCGCACGGGTGCATGAAAGCTATCACCTTGGCACCACCCAGGACGATCAGCGCATATCGTGGTCGGTGGCGAAATCCTATTTGTCGGCGCTCTTCGGCGTGTTGCTGGACGAAGGTCATGTCGAGAGCCTGGACGTGATGGTCACTGAGATCGTGCCAGAGCTGCGTGGATCTGCCTATGAGGGCGTGAGCCTGCGCAACGTGTTGCAGATGTCCTCTGGCGTGTCGTTCGACGAGGACTACCTGGATTTCTGGAGCGACATCAACAAAATGGGCCGGGTTCTGGCGTTGGGCGGCTCAATGGACGCTTTTGCCGCCGGTCTTGACGCGCGGGAGCGCCCTGCGGGCGAACGCTGGCAGTACGTTTCCATCGACACGCATGTTCTTGGGATGGTGGTGCGCGCTGCCACGGGACGGTCCTTGCCCGATCTGATGCAACAGAAGATCCTTGACCCCATAGGCGCGTACGGCACCCCCTATTACCTGATCGACGGGCATGGCGTGGCCTTTGCGCTGGGAGGATTGAACCTGACCACCCGTGATTTTTCCCGACTGGGAGAGGTTTTCCGACTGGAGGGCCAGTTCCAGGGCAAGCAAATCGTGCCGCACGACTGGGCTGTGGAGAGCGTCACCGCCTCTGCCCCCACCGCGACGGGACGGAAGGGATATGGCTATCAGTGGTGGACCCCTTCTGACGCCCGCGCTGGCGAATTCATGGCTCAGGGTGTCTATGGGCAATATGTGTACGTCGATAAGCAGAGCGGCACCGTGGTTGCGGTGAACGCCGCGGACCGTCAGTTTCGTGCTGCGGGTGCGTCGGACGACGCGCTGAACATGATGCGCCGTATCGCGCGACCCGAAGAGGAGTAGAGATGCGTAAAGATCCAGAGATCAATGTGTTGGGTGAACCGATCACGTCCTGTTCGACCGACCCGCTAACCGGGTTCTTTCGTGATGGGCACTGCAATACCTGCGCCGAGGATCACGGCAGCCATACGGTCTGCGCCGTGATGACGGCGGAGTTTCTGGCCTTCTCCAAGTACGTTGGCAACGATCTGTCGACGCCCCGGCCCGAATTCGGCTTTGCCGGGTTGAAGGCCGGCGATCACTGGTGCCTGTGTGCGGGTCGTTTCCTGCAAGCCCACGACGAGGGATGTGCCCCCAAGGTCAATCTGTCCGCGACGCATCAGGGGGCGCTGGAGATCGTGCCGATGGATGTGCTTGAGACACATGCCTTCTGCGAAAGATGATCTGTCGGCTTCGCGGTCCGGTTTCCAAACAAAAGGGCTTAGCGACTTCTCAAGGCCAGACACGCCCCAAGATGGTGCGCTGAACTGCGATACTTCTGTAGTTCAAGGACGTGATCTGCTCGGACAAGTTCCTCCACCGCCTTTGTGCAAGGCGGCGCGCCGAAGACGCGGGCCAACGGGCCAGTGAAGCCGCCTCCCCCTGTTGTGATCATGACGACCGTCAAACACAGGTTATGAGGAAAGTACGATGATGTGCCGCATTCACAATCGGGCGCGATGAGAGTGCAGCACACAAAGCGATTATTGGGGACATTCGCTTTGCGGTTCGTGCTTGATTTACGCACCATTCCACTGCGGGTGGACGTCATTTCAGCAGGAAAGCCGCAATAAATCCAAGGTGAAAGGCCGTAAACTGTTCTACGGCCTTATCAGCCCGGAGCGTTACCCCATGTCAAAGCCAAGATGCTTTGCCACGGTGAAGATGTCCTTGTCGCCGCGACCGCACATGTTCATGCAGATGATGTGATCCTTCGGCAGCTCTGGCGCGATCTTCATCACATGCGCCAGTGCGTGGGAGGGTTCCAACGCAGGGATGATGCCTTCGGTCTCGCAGCACAGCTGAAAGGCTTCGAGCGCCTCCTTGTCGGTGATCGACACATATTTGGCGCGGCCCACGTCATGCAGCCAGGAATGCTCCGGCCCAATCCCCGGATAGTCGAGACCAGCAGAAATCGAGAAACCTTCGAGGATCTGGCCGTCCTCATCTTGCAGCAGGTAGGTGCGGTTGCCGTGCAGAACGCCGGGACGCCCGCCGGTGAGGGAGGCGCAGTGCTCCATCTTGTCGTTGACGCCCTTGCCGCCGGCCTCGACCCCGATGATGTTCACCGACTTGTCGTCGAGGAACGGATAGAACAGGCCCATGGCGTTCGATCCACCACCGATCGCGGCGATGATGGTGTCGGGCAGACGGCCCTCTTGTTCCATCATCTGCTCCTTGGTTTCCTTGCCGATGATCGACTGGAAATCGCGGACCATTGCGGGGTACGGGTGCGGACCGGCGACAGTGCCGATGCAGTAGAACGTGTCGCGCACGTTGGTCACCCAGTCGCGCAGTGCGTCGTTCATCGCGTCCTTCAGCGTGCCCCGACCGGAGGTCACGGGAATGACCTCTGCGCCCAGCAGCTTCATACGGAAGACGTTGGGCTGCTGACGCTCGACGTCATGCGCACCCATGTAGACAACGCATTTCAGGCCGAACTTGGCGCAGACCGTCGCGGTGGCCACACCATGCTGCCCCGCGCCGGTTTCGGCAATGATGCGGGTTTTGCCCATGCGACGGGCGAGGATGATCTGGCCCAACACGTTGTTGATCTTGTGCGCGCCAGTATGGTTCAGCTCGTCGCGCTTGAGGTAGATCTTGGCACCGCCCAGACGGTCCGTCAGACGCTCAGCGAAATAGAGCGGCGAGGGCCGACCAACGTAGTGTTTCCACAGCCAGTCCATCTCCTCCCAGAAGGAATCGTCGGTCTTGGCCTTCTCATACTCTTCTTCGAGCGCGAGGATGAGCGGCATGAGCGTTTCGGACACAAAGCGCCCGCCGTGGATGCCGAAACGACCCTTTTCGTCTGGGCCGGTCATGAAGCTGTTTACGAGATCGTCCATTGCGCCTCTCCCCTGTTTGACCGCAACTGAATAGAGGATGCGGGGCGGTAAAGGCCAGAGGCAAACTGCCGCTGCCGCCCCTAGTCGCCAGGGTTTGATCGTGACGTTGGGCTTGCGTCCTTGGAAACGCGCGGCTTTGGTGGCTGCTAGACGCTGATGAAGGCCAAATGTCTGGCGCCCTGTCAGTGGCACCTCGCCTGCGACGGTTAAAGTAGCCAGATTCGCGCCAATGCTGTCTACTGGGTTCTCAGGAGGTTTCGTGCTTGCGCAACTCTGTCACCGAAGGCGGCGTGACCGGCGACGAGGTGGACCTGACACATGCCAGTCATACGGGCATCGCGGTAGAAGTTGCGCGCTATTTCGCGGGCAGCGGGTGCAACGAACACGCCAGCGTTGATGCGTGTGGACGAAGCGCCTATAGCCCGAGGCTATCCTCCTTTTGCATTTGATGGTGCTGACATGACTCTGACCCGACGTGATTTTTTGAATGCCTGTGGCCTTGCTGCTCTGGCAGCTGCGCTGCCCGGTGGCCTTCTGGCGGCCTACGCACCGCGCCCCGACGGGTGGAAGACGTTCTCTCTGACCACGCGGGTCGATCTGCCCGCAGATGGCAAAGCTGCGCAGGCCTGGGTGCCGGTGCCCTACTTTACCGCAGACGAGTGGACGCGCCCCGGCGAGACCACGTTTGCCACGAATGGTGACGCGGAGCTGGTGGTGGATGACGTGCAAGGCGTGGCCTTTGTCCATGCGCGCTGGGAGGCAGGTCAAACGCCGGAGTTGCAGGTGGTCTCCACGGTAGAAACCCAGAGCCGCCATGTGCCACTGACAGAAACCGGCGCGACCATGAGCGACGCCGAGCGCGCCGAACTGACCGCGCCAACAGATCTGATCCCCACCGATGGCATCGTGGCAGAGACAGCCGCCATGATCACCGACGGCGCGGTCAACGATCTGGACCGTGCGCAACGCATCTACGACTGGGTCGTGACCGAGACAGAGCGCAATCCGGACACCCGCGGTTGTGGACTGGGCGATGTGGCGTCGATGCTGCACACGGGCGATCTCACCGGCAAATGCGCCGACCTGAACGCGCTCTATGTTGGCCTGGCGCGGGCCTCCGGCCTGCCGGCGCGCGACTTGTATGGTCTGCGCGTGGCGCCATCGTCCTTCGGATACAAGGCGCTTGGCGCGGGTTCCGAGGTGGTCACCGGCGCGCAACACTGCCGCGCGGAGGTCTTTGTCGAGGGCATCGGCTGGCTGCCGGTCGATCCGGCAGATGTGCGCAAGGTTGTGCTCGCCGGGGCGGACGAAGGGCTGACGCTCGACACGCCGAAGGTCGTCGACGTGCGCAAAGGCTTGTTTGGCGCAGCCGAGGGCAACTGGGTCTGCCTGAACGATGCGCATGACGTGGTGCTGCCGGGGTCCACGCGCGGCGCGCTGCCGTTCCTGATGTACCCGCAGGCGGAAATCGATGGCCGCGCCCAGGACGAACTGGACCCGTCAAGCTTTACCTACACAATCACGGCACAGACGGTCTAAGGGCCGCCCGTTCCAGCGCGGGGTAACGCAAAGTCAGCGTGATCCCGCGCGCCACAAACGACACCATCAAAGCTGCCCAAAGCCCGTGATTGCCCAAAACCGGCATCAGGGCAAAAACGGCCGCGGCATAGACCATCGCAGAGAGCGCCATCATGTTGCGCATGTCGCCGGTCCGCGTTGCGCCGATGAAAATGCCGTCGAGCATGAAAGACGCCAGCGCCACGATCGGCGCGGCCACGATCCACGGCAGATAGGTCATGGCCGCTTGCTGGACCTCCGGATCCTTGGTCATCAGAATGATGATCGCATCGCCGAACAGCCAGAACCCCAGCATGAACATTGCGGTACTCCCCAAGCCCCAAAGGCTGGTTATCCACGCCGCCTGTCGCAACCGGCCCAGTGCCCGCGCGCCCAGCGCCTGCCCCACCAGCGCCTCCGCGGCAAAGGCAAAGCCATCGAGCGCGAAGGAAATGATGTGCATGAATTGCAGCAACACCTGATTTGCGGCCAGTGTCACCGCACCAAATCGCCCGCCCAGCAGCAAAAAGCTGACAAAGATAGCCTGCAACAGCAGCGAACGGATCATGATGTCAGTGTTGACCACGGCCATCCGCTTTAGCCGCACACGGTCAAAGATCCGCGCCCAGTCCCGCCATGCGGGACCCTGAAAGGCGACCCGGCAAAGGTACAGCCCCATAGCCAGGCCGGACCATTCCGCGAGGAAGGTCGCAAAGGCGACGCCGCTCACCCCCCAGCCGAATCCCAGCACAAAGGCCAGATCCAGACTCACGTTTACTCCGTTCATCCAAAGCTGAAGGATCAGAACGTCGCGCGTGCGTTCCTGCGCTATAAGCCAGCCATTGATCCCGTAAATGGCCACGGCGGCGGGGGCCGACCAGACGCGTATGGTCATGTAATCGCGCGCCAGAGCTTCGACCTCTGGCCCGGCGGGCGACACGGCAAAAGCGCCCGCAAAGATCAGGCTTTGCAGCAGGACCAGAGCCGCGCCGCCAGCAAGACCGATCATCAACGCCCGCGTCAACAAAGCGGCGACCTCTGCGCGGTCCCCCTGCCCCGTGGCCTGCGCCGTCAGACCGGCCGTGCCCATACGCAGAAACCCGAAAATCCAGTAGATCGCGCTGAGCACGATGGCCCCGACGCCCACGGCCGCGATCGGCTCTGGCGCGGGAATCTGCCCTACGACGCCCGTGTCCACGGCTCCGAGGATCGGCACGGTGATATTGGCCAGAAGAATTGGCATGGCGATCTTCAGAACGCGGGTGTGGGTTATGGGGGTAGCCACGGAAACCTCTTGGCAAGACGTTCCGCGACAGGACCCCGACACGCACCGAAGGTCAAGCGAGCGCCCTTTTCTTTGGACTGAAAATATCCACGTGGCGCATATGGCGCCCGCAAAGCGCGCCGGTCACTTGCCGGCGCCCGGTGACCCTAGTCTTTGCGCGGCATCAGGAAGTGCGCCGTGGCCTGCGCCAACGGCCTGTCACGGTTGTCTTGCCATGCCTCCGCCCGGACCGACGCATAACGCCGACCTGACCGCGTCACAAAGGCCCGCGCATAAGCGTCACGGGGCAGACCGGAGCGCAGGTAGTCCACGGTAAAATCAATGGTTTTCGGCAGGCGTGGAAGCTTGCCCTGTGCCATTTCCTCTGCATCCAACACGCCCGATTCCACATCGCCCCAGAGCCATGTCCAATTGAGCGTGACCATTGCCGTGATTTCGAGAAAGGCCGCCGTCACCCCGCCGTGGATCGCGGGCAGATTTGGATTGCCAATCAACGCCTCATGAAACGGAAGAACCGCCGTCAGCTCATCTCCGCGCCGGTCGAATTGCACGCCGAGCCACGAAACATAGGGCATGCCATTGACCAACGCCGAGAGCGCCGCATCACGACGTTGTTTCACCACTTGGACAGGTTCGGGAGCTGGCCGCGTCATCATTTCCCCTCCTCTACGGTACCTTGTTCCACTGTGAATGCGCCAGTTGCCGTGGCCACGGGCCGGTCGGTGTCATCATCCAGCGCGGTGGCCCGCACAAAGGCAACCGATCGCGTGATGTGGTAGCATTCCGCCCGCGCAACGATGGTCTGGCCCGGTGTTGCCGGGCGCATGTAGTCGATACGCAGGTTGATGGTGGCCGTTCCGGCGGGGGCGCGTGGGTGGCTCATCACCGCTGCGCCGCCACAGGTGTCCATCAAGGCCGACACCGCGCCACCGTGAATGACCCCGGTTTCAGGATCTCCGATAAAGCGTGGGTCGTAGGGCATCTCGATTTGTGCCGTACCGTCGCCAATTTCAGTGATACGCATTCCAAGTGCTTGGGAATGCGGGATGGTCTCGATGAATTGCCTGGCAATTTCGGCCTTGTCGGCGGTCATGATCTGTCCTGATATATTTTTCGCGAACGGTGGCACGCAGCGGCGCAGGGGTCAATCATGTGCGGGATGGTTGTCCTTCCGGACGCGGCGG
This sequence comes from Sagittula marina, assembly GCF_014196795.1. Lineage (GTDB taxonomy): Bacteria > Pseudomonadota > Alphaproteobacteria > Rhodobacterales > Rhodobacteraceae > Sagittula > Sagittula marina. The sequence continues at coordinate 22,169 of NZ_JACIEJ010000002.1, forward strand.
AATAGCCTGTGCTCAGGGTAGAGGAGAAGCAAAGCGATGGAAAATGTGCGTCTGAGCTTCAAGGAAATGTGCGCGAAGTTCGATGTGACTCCGCGGACCTTGCGATATTATGAATATATCGAGCTTTTATCCCCCGAGCGCGAGGGGCGGTCCCGGTACTATGGACCGCGCGAAATCGCCCGGATGATCCTGATTCTGCGCGGCCGCAAATTCGGATTTCAGCTGGAAGACATCCGCCAGTGGTTACAGATCTACGAAAAAGAAGGCACGCAAGCGCAGATGGAGGCGTGGGTGGACATGGCCGATCGGCAGCTCCGTGAACTCGCGGAGCAGAAGGCTCAGATCGAGGAAGCCATGGCCGATTTGAAGGCCCTCAGAGACGAGACATCGGCCAGCCTGAACGCTTGACGTTAGGGACGGCTTGGTCCGGCAAAAAGGCGCTTGGACACTGGCGGATAGCCGCTCAGACCCATGAATCGCCAGCCAAAGCGGTTTGGCTAAAGCTTATCATTGGTCAGGACGTTACGTCACGGGTGGGGAATACCGGACCCGTGCGGGCTTGTGTGCTGCGCCAGAGTTACGACATGAGCATATGTCGAATGCAGGAAGCCACGTAAGCAAAAAAGTGACGCAGCGTACAGGTTACGTCAACAGAATTTCTTGTTGTAAGGATGGGACGTTACTCGCCCCCTCTGCGTTGGGCCTACGCAAACAAGGATACGCGAGATGACAACAGATGAAAAAATGATGACGATTCGGGAGATGTGCGACACCTACGATGTGACCCCGAGAACACTGCGTTTTTATGAACAGAAGGAGCTGCTGACCCCTATCCGGGAAGGTCAGAAGCGTCTGTACACAAAGCGCGAGCGGGCACGGTTGACGCTGATTTTGCGCGGCAAGCGCTTTGGCTTCAGCCTTGAGGATATTCGCCAGCTTCTGGATCTCTATGCCGTGGGCGACCAGCAGCGTACGCAGTTGGAAAAAGCCTATGAGATTGCGGAAACGCGAATGGCGGACATGGTCCGGCAACGCGATGATCTGGATGCCGCCATCGGCGAGCTGAAGGAACAAATGGAGTGGGGCGCAAAAATGATCGCCTCAATGGAGAATAAAGAGGCGGCGGAGTAACTTCGCTGCCGTTGACCCGAGATGCAAACCTCGGGTGACGATTAGGGAGAGAGACCATGCCGAGCTACAACGCACCCGTCAAAGACCAGATGTTCGTGTTGAACGACCTTCTCAAGGTCGCAGAGCAGGACATTCCGGGGTACGACGACCTCGACCGTGAGACATTGGAAGCCATCCTTGACGAAGCAGGCAAGGTGGCGCGTGACGTTCTGGCCCCGCTGAATGCGGTTGGCGACCAGCAGGGCTGTGTTCTGGAAAACGGTGTGGTACGCACGCCGGATGGCTTCAAAGCCGCCTTTGATCAAGTCCGCCAAGGCGGCTGGACGGCTTTGGACTGCGATCCCGAGTATGGCGGGCAAGGCTTGCCATATGTGGTGGCAACGGCCGTTGGTGAACAGTTTTCCGCCGCCAACATGGCGTTCAACATGTATCAGGGTTTGACCCACGGGGCCTACTCCGCGATCCACGCTCATGGCTCTGACGCGCAGAAGGCGACGTACCTGCCTAAAATGGTTACGTGTGAGTGGACCGGCACAATGAACCTGACGGAGCCGCATTGCGGCACCGACCTCGGCCTGATGCGGACCAAGGCCGAGCCACAGGATGACGGCAGCTACAAGATCACCGGGCAGAAGATCTTTATCTCAGCCGGTGATCACGACATGTCCGAAAATGTCATCCACCTTGTTCTGGCAAAGATCCCCGGTGGGCCGGATGGCATCAAGGGCGTGTCCCTTTTCATCGTCCCAAAGTTTTTGGTGAACGAAGATGGCACTGTCGGCGAGCGCAATGGCGTTTCCGTTGGCAACCTCGAAGATAAGATGGGCATTCACGGTAACTCCACCTGCGTGATGAACTACGACGAGGCGACCGGCTACCTGATCGGGACCGAGCATAAAGGCATGCGCGCAATGTTCACCATGATGAACGAAGCGCGCGTGGGCGTCGGCCTTCAGGGATATGCGCAATCGGAAGTCGCCTATCAGAACGCTCTGGCCTACGCCAAGGATCGGCTTCAGGGCCGGTCTGTGACAGGTGTGGAAAATCCCGATGGCCCAGCCGATCCGCTTATCGTGCACCCCGATATTCGCCGCAGCCTGTTGGACCAGAAGTCGTTCAACGAAGGCGCGCGTGCGTTCACTTTGTGGGGCGCTCAAATGATCGACCGGGCACACCGCAATAACGATGCGGCGGCGTTGGGACTGATCTCGTTGATGACACCGGTCGTGAAGGGTTTCCTGACCGACCGCGGGTTCGATATGTGCATCCAGGCGCAGCAGGTTTACGGCGGTCACGGCTACATTGAAGAATGGGGCATGTCCCAATTCGCCCGCGACGCGCGGATCGCCATGATCTACGAAGGCGCAAACGGTGTTCAGGCGCTGGACCTCGTTGGCCGCAAGCTGGCGCAGGATGGCGGGAAACATGTCATGGCATTCTTCTCCATGGTGACTGAGTTCATCAAGGAGACGAAGGGCCGCTCTGAGACCTTTGACGCGGACTTCCGCGAACCTCTCAAGGCGGCGTCCAAGGATCTGCAAGCAGCGGGCATGTTCTTCATGAACAACGGGATGAAAGCGCCCAATGCGGCGCTGTCGGGATCTTATGATTTCATGCATCTCTTCGGCCACGTCTGCCTTGGCCTGATGTGGGCGCGCATGGCGATTGCCGCAGAGGACCGGCTGGCCGCGGGTGACAGCGACGCTGCGTTCCTGAACGCCAAAATCGCAACCGGGCGCTACTATATGGCACGCCAACTGCCCATGACTGCGACGCATCTGAAGCGGATCGAGAGCGGAGCCGATCCTGTGATGTCTCTGGACGCGGAGCATTTCTGAGAGGAAGGTGGGCTAAACCCCACCCAGCCTTTCGGGAGGCCAGATGCCCAAACGTTTTCGCCTGACCCGCCATTTTCCAATCGCAATGACAGAGGACGGCTACCGCAATCTGAAACGGTTCGCACATGAGGCGGGGTTGGACGAGGGAGAGGCGCTGTCATTCCTGTTCGAATATTTCGATCGGGTCACAGACTCTGAGGCGTTGGGGTATCACCTACGGCAGTTCAACAGCGATCTGGAGGAGCGCAAGTCATGATAAATAGCCCCATATTCAAAGCCTTGACGGTGGCTGCAATGTTGTTGCCTGCAGGGTTCGCCCAAGCAGATGCACCGACAATGGACGCGCTGACGGGCAGAGTGACATCGCTCGAGGGAGAGATCGAGAACGGGGATCTGGCGGCGACATTGGACTACATGCCCCCTGCCCTGCTGTCCCATCTGGGTGGTCTGGCCGGAACCGATGCCACCGGGTTCAAGGAAATGCTGCGCACGCAAATCACCGATGTCGTGACGGCCGGGGATTTGCAAGGTGCGACCTACGATGTGGAGCTGGACGGGGCCGAAGTAGCGCAAACCGACACCGGCCGCGCCTATGCTTTGCTGGAAGCCGTCTCTGCTTTTCCCGGGCTTGGCGTGCCTGAAATGCGCACTGGCATGGTGGCGCTGATGGATGATGAGACGTGGTATCTGGTGCGATTGGAAACGCCGATGCACGGGGCGATGTTGGCGGAGGTGTATCCTGATTTGGCAGGACCACTGGATATTCCAGCAAGGTAGAATGTCTTGGTGAACCAGGTGCAGATGGGAAGAGCAAAAGCGCGATAAAAATGAGTACCTATAGAAGCAGAGAAGCAGAAAGGCCGGTTTTCGAGCCCCGCCGCGGGGCAGCATGCGGCCTTCCTGCCGAACCCGAGCCGTTGGCTAGGAACGGGGCTTCTCCACTTGCGGTCATCGGCTCTTCAGCCTGTACCGCGCACACATGTTAAGGGCGTTAAGGTTAATGCTCCGTGAGCAAAGACCGACTTTGCTTTAGAAATACCTCCTCGGGGGACCAAGGGTGTGAAACGCCTGATGGGGAGGAGAACAGAAATGCGACGGGAGGACGGCGCAATGACGATGAAACTCTACTGCTTTGGAGAGTCCGGGCATTCTTACAAAGCGGCTCTGGCGCTGGAGCTTGCGGGGCTTGACTGGGAGCCGGTCAAGGTCGATTTCTTTGGCGGCGAAACCCGCAGCCCCGAGTATCGCAGCGACGTCAACGAGATGGGGGAATGCCCCGTGCTTGTTGATGGCGACATCCGACTGACCCAGTCTGGCGTCATTCAGCAATATCTCAGCGATACATACGGCCATTTCGGCGGCACTACGCCAGACGAAAAGCGAGAAGTGCTCCGTTGGATTCTTTGGGACAACCACAAGCTTTCGTCCATGGCGGGCATGACGCGCTTTCTGATGAACTTCATGCCTGCTGAAAAACGCCCCGAGGAAGTGATCGCTTTCAACCAGGGGCGGCTGCAATCGGCTTACAAAACCTTGGACGCTCACCTCGATGGTCGCGAGTGGATCGTGGGCGATGCGCCGACAAATGCCGATCTGACCTGCTGCGGTTACCTGTTTTACCCCGAAGCGTTCGGCTTTGTCCGCGCGTCCTTCGGCAACATTGATCGCTGGCTGTCCAACATCGAAGCGCTCGATGGGTGGAAAGCCCCCTATGACCTGATGCCCGGCTCCCCTGCGGACCGCGCCTGATTATTCCGACGCCAGAAGGACATACCATGACCGAAGCCTATATCTACGACGCCGTTCGGACCCCCCGCGGCAAGGGCCGCAAGGACGGGGCCTTGCACGAAGTGACTTCGTTGCGCCTGTCCGCCCAGGTGCTGAACGCGGTAAAGGAGCGCAACGGCCTCGAAGGACATGCCGTCGAGGACGTCATCTGGGGCAATGTGACCCAAGTGATGGAACAGGGAGGCTGTCTGGCGCGCTCTGCCGTGTTGGCCTCTGATCTTGATGAATCCATCCCCGGCCTGGCGATAAACCGGTTTTGTGCCTCTGGCATGGAAGCCGTGAACCTGGCCGCAAACCAGGTCAAAGGTGGCGCGGGACAAGCCTATATCGCGGGCGGCGTCGAAATGATGGGCCGTGTTGCCATGGGCAGCGATGGTGCGGCGATTGCCGTGGACCCCAGCGTTGCGATGGAAAGATATTTCGTGCCGCAGGGCATCTCCGCCGACATCATTGCGACCGAGTACGGCTTCAGCCGTGACGACGCCGATGCTTTGGCCGTGGAATCTCAACGTCGCGCCGCGGCTGCCTGGGAAGACAACCGGTTTTCCAAATCGATCATCACCGTGCGCGACCAGAACGGCCTCGCCATCCTTGATCATGACGAGTACATGCGCCCCGGCACCGATATGCAGGCGCTTGGCAGCCTTAAACCCTCGTTCAAGGAAATGGGCGAGGTCATGCCCGGCTTCGACACCATCGCCATGATGAAGTACCCGCATCTGGAGCGCATCAACCACATTCACCATGCGGGCAACTCTTCCGGTATCGTGGATGGGTCAGCCGCTGTGCTGATCGGCAACAAGGAGTTCGGCGAAGCTCATGGGCTGAAACCGCGCGCGCGCATCCGGGCCACCTGCAAGATCGGCACCGACCCCACCATCATGCTGACCGGACCGGTGCCCGCGACCGAGAAGATCCTCAAGGACAGCGGGATGTCGATTTCCGACATTGATCTTTTCGAGGTGAACGAAGCATTCGCCTCGGTGGTGCTGCGGTTCATGCAAGCCTTCGACGTGGACAGCAACAAGGTGAACGTGAACGGCGGTTCGATCGCCATGGGCCATCCACTGGGTGCCACCGGCGCGATCATCATCGGCACACTGCTTGACGAGCTGGAGCGCACCGGCAAGGGCACTGGCCTTGCGACGTTGTGCATCGCTTCCGGCATGGGCGCGGCCACAATCATCGAAAGGGTCTGATACCGGATGTCTGGGCAGGAGGAACGGGGATGCGCCATCGCGGCGCAGACGCCAATCACGGTCGGAATGGCGCGAAAATGCGCCGATTCAGACGTGTTTGCCCGGCATATCCTCTTGCCCGACGCCATAGTCGCAAGCGCGGGTTTAGTCGTTGTCGATACGGCTGAGCGCATGGGCGACATCTACACTGCATCTGAAAACAAATTGGCGAGGCACGACATCGCGCTTTTTGGAAGCACCGGGTTTTGCGCGGTCGTTGCGCCGAGACATCAAATCTCGTCCGCGCAGCTGACTACGACATTCGCAATGGAAACAACTGGACACTCGCCCTGCCCTCTTCCGTCCGCGATGCACAGATCGGCGAGAGAACGGAGCATTTCCATCCTCCGGACCGGTGGCTCGCCGGTGCTGTCTTTCGCCAACGAAAAGGATCATTCCTGATGCCGAAGATCGACATCGACAGCGTTCCGATCCGGACCAATTCCAGCTACCCGGCGCCTTTTGATGCATCCGTCACCGGGCGCAGCTCACAACGTCTGGGTGACGCCGCCGGGTTAACGCAATTCGGCGCAAATCTGGTGCGGCTGTTGCCGGGAGCAAGGGCCTCGCTGCGGCACTGGCATGAAAATCAAGATGAATTCGTCATGGTTACATCTGGCACATTGGTGCTGGAGGAAGACAGTGGCGAGACCGAACTGTCTGCGGGCGACTGCGCTGGCTTCAAGGCCGGCGTCGCCAATGGGCACAGCATGGTGAACCGCTCCGATGCGGAGGCTGTTTTTCTGGTGATCGGAACGCGGACCGACACGGAGGTCGCGCATTACACACAAGACGACCTGCGCATGGAAATGTCCGGCGGCCAGACGCGCTTTATGCCGCGAGAGGGCCGCGCACCGGCCGATAAGCCCGAGGACGGTGCCGGGATCTTTGCTCCGATTTCTGCCAACCTGACGGAGGCCTTGGTGGGCGGGCGTTTCGAGGCATATCGTGCGGCGTTTCACATGCCAGCAACGATCAATCCGCGGGTTGGCGAAGGCTACACCATCTCGACAGAAGAAGAGATGCGACAGGATTATGCCCTCTATCTACAGGCCGCAACCGAACAGGGGATCACGGAGATCGACCGCCGCGTGCAGCGGACGTTTTTCCTCAGCCCCGATGTGTGTGTGGTTGAGGCGGAGGTACATTTCCGCAACGCCGCGGGGGTAACCCTGGTCGAGCCCTTCGTCACCACCTTTCGCGTGGAGCTTCGCGGCGGTGAGTGGCGCATCGGACGGGTGATCAGCTCGCTGGGACATATCAATTGGACGCATGGCCTGTCGGGCATCAGCGCGGACATGAAATTCGAACTGGATTGAGCGCGCAAACGCGCCACGAGGCAATGGGAGAGACTGAAATGGCTGATTTCACGATGGATAAAGGCGCCGATGGCGTCGCCGTCATCACTTGGGACGTTCAAGGCAAATCCATGAACGTCATGTCGATGGAGGCCTGGCCCGAACTCGACGGGCTGATCGACGACGCGCTGGCCGATGACGCGGTGAAGGGCATCGTAATCACCTCTGGCAAAGCGGACAGCTTTGCTGGCGGCATGGACCTGAATGTCATCGCTCAGATGAAAGACAGCGCTGGCGACGACCCGGCCCGGGGGCTGTTTGAGGGGGTGATGGGCGCGCATGGCATCCTGCGCAAACTGGAACGCGCGGGTATGGATCCCAAAACCAACAAGGGCGGCAAGCCTGTAGCGGCAGCGCTGCCGGGCACCGCGCTTGGCATCGGTCTGGAAATTCCGTTGGCCTGCCACCGCATCTTCTGCGCCGACAATCCAAAGGCCAAGATCGGCCTGCCGGAAATCATGGTCGGCATTTTTCCGGGCATGGGCGGCACCACGCGTCTGGTGCGCAAACTGGGCGCAATGGGCGCCTCCCCCTACCTGCTCGAAGGCAAGATGATGGCCCCGGCCAAGGCGAAATCGGCAGGCATCATTGACGAGGTGGTCGAGGATCCGCTGGCCGCTGCCAAGGAATGGGTTCTGTCCGCCAAGGACGCCGATATCCTCAAGCCATGGGACGCCAAGGGCTACAAGATGCCCGGCGGCGCGCCTTACCACCCGGCAGGGTTCATGACGTTTGTCGGCGCCTCCGCCATGGTGCACGGCAAAACCAAGGGCGTCTATCCGGCGGCCAAGGCGCTGCTGTCGGCCGTCTACGAAGGCGCGCTGGTGCCGTTCGATACCGCGCTGAAGATCGAGGCACGTTGGTTCACCAATGTTCTGATGAACCCCTCGTCGGGCGCCATGATACGTTCGCTGTTCATCAACAAGGAAGCGCTTGAAAAGGGCGCGGTGCGGCCCGCCCAAGTGCCTGATCAGACCGTCAGGAGAGTTGGCGTTCTTGGTGCGGGCATGATGGGCGCCGGCATCGCTCTGGTCTCGGCTCAGGCCGGCATCGAGGTGGTGCTGATCGACCAGAAGCAGGAGGCTGCCGACCGCGGCAAGTCCTACAGCGCCGACTACATGGACAAGGGGATCGCCCGAAAGAAGGCCACGCCCGAGAAAAAGGACCAGATCCTGTCACGCATCACGGCGACAACGGACTACGCCGCGCTTGCTGACGCCGATCTCATCATCGAAGCGGTTTTTGAAGATCCCAAGATCAAGGCCGAGGTGACCAAGGCCGTCGATGCAGTGACAAACGCCGACTGCATCTTTGCCACGAACACCTCTACCTTGCCGATTTCGGAGCTGGCGAAAGCGTCCAAAAACCCGGAGCAGTTCATCGGCATCCACTTCTTCTCTCCGGTGGAGAAGATGATGCTTGTGGAAATCATCAAGGGCAAGAAAACCGGGGATCGTGCGGTGGCCAAAGCGCTCGATTTCGTGCGCCAGATCCGCAAGACGCCGATCGTCGTGAACGACGCGCGGTTCTTTTACGCCAACCGGTGCATCATTCCCTACATAAACGAAGGCATCCGCATGGTGAAGGAAGGCGTGTCGCCAGCCCTCATCGAGAACGCCGCCAAAATGATCGGAATGCCGCTGGGCCCGCTGCAGCTGGTGGATGAGACTTCCATTGATCTGGGCGCCAAGATCGCACGCGCGACCAAGGCCGGGATGGGCGACGCCTACCCCGATGGTGAGGTCGACGAAGTGATTTTCTGGATGGAAGAACAAGGACGTCTGGGCCGCAAGACCAAGGCGGGCTTTTACGACTATGACGAAAAGGGCAAGCGTCAGGGCCTTTCCGAGACGGTGAAAGCGCAGTATCCGCAGTCCGGTGACCAACCCAGCGTGATCGAAGTGCAGCACCGCCTGCTGTTCGTGCAGTGCCTTGAAGCCGTGCGCGCGTTGGAAGAAGGCGTCCTGATGGACATCCGCGAAGGTGACGTGGGCGCGATTCTGGGCTGGGGCTTTGCGCCTTGGTCTGGTGGTCCGTTGAGCTGGTTGGACATGATTGGCACGCCTTACGCGGCTGAACGCTGTGATCAGCTTGAAGAGACATATGGCACACGCTTTCACTGCCCGGATCTGCTGCGGGAGATGGCGAACAAGAACCAGACCTTCTATCGTCGGTTTGCTGTAAAAGCCGACGCGGCGTGAGCATTCTGACCAGACCATTGGAGGAGGGGAATTCGCAGTCCCCTCCCCTGCCGGATGTGTTGAAGATCCAGCCGTGATCCCGAGTGACACTCGCGTCAAAACAGTCGAATGCCCCTGCAAGAATTTGCAGGGGCATTTTGTTTCTGCCCCAGGGCGAACATCCAAAGACTGTATTGGAAAGCGGGTTTGGACGTTGAGCGGCCTGAAATTGCAGAGCATTTGGTCAACCACCCCGCTCAGGACATCCAGTGTTAGCGTCGCACGCACAGAGAGGGGAGCCAAACTCTGGTTTTATGCCTGCGCTTTGCTTCAAAGGCTTTTCCAACACTGTCCGGTCAAAGGTGACGTTCGGGTCTGGTGGAAAGGCTCAAAAAAACCAACGGTGTTAGCAAGAACGAATCTGCCAGCGACCTGGAGTCCTCGATGAAGAACATGATGAAATCCGCCACAATCGCAGGAGTGATTGTCGTCACGTCTTGCGTGCAGGCGATTGCGGCTGACAACATGGCCGGCGTTCAGAAAATCACGGTCGCTTCCGAGGAACGGGGAGCCGATCTGGAGGTGACGATCTGGTACCCAGCCTCTACCGGCGGCGAGAGCGTGAGCTTGGGCGAGAACATCTTCTTTGAGGGGACACCGGCCCTGCAGGGAGCATCCGTGCGCGACGGTACATTCCCCCTCGTGCTGCTGTCCCACGGGGCGGGTCTGGCCGGTCGTGCCGAGGCGATGAGCTGGATAGCCGCCCCACTGGCACAGGACGGCTTTATCGTCGCCGCGCCCACGCATCCCGGGAACACCGGACGGGACCGCTCGGCCGCAGAAACCATGAAGCTCTGGTTGAGGTCATCCGACATTTCAGCGACGCTTGATGCGATCAAGGAGGACCCGACGCTCCATCCACATCTTGCGAACGATCAGATCGGGGTTCTGGGCTTGTCGATGGGCGGCAACACTGCGCTTTCTCTGGTCGGTGCCAGGCTCGATCCCGAGCTTTTTGCAAGCTATTGCGACACGGATGAGCTCAACGCGTCACTGTGCGATTGGATGAACCAGAGCGGCGTAGATCTCCACAAGATGGACAAGAGGGCCGCCGGGCGAAACAATGCCGACCCCCGGATCCGTTTCGCCATGGCAATCGACCCAGCACCAGCAGATATCTTCGCCCTTGCATCCCTTGATGAGGTTTCGGTTCCGGTTTCCATCGTGAACTTGGGCAAATTGGCCGAAATACCTCAAACCATTCAGGCGTCGGAGATCGCTGCCGCCATTTCCGCCTCGAATTATCAGGTGATCGAAGATGCCAGTCACGCGTCCATGTTCCCTGAGTGCAAGGCAAACGCTGCCGAAATTGCTCTTGAGGAAGGCATCGAGGACCCGATCTGTACCGACGGGAATGGCGTCTCCCGTGACGCAATCCATGCTCAGCTCATAGAAATGACCATTGCGGCGTTTCGCAAGGCCATGCCTTCCGAGAGCTGATATCGCAGGTCGCCAAAATGGGTTTTACAGCCGCACCCGTTGTTGAGATGCCAAATTTGCGATCTGCACGTCTCCGGAGCATGCTCTGAAACATGTCGAGCATCAGCTCGGCGCGCGATAAGCGTGCTTGTTGCCCAAAGTGCCATCAGTAGGTTTTTGTCCGATGTTATTTGGCGTCGGAGGGTGCTCTTGATGAACGTGATCTTCTTCGAATGCCAGCCCTTGATCTGGAATGAGGCATCGAACGCCATCGGTTCGAGAGGATGCCGAATCCGCGGCGCCGTGGTCTTGTTGATCCCCAGCAGCCACGCACCGTGCGAAAGCCGAAGGAGGGCTCCTCCTCGATCCACTGCCCGGCAGCACATGCGCAGCATGTGTGAGATGGCGGAGCACCAATTCGGTTTTCACCAGCGCCTCGGCGATCTTTCCAGCCTTTCCCAAGGCCTTTTCTTGTTCCAGCGCATTCGCCAGTTACACGGTCGAGAAGAAGCGCACCCGCTTGCGATGATGCTAGGGGCAGTATTGTGCGACTGCGCAGCCGTATTCTGCTCAGTCGTTTTGGCCGTCTCCGCAGCCGAAGCATCCGGAAACAAGTCTTTTCGAGCCGGGTGATCGCAAGACACGCGCCAGCCTTCACTGTAATATGGGAGTGAAGGTGCAGTACCATCTTGCGCTACTATGGGATGCGTCCGCCTGGCATCAGTTGAGCGCCTGAGAATAAGCATGAGGCCGGTTGCAGCAGCACGCCGGAGTAAAAAGATGAAATCAAATGTGGAGCTGTATGTGGGGATGAAAAATCAGAGCGCGGAACTTCTGAAATTCATCATGCCCCTACATAAGATTTTGGCGGAGGCTCAGCCCGCCAAAGTCTAATTGCAAATTGGCGAAAACTGTAGGTTTTTCCCAATTTTTATGATTATTTTTCGATTTTATTGCAGGCAAGGTGTTGAACCATGTCGCAATACGTTGCACTCTTTTTGGCGGGTATTTTGTAGGGTAAGAAGTGCCGCGCCAAGTAAAAGAGCTATCCGCGCTGGATGTGCGCAGGTTGAAACATCCCGGACAAGGGCGCAATGCAACCTTTGCGGTTGGCGGTGTCTCAGGCCTTCTCTTGCAAATCACACCGTCCGGCGGGCGCACTTGGATTCTGCGTACGTCCGTAGGGAACAAACGCCGCGAAATCGGTTTGGGCGGTTTTCCTGATGTCACTCTTGCGCAGGCCCGCGAACGGGCGCGAGAGGTAAAGGACAAGATCCGCCAAGGCATCGACCCGGTGGAAGAACGCAAGGCCGCCCGCGCCGCGCTGGTGGCGTCGCAGCGCCGGGGCATGACCTTTGCGACCGCGACGGACAAATACCTTGCCGCCAAGCTGGACGCCTTCAAGAACGCCAAGCACCGCCAGCAATGGCAGAACACCCTGACGACCTATGCCATGCCCGACCTCGGGCCGATGCTGGTGGACGACATCACCGTGCAGGACGTGCTGCGTGTGCTGGAACCGATCTGGCGCGACAAGACCGAAACCGCGTCCCGGCTGCGCGGGCGCGTCGAATCTGTGTTGTCATGGGCGACCGTGGCGGGGCATCGCACGGGCGACAACCCGGCTCGCTGGAAAGGCAACCTCAAGGAACTTTTGCCCGCCGCTGCAAAGGTAGCAAAGCAAGCCAATCAACCCGCCGTGCAGATCGACGATGCGCCACGGTGGTTTACCGCACTGCGTCAGCGTGAAGGAATGGGCGCGCGGGCGTTGGAGTTTGCCGCTTTAACCGCCTGCCGCTCGCAAGAGGTGCGAGGCGCGACATGGGACGAAATCAACATGCAGGCCGCGCTGTGGATCATCCCGGCGGCACGGATGAAGATGGACCGCGAACACCGCGTGCCGCTCACGTCCGAGGCTGTCGCGCTGTTGGAGGTCCTGCAGCGCCATTACGGCAACCCGCTGGTGTTTCCCGCGCCCCGTGGCGGCGAACTGTCGGACATGACCCTGAGCGCGACCATGAAGCGTCTGCACAAGGCGGATGTAGAAGCGGGAGGCGCGGGTTTCGTTGACCGCGTAAGCAAGCGCCCCGCCGTGCCGCATGGTTTGCGCAGCACCTTCCGAGATTGGGTGGCCGAACGCACGACCTATCCCGGAGACATGGCAGAGGTTGCCTTGGCGCATAAAGTCGGGAACGCTGTCGAAGCATCTTATCGGCGCGGTGACATGGTTGAGAAAAGGCGGTCAATGATGGCGGATTGGTGTGGTCATTTGATCTCCGTTTTCAGAACAACGCCAGAGGATACATGACGTGGGGAAAAACTTGGTGCCTACGCGGCAAATCGTTATTGAAGATGTTACACTTCGCCATACACATTCTTCCGATATTTCCCTTCCAAATTGGGTTTTCGCGGGTGGCGATGGTGAGGTGCGCGATATCTGGGAAGTCGCCGTAACCCATCGACATGGTCGTCTACCTTCTTCCCGTCATGATTACTTCTTCGCTACTGAGAACGAGGCCAAAGAATTTGCCGAAAAAATTCTGAAAAATGGTTGCATGTTTAACGATGCGTCGATGAGTTATATCCAAAAAAAAAGAATGGTAAGGCTAATCATTGATGGGTTTGCCGGCGGCAAATGCCCAAGCCCCAAAATTACTAGGTCGTCTCTGCCTACGGCAATCACGATGAAGGCTGGATTATCTCAAGGCGAAGGGCAACCTAGTGCAGAAATCTTAGAAAACCTCGGTGCCACCCGAGTTGAGCAGCTTCAGTCGGAATTTGGAGAGGTTTGGTGGGCGGCTGCCGAGTTCGAATACTGTCAAATAAACCTCCCTTATAGCTCTCTCGCATTTATTGCTTCTGGGTATCATTTTTACCTCTTCGTCGCGGAAAACTATTTTCAAGCAGGATACCTGCTGCGTGACTTGGAGCAGTTAGCGACAAGTGTTGAGCAAGATGCAGTGCACTTAGAGAAAATGCGGGATTCCGCAAAGAAAAAGAGCGGCGATTCTTCTACGAGATTGCGTTCCAAGCGCCGCCAGAGTTTGTTGAAGGCGATCGAGCAGGTGGCGCATCGCAATCCGGACGTCGTAGGATTGGGCGAAAAACAAGTCCTGAAATTAGCATTGCCGATAGCAAAAAGTGCTGACCCCAGGTTGTGGGGGCAAGGCAGCGGACAGGTTGAAGAGTACTTGGCGGAGATCCGTCGAGGCGAGGCGGGTAAGCGCGTTAAGGCTAGGTACGAGGCAATCTTTCAGAGGCCAACCGCTTAAGGGGTTTCTCAAAAAGATGCTTGCCGCTTAATCGCTGTAGCCTATTGCGCAAACCGTTTAGGGGGCGGCGACAAAGGCTTATTTTACGCGACGCCAGCTGCCATCATGCCTTCAATTGCAGTACATTGGAGGCTAAAAAAAGATGGCACACACCTACCTTTCCGACACACAAGTCGCGGCGCGATACGGCGTACATCGGTCTTGGCCATGGCGTCGGGCAAAGCTTGATTCAACCTTTCCACAGCCGGTTGCCCTGACTCCCGGCTGTACACGGTGGAAACTTGCTGATCTTGAAAATTGGGAGGCACGGCAATCCGCCTAACCTTAACCGCCACCCAAGAAAGGGGCGGCGGCTAGGTATAAAGTTTTCTTGGCTAGACACCCGAAAGCTATCCCACCCCGCCCAGCCTATCAACGACTAAGGCTGAAAATGGCATACAAAAATTCGGAAGAAACTCCCGATCTCACATCTTGCGAAAGTGGTTTGAACCGCGATTTCTCGATGTTCTATAGTTTTTTGGTTGCACGCAGAGTGCGAAGTTTATGCGCAGATTGTTGCCTCTCTAACTTGGGGGGAGAGTGATGAACGCACGCGACCTCACCCAAATGCTGCGCGGCACGTGGCGTCGCCATTATGGCACCGCGCCGTGCCCTGTCTGCCAATCAGAACAACGTCCCGGGCAGAACGCCCTGACGCTTTCTGACGGCAACAAGGGGCTGCTGGCCCACTGCAAGAAATCCGATTGCGGGTTTCGTGACATCTTGGGGGCAGTTGGCGTCGCCCCCACGGCCCCCAAGGGATTTGCCCCGCCAGATCCAGCCCATCGCGCGCGACGTGAGGCGGAGGCCAAGCGCCGTGCAGCGCAGGCCAAGCGCCGTGCAGCGCAGGCCTGCGCAGTCTGGCACAAGGCGTTGCCGATCAGTGCGACCATCGCGGAAACCTATCTGCGCGGGCGGGGCATCACCTGCGCCTTGCCCGATACGCTGCGCTTTCACCCTGACTGCTGGCATGGGGCAACAGCGCGGCGGTATCCTGCTATGGTGGCCTTGATCGACTGGGGTGTAGACTTTGCGGTGCATCGAACATACCTGCGCGCTGATGGTTGCGGCAAAGCCGACGTCGACCCGTCCAGGGCCATGCTGGGGGCAGCATCTGGCGGCGCGGTCCGGTTGACGGATGAAGGCGGGCCGCTGGTGGTGGCCGAGGGCATCGAAACTGCACTGTCGCTCGCATCAGGGCTGTTGCAACGCCCCGCGACCATTTGGGCGGCGCTGTCCACTTCCGGGCTGCGGGGCCTGAAAATCCCTTTTGAAACTGGGCGGCTGACCATTGCGCCCGATGGGGACAAAGCGGGCCGCACGGCGGCAATTGAGCTAGCCGAACGGGCGCACGCCTCTGGCTGGATCGTCTCGACCCTTCCCGTGCCGAATGGGCGCGACTGGAACGACATTCTGATGATGAAAGGGGGCATGCCATGAACACCCCGCAACCAATCCCCTTTGCGCCCGAAGGCCCGCAACCGCTGGTGCGCGAAATAGCCTCCGGTGCCGCTTATCCGGTGGATCACCTTGGCCCACTGCGAGCGGCTGTCGAGGCGGTGCAGGCCCGCACGCAGGCCCCCGTAGCCATCCCGGCGGCATCGGCTCTCACGGTGGCGTCGCTGGCGGTGCAGGGCTTTGCCGATGTCGAAACGCTGGGCGGTGCGCGTCCTTTGTCTCTATTCGCCTTGACCATCGCGCGCAGCGGTGAACGCAAAAGCAGTTGTGACGCGCCCTTGATGGCGGCATTGCGCGACCATGAGCGCGAACAAAGCCGCGCTCGTGCCGATGCTGTCACCTGCTGGCAAAATACACATGCGCTGTGGAAGGGGGAGCGCGATCGGATCTTGGGTAAGATTCGCAATGGCGGGAGTGAAATTAGAACTGCCGCGCAGGCTGATCTTAAGGCTTTGGGGGGCGAACCAAGCGCCCCGCTTTCGCAAGACCGTACCGTAACTGAGCCGACCTTCGAGGGTTTAACCAAACTCTTTGCTGAGGGTCAGCCATCTCTCGGTATCTTTTCCGATGAGGGAGGACAGTTTCTAGGTGGTCACGCAATGAACAGAGATAATCGCACGAAAACTCTCGCCGCTTTCAACGACCTGTGGCAGGGCAATCCGATACGTCGCACAAGAGCAGGGGATGGGCATGCCGTTTTTTTTGGCCGCAGGCTCGCGGTTCATCTGATGGTTCAGCCCAGCGTGGCGTATGATTTTCTGGCTGATGCAATGACGGTGGATACCGGCTTCCTACCGCGATTTCTCGTTTGTGAGCCACCGAGCACCATCGGTACGCGGTTATACAGGGAGGTCGACATGGCTTGCCAGGCTATAGGTCAATTTGAATGCCGCCTACGGAAGATACTAAATGCGCCGATGCCTTTGATGGACGACAATCAATCCTTGGATCCCCGTGGGCTGAAACTCTCCATGGAAGCCAAGTTTCGGCTGATTGAGTTTGCCAACGAAGTAGAGGTGGCCCAAGCGCCAGGACGAGACTTCGACAGCATTTCAGGCTACGCATCGAAGGCTGCTGAACAAGCGGCTCGTATATCGGGCGTATTGACACTGTGGAGCCACCTCGACGCCAAGGAAGTTTCGGCTACCACGATGGTTCATGGGATTGAGCTGGCCCGGTATTATCTTTCCGAAGCGCTCAGGTTGACTGCCGCAGCACGGGTATCACCGCAGATCAGAAAAGCTGAGAAACTACGAAAGTGGCTAATCGAAGAATGCGAGTACGATCACGTGACAGTTCGGGACATGATGCGTTTCGGGCCTAGCGGAATGCGTGAGAGGCCTCAAATTAAAGAGTCGGCCGGCGTACTGGAACAACATGGGTGGTTGATACGGCTGCCAGAGGGAACAACCATTCGCGGGTCCGCCAGAAAGGAGTGTTGGCGCATCTGCAGGAGTGGCTAGTACTACAGCGACAACCGCGACACCCGCGACAAACCTCTAATTTTGTCGCGGGTGTCGCGGTTGTCGCAAACCAAAGACGACGGTGTGGGCAGGCCGTTAGATACCCTAAGAGAAGTAGTCCGGTGTGAGTACTGTTGGGCGACACGCCATGCAGTGTATGGATCACGGGTGAAACTCAAGCTAAAGGTGAACGTCTCTGCTGGCATCTGGTATCGAAAACTACTAAATTATGAGGCCGATTGAATGAACCCCGTTGAAATCGAGCAGGCCATTTCCGACCTCGCTGAGGCCCCCTTTGATGCGGCGGAATTTCCCTATGCCTTCCTTGAGGCCTTTGGGCGCAAGGCGACTGAGATCAAGAAGCTGCGCAAGGGCGACACCAACAAGTCGGACCTTGGCGGGGTTCTGCAACGCAACAATATTCACATGGCAACCTGCGCGCCTGGCGAAGTCTCCCAGACCCTCGCCGCGCTGAAGGACAGCCCCGCCACGACCAAACACAAGGCCAAGTTCATCCTCGCCACGGACGGCCAGACCTTCGAGGCCGAAGACCTGATCGGCGGCGACACCGTGGCCTGCGCCTACAAGGACTTCCCCGATAGCTTTGGTGTCTTCCTTCCCCTCGCGGGCATCTCGACCGTCAAGCAGATCAAGGAAAGCGCCTTTGACATCAAGGCGACGGGCCGCCTGAACCGCCTCTATGTCGAGCTGCTGAAGGACAACCCCGATTGGGGCAAAGCCGAACGTCGGCACGACATGAACCATTTCATGGCGCGGCTGATCTTCTGCTTCTTCGCGGAAGATACCGACATTTTCACCACCGCCGATCTGTTCACCGGCACGATCGACCGCATGTCGAACCGCGACGGCACCAACACACATGAGGTCATAGCCGAGATTTTCCGCGCGATGAACGTGGCGACCAAGGACCGCGCGAGCGCCAACCTGCCCCGCTGGGCCGATGCCTTCCCCTATGTGAACGGCGGGCTGTTTTCCGGTTCGACCGAGGTGCCGCGCTTCTCCAAGATTGCGCAGCGCTATCTCAGCCATATCGGCGGGCTGGACTGGACCAAGATCAACCCCGACATCTTCGGCTCGATGATCCAGGCGGTCGCGGATGAGGGCGAACGCTCTGTCTTGGGCATGCACTACACCTCCGTGCCGAACATCCTGAAGGTGCTGAACCCGCTCTTCCTCGATGACCTGAACGCTGCGCTTGAGGAGGCGGGCGACAATGCCCGCAAGCTACTGAATCTGCGGAACCGCATCGCCAAGATCAGGGTGTTCGATCCGGCCTGCGGGTCGGGCAACTTCCTTGTCATCGCCTACAAGCAGCTCCGTGCGATCGAGGCCGAGATCAACCGCCGCCGGGGCGAGGCTGATCGCAAGACGGACATCCCCCTGACCAACTTCCGCGGCATCGAGATCCGGGATTTCTCGGCCGAGATTGCCCGGCTGGCGCTGATCATCGCGGAATACCAATGCGACGTGACCTATCGGGGTCAGAAGGAAGCGCTGGCCGAGTTCCTGCCGCTGGACAGTCAGAACTGGATCACATGTGGTAACGCGCTGCGGTTGGATTGGTTGGCGATCTGTCCCCCAACTGGTACGGGCGTGAAGGTGAAAGCGGACGATCTGTTTCAGACACCACTGGATCAGGCACAGATCGACTTTGAGAACGAAGGCGGGGAGACGTATATCTGCGGGAACCCACCCTATCTTGGCTCGACTTGGCAAAGCAAAGAGCAGAAAGAGGATTTGCAGCGCATTTTCGGTGGTCGAACCAAGGGTTGGAAGTCCCTCGACTATGTCGGGGGGTGGTTTATGAAAGCCGCTGACTACGGGTTACACACGCCAACAGTTTCCGCTTTTGTGTCCACAAATTCAATATGCCAAGGCCAACAAGTTCCTATTTTATGGCCCCTTATTTTCGCCACCGGCCACGAAATTTCTTTTGCCCATACTTCTTTCAAGTGGATGAATCTCGCCAGTCACAATGCTGGTGTCACTGTGGCTATCATTGCAATCTCTAATGAGCCAAAATCGTCACGCCAGTTGTACACCCTCAATGATGCCGGAGAGACTGTTCTCAAGGAAGCGGGAAATATCAACCCGTACTTGGTATCTTCTGAAAACATAGTGATCCAGAAACGTAGCAAGCCAATATCATCTCTTTCGGAGATGACATTCGGTAGCAAGCCTGTGGATGGCGGCAATCTTCTTCTATCTTCCGAGGAGATACGCGACCTGAAACTCACGGATCAACAACAAGATAAGTTCATAAAGCCCATCCTTGGCTCCGCAGAATTTATTCGCGGGCAACAACGTTACTGCATTTGGATATCTGACAGTGATCGCAAAGATGCGATGCTTATACCGACCATATCAGATCGAATTCACGCTGTGAAAGCCATGAGGCTAGCGAGCCCGAAATCTGCTACGGTTGAAACTGCTGACGTTCCGCATCGCTTTGGTGAGGTGAGGCAGGTCGGAAATGAAACGGTTATTATAGTGCCAAGTGTTTCATCTGAAGTTAGGGAGTTCCTTCCTGTTGGATTTTGCGAGGCTGGAACGATTGTAACGAACCTTTCTTTTGCAGTTTTTAATGCTGAGCTTTGGAATCTATCGATCGTTGCATCGCGGCTTCACTTGAATTGGGTTGCTACGGTATGTGGTAAGATGAAAACGGATTATCGTTACTCCAATACCCTTGGCTGGAACACCTTCCCCGTCCCCAAACTGACTGAGAAAAACCGTGAAGACCTGACCCGTTGCGCCGAAGACATCCTTCTGGCGCGCGAGGCGCATTTCCCGGCCACCATTGCGGACCTCTACGACCCCGAAAAAATGCCTGCCAACCTCCGCGCGGCCCATCACCGCAACGACGAGACCCTAGAACGCATCTACATCGGTCGCCGCTTCAAAAACGACACCGAACGCCTCGAAAAGCTCTTCGACATGTACACCAAGATGACGACGAAGGTGTCGGCGTGATAGAAGCTTTAATCGGTTTGGTAGGCGTCGTCGTCGGTAGTTTTCTTACTATCTCCAAAGATAGCTATGCCGCGTGGCGTCAGCGTAGAATGGAGGGATCTTATTCGGCTGTTAGATTGGTCTTCATTCTGCATGAGTACGCTGACAACTGCGTGGATGTGGTTCAAGATGACGGTACGAGCGAAGGCCGCCCAGCTGGCCGGACCCAAAGCGGCGAAGAGTATCATCAGGCTCAAGTTCAGCCCCCGGAGCCACCCGCTTTCCCTAGTGACATAGCGTGGCGTAGTCTACCGAATGATCTTATGCATCAAGTCTTGGGGCTCCCCAACAAGGCAAGGACGACTGATCGATATATTTCCGGACAATCCGAGTACGTCGCATTTCCTCCAGACTACGCCGAGTTTTTTGACGCAAGGCAGGAGGGTTATGCCAAGCTCGGATATGATGCCTTAGTGTTGGCCGAAAAACTTTCTGAAGAGTATGGCATAGCAGATACACACAAAGCGGATCTGGGATTTGAGTGGGACGCAAAAGCCTTCTTGCTTGAAAAAATTGAAGAATTTTCATCGCGCCGCAAGGAGCAAGAGGCGCGAAGTTCGGTCATATTCGATGTGCCGCCTCATTTCCCACCTGCTCTAGAGAATAGTTCGAATGACAAATAAATCTGTTCCCTCTGTTTCCGTTTCCTATCCGGCCAATGGCAGTTCCACCAAGTCCAACGAGCTTGGGATGCGCACTATGCAGGAGCGCGCCTATGAAAAGCGTGGCGAGCAATACCTGCTGATCAAGTCGCCGCCCGCCTCGGGGAAAAGCCGGGCGCTGATGTTCATCGCGCTCGACAAGTTGCACAATCAGGGCCTGAAGCAGGCCATCATCGTGGTCCCGGAGAAGTCGATCGGATCGAGCTTCGCCGATGAGCCGCTGTCCAAGTTCGGCTTCTGGGCCGACTGGACCGTCGCGCCGCGCTGGAACCTCTGCAATTCGCCCGGTGGTGACAGCGGCAAGGTCGGTGCAGTCAGAAAGTTCCTAGAAGGCGACGACCAGATCCTCGTCTGCACCCATGCCACCTTCCGCTTTGCCGTCGACAAGTTCGGGATCGAGGCCTTCGATGGCCGGCTGATCGCGGTGGACGAGTTCCACCATGTCTCGGCCAACCCCGACAATAAACTGGGCGCGCATCTGGGCACCCTGATCGCGCGTGACAAGGCGCATGTGGTCGCCATGACCGGATCGTATTTCCGCGGCGACACCGAGGCGGTTCTGTCGCCCGAGGACGAGGCGCGGTTCCAGACGGTGACTTACACCTATTACGAACAGCTCAGCGGCTACACCTACCTGAAGACGCTCGACATCGGGTATTTCTTCTACAGCGGTTCCTATGCCGACGAGCTCTTGAAGGTGCTCGACCCTCACGAGAAGACGATCCTGCACATCCCTAACGTCAATTCGCGTGAAAGCACCAAGGACAAGCATCGGGAAGTCGAGCACATCATCGACGCCTTGGGCGACTGGCAGGGCACTGACCCGGCAACTGGCTTCCAGCTGGTGAAGCGCCCCGATGGCAAGGTGCTGAGGATCGCCGACCTGGTGGACGATGAACCGGCCAAGCGGGACAAGGTTTCCGCCTCGCTCAAAGACCCGAGCCAGAAGAACAACCGCGATCATGTGGACATCATCATCGCGCTCGGGATGGCGAAGGAAGGCTTCGACTGGATCTGGTGTGAACACGCGCTGACCGTAGGCTATCGGTCGAGCCTGACGGAGATCGTTCAAATCATCGGGCGGGCCACGCGGGATGCGAAGGGCAAGACCCACGCACGCTTCACCAACCTGATCGCTGAACCGGATGCTTCGGAAGAAGCGGTGCGCGAAGCCGTCAACGACACGCTGAAGGCCATCGCGGCGAGCTTGCTGATGGAGCAAGTGCTGACGCCCAAGTTCGAGTTCAAGCCGAAGACCCCTGCCAGCACTGCACAGGACGGCTTTGACTATGGCGAGAACGATTATGACGAGAGCAAGTGCAATGTGGGCTTCAACGAGGAGAAGGGCACGTTCCAGATCGAGATCAAGGGCCTAACCCAGCCCAAGAGCCCCGAAGCCAACCGTATTTGTGAGAACGATCTGAACGAGGTCATCACGGCATTCGTGCAGGACAAGACCGCGATCGAGCGTGGGCTGTTTGATGAGGAAATGGTGCCGGAAGAGTTGACTCAAGTGAAGATGGGCAAGATCGTCCGTGACAAGTATCCCGAGCTGGACGAGGCCGACCATGAGGCGGTGCGTCAACACGCCATTGCCGCGATGAATTTCACGCAACAGGCCAAGAAGACGCTGTTGGGAGATGGCACCGATGCGCCGTCGAACACAGCCTTTGTCGATGGCGTTCGCCAGTTCGCCATGAGCGTCAAGGACCTGGATATCGACCTGATCGACCGGATCAACCCGTTCAGCGAAGCCTATGCGATCCTTGCCAAGACCATGAGCGAGGAAAGCTTGAAAGAGGTGGCTGCAGTGATCGAGGCCAAGAAGATCAAACTGTCCCCGGAGGAAGCCCGAGACCTCGCAAAGCGTGCTGTGAAGTTCAAACAGGAGCGCGGGCGGCTGCCGTCATTGACCTCCGCAGATGCCTGGGAGAAACGCATGGCCGAGGGCGTGGCCTTCCTCACGCGCATGAAGCAGGAGGCGATGAATGGCTAATATGTTCACCGATGATGACGATGCCCTGCTGTCCGAGCTGGGCATCGAGGTCGAGAAGAAGAAGCAGGTCGCGCGGACGCCCCGCGAGGAACGGATCATCGCGGGCTTCGAGGATATCCAGAAATTCGTCGCCGAGCATGGACGCCTGCCTCGGCATTCCGAGGACGGCGATATTTTCGAGCGGCTATATGCCGTGCGCCTTCAACGGCTGCGGGAGCTGCCGGAAGCCGCTGCGCTTCTTGCCGACCTGGACGCTGATGGCCTGCTGTCCGGAGCCGAGGTGACGCCCGTTGCCGACGATCTGGATGATGACGCATTGCTTGCAGCGCTTGGCGTCGAGGTAGAGGCATCCCCTATCACCGAGCTGAAGCATGTCCGTTCGAACGCCGAACGCAAGGAGGCGGAGGACATCGCGAACCGTCAGCGGTGTGAGGATTTCGAGACCTTCCAACCACTGTTCGAGAAGGTACAGCGCGAACTGGAGTCCGGGCAGCGTGAAACTCGCCCCTTCGAGCTGAAGGCAGAGATCCAGAAGGGTCGCCTCTTCATCGTGGAAGGGCAAAAGGCCTATGTCGCGGAGATGGGCGAGGAGACCCTTACCGATCAAGGTCGAACGGACGCCCGTCTGCGCGTGATTTTCGACAATGGCACGGAAAGCAGAATGCTGATGCGTTCGCTTCAGCGAGCTTTGAACAAGGATGAGTCTGGTCGGCGGATCACCGATTCCGTCGCGGGGCCATTGTTCGCGGACGCGCCCGAAGAGGGCGACAGCACCACCGGCACGATTTATGTTCTGCGCAGCAAATCCGATCACCCAATGGTGTCCGAGAACAGGGACGTCGTGCACAAGATCGGCGTGACCACATTGGGTGTCGAGAAGCGGATTGCCGGTGCGCACCTTCAACCTACCTTCCTGATGGCGCCGGTAGAGGTCGTGGCGACCTATGAACTCTACAACATCAACCAGACCCGACTTGAGAACCTGATCCACCGGATTTTCGGGACTGCAAAGCTCGATATCGAAATTCCGGATCGGTTTGGTCGTCCGGTGACGGCCCGAGAATGGTTCCTGGTGCCGCTTTTCGTCATCGACGAGGCCGTTCAGAAGATAAAAGACGGCACGATCACCAAGTTTCGCTATGACCCAGAGCAGGCCAGCCTCGTGTCGCACCCATAGAAAGTAGCTAAGTTTGGCGCGGTGGCCAAGCTGGCTTCCTTTAGCTGAAGCCACGCAAATTTTTATGTAGGTGTGCTCTGTTTCTGCATCTGGAGGCAGAGATTTTACAGAGTGCGAATTTCCCGCAAGGGCCTATTAAGCCGCTTGCTTGAAGCAAACATACCTGAATGCACGTGGATGTCTGGATGGGCTTAATGATAGATAATGTTGACTTTGATCGCACATGAAACTGAGCGGCTGTTGCAATCCAATGCAAATAAGAACTTTTCGTTTGATGGGTATTTAGGCGGGTAAGTCGCTTAAATCTTAAAATTTTCCTGTAAAAACAGCGTGTAATGGCGGAGGCTCAGGGATTCGAACCCTGGGGACGCTCTCACGCCCGCTGGTTTTCAAGACCAGTGCAATCGACCACTCTGCCAAACCTCCGGTCGGCGATCCTCTAGCGCGCCAATTGCGATTCTAAAAGCACTCAGTTTGAAAAATCGACAGCTCTTCAGATTGCAGGCTTTTCAGAAGGCCCGCTAAAGGCTAATCTCACGTCAAAAGGGCGCAAAACGGCCCGAACCGAGGCAACACCGCAGTTCCAAGCTGCAATTCAAAGATCATCGCAACCGGCCAACCCGGTGCGTCGTCGCGCAATGCGGCAACAGAAGGCAAGAGGCACCTGATGAGCGGTAGATATTCCAAAAGCAGACTTCTGCGAGCCCCCCTCCTCCTGACAACATGTCTGGTGTTGGTGGCCTGCACGGAGGGGCAGATGCCCGGCTTTCTTCAACCCAAAGCCCAAGGGGAGCAGGTGTCTCGCGGTGCGGCTGGCGTCAGTGGCGCTCAAGAAACCGAGCGTGATGTAGAAGCCCCTGAAATCTTTGCCGCCAAGGAACCCGGTCTTTGGGACGGCCGCCCGTCGCTGGGAGGGGTTTGGGTCGCGCATCCGGACGTCAAGGAGCCGGAACGAGCGATCATTCGCAATACCGACAACGGGCAGTACGTGATCGGTGCGCTCTTCCGTAAGGAGCGTGCAACGCCTGGCCCCCGTCTTCAGGTTTCGTCCGATGCGGCCGCAGCGCTTGGAATGCTGGCAGGCGCACCGACAACACTTGACGTCGTAGCCCTGCGCCGCGAGCAGGTTGAACCGGGCCTGGCTGCCAAGCCTTCCGGCGCGGACAAAGATCTGGTTGGCGCGACAGGTCCAGCGCTTATGACCGCCGCGCCAGATGTGAGCGAAGGCACCCTCGACCCAGTTTCGGAAAATGCGGCCAAGGCGCTGGATGCGGCCCCCACTGTAACAGCCCCTGCTCAAACTGCGGCGCTTTCACCCGCTGCATCGAAGCCGGTCCCGGTCACCGCGAAAAGCAAGCTGAGCAGACCATATTTGCAAATCGGCATTTTTTCAGTTGAGCAAAATGCCTCGAACACGGCCGTGGCCATGCGGCAGGCAGGGCTGATCCCATCAGTCAAACCCGGCACGTCATCAGGTAAGCCGTTTTGGCGTGTGGTCGTTGGCCCGGCGCAGACGACACAAGAGCGCGACGCACTGCTGAAGACGATCAAGGCGAACGGGTTCGAAGACGCCTATCCTGTCACCGACTGATCGCGGGACTTTTTGCCGCAAATAGGGGCGATTCCGCATCAAAGCTCAAAATCTGTGGCCGTATAGGCGCGGTTTCGAGCGTAGAACCATATAGCGCTCACGTCTGCGTGGCTCAGGCGATCTCCCGCCTGAAGCGGGTGACACCCGACCAGACATGCGCGATAACTGGCGCGTAGCAGATTCGATCATGGACCAGAGGCCCGCCAATGACCCGCACCATGCACAGGACCCGACAGCTTTTCGCTTCAGCCGCGCTGTTTGCGCTGATGGCGACTGGGGCGCACGCTTTTGACACCAAGGCTCGTGCGGCGTTTGTTGTAGATGTGACCACCGGCACTGTTTTGCTGAACAAGAACGCCGACGAGGCCCTGCCCCCGGCTTCCATGTCAAAACTGATGACGCTTTATATCGCCTTCGAAGCGATCCGCGAGGGGCAGTTGTCTTTGGAAGAGCGGCTTCCAGTCTCGCAGCATGCAATGTCCTATACGGGCTCCACCATGTTCCTGAACACGCAGGACAGGGTTAAGGTCGAGGATCTTCTGCGCGGTGTCATCGTCCTGTCCGGCAATGATGCCTGCGCGGTTTTGGCAGAAGCTCTGTCCCCCGACGGCACGGAACAAGGGTTCGCCCGACTTATGACGCAGCGGGCGCAGCAGCTCGGCATGACCAATTCGAAATTCAAGAACGCGTCCGGCTGGCCTGCCGAGGGTCACGTCATGTCCATGCGTGACCTCAGCTTGCTGGCGACACATATCATCAAGGACTTCCCGGATTTCTATCCGATGTTCTCGGAAAAGAAATTCGCCTTTGACGGACGCGCACCGTCGAACACGTCGAACCGAAACCCGCTGTTGTCACTTGATATCGGCGCCGATGGGCTGAAAACGGGTCACACTCAGGAGGCCGGGTACGGCCTCGTCGGGTCCGCCAAGGATAACAATCGCCGCATCATCTTTGCAATGACCGGCCTCGACAACGCGGCTGACCGCGCCGAGCAGTCAGAGGCCATCGTGAACTGGGCTTTCCGGCAATTCGCGGAACAGACCATCGTCACCGAAGGGATGCCGGTCACCCAGGCTGAACTTTGGCTAGGGGCCGAAGACAGTGTTGATCTTGTGGCGGAAAAAGACATTACACTTTTACTGCCGACCATGACCGTTGGCGGCGTTCATGCCGAAGTTGTCTATACAGGTCCGATTGAAGCGCCCGTTCAGAAGGGCCAGCGCCTTGCCGAACTGATCATCCAACCCGAAGGCCTACCTGAGACACGCGTCCCGCTGTTTGCCGGGAAGGACGTGGCCGCCGGTGGTTTTGTTGATCGCATGATGACGGTGAGCCAGGCCTTGTTCAAACGCATCGCCGATCAGCCGCGCGGCGAAGCACAGGCGCAGGTCGAAACTCAGGACGCCTCGTGAGCAAGGGGCTGTTTCTGTCCTTCGAGGGCATCGACGGCTCCGGCAAGTCCACGCAGGCTCGACTGCTGGCGGAGCGCCTGACCGCAGATGGCAGATCCCCTCTTTTGACCCGTGAACCCGGCGGCTCTGCCGGGGCCGAGGAAATCCGCGCCTTGGTTCTGCAGGGGGACCCGGATCGCTGGTCGCCCGAGACGGAATTGCTATTGTTCACTGCTGCGCGCCGAGACCACCTTGAACGGACGATCCGTCCGGCCTTGGCCGATCAGCGTGTCGTAATCTGCGACCGTTTCGCCGATTCCACGCGCATGTATCAGGGGCGCCAAGGCCTGCGACAGACTGTCGACACATTGCACGACCTGATTATCGGGCGAGAGCCAGACCTCACACTCTTGATTGACATGGACCCGAAAGCCGCCTTGGCGCGTGCCAAATCCCGCGCCACGATGGAAGAACGGTTCGAGGACTTCGGACTTGAGCTTCAACAGCAGATGAGACAGGATTTTCTTGCATTGTCGGAGGAATTTTCCGAACGGATCCACGTAATCGACGGCAATCGGCAGCCGGAAATTGTCGCCCAGGATGTTTACGCCATTGTCGCATCAGCCCTGATGGACACGGCCAGTGGCTGACATTCAGCCCGCTCCCGAGCCAGATCGCGTTGATGGTGCCCCGCATCCGCGCGAAACGCCGAAGATCTTTGGCCAGCCGCAGGCCGAGGCAGACTTTTTGACTGCATTTAATGCGGACCGCCTCCATCACGCTTGGCTGATGACCGGTCCGCGCGGTGTCGGCAAGGCTACGATGGCGTGGCGCATCGCGCGCTTTTTGCTGGCGACGCCGCCAATAGACGATGATGGCCTGTTCGGCGCGCCGCCGCCCGCCACGTCGCTTGAGATTGATCCCGAGCACCCTGTTTCCCGCCGATTGGTCGCGCGCTCGGAGCCGGGGCTGTTTCTCCTGCGCCGCGGTGGCAGTGGCACCGGGGAAAGCGAGCAGAAGAAGAACTTCGAGGATGGCAAGTTCTCCGCCCTGATCCGGGTGGATGAGGTGCGCAAGATGTCGCACTTCTTTTCCATGTCGTCGGCAGATGGCGGTCGGCGGGTTGTGATCGTGGACGCCGCGGACGAAATGAACGCTCAGGCGGCAAATGCCCTGCTGAAAATGCTGGAGGAGCCGCCCGCGCGCTCAACTATCTTGATGATCTGTCACCAACCGGCGCGCCTGCTGCCCACGATCAAGAGCCGGTGCCGGACCTTGCGCCTTTCCCCCTTGGGCCACGGCGACATGCTGGCCGCATTGTCGCAGGCCGGCGTCGACCTTCCACCCGGGGACACAGAAGCCCTCAATATTCTGTCCGAAGGGTCTGTCGGGACGGCGATCCGTCTGCATAGGCTGGACGGGCTGGAGCTCTACCGCCAAATTCTGTCTGTGCTCGGCACTCTGCCACAGCTTGACCGAAGTGCCGCATTGTCGCTGGCCGAAAGTTGCGCGGGCAAGGGGCGTGAAGATCGACTTGCCCTTCTGCTGACGCTGACGGATCGTATCGCGGCGCGACTGGCGCGGACAGGCGTGACCGGCACACCTCCGCCGGAAATTGTGCCGGGTGAAGGCAAGGTGCTCACCCGCCTGTCTCCGGATCCTGCGCGTGGGCGTGCCTGGGCACAAGCCATCCAGGATGCGGGCGACCGCGCGCGTCACGCCATTGGCGTGAACGTTGATCCCACACTTCTGGTCAACGACCTGTTCCTGCACTTGCAAGTCGCGGCCTGACGCATCGCACCGTCCTCCTGCCGTCCCACCTCGCAGGCGACTGCTGCGCCCCGTCTTTTTTTCCCCATTTGGCGTGAGAAATTGGCCTACGCGCACAAAGCCACAACATGAATCGCTGCAAGAATATTTTTTACGCGCGACAATATTGATTCGTCATTTCTCGGAACTGGGCATCCCAAAAATCCGTCGCAATACCGCTCAGGTTGCACCTTACCCTAGGTGAAATACACTTTAACACCATAAAATGCTATTTTGCGCGCCACTTTTAGAAAATTTGCCCGCTCCGAGTATGCACTTTCTGCATGGCAGCAATGACGATGCAGGCATTGTGCAAGCGCAGCATTTCCTCCATCTTGAGTTCAACAGCGACACAAGCAGTCGCAAGATTTTCGCCAACGAGGCACGGAACAATGGCAGATACAACAGAGTTCAAGACACAGGCACACGGCACGGAAGTCGCCGGTTTTGCAGGTCTGATTGCAGCATTCAAAGCGCACGTCGCACGTCGCAAGGTGTTCAACCAGACCTTCCGCGAACTGTATGCGATGTCGAACCGTGATCTGGCCGACCTTGGGTTGGTACGCGCCGAAATTCGCCGCGTCGCACTTCAGGCGTCAAAGGAAATCTAATACGGACTGGGGCTCTCCTCCTCCCTGCCCCTACCGTCTACGGCGGCGCATCTTCTCCTCCTCCCTGGATGCGTCGCCATACTAACACCGGTCCAAATGGGCCAAGACATGCCGGACCCCTCTCCTCCTCCCTGGGGTTTCCGACATCAGCGACGGTGCCTCTCCTCCTCCCTGGCACCGTCGCATCCAGATAACGGGTTTCATTCCTTTGGTCTGCGACCCAGCCATGCCGAGCCCCTCTCCTCCTCCCTGGGGCCTCGACATAAGCGGCGGCACCTCTCCTCCTCCCTGGTGTCGTCGCGCGCTTTTCAGGCAACCTCGCCCTCAAGGGCTTGGACGCCACAACATGCCGGACCCCTCTCCTCCTCCCTGGGGTTTCCGACACGAGCGACGGTGCCTCTCCTCCTCCCTGGCACCGTCGCGCTTACAACCGGCCTCCTCTTCCACGGGGATTTGGTGGCCAAGACATGCCGGACCCCTCTCCTCCTCCCTGGGGTTTCCGACATCAGCGACGGTGCCCCTCCTCCTCCCTGGCACCGTCGCACCACAGATTTGGTTCGGGGCCCCTACCCTCCTCCCTGGGGCGCTCGTATACTCGGCCCGCGATGAAACCGTCATCGCGGGCTTTTTCCATTCCTGCACATGCTTGAATTGGCCACTTAGGGATCGCCTTGGGTGGGCGGGCCGCTTTTGCGCAGCAAACAGGTCCGCGCGACCAGCTGCCCGCCCTTCCCCTTTGTCCGCCCAACAGGTAACACAGCAGGCAAAGAACGAGGGGTCCAAGCCATGCCTTTGGAAAAGACATTCAACGCCGCCGAAGCTGAACCGCGCCTGTCCGCCAAATGGATCGACAGCGGGGCTTTCCGCGCCGGGGCCAACAAGTCCCGTGACGAGAGCTTCACGATCATGCTGCCGCCGCCGAACGTGACCGGCGCGCTGCATGTGGGCCATGCCTTCAACCACACACTGATGGACATTCTTGTTCGTTGGCACCGGATGCGCGGCTTTGACACGCTGTGGCAGCCCGGCCAGGATCACGCAGGCATCGCCACCCAGCTTCAGGTCGAAAAGAAGCTGAAGGCGGAGCAGAATCTGCGCCGCACCGACATGACCCGCCAGGACTTCCTGGGCCATGTCTGGGATTGGAAAGCGCAATACGGCGATACAATCATCCAGCAGATGCACCGCTTGGGCAGTTCCTGCGACTGGGAGCGCAATGCCTTTACCATGTCCGGTGCGCCGGGCGCGCCAGAGGCCGACAGTCAGGGCAACTTTCACGATGCGGTGATCAAGGTCTTTGTCGATATGTACGACAAGGGCCTGATCTATCGCGGAAAACGCCTTGTGAACTGGGACCCGCATTTCGAAACCGCCATCTCCGATCTGGAGGTGGAGAACGTCGAAGTCGCCGGTCACATGTGGCACTTCAAATACCCTCTGGCCGATGGCGTGACCTACACCTACGAGGAAAAGGACGAAGACGGCAACGTCACCTTCTCCGAAGTGCGCGACTATATCTCCATCGCCACCACCCGACCTGAGACAATGCTGGGCGACGGCGCGGTAGCGGTGCATCCAGACGACACACGTTATGCCTCCATCGTTGGCAAGCTCTGTGAAATCCCGGTCGGCCCGAAAGAGCACCGCCGCCTGATCCCGATCATCACCGACGAATATCCGGACGCGAACTTTGGCTCCGGTGCGGTGAAGATCACCGGCGCGCATGACTTCAACGACTATCAGGTGGCCAAGCGCGGCGACATTCCGCTCTACCGCCTCATGGATCGCTCCGGCCGGATGCGCGATGACGGCGCGCCCTATGCAGAGGCCGCCAAGATTGCCATGGAGGTCGCGCAAGGCAATCGCAAGCTGACCGAGGCCGAGACCGATCTGATCAACCTCGTGCCCGATCACCTGCGCGGCCTGGACCGCTTCGAGGCGCGCGAACAGGTCGTCGCGGAGATTACCGAAGATGGCCTTGCCGTGATGACCGTTGCCACCGACCCGCGTCTGGGCAAGGCTGTCAAAAAGCCGCTCGCGCCAGAAGAAGGTGGTGAAGACCGCAGCGAAGAACTCGTCCCGCTGGTCGAGGCAAAGCCGATCATGCAGCCCTTCGGTGACCGGTCCAAGGTCGTGATCGAACCGATGCTGACCGACCAGTGGTTTGTCGAGGCCGAGAAGATCTCCGGCCCCGCCCTGGACGCCGTGCGCGATGGACGCATCAAGATCATGCCGGAATCAGGTGAAAAGACCTACTACCATTGGCTTGAAAACATCGAACCCTGGTGCATCTCGCGCCAGCTTTGGTGGGGCCACCAGATCCCCGTCTGGTACATTCCGGGCGAGGAAGACTGGTATCCGATCTGCGCGGCAACCGAGGAAGAGGCGCTCGAAAAGGCGCGCATGATGTCCGCCGAAGGCACCGAATTCCGCATCGTTGCCGATATGGCCGAGGCGGGAGAGGTCCTGTCAGCTGTCCGTGACGCCATGAACGTGGGCGACGAAGGGGCGATACGGTCCTTTGACGCCCCGATGCAGCTGCCCATGTTCCGCGACCCCGACGTGTTGGACACATGGTTCTCCTCCGGCCTCTGGCCGATCGGCACGCTTGGCTGGCCAGAGGACACGGCGGAAATGAAGAAGTATTTCCCGACAGACGTGCTCGTCACCGGTCAGGACATCCTGTTCTTCTGGGTCGCCCGCATGATCATGATGCAATTGGCCGTCACCGACGAAGTCCCCTTCCACACCGTCTATCTTCACCAGCTCGTCCGTGACGAGAAGGGCAAGAAGATGTCCAAAACCACCGGCAACGTCATCGACCCGCTGGAGATCGTGGATGAATACGGGGCCGACGCGCTGCGCTTTACCAATGCCTCCATGGCGTCCATCGGTGGCGTGCTGAAGATGTCGGTGGACCGTATCGCGGGCTATCGGAACTTTGGCACAAAGCTTTGGAATGCGTGCCGCTTCGCCGAGATGAACGAGGTCTTCACCCATCATGAGACCGCCAACGACGGCGCGTGGGTCGTGCCGGCGCAACAGACCGTCAACAAGTGGATCATCGGAGAAACCGCCCGCGTGCGCGAAACCGTCGATCTTGCGTTGCAGGAGTATCGTTTTAACGATGCGGCGAACGCGCTCTACGCATTTGTCTGGGGCAAGGTCTGTGATTGGTACGTCGAATTCTCCAAGCCGCTGTTTGGCTCCGAGGATGATGGCGTTGTCGGCGAAACCCGTCGCACCATGGGCTGGGTGCTGGACCAGTGCCTGATCATGCTGCACCCCATCATGCCTTTCATCACCGAAGAGCTCTGGGGCACGCTTGGCACACGTGAAAGCCTGTTGGTGCATGCCGCCTGGCCGACCTACGGCGCATCTGTGGCGGATCCCGCGGCAGACAAGGAGATGTCCTGGGTCATCGGTCTGATTGAGGGCGTCCGCTCTGCCCGGGCGCAGATGCATGTGCCTGCGGGCCTCTATGTGCCGATGTTGGTCACCGGCCTTGGCGCCGAGGAGCGCGGCGCATGGGACCGCAACGAAGTGCTCATCAAACGTCTCGCCCGCATCGACGGCCTGACCGAAGTTGACGCCTTCCCCAAAGGTTGCGTCACCATCCCCGTCGGCGACGCGACCTTTGGCCTGCCATTGGCGGACATCATTGACGTGGCCGAGGAAAAGGCGCGCCTTGAAAAGACGCTCGGCAAGTTGGCAAAGGAATTGGGTGGCCTGCGTGGACGTCTGAACAATCCGAAATTTGCCGCCTCCGCCCCGGATGAGGTCGTCGCCGAAGCGCGCGCCAATCTCGCCGAGCGGGAAAGCGACGAGGCCAAGATCAAAGCAGCTCTCGCACGACTGGCAGAAATCGGCTGAGCCGACTCTCTGGGTCGCGCCCGTGGCGCTACCCGCCCACAGTGGGAACCTCGCCCCGAAGCGAGACCCACATTGTAATCAAGCAACAAGAAAGCCGGTGATGTGCGTCACCGGCTTTTTTCGTTTGGTTGAGTGGATAGTTTAGCCGCGCCAGAACCGTACGGTGAACAGCGCATAGACCGCCAGCAATTCCAACCGCCCCAAGAGCATTGCAAAGCTCAAAACCCACTTTGCCCCGTCCGAGAGACCCGCGAAATTGCCCGCCGGCCCGATTTGATCACCCAGGCCCGGCCCGATGTTGCCCAGTGCCGTTGCTGCGGCCGATACGGAAGTGATGAAATCCAGCCCCATCATGCCCAACACGACGGACAGCAAACCCAGGGAGACCACAAAGAACACGAAGAAGCTCATGACCGAGCTTAAGACGTCGTGACCGACCGGCCGACCGTCGTAGCGCGGGACAAAGACACCATTTGGCGAACGGATGCGGCGCAGCTGCACTTTGATGGACGCGAAAAGCAGTTGGTAGCGGAATATCTTTACCGAACAAGCCGTTGAACCCGCGCAGCCCCCGATCAGACCGATGAAGAAGAACAACGCGATCAGGAACGGCCCCCACGCCATGTAGTCAACGCTGGCGTATCCGGTGCCTGAAATGATGGAAGTGATGTTGAACAATCCTTCGCGGAACGCTTGCTCCGGGTGATGCGGGAATATCCACATCAGGGTGACCGCCGTCACAGCAACCAGAAAAAAGATCGTGCCAAGAAATGCCCGTACCTGACTGTCGCGAAACAGGGCTGTTTGCGACCCGTTGAGCATCTGGACGTAACGGACAAAGGGCAGCGCCGCGAGAACCATAAAGACCGATGCCACATACTCCGCTGACCCGGAAAATGCGCCAAAGGAGGCATCGTAATTCGCGAAGCCACCGGTCGAGACCGTCGTCATCGCGTGCACCGTCGCGTCAAAGGCACCCATGCCGGTGAAGATATAGCACACAGTACAGGCCAGTGTGAGCGAGATGTAGATCGTGGAGATCGACGAGGAGATCTGCGTCGCGCGGGGCAAAATTTTACCCATCGTCTCGAAGGCTTCCGACCGGAAAATCTGCATCCCCCCGACTTTGAGTTCGGGAAGGAAAACCATGGCAACCACAATGATGCCGACCCCACCCAGCCATTGCAGCAAACCCCGCCACAACAGCAAACCTTTCGGCAAAGTGTCGAGACCGGAGAACACCGTCGATCCGGTGGTCGTCATGCCGGACATGGCTTCGAAAAATGCGTCAGTGTAGCTGGCGTTGGTTTCGCCCAGAACGAAAGGCAATGCGCCAAAGACGGGCAGCGCCACCCAAACCCCGGTGGTCAAAAGGAAAGTCTGCTGGATCGACAGGCCTTCCTGGACGCGATTGGCACAGGCCAGCGCGATCATTCCGCCGGTCAGGATGGTAAGAAGACTGCTTTCCAGAAAGACATGCCATTCGCCGCGTCCCTCTGCGAGGTCCACCAGCATCGGCAGCAACATGCAAACCCCCAGAGCCGTGACCAGGAGGCCAATGACATAGGCGACGGGACGAATATCAAACATGCGCAGAGCCTTGGGGCGCATGTTCGATGCTGTCAAGCATCCACGCGCATCTGACCTATCGTCTTGCTCTCAGGCTGCCAGAAGGTCACGGAAGACAAATGGAAGAATGCCATCTCGGGTAAGGCCAAGCTCGGCCAATTCACCATCTGAGCGAACCTCCAACTCGATGATGTGGCGTAGTCTCGCCCGCCTCAGGCTATAGGGATTAAAGCCCAACCCCTGCTCCACGAAAAAAAGGTCAATGCGAGCCCCAAGCTGCGCATGGCCCATTGTGATTTTCACGTTGTCACTCGGCATTTCGGAAACCTCTTTTGCGTTTGGGTTTCCTCCCATCGCGTCATAGGCTGCCACGGATGACATTGCGAAACAGTTAATCCATCGCGTTTATCAGCAAAACGCGGGCCATATGGCGCACAAACGAGCAGAGCGCAGGCAAGCGCACTGCTCGTCAGCACTCATCCAACGTGGAAAAGGCTCGCAAACAGACGGGGATCAAGGCTGTCCTGAGCGAAGCGTGTGCCTTCGTTCAGCACGGACACCGCATCGTGACTGTGCAGGCTTTCCTGGTGACTGGCCACGACCCGGAAGTCGCTGACCCGAGTATCCTGCTGAAGTTGTTCGGCAAAAAGCCGCGCCGCGTCCTCGACAAATATCGGGTTGGCGGCGTTCAACTCAGCGAACGCTTGTTCGTCCTCACGTTTCACCATTACCTGTGTTTCCGTCGGAACCGCACGGCGGCACATTTCGATAAGGTCTTCGAACCACAGGCAATCGCCTTCCCGGACCTCCACCGATACCCGCGCGACAGAGCGCTGCGAGTGTGGCGTTGCCAGTTGACCGCGTTCGCGGCGAGCGTGCTCCGACAGTTCGAGCGAACACGGGCACGTAGAAGAATAGACGTAATCAAGATGCATGATCTTGACCCGCTCCTCCCCCTTGTCCACCAACTCCAGAGCGATGTCGTAATATTGGTAGCCCACCAAACCGGATCTCAGGCTTTCGACCTTCAAGGGAAACCGGAAAGCCATGTTGATCCGCGCATCGAAGCTTTCAAGGTCGTTTTTGTAGTCGTCCAGAGCCGCTTCAATCACTTCGAAGCTGAAAGTTTTCTCCGCGTGGACGTAGAAGGACCGCATGATACGGCTCATGTTTATGCCCTTCTTGTCCGCATCAAGGCTGACAGTGCCTGTAACGCTGCTCTCCAAGCACAAATCGCCGTTGTCACGGGTGCGGTAGCGCAGCGGAAGCCGGAAATTCGAGATGCCCACGTGCTGAATCATGCGGTTTTCGCCGCGAATGAGTGACGAAGGACCATTCTGCAGGTCAGGCATCCGGGCTTTGTAGGCTGGGTCGACTTCGAACTCTTCAGGGTACTGACGGGACAGCACGGGATAGGCGTCGGGCGTCGCATCAGTGGCGAAGCGGACCAGTGCCGGATCAAGCTGCTCGATCTCCGCATCATGCGCGCCGCCAGCCCAGCGCTTGAGCAGCGCCAATGCGGCTTCTGCGTCTTCACGGCTTGGTTTGCGGTCGATTTCAGGCGAATGCATGTTCATGTCAGGGGGGCCCCCTCAGCCAACGGTCTTGCTGCATAACGTAGGTAGTGCAGCGTTGATTTCCAACTTTGCTATAGTCTACGCACTGCGACGCCCCCCGGATCACTCTTTTCCGACGTCAGACAGCCTCAAGCGCCTGCATCAGGTCCGCAAGAAGGTCGTCAGGGTCCTCAAGACCCACAGACAGACGCACCAGTCCCATGGAGATGCCAAGTATATCCTTTTGCGCCTGCGGCAGGCGCTGGTGCGTGGTGGTTGCAGGATGCGTCACGATGGATTTCGAATCTGCAAAATTGTTGGAAATGGTGAAAATTTCCAACGCATTCAGGAAACGGAAACATGCCTCCTTTCCACCGTCAATCTCGAAGGCAACGACCGTGCCGCCAGATTCGGCCTGAGACATGGCAACCTCGTGTTGCGGATGGCTGGCAAGACCCGGATAGCTGACACGGGCCAGTTTGGAATGCGTCTCCAGCGCTTGTGCGATTTGCAAGGCACAACCAGCCTGTGCACGCACGCGCAGATCGAGCGTGTCGAGCGACTTGAGGTGCACCCAGGCAGAGAATGGGTTCAAGGCCGCGCCCGTGTGTTTCAGGTAGGTTTCGATCGGACCACGAATGGTCTCCCGATCGCCACACACCACTCCGCCCAACATACGCCCCTGCCCGTCCACGTGCTTGGTCGTTGAAATAACGCAGATATCGGCGCCACACTCTGCGGCGTAGGAATAGATGGGCGTCGCCATCGCGTCATCCACGATCACCTTTGCGCCAACCTTATGAGACACCTCCACCACGTGTCGCAGGTCGATCACCTCAAGCGTCGGATTGGAGATCGCCTCGAGGAAGACCAACGTCGTATCATCACGGATCGCCGCGTCCCAAGCTGCGTTATCCGTGCCATCGACAAGCGTGATTTCCACGCCAAACCGCGCCAGAACGCTCTCCAGCACATAAAGGCAGGATCCGA
Organism: Sagittula marina; assembly: GCF_014196795.1. GTDB lineage: Bacteria > Pseudomonadota > Alphaproteobacteria > Rhodobacterales > Rhodobacteraceae > Sagittula > Sagittula marina. The sequence continues at coordinate 59,674 of NZ_JACIEJ010000002.1, forward strand.
ACAAGGCGCGTGACGCCACCACATGGTCGCCCGTCTTGGACAGAGCCATCAGGGCGCCATTGACCGCAGCCATCCCGGACGCCGTGGCAAATGCATCTTCGTAGCCTGTGATCGCCGCCATGCGATCCTCGAACATGCGCACGGTCGGGTTGCCATAACGGGCGTAAATGAACTCATCCGGTCCAGCCTGCACGAAACGCTCTTCGGCAGCTTCGGCAGTGTCGTACACAAACCCTTGCGTCAGGAACATGGCCTCGCTGACTTCGCCATATTGCGAACGGCGTGTGCCACCGTGAACCAGCGTTGTTCGCTTGCCGCGTGTCTTCTCTGTCATCTTGTTGTCCTTCGAACAAAAAAGCCCCATTTCGGCCAAGCGAAAGGGGCTTTCGTCTGACCTCTTTAGCGGTTTTTGGACGGCTGTCGCGTCCGTGGCCCACAATCCGGTAACAAAGCGCCACGTCGCTGCCATAGAGCCATTAAGAATTCATTTCAAGCCTGTCACAGCGCTGTCACCGCTCTTTCATCCGGCTTTTGCAGGCTATCGCTACAGGCTTTTGTCAATGTCTCGTGGATCGCTGCCATGCCGCTTCTTCGCATCACCGTCACCGAGGGCTCCGCCGCCTTGCATGGCTCCTCCGCGCCTTTGTTAAGCGCACTGCGTGATGCACTGGCTGAGGATGCAGGGCCAATCACCGTAATGGTCCACGGGTTCAGATATCAGCCCGGTCGTGCAGGAAACTGCCCGCACGAGACCTTATTTGCCCGCGAGCCCAGAACGACCAGGCGCATTGTCGGCTGGCCCCGTCACCTTGGGTTGCGCGGTCAAGCGGGCGAAGGTCTTGGGATATCGTTTGGATGGCCAGCACGCGGCACGGTTTGGCAAGCTTTCGAGCAGGCCGACCTTGCTGGCCGCGCCTTGGCCACGTTTTTGTCGGATATTCGAACGCTGGCGCCTGAACGGCCCATTCACGCCATCGGCCATTCAATGGGGGCCCGCGTCATCCTCCGCGCGATCCGTGACAGCGATCCAGAAACCCTACGCCGCGTGATTTTGTTGGCCGGGGCGGAATTCGAAGAGACGGCGAAGATCTGTCTCACCTCTCCTGCCGGCCTGCACACACAGGTGCTGAACGTCACCAGCCGAGAAAACGATGTGTTCGATTTCATGTTGGAGCACTTGATCACGGCCCCTGGAAAAAGATCCAAGATGCTCGGCCATGCGGCGGGAGGTTCACTATCCATACCAAATATGGTCACGCTTCAGCTAGACGACGCGAACAGTCTGCAGGCCCTGCGGCGCGCCGGCTTTCGCATCGCCCCGGCAGAGCGTCGCATCTGCCATTGGTCCCCCTATCTGCGGGCCGGCGTCTTTCCGTTGTATCGCGCTTTCCTGTCGGGCCAAATGCCTCTGGTCCAGTTGCGCGCGACGTTGCCAGATACACACGCGCCTCGGTGGTCTAGATTGTTCCCCCGACCAAGGTCGGCACATCCGGTTATCCTCACCGCTCATTAAGTTCACCTGGCAACACGAGCTTTCATACAAAAAGCGCTATCTTGCGAGGTGACTGTTTCCGAATGTTGCGTTTCCCGTCTCGCTGACTGCATCATGCCGGGACACCTACCGGAGCGCGATTTACATTGGACGACTTTTTACTTCAGGCCACCGTTTTCCTTGCAGCTGCCGTCATTGCTGTGCCCATAGCCACGCGGTTTGGGCTGGGATCGGTACTTGGGTACCTGCTCGCCGGTCTGATTATTGGACCCGGCCTTGGCCTCGTAGCGCATACCGAAGATCTTCGTCATTTCGCTGAGTTCGGCGTGGTCCTGATGCTCTTTCTCATCGGTCTGGAACTGGAGCCCCGTGCGCTTTGGGATATGCGCCACAGGCTGATCGGCCTGGGTGGTCTGCAAATTCTGCTGACGACGCTGGCGATCATGGTGGGCGCCATGACCTTGGGCTATCCGTGGCAAACGTCCTTGGCTGTGGGCATGACGATCGCACTGTCATCGACCGCAATCGTGCTTCAAACGCTGTCGGAAAAGGGATTGATGCAGACCAATGGCGGTCGCTCGATCTTTTCCGTCCTGCTGACGCAAGACATTGCCGTCATTCCGATGCTGATCGCCATGCCTTTGCTCGCCGTGGTGGCCAAGGTCTCCGTTGGCCCGGACGGGTCGATCCGTCGTGCCGTTGACAACGGAGCAATGACCAACGGTGCTGCAGAAGACGGCCACGCCAGTATGTCACTGGTCGATGGGCTGGAAGGCTGGCAGGCAGCAGGCGTGACGCTCGGCATCGTCGCAGCGATCATTCTCGCCGGGATCTACGGCGCGCGGCCGCTTTTCCGGTTCATCCACACCGCGCGCCTGCCGGAAATGTTCACCGCCGTGGCGCTGCTGATCGTCATCGGCATCGCGTTCCTCATGACGCTGGTCGGTCTCTCCCCCGCTCTCGGGACCTTTCTCGCGGGCGTGGTTCTGGCCAACTCGGAATTCCGGCATGAACTGGAATCTGACATTGCGCCGTTCAAAGGGCTGCTGCTTGGGTTGTTCTTCATCACTGTGGGCGCGGGCATCGACGTAGAGCGCCTGATGGCAGAACCCGTCCTCATGGTGGGACTTGCGCTGGCCGTGATCCTGATCAAGGGCTTGGTGTTGTACTTCATAGGGCGCGCCTTTGGCCTGCGAAAGCGAGGCCTGTGGCTGTTCACGTTAGGGCTCGCACAGGCGGGCGAGTTCGGCTTTGTCCTCGTCTCCTTCGGCCTGCAACAAAGCGTTTTTCCAGAAATGCTGGCGAGCCGGATGTTGTTGGTGGTCGCCTTGTCGATGCTGATCACCCCACTGCTGTTTTTGCTGTTCGACTTCATCCGGGCAAGGCTCGAAACGGAGCAGGAACAAGCGCAAGCCGACGTGATCGACGAAGAAGGGCCGGTCATCATTGCGGGCATCGGTCGTTTTGGTCAGGTGGTGAATCGCCTGGTGCAAAGCTCCGGCTATCGGACGGTGGTTCTGGATCACGATATGCCGACAATTCAATTGATGCGACGCTTTGGGTATAAGGGCTTCTTTGGCGACCCAACGCGACCAGAGTTGCTGCATGCAGCCGGGCTCGGGTCCGCCCGTGTGCTGGTGGCAGCCTTGGACGATGCGAAGTCGACGACCAAATTGGTAGCCTATGCACGCCGCGTGCGACCGGATCTGCACATTGTCGCCCGTGCCCGCGACCGAAACCACGTTTATGCACTGTATCAGGCGGGGGCCGATGACATCGTGCGCGAAATGTTCGATGCCAGCCTGCGCGCAGGACGTTATGTCTTGGAAAACATTGGCATGAGTGAATACGAAGCCGCCATCGCGGAAGAGACATTTTACCATCACGACCGGCAGACGGTGCGTGATCTCGCCAAACTTTGGAACCCCGCGATCCCCGCTGTGGAAAACGAAGCCTATATCGCGCGCGCCCGCGAACTTGAGAAAGAGTTGGAAACAGCGCTTTTCACGGCCTTGGAAGCACGGGGAAAACACGACGTGGCCTGAACTGTTATCCTCACGCGGCCCGCGCAAGAGGATTTGTTCTGCGGGCGCCGATCCATCGGCGTCACTCTTTGCGGTTGCCCACGGCCTGAGATAGGCCCTGCGGTTCACGATCTGCCGGAAATATACCTTTCCGACACACCAGACGCGCAACCATCCCGAACCTTGCCCCCCCCCCTACAAACCGCCTTTGCAGCTGGGCTAAGCGGCGAGACCTTCTCGGGCGCGATGGGACCTGATCGTCCTCTATGCGGACCGGACGTGCCGACCTGTATCGGACCGCGATTTGGTGGAGCGGATCGATAATAGTCTGTCAGTCTCTGAAACCCAAACCTGGTAGATGTCTTCATAGGGCGCGAGCCCGCTGAGCGTCCTGAGCCTGCGTGCGACTTATACGCTGTCGACTCACTGCACCATGCGAAATGGACGTGCGCTTAGAAGCGCCTGTCGATAAGTCTTCAAAATATTGCAAACTCAAGAAGAACAAACGAAAACGGCCCCCGCAAGGGAGCCGTTCAGTCTGAAATCAATAATAGATTTATGCTGCGCGCAGGCCGAGCACATCGTCAACCTGCTTGGCGGCGGCTGCTTCGTCGCCAGAGACAGCCGCAATCTCGCGGGTCAGGCGTTCCAGCGCAGCCTCGTACAGCTGACGTTCCGAATAGGACTGTTCACGCTGATCGTCGGCACGGTGCAGGTCGCGCACGACTTCCGCGATGGCGATCAAATCGCCGGAGTTGATTTTCTGCTCATACTCCTGCGCCCGGCGCGACCACATGGCGCGCTTCACCTTGGCTTTACCGCGCAACGTCTTCATCGCCTCATCCACCACGTCGGGGGAGCTAAGCGACCGCATACCGATTTCCGTTGCCTTGTGGGTGGGCACCCGCAGGGTCATCTTGTCCTTTTCAAACGAAATCACGAAAAGCTCGAGGCTCAGGCCTGCGATCTCCTGCTCTTCGATGGACACAATCTGGCCGACGCCATGCGCCGGATACACGACATAGTCATTGGGACGGAATTCGGATTTCTTCGCTTTGGTCATATACGTCTTTCCTCGCAGCACCGACCGCCTTTGCGCGCTTCTACTCCACGGACAAGAAAAAACGCGGAAACCTCATAGGTTACCGTGCCCCTGTTCATCGGTGTTCAAGCTATGGCCCAAAGGTTGCAGTCTCTGGACAACAAGGCGGATCGCCCTGCGCAGCGTGTCATCATGTAAACAATACATATAACATAAAAAGCGGGCCTAGGATAGCGCCCTGCTCATTCGAGAAAATGCAATACGGTCAAGTAGATAACTGCCGTCACTGCACCTTTGATCCGCTCCAGCGCGAATCAATCACGAAGTCAGCCGCCCTCGCCGGGCGCTTCGGAGAAGTACTTCTCCAGTTTGTCAGACTCGCCATCACGCTCTTCGGCTTCGGGCAGCGGGTCCTTCTTGGTGACGATGACAGGCCACATCTCGGAGTACTTGCGATTGAACTCCACCCATTTCTCCATCTCCGGCTCGGTGTCCGGACGGATGGCATCGGCAGGGCATTCGGGTTCGCAGACACCACAATCAATGCACTCATCAGGATGAATCACAAGGGTGTTTTCTCCCTCATAGAAACAATCCACGGGGCACACTTCAACACAATCGGTGTATTTGCAGCCGATGCAGTTGTCGGTCACGACATAGGTCATTGTGAGATCACTTCCGTCTAGAGCGTCAGGGCTTAGCTAAAGCAGCACCCTGAATCATTCAAGCGTCCTACGGCGATCAAGATCGAGTTTCCGCCTGTCACGCTTCGTCGGACGCGCATTGCCTTCGTCACGGACGATTGGCGAAACATCCGTTCCGTCACGGGGCTTTGGCGGAGAAAGATCTTCGTAGAGCGCCTGCGCTTCCGGCGCCGGACCGCGGCGTTCGCCAGGTGCAATCACCTTGATGACCCGCACATCGCGGCCTTGTGAAAAGGTCAGCACATCCCCCGGCCCCACGCCGTAGGCGGGTTTGGCAATGTGCTGACCGTTGACGCGGCAATGCCCTCCAGACACGACCTTGGCAGCGAGGCTGCGGGTCTTGAAAAACCGCGCGTGCCATAGCCACTTGTCGATGCGGATCTTGGAGGACACCGCCGAATCAGTCACTTACTTCTTGCCTTTCAGCCCCATGAGAGCCGCAGCAAAGGGGTTGTCCGGATCAATCGGCTTGTCCTTGCGCGGGGGGCGTGCCTCGGCAGATTTACCGCCTTTCGGGGCACCCTTCCCTTTGGGACCGCCTTTGCCTCTGGGACCGTTGCTGCCGGGCTTACCGCCCCGTCCGCCCTCTCCCTGAGCATCACGACGCGGCTTGTTCGCACCACCGCGACGTTGATTGCCCCGGTTTCCACCGCGATTGCCACCCCAGGTGAAGGTGTAGAAAGCCTCCATCTCGGGGCCTGCCACGCCTTCGTCAGGCGCGGTGCCGGGCAGAATTTCTTCAGCCGGAATTTCAGCAATGACATTCTCGTTGGACTCCGCATCCATCGTCTCGGCAGGCTCCGCCGAAATAGGCGCCTCGCCCGCATCTTCCAGCTCTGCGATTGGCTCTGCAATATCTGCGGGCGCCGGTGTTTCCGCCGCATCTGGTTCCAGCGTCGGCGCGGTCTCCGAAGCGACGTCCATGACAGGCGTGTCTTCAGAAGCGACCGTGGCATCCCCCTCGACCTGCTCGCCTGTCTCGGGCTGAACAACGGCGTCGACCGCTTTCACCTTTGCGCGTTCGCCTTTTTCGGCGCGATAGCCAAGGCCTTCCATGAGGTCAGCGAACTGCTCCAGCGTCATACCAGTGATGGAGAGCATGTCCGCTTTGGCTTCAAAGCCTCCGCGGCTGTCCTCGGAACGCAGCATGTCTGCCAGACGCTCCAGCATGTCGATACGGATCGCGCGTGCACCGGCCTTGCGGTAGCCGGACAGCGTGTAATGCTGGCTCGGCACCTCGGCCATGTTCGGTACGGTCACCAGTCCGGGCGGCGGCGCTTCGGGGAATTCATCCAGACCGTTGGACAGCGACCACAGCACCAGACGCAGACGCGTCGGAGCAGGCTTGAGCAGCAAGGGCATGAAGATGGTGAACTGACCGAACCGCACGCCGTGCTTGCGCAACGCGCCACGGGCGTCCTGATCCAGGGCCTTCACCTCATCGGCCACCTCGGAGCGCGGGATGATGCCCATCCCCTCGACCAGACGGAAGGCAAAGCCGCGCGCCAAACCGGTCAACAGCTCATCGTCGCGCATCTTCACCAGCGGCTCGAACTGTGCGGCAATCTTGCGGTCCATGAAGTGCTGCAGACGACGCTCTACCTTCTGCGCCACATCGGGACCAGCTTCATCATCCACGAACGCCACGACGCGCGGCTTCAGCGGATCGTCGCCTTTCGACAGCTTCCCGACAGCCTGATCGCCCCACATGAGGCCACCCTGCTCGGTGAAATCGATCTCCGTGTCAGGGGCATTGTAAAAGCGGTCCGCGCGCAAATGAAAATGCGGCGTCAGGGCCTGGGTGGAGGCTTGACGCAATGTCTTTGCCTCCTGCCCCTGCGCTTCCTTGTCTTGACGGAAGCGGAAGCCTTCCAGCTTGCCCACGACATGACCCTCGACGGTCACTTCTCCAGAATCGTTTACTTCGGCCAAGAGGGCCTCCTTCTGTTTCAACCGGCGAAGCAGGACGCTGGTCCGCCGGTCTACAAATCTCTGTGTCAATCGGTCATGCAATGCATCCGACAGGCGGTCTTCTACAGCGCGAGTCGTCCCGCGCCAATGCTCTTCGTCCCGGGTCCATCCCTTGCGCTGCGCAACATAGGTCCAAGTCCGAATATAGGCGAGCCGTTTTGACAACGCATCAATGTCGCCATCGGTTCGATCAATTCTTTTGACCTGACGTGCAAGGAAATCGTCAGGAATTGCGCCGGACTGGTGCAAATGGCCGAAAATCGTGCTCAGAAGGCCCGCATGCTCCGCCGGCGAAATGCCGCGAAAGTCGGGAATCCTGCACACGCTCCACAAAAGGCGCACACTTTCGACAGAGGAGGCCCTGGCCTGAACCTCCGCCTCCGCGGCCATGGCGCGCAAGGCCCGCAGGTCGTCGGCTTCGCGCGCCTTGGACAAAACATCCTGAGCCGGCGACACGTCGAGCGACCGCTCCAGCGCCTGGATGGAGCCAAAGTTCAGCTCAGCCGAGCGCCACTGCAGTTTCTTGATCGGTGTGAACTGGTGATTGCAGATGGCATCAGCCACGTTCTCGTCAAGCGGCGGCGCCTCCCCCGTTACCCCGAACGTGCCGTCTGACATTCCGCGCCCGGCGCGCCCGGCGATCTGAGCCAACTCGTTCGGCATCAGCGACCGCATCCGGCGTCCGTCGAACTTCATCATGCTGGAAAACGCGACGTGATTGATGTCGAGGTTCAGCCCCATACCAATGGCGTCGGTGGCGACAAGGTAATCCACCTCACCGTTTTGATAGAGGTCCACCTGCGCGTTGCGCGTCCGCGGCGAAAGCGCCCCCATGACAACGGCCGCCCCTCCTTTTTGCCGCTTCAGCAGCTCGGCGATGGCGTAGACGTTATCAATGGAAAATCCGACAATCGCGGTACGCGGCTGCAGGCGGCTGATTTTCTTCGACCCTGTGTACACCAGCTGGGACATACGCTCGCGGCGCACATATTCGACGCCCGGCACAATCTGCGCGATCGGCCCGCGCATGGTGTCAGACCCCAGAAACAGCGTCTCATGCGTGCCGCGCATCCGCAGCAGCCGGTCGGTAAAGACATGGCCGCGCTCCGGATCAGCACAAAGCTGGATCTCATCTATCGCGACGAAATCCGCGCCCATTCCCTCTGGCATCGCTTCGACCGTGCAGACCCAGTACTGCGCCCGCGGCGGAACGATCCGCTCTTCGCCTGTGACCAATGCCACAACGGAGGGACCACGCACCGCAACAATGCGGTCGTAGACTTCGCGCGCCAGCAAGCGCAGCGGCAGGCCGATCACACCCGTTCGATAGCCCAGCATCCGTTCGATGGCATAATGGGTCTTGCCCGTATTGGTCGGACCTAGAACAGCCGCGACCCGCGCTCTCATTGACATGCGCCCCTGTGCGATCCGCCGTTACAGCGTCACGCCCTTTACCTTGGTTTCAAGCCGCTCCAGCGCGTCGATGACGTCCGGGTCGTGCGGTCGCAGGGTCAGTACCTGTTCAAAGGCCCCATAGGCAAGCACCTCGTTGCCCAATTGTTCGTGGATCGCCCCGACACCACGAAGCGCTGCAAAATGTTCCGGGTTCAGGGCCAGCACACGCTCCAATGCATCCAGCGCAGGTCCAAATCGCTCCTCCTGGTAGTACGCAAGGGCGAGACCGTGCCAACCTTCGGCAAATTCAGGCGCATGATCGGTCAGCGCCCGAAAATGTTCAGTCGCCGCGTCGAGCTCTGACACGTCCAGGGCATCGCGCCCCCGCTTCAAGAGCAGGTCCATCGCCGGTGAACCGCTCTTTGACCATTCGGTGATGATCTGATTCTCCAGCCGCAGCGCAGAGGTTTCATCCTCCGCCTGTTGCAGCTCCGACATCAGCGTATCGAGGCGATCCTGTGCCAATCCTGCGATTGGTAGGGATATCATGACTGTGGCGAGAAATGCCGTGACGATACTTTTGAAATTCATGTCACCTCTGCTCATATCCTGTCATGAGTGTAGCGTCCGTGCGCGGAATGAACAGCGCACGTTTTTGAGAGAATGAAGGAGCGACGTATGAGCGAAGTTGTGACCGCGGCCGTGACAGCCCTGAAGTCCAAGATGGCTGGCGAGTCCTTTGAGGGCAGCGCAAAATTCGTCATCGAGGACGAAGGCAGCGTGATCATCGAGGGTGACGACGTGCGTGAAGGCGACGAGGACACCGACGTCACATTGACCGCCGACCAGGAAACATTCGAGGCGATCCTGTCCGGTGACCTCAATCCGACGGCTGCCTTCATGGGCGGCAAGCTTGCAATCGACGGCGACATGTCCGCGGCGATGCGCCTTGCCGGAGTCCTTGCCTGATGGACCTGACCCCCGCGCCTTTCTTTGCTGATCTCGCCGAAGGCCCTGCCGGCGCCCGCGCCTGGTGGGTCAAGGCCGCAGATTCGCTGAGGCTGCGCATTGCGCACTACCCGTCCGAGGGGACGCGGGGGAATGTGCTGCTTTTTCCGGGCCGCACGGAATACGTCGAGAAATACGGCCGCGCCGCAGCGGTCTTCGCCGAGGCCGGATACCACACACTCGCCATTGATTGGCGCGGTCAGGGATTGGCAGACCGGATGTTGGTCGAACGACGCACGGGCCATGTCGATCTGTTCGAGGACTACCAGCGCGACGTCGCCGCCATGACATCGCTGGTCGACGTGTTGGACCTGCCGCGCACGCAGCATCTGGTTGCGCATTCGATGGGCGGTTGCATTGGTCTGCGGGCGCTGATGGACGGACTGGACGTGACCTCCGCTGTGTTCACCGGCCCGATGTGGGGCATTCGCATTGCAAATCCCGTGCGTCCGGCGGCTTGGGCGATCGCGCGGATGTCGAAGTCGATGGGTCTTGGCCATATGTTTGCGCCCGGCACCGGAGCAATCAGTTATGTCGTTGGCAGTGATTTCAACGACAACAGCCTCACCCGCGACCCGGAGACGTGGGAGTACATGCGCCGCCAGGTCCTCGCTCATCCCGAATTGCAACTGGGCGGCCCTTCCCTCAATTGGTTGCATGAAGCACTGGCCGAGATGCGTCTCCTGTCCCGTCGCCCCGCGCCGAACGTCCCGTGCGTATGCTACACAGGCACCAATGAACGCATCGTTGATATCGATCGCATCCGCGCCCGAATGGCGGAATGGCCGAGCGGACGGCTGGAAATGGTGGCCGATGGCGAGCATGAGATCATGATGGAAGTGCCCGCGACCCGTAACCGCGTGTTCGCCGACATGATCGACCACTTCGCCACGGCAGGAGAGGCACAGGCGCTGACCGCCTGATTGTCCTCGCCAAGGTCATAAAGCGCATTATCTCCGCTGCATGACCGATCCAGTTCTCACCTTCACTGACCGGGGTATCTACTGCCCTGCCGGCGATTTTTACATTGATCCCTGGCGCCCCGTAGATCGCGCTTTGATCACCCATGGCCATGCGGACCACGCGCGGCCCGGGCATGGGCGGTACCTTGCGACCCACGCCGCTTTGCCGGTCATGCGGCACAGGCTGGGCGACATCACTGCCGAAGGCATCGCATACGGTGAGACACGGCAAATCGGCGGCGCAAACGTGTCGTTTCACCCCGCCGGCCACCTCCCCGGATCTGCGCAGATCCGTATCGAGGTGGACGGTTATGTCTGGGTCGCGTCAGGCGATTACAAAACCACCGACGATGGGTTCTGCGAGCCGTACGAGCCTGTACGCTGCCACAGTTTCATCACCGAATGCACCTTCGGCCTCCCTGTGTTCACATGGGAACCACAGGCGAAGGTCGCGGAAGAGATCAACGCTTGGTGGCAAACCTGTGTTGCCGAGGGGAAAACAGCTTTGTTGGGCGCCTATTCCCTGGGGAAGGCGCAACGGCTCTTGTCCCTGCTCGATCCAATTGGCCCGATCCTCACCCATGGTGCAGTGGAAGCCACAAACGAGATACTCCGTACACAAGGATACGCTCTTCCCGAGACAATTCACGTCACGCCAGACTTGGACGTAAAGGCACAGAAAGGCGCCTTGGTGCTGGCACCGCCATCGGCCTTGGGCAGCCAGTGGGCCCGTCGGTTTCGAAACCCTTCCACCAGCTTTGCCTCTGGCTGGATGAGGATACGCGGCATACGTCGCAGGCGGGGCATGGATCGCGGTTTTGTTCTGTCGGATCACGCCGACTGGCCCGGGCTTCAGGAGGCCATCAAGGCCACCGGCGCAGAAACAGTCTATGCCACGCACGGCTACACCGAGATCTTCTCCAAGTGGCTGAAAGAAGAAGGCTATGACGCACATGTGCTGCAGACCGAATTCGGCGACGATGGCCAAAGCGAGGAGGCTGTATGAAACGCTTCACCCGCCTTTTTACCACCCTCGATCAAACCACGAAAACCACGCTCAAGACGAAGGCCCTTGCCGAATACTTCATTACGGCTCCGGACGAGGATAAACTTTGGTGCATCGCCCTCTTCTCCGGCAGGCGGCCGAAGCGGGCGATCAACGCCACCGAATTGCGCAACCTCGCAGCGGAACAGGCGCGTATCCCCCTTTGGCTGTTCGAGGAAAGCTACCCGATTGTCGGTGACCTGGCCGAGACCATCTCGCTGGTATTGCCCCCCCCGACGCGCGACAGCGATCTGCCTTTGTCCCGCTGGATCGAGCAGCTCCGCGCGATGACGGGTCTGCCGCTGGACGAGCGCAAAGCACAAATCCTTGACGCATGGGATCAACTCGACACAGCAGAGCGTTTTGTCTTCACGAAGCTTGTGACCGGCGGCTTTCGCATCGGAATATCACGCAAATTGATGACCCGCGCCCTGGCTCAGGCCACCGATCAGGACGAGGCCGCCTTGGCGCTCAAGCTTATGGGCAATTGGACGCCGGAGACCACAAGCTATCACGACCTCATCGAAAAGGATGACCCGCGTGCCGATGGCTCACGCCCCTATCCTTTTTACCTGGCCTATCAATTGGAAAGTGAGGCGAAAAATCTAGGTCCACCAGCGGATTGGCAAGCAGAATGGAAGTGGGACGGAATTCGCGGCCAGTTGATTTTGCGCGACGGTGAACACCATCTCTGGTCACGCGGAGAAGAGCTGTTGACAGATCGCTTTCCGGAATTCGAGCGAGCTCCGGATTTTCTGCCCGACGGCACCGTCTTTGACGGAGAACTGCTGGCGTGGGACGATGGCCCCCTTCCCTTTGCAACATTACAGCCGCGCATCACGCGGAAGACTGTTTCCAAAAAACTTCTCCGAGACGCGCCCGTGTCCCTACTGGCATATGATTTGCTTGAAATCGGCGGTGACGACATCCGCCACCTTCCCTTGAAGGAACGCCGCCAATGCCTTGAAACAATGCTGGAGAATGCCCCGCCGGATTCTCCTGTACGCCTTTCGCCGAAACTCGATTTCGAAAGCTGGGACGCACTGGCAGACACCAGAGCAACTGCAAGAACGCACCGCGCCGAAGGCCTGATGTTAAAACGCTGCGACGCGCCATACCTTGCAGGCCGCAAAAAGGGCGATTGGTGGAAGTGGAAGCTGGATCCGCTGACCGTCGACGCTGTGATGATCTACGCGCAACAAGGGCATGGCCGCCGCGCCAATCTGTTTACCGATTTCACATTTGCGGTTTGGAATGGCAACGAGTTGACCCCATTTACCAAGGCCTACTCAGGGCTCTCGGACAGTGAGTTCGAGGAAATCACCCGATGGGTTCGGCGCAACACATTACAGCGCTTCGGCCCTGTCCGGCAGGTCAAGCCGGAGCATGTTTTCGAGATTGCCTTTGAGGGCATTCAGGAAAGCCCGCGACACAAATCGGGCATTGCCCTGCGTTTTCCACGCATGAGCAGATGGCGCCGTGACAAGCCTGTGAACGAAGCAAATTCTCTCAATGACCTGAAATCGTTGTTGAAACTCTACGGATGAGATGCAATGTCAGACGCCGTGGGTCACATTCCCTTCGATGGAGCGCCCAATACGCGGTATTGCTTGAGCACCGAAAGGGCATTTGATTTGCGCATAATTAGCCTAATTCTACTTGTCTCCGCAGCCGCGCCCGCCGCTGCGCAATCCGTCAAATTCGAGGGAACCGTCGAGGCAGGAGTGACCAATCTGGCTGAACTCCCACTTTTCGGGGCTATGGATGCTACTGCGTCGGTGCCGTTTCCCACATCCCGTCCTCTAAGCTTCGAAGTCGGTACATATCTGTACGCCTTGGACGGGAAAAACCCGCATGAGACCTACGCTGCCTTCGTTTGGGACGGGCGCATTCGGCTCGGGGTCGTGCGCCCCGCCTTTGATTCGGTAATTCCATCGGTCTTTGAACACACCGCGCCGTACCTTTCGTATGACCGCCTTGAATACACGCGGAGCCACAACACTGTCGAAGCCATGCGGCGCACCGCAGTGCCTTGGGGAATGTCTGTTGACGGTGAGATGGAGGCCTTGAAATGGTCTGTATCGGCGCATGGCGCCCACAAAGGCGGCTTTCGTACAGCCTCAGCCGCACTTTCGCGGGAAAGTGGCCGCTATGAGTTTGCCGCCGCTCTAGAGGGCATTTGGTCGGATGATGGACAACACGAAGGTGTGAATGCGAAACTTGGCACGCGCGCCGATTTTGGCAGTCTCGACCTGTCGGCCGCATGGCTAAGCATGGCCGCAAACGATCGTCCAAACGCGATTGCATTGAAGGCTGAACTTGATCTCACTGGCGACTATCTCATTACAGTCATGGGTGAATTTTCAGAAGATCAAGAGGACGATGCCTACGGGCTCGCTGTAAAACGCAGCTTTGATCAGTATGGAGATGCCGTCCTCGCAGCGACAGACGGCGAAGCAGGTCCCGGATTGCACCTGACATATGCATACACGTTCTGAAAGGGCGGGGTCATTTCCCCGCCCAGTTCGAACTTGATCGCAAGAGCCTTAACCGCCAGCTGCACTGCTACCCCGCCTGAGCCGAGCGTACATGCTTGTACGCCTTCTGAAATCTCAGGGGGTAAACACCGACTGTTAAGACAGACAGGTGTCGGAGATCCAGAAAATCGCGCACTAACCGCCTAGCGTGCCCTTCCCGACATGTCGTGGCCACGAAGCGTTTCGTTTCACAGACGGTGTTTCCCGGCTTGGCTATATGTCTGAGAGCCGATTACTCCGAGCTCGCTTCGTCCGGCGACTCCTCCTGCGTATCAGGCTCCTCCTGCGTACTGTCTTCCTGCGCACTGTCTGTGTTGGTGTCTTCCGACGCGGCCGCATCCTCTTCAGATGTGTTCTCCGATTGATCGGAGGCATCATCTGACGACTGGGCTGCGTCTTCCGCATCAGTCAGAACCGCTGAGCAATCAGATCCAAGTGTCACGCCTTGCGACGTCAACGCCATGATTGACAAAGCACATTCTGTTTCCTCGACGCTCACAGTCGTTGTGCCACCGGTTCCCAAGTTTACGGTTTCCCGATTGACCGATAGCCGTGCAGAGCCTTGCTCCGGTTCCAAGCGAGAGACGAAAACGCGCAACGCCCCATCCGCAAACAGCGCGGTACTTCCAACCGACAGCGCATCGCTCACTTCCATGTCGTCGCTCGGCATTGCGCCGCCACCGCTACCACCGTCGGAGGAGGCCACAGCAGAGGCTGCAATTTGCGCGCTGTTTGCCATGCTCGACGACAGCTCATCCATAGCCGCCTGAACAGCTTCCGCCTGAGACGCGCCAGCTTCGGAAATCTGCGAGGACAGAGCGTCGCGCATGTCTTTGATCTGCTCGGAAAGACCCTGGGTCTGTTCCCCCATGCTGGCGGCCATTTCCTCTGGATCAACCGTATTTCCCGTTACGGCGGCTTCCAGCGCGGTCAACTGTTCCTGGATCGTCGCAAGCGCAGTTTGCGTGCTCGTCGCTGCATTGCTCGCCTCTTCCCGCGCGGGCTGAATTGTCCGACTGATCGCGTCTTGCATGGCAGTGTCGCTCATGCCGTTGCCGATGACCGTGCCGCCGATCAGGCCAACAACCAGCCCCCCCACCGCAAAAATAAAGCCCTTGGTATCCATGTTCGAAATCTCCTCCACTAGATGAATCGCATCCTTCTCCTGACGTTGAGTTAGCTCAGAGATGCTCGGTGTCCGCAATTCTTTTAAGCCCGCTGCGCCTTGCCATCCCCGCAACCTCACACCTATGTCTGTATGCAAACGTCAATCATCCGAGGTTCAAAATGCCCCTTTCGCTTCCCCGTCCGCTTTTTGATGCAAATGCCACTTCTGGCGGCAAGGATCTGGGCCCTCTGCCGGAGTGGGATCTGACCGATCTGTACCCGGCACCCGACGCGCCGGAGCTGAAGCGAGATCTCGATTGGTTGGAGAACGCGTGCCGGACCTTCGCAGAAGATTACGAAGGCAAGCTGGACACACTCGACGCCTCCGGGTTTCTCGACGTCATTCAACGCCACGAAAAGATCGGGGCGATCGCAGGCCGTATCATGTCCTTCGCCGGTTTGCGGTACTACCAGCTGACGGTGGATTCCGAGCGGGCAAAGTTCCTCTCCGACATGCAGGAGAAGGTAACAAACTACACGACGCCACTGGTGTTTTTCACGTTGGAGCTCAACCGGCTGGACGATGCAACACTGGACGCCCTGTTTGATGCCGATGCTGACCTTGCGCGCTACAAACCCGCCATCCGGCGCATCCGCGCGCTGAAACCTTACCAGCTCTCTGACGAGATGGAGAAGTTCCTGCATGATATGGGCGTGGTTGGCGACGCCTGGGAAAAGTTGTTCGACGAAACCATCGCGGGACTGACCTTCGAGATCGACGGCGAAGAACTCGGGATCGAGGGCACGCTGAACTTCCTCACCGATCAAGACCGCAGCAAACGCGAAGCTGCCGCGCATGAGCTGGCACGCGTTTTCGGTGAAAACATCCGCACGTTCGCACGCATCCACAACACCACCGCGAAGGAGAAAGAGGTCATGGACCGGTGGCGCGGAATGCCCACCGCTCAGACCGGGCGTCACCTGTCCAATGATGTGGAACCCGAAGTCGTCGAGGCGTTGCGCAATGCCGTGGTCGAGGCCTACCCGCGCCTGTCTCACCGTTACTATGAATTGAAGCGCAAGTGGCTTGGCCTCGACCGAATGCAGGTCTGGGACCGCAACGCGCCGCTGCCGATGGAAACCGATCGCGTCATCGACTGGCCCGAAGCGCGCGAGATGGTGATGGATGCCTACAACGCCTTCGATCCACGTATGGGCGAAATCGCGACGCCCTTCTTTGACAAGGGGTGGATCGACGCCGCCGTGAAACCGGGAAAGGCGCCCGGCGCTTTCGCCCATCCGACCGTCACCGACGTACACCCTTACGTCATGTTGAACTACCTCGGAAAACCGCGTGATGTCATGACCCTGGCGCATGAACTTGGCCATGGCGTACACCAGGTTCTGGCAGCAGATCAGGGCGAAATGCTGTCCTCCACTCCCTTGACGCTTGCGGAAACCGCCTCCGTCTTTGGCGAGATGCTGACGTTCCGCAAGATGCTGGAAAACGCCAAGGACCAGAAGGAGCGCAAGGTCATGCTCGCCGGCAAGGTCGAGGACATGATCAACACCGTCGTGCGCCAGATTGCCTTCTATGACTTTGAATGCAAACTGCACGATGCCCGTCGCGGCGGCGAGCTGACCCCGGACGACATCAACGCGCTGTGGATGTCGGTGCAGGCAGAAAGCCTCGGCGAAGGCTTCGACTTCATGGAAGGATACGAGACGTTCTGGGCCTATATTCCACACTTCGTGCATTCGCCGTTTTACGTCTATGCCTATGCCTTCGGTGACGGTCTGGTGAACGCGCTCTACGCGACCTACGAAGAAAATCCCGAAGGCTTCCAGGACAAGTACTTCGACATGCTCAAGGCAGGCGGCTCAAAGCATCACAAAGAGCTCCTCGCCCCCTTTGGTCTCGACGCAACCGACCCCAAGTTCTGGGACAAGGGTCTGTCGATGATCGAAGGCTTCATCGACGAGCTTGAGGCGATGGAAGACTGACATTGGCCAAACGTGAAGGGCCTTCCCGGCCCTTCACCCTTATGGCTCAATAGGCCTGAGCCCTCAGGGCCGACGCAGCTGCTCCAGATACCCCGCACGCACCGCCTCGGGGTGAATGATGCCCAGCTGTGCCGGGATCTTTGGCAGTTTCAGCACCCGCGCGATGGCAAATCTGTTCCTGCCACCGCCCGTGCGAAGCGGTTCGCCGTCCCGCGCGATGTGAAAGAAAATACCCTCATATTCGCGCCGCAAGTGACCGGGAAGCTCGCTGCGCGGACGCAATGTGCCCGTTTTCTGCGCATCTTCGTAGACCCGATCCAGATCTTCGTAGCGCGCCATGATCTCTTCGAGTGTGCGCGCGCCTTCGGAAATACCTTTCTCGGCGATCTTGCCCAGATGGTAGTCCACGATGCCGGTTTCGGCCCAGCTCATCCCCTTGACAAAGTGATCGTGGATCACCCGCGCCGCCCGCGTTTCGGGAAGCGGTTCACGCGATTGATCCCAGTCGCCCGCGACGACCATGCCACTTTCCCGCCGCCTGTACGCACGATCCACCGCCCTGTGCGCAAATTTGATGTCACACGGCGAAATGTAGATACGCTCGTCACTGAGGGGCGCTCCGGGCCCGTAGCGAAAGCGGTTCCATACGTCCCGCACCACCTTCTGCGGCACCCCCGCAGCAAGCTGGCGCCCAAGACGTGTCTTCGGTTGATCTGGATGCGGCATCTTGGACCCTCAATTTTCCGATCGGGCCGCGCGGTGCCCAAAACGCGGGAAAATCAAATCGGTGCCGAGCTGTCAATGCAGGGTTGTGCCGTCAGCGACCAGCGCGGATATGCGGATAAGCTGCCAGCGCTTACTTCAATTGGCTGTCCTTCGATCCCCGTCGATTGTACGACGATTGCCGCACGTCGCGCCCTTGCCGCTCGGCAGCGCAGTCCACGCAAAACTTTACGCCGGGCAAAGCGACGCGCCGCTTCTCGGGGATCTCCTCACCACACTCAGCACAGTCCATCAGGCTTTCTCCGACAGGCGCGCGCCGCAGCTTCATCCGCTCCAACTCTTCCTGAATCGAAGCTTCCATCTGTTCAT
This sequence comes from Sagittula marina, assembly GCF_014196795.1. Classification (GTDB taxonomy): domain Bacteria; phylum Pseudomonadota; class Alphaproteobacteria; order Rhodobacterales; family Rhodobacteraceae; genus Sagittula; species Sagittula marina. Next base: position 78,057 of record NZ_JACIEJ010000002.1, read on the forward strand.
TTTCCGCTCCGTCGCGGCTCCATCCTCCAGCCATTGCGTGCCTCCTTGGGGCTTTGCTTGGATATTCATCCAGTAATATAGGGCATCTTTGGATTTGTCGCGGTGTCGCGTCGTGGGTCACACCACGTGCCGATGTGATGGCGCGAAGAGCGCCCCACAACCGAATGAGATCATCGATCCGTCTGGCCGATCATGATTAAGGTTTTACAGCAGACGCTCAGCGTTTTGCGGGACGCCAGCCCGCAAGCCGCGCATCCTCTGCCGTGTCAAAGCAGCGCTCGCCCTTCGACAGGTTAATCCGCGTCGCTTTGTAATCGCGCTGCCCCGGCATATGATAAATGCGTTCAGCACCGTCCCGGCTGATGTTGCCCTTTATAACGCACTCTTTTTGCGCGTTTTTTGTGGCCTTCTGCGCTGATCGCTTGCGGTACTGCGCCGGCGGATCGAATGCGACCGCATGAAGCCCGAGCCCGGCCTCACGTGCAGCTGTCTCATGCGTTGTGTAGTCCATGGAGTACCGCGTGAAAGCCACGGCAAACCCGCGGCTCACCATCTGTTCACCAACATCCTCGCCGTCAACAAAGCAACGCGCGACGATTCGGTCATAGCGATCCCGGTCAAGTTCGACACAACGCGCCATCCGCCCCTCGACCATTTGGCGCAGATTTTCAGTCACCCAAGCGCCGCAAGCCCAATGACCGGAGCCGCCAGCCCCGCAGTGTTGCCCCTGCTCCGGCGCATCTATGCCATGCAAGCGCACACGCGCGGTGCCAACGTCGATCGTATCGCCGTCGATTACGCGAACGGAACCGACAAGATCGGTGGCAGAGGCCTGGGAGGCGCACAAGGTCGACACGCCAAGCGTGACGATCAGGAGCATTTGGTTAACGGAGTTTAACATTCCCTTTATATCGCCACAGCATCTGGCGAGTACAATGTAAAAAGGTCGTCAACCTTAACGCTAAAACTGCCTGCGCCGTGTCACGGAGTCATCTTCGCGCTTTGGATGCGGGGCTGCGCCTTCCGCGGGGGGTGAACCTGAGACGTCCCGTGAACGCCCAAGGCGCGAAGCCCGGCACCAACACGGCGGGACCGCGCGACCTCACGCCCGTAGGGACCTTGTGCCGGGGCAAATGCCAAGCCAGATGCCACGAGATCTGCGCCAATCTCGCGCCTGCCATCAAGACAAACGGCCTCTGTTACCTCATTGATTTCAGGTTTCATTTCGACACAAAGGACATCTCGTCCGTCGTAGCGCGCGGCAACTTCGCCAGCAGCCCAAGCCCCACATGCCCAGCCGTGGTCGCACTGATGGTTCACCGCTGGTGCCCAAATCCCTGATAGTTTGAAGACCTGTCCGCGCACACGCAGGTGCCCGGCATCCAACACCTCCGCCGGACCAAACACCACGCGGGTTTCAGAGGACGCTGGCCCCGCCAGAGCGACAAGCGCGAGAATTTTTACAAAGTTTAACATACCGCTAAGCTGACCAACGCAGACCGCCAGATCAAGCCTTGCCGGTAAGTATGCTTAACGCGCGCCCCTTTTCGCACCGGGAAGCACGCGGAAACTGTCGCATCATGCAAAAGCAACTGCTTTTCGGCTGTCAAATGCCCGATACAGTCCCGACGGTCCGTTCCGTTAAATCCGGCCCGCCCCGCATGGGACGCACCTATCGTGTTGGCAAATACGTCAGCTTCAAAATTTCAGCGTGCCCAGGACGCGGTTCTGCGGCAGGCGCGCCACTTCGATACCACAGTCTGTGCGGCGCAGGTTGTAGCCGTAACCACGCATCCGAAAGCGCCACTCCGCGTCCGACAGAACCTTCTCGCGCTCACGCAACAGGAAGGCTTCGATCTCGATCATGTCTTCAGTCAACTTGTTATCCGCAAACATTTTACACTCTCCTGAAAATCACTGTTTACAGATCAAGAAATGCCCATGAAACAAGGCGCAATTGCGTCCAAGGCGCGGACTTTTCGCGGTTTGAGAACAATCCCGGCACCTGCCCGCAGTTCGTTGCAAGCTCAGCGACTGTGACCGCCCCCCCCCCGCGCATTGGACCAAAGCCACCCAGGCCGAGCTCTTGATGCTCAAGCCGCGATATGCCCCGTGACGGATGCCCGCCTCAGCCCAAGGTTAGGGACACGGCAATCGCCCACATGGTCAGCCCGACCAACAGGTCCAGCACGCGCCAGGCTGCCGGACGTTTGAACACCGGCGCCAGAACCCGTGCGCCAAATCCCAGCGAAAAGAAGAAGGTGGTCGAGGCGGTCACCGCGCCAAACGTAAATGGCACCGCTTCATAGCGGGCGGAAATCGTCCCCAGCAGCACCACCGTGTCGAGGTAGACATGCGGGTTGAGCCATGTGAGCGCGAGGCAGGTCAGCACGGCTTTGCGGCGGCTCTGCGCGCCCTCCCCGGCCTCCAGCGCCTCTCCTCCCTTCCAGGCCGACCAAAGCGTCCGTGCGCCGTACCACACCAGGAAGGCCGCGCCGAAGACGCGCATCGCCAATTCCAGCCCCGGAACCGCCATCGCCAGCGCCCCGAACCCGGCCACACCTGCGGTGATCAGCAGGGCATCCGACAGCGTGCACACCAACACCACGGGCAGCACATGCTGGCGGCGCAAGCCTTGCCGCAGCACAAACGCGTTCTGCGCGCCGATGGCCATAATCAGGCTAAAGGCCAAGGCAAATCCCGGCAGGTAAGAGGACCAGATGGCCTGCATGTCTCATGCTCCTTGTCGTCGTCGCCTGCAGGTACGCAGCACCGCTGGATTAAGCAAATTAAGGATTCTAAAACTGGTGAAGCAGCTCTAATCCAGACGAGGTCCCGCAGCATGTACGATCCAGCCCAACTGGCCGCTTTGGAGGCCGTGCTTCGCCTCGGCGCCTTTGACGGGGCCGCGGCGGAGCTGGCGATCACGCCCTCAGCCGTGTCGCAACGCATCCGTGCATTGGAGGATCGCGTCGGTGCCCCCTTGGTTTTGCGGCAATCCCCCGCCCGTGCCACGCCCACCGGCGCCCGGCTGTGCCGCCACGCGCGGGAGCTGGCCCTGCTGGATGCGGCCTTGGCACAGGATCTGGGCCGCGTCGCCGAGGCCCGCGTCAGGATCGCGCTGAACGCCGACAGCCTCGACACCTGGGCCATTCCGGCCTTGGCAGAAACGGACTTCCTGTTCGATATCGTGATCGAGGATGAAACCGCCGCGCACCACATTCTGCGCGAGGGAGAGGTGTGCGCCGCCATAACCACCCGCGCGGCGCCGCTCCAGGGATGTGATGTGCTGCCGCTCGGCGTCACGCGCTACATCGCGACCTGTGCGCCAGGCTTTGCAAAGCGATACTTCCCGGACGCCGTCACAGCCGCCACGCTGGGCAAAGCGCCGATGCTGGATTTCTCCGGCAAGGACCGCCTGCAACGGGGGTGGCTGGCGGATGTCTTTCCCGACGCCCCCGCACCTCCCGTCCATATCCTGCCCTCGACACATGGTTTCGTCACGGCATCCGTCGCAGGGCTGGGCTGGGGGCTGAATCCCCTGCCGCTGGTGGAGGACCACATTGCCAACGGCACTTTGATCGCGCTGTCGGACAGCCCGCGCGACGTGGCCTTGTATTGGCAGGTCAGCAGCCACCTCGGCCCGGCCTTGCGCCCGTTGACCAAGGCGCTGCAACGGGCGGCGCGAAACGCGCTTTTGTCGATTCCGCAATAGAAAACGCGCGGCAGGCTCCCCTACCGCGCGCTCTTACATCCCGCCGAACCCGGTTCAGCCGTCGAGCTGCGCCATGACCTCATCGGACGCCTCGAAGTTGGTGGTGACGCGCTGCACGTCGTCGTCTTCTTCCAGCGCATACACCAGCTTCATCAGCGTGGTCATGCCGTCCACGTCCATCTCTGTGGTGGTGGTCGGTTTCCAGATCAGCTTTGTCGACTCGGATTCGCCAAGGTCGGCTTCCAGAGCGTTCGCCACCTCGTTCAGATCCGTGTCGGCGCAATAGATCACGTGACCATCCTCGGACGATTCCACATCCTCGGCCCCGGCCTCGATCGCCGCCATCATGATGTCGTCAGCATCGCCTGCGTCTGCCGGATAGATGATCTCGCCCTTGCGCTCGAACATGAACCCGACGGAGCCTGTCTCGCCCAGATTGCCGCCGTTCTTGGTAAAGGTCGACCGCACGGTAGAGGCGGTGCGGTTGCGGTTGTCGGTCATCGCCTCGACGATCACCGCAACACCGTTCGGGCCGTAGCCCTCGTAGCGGATCTCTTCGTATTCTTCACCCTCGCCACCGATGGCCTTCTTGATGGCGCGTTCGATGTTGTCCTTGGGCATGGACTGGCCCTTGGCTTCCTTGACTGCCAGGCGCAGGCGCGGGTTCTTTTCAGGATCGGGGTCGCCCATCTTTGCCGCGATGGTGATCTCCTTCGACAACTTGGAGAAGATTTTCGCCCGCAGTTTGTCCTGACGGCCCTTGCGGTGCTGAATGTTTGCCCATTTGGAATGGCCGGCCATGATCTCGCCTCTTCGGGTAGACTGTTTGAAAATTCGCGTCTCTATAATCCATCCACGCCCCTCTTGCCAAGGCCACCCATTGCGCGACGTCCTGTCCGCGCGTAAGCCAGCGTCATGGCCCGGTTTCTTCTCCTCCAGTTGCGCCCCGAAACAGAGGCGAGCGACGATGAATATCACGCGATCCTCGACAAGGGCGGTCTGCGCGAGGCGCAGGTGCACCGTCTCCAGCTCGACCGAGAGGACCTCCCCGCCACATTGGACCCGCGCGATTATGCAGGCGTGATCGTCGGCGGCGGCCCGGGCTGCGTTTCCGATCCCGCCGACACCAAGGACCCCGTCGAGGCCCGGATCGAGGCCGCCTGCCTCTCCCTGATGCCTTCGATCACCGGGCACGACCTGCCCTTCATGGGCTGCTGCTACGGTATCGGCATCCTGGCCCACCACTTGGGCGCAGAAGTGTCAAAGGCCCGCTACGGCGAACCTGTGAGCGCCGTCACCTGTACCCAGACCACAGACGGCCAGGCCGACCCGCTGATGCGCGCCCTGCCCGCTCAGTTCGACGCATTTGTCGGACATAAGGAAGCGGTGCAGCATCTGCCCGAGGGCGCGGCGCATCTGGCCCGGGCAGACAGCTGCCCGTACCAGGTGATCCGTCACGGGCAGAACGTCTACGCCACGCAATTCCACCCGGAGGCCGACGCCCGCGGGTTCGAAACCCGCATCCGCATTTACCGGCACAAGGGCTACTTCCCGCCGGAGACCGCAGACGCGCTGATCGACATGTGCCGCGCGGCGGATGTGACCCATCCCGAAAAACTGCTATCGGCTTTTGTTCAACGCTATCAATGACCTCTCGCGACCGGCCCGGTCCCGAAAGCTCCGCCTCGTGCGTTTCATAACGGAAAGAACATCGGGATGAACAGCGCCGCCAGCGCCCCCATGATCAGGTTCAGCGGCAAGCCGACCTTCACGAAATCCGTAAACTTGTAGCCACCCGGCCCATAGACCAGCGTGTTGGTCTGATAGCCGATCGGCGTGGCAAAGCTCAGGCTCGCCGCCACCATCACCGCGACCACCAGTGGTCTCGGATCGACCCCGATCGCCGACCCGATGCTGACCGCAATCGGCGTCACGACCACGGCGACCGCGTTGTTCGACACCGTTTCGGTCAGCAGGCTGGTCAGCAGGTAAATCCCCCAGACCAGAGCCCAGGGCGGCATGCCGTCCATCAGTGGCGCCACGGCGCCGGCGATCATCGACACCGCGCCGGTGTGCTCCAACGCGGCGCCCACCGCCAGCATGGCAAAGATCAGCGCCAGAAGCTGCCCTTCCACAAAGCTGAACGCCTCCTCGCTGTCGATGCAATGTCCCAGCAACACTACGGCCACAGCCACCACTGCCAGCGCAAGGATCGGCGCGATCCCCAGCGCGGCAAGCACGACGATGCCCACAAGCGCGGCCAGGGCCACCGGCGCATGCCCGCGCCGAAACGCCCGCGCGGATGGCTGTGTCACGTCCACCAGCCCCATTTCATCAGCGAGCCGCTTGATGTCTTCCGGGTTGCCTTCGAGCAGCAGAGTGTCCCCGATCCGCACCACCAGTTCGTCCAACTGCCGCCCGATATTCTGGTTCCGCCGATGCACTGCCAGCGGATACACCCCGAACCGCCGCCGCAGACGCAGCCCGCCGAGGGAGCGGCCAACCATCTTGCAACCCGGCGTGATCAGGACCTCGACCGTGCTGGTCTCCTTGGACGACACCTGATCCACCCGCTTCAGCGACGGGTCGCGTTGCAGCGACAAAAGCTCGGTCATCTGGGTGCGCAAGACCACGCGGTCGCCCACCTGCAACGTCACGTTTTCAAGGTTGCGTCGCAGGGATTCATCGCCACGCACCACGTCGACCAGCCGAACCCCCTCGCGCTTGAACAACTGCACGCTCAGAACTTCACGCCCGATCATGTTGCTCTCCGGCGGCACCACGGCTTCGGTAAAGAACTTCATCCGCGACCGATCCGACAGCATCCCCGCCATGCTCATCCGTTCCGGAAGCATCTTCGGCGCCACGAAAAACAGATAGCACATGCCCACGGACACCAGGATCAACGCCACCGGCGTGACCTCGAAGATGCCAAAGGGCTCCAACCCCTGCGCACGCGCGACACCATCCACCAACAGGTTGGTCGACGTCCCGATCAGCGTCAGCGTGCCGCCCATGATGGCGGCGTAGCTCAGCGGGATCAAAAGCTTCGATGGCGCGATTTTCAACTGCCCGGCGATCTGCACGAAAACAGGCAGCATCACCACAACGACCGGCGTGTTGTTCATCACCGCAGAGGCCAGAACCACAACGATCAGGATCACCGACATCCCCAGACGTGGCCGCACCGCCACCTTGCGCTGCGCATAGGCGGTGAACGCGTCCAGCGCCCCGGTCCGCACCAGCGCGCCCATGACGATGAACATCGCCGCGATGGTCCAGGGGGCCGGGTTCGACAGCACGCTCAGCGCATCGTCATACGGCAGCGCCCCGAACAACAGCAGCGCCGCGACGCCCCCGATGGCCGTGACTTCGGTTGGATACACCTCGCGGATAAAGAGCACGAACATGCCCACCACAACCGCGATGGCAACCCAGGCCTCCGCCTGTTGGCTCAAATCAATCCATCCCATTTCGGCTGTTCCCGCCTCGCGTATGCTGCTCGTCAAACGGACGTAGTCTGCAGTGCCATCCAGGTGGGCACAAGCGGGATGCGCAGGCGATGCCCCGGCGTGTCATCCGCTGCTGTCCGTCTGAGCATCTAGGGGCAAGCTGCCGTCAGGACGGTCCGCATTGCACCAGCCGCCCACCCTGGCGCACCATGGCCATGGATTTGGGTTTGCCGGTGAGATCGTCGGTCTCGATGAACACACCGGACAGCGTGGCCTCGCCCTTGGCAGGCTCGAACCGGCCTTTCGACATGCCGTTGACAAAGCGGCGCAACGGCTCGGCCGGCTCCATCCCGATCACGGAATTGTAGTCGCCGCACATGCCCGCGTCGGACAAGAAGGCCGTGCCCTTCGGCAGGATCTGCGCGTCGCCCGTGGGCACGTGGGTGTGCGTGCCGACCACAAGGCTTGCCCGTCCGTCGCAGAAATGGCCCATGCCCATCTTCTCGGATGTTGCCTCGCAATGCATGTCCAACACGATGGCCTGCGCCTGCCCGCCCAGCGGATGACGTTTCAACACCTCGTCCACGGCGGCAAAGGGGCTGTCGTAATTGCGCGACATGAACACCTGGCCCAACGCCTGCACCACCAGCACCTTGCGCCCGCGCGCATCGCTGTACATCGCGGCACCGCGCCCCGGCGCTTGCCGGGCAAAGTTCAGCGGCCGCACGATCCGGGTGTCGCTTTCGATGTGCGTCAGCATTTCTTTCTGGTCAAACGCATGGTCGCCCAGGGTGATCACATCGGCGCCAGCCTCGAAGATCTCCTTGGCGTGGGCTGCGCTCAGCCCGTGCCCATTGGTGGTGTTCTCGGCATTCACGATAACGAAGTCGAGTTTCCAGTCCGTCCGCAGTCCCGGCAGCCGGTCCACGATCCCCTGCCGCCCGGAGCGGCCCATTACATCGCCAAGAAAGAGTATACGCATGGGCAGCAGGCCTAATGCGCCGCGCCGGAAAAGCAAAGACCCAAACGCAAGCCGGACCGCCAGTTTATCGGCAGTCCATGGCGGTCTTCAGGGCCGCTTCGCTGTAGGGGCCGATCCGCGCCACCTGCACCATGCCGTCAAAGTCTACGGCCACCAGATCCCGCCAGTCGCCAGAGGCCAGCACCATCTCCTGTCCCTGCCCGCAATCGCGCAGGCCACCGGCGATGAAGTCCCAGCCGATGCGATGATTGGTCAGCCCCCCTTGCGTCGCCACTTCGGTCAGCCTGCCCTCGGTGTAGCGCCAGATCCGCAAGGTCTTTGCCAGATGAGGGCGGTCGATATAGGCGATCTCCACCGCACCGTCACCGTCCAGATCCACCGCGCCGATCACCGACAGCCACCGATTGCGCTGGCCGATGTGCGGGGTTGCCGCCACTTTGGTCCCCGTGCCGTCATAGATCGCCAGTTGCGCGCCGCGCGTCATCTGGCTTTCGACGACGATCACTTCGGCACAGCCGTCAGGCCCCAGATCGCTGACCAAAGGCGCAATGTCCTCGAACACCCGGTCGTCAGGCAATGTCACCCGCACCCTTCGCAGGGTGCCGTCCATGTCCTCGGTCTGCAACAAAAGGCCGCCGAACTCGCCACCTCCGCCCAAGACGTTGTGACCATAGCGCGTGACCGGGTCCACATAGCGCGCCCCGGTGATACAGGGCGCGGCCTCGACCGCTGCGGCGCCCGCCACAAGCGCCAAAGCCAGACACGCGCCGCGGGTGAGCGCGTGCCAGATGCACCACGGTTTGCGCGGCGCTTGTGCGGGCGGCCCCAAGGGAACCGCCCAGCCCATCAGATCTGCTTTTCCGGCATCCGCACGACCAGACCGTCCAGGGCGTCGGTCACCTTGATCTGGCAGGTCAGGCGCGACTTGGTCGGGTCGGGCTCGTAGGCGAAGTCGAGCATGTCTTCTTCCATATCCTCACGCGGAGGGAGCTTTTCCACCCACGACGGGTCCACGTAGACGTGGCAGGTCGAACACGCGCAGGCCCCGCCGCAATCCGCTTCGATGCCCGGAATGCTGTTGTCCCGTGCGCCTTCCATGACGGTCAGGCCATTGGCGACCTCCACCACATGTTCCGTCCCGTTATGCTCGATGTATGTAATCTTTGCCATGTCACCGCTCCTCTCCGTTTGATCGCGGGCATGATTAGACATCCCCACGTCTCTCTGCCAGCGCCTTTTGCACGTTCTCCGGCAGAAGTGAAATGCGACGCCTGAAAACCACGCTAAGGTGATTGGCGGAATCGCTCAAATGTTCTATTTATGTTCTCATGAATTGGCCCCGTCCCCCTTCCGCCCTTCCCGCAGAGCTCCTGTCGCGTCCGCCGCTGGGGGCCCGCATCACCGTGGCCGGGCTGGTGATCCTGCGGCAACGCCCCGGCACCGCCAAGGGCGTGATTTTCCTGACGCTGGAGGATGAGACCGGCGTGGTGAACATCATCGTCTGGCGCGCCATGTACGAACGGTTTCGCCGCGCGGTGATCGCCGGACGGATGCTGCGTGTCACCGGGCGCTTGCAGCGGGATCATGGCGTGTCCCATGTCATCGCCGAGGAGATTGAGGACATTTCGCAACTGCTCGACCGGCTGCTGGATCCCACGCTTCCACAAGGCCCGGAAATACGGTAGCGTTTCGCCGGACAACAGGCACGAAAGAGGCCAAAGCAGTGACACCCAAGCCCGATACGCGCCCCGCCGCGCGTCTCGTCTGGACCGGCGCGCGCCGCCGGGCTGCCTTCTGCGCGCTGTTGTTGTCCGCCACCGCTGCCTGCACGGATGGGCCTACGAATTCCGGGCCGGACGATACGGTCTATTCCGACATACAGCCCGTCGCCTTGTCCCCCGTGCCGCTCGCCACGCCTGTCATCGCCCTTTCGGACGGACGGTGTCAGGCGCGCGAGGAAACCCCCGCCGTTTACCAACAGGTCATGGGCGAGGTCAGGGTCATTCAGGCCGAAATCGCCGAGGATGGCACGGTCGTCACGCCCGCCGTCTATCGTCGCGCGCCGGTGCCCAAGGTCGTGAGAGAACGGTCCCAATTCATATTCGAGGCCGTCTGCGGCCACCAGTTGACGCCGGAATTCATCTCCTCCCTGCAACGTGCCTTGGCGGCCCGCGACTACTTTGCCGGCAATGTCACCGGCCGGATTGACGCGCCAACCTCCGCCGCCATTCACCGCTACCAAAAGGAACGCGGTCTCGACAGTGCGCAGCTGTCGCTGGAAACCGCGCGCTCTCTCGGGCTGATTACGGTGGACCTCCCCGATCCAAAAGGCTGACAGGGCCAGCAGATTTGCGGCTTTCCCAATGTCACCTTCTGCGCCATCGTCAGGCAACCCAAGGAGACGCCCCATGACACAGACAATCACGACACAGACAATCGGATTGATCGGCAGCGGGATGCTTGGCGCGGCCATGGCACGGGGATGGCTGGACAGCGGCATCCTGACGCCAGACACCTTGCTGATTGCCACCCGGAGCGGCACCAGCGACGTGCCGGGCGTTGAGGTCGTCACCGATCCGCAGGCCCTCGTGAGCCGCTGCGATGCTCTGCTGCTCTGCGTGCCTCCGGACGCGCTGCCGAACGTGAAGATGCACGCCCCAAACCTGCCAATCCTGTCCGTCGTGGCCGGCGCCACCCAAGACCGGCTGTCCAGCCTCTTCGGCAGCGCCCGCATCATTCGCGCCATGAGCAGCCCGGCCGCCGCCCAGCGCCTTGCCTTCTCGCCGTGGATTGCCAGCGCCGCCAGCACTGCCGCCGACCGCCAACTTGCGCAACATCTGTTCGGCGCCCTCGGCAAAGCTGCCGAAGTCACAGACGAGCACCATATCGACGTGTTTACCGCGCTGACCGGCCCGGTGCCCGGCTTCGTTGCCGCCTGCGCCGCCGCGATGTCCAACCATGCTCGATCAGAGGGCGTGCCAGAGGAAATCGCCACCGCAGCGGTCAAACAGCTTTTCCTCGCCTCCGGCATCGCAATGACTGACGATCCCCGCGCGCCAGAGGCCTTGGTACAGGAGATGATCGACTACGCAGGCACCACCGCCGCCGGGCTGAGCGTGCTCCGCGATGGTCCGCTGCGGAACGCACTGGCAGATGGGCTGCGCGCCGCCACACAACGGGCGAAAACGATCGCAGAATAGCCACGCAACGAAAAAAGGGCGCCCTCTCGGACGCCCCTTGTCATTTTGTGTCCAAGCTTTACTCGCTGCCAAGCCCCAGCGCGACAAAGCGCGGGTCGCCACCACGGCGCACCAGAAGCAGGATGGACTTGCGCCCCTCGTCGCGGGCTTCCGCCACGCGGTCTTCCAGCTCACCCACGGTGCTAATCGCACTCTGACCAGCCTCGGTGATGACATCGCCAGCGCGCAGCCCCTTCTCAAAGGCCTCCGCTGTCTCGTCCACCGACATCACGGCGAGACCGTCGATGCCAGCCGGCACCTGCAGCTCTTCGCGCAGCTCGTCCGTCAACGGCGCGAGCGTCAGACCGATGGCCTCCATTTCCTGCGGCTCATCTGCCGGCATGTCGGCGGATGCGGGAATGGCGGTGTCGCCTTCTTCGCGGCGGCCCAGCGTGATCTTCAGTGTCTGGGTTTCGCCGTCACGGTTCACGACCACGCGCACCGTCTTGCCCACCGGGGTATTGGCCACGGTGCGGACAAGCTGGCGGGTGTCCTGCACCTCGACGCCGTCAAACGACATGATCACATCGCCTGCTTTCATGCCGCCTTCCATGGCGGGACCTTCCGGCACGTCGGAGACAAGCGCACCCTTGGCGTCGGCCAGTGCCAGCGCTTCGGCCACGTCTTCGGTCACGTCCTGGATCCGCACGCCCAGCCAGCCGCGGCGGGTTTCACCGAACTCCTTGAGCTGATCCACCACGCGGGTCACCACGTTCGACGCCATGGAGAAGCCGATGCCGATGGAGCCACCATTGGGCGACAGGATCGCCGTGTTCACACCGATGACCTCGCCGTCCATGTTGAACAGCGGTCCGCCGGAGTTGCCACGGTTGATGGCCGCGTCCGTCTGGATGTAGTCATCATAGGTGCCCGACAGCGCCCGGTTGCGCGCCGATACGATCCCGGCAGACACGGAGAAGCCCTGGCCAAGCGGGTTGCCCATGGCCATGACCCAGTCCCCGACACGAGAGGTGTTGGAGTCGCCGAAGTTGACGTATTTCAACGCGTTGTCGGCCTCGACCTTCAGCAGCGCGATGTCCGTATTCGGATCGGTGCCGACCAGCTCCGCAGGCAATTCGAAGCCTTCGAAGAACTCGATCTGAATTTCATCCGCGCCTTCGATGACGTGGTTGTTGGTGACGATATAGCCGTCTTCGGAAATGACGAAGCCGGAGCCCAGTGCTGACGAGCGACGCGGGCTTTGACCGTTCGGTCCCTGGCGGTCCTGGAATTCACGAAAGAAATCCTCGAACGGCGACCCTTCGGGAACGATGCCCTGCGGACCGGTGCGGCCTGCAACCGTGGTCGTGGTCGTGATGTTCACAACGGCGGGGCTGATACGCTGCGCCAGATCGGCGAAGCTTTCCGGCGCGCCACGGGCGTGGGCCATCAGCGATTGCGAAAGGATCAGGACCATCGAGAGCGTCGTCAGCCAGAAAAGCCGAAGCGGCGTCGCATCCTCCCGAGTCTGCGCGATAACTTGCGGTTTCAAAGAGATCTCCTTGTCTCTGGTCAGGTCAATTGCCCCCACCCTCAGGCGACAGCTGCCCTGCGTTCTGTCTTCAGTGTGTCTTACATAAGCGCAACGGCGCAACACCAAAGCTATATGTCGGCCATCTCACGCCCAAGTGACGGCCAGTGAGTGAACCGCGCGCGGGTCCCCTGCAGCAAAGCTGAGACCGGACACCCCGCGCGCGGTACGATAGCATGACGCGGCAAATCCCGCCGGACGCAGGTCTCAGCCCCGCGCCAGCCACAAGACCAGAATGCCGGTCACAGCCGACAAGAGGCCCACAGTGCGCCGCGCCTCCAACGGCATCTCGCGCAGCGCCTCAAGCAGTCGCTCCACAAGCGAAGGGGCCAGTGCGTACACCAGCCCCTCGATCACAAGAACCATGCCGATTCCCGTTGCTATGTCACTGAACCCCATCGGATCAGTTGCTTTCCTCGGATGTCTCCGGCTCGGCCGGTGCATCGGTTTGAGTTGAACCGGTGTCCTCGACAGGCTCACCCACCGGGGATGTGTCGGTGGCCGGGCCATCGACCGCATCATTGGCCTCCTGTTCTTCGGCTTCCATGTCACGAGACACGTCTTCAGCCGTCGGGGCCACAGGATCGGCCGCCGGTTCGACGTTCTGCAACGTTTCAGGCGTTTCGATCGGCGACGTCGGTGTGATCTCACCCTCGCTCTTGAAGTAGTCAAAGAACTGGCTGTTCGGCGTCATCACCATGGTGGAATTGCCACCCTGGATCGCAGTCTCATAGGCCTGCAAGGACCGGTAGAACGCAAAGAAGTCAGGGTCCGCACCGTAGCTGTCCGCAAAGATCGCGTTCCGCTCGGCGTCCGCTTCACCGCGTGTCACGTTGGCTTCACGGTCGGCTTCCGACAGGGTTTCCACCACGGTACGATCCGCAAGCGCGCGCACGCGCTGTGCCGCTTCATTACCGCGGGCGATCTCGTCGGCCGCTTCCCGTTCACGCTCCGCCCGCATACGGGCAAAGGTCGCTTCAAGGTTTTGCGTCGGCAGGTTGGTCTGCTTCAGCCGCACGTCCACCACGTCCAGACCCAGCGAGCGTGCCTCGCCCCGCGCCTGATCCCGGATACGGATCATCAGATTGCCGCGATCCTCGGAAAGGATGGTGTCAGACGTCACCTGATCGGCACCCAGAACTTCGCGGATCTGCGCGTTCAGAATACCTTGCAGACGGTCTTCGGCCACGCGCACGCCGCCAACACCGACAGCCTGACGAAACTGAACCACGTCCTGAATACGATACCGCGCAAAGGCATCGACCACGAGACGGCGGTCATCGGAGGGTGTGACCTCGATGGTTTCGGTGTCCAGCGACAGGATACGGTCGTCATAGGTCACGACCTCGTCCAGCAGGGGCATCTTGAAGCCCAGACCGGGCTCTTCCTTGACGCTTTGAATTTGGCCAAAGCGCATCACCAGCGCCTTTTCACGCTCATCGACCACAAAGATCGACGACAGCAGCACCACCAAGATCACGACGATGGCGGGCAGGATATAGGTTGTCTTGTTCATCTCTAAGCCCTCCCTCAGTTCGACTGGCCGGATTGACCGGACGAGCGGCTAAGCTCGTTGAGCGGCAGATACGGCACGACGCCGCCTTCGCCACCGGTCAGCGCTTCGTCGAGGATCATCTTGTCCACGTCGCCCAGCACTTTTTCCATGGTTTCAAGGTACAGGCGGCGGCGTGTAACCTCCGGCGCCTGCGCGTATTCCTGCTGAACAGAGGTAAAGCGCGCGGCCTCACCCAAAGCACCGTTCACGACCTGCGCGCGGTAGCCTTCAGCTTCTTCGCGGGTCTGCGCAGCCTGACCACGGGCCTCTGCGACCACACGGTTGGCGTATGCGTCCGCTTCGCGTTCCAGACGGTCACGCTGCTGCTCGGCGGCCTGCACTTCGCGGAACGCATCAATCACCTCGGAGGGCGGCTCTGCGCCACGCAGGTTGACACGGACGATGCGGATGCCGCTTTCGTATTCATCAAGCGTCGTTTGGATATTCTCGCGCGCGGTATCGGCAATCAGCCCACGGTCACGGTTGAGGATCGGCGCAAGGTTGGACGCCGCGATGATCTCGCGCATCACGGATTCGGACACCGCCTGAACCGTCAGCTTCGGATCTGCGATGTTGAACAGCATCAAGGCCGGGTCAGCGACGTTCCAGACCACCTGGAAATCAATGTCGACGATGTTCGCATCCGTGGTCAGCATAAGACCGTCGGAGCGTCCGCCGCCAATGGTTTCCGTCCGCTCGGAGGTCACGTTGACCTTGTCATAGGTCACAAAGGGCCAGGGCGCAAAGTTCAGACCCGGCTCGCCGGTGCTGGAATAGTCGCCAAGGAAAAGCTCGACCGACTGTTCTTCGGGCTTCACGGTGTAAAAGCTCGAAAACGCCCAGATGCCCACCAATACAAGAGCACCCAGACCGATCATCCCCTTGGAGATGTGCGGACCGCCGCCACCGCCGCCGGAGGGACCATTTGAACGCCCCTTCCCGCCGCCGCGACCGCCCATAAGAACGCGCAGTTGCTCCTGGCCTTTCTTCATCAGCTCGTCGATCTCGGGGATCTGGTTGTCCTCGGGACGACGTCCGCCGCCACCACCACCCGAAGGTGGGCGCTGGTCATTGCCGCCACCCTGGTTGCCACCACCCCCCCAGGGGCCGCCGCTGTTTCCTGCCATGAAGCTCTACCCTTCTTTGAATTCAATATATTCACGTATCATAATCATACCTGTGCACGCCGGCGTGGAATTCAACCTCCATCACCTGCGGCATTCACGGCACCAGCCCGACAGATTGCCGGGTTGGCGCAAGACCGTATCACACAGTGCGCGTCGGGTTGCGCATCGTGACGATCTCCTCCGACATGGTCGGATGCACGGCGACGGTGCGGTCAAAGTCCTCTTTGGTCGCCCCCATCTTTACGGCAATTCCGGCCAGCTGGATCATTTCCCCCGCGCCCGGCGCCACGATATGGCAGCCCAGAACCGTGCGGTTCGCCTTTGAGACGATAAGTTTCATCAAAACACGTCCTGACCCATCTGCAAAGGCCGTCTGCATCGGACGGAACGAGGTGCAGTAGACCTCCACCTCCTCCTGCTCGGCCGCGGCTTCCTCGGTCAGGCCCACGGTGCCCATCTCCGGCTGCGTGAACACCGCGCTTGGGATCAGTTCGTGATCCACCGGCGTCGGGTTGCCATGGAAAACCGTGTTCACAAAGGCCATGCCCTCGCGAATCGCCACCGGTGTCAGGTTCACCCGGTCGGTCACGTCGCCAATGGCATAGACAGACGGCACGCCGGTCTGGCTGTATTCGTCCACCTGGATCGCGCCATTGCGCCCCAGCTCAAGCCCCAGCCCTTCGATCCCCAGGTCGTCGGTGTTCGGCTTGCGCCCGGTGGCAAAGAACACGGCGTCGAAATCGCGGATCGTGCCGTTGGTCGCCTTGACGCGCAGCGGGCCGTTGCCAGTTTCCTCGACCTCGGAATGACCGTATTGCACGTCGTCTACCGGCGCCTCGCCCATGTTCTCGGCTTCCGGCGTCCCGATCTTGTGCATCTCGACGATGGTTGTCCCGGTATGAAGGTCGATGCCGCGGTCCGACATGGCCTCCGCGATCAGGCCGCGCGCTTCGTCGTCAAAGCCGCGCAGGATTTGCGCGCCCCGATAAAACTGCGTCACTTCGACACCCAGGCCATGCAGGATGCAGGCGAATTCACAGGCGATGTAGCCGCCGCCCACGATCAAGACCCGCTTCGGCAGCGTTTCGAGGTGGAAAATATCGTCCGACACCATGCCCAGATGTGCGTTCGGCATGTCCGGGCGCATCGGGCGTCCGCCTGTGGCCACAAGAATGTGCTTGGCTGTCTTTTCCTCGCCGGTGGACAGCGTGACGGTATGCGCATCCTTGATCGTCGCGCGCGCGTCAAACGTCTCTACGCCGGAGCCTGCCAGCAACTTGCGATACACCCCTTCGAGACGATCAAGCTCGGCGTTCAACTTCTGGCGAAAGGTCGTCCAATCGAACTGGCCGTCCTGTATGTCCCATCCGTAGGCACGTGCAGCGGCGGGCATGTCCCGGTATTCGCTGGCAAAAACCATCAGCTTCTTGGGCACGCAGCCGCGGATGACGCAGGTCCCGCCATAGCGGTCTTCCTCTGCCAGCGCCACTTTTGCGCCCGCCTCGCCGGCGGCCACGCGCGCCGCCCGCACGCCGCCGGAGCCGCCGCCGATGACAAAGAGATCGTAGTCGAATTCGCTCATGATCCGCTCCGTAAGTCTGGGAGTATTAACTTGGCGGGAGGTATTTCATGCGGCGGCGCAGAAGGCCAGAGCCGCCGCTCTCACCTCCCGGCGGTGCGCGCCATTTGCTCTTGCGCGGGCAGCTCGGCATCCGGCCAGTAGTGCGTGAGGACGCCCAGCGCATCCTGGGCCTGAACGTGATCGAGGCGCGCAAACGGCAACACGTCCACCCGCCGCGCGCTGCCATGCCCATGGGTGACGTAGCTGCGCACGAGATGGCTGCCGACGCGGTTCAGCTCGACACTGGTAACCGCCCCCCACGGGATCCGCGCGCCCTGCCCCTTGCCCGGCCGATCCGGCAAATGCAGGCCATCCGCATCAATGCGCAGAACCTCCGTCACGCTTGGGCGGATCAGGCCCCACATATGGGCAATCAGCAAACCGGCGATCATCATCACGACCAGCAGATTGAAACCGATCCAGAACCAGGACAGATCCGGCTGCTGCAGATCCTGAAAAAGACGCCATAAAAACCAGCTCAGCAACACAACGGCGATGGCCTCATGCACGCGCGACAACGCCCCGCGCCCCGTGGACAGCGTCGCCTCGAAGCTGGGTGCCTCCGCCATGCCTGCTCCGCTTCAGATGTCGCTGAAAAGGTTGTCGTCTTCGACAAAGGCCAGTTGGCTTTCGCTGATCGTGCCTTCGTTGATGTCGCGCACTTCGACGCGCCCGTCACTGTGCCCCACCACAAGCTTGTCGCAAATATCTATGAACAGCCCATTCTCCACCACGCCGGGGATCTGGTTGAGCACCATAGACAGCTGGCGCGGATTGCCGATGCGCGACAGGTGCAGGTCAAGGATATGGTTCGCCTCATCCGTGATGTAGGGCCGCGCACCGTTCATGCGCAGCGTGGTCTGCCGCCCCATCACGTCCATCGACACCAGAACCTCTTCGATCAGCGCCTGCGTGGTTTGCCAGCCAAACGGGATAATCTCCAGCGGCAGAGGGAACGCGCCCAGCGCCTGCACTTCCTTGGCGGCGTCGGCGATGACAATCATCTGGTCGCTGGCCGTGGCCACGATCTTTTCCTGCAACAGCGCGCCGCCGCCGCCTTTGATCAGGTTCAGATCCTCATCAAATTCATCCGCGCCGTCGATAGTCATGTCGAGCCACTTTGCCTCATCGAGGCTGATGACCTCCAGCCCCACATCCCGTGCAAGCTCCGCCGTGCGGGTCGAGGTCGGCACCCCCTTGAAGCGCAGGCCGTCTTCGCGGACCTTTTCCCCGAGACACCGCACCAGCCATGCCGCGGTCGACCCCGTCCCAAGGCCGACACGCATTCCGGATTCCACGAATTCCGCCGCTTGTTTGGCCGCTACAAACTTGGCCTTGTCGATGGGCGAGAGTTCTCCGGACATGTCTTTCCCCCTGTTCAGCTGACGGCACACTTATATCAGGGACATGGCGCGGTGCGAGGTGCAATTGCCTAAAGCCCGCGACACTTGGGCAAAGCATCCAATCCCGCGCGTTTCATGCACGAAATATCCCGTTCAAGGCTAAAAGTACCCACCACCGAAGCCACCATTCGGGTTTTGGTCCAAGCCGTTTTCCAACTGTACCAGAAATACCCAAAATCATCCATCAAACGCAGCCTGGTTTCACGCGATGGAGGCGCAATTTTGCGCCGGATTTCCGGAGCTTTTCGCACGCTCGCAGAAAATTCGTCACTCTTTCGGTAGTCCTGTTCTCAAGGCGTGAAACGCGACCGGAACCCAGCTTTCGTGCAGAACTTTACCTGAATCATACATGAAACGGCGCATTCGCTGAATTGTCAGCTGACAATTTATGATGGATCCACCTCTCTCCGCCGTTTTATTGCCAAGTTTGACGGCGACACTTCACGTGCAACCACAGGGAGAAGAAAGAAACCCATGCCTGATCGCCAGACCTCCTGCCGGCTCACCGGTCCGGACGCCGTGCGTCCGGCCCCCCTTCGTGCCGACCTCTTCTCACGTCTCTTGCGCAACAGTCAGCCGGTCCATCCCATGATGGCTGCGGAGGCCACGGTCATTGGATACCCTTTCGACGTTCTGGTCCTCGATGGGCTGGTGAGGCGCAACGCCCCACCGCGAAAGAGCTGACCATCACAGTGGAATAGGCACGCCAGCAGCCTGGATCGTCCCGGTCGGTGCGCCCGTCGGGGACCCGCCAACAGGCTCGTCCGTCACGGCCAGGGTCGCCCCCGGAACGCGCGCCGCCATGGCGTCAGACAAGCGCGTGGCAAAGGTCCCGTCCTCGGTCGCCAGACCCAGCGAAATGGGCTCAGCCCCGGCAGGGATCAGCCAGACCTCCAGCGACCGCCCCTCGGGCACGGCGCCTGCGGTCAAATCCAAAGACACCGTGTGGGACGGCGGATCGATCAGCACCGCAAAGGCCAATTGCCCTTCCGCCGGTGCAAGATCAGCCCGGATCCGCCCATCGCCCGGCGCCTCGATCAAGATGCCCGACATGAAGACAGCCCAAGCGATCAGCGCGCCGCCAACGGCCCCCATCAGGTAGGGCACGAGCGACCGCCATATGGGCGGCTCAGGCGCACCATGGACCGCCAACTCGATTCGCTTCAGCACGCGCGCCGGCGGCGTCTTGGATGGCATGCCATCGGTCAGCGTGACAAAATACTCTGTCCACGCGTCGACATCCTGAGCAAGATCGCGATCCTGCGCCATGCGCGCCTCGAAGGCCAGACGCTCGTCGCCGGAAAGCAAACCCAGCGCATATTCAGCTGCTTGGGTCTCGATCTCGCCGGGTTCATCTGTGAGGGGTTCATCGGTCATCCGCCCAGACACTCCCTCAGTTGCATAAGGCTTCGTCGTAGCCAGGTGCGTACGGTGTTCAGCTTAATCCCGGTCTCTTCTGCGATCTCCTGGTAGGTCAGCCCTTGCAGGTACACACGCTGCACCATCTCGGACCGATCCAGAGGCAGTTCTGACAGGCACGCCTGCAACGCCTTCGCCTCGGACCGCATTTCCGCCTGTTGGGCTGGTCCCGGCGCGTCGTCGTACAAACGCTCGGCAATATCCACCGGCGCCATGGCAGATCCCTCGCGACGCGCCTTGCGCAGGCGGTCGATGGAGGCGTTCCGTGTGATCGTGATCAGCCAGGTCATGGGAGAATATCCATTGCTTCGGTATGCGCCCGCCCGATCCCAGAGTTTTACATAAACTTCCTGCAGGACCTCTTCGGCCAGCGCTTCGTCTTTCAAGATACGAACGCTCACGCCAAAGAGTTTCGCCGACGTGCGAGAATAGAGGTCGCGAAAGGCCTTTCTGTCAGCCATGGCAACCCGCGCGATCAGCGCTTCGATCTCTTCCTGCGGTGTCATACTGTCTGAACCACCCATCCCCCTTGCCCCTTCTCGCGATATGTTGCACCAACGCGTGCAAGACAATGGATCAGAGGACACGGGCACCATGGCGGACGGCACGATCGATATCAACGCGAAACCGACCGAGGAAATCTCGGTGCGCGAAGTCTTTGGCATCGACTCCGATATGGTCGTGCATGGCTTTCCGGATCGCACCGACCGCGTGCCGGACATTGATTCCACTTACAAGTTTGACCCCGACACCACGCTGGCCATCCTTGCGGGGTTCAACCGCAACCGCCGTGTGATGATCCAGGGATACCACGGCACGGGCAAGTCGACGCACATCGAACAGGTGGCCTCGCGGTTGAACTGGCCGGCTGTGCGCGTCAACCTCGACAGCCACATTTCGCGGATCGACCTGATCGGCAAGGATGCCATCAAACTGGTCGACGGCAAGCAGGTGACGCAATTCCAGGAAGGCATTCTGCCTTGGGCGCTGCGCAACCCGACAGCGATCGTGTTCGACGAATACGATGCCGGTCGCGCAGACGTGATGTTCGTGATCCAGCGGGTTCTGGAAACAGACGGCAAGCTGACGCTGCTCGACCAAAACCAGGTCATCACCCCGCACAAGTACTTCCGTATTTTCGCCACGGCCAACACCGTCGGCCTTGGCGACACCACCGGCCTCTACCACGGCACGCAGCAGATCAACCAAGGTCAGATGGACCGCTGGTCGCTGGTGGCGACGCTGAACTACCTCAGCATCGACGCCGAAACCGCGATCATCCTGTCCAAGGCCCCGCACTACAACAATGAAAAGGGTCGCAAGACCGTGCGGCAGATGGTGACCGTCGCGGACTTTACCCGCCGCGCCTTCATGAATGGTGAATTGTCCACCGTGATGTCGCCACGGACCGTGATCGCCTGGGCCACCAACGCGGAAATTTTCCGCAACATGGGCTACGCCTTCCGCGTTTCGTTCCTGAACAAATGTGACGAGCTGGAGCGCCAGACCGTGGCGGAGTTTTACCAGCGTTGCTTTGACGAAGAGCTGCCGGAAAGCGCTGCGTCGATCAGCCTGGGTTAACTCCGGTAGACAGCACCCGATACAACGCGCGTCCAACAGGGCGCGCGTTTCGCTTTTCAGCGGGTGTCATCGCTACGGTCGTAGGCGCTGCGCATCCCGAGCTCGGCTTGCTGCATGAGGACGCGCGCCTCCGCTTCGATCCGCTCCAGCCGCGCCTCCATCCCGTCTAGAAAGCCGCCCATATTTTGCACGTCTGTGCCCACACCGGACAGCTTTCTCAGCATCGCCTTGACGCGGTCGACGCTTGGTCCACCGATCTTCAGCATCCTCTTGCTGACCTTCGGCTCGGGAGCCTGACGCATACTTCCCGGATGTATCGACATGTCCAAGATCCTCTCGTTGCATCCGGTAAGTATGACGCAAAGGTTAATGCTTCGCTTTTACATAAACTTTTAGTTTATTTTGAACGGATGAATGCCTGGCCGGTCTCGGTAACAGTTTTCTCCGAAAATGGCCGTGGTTCCGACGCTCTATGTGGCAGGGCGAACGATCCCGCCAGAGGCGAAGGTTTACCGCCCTAGCGAACGGAACGCCGCCAAGAAAGCAGGCTGGAACGATGCTGCGGCATGGGACAGCGCTGTTTGATGTGACGGCTGTGCGATGTGGCAACCTATCGTTCACAGGTCTCTGCTAACCTTTGAAGCCATGATATATCCGCGCCCCTTCCCCCGGCTCGCGCCGTTGATCCTGGCCTTGATGCCCGGTTTGGCCAGTGCGGCGACCGGTCCGCCGCCGCCTGAGGGCGCGCTCAATCTGGCGGCGTGTCATGGATTTTACACTGCCGTCGTCGAACACAGCCGCCTCGTCGCCACGGAAAACGACGCCGCACGCCTGCGACGTGACATGCTCGCCGCAATGATGAACGCCCTTCTGGCAGAACAGGTGGAGAACAGAAGCTACAAGGTGGCGTTGATGCAGTCGCGTGTCCGCGCCCGCAGCCAGATGCGCAATTTGTTTCGCAACGCGGACTTCGACAGTGACCCGCGCCGCAATCGCATTGCCAAGGGACAGATCCGACGCAGCCTTCGGGCTTGTGACAGCCTCATGATTGGCAACCGAACCGCACACTCCTGAACATCGCTGCCACGCGCCCCCTTGCCAAGACCGTCCGCAGGGTTCAAATCTGCAACCATGAGCAAGCCCAGCGACAACCCCGCCGATCCGTTCAAGAAGGCCCTTGCCGAGGCCACCAAGGTCATGGCCGACGATCCCGATCTGTCGGTCAGCTATACGGTGGACCCTGCCGGCGTGTCGGGCGATGCCATGCGTCTGCCGCAGGTATCGCGCCGCATGACCCGTGACGAAGTGCTGCTGGCCCGCGGCACGGCGGACGCCCTCGCGTTGCACCGGCGCTATCACGATGCGCCCACCCATGCGCGCTACCTGCCGCAAGGCGATATGGCCCGCGAGCTGTACGACGCCATGGAAACCGCGCGCTGCGAAGCCATGGGCGCACGCGACATGCCCGGGACTGCCGGCAATGTGGACGCCAAGATCGGCCATGAGGCCGCGCGCCGCGGCTACGGTCAAATTCGCGACCGGGCGGAGGCGCCCCTTCCCGTTGCCGCCGGCTATCTGATCCGCCATCTGGCCACGGGCCGCGACCTGCCGCCCGATGCGGCCAACGTCATGGAACTTTGGCGTGGTTTCGTGGAGGAACAGGCGGCCGGCACACTGTCCGACGTCGAGACCGTGCTGTCCGACCAGTCGGCCTTTGCCAAGTTCGCGCGCAAGATGATCACCGACCTGGGCTATGGCGATCAGCTTGGTGATGATCCTGACAATATGGATGACGACGCCGACGACGACGGCGAGCAGGATGGCCAGGACGAAGAGGAACAGCCTGATTCCACCGGCAATGACGAGGATGAGGGTGAAGAATCCGAAGCCTCGCCGGAGCAAAGCCAGGAGGAAACGCAAGACCCCTCTCAGGCGCAGGTCAGCATGGACGACATGGCCGACCAGGAGCTGGGAGACGAGGCGGAATTGCCCGAGGGCGACGCCCCAATGGATCCGCCCTCGCCGCAGCCGATTTCCGACGCCGATCCGGATTATCGTGTCTACTCGACGGAAAACGATGAGGAAATCGCCGCCGAAGACCTCGCCGAGCCAATCGAACTGGAACGGCTGCGGGCCTACCTCGACCAACAGCTGGAGCCCCTCAAGGGTGCGGTGAGCCGTTTGGCCAACAAGCTGCAACGCCGCCTGCAGGCGCAGCAGAACCGGTCTTGGGAGTTCGACAAGGAAGAGGGCGTTCTTGACGCCGGTCGGCTGGCGCGCGTGGTGGCGAACCCGACGACGCCGCTGTCGTTCAAGGTCGAGAAGGACATGGAATTCCGCGACACCGTCGTGACCTTGTTGCTGGACAACTCCGGCTCGATGCGCGGGCGCCCGATCTCGATCGCGGCGATTTGCGCGGATGTTCTGGCCCGCACGCTGGAACGCTGCAACGTGAAGGTCGAGATCCTCGGCTTCACCACGCGCGCCTGGAAGGGCGGGCTGGCACGCGAGGAATGGCTGAACGCCGGACGCGAGCAGCAACCCGGCCGTCTGAACGACCTGCGCCACATCATCTACAAGCAAGCCGATGCGCCCTGGCGACGCACCCGCGACAACCTTGGCCTGATGATGAAGGAAGGCCTGCTGAAGGAGAACATCGACGGCGAGGCGCTGGAATGGGCGCACCGGCGCATGGTGGGACGTCCCGAGGCGCGCAAGATCCTGATGGTGATTTCGGACGGTGCGCCGGTCGATGATTCCACGCTGTCCGTGAACCCGGCGAACTATCTGGAAAAACACCTGCGCGATGTCATCGCCATGGTGGAAAAGCGGCGTCAGGTCGAACTGCTTGCCATCGGGATCGGCCACGATGTGACGCGCTACTATGATCGCGCGGTCACGATCACCGATGTGGAACAATTGGCGGGGGCCATGACGGAACAGCTGGCCTCTCTGTTCGACAGTGATCCACGCGCCCGTGCGCGGTTCATGGGCGTGAACCGCGTCGCCTGACTGGGGTGGCGGTTGGCCTTCAGGCCGCCGCCTGCCCCATCAAGGCGCGACCATAGGGCGAAGTGCCGGAGACCGCGTGTTGACAGGCATTGATCTGCCAGACGCCGTCTTTGTGAATGTAGGTTCCCATCACGGGATATGCTGCGCGGTGCAGCACATTGCCGTGGCAGATCATACGCGTCTCATGCGTGGCCTTGATGCTGCCATCGGGCTGCATTTGGGCAGAAACACAGCTGCGGACCAGATCCTTCAGACCAATCTGCGCGTAGTGATCGCGGATCGCGGCAAACATGGCGGCCAGCTCCGCTGGCGTGGTGACGCTGTGGTGACCGTCGAAGGTTTCAAACCGCGCGGGCAACAGGAAATGTCGGGCGTAGGTTTCGAAGTCGCCCTGCAACAGCGCCTGCCCGGTTGTTTCGAGGACCGCATCCACGATTTTCTTTGCATCCGCTGTCATCGACGGTCTCCTGACTGGCCACGCTCATCGGCGCTGCACGTTATCTATGACCTTTACGCGGCGGCGGATAGGGGAAGTCAAAACATCTTTACCGAGACCTCAGGCGTCGGCATCTTCTTGCCCTCGCCTGCAGGCCAGATACTCTGCGCGCCAAAGGAGATATCAATGTTCCAGAGCTTTACCGAAACGGCCTCTCCCGCGCAGGGACCGGCCCGCCTCAGCGCCCTTCAGGATCTGCTCGCCGACCGTGGCTTTGACGGATTTCTCATCCCGCGCGCTGACGCGCATCAAGGCGAATATGTCGCCGCTCATGATGACCGCCTTGCATGGCTGACCGGGTTTACAGGGTCTGCGGGCTGGGCAATCGCGCTGCGCGACCGCGCCGCTATATTCACCGACAGCCGCTACACCGTGCAGGTGAAGGCGCAAACCGCCGATGTGTTTGAAAAAGTCGACTGGCCGGGTATTTCGCTGTCCGACTGGTTGGCGAAGGCGCTGCCGCAGGGGCGCCTTGCCTACGATCCATGGCTGTTGACGGTCAGCCAGAAAAAGGAACTGGAAAAGAACCTGCCAGAGGTCGAGCTGCGCGCCACCGACAACCTGATCGATGCCTTGTGGGAGGATCAGCCTGCGCCGCCGATGGCTGCGGCCTTTGTGCACCCGATGGACCTGGCGGGCGAATCCCACATGGACAAGATCGCCCGGCTGGCCAAAGACATCGCGCCGCAGTCTGCGGCTGTCATCACCCTGCCGGATTCGATTGCCTGGCTTCTGAACATCCGCGGCGGGGACATCCCGCGCAATCCGGTGGCGCATGGCTTTGCCATACTACATGCCGATGCACGGGTGGATTTGTTCATGGACCCGGCGAAAACCGATGGCATTCGCGATCACCTGGGCGACAGCGTGCGCCTGATGCCGGTGGAAGCGTTTCTGCCCGCACTTGCCGCGCTGACCGACCCCGTGCGCATTGACCCGGAGTCCTGTCCCGTTGCAGTGGTTGATGCCTTGGCCAATCCGGTCGAGGGCCGCGATCCGTGCATCATGCCCAAGGCGCGAAAGAACCCGGCGGAACTGGAGGGCAGCCGCAACGCCCATCTGCGCGACGCCACCGCGATGGTGCGGTTTCTCGCATGGCTCGATGCCCAGGCGCCCGGCACGCTGACCGAGATCGCCGTGGTGAAGCAACTCGAAGCCTTTCGGGCGGAGACCAACGCGCTGCGCGACATCTCCTTTGACACGATTTGCGGTGCGGGAGACCATGGCGCAATCGTGCATTACCGCGTGACGGACGCCACCGACCGCGCCGTCCACGAAGGCGAGCTGTTGCTGGTGGATTCCGGGGGCCAATATGTCGACGGCACGACCGACATCACCCGCACGATTGCCGTTGGCGAGCCGACAGAGGAACACCGCGATGCCTTTACCCGCGTGTTGAAAGGCATGATCACCCTGTCCCGCCTGCGCTTTCCCAAGGGGCGGTCCGGGTCGGATATCGATGTGCTCGCGCGTCACAGCCTGTGGGAGGCGGGCCTCGATTATGGCCACGGCACGGGCCACGGCGTCGGCGCATATCTTTGCGTGCACGAAGGGCCGGCGAGCATTTCGCCCAAGGGGCGCGTCCCGCTGGAGCCAGGCATGATCCTGTCCAACGAACCGGGGTTCTACCGCGAGGGAGAATACGGCATTCGCATTGAAAACCTCATCATTGTCGAAGAGGCCCCCGCCCTGCCGCGCCAGAGCGTCGCACAGATGTACCGCTTTGAAACGCTGACGTTGGTGCCCATCGACCGCCGCCTGATCGTGCCGGAATTGCTGCTCGACGCAGAGAAAACCTGGCTCGACGGGTATCATCAGAGAGTGCTGGATACGCTCCTTCCGCATGTCGAAGATGCCGCAGAAGACTGGTTAAGGGTTGCATGTGCCCCCCTCTGACATGTCTATGTCACAATACCCGGCCAGTTGGTCAGGAGTGAGGGGACGGCGGGATCTCACTGCCGCCACCTGACCATTGCACCGGGCACGTCACTCAGGGAGATCATGACTATGACCAAGCACATCACCATTACACCTGCCGTGGGCACTTGGGTTGTTCGCGCCGGTGGCGCCGTGCTGGGCGAATCGTCCCGTGCGCTGGAGCTGGTCGAGGGCGATCTGCCTCCGATCATCTATTTTCCGCGCGAAGACCTTGGCATGGCGTTCTTTGACGCCACGGACCACAAGGAAACCTGCCCGCACAAGGGCGAAGCTTCTTACTTCTCGATCATGTCCAAGTCGCGGACCTACGAAAACGCGGTCTGGTCCTACGAGAGCCCCAAGGAAGAGGTCGCAGAGATCAAGGGATACCTCGCCTTTCACGTCCAGGACGGCGTGGCTGTCGAACAGGTCTGAGGTCCTCCGGCTTTCAACGGCCCAAAAGCCTCGATCCGCGTGATCGAGGCTTTTTCTTTGGCCACACGCCGGATCAGCGGAAAACCCGCGCTGTTAACCTCTTTTTCGCGGCCGTTATTGAATAGCAAACCACCTGCCCCCTAGTGTTGCGCATCGTTTCAAGCCGAAAGGATATTTGATGTCTCTGCGTCTGCCCTTTTTCATGTCCATCGTACTCAGTGTTTGCGCGGTGCCGGCCCTGGCCGCCCAAGGCGTCATAGACACGCCCCGTGGCACCACGGTGGAGATGCGCAACGGCCCGGCAGCGGCGTTTGACATCGAGAGGCTGCTGCGCGACGGCACCGTGGTGGACATTCTGTCCGACGATCCTGCGGGCATGTGGGTGGAAGTGCGCGGCCCCTCCGGCGCGACCGGCTGGATCCCGAGGTCCAAGCTGGAGGACCCGGAGCAAGAGGCCGAAAACACGCTGCGCCGCAGTGCCGACCGCCCGGACTGGATCCGCAGAGACGCCTCTGATGACGCGCGCAGTGCCCGGCGTGATACGGTGACCAACACGCCCACACGCAGTGCTGGCCGCACCACGACCGCGGGTGGATTTGACCGCGACGCCTCTGGTCGCGAGACGCTTTACGTCAATTCCCCCTCTGCAGGAGCTTTGAACCTGCGCAGCGGTCCCGGCACGAATTACAACATTCTGGATCAACTCGCTCACGGCGATCAGGTCGTCATCCTGGGCGGCAGCGCCCCGTGGCGACGCGTGCGCGCCGAAAGCGGATGGACCGGATATGTGTATGGCACCTACCTGTCCGCCACACCCCCTGACCAGCTGCAACCGCCGCGCACGCGTCCCACGGATCCGCCGTCGGCCGGTCGTGTGGTGGACACACTTTGGGTCGATGCGCCGCAATATGGCGGATTGAACCTGCGCGCAGGCCCCGGCACGTCTTATGACATCCGAGAGACGATGGACCACCGCTCCCGTGTCGAACTGCTGGAAGGTGGCACCGAGACATGGAAACTGCTGCGCAGCGACACCGGCGAAGTGGGGTTTGCGCACGTAGATTATCTGTCTGAGAATCGGCCGCCCCGTGCCGTTCCGAGCGCCGATGATCGGCGGCAGGACTGGCCGCGCCAACGCGACGAACGGAAACGCAATGATCGCAACGTTTTGCGTGTCACGCCTGAGGATTTGCCACGCATTCTGGCGGAATGTGCCTTCTCCGGAGACAACCTCGAAAGCTGCGTGGTGCGGGAATTGGGACGCGGCAGCCGCTGAAGGAATGAGCGGCGGGCTTAGGAATGCTCTTCCTCGGCCGTGGCCGCCAACGCCCGGTTATAGGCCTTCAAGGCGTCTACGTGGAACAGGGCGCCTTGCAGAACCGGCTGCCCGTCCTCCATCGTCACCACGGGCAGGAACGGTTTTGTCGAACTGTCGAGCAGCGGCAAAGCGGTTTTCAACGTCGCGTTCAACTGAACGTAGAGCCCCTGCTCTACCATTTCGAGGCAGACATCCTCGTCCGCGGCACCCTCGTCCGTTGGTTTGCGCATGACCCCTTTCACCCGGAACATCCCCAAGAGGTAGGCTTGTGGCCCGGCGGCCAGCGCGACCTTGCGCCGCTCCAACTGCGTGAGGAAGAACGACCGATGCACCACGCGGCTGGCCAGCGCGGTCGACATGGAGACCGAGATCATCACCGCCAATCCGGTCTGCCAGTCCCCGGTCAGTTCAAACACGATCAGCGTGGTGGAAATCGGCGCCCCCAGAACCGCCGCCGCCACAGCGCCCATCCCGGCCAATGCGTAGAGGGTGAAGGCGGAGGAAGCCTCCGGCACCAGCGCTGTCGCCAGGTGGCCGAAGGTCAGACCGGTCAGCGCCCCTACCATCAACGACGGGGAAAAGATGCCGCCCCCCATACGACCCGCGATCGTGATGGACACGGCGATGACCTTAATGATCGCAAAGACCAGAGCCTCCCACATCAAAAGCTGGCCGGACAGGGCCAGGCTCGTGGTCTCGTATCCGACGCCAATGATATGTGGAAACCAGATCGCCAAGGCACCCAGCAACAGCCCCGCCACCGCAGGCCGCAGCCAACGTGGCAGGCCAAGACGCTTTTGCAGCTCTGTCTCCACATCGTCGGCAAAGAAGATCGCCCGTATCATGGCAACGGCGATGATTCCACACACCAGCCCCAACAGGAAAAACGCCGGCAGTTCGAGGTAGAATTCCACCGTAGTGGTGCCCGGCAAGATGAATTCCGTTACGTCACCGTAGACCAGTCGATTGACCACGGTTCCCGCCGCGCTGGCCACGACGATCGGTGCAAAGGCGTGCAGCGCAAAGTGTCGCAGCACCACTTCCAGCGCAAAAAGAGCACCGGCGATGGGCGCGTTGAAGGAGGCGGAGACGGCCGCCGCGACCGCACAGCCCAGGAGATCGCGCCCGGTGATCCCGTCCACCCCAAGGCGGTTCGCCATCCAGGTGGAGGCCAGGGCGGCCATATGGACCACGGGCCCTTCCCGCCCCGTGCTGCCGCCCGTGGACAAGGTGATCCACGAACAAAGCACGCTTGCCACGCCCGCGCGCCGCTCCACCCGGCCATCGTTCAAAGCCGCGCCTTCTATGACGTCTCCCACGGAGCGGACCCGCCCATCAGGCGTGAACCTCTGTAAGATCAGACCGACGACAACACCGCCGCACACAGGGATCAGGAGAACCAAAGCCCAGTGCAGTTCCCCGGCCCAGCTTGCCAACATGTTAACATCTTCCGTGCCATAAAGCGCCGCTTGCAGCACCTCCACAGCGAAACGAAATCCGATGGCCCCCAGTCCGGCGACAACCCCCAGGAGCAAGGCAATGAACCAAAAGCTCAGCTGCCCCGGTCCGCGATGTCGAACCATGTCCCAGCCGCGATTCAGGTCGCTCTGGATGGTTTCCCAGTGTTGCCGGAACACACCTCGCACGATTGTCTCCTCTTTCACCGCGACTTTAACCCCGTCAGACCCTTAGATAAGGTAACTGCGTGAAAAATCGGAGCCTTACTATGTCCCTCGCCCAGGCGCTTGACGACTTGCAGCTGTTCCTAGGCGAACGTTTCAGCAGGTCCAAGCCCGATCTCGATGCGCACGCTCAATCCGAAAGCCATTTCCCCCCTGCGCCGCCGGATGCAGTGGCCTACCCCGAGAGCACAGCAGAGGTGGCGCAGATCGTAAAGGTCTGTGCCAAATACGATGTGCCTGTGGTCGGATGGGGCGCGGGCACATCGCTCGAAGCGCAGGCGCAAGCCGTGCGTGGCGGCATCATCGTTGACTTTGCACGCATGAACCGTGTGCTCAATATCCGGGCCGAGGATATGGATGTCACGGTCCAACCCGGCGTGACGCGCGAGTCCCTGAACGAGGAGCTGCGCGCGACGGGCCTGTTCTTTCCGGTGGATCCCGGGGCCAATGCCTCACTTGGTGGGATGGCGATGACCCGCGCCTCTGGCACGACGACGGTGCGCTACGGGTCGATGCGTGACAACGTGCTGGGGTTCGAGGCCGTTCTGGCCGATGGTACGGTGATCCGCACGGGAACGCGCGCGCGAAAGTCTGCCGCCGGCTATGATCTGACGGCCCTGCTGGTCGGATCAGAGGGCACTCTGGCCCTCGTCACCGAGATCACGCTGCGCCTGCACGGGATTCCGGAATCCATTTCCGCCGGGATCTGCGCCTTTCCGGACATGCACACCGCCGCAAATGCCGTGATGGAAACGATCCAGATGGGTATTCCCATGGCGCGCATCGAATTCGCCTGCGCCGACACCGCACGGGCTTTCAACACCTATGCCGGAACGGACATGGCACCGCTACCGCATCTCATGGTGGAATTTCATGGCTCTCCCGAAAGCGTCGCCCAGGACGCCGCCCGCTTTGCCGAGATCGTGGCAGATCACGACGGCACCGATTTCCAGTGGTCCGCGCGGGCGGAGGAGCGCAATGCGCTCTGGGCGATGCGCCACAATGGCTATTACGCGATCCTCGCCTCGCGGCCCGGCGCACGTGGGCTTGTCACCGATATCTGCGTCCCGATCAGCCAACTTGCCCGCGCCGTCGAGGAAACCCAGGACGATATTGCCGCCTCTGGCATCCCCGGCCCGATCCTCGGCCATGTGGGCGACGGAAATTTTCATGCGATCCTCTTGATCGATCCGGATATTCCGGCAGAAATTGACATCGCCAAGGCCCTGTCAGCGCGCATGGCAGAGCGGGCGCTACGGCTTGGCGGCACCTGCACTGGCGAACATGGCGTCGGCCTTGGCAAGAAGGATTACATGCAGGCGGAACATGGTCACGGCTGGCAGGTCATGGGCGCGTTGAAAGCGACGATGGACCCCCAAGGCATTCTCAACCCAGGCAAGCTTGTGCCGGGACGCTAGCGTTTATCCACATAAAATCAGCACCCGCGTTGCGGCCAGTGTGGCGCGGGTGTGGCGCGCATCTGCCTCTGGCGGCTTCAAGGCCCCTGTCACGCAGCGCAAAGGCACATCGCCAACAAGCAGGTCGAGCCACAGCGAAGCCGCATCCTGTGCCTTCTGCCGAACCAGCCCTTCGGCGCGCAAACCTTCAAAAAAGAGCAACACCCGCGGGAACACGCGGCCACGTCCGCCCTCTGCCAAGAGAGCGCCAAGCTGGTTTTTGGGATCGGCGGCGGCGGCGCGGTTCAGTTCGATGGCACGCGGAGACAAAAGCAATTCCAAGAGCAAGGAACCAAGCTCTATCAACGCGGCCTCATCGCGCGCCTGCGTGACCTGATCCAGACGGTCGGAGATTGCGTCGACATTGCGCGCGATCAGCATGGCAAAAAGGCCCGACTTATCGCCGTACCAACGATAGAGTGTCTCGTTCGATGCCTTGGCTTTGCGCGCGACAGCCAGCATCGACATGCCGCCAAACCCCTTTTCCTTCAGCAAATCATAGGCGGCATCAGCAATTTGTTTTTCACGGGCTTCTTTTTCGTCCGGGGTCATGCGGCATCCGATTTCCAATTAGGTGTTGACTCAAAACCGTACACACGATTACGGATATAGCAAGGCGTACATTAAATTACGGAACTTCCAACCGAGGTATTTTCCATGATCGATCCACTGCCCACCCGAGCCGCTCTCGCGACACTTCTGGCAATTCACCTATTGATGCTCTTTGCGCTATACACGGAAACGGCGCCGCACCCGCCGCCGACCATTCCACTGTTCGCGCTGGGTCCATTCTTGACCGCAGTCATCGCCATCGGATGCGCAACATGGATGATGGCCGGCCGCCCTGGCGCAACTTGGCTGAGTGTCGTCACCGCAATATTGGCAATGGTCTCACTTGGCCCGCAAAAATACGTCGACCCGGCGTTTGCAGAGATCTGGCCCGCCGTAATCACCGGCCAGGTCGCGATCTTTGTCCTGCTGGCGCAAGCGCTGGACGCCTTTCGCACACGGACAAAGGCACAGGCTGACGTGACCACCTAAGCCGCACACCAGCTTTCGCCCCGGTGAAAACGCAACAGGCTCAAGGCCTTGGCAAGCTATCCTGCCAACAGCGCCCGCGCCGCGGCCCGTGCGGCGTCGGTCACCGTGTCACCGGACAACATGCGCGCGAGCTCCGTCTCTCGTTCATCCGCATCCAATGGCACAACTTCCGAAAGCGTCATGCCCTCTTCGACGCGCTTGGCCACGCGCCAATGGTGCGCGCCCAAAGCCGCCACTTGCGGCGAGTGCGTCACCACAAGAACCTGTCCCGCGTCGGCCAAAGCCTTGAGGCGACGGCCCACAGCATCCGCTGTTGCGCCACCCACGCCACGGTCGATCTCGTCAAAAATCATCGTGACGCCCTGCCCTGCTTCCTCGTGAAGCGCGACCTTCAGGGCCAGGAGAAATCGAGATAGTTCACCGCCCGATGCGATTTTATTCAACGCTCCGGCAGGTGCACCGGGGTTGGTCGCAACGCGGAAGGTCACCGCATCTCGCCCCTCGGGCCCGTCGGGGGCTTCGGCAACCTCGGTCTGGAACACGGCTCGGCCCATCTTGAGCGGCTCAAGCTCTGAAGCCACCCCTTTGTCCAAGCGTACAGCTGCTTTCTGGCGCAGTTCGGTCAAGGATTTCGCCGCATCCGTATACGAGATTTCGGCATCTTTGACCGCGGCTTCCAACGCGCCAATCTGCGCCTCGCCCGCGTCCAACGCAGCCAGGCGCGCGCCAAGTTCCTCTGTCAAACTTGCCAGATCGTCCGCTGCCACCTGATGTTTACGGGCCAAGCCCCTGAGCGCGAACAGGCGTTCCTCGGTGTCCTCGAGCTCGGACGGATTGAAGTCCAACGCATCCAGACAATCGGCCACACCGCGCGCGGCCTCATCCAATTCGGCCATGGCACGCACCAAGGCCTCGATCGGGGAATCAAGCCGTCCGTCGGCCTTTTCAGATGCCCCTTCCAGCCAGCGCAACGCGCCAGACATGGCCCCCTCGGCGCCCTCATATCCAAGTGCCGATGAAGCCTGAGCGATATCGGCGCGGATTTTCTCCGCCGCCTGCATCTGCCGCCTGCGGGTGTCGAGCACAGCCTCTTCGCCCGGCTCAGGAGACAGGGCTTCCAGCTCCGCCACAGCGTGCCGCAGGAAATCTTCCTCTGCGCGCACCTTTTCCAAGGCCTCACGGGCTTGCGCCAGATCCTTGCGCGCCGCGCCGACCTTGCGCCACGCCAGCCGCACGGCTTCTTGCGCCGGTCCAGCGACCGCGTATTCATCAAGGATCGCGCGATGCCCTTTGGGATCCAGCAAACCCTTGTCGTCATGTTGTCCGTGCAGTTCCACCAAGGTGTCGGACAGACGCCGCAACACCTCCCCGGACACACGGCGATCATTGACCCAACCGGTCTTGCGACCGTCCGCCGTGTTCACGCGCCTCAGGATCAGTTCGCCGTCAACGGGCAATCCCGCGTCACGCATGACATCCCATGCGGCGTGATCCGACGCGAGATCGAAGACGGCAATCACCTCGCCCTGAGCGGCGCCCGCGCGCACCAGTTCGGCCCGCCCGCGCCACCCCAGAACAAAACCCAAGGAGTCCAGCAGGATGGACTTGCCCGCCCCTGTCTCGCCAGTGAGCACGTTCAGGCCGGGCCGGAAATCCAGTTCCAGCCGGTCGATGATAAGCATGTCCCGAATTTCAAGCGCGCGCAGCATAGGTCACCAAGAGCCTCTGGAGCGTAAGACGGGGAGAGCCTCCCCGCCGCCCCCTCAGAGCCACTCACCTTTCAGCATCTGGCGGTAAACCGCACCCAGCCAATTGCTGTCGAAGGCTTTCGGCTCCAGCCCTTGTTTGGTCAGCAATGCATAGCTGTCTTCGTACCATTCCGTAGACTGGTAGTTGTAGCCAAGCACCGCGCCAGCGGTCTGCGCCTCTTCCAGCAGGCCCAACGACAGGTAGCTTTCCACCAAGCGGTGCAACGCCTCTGGGGTATGGGTTGTGGTCTGGAAATCCTCGACCACCACACGGAACCGCGAGATCGCCGCGCCGTAGTGCTGACGCTTCAGGTAGTAGCGCCCGATTTCCATTTCCTTGCCGGCAAGGTGATCGAAGGCCAGATCGAATTTCAGCACCGAAGAGCGCGCATATTCGCTGTCGGGATAGCGTTCGATCACGGCGCGCAGGGCCTGCAACGCCTGAAACGTCAGCCCCTGATCACGCCCCACCAGTTCGATCTGATCGTAGTACGACAAAGCCAGGAGATACTGCGCATAGGCCGCGTCATCATCGGCAGGATAAAAGTCGATAAAGCGCTGCGCCGATGAGCGTGCGTTCTCGTAATCCTTATCCTTGTGATAGGCGTAGGCCTGCATGATCAGCGCACGCTTGGCCCATTCGGAATAGGGATACAGACGCTCGATTTCACCGAAGTAAAATGCGCCGTCTTCCCAATCCTTGCGCGACATCTCGTATTCGCCGCGTTCAAAAATCTGTTTAGCTGTATAGGTTTCCAACGGCGCACCGTCCGGCCCCACACCTTTGCGCTGCAGTTCACCGCAGCCCGACAACAGCAGAACAACGATGCCCATCCCGAACACCACAGCCCGCGATCTGCCCCCAGTCATCACCACCACCGTCCTCTGTTCTTCCCGGCCCTCACGCGGAAGCGATCATCGAGCCATCTTTGGACCGGGTCTAGCATACTAATTCGGCGGGCAAAACGCCCTATTGGCGGATTGGGAAGATGAAGGTCGCAAGAAGTTGCCGCAGCCATGACGTGCAATAGGACCAGCGGCTTCAGGCGA
Organism: Sagittula marina; assembly: GCF_014196795.1. Taxonomy (GTDB): domain Bacteria; phylum Pseudomonadota; class Alphaproteobacteria; order Rhodobacterales; family Rhodobacteraceae; genus Sagittula; species Sagittula marina. The sequence continues at coordinate 113,838 of NZ_JACIEJ010000002.1, forward strand.
CGGCCACTTGCGGGATCTCATCGCTCTCCACGCCTGCGCCCGGAAGGCTGGCGGCCGTCATCGGGTCACAGGTCACCAACCGCCATGCGCCCGGCTTGGCGAACATCGCGCGCAACAGGGCATTTGTCATGGCATGACCCGCCTTGTGCCCCTCGTACAGGCCAAGGATCGGGGCACCGGCGAGGGCAAGATCGCCCAACGCGTCCAGCATCTTGTGGCGCACAGCTTCATCCGCGTGACGCAGGCCGCCGGGGCTGAGGACCTTGTCGCCATCAACCACAACTGCATTTTCAAAGGTGCCGCCCAAGGCCTTGCCCGCGGCGCGCATCGCGTCAACGTCGGACGCGCGACAAAATGTGCGGCTGTCGGAAAGTTCGCGAACGAAGGTGCCATTGGCAAGGCTCAGCCGCTTTTCCTGACGACCGATTGCAGCATCCGCGAACTCGATCTCGAAGGACATTTCCAGGCCGTTCGACGGCTCCGCCGACGGCGACAGGCGCGCCCAACCGGATGGCGTCTGCACCTCGATGGTGTCGAGAACCTCGATGGCCCGGATGCGCGCATTCTGACGACGAAGACCGACCGAAAGGATGCCGCGCACGAAGGGAACGGACGACCCATCCAGGATCGGTGCCTCCGGCCCGTCAATCTCGATCAATGCGTTGTGCACGCCGCAGCCGGCCAGCGCGGCCATGACGTGTTCAATCGTCGAGACCGCCACGCCTTCGCCGTTAACTATTTCCGTACACAGGGGCGATGTTTCGACCACGTCCCAGCGCGCCGGAATCAAACCGTTGCCAACTTCGACATCGGTTCGACGAAACCACACGCCATGGTTCGCAGGCGCTGGACGAATGATCATGCGCACGGCTGCACCTGAGTGCAGACCGGTGCCTTCGAAGATGGCGCTGGAGCGCAAGGTGTTTTGCACGAGATCATCCTAACGTTTTGCACGCCTCCCGAAAACGGGTGCGGCTCTGAGGTTAGAGATAGGGCATGGGGGGCGGTGGCCTCAAATCAAAGATTGTAACCGAGTGAAACATCTACCAGTGGCCATAGGCGCTGCCCCGCGCAAATCGCTTTTGGATACAGGCAACCCTCTGATATAAATCAATATATCATGTTGTTCCTCGTGAGGCGCGCCGCCCACAAAACACGACATCCACCACAATTGCTACAAGACTGTGACACAGATGTCTGCTTCAGGCGACCAGTTGGCCGCAATCGAGCGGGGCAGCTACCCACTCACAGATGGTTCATCCGACACCACTTAGCGATGCGAGGTGCCTTGAGGACACGTGACCGGACGAAAGGGTCGCAAACTGGAAGGCCTGATTGACGACCTGAAACCCCCTTGGGCACCGCAGACCATGCACGAAGTGACGCAATCCATAAACAAAAGCCCCTTCCCGAAATGGAAAAGCGCCCCCTGTTTTCCAGAGAGCGCCATCCAAGAGGATCTCGGTTACCCGAGACGATTTCTTTAGGTTCGGTACGTTCAGTTTGCCTGGCGACGCAGGAACGCCGGGATCTCGATACGGTCTTCCTCCGGGTCCGCTTCCGGAGCGGGCGCAGGTGCCGGGCGTTGGCCCTGCATCGGAGGCTGACGACGTGCGGGCTGCGCCGGTTGCTGCTGCTCGCCGCCGTGGCCAGTCATCCGGCCGATCAAGGAATTCACCGAGAAGCGCGGTTTGTCCTCACCCTGAGCGGCAGCAGCATCCGCTGCGGCACCAGGTGCTTGGCCGTGCTCGTCACGGGTACGGGCTGCGGCTGCCTTCAAGCGATCCAGAGCGGCAGGGCTCGGCTCACCGGGGACCGGCTTGCGCGGAGCGACGAAATCGTTCGGGTCCGCTTCGATATCGGCCTGAGGACGGAAATCCGCGACCTGTGGCTGGTAGGCTGGCGGCGGCAGGCCGTCGTCATCCATACGCACCGGCGCAGGGGTCTGCGCCTCGTCTTCGAAGACGTCGTCCATGTGGTCGTCAGAGGCGGACCGGTTGGACTCCATTTCGTCAAACAGCGGTTCCTGTACAGGCTTCTGCGCCACGGCAGGCTGGGCCTTCGGGGCGGGCGCCGGAGCAGGCTCCTCAGCAGCGGCTGACTGCTGACGCAGCGGATGCGACAGCGAACGGCGCGGGACAGGCGTGTCGGCGATGTTGTCAGTCGCGTCGATGCCGGTGGCCACGACAGACACGCGCATCATACCGCCAAGGCTTTCGTCCATTGTCGAGCCGACGATGATGTTGGCGTCCTGGTCCACTTCTTCGCGGATGCGGTTCGCCGCTTCGTCCAGTTCAAACAGGGTCAGGTCAGTGCCGCCCGTGATATTGATCAGCACACCCTTCGCGCCCTTGAGCGAGATTTCGTCCAACAGCGGGTTCGCGATTGCCTTCTCGGCGGCCTGAATGGCGCGATCTTCGCCCTCTGCCTCACCGGTGCCCATCATGGCTTTGCCCATCTCGTCCATGACGGCGCGCACGTCGGCAAAGTCGAGGTTGATCAGGCCGGGACGGACCATCAGATCGGTCACACCCTTCACGCCCTGATACAGGACATCATCCGCCAAAGAGAACGCCTCGGTGAAGGTCGTCTTTTCATTGGCCAGACGGAAAAGGTTCTGGTTGGGAATGATGATCAGCGTGTCGACCATCTTTTGCAGCGTCTCGACACCTTCCTCAGCTTGGCGCATGCGTTTCGCGCCTTCGAACTGAAAAGGTTTCGTGACAACACCGACGGTTAGAACGCCAAGTTCACGCGCTGCCTGAGCAATGATCGGGGCCGCGCCAGTGCCGGTTCCGCCGCCCATACCAGCGGTGATAAAGCACATGTGTGCGCCCGCCAGATGGTCCACAATGCTCTCGATGCTCTCTTCAGCGGCTGCGGCGCCTACGCTTGCGCGCGCCCCTGCACCAAGACCTTCGGTGACCTTCACACCCAGCTGGATGCGGCTTTGCGACTGGCTTTGCTGGAGCGCTTGAGCGTCCGTATTGGCGACAACGAAGTCGACGCCTTCGAGCCGTTTTTCAATCATGTTGTTGACGGCGTTGCCGCCTGCCCCGCCCACGCCAAAGACCGTGATGCGCGGCTTCAATTCATCCTGTCCGGGCATGGAAAGGTTCAGTGCCATGGTTTGTCCGCCTGTGTTCTTATCGACTTGGTTTTCTCACCCATCCAGGCACGTAGCCTGCCTGTTAATGATGAGTTTACCGGGATTAGCCCTTGGCGTCACGCAAAAATCTGGGTTAATCCACCAAATATGGCAGAAAAAAGGCTCCCAACCGCGCCTTTTCGCTGTCGCGTCCACATGCAGTAGGCAAGAGTTCGCGCACCACAAATCACGGCGCAAAGCGCACCGCATCAAAAGTGTCTACAGGTCACGTTTGGATCCTGCCCGATCCCGGTATGGCGGGTTTATCCCGCCGTTATCCACAGAGTTCCTAACAGCTGTGAAGCCTGCCGTCACCCCCATATTGTGCTCGGTTTACCTGCACACGCCAAATTGACGGTGGATATCTAGAGCAAGGTCCGACACGGGGGAACCCTTCGTGCCAGACCAAAGCAAAATCATATCACCAGTTGTCGCGGAACCATTGCACCGCCCGCTTCAACGAGCGGGCCGGATAGCGATCAACCGGCAATTCGAAGTCCCACCATTCGTCCTGCGGATGCGCCGCGAAAAGCGACAGGCCCACGGCCCCGGCAAATCCCGGCCCGGTCGCGGCCTGCGGCAAACCGTGCACGCGCAGCGGACGCCCCAAACGCACCTGCTGCCCAAGGATCTTGGACGCCAGGCCATCAAGCCCGGGGATCTGCGATGCGCCGCCTGTCAAAACGATCTGCTGGGACGGCAAATGGTCAAAGCCCGCAGCGTCCAACCGAGCACGCACATCTTCGAGGATTTCCTCAACCCGGGGACGCATGATGCCGATCAATTCGGTTCGGGACACCGTGCGACGATCATGTTCCCAGTCGCCGGTTTCCCCACCGCATTCGATCATCTCGCGGTCGTCCATGCCCGTGGCCTGAACCCCGCCATAGAATGTCTTGATCCGTTCAGCTGTCGCCATGGGCACTTGAAGTCCCATGGAAATATCGGAAGTTACATGGTCGCCGCCCATCCGCACGCTGTCGGCATAGATCATGTGCTTCTTGATGAAGATAGAGATCCCCGTCGCGCCGCCCCCCATGTCGATACACGCCGCGCCGAGCTCTTGCTCGTCTTCGACCAGAGCCGCGATGCCAGAGACATAGGCCGAAGACGCCAGGCCCGCGAGCTCCAGATCACAGCGCTTGACGCAATGGGCGAGGTTCGCCACCGCCTGCGCCTGCACCGTAAGCATGTGCATGTCGCAGGACAGCTCTGTGCCGATCTGGCCGCGCGGATCAATCAAACCCGAACGATGATCCAGGGCAAAGTTTACCGGCTGCGCGTGCAGCACTTCCCGGTCGTGGCCAAAGTCCGGCGCATCACAGGCTGACAGCACGCGGGCCACGTCCTGCTCATCCACCGTGACGCCCATGACATCCACCTGCCCGGCCAAGCCATAGCTGCGCGGATCAGCACCGGCGAATGCGGCAATCACGTGATCGACGCGAATGCCCGCCATCTTTTGCGCGGCCTGAACGGCTGTGCGAATGGCGCGCTCGGTTTCCTGCATGGCGCTGATCTCGCCAAAGCGGACACCGCGCGATCGGGTCGTCGCGGCACCGATCACGCGGAAACCGCTCTGCCCCGCCAACGAACCAATGCCGTCGTCACGTGCCTCCGTCCCGTCGAAGCGCAGGACAAGACAAGCAACCTTGGACGTCCCCACGTCCAGGATGGCCACCACGCCCCGTTGCATCGCCGCGCGCCGCATATTCCGCATCGCGCGCTGGGATTCGTATAGCTCGATCATTGCCGCTGCCCCGTTCTGTTCAATTGCCCGTTCCCAGGCCTGCCTCGATCAATTTGATACGCCACATCTGTTGTGTGGCCTGGTCTGTCATTCGGATCACCGGCCGCCGTGGCAGCCGCAGATCCACAACCGTCAGGTCGCGCGCCAGCAGGTCCACCTGCGGCGCCATCGCCATGGCGATCACTCTTTCCAAAGCTTGAACCGGTTGTTTTTCCGGCAGCATGATACGCTGGTCACGGTCCAGGACAACATCCCAACGGCGCGCCCCGATGCGTTCAAACCCGCGCAATCGCATCTGAATGGGACCGCTCACCGACCAAAGACGCAGAGCCTGCGCCACGGCATCCTCGGAGGCCTCGCCCGCAATCACGGGCAGATCCGGACGGTCGCCACGTGAATTCGCCGGGCCAACCAATACGCCAGCCTCGTCAAGAAGACGCAGCCCATCCGCCGTACGCCAAAGTACGGCTGGCTTGCGCTCATCCACATCAATCTGCAGAACGCCGCCTTGGCGAATGCGCACCTCAACCGAGCGAATTGGATCCAGCCCCCCAATCCGCGCCTGCATCTCTGAAAGGTCGACATCGAAGGAGCTGATCGGAAAGTTGTATGGCAACTCGGCGCGGATCAGTTCGGCAACCGGTTCAGAGGCGCCATCGATGGCCATCAATTTGACCTGAAATTCGGGACGGCTTTCCACTGCTGCACGCACGTCAGCGACCATCAGATTGAAAGCTTCACGGTTGTTTTCAACGGAAAACCACGCTGAAACACCGCCAACCACCACCGCAATGGGCAGCGCAACGCGAAGCGCGAAGCGAAAGATCGGGGTCAGCATCAGCCGTTCCAGCCGGTACTTCAGTCGGCTGGCGGTGGGGTCGAGCCGCGCCATGCCCATATCCGGCATGTCATCATTGCTCGGCTCCGGCGTGACCTCCAGGTCACGTTCGTTGCGGATCACCTGTCGCAAGATGCGTCCTCCACCATCCATGCGCAAAACTGGCCAAAGCTCATCTCATGCAGCGCAGCGTGTTCGGGCGACAGTGAGGTCGGTGTCATACCGGGCTGGGTGTTCGTTTCCAGCAAAACAAGCCCGTCGATGCCTTTGGCATCGTCCCAACGAAAGTCCGTTCGGCTGACACCGCGACAGCCCAAGGCCCTGTGGGCGCGCAAGGCGTAGTCCATGCAGGCTTCGGTTATGCCATTTGGCAATTCTGCCGGGCAGACGTGGCGCGACCCGCCGGACTTGTATTTCGCATCGTAATCGTACCAGCCGTCAGTGAAAATCTCTGTCACTCCCAGAGGGCTGTCCCCCATAACCGTACACGTTAATTCGCGTCCTGGGATAAAGGCCTCCACCATCACCGTATCCGGCATTTCGGGGCCAAGAACAGGCGGTCCGTTGGCCGCGTCATGCACAAGATAGACGCCGACCGAAGAGCCTTCGTTGTAAGGTTTCACGACGTAAGGCGGCGGCATCACGTGAGCCGCCATAACGCACGTCTTTGATTTAAGAAAACTATCCGCAACAGGCAGATTGGCCATGCGATAGGCGGTTTTCGTCTTTTCCTTATCGATTGCCAAGGAAGAGGCAAGCACCCCGGAATGTGTGTAAGGCACGCGAAGCCACTCAAGCAAACCTTGAATGCAGCCATCCTCACCCCACCGGCCATGCAGTGCATTGAAAACCACGTCCGGGGCGATCTTTGCAAGACGCTGGGCCACATCGACGCCAGCGTCCACTTCGAACACCTCGTATCCTTCGCCCCTCAAGGCAGCGGCACATTCCCGACCGGAAACCAGCGACACCTCGCGCTCAGCTGAAGGTCCGCCTTTCAGTACCACAACCTTCGGGAGTGTCCTGCTCGACATCCCAAAATCGCCTTTTGCCCGGGGGTTGTCCCCCATGTCATCTATCGACCTGCCTGTGGTCGTGCCCCCGTCCGATGTTCTTATTCTGGATCATGAGGCGGTTTTCGACCTGCAGCAGGCAAATCACCCGGCAAGCCTTGCCACATCTTAGCCGCATTCCCAGCCCATGGAAAACCCTTTTTCGTTAATTAGATACCGATGACTCCATGGGAGCACACCCAGCGTACCCGGGTCCGTGCACTACCTGCGGATATCACGGCGCTACTATGCTGAAGTCGACCTAAATCGGCCGGAAAAGCCTAAGGTTCGCCAACTCGGATCACCTCCCAGACCAGATCCAAGCCAGAGGTTTCACGCACTTTCTCGCGAACCTCTTCGCCCAAGCGTTCCAAATCGGACGCCGTAGCATCCCCCGTATTCAACAGAAAATTGGAATGCTTTTCAGACATCTTGGCGCCTCCGCGACGGGCTCCGCGCATGCCAGCGTCATCGATGACCTTCCAGGCCTTCAGCTCATGTGTGTCATCTGCTTGGCCCGTGGAGGAAAATCCCGCCGGATTCCGAAACGTGCTGCCTGCGGTGCGATCCTTCACTGGCTGGGTTTCATTCCGCTTCGCCAACTGCTCCTCCATTCGAACCGCCAGCACATCCGGGTCGCCTGACGGCGCCTGGAACACGGCCTCTACCAGCACTGCGCCCTCGGGGAGCACCGAGGAACGGTACCCAAAGGCGAGGTCCTCGGGTGAGAGTTTTACCACATCGCCGGTACGTGTGACTGCTGTCGCTTCGACCAAGACATCTGCCACGTATGATCCATAACACCCCGCATTCATCCGTATGGCCCCACCGATAGTGCCCGGTATCGTGCGCAAAAACCCGAGGTCCAGCCCCGCGGCGGCCGCCCGTTTCGCAACATGCGCGTCCAAAGCCGCGGCGCCGCAGCGCACTCTGCCGCCGGCGATATCGATTTCATTGAAGCCACGCCCCAAGCGGATGACCGCGGCACGCAGACCACCGTCCCGCACGATCAAATTCGACCCCACGCCCATCGGAAAGACCGCGATCTCGTCAGGTAACGCGCTCAAGAAGGTGCACAAGTCATCAAGGTCCGCTGGTTGAAAGAACCAATCAGCGGGTCCGCCGACACGAAGCCACGTCAGATCGTTGAGCGGGCGCTGGGGCGTCAAGCGCCCCCGAATTTCGGGCATATCCATCATGGCAAAACTGCTATCCCGGCGCTACGTCCAAAGCAATAACCACACGCATAATAGCCTACGCCTGCGCGCTGCCACAACGCCATGTCGGGAGAGAATTATCCGCCCTCTGGCCCCGAAATCACGCGTTTTCCCCAACGTGCGAAGTATACCAAAGGCCAGCGCAAGACGCTCATCCCGCCCACCAATATGACCAAACCGATCCACGGGCCATTTTGATATGTAACGAAGCCGACCAAAGGAATGCCCAGACCGATCAGCACATAAGCGCGCGTCCAATGATTGTCGCTTGACGGGATCATTGCGGCCAGATTGGCCAGCACTGCCCACAGGCAGGCAAGTGTTAAAGAGAGCGTCATGGCTCACCTCCGGTTGCCCCCTCAGGCTGCGGTCAGTGTGCCAGCAACCGGGCTTTCACACAAGCCCGCCGACCAATGCAATTGCAGACAACAGCGATCCAACCACCGGGGGTTAAAGTTGGGACCAAGGAAGACGTATCGTTCGCCCATGAAACGAAAAAGGGGCCGCTGACGGCCCCTGAATCAGTCATTGGCTGCTCTCTACTTCGACAACCGATCCGGAAGGCCATTCGCCCAAGCAGAGATCGTCCCGGCCCCGAGGCAAACGACCATGTCACCTGGCCGCGTCTGCTCACGAACCAACCGCTCCAGATCGTCTTCGTTCATGACTGCGCGCGCGTGACGGTGACCATGCCGTACAAGACCCGCAACAAGATCGTCGCGCGATGCACCCGGTATGGGCTCTTCTCCAGCGGAGAAGACCTCCGCAATCGCGACCACATCTGCCTCGTTGAAACAGGTGCAGAACTCTTCGAAGTGATGCGACAGGCGCGAATACCTGTGCGGCTGATGCACGGCGATGACACGTCCCTCACAGGCCTGGCGCGCGGCCTTCAAGACAGCCGCGATTTCGACCGGGTGATGACCGTAGTCATCAATGATTGCGACGCCATTCACTTCGCCGACCTTTGTGAAGCGCCGGTTCACGCCCCCGAAAGCGGCAAGCGCCGTGCGGATCTCATCGCCTGACATACCCAGATGTCGCGCCACAGCAATGGCCGACAGAGCATTGGAAACATTGTGATCGCCCGGCATGGGCAGCACCATGCCCTCGATCACCTCACCCGATGCCTGAAAATGTACATCGAAATACGCCTCGCCGCCTTTGTAGGTCAGGTTTACAGCCCGGACGTCCGCCTGCGTGTTGAAACCGTACGTCACAATACGGCGATCCGTGACGCGCCCAACAAGGGTCTGAACCTCAGGGTGATCGGTGCAGCAGACGGCCAAGCCATAGAAGGGAATGTTCGACACGAAGTCGTAAAAGCCCTGACGCAAGTTCTCGATCGAGCCCCAGTGCTCCATATGCTCCGGGTCGATGTTGGTCACGATGGCAATCGTCGCGGGCAGACGGTTGAAGGTGCCGTCAGATTCATCTGCCTCCACCACCATCCACTCGCCCTGCCCCATCCGGGCGTTTGAGCCGTATTTGTGAATGATGCCGCCGTTCACAACAGTGGGATCAAACTGGCCGGCATCAAGCAGCGTCGCCACCATGGTTGTCGTGGTGGTTTTGCCGTGGGTTCCGGCAATGGCCACGTTGGATTTCAGGCGCATGAGTTCCGCCAGCATCTCTGCCCGGCGGACCACGGGCAAGCCGCGGCGACGCGCCTCGTCCAGCTCCGGATTGCCGGGTTTGATGGCAGAGGAAATCACGACGACTTCGGCGCCATCGAGGTTCTCGGCGCGCTGTCCTTCGAAGATCGTCGCCCCCATCTCTGCCAGGCGCGTCGTGATCTTGGAGGCCTTCAGGTCGGACCCCTGGACAGTGTAGCCATGGTTCACCAACACTTCGGCAATGCCGGACATGCCGATGCCGCCAATCCCGACGAAGTGGATCGCCCCGACGTCCCCGGGCAGCTTGGTTGCTCCAATCATGCGCGCGCCCCGCTCATTCTCCAGATCTTTCATATGCTGCCCTTTCCTCAGAGTCATATCCGGCCAGTTCTTCGACCAGCGCGGCCAGATGCGCTGCCGCATCGGGTTTTGCCACACTCAATGCCGCTTGCGACATCCGAATGGCACCTTGTTCATTTGACAGGATCGCCTCGATGGCGTCCCGCAGGCTCTCTATCGTCAATTGCGTCTCAGGGATGCGGATGGCGGCCCCTGCCTCCACCAACGCCTGGGCGTTGACCGTTTGATGGTCGCCGGTGGCAATTTTCAGAGGGATCAGGATCGAAGGCCGCCCGATCACCGAGATATCAGCCACCGACGATGCACCAGACCGCGAGACCACTAGCTGGGCTTCGCTCATCAAGGCAGGCAGGTCATGGAAAAATGGCTGCACGTCGGCCTGCACACCATTCTCCGCGTAATAGGTGGCGACACGTTCGCCATCCTCGTCCCGCGCCTGATGGTAAACACGCAGATTTCCGACCATGTCCAGTTCGAGCGCCGCGATGGCGGGCGGCACCACATCGGACAGAATGCGCGCGCCTTGCGAGCCGCCGATCACCAGCATCGACATCGGGTAAGGTCCCGGCGCGATATAGCCGGCCGCCGCGCGTTCGTGCACTGAGGCACGGACGGGGTTCCCTACATGCACGCCTTCGACGCCGTCGGGCAATGCGGTGGGCCAGGTGCCGCAAGCAACGCGATCGACCTTCTTGGCGAAGAGTTCATTCACCCGGCCCAGCACGCCATTTTGCTCATGGATCATGCGCGGACGTCGCAGCACCCAGGCCGCCGTCAGGGCGGGGATGGATGGATAGCCCCCAAAGCCAACGACAGCGGCGGGCTTGTCCCGCGACATGCGCAGGATGGCCGAAAACACGCCCCCCGCCACACGAAATGGCACCATCAGTTTGGCCAGCGGACCACCACGTGAAAAGGTTGCGGAGGTGACTTGTTCGATCTCGACGCCATCAGGAAATGCGCCAGTGTAACGGGCTCCGCGCGCATCCGTGGACAGCTTGACCCGCCAGCCGCGGGCCAGCATTTGCTCTGCCAAGGCCTGAGCGGGAAACATATGCCCACCAGTGCCTCCAGCTGCCATCACCAACAGAGGCGCTTGCTCCGTCATACCGTCACTCCCTCGACACGTATCTGCGGCCACTTATAGGAGTCCCGCAGGTCCGTCCACCAATGGTAGAATCAGACGGGATCAGCGGCGTCCCCCGCGCAAGATATCGCCGATTTCGCCTTGCGGACGCGTGCGCGTCAGCGCCAGCAACATGCCGACCGCTATGCCGCCTGCAATCAGGGACGAGCCGCCGTAGCTGACAAACGGAAGGGTCATGCCCTTTGCCGGCAGAAGGCGCACGGCCACGCCCATGTTGATCATCGCCTGCACGCCAAAGATCGCGGCGAGACCTGTTCCTGCCAAGCGGATGAACGGGTCACGTTCGCGCATCAGCCGGATAAAGCTGCGGACCACGATGGTTGAATACAGGGCCAGCACGAACATCACCATGACGAGGCCGTATTCTTCGGCGGCAACAGCAATGATGAAGTCGGTGTGCGCATCGGGCAAAGACCATTTTACCGTGCCTTCGCCGACTCCCACCCCGAGAAACCCGCCCTCTCGGATGGCGTTGGTCGCATACCCAAGCTGTGTGGTCGGGTCGACCTCGGGATTGAGGAAGCCGTCGATGCGGCGCGCGAAGTGTTCGGATGCATTGTAGAAAAAGGTCCCAGCCATGACGACAACGCCAGCCAGCGTGGCCAGCAAGACCATCGGCGCCCCGCCGACAAACCACATCACAGCCCAGCTGAACAGGATCAGCGACGCCTGCCCGAAGTCCGGCTGCATCGCCAGCATCAGAACAATCGCAACCATGATGACAAAGGAGTAAAGCCGTCCGGGAGGGCCGCCCAATTCCTGCCCCGCAGCCATCAGCCAAGCGGCCACGATGATGAAGACCGGCTTGAGGAACTCAGACGGCTGCACCGAGGCAAAGCCCAGCGAGTACCACCGCGTGGCCCCTTTGCCGAAGTCCGTGCCCAGAATGGGCAGGAAGGCCAGGGCCACAAACGCGAGGAAGAAACCGACAACGGCCATACGCCGCACCATCAACGGCGTCATGAGCGACGTGACAAACATCGTGATCATCGCCAAACCGCCGAAAAACGCCTGTCTTTGCACATAGTGGAACGTCGCGAGACCATTGCGCTCGGCAAGCGGCACAGAGGCCGCCAGTCCCAAAAGCAACCCCACCGCAAAGAGGATGAGGATGCACGACAAGCTCCACCTGTCGACCGTGCGCCACCATTTGGGCAACACAGGTTCGCCGCCCGCAACGGGCATTGCGCCATAAACCATTTCTGTCATGAGGACACCGCTCAACTGCCTCGGAAAAGCCCGGTTTTCCGGGTCTACCCTTGAGCATATCGCAAATTGCTGCCACAGGCCAGACAAAAGGGGACGCTCGGGGACCGTACTTGTGCAGGTGCACTATGCACATCCGGATACGGACCGCGCGCGGGTGTCTCAGGACAGGTTCCGAAGAATTTTGGCCAAGTCAAAGCAGGTGCGTTAACATGTCGAAAGCCACGCGATACGAGACCATCATTCTTGGCGCTGGTGCTGCTGGGATGATGGCGGCGGCCCATGCCGGTCCGGGCGTTCTGGTGATCGACCACGCCAAGGCGCCGGGTGAAAAGATCCGCATCTCCGGCGGAGGGCGCTGCAATTTCACCAATATGGATGTGACTCCGGCCAACTACCTGTCGGAGAACCCGCATTTTTGCAAATCTGCCCTGGCGCGTTACAGCCAATGGGACTTCATCGAGCTGGTCTCGAAACACGGGATCGCCTGGCACGAAAAAACACTCGGCCAGCTGTTCTGCGATGGCAAAGCCACCCAGATCATCGACATGCTTCTTTCCGAGATGAACAGAGCCGGTGCAGAGCTCTGGCTGCGCACCAGCGTCGTGGACGTCGCGCATCGTGACGGCAGATTTACGGTTGTTTTGGAACGGGAAGGCCGTCGGGCAGAGGCGACCGCAGCAAACCTTGTTTTGGCCACCGGCGGCAAATCCATTCCGAAGATGGGCGCCTCTGGCCTTGCCTACGATCTGGCGCAACAGTTCGGGCATGACCTGGTCGAGACGCGGCCCGCCCTGGTTCCGTTCACTTTCGACAAGGGCCGCTTTGGCGATCTGTCCGGCACGGCCCTTCCCTGTCGCCTGTCGAATGATCGCGCGCAGTTTGCCGAGGCGTTGCTGTTCACCCACAGGGGGCTATCCGGGCCGGCTGTTCTGCAACTTTCGAGCTATTGGCGCGAGGGGGAGGAGATCGTCGGAGACCTCGCCCCCGGCGTAGATGTGGCCGAGACCCTCAAGCAGGCGCGGCAGTCCAATGGCAGGCGTGCGCTCACCACGGAGCTTTCCCAGATATTGCCGTCGAAACTTGTGAGCCTTCTCGGGCAAACGCATGACCTGAAAGGCAATCTTGCAGATATCCCCAACGCGCGGATGGATGCACTGGCAAACGTTATCCACAACTGGCGCGTAAAGCCCACAGGCACCGAAGGATATCGCACCGCCGAAGTGACGCTGGGCGGGTTATCCACAGAAGGATTGGACAGCAAAACCCTGATGTCCAAGCATCTTCCGGGCCTCTACGCCATCGGCGAAGCGGTCGACGTGACCGGCTGGCTCGGTGGATATAATTTCCAGTGGGCCTGGGCCTCCGGCGTCGCCGCCGGAGCCGCCATTCGGGAGGCGTAGGTCAGGACTTTAGTCCGACACTCCCAAGGCCTTTTGCACACAAGCGATGAAATCCTCGCCACGCCGCTCAAAGTTGTCGTATTGATCGAAACTAGCCGCGGCCGGTGCCAAAAGCACAACCTCGCCCGGTTGCGCATCTGAAACGGCACGCTGAACGGCCACCTCCATCAACCCGCAAATTTCTGCGTCAACCTGAGACAATCCGAGCGCAAATCCCTCGGCCTCCCGTCCGATCACGTAGGCTTTTGCAACACGCTCCAATCCCGGCGTCAAAGCGTCCAAACCACCCTCTTTCATCAAACCGCCGCAAACCCAGCGCACCCGGTCAAAGGCCAGAAGTGCCTTCAAGGCCGAGTCCACGTTTGTCGCTTTGGAATCATTGACGAAAATCACGCCGTTCGCCTCTGCGATACGCTGCGACCTATGTGGCAGGCCGCCGTAGCTGCGCAAACCCGCTTCGATCTCGCGAGGGCCAAGCCCCAACGACCGACACGCCGCCCAGGCCGCGCAAGCGTTCTGATGATTGTGCGCCCCCGGCAATCCCGCAATATCGCGCAGATCGACTGAGCCGACCTGACGCCCTTTGCGCCACTCCGCCAAAAACCCTTTTCGGGCAAAGACATACCACCCCGGGCCAGTGAGCTTTGTGGTGGCGATACGGATCACGCGATCATCGCCTCTTCCCTCGGACAGTTGACCGGCCAGAAACTGCCCCTCGACCTCATCGACGCCGATCACGCAACGGTCCGGACCACCTTCGGCGAAAAGCCTACGCTTCGCAGCAAAATATCCCCCCATCCCGGCGTGGCGATCCAGATGGTCTGGCGACAGATTGGTAAATACGGCCACATCCGGTGTCAGGCTTCGTGCAAGCTCCGTTTGGTAAGACGACAGCTCAAGCACGACGACACCGCCTTCAGCGGGAGGATCAATGTCCAGAACCCCGCGTCCGATATTCCCGGCCAACTGGCTCTGCCGTCCCGCTTGGGTCAAAATGTGATCTATCAAGGCCGAGGTGGTGGATTTGCCGTTTGATCCCGTCACCGCGACCACACGGGGCGGACGATCATATTCGTCGAAGTTGACACTAAACGACCGGAAGAACAGCCCAATGTCGTTATCCACAGCAACACCGGCTTGCAAAGCACTGGCAATGACCGGATTCGGGGCCGGGTAGAGATGCGGGATACCAGGTGATGTGACCAGGCAGGCCACGTCGTCGAACGCCCCGTCACGGGTCAGGTTTCGCGCCTCGAACCCTTCGGCCTCGGCCCGCTCGCGCGCACTTGGCGTATCGTCCCAGATCACGACGTCCGCCCCTCCGGCACGCAAAGCTCTCGCCGCTGCAAGGCCAGATCGACCCAATCCCAAAACGGCCACAGTCGCGCCGTCGAATCCTTGAACCGGTATCATGTCCTACCCCCGTTCACGACTGCGGCCCGAGACGTGCCCGGGCCGCTCAAAATTATCCAAATGTCTCAGCGTACTTTTAGCGTGGCGAGACCAATGATGGCGAGGATCAGGGAAATAATCCAGAAGCGGATGACAATCGTTGGCTCCGCCCAGCCCTTCTTCTCATAGTGATGATGGATAGGCGCCATCAGGAAGACACGTTTGCCCGTACGCTTGAAATACAGCACCTGAATGATGACGGACATCGCCTCGACCACGAACAGGCCGCCCACGATGCCAAGCACAATCTCGTGCTTGGTCGCCACCGCGATCGCGCCCAGGGCGCCACCCAATGCCAACGACCCTGTGTCGCCCATGAAAACCGCCGCTGGGGGCGCGTTGTACCAAAGGAAGCCAAGCCCTCCGCCGACAACGCCAGCAGCAAAGATCAGGATTTCGCCGGTGCCGGGCACGTAATGCACGTCAAGATATTCGGTAAAGTCAACGCGACCAACGGCATAGGCAATCACGCCCAGCGTCGATGTCGCGATCATCACCGGCATGATCGCCAAGCCGTCCAGCCCGTCCGTCAGGTTGACCGCGTTGGCGGCTCCCACGATCACAATCATGACGAAAGGGATGAAGAGGAAAGACATGTTGATCAACGTGTCTTTGAAAATCGGCAGCGCGAGTTGATAGCTCAACTCTGGCGGATGATACTGTGCTGCCCAAAAACCAGCGACACCGGCGATCAAAAAGCCAAGCAACAGCCGCACCTTACCCGGCACGCCCGCGGTGTTCTGCTTGCTGACCTTGGCGTAGTCATCCGCAAACCCGATGGCGGCAAAGGCCATCGTGACGAAGAGCACCATCCAGACAAAGGGATTGTCCAGCCGCGCCCACAGGAGAGTCGACGTGACCAAGGCGCCAATGATCAACAAACCGCCCATGGTCGGTGTGCCCGCCTTGACGAAATGCCCTTCGGGGCCATCGGTACGGATCGGTTGACCTTTGCCTTGCCGTTTGCGCAACACGTTGATTAACGGCAGGCCAAACAAGAATCCAAAGATCAGAGCCGTCAAAAATGCGCCGCCTGCGCGGAAAGTGATGTACCTGAAAAGGTTGAAAAAATCACCGCCATCACTCAGTTCGGTCAGCCAATACAGCATGGCGATCCCTTCCTACCCTTCGAGTTCTGCGGGGGCTTGGCGCATTTTCCGAATGGCGTCAACCACGCGTCCGACACCCATGCTTAACGACCCTTTGGCCAGCACAACATCGCCGGCGTCGAGATCGTGACGGACCCGCTTTGCCAATTTGTCGCTGGTCTCGGCCCAATGTCCGCGGCGGTGCATTGGCAGGTTCTGCCAAAGCTGTCGCATCAGCGGTCCAATGCAGTGCACCACGTCGATCCGTTTCAGATGAGGATTGTCAGCCAATGCCTCGTGCAAAGCTGCTTCATCCCGGCCCAATTCCTTCATATCCCCAAGATAGGCGATGCGACGCCCCTTATCGTGACGCCCGACATGGTTCAGTGGCTCTGCCGCAGCGAGCACTTCCAGCGCGGCCCCCAAGGACGTCGGATTAGAATTGTAAGCGTCATCAATCAGTTCAAGCGACATCCGTTCATCCACCGGATCTAGCTGGATGCTTTCACGCAGACCCCGTCCTGGTCCAGGCTGCCATTGCGCCAACGCAGCCAAAGAAAGCGCACGATCAAGTTTCAAGGCAGACGTAACTGCAAGTACGGACATCCCATTCACAGCGAAGTGGCGACCCGGTACCATCACTTTGTACAGAACCGGCGTACGCCATGCGCGCCCCTGCACGACCGTGCAGGAATCTTGCACGCGCACATCAGACACCCGATGGTGATTGTGCGCCGCCTCCCCGAAAGAGATACACCGTTTGGCTTTTGCGCCTGCCGCATCGCGCAGGATATGGCTGACCGAAAGGTCTCCGTTGTAGATGGCAGTGCCGCGCGGCTCCAATCCCTCGAATATGCTCGACTTTTCGCGAGCGATACCCTCAAGGCTTTCAAAAGCGGCCATATGCGCCGGGGCCACGATAGTGACAACTGCCACATGCGGACGCGCCATCCGCGCCAGAGGCGCGATTTCGCCTGGGTGGTTCATGCCAATTTCGACAACCGCGAAATCAGCATCCGCAGGCATACGCGCCAAGGTGAGTGGCACGCCCCAATGATTGTTATAGGACTTTTCTGCCGCATGAACGGTGCCCTGTGCGCCCAGAACAGTGCGCAACATCTCCTTGGTCGATGTTTTTCCGACGGAGCCTGTCACCGCGACAAGTCGACCACGGAACCGTGCACGTGCAGCTTTGCCAAGTGCTTCAAGTCCGGCCTGTACATCGTCGACAATGAGCAACTTCTCGGGGTTATCCACACCTTCGGGGATATGGGTCACGAGGGCTGCAGCAGCGCCCTTGTCCAAAGCCTGCTTTACGAATTCGTGGCCATCCCGGGCCGCCTTCAAAGCAATGAACAGATCGCCGGATTCAAGTGTACGCGTATCGATGGATACGCCTGTTGCCTGCCAATCGGAGGCCACTGTTCCCCCAGTTGCCGCCGCCGCGTCCCGAGCCGTCCAAAGCATCACAAACCCTTCCCGTCCAGCGCCGCCACTGCCACGCTGGCCTGTTCCACGTCGTCGAAGGGAAACACTGTCTCGCCAATGATTTGACCTGTCTCGTGCCCTTTGCCGCAGATCAGCAATGCATCACCGGGACCGAGTGCATCCGCCCCCCGCAGGATCGCTTCAGCGCGATCAGGCACTTCAATCGCAGAGGGCGCGCCTTCCATCACCATGGCGCGAATGGCTTTCGGATCTTCGCTTCGGGGATTGTCGTCCGTGACAATAACCGTATCCGCGTGTTCGGCAGCCGCCGCACCCATCAGTGGCCGTTTACCGACGTCCCTGTCACCACCTGCGCCGACGATGGCCACAAGCCGCCCCATGACGTGCGGACGCAGCGCCTGAATAGCCGTGGCAACTGCGTCAGGCGTATGAGCGTAATCAACGAACACCGCAGCACCGTTGTCCCGTGTTGCCGCCAATTCCATACGGCCACGCACTGTGCCTAGCAGCGGCAAGACATCGAAAACGTCATCTGGATCGCTTCCGCAAGCAATCACAAGTCCAGCGGCAAGCAGAACATTTTCCGCTTGGAAACCACCGATCAGGCCAAGCCTCTCCTGGCGAACCTCATCGGCAAAGCTGATCCGGATTTCCTGGCCAGTCGCGTCAAAGCGCTGCGCTTGCAAACAGATATCGGCCCCACTGCGGCCAACGGTCAGAACGTCCTGACCTCGCGCGCGCGCGATCGCCACCATGTCCACACCCCGAGCGTCGTCGATATTAACCACTGCAACGCCGTCTTCTGGAAGAACGCGGGCAAAAAGTCCCGCCTTGGCAGAGAAGTAGTCCTCAAAGCTCGCATGGTAGTCGAGGTGGTCCTGACTGAAATTGGTAAATCCCGCAGCTGCCAGCTGAACGCCGTCGAGCCGGCGTTGGGCCAATCCGTGCGAAGATGCCTCCATCGCCGCGTGGCTCACCCCGGATTCAGCCGCCCCGGCCAACATCCGATGCAGGGTAATCGGCTCCGGAGTGGTATGGCGCAAGGGAGCGGTCCAATCGCCCTCAACACCGGTCGTGCCAAGGTTCACCGCCCGTAGCCCAATTTCCTGCCAGATTTGTCGGCAAAACGTTGCAACCGATGTTTTGCCATTGGTGCCCGTCACGGCCACGACCGTTCCGGGCTGTGAACCGGACCAAAGCGCGGCCGTGTAGGCCAGAGCCTGCCGGGGATCTTCGGCGATGATCAGCCCCACTCCAGACGCGTCGATCACGTCCGCCGCCAGCTTGGCCCCGGTCGCATCTGTCAGAATGGCAACGGCGCCCTGGCGCACCGCGTACTCGATGAAATCTGCACCATGGACACGCACACCTGGAAGCGCCGCAAAAAGGTAACCATTCCTGACCTCGCGTGAATCCACAGCGAGGCCGGTAATCAACATGTCCCGGTTGCCTCGGGTTGTCAGCCCCAGGTCCTTCAGGCTTTTGGGTTCAGAAGTCATGTCCGCGCCCCTCATGGTCTCGGCAGTATGGTCAGAGCGGCCTTGCAGCCGCTCCTGCGCCCCGCAACCTTTCGCTCAGTCCGAGGCACTTGTCGTGACCAACTGCCCTGTATCGTAGTGTGGACGCAAGCCCAGAAGAGGTGCAATCCGGCCGATCATTTCTGCGGCCACCGGCACCGACGTCCAGCCCGCGGTGCGGCGCGGTTTGGATCCTGCCGTGTCCATCGGTTCATCCAAGGTGACCACCAACACATACTTCGGGTTATCCGTCGGAAAAATCGAAGCAAAAGTGTTAATGTTCTTCTCCTTGTAGTAGCCGCCGCCGTTTTCTTTGGGCTTCTCTGCGGACCCTGTCTTACCGCCCACACTGTAGCCAGGAACCTCCCCGAAAGAGGCTGTCCCGTCCTCGTTGCTGACCACCTCACGCAACATGTGGAGCGCGTCTTTTGCAACGTCTTCACGGAACACCACGTCTTGATATTGCGATGTCGTCTGCTTCAACAGAGTCGGTTTCACCATGTGCCCCCCATTGGCGATCGCGGCGTAGCCGGTTGCCAAGTGCAACGGGGTCGTTGAAATGCCATGTCCGTAGGAAATGGTTACCGTCGACAGGTCCGTCCAGCGTTCGGGGATCAATGGCTTACCGCCGTGCGCCTCCACGATCTCCAACGGTGTCGGGTCGAACAAACCCAGGGTTTTCAGGAACGTCTGCTGACGTTCTGGCCCAATAGCAAGCGCAAGCTTACCGGTGCCACGGTTGGAGGATTTGACGATGATCTTCTCTACCGAAATCTTGCCATAGTTGTGGTTGTCGAACTCACCAATGCGGTGGCCACCGACTTTCAATGGCGGCGAAGTGTCGATAATCGTGTCCGGCTGAACGAGGTCCAGCTGCATAGCCTGGATGGCCGCGAAGATCTTGAAGGTCGACCCAAGCTCATACACGCCCTGCACGGCGCGGTTGAACAATGGGCTGTCTGACGGGCTGCCCTGGACCGCTGGGCGAGGCCGATCATTCGGGTCGAAATCGGGCAGCGATACAATGGAAATCACCTCACCCGTGTGGACATCCATCAAGACCGATGCCGCACCTTTGGCGTTCATCAGCTTCATGCCGGCATCCAGCACTTCTTCTGCCGCAGCTTGAACCGTGAGGTCGATGGACAGCGTCAATGGGACGCCTTCCCGAGCAGGATCGCGAAGTTCCTTGTCGAAAAATCGCTCGATCCCGGCGGTGCCGATCACCTCAGCGGAATGGACGCCTTCCTGACCGAAAGACGCCCCGCCCAGCACATGGCTGAGGATCGGGCCGTTCGGATACAGGCGCATCTCGCGCGGTCCAAACAGCAAACCTGGCTCGCCAATGTCATGCACGGCTTGCATTTGCTCCGGGCTGATTTTCTTGCGCACCCAGAGGAACTTACGCTTTGGGTCCATAAAGCGTGCTGCCAGCTTTTCGGCATCCAGGTCCGGGAATATTTCGGCCAAGCGCTGCGCGGCACGCTGCGGTTCAATCATCTGCTGAGGATGCGCATAAAGCGAGTGCGTCGACATATTCGTCGCCAACAGCCGGCCATGGCGGTCCGTGATGTCCGCCCGGCTTGCGATGATTGACGCGCCTGACGCCTGGGCGCGCGGCTCCGACGGTTCAGAGGCCGATAGCATACCCATCCGGGCGCCGATCACGCCGTAGGCGCAAAAAAACATGACGGCCAGGACGAGCAGACGCCCCTCTGCCCGCAGGCGCATCCGGTCGCGCATGTCCTCGTGACGGATGCGGCGGTTCTCGCGTTCGATAGCGTCGGGATTCTCACCCTTTTGACGTGCATCCAGGATGCGGGCCAGAGGGCGCAGCGGAATACGGGTCATGGGTTGGTTGCTCCCACGCTGGAGATGTCGACGCCTTCGCTGATGTCAATTTCAGGCGGCAATGGGTAGGCGACCTGGTCAATGCGTCCAAACTGATCTGGGCGAAGTGGGATCAACCCAAGCTTGTCAAAGTTGAGCTCTGTCAAATCGCGCAGTCGGTCGGGGCGGTTCAGATAAGCCCATTCAGCACGCAGGATCGCAAGCCGTTCGCGCGCGCCGGTGATCTCTGCGCGCAGACCTTGCGCGCGGTCCAGCTCATCCTGAGTTTGGTAATTCTCGCGGTAGGCCCAATAGCCGGACCCGATCACAGCCAGGGCCGCAAGTATGAACAACACGGTTCGCATGTCACATCCCCTTTACTTTGAGCCACGCAACATCGGCATGGCAATTTCATCCGCCGCAACAGCGTCTGCGGGCAATTCCGTGCGCCGCGCCACGCGCAGCTTGGCCGACCGGGCACGCGGATTGCGCTCCAGCTCATCCGGGTCCGGCCCCAGCGCCTTGCGCGTCAGAATTTCGAAGGGCGCCTCAGCCTCGGCCGTTTCTGTCGCATAGCGGTTGACGTGCCGCTTCTTGTCGCCGTGAAGCTGGAAAAACCGTTTCACCATACGGTCCTCAACGGAGTGGAACGTCACGACGGCCAGCATGCCGCCAGGCTTCAACACCCGTTCTGCCGCCATGAGCCCCTGCCAAAGCGCTTCGTATTCACCGTTCACCGCGATGCGCAGCGCTTGGAAAGACCGCGTTGCCGCGTGGGCCTGACCCGGCTTGGTCCGCCCAATCACACGTTCGATCATTTCCGCCAAAGGCAGCGTACGCTCAAAAGGCCGATCCTGCACCATGGCGCGGGCGATGCGACGGGACTGGCGTTCTTCTCCATATACATAAAGAACCTCTGCCAAAGCCTCGGCAGACAACTCATTCACCAGATCGGCGGCAGTCTTCCCGGATTGGCCCATCCGCATGTCCAGCGGTCCATCGCGCATGAAAGAAAAGCCACGCTCTGCCCGATCGAGCTGCATGGACGATACACCAAGGTCCAGAACGACGCCGTCCGCGGCTTCCACAACCTTATCCAGATTTGAGAAATTCTCTCGAACAAGGGAAATTGCAGGCCAATCTCCCAGCCAGTCTTCGGCCATGTCATGCGCCATCGGGTCGCGATCAATACCAATGACGCGCTCGGCCCCGGCCTCGACCAAGCCGCGGGCGTAGCCGCCTGCGCCGAAGGTTCCATCGATCCAGACGCCGCTGACCGGCGCCACTTCACGTAGCAATGGCGCCAGCAGGACGGGAATGTGCGGCGCATCGGAGGAGTGCTCCGCATCGGACATTTAGAAGCCCTCCTCGTCGAGCAACTGCACCGGATCGAAATCCTCGGGCAGTTCATCAAGATATTCTTCGGCCTTGGCGAGTTCTTCCTCTTCGTAGACCGTCGGCTCCCAGATCTGGAAGGTGTCCACATTGGAGGCGAAATAAGCTTCGTTTGTGATGCCGATCTTTTCGCGCAGTTTGGCCGACAGGACGATACGGCCTGTCTCATCAACACTGGTTGTCACGGACCGGGTGGAGAAGAGCCGCTCCAGAATGCGCCGCTTGGGGTCACCCCGTTTCATGGATGCGATGCGATCCTCGACCGCCTCCATCTCCTGAACAGTGTAGCATTCCAGGAACTTGCGACGGTGATCCCCGTAGACGATCACAAAGTTCGGGTTCAGACCTTCGGTCCAGTCAGGGTCACCGGCTTCGAGGACACGGCGAAAGGAGGCCGGAATCGAGACCCGCCCCTTCGTGTCGACCTTGTGCCGACTTTCACCTCTGAACCTCAGCCTGCGGCTCACTGCCTCTGGCCCTCCGCCCCCTGAAAAAATCCGCCTTCAAGACGTAAAAACGGCGGGTTGATCTGCTGCCACTGATCAACCCGCCGCTGACCCGCGTTGGCGGGTGTCTCCGACTGCGCGCGCCACCTGGGGGGATGTCTGCTCGCCCGCGCGCCGGATCCTTGTGTTCACGATGAAAGCGAGCGCCTGTATGAACCTGCTCTTTGTTATTGTTTTGAGTATCGGTTGGGATCGTTTGGTGTCCCGTATGCCCGTCTCATCGTGTGAATTAGGTTTGCCATGGGAATACATGGGAAGCAACAGAAATTTGGGGGAAAAGCGGTGCTTGAAGCGGCATGACTGACGCCAGCCTCCTACCTATTGTGGTGAAATTGCGGCAGGACTCCGCCCATATGGTGCCACATTAGTATTAGAGCACCATATGTTCCCAGACAGACGCCCGTATGAAATGGCCCATGCTTTCCCAAAAAACTTCCCTTCGCGCGCTGCGAGTCCTCGAACTCGGCCCGGATCAAAACGAACAAGCAACGAACACGCTATCCGGTATCCGTGTTATCCACAGATTTAGGGATTTATCCACAGGGAACCATCCCCGCTCGCGTCTCTGTGATTCGTGATTGCAACCAGCTGGCGAAGTTCGCCCATGTTTTCCCATGAGTTCAAAATGGGACCGCATGGGACAGCCTAACGCGACGCGTTTGTAGCGCGATTGTAGCGCGACACGTTTCTTTGCAGTGCCAGACACAGTTCTTTACAGCAACGCGATTTTTGGCAGGGAGGCGTAAAGCCCCCCTCGCCGTCAGATGTTCGCCCCGACAGTCAGGTTCGTGGCGTTGATCACATGGCCGTCGAAGTCGTTGCCGTTCACCAGCCCGCCCGTCACGTTGTCATCCACGTCCACCGCCTGCGCATAGATGCCGGTGATCGTGTTGCCCGTTACGTTCAGCCGCGTCTGTTCGGTCCCTGACAGCATCTCCACCACGGCCAGCCCGGCAGCGTCCATGTCAAGTTCGTTGCCACGCACCGACAGATGCGAGGCCGACCCCTTCCACAGCTCCGCCGTCAGCGACCCCATCAGAGCCTGTAACGTGATATGGGTGCAGCCCGGTCCCTGCGCGAACACCGCGCCGGGGGTCAACTGCCCACCCAGCACCCGCACCCTGGTCGGGCGCGCCGTGACATCGCCCGACGGCCCGTCCATCAGCAGGCGGACGCCCTTGCCACGGCCCCCGCCCAGATGCAATCTATGAACCGCACATCGCTGATCGCCCCCGCCGCCGAAGCATAGAGCCGCACGTTTGCTTCGTCATTGCCCGGCGCGGAGGTCACCGGTCCGAGCGCACCAGCGTCATCATCACCACAAACCTCAGCTTCTCAGAATGGGCGCAGGTCTTCGGCGACGCAAAGATGCCCCCCACTCCTCGATCGGCTCACACACCGCTGTCACATTCTCGAAACCGGAAACGACAGCTACCGCTTCAAGGCCAGTTCCGAGGCAGCAACGAAAACTGCAAGGGAGACCAAAACATCGACTGCGTCACAAACCACGACGCATAATTGAGGGTGGGTCAAATCTCGGTGAAAATACCCGGTCAGTTCTCTGTGACAATCAACAGGTCAAAGCCGTGCACCGTCCATCAGATTACCGCCTGATCCTCGTTTCAGAAAACACCGCCCGCTATGACCCGCAGGAGCTGCGCGGCGCGGAAATCAACACTCCAAGGATTGTCGGAAAGGCCGTGTGGCGGGGACATTCTGCAGAGTAACCAACCACTTAGTCAGGATTTTGCGGCTGGACCTCGGTTTCTGAACTGATGGTCTAGATCTCCGTACAAACCTTTGTAAATGCGTAGGTTTGTACAGGTTTGGGAAGAGTGTTTTTGCGAAATTTTCATCAGAACAGCAACAATTGGTCTGGATTTTTTCGGGCGCCCCTGCGACCTTGATCCGAGAAATGTACAACATCTCGATATTGTAGGTCGGTAAAATTCCGGATCTGGATATCGCCCTTGGTCGGCAGATCGCGTTCGATTCCGTTGATCCGGGTCTGAAACGCCTCCTTACCGTTTACAAACCGGGCGTAGACCGACAACTGGCTGCGCTCAAAACCGTCGTAGAGCAGGAAACTGCGAAAATCTGTGGCCGCCTTGCGCTGTGGCTTAGTGTCGGTCGGCAGATCGAATATTACGAGTACCCACATGATCCGGTATCCTGACAAATGGGTTGAGCGAAGGGTCATCCACCGAGCCCCGCGAGCATCAGCGCGTCTGGCGTTCTCGGCAGGGCCATTGCAAGCTTTCCCGTTTCGAACCTCTGCCCGAGAGAAATAGCGAGTCTCGAAAGCGCAACCGAGACCGGGCTTTGCCCGACAGCCAAAGGCAGATCGAGGGCGATCAACCGGGCCAACTCCTGTTTCGCCTGTGTGTTAACTTGGGTGCCATGGCGCGCTGGAAGCCGGTGGACAGTGCAATTTACGAGCGGGCGGAACGGTTCCATGAAATCATCTGCAAGGGCGAAAGCATTTCCCCTGTTGGAGTGATGCAACCCGATGCCCGGATGCAAACCTGCGGCGACGATGGCGCGGGCGGTGGCGGCACGCAGCACGGTATAGCCGTAATTCAGTAGCGCGTTGATATCGGGTGGCTCGCGGTTCCGACGAAAGTTATTCCCCATCCTCAGAGGCCAATAGTAACGTGCGGCCTACGCTTCGAGATTGCTGCTGTCGCCACTTGAGACTTTGCGCGCCATCATCTCCAGCGGGGCATGCGCATGGCCATGCGCCTCAAGTGCGGCGACCTGCATTCGGATCTTTGCGATGACGACGTGCTTCCACGCCGGCTTGATCAATGGAATTTTGGCTTGCCATTGCGCCCGCGGGCGCGCCCCTTGGGCTTAATGCCCGTCGAGTGGCATTAGGACTAAGCGCGGGACATGGTTAGCCGCGCAAAACACCACTGGCGCACCGCGATCCGCAAGCAAAGCACTCGAACAGGTGGTGCCATGGGCATGGATGATGACGGCGGTGATTTCATCAAGCGCGACCCGGCCGATCTCGGCCCCGCTCCCGCTGACTTTCAAGAAGCCTCTTTCACGCGAAAGATGGCGCCCGTCACTTGCGATATCAATGACCCGATCCAATTTGAAAACCCGAAGTCAACACGACAAATCACTGGAAGGGTGGCACTGATTTTTGATTCTTGCGAATCTGGTCAGATTTTCAACGGTCCAGGGTCCCGGATACAGCCGATTTCATCGACAACAACACGCCGAATCTTGGACTTCACAAGAGTGCCGGAACCCATTTGCAGAAACTTGAACGGATCTGTCTTGTCTCGATATCTCGCGTCGCAGTTTGCGTCCTTGTGAGGGGCGAGAAACAGGCCGTTTGCGCGATCAAGTTTTTGTACAAAATAGATTTTTGTTTTGTTTTCCCTTTCGATAGCGACCATGTCTTTCTTGAAAATCCGCAGGATCCGTTTGGCAGCCGGATGCGGTCGCCTCTCAATTCCGGTGTGAGCTTCATAGGTGGTTACGACCTTTGGCTCGATCTTTCCATTCGGCAGCTTCCACAGCTCAGAGCAATAATTGCTGTCGCCCATATAGGCCTTGAGCGGCTTGCCTTTTTCGGTCTCACCGATCTCGACGCGAGCGGATTTTTGAAGGGTTTCAATCAGGCGCACCCGGCGCAGGCCCTGATAAGGGCTGTCTTTCTCGGAAAACGCGCGCAGCGCTTGCTCTAAGTCTTTGCCATCTTTGCCTTTGGTCGCGACACAGAGCGCGTTCTGTAATTGCGGGTCACGGATATTCTTGCCCTTGGTCGTAGGCTCGATGTCGCCTGGCTTCAGGGACAACAGTGGCGTGCGACTGCCCACGGTAAGATCGTCAACAACACCGTAGGCCATGTCATTATGCAACTGCCCCGCCGTGCTATCCTGCCCTTTTTTACGCGCATCGACGTCGATACGGCCGTGATCGGCACGGTGGCTGACCACGATCTTGTCAAGCTGAGTGGCAATGTCGGTGCGGAAATGCTCCCACGGCTCGGGCGCGTAGCACGGGCGATCAACTCCGCGGATTGTGCGGCTTGCTCCCCCTGACCGGCGGCTTTGGCGATCCGGTTGATCAGGCTGCGGTCGGTGGCGGCGGCATCAATGCCATGGTGCCGATGATCGGTGCGGCTTTTGGGTTTCACGGCGTCGTGCTCCTTGTCGCTCAGCAGGGAGTTCACCCCCCAATGCCGCCGCAGCATTTCGGTCATTCGTCCGGGCACAGCCCATACATGGCCACCCTCGGTGAACAATGTGTCAAGGTAGGCGCGCGATTTACGCGAGAGATATTGCGTATCGACAAGTGCACGGTCGAGGAAATCACTCTCGCCCTCGCAACGCTCCATGGCATCGGGGCCGAAGCGCCACTTTTTACCATCAGAAAGGTTTTTCAGGTTGGACTCGATTGCAGCCCAACGCGTCGGTTCGCCGCCCCACGCCTCATGGGGCGCCCGGTTGCGCTTCTCGCGATTTGCCTCTTTTAGGGAAAGCGTCTTATTGGAGAAACTGTCGTCCAGCGTTCGCGAATAGGGCAGGATATGGTCGATGTCACAATCGCCATTCAGCACCATCGCTGAAGTAATCGGCGCGCCAGTATAGGGGCAGCAGCGCGGGCCGATGGCCGGTCCAAGCTCCTCAGACAAACGCAAGAGCATGCGATTATGGCCGGTGTTTTAACCCCGTGTTCGCGCAGCGTTTCACTGCGCCGTATTGCATTCGCCGTGGTGTCGCGATTGCGATGAACCGCGTCTTTTTTCTGATGCTCGAATTGTTTCAGCTCACGCGCTAGGACGTGTTTACAAAAGGGTTTCACACGAGGGTTCAGTCGTGATTCCAGCTGGTATCTGCGATGGAGACCCGCTTGGCACGAGACTTGATGTCGGACGAGGGATGGGCGTTCTTTGAGCGTTTCATCTTGGCGGTCCGCGCTCCGAACGGGCGCAAACCTACCAACCACCGCCTTGTTCTTGATGGAGTTTTCTGGATTGCACGCACTGGTGCTCCGTGGCGGGACCTGCCCGAAGAGTTCGGCAAGTGGTCGAGCGTCTACCGACAGTTCCGACGATGGATGCTGGCGGGGCTTTGGGAGGACATTATGGACACGCTGAACCAAAGCGGTGTCGCGCAGGACGCACTGCAGATGATCCCCTCTCATTGTTTGCAAGCAAACAACTGCCGGGCAGTGGACAGCACCGTCATCCGCGCCCATCATCCACTGCCCGGCAGGGCATTGCGCGAGCAATGTCCCGAGAGGGAGGCAGCGGGCGCAAAAGGGGGACTCTGCGGCAGGGTTTTGGCCGTTCTCGACGGTCAGGCGGGAAAACGATCCACTGGATCGTTTTCTGACCCACCTTCCACTTCACGACCAAGATCCACCTCCGCGTCAATGGCGAGGCATTGATCCGCCATTGGTCCGAGGACAATGCCGAGCGGCCTGCCCATGAGGACAGAGATCACACCGGGCCAGACGTCGGACTATCTGGGCTTCGATCTGGTCATGGCCGATAACTTGCCCGAGCCGAGCGTCCTGTTGGCAGACAGGGGGTATGATGCTGACAGCATTCGCCAAAAGATGGACGCGCGGGATGTGCTGACACAAATCCCGATGCGCAAGTCTCGAAAGATGCGCATCGGCGTCGATCATTCGCCATATTCCCTGCGCAATCTCGTCGAGCGATGCTTCAACAAGCTGAAGAACGCCCGCCGTGTCGCAACCCGCTACGACAAGACTGCGGAGAGCTTCCTCTCCTTCATAGACATCGCGTCCATCCGCCTATGGTTACGTCTTTTGTCAACATGACCTAACAGCTGCCTTTGCAATTTGATTGTTGCGAGGACATGTGGGATGTCTGGTTCAGTTCAGAATTCGCGGTCGAGCCGTTAACAAGTTCGAAGTAGCACCACATTGAAGCGCGCTCTGCGGGGCGCGTTCTCCTTTTCCAGTCGTAGCGGCTTGCATGCAAATCCAGCTACGTGGTTGCGAAAAAACGCGGACAGCCGGTAGGCTCATCGGGCCCTGCAACCGCTCGAAGGAAATCAGATGAATACCGCACCGTCAAACGCACACGGGTCCCATGTCCAGGGTATGCTTCTGATGTGTGTGGGGGTCGCCTGCCTGAGCGCCAACGATGCGATCGCCAAGGCCTTGACCGACGGGTATTCACCTCTCCAGATACTCTTCTTGCGGAATGTCATCGCCTTGCCCTTCACCATCGGCATTGCGCTGTTGATGGGCGGGCGCGCGGCACTGCGCTCGCATCGACCTGCCGCTCATTTGCTTCGTGGCGCGCTTTGGGTCGGTGCCGCGTTGATGTTCTTCACGAGCTTCATCTACCTGCCGCTCGCCGAAGCGACCGCGCTGATTTTCGTCGCTCCGTTCTTCATCACCGTGATCTCGGCATTGTTTCTCGGGGAAGACGTGGGGTGGCGGCGCTGGATGGCGGTTCTCGTAGGATTTCTTGGGGTTCTCCTGATCATCCGACCGGGAGGAGCGGCGTTTCAAGTGATCTCTCTTCTGCCGGTGGCGACAGCGCTGGTGTACGCGCTGCTCATGCTCAGCGCCCGCTGGGTCGACAAGCGCGAAAGCGTTTGGACTTTGCTCGTTTACTTGACAGGGGCCGGAGCGTTGCTGAGTGCGCTGATCGTGCCTTTCGTCTGGGTTCCGGTCCGCGCTGGGGACCTTTGGCTGTTCGCGGGCATCGCAATCTTCGGCACCGCCGGGATGACAATGATGACCCAAGCATTCCGCTTGGCACCTGCGGTGGTCGTTGCACCGCTCGACTACACCGGCCTGCTCTGGGCCACGCTCTTTGGATGGCTCATCTGGCGCGAAAGCCTGGACCTGATCACGGTTTTCGGTGCGACAATCATCATCGCGAGCGGCGTTGTCACGATCCTGCGGGAGCACCGGACCGCTTCGTAGAGCGCCATGATGGCAAGCTAGAGAGCTGGAGATGGTCGCCGTCTGCCGGACAGTGATGCACCACCTTCGGCGCCGGCGCCCCCTTCAGATCCAGTCACCAGACGCGGCCGACACGATGATGCGGCATTCTCGAGCCGGAGAGCTCAAAAAGGCGATTAGGCCCCAAAAATCGCTTCGCAGTTCCGAGATCCGAACCAGCACAAAACGATGCCAGTCTTTGGCCGATAACGCCCGTTTGAACCGTATTTAAAAGGGGTTTGAGCGCGAAGCCTCGCACGCTTCATATAATGACACTTACAAACCGCAACAGCATCCTTGGAGTCACTTCGGCATCTACTGCAAAAAGCTAATTTCGGGTCAGAACCGGAATCTGCCAGCCGTCAGATCCATCGTGCAGGTCGCGTAAAGGTTCGCCTTCAGATCCCGCTCGGACCCGCAGTCGGTCAGCGTCGTGTCGAGGATCGGGCAGTGGCTCTCGGCTGCGAAGTGAAAGCCTTAGGAGGCCGATCCGCCCGACCGGTGCCGCGTGAACCGCGTGCCGCGCACATGTAGGCGATGCAATCCTCCAACACGCTTTCCTGACCGCGAACGCCAAAGCCCCCCCCGATCCGACCCAGCCCGAAGGTCCGGTCCCGCCATAACCGCTCCCGGCATGTGGCGGATGTCCAGAACCGTGCGATTGTTGGTCACGACCTTCACATCAGAGGTGACCACGATGCCGGTGTCGAGACGGATATACGCATCCTGCAGGTTGATCACCGATCTGCACCGAGCGGGCCCAGGCCGCGTTCCACGCCGGCCGCCCACTGTTGCGCACCGCCGGGCTGTTTTATCCGGTCGCGGTTGCCTGTGCGTGCTTGCGAATGCGCGACCCATGATTGGCAGATCGTGACATGCTGCGGCGCGACATCGGCGCTTCTGACGGACGCGGCTTTTGAGCCGGTAGGAACAGGTGCTGCGGAAGCTCCTTTAACCCAGATGTCCAAGCAGCCTGCATCTGTGCGCACTTCGGTCGGTATCCAACTTAAGCCATCTAGAATGAAAAACAGTACCGGCGCCCTGATCAGCGCCGCAGCAATCGTGGTGATCACGACCGCTGCGCGCTATACAGGCACCGATGCGCGCCCTCTTGTCGACTTATCCCGCAGAGGGGGCGAAGAAGAACCGGATCATTTCGGCGCTGGCATCGGGGCCGTTTGGATCAGCATAGCTGCCTGCCGGCTGCCCACCTGACCACGCGTGTCCAAGACCCTCGACGATCCAATGATCCACTGTTTCTGTGCCGTCGGCGTCCAAGGTCGTGCAGCGCCGATAGGACCGTCCGCCCATGGTGCCCGCAGACTCGGTTTGAAGTGACTGCCCCGGACCTCCTTCCAGAGCCTGGCGCACGATCTTCTCACCGTTAGACGGGTGAACCGTGGCATCGGCATCGCCGTGGAAGACGATGGTCCGCGCGGCCGCAGTGCGCGGCGCGCTCTCGATCGTGTTCCCAGCCATTGCCGCGAAGGCGGAGGGAACGTCCTTCGCCGCACCTGCGGGCAGACCGGAGTGGGCGCCCACGGCCTTGAAAAGCTCCGGATAAGTGCCACCAAGGATGACAGCCATCGCCGCACCTGCGGAGAGGCCTGCCACGAACACTCTGCCCTCGGGAATGGCGTGGCGCGCGATTACTTCGCGCGTGAGGCCTGCAAGGATTGCAGGCTCGCCCCGGTCGCGCGCCTGGTCGCCCCGGCTGAACCAGTTCCAGCAGGACTGAGCGTTGTCACCGCGCGATTGTTGCGGATAGACGACGACAAAGCGATGCTGTTCGGCCAAGGCATTCATTCCGGTGCCTGCGGCAAAGTCCTCCGGTGTCTGGGTGCAGCCGTGCAACATCACGACGAGGCCGGTGACCCCGTCTTGCGCGGAGGCAGGCACATAGGTGCGGTAGCCGCGCGTTCCCGCCGCGCAGGTAAAGCTGTCGGCGTCAAACTGCGCGCCACCGGGAAGGTCCAAGGCCTCGGCAGGCTGTCCTTGGGGTCGGAGGTGCGCCATCAGCCCCGGCAGCGCCGCGGGACCGGTGTCACCGACAGAGGCCAAGGGCGTGCCGGACTGCGACCCGGCGCCAAGACCGTGCCTGGCCAGCGTGCGGGTCACGAGGTCGTTGGCGGAGGTAAACTGCGCGGCGCGCGTTTGCCCGGTCGCCTGGCGCCATGCGCCGACGTTGAGATTCATCATCTGCTTTTCCTTGCAAAGAGCCGCCGCTACTGGATGCGGTCAGCGAGAGCCTTCTTGATGTCCGCGGATGCCTGAAGGCTGCCGAGAACCGTGATTGAGCCGATGGTCGCCAATGCGAGGTCGGGCGTGACATCGGAGGCGATGCGCGCGAGGCCCACCACCTTGATATGCAGGATTTCGCCAGCCGCACGAAGCTGTTCAAGCTCCGCCCGGCCAAAGTCCCGCAGGCCCAGCTCCATGGTGTGGCGCTCGATGGAGCGGTCTACGGCCTCCCCATGCGCATCGAGTTGCTTGCGGATCGCCGTGCGGATGAAGTCGCTGCGGTTCGAATAGAACCCTTCCTGGACCAGCAAATCGATGCGACCAAGGTCGACGAAGCCGAGATTGATGGTGATCTTCTCGTTCTCAGGCTGCTTATCCCTGAAGTGTCTTATCTCTGCCATTGGCGTTTCTCCATCTGCATGGATGGTATATGGCTGTTTTATCGGAGTGCGCAAGTGCTTCGTGCTCGATTTCGTCCTTGCGAGCTGCAAGGTGTGCAACGCGCGGCTGATCTGGAGGCCTAAGCCGCATGGGTGCTTGCCCGCCTTGACCGTCATTGCCTAGGCCGCCGCCTTTCCCAAAGTCACTCCCCACCATCGTTCGAATGCCCGGCCAGATCGACAAGGGGGCAATTTGGCATTTCAGGTCGCGAGGTTTCGCCCTTGAACGAGGCGCAGCTGTTCTAAGGGACGAGCATGCGCGGCGATCCGGTTAGGTAGCAGCGCTTCGCTCCAATCCGAAAGCGGGCAGCCGGCCATCGCCACCATCAAAAGATGTGTCGACCGTCGGACGGATTTCAGAGCGCTCTACAGTCGGTCGTTGCTCAATGTCTTTCGCGCGCAAGGTCCCCCACGCCGCAAGGCGGCGATTTCGCGTTTTGCGCGGACCAGCACTT
Source organism: Sagittula marina (assembly GCF_014196795.1). Taxonomy (GTDB): domain Bacteria; phylum Pseudomonadota; class Alphaproteobacteria; order Rhodobacterales; family Rhodobacteraceae; genus Sagittula; species Sagittula marina. The sequence continues at coordinate 146,896 of NZ_JACIEJ010000002.1, forward strand.
TACCCAGCAGGGAACGCATTCCGAAACGGAAGCGGCCGTCACACGGCATGCTTCTTCTTCGCGATTGCCTGCAGTGCGGCGCCTGATTGGATGTCCCAAGCGATCGGTCTGTTTCGCTATGGCTTGTTCTGATGCGCGGCCCTGAAACACCTTCCGCTCGGGGAGCAGTCAGTCAGCCGAAACCGTGGCTTGATTGGAAATTTCCGCCTTTCACGTTAGGTAACCGCTCAAGGATTGCATGTAGACTGCTGGTGCTGCCGATCAGGCGCCAGTTTAGTGCGCAACTGATGAGGAGCCATCCAATGTCCAAAGAAACCCAAGCCCCAACGACCGAGGTTGTCTCAGGCTGGACCGATCCGACGCTGGATTCCGTGCGTGGAACTGAAACCCCCAAAGACCCGAACAAGGGATATATCGCCCTGCTCGGCTGGAGCTTTAACGCAATCAAGGCGGCTCAGAAATTTGACCGCCGCTACGTTGTAGTGGCGCCCGACTGGGCCGCGGATTTTTGCCAGGCCAATAACATTCCGTTCATTCCCTGGGACTTTGCGCGGCTCAATGACAGGTCGATGGAAATCGCCCAGCGCCTCAAGGACGACGGCGTCGATGTGGCCATCCCGCTGTTCGAGGAAACCGTTGAATGGTCCGGCGCGATCAACTCGGTGCTCATGGACAAGCCGCGCATGTACGGGCAGTCCATCCTGTTCCGCGACAAGGCGCTGATGAAGCGCCGCGCCCAGCTGGGCGGCATCCGTGTCGGCATCTTCGAAGAAGCCTATGAAAAAGACGACATCATCCGCTTCATGAAGCGGGTCAATCAGACGCTGCTCAAGCTGGACGGCGACCCCGATGACCCGATACACGTCAAGGCTTTCGACAAGGCTGGCTGCCTGGGCCACCGGATGATCCGCGATATCGAGGACATCGACAAGATTCCCGAAGAAGAATATCCGCTGTTGATGGAAAGCCATCTCGACGGTTGGGAATTTGCGGTCGAGGCTTGGATTCATGATGGGGAAATCAAGTTTCTCAACATCTCTGAATACGTAACCTTGGGGTATTCTGTCTTCGTACCGGCCACCAAGGAGCTGGAGAGCTGGCGCGACGCGATCACCAAGCAGATCGAGAAGCTGATCAAGACGTTTGACATCAAGTTTGGCCAGATCCACCCGGAGTATTTCGTCACCTCCGACGGCGAGATGTACTTTGGCGAAGTCGCCTATCGTCCGCCGGGCTTCAAGGCGTTTGAGCTGATCGAACGGGCCTATGGCTTCAGCCCCTATCAGGCGTCCATGCTGGTGTTCGACCCCAAAAGCACCAAGGAAGAGGTCGACGCCTTCTTCCCCCGTGAGGTTGAGGATGCCAAGTGCTACGCGGGCTGTTTCGGTGTCTATCCGCGACGCCGCGTGGTCAGCAAACTGGAAATGCCGAAGGAAACAACGGAACATCCGTATTTCGAGTCGCACGAACTGGTTGCGCCCACAGAGGAAACTGTCCCGGACAGGTCGGCCTTTGGCACGCACTGGGGGCTCTTGTTCTTTGCGGGTGATGATCCCATAAAACTGCGAGATCTGCTGAAAGCGCAGGAAGAGTTGGATTTTTACGTCTGATGAGAACGCTCAACGACGACCAAAATAATAATATCGACAGCCGGGCGTCCTGCGCCCGGCTGTCGGATGATCTGGACGTCGCGATTGAAGAACTTCGACAGGCGCAGCCCGATACCAAACTGGAAGCTCAGCGAGCCGTTTTGACCCTTGTCTGGCAGCTGTTGCAGACAGAGGGCGGGATGGATGTGATTTTCGAACGGGCTGTCCCCATGGATCTTGCCGGAGTGTTTGCCGGATCGGACTGGGACAAGCCGGAGGCTTTGCTTCCACAGGTTTCGGCCAACACGCTGCTTGCGGAAGACACGGGTCTTGTTGCCATCGAGGTTGCAAGCCTGTGCCGGTTCCTATCGGTTGCTACGGGCGCGACACGCCACCGCAACTTGCATCAGGACACCGCACGGCATTTCTTGACGCAGGTCCTTGCCCTCAATCTCAGGGATATCTTTGGCCAGCCGGACGAGGCGACGCGGTCCTTGGGCGAGCGGCAAGAGACCAAGGAACGGATCCTGCGGTTCATTTCCGAACACATCGGCCTGACGGACGTGCTGGGCGCGCTTGTCACTGAAATCTGGCGACTGCTTGAACAGCGCTCGGTTCAGGTCGGCGTTGTCAAAGACATGATTGCGCAGATAGCCATCGCCCTGAACGAAAACGGGACCGAGCCGGGCAGCGAGCGGCTTGGCGCGGAACGTCTTGTGAGCGCCCTGTTCGGCCCGACCGTCGCCTCTCTGGATGATCCGGGTGTTGCCGCTTACCTTGAACGGATCGAACATTTTGACGAGGCCGCCCTGTCCCGCGAGGCGATGGGCTTCGCGCGGGCGATGCATGACACCGGTCTTGTCTCAGACTACCATGTAACATTCCTGCTATACGCGCTGGATTACCATGATCGCGCGCTGGTGCCCGAAACGCTGGGCTTGGGAACAACCGGTCTGGATTGTTGGCGCCACTACCGCCGCCTGATCGAGGACCTGATCCGCGCGGGCGTCACACTGTCGACGCCTCAGGCCATTTACGGACTGACAATGCTGCTGGAACGTGGTGTTCTGCACCATGCGCCGATGGTCCCGGCTCTGGATCGGCAATTGCGGCAAAAGGTGCGCGGTTCCGCCCGTGACCGCATCAGCCTTGGCTTTGGTGATGTTGTTTCGCCGGAGACGCATGTTCTTGCGGGCGTGCTGCAAATCATCGGCCAGCCACTTGGCGTTGGCCAAGGCGCCAATCCCACCTGTCAGTCGGCGCGCGCCATTGCCATGTGGTCTCAGGTCGAACCTGACTACCTGCTTCGTATCATTCATCAAGCCTCGGAATTCGATGCAATTCTGATGCATTTTGAAGGAAACGAGATCAACTCTGCAAACTTGCCCGTCGGTCTGGCCGGATTTGGCCCGATTGACGCTGATCCTGTCTCCGTGCTGTTGGTGGCACATCTTGACAAGATCTATGCCCGTATGGGGCAGCTTTGCATCGGGCGTGATGGAGATCCTCATCGTTGGATCAACCCTGAGTTTCACGGATGGTGGGTGTCACGCGACTGCGCTGTCGCCGTGGATGTGGCGACCGGAAAACTCGCGGATTACGACAGTTTCCTGCGCCGCTTCTTTGCCACCTATCATCCGCATCACAATGGCGACCTTCCGGTAAGCCACCCCCAACCCGCCGGCATCGCGGTCACAGATCCAAATCAACAATTCATTGGCTGGCACGCCATTGCCATTCTGCGTGTAGCAGAAGACCAAGCCGGAAACATGCGTGTGTATTTTTACAACCCGAACAACGACAGTGGGCAGGATTGGGGCGGCGGCGTCGTGGTGTCGACCAGTGGAAACGGCGAACGCAGCGGCGAAGGCTCCCTAGAGTTCGGGCACTTCCTGTCCCGGGTTTACCTGTTCCACGACGACTTGTTCCGCGGCAATGAGACATTGGAAGATGTATCCGAAGCCGAGATTGAATTGGTCCGAAAACAAGCAACGGACAGCTGGGCCGCCGACCGGCTCTGAGCCGTGACCATTTACCGGCATCATAAGGCGTCACCTTTGAACGAGACGGTGACGCCAGCACTTTCAAGCTTTGTGGTAATTTGCCCTTGGTGCCTATGCTGATGCCAGACGAAGTCCTGGTCGCCCGCTCGCCCCGCGCCCCGCGCCCCGCGCCCCGAGGCATGTAACACCCATTGCGGTCGATCATTGCAGTCCGACCCCGAAAACTCGGCATTCTGAGTACGATATCGGTAATAAAACGTCTCGACTAACCTCGACCTTCCCTCTCCTCGACCGGACGCGCGGCTCTGCTCCAGCACAAAGCCCTTCGAGCAAAGCACTACGCAACTCATGCATCGCCAGATTAACCTACAGCCTTCTTCGCAGGAGCTTGAAGATACAGAGGTGCCGTCGTCTTGACCCTCTGCGTGTCCTCCTAGATACCAAGGCACAAAGGAGGCCCCATGATTACCACGCCCCTCATTACAGACAGCCACTGCCATCTCGACTTCCCGAATTTCGACGAGGCCCGCCCGGACTATATCTCGCGCGCAACGCAAGCCGGGGTGCATAGAATGGTGTCCATCTGCACCAAACTGCGCACAGAACCGCAGGTCCGCGCCATTGCCGAGACCTTCGATCCGGTGTTCTATGCAGCCGGGACCCACCCGATGAGCGCCGCAGAAGAGCCCCTTGCCTCGGTAGAGGAGCTTGTGAAGCTCTCCGAACACCCCAAATTCGTGGGCATCGGCGAGACCGGGCTGGACTACCATTACACGGCAGACAGTGCCGAGGTGCAGAAGACCTCGCTCAAGATCCACATCGAGGCGGCGCAGGAAACCGGCTTGCCGCTCATCATTCACAGCCGCGACGCGGATGATGACATGGCGCAGATCCTGACAGACGGCTACCGCGCGCGTCCCTATACATGTGTGATGCACTGCTTCTCCTCGACGCCCGGCTTGGCCAGGGCCGCGCTCGACCTGGGGTTCTACCTGTCCATGTCGGGCATCACGGCGTTCCCCAAGTCACAGGAGCTTCGGGACATTTTCGCCACCGCGCCGCTGGAACGGATATTGGTCGAAACGGACAGCCCCTACCTTGCACCGCCGCCCTATCGCGGCAAACAAAACGAGCCGTCTTACGTCGTGCACACCGCACAAAAGGCGGCAGAGGTCTTTGGTCTGTCCTACGAGGATTTCGCCAAGGCGACAGAGGCCAACTTCGACCGGCTGTTTTCCAAGGCCGCCAGCTGGTCCCCCGCGCAGGTTTCCGTATGACGGATCAGCTGCGGTTTACGATCCTTGGATGCGGCTCCTCCGGAGGTGTGCCGCGTCTCGGCGGCCATTGGGGAGAGTGCGACCCCTCCAATCCCAAAAACCGCCGTCGCCGCTGTTCGATGCTGGTGGAGCGGATTTCTGACGCTGGCACCACCCGCATTTTGATCGACACCACCCCCGACATGCGTGCCCAGTTGCTTGATGCAGGCGTCGGGCACCTTGACGCCGTGGTATGGACCCACGCCCATGCGGATCATGTGCACGGCCTTGATGACCTGCGCCAGATCGTCTTCAACACCAAGGAACGCCTGAATGTCTGGGCAGACGGAGAAACGCAGAACGACCTGATCTCGCGCTTCGCCTATGCCTTTGTTCAGCCCGAAGGCTCGCCCTACCCGCCCATCTTGAACCTGCACACCATTGATGGACCGCTGACCATCACAGGCAACGGCGGCGACGTGACCTTGACACCTTTCCGGGTAAACCACGGCGCCATCGACGCTTTGGGCTTTCGCATCGGCGACCTCGCCTACCTGCCGGATGTGGTGAAGATTCCCGAAGCCGCCTGGGAACACCTGCATGGCCTTGAATGCTGGATCCTCGACGCGCTGCGCCGTACACCGCATCCCACCCACGCACATCTGGCACTGGCCCTGGAATGGATCGAACGCGCGCAGCCCGATCATGCGGTGCTCACCAATATGCATATCGATCTCGATTATGACGCCGTGGCCGCCGAGACCCCGGATCACATTACACCGGCCTATGACGGCATGGTCCTGACGTATGACGTATAACGGGCGCCCCTGTGCCCTTCGACCCTAGGCCCTCCTGATGCAAGCGCTCCTTGATGTCATTCTTCCCGTCTTCCTCCTTATCGGGGCGGGATATCTCGCCGCGTGGAAGGGGGGCTTCGGCGAGAGTGCGGTCGACGGGCTGATGAAATTCACCCAGAACTTTGCCATTCCGTGCCTGCTGTTTCGGGGCATCTGGCAGCTTGACCTCGGGCCGGATTTCAACCCATGGCTGATTGTCTCGTTCTACACCGGGTCGGTGACAGGTTTCACCGTAGGTCTGCTTGGCGGACGTTTTCTGTTTCGGCGCGATTGGGAAGACGCCATTGCCATAGGCTTTTGCTGCCTGTTTGCGAACTCGGTCATGCTGGGCCTGCCATTAACCGAACGCGCCTACGGCGAAGGGGCCCTTCAAGCCAACTATGTCATCATCGCCCTGCATTCGCCGATTTGCTACGGCATCGGGATTACGACGATGGAGGTCTATCGCGCCGGGCGGGATAAGCTGCCAGGCGCACAAGTGCCCGCAAGGGTGCTCAAAGCCATGTTTCGCAACGCACTGGTGATCGGCATCTCGTTGGGCGTGATGGCCAATTTGACCGATGCGAAGCTGCCTGCTGTCATCACCGACGCGCTCGATCTGATGATCCGCTCCGCCTTGCCGGCGGCTTTGTTCGGCATGGGGGGCGTGCTCTACCGCTACAAGCCGGAGGGCGATTTCCGTGTCATCGCATTTATCTGTGCGGTGTCCTTGCTGTTGCACCCGGCGATCACCTTTACGCTGGGCACCCTGACGGGACTGTCGACCGAGGCAAAACGCTCCGCCGTACTGACGGCTGCGATGGCGCCAGGGATCAACACCTATGTCTTTGCCAACATGTACGGGCGCGCGCGGCGGGTCGCAGCCTCAGGCGTTTTGATCGCTACAAGCTTGTCCTTGCTGACCGCCTGGGTTTGGCTGTCACTCCTCCCCTAGGACTTATGCGGTCAGCCGCGTCGGCCACTGGACGATACGCGCCACGGGCCGTATCGTCCGGCGCATGACCCATGCCGACCGTCCCATGTTGGGCATTTCATTGATGCTGGCCGTTTGCCTGTGCGCCCCTCTTGGTGACGCTTTGGCAAAGCTGTTGGGCGCGCATATCTCGGTTGGTCAGATCACAACCCTGAGGTTCGCCGCCCAGACGCTGATCCTTGTGCCGCTCAGCCTAGTTCTGGGGCGATCATGGAGTATGTCGCTTGGGACGTTTGTTCTTTTGCTTGCGCGAACGCTCTGCCACATCTCTGGCATCATGCTGATGGTCACCGCGCTGCTCTACCTGCCCATCGCCGATGCCATCGCCATCGCTTTCGTCATGCCCTTCATGGCGCTGCTTCTTGGTCATGTGTTTCTGAAAGAGCACGTGGGTCCGCAACGCCTGGCTGCCTGTGCCATAGGCTTTGGCGGCACGCTGATGGTCGTTCAACCCGCATTTGCCGAGGTCGGCGCACCGGCCTTGCTTCCATTGCTCGTCGCCTTTGTCTTCACCTTGTATATGCTGCTCAGCCGCAAGCTCGGGGTCCGACTAGACCCAATCGCACAACACGCCGTCGCCGGTCCGATCGCCTTGGCCCTGCTGGTTCCCGTCATGGCATTGACGCCCGTTTCCGTGCAGGAAATGTCGTGGATTTCGCCCACCTTGCATATCTGGCTCTTGATTGTTCTTATGGGGATCGTCGGAACAACGGCGCACCTGATGATGTCCTGGGCCCTCAAATACGCCCCGACAAGCACGCTTGCGCCGATGCAATATCTCGAAATTCCCGTTGCGACCCTGATTGGCTGGCTGATCTGGCGCGAAGCTCCCGGCCCGCTCGCCAGTTGCGGCATCGCAGTGACCATTGGCAGCGGCCTTTATATCGTCATGCGGGAACGGGCCAGTGCGGCGCGTTCTCTAATGACGAAACCAGTGCATCCAGGTGCTCCGCCGGCAGAATAAGCAGCATCCCTGTCGCTTCGAATTCAAGGCGCACAGGGCCTGAAACTTCGTTAGAGGTGCCCGTCACCCCACCGGGGGCAAAGGAGATCCCGTCCAAAGGCCAGCGCAACCCCTCTGACCGCGCTGTAACCCGCCGCATGGGAAAAAGCGAAAACCGCGACCCGATGGGCAGATCCAGCACGATATTGGGCGGGCAATGACAGACCACATCATATTTCCCCACCAAGACGCAGCGCGTCTCCGGTCGCCGCACCAGTACATTCATTGCGGCCAGCTGGTGATCCAACCGGCGTCCGAGGAACCCATAGCCTATGACCAGCGGCGCTTTTATGTGGCGCAAACATTTGTCGAAATCTGTCGACTCTTGCTCTGCCACCTGGCGCAGAACGCCAGGCGCAAGCTGCGCCTTCACGTCATCTGAAAGCGAATCCATATCGCCAAAGACCGCGTCAGGCATCCGCCCCGCCGACAACACAGGGTTCGCTCCGCCATCTGCGGCCACGACAACCTTTGCATGCTGCAAAACTTCTCGCAGAACTTTGTCCTGCAAGGCACCGCCGCCCACCAAAACGACCTGCGCCGTTGTTTCAACAATTTTAACGTTCATGGCAGATTAATGGCAATTCGAGAAACAGACCACAATCAAGTCACAAAATGATACCCTTGTGGGCACAGATTCGTTCAGCTTTGGTCCCGATGATCATGGTAAACACACTATTGCATAACGAACGAAAGTGAACAGCACATGGTGAGTTCGAGCAAGATCCTGACCGTCTCCTACGGCACCTTCTCCTGTACGGCGGAAGGGTTTGAAGATCCGCTCGCGGTGGTCAAGGAAACAACACATTTCTTCCGAGGTGTGGTCGGCAATGACCGTTTCTTTGGCGCAGAGCCTCCGCAGTTCGATTCCGAGATGGCGACGGAAATGATGCGCGCCCAGCTTGCCCAATCATCGGAGCATGGCGAGGGCAAGCTCACGCTTGGCTCCCCCATCAAGGCGGCCTCGTCCAGCGCACTCAGCGCGGCACTTGCGGCGGGACCGACCCGGCGCGCAGCCGACCCCGAGCCGCCCACAGATACGCTGCCCGACGATGACACAATTGAGGCAACCGCCGTTCTGACCGAAATCCCGCTCGACACAGCGGAGGCTCCGCTGCCCGAAGTTCCCACTGCCATCGTCGATGAAGCGCCGAAAACCGTTGTTGAAACGCCCCTTCCGCAGGCGGACGACACGGGGGCGCGGGCTGCATATCAGCCTGATGCGGCCGAAACATCTGACGACTCCTTTATTGCCGATACGGTGGCTGCCGCCACCGCGGAGGTCACCGCGCCTGCTCCGCGGCCCTCCACTTCTGAAAGCGTGGCCGCCAAACTCGACCGCATCCGCGCCGTCGTTGCCAGCAATGACGCGCAAGAGGCAAACATCGAAGACGGCTATGACGCTGATGAGACCGACGAAGTCGATCCTGCGTTCATCGCAACCGCCGAGATGCCGGTCCGTGCAGAAACGAGTTTGATTATCGCTGACGATGATATCCCCGGCGAAGAAGAGGATGACGACGCTCTGACCGCGCTGCTTGGCGAATTCGACAACGACCGGGCGCCAGAGACTGACGACACTCCAACGACCGCCCTGACCAGGGAAGCCGAAGCCCCTGAATGGGACGAGGACCGCGTCCTTGCAGACAGCATCGCGAGCCTGATGGGAGACACTACGGCGGGGCCACACCCCGCCGAGCCGGAAATTTTGCAAACCAATGTCGAAAGCACCGCCGACGAGATTTTCGAAGCCCCCACCGCGGCGGACGACAACAACTTCGACGCCTGGGATATCGCCGAAGAAACGACGGGCCACGTTGAGGATGCTATAGAGGCAGCGGACTTTCCGAACGTGCCAGAGGAAGACAAGACACCTGAGGCGCCCGAGCCCGCGCAAGCTCCGCTCCGAGCGCGGGTGGTCAAGGTAAAACGAGCTGATTTCCAGCGCGCGGTTGAACAGGGCGCACTGGAAGAGATCGACACTGAGGAGGAGACCGAGGCCGCCGATGCCTCTGCCGACAGGGCCGGAGCCTCGCCGGTGCCCATGTCCGACGAGAGCACCCTGTCGCCTGAGGAAGAAGACGAACTCGCCCGCGAACTCGCGGCCGTCAAGGCAGAGCTGAGCGGTGAATTCGACGATTGGGATGAAGACGAGGACGACGAGGATGCCACCCGCAGGCTCCATGCCCGTTTCGACGAAGAGACAACTGACGACGACACTCCAATCCGCGCTGAGGGCTGGGATGACGAAGCCTCTTATTACGAGGATGATGACGAAGAGGACGGTCAGTCGGTCGAAACTGGGCCATTTCGCCTCGACAACCCACTTGTGTCGGCAACCGACACCGGGTCTGAGGAGGATGAGGACGACGACGCGCGTATGCGCTGGCCCGCCGACCTCGATGCCATCGATGCCCGAATGGCCGGCTCCCTGGGCACACCCGACCGCGCAGCGGACAAGACGGAGGACGGTCTTGAGGAGATGATCCGCGACTCCGCTCGCAAGACTGTTAAGATGGCCAGCCCTGCTCGCGTGATGCTGACGGAACGCGAGGTGAAGGACGACGATACCTCGCGCCTGATGGAGCAGACCGATACGGAAATGGAAGAGCCCGAAGGCAACCGTCGCCGTACCGCAATCGCTCATCTGCGCGCCGCCGTTGCCGCGACCAAGGCGGACCGGCTGCTCGGCCGACGCGCTGATGCGGCGGAGGTTCAGGAGCCTTACCGCGAGGACCTCGCCAATGTGGTGCGCCCGCGTCGTCCGCAATCCGCGCCTGCGGCAAGGACGGAACGCCCGGTCGAGCAGGCATCGCGCCCTGCCCCGCTGAAGCTCGTAGCGGAACAGCGCGTCGAAGACGAAACCGCGCGAAAGGCATCTGTGTCCTCAGACCTGCCACGCACAGTTCCGGTGCGTCCGCGCCGGGTGCAGCGTGTGGCAGACGTGGACTCCCACGAAACCGGGTCCACCAGCGACAGCGACGGCTTCGTCGCTTATGCGGAACAAGTCGGTGCCACCGAACTGCCTGAATTGCTCGAAGCGGCGGCAGCCTACATGGCGTATGTAGAGGGCCGCGATCAGTTCTCGCGTCCGCAACTGATGTCGACGGTGCGCCTTGCCGAAGCCCAGGAATCCTCTCGCGAGGATCGCCTGCGCAGCTTTGGTCAACTTCTTCGCGAAGGTAAGATCAAGAAGACCGCAGGAGGTCGCTTTACCGCCTCTGACCGGATCAGCTTCAAACCGGACCGCGCTGCCGGGTAAACAGCTGCCTAGAAGACATCCAAACGGCGCCCCATCGGGGCGCCGTTTCCGCATCCGGGCGTAAAATGCCCCATGCGACAGACACATGCCTTTGGCGATCAGGAGACTTTGGCAAATACGCCGCGGCCAAAGGCGAGCTAAGCAGACAGATGAGCTCCGACCAGACCGCGATGTTTGGCAGAGGGGCGGCGGCACTGGCCTTTAAAGTGACGCAGGAAGCCCGACGGCCATCGCAGTCCATCCGGTAAGTACGATGGCTGACCTCAACGAAAAACGGCCCTCCCAACCGGGAAGGCCGTTCTGCTACTTCAATCCGTCATCTTCAAACTCGACCGGATCCGCGTCCGGGTCTGCCTGTCCCACGCCCTTGAAGACGAACTTGAACGGCAGCGCCCAGACCACGCCGAGCGCCACGTAAATGATGAACTCCAACCACAACGGCGGGCGATCAAACAGGCTCAACAGGAACCAGACCGCTGCAATATAGGCCGGCAGGCCAAAGATCAGCAGAACCAGCGACCAGCGCCGCCGTGCCTTGTACGACAGTTCCATGCGTCCCTCCTGCGGGTCAGTCGGCAAACGGGTCCGTCACAAGGATTGTGTCGTCCCGTTCGGGAGAGGTGGACAGTAGCGCCACCGGGCAACCGATCAACTCTTCGACACGGCGCACATACTTCACCGCAGCGCCCGGCAAATCGGCCCAAGAGCGCGCCCCTTCGGTCGACTCAGACCAGCCCTCCATCTCTTCGTAGATCGGCGTGCAGCGCGCCTGCTCTTCAGAGGCGAATGGCAAGTAGTCCATCGTCTTGCCGTCCAGCTCATAGCCTACGCAGATCTTCAGGGTCTCGAAGCCATCGAGAACATCCAGCTTTGTCAGGGAGATACCGTTGACGCCAGAGGTCGCACAGGTCTGACGCACAAGCGCTGCGTCAAACCAGCCGCAGCGACGTTTGCGGCCCGTCGTGGTGCCGAATTCATGGCCACGTTCACCAAGACGCTGACCGTCATCGTCGTCCAGCTCGGTCGGAAAAGGACCTTCGCCAACGCGGGTTGTGTAGGCTTTCACGATGCCCAGAACATAGTCGATCGATCCCGGGCCGATCCCTGTTCCGGTCGCCGCCTGCCCTGCGATCACGTTGGACGAGGTCACAAAGGGATAGGTGCCAAAGTCGATGTCCAGCAAAGCCCCTTGCGCCCCTTCGAACAGGATACGTGAGCCCGCCTTGCGCTTTTCGTTCAGCACCTTCCAGACCGGCGCGGCATAGGGCAGGACTTTTTCTGCGATGTCGCGCAGCGCCGCCAGCAGCGCGTCACGGTCCACGGGCTCGATACCCAGCCCACGGCGCAGCGGATCGTGGTGCTGCAACGCGCGATCCACACGTGCCTCCAGCGTCGCCGGATCGGCAAGATCGGCCACGCGCACCGCACGGCGTCCCACCTTATCCTCGTAGGCCGGGCCGATGCCGCGACCTGTGGTGCCGATTTTGGTGCCTTTGCTGGCCGCTTCTTCGCGCGCCCGGTCGAGCTCACCATGGATCGGCAGGATCAGCGGCGTGTTCTCAGCGATCATCAGCGTTTCAGGCGTGATTTCAACACCTTGAGCGCGCACTGTCTCTATCTCGTTCATCAGGTGCCAAGGGTCCAGCACCACGCCATTGCCGATCACGGACAGCTTGCCACCACGCACGACGCCGGATGGCAGCGCGTGCAGCTTGTAGACCTTGCCGTCGATCACCAGCGTATGGCCTGCGTTGTGACCGCCTTGGAATCGACAGATGACGTCGGCACGCTCCGACAGCCAGTCCACGATCTTGCCCTTGCCTTCGTCGCCCCACTGGGCGCCGACAACCACGACGTTTGCCATATTTCTGAGTCCTTTCGGTGATCTCAAACCCGCGCCCGTATAAAGGCGCAAGTGGCATAGCGAAACCTCAAAATCGCGCGAACCGCCACGGACGGTGGCCTTTACAGCGCGCCGCGCATCCCCCACCTATAGGCGCGATCAAGTCGAGGAAGCTCCAATGTCCTTTTTTCTACGCTGGCTGTTCGCCTTTTTGCTGCTGGCCGCGACATATAATCCGACGGATTGGAACTACGTCCGCGGCGCACAAGCCTACTGGGGGCAGACACCCTCTGTGGTGACATTGGTCGGGCTGCTCCTGCTCGCCGGATATGTCATCTATCTGCGCGCAACATTCAGGAGCATCGGGCCGGGCGGGGTTATTTTCGTGCTCGCGCTCTTCGGGGCGCTGTTATGGGTTGCAAGCGACTTTGGCCTGATTTCCATCTCGGACCCGGGCCTTGCCACATGGGTGGCCATCCTTGCAGGCTCTCTGGTTTTGGGCATCGGCATGAGCTGGTCGATCATTCGCCGCGCGATCTCCGGGCAAGTGGACACCGACGACGTCGAGGAGTAACGCATCCCTTGCGACCGCAATGCGCCTTGCGTCTCCGGCACGCATCCCCTACATAGCCGCGAACTCCGCAATGATCGTGCAGGCCACATGCAGAACGTCGTACTAATCATCCATCTTCTCCTTGCCCTCGGCCTGATCGGGGTCGTGCTGCTTCAGCGCAACGAAGGCGGAGGCCTTGGTATGGGCGGCGGTGGCGGCCCGGCCGGATCTCGCCCAGCGACTTCGCCGCTGGCGAAATTCACGTGGATGCTCGCTGGCGCCTTCATCGTCACCTCCATCACGCTGACGATCTTCGCCGCACAGAATTCCGCAGGCTCATCGATCCTCGATCGTCTTGCGCCGCTGGGCTCGCAGTCCTCCGATGACGCCGCACCGACCGTTCCGGGCGCGGATCTTGATATGGACAGCATGTTGCCCCCGCCCTCCGCAGACGGCTCAACAGCCCCGCTGACGCCTCGCGCAGACTAAACCGACCTCGGCACAGCATTCCTGAAAGGCGGCTTGAATTGGCCGCCTTTTTCATGTCTGGCGTCAAGGCTGGAATGCCGAAATACTTACAATCCCTTGCTTATCGGCGCCCCCTTTCCCACATGATTTAGCGTTGATCTGGACTTTATGGCTCGAATCCGCTATTAGCTAAATCCCGTGTTGCAGCCGGTGACACATGCGGTACAAGCCCCGCTGTCCGGCGGCGCGCTCGCCCGCTTGGGCATCAATCGACAGGCAAGAACACGGGGTTCCCAGATGGCGCGATTCATCTTCATCACCGGTGGTGTGGTCTCTTCGCTCGGCAAGGGCTTGGCCTCCGCCGCGCTTGGCGCGCTGCTTCAGGCACGGGGCTATTCCGTCCGCCTACGCAAACTCGACCCCTACCTGAACGTCGACCCGGGCACGATGTCGCCCTTCGAGCACGGCGAGGTCTTTGTGACCGACGACGGCGCGGAGACCGACCTCGACCTTGGCCACTACGAACGCTTTACCGGCGTGCCCGCGCGGCGCACCGATTCCATTTCCTCGGGACGCATCTACACCAACGTCCTGGAGAAAGAGCGCCGCGGCGACTACCTTGGCAAGACCATTCAGGTGATTCCGCACGTCACCAACGAGATCAAGGACTTCATCTCCATTGGCGAGGATGAGGTCGACTTCATGCTCTGCGAGATCGGCGGCACTGTCGGCGACATCGAGGGCCTCCCCTTCTTCGAGGCCATCCGGCAGTTTTCGCAGGACAAACCGCGCGGCCAGTGTTTGTTCATGCACCTGACGCTGCTGCCGTGGATCAAGGCGTCTGGCGAGCTGAAGACCAAACCGACGCAACACTCCGTCAAGGAATTGCGCTCCATCGGTCTTGCCCCCGACATCCTCGTCTGCCGCTCCGAAGGTCCGATCCCCCAGAAGGAACGCGAAAAGCTCGCGCTTTTCTGCAACGTCCGGCCCGACAGCGTGATCGCGGCGCAGGATCTGAAATCCATCTACGAGGCCCCCATCGCCTATCACCGCGAGGGGATGGACCAGGCCGTTCTCGACACCTTTGGCATCACGCCTGCGCCACGTCCGAACCTGTCCAAGTGGGAAGACGTGTCTGACCGTATCTTCAATCCAGAGGGCGAAGTCACTGTCGCCATCGTCGGCAAATACACCCAGCTTGAAGACGCCTACAAATCCATTGCCGAGGCGCTGACACACGGCGGCATCTACAACCGCGTGAAGGTAAAAGTCGAATGGGTCGACGCCGAACTTTTCGACCGCGAAGATCCGGCCCCCCATCTTGAAAAATACGATGCCATTCTGGTGCCGGGCGGCTTTGGCGAACGCGGCACCGAAGGCAAGATAAAAGCCGCGGAATACGCCCGCACGCACAAGATCCCCTACCTCGGCATTTGCCTCGGCATGCAGATGGCTGTGATCGAAGCAGCGCGCAACGTGGCAGGCGTCAAGAAAGCCGGTTCCGAGGAGTTCGACCACGAATCCGGCGAGCGCCGCTTCGAGCCTGTCGTCTACCACCTCAAAGAGTGGGTACAGGGCAATGAAAAGGTTAATCGCCGCCCGGACGACGCCAAAGGTGGAACCATGCGTCTGGGCGCCTACGATGCGACCCTGACCGAAGGCTCCCGCGTGGCGCAGATCTACGGCAAGACCACGATCGACGAACGCCACCGCCACCGCTACGAGGTCGACACCAAGTACAAGGATCAGCTCGAAAAGGCGGGGCTGGTGTTTTCCGGCATGTCACCCGATGGCAAACTGCCGGAAATCGTTGAATGGCCGGACCACCCGTGGTTCATCGGCGTTCAGTTTCACCCGGAGTTGAAATCCAAACCCTTCGCGCCGCACCCGCTGTTCCGCGACTTTGTACGCGCAGCCAAGGAAGTCAGCCGGCTGTTCTGATCCCCCTGATCGGGGGATCTCCGGTCTAAGAAGACAAATGCAAAAAATCGACCTGAGCGCCCCTCAGGTCGATTTTTATATTTCAGAAACTCGGATCAATTGCTGCGAAGATGCTCAGGCGGCTCAAGGCGTTCGGGAGGAATGGCCCGCACGGTTCGCACTTCTGGTGGCGACCTTGCTCAAAAGGCGACAGCATGCCGCCCTTTGATCAGAAGATCAGCCAGACCAGGGAAACGGTCATAAGGACCGCACTTCCAAACACCCAGCAGATCACACCAAGACCGCCCGAGGGAGACTCAGCCTCGGGTTCGTGATGGATCGACACCATGCGATCGGATGCAAGGCGCTGCTTCTTCCAGACTGCCAGCGCTCTTGCCGACTCGTCCGGGAACACCATCGTAGGGCTTGTTAAGTCAGTCGGCCAAAACGTCGTTGGCGACATTGTTTTGTCGGAGTTCATGGCTTCGTCTTCCGTTACAGTTTTGGTCAGACACAGTCGCCACTCTTTAAAACACTCTTGGCTTGATGCTCGCGGTTCTACCGGAGGCAGAAAGCTTTCATTGCGGACCCACGGTCACCTTCCAAACCTCACCCGTGCGGGCGTTGATGCTGAAACGGTTACCCAAGGACACAGCGCCGCAGCGAACCTTGTAGACATGATCCGCTTCCGCCGGCGCCATCGCGTTGACACCCTCGCAGGCATACCCGGCAGAGTTGATAAGGAAAGCACCCATCTCATGCATTTGATGGCGGTTCAACGCCGATGCCGCGCTAGCGGTAAAGCCCATAACCAAGGACGCTGTTAGCGCAATATCGGTGATTTTCCTGAGCATTTGATGGTACCTCGGTGTCCTCATTTTCTTAATCCTGACTGATTATGCAGGCGAAAACGCGGCATTGCACACACGTATAAAGCAAGTCTCCGGTTGCAAAAATGTCGGGTTGCCCTGGTGATGAATGCCAAAAGCACTTATTTTTATGGCGCAAACGTCTGTCGCGCAGGCGACACTTGGGCAAATTTAAACTCTTAAAATTGCATTAATGCCCTCACTCAACCGCAATGCGGTGTGCTTTTGCCCCCTCAATTATGGCGCGAATCGGGCAGACGCCATAGAATCACCACAACCATACCGGTCTCTAGGCGTTCAGGGGACGGCGCTGCCTTCAGTTTGTTTTCATCTGACCGGTTTCCCCAAAACGCCCCGGTCGGTCCGGGCCTTCCAACGGGTTTAGCCTTGTTTAGGAGCCGTAAAACTCGCGGCGCGATAGCGGCTCTTGCCCGCCGTATCTCAGCAGCTTACGCAGGGGGTATGTTAAGCTATCAACACGCCTTCCACGCCGGGAACCTCGCCGACGTACACAAGCACGCCGCGCTCGCTTCCGCGTTGGCTTATCTGACGCGAAAGCCAAAGCCCCTCTCTTATATCGAGACGCACGCAGGCCGCGCGTTGTACGATCTGTCAGGGGCCGAGGCGCAAAAGACGGGCGAGGCTGCGCAGGGAATTACAAAGATCCTTGATCGTTTGCCGACAGAAAATCCTTATCGGCAGACCATCGAGGCAATCCGCGCAGAGCATGGCCCGAACGCGTATCCTGGCTCGCCGCTCATCGCGCGCCACCTGTTGCGAGACACGGACAGTTTGCATCTTGCTGAACTGCACCCGCAGGAACACGCGGCCCTGCGTCAAACCATCCGGGCGAGAAATACGCACGTACATCAGCAGGACGGCTACGAACTGGCGGTCTCGCTGACCCCACCGGACCCGCGCCGCGGCCTATGCCTGATTGACCCGAGCTGGGAGGTGAAGTCAGATTATACCACTTTGCCCAAGACCGTGCAGACGTTGGCAAAGAAATGGAACGTCGGCATTATCATGATCTGGTATCCGATCCTGACCGATGCACCGCATCTGCCCATGCTTCGCAGCTTGGAGCAGGATCACCCGGACGGCTTGCGGCACGAGGTTCACTTCCCGCCCGCGCGGGACGGGCATCGCATGATCGGCTCCGGCTTGTTCACGGTCAATCCGCCCTGGGGGCTGGAGGCGGAACTGCAACACCTCACGAAAACCTTGTTTTCAAAGCTGAAACCCTGACCGCCCGGCCCCCGTTACTTTTACGATAGCATCACACAGACGGGGGACCCCATGTTTGAACGCCTGACCCACTTCTTTGCCAACAAGGCTCCCAAGCAAGCCCCTTTGCCCGCGATGGATGCCAAGCACGCCCTTGGCACGCTTTTGGTGCGCGTTGCGCAGATCGACCGCGCCTACCTTTTCGAGGAAATTGAGCAGATCGACCGGATCCTCGCCGAGTGGAACGACATCAATCCTGTCGAGGCCGCCAAGATGCGCGCCATGTGCGAGCGGCTGTCAGAAAGTGCCGGCGAAAGTGAAGAACTGGCCGACTTGATTCGAGAGCACGTCGATTACGCGCACCGCCTAGAAGCCGCACAGGCCATGTGGAAGGTCGCCTTGGCGGACGGCATCACTGATCAACAAGAAGAGGCGCTGATCGACTTGATCGAAAACCACCTCAGTGTTGAGAGCATGGATTCCGAAGCCGCACGCGCCTCCGCAGTGATCTCCTGACGTTCCACACGAATCTGTGCCCTTGGCACGGTCGAAGACGAGACTATAACCTCCTCATGTTTGCTGATTTCCTCCGCCGCCTCACCGCGCCCCAGCCCGAGCAAATGCCGGATGGAGACGCACGTCTTGCCCTCACAGCGCTTCTGGTGCGCGTTGCCCGCGCCGATGGGCAATACGAGCCGGCAGAAGTGCGGCGTATCGATCGGATCATCGCCACGCGCTACGGTCTCGACGAAACCGAAACGAACGAATTGCGCAGCCACGCCGAGCAGTTGGAAACCGAGGCCCCGGATACCGTTCGCTTTACCCGCGCCATAAAGGACGCTGTTCCCTACGATGACCGGATCGCCGTGATCGAGGCGCTTTGGACTGTCGTTCTGGCCGATCATGAGCGCGACGAACGCGAAGACGCGCTGTTGCGTCTCGTTTCGAACCTTCTGGGCGTAAATGATGTGGACAGCGCGCTCGCCCGGCAGCGCGTCGAGAAGGCCACATAACACGCCACGGGAGAGCAGGTCGAACACCGATCTGCTCAACGCAAATGCATCACCCGCATGACGGGACGTTAGCGCCACAAAAGTTTGGCAAAGCTCTTGCAAAAGATCAGGAATTAGGCGTCTGATGCCTGAAATTCCATCGCCAGAGGCAACCTTGACCGACGCTGCCACAGACACGCCCGTCATACAGATCCGCAACCTTCACAAAGCCTATGGCGCACTGGAGGTGCTGAAAGGCGTCGATATCAGCGCGCCACGTGGACATGTGATTTCCCTCATAGGATCATCGGGATCAGGCAAATCCACGCTGCTGCGATGCTGCAACCTGCTTGAAGACAGTCAACAGGGCGAGATTCTGTTCAAGGGCGAACCGGTCACATGGCGTGGCGAGGGCCACCATCGTCGGCCCTCGGATCCAAAGCAGGTCCTGCGCATTCGCACCAACTTGTCCATGGTTTTCCAGCAGTTCAATCTGTGGGCTCATATGACGATCCTGCAAAACGTAATGGAGGCGCCGCTGACCGTGCTCAAACGCGAGCGGGCAGAGGTCGAGAAGGCCGCGCGCGGATACCTCGCCAAGGTCGGCATTGGCGACAAATGCGATGCCTACCCGGCGCAATTGTCTGGCGGCCAGCAACAGCGCGCCGCCATTGCACGCGGCCTGTGCATGGAGCCAGAGGCGCTGCTTTTCGACGAACCTACCAGTGCGCTTGATCCGGAATTGGAGCAAGAAGTGGTCAAGGTCATCAAGGCGTTGGCCGAAGAAGGCCGCACCATGATCATCGTCACCCATGACATGAAGATGGCCCGCGACGTCAGCGATCATGTTGTTTTTCTGCACAAGGGCATGATCGAAGAAGAGGGGCCGCCAGAAACGCTTTTTGGTGCACCGAAATCCGAGCGGCTTCAGGGCTTTCTCATGTCCACCGTTCACGATTGAGGCGGCGTTAGACCGCACCGACCGGGCCTCAGGCCCACCACTAAGGGAGCTAAAAATGAAAAAACTACTGATCGGAACCGCTGCGCTGGCGATGGTGGCCGGAGCCGCCTTTGCCGAAAGCCATTCAGTTGTCCGTCTGGGCACCGAAGGCGCCTACCCTCCGTACAACTTCATCAACGACGCAGGCGAAGTCGACGGTTTTGAGCGGGTTCTGGGGGATGAGCTTTGCGCGCGTGCCGAGATGACCTGCGAGTGGGTCACAAACGATTGGGATTCGATCATTCCGAACCTCGTTTCCGGCAACTACGATGCCATCATCGCAGCGATGTCCATCACGCCCGAGCGTGAGGAAGTGGTTGCGTTCACTCAGAACTACACGCCTCCTTCCCCGTCGGCTTTCGTTGCCATGGGCGATGTGGACCTCTCTGGTTCCGTGATCGCGGCGCAGACCGGCACTATTCAGGCCGCGCATGTGACCGGCATGGATGGCGCGACGCTGCTGGAATACCCGACGCCTGATGAAACCGTCGCAGCGATGCGGGCGGGTGAGGCGGATGCCGTCCTCTCCGACAAGGATTACCTGCTTCCCGTCGTCGAGGGATCCAGCGGTGAGATCATGTTCATCGGTGACGACGTCCCGCTCGGCGGTGGCATCGGCATGGCCTTCCGCAAAAGCGACCCGGAAATGCGTGCGAAATTCGATGCAGCGATCCAGTCCATGAAGGACGACGGCACGCTGAACGAGATGATTGCAGAGTATCTGGGCGAAGACAGCCCGGCATTCTAAAGCTCGCCTGCGCCCCGACCGTCGCGCCGGGGCGCATCTTTCAGGAGACCGACCATCTTCACCTGTGCTGACCCATCGACCCTAGAAGGTCTGAGCTGGCTGTTGTGCTATCTGACCACGGGCAAGCACATGGCCTTTTACGCCTCTTTCGGGACCGTGTTGCTGCTGCTTGCGATCACAGCACCGGTGGCGCTGGGATTTGGATTTGCCGCAGCCATGGCGGCACGGGCGCGATTTGCACCGCTGTCCTGGCTCGGCAAAGGATACATCGCCATCGTGCGAGGGGTCCCGGATATCGCGTTTTTCCTGTTCTTTGTGATCGCGTTAGACCAATTCTTCGAATGGATTCGTCATGAGGTCAAATGCCCCGACTGGGATCAGCCGATCCGTCAGGGCAGCGACTTTGTCGTGTGCCAGGCGGCCAAGCTGCCATTGGGCAACGCGGCGCAATGGGTTCATGAGACCTACGGCTTTCTGCTTGCCGTTCTGACCTTCTCGATTGTCTTCGGCGCCTTTGCCGGGAACGTTTTGTTCGGCGCCATGCGCGCCGTACCGCGTGGCCAGCTGGAGACCGCCGAAGCCTACGGGATGAACCACCGACAGAGCTTCTGGCGCATCCTTGTGCCGCAGATGTGGGTCTATGCCCTGCCCGGCCTGTCGAACCTGTGGATGGTGCTGATCAAGGCCACCCCGCTGCTGTTCCTTCTGGGCGTCGAGGACATTGTCTATTGGGCGAAGGAATTGGGCGGCTCGAAAACCGCACGGTTTACCGACTACCCGCACGGGGACTGGCGCATGTGGTATTTCGCGGCGCTCTTGGTGTTCTATCTGGTCTTCACATGGGTGTCCGAAAAGGTGTTGAGCCGCGTCATGGCGCGTTTGACGCTTGGCCAGGCAACAACCGGCGGCGAAGCCCAAAGGAAGGCTGCGTAATGGAACCCGTAGATCAGCAGCACGTCCTTTCGACGCTGCACACCGCACGTCCCGACATCGACCGTCCGAAGAAACGGGGGCACGGCGCATGAGTTGTTGGGCAACGGTTCAGGAGTATGCCTTTCGCTCATTGGGATTTGGCGAGCGGCTGCTTCCCCGGGACGATTTCACTTTGTGCCAGCAAGTGACGTTGATCGGCTCCGGTATGATCTGGAACGTGTACTTTGGCGTCGTGGCGCTCTTGTTTGGCTTCTTTCTTGCGACGGCCGTGGCTCTGGGCAAAGCATCATCCAACGTCGTGCTCCGCAAAATGGCGGAATGGTTCATCTTCATCTTCCGCGGTTCACCGCTGTTTATTCAGTTCTTCTTTGCCTACTTCGCGTTCCTGTCGCTGAAGCAGGTGTCGGATGTGTTTGACGCGCTCCCCTCCGCATGGCTGGGCGCGTTGATCGTGCTGTTCCTAAACACCGCCGCCTACTCCGGAGAGATTTTCTACGGCGCGCTTCTGAGTGTACCCAAAGGCGATATGGAAGCAGCAGACGCCTACGGAATTTCCGGGTGGCCCCGGTTTCGCAAGATCACCTGGCCCACCATGCTGAGACTGGCATGGCCCGCGTATACGAACGAGGCGATCTTTCTCTTTCACTCCACGACATTGGTCTTCTTCTCAGGCTTTCCGGCCTGGCAGCAACGGGGCGACGCGCTTTATTACGCCAGCTACTTCGCCGACAAGACCTTCAACCCGTTTGTGCCCTACCCTATTCTGGCTGGATATTTCATTCTGGTCACGCTGATCATCATCGGTGTCTTCGGTGCAGTGAACCGCCGTTTGAACCGACACTTGCCGGTTGCCTCACGCCCAAGGTTTCGCTTCAGACCAACTCTACTGCGTTAAATCTCGGCACTTTCTCACAGGGTGCCCTAGCGTTAACCAATCACCCGGTTTTGTCGCAAAGTGTACACCGGGTACGAGTTCGCCCCTCCCTGCAAACCACTGAATATGTCAACTATTTCCGCATTATAGACTCATAGAGGAAACACGATGATACCGTCGTTTATCTTTGGTCTTTATATAGTGCGAATTGGTTTAATCGCGGGCACCTACATGATGCTCGAACGGGCTGAGTTCTACCGTGAACTGCCCAGACACAAACGCCGCACCCTTTGCTTGGGGTGCATTGCCGTCTTTTTGGTACCGATTGAAATCTTGTCACTCTTATTCTTTGCGTGACCTTTATCACGCTCTGAGCTTGCAATCGGTGGTCTCTTCTCGTTATCTCTGAATTTGATCAAATCTCGAGAACGAGGCCACCATGCCTGCCCCCGCTGCCTCTTGGCTGCACGAAAACCCGCATATCCGCACCATTCGCGCTGCTGCCTGTGACCTGAACGGTGTCGCACGTGGCAAACGGATGCCAATTCGCTCCGCCATCAAGATGCTTGACGATGGAACGCGTTTCCCCTTCTCCGCCCTGTCGGTGGACATCTGGGGGGAAGACATTGAAAACAGCCCCCTTGTGTTCGACAGCGGCGACCGGGATGCCACCCTCTTCCCGACCGAGCGCGGCTTTGTCCCGATGCCTTGGCTGGAGGCCCCCTCCGCGCTGATTCCACTGTGGATGTATCACGACGACGGACGGCCCTATGACGGCGACCCTCGCCACGCCCTGAACTATGTCCTGCAACGCTACAAGGCGCGCGGACTGACACCGGTTTCGGCTGTAGAGTTGGAATTCTACCTGATCGACGACTCGGGGCGAAACCTGCGCGTGCCCGTCTCCCCCCGTTCCGGCAAGCGCCGCGATATGGCAGAGGTCCTGTCGATCCGCGCGCTTGACGCCTTTGATACGTTCTTTACCGACCTCTACGACTATTGCGAGGCCATGGATATTCCGGCCGACACGATGATCTCAGAGGCAGGCCTTGGTCAGTTCGAGGTCAACCTTCTGCACCAAGAAGACACCCTGAAGGCCGCCGACGATGCCTGGCTGTTCAAGCAGTTGGTGAAGGGCCTTGCCCGGAAGCACGGCTTTGCGGCGTCCTTCATGGCGAAACCCTACGCCGATTATGCAGGCTCCGGCATGCATGCGCACTTCAGCGTGTTGAACGAGGCCGGCGAGAACGTTTTCGACAATGGCGGCGCCGAAGGCACCGAGCTTTTGCATCACGCCATCGCAGGTTGCATGGCCGCGCTCAAGGACAGCACGCTGATCTACGCGCCCCACATGAACAGCTATGAACGCTTTGTTCCCGGTGCCCACGCGCCCGGTGCGATCTGCTGGGCACATGAGAACCGCACGGTTGCGATCCGTGTCCCATCCGGCAGTCCGGCGGCCCGCCGCATCGAGCACCGTGTCTCCGGCGGTGACGTGAACCCCTACATGGCGCTGGCAGCGATCCTTGGCGCGGCACTCGTGGGCATCGAGGACGGCGAGATGCCGCCTCCGCCGATCACGGGCAACGCTTATGCGCAAAAACTGCCCACCATTCCCACCGACTGGGAAACCGCCATTGATACGTTCGAAAACTCCACGATCATGCCGCGCATTTTCCCGCGTGAAATGATCCGCAACATGGTCATGATGAAGCGTCAGGAATGTCGTGACATGGAAGATCTGACAGAGAGCGAACGCACCGACATCTACCTCGATACCGTCTGACCCCCGGCCCCGTAGAGGGGCCGGATCTACGGTTAACCAAATGGTGATCCATGAAAATCGGCATTTTACAAACCGGTCCCGTACCCGAAGACCTCGTCGAGGCGCACGGACATTACCCCGACATGTTCGTCCGGATGCTGGCGCCCTTTGGCTTCGACTTTCAGACCTGGGCTGTGCTGGACGGCGAGTTCCCTGACACCATCCACGAAGCCGACGGCTGGCTCATCACCGGCTCACGCTTTGGCGTCTATGAAGACCATGCCTTCCTTCCGCCGCTGCGCGACATGATCCGCGACATTTTTGACGCCTCGATTCCCTTGGTCGGCATCTGCTTCGGGCATCAGATCATCGCCCAGGCCCTCGGCGGACATGTAGAAAAATACACCGGCGGCTGGTCCGTCGGGCCGAAGCGGTACACATTTCCTGACGGCGACAAGGTGATCCACGCCTACCATCAGGATCAGGTCATCACCCCGCCGGAAGGCGCGCAAACCATTGCAAGCAACGACTTCTGTGCCCATGCCGGGCTATATTATCCGGGCAAGGCGTTCAGCGTGCAGCCACATCCGGAATTCAACGATGCCTACGAACGTGCATTGCTGGAAACCCGGGGCCCCGGTGTGGTACCCGATGAGCGGCTGGACGAAGCCGGGGCCGCACTTGGCACCCCTCTGGACAGTGCCGACATCGCTGCGATGATCGCGCGATTCTTCCGGGAAAGGACCATCGAATGAGCGATTTCAGCAACGACATCCCAGAGGCCGCGAAGCTTTACCTTTCAGAACGGCGCCTGGACGAGGTCGAATGTATCATTCCCGATCTGCCCGGCATTGCGCGCGGCAAGGCGGTGCCTGCGACCAAATTCGCGAAGCAAGAGTACTTTCATCTGCCGGACTCGATCTTTTACCAGACGATCACCGGCGAATGGGGCGAAGCTGCGGGCGCAGACGGTTTCATCGAACGCGATATGATTCTACGCGCGGACCTTAGCACGGCCACAGCAGCGCCATGGACCGGCGACTGGACGCTTCAGGTCATCCACGATGCGTTTGATCGCCATGGCGAGCCTGTGCCGTTTTCCCCGCGCAATGTGCTGAAAAAGGTCGTGCAGCTCTATCACGATCAGGGTTGGGAGCCCGTTGTTGCGCCGGAAATGGAATTCTTCCTCGTCGCGCGCAACATTGACCCGGCGCATGACATCAAGCCGATGATGGGTCGCTCGGGGCGCCCTGCAGCCGCGCGTCAGGCCTATTCCATGACGGCCGTGGACGAATTCGGCCCGGTCATCGACGACATCTACGATTTTGCGGAGGCGCAAGGTTTCGAGATCGACGGCATCACACAAGAGGGTGGCGCCGGCCAGTTGGAAATCAACTTGCGCCACGGTGACCCGGTAAAGCTCGCTGACGAAGTTTTCTACTTCAAGCGTCTGATCCGGGAGGCCGCGTTGCGCCACGACTGTTTTGCAACCTTCATGGCAAAACCTATCGCGGATGAGCCTGGTTCGGCCATGCACATCCACCATTCCATTCTGGATGTGAAAACGGGGAAGAACATCTTCTCTGATGACGATGGCGAAGAGACCCCGGCATTTCGCCATTTCATCGGAGGAATGCAGCGGCACATGCCTGCTGCGATTGCCGTCCTTGCGCCATATGTGAACAGCTATCGCCGTTATGTGAAAGATCACGCCGCGCCAATTAACCTTGAGTGGGCACGCGACAATCGGACAACCGGTATTCGCGTTCCGCTTGCCCCACCTGCGGCCCGCCGTGTGGAGAACCGCGTCGCCGGCATGGATTGCAACCCTTACCTGGGAATAGCAGCATCCCTGGCCTGTGGGTATCTCGGCCTGATGGCAGAGCTTGAGCCCACGGATGAGTTCCGGGGGGATGCATATGAGGGCGACGGTGACTTCCCTCAGGTTCTGGGGCAAGCATTGGAATTATTCGAAGAAGCGCGTGATTTGCACGAAGTTCTGGGCCCGGAGTTCTGCCGCGTCTACGGGATCGTGAAACGTTCCGAATATGAAGAATTCCTGCAGGTCATTTCCCCGTGGGAGCGGGAGCACCTGCTACTCAACGTTTGATCCCCCGGGCCGCCGCACGGCGTCACACCTCGAAGGCTTCGCCTGATAGGGCGCAGCTGCCCCTGACGCCCTTGGTGGGATAACCTGGGATACCTTTGACCGAAGAGGCCGCTATGAACCTGCTGTTTTCCAATGATCGACGTGGACAGTATCCAGACAGCTGGTACGCCGCGACGGCGGGTCGCCTCTCACCGTTTCCAAAACTCGAAGGGAGCGTCAGGGCGGATGTCTGCATCGTGGGCGGCGGTTACACTGGCCTGTCTGCAGCGCTGCATATGGCCGAGGCAGGACTGGATGTGGTGCTCCTCGAAGCGCATCGCGTGGGGTTTGGCGCATCTGGACGCAATGGCGGGCAGCTTGGGTCCGGTCAGCGGCAAGACCAACTGACGTTGGAAAAGATGGTCGGGCCAGAAGCAGCCCGACACATGTGGGACTTGGGAGAAGACGCCAAAGCGCTTGTCCGTGATTTGGTCGCAAAGCATCGGATCGACTGCGCGATGAAACCTGGTGTGGCTTGGGCGGCCACCTCCAAGTCATCTTACGATTGGATGCGCGGCTTTGCAGACCACATGGGCCGTACTTACGATTACGGCATCACTGCTTTGCCGGAAAAGGATTTTCACGCAGTCTGCCCATCGCCTGCCTATCGTGGCGGCATTCTGGATATGGGCGCGTCGCACCTGCAGCCCCTGAAGCTTGCACAGGGCTTGGCGCGCGCCGCAGATAGCGCGGGCGCAAGGCTTTTTGAAGATAGCGTCGTGACGCATATCGCGGAGGGAAATACCGTAACCGTATATACGGATACGGGTCATGTGCAGGCGGATCACCTTGTTTTGGCAACCGGTGGCTATCTCGGAGGTCTGGAAAAGCACGTTGCCTCAAAGGTCATGCCAATCAACAACTTCATCGTCGCGACAGAACCATTGGGAGAGGCTGCCGATCAGGTCTTGGCACAGGATGTGGCCGTGGCAGATGATTTATTTGTGGTGAATTACTTCCGCCTGTCCGAAGACAAGCGGCTGTTGTTCGGCGGCGGCGAGTCCTACGGGTATCGCTTTCCCAAGGACATCCGAGCGACAGTACGCAAACCGCTTTCGCGCATCTTTCCACATCTGGCGGAGGCCGCCCTGCCCTTCGCATGGGGCGGAACCCTCTCCATCACGCTGAAGCGTTTGCCGCATCTGGCACGCCTCGCACCGAACATTCTCTCCGCCTCGGGTTATTCCGGGCATGGCGTTGGCAATGCGGTTCAGGCGGGAAAACTACTTGCCGAAGCCGTGCGGGGCCAATCGTCGGGATTCGATGCCTTTGCAGCCCTGCCCACCCCGACGTTCCCGGGCGGCGCAGCGCTACGTAGCCCGCTTCTGGTTCTGGCGATGAGCTGGTTTGCATTGCGAGACCGCCTCGGCCTCTGATTTTTGTTTCCGCTCTGACACGCATTTGCTGTTTATTTGAACGGGGAGCATTCACTCTTTGCGTTTTCGGCGAATTGTTTTACATTTTTCGAAACCGAACTTAAGGATTTTGAAAACCATGATCCCGAACATGCATGACGCCGAGCCAATTCCTGCGGAAGCCCGGGCCGAAATCGACAGACTACTCCAGTCCGGTGATCTTTTCCGTTACACAGCTCCGGAAGACGCCCCTGTTACCCTTCTGGAGCGTGAGTTCGCGGCGGAGATGGGCGTGCGCTACGCTTTGGCCGTGTCATCATGCTCGGCCGCATTGTTTCTGGCGCTCAAAGCGCTCGACCTGCCGCGCGACGCCAGAGTGTTGATCCCGGGTTTCACGTTCGCGGCGGTTCCTTCATCCATCATCCACGCGGATCTGGTCCCGGTTCTGTGCGAATGCGGCCCGAATTACCGCATCGAGATCGACGATTTCACCGCCAAGCTCGACACCGTGTCAGCCGTCATAGTCAGCCACATGCGCGGACACACTTCCGACATGGACGCGATCCTTGAGCTCTGCGACGCGCGCGGCATTCCGGTGATCGAAGACGCCGCTCACAGCCTTGGCACCACATGGCATGGCCGAAAAATCGGCACTTTGGGGCGTATCGGTTGCTTTAGCTTTCAAAGTTACAAAATGCTCAACGCGGGCGAAGGCGGCATTCTGATTACCGATGACCCGGACCTCGTGGCGCGCGCAGTCATTCTGTCCGGCGCCTATGAACATATGTGGCAAAAGCACCTGCGTCCCGGGGCAAACACCACCGAACTGGAGCAGGCGTTTGGTCGTTGGCAAAACAAGCTGCCGCTATACAACCTTCGCATGTCGAACCTCTCCGCCGCAGTGATCCGCCCACAAATACCCCATATCGCGCGACGTGTGACCGATGGGCGGCGCAACCATGATCATGTGGCAGCGCAGATCAATGCCTCGCCCTGGATCTCTGTGCCCGAAAAATTGCCACCCGAGGACCGCGCCCCGGACTCGTTGCAGTTCAATCTCGATGGAATGAGCGAAGCGCAGGTCCGTACCTTTGTTGCTGTCGCCGCGGAAGCCGGGGTCAAGGTCCAGGTCTTTGGCCTCACGACAGACAATGCGCGTGCTTTCTGGAACTGGCAATTCTTGCCAGAACAGGTAGACCTTCCGAAAACACGCGCCATGTTGATGTGCGCATGTGATACACGACTGCCCGCGCGACTGACCCCCGCCGACTGCGACGCGGTCGCGGAAATTCTCATCCGGGCCGCAGACACCACAATGTCCGAGACATTGGCTTACGGGACTTAATTGATGTGAAACAGGGCAAGAGGCACCCCGCGCGCCCCTTGCCCTGAACATACCCGTGCCTATTTGCGCGCGGCCTGTGTCATGCAGCGGATGGTATCAACAAGATCCAAGACTAATCTGTAAAACGAAAAAAAAGGCGCAGCTTTTGCGCGCCCTTTCAACATTGATCGCAGCCGGAAGGCTTACTCGCTCATTTTCGACAGCTTGGACTGCAGGTCAGCCAGCTGCTTCTTGATATCGTTGAGATCTTCGCCCTCGGTCTTTTCCGGTTCCGGACCGGACGCGCCCATCGGCACACCGCCGGTCATCGCCTTGAGAAACGCCTCTTGCTGCGCTTGCATGGCTTCGATGCTTTTGGCCATGGACGGGTTTACTGTCTGCACGCCCTCAACCCACTTCGACTGGCTGTCGCGAAACAACTCGAACGTCTGTGCAAGAAACGCCGGAACGGTCGATGTTGCCTGCGTCGTGTAGCTGCGTACAAGATCCGTTAACACACTGATTGGAAGGACAGATTCGCCCTTGCTTTCATGTTCGGCCACGATCTGCAGCAAGTATTGTCGGGTGAGATCATCCCCGGACTTGAGGTCGACGATCTGCACGTCGCGGTCGTCGCGAATGAACCCCGCGATATCCTCTAGCGTGACGTAGTCAGACGTCTCGGTGTTATACAGGCGACGACTGGCGTAGCGCTTGATCAGCAACGGTTTTTTCGTGTCGGCCACAGGCTCCCCTCCCTGGCAGATGCAGCAATGCAGAAAAGCCTATGCGAGCGCAGCACAAAAGGAAAGCCCCCGCAGATGCATGGCAGCCAAGCATTGGATTGTGTTGGTTTGCCCGGTTTCGTTAACCAGATATTAACGATCCTTAAAACAAGCTTCCCTGCTCCGGCGGTGTCTTCCCGGGCTTGCTGCGCGGCTTCTGCTTCACAGTGGGCTGTTGGGTCGGTTCCCCGGCTGCAGAGCCAGTATGATCCAGTGAAAGCACGCCATCAGCAAACTCGATCTCCAACCGCTGAGCCGTTTGCGCCGCGTCCCGAGATGTAACCAACGCGCCGTCGCCCCGCACCACCGCGTAGCCGCGCTTGAGGGTCGCGCGATAGCCCAGCGTTTCGTTCAGACGCCCAAGCGCGTCAACTTTGCTGCGCGCTTCAGCAATTCTTGCGCCCTGCACTTCCGACATTCTGTTGCCCAAGCGATCCAACCGCTCACGCCCCTGTGACATCTCGCGCTGTACGCCACGCAGCGAAAGCCGCCCGGCGCGATCGGCCAGCCGAAGGCGCTCAGCCTCCAACGCGCGACGCAGGATCGACGGACGCAGCGAGCCTGTCACCTCTGACAGATGCAGGCGCTGTCGATCCACCCCACGCCGCAGTGCGGAAGGCAGGCGATCGCCCATCACGTCCAGACGTTGACGTGGCCCATCCATCAACGTCTCGGCACGTGGCAAGGCACGCCCGAGGTCACGCAATCGCTGGCCGCGATGCTCGATCCGCAGTCCCATGGCCCGCGTCATGCGCGCGCCGAAATCCCGCGTCACCGCCGCCAATTCCATACGCACTGGGACCGCGAGCTCGGCCGCTGCTGTGGGCGTAGGCGCGCGCCGATCCGAAACAAAGTCGATCAGAGTCGTATCCGTTTCGTGGCCGACGGCTGAAATCAACGGAATGTCCGAGGCCGCCGCTGCCCGCGCCACCGCTTCTTCGTTGAAGCCCCAAAGGTCCTCAACCGATCCACCGCCCCGCGCCACGATAAGCAAATCAGGGCGCGGCAAGGGTCCGCCGGGCGTCATAGCGTTGAAGCCCTCGATGGCACGCACCACTTCGGGTGCACATTTTGCACCTTGCACGGCCACGGGCCAGATCAGCACCTTGCGCGGAAACCGATCCCGCAACCGATGCAATATGTCCCGGATCACCGCACCGGACGGTGAGGTCACAACGCCGATGATTTCCGGCAAATATGGCAAGGGTCGCTTCCGAGACTGGTCAAACAATCCCTCTGATGCCAACAGCGCCTTGCGCTTTTCCAGCATCGCCATCAAAGCGCCCGCCCCGGCCGGAGCAATATCCTCGATCACGATCTGATATTTGGACTGTCCGGGAAAGGTGGTCAGACGGCCCGTGGCAATGACCTCCATCCCCTCTTCGGGCTGGGTCGCCAACTTGGCCGCGACGCCTTTCCACATGACACCGGCAATCACCGACCGGTCATCCTTGAGATCCATGTAGACGTGCCCGGACCTTGGCCGCGACACGCGCCCCACTTCGCCGCGTACCCGCACATGGCCAAAGCCGCCCTCGATGGCGCGTTTCACTGCGCCGGACAGTTCCGATACCGAGAATTCCGGCGTGTTGTCGGCCCCGCCAGCGCCATCGTCGTCGATCAAGTCCATCAGCCAAACCTTGCCCTTCACGCGCCCCGACCTTAAAGCACGGCTCAAGGAACCGAAAGCGCCCGCCTGCTTCTTTGGGCCCCGAAATATCTCGGGGATCTGAGGCTGGCCGAGGAAGGCGCCCGGCCAGACAAGGAGCACGCCCATGAACATCCTCATCCTCGGCAGCGGTGGCCGCGAACATGCCCTCGCATGGGCTGCGCTCCAGAACCCGAAATGTGACAAATTGATTGTCGCACCGGGCAACGCCGGCATCGCGCGTATCGCCGAATGTGCAAAAATCGACATAAATGACGGCGGCGTGGTGGCTGAATTCGCCGCAGAGAACGCCATCGATCTGGTTATCATCGGACCCGAGGCGCCGCTGGCGGCAGGGGTTGCAGACCGTTTGCGCGAGGCAGGCCTTTCAGTTTTCGGCCCTTCCGCCGAGGCGGCAAAGCTTGAAGCCTCCAAATCCTTTACCAAGGAAATCTGCGACGCCTGCGACGCGCCCACCGCTGCTTATGGACATTTCACCGACGCCGATGCAGCAAAGGCCCATATTCGCGCAGGAACTGCCCCGGTCGTGGTCAAGGCAGATGGACTGGCCGCAGGCAAAGGCGTGATTATCGCCGAAACCCTCGACAAGGCCTGTGACGCCGTGGACGACATGTTTGGCGGCATCTTCGGTGGCGCGGGCGCAGAAGTCGTGATCGAAGAGTTCATGACCGGCGAAGAGGCGTCCTTCTTCGTCCTTGTGGACGGCAACGACTGCCTCCCCATCGGCACAGCGCAAGACCACAAGCGCGTCGGAGAGGGCGACACGGGTCCGAACACGGGCGGCATGGGTGCCTATTCTCCCGCACCGATCATGGACGAAGCCGTGACGCAAAAAGCGTTGGACGAAATCGTGCGGCCCTGCATGGCCGAGATGGTCAAACGCGGCACACCCTATCAGGGCGTCCTCTATGTCGGTCTGATGATCGAAAATGGCCAACCGCGCCTTGTGGAATACAACGCACGCTTTGGCGACCCGGAATGCCAGGTGCTGATGCTCCGGCTGGGCGCACAGGCGCTCGACCTGATCCAGGCCTGTGCCGAGAGGCGCCTGTCAGAGGCCCAGGTCAACTGGGCTGACGATCACGCGATGACCGTTGTGCTGGCCGCCGAAGGCTACCCCGGTGATTACGAAAAAGGCACTGTGATCAGCGGTCTCGACAAGCTGACAGAGGATTCCATGAGCGTCATGTTCCATGCCGGCACGACTGAGAAAGATGGCGCGATCACCGCATCAGGTGGGCGGGTCCTGAACGCCACCGCTCGCGGTGCGACTCTGCAGGAAGCCCGCGACCGCGCTTACGCAATGGTGGATGCCGTGGAGTGGCCGCAGGGCTTTTGTCGCCGGGATATCGGATGGCGCGCCCTCTGAGCACATACCATTGCACACGTAATGTTCGGCGCTTCAGCCGGGCGTTATGACCTCAGCCTCTGTGACGATCAGGTCCAGAGGCTGATCCGTGTCTTCCAAAGGCAGGTCAGCCATTTCCTGCGCAGCAAATGCAAATCCGATGGCCATGGTCGCGCGCTTGGCCCGCAATTTCTCCAGTGTGCGGTCGTAAAAACCACCGCCGTAGCCCAGCCGCCCACCAGCCCGGGAAAACGCCACCAATGGCACGATCAGGATTTCAGGCTCCATCCTTTCACCAGACGCCGGGATGAGAGCTCCAAACGCTCCGACCGTCATCTCGCAGTTTGGCTCCCACACGCCAAAGGTCAGCGGCTGACCTGCTGCCTCGATCACCGGAACGCCGACCACACCATATGCCGACGCCTCGGCCATGGCGGCCACAGGGTCGATCTCCGTCCGTATCGCCATGTAGCCGGCCGTGGCCACGCCCCGATAGCCCGCCAAAATCTCGCTCAATCTGCCGGCCTGGCCAGGCAATCGGCTGTCAAACGCCGCCTTGCGCGCAGCAAACGCCGCCTTGCGCGCCTCAGCTTTGCGGTCATCAAGGCTCATAGCAGCACCACCACCGCCAAGCCAAGAAAGGCGAAGAAGCCAACCACATCCGTTACGGTCGTCACAAACGCGCCAGAAGCCAGCGCCGGATCAACACCGACCTTTTCCAAAACCACAGGGATCATAATGCCCGCCAACCCGGCGATGACCATATTGATCACCATGGCTGTTGCGATGACGCCACCGAGTGCGGGCGAACCGAACCAGATGATGCCAACGATTCCCATGACCACGGCAAAAGCCATGCCATTGATAAGCCCCACAACGCCTTCTCGCCTGATAACCCGCCAAAGGTTCGACCCGGTAAGGTCTTTTGTGGCCAGAGCACGCACGGCAACAGTCAGGGACTGCGTCCCTGCGTTCCCGCCCATGGACGCGACGATAGGCATCAACACCGCCAACGCCACCACTTCTGTGATGGCTGCTTCGAACTGCGCAATCACCAGCGACGCCAGAACCGCGGTCACAAGGTTCACCCCAAGCCACGGGATACGGCGCTTCACCGTGTCGACCACCCTGTCCGACAGCCGCGATTCACCATCCACACCGGCAAGCCGCAGGATGTCTTCTTCGTTTTCTTCATCCAGAACGGTCATGGCGTCATCGATCGTGATGACACCAACGAGCCGCTCATTGCCATCCACCACCGGTGCCGAGATCAAGTGGTATTGGTTGAAGGCATAGGCCACTTCCCCCTCGTCGCGCAGCACCGGTATGACATGAAACGACTCTTCGGCGATGGACTTCAGCGTCACATCCCGCGCCGACGACATGATCCGACCCAGGGTCACATTCCCCACGGGGCGCAGCTTTGGGTCCACCAGAACCATGTGGTAAAATTGTTCCGGCAGGTAGTCCGTGGAGCGCATGAAATCGATGGCCTCACCAACGCTCCAGTGTTCCGGCGCCATGACCACTTCGCGCTGCATCAAACGCCCGGCCGAGAACTCGGGATAGGTCAGCGACTGCTGAACAGCGAGACGGCCGCTTTCTGTCAGAACATCAAGGATCGCGCCTTGCTGCGTTTCATCGAGATCCTCGATCAGATCGACCACGTCGTCCGAATCCAGTTCCCGCACGGCCTCTGCCAGGACCTGCGGCGACAGGGCGCTGATCACCTCCTCGCGCAGTGTTTCATCCAGCTCCGACAGAATGTCGCCGTCGAATTCCTGACCGTACAGACGGATCAGCCGCATCCGGTCGAAGGCATTCACCTGTTCCAAAAGGTCGGCGATGTCTGCCGCGTGCAGCGGCTCCATCAGCGCGACAAGCTGGTCCCGGTCTTCCGTATCGACGGCATACAGAATCTGGGCAACCGCCTTGCGGTTCAGATCATAGCCCTCGTCACGCACCTCTTCCGTTTCGGGTGCTTCGCTGGTCTCTGCCATTTGGGTGCCTCCGCCTGTATCGGTCCGAACACTACGTCATCACCCATCAGAGCAACAGGCCCGATTGTCCTTTTGCGCGCGCAGCATTACCCTATGCGCAAAGGAGATCCAGATGACCGCAACGCTGCACCTTGGACAGTTGATCCAGTTCAACGCAAACCCGTTTTTCGAGGGCGCAAATGCTGCAAAACATGTCATCGAAGGTGCAATATTGGTCGATAATGGCATGGTCGAACAGGTCGGTGAAGCACAGACCCTTCGGGCTGAACATCCTGATGCTGCGGTGCAGGATCACGGCACCCATTTGCTATTGCCAGGCTTTATCGACGCACATGCGCACTATCCCCAGACAGGTATGATCGCGAGTTGGGGCAAACGTCTGATCGATTGGCTCAACAGCTATACCTTTCCGGAGGAAATCCGGTTCCAAGACCCGGCCTACGCCAAGGAGATGGCAGAACGCTACCTCGACATCTTGCTCGCACATGGCACCACGACGGTCTGCAGTTTTTGCACCATTCACCCGACATCCGTCGATGCGTTGTTTGAGGCGGCAGCCAAGCGCAACATGCGTGTGTTTGCAGGGAAAACCTGCATGGACCGCAACGCACCCGACGCGCTTAAAGACATGGCACAAACTGCATATGACGACAGCAAGGCGTTGCTGGACCGTTGGCATAGAAAAGGCCGCGCTTCCTATGTCATCACACCACGCTTTTCGCCCACCTCCACGCCAGAACAGCTGTCTGCGCTGGGTCAACTTTGGGCGGAACATCCAGACTGCCTGATGCAAACCCATCTGTCAGAGCAGGTGGACGAAATCGACTGGGTGCTGTCGCTTTTTCCGAAAGCAAGAGACTATCTGGATACTTACGAAGCGCATGGACTGCTTGGGCGGAATGGCCTTTACGGGCACGCCATCCACCTGACGGATCGGGAAAGATCCCGCCTCAAAGAGGTCGGAGCAGGACTGATTCACTGCCCAACGTCGAATACCTTCATCGGATCCGGATTGTTCGACATGGATGGTTTGACGCAAGCGGGCCATACGGTGGGGCTTGCAACGGACACTGGCGGCGGCTCTTCTTTTTCGATGCTGCGCAGCATGGCAGCGGCCTACGAGATCGGCCAACTCCGCGGTCGCGCGCTGCACCCGTCAGAACTGCTTTGGCTCGCCACAGAAGGCTCCGCCGCTGCACTGCGAGACGACAGTATCGGGCGGCTTGTGCCCGGCGCCGCGGCGGATTTCATCGCGGTCGACCTGGCCTCCACCCCAGCCATCGCCCAACGCGCCACACGCGCCGACGACATATGGGAGGCGCTCTTTCCGACCATTATGATG
The DNA here is from genome assembly GCF_014196795.1 of Sagittula marina. Classification (GTDB taxonomy): domain Bacteria; phylum Pseudomonadota; class Alphaproteobacteria; order Rhodobacterales; family Rhodobacteraceae; genus Sagittula; species Sagittula marina. The sequence goes on from NZ_JACIEJ010000002.1 coordinate 183,003, forward strand.
GGCGACGACCGCGCCATCGTGCAGACATGGGTTGCGGGCAGTCCCGCCCTCTAGGAATTGGCGATCAAACTGAGGCTGCTGAGCGCTCAGCAGCCATCCTTCCCCAGCACCAACACCCAGATATCTCCAGGTGCACGGACAAGCCCGTAATCCACCACGTCCGGATTCAGAATATTACTTCGATGCCCCGGCGATTGCACCCAATCGCCCAGCACTTCATGCACTGACTGCTGTCCCTTGGCGATGTTCTCGGCAATGGCACAAGCTGCGTACCCAGCCGCCCGAGCACGCTGCAGCACATTGCTGCCGCTGGAGCCTTGATGATCGAAGAACCCGCGGCGGGCCATATCCAGCGCGTGCGCTTTAGCGGCTTCCTCCAGTTGCGCGGAGGGCGCCAAGGGCCCAAGGCCCTGCTCTGCCCGAAACCCATTCAGCATCTGACGCACGGGCTGCGCGTCACTGCTCTGCGGCAAACTGCCAGCCATCGAAATACCTATCACAATCGGCGCGATCTGATGAAAAATGCCGTTTCTCATTCTCGAATGTCCCTAACATATTCCCGACGCGACAATACCGTAGGCGATAATATATGTCGCAAACCCAAGCCCTGCTGGCGATTGTATCTATCCGTGATCGGCTTGGTTAATGTCGAATGCCTTCTGCTTTGTCATAGCTCTCATCCGCGCATTGAACCGCTGTTCCTCTTCGTCCGTGCGGAACTGACCGGCGGCTTCTTTAAAGCGTGCACGCCAGAATTTTAATTTTGCCACAAAGCCCAAGCCATCGCTGATAGTTCCGCCATTTCTTGGGTCGCTGGCATCGTTTCACCGATCGCTGCGTAAGCGTACGTCCCTTTTCTTCAAACAGAGTGAGTTTAAATGCTCTGTGACGCGCCTGCCAATAGCGATGTACGGGTTGAGCGCCACGATCCGGCCCCGAAGCTTCGCGACCTGCCACTCGAAGTCTTGAACCATGCCGCGCGCAGATCAACACCCGCAGGATCTCTGAGCAGCGGGCCTTGGACAAACACTCTGGCGCAGACTGTCTCCTTGTTCGGCTGGGCACTGCGCAGGCAGAGGTCGACGGCTCGCCAAGGCAATGATCCCACTCGTAAAAGATCCCCGCATTGGTCAACTCCGCGCGTCAATCTGCAGGGTTCTGCCGATTGAACCGTCCACTGCGCGAGAGGCATCATGTGGGGCCACAATTCGCAACCAACGTGCCTGCCCTTCTGACACTTCCAAGGCTTCGCCAGGGTATCAACTGAAGCGCGAGGGCTTTGCGGTCGCGTCGGCCATGTTTGCATCATGATTACGACAAGCGTTGCTTTGGTCAAATCCGCAACGACGCAGTGCGGGCGACAGGGCCACTCTGCCAGTTGATGTCGTCGATTTGTGTGAAAGCGGCTGCGTCGTCGTGCTTGCAGGCTTTGCGCGGAGCTGCCGTCTCGAACCCCGTCTAACGTATTGCGTTGAACACAGGGTCTCACCTTGGCTTTGCAAATATGCAATCTCGAGACCACTGGATCACGCCAAGCGCGCGGCCAACTTATTTTGTCGCCGGATCGCTTTAGATACGTCGAAAGTCACCACATGCCCATCCCGCACGATCTGACGGCCTTCAACCAGCAGATGCTTCACCCGCGTCGGACCTGCCAGCAACAGCGCCGCCGGATCCCAGCTTCCGGCACTCTCGATCCCCGAAACATCCCACATCGCGATATCCGCGCGTTTCCCCACAGCAATTTGACCGCAGTCCTGCCGCCCCAGCACCTCTGCGCCGCCACGCGTTGCAATCCGCAACGCCTCTCGTGCGCTCATGGCATCGGCCCCCCGCGTCACGCGCTGCAACAGCAGGGCCTGCCGGGCTTCGCCGATCAGATTGCCCGCGTCGTTTGACGCCGAGCCGTCCACGCCAAGCCCGACCTTCACGCCCGCATCACGCATGGCCCGGACTGGCGCAATGCCAGACCCCAGCCGACAGTTGGAACATGGGCAATGCGCCACCCCGGTTCGCGAACGGGCAAAAAGGTCGATTTCTGCTCCGTCCAGTTTTACACAATGCGCATGCCAGACGTCGTCTCCAGTCCAACCCAGGTCTTCCGCATATTGGCCTGGGCGGCACCCGAAATGGGCCTCGCTATAGGCGACGTCTTCGTCATTTTCCGCCAGATGGGTGTGCAGCATGACCCCCTTGTCACGCGCCAGAAGCGCGGCTTCGCGCATCAAATCGCGGCTGACCGAGAACGGTGAGCAAGGCGCGACACCGACCCGCACCATCGCTCCCTCTGTCGCATCATGAAACGCATCGATCACACGGATGCAGTCCTCCAGGATCGCGCTCTCCGGCTCCACCAGCGCATCAGGAGGCAATCCACCGTCGCTTTCACCGATGGACATGGCCCCGCGTGTGGGATGAAAGCGCAACCCCACCTCACGCGCAGCCGCAATCGTATCATCCAGGCGGGCGCCATTGGGGTACAGGTACAGATGGTCGGAGGTCAGCGTGCAGCCAGACAGCGCCAGCTCCGCCAGGCCAATCTGCGCAGAAGTGAACATCTCCTCGGGGCCGAACTTCGCCCAAATGGGGTAGAGCGTCTGTAGCCAGCCAAACAGCAGCGCGTCCTGCCCACCAGGTACGGCGCGCGTCAAGGTCTGATACAGGTGATGATGGGTGTTGACCAAGCCCGGCGTGACAACACAGGACGCAGCATCGATCACCTCGCCGGTGCTGGTCAGCCCCGTGCCGATTTCTGCAATGACTCCGTCCGACACCCGGATATCGACGCCCGAAAGCTCCGCCCCTGCGTCATCCATCGTCAGTACCGTTTGCGCGTTGCGGATCAGCCAATCGGTCATATGGTGCCCCTTCAGAAGCGTTTGAGGATCTCCAGCGCCTGCGCGTGTATGCTCGGGTTGGCCGCTGCGAGGACCCTTCCACCGTCGTGCGCGGGTCCGCCCTGCCAGTTGGTGACGATGCCCCCTGCCCCTTGGATGACGGCCAGCGGCCCCTGGATGTCATAGGCTTGCAGCCCCGCCTCGATCACAAGGTCGATCTGGCCCATCGCCAACAGCGCGTAAGCGTAGCAATCCATGCCATAGCGCACCAGCTGGACCTCATCACGAACGGCCTCAAAGCCTGCACGCTCCGCCAGGGTGCCTACTTCGGGAAAGGTTGTGAACAAAATCGCATCGCCCAGCGCACCGGTGGTCCGCGTGCACAGCGCTCCACCGCCGCGCGGACTTTGCCAATTGGCCATGCCCAAACCGCCGCGGAACCGCTCTCCCGTATAGGGTTGGTCTATCATGCCAAAGCGCGGCCCGGTCTCGTCAGAGACGGCAATCAGCACGCCCCACGTGGCCGTGCCAGACATAAACGCGCGGGTGCCGTCAATCGGGTCCAAAACCCAAGTCATCCCCGTGCTGCCGCTTTTATGTCCGAATTCTTCGCCAAGGATTGCATCGTCGGGCCGACGCGTTGCCAGAACGGCGCGCATGGCCTGTTCCGCTGCCTTGTCTGCTGCTGTGACAGGATCAAACCCCGTGCTCAGCTTGTTTTGCACCTCAAGCCCGCCGGATTGGCGGAAGTATGGTAAGATAACGTCTCGCGCTGCATCGGCGAGTGCCTCAGCAGTGGAGGTCAACTCCTCTGCCAGCTCTTTTGAGATATCCACCAGCATTACCTCTGCGTTAGCCAGACCCTCCTCCGGCTATCGCAGATAATGTCTTGGCTCAAGCCACGTCAGACAGGACGCGCGCCAACTCAAACAGGCGACGGCGCTGGTTTTCCGGGATGGCGTAGTAGGACCGAACGAGGTCGAGTGCTTCTTTGTCGCCCAGGATGTCAGACGGAACATTTTCCGATGTCAGGGCCGCTCCGCTCTCGGACTCTATGCCCTCGAAGAAGAAGCTGACCGGAACTTCCAAAGAGTCGGCGATATCCCAAAGCCGGGATGCGCTGACACGGTTTGCCCCTGTCTCGTACTTTTGAATCTGTTGGAACTTGATACCGACCTTCTCAGCGAGTTGCTGTTGGGTCATGCCCACGAGCCAGCGACGGTGCCGAATTCGCTTGCCAACGTGAACATCAACGGGGTGCGCCATCTTTTTTTTCCTGTTCTTTGGGTTTGGCCGATGAGCGGCCCGGTAATTGGATCGTGACCCGTACCAGCCTCATCCTGCACGTGTATGACCTATGGTGCTACATCAAATATGTATCCAAAATCAACCCAAACAAGCGCCTAAAGATGGTAAACAAGTTTGCTTTTCAACATAAAGTTGAAAAAACTTAAGTATTGTTGATGTGGGGCTGTACGACGTTCATTCTTCAATTCAAAGCATCGGCGCATTCGCGCAGGAGTAATACTCGAAAGAATAGGAGCACCCTATGCGTGCGTACGTAGTACCAGCCCCAGACACACGTCCAAGTGTAATCACAATTCCGGAACCTGTACCCGCAAAAGGAGAGATTCGCGTCCGAATCGCCGCCTGTGGGTTGAATTTCGCTGACCTTCTCATGATCAAAGGCACCTATCAGGACACACCGTCCCACCCTTTCACGCTCGGAATGGAGGTTGCAGGGGTTATTGATTCGCTGGGCGACGGCGTCAAGGGCTTCGCTATTGGCGACCGTGTGGCGGTCTTCGGGGGCCAGGGCGGGCTGGCGGAGCTTGGCTGTTTCGACGCCATCCGCGCGGTCAAACTGCCCGACGCCATGCCCTTCACCGACGCCGCAGCTTTTCAGATCGCTTATGGCACCAGCCACGTCGCGCTGGATTATCGTGCGCGCCTGCAGCCAGGGGAAACATTGTTGGTTCTGGGCGCTGCCGGGGGCGTCGGCCTCACCGCCGTCGAGATTGGCAAACTCATGGGGGCAAATGTCATCGCCTGCGCACGGGGCGCGGACAAATTGCAAGCCGCCAAAGCCGCCGGTGCGGATCACCTGATTGACGCAAGGACGCAAGACATCCGTGCCGAGGTAAAGTCACTTGGCGGGGCGGATGTGGTCTATGATCCTGTCGGCGGCGAGCAATGGGACGCGGCCTTTCGCGCGTGCAAGCCGGACGCTCGCCTTCTGCCCATTGGCTTTGCCTCAGGCGAGGTGCCGCAAATCAAATCCAACCACCTCCTGGTCAAGAACCTCTCTGTTCTGGGGGTCTATTGGGGCGGCTATCTGGCCTTCAAACCGGAGGTCCTGACGGACAGCCTCGCGACATTGATGCAATGGCACGCAGACGGCCGGCTGCACCCGCATGTCTCCAACACCTTTCCATTGGATCAGGCCGATGAAGGTCTCGAAATGCTGCGCACCCGCAAATCAACCGGTAAAGTCGTGATTACGATCCAGGATCTGTAAAACAACACTCGCCCCCGGCAGCCCTGCAGCACGAGGGCGAGTACCTTCCAGACCTTACGCTCTGTCAGCCGCCCAGATCATGTCGATCATCTTTTGCGTGCCCTTGGAGAACTCCAGCGGACAGGGGTACGCCACCCCATCCAGCACAGACGCATTGAATGCCTCAACTTGCTTTACATAGTGATTGATCGCAGGAAAGCGCCAGCGCGTGACCTCCAGCGACGTATCTTGCACCTCGACAGACGCTTCGCCGTAAACGCCCGCGTTGAACGGCGCGGTCAGTCGCATCACACCACCGTCTCCATGAAACACAACTTCCTGGAACGGCGCCATGCGCATCGACACGACACTGCTGTAATGGAACGACGGAAAGCGCGCCGTGACATGGCTCCAGACATCAACGCCGTTTTCGCGTTCAATACATGTGGACAGGATGTCTGAAGGCTCCTCCCCGGTCACAAAGCGCACCGTGCCATATGCATAGACACCAATGTCCGGGATGGCGCCGCCGCCGGTTTCAGGATTGTTGCGTATGTTGCTGGTGTCTGCGCGGTTGTCGTAAGAGAACGCCACCGACACACGTTTGATTGTGCCGATTGCCCCCTCTTCGTACAACGTCTTGGCCTTGGCCCACTGCGGGTGGTGCACAACCATATAAGCCTCTGCCGCCAGCTTGCCTGAGCTGTCACGTGCCGCGATGACATCGTCGAACTGTGTCGCTTCCATCGCAAGAGGCTTTTCCACCAATACGTGCTTGCCTGCATGCAAAGCCTTCTTTGACCACTCCACATGCAAATGGTTTGGCAGCGGAATGTAGACTGCGTCAATCTCCGGGTCGGCCAATAAATCGTCATACGACAGGTGCACCTTCAGACCCGGCGCATACGCTGCAAAAGGTGCCGCCTTCTCGGTCGAAGACGTGGCCAGCGCCACGAGTGCCCCGCGTTCGCCGGCATGTATCGCACGTCCCATATGCTCCCGCGCGAATTTCGCCGCGCCTAGAATGCCCCATCTCACGTGGTGCGCCATTGTTCCTCTCCCTCACGTCTGTCCGCCCACGTTAGCGCACAGACCTGCGACCGCAAGCCACGGCCGACGGCATGCAAAAACCCCCGCCGGATGTCTCCGACGGGGGCCAACCCGAACCTTTGAATCTGTGAGGGAAGTCTTGGGCAGGGTCGTCAGGAACCGGCCGCTCAACCGATCCCTATCTCATGCACTAGCGAGCATACCATGCTCTTTGGCAAGCTCTTGCATGCGCTTTTGCAGTTTTTCGAACGCCCGGACTTCGATTTGGCGGATACGCTCACGGCTTACGTCGTACTGACCGGACAGATCTTCCAGTGTCACAGGCTTTTCCGCCAACCGACGCTGGGTCAAAATGTCTTTTTCCCGATCGTTCAGAACGTCCATCGCGGCGGTCAACAGTTCCCGGCGCGCTTCAAGTTCGTTGCGCTCGGCGTAATCCTCAGCTTGATCGGCATCTTCATCCTCCAACCAATCCTGCCACTGCATCGTCCCTTCGCCTTCGGACCCGACGGTCGCGTTCAAGGACGCATCGCCACCGGACAAACGCCGGTTCATGGAGATCACCTCGGTCTCCGTCACGCCCAGGTCGGTGGCGATCTTCTGAACATGCTCCGGACGCAGATCACCGTCTTCCAATGCACCGATCCGCGACTTCGCCTTCCGCAGGTTAAAGAACAGCTTCTTCTGTGCAGAGGTCGTGCCCAGCTTTACCAGCGACCAGGACCGCAGGATATATTCCTGAATCGAAGCACGGATCCACCACATGGCGTAGGTCGCCAGGCGGAAGCCCTTCTCAGGGTCAAACCGTTTCACAGCTTGCATCAGGCCGACGTTCGCCTCTGAAATCACCTCTGCCTGCGGCAAGCCGTAGCCGCGGTATCCCATGGCGATCTTGGCCGCGAGTCGCAGGTGAGACGTAACCATCCGGTGCGCGGCCTCAGTGTCTTCTTCCTCGACCCAGCGCTTGGCCAGCATGTATTCCTCTTCCGGTTCCAGCAGCGGAAACTTCCGGATTTCCGAAAGGTAGCGGCTCAGACCGGCTTCCGGCGACGGCGCCGGGAGATTTGCATAGTTGCTCATGTCTGTCCCTTTTCTGGCGATCATGTAACGACCTTTAACATCCAAATGGGTATGCGAGAGCGCCGTTTCAAGTTTCATATTGCCTAAACGTTAAACAATCCTAACCGTTCCCAATCCGAAAGAAAGGCGTTGTAACACGATCTAACGTGCATGTGCGCACAGCCCGCCTTCTTTTCTGACATTTTTTATCAGCTTTCAGGAAGGCACAAGAAAGAACCGCCCCAACGGGAGGTTTTCGTCGGCTTTTCTGCAAAGGGATGACGGCGGAACGAGAGCGCTGTCAGCCGCGCAGCGCGGCCAGCATCTCGGCCATGTCCTGCGGCAGCGGCGAGGAGAACAGCATTTCCTCCTCCGTCGCGGGATGAACGAAGCCCAGCTCCGCCGCGTGCAGCGCCTGACGATCAAATGCGTTGGCCGAGGCAAAGCCCTGCACCGACAACGCGCTTTCCTTCAGCTTGCGCCGACCACCGTAAACCGGATCGCCGACCAGCGCATGGCCCGCATGTGCCATATGCACACGGATCTGATGCGTGCGCCCCGTCTCCAACCGGCATTCCACCAGCGTCAGGCAAGCAGGGTCTCCAAACGTCTCCAGCGGTTTGGCATGGGTGATCGCGTGCCGCCCCTGCCCGTCAAAGAACACCGCTTGGCGCTGTCGATCTGTGCGGTGACGCCCAAGGCCGGAAGTGATGCTGATCTCGCCCCCCGGCGCGGTGGACACGCCGCGCGTGCCGATCAGGCGTGGGTCCGCCAGATCCGGCACCCCGTGCACCAGCGCCAGATAGGCGCGACGGGCAGTGTGTTTCTCGAACTGCTTCGCAAGGCCATGGTGCGCCCGGTCGGACTTTGCCACGACCAAAAGCCCACTGGTGTCCTTGTCGATGCGGTGCACGATGCCGGGACGTTTCTCGCCGCCAATACCCGACAGCTCCCCGCCGAAGTGGTGCAGCAATGCGTTTACCAACGTTCCCGACGGCGACCCCGGCGCCGGATGCACCACCATCCCTGCAGGCTTGTCCACCACGATCAGATCGGCGTCCTCATGAACGATGGACAGCGGAATATCCTGCGGCAGCACATCATAATCCACCGCCTCCGGCACCGCGATTTCGATCACGTCACCCTCGGCGACGCGCGCTTTCGCATCGGTCAACACCTCGCCGCCGCGTGTCACCGCGCCTTCGGCGATCAATTTGGACAGGCGGGTGCGCGACAGGGACGCAGCCTCTGGCACATCGCGCGCCAGCGCCTTATCAAGACGCGGCGGCGGGTTGGCCGTGATCGTGACACAAAGGCGCTCCATGGACGCTCCCGAGACTGCTGAGTATCAGCCCCCCCGCAGCCTGCGCATCCTGCAAGCCATGGTGACGCTGCTCATGGTGGTGATGATGGCCGGGATCATCGCAATCGCCAGCCTGCTTTGGCTGCGCTATAGCAAGGCACAGGCCCCTCTGCCAGAGCTCATCACACTGCCCGACGGAACGCAGGCCACCGCCTACACCCAAGGTTCGGACTGGTACGCCGTAGTGACGAACGACGATCAAATCCTCATTTTTGACCGCGCCACCGGACGTTTGCGCCAAACGATCCTTATCGAATGACCGCATTCCCTTCCAATGCCTGCGCTTCAGGCAAAGCTGACCTCCACATGGCCAAAGGCGCCAAAATCCGCCTCCACATGTGACCCCGGCGGGCATTCCACGGGCCTGATGAAAGACCCCGACAGGATGACCTGCCCCGGTTTGATTGACTGACCATAGACCCCCATGCGTTTCGCCAACCAGACGATGCCCATGACGGGATCGTTGAGCACGCCGGCGCCGAGCCCCGTCTCCTCCACCTCGCCATCGCGCGCGACAATGGCTCCCGCCCAGCGAAGGTCCACGAGACGCGGATCATGTCGTTGATTGCCAAGCACAATCCCGGCGTTGGCCGCATTGTCGGCAATCGTGTCCACGATGACGCGCGTCTTGCCGCTCGAAGGGTCGGCGCGAAAGATCCGTGTGTCGAGGATCTCCAGCGACGGGCAGACGAAGTCCGTTGCGGCCACGACCTGCTCCCGTGTCACATTGCCCTCCAGGGGAGCCTTCATGACGAAAGCGATTTCCGCCTCTACACGAGGCTGGATGAAACGCCCTTCCGGCACCACGCCGCCAGACTCGAACACCATGTCATCGAACAACACGCCCGAATCCGGGGTATCGATCTTCAGCGCGTCCTGCATCGCCTTTGATGTCAAACCGATCTTCCAGCCGATGACCTTGCGGCCCGCGACGCTTTTTGCCGTCATAAGCGCCGCCTGAACCGCATAGGCCTCATCCATGGTCATGCCCGGATGCTGCACCGACAAAAGCCCGATCTGGCGCCCCGCGTCTTCAGCCGCCAAAAGCGCCTGTGCCGCAGCGTGAATTTCCTCGTCCGTCATTCATCCACCACCGTATTGCGCAGCACACCAATTCCCTCGGCTTCCACCTCGATCACGTCACCGGGCTTGAGCCAGATCGGCGGATCGAACCGCGCGCCTGCGCCGGTGGGCGTTCCGCAGACGATCACATCGCCGGGCACCAACGTGGTGAACGTGCTGACGTAGTTCACAATATAGCGAAAATCGTACAGCATCCGCCCCGTTCGATCCTTCTGCCGCACCTCGCCGTTCACGCGGGTTTCCAAGGCGATATCATCAAGTTGCGAAGGATGGGTAAACGGCACCAGCCACGGGCCGATGGACCCGCTCTGGTCCCAGTTCTTGCCCTGCGTCACGTTGAATTTTGCGTGGCGCACCCAATCGCGAACCGTTCCCTCGTTGCACAGGGTGATCGCCGCGATGTGGTCATAGGCGTCTTCCCGCGCGATGCGACGCCCGCCCTTGCCAATGACGATGGTGACCTCGCCTTCGTAATCGAGCTGTTCGGACTCCGGCGGCCGCACCAAGGCGCTGCCATGACCGACAAAAGACCGCGCAAAACGGATAAAAAGCGACGGGCGCCCCGGAGCTTCCTGCCCATCCTTGTACTCCGCATTCCTGTCGGGAAAGTTGACACCGACACAGATGATCTTCTCCGGATCGCGGACCGGGATTTCCAAAATCGCATCCTCATGCGGGATCTTCGCCGGGCGGCCCATACCCGCCTGTGCAAGCGCCTTGAGCGCCCCAGCCTCAATCACCTGCCGCAGCGCTGAATGACCTTCAAATCCAGTCAGATCGATCAGACCATCGTCGCTCCACAGCCCGAATTTAGCAGCGTTGTCATGCGTAAAACTGACGAATTTCACCATCCTATTGCCTCCCCGAAATCTCGGCGATCACATCGACCGCCATCATCACATCGTCCCGCGTGCAGTCGAACTGCCCAACCTGAAAGCGCACAACTCTCCGGCCCGCGTGCATGCCTTGCGTCACATAGATCCGGCCGTCCGCATTGATCGCATCCACCAGACGTTGCTGCGCTGCATCATCCCCCGGCCCCCGGAAGGTGAACAGCGACAGGATCGGCTCCGTCACGATCTCAAAGCCATGATCGCGCAAGGCGCAGCAAACCTCACCGGCCCATGCCACATGATTGCGCATACGTGCGCGAAGCCCCTCCAGCCCGTAATAACGCAGCAAGAACCATAACTTGAGCGCCCGGAACCGACGCCCGAGCGGAATCGTCCACTCGGAGTAATTCACCACCTCCGCACCGGAGGTCTTGAGGTACTCTGGCGCGATCTTCAGCGTATCCACCTGCTGCTGCGGGTCTTTCAGGAACTGGACAGAGCAATCGAACTGCGCCCCAAGCCATTTATGCGGGTTGAAGACAACGGAATCGCACGTCTCTATGCCACGCCACATCTCGTCGCGGATCTCTGGGCAGATCATGGCTGACCCGGCCCAGGCCGCATCGCAATGCAGGTAAAGCCCCTCCTCGGCGGCCACGGCACCGACCGCCGCCAGATCATCCCAAGCGCCGATGCCGGTGCCGCCCGTGACGGCCACGATCCCGGCGGGAACGTGTCCTGCCGCGCGATCCTCGGCGATGGCCCGCCGCAGAGCCACTGCATCGACGCCAAAGGTCGGCGCGCCCACACTGGGCAGTTTGACCAGATTGTCCTGACCGATCCCCGCCACCCAACAGGCGCGGTCCACCGACGAATGCGCCTGCTCCGACACGTAAACGCGCAAAGCGCCCTTGGCGGACAGCCCCTCTCGATTGCCGGACCAGTCGCAGGCCCGCTCACGCATGGTCAATACTGCGGATAAGGTGGCGGAGGATGCCGAATCCTGGATCACACCGGACCATCCTTCAGGCAGGCCCACCGCCTGACGCAGCCAGTCCACCATGACGCCTTCCATCTCGGTCGCCACCGGAGAGGTCTGCCACAACATGCATTGCGGTGCCATGACGCTCACCAGCATCTCCGCCAGCATGGACACCGGCGCGGCATTGGCGGGAAAGTAGGCAAAGAACCTCGGATGCTGCCAATGGGTCAGCCGTTTTGGTACGATATCGAGAAAATCGGCCCAGATCGCCTCCATCGCCTCGCCCACCTCAGGGGGGGCATCGGCCAAGAGCGCAGCCGCCTCGCCCGGTGTCACATCCGGACGCACAGGCCGATCTCTCAAGCCCTCGTGATAATCGGCACCAAACTGCGCCGCGCGCTCCCCCCAACGGGCGAACTCCTCCCAATCCATCAAGACCTCCTACGGCGCACCGTCCTGCTTTGAGCTGCTCCCGACGCCAAAGCCAGCTTACCCTCTGCGTCGAGCTCACATACCCCTCATGCAAACACTTAACATGTTAACCACAAGTGCGCCACCCGCATGAAAATGCCGCAGCGCTGCGTGCAGATTGACCACTATGGACGACCCCGCCCAGCGCATAGCCGCTATGCATTCGCAACGCATTGACGCAGTGCAGCATCCCGCGCACTCACGGGTCAGACAACTGCAATGTAGCGAACAGGAGAGACCGATGAAAACCGGCACCAAACTCCCCGACGTCACCTTCCGCACCCGCGTCCGTGATGACAGCATCGAAGGGCCCAACCCCTTCCGCTGGGAAGACAAATCCACCGCAGACTACTTCGCTGGCAAGCGCGTGATCCTCTTCTCCCTGCCCGGCGCGTTCACGCCCACATGCTCGACCTACCAGCTTCCCGGATTCGAAAACAACTTCGGCGAGTTCCAGGCACAGGGCATCGACGAAATCTACTGCCTGTCCGTCAACGACAGCTTCGTGATGAACCAGTGGGCCAAAGCGCAGGGCATCGAAAACGTAAAGGTCATCCCGGATGGCTCCGGCGAATTCACCCGCAAGATGGGCATGCTGGTGCACAAGGATAACCTTGGGTTCGGTCCGCGCTCCTGGCGCTATGCGGCCATCATCAATGACGGTGTGGTCGAAGCATGGTTCGAAGAGCCGGGCCTCATGGACAACTGCCCCGACGACCCTTATGGCGAATCCTCACCCGAAACTCTGCTGGCACACCTGACGCAGGCCGTCGCCGCCGAGTAACTTATCCGAAAGCCGCTCCCTCGCGGCTCAAGGGCACGAGAAAGCCCCGCCAATTACCGGCGGGGCTTTTTTATGGCCGCGGGGTCACATCAATCCGAGGTCGCGCCGCCCTGCTCACACAGCCGCCACCCGCGCGTGCGCCGGATGACATCCAGATGCAGGTGATCGTCATGTGACGCGTTCGAGCCCGGCCCCAGCACCGTGGTGAACTCCATGCAGGCCGAGGCGCGAACCGCATCCTGAAAGGCTTCCGCCATTGATCCCTGCGCCTCGCGCGGCTCAACGGGGATGGGCGGCCCGTTCTCGAACGTGAAACCCATCACATCCACAGCGTTGCCAAACGCATGTTCCGACAGCTTGCCGTCGGCCACATTGTTGCGGCGGCGACAGATATAGCCGGAGCCGTTCCTGACCTCGGTCAGTGCGCCCCGCTCCTCTAGCCGTTCAGCTGCGGGAAGAACGAAATCGTGGACCCAAAGAGCCATCGCTTCCGCTGTTTCGCACCGGATCACCGCCGGCGGGGTTACGGCCACCCCCGGCGCGATCTCCGTCACCTCCAGCGGACGAAGAATGCCGCAATCCGCGTCATCGTCGGGGATAATCGGATCAACTTCGGTGTACGTCACTCCCATGCGGTCAAGTGCTGCGAGGCATACGGCATATTCGGTATCATCGACCCGCAACTCGTCCCGCATGCCTTTTGGCAAGGCCTCTGCCTTGACTCCGCCAGGCAGGGCCTCCTCCGCGGGCACCTCGACATCTGGCGTCTCTGCTTCGACGATGCGCGCCTTGGGACGAAGCGACTCCTCCGGCCCCTCTTGCGCCCAGACCGGCACAGCGCTCAAACACAGGATCAAACCCCAGCGTTTCACTCCAGGAACTCCACAGACACGCCATCCGACACCATGTGCGCCAGCTCGGTCACGTCCCAGTTGGTGAAGCGCACGCAGCCATGGCTGTGGTTCTCGAACAACTTCGCCGGGGAATCCGTGCCGTGCAAACCGTAGGTGGGCTTCGATAGATCGATCCAGACGGTCCCCACCGGTCCATTCGCACCCGGCGGAAGCGTCAGCGCTTCCTCAACGCCATCGGCCTCGAAGTTCACGTCCGGGTTGTAACTGTAGGTTGGATTCATCGCGACCGCCTTCACATGCATCGTGCCAGAGGGCGACGGCGTGCTGTTCGATCCGATTGCCACCGGATAGTTCGCCAGAACTGCGCCGCCCGCGTCCAGCGCCACGGCGCGCTGCGACCCCTTGTGGATCTCGATACGATCCACCGTACCTTCGACATATTCACCGGGATTGGCCACCACGATGGTCTCTCCCGCCGCAAAACCCGCCTGAGGGTTCATGGCGATCAGGGCATCTTCATCCATGTGATACCGTTCGGCCAGCCTCTCGGACACACGCAGGTAGCCAAGCTCGTTCATTTGCGCCTTTTCCCGAACGTTGTCCGGGATAGAGGCGGTCAGACCGGACACATCCTCCGCCGTTACGCTATACTGCCCCAAAACGGGTTCAGCCGTGTTGCCCCCCAGCAGCATCCAAACTTCAGGGTCCAAGATCCCATCCACAGGCAGGCCTTCGCGCTGTTCAAAGGCGCGCAAGGCGCTTTCGCTCATGCCGCCCTTGTAGCCATCAATCACACCGGGAGAGATCCCCGCACGGTCCAGCAAGATCTGCAGCTTCATCGTAAGACCGGACTGTCCTTCTGGCAGAACACCACCGGTGTAGGTCGCAACCTGAACCTCCTCTGGGGTCAGTGCCAAGGCGGGGCTGGCAAGCAAGAACGGAAAAATCAGAGTGAGGGTGCGCATTTAAGGTGCTCCATGTGTCGGAGCTCCCCAACGCGTGAACCCCCATATGGTTCAGCCGCTCTTGGGTTTGCGTGTCTTCTTACGGGGCGATGCAAGTGCATTTGCGGCACTGCCTCCGGACAAACGTCGCGCATTGGCGCTTGCACTTGCCTCAATCGGCTTCAAAGCCTCCGCCATAACGATGGCGTACCCTTTGTTGCCCGACATGGCGCGCATGGCCATCTCACCGCCGCGCGCAAAGGCTGAGGGCTTCTCAAGCACCATGCGGGTGAATTCCTGAGGTTTCATCACACCCATTGCCATCTGGGCCATCCGCGTCTGAACCACCACCGCCGCCGACAGCATCATCTGAGAAGTGGACAGCGCCACTTTTTGCCAATCCGTCGTGGCCTTCATCATATCTTGGAACATTGGTGAACCTCCTGTGGTCATCTCATACAACCACATTCGGAAAGGAAACGTTCCTCTTTTTTGCTGCATTGCAGCATTCCACCCCACGCATAACGTCGCAGGCATGACCAAGGCTCTGTTCTAAAACGCTTTTGTGACGGGGCTATCTTTCCACCAGACCTTCGCCGTGTCTACGGGGCCGGGTTCATAGAATGCGACCTTGGTTAAAATTAGCTGACGTCCAAAACGCGCTGCCAGCCAATCCCAAGAAGGGTGCCCTCACAGCAGCCTCACGATAGCCGACAGCCGCTTCAGATACTGGCCCCAAACGGCCAAGCCCTTGGCATGCAACAAATTCCCCAAAATCTCACGGAAACCGTCGCCATTCGTGCACCGCGATAGCCCGCTTCAGCACGGGAACCTGCACACTTTGGGAATCATCATCGGCGATCTTGTCCGAAAGGCGGAAATCCATCCGGGTCCCGCCGCGCGCCAGCCGTCCAATCAGTGCTCATCTCCCGTGACGGACCATCCTGAGCGCCACCGCACGACAAAGCCACGCCCCAAGCAACTGGCGGGTGAACTGTCATGACTTTGGGGAGAGTAATGGTACCACCTCCCCGGCTCGAACGGGGGACCTCCTGATCCACAATCAGGCGCTCTAACCTACTGAGCTAAGGCGGCACTGGCAGGCGATTTACAGAGACCCTACCATGATTGCAAGCGCGAATCCGGCAAAATTTTCAATCTTGGCCACAGCTTCGACTCCATCCGCCGTTTGAAGCCCGTCGCACCGAAAAAAGACCTTCGCCAAATCAGGGCGCCGCCGAAGGTCTCCAGCGAGCGCATCCCCTTCCCTGCCCGCCAGATGCAGCTGCGGTGGAATGGCCTCTCTCCTTGCAATACACCCCTCTGCGCGCTAACTGGCACAACGACCGTCAAGGGGCAGGACAATGGGCATCAACGACGAATCCGACATCGAAGCAAACCTCCAGATCGGGCCGACCGATAAGGGTATGGTACGGCTGTTCATGTTTGCTGGCGATCTGGAGATCCCGATGGATTTCGAACCGGACGAGGCCGACGACATCGCAGAGGAGCTGCGCGCCGCCGCCGAAACCGCACGCCAGATGTCCGCGGCAGGCAAGCCTGGCAAGGGCAAGCGCAAGTAACCACCTCCATGTTACTTGACCGCATGGACACTTGGTCGATTGTGTTTTGCGTCTTCAAACTGGTGGCGATAAACGCTCTGCGCGCGTAAGGCGCCCAATCCATCGAACGCATGCATACCAGTTCCTATGCCAACGCGCTGTGGAGGCAGAAAAAATCTGCACCGAGTGAGGCGCGCGGCCTGATTCACCTTCGGCGCGGGGGCGCGCTCATTGCGCTGACCACCGCGCTGGGGCTGATCCTGCCGCCCGCGTCCCTGTCCTCCCAAAGCCACAGCACGATCTTCCTGTGGTCCGTGGCGGGGTTCTACCTCGGGACCAACGCAATACACATCCATCGCGCGACCGATTGGGTTCAGCATCTGCTCGCGCCATCTGCAGTTGGCTTGGCAATGGGCGTCACATGGCTTCAGCTTTTCGGACCCGCCCTGACCGAGCCGCACGCCGAACCCCACTGCAGTCCCGCGCCGGGATCGCGCAAGCCCTGCAACCGCCGCGCCGCGCAAAAGGCGAACTTTTGCACCAGTTTCTTGCGCCGCGCCGGAGCGATCTTGTCTTCCGGGCCCATGCGCAGAATTTCCGCGTCATAGCCATCGGCGATCAACAACCCGGTGTCCTCTGGCAGCAGATCCGTTTCGAACGCCTGATCCACCGCCCAGAAATAGCGGTCACACCACGGCAGATAGCCCTGCCACTTGCCGTCGCTCATGAAATCCGCGCGCGACGATTTACATTCGATGATCCACAACTCGCCTTTCGGCCCAAGCGCCATCACATCGACCCGCAGCCCCCGGTCCGGCACAAATTCCTCCACCGTGGCAAAGCCAAGGCTGCTCATATGCCGCGACACCCCGCGCGCCAAAAGCTGGCCAGGCGTCAGAACAGGCTCCATCGGATCTACACGCAATTCCATGCTCAGAATATGGACATTTCATGAACAAACGCAACCCAGCCGGGCCACTGCTTGCAAATCGCTGACAAAACGACATCTTTCCAAACAGCCATTCCCGGAGACACGATGCAGCCTGAAGACGCCCCCCTGACCCGCAACGCCGCCCAGGGCGTGCGCTATGCGCGCGAACTCGAAGCCCATATCAACTGGCTCGACACGTTCTCTGGCACGGCGCTTGGCGTGCTCTCCGTCGCCTCCGGCATTTACACCTATCTCGGCGTGTCCTCGCTGCTGGACGACAACGGCGCCATGTCTGTCTTTGCCGCCATCGCCTATTCCACCGCCGTCTCTGTGGGCATTTTTGTGTTTTGGTCCTATCTGATGCGGCTGTTTCCGGCTGTGCGCACCAATCGTGCCCGCGCTGGTCTGCTGGGCGCGATGGGCATCGGCAGCCTCGCCATCGTTGCCATGTCGTCCTGGCTCAACGCCGCCGCGCTGGCCGGGTCTGCCGCCGTCGAACAACATCTCGCCAAGACCGTACAGGATTACCAAGTGGCGCTGGAGCGCGCGCACGAAATTGCCCTCACCGGTCAGGCCCTCGAACGCGATGTGTCCCGCACCCGCCAGTCTTTCGAAGACCTCTCCGAACAGGAGGCCGCTGGCTCCCTCTCCGGCCTCGCCGGTCGCGGCGCAGTCTTTCGCGTGCTGCGCCAGAAATCTGCCGAGTTGCAGGCGCTGGAAACCCAGATCGCCGCGCAAACCCCGCTCGTTGAAAGCAGCTTTACCGAGGGCAACACAATCCTGTCCCGGATGCGCGCCCTCACCGTCGAACCCGGCAATGTGGAAGCCCGCTCCGTCGAGTTTTCCGAAGCCGCCGTTCGCCTTCAGGGCCTGATCACGCAACTCCGCCAGCTCTCCGTCGCGCCGCTGGTGGAGCGCGCCGCCCAAGACCTCGCGGCTTCGGTTGTGTTGCCCGAGCTGGACAGCACAACCGCTGCAGGCCGTGCCGATCAATCGGCCACCATCACGTCCGTTCTCGAAGTGCTGGGCCAGCGTGCAGCCACGCTCGAACGCGCAGCTCAAACCGTTCAATCTCTGGAACAGGCCACAGACGTCACCTACACCCCAATTTCTGCCGCAGATGCAGTCATCCTCTACGCCCGCAACTTTGTGCCAAGCTGGGCCGGAGCCATAGCCATCGACCTTCTGCCCGCAGTTCTCGTCTTCATCCTCGCCATCACGCACGGGGCCATCCGCAACAGCCGCGATGGCACCGGGATCGAGGACACCATGACGCTTGCTGAACTGCGCGCAGCCGTGGGCGCCCTGCGGGATGTCGAAGCCCTCGCCGCCTCACAGCCCAACCCGGACTCGCCCCCGACCAGAGCCGCCGCACCCGAACCTGCCGCCGCGCCCGAGACAAAGGCTGCCGCCGAATGACCTCAGTCGCCCCCGCACACTCAGAATCTCTTCGGTCCAATCGGGCTGCAGAGGCAACGGTTCACCAAGACCTCAAGGCGAGCGGCCCGCCGGCCAGCTCCACAGAGCGCCCCAATGGCTGACACCTCCCCCCATCCTATCGCGCGCACCCTCGGGGCCGTACTGGTGTTTCAGCTTCTGATCGGCGCGCTGCTGATCCTTGGCGACATCCGCGACGCCCCCTTGTCCCTACCCTTCCTGAAGCCGAACGCGCCACGCCTGTCGGATCCGGTTCGCCCCGGCGATCAGCGGCGCACGTTCAACCCGTCACGTGACCGCCCCTCGACCCAGCCCGCGCGCAATCCCGGCGAACTTCCCGATCGACTCACTCTGACGTTTGAAGACGCGCAATGGCGGCTCGAAGGTCAGATCTCTGCCGAAGACGCAGCGCGCCTGATCCCACAAATCGACGCCGCAGACCCTCCCGTCACGGATCTCGTACTGCAATCCCCGGGCGGATCGGTCCGCGACGCGCTCGACATCGGTCGGCATCTGCGCGACCGCGGCATTGCCACCACGGTCCTGTCGGGGGAAATCTGCTACTCCGCCTGCCCCTATCTGTATGCCGGCGGAGAAACCCGCACGGCAGAGGAAAACGCATCCATCGGCGTGCATCAACATAGCTTCGGGGAAAACACCTTCTTGCCGGCTTTTACGGCCATCGACGACATTCAGCGCGGTCAGGCAGAGGTTATGTCCTACCTCGACGACATGGGGATCGACGTCCGCGTGATGCGTCACGCGCTCGCCACGCCAGCCGATGAAATCTATATTCTGCTGCCCGAAGAGCTTGAGCGTTACAATTTCGTGAACCCTTCCGACAGCTAACCCCTTGTCAGCGCGCCTTGCGCGACTTACCTGCGTGACAGGCGGGTTCTGCCCTTCTCGTCACACGGGTACATTCCGGTGGCCTTAAGCAACTCCGAGGGAGCTGGCTCTGCTATGACCGTGGTCATACTACCTGGCGCCCACCTGTATATACAGGTCCTCGGGAATGCGTCACCCAGACGGTCGAGGTGGTTCCCGCCGCAAAATTTCTTCGGGAGTTTTGCGGCGGTGGACATCGGCACAGCGCCTTTCGAACCCTGACAGATCTGAACCTATCCACACGATGCACTGTTCATACAAAAACGGCATCCAGTCGCCTGAATGCCGCTCGTAGGTTCTCATGGCTTGGTTTAGCTGCGCCGCAGAACATCCCGGCGTGGCGCGGCCTCAGCCGTCACCCGTGCGCGTTCACCAGTTATACGCGGTGCGCGGCGGCCACCGGACGGACCATCACCCTCGCCCATGCGCATGATGGAGATGGCAAACTGCACACCCGCAAAGACGATCCCATTCCCAAAGAACAGCATACCAACAGCAATCCAGCCAACAGGCGACGTGCTGACCAGATGCCCAAGGTTCGCGATGTTGTAAAACAGCAGGGCGCCAACAAACAGCGCCGACAGACCGAACCCGGCAACGCAGTGCGTGATATACATCTTGATGAGTTTCGGCATGGTCGCCTCCGTTACGATCACTACACAAAGTAAATCCAGCCAGCACAAAAGCAAGCGCACCTCTTGCCGCACCCCGCCAGACCAGATCCGCCAGACATCACGCGCCGCGCCACGGGATTTACCAATTTTGACGCCACGTCACACCAACAGATTAACAACCGACCGGTTTGCCCCGGAAAACCGGTCGGTTCGCAGGTAAACGATCCTCCATTTCGATTAAAAAATCGCCAACATGGTGCTTCAAAAGGTTTCCAACAGACCGCGCAGCGCGCAACACCCCACGCCAAAAAGTAAACGCGCGGCAGGTTAACCCCACCGCGCGGTGCATTAATTCGTATAAGTGTTGACGGTCGTTAACCGTTTCAGAATGCCTCTGGCTTGGCCTCGCGCGCCATGTGGTCCAGTACAGCGTTCACAAATTTTGGCTCCTTTCCATCTGGAAAGAAGGCCGCGGCCACGTCCACATATTCTACGATAACGATCTTTGGCGGTGTATCCGTAGCAACGAATTCGGCGCCCGCCGCGCGGAACAGAGCGCGCAGAACAGAGTCGATGCGCCCGATGGGCCACTTGGCCACCAAGGCGCGATCTGTCATCTGGTCGACCTTCGCCTGCCAGTTCACTGCCTCCTTCAAGACATTGGAAAACAAATCAATATCGCCGTCGATGAACTCGTCACCCTCGTCGGTGACCATGCCGAAACGGTGGTTCAAAAACTCCGTCTTGACTCGATCCAGCCCGGCTTCGCCCACTTCCATCTGGTACAACGCCTGCACCGCATAAAGCCGCGAAGCAGAGCGCATCTTACGCTTTTGGTTGCCCGACAGTGGCTTGGGCGGGGCGGCCTCGGGCGCAGTCTCGTGGTTTGTCTCTTCTTCGGTCATGCAACCGGTCCCTTTCCGTCGCCCGCCACCTGGTATTCGCCACTGACAGGCTTGAAGCCAACACCCTTGCGCTGGCTGCCAAATTTCTGTGACAGAGCAATGAGATGCAGTGCTGCCGCTGCCGCACCGCCGCCCTTGTTCTGGCCTTCTGAATCAGCCCGCACCGCAGCCTGATCATAACTTTCCACTGTGAGGATACCGTTACCGATGCACAGCCCCTGCAAGCCCAAGAGCGTCAGCGCCCGCGAGCTATCGTTGCAAACAGTATCGTAATGCGTGGTTTCGCCCCGGATAACACAGCCCAGCGCAACGTAGCCGTCGAAGTTCGACAGCCGCTCTGCGATGCCGATGGCCGAAGGCACCTCCAGCGCGCCGGGCACTTCGATGATCTCGTACCAGCCGCCCACGGCTTCGACCTCGGCGACCGCACCCTTAACAAGTTGGTCGGCGATGTCCTTGTAGTATGGCGCCACCACAATCGCGATCTTAACCGACTTGTCGATTTCCGGGCGTGGCAAAGTATAATGCGTTTCGTTCGATGCCATCAGCCCAGCTCCGAGATCTTGCGGGTTTCCACAATGTCGAGGCCATAGGCCTCAAGTCCGACAATCTTCGGCTTTGGCGAATTGGTCAGCAAGACCAGCTTTGACAGTCCCAGCGACGACAGAATCTGTGCACCAAGGCCGTATTGACGCAGCGTCTTGGGCGACACTTCCTCGCCCACATCCAGCTTCATCGCGGTGTCCCGCAGCAACACCACAACGCCACGGCCTTCTTCGGCAACGGCCCGCATCGCATTGCGATATTCGTCGGCGCGCCCAACAGGGCCGGTGCCGACAACGTCCAGCAGCGGGTCTTGTGCGTGCATCCGGACCAGAACCGGTTCATCGCCAGAAATATCGCCTTTTATCAAAACGATATGCTCGTCGCCATGCGTCTCGTCAGTGTAGATGCGCAACCGCCATTCGCCGCCGAACTCGGAGGTGATGTCTTCTTCCTTGGCTATTTTCACAAGGTTGTCGTGACGGCGACGATAGGAGATCAGGTCCGAAATCGTGCCGATCTTCAGCCCATGACGTTGCGCAAATGTCACCAGTTCAGGCAACCGCGCCATGGTGCCGTCGTCATTGATGATCTCACAAATCACCCCCGACGGGTTCAACCCGGCCAGACGTGACACGTCGACGGCAGCCTCCGTGTGACCCGCACGGACCAGCACCCCACCGCGCTTGGCGCGCAGCGGAAAGACATGGCCCGGCGTGGCAATGTCTTGCGGCCCTTTGCTGGCGTCGATAGCCACCTGCACGGTGCGCGCGCGATCCGCGGCCGAGATGCCTGTCGTCACGCCTTCGCGCGCTTCGATGGAGGTGGTGAAAGCCGTTTCATGACGTGACGAATTGTTCGTCGACATGAGAGAAAGCCCAAGCTCTTCAATACGATCTGCGCTCAGCGTCAGACAGATCAACCCGCGCCCGTACAGCGCCATGAAGTTGATGGCATCCGGCGTGGCCCATTGCGCGGGGATCACCAGATCGCCTTCGTTCTCGCGGTCTTCGTGGTCGACAAGGATGAACATGCGCCCGTTGCGCGCATCGTCGATGATTTCCTCGACAGACGAGATCGCATCACGCCAGTTCTGTTCCACTTCACCCGGGGTCTCGTAATCGCTCATGGCACCTCGCCTCCTGATCAATGGCGAAATACGCCAGAGCGCCGCGAAAGGCCAGAGGGCCCGCGCCTGCATCAGCGCAGTTTATCCGCCACGCTCAATGACTGCGCAGCCTTAGTCGAAGATATCCTCGATCAGGTCGAAAGCCTCGTGCAGCAGACCTTTGCGCTTGCGTTTGGCCTTCTTCTTTTTCGTCTTGCGCAGCGCCATTTCCACAAGATCCAACGGCGACTGCGCGGCCGTGCGATGACCCTTTCGCCCTTTTCGCGGCACTTTATGCGCGGCCTTGTCCACCGCATCGCTGCGAAGTTTCTTCAGGTCATGCAGCGGCGCCCCGCAAGAGGAACAGGCCAGTTCATGGCTCGCCTCCCCCTTCAGGACGAGTGCCGCGCGGGTGCCGCAATAGCAGCAAGTGGCGATCTTGGTGTTTGGCATACTCAGCAGATAGGCAAGCAGTGGAGCTGATTTCAAGTCGCAGCGCCCAATACGCCCAACGTCGGACCACCTATCGTCCGCGACGCATACACCAGGGCAAGGACGCCGGCCACACGCTCAGATCTTTTCGAAGCCACCAACACCCGGCAAGGTAGATGCTTCCCACGAGACCCTGTCATTGGTACTTCGGACGGGATCTTTAGAATTTTGCTTAAAGGAGAGCTGCATGCTCGCTTTCATATCTCGACCCATGGTTCGGATCGTGGACCGCTATCTGCCTGATCCATTTGTTTTTGTTCTGGTCCTGACCCTGGCCGCAGGTCTTGCCGCTGTCCTGACACAAGGCACCGGCCCCCTTGAGGTCATCACCTATTGGGGAGACGGTTTCTGGTCTCTGCTGACCTTTTCCATGCAAATGCTCCTGGTCCTGGTCACAGGCTACATGATGGCATCGACGCCGCTCGTCCGCCGAGGGCTGGCCGCGCTTGCGGGACTGGCACAGAGCGCAGGCGGCGCGATCCTTCTGGTCAGCCTGGTGTCGCTGGCGGCTTCCTGGATCAACTGGGGCTTCGGGCTTGTGGTCGGCGCATTGTTCGCGAAGGAATTGGCGCGCAAGATCAAGGTGGATTACCGGCTATTGGTGGCGTCAGCTTATTCCGGTTTCATCGTCTGGCACGGTGGCCTTGCCGGATCCATTCCGCTGTCCGTCGCGACGGAAGGCCACCCGTTTGCCGATATCATCGGGATCGTGCCAACCTCTGACACCATTTTTGCGCTCTTCAACATATGCATCGTCGCGGCCTTGTTCATTGTCGTGCCATTGGTCAACCGCGCAATGATGCCAAAAGAAGAAGAGGCCGTTTACATCGACCCTGCTCTGCTGGAGGAAAACAGCTACTCACGCCCGGAAAACCCAACTCCGGCGGAACGTTTGGAAAACAGCGTGGTCTTGTCGGTGCTTGTCGGAGCGGGCGGAGCAGCCTGGCTGATCCAGTATTTCGCCACCGGCGGCGGGCTATCACTGAACGTCATCAACTTCTTGTTCCTGACGCTCGCCATTTTGCTGCACGGCACACCAAAGAACCTGCTCAACGCCCTGACTGACGCGGTAAAGGGCGGCGCGGGCATCGTGATCCAGTTTCCGTTTTACGCCGGGATCATGGCGATCATGGTGCAGTCCGGGCTCGCAGCCAGCATTTCAGAGCATCTTGTAGGCTTGGCCTCTGCCGCCACCCTGCCCTTCTGGTCCTTCATTTCGGCAGGGATCGTGAACTTCTTCGTGCCCTCAGGCGGCGGCCAATGGGCAGTGCAGGCGCCGGTCATCTTGCCAGCGGCTGAGGCGCTGGGTGCCGACATCGCGCGTACCGCGATGGGAGTCGCTTGGGGCGACGCCTGGACAAACATGGTGCAGCCTTTCTGGGCCCTGCCGATTCTTGGTATCGCCGGTTTGCGAGCCAAGGACATCATGGGCTTTTGCGTTGTGCACCTGATCCTGTCCGGGGTGGTCATCTCCGTGGGGCTGACGTTCCTCTGACATCAGGCACCTACTAAAAACGACCGCTCGGTAGCAAGCCGGGCGGTCGTTCTTTTGATCAATCGGGCGCACCCATCCGGCGAAGCGATCAGCCTTTGACCGCGTAGAGCGCGACAGCGGCGGCGTTCGACACGTTCAGCGACCCAAACTCTCGCGCGAACGGGATCTTCACCAGCATATCCACGGTCTCGCGTGTTTTGGGGCGCAACCCCGGCCCTTCAGCCCCCAGCACCAAAGCGATGGGTTTCTCAAGCTTGCCGGCCACCGCTTCTTCGATGGTCAGCTCCGCTTCACCATCAAGACCCAGCACCAGATACCCGATCTCCTGAAGCGACGTGATCGTGTCCGCCAGATTGCGTTCGCGCAGATAGGGTTGACGCTCCAACGCACCAGAGGCGGTTTTTGCCAGGGCGCCCGTTTCCGGCGCTGCGTGGTGTCGTGTTCCGATCACCGCTTGCGCGCCGAACACCTCCGCCGACCGCAGGATCGCCCCGACGTTATGCGGGTCCGTCACACGGTCTAGCAGGACGAGGCGCAAGACCCCTTCACCACTGATCGCCACGTCCTCCAGCCGCCCCCAATCCAGAGGTTTGACCTCAAGCGCCGCGCCTTGGTGTACGGACTGCGGGTCTAGCGGGGCGCTAAAGCGGCGGGGATCCGAGATTTCCGGCTCGATGCCAGCCTCTGCCACCGCATCTGCCAATTTGTCCGCGGCGTTGGGCGTCAGGATCAGCCGCAGCTTTTCTCGCCGCGGGTTCATCAGCGCGTCCCGCACCGCATGGTGGCCGAAAAGCCAGACGGTCTCCGCCGCAGAGGCCTTTCGCGCCTGTTCCTTCTCTACCACCCACTTCGGTTTCTTCGCCATGAACCTGCCCTTTTTGCGTTGCGCCCCTCTTGCCTGTGCATTTGTCGGATTCCAAGAATTTTTCTTGTTGACGCCCCCAAGGGTCGGCTGTAATCAGCCCCCCACGCTCCGAGGCGACATGCTTCGGAACGCACGGTGGGCGACAGGCCGCAAGGTGTGGCAGGGGACTGTAACTCCCTCGCGGAGACGCACGCCTGGTTCGATTCCAGGGTCGCCCACCATTTTCACACGAGAGAAAAGTTCAAATCAGTTTCCATTAGCAATAAGCCTTAAAAGTCCAATTTTCGGTACTTTTGGCGGCTTTGCAGGCATGGATTGCAGACGAAACCACTATCATTACCCCTGATCGCGAGCGCCATCTTTGCCAGCGCCAAGTCCCGCAGCACGTTAAAACGCGTTGAATTTCCGCCATTGAGCATAAACGCCCGAATCTGGACGGCCGCGTGTCATATGCTCACCACATGGATTAAAACAAATACCGCGACCTACGAAGACGGTATTCGCTATAAATCCCGGCCCAGATGTCCTGCCTCTACCTTCTGAACCGCAAGATCGAGTCGAATGCGACTCCACCAAGCTCAAGATGGACCGCAAAATCGTGCGCGTTGCGCGGGACGACGCTGTTGCAAGGTGGCTGGGTATGAAATTCACCTCTGTTATCCAACATAGGAGTACACTTCGTGCTCTGACTGCGGATCGGCACGAATCGCATCAGGCCGTTTGGTCGTCACGGACGATGTCGCCTGCAATTGTAAGCCTCTCGCAGCAGTTGCCGAACCATTTGCCGAAACCTCTACCATGGCTATACCGGAAAGTGACGGTCGATATTTTCCATGTCGGAGCGACAGTCATCTTCCCGTACATCAACGGCCCCAATAATCCACGACGTCGACATGAAACATGTGTGGCCACCGTAGACCTTAAAAGCCAAGTGATTTGAACGAGCGCGCGGAACCACACAACCAGTCCCGACACCAGATGATCCGGGAATTTCATGTCGCCCCGCGCAGGGCTATTCGGCGCGCCGCCCGGCCAAAAAACTGACCGAAAAGAACAACGCTGCAGCACAAACCACACTCGGGCCAGCGGGCGTGTCAAAGACCCAAGCCCCCCACAAGCCCCCTAGCGCCGACAGAACGCCAAGCGCCGCCGTGCCCGCCAACATGCCTTCCGGGGTGCGGGACCATGGCCGCGCCGCCGCTGCCGGGATGATCAGCAATGCACCAATCAAAAGCGCACCGACCACTTTCAGCGCCACAGCTACAACCAAGGCCAGCGCAAGCATGAGGGTCAACTGCTCTCGCTTGGGGTTGATTCCTGCCGCCCAAGCAAGGTCTTTGGACACGGTTGAGGTCACCAGACGGGCCCAACGCCAGCCGATCAAAACGGCTACGACGGCGCCACCGCCCCAGATCACCGCAAGGTCTCGCTTTGTGACGGCAAGGATATCGCCAAACAGGTAGGATTCGAGGTCAAGTCGCGGCCCCTCCACAAGGCTGACGGCCACAAGACCAAGGGCAAGCGCGCCATGCGCCGCGACACCAAGCACCAGATCTGCGCTGTGCCCTCGCCCTGACAGCCACGCCACGGTCAAGGCCATCAGCAACGCTGTGGCCAGGGTCGCCGCAAAAATCGGCACGGAAAGCGCCAAGGCCAGCGCCACGCCCAGCACCGCCGCATGGGCCGTGGCGTCACCGAAGTAGGCCATGCGACGCCAGACCACAAAGACGCCAAGCGGCGCCGCTGCCAAGGCCGCTCCGACCGCAGCCAGCACCGCACGGACCAAAAAGTCGTCCAACATCAGGTGTCTTCTCCGTGGGTGTGATCGAGCTCACAGGTCTCGTCATGCCGGTGCGAATGTTCGTGGCGATACAGGGCGAGCGCGCCGCCCGTCCCTGTGCCAAACAGCGCGCGATATTCCTCGGCCTGCGCCACGACTTCAGGCCGCCCCTCGCAGCAGATATGGCCGTTGACGCACAGAACACGGTCACTGGCGCTCATCACCACATGCAGTTCGTGACTGACCATCAAGACAGCGCAGCCCAAACTGTTCCGCACATCTTCGAGCCGCTGGTAAAAGGCAGCCTGTCCCGGCTGGTCCAACCCGGTGGTTGGCTCGTCAAGGATCAGCAGTTCCGGCCGATCAAGCAACGCACGCGCCAACAACACACGTTGAAACTGGCCACCGGACAGCGCGGTCAGAGGGCGATCTTCCAACCCTTGGGCCCCGGCCTCCGCCAATGCCCGCGTACGACCCTCCTCGGCCACGCGTTTCGGAAGGTTCAGAAACCGTCCGACCGTCATCGGCATTGACGGATCAAGCCGCAACCCCTGGGGCACATACCCAAGCCGCAGCCCGGCACGGCGTGTCACACGACCCGCTGCCGGGGGGAGCGCCCCGATCAGGGCCTTCAACAACGTTGATTTGCCAGACCCGTTCGGGCCCACAACCGTGACAATTTCCCCGGCTTCGATTGCAAAACTAACGTCGCGAAGCACTTCTCGTCCGCCGTGGCGGATACTCAGCCCTTCGGAACGGATCAGCGCACCTTCTAGCGTCACTCCGCCGCCTCGCTCTCGTGGCAGGCGGGGCACAGGCCCTCGGCCTCGATCACGACCTTTTCAACGTGAAAGCCCACTTCCTGCGCGGCATTTCGCACAACACGACCGGCCCGCGGCGCCGGGGTTTCCGCGATTGTCGAACATTCGCGACAAATCAGGAAGGTCGGCGCGTGGTCTACATCCGGCGTGCTGCAGGCGATGAACGCATTCAGCCGCTCGATGCGGTGCACCAACCCATTCGCCGCGAGGAAATCCAGCGCGCGGTAAGCCACCGGCGGTTGCGATCCCAGCCCCTCGGCCCGCAGATGGTCAAGCACCTCGTAGGCCCCCATTGCGCGGTGCCCCTCAAGCAAGATTTCCAACACGCGACGGCGAACAGGAGTCAGCTGCGCCTTGCGTTCGGCGCATATGTCTTCGGCAGCTTTCAGCCCCGATTTGATACAGTGCTTGTGGTCATGCGCCTCGAAGCTCTTGATATCCATGATTGAAGCCTCCGTCATTTTGGGCTTGATATGTTATCCTGTAACTCACTACAAGCGGCGCGAATGGATAGAAGGAACGCCATCATGCCCCTCATGCCCTCCCTGCTCCGCACGCTTACAGCCAGCGCCGCCGTTCTGACACTGGGCGCACCGATGGCTCTGGCAGACGAGCTGCTTAGCGTCACGGACATTCCCCCGGTGCACAGCCTGGTGTCAATGGTCAGCGGCGATGACGCGGAGGTTGCCCTGCTCTGGACCCCTGCAAGTTCTGCACATTCCATTGCACTGAAGCCCAGCCAGGCGCGTGCAATTGGCAATGCCAGTCTGGTGGTCTGGATCGGGCCGGAGCTTTCACCGGGGCTTGAGGACCAATTCACAGCCCTCGCCCCGAACGCGCGGCAGATTGTGCTGTCTGACGTGGCAGGCACGCTCCATCTGGCATTTCGCGAGGGCAGCTTGATGGACGATCATGATCACGGCGCCCCGGCCGCGCACGAAGATCACTCTGACACTCACGACGATCACGACGATCACGACGATCACGACGATCACGACGATCACGACGATCACGACGATCACGACGATCACGACGATCATACAGCTGAGCATCACGATGACCACAACCATTCCGATGCAGCCTACGATCCGCATATGTGGCTCTCGCCCGAAAACGCTTTGATCTGGCTGGACGCCATCGCCAATGCCATGGCGGAGATTGATCCTGAAAATGCCGACAGCTATCAGGCCAACGCTTCCGAAGGGGTCGCGCGCATCAAAGCCGCGAGAGACGCCGCCAAGTCGACTCTCAGCGCCGTTCAGAACCGGCCGCTTGCGACATCTCATGATGCGTTTCAATATTTCGAGAAGGCTTTCGAGCTGACCTTGATCGGCGCCCTGTCGGATGGTGATGATGCGGCGCCTGGACCCGCGCGTCTTGCCGAGCTGCGTGACCACTTGGCAGAGGAGCCGCCTGTCTGCATCTTGACGGAGCCGGGCACGGACGCGCGTTTGCTGGACGCGGTGGCCCCCGAAGGCACGCCCCGCGTTGCTTTGGACCCGCTCGGCAGCGACCTGCCACGCGGCGCGGACCTCTATCCTGCGCTGATCGAAGACCTCGCCACCCGTATAGCCGACTGCGCCACGCAATAAGACCGTGGGGCGGTCAGGTGAATGCGCCGCGCCGCCCTTCAAACTTTTCTACGGTGATGCCTGCTGCCTCCAACGCCGCGCGCACCTGTCGCGCGATCTGAAGCGCGGTGGCCCCGTCCCCGTGCAGGCAGATGGTGTCCACAGGCGAAGGGATCGCGTCGCCTGTTTCAGGCAAGATAGCCCCCGCTTGCACCATTTTGACGATCCGGCTGGCGGCGTGGTCAGGGTCGTGGATCACCGCCCCCGGCAAACTGCGGTCCACCAGCGTCGCATCCGCGTTATAGGCACGGTCGGCAAAAATCTCCCCGGCCCAGAAGCCGCCCAGCCGTTCCATGACCCGTTGCTGCTGTGTCGCGGCCAAGACCATGACGATGATCTCCGGTGCAACCTCAAGCGCCGCGCCATAGCAAGCCTCGGCCATGGAGGCGTCCTCGGCACACATATTCGCCAAAGCGCCGTGCAGCTTCAGATGTCGAACTTCGGCCCCAACAGCCTTTGCCATGCCCAGCGCCGCGCCAAGTTGATACTGCACCAAGCTGCGCAGAGCCTTCTCTGGCAGGTGCATGCGACGCCGGCCAAAGCCTTGCAGATCGGCATAGCCCGGATGCGCACCAACACCCACGCCGCGCGCTTTGGCCAAGCCCATGGTCCGCGCCATCACCTCCGGATCGCCCGCGTGAAAGCCGCAGGCCACATTGGCGGAGGTGATGACCTCCAGCACATCCGCGTCCTGGCCCATGACCCAGGAGCCAAAGCTCTCGCCCATATCCGCGTTCAGATCGACCTTCATCGCATCACCTCTCCGTCCGTCACGCCACTGACCAGATCGTAGGCCAGCAGGTTTATGTCATGTGGGTCCCGGACCAGCGGGGCAACCTGTGCGCGCAGCCGATCAAGTCCGGTGCGATAGGCACGCTCGGCAGCCAGAGCCTCCTCACGGCTGACGAAGCGAAAGCGCAGCTTCGCCCCCGGCGCGGCCTGTGCCACACGCGGCAAATCGGCCGGGATCACCGTCCCGATCCGAGGATAGCCGCCGGTGGTCTGGCATTCGGCAAGCAAGATATAAGGAGCCCCATCGCCGGGAATCTGGATGTCGCCGGGGGTAATGACCTCCGACAATATGCGCCCGCCCGCCTCCAGGCCGTAGCCCTCGGCAGAAGGCTTCAGCCGCACACCCATGCGGTTGCCCCGTGTGTCACGGGTGAAATGGTCCGTCTCGAACCTGTCGCGCATGTCCTTGGGAAAGACATCGGTTTGCAACGACGGAAGAACGCGCAAAGCGCCTCCCGCGAAACGGTCCGACACCCCCAGCCCAAGGCCAGAGACCCCGCCCGGATCCTCTCTGAAAGCAATCGTGTCGCCCGCCTGTAGCGGTCCGCTGATGCCAGCCGCCAAATGCGCGCTCATCGCGCCAAGGATCAGCGGCAGGTCGATCCCCCCGCCCACGGTCAGATACCCGTAAACCCCTTGGGTCACGCCGCCGATCTCCAGCACAGCGCCGGCAGGCACAGCGTGGGATGCATTCCAGCGCAGTGGAACACCGTCAAGCGTCGCGCGCATGGGGGCCCCGGTCAGGGCAATCCGCGCCGCTCGCCCAAAGCGGAACCGCCCGCCCAATCCGGCCATCTCCAACGCCGCGCCAACGGGCTGCTTCAGCAGCGCCGCCCCTTCGGCCAGAGCAAGCCGATCCGCCGCACCGCCGCGTGACACACCCTCCCCAAGGTAGCCGGGCCGCCCACTGTCCTGAACAGTGACGCCCGGCCCAACCTCCAATATCTCAAGCGCGCTCATGTCAAAGGCTCCACTCGGATGCCGTCACCCTCCAGATTGGCAAACTCCTCCGCAGAGATCGCAGGAAACTGCACCACGTCGCCCGCACGCAGCAGGAAAGGCGTCTCGCTCTCGGGTTGAAACAACCTAGCCCTAGTCTGCCCCACATGCCGCCAACCGGTCGGTGTGGTGACGGAAAACAGCACCAGCTGTCGGATCGCCACCACCAGGGCGCCCACTGGCACCTGCGGGGTCAGCGCAGTTTGCCGTGGAATGTCCCAGGCCTCCGGCAGCGTGCCAAGATAGGGCTGACCGGGGGCAAACCCGATGGTGGTCACGCGCACCTCGGACTGAGAAAGGGACGCGATGGCCTCCGCCTCGGTCAGGCCCGCGGCCTCTGCTGCCTCGGCCAATTGCGGCGCGTGATCACCGCCGTAGACGGTGGGGATGTGCAACCGTCGCCGTCCCTCGGGAAGGTCCGCGCAGTACCAATCCTGCGCCGACAGCCGCTCGGTCAACGTTGCATGAAGGTCGTCCAGGGAGATGCCAAGCGGATCAAACCGCACAAAGGTCGACACAAGAGAGGTGGCGCATTCCTCGATCCCGGTCGGCGCGTCCCGCTCCAGACCCGCGCGAAAAGCCAGAGCCGCGCGGTTCGCAGGTTCGGACAGGGCATCGCCAAACCTCACAAGCAACCCGTCCAGTCCCACGGGATCTATTCGGGGAAAGCGGGTCATGCGCCAGAACGGATCATGTGCGCGCGCCCCTGTTCAGCCGCTCGACTGGAGATCCAGAGGACCAGGCGGCCTCCATCATGGCAATATCTCCTGCATCGCGGTCAGAAAACGGCGCACCTCCCCCATACTGTTGTAATGGGCGAGCGACACTCGCACGCAGGCATCCTGCCCCAAAGGCGCGAGAATGTTGCCGGAATAATGATCTGCCTTGCGCAGATGCGTGCGCACCCCTGCGCCATTGAGCCGTTCGACGATTTTCGCTGATGGCAGGCCCTCCGCCCAGAAGCTGACAAGCCCTTCGCGCGCTGGATTGTCCGCGCCGCCAACGATCTGCACGCCGGGCAGTGTCGCCAGCCCCGCAAGGTTGCCAGTGCCGTGAACCATCGCCTGCGTCAGGGCGGTCTCATGTTCGTGGATCGCTTCTCCGGCCGCCTCGATCCGCGCACGTGGATCAGACGCATCGCTGACCTGGGCGCCCAGCCAGTCGAAGTAATCGACCACTTCGGAAAACGTCGCATAGGCTCCGGTATCGCGTGTGCCCAATTCCCAGTTGCCTTCCGGCCCACCGATCAGCGTGTCATGCGCCAGCGCGGCCAATCGGTCCGACAACCATGCCACGCCGTAGCCGTGGCGCGAGAAAACCTTGTAGGGCGAGATCACATAGCCATCGACACCCGCAGCGGTGAGGTCAATTCCGCCATGGCACGCGTGCTGGATACCGTCCGCGATGATATAGGCGTCGGGCGCCACAGCCCGCACCGCCGCAACAATGGCAGGCAGATCCATGGACATGCCGGTGACCGGAGAGGTGTGCAGGATCGTGACAACGGCCGTATCAGGCGCAACTTCAGCGGCGTATGCCTCTGCCGTAACGGAGCCATTGGCGTCATCATGCGCGACCAGAACATGCCGCCGGTCCGATTGTGCTGCCCAGCGGGCCGCTGCACTGCGTGAGGCAGGATGCTCCACGGTAGATCCCAGCACCACACCTTCGGGCGCACCCAGGCAGGCGTCTTTGATCAGACGAAACAAAAGCTCCGTACCGCTTTCGCCAAAGATGACCGTGCCGCCATCCGCATTGAAAAACCTGCGCACATCGGCCCGGGACCGATCAATCACCTTGACCAGCGCCTGGCTCGCAGGATTATCGCGCCCCTGATTGTCCGGGATCGCGGCAAAGCGGGCGGAAGTCTCGACCACTGACTTCAGCGTCAGAGCACCGCCTGCGTTTTCAAAGAAAATGCGCGGCCCGGTGAAGGGGCATTCCTCCACATGGACAAAGCGCGCGCGAATGGCGGAAAGAAGCGTGTCATCAAACATAAGCCTAGGCGTAGCCCGCGCCCCGCAGAAAGAAAAGAGGCCGCCGTGCAGAACGCCCGGCAACCTCAAGGCATCAGTGGGGTTTGCCGTCGGTATCCGCAGCGTCCAAAGCGTCGATGGCGGCCTGCGCGGCCTCCTCGATGTCGTCCGGATCCTGCGAGGGGACAGCGTAGTCGCCGCCAAACCACTTCGCCAGATCCACATCCGCACAGCGTT
Organism: Sagittula marina; assembly: GCF_014196795.1. Taxonomy (GTDB): domain Bacteria; phylum Pseudomonadota; class Alphaproteobacteria; order Rhodobacterales; family Rhodobacteraceae; genus Sagittula; species Sagittula marina. The sequence goes on from NZ_JACIEJ010000002.1 coordinate 216,836, forward strand.
TGGAACAGAAGGGCCGGTACGTCGCGTCAGTCTTTCGATTGCAAATCGGACAGCTCACAGCAGCCCCCTGATCGCCACCCGATCCCTTTTGCGTTGAAGTTCCAGCATCCCAAGGTTTGTCCATCCAGACACAATGGTTTCCACCTTGTCCTTCTTGAGCGCGGCCTTCAGCGCCCCCTCGACCACGCGGCGGTCCTTCTTGGGCATGGGCGCGGGGTCGATGATCACAACACCGCCCAAGCCGCGCAAACGCAACTGCCGTGGCAGATCGCGAAAGGCCGCCAGATTGGCCTTCAGCCCTGCGGCCGGCGACGTGTCATTGCCGGTGTTCACGTCCACTGCGACCAGGGCCGTGGTCGGCTCGATCACCATGGAGGCCCCACCGCCCAGTTGCACCGTCGGACTTTTCAAATCCTCCAGCATTTCGTCAACGCCATGACGGGCAAAGCTGCCACTGTCCGCGTCAACCTCTGCCGGGTCGGTCCACTCGCGCCAGGCAAGAGCATGCGGCCCCTCCCCCGCGACGAGCAATTCTGCTACACCGGTGGTATCTGCAAGCACATTGCGCGCCAGCTCTGCCATGGCAATGATGTCCTCGGTGATCTCATCTTCTGCGCCATGTACACAGGACGACCGCAGGATAAGCCCCGCGCCCTCTGGCAGGCTGACCTCGGCCAATGCCTCATGCACCAGCTCCAACAGCGAATCGCGCATGTCGTCATCACGGATCTGCCGCGAGACATTCAGCCCCGGCGCGTCCGGCGTGACGATGGCGTAGCGGGACTTGAACAACAGCCGCTGCGTGACCGGGATCGCCTTGCCAGGCTCCGCAAACCCCGTGACCTGCACGAGGATCGGCGCACCGGGGCGAAGTCCCTTTACCTGACGCAGAAAGGCGCTGCCGTCGGGGGTGTCGAGGAACATGCCACCCTGCCCCTTCATCGGCCGCTGCGCGATGGCGCGGTAGATGTTGCCGGGGCTGGGCCGGTCATCCTCGATCAGCAGATCTTCAAGCTGGCCGTCAACGACATGTGCTGCGGCCTCCCGACCGTTCCACGTGTCCAATGCGATGGTGCTGCCCTTCATGACGCGTCCTTGTACAGAGGGTATCCTGCCGTGTTTAGCAGATTTGCGGTTTCCGCCAATGGCAGCCCGACCACAGAGGTGAATGAGCCCGAAATCCACGGGATAAAGGCACCCGCCATTCCTTGAATGCCGTAACCGCCCGCCTTGCCGCGCCAATCGCCAGAGGCAAGGTAAGCGTTCAGCTCTTCGTTCGACAGCATCTTCATCTTGACCTGTGTGACAACGTCCCGTTCCCAGATTTGGTCCCCCCTGCGCACGGCAACGGCGGTGATGACCCGATGACGACGCCCGGACAGCGCCGTCAGAAAACCGGCCGCCTCTTTTTCATCCGCCGGCTTGCCCAGAATACGACGGCCCAGCGCGACGGTGGTGTCAGCAGACAGCACGATGTCATCCGGGTCAGAGAGGATCGCTTGCGCCTTTTCCCGTGCAAGACGCACGCAATAGGGACGCGGAAGCTCTCGGGGCTTCGGGTCCTCATCAATGTCAGGCGGGCGTATATCGTCAGCGGTCACGCCAAGTTGGGCAAGCAAATCACGGCGGCGCGGGCTGCCAGATCCAAGAATGAGGCGAGGTTTGGTCATGAGAGGCCTTTGTCGCAACTGCACAGGAAAGTCGGGGCGAGCCACGCCCTACGCCAGTTTACACGGATGGGAAAGAGTTTGCCGAAAGCGGCTGTCAAAGCCAGACACGAAAACGCCGGGCAAGGCCCGGCATTTGATCGCATCGGTGGACGCCAGCAACAAGCCTGCAAAGTGCTCAGGTCGCTAACACCCGGTGTCTTGGTATCCGGCAGCTGATCTCGCTTCAAAGCGTGACTTGGCAGCGCTGCCTCCGCGCCGAAACGCGAAACCGCTTATTTGAAGCGGTAGTTGATGCGGCCCTTTGTGAGATCGTAGGGCGTCATTTCTACTTGGACCCGGTCGCCGGCCAGAACTCGGATGCGGTTCTTGCGCATCTTGCCTGCCGTGTGCGCGATGATCTCATGGCCGTTGTCAAGCTCGACCCGGAACGTCGCATTCGGCAGGAGTTCCTTCACGACACCGGGAAATTCGAGCGTATCTTCCTTGGCCATGGTCTCTCCTAAAATAACCGCCCCTGCAAAGACAGGGGCAAGGCGAGCTACGATATGGTCCTATCTTTCGGGATTTTCAAGTCACATCTTGGCAGACGATCATTTCAATTCCGTCAACGGCGCAGGCGCGTCCCGACCCGACTGGTCATCCCAATGCAAGCGGTTCAGCACCACACCATCGGCCCGCACCGCATCGACCTGCGCCAAATCCACATCTGCATAGGTCCAGCCAGGCTGATCCAGAATGCCTTCGGCGATAACACCAGTGGACGGAAAGCCCTTGTCTGGCGGGCCAAAGACCCCCCCGGCGCCACAATTCGTGTCCACAGCCTCGGACCAGTCGCAGTCACCCACGGTCGAGGACATGGCCACAACACATTGATTTTCCAACGCCCGAGCCATCGCCCCGATCCGTACACGCCAATACCCGGCCAACGCTTCGGTACAAGACGGGACAAGCAAAAGCTGAGCCTCCGCCAGCGCCCGCCCAAGCAACGGGTATTCCGAATCATAACAGATCAGCACACCGATTCGTCCAAGCGCGGTGTCGAACACTTTCAGCCGATCTCCACCCTTGATGCCCCAATCCTCGCGTTCGAACCGGGTCATGATCTGCTTATCGAGCGTGACGACTCCCCCTTCCGGGCCGAAAAACCTTGTACGGTTCACCACCGGTCCGCCCGCGCTCTCTACCGGAGCGGAGGCCGAAAGGATGTGTACGCCATAGCGCCTCGCCAATTGCGAATGGAGCGCGTCGACCTCTGGGATACGCTCTGACACAGCGCGAATCGACGCCTGCAAATCCATTGCGACCTCACGGCCCGCCAAGGTTGCCAACTCCATCGCACCGTATTCAGGAAAAACCAGAAGATCGGCCCCCTGCCCCGCGGCCTCGCTGACCCAAGCATCGAGCTTGGTCGCGTAGGCGGACCAGTCAGGCAAAAAATCCATGTTGTAAGCGGCGGTCGCGATTTTCATCAAAGCCTCATCACATCAGTCAAGTTGCCGGATCCAAGCCTGCAACAGGTGCGGCGTCTCGTCCCGATTGCCAAGGTCTGTCCAGCAAAAAGTCGCGGTGACACCGTCCGCTTTGGCGTATCCCCGATTACGCCAGAACGCGTCCAAGGGACGATAGCCCTCTGGCCGATCGGGATGATCCTCTGATCGTACCACCCCACAAAACAGCGTATAGTCAAAACCTTGCCGCCGCGCCTCGGCTTCGCGTGCGTCAAAAAAAGCGTGACCCAGACCGTGACCGCGATACTCGGGCAAAAGCACGCTTTCGGCGCAATAGAATATCTTCTCCACGGGCGGCATTGGACCCGTCAACTCCGAGGCATCTGCGTGGTCAGCCAAGGGCATACCGGTCGCCGCACCCACGATTCGGTCATCGTCGCGTACAGCGACCAGAATTGCGTTCTGGTTCTGCCGGTAAGAGCGCAGATACTTCGACTCATACGCCAGATCACCCTCGTAGAGATACGGAAAGGCTCGAAAAACGTCGATCCTTAACCGCGCCAATTCAGGCAGCGCGGCATCCAGCGCTTCCCCGGTCAACCGTGTCACCTCAAGCATGCGAAGCCTCTCTCTTCGTGATCAGGAAACCTGGCGCACCCAGTCGGCAAGGTTGTAATAGGTGACCACACGGCTGATCTGCCCACCCTTGAAGGAGAAGAAAGACCCGGCGGGCAAACGATAGGTTTGGCCATGCGCCTCAGGCAATCCTTCGTCTGTCGCCTTATAGGTGCCGTTCACGATGAATTCTGCGGCACCGCGCGTGCCGTCTGTATTGGCGAAAAAAACCATGTCAGTCAGATTTTCCGAGTAACAATGATCCATATGGGCAAGAAACTCGCCAAACTTGACCTTGCCTACACGGATCTGCCCCTCGTTGACGTGATGTTCCACATCGGGCGTGAGGCAGGCCAACATGCCCTCGTTATCACCTGCGTTGAAGGCTTCGAAATACCGCGCGATCACATCCTGGGTCATTGCACCCTCCGTTAACGTGTTTTCTGATCGCATACCCTAACGTGACTGGCTCATCCACACCGTCGGAAGTCGGCATTCGTGACTTCATCCACGACGGAAGGGACCGTTAAAAATGCCAGGTTTCGCGTAGCTTTTTAACAATCTGATCGCGGGTTTGCCGATAAGCATTAAGTTTTTGCTCGCGGGTTTCGCCTATACCCGTCGGGTCCATCACTGGCCAATACTCAACGGTGAGGTGGTAAAAGCGCGTTAGATCCAAAGCGCGCCGTTGCGAGGCAGGTGACATGGTCACAACACAGTCGAAACCCGACAGGGTTTCGCCCATTTCCTCCATTTCTTCAAAGGAGCGCGATCGGTGCCGTTCCAACTCGACCCCAATCTCCTTGCAGGCCGCGATGGCGAAACCGTCAATCTCAAGGTCATTCACGACACCTACTGACTGAACATAGACGTCGGTGCCGAAAAATTTCTTCATGATTCCTTCGGCCATGGGAGACCGCACGGCATTGTGATCGCAGCTAAAAAGGACCGATTGCGGCAGTTGACCCAAGTCACCCCCCGAAGTGCAAAACGCAGACAAGCGTAAATAGCCTGCGCGCCGTGGCGTCGTCCACCTCTACCTTGCCGTCCAGCCGCTCCTGCAGAATGCGGGCGCCCTCATTGTGAATGCCACGCCTCGCCATATCGATGGTTTCAATCTGGCTAGGCGCTGCGGTTTTCACGGCGTCAAAGTAACTTTTGCAGATCTGGAAGTAGTCCTTCACCACCTGTCGGAACGGAGAGAGAGAAAGGTGAAATTCTGCCGCTTTCTCATGACCTTCGGTCGTCACATCAAAGACCAGTCGCTTGTCTTTGATGGACAGGCCCACGTTATAGGGACCGGGCGGCACAACTCGATCATCCCGCGACGGAAGGGAGAAGCTGTTCTCCTCCATGAGGTCAAACATGGCAACGCGCCGCTCCTGATCGATTTCGGGAGTCGAAGGCGGCAAATTGCCGTCATCCAGATCAATATGCGCAATATGTGACATTTGAGGCTCTTTCGCAGGTGCAGAAAAAGTTAACCCAAGGGCACGATATTTGGCAAGCGTGACGCTTAGTACTTTCTGATAGGTTCACAAAGCTCAACGCGCTGCCAGCACCCCAAACGCGGGGAAAAGGCCATGGAATGACCCCTCAGGAAACCCGTGCCTATCAACGGTTCAACTTTTCCAGCCGCGCCGAGACGGACAATCCGTGCGCTTCGAGGCTTTCGGACCGCGCCAGCGTCTCCGCCGCTGGCCCAACGGCCTGCAAAGCCTCGGGCGTCATGCGCGCCATGGTCGTGCGTTTGACAAAATCCATCACAGACAGGCCGGAGGAAAACCGTGCCGAGCGCGCCGTAGGTAGAACGTGGTTCGGTCCCCCAACGTAGTCGCCGATCGCCTCCGGCGTCCATGCACCAAGAAATATCGCGCCTGCATGGATACATTTTTCCGCCAGCTTATCCGGCTCCGCGACACAAAGCTCGAGGTGCTCCGGCGCGATTCTATTGGACAAGGCAGCGGCTTCTTCCAAGTCTTTCACAATGATTACGGCGCCGAAGTCTCGCCAGGAGGCCGCCGCGATAGCGCGCCTCTCAAGCGTCTGGAGCCGCGCGTCGACAGCCTGCATCACGGCCTTGCCGAAATCGGCGTCGGTGGTGATCAGCAAGGACTGCGCACTTTCATCATGTTCGGCCTGGCTCATCAGATCCAGCGCGATCCAGTCGGGGTCATTATCACCATCCGCAATCACAAGGATTTCGGAAGGACCCGCAATCATGTCGATGCCAACCTTGCCAAAAACGCGGCGCTTCGCAGCGGCCACGAATGCATTTCCCGGCCCGGTGATTTTATCGACTGGCGCAATCGTTTCCGTGCCATAGGCAAGCGCGGCAATCGCCTGAGCGCCGCCGATGCGGTAAATCTCGTCGACACCAGCAATGCGCGCAGCCAGCAATACGGCGGGATTCGCAACGCCATCTGGCGTAGGGACGCATATGGCAAGCCGCTCGACACCGGCGACCTTGGCCGGAACCGCGTTCATCAGCACAGAGGATGGATATGACGCCAATCCCCCCGGCACATAGAGCCCCGCCGCCGATACCGCTGTCCAGCGCCAGCCCAATGTCGCACCTTCCGGATCGGTCCACGACGCATCTTCCGGCATCTGGCGAACGTGATACGCGCGAATGCGCTGAGCCGCCTGCTCCAAGGCACGGACCTCGTCCTCAGGCACCTTGGCGCATTCGGATTCGATCTCTGCCTCAGTAAAGCGCAACTGGTCAGAGCTCAGATCCAGCCGATCAAATTTACTTGTCAGCTCCAGAACCGCTGCGTCGCCGCGCGCCCGAACATCAGCGATGATACCCGCCACCGTGTCGTCGACGTCCGGGCTGTCCTCACGCTTGGCAGTCAAAAGCGCGGTGAAATGGCTTTCGAAATCCAGTTCGGCGGTGTTCAGAAAGACAGGCATGGGCATTCCTCCGTGACGGGTGGGACCTGATAGCGCGCGCGACGGGCGCACTCAACCGCGCTCGTTCTTCCGCAAACACAGACCCTCAGAATCAAGGCGATAATCGCTAGAGCGGAATTGACAGGTTAAGATTCATGAATCTTGCCGCTTTGCATGATGAATGCCCGGCAGACCTTTGCCCTGACGGGAACTTTCATACTGTCCACAGCCCAAAATGACGGGCTGTGTGTTAACCTTCGTGATCGGGCAATTTACCAGATGGCGCCGCATAGGGGCGCGTCACATCGCGCAAACCGACTTCGAGCGCTTCAACCTTGGCCCGCAAAGCGCCGTCCCCTGCCAACGTCAGAACGACAAAGCCCTCCGCATCGTCGCCCGGCTCCCAAGAGACAGCGAGCACCTGCAGGATGAGGTCCTTGTCCGCTCGATCGACACCTTGACTCGACACGCTCAGCACATTGTCCACCACCAGAACAGATTGTACCCGCTCAACGGGGCGATCAAAGCGCTTGGCGGTCTCCACGTCCTCCCACCGGACACGATTGATCAGCAGGCCAAGGCGACGCGCGCCTTTCTGCCAGCGAATTTCGGTCACAGGCAGGACCGCATCCTGCACAAGGGCCGACAGAACGCCAAGGTCATCGACGTCCAGCGCGCCAAGGTTCAGCGGACGTTCGCCGCCATCTTCAAAACGCGCATCTTCGGTCATTGGCCTTCAACCCGCTCGATATTGGCCCCAAGTGCAGAGAGCTTTTCCTCCACATTTTCGTATCCACGATCGAGGTGGTAGACCCGGCTGACCAGGGTCTCCCCCTCGGCCGCAAGACCTGCAAGGATCAAAGAAACGGATGCTCGCAGGTCCGTCGCCATCACAGGCGCGCCTTTAAGGCGTTCGACCCCCTTCACTGTGGCGTGACCACCATGCACGTCGATGCGCGCGCCCATGCGGATCAACTCCGGCGCATGCATAAAGCGGTTTTCAAAGATCTTTTCCTCAAGAACGGAGGTCCCTTCGGCGGTGCACATCAGCGCCATCATCTGTGCCTGCAGGTCCGTTGGAAAGCCGGGGAACGGCTCCGTGGTGACATCCACCGCCTTCACCCGGCCATTGCGGCGAGCGACCTTTAGGCCCTTTTCGGTTTGCTCAACGGAAATACCGGCAGCGTCGAGCTTTTCACAAAAGGATTCGACCAGCTCAATGCGCCCGCCCAGACACGTCACTTCGCCGCCGCAGATTGCCGGGGCCAGCATGTAGGTGCCCAGCTCTATCCTGTCGGTGACAACGCTATGGGTGGCACCGCCCAAACGGTCGACGCCCTGGATCGTGATGGTGGATGTGCCCTCACCCTCGATCTGTGCGCCCATCTTTTGCAGACAATGCGCAAGGTCAACGATTTCAGGTTCACGTGCGGCATTCTTCAGAACCGTAGTTCCATTGGCCAGCGTCGCGGCAAGCAAGGCGTTTTCGGTTGCCCCCACGGACACGAACGGAAACTCGAACTCGCCGCCGCGCAGGCCGCCGGCGGGTGCCTTGGCATGCACGTAACCGTCGCGCAGATCCATTTCAGCGCCCAGAGCTTCCATCGCCTTGAGGTGAAGGTCCACCGGGCGCGCCCCAATGGCACAACCGCCGGGCAGCGAAACTTCTGCATAGCCATAGCGCGCCAACAACGGCCCTAGCACAAGAATCGAGGCACGCATCTTGCGCACGATGTCATACTCGGCCCGTTGCGACGTCAGCGCATGGCTCGACATCGCCAGAACCTTGCCGTCCTGCAATGCCGTGACCTCGGCCCCCAGCGATTGCAGCAAAAGCGTCATTGTGCGGATGTCCGACAAGCGCGGCGCATTGGTCAGCGTCAGTGGCTCCTCGGACAACAACGTCGCCGGCATAAGCGTAAGGCAGGCATTTTTTGCGCCTGCGATTGGGATATCCCCGTTCAGCGGGCCGCCACCCTTTACCAGAATCGAATCCATTGCAGTCCTGCTCCTAAGCCTTGTCGTCACTCTGATCATCGGGGCCGGCGTCTTTGCCCGCCTGTTCGGCGGCGCGCGCCCTGGCCTGCGCTTTGCGTCGGGCAAGATTGGCCTTCAGCGCCGCCTTGAGGCGGTCCTCGCGCGCAGCCGCGCCATCCTGTCCGGTCTTACGAGTGCCTTTGTTCATGGATCGGATTTAGCCTGTTAAGGGTATCCGGTCCAGTGCGCGCGAGTTGGTGAAAATTTTTCGAAAAAGCCTCTTGTGCCCTTGGGCCTCCAAGGCTAGAAGCCCGCCACGGCGCTGCTTCAGCTAACATGCAGAGCCTTCCCGATTAGATGGGAAGCTCTAATTGCGAGGCAGATCTGGTTTACGAGCCCTACTAGAGCTCAGATGTGTCGAATTAAAGTCGGCAACATGATCTAGAGTTAAAGTGCTGTGGTAGCTCAGTGGTAGAGCACACCCTTGGTAAGGGTGAGGTCGAGAGTTCAATCCTCTCTCACAGCACCATTTATTTCCCAGTACTTTCGAGGCAGCAAGACAACGGCACTGTACGCCACTGATATGTGCCAGTCCATATGCCAACCGGGCTTGGCATAGTGGTCCTGAACGTGCTCCTCGCAAGGTTCATTGCACGAAGCAGAGCAAAGGTCGCATTTCTTTCATTCTGATCGTCCCGGCAAAGACGCCACACCTGCGCCCTACCGCCCAAAACAGAATGCAACTTCACGCAATGGGCACTGCGGACGCTTTCGCGCCCGAAAGAAAGGTCCGCGAGTAAAAGGTACCCTTCGCCCGGCGGGAAAAGAAAGTTACGCGCCTGAAGGACCGGGACAAGTTCCGCAAAAGACGTGGCAAGAATGACCGTGACCTATTCGCGGAAATTGGTGGTCCGCAAAAGCTGTTGGAAGAATTGCGCCAGCTTCGCAAGATGTCAGCGAATGCCTATGCCATATTGTCGCGCAGCCCTGACTTGCGCCTTTCCTCAAAACGTCAAAACGCCCCGAGAGGAATGAGGCGCGCGATAGATATCGAAGAAACTCAGCCCTCAGCCGAAGCCCTTGTCGGTAGACATCCCGACTATATAGGGCGAAGCGGCAGCTACACCTGCTCATCTCCTAAAGGGACATCCCTGCGAAACGCCCCTTCGGGCAATGGAGACTGTCAGGTCGCTGACTTTCAGGTGTGCGTTGCCCAAATGCGCCACCTCATCGCACGCGGCATTTCCGTCACAGAGGCCGAGGGACAGGTGCGGCCAAGACAATCGGAATCATGACGGAAACCCGATCTACGCAGCGGCGCTTGGTCAAACAAGAATCTCAAGTTTGGACGGTTAGCTCCCACTTGAACTGCCAACGGCGTCGATCAACGGTTTCCATGAAGGTTCTGCCGTTTTTGTTCGAATTTTCCCGTTGTCACCGCGCGGTTCTGGAAACAGCAGACGTCGTCGGCACGCAAGTGTCCGCGCCTCAGAGCCAATGCCTTGAGGACACCGTTTTTCAGCCAAACAGAGCCCGGATTCGGTCGCTACCAGTGCCATGCAATGCGCGAAAGGCGCATCAAGCTGGCGCCTGAACAACGTCGCCTCTCGCAGATCAGAACGGTCGCTTAGACAACCTGCCGCGCCACCCTCCGGGAGCGCTGCCAAGCGAAACGAGCCCGTCCGATGTGCACCATTTGCCAAGCACGAGATCCCAGCATCACGACCTATGAAAGCCACATCTCCGATGAGATGGCAGCCTCAAATGGAACCGAGACCTCCGTTTCGGCAACATTGCCAAGCTACACCCTGGACCAAGTCGCCGGTCAATTGACCCACGGCTACTGGAATCAAACCGGGCGAGATTGGCGCGCATTCGATGTCGAAAGCGGCGGCACGCTCAGTTACGATGTCTCTCAACTGGATAGCAAAGGGCAAGCAACTGCGCTCCAGGCATTCGAGGCATGGGAAATGGCCACGGGCATTTCCTTCAGCGCAAGCACCAGCGGATCGGCGGATATCGTCTTTACGGACGATTATTCAGGTGCTTACTCCTACTCCTATGTGGCCGGTCACGAGATCACCCAGTCCTACGTCAACGTAAATACGGGCTGGCAAACGTATGGCGGCTATTATCTACAGACCTTCATCCACGAAATCGGCCATGCAATGGGCCTTGGCCACGCCGGCAATTACAATGGCTCCGCAAATTTTGGAACTCAGGCGCACTATCAGCAGGACAGCTGGCAGTATTCCATAATGTCCTATTTCGGTCAGTGGGAGAATCCCTACACCAATGCCTCCGCGAACTACGTTGCCACGGCGCAACTCGCAGACATGACCGCGATGGCTTGGCTTTACGGAGCATCGACGACCGTAAATACGGGAAACACCGTATACGGAGATGGCACGACATTATCGCAGGAAGGCATGGACCTCTCTCGATCCTGGGCCGTGACAATCAATGACAATGGGGGGATCGACACCATTGACTTGAACAGCCGGTCCTCTTCGCAGCGTCTCGACCTTCGCAGCGAGCACTTTTCCGACGTGGACGGCGAAGTCGGCAACCTCGCGATCATGCGCGGCACCGTCATTGAAAACGCCCGCACCGGAAGCGGCAACGACCATATCACTGGCAATGAAGGCAATAACTTTCTGGAAACCGGCAGTGGCGACGATACGATTGTCGCCTCAACCGGCAATGACACCTTGAGCGGCGGCGCGGGCACCGACGAAGTGATCATGAATGGAAACTTCAGCGATTACAAATTTGGCGCAAAAGAGGGCCTCTCGATTGAGGATGGGGACGACACCACGGTCCTGCTGGGAATCGAAGCCGTCACCTTTGCTGACGGTGCAGCGACAATCGCCAAGTCGGCAAATGAAACCACTCTGAGCTACATCGCCGACGGGGAGACCTTTGTCTCTCAAGTGGTCACTTCTGATACCTCTAACACGCAGGACTGGACCTCTCGCACCGATGCCTTCGACGCTGACGGAAAGCTTCTGACACGCGTCACGGTCTTTGACGATGGGCGCATCGATAAAGAGGACTTTACAGGCCCAGACGACCCAGGCGGTCCCACGACAGAAACTCTGGTGGACACCACTGGAACACAGAAATGGGAAACCTGGACTCAAACCCGTGACGAGAACGGCATTTTGCAAAGCAGCGAAATCGTCATGGACGATGGCGTTGTTCGCACCACAGTGTACACCGATGGCGTTGCCTCCACCCTGACAGCAGTAGACACCCTCAATGCACATAGCTGGTCCAGCTACGTGGTCGCCTACGATTCGACGGGAGCACTCGCCAGCAACACAATGACGTTGAACAGCGGCGTTGAACGGGTCACCACGTACACTGATGGCGTTCGGACACGGGTGACGTCCACGGACGTCGCAGAAGTCTTGGCATGGGAGACAAAAACTCAGACGTACGATTCATCCGGCACCTTGCTCGAAAGCAGGGTGGATTTAGACAACGGGATCTGCCGTGAAACTGCCTTTGAGAACGGGCGAAAGACCTCTGTCACCACCACTGACGCGGACGACATCATGCGGTGGACCAGCCATACTGTGAGGTTCGACGCGGACGGCCAGCGCGTGTCGCAAAGCATGGTGCTGGATAACGGTTTGGGAATCGAAAAGGCCTACGCCAACGGCACGGTTGCTACCACCTCTGTAACCGACAACGAAGATCTCTATCGCTGGGACAGCTACGTCGATACCTTTGACGAAAATGGTCAACGGGTCAGCCGGGATCTAGTCAACGACAACGGGTTGGAAATCAAAAATCTATATGAAAACGGTCAGCGCGTTCAGGCCATCTCGACGGACGTCAGTGACATCTACAGATGGGAAACTTTGACAAAGTTCTATGATGCGTCCGGAACTCTCCAGTCTCAGCAAATGAGAATGGACGACGGGCGTGAAATTACCCGAACATTTTCGAATGGCCTCGAAACGGAGACCACAGTAACCGATACAGACGATGCTTTCGTGTGGGCGAGTCACACCCATCATTTCGGCGACAACGGAGATCGCGAGCGGCATGTGCTGACCCGTGACGACGGGTTGCAAATTGACACCACATTTACAGACAACCTGCGCAGCGCGGTGACAGTGACCGATGGCGGCGATCTTTACGAATGGTCAAGCTATACAACCAACTTCAATACGGCAACGGGTCACGCCGTCGAACGCGTGCTCACCACGGATGACGGAGACGAATACATCTTCAGCTACATGGAACCGGATGTAGGCTTGGGCTGAGAGCGATAAAAAAAACCGGACTGCGCGCAGCAGCCCGGCTACGAATGCCACTCTTCGGCAGCGGACTGATGTCAGGCCTTGTCGAGCTCGAAAGCATCGTGAAGCGCCTGCACGGCCAGTTCCATATACTTGCGCTCCACCAGCACCGAGATCTTGATCTCCGACGTGGTGATGACCTTTATATTGATACCCTCATTGGCGAGCACCTTGAACATCTTGGCCGCCACGCCGGTCGCTGACCGCATCCCGATCCCCACCACTGAAATCTTACAGACGCCGGTGTCCGCCTTTACAGCGGCGAAGTTGATGGCTCCAGCGGCCTTCGCCTCCTCCATCGCCTTCTCGGCGCGCGACACCTGGTTCGTCGGACAGGAGAACGTCATATCCGTGCGCCCATCCTCGGAGATGTTCTGCACGATCATGTCAACGGTCACGCCAGCGTCGGCCAATGGTGAAAAGATCGCCGCAGCGATGCCAGGGCGGTCAGCGACGGACACGAGGGTCATCTTCGCCTCGTCACGCGAATGGGCCACACCGGCCACAACCTTGTCTTCCATGATGTCCTCCTCGTCGCAGACCAGCGTGCCCGCCGCGTCGTTCATTTCCTCAAAGCTGCTCAATACACGCAGCTTAACCTTATAGCGCATCGCCAACTCGACCGAGCGTGTCTGAAGCACTTTGGCACCCAGTGACGCCAGCTCCAGCATCTCTTCAAAGGCGATCTTGTCCAGTTTGCGCGCCTTTTCACAGATGCGCGGGTCGGTCGTATAAACACCGTCCACGTCGGTGTAGATGTCGCAACGCTCGGCTTCGAACGCGGCGGCAAAGGCCACGGCAGTCGTGTCGGACCCGCCACGACCCAAAGTCGTTATGCGCCCCTCAGGAGAGATCCCCTGAAAACCAGCAACAACAGCCACGCGCATGCCTTCGCCGAACTTGGCCGCAATATTATCCGTCGGGATCGACTCGATCCGCGCATTGGCGTGGGTTCCAGTGGTCTGCAAAGGCACTTGCCAGCCCTGCCAGCTGCGCGCGGGCACATCCATTTCCTGCAACGTCAGCGCCATCAAACCGGCGGTCACGTTCTCGCCCGAGGACACGACAGCGTCATATTCCCGCGCGTCGAACAACGGCGAGGTTTCCTCGACGTATTTCACCAGCTTGTTGGTTTCGCCGGACATGGCCGAGACGATGACGATGACGTCATATCCCTTGGCCACCTCTACGCCGACGCGCTTTGCGGCGCGCCGGATGCGGTCCAGCGTGGCGACGGACGTCCCGCCAAATTTCATCACGAGAACGGGCATGGTTTCCCTTTCCTTGGGTCGGGAGCGGCTTTACGCCGCTGTATGCCCTTGCGCAAGTGTCAACCGTTTGTCCACGACGGAATAAACGCCGCTGCGAACCTGCGTTCAATAAGGATGTGGCCGCCCGTCCCAAGTCTCAAAACAGCCGGTGGTCTCCACCGACAAAGCCTTGATTCGCTCAAGCAACCCCTCGCCCGCCTGCACCGGCGTGATTTCCGCCGTACTGCCCCCCATATCTGTCTGCACCCAACCGGGATGGTAGATGCCCACGGCCACACCGATCCCCTTCAGGTCCGCCGCGAGGTTCCGACCAAGGTTCAGCGCCGCCGCTTTCGAGGCGCGGTAGATGTAGCTGCCACCGGGCGCGCGCTCATGCGAAGCCATTTGCGAACTGATAATGGCAATTTTCGGGGCCTCGGACAGTTGCAAGTTGGGAAGCAGGCTTTGCACGGTCAGAAAAACGCCTGTCACGTTCACCGCAAAGGAGTCGGCCCACATTTCGGGCGGATAGCCATCGGCCAACCCTTCCTCCTTGTCCAGGAAAACCCCTGCATTACAGACCACAGCGTCGATGGCCTGCCCCTCCAACTGCCGGGCCAAATCACGCTGCGACGCGAGGTCGGTAACGTCCAAAGGCAAAAAGCCGGGATCATTACGCGCCGTGCCGAGCACTTCATGCCCCTCATTGCGAAAGGCGCGATCCATGGCGGCGCCGATTCCACGATTTGCCCCGGTGATCAGGATTCGCATCTGTGTCTCCTCACTTAGTGCGAGTGAGCATAAGCGATCCGGCGTCTTGGAAAAGGGTCAGTTACTCTTGCGGGTCGGGGTGAAGGGAAGCGGCGCTATCTTGATGCCCTCTTCCACCAGCGCGCGCGCTTCTTCAGGCTTGGCCTCGCCCCAGATTGCGCGCTCGGGCGCCTCACCTTCGTGAATTTTACGTGCCTCTTTGGCAAAAGACGGACCAACATAATCAGACGTCTTCTCAACATGGGCTTTGAGAGCGGCCAACGCCTGCTCCGCCGGAGAGGCCGGCGTTTCGGTCAAAGGCTTCTTTGGTACAGCGGTGTCGCCATGACTGACGCGTGGAGCCATCAAAGCTTTCTCCACGTCGGCACAGCCGCACACTGCACAGGTCACATGCCCTGCGGAACGCAGTTTTTCGTAGGCGGCCGCAGACTGGAACCAACTGTCAAAGCTGTGGCCTTCGGTGCATTTCAAGGCGTATTGGATCATTCCGAACCCTCAGAACATCACTATAAGGTAACTGTATTAACAAAGACTTCAAGGATCCGGAAGCGCGTCCAGCACCATGGCGCAAAGCGCCTCCGGCCCGACCTGTGGACGCAACAGAGCTTTTGCGCGACGCCCGGCACGCGCCTGAGTGGTGGTATCCCCCAGCTTTTCCAGAGCCTGCGCAAGGCTGGCCGCATCCGTTATCTTATGCGCGGCTCCCGCCTTGTCCAATCTCGCATAGGCAGTTGCAAAGTTCCGGACGTCCGGCCCATGGATCAATGACGCTTCGTAAGCGGCTGGCTCATAAGGCGTATGGCCGCCGCGATCCGTCAGCGTTCCGCCGACAAAGACCCGACCGCAGACCGCATACCAAAGCGCCATCTCGCCCATCGTATCCGCGAGATAGACCTCGCCAGTGGCAGGCGTATCCCCCCCGCTGCGTTGCCCGACAGTGAAACCTTCTGCTTCGATCATGGCTCTGATTTCACTGGCGCGACGAGGGTGGCGGGGCGCAAGGATCAGCCTCAATTCCGGCTCAAGAATCCGAGCCATCTTGTGCGCAGCCAGAACGACCGCTTCTTCTCCCGGGTGCGTCGAGGCCGCCAGCCACGTTCGCCCACGCTCAACGCCCACCAAAGGCGCCACCTCGGGTGCGGAGTAAAACGCTTTCAAATCCACAACCGGGCCCTCTGCCTCTGCGGGCAAGCCCAAGCCCTTCAGACGCTTGGCAGACCCGGAATCCTGCGCCGACGCAAAGGTCACGCCACCGAAAACCCGTTTCGCCAAATTGCCCAAACGCGCCCAACCGCGAGCCGTGCCGGGGGTCATCCGAGCGCCAAGGATTAAAACCGGACCGCCACAGGACAAGATCCGGTGCGGCCACACCTCTGATTCAAGTGTCAAATGAGCCGTGACAGTCCAGTCGCGCAGAACCCGTCGTGTCAGCCACCCCAGGTCGAGAGGCGCCAACCTCGCATGCACGCGGCGTAAACCCCAGCCAGCAACCATCTTCCGCCCGGTTTCTGTGTTCGCCGTGACGAGCCATTGGGTTTCGGGACGTTCCTCAACCAAGCGCTCCAACACCGGGCGCACCGAATTCAGTTCTCCATTCGACGCGCCGTGCAACCAGATATGCGCGCCCGGACGCCCCTTGGGCACGCTCAAGCGCGACATCCCATGGCGAAGCAAAACGACAATGGCAAACAGGCTGATGAGGCAGCGATACCGCAGCATGATCCCTCTCATGGAATTGATAGGTGACGAGTAGGCGGCTCCACGGCGACGCGCAAGACGCAGGCTGGGCCTGCGCACTGATGGTAAATTCAGCGAAGGCGGCGATTGAGACCCTCTTGACGAACAGAGTGTGGATAAACGGAAAGGCTCCAATCTTTCAGGCACCTCGCGGCCGTCCTCGATCACAGGTCGCCACACCCCCCCTGACTCCGGGTTCTCAGGATGCCACAAATACGATAAAAATATCAAATTTCGGGCCATAATTCCAAATTTCTTATACTTTCCAGATCTACCCCCATATTCACCCACATCTTTTCTCGAAAATCTCGAAAAAGCATCCATCCCAACTGTGGGTAAGTCGCAAAGCGTCGCAATTTCAAAAACTTGTGCGACGACTGTAATTCCTGCGTCAAAAGTATTCAATGCGCACGCAAATCGCCCCGATTTTCCCGCATAGCGGGAAAATTCCTACATGCATCCGGAAAAGCCATTTCCCAAACCGCTCGTGATGTTCTATCTCTTCACACCGCAGCTCAGGGGAGTTCGGCAAAACATGGCGCCCAATTCAGAATCGGAAAGCCGCAAGCTTCTAGGCCGGCTCAGGGATACGATGGCAGAGGATGCCGCCGGTCAGGCACGCCTCGATAAAATCACTTACCTGACAGCAGACAGCATGAAAACAGAGGTCTGCTCGATCTATTTGTTCCGCGATCCCGAGACATTGGAATTGTGCGCAACCCAAGGTCTGAAGGAAGAAGCCGTTCACCACACGCGCATGAAGATGGGCGAAGGTCTGGTTGGACGTGTGGCGCGCAGTGGCAAAATGATCAACACAGCCGACGCCCCGTCAGAGCGCGGCTTCCGCTACATGCCAGAAACGGGCGAAGAAATTTACTCCAGCTTCCTCGGTGTGCCGATCCAGCGACTGGGCGAGAAACTCGGCGTTCTGGTGGTGCAGTCCAAAACCCGCCGATTGTTTTCCGAGGATGAGGTCTACGCACTCGAAGTGGTCGCCATGGTCCTTGCCGAGATGGCAGAGCTGGGAGCGTTTGTCGGCGAAGGGGCCGCGCTGAAACAGCGGCACACGCAAGCGGTGCTGTTCCGGTGCGGCACCGGTCAGGAAGGCACCGCCATGGGTCAGGCTTGGCTGCACGAGCCGCGCGTCGTCGTGACCAACCTCGTTGGCGACGATCCCGACACCGAACGTACCCGCCTGCAGGAGTCCGTCGGCAAGCTGCGTATCTCCGTTGACGAAATGGTCTCGCGCGCTGTGGGAGATCAGGATCAGGTCGAGGTGCTGGAAGCCTACCGAATGTTCGCAAATTCCAAAGGCTGGCTAAAGCGGATGGAGGAGGACATCGATCGCGGCCTCTCTGCCGAGGCGGCCGTGGAAAAGGAGCAGTCCCAGGCACGTGCGCGCATGGCGCAGGTCACCGACGGGTATCTGCGTGAACGGCTGCACGACCTTGATGACCTGTCCAACCGGTTGCTTCGCATTCTGACCGGACAGGGCAACGAGACCGGGGCAAAACTGCCCGACAATCCTATCCTGATCGCGCGCAACATCGGTCCGGGCGAGCTGCTCGAATACGGGCGGAGTCTCAAGGGTGTCGTCCTCGAAGAGGGGTCCGTCGGCTCTCACGCGGCCATTGTCGCCCGCGCATTGGCGATCCCGCTGGTCATTAACGCAGAACGCATCACCAACGAGGCTTTGAACGGCGACCTCGTGTTGGTGGACGGCGATCAGGGCGTGGTCCACCTCCGTCCCGATGACACGGTGGTCAGCGCTTTCCGAGACAAGATGGCGATGCAAGCCAAAGCCCAGGAACGCTATTCCGTCCTTCGCGACAAGAAATGCGTGACTGCCGATGGCAGACATGTGCAGCTGTTGATGAACGCTGGCTTGATGGCGGATTTGCCTTCGCTGGAAAGTTCGGGCGCGGAGGGCGTCGGCCTGTTCCGTACCGAGTTGCAGTTCCTCGTGCGAAACAAGATGCCCCGCCGCATGGAGCTTGCCGCGCTTTATGCCCGCGTGCTGGACGCATCAAAGGACAAACGCGTCATCTTTCGCACGCTGGACATCGGGTCGGACAAGGTTCTGCCCTACATGAAGCCGCAGGAAGAGCCGAACCCCGCTCTGGGCTGGCGCGCGATCCGAGTGGCGTTGGACAGGCCCGGGGTGATGCGGATGCAACTTCAGGCGCTTCTGCGCGCCGCCGACGGTCGCCCCCTGACGATCATGTTCCCCTTCATCGCGCAGTACGAAGAATACGCGCGTGCGCGCGCCGAGGTGGATACCGTGCTCGTGCGCGAAAAGCGACTTGGCCATTCGGTTCCCGAAAAGCTGGAAATTGGCTGTATGCTGGAAACCCCCAGCCTCGCCTTCGCCTCTGAACGGTTTTTCCGCGAGGTGGAGTTCCTGTCAATCGGTGGCAACGATCTGAAGCAGTTCTTTTTTGCCGCCGACCGCGAAAACGAACGTGTGCGCCGCCGGTATGACTCTCTGAACGTCTCTTTCCTGACTTTTCTCGAAAGCATCGTGAAGCGGTGCGAAGCGACGCAAACCCCGCTCTCCTTTTGTGGCGAGGACGCCGGCCGCCCGATCGAGGCGCTCTGCCTCGCCGCCATCGGCATTCGCACACTGTCCATGCGTCCAGCCTCCATCGGACCGGTCAAATCGCTGCTTATGCGATATTCGCTGACAGAGATCCGTGATGTGATCGAAGAAGCAAAGCTGCGCGGCGAGCAATCGGTGCGCCAGGCCGTGATGGAATATCTCCGCGATTATTCCTGAGGTATTGGCCCCGCGCAACGAAAAAGCGCTCCGATCCGGGCGTTTTGCACCAGATCGGAGCGCAAAAGGTTCCGACGTCTTTCAATTGCCCTCTACCTTCTGGCCGAGAGCTCCGTGCACGCTTCTGCGCGACAGAAGCCCGTCTCCCCGCAGGTCCCGCGTTCATTCTCAGCGGCCTGTCATATTGCCTCTAGGGCCGGGCATTTATGCGAAGCGTTCTGCGCCCCGTATGCCTGATGTTCTACACTTGGACTGCTAAGAACAAGTTACCGAAAATACGATTTTCAATTAAAGCGACCTCGATTGTTTCCTCGATCAGCTTCTGTTGATCTGCGGTTGACCAAGTTCGGCGCGCAGCCCATCCAGCAGTTCCAGCCGCGTCTTTCCACTGTCTTCTGCAAGCCGCAGCAGACCGAAATGCACATGCGCCATTTCCTGATAGTAGGACGTGTAGGCGTAGTTCACGGCCGCTCCGGCTGCGGCGCCCAAGACCGGCACCGTCTGCGCGGCCAGCTTCTGACCAAGAACAGTTGCAACCTTCGGCGCGACTTTGGCAATCAGCGCATTCACGCTCGCGCCACTGATGGACACCCGCGCCGCAAGAAAGCCGATGTCGGCCCCGTCTTCCTCTGACAAAGGCCCTGCCGCAGCGAACACCGCAAGGCATTCCTTCATCACGTCCGGGCTATCCGGATCGAAACCGTGCTCGGCCGCGATGGCCAGCATCGCACGCATCAAAACTGTCACCGTGACGGGCATCTCTGCCATGGCCGAGGGCAGGCCACCGATGCCCCCCGCCGCGCCCATGGCGGTCGCCATTGCCGTGCTCAGCCACCCCTTTTGATCCGGCACAATGGTGCGCGACCGATTGGCCGTCGTCAGTGCCGAGGCCAGCGCACGCTCAGCCACGACCTCCAGCCGGTCCTTTACGCTGTCTGGCAGCTTTTCCAGCAGGTTCTCTGCCTGGCCACCGACTATATTGAGCAGCTGCATCCCTACGGAATTTGCGGACTTATAACGTTTCGCAAGAGTACGAATCTCGGTTTCGACGGGAACAACTTGCACGATTTCGGTCATCAGAGATCCTCCTGCGGTTAAAGATGGCCTTGATCTCGGACGGTTCAAGCCGCGCGCGTTACCTCGCCTGCGACGTTGTCCCATGCGCCCGGCACCAGCGCCAGACCCAGAACCCGTTCCGGGTTTGTCGGCGGCGGCATTTCGACGGCCTCCAGTCGCGTAAAACCGAAGCGCTGGTAGTAGGGAGGGTCGCCAACCAGCAACACCCGCTCGAACCCCATCTCTGCCGCTGCGTGCAACGTTTCCCGCATCAGCAGCCCGCCGAGTCCCGCACCTTGGGTCACAGGGTGCACCGCGATCGGTCCCAGCAGCAGAACGCGCTGGCCATTCACGCGCACCGGCCAATACCGGATCGCCGCCACCACCGCGCCAGAGCTGTCGCGCGCCACCCGGCACAGCGGCGCGACCGGGTCGACATCCTCGCGCAGTCGGTACGACGACAACGCCGACCGCCCTGGCGCAAAGGCGCTGTCATAGAGCGCCTCGACCTCCCACCAATCCTCGGGTCGTTCCACCGCAGTTGTGTACAAGGTCCCTGCCCCTCGTGCTGTCCCAGTGCTGTGCAGGTTCGGCGCATGTCTTTGCGTCCTTGCAAAGACAGGACGCGTGCACTTGCCCTGCAAACCGCCTATCACTCGGGAAAATCACCTGCAAACAGGAGGCTTCCTTGTTTTACCGCCCCGAAGACGGCCATGATCTGCCCCACAACCCGTTCAACGCCATTGTTTCGCCCCGACCGATCGGTTGGATTTCCACGCGCGGCAGCGACGGGGCGGACAACCTCGCCCCCTATTCCTTCTTCAACGCCGTGGCCTATGTCCCGCCTCAGGTTATGTTTTCCTCCACATCGGCCAAGCCCGACCGTGGCGACACCAAGGACAGCCTCGCCCAGATTCGCGACACCGGCGTATTCTGCGTCAACATCGTCGAATACGCCGCCCGCGATGCCATGAATGCCACGTCCGCCCCCTTCCCCGCCGGCACCGATGAATTCATCGAAGCGGGCATCGAAAAGATGCAATGCGAGACAATCGACTGCGCCCGCGTCGCGTCCGCTCCGGCAAACCTGGAATGCAAGCTGACGAAAATCGTTGAACTGCCCGGCGCCGCGAACTTTGCGGTTTTTGGCGAAGTCACCGGCGTGCACATTCGCGACAATTGTCTTGTGGACGGGATCTTTGACGTGCTGACGTTCAATCCGCTCTCGCGCATGGGCTACCGCGACTACACCGTGGTGCGCGAGAAATTCGCTTTGAACCGCCCCGGCGAATGATCCGCATAGGCGCCATGCAGCACTATATGGAAGATTGCATGGCGCCTCCTTTGAAGATTTGCTAAGCTTTTCGGGCATAATGGAGGCACCGATGGACCAGCACCTTTGACACCCTGACCAAATATCAGAACGCAAAGGAGGTCCTATGCCGGCCCAAATCCCCCCTGCGCATGTGGCGCATCCCATCACCTTGCCTGACGGCACGCCCCATGCGGGCACCGTCTACCTGAAGACTGTCATCGATCATCCCCGAATGGACATCGGCGATTTCACCTATGCCTCGGACTTTGATCCGCCTGAAGATTGGGCCGCGCGGCTCGCCCCCTATCTCTTCCCCTTCAGCCAGGAAAAACTGACCATCGGGAAGTTCTGCCAAATCGCACATGGTGTGCGCTTCATCGGCTCATCCGCCAATCACGCCACAGATGGGCTGACCACCTTTCCGTTTACCGTGTTCGATCCGGACACAATGATCGGCTATCAGCCCGACACCCGGGACACGGTTATCGGCAACGACGTCTGGCTGGGGTATGGTGCCACCGTCCTGCCCGGGGCGCGCATCGGCAATGGCGTCATTGTTGGCGCCGGTGCCGTGGTGCGCGGCACAGTGCCCGACTACGCCATCGTGACGGGCAACCCCGCGCAGGTGCACCGCATGCGCTTTTCGGACGAGGATATCGCAAGCCTCAACGCGCTTGCATGGTGGGATTGGCAGCCACAGGCCATCGCCGCGGCCCGCCCCCTGCTAGAGGCCGGGGATGTGTCTGCCCTCAGCCGTCATGCACAGAAACACGCCGCGACTGTGTCGAGCTCCCCGAGCTGACGCCCGCCGAAGCGCAGTTATGAGAAGGGCGGCCCATTGGACCGCCCTTTTTGCATTCATGTCCAACGCGCCTCAATGATCTCCAAGGATCCCTGTGCGCACATTGTAATCCACCGCCAACGCATAGTTCGGGTCATCCTCGGAATCCACCATCAGGTGGCCCGCCTTGGACAGCAACTTATGGCAATCACGCGACAGGTGGCGCAGCTGGATTTGCTTGCCGACGGCCTCATACTTGGCTGCGACCGCCTCGATTGCCTGTAAAGCGGACTGGTCCACCACGCGGCTGTCAGCGAAGTCCACGACCACCAGCGACGGATCACCGGGCACGTCAAACATTTCCGCAAACCCTTCGGAGGAGCCAAAGAACAGCGGCCCCTGCACCTGATACACCTTGGCACCTTCGGGCGTGATATAGGTCTTGGAGTGAATGCGCCGGGCGTTGTTCCACGCATAGGCCAGCGCGGACACGATCACACCGACCACAACCGCCACGGCGAGGTCTTCGTACACTGTCACCACGGTCACGAGGATAATGACGAACGCGTCCGTCAACGGCACCTTGAACAGGATCCGCAGGGAGTTCCACGCGAATGTCCCGATCACCACCATGAACATGACACCGACCAGCGCGGCAAGCGGGATCAGCTCAATCAAGGGCGATGCGATCAGAATGAAGCTCAACAAAAACAACGCCGCGGCAATGCCTGCGATCCGCGTACGGCCGCCGGATTTCACGTTGATCATCGACTGACCGATCATGGCGCAGCCGCCCATGCCGCCAAAGAACCCGGTAAGAACGTTCGCCGCGCCCTGCGCCATGCACTCCTGCGAGGCACCTCCACGCTGGCCGGTCATCTCGCCCACAAGGTTTAGCGTCAGCAGCGATTCAATCAGGCCAATCGCCGCCAGGATGACCGCATATGGCAGGATGATCTGCAACGTCTCCAGGGTGAGCGGCACCGAAGGAATGTGGAACGGAGGAAACCCGCCCTCGATGGACGACAGATCACCCACGCGCGGCGTATCAAGGCCAAAGAGGATCACCACACCGGCCGTGATCGCGATACCGGCCAACGGCGCAGGCACGATTTTCGTCAGGCGCGGCAGCAACCAGACGACAGCCATCGTCAAGGCAACCAGCCCCAGCATGACCACCATCGGCAGCCCGGACAGCCATTCGCCCCCCGACGCGCCGTGGCCAGAAACCTCCGCCGTGCCGGGCACCTTGAACTGCGACATTTGCGCAAGAAAGATCACGATGGCCAGGCCGTTGACAAAGCCCAGCATGACCGGGTGCGGCACCAGCCGGATGAACTTCCCCCAGTGCAACGCGCCGGCGATCAATTGCAAAACGCCCATCAGCACAACAGTGGCAAACAGATACTCGACCCCATGTTCCGCCACCAGCGCCACCATGACCACCGCCAACGCGCCCGTTGCGCCAGAAATCATGCCCGGGCGCCCGCCAAAGATCGCTGTCACGAGCCCGACCATAAACGCGGCGTAGAGCCCGACCAGAGGGTGCACGCCGGCAACAAAGGCAAAAGCGACCGCTTCAGGGACAAGCGCCAATGCAACGGTCAGTCCGGAGAGAACGTCAGTTTTGACTTGCCCCGGTGTCAGCGCAGTGGTGGGAGAGACCCTCAGATCGGGCATCGTAATGCTGTCGGCGTATCGCGCCAATAGGGCCTTGGCCATGTGGTATCCTGTTCATCATATCGCGGAGGTTTGGCCTGCCTCTACTGCACTGCAGCGCAAAATGCCACCCGTTAGCGCGAAACCGCCCGTTCCAAGACCTTATGAGGCCCATGGATGTGACAGCGCCCGCCTTGCACCCCTGAAAGGCCCATGGCTTAGTGGGCTCAACACTCTGCGAGGGAAACAGGTATGACCGACACCATGATCGCCGTCATTGGCGGCTCCGGCATTTATGACATCGACGGGCTGGAGGGCGCGACCTGGCAAGCGGTTGAAACCCCTTGGGGAACCCCCTCGGACGAGGTCCTGACCGGCCGCCTCGACGGGGTCAAGATGGCCTTCCTCCCGCGTCATGGGCGCGGTCATTACCATTCGCCGACGACTGTCCCCTATCGCGCCAACATCGACGCCCTGAAACGGCTGGGCGTGACCGATGTGATTTCGGTTTCCGCCTGCGGGTCATTCCGCGAAGAGATGGCTCCCGGTCACTTCGTGGTGGTGGACGACTTCATCGACCGCACCTTTGCCCGCGAAAAGTCGTTCTTCGGCGAGGGGTTGGTGGCGCATGTCTCCGTTGCACACCCGACCTGCCCGCGGTTGGGCGACGCCTGTTTCACAGCCGCCAAAGACGCTGGAATCACGGTCCACAAAGGCGGCACCTACCTCGCGATGGAGGGGCCACAGTTCTCCTCCACTGCGGAATCCAGGATGTACCGCAGCTGGGGCTGTGATGTGATCGGCATGACCAACATGCCGGAGGCCAAGCTCGCCCGCGAGGCGGAGCTCTGTTATGCGTCCATTGCTATGGTCACGGACTACGACAGCTGGCATCCGGATCACGGCGCCGTCGACATCAACGAGATCATCAAGGTGCTCACCGGCAATGCCGACAAGGGCCGCGAGATGATCCGCCGCCTGCCGGCGCTGCTCGGGTCTGATCGCGCGCCCTGCCCGCATCACTGCGACCGGGCGCTGGAATACGCGCTGATGACCGCGCCCGACAAACGCGACCCCGCCCTGCTGGCCAAGCTTGACGCCGTGGCCGGCCGCGTCCTCTGACGCGCCCGCAAAACGCGTCCTCTGACGGAGACACCATGCCAAACCGCCGCGCAGCGTTCCTGCTTGCCACACTTGCCAGCCTTCCGCTTAGCGCGGCGAGCGGCGCGCAGGACTTTGTGGAAAGCAGCGGCATACTGTCTGATGATGACTTTTATCGGCTGGTTGCCTGCGCTGCCCCGCCCGGTGCGCCTTGCGCTCGCCCTTTGCTGCATTGGCCAACCGTACAGCCCGTGACGGTGCGCATCCTCTCCATGGACCGCGCCTTCCTGGGCGGAAAACGCAAACGTGCGCAGGCTGCCCTCGTGAGGGCCATTCAGTATATCAACAACGCCAAAGCTGGGATTCGTGTCACGCAAACCACCAGTGCGCAAGCGGATGTAAACATCCATTTCATCGACACTGATGGCAATTCTCCCCTGAAAAACAGCGGGATAGACGGGGCAGATGGCCTGACCGTCACAGGTGCGCGTGTTATCGTCTGGTCGCGAACCGACACCCACAAGATTCAGCGTGCCACGATCCTTTTCGGCACGCGCCTGCACATCCGCCACTATGAATCCGCCATGCTCGAAGAACTGACCCAGGCGCTGGGACTGCTGACCGATATCCGTAATCCGGTGTACGAAGGGGTGTCCATCTTCAGCCAGGACAGCAACGACACAAAACAATTCTCGGACCAGGACCGCATGGCCCTGCGCCGCCACTATCCCACGGAGTGACCTCATGGACCTGACCACTTGGCTGACCTTTGTTGCCGCCTCTGGTGCGTTGCTGCTGATCCCCGGCCCCACGGTTTTGCTGGTGCTGTCCTATGCGCTTTCTCAAGGGCGGTCTGTTGCGCTGGCCTCCGCCCTCGGTGTGGCGACGGGCGACTTGTTGGCCATGAGCCTGTCGCTCGCCGGACTGGGGGCACTGGTGGCAACATCCGCCGCATTGTTCACCCTGCTGAAATGGATCGGCGCGATCTATCTGATCTGGCTGGGAATAAAGCTCATCCGCACCGCGCCGGCGGCTGGGCTACACCTGCCAGACAGCGTCCGCGTGTCCGCAAACGGGGTCTATTGGCATAACGCCGCCGTGACCGCGCTCAACCCCAAAAGCATCGCCTTCTTTATCGCCTTCGTGCCTCAGTTTGTTGACCCTCAGGCGGCGCTTCTGCCTCAGTTTGCGATCCTCGTGGGCACCTTCGTCAGCCTCGCCGCACTGAACGCCCTCGCCTATGCGCTCGCGGCGGACCGTCTGCGTCGCTGGATCTCCCGTCCTTCGGCGCTGACATGGATCACACGGGCTGGTGGTGCAACGCTCATCGGCATGGGCGTCTTGACCGCCAGTCTGCGCCGCGCGACATAGGCACCTGAGCTTTATTCTCCTTCAGGAAATGACGGTTGAACCGCCACACCTCCCGCGACGCTGAGGTGTCCCTATCCTTGCCCGGCGCTTCCGTTGCGCCCATCCGCTATTACAAACGATATCGTAACCAGCGCGAAGATGGCCTAGGGATATGCCCCCCCCTAATGACCCGGAAAACGCAAACGGCGCGCCCATTCAGAGCGCGCCGCCATCGTTTCACGTATCGGACTTATTCAGCGGGGCGATGTGCAGCTTGCGCCAGCATGGCCTCTTCCGCCGGCTCGATATGCAGATCGTCGTTCGCCACCACGCCGGCATTGGGATCATTAAAGACGTTCATATCCACCTGCCCTTCCGACTTCGCCACAATGGTTGAAACAACCGCGTCGCCAGTGATGTTCACCACTGTGCGGATCATGTCCATCAAACGATCGACGCCAAGGATCAGCGCGATGCCTTCGATCGGCAGACCAACCTGTCCCAGCACCATGGTCAGCATGACCAGTCCGACGCCCGGCACACCGGCCGTTCCGATGGAGGCCAGCACCGCCATCGCGATAACCGTCAGGTATCCGGTTATGCCCAGATCAATGCCATAGACGTTCGCCAGGAAAACAGTCGCCACGCCTTGCATGATCGCCGTGCCATCCATGTTGATCGTCGCACCAAACGGCACGGTGAAGGACGCCACCGAGTTCTTTACCCCGATCCGTTCTGTCACGCAGCGCAATGTAACCGGGATCGTTGCGTTCGACGATGCGGTGGAGAAGGCGAAAATCTGTGCCGGGCGAAGCTTTTTCATGAAAGTGAAGGGGTTGAGACCCGATAACACTTTCAGGAAAAGCATAAGCGTCCCGAACATGTGCAGCAGCAACGCCCCCACCAGCACAAGAACATAGGTCAGAACCGGCAGGAACAGCCCAAGCCCCTGCTCGGTAAAGGTCTTTGCGATCAAGCAGAAGACGCCATAGGGCGCGAACGCCATCACGATCTGCACGATCTTCATCATGACTTCGTTCATGTATTCGCAGGCTTCCACAAACGGGGTGGATCGCGCCCCCAGCATCAACACCGCGACGCCCAGAATAATGGTGTAAAATATGATCTGAAGCATCTCGCCGGAGGCGTAAGCCGCGACAGGGTTGCGTGGGACAATGCTTGCGAAGGTGTCCCAGACGGAGGGCGCCTCCTTTGCCGCGACGCCCGCCAGATCCGCGCCTTCGATCTGAAAGCCCTCTCCCGGCCCGACCACCAGCGCGATCAGGATCGCGACAGCGATGGCCGTCGCCGTGGTGGCGAGGTACAACGCAAAGCTCTTGCCCCCGACCCGCCCGAGAATACGAATATCGCCGATGCCTGCGACCCCACAAATCAGCGAGAAAAACACCAGCGGCACCACCAGCATCTGCAATGCGTTCACGAACATGCGCCCGATCATGTAGAACAGACCGCCTACGATGTGCGTGTTGATGAACTCATTTCCGATGGTGTTGAACAAAACACCCACCACGAGGCCCGCGCCCATGGCAATCATGATTTTTGTCGTTAACGACATCTTGCCGTCGCTCTGTGTCTGAGTGGCGCCCATGACGGTGTCTCCTTCTGTCAGGCCCCTATGTTGCGTTGCACCGGTAATGTCCCGCCATTGGCAACATCAGCAGGGCCGCCCGAAAAACGCGAATACAACGAAGTCTGCACAATCAAGAGGCGGAAACCAAAGCTTTTCGTAAACCTCCGCAGAGCTGCTCACGAAAAAAGCGCCGAGGTTTCCCTCGACGCCTGTCTCAATCGATGCGGCGGGACAGCGCCCGCCGTGTGTTCATGCGTTCATCGGGACCACATTGCCATCATCCGCCTGTGCGTCGCTCGCGTTGGCGTCAATGAATTCCAGAACCAACGGACGGATGTTGTTCCGCCAGCTCTTGCCCGCGAAGATCCCGTAGTGACCCGCGCCCGGTTCGACGTGGCTGGCCTTCTTCGACGCCGGCAGGCCGGTGCACAGGTCCAGAGCCGCGATACACTGGCCTGGGGCCGTGATGTCGTCTTTTGCGCCTTCGACTGTCTTGACCGCGACCTTGGTGATGGCGCCCATATCGACCTTGTGGCCCTTCACGACGAATTCGTTCTTGGCGATTTCGCAGTTTTTGAAGATCCGCTCAACGGTCGACAGGTAGAACTCTGCCGGCATGTCCATGACGGCGAGATACTCGTCGTAAAAGCGGTTGTGCGCGTCATGGTCCGATGCTTCGCCCCGCGACACGCGCAGGATCTGATCCTGGAACGCTTTGCCGTGGCGCTCCGCGTTCATCGACATGAATGACGCAAGCTGCAGCAGCCCCGGATAGACCATGCGGCCGACGCCTTTGCAGCTGAAGCCCACGCGTTGGATCATCGTCTCTTCGAGTTGTCCCATCGTGACGCGGGCGCCAAAGTCGGTGACGTCCGTCGGCACGGCATCGGGATTGATCGGACCACCGATCAGGGTCAGCGTGCGCGGCTGCGCGTCCGGTTCCAGCTCGGCCAGATAGGCCGTTGCTGCCAGCGTCAGCGGCGCGGGCTGACAGACTGCGATGACGTGGCTGTCAGGGCCGAGATGTTTCATGAAATCCATCAGGTAGAGGGTATAATCCTCCACGTCGAACGACCCGGCGGAGACGGGAATGTCACGCGCGTTGTGCCAATCGGTGATGTAGACCTCTGCGTCGGGGATCAGCGACAGAACCGTGGACCGCAACAGCGTCGCGTAGTGCCCGGACATCGGCGCGACAAGCAGGATCTTGCGCGGCATTTCCTCACGGCCCGTTACATCGAAGTGGATCAGGTTGCCGAAATCCTTTTCGACAACTGTATTTATGTCGATGAGATGATCCTGGCCGTCGGCGCAGGTGAACGTGCGGATGCCCCAATCAGGCTTGACCACCATGCGTTCGAACGTGCGCTCCGTGACGGTCCCCCATGCCGCAGCCCACTGCAGCGCCGGGTTCGGCACCAGCGCCAGGGCCGGGTAGGATGCCATGGTGCGTGCGGTCGCCCCGAGCCATTGGTTGGTATTCCGCATCGTTTCCATAAGATCGTACGTCGCCATGTAGCGCATAACAGCCACTCCTATTATCATGGGGTCGTTGCACCGTGATCGGCACCTCGGACCAAAGCCAATTCGTCGCTTTGCCTCCCGAACCCGGCGACGGTAATTCTGCAACTGCAAAGCATAAGGGGGGAATAGTTAAATGACAACAAATACGGTTGTCGCAGGTGAAAACCGCGAAAAGCTCGAAGCAAACCTGAAGAAGGTCGAGGAACTGTCCCAACGGCTTATCGGCGCTCTGACAAAGCGTCACTCGACGCCAACGGCGCTAAATGGCCCTGATACCTCGCTTTATGCCAAGGCGGCCCACGCCTACATGCAGGAATGGGTGACCAATCCCGCAAAGCTCATTGAACAGCAGGTTGGCTTTTGGGGCAAAACCGTCACGCATTTCGTTGAGGCACAGCAAGCGCTCGCCTCCGGAAAACTGGCTGCGCCAGAGCAGGAAAATGCTGCGCCGCGGCAGGACAAGCGGTTCAAGAATCCCCTTTGGGACACCCATCCATATTTCAACTACGTTAAGGAACAGTATCTCATCAATGCGGATGCCATGCGCGCCGCAGTTGAGGCGATCGACGAGCTGGACCCGATTGAAAAGCGGCGGCTGAGGTATTTCAGCCAGCAGATCATCGACATGTTCGCCCCCACCAACTTTCTCGCCACAAACCCCGACGCACTGATGCGCGCGGTGGAAACCGAAGGCGAAAGCCTCGTGCGGGGCCTTGAAAACCTCGTTGCCGATCTGGAGGCCAACAATGGCGAGATGATCGTGCGTCTGGTGGACGAAGGCGCCTTCGAAGTCGGCGGTAACATCGCCACCGCCGAGGGCGAGGTCATTTTTCGCAACCGCATGATGGAGATCATCCAGTACAGCCCCACCACGGAAAAGGTGCATGAGACCCCCATCGTGCTGTTCCCGCCGTGGATCAACAAATTCTACATTCTGGACCTGAAGCCCCAGAACTCGCTGATCCGCTGGATTGTCGAGCAGGGCTACACGCTGTTCGTCGTCAGTTGGGTGAACCCGGATCACGGCTACGCCGACACCGGGATGGAAGACTATATCGAAGACGGTTTTCTCAAGGCCATCGACGTGGTCAAGGATGTCTGCGATGTCCCGAAGGTCAACGCGGTGGGCTACTGCATCGCGGGCACCACGCTCGCCATCACCCTGGCCCTGATGAAGAAGCGCGGCGACAAGTCTATCAAATCCGCCACATTCTTCACCGCCCTCACCGATTTCAGCGATCAGGGCGAATTCACCCCCTTCCTGCAAGAGGACTTCGCCGCCGGCATCGAACAGGAGATCGACCAGGAAGGCATCCTGCCTCACTTTATAATGGCGCGGACGTTTTCCTTCCTTCGCTCGAACGACCTGATCTACGGGCCAGCGATCAAATCCTACATGATGGGGGAAACTCCGCCGGCCTTCGATCTGCTCTATTGGAACGGCGACGGCGCGAACCTGCCGGGCAAGATGTTCCGCGAATACCTGCGCGGTCTCTGCCAGCGCAACGAATTCGCTGAGGGTCGTTACGAGATACTGGGGGAAACCTTGTCGGTGAAGGACGTCGATGTCCCGCTCATGTCCATCGCGACGGAGACAGATCACATCGCCGCCGCCCGTGACGTCTATCGGGGTGTGCAGCTGATGGGCTCCCGGTCCAAGACGTTCGTTCTGGGCCAGTCCGGTCACATCGCGGGTATCGTGAACCCACCGGGCAAGGACAAGTACGGGCACTACCTGAATGACAACCTTGGGGAAGCGTTCGACGACTGGAAAGCCCAGGCCGAGCATCACAAGGGGTCGTGGTGGCCGGAATGGGAAGCCTGGCTTAAAAAGCGCTCGGGGAAGATGATACCGGCTCGCGCTCCGGGCGATTCGGGGATCAAACCGCTTGCCCCGGCCCCAGGGTCTTACGTTAAGCTAAAGGCCGCCAAACAATTCCAATGACTTATGCGACGCTCGCTGCGATGCAGAAATTTCCCTTGAAATGCTGCATCGCAGCATGCATATTGTTTGCAGCTGCAGTGAAACGGGGTGGGCCCGCTTAGCAGCGGAAAAATAGATTAAGAGGAATTTGGAAATGGCACAGACTCAAGACTTCACCGCGATGATGAAAGACATGATGGGTTCCTTCCCGGTCGACAACAAAGCGATGGAAGATGCTTTCAAAACCACCGCAAGCATGAACGAGAAGCTCTCGTCCGTCGCTCTGGAAGCAGCCGAGAAGTCGACCGAACTGTCCGCAGCTTGGACCAAGGACACACTGAGCAAGCTCTCAGCGATGACCTCCATGAAGTCCGAGCCCGCTGACTACGCCAAAGCGATGACCGATTTCGCATCTTCGCAAGCTGAAACAGCGGCCGAAAACATGGCTGCCTTCGCCGAAATCGCGAAAAAGGTTCAGATGGACACCGTCGAGCTGATGATGTCCGCAGGCAAGGACATCTCCGAGGACATGACCGCCGCCGCCAAGAAAGCGTCGGAAGACATGACATCTTCGGTCAAAAAAGCGTCCGACGCCGCGAAGTAAGTCGCTTTGACAGGTTTCCCGACGCCCACATGGCGTCTGGGTAAGGGTTTGCGCCCTCTCCTCCCATTTGGCGCAAAATCCTGGGGCGGGTACTTCGGTACTCGCCCCTTCCTTTTTGGGGGATGCGTGTTGCAGCCGTGCAACAAACAACCGTTGCGTAAACTCCCGACAGCACGAGCCTGCTCGCAGCCAAAGGCAAACGCGACAGGCTGCCGTCTCGCTCCACGATATATCGAAATGAGAAACCTGCGTGGCGGCCTGTTAAACGGTCAGCAAAATCCACGCGTTCCCTCACTTCGAGGGCAAGAACCTGCCACACAATCCAAGCCACCGCGCCTAAGGCGCGGTGGCTTGTTTCGTGTCAGCGGCCAGTATCGCCCGGAGGTTCGTCATCAGGCGAGGCGTCGACGCTGAGCTGATCGTCTGCCTGCTCCGCGGGTTTGGCTGTCGCTTCGACCATATTCTGCGGAGCCTTCTCGATCCGGATCGGCGCGGCGGGCGCGTTGCCCTCCTTGTCCTCACCAAAGTAGATCGTCTGGTGCGGGAACGGGATCTCGATGCCGCGCTCGTCAAAGATCCGCTTGAGGATCTCGTTGTACGCACGCCCGACGCCCCATTGCTGTCCCGGCACGGTCTTGATCCGCGCCCTGACAACCACATCGCTGGAGCCAAAGCTGTTCAGACCAAACCATTGCAGATCGTCGAGGATCAGCTTGCCGTAGTCTTCATTGGCCCGCAGTTCGTCGAAGCCGTCCATCATGGCCTGCTTCGCATCCTGTACATTCTCGCGGTAGGCAATGCCCATATCCGCGACATAGAAAGCGAATTCGCGCATGTAGTTGGACACCATGTCCACCGACGAGAACGGAATGATGTGGAAGGCACCGTGCAAGTCGCGCAGCGACACGGACCGAATGGTCAGACGCTCTACCGTGCCCGTGGTCCCGCCAACCGTTACCACATCCCCCACGTTCATTGCGTTCTCAAGCTGGATGAAGACACCCGTGATGATGTCCTGAACCATTTTCTGCGCGCCGAAACCGATGGCCAGACCCAGAACCCCGGCAGAGGCGATCAGCGGCGCAATGTCGATGCCCACTTCGGACAGCACGAACATCAGCGTGATCACCACCAAAACGATGGTCACCGCATTCCGCAGCAGCGACAGCAGAGTGCTTTCCCGCGATGTGGGAGCGGACCCAAAGTCCGGGTTCAGACGGAAATCCACCCACGAATTCACGGCCAGCCAGACAAGGAACGCGCCGACCAGAATGAAGAAGATCGAAATGATCCTCCCCGTCATGGTCATGCCGACCTGGCTTTCGAGCCAGCCCTGCATGTCCAATATGCCTATCACGCTTAGGGTAAAGAAGATCACGGCGGCAAGGATTGCGAGCCGCAGGAACTTCAGCACCTTGGGGATAAAGGCGTTCAGGCGACGCTCCAGCAACGGAAGACGCTGGGAAATCGTGGCAGGCACCTTGATGCCCTTCTTGACGACGCTGCCAACCAGGTTCGACAGGATGAAGGCGACGATGATTGCCGCCAGCACCTTGGCCGAGGCGCCCAGCATCGGGAACAGCACGCCGCCGGGACGCGCCAGAACCACTGCCAGCAGCGCCACCAGGTAGATCAGCGCGACAACGTACCAGTTGCGCGCCAGAAAGCGCAGCGCGTTGCCCGCATCCGCCAGGCGCGCGCCCAGCAGCCAATCGGACACAGCCCGACGAAAGCGCACCACCTGCACCATGACTATGACGATCGCGATGAAGGAGATCAGCGTCGACACGCCCCGACCGGTCAGGAAGTTCACGTTCTGATTGATGATCGGCACCACCAGAAGCTGGCCATAGCCCAGAATGCTGACGATGATCGCGGTCCACCTGTTGACGTATTTCGCGCCACGATCCGGGATCGGCATCAGCCGCAGATCCGGCGTCGTCGGCGACAGCAGCGCCCGCACGACCATCTTTGCCATCTCGATCATCAGGAAGGCGTTCAGATACAGAGTTTGCTGAATCCCCATCTGGCCGACAGACCCGAAGGCCATCAAAGCCAGTAGGTAGCCAGCCCCCCACGCCAGAACGACGACCACCGCATCGATCAAGACCGACGCCAGAATGATGAACCCGCTTTGCACCGGACCGCGAACATGCGCCGCAGACCCAAGCTTTCGGAACAGCCGTTTCGCGACCAGCCGCAGCACATTGTAGATCAGGACCGTCGCAACGATCACCAGCGCCAGTTCGCGCAGGGTATCCCAGATCACCGCCGGATCGATGGCCACGGCACTGCTCAGCACCTCTGGGGCGTTTGACAAATGGCCCCAGAACACCTTGGCCGTCGTGCCTACACGCTCTGCGGTGTCCTGTGTCGTCCGCGCAACGCGTCGGCTCAGAGAGACTTCCTCCGTTGCGGCCACTTCTGCCGCTTCCTCGGGGAGGTCCTTGGCCGTGCCTTCACTGACGCGGTTCAGCGCCTCCAACAGCGCTTCACGGGTGGCGTCGTCGCTCAGCAGGTCTGCCAGGGCGCCCGCCTGAGCCGCGCTGAGAGTGGCGGCCCCGCTGGTGTCGGAGGCGGTCGCGCCCGCCGGGCTTTGCGCCATTGCGCCGGTCCATCCGACCAAAAACAGCGTCAGTGCGAAAAAACAGGCCGTTGCGGCCTGTCGAAAAGAAAGGGTCATGAGAATGTCAGTCCGTCGTCTGTAACTTCAAATGCAGCAGCTAGCGCATCTGACGCAAGTTCAAGCACCCAGATGTATAGCCGCACATGACAAACGGCGACCCAAGGAAGGGCCGCCGTTCAAATTCTTCCGGTCCGGCACAGGATCAGACGATCGTGGCCTCGGTCGCCGCGCGCAGCTCTTCCTCGGTCACGCCTTCGGCGCATTCGACGATCTTCAGCCCGCCTTCGACCACGTCCAGAACGCCGAGGTTCGTGATGATGCGATCCACCACACCGGTGCCGGTCAGCGGCAGCGTGCAGCTTTTCAACAGCTTCGATTCACCGGCCTTGTTCTGGTGATCCATGACCACCACAACCTTTTCAACACCGGCAACGAGGTCCATCGCGCCGCCCATGCCCTTGACCAGCTTGCCTGGGATCATCCAGTTCGCCAGATCGCCGTTTTCGGCCACTTCCATCGCGCCAAGGATTGCCGCTGCAATCTTGCCGCCGCGGATCATGCCAAAGGACATGGCGCTGTCGAAATACGCGGTCTTGGGCAGCTCGGTGATGGTCTGCTTGCCCGCATTGATCAGGTCCGGGTCCTCTTCACCCTCGTAGGGGAACGGGCCCATGCCCAGCATGCCGTTCTCGGACTGCAGGGTGATGTCCTTGTCGCCGACATAGTTGGCCACCAGCGTCGGAATGCCGATGCCAAGGTTGACGTACATGCCGTCTTCGAGTTCCTGCGCGGCCCGCGCCGCCATCTGATTGCGATCCCAAGGCATTATGCGTTCTCCCGGCTGCGCGTGGTGACTTTCTCGATGCGCTTCTCGTGCTCGCCCTTGATGATGCGATGCACGTAGATGCCCGGCAGGTGGATGTTGTCCGGGTCCAGCTCGCCGGGTTCGACGATCTCCTCGACCTCCATCACGCAGATCTTGCCACACATGGCGGCCGGTGGATTGAAGTTGCGCGCGGTCTTGCGGAAAATGCAGTTGCCCGACGTGTCGGCCTTCCAGGCTTTGACGATGGCCAGATCGGCAAAGATACCCTCTTCGAGGATGTAATCCTGACCGCCGAACTGCTTCACTTCCTTGCCTTCGGCAATGACAGTGCCAACGCCGGTCTTGGTGTAAAAGCCCGGAATACCGGCCCCGGCGGCGCGCATACGCTCTGCCAGAGTGCCCTGAGGATTGAATTCCAGCTCAAGCTCACCGGACAGGTACTGGCGCATGAATTCCGCGTTTTCACCGACATAGGACGACATCATCTTTTTCACCTGACGCGTCGCCAACAGCTTGCCGAGGCCGAAATCATCGACGCCTGCATTGTTGGATGCAACGGTGAGATCCTTCACACCGCTTTCGACAATCGCGTCAATCAGCAGTTCCGGAATACCGCAGAGGCCGAAGCCACCCGCCGCGATCAGCATGCCGTCGTTCAGCAGGCCGTCGAGCGCCTCCTGCGCGGAGCCGTAGACTTTCTTCATGGGACACTCCCTTGGACTTTGGTCCCGAGAGTTCTCGCCCCTTCGCCGGACGAAGTCAACGCGACGCCGGCAGAAGCGACCGGTAACAGACCATACCCGTCATGGACCACGTAAAAAGGGCCACCCTGAAACAGGGTGGCCCGGTTCATCAGCCGCCAATCATGCCACAGGCGACGCGACCGCCTGCGCCACCGATGGGCTGGCTCACATGATCGTCGCCAGCCTCGTGGATGATAAAGGCGGAGCCGTCCTCATCCATCAGCCCCTCGACTGTTATCATCGTGGTATAAGCCTCCATCTCGCCCTCGCCATCTGAAGCCACGAACAGGTTCGGCAAGTCGCCGTCTTCCGGGCCGTCCATGTTCAGCAAACCGTGGCCGCCTTCGACCTTGCCAACGTGCCCACCGGAGGTGGTGAAACCTTCGCCCGGCTCGCAGGTCGCCATCTGGTGCAGGTGCAACCCGTGCTTGCCTGGCTCCAGCCCTTCGACGCGCACGTGGATCAACACGCCATCCGGCCCTTGGGTCAGCGTCGCCTCACCGATGGCCTCGCCTTCGAGACCGATGATTTCTGACGTGGCAGTCGGTTCAGGCGCCTCCATCGAATGGCTTTCCGCCAAGGCTGTTGTTGCGCAAAGCGCCGCTGTGGCGGACAGAATGAAACGGTTCATGAAAATCTCCCTGATATGTCTCGAGCACGCCCGCACTCGGGCGCGCCTCGCATATCAGGTTAACGCAGCCAACCCGCACACGTTGCAGGGCTGACCTCACGATCCCGTCAGATCAGGCGAACCTGCGTGCCGATCGGCGTGATTTCAAACAACTCGGCAATCTTTTCGTTGTAGGTGCCGATGCAGCCGTCCGACGACCGCCGCCCGATCTTGCGCGTGTCATGGGTGCCGTGGATCAGGTAGGCGGGCCAATCGAGGTACATGGCGTGGCTGCCAAGCGGATTGTCCGGCGCACCGCCCTTGACCGGTTTCCAGTCGGGGAACCGCTCCATCTGGCTGGAGGTCGGCGTCCAGGACGGTCCAACCTTCTTGCGCACGATCTCGGAATACCCGCGCCGCGTCAGCTCATCGGTCTTCGGCACGGATGTCGGATAAATCCTGTAGTCAGAACCATCGCCCGACCAGAAATGCATGGCGCGGCTTTCGGTGTCGCACACGATGCAACCTTTGCCCAACTGGCTGAAATGGTCGCGCCAATCCTGCGCCAGGAAGCTCGATGTATTGCGCCTCGGGTCTGCTGCGCGCGCCATTGCGGGCATGATCAACGACGCTGCGCCAGCGGCGATAAGAGCGCGACGGGACATGTGGTGCGATGCCATGTGGGGTCCTTCCTTTGATGTGTCTTGCGCCTTAAAATGCGGTCGACATGCTTCAAAGGAAAATCACACATTCTTGAGCGTGCATATGATGGCATATACGCAACACGAAAAACACATGAAAAGGGCACCGGGATGATCTCCCGATGCCCTGATCCTGTCAGTCTTCAGACTCTTCTGCCTTCTTGGCCGGGGCCTTTTTCTTGGCGGGCGCTTTTTTGGCCGTCGTCTTCTTGGCAGCTGTCTTTTTCGCGGTGGGCTTCTTGGCGGCGGCTTTCTTGCCGCCCTTCTGACCCGTCTTTTCCTCGATCAGCTTCAGCGCCTGCTCCATGGTCAGCGCGTCGGCCTCCACATCCTTGGGCAGGGTCGCGTTGACCTTCTCCCATTTGACGTAAGGGCCGTATTTGCCGTCATAGACCGCGATCTTGCCACCATCGGGGTGATCGCCCACTTCCTTGAGAACCTTGGCCGCACCGCGTCGGCCCCGTCCGGGATTGGCGCGTTTCTCGGCCAGCATTTCCACCGACAGGTTCATGCCAGTTTCGAAAACCTCCTGCAATTCCTTGAGGTTGACATAGACCGGCTTCTCCTCGTCAGGCAGCTGGTGCATGATGTATGGCCCCCACGGGCCCAGCGCCGCCTTGATGACGCCACCCTCGGGGTGCATCCCGATCTCGCGCGGTAAGGTCAGCAGCGTCACCGCCTTTTCCAGCGTCATCTCGTCGGGTGACCAACCGGGAAGCGGCTTTTTCGACCGATCCATCGGCAGGTTTGAACGCCGCGGCTTTTCTTTCGAGCCGGGAACCTGCTCCCCACGCTGAAGATACGGACCATACTGGCCGAACTTCAGCCAGATCTGATCGCCGTCGTCCTCGCCCAGCAGCAGATCATCGGCACCATCGCCGGTGATGGGACGTGTGTACGTACATTCGGGGTAATTGCCGCAGCCCACGAAACCGCCGCTGCGCGAGGTCTTCAGGTGCAACTGCCCTGCCCCGCAGCGCGGACAGACCCTTGGGTCCGTGCCGTCATCACGCGCCGGATAAAGCTGTGGGGCCAGCGCCTCGTCCAGCACATCCAGCACCTCGGTGATCCGCAAATCCGACGTCTCGCTGATCGCCGCCGAGAAATCCCGCCAGAACTGGTTCAGGACTTCCTTGTAGTCCATATCGCCCGCGCTCACATCGTCGAGCTGGTTCTCCAACGCCGCCGTGAAATCGTATTCCACATACCGCTTGAAGAAATTCTGCAGGAAGATCGTGACGATCCGGCCCTTGTCCTCAGGGATCAGACGGTTCTGGTCCTTGCGGACATAATCGCGGTCCTGAATCGTGCTGATGACGCTGGCGTAGGTCGACGGGCGACCAATGCCCAGTTCTTCCATGCGCTTGACCAGCGTCGCTTCGGTGTAGCGCGGCGGCGGCTGGGTAAAGCTCTGCTGCCCCACAACCGAACCGTCGGCGCCCTTGACCACCTTGGCATCGCCCTTGGGCAGGCTTGCGGCCCCGCTCAGCTTGGCCGGTTCGCCCTGCATGACCTGCGGCAGACGGCGATCATCTTCCGATCCCGCCTCGACGTCGTCCCGGCCTTCTTCGTAGACTTTCAGGAACCCGTCAAAGGTGATGACCTGCCCTGTGGCGCGCAGACCAACCTGCGCATCCTCAGATCCGATCTCCACCGTGGTGCGCTCCATCCGCGCGGATTCCATCTGGCAGGCCAAAGTCCGCTTCCAGATCAGATCATACAGCTTGCGCTGATCCGCATCGCGCAGTTGCAGCTTCTCTACGTCCGCCGTCATTTCGGTCGGGCGGATGCACTCGTGCGCTTCTTGGGCGTTCTTCGCCTTGTTCTTGTAAATGCGCGCCTTTTCAGGGACGTAGGCCTTGCCATACCGCGCCTCGATGGCGGCACGGGCGGCGGTCACCGCCTCTGGCGCCATGTCGATGCCGTCGGTCCGCATGTAGGTGATGTGCCCGGCCTCATAAAGCCGCTGCGCCGTGCTCATGCATTGCTTGGCGCCCATCCCGAACTTGCGGCTGGCCTCCTGCTGCATCGTCGACGTCATGAAAGGGGCCGACGGATTGCGCGTGGCGGGCTTTGCCTCGACACTGGTCACCGTCAGCGGGCGCGACGTCACGGCCTGCACCGCAAGCTCTGCAGCTTCCTGGGTTGGGATGTCGTAGCGATCCAGCTTCTTGCCGCCCAGAACCGTCAGCCGGGCCTCGTATTCCTGACCGCGCGGCGTCACCAATTGCGCCCGCACCTGCCAGTACTCACGGGCATCAAATGCCTCGATCTCCATCTCGCGTTCGACCACCAGACGCAGGCACACCGATTGCACCCGCCCCGCGGACCGCGCGCCGGGCAACTTGCGCCACAGCACCGGCGACAGGTTGAACCCGACGAGGTAATCCAGCGCGCGGCGGGCCAGGTAAGCCTCCACCAGCGGCGCGTCGATTTCGCGCGGGTTCTTCATCGCCTCGGTCACGGCGGCCTTGGTGATCGCGTTGAAGGTCACACGGCTGACGTGGGTGGTCTTCTTGATCGACCGGCGTTTGGTCAGCGCCTCCTTGAGGTGCCACGAAATCGCCTCCCCTTCGCGATCCGGGTCAGTCGCGAGGATCAGTTCGTCGTCGGTTTTCAGCGCCTCGGCGATGGCCGCAACGTGTTTCCGCGAATCGTTGGGAACCTCCCACAGCATGTCAAAGTCATGCTCGGGGTCGACGGAACCATCCTTGCGCGGCAGATCGCGAACATGCCCGTATGAGGCGAGAACGGTGTAGTCGGACCCCAGATACTTGTTGATTGTCTTGGCCTTGGCCGGAGATTCGACGACAACGACTGGCATCTGGTTATGCTACCTCTCTTGTACCTCTTGGCGGTTCGACTTGCGAAACCACCGCGGCGCTTGATGTGGGCTATTGGGGGTGTTTGTCAATGTTGAGCCTTTTCTACGGTTGACCCAGACACCCGGCCTGCACAAGGTTGACCCGACACACCACAGGACGTTTCATGCGCCGCATCACCAGCCTGGCCTTCGTTTTGACCTGTTTCGCTGCACCTCTGGCCGCATGGGAGACCCCCGCACGCGGCACCGAGACGCGCAGCGCCCTGATGGACGCCATGCGACCGCACGCGGAATGGCTGTTCAACGCGCCGTTGGTATTTCGCGTCAACGAGCTGCGCCAACAAGGCGACGTGGCATTCGCCATGCTGGAGCCGATCCGCCCGGACGGTCGGCCCATGGCGCCTTCCGATCTGGTGATCCGTGGCGCCGACACCGACGATATTTTCGATTACGACGGTGCGGCGATGCAGGCGCTCTACCAGCGGTCCGGTGACACATGGGTCGCGGTCCACTGGACCGTCGGGGCAACAGACGCGTGGTGGTATTGGACGGAATACTGCGCGACGTGGTCGAGTGTCCTTCCGGAGGTCTGCGACTAGGATCAGGATCGCGGCACCAGAGACAAAAATCCACCCGGCTGCCGTCGGATATGACCTTCCAGTTCCAATTCCGTCAGCGCAGGAGACAACTGATCCGCCCCGGCGCCGATATCGCGCACAAGCTGATCCTCGGCCGTGGGCGACGGCCCGAGCCGGTCAAGGATCTGACGGTGCAGCGTCGCAACCTGTTGCAAGCTGACGTTCGGGGCAGCTGCGCTCGGTTCCCGCATGCCACGCGGCTCGGGCGCGGGCAAATCCATTTCCTGCTGCGCAGACGGCTCCAAAGGCGGCAACACCTCAAGGATATCCTCCGTACTGCGCACCAGACGCGCGCCGTCGCGGATCAAGATATTGCAACCGGACGCCCGCGCGTCCAGCGGGTGGCCCGGTACGGCCAGCACGTCGCGTCCCTGGTCCAAAGCGCCCCGTGCGGTGATCAAAGAGCCGGACTTGGTCGCCGCCTCGACCACCACCACGGCCAGCGCCAGACCAGAAACGATGCGGTTGCGTGTGGGAAAATGTCGCGCCATGGGCTGCATTCCCATCGGCTGTTCGCTGAGGCGCGCCCCGCCCTTTTCCGCGATCTGCATGGCCAGCTCTGCATTCTCCGCAGGATAAAGCACGTCGACACCGCCCGCCAAAACAGCAACGGTGCCCCTATCCAGCGTCGCCTCATGCGCCGCAGCGTCGATCCCGCGCGCCAGGCCAGACACCACGCAATAGCCCGCCTCTGACAGCCCCGCCGCCAGATGTCGCGCCATCCGCAGCCCCAAGGAGGACGCATTGCGCGCGCCCACCAGCGCCACCATCGGACGGCGCAGGACATTGCTGTCGCCCACCAGCCACAAGACCGGCGGCGCATCTGCAATCTGCGCCAGAGCGCCGGGATATTCAGGCGCACCGCGACAAATCAGCCGCGCGCCACAGGTGCGCGCTGCTTTCATCTCCTTGAGCACCAAATGTTCAGGACAGACCTCGTACCGCGCAACCCCGGCAGCTCGGGCAACCTCTGGCAAAGCCTCCAGCGCGTTGCGCGCCGTGCCGTGTTCCGCCATCAATTTCCAGAAGGTCGTCGGCCCCACCCGACGAGAGCGCAAGAGACGGAGCCAGTCCACACGAGAATCTTCCGTGGTGGGTGGGAGTGGGGGGTGAGTGGAAGAGTAACTGTCGTTGCGCATCCTGGCCCCGCCGTCTTGCAAGAACATCTATAGCGAGTGGCCGGTTAATCAGAAGTAAACCCGAAAGCGAAAAGCTGCGCCTATCTCTTTAACCTTCTGAATTCGTGGAAAATTTGGTTCAAGAAAGCCGCTCATCTTGTCAATGCGCTTCCGCAACGCGCCAGATTTTCCGACCTGGACACAAGCCAGCGCAGAATAGCGCATTGAAAAAACACCATAAGCGGCCCGACGCGCTCTCCCACCCCGAGGTTTGGCCGCCTTGTGATCGTCAACCGCACATGTGGCCAACCCCACCAAAGCACCCGGCAGCGCGCTGGAGTTTTGCACCGCCCACCTGAACCTCGTCACGGCCAGCAGCGCCGCACCCAACCTCGCAGCGGCATCAAGCCATGGTAAAAGCAGGCACCGCCGACCAAGCTATTGCCACCGCCATCCTTCACCTGCTGGTCAGCCCCTGTTGTAAAACCGCTGGCGACGGTCTGCACCCAAAGCGCAGGATGCCAAACATCCATCATCAAGATACACCAAGGGCCGCGCGACGGATCACGCAGCCCTCATTCACGCGCTCTTTGACATCAGTTGCCAGCGCCACCCACGGTCAGGCCGCCGATCATCACCGTCGGCTGGCCCACCCCCACGGGCACCCACTGCCCCTGCTTGCCGCAGTTGCCCATGCCCGGATCAAGCGCCATATCGTTGCCGATTGCACGGATGCCATTCAACGCGGTCGCCCCGTCGCCGATCAGCGTCGCGCCCTTGACCGGCGCGCCGACCTTGCCATCCTTGACGCGATAGGCCTCAGTGCAGGAGAACACGAACTTGCCATTCGTTGTGTCCACCTGCCCGCCGCCAAAGCCCACGGCCCAGATGCCATCCTTCAGATCCGCAACGATATCGCCCGGATCGGTCTCTCCGCCCAGCATGTAGGTGTTGGTCATGCGCGGCATCGGAATATGCGCATAGCTCTCGCGCCGACCGTTGCCGGTGGGATTGACCCCCATCAATCGCGCATTCTGACGGTCCTGCATGAAGCCCACCAGCTTGCCGTCGTCGATCAGAACGTTCTTGCCCGAGGGCGTGCCCTCGTCGTCGATGGTGATTGACCCACGCCGGTCGGGGATCGTGCCGTCGTCCAACACGGTGACACCTTTCGCTGCGATCTGCTGCCCCATGAGACCCGCAAACACCGACGACCCCTTGCGGTTGGCATCGCCCTCCAGCCCGTGACCGATGGCTTCGTGCAACAGGATACCGGGCCAGCCGGGGCCAAGCACGATGTCCATCACCCCCGCCGGGGCTGGCTCCGCCTCCAGGTTCACCAGCGCAATTCGCAGCGCCTCGCGCGCCTTGGACTGCCAGTCGACGGGATCGAGCAGACCGTCCAGCGACACGCGCCCACCGCCGCCAGCGGTGCCCGCCTCGCGCCGTCCCTGATCCTCGACGATCACCGACACGTTCACCCGGGTCATGGGGCGCACATCCGTCACCAGGCCACCTTCGGGCCGCAGGATCGCCACTTCCTGCAAGGACGCGGCGATGGTCGCCGTGACCTGAACCACCCTCGGATCCAGCGCCCGTGCAAAGGCGTCGATCTCCCTGAGCGTGTCGACCTTCACCGGAAAGCTCGCGCCAGCGATGGGATCGGCGTCAGTATAGAGGTGGCGATTCGTGCCCAAAGGGGGAGGCGCCATGACGCCACCGCCCTCTCCGATCGCCAAACGGGCCGTTTCCGACATTCTTTTCAACGATTGTTCGGAAATTTCCGTGGCATGGGCGTAGCCTGCCACCTCGCCCCGAACGGCGCGCAAACCGAATCCCTCGGAGGCGTCGTAACTGGCCGTCTTGACCCTCCCATCGTCGAGAACCAGTGATTCAGAGCGTCGTCGCTCCAGGAAAAGCTCCCCATCCTCGGCGCCGGCCAGGGTGTTTCGAACCTGCGCAAGTGTGCGGTCAAGGTCCAAATGTGTTTCAAAAGGGCGAAATTCTGCGTCTGACATCTGGACCTCGGAGTTGATCTGGATCAAAAAAGCGGCGCTTTGCCGCGGACACCATGCTTCCACGGGTGGACAGAATATGGTTTCTAGTCCGGCAGAACGCAACGGTATGCCGTAGGGAGGGAGCAGGACCACAAGACCATGCTCCATCTTCGCGTTACCACTCAGAATTTTCGGGTCGGCGGGCCCGCGTGCAACTAGAATCGATCAGGGTAGATACATGACCTTCAAGACGATGATGACGGGCCTGATGGGTGCCCTTGTCGCCGCGCCGGCTTTGGCGCAGGACCTGCCAATCATTGGCAAGCCACATCAAGGCGGGATTGGCTTCCAGCCCGCGGCCACCGAACTGGCGACGGATCTGCATTGGCTTGATGGCATGATCCTGATCATCATCACCGCGATCTGTCTGCTTGTGACCGCGCTGCTGGCCTTCGTCGCGATCCGTTTCAATCGGCGGACGAACAAGACA
This sequence comes from Sagittula marina, assembly GCF_014196795.1. GTDB lineage: Bacteria > Pseudomonadota > Alphaproteobacteria > Rhodobacterales > Rhodobacteraceae > Sagittula > Sagittula marina. Next base: position 261,766 of record NZ_JACIEJ010000002.1, read on the forward strand.
CCGGCGGGCTTCACCCACAACTCGCCGCTGGAAATCGCATGGACCCTCGGCCCCATCGTGATCCTGATCTTCATCGGTGCCTTCTCTCTGCCGGTTCTGTTCAAGCAGCAGGAAATCCCCGAGGCAGACCTGACCATCAAGGTCACCGGCTACCAGTGGTACTGGGGCTACGAATATGTCGGCACCGACCTGGCCTATGACAGCTACATGATCGGCTCGCCCGGCGCCGACCTCAGCTACCTCAGCGGCGATGCGCCGGAAGCTGATGCCGAATACCGCAAGAACGACAGCGTGATCGCGCAGCTCGAAGCCGTCGGCCTGTCCGAAGACGAATTCCTGCTTGCCTCCGACACCGCCGTGGTCGTGCCCGTTGGCAAAACCGTTGTGATGCAGGTGACCGGCGCGGACGTGATCCACTCCTGGACCATCCCTGCCTTCGGCGTGAAACAGGACGCCGTTCCGGGTCGCCTTGCGGAACTGTGGTTCGAGGCTGACCGCGAAGGTGTCTACTTCGGCCAGTGTTCCGAACTCTGCGGCATCTACCACGCCTACATGCCGATCACCGTCAAAGTGGTCAGCCAGGAAGCCTATGACGCATGGCTTGCCGCCTCCACCGAGGCAGGCTGGTACACCGACGTCCGCGAAGTTCTGACCAACTGATCTCGCAAGATCTCGTAGGTCGGGGACACCCCCGGCCTACCCTCCTTACCGAACCGTCAGCGAAAGCCCCCTTCATGAGCGACGCCAGCTTCGATCCCACTTTGACCGACACGCAAGAAGCCCAGTTCGGCGACTACTTCGCCCTGCTCAAGCCGCGCGTGATGACGCTTGTGGTGTTCACGGCCTTCGTCGGCCTGCTTGCTGCGCCTGTGTCGGTGCATCCCTTCCTCGGCTTCTGTGCCGTGCTCTTCATCGCCCTTGGCGGCGGCGCATCCGGCGCCCTGAACATGTGGTACGACAGCGATATCGACGCCGTCATGAAGCGCACCGCAAAGCGGCCCATTCCCGCAGGCAAAGTCACCCGCGAGGAAGCTCTGGCCTTCGGCCTGACACTGTCCGTATTTGCCGTGGTGTTCCTCGGCCTTGCCACCAATTGGCTGGCCGCTGGCCTGCTGGCCTTCACGATCTTCTTTTACGTCGTTGTCTATACCATGTGGCTGAAACGTCTGACGCCACAGAACATCGTCATCGGCGGTGCCGCAGGGGCTTTCCCTCCGATGATCGGCTGGGCGGCCGCTACCGGTGAAATCTCCACCGCCTCCGTGCTGATGTTCTGCCTGACCTTCCTGTGGACACCGCCGCACTTCTGGGCGCTCGCCCTGTTCGTCCGCATGGACTACGACAACGCCACCGTGCCGATGCTGACCGTGACACACGGACGCCGCGCGACCCGCAACCACATCCTGGTATACACCGTGCTTCTGGCGATCTTTGCCATTGGCCTCGGGTTCACCCAGGTCGGCGGCCCGGTCTACCTTGCCACGGCCGTGGTGCTGAACGCGCTCTTCCTCAAAGGCGCAGTCGACATCTGGCGCCGTGACGAGGCCGCATCGGAGGCAGACAACTTCAAGGTCGAGAAGAGCTTCTTCAAACTGTCCCTGCTCTACCTCTTCGCGCATTTCGGCGCGATCCTGGTGGACGCTGGTCTCACGCGCTTCGGGGTGCTCTGATATGGCTATCACCAAAGAACACGAACTGCACAAGCGCCGCCGCTCCCGCAATGTGGGGCTGGGCCTGACACTTGGCGCGTTCATCGCGATCGTTTTCGGCATGACCATGGTCAAGGTCAGCAGCGGTGATTTTGCCATGCGACCGACCGAGAATTCCACCGTGATCGACTCCGGAGGCTCCCCAGATGGCGATTGATCCCAAAACCAAAACCCTGGTCCAGACCCTTGGCGTGGTCGTCACGATGGGCGCGCTCGCCTGGGCATCCGTGCCGTTTTACAACTGGTTCTGCCGTGTGACCGGCTTTGGCGGCACCACGCAGGTCGCACTGGCCGATCAGGGGCGCGAGATCCTCGACCGCACCATCAAGGTCAAATTCGACGCCTCCAAGGAACGTAACATGCCATGGGAATTCAAACCCATGCAGACTGAGATGGAAGTGCGCCTCGGCGAAGAAGGCCTCGCCTTCTTCGAGGCGTACAATCCCACCGACCACCCCGTCGCCGGTCAGGCCGCCTACAACGTCGCGCCCTATCAGGCGGGTGGCTACTTCAACAAGATCGAGTGCTTCTGCTTTACCGAACAGGTTCTGCAGCCCGGTGAGCGTGTTCAGATGCCTGTCAGCTTCTTCGTCGATCCCGAGATCCTCGAAGACGGCGACGCAAAGTTTTATAAGCACATCACGCTTTCCTACACTTTCTACGAGATCGACCTGCCCGAAGACGTGCAGGCCGCGCTCGATATAGACAGCGGTGCCTCCGGTCTTCCGGGCGGTGCCGAAAACGAAAACGGTGCTCCGGCATCCGTGAACTAACGCCTAACGAGGGAACGCCATGGCGCATGCAAAAAATCACGACTACCACATCCTGAACCCCAGCATCTGGCCCCTCCTGGCCTCCGTGTTTGCGTTCATCATGCTGTTCGGGGCAGTCGGCTGGATGTCCGGCGGCATGACCGTCCTGTTCGGCGCGATTCAGATTTCCGGACCGTGGCTGTTTCTGATCGGCTTCGTCGGCACACTCTACGTGATGTTCGGCTGGTGGGCAGAAACCGTTGCAGAGAACAAGGTCGGCGACCACACACCTGTTGTGCTGATCGGCCTGCGGTACGGCTTCATCCTGTTCATCATGTCCGAAGTGATGTTCTTCTTCGCCTGGTTCTGGTCGTTCTTCAAACACGCCCTGTATCCGATGGGTCCGAACTCCCCCGCAGTGGATGGCCAGTGGCCGCCAGCGGGCATCGAGACATTTGACCCGTGGCACCTGCCCTTGATCAACACGCTGATCCTGCTGTGCTCCGGCGCGGCGGCCACCTGGGCACACCACGCCCTGGTGCACGGCAACAAGCGTGACGAGATCAAGCAAGGCCTCGCCATCGCGGTGATCCTCGGCCTGATCTTCACCGTGTTTCAGGCGTATGAGTATTCCCACGCGGCCTTCGGCTTCTCGGGCAATATCTACGGCGCGAACTTCTTCATGGCGACCGGCTTCCACGGCTTCCACGTGATCATCGGCACCATCTTCCTGTTCATCTGCCTGCTGCGCACGATGAAGGGTCACTTCACTCCCGAAAATCACCTCGGGTTCGAAGCGGCTGCCTGGTACTGGCACTTCGTTGACGTGGTTTGGCTGTTCCTGTTCGCGTCCATCTACATCTGGGGCGGTTGATCGCAGGTTGGGGCTGTCCCTGACAGCTGGACCAGATCACAGGGCCTTGCGTCCAGTGGCTCACAAGGTAAACCAAGGCGCGGCTGTCACGGCCGCGCCTTTTCCGTTCCGGGAGACGTCATGAAACGCTACCTCGCCCCCATCCTGATCGGCTTGATCGGCGTGGCCATTCTCCTGCGCCTCGGTTTTTGGCAGGTGGACCGGCTGGGCCAGAAGGAAGCGGAACTGGCCCTCATCGAAGCCACCATCTACGGCGAACCGCAGCCCCTTCCCAGGCTGATGGACCCGGAGACTCAGCGCTACCTGCCAACCGCGCTCGACGGCACGCTGGAAGACGGCGCGCTCTATGTTCTTGTCTCCGCCAAGATGCGCGGCGCTGGCTGGCGCGTGATCTCTCCGTTCCAGACGGAGGAGGGCCGCCGCGTGTTGGTCGACCGCGGGTTCCTCCCCGTCGACCAGAAGGACGCGCCGCTCTACACCGGGCCGGCACACATCTCGGCCAACTTGCACTGGCCTGACGACCGCAACTCCTCGACGCCGGACAACGACGAAGCCAAGAACATATGGTATGCGCGAGACCTGGGCCCCATGTCCGAGGCGCTGCAAACCGAACCCCTTCTGGTCGTGGCGCGCCAGATTGATCCGGCTCCGACCAGCGTGCAGCCCATGCCGGTTGACACCTCCGCCATCCCGAACGATCACCTGCAATACGCCATCACCTGGTTCTCCCTGGCCGCGGTATGGCTGATCATGACCGGCGTCTGGATACGCCGTATCGCGAAAGGCACTGACTGATGCGCTATATTTCCACACGGGGACAGGCCCCTGCCCTGACTTTCGAAGAGGCGATGCTCTCCGGCCTTGCCCGCGACGGTGGACTCTATGTCCCGGAGACCATCCCACAATTGTCAGCTGACAATATCCGTGCGCTCCAAGGGCTGACCTACGAAGAAACCGCCTTTCGCATCATGCGCCCCTTCGTGGGTGACGGCTTCACCGACGAGGTCTTTGCCGACCTGATCGCCAAGGCTTACGCTGGTTTCGGTCACAACGCCCGCGCGCCGCTGGTGCAGCTGGCCCCGAACCATTTCCTGCTGGAGCTGTTCCACGGTCCGACGCTGGCGTTCAAAGACTTCGCCATGCAGATCATCGGTCAGCTGTTCCAGGAGGCGCTGGAACGGCGCGGCGAGCGTGTGACCATTGTGGGTGCGACCTCCGGCGACACAGGGTCTGCGGCCATCGAAGCGTTCAAGGGCCTCGACAATGTCGACGTCTTTATCCTCTTTCCCCACGGCCGCGTCTCCGAGGTGCAGCGCCGTCAGATGACCACTCCGCCCGAGGCCAATGTGCATGCGCTGGCGCTCGACGGTCACTTCGACGACTGTCAGGCCCGCCTGAAGGACATGTTCAACCACTTCGAGTTCCGCGACAATGTCCGCCTCGCCGGGGTGAACTCCATCAACTGGGCGCGCGTTCTGGCGCAGGTGGTTTACTACTTCTCCTCCGCCGTGTCGCTCGGCGCGCCGGACCGCAAGGTCAGCTTCACCGTGCCCACCGGCAACTTCGGCGACATCTTTGCGGGCTATATCGCCAAGCGCATGGGCCTGCCCATCGACCGGCTGGTGGTCGCCACCAACCAGAACGACATCCTGCACCGCTGCCTGACCGGCGGCGCCTATCAGACCTCGCAGGTGCATCCGTCGATCTCGCCGTCGATGGACATTCAGGTCTCCAGCAACTTCGAGCGTGCCTTGTTCGACGCCTATGACCGCGACGGCGCGGCGGTGGCACAGCTGATGGACGAGCTGAAGGAGGGCGGCTTCAACGTGTCGCAAGGCGCGCTGCAAGCCCTGCGCGAACATTTCGACTCGGGCCGCGTGTCCGAGGAGGAAACCCTCGCCACCATCCAGTCGGCCCAGACAACCATGGGCGAATTGCTCTGCCCGCACAGCGCCATCGGCGTGCGCGTCGCGGAAACCCTGCGCGCCTCCGACACCCCGATGATCACGCTGGCCACAGCCCATCCGGCCAAATTCCCCGACGCGGTGGAGAAAGCCTCCGGCATGCGCCCGCCCCTTCCAAACCGGATGGCGGACCTGTATGAGCGTCCCGAACGTGTGACGCGGGTCGCCAATGACCTCGCCGCCCTCGAGTCTCTTATTCAGGAGCGCATCAACAAGTGACCGTCCAACTCACCACGCTTTCCAACGGCCTTCGGGTCGTCACCGAACATATGCCATCCATGGAATCCGCCGCTCTCGGGCTGTGGATCACTGCTGGAGGGCGCCACGAGCGTGAAGAGCAGAACGGCATCGCGCATTTTCTCGAACACATGGCGTTCAAGGGCACGGCCAAACGGTCTGCCCTGCAAATCGCCGAACAGATCGAGGATGTGGGTGGCTACATCAACGCCTATACCTCCCGCGAAGTGACTGCCTATTACGCCCGCGTGCTGAAGGCAGACACCGAACTGGCGGTGGACGTGTTGGCGGACATCCTGCTCAACCCGGTCTTTGATCAGAAGGAGATCGAGACCGAGCGTCATGTGATCCTTCAGGAAATCGGTCAGGCCGCCGACACGCCGGACGACGTGATCTTTGACTGGTTGCAGGAAAAAGCCTACCCGAACCAGCCCATCGGCCGCACCATTCTGGGCGAAGCCGAACGGGTGAACAGCTTTGGCCGCGCCGACCTGGAAACCTTTGTCGACGAACATTACGGTCCCAGCCAGATGATCCTGTCGGCCGCCGGTGCCGTGGACCACGACGCATTGGTCAAACAGGCAGAGCGCCTCTTTGGCGACCGCGCGCCCCGCGACGGGCTGATCGCCGACACGGCCACCTTCCACGGGGGCGAAACCCGCAAGGACAAGACACTGGAGCAGGCGCATATGGCGCTGGCCTTCGAGGCCCCCGGCTACCGCGATCCGATGTTCTACAACGCGCAGATCTACGCCACGGCGCTTGGCGGCGGCATGTCCTCCCGCCTGTTCCAGGAGATCCGCGAAAAGCGCGGCCTGTGCTACACCATCTTCGCGCAAAGCGGCGCTTATGCCGACACCGGCATGACGACGATCTACGCCGGCACATCGGGCGACGAGCTGTCCGACCTGATGACCCTGACCGTCGACGAGATGAAGCGCGCCGCCGAGGACATGTCCGATGCCGAAATCGAGCGTGCCCGCGCCCAGATGAAGGCCGGTCTGCTGATGGGGCTCGAAAGCCCGTCAAGCCGCGCCGAACGCATGGCCCGGATGATCCAGATCTGGGGCAAGGTCCCCCCGATCGAGGAAACCGTGGCCCGCATCGACGCCGTCACGCGCGAAGGTGTTCTGGCATTTGCCGAACAACAGGCGGCGCAGGCGGCGCTGTCGCTGGCTCTGTACGGGCCGGTCTCCGGCGCGCCCACGCTGGAGGCATTGCAGGCGCGGCGGGCAGCGTGATGCTGTCCTTCCGGCGCAAGTTCCGGATCGAAACGGAGCGGCTGACCCTGCGGCCGCCCTTGCACTCCGATTTCAACGCATGGTGCGCGGTGCGTCAGGAAAGCCGCGACTACCTGACCCCCTGGGAGCCCAGCTGGTCCGAGGATCACCTGTCGCGCAAGGCGTTCACCAATCGCGTCTACTGGGCACAACGCTCCGTCACCGGCGAAACGGCGATCCCGTTGTTCCTGATCCGGCGGGCAGACAATGCGCTGATCGGGGCGATCACGCTGGACAACATCCGGCGCGGTCCGGCGCAGGCGGGCACCTTGGGCTACTGGACCGGGCAACGCTATGCGCGGCAAGGGTACATGGCCGAAGCCATCACCGCTGTCACCCACCACGCCTTTGAAAGGCTGGGCCTTTCACGGATGGAAGCGGCCTGCCTGCCGGAGAACACCGCCTCACGGGGGTTGCTGGAACGCTCCGGCTTCAAATACGAGGGCGTGGCGCAAAGCTACCTCCAGATCAATGGCCGGTGGCGGACGCATGTTCTGTATTCCTGCCTTCGACTGGACCGACGCGGTCGCACCGACGCGGGCTAGGCGCCGGTCGGCAGGCCCCATTGGCCCTGCCGCGCATCTCATCGCTCACCCCAACGTGAACTGCGCCTGCGTCGGCATTGCTTTGGCAATCGACACGCCCTTGCTAGGCTTCCTCAACCATAAGGAGCCTGCCCATGTCCCGCCTCGCTCTCGTCTTCGCCCTTCTCGCCACGCAAATAGCGCCTGCGCAGGCGCAGACAGAGGCGCGCCGACCGTCGCATTGCATCGCCATCGCCGATGCTGCGCCGGGTCTGGAGTATCTGCAAAAGGCGTCCTGGCAGGACCCGATCCCCGAGTACACCGTGCGTCTGAGCTACATCGGCCATGCCAGCTTTCTGCTGCAAACGCCGGGAGGCCTGAACGCGGTCACCGACTTCACCGGGTTTATCGGCAATGTCGACATGATCCCTGACGTCGTGACCATGAACCACGCCCATGACACGCATTGGACCGCCTTCCCGGATCCCGCCATACCGCATGTCCTGCCCGGCTGGGGCGAACCCTTCGGCAGCGGCATTGACCATCACCTCGATCTTGGCGAAGTGCTGATCCGCAATGTGTCCACCAACATTCGCTCGCGGTTCGGCGGCACAGAGGAAAAGGGCAATTCCATCTTCGTCTTCGAGGTCGAAGGGCTGTGCATCGGGCACCTTGGCCACCTTCATCACATTCCGACGGATGAACAATTCGCAGCCCTCGGGCGGCTGGATGTTGTCATGGTTGCGGTGGATGGCGGCATGACCCTGCCGCTCAACAAGGTCGTGCCCATGCTGGAACGGCTACGCTCCTCCGTCGTGATCCCCATGCACTGGTTTTCCGGCTACGCGCTGGAACAGTTCCTGACCGAGATCGGCGAAAGCTTTGCCATCGACCGCCGCGATGCCTCGTCGATGGAGGTCAGCCTGCGCAGCTTGCCCTCCCGTCCGACCGTCGTGGTCCTGCGCCCTGCCTACCTGCGCTGACCCCTTGCATCCCGGTCCCACTGGCCTATCCCTTGGGGGAGTATAAAGGACCGACCATGACGCTGACCCCCGCTACCGATGCCTTTGCCGACACGCTGTCCCAGCAGTTGCCCGCCGACACCCTGCGCCGCGTCGAACCTCGGTTTCTCGAAGAACCGCGGGGCCGCTGGCAAGGATCGTCAGGCTGGGTCGCCCTGCCGCGCAGCACCCAAGACGTCGCCACCATCGTGCGCCATTGCGCGCAGTCCGGCACCGGGCTGGTGCCTTACGGTGGCGGCACCGGGCTGGTGGGTGGGCAGATCGCCCCTGACGGCGCGCCGCTGCTTCTGTCGCTGGAGCGCATGACCGCCGTCCGCGCCGTCTTTCCAGAGGAAAATGCCCTGACAGTCGAGGCAGGTGCCATTCTCGCCGACGTGCATGATGCCGCCGAGGCCGTGAACCGCCTCTTCCCGCTGTCGCTTGCCTCTCAGGGGTCTGCGCGCATCGGTGGCCTGCTGTCCACCAACGCCGGCGGCATCAACACCCTGCGCTACGGCAACGCCCGTGATCTGGTTCTGGGGCTGGAGGCCGTGCTGCCCGACGGTGAGATCTGGAACGGTCTGAAACGTCTGCGCAAGGACAACACCGGCTACGATTTGCGCCATCTCCTGATCGGGGCCGAAGGGACGCTGGGCGTCATCACCGCCGCCAGCCTGAAACTGTTCCCCCGTCCCAGCGCCACAGGCACCGCCTTGCTGGCAACCCCTTCCCCGGCCACGGCGCTGTCTTTGCTCGCCCGCGCCCGTGACCTTCTGGGGGACACCATCTCCGCCTTCGAGTTGATCCACCGTCAGGGCATCGACTTTCTGGCAGAGACACTGCCCGACATCCGCCGCCCCTGGCCCGCGCCACCGGAATGGTGCGTGCTGATCGAAATCGGCACCGGCCCTGCAACCGATCCGACCGAAGCCCTGGAGACCCTCTTTGCCAGCGCGCTGGAGGACGGGCTGTCCGAGGACGGCCTCATTGCGCAATCCAAACAGCAATCGCAGGACTTCTGGACGATCCGGGAACAGATCCCCGAGGCCAACCGCCGCATCGGCTCCATCTCCAGCCACGACATTGCGCTGCCGCTCTCTGTCATACCGGAATTCATCCCCGAAGCACACGCGCGCCTTGCCGAGATTGACAGCTACCGCATCAACTGCTTCGGCCACTTGGGGGATGGCAACCTGCACTTCAACGTCTTTCCCATGCCGGGCCGGACCCGCGCCGACCACGCCCACCAACGCGACGCGATCAAGACCTGCGTGCATGACCTGACCCACGCCATGGGCGGCTCCGTCAGCGCAGAGCACGGCATCGGGCGTCTGAAAACCGATGACATGCTGCGCTACGGCGACCCGACCAAGCTGGCCGCCATGCGGGCGATCAAATCAGCGCTCGACCCGGCGGGCATCATGAACCCCGGTGCGGTGCTGCCCGACTAGCGCGGCCCGGCACGTTTCTTTGCTTTCCAGATCCTCCGAGGATGCCGGGCTGTCCCCCGCGTCCTCATCGCTACTGCGAAACGCGGAACACGCAGCCATCGGACAACAGCTCCGGTGGCGTGAGGCACAGACCACGGGCGACCTCGAAAGCGGCGAGGACTTTCGGCACATAGTCCCGCGTTTCTGCAAAATCCGGCACGCCGCCGTGGGTGCCGATGGAATTTTCGCCCGCATTATAGCCCGCAAGCACCAGGATTGGGTCGCCATCGAATTTCTCGATAAGAAAGTCGAGGAACCGCACCCCACCGCGAATGTTCTGCACGGCGTCCAAGGAATCCTCGACGCCAAATCGGCTCGCGGTGGCGGGCATGAGCTGCATCAACCCCTGCGCGCCTGCGCTGCTGACGGCCGCCGGTCGCCCGCCGGATTCCACATAGATCACGGCCAGCGCCAGCGCAGGTGACACGCGGGTCCCGACGGTTTCCATCAACAGATCCCTGCCGTGCACCGCCGCGATATCCTGGATGTCCTGCAATCTCGGCGCGGCAACCCGTGCCCCACCCGGCCCTTTGCTCAAGGAGGCCAGGGCAGGCGCAAGACGGCCCGGCGCAGTTGCCTCGATCGTCGGGGACACCACGTCCCAGAACCAACTGTAGTGACCGGTCGCCGCACGCGGCGCGCTGGCCGCGGCACTGGCACGCTGAACAGGGGCGGGATCGGTTATGGTTGGCAACGGCGGCACCGCAGGATTGGCGCGTGGCGCGATCTGCACCGTGATACGCTTTTCTCCCGGCTTGGGCGGTTTCACCCGACGGGCAGAGAAGTCACCGGTGATCTGCTGCGCCTCAAGCGCAAGCGGCACAGACAGCAGAACGGTCAAAGCCGCAGCTTTTGCGATAGTGAGTCCCATGGGCTGCTCGATCCCTTGTCGGGTTTTCTTTGACCTAACTTCGCACAATTCGCCCCAAAACACCAATAGTGTTGCCATTCCAGGAACCGCCTTGCCTCACCACCCTGCCCGAAAGGATACAAATCCCCACCGAGGCGACGGCGATCAGCCTGTTTTACACAATGAAACCATAGCGTTGCATATTTTAATTACGAAATTAGCCTCGGCTTAAAAATCACTACAATCAGGTCAAAAAAACGCCCCAAAGCAGGTTCAAAACTAGGTCATACCAACGAGGGACAGGGAATGAGAGAGCCCGCTACGATCCCAAAGCTGGTCCACGTGAGCACAACATACCTACGGAGAGAGACCATGATGAACTTTATCAAAAACTTCCGCAAAGACGAAGCCGGCGCCGTGACAGTTGATTGGGTCGTCCTGACCGCAGCCGTCGTGGGCCTGGCCGTGGCCGCCTACACCCAGATCGAAACATCGACCACGACCCTGATCAACGCAGCCGCTGACCGCGTCGACACAGAAAACACTCTGGCAGCTGACTGATCGGCGCTCCGCAGTCCACGTGGACCGCGTGACCATCGCCTGATCGGCTGAGACTTGCGCGGGTTTCGCCCCTCGCGCGCCCCCACATTCCATAGCTCAGAAGGCCCGCGATGGGTCAGAGCTTCAGATCGAGAGACAAAACCATGTTCGCATTCATCAAGAACTTCCGCAAAGACGAAGCCGGCGCCGTGACAGTTGACTGGGTCGTTCTGACCGCAGCCGTCGTGGGCCTGGCCGTGGCCGCCTACACCCAGATCGAAACTTCGACCACGACCCTGATCAACGCAGCCGCTGACCGCGTCGACACAGAAAACACTCTGGCAGCTGACTAATAGCCACCGCGCCGCTCTTGTACGCGGCGTGACCACCTCTTGAGGGAGGCGTCCGCAAAACGCGCGCGCCTCCTTTTTCCATCTGGCTGGCCAGTCACTGGGTCCGCCCGTTTTTATATCAGTAGGAAACAGGCGCATGTTCCAGATTATCAAGCGTTTTACCCGCAATGAGTCCGGTGCTGTCACCGTGGATTGGGTCGTTTTGACCGCCGCCGTGGTCGGGCTCGCCGTTGCTGCATATTTGCAGATTGAAACAAGCACCCACACTCTGGCGAATGCTGCCGGCGCGCGCATCGGGGCAGAACCCCTTCCGACCGAAGAGTAAGGACACCGGCGGCCCTGCCCGCTGAGACGCCCGTCTTCCTCGAAAGGTCTGCTCAGGCGTGCCACGTGTGGCACGCTTCATTGCTCTGAGGCCCAAGCGCCTTGGAAAGGCCGCAAAGGCTCCACGCTCTCGCAACAATGCAGTGAGACTTTAGAAAACCGCCGTAGGACGCCATCCGTGCCCTGCGACTGACGCGTACCATGAGGTGATTTATGCGACTTGTATTCGGACTGGTTCTTCTCGTCGGAATCGGCCTCGCCGGTTTCGCCGTTTACATGGCTCAGAACTATATCGGAGCGTATGAGACCGCGCTGGACCAAGCTCAGCAAAACCAGGTGGCCTCCGTCCCGACAAAGATGGTGTATGTCTCGGTCAACGCCATTCCCTATGGCCACGAAGTCACCGAGGACGACGTGAAGCTGGCGCCCTGGCCCGTGGAAATCATGCCCGAGGGTGTCTTTACCGAGGACTCCCCGTTTCTGGGCCCCGGCATCGAGCGCCGCGTCGCTCTGCGCGCCATCGACCCGTTTGAGGCCCTTCTGCCCAGCAAGGTGTCCGAACCCGGCGGCTCCGCCGGGCTGACGTCCCATCTGCGGGCGGGAGAAAGTGCGTTTGCCCTGAAGGTGGACGTGGCCTCCGGCGTGTCCGGCTTCTTGCGCCCCGGCGACAGGGTGGACATTTACTGGACAGGTCGCGTGGAAACGCCGTCGCTTAACGGCGACGGGCGTGGTCAGACGAACGAAGTCACCCGGCTGATCCAAAGCGGCGTGCGCCTGATTGCCATTGACCAGAACGCCGAGGCGGACACATCCGCGACAAGCATCGCGCAAACCGTCACCGTTGCCGGCACCCGCGACGTGGTCAGTGTGCTGACCCACGCGCAGTCGACCGGCAAGCTGACCTTGTCGCTGATCGGCGTGACCGACACCACCCCCGTCACGGGTCCGATCGAAGTGGACCAAATGTCGATGCTCGGCATCGAGCGCGCGGCGCCGACGCCGCAGGCTGCTCCGAAGGCGAAGACCTGCTCTACCCGTGTACGGCGCGGGTCAGAGGTGATGGAGATCCCAATTCCCTGCACCAACTGACCCAGCCAACTGACCCGGCAGTCATCATGTCACGCAACACTCAGAGCGCGCGCATCCGCGCTCTGATTCCATTTACGGGCCTGGCCTCTGCTATACGAAAAACCGGATCTGTGACCGGTTATCCACATAAAGCGTGCAGCCGAATGCCTTGATTCTTGCATTAAAAGCAGTTGTGCCGCACAGTACCGGCAAATGTGGGCAGCAAGACCCGCGAACGAGGCGTGATCGAAAGGCAGGTCACATGCAAATTGACGGATTTATAAAGGCGGCCCTGCTTGGGCTGACCTTGGGCGCTGCGACACTGTCCGTGCCGGCCCATGCGGAATCCATCCGCGTGGTGCGCACAGGCACGGAGTCGGTTCTGAACGTGCCGATGAACCGCGCTGTGGTCGTCGAAAGTGATATCCCCTTCGCCGAACTCTCCATCGCCAACCCCGCCATCGCTGACATTTCCTCCCTTTCGGATCGCACCATCTACGTTCTGGGAAAATCGCCCGGCACGACGACGTTGACCATCCTCGACGCGGCGGGTCAGCTTGTGACGAACGTGGATGTGCGCGTGGCCGCGGACGTGACCGAGTTCAAGGAACGGCTGCGCCAGATCCTGCCAGAGGAAACAATTGAGGTGCGGACCGCAAACGATGGCATCGTGTTGTCTGGCACCGTCACGTCTATTGCGCGCATGGAACGCGCGCTGGATCTGGCCCAACGCTATGCACCGGAGCGGGTCTCCAACCTGATGGTGGTCGGCGGCATTCAGCAGGTGATGCTGAAGGTCCGCTTTGCAGAAATGCGCAGGTCGGTATCCAAGGCGCTGCGCGCGTCGATCGCAACCGGCGGTTCGGTGTTGAATGGCGATCTGGGCGTCGAGCTTGGCACCGGGAACGCCGCCGTTGCCGCGGATGTGGACGCTGTTGCCAACAAGCTTGGCCCCCGCCGCATTGGCACGGATGGCGCGGTGATATTCGGGTTCAACGCGGGCGGCCTCGAAGTGGGCATCCTCCTCGAAGCGCTTGAAAACAAGGGGATGGTCCGCACCTTGGCGGAGCCGAACCTGACCGCCTTGTCGGGCCAGGAGGCCACGTTTCTCGCTGGCGGCGAATATCCCGTTCCGGTGGCGCAGGGGGATGATTCCGTCACCATCGAATTCAAACCCTTCGGTGTGGAGCTGGCCTTCGTGCCGCGTGTCATTGATGGCGACCTCATCAACCTCGAAATCGAGGCTGCGGTGTCCTCTATCGACACCAGCAACGGCATCACCTTTTCGGACGTCACGGTCGCTGGCTTTGCGCGCCGCGAAACGTCGACCACGGTCGAGCTCCGTGACGGTGAAAGCTTCGCCGTCGCAGGCCTGCTGCAGGAAGATTTCTACAACCTGAACAGCCAGGTGCCCTGGCTCGGGGACGTGCCGATCCTTGGGGCGCTGTTTCGGTCCGCTGAATACGAACGGGAACAGTCGGAGCTTGTGATCATCGTGACACCGCATCTGGTGACGCCGGTGCGGGGCGAGGCGCTTGCGCTGCCAACCGACCGCGTGACCCTGCCCACCGAGCGCGAGTTGTTTCTGGGCGGCAAGGTCACCGGCGGCCGCACGCCCACAACAGGTGCCGCAGGCGAAATCGCCAAGCAGGATTTCAACGGCTCTTACGGCTACGTGATGGATTGATGACCATGGCAGACACCTCCCTTCCCCGGCCGACCTTCAGGCTTGCCCTGTCCGGGATGGCGATGGGGCTGCTCGTTTCGGGCTGTTCCTCCTCGACCCAAAGCTCCATGGTCGAAGGCTTTCGCAGCGATGTGGGCGCCTCCGTCGACACCGGTGCCTTTGGCAATGCGACGATGAACAACCATCAGTACATGACCGGCGAAAAGACCTACGTCTATGAACTGTCGCAGCGCTTTGCCTCCGAGGTGATGACAACGGTGAACTTTGCGTTCAACTCTTCGGTGCTGGACCAGGGCGGCGTAGACACCCTGCGGGAACAGGCGCGGTGGATACGCCAGTTCCCCGAGGCGACGTTCCGCGTTTATGGCCACACCGACAAGGTTGGCGGCAACGGGTACAACAAGGCGCTTGGCCTTGCCCGTGCAAATACAGTCGTGAACTTCCTCGTCAGCCAGGGCATCTCCCGCTCCCGTCTGGAGGCCGTCGTGTCCTTTGGCGAAACACAGCCCCTGATTGTGACCGAGGGACGCGAACGGCGTAACAGGCGTACCGTGACCGAAGTGTCTGGCTTTGTCGGGCGGCATCCCACCGTGCTCGAAGGCAAGTATGCCGAGATTATCTATCGCGAATACATCAACAGTGCGGAACCGTCCTCCTCGCTGAACGCACAAACCGGCAACGAACTGTCCATTGGTCAGTAACCCGGCCTGATCGGAAGAGTGTCTGAAATTTCATCGGGCTGCCAATGACTTGGCGGCCCGTTTTGCTGTCGGACACATGTGTTTGAACTGGTGCCGGTATCGGCAAAGAGCGCCTTGGTTTCCGGGCAGCGTACAGAAACACCGCACAATTATGAGGTTTTGGCCAAAATGTCGCCTCGTTTGCAGGAGAAGTTGTGCAGGAACCAGATTTGCGCCGAACCGAATCGGCGCCCGTGTCTGAGGGGGGCCGGCAGAATGCCGCGACCGTAGCCCGAAGCGCGAGGAATGAAGGACGAGAGGCATGACAGGTACACCCGCAGATCCCGCCCCCATCGTGGCCTGCACCATCAGCCGGGACGTACAGAACTTCGACCTGCTGATTGAGGACATGGAAACCCTCCTTGGTGAAGCCTGGGGAGATCTTGGCTTTGACGAGGCGTTGCCCTTCCTGCACCAGCCAGAGGCCGCAGAGATGGAATTCGTCGCGATTGCGATCGACGCCATCGACGAGGGCGAGCTGTCGTATATCACCGAAATCATCGCCGGCGCGAAGGCGCTGGGGATCAAGGTGATCCTGATTGCCGAGGATGTCACACCGGCTTCGCTGCACCAATTGCTGCGCGGTGGCGCAGATGAGTTCGTGCCCTACCCCCTGCCCGAAGGGGAATTGTCGGCAGCCGTCGAAAGGCTGCGCACACAGGACCCGGTGCCCGTGGCTCAGGCCCCCGAGGGGTCCAAGGTCAAACTGGCGGGCGACGGCGACGGTGTCCTTATCGGTGTCCAGGGGCTGTCCGGCGGCTGCGGCGCGACCACGCTGGCGGTCAACCTCGCCTATGAGCTGGCCACTGTGTCGGCAGGGAACAAGCCGCCAAAAGTCTGCCTGATCGACCTGGGCCTGCAGTTCGGCTCCGTCGCCACGTACCTCGACCTGCCCCGGCGCGAGGCGGTGTTCGAGACGCTCTCTGACATCGAATCGATGGACGGTGACAGCTTTGGTCAGGCGCTTGTGTCTTTCGAGGACAAGCTGCAGGTCTTTACCTCCCCTGCCGATATCCTGCCACTGGATCTGGTCGGTCCCGCCGAGATCGGCAAGCTGCTGGATGTGGCGCGGGAGCACTTCGACTATGTGGTGGTCGACATGCCCGGCAGCCTTGTCCAATGGACGGAGACCGTCCTGACAGAGGCGCAGATCTTTTTTGCCGTCATGGAGCTGGACATGCGTTCCGCCCAAAACACCCTGCGGCTGAAGCGCATGCTGCAATCCGAAGAACTGCCGTTCGACAAGATCCGCTTTGCGCTGAACCGTGCGCCGAAATTCACCGATCTTCAGGGCAAGAGCCGGGTGAAGCGCATGGCAGACAGCCTTGGGATTTCGCTGGAACTGCAACTGCCTGACGGCGGTCGCGCCGTGATGCAGGCCTGCGACCATGGCCAGCCGCTTGCAACGCACGCGACGAAAAACCCGTTGCGCAAGGAAATCGTGAAACTGGCTGAAATGCTCAATGCCATCGGCGCCGACAGCGCCGAGGCGGCATGATACGAGGGGTCTGCTGAATGTTCCAGCGCTACAAGAAAACCGGCACGTCAAAGCCTGCAGGAAAGCCTGTCCCGGCAGCGGGCTTGAAGCTGGATCCCGCGGGCGCCGCTCCCGTGGCGGAGAAGCCGTCGATCACCTCGTCGCGGGCACCATCAGCGGCGCGCAAGGTGGTGCCAAAATCAGCGATCTCCGCCCCTGCGGACAAGGAAAAGAAGCGCAAGGAACGTCTTGGCGAGGTCAAGCTGGAGCTGCACCGCGCCTTGTTGGAAAACCTCAACCTCGCGGCGCTGGATCAGGCCACCGAGGCGGAGCTGCGCGAAGAAATATCTGAAATCGCAACCGAATCCCTGCAGGAAAAGGGCCTGGTGCTGAACCGCGAAGAGCGGCGCACCATGATGACCGACCTCTACGACGAGGTGAAGGGACTTGGTCCGCTGGAAGCGCTGCTCAAGGATGAGACCGTCTCGGATATCCTGGTGAACGGTCCGCACCAGATCTTTGTGGAACGCGAAGGCAAGCTGCAGGTCAGTGACATCACCTTCAAGGATGAGAAGCACCTGATGCGGATCATCGACAAGATCGTCTCTGCCGTGGGACGTCGCGTCGATGAATCGAACCCTTACGTCGATGCGCGTTTGCAGGACGGCTCGCGTTTCAACGCCATGGTGCCGCCGATTGCCATCGACGGATCGCTGGTCTCGATTCGTAAGTTCAAGAAAGACAAGCTGGGCATCGACGACCTGGTGAACTTTGGCGCCTTCACCGAGGAGATGGCCGTCTACCTTCAGGCCGCCGTGGCCACCCGCCTGAACATCATCGTCTCCGGCGGTACCGGCTCCGGTAAAACCACCACGCTCAACGCCCTGTCGTCCTTTATCGACGACAGTGAACGCATCCTGACCATCGAGGATACGGCCGAACTTCAGCTGCAACAGTCCCACGTGGGCCGCATGGAATCCCGCCCCCCGAATGTGGAGGGCAAAGGCGCCGTCACGCCCCGAGATTGCCTCAAGAACGCCCTTCGGATGCGCCCTGACAGGATCATCGTGGGCGAAACGCGCGGCGAGGAGGTCATCGACATGTTGCAGGCCATGAACACGGGTCACGATGGATCGATGACCACGATCCACGCGAACTCCGCCCGCGACGGCGTGGCGCGTCTGGAAAACATGATCGCCATGGCGGGCATCGACATGCCGCTCAAGGCCATGCGCAGCCAGATTTCATCGGCCGTGAACCTGATCGTGCAGGCGTCGCGTCTGCAGGACGGGTCGCGCCGCATGACCTCCATCACGGAGATCACCGGCATGGAAGGGGATGTTATCTCCATGCAGGAGCTGTTCCGCTACCAGCGGGTCGGCCTGACCCCGGACAACAAGATCATCGGCCATTTCACCGCGACCGGCGTTCGGTCTGCCTTTTCCGAACGGTTCCGCATGTGGGGCTACGATGTCCCGGCCTCGATCTACGAACCGTTCCGACCCGATTGACCAGTTTTCCCGTTACCCTCAGTCTTCAAAGCGAGTAATCGATTATGCTCACTGCAGCACCCATCATTTACGGCATGATCTTCCTGGGAGTCGTCGCTTTGGTGAACGGCGTCTATCTGGTCGCCTTCGGCAAATCGATCTCCTTCTCGAACAAGGTCAACCGCCGCCTGGAAATGCTTGAAAAAGGCGAACGGCGCGAAGACGTGCTGGCAAAACTCCGCAAGGAGATGGACCAGCATATGGAAAGCCGCTCGCTGCCGATCTACTCGATGCTGGCGGACAAGGCCAACAAGGCCGCCATCGCGTTCACGCCACAGCAGCTGCTGATGATCATGGCAGGCGCCTCGGTTTTTGCCTTCGTCGGTCTGACCATTGGCACAGAGACCGGGCCGGCCGTACGCGCCGTTGTGGCCGTGGTCATGGGCGTGGGCGGCGTGTTCATGTGGGTCAGCCACAAGGCCAAGAAGCGCCTAGCGATGATCGAGGAACAGCTTCCCGACGCGGTGGAGCTGATGGTGCGCTCCTTGCGAGTCGGGCATCCGTTCAGCTCTGCGATCACCATCGTTTCCAAGGAGATCAAGGACCCGCTGGCCACGGAATTTGGCATCATCGCGGACGAATCCGCTTACGGACGCGATATAGGTGAGGCCCTGAAACACATGGCGGAACGCCTGGACATGCAGGACATGCGCTTCCTCGCAGTCGCCGTGGCGATCCAGCAGCAGGCGGGCGGCAACCTCGCGGAGATCCTCGAAGGTCTGGCCAAGGTGATCCGGGCACGGTTTCGCCTGTTCCGCCGCGTGAAGGCGATCACCGCCGAGGCGCAGTGGTCCGGCAAATTCCTGTCGAGCTTCCCGCTTCTGGCGCTGCTGTTCATTCAGGTGACGAAGCCGGACTACTACGACGGGGTCAAGGACCACGAATACTTCATCCCGGGCTGTCTTGTGGTGGCCGTCATGCTGGCGCTGAACATGCTTGTCATGCGCTGGCTCGTGGACATCAAGGTCTAAGGAACGCACACCATGTTCGATAAAATCAACACCATGATCCACGAGACACTGGGCCCTGCCGGTCCATTGATCCTGGTCGCCGGTCTTGCGGTTTTGCTGATCCTCTCGACCATCCCCATGATGCTCAGCCAAAAGCCTGATCCGCTGGACAAGCTGAACGAGGGCGCGCAGAAAAAGATGGATGCGCAGCAGCGCGCCGTCCTGCGCGACAAGAAGCGCAACGAGAAGCTGAACAAATACGCACAGTTCCTCGAACCACAGGACGCCAAGGAGCTGTCCGAGATCAAGATGAAGCTGCTTCAGGCGGGCTATCGGTCCAAGGACGCCGTGCAGATCTACTACTTCATGCAGTTTGTGCTGGGCATCGGTCTGCTCGCCGCCGGCACGTTGTACTATGTGCTCTTTATCGACCCGGAAACGGCGACCATGCAGACCAAGCTCTATTACATCCTGGGCCCCGGGATCGTCGGCTACATGGCACCGAAATACTGGGTCAACAAACGGGTGGAGAAGCGCAAGGATGAGATCCAGTCCGGTTTTCCGGACGCGCTCGACATGATGCTGGTCTGTGTCGAAGCCGGGCAATCCATGGAACAGTCCATTTTGCGTGTCGCGAAGGAACTGCGCGCATCCTACCCCGCCCTGGCGGATGAATACGAGATCATCAGCCACGAAATGAAAGCGGGCAAGGATCGCGGGCAGGTCTTGAACGACATGTCGGAACGCTGCGGCCTGCAGGATGTGACGAGCTTCGTGACCGTGTTGAACCAGGCCCAGACCTTCGGCACCTCGATTTCGGATGCGCTGCGGGTTTATGCGGCCGAAATGCGCGACAAACGCGTGATGCGCGCCGAAGAGGCCGCCAACAAGCTGCCCACGAAGATGACACTGACCACAATGATGCTGACCGTGCCGCCATTGCTGATCATCCTAGTGTCGCCCTCGATCGTCGGGATCGCAAACATGGGGAACATGTCGCCGTAGCCACAGATCACCTGCGTCACACCGGATGGCCCGTACAGTCAGACTGTGCGGGCCGTTCCATCCGGAGCGCCGACCAGCGTCGCGCAATCCCGGGCCACATTGCATTTCTCGCAAATTTGCGGCAGCCTTCGACACAGGTCGGCGCAGAACGACAGATCAGAACAAAAAGGCGGTTTCTTCCTATGCCTTTCAGAGGTCCTTTGATCCGCGCGGCCTGCGCGGTGTCTTGCGTTCTGGCCCTGACGGCCTGTGCGGAAAAGGACACGCGCCCGCCTGATAGCCCTTTCGCGCCGACGCTCGACCCCGATGGGGAGGCCGTCGACGGGCTGATCGTCGGGCACCGCCTGATGGAAGCCGGCGAATACAATATGGCGTTGGAATCCTTCATCCGCGCCGCCGCGAGCCACGGCTTGACCGCAGAAGTACTCGTGGCCCTGGGATCGGCCAATCTTTCGCTCGGGCGCCTGAACCAATCGGAAAAGCTGTTGCGCCGCGCGATCGAGCTGGAACCGGACTGGCCCGAAGCATGGAACAACCTTGGGGTTGTCGTGATGGAGCGGAATAAACCGTCCGAGGCCGTACAGATTTTTCGCCGCGCCTATGCGCTCGACAATGGCGAAAGTGACTCAATTCGCGACAATCTTCGCTTGGCGCTCGCAAAACTTGACAATAGAGTTTACGATAACGGTCAACAAGAAGATTTCAAACTCGTGCGCCGGGGCAGCGGAAGCTATCTGATCCGACGCAATACAGAGTGAACGAGGCCCCAGGCGGCCCCAGACAGATCCCGAGACTCGCCGCCAGATGCGGGCCGGACCAAAACAACCGTCACAAAGGCGGGACCGAGGCAGAGCAGTAAGAGGACGCAGGCAACATGCGCCATTCCATCGTTGTACTATTGGGCGCGGTCGCCGTGACCGCCTTGTCGGCCTGTGAAAGGAACATCGACAAGGCCGAGATGGATCGCAAGTTCCAGGGCGTGAATGTCATCGACGAAAGCAACCTCAACGAGGTGATGCTATCCGTGCGCGACCCGAACGAAGCGGTCGATTATTTCCAGCGCAGCTCCGCGGCGGCTCCCGACCGCATCGACCTGATGCGCGGCCTTGCCTCCTCTTTGATCCGCGCCAAACGCATCCCCGAAGGCCGTGCGGCCTGGGCCCAGGTGGTCGCGCACAAAGACGCCACGCACGAGGATTCCGTGCAGCTTGCCGACGCTCTGATCCGCGCCAACGACTGGGGACAGGCGGAAATCGTGCTGAACAGCGTGCCGCCCACCTACGAGACCTACAAACGCTATCGGCTGGAGGCGATGATCGCCGACGGCAACAAGAACTGGGCGAAGGCCGACAGCTTCTACGAGGTGGCCATGGGTCTCACCACGGAACCTGCGTCGGTCATGAACAACTGGGGTTATTCCAAGCTCAGCCGGGGCCAGTTCGCAGAGGCAGAGCGGCTGTTCACAGAGGCCATCCGCGCCGACGAAACCATGTTCACCGCCAAGAACAACATGGTCATGGCGCGTGGCGCCCAGGGAAATTACACCCTGCCCGTCATGCCCATGAGCCAGACGGAGCGTGCCGAACTGCTGTACACGCTGGGTCTGGCGGCGGTAAAGCGCGGCGATGTGCAAATCGGCAAGGGCCTGTTGCGGGATGCCGTGGAAACCCATCCGCAGCACTTTGACGCCGCAGCACGCGCCCTGACCGCGCTGGAAGAAGGTTCCTGACGCCGTGATGTCGATCACTGCCGCCTCCGCCACGTGGTTCCTGCCTTTCACGCTGCCCATCTGCCTCTATATCATGTTCACCGACATGAAGCAGATGCGCATTCCGAACCATGCCGTCGGCACGCTGTTCGTGGTCTTCGTGGTGATCGGTCTGATCGCCCTGCCCTTCTCTGAATATCTCTGGCGCTACGTCTATTTTCTTGTGGCGCTCGTGGCGGGCATGGCCCTGACCGCCGCGCGCGCCATGGGCGCGGGCGATGCCAAGTGGATTGCCGCCATGGCGCCGTTCATCCATCTGGGGGACCTGAGCTTTCTGATGATCCTTTTCGGCGTCACGTTGCTGGCGGCCTTCATCGGGCATCGCTTTGCCAAACTGACACCGATCCACAATCTGGCGCCCGCATGGGTCAGCTGGCAGGCGGGCAAGAAATTCCCCATGGGACTGGCGCTTGGCCCCACGCTGGCGATCTATCTGGCGCTTGGCGTCTTTTACGGCCAGCCCGCCCCCTGATCCGCCACTCGGGCGAGTGTGGACAAAGCCCTTCAACCTCCCAGATCCTGCCGCGACCACGCCACAATCCTGGATAATTTTGGCAACAATACTTCCGGGCAGGACATCCAAAATGAACATGCAGACCGGCACCGTAATGGCGCCCCCGACACCGCGCCAGATCGAAGACATCGGGCTGTCGAACGTCATGATGCGCGACATCATCCTGAAGACACTGTTCCGCAAGAACACCAACAAGGTCACGGACCTCGCCCGCACTGTCAGCCTGCCCGTTCCGATCTGTCAGGAACTCATCGACATGGCCCGCAGCCAGAACCTTGTCGAGGCGATGGGCACGCTCGGGGCTGCAGGCCAGGTGGCCAATGAAATGCCCTATCAGCTGACCGACAGTGGCAAGGCCCGTGCCCTCGACGCGCTGGCCCAGTCCGAATACTTTGGCCCCATGCCCGTGCCGCTCAAGGATTACCGCGCACAGGTTGAACGCCAATCCATCCGCAACATCCAGATTACGCGCGAACAGTTGACCGGGGCCATGGGCCACCTGGTCCTGCCACAAGATCTGATTTCCAACCTCGGCCCTGCGGTCAGCTCCGGCCGATCAATCCTGATGTACGGCCCGCCGGGCAACGGCAAATCCTCGATCTCCAACGGCATCCGCGACGCCATGGGCGATCACATCTACATCCCCCGCGCGCTGGAATATTCCGGCCAGATCATCTCCATGTTCGATCCCATCGTGCACACCATTGCCGACGGTGATTCCCAGGACACCTCCACCCTGCGACAACGCTCCCGCTTCGACCGCCGCTACGTGCTGTGTCAGCGCCCCACTGTCATCACCGGGGGCGAACTGTCGCTGAGCATGCTTGACCTCGTCTACAATCCCACGGCCCGCACCTATCAGGCCCCGCTTCAGCTGAAGTCCACCGGCGGGATTTTCATCGTCGACGACCTAGGCCGTCAGGCAGAGCCGCCGCAAAAGCTGGTGAACCGCTGGATTGTTCCGCTGGAGGAATCCAAGGACATCCTCGCCCTGCAATCGGGTGAAAAATTCGAGGTGCCTTTCGACACGCTGGTGATTTTCTCGACCAACTTCCACCCCAACGAGATCTTTGACCAGGCCGCGTTGCGCCGGATCTTTTTCAAGATCAAGATCGACGGACCCACTCAGGAGAACTTTCTGAAAATCTTCGCCCTCGTGGCGCGCAAGAAGAAGATGCAATTGGACGAGGCCAGCCTCGTGCACCTTCTGAAGCACAAGTACCCGACAATCCAAAACATATTCGCGAACTACCAGCCGGTTTTCCTGATCGACCAGATGATCGCGGTCTGCGATTTCGAGGGTATTCCCTACAAAATGACCCCGGAGCTGATCGACAGGGCGTGGAGCAACATGTTCGTAAAAGACGAGAAAATCGTCAAATAGGCCGGTTTTCTAGAAACCTCAGACCAAGCCGTAGCGGCGGGGCCGTACCTCTGGCTGAGCCATCCAGACCATGCCACACACACCGCAACTTCAGCACACCAGGGCGGCTGCGGGTGTCACGCCTCTCGCCTCTGCCAGTGCCCTCACAACGCGTGCCAAGCGCCTCTCTCGATACATGGGGGAGACCGAAATGCCCCCGGAGAAGCGGTTTTTCATCTGTCGCGGTTTTTCTTGGATTTCCCGCTTGACGCCAAGCGCGCCCCACCTTAGACCCCGCCCACGGTCCGGCGCGGTAGCTCAGTTGGTTAGAGCGAACGACTCATAATCGTTAGGTCGGGGGTTCGAGTCCCCCCCACGCCACCACCGTTCTCCTCCAGTATGAACAAGATTGCTTTGAAGCCTGTCCGGGCTCTCCAAGCGTACCATATCCTTTGCACCACGTTCTCGCCCCTCTTCGCTCGGACCGCGGCCTTGACCCGTCGCAGTGCGATCGGAGCGCCGCAACCTGCGGTCAGATCATGGCTGAGAGTTACGCCCCACCCATGAAAGGCCTGGCAAGGATCACAAGGCCACCGGCCCTCCGGCGCGGCCACAGCAAGCAGGCAGCCGTTCGATGACCGTGTAACGGCCGCATCCCACGCACCACACGACAGAGGGGCCCAAACCTGAGTTCGCGCCGGTCGGCACAGCGTGTCGCGGCGGCGCATTTCACTCTGATATGTAAGGGAGATAAGTGGCAGCCCGTAGGGGAATCGAACCCCTCTTTCCAGGTTGAAAACCTGGCGTCCTAACCGATAGACGAACGGGCCACTGATGTCGCTGTCTTCGCCTATTTGGCGCGGCACAACAACCGCTTTCCGCACTCTTTTCCGAAGAAAAGTGGCAGCCCGTAGGGGAATCGAACCCCTCTTTCCAGGTTGAAAACCTGGCGTCCTAACCGATAGACGAACGGGCCACTCTGTCGGTGTCGCGTCTAATATGAAAAGCCTCCCCTCCGTGCAAGGGCAAAAACACCAAAGTCCCCGACATTTTTTCACGCAGCTTTGCTGTGTATTTTGCGCAACGGGACCAAGGCGACTCCAAGTCGCGCAATCCCTGACGGTTTCAGCGAAATAAGGTCAGTCGTGGCACGGGCTGGCATCATCCAGACGCAATTGCACCGAATGGCGTCCCTGCCATGTGTTGATGTCCAGCTTGCCCGCCAGGTGAAACCGCTTGCCGCCGTGATTCATCAGCGCCGGACCCAACGGCCCGTCCATTGCGCCAAAGGCGATTCCCTCCAGGCGACCGCCCAGGCCATCGTCGGCACGGAACTTCAGATGGCCGCTGCCCACCACTTTGACAAAGCCGATGCGCACGTCCGGCACCACGTAGCGCGGTCCCGGCGCCCCCTGCCCGAACGGCCCTGCGCGCTCCAGATCCTGCACCAGCTCCACCTGTGCCGCACCGGGCATCAGCAGGCCGTCCACACGCAGGTCCGCCGCGCCGCCTTCTCCGGCCCCCTGCTTGGCCAAAAGCGCCCCGAGCCGCTCCATCGCGGCCTCCAGCTTGCCTTCGGCCACGGTCAGCCCGGCGGCCATGCGGTGCCCCCCGCCCTTGATCAGCAGCCCTTCGCTGGCCAGTCGCTGCACGCAGGCGCCGAGGTCGACCCCCGCGACCGACCGGCCCGATCCCTTGCCCTCGCCACCGTCCAGACCGATCACGATCGCGGGGCGGTTGGTCTGCTCTTTCAGGCGGGACGCGACGATGCCCACAACACCGGGATGCCAGCCCTCGCCCGCCGCCCAGACCAGCGGTCCGTCCAGCCCGCGCTCTTCGGCCTGCGCCAAAGCAGCCGCACGCACCGCAGCCTCGACCTCCCGCCGCTCTGCGTTCAGCTCCTCGAGCCGCGCCGCCAGGGCCTGCGCCTCCGCCGGGTCATCGGTGGACAGCAGACGCGCGCCCAGATCCGCCGCACCGATGCGGCCACCAGCGTTCACGCGCGGCCCCAGAACAAAGCCGAGGTGATAGGCCTCCGGCGCGCGTTCCAGCCGCGCGGCATCCGACAGCGCCACCAGACCGGGCCGCGCCCGCCCGGCCATGACCTTCAGCCCTTGTTGCACCAAAGCCCGGTTCACCCCCTTCAGGGGCGCCACATCCGCCACCGTCGCAAGCGCCACCAGATCCAGCATCGCCATCAGATCCGGACCACGCTCACCGGCCAGCCGCAATTGCCGCCCGGCCTCCACCAGCATCAAAAACACCACGGCAGCCGCACACAGATGCCCCAGCGCGCCATCCTCGTCCTGCCGGTTCGGGTTCACCACCGCGACGCAATCGGGCAAGGTCTCCCCCCCGAGGTGGTGGTCCAGCACCACCACATCCGCGCCCACGGCCGCTGCAATCGGATCATGCGACAAGGTCCCGCAATCGACGCAGACGATCAGATCATGGTCCTTGGCCAAAGCGGCCATCGCCGCATCGTTCGGCCCGTAGCCCTCGTCGATGCGATCCGGCACATAAAGCGTCGCGGGCCGCCCCATCTGCCGCAGCCAGTCGATCAGCAGCGCCGCAGAGGATCCGCCATCCACATCGTAATCGGCAAAGACAGCAATCCGCTCGCCGCGTTTCACCGCCGCCAGAAACCGCTCTGCCGCACGTTCCATATCCTTCAAGGATCGAGGGTCCGGCAGCAAATCCCGCAGCTTCGGCGAAAGATAGGAATCGCACTCCGCAAAGGGCACGCCCAGCCGCGCCAGCAACGCACACAAAGGCCGCGCCAACCCGCTTTGCTGCGCGATCAGTTCCGCCTGCCGCTCCACGTCCGCACCGGGGCCAACCCAGCGACGCCCCAAAAGGCTCTCTTCCACGTCCAGATAGGCCACGCGCATTCCCCTTCTGATCTCTCCGCAGGGCATATCCAAACCCCATCCAAAGCAAAAGGCCCCCGCGCTGCGCGGAGGCCTTTGTATCGGTGGACGGTCCCATCTGCCGGTCAGCACACGGGGCCAAAGCGGTCGTCAGATCTTGTGCTCGAACGGGTTGCGATACTGCATCCGCCGCACGGATCCGGTCTTGGAGCGCATCAGGATGGTTTCCGTCTCGATCCAGCCGGGGCTGCGCTTGATGCCTTCGACGACTGACCCGTTGGTCACGCCGGTCGCGGCAAAGATCACGTGGTCCGTCACCAGCTCGTCACGCGCGTAGATCTTGTTCAGGTCGGTGATCCCGGCCTTCGCCGCGCGGCCCCGTTCGTCATCGTTGCGGAACAGCAGACGGCCCCACATCTGGCCACCCATGCACTTGAGCGCCGCCGCCGCCAGAACGCCCTCAGGCGCGCCGCCAGAGCCCATGTACATGTCGATGCCGGTCTTCTCGGTCTCGGCGCAATGCATGACACCGGCCACGTCGCCGTCGGTGATCAGCCGGATGCCAGCGCCGGTCTTGCGCACTTCGGCGATCATCGACTCGTGGCGCGGACGGTCCAGAATGCAGCAGGTGATGTCCCGCGTGGTGCAGCCCTTGGCCGCGGCCAGCGCCTCGACCCGTTCGGCAGGCGACATGTCGAGCGATACCACATCCACCGCATAGCCCGGCCCGATGGCCAGCTTGTCCATGTAGACGTCCGGCGCGTGCAGCATCGAGCCGCGCGGGCCCATGGCGATCACGGTCAGCGCGTTGGGCATGTCCAGCGCCGTCAGCGTGGTGCCTTCGAGCGGGTCCAGCGCGATGTCCACGCCGGGGCCGCCGCGACCCACTTCCTCACCGATGTACAGCATTGGCGCTTCGTCGCGCTCACCCTCGCCGATCACCACCACGCCGGAAATGTCGAGCTTGTTGAGCTCTTCGCGCATGGCGTTGACCGCAGCCTGGTCAGCGGCCTTTTCATCCCCACGCCCGATCAGGTCGGCGCTGGCGATGGCCGCTTGCTCTGCCACGCGGGCAAGGCCCAGAGACAGCATGCGATCATTGAAATCCTTGGGCTCGGGCATTTGGTCGTCCTTTGCAATAACTTTGACGAAGGCTTAACCCAGCCCCGTGACAGGGGGAAGACTGCCAGCGCTAACAGTTCTCCCCTTGATGCAAGCCAGATCGAAAGATGCGTCTGTCCGGACGAAACGGCGCGTCGCCCAGGCGCAACTGGCCGCGCGCCCGCGCGACATACGCCCCCTAGAGCGCAGCCAGCGGGAAGGCGAGGTTGCTCCATGCGTTTAACGGCTCGCTCCACAGTCCGGTGCCGGCCCGCTCGCAATACAGATCAATGGGCGCGGACCAATCCATCGGGCCTCCTCAAGCGCACAACAGACTGCGCGACCAGACCATGAAAAAGGGCGGGGAAATCCCCGCCCTGCAAGCCCTCAGACCTGTTCGATCCGCAACGCCACAGGCGTATCGGATATGACACCGGTGGTCGACATCCGCGCCAATGCGTCGTCCAGCGCCGCCCGCGTCGTCTTGTGCGTGACGATCAGCACCGGGGCGCTCTCGTTGACGTGGTCGTACTGGCGCATCCGGTTGATCGAGATCCCGGCCTCGCCCAGCGCGGTGGCGACTTTGGCCAGTGCGCCGGGTTTGTCCACCAGACCCATGCGCAGGTAATAGGGCGCGGCCACCGCCGCCTGCGCGGCCACCGACTTTTCCAAGGTCGCGGCAGGCTGGCCAAAGGTGGTCATCCGCAGACCGCGCGCAATGTCCATCACGTCGCCCATCACCGCGCTGGCAGTGGGGCCTTCGCCCGCACCGGCGCCTCGCAGCACGACCTGGCCCACCTGATCGCCTTCGATCACCACCATGTTGGTGCCGCCCTCCAGCTGCCCGAGGGCCGAGTTCGCGGGCACAAGGCAGGGCGCCATGGATTGTTCCAGCCCCCGGCCGGTCATGCGCGCCACGCCCAGCAACTTGATCCGGTAGCCCATGTCGGCCGCCTGACGAATATCGTCGATGCTGACCCGCTGGATGCCTTCCAGCTCCACCGCGTCGAAATCCACCTGCGTGCCAAAGGCGATGGAGGACAGCAGCGCCAGCTTGTGCCCCGCGTCGATCCCGCCCACGTCCAGATTCGGATCTGCTTCGAGGAACCCCAGCTTGTCCGCCTCGTCAAACAACGCGTTGTAGCCCTGCCCCGTGGCCTCCATCCGCGTCAGGATATAGTTGCAGGTGCCGTTCATCACGCCCATCACACGGGTGATGTCATTGCCGGCCAGACCTTCGGTCAGCGCCTTGATGCACGGGATGCCGCCCGCGACGGCGGCCTCGAACCGCAGCACCGCGCCGTTGGCCTCTGCCAGTTCCGCCAGCGCCTGACCGTGATGCGCCAAAAGCGCCTTGTTCGCGGTCACCACGTCCTTGCCCGCCTTCAAAGCGGCCTCGACCGATGCCTTCGCCGGGCCGTCGCTGCCGCCCATCAGTTCGATATAGATGTCCACGTCATCGCGGGTTGCCAGCGTCACGGGATCGTCTTCCCATGCGTATTGCGTCAGCGACACGCCGCGATCCTTGTCCCGGTTGCGGGCAGAGACAGCGACCACTTCGATCCGGCGGCCAGAGCGCGTCTCCAGCATGGCCGCTTTCTGGCGAACGATTTTCACAACACCGGCACCGACGGTCCCCAGACCGGCAATTCCAAGGCGCAAGGGGTCTGACATGGGGCGTTCCTCCGGGACAATTGGCCTGATGCGCCCCCGTTACCGCCAAGTGCTGCGCCCTGCAACAGGGGGAAGCGCCAAGCCCCGCGCCCACGACGTCGCAGCCACGCTCAAAGCTGCTGTTGGCGCAACTCTTCAGCGCGTTCGCGCAGCAAACGCAGCCTGCGCGCGACCGCATCTTCCTGCGCCACATCCCGGCGCGACAACCGGTCTGCGCGGGACTGCAACCCGCCGACCCGGCCCTCGACCTGCTCAATGACCTCCACCGTGGCATTGGGCGCAGTCGGCTGTCCCACCACCCCCTCCAGCGGAATCAAATCCGGATAGGGGGCCTGTGCCACGCCCTCTGACTGCACCGTGTCCAGTTCCGGAAACTGTGTGCAGGCGGTCAAAGCCACCACGGGCAAGGCCCAAACGAGATCACGTATACGCATCATTCCCCCGTCATGCCGCATCCCGTGCGCTCGCACAATCCTATGATGAAGGCCACCTGCGACGGCGGGCGCGCCTTCCGCTTGATCTGAACACTCGTTCATATAATCTGCCTGCATGGCGCGCACCCAAGGTTCCCACGCAGAAATCACCGGCCCTCGCATTCAGGCTGCGGCGCAACGGCTGTTTGCCGATCACGGCTATGCCGCCGTGTCCATGCGCCAAATCGCCGGGGAAGTCGGGCTACAGGTGGGGGCGCTGTACAACTACACGCCCGACAAGCAGGCGCTGCTGGTCTCCCTGCTGGAGGGCCACATGCACGATCTGCTCGACACATGGGCCGCGCTGCCGCAGACCGTTGAGCCCATGCAGAACCTGGAATCCTTCGTCCGCTTTCACATCGCGTTTCATATGGCGCGCCCACAAGCCGTCTTCATCGCCTATATGGAGCTGCGCAATCTGACGCCGGACAATTTCACCCGGATCGAAAGCCTTCGCCGCCGCTACGAGGACGCGCTGACCACCATCCTCGACCGGGGCCGCGCCAGCGGGGACTTCCATATCGACGATGCCAAGCTCACGACCTTCGGCATCATCGCCATGCTGACCGGCGTCACCACGTGGTATCGTGACGGCGGGCGCCTGACGCCCACCGAAGTTCAGGACCACTACTGGAACATGGTCCGCCGCGCCGTCACAGCCTGACCCACAGGCCCTTCCGGCCCTGTCGCCTGCCAGTAAACGGCGCAGGGCGTGCTCCTTGGTGGCGGCGCGCCCCGCCCGCGCCACCCTCATCCCGCTCAGCGCTTTTGCTGAACCGTTTCAAGGTATTCGACCAAGGCCACCAGCTTGCGCGGCGTCGGTGTCTGAATGCCATCGCCGCTGTCGAACGGCACCAGATCGCCCTCAAGCAAGGCACCGAACTCCGGCATCCCCGGCCCCGTCATGTCAGAGCGCGCGTAACCGTCCACGATCGACATGATCTTTGCCCGGGGAAAGGTGTCCTTGTGGCGCAGCTCGATCAGGGTCAGATCCTTTGGCGCCTTCTCCAGACGGCGGGCCAACGGGCCGTTGCCCTTGGCATCCTCGCCGTGACAGACCGCGCAATTTTCCATGAACAGCGCCTGCCCGTCCTGCGGTCCGGGCATCTCGCCCGCGCCGTCTTCCATACATCCGCTCAGCGCCACTGCGCCCAATGCTGCCAGAATAAATGCCCGCATGCCTCGTCTCCTTCTTTTGCCACCTGTGATGCCTTCACGCGGCACGCGAAGCAAGGCCTTAGCCCTGCAACGCCTGAAGGTAGCTCAGCAAGTCCGCCATGCGCGATGTCGTCAGATGCCCCGCCGCGCCCGGTTCGGCCCACTCCACCAATGGCCCATCCATCGCCACGGCAAAGCTCGGCGCAATGCCGCGATGGTAGGGGCCGGGCGTCATGTTCATCCGTGTGCTCACATACCGGGCCGGAAACACCCCGCCGTTGCCGTGCGCCAGCCTCGTCAGATCTGCGGGCCGCTCCGCCGTCATCACCGCCAGAGGACCGTCGCCGCGCCCCTGTGCGCCGTGGCAATCAGAGCACCAATGCGCATAATTGCGCCCCCCGGCAAAATTCAGCCCTGTGGGCTCGATCGGATCGGGCACGACCGTCCTTTGCGGTGCGACCATCGTCAGCGCGGCCGGGGCTGGCCCCGTCCCGCTCAGCGTCACCGGTGCCTCAGGCTGGGCGCGAAACAGCCCACACCCCGCCAGCATCGCAACGCCCGCCAACAGCGCCCCGCGCTTCATCCAAATCGTCATCTGTCGCCCCTCCCTGCCCGGCCTTTGTTGGGCCGTCTGCCACAAGGCGCGTGACGCAGGCCGCCTGTACCGCCGCCCTGTCAGACACGGACGCCGAGGACACTCTTGCCTGATCCTGCCAAAACTCACACCCTGTTAGAAAGGAATTTCGCCCTCTGGCTGTTCGCTTTGCAACCCAGAGTGACAGAAATCACGCCATCCAAGCCCGTTCACGCCCCCCCTCGCGCACGGCATCGCCCGAGGCCCTGCACGGGCACCCCAGCCTGCAACCCCCCACCCATCTCCTGCGACACACGCAATCAACCGATGACGTGCGCCGGGCACATCCGGTGCCCCGCACGTCACCGCAGGCTTACGCACGCCTTGCTGTTTGTCCGGGCCAGCCTTACCACCTTCCCCGACGACACAGCGGTGGCGCAGCCCTCCACCACCTTTCACACATCCTGACCAGCAGGAGCATCCATGACCTCTGAAATGGCCCCCTACGCCCTGACCATGCTGCTTGCCGGGATCGGCATCCCTACGCTCGCCGCGCTGAACGCCGCCCTCGGGCAGCATCTTGGCAACCCGATTGCCGCCGCCGTGGTGCTGTTTTGCGTCGCGCTGGTGCTGTCGCTGATCGTCTGGGCCGTGACAGGCGCGGGCAGCATGGGCGCCGTGCTCAGCGCGCCGCGCCACCTGCTGGGCGGCGGCGCCTTTGTCGCGTTCTACGTGCTGACCGTGACCTTCATCGCACCGCGCTTCGGCGTCGGCAACGCGGTGTTTTTCGTGCTGATCGGACAGTTGATTTCCGCCGCCGCCATCGACCACTTCGGCCTCTTCGGCGCGCGGCTGTCACCGCTGACCTTCACCCGCGCCACGGGCATCACCGTCATGGCCGTGGGTGTCTGGATTACGCAGAGGGCCTGAGGCCCCGGTCCCGACAACGCCCCCGTCCCGAAAAGGCCTCAGCCCTGCGTCAGATAGCCGTTGCCCATCCGCACCTGCCGGTCCATGCGCGCCGCCAGTTCAAGGTTGTGCGTCGCGATCAGCGCCGACAGGCCCGTCTCGTGCACCAGGGTCATGAGCGCGCCGAACACCCGGTCAGAGGTCTCGGGATCGAGGTTCCCGGTCGGCTCATCCGCCAGCAGCAGCTTTGGCTCATTCGCCATGGCCCGACAAAAAGCGACGCGCTGTTGCTCGCCGCCGGACATGGCCGCCGGGCGGTGCGAAGCGCGATGCGCGATGCCTACGCTGTCCAAAAGCGCAAGCCCACGCGCCTCCGCCGCCTGCTTTGACACGCCGTTCGCCAGCTGCGGCAGGGCGATGTTTTCCAGCGCCGAGAACTCCGGCAGCAAGTGATGGAACTGGTAGACAAAGCCCACCTCCGCCCGCCGCACCTGTGTTCGCCGCCGGTCGGATTTGTCCTCCAACTGCTCGCCCGCGATCTCCACCGTGCCGCGATCGGGCGTGTCCAACAGCCCCGCGATGTGCAGCAATGTCGATTTGCCCGCCCCGGACGGCGCGACCAGGGCCACCACCTCGCCCCGCTGCACGGTCAGGTCACAGCCGCGCAGCACGTTGACCTCATTGGGTTTTCCATGGTTGTAGGCTTTTTCGATGCCGGTCAGGCGCAGAACGGTGTCACTCATAGCGCAGGGCCTCCACCGGGTTCAGCCGCGCCGCACGGCGGGCCGGAAAGATCGTCACCACAAAAGACAGGCCCAGCGACAGGATCACCGCCGACATGACATCGGCCAGTTGCAGCTTGGCAGGCAGGAAGTAGATCCCGCGGATCGACGCATCCCACGCCCCGCCGCCCGAAAGCCAGTTCACCAGCCCAAAGATCGGATCGATATAAAGCGCGAACAGACATCCCAGGATCACGCCCATCAGCGTGCCGATGATCCCGGTGAACGATCCGCAGATAAAGAAGACGCGCATCACCGCCCCTTCGGTCAGCCCCATAGTCCGCAGGATACCGATGTCGCGCCCCTTGTTCTTTACCAGCATGATAAGCCCGGACACGATGTTCATCGTGGCAATCAGCACCAGCACCGACAGGATGACGAACATCACGTTGTCCTCCATGTCCAGCGCCTTGAGAAACCCGCCCGAGGCATCCTGCCACGTCCACAGCAACGCGCCCGTGCCCGCCGCCTGCGCAATGTCAGAGACATAGGTTTCCACCTGTTCGGGATTTTCGACGATGACCTCCAGCTCATCGGCCACGCCCTCGCGGTCGAAATACAGCTGCGCCTCGTCGAAAGGCATGTAAACCCGTGTGCGATCAATGTCATAGCGCCCGGCGGTAAAGATATAGCGCACCTCGTAGCTCTTGACCCGAGGCGACACGCCAAACGCCGTCTTGACCCCGTTGGGGGAGATCAGCTTGACCATATCGCCAAGCCCCACCCCCAGCTCCATCGCCACGCCGGACCCGATGGCCAGGCCCTCGCCGAAACTCTCGATATCGCCGCGCCCGGTTTCCGGGTCGGCGATGCGCGGGATGGCCTTCAGGTCGTCCAGACCGATGCCGAATACCTCGACCCCGGCGTTGTTGCCCTCGGCGGAGGCCATGACCTGCCCCTTCACCAGCGGCGCCACGCGGGTGACGCCCTCGACCTGACGCACGGCCTCGGCCATGCCTTCGTAATCGGGCAAGGTGCGCGTGTCCTGCCCCGCCTCATCGGCGCGGGTCACATGGTACACCGTGACATGCGCATTTGCGCCCACGATGGTGTCGACGAATTCCGCCCGAAACCCGGAGCGCACGGCCAGCGTCGCAATCAAGGCAAAGACCGCCAGCGTGATGCCGATCAGGCTGATCCAGGTCATGACCGAAACCCCACCCTCGGCGCGTTTGGCGCGCAGGTAGCGCCAGGCGATCATCCATTCAAACGGCGCGAAGGGCGGCGGATTGCGCATGGGGGCGTGACTTTCTTTATGGCTGCTCGGCCGAGTTCTTTGGCCGGAAACTGGCCTTTTGCCCCCGGAGGGTCAAGTTGATCAAAAGCATATGGCGATAACCTGCAAGGAGATACCATGAAGCTCTTGGTCATTGGCGCCACCCGCGGCATCGGCGCCGCCGTGGTCGAGGACGCCCTCAAACGCGGCCACCAGGTCCGCGCGTTTGCCCGCAGCGCCGACAAAATCGACCCCGCCGAGGGGCTGGAGGCCGTCTCCGGCGACGCCACCGACCCGGAGGCGCTGAAACCCGCGCTCGACGGTGTGGACGCGGTGGTGCTGGCACTGGGGATCAAGGAAAGCCTCAGCATGTTGTGGCAGCGCGTCACGCTGTTTTCCACGGCAACTCAGGCACTTGTGCCCCTCATGCAGCGGCTTGGGCCAGACCGGCTGATCGCCGTGACCGGCATTGGCGCGGGCGACAGTGCCTCCGCGCTCTCCGCTCCCGAAAAGCTGGGGCATCAGTTTTTTCTGTCCGAGCCGTACAAGGACAAATCCCGTCAGGAAGAGATCATCAAGGCCTCGACCCTGCGCTGGACCATCGTGCGTCCGACCATCCTGACCCACAACAAGGCCTCGCAACACTATCGCGTGATGGAGGAGCCGGGCACCTGGCGGATGGGCATGATCAGTCGCGCGGATGTGGCGGATTACATCCTGAACGCGCTCGAGGACGACGGCACAATCGGCAAGGCCCCAGTCCTCGCCCGCTGACCCGTATGCACGAAATGCCACACCGCCACGTGGCAAACCGCTTGCGCTGCCCGGTGTGGCCCGCATAAATCGGGCCATGACCGGACCTCGTTACACAAAGCTCGCCGCAGCCCTGCCCGCCACCGTTCCCTTCGTCGGACCGGAAGAATTGCAACGCAAACGCGGCGCGCCCTTTCGCGCCCGCCTTGGCGCGAATGAAAGCGTCTTTGGCCCCTCGCCCTTTGCCGTGGCGGCCATGCAGGACGAGGCCGGCGAGATCTGGAAATACGCTGACGCCAGCCACGAAGAGCTGAAGGCCGCGCTGGCCCAACAGCTTGGCATGACGCCCGCCAACATCCTGATCGGTGAAGGCATCGACGGGCTGCTGGGCTACGCCGTGCGCCTGCTGGTCGAACCCGGCGATGCGGTCGTGACCTCCGAGGGGGCCTATCCCACCTTCAACTACCACGTGGCGGGCTTTGGCGGCACGTTGCACAAGGTGCCCTACGCCGATGATCGCGAGGACCTGCGCGCCTTGCTGGCCAAGGCGCATGAGACGGACGCAAAGATCGTCTACCTCGCCAATCCCGACAACCCGATGGGCACTTTCGTCAAAGGGTCAGATATCGCGCAGGCGCTGGACGATCTGCCCGAAGGCTGCACGCTGATGCTCGACGAGGCCTATGTTGAATTCGCGCCCGCCGAGGCGGTGCCGCAGATCGCCGCAGACGATGACCGCGTCATCCGTTTCCGCACGTTTTCAAAAGGCTACGGGATGGCAGGCGCGCGTGTCGGCTATGCCATGAGCCACCCGGATGTCATCAAATCCTTCGACAAGATCCGCAACCATTTCGGCATGAACCGCGCCGCGGTGGCCGGGGCGCTGGCCGCCCAACAGGATCAGGAATGGCTGCACGAGGTGATTGCCCTCGTCAAACACTCGAAGGCCGAGATCACCCGCATCGCCGCCGACAACGGGCTGACCTGCGTTCCCTCTGCCACCAATTTTGTCGCGGTGGATTGCGGCGCGGATGGTGACTTCGCGCGAAAGGTCCTGGCGGAATTGGCGGAGGACGGCGTTTTTGTCCGTATGCCATTCGTGGCGCCGCAGGATCGCTGCATCCGCATCAGCGCAGGCGCGGCAGACGATATGGCGGTGCTGGCAGAGGCGCTCCCCAAGGCGCTTGCCCGCGCCCGCGCAAAGGCGTGAGACCCCTGCAAGGCCGGGCGCACGCTGTCCGGCCAACGCCTGCGGACCGTCTGTTCCAGCAGCGCAGCACCTCGGTTAACCCACTGTTTATTATTTTTTGGCTATCGTGATCTGACAACGGCCGCTTTCGCTATACTGTTCTGGAGACACATCAGACCCAGGCATCAACACGCGGGAGCACGGCCATGCCACATCACCCCCAACCGGTCGAGGATTACATGACCGCAAATATGTTCCTGCTCGCCATCAACCTCACGTGGATCTTTATCGCCGTCTGGTCGGTGTGGGGTCTTGCCCCGATCCTGATCATTTCAGCTTTGCTGAACCATATGATCACGCGGCTCGACCATCACCGCCGCCAGCGGGACGCGACCCTGGGCACGCCCGCCGACACGATGTAAAACCAGTTGCGCGCAGCCTAGCGCCGCGCCAGTGCCTGTGCCGCCGCCGTGGCACCGCCCGCTTTGTGCGGAATGTCCAGCGCGGTCAGCCCGGCCTCGATCACCCCCAGAAGGCCAAGGATCATGTGCGCGTTCACGTGCCCCATATGCCCAATGCGGAAATAGCCCGAGGCGGTGGGATCATCGGGATCTTCGACCCCCAGACCGATCCCCAGGGTCACGCCCGCCACATCCCGGCACCATGCCCGCAGCCGATCGCCCTGCCCCTTGCCAAGGCTCAGCGCCGTCACCGCGTGGGACCGCAGCTCTGGGTCGGCGATATTCAACCGCATGGGACCGTCCTGCCCCCAATGTTCCACCGCGGTCCAGATAGCCCCGGCGAGCGTCGCGTGACGCGCCCAGATGGCATCCAGCCCCTCGGCCCGGATCATGTCCAACGCCGCCCGCAGGCCATAGATGTGATGCGTCGGCGCCGTGCCTCCGAAATACTGGTAGAACATCTCGGGATTGGCGCGCGGCTGCCAGTTCCAGTAATTCGACACGGCGGGCATGGCGCGCTGCACCTCGGCGGCGCGCTCGTTGAAGAACACAAGCCCCAGCCCCGGTGGCGTCATCAACCCCTTCTGGCAGGCACTGACGGTCACATCCGCCCCCCAGGCATCCATCCGGTAGACATCACAGCCCAGGGACGCCACGCAATCCGCCATCAGCAACGCCGGATGCCCGGTCTCCTCCAGAACGGTCCGGACCGCCATGATATCCGACCGGACCGAGGACGAGGTGTCCACATGCACCGCAAGGATCGCCTTGATCTTTTGACCCTTGTCCGCCAGCAGCGCGGCGCGCACCCGTTCGGCGTCGATGGGCGTCTGGCGGCCGTGTTCCAGAAGCTCCACGTTGATCCCCAGCCCCCGCGCCACCTCGGCCCAGCCGTGACCAAAGCGTCCGCAGGCAGGCACCAGCACGGTTTCCCCCGGCGCGACCGTGTTCGCCAACGAGGCCTCCCACGCGCCATGTCCGTTGCTGATGTAGATCGCCACGTCCTGATCGGTCTGCGCCACGTACTTCAGATCCGGCACGATGCCCTGCACCATGGCCAGCAACTCGGCGTCATAGATATCCGGCGCCGGGCGATGCATGGCCTGCAGCACCGCATCGGGAATGACCGAAGGTCCGGGAATGGCGATATGGGACCGACCGCTGGCAAGCGTCATCATGCGACCTTTCTTTTGTCGTTTTGGTCGGACGGAACACCCGCAGCACCGCCGCGTCAATCCCCCCAGCGATGTCGCGTTGCTGGACAGCGCCCCCCGACCCCGGTAGACGCGGCCCCATAGCACAGGATACCATGCATGCTGGCCAAACTCCTCGACAGACTCGACCACGCCGAACGCAGGGTGCGTCACTCTTTCGGCAAGGACATCACCGATCCGAAACAGCGGATGTTGTCGCGGCTGCATTATCATGTCTTCGACCATGCGTTTCTGCGCGTGCTCTGGACGAATTTCTTCCAGATCGCACCGGGTGTCTACCGCTCGAACCAGCCGACGCACGCGCGCTTTGCCCGCTATGCCGCCATGGGGATCAAGACGGTGGTCAACCTGCGCGGCGAGGACAAGCGCGCACATTATCTCTTCGAAAAGGAAAGCGTCGAGGCGCTCGGCATGACGCTTGTGGATGCCAAGCTCTGGGCCCGCACCGCTGCCCCCCGCCGCCGCCTGCTGGCGGTGATCGACGCGCTGCGCGAGGCAGAGCGCCCGATGATGTTCCACTGCAAATCCGGCGCCGACCGCGCGGGCATCGTCGCGGCCATCTACCTGATGGTGTTCGAAAACGTGCCCGTGTCAGAGGCCAAGAAACAGCTCGGCCTGAAATACATCCACCTCGACTTCACCAAGACCGGCGTTCAGGATTACATCCTGCGCCTGTTCGAAGCGCGTCAGGACATTGGCGAAATCGGCTTCGAGGACTGGTTGAAAACGGAATATGTTGCCGGCCCGATCCAGGAGGGCTGGGACGCGCGCACGCCAGAGGCCGAGATGGCCAGACGTCTTCATGAGGCGCGCGAGCAGTGACATCCTCCGACACAAACGCAAAATACTTGTTCATGTGGCTGTGGCGACGTTACCTGCGGCGCTACACCGGCCTGTTGCTGATTGCCCTGGCTTTCATGGCGCTGGAAAGCGGGATGACCGCCGGCTTCTCGGTGATGATGGAGCCGCTGTTCGACAAGGCCTTCACCTCTTCGAATCGCAGCATTCTGGTCACCGTGGGCGTGGTGGTTCTGGTGCTCTTTGTGGCCCGGGGACTGGCCAGCGCGGTGCACAAGGTGATCCTGACGCGCGCCGCCCAGCTGTCCATGGCCGATATCCGGCAGGACATGCTCAACCACCTGATGACGCTGGAAATCGGCTATCACGCGGACAAGGGGCCCGGCCAGCTGATCCAGCGGGTCGAGGGTGACGTCGGCGCCATCGCCAAGGTCTGGAGCACGCTTGTCACCGGCGCCGGTCGGGATGCGCTCACCTTCGTGGCGCTTCTGGGCGTGGCCTTCTGGACCGACTGGAAGTGGACGCTTGTGGCGCTGATCGGCCTGCCGCTGATGATCGCGCCGACCGCGATGCTGCAACGCTACGTGCGACAAAATGCGCGCAAGGTCCGCGACATCGCCGCCGACCAGTCCACGCGGCTGAACGAGGTCTTTCACGGCATCACCGCGATCAAGCTCAACCAGCTGGAACGCCACCAGTCCCGCAGGTATCGCGTCCTTGCACGCGACCGCGTGCGCGGCGAAACCCGCTCCGCCGCAGGCTCCGCGCTCCTGCCCTCGCTGGTGGACATCATGTCCGGCCTCGGGTTTTTCGGCATCCTCTATTTCGCCGGAACGGAAATTCAGGACGGCAGCAAGACGCTCGGCGAATTCATGACCTTCTTCACCGCCATCGGCATGATGTTCGAACCGCTCCGGCGGCTCGGCGCGGTCAGTGGCGCGTGGCAGGTGGCCGCCGCCAGCATCGAGCGCATCATCGAAATCATGCACACCGAACCGGTGCTGGTCAGCCCGTCCAACCCACAGCCGCGCCCGGACGGCGTGCCAAGCGTGGTGTTGGACAACGTGTGCCTGACCTACGGCGACACCCCCGTGCTGCGCGGCCTGAGCTTCACGGCAGAAGCGGGCAAGACGACGGCGCTGGTCGGGGCCTCCGGCGCGGGCAAGTCAACGGTGTTCCACCTGCTGTCACGTCTTGTGGACCCGCAGACCGGCTCCGTCACCATCGGCGGGACCGAGGTCTCCGCCATGGGCCTGAAGGACCTGCGCGGCATGATCTCCATCGTCAGCCAGGAGGCCCTGCTGTTCGACGAGCCGCTGCGCGACAACATCGTTTTGGACCGCACCGTCGATGAGCCCGCCTTGACCCGCGCGCTTGAAGCCGCCCATGTGCAGGACTTCGTGCCCCGGCTGGAACGTGGCCTCGACACACGCGTCGGCCCGCGAGGGTCGAACCTCTCCGGGGGCCAGCGTCAGCGCGTGGCCATCGCCCGCGCCGTGCTGCGCGACACGCCGGTCCTGTTGCTGGACGAGGCGACAAGCGCGCTCGACACCCAATCCGAAGCCGTCGTGCAAAAGGCGTTGGAGCAGTTGGCAGAGGGGCGCACCACGCTGGTCATCGCCCACCGCCTGTCCACCGTGCGCAACGCCGACAAGATCGTCGTGATGGACGCGGGCCAGGTGGTCGAACAAGGCACACATGATACGCTGTTGGCCAAGGGCGGCACCTATGCGGCGCTTTACAACATGCAGTTCGGCGCCGAAGCCGACTAACGCCGGTAGCTGCGCGCCAGCGCCTCGGGGTCGGCCCCGCTCAGGTAGCGCACCAACGTCATCAGGTTCCGCCCGCCACGCCGCAGCCAGCCCTGCCGGCGGTACTTCTCGGCGGAGGTCTCTGCCACGCCCTCGACCGGGTCGAGCCGCCCTTTCAAAGCACGCGCCAGGGCCACGTCCTCCATCAGCGGAATGTCCGGATAGCCGCCGACGGCGTCATACAGCGCGCGAGAGATCAGCAGCCCCTGATCGCCATAGGGCAAGCCAAAGACCCGCGACCGCAGGTTGGCCCAAGCCGCCACCAGCCGCGCGGGCGCCCCGCCACCCTCAAAGCTTAACAAAAAGTAACCCGCTGAGTCCGCTTGCAGATTCGCGTTGTCAGC
This sequence comes from Sagittula marina, assembly GCF_014196795.1. Classification (GTDB taxonomy): domain Bacteria; phylum Pseudomonadota; class Alphaproteobacteria; order Rhodobacterales; family Rhodobacteraceae; genus Sagittula; species Sagittula marina. The sequence continues at coordinate 303,113 of NZ_JACIEJ010000002.1, forward strand.
TGACAATTTCCGCACCACCGCCTCGCTCCAGCCGGCCAACAGCACCGTGTCCGCATGGAGCACCAGCAGCCAGTCGCCCTGCGCCGCATCGCAGCCCCGCCTCAACTGTCCCCCACGGGAGGCCGGCCCGCTGACCACCTCGGCACCGGCCGCCTCGGCCACCCGCACCGTGGCGTCCGTCGATCCCCCGTCAGAGACCACCAGCTCCCGGATCAGCCCGGCGTTCAGCCCCTCTCCCAGGGCCATCAGGCAGCGCGGCAAACACGCCTGAGCATTCAGCGTCGGGATCACGACAGAGATAGGTGCGCGCATTCTGCCCTTCCTGTGCCACAGCGGGCATCACGGTCCCTGTCATCCAAGGGAGGTAAGGCCTATATGTCACCCGAAGGACAAAGGGGAAAGACATGGCAGATAGCGCGCGCAAGGTATTGAGGGTCAGCGGACCGGAGGCCCGTCCGTTCCTGCAAGGTCTGGTGACCAACGATGTGGACCGGCTGGACACCGGTGCGGTCTATGCGGCGATGCTGACGCCGCAGGGCAAACTGCGCTGCGACTTCTTCCTGCTGCCCGATGGCGACGACGTTCTGATCGACGTGGCGGCAGAGGCCGCGCCCGCCCTGCTCCAGATCCTGACCATGTACAAGCTGCGCTCCGACGTGACCGTCGCAGAGACGGACCTGACCGTCACCCGTGGCCTTGGTGAGCCTCCGGAGGGCGCCTTTGCCGATCCGCGCGACCCGTCGATGGGCTGGCGCGGCTATCACGGCCAACCCGGCGAAGACGTCGATTGGGACGCGCTGCGTGTCGCCGCGCTGGTCCCGGAGCAGGGCGTGGAACTGACACCGGACACCTTCATCCTCGAAGCCGGGTTCGAGCGTCTCAACGGCGTCGACTTCAAGAAGGGCTGCTATGTCGGTCAGGAGATCTGCGCCCGCATGAAGCACAAGACCGAGCTGCGCAAAGGCCTCGCCCGCGTGACGGTCGATGGCGCAGCCCCGGTCGGGACAGAGATCGTCGCAGGCGGCAAGGTCGTCGGCACCCTGTTCACCCAAGCTGGTGGCGAGGGCATTGCCTATCTGCGCTTTGACCGCGCCTCGGACGATATGCAGGCCGGGGAGGCCCGCGTCAGCTATCCTGCATGAAGGCCCGCATCGCCAGCGCGTTGGGCGCGGAGGTCACCGACCTCCGCCCGCTGCACGGTGGTGACCTGTCCGAGGTCGTGCAGGCCACGCTGTCGGATGGACGCCGCGTGGTTGCCAAGCTCGGCACACATGTTGCGGTCGAGGCGCGGATGCTACGGGCCATCGCCCGGACCGGGGCCAACACGCCGAAGGTCCTGCACAACTCCGACGATCTTCTGCTTCTCGAACACCTGCCAGAGGCGCGGCCCTCCCCCGCAGGATGGCAGGTCTTGGGCACCACCCTGCGACAGTTGCACAGCGCGCCTGCGCAGACCCCCGGCTGGATGGAGGACTATGCCTTTGGCGCGCTCACCATCGACAACCAGCCGCGCCGGGATTGGCCGACCTTCTGGGATCAGGCGCGGCTGAGACCGTTCCTCCCCAGCCTGCCAAAGCACACAGCCAACCGCCTGAGCGCGCTGCTGCCCACCCTGCCCGACCGCCTGAACAACGCCCCACTGGCGCTGCTGCATGGCGACCTCTGGACCGGCAACGCGCTGTTCACCGCAGACAGCGCCTACCTGATCGACCCAGCCAGCTATCACGGCGACCCCGAGGTCGACCTTGCCATGCTGCATGTCTTTGGCACGCCGCCTGACGCCTTCTGGCAGGGCTATGGGACCCCGCGTGAGGGATGGCGTGCGAGGCGCTCCATCTATCAGCTTTACCCCGCCCTCGTACATCACAGGCTGTTTGGCGCGGGCTACCTTGGGTTGGTGGAGCAACTGCTGGACGAGGCCTTCGCATAGGCCAGCACCGTGGCTTCTGCCCCGTGGCGCTGCATCAGCGCGCGGGAGGCCGTGTTGAAGGCATGGACCCTGACCGTCCAGCCATCGAAGTGGCCTGCGATTTCCGCCTCGAATCGGGCGATCAATCGCGATGCCAGCCCACGACGTCGCCAGATCGGCTCCACATAAATGTGGTCAAGCAGCGCCTGCCGCCGGGGATGCTCCATCACGGGGGCCCCCGCCGGGACAGGCTGCCATTTGAGGTAGCCCCGGGCCACGCCTTCGGTCCGGTAGATCAGGAAGCGCGCGCCGTCCGCCTGCGCGCTTTGCAAAAGCGCCAGCAGGTCCGCGTCACACGCCCTGTCGTGAAAGCGATCAGGTGCATGATCCGCGTGATACGCGTTCAGCGCGCGCATCAGCGACACAAGATCCGGCAGGTCCGAAGTCTCGGCAGTGGTGATCATGAAAAAGGCCTCCTGGCTGAGGTGCCGGAGGCCTTTTTGCTTCATGTATCGCCCCCGGCGGTTGCACGGGGAACGAAGTTGGCCGTACGCGTTATGCGCGCTCGGAATACTCCATGGTTTCGGTGTTCACGACGATCTTCTCGCCCTGTCCGACGAAGGGCGGCACAGTGACGCGCACACCGTTATCAAGTGTCGCAGGCTTGAAGCTGTTCGCGGCTGTCTGACCTTTGACGACCGGCTCGGTCTCGGCGATCTCGCAGATCACTTTTTGCGGCAGCGTGGCATTCAGCGCCTCTTCGTCGTGGAATTCCACGACGATGGTCATACCGTCCTGCAGGAACGGACGCCGATCCCCGAGGATCTCCGCGTCCAGTTCGACCTGGTTGTAGGTTTCGGTGTCCATGAAGGTCAGGCGACCGTCGGCTTCGAAAAGGAACTGCATGTCCTTTTGTTCAAGGCGCACACGCTCGACTTTGTCCGCTGAGCGAAACCGTTCGTTAAGCTTTGAGCCGTTACGAAGGTTTTTCATCTCGACCTGAGCAAAGGCGCCGCCCTTGCCGGGCTTCACGTGATCGACCTTGACCGCGGCCCAAAGATGGCCGTCGTGCTCCAGAACGTTTCCGGGACGGATCTCGTTTCCGTTGATCTTGGGCATTATGACGTTTCCGTGGCAAAAGGTTGATGGAACTTAGACCGGTCCTATATCTCGCGCATGTCCTACTGGCAAGACAACGATATCTCGTGTGCAGCTGTATGGAGGTATGCGCCAAACACAAGGGTGCTATGCTTTCGTGGGGTATCCGAATCGAATGAGAGGTGCCATAACGCGCTCTACGCCGGAAAAGACAAGAGCAATAATTAAAGGTCGCAACATGAAAGATTTCGTTGACGGTACCGCATTCAACGCTGAGCAAGGCAACCGCGCGCGCAAGCTTTTTGCCGCCGTGGTTTTGGCTGCTCTCGATGATGCGATCGCCGATGACAAGAAGTATGGGAACGGCCCTGAGCAGATCGCCCGCTGGGCGCGCTCTCGTGATGGCCGTGAAGTTCTGTCCTGTGCAGGCATTGACCCGAACGAACGTGTCGTTTCGGGCCTGATGGAGTTCGTCTCCAAGGGTGTCCGCACCTCCGTCGCGCTGTCGCGCGAAGAAAGCGAACGTCGCAACGCTGCGGCACAACAGGCGGAAGCCGCCTGATCCTACCGGCATACGGACCCAACTTGAGAAGACCCGCTCGTCAAGAGCGGGTTTTTCTTTGTCCGGCGATTGGCAAGGCAAGCGCTGGCCAGCAAAAAGCCCGCTCGAGAGCGGGCTTTTGCGATCTGTCAGCGGTGCATAGGTCAGTCGAAATCCTGCGTCATCATCACGCGGTGGATTTCGCGGCGCACCAGCTTGCGCACATTGCGTGTGATACGCTCCCCCAGAACGCCCTGAAGCTCTTGGCGTACAATGTCTGACACCATCTCTCGCAACATGGCCTCGTCCAGAATGGGGGCGTTCCGGTCCTGTTCATCCGACAGGTCCCGGCTGTAAGCCTGCTGGGTGGAGATATCAGCCTCAGGCTCCGACTGCGGCAATGCGCCTGTGGGACCGGCGGTGTGATCTTCCCATTCGATGACACGCGGCTCAGCGGTCGCACGACGTCGAAAGACAGGGCGTACTGTGTCACTGTCCTCTGGTTTGGACGCCTCCGCGGCAGGCTCTTGAGAGGCGGTCAACCGCTTTGCCAGATCGTTTTGCGGTTCGGGAGCAGTGGCGATTTCGTCGGCCAGACTTGGCGCGGAGGCGGTCAACGCGTCGTCCTCTTCGGGCATCTCAGACGCAGAATCGTGCGAGTTGTCGTCCATCAGGTCCGTTTCATGACCCTCTGCGGTGTCGGCGATGACCTCAGGCGTCTCAGAGGCTAGGCTATCGCTGCCCTGTGCGACAGGCTCTTCTGCATCGCCCCGACCGGTGTCGTCCATGATTTGGGCGAGCTGTTTGTCCCTGCCCCGGACCAGCGCCTCGAGCGCGGAAATCTTACGCTCCAGCTCAGTATCGGGTTCTGCGGTCTCTGGCCCGGCTGCGTCATCATCGAAGGCCGCGAGCGCGGCGGTCAGGTCAAGTTCGTCATCGGCAGAGGATTCGTCATCGAAGACGCCATCAGGCGCGCTCTCTTCTGACAACTCGGCGGAATGCTCATCGGTCTCCGCCTTGAGCTGCGAGAGCACTGACTGCAAATCGGTGACCTCGGCGCCATGCTCGGGAGGGTTTGCGTCGTGCCGCTTTGACGACACAGGGCTGGAGAGGTGCAGGATATCGTCGCCTGCTGGCGCATCATCCGCGCCGTCAGACCGGTCTTCCGCCTCATCATCCGTGGCCAGTGCACGCGTCACTTCCTCCTCCACAAGCTGCGTAAGCAGGGAGGGTTTCGGAGACGTCTCGGACGCCACGGATGGCTTCGGAGGGGCGGGATTCGTCAGCAGCACCGGCCCGGTTTTGGCGGCGGGTCGTGCCTCCGGGTCCGGGTCCTTCACTCGCAACGCGGGCGTCAGAACCAAGCGGTCAACCCGCTTGGCCTCTCGCCGTGCCACAGGCGCATTCGGGCGGGGCGGAGAATCTTCGGACACAAGCCTCCGGATCGAAGACAGAATATCCTCTATTTCCACATTCGTGACGGAGTTTGACATTGTTTTTCCACTCTGGCCTCGCCTCGAAGTTTACCCCCTCGATGAGAGTCGCACAACAGACACGAAAAAAGTTAGTCTTTTCCGAGAGCCCGGAGGACGCGGTCCAATTCCTTGCCCTGCTTGCTTTGCGAAACGGGTGCATTGCGCACCATGTTGTAATATTGCGACGGGTCGAACTGCGGGACCGCCAGTTGCAGCGCCTCCGGCGTCATCAGACCAATCGCCGACAAGACAGAGTATGCGGCCTGAAACTCAGAGATCTCCGCAGAGATCAAGCTGGCACGGGCATCGAGCAATTCCTGCTCGGCGTCCAGCACGTCCAGCGTCGTCCGAGCGCCAAGCGCGGCCTCTTCCCGAACCCCTTGGAACGCGACACGCGCGGCGCGCACCTGTTCCTGAAATGAGGTCTTGTTGGCTTGCGCCACACGCAGATCGGAATAGGCCTGACCGACGTTCTGTTCAATCGTCAGGTAGACGACATGCAGCTGCGCGCGTGACGCATCGCGATTGGCCATCGCCTGACGCACCAGGGAGCTCAGCTCACCGCCCTGGTAGATCGGACCGGAGGCGCCCAAGGACACGGACCCTCCCTGATTGAAGCTGCGGTTGTTGAAGGATTCGGTCAGCCCGTAGCTGCCGGTCACGGAGACCGTCGGCTTCATTGCGCCCTTTGCAATCAGGATGCGCAGCTCGGAGGCGGCAACTTGATGCTGTGCGGAAATGATTTCCGGGTGACGGCGCACGGCCTGGGACTTTGCCTCCGCGACGGAACCGGGGATCTTCGGCAGGCGTGTCGGCTGGACCAGCTGGCCCGGATCGCGTCCCACGAAACGGTGGAATTGTTCGCCCGCGGTGATCAGTGCCCCCTCTGCAGCGGCGAGCGCGGCGACGGCGGCCGCCAGGCGCGCCTCTGCCAGGGCCACGTCGGTGCGGGTCACTTCGCCGACCTCGAAACGGTCCCGGGCGGCGCGTACTTCCTGACGGATGACGCGCACGTTGTTCTGACGCAGGTTGAGCGACTCAGTCGCTTCGCGGATCGCGAGGAAGGAAAACGTCGCGTTCAACAGCAATGTCTGTTCGGCAGACAAAAGCGTGGCACGTGTGGCCAGAACGGATTCTTTCGCCAGATCCACGCCAAGCCGCAACTGACCGCCGGCGTAGAGCACCAGCTGAACAGACAATTCGATGGAAGATGTCAGAGTGCTCGTGCGCTCGATGGCGACATCCGGCACGCCGCTCACACCGTAATTGCGATTGATGCCGCCGGACCATTTCAGCGCCGGGCGCATCGCGGCCAGAGCTTGTGCCACACCTTCGTCTGCCGCCCGCAACAAGGCGCGGTTCTGCTCGATCGCGCCGCTGTTCACATATGCGTCGCTCAAGGTTTCGGCCAGCGTCTCACCCAACGCGGTGGTCGCCATGCTCATTGCGAGAACGGCGGCTGCAACCCGCCTGACGCCTCCCGTGCGAAGTCTACCCAGCATCACTGCCCCCTTGGTCCGGTCTGTGCCGGCCTTGCTATCAGAACGCGAATTCTTCGGCTTTTTCAAAGCCTGCCAGTAGCGGCGCCGTTCCGTTGAATGCGAAGCGCCAATTCATGTCGCCATCTATCTTGTGGCCCACGCGCACGGTGCCGAGCATCCCATCCATAAAGATGACGACCATGCGACCGCCCTCTTTGAGCTGGGAAATCAATGCGGTCGGCAATTGCTCCACAGCGCCTTCGATGATGATTGCATCGTAGGGGCCATGTTCCGCGGCGCCGTCTGTCAATGCGCCGTGGTGCAAGGCGACATTGTCGGCATGATGCTCAGACAGCAGCGACTGCGCCTCGTCTATACGTGTCTCGTCATCGTCGACGGCGACCACCGCTTCCGCAATGCGCGCGATCACAGCCGACGAGTAGCCAAACCCCGTGCCCAGATCGAGCACCAGATCGGAGTTGGAAAGATTCAACGCGTCCAGCATCTTGGCGAACAGACGCGGGTCCAGCAGGACACGGCCGTGGCCCAGGTCTACGTGTTCGCTGACATAGGCCGCCTCAATCTTGTCGCGGGGCACAAATGCCTCGCGCGGGACCGTCAGCATCGCATCGATGATCGGGAATTCGGTGACATCAGACGGACGCACTTGCGTGTCGACCATCATGCGGCGTCGTGTGGCAAAGTCGCTCATGCACTAAACTCTTTCGTTCAGAGACGTTGAATGCGTTCTGCCACAATCAAACGGATGCGGCAATGTCCCAGCCCATCAAACTTGCGACGAAGGTGACGAAGTCACGGAAATGTGGCGTGGCCTGTTGCGAAAAGGCCGCTGAACATTTGCGGTGCAAATCGTTAAGTCCACCGGCAGACCACGCCGGACCGCCCTGCTGGACGTGGTTCACATGCCCACTGCCGCCTGAGCAGCGTGGTGACGCGGCGCGCCGCACATCGGGAATACAACGCCGCTAAATCAATCATTTAGACTGCGACGCCCCCCCTGGGGGCTTTGATGCGCAAAGGCTAGACTGCGGGAGGCATCTCGTGGCTCCAACGTAGGCGTCGTTCTGCATGAGCAGGCCCATCGCGCCGGGATAGAACACCGAGACTTGGCCGGCCTGCAACGAAGCACTGAAGCAGCGTGGCCCCCTGACGATCCCCAGACCTACAGGGCATTTCGGCACGAAATGTGCCGAGAGGATGGTTGGCTCCGGACATGGTCTGGGTGCCGCCGCCAAACAACGAGAGCATTTGCGATGAATGTTACGCGTCTGCAAACCGCAGGACGGGGACACTGAAAGGGATGACGCAAGGGCTTGAAAATATTGGAGGCGAGTACCGGAATCGAACCGGTGTACACGGATTTGCAATCCGCTGCGTCACCACTCCGCCAACTCGCCTTTCAAAGCACTTAGTTTGCTGCCATGAGGTGGTGTCAAACGGCAGTGCGCACTCTCTATTTCTGTTCTGCTCTGTTCGCAAGTGTGATTTCGCGCAATTTTTGGGCCTGTCCCGCCCGCGCATTCTGCCGGACCTCCTCGGAGGAGCGCTGAACCATTGCGGCGCTTGGACCAATGGCGCAGCATTGGTCAACTGTCGGCAGCGTAATGCGCGTTTTGTAGCTCAAAGGTACCCGTTTGCTCATGCAAGCCGGAGACCACACCGGTTGTATGGCAAGAGGCCCGGTTGCAGCGGTACAGCGGGTCATCATGCAGGCGTTTCCGGGCGCATCTGTTCAGAGGCTAACTCCCAACCCTTTAAGCAGATGAAACCTGAGACCGCGTTACAGCCATGCGCACTGCATCCGCCGCAACCTGTCTGAAGATCTCGATGCGCGTCTTTGGCTCATTCATCGCAACCATTGCCCGAAAGAGACCGGGCTGAAATCAGGGTATGACCAAGGCCCCCCGATTGCCCGTTTCGGGGCCGCCCCATCGCGGACCTGCCTCTGGGAGGACCGGGACCGGGTGAGCCGTTGCGACAGTGGCCGCCGGGCTGTGTTCCGGCGCGGTCGGGTTGTCTTGTCCCGGGTCTCTCTTAGATCGCGGGCTCCCCCCTCAGATTTGGCGAACGATCGCTTTAAGCCGCGCCGCACCGACCCTGACCAAAGGGGCCCGCCGTGCACTGCGTCATGACCTGCTTGCCCCTCCATGAAACCTTGATGGTCAAGATCTGGCCAGCGGGCAGGCCCGGTGCCAGATTCCGGGTAAGACGTAGGCGCGCGCGGGATGCATCTGGAGGCTGTAGCAGCTCGGCAGCGTCGAAGCCGAACCGCCGACCGACCGTCGGGAACAGGGCCTTGTAAAGCGCCTCTTTGGCGGAAAAGGCGGTTGTCACCGCGGCGTCGCTTAATTGCATTGCGCGCTCTGCTTCGGTCAGGGCGACCTGCCTGATTGCATCGCCGCGCGCCCCGGTGGCCAGATGTTCAATATCCAGACCCAGATCGCAGGGCCTGCGCGTCACCCAAACACCGACGCTGCCTTGCGAATGGGTAATCGACCCTCGAAGCCCCTTGGCAAATACCGGCTCTCCCAACGCGCCGCGGGTGGGCGGCGCGCCAGAGGACCCAAGCAGCGTCATGGCGCGCTTCGCCAGAACGCGACCGGCCAGAAACTCTGCCTGACGCTTGGCAACCGCCTGCCCAAACTCTGGTGGAAGGACGACACCATGGCGGTCAAGATCGAAAGGGTCGTAACGGGCCACATCATATTTTGCCGTCAGCAAAACCTCGTCCGTTGTCCGGACAAGACACGTCTCGCCGGTCAGCCAGCTTGCTGTCGCAGTGTCTGTCAAAAGGACAGGTCCGCGCCCAATCCAGACCATGGCGTCACGTGCAACGCCTGCAACTCAGCCTTTACCGTAGTCCCTGCCTCGGCATCCCCGATCTTTTGATAGCCTTTTAAAAGATTGAACAGCACATAGCCGCGCTCCACCGGGGGCAAGGCAAAGCGATCCGACAACAAGGCGCTGAAATCCTCGACGAACACGCCGTCGCGGCCCAGAAAGGACGGCGCATAGAGTGCACTCAACCCGCGTTGCATCAGCACGCCGCCGTTGTCGGGATGTTCTTCGACCAGCTCGTCCAGCGCGGAAATGCCCTTTTTCGCCAGCAAGAGCGCATCCATGTTGCTGCGGGCCTCGCGCGCCTGAATACCGTAGAATGTGGCGCGGATGGCTTCTACCTCCGGATCCCCTCCGGACGCGTCGGCCAGCGCCTGCAGCTTGTTGGCATAGCGTTTGACGTCTTTCTTCGACAGCTCTGGGGCGTTTGCCGCCTCGATGAACGTCAATACGGCCAATTCGCGCAATTCCTCCGCGTTCGGGGCGGTTTTTTCCGACAGGCTTGCGAAAAGTGTGGGCACATCCTGGGCGTGGATCACGGTCGGGATGCTTTCGGCGTGGGCCGATATCGAGATGCTGACAAGCAACATGGCACCGGCAACAGCACGTTTGAATGGGATCTTCATGGGATTGCTCCGTCTCTCAAATGGGTCAGGCTGTCAGAACGGTTTCGTCTTTTTCGTCTTTCGCACGCGGTTCGGTGGCCGTCGCCTTGTCGAAATTGGCTTCGTATTCGGGATCGAGCGTGCCCATCAAACGATCCCAGAACAGGAAGTAGAGACCGAAGTTGCAGCCGGGTTTGGTGTGATGGGCTTCGTGCGCGGTGGCGGTGCCGATCCAGCGGCCCACCCGGTGACGCGCAAAGCCGCGTGGAAAGGTCTCATAGCCAAGGTGGGTGACGACCGCGACCGCCGCATCGGTCCAGACGAAGATCAGATAGGCGGTCGGATGTTTCGGCACCAAAAACAAGATCAGCGTGTATGGAATGACCGAGGCAACCAGGGCCTCCAGCGGGTGAATGGACAGGCCGCTGAGCGGCGTCACCTTGAACGACAGATGATGAACGTGATGCAGATGGGGATAGAGCTTTGGCGTATGCATCATCCGATGTTCCCAATAGAACATCGTGTCGCGCAAGAACATCATCAGCAGGATGCTGAAAATGAAGTAGACCCACCCGTAATCGCCGATCTCGCCGTAAAAGTTCAGGTTTGCCCCTAGTCCAAGAACGATGATCGCGGGGGCGATACAACCGCAGATCACGATGGTCGCCAGCGAGTAGGCGATCTCTCGTCGGATCTGCCGCGACTTGGGCAGCTTGGGCAGCGGACGCTTGCCCGCGATCCAACGCCGCCCCATCCACAACACGCCGAAGCCGACCAACGCACAGGCGAAATAGCGTATTCCCAGGTCCACGCTGTAGAACGCAAGGTTTTCCAACAAAAAGCTATAGTATTCCATGCGCGCTCTACGTCCTTGCCATTTTCCGGTTGGCTCAAACTATCCACTGCGGTCCAAGCGGGGAAAATCACACAATTGAGGGGGCGCTGGCGGGCGGTGCGGCCTCTATTTCGGATGCGTATGATGGCGGCGAACACATCCGGGCGATCCGCGCCTCGCAGCGCGGGGCACATCGCCTCCTGAACCGATCTTGTTTAACAAGGAACGTGACATGACACTGAACCGGAGCCTGAAGCGCGTGTTGATAGCCCTCTTGTCGACGATCGTGATCTTTTTCGTGCTTGCGTGCGGGCTGGTGCTGTCGCAGCCGGTGAAGGCATTGCCGACGGCCGAAACGCTGTCTTTCGAGAGCACCGGCACTGACGACGGCGCCTCTGCGCCGCTTTTGCCGTATGAGGCGCGGGATGGCACGATGCTTGCCACGCGCCACTATGCGGGCGCGACTCCGGCCTCGCCCCTGGTGGTTGTCGTGCACGGATCGGGATGGCACGGCGGTGCGTATACGAGCTTGGGCAAAGGTCTCGCGGAACGCCACGGGTTCGAGGTGCTCGTTCCCGATCTGCGCGGCCACGGTCCCACGCCAGACCGGCGCGGCGACGTGGATTACATAGGCCAGTTCGAGGATGATCTGGCCGATTTGATCGCCCTTTACCGAAAACCGGGACAACCTCTTTATATGGTTGGCCATTCCAGCGGCGGAGGCCTGACCATCCGATTTGCTGGCGGCGCCTATGGTGACATGCTGGACAAGGCGGTTCTGATCGCGCCATTCCTCAAATACGACGCGCCCACCGCGCGGTCCGATGCAGGCGGTTGGTCGCATGTTCTGACACGGCGTGTGATCGGGTTGAGCATGCTCAATTCCGTCGGGATCACCGCGCTGAACCGCTTGCACATGATCCAGTTCAACTTTCCGCCCGAGGTCCTGCAGGGACCACAAGGCCAGACGGCGACGCAAAGCTACAGCTACCGGCTCAACACATCGTTCGCGCCGCGCAGCGACTATCTTGACGACGTCGCCCGCCTGCCTGATTTCCTTTTGATCGCAGGGACCGAAGACGAAGCGTTTCGCGCCGAGGCCTATGAACCCACGATGTCGGCGGCCACGTCGAAGGGGACATACCGGCTGATTGATGGGGCCGACCACTTGGGCATCCTTGTGGAGCCAGAGGCGCTGGACACCATTGGTCGCTTCCTGCAGCGCTGAATGCGCCTGCGGCATCGTGCCTTTGAGCTCTTGAAAAACAACGCAAAAACGAGCGACCCTCGGATCGGGGCGCACAATTGAGGGCACTCAAAACGTAGCCTCCAACCGTGGGATACCGGAGTGCGGAGCCATCCTTAGTGTTTCCTTAACCAAGGAGACAAAACATGTTCACACTTCTTCAGAATTCGGATTTTGCAGCACATGCCCATCTTCTCGATGCAGCCTTCCGCCTGCGCAAAAAGGTGTTTGCCGACCAACTCGGGTGGGACGTTCCCGTGACAGGCGACCGCGAATTTGACCGCTATGATGACGACGCCGCGCAATACCTCGTCTGGTGCAGCGCCGACCGTCAAAGACTCTATGGCCTCGTGCGGTTGATCCCGACCAGCGCGCCGACGCTGCTTTTCGATGTGTTTGGTGCCACGCATGGCAACGATCCGGCGCTGGTGTCCGACACCACGTTCGAAGGCACGCGCATGTGTCTTGACGACGACCGGATCGCCGAAGATTTCCCAAATCTCGGCGCCGGTGCCGGGTTCGGGCTGTTGCTGCTGGCCCTGTGCGAAGCAGGTCTGGCGCTGGGGATCGACCGCCTGGTGTCGAACTTTGAACCGGCCATGGCCCGCATCTACAAAAGGGCTGGTCTGGGCTATCATCTGCATGGAAAAGCCGATGGATACGGCGCGCGCCCCGTGTGTTGCGCGTCGTTCGACGTCACCCGTTCGGTTTTGTCCGACATGCGCGCCAAGCTCGGCATTGACCTGCCGGTCTTCAAATCCATGCCCGGTTTCACCCCCCTGCCCCAGGCGCCTCGGACAATCGAAGCTGCGCTGTAGCGCCCCCCTTGAACCAGCGGGCGCAGCTTGGCGCGTCTGCCATATTCACGATCGGGACCTCCCTCGTTTGCCTCACACAGCCAATCCCTTTGATCTGTTCTGGTTCGCCAATCGCGGCAATTTTCATGAACAGGGCCGCGCCTTGGGTCTTTTGGAAAAAGACCTGTCGAAGAACGCCGACGACTTGATGACACAGGTTTGCAAAGCCTGCCTGCTGATCCAGACCTCTCAGGATTGGGAAGCCGTCGACCACCGTCAACGCGCGATTTCTGTTGCATTGGACATGATCCGCGAGACCCGGCCCGCTGTGTCACGCCAGACCCGGCGGCGGATCGAATTTGCGGTTGGGATTTCCCTGGCGCAATTGCCACCCACGGTCAGGCTCGACGACGTCAGTTCCGGCATACTGCGTCACCTTCTAAGTTCCGGCAACCTGGAGGCGGATTTCACTCCGTCGCAACGGCTTGAAACCCATGTCGCGTTCAGCGCCGTGTGCCTGGCGGAGGGCGAGGCCGAGGATGCAAGCGCTGCGTTCGTGGCGGCGAAAGAGCTGGGCCTGGAGCAAGCTGTCGCAGCTTTCGAAGACTACCAATTCCTGCGGTCCGCGCGTGACAGGCAAGAGGATTGACCGGGCACCGGTCGGACCAGAAACGGTTCGACAGGTGCCCGGCCTCTGGTTGGGCGGGTTTCAGTCAGCCAATGCAAGGTCGGGCATCGGGTCGAACCCCAGCGCCGCCAGGTCCTGTCCACATGCGGCGAACCGCGTCGCCGCGGCGTCCGCATTGTGCAAGGTCAGCACCAATTCGTTTTGCCCGGTTTCCATCGGGTGACGCACCAGCCCTTCCTGCATGACCAGAACGCGCGCCCCCCGTGACACTTGCCGCGCCGTTTCCATCGCCAGATCTGCCACCAGAAACAATCGGTCGTCATAGTAGCGTTTGGGAAAGCGCATCGCCCCGGGCACCCGCAAGGTCGTCAAGAGCACGTCGTAGTCGTCGTCAAGATGCGCTTCGATGGCCGCAAGCACGCGGTCCAGGATCTGGTACTTTTGCGAGAACGATACAAGGATCGGCGCCCATCTGGATTGCGCCATGGCCCGGTAGGCGGCGAAGTCGTCGGCGGTTTCCAATTGCAGCGAATTGAAGTCGCCCGAAATCACCTGATCCGGATAAGGACGGTGGCGCAGTTGAGAGTGGTAAGCCAAGGTCATGCCGCCTCCTCCACCGTTGGAACGGCCATATCGTGCAGCAGCGCAAACCGACCCTTTGGATTGAGTCGCAGCTTGGCATAGGTCCAATAGCCGTTCAGGGCGACAGACGTGGCGAAATAGGTCGTGTCCTGCCAGTTGCGCCCGCGCACCACCTCTTCGATAAGTCCGACCCAGGGGTCCGCACCAAAACAATGGCCCCAGTCATCTACCAGATTTTCAGTGCGTTGCGCCTCTGGCACGATCTTTGTGTACATCGCCGCAATGTCGCGCGGGAAATAGGGCGGCACCAGAATGACGTCCGGCTGCTGCTGGGACACTCTGCGCAGGTCGAGACAAAATTCGCCAAAGGCATTCACCGACTTGGCCATGTGGCATTCGACCTGGTTTTCGCGGCCCACAGTCAAGACGATGGTCGCCAGCCCAAACCCCGAGTTGCCCCAGTTCGGATTGCTTTGCCAGTAGCTGATGTTCATCACGTTGATATCGAGGACCGAAAGGGCGATCTGGTCCCCCGGTTCAAGCTCCTTCAACGCGTAACGCAGACAATAGCCCCAACTGGCGCATTCGTAGCCGGTGATCAGATTGTCGAAGGCCGGCAGCTCCGGCCCGTATCTGCGTGTCGCGGCAGCGATATCGGCCCAGTTGAGCCACCCGCTGGTGAACGGAAGATCCAGCATCGTCGACACGACGAAATTGCGTTTGATCCGCGATGTGTCCATCCCGGCGACAGCGCCGGCGAGCTGTTCCGCCAGCACCCGGCCGAGCAGATCTGCCGTGGCCGCGCCCCCCTGTCGCGCAACCGGCGCCCAATGGCCTGTCTTGCGGTAGAGCGCCGCTGTCAGTTCAAGCATCTGCCGCCTCCTCATCAAAAAACAGCAAGGCGGGCAGCTGCTTGCCTTCCAGTGCCACGACCGGATCAAAGCCACGGAAATAGGCGCCCAACCCGTCAAAGGCGATCTCGTCACCCACCTGCACCTCGCTCAGCGTGGTGCCCAGCGTCGCGCCGTCGCGGGCCGTGGTGCCCGTCAGCGTCGTGACCTGCTGCCCCAAGGTATCGCGCGAAAGGTTTCGTGGCCCGTCCAACGCCGGATTGGCGCGAAAATCGCCACGCACGACAGCGTCACAGGTGGCGCGCGGGCCATCGGTGCCCGGCTGCACGTCCACGACCCTTGTGACCAGCACCCCTGCCCGCTCGAAAATCGAGAGGCCGCCGACATGGGTCAGGATTTCATCGTGCGGGCCTGCCTCGACCACCGCGCGGTAGGGCGCGGTGTCCTGCGCGGTGTGCAAAATGTCGGTCCATTCGCCCATGATCAGCCGATGCGCCGCCCGGCCTGTCTGGCGTTCGACGTCTGTTGCCAGCGCGCGCATTCCATCCAGGGCTGCAATCGCTCGGTCGGAGTCGAAGGCCCCTTTGTGCGCCAGCGCCAAACCGTCAATGACAAGCCCGTACTCCACTGCGCGTGCCACTGCCTGCATCAGCGTTTCGCGCAACATGCCCAGATGCCCACCCGCCCCGGGCATGACCAAGGAGGGATGAACCGAAAGCATCAGAGGCATCACCTTGCGCTGTCCGCGCACCTTGACCAGCCCCTCGATCTGCGCCGGGCTTTCCACGATCAGCCTGTGGCCGACCCCCAACACCGCACGCGTCAGTTGAGGCGTAAGGCCCGCCAGGTACACGTAGGCATGGTCCGTGTCCCACCCGGCCACCATGTTCAGCTCTCCCCGCGAGGACGTGATGGCGCCGAACCGTTCCGGCTCTGGCAGGCGCGACAGCATTTCCTGCAACGGACAGGCGGCGACCTCCTGGAGAACGTTTCCTCCCAGAAGCGCGCGCACCCGCGCGATGTCGTCAACGATGGCTTGCAAATTGAAATAATAGGCCGGGGTGGCCAGCTCGCGCCTGGCCAGTGAATGCCCCACCCAGTCGCGCGCGTTCATTGCCTTGTTCATGACACGTCCTTTGCTAGTGCGGTCAGGGTTTTCTGGCAGACCTTGCCATTCGGTGTCGCCGGCCAGACGTCGACGATCGACACCACGCGCGGCATGAGAGAGGCCGGCAAATGTGCCTTGAGCCGCGCCTTGAGCGCGCGCGCATCCAGCCCCGCCCCTTCCGGGGACAGTTCGACGAACATCACGGCAGATTCGTCGCCGTTGTCTTCGGTCCGGCCAACGACAGTGGCCGCACAGACGACGTTCAATGCCTCGGCCATCTGTTCCAGATCGCGCGGCAGGAGGCAGTATCCCGCCTGCTTTATCAGTGTCTTGCTGCGGCCCCGAAAGAAATGCAGCCCGTCCGCATTGCGCGACATCAGATCACCCGTCGCCAACCAGACATCGTTGCGATACGCCCCCGTGATGAGACGCGCGCTGGCCGACGATGTGTCGCCACGGTAGCCCTGCATCACGTTGCTGCCACGCACGTAAAGTTCCCCCGTCTCGCCGGTTTTCGCGGCACGCAGCGTGCCTGCATCCTCCACCAGCACCGCGGCAAGAAGGCCGGGCATCGCCACCCCGCAGCTTTCGGCGGCATCGACGTACTGCGACCGGTCGCAGTACATTGCGCGTTTGCATTCCGTCAGCCCGTACATCGGCATTGCGGTGCTTGACGGAAATACCTGCCGCAGCACCGCGATGGAGGCCTCGGGCATATGTCCGCCCGTGTTGGTGATCAGGCGCACGCTTTCGACCTGCCGACCGGTGATGTCCAGCACGCGCGCGATGCCCGTGGCCAGGGCCGGCACCACCGGCAGAACGGTGGGTTCTTCGCGCACGATCATCGGGGCCAGTTTCGACACCGCCTTGACCGCACCCGACAGGATCAACTCGCAGCCCGTGAAGAGGCTCAAAAACAGCTGATACAATCCGTAGTCGAAAAAGAAGGGCGGGATCGCCATGATCCGGTCATCCGGCCCCAACCGCTGGTAGCTCGCAATGGCGCGCAGGGCGGACATCACGTTGGTGTGGCTCAACTCGACCCCTTTGGGCGTGCCGGAGCTGCCCGAGGTGAAGATCATCATCGCCACGTCCGACCCGGTCACGCGCAGAGGGCGGCGCATCCGGATCAGGGGCGCCGCAGGGGCGCATTCATACCGCGTGACCTTGCCCGCGACATCGACAAACGCCTGCGCCTCGGACACGCGTGCAATCATCGCGCGGGTGTCTTCAGGCAGTGCCGGATCAACCGGCACCACCACGACGCCGTGCAACCAGAGCGCCAGAAGCCGCGCGGTGGTGGCCAGCGTATTCTCGGCCGCCACGATGATAGTGTCACCCGGCGCCACGCCGCCCTCGGCCAGTTGCGTCCAGGCCAAGTCGATATCATCGCCGCTTAGTGTCGCCCCCCCGGCCTGTCGGATGGCCCCGAGGCCGCCCGATTGATACGCCGCCGCGACGACATCGGTCAGCGTTTGCGCCCAGATCCGGCCATCGCCACGCGGCAACCGACCCAGCACATCCACCGAGGCATGGACAAAGTGTCGCCCGGCCGCATCGTCCTGAAAATCCAGCATGATCGTTCCCCGGTTCAAAAGTTGATGGCATTGCGCAGCGCGGATTTGCGGAACATCGCCTGCGGCAGATTGCGCTGACGATAGTTGTCGAAGTGCATGACGGTGACGTTCGACTTCACGATCGGGTCGATCAGCGCGATCTTGGTCACGCGTTCATGACCAGCGAAATTCCGGAAGGCCGCGTATTGCGCGATTTTCAGCAGCTTGCCCGAGCGGCTGAAATGGTAGCTCCGAAACGGCTTGTTGCTGCCCTCGGCCAACAGGAAATCGACCCGCGAATACATTGCGGAGCCGCGGCTCAGCTTGGCCACGATGCGTTTGTAGGTTTTGCCATTCACGGTTTCCGTGCCGTTGTACGCATAGCTGTACTTTTCCACGGGGATATTCAGAATGTCGCCGTTCGAGGCCTGCCCCATCAGCCGATCATCCGCCGAGACTCGAATTGTCCGCGACGATGTGGGAAGCACCATCCACATGCTGTTGCCTTCGGTCAGGATACGCCGTCCGGCAAACGTGGCGGGCGACTTGAACGCCACCAGCGTCGCGTCGGCGCTGCGATAATAGACCGTCGCCACCTGTGAACTGCCTTTGGGCGTGTTGTTCACATAGGCCGTGATCTGGGTGTCAAAGGTGAACGCCGCCTGATCGAACCCGCGATACAAGCCCATCTCCAGGATGTCGTCCTTTGCTCCGGCGAATGACATTGCAGGCAAAAGGGCAAACGCGGCGGCGGTCAGGATACGGCGAAAAGTCTGTTTGTTAAACATGGCGCAGGGCCTCCGTGATGGGGGTGTTCGCGGCCTTCGCCGCTGGGGAAAGGCTCGCGAAAAAGGCCACGAGCATTGCAAGACAGCCGACAATCGCCAGATTGGCAGGCGTCAGGATGAACCGCAGCGGATAGTCGACGGACGATCCGGGCGGGGTGGGCATGTTCAAGCCCGAATTGTTCAGAACGCTGGCCAGAACCATGACCAGGGCGATGCCAAGCACGGTGCCGACGAGCCCGAGGATCAGGCCTTCGAGGGTGAAGCGTCGGGTGATTTCCAGCTTTTGATCGCCGATTGCGCGGATCATGCCGATCTCATGGGTGCGTTCGACAACGCAGATCGCGATGGTGTTGCCGATGGCCAAAGCCACGAAGATCAGGATTGCGATCTTGATGCCGAGGAAGATGGTCGAGAAAAGATCCACCACCTCGCCATAGTATGGCTCCAGCGTGCGCCAATCCTGAATGGTCACGCCCGCTGGCAACGATGGTTTCAGATCTGCCACCGCGGCGTTCACCGCGTCGACGCTGCGGAACATTGCAACCACGCGGGTGATCGTTTCGGTGAACAGATAGGCCTGACCGGTCTCCAGCGTGACATACATCATGCGCGCATCTGCGGCGCGGTTGCCGGTGCTGAAGATACCGATGATCTCCAGGTCCAGGGCGTTGAGGTTGCCGTCGATGGTATTGCCAAGAATGGTCAACTCATCACCGACCCCCAGACCCAGAGCGTCTGACATGCCTTCGCCAATCAGGATGTGGCGGGAGTCGTCGGCAAAAAGCTCGCGGCCTTCGATGACGCGCAGCCCGGAACTGATGACCGCCTCCTGATCGGGTTCGATCCCGATGACCGTGCCGACCTGGCTGACCTCGCCATTGGTGGCCATTGCCGAGGCTTCGATGCGGCGCGCGGCGGCCGCGAAATCGGGATGCTCTTGCAGTGCGGCAAGGATGGCATCGGTCTGTTCGGTATCCAGCGTGATGTTCACCGATTGCAGGTTGCCGCGTTCCTCCAGATCGGTGGCAAAGATCTGGGCATGGCCCAAACCCGACTGGATCAACCCGTCGCGCATGCCCTGGAACATCGACGTGGCATAGCCGTCGATCAGCGCCACGACCACAACGCCGAAGATGATGTTGGCGATGACGAAAAGCGCGCGTCGCGGGCTTTCGAGCAGGCCGCGCCAGACGATGATCAGGTCCTGTCTCATGCAGCGTCCTCCAAGGCGGTCAGGGCCTCGGCAATTCGGGGTCCGGCGTGAAAGAGACAGGTCAGATGGGCGTGCGGCACCGTATCGAAGCGGATCAGCGCGTTGCCAGACTCCAGCACCAGCCGACGCAGCCCTTCGACCGGGAACAGCTCGTCGCCCTTGGCCGCAAGGACCACTGTCGGCAAGGGCAGCGCGGCCAGCTGACGGTCTATGTCGCGCGGGCTGAGGGCGGCGGACATCTCGGCGGTGTAGCCCGGCACCAGATTGCACCACCGCGCAGCCTCTGGCGGAAAGTTGAAATTCACGACGCGCGGCTCCGGACAGTCGTCCGACCGTTCCACCACCCCACGCCGCACGGAAAATTGCGGCAGGTTGAATTCGTCCAGATCGCGCCCGCTTTGCGCCCGCAACCGCGCGGTGGAGGCAAAATAAGGCGCAAGCGCAATGAAGCGTTGCACCGATTTCGCCAGTGGCGCGCCATGCTCCGTCACCCGGTTGAGGATCTGCGCCGCCCCGGCCGAATGGCCAAGCAGGGTAATGTCCGCATCGGGCCACAGGGCGCCCGCACGGGCGATCCACAGATCCAGATCGTCCCAGACACAGGCGCGATCCGGCGCATAGCCGCGCGGCCCCTGGGACATGCCGTGTCCGCGCACATCCGGCACCAGGACAACCGCGCCGCTATGGGTATGGATGTCTCTGGCCAGATCCAGATAGCCCACATTCATGTTGGCCCCGGCCCCGTGCAAAAGGATCACCACCCGGTCCGCCGCCGCCCGCGCCTGCGTCTCGAACACGCCGGCGAAGAGCGTCAGGCCATCTTGTGCCTCCAGTCGAATTCGGCGCTCCGGCAGGCACCGGCCCCGGCGCATCGCCTCCTGGACGTAAGAGTCAAACATGGTGCAATCCTTGGATAAATCGCGGAAAGAAAGGGGGGATCAGGCGGGGACGGACAGGCTGTGCATCTGTTCATCGAGCTCGCGCAGGGTCGTAAGCTCGTTGATGTCGATGTCTTCGTAGTTCGTCACGCCGGTGTAGATCTGCTGACAGATGATCACCATTTCGACGATGTTCATGCTGTCCACGCCAAGCATCGAGAGCGGCGCGTCGACGTCCAGGTCGGTCTTGCCCAGCAGCTTTTCCATCTGGGCGGTGAAGTCCTGCAATGTGGTCATGGTCTTGTCCTTTTCAGGGATGAGGAGAGTAAGCGATTACGCGTGCCACTTTGCCCGCCGCCCGGCCCACAGCGTCAGAGCGACGCCCGACACCAGCATCACGACCATGGCGGGGAATGCGTCGGTCAGATGTGTTTGCCCGGCAAACAGCGACCGCACCTGATTGACGAACAGGTAAAACGGCCCGTGCGAGATGATGGTGAACAGCGGTACGGGAAAGAGGATCGCCGGCAGGAACAGGTCCGACAGGAAGATCGCCGGTATATTGATGATATTGGCCAGGGCCTGCGCCGTTGCCGTCTTGGTAATGAATGTGGTCAGCACCAGGCTGACCCCGATCAGGGCCATCGCGCCGCACATCAGGTATGCCAGAACCAGCACCATTCGCGCCGCTCCGATCGTTGTCGCATCGGGCGCCAGCGCGCCGAACCCGGTCATGAAGGCCGTCAGGAACACCGCCAGGATCAGCATCCGCGACCCAACGAAGCCGATGTAGAACCCGAATTTGCCGAAGGGCATAAAACCCAGGATGCGCAGGTTCTGCTGGGCTCGCATGTCCACAAGCACCGCCGCAAAGCCAAACAGCGCGGTGGACAGAATGGTCATCACCGCAAGCCCGGTGATCAGATAGTCGGTATAGGTCAGGCCCATCCCCGACGGGCTCTCACCGCCGCCAAAAATCGTGTTGAGGATGAAAAACAGCGCGATTGGATAGACGAATGTCCAGAAAACCGCTGCTGGCGCGCTGAGATAGCTCAGCGTTTCCATCTTCAGAAATCGCAAGGGGACAGCGCCCGGGCGCAGGGTGGCGTCAGCCATTGTTCAGATCCTCCAGAATATCGGCGGCGCAGGTTTTCCAGCTTGAAAACCGCGTCAGGGGGTGGGTTTGCGCCAGGCTCAGCGCGGCATCGGTCAGTGCGGCCTCGCCAAAGGCGCGCAGGCGTCCGGGTCCGCGCTGCAGGACACATCCCTGCGGCAAGCTTGCGGCAATGGACGACAAAACCTCGGGCGCGGCTTCAAACAGCGCGGCGCGGCTTCCGAAGGTCTGCCGCACCACATCTTGCAAGGCCGCATGGGTCTCCACCCGCCCGCGCGCCAGGATCAGAACCTGGTCACAGGTTTCGACCACCTTGGCGGCGTGGCTGATGTAGAGCGCGGTAAATCCCGACACCTCCTGCGACAGTCTGTTCAGCAGCTCGACAAACGCCGCCTCGTATGCCGGATCGAGGTTCGAGGTCGGTTCGTCGAAAACCGCGAATTCGGGATGATGCGCCAAGGCCAGTGCCAGCTGCACGCGCTGCTTTTGCCCCGAAGACAACGCGCCGAAACGCCGCCTGGAGATTTCGGGAATGCCCATGAGTTCGAGTATGACGGGATCGACGAAAGGCCGGCAGGCCGCATTGACCGCAAAGATATCGCGCACCCGGTAGACCGGATTGAACCCGGTGTCCTGCAATTGCACGCCCAGCGCCTGCCGCCCGGCGACATCGAACAGCCCCCGCGCAGCGCCTTGCAGGGCAATGGTTCCGCTGTCGGCAGTCAGGTCGCCCAGCAACAGCTTCAACAAGGTGGTCTTCCCCGAGCCGTTCCCGCCGACGAGGGCCGTCTTGCCCCCTGCCAGGAGCGCCAGATGCGGGATCACGAGATCGAAACCGTCGCCCGCGCGGTAACTCACGTCCTCGCAGGTGATCCAGCTTTGGTCACGAGACGCCCTGCCGGTATCGACCTCGGCGGCTTCGATGTCGGGTTGCGCAATCGCTATGTTCATTGGTCTGCTCCCTTGCTGGAGAAATAGAGGATCGCCTCGCGCACAAGGGTGCTGTGCGACTGGCGTGGTACGGATTTCAAAAGCTCGGTGTTTCGTCGGATCGTGGCATCGGAAAACGGCAACTGGCCGGTGCTGCCGAACCGCAGGGCACCGTTGAGGTCACGCAGCGGAAAGATGTCGCCGCGCGCCGCCTCGTTGGCCGGAAACGGAATGTCGAGCCGCCCGGCATGAAACGCCGCGATGGCCGCCTGCGCGATATCGGGTGCGCCGACGATGGGATCGAGAAGCTCATGGGTCTCCCGCAGGATCGCCGCACGTTCCTCGTCGATGGGGGCGCGATCAATCGGCAACGACACAGCGCGCCCCGACACGGCCGCGCGCGACAATGCCAGGCTGTCCAGAATGGCAGCCGTATCGGGAATACCCCTGGCCTCCTGATGGGTCTTGCAGACGATCTTTTGCGCGCCCCCCAAATGCCCGGTCAGCGCACCGGCAAAGATCAGGGCATCGGCGCGGGGGCGATCCTCGGGGAAGACGCCCATGAACTGATGCAAAACGGCATAGACCGAACAATCGGCGGGCAGATAGCGCCGCGCCAGATAGGGGATCGCCTCCAAGGCCGCGATATCCTGCACCATGTTGCCGCCTTGCGGGATGGCGATGGAGATCGCTTTCACCCCCTTTTGCGCGGCACAGATCGCTTCGACAAAGGTACAGGCCAGCGCAATCGAAGGCTGCACGGCAACCGCCGTCAAGGAGCCAAAGAACTCCCGTTCGACCACATGGCCCTGGTGGGTCAGAATGCCTGCAAGCTCGTCGACCTCGGCCCAGCTGGCAAAGCTGTCTTCGAGGCTCACATCAGCGCAATAGGGAAGATTGTAGCCGATGGGGCCGCCCTCGAAACTGGTGATCCCGCCAGCCACGGACTCTGCCATCAACCGCCGCCCATCGGGGGATCCATGACGGATCTGCAAGGGGTGCTTGCAAAGATCGTTCAACTGTCGCAGCGCCTGATAGCCGTGGCTGATAACGGGAAAACCGTTCAATCGCCCGGGGAAGTGCTCCAGGCATTTGCCAGCCACATCGAAGCGTCCCAGCCGGGTATGACTGTCGACGGTGATCGGCAGGATATCGGCTTCGCCGACGGCCTCGATATCCGTCAAGAGACCGAGCATCGCATCGAAGGCGCCGACGCCGCCACGCGGCTGCAACAACACCCTGCCCTCGCGTTTGGCGGCCGCCATCATCTCGGCCACGCTCGGCTTGGCCGAACTTGACAGGGTGGCGATCAGCTCTCCGAACGAGGGCAGCGTGTCAGCCAATCTCAGGCATGGGTATGGCAAGGCGTGTCCCTCTCGATGCCATCCAACACGCGCATCAGCGCGTCGAAGTCGGTGCAGATATGGGTGATGCCGTGTCCGTGAAGCGTGTCTTCCAATGCCTTGGAGAAATGCACCCAGGCCCGTCCGCCCAGGATCACCGGCACCCGCGCCTGTCCTTGCGCGAGCGCGTCGCTCAACCCTTCGAGATCTTCGCAGGCGGCGCCGTTGTTGTTGGAAATCACGATGGCGCGGATGTCGGCCTGCGCACCAGCCGCCGCGACGAAGGCCTCTGGCGTGTTCGAACACCGCAGGTTCACCACGCGATAGCCGTTCTCCTCCAGCAACAGTTTGACAAGGAACAGCGGCACGACATGCGGGTCACTGCTGGTGGACCCCAGTACGATTGTTCCCTTGGTGTTCGGTGCAGGCTGCATGTGCATCGTCAGAATCCCCAAACCAGTTTCATTTCGACCTCGGCAGATCGGCGCACGAACTCGCTGTCCCGCGATCCGCTGCCACCGCTCATCGACACCGAAAAGCGACCCGCCGTGCCAATGGGTCGGCTGGCCTCGGCAAACCCGAAGGCGCTGCCGTCATCCAGTCCGCCCACCGCGCCCGCTGTCGCCGACCATTGGCCGATCTCTTCCAGAGAGCTGAGCGCAAAGGTCACGTAGTTTCGGCGCAGGTATTGGTCGGCATGGGCCTCCTGCGCGTCGCCCAGAAAATCCGCGTACCGGAAATTGCCGACCCGCAGGCCGGCCAGAACCGCATCTTCGGCCGACCTGAAGTCGCGCCATTCCGCGTCGGAATAGCCGTGCCCGTTGTACAAATATGCCGCCTCGGCCTGCCATTTCGACGACACCGGAACCCGTGCGGCCAGCACCGTCTGATACGTCGGTGTGTCAGCCCCGGTGGCACGCAGCTCGCCGCCGCCGGGGCGCAGATCGGTCATCGGCAAGCGCCGCCGGTCGGAGACGGTCCCTTCGAAAGACAAAATCGCCACCCCGACCGGCGCGTTGATGCCGAAACCGAATTCCGTGTCCGCATCATCGCGATGGATCACTTGTGCCGAGAGGTTGGCTTCGCCCCGTTGGGTTTCGTAGCGCAGGGCATAGAGCCAGGGATCATCTTCCGCGTGGGTCAGATCGTGCCCCTGTGACATGGCGATCAGGCTCAGGTGATGTGCTCCGACGTCAAAGCCCAACCGGGCAAAGGGATAGGCGTAATCCTCCCGCGTGTCGTCGGTGTCGATCCGCGCGGCCTCTCGTGGTGACAGGTCCAGTACATGCGCCAATTCGGTAAAGCTGTGGGCAAAGTACTCCTTGCCCAGAGAGGCCCGCAGGCGGCTGCCCTGCGGCGCAAAGGACAGGACGGCACGTTGCAGGAGAAGATCGGTCTCGCCCTCTTCGAAATGTGCGACGCCCCGACCGAGGAAATCGAACCCGGCGCCCATCTGCGTGTCGATATCCACGGCGAGGCTGGCAAAGCTCAACGCGCCTGCATCGTCGACCAGGCTGTCGAGAGGCCCGCCCATGGTTTCGCGGCGCAGGCCAAGGCCAAATTCAAACCGGACCGGGCGTGTGTCGGTGACGTCGCTCCAATTCGTGTCGTCGCCGGTGCCTTCGGGAATGGCCTGCAAGTCCAGCGGGATGTCCACGTTGTCCTGCGCCAGGGTCGGGCTGGCACAGCCCAGCAGGACCGCACCCTGCAAGACCGTGCCAAGCAAGCGCTTATGCAGCCGGGCGCGCATCACGCGGCCTGCGTCTTGGCCAGTTGCGTGGCCACGACGTCTTGCATTTCGCCCGCGATGGCGCGCAGCGAGGCGGCAGACTGGGGCAGACGGCGCCGCAGGAAATGGCGCGCGATGTCGACCTTGTCGGCATAAAAAGCCGCGTCGGCGTCGCCGGATGCCAGGGCTTTCAGGGCAATCTCGGCCGCCTCCAGCAGATGCCAGGCAATCACGATGTCCCCCAGCGCCGCCTGCAATTCGACCGCGAATTGCGGCACGTCATTCATGCGTTGATACCGCACGCAGTCGCGGGCCGCGGCGGTGGCATCGCCCAGCGCGGCAAGCGCGTCGCGCAGGTTGTGCACGTCCTTGTCCAAAGCACCGGTCGCCTCTGCCCTGGCAAGAGTGTCTTCGATCGCGGCGCGCAGCGTGTTCAGCCGTTTTGGCTGCACGCACATGCCCAGCTTGTCACGGAACAAAAACAGCGCCTGAATGTGGTTGGTGCCTTCCCAGATCGACAGCACCTTGCAATCCCGCGCATTCTGTTGCGCCGGGTAATCGCGCGTGAAGCCGACGCCGCCGTGGGTCTGGATCGCCGTCTCGCAAACCACCCAGGCCTTGTCCGAGGTGTAGGCCTTGACGATGGGCAGGAGAACTTCGGAGATGTCATCGGCCGCGCGTCGCAGATCCTCGGGCTGGCTGGGGTCATCTTCGAAGGATTGATACAGCCCCAGTCGCGCAATCATCGCCCGGCAGCCAGAGGTGTAGGCAGCCATGTCCAGCCGCATCCGACGCACATCGGGATGTTCGGCAATGGGCAGGCTGGGCGCGCGGGCACTCATCGCCCGATCGAACCGCTTGCCCTGCACCCGTTGCTGCGAATAGGCGACCGAGGTTTCATGCGCCGAACTGGCCAGCCCCAGGGCAAAGATGCCGGTCGAAATCCGGGCCGGTTTCATCATCATCATCAACTGCTGAAGCCCGGTCCCCTCCATGCGACCCAGCAGGAACGCCTGGGTTTCGACGCCGTCTTCGCCAAACAGCAGATGCGTGTTTGCACAGCCCTTGAAGCCCATCTTGGTCACGACTTCGTTCACGCGGATGCCATTGTCGATGCGGTGCGCGCCGGCCTCGTCGATGCGGTAGCGCGGAACGAGGAAGCACGACAGACCGGCCATGCCCGTCTGCTTCGGGTCGGTGCGCGCCAGAACGAAATAATAGATATTGTCCGTCATTTCGTGGCTGCCTGCCGAAATCAGCCATTTGTGACCGGTCAGCAGATAGCGCCCGTCGTCCTGTTTGGTGGCAAGGGCCGAAAGCTTGCTCAGGTCCGAGCCAGCCCCTTTTTCGGTAATGCACAGGCAGGCGGTTGCGCGCATGTCCTGCAAGGCCGGCCCGTAGGTGGCGTTCAGGTCATCGGACCCATGTGCGCGCAGCAGTGATTTGGCCGGTTGGGAAAAGCCGACATAGGTCATGAAGGATGCATTGCCCGCCATGAACATCTCGATGATGAGGTTCTGAACGATGGGCGGCATGGCGGTGCCTTGCGCCGCGCCGTCCTGCCACTGGGTCCACATCTCGGAAAACCCCTGGTAGAGGCCGGGATAGCTGTCGGGCAGCACAACTTTGCCATCCGCCAGATAGGCTTCCTGTTCGTCCGTTTCCTTGTAGCTTTGCGCCAGCGGTCCCTCGGCCCATGCCCGGGCATTCGCCATGTTGGTCTGGATGATGTCGCGCTGCTCGGCGCTGTCGAGGCCCAGCGTTTCGTGGATGCGGAACTGTTCCCACAACAGAAAGTCCATGTCCCTCGCCGGGGCGGCATACGTCAATTTGTGCATAGGAAAGTCTCTCCGTTGATGCGCCACTCGAAATAGAAATTCTCGCGGCCGAAAAAGCTGCGGTTCATGTACCAAAGCTCGGCCGGGAGATCGGGACCGGCCCCTTCGGCAATCACCATGGCCTCCAGCGCAGGGCGCGCTTCGCTGATCGGTTCGGGCTGCGGCGCATGGACAGGCGACACCGCGAAAATCCCGATGCGTCCCCCCGCCCCAAGGCAGGTCACGATAAGCGGGCGGCCCGTGTCTTCGGCCATCTGGTGCTGCAAATCCAGCAACGGACGCACGGTCATGAAATGCCGTTCATCGCATTCGACCGTTTGCAGAAATTCTCGGCGTGCGGTGGGCCCAAGCTCGGCCAGCACCGCCTGCATCAGCCTGCGCGCATAGCCCGACACGTTCTCGAAGGTGACGACACGGGCATCGGGGCACATCGCCTCCAATGCGTCCAGCCGCGCCACAAAGCTGCGCGCCAATTTGGATGTTCCGGAAAAACAGCTGGGCCGGGACAGGATCTCGCAATGATCGACCCGTGCCAGCGCACCCTCTGGTGTCTTTTGCAGGTCCAGAACATGCGCCGCATCCTGCGCGACAAACCCGTCGCCACCGGCCCCAAGCCTGGCCGAGTCCAGCGTGTGCTGGACGTAATCGCTGGGCGTTTCCAGGGCCAGGATCCGCGCCGAGTGCGCCGGGCTGTCAGCAAAGCGCATGACCGCCGCGAACAGCCCCGCGCAGCCGATCGACACAAGCGGAATGTCACCGCCATAGCCAATCGGTGCGCAATCGCGGATCACCTGCCGGGCGCGCTCTGTCTGCACGATGCCGATCTCGGCCGAGGAGGTGACGATATAGTCCTCGATCCCCGGGACGGGCGCCATCGGGCCGGAATACGGCGTGATCGCAGTGATATAGCAGCCAGAGCGCATCATGCCGCCGCCTTTGCCGCGGGGGCAATTCCCAGACCGCGCAGCCGGGTGGCCAGCCGCTGCATCGCCTCCGTGCCGTCCTCGGGCGCGTTCCACCACAGCAGCGACAGTCCGTTGTCGGCCGCCTCGACGGTGTGGCGGACAAAGCGCTCCCGGATCACCAGAACCTGAACGCCGGTTTTGGCAAGGCGGACCGCCTCGTCCTCCGGATCGTTGAGAAACAGCACATTGGTGCCAAAGAAGTCCGCAGGGAGCCGCACGACCGACGGCATCCGGGAATTTATCAGGATCTCGTCAATCTCGGGGCCACATCCGGCGCGCACTTCGCCCAGAATGGCCGCCAACAAGGCATAGTGATCGGGGTAGGTCACAAAGGCCCGCGCTGTTCGCGCGCGGCCCATCAGTCTGTAACTGTCGAAATCGAGGGCGTCGTAGAAAGGCGGGACATAGCTTTGGGCACGGGTCGGTTTGCCCGCATTCCACGCCCGGCACAGCTGACCTTCAAATGTCACAGGCGACCGCGTCATGCTGCGTCCTCCCGCTCGGCGGCATCTAACGGCGCACGAAACCCGGACAGGATCGCCTGATCCAGCACGACATCCGACAGCGCCCAATACCCGCGCAATGATGCCGACGTGGCGCAATGGACAGAGCCCGGCACGATGTCACCCCGGTCGATCTCGTCGATGAAGCTGATCCAGGTGTCGGAGCCAAAACAATGGCCCCACGCGCCATGCAGGTCGCGCATCATCCGGTCTTTCGGCAGGAAATGGCTGTAAATTCCCGCCATCTCGGGCGGCAGGAACGGCACGTTTGCCCGCCCGCCCTCCGAGGTGCTCAACCATTTGCGCAGATCGGCGCAATACTCGCCCATGCCCTGCACGGATTTGGCCACATTGACCGACAGGGCCACCTGGTCTGCGGGTGGCAGGGTCAACAGCACTGTCGAAACCCCGAAGCCGGACGGTCCCCAGTTGTCGTTCTTGCGCCAGAAACTGATGTCCAGCACGTTGAGATCCGCGACCACGATCAGAACACGCCCCCCCTGCGGCAAGCGGCGTCGGGCATAATCCAGCGCAAAACCCCAGCCCGCGCACTCATACGACGCCGTAAACCCGCGCGGCACCAAGGGCGTGTGCCGGGCGATGGCCGCAGCAATCAGTGGCCAGCTCAGGTAGCCGGACACAAAGGGCATATCCATGATCGTGCTGACCGCCATGACGAAATCCACTTGCGGGCTGTCATGCGCGGTCATGGTCTGCGCGATCTCGGCACCGATCAGGTCGCCCACGATGCGACTCGCATTCTCGCCGCTGTCGCGTTCGGCCACCGGCAAATGCGGCACCGGGCGATAGTGGATGCCCTCAAGCCGCAACATCACGGAACCTCTTGTTGCGCTGGTAGATTTCAAAGAAACAGCGGTAGGAGCTGCCCTCCATCTTGGACAGCGAGATCAGGTCGCGCGCGTCGTTCTGGCCGGGCACCAGACCGTTCACCACCAGATGCAGCCAGGTTTCGTTGGCGATCCATTTCAGGGCCATCGCCTGATCTTCGGAATGCTTGTCGAAATGCGGTTTGGCGGATTGGTTGCGCGCTGCCTCGGACAGGTACGCGACCGCCGCCGATGCAACCGCGTCCAGTCGCAGACGACCGCGATCCTCAAGCCAGCGCACATGCGCGACCAGCGCCTGTATCAGGAACGGCCGCGCCAGTGACAAAAACACCTTGGAAGAAATCGGACCGCCGCTGCGCAGCACCCAGTCGGGGTCAGCCTGGTCCACCGCCATTTTTACATCGCCGAGCGGCAAATGCCCGTCAAAGAACGCAGGACCCGACAGGCAGGTTTCAGCGGTGGCATAGACCCCGGGTGGAACCAGAACCGGCGCCATCACCATGGATTTGCCCTGGCGCACGATAATGATGCCAAAGTCCGATCGGTTGGCATTCATCGACCAGACCTTGTCGACCGTCAGGCGCGGTGGCGTGTCGGTGCTGATCTCTGACAGCCACTGGGTGGCCAGCGGGCCGCCCCGGTCGGTCATCGCGAAACAGGCGGTCAACCCCGCATCGACCCATTCTTGCACCCTCGCTTTCTGCGTCTCGGTTCCCGACAGGTCGATCATCACCGACCCCAAAAGGCCAAAGAAGCGCGCGCTGTGCGGCCCGAAACCGGTCTCGCGCACCTCGTCGATCAGCGCCCGGATGGCGTGCAGCACATCGGGTTGCGGCAGTGGGGTTTTCACGCGGCTTTCGCCGACATCGCGGAAGGGGTGGAAATCCTCTTCGACCACCATTGCGCTATCGGTCAGTCGCGCCGCAGAGGCCGCCAGCAATTGGCGCACCGCGTCAGGGGCCTCGGTGTGGCGGCCGAGGGCCGCCAGCGCGGGTCCGGCCAGGCAGTCGCCAATCGGGTTCGTGACATCAAACGACATAGGTGTCGGCCCCTCCAAGCTGCAGAAAATTGTTCATCGAATAGGTGCGCGTGTAGGCCCCGCAATTGTCGAAGATCAGGACATCCCCTGCCTCGACAGCGCCTGCGACCTTGCCGATCACGTCGTCGCGGCTGCATGTGGATCCGCAGATGATGGTGCTGGCACCGTCCGGCAGCGGTGCGACATCGCGGTTCAGCACGCGCGGTACACGATACCTGCGCATCATGTTTTCCGTCTGCGCCAGCAAAAACGCCTGTGCCATGCCGCCGTCGCAAATGGCGTAGGGTTGACCCATGACGGTCTTGACCTGTTGCACCCGCACGGCGAAGACACCGCAATCGGCAAAGATCGCGCGCCCGAATTCGTGGATCAGGCGGCAGCGCCCCGGCAGCTCGGTCAGCAACGCGCGGTAGCTGTCGAAATCATGCCCCAGTTCGGGCCAGTTTTCCTCCAGACCGCCACCGAGATTCAGCACCTCAAGGTCATGGCCAAGGGCGTCCTCGATCTCGCGCACGGCATGCGTCATGGCAGCAACGACAAAGCGCGCGGCCTTGCGGAAGGTGTGCGGCCCCGCGTAAAGATGCAGGCCGTTGATTTTCAGGCCCAAACCCCGCGCCTTTTCGATGGCGGCGCGTGCCTGATCCAGATCCATGCCGAACTGATCGTCGCGCAGCGTTGGCGCATCCGGACAGATCTTGGCGATGATCTTGTTCGACAGGCGCAGGGTGACCGGATTGATCTCCCGCTTACCCTTTAGCCGCGCAATCATGTCCAGATGTTCGGGCGTATCGACAATGAACGTCGCGCCTGCGCTGATCCCGGCGCGAACCAGCGGATCATTCAAGGCGGGCGTATTGATAAAGACATTCGGCCCGGTCTTGCCGGCAATCATATGCAGTTCGCCGCGCGACGCGATCTCGATCCCGTCGTAATTGTCGGGCTCCAGCCGAAGCAGCAGATCCAACTGATTGGAGGCCTTGAACGAGATGATAACATCCGTTCCAAGCGCCGCCTTCAGGGCGGTGATCCGCGCGTTCACCGCATCGGCGTTGTAGACAAAGGCAGGGGTCTGGATGTCGGCGGGCGTCAACGCCGCCGCCCAATCCGTAGCGGCCTGTCTGGTTTGATCCAACATCAGTTCAAGTCCTTTGCGATGGTGTGAAGCGCGTTGAGGTCGATCTTGCCCACCGGGCTGGGCGGCCATTCGGGCAGGAAATGCACGAACCTGGGCTGCAACGTCACGGGCAACGCGTGGAGCACCGCAGCACGGACCCCGTCGGGATCGGCCGCCGTCTCGGGCACGATGAAAAGCACGGCGGATTCATCGCCATCGGGCTCGGTCCGGCCAATCATCACCGCGGAGCGAACCTGAGGATGCGCCTCGGCCACGGCTTCGATGTCGCGGGGATACAGGCAATAGCCGCGCTGTTTGACCAGCGCCTTGGAGCGGCCGCGGAAATACAGGCACCCGTCTGCGTCGCGCACGAAGAGATCGCCCGTCGCCAGCCAAACATCGTCGCGGTAACGCCCCTCGACGATCCGGGCCCCTGCCCCGGCATCCGCCGCGTGATAGCCTTGCATCACCGACGATCCGCGCAGGTACAATTCGCCTTCCTGGCCGTCTTCGGCCTCAAGCAGCGCGCCGTCTGCTGCGGTCACGACCACCCGCGCATCCAGCCCGGGCATCGGCCCGCCGACCGATCCTTCGTGGCTGTCGACCAGTTCTGCGGGCAAAAACAGCGCGCGCTTGGTTTCGGTCAGCCCGTACATCGGAACGACCGCGACGCCCGGAAAGGCCCGCCGCAGGCTCTGCACCGTTGCGGGGGCCAGATGCCCGCCAGTGTTGCACACCAGCCTGACGCCGCTCAATTGCTGCGAAAAGGTGTTGAGGATCCGCGTCAGACCGGAGGCCAGAGCAGGCACCACGGGGATGATCGTCGGCTGATAGGTCTTGATCAGTTCAAGAATGGTGATCGGGTTGCGGATCCCGGTGCCCAGCACCAGTCCCGACCGCGAAAAGAGCGTGAACAAGACCTGGTAAACTCCGTAGTCCAGAAACATCGGCGGAATGCACAGCACCCGGTCACGGGCCGACATATCAAGATAGGCCGCAATCGACCGCAAAGCCGTCATGATGTTGGTATTCGACAACATCACGCCCTTGGGCCGCCCGGAACTGCCCGAGGTAAAGATGACCATTCCCAGGTCGTCGCCTGTGGCGTAGCCATGGCGCTGCCATTCGGTGCCGTGTCGCGCGCTGGTGTCCAATGGCATGATGCGGCCGTCGGTCTCGATCAGCGCGCGTGCATGAATTTCGCGGCCAATCAAAGTTACGACCTCGGCGCTGGCGGCCGGGTCCACCGGGCAGACCGTTGCTCCGCGCAGCCAGACCGCCAGAATCGCGGCGACGCCCTGCAGCGTGTTCTCTGCCTTGACCAGAACCACATCGCCGGGCCCGATGTCATCCGTGCTCAGCGCCTTACACAGATCGCGGACCGCTTGGGGGGCCAGGGCGGCACCCTTTGCATCCACGATCAGGCCAGTCGCCGCATCACTCAAGAATGCCTCAACCAAGTGTTGCGGTGTATGGGCCCAGAGGCGCGGGTCCGTGCCGGGGGCGACCGCTCCGTTCAGATTGCCATCCTTCATGTGCCGCACGTCATGCTGATCAAACATTGCGCCAACCTTTCGCATTCAAAGAGGAAAGAAGATGAATTTGCGGCACGCTCAGCGCGATCCGCTGCATCGCCAGTGAGGGCGCAGCCGACCGCCTGACCTGCAAGCCGAAATGCCCCGGCGACAACCGCACCAATGGCTTGAAAAGAGAGGCTTTTGCGCCGTGAAACCCCAGCCGCATGGCCAGTGCAAAGACGTTGTCGGAGACCGGGTCATCGCCGCGCAGGGTCAATGGGGCGATCGCCTTGGGGCATTGCGTGTCGGGCACCTGAGCCGCGATCCGCACCTGTTTTTTGGGTCCCAGCGCCGCGCCGAGCGCGGCTTCGGCCACGGGTGCGAAGAACGCTGAATAAATGGCGTTGTCGATCTGTCCGGGATCCAGCCGCGCGGACAAACCCAGCAGCTGGCGGCGATGCTCCCGCAGCATCAGCGCACGGCTTGCCACCGCAGCGGCGCCACGGCGCGTCAAGTGTCTGCGCCCTCGGCCAGCCGTGTCAGGCAGCGGCAAGTGCAGCACGTGTGATCCGGTGGCGGCGCGCAAGGCCACCATCGCCCCCAGCAGACGCGCATCCGCAACCGGAGTGGTCAGCGACACCGCCACCTCCCGCAAGCGGGGCGATACCTGGTGGAATCCGGGACCGTCGGTGTTGGTCGCGACGCACCACCACGTTGCATCGGGC
The DNA here is from genome assembly GCF_014196795.1 of Sagittula marina. Lineage (GTDB taxonomy): Bacteria > Pseudomonadota > Alphaproteobacteria > Rhodobacterales > Rhodobacteraceae > Sagittula > Sagittula marina. Next base: position 337,228 of record NZ_JACIEJ010000002.1, read on the forward strand.
AGCGGGTCACGCGCCGCGCCGGGGGTGCTCAGACCGACCAGGCCATAGGTCAAGAGATCTGCCAGTGCCGATGGCAGATCGACACCAAGTGGTTCTGTGGCTTTGGAAAAGGTGGGCTGGGCGCTCATGCCACCTGCTCCCCCGCCCGGTCGGGGCATAGCCCCTGCACCCAGTCCAGAAACAGCGGAACCGCCATCAGAGTTGCCGTGAAATGATCGCCGCGCGGCAGGCTTTCGTGCCGCAGTGGCACATCCGCAGGCAGCGTCCATGGCAGCAACGTGGCAATCGCCTCGCCGTTGACGTAGGCATCCTGCTCGGATGTGGCCACAAACACTGGGCACCGCAGACGGGCGAGCTTGGCCTCCAGGTTGCGGGCAATGATATTGGTGGCGGCGCGCGCGGTGTACCGATAAGGGGCTTGCCCGGGTTTGGTTGCGCCAAAGCTCAGAACCCGCATCCAGCGATCCAGCCTGGCGGCGCGGGCAAACACAAATCGCGCAAAGTCGAACCTGTAGGCGAATTTGGTTTGCGCATCCGGGATTTGCCGTTCGGGCCGGAACCGCAGAAAACTACGCGACACCGCGCTATAGTCGGTTTGCGGTCGCGCCGTGCGGGTCAAACCGCTGTCCCCGGCCAGCGTCGGCGCCACCATGGCCAGTCCGGCCACATGCGGTGCATTCGGTGCTGACAACAGGTCGATCGCCGCAACCGCCGAGCCGGAATGCGCAAAGACAAACAGCGGCACGTCGTCAGGCACCGCCGCGATCACCTCGCCCAGATCGTCGCTGTAGACGCCCGGCCCCGCAGCATCGCCCACGGGTCCACCGCTTTGACCATGGCCGCGAAAATCCATCAGCAGAACCTCGATCCCGCGTCCGGCCAGAAGCCCCCCCAGCGTCAGGTAATACTCTGCATTCAGCCCCGATCCATGCAAGACCAGCACCCGCGCGCGGGCAACGCCCCGCGCCGCATAGCTGCGAAAGGCCAAGGGCGTGCCGTCGCGCAGGACCAACTGCGCTGGAAGCGGCCCCTTGGCCTGTGCAGGCCCGTATGTGATCGTGGCAGTCGGCATCCTACAGGCCCGCCAGAATGGACCTGGCCGCGTCAGACCACTGCGGAACGTCAGCTTCGGCCACGCTGGCAAGCAGCGGCTGCGCATCTTGCGTGCGTTCCGCCTTTATCAAAGATTGCGCCAGCAGGAGCTGGACCTGAGCGTTCAACTCGTCGGTCAGGTGGAATTCTCCGGTCGAGAGCGTCTCGAAATCGTCAATGGCGATCTGGATACGCCCTGCGATCTTTGGCGCATGCAACGCGTTCAGACCGCGCTGCATCAGGACGCCGCCGTTGTCAGGATTGTCCCGGACCAGTTTGTCCAACGCCCGGGACGACGCCTTGGCCAGCGTCAGAACGCGGATCAGATCCTGCTCTATGCCGGCCTCGATCCCGACAAGATTGGCGTGAACAGCCATGATCTCCGGATCGTTTCCGGTCTGCTTGGCCAAGTCCATGACCAGGGACTGATCCGCTTCTATCTGTTCCAATGTGCCGTCCGGACGGCGACTGGCATCGTCGACGATGACCAGCGCGATCTTGCGCGCATCCTCAACCGACACAGCCGTCGCCGCAACGGCCTGCGCCTGTTGCCGCAAAGCGGGGACGTTTTCCGGCGCAAAAATTGTGGGGGCTGTTCCCGCACTGCCCGCATTCGGCAGCGCGACCAAGGCCAGCGCCCCGACGGTGTTCAATATCCAGTTAGGCATGGGTTAGCCTTCCCTCTCGTAGCTCAAGGACCTGATCGGCGTATGCGGTGACTGACGGGTCGTGGCTGATGATGAAAACCGTGGTGCCGTCGTTGACGGCCATGTGGCGCAACGTGCGCATCACATGGACGGTGTTGTCGCTGTCCAGCGCGCCGGTGGGCTCATCTCCCAACAGGACCTTGGGTTTCAGCGCGAGGGCCCGCGCCACTGCGACCCGCTGTTGCTCCCCCCCGGACAGCAGGCCCGGGCGCAGGTCGGCGCGATGCTCCACTTCGAGATGTTTCAGAGCCGCCAAGGCCCGGGCGCCGGCATCTTTGACGCCTGCCCGACGCAACGGGTAGATGACGTTTTCGAACGCCGACAACGACGGCAGCAGGTTGTAAGCCTGAAAGATCAGCGCCAGATCCCCGCGCCGCATCGCCGTCTTTTCGCGTTCCGACATGCGGCTCAATTTCCGGCCACACATCTGCACATCGCCCAGATCCGGCAACGCGATCCCGGCAAGAACCGAGAACAGGGAGGATTTCCCGCTTCCGCTGGGACCGCGCAGGATCGTCAGGGTGCCAGGTTCGCAGGTCAGACTGACGTCTTTCACTGCGGGCACCGGGCCCCGACGGGTACGATGCGATACCGAAATGTGGTCCGCTGCCAACATCGCGTCAGGCCGGCACGTTCGACAGGGCCAGCATCTGATCGTCGACTTCACGCAGCGTGGTGTTTTCGTCGATGTCGATCTCGTCGAAATCTGTCACGTTCACATAGATCTGCTGGCAGATCAGGATCAGTTCGACCACGTTCAGGCTGTCGATGCCGATCTGCGCCAGCGATACGTCCACATCAACACTGTCCAGCGCCAGCATGTCCTGGATGCCCGACTGCAATTGCGCCAGTGTTTCGGTCGTGTTTTCGGATGCGTCTGTCATGCGATGGTCTTCCTTGGATTGAGGTGTTCCTTGGAAGCAGCGTCGCATCGCCAGTCGCCCCGGGGTATTCCCCAACCCGACAGACCCATCCCCGCCCCCGCAATTGAGGGGGCCGTGCGCGACCCCGGACATGCAAACGGCGGCCACAGGGACCGCCGCTGATGTGCCGGATTGTCAGAAAAGTCCGCTCAGAGGATACCGCTGCGCACGGCCTTGCCAACTGCCTGTGCCAAGGTGGTGCAGCCCAGTTTGGCGCGGGCCATCTTCAGATAACTGCGCGCGGTGTGTTCCGACAGGTTCAGCTCGGAGGCAATTGCCGAATAGGATTTACCTTCCGAAGACAGGCTCAGGCATTCATGTTCCCGCGAAGTCAGCGAAGGCACACCTTCGCGTTCGGCCAATGCCTCTGTCACGCCTTTGGTATGGATCAATGGCAGAATTGTTTCGAACTCATCGATAAGCGGGGTCATATAGGCCTGCCACGCGCGCATCGGTTTGGTTGAATTGACGCTAAGGACTGATCGCCGCCCCCTCAGGTCACTGTAGACAAAGCTGTGACCACTCGAGCCAAGACCGAATTCCAAAGACACTTTCAGCATCTTCTTATGGTGCGGCTTGATCCTGAGTTCGGACCAGCAAAACGATTCGCTTTCTTCGATGACCTGTTCGATAACGGGGTCCAGGCTAATGTAATTGTTCAATAAATACTGACGCACCCATGCGTCGGGATAGGTCGTTCGAACGAAGGGATTGGAAAATTCCTGCCCGTCATTTTTCAAAAGATGAAATGTCGTAAAATCTATGTCGTAGGCTTGTTGAACCAGACATATCGTGCTTTCGACTGAATTGGAGCGCAATATTGCGTCCTTCAGCCCCTCTAAATTTTTCGTCAAATGCCTTACCTTCCAAGTATTTTGCAAGATCGCGCCACGCACAACCTTTAGTATCGCTACTTCATTTTTTCAACGGTTTTAGTTGTATCCATAGGGAATGCGCCAGTGGTCGAGGAGTGCATCCCACGTCAATGCAGCGCCGCGAGCCGTTCAGTACCGGTCTTTGTTAAATCGAATTGACGATGTTTGTGCCCCGATTGGCGTCCCGTCTCTTTCGAGCAATGTTTGCGAAGAAGGACACGAGGAATGGCAACGAAAAAGACAGACGCGTTTCTGCATGATGTTGCGGGCACCGCCTTGAACACTGGCTGTCCGCGGGCGCAGGTTTCATCTGATTTAGCTGTTGGGATTTCGGCCCTGAACAAGCGGGGTCAGACACCAGCATGATGATGGGGAATGGGAGAACGAACGCCGTGGCAAGGGACCTCGTTTGTTTCGCAAGAAGAGGAAAGTATCGAAAACGCGGCAATCCACGTCTGCTTAACCTTTAAACGAAAAGGACGCCCGGCATTTACTGGATAAATCTTAAACTTAAACGGGCGAAGCCCCCGGCGGGTCGGTTTGATCGGCATCGAAGCGCCATAGGAGGGAGGACGGTGCCGGCGGTTTGTTGAAACCCTGCTACGACCCGTCGGGGTGTGCTAGATTTCAACGCTTAAATCCGTAGCGTGATAGCATGGGTCCGCTGAACCTCTTGACCCATCTAGAGACATCATTGCGTGATGATCTGCCGGACTGTGGATGTACTGTTAAAATTATTCAGCCAAACGCTCCCTTTCGTATGTGGGGTGCAATTCAAACGAGCAAAGCGCATGGCGCGGGACTTCGACCGAAAAGTCGCGGACATCCAAGTTCGTGTCGCCGCGCTCAACCGCCACACGTTCCTCCTAGACCTGTCCCATAGACCGCGGCACGATACTGTCTGGCAAACCATAACCAAGCTGAAACCCCGATGTGTGGAGGATGAATAGCCGCCCATTGTGCTAGTGGTTTCTTCGGAGTTGGTTTTGGCGCGTCATTGATTCAGACGTGTATCCGGCCCCTTATGCAGTGAAATATATGCCGCGTGTTCGATGGCAACGGGTTGCGCCAAACGTCTTCTTGCGCAATTATGCTTCGGCCTGCTCGCGACTTATAGCGGATTTATGCACCGGACGCCGGAGACTGGTGGACGCATGTCGGGCTATCCCTTGCCCTGCAGGCACATACAGCGCATCCCTCCCAGCGCTATCGGGCCTCAGCATGGGTCTGCCGCTGGAGCATGACTTTGTCGGCGCACATGATCAGCAAGCGCTGTAGGCACCGTTTGCCCTCCCTCTGCGCCTCAGCGGATTGCGTCACGCAATGCTTCGAAATCGCCGTGGCTCCGAGCTGCTGTCTGCCGCCAGTGGCATGTTGTCGTTGCGTGAACCCGAGTTTCACGCCAAGGGCGTGCTTTCAGAACGCCGCCACCGACCGAGCCTTGCAGAAAGCCTCTGGCGTCGGTGCAAAGATCACTATGACCGTCGCGATCAGCGATCCGACACCGGGCACTGACATTAGACGTAACGCCAGTTTGTTCTCTTTGGAGCTACAGACGATCTCGGTATTGAGCTTACCGGCTCTGCCTTCAACTGCATCAGTACCGGGACCCTAAACCGAGGGATTGCGTTTGCAGGCGGATCGCATTTTGGAACCGGATAATTGCAATCAGCGTCATCGCGTCGGATGCCCCTTGTGAAACAACGGTTCCGAAGTCGCTGAAATGCACTCGAAGTGAATTGACGGCTCGGGTCGGCTAGCGGATCAGAAGCTCGCGCACGCGAGACACCGCCGCCGCGCCCTGCGTCTCTTCGCACTTCACAGGTACGAACCGCATCTTAGAGCGCAGGTTCTTGGTCTTAAACGGATACCCGTGAACTTTTCATCGCTACGCAAGAGGCTTGATATCTCGCAAATCGCCGGTGCATCGGCCGCTTGGTTTTCAGGCGCTTCGCAAAGGGATTCACCTAGACAGGCGGGATGAGCCTCACCTCATGTCAACGCTTGTTGATTTTGCCCAAGAACTAGGTGCCACCACAGGCTTTCATCGTAAAGACGCAGAACCGTAGCCCTGCGCAAAACTCAAGCACCTGATCCCTTTGCGGATTTGTGCGAAGCATAGCTCTCCCGGAGTCATCTGCCCCGTGGGCTTTGCACACATTCTTGGCCAAGTCGAAGCCGGCCGTGAACGCCCCGCCATGACCGCCCCCTTTGTGGATCATCACAATCCCAGCTTGGCACATTGATGTCGTCGGTGGGCACACCATCTCAGCCCTCTGAACCAACTAAATCAAGGTACGCAACATAGCAGTGTTGCTTTGAATGACTGAATTTAGTTCCACAACACGCGCAAGCCGCTGTTCCAATTCGTCCTGACAGTCGTCAAGTTGTTCAACAATCCCTGACAAAGCCGTTCCGGAGTTGTTCAGCGCCGCGCTTTCAATTTTACACATCATCCGCGTGCTCGACAGGCCAGTGACATATCGTTTCATGTCAAGAACGCTGCGTGCAAAACGGCGCGCTTCGGTTTCGACCTCTCCCAAGACCGAGGCGGTCTCGCCAAGAAACTTTTGACGGACTTGGTCGCAGAAATCCGCTTCATTCGCCAAATCCACCCCATCGTAAGAGGCCTCTGCAGATTTGCCATCTTCTTGTTTAAACAAATCGCTCATCTCTTTTTCGAACTCTGTCGCGAAGCCGAGGAACTGTCCTTTCATGATCGCATCGCGGATCCGGGCAAAGACGCAAGTGTCGCCCTCAACAAAGGTATCGACCCAAGCCGACATATCCTCAAGCATCTGGCTATAATTCACGGAGATTGCGCTGATCGGGCCGCCAGCGCTTTCGAGCCGCGAAGCGATGATCCGCATGTTCATAGGCACTGTTCGGATGGCTTTGAAAGCTTCCGTCATCTCCGTAGTTTCCACGTGCACTTGCGTGATCGCTCGCGACATATCCAGAAACCGCCGCTGGAACGGATCCAGGTTTCGACCCAGTTGCGTGGTGCGTGCCTCAGCTTCCATCGCCAAGGCATGGCTCTGGAAAGCGTCATAACTAGCGTAGCCTGCTGCTCGGATCTCGGCAAGCAAGGCAGCAGCGCTCGCGGCCGGTTTGAGACCTTCCTCGTTCTCGCGCTTTAGCAGCCTTTTATAAATCTGCTCCACATTTTCACGCAGCGGCGAACTTGGCTTCAGACGGGTTGAAACGTATCCGCCGTCGACCGGGCACAGCAGCGCAAAAACCCAGTAATAGCGCCCGTTTTTACAACGGTTTTTCACGTAGCCGCCAGTGGGTATACCCTCCTTCAGACGTCCCCAGATCAGTTCATAGACGCCTTTTGGCATGTCCGGATGACGCACAAGTTTATGCGGCGCCTCCAACATTTCATCGCGCTCATAGCCCGACACACGTTGAAAGACGCTGTTGACTGCCTTGATAACTCCGCGATCATCGGTGCGAGAGTAAATCAATTCGGACAGGTGAAACTGCGCTTCAGAACCCGAGTACGAGCTGTCCGCAGCGAATAGGGGTGTATGTTCCGTCATAGTTTGTCCTCGGGCAGCATCGTTCTGTCCAGTCTGGCTCAGATCGTTTGAGAAATGATGAATCAGGTGCGTGGCTCAGGACATCGAGCGCAGCATAGCGCTGTGGCCCTGTATATTGGAGTTGAGCTCCACCACTCGGGCCAGACGACGCTCAATCTCGTTTTGTCGTTCGTCCAGCTGCTCAACGATGCCGTTGAGCGCTGTATCAGAACCGCCCAACGACGCGCTCTCGATCTTGCACATCATTCGCGTGCTCGAAAGACCGGTTACATAGCGCTTCATGTCCAGAACACTGCGGCTGAGGCGGCGTACTTCGGTTTCGATCCGCTTCAGGGATTCTTGTGCCTCGTTGTGAAAGACCTCAGCCTCCCGCTCCAACATTTGTTTGTCTTCAAGCAGAGTGGATTTGTCTTCTGCAACCTTGATATCCTCTGCAAAAAGCGTCGACATCCGGCTTTGCATATCGGCGGCACAGACAAGGAACTGTCCCTGCAAGATTGCCCCTTTTATTCGGGCAAAAGTACAGTTGGGGCCTTCGGAGAATTCCTTTATCCAAGTCGTCATTTCCTCGAGCATTTGACTGTAGTTTACGGAAATCGCACTGATTGGTCCGCCTACATTCTCTAGTCGAGAGGCAAGGATCCGCATGTTCATCGGCACTGTGCGGATCGCGCGAATGACCTCGACCAGTCCTTCAACCTCGGCGCCGAGATCGCGGATGGTGTCAGACATGGCAAAGTAGCGTTGTAGAACGGCGGTTGGCGCAGTCCCTGTTGCCCTGGCATTCTCCAACATCTCCAGCCGCAGGACGTGCCCCATGAAGGCGTCATAGTCATGAAAGCCCATGCCACGCACTGCATCCAGCAGGCGCTCGCTGCTTTGAGCCGCAGTCACGCCATCGTTTTGTTCCGCCGCGAGGAGAGATTTGTAGAGAACTTCCATCTTGTCACGCATGTCGGACAGCGGTTTTGCACGCACCGACAGGTAGCCCTCTTCGGTCGGCCAAGTGATCGCGATGACCCAATAGAAACGCCCGTCTTTGGAGCGGTTTTTCACATAGGCGACCATCTTCTTGTCTTGGCCCAAACGCTCCCACTTGAGATGGAATACTCCTTTGGGCATGTCGGGATGGCGCACCAACTTATGCGGTGCGCCTTTCAGCTCAGATAGTTCGTAGCCGGAAACGCGCTGGAACACCTGATTTCCCGAAATGATCACTCCGCGCTTGTCGGTGCGCGTGAAAAAGAGTTCGCCCGGTTCAAACGGCACTTCGCCCGCGTGGGTGGAACGGGGTGTGTATGTCAAAGTGCGGTCGTGCTGGCTCATGCCGGGATCCTTGAGTGAGTTTGGCAGAGTATCCACGGGATATCTTTTCAAGGTATGAAGAAGGCGGGAACGTTTCCGCTCCCGCCTGCATTTCTGGCTGTAAATTTAACGACTTTCTGATCGGTTGGTTAACCGGTCATCCCGGGCTCATGCCCCGCAGTCGTTCGGACCGACGGCGCAGCATCTCCACAGTGGTCAGCAACCCTATGGAAATGACCACAAGAATGGTGGCCGCCGCGAGGATCGTCGGGCTGATCTGTTCGCGCAGACCCGTGAACATCTGCCACGGCAAGGTCTGCAGCTCTGCCGAGCCAATGAACAGAACAACCACCACCTCGTCAAATGACGTGATAAAGGCGAACAAGGCGCCCGAAATCACACCAGGCAGGATCAGCGGCATCTGAACCTTGAAGAATGTGCGCACCGGGTCTGCGCCCATATTCGCCGCGGCGCGCGTGAGCGAATTGTCGAACCCCACCAGCGTCGCCGTCACCGTGATGATCACGAAGGGAATGCCCAGCACCGCGTGGGCCAGAACAACGCCCCAGTAGGTGCCCACAAGACCGATCTTCGAGTAGAAGAAATACATGCCGGTGGCCGAGATAATCAGCGGCACGATCATCGGCGAGATCAGCACAACCATGATGGCACGCTTGCCCGGCACGTGGCTTTGCGACAGGCCGATGGCCGCCAACGTGCCAAGCGTCACCGAGATGAACGTCGCCACCGGTGCAATTCGGACCGAGTTCCAAACCGCGCTTGTCCATTCCGAGTTGGTCAGGAAGTCGCGGTAGTGCTTCAGCGAATACCCTGCCGGATCAAGGCGCAGCATCTCCGGCGTGAAGGTAAAGAAGTTCTCGGCATTGAAGCTCAACGGCATGACCACGAGGATCGGTGTGATCAGGAAGACGAGGATCGCCCCGCACAGCGTGCGGAAGGAGTAATGCCACATCACCTGCCCTGCCGTCAGATAAGGCGGCAAGGGCACACGGTAGCGCCCCATGCCAACCCAGTAGATCAGCACCCCGAAAATATAGCCAAAGATCGCTCCGACCAGGGCGCCGGGAAGGCCGCTCAAGACAAAGCCGAAAATCGCCATGAGGACCACGAGGCCCCACTTCACGGGTTGCTCCAGCTTGGGGTCCAACAGCTCCATCGCAGCGAAGGCGATCGCTGCCAGCAGGACAAAGCCGATGACGACGCCCAGCGGCACCGATCCGTTCGCCGCGCCGACAAAGACCCCGGCAAAGGCCCCGAATGCCCCCATCACCAAAGCGGTAAAGAGTACGGGCTTTTTCACTGCTTGTGTTTCAACAGCCATGGATCAGCCCCCCAGCTTCACGTTGTCGATGCCGACGATCTTGTCGTAGGCCCAGTAAAGGATCAGCACCACCGCCAGCAGGATCGTCCCAAGCGCAGCCGCAAGGCCCCAGTTGAGCGACGAGGAGATGTGGTAGGCAATCCGGTTCGAGATGAAGGTACCCGTTGTGCCGCCGACGATTTCCGGCGTGATGTAGTAACCGATCGCCAGGATGAAGACGAGGATCGACCCCGCGCCGATGCCCGGCACCGATTGCGGGAAGTAGACCCGCCAGAAGGCCGTCCAGTTTGTCGCGCCCAGCGATTTCGCCGCACGGACGTAATAGGGCGGGATCGTGGACATCACCGAATACATCGGCAGGATCATGAACGGCAGAAGAATATGCGTCATGGCGATGATCGTACCAAGCTGGTTGTTGATCATGACCAATCGGTTGTCATCCGCGATCAGACCGATCCAGACCAGCACGTCGTTGATGACACCCTGCTGTTGCAGCATCACCTTCCAGGCAGAAGTACGCACCAGAAGCGATGTCCAGAACGGTAGCAAGACGAGGATCATCAACAGGTTGGCCGTGCGCGCCGGCAAGTTCGACAGCAGGAAGGCCACCGGATAGGACAGCGCGATGCAGCTGAACGTGATGACCAGCGACATGAACATCGTGCGTTTGAACAAAATACCGTAGATCCGCTCATCTTCATCCCGCAGGGCAGGACCGTCCGGCGTTTTCTGCATGTCGACGGAGTTCAGGAAGTACCCACTGGTGTAATCAGGCGAATACATCTTGATGGTTTGCCAGACGACCGGGTCCATCCAGTCCTTGTCGATATCCTCGAAAACGGCCTTGAGGTCCGCCGTCTCAAACTCCGGCGAGTCCACAAGAGCATCGGCGGCAATCAGCATATCGGCGCGCGGCCCAGTGTAGCCTGACACGTCGCCTGCTGCGAGGTCCTCGTAGAGCATGGTATGAACCAGCGTCCACGGCTCCTCGTTGAAGACGTTGTCTTCTTCCTCGACACGGGTGAACGCCGCGAATTGGCTGTAGGCGTCTGCGGTCCGTGGCAACACCTCGGCGATGCCTTCGCGCAATTCGAATTTCGGCAGCGGCTGGCCATCTTCCCAAGCGCGTGCCTCTGCCAACCAGGCGTCGGAGCCCATCAGCTCGGCCCAGGGTTCAGCTTCGTCCCAGTTCTCGTCGAGGTCTTCGAACTGGTCCTTGTACACCTCGCCTATGTCATCCAGCCCACGTCCGGATTTACGGAACAGAGAGGAGACACCGGTCAGTTCATAGTTCAGACGCGTGCCGAGACGCGTGTGCATCTTGTTCTCGGCGGCGTAGAAAATATCGATGTAGGCGGCCTCGAACACATCGTCGCCGGGCACTTGCCCGGAGGTGTCGTCCCAGTCCTTCAGCGCTTGGGTCGTGCGCGGCAGAGTGTCGGACACGATCTGGTTTTCGACCGAGCGAAAGAGCATGTCAAAGATCGGCGCGATGAAGGTCAGAACAACAAAGATCAGCAACGGCGCGATCATCGCCAGCGCCCGAAGTTTTTGCGCCCGCAGTGCGCGGCCCAGCGATTTCTTCAGCGGCGTGCCGTCGGCGGCCAACACCGGGCCATCCTTCTTGTCGCTCGCATCGGCGGCGCGCAAGGCGTTGTCCGGTGTGGGCCCGGTGATCTTGTCGGGATCGGTGGCTGTGTTCATTCTACGCCCTCCACGACGAGGATCACGCTGTCGGCCGTATTATGGCGAATCCGCGCAACCTCTTGATATTCTGGATCATTGTAGGCGGCGAGCGCCTCCGCATAGGTGGGGAACTCGATGACGACATGGCGGTCGTGAGCGGTGCCCTCGACCACTTGCGACTGGCCGCCGCGAACAACGAAACGGCCCCCAAGCTTGTCTAGGATCGGCGTGTCCCGTTCCACATACTCGCGGTACGCGTCCGGGTCCTTCACGGTGATATGGCCGATGATATAGCCCTTGGGCATCTGTCCCACCCTGTTTTTTTGTCGTTGCCCCGAGGCGGAAACGTGGCCCGCCTCGGGTGATGTCAGTGCGCAGGTCGAAGGTTATCCGACCCGCAGAAAGCGCCTTACTGCGCCAGCCACGCCTGGAATTTCGCGTCGATATCGTCGCGGTAGTCAGCCCAGAACTCGTAGTTGTACAGGAAGGTGTTGCCAGCGTTCGCCGGATCGGTCGGCATGTGCATCTTCATGTCTTCCGGCACCTTCGGTGCGGAGGACGAACGGGCCGGACCGTAAGAGATGTACTTTGCCTGATCGGCCAGACGCTGGGTGTCGGTTGCGAATTTCACAAAATCCATCACACGCGCCAGACGCTCCTCGGGCAGGTCCGCCGGGATGATCCAACCGTCAAGGTCGAACACCTGCGCGTCCCACATCATGCCGATGGGCTGGTCTTGTTCCACGATCGCGGAATACAGGCGACCGTTGTAGGTGGAGCCCATGAAGACTTCGCCATCTGCCAACAGCTGGGGCGTGTCCGCGCCCGCCGACCACCAGATCACATCGTCCTTGATGGTGTCGAGTTTGGCCAGCGCCTGGTCCTGACCTTCTTCGGTCTCCAGCACGTCGTAGACGTCGTCCTTGGCCACGCCATCACACAGCAGCGCCCATTCCATGTTGTTGATCGGACGCTTTTCCAGCGCGCGCTTGCCCGGATAGGTTTCCAGATCGAAGACCGAGCAGATGTCGGAGGGCGCTTCTGCGCCTTCGGGCACCAGATCGGTGCGGTAGCCGAAGGTGGTCGAATACACGATCTGCGGGATATAGCAGTCGGACACGATCAGGTCGCCAAAGTCGTCAGACGCGTCAGAGCCGTCGTCGCCCTGTGCCAGCACCTCGTCGTGGTCGATTTCCATCGCCAGACCTTCGTCGCACAGGCGGATTGCGTCAGATGCAACGACGTCCACGAGATCCCAGGTCACGTTGCCCGCTTCGTTCATGGCGCGCAGCTTTGCCACCGCCTCGTTGGAGGACTCATCCCAGGAGACCGAAACTTCCGGGTGCATCTCCAGGTAGGGGACGACGTAGGCTTCTTGCTGCGAATTCTGATAGGCACCGCCCCAGCTGACGAGTGTCATGCTGTCAGCCATGTCCTGCGCCATCGCGCCAGTGGCTGCGACTGTCAGAGCCGTGGAGGCCATGAGTGTTTTGGTGATTTTCATCTTCATTCTCCCATTGCGCAATCCGATCCGCGGGGGACCGTCTTGCTGTTCACGCGGCGCAGGCGTTGTCGCCGGTCCGCGTTTGGGGTGTCCGGGCCTATTGCCCGACCCCCATTTAACGGCGGGGCAGCGGTGGACCGCCCCGCCAGATCGCATCACAACGCCTGGCCCGACAGTGTGCCGTTCCGGGGTGTGTGCCGCGCGGTCCGTAGAACCGTGCGGTGTATGAAGTGGGCCGATCGGTGCGGCAGGTATGGCGCTAAACGCGTCATCAGCACCTTAGGGGGCGTCCAGCGCCCGGCAATCGCTCGGCAGCCAGCCGATCTCAATCATGCTGCCCGGTGTCATCCGGATCTGATCCGGGGCGTTGCGGGTCTTGATCACAAAGTCATCGCGTCCCGCGACGCGCAGCCGGGTGCGGAAGATGTCGCCCATGTAGACGAACTCCAGCACTTCGGCCTTCAAGGTGTGAGCCCCCTCTTGCAGGCGCTCCTTGTTCACTTCGACCCGCTCGGGCCGGATGGAGACCTGCGTGCGCTCTCCCACCTTGGTCACGTTGACAGGTGTCGCATCAATCGTCTCGCCGCCGTCCAGCTTGACCACGCAGTGATCGCCCCGGATCTCGGCAATGGTGCCTTCGAGCGTGTTGTTCTCGCCGATAAACTGCGCGACAAAACTGTTCTGCGGCTGTTCGTACAGCTCATCGGGCGGCGCAAGTTGCTGGATGCGGCCATCGTTGAACACGGCCACACGGTCGGACATGGTCAGCGCTTCGGTCTGGTCGTGCGTCACGTAAACGGTCGTGATCCCAAGGCTGTGCGCCAGATTGGTGATCTCGAACTGCATGTGTTCCCGCAGCTGTTTGTCCAGCGCGCCCAGCGGCTCGTCCATCAAGACCAGCTCAGGCTCGAACACCAGGGCGCGGGCCAGGGCGATCCGCTGTTGCTGACCGCCAGACATCTGCGCCGGACGACGGCCACCGAATGCGCCCATCTGGACCATGTCCAGCGCGCGCTTCACTTTGGCCTCGCGGTCGGACTTGCCCATCTTGCGGACTTCGAGCGGGAAGGAGAGGTTTTCCGCGACGGTCATGTGAGGGAAAAGCGCATAGTTCTGAAAAACCATGCCTATGCCGCGTTTATGCGGCGGAATGTTGTTGATGCTGACGCCGTCCAGCTTTATCTCGCCGTGGGTGGCTGTCTCGAACCCGGCCAGCATCATCAGACAGGTGGTTTTGCCGGACCCGGACGGGCCGAGCATGGTCAGGAACTCACCTTTCGGCAAAGAGAGATTGAGGTCCTTTACGACAAGCGTTTCGCCATCGTAACTTTTCTGAACGCGCTCAAAAGCGACGAACGCATCGCCGTTCGATCCATCAGCCAAAGGGTGGCTCCCTGTGTTGTGTCCCGCGGATTTTCCCGCTGTGCTTTGTCTCAGACTAAACCGCACCGAGACGCTAACTGCAAGCATCTCCGCGAAACTCGCCTAATCATACAGCATTTGCGGCGCATTCGGGCAGGAAAGCGGCGCGACACAAGACTTTTGACAGGTCAAATGGAGCTTTGCAGGACAATGTACTGCAACGGCCGTTTCGGGATGGCCGGCGACAGAGGACCATTCAAGGCCGATTTTCAGCGCAGCCGGCCGATTTCAGGGCGATCCGGCCTTCCCGAATTCAAAAGACGCCTGAAATACGGGCAGCTGGAAAGCCGCGGCGCCGAAAGTCATATCACTTGGATCAATGCCGCATTTCTTTCGGAAATCAGCCAAAATAGCTGCCGATTCGGGCCTCCGGTCAGCGTGTTGCCAGCGCGTCGGGCACAACCAGACGAGTCGCCAGCGTGACGTTCCTGGCAATCGTCAACAGGTGGTCCGGCCGAAACGCCACACAGCCCTCTGTCGGGTATCCCGGCCTGCGCCACCGATGAATGAAGATCGCGGAGCCCCTGCCCCTCTGTGCGAATGGCCAGTTCCAATCCGTCAGCAGCACCAGATCATAAAGCGGATCGGCGCGCCGCAGCCTTTCGTGGCTGTGCGGATACGGCGCGCGAACCATAAGATTGTAGTTTTTGTCCCGCAGGTCATCGGACCACAGATCACCAGGCCGGATTGGCACCGCCCAATCGGTGGGCGGGGCCATTCGGTCAGGGCGATAAAGCAGTCCGGTGATGCGGTGCACGCCAACGGGGGTCGCTCCGTCGCCCTCGCGCTTGTCGGCGCGGACACCGCCTTTGCCATATGTGCAGGGCCAGTGCTGGCCCATGAAGCGCAATCCACGCCGGGTCAGCACCATATCCTGCGTCTTGAGGCTCATGCCGCCTGCGCCAGATTGATACGCTGCATGGCCTCTGCCCCGATCTCAAAGGACCGCAAGCGGGCCGCATGGTCATAGATGTGGCCGGTGAGGATCACCTCGTCGGGGCGGTGCGTCGCGATCAAAGCGCGCAACTGCTGCTCCACCTGCGCCGCATCGCCGACGGCAGTCACACGCAAGGCTTCGTTCACCTGCGGAATCGCCCCCTCGGGCACGACCGAAGACAGATCATCCACAGGCGGGGGCAGCTTGCCCGGCGTCCCCGTGCGCAACCGGTAAAAGGACTGCTGCATGGAGGTTCGCAGCTTGCGCGCTTCCCCTTCCGTATCTGCGGCGAACAGGTTCACCGCCAGCATGGCGTGCGGCTTGGCCAGCGTCTCGGACGGCTTGAAGTAGCGCCGATAGACCTCGAAGGCCTGCTCCAGCGCCGCCGGGGCAAAGTGCGAGGCAAAGGCATAGGGCAGCCCAAGGGCGGCAGCCACCTGCGCCCCGTAAAGCGACGACCCAAGCACCCACAGCGGCACCTCGGTTCCCGCACCTGGGTGCGCCTGAACGGCGCGGTTCGGGTTTTCTGCGCCAAAGAGTTCTCGCAATTCAGCCACTTCATTGGGAAAATTCTCGGCACGGCCATGATGCACACCAAGCGCTTTCATCACCGCATGATCACCGCCCGGAGCACGCCCCAGCCCTAGGTCGATCCGTCCCGGATAGAGCGTTGCCAGGGTGCCGAACGCCTCGGCCACGGCGAGCGGAGCATGGTTGGGCAGCATGATGCCGCCCGCACCGACGCGCATTGTCTTGGTCAGCCCGGCCACGTGACCGATCAGCACCGCCGTCGCGGCCGACGCGATCCCGGCCATGTTGTGGTGCTCTGCCAGCCAATAGCGATGATAGCCCAAGCCTTCGGCGTGCTGCGCCAAGGCGCCGGTGTTGCGCAATGCGTCGGCAGTGGTGGACCCTTCGGGAACAGGCGCGAGGTCGAGCAAAGAATAATGCATATCAGACTCCTTTGAACCAAGAATGGGGATCTGAACCGCTCGGTTCAAGTCTGAATATATGTTTGTGGCATGTATCCTGCGCGCAAGACCGGAATAACGGGCGCCGGCGTCAGCACTTTCACGTGCTTTGGCAGAGCGTTGGCAGGGGCATACCCGTCAAACGACCAGCGCCAGATACCCTGCCGGATCAGGTAGGCGTCCGCGCCCACGGCGACCATGGTGCCATCTGGCAAATCCGCCGCCTGTGCCTCGAACGTTACTTTCCGGCGCCGTTGGATGCGCGCCCGGTGCAGTATCCGGTCGATGCTTTGCGGCAGAGATCTCCCCGCCTCTGGCCCTCCGTGAACGTCGCGCCAAATCCGCGTGAAGGCAGCGTATCGGTCACGCTGGCACTCGCCACAGGGGCGATGCCCCGCCGCCAGGGCCGTCGCCTCATCCAGAAAGAACAGCTCTGCATAGGTGCCCGGCGACATGACCTTTCGGTGCCGCCCCTTGAAGCTCAAGACACAGCACACCCAGTTCTGATGCACATGTGTACGGATCACGCTGTGCCCGTCGTGCACAATACCGCGGTTTCCCATGCGGGTGCCGCGGGCCTTTGTGACAGTGAACCGCCCGAAGGGATCGACACGATTTTGCAAGGGCATGGCGGCCTCTCCGCAGGCTCTCAGAGCAGATGGCCTGACTTCTCAGCCTTCACCGCGAGATACCGCTCGTTGTGTGCCGACAGCCCGACCTTCAGCGGCACGCGCTCTGTCACATCAATGCCGCTGGCCGTCATCATGGCAATCTTGGCAGGGTTGTTGGTCATCAAGCGGACCGCCGAAAAGCCAAGCTTTTCCAGGATCTGCGCGCCAAGCCGGAAGTCGCGTTCGTCATCCTCAAACCCCAGCCGATGGTTTGCCTCCACCGTGTCAAAGCCCTGATCCTGCAAGGCATATGCCCGCATCTTGTTGGCCAGACCGATCCCGCGCCCCTCCTGTTGGAGATAGAGCAAGACCCCCTCGCCCTGCTCACCCATCTGCGCCAGCGCCGCGTTCAGCTGCGGCCCGCAATCGCATTTCAAAGAGCCCAGAAGGTCGCCGGTAAAACACGCGGAATGCAGCCGCGCGAGCACAGGTTTGGAACGGTCCGGGCGGCCGATCTCGATGGCGTAATGCTCGTCCGACCCATCGTCGGGGCGGAATATATGCAGCCTCGCGTTCTCTGCCGCGCGCAGCGGCACGCGGGCGGACACCACATGACCCAAGGCGTGCAGCGATGCCATCAACGGCCCTGCGGCCACGGCATCGAGTTCAGTCAGCAGCTGCCCCGTGGCATAATCGGCCCGAACCGGCACCACCAGGGCGGCTGGCAAAAGGCGCGCCGCCTTGCACAGGGCGATGGCCACCCGGTGCATCACCGCCTCACCGTCGCGGCGGCTGGCCAAGGGGCCCTTCATCGGTTGCGCCAGATCCTCGGAGGGGTCGGCGATGCCCTGAACCCACTCCAGCCCCGCACGACCGGGCACGATCACCCGCGCCAGATCGCCGTCGTACGCCCGCGCCTTGAGCGTCTCCGCCCGCCGTCCGGTGATCGCCAGATCCACGGCACCAAGCGCCAGCACCTCGGCCAGGCGGACCTCGGAGACGGTTTCGGCAGCAGCCACCAGCACCGCGCCGTCCTTGCCATGCAGCACAACCGGAACGCCCATGCGCAGATCACCCCGCGCCCGCGCCAGTAATTCTGTCAGATCCGGTCCCATGGGCAGCCTCGCGTTACAAAACCCGGTTTTTCCTGTAACAATCCGTCCTCACAGACACGAGAGCGTGAGAAGACTGCCACAATTCTTGTCAGCACCCCTGCTTGCCGCCATCTGCCATGAAAGGCAACAGCCGGTCACAATTGCTGGAGGTAACCCATGGCACAACTGAGAAACATCCTATTGGTCGATGACGACGAGGACCTGCGCGAAGCGCTGGCTGAACAGCTGGTCATGACAGAGGACTTCGAGGTGTTCGAGGCCGACAGCGCCGCCACCGCCATGGCCCGTGCCAAGGAACAGATCTACGACCTGATCATCCTTGATGTGGGGCTGCCCGACACCGATGGGCGTGAGTTGTGCCGCCTGATGCGCAAGCAAGGCGTGAAATCACCGATCCTGATGTTGACCGGTCACGACAGCGATGCGGACACGATCCTTGGCCTTGATGCCGGGGCCAATGACTACGTGACCAAGCCATTCAAGTTTCCGGTCCTGCTCGCCCGCATCCGTGCGCAGCTGCGCCAGCATGAACAGTCCGAGGACGCCGTCTTCACCGTCGGGCCCTACACCTTCAAACCGGCGATGAAGACGCTGGAGACAGAGGACAGCCGCAAGATCCGCCTGACGGAGAAAGAGACGAACATCCTCAAGTTCCTCTACCGCTCCGCCGATGGTGTGGTCCCCCGCGACACGCTTTTGCACGAGGTCTGGGGCTACAACGCAGGCGTGACGACCCACACGCTGGAAACCCACATTTATCGCCTGCGTCAGAAAATCGAGCCCGACCCCTCGAACGCGCAGCTTTTGGTGACGGAGTCCGGCGGCTATCGACTGGTATCGTGACCCGGCGCGACCATACCTAGGTCGAACTTCTCGGGCTTGGGTTTGGGCAATACAGTATTGAGAGACGGCAAGCGGCGCGAGCCGCCTGACACAAGTTCCCGTCGCATATGCGGGTCATCATATGCACCTCCCTGTTGGACTTGGCCCGGGCATTGCCCGGGTCTTTTTTTTTGTCGCAACGCCGGTCTTCGCCGCCTCGGGAGGCGGATTTACCGCGCCTGTCCAAAGTCACGTGGGGCTAGGAATCCAAAGACCGAAGCGCATGGCCTTATCGCGCGTCAAGATATTGGCGCACAGCCTCCTGGACATGGCGAAAGCGATCCCCACCCAGATGCTTCCCACCGTACCAGCGCGTGACGACCACGATTTCGTTGCGCAGATCTTCGCGTTCCAGCATCCGCAGGATCACCATGCCTGCACCGCTTTCCCCATCGTCGTTCTTCAGCGGCGCGTCCTCGGTGAGGCAAGCCCATGTGTTATGCGTCGCCTTGGCGAATTTCTTGCGCCGCTTGAGCTCCTTGAGGAAGGCGGCGGCCTCATCCGAGCCAGAACAGGGACCGCCCGCTACGGCATAGCGCGATCCACGATCAGATATGATATTTTCCAGAACCAGCATGGCGCACAGTCTTAGCAGCGCTCCCACCCGCGCAAAACCGCAAACTGCCGCTTGATTGAGACAGGCTTCGGCGGTTTCGCCGAGACCCATTTTTCGCTCGTGACGTTTTGGATGGGTCAGCGTCTTTGATCCGCGTTTTGACAGGAGCGCCCTCAAAGACAGTCGGTATTTATCCGGGTTTATTCCCCGCAATATTCACCACATCATGCGGCATGTGGCACCGCAGATTGTAGCGGCGCGGCACAATCGCTAAGCTTGGAGAATGTCGGATTTGAAACCACCGCCCCGCCACCTGGAATACCCCGATCTCGCTGTGCCTGTTCGGGACTGGTGGGCGCGCGATTACGACCATGTTTTCGTGGTCTTCAATCCGTTCTTCACCGTTCCGGGGCACCATCCTGCAACCTCCGTCTTTGGACCGATCGAAATGGACGCCGCCAGCGCGCGGGACGCCATGGTGCAGGCGCAGGTTCTGCAGGCGCACCCGGATATGGCACCGCCGGATTTCCCCGACACCATCAAGACCACCGGGCAGCCCGTCCGCTGGGAGGCCGTGCGTCAGGCCATCGGCGCACCGGATCAGGAAACCTTCGAGCGCACTGTCTGGCTTTGGACGCTGGACGTGGACCGCGATGACCGCGATCCTCAGATCAGCGCCGCGCTTGACCGCCATTGCGAGAGCATGGGGCTGTATTCGCCGGAGGAAGACCTGCTGCCCGCCGTTATGGAGCCGCAACTGGGCCGCTACCTGCAAGCACTGGATCTGGACAAGGTCACGCTGTGGAGCGAATGGCGCGAGCGGGCCCGGTCGATCCCGACCGAAACCCTGTTGCCGCCACACCCCGCGCAGGACATTCCGGGGGAAAAGGTCTCGGCCGTGGCGGCGTCGGGCCTGATCCTGACCTGGGCGTTTGACGATGTGGTGGGCCTGCTTGCGGTGACCGACGCGCTGTATCAGCAGGCGCAGCCGCAGGACTTCCTCGAGTGTCGGCCGCTTCACCCTGACAGCTATGCGGATCTGTTCAATCCGCGCGATGCCTTTGACCGGACGCCAAAAGCCCGCTCGCAGTAACCCTCCCGGAAAAGCAAACGGGCGGTCCCGAAGGACCGCCCGCTGAATATGAGCAACGTGGACGCAGGTCGGGGTTGGACCCCGACCCAAGACCCAAAAGGTCTTATTCGGCCTGCTCGTCTTCTTTTGCCAGCTCGGTGCCGGTTTCCTGATCGACCATCTTCATGGCGAGGCGCACCTTGCCGCGGTCGTCAAAGCCCAGCAGCTTCACGTAGACTTCCTGGCCTTCCTTCAGCACATCCGACGGATGGTTCAGGCGACGGTTTTCGATCTGGCTGACGTGCACGAGACCGTCGCGCTTGCCAAAGAAGTTCACGAAGGCGCCGAAATCGACGATCTTCACGACCTTGCCTTTGTACACCTGACCTTCTTCCGGCTCTGCCACGATCGAATAGATCATGTCATAGGCCTTCTGGATGGCTTCACCGTTCGGCGAGGCGATCTTGATCACACCGTCGTCGTTGATGTCGACCTTCGCACCAGAGGTTTCCACGATTTCGCGGATGACCTTACCGCCCGAACCGATCACTTCACGGATCTTGTCGGTGGGGATGTTCATGGTCTCGATGCGCGGCGCGTGTTCGGAGAAGGTGCCCGCCTCGGTGATCGCCTTGGACATCTCTTCCAGGATGTGCAGGCGGCCTGCCTTGGCCTGACCCAGCGCGGTCTTCATGATCTCGGGCGTGATGCCAGCGACCTTGATGTCCATCTGCAGCGACGTGATGCCGTTTTCGGTGCCAGCGACTTTGAAGTCCATGTCGCCGAGGTGATCTTCGTCACCCAGGATGTCCGACAGGATGCCGTAGTTGCCGTCTTCTTCCAGCACCAGACCCATGGCCACACCGGCCACGGCAGCCTTCAGCGGCACACCGGCGTCCATCATGGACAGGGAGCCACCGCACACGGACGCCATGGAGGACGAGCCGTTGGATTCGGTGATCTCGGAGACCAGGCGGATGGTGTAGGGGAAGTCGGTCGCTGCTGGCAGAACCGCCTGCAACGCGCGCCATGCGAGCTTGCCGTGACCGATTTCACGACGGCCCGGACCGCTCACACGACCCACTTCGCCAACCGAATAGGGAGGGAAGTTGTAGTGCAGCAGGAAGTTGGATTTGAAGTTGCCGTGCAGCGCGTCGATGAACTGCTCATCGTCGCCGGTGCCCAGCGTGGTCACGACCAGCGCCTGAGTCTCACCACGGGTGAACAGGGCAGAACCGTGGGTCCGCGGCAGAATGCCGGTTTCGGACACGATGGAGCGCACCTGATCCAGAGCACGACCGTCGATGCGGCGCTTGTTCACCACAACGTCGGAGCGCAGAACCTGAGATTCCAGCTTTTTCAGCGCGGCGCCAAGGTTGGCATCGGCCAGCTGCTCTTCGTTCAGATCGGATTTGATCTCGTCCTTGACGGCGGCAACAGCGGCGGTGCGCTCCTGCTTGTCAGAGATCGCATAAGCGGCCTTCATCTTGTCTTCGCCAGCGGCTTTGACCACGGCGAACAGCTCGGAATAATCCGGAGGCGTGAAGTTGAACGGCTCTTTCGCGCATTCTTCGGCCAGCTCGATGATGAGGTCGTTGACCGGCTGGATCTGCTCGTGTGCGAACATCACCGCGCCAAGCATTTCCTCTTCGGTCAGCTCGTAGGCTTCGGATTCCACCATCATGACGGCATCTTTGGTGCCTGCCACAACCAGATCGAGGCGCTGCTCGGGGTTGTTGCGCAGATCGTGCATGTCGTCGACGGTCGGGTTCAGAACGTAGGAGCCGTCCTCGAAGCCGACGCGGCACCCTGCGATCGGACCCATGAAGGGCGCGCCGGAGATGGTCAGCGCCGCGGAGGCCGCGATCATCGCCACGATGTCAGGATCGTTGACGAGGTCGTGGGACAACACGGTGCACATCACCAGAACTTCGTTTTTGAAGCCGGGAACGAACAGCGGGCGGATCGGGCGGTCGATCAGGCGGGCGGTCAGCGTTTCCTTTTCGGTCGGCCGCGCCTCGCGCTTGAAGAAGCCGCCCGGGATCTTGCCGGCGGCGTAGTATTTCTCTTGGTAGTGAACCGTCAGCGGGAAGAAGTCCTGGCCTTCCTTCTGCTGCTTGGCAAAGGTCACGTTGGCCATGACGGAGGTCTCGCCCAGAGTGGCGATGACGGTGCCGTCGGCCTGGCGTGCAACCTTGCCGGTTTCCAGCGTGAGCGTTTCTTCGCCCCACTGGAGTGTCTTTTTCACTTCGTTAAACATCTAGCGTATCCTGTCTGGAGGCACTCCCGAGCCCTCTCGGGTCCCCCGTTTGCATAGCGGCCCCATTGCCGCCGATCCCTCGTATCGTGTCATGCGCCGGGATCAATGCGTCACGTCTCAGATTGTCGCGCCATACATGAAAATAAGGTCTTTGGGAAGCCGCTTCCGCATGACGGCGAGTCAAAAGCCGGGTCCGATTGACAGCGCGGTGATCCCGCCGGACCATGCAGCGGACCAAGGAGACGCCAATGTTTGCCAAATCCGACCTCCGCTATACGGCGCAGCCCCTGCCCTTGCGGCCTGCGCTAACCGATGCTCAGGTGCTGACCGCCGCGCGCACCTTCGAGGACGCCATGTCCACGCGCTGCACCACACGCGATTTCGACACCCGCCCGGTGGAGCGCGCCGTGATCGAAAGCGCCATCCGCACCGCAGGTGGTGCGCCGTCTGGCGCCAACCACCAGCCCTGGCATTTCGTGGCGATTGGCAATCCCGCGCTGAAGGCACAGGTGCGCGCCGCCGCCGAAGAAGAAGAGGCCAGGTTTTACGAGGGCGCCGCCGGCGACGAGTGGCTTTCGGCCCTCGAACCCATCGGCACCGGCCCATCCAAGCCGCACCTCGAAGACGCCCCCTGGCTGATCGTGATCTTTGCCCAACGCTACGGGGAATTCGACGATGGCACACGGTACAAGAATTACTACGTCAACGAATCCGTCGGCATCGCCACCGGCTTTCTGATCGCGGCGCTGCACCAGGCGGGCCTGTCGTCGCTGACACATACTCCCAATCCGATGAAATTTCTCAATGACCTGTGTCAGCGCCCCGCGTCCGAAAAGCCGGTCATGATCCTCGCGGTGGGACACGCCGCAGCAGACGCCACCACCCCCGCCGCCGCACGGATCAAAAAACCGCTGGACCAGATCATGACCACTCTGGATTGATTTGAAATGCCATGGGGCGCGCGTTTTTGGTCCCGCCTCGCGGAAAGCGTGATAGACGCGGCGAAAACCCGTATTTTCTCGCCAATGGAGTCATGTGACATACCATGAGCCTGCTTCAGATCACCTCGTTTCTTATTGTTCTCGCCGCTGCTTTCGGGGTGGTGAATTACTTTGTTTTCAAACTGCCTTCCGCCATCGGCATCCTTGTGGTCGCGCTGCTGACCTCCATGGCGGCACTTGCAGTAGACGCCCTGGTGCCGAGCATCACGCTGGGCGACGATCTGCGAATTCTTGTGACCGGTATCGACTTTTCCGATACCCTGCTCGAAGGGATGTTGGGGTTTCTGCTTTTTGCCGGTGCCCTTCATGTGAAGCTTTCGGATCTCAAGGCCGTCTGGCCCACGGTGCTGCTGATGGCGACCATCGGCGTCGCCCTGTCCACCGCGGTGATCGGCATTGGCTTTCACTGGCTCACAGGTGCGCCGCTGCTGGTGGCGCTGATATTCGGCGCTGTGGTCTCCCCAACTGACCCGGTCGCCGTCATGGGTGTTCTGAAAGAAGCCAATCTGGCCAAATCATTGGAAACACAGGTGGCGGGCGAAAGCCTGTTCAACGACGGCGTCGGGTATGTCGTTTTCCTGGTCCTCGTCGGCCTCGCCTATCCGGCCGCCTCTCACGGCGGGGACCACGACGCCGTCACCGGCGCGCTGCTGCTGTTTGTCCAGGAGGCCCTCGGCGGGGCGGCTCTTGGCTTGGTGCTCGGCTGGCTCACCTTCCGCGTCATGCGCCACATCGACGACTATTCGCTGGAAGTGCTGATGACCCTCGGACTGGCCTTTGGCGGTTACGAGCTGGCGATCACGCTGCATGTCTCGGCCCCCATCGCCGCGGTCTGCTCGGGCCTTCTGATCGGCGACATCGGTGCCGCGAAAGGCATGTCCGAACTGACCCGCGAATATGTCGAGAAATTCTGGGTTCTGGTGGACGAAATCCTGAACGCCGTGCTTTTCATGCTGATCGGCGTGGAAATCTTTGCCGTGCAACTGGAAATGGACATGCTGGTGACCGGCGTCATTTGCATCGCCTTGTCATTGATCGGGCGGCTCGTCGCGGTGGCGGTACCGCTGGCGCTGCTGAAGCCGTTCCAGACCTTCGCACCCGGCGTTTTGCCGATCATGACATGGGGCGGGCTGAAGGGCGGCATCTCCGTCGCGCTGGCCTTGTCGCTGCCTGACAGCGAATGGAAGCCGCTGATCCTGACCGTGACCTACGTGATCGTCGTCTTTTCGATCATCGTGCAAGGGCTGACGGTGGGAAAGCTCGCCAACAAGGTCGGGCGCGAACCGGATCTTGTCTGACCCGTGTCGGTGCTGCCAGAAATTGACAGCACCCACCGCTAGTCTGAGGGCATCACAAACAAAGGATGTTCTCCATGATGACCCTCTATCATTCGCCGATGTCACGCTCCTCGCGCCTCGTAACCCTGATCGATGACCTCGGCGCACAGGACCACGTTGACATCCATATGACCTCAATCAAGCGCAGCGATGGAAGCGGCGCGGCGGACCCGGCCAATCCGCACCCCGACAAGAAGGTTCCCGCGTTGGATCACGATGGCACAGTGATCGTCGAGAGCATCGCCATAGCGCAGCACCTGTGCGATGTTTTTCCGGACGCGGGCCTGATGCCCGCTATCGGCACGCCGGACCGCGCGAAATGTCTGGAATGGCTGGCGTGGAACGCCGGTGTCGTAGAGCCTGTCACTCTCGCCAAGATGGCCGGTATCGATAACCCTCTGTTCCAAAGCACGTTTCGCGGTTGGGACGATCTGGTCGAACGGCTGACCACGACGCTCGGGGGGCAGCCGTGGCTCTTGGGCGAGACTTATAGTGTCGCCGATCTGATGGTGCATTCGCTGTTCAACTGGATGCCAGACCTTTTGCCGGACCACGACGGTGTGCGTGACTGGCATGAACGGATGCAGGCACGCCCTTCGGCGCAGCGTACATGGCAGCGTGATCAGGCCGCGATGGCCGCCTGACCCTCGCAGCGGGGCATCCCCGCACGACCACGCACGACCACGCCAAAGAAAAACGCCCGCGCCGAAAATCGGAGCGGGCGTTTCCCTGTCCCTCGAACGCGTAACGTGCGTTCGGATAAATACGCTTAGCGGCGGATGCCGAGGCGCTGGATGAGGTCACGGTAGCGCGCCTCTTCCTTGCCCTTGAGGTAATCGAGCAGCTTACGGCGCTGCGCGACGAGCTTCAGAAGACCACGACGGGAGTGGTTGTCCTTCTTGTGGGTCTTGAAGTGCTCAGTCAGGGTGGTGATGCGCGACGTCAGGATTGCGACTTGTACTTCCGGGGAACCGGTGTCGCCTTCCTTGGTTGCGAATTCCTTCATCAGGCGGTTTTTTTCTTCGACCGTAATCGACATCGGGGTCTCCTTTAATCAAAGGGGTAATGGCGCGAGCCGGGATGTCGTCCAGCAAGGCCCGTGGAGATGCGGAACCGTAAGGCCCCGCGCGGATGGCTGCGCTTACGCGATTCCAACCACATTGGGAAGGGGTAATCGCGCCGCACCGCGGTGTCAGGCCAAGGCCACCTGCGCCGCCAGACTTTCGCCCACCAGAAAAAGCTGGTCGAGCGCCGGCGCATCCGCCGTCGGAAGCATGGTCAGAACCTGACCATTCAAGAGGATTTCCGTCACATCGGAATTTGTCTTGGAAACGCGCATCTCAACCTCGGGTGCGGTGTCTAATTCCGAATCGTCATAGACGATAACGATCTGATCCTCTGCCGCGTCGTAGTCCAGCATCATCGCGGCCTCGCCGGTGAGCCAATGGCCCGGCATCATCGCGTCCGCCCCCCCGCCCCCCTCAGGGCCAAGTGAAACGGTATCAACCGCACCGGAATATGGCGCGTTGCTGCCCTCCGCATTCAACCCGGTCTCGTCCGAGGCCACGCTGCTCTGAATGTCGTCCTCCGAGCCACCACTCGACGCATCGTTGCTGAAGTCGCCGGACAGCGTATCCGCCTCGGTGCTTGCGATATCATCGGCCTCAGGACCGCCAGCTGGCATGCCTGCCGTGCCGATCCCCGATCCATCATCAAGACCCGCCATGTTGATCAGACCCAGGCGTGCAAAGAGCGACCCGGTGGCCGCCTCTTCGTTGCTCATCGGGGACATCGGCGCTTTCAACGCAGACGCAGCGTTGGGCAGACTGGGCGGCGCACCCGAAACGCCGTCCGGTTCGGCTGCGTCGCCATCTTCGTCTTCGCCGCCGCTGTCGACGGCCGCTTCGGGTGAAATCAGAACAAGCGTTTCCCCTGTATCGACCACCCCCGCTCCGCCGGGCATATTGTCGATGACGCCGCTGTCGAACACGCCCTCGCCTGCCGCCATCCGGTCGGTGACACCGTTTTCGGCGACACCCGCATCCGCATCGTCGCCCCCCGTGCCGTCGTTCGTATCACTGTCGGGTGGATCACCCACGTCGTCGCCCCTCATGGAACCGGGGTCATCATCCAAAATCAGATCGTCGGTCAGTTGTGTTCCAGTATCGGGGACATCCCGTTCCGGCAGCTCATCATCGTCTTGCAGGCCGCCGGTGCTGGCGATCACCACGGACCCCAGCGCCATCATGCCAAGCACACCTGCGAGAAAAAACATACCTTTCGACCCTTCGAAGAAACCAGTCGGAGCATCACAAACAACCCGAGTCTCTCCAAAGAGTTTCCCGTAAAACGGTTAAGGAAACGCCTCCCGTCCCTCATATCGTCGTGCCACCGGCCAGGGCTGCGGCAAGACGTCATAGGAAACATAAAGTGGGTGGCGCGGGTGACCGTCCTTTGTCAGCCCGAGATGCCGCACGTCGCCCTGCAACAGACCGGCCACGTATTCGCATTGCCCGTTCAGGACGCCATGCACGCCCCAAGCCGCAAGCGTCACTTCGGCCTGCCCCGACCAGTCACGCAAAAGCCCTGCATTCTCAGGCCCTTCTGGATCGCGGGCCCGTTTCAAATCGCGCGGATGCGTGGCGCGAAAGGCAAAGAGATTGGCGATCCGCATGCCGCCGAAGCCCAATTTCACCGCGCGCCGCTGACACCGTTCAATCGTTGGATCGTTCGCCAGCTCTGTCGCCGTGGACGGGTTCAGCATGACGTACAGCAGTTCATTCCCCGGCCCCCAGACCCGGCGAAGGCCATAGCGATAGACCTCGCAGGGCGAATAATACCCCCAACTTTCGACATTTCCTTCGGTCGCACGCCGCTCGATCATACGCGCAGATTGCTTGGGTTTCGCCGTCCCTGCAACCTATTGACATAGCGCGTCCGGGTGCGTCCTGTGCGCGCGAAGCATCGCATTCCGGAGCCCGCCATGAATATCGAGATGATCACTGCCGCTGCCGCACGGCTGGACGGGATCGCCCGCCGCACGCCCCTCCTGCATGCACCCGCGCTGGATGCCTTGGCCGGGCGTCGGGTTCTGGTCAAACCGGAGTGCCTGCAGCACACCGGCAGCTTCAAGTTTCGCGGGGCCTACAGCGCCTTGTCCGCAATGACCCCGGAGATGCGCGGGCGCGGTGTTATCGCTTTCAGCTCTGGCAACCACGCCCAGGGCATCGCACGCGCAGCCCAGATTTTCGGCGCGCCGGCGGTGATCGTGATGCCCTCCGACGCGCCTGCGCTCAAGATCGAAGGCACGCGCAGCTACGGGGCTGAGGTCGTCCTCTACGATCGTGGGCGCGAAAAGCGCGAGGAGATCGGTGCGCGTCTGGCACAGGAACGCGGGCTGACGCTGGTCAAGCCTTACGACGAACCGCAGGTCATCGCCGGGCAAGGCACATGCGGCCTGGAAATCGCCGCGCAAGCCTTTGAGCTGGGGGTGTCGGAGGGCGACGTTCTGGTATGTTGCGGCGGCGGCGGCCTGACCGCAGGCATTGCGCTGGCGCTGGAGGCCGAGGCCCCGGGCCTGCGTCCCCGCCCAGTCGAACCGCAAGACTTTGATGACACGGCACGATCCCTGAAATCCGGCATCCGCGAGGTCAATCCGGTCGAGGCGGGCGGGCTGTGCGACGCCATCCTGACACCGCAACCGGGGGAGCTGACCTTTCCGATCACGCAAAAGCTGTGCGGTCCCGGCTTGGTGGTGAGCGACGAGGAGGTGCTGCGGGCCATGGCACTGGCGTTTCGGCATCTGAAAGTGGTGGCAGAACCCGGTGGCGCCGTCGCCTTGGCCGCCGCCCTGTTCAGCGCGGATATCACAGCCGATACGGTGATATGCACCATCTCTGGCGGCAACACGGATCCGGCAACTTTCGCCCGCGCGCTGACATACATTTGACGCTTATGGGGCAGGACACTTGATGACTTGGCCTGCCCCTTGATCTTCGTCAGGGGGCGAGGCGGCGCGCCTCGTCCACCAGCATCACCGGAATGCCATCCCGGATCGGAAAGGCCAGCCCGGCTTTTTCGCTGATCAATTCCTGGCGGTCGATGTCGTAGTCCAGGCGCGCTTGGCTTACGGGGCAGATCAGCGCTTCCAGCATACGCCGGTCAAATTCTGTAGCGGTCATTGCATCACATCCCCTTCGCCGCCCCGCAGGGCATATTCAATCAGCGTTATCAGCGTTTCACGACGTGTCTGCAACGAGGGCGCTTCCAACAGGGCCTGTTTATCTTCAGGGCCAAAGTCCAGCAACATGGCAAGCGAGTTTATCAAAAGCTCGTCATCCGCCTCGCGCAAGGTTTCCCAGTCTGCGGACAGATCCCGGGCTTCAAAGAACCGGTTGAGCAGAGCCATCATCCGGTCGCGGTCAAAGCCATCGTCATGCTCCGCCCCGCCTTGGTCCCGATCAAAGCCTGTCCAATCCACACGGAAGCGGCGGTACGGCTGAAAGCCTTCGACTTCCTCGACCGTGCGAAAGCGCGAGATGCCCGCGAGGGTCACCATGTAGCGTCCGTCTTCCGTTTCCGAAAACTGTGTCACGCGACCGGCGCAGCCGATGCGGTGCACCGCCGTGGACGCCCCTTTTGGCCCCGCGGATGGCTGGATCATACCGATCAGCCGCGTGTCTGTTTTCAGACAATCATCCAGCATTTGCAGATAGCGCGGCTCAAAGAGGTGCAGCGGCAGTCTTGACCGGGGCAGCAAAAGAGCCCCGGGCAAAGGGAAGACGGCGATGGTGTCTGGGAGGTCGGTGAGACGTATCATATTTGCCAACCTAGGCCGCTCCTTGGGTCAAGCAATCGTCCTCAAAGAAATATCATTGAGCTAAGCTTGCGGCGACCATTCAGAACAACCGGATCGTTGGGTTTGAGCGCATCGAAAACTGTGAAAAGCTGCGTCTTTGCCGCACCGTCGTTCCACTCGCGATCGCGCCGGAAAAGCTCCAGCAACTGCGCAACGGCACCCTCTGCATCGCCATTGGCGTGCAACGCCTGCGCCAGATCAAACCGCGCCTGATGGTCGTCGGGATTGGCCTCGACCTGCGCCTGCAGCTCACCGACCGGCCCGGCGCCTGCCGCCTGCTTGGCCAGTTCCAGTTGTGCGTGCGCGGCCTCAAGCTCGGGGGCCTTGGAAATTTCCACGGGTGCACCGTTCAGAATGGCCTCCGCCTGCTCCAGATCGCCAAGCGAAATCTGGCACCGGACCATCCCGGCAAAGGCGCGTGCGCTGGTCGCGTCCTCTTCCAGAACCGCAGCGTAGATCTCCAGCGCATCCGCGGCGGCGCCTTGCTCCAGCATCTCGTCCGCAGTGTCCAGCGCCTCGCTCAGGCCATCCTCCGGAGCTTCGCCGCCCCCGGCCTCGACGACGCGCGCGACGAAGGCCTTCAGCTCAGATTCCGGCAACGCGCCTTGGAAGCCATCCACAGGCTGCCCTTTGTAAAAGGCATAGACCGTCGGGATCGACTGGATCTGGAGCTGGCTGGCAATCATCTGCGCCTGGTCAACGTTGACCTTGACCATCTTCACCGCGCCTTTGGCTTCGGTGACGACTTTTTCCAAAGCCGGGCCAAGCTGCTTGCACGGGCCGCACCACGGCGCCCAGAAATCGACGATGATCGGCGTCTCTTGCGAGGCTTCGACCACCTCTGCCATGAAGTCGGCTTCGGTGATGTCCTTCACCAGATCGCCCGGCTGACCGCCCTGCGGCTGTAGATTGAGGTCCATGATCTTTCCCCTCTGGGCTGAATGCGCGTTTGATGGCTTAGATGGCGCACTGATGGCAGTGATGCAAGGGCAGCCTCCAAAGACGCTGTGCCTTGATCACCGCCCAGCAGCGTTTCCGTCAGGTCGGTTCAGTCCGATCTGCCAAAGGCGCTAAGGCTTCACACCCGGTCCAAAACCCACGTGCCTCACAGCACCTTGCGTTCAGACATCAAAGGTCGCGAACACCGGTGCATGGTCCGAGGGCTTTTCCCACCCGCGCGCATCGCGCAGTATGCGGGACCCATATGCCGACGACGAGATATCGGGCGTGGCCCATATATGGTCCAGACGGCGGCCCTTGTCCGCAGCCGACCAATCCTTTGCGCGATAGGACCACCACGAATAGAGCTTGCCCTCGGTGATGTCCTGACGCGTCACGTCGACCCAGGCCCCGGCCTCCATAACCGCGTTCAGCGCTTCAACCTCGACAGGCGTGTGCGACACGATCTTGAGCAGCTTCTTGTGATCCCAGACGTCGTCCTCGCGCGGTGCAATGTTCAGGTCGCCAACGAGGATTGCCTTTTCCGGGCGGCCCTCGTGGAACCAGTCGCGCATCTCCGAGAGATAATCCAGCTTCTGACCGAATTTCTCGTTCTTTTCGCGGTTCGGCTCGTCACCGCCCGCCGGAACGTAAAAGTTGTGCACGACAACACCGTTTTCCAGGCGCGCCGCCACATGGCGCGAATGTCCCAACCCGGCGAAATCGCGGTCGCCCACGTCCTCCAGCGGCAGTTTGGACAGGATCGCCACACCGTTATACCCCTTCTGGCCGCGCGCAACCATGTGTCCGTAGCCCAAGGCGGCAAACCGCTCCAGCGGGATCTGATCCACCGGCGATTTGCACTCCTGCAGGCACAGGACGTCCGGGGCCTCCTGGGTCAGGAGCGTTTCCACCAGCCCGGCCCGCAGCCGCACTGAGTTGATGTTCCAGGTCGCCAGCGTGAACGCCATCGGCTCTCCTTTCGGGGCGCTTGCCCCTTGATATGTCAGATGATTTCGTCTTCGTCGAAAAGGGGCTGGCCGTCGTGGTGGGCGTCAAAGCCCTCCTCTGCCGCCGCTTCGGCATGTTTCTTCAACGCCGGTTCCGCGATGTGGAACAGCGCGTCGCCCTCGTTCACCACCGGCAGGTTGGTCCGCCCGACGACAATGCCATCGAACTCGGCCAGCAGCTCCGATTCATTCTCGCCGAACGGGTCCGACACCAGGCCCAGAACGTTGCCTGCCTCTACCCAATCGCCACAGGCCTTGAGCGTGCGCAATAGGCCACCGGTGGGCGCGCGCACCCAGCCTGAATTGTCGCAGAACACCGACAGCCCGCGCGCTTTGGGCACGCCGCGCTGGCCGATCATCTCCAGCTTTTCCATCACCCGCAGGATGCCCGCCACCCCGGCGCGCGCAGCGAATTCGTCAAACCGCAGCCCTTCGCCGGCCTCGTACAGCAGAACATCCACCCCGGCCTCCCCCGCCGACAACCGCAGCGACCCTTCGCGCACCTTGGAAATCATGGTGACCGGCGCACCAAAGGCATCGCCCAGCTCTCGCAGCCGCTTTGATCCCGGTGTCAGACGGATCTGAGGCAGGTTGTCCCGCCCAACCGCAGCCGAATGCAGGTCAATACCCACATCGCAGCGTGCCACAACTTCGGACATGAAAAGCTGCGCCAGCCGCGCGGCGAGCGATCCGCGTTCGTGGCCGGGAAAGCAGCGGTTCAGGTCGCGCCGGTCCGGCAGGTATCGCGACTGGTTGAGAAACCCGAAGGAGTTCACGATCGGCACTGCAATCAGCGTGCCTGACAAACGGTTGATCGGCGCGGCGCGCAGCAGGCGGCGCACGATTTCCACCCCGATGACCTCGTCCCCGTGAATGGCCGCCGAAACGAACATCACCGGTCCGGGCTTGCGCCCGTGCACCACATGCGCCGACAGGTTGACCGGCGTGTGATCGGACAGAACAGACACGGGCAGATCCACCGTGCGGCGGGAGCCCGGCGCGATGGTCTCACCGCCCAGAGTGAAAGGGGCTAGCGTAGTTCGAGGGCTCAAGGGTTCAACATCTCCTGTACCGCCGCGGACAGAGGGTCATAACCCCCGGTGCCCGACCGGCATCTGAATTTCCGCGAGGTCCAGATCCGAGTCGATCAGCCCCTGTCGGGCGCCCTTGTAGATGGCCTTGGCCACATTCGCCATATCTACGCTCTTTTTACGATAATAGCCGGAGCTTTAAAGGCACAGCCGCACTGCTTCGAAAGGCGGAATGCCCCCCTGAGATGCCGTCGCGCTGAAGACCGCAACCGCCCCAATCATGTTCGCGCCGGCCTGCGCCAGCACTTTGGCAAAGGCCCCGTTCACGCCGCCAAGACCGACCTGCAAAGACGGCGTGTTGCCCGCATTCACCGACGCCAGCACAAGGTCGCCCTTTGAAGCCGCGCCTTGGTAGAGTGGCGCGTGGTCCTGCACGGTGTCGCCGTGCTCTTGATGAAAGCCGAGCGGATTAATGTCACGCGGGTGCGTGTTCCGGCAATGAGCGTCACGGGACCTCCTGAATGAAAACAGGGTAAACCTACGACCTCACCGCGCGCTGTGCCAAAAGGAAAATGGCAAACGCCCCGGCCTTTCGACCGGGGCGCGTCAAATTGCGTAAAGCCAGCGCTTACGCCGGGTTCTTGGCGAACCGCAGATAGGGAAGCTTGATGTCCAGCTCGCCGTATTTCTCGGTGGCGGCATCATTGTCCAGCGACAGGGCGACGATCACGTCCTGGCCGGTTTCCCAGTTGGCGGGCGTCGCCAGCGGCTGGCCCCAGGTGCGCTGCAACCCGTCCAGTGCGCGCAGGATTTCGGCAAAGTTGCGGCCCACGGACATCGGGTAGGTCATGGTCAGCTGGACCTTCTTGTCCGGCGACACGATGAAGACCGAGCGCACTGTTGCGCTGTCTGCCGGCGTGCGGCCATCGGGCAGGTAGGCTTCGGCGGGCAGCATGTCGAGCGCCTTGGCCACCTTCAGATCGTTGTCGGCGATGATCGGAAAGCCGGCCTCGGCCCCGCCAAAGGACTCGATGTCGCCCTTCCAGTTCTTGTGCTCCTCGGCGCCATCGACGGAGATGCCCATGACCTTGGTGCCGCGCTTGGCCCATTCCTCCGACAGCTGCGCCACGGCGCCGAATTCGGTGGTGCACACCGGGGTGAAATCCTTGGGATGCGAGAACAGGATCGCCCAGCTGTCGCCGATCCAGTCATGCAGGTCATACTCTCCCAGATCGGTGGTGACATGCAGGTTCGGAATCTCGTCGTTGATGCGCAGTGACATAGTGGTGTCCTCTCTCTGTGTGCCCGCTTTGGGCAATTGTCTATCTTAGATACGTTCGGCCTGACGCATGTAAACCCCTCCCTTGCACGCCTCAGCGCGCAGTGACAGAGTGCCGCCATAACCCGACCGTCCGGTCGGGAGAAAACACGCGCCCGTGTCCAGCCAGACGGCAGATGGGGTGCAGCGATCGGGAGAAACAGCAATGCTCGACAAGCGTCAGTTTTACATCAACGGTGTCTGGGTAGACCCGGCACACTCCAACGACCACGAGGTCATCGACCCCGCAACAGAGGACGCCTGCGCGGTGATCTCGCTGGGGGCACAGGCAGATACCGACGCCGCCGTGGCCGCCGCAAAAGCCGCCCTGCCCGGCTGGATGGCGACGTCGCCCGAGGACCGCATCGCCGCACTGGAACGCGTCTATGCGGCCTACAAGACACGCACCGAAGATCTGGCAAAGGCGATCTCCACCGAAATGGGCGCGCCCATTGCGCTGGCCAGCACCTCGCAGGTCGGGGCCGGCCTGTCGCATCTGAAGAACTTCATTGCCGCCGCCAAGGCCTTCGAGTGGGAAAAACCGCTCAATGACGACACGCCGGACACCCTCATCCGTCACGAGGCCGTGGGGGTCTGTGCGCTGATCACGCCGTGGAACTGGCCGATGAACCAGGTCACGCTGAAGGTCGGCGCGGCGCTGGTCGCGGGCAACACGATGGTGCTGAAACCGTCGGAAGAAAGCCCGCTCGATGCGATGATCTTTGCGGAGATCATGGACGCAGCCGACCTGCCGCCGGGGGTCTTCAACCTTGTGAACGGTGACGGCGCGGGCGTCGGCTCGCAACTGTCGTCGCACCCCGATGTGGACATGGTGAGCTTTACCGGCTCCACCCGCGCAGGCATCGCGATTTCCAAAGCCGCGGCCGAAAGCCTGAAGCGCGTGCACCTTGAGCTTGGCGGCAAAGGCGCGAACCTCGTGTTTGCCGACGCCGACGAAAAGGCCGTGAAGCGCGGCGTTCTTCACATGATGAACAACTCCGGCCAGTCCTGCAACGCACCGTCGCGCATGATGGTCGAAGCCTCGCGCTACGACGCCGCCGTCGAAGAAGCCGCCGCCACCGCCAACAAGGTGCAGGTGGGGCCGCCGTCCGAGGACGGACGCCACATCGGTCCGGTGGTCAACGCCACGCAATGGTCGAAGATTCAGGATCTGATCCAGAAGGGCATCGACGAGGGCGCGCGCCTTGTGGCGGGCGGCACGGGCCGTCCCGACGGTCTGAACAAGGGCTTTTACGTGCGGCCCACGGTGTTTGCCGATGTCACCAACGACATGACCATCGCCCGCGAAGAGATCTTTGGCCCGGTGCTGTCGATCATGAAGTTCGAGACCGAGGAAGAAGCCGTCGCGGTTGCCAACGACACGCCCTACGGTCTGACCAACTATGTGCAGTCCACCGACGTTGATCGTCGTCACCGCCTGGCGCGTCAGCTGCGGTCCGGCATGGTCGAGATGAACGGCCAGTCACGCGGCGCGGGCGCGCCCTTTGGCGGCATGAAGGCGTCCGGGAACGGGCGCGAAGGCGGCTCCTGGGGCATCCATGACTTCGTCGAGGTCAAGGCTGTTTCGGGCTGGGCCTCCGAATAAGCGAACGAGGGGGGGGAGGCGCTGCCGCCCCCTTACCCCTGCCAGGTGTTTGCGAAGCACACAGGCAGGCGCGTTCAAAGACCTGTGGGCGTTGCCTCAGTCTTGAGATGTGGCAAAGCGAGGCCGGGTTCGATTGGCATAAGCCACAAGCGACAGCATCACCGGGACTTCGACCAGCACCCCGACAACCGTTGCCAGCGCGGCACCGGAGTTCAGGCCGAAGAGCGAGATTGCCACCGCCACCGCCAGCTCAAAGAAGTTCGACGTGCCGATCAGGGCGCAGGGAGCGGCGATCCGGTGCGGCACCTTCAGTGCATAGGCCGCGCCATAGGCCAGCGCGAAAATGCCGTAGCTCTGAATCACAATGGGCACTGCGATCAGCAAGATCACCGTAGGTTTGGACAGAATCTGGTCAGCCTGCAGGCCGAACAGAATCGCGACGGTGACGATCAGGCCCAGGATCGACAGCGGTTTAACGCGGGCCGTGAACGCGTCGATCCGCGCCTGAGTGCCCAGCGCCCGCCGTGTTGCCAGGCCTGCCACCAGCGGCAACAGCACATATAGCAGCGTCGCAAGCACCAGCGTTTCCCAAGGCACAGCAATGTCCGTGACGCCAAGCAAGAAGCCCACGATGGGCGCGAAGGCAAAGACCATGATGACGTCGTTCACAGACACCTGCGCCAGTGTGTAGGTTGCGTCGCCACGGGTCAGTTGCGACCAGACGAAGACCATCGCGGTGCAGGGCGCGGCCCCAAGCAGGATCAACCCGGCGATGTATTGCGCTGCATCCTCGGGTGCGATCCAGCGGGCAAAGATCACCTCGAAGAAGAGCACCGCCAGCGCGGCCATGGTGAACGGTTTGATCAGCCAGTTCACCACCAATGTCACCAGCAGCCCGCGCGGTTGCCGGGCCACGCCTTTGAGAGCACCGAAATCCACGCCCACCATCATCGGAAAGACCATCGCCCAGATCAGCACCGCGACCACAAGATTGATTGACGCAACCTCTGCCGCCGCGATGGCCTGTACAAGGCCCGGCGCCAGCAAACCCATGGCGATGCCAGCCCCCATGGCCAGTGCCACCCAGACGGTCAGCAGCCTTTCAAACCTGCCCATCGGGGCCGTGTCAGGGACGGTTTTGGTCATGTCTTCCTTTTCAAGCTGGCCATCGGAAAACCGTGCCTAGCGACAACGTATGACAGCGCCATGACGCCCCTCAGAACGGTGCGTTGGCCCGAAATGTCATACCTTTGCCGTTTTCGGGATGGTTCACACGCAATTCCTCGGCGTGCAGCATCATGCGCGGGTACTGACTTGCCGTCTCCGGGTTGTACAGCTCATCGCCAAGGATCGGATGCCCCAAGGACAGCATATGCACGCGCAGCTGATGTGTCCGCCCGGAGTGCGGGAACAGGCGCACGCGGCTTTCTTCGTCCGACGCCTTCAACACGCGGTACCCGGTGAGGGCGGCCTTGCCCGTCTCGTGGCAGACCATCTGCCGCGGGCGATTTGGCCAATCCACGATCAGCGGCAGATCCACCTCCCCGGTCTTGGGCTCCAACCGTCCTGTGACCCGTGCGACATAGGTTTTCTTGGTCTTCCGCTGCTCGAACTGCAGGTTGAGGTGTTTTTGCGCATGGGCCGTCAGGGCAAACACCATCACGCCAGAGGTGTCACGGTCCAGCCGATGGATCAGACGCGCCGTGGGAAAGGCCGACTCCAGCCTTGTCAGCAGACAATCGGCCAGCTCCGGACCCTTGCCCGGCACGGACAAAAGACCCGCCGGTTTGTCGACGATCAGCAGATCGCTGTCTTCGTGCAACACGGGGATCTCACCAGAGGGGGGCATGTATTCACTCATGCCCCTTCCCTACTGATCGCCAGCCAGGGTGCAAGGGGCGCTGCGACGCAATTGCGTCTGTGGCCCGGTGGTGTCCGGATAAAAACGGACGCGCCGATGACGCCGCCCCCAATGATGACCACACGGGCCTGAGCGGGCAGCGTCATGGCGGCGTCTCATTTGATCGGTCAGACGATCTCGTGTCCGGCGGCTGTCAGACGTCTGGCGATCTCGGCGATATGCGCCGGTCCCGTCTCGCAGCAACCGCCAAGAATGGTGGCCCCATGATCGAGCCAGGACAAGGCATGATCCGCGTAGTCCATCGGACCCATATCGGACCGCGCGCTCAGTGCCTCAACCGTAGACGCATCGCGGCGAAAATCCTCGGTGATGTGCGTAAAGGCATTGGCGTAGGCCCCGCACGGCAGACCGCTGCGCGATACGATATCCAGCGCGGCAGGCATCACCTCCGGTACGGAGCAGTTGACCAAAACCGCCGCCGCGCCATCGCGCAGAACCGGCAGCACATCCGCCAATGGCTCGCCTGACCGCAGCCGGGTGCCATCGGCGTCGTCCACCGTCACCGCCAGCCAAAGCGGCCTGCCCGCGCTCAGCACCCCCTCCGACATGGCCTGCGCCATCTGCACGGAGGCCGCCGTCTCCGCGATCATCAAATCGGCAAACGGGGCCATCAAGCGGGCCTGTTCGGCATAAAGCGGCACAGCCTCGGCAGTCGCCGGATGATTGTCAGGGCGATAGCTGCCGCCGAGCGGCCCGGTGCAGCCCGCAATGCGCCCCGATCCATGCGCCGTGCGCGCGGCAACGGCCTCTCGCATCGCGGCGTCGATCAGTTCCTCGTAGCGGCCCTCGATGCCGGCGACCTTAAGACGGTCCCGCAAAAGCGCATAGGTGTTCGCGGTCGCAATCGTTGCCCCGGCGGCGAAATAGTCCGCATGGACCTGTTGCACCAGACCGGGGTGATCCATCATCACCTGCGTCGACCACAGCGGTGTGGGCGGGTCGCCCGCGCGATGGATCAGCTCCTGCCCCATCCCGCCGTCCAGAAGTGTCACTTGCATACGCGCGCCTTTCTCATGGCATGTCTCACAACAGCGTCGGAATCGCCGATGCTCCCAACGCCAGCCCGTAGAAGATAAAGCACCCCGCCAGCAAGCGTCGGATTGCGACGTTGGCAAGTGCCGACAGCGCCCGCCGTCCCAGCCACGCGCCAAGCCCGGTGTAGGTCGCGTAGCTGAGAAAGGTGATGGTCAGCGCCGTGGGCACGATGACGATCATCTGCTGCGCGATCGGCACGTCCTCCATGACGAATTGCGAGAATGCGGCGAGGTAGCCGGCCACGGACTTGGGATTGATCGTTGCCACAAGGAAGGCACGCAGCCAGATCGCCCTTGCGGCTTCGCCCTGCGCCACGTCGGCCTCCCCCAAGGGCCGCGCCGCTCGTCGCCAATTGCGCAAACCCAGCCAGACCAACAGCGCTGCGCCCGCAAGCTTACCCACAAGGAACGCCGTTGGAGAGGCCGCGATCAGCGCCGTCACCCCGGCCGCGGACAGCCCCAGAAACAGCGCCGCCTGTGACAGGATGCCCAACACCCCCCACAAAGCGCGACGAAAGCCATGTGTCATCCCGGTCAGAATGCAATTCGCAGCATTCGGCCCCGGTGAGGTGACAAACAGCACCCAGAACCCCGCGAAGACCAACCAAGCCTGCAGTGTCATTTAGCGCCTTCTTGCGGGAGACAGGGGCATCCGGCGCGGGTCAGGGCACCGCATCCGCGATACTCGTTCGTCCTCACACCGCGTTCCCGAATGCATCATCGAGGATCGCCTGAAGCGCGTCGGCATCGCCCTGGGTGAAGGCATTCGGGAAATCGCTGTCGAGGTCAAAGACCCCAAGCAGCCGTCCCGCGCCATCGCGCACTGGCAGGACCAATTCCGATCGGGTGGAGCTGGCGCAGGCGATATGGCCGGGAAACGCGTCCACATCCGCCACGATCTGCGCTTCGCCCGTGCGCGCGCAGGCTCCGCAGACGCCTCGCGCAAAGGGAATCACAAGGCACCCATGGCCGCCCTGGTACGGGCCGATCTTCAACAGCTCCGGCGCGGTGACGCGGTAAAAGCCCGTCCAGTGAAAGCGGTCATCGGCGTGATGCACCTCGCAGGCAACAGTGGCCATGAGGGCGACGGCATCCGTCTCGCCCTCGGTCAGGGCGGCGATGGATTTTCTGAGGTCTGAATAGTCAACGGTCATGGCGGTGTTTGTGGCACGCAGCGCGCCGGGGGGCCAGCCCTCGACCCCCGGAGTATCTTGGCGCAAAGAAACAGCGCGCTGCAACGCACCTGTCTTATGCTACATGCGTTCGATGGCGATGGCCGTGCCTTCGCCGCCGCCGATGCAGATGGCGGCCACCCCACGCTTCAGCCCGCGCTTTTCCAACGCGTTCAGCAAGGTGACGATGATCCGCGCGCCGGAGGCACCGATGGGATGGCCCAGCGCGCAGGCCCCGCCGTTCACGTTCACGATGTCGCGGGGCAGGCCCAGTTCACGCATGAACGCCATGGGCACCACGGCGAAGGCTTCGTTCACCTCCCACAGGTCGACGTCGGATACCTTCCACCCGATGCGGTCCAGCAGCTTGCGCGCCGCCGGGACAGGCGCCGTGGGGAAGTCCTTGGGCGCCTGCGCGTGGCTGGAATGGCCCAGAATCCGGGCGCGCGGCGTGGTGCCTTCGGCCTCTGCCGCCTCCAGCGTGGTAAACACCAGCGCCGCCGCCCCGTCGGAGATCGACGAGCTGTTGGCCGCCGTCACGGTGCCGTTTTTGCGGAACGCGGGTTTGAGCATCGGGATCTTCTCGGGGCGGGCCTTGCCGGGTTGTTCGTCGCGCGTGATGATCTCTTCGCCGTGGCGAAGGTGCAGCGTGACCGGCGTGATCTCCCGGTCAAATGCGTCGGTGCGCTCCGCCTCCAGCGCGTTGGACAGGGAGGCCAAGGCGTATTGGTCCTGCGCCTCGCGGGTGAATTGAAACGCCTCCGCACAGTCCTCGGCAAAGGTGCCCATGAGACGGCCCTTGTCGTAGGCATCCTCCAGCCCGTCGAGGAACATGTGATCGACGACCTGGCTGTGGCCGATGCGCGCGCCACCCCGCATCTTTGGCAAGATGTAGGGGGCTTCGGTCATGCTCTCCATGCCGCCGGCGACGATGGTCTGCGCATCGCCAAGCGCCAGCCGGTCCCAGGCCATCATCGCGGCTTTCATGCCGGAGCCGCACATCTTGTTCAGCGTGGTGGCGGGGACCTCGTCGCCCAGGCCAGCGGCAAAGCCTGCCTGCCGCGCCGGAGCCTGCCCCTGCCCGGCAGGCAAGACACAGCCCATCAGCAATTCATCCACCTGCGGCGCCCCGGCCTGGACCAAAGCGGCGCGAATCGCCGCGCCTCCCAATGTGGCGGCGGGCACCCCATCGAAAACGCCCTGAAATCCGCCCATCGGCGTGCGCGAGGCTCCGGTAATCACCACGTCTTTCATCGTCTCTCTCCCCTTCGTTCTCCAATGCATACCCAATGGTAAGGATTGGCGTCTAGGCTCTCTCCACGGCGCAACCACGAGGCAGCCCATGCAGCTTACCAGACAAACCCGATCCGGCCTTGAGATGATCACCGTCGATGCCGACCGCATCGA
Source organism: Sagittula marina (assembly GCF_014196795.1). Lineage (GTDB taxonomy): Bacteria > Pseudomonadota > Alphaproteobacteria > Rhodobacterales > Rhodobacteraceae > Sagittula > Sagittula marina. The sequence goes on from NZ_JACIEJ010000002.1 coordinate 378,667, forward strand.
TGCTGCGGTCGCGATCCAGTTCAAGGACCGTATGCGTGAACTGCTGGCCGACGCCAGCGGACGTTTCGTCCTGAACCTCGAACGGGTGGATTTCATCGATTCAAGCGGGCTGGGTGCCATTGTCGCGGCAATGAAGCTTATGCCGCCAGGGGCGAAGCTGGAACTCGCGGGTCTCTCTCCTGCCGTGGACAAGGTGTTCCGCATGACCCGGATGGATTCGATCTTTACCATTTATCCATCTGCCGACACGGCCCTGAGTGCGTGAACCTGAGTCTCCGTGGGAGGATCGCCATGAAAGCCCAGTGTTTGGACGGGGACAGGCTTTCCATTCGCACGAGTCTGCGCAGCACCCCCGATGCCGTCAGCGAAACACTGCGGGAGGTACGTGTCCGGCTGAATGACATGCCCCCCCTGGACTGTCTCGACAGCACTTGGGAAGTGATTGTCGCCGAAGTGCTCAACAACATTGTCGAACATGCCTACGACGATAGCCACACGGGCGAAATCGATCTGACACTTTTATTCGGCCCGACCACAATGAACGCTGAATTCATCGACTACGGCCGCGCCATGCCAAATGGCACTTTGCCGTGCCCGCGCGATGCGGATCTGGACGTGCCGCGTGCCGATCTGCCGGAAGGCGGATTTGGCTGGATGCTGATCCACACTTTGGCGAGCCACGTGGAATATCGCCACGATGGCGGAAGCAACCGTCTTGCCTTGGAACTAAGGCTAGATACCAAATCCTAAGCGCCCGCAAATGAACGCGTGGCCGTCCCATTCGCGCCCCAATCAAACGGCATTCTCAGGATTGTAGCTGCATAGGCTTCATCTCGGTGTCGGGTGTTATCAGCCCCCACCCAGTGCCCGGCACCGAGATCCTACACCGAACACGCCCAGCAGGCGTGTTTTTTTGTGCCCGTTGCACAGAACGGCGTTCGCCCAAAAATCACCATCTCAGCATCATGTTCCTGCCCTCATCGGAAACGATAAACGGTCTCGTAGCTGCATAGGCTTCAACCTCGGTTCCGGGTGTTATCAGCCCCCACCCAGTACCCGGTTCCGAGGTTTCAATATTACGGACGCCGGCAGTCGATCGCACGCCAAACCTGCCGAGAGTGGCGTGGCACCATTGCCAAAAATGCCTCGCGGACCTTGCGAATGGCACCGTGCAACATCATCGGCCTACGGAACTCCGCCCCAAGATCAAACGGCATTGTTGCTCATCGTCTTGCTCACCTGCGCGAGCGCAACTTGCTCCTGTCGAACTCATGCTTCGAACGGCGCTGCCAGGCCGTGGATCGGCTCGTATTGCAGGTCTGACGGCGGATAGACCTACTTCTGGTTTGCGATGCCCCCCTTGCCGCCTGACAATCATCGGCGCTTCCGTGACGACATTGCTCAATGATACGTCCTGCCAAGCCTGAGAAAGGACCGCCCAATCCCACTCAGGGCCAGACGTCAAAAGAGAAAGACTGCCCGCAAAAGGTCTCGAAGCCTCCCCAATGCAGCCTCAATCAGAAACCATACATGGTCTTGTAGCTGCATAGGCTTCCCCTCGACACCGGGTGTTATCAGCCCCCACCCAGTGCCCGGTGTCGAGGGACTTTGCCACATATGTTGACGCCCACGCGCTACACCGACATGTTGCCCTGCGACACGGGAGAACAGCATGCGCGATTTTCACACACCAGGCCGATCCGGCGTTTTGGCCGACAGCGGCATGTGCGCCACGTCCCACCCCCTCGCGGCCTCTGCCGCCATCGACATTCTCCGCCAAGGCGGTAACGCCATGGACGCAGCAATTGCTGGCGCGCTGATCCTCGGCTGTGCCGAGCCGGCGATGACAGGTATCGGCGGCGATTGCTTTGCCTTGGTGGCGAAACCAGGGGTAGATGTCATCGCCGTAAACGGTTCCGGTCGCGCGCCCGCAGCCCTGACCGCCGATCAGATGCGAGCTGCCGGTCACAGCATCATGCCGCTGAATGACGCCAACGCGGTTTCCATTCCCGGTGCGATCGACGGGTTTTGCGCCATGTCGGAGCGGTTCGGCTCGCTTGGGCTGGCGGACAGCTTCGCCCCCGCCATTCGCTACATGGAGGACGGCATCCCCATCGCTGCCCGCGCCGCCTTTGACTACGGACAGTCCAGCCACGTTCTGCAAGCAGGCGCGCGCGCCCATTTCCTGCCTTGGGGTCGCCTGCCGCACGTGGGCGACCGCCTCGCCCTGCCCGGCCAGGCAGACGTGCTGCGCCGCATTGCCCGCGACGGGCGGGACGCGTTCTACACCGGCGACGTGGCCGAAGACATGGTCACCAGCCTGCGCGCCCTCGGCGGCACGCACACGCTCGACGACTTTGCCGCGCAAAAAACCACCTTTCACGCGCCGCTCTCTGGCCTCTACAAAACGCGGGAGCTGTTGGAGCATCCACCAAACGGCCAAGGTGTCACGGCGCATCTTTTGCTCAACATCCTGTCCCGCTTCGACATTTCGGCCATGGATCCGTTCGGGGCCGACCGGGTCCATATCGAAGCAGAGGCCGCGCGCCTTGCCTATGACGCCCGCAATCGCTTTATCGCCGACGCGGACCACATGGACCGGCTCGACCACCTGCTCAGCCCGGACACCGCCGACCGTCTGGCGGCGCTGATCGACCCGAAACGCGCCAATGCCGCCCTGCTGCAAAGCGCCGACGCGGTGCATCGCGATACGATTTACATCACCGTGGTCGACCGAGACCGCATGGCCGTGTCGCTGATTTATTCAATCTTTCATGGGTTTGGTTCGGGTCTGGCCTCCGAGAAGCTTGGCATCCTTTTCCAAAATCGCGGCGCGGGTTTTTCGCTCGCCCCGGGACATCCCAACGAACTGGCGGGCGGCAAGCGTCCCATGCACACCATCATTCCCGGAATGGTCCGAGACGACGGGCGCATCACCATGCCCTTTGGCGTCATGGGCGGGCAGTATCAGCCCATGGGCCACGCGCGCCTTCTGAGCAACCTCACCGATTTTGGCATGGACCCGCAGACCGCCATTGACGCTCCGCGCAGCTTTGCTGACGGGCCGGTGCTAAAGCTGGAGCGCGGCTACAGCGCCGACGTCGCGGCGGAGCTGGCCGCGCGCGGCCACAAGATCGACATTCCCGAAGTGCCCATCGGCGGCGCCCAGGCCATCGTGATTCACCCGTCCGGCGTGCTCGAAGGGGCATCAGACCCGCGCAAGGATGGGTGTGCCATCGGGTATTGACGTCCAATCCGTCCGGAACCAACGCCTTGAACATCCTTAACGCGCCGCAACGGGGCCGCATTGCTGCCACGACACACAGAAAGGGTGATCCCGACACTCCCGGAGATTGCCATGGTCCCGCCCCACACCGCCTTTGCTCGTTTCTTTACCCGCGCGCTCGACTTTTCGGGGCGCAGTTCGCGTGCCGAATTCTGGTGGGCGCAAACGCTGTTTTTACTGATTTTGGTCAGTCTCGTGGCGGCCAACCTGGTTTCGGTGATGCATACGGGTGTGATGCTACCGGGCTTCCTCGCCGCGATGCCCATCATCAGCCCGCTGCTTATGATACCGCAATTGTCCTCACAGGCGCGCCGCCTGCATGACACCGGGCGCTCCGCGCTCTGGCTGCTGGTTGGCCTTGTCCCCTTGATTGGCGGAGCGATCCTGTTGGTGATGTTCGCGCTGCCCTCTGACCGGGACAACCGCTTCGGCCCCGCACCTGATGAAGATGCGGCGCGCACAATGCCAACCGGCCTATCAGACACAGCAGAGCCTGCCGCGAAACGGTCAAGGAAGCGGAACCGCAGGCCCACGGCTTGGGATGGATATGCCATGCTGACACAGCTGGATTTACCGCCCTCACCGCAGATGCAGGCAGCCCGCAAGGCGGAGGTCAGCGACTACTACCGCCGCAACATTCTCAAGAAATCGGAAATCCCTGCCGGGTGAGACCTGCGAAGGTCGGGGCTTGGCCCCGACACGCATTCAGTAGGAATAGGCCGCGTAGATCTTGCTCAGATCGCCGTTCCAGTCGCCATGGTAATGTTCCAGCAGTTCGTCTGCAGGCACCTGCCCGCTTTCGACGCTTTCCTTGAGCGCATTCAGGAAGTGCGTTTCATCCGGCACCAGGCCGCCTGACCCCGGCCGCGCCCGCGCCACCAGACCCGCTTCGGCAATGTTGAGCACTTCGCGCGCCAGATCGTGCATCTTCACGCCGCCCGCTTCTGCTTGCAGACCGTCGCGGGTTGCGGCACGGCGCAGACCTTCGCGCGTTTCCGCGTCCCAATCCTTGCACAGATCCCACGCCGCATCCAAAGCGCCCTGATCGTACATCAGGCCGACCCACAGCGCCGGCAAGGCACACAGCCGCCGCCACGGGCCACCATCAGCCCCGCGCATTTCGATGTATTTCTTCACGCGCGCGTCCGGGAAGGCCGTCGTCAGGTGATCCGCCCAATCTGACAGCGTCGGCTTTTCGCCCGGCAATGCGGGCAGTTCGCCCTTCAGGAAATCACGGAAGGACATGCCCAGCGCATCCACGTATTCGCCATCGCGGTAGACGAAATACATCGGCACATCCAAGGCGTATTCCACCCACGCGTCAAAGCCAAAGCCATCCTCGAACACAAACGGCAGCATACCGGTGCGCGAATCGTCCAGCGTTTCCCAGATCTGCATCCGCTTGGATTTCACGGCCAGCGGCTTGCCCTCGAAAAACGGCGAATTGGCAAACAGCGCCGTCGCCACGGGGGACAACGCCAGAGCCACGCGCATCTTCTGCACCATGTCCGCCTCGGACCCGAAGTCGAGGTTCACCTGCACGGTACAGGTGCGGCGCATCATCTCGCGTCCGGTGGTGCCCACCGTGGGCATATAGGCATCCATCAATTTGTAACGCCCCTTGGGCATCAGCGGCACGTCGTCGTGCATCCACTCGGGCGCAGCCCCCAGGCCGATAAAGCCGACGCCGATCTCATCGGCCACGCCCTTGACCTCGCGCAGGTGTTCGTTCACCTCGTCGCAGGTCTGGTGAATGGTCTCCAGCGGCGCGCCCGACAGTTCCAGTGCGCCGCCCGGCTCCAGCGACACATTGGCCCCGTCCTTGGACAACCCGATCAGCACACCCTTTTCGGTGACCTCGGCCCAGCCATGGCGGTCCCGCAACCCTTCAAGCACGGCGCGAATCGATCGCTCGCCCTCATAGGGCAGCGGTTTGTGGGTATCCTTACAGTAGCCGAATTTCTCGTGCTCGGTGCCAATCCGCCAGTCTTCTTTCGGCTTGATGCCGTCTTCCAGATACTCTGCGAGCTGGGCGTGGCTCTCGATGGGCCCGCCACCGGACTGAGGAATGGACATGTGGAGGCTCCTGAAAAATTCGTATCGGCTGCAAATAACCTCCTGTCGCCAATATTCCAGAGTGTCAATGCAACCGAATGGGTGCGTCCTGCGCAGCCGGTGTGCGCCAGATCACCACTGGCCCCACCGGGTCGCCGTGCATCTGCCGAAGCATGTGTTCCGTCTGGATACCGGGCAGGCTGGCAAAGGCGTCGAACAATTGGTCCGCGCCCTTTGCGGTCAATGGAATGTGCAACGGCTCCTGCCCCGGCACACGCATCACCCAGTGTGGTGGCTTTTCCGTCGGGTCGAGCAGCAGAGAGGTCATCGCCTCCAGATCAACAAGGCCGCCGTTCAGGGGGCCGAAATAGCTGACCCGCCGTTCGATCACCTGCACAACGCCCGGCCCGTCCGACCCTTGCCGAAACCGCGCGCGTTGCACGCCCGCGACACCCAGCCCGCAGCCCACGGCGCAGACCAGCCAGCCGATCCAATGCAACACGCCGCCGCCGGTGAACAACGCCCAGTACAGGCCCAGTGCCGCGACGGCCGCGCCCACCAGCACCTCTTGCCAGCGGCGCAGCCCCTGTTTCACCTCAGGTCGGATCATGCCGCCTCCCCCATCGTCAGCGGCGCCTTCAAAAAGGCCAGCCGATACGCGCCGCACCGCTCAAAGCCGATCCGTTCGTAGACCCTGGCCGCACTGGGCGATGCCGCGAACAGGATCGCCAGATCCGCCCCTGCCACCGCGGCCTGCGCAAGCAAAGCCGCTGTCACGCGCCCGCCACGCCCCATGCCGCGCAACTCGTCGGCAACGAATACACCGCCAACCTGCACCGCCCGCCCGGCCCGCGCATTTATCGCCGCCATGGCCGTCGGTTGACCGTCTTCAATCAGCAACCGGATATGCGCGGAGCCGACGGCGGCCTCGGCCCGTGCGCTGGCGTGCGACATGAGATCCCCAGCCGGACAGGTTTGGGTCTCCCTGAGATAGCTGGCAAACCAATCGGTCAGCATCGCGACGTCGCCCGCCTCTGCAGGCCGCGTATGATCGGCAGAGATCAGTCCCGCCAAGGCACGATGATACAGCGGTTGCACCTGATTGAGCTGCCACCCGTCCTGCGCCACCGGCAAGGCGTCGAGCATCACGGCCACCTGTCCCGCCTCCCCTGTCATGCCGACCAGGTCACGCCCTTTCAGAAGATGGACGCAGGCTTGCGCCTCGGCTTCGGTCAGACCGGGCAGCTGACACATCAGGTATCCGCTGTTAGTCGCGCCAAAGACGCCGGTGAGTTCCTCACCGGTCTCCCGCAGGAAAAACGCTGTGCCATTGGGGGCGTCATGATTGCCGATGCCATGCGCCTCGAGATTGCCGAGCAAGAACATGGAGGTTTCCACATGCCCCTCAAGGAAAGCCACGATGGCGCCGGCGTCCCTGATGTCTGCCTTCCGCATCATGCGCAGTCCTCGCGTTGGTCTACGATCACACCGACGCCTCCTGCCAGTCACCCGCCGCCATTTGCCACAGCGTCAGCGCGGCAACCGTCGCCGTCTCTGCCCGCAGGATCCGTGGGCCAAGGCTGATCGACGTTGCGCAGTCCATGCCGCGCAGCTTCGTGCGCTCAGCTTCAGAAAAGCCGCCTTCCGGCCCGATCAGGATGGCCCAGGGACCGGGGTCCAGCCCCTCTAGCGTCACCGCCGTCCCGACGCTGCTTTCATCGCAGAACAAAATGCGCCGCGTCGGGTCCCAGTCGGCCAGAACGCGGTCCAACCGTTGCAGCGCGCAGACCTCCGGTACAAAGGTGCCACCGCATTGCTCTGCGGCCTCCACCGCGTGCGCCTGCTGTTTGTCCACCCGCAGCCGTTCAGAGTTGGTAAACTGCGTCTGCACCGGCAAGATGCGCCGCGCCCCCATCTCCGTCGCCTTTTCCACGATGAAATCCGTGCGCGCCTTTTTGACCGGGGCAAACATCAGCCACAGGTCCGGCGGGTCCATCTGCGGCGCATCCAGCGCGCGACACACCAGGACGCCACCACGTTTCCCGGCCTCCACCACCTCGGCGGCCCAGGCGCCATCGCGCCCGTTGAACAGCGCGACGAACGCGCCGACCTCCTGTCGCATTACGCCAAACAGATAGTGCGCTTGCTCCTTCGTGAGGGGCACGGCCTGTTCCTCGGCCAGCGGGTGGTCTACAAACAGGCGAATTTTGGGCTTCTCTATATCCATGGGGCAAAACATATGACCGGTACGCAGCAGACGCCAGAGGCAGCGGGACAAGTCTCCGACGCGGTAAAGGGCAATTGGGTCGACCGCATCGCGCCCCCTGCCACGCGACCCTACCTGCGCCTCAGTCGCGCGGACCGTCCCATCGGCACATGGCTTCTGCTTCTGCCGTGCTGGTGGGGCCTGACGCTGGCCATGGTGGCGGACGGGCGCGCAAGCTGGTTCGACCTGTGGATCTTTGTCGGCTGCGGCATCGGCGCGGTGTTGATGCGCGGCGCGGGCTGCACGTGGAACGACATCACCGACCGGGACATCGACGGCTCCGTGGCGCGCACGGCCTCCCGCCCCATCCCGTCCGGCCAGGTCACCACGAAGCAAGCCCTCGCCTGGGCCATCGCACAATGCCTGATCGCCTTTGCAATCCTCGTGACCTTTCCGCCGATGGCCATTGCGCTCGGCATCCTCGCGCTGGGGCCGGTTGCGATCTACCCCTTTGCCAAGCGGTTCACATGGTGGCCGCAGATCTTCCTCGGCATCGCCTTCAACTGGGGCGCGCTACTGGCCTGGACGGCGCACAGCGGCAGCCTCGGGTGGCCCGCCGTTGCACTATATGTCGCGGGCATGGCGTGGACGCTGTTCTATGACACGATTTACGCTCACCAGGACAAAGAGGACGACGCGCTCATCGGCGTGAAATCCACCGCGCGCCTGTTCGGCGAGGCGACCCCGCGCTGGCTGGCCTGGTTCCTCGCGGCCACCGTTGCGCTCATGGGGCTGGCCATCGCGCTGGCCGCTCCCTCGGGCGAGCCGCTCAAGCTGATTGCCCTCATCATCGGCCCATGGGCCATGGGCTGGCACATGCTCTGGCAGATGCGCCGGTTGAAACTGGATGACAACGACCGGCTGCTACAGCTCTTCAGATCCAACCGCGACGCCGGATTGTTGCCCGTGCTGTTTTTCGCCGCCGCGATCATCGCTTGATTGCGCAGGCCCCCCGGCTTGCGTATCAGTCTCACACCCGGAATTTGGACCTCACGCTCACATGCGGCTTTCATCGCTTTTCACCGTAGTTGGAACCTTTGCCGTCGCCGGCAGTGCCAGCCTTCTCGCCGCGTACTTCTCCGCCCAGATGGTCGAAGCAGGATCGCAAGCCGAGGTGCTGAACCGCCTGGATGCCGAAGGGCTCACTTGGGCGGAGGTCGATACCAACGGTTTGCAGGTCTTTCTCATCGGCACCGCGCCGGACGAAGCAGCGCGCTTTCACGCCCTTTCTGCTGCGGGCCGCGTGGTCGATGCCTCCCGCGTCATCGACCAGATGCTGGTCGAAGAGGCTGCCGACATCGCCGCGCCGCGCTTCTCGATCGAGATTCTGCGCAATGATTCCGGCATTTCCGTCATTGGCCTCGTGCCGGCCTCCACCGACCGCGAAGACCTGATGGACCGCTTCCGCAGTATCGCAGACGGGGCCGAGGTGTCCGACCTGTTGGAATCGGCAGACTTTCCGGCTCCCGATGGTTGGGACGACGCCCTGCGGTTCGCCACGTCCTCCCTGCGCGACCTTCCCCGGTCCAAGATTTCCGTCGATTCCACGCTGGTCGAAATCAAGGCCATGACCGAAAGCGCCGAGGCCCGCACCCGGCTCGAAACAACCCTCGCCCGCCGCAAGCCCGACGACATTCGCCTGGCCCTGGACCTGTCCGCACCGCGCCCGGTGATCAGCCCCTTCACCCTGCGTTTCCTGATCGACGAGAACGGCACGCGCTTTGACGCCTGCTCCGCCGACACCGAGGAAGCCCGTGGCCGCATCCTGAGCGCCGCCGCTGCGGCCGGGTTGGAGGGCAAGGCAAGCTGCACACTCGGCCTTGGCGTTCCCTCCCGTCGCTGGGCCGACGCCACCGAACTGGGCATCACCAAGCTCAAGGAACTTGGCGGCGGCAGCATCACCTTTGCCAATGCGGATGTGACCCTCGTCGCACTTGAAGGGACCAATCAGGCGCTCTTCGACCGCGTCGTCGGAGAGCTGGAATCGGTACTGCCGGACGTCTTCGCCCTGCACGCCGTTCTGCCAAAGCCGCCTGAAGCCAGCGAAGAAGGCCCGGCCGAATTCACCGCCACCCTCTCCCCCGAGGGTCAGGTGCAGTTGCGCGGTCGCCTCAATTCCGAAGTGGCTCGCCAGACGGTCGACAGCTTCGCGCGCGCAGCCTTTGGCTCCGACTCGGTCTACACGGCGGCGCGCGTCGTCGAAGGGCTGCCCAACACATGGTCCGTGCGCACCCTCGCTGGGCTGGAGGCGCTGTCCATGCTGGCCAACGGCGCCGTCACCGTGACCGCGGATGACATGATCATCACCGGCAACACCGGCAACACCGAGGCCAGCGCCCAGATTGCGACCCTGCTGGCCAGCAAGCTTGGCGACCAGTCCACGTTCGACATCGACGTGACCTATGTGGAGCGCCTTGACGCCTCGCTTGGCATTCCGTCCCCTGAACAGTGTGAGGCGATGATCCTCACAACCGTCGGCAGCCGGAAATTGTCCTTTGAACCGGGGTCTGCCACGCTGGACGTGTCGGCCCGCGACATTCTCGATGATCTGGCAGACCTGCTGAAAACCTGCGGCGACATCCCCTTGGAAATCGGCGGCCACACCGACAGCCAGGGCCGCGAAACCATGAACCAGCAACTCAGCCAGAAGCGCGCGCAGGCCGTGCTCGACGCGCTGCGTCAACGGTTGGTTCCCGTCGCCAGCTACAAGGTGCGCGGCTATGGCGAAGCGCAGCCCATCGAAACAAATGAAACCGAGGCAGGCCGCGAAGCAAACCGCCGGATTGAATTCAACCTGCTTGGCGAAGACGGCGAAATTGCCGAAGTGGACACAGTCGCCGTCGCCGCAGAAATCGCGGCCATGGCCGCAGCCGCAGAGGCTGAGTCCGAAAGCGACACAGGTGACGATGCAGAGGCCGCCGAGACCGCAAACGGCGATGATGCAGACAGCTCCGGCGGCGAGGAAGAAGCAACCACCGATGGCGCTGAGGCCGAGACCCCGCTACAAGACCCTAAAGCGACGGAAGCCGCCGCTGGGATCGGTGCAGACAAGGCCGTGCCCGAAGGGGCCGTGCGCGATGCGGATTTTGAGCCGGAGACAACCGGCGACGATGGCTAATAGGCCTGAGGGACAGTAAGGACTTATGGACAGAACGCAGTTCATCATCACCACGGCGATCATTCTCTTCGTCGCCTTTTGCCTTGGCTGGTTTGCCCATTGGCTGATTCACCGCTTCAAACGTGTCAGCCAGGCCGACATGGATCAGCTGGAACGCATGAGCCAGGAGCTGCACGAGGCAGAGGAAACCCGCGATCAGGCGATCACCTACCTGCAACAGCGCGAAGCCGAGCTGACCAACCAGCTGGCCCAGACCGAGGCAGAGTTGCGCGCCGCCATGGATGGCCTGCGCGAAGCCCGTCAGGAAGCCGAAGAGATGCGCGTCTACGCCGAACGTCATTAAGGCTGAGGCTTGATCCTTAATATTCTGCACCGCAGCGCAACACCTGCAGTTTCAAAACATGAACAACCGACCGGTTTGCCCGCTCTATCCGGTCGGTTCGTGCGCTAAGATTTGGTAAATTCGCGCCGCCGGGTCGTTAAGCTCTGGCTGCTGCGGGCTCGTCACCACAACATGATGCGGCGCACGCGCGCTTAACCACAGCGCAGGCCTGCGGTTCGGCACAGCTTGCGGGTGCATTTACCTCAACTTCACACCCCTGTCCCTCGATCCTGTTTAGCGCTATCTACTTGGCCAGACATCCCTGATCCGAGGTATCCATGACCCAGCTCATCTCCGCCCTGTCCGAAGTTTCGGACCGTTACGACGCGCTCTTCGTCGACCTCTGGGGCTGCGTGCACAACGGCGTTCAGGCAATTCCTTCAGCCGTCGAAGCGTTGCAGCAATATCGCGCCAAGGGCGGCGCCGTAATCTTGGTGACGAATGCCCCGCGCGCCCACCGCGAAGTCGCCAAGCAGTTGAAAAGTTTCAACGTTCCGGATGACGCTTATGACGCCATTGCGACCTCTGGCGACTCTGCGCGCGCCGCCATGTTCACCGGCGCTGTAGGCTCGAAGGTGTGGTTCATGGGACAGTCCTTCGACCAGAGTTTCTTTGAGCCGATGAAGCTGATCGACAATCCCACAACCATCACAACCGTCGACCTCGAAGAGGCCGAAGGCATCGTCTGTTGCGGCCCCTTCGATCCGCACGCCGATCCCGACGTCAATCGCCCGCAGTTCCTGTATGCTAAGGAAAAAGGCCTGAAACTGCTCTGTGCCAACCCAGATATTGTGGTGGACCGTGGTGAAACGCGCGAGTTTTGTGCCGGTGCGCTGGCCCAGTTGTATACTGAAATGGGCGGCGACAGCCTCTATTTCGGCAAGCCACACCCGCCGATCTATGATCTTGCCCGCCGCCGTCTGAGCCAGATCCGCGCCGACATCCCCGACAGCGCAATTCTCGCTATTGGCGACGGTCCACATACCGACATCGACGGCGCCATGGGCGAAGCCATCGACTCCCTTTTCATCACCGGCGGGCTGGCGCGGGAGGATACCAAAACAACGCACCAACCAGATTTGGACGCTCTAACGAGCTATGTCGAAAAGGAAAAAATCAACCCGACATACAGCATAGGTCAGCTCAGGTGATAAAAATTCCGCTTGCTTTCGCTGCATTTGCAAAGTAATAAAATTACCAATACCGGCGCAAGTTCGGGCTTTTATTGCCGAGCGATAGACTGAGGCGCATCTGCCACGCTACGGTCACGCAGAGACGAAGGAGGGCAAGATGTTGGACAACATGCCGCGCGGAACGATCTGCATCGAGGACATCGAAATGGGTATGACCCGTCACCTGCGCAAGGTGGTGACGGATCAAGACATTGAAATGTTTGCCGAAGTCTCGACCGACCGGAATCCCGTGCACCTCGACGATGCCTACGCGCAGGACACCATCTTCGAGGGTCGCATCGCACACGGAATGTTAACCGCAGGTTTGATATCTGCTGTCATAGGCGAACAGCTTCCGGGGCACGGGACGGTGTACCTCGGCCAGTCGCTGAAGTTTCTCGCCCCCGTGCGCCCCGGCGACATGGTCTATGCAGAGGTCAAGGTCACCGACATCGACCCTGCCAAGCGTCGTGTGACCTTGGAAACCCATTGCTCCGTCGATGGCAAGAAAGTCGTCATCGGAGAAGCAAAGGTCCTGGCCCCCTCACGCAAGTTCGACTGACTGAGCCAAATCCAAATTGCAGCCAGGCGCCCACGCGGCGCCTTTTTTCTGCTGGGATCGCCCGGGTGGGCGGGCCGACTTTGCCTGAGGCAAAGAGGTCCGCGCCCCGGTCTCACATGATCCGAAACCCCTCCGGGATCCCCTCCCAAGCCCCCTCCAGCACCAGATCGGACATGACCTCCGCCACCTTCGGGGCCATGCCGAACCCGATCTTGAAGCCGCCATTTGCCACGAAATGGCCAGCCCGATCCGGCCAGACGCCCAACACAGGCGCCCGCGTCCGGGCTCTTGGGCGCACCCCAGCCCAACGAGCCACAACCGCAGCGCCTTCCAAGTCCGGCAAGGCTGCGCGGGCCCGGGAAATCAACGCGTCGCATTGGCTATCGCACGAGGAAGGCTCGGAAAACTCACGTTCCGAGGTGGATCCTACCGCCACAGTCCCGTCCGCATGTGGCACGATGTGCAACCCTTCGACGAACAGTTGCGGTGCCTCGCGGGCCTCATAGCGAAAGGCTGCGGACTGGCCTTTTACCCCATCGCCGATGTTGCGACCAAGCGCTTCGGACAGATCCATCAGACCACGCCATCCCGTCGTCCAAACCACCGCGCCCCGGTCTTCGGCATCGCGCTCGACTGACACCCCTTTCGCCGCCAAAGCTGCGACCAAGGCCTCACATGCCCGTCGAGGGTGCATTCGCGCCGTCAAAGTGTCGCGGATCAGCCAGCCGGTCGGCGAGGCCGGGGAAAACCCTTCTGTCGCCGGAACCACCTCCCATTCGGCACGCCCCTGCCAAAGCGTGGCTGCCCCTTCGGCACGCGCCCGCGCCAGCGCAAGCCCGTTGTCGTCCATGATCGGCTGCAGGCGCCCCGTCCGCCCATAGCCGGCAGAGACGCCGCCCGCAGCCTCCACCTGCTGCCAAAACCCTTCTGCCATCAGCAGGCTGTCCAGTTGAAACGCCTTCTTTTCGTTCCAGTTTTCCGGCACATGCGGGGCAAGCGCACCGACGATGCCGCCCGACGATCCAGCCCCTGCGCCAAACGGATCGACGATCTGCACCCGCGCGCCCCGCTGCACGAGGGCCCAGGCGATGGACAGGCCGAAAATGCCTGCGCCGCGCACCGTTACATCCACGCTTGTCATCGCCATCTCCTCGCGTCATCTCTGGGCCGTCTCTAAGGAAGTTCCCCATGCCAGACCAGAGCCCGATGCTCCAATGGCGCGACGAGATCCCGGTCTCGACCCGCTTTGACGATCCATATTACTCGCTGGACAACGGTCTTGCGGAAACGCGCCATACGTTTCTTGCGGGCAACCATCTGCCCGAACGCCTGAAAGATGGCTTTCATATCGCCGAGCTTGGCTTTGGAACGGGGCTGAACCTGCTCGCCGCTTTGCATCTATGGCGGGCCTCTGGCACGTCCGGTCAGCTGCGTTTCACAACCTTCGAGGCCTATCCGCTAGAGGGGTCCGAGATGGTGCGCGCCCAGGCCGCCTTTCCGGAACTGGCTGAGATCGCGGCAGAGTTTGCGCCCTTCTGGCATGACGACGCGCGCCAGATCGCGTTGCCCGATCTTCACTTTACACTGATCGAAGGCGATGCCCGAAACACCCTTCCCGCATGGGATCAGCAGGCAGATGCCTGGTTTCTAGACGGGTTTGCGCCAGCAAAGAACCCGCAGCTTTGGGCGCCGGAACTGATGGCCGAAGTCGCCCGCCACACGGGGCCGCAGGGCACGGCGGCCACTTACACCGCCGCAGGCCATGTGCGCCGGGCCTTGGCGGAGGCCGGATTTGCAGTGACCCGTCAGCCGGGATATGGCCGGAAGCGTCACATGACCACTGCCGTGAAAGATAGCCATGACTGAACAGAACACGCGCCTTGGCATCATGCTGATGGTCGCCACCACCTTTGTCTTTGCGATGCAGGACGGTCTCTCGCGGCATTTGGCGACCGAGTACAACACCATGATGGTCATCATGGTGCGCTACTGGTTCTTTGCCGCCTTCGTGATTGCCATCGCCGCCCGCGCCCCCGGCGGACTGAAGCGCGCCACGCGCAGCGGGCATCCGTTCGTGCAGATCTTTCGCGGCGCTCTTCTGGTGGTAGAAATCAACGTCATGGTGCTGGCGTTTGTCTACCTCGGTTTGGTGGAAAGCCACGCGGTGTTTGCCTGCTATCCGCTTCTGGTGGCCGCCCTGTCCGGCCCCGTTCTGGGCGAGCAGGTGGGCTGGCGTCGCTGGGCTGCCATCGGGGTTGGATTTGTCGGTGTCATGATCATCTTGCAACCGTCGGGTGGTGTCTTTTCGCCTTATGCGGCCATCCCCCTGGGTGCGGCGCTCATGTTCGCGCTCTACGCCCTGTTGACGCGTTTCGTTGCCCGTACTGACACGGCGGCGACCTCTTTTTTCTACACGGGAACCGCCGGATCAGTCGTCGCAACACTCATCGGAATGTGGTTCTGGGAAAGCATGACGCCGCCCGATTGGGCGTGGATGGGGCTGCTATGCCTCTCCGGCGCTTTCGGGCACTACCTGATGATACGCGCCTACGAGGTGGCTGAGGCCAGCGCCGTGCAGCCGTTTGCCTACCTCCAGTTGGTGTTTGCCAGCACGCTGGGTCTGGTGGTCTTCGACGAAACGCTGCGCACCAATGTCATCATTGGCGCGGGGCTCATCGTGACGGCCGGATTGTTCACGCTCTGGCGACAACACCAGAACGCAAAGGCCTGAGTTACTGGCTGGCCACCCGCAACGTGGTGCCAACCAATTCCTGCGAGAAGGGAACCGGGTGCGGATCTTTGCCCAGCCGCGCGCGATAAACAGGCAGGCTTTCGGTGACGCGCATCACGTAGTTGCGCGTCTCATCGAACGGAATCAGCTCGATCCAGTCGATCACATCCACCTCGCCTTTGCGCGGGTCGCCGAAAACCTCCATCCAGCGATCGGGGCGCGACGGTCCCGCGTTGTAGCCTGCGGCCATCATCACCGCATTGCCGTCATAGCGTTTCGCCAGCTTTGCCAGATAGTTCGACCCCAGCGTCGCATTGTATGACGGATCAGACAGCAAACGGCCCGCATCATAATCCAACGACAACTCCTGAGCCACCTCACGCGCGGTTCCGGGCATCAGCTGCATAAAGCCGCGCGCCCCCGCGCCGGAAATCACCCCCGGATCGAACTCGGACTCGCGCCGTGCGATGGCCAGCACCAATTCCTTCGGCACCGGGTAGTCGGTGGCGACCACATCCGGGTGCAGCGCATAATAGGGTCCCGGCAGCTCGATCCCGAACTGCGCCGCCCGTTTGCCCAGCATTACCTGAATATGCGGGCGCTTCATCTCGTCCAGCATGACACCCATCTGCCCCATGCCGGGCCGGTCGAGGCTTTCGGCCAAATGCGTCATAAACCGTTCGCCAAGGTCCACTTCCCCTGCCGCCAGCAACAGGATAGCCGCCTGAAAGACGCTCGACTTGGTGAATTCCGCCTGCCGCCAGTCGCCGAACTCTTCCGTCCCGGCAAGTGTCGGGCTCACCGGCAAACCGCCGCGTTCCGCAGCAAGCAGCCCGTAAAACGACGTCTGATATTCCGCGCCCTTCTGGTAGGCTTCCTTGGCGCCGATGGTATCACCCGTCGCCTCCAAAGCACGGCCCAGCCAGTAGCCGCCACGCCCGGCGGAAATCGGCGTCCAGACCGCGCCCGAGAAATTCTCGAAATGCGCCACGGCAAGGTCTGGCTTGTCGAGGAACCGCAGCGCGAGAAAGCCTGACAGCCACTCCAGCGCCGCGAAATCCGACCCGTCCACTAGGTAGTGCTTCGACGCGATCTCGTAGGCCTCGGCATAGGCCCCCGCCTGCATTTGACGCCGCGCCAGATCATGCCGCTCGCGGGCCCAGGCCCACGGCTCCCCCAGCGACGCGAGGCTGATGGAGCGCTCCTTCAGCAGTTCAATCGCCTCGTCACGACGCCCCTTTCGGACACGCCAAAGGAACCGCTCAAAAGCCAGACCGGGATCGTCTTGCAGCTCTTCGGGCACACGGCCAATCAACCCGTCGACATTGCCAACGCTTTTGCGCAATCCAAGCCGCGCCTGCGCCAAAGCCTGCCAGCCCTCGTCCACGTAGGGCAACATGGCTGTGGCGTTCTGGCTCCAGTTGTTCCAAAGCGCCATGTCCAGCCGCGCCACGTGGTGCGGCTTCAGGATCTCACCCCATTGGTCCATAAAGGCGCGGCGCTCGTCACCCGACAGCGACAGGGTCCGCCAGCCCAGCACGATATCCGCCTGCGCCAGCCCCTCCTGCCCCTCGGAGGCATGCACGCGCGCAAGGGCAAGCGACCCCGCCCCGCTTTGCGGCAACTCTTCGCTGAAGAACGTCTTGATCTGTTCCGGCGACGCCTCGTCTGCCACGATGGGTTCGGATTTCTCGCGCAGATAGGCCATACCCGGCCAATCGGGCCGCCTTTCGATGAAATCGAGCACTTCGCGCGCATCGCCGCGCCCGGAGCGCAACGCGTGCCACAGAATCACATCGACGGCGATCTGACCGTCTCCGCGCGCTTCGATCTGGGCAGCCGCCCAGTTTTGCTCGCGCATGTAGCCCATGGCCTTGGCAAGTGACTGGCCCGCCTCCCCCACCTGCGCATGAAGTTGCGAGGCCAGAGACGTGCCCAGAAGCAGTAAAACGGCAAGTAGGCGCGACATCGGCTTGCAATTCCCGTGTGAAAAGTGAAAAGACCCTCTCCGGAGGATATCGCCCGCACCCTTGGCTTCAACACACAATCCCGTCGGGTCGGCGGAATTCCTCCCAGAAGCACAATGACCTGATATTACAGCTAAGGAGCGTGAAGATGTTCAAGGGATCAATGCCTGCCCTGGTCACGCCGTTCAAGGACGGCGCGGTGGATTTCGCCACGCTCAAACAGCTGGTGGATTGGCATGTGGACCAAGGGTCACATGGCTTGGTGCCCGTCGGCACCACCGGCGAAAGCCCGACACTGACCCACAAAGAGCACGAAGCCGTGATCGAAGCGACGGTCGAGGCTGCTGCTGGCCGCATCCCCGTGATTGCCGGTGCAGGGTCCAACAACACCGACGAAGCCATCCGATTTGCGATGCATGCCAAGAATGTCGGCGCGGACGGCGTTCTGCTGGTAACGCCATATTACAACAAGCCCACCCAGGCGGGCATGATTGCGCATTTCAAGGCTGTGCATGACGCGGCGCAACTGCCGATCATCATCTACAACATCCCCGGCCGTTCCGCCGTCGACATGTTGCCTGCAACGATGGGTGAACTGGCCAAGCTGGAATATATCGTCGGTGTGAAGGATGCCACCGGCGACCTCGCCCGCGTCTGCCAGCAGCGCATCACCTGCGGCAAGGACTTCATCCAGGTGTCTGGTGAGGACGCCACAGCGCACGGTTTCAACGCCCAGGGCGGTCGCGGCATGATCTCGGTCACCGCCAACGTCGCCCCTGCCCTGTGTTCCCAGATGCAAGAAGCCTGCCTGAATGGCGATTACGCCACCGCGCTGGACATCCAGGACCGCTTGATGCCGTTGCATCAGGCAATCTTCCTTGAACCGGGGCTGTGCGGCGTCAAATACGCCATGGGCCGTCTGGACCTGTGTGAAGAGAGCGTCCGGCTACCACTGATGCCCGTGACCGAACCGGTGCGAGAGCGCATCGACGCCGGTCTGCGACACGCGGGCCTGATGAACTGAACAAAGACAGGGCCGGTCACGTGACCGGCCCTTTTTTTTGCTTCAGCGGTAGGCCTTCATCGGATTGACGAAAGCCCCCAGTTTCACATCGCGCTTATACGCGGCGTGGTCGCGGTTCAGTCGATGAACCGCTTCTCTCGCGAAACACAGCATGTCGTCGATGAACAGCTCCAGCGGGTCCATCGCCTCAAGGATGCGCGGCTCGATTCGGTAATCGAGCTGCCCGGCATCGTCAGAGCGCGCATGCGCCTGCGCCAAGGCCTGCCCACAGGCATGCGCGTAGCGTTTCCACGACTTCTTGGACAGATCATCCAGATCGATATCGTCCCGAAACGGCGCGCGCTCGCGGGACATGAACGACACGCCGTCAATTTCCGCTTCGCCATAGAACACGTCGCCATTGGCCAGATGCACCGCCTGACCGTGCGCGATCCGGTCGCCCTGATCCCCGGCGTTGAACGCATTCTCCGGCACCAACCCTTCGAGCGCAGAGGCACGGGCGCGTTTGAATTCAATGATAAGGTCGTCACAAGCGTTCTGGCTCGGCCCCTCAATCAAGACATAATAGCGTGCGAGGCCCAAGGACGCCGTGCCCTGCCCGTGGCGCATGCACACGTCTTTGACCTTCAGCATCCCGACGCGCCCCTCGCATTTGATGCCTGCGGCCTTGGCGATCTGGTCAATATACTTCTGGAATTCCACCCGACGAGAAGACACAGGCGTCAGCTCATGATTCGCGCGAAACCCCAATCCGTTTTCGGTCAGGTAGCGGCCCCACAGCCAGTCCTTGCGGCTTTTGGCGGCCTTGTCGAACAGCTTGCGGATCACCTTTGGCGAATTGTCCTGACGGATCTGCTGGCTGCTTTCGGTGTCATGTCGCGCGTAATACTCAATGCCCTCGTGATAGCCCTCGATGAACTTGCGGGCGACCTTGATGCGCTGCTTCTTGGACAGGTCGCTTTCCTCTTCGGCAGCAAGCAGAAATCCCGTGGTCCCGCGCTTCAGATCCCATGTGAAAGGCGCGTAAATCACATCGTCAAAGTCGTTTACCCCAAAGATCGGCGCATTGTCCGCGTTGGGCATGACGCCAAAATTTTCCGGGTGTACATCGCCCAACGCCAGAACTGTCGGCATCCGCGCGTCCTCGCCCACCATATCGCGGTGAAACAATAGCGACGTGCCGCGAAAGAAGGAGAACCGGGATTTCGCCAGCGTGGAGAATTTCTCTTTGGCGCCGTCGGACTGTTGGGAAATGCGCAAAGCATGGTCTTCGAGAATGGTCTCGCGCACATGCCTGCGGCGATCTTCGCCGGTCAGGTCACCGGGACGCATGATGCAGGGATATTCGACGTATTTCTGCGCAAGCTTGCGGTAGTCCTCGACCCGGCTTTTCAGGTCAGAAACGGGACTTTCGTTCGCGTTGTTCTGCGCTTCGGGTCCCGTGGCCTTGCTGTTGGACGAGGCAGCTGATTTGCTTTTCGAGGTCTCGTTCTTCGACGTCTTGCGTGGCGCGGCCATCTTTTATCCCCTTGTTGGTTATAAAGGGGTCAACGCCACCGCGCGCGGTTCGTTCCGCAATGGGCGGCAGGACGCCACAGCGCCCTGCGCCAAAGTGGTCTACTGTCCGACAGTGTCCGACAGGCCTTCGGGCTGACCAACCACAACGAACGCCAGTTCGTCAGGCTTCATCAGCTCCGCGGCCACCCGCTTGATATCGTCAAGCGTCACGGCCTCGATATTGGCATTCCGATCGGTCACGTAGTCCGGCGACAAACCGTCCATCTGCATGCCCACAAGTATCTTGGCAATCGGGCCGTTGCCCTCGAACCGCAGGGGATAGGCGCCGGTAAGATAAGTCTTCGCCTGCTCCAGCTCCGCTTCGGTCACACCGGTCTCCGCCAGCTTGGCCCATTCGTCGCGAATCACGTCAATGGCCTCTCCGATGCGGTCGTTCGACGAGGCAACACGCCCGACGACCAGTTCCGCGTGATCCTTTGGCACGAGGTAGGAATAGATGCCGTAGGTCAGGCCGCGCTTCTCCCGGACTTCGTTCATCAAACGAGATTCGAACCCGCCCTCACCAAAGATCGTGTTCATCACATAGGCGGCAAAGAAATCGGGGTCGTCCCGCTCCATCCCGCCGTGCCCGAACATCGCAACCGCCTGCGGTGTCTCAAAGGGCACGACCGTGACGCCTGCCTCCGTCACCACGTCGATATCTTCCGGCTCCGGTGCGCCCTGCTCTGGCAAATCGGTGAGCACGCGATCCATCAAAGCGCCAAGCTCTTCGGCCGTGATATCCCCGGCGGCAGAGACGTAGACGCGGTCCTGCGCAATGGCGTTGTGCCATGCGGTCACGATGTCATCGCGGGTCAGCGTCGCAACGCTCTCAATCGTGCCGTTATAATCTGTGGCATAGGGGTGTTCCCCGAACACCATGGCGTCGAACGTCCGGCTCAGGATCTTGTCGGGATCGGTGGCATCCGATTGCAGGCTGGACAGAACCTGTTGGCGAACGCGCTCGATGCTCTCCTCGTCAAAGGTCGGCTCCACCAAAGAGGCACGCAGCAGACTAACGGCATCATCCTGCGTTTCCGTCAGAAACTGGGTCGAGATCCGCACCACGTCGTCGGTCATGCCATAGCTGATCTCGGCGGCGATGGCCTCCTTCGCCTCGGCAAAGCCGCGCGAATCCATATCTGCTGCGCCTTCTTCCAGCAGCCCGACCATCAGGTTGGTCGCGCCGCGCTTGCCCTCCAGATCCAGTGACCCGCCGCCGCGAAAGCGTAGCTCCAGCGCAACAAAGGGTATGGTGTGATCCTCGACCAGCCAAGCATCAAAGCCACCCGAACTTTCGACCTCTTGAATGTCGATTTCGGCATGGGCGACGGTGGCCCCCAGAATCAGGCCAAAGGCCAGGACAAAACGCTTCATTGTGTCACCTCCTCGGCGGGCATCAGGTAGCCCGTCACCGACTTGTCGCGGTCAAAGATCATCTCGGCGGCGGCCATCACGTCCTCTGCGGTGACCGCTTGCAAGATCTCCGGCCACGCTTGCACGTCTTCAATGGTCAGACCGGATGTCAGCGCATCGCCATACCGGCGCGCCAGCCCGCTGACATTGTCCTGCGCGTAAATTTGCGAGGCTTTCATCTGGAATTTGATCCGCTCAAGCTGGGCGGGATCGACACCCTCCACCATGAACTTGGCCACGACCTCGTCCATCGCGGCTTCCGCGTCTTCCAGCGTCACACCGGGCGCGGGCACCACGAACAGGCCAAAGCTGCCGTCATCGAGCGAGCTGCCATTGTAATACGCCGAGGTATAAACGGCCTTCTTCTGGTCGAATTGCAGCGCCTGATTCAGAACCGAGGTCTGCCCGCCGCCAAGGATTTCCGCCAGAATCGTCAGCGCCGCGCCCTGTTCCTGCGCGCCGGGATCACGCTCCGGTGCGAGGTACATGCGGTTGACATAGGGGGTGGAGACGCGCGCATCGCGAAAGATCAACCGCCGTTCCGCCATCTGGCGCGGCTCCGACGGGCGGGCGCGCGGCTTCAGATCGGGGTTCGGCGGGATCGGGGCGTAGTATTTGTCCGCCAGACGACGCACCTCGTCCGGGGTCACGTCGCCCGCCACGATGAGGATCGCGTTGTTGGGGGCGTAATACTGGCGGTAGAAGTCCAGCGCAGCATCCAGATCGAGCGCCTCCATCTCGTGCCGCCAGCCGATGATCGGCGTGCCATAAGGGTGATTGAGGTACAACGCCGCCTGAAGCTGTTCCCGGAACAGGCCACGCGGATCGTTTTCCACCCGCATGTTGCGTTCTTCGATGATGACATCCCGCTCCGTCAGGATATCCGCCTCGCCAAGCTGAAGATTGACCATGCGGTCGCTTTCCATCTCCATCATCAGGTCGAGGCGGTCCGCCGCAACGCGCTGGTGATAGGCGGTCTGGTCAAAGCTGGTAAACGCGTTGTCGGAGCCGCCGTTGGCTGCCACGACCTTGGAAAATTCGCCCGGATCGAGCTTTTGAGTTCCCTTGAAGAGCAGGTGTTCCAGAAAATGCGCAACACCGGAGACGCCCGGCTGCTCGTCCGCCGATCCTGCCCGATACCAGACCATATGTTCAACGACGGGGGCGCGGTGATCTTCGATCACAACGACTTGCATCCCGTTCTCAAGCTCGAAACTGGTGACCGGGGCCTCTGCCCGTGCGGTCACCGCAGTCAGAGGTGTCAGGGCCAGTGCAAAGGCCAGAGGTAAGTGGCGCATGGTGTGTCATCTCTTTCGGAAAACCGGAATGACACATTACCTACGCGCGGGGGCGTCAACTTCAAGTTAACTCTGCCGGGCTCACGGTCTTCTGACCGAGAGGTGAACGATCACTCGACCGGCGGAGCCGCCGGAGTGCGCGCGCCGGCCTGACGATACCTGTTCAGCCATGCATACGGGTCGAGCGCCTCGCGGCTGTAGGCGTTGCCGTAATTGTCGCGCGGCACGATGGACCAGCTCAAGCGGCCCTTGCGTTGACGCAGCTCCGCATCTTCGCTCGCCAGCTTTTGACGGATCGCCGGATCATTGCCGAAACGGGTCGCCTGCTGCACCAAAGCGGCATCGCCCGCCGCCACGCCGTCACCAGCCTGAAGGCGTGCAGGATTGCCGCCAAGTGCCGCCACGGCGTCCGCCTGCGGCGTCTGATCCGTGCGATTTCCGCCGCCCGGTGTCGGTGTCGGCAGCGCCGCCATCGTCTCCGGGATCGTCAGGGGCTTGTTGGGCACAATGGCGAATTCATTGGGTTCACCGCTGTTGGACCGCAAATCATGCAAAGGCCGGACACCGTCCCGCGATTGCGAACAGCCTGCCAGCGCAACCGCGCCAAGGATCATACCGAATGTCAGATGCGCAATCCGCATCGTGCCCTCCACTTCCCGTGTCGCGATGCTTCTAACCCATTGTCCCGGCGGCGTCACGGGGGGTTTTGCCCCCACATGCACCACACGGGGCTTTCTGCCGATCCAGATCAGGTGCCTTGCTTGGCCGACGGGAAAAGCACCAGACCAAAAGCACCGACAAAGATCGCGATATCCGCAACGTTGAAGGCAAACGGATTGATGAACCCGCAGCAGGACATATTCAGGAAATCCGCCACCGCACCATAGAGAACCCTGTCCACCACATTCCCAAGCGCACCGCCGATCAGCAGACCGGCGCTGACCAAACCCGGCTTGCCCGGTGGCTCCCGGCGCATCCACACCACGACAAACAGAACGATGCCCAGCGCGACCGAGATCAGGATCCAGCGCGTCAGCGGCGCCTCTCCGGCCAGCAGACCAAAGTTGATGCCGTAGTTCCAGGCCATGTGAAAGTTCAGCCAAGGCGGCAAGACCTCGATCCGCAGCATGGATTTGAGGTCCAGCAGATGCACGACCCAGATCTTTGTCACCTGGTCGAGAAGAAAGATGCCCAGCGCAACCCACCAGACCAGCTTGAGCGGCCGCGCTTGCGAAGTGTTCTGCCTGCCTGTCACCGCTGCCCCATTCATTGAAGTCTCGCCGTCCTATCCATTTGCGCCCCGCCCCGAAAGAGGAGAGCCATGTCACACTCGCCGGATCGGAAAAACTGCGCCTGTCTCGGCGGTCGCCCGCCTGCGCAGCCTGCCCGGCATGTCGCAAAAGAATATGCGCCCCCGAAGGGACGCACAACCGCTGGCACCGCAAGGTCACCCGCGCATAGGTATAGACAGATCTAACCGTCGCGCGATCAGTGGCGGAAATGCCGCATCCCGGTAAAGACCATCGCGAGGCCCGCATCATCCGCGGCCTTGATCACCTCGTCGTCGCGCATGGAGCCGCCCGGCTGGATCACGCAGGTCGCGCCTGCCGCAGCTGCTTCGAGCAAACCATCCGCGAAGGGAAAGAACGCATCCGACGCCACCGCAGAGCCGATGGTCAGCGGCTCCGGCAATTCCAGCGCCTGCGCCATGCGCTCGGCTTTCTTGGCGGCGATCAGGGCGCTGTCCACACGGCTCATCTGGCCTGCGCCCACACCCACGGTGGCTTTGTCCTTCACATAAACAATGGCGTTGGATTTCACGTGCTTGGCGACTTTCCATGCGAACAGGAGGTCTTCCATCTGCGCATCGGTCGGCGCGATCTTGGTCACCACTTTCAGATCGTCCAGCGTCAATGCACCGTTGTCACGGTCCTGCACAAGAATGCCGCCCGACACCTGTTTGTAGGCCCGACCGGCCTCGGAGGTGTTGGCCAGACCCGGCGCCAGGATCAGGCGCAGGTTCTTTTTCTTGGCAAAGATCTTCTTGGCGTCGTTGTGGATCGCCGGGGCGATGACCACCTCGGTAAAGATTTCGGAAATCGCTTCTGCCGTGTCGCCGTCCAATTGGCCGTTCAGCGCCACGATTCCGCCAAAGGCAGAGGTGCGGTCGCAATCAAACGCCTTCTGATAGGCTTCTTTCAGGGTTGCGCCCTTGGCCACACCACAGGGGTTTGCGTGCTTGATGATCGCGCAGGCCGGGCCATCCGCAGGCAGGAATTCCGACACCAGTTCAAAGGCGGCGTCGGTGTCGTTGAAGTTGTTGTAGGACAGCTCCTTACCCTGAAGCTGCTCGGCCACGGCCACACCGGGACGATTGCTGCCATCGGTGTAGAACGCGGCACGCTGGTGACTGTTCTCGCCATAACGCAGCGTCTGCTTCAGCTCGCCTGCGATGACACGGCGGCGCGGCGTCGGCTCTCCCACGGCGTCGGCCATCCAGGTGCTGACGGCAGCATCGTAGGCGCCGGTGCGGGCGTAGGCGATCTGCGCTTGACGCTGGCGGAAGCCGTAGGAGGTCTGCGCCTCCTCCCCGCCGTGTGCCTTGATCTCTTCGAGAAGCGAATCGTAATCCTGAACATCCACGATCGTGCAGACATGCGCATGGTTCTTGGCCGCTGCGCGGATCATGGCCGGACCGCCGATGTCGATGTTCTCGATCATCTCGTCATACCCGGCACCACGCGCCAGCGCGTCTTCGAACGGGTACAGGTTCACCACCAGCAGGTCGATCGGCACGATGCCATGCTCTGCCATGGACGCCACATGCATCCCGTTGTCGCGCAACGCCAGAAGGCCGCCGTGGACCTTGGGGTGCAACGTCTTTACCCGGCCATCCATCATCTCGGGAAAGTCTGTCAGGTCCGACACGTCGCGCACCTCGATGCCGGCGTCGCGCATCGCCTTGGCAGAACCGCCGGTAGACAGGATCTCGATCTTCAGGTCTGCCAGCGCACGGGCCAGGTCAATCAGGCCGGTCTTGTCGGAAACGGAAATCAGCGCGCGGCGCACAGGGGCGAGGTCGGTCATAGGGGGCACTCCCAAGGGGCGTTATACGGTCAGGTCCGTCTCATCCTTCGCCAGATCGCGCACGGCAATTGCCGTATCCTGCGCTTTGGCCAGGGACCAGCGGACGCGCGTCGCATACTGCATTGCCTTGCCAGATAGAACCACCTGCTTTGCCGCACGGGGCCGCAGACGCCCCTTTTCGAGATAAACCGACGGCTCAAGCCGCATTTCCGCTTTGCCCTCAAAGCGAAACACCCAGATTTCGCCCGATTTCAGCGCCATCGAGGCCGCCGCCCCGCCCATATCCACCGCCACATCGACGTCTGGATGCAGGTGAAAGCGAATCTCGAACGGCAATCCGGACAGCTTTACCGCGTCCATCGCCTTGTCGAAGCGTTTCTTTGCCGGCGGCTCCAGCGCCACGAGGTAATCTTCCCCCCGCAGGCTACGTCCATCCAGCGAGATCTCCAAGGACCGCGCATGTGTCAGCCCATGCTGCGCAACGTACCCATCATGCCCGCCCTCGAACCGGACGCTTTCGGACAGGTGAGATATGTAGGTAGGCACCTCTTTGGGCGCTTGTTCCAGCAACTCTCGCCGCGCCTGCCCGACCCATCGCGTCGGTGCAAGCCGCGCCGAGGAATAGCCCTGCAGGCACAGCGTCGAATGCGACAGGGTGGCGCGCCCCGCCCGCCGCCAGTCCTCGCCAAAGACCTCGCCAGACCCGCAGGAGACGATCAACGGCCTGCGCCCGGAGGTCAGCTCGAACGCCAGGGTCGAGGCATGGGCGTTGGAGGAGGCGACACCGCTCGGCGGCGGGCTTGCGTCAATGACAACGCTGGTCCGTCCGGCGGACAGACGGGCAAAGCCCATGGCCAGCCCCTCGATCCGCCGTTTCTTGGACCCTGAGGCCGCCAGCGCCTGATCCAGTCGACCATCAAGGCCGCGCCCCCCGCCATGGAACCGCGCCAGCCCACCATCCGCATGACGCAAGGCGCGCAACGTAGGTGCGATGCGCACGATGGCGTCCGTATGGCCGGGATGCAGCCCCATGTCCGCCTCTTCCAGCGCCGATTGCGCCCATGTCAGAAGGGTAAAAACTTCAAGCAATTCCTCGGGGTTGCGCGTTGGAATGCCGCCCTGCTCATCCACCTGACGCTGACATTCCGCGCCCAACGCCATCCGCGCCGGTTCCACGTGGCTTTGCATCCCCTCCAGCGACAACCCGGCATAAAGCAACCCTGTCATCGCCTCGAAGCGTGGCAGGCCCGGCGACGACGATGCCCCGCGCCGCGCCAGGAACTGCGCCTGCGCCCCCAAAGCCTTGTAAAACGCCTCCGACCGTTCAGCTGGCTGTCCGCGCAAAACGAACAAGGCGTGGTGAATCCAACGGATCATCCGCCGCCCGACCAGCTCCGGCGTCCAGCCCGGCCCGCTGCCCCGGCCATAGCGCTCGATCCAGTCCCACAGCCACTCCTGCGCCAACCTGCGGGCCTTCAGATCGCCGACGGCGGCCAGATCATCGAGCCAACCAAAGCCATGGGTTTCTTCGGCAAAGGCCACGTCCGGCGGCGTTATCCCCCACAAAGACGCCCCCGGCGCCTCCACCAGATGACCAGCGAACATGAGGTTTCCGGCAATCATTTGTCGGCCACGGGCGAAAAAGCCAACGGTTCGGGGTTCAGGTTGCGATACGAAACCGTCCGCCGGACGGGCGTGCGCCGCCAGCCGCGCATGTACACGGTTCATGACTCGCACGGGCGCGGTGCGCCAGTTCGATTGCGTTGTCATCTCTGCCTTGCCTCGTTGCCCGCAGCTGCTCCCGCAGGGGTCTGGCCCTTTGCGGGCGCGTTGCCCGGACCTTACAGCGTAATCGTGCCCAAGTCATCTTCGGAGTTGCCCAAGCCGCGGCAGGGTTTACCCTTTTGTCAGCAAAGCCATGTAAAAGCCGTCCAGTCCGCCGCGCTCCGCCCAGAAATCAGGCCGCAGACGCAAACCGCCAGCGTCGGAGCGCCAGTGATCCTCGATCCAATCCTGCTCCAGCGGCAGCAGACGCAGATCGGGATGCCGTTCCAGCGCCTCTTCGATCTGGCATTCGCCCTCGTCGGGGATCAGCGAACAGGTGGCAAACACCAGCTTGCCGCCGGGTTTCAAAAGGCTCAGCGCATGATCCAGCATCCACGCCTGCAGCCCCATCAGCTCGAAGATCTTCTCGCCCTCATGGGCATGTGGCAGATCCGGATGGCGCCGAATCGTTCCCGTGGCCGAACACGGCGCGTCGAGCAGGATGGCATCGTATTGCCCCTGGTGCTCCAGCGCGTCGCCGGCGACCAACTCCGCCTCCAGCCCGCAACGCTCAAGGTTCTCGCGCACGCGCTCAAGCCGCGCTTCGGAAATATCCAGCGCCGTAACCCGCGCACCATTGGCCGCAAGTTGCAGGGTTTTCCCCCCCGGCGCGGCGCACATGTCCAGAACCGACAGGCCTTCGACGTCGCCCAACAGCTTGACCGGCAGGGCAGCGGCAGCATCCTGCACCCACCAGGCGCCCTCGGCAAAGCCGGGCAGCGCACTGACCTGCCCCTGCTCCGCCAGACGAAACGACCCCGTGGGCAGCGTCTCGCCCACCAGTCCCTCAGGCAGATCGCCCTTCATCGTCAGATCAACCGGCGCGCCCTGCAGGTGCGCCAGCTCCATGCCGGCAACAGCCTCCGCCCCCCAGGCTTCGACCAGGGGTTTGCGCAGCCATTTCGGCAAACGCGGCACGCGCAGCTTGGCCCATTCGGTCGGACCGTCGGCCGCGACCTTGCGCAAGACGGCGTTGACCAACCCCTTGGCCCCTTGGGTTTTCTTGCCCCGCGCCACGATCTCGACGCAGTCTGACACAACCCCGTGGGCGGCCCCCCCGGCACACAGTTCGACACAGCCCAGGCGCAGCACGTTCATGACGCGCAGGTCCGGCGACTTGCGCAAATGCCGCTTCAGGATCTTGTCGGCACGCTCAAGATTGCGCAGCACCTGCGCCGCCAATCGCCCGGCGGCGGCACGTTCTGCCGGCACCAACCGCTCCAGACGCTCGCCCTCGGACAGCGGCAATCCGCGTTCCAACACCTGGTCCAACAGGTCGACGGCGGCCAGTCTGGCGGGGCTCGGTGCGCTCATGATCTCTCCGGAAATGCGGCCCCGGCCTTGTCCGGAACCCTCCTGCGGGCCTATATCAACCTGACCAGACAGAGGAAAGCCTCATGACCGACGCCCAAAAGGACCTCCCCCCCGCCGCACAACGCGCGCTGCAAGAGGCCGCCGAACGCCGCGCCAAAGCCGACGCAGAGGCCAAGGCCGCCCCCAAGGAATACGGCGGCCGCGATGGTCCGGAACCGGTCCGCTACGGCGATTGGGAGAAAAAGGGCCTCGCCATCGACTTCTGAGCCCCTTCGCCCGGCCTTTGGCTCGGAGCCACCATCGCTTGAGACCAGACAGACGGCGCGATGGCGCGGAGGCAAGGCAAATCGCCGAGGCTCCGCCGCAGGT
This sequence comes from Sagittula marina, assembly GCF_014196795.1. Classification (GTDB taxonomy): domain Bacteria; phylum Pseudomonadota; class Alphaproteobacteria; order Rhodobacterales; family Rhodobacteraceae; genus Sagittula; species Sagittula marina. Next base: position 408,095 of record NZ_JACIEJ010000002.1, read on the forward strand.
GGATACGGCTATTTTCCTTGTCGCCGGGACAGCGCGCTGTCAGGCGCAGATCAAGCGACGGTGGCCCCGCGCCTTTGGCTTGGTGAACCGGAGCGGAATTTTTTAAGGGTCGGCGGGCGGGCGAATTGCCACAGGCAAGAGTCCCGCTCCGTCGACCCGTCCCTCAGTTCAAACCAAGCACGTCCAGCATGTCATAGTGGCCCGGATCCTGGTCCTGCCCCCACAAGGCCGCTTTCAGCGCACCACGCGCAAACAGCGCGCGATCCGACGCCATGTGTTTCAGCACGATCCGCTCCCCCGGCGTGGCGAACAACACTTCATGTTCCCCCACGATGTCACCGCCACGAATGGCGTGAAACCCGATATCGCCCCGCTTGCGCGCGCCCGTGATGCCATCACGGCCACGGTCGGACACGTCGTCGAGCGCCACACCCCGACCTTCGGCCGCGGCTTCACCCAGCATCAGGGCCGTGCCGGACGGCGCGTCGACCTTATGGTGATGGTGGCCTTCGATAATCTCGATATCCCAATCCGCGTCCAGGGCGGCAGAGACCTGTTTCACCAGTTTCGTCAGCAGGTTCACGCCCAGCGACATGTTTCCCGCCCGCACCACGACAGCGTGCCGCGCCGCCCGGTCGATGGCCGCGATATCGTCCTCGCTCAGGCCGGTGGTTCCGATCACATGCACGGCCCGCGCCTGCGCCGCCAGCTCAGCAAAGACAACCGTCGCCGCCGGGGCGGTAAAGTCGATCACCGCCTGCGCCCGGGCAAAGGCCTCCAGCGGGTCATCCTCGACCACCACGCCCAGCTCCGTGCCGCCCATGGCCGCGCCCACATCCCGGCCCACCCAATCGTGGCCGGGGCGTTCCAGCGCACCCACCAGCTTCAGTTTGTCTGAGGCTGTGATCTCGCGCACCAGCATTTGCCCCATGCGCCCTGACACGCCTGTCACCACCACGCCCGGCTGTTCCGTCATCACGTCTGCTCCCATCGCAATTCACGTTCCCCTTACATCGCTGCGGCACGCTTGGCAAAGCAGCAGCTTCGTTCTAGGTGTGGCCCATGGCTAAGAACAGAATCCAAGACGGCGCAGGTCCGTCGCAACGACAGCTCCGCGTGAGCGAGGTCATCCGGCGGCAACTTTCCGACGTGCTTTCGCGCGGCGATGTGCATGACCCGGAACTCAACCGCATGGTCATCACCGTGGGCGAAGTGCGCGTCTCCCCCGATCTCAAGGTCGCGACGGCTTATGTCGTGCCCCTGGGCGGCAACAAGGTGGAGGAGATGTTCGAACTTCTCGAACGCAATCAAAGCGAACTCCGTCGTGCCGTGGCCAAGGGTCTTACGATGAAATATTCGCCAGAGCTGCGCTTTCGCCTGGACGAAACCTTCGATCAGCTCGACGAAACACGCCGCCTGTTCTCGGACGAGACCGTGCGCCGCGACACGGAATGAGCCGCCCGATGCTGCGACGCGGTCTCATCACATTGGCCCTGGCCCTTGCGGCCACGGCCATCGCGCCGCGGGCCCGCGCGGTGACTTGCGAAAACGTCACGCACGACGACAACCGCTATACCGTCTGCGAAGTTGATGCCTCCGCGGAGCATCTCGGCCTCTATCTGACGGACGACACAGGACGCCCGTTCGGGCATTTCACCTTCCTTCAGCAAGCGCTGGAAGAGCAGGACAAGACGCTGGTCTTTGCCATGAACGCAGGGATGTATCACAGCGACCGCTCGCCCGTTGGCCACTACGTGCAGGACGGCACAGAAGAAATGCGTGTGATCTCATCAGCCGGGCCGGGCAACTTCGGGCTGCTGCCAAATGGTGTCTTCTGCATCAGTGACAAAGGTGCCCGCGTTTACGAGACACGCGATTTTCTGGCGCAAAAGCCCGCATGTCGCGATGCAACGCAATCCGGACCGATGCTGGTGATCGACGGGCAATTGCACCCTCGCTTTCTGCCCGACAGCACATCCCGCTACGTGCGCAACGGCGTCGGCACATCAAAAGACGGCAAGCGTGCGGTTTTTGTCATCTCGCAAAACACCGTCACCTTCTACGACTTTGCCCTGTTTTTCCGCGACGCGCTCAAGCTGCCGGATGCCCTGTTTCTGGATGGCAATATCTCACGCCTTTACGCGCCCAGCCTCGGGCGCAACGATCTGGGCCGCCGCATGGGGCCAATCGTAGCCGTGACGGAGCCGCTCCAGTAATCGTTGCACCGTACCAGATGTCGTGGCAGGCTGAGACAAAGGTTTGCCATGATGCGTTTTCTGGTCTCGTTTCTTCGTCTGTTTGTGTTGCTCGTGCTTCTGGCGCTGCCTGCGACACTGGCCCCGCGCCATGCCGATGCGCAGGACAACATCCACCTCTTTCGCGATTTCTCCGCCCGGTCCCTAAGCTGGCAGGACAAGCGTTTCCTTCAGGCCGCCCTCGCCTTCGAAGGTCACTACAACGGGCTGCTCGATGGCGATTGGGGCCGGATCAGCCAGCGCGCCATGCGCGCCTACAGCGCTCAGGAATTCGGCACCGGTTCGCAGGACTGGCATATGGCGATGCTGGCCATGTCCCTCGTCCTGGCCATCGACGAAAACGGCTGGGAGCTGGAGTATTCAGAGCCCCTCGGCCTGTCGTTCTTCGTGCCGCAAAAGCGGGTGAAGGCCGCCGAGACAACAGAGCTTTTCGTCAACTTTCATCACGTCGGGACGTCGCTGGCCTACTCCATCGGCCGGTTGGGCTGGGACGATCTGAATGCGGTGCACAGCTACACGTGGGGGCGGCACCAGATGGCCACGGAGCCCTATCAACTGCGTCAACCGGGCCGATCCGTGACCTCGATCCAGCGCGCCGACGGGTCCGTGCTCTATGCACGTTCCGATCTGATCGACGGCTTCTGGTCCACGATCCTGATTTCAGCCGACCGACCGGATGCCGCTCTTCTCGCGGCGGTGACGGCCTCCATCACGCCGGGACGCACGGACCCGCTGGCGGTCACACAAGGGGGTGCTCTGGATCGCGCCATCATGGGCGCGCTCGCCATCCTCAACGACCCGGAGTCGGAGCCAGCATCGCCGCCCGCCCCCGCCCTTACCGCCAGGACCACACCGACACCGCGCAGTGGCGGAGCCAGCGGTTCAGGCTTTTATGTCTCCGACAAGGGCCACGTCCTGACCAACGCCCACGTGGTCGACACCTGCGACAGCATAACCGTGAACGGCGAGCGCGCCTTTCTGGTTGCCGCTGACGCGCAGCGCGATCTGGCGCTCTTGCTCTCCGCCAGCGCGCGGGCCAAGGCGGTGGCCATCTTCTCCGATGCGCCCGCGCGGCTGAACGCGGATGTCACCGTCCTGGGCTACCCCTTTGCCGATGTGCTCGGCGGGTTGAACGTCACGCGCGGTGCGGTCAGCAGCGTCACAGGGATCGGCGGAGACCCCGACTGGTTGCAGATCAGCGCGCCGGTGCAGCCCGGCAATTCCGGCGGCCCGCTTGTCGCGGCGGATGGATCGGTGGTCGGCGTCGTGACCGCTCGGCTGAAGGATCGCCCCGGCGCAACCGCGCAAAACATCAACTTCGCCGTGCGCGGTGAGGTCGCGCGCCGCTTTCTGGCCGAACAGGGCGTCAGCCCGCAGGCCAACACCGACCGGACCCCGCTCGCACCGGAAATGCTGGCAGAGCAGTCAGCCGCCTTCACCACATATATCGAGTGCCTGACACGCTGAACGCCCGCTTTGCAGCCGGAACTGCCGCCACCCCCCGGCCTGCCGTTCTCCAACCAAAGCTTGCACCCCGGCCCTGCCCAGCCTACCTCAGAGCAAACAGCAATGAGGCCCCACGATGTCCCAGTCCCCCGCAGACCTGACCCGCGCCCTGCTCGACGCCGCCCGCAAGGCCGGGGCCGATGCCGCCGACGCCGTGGCGCTGGACGGGACCTCTGTGTCCATCGACGTGCGCGCGGGCCAGCTGGAGCAGGCAGAGCGCGCAGAAGGCCGTGACCTTGGCCTGCGGGTGCTGGTGGGACAGCGGGTGGCCTCCGTGTCCACCTCCGACACGCGGCCGGAAACACTGGCCACGCTGGCCGAACGCGCCGTCGCAATGGCCCGCGAAGCACCCGAAGACCCCTATGTCGGCCTCGCCGATCCGGACCAGCTGGCGCGCGATTGGGACATCGCCGCGTTGGAACTGGCCGACCCGACCGCAGAACCCTCCGCCTCGGAACTCGAGGATGACGCCCGCACCGCCGAGGCCGCCGCCCTTGCCGTCGAAGGTGTCGTTCAGGTGCAGTCGGCCTCCGCCTCCTATTCCGCCCAAAACGTGGCCATCGCCGCCACCAATGGCTTCGAGGGCGCTTACAGCCGTACCTCGCGGTCCCGCTCCTGCGTTGCCTCCGCCGGCGAAGGCCTGAAGATGGAGCGCGACTATGACGGCGACGGGCGCACCTTTCAATCGGACCTGCGCGACGCCGCCGAAATCGGGCGCATCGCTGGCGAACGCGCGGTGGACCGGCTGAACCCGAGGCGGCCCAAAACCGGCGCCTATCCCGTCCTGTACGACGAGCGCATCGCCGCCTCCCTGATCGGCCATCTCAGTGCCGCCACCAACGGGTCCTCCATCGCCCGCGGCTCCTCCTGGCTGCTCAACGCCATGGGCGAGGACGTGCTGCCCAAAGGCATGTCCCTGCGCGAAGATCCGCATCGCCCCCGCGCCGCCTCGTCGCGCCCCTTCGACGGCGAAGGCCTGCCGACGCGCAAACGTGTGCTGGTCCAGGATGGCGTTTTGCAGGGCTGGACGCTGGACCTCGCCAATGCGCGCAAGCTGGGTCTGGAAAGCACCGGCAACGCTGCACGCGGCACCTCCGGCGGGATCGGCCCGGCCTGCTGGAACCTTGAACTGACGCAAGGCACACAAAGCCGCGCCGACCTGATGGCCCAGATGGGCACCGGCCTGCTGGTCACCTCGATGATCGGCTCGACCATCAACCCCAACACCGGCGATTATTCCCGTGGCGCTGCGGGCTGGTGGATCGAAAATGGCGCGCCGGTCTACCCCGTGTCCGGCGTGACCATCGCGGGCAACCTGCGCGAAATGCTGAAAACGCTGATCCCTGCCAACGACGCGCGCCCATGGCTCTCGCGGGTGGTGCCGTCCCTGCTGGTCGAGGGGCTCACGCTTGCCGGAGACTGACCTCGAACTGCTGATCCGCGCCGCCCACGAAGCAGGCACCGTCGCGCGGAGCTTTCTCGGGCAGGACCTTGGCATCGAGCAGAAGGACGACGGTCAGGGCCCGGTGACCAAGGCCGACCTCGCCGTGAACGCCCAGCTGGAGCGCATCCTGCGCGCCGCCCGCCCCGGGTACGGCTGGCTGTCAGAGGAAAGCCTGGACGATCCGCAGCGCCTCGCGACATCGCGCGCCTTCATCGTGGACCCGATAGATGGCACGCGATCTTACATCGAGGGCGCGAAAACCTGGGCCCATTCCTTGGCCGTGGTCGAAAACGGCACGGCAACCGCCGCCGTGGTCTACCTGCCCATGCTCGACCGCCTGTACACCGCCGCTCAGGGCGCAGGCGCCCATATCAACGGCACACCGCTGAGCGTGACACAACGCGCAGAGGCCAACGGCGCAGAGGTGCTCGCCACCCGCCCCGCCATGGAATCGCGCTACTGGATCAAGGGGGCGCCAGAGGTCACGCGCCATCATCGGCCCTCGCTCGCGTATCGCCAGAGCCTCGTGGCCGAGGGACGGTTCGACGCGATGTTCACCTTCCGCCCGACGTGGGAATGGGACATTGCCGCCGGGTCGCTGCTGCTGTCAGAGGCCGGCGCACAGGTCAGCGACCGCCATGGGGCGCCGCTGGTGTTCAACGCGGCCCACCCGCAGGTCGATGGCATGGTCGCCGCCAACCCGACGCTGCACGCGGCGCTCTTGCATCGGCTGCGCTGACTCCTATTTTTCGTGCGCGGGCAAGGCTTTCTTGACCATTGCCATGGCAGCCTGCGCCCCGCCACGCTTGACCCCCGGTTGCGTTTGCTTAGGCTCCGGTGCATTGCGAAACGGCCACTTCCTTCCCCTGCCAACAGGAGCATGGACATGCAACGCCTTCACCTCGTCTTTGGCGGCGAACTCGTCGATCCGACAAAGACCGTCTTTCGCGATGTAGACGACCTCCATATCGTCGGCATCTTTCCAAACTACGAAACAGCCTACAACGCCTGGAAAGCAGAGGCGCAGCGCACCGTGGACAATGCCCACATGCGCTATTTCATCGCCCACCTCCACCGTCTGCGCCAGGAAGAGACCGAGGCTTCTTCGACCGAAGAGCTGGGCTAACCCCCATGTCCAGCCGCGCGCTGTCCCTGCAGGCCTATCTGGCCACAACGCGCGGCACCGGCGCGTCCGACCTGCCGCCCCTGCCCCCGCGCCCACCGGGCCAGCTCGTCTGGGCCTGGGCCTCCGGTGCGGAACGCGGGCGCGCGCTGTCCAGGCTCTGCGCCCGCCTGATGGCGCAGAACCCGGATATCTCCGTGATCCTGTCGGGCGACACCTCCGCTCATAGCGAGATGCCGCACGTTCCGGCTCCGACGGAACGGTTGAGCGATTGCGCCGCCTACGCCAAACACTTCAAGCCCGATCTTGTGCTCTGGGCCGGAGGGGCTTTGCGGCCCGCGCTGCTGTCCTCCTTCAGGCAAGAGAACGCACATCTGATGGCGCTGGACCTAGGTCCCGAAGGTCCGCTGGCCCCTGCCGCAGCGCGATGGTTGCCCGATCCGGCTCCCGCCACGCTGGCGCTGTTTCACAGCCTCTACACCACCGGAGAACCCGCCGCGCGCCGCATCCGACGCATGGGCGTTGATGCGGCCCGTGTGCACGCGACCGCCCCGCTGATGGACAGCGACATGCCTTTGCCCTGCCCTGCCGGCCTGCACGAGGACGTCTCGGGCCAGCTTTCCGGGCGTCCGGTCTGGCTGGCCGCCCGTCTTAGGGGGCTGGAGGCGCGGGACGTCCTCGCCGCCCACCGTCAGGCCGTGCGCCTGAACCACCGCCTCTTGCTGGTCATCGTACCGTCATCAGAGGACGAAGCGCAGCGCATCATCCGCGCCGCCGCCGCGTCGCAGATGCGGGTGTGTCACTGGGACATGGGCGAATCACTGGATGAAAACACCCAGGTGCTGCTGACAGAAGGACCAGAGGAGCTGGGCCTGTGGTATCGCGTCGCCCCGGTTGCCTTTCTCGGCGGCTCGCTGCTGACCGGCACAGGCGGCGAAGACCCCTACGAGGCCGCGACCCTTGGCACCGCGATCCTGTACGGACCGAACGTGGGCAAGCATCTCGACAGCTATACGCGGCTGGTGGACGCTGGCGCGGCCCGAATCGTGCGTGACGCCGATTCGCTGGCCGCCGCCGTGCTGCATATCGTGGCCCCCGATCAGGCGGCGCAAATGGCCCATGCCGGCTGGGATCTGATTTCATCCGGCGCGGAATTGGTGGATAGGGTCATCGCCGAAGTCCTCGACACGCTGGATACGAAAGACACCGCCTGATGCACGCCCCTCGCTTCTGGGCCACGCCGCCCGACGCCCCGGCCCTGCGCGCCCGCCTTCTGGCCCCGCTGGCCGCCGTGACCGCGCGCGCCACCGCCCGCCGTGTGGCGCAACCGCCCGCCCATCGCGCCGGCATCCCGGTGATCTGCGTCGGCAACATCAACGCCGGGGGCACCGGGAAAACGCCCACGGCCATCGCGGTGGTCCAGCTGTTGCAAGCGCGCGGGCTGACGCCGCATGTGGTGTCACGCGGCTATGGCGGCACGCTGGACGGCCCGGTGCAGGTCGACCCACGCACCCACGCGGCAGTCCAAACCGGAGACGAGCCGCTTTTGCTGGCCGCCTTCACCCCCACCTGGGTCGCCAAGGACCGCGCCGCTGGCGCGCAGGCGGCAGAGGCCGCGGGGGCCGAGGTGATCGTGCTCGACGATGGCCTGCAAAGCCCCGCGCTGGCCAAGGATCTGACCATCGTGACGGTCGACGCACATGTGGGATTCGGCAATGGCCGCTGCCTGCCCGCCGGCCCTCTGCGAGAACCCATTGCCGCAGGTCAAAGCCGCGCGGATCTGCTGTTGTCCATCGGCCCCCCGGCAGCCCAGACCCGGTTTGCCCGGACCTGGGGGGCGCAGATCACCCTCCCCCACCTCACCGGCGCGTTGAAACCCTTACCCACGGGCATGGACTGGGAGGGACTGCCGGCGCTGGCCTTCGCGGGGATAGGCCATCCAGAGAAGTTCTTTGCCTCGCTCAAGGCCGAAGGCGCGGACCTGCGGGGCACGGTCGCCCTGGGCGATCATCAGCCTTTCACCACCGCGATCCTGCAACGTCTGGCGCAGGATGCCGCCAAACTGGGCGCGCAATTGGTCACAACCGAAAAAGACGCCGTGCGCCTGCCGCCAGAGATGCGCCGCGAGGTTCTGACCTTGCCCGTGCGTCTTGAAATCGACGATCCCGCGCCGCTGGCGGCCGCTCTGGATCGCGTTCTGGGCTGAGGCTACTCCGCGGCCAGCGGCTTTTCCTGGATCCTGCCCGAACCGATCGCCGCCAACTCGGCCACCACGCCACGCAGGGTGCGGCGGATGGTCTCGAACTCCGCCGTCGGCTCGATTGTGCGTTCATTCATATACAGCGCGCGATCAATCTCCACCTGGATGGCATGCTGGCTGCGCGAGGGGCGACCGTAGGCCTGCGTCGTGTACGCCCCGGCAAAGGGCGTATTGCGCGCCACGACGAATCCCGCCGCGCGAAACGCAGATTCGACCTGCATGACGATGTCCGGCGCAGCAGAGGCCCCAAAGCGGTCGCCGATCACGATCTCTGGCCGTTTTACATGATCGCGCATGGCACCATCCAGCGCCTCATGCGGCATGGAATGGCAGTCGATCAGAATCGCCTCGCCAAAGCGGGCCCGCGCATCGCTGAGCAATACCGCCAATTTGTCGTGATAGGGTCGCCAGATTCCCTTGATGCGCTGCTCCGCCTCAAGCCGGGAAATCTTACCCCGATAGATCGAGCGGCCCCCGGCAACGACTCGGGGGACAACGCCCAGACCACTGGACACACGTGGGTTGTGACCTTTCCGATTGACCCCTTCGATCAGGGCCGGGTCCAGTTCATCCGCCGCGCGGTTGAGGTCGATATATGCTCTTGGCGCCCCGCCACACAAAAGCGGCGCACCGAATTCCGGAGCACAATCAAACAGTTGATCCACGAATGCGTCCTCTGATGAGCGAATCATCATCGGATCGAGCACCGTCTGGTTCAGAAAAGACTGCGGGTAAACGCGCCCGGAATGCGGCGATGCAAAGACCACACAAGACCGCAATGCGTCAGGCAAATGTAAATGGTAAGCTGTACAGGGCATCGTCAATCCTTTGCACGATACAATGACCGAATTCTTTCTGTGCCAAAAGCCCTTGATCCCATCTGATAACCTATTTATAGACCCGCTCACCGGCGCAGAAAGCCCGCTACCCGAAACCGTTCAGGTGGCACTCAGGGAAAGATGCGAAGGCCATATGGGTGATTAGCTCAGCGGTAGAGCACTTCGTTGACATCGAAGGGGTCACTGGTTCAATCCCAGTATCGCCCACCATTATTCCACCTCTCGGTGCACGGGCGCGTCCGTTACGGATGGCGCCCGATACGTTCCGGGAACAGGCACAACCTTGGCGCTCGCGCGCCGCGAAAGACGAAGGAGAGACCAATGAAGGTCGCAAACTCGCTCCGCTCGCTCAAGAAGCGCCACCGCGACTGCCGCGTTGTGCGCCGTAAGGGCCGCGTATACGTGATCAACAAGACCCAGCGCCGGTTCAAGGCACGCCAAGGCTAATTCGCCCTCAGGTCTTCGCGATAGCGATTCGAAAACCTCCGCCGACATCTTGTCGCGGAGGTTTTTCTTTGCCTGTTCGTTGCCTGACAGGTGCGGTTGTTTCCTGTGAGGCAAAACACAAACGCCGCCCCCAAAGGGACGGCGCATAAGTCCTGCGGTGGCAGTCGATCAGCCGCCGCGCATCCGTTCGATGACTTGCAGCATCTGACGCGCCCGCGATGCACGCGCCCCATTGGGATAGGCATTCAGATAGCGGCGCACAGCTTGCTCTGACCCCAGACGCTCCACCTCGGCCCACATGGCGGCGTCAGAAGGCCCGCGCGAGGGAGCCGGAGAATCACTCCTTGCCGCGTCCTTCTGCTTGGCCTGCGCAGCTGCCTTGCGACGCGCTTCTGCGCGGGCTTTCTCAGCGGCAGCGGCTTTTTCACGCGCGCGCCGGGCCTCTGCGGCGGCGGCCTGATTTCGGCGTGCCTCCTGCTGTTTCGCCTTGGCTTCCTCGGCTTCGGCCCCTTCCTGCAGTTTGGCGATCTGGTTCAGGTCGAGATAGCCGGTCGCCTCCAGGCCTTGAGCTGTCTGCCAGGACCGCACAGCGTCCCGCGTGCCTTCGCCAAAGATTCCGTCCACCGCCCAGTGATAATGTCCCAGGTCATCCAAATTGCGTTGAATGTCGCGACGCGCGTCACGGTCGAGACCAAGGAAGTCCTCCGCCCGGCGCAGATCATAAAACGGATCGGCCTTGATGGCCTTGATTCGCTGGGTCGCTGCGCTGACGTAGCTCCCCTCGGGCTGCGCGATCAGGTAGGACTGATAACTCGCCTCGGAGTTCTGGATGCGCGCAGCGCGCCAAGCGCCCTCGTCAGCAGCAATTTCCACCTCGGAGCGTGTGTCTCCCTCGGCCTCGGTGTCCGAAGAGTCAGCGGCAGCCGTCTTCGTGTCGTCCTCCCCCTCATCAGCGGTATCCGCAGGTTCTGACTGCTCGGCCGCTTCAGGTGCGGTATCTGCCGCCTCTGCCTCTTGAGTCGCTTCCGGCGCGGCATCGGCCTCCTGCGCCAACTCGGCGGTCTCTGGCTCTTCCGCCGCCTCTGGCGCAGCGTCTGCGGCGTCGGCCTCTTCCGCAGCGTCGGCGGCGTCGGCCTCTTGCGTCGCCTCCGGCGCAGCGTCGGCCTCTGTCGGCTCTGGCGCGGCGTCCGCGGTCTCTGCCTCTTGCATAACCTCAGGTGCCGCGTCCGCTTCCGCAGCCTGCTCCGCCTCCTCAGTCGCCTCCGCTTCGTCGATCATGCTCTCGGCGGTCTCAACCGCCTCAACAGCGTTCTCTTCGGAGGTTTCCGGCGAATCAGCGGTCGCGGATTCCGGGTCGGGCGTGGCCTCGGCCACGACGTCCGGGGCCTCGTCAGCCTCCGGCGGCGTGGCGGGGGTGGCGGTTTCCGCAGGTACTGGCGCTGCGGGCGCTTCGTCTGCGGACCGTGTCGGGACATCCGTCGCACGCACCACCACAAGGTCGCCCGGCGCAAAGCCGTCGACCGTCACCCCGGCGGCCTGTGCTGCTGCCACGACCGGCTGGCCGACCTTCGCCAGTTCACCGGCGGCAAACCGCGACACGGCTGATTCCGGGCCGGACAACACGGTCACGCCCGATGGCACCTCCAGATCGCCAATCCCTGCGTCGAGGAAGTCACCAAAGTCAGCGGTCACCGCGCTTTCGCTCAGCACCAGAAACGCGCGACCAGGATATTTCGCCAGAACGCTCATCGCCGCATCCAACGGGAACGCCTGCAACATCACCGCCGTGTCAGACAGTGCCGCGCCATCGCTTGCGGGCAGCAAATACGCCCCGTTCGCGCCATGCAGAAACGCACCGGCGAGCATCATGATGACCGGACCATCGTCCCCTTCAAGGGCCGCGACAAATTCGCTGAACCCTTCGGACATGGCGGGCCCACCCGCATCGCGTGCCTCGGTAACGTCAAATCCCTGTTCGCGCAGGGCTTCTGCTGCCTCGGCCACCTGGGTCGCTGCAAACAGCGTCTGAACCCCGTTGTAACTGCTGTTACCAATGACCAATGCATCGCCTGCTGCTTGCGCCGCTGTGCCCGAAATCAGCCCGGCGAAGGCAAGTGTCAGAATCCGCATAACAATTCCTCCTTTTTTTCAAGCCTACCGTGCTCGCGCATCATAACAAGACACGATTGCACCGGTCATGAAACCTTCGCGTGTGACGACAGCGCGCCGATGACCTGCGACGGTTCTAAAAACGCCCGAAAATCAGAAGGATGCCCCGGAATCAGTCGTATTTGCGCTGGTCTTCGATCACGAGCCCGTCACGCGGCAATTCACCAATCCCCACCAGATCCACGTCGGCCTTGAGCTTGAGCACCTCGACGATACTGGCCTCCAGGCCGTCGATGGCGCGCGCCTCGGTTTCGATTCGCACTGTCATGGCGTCCATTTCACCGTTGCGGCTGGCCACGACGCGAGCGCGCGAGATCTCGGGGTGTTTGGCCACCAGCTGCGCCACCTGTTCAGGACGCACGAACATGCCCTTGATCTTGGTGGTCTGATCGGCGCGGCCCATCCACCCCTTGATCCGCGTGTTGGTGCGCCCACAGGGCGAGGCGCCGGGCAGCACAGCCGACAGATCGCCGGTGGCAAACCGGATCAGCGGATAATCGGGATTGAGCGTGGTGACGACGATTTCGCCCACCTCCCCCTCTGGCACCGGATCACCCGTGCCTGGGGTCACGATCTCGACGATGACATGTTCGTCCAGGATCATCCCCTCCATCGCGTTGCTTTCATAGGCGACGTTGCCCAGATCGGCGGTGGCGTAGCATTGCAGGCAGGAGATCCCGCGATCCGCATAATACTGTCGCAACGAGGGGAACAGCGCGCCGCCGCCCACAGCCGCGCGGTCGATCGTCAGCTCCAGCCCCATCTCGTCGGCTTTCTCGAGGATCACCTTCAGGTAATCCGGCGTGCCGGCATAAGCGGTGATGCCAATGTCGCGCGCCGCCCGCGCCTGCAGTTCGGTCTGCCCCGTGCCAGCGGGCAGCACAGCCGCGCCCACCGCCCGTGCGCCGCTTTCAAAGATCATCCCCGCCGGAGTGAGGTGATAGCCAAAGCAGTTCTGCACGATATCCCCCTGCCCGATGCCGCAGGCGTGCAGGAACCGCCCCATGCGCCACCAGTCAGGGCTGACACCGCCGGGTTCGTAGATCGGACCGGGCGATTGGAACACGTGGGCAAGGTTAGACACCGGCAAACCGCCAAAGGGGGGGGCCTCTGCCTGCTTCGCCGCAAGCTCCGACTTGCGCAGAACCGGCAGGGCCGCCAGCCCCGACAGATCTTCGAGCGCATCATATCCATGCTTCGCCAACTGGGTGTTCAAAGCCTGCAACTGCGCGCTCTCTCGCGCGTCCTGGCTGCGTGTTTCCAAAGCATCGAAGTAGCTTGTCATCCCTGTCCCCTCCCGTGAGGTTTTGTCATCCTTGGGTGTCGAGTGGCGCGGGCAGCACCGTCTCCGGCACCGCGTCAAAATCCGCCACCACGGCACATGGTACGCCTGCGGCCTCAATGTCCGTCACCGCCGCCCGGGCCGCCTCCGGCAGCGTTCCGGTGGCCTCGCGCAGGACCACACCGCCGATCCGTCCCGGATTGCGCGCGACCGCATCGCGGTAGACGATCGCATCCTTTTGGCCCGTGTCGCCCAGCAGCCAGATCTGCAATTCAGGATTGGCCGCCAGAATCCGATCAATCGCCGCACCCTTGTGATCGCCGTGGCTCGCCCCGATCAGCCCCTTGTCGGACACGCCAAGGTCACGCAGGAACATCGGCCCCTGCACCAGCCCTGCCCGATCAAAGATCCCCTCGAGGAACGCAAACAGGTTCCACGGCGAGGAGCTGACGTAATACACCGGGTTCCGCCCGCCTTCGCTCAGCCGCGCCATCAGTTTGACCGCATCCGGGTAGACTTCGCGGGTCAGCGCATTGCCGGTAAAGGTGTTCCACAGGTTGCGCGGCAGCGAAAATGCCCCGGTGTGCAGCATCGTGTCGTCGATGTCGGACACCACGCCATAGCGCGCCTCCGCCTGCGGCACGAGGACGGGCATCGGTTTCGGCGCGTCGTCGCTACCGGCGATCTCGGCCTCGATATGCACCCATCCCGCGTGATCCGGCGCGCGTGGCACCTTCATCTGGATGTACCCTTCCGCGTCAGAGCGCCCCTCGACCCCCGCCGCGACCACCGGCACGCCGCGCACCTCGGAGGTCAGGAACAGCGACACCATCTGCTTGAAGTTCACCCATTTCGATTGGTCCGCCTCCGGTGCTGCGCGGCGCACGGCACTGACCACGCGCCCTTGGATCACCAGACCACCAGGCACCGCATAGCCGCGATAAGCCTTTAACATCGGGGGCGCATCTGAACGGATTGCCCGCTCGATCAGCCCTTCGACGGCCCGCGCCGCCCGATTGAGACCCGCGCTGAATGTGCCGGTGGAGTTCGCCATGTCGTGCCCTTTCGCAATTGCTTCAGGCAAGCCAACGCTTACGACGGCGATAAGATCGGACGTCACGGAAACTCTTTCGCCCGGTGTCCGACATGCCGAGGTAGAATTCCTTCACATCCGGGTTCTCGCGCAGCTCCTGCGCCGGGCCTTCCATCACCACACGCCCGTTTTCGAGGATGTAGCCGGAATGCGCATATCGCAGCGCCACGTTGGTGTTCTGCTCCGCCAGAAGAAAGCTCACGCCCTCGCCCTCGTTCACCGCTTTGACGATCTCAAAGATCTGTTCCACCAGCTGCGGTGCAAGCCCCATGGACGGCTCATCCAGCAGGATCGTCTCGGGCCGTGACATCAGCGCGCGCCCGATGGCGGTCATCTGCTGCTCCCCGCCAGAGGTGTAGCCCGCCTGCGATTTCCGCCGCTCGCGCAGACGTGGAAAGTAATTGTACACCATCTCCAGATCTGCATCGATGGCGCCTTTGCCGTCGCGCCGGGTATAGGCACCGGTCAGCAGGTTTTCCTCCACCGTCAGGTGTTCAAAGCAATGCCGCCCCTCCATCACCTGGATGACCCCACGTTTGACCAGCGCCGCCGGGTCCAGATCCTGCACCCGCTCGCCCTTGTAGACGATCGACCCTTTGGTCACTTCGCCCCGTTCCGAATGCAGCAGGTTTGAAATCGCCTTCAGCGTGGTTGTCTTGCCCGCGCCGTTGCCGCCAAGCAGCGCCGTAATGCCGCCCTTTCGCACGTTGAGGGACACGCCTTTCAGAACGAGGATCACGTGATTGTAGATCACCTCGATATTGTTGACCTCCAACAAGGCCTCGTCAGTCATCGATCCATCCGGCATAACACCTCCCCGCACGCAGGTCGCCCGATGGCGCGCGCCCCATGCTTTTGCTTGGTCGAACTTCTCAAGATCCGGCGGCGGCCCACGCCACCGCCGGACGGACAGGCTTCAGCTTTCGCAGTCTTCGTTCACGGCCCAGGGTTGGTTGGCTTCGGCGTATTCATCCGCCTTGGCCGACACGATATCGGCATAGCCCTCGACATTGGCTGTCATCAACTCGGACGCCTTCACGAACTTCTCGCCGTCCCACTCCAGCATCCAGCCGCCGGAGTTGCCGGTGTGGTCGGAACACGATGTCTGGAACGGCGGCACCATACCGTCGAGGCCCAGCTCCGCGATCCGCTCTTCGGTCATGTTGATGTTCTCCAGACCCCAGCGCAGTTGCGACGGGCTGATTTCCGCGGTGTCGAACTCTTCCTGCGCGACGCGGATGCCCTCGCCCAGAATGGCGGAGATGATGATGCCGCGGCTGTAGAAGACACCCGCCATTTCTTCGGGGTTGGACTGGGTCAGGCCCGGCTCGACAACATGTGTCTGGATGTCCTGCATGACCGGTGCATCCGGGTTCGGGAACGACCAGCTGATCGACTTGTAGCCCTTGCCGTCCTCGCCCACGATCTTGAGGTCGGCATCATGTCCGGCCCACCAGACGCCAAGGAAATTTTCCATCGGGAACTTGGTCTTAACCGCTTCGGTGATGGCCCCGGCGTTCATCGCGCCCCAGCCCCACATCACGACATAATCGGGACGCTCGCGGCGGATCTGCAACCACTGCGCCGACTGGTTCTGCATCTCTTTGAGGCCAACAGGGATCGGCACCAGCTCAAAGCCCTTGTTTTCCGCGTGCATTTCCAGCACCGGCAGAGGCTCCTTGCCAAACGGGTGGTCGAGGTGCAGGAAGGCGATCTTCTTGCCCTCCAGATCCCCCTGCTCTTCGAGGTACTGGATGATCATGTCGGCGGCATCCCAATACCCTGCCGGGATGTTGAACGCCCACTGGAAGGTCTCACCGTCCATCATCGGGCTGAACCCGTAGCCCGGCGCAAGGATCGGGATCTCGTCCACGTTCGTCTTCGGCAGAACCTGCAACGTGATGCCGGTGGACCACGGCTGCGTCACGATGGAGCGGTCCTTGGTCTTCTCGTAGCACTCCACGCCCTTTTCGGTGGAATAGCCGGTTTCGCATTCTTCGGCGTTCACCGGAACGCCGCCGATCCCGCCGTCACGTGCGTTGAGCATGGTGAAATAGTCGGCCTGCCCGTTCATCAAGGGGATGCCCGTCGCGGCAAACGGACCGGTCCGATAGGCAAGGTTCGGGGTGTACAGCTCCTGCGCCAGCGCGCTGGTCGCGGCAATCCCCGCCACAACGGCAGCCACCGCCATCTTGGTGAATCGTGTCATAGTGTCTCCTCCCTGAGATAATGTCACTTTGTTCAGTCTTTCGGTGTCGGTCGGGGTTCGCCCCGGCTCTGTTTTGAAATCGTCAGTGCGGGAACGGCCAGAGGATCAGTTTCTCCCGGATCAGCCGCCACAGCTGCGCAAGGCCATGCGGCTCCACGATCAGGAAAAAGATGATCAGGCTGCCCACGATCATGATGTTGAGATGCTCCACCGTGGCACTGTCGATCGGAATGCCCAGCGCATTGGGCAACAGGTTCAGCACAACCGGCAGACCCACGATCAGGATCGCCCCTAGGTAGTTGCCCATGATCGACCCCAGCCCGCCGATGATGGCGATGAACAGGATGCGGAACGACAGCGGAATATCGAACAGGTTCGGCTCCGCCGCCCCCCGCCACATAAAGACGAACAGCGCACCGGACACGCCCACGATGTAGGACGAGATGGCAAAGGCCGTCAGCTTCGACTTCATCAGGTTGATCCCGATCAGCTCGGCGGCGATGTCCATGTCGCGCGTCGCCTTCCACGTCCGGCCCAGCGTGCCGCGTGTCAGGTTGATGCACATCCACGTCAGCAGGCAGACGATGAACAGCACGACATAATACTGAATGGTCGAGGACGCCTGAGGCCCCGCGATATACACGCCAAACATCTCGAGGTTGGGCACCTGGATCGCACCAGAGGCGTTGTCATTGTACAGCCACGACCACTTCTCGAACAGCCAGACCAGAAAGAACTGCGCCGCAAGCGTGGCAATCGCCAGGTAGAACCCCTTGATGCGCAACGACGGGATGCCAAAGGCAACCCCCACCCCGGCCGAGAACACGCCCGACAAAAGGATCGCGATGATTGGGTTCATCCAGGGCATCAGCGTGATCAGCTTGTAACAGGCGTAGGCCCCCACCCCCATGAAGGCCGCGGTGCCCAGCGACAGCTGCCCGGCATAGCCCGTCAGGATGTTCAGCCCCAGCGCCGCAAGCGAATAGATCAGCACGGGGATCAGAAGCGTCTGAAAGGCGAACTCCGTCGCCACCAGCGGGAACACGACCCAGGCCAGCACCAGAATGACCCCCAAAAGGAACGCATCCTGGCGCACCGGGAACAGGGCCTGATCGGCCCGATAACTCGTCTTGAACTGTCCTGCGGTGCGATACAGCATCCGCGCTCCTCCCCTGTTGTCCGGTGCGCCTCTGCGGGCGCGGAACCGGGTGAATCCGGGCCCGTCCGGGGCGCGCTGCCTCCCCGCAGCGCGCGCCCGTCATCTCCCGTGTGCCGTCAGTCGTCCTTGCGCCGCTTGGGCAAAGCCGCCGTCCAGAAATCCGCCACGGCCTTCCACGACGTGGCCGTCGCATTGACCGAGGCGCTCATCATCGTGTTGACCGCGTCCATCTGCGCTTTCATCACGCCCTGGACCGCCTCCTGTTGTGCCTCGTAGATCTCGCTCATCCCATCTGCGCTGCGCGCAAGGTTGACCGTTTCTTCCGTTGCTTTCGTCCGCGCCCGCGGCGAGCGATCCCGCTGCGGTGTCGTTGTCTTCCGTGTCGCCATCAGACATCCAGTCCTTCGTCTGCATCAAAGCGGGTTCGGGAATTCGAACCCCGTGCATACCCCGTAGCCTCGGAATGCCGGACGATCCAGAACCAAGCCCAGATACCCAGTGCCGCACCCAGCGCGGCGATCACCACAGCCCCCACCATGCGCGACCCGTCAGAGGGCGGCGTCGTGACCGCAAGATAGCCAAATGACCAGAACCCGGCCCAGGCCACCACGTTCAGAACTGCGATCAGTTTGGTCATCCCGACCCTCTCCCCGTCCAAGGCTTCTTCGCTTTCCGGAATACTCCCGCCGGAGGCACCCACGCCCCCGACGAGAGCCGACCTAAACTCTTTCGATGATCCGCTCGCCAAACAGGCCCTGCGGCCGGAACAGCAGCACGATCAGCGCCAGCACAAAGGCAAACCACGTTTCGGTATTGCCCCCGAGCAAGGGCTGCCCCCAGTAGATCTCGAACAGCTTCTCCATCAGACCGATCATCAGACCCCCGATGATAGCCCCGGCGATGCTTTCCAGCCCGCCCAGCATCAGAACCGGCAGCGCCTTGTAGGCGATGACCTCCAACGCAAAGCTCACACCGGCCCGCGCCCCCCAGGCAATGCCCGTGACCAGCGCGATGATCCCCGCGATGAACCAGACCAGCACCCAGACGGTCTGCAACGAGATCCCGACGGACAGTGCCGCCTGGTGGTCGTCGCCCAGCGCCCGGATCGCACGCCCCATCTGCGTGTAGTTGAGGAAGGCCAGCAGCGCCGCGACCAGCGCACAGGCCACCACAACCACCGTGATATCGAGGTGTTGCAGGATCAGCAGGCCACCCCACGGCTCCAACACCGTGTCGCCGGTGGGAATGCCGAGTTCCTCGGTGATCATCTGCTTGTTTTCACCGCCAAAGATGATTTCGCCGCCGCCGATCAGGAACAGCGTGATCCCGATGGTCGCCATGAACAGGATGATGTCCGGCTGCCCCACCAGCGGACGCAACACCACCCGCTCGATGCCGACAGCCAAAACGAACATGACCCCCAACGTCAGCAGCACCGAAATCCACGCGGGCACACCAAAGGAATGCAGCCCCACCAGCGTCAGCGCGGCAAAGACCACCATGATGCCCTGAGCAAAGTTGAAGATCCGGCTCGACCGGAAGATCAGAACAAAGCCCAGCGCGATCAGGGCATACAGCACCCCGGACACAAGCCCTTCCCACAAGACCTGAAGCAGGAAATCCGGCGCCTCGACCATATCCACAAATGGATTGATGAAGATGTCTTTTAGCATAAGTCCCCCTCGGCCTCAGCCCGGTCCTGCGTGAACCCGACCCGCTGAATGTCCATCCCCGAAGCGGTGCCCGCCGCGTTGAATTCTGTCACCTGCACGTTGAAATCTCCGGTCCGGTGCGCCCCGTCGCCTGCGGCCCTAGTCATGCGCCACCCCCAGATAAGCATCGATCACGTCCTGATTGTTGCGCACCTCGTCCGGTGTGCCATCGCCGATCTTCTTGCCGTAATCCATCACGACAACCCGGTCGGAAATATCCATCACCACGCCCATATCGTGCTCGATCAGGGCGATGGTCGTGCCAAATTCGTCATTCACATCAAGGATAAAGCGGCTCATGTCCTCCTTTTCCTCGACGTTCATCCCCGCCATCGGCTCATCAAGCAGCAGGATCGACGGCTCCGCGGCCAGCGCCCGCGCCAACTCCACCCGCTTCTTCAAACCATACGGCAGGCGCCCCACCGGCGTCTTGCGGATGTTCTGGATCTCGAGGAAGTCGATGACCTTTTCGCAGATTTCGCGGTTCTCGATCTCTTCGCGCTGCGCCTTTCCCCACCAGAGAGCCTGCGCCCCGATCCCCGCTTTCATATGCGTCAGCCGGCCAGTCATCACGTTGTCCAGAACGGTCATCCCCTCGAACAGGGCAATGTTCTGGAACGTCCGCGCCACGCCCATCCGCGCAACCTCGTAGGGCTTCATCGGCGGACGCTTCGCCCCCTTGTACCAGACCTCGCCAATGGTCGGCGTGTAGAACCCGGAAATGATGTTGAGCATGGACGACTTGCCCGCCCCGTTCGGCCCGATGATCGCGCGGATCTCGCCCTCGCGAATATCGAAGGAAATATCCTGTATCGCCACCAGCCCGCCGAACTTCAGCGTGATGTTCTTCATCTCCATCAAGGTGCCGCCAATCTGGCGCCCGTCGGCGGTGATGTACCCTTCGGTCTGGTCCAGCATCACGCCCCCTCCATCGCAAATCTCAAAGTCTCAACCGCCGGACCGCCCGTGGCGGGCCTTGCGGGATGGTGGGCGGGGCGATCCGCGCAGCGGGAGCGTCGTACCATCATTCCGCCGCCACCGCCTTGGGTGTGACCGGCACGACCGCCGCATCCACCAGCTTCAGCGTCGCCTTGATCTTGCCCTTGCGCCCGTCTTCGTAGGTGACTTCCGTCTCGGTGTAGATCGTGTCCGACCCATCGTAGAGAGCGGCGACCAGATCGCCGAATTTCTCACCGATCACCTTGCGCTTGACCTTGCGCGTGCGGGTCATCTCGCCATCGTCTGCGTCCAGCTCCTTGTGCAATATCAAGAACCTGTGGATCTGGCAGCCCGACAGCATGTCGTCCTCCGCCACAGAGGCATTCACCTCCTCCACATGGGCGCGCACCGTCTCGATCACCTGCGGATGCTGTGCCAGCTCCTGATAGGAGGCATAGGCGATGTTGTTGCGCTCCGCCCAGTTGCCCACCGCCGTCAGGTCGATGTTGATGAAGGCGCAGCAACGGTCCTGCCCCGCGCCAAAGACCACGGCCTCCAGGATGTCAGGATAGAACTTCAGCTTGTTCTCGACGTATTTCGGCGCGAACAGCGCGCCGGAGGCCATCTGCCCCACGTCTTTCGCCCGGTCGATGATGCGCAGATGACCGGTGTCCTCCTCGAAGAACCCCGCATCGCCCGTGGCAACCCACCCTTCGGCGTCCTTGGTGGAGGCCGTGCTTTCAGGGTTCTTGTAATATTCCACAAACGTGCCCGGCGAGCGGTAGAAGACCTCGCCATTCTCGGCAATCTTGATCTCCACCCCCGGCGCAGGCACCCCAACCGTGTCAGAGCGGACCTCGCCGTCAGGCTGCACCGTGATAAAGACCGACGCCTCCGTCTGCCCGTACAGCTGCTTCAGGTTGATCCCGAGCGAGCGATAGAAATCAAAGATCTCCGGCCCGATGGCCTCGCCCGCCGTATAGCCCACCCGCACCTTGGAAAAGCCCATGGCGTTTTTCAGCGGGCCATAAACCAGCATTTCGCCCAGCGCGTATTTCGCCCGGTCCATCGCGCCCACCGGCTTGCCGTCAAGGATGCTCGGCCCCACCTTGCGCGCGTGCGCCATGAAGTGATCGAACATGCGCTTCTTGGTTTTGCCCGCGTCCTCCATGCGGATCATGATCTGCGTCAGAAGCGTCTCAAAGATCCGCGGCGGCGCAAAATAATAGGACGGTGCGATCTCGCGCAGGTCGGTCTGCAGGGTCTCGACGCTTTCGGGGCAGTTGACGCAGAAGCCTTTCCAATAGGCCTGCCCGATGGAAAAGATGAAATCCCCAACCCAGGCCATCGGCAGATAGGCCAGCACCTCGTCATCGCGTTTAAGATGGTCGAACTCCGCCGAGGACCGCGCCGCCTCGATGATGTTGCGGTTGGACAGGACCACGCCCTTGGGCTTTCCCGTCGTCCCCGAGGTGTACAGCATCACGCAGGTGTCGTCGTAGCCCAGAACAGAGCGTCGCGCGTTCAGCTCCTCGATGAATTCATCGCGCGCCGCGCGCCCCTGCGCCTGAACATGGCTGAATTCATGCAGATGGCTGTGGTCGTACTTCCGCAGGCCGCGCGGGTCGACGTAGATCATGTGCTCGAACTGGTGCAGGCCTTCCTGCACCTCGATCACCTTGTCCACCTGCTCCTGATCGGCCACCACGACGAACCGCGCGCCGCAATGGTCCAGCACATAGGCCATCTCTTCGGCGCTGGCGTCCTGATACAGGGGCACGGGGATCGCGCCGCACATCTGCGCCGCCACCATCGACCAGTAGAGCGTCGGACGGTTGCGCCCGATCACGGCCACATAATCGCCGCGCCCCACGCCGATGTTCAACAGACCAAGGGCAAAGGCCTCGATCTCTTCCTCAGCCTCGGCCCAAGTCCAGCTTTGCCAGATTCCGTATTCTTTTTCGCGGTAAGCCGGCGCATCCCCCATCTCTGTCGCATTCCGATGCAACAAAGCAGGGATCGAGCGCAGGCCTTCAACGCCCTCGACGCGTGAAGCCAAATTAAATTCCTCCCATGCCGAGACCGGCATCTCCTTGTGCCCTCCCCTCCTCAAGGGGGGCGTGATCGCTTGTGCGATTCTGATGCCGATTAGGCGTGTTCTGAGCCTCGTGGTCAACTTTTTCCTGAGGTTTTCCAGAATGTAACGAATTCTTACAGGCCGGGTGAAAGCCGATCGGACACGCATGGTCACTCTGGCCCCCGGACAAAACCACCGCTACCGTCACGCCCATGCAAACGCGCACCGACACCACCGCCTATACGCTGGCGGGCCTCAACCTGATCCAGCAGGCGCTGTCGATCTTTGATCGCAACCTGGGGTTGGTGCACATCAATCGCCCCATGCAGGTGATGTTCGACCTGCCCGACGCGCTGTGTGTGCCCGGCACCTCCTTTGAAAAGGTCATTCGCCATCTCGCGGTCAGTGGCGAGTACGGCCCGGTGGACGACATGGAATCCTTCATCAGGACCCGTGTCGATCGTGCCCGCGCGTTCGAGCCGCATTACATGGAACGCACCCGCGCCAATGGCCGCACAATCTCGGTCGAGGGCGCGCCCCTGCCTCAGGGCGGCTGGGTCACGGTCTACACCGACATCACGGCAATCAAGCAGCAGGAGGCTTTGCTGCGCAGCCGCTCAGAAACCCTCAGCGAAGAGGTGCTCGCCCGCTCGGAGGAGCTCAGCGCCACCAACCGCCAGCTCGCCGCCACCATCAGCGCCCTCGAAGAAACCCGCCGTCAGTTGACCGAGATCGAAGCCCGCACCCGCACCACAGCCGAAATGATGCCCGCCCACATCGCCCGTGTGGACGACACCGGGCATTACACCTTTTCCAACAACCGGTTGTCAGATGTCATGCCCGGGCGACCCGGTGCAATCGTCGGTCTGCACGCGCGCGAGGCGCTTGGCCCTGCCTACGCACGGGTCGCACCGCATCTGAACGGCGCGCTGAACGGGGAGCCGTCGACCTTCGAGTTCACCGATGAACCCTCCGGTCGCCGCATTCGCGCGGCCTTTACCCCTGATCCGCTGGAACCCGGCGTCTACATCATGTCCCAAGACGTCACACACGAAACGCAGGCGCGCGTGGCCCTGCAACAGACACGACGCCGCGAGATGGCGGCGCAGCTCACCTCCGGGCTGGCGCATGACTTTTCCAACCTGCTGACCATCATGCTGGGCCAACAAGCCAAACTCTCGCGGCTGGATCTGACACCCGAGGCGCAGGCCTGCGTAACCTCGACCTTGCAAGCCGCGCGGCGCGGCGCAGCCCTGCTCAACCGGATCTCCGACATCACCAGCCCGCGCCAATGGCAGGCGGAGCCGTTGCGCCTTGGTCCCTTTCTGGAAGACCTGCACACGCTCGCCAAACCGACCCTGCCCGAAAAATTGCGGCTGACAATTTTGGACAACACCTCTGCCCCATTGCTGGCAGATCCCGGCCTGTTGAACGATGCGCTGCTGAATTTGATCCTGAACGCCGCTGCTGCCTGCCCAGAGGATGGCACCATCACGCTCACCGCCCGCGAACTGCGCGACACATGGCTTGAGATCACTGTAACAGACACCGGCACCGGCTTTTCACCAGAGGCGTTGGAGCGCGGCCTGACCCCGTTCTTCACCACCAAGGGCGGCGAAGGCTCCGGCCTCGGGTTGGCGATGGTCTACGACATGACCAAACTCGCGGGCGGCTCGGTGCGCTTGTCGAACACGGACAGCGGTGCCTGTGTCACCCTCCGCCTGCCGCTGCGGCCCGCCCCCGACCTGCCGCAAAGCGGTCTGGTCCTGCTGGTCGAAGACAGTCCCGACCTGCGCGCGCCCATCCGTGACACGCTCACGGCACAGGGCTTTTCGGTCATCGAAGCGGCCAGCGTGGACGAAGCCTCCGCCCTGATCGACGCGCTGGACGTGGCGCTGGTGCTGTCCGACATCACGCTCGAAGGCGACGCCCCCGGATACGTTCTGGCCGACCGCCATCCGCAGGTGCCACTGCGGCTGATGACCTCGCTTCCCGTGACGCACCCCGATCACGGCGCGGCCCGCGCCCGAGCGCCCGTGCTGGCCAAACCCTTTACCCCCGAGGCGCTCGCGCGCTTCCTCGCCTGTCCGGAGGACCCGCGCCCATGACCGATCCGCTGCCCCCCCTTGTCACCATCCTCGACGACGAGGCCGCCATCCGCGAGATCCTCACAGACGCGCTGCAAGAGGCCGGGTTTCGCACCCGCGCCTTTTCCCGCGCGACGGAATTCGAGGCCGCATTGCGCACCACCACACCCGATGTGGCGCTGGTGGACCTGTCCCTGCCGGACCGTGACGGGCTGACGCTGGTGCATCGGCTGGCACTGGAACAAGGCGCGAAGGTCATCATCATTTCGGGTCGCGCGCAGGTGCAGGACCGGATCACCGGGCTGGAACTGGGCGCCGACGATTACGTCACCAAACCGTTCGAGACCGCTGAGGTCATCGCCCGCATCCGCGCCCGCCTGCGCAAAGCGCCGGAAAAGGCGCAGGCCAGCACCGCCCGTTTCGGCGAGTGGATCGCGCATTTCGACCGCTTCGCACTGGAACGCGACGGGGCCGAGACGCCCTTTTCCCAAGCGGAGTCGGAGGTGCTGCGGCTGTTCCTCGAAAGCCCCAAGCGCCTGATCACCCGCGCCCACATGCAGGAGGCGCTGGGCGGCACGGCCGGTGACAGCTTTGACCGGGCGATGGATGTGCGGATCTCTCGGCTGCGCACGAAACTTGGCGAAGATCCGAAAAACCCACGCCTGATCAAGACGATCTACGGCGCGGGCTATATCTTTCTCGGCGATGTGAGCTGGACCTGAGACCTACATAGGGTCGCCGCGACCAAAGACGTTCTCCCGATGCCACCGCAAGTTATCCCGATGCGGATGCAGGCGCGTGTCCTTGGGCAAATACAGCCGGCGATCCGGCGCAATCAACCGTGACACCACATCGCCGGGCACCTTGTTATGAGAGATCATCACATGGGAGGTCTCGTCCATAGAGATCGACCAACGCCCAGCGCGATGACCAAAACAATTGCACCGGTCAGCAAGCCTGCGAATGAGCGCCCGCGGAAACGCAAGGTACCATCTCTGCCACCACTCTGACTGCCTCTGGACGGTCTTGCGTGGCCGCGCCCCAATCACATCGCGGAATACTGCACAGCGTGTCTCCACGCGGCCAAAGCAGGTGATCGGAGACGCGCCTATTTATCGGACGGCGCGCGCTCCTTGGGGGGTGAGAGATGTTTACTCCGCGGCCACAGGCTCCGTCAGCGGGTTTTCCACGCGCACAGCAGAGTATTTGAACTCGGGGATCTTGCCATAGGGGTCCAGCGCCGGGTTGGTCAGGATGTTTGCAGCGGCTTCGACATAGGCGAAGGGCAAAAAGACCATATCCGGGGCCACCATGCGATCGGACCGCGCCATGACATCCACCGAGCCGCGCCGCGTGGTCAGACGGACCATGCCGCCCGGTTCGACGCCCAGTTTGCGCAGGGTCGAGGGATGCAGCGAACAGTTGGCCTCTGGCTCCACCGCGTCGAGCACGGTTGCGCGGCGTGTCATCGACCCGGTGTGCCAATGCTCCAACTGGCGACCCGTGGTCAGGATCATCGGGAAGCTTTCGTCCGGAACCTCCGCCGGGGGCGTGACACGGGCAGGTGTGAACTTGGCCCGACCAGCGCGGCGCGGGAAGCCGTCGGCAAAGACCACCGACTGGCCGGGATCGTCCGGGCCGAAGGTGGGATAGGTCACGGCGTTGTCCTGTTCCAGGCGCTTCCACGTGATGTGATGCAGCGACCGCATGGACATCTTCATCTCGGCGAAGACCTGGCTTGGGTGGTCGTAGTCCCAATCCAGACCGATGCGCCGCGCCAGATCGACGATGATTTCCCAGTCTTCGCGGGCGTCGCCGGGGCTGTCCACCGCCTTGCGCATCATCTGCACCTGACGGTTGGTGTTGGTCACGGTGCCGTTCTTTTCCGGCATCGCGGCGGCGGGCAGGATCACGTCAGCGTAGTTCGCCGTCTCCGTCAGGAAGATATCCTGCACCACCAGATGGTTGAGCTTGGCCAGGGCCTTGCGCGCATGTTCCACATCCGGGTCGGACATGGCCGGGTTTTCGCCCAGAATATACATGCCTTTGATGTCGCCACGGTACACGCGATCAATGATCTCGACGACGGTGAGGCCCGGCTCTTCGAGGAGTTCGGTGCCTTCCCAGATGTGCTTGAACAGGGAGCGGACTTCGGGATCGGTCACCGACTGATAGTCCGGCATGAACTGCGGGATCATCCCGGCGTCAGAGGCGCCTTGCACGTTGTTCTGGCCCCGCAGCGGATGCAGACCCGTGCCGGGACGGCCCACATGACCGCACAGCAGCGCCAGCGAGATCAGGCAGCGCGCGTTGTCGGTGCCGTGGATGTGCTGCGACACGCCCATGCCCCAGAAGATCATCGCCCGCTGCGCGCTGGCAAAGCTGCGGGCCACGGTGCGGATGGTGTCCGCGCCGATGCCGCAGAGCTCTGACATGCGCTCCGGCGTGAAGGCGCGGATGTGATCGCGGAACTCAAAGAAGCCCTCGGTGAAGCCT
This sequence comes from Sagittula marina, assembly GCF_014196795.1. Taxonomy (GTDB): domain Bacteria; phylum Pseudomonadota; class Alphaproteobacteria; order Rhodobacterales; family Rhodobacteraceae; genus Sagittula; species Sagittula marina. Next base: position 435,192 of record NZ_JACIEJ010000002.1, read on the forward strand.
TCGATATACTGACGGTCGTAGAGCTTTTCTTCGACGATCACGTTCATGATCGCGTTCAGCAGCGCCACGTCGGTGCCGGGGCGGAATTGCAGCATGTGCCTCGCGTGGCGGGCCATGGCCGTGCCGCGCGGGTCCATGATGATCAGCTCGCCGCCGCGCTTGGTGAACTGCTTGAAGAAGGTCGCCGCGACGGGGTGGTTTTCCGTCGGGTTGGAGCCGATGACGATGGCGAGATCGGCATTCTCGATCTCGTTGAAGGTGGCAGTCACCGCGCCGGAGCCGACGTTTTCCATCAGGGCGGCCACGGAGGAGGCGTGGCACAGGCGTGTGCAATGGTCGACGTTGTTGTGCTTGAAGCCCTGACGGATGAACTTCTGGAACAGATAGGCCTCTTCGTTGGTGCATTTGGCCGAGCCGAAGCCCGCAACCGACGCCCCGCCGTAGTAGCTGCGCAGATCGGCCAGACCATGCGCCGCCTTGTCCAGCGCTTCTTCCCACGTGGCCTCGCGGAAATGGGTCCACGGGTTGGCGGGGTCGACGTTCAGCCCCTTCTCCGGGGCATCGTCGCGGCGGATCAGCGGCTTTGTCAGACGGTGGGGGTGGTGGATGTAGTCCATGCCAAAGCGGCCCTTGACGCAGAGCCGCCCCTCGTTCGCCGGGCCGTTGATGCCCTCGACGTATTTGACCTTGCCGTCCTTGGATTTGATCGAGACCTGACAGCCCACGCCACAGAAGGGGCAGACGCTTTTGGTTTCGGTGTCGAAATCCTTGCTGTCACCGATCTGATTCGCGTCCATGACCGAGGACGGCATCAGCGCGCCGGTCGGGCAGGCCTGCACACATTCGCCGCAGGCCACGCAGGAGGACTCCCCCATCTCGTCGTCGAAGTCGAACACCGGGTAGGCATCGTGGCCGCGGCCCGCCATGCCGATCACGTCGTTGACCTGCACCTCGCGGCAGGCGCGCACGCACAGGCCGCACTGGATGCAGGCGTCCAGGTTCACGCTCATCGCCACGTGGGAATCGTCGAGCAGGGGAATGCGCTCTGCCTCCAGCGTCGGGAAGCGCGATTCGGTGACGCCCTGTTCGGCGGCCATGTCCCACAGATGCGAGGATTGGTCGTGGGCGGCGTTGCGCTCCGGCTGGTCGGCCAGCAGCATTTCCATCACCATCTTGCGCGCGGTGGTCGCGCGGGCGGAGGCCGAGCTGACCACCATGCCGTCCTGCGGCTCACGGATGCAGGAAGCGACGAGGTTTCGCTCGCCTTCTACCTCGACCATGCAGGCGCGGCAGTTGCCGTCGGGGCGGTAACCATCCTGCGGTTTGTGGCACAGGTGCGGGATCTTCAAGCCGCGCCCATTGGCCACCTCCCAGATGGTCATGCCCTTTTCTGCTTCGACCTGCTCACCGTCGAGGGTGAATCGGATAATGTCGGACATGCGTTCCTCCAAGAAGTCTGGCCTGCGCCCCGGGTCGGCCCGTCGCATGACGACAGGACCGGCATTCCGGATATACCTAAACCATGCCCACGTCCGAGGGCGTGGAACAATGCCGACCTTCGGCTGCGTTTTTGCGGCTTTGCGTTTCCGATGCGCGCCGCTGCGTTCGCGCGCCGACCATCCGCCTTCATCAAAGCATATTATCCGATTGTGTCAAAAACATTCGATGAACGCCCTTGACCTGGAGCGCGCTCCAACTCCTACCTTGAGGTGCGTCGACACGGGAAAGGGTTTTGCATGAAGATATCCGACCTTGCGCGGCGCAGCGGCTTTAGCACCGATACGCTGCGGTATTATGAGAAAATCGGCCTTGTTCCCCGAGCGGCGCGAGATGCCGGCGGGCGGCGGGTTTACGATGCCTCCACGCTGACGTGGCTGGCGTTTCTCGATCGGTTGCGCGCAACGGGGATGCCCATGCGCGACCGGCTGACCTACGCCCGGTTGCGCGCCAAAGGGGACCACACCGGGCCGGAGCGCCGTCAGCTGCTGGAGGCGCATCGCGACGAGGTGCGTGCCCGCGTGGCGCAATTGCAGGACTGTCTGACTGTGCTCGACACCAAAATCGACAGCTATCCCAAAGGAAAAGCCAATGACCCTGCACCAACAGACCGCCCCACAGACACGCCGTGACCGCGGCCTTGATGCCCTGAAACGTATCGACGGCCAAGGCGGAGAGGCCGTGGTGAATGCCCTCGCCGACATCGCTCCGGATTTTGCCGACATGCTGCTGGAGTTCCCATTTGGCGACATCTACACCCGCGAGGGGCTTGATCTGCGGTCCCGCGAAGTGGCCACAATCGCTGCGCTGGCGGCGATGGGCACCGCCACGCCACAGTTGAAGGTCCACATGCAAGCCGGGCTGAACGTCGGCCTGAGCCGCGAAGAAATCGTGGAAATCTGTATGCAAATGGCCGTCTATGCAGGGTTTCCGGCAGCGCTGAACGCCTTGTTCGCCGCAAAGGAGGTGTTTGCCGAAGCCGCCTGATTGCCACCGCGCTGGCCGGATTGCGACAACGCGTATCGCAATTCGGCCAGTGCGGTCGTCAATCGGTGGACCTCCCCCGTTGCGCCGCCTAGGGTTCGGAAAATTCAAGATGGCGGCAGGAGGCACGCATGGCGACGGGAAAGAACATCCGGACATGGCATAATGGGCAGTGGCATGAGGGCGATGCGCTGATCATGCGTGCCGCAGATCACGGCGCCTGGCTGGGCAGTTCGGTGTTTGACGGTGCACGTCTGGTAAAGGGTGTCACCCCCGATCTGGAGGCCCACTGCGCACGGGTGAACCGCTCTGCCGTGGCGATGATGCTGAAGCCGACCGTCCAGACCGATGACATGATCGAGATGGTCCGCGAGGGCCTCAAAGCCTACGCTCCCGACGCGGCGGTCTACATCCGTCCGATGTACTGGGGCATCAACGGCGACGCCACGGCCATCGTTCCGCAGCCCGACGAAACCGGATTCGCCCTGTGCCTGGAAGAGATTCCCATGGCGCCGGACACCGCGTCTGTCACGCTGGGCTACACCCGTTTTCGCCGCCCCGTGATCGACACCGCCGTGGTCAATGCCAAGGCAGGTGCGCTTTATCCCAACAACGCGCGGATGCTGGCGGAGGTCAAAGCGCGCGGCTTTAACAATGCGCTGGTGGCCGACGCCATGGGCAACGTGGCCGAGACGGCAACAGCGAACGTCTTCATGGTGCGCGACGGCGTGGTGTTGACGCCGGTGCCCAACGGCACGTTCCTGTCCGGGATCACCCGCGCGCGTCACATCGCCAACCTGCGGGCCGATGGCATGGAGGTCGTGGAAACGGTTCTGACCTTTGATGATTTCGCCGTGGCCGATGAGGTCTTTCTCACCGGCAACATGAGCAAGATCACCCCTGTCACGCGCATCGAGGACAGATCCTACGAGGTTGGCCCGGTGACCCGCCGGGCGCGCGAGCTGTATTGGGACTGGGCGCTTTCCGAGGCTTGAGGCGTGGAAAAGCTGATCGTCATTGGCATTTTAATGGTCTTTTTCGGGGCAGTCTTTGCCCTGATCCATTTCAACTATCGCCGTGAGATGCGGGACCGGGCGCAGCGTCCGCCCACGCTGGACGATCAGATCGACGTGCTGACGCGCGCCGGGCTGACGATCTCGCCGGGGCTGGGGCGGGACGACTTTCTGGCCTGGGGGCCGGAGCACAGCTATGCGCACGACCCCTGGCGGCTGATCCTGCTGACGCTGGCCTGTCGCACCGAGCAACCGGAGGGCCGGCCCTTCAGCCCGCGTGCCGCATTGCTGGACACCACCGCCCCGGTGGACACGAAGGAGCTTGCGCGGGTCACCGGGCACACGACACAGGCAACAACGCTCGACGCGGCGCTGGGGGATTGTGCCGCGCATGTGTCGGAGGGCTCCGGCCTGTATACGCTTGAAAACGGGACCGATCTGGCAGTATTCGTGCTGCCTGACCAAGGGGCCGCGCAGATCGACGCGCGGTATCCCGGCCTGTTGGAGCGCGTCTAATCACGCGGTGGACAGCCGCCCCGTGCTCTGCCAATGTCGGTCGACACAGGAGGAGCCTCATGCGCAAGTTTCTAGTGGTTCTGGATGACAGTCGGGAATGTCTCAACGCGATGCGGTTCGCCGCCATGCGCGCGTCGAAATCCGGTGGCGGCGTGGCCATTCTGTCGATCATCGCACCCGAAGAGTTCAATCACTGGATCGGCATTGGCGATATCATGCGCGAGGAAGCCCGCGAGCGCATCCACGCCCATTTCGAGGTCTTTGCCAAATGGATGCGCGACAAGCAGGGTGTCGATCCCGAGCTGGTGATCCGGGAAGGCGATTCCGTGCAGGAGATCCTCGCCCAGGTGAATGACGACCCCGAAATCGGCCTGCTGGTGCTGGGCGCTGCCGCCGACGGGAAGGGCCCAGGCCCGCTCGTGACACAGATGACGCGCAGCGCGGGGAGCCTGCCGGTGCCGGTGACTGTCGTGCCCGGTGACCTGTCGAAAGAGCGGCTCGAAGCGATCACCTGACCGCCCAAGCCGCCCCTCGGGTCAAATGGCGCCAAAGGCACTGATGGCCTGGGCGACCTTGCGATAGCCGGCGATGTTTGCCCCCTGGCGATAATCGGGCCGCCCGTCGCGCAGCTCTGCCTCGGAGACCACGTTGTCGTGGATGTTGCCCATGATCTGCTTGAGACGGCGGCGGACCTCCTCGGCGGACAGGTATTGCCCGTGCGCGTTCTGGCTCATCTCCAGCCCGGAAATCGCCACGCCACCGGCATTGGATGCCTTGCCCGGCGCGTGTGCCAGCCCCTTTTGCTGCGCCAGACGCACAGCCCCGGCGGTCAGAGGCATGTTGGCCCCTTCGGCGATCATCTTGGCACCTGAGTCGATGGCCTTGGACAGGGCGTCCTCATCCATCTCGTTCTGCGTCGCGCAGGGCAGGAGCACCTGCGCCTCGACCGCGCCCCAAGGCTGCGCGCCGCGCGTGTAGCGCAGCCCCTTCGGCGCATCGTCCAGGCCACGTCCTGCGCCTTTGGCCTCCCGCACCCAGGCGATGTGATCCGCGGTCAGACCATCTTCGGCCAACAGCGCGCCGCTGCTGTCGGACAGGCTGACCACCGTTGCGCCCTCGGCAATGGCTTCTTCGGCGGCATGTGTCGCAACGTTCCCGGCCCCTGACACGGCGATCCGCGCACCGTTCAGATCACGCCCGGCCTGCGCCATCATGTGACACAGGAAATAGATCAGACCGTAGCCGGTAGCCTCGACCCGCATGGCCGATCCGCCAAAGCTTTCGCCCTTGCCTGTCAGCGCGCCGTGGAACTGGCCGCGGTGCTGCTTGTAGGCCCCGAAAAGAAATCCGATCTCGCGCGTGCCGACGTTGATGTCCCCCGCGGGCACATCGTGGTCCGGGCCGATGTACTTGCACAGCTCGGCCATGAAGGCGTGGCAAAAGCGCATGATCTCATTGTCGCTGCGGCCCTTCGGGTCGAAATCCGACCCGCCCTTGGCACCGCCCAGCGGCAGCCCCGTCAGCGCGTTCTTGAAAACCTGCTCGAAGCCGAGGAACTTCAGCACCGACGGGGTCACTGTGGGATGAAACCGCAGCCCGCCCTTATACGGCCCGATCGCGTTCGAGGTCTGAACCCGCCAGCCGCGATTGATTTGAACCGCGCCGTCGTCATCTTCCCACACCACGCGGAAAGAGATGATCCGATCCGGCTCGCTCAGCCGATCAAGAACCCGCGCACCGGCAAAGGCATGGTCATTTTTTTCCACCGTGATGGTGTCATAAACCACCTCTTCCACCGCCTGATGGAATTCTTCTTCGTGCGGCGTGCGGGCGCGCAGGCGCTCCATGAAAGTCTCGGTCAGGGCGGCGCGACGGTCAGTCATATGGGTCTCCTTTCAGGGTCTTGTCGCACACCTAGCCCGGAGCAGGCGTTGCTCAAGCAGTTTAGAACCGTTCCAAACCTTGACGTTTACCATCGGCTTCCGCATATAAGAGGGAGACCAAGGAAGGTGCCCGCGACATGTTCATTCAAACCGAATCCACACCGAACCCGGCAACGCTGAAGTTCATGCCCGGCCAGACCGTTCTGGACATGGGCACCGCCGACTTCCCCTCGCCCGAGGCCGCCGGTGCCTCTCCACTGGCCAAACGGCTGTTTGCGGTCGACGGCGTCACCGGCGTTTTCTTCGGCAACGATTTCGTGACCGTGACAAAGACGGACAGCACGGACTGGGATCACATGAAACCCGCCGTTCTGGGCGCCATCATGGAACATTTCCAATCCGGCCAGCCGGTCATGTCCGACGGTGCGGCGCAGGCCGGGGGCCATGCCGCCCATGAAGGCGAAGACGGCGAGATCGTCGGCCAGATCAAGGAACTGCTCGACAGCCGCGTGCGTCCTGCCGTGGCACAGGACGGGGGCGACATCACGTTCCACGGCTTTGACCGCGGTGTTGTGTACCTGCACATGCAGGGCGCTTGCGCCGGCTGCCCGTCCTCGACGCTGACCCTGAAGATGGGCATCGAGAACCTGCTGCGCCATTACATCCCCGAAGTGACAGAGGTCCGTCCCGTCGCGGTCTGACCTCCCCTTGCTTTGCCAGATATCGCAGGCCGTCCTTCGGGGCGGCCTTTCGCGTTTCTCCCCCTCCTATGCGCAGGAAGCGGGTCGCCCGCAGCCCTGTTTGCATGCTGTTCTGAACGGGTCATAGGAGGTCTGTCATGTCCATTGTCCTGCCACTGTTGGTGTTTTTGTTTCCGCTGGCCTACAGCCCGGGTCCGGGCAACATGACCTTTGCCGCGAATGGCGCGCGGTTCGGTTTTGCCGCGACGCTGCCCGCCAACCTTGGCTACCATATTGCCACCTTGTGTGTGGCGCTGGCCATGGGGTTCGGCGCGCTGAGCCTGTTGAACGCGGTGCCGTGGCTGTTCACAGCGCTCAAGATCGCTGGGGCGCTGTATGTGCTGTGGCTGGCGATTGGGTTCCTGCGCGCAGGGCTGACCGAGGATGCGCGGCGCCCCCGTCCCATCAGCTTTGCGGATGGAGTCGTCCTTTTGGTCCTGAACCCAAAGGCTTACCTGATCATGGCGCTGATGTTCTCGCAATTCCTGAACGGGGAGGACCTCATGACTGTGGCGGTGATCGCCACGGTGTTCACCCTGAACAACCTGCTGGCGTTTTGCGTCTGGACCTTGGCAGGCGATGTGCTGTTGCGTGCCTTTCGCAGTCCCGGTGCCGCGCGGCGGATGAACACGGGCTTTGGCGTGGCGCTGGCGTTGACGGCGGTCTGGATGCTGCTGGCGTGAGGCGGACATCGCTGCGCGGCCCACGTTGCGCCGCTCGGCCCGGCGGGGCATAAGACGGCATGATCCTTGCCTTCGACACCTCCACCGCCCATGTCATCGCCGCCCTGCTGGACGGGGCCAGTTTGCGCGCCGTCAAGGCAGAGCCCATGGCGCGCGGTCAGGCGGAACGGCTGATGCCGCTGCTCGAAGAGGTGCTGACCGAAGGCGGTGCCACATGGCAGGACGTCACCCGCATCGGCGTCGGCATCGGGCCGGGCAACTTCACCGGCATCCGCATCGCCGTATCTGCCGCGCGCGGTCTGGCGCTGGGCCTTGGGGTGCCTGCCGTTGGGGTGTCCACCTTTGACGTGATCCGCTCTGCCGAGGCTGGCACCGCCCGATACGCAGCCATCCCCGCCCCGCGTGACATGGTCTATGTGCAGTCCCAGGACGGCGAAATCACGACCATGGCCGCTGCCGATCTGGAGGATCACGCGCTGCCGCCCGACCCTGCGCTTTGGGCGGAACACATCGCGCGCGTGGCGGCGACCAAGCCGACGGGCACGCGCCCTGCACCGCTGTATATCCGCCCGGCCGACGCCGCGCCGTCGAAAGAAGCCCCGCCGATCATTCTCGATGACGCCTGAAACGCTCGCCGATATCAGTGCCCGCGCCTACCGCCACATGCGGCCATGGAGCGCTGAGAGCTTTGCGGACAGCCTCGCCAATCCCCACGCCCTGCTGAGCCACAGCGACCACGCCTTTGTCCTCGGACTGGTGATTGCCGGAGAGGCGGAGATTCTCGCGCTCGCCGCCGATCCCGACCACCAGCGCACAGGCCAGGCCAGCGTGGCGCTGGCCGCCTTTCACGCCGATGCCCAAAAAGCAGGCGCCGCTCAGGTTTTCCTGGAGGTCGCGCGGAGCAACGCCCCGGCCATCGCGTTCTATGAAGGTCACGGCTATGCGGTGGCCGGTCTGCGCAAGGGCTACTATCCTCAGCCCGACGGTCCGCCCGATGATGCACTGGTCATGTCCCGCACACTCGCCTGACCCGCCGTGGCGTCAACGTTAACAGATGATGAAAACCGCCTTGACCCTCTCCCGGCGCTGCGTCTTGATGACACCATCAAAAAACCAGGGGGCGAAACGCCCCACCACTTGGGAGTTGAACCATGACCTTCATGCAGAAAACGCTCGGCACTGCTGCCGCGCTGGCGCTGACCGCCGGTGCCGCGCTGGCCGATCCGGCGCTGATCTACGATCTCGGCGGCAAGTTCGACAAATCCTTCAACGAGGCGGCCTTCAACGGTGCAGAGCGCTGGGTGAAAGAGACCGGCGGCAGCTATCGCGACATCGAGATGCAGTCCGAGGCGCAGCGTGAGCAGGCTCTGCGTCGCTTTGCGGAAGCGGGTTTCAACCCGGTCATCACGACCGGCTTCTCCTTTGCCGAACCGATCAAGAACGTGGCATCGGATTACCCCGACACCAAATTCGTGAACGTCGATGGTTTCCTGCCGGAGATCCCAGAGAACGTCTCGCTGATTTCCTTCCAGGAACACCAGGGATCTTACCTTGTTGGCGTGCTGGCGGCGATGGCGTCCGAAACCGGCACGGTCGGCTTTGTCGGCGGCATGGACATTCCCCTGATCCGTCACTTTGCCTGCGGCTACGCACAGGGCGCCAAGGCAACCAACCCCGACATCAATGTCATCGCCAACATGACCGGCACGACGCCTGCCGCGTGGAATGACCCGGTGAAGGGCTCGGAGCTGGCCAAGGCACAGATCGGCCAAGGCGCTGACGTGATCTATGCTGCCGCCGGCGGCACCGGTCTGGGCGTTCTGCAAACTGCGGCGGATGAGGGCATCTACTCCATCGGCGTCGACAGCAACCAGAACTACCTGCACCCGGGCTCGGTTCTGACCTCCATGCTCAAGCGCGTCGACAATGCTGTCTTCGAAGCCATGTCTGATGGCGAAAACCTGGAAACCGGCAAGATGACGACCCTCGGCCTGGCCGAAGACGGTGTCGGCTATGCCGTGGACGACAACAACGCCGATCTGATTTCCGACGAGATGACCGCTGCCGCCGAAGAGGCCAAGCAAAAGATCATCGACGGGGAGATCGAGGTGGTCTCCTACTACGAAAACGACAGCTGCCCGGCACTGGATTTCTGATCCGGCGCACTGCCAGCAGACAAAACGATGCGCCTGCCCAAGTGGCGGGCGCATCCCTTTGATTGAACCGGGAACGCCGCCTCATGTCAGACCCCAGCGCTATTGACCCTGCCATCGAACTCAAAGGCATCTCCAAAGCCTTTGGCCCGGTTCAGGCAAACAAGGACATCTCCATCCGGGTGATGCCCGGCACGATCCACGGCATCATCGGGGAGAACGGGGCAGGCAAATCGACGCTCATGTCGATCCTCTACGGCTTTTACAAGGCCGACAGCGGCGAGGTCTGGGTGAACGGCCAGAAAAAGGACATCACCGACAGCCAGGCGGCCATCTCCGCAGGCATCGGCATGGTCTTCCAGCACTTCAAGCTGGTGCAGAACTTCTCCGTTCTGGAAAACGTCATCCTCGGGGCTGAAGACGGTGCCATGCTGAAGCCCAGCCTGAACAAGGCGCGCGGCTCGCTGAAGCATCTGGCCGAGGAATATGAACTGCAAGTCGACCCTGACGCGCTGATTGAAAACCTCTCCGTCGGCCACCAGCAGCGTGTCGAGATCCTCAAGGCGCTTTATCGCGAGGCCGACATTCTGATCCTCGACGAGCCCACCGGCGTGCTGACCCCCGCCGAGGCCGATCACCTGTTCCGCATCCTCGAAGGGCTGAAACGCGAGGGCAAGACGATCATCCTGATCACGCATAAACTGCGCGAAATCATGGAAATCACCGACACCGTTTCCGTCATGAGGCGCGGCGAGATGACAGCCACCGTCAAGACCGCCGAGACCTCGCCAGAGGAATTGGCCGAGCTGATGGTGGGGCGCAAAGTGTTGCTCCGCGTGGACAAGAAACCCGCACAGCCCAAAGCGCCCATCCTCGAAATCGAGAACCTGCGCCACACCGACAGCCACGGCGTCGAACGTCTGAAGGGTATCTCGTTGCAGGTGCGCGCAGGCGAGGTTCTGGGCATCGCGGGCGTCTCTGGCAATGGCCAGTCCGAACTGCTGCACGTGCTCGGCGGCATGACCACCGCCACAGGCACCGTGCGCGTGAACGGCCAGGAGATCGACCTGACCGGCAAACACTCCGACGGGCAAAGCCGCCGCGCCCGTGGCATCGCGCATGTCCCCGAGGATCGCCACCACGAAGGGCTGATCCTCGACTACACGGCTTGGGAAAACACCGTCTTCGGCTACCATCAGGCCCCGGAGATCCAGTCGGGCTTGTTCATGGACAACGCCGCGATCAAGACCGAGGCGCAGGCCAAGATGGACCGCTACGACGTGCGCCCCCCGGACCCGAACCTTGCCGCCAAGAATTTCTCCGGCGGCAACCAGCAAAAGATCGTACTGGCCCGTGAAATCGAGCGTGATCCCGACATTCTTTTGATCGGTCAGCCCACCCGAGGCGTGGATATTGGCGCGATCGAATTCATCCACAAGGAAATCATCCGCCTGCGGGACGCGGGTAAGGCGATCCTGCTGGTGTCTGTGGAGCTCGACGAAATCCTCAGCCTCTCGGACCGCATTGCGGTGATGTTCGACGGCCAGATCATGGGCGAGCGTCTGCCGGACGAGACCAACCAGACGGAACTGGGCCTGCTGATGGCAGGTGTCACCGATACCGGTGGCAAATCCGCCATCGCCGCTGTGGACGCGCAACTGCACGCCAAAGAAGCCCGCGAGGCTGCGCAACATGACTGACAATCCGAACAACGCGCCCCGCCCGCGTTTTCCTGCTGCAAAAACACCTGCGCCGGAGGCTTTCGTCCTCTTCACCCCCACCACGCTTCAAAGGAATGCGCCGCATGGATAAGATGCCTGCCTGGGCGGACGCCGTACTCGTCCCCCTGATCTCCATCCTCATCGCCGCCGTGCTTTCGGCCCTGGTGATCGCCGCGCTTGGGATGAACCCGTTCGAGGCGTTCCGGTTGATGGTCGAGGGTGCGCTGATGAAGTCTTCCGGCTGGGGGTACACGCTTTATTACGCCACCAACTTCATCTTCACCGGCCTCGCGGTCTCTGTTGCGTTTCATGCCAAGATGTTCAACATCGGCGGCGAAGGTCAGGCGCAGATCGGGGGTCTTGGTGTGGCGCTGTGTTGCCTGTTCATCCCGTGGCCGCATTGGTCGCTGGCGCTGATCGGGGCGACGATTTCGGCCGCCGCCTTCGGGGCGCTCTGGGCCTATGTCCCGGCGATCCTGCAGGCCAAACGCGGCTCGCACATCGTCATCACCACCATCATGTTCAACTTCATTGCCGCCGCGCTGATCAACTACATTCTGGTCAACATCCTGCGTCCCTCCGGTGGCATGGAACCGGCCACGGCCACCTTCCCGGAAGCGGTGCATCTGCCGACCTTTCAGGACATGTTCTCCACGGCGGACAACGTGCTTTTCCGTGGCTCGCCCGCCAATATCACGTTCTTCATCGCCATTCTCGCCTGCATCGCTGTCTGGCTGCTGATCTGGCGGACGCGGCTCGGCTACGAGATCCGCGCCTTTGGCCATTCCGAGACGGGCGCGAAATACGCGGGCATCTCCCCGGTCAGGATCACCGTGATCTCGATGCTGATTTCCGGTGCATTGGCGGGGCTGATGGCCATCAACGCCACCATGGGCGAGGCCGAGCGCCTGGTGCTGAACGCCTCCGAGGGGGCCGGTTTCATCGGGATTGCCGTGGCGCTGATGGGCCGGTCTCATCCGCTGGGGGTGTTCCTTGCGGCGCTGCTGTTTGGCTTCTTGTATCAGGGCGGGGCAGAATTGGCCTTTTGGGCGAATATCCCGCGCGAGTTGATCACGGTCATTCAGGCGCTGGTCATCTTGTTCACCGGTGCGCTCGACAACTTCGTGCGCTGGCCGTTGGAACGGCTCTTTCTCGCGACGCGCAAGAAGGGGACAGCATGAACAGCCGGGCCGAAACGCTGATCCTCAACATCAACCACTGCGACGTCTTTGGCTGGTTTCCGGCCCGGGATACAGACGTGCATCTCATGGACACGAACGGTGCCTTGCCCTTCGCCCATGGCGATACGTCTGACCGCAACGACAAGCTCGCCACCGTGGAAGGCATCGTTTGGTTGCGCGGCCCTGCACAGAGGGCTGTCACGCTCGGAGACTGCACCCCGAGGGACACTGCGCAGGAGGCGCCTTCGCGGCACGTGGCCCTGACTGACCGGCTGGCGCGGACGATCCCGCAGGCCCGCCTGTCCAAATTTAACGACGCAAGAGGCTGACTTATGGATTTTGGCACTCTCATTCAGCTTCTGGAATCCACCATTCGCATGTCCACGCCGCTGCTGCTGGCCTGTCTTGCGGGTCTGTTCTCTGAACGTGCGGGCATTTTCGACATCGGCCTGGAGGGTAAAATGCTTATCGCCGCATTTTTCTCTGCGGCGGTTGCCTTTAGCACCGGGAACGTCTGGCTCGGACTTTTGGCGGGCATCGCGGCCTCTGTCGTGCTGTCTGCGATTCACGGGCTGGCCTCCATCACCTTTCGGGGCAACCAGCTGATCTCTGGCGTGGCGCTCAACTTTCTGGCCTCTGGCTTGACTGTGCTGATCGCACAAAGCTGGTATAGCCAGGGCGGCAAAACCCCGACCCTGACCGGCGACGCGAGATTGGGCGAGGTCACATTGCCCTTTGCCGACGCCTTGCGGGACGTGCCTTTCATCGGTCCGATCTATGCCGACGTGATCTCCGGCCATGCCTCGCTGGTCTATGTGGCCTTTCTGGCGGTGCCGCTGACGTGGTGGGTGCTGTTTCGGACCCGCTTTGGCCTGCGCCTGCGCGCCGTCGGCGAATCGCCAGAGGCCGTGGACACCGCCGGGATTTCCGTGGTGCGGCTGCGGTTTACCGCCGTGATTATCTGCGGCGTTCTGTGTGGCATCGCCGGCGCCTACATGGCGACCGGACTGCAGCCATTCTTTGGCAAGGAAATGACTGCGGGACGGGGCTATATCGCGCTCGCCGCGTTGATCTTTGCCAAGTGGCGTCCGTGGTACGCGCTGATGGCCTGCCTGCTGTTCGGCTTCCTTCAGGCCCTGGCGATCCGGTTCCAGAACTTCGACATCGGGCCGTTTACGGTGCCTGTGCAGGTGATGGACGCGCTGCCGTATATCCTGACGGTCATCATCCTTGCGGGCTTTATCGGGAAGGCCATCCCGCCGCGCGCCGGTGGCGAGCCTTACGTCAAGGAGCGCTGACCGCGCGTATCATTCGAGAATATCACAGAGGGGGGAGCTTTGGTTCCCCCCTTCTTCATGCCGGTCACTCGCCACGTTGACCCGGCGGCCAATAAGTTTCTTTGCAAGACACCTTTTGACCGTTTGCTGCGCTTGCAAATACAGCCAAGCTGCGGCTAACAATGACCATGCAGGTGTACCTCCCCATTTCCGAAGTTGCCGTGAACGCCTTTGTCCTTTTGGGGCTGGGCGGGCTGGTCGGTGTGCTGTCGGGCATGTTCGGCGTCGGTGGCGGATTTCTTTTGACGCCGTTGCTGTTCTTTATCGGCATTCCTCCGGCCGTGGCCGTGGCCACAGGCGCGAACCAGATCGTGGCGGCGTCGTTCTCCGGCTTGCTGGCACATCTCAGGCGTAAGACAGTCGATCTGCGGATGGGCACGGTGCTGCTGATCGGTGGCCTTGTGGGGGCGGCCATTGGCGTTTTCATCTTCAACTACCTGAAAACGCTTGGCCAAGTCGATCTGTTGGTGCGCCTGTGCTATGTGGTCTTCCTCGGGATCATCGGTGGCCTGATGTTCATCGAAAGCCTAAATGCCCTGCGCAATGCGCGCCGCGGTGCGCCGCCCAAGCGCAAGAAGCATACCTGGATTCATGCCCTGCCATTCAAGATGCGGTTTCGCACGTCGGGTCTGTATATCTCCGTCATTCCGCCGCTTCTTGTGGGCCTGTCTGTCGGCGTTCTGGCGGCGATCATGGGGGTCGGCGGCGGCTTTATCATGGTGCCGGCCATGATCTACCTGCTGGGGATGCCGACCAAGGTGGTCGTGGGCACCTCGCTGTTTCAGATCATATTTGTCGCCGGTTTCACCACCATCTTGCACGCCACCACCAACTACACTGTCGATGTGGTGCTGGCGGTCTTGCTGATCCTTGGCGGCGTGGTTGGTGCGCAGTTCGGCACGATCATCGGCACCCGACTGAAGGCGGAGCAACTGCGCATCCTGCTGGCGGCCATGGTGCTGCTTGTCTGCGGCAAGATCGCGCTGGAGCTGCTGATCGAACCTTCCGAGCTGTACACTCTGGCCAAGCCGGGGGGCGTGTGATGCTGCGCTTCCTCGTTTTGCTGCTTGCGATGGCCAGCCCGGCGGCCGCGCAACCCGCCGAGGAAGTTGTGCTTGGCCTGTCCCAAGACACGGTCAAAATCTCCACCAACTTCGACGGATCGGAAATCCTGATCTTCGGGGCCATCAAACGCGAAACCGCACTAGAGCGTGATCCGTTGCAAGTGATCGTCACCGTGGCGGGGCCGCTCCGCCCTGTGGTGGTGCGCCGCAAGGAACGTGTGGCAGGCATCTGGGTGAACACAGCTTCGGTGGAGGTTGATTCCGCCCCGACATTCTACGCCGTAGCCACCTCTGCTCCCTGGTCCGAGGTGATCAGCCACACAGAAGACCTGCGCCACTCTGTCTCCATCCCTCGGGCGATCCGATCCGTGGGCGCCCCGATGGATGTGCTGGACAGCCAGGCCTTCAAGGACGCGCTGATCCGCATTCGCGGCGGCCGAAGCAGCTATCAGCTGCTCGAAGGGGCGGTGACACTGCGCCAGCAGACGCTGTTCGACACACGTATCGCCATGCCTGCCAATCTTACCGAAGGCATCTATCCCACGCGGATCCTGCTCACACGGAACGGACGTGTGGTGTCGCGGTTCGAAACAGAGATCAACGTAACCAAGGTCGGCCTGGAACGGTGGCTGTACATGTTGGCCCAGCAAGAACCGTTGCTCTACGGGCTGATGTCCATCGCCATTGCCATCGCCGCAGGATGGGGCGCCTCTGCCGCCTTCCGTTTGGTGCGCTCCTCGTGAGCCGCGCGGCCCCCGGCAGGCGGGCGGAGTATCGCGCCTTTCGCGCCCTGCCCACCCGGTGGAAGGACAACGACGCCTACGGCCATATGAACAATGCCGAATACCTGTCGATCTTTGACACGGCCTTGTCGCTCTGGCAGCTCGACAATGGCATTGCCTTGCTTGGCCCGCAGGCGCTGCGTTTTTTGGTGGTTGAATCCGGGGTACGCTACCATTCGGAAGCAGGCTTTCCGGACGTGATGCACTGCGGCTTACGCCTGCCGCATATGGGCCGGTCCAGCCTGCGGATCGAACTGGGGCTGTTTCGCAACGACCTCGACACGGCCTGCGCCGAGGCGTTCTTTGTTCAGGTCCTTACCGATGAGCACAGCCAGCCGATCCCCCTGCCCGACCCTTTACGCACTATCTTCGCAGAGATTTCTACCTGAAGTAGAAACTGTTGACAGGTATCATGCAGTCTCTACGGTGATTGTAGTGTTGTGATGCCGCTCTTCACACGCAGCAGCAGACAGTAGCAAACGCGCGGCCGGAAGACGCCAGGTCCACAGACCTGTATTTCGGTCCGCTTCGCCAGAAAGCGCAACGTGATCTCACAAGACTTCCAAGATGCTCTCACTTCCGAATTTACCGATGGACCGGAGAATTTAATCTGGAAAAAGCGCAAGGTTCTGAAATTCCTGCGTGAAAGTTTCGACATGGACGTGGCGTTCATATCGCGTTTCACCCAACAGGAGCGCGTGTTCGAAGAGGTCGATAGCCGCCCCGGGCTACCGTCCACAATCAACCGGATGGATAAGTCCCCCTTGGAGCAAGGGTACTGCTCCCGCATCGCCCGCAATCAGTGCCCACAACTGATGACTGATGCGGGCGCAGACCCCTGTGTTGCCGATCTCGAAGAGACAAAGGCGTTTCCTATCGGAGGTCACATCAGCGTCCCGATCGTCATGAGCAGCGGCGACACCTACGGAATGCTCTGCGCCTTCAGCCGCACACCGCGCCCGGATCTGAAAGCGCGCGACCTGGCCGTATTCACACTGTTCGCGGAGCTTCTTGGCCGCGACATTGAGACTCTCGCGTTACAGCATGACGTGGACGACCATCTTTTGCAGGAGATGGTGAACGAGGCAGGTTTCTTCCTGCATCTCCAGCCGATCTGTGCGCTTCTGGATCAGAGGATTATCGGATACGAATTGTTGACCCGCTTCCCGGCGCATGTAGGCCTGACCGAAGACGTCTTTGCCCGCGCGCGTCTTCTGGACCAGAAGGTGACGCTGGAGGAGCGCATTGCGGAGCACACGACCGACGTTTTGGACAGGCTGCCAAAAGGTCTTTTCCTGAACATGAACTTCTCCGTCAGCTCCTTGTCCGATCTCGATTTCGCGCGGCTGTTTCCGCCTCACCATCGCAGGCGTCTGGTGCTGGAATTGACAGAGCATGAGCGGGTCACCGATTACGACAGCATTGGCAACCGCATGGCAGAGCTGCGGGCAATGGGGTTTCGCATCGCCATCGACGATGTCGGGGCCGGGTTTTCCAGCTTTCGCCATGTGCTGAAGCTACGGCCCGACGTGATAAAGCTGGACCGTTCGCTGATCTCGGAGATCCACAAGAGCAGGCCACTGATAAGTTTGTTGACCGGGTTTCAGAACTACGCACGGTTCCACAGCAGCACCATCATCGCGGAAGGCATCGAACATGCGAGCGAGATTGCCGCGCTCTCCGGCTTGGGCATCTTTGCCGGTCAAGGCTACTTGCTGGGCAAACCCCGCCCCTACCGCGAGGTTCTGGGTTAGCCCTTTTCATGGAAATAGGCGTAGATCCGTTCGGCCAGCGCCTCTGACACGCCGTCCACCGCTTTCAGATCGCTCAGATTGGCGCGACTGACCGCCTTGGCAGAGCCGAAGTGCTGCAACAGCGCCCGCTTGCGCGAGGCGCCGACGCCGCTGATCTCGTCGAGCGGATTGGCCATCTGGCTTTTGGCGCGTTTCGCCCGGTGGGTGCCGATGGCAAATCGGTGCGCCTCGTCACGCAGCCGTTGCACGAAATACAGCACGGGGTCGTTGTGGCGCAGCGCAAAGGGGCGCGTGCCGATCCGGTGGAACTCTTCCTTGCCGTGATCGCGGTCGATGCCCTTGGCCACCCCGACGAAGGGCACGTCATCCACGCCCTGTTCGCGCATGATCTCGGCCACGGCCGACACCTGCCCCGCCCCGCCGTCGATCAGCATCAGGTCGGGCCACAGCCCCTTGTCCCGATCCGGGTCGTCCTTCTTCAGTCGCGTCAGGCGACGGTTCAGCACCTCTTTCATCATGCCAAAGTCGTCGCCCGGCGTCAGCTCATCGCCCTTGATATTGAACTTGCGGTACTGGTTTTTCATGAAGCCATCCGGCCCCGCCACGATCATCCCGCCAACGGCGTTGGTGCCCTGAATGTGCGAGTTGTCATAGACCTCGATCCGCGCGGGCGGCTCTTCCAGTCCAAAGGCCTCTGCCAATCCGCTCAACAGCTTTGCCTGCGTGGCGCTTTCCGACATCTTCCGGGCGAGGCTTTCCTTGGCATTGCGCAGCGCACCATCCACCAGCTCGGCCTTCTCCCCGCGCTGAGGCACGTTGATTTCCACCTTGCGGCCCAGCTTCTCGGAAAGCGCTTCGCACATCAGGTCGTCGTTCTCGATGCCGTTGGACAACAGCAACAACCGCGCCGGTTCTTTCTGGTCATAAAACTGACCGATGAACGCCTCCATCACTTCTGGGGCGCCGACATCCTCGCCAACCCTTGGGTAGAAATCCTTGTTCCCCCAGTTCTGGTTCGCGCGGATAAAGAAGACCTGCACACAGGCCTGCCCTCCCTCCATATGCAGGGCGATCACGTCGGCCTCTGCGGTGCTTTGAGGGTTGATGCCCTGCGCGGTCTGCACCTGCGTCAATGCGCGGATGCGGTCACGCAAGGCGGCAGCGCGCTCGAACTCCATCTCTTCGCTGGCCTTGGCCATTTCGGCGCCAAGCTTTTCCTGAATTTCGGTGGATTTCCCCGACAGATACCGCGCCGCATCGCGGACAGAGGCCGCGTAGTCCTCTTCGCTGATACGTCCGACACAGGGGGCAGAGCACCGCTTGATCTGCGCCAGCAAACAAGGCCGCGTGCGCCCCTCGAATTCGGAATCCGTGCAATTGCGCAGCATGAAGCCGCGCTGCAACTGGTTCAGCACGCGGTTCACGGCCCCGGCACTGGCGAAGGGGCCGAAATACTGGCCCTTCTCCTTCTTGGCGCCGCGATGCTTCTTGATCTGCGGAAAGGCGTGGTCGCTTACAAGGATGTTCGGAAAGGACTTGTCGTCGCGCAGCAGCACGTTGAATTTCGGCTTGAGCTGCTTGATGAGGTTCTGTTCCAGCAACAGCGCCTCGGTTTCTGTGCGCGTCGTCAGGAACATCATCGACGCCGTGTCAGAGATCATGCGCGATATGCGCCGCGAGTGCCCGTTGAGCCGCGCATAATTCGACACGCGGTTCTTTAGATTCCGCGCCTTGCCGACATAGAGCACACGGCTTTGGTCATCGAGCATCCGATAAACGCCCGGCGATCCATCCAGCGTGCGCAGGTAAGACTGGATCACCTCGACGCCCTTCGGGGCCTGCGTTTCCTGCGAAGTCTCGTCCATGTCTACCGTCCTGTTAACCAGGGTCCTCTATTTCGATTCTCGGTTTCGGCTGCAATGCAGCACGCCCCGGTTCAAGCCCCATTACATCCACCGTTTCTGTGGATAAGTCTGGTGGCAACTTACCATCAGAGGCAAATTCTCTAAGGTTTGAGGTCACTTCGCCGAAGCGCCCACTTTTTAATCACAAAAATAAGCCTTTGAATTCAATTAATAAAAATATAGCACCCGCCCAAGTCATTGAGAAAAATAGTATTTTCTTAATACTTTCACCAAAGGTTCATGAAACGTGCACAACTTTTCCGGCAGCAGCTATTCCAGCCCCACCACGTCGGGCGTTTGCCATGCCAGATGCTGTCCACCGTCGATACAAAAGAGCTGCCCCGTCACGGCTTTGGCCCGCAAAAGGTAAACAAGCGCACCGGTGATATCCTCGGCATCTGCGCCGCGTTCCAGAACCGTCGATCCGCGCTGTTTGGCGAAATCCTCTTCGCTTTGACGGCCACCCCGCAGCGTCGGACCCGGCCCGATGCCGTTCACCCGAATGCGCGGTGCCAACGCCTGTGCGGCGGTCTGCGTCAGCGTCCACAACCCTGCCTTGGCGATGGTATAGGAGGCAAATTCCGGTGTCAGCTTGCGCACCCGCTGGTCGATCATGTTAACCACCAATCCTTGCGCGACTGGCTCCCCCCGGTCGTCCCGCACCGGATCGGGCACCTGTCCGGCAAAGCGCTGGATCAGCACGAAAGGCGCGCGCAGATTGCTTTCGATGGCGCGGTCCCAACTGTCGCGGGTCGCCGTTTCAAGGTCGTCATGTTCGAAGATTGACGCACTGTTGACCAAGACTGTCAGCGGCCCACCCAAGGCATCTGCCGCGCGGGTGACCAGCGTCTCTGCCTCGGCCTCCTGCAACAAGTCGGCCTGCACAGCCACAGCGTCACGGCCCATGGCGCGGATCTGGGTGGCGACGTCTTCTGCCGCCTCCTGAGAGCCGGCATAGTGCACGGCCACGTCACAGCCTTGCTCTGCCAGCGCGAGCGCCATGGACCGCCCCAGCCGTTTGCCTGCGCCTGTCACCAGCGCCCTCATCTTGGTCATGCTTCTGCCCCGCGTTATACGATCACAGCAACTACATAGCCGATATACAGACAGGACAAGAGCACGCCCCACGCACGGGTCAGATCCTTTTTCAAAAAGACGAAGGGGATCATCAGCAGCGAGGCCGCCAGCATGACACCCAGGTCGAAGGTCAGCTCCGGCAGCTCAAACGGCATCGGCGCAATGATAGAGGCGACACCGATGATGGCGAGCAGGTTGAACATGTTCGAGCCGATCACGTTGCCCAACGCCACATCGGCCTGGCGGCGCAAAGCGGCCATGACCGTGGTCGCGAGTTCCGGCAGCGAGGTGCCCACGGCCACCAGTGTCAGGCCGATCACCTCGTCCGAGACATTGAACATGCGCGCGATTTCCGTCGCGCTGTCCACCAAAAGATCTGCCCCCAGCGGAAGGCCAATCAGACCCAACAGCAGGAAAAGACCAATTTTCCACCAAGGCATGCTGGGGTCGGCGCCTTCGGGCTCCTCGAGCTCTTCGTCCAGTTCCCCCGCACGGCGATGGCGCAGCGCATCACGAATCTGATCGAACAGGATGAAGCCCAGCACCGCCAACAACACGATCCCGGATTTCCAATCGAAGGTCTCGCGCACCGCAAGCGCCAGGAACAGCAGCGTGGCAAACATCATCTGCAGATAGCTTTTGCGGGTATCATGGGTCGAGGTGTGCAGCACCGTCATGATCGCCGGGATGCCGAGCACCATCAACACGTTGGCCGTGTTGGAGCCGATCACATTCCCAAGTGCAATGCCCGGAGCATTCCGCAAGGCCGCTTGGATCGAAATCAACATTTCAGGGGCGGAGGTCCCAAAGGCGACGATGGTCAGTGACACGATCAGCGCGGGAATTCCCACGCGCAAAGACAGGTTCACCGCACCTTTCACCAACGCATCGCCAGCCAAAAGCAAGATAAGTAGCCCTAGGACTGCGTAGACAAAAACCATTTAGTGAGTTCCCTTTTCGCAAGCACAGGGGCCTTTTCCGATGGAATAGCGCCCACACTTTGCACATTTTTCTGCGTCCAGCCGCACCTTGTCGCGCATACCCTTCAGCCGTCGTGCGGTCTTGGTCCGCCAGCCGCCAAACATGCCGAGTACGCCCATGATCAGCAAAAACAGCAGGACCAGCTTGGCGATCAAAGCCCGAACCGCGCGTAATTCACGCGTTCCTCGACCTCGGCCAACACGCCTTGGGCCACGCCTTGCGCCATGTCATGTCCCATGGAGAGACCAAACCGTGGCAGCAGTGGTTTCTTGGCGGAGAAGCGTTTGAACTGAACCTTGTCGCCGTAGAGCTCTTTCATCTTTGGCACCAGATGGCCGATGCCGTCGGCAAGTCCTTGATCGACAGCGCCCTGCCCGACCCAGATTTCCCCGGTGAAGAGATCAGGGTTGGCGGCGAGCGTGTCGCCGCGCCGCGTCTTGATTTGTGTGATGAACGTGTCGTGCAATTGTCCAAGCAGGCGTTCCAGCCGCTCCACGTCTTCTTCGGTTTCCGGGCGGAACGGGTCGAGCATGGATTTTGATTTGCCCGCTGTATGTACACGCCGTTCGATACCTTGCTTTTGCATGAACACATGCGCACCGAAGCCTGAGGAGATCACCCCGATCGAACCGAGGATGGACGACGGATCGGCCCAGATCTTATCCGCAGCCGACGCAATCCAGTAGCCGCCAGAAGCGGCCACATCTTCGACAAAGGCGTGAACGGGGATGTTCTTTTCGTCTGCAAGCCTCCGGATGCGGGCACCGATGAGCGAGCTTTGCACAGGTGAACCACCCGGCGAATTGATTTCCAATGCGATGGCGTCGGGCTTCGTCTTGAAGGCCTTGTCCAGCAGAGGCGCTATGGAGCGATCACTGAGATTGCCACGGGCGGGCACGGAAATTGCACCTTGCAGGCGCACAACAGCGACCCGGGGCGAGCTTTTGACGAATGGGATCCAGCGTTTCATGTCTTTGCATGTAGAGACGCCTGGCACTGCCGACAAGCACCGCAGACAAAGAAGCTGTCCCATATTTCGGAATGCAGGGAAACGACTTCGCTGCGTTCAGGCGACAGGCGCGTCGGTGGGGCGCTGCACCCGGCCCGCCAGCGGCGGCCTCCGCCGGTGTCATTGTGAAAGCCGTGAGGCCGGGGGCGCGTCGCACAGAGGTCAGAAGAACGATTGCGGGTCGATGTCGATTGCGATGCGGGTTTCGCCTTTGAGTTTGACCGGGCGGGTCCAGTCGGTGAGGGCATTTTGCAGCATCACCTCCTTGGGGCCACGCACCAGCATACGCACGCGGTGGCGGCCGCGCACACGCGCGATGGGGGCCGGCGCCGGACCGTAGACCTGCGCGTCCACCCGGCGCAGCGGGCCATCGTTGCGCGCAAGCCAGTTGCCGATGTCGAACAGCTCCTGCGGCTCGGTGCCGGACAGGATGATCGCGGCGAGGCGGCCGAAGGGGGGCATGCCGCCAATGCGGCGTTCATCCGCCTCGGCGCGCCAGAATGCCTCCTCGTCGCCGGCCAGAATGCCCCGGATCACGGGGTGTTCCGGCTGATAGGTTTGCAGCAGGGCTTGCCCCGGTTTTTCGGCGCGACCGGCACGGCCCGCGACCTGTCGCATCAGCTGGAAGGTCCGTTCAGCCGCGCGCAGGTCGGAGCCTTGGAGGCCAAGGTCGCTGTCGATCACCCCCACCAGTGTCAGCAGTGGGAAGTTGTGGCCCTTGGCCACAAGCTGCGTGCCGATGATGATGTCCGCGCCGCCCATGGCGATGCTTTCGATATGGGCCTTGAGCTCTCGCGCGGTGCCATAGAGGTCAGAGGACAGAACTGCGATGCGCGCGTCGGGGAACAACTCCTGCGCCTCTTCGGCAAGGCGTTCGACCCCCGGACCCACGGCGGCCAGCTTCCCTTCGACCTCGCAGCTGGGGCAGACCTCCGGCATGGGTTTGGATTCGCCGCATTGGTGGCAGACGAGACGTTTCAGAAAGCGGTGTTCCACCATCCGCGCGTCGCAGTGGTCGCAGCCGATCTGCATCCCGCAGGCCCGGCAGAGCGTCACAGGCGCATAGCCGCGCCGGTTGATGAACAGCAGGGCCTGTTCCTTGCGCTCCATCCGCTGTTTGACCGCCGTGGCGAGGCGCGGAGAGATCCAGCGGTTCGACGCCAGCTCTTGCGAGCGCATGTCGATGGGCTTCATCTCCGGCATCACCGCGGGGCCGAAGCGTGAGGTCAGCACGAGCCGTTTGTACTTGCCCAGATCCGCATTCACCCAGGATTCCAGCGACGGTGTCGCAGAGGCCAGCACCACCTGCGCGCCAAGGATGGAGGCCCGCAGCACCGCCATATCGCGCGCATTGTACAAAACGCCTTCTTCTTGTTTGTAAGAGGTGTCGTGTTCCTCATCCACAACGATCAACCCAAGGTTCTGGAACGGCAAAAAGAGCGCGGAGCGGGCGCCGACCACCACCTGGGCACGCCCTTCTCCGATCATCCGCCAGACCCGTCGCCGCTCTGTCATGGTGACGCCGGAGTGCCATTCTGCGGGCCGCGCGCCGAACCGCGCCTCCAGCCGCTGGAGAAATTCCCCGGACAGGGCGATCTCGGGGAGGAGCACAAGCGCCTGTCGCCCGGCGCGCAGACATTCGGCCACGGCCTCCAGGTAGACCTCGGTCTTGCCCGACCCTGTGACGCCCTTGAGCAGGGTCGTACCGTAGCGGCCAGAGCGCACGCCCTCTGACAGCACCGCCGCCGCGCCCGCCTGATCGTCGGTCAGGTCCTTCCCGCCGTACTCGGGATCAAGCCGCGGAAAGGGGGTATCGCGGGGGCTTTCTTCCTCCCGGATTGCGCCGGATTTCACCAGCCCCTTCACCACCGAGGAGGTTACGCCAGCGGCCTCTGCCAGTTCTTTCAACGTCAGTGAGAGACCGCCCATTTCAGCGGCGGCCTCCAGCACGCGGCGACGGGCGTCGGTCATGCGCGGCGCCTCGCCCTCACCCAGACGATAGACCTTTCGCATGGAGGGTGGATCGCCAAGGCCCGGCGCGCGGGTCGCCAAGCGCAGCATCGCGGCCATGGGGGTCAGCGTGTAAGCGCCGGCCTTCTCAAGGAAAACGCGCATTTCCTCTCGCATCGGCGGCGCATCCAGAACCCGCAATACTGCCCGCAATTTGGAAGCGTCGAAATCGCCGGCCCCCGGGCCCCAGACCACCCCCAGCACCTTGCGCGGTCCCAGAGGCACCTCGACAAAGGCCCCCAGAAAGCAGCCGCCCTCGGGCGCACGGTAATCCAGCACCCTGTCCAACGGTTGGGTCGTGAGAACGCCAATGCGTTCGCCTGCGTCAAAGAATTCCTGCATCTCTTTCAGATGGCCCAACCGCCGCTTGCGCGCAACGCCCCTGCGGCATGTTCATCAAAATATCCCTGTCGAAGGCTATGGCCCTGCTTGCTTCACCGCATATGAGCCAGCATTCAACCGTAAGGCGATTAGGGGGGCGCTAATTGCGGGTGATGACACTTTTTGCCATGACGAAAGGCGGCGCCCTTGCCCCTTGCGCATCCTCGTCCTCGTGGAATGGACCCGTGGCTTGGACCCAGCGCACCAGTTGCCTGCATCAAAATTTACCTGGACGCGAATCACGTCAATGCAATGGGTTACGAAGATATTTCCAAGGTCATCCCAACTTGAAAATCGACACGGGTTAATGAAAAATTTTCACAACTTTTTCATCGCCCGTGAGAATTTTTGCGACCGGCTGCAACCCCCTGCACAGTCTGAAAATTTCGCCCGCGGGTTGCGCTCGGCATTTAGCGCCAACTCCCTTCTGCCACCCCTCCCCCTCAATTCCGGTGGGAACGAACCGAGCTTTCGTCGGGTTGGGGGCTCAGAAACCAACGGGACGACAACAATTCCGGGTTTGATCACAAGAGTTCATCAGGGAGCAACTCATGACCAATATCTCCATTCGCCATCTTCTTGGCACCTCCGCACTTGTTCTTGCTGGCACCGCCGGCATGGCGTCAGCGCAAGCGACTGACACAAACGACGGCGATGCTTGCCAGGACTTGGCGCAGTTGATTGAGACGTCCGGCGACAACGGCGTATCCATGGAGCGTTTGAACAACGTGATCGACCAAGATGCCGAGCAGCGTTGCCTCGTTGTTCTGCAAGATGTTGAAGAAGCCGGTGGCCTTCAGGCCTTCATGAGCGACGAAGACCGCAGTTCCGAGACCTTCGCAGCGGCTGAAAAGCTGGACGCCGAAGTTGATGCGACGCGTCAGGTGTCCGAGCAGGAAACAGTGACCGAAACTGTCGAGATCGAGCGCACTGCCATCGTCGAAGGCGAAGTCGCCGTCGCCGTGCCGCAGCCCGATGTGAACATCGAACAAGGCAACGCGGATGTTACTGTGACGTCGCAGGCGCCGTCGGTCGATGTGGAACAGCAGCAGCCCACCATCACCGTTCGCCAGCCGCAGCAGATCATCACGATGGATATGCCCGCGCCGACCATCACGATCGAACAGGCTGCGCCTGAGATCATCATCACCATGCCCGATCCCACGGTGAACGTTGGCAGCATGCAGCCGCAGGTGGACGTCGTCATGGCCGATCCGACGGTACGTGTGGAGCAGGCCGACCCGCAAGTCGCTCTTGATCTGAACGCCCGTATTGTAGAGCCCGACGAAGCCGAGCGGCTCGCAGCGGACAATGATGGCGCAGCGCCCGTCACCACCACCATGTCCCAAGACGAAGGTGAGCCGAACGTGACCACACAGGTTGCCGAGGCCATGGTGAAGCACAATGAAGCCGGCGAAGCGCAGGTCAACATCTCCCGCGTCGATCCGATCGTGAACTACGAAGGGTCCGAACCGGAAATCCGCTACTCGATGGCAGAGCAGCCCACCGTGAAGGTCAACCAGACCGGTGAGCCGAAGGTGACGTTCCAGCAAGCCAATGCTGAGGGCGCCACTGGCAACGACACCGAGATGCAGCAGGACGCCAATGGCGCGCCGATGTTGCAGGAAGACATGGACGCAGAGCAGCAGCAGGCCGAAGCCGACCCGATGCTGTCCGAAGACGAGCAAGCTGCTGACGCAACTGCGCAGGCTGATCCGGCCCTGACAACTGACGAGCAGGTCGAGCAGGCGCAAGGCGATGCCATGACCGACGAGACCATGGATGACAGCCAGCGCGCCTACATGTCTGACGAAGAAAACGCAGAGGCCTCCAACGCAGGTGACGCGATGTCGCTGACCGTGGCCGAGCTTGAAGGCATGACCGTCTATGACGAGAACGGCGACTCCATCGGTGATATCGGTCGGGTTCTGACCAACTCCGAAGGTGCCGCGGAACGTGCCGTGATCGACATCAGCGGTTTCCTGGGTATCGGCGCACGCTCCGTGGCCGTTCCGCTCACCGATCTGTCGGTTGAAGGCGAAGGGAACGACATGCGTATCTCCGCACAGTACACCGAAGATCAACTGCGTGAGATGCCGCGCTACCAGGACTGATTAGAGTTTTGCTAAATATCAGGGCCGCCCCATTGGGCGGCCCTTTTCGTTGTCAGTGCTCACCGATCAAACGTTGGGTTCGCCTTGCAACCCAAGCACCTTGCGAAAGCCTGTCCAATAGCCGGGCAACTTCGGTGCATACTGCAAACCAGGCAGCGCTTCGTCCGCCCAGGGGGCCATGTCCCGCTTCACGAAATCACGGCCCCAGGCAAGATAGGCCTGCGCATCGTCGGGCCGCAGACGACAGGCCGATCCCACAAGCCCCACGAGCGTTTCGGCAGGTGAATACCATTCGTCCTGAATGCCGGTCACCTTGCGCTGCAAAAGAGGGCCCACCAGTCGCATCAAACGCTTTTCAGAAAACGTCAGCAGCATTTTCCCCATTTCGTCACGCGAATAGTGGATAAGCGGCGGAAATGTATCAAAGAACACCGCCTGACCGTCAACGATGGCGAAGTTGCGGATCGACGGGTGAAATCCGATGCGCCCGTCATAGCCTTCCGCCCAATGCCAAAAGCGCGCAATCACCTGACCGGCGGCTTCCATCATCTCGACCGTCTTGTCAACCGGCTCTGATTGCATCAGCGGGCGCATCAGGTCTGCCGTGTTCAAGGCGTGTTGCACGACGACCGGGACCACGGTGCCCGCCATGTCCACCAGATGGAATTCCGTCTCGGGCAGTGGCACCCCTGCCCCGCGCAGCGCGGTGACATAATCGGCGTGACAGGCGGCAAGCTTGTCCATCTGAGCCCGCGTGCCGGAGCCACGATAGACCTTCACCACCCGATCCGCCAGCGGTCCGGACGATGGGCGGAAGGGCGCGGTGAAATACCCCAACTTGGAAATTGGCTGGCCGGAGCTGCGCTCATGCGCCTCAACAGCGGCGATGATATCGGCGTGCTCGGTCGTGTGCGGGCTGGCGTCGGTCATGGGCATCTCCTTTGTGCGCGGCTTACCCCGCATTCAGGCGCTCCGCCACCTCTGCCACAAGCGCCGCGATCTCTTCGCGCGCAGGTCCGCGCATTTCAAGCGCGCCGCGCCCGTGGCCCATGGCTTCGGCATAGCCCACCCGTTGTGCGATCATCGCCTCGGCCACCGGCGCGCCAAGCTGTTTGGCCGCCTCGTTCACCTCTGCGCCAAGACGCGTTCCCGCACGCGTGCGGTTCATCACCAGCAAAATCGGCCTGTTCTCGCGCGCGGCGAGGTCCATCACCCCTTCGGTCGCCCATAGATCCATGTGACCTGCGGACACCGGCACCACAACCAGATGCGCCACGCGCAACGCCGGGCGCAGGTCGCTGTCCACCTTGGGAGGCGTGTCGACGATGACGATGTCGCAGGCGTTGGCCATCTTGCGCACCTCCATCGAGATCCCCCATGCGGAAGATGTGGAAAACTCCAACCCTTCGCAGGACGCCTCGTCGTTTTCGAACCGGGTCACATACCAGCGTCCAAGCGACCCCTGCGGATCGAGGTCGATCAGCGCGACAGTCTTGCCTTCGGCGCGGAACCCCAACGCCAGATGCGCCGCCAGCGTCGTCTTGCCGGAGCCACCCTTCTGCTGCGCCACGGTGATTACCTTGCCTGCCATCTGTGCTGCTCCCCCGTCAGATACGATGCGATACTGCACCCACGCTGGGCGGGTTTCCAGCCCTGCCACATGAGTTAAGCCCCTTTAACCCGCCATTAACTGAGTTTCTGGCAAGCTTAACGCTTATTGCCGCCACGTCGGGAGGCCCCGATGCGCTTGCTGCCTGCCGCTCTGTTGTCTGTCCTTCTCATACCCTGCCTGGTCGAAGCAGGCGCATGGCCCCGAGACGCGGGCAAAGGTTTCCTCTCCGGGGCAGTGCGTTTGTCGTGGCCACAGGATTTGGCAGACTGGACGTCGGTAAGGCCGACGCAGGACTATCAGACGCTGTACCTGGAATACGGGCTGACCGAGCGCATCACCTTGGGGTTCGACATCGGCCGGTCCGTGTCTGGCGGCAGCAAAACCGTTGCATTTGCACAGGTGCCCCTACGCGACAAGGACACCGGTCCGAAACTGTCTGCTCAACTGGGGTTCGGGCAAATCTCTGGCGATATGGTTCTGCGGCCCGGTCTCTCCATCGGGTGGGGGGTGTCCCATGGGTGGCTGACCTTCGACGCACAGGCCGAAGTGCATCTCAACGACGGGGCGACGGACTACAAGCTGGATGCCACCTGGGGCCGAAACTTTGCGGAAGATTGGAAAGCGATCCTGCAATTGCAGACCGGCGTGCAACATTCCGATCCACCTTTTGTCCGCCTCGCCCCGTCGCTGGTCACGCCCGTGGGCAGAGGGTTCAAGACGGAGATGGGCGTCACCTACGGGATAACCGGGGACAGTTCCATGGGGCTCAAGATCGGCTTCTGGCGCGACTTTTAGGGATCGCGTCCGGGTGGGCGGGGCGCTTTTGCCGTCAGGCAAACAGCACCGCGCGCCCGGCCGCCTTCAAACCGCCACGTCAGGCGCGGGGATCACCATGACGCCGCCGATCTTCCACTCGCCCAGGACACGCTCCATGCGATAGGCCAGGCCAAAGCGCTTTCCCGCTTCATCGGTGATCAACACCTCCTGCCAGATCTGTCCGTCCACTTCCCGCAACGCGCCAAAGCGCACATCACCGGGCCGCCAGACCATCGGGTAACCGTTGCGCACCATGGCCCCGAACCGATCCGGCGTGCCGAATTGCGTCTGAATGTTGGGGCTGGCGAACTGAAACGCACCAAAGAAATCATCCTTCCGGAACGCGTCAATCTGATCAGAGATCACATCCGAAATACCGGACTCGGGCGGCAAAACCTCCTGAGCCCGCACCGCAGGCATAAATGCCAACGCCCCCCACGCTGCCACACATATTGCCTTCAACAGTCGCATCTCATGTCCTCCCGCTGCACATCAGACGTAAGCCACGCAGAAGGTCTGTCAAAAGTTTCGCCCGCAGTTGGTGAACCGCGGGCGAAAAACGTACCATAAAAGAGGGATCAGATCAGGACAACTGGCCCGCCAGCCCCTTGTCGATCAACGTGGCGGTTTCATTCACACCGTAGAGCGCGATAAACCCGCCAAAGCGCGGCCCCTGCGACTGGCCGAGCAGGACCTCGTAGAGCGCCTTGAACCACTCTCGCAGGTTTTCGAACTCGTGCTCCTTGCCTACGGCAAAGACCAGCGACTGCAGGGTCTCGTCGTCCGCCGTGCCATCGAAAGCCTTGAGGCGGGCAGCCAGATCCTCCATCGCGGCGCGCTCTTTCTCGTCGGGCGCCCGGAAGACCTTTGTTGGCTTCACGAAATCTTCGTAATAGCGCACGGCATATCCCGCCGCCGCATCCACATCCGGGTGCGAATCCGGCGAAGCCGTCGGCGCGTACCGCTTGATGAAGGCCCACATGGCGGCCTTGTCCTCGGCCCCTGCCGCCGACGCGAGGTTCAACAGCATGGAGAACGGAACCACCATCGTGCTTTGCGGCACGTCGCCACCATGGATGTGCCACACCGGATTGTTCACCTGCTGCGCGACATCCTGCGTGTGATAGGCGCGCAACTGCTGGTGGTATTCATCCATTGCCTTGGGAATCACGTCAAAGTAAAGACGCTTGGCGGTCTTCGGCTTTTGAAACATGAAGTAGGACAAGGACTCGGTCGAGGCGTATTTCAGCCAATCGTCGATCGAGATCCCGTTGCCTGACGACTTGGAGATCTTCTGGCCGCTGTCATCCAGAAACAGTTCATATGTGAAATGCTCCGGCGCGCGCTCGCCCAGGGCCCGGCAAATGCCGTCATAGATCGGCGTGTTGGTCGAGTGGTCCTTGCCGTACATCTCGAAATCCACGCCAAGCGCCGCCCAGCGTGCGCCAAAGTCCGGCTTCCACTGCAGTTTCACATTGCCGCCGGTGACCGGCAGCGTCCACTCCTTGCCGTCCTCGTCGTCGAAGGTGATTTCGCCCTTCTCCGCATCGACGTTCTTCATCGGCACATACATGACGCGCCCGGTTTCCGGATGGATCGGAAGGAAGATCGAATAGGTCGCCGCCCGCTCTTCGCGCAACGATTTCAGCATGATCGCCATCAGGTCATCGTAGCGTTCGGCACAGCGCAGCAGGATCTCGTCGAACTGGCCCGACTTGTAGAACTCGGTCGCCGAATAGAACTCGTAGTCGAACCCGAACGTGTCCAAGAACCGGCGCAGCATGGCGTTGTTGTGATCGCCAAAGCTGTCATGCGTCTCGAACGGGTCGTAGACAGAGGTCAGCGGACGCTGCAAATCCTCGGCCAGACGCTCGCGGTTGGGCACATTGCCCGGCACCTTCCGCATCCCGTCCATATCGTCGGAAAAGCAGATCAGACGGGTCGGAATATCCGAGAGCACTTCGAAAGCGCGGCGGATCATCGTGGTGCGTGCCACTTCCCCGAACGTGCCGATGTGCGGCAGGCCAGACGGACCATAGCCGGTCTCGAACAGGACATAGCCCTTCTCGGGCGCTTTTTTCTCATAGCGTTTGAGGATACGGCGCGCTTCTTCAAACGGCCAGGCCTTGGCTTTCATGGCGGCTTCGCGAAGATCGGACATTTTCCACAGACTCCTAAGAGGAATAACGCAGGGCTTCCTATTGCCCCGCGCGCCAAGCGTCAATAAATTGCGCTGCAATGCCGCATTTATGGACGGAAAAACAGCATGACCGAAGAAACACACCCCCTGAGCCCGCAGGATTGCCTCGTCGCGCTGATGATCGCCGTCTCCATGTCGGACGAGAACGTCCGCACCTCCGAGTTGGTCAAGATCGATTCGGCCGTGAACATGCTTCCGATTTTCGCCGATTTCGACACAGATCACGTGCGCAGCCTCGCCTCGCTTGTTGCGGACCTCTTTGAGCAGGAAGATGGCCTGGACGCGTTGTTCGGTCTGATCCGCGACAACCTGCCTGAACGTTTCTTTGAAACGGCTTACGCGCTCGCCTGTGACGTGGCGGCTGCGGACGGTACGCTCCGCGAAGCTGAGTTGCGTCTGCTTGAAGAGATTCGCTACGAGCTGGACATTGACCGCCTGCACGCTGCAGCCATCGAACGCGGAGCGCGAGCGAGGCATATTTCTTTGTAAAATTCACTGATTTTCGAACGCGCGACGTGTCGAACCCGTCAAAAACAAGGCCCAAAGCCGCATTTACCGGTATGGGCAAGCAGAACGACAACACTTTCGCGATAAATTTGCCTTGGGTGTGGGAATCCCGACTGCCCTAGAGTTAATCGCTTAGTATTATACCTTCAGGCATGATTTCGCCGATGCGCTGCCACGCACACCTGGAGGGTTGTAAATGAACCGATTTCTATCCGCCGCCTTTGCGGCGGTCTTAATTTTGTGTATGCCGCTTGCCGCGCTTTCCGCGCCTCTCGTGGCCAAGGTCGATATTTCGACGCAGACCATGACCGTGATCTACAACGGACAGATCACCTACCAGTGGCCGGTATCGACGGCACGCACCGGCAAATATACACCGCGCGGCGCCTGGTCGGCCAAGTGGTTGTCTCGCAATCACAAGTCGAGCCTTTACAACAATGCGCCCATGCCCTTTTCGATCTTTTTCAATGGCAATTATGCGATCCACGGTACGAACCAGATCTCGCGACTGGGCCGCCCGGCCTCAGCCGGCTGCGTACGCCTGCACCCGGAACATGCAGCCGTTCTGTTCGACTTGACCCAGCAAGTCGGCAAACAGAACATGCGGGTGGTGATCGAAAACTGAAAGCGTCACGGCGGGCAAAAGCCCATGACCGACTGGCGCTCCAACTCTCACGAATGTCGGGCTGGTCCCGACATCCCCTTCACGCCGCGTAGACAACCCCCCAGCGCTCAATCAGTTTCTGCTGCAGGGTCTTGGCGCGACGGTTCCAGGATGCCCCGCCCTCGGGCCGTTCCCGTTGCGCAACGGACAGCGTGGCGCGCCGATCCAGATTGGCCACGAAGATGGCGAAGACCAATTCAGTACCATCCGGCAAATCCGCGAACCCCGCCAACCCGCTGACAAAATTCAGCGTCCCGGTCTTGGCGTGCACCTTGATCGGATGGTTATCAATGGGCCGCCCACGGGCATCGCGCATGCCAAATGTCTTCAACAACGGCTTCAGAGCATCTTGTTTGTTCAAGGCGATCAAAGCGGACATCATATCCTTCGACTTCACCCGGCTGCGCTCTCCCAGCCCGGAATGATCGGTGAGCGCCAAGGTCGTGACACCCAAGCTATCGGCCGCCCAAGTGTTCAACACCTGCGCCGACTCTTCGAGGTTTTTGGGAACACGGCCAGTGCGCTGCGCCGTCGCGGTCATGCCAACGACCTCTGCGGTCAGGTTCGTCGACCACTTGAGCATATCGTACAAAATATCGCGCAAAGGAGCGCTGTCCAAAGACGCAAGCTGGTTCACGACCTCCGGCAAAGCCTGAATGACCTGTGGCTCATCCACCGCAATCCCTTGCGCACGCACCAGGCTTTGGAACACTTCGCCGGCATAGAGTTCCGGCTTGCGCACCGGCAGCCAGCGCGCCCCGGAATCGCCCAGAGCATTGCGCGCCACGGTCCAGCTGTCTTGCCCGCTTACATCAGAGTAGGTGTAAATCGGCGTACTGCGCGGCTCGACCACCATACTGGCCATGCGCACGCTCGGGCGGTGCTTGGCAGAGCGTGCATCCATCGACACGCTGTAATTGCTTCCCGCGCGGTGCCATTCAAAATGCACGCGGTTGTAGT
The DNA here is from genome assembly GCF_014196795.1 of Sagittula marina. Classification (GTDB taxonomy): domain Bacteria; phylum Pseudomonadota; class Alphaproteobacteria; order Rhodobacterales; family Rhodobacteraceae; genus Sagittula; species Sagittula marina. The sequence continues at coordinate 468,735 of NZ_JACIEJ010000002.1, forward strand.
TCAGGTTCAACCCCGAAACACTGGGGTTATATCCGACATGGTCGGGCTGCAGCGGATCAATACCACGGACGTAGGGCAGCGCACCGCCCCAGATCTTCAGCGCGCCTGTCACCCCGGTCACCCCAGCAGCGGCCAAGCCCTGAGCAAGTGTGGCGAGACCATCGGTATCAAGCGTCGGATCGCCACTACCGGCGAGAATCAAATCGCCCTGCACCACTCCGTCGATCAGCTCTCCGGTGGCGAGCACCCGCGTCGTAAATCGGTACTCCGCCCCCAGGTGGGCCAAGGCATACCCGGCGGTCAGCGCCTTTGCCACGCTCGCGGGCGGCAAGCCCAGATCCGCATCGTGCGCTTCCAGGACCTCGCCGGTATCGGCCCGCGCCACGACGAAGGAAACATCCCCGTTCAGGCGCGCGTCTGCAATCAGCTCTTCGGCGGAGGCCTGCAGCTCCAGAAGCAGATCATCGTCGCGCGACACCGGACGCAGTGATCGTGCTGGCGCATTGGCCCGTGCGGAAATCGGCAGCGTCATGGCCGCCGCGGAGGCCGCGCTCAAAAACAGTCGTCTCGAATATAACTTGGTCATAGGCCCGATCTAAGCGAATCCACTCTCGCCCCGCAACAGGCCAATGCGGCCATGACGTTCACGTTTTTGCCGCATGAGAAGCACCCCAAGCGCCCTTGGCACGCAACTCGGTGCTGCTTTCCTTGCGCATCGGAATGTTCACGAAACACCAGGCCGGCGCGGAAGCCGCCGCCAAACGGTGCGACTGCGCAGCAGGCACCCGCGAGGCCCGCATGATCCGCGCCGCCACAGAGCTGAGCGCCACGGTCCGAACTTCCGGTCGCGCCAAAACACCGATTGGCACCCGCGCCGCGATGCCTCGCCAGTCCTCCCAGCGATGGAATTGAGCAAGATTGTCGGCCCCCATCAACCAGCAGAACCGCACTGCAGAGAAGTGAGACGTCAAAGCGGTCAACGTTTCAGCCGTATACCGTGTGCCTATGTCCGCCTCGATCCCGCTGACGTGGATTCGGGGGTGGTCGGTCATGGCCTCCGCCGCGGCAATCCGCGCCTTTAGCGACGCCGGGGCCTTTGGTTTGAGCGGGTTGCCCGGACTGACAAGCCATACAATCGAATCCAGACCGAAGCGTTTCAACGCCTCACGAGAGAGATGCACATGCCCCGCATGCGGCGGATCGAAAGACCCGCCAAGCAACCCCACTTTCGCGCCGGGGCGAAAAGCGACGCCCGCCTTCGACCTGTCCACTCTATTCCCTCGCCTTGCAAGCCTTTCACGACCCTAGAGTTTTCGCAAAACCAAGACAAGGCAGGTGCAGCCGCCAAGACGGCGATGACAGACATCCTCACACTGGTTGCCTCCGACAACTGCGGCCCTCGCCAGTGGCGTGGACGGCTCCGCATGGACCGGAACCGCGTTGTCGCGTTCCAACGCCAGATCTGATGTATCGGCGTGCATTTTGACATTGGTCCCAATGTCTGCGCCGAACCTGAGTATTCCGCCGCCAAAAGCCCGAAGCGGGCCGGCTCCCGACACGCCCCCTGCAAAGACGCGATATATCGGACAGATCAGTCCGATGCGTCTGGGTCGTCGGATGCTGTGGATCGCAGCTCTGCTTCGAGAGAGTATCAAGCTGATGACAGGCTCGACCATCGCCTGCATCCACGTTCTGGCAGCCTGATACAAAACCGGCGGCGCTGCTGCGCATTGCACCGACACGTCAGACAATATACGTCCCCACCCAACCAGCTTGACCCAGAGGAGCGATGGACATGGCCTCTTACCAGTATGTTTACCACATGGATGGCGTCTCCAAGACCTATCCCGGCGGCAAGAAGACCTTTGAAAACATCCGCCTGTCTTTCCTGCCGGGCGTGAAGATCGGTGTCGTCGGCGTCAACGGCGCGGGTAAATCCACTTTGATGAAAATCATGGCGGGTATCGACAAGGACTTCACCGGCGAGGCATGGGCCGCAGAGGGCGCCAAGGTTGGCTACCTCCCGCAGGAACCTCACCTCGACGAAAACCTGACCGTGCGGGAAAACGTCATGCTCGGCGTGGCCGAGAAGAAGGCCATCCTCGACAAGTACAACGAATTGGCGATGAACTACTCCGATGAAACCGCCGAGGAGATGGCCGAGCTTCAGGACAAGATCGACGCCGAGAACCTCTGGGATCTCGACAGCCAGATCGACGTGTCGATGGAGGCCCTGCGCTGCCCCCCGGATGATGCGAATGTGGGAAGCCTGTCTGGCGGTGAACGCCGCCGCGTTGCGCTGTGCAAATTGCTGCTCGAAGCGCCCGACATGCTGCTGCTCGACGAACCGACCAACCACCTTGACGCGGAAACGATCGCCTGGTTGCAACAGCACCTGATCGATTACAAGGGTACGATCCTGATCGTCACCCACGACCGCTATTTCCTCGACTCGATCACGGGCTGGATTCTCGAACTCGACCGGGGCCGTGGTGTCCCCTACGAGGGCAACTATTCCAGTTGGCTGGAACAGAAGGCAAAGCGGCTTCAACAAGAAGCCCGCGAGGACAAGGCCAAGCAAAAGACGCTGGAACGCGAACTCGACTGGATGCGTCAGGGCGCCAAGGCCCGCCAATCCAAATCCAAGGCCCGTATCTCGGCCTACAACGACCTTGCCAACCAGTCAGAGCGCGAAAAGCTCGCCCGCGCCCAGATCATCATTCCGAATGGTCAGCGTCTCGGCTCCAAGGTTATCGAAGTGGATGGCCTGTCCAAGGCTATGGGCGACAAGCTCTTGATCGAAAACCTGTCTTTCGACCTCCCCCCAGGCGGCATCGTCGGTGTGATCGGCCCCAACGGCGCGGGTAAATCAACGCTGTTCAAGATGATTACCGGCAACGAGACCCCCGACACCGGCACCATCGATCTGGGCGACACGGTGGAGCTGTCCTACGTCGACCAGTCGCGCGATGACCTGAACGCCGACGACAACGTGTGGGAAGCGATCACCGGCGGCGCGGAAGTCATTAAGCTGGGCGATGCGGAGATGAACTCTCGCGCCTATTGCTCTGCCTTCAACTTCAAAGGCGGAGACCAGCAAAAGAAGGTTGGCCTGCTCTCGGGCGGTGAACGCAACCGCGTCCACATGGCGCGCCTGCTGAAGGAAGGTGGCAACGTCATCCTGCTCGACGAACCGACCAACGACCTCGACGTGGAAACCCTGCGGGCCTTGGAAGACGCGCTTGTCGACTTCGCCGGCTGCGCGGTGGTCATTTCGCACGACCGCTTCTTCCTCGACCGGATTTGCACACACATCCTGGCCTTTGAAGGCGACGCCCATGTGGAATGGTTCGAAGGCGGCTTCACAGACTACGAAGAGGACAAGAAACGTCGGCTCGGGGCGGATGCCTTGGAGCCGAAGCGGCTGAAGCACAAGAAATTCACCCGTTGAAGTCGCAGAAAAAGCTGCTCGCGTAGGGACAGCAGTCAGCTGCGACCTTACGCTTTGCGCGTCGTGCCGACCCATTTGGGGTCGGCAAGATCCTTATCTACCTGATCAGAAGATCAGCATTGCGAAATCCCGAAATACACGAGCTTTCGACAAGGCTCGCATTCTTTCTGTCCTGCGGTTCAACCTCTTCGTGCCGGTTCGGCAATTACCGTCAGGTGCCGCCAGAGTGGTGCCCCTTTTCGTTATTTCCCAGAGTACGCCCCGTTTGGTGTTAACACATCCACTCTTGCTTCGACTCACCAATCCTGTCATACGTGTACTCGCTACCGTTACCAGATTCGCCTACCTGTCTCCCTTACGCGGCGACAGAGCACCGAACTTGCTCTGACCTACGCCGACCCGCAGCAATTCAGCGTGCGGACACTTAAGGAGATACACGATGGCTACTGGCACCGTGAAATGGTTCAACACCACCAAAGGCTACGGCTTCATTCAACCCGACGCAGGCGGCAAAGACGTGTTTGTGCACATCTCTGCAGTTGAGCGCTCCGGCCTGACCGGCTTGGCCGACAACCAGAAGGTTGAGTACGAACTGCAGACTGGCCGTGACGGCAAAGAGTCCGCAGGCAACATCGAGCTCGTTTGAGCCGATGCGGGCTTCGCGCCCGTGCTGAAAATCGGGTGGTCCGCCATAGGTCCATCCCTCCCTCACCAACGGCTAAATTTACCTAAGAGTGGTAAATTTTCGTGCTGGTATTGGCGACAGACGCAAATGAGACTTTGCTGATCTTGCACAGTCAAATATCTGGCCCCCTCCCCCACACCCAAAAATTTCCCGTTTAGATTAGCCACTCTGGCGCATATGGTAGAATATGTTTGTCCATATTCGCTCGGTTGGGTGCTCTTGAAATCAATTTCAAACTATCGACCAAATGATTTCGTTCGAAATTGGCAAATGCTGCGATGGCACGATGAGCAAACGTATTTGAGACCCGCGTGGGGCAGACCAGATACATAAAAGTCGCAACACTTCCCCCATGACTGGTGCGCTGCTGACTGCTGGCCGCCGCCTCTATCCCCTTACAGTTGGCAAGTTGACGAAGAATGCTGCCTAAAAGCCGCTTGCCATGTGATTATTGGTATCAGCGGCTCATTAGGTCTTGCCCACAACCGCTTTCTCGCACTCAAATTCCGCCATGCTCAAAAACATCCCACCGATCCTATCACCGGAAATTCTTTACAGCTTGCGGGCCATGGGCCACGGCGACGTCATCGCCATAGTTGATGCGAATTTCCCTGCTCATTCAATTGGCTGCGAGCGTGTTCACCGCCTTGACGGCATCGCAGCCACAGACGTTTTGCAAGCGGTGCTCACACTGCTTCCCTTGGACACCTTCGTCCCGAACCCCGTATGCACAATGCAGGTCGTGGGTGACGCTAAAGCCGTGCCACCCATCATTGATGAGTTTCAAAGCCTCATAGACCGTATGAATGAAGCGGAAATTAAAATGTCCGCTGTCGAGCGATTTGGCTTTTATGACCTGGCTAAAAATAGTTTTGCCGTGATCCAGACCGGCGAAACAAGGCTTTATGGCAATATCCTGCTGACAAAAGGCGTCATTCCGCCAGCTTAACCACGTTCTTTGAACGTCTCTCTGGCGGAACGCTTTCAGAGCGCTTTAGTTGAGCGTGTTAAAGGAGGTGCCAAAATGGCTCGCAAAGCAAAGAAACCACGCCCTGAAGACAACATTCTGAGGAAACCGGAAAGCTGGGTCTTTACCGACTGGGCATTGCTCTAAATACCCGTGAGCTCTTGGATTTGCGAGATAACCTGATCCGCACCGAGGCCATCACGCAGAGACGTGAAAACAAAGGGACGCCCGTCACGGACACGGGAGGCGTCCCTTTCCATGACGTCCAGAGAGGCGCCCACATGCGGTGCGAGGTCTGTCTTGTTGATCACCAGCAGATCCGAGCGGCGAATAGCTGGTCCACCTTTACGCGGAATTTCCTCACCTGCGGCAACATCAATGACATAGACGGTAAAGTCAGCCAGTTCCGGGCTGAAGGTCGCACTTAGATTGTCGCCCCCCGACTCGATCAAAACCACTTCGACGTCCGGGTGCCTGTCCTGCATTTCGGCAACGGCGGCGAGGTTGATGGAGGCATCTTCACGGATCGCCGTATGTGGGCATCCCCCCGTCTCCACTCCGATAATTCTATCTGCGGGCAGGATTTGCATCCGCATTAACGCCTCTGCGTCTTCTTGGGTGTAAATGTCGTTTGTAATGACACCGATCGAATAGCGCTCTTTAAGTCGCTCCGCCAAGCGTGCCGTCAATGTCGTTTTACCCGCACCCACGGGCCCGCCGATTCCGATCCGCAGCGGTCCATTCATTTTGCTCACGTTTGAAAAACCCTCGTTTTCATAGTTTCATGTCGCATTGCTGCAATGTCTGAGCCAAACCCGTTGGAAAACACATCGCCTTCGTCAGCGTGCAATGCACGCTTGGCCACGTCGGCGCACAGTGGCGACAGATGCGCCAAAATAGCCTGAGCATCAGTTTGGCCCAGAGGCATCAATCGTTGTGCTGCACCAACCAGATTAGTGACGAAGCTTTGGAGATACAGCGCAATCAATGCCTCTGCCTCCAGCTTCAACAGAAAAGCGGCCTCGCCTAAAACAACCGGCAAGAACCTTGCCTTCAGGTCCAAGTTCCAGACGCGCGCCGTCGTGAGTGCAAAGGCGCGCCCCTGCCGCTCTGCTTCGCGTCGGCGTTCTCTAGATGCGGCGTAGGCCCCGGACAGCGCATCCAACTCGCTCACTGCACGCGCTCCGCGCGCCGCCATGGACATCAAGACCGCATCTGTCCACCCCGACCCCTCCTTTAGGAGCACAGACAGCCAACGCTCCAACCCCGGGGCGTCCGTGACCAGACTGTCTGCACAGGCAGCCTCCAACCCATGTGAAAAGGCAAAACTGCCGATGGGATAGGCGGGCGAAAGCCATTGGGTCAGAGTGAGTAGACGCGCATCAATCGGCATGCGCCGTGTGCCCGTGTTCGTGGCTGTGCGTGCGCCCGTGGCCATAGGCGCCCCCCTCCGGCGTGAAGGGGCGCACCGTTTCTGTGACGTCCGCGCCCAAATGCTCCAACATATGCCGGATCACCGGATCGCGCTGGATGACCAGATGGTCTGCGCAAATTTGACAAGGGGTGTGCCGGTTCCCGATGTGCCACGCAAGGCGCGGCAGCGATCCCCGCACTTCAAGTACCTCTTCGGGTGCGGCGCGCACCGCTATCCGTACTCCGTCGCTCAATCCCAGCGCATCCCCATCGTCCAGCGAGGTCGTCTTTTCCAGATCCACGACAAAGGACAAACCCGCCTGGCTGCGCAGTTTACGTCGCCGCAAGAAGCGGGCTTCGTAATCCAGCACCACCACATCCATATCATCAGCGGCACCGGTGCGTAGAACCTCTTGTGCCAACGGCAAATTATTCATTTTTCACGCCTCGTGGTTTTGTTTGCGCCCCGTCTGGGAGGGCAGATTTGCGCGCTTATTCGGCTTGTCAGACCTGCACGCGTTTTTGGGTTCGTTTTGAAAACCATTCGTTTACCGCTTACGAATAACATTTATTTATGAGCACAAGAGACAAGACATCCCGCATCACCGCCTCTCTGGCGTCGCTTCGCGCCCAAATGGATGCGATCAAAGCGCAACACTCAGAGATAGCAGGCAGCTATGGCCTTCTTTCTGGCCGCGCCATGCCGCACAGCGCATCCATGATCGACCAGAGAACACCATCAGAAATGGATGACAGTCCGCCATCTGACAACGATCAATCCTCCTCGAGGGCCTGACCCGCCCCCCCCTGCGCGCCCGACCTGAGGCGCGCCGTCCGTTGCGTTCATGGTGGCGGTCAGAACATGAAGTACCGCTGTGCCATCGGAAGTTCCGTCGCTGGCTCGCAGGTCAGCAGTTCGCCGTCAGCCCTGACCTCGTAGGTTTCCGGGTTCACCTCGATGTGCGGCATGGCGTCGTTCAGCTTCAAATCAGCTTTACCAATTCCTCGCGTGTTGCGCACCGCCAGCGTGTCTTTCGCCAGGCCAAGCGACTCGCGCAGACCTTCTGAATGCGCGGCCTCTGACACAAAGGTCACGGCGGACCGTTCCACACTGCGGCCATAAGCGCCGAACATGGGGCGGGAGTAAACCGGCTGCGGCGTCGGGATCGACGCGTTCGGATCCCCCATCTGCGCCATGGCAATCGTCCCGCCAAGCAACACCATCTCCGGCTTGACGCCAAAGAAAGCGGGGTTCCACAACACGAGGTCCGCACGCTTGCCCACCTCTATCGACCCGATCTCGTGGCTCAGACCATGTGCCACTGCGGGATTGATGGTGTATTTTGCGATGTAGCGGCGGACACGAAAATTGTCGTTATCGCCAGTCTCATCTGGCAGACGCCCACGCTGTTTCTTCATCTTGTCAGCGGTTTGCCATGTGCGGATCAGCACTTCGCCCACACGCCCCATGGCCTGCGAATCCGATGCGATGATCGAAAAGGCTCCCATGTCGTGCAGGATGTCTTCGGCTGCAATGGTCTCCCGTCGGATCCGCGACTCGGCAAAGGCCACGTCCTCGGGAATGGATTTGTCGAGGTGGTGGCACACCATGAGCATATCGAGGTGCTCATCAATGGTGTTGGTGGTGAAGGGTCGCGTCGGGTTCGTCGAGGAGGGCAGGACATGTGCCTCGCCGCAGATCTTGATGATGTCCGGCGCATGTCCACCGCCGGCACCTTCGGTGTGGAAGGCGTGAATGGTGCGCCCCTTCATGGCCTTCACGGTGTTTTCCACGAACCCGCTTTCATTGAGCGTGTCGGTGTGGATCATCACCTGAACATCCCAATCGTCCGCAACACTCAGGCAGCAATCAATCGCACCGGGCGTGGTGCCCCAATCCTCGTGAAGCTTCAACGCGCAGGCCCCGCCCCGGATCTGCTCCTCCAACGCGGCCGGCAGAGAGGCGTTGCCCTTGCCCGCAAAGGCAAGGTTCATCGGGAAGGCATCCGCCGCTTGCAACATACGCCCCATGTGCCAGGGCCCCGGCGTGCAGGTCGTGGCCAAGGTGCCGTGCGCCGGCCCTGTGCCCCCGCCAAGCATCGTCGTCAGGCCCGAATGCAAAGCATCTTCAATCTGTTGCGGGCAAATGAAGTGGATGTGGCTGTCAAAGCCCCCGGCGGTCAGGATACGTCCCTCGCCTGCGATGACCTCCGTGCCTGGCCCGACAATGATGCTCACACCCGGCTGGGTATCCGGGTTGCCCGCCTTGCCGATGGCCGCAATACGCCCATCTTTCAGCCCGACATCCGCCTTGTAGACGCCGGTCCAGTCGACGATCAGCGCGTTGGTGATCACAGTGTCCACAGCACCGGCGGCACGGGTGGTCTGGGCTTGTCCCATGCCGTCGCGGATGACCTTACCGCCGCCGAACTTGACCTCTTCCCCATAGCCGCCCGCTGCTTCTACGGTCAGGTCGCGTTCGACCTCGACGATCAGATCAGTATCGGCCAGGCGAAGGCGATCGCCCGTGGTTGGGCCGAACATGGCGGCATAGTCGGAGCGTTTGATCCTTGCAGGCATCGGCGGGATCCTCTTTCAGCGTGTTCAGTTGTGCGGCAAGACATGACCCGGCTCGGCGGGTGTGCGGATGTCTGCACCGATATAGAAAATCGAATTGGCAGCAGTCGTGATCTGTGCGGGCGTCTGCCTCCACAGGATCGGCGATTTCACAGATCTCCCATGACCTGCTGGTTGAACCCGTAAATCCTGCGCGCCCCGGAAAACGGGATCAGCGACACTTCACGACGCTGCCCCGGCTCAAACCGCACGGCAGTGCCCGCAGCGATGTCCAGGCGGAGACCGCGGGCCTTGTCGCGATCAAAATCCAACGCCGGGTTGGTCTCGGCGAAATGATAATGCGACCCCACCTGCACGGGCCGGTCGCCGGTATTGGCGACCATCAAAGTGGTCACCTCCCGGCCCGGGTTCAGTTCAAGATCACCCTCGGCAGGGATCATCTCCCCCGGGATCATTTCAGCCTCCAGACAACCATCGCTGCAAGGACCAGCACTGCGGCCAGTGCCAGCGACAACCACCCCTCGGAGCCGTGCGGGTGCATATGCGCGCCAGCCTCATGGGCCCATGCCTGCGCTGCGATCATCATGCCCGGCAGGGCCAGTCCAAACGTTTTCATCTTAGAAACCTTCCTGCTTCTTTGCTTTCCAAATACTCACTGCGACCAGTGCCGCCCTGCGTCACCGAATAGGGTTGTGCACCGTCACCAGCTTCGTTCCATCGGGGAACGTCGCCTCCACCTGCACCTCGTGGACCATCTCCGGGATACCATCCATGCACTGCTCACGCGTGATGACTTCGGCCCCGGCCATCATCATATCCGCGACGGACCGTCCGTCTCGTGCACCCTCGACCACGGTGTCGGTGATCAGCGCGATCGCCTCGGGGTGGTTCAGTTTCACGCCGCGCGCCAATCGCTTGCGCGCCACTTCGGCCGCCATGGCCACCAGCAGCTTGTCTTTTTCGCGGGGGGTCAGGTTCATGTCTTTACAGTCTCCATGATATTGGAAGCCCTTCGCCGGATAGCCGATCCAACGCGGGCAAAAGCGTCTGGCGCAGGGCGAAACCGTCTTCGGCAAGCACGCGCGCCACGAGGACATCATTTTGCAAAAGGGTGGCTCCTGCCGTCACCGGCAGAACGGCGCGCAACGGGCTGAGGAAGGCCTCGGCTTCCGGACCGACGAAGACGAGGCTCGCCATGGCCCCTGCCCCGCGGCCCACGGCGGGCTGCGCCATCCGGGCGGCCAAATCACCTTCCAGCCGCAGCGCATCGCAATACAAAGGCACCCCATCGCGCCAGATCTCGATACGGTCGCGCAGGGCAGCGTCATGCAGCACCTCGCCCATGGCCATCCGGCCAAAGATCACGGGTTCGACCAGCAGCAGGCGGGCATCGGCCTCCATCTCCACCCGCAAGGACCGCTTCAACCGCGCACCTTCGAACAAGATCAACTCTTGCGGCAACCAATCAAGCCGGCTGCCCGCGCCCACATGCAGCTTCGTGTCCATCTGCGCCCAGCCAGAGGCAGAGCGATAGGCCCGTTCCGCCGCCTGCGTGGTCAAAACAAGACGAGACCCAGCCCCGGCGCCACAGTCCAACGCCAGCCGGTCGCCGCCGGTCAACCCACCGGATGTATTGATAACAATGGCTTCGAGCCCATCTGCGCGACGTGGAAAGAGGGCCTTCATGCAGCCTTGGGTCCGAAAAGCATCGATCGCTGAAACAGAGCCGCGCGCCTTCGTCGTGAGGCGCAGATTGCCAACGGCCCGAGGCTGGGCCGGTGCCACCGGCAGCGTGGCCAAAATCGTTTCGCGCTGCTGAAGTGTCACACCTGTCCCCGACTTTTCTGCTCATTTCGTAGACGCCCTGGAAACCGGGAGACAACGATTCCCGCAAAAACCTGACAAAAACATGCAATGCTGCACAATATTTAGACATTTAGTCAAATTACAGCCCGCAAATTGAGCATGTTTCACCAACGGGCCCCGAACCTTTGCCGCCCGATTGACCCAGCGGCAGACCACAGCGCGATATGTCGCTGCCCGCTGGAAAACGTCGATAACTGGCATTCGCGGGTGTGTGACGACCTGTGCCCGTTCGGCCTCGGGTCAGATGTGCGCACGGGATGAAACAACAGCTGCGGAGGGGTTCATGCTGTCACGCGAGTACACGCAAATCCATCTCTGCGAGGAGACACGAATGACTCATTTCACCAAACTGCTGACCGGTGCTGCCACCGCAGCTCTGATCGCGGGTTCCGCATCTGCACAGGATTGCGCCGACCCGATCAAAGTCGGCGTTCTGCACTCGCTGTCCGGCACCATGGCCATCTCCGAGACCACCCTGAAGGACACCATGGAAATGCTGGTGGCCGCGCAGAACGAGAAAGGCGGCGTATTGGGCTGCGAACTGGAAGCAGTCGTCGTCGACCCGGCGTCCGACTGGCCGCTCTTCGCTGAAAAGGCACGTGAGCTGCTGACCGTGCACGACGTCGATGTGATCTTTGGCAACTGGACCTCTGTTTCGCGCAAATCCGTGCTGCCGGTGATCGAAGAGCTCAACGGCCTGCTGTTCTACCCGGTTCAGTACGAGGGCGAGGAATCCTCCAAGAACGTTTTCTACACCGGCGCCGCGCCGAACCAGCAGGCGATCCCGGCAGTTGACTACTTCCTCGAAGAACTGGGCGTCGAGAAATTCGCCCTGCTCGGCACAGACTACGTTTACCCGCGAACCACGAACAACATTCTGGAATCCTATCTTCAGGACAACGGCATAGCGGAAGAAGACATCTTCGTGAACTACACGCCCTTTGGCCAATCCGACTGGGCGACCATTGTCGCGGACGTCGTGGCACTGGGTGAAGACGGCAAGCAGGTCGGCGTGATCTCCACCATCAACGGCGACGCGAACATCGGTTTCTACAAAGAACTGGCGGCTGCCGGTATTTCTGCCGATGACATCCCCGTGGTTGCGTTCTCGGTCGGCGAAGAAGAGCTGTCCGGCCTCGACACGGCCAACCTCGTCGGTCACCTCGCCGCGTGGAACTACTTCATGTCCGCCGACACCGAGGCCAACGCCGCATTCATCGACCAGTGGCACGCCTTCATCGGAGACGACAAGCGCGTGACCAACGACCCGATGGAAGCGCACTACATCGGCTTCAACATGTGGGTGAACGCCGTCGAAGAGGCCGGCACCACCGATGTGGACGCCGTCCGCGAAGCGATGTGGGGCCAGGAATATCCCAATCTGACCGGCGGCACCGCCGTGATGGGCACCAACCATCACCTGTCCAAGCCGGTGCTGATCGGTGAGATCCGCGACGATGGTCAATTCGACATCATCTCCTCCACCGATCCGGTGCCGGGCGATGCATGGACCGACTACCTGCCGGAATCCGCAGTGCTGAAATCCGATTGGAAAGAGCTCGACTGCGGCATGTACAACACCGAGACCTCCACCTGCGTACAGGTCAAGTCGAACTATTGATCGCCTGACGGCGCACGGCGGGCACATCCCCGCCGTAGACATACGCCGCAAAGATCAAGCAGGGCGGGGTCAATTCCTCGCCCTGCCCACAAAGACCCTCATTTACAGGCGGCCTCATGCTCAGAGCTTTCCTTGCGCTTCTTCTCCTGACCGGCCTGACCGCACAGCCGGGCCACGCACAGGAGGCCAACCTTCAGGACCTCCTGCAGGAGCATCAGGCGCAGATCATCAAACCCTCCCGGACCAAGGTTGGCCCCGCGATTGAGGCGCTGGCCTCCTCTGGTCTGCCGTCCGTGCCTCTGTTCCTGGAGAAATGGCGCGACAAGAACGTGTATGTGGCGGAAGACGGTCTGTTTTATGTGGTCGCCGGAGGCACTGCCACAGATGTGAGCACGGGTGAGCCGGTGAGCGGCGTTGATGCGGATACGCTGGACCCGATCCGACCCAACGGCGGTGTGCGCCGTGTCATCAACGAGGCGCTGGTCGAATTCCAGCTGTCCGATCCTGACATCACCCGCCGGACAGAGGCGGTGGACGCGATTTCGCGCAACCTTGATCCTTCACAGGTCGAACCGCTGTCAAAAGCCATCGAAAACGAAACCAACGCCGCGCTGAAACTGCGCAAGCAACGGCTGCTGAACTACCTCGCCGCGCGTTACGGCGAAACGACCGAGGCCCGCATCGACGCCATCAAGGCGCTCAAGGACGATCTGTCCGTCGACGGGCGTGCCGTGTTGAGCCAGATCCTCGCCACGTCGACCGAGGCCGCGCCGAACCTGCCTGAGGATGAAAATATCGCTCGCGTTCTGGAGCCAGGGACCGATATCTCACGCGCAGACGCTTATGCGATGATCGAGGATAAAGCCGACCTGCCCCCCGTGTTGAGCGCCTCTGAGATCCGCACCGCGCTGGAGGCCAACGTCGAGGGGGCCAAGGTCGCTGGTGTTTCCGTCGGCACGCTGACCACGCAAGACGCCCGCGCTGCCGCCTATGACCGGCTCGCTGCCACCGGCGCCGTTGCGCCGCGCGCCACCGAAGACACGATTGGCGAAACCCTCGCCGCATGGACGATCTATGACGTCTATGACGAGGACGACACCGCCGTCACCGAGGCCGCGCGCGACACCCAGAACGCCGTGAACACCCGCGTGGGCGTCTCGCAGACCGCCGACCTCGCGCTGGATGCCATTTCTCTGGCCTCGATCTACTTCCTCGCGGCCATCGGCCTGGCCATCACCTTTGGCGTCATGGGGGTCATCAACATGGCGCATGGCGAATTCATCATGATGGGCGCCTACACCGGTTACGTGGTGCAGCAGATCATCCCCAACTATACCCTGTCGTTGGTGGTGGCGCTGCCGCTGGCATTTATTGTGACATTCGCCGCGGGCGTGGCGATGGAGCGGCTGGTGATCCGCCACCTGTACACCCGGCCGCTGGAAACCTTGCTGGCGACCTTTGGCATTTCCATCGCGTTGCAACAGCTGGCCAAGAACATCTTCGGCACGCAGGCGCGTCCGCTGACGTCCCCCTCGTGGCTCGACGGCAACTGGGCGATCAACGATGTGATCTCCATCAGCTATATCCGTGTGGCGATCTTTGTCCTTGCGCTGATCTTCCTCGGGCTGCTGCTGTTCATCCTGAAAAAGACGCGGCTGGGGCTGGAAGTCCGCGCCGTAACGCAGAACCCGCGCATGGCGGCGTCGATGGGCATCAACCCTGACAAGATCAAGATGATGACCTTTGGTCTGGGATCCGGCATCGCGGGCATCGCAGGCGTGGCCATCGGCCTCTATGCCAAAGTCACCTCCGAGATGGGTGCAGATTACATCGTGCAATCCTTCATGACGGTCGTTGTCGGCGGCGTCGGCAACGTCTGGGGCACGCTCGCGGGCGCAACCATGATCGGCACGCTGCAAAAGGGCATCGAGTGGTTCAACCCCTCCAACACGCTGGCGGCGCAGACCTACATGATCCTGTTTATCATCCTGTTCATCCAGTTCAGGCCCAAGGGCATCGTCGCCCTCAAGGGCCGCGCGGCGGGGGACTGATCCATGCATATTGACGTAATCCCCTCCCCCACCCCCGCGTTCAAGGCGCTGGTCGACACCCATGTCACCTTCTGTGATGGCACCGCCCCGGCAGAAAGCTGTCACCGCCTGCCGATATCTGCGCTGTTCGCGCCGGACATCACCGTCTGGGGCGCGTTTGACGGCGATGAACTGGTCGGCATGGGTGCGCTCAAACAGCTCTCCCCCACTGCCGGAGAGATCAAATCCATGCACACCCTTGCTGTCGCCCGTGGCAAAGGCACCGCCCGCGCCATTCTCAACACCATCCTCGACGCAGGGGCCAGACGCGGCATGACCACCTTCTGGCTCGAGACCGGCGTTCACCCGGATTTCGCCGCGGCCCGCGCGCTGTATTCGGCGCAAGGCTTCAGCGAATGCGGCCCCTTTGGCACCTACGTCAGCGACCCGCATTCGACCTTCATGACAAAAACCTTGGAGGCCACGACATGAACCGTTCCTTCCTCGCCCAGAACCCATCGGTTCTGTGGTTCCTCGTCTTGCTCGGACTGTTCACCCTTGTGGTAACGGTCCTGTCAGAGGCGTTCGGTGTGGGCTTCCTCTCCACCTCCTTCGTCAAGACATTGGGCAAGACGCTGTGCCTGTGTCTCATCGCCATCGCCATGGACGTGGTCTGGGGCTATTGCGGCATTCTCAGCCTCGGGCATTTCGCCTTCTTCGGGATCGGCGGCTATGCCATCGGCATGTGGCTGATGTACGCGCGGACCGAAGGCATCGTGGCCGAGAGCTTGTCCAACCAGATCATCCCTCCCACCAGCCAAGAGCTGCAGGACGCCATCGCCAGCCAGATCTTCGGCGTGGTGGGCGCATCGGAATTTCCCACGCTGTGGACCTTCGCCCATTCGCTGCCGCTGCAATTGCTGATGATCTTGCTGGTGCCCGGCCTGCTGGCGCTGGTCTTCGGCTGGCTGGCCTTCCGCTCCCGCGTTACAGGCGTCTACCTGTCGATCCTGACACAGGCCATGACACTGGCCCTGTCGCTCTACCTGTTCCAGAACGACTCGGGACTGCGCGGCAACAACGGCCTCTCCGGTCTGCAAAACATCCCCGGCGCAGAGGGCGTGCCACAAAGCGTCATATCGATCTGGTTCCTCTGGGGGTCTGCTCTGGCACTGGGTCTGGGATACGTTCTGTTTGCCTGGGTGGTGTCGGGCAAAATGGGCAGCGTGATCCGTGCCATCCGCGATGACGAAACCCGCGTGCGCTTTCTCGGCTACCACGTGGAAACCTACAAGCTCTTCGTCTTCACCCTCACCGCCGTGGTCGCAGGCATCGCCGGTGCGCTCTATTACCCGCAGGCGGGCATTATCAACCCGGCCGAAATCGCGCCCATAGCATCGATCTATCTGGCTGTCTGGGTCGCCATCGGCGGACGCGGCCGCCTGTACGGTGCGGTCATGGGCACCGTGGTCGTCACGCTCGCCTCCAGTTGGTTCACCGGCGGCGGCGCACCTGATGTGAACCTTGGCGTGTATACCATCCAATGGACCGACTGGTGGCTGGTATTGCTCGGGTTCTCCTTTGTCGCTGTCACCCTCTTCTTCCCACAAGGCCTCGGCGGACTGGTGGACAAGCTCAAAGGAGCCAAGGCATGAGCACTCTTCTGGAAATGTCCGGCGTCTCCGTGTCCTTCGACGGATTCAAGGCGATCAACAACCTGTCCTTCCAGATCGGTGAGCCGGAGCTGCGCGCCATCATCGGCCCCAACGGCGCGGGCAAGACGACCTTTATGGACATCATCACCGGCAAGACCAAACCGGACGAAGGGCGCATTTCCTGGGGGGACAAGAACATCTCGCTCCTCGGCATGTCGGAATCCCAAATTGCCCGCGAAGGCATAGGCCGCAAGTTTCAGAAACCCACCGTGTTCGAAGCGCAGACCGTGCGCGAAAACCTCGCCATGGCGCTCAAGAACCCGCGCGGTCCCTTCGACGTATTGCTTTATAAAAAGACCAGACAGGGGGCCGAACGCATCGAAGCCATTGCCGAACAAACCGGCCTCGCCGATGTGCTGACCCGCGTGGCGGGCGAGCTGTCACACGGTCAAAAGCAATGGCTGGAAATCGGTATGTTGCTGGCGCAGGAACCGCGCCTGCTGCTGGTGGACGAACCCGCCGCCGGAATGACTCCGGCGGAACGCGAAAAAACGACGGAAATGTTGGTCAACGCTGCGAAAACCCGTGCCGTCGTCGTGGTCGAACATGACATGGAATTCATTCGCCGCCTGAAGTGCCGCGTCACCTGCCTGTGCGAAGGCTCCGTCTTGGCCGAAGGCTCCATTGATCATGTGACCTCCAACCCGAATGTCATCGACGTCTATCTCGGGCGCTGACACGCAGGTGGACGCCTGCGCCTCTGCTTTTCCATTTCCCCATACTTCCGCCTGCCCCGCAGCGCACCGCCGAACAGGATCCCTCATGCTGACGCTCAAAGACCTCACGCTCCACTACGGCCACAGCCAGATCCTGTACGATATCTCGATGGAGGCCAAACCCGGTGCCGTCACCTGCCTGATGGGCACCAATGGGGTGGGAAAAACCTCCCTGCTCAAGGCGATTTCCGGCACGCACCCCCGCTCCGGTGGATCTATGGTCCTCAATGGCCAGGACATTTCAGCAAGGACCTCTCCCCATGCGCGGGCACAGGCCGGGATTGGCTACGTCCCGCAGGGGCGCGACATCTTCCCTTTGATGACGGTCCGCGAAAATCTGCAAACCGGCTACGCGTGCATTCCGAAAAGCGACTGGACCATCCCTGATGAGGTGTTCGAGCTTTTCCCGATCCTCAAGGATTTCCTGAACAGGCGCGGTGGCGACCTTTCCGGTGGCCAACAGCAACAGCTTGCGATCGCCCGTGCGATGATCGCGCAGCCCAAGCTTCTCCTTTTGGACGAACCCACCGAAGGCATCCAGCCCAACATCATCAAACAGATTGGCGAGGTCATCAAATACCTCCGTTCCAAAGGCGACATGGCGATCATTCTGGTCGAGCAATTCTTTGATTTCGCCTATGAACTCGGCGATCACTTCGTCGCGCTGGAGCGTGGTCGCGTGATCCACAATGCACCCCGCGCCGAAACACTACGCGAGGATCTGCTGGCCAAAGTCTCCGTATGATCCCGCGAAAGCCACGCATTTGAACCTAAAATGCGTGGCTTTCCGCTAGGGAAATCTGAGGACGGTCCAGAGTAAATTAACCTGAGAATGAGATGGTCGCCATGACATGCTGAGACTGGCAGAAATGGAACGTACCTATGCCCCACTCTTTCGAAGAAAAGCTGAAGCACTATCATCTCGACGGTGAGAACCGCGAGCGACTGAAAGAAGTGGGCGAGGTGCTTTTGCCTGAGCTCGATAAAGTGCTGGAGAATTTTTACGTCCGAGCCAAGGCAAATCCCGAGGCCGCCGCCTTCTTTTCCGATCAAGAGCAGATGGACACAGCCCGAAGCGCCCAGAAAAAGCACTGGGAACGCATTTTGAGGGCTGACTATAGTCAAGAATATTTCGATTCCATTGAACGCATTGGCCGCGTTCACGCGCAGATCAAACTGCCGATAGAAGTCTACATGTCGGCCTATACAATGGCAACGTCCGACCTGATCACCATCTTCCTTACAAAGTCACGTCAGGGATTCCGCCGCAAGAAACTGAGTCTCATTCGCGATCAGATCTGTGTGCTGACCCGGGCTTTCGCGCTCGATATCGAACGCGTGGTCGAAACCACGTTCCGCGTACAGGCTGAAGAGCAAAATATCGCATTTGAGCATTTGAGCACAGTCATCGACCACATGGCTGACGGCAACCTGTCGGAATTTGTGCCAGATCCGCACGAAAGCGACTTCCCGGCCAGCTACAACCCTATACGGCAGAAACTCAACTCGGCCATCGACAAGTTGGGGCAAACGCTCGGCACTGTTTCCAGAACCATGGACAAGCTTTTGATGATGATCGATGGCGTGGGCGACTCAGCATCTGACCTGTCCAACCGCACCGCCAGCCAAGCCGCCTCGCTGGAAGAAACCGCCGCCGCCATCCACGAACTGACGGAAAACGTGCGCCAATCCTCGGACAATACGAACAAGGCCAAGTCCGTCGCCGGCGACGCCGCTCGCAAGGCCGAAGATGGTGCCGACAGCGTTTCCGAGGCCTCGGAGGCCATGGGGCGCATCCAGACCTCATCGGACCGCATTACCCAGATTATCGGTATGATCGACGACATCGCATTCCAGACCAATCTGCTTGCATTGAACGCTGGCGTAGAAGCTGCACGTGCCGGTACGGCGGGGCGCGGATTTGCAGTGGTCGCCGAAGAGGTTCGCGTTCTGGCCGGTAACGCCTCCGACGCGGCAAAGCAGATCAAGGACTTGGTCACGGCCTCATCCGGCGAGGTGGCTTCTGGCGTGGAGCTGATCCAGAAGTCAGCGGAAACCCTGGAAACAATTGTCAAGAATTTCGAGCAAGTGACCGCACTATCAAATGAAATCGCCTCCGCCTCTGCGGAGCAGTCGACAGCGTTGTCGGAAGTCAACTCCGCGATTTCGCAGATGGATATCGTCACCCAGCAAAACGCCGCAATGGTTGACGATACCACAAGCGCTACCAAGGATATGCGGATCGAAGCGATGCAATTGCGAAAAATCCTCGAAACCCTGACCATCCCGGCGCAAAACGGCAACCACTCAGCCACGCCAATCAACGTCGATGACGAGGACAGCCAAACGGTTCGTGTCGCCTGAGCCGCGCCCCAAAATCGGCCACCCAAAGGCTTGGCGACTTCAAATCATTTTCGGCGCGACCTACGCAAACTCATATGCTCGAATTCAAGCAATATTCCCGTCCATTTCCGTCGATGCATACAACGGTCTGTTTACCACCGCTGTCGTAAGGCTTTGATGTCAAGAAGGGAAATGCAGCATGAAACTCGCACTGGTCACTGACAGTCTGGCGCATCTTACCTTTGAAGACATGCTGGATGCGGCAAGCCGCTTGGGTTTGTCGGCGATAGAACTCAACACCGGTGGCACCTCCAACAGGCCGCATGTGGACGTGCCAAGGCTTCTGGAGGATGCAGATGCACGCAAACGTTTGCTTGGGAGTGTCCGGGACAAGGGGCTGAAGCTGCATGCCTTCAATGCCTTCGGGAATCCCCTTCACCCAAATGATCGCACGCAGGCGGACACTTTGGTCGACAGCATCAGACTGGCTGGCCTGTTCGAAGTGGACACGGTTGTCACGGCCTCCGGGTTACCCGCAGCCAATCCAAACGACACCATGCCGAATTGGGTTACCAATTCGTGGACGAAAGAGAACCAGAGCGCGCTCCGCTACCAATGGGAGGAAGTCCTCTTCCCGTTCTGGACGGGCATTGTCGCGCTCGCGCGCGAAAACGGAGTCAACCGCATCGCGCTGACACTCGGCGTGAACCAATGCGTGCACAACGTCCCCACACTTTTGGAACTGCGCGAAACCGTAGGTCCGCGCATCGGCGCCAGCCTCTCGCCCGCGTCACAATTCCTAATAGGCGCGGACCCCATCCAAGCCGTCGAAATTCTAGAACACGCGCTCTACAATGTGCACGCAACGGACATTATGCTCAATCCGGCTGTGCAAGCCACCACGTCGCTTATCGATACTGGTAACCTTCTGGACATGGCCCACCGGCCTTGGTGCTTTACAACGCCTGGTTATGGCCATGATGCCGACTGGTGGTCGCGTTTTTGCTACCGCCTCGCCATGATCCAATTTGACGGCTGCATTTCAGCCACGCATCAGGATCTTGTGCTACGCCCGATGGATGCATTGCATAAATCCACTCGGATGTTGCGGGACGTGATGCCACTCGCAAAACGCAACAACTGATCCTCTCGCATAAGCCTTTCACGGAAACGCCTTGAAGGACACTCGGGGCCGTGCGACATTTGGTATACCAGATGTCACCGCGGCAAGGTAAAAGTGGTCCGCCGAGGCGAACACATCCGGCGCCCACCACAACCCCGAGACGCCTCGAAGAGGGTGTGTCCGCAACAACCACCCGGAGTTTCCATGACAAAAACGAGAATTGCCGTTATCGGCGCGGGATGGATTAGCCAAGAAGCTTTTCTCCCCGCCGTACATCAGACCGACAATGCCGAAGTGATCGCGTTGATTTCGGGCAGCGCCGAACAGTCGCGCAAGCTCGCCGATTTTCATGATATTCCGGATGTTGTCAGCTACGAAGCTATGGATTCATATCTTGCCTCCGGCAAGGTGGACGCCGTCTACATTGCGACGCCAAATTCACTCCACGCTGATCAGGCCATCCGCGCCGCTCAGGCAGGCTGCCATGTTCTGGTCGAAAAACCTCTCGCCACGACGGAGGCCGAATGCCAGGCGATGATCGAGGCCTGCGAGACGGCTGGCGTCCATCTGATGACGGCTTATCGCCGCCATAATGAGCCCGGCACCATCGACATGCTCACCCGCATCCGCGACGGCGAAATTGGACGGCCGAACCTGATCATGTCGGCGTTCACCGCCCAAATGGCCGCCGACAATCACCGCCTTTCGGCAAGCCATTGGGGCGGTCCCCTGCAAGATCTCGGCGTCTATTGTGTCAACGCAATTCGCCATATTTTTGCGTCCGAACCCACCGAAGTCATCGCGATGCAAAGCTTCGGAGACAATGATCCGCGCTTTGAGGAAGTGCATCAAAGCATGTCTGCGACGATGCGTTTCCCCGGCGGACGACTGGCCCAGTTTACCGTCAGCTTCGGGGCCGAACCTCGGGACACGCTTCATGTCATCGGCAGCGAAGGAGCGCTGTCCCTGGATCCCGCCTTCAAGTTTGAATATGACGTGACGCGCACCCTCCATCGTGGCGAAACCGTAGTTGACCGGGAAACCCAGCCGTCCAATGACGACTTCGGCTCGATGATTACGTACTTCGCCGATTGTATTCAAAACGGCACAACGCCTGAAAATGACGGGCGAGACGGCCTGGCAGATGTCGTCATCCTGCGCGCAATCGAGCGCGCCGCCGAAACGGGTCAGCCGCAATCCATCGACCTACCGCCCCGCCCCTCTCATCCCGGTCCAGACACGCTGCGTCGGGTGCCCCGGTCCTCTCGACGTCTTGTGTTCTGACGCCAATTTCACATCGCTGCTTTGCAATAAGTTCGGCGCGGACGCAGGAGAATGGCGCGGCAAAGGCTCCGCGCCCTTTCTAGCTGCGGAAATTGACAAGGTGACACAACCCGCGGAAGCTTCCTGCGAACCATATGGGAGTCCCGCCATGAAATTGCTCTATGTCACCGCAGCCAGCCTTGCCCTGTCCGCGCCTGCCTTTGCCCAGAACGACTGCGCCGCGGGACAGACGCTATCTGAGGGCACCCTGACAATCGCCACCGGGAACCCGGCCTTCTACCCTTGGGTACTGGACGACGCGCCCGCCTCCGGCGAAGGGTTCGAGGCTGCCGTCGCCTATGCCGTTGCCGCCAATATGGGCTTTGAACCAGATGCAGTGGAATGGACGCGGTCCAGCTTCGATCAGGCAATTCAGCCCGGTGCGAAGGATTTCGACATCAATATTCAGCAGTTCTCCATCACGCCGGAACGAGAGGAGGTCGTTGATTTCTCGATCCCTTATTACACCTCCGCCATGGCCGTTCTGACCACGCAATCCGTTGTGGACACCGGGGCCGAGGCCACGCTCGACAGCCTCAAGACGCTGACTTGGGGTGCCGACGCAAACACCACTGCTGTCGCCATGCTCGCCGACCTTATCGCACCGCAAACTGGACCGATGCTTTATAATGACAACGTCGATGTCACGGCTGCCATGCAGGCGGGCCAGATTGACGCTGCGCTGTTTGACCTGCCGACCGCGCTTTATCTCTCAGCCGTGGTGGTGCCGGATGGCACGCTTTTGGGCCAGTTCCCAGCTGACCGCACCGAAAGCCCCGATCAATTCGGGATGCTCATGGCCAATGACAGCCCATTGAAACCCTGCGTCGACGCCGCGCTGCAAGAATTGATCGACGACGGCACGCTGGCCGCGATCGAAACACAGTGGCTCGAAGAAACCACAGGCGTACCTGTCATCAAGTGATGTTTCGGGGCGGTCATTGCACGCGAAGCAGCCGCCCCAACCGTTCCATGCCCTCGGCAATCTGAGCCTCTGACGCGCAGGAAAATGACAGACGCAACGTATTCCGGCCTGAGCCATCGGCGTGGAATGCGCCGCCAGGGACGAAAGCCACCCGTTCGCTGGACAGCGACTGCGCCAGCACCTCAGCAGCATCCATTCTCTCGGGCAGAGTGACCCAGACGAACATGCCACCCTCGGGCCGGGTCCATGTCACGCCTTCCGGCATGTGCCGGTCAAGCGCGTCCAACATGGCGTCTCGTCGGGCACTGTAAACTTGGCGCAGCTTGGCCACATGCGTGTCGAACAGCTCCCGCGCCACGCGGTCTGTGGCGATTTGGTTCAGCGTCGGAGAGTGCAGATCAGCCGCTTGCTTCAGCAGAACCAAGCGCTCAATCACAGGGCTCGCGGCGCAGACCCAGCCCACCCGCAGACCCGGTGCCAAGACCTTGGAAAAAGAGCCGCAGTAGATCACACGCGACGCCTCGATCCCGCCCACTTCGGCCACATCCATCGCCTGCAAGCTGGGGATCGCCTCTCCGTTGTAGCGCAGCGCCTGATAGGCCCCGTCCTCGATCACCGCGATGTCCAAGGCGCGCGCCTGGTCCAGCAACCGCGCCCGGCCTGACGCGTCCAGGGTCTCGCCGGTCGGATTGGCGAAATCGGGTGACAGATACGCCATTTTCACCTTGCCGCCTGCGGCCTCGGCTTCGGCCTGCATCTCGTTCGGCGCGACGTTGCGCCAAGGATCAAGCGGAGCATATCGCGGCTCACACGCGTTGAACGCCCCCAGCGCCCCCAGATACGTCGGCCAGCCCACCAGCGCCGTATCCCTAGGCGTCAGCAGCAGTTTTCCAAGGTAATCCAAGGCTTGTTGCGACCCAGAAGTGATGATGATGTTTTCGGGACCGCATGGCACGCCGAGACTGATCATGTGATCCGCCACCCACGCCCGCAAAGGGCCGTAACCTTCGGATACGGAATATTGCAGCGCTGCAGGGTTCTGAAGTGCCTCGCCCATCGCGCGCTCATAGGCCGCGGTCGGGAACAACGTCGCATCGGGGATGCCCCCGGCAAAGCTCAGGATGTCCGGCTGGTCAAGCAGCTTCAACAGCTCACGAATTTCAGAGGCTTTCATCCGCCCCATGCGCCGCGCCAGAACGCCCGTCCAGTCCATCACATCTTCTCCCACATACATGCTAATGGCATATAAATTGCCGCGTAGGTACGCAATACTGACCTAAAGCATGTAACAAGTCGTGAAGCGTTTGACAGCCATCCCCTGTGGCGCAACAGTCGGTGCGACCAACGGATCACTTATGCCCACACGCCGAGAGATATTCGAACGCCGCCAGCGCCGCCGCGCCAACCTGATCGCTGCGCTGTCCACTGGCGCCGTTTTGCTTGCCGTATGCGTTCTGGTGCCCCTGTCACCGGGATGGGAGTCGGTGCAGCGGGCCTTTTTCAACGGCGCGATCTTTGCGCGCACCTTCCCGGGTTTGCTGGAAGCCTTTCTGCTCGACGTCGCCATATTCGCATGGTGTGCGCCGCTGATTGCCATTCTGGCGCTGGCGCTCGCCATTGCGCGCGACCTGCGCGCCCCGGCATTGACACCTGTCCGGCTGGCGGCGACCGCCTTTATCGACATCTTTCGCGGCTTGCCGGTGATCCTCGTGATCTATCTCGTGGGCTTTGGCATTCCCGGCCTTGGCCTGCCGCGCCCTTGGAATTCGCCGTACCTGTGGGGGTCACTGTCGCTGATCCTCGTTTATGCGGCCTACACCGCCGAGGTCATCCGCTCAGGCATTTCCTCGATCCACGACAGCCAACGCGCCGCCGCGCTATCGCTGGGCCTGACCGAGACCGACACCATGCGTTATGTGGTCTTGCCGCAGGCCATCCGTCGCGTGATCCCTGCCAATATGAACCTCTTCATCGCATTGCAAAAAGACGTGGCGCTTTTGTCATTCATCGGCCCGGTGGAGATCTTTCGCCAAGCTGGCGTCTACAAATCCTTGCTGGCCAATTTCACGCCTTACGTCGGTGCGGCGTTGATCTTTCTCGCCGTTACTATCCCCGCCACGCGCTACGCGGATCACCTGATGAACAAGCAGCGGAGGCAGCAGCAATGAGCTTGCTGGAAACCCGCGGCTTGGTGAAATCCTACGGCGGAACGCGTGTTCTGGATGGGATCGACCTCACCATCCAGGCTGGAGAAATGGTCTGCCTGATCGGCGCATCCGGGTCTGGAAAATCCACGTTTCTCAAGTGCCTCAACCTGCTGGAGCCGGTGGACGACGGGCAGATCCTGCTTGACGGCGTGGACATCGCGGAACCGGACCTGGACCCGCGCCCGGTGCGCCAGCGCATCGGCATCGTATTTCAATCCTTCAACCTCTTCCCGCATATGACCGCGCTGGAGAACGTGCTGCTCGCCCCTTGCAGGGTGCATGGACGCCGACGCCAGGACGTGTCGCCGGAGGTAGAACGGCTTTTCACGCGGTTTGGATTAGAGGACCGAATGGGACACTACCCGGACCAATTGTCCGGCGGACAGCAGCAACGCGTGGCCATTGTGCGGGCGCTCGCGATGAAGCCCGACGTCATGCTATTTGACGAGATCACGTCGGCCCTTGATCCCGAATTGGTGGGCGATGTCCTGGACGTGCTGCGCACCCTGCGCGCGGAGGGCATGACCATGGTGCTCGCCACGCATGAAATGGGATTTGCCCGCGAATTGGCGGACACCGTCTGCTTTCTTGACAACGGGCGGATGCTTGAAACAGCCCCGCCCGCAGAAATCTTTACCAATCCACAAAACGACCGCACCCGCGCCTTTCTGGCCCGGGTGCTGTGAATCACGACTCCATCGCCTCGATCACGCGATCTGGCAGCGCTGGAATGGTCCGGACACGTTTGCCCGTCGCATGCGCGATGGCGTTGAGGATTGCCGCACCCGCACCAGAAATCCCGAGTTCGCCGATGCCCTTGGACTGGATCGGATTGGCCTCGTCATCCCGCTCCTCAAGAAAGACCACCTTCATGTCGCGCGGCACATCAAGGTGCGAGGCGACGTGATAGTTCGCAAGATCGCGCGTGACCACGTGGCCATCTCGGGTGTCGTTCATCATCTCCTCGTGCAAAGCAGACCCAAGGCCCCAGACCATGCCGCCCAGCGCCTGACTGCGCGCGGTCTTTTCGTTCAGGATCCGGCCCATGGCCATGACACCCAGCATCCGACGCACGCGGACCTCGCCGGTCCATTCGTTCACCGCGACCTCGGCGAAATGGGCGCCAAAGCCAGCAGAGAAAGACTCCTTCGCCGTTTTGCCTCCTTCGATGGTCGCCTCAGCCACCATTTCCGAGTCCACAAGATCCGCGAGCGATTTTTCCACGTTGCCGCCGCGCGCAATGCCGCCGGAAAGGGTCAGATCATCCGCCTCGCAGCCCAGACGCTTTGCCAGCTCTTCACGCAAGGTCTTGGCTGCCATGAAGACCGCCGACCCGGCAGAGCTTGCGCCAAAGGAACCGCCCGACCCCGATGCGCCCGGCAGGTCACTGTCGCCGAGGCGCACCTCAACCTGCTCCACGCTCAGCCCCAGCATTTCTGCCGCGATCTGGCCGAGGATGGCATAGGTCCCGGTGCCTATATCGGTCATGTCGGTCTCGACGATTGCACCGGTGCCCGTCAGACGCACCCGCGCGGCGCTCTCTATCAGCATGTTGGTACGCGCGGCAGAGGCCATGCCCATTCCGATCAGCCAATCGCCCTCGCGGCGCATCTTGCGATCTGCCCAGCCAAAGCGTTCGGCCCCATCGTTCAGGCAATCCGCCAGACGGCGCGCGCTGTAGGGGCGACCGTCCATCGGATGCGTGTCCGGAATGTTCTTCAGCCGCAGCTCAAGCGGGTCCATGCCCAGCTTCTCAGCCAACTCGTCAACGGCGGCCTCAAAGGCAATCATGCCAACAGCCTCACCGGGAGCCCGGACGGAGCCGGACGGCGTCATGGCAGGTCGCGCAACGGTCTGCTGAAAGCTGAGGCCATCGGCACCGTAGAGGAACTGCGATGCCTGCGACACCGGCTCGGCAAAGCCTTCGCCCTGGATATTCGACACGCGGTCATCGTGCGACAGGGCCACGATGCGCCCGTCCTTGGTCGCGCCCAGACGGACCCGCTGCGCGGTCTCGGACCGGCGCAGGACGGAGTCGAACACCGTCTGGCGGGACATCACGACACGCACCGGGCGACCCAGCTTTTGCGCGGCTATGCACGCGGCAATCGCCTCTGGCCCGATGCCCAGCTTGGAGCCGAAACCACCCCCGACATAGGGCGCCAGTATGCGCACGGCGTCCGGAGAAATGCCCAGAGAATCCGCTACTTCGAGCTTGTTGAAGCGCACCATCTGGAGCGCGGACCGCAGCACCAATTGGTTGCCGGTCCATTCGGCAACAGCGGCGTGCGGTTCCATCGGGGCGGCCACGTGCGACGGGCTGAAGTAGTCCAGATCGACCTTCACGGCAGCCCCGTCATAGGCCGCGTTGAAATCACCCGCCGTGTCGGGGTCGCCGACCTCCTGCTCCGCTGTGTCAGGGGTGACGGCCACGCCGTCTTCGGCCTCGTACGTGACCTTCAACCGATGCGCGGCGTCACGCGCGGTTTCAAAGCTTTCGGCCACAACCAGCGCGATGGGCTGGCCGTGATAATGCACCTCATCACCCGTCTGCACCGGGGCCTCGCCGGCCATACCCTGCGCCGGATTTCGGATCATTCGCGGATCCGTGATTACATCCACGACACCCTCGACTCCCGCGAGCGAACCCTTGTCGACGGCCGTGACCTTGCCGCGAGAGATCGTCGCCCGCACAAGCACCCCATGCAGGCAGCCGGTCGGCAGCACATCCG
This sequence comes from Sagittula marina, assembly GCF_014196795.1. Lineage (GTDB taxonomy): Bacteria > Pseudomonadota > Alphaproteobacteria > Rhodobacterales > Rhodobacteraceae > Sagittula > Sagittula marina. The sequence continues at coordinate 496,429 of NZ_JACIEJ010000002.1, forward strand.
CTGCATAAGGCGCCGTGCCGGACACCTTCAGCGGGCCGTCGGGCCGGTCCAGCGGCGCGCCGACGATGCCTTGGCCGGTGTTGTCCAACAGACGCGGCTGAGCCTTGTCCATCTTGAAATGTGTGGTTTCGGAGAAATCGTCTCTCATGACTTAAACCTTCGCAATATCAACGCCATGCGCGTCGCTCAGCCCGCAGGCCTGCCGCAGCGTGGCAATCAGGGTTCGGCGCAGCAAAGGCCGCTTGTATTCCACGTCGGGGTGCGGCGCCTCGGCGCGGGTCAACGCATCCGCCGCCTTTGCAAACAACGCGTCCGAGGGCGCTTGTCCCACCAGCATGTCCTTCACGTCGGCGTTCTGAAACGGGTGGGGCGCAATCGAGCCGAACGCCATGTCGGCGCGGACGATTTTGCCATCTTCGACCTTCACCGCCGCCGCCACCGTCACCAGCGCAAAGGCATAGGACGCGCGGTCCCGGACTTTCCGGTAAACCTGGTGCGTGCCCTCAAGCGGAGCGGGCAAGATCACGGCGGTCACGAGGTCATCCTCAGCCAGCACGTTTTCGATGTGCGGCGTGTCCCCCGGCCCCTGGTAAAAGGCTTGGATCGGCACCTGCCGGGTCTCGCCGTCAGCGGACCGGATTTCGACCACAGCATCCAGCGCGGTCATCGCGGTCGCCATGTCGGAGGGATGTGCTGCAAGGCAATGCTCGGACGTGCCAAACAGCGCCAGCATCCGGCCCGATCCTCCCTGCGCCGCACAGCCGGTGCCCGGTGCGCGTTTGTTACATGCCTGCGAGGTGTCGTAGAAATAAGGGCATCGCGTGCGTTGCAACAGGTTGCCGCCGGTGGTCGCCTTGTTGCGGATCTGGGCCGAGGCCCCGGCCAGAATTGCGCGGCTCAGCAGCGGCCAGCCCTTGCGGACGTTCGCGTCATTGGCGAGCGCGGTGTTGGTGACCAACGCCCCGATGCGCAGCTTGTCGCCATCTTTCGTGATTTCGGACAGGCCGTCGATGCGCGTAATATCCACCAGTTTTTCCGGCGTCATCACCTGGATTTTCATCAGGTCGAGCAAATTGGTGCCACCTGCGATCACCTCGGCTTTGGCGTCCAGCGCCTTGCCTGCATCCTCCAGCGCGTCGGCGCGTGTGTAGTCAAACGGGATCATGCCTGCGCTCCTTCGTTTTCCTGATCCGCGACCATGGCGATGGCCTCTCGGATCAGCGGATAGGCCGAGCAGCGGCAGAGGTTACCGCTCATGCGCTCTGCCATTTCATCATCGGTGAGCTTGGGCACTTCGAGATCGTCAGAGACGTAGGACGCCTGACCTTTCTGCATCTCCTGAAGCAACGCGGTCGCGGACATGATCTGGCCCGGCGTACAGTAGCCGCACTGATAGCCGTCCTTTTCCACAAACGCCTTTTGCAGGGCAGAGAGTTTGTCGGGGGAGCCAATACCCTCGATCGTGGTGACCTCCTGACCGTCGTGCATCGCCGTCAGGCAGAGGCAAGAGTTCACCCGCTCGCCATCCAGAAGCACCGTGCAGGCACCACATTGACCATGGTCGCAGCCTTTCTTGGTCCCGCTGAGGCCAAGGCCGTCACGAAGGGTGTCGAGGAGCGTAGCGCGTGGATCGTGCTCGACCGTCTGCGCCTCGCCGTTTACGGTGAGTTTCGTCTGCATAGGGGAACCTCTGGCTTGGGATATCCTGGCTGGCGCATAGCTACGCCGTTCTGAGGACTAACCACCGTACCGCGCCGAGGTTCCTTTCTCGTTGAAATCAACGTCTCAGAGCCGCAGCTTCACCGCCGCCGCAAGGTCGATCATGCCGCCACGCAGGCGGCGCATCCGTATGGGCGCAGGGGCGCTCAAGGACAGCGGAAGAGCCTGCGGATCGCCACCCGCCAGAAGTTCCGCAAGCGCGCGGCCAAAGACAGTGCCTGTCGTGATGCCCCGTCCGTTGTAGCCAATCGGGCAATACAGCCCCTGATCCAGTTTCAGGATACGCGGCAGATGATCCGGCGTCATGGCGATTTGCCCGTCCCATGCGGCTTCGAACGTCACGTCGCCCAGTTCGGGAAACCAGCGGCGCAAGGTGCGCGCGGCCCATTGTCGACTGGCCCCTAGAGCGGCATCGCCGTCCAACCGCCCCATCGTGCCGACGATCAACCGCCCCGCCGCATCCTTGCGCAGTGAACGCATGACCAGCCCAGTGTCCCAAAGCCCCTGCCCGCCCGGCAATATATGTGCCGCCTGCGCCCCCAAAGGCGGGGTCGCCAGTTGCTGAAAGCGGATGGTCGAAAAGCACTGCGCCACCTCAGGCCGCAGCGCCGCGCTATAGGCGTTGGTGGCAAGCACAACAGTCTTGGCAAGGACCGCCCCCTGCGCCGTGTCCACGCGCCAACCATCGCCATCCCGAGACAGGCCGGAGACCGGCGTCTCCTCGGCCACTCTGGCCCCTGCCGACCGCGCCGCGCGCGCCAACCCGCGCGCATACCCCATTGGATTCACAGTGCCTGCGCGCCGATCCAGAAGGCCCCCGGCAAAAGCACGCGTTCCCACGGCCTCCGCCATCGCATCGGAATTCAACAAGGAGACGGGCGCGCCGCGCGCGGCCCATGCGTCATGGCGTGCCGCCAGGCCTTTCATCCCGGATACCGCGTGGGCCGCGTGCAGGGTGCCGTCCCGCCTTGCTTCGCATCTGATCTGGTGGCGCTCGATCAGATCGAACACCACGCCGGGCGCATCGGCAAACAGCGATAGAAACGCAGGCCCCAACGCCTGCTCCAGCTCTGCGGGAGGCAGCCACAGACCGGCGTTCACAAGACCGACGTTGCGCCCGGATCCGCCGGCACCGACGCGCCCGGCCTCCAGCACCTGCACTGACAGACCCGCCTGAGCCGCAAACAGCGCCACCGACAGTCCCGTAAATCCGCCGCCCACAACCGCCACATCACAGCGTGTGCGCATGTCATCTCTTGATCCCACGCTTTCTGCCGTGCGGTCCCATAGAACCCCGTCGAGTGCCCCCATTCCGCTGCGCCCCTTCCCGGTGGTTTTGTCTGGCGCAAAGCCTGTTGCACCGCAGGCGATTGCGCAAGCACGTTCGCAATAGTTCAGCCTTGACATGCAACCTAAGGTTTGCGCGTAAGTCCTTAGACAATATACGCATGACGAGTGCATATAAATTTCGAGGTAGAAACCGCGCATGTCCATTGATCAGAAGGATGATGCCAAACGCGCCATGCCGCGCCATTTCCTGACCTTCCGGCTGGCCCGTGTGCAGGCCAAGCTGAATGCACAGTCGAGCCGCATCCTCAAAGAACACTGCGGCCTGACCCTGACCCAATGGCGTCTCATGTCGCTGATCGGCGTAGCGGGACGGACCACAGCCGCGCATCTGTCGCGCGAGGTCGCCATGGACAAAGGGCTTATCAGCCGAAATATCAAGACGATGGTGGCCGATGGACACGTCCGGATCACCGTCGATCCGAGCGACCATCGTGCGCAACATCTGGAACTGACCGAGGCTGGCCAAAGTGTGTTTCAAAGCACGGCTCCCCGGATGCGTGCCCGGCAGGACGCCCTGCGCGCACTGCTGAATGCAGAGGAAGAAGCCGCGCTGAACCGTTCTCTGGAAAAGCTTGAACGCGCGGCAGAAGACCCGGATCACGAATAGTTTTGCGTGTCCTCATCGCACCCCTACGGCGTGACGCGCCCCCGGACTGGATTTGAAACGCCGTACCCCGTAAAGGTCACTGATGACAAATTTGATGAATGTTCAGACCCCATGGTTCATCCCGCTTTGGCGCCGCATTGTCCTTGTGTGCGTGTGCCTTGGTTGGGGTTTGGCCGAATTCCTGATGGGCAATCCCGGCTGGTCCCTGCTGTTCGCGGCCTTGGGGCTTTATTGCGCGTACCAGTTCTTTGTCGTTTTCGACCCGAAAGATCCCGTTCCAGAGGACAAGGACGACACTTAGGCCGGGTTTAGCCCCGGCCTGAGTGCGACAGTGTTCCAGCTTAACCACCGCAGAGGTGGGTGTCGGCCGGGGGTGCCTGCAAGCGCGCATCAAAGGTCTTCCCCACCGCGAAGGAACCACCCCCCTCAGACGGATGGGACGGTTTTGTCCGGGTTGAGAATCCCATGAGGATCAAGCGCCTGTTTGATCGCGCGCATCATATCCAGGGCAACGCCATTCTTGCGGCGGGACATGCTGGGAAGTTTCGACACGCCGATGCCGTGCTCGGCAGAGAAACTGCCGCCCAAAGACAGAACGACGTCTTCGACCGCCTCCATGACCGGGTCTTTGTGCGCAGCGTCCGAGATCCAGACAACGTAATGGATGTTCCCGTCGCCGAGGTGCGCCACCGTCATGTCGCGGGCCTGCGCATCGACAACCGCAATGGCCTCTGCTGCCATCCTGAGGAAGGTGCCGACCTTGTCCAGCGGCACGGCCACATCGTTCAACACAAGCGGAGTTTGCGACAGGGAGACCTCGGCCGCCGCTTCGCGCATGGACCAAAAAGCCTGACGTTGCGCTTCTGATCCTGCGACAACGGCGTCGGTGACAAGCCCATCCTCGAACAGCCCACCGAGCACCTCCTCAAGATATGAGGACAGCGGAACGGCGCCATCCGGCCCGGGTGTCGTGTCCCGTGGCGCGGTCGCCCCCAGTTCCACGAGGATGTTCACATCATGACCCGTGTCGAACGGCTCACGCGCTTCGGGATGCATTTTGGTGTAAGTTTCAATATAGGCGCGCGGCATGTATTCAAAGGCTTCGACCGCGCCGCCTGTCATCTCTTGCAGCCGGTTAAGCAGGATCAGCGCATCGTCCAGCGTCGGTGTCGCCACCATCGCCGTGGCAAAAGCGCCCGGTGTTGCCACCAGCTTCACCACCGCACGGGTGATGATGCCCAGCGTCCCTTCGGAGCCGATCAGCAGGTGTCGCAGGTCGTAACCGGTGTTGTTCTTGTGCAGCTCGCTCATCAGATCGACCACGCGTCCATCGGCCAGAACCGCTTCGAGCCCCAGCACCAGATCGCGCGTGTTGCCATAGCGCAGGACGTTCGACCCGCCTGCGTTCGTAGCCAGCATGCCGCCCAGCCGGGCCGAGCCTTTTGCGCCGAACGTCATGGGGAACGTCAGGCCGTGCTCCGCCACCGCGTCATGCAGGTTGGACAGGATGACACCAGCGCCGACGCGGGCAAGACGCGCATCGGGACGGATCTCTTCGATCTGGTCGAGCCGGTCCAGCGACAGCATCAGCGCGCCTTCGGCCTTCGTGCCGCCAGACAGCCCGGTATGGCCGGTGACAGGCACCACCGGCATCCGCGCCGCATGGGCCAGGCGCATGACCTCGGACACTTCGGCGGTCGAGGCAGGACGCGCCACGGCCAGCGGGGTCCAGCTGTACTGGCCGACCCAATCCCGTGACCAGGGGGCCATATCCGGCCCGGTCAGCACATAGTGCGCACCCAGAGCTGCGCGCAGATCATCCAGCAACACCGCGCTCATTGCGGCACCGCAAATGTCAAAGAGGCCCAGCGGCTTTCCCAGGCAGGTCCGTCGTTTTCCACCGGAATCTCCAGCATCTCTACCGCGTCCACAAGATAGGCATGGCCAGGATGGACCTCGACCACGGCGCGACCCGTGTCATCGGTGCGGTAATACCGGACGTCCACAGTGCCGTCAGGCGCCTTTTCGAACAGCTCAACCTGCGTGTTCTTGCGCGGCTCCCCGTTGTGCAGAACGCGCACCGGAAAACCGTCAGACACATCGTCGGTGTAGGGGTTGGCCTCTGCCACGATCTCGGTCACGAGACCGACCTCCAGGTCGCTCCCCGCGCCATCGCCCAGCGCCATCAGGCTCTTGGCATAGCGGGTGTAGCGTTCGCGGATCACATCGGGATCAAGCCCCCGCGTGTCATGGGAAACGCAGGCCCATTTGATATCCTTGTGGTCGCAGAACCGCTCGAACGTCGCGCGGTCCTTGTAGGTCAGCGCGTAGTCGCGGGTCACATGCACCACCGTGGCCAGCCCTTCGCGGTCCAGCACCATGTTCAGCGCGGGCTTGTCGCCGGCGCGGCCATCGACCTCGATCACCTCGCCGTCAACGATCACGTCGAAGCGGCGAAAGTTCGGCGGCACATAGCTGAAAGACGATCCCTCCAACTTGTCCCCCACCTTGAGCTGCGCCACCAGCGGCGCGTCGGGCGCGACCTGGTAGGCCTCCGGTTCAATCCAAAATTCATGAGCGCTGGCCGAAGCCGAGCACAGCACCGACATCACAGCGGCACAGCCCCAAATCATCTGGCGCATGAAAACTCCTCCCCAGCCCGGTCAGGGCCTCTTTTGACCTGTCAAACCCCGGTCTGAAGCCTGCGCTCCAGATCCTTGGCCAGGCTCTTCATTCGTTCGCGGAACTTGCTTTCCACTCCGCCCTTGGCCAGCTTCAGCGACTGCACCAAAAGGCGGGCAGACAGGGTCGTTGGTGCCAGGTCCACTGTGACGCCTATCCTTGTGCACGTCCGGGACAAGGCGACCACGTCCAGCACCATCTGCACGTTCAGACCGCCACTGGCGGAATCGAACACCATCCGTTCCGGCGGTTGATACTCAGACAGCACGATATCGGCCTGACGCTTTTTCCCACGAAAGCTAAAGCCCGCGCGCCATGACATGCCCTCGGCCGGCCCGGCTGCGGGACCGGAGGTGCGCTGCACATCCGCACCCCGGCGCAAGGCCTGACGTTCGACTGTTTCAAAGTCCGACAGGGCCGCGAAGACCTTATCCATGGGGGCGTCGATGTCTTCTTTGGCAGTCAGTTGCATGGCTCGGCCTCAATGGGTGCGCAAAACGCGTCAAATTGTTTAAATACCATCACGTTAAGGACCATACCGCGCCCGATCCGTCAATCCAAACGATCCGCCAGCCAGTTGCGAAGCAGGAAATGCGCGATGGCCCCCTTGCGGGCAGGCAAAATGTCATCGCGCAGACCGGCCGTGGCATCTGCGACCTCCTCACGGGTCAGCCAGAGGGCGTCTTCGATCTCTGCCGGGTCAAGCGTGATCTCTTCGCTGATAGCCTCCCCGTGGCAGCCGAACATCAGCGACGAGGGAAACGGCCAGGGCTGGCTGGCAAGGTAGCGCACAGGACCGACGCGAATGCCTGCCTCCTCGTAGACTTCGCGGCGCACGGCGGCCTCGATGGTTTCCCCCGGCTCGACAAAGCCCGCAAGGCAGGAATACATCCCCTCCGGCCATCCCGGGGAGCGCCCCAGCAAGCAGCGATTGCCGTGCGTGATCAACATGATGACCACCGGATCGGTGCGCGGAAAATGCGAGGCCCCGCAGGCGGCGCAGCTGCGTTGCCACCCGGCCTGAGACACGTCCGAGGCCGTTCCGCAGCGGGCACAGAACCCGTGGCTTGCGTGCCAGCCATGGATGGCGCGGGCCGTGGCCGCCAGCTCTGCCTCGCGCGGGGAAAGCCGCGTCATGATACGGCGAAGCTCGGCAAACCGCCCCTCCGGGCAAGCGGGGTGCACCTGCTCGGTCGGATCCGTGAAGGCCCCCAGCGCGGCTGCGTCGACCTCTTCCGGCTCCCACGTCGACACGTCCGCCGCCCAGACCAGCCGGTCTTCGCGGCCTAACAAAACTGGGGGACGCACAGCATCGTCAAGCATCGGGTGATCCATCGGCAGACGCACAAGCCGCGCGTCTTCGCCTGCGACCAACGGCTTGCCTCGCCACAGCACGACCGCTTCTCCGGGGGCGGACAAAGCCTGCGCATCGCCGCGGATCTCTGCCGCCCGATCCAGCGCACCGCCGCCGAATGTCACCGTTTCCGCATGTCGCATGGTCACCCCCCGTTTACCTCGCCCGTTGTGCCCACCGCCTTACAAAAATGCAATCTCCACGCGGACTTCCGCGTTTCCGCAAGGGCATGCCCGGATTTGTCACAAATACGTGTGGAAATCATGCAATCTGTCCGGACCAAATATGACAGGGGCGATTCCATGACCGACCGACACCTCACTCTCAGCCGCCGCCAGTTCCTTGCCGGAACCACTGCGGGCGCGGCCCTCATCACTTTGCACCCCTATTCCGCGCGAGCTGCCACCAATCAGGCGCACCTTCGGATCATGGAAACCACGGACATCCACGTCCACGTCTGGCCTTACGACTATTATGCCGACAAGGAAGTAGACACCGTCGGCCTGTCCCGCACGGCGTCCATCATCGACGGCATCCGCGCGGAGGCCACCAACACCTTGCTGGTGGACAACGGCGATTTCCTTCAGGGCAACCCGATGGGCGATTACATGGCCTACGAACGGGGTATGAAAGACGGCGACCTGCACCCGATCATCAAAGCGATGAATACCGTGGGCTATGACGCCGCCACCATTGGCAACCATGAATTCAACTATGGCATTCCGTTTCTGGAAAAGACCATTGCCGGCGCGGACTTCCCCATCGTTCTGGCCAACATCGCCAAGAGCGAGGGCAGCGACCCCACCAAGGACGAGACCCTGTTCAAACCCTACGTGATCCTCGATCGCCAGTTGACGGATGGCGCGGGCAACACCCATCCGATCAAGGTCGGTCTGATCGGCTTCACCCCGCCGCAGGTCATGCAGTGGGACGCCAAGCACCTGACCGGCAACGTCACCGCCCGCGACATCGTCCAGACCGCCGAGGCCTACGTCCCGCAGATGCGCGAGGAAGGGGCAGAGATCATCATCGCGCTGTCCCACTCCGGCATCGGGTCGGCGAATGCCGAGGAGGGAATGGAAAACGCCTCCGTGCCGCTGGCCGCCGTCGACGGGATCGACGCGCTTGTGACGGGGCATTCGCACCTTGTCTTCCCCTCCCCCACCTATGCGGACTTCGCCGCCGTCGATGCCGAAAGCGGACTGATCCACGGCAAACCCGCCGTGATGGGCGGTTTCTGGGGCTCTCACCTGGGGCTGATTGATCTGCTGCTGGAACGCGACGGCAATGCCTGGCGCGTGGTGTCCTCCACGACCGAGGCGCGGCCGATCTCACAGCGCGGAGAGGACCGCTCCGTCACGGCGCTGGTCGAGGACGACCAAGCCGTGCTCGACGCCACCCGCGCCGACCACGAAGCGACGCTCGAGTATATTCGCCGGGCAGTGGGCAAGACCGATGCGCCGCTCTACAGCTATTTTGCCCTGGTGGCCGATGATCCGTCTGTACAGATCGTGAGCAATGCACAGACCTGGTACATTTCGCAGATGCTGGCGGGCACGGAGTACGCCGCGCTGCCGATCCTGTCGGCGGCGGCCCCGTTCAAGGCAGGCGGGCGTGGCGGGCCGGAGTATTACACCGACGTGGGCAAGGGCGATATCGCAATCAAGAACGTGTCGGACCTGTACCTGTACCCCAACACCGTACGCGCGGTGAAGGTCACCGGCGCCGAGGTAAAGGACTGGCTGGAACGCTCTGCCGGCATGTTCAATCAGGTGGAAGCAGGCGCGACCGATGCGCCGCTGCTGAACCCGGACTTTCCGTCCTACAACTTCGATGTGATGGATGGCGTGACCTACCAGATCGACCTGTCGCAACCATCGAAATTTGACCGCGACGGCGAAGTGATACACCCGGACGCCGCGCGGATCGTGAACCTGCAGTACAACGGCGCGCCGATCGACCCGGCACAGGAATTCATCGTGGCGACCAACAACTACCGCGCCTCCGGCGGCGGCAGCTTTCCCGGGGCCAAGGGCGACAGCATTGTGTTCGAAGGGCCGGACACCAACCGCGATGTCATCGTGCGCTACATCGTGGAACAAGGCACGGTGAGCCCTGCGGCAGATGCCAATTGGTCCTTTGCGCCAATGGACGGCACCACCGTCGTCTTTGAAACCGGCCCGAAAGCGCGGGACTACCTGCAAGATCTGAAGGCCGCAGATATCGAGGACGCGGGCGACGGCGCGGATGGTTTTGCACTTTTCCGCATCAACCTCTGATCTATGTCGCCAGGTCCGTGGCCCGGCGACCCGTGCGGGGGCCAGCCCCCGCACACCCGAAGTCTTTTTCGTAGCAAAGAGCCACAAGGGCTCGCATCCCGACCCCAGGTGGCTGGTTGTTCGGTGTGAAACGGCTTAGGTCTTCGCATGCTACACATGTGAGGACCTACAATGCCCTATGACGCCGTGATCTTTGATCTGGATGGCACGCTGCTGGACACCGAGGCGCTGGCCATGCGTGCGGGGGAAATCGCGGCGCAGCGGTTGGATCTGCCATGGACCGCCGCGTTTTTTCATTCGCTGATCGGGGGCGACAGCCTTGGCACCGAAGCCAAGCTTGCGGCGCAATTCGGGGCACAGAACATGCCTGGCTTCCACCTCGCATGGCGGGACGCCCATGACGATCTGGTTTCGGACGGTGTACCAGTCAAACCGACTGCTTTGGACCTGCTGGATCGGCTGGAGGCGCGCGGGATGCCGTTTGCAGTGGCGACCTCTTCGCACCACGAAAGCGCGATGCATAAGCTGGGGGCCTCGGGTCTGGCCCCGCGTATTGCGACGCTGATCTCTCGCGATTGCGTCACACATGCGAAACCGCACCCCGAACCCTACCTCACCGCCGCCGCCCGATTGGGGGTCGCGGCCACGCGCTGTCTGGCGTTCGAAGACAGCACGCCGGGCGCGCGGGCCGCGCGGGCGGCTGGCATGACGGTGGTCGTGGTGCCGGATATGGCCGAGGTGGAAACCGGCCACGCGCATCACACCGCCGCAACCTTGATCGAAGGCGCGCGGGCGGCAGGATTGCACTAAGCGTTAAAGCTGTGCCTGGTATAGTTTGACGGTGAGGCCGCCAAAGGCCACAGGCGGGCCAGCGCTCAGTTTCAGCCCCGTGGCCTTTGCCAGCCCGCCATCGGAGGTGACCATGCCCAGCCGCCAGCCATGGAACCTCTCCTGGAGCACCGCACCAAACGCGCCATAGAGGCCGAAGAGCAGCTTGCGGTTGCCAATCCGTGCGCCATAGGGCGGGTTGACCATGACAAGGCCGGGTCGGCCCTCAGGCCGTGGCAGATCACTGACCGCCGCACGGGTGAACTGGCACAGGTCAGCGACATGGCCGCGCGCGGCATTTGCCTCCGCCCCTCTGATCGCGCCATCGTCGCGGTCAGAGCCGTAGAACCGCAGGTCGGTGTCGCGACGGGTGGCTGCCTCGGCTTTCATGGCAGCAAAGGCGTCTGCGTCAAAGCTGGGCAGCGCCTCGAAGCCGAAACTGCGCTCAGCCCCCGGCGCCATGCCAGCCGCCCAGCGCGCCGCTTCGATCACAAACGTGCCGGAGCCGCACATGGGATCGACAACCGGCACATCCCCGGCATATCCCGCCTGTCGCAGGAACAACGCGGCCAGCGTTTCCCGCAACGGCGCTTTACCTGTCGCTTCCTTGTAGCCACGCCGATGCAGAAGCTCACCGGAGGTGTCCATGGAAAACGTCACGAGGTCATCTTCGATCCGCACCATGATGCGCAGGCTGCCTTCGGGGGAGACCTTGCCGCCGAAGGATTCGATGGCGCCAGCCACGCGCGCGCGCGCGGCCCGGTCATGGTAGATCTTGGAGTTGCGGCAGGTCACGTCGACACGACACTCGGCACCGGCGGGCAGCACCGCGCCCCAGTCGAGCTTCGTGGCACGTTTGTCCAACTGCGCGAGGTGAAACGCGCGGAATTGGGCGAAGCGCACCAACACGCGGGAGGCTCCGCGCAGCGTGAGGTTAGCGCGCCAGATGTCTGGCCAGTCCCCTTGAATCGTCACGCCACCCTGGGCGACTTCGGGGGCAGCGAATCCAGCCTCTGTCACCTCTTGCAGCAACAGCGGTTCCAACCCCGGTGGGGCGCTCAGAAAGATCTCGAATGGGGTATCCATCCCCTGCTCATAGCCGATCCCACGGTCGCGTCCAGCCCGCCCCTTGCAATCGGTCGCCACAGGCCCTAAATACCGCGTCGAGAGGTTGTGCGGGCAGGCGCTTCGCCAACTCGGTCAGGTCCGGAAGGAAGCAGCCGTAACGATTCCCGCTTGGGTCGTTGCAATCTCTCACCCAGAAAGCCCCGGTCTTCGTGCCGGGGCTTTTGCGTTTTCAAGGCGAATGCAGTGCCGGCCCCGATCAGGCTCGACCTCCGTGACGCACGAAGGGCACCGCACCCCGATCTGCCTGAAGGGCCCAGTCCAATTGCCGCGAATCAGCAAGTGCTTGGGGAAAAAACGAGCGCAAACGGTCTTGCGCCTCATCCGGGGCGCCGCCCGCTTCGATCATCAGCCGCAAAAGCACCATACCGCACAGGCCGGTGCCCTCTGGCGCATGCAGCATGACCCGGCCCCCACCCAGCAGCGCCCGGCGCGCCTGCGCGGACACCTGCGGCCAAGCCGTGCGCAGGGTCATGGCGGGATCGTCGTCGTTCGACACATTCAGATGCACCCAGCGGCTGCCCTTGTCCTGTACATCCTGAGACAGGCCGTGTGACCCGGCCGCGACCAACTCTGCCGGCGTCGCAATGCAGATCACCAAGGCGGGCCGCCAACTGGCAAGGTGATCAAGGTCGCTCTGGTAGTCGCCCCCGGTGCCCGGCAGGGACGAAAACACGACGATCCCGCCGCTTACAGGCAACGCGTGCATGACGACAGCCTCACCATTCTCACGCGCGATCTGACTGCTGTTCGATGTCATGCGCCCTCCGATCCGCTGGAAACGATTTGCGAGGACAGCCTACACGCACCGCCGGACTTGCACAGCGATTCGCACCGCCCGCATCATAGGCTCTCCGCGCCGAAGGTGTCGCAGGCTGCCGGATCGCCGGATTGGTAGCCATTGGAAAACCACGTTTGCCGCTGCTCTGACGTCCCATGGGTGTAGCTGTGGGGGTTTGGCACCCGCCCGGCGCGGCGCGCGAGGTAATCGTCGCCAATGCGTTGCGCGGCATTCAGCGCTTCGTCGATATCACCCGGCTCCAGCAGGCCACTGACAGATTGCGCCCAGACACCTGACAGACAATCCGCCTGCAGTTCCAGCCGCACGGTCAGCGCATTGGCCTCACGCTCGGAGGAACGTTGGCGCGCGGCATTCACCTGAGGCAAAATGCCCAATTCGTTTTGCACGTGGTGCGCCACCTCATGGGCGATCACATAGGCCTGCGCAAAGTCACCCCCTGCGCCCAGTTCAGATCGCATGAAGGCAAAGAATTCGGTGTCCAGATAAGCTTTCTCGTCGACCGGGCAGTAGAACGGGCCTGTCGCGCCGGACGCCCCGCCGCAGGGCGACTGCGTCACGCCGGAAAACAGCACCAGAACGGGCGGCTCGTAAGGCTCACCAAAGGCGTCGGGGAAGATCTCGGTCCAGACCTGTTCGGTCGTGGCCAGAACCTGCCCGCTGAATTCGCCGGCCTGCACCTCGGATTGCGTCAACTCGCGCGTCTGCTGTTGCTGTGGCGCGCCGCCCCCACCCAGCAGAGGCGTCACGTCGATCCCGGTGAAGTAGCCGATGGCCAACACGATCAGCACACCGCCGATCCCAAGCCCGCCAACCGCAGCGCCGCCGCCGCCGCGTCCCCGCCGATCCTCTACATTCCGGCTCGACCGGACGCCTCTCAACCGCATGATGCATTCTCCCTGTTTGATCCCCAACCCCGTGACGCGCGCCCGGTTCCCTGCGGCTCTTGCGATCCTGCGCGCCGGATCATAGCTTGGCGCCGACCCAGAAGGAATCCGCATGTCCGATCAGCCCGCCTATCAGGTGCTCGCCCGCAAGTACCGTCCCGAGACCTTTGCCGACCTCGTCGGGCAGGACGCCATGGTGCGCACGCTGAAAAATGCCTTTGCGGCAGATCGTATCGCGCAGGCCTTTATCATGACGGGCATCCGCGGCACGGGTAAGACGACAACCGCGCGGATCATCGCCAAGGGCATGAACTGCATCGGCCCGGACGGCAACGGCACCCCGACCACAGAGCCTTGCGGCCAGTGCGAACATTGCGTTGCCATCATGGAAGGCCGCCACGTCGACGTGATGGAGATGGACGCCGCCTCGCGCACCGGCGTTGGTGACATCCGCGAGATCATCGATTCGGTGCACTATCGGGCGGCCTCGGCCCGCTACAAGATCTACATCATCGACGAAGTTCACATGCTGTCGAAAAGCGCCTTCAACGCCTTGTTGAAAACGCTCGAAGAGCCGCCCGCGCATGTGAAATTCATCTTTGCCACGACGGAAATCCGGCAGGTGCCGGTCACGGTTCTGTCGCGCTGCCAACGCTTTGATCTGCGCCGCATCGAGCCGGAGATCATGCTGACCCTGCTGCAAAAAATCGCCAAGGCCGAGCAGGCGGAGATCACCGACGAGGCTCTGGCCCTCGTCACCCGCGCCGCCGAAGGGTCCGCGCGGGATGCGACCTCGTTGCTGGATCAGGCGATTTCCCACGGCGCAGGCGAAACCACTGCCGATCAGGTGCGCGCCATGCTGGGCCTTGCGGACCGGGGCCGGACCATGGACCTGTTCGAGCGCATCATGCGGGGCGATGCCGCAGGCGCGCTGAACGAACTGGCGGCGCAGTATTCCGACGGGGCCGACCCGCTCGCCGTATTGCGCGATCTCGCAGAGCTGGCGCATTGGATTTCCGTGGTCAAGATCACGCCCGAGGCCGCTGAGGATCCGACGATATCGCCCGACGAACGCGCGCGCGGGCAGGCCTTTGCCGATGGGCTTGGCCAGCGGTCGCTGGGCCGGGCATGGCAGATGCTGCTGAAGGCGATCGAGGAGGTGTCCAATGCGCCCTCCGCCATCATGGCCGCTGAAATGGCGATCATCCGTCTGACACATGTGTCCGACCTGCCCACGCCCGAAGAGCTGATCAAGAAGCTGCAAGACACGCCGCAGCCGCCCATGCCCTCAGGCCCCGGCGGGGGGGGCGGCGGACAGCATCATCAAGGCAGCACGCAGGCCTACGGCGGCCCTGCCCCGACGCATCCCGGCCCGTCTGGTCCGTCTGCCTCTGGTGCGCAGACCGCCGTGGCCGTGGCGCGCGAGCAGGCCTTGGCGCAGTATCCGACCTTTGATCACGTGCTCGACCTGATCCGCACCCACCGCGACGTGAAACTGCTCGTGGAGGTCGAGGGCTGCGTGCGCCTTGCCGCCTATCAACCCGGCCGTATCGAATTCACGCCGACCAATAACGCCGACCCGGCACTGGCCTCCAAGCTGGGAACAGCCCTGCAACGCTGGACCGGCAGCCGCTGGGCGGTCACGGTGGTGAATGATTGCGATACCCAAACCGTGGTAGAGGTCCGAGAGGCCGCAGACCGCGCGCTGAAACACGAGGCAAGCCAGCACCCGCTGGTGCAGGCCGCTCTGGCCGCCTTTCCCAAGGCCAAGATCACCAGCATCCGAACCCAGGCGGAGGCGGAAGCCGAAGCTCAAGAGGACGCCCTGGCCGAGGTCGAAGACGAATGGGACCCCTTCGACGACGATTGACCCCGTGGTCATTCAGGCCCGCTAAACAGGCAAATGCAGCATGAATCGGCGGTTTCATGCGCCCCGAAGCTGTACTGAATGACAACTGCCCTGTTGCTGCGTACACTCTTCAAATAACAAAGCTCTGACAGGAGCCGGATCGAGAACAGGAGCGGACAGGGTCATGCCATTGGAGCAGGTGCACCGCGCGTTTTCAAACAATGTCACCCCCGGTGCACAGCCGTCGGAATCCCTCAGCCCTCTGGATGACTGCACTCCTGAAAATGGCCCGGGCCTGATGTTTTTTTCCGGTGGCAGCGCATTGCGCGACATCTCGCAGCACCTGCCGAGTATCACCAGAAACTCCGTGCACATGGTAACGCCCTTTGACGGCGGAGGCAGCTCCCAACTCCTGCGCGATGCCCTGGACATCCCCGCCGTTGGCGACCTGCGCAGCCGCCTGGTGACCTTGGCCGAACCCGGCCCGGCGGCAGATTTCATGGCGCATCGCCTGCCGAAAACCGATGCCTCCGGCGCAGAGATTGCCCAGCTGCGTCGCCTGTCTCATCCTTTGCTGCGCGCCATTCCCGGCCCCACGCGCCAGATCCTTGCAACCGATCTGGACACGGCCCTGCGACACCTGCCGCCGGCGTTCGACTTCTCCAATGCCAGCATTGGCAATCTCGTGATCGCGGGAGGCTGGCTGGCGCAAGGCGGTCCCTTGACCACGGTTCTGGCCCGCCTCAGCCGCGTGCTACAGGTGCGCGGCACTCTGCGCGCGGTCAGCGATGCCAATCTTCATATTGGTGCCGAACTGCGCGACGGGCGTGTGCTGCATTCCCAACGGCTGCTGACCGGCAAGGAGGTCGCGCCGCTCGACAGCCCCATCACCCGCCTGTTCCTGTCGGACGGCACATCGGAACTGCCTGCCAGCGCGGCCCCGCTCGGTGCCGTGAACCAGAACCTGATCGCCAAAGCAGAGCTGATCTGCTTTGCACCCGGCAGCCTGTACACCTCTCTGGTGGCGAGCTTGCTGCCATCAGGCACAGGCCGCGCCATCGCCGCCAGCGCAGTGCCAAAGGTCTACCTGCCCGCGCTCGGCCACGACCCGGAGGCCCTTGGTCACACTCTGGCCGATCGTGTGGACGCCCTTCTGTCCCCCTTGAGACAGGACGCGGGCCCACTGCCTGCCACTGCTTTCCTGAGCCATGTGATCTGCGACCAACGGCAACCGCTTGACGATTGCGACGAGGTCTCTCGCCGCCACCAGATCCCCTGCCTGCGCCTGCAGTTGGCGGATCCGACATCAACCCGCTACGACCCCGCGCGGATCACCGCCCTGCTGAGCCGCATGGCCGCGCCTTCCTCTTGCCCCACAGCGCCGCACCTGCGATAAACTGCGCCCAACAGGGCCACCCCGGCCCGGCACAGGAGAGACACGGATGTTCAAGGGCCTCGGAAACCTCGGCGACATGGCCAAGATGATGCAGTCTGCCAAGGAAATGCAGGGCAAGGTCACCCAGCTTCAGGACGACCTGAAGGCGATGACAGTGACCGGCGAAAGCGGCGCGGGTCTGGTCAAGGCGACGGCCACTGCAAAGGGCGAGCTGACCGGGTTGGATATCGACCCCTCGATCTTTGTCCCCTCGGAAAAGGAAGTGGCCGAAGACCTGATCCTTGCCGCGGTCAAGGACGCGCAGGCCAAGGCACAGGTCAAAGCCGAAGAGGAAATGCGCAAGCTCTCCGAGGAAATGGGCCTGCCCGCAGACATGAAGCTGCCGTTCTGATCCGGCAGGAGGCGCGAGCGGGATCGTCTTGCGCCTCTCTCCACCGCGTCATGCGCTCCTTTGTGGCAGGTGCGACAGACTGGCGTGCCGCCATGGCAAAACACGCCAATCGCGATACATCGCGGACAAGATTTTCCCCACGACTGAAGACGCGTTGCGGTGGCCATACGGTCGCTCCATGAGCGTCCAAGTGAACCGAGGCTGTGCCGCGTGAAAGACCCCAACCCTATCGACAAGCTGATCGACCTGATGGCGCGACTGCCCGGCCTTGGCCCGCGCTCCGCCCGGCGCGCGGTGCTGTACCTGATCCGCAAGCGCGGCCAGCTTTTGCATCCACTGGCCGAGGCCATGGCAGAGGTCGCCGCAACCGCACGCGAATGCCTGAACTGCGGCAATGTGGCCAGCGCCGACATCTGCCCGATCTGCACCAATGACAGCCGGCAGAACGGCATTCTTTGCGTGGTCGAAGACGTGGCCGACCTTTGGGCGATGGAGCGCAGCGGCGTGTTTCGCGGCCGCTATCACGTGTTGGGCGGAACGCTGTCCGCGCTGGACGGTATCGGCCCGGAGGAGCTGCGCATCCCACGGCTCAAGGACCGCCTGTCCACCGAACGCGTGACCGAAGTGATCCTTGCGCTCAACGCCACAATCGACGGCCAGACCACGGCGCATTACATCGCCGACCAGCTTGAGGGCCGCGTGGAATTGACGTCTCTCGCACAAGGTGTGCCGATTGGGGGCGAGCTGGACTACCTCGACGACGGCACCATCACCGCCGCCCTGAACGCGCGTAAGCGATTGTAAGTCCACAACATGCAAAAAGGGCGACCCCCAGGATCGCCCTTGAAATTGTCAGCCGCAATTCAAATTGTCAGCCGCAATCGCCTTATGGCTGCTCGTCTTCGTCCTTGTCGTCACCCGGCAAGTTGAAGAAGCTGTCCGCGTCCGAATAGTCGGCGTTGTCCTTCTTGTCCTCGTCGTCGTCATCGCGCGGATCGGAGAGAGAGAAGCTTTCCAGACCTTCCATGTTCGACGGCAGGCGCTGTTCGGAGCTGTCCATCTCAAGGCTCTGCTCGGTGGATACCAGCTTGCGGCGCTCGTCATCGGTCATGACCTTGCCGAGGTCTTTAGACGCTTTGGCAACGGCGGCGTCCAGCTCGGACTGCTTGCACAAGCCCAGCGCAACGGGGTCGATCGGTTGCATGTTCTGGATGTTCCAGTGCGTGCGCTCGCGGATCGTCTGAATGGTCGGCTTTGTGGTGCCCACCAGCTTGGCGATCTGGCTGTCGGCCAGCTCAGGGTGGAACTTCACCAGCCAAAGGATCGAGTTCGGACGGTCCTGACGCTTTGACAAAGGCGTGTAGCGCGGGCCGCGACGCTTGTCTTCGTCGACGGCGGCCGCGTTGAATTTGACCTTCATCTTGTAGAAGGAATCCTTTTCCGCCTTGTCGATCTCTTCCTGCACCAGCTGGTTGTTGGCGACCGGGTCAAACCCCTTCACGCCAACGGCCACGTCGCCATCGGCGATGCCCTGGATCTCCAGCTCGTGAAAGCCGCTGAAATCGGCGATCTGCTTGAAGGTCAGCGTGGTGTTGTCCACCAACCAAACGGCGGTTGCCTTCGGATGCAGCAGCTTGGACATATCAATTCTCCTATGCACGGACAAACGGCCAAATCTACTCCGCCCCCCAAAACCGCCTTTCGGGGCCTCGGGATGCCTCGGATCAACTCCGGGGCGGGTTACCGTTGTCGGGAAACTCGCGGTGTATATAGTGCCGACAAAGTCAAAAGGAAACGGAAAAATGCGCCGTCTGTGCCTCGCTGCCCTTCTCTGCTTGCCTCTGCCTGCCTTGGCTGACGGCGAAAAGGCCGGAAAATTCGATTATTTTGTCATGGCTCTGTCGTGGTCGCCCAACTGGTGCGCGCTGGAGGGAGATGCGCGCAATTCACCGCAATGTGACGAGGATCACGGTTGGGTCTTGCATGGGTTGTGGCCGCAGTATCATCGTGGCTGGCCGAGCTACTGCCCGACGGTCGAACGCGCACCGTCGCGGGCGCAGACCTCGGAGATGGCCGACATCATGGGCACGGGTGGTCTGGCCTGGCACCAGTGGAAAAAGCATGGCGTTTGCACGGGGCTTTCTGCCAGTCAGTATTACGACCTCTCCCGCGATGCCTATGGCAGCGTCACCCGGCCGGAGATCTTTCGCAAGCTTGACGACGCCGTGACCCTGCCCGCATCCGTGGTCGAAGATGCGTTCATGGAAGCCAATCCAAGCCTTGAGGCAGATATGGTCACGGTCACCTGTCGCGACCGCTACATCCAGGAGGTGCGTGTCTGCCTGTCCAAAGATCTGGAGCCGGTGCCCTGCGGACGCGACGCGATCAAGGACTGCACCATGAAGGACGCCATGTTCATGCCAATCCGCTGACTGCGATATCAGTCTTGAATGTCGCAAACACGCGCGTCCTGGAACGCGCGCGTCGTCTCAAAACCTGTATCCGAAGCGGGCCACATCCTGAGCGCAGATATGGGCCACAACGTCCTGTGTCTGCGCGTCATAATAGTCCTGATAGCGGGGGCCCCGATCCGAGGCATTCAGATGTGCGACGTCTGGGCGGAAGCCGATATGCTGCGCCAACTTGTCCAGATCCTCGTCCAGATGCTCCAGACGCAAAAACAGACCGCAGCGCTGGCCTGACACATCTTCGGTGTAGCTTTCGTACGGATTGCGCAACAGGACTCGTGCGGTGTCGGGATGGGTCACGAAGCCCGTAAATGTTTCGGACTGGGCCAGTCGCACCTGCGGGTGCGCAAAACTCTGGGCCCGCAGCCAATGGTAATAGCTTACCATGCGGTCCCACGGGTTGCGCACGACACAGAAAACGAACAGCCCGTTAAGGTCTGCCTCCGGGAGAACCCCAGAAATATCGCGCAAGGTCGCGTGTTTCCAAAGCCGCCCCGCCGCGCGGTCTTGCAGCTTCCTGACGCGCCCGCGACGCTTAACGGCCTTTTCGGTGTCGCCAATCAGAATGTCATCCGCCATGGCCCGCGCCTCCAATGCCGCTGCAAGGGACGTGCCCCCGGTCTTTGGAATGTGGACGAAGATGTAGCCCCGGCCCGGCGAGATGATCATTGGTGCCTCCCCTGGGGCGAAGTCATTGCGCCCAGCGCAACCTGATGTCACAGCGCGCGATCGGCCCTTTCAACTGCCGCCCAAGTGACGCAATAATCTTACGTGACAAAGTGGGAGGCAAACATGGGCTGGATGAAAGACGAAACCGGACTGGAACGCAACGCGGCGAATTTCGTACCGCTGACGCCGCTGTCCTTCCTGCAACGCGCGGTGCAGATCTGGCCGGATCACACCGCAGTGGTCTACGGCCCCATCCGGCGCAGCTATGTCGACTACACGACCCGCGTGACGCGGCTGGCCTCGGCGCTGCACAAGGCGGGCGTGGCCCCCGGCGACGTGGTGGCGACCATCCTGCCGAACATCCCCGCACAGGCAGAGGCGCATTTCGGCGTGCCGGCCTGTGGCGCGGTGCTCAACACCATCAACACGCGGCTCGACGCGGATACCATCGCCTACATCCTCGACCACGGAGAGGCGAAGGTCGTTTTGTGCGATCCGCAGTTCGTGCCAACCCTCGCCACCGCGCTGGAGATCATGGAAAGCGATGCCCCCATGATCATCGAAGTCGCTGACGACCACGCCGGAGTGCATTCAGGTGGGCATTACACCGAGTACGAGGCGTTTCTGGCCACGGGCGATCTGGATTTCAACTGGATCATGCCGGAAGACGAATGGGAGAGCATCGCGCTCAATTACACCTCCGGCACCACGGGGCGGCCCAAGGGCGTCGTGTACCACCACCGAGGCGCACATCTGAACGCCATGGGGCAGGTGCTGTCGTGGCGGATCACGCTGCACCCGATCTATCTGACCATCGTTCCCCTGTTCCACTGCAACGGCTGGTGCCACACTTGGATGATGCCTGCCGTTGGCGGGACGGTCGTGTGCTGCCGCGATATTCGCGCCGACGCGATTTTCAATGCCATTGCAGACGAGGGCGTGACCCATTTCGGCGGTGCGCCCATCGTGCTGAACACGCTTATCAATGCCCCCGCCGACCAAAAGCGCAGCTTTGAGCATACGGTCGAGGTCTTTACCGCGGGCGCGCCCCCTGCCCCGGCGACCCTTGCCGCGATCGAGCCGCTTGGGTTCAACATCACCCATGTTTACGGGCTGACGGAAACCTACGGCCCTGCCACCGAATGCACATGGCAATCGCAGTGGGATCACACCGTGGGCGAAGAACGCGCTGCGCTGAAATCCCGCCAGGGCGTTGCCATGCCCTTTATCGAGCCGATGGAAATCTTGGATGACGACGGCAAACCGATCCTGCGCGATGGCGAGGCGCGCGGTGAGATCGTGTTCAAAGGCAATGGCGTCATGAAGGGCTACCTGAAGAACCCGCGCGCCACGCGCGAGGCATTCGAAGGCGGCGTCTTTCACTCTGGCGACATCGCGGTGATGTACCCGGACAACTACCTGAAGATCGCTGACCGCGCGAAGGACATCATCATCTCTGGTGGAGAAAACATTTCGTCCGTCGAGGTGGAAAGCACGCTGATGAGCCATGACGCCGTGCTGCTATGCGCCGTGGTGGCAAAGCCGGACGAGACATGGGGCGAAGTTCCCTGTGCCTTTGTCGAGTTGAAAGACAACCACACCGCCACGGCGGAGGAGTTGATTGCCCACACACGGCACCGCCTGGCGGGCTTCAAATGTCCCAAAACGGTGATTTTTCAGGAATTGCCCAAGACCTCGACCGGGAAGATCCAGAAATTCGAGCTGCGCACTATCGCACGTGACATGTGACAAGCACCCTTCAGAAAACGCTTTGGACAGGCGTGCATCCACCCGCTAAAGTTTAGGAACAGATCTTGCTTCAACCCGGAGTTATTCGCATGAGACGCCTTTTCACAACCGCCCTTGGCGCCGCCGCCATACTTTCGCTGTCGACCACCCTCGCCCTAGCCGAAGACATGATGGATGCCGAGACGATCACCGCTTTCGTCACCGGCAAGACCTATGAGGGCATCAACCCCGAAAGCGGCGAAAAGGTCGCCTCTGTTGTCTACCATGCCGATGGCACCTCCACCTTGTGGATGGCCGTCGAAGGGTCGGCTGACGAGCCAGGCAGCTACCGGATCGAGGGTAACACCTACTGTACCCGCTACCTGAACTTCCGCGAGAATTCGGAAAACTGCTTTACCCTCTCGCCGATGGACGACGGCCGCGCGCAGGCATGGTACACTGATGGCCGCAAGGCGCTGATCCTCGCTCCAATCGAGATGCCGGAACGGTTCCAGTGATCCGATCGACCTTCGGGGGGGCGTTTCTGATCTCGCGCTCTCCCTGACGGCATCAGATTGCGCCCCGTCGCGCCCACGTGCTATCGTCCAGCCTGATCCAGAGGCAGAGCAGCACGCCCGCATGACCGCACTGACACAGTTTACACGGCTGGAGGCCACAGGCCTCTGGCGCCCCGATGCGGACTCGCAGCGGCGCGAAGTGATCGTGTCCCTCGGGGATGCCACGCTGACCATGACCTCGATCCGCGGCGACGTGTTGGCGCATTGGTCGCTGGGCGCCGTGATGCGCGCCAATGGAAGTCAAATTCCCGCCATATATCATCCAGATACCGCCCCTGAAGAGACGCTTGAACTCGGCGCCGGCGAGCAGGAGATGATCGGCGGCCTCGACCGCCTGCTCAAGGTCATTGACCGCCGCCGCCCGCGGCCGGGCAAGCTGCGCTTCTTGTTGTCCGGGTCTATGATTGCCATCGTGGGCGCGCTGAGCGTCTTTTGGCTGCCCGATGCCCTGGCGCGTTACGCGACAAATGTCGTGCCAACGGTCAAGCGGGCCGAAATCGGCACGCGGCTGCTGGAACACATCACGCATCTTACCGGCCAGGCTTGCTCGACACCGGATGCACGGGAGCCGTTGCGGCGGCTTTCCGAACGGGTGCAGCCGTCTGGCAGTGTCGTGATCCTGCCCAGCGGCAGCTTCACAAGCGTGCACCTGCCGGGACGGATCATTGTGCTCAACAGCAGGGTTCTTGAGGATTACGAAGACCCCGACGTCGCAGCCGGGTTTGCACTGGTGGAGGCCGTACAGGCCGATGCCTCCGATCCCTTGGGCGACCTGCTGTATGACGCAGGCCTGATCGCCTCCTTGCGGCTGCTGACCACCGGCGCGCTGCCGGACAGTGCCCTTGCCGATTATGCCGAAGACATCATGACCGAAACGCCGAGCTACCCGGCACCGGAGACGCTGTTGCCAGCATTCGCCAAGGCGGAGTTGCGGTCGACACCCTTTGCCTACGCGGTGGATGTCACAGGGGAACGTACCTTGCCGCTGATCGAGGCTGACCCGCGCCGCGCCGAAGGCTCCCGCACGGTGCTGTCAGATGCCGATTGGGTGCGGTTGCAGGGCATTTGCGGCGGCTGATCGAGAGAGCTTCGTATATGCAAAAAGCCCCGCACCGGATGATGCGAGGCTTTGTCATGTAAATGTCAGCCGGTTAGCGGATGTAGGCCTGCGCGTAGCCCGTGCTGTGC
The DNA here is from genome assembly GCF_014196795.1 of Sagittula marina. Taxonomy (GTDB): domain Bacteria; phylum Pseudomonadota; class Alphaproteobacteria; order Rhodobacterales; family Rhodobacteraceae; genus Sagittula; species Sagittula marina. The sequence continues at coordinate 520,326 of NZ_JACIEJ010000002.1, forward strand.
ACCGCAGACAACCCGGCCTGCGCCGACGCCGCATCTGCAAACGGCCCGACCCGCAGACGCTGCATCGTTTGGCCATTGTGCGACACTCTCGCCGCGCGCACGGCCAGACCAGCAGAGGCAAGCCGGCTCACCGCGGCCTGCGCCTTTTCCGCACTCGAAAACACACCGATTTCCACGTAGCTTTTGGCGCTATCGCTGCCTTTTGTAGACAGGACCGCAGTGCGATGCTCTGCTTGGTTGGCGTAGCTGACGCGGACATCGGTCGGCGGATAGGGATCGGTGCCGCGGTAGGCAATTGCAGGATCTTTGACAGTGTGACGATACTTCGCGGTCCAGAGGTTCTTTGGGAACGGCTGGGTCGGATTGGCGCGGGTGATCAAGCGACGCGGCACCTGGTTCGTCCATGCTTTTTGTGTGTCGCGGTAGCCCTGCACGGTTTGCACAGCGCGATAGGGATTCAACCGGTCGTCCTCCCACGCGGGTTTGTAGCCGACAGGCACGTGCGCCGTCTGAGCGATCTGGCGTTCTTCATACAGATGGCGCGGTACGATGCGGGTTTCGGGGGACAGGGACGAACCCTGCCAGGATGAGCGATTGTGGTACACGTTTTTGCCCGCGGCGGGTGCTTCGCCTCGGCGCACAACGGGGACTGCGGGTGTCGCCTGCGGACCGCACCGGATCGCTATGCGCTTACCATTCACCACGCGAGAGGTATGACCGGCGGCGCAGGCCTGTTGCATTGGAACACGCACGTGTTTCGCAGAAACGGGCGCGGAGGTCACGGGAACCCGGCGCACAACGCGCGGCGGCTCCGCCGCGATGGGTTTGGAGGCCGGTGCCTTGACCACCTGCGGGGCAGGACGCGGCGCTGTCACCACGCGGGGCGCGCTGGTGGCGGACGTACGGACCACGGGCGACGGGGCCGGAGCTGGCGGCGTGTCGAGTGTGATCTGCTTCGGCGCGGCTCGCGGTGCGGGCGCGGCAGGTGCAGCAACGGTGACCGTTGTGCGGCCGCCAAAGGTCGGTGTCTGGTTGCAGACCTGGCTGCGAGCACGTGTCACACGCGGCACCCAGGTGACGTTGCCGTCATAGCCCGCGCGCACAAAGGCGCAGCCCGAGTTATCCACAAACTGCCGCCCTTCGTAGCTGGCCGGCGGAAAGTTCACAGGCATGCCCGACTGCGCATTGGCAGGAAGTGCGAAGCCGGCGAAATAGGACAAAATTGTGGCGCATAGCGCCGTTTTCGTAATCGTCATGTCTGCCCCCACAGATGTGACCTGCACCATGCAGTATCAGCTTTAACCTGTAAAGCTTTGTAAATACAGGCCTTGCCAAGAATCCACTGGACTCCTGTGGTGAATCAAGCGGTGGTATCCGCGCGCCCCAGAATCGCCTTATTTTGAGCGCGAGGTAAAGGTGGTTAATGGAAACGGTGTATTTCCAAGCCGCAAGAATTGGCGCGAAACGCTCCACAAAGCGCGTGCCGAAGGCGAGACAGCCTTCCGTTTTCGGTCAGACTCGGGCTCGAAAACGAATCCCTCGTGGAACGGGCCAGATCGGTTCCGACGCCACCTCGAACGGAAAAGGCCGGCGGAACTCCCGCCGGCCTCTATATGGGCTGTCTGGCAATTCGCGTTTAAGCGGTGCCGAACATACGGTCTCCCGCGTCGCCCAGACCGGGCACGATGTAGCCCTTCTCGTTGAGCTTTTCGTCCAAGGCAGCCGTGACGACCGGCACATCCGGATGCGCCTCTTTCATGCGCGCGACGCCCTCGGGCGCAGCCAGCAAACACAGGAAGCGAATGTCCTTTGCGCCAGCCGCTTTCACCATGTCGATAGCCGCCGCAGAGGAATTGCCAGTGGCCAGCATGGGATCGACGACGATGGTGACGCGGTCCTCCATGCGCTGCGGCAACTTGTTGTAATATTCCACTGGCTGCAGCGTTTCCTCGTCTCGATAGAGGCCGATAAAGCCCACCCGCGCCGCCGGGATGAGTTCCAGAATGCCATCCAGCAAACCGTTGCCCGCCCGCAGGATCGACACCAGCGCCAGCTTCTTCCCCTCGATCATGGGCGCGTCCATGTCGCACATGGGCGTCTCGATCCGCACGTTCGTCATCGGCAGTTCGCGCGTGACCTCGTAGGCCAGAAGGTGGCTTATTTCGCGCAGCAACTGGCGGAAAGAGGCGGTCGAGGTGGTCTTGTCCCGCATGATGGACAGCTTGTGTTGGACCAGCGGGTGATCGACGACGGTGAGGTGCTCTGTCATTTGCGCTCCAGTTGCTTGGTGATCGCTTCGCGCGTGGCCTTATCGCAAAAGGCCGCGCCGATGGCGGTCGCGTTCAATTCTCGGAACACCTCTTCGCCCCAGCCGAAGGTCTTCGCAAGGGCCGCGTACTCCTGACGCATGGTCGTGTGGAAAAATGGTGGATCATCGGTCGAAATGGTGACGTTCACACCGCGATCGCGCAGTTTCTGGATCGGATGATCCTTCAGCGCGGGGAACACCCCGAGGAAGACGTTGGAGCCGGGGCAGACCTCCAGCGTAATGTCCTGCTCTGCCAGCATCTCCAGCAATGCGATGTCGGTGTAGGCGTTCACGCCGTGGCCTATCCGGGACACGCCGAGGTCCTCGACCGCGTCGCGCACCTCCTGTGGGCCGTTCCATTCGCCAGCGTGGGTGGTCAGCTGCAAGCCCGCTTCGCGCGCGCAATCGAAGGCCCAGGCGAAATCACGTTGCTTGCCCTGCTTTTCGTCCCCGCCCATGCCAAAACCGGTAATAAACCCACCGGCGGTCTCGGCGGCGCAGCGCGCGGCGGCCCTGGCTTGATCCGGGCCGTTGTGACGGATGCAAGTGACGATGCCACGCAAGGTGATGCCGAAATCCCGCTCTGCCGCCGTGGCAGCATCCTCGATTGCGTGAAGATATTCCTTCCACGCGCCCACGTCGCCGCCGCCACAGAAATCCGGGCTGATGAAGGTCTCCTGATAGACAACGTCGTTTTCGGCGCTTTTCTCCAGCACGGCAGTGCAGAGGCGGGCAAAATCCTCCGGTTTTTTCAGAACCGAGGTTGCGGCTTCGTAGACTTCGAGGAAGTGCCAGAAATCACGGTAATCATATGAGCCGTCGGGGCGGAAAATCTTGGAGATATCGACCTTCTTTTCCTTGGCCAGGCCCCGGATGAAGGCAGGCGGCGCCATACCTTCGAAATGGGTGTGCAGCTCGACCTTGGGGAGATGCACGATGTGATGCAGCTCTTCCTCGGTCATGGGTTCATTGGGATCACGGTCAGTCACAAAAAGCTCCTCCCCGGCCCTTGCGCCGGTATGTTCAAATGCGCCGCGATGGAGGCGGCGACGTCCGCAAAGCCCACCTGCCCGATCTGGCCCGCGCCGCACCCGGCCACAAGCACAGGCACGCGTTCGCGCGTGTGATCGGTGCCTGTCCAGGTGGGGTCGTTGCCATGATCTGCGGTGATGAGCAACAGGTCGCCCGCGCGCATCAGCGGCAGCAGGCGTCCGATCTGCGCGTCGAACCATTCGAGATGGCGAGCGTAGCCGGACACGTTGCGGCGATGACCATAGAGCGAATCAAATTCAACGAAGTTGGCAAAGGTCAGCGAGCCGTCCGCCATGGTATCGACAGCCGCGAAAAGCTGTTCCATCAGAACGTCGTCCGGACCTTTGGCGACCGTATCGATGCCTTCCATGGTGAAGATATCACCGATCTTGCCGATGGCATGGACGGCGCGGCCTGCGTCCTGCGCCCAGTTGGTTAAAATCGGTTCCGGTAGAGTGATCGCGTAGTCGTGACGGTTGGCGGTGCGTTGGTAGCTGCCCTCCTCGCCCACGAAGGGACGGGCGATGACGCGCCCCACCTTCATCGCGTGCAGTGTTGGCGCAATGCGTTCGCACAGGTCGAGCAGCCGGTCCAGTCCGAAGTGTTCCTCATGCGCGGCGATCTGAAAGACGCTGTCGGCAGAGGTGTAGCAGATCGGCTGACCGGTGCGCACATGCTCTGCACCGAAACGGTCGAGCATGACGGTGCCGGAGCCATGACAATTGGCCAGCGTGCCATCGACGCCGGCGATGTCGCAGACCTTGGCGATCAGATCGGCTGGGAAAGCGGGCTGTGTGTCGGGGAAATAGTGCCAGTCCCACGGCACCGGCAGCCCGGCAAGTTCCCAATGACCCGAGGGGGTGTCCTTGCCCTTCGATTGCTCGGTGGCAGCGCCCCAGCGGGCATTGACCGGCTCCGCGATCATGGCAGACCGATGCGCGCCGCTGGCCAGATCGGCCGCGTGGAACAGGCCGAGCTTTGCCAGGTTGGGCAGGTGAAGCGGCCCGCTGCGCCCGTCTTCGGCCTGCCCTGCCGCGCAGGCATCGACGATATGGCCCAGCGTGTCGGCCCCGGTGTCGGGACGTGTGTCATTGAAATAGCTGTCTGCGTCCGGCGCGCCGCCGATGCCCACAGAATCCATCACCACGAGGAACGCGCGGCTCATGCCACACGCTCCAGCACAAGTGGGCGCGGCGAAGGCGTATCGCCGTAGGTTATGGCTGCGCGCACGGCGGCGGCGGCGCGGTCCGCCTGCCCCTCGCGGGCGGCATGGACACGGGCCAGGGGCTGGCCTTTTTCAACTTTCGCGCCGACCCTCACAATCTCGGTCACGCCGACGGCCGGGTCGACCGTGTCGGTCTCTACCCGCCGTCCACCGCCAAGATCGACCACCACCAGCCCAAGCGCCTCCCCGTCGATGGCGCTGACCGTGCCACTTTCGACCGCTGCGACCTCTTGGATCACTGGGGCCTCGGGCAGGAATCGCTGCCAATCCTCGACAAAACCCAACGGGCCGCCAAGCTCGTACACCATCTTGCCGAACCGTTCCGCCGCGGCGCCGCTGTCCAGCGCCTGTTCCAGCTTGGCCATACCATCCTCGATGCCTGCGGTGGCCAGCAGCTCTGCGCCAAGCGAGAGGCTGAGGTCGCGCAGGGGGCCGGACCGCGCACCGGTCAGCACCTCCATGCACAGGTCGACTTCCAACGCGTTGCCGAGCGAGGGCACAAGCGGCTGGTCCATATCCGTGATCAGCGCCGTGGTCGGGCAACCTGCTGCATTTGCGGTCCCCACCAAAGCCTGTGCCAGCGCGCGTGCATCTTCCGCGGTCTTCATGAATGCGCCGGAGCCGCATTTCACGTCCAGAACCAGAGATTGCAGCCCGGCGGCGAGCTTCTTGGACAGAATGGAGGCGGTGATAAGGTCGAGGCTTTCGACCGTCGCAGACACGTCGCGCACGGCGTAGAGCCGCTTGTCAGCGGGGGCGATATCGCCAGACGCGCTGACAATGGCGCAGCCCACATCGCTCACGATGCGGCGCAGGCGGGCCTCATCCGGCGCGACCGAATAGCCGGGAATGGCCTCAAGCTTGTCAAGCGTTCCACCGGTATGCCCGAGCCCCCGACCAGAGATCATGGGCACGTAGACGCCGCAGGCCGCCAGCATCGGCGCAAGCACAAGCGATACACAGTCGCCGACCCCGCCGGTTGAGTGCTTGTCCACCACAGGCCCGTCGAGATCCCACTCCAGCACGTGGCCTGAATCGCGCATGGCCAGCGTCAGGGCTACACGGCCAGCCTCGCTTAGCCCCTGAAGGCAGACGCCCATGGCGAAAGCTCCGGCCTGCGCATCGCTGACACGCCCGTCCGCCAAACCGGCAGCAAACCATGCCAGATCACGCGGCGACGGGGCTTCGCCACGACGCAATTGGCCGATCACCGAGCGGGCATCCATCACGCACGATCCATATGATCGTTGGTGAAGGCCCCCGGCAGCAGATCGCCCACCGTGGTCACCTGTTCGGTCCCATCCACCGTCGCCAGAGTGATCTTGGTTCCGGCGTTGGCGAATTCCATCAGTTTTTGGCGGCACCCGCCGCAGGGCGGCACCGGATTTGGGCTGTCGGCGATGACGTAGGCTTCTGCGATCTCTGTCTCGCCAGCGGCGACCATTGCGGCGATGGCCCCGGCCTCGGCGCAGGTGCCCTCCGGGTAGGCGACGTTTTCCACGTTGCAGCCGACATAGGTTGTGCCGGACGGGGTCAGTAGTGCCGCCCCGACCTTGAAATGAGAATAGGGCACATAGGCATTTTCGCGCACGGCACGCGCGGCTTCGGCCAGGGACATAAAAGACTCCGTCAATTCAGATGCGGGCAGGATGCGAAGCCGGTCAGGCATTTGCAACCCCGTCCTCGGGGCAGCGCGGGCGGAAAGAAGCTTGTCCATGAGACGCCGGCGCACCACGGTATGTCTGGACGAGTTTCGTAGCATTGGTATCAATCCGTTTTATACTGTTAGCGCAATAAACAACAGACAGCCTTGGCAACGCAGCCCCCCACCTGCTATCGCCGCTGAAAAGAGTTTTGCATAATGGTTTAGTGCTAAACCATCTCGCCAAGGACATCGCTGGAGGACCCCGAATGAGCGACCAGACCCCTGACACCGCCAAGGACACTCTCCGCGAAGCGGCGCTGTTCTATCACGAGCATCCCAAGCCCGGAAAACTGGAGATCCGCGCCACCAAGCCGATGGCCAATGGACGTGACCTGAGCCGTGCCTACTCCCCGGGAGTGGCGGAAGCCTGCCTGGAAATTCAGGCAGACCCGACAGCCGCGCGGCGCTACACGACCCGCGGCAATCTGGTTGCAGTGGTCTCGAACGGCACAGCCGTTTTGGGTCTTGGCAACATCGGGGCGCTGGCATCGAAACCGGTGATGGAAGGCAAGGCGGTGCTGTTCAAGAAGTTCGCCGGCATCGACTGTTTCGATATCGAGGTGGATCAACCGGACCCGGAAAAGCTGGCAGAGATCGTCTGCGCGCTGGAACCGACGTTTGGCGCGATCAACCTCGAAGACATCAAGGCGCCTGACTGCTTTATCGTTGAACAAATCTGCCGCGAGCGGATGAATATCCCAGTGTTTCACGACGACCAGCACGGCACGGCCATCGTTGTCGGCGCGGCGGCCACCAATGCGTTGCATGTGGCAGGCAAGAAGTTCGAGGACATCAAGGTCGTCTCCACCGGCGGTGGGGCTGCGGGCATCGCCTGTTTGAACATGCTCCTGAAGCTGGGTGTGAAGCGCGAGAACATCTGGCTTTGCGATATTCACGGGCTGGTTTACCAGGGCCGCGAAGAGGACATGAACCCGCAAAAGGCGGCCTTTGCGCAAGCGTCTGACAAGCGGGCGCTGGCCGATGTGATTGAGGGTGCCGACCTTTTCCTTGGCCTGTCCGGCCCGAATGTCCTGAAGCCCGAAAATGTGCAGACGATGGCGAAGCGTCCGATCATCTTTGCGCTCGCCAACCCCAATCCAGAAATCATGCCCGATGTCGCCCGCGCCGCAGTACCTGACGCGATCATCGCCACAGGCCGCAGCGATTTCCCGAACCAGGTCAACAATGTGCTGTGCTTTCCCTTCATCTTCCGAGGGGCACTGGATGTTGGCGCGACCACCATCAACGACGAGATGGAGGTCGCCTGCGTCGAGGGCATCGCGGCCCTTGCTCGTGCCACCACAAGCGCAGAAGCCGCTGCGGCCTACCGTGGCGAGCAGCTGACATTCGGCGCCGATTACCTGATTCCAAAGCCTTTCGATCCGCGCCTGTCGGGCGTCGTGTCCACGGCTGTCGCGAAGGCCGCGATGGAAACCGGTGTGGCCGAACGGCCGCTGGATGACCTGAAGGCGTACAAGCAAAAGCTCGACGCCTCGGTCTTCAAATCCTCGCTGCTGATGCGCCCGGTGTTCGAGGCTGCCGCCACCGCCTCGCGCCGTATCGTGTTTGCCGAGGGTGAGGATGAGCGCGTGCTGCGCGCGGCGCAGGCCATCCTTGAGGAAACCACCGAACAGCCGATCCTGATCGGTCGCCCCGAGGTGATGGAGGCCCGCTGCGAACGCTTTGGCCTGAAGGTCCGCCCCGGAATCGATTTCCACATCGTTAACCCGGAAAACGATCCGCGCTATCGCGATTATTGGGAAACCTATCATCACATCATGTCGCGTCGCGGTGTGACCCCCGATCTTGCCCGTGCGATCATGCGCACCAATACCACCGCCATCGGCGCGGTGATGGTGCAACGTGACGAAGCGGATTCGATGATCTGCGGCACCTTCGGCGAGTATCGTTGGCATCTGAATTACATTCGGCAGGTGTTGGGCACCAAGACACTGACACCCCAGGGCGCGCTGTCGTTGATGATCCTGGAAGATGGCCCGCTGTTCATTGCGGACACTCACGTCAACAGCCGCCCCACCCCGGATGAACTGGCGCGCGCCGCAATCGGCGCGGCGCGTCACGTGCGGCGGTTCGGCCTGACGCCCAACGTCGCACTGTGTTCACAGTCGTCGTTTGGCAACCACACCGAAGGCTCCGGCCAGAGGCTGCGTGAAGCGCTGGAAATCCTCGACGCGCAAGACTGCGACTTCTGCTACGAAGGCGAAATGAATGTGGATGCGGCGCTGGACGCCGATCTGCGCGCACGTCTGTTGCCAGGCAATCGTATGGAGGGCGCGGCGAATGTGCTGCTCTTTGGCCATGCGGACACGGCTTCGGCCACGCGCAACATCCTGAAAACGAAAGCCGGCGGGCTGGAAGTGGGGCCGATCCTGATGGGCATGGGCAACCGCGCGCATATTGTGACGCCGTCGATCACCGCGCGCGGCTTGCTGAACATGGCGGCCATCGCGGGCACGCCGGTGCAGCACTACGGCTGACAAGCCATCAAGAGTTACGGGGCGGGGATCAATTCCCCGTCCTGCAACGACCAGACCTGCTGACATTCTGGCGCTCCCACACGGCCGCAAAGCGACCCTTTGAGCGTCAGCCGCACCGACCCCGGCGCATTGGCGGCCACGTCCCGCACTGCGTTCAGGAAAACACGGGTGAAGCCGTCATCGTTCGCTTGCCATATGGACGTCAGACAACCAGCAGGACCACAAACGAGATCCTGTGCGGTAGAACAGCTTAGCGCGCCATGGCGCAGCACAAGATCCTCGCCCGCCGCTCCATCAAGGTCAATCGCCTGGGCATAGTCGTTGCCGACGGAGACCTCACCGCCTAGAGCGCCGCAGGCCGCGCGCATGTCGCGAAGCACCGCCGCGGCCGGATCGGCCATCGTGCGGGCCGCCAGTTCCTGCGCGGCAAAGTCCGGCTGAGGACACACTGCCTCGACCGCGGAAATCGCATCGCTGGAGCCGGACAGCGACATCTGCCAGACCGTCGGCGGCACATCGACGGTTTCCCAATAGCGCAATTCCAGACGTGTCCCGGCCTTTAGCCCCTCGATCCCCGGCAGGTGGCTTTTGGTCATCGGGGCCTCAAAGGTGCCAAGGCCCGTGGTCTGAAAGGCCAGCGGCGGCATAACGCGGACGCCGGCAAAGGCCTGCACATCCAGTTCGGACCGCGCCAAGAGGTCGGGATTGCCTTCAGCACGCAGACCGAACCGCAGAGGTTTTCCGGCATCACAGGACAATCCGAAACACAGCCGCTCTGTCGCAGGATCGCCAGAACCATCGGCGCAGACATAGGCCGCATAGCGTCCCGCTTCTGGCCCTTCTTGGTAGCTCCACTGCGCCTGCGCCGCCGTTGAAATCCCCACAGATATGACCGCTGCCGTTGCAAATGCCCGCATGAAAGTGCTCCCGCCTGTTGCGATCAAAACGCCATGGCAAGGCATCTACGTCAAGCATCCCCCTGAGTCGGAGATTTGCAATACTTCCGCAAGGCACTTTGCAAACCTGGCATAAATTCGCAGAACAAAGACGGTAATTCAGGGTATTTGCAAATATTTGCAGACCTATAAACGCGGATTTCGCAAAGCCCTGCGATATTCTGTCATGTCATGCGCCAACAGACTTGCGACAGCGCCCCGCCACCCCCTAAGCCTGATGGCGAAGGTATTACAGGAGGAGGGCCCCATGGGGTATTCAGAGGTTTACAATGCTTGGGCATCCGATCCGGAGGCGTTTTGGATGGAGGCCGCGCAAGCCATCGACTGGGATCAAGCGCCGACAAAGGCGCTGACCAATGTCGGTGAACATATGTACGAATGGTTCGCCGATGGCATGGTGAACACCTGCTGGAACGCCGTGGACCGCCACGTTGCACAGGGCCGGGGCGAACAGACCGCGATTATCTACGACAGCCCGATCACCCAAACCAAGCGAGAAATATCTTACGTCGAACTGCGCAACCGCGTTGCCATGCTGGCCGGCGCGCTGCGGGAAAAAGGCATCGAAAAGGGCGATCGCGTCATCATCTACATGCCGATGATACCCGAAGCGCTGGAAGCCATGCTGGCCTGCGCGCGCCTGGGCGCTGTGCACTCGGTCGTCTTTGGCGGGTTTGCCGCGCATGAACTGGCCGTGCGGATCGACGATGCCACGCCGAAAGCGATTATCGCGGCGTCTTGCGGGGTCGAACCCGGACGCGTCGTGCATTACAAGCCACTGCTGGACGATGCCATTGAGCAAGCCGCCCACAAGCCCGACTTCTGCGTCATTTTCCAGCGGGAGCAAGAGGTTGCGAAACTGGTCGAAGGGCGCGACTTCAATTGGCACGGCTTTCAATACGGCGTGAAGCCCGCCGACTGCGTGCCGGTCGAAGGCAACCACCCGGCCTATATCCTCTACACCTCCGGCACGACGGGTCAGCCCAAGGGCGTTGTGCGACACACCGCCGGTCATCTTGTGGCGCTGAACTGGTCAATGAAGAACATATACAATGTCGATCCCGGCGACGTGTTCTGGGCGGCCTCCGATGTGGGGTGGGTCGTCGGCCACAGCTACATCTGTTATGGTCCGCTGATCCACGGCAACACGACAATCGTCTTCGAAGGCAAACCCGTGGGCACCCCAGACGCAGGCACATTCTGGCGTGTCATCTCTGAACATAAGGTGAAATCGTTCTTTACCGCGCCCACCGCATTCAGAGCCGTAAAACGCGAAGATCCCAAAGGCGAATATGTCGGAAAATATGACCTGTCCGGCCTGAAGACCGTCTACCTCGCGGGCGAGCGCGCCGATCCGACCACTATAGAATGGGCACAAGACCAGCTGAAAGTGCCTGTCATCGACCATTGGTGGCAAACCGAAACCGGCTGGGCCATCGCCGCGAACCCTGTCGGAATCGAAGAATTGCCGGTTAAGCTTGGCTCCCCCACCGTGCCGATGCCGGGCTACGATGTGGTGATCCTGGACGAGGCGGGGCATCCGGTGCCGACGGGCAATCTCGGGGCAATCGCCATCAAGCTGCCCTTGCCGCCCGGCACATTGCCGACGCTGTGGAATGCCGAAGACCGTTTCCGCAAGGCCTATCTCAATCACTTCCCCGGCTACTACGAAACCGGCGATGCGGGGATGATTGACGAGGACGGCTATGTCTCGATCATGGCGCGCACGGATGATGTCATCAATGTCGCCGGCCACCGCTTGTCCACCGGCGCAATGGAGGAGGTGCTGGCCTCGCACGCCGATGTGGCTGAATGCGCCGTGATCGGTGTGGAGGACGACCTGAAAGGGCAGCTTCCCATGGGATTCCTGTGCCTGTCCTCCGGCGTGAACCGCCCCCATGAGGACATCGTGAAAGAATGCGTGACGCTGGTGCGCCAACAGATCGGACCTGTGGCGGCGTTCAAGCTGGCCTGCGTTGTGGATCGGCTGCCCAAAACCCGTTCCGGCAAAATCCTGCGTGCCACCATGGCCAAGATAGCCGATGGCGAGACGGTCAAGGTGCCCGCGACCATCGATGACCCAGCCATTCTGGACGAAATCAAAGAGGCGCTTAAGGGTCTTGGGTACGCAAAGTAGGCTGTTTCCCCCGCCAAGATGATTGGCGGGGCTTTCCGGCCACGCACCAGCGCTTGGATTGCGGTGTCACACCTTCGGGGCATCTGGCGCGCTTGGTCGAGCAGGCGATGTGGTGACTGAGCCACATCGTCCTGACTCAGCCGCTGGCTTGCTGGACATCAGTATCATCCGATCCGCTTTTTGGCACGACCAAAGGAATGCGACTGCGGATCGACCGTTCCACCAGTTTTTCAGCCTTGCGCACGGACAGCGTCGGGCGCACCCGTTGATGATCGTGCCAACGGGCTTCGGCCCAACCGAGGGTTTCAGCCAGATCGACGCGCTGCGCGGAGGCCATCTCCTGCAAGGACAGCGGCTCGGGCAGGATGCTTTCGACGCCTGCTCCTTCTACCAGCAGCAAGGTGTGCCTGGCACAGGCGATGTGGACATAGTCCAGACCGGGCAGCGACGGCATGGCCCGAACTCCCGGCAGCCCGGTCAACGCCAATGCCGGCACCAGAGCCTCCTCCTCGCCGACGATCCGCTTCACCTGCCGGGACCGCACAAGCACCCGATGCTGTGGTGAAAGCATCACCGCGCGTTCGGGCACCCCCGGCCCCAGAGCATCGCGTCCGATCCGAACCGGGCGTTTGCGCGTGTTGGACATCTGTTCCGCCCAGCTGATCCGAGAGGTTCCGACCCAGAGAACAGGCTCCGCCCTGCCCTCCGTGGTCAGAACGAGATCGCCCGAAGCGAGCGTTTCAACCGGGCGTCCGCCGCCGGGTGTGGCTATGATACAGCCGGTCACGAAACACATATGAGCCCCCTTCGTGTGTTGCGACAACCCGAACGGCAGCAATGCGTTTTCAATCCGCGTGGCCCGTCGAGATGATGAACGCCACTATCCGCGAGACCGGTAAACTCGAAGTTCACGACGAACCGCTTTCCACAAATGGCGCCTGTCAGATCCGCTTTTATGGCGTGAAGACGACCGAGACTGTCGGATCACCCGGCAGGCCGACATAGGTCACGCTGGCCCCACCCTGCGCCTTGGCCGGTGGCAAAAGCGGACCGATCGAGCCGACGGAGATCAAATCGCCAGCCTTCAGGACATACCCCTTCGACATCAGCCAAAGCACGGAGTTCACAGGATTTCCCAGAACGGATGCGCCGGATGCCTCTGCCATCACGGCCCCCTTTGCATCGCGCACGGTCACCTGCATCCCGGCCAGCGCGTCGAGCATTGCGGCCGGGTCTTCGACAGGGATTTCTGCCCCCATGACACCCAGCCGAGGGGCAACGCCCATGGCGGTCAAGGTCACACCATTGATCGGCTGGTCTTCGGCCACAGTGAGATCAGGCAGCTCTATGAAAGGCCGAACCGCGGAGACATGAGCCATCACCTCCTCCGGCGTCTGCGCTTCGTTCACCTGCGAATCGTTTATGACCAGCAAAAGGTCGGCCTCGAACAAGGGACGTGCGCCAAAAGCCATTGGCACTTCGGCGCCATCTTCGAGCAGCATCTTCTCATATAGAACGCCGCCCACCGGTTCTGTTGCGCCGAAACGCGCCTGCACAGGGGCTGACGTCAGCCCCGCCTTGTACCCGACAATCGGCCCCAGCTTGGACTGCATCGCTTCCGACAGTTTGGCCTGCGTGCAACGCGCGTCTTCCATTGTACCGTCCGGCACGAGCGCTTGCGTCGGCACCTTAGCTTCGAAATCAGCGACGAAAGCTGCGATAGCCGCGTCGCTTGCGCACTCTGCCCCGGCTGACGCGGCGCACAGGATGGATATGCCAAGGCTGGCAAGAAAACGGTTCATGAAACTTCCTCCCTCTGGAGGGATGCGACTCCCCCATACGAAAGACTATAGCTGACACTCCACCTATGGGTGAATTATGTCGCCTGTCGGAGGAGGTTTTTGCATAGCTGGCAGAGCTGACCGGGCAAGGCCTCAGGTTTAAACGAATTGCTCGCTGATCAGGCGTTCTTCGAGACCATGACCCGGGTCGAACAACACACGGTGGCGCACATCAGGCTCTGATCGGATGTGGACCTGCACCACGTTGCGCACGGCGACACTGTCTGCCTCCGCCATGACCGGGCGTTTGTCGGCTTCCAAGACTTCGAAGCCGACCTCCGCCGATTTTGGCAGCAGCGCGCCCCGCCAGCGCCGTGGGCGAAACGCCGCAACAGCGGTCAGCGCCAGCACATCCGAGCCAATGGGCAAGATCGGGCCATGCGCACTGTAATTGTAAGCCGTCGATCCCGCAGGCGTCGCCACAAGCGCACCGTCGCACACCAATTCGGACAAGCGCACCTTGCCATCCACACTGATCCGCAACTTGGCGGCCTGCGGCCCAGCGCGCAGCAAGGAAACCTCGTTGATCGCCAGTCCGCGATGCTCGGTCCCATCGGCACAAAGGGCGCGCATTCCGAGCGGATTGATAACCCCTTCTTCGGCAGATTGCAGCCGTTCCACCAGCCCGTGCTCCGAATACTCGTTCATCAAAAAGCCAACGGTGCCCCGGTTCATCCCGTAGACCGGCGCCGGGTTGTCCTGCGTGCGGTGCAGGGTATGCAGCATGAATCCGTCACCCCCAAGGGCCACGATAACGTCGGCGCCCTGTTCGTTGTGGTCGCCGTAACGTCGGGACAAGGACGTCCGCGCCGCTTGGGCGATCGGCGCGCGTGAGGCGCAAAAGGCGATCCGTAACGACATATGTCCTCCAGCGGGGGCTTCGCGCGGTTTCCTGTCCGCGCCTTGCGGAGCGGATCGAACCACATTCGCTTAGAATGGGCCAGACGTGCCGCTAGAATATTCCACTAAGTCGTTTTGCCGTATTTGACCCCGCCGCGCTTTCCGGTACGAGAACGTCAAACCTACCCTGACAGGAGATCAGACACATGGCTGCCAATGGTTTCTTCACCGAAGACCTCGCCGACCGCGATCCCGAACTCTTTGCCTCCATCACCGGCGAACTGGGCCGCCAGCGCGACGAGATCGAGCTGATCGCTTCGGAAAACATCGTCTCTCGTGCCGTCATGCAGGCGCAAGGGTCGGTCATGACCAACAAATACGCCGAAGGCTACCCCGGCAAGCGCTACTACGGCGGCTGTGACTGGGTCGACGTGGCAGAGAACCTCGCCATCGACCGCGCCAAGCAGCTCTTCAACTGCGAATTCGCCAACGTACAGCCGAATTCTGGCTCTCAGGCCAACCAAGGTGTATTCACCGCGCTGCTGCAGCCCGGCGACACCATCCTCGGCATGTCGCTGGACGCAGGCGGCCACCTGACTCACGGCGCCAAGCCGAACCAATCCGGCAAGTGGTTCAACGCCATCCAGTACGGCGTGCGCAAACAGGACAACCTGCTTGATTACGACGAAGTTCAGGCCCTCGCGACCGAGCACAAACCGAAGCTGATCATCGCCGGTGGCTCTGCCATCCCGCGCCAGATCGACTTTGCCAAGATGCGCGAAATTGCGGATTCCGTGGGCGCATATCTGCACGTGGACATGGCGCACTTTGCCGGCCTCGTTGCGGCGGGTGAGCACCCCTCTCCCTTCCCCCACGCACATGTGGCGACCACAACCACGCACAAGACCCTGCGCGGTCCGCGCGGCGGGATGATCCTGACCAACGACGAAGCGCTGGCAAAGAAGTTCAACTCTGCCATCTTCCCGGGTATCCAGGGCGGTCCGTTGATGCATGTCATCGCAGGCAAGGCCGTGGCCTTTGGCGAGGCGCTGCGCCCAGAGTTCAAGGACTACATCAAGGATGTGGTCAACAATGCGCAGGCCCTGTCCGATCAGCTGATCAAAGGCGGCCTCGACACCGTGACCCACGGCACAGACACCCACGTGGTGCTGGTCGATCTGCGCCCCAAGGGCGTGAAGGGCAATGCCACAGAGAAGGCTCTGGGTCGTGCGCACATCACGTGCAACAAGAACGGCGTGCCGTTTGACCCCGAGAAGCCGATGGTCACCTCCGGCATCCGTCTTGGCTCCCCGGCGGGCACCACCCGTGGCTTTGGCGAGGCCGAGTTCCGCCAGATCGCGGACTGGATCATCGAAGTGGTCGACGGTCTTGCTGCCAATGGCGAAGACGGCAACGGCGAAGTCGAGGCCAAGGTGAAAGCTGAGGTCGAAGCCCTCTGCGCCAAATTCCCGATCTATCCGACGCTCTGATTTCCCTCGAGCAAGGACACACGAAGGGCCGCCCCAAATCGGGCGGCCCTTTTCAGTTTTGCGCCCGCCGGATCAGCTTTCGCACAGCGCGGCTTCGAACGTTTTCCCGGCGCGGGGATTGGCTCCGGCCCTCAGGGGTTTGGGGGCTGAACATGGCAGCTGCCGCGGTGAAGTGCGTTCAAAGTATGGGAATGAGATGTTTGGGGGAGGCATTCAGATACCATTATGACAGGCGACAATCTGCGCGCATCGCCGCCTCAAAGAGTGCCAGACAGAGATAAGTCTCTTCGGCGAAACAATGCAAATAGACGTGGCTTATGGAGACCAGTCACTAAACCGCTGTCGTGGGATGCAGCGCAACCGTCGCCCCGATCTCTAGGCAACCAGAACCAGAATGACCACCGATACGGTCAGAACGGCAATGCCTGCGACCTCGCGCGCTGTCACCTTCTCTTTGAACCACAGAACCGAGGCCGCCAGAGACAAGACCAACTCGACCTGCCCCACGGCATAGACGTAAGCGGCAGTCTGCAATGTGAACGCCGTGAACCAGCTCATCGTGCCAAAGGCCGAGGTCAATCCCAGCCAGACCGCTGTGCGCCGCGCCTGCCAGACGCGCGTGATCTCTCCCGGCGCGCGCCACCGCAGCCACGCGGCCATCCCCAGTGCTTGACCTATGGTCACAAAGACCAATCCAATCAATGCACGCAGCACCGGATCATCGCTGCCGACCTGCAATGTTGCCGCGCGGTAGCCCACTCCGGCGACCGCAAAGAAGAAACCAGACCCGACGCCGAGCAGCACAACGCGGCTGCGCAGTTGGGTCCATAGTGCTCCGTCGATACCCGGCGTTCGAGACAGCAACAGCACACCGATCAGGCCAATACCGATGCCGATCCATCCCGGCAGGGAAATCACTTCTCCGAGTAGGATCAGCCCCAAAAGCGCGGTCTGAATGACCTCGGTCTTTTTCAGCGTTATGCCGACCGCGAAATTACGTTCTCGGAATGCCAGGACAACAAGAACTGTCGCAAGTATCTGACCAAGACCGCCGAAGATCGCCCACACCCAGAAGTCTGGCGTGATAGACGGCAGCGCCGCTTGGGTGATCCAGACATACCCCAGAAGCAGCACCGCCGCTGCGGGCGCAGCGTAGGCGAAGCGGGCAAATGTACTGCCGGTGGCACTTAACCGTCCGCCCGCCAAGACTTTTTGCAGCATGAAGCGCACAGTCTGAAAGACTGCTGCGCTGAGTGTGGCGATGATCCAGAGTTCCATGCCCTGCTCTTGCGCGCGGCGTGGCGCAAGGTCCAGCCCCTAAGCGACCGTAAGGCTCAGATCTGGCGTCCCCACCGGATACCAGCCCAGACACGCTCATAAATCAGGTAGCACAGAAAGCCGACGATTGCGTTCACCAACGCCATGCCGCCACCCACCGCAATCGAGCCGGTGAACAGCAAGCCGACCACGCCCATGCTGAACAGGCCAATCAAGGTCCAAACCACTGATTTCAAAATCGTTCTTTGCCGGGTTTCCATATTGCCTCCGTTGTGTCGATTGCAGCCTTCCTATCGTCTGCCAAAGGGAGGGACTATTCTGCGTATGCTTCACAAAACCCAAGCAGCGTGATAAAAATCACCACATGGTGAAAATTCCCGACAAGCGCATTCGCGCGGCATTGCTGCGCGATCGACTGACCGAAGCAATGGCCACGGCCCGCAGCAACCAAACCGCGCTGGCGCGCGATATTGGCGTCGACCGCTCTACGATTTCGCAGTTGCTGAAGGACGAGGGCGCACGCCTGCCCAACGCGCATCTGGTTGCCGCTTGTGCACAGGTGCTGGGCGTGTCGACCGACTGGCTTTTGGGCCTGTCAGAGCGCCCCGAAAACGCAGCCGACCTGCTCGCCAATGCTCTGACGCTGACGGAGGCGCCACGGGCCTTGGTCGATGAGCAGATCTTCAACTGGCATCGCGAAGCCGAGGGGTACAAGATCCGCTATGTGCCCCCCGCCCTGCCCGATGTGTTGAAGACCCGCGACATGCTGGAGTGGGAATACGGCCCGCATCTGGGCAAGACGACAGAGCAGGCGATCAATGCATCGGAGGATCGACTGAACTGGATGCGCGCGTCACAGTCGGATTACGAAATCGCCTTGCCATTGTTCGAGCTGGCCGCCTTTGCCGAAGGGTCGGGCTACTATGCCGGCCTGTCCGCTGACATTCGGCACACTCAGCTGGAGGTGATGGCCGAGTTGGCAGAGACGCTTTACCCCCGTTTGCGGGTCACACTGTATGATGCGCGGCGGCTGTATTCTGCGCCGCTGACAATCTTTGGTCCGCTGCTGGCCGTGCTCTACATCGGGCGAAACTACATCGCATTCAGGGATAAGGACCGGTTGGCGGTGCTGACTTCGCATTTCGACCACCTCGTGCGCGAAGCCACCGTGACTGCGCGTGACCTGCCAGCGCATCTGCGTGGACTGGCACGAACCATCTGAATGCAAAAAGGCGCAGCATGCGCCGCGCCTTTCCGTTTCAGACCATTGGTTGTTCAGACGGTCAGTCCTTCCGGCTCCGGCAGGCCATTGGCGCGGCTGCAGGCCGTGACCGTATTGGCCAGCAGGCAAGCGATTGTCATGGGTCCGACGCCACCGGGCACCGGGGTGATCGCCCCGGCTTTTTCAGCGCAGCTGTCGTAATGGCAATCGCCCACGAGACGCGTTTTGCCCTCGCCTTTTTCCGGCGCATCTATGCGGTTGATGCCCACGTCGATGACGGTGGCCCCCTCTTTGATCCAGTCGCCCGGCACCATCTCGGGGCGTCCGACGGCAGCGACAACGATGTCCGCGCGGCGCACCACGTCGGCCAGATCCTTTGTCCGCGAATGTGCAATCGTGACAGTGCAGCTTTCGCCCAGCAGCAGCTGCGCCATCGGCTTACCAACAATGTTCGAGCGCCCGATCACCACCGCGTCCATGCCGGACAGCGAACCGTGATGGTCACGCAACATCATCAGGCACCCCAGAGGCGTACAGGGGACCATTGATTTCTGCCCCGTGCCCAGCAGCCCCACGTTGGAGATATGGAAACCATCAACGTCCTTTGCCGGGTCGATGGCGTTGATCACCAGATCTTCGTTCATGTGCTTTGGCAGCGGCAGTTGAACAAGGATACCGTGCACCGCCGGGTCGTTGTTCAGCGTGTCAATCAATGCCAGCAGATCGGCCTCTGCCGTATCAACGTCCAGCTTGTGCTCGTAGGAACTCATGCCGACCTCGACGGTCATCTTTCCCTTGGAGCGGACGTAGACCTGGCTTGCGGGATCTTCGCCCACCAGAACAACCGCCAATCCCGGCGTGATGCCGTGCTCTTGCTTCAGGCGCGCCACGTGGCCGCCGACCTTTTCACGCACCCTGGCCGCAAAGGCCTTTCCGTCGATCACAGTTGCCGTCATCCGTCGATCCCTTCCTTGCCGATCGCCCTTTCCTCGCGGGCAATCACCGTCTCAATCATGATCCGCCACATGGCGGAGACCATCTCTCCATCTACGCCGCGTGCCTCGGCCCCCTCCCGAACGTGGTCGAGAACCGCCTGAACACGGCCCGTAGCCCGCGCCGCAATACCTTCGACCGCCTTCAGGCGCGGTGCCTGTTCCGTATGACGCCACCGTTCCGCCAGCAAATCCATCAGGGCCGCATCAATCTCGTCAATTCCGCGACGCAGCTCCGCCATGGTGTCGATCTGGTCTGGGTCTCTGCGTGGCATTCCGACTTCCTTGGTATGAACTATCGCCCGGTTCCTATCCGTCACGTCCGACATTTGCCACGCCGGGCGCGACGGATAACACGGCGGGTACGACGGTTTGGTACGCTCCATCGCTTCGCCGTTTCCGATCATCTACGGCTTGGCTCAGAAAAGCCCCTCGATCAGGCCGTCTTCGTTGAGGTGGATCGATTCAGCCGCCGGTTTGCGCGGCAGGCCCGGCATGGTCATGATCTCGCCGCAGACCACCACGACAAAACCCGCACCAGCGGACAGCCGAACCTCTCGCACCGGGATGTCAAACCCGGTCGGCGCGCCGCGCTGGTCCGGATCGGTGGAGAATGAATACTGCGTTTTTGCCATACAGACCGGCAAATGACCGTAGCCTTGCTCTTCCCAATCCTTGAGTTGGCTCAAAACCTTATTGTCCATCACCACGCCATCGGCGCGGTAAATCTCGCGGCAAACGGTTTCGATTTTCGCAGCCAGCGGGAGGTCATCACCGTAGAGAGGCGCATAATTGGCAGAGCCACCGTCACAAAGCGCCACCACCTTTTGCGCCGTTTCTTCGATACCAGCACCACCTTCGGCCCAGTGTTTGTTCAAGACAGCTTCGACGCCCAGCGAGGCGCAATAGTCGATCACCGCTTGCACCTCTGCGTCGGTGTCCGTGACGAAGTGGTTGATACCCACCAAAGCAGGGACGCCGAACTTCTTCATATTTTCAATGTGACGGCCAAGGTTCAGGCAGCCGTCCTTCACCGCTTGGACGTTTTCGGTGCCAAGATCATCCTTCGCCACACCGCCGTTCATCTTCATGGCCCGTACGGTGGCGACGATCACAACCGCGTCCGGCTTCAGCCCAGCCTTGCGACATTTGATGTCCATGAACTTTTCGGCGCCAAGGTCGGCGCCAAATCCTGCTTCGGTCACTACATAGTCCGCGAGCTTCAGCGCCGTGGTCGTGGCGATCACCGAGTTGCACCCATGGGCGATATTGGCGAAGGGACCGCCATGCACAAAGGCCGGATTGTTTTCCAACGTCTGCACCAGGTTCGGCTGCATGGCGTCCTTCAGCAGGACCGTCATGGCCCCCTCGGCCTTGATATCGCGGCAGAAGACCGGCGTCTTATCTGTCCGATAGGCCACGATCATGTCGCCAAGCCGCTTTTCCAGATCCTTGAGATCCTTCGCCAGACACAGAATGGCCATGACCTCCGACGCGACGGTGATGTCAAAGCCGTCTTCGCGCGGGTAGCCATTTGCCGCGCCGCCCAGGGAAGACGTGATCTGCCGCAAGGACCGGTCATTCATATCGACGACGCGGCGCCACGTGACCCGACGCGTGTCGATTTTCGACAAATTGCCCCAATAAATATGGTTGTCGATCATCGCCGACAGCAAACTATGCGCCGAGGTGATCGCGTGGAAATCGCCGGTGAAATGGAGGTTCATCTCCTCCATCGGCACGACCTGTGCGTAACCGCCGCCCGCAGCGCCGCCCTTCATGCCAAAGTTCGGCCCAAGGGAGGCTTCGCGGATGCAGATCATTGCCTTTTTGCCGATGCGGTTCAAGCCATCGCCCAGGCCAACGGTGGTTGTGGTCTTGCCCTCGCCCGCAGGGGTCGGGTTGATCGCAGTGACAAGGATCAGCTTTCCGTCGGGGCGGTCCTGCACATCGTTGATGAAGGTCTGGCCAATTTTCGCTTTGTCATGACCGTAGGGCAGCAGATGTTCAGACGGTATGCCCAAGCGATCGCCAATTTCCTGAATTGGTTTCTTTTGCGCGTCGCGGGCAATCTCGATGTCGCTCTTGTAGGTCATGTTTCCTCCCCGTTGGCGGTAACGCTTTTTGGCACTGATACCCGGCCACAGAGGGGGTTGTCACCGCAATACAGACATTCTGCGACATACCTCCAATACCGTCAGAGCATACTCGGCTGCCACGGCGGCTGGTCGGGAACATGCAAGGTCAGGGTGTCGCCGATGGAAATGCGCCCCTCTGCTGCGACCCAAGCGGTCACGCCACGGCGCCCGTTTGCCGCGGATTTGAACTGTTTCGCGTCGTCGCCCACCACCTTTGCCAAAGAGAGGGCGGGAAACTGGCAGGGCCGGTTTTCCATGTCCACCGTCAATGTCGCACCGGAAGGCGCCTGCAGCCGCGAAGAGGGCGGCACATGGCTGAAATCCGGCAAGCCCCTCACGACCATCGACGCCCCCATGCGCGCCGGGTCGATCCGCTCAACGCCCATTTTGGCTGCTATCGCCGCAAGTTCCTCTGCACTGACAATGCTCAGCTGGCGTTCATTCCGGATCTCGGTGCCCTTGGCATACTGAGACTTCACACGGGAACAGGAAGGCCGCGTCAGACCACCATGAAAGGACCCGGCAAGCCCCTCAAAGCTTAGCATCGCGTCGGTCAGCACCTCTGAGAGCAATTCCTTGCGATCGCCGTTTGTGACAACCCCCAGCCAAATCACCTCGCAAGTATAATCTGTTGGCTTCAAAGCAGGCATTACCCAATCCCCTACGATCCGTGTGCTGCTGACAAACTGTCGCGGGGCGTAGGCAGGTGCAAGGGCTCGTCTTCCACTGGTGCCAGTTTGTGGCCTTTGATGTCACAAGACTGCGGGCGCAGCGCGCAAGAAAATGTGGCGGCTGGAAAGGCGTCGCGGATCATTGCCTCAATGATTGCACCGAACCAAAGTTCAACGATGCCCGGTTGCCCCAAACATAAGACCGCGGGAGCGACGCAAAAGAAAACCCCGGGATCGTTGATAGATCCCGGGGTGTCATGTCTAAAAGACGATGCGAAAAGCAGTGCGTTCAGGCGCTCGGCTCGGGCTCAAGATCGCCTGCTGGCTTTGCCTTTGGCTTGGTCTTGGGGATGGCGGTCAGACTTGGCTTTTCATCCACCACACCTGATCCGCTGTCATCATCACCCGATTGCGGAGGATCGCCACGCATCACACGCTTGATCTCTTCGCCGGTGAGCGTCTCATATTCCAGCAGGCCATTCGCCAGTCGCTCCCAATCGTCCTTACGATCGGTCAGAATCTGGAAGGCACGGTCGTAGGCATCCGCGATCAGGCGCTTCACCTCTTCCTCGATCAACCGCTTTGTTTCAGCAGAGACGGACAGACCGGCCGTATTCCCGGAATATCCTTCCGCCGCCTCGCGGTAATCGATGTTGCCAACCTTGTCGGACATGCCCCACTGAAGGACCA
Organism: Sagittula marina; assembly: GCF_014196795.1. Taxonomy (GTDB): domain Bacteria; phylum Pseudomonadota; class Alphaproteobacteria; order Rhodobacterales; family Rhodobacteraceae; genus Sagittula; species Sagittula marina. The sequence continues at coordinate 543,349 of NZ_JACIEJ010000002.1, forward strand.
TGGCACGTGCCAAGGCGGAGGCCTGTTGGATATCACCCGCCGGACCGTTGGAGACATTCTCCTCGCCGTACTTGATGATCTCTGCCGCCTTACCTGCCATTGTCATGGCCATCTTCTCTTCGCACTCGGATTTGTGCCAGTTCAGACGGTCGATTTCCGGCAAACTTACCACCATGCCAAGCGCCCCGCCACGCGGGATGATCGTCGCTTTGTAAACAGGATCACACTGCGGCAGGGCGAGGCCGACAACCGCGTGACCTGCTTCGTGGAAAGCGGTCTTTTCCTTCTGATCGTCGGTCAAGACCATGGAGCGGCGCTCCGCCCCCATCATGACCTTGTCTTTCGCGTTTTCGAAGTCTTCCATCGTCACGAAGCGACGCCCATAGCGCGCAGCCATCAGGGCTGCCTCGTTCACAAGGTTCGCAAGATCCGCGCCGGAGAAGCCCGGTGTTCCGCGCGCAATCAGGCGAAGATCAACGTCCGGGCCCAGGGGGGTCTTCTTTGCATGCACGCCGAGGATTTTCTCACGCCCCTTGATGTCCGGGTTGCCCACGGTCACCTGGCGGTCGAAACGGCCCGGACGCAGCAGCGCGGGGTCGAGAACGTCGCGCCGGTTGGTGGCAGCGATGATGATGACGCCTTCGTTCGCTTCAAAACCGTCCATTTCGACCAGAAGCTGGTTGAGCGTCTGCTCACGTTCGTCATTGCCCCCGCCGTAGCCCTGGCCACGCGCGCGACCAACGGCGTCGATTTCGTCGATGAAGACGATGCAGGGTGCGTTCTTCTTCGCCTGTTCGAACATGTCACGCACACGCGACGCGCCGACACCAACGAACATTTCAACGAAGTCAGACCCCGATATCGTGAAGAACGGCACACCGGCCTCACCCGCGACGGAGCGTGCCAGAAGCGTTTTACCGGTGCCGGGAGGGCCCACCAGCAGCGCACCTTTGGGGATCTTGCCGCCAAGGCGGGAATATTTCTGCGGATTGCGCAGGAATTCAACGATTTCCTCAAGCTCTTCCTTGGCCTCGTCGATACCAGCAACGTCATCGAACGTCACCCGACCGTGCTTTTCGGTCAGCAACTTGGCCTTTGACTTACCAAAGCCCATCGCGCCGCCTTTGCCACCGCCCTGCATCCGGTTCATGAAATAAATCCAGACGCCGATGAGCAGCAGGAAGGGCAGAAGGTTCAGCAAGAAAACCTGAAAGCCGGAGCTTTCCTGGCTTTTGGCCGTGACCGGCACATCGCGCTCAATCAACATATTGGTGACTTCGGCGTCTTCCGGTTTGATCGTGACCATGTCCTGCTGGTCGGTGGTCCGGTAGCGAACCTGTTCACCATCGATCGTGACGCTGGCAACATTGCCCGCATTCACGTCATCGACGAATTCAGTGTAACTCGTCTCACGGCTTTGCAGCGTGGACGGTCCCCCCGAAAACAGGTTGAAAAGTGCCAGGATCAGCAAAAATAGGACGACCCAAAAGGCGATATTACGAGCGTTGCCCAAGACGGCACTCCTTTGACAGGGAAGCGTTCGGCCCGAAGGCGCGGTTTCAGCATAACATAGACATATGTGCAGCCGGTTCAATGCGTGACGAGAAACTGCCTGAAGGTCAGCGACCGTGTGCCCATGGGCAAAAACTCCAGTTGGCCGATACAGCCCGCGCGAAGTCCAAGCGCCGGGCAGGCCACCAATTCGTCTCCGACCCAGACGGAGGGCAAGGATCTGGCGGCGCGATGCGGGTGGTGGACTCGCGCGTCCGGCGGAAGCAAACGCCAACCGTCCTCCCCCAAATGCCGCAAACCGCGCGCGTCACAAGACCAGCGCCCGTCCCAAAGGACCTGCCCCTCAGGCAAACCCTGCAAGGCCGATAATTCGCGGAAGATCCTGATCTGACTGCGTTCTGTCACCGCATCGCAGCCATGCAACGTCCCGCCGCCGCCAGACAGCAGCCGATCCAGCACGTCCTCCAGCGGCGCTATGCGCGGACGCAGTCCCTGCCCCGACACCCACATCAAAGCCGCCGCCAGAAGCCGCAGTTGGGTATCGCGCTCCAGCGCCTCAAACGCGCCGCGGTAGAACAAGATTTCCCCGGTCGGCTGGCCACAGCTTTCGCCTTCCACCCCGGCAAGATCCCAAGCTTGCGCCGCGCGCGCGGTCAAAGCCTTGCGGGCGCGACCCATCCGCGCAGCCGCGCCGGCCAGCACCTCCGCGCCCAGCCCTTCGTCTTCGAGCACGGTCAACAGGCGCCGCATACGGGCGCGGTCGAAAGCCATGTCGTCGTTCGAAGGATCGTCCACCCAACGCCCCTGAAGGACTTTCAGGTAATGCCGCAGCTCGCTGCGCCCCATGTCCAGACAGGGCCGCACCACATCAAACCCGTGCACCCGACGTCGCGCCGCCATCGAAGACAGTCCATCCACCCCGGCCCCGCGCGCAAGACGCATCAAAAACCCTTCGGCAACATCATCGCGCGTATGTGCGAACAAGACATGGCGCAGCGCACCGCGCCAACCCTCGATCAACGACAACCGCGCCTCCCGCGCCGCTTCCATCTTGTTGCCCTTGCCGTCCCATTTCCAGCTTAGCGTGTCGTGTGGCCAGCCGAGCACGGCACACTCCTCCGCGACCATCTTTGCCTCTTCGGCTGCCTCCGGTCGCAAACCGTGATCCACAGTCAACACGCGCAGATCCACGCCCCAGACGCGGGTCCAGTTATGCGCGAGGGTGAGCATGGCCATGGAATCGCCGCCGCCCGACACGGCCAAACCAATCTGCGACGGAAAAGAGGGGCCCAAAAGGGCCCCCATGTTTTCGGCGAATCGCTGATCGAGCGTCATGCAGCCCCGCTTTTTCTGGCGCATAGGGTCCGGGGTACGCCGCGTGGCCCAAAAGGACGCACGCCCCCACCCCCGCTTAGCGATTCAAAGTTACTGACAGGAAAACGTATCACGGCTCTCCGCCGCGCGATCCACATAGTCGGAATCACCATAACGTTGAGGCACTTCGGCCAGCGTCACGCAAGCCTCTTGAACCGAACCCAGCTCGCCAAGCTTTGTCCCCAGGCGCCACAACGCTTCGGGCGCGCTCTGGCTGTCAGGGAAGCCACTGTAGGCATCGAGATAGCGCCGCGCAGCTTCACGCGTGTCGCCCATGCCCTCCAATGCACGGCCTTCCCCAACCAACGCGGCAGGTTCCAACGGCCCCATCGGATAGCTTTCGCGGAAGTTGGCGAACAGATCCGCAGCGCGCTGGAAATCACCCTCGTCCAAAGCGTCCTTGGCCGACCGAAAATCCTCTTCTTCGCTCACAGCCAGCTCACCTTCGAATGGCAGCGAATCGGTTCCGGATCCAGCCACAGGCGCAGAAGGCGCGGCAGGCACACCCGACTCGCCACCCAGGGTCGTTGTCTGCCCGATGGTCGCCAGATCACAGCCGGGCTCCATTTCACAGACGCGGAATTGCAGGTCGCCCAGACGGTTGGCGCCGTCCTCGGCCACTGTGACGACGCGATGCTCCAGCTCTTCGGTTTTGGCTGTCACGCGTGCAAGTTCTGATTCGATCAGGTTCACGCGTTGCAGCACATCGCCGGAAACTGTGACATCGCTGGCCCCGGTCGTGGAAAGCTCACGCTTCAGCTTTTGCAACTCGACGGACAGCACGGCGAGATCCTGCTGCACATCCGCCAGGGTATCCTGAGCCTGAGCCGTCAAAGGCGCGGTCAGAAAAACCGCGCCCACCAACATGTTTCTCAGAACCGATTGCATGGCATCACCCCATCAACGAACCGGCGGCGATCACAGTGACCGCGCGACGGTTCTTGGAATAACAAGCCTCGGTGGAGCAGACTTCAAGCGGGCGTTCCTTGCCGTAGGACACGAACTTCAACCGGCTTTGAGAGATGCCGCGGCTCACGAGGTATTCCATCACGGCGTTGGCACGGCGTGCCCCAAGCGCAAGGTTGTATTCCCGCGTGCCCTGTTCGTCCGCGTGACCTTCGATCACGGCCATGTAGTCGGAGTTGGTCGTCAACCACTGCGCCTGCCCGTCCAGAATTGCGCGCCCCTCGGCGCTCAGGCTCGACTGGTCCACCGCGAACAACACGCGGTCGCCAACGCGCTGGTTGAAATAGGCTGTAGAGGTCGGGTCATCGACGCTGCCGGGCAGCACGCCGCTGGTCACGCCATTGTTGGCGCCCATGCCTGCGCCACCGGCGCCATCGGCTCCGGCACCGAAACGGTTGGGGTTGGTACAGCCGGCCACGGCCAGCGCCGCCACCAGCATGAGGGCTTTAGGGAGATGTTGCATCACTGTCGTCCTGCTCTGTCGCGCCCGTTTGGCGCAAGTGTTGTTGCGGGTCTTCTACCACATCCAACGCAATAAGGGAATCGGGGCTGCGCCCCGACACGTGAAGGTTACTGAAGCGGTCCCCAGCTTGGATCGGATGCCCCGGCGGGGGTTCGAACCCGGCGCAGGTTACGCCCGGAAATGTCCACGGAATAGAGGGCGGAGGCCCCCTGTGCGCCTTGGGTTTCCCGCGTGAACATGATGACACGCCCGTTCGGCGCCCAAGTCGGCCCCTCGTCGAGGAAGGAGGCCGTCAGCAAACGCTCCTCAGAGCCGTTTGTGTTCATGACGCCGATGTGGAACCGCCCCTGGTTCTGCTTGGTGAACGCGATGCGGTCCCCTCTGGGGGACCAGACCGGCGTACCGTAGCGGCCTTCCCCAAAGGAAATACGCTGCGCGTCACCGCCCATTGCGGGCATGACATACAACTGTTGAGATCCACTGCGGTCCGATTCAAACACGATCTGCGAGCCATCTGGCGAAAACGAAGGCGCAGTTTCGATCGCGGGGGTGGAGGTCAGCCGCCGCGTCGCACCACTGGCCACGTCCATTGCCCAAATGTCTGTGTTCGAGCCTTGGGTCATGGAGTAGACCACCCGACTGCCATCCGGCGAAAAGCGGGGCGCAAAGCTCATCGTGCCCTCATTGGCCTGCAAGATGCGACTTTGCACCGCGCCGACGTCAAGAATGTGAATACGCGGGAAGCCCGTCTGGTAAGACGTGTAAAGCACTTGATTGCCGTTGGGAGAGAAGCGCGGCGCCAGAACGATGGAGGCGCTGTCCGTGAGATACTGCACGTTCGCACCGTCGTAATCCATGATGGCGAGACGCTTCTGGCGGTCATCCTTGGGGCCGACTTCGGAAACGAAAACCACGCGGCTGTCGAAGTACGGGCTTTCGCCGGTCAGGCGGCGGTAGACCTGATCGGCCACCTTATGCGCCAGACGACGCCAGCCCTCGGAGGTCGCAGCGAATTGCATACCCTCTCCCAGCTCACGCTCTGCAAAGACATCCCAGGCACGGAACTTTACAACCACGCGACCAGCGCCATCGGTGCTGACCGCGCCAGTGACCAGCGCCTGAGCGTTGATCGCTTTCCAGTCAGCAAACTGCACCGGCGAGGCAAAGGCAGACACCCGGCTGATGTGCGCATCGCGGGGAATTTCGCGGAAAAGGCCAGTGCCGACCAAATCCTCTGCCACCACGCGGGAGATATCCTCCGCGAATTGTTCCGCCCCCGGCGTCTCTGCGACGAAGGCCGGGACCGCGACCGGCATTGGTTCGACGATCCCGCGGTCGATTTCGAGGCGCAAAGGCTCCTGTGCCGACAGGGACGACACTTGCATCCCCCCGGCAAAAACCAGCGCAAGCGCCAACATCAGCCACGTCATGGCTCGTTTTGTCATGGAACCGCTCCTCGGGATCTGCCCACCAACTGCCCAACGGGTCTGTTGCCCGCATCAATTCTTACTACATTGCATTTGATGCGCACAAAACACCCTTCAAGCGGTGTTTGCGCGGGGAATTGCCGAAAGTAGGGCACATTCCAATGTCACATCGCAATTTCTATCGCTCGGCACGCTGAATGGCCCATTCCAAAGCGGGTTGATTTTACCTGAGTGTTTAAGTAGGGATTGGCAAGCCCAGCGGGATCAGCCAGGCAACGCGGTATCCACCGCCTTTGTTGACCGTCGCAGGAGCCCATAATGACGCCAATCCAACGCCCTGAACGCCATTGCTCTACGGACCCGCGTGGCACACCCATCGACGTACTGTCGCTGCGTCCGGCAGAGCTGATCATGATCACCATTGCCCGGCACTATTTCGGCAGCTTCGCGGCCCCGGATCAGCAGGGCTGGCTTGGCGGCGTCAGCGCGGCGCTGCGATTTTATGGACATGACATCGGCCCCCATGCCGCCGTCGCGGTTCTGTCCGCCGTTCAGGCCATGCGCCGCAGCCGCATCTCGGCCTTCCGTTTCAATTCTGCCGACTGCGCCCATTGCGCCGCACATCTCAGCGAGAACGAACGCCAGTTCCTCAACACCTGCCGTGCCATGGCAACCAACCGCCGCGAAGCGGCCAAAGGCCACGCAATGATTCTGTGCGAGGGCAATGACACCCAGCCGTTCCTTGAAGCGATGGCCGTCATGGCCCAAGTTTGCAAGATCTCCCGCGTGACACCCCGGTCCGGCCCCGACGCCCCTGCAAAGCTACGCCGCCGGCCTCAGGTGAACCTAGTCGATGTTCCACCGCAGACGGGACTTTGACACCCTCCCCTGTCGACGGGAAGACAACGCCCTTGCCCGTCTGAAATCCGATCAACCGGGGCAGTAATTTCCTGAAGTGGCGCAAGTCGGGGCATGGACCCCGACTTTTCCACGTTCAACGCAGGCGCATGTCACGCGGATTGAAGGTCATCTCGATCCGCTTCCAGCTGTCATATTTTTCAGCCGGCAGATCATAGGCCCCGCCCTGCTCAATCTGACAGCGCAGTACGGCACGGCGTGCCCATTGGAACGCTGTATCCGCAGCGGCGCCGCTGCCACCAGTCGCATCCAGCATTCGGATGGAGCTGGAAATCACTGTACCATCCGGCTGCATGTCAAAGGCCAGTGTCACGGTCACATCCGCCGCCTGGTTGCCCACATCCACGACCCAGCACGCCTGAACAGCAATTTGCATGGCGTCTTTTTCACCGCGCGTCATGGGCGGACCCTCTGGCGCATCAGCCCCGGCACCGCTGCTTGTCAGCGTGTCTGCCAAAGCTGCGGTCAATGCATCCTGCGCCGGATCGCTGACCGGCTCGGACGGCGTCGGCGTCGGGGTTGGCTCAGATGCCGGTTCGGCAGGTTCGGCCTCCGCTGTCCGTTCAGGACGCGTGCGCGGGCGTACAGAAGCCGCCGGGGCACGGGGTGCGTCCTCGGACCCCGAAGGCTCCTCGGCCTCGGTCACGATTTCAGTCGTGGTTTCCTCTGGCGCGGTCGCCTCTTGGGCCTCCTCCACCTCATCTGCACTGGTGGCGTCGGGATCAGCGGCTTGCTGCGTTTCCGGGCCCGTCACGGCCTCCGGATCAGGGGGCGCGACGGGCTCATCGGCCACGCGCGGCGCAGGCCGCGGCTGCGGACGTCGAGAATTGTCCGGCGCAAGCACCTGTGGCGCGGGCGGAATTGGTGCCGGGTCCGGCACTGGCAGAGGCTCGGGTTCAGGCGCAGGAATAGTCGGCACCGGTTCCGGAGTGGGCGTTGGTTCCGGCGCCGGTTCAGGGATCGGCTCAGGCTCTGGTGCTGGCACAGGGGCCGGCTCCGGGACTGGTTCGGGCTCTGGAATTGGATCAGGCACGGGTTCAGGTGCGGGTTCCGGCTCAGGCTCAGGCTCCGGGGTCGGCTCCAAAGCCGGTTCAAGCAGGTCGGTATCCGAGCGTTCCGGCGCACTCAAAGCCGCGAATTCCGCCTCTGAGATCACCGACACGTCCGCCACAGACATCTCTGGCGGCGCCGCATCAAAGATGTTGCCCAGCAAAAGCCAGGCAAAGGCCGCGGCATGCACCCCGGCGGAGATTTGCAAATAGCGTGACACGCCGCAGGGCCTCAGTTCTGATCGTCCAGCGACGGGCCGCCAACATCCGTCACCAGTCCGATCGAGGAAAAGCCACCGGCGTTCAACGCGCCCATGACCTGAGCCACCTGCTCGTAGGGCACAACACCATCGGCGCGCAGATACACACGGTCATCCGCCCGCTCCGCCGCGATGGCACGCAGCCGGTTGACCAGCTCGTCACGCGAGACTTCGGTCTCCATGATCCGTACGGTCCCATCCGATTGCAACGTGACAGAAAGCGGCTCTTCGGTGTCTTGCGGCAAGGCCTGCGCCGCCGTCTTGGGCAGTTCCACCGGAACACCGACCGTCAACATGGGCGCGGCCACCATGAAGATGATGAGCAGCACCAGCATCACGTCCACGAACGGCGTGACGTTGATTTCGGACATGACCGCTGACGAGCGGCGCGATCTGCGCTGCCGCTTGCCGCCTCCGCCGCCTTTGATGACACCTGCACCCATGGCTCAGGAATCCAACTGGCGGGACAGGATGGTGGAGAATTCGTCAGCGAATGCTTCGTAGTTGCCGACGATGCGGTCCGCATCCGCGCTGAACTTGTTGTAAAAGATCACCGCCGGGATGGCTGCCATCAGGCCCAGGCCCGTGGCCAGCAACGCTTCCGCGATACCGGGGGCCACGACCACCAAGGAGGTGTTCTGCGATTCCGCGATCTGAATGAAGGCGTGCATGATGCCGAAGACCGTGCCGAACAAGCCGATGAAGGGCGATGTCGACCCCACGGTCGCCAGCACGGGCAGACCTTTTTGCAGGGCGTCGGCCTCTTTGGTGATGGCAACATCCATGGAGCGGTCGATGCGTGATTGCGCGTTGGCGATCAGCCCGCCATCTTCGCGGTGCGAGCGTCGCCATTCGATCATACCGGCCGCAAAGACACGCTCCGACCGGCCCTTCGGCTCTGGCCCGAGTTGGTCGAACAGTTCATCCAATGGCTCACCTGACCAGAACAAACGGTCAAAAGCCTGCGCCTCGCGGCGCGCCTTGCGATATGTCACGAATTTTTCGATTATGATCGCCCACGACCAAATCGAGGCCGCGATCAGCATCAGCATGACGATCTTGACCGTCAGTGTCGCGCGCGCGAACAACCCCCAAAACGAGAAATCGATCCCCTGCGCAAGGGTGGCAACGTCTGCTTCCATGAACCTGCTCTTTCCAGTGCTCGGCCTTCTATCGAGGCCGTATTAATGCTTCTGTTAGCTGATGTGCAGCGCAAAGGCCAATGTTTCAGCGCCCAAGTGTCGTTTCGCGCCAAGATGCGCGGATCATTGCCGCCTTGGGGTCTGGTGGGGCAAATCAGAGCCCCATAAGCGGGCACCCTGCACTTCGAGCGCGGCGCCTACATCAAGGAAACTGTTCGCCAAATTTTCTTGGTGCGGCCTCCCAGGGAAAGCCTCAACAGTCTTCCTCGCCGTCTATTGCGATACTCTTGTGCGGTTCACGACGCCAAATGGCGGCTTGTCGCTTCGAGCCCTGCTGCGGCCTTCGTTGCAAATGGCCGAACCGCCGCAGTTGGCACGCGGCGGCCGACCTTGCAACGGATCATCCCCGTGTCGCGACCCGAGACCCAAGATCGGCTGCCCGTTCAGTGGACCTGACGCCGCAGCCGCGCCGGAAGCCGGACGGGATGCCCGTCCAACGTTGCACATACGGCTGTAACCTCGGCACGAAAGAGCACTTCCTCGCCGCGCAGCACTTCTTGAGACATGATCAGCCGCACACCTGTCATGGATTTGGTGACGGTACGAACCTCCAGCACATCGTCGTATTTCGCCGGGGCCAGATAATCTGCCTCGATTCGCCGCACGACAAAAACGATGCCCTCTTCGCGCATGGCGTTCTGGTCGAGCCCCTGATCTTTGACCCAGTCAGAGCGCGCCCGCTCGATGAACTTCAGATAATTGGCGTGGTAAACGATGCCCGCCATGTCGGTGTCCTCGTAGTAGACCCGAACATTGAAGATATGCATGACCTGACCCTTTTTTAGTGATGCACCCTCTGTCTGGCGATCAGCGCGGTCGGGGTCCAGCCCCATCCCTGGCGACGGTTGTCTGAAGCGCGGCTATGGCATGTCGGTACCGTTTCGTTTCCAATGGAAAACAGTCGATCGGATCACGGGGCGAGCGTAACAGGACAATGTGACGGCGCTTTCAGCCCTTCAGATCAGGCGCAGGCAACGCGGATAGTTTGGATCGACATTTTCGTGCGACATCACAGGCCTGTTCTTGTGTCGGGAGGCCTGTTTGGGCAAACCTCAACCGATCATCAATCGAGAAACGCCACATGACCTTTGACCTCTCCGCCCTCAAGCAAACCTTGGCAAGCGAGCCGCCGCAAGGGGTGGAAGCGGCCATTGGGAACGCCAACACGGCGCATGAATGCGCGCCTCGCCTGATCCGGATCGCTCTCGATACAAACGACATTTACAATCCTTATATTGAACTGCATCAGGTGCCGACGTGAGCGCTCTTGTCATAGGAGCCGGACCTGCGGGGTTGATGGCGGCCGACGCGCTGCTGCGAGCTGGCGTGCCAACAACACTGGTGGATGCAAAGCCATCCTTTGCGCGCAAATTCCTGATGGCAGGCAAATCCGGGCTGAACCTGACGAAGATGGAGCCGCTCGCAAAATTCGTGCAAGCCTACCCGACCGGCGCGTCGCAACTGCGCCCCATGCTGGAAGCCTTTGGGCCGGAAGATGTGCGCGCCTGGGCCGAAGGGCTGGACCAAACCTGTTTCACCGGTTCTACGGGCCGCCTTTTTCCGACGGCTATGAAGGCCTCGCCGCTCTTGCGCGCCTGGCTGTCGCGGCTCGACGGCATGGGCCTGGAACGTCACACCCGTTGGCGCTGGCTGGGCTGGGATGCAGGCGCATTCCGTTTTGACACGCCGGATGGCACGCGCCACATGACTCCAGATGTGACCGTTTTCGCAATGGGCGGCGCAAGCTGGGCGCGGCTTGGGTCAGATGGCAAGTGGGCAGATCAGTTCGCTGCACGCGGTCTGCGAACCACGCCGTTTCAGCCCTCGAATGCCGGGCTTTTAGTGGATTGGTCCGAGCATATGCGCACCCATTTTGGGGCGCCGCTGAAGAATGTGACCTTCCACGCGGGGAACCTCACGAACCGAGGCGAAGCCGTGATTTCGGTTCGGGGGCTGGAAGGCGGCGGGATCTACCCGCTTGGCCCTGCGTTGCGCGAAGGGGCCGCCTTGACCGTGGACCTTCTTCCGGATGTCACCCGGAATGCGCTGCGTGACCGGCTTGCAAAGCCGCGCGGCAAACAGAGCCAGTCGAACGCCTTGCGCAAGTCACTGAAACTACCGCCCGCGGCGCAGGCCCTGCTGATGGAAATGGGGCGACCGCTTCCCTCCGATGTCGATGCTCTGGCCGGCTTGGTAAAGGCTCTGCCCGTCCGTCATGCGGGACTGCGCCCAATGGATGAAGCCATTTCAACCGCAGGTGGCGTGCCGTTCGAGGCGTTGGATGACGGGCTGATGATGCGCGAAAGTCCCGGCCTGTTCTGCGCAGGTGAGATGCTGGATTGGGACGCACCAACGGGCGGCTATCTGCTGACTGCGTGCCTGGCAACCGGCCTCTGGGCCGGACAGAACGCGGCGCGGTATCACGCCTCACTGCCCCCGGTAACCCAAAAGAAAAGGTGAGCGGTACGCCAAGCCGCGCCGCCCACCCTGATATATTTTAAACGGCGACCTTGCGGCTTTCCTCAAGGTAGATTTCGCGCAGACGGGCGGCACGTGGGCCAGGTACGCCTCCGCCCAAGCTGACGCCGTCGATTTCTACGACCGGCATTACAAAGGTCGATGCCGATGTGATGAAGGCTTCGTCCGCCTGCTGCGCCTCTTCAATGGTGAAGTTGCGCTCTTCGACCTCCATCTGTGACTCTTTGGCAAAGCGCAGAACGGCGGCGCGGGTGATGCCGTGCAGGATGTCGTTGGACAGCGCGCGGGTCACAATCTTGTTGCCCTTGATGAAATAGGCGTTGTTCGATGTGCCCTCGGTAACAAAGCCATCCTCGACCATCCACGCGTCGTCGGCACCGGCTTTCTTTGCCATCATCTTGCCCATTGAAGGGTAGAGAAGCTGCACGGTTTTGATGTCGCGGCGGCCCCAGCGGACGTCTTCTATGGAGATGACCTTGATCCCCTTCTTTGCGACCGGGTTGTCCGCCAGGCCGGGCTTGTTCTGAGTGAACAGCACCAGCGTCGGCTTCACCAGCTCCGGGTCCGGAAAGACAAAATCACGATCATCAGGCGCGCCGCGCGTGACTTGCAAATAGACCATGCCTTCATCGATCTCGTTGATCTTCACCAGTTCGCGGTGAATCTCCAACAGCTCATCCATCGTACACGGGGACGGCATGTCCAGCTCATCGAGCGACCGCTGCAAACGTTTGGCGTGGCCTTCAAAATCAATCAGCTTACCACCCAATACGCTGGTCACCTCGTATACGCCGTCCGCCATCAGGAACGCGCGGTCAAAGATCGACACCTTGGCTTCGGTTTCGGGCAGGTAGTCTCCGTTAACATAGACGGTGCGGGTCATGATCTTTCCTCCGGCATCAAGGTGAGAGCGTTGCCACAGGCAACGGGCTGTCTTGTCTGACGGGATGCGACCATCCGGGCGCATGGTCAAGACCTCCGTCAAGCGCAGGTCCAGAATTTTGCGCCCTTGCCAAACCTTCGGGCGCTCAGCTGCTGGGCACAGGACCGCCAGAGCGTGCCGTGTCCGCTTGAACGCCTGTCCGCTGGATTCTACTAAGGCGCGAATTTGCCCCCATCGAAAGCGGTCCCATGTCCGATGTTTTGTCCACACACATCCGCGACGCCCTGAATGCAGGGCAATCGGCAGGCACCATTCGTCAGAACTTGCAGGCGGCGGGTTGGACCGCGTCAGAGATAGAAACAGCACTGGCTGCATGGATGGCGTCAGAGAACGGCGCGGTCCCGCGCCCCGTCCGCCCCCGGACCGCGCGGGACGCTTTCTTTTACGCCCTGATGTTTGTGGTGTTTGGCATGGTGGCAGGCAACGTGCTGAGCCTGCTTTACGGCCAGATCAACCTATGGCTGCCGGAAATCGGAGAAGGTGTGACCTCTGGCGGCCTGTCCGGCCTGCGCTGGTCCATGGCCGCCCTGATCGTTTTCACCCCGGCCTTCTTTTTTCTGGATCAGTCGGACCGTCGTGACATCCACCAAAATGACGCGCGACGACACAGCGACGTGCGGCGCTGGCTGTCCGCCCTGGCACTTTTGATTGCTGTGTGCATCCTGTTGGGGGACGCCCTGTTTTTGATCTTCACTTGGCTCAACGGTCAGATGACCCTGCGGTTCCTGGTGAAATCGCTTGTGGTCGCTGGCCTGTCCCTCGTGGTGCTGGCGTATTTCGATGAAGGGCGCGACCTTCCGGTCAAGGCTCTTCGCCTCCCTGCCGCGCCGATCCTTATTGCCCTTGCGCTTTTGTCGTTGGGGCTAAGCCTCTGGACTGTCGGCGGCCCGAAACAGGGGCAAATGGAGGCGCGGGACACACTGCGCCTGCGCGACCTCAATCGGCTTGAGACGGATCTGCTCCGCTGCGATGCATTGCGCGCCCCGCTACCAGCGACATTCTATCCGCTGGACTGCGCAAGCGCCCCGGATGATCTCACCGCCTTCGCCGCTCAGATCACTTATGATCGTCAGACGGACACCACCTACAAGATCTGCATCGCCGTCGAAGCACCGGATCGGATGCGGCCCGGAGTCGGACTGGACGGCGACCGCGTTTGCCGCACGCGAAATGTGTCCGACTGAACAGATGCGCGCGACAGACCGCCGGACTAAAGGGGTCGATCTGACACCACCGATGGCGGTAGCGTCAGCCCCATAAGCCCGGTTGCGGCGGATGCACGCCGTGTTCGTCATAGACCAGCGGAACGTCGCGGTCGTCGGCCAGCAAAAGCGGCCCGTCGAGGTCCACCACCTCCGCACCCTGCGCAACCAGCGTCGCGGGCGCCATCGCCAGGGACGACCCCACCATACAGCCAACCATGACATCGTATCCCGCGGCGCGTGCCGCCTCCCGTAAGGCCAAGGCTTCGGTCAGGCCTCCGGTCTTGTCCAGCTTGATGTTAACCACATCGTACTTGCCCTTGAGCGCAGACAAGGACGCGCGATCGTGGCAGGATTCATCTGCACAAAGCGGCACTGGCCGATCCATCCCGATCAACGCCTCATCCGCACCGGCGGGCAAGGGCTGTTCCACCAAAGCCACGCCAAGGCGCAGCAGATGTGGGCAGAGGTCAGCATAGACCTGCGCGGTCCACCCCTCGTTCGCATCAACAATGATCCGCGCGTCAGGCGCGCCGCGACGCACTGCTTCGAGCCGCGGCATGTCGTCAGGCGTGCCCAGCTTGATCTTCAGCAATGGGCGATGCGCGTGTTTGCGAGCCGATGTTTCCATTTTCTCCGGCGTGTCGAGCGAAAGCGTGTAAGCGGTCACTTCCGGCCCCGGAACCTCCAGCCCGGCCAGATCCCATGCCGGGCGAGCCGCTGTCTTGGCCTCCAGATCCCATAGCGCACAGTCCACCGCATTGCGCGCTGCACCGGCGGGCAATGCGTCTTGCAGCTCGGCCCGAGTGATCCCTTCGGGCAGGCCGTCGATTTCAGCCGTGACACTGTCCAGCGTCTCGTCATAGCGGGCGTAGGGCACACATTCACCGCGCCCTGTCACACCGTCGCGCGTGATGGCGACAGTCAGGACATGCGCCTCTGTCCGGGAACCGCGTGAAATGGTAAAGGCTTCTGCCAGCCGGAACACGTCGCGTGTCACCGTGATCATGTGCGGACCTCCTGTGTTGTCTCGGGTCTAAATCCAATCTCATGCGCGTCATACAGGAAACCGCTGTGGCAAGCACACACAGATGGGACGGTGGGCGGGGCGCCTTCGCGTCAGCGAACAGCGCCGCACCCGTCCATCAAAAGGCTTCCAGCGCCTCGGCCAGCCGGTCCGCGCCGTGGCGGAACGGATCAACGCAGGGCAAGCCAAAGCGTGCTTCGATCTCGGCGCAATAGCTCTTGGCTTCCTCATCCCCCATATGCTGCGTATTGATCGATACGCCCGCAATGCGGCACTCGGAGTTTGCCACCCTTGCAAGCGCCAGTCCAAGATCGCGCACCTCTTCGAGCGAGGGCAGTTTGTAGCCCGGAAGGCCCCGCATGTGGGTGCGCGTCGGCTCGTGACACAGGATCAGCGCATCAGGCTGACCACCGTGGATCAGCGCCAGCGTCACACCGGAATAGGAGACGTGGAACAGGCTGCCCTGCCCTTCGATCACGTCCCAATGGTCATCATCATTCGGCGGCGTCAGAAATTCGATCGACCCTGCCATAAAGTCGGCAACCACCGCGTCCAGTGGCACGCCGTCGCCGGTGATCAGAATGCCGGTCTGGCCCGTGGGACGGAAGGTGCTCTTCATCCCGCGCGCCTGCATTGCCTTGTCCAGCGCCAGCGCGGTGTACATTTTTCCAACCGAACAATCGGTGCCGATCGCCAGAACGCGCTTGCCCGACCGCTTTGTCCCGTCCGCGATGGGGTAGTCCACTGCCGGCACACGCACGTCATGCAAGGTACGTCCGCAGGCTTCGGCCACGGCAACCAGATCAGGCTCGTCGCCCAACAGGTTGTGCAGACCGGAGGCAAGGTCAAACCCTTCCTCCAACGCTTGGATCAACACTTTTTTCCAAGCTTTCGAAATCACCCCGCCGCGATTGGCCACGCCGATCACAAGCGTCTTGGCGCCAGCGGCCTTTGCCTCCGCCAGCGTCATGTCGGGCAGTTTCATGTCGGCCTTGCAGCCGTCCATCCGGAACTGACCCACGGAATTTTCCGGCCGCCAGTCGCGTATTCCCTGCGCGACCTTCGCGGCAAGAGGATCGGGCGCGTCGCCCAAGAAGAGGAGATAGGGGGTCTGAATCATGGCGGCCTCCAAAGCGTGTTTTGGCGACATACTGACCTGTTCGTGCCGGGATTTGATCCGCATTCCGCGTAATTTCACTCTGCTTGAGCAAGATTCTGCAACAATGCCGGGATTTTGGCGAAGATTTATGCACATCCCCTGCGGTTTTCGCGGGTCAGGCAGGTTGCTGCATACATCGGCACACGTATTTCGCTTGCGCAGCATTCCGCAATTTAATAACTCAGAAGGCAGACCATACGCAACTTCATTGCCGATAGGATTCATCCATGTCGTTCCGCCTCCAGCCGCCCTCCCCCGCTGTACCAAACCGTTGCCAGCTGTTTGGCCCCGCGTCCCGCACGTCCCTTTTCGAGAAAATGGCCGGATCGGCTGCAGATGTGATCAACATCGACCTCGAAGATTCGGTGGCACCCTCAGACAAGGACAGCGCCCGGGTCAACGCCATCCAGGCGATCAACGATGTGGACTGGGGCAAGAAATGCCTGTCCGTGCGGATCAACGGGTTGGACACCCCTTGGTGGTATCGCGACGTGATCGACATTCTGGAGCAGGCCGGTGATCGCATCGACCGCATCATGATCCCAAAGGTTGGCTGCGCGGCAGATATCTATGCCGTCGACGCTGTGGTCACGGCGGTCGAGCGCGCCAAGGGGCGCACAAAGCCGATCCGCTTTGAAGTCATCATAGAATCCGCCGCCGGTATCGCTCATGTGGAAGAGATCGCCGCCGCCTCTCCGCGTATGGAAGCGATGAGCCTCGGCGCGGCCGACTTTGCCGCATCCATGGGGATGGCCACCACAGGTATCGGGGGTACGCAGGAAAACTACTACATGCTGCGCGATGGCGCCAAGCACTGGTCCGATCCCTGGCACTGGGCGCAAGCCGCAATCGTGGCTGCCTGCCGCACACATGGCGTGTTGCCTGTGGACGGGCCGTTTGGCGATTTCTCAGACGATGAGGGCTTCCGCGCGCAGGCGCTGCGCTCTGCCACGCTCGGCATGGTCGGCAAATGGGCCATCCACCCCAAGCAGATCGCACTGGCCAACGAGGTCTTCACACCCACGGATGAGGCCGTCGCAGACGCGCGCGCAATCCTCGACGCGATGGAAGCCGCCAAGGCACGCGGCGAAGGCGCAACCACTTACAAGGGAAAGCTGATCGACATCGCGTCGATGAAGCAGGCCGAGGTGATCGTGAAACAGGCCGATCTGATCGCGGGCAATTGAGCCAAGCGCAGATCTGCGTGACCAAAGGATGAATTCTGCGAAGGGGGCGTCAATCGGCGCCCCGTTTACCTTTTGGAAAGGTGAGTCCCGACCGGTTCGGGTGGAAAAACCGGTCGGTTATTAACCTGCGTAAATGCGGCTCATCCGCGCATGTCCTTGGGGCTGCCCATCACCACATATGTGGTCAGCCGGTCCACCTGCGGTAGCGCGCCCAGGATCTCCGTATGGAAATGCTTGTAGGCGGAGAGGTCGGCGACCTCGACACGTAGCAGGTATTCCACGGAACCGGTGGTGTTGTGACATTCAACCACCTGCGTTGCGGCCTTCATCGCTTGTTCAAAGGCCAACTGAGCGGTCTTGGTATGCTGGTTCAGACCCACCGAAAGATAGGCGATAAAACCTGTGCCCAGTTTGTCGCTGGACAGCACGGCGCGATAGCCTTGGATCACGCCAGCCCCTTCCAGCCCCTGGACACGCCGCAGGCAAGCAGAGGGCGACAAGCCCACCCGTTCTGCCAGAGCCAGGTTGGACAGACGCCCGTCCTGCTGAAGGGCGCGCAATATTTTGCGGTCTATCTCGTCAAGACTGATCATAAATTGCATATTTACATCGGCCGCGCGGCATAACACAATTTCAAACCAGTAAGGACGCGCGATAAAGGCGGACCATTACCTTGATGGAGCCCGTCATGCCTCTTGACCTGATCACCGCCCTCATGGGGTTTGCTGCGGCGACGCTGTTTACGCCGGGGCCGAACAATCTGATGCTGGTGGCGTCCGGCGCGAATTTCGGGTTGCGGCGCAGCATGCCGCATCTGTCAGGGGTCGCTCTGGGCTTTCCGGTGATGATCGTGCCGGTTGGCCTTGGCGTCATGCGCGCGTTCGAGGCGTGGCCACCGCTTTACACGGTGCTGAAAGCCGCGGCTTTGGTGTACATGATCTACCTCGCGTGGAAGATCGCAACAGCGGGTGAGATCCGCGCCCGCGATGCAGAAGCCAAGCCGCTGACCTTTGCACAGGCGGCAGCATTCCAATGGGTGAACCCAAAGGGCTGGTCGATGGCATTGGGCGCGATCACACTTTACGCCCCGAGCCGCGATCTGTCCGGTGTACTAATGATCTCCGCTGTATTCCTGACCGTTGGCACAGTGTCAGCGCTGACATGGACCAGCTTCGGGACCGGCATCCGACGTTGGCTGGCGAACCCGGTGCGGCTGAAATGGTTCAACTGGACGATGGCCGCCCTGCTGCTTGCGGCGATGGCCCCGGTCTTGTTGGGTCTGTGACACCGGCGGAGGTTGGCACAGCGAAGATCTTGCTTTGTTGCAACTGGCCGCGCTGCACGCCATATAGCTGCGCAACACTTGCACCCTAGACGCGCGGAGACATTCGATGACCCATTACCTCGATTTCGAGAAGCCACTGGCGGAGATCGAAGGCAAAGCCGAGGAACTCCGGGCCATGGCCCGGCAGAACACCGGTATGGATATCGAAGCCGAAGCCAAGGCGCTGGACCGCAAGGCCGACACCCTGTTGACCGATTTGTATGCCAAGCTGACGCCCTGGCGGAAATGTCAGGTCGCGCGCCACCCCGAACGGCCCCATTGCCGCGATTACATCGACACGCTGTTCACGGAGTACATGCCGCTGGCAGGCGACCGCAACTTTGCCGATGACCATGCGATCATGGGTGGCACGGCGCGGTTCAACGACATGCCGGTGATGGTGATCGGGCATGAGAAGGGTTTCGACACCACCTCGCGGATCGAGCACAACTTCGGCATGGCGCGGCCAGAGGGCTATCGCAAGGCCGTGCGCCTGCTGGATATGGCCGACCGGTTCGGCCTGCCGGTGGTGACACTGATCGACACGCCCGGCGCCTACCCCGGCAAAGGTGCGGAAGAGCGCGGCCAGTCCGAGGCGATTGCCCGTTCGACCGAGAAATGTCTGCAAATCGGCGTGCCGCTGGTGTCCGTCGTGATTGGCGAAGGCGGATCGGGCGGGGCTGTGGCCTTTGCCACCGCGAACCGCGTCGCGATGCTGGAACATTCTGTGTATTCGGTGATCTCCCCCGAAGGCTGTGCGTCGATCCTGTGGAAAGACGGGGCGCGGATGCGCGACGCGGCAGAGGCGCTGCGCCTGACGGCGCAGGATCTGCACACGCTGGGTGTTTGTGACCGGATCATCAAGGAGCCACGCGGCGGGGCGCATCGTAATGCACAAACCGCGATGGACAGCGTCGGTCAGGCGATCAGCGCAATGCTCGCTGAACTCGATGGCCTGAGCGCCCGTGAGATCGTTGAGGCACGTCGATCGAAATACCTGGATATGGGGTCGCGCGGGCTGGCGGCCTGAGACGTTCGCGACCGCCTACTCTATTTTGAAAGCGCTGGCATCAGGTCCTGTCTGCGATCATGCGCAGTCCCTGTGTCACGTCCGTGCGCACCGCAAGGCGCAGCCCGGGCTCATCCCCGGCCTTGAGCGCGGCGATGATCAGGCGATGGTATTGCGGCGGCTCTGAGCGGCGCAGGCGCCCGTACAGCGCGCGCATGGTCGGCCCCAGTTGCAGCCAGACCGTTTCACACATGGCCAGCATGGCAGGTGCCTGAGCGCGCAGGTACAGCGTACGGTGGAATTCAAGATTGGTGCGAATGTAGCCCACAGCATCCCGGTTGGAGACCACGTCGGCGATATTGCTGTTGATTGTCTGAAGGCGCTCAATCAGGGCCATGTGCGCCCGCGGCAATGCGCGGGAGGCCAGCTCGACCTCGATCAGTGAGCGCAGCGCGGCCAATTCCTCAATCCGTTCGTTGGACAGCTCCGGCGTGGCGACGCGACCAGAGGCGGACATGGACAGCGCGCCCTCTGCCACCAGACGGTGCACCGCCTCGCGCGCCGGGGTCATGGAGCATTCGAATTCCTTGCCAATGCCGCGCAGAGTAAAAGAATGTCCCGGCGGGATCTGGCCGTGCATGATACGCGTGCGCAGGCCGCGATAAACGCGGTCATGGGCGGAGGTGGTCGGTTCTGGGCGCGAGATCACTTGCATCCCGTCAAGTGATCACAAACGGCGGCAGGGTCAATACGCGAATGGATCCGGCCGCCACTGGGCTGCGGGAAAAAATAATTTTCAAAAAGTTTACACCCGCCGAAACTCCACCCGCATTGCGGTCGTGGGTTACGGCATAGCTCATCCAAACCGGACGAGCCGCCAACAGGAGTTCACTTATGATCCGTACCGTTTACACCTCTGTCGCCGCCCTTGCTCTTACCGCTGGTGCATCCTTTGCTGCGGGCCACGCTGGCACAATGGGTTACGCCCTGACCGATGGCGGCAGCACACTGGTCGTCATGGCCGACATCGCTGCGCCGGGCGAAGCAGAGACCTATGCGCTTGAGTCGAACCTCGACGCCATCGCATTCCGCCCGGTGACCGGCGATCTGCTGGGTCTGGCCGACGGCATGATCTACACCATCAACCCGATGTCCGGCGAGATGACCGATCTGGGCGCAACCTTCATGGATGACGCGACGATTGGCGCCGATGCCATGGTCGCATTCGATTTCAACAACGCCATCGATGCTGTGCGCGCCGTTTCCTCGACCGGTGACAACCTTGTCTACTTCCCCGACGGCTTTGGCGATGGTGACGAAAAAGCGGGCTCCGTGCGTCGCATGACCGATCTGGCCTATGCAGAAGGCGACGCCAATGCCGATGCGACACCGATGGTCTTTGCCAACGCCTACACCAACGCCATTGCGGGCAAGACCGCGGAAAGCACGTTCCAATACGGGCTCGACGCGGGCACCGACTCGCTCGTGAGCGTGGCCAACAACGCCGGCACTCTGGAAACCATCGGCAAGGTGATGGTGGACGGTGCAGAGGTCGATCTGTCCGGCATGGGCGGTTTTGACATCCTGTCCCCCGAAGAAGGCAGCGACATGGCCTATGCAGTGCTGCAGATGGAAGGCGCTGACAGCGCAGGTCTTTACAGCATCAACCTCGAAAGCGCCGAAGCGACCCTCCTGTCCGATCTGGGGATGGGTGGCATCAACGGCTTTGCTGTCTCAGGCGGCATGTAATCTCTTGTAGCACCCAAAGGCACAGCGCCGTCAGAGCGCTTTGCCACACCAGGGCGAGGGGGGTCTTCGGGCTCCCCTCTCTTTATGCGTCGAACCGGTAGCGGTGCAGCTCATTGCCGTGATCTTTCAGCCATTTGCGCGCAGACCGCCAATCGCCATAGAGATGCTCGACCTCCGCCCAGAACTGCGCGGAATGATTCATATGGCGCAGATGCGCCACCTCATGCGCGGCAACGTAGTCCAATACGTCCGCATGACCGAGGATCAGCCGCCAAGAGTACATCAGCCCACCATCCGAGGTACACGATCCCCAACGCGACCGTGTATCCCGCAGCGTCAGTCGCGAGTAAGGGCGACCCAAACGGGCACTGTAACGGTCTGACGCCTCAGCCAATCGGTCACGGGCCAAGGTCTTCAACCAGCCTTGAACCCGCGCTGCAACGCGGTCCGGATCGCCTGGAACATGCAGAACACCGTCAACTCGGCGGATGGACCGCCCCTGCCCCGCGACGATCTGGTGCAGCGCGCCTTCGATTGGAATACGGCTCCCAAGCGCCACGCTCACCGGCGCCCCTTGCCGGGAAAGATGTCCGCGCAGCCAGTTTTCCTTCGATTCAAGAAAGGCCCGCCCTTCTCGCTCCGGCACGGATTTTGGCAACGTCAAAGTCACGCGCCCGTCAAGTTGGGAGATGCGCAGCGATAATCGCCGCGCGCGGGCGGACCGGCGCAGGGTGACGCATATATCGGGGTTGCCAGCCAGCCGGATCTGTCCCATATCAGCCATTCTCCCCCAAAGCCTTTGACTCTATACCGGTCTTATGGCAGGGGGCTTTGATTGTCGACGGGGCCGCGCATGGTCCCATTACTCCAAAAGGGGATATCCATGCCGAAGGAAGAATGGGGCACGAAGCGCGTTTGCCCGACCACCGGCAAGCGCTTTTATGACCTGAACCGGACTCCGGTCATCAGCCCGTACACGGGCGAGACCGTGACCGTAGAAACCGGCAAGCGGTCCTTGATCGCGGCCGATGCCGAAGACCAAGCCAACAAGTCGAAGGAGAAGGAGACCAAAGACTCCGATCTGCTCGACGATGATGATGTGGATGTGGATCTGGATGACGACGACGATGTGCTCGAAGATGAGGATGACGACAACGTCTCCCTCGACGAGATCGCCGACGTCGCCAGCGAGGACGACGACTCCTGATCCCGCGTGACCCGGTGTTATCTGGAGGGGCCTTTCGGGGCCCCTTTTGCCGTTCATGGCTTAGCGTTCGGTGTGAACCTGAAACTTCCCGGAGGGCGCAGAAAAAACTGTAGCAAGCGGCGCATTTTCCTCTTGATCCCCAAGGCGCCAACCCTTACTCACCCCGCACGGTGACACTGTCATCGCCCACGGCACACGCCTTAGAGCCCATACGGGTTTGACGGCAAGACGCCAAGAGATGGGGCCTTAGCTCAGCTGGGAGAGCGCTTGCATGGCATGCAAGAGGTCAGGGGTTCGATCCCCCTAGGCTCCACCATTTTCCTATTGAAAAGCACCAGATAGTTCTGCCTTTCTCGTCAGAGGATTTGCCTCTGTCGCGCAGGACGGTGCTGTTTTCCCTACGAAAATCCATGCTGCCTTGATCCGCGCCTTTCAGCGCGTCGATCACGTTGCAGCCCTTCCCCCCTTCACAACCGAGGATGGCCCATGAGCGACCATTTCGTCGTCGTGACGGGCGGCCCGGGTGCGGGCAAGACCAGCCTGATCACCGAGCTTGCCCGCCGCGGCTTTCATACGATCCCCGAATCCGGCCGCGCGATCATCCGCGAGGAGGTGCAGAGCTGCGGAGACGCCCTCCCCTGGGCGGACCGCATTGCCTATGCGGAACGGATGCTGGAGCGCGACCTACGCGCCCGTAGCACCGCACAGCCCCTCTCAGGCCCCGTGATCTTCGACCGAGGCATTCCCGACATCATGGGCTACCTGACCCTCTGCGGCCTCCCCGTGCCGCCCCATGTGGCCACTGCGGCCAAGGCAGCCCGCTACAATTGTCGCGTCTTCCTGGCGCCCTTCTGGGGCGAGATCTTCACACAGGACACCGAACGCAAGCAGACCTGCGCCGAGGCCAAAGCGACCTGCGCCGTCATGCGGGAGACCTACACCGCGCTCGGATACCAAATCACGGAGTTGCCGCGCGCCGACATTGCAACACGCGCCGACTTTGTTTGTGCGCAGCGGGTCAACTGACCGTAATCGCGAGATGCCCTGGCAAAACTGCTGAAGCGGACAAACCGCATGGTCCCTCCGGCCTCCCGCTGCCTGACACTCACGGCCCATTCCGGACCTTTACACCACATTCAAGCTTCTGCGGTCGCAGCCTCCATTGCTGCTATTCATCACGCATGCGAAAGACAGAGAACACTGGCCTTGAAGGCAGGCCAAAAAGTAAGCTTTGTGTAGCCGGAGCATGGTGCAATCGACCCGATTGATTACACTGTGTCCAATCGTCACTGTGGGGCGAAATAGATTGGAAAAATCGAAACGAGTTGAGCTTTAGAAAAGAGAACTTGTTAATTTCTCCTTAAGAATGCACGGCCTGACAAGGCCAGTATCTTATCAACTGAAGCTACGTCGTTAGCGGATAAAGTGAAGCAAGACCGGCAAACTTTTACGCCAAAGATTTCGAACAGCTTATGAGGAGCGAGGTAATGGCGTCCTACACATCTACAGGGCCTGCTGGAGCAAATACCGAAATTTCGTTTGCCGCCGTGATGGCGGCACATTTGATTGCAGAGCAGACGCACCCTTTGATGCCAAATGGTGCCGTTCCCCAAAAACTATCTCTTCAGAGGCGTGACGGACCGGATGGCTTCGATGATATAGTTGTTGAATGGCGAAAGGGCGACACGGTTGGTACCGTCTTCATCCAATCGAAGCGGCCGATTGCAATCAGCGACAATGAGACCTTTCGCGGACTGGCCCGAGCTTTGGCTGTCTGTGAACATGAAGGTGAATGGTCTGCGGCTATTGTGGCTACTTCTATCACGCCTCATTTAGAAGATATTCAGGTCCTTTTAGAGTCCGCGCGGTTGTCCACTGACCACAAGGAATTCGATCGAAAGTGGGAGAAACCGGGTGTCCTGAACGATGCAAAACGCACGGTCTTGAAGGGATTTTCGTCGGCCGTAAATGGCTTGGACCATGACGCTGCGTGGAGCGCCATGCGTCGTTTGCGAGTTGTTGAACATGACCTTGCATTGCCCAGCTCTCGCGACCGCCAGGCGGCTATTGAAATTCTTTCAAAGGCCGTTGCGGAAGGTGCAGATGCAGAAGCAAACTTTGAAGCAATTCGATCCAAATTTCTTGAGACCGCTGCTTTGTCTCCGACCTTTGATCGGACGTCGTTGGTTCTTAATATTCCTAGCCTAGCCATCCGACCGCAAGAACGTTACCGAACGACGATTGACAAAATTCGCGCGGAATCTAGAAGGGCAGTTTCTTCAATCAAAGATCAGATAAACGGGCCAAGCTGCTCACTAACGCTATTGCGCCCTGAATGCTGGAGCAAGCTGAAGGAGGATTTTGAAGCTCACAGGAACGTACAACTTCGAGGCGAAGCGGGTTCCGGAAAGTCAGCACTTCTCAAGCGCTATGCCGCAACTTACGATGGCAACGTGTTGGTTCTGAACGAACGCCGGATTTCGGGCAACATCTGGGCCGAAGTGACAGCTAATTGGGGTAGTCCGATTGCTGCCAAGGAGACGATAGATACGCTGGCATTGTCTGGCAATTGCTTGCTCGCAATAGATGGAGCTGACCGGTTGCTGCTTGACCATCGTCGTAGCGTTGTGATGGATCTTTTGCACGCCATCGCTGCCTCACCGTTACGAGACCGATGGTCGATCATCACAAGCGGCCGTGACTTTGGACCACAAGACGTCGTACTCAGTGCTTTCGCAGAAGCAGAGCTTGAACTAGGCCAATCAACGATAGTTGGTGCTCTGGATGATCAAGATTTGATTATAATCGGGAACGCGTTTCCCAATGTGCGCTCGCTAATTGGTCGTTCTGATTTAGCGAACTGGAACAAAAACCCCTTTATGTTGGGGCAGCTCTTAGCATCGAGCGAATTCCCCTCGGTCTTAACTGAAATAGAATTGGCTGATGCTTGGGCAACCCGTGGAGCGGCCGCCACGCCACCGAATTATCGTCGAGATTCAGCAGTTGCACAAATTGGAGCTTCAAGGATCGCCTCACCAGCCGTCATTCCAGGCAGCGCGGACATCGACGCAGAAGGAGTCGCAACGCTCATTACTGAAGGATCAGCGCAAAGGCAAAGTCTTGGCAATGGAATTGTGCTTACTCACGACGTCCTTGAAGATTGGGCCTTAGCCCGTGAAATGGAACGCAATTGGCAAACCTTGCCCGAACTTTTGAAAGCTGCAGGAGAACCACTGTGGTGGCAGCGCGCAGTTCGCCTGGTAGGGCAAATCAAACTCGAACGAGGACAATTGACCGAATGGCAAACCCTATTTACAGCACTTGAGGCTGATGAAGATCTGGATCCCGCTTGGGCAAAGTTGGTTCTTGCAGCGCCGCTACACTCAGAAAAATCTGCCGAACTGCTCGAGCAGCTTACGGCCAGGTTGTTGGATGAAGAAGGTAAAATGCTTGGAGCTCTCATAGAAGCTGTGAGGACCTTTGAAACCCGCATTAACCAAAACATCCTCACCTCTCCGAGGCTCGCGGACCTAACTCAGGCAGAGAGGTTTTACACTGCTAGTTTTTTCAAGGTACCTGTTTTGATCTCATGGCTTGCTTTCTTGCGGTGGTCATTACCTCATTGGTCATCTTGGCCCGACAGGCACATACCAGCGCTGGTGCAGCTGGCCGAGATATGGACGAACCACTACGAGCGCATGTCGAACTGGGTATCAAAACGTATCGCAGGACATATTAATAATTGGCTGATTTCTGTCGAGGACTACGAGCACTCAGAAAACGAGAGAGGTTACCGCTCCGAGCGCGCCCCACCGTTTGCGTTGGACTTTCGTTATGATCGTTGGAGGGAGCTGGAGCGTGACCTCCAGAAAGTTCTTTCGATGTGCACACCTTCTGCACCCGAAATCGTCGAAGCGTATCTGGCCCGTATAACGACGGAGAAGCGCCTTCGCGGAGCTCGAGCGCGATTGCTGGAGTACCCACGCCAGATCCCCAGCCAGTTACCCGTGGCGTGGACAGAAATGATGGCGGCTGCGCTACTCCCAAGAGAGCGGCAAAGAAGAGAGGGCCTCCTAGGCCCATCAAGCTGTTTTGATTCAATCACTTCATTTCACGATGCTGGAATTCGAGATGAATTCAGGTTTACTGATAGCTCACCCCATCAACTCGGCTGGGATCAACTCTTTGCCAAAGACGCCAATGTCGCACTAACCATGATGCACCGGTTGGAAATGCGAGCAGCCGTTTTTTGGCGGAACCGCGAGGTGCGGCATGAAGGTCGGCGGCCTCGAGCGTTGGTACTTGTCTTGGGTGATCAAGAACTCAAACTGTGGGGTGACGAGACAGTGTATCGTTGGTCGCGGGCAATACTTGGTCCACACTCGCTCGGATCAGCGTATCTTGCCTTGGATAACTGGCTCCAAGAGCAACTCGAAGACAAAGCCAGCCTGGCGGAACTACTTCCTCGAATTCTTCAAAACAACGGTCTTGTGGCTACGACGTCCCCGATCATTAATGCTGTCGCTCATCGTCAAAATGATCGCCCGTCGATTTCTGCAATCGCCCCACTTCTGGCAGCACCACGTCTTTGGGGCTACGACATTCGCCGCCACATGGACGACCGTTCTCCGACCCACCGCATTCGTGGAATTGGATCAGGGCAACATCACCTAGAGGCAACTGAAGAAATTTGGGAGCGATACAACAATCGCGGCCCTTTCCACCATCAACTCCTTTTGCCTTTCCATCTTATGGCAGATCAGGAGGCACAGGCGTTCTTACAGGAACGGCGCATTCGCTGGACCCTTGATGACCTTGCTGACTTTGACCACGAACTCATGAACGAGGCGTGGCGGGACGAAACCCAAACAAGACTAGAGCGATATCTCAGTGACTCTGATCCACAATCAGTCAAATTTGAAGAAAGTGATGATAAAAACCAGATACTAGTCAGACTGGAACCGCCCAAAGAGAACGCTGCCGAACTTGAAGCGCAAAGTATAGAACAAGCTCGGACCAATTCATTGAGTGAGCTTGCGACTTGGGCTGAGCGCTCATTGGAGGCTGGAGAAGTTGAAGGTAGGTTTGAGCTCTCAGATGCTATCAAACTATTGAACGAGCAAGCGACCGACAAAGACATGGTTGCGACAGATTTCTCCGGGCGAATGATACAAGCCGCATCTGCTGGCGTTGCTGCGGTGTTGGCGAAATTTGGCCCATCAGAGTTGGTCGAGACTCATGTAAGTTGGGCTCAAGAGCGCTTGCTCGTTGCGGTTTCCCGGGACCGCACACCAGACGAATTGCAATTTTTGGTCCCGCAATCTGTGATGTCTTTTGATCCACAAACGATAGCGGCAGGTGGAGTTGCTGCCTTGGTAACTCGTGGTTTTAGTAATGACCTTGACGAGGCCGTTGCGGAGCTCGCAACCCATCAACTGCATGCAGTCGGATCAGCAACACTGCGAGGCTTCGAATGGGCACAAAGACCTGAACTTGCATGGAGGTGTTTGGTCGCCGCCTTTGACACGTGCGTTTTTGACTCAGGCTTTGACTGGGAGGCGGATCGCAAGAAAAGGCGCGCAGAAAGGATGAATCTCAAGCGTCATAGGAATGCAGTAAAATTTGCAACCGGACGCGGCCCAATTCGTGGGCCCATTCTACCTCCCAAGCCCTTCCGTACACGTTGGGTCAGGTCGAAGAAACTTTATCCTCCTGTCGTACGTGTAAAGCTACGGGCGAGTCGTCATTTTGACTGGGGAAAAATGAAAACACTGATAGAGGCAGTTCCATATACTGCTCTGACTGCGGAGAAACAACGATATCTCTTCGAGTATTTTGAGGGCCTAACTGAATGGGCACGTTCTATTCGAAATGAAGACGAACGGCCCGGTGGCTATGGGAATGCCTTTCCCTACGAACTAGTAAGTACACTCGCAAAGGAAACTGGAAGGCTTGCAGCAATTTCTGGTGACGGTCAAGCTTGGAGAACGTTGACCGATCTCGAACAACGGCAATATAAGGGTGACTTGATTGGGTCTTACCTTGATGCCGTTACTCATGAGCTGATTGTCAGCAACCGATCGCCAGACGATCGATTTTGGAAAGCTTGGCAACCGGCGGCAGATTGGGTCATGAGCAATCTGGTTCCCAGAGTTCAAAATGACCAGTGGCAAAATATAGACAACGCATTGCGGGCGGCAGGGTTTGTCGGCCCGTATATGACGCCCGTGCCGCCGGATTGGCCCTACTTGGAAATGCTCTTGCCTAGGATCGATAGTTGGGTGGACGCCACAAAACAGCATGCCTCTGCTGCCCATGCAGTTCTTGCTATTTGCGAACGCATGTCGGCCGATCAGCTTGAAGAATGGTTCGTTCCCTGGCTCAAAGCGTATGCAAAAGAGCATAAGACCAATGCCAGTTTCTGGATGTATGCAGGTTTCTCTGACAAAGCGGCCGGACTATTGGCAACGTTGGAAGATCGGTCACACGCAATTCGAGCGCAAATTCGAAAAACTTTGTCCATTATGGCAGATGCTGGCTCCCTATCCGCTCGGGAGGTTCTGCCCCTTTTCACGTCAAATAGGCCAAGCTAACTGACCGAAAGTCGTCCTGATAGAGTTTTAGATAGATGCAATGGGAGCGTCCGCTTTCTGGTTGCGATCTTGAACACGCGAGGTTGCAGAGAATGCCCGGAATCCGCCCATCCTGCCCACGGTAGACTTCGTGCCGTCGCTGGAAGGGTTGGCTGTAAAGGGCTGGAAGGGACCGTCGGCCATTAACGTTTCGGCCCCTGCCGCGCCAGCGTGCGATAGACGGTTGGCCGCGACACAGTGAAGAGCTCGGCCAAGTCCGACACCGAATACTCCCCAGTTGCGTGCATCCGTGTCAACTCCGCCGCCTGCCGGTCGGAAAGCTTTGGCTTCTTGCCCCTCAACTTCCCTTTGGCGCGGGCCACCGCCATGCCCTCGCGGGTGCGAAGCCGGATTAGGTCGGCTTCGAACTCGGCGAAGGTCGCCAGCACGTTGAAGAACATCCGCCCCATCGGATCGGCTGGGTCGTAGACCGTGCTTCCAAGCGCGAGCCGTACCCCGCGCTCAGCTAGCCCGTCGGCGATGTCGCGCGCGTCCGGCACCGAGCGGGC
Source organism: Sagittula marina (assembly GCF_014196795.1). Classification (GTDB taxonomy): domain Bacteria; phylum Pseudomonadota; class Alphaproteobacteria; order Rhodobacterales; family Rhodobacteraceae; genus Sagittula; species Sagittula marina. The sequence continues at coordinate 572,946 of NZ_JACIEJ010000002.1, forward strand.
CAGCCGGTCAATCTTGGGGACCACAAGTGTGTCGCCCGCGCGCACGGCGGCCAGCGCCTGGGCAAGCCCGGGCCGGTCGCGGTTGCGGCCGGTCAGCCCATAGTCTGTGTAGATTCGCTCGGAGGCGACGCCAAGCGTTTCCAGCGCCGCGCGCTGCACGGCGAGATCCTGAGCGTCGGTGGAGCAGCGGGCATAGCCAATACGTAAGTTTGTCATGGGTCAAGCGTAACGCAAGCGGCCCCTTCAGCGATAAACAAATCGTACCACCCTATCGAGACATAGTTTTCTCAACAGCAGAAGGAGCTCGAGGCGAAATCAAAAACGTTCGTTGAACGATCCCTCACCGGACACAACCCAACGTAGAATTTCGTCAGTTGCCGAACCCCGAAAGTTGCCACCTCAACTGAGCAGGCTGTGCGTCAATTGCGCCGGACATAGCTGTGATCGTCACGCCTGAGGTAGAAACCCTCCCTGGGCATCAGCTATCTGACTAGGTTTAGCATCGGAGGCGGCTGTTCCGAAGACGGTGAAGGTCGACGCGATCTACCGAAGGCGCACCGCACGGAGCCCAGCCTGCGGTCGAAAGAGGAGAACCCGATGACCAATATAGCCGACCGATCGTTCGAACGAAGATCGGCCTGAACACCAAACTGCATGCCAACGCCGAATCGTTCCAAGAAGCGGAGGGATACGGGCGTGCATCCCGGGCGAGAGTCTCGCACCAAGCCCGTCCGCTACGACAAGCTTCGCTACAAACGCCGCAACCGGATCGAGGTCATGTTCGGCAGACTGAGGTATCGGCGGCGTGATGCAACCCGCTACGACAGATCGTCCAAGGTCTTCCTCTCAGCACTCGCCGCAACCGTCCGCCTCTGGCTATGAGACCCGAGCCTAGTTTGTGATATAGTGCGACAATGGCGGAGCCGCCTTCCAATTAAGAAAAGCGGCTCCTGTAGCGGGTGTTCAGGAGGACACCCGACCTCTACCTTCAAATGAACCCTATAAGCCGCATCGCGTCAAGAGCGGCACTCGGCCTGCTCCTTAACATCAGAGGCATATTTCTTGAGCGTGAAGTAGAGCAAACCTCCAAGCGCCACTAAGCTGCCAGCGGAGAGGAGGCGAATTTCGAATAGAGAAGCCCCAATAACCATGATGATACATAACGGAAGCCCCAGAAAACTTATATACTTCCACCTCCCGAGCTCAACCTCCAGATACTCCGCACGCATGTTCTGTGGGTTAAATCTTCCAGTCATCACCGCCCGGTATATTTCAGTCATGATTGCTTCATCTTGAAAATATCCAGAATGCGCCGCTAATGGCGCAGGGATACCAGAAGGCACACTCTCGCTATTGAACACCATCTTATTGCGCCTGTTTTCAGGCGTTCGAAGAGACAAGATCCTAGCGCTTATCGGATCAAACCTTGACCATATATTCACCATTGCAAAGCTTGGGTAGAAATGATCCCGCTTGAAGCTTGCAGATTTTTGTTCCTGTATCCTACTGTACCTTCTGGACGGAACGTAACTTTCCTGAAACAGAGAGAAAATATTGTCGATTGGGCTCCCAGCTACAAACATAAACCTTATTTTTTGAAACTGGCGCCTTCGACACTCCCTTTCCTCATCAGATATATCAAGTGCATCGATCTTATCGGAGATTCTAAAGAATGCTTCCGTGGCAATCGCAGAACCTAGGCTATGCGCAACTATCACACAGTCATTACACCGGTCATTCTTTATGACCTTTTGGATGAGCCTCTCAGCTTGATCGATCCTCCTTTCCCGGATTGAAAACCCGTTGGACCTCTCATCATAGGATGTCCAAAAGTATACATCTGATATTCTCTGTTTAACGGGACTCCAAGCCAGCCAAAGAAATAATGCATATATACTGACGGCAGCCGGAATATGGAGCGCCACGGGAACGGAGTAAGCTTCAGCGGCAACCCCTAGAGTCGACCAAATCAAAAATCCAACTACAAGCAGCATGAAGAATGCAAAGACTAACACACTAGTAGCTGTGAAAAGGAAACTTCGCAGGACATTCTTCTCTCGCTCAAACCAAGATTTAGCTATTGCACTGAAATCTCCATACGTTCCCTTCACTTCATCACTCTCGAGATATGCGATAAAGTCCTGTCTCGTACCCGCTTTCCATCTATCCACTTTTTTTGCGGATCCGAATTTTCGGTAGATCGCCTCCAACTTCTCCCTAGTCAAACGGCCAGAAAACATATCATCAACCAGATGTAGAGAACGGATACGGTAGAGCGGGTATCGCCTCCATGGTGACCTCAATATTCGAAACGAATTTACTACAATTTTCAAAATCCAAAGAATAAAGGTGAGCATAGAGATCGGCCGGGTCAAATCATCACCCCAGTAACCTTCGTACGCGCGCACGATCTTGACCTGGACATCGATCTTCTTGAATTTCTTAATTCTCCGAAACTGGACTACCGCGCTGGACGATCCATCTTCGCCCTCTTCTATTTTGTGACGAAAGTTTCTCGGCACGCCAAGCTTTTGAGGGTCCTGTGAGCTTCCCACCCTGTCAAACTCATCTAGAAAAGTCGTTAGCGTACCTAGCTTCCTTGGATTCCCAATCCCATGGAAGAACACAAGTGCTGTATGCCCAATATTGCCCGTCTTCTCTTCGGCTTCGTCATTCATTAGAATATCTCTTCAGACTGCTGGCGCATTAGATTATCTACTCGATTCTGAAAGTTCATTCAGCTGGGACCGGAGCCCGAGTAGGGTTTAAGCTAGGTACAGGCGGATGAACAATGACCGCCACCCTACGTGCAACTAAAATTTTGCTAGAAAGTGCCCCCCATGTTGCCGATCCACGATTGCCTTGTGGCATCGACCGCGGGCTTTTCACTCAAGCGACAAAGGAAAACTTGGCTGTATGGATAATATCGAGCGACTGCATTAGCGGTAGACTGCAAAGCGGATGGCAGCCCAGTTGACTGAAATCATCCGGCGCAAGACCACTAAATCGAAAAGAGTTGGTCGTTCTAGCTGGCGCCGTCGTGGATTTTCCCAGTAGCAGCGGGTTCGGGATGAGCGATGTTCGCCACCCGTGGAGCTTACTGTCCGTCAGCTTGGAAGCGATTAGCCGCGACTTACGCGCTCGGCCGCTCGTAGACGGTGCTGCAAGGCCAACAGTATGACCTCTTCGATGTCACGAACGCGCATCCCATGATCGTAAGCAAGCCGCTCCACGATGTTTGCGATTTCCGGGTTCTTCGGGCCGTACATCGGCCAATCGTGCAACTCATGCTGATCCGGATGTGTCGGCTTGACCATGCTGCCCTCGTTGATGGTAGGTTTCTTTGGCGTTTGGTACGAAGCGGTTACTTCTCCCACACTCCCCGCTTCCGCAGGATGTTCCGCGCTTTTTCCCATGAAACACCTGCCGCCAGGGCGCATCGGTTTGCGGATCGTGTCTTTAAGTACGTCTCGACGACCAGCGCTTCGTCGCATTGACGGTTGGCGTTTCGCGGTTGGACTTCGCGGCCCGTGCTCTTGATCCACCTCGAAATCGTATCACATCCTGGACCATGCCGCTTGTGCAGCTCACGCAGGGAACTGCCCGAGTCCCACTGTTTCGCAATATCTTCTTTGATGTCGATCCCTGCGGCAGCCAAAGCTTTGGCTGCCGCACGGCGGTCTCGTCCCAAAGCCTGCGCCACTTGGTCCAGTGACGGCATTTCCTCATATATCCGCTTGACCTCAGACGGCTCCGGCAACCGAGGCTTTTCTCCGACCCGCAGCACCTTGCGCACAGGGTCCTGTGGCTCTGTCCCGAGATCGCTGACATCTACCGCCTGGGCTTGTGCACCCGCCGCTTCTGACTGTGTAGCTTTTTGGCGCGCGAGCTTTCTGCGGGATATGCGCAGCCGAATGCGTGGGCCTTCCAGTTCAGAAATGACACTCTTGGCAGCCTCGAGTTGTTCCCGAGCCTCCCGAAGTCGTCGCTTTTCTTCATCTCGTTGCGTTGTCACTGGAGCCGCTCCTTCAGTGACAACCTTGGCGCGGTAACCCGGCAGTGCAAAGTCATCAGGTCGGAAGCTTGCCGGTATTCTCGGTTTGATCGGCAAAGCAACCCGACAAAATCTGAGAAAACGCCCACACAGCCGAAGAGAACTTGCGCGACGAATCAATCTCCGAATCACTGTTGGTGTGGGTAAGAACGGAGTCTAAGGACTTGCATCAGGCCATGAAGGTAGATTTGCACAATCACGAGCAGCTGAAGTGCAGGCTTCGGCAAGCCGGGTCGAGCATGGCGGAAATCGCCCGGACGCTCGGCATCAAGCAGAGCAGCGTGACGGTAGTTAGCCAAGGCTATCGCCGTTCGCATCGTGTGCAATCCGCCATCGCCTGCCAGCTTGGTACAACTCCCCAGGAGCTCTTCCCCGATCGTTACGCAGCAGAGGAGGACAGCGCGGCAAACAAAACCTGACATCGGGAAATAAAAAGACCCTCCTGCGCTAACAGGAAGGCCTTTTGAATAAGCGTCGTTTGAAGCCGACCCCTTATTCATCCCCTGAGTCTCACGAAAAGTCAACCTGCCGAGGCGTCTCTCGGCAGGGCGGTCAAACTCATCTCAAACATAGGGGGATGTCGCCCCGCGCCTGCTCCGATCCACATGGGTCGGCGCCCAGGTGAGGTGCGCTCCAAACATCATGTACAACACCTTGTTCTACCGCGGGCCGGAGCCGAGCCACGCGACCCGAGTGCCTGCGCGCCGTTCTAAAGGGAGCCTTCGCGGCTCGATGGTCGCACCGCTGCCCGGCTTCGAGCGCCCGCGCATCATCCACTTCGAGAGTGCGCTCGAATACGCCTTCCTCTGCCTGATGTTGGTACGCGACGACGTGCACCACATCCGCGAACAACCCCCGGCGATATCCTATGTCGGCACTGACGGCCGCCCCGCGCGACATGTCTTCGATTTCTTGGTCACGAAAACGGACGGGGAGCGCGTCGCCGTCGCCATCAAACCCATGCAGCGTGTGCTGAAGCTGAACTTTGCATCCGAGCTCGAAGCGGTCTCGGCGGCGGTAACCAAATCATTCGCGGATCGCGTGTTGCTCGTCACTGACCAGCACATTGACCGAGAGGCTGCCGCTGAAGCGGCCCGGACGCTCGCCTGGTCGCGCTCCTCTCTGACGGAGGTGGCGGCATGACCTTGCGTTTTCGCTTCTCAAGCTCCGACATGATCACCACGGCAGGCGTCGCTATGCGCCCACTAGAAATCGACGACAAAGGCGGCACCTTCGAGCGCGTCGGTCAGCCAGGGATCACCGAGGCATTTTCCCACCATGAGCTCGCCGAGATGATGCGTCGGCCGGACACGACCTACTTTGCCGGGTATTTTGACCGTGCTACCCAAGACGCGCATCGCGACAAACCTGTGCAGGTCATCAGCGAGCTGTCGGAAAAGACCGCACGGCTGGTGATCTGGCGGAAGGCCGTCTGTGACGCCTTCCTAGCTCTCGAAGCTGCGGGCCTCGTCAAACGCACGCAGCGGGCATATGAGCAGGCCAAAGCGCAGCTCGCATCAGTGACGGCCAGGCTCGTTGGCGAAGGCGCAGCGGCCTTTGCCAAGATACGACCGGGCAAGGAAATAAAAGTTCGTAAGCTGCCGGGAAGCCGAACGGTCTTGCAGTGGGTCCGCTCCTATCAGGCTGCAGGCTACTCTGCACTTTCTCTCATTCCGGCCACTCACCTATCCGGCAATCGGAGCCGGCGCTGGTGTCCGAAGGCGGAAGCCCTGATGAACCAGGTCATCGAGATTTACGCCGACACGCAGCAACCAACCAAGGTCCAGTCTATTCAGGAGACTCGGGCACTGTTCGCCGAAGAGAACGCGCGCAGAGCCAGCGCGGGGGCAACGCCGCTCACGATCCCCTCTGCCTCCAGCGTTAAACGCCGATTGGACTCGGCAGACCCATTCTACGTCTGCGCAAAACGATTTGGCGTGTCTGCAGCCGCCAGGAAATTCGCAATGAGCAGCAACGGTCCCGATGTTGTGCGCCCCATGGAGCGGGTCGAGATGGATGAAAACAAGCTCGACGTCGTGTCGTTACTGACGCTGACAGGCATCTGGGAGCACCTGCCGCCGGATCGGCAGAAGAAATTCGAGACCGGGCGGCGCTGGAGGTATCTAGCGATCGACTGCGCCACGAAATGTGTCGTGTCGATGCGACTGGCCGACAATCCGAACTCGGATGATGCGATCCGCGCGCTGCGGCAGATTTTCGAGGACAAGACCCCGCTGGCCCAGGCGGCCGAATGCGAAAACACATGGCATCATCATGGCGGGATCGGAACACTTGTGACCGACATGGGGCCTGCATTCGTCTCGGACGCCTTTCAGGCAACGGTAGCGTCACTTGGGATCACGTCGCACTTGCCGCCCGCTGGCATCCCATGGATGCGGGGGCACATTGAGTCCTTCTTCCGCACACTCGGACATCAGCTCATGCCGCTCTTGGCAGGTCGAACCTTTTTCGACACCATCGATCGCGGCGACTATCCTTCAGAAATGCTCGCCTGTCTGTGTGACGACGACCTGATCAAGGTCCTGCTGACCTATATTGTTGATATCTACCACAACCAACCGCATGGCTCTCTGAACGGGGAAACCCCGAATGCAGGCTGGAAGCGGCTGGTGGCTGAACACGGGACGCCTCCGGTTCCGGATGGTTTGACCCTCAGGAAGGCATTCGGCAGGCCGATGCCCCGGAAGCTCAACGACGAGGGCGTACTGTTCTCGGGGCTTAGCTATAGCTGCGAGGCGCTGCGGGAAGCCTATCTGCACTCCCCCATACGGGAGGTGGAAATCAGGGTCGATCTACAGGACATCGGCTGGATCGCCGTCAAGGTCGGAGCCACTTGGTATCCGGCGCTCGCCAATCAACCCGGCTTTGAGGGCGTGAGCTTCGATGAGCTGCGCGAGGGCATCCGGGCCGTTCGTCACGCACATGCGCGTGCTGCGAAGTTGGACGCGCCCAAGGTCCAGCGGGCTATCGCGCGGATATCGGACGCGAACCGCCGCGCATTCGCGCTGCGCGCCCTGACCCCTTTCCATGTGACCGACGTGGACGTCGCCCGCGCAGATGCGGCACTGCACTATCCGCTCCGCTCTGATGAACAGCGGTTAGGATACATGCCGCCGAGCAACGACCTGCTCAATGGCGCAATCTCCATTACTCCGCCAACGGACACATCTCGGAAGCCGGACAGCGACGATGACGGGCCGATCTCCGAGCGTCGAACGAGACGCAAGAACCGCAGACGCTGGGGGTTCAATGATGGGAAATGATCTGATCACCCAAGCGGCACAACGGGTCGCTGAACTGAAGGCGTATTTCGTCGATCACGAGCGCTTCGTTCCTCTGGCAGAAGGGTTCTCCATCCTCGCTGAGAAAAGGCTCGTAGATATCCAGACCGGCCGCATCAGCGAGGCACAAGGGCTTGCCCTGTCCGGACACTCCGGGGCCGGAAAAAGCGCGGCAATCACTCATCTTCTTGCCCAAGAAAGGCAGCGGCTGGCCGATCAGGGATACGGAGATTCAACCATCATCAGCTTGCGGGTGCCATCACCCGCAACGCTGAAATTCGTCGGACAGATGCTCCTTCGGGCGCTCGGCTATCCCATCGGTGCCGATCGCCATGCCTGGTACATCTGGGACCTGGTCCAACATCACCTCAAGGAGCGGCGTGTCCTGTTCGTGCATCTCGACGAGGCGCAGGACTTGGCCTCGCGGGGCACCAAGCACGAGCTGGATTCAGTGACATCCATGCTGAAGACTCTGATGACAGACCCGGAGTGGCCAGTCGGGATCATTCTGTCGGGCACAAACGAGCTGGAAGACATCCTCAACCACGACCACCAGCTCGCTCGACGCATGAGGACCGTTCGTTTCGAGAGCCTATCCCCCGCCGCATATGGTGATGATATCCTCGACCTGCTCGAGAACTATTGTGAATTGGCGCAGCTCGAACCAGAGGATGACGTTCTGGAATTATCCCACGGCGAACGCGTAGTCCATGCTGCGGCAAACCAGTTCGGCATCGCCATCGTCCTGATCCTTGACGCCATCGAGGATGCCTATCTGCATGGCCAGAAGACACTAAACCGGCATAATTTCATCAGGGCCTACCATCGGCGGACCTCCTGCGATGCCGAGTTCAACCCGTTTGTCGTGCCGGACTTCATGCGCATTCACGCCCGCCAGGTGTTTTCTCGGGAGAACCGCACATGATGTTGTCACCCCTCAAGCCGCTTCCACTCAACGTCACCCCGGTACCCGGTGAAAGCGCGACGTCGCTAGCGTCCCGCATTGCGCGGAAGAACGGGACTGCCAGCCTTCAGTCTTTCTGCGCCGACATGAGCATTTCCTATCGCGCCCTGAAGGTCGGCGACCCGGTGGAGATCGAGCGGGTTGCCGCACTCGCCGGGTGCGCTCCCACCACACTCCGCACTTGGACACCCCACGCCCCGTCGAAGACGAATTATCAGTTGGGGGCAGAAGCGCCGAGGTTCACGGCCTACAGCCGAAGCACGATCAGAGGATGCCCGAAATGTGCCGCTGAAGCTCTTTCAGAGCAGGGTGTCCATGGCCCATTTCATCTTGGGGCATGGCAACTCACTTCAATCCGGACCTGCGCCCAACATTCTTGCATGTTGATCGAGGTCCCGCCTCCCTCGCATCACAAGCACAGCTATGATTTCGCGCGGATGGTCGACAACATGGACATAGACGACATTCAGATCGTTGCCGAAGAAGCGCGATCTCTGGAGCGCTACCTCCTTGGCCGATTGGATGGCGCGTCTGCGGGCCGTTGGCTCGACACGCTGGAGTTCCATGTCGCGGCACAGCTTTGCGAAAATTTCGGCCTTTTGCTGACGCGAGGCCCCAAAGCCGGTCGAGCTGAAACGACCGAACGACAATGGCTTGAGGCCGGTGCAGCCGGATACGACGTCCTATGCAACGGACCTGATCAGATGGTCGCAGTGCTTGAAGAGCTTCGCTTAAAGGCAGGCCCTGGCTGTCACACCTACGGCGCGATTGCAGGTTCTTTCCTGACCTGGCTATCCCAGCGTGAGGATGATGCTGCCTTCGATGACATCCGTCAGATGGTCTTCGACTACATCCTGCGGACCTATCCCGCGCTCGTCGGCAGCACGGTCCTGCGGATACGTTGCGACAGGCAACAGGTGTATTCCCTTCGAAAAGGCGCGAAGGCCTACGGCATCGACGAACGGATGCTGCGCCATAAGCTTCTGGAGCGTGGCGACATCTCGAAATCGGGAAAATCCGGTGCCATCACCTATCATCGCTACCCGTCACGGGAGACGCTGCAAAAGCTCGCCAATGAAACCAACGGCGTGCTACGCGGGTTCGATGCGGCAGACTATCTCGGGCTGGACATCCACCTGCTGCGCACGTTCGTCGTGGAAGGGCTCATCAAGAAGGCAGGAGAGATGGCCCGAAACGCGCCGTATTTCCGAAGGGAAGATCTCGACGCCTTTATCGGTCGCTTATACCGCCAAACACGCCCTGATTTGGAACCGGCCAATGATGAGGTTTCCCTTATTGCGGCCACGCCCGCGTGCCAATGCTCGACCCTCGAACTCCTGAACCTGATTTTCGAACACGACATTCCGCTACGCTGTGCTACGGGCGCAGACCCAAGGTTCAACGATTTCCTGATATCTGTCGAGCGGGCAAAAACGGCCATAGACCAGAACTCAGCTGGTGCGATCAGCATGTCGGAGGCTGCCGGCAAGCTAGGGGTCGATACCGCTACAATCCGCAATCTGGTGAACGCAGGCTACTTGAGTGCTGCTCCAAAGAGCAAAAATTCCTCAGAACGCTGGCGGGTGGTCGATGAGGCCTCCGTCACAATCTTCGCCGAGCACTACATCTCTGCTACCGATCTTGCCCGCGAGTTACGACGCGATCCCGCCAATCTCTGCCGCGAGCTTTACAAGAACGGCGTCGAACCACTCATCTTCAACGGCGAAAACCGGATCATCTTCCGCCGCCGCGATGTGAACGATAGATGAGGTCAGGAATGATGGTGGGATTTGCTGCCTGATGGGGCCGAAGCCTGTGCATTCCATCCCCAGGACCTTCTGACACGATAACCCTTGAGAAAGCCGACCACTGCGTCGGCTTTTTTCGTGTCGTCCCAGAGGCAACCTTATTTGACGAAAAAGGCAGCTTCAGTTCAGCATCGAGATTTCGGGGCACTGAATTTAAAAGGAAATTCTGGCGCCGAGAGGCAAAACTATGTGCCCCTTCCCACCTATTGAAAAGGAGCAGATAGTTCTGCCTTTCTCGTCAGAGGATTTGCCTTTGTCGCGAAGACCGGTAATATTTTCCCTCCGAAAATCCATGCTGCTCCGATCCATGCCTATGGCGTGTTGATCGCTGCGCAGCCCTTCCCCCCTATCAAACCCGAGGATGGCCCACGAGCGACCATTTCTTCGTCGTGACGGGCGGCCCCGGTGCGGGCAAGACAAGCCTGATCACCGAGCTCGCCCGTCGCGGCTTCCACACGGCGTTGTTGCGCAAATAAGGTTCGGGGATGAGTTTTCCCTTTCCCACCTGAGTTCAAGTTACGGCTTCGATCTCGGCCCTGCCGAGGGCCGAGAAGGTATTCATGATTGCGATGCGGATGTGAATTTCGGCGGTTTGGCGGTCAGGGTCTCGTGACATGATCCGTTCTCCGAAGCGCTTGAGGCAGTTCATCCTGGCCTCGACCCGGCTGCGGACATGGTATCGCGCCCATGTCTTCCAGAGCGCCCGGCCCAGATGCCGGGTTGCGTGGAAGATCTCGTTTCGCGCAATGGCCGCGGGGCTGTCAGCCTTCCAGGCACGACCGTTACGGCGGATCGGTATGATGCCGTTCGCGCCTCGTTCGATGATCGCCTCATGGCAACGTCGCGTATCATAGGCGCCGTCCATTGCCCGGCAGGCGATTGCAAAGCAATCTGCCGAGAGGAGGCGGTGACGGTATCGATCGGTTCGTCGGGCCGGATCTGGGACAACAGCTCTGGCAGCAGCGGACTGTCGCCCTGACGGCTCGAGGTGAACTCGACCGCGCGAACGTCGCCGGTGCCTGCGTCCACGGCGATGTGGACCTTCCTCCACTGCCTCCGGCGCGAGGCTCCATGCTTGCGGGTCAGCCACTCTCCATCGCCGCGAAATTGAATACCTGTACTGTCGACCAACAGGTTCAGCGGCTGTCCGGAGGCGCGATACGGGATCTGCACCGCGATCCGCGCC
>NZ_JACIEJ010000003.1 GCF_014196795.1 Sagittula marina
CCCTTTTCGACCAGCACGACGTTCTGGCCTTCCCGCGCCAACCACCAGGCGGCACAGACGCCGACGATGCCGCCACCGATCACGACGCAATCGGCATCTTTGGGAAGGATGGTGGATGTAACCACCGCCAGGCGTGGTGCGGACATGAGCGATCCTTTCGTTTGGCTAAAGCCTATCTGCAGGAATAGAGCAGGGTGTCCCGCAATGGATGGCGCAAATGGCACCTTTAGTTGAAACCGGATGAGTAACGAGCATGAGCCGGAAATCCTGCGGGGGCTCTTCTGACCATACCGAGGAGGAAAAGCAAATGCGATGACGCGGGCCTGCACGCTCGACCGGACGGACGTGAAGCGCCTCACTGTGCTGCAACGCAATGGCTGGATCACGAACCTCGAGCTGGCCGAAAAGGTTAACCAGTCGCCATCCCCCTTTCTGTTGCGTGTGAAAAAGCTGCTGAATGCGGGCTATTCGCCTTGGATCGACTTGGGGTGCCTTGGCTCGCGCATGATGGTGTTTACCGACTTCACGCTCAAGAACCTCAGGCAGATCGATTTCGCGTGCTTCCAAGAGGCGCTGGAAAAAAATCGATGCCTGTGTGAAATGCCATCTGGTGTCCGGTGGATGCGACTTACTTGTGCCGTTGGTCACTGGCTGGATCGATGATTGCCCGCCCATCGTGGAGGCGCTGGGCGAGCAGAACCCGGGCATCGACAAGTATTTCAGTTTCGTCGTGCTCAAGACCCTCTTTGCGCGCCAGCACTTTGATCTGACGAGCCTTTTCGGTGACCCCGATTGATCCATCGCCAACAGCCGCGTGCGGGGCAGGGACAGACAGCAGACCAGCAGGTCGGTCCGGGCAAAGCCGTCGATCAGCTCTCGTCCGTCGGCATCTGTGCGGGTGTGCGATCACCAAGCGTCCCCCGCGCGGCTTCTGATCCCGGAAGGAAGACACCGGAGGGACGAGATGGCGTCGGTCCAGTTCGGCAAGGGACTTGGCGCGGGGGGCTTGGTCAGCATTGTCACGACCTTTTGTCAGCCATGGGCTTGGGAGATCATGGCGTGCGTCTGGTAATCGCCGTCGGTTCGGGCCTTGGGATTGCGGACCATGCTTGTGCCGCCGCCGACCACCGTCAGCCCCAGCTCCTCGACAAAAGGAACGAGGCCCCTTTCTTCGATCAGGTCGATCCGCAGGAACCGGCCCTGCATATGGTTCACCCCGGCCGCGATGAGCGACCGTGCAGCGGTGGCATCCCGCGCGACCACCGGGCCAAGAACATGTCCCTTGCCGAACCGGCGCAGGATGGCAAAGCCGCCGGTGGTGGTCAGCGTCTCGCCGCTGTCTGCAATCCGCGAAAGGAGCGGCCCGCGCGCCATCCCGCTGGCCTCTGTATCCATTTCTGCCAGCTTGTGGAGGTTTGCAGGCGCAAAGGTCACCGGCAGTTCCGGGGTCGCGGCACAGGCTGTCCCTTGCAACTGCACCACATGCCCGCAGTCCTCAAACCCCAGCTTGCGGTAAAGCGGAAGACCGTCCTGGGGGGCGACAAGGCGCATTTCGCGGTCCCGGGCAAGGGTGATCACGTGCTCCATCAACCTGCGTCCCAGCCCCCGGCCGCGCATCGCCGCGTCGGCGATGATCATGTTCACGGCGGCCACGGGACCGAACAGAGAACACAGCGCCGTGCCCATGACCCGGCCGTCGGCCACGGCGGCAACCCCTTGGGATATTGCCAGATGTAGCTTCCAGTCTTCGATCCGGTGGGGCCATTGCACGGCTTGCGACTGGCCCTGCGCCTCGGGGAGATGCGCCTCGGCGAAGGGCACAAGCTCGATCGCGGGAGAGGGCGAGGAGACAACTTGGGTCATGGCGGAATTCTTTCATATCTGTCCGCAATCTTGTGATCCTACGACAGTATCTGTCGCGTGATCGCAAGGGCGCGCGGCAGGTTTCGCCAAAACGGGTGGTGCAGGGCATCCGAACGGCGTTGACCACCCGGCCGCCGTAGCTGGCCACCACGCCGATGAGCCTGCCCAGAACGGCGGCCATAACCAACCAGCAGCGAAATGCGTCTCGCTGTCAGCGGTCGTGCTGCGATGTCGCATCCCAACGGATCGGTGCCAAGGTAATGTTGTCCTGTCAGCCGGCGGCGCAAACCGCGCCCGCTGGTCTATCTGCTGGGAACGTAAGGCAGCAAATAGGGGCCGAGGACGCAGGCGAGCGCGAATTGCGACAGGGGACCTCCCGGAATCAGGATTAGCACGGTGAAACCGATGACCGAACCTGATCGTCGGCACCTCGGCGGCGAGGTTCGCAACGAAATTGCCGTCGGGGGTGATGCGGCACAGCGCGTCGAACAGGGAGACTGCAACGTCATCAGCGGTATAGATGCGTGGCATCCAGCGGGATGAACACCGTCGGTTTCTGCGACAATCCGACCCCTATCCGGCCAGTAGGCCCGGACGGCACAGTCTGGGCGAAGGCTGGTTTCCTCAGCAGGTTTGGCGTCATCATGCACGCTTTGAACAGCCACACATGCCGAAGACCCACCACCGCACGGCCGGATCGGTTGGACAAAGACCGGGTGAACGCAACTTTTCCCAAAGACGGTGGTCCTCAACAAAAACGTCGTTCAGGTGTTTGCGAAACACAGGCGGTCCCCTGACCGGCTGCACATGCTTACAGGTCTGATCCCGAAATGAATGGTTGGGCCGAACCTTCCGGAAAGAGAGGCAGGTCGCGGGCATTCGGACGTCAGCCGGTTCAGGCAACCACGCGGGGAACGCGTCAGCCGGCGAACGGGAGCCAGTCGTGCCTGAACGCTGCCGGGCATTCAAGGTGAGAGAGAAGGCGCAGGAACGCCCGCAAGCCTGACATTTACACATGGAGGGCAGGGTCGCAGGACAAGGAATGGCACAGATAATGGTTTTCCGCGTCTGTTAAACAAGCCGCTAATCAGTCCGGATTTACATAAGATGCTTTGGTTTATGTTTGGTCAGAGCCGGAATCCTAACAGTTTTGCAAGCTCCCGCTGATACCGAACAGGAGAATGTCGGAGCAGGGAGAGCGCTCAATCATGACTAATTTCTTCAAGACTGTAACCGGCAAAATGGTCGTCGCGACCGGTATCTCGATAACACTCATCTTGGCCGGCTACATCAGCTACAGCGGATGGAGTGCATCACACCAGGCTGATCGCCAAGTTATGGCGCTCGCGACCGAAACAGCCGGGGAAATTGCGCAAACCGTTGCTGTACAAATCACCGAAGCAACCTCGGCCGGTGCCGCGATCAGCGGGACACTGGCCGGCTACATGTCTACCGGGAACGCCACGAACGCGAACATGATCGAGATGTTGCGCGGTGTTCCGATGCAGTATGACATTGTTTTTTCTGCGTGGATGGCCGGGTTGCCCAACGGAGCAACCGATGCCTATTTGACCGGCTCCGAGGGACGGAATGCTGACGGTGTCTTCACACCTTACTGGACAAAGTCCGAACAAGGCGGCCTGGAATTCTCGACCTTCAGCGTCGACCCCACCTCCCAGTGGTTTTCTGTGCCGGTGGATACGGAAGAAGGATTGATTACAGAGCCTTACCTGTCAGGTGAAGGGCGTCTTCTCACGTCTGTCTCGGTCCCCGTTGTCGTCGATGGACAAACGGTTGGCGTCGCAGGTGTGGACATCGTTTTGACAGACCTGACCACGATGCTCGCCACACTTGAAACATTTGACGGCGGACGCGTCATGCTCGTGGACAGCGAGGGGAAGTGGCTGGCCAATCCAGACGAGGCCAACCTGACGCAACCTTATGCCGACGTGGGATCGGACGTGGTCAACGCTGCACTGACGAATGGCACGCCCCAGGTGATCAAGGGGCTGCCGGACGGCGCAACACGGTTGGTGTACCCCTTCACGGCCCCGGGTATGAACACGACCTGGGCAACGATCTTGGATGTTCCAGAAGCCGTTTTTTCCACGCCTGTTCATGATGCTGTCTTTGAAGCTATCTCGGGCGGACTTTTGATTCTGATCATGTCGCTCTGTACGATCTACTTCACGGCGCGCGCGCTGGTAGGGCGGCCACTCGGGGTTATGCTGGTTTCGATCAACAAGCTTGCCGCAGGACAGTACACCGAGGAGGTGCGCGGAACCGATGGCCGTGACGATGTCGGGACCATGGCCGCTTCGGTAGAGGCCTTGCGGGTTCGCCTGCTCGAGAAAGAAGGGCTGGAGCAGGAACAGGAGCGCCAGCAAGAAGAGCAGGCGCGCGTCGTCGAGACGTTGGCCAAAGGCTTGCAGGGACTTGCAAATGGCGACCTGTCGCAGACAATCGAGACCGAGTTCTCGGGATCGTACGACGCACTGCGCGAAGATTTCAACCTGACCGTCACCACACTCAATGACATTATGGCAAATCTATCTGAAAGCATCGTGGCAATACGCTCGCGGTCTGACGAAATCAGCATTGGGTCAGATGAACTGGCACGACGGACGGAAAGCCAGGCGGCCACTCTGGAACAAACGGTGGCTGCTTTGGATCAAATGACAACGTCGGTGAAAGCCGCTGCGAAGACCGCTGCGAATGCCGAACACGACATGTCCGAGGCGCGCAAGACGGCCGAAAACTCGGGCGAGATCGTCCGAGATGCGGTCACTGCCATGTCTGAAATCGAGAAGTCCTCTGAAGCGATCACGCAAATCATCAATGTCATCGAAGACATCGCGTTTCAGACAAATCTCTTGGCGCTGAATGCTGGTGTCGAGGCCGCGCGCGCCGGCGAGGTCGGGCGCGGTTTCGCTGTTGTCGCGTCTGACGTTCTGAGCCTCGCACAGAGATCGTCAGAATCCGCAAATGATATCAGGCGCTTGATCGATTCCAGTTCAGCGCAGGTGGCCAATGGCGTTGAGTTGGTCAACCGTGCGGGGGCGTCCCTCACAGATATCGTCAAGCGCGTCGCCCAGGTTGCGGACGAGATGTCAGACATCGCGTCAGGTGCAGAGGAACAGTCCGTTGGCCTGGGGGAAATCAACGTCGCGGCCACACATCTTGACCAGGTTACGCAACACAATGCGGCTATGGTTGAGGAAACATCTGCCGCAGCCGCAACCCTTCAGCACGAGGCGACCTCTCTCGAAAACCAGGTTGGCCGTTTCAACTTGCGCGCTGTCGATCGTCACCGTCAGGGGGTGGCGCCGGGGGCTTCCAAGGTATCAAAGCCCTCGGAGGTTCCGGCAGAGACTGGCCCTTCAGAAACCATGAAGGCCTTTTCTCAAACTCCGCAAAGACACGACGAAAGCAGCGCAGTTGCGGAGAAAAAGGTTGCAAATGGCTCTTGGTCCGAATTCTGAACCAAGTCCGAAGCTGGCGCTCAGAAGCGGTACGGACGTCAGGCGGATCAGCATTCGGATCAGGGGGCCGGGTTTGATCGAGGGGCGCTCGTGTCGCTGTAGAAACCGCGCATCTCTTCGTGAAGGCCATTCAGGGAGGCTATCAATGCCCCGGAGAGGAGGACCGGCAGGACTGGGAAACGAGAGGGCGCGCTTATGGAACAACCGATCATGAACCTTCTGCCGTCCTAGCATCGCCAACCTTGCAAGACCCCGTAATCCGACGGAACGAGAAGCCCGTGCTCAACCAAGCAAAGAGATTTTCAACAACATCACCCCATGCGTCGTTGGACGGCAAACGAAAAGGGCAGGGGCCATCGCGGCCACTCCGCCCCTGCCTCGTCATGAATGACGTATAGGTGCTGCCGATGCCAATCGCGGAGACAGAACACCGCGATCACTGTTCCCGTTTGTTCCCCGGCGTTACTGTCGCACGCTCACTCAGCCATCCAGCCTTGATCGAACCAGTCCGATACGGTGCCGGGCCAGACGAGAGGCGCCCCATCGGTCCCGCGCAACACACCGCTATCGTAGAGGAAACGCGCCATCGTCGTCAGTCGCGCCTCGTCGATCCGGCCCACTGAGGTCGTACCGTCGGTCAGGTAATTGCCCTCGTCGATCACCCGCATCGAACCGCGAACGAGGTCTTCGTTGGGGAAATCTCCGGCGGCAATCAGGATCTCTGCCGCGGCCTGTGGATGTTCGGCGGCCCAGGTGTAGCCCTTTGCGGTGGCTTTCATGAAGGCATCGACCGTTTCGGGGTCGCTCTCGAGCATTGCAGTCCGGCTCCCGATATAGCCGCCCTGGGGTTCGGGCACGCCGTAATCCGAATAGATGAAATGCGACTGCTCGCGCCCGAGAAGATCGCTGTTCACCCCTTCCCAGGTGGCCACCTCCAATGTGAAATCCACGGCGCCCGTGGCCAGCGCTTCGTAGGCGCCCGTGCCCAGCGTCACGGTGTCGTAATCGGCTGTGCCGCCATCGTTTTCGATCATTGTCGAGATCAGCGCATCCTCCCAGGCGCTCCCGAAGCCGGCATAGGTCTTGCCTTCCAGATCGGCTGGGCGGGTGATGTCGGCGTTGTTGCTGTCATAGACCAGCCGGCCGGCCTCGCGCTGCATCGTGACCCAAAGCGCGGTGATGTCCGCGCCGCCAGCCTTGGCGCTCATGAACCCCAGCGCGGTCATGTAGGCGAAATCCACCGCACCGGCGGCAAGCAACGCGGTCGATGCGGTGTCGGAGTAGGGCAGGATATCGACCTGCAGTCCGGCGTCAGCGAAATATCCTTTCTCGCGCGCGACAACCAGACCGATGTGGTTCGTGTTCAGGGTCCAGTCCAGCGCGATGGTGACGTCCTCGGCCTGGGCCATCGAGGCCACGAGGCATGGCAAAAGGCTCAGCGTCATGATTTTCATGGGGTTTCCTTCAAGAGCATGGATTTCAGGGTCGAACGGATGTCGGCCAGCGTGGCCTCGCTGCGGTCGGCGCGCGGGGTGGAAATGGGAATGTCGGCGATGATGCGGCCGGGACCGCCGGCCATGACGAGAATGCGGTCGGCCATTTGCGTGGCCTCGTAGAGGTCGTGGGTCACCATCAGGACGGCCCGCGGGCGTTCGGCCAGCCGGTCGATCAGCCAGTCCTGCATCTGTAACCGTGTCACCGCATCCAGCGCCGAAAAGGGTTCGTCCAGCAACAGAATGCGCGCGTCCTGAACGATGGTCCGCAGAAAGGCCGCCCTTTGACGCATCCCGCCGGACAGCTGGTCGGGAAAACTGTCCTCATGGCCGTCCAACCCGAACGCCGGAAACAGACGCCGCACCCGGTCACGCGCCGTGCGCCGCTCCATCCCCCTGATTTCCAACCCAAGGCGCGCGTTCTCGCAAATCGTGAGCCACGGGAAAAGCGTATCCTGCTGCGGCTGATATGCGATGGCGTCATGCGGCAGCTCGACGGTCTGGCCGTCCAGATGCAGGTCACCTTTGGTTTGCAATTCCGGCGCCAGAACGCCGGCAAGCCATTTGATCACCGAACTCTTGCCGCAGCCTGATGGGCCGATCAGACACGTCAGGCTGCCCTCGACAAGGTCGAGCGACACATCCTCGACCAGCGGATCTGACCCGGCACGCACCGTAAGACCTTGCAGCTCAAGCATGCGCGTTCCTCCGGTACCGGCGGCCCGTGGCCCGTTCGATCCCGTGGATGATCGCCAGAAGCGCAAGCGTGAGACAGGCCGACACCAACACCGCCGACAGCACGAGATCCGCCCGGAAGTTGTTCTTTGCCGACAGGATGTAGATGCCGAGCCCCTGCCGCGCGCCGGCATATTCGGCAAAGATCGTGGCAACGATGGCATAGGTCGCCGAAATCCTGAGCCCGGAAAAGAAATGCCCCCGCGCAGAGGGAAGCGTGGCCCGGCGATAGACTGTCCACGGTGTCGCCCCCATGGAGACCAGCTGATCGCGAAACGGACGCGGCAGGCTCGCGTAGCCGGCGACAAGGCTGACCACCATCGGGAAGAAGGTGACCAGGATCACCAGCAGCACCTTGGGCAGCAGGCCGAAGCCGAACCAAAGCACCATCAGCGGGGCAAGGGCGACGATCGGCACGGTCTGGCTGGCGACCAGAAGCGGCAGCAGCCCCCGGCGCAGCCAGCCCGAGAAGTGAAGCACGATGGAAACAGCGAAAGCGAACAGCACCGACAGGCCAAAGCCCACGCCCGCGACACCCAGTGTGGCCGCAGCGTGCCGCGCGATCGCGGACCGCTCGACCAACAGCCCATTCACGACGTCGCTCGGCGCGGGCAACACAAGCGGCGAGGCATCCGTCAGCGCGACATAGCCTTCCCAGCCGCCAAGAAAGACGCAGATGACCACAAGGGCCGGTAGGATCTGACCGAGATACTTCATGACAAGCCTGTCGCGGGCGCATGATGCCCGCGTGTGGCAGCCCGCTCAGCCGAGGCTGGGGCTGTTGGCCGAGGCTGTCAGGTCGATGGTCACATGGCCTTCTGCCGGGCCGAACCGCAGAAAGGCCTGGCGCAGCGTCTCGAACACCGCGCCCGCATCACCGCGCAACCGCGTGCAGAAATTCTTGGACCGCAGGAACGTGCCGCTGTCTTTCAGGAAGTCGATGCAGCCGTAGATTTCGTCCATATGGCCACCCGCGCCCATGACATAGAGCGAGAATTGCACATCTATCCCGACACCCATATCGGGCGCATCCTTCACGGCGTGCGCCGCCAGTGTCTGCCGCTCGGCCAAGGATTGATCCTGCGCGCGCGCAAGCGTGTCGCACCGGCAATTGGGATCATCCGGCTCACCGGGGCAACCGCGCGACAGGGTCACGTGCATGGTCACATGTTCGGGCCGTTTTGCGGCGGCGGAGAACAGGTCCCGGATCGCGTCGAACAGCGGTCCGGGGGCGCCGACCATGAGCGTCGACATGTCGTCGGTCTCGATTCTCAGGTCGGATTTATAGGGGGACAGGGCGTCCAGCCCGGTGGTGATGACGTCCACGAAATCGGAAGTCATCGGATAAAGTGACACTTGCGCGCCTATGAACATGGTAGCACCTCGCTCCGCTGGCATTATCCAGATCAGCTGTGAAGGGTTCACGCATGTCGCGCATCTCAGCTCCGCTCGGAGCACCCCCGGTTATATGCGCGTACCATTGTTCAACCGGCATTTGATGTCAACCGATTGTCTTTGCATCAGTTTGAAACGCTTGGCTGCACGCGCGGAACGAAGCCAATCTCAGCCATGCTCGTCATGCGTTGGTCTGCAAGCGGCCACACATTGTGTCACTCAAGCGAGCCGAGGTCGGTGCCGTGTCTAAGGTGCGCTTTCTCGCCCGGCTGCGGGGATGACCTGCGCGAATCTTTCTGGCGGAACGGCGCGCGAATTTCCGGCCGTGTGCCGGCCGCAAGACCGTTCCCACCACCCAAACCAACAGGTGACAATGGCCGGACAGCTCAGAAAGCGGTCTTTGGACCATCCCATGCGATGTGTGGGGGCAGGGCGACCTGAGCAAAGCAATGCAAACGCGCATGACGTGGAAAAGGCAGGCCCTATGATTGACCGCCCTCCGCCGACCGAAAGAAACCGGTTTGCCGGGCGTGCGGCACGATCCGGCTTGGCGGCCTTTCTGCAACCCCAGACCAAGCCGGGGAAGTGGAGACACCTTGCGCATGATCCCACGGGCTCTACACTCTGACGGGACGGGAAGAGGGCTCATGCGCGACATCATTCGAAACACCATCGCGGGGGCGTTGCTTCTGACGGGGCTGGGCGTCGGGGCCTGGCCCTATCTTGTGTCCGGCACGTCCGACGTCAGCAGTTCCGACTCCATGTCCCGGCAGGAATTCTCGCAGAACAGCCCGCTGCTGCTGCCGGGCATCCTCGCCGATGTCTACACCGCCTTCGGAGAGACGGAGGAGGCCGCGATCTACGACAAGCTGGCCGAGGTCGCCACGGGGGACGCGCTGGAGCAGCTCTACCTCGAACGGGTCGGCGCAATGGCCGGGGGCGGCCTGAACCCCGATCAGGAAATCCACGAAGTGTCGCTGTTGGGGATGAGCGCGCGACCGTCCGGCGAAACGGTGAACATCTCGGCCCGCTGGCGGGTGCTGGGGGTCGTGGGTCACGCCGAACATATGCACATGCGCGGCAACGCCTACGCAGCGGATCTGAGGTTCGCCGCGACGGATGGGCGCTGGAAGATCGCGGGTTTCGATCTGACGGACGTGGACCGCACGGATGCCGGAACGCTGGAACGCAACGCCGATGCGCCGGGCAACACCCCCCCGGTCGCCCCATCGGAGCAGGAGAGTTGATCCACGCCCGCGACCTGACCTTTGCCTACCCGCGCGCCGGGTTTGCGCTGAACGTGTCAGCCCTCGACGTGGCCAAGGGCGAGCGCGTCGGCATCATCGGACCCAGCGGCACGGGCAAGACCACGCTGCTGAACCTTGTCGCCGGGCTCGCACAGCCGGACACCGGCGCCTTGAAGGTGGCGGACCACGATCTGACCGCGCTGGACGACGGCGGGCGCAGGCGGTTTCGCGCGGCGCAGATCGGCTTCATCTTCCAGACCTTCGCGCTGGTCGATTACCTGAACGCCTTCGAGAATATCCTGTACCCTTACCGCGTCGGCCTTGGCCTGACGCTCGATCGTGATGTCCGCAACCGGGCGCAGGCACTGGCCGAGGCCTGCGGCATCGCGCATCGCCTGAAAAGCCATCCGAACGCGCTGTCAGGCGGCGAACAGCAGCGCGTTGCCATCTGCCGCGCATTGATAACGCAGCCGGGGCTGATCCTCGCCGATGAGGCGACCGGCAACCTCGACCCCGAGACCAAGGAAGTCATCCTCGACGTGCTCTTTGCCCGCGCCGCCGAACAGGGGGCAACCGTGCTGGCCGTGACGCATGACCACGATCTGCTGCCGCGCTTTGATCGGGTGATCGACTTCGCCACCCTGCGCCAGCCCGCGGAGCAGACCTCTTGAACGCTCTTTTCCTCGCCTTCGCCCACCTGCGCTGGACATGGGCGCGCAGCCTTGTGCTGATCCTTGTGGGCGCGCTGATCCTTGCGGTGCCGATGGTGACCCAGACTTTGCTGCGCGGGTCCGAAGATGCCCTGACGCGCCGGGCCGAAGCGACGCCGCTGGTGCTGGGGGCGCGTGGCAGCCAGCTCGATCTGGTGATGGGGGCGGTCTATTTCTCCGAGGACCGCGCGCAGCCGATCACCCGCGCCGCCGAGGATGCCGTCTGGGACAGTGGTCTTGGCCTGCCCATCCCGCTCAACACCGCCTTCCAGACGAATGGTGCGCGGATTGTCGGCACCTCGCTGGATTACTTCGACTTTCGCGGGCTGACCCTGGCCGAGGGGCGGCAGATGGCCATCCTCGGGGAGGCGGTGCTCGGCGCGGACGTGGCGCAGCGGCTGGCGCTCGGGCCCGGCGATACGGTGGTCTCTGCGCCAGAGAACCTGTTTGATCTCGACGGGGTCTACCCGCTGGAGCTGCAGATCACCGGCGTTCTCGAACCGACCGGCACCCCCGACGACGAGGCGGTGTTCACCGATGTGAAGACGGCCTGGGTGATCGCGGGCATCGGCCACGGCCATGACGACGTGGTCACGGCGGACGCCGACGGCAACGTGACCGCCAACGCCGCCATCACGGAGTTCCAGCGCATCACGCCGGAGAACATCGACAGCTTTCACTTCCACGGCGCCGCCGGCGGCTACCCGCTGTCCGCCGTGATCGTCGCGCCCTACGACACCCGCTCCGGCACGATCCTGCGTGGCCGCTACCTCGATCCGGAGAACCCGGTGCAGTTGACTGACCCGTCCGAGGTCATCGCAGGGCTGGTGGACCGCATCTTCCGCATCGCGGCGCTGCTCGACGCGGTGACGGTCATCATCGGCATTGCCGCATTGGGCGCCATCGGCCTGTCGCTTTTCCTCGCATGGAGCCTGCGCGCCCCCGAAATGCAGACCGCTCGTCGCCTTGGCGCGGGGCGGTTCACGATCCTGCGACTGGCCACCGCAGAGATCGCAATACTTCTGAGTTGTGCCATGGTGTTGGCGGCAGGTATCGTCCTCGTCGTAAACGCGAATGGCGATCAACTCGTCGCCTGGCTGCTGGCCTTCTAAATTCGCAAACCCCAGAACGGAGCCCTTCATGAAAACCTTCCTGACCGCCGCCGCCCTGCTGGCCTCTGCCACCACCGCCTCGGCGCATTACGGCATGATCATCCCTTCGGACAACATGCCGGGACAGGAGGACGGGCGCAGCGTCGATCTGACCCTGTCGTTCTCGCATCCTTTCGAGGGCGTCGGCATGGAACTGGACAAGCCCGTTGCCTTCACCGTCACCCACGAGGGCGAAACAACCGATCTGCTCGACACGCTGACCGAGGCGCAGGTGATGGACCACGCGGCCTTCGCCACCGAATACCGGATGGAACGGCCCGGCACCTACGTCTTCGCGATGGAGCCGCAGCCCTACTGGGAGCCGGAGGAAGACGCCTTCATCACCCATTTCACCAAGACCTACGTGTCGGCCTACGGCGATGACGAGGGCTGGGACACGGAACTGGGCCTGAAGACAGAGATCGTGCCGCTGTCCAAGCCTTTCGCGCTGTGGGACGGCAACGTGTTTCAGGGCATCGTGAAGCTCGACGGCGAGGCTGTCCCTTATGCCGAGGTCGAGGTCGAATATTACAACGAGGACGGCAGCGCCACCGCGCCCTCCGACCTGATGATCACCCAGACGGTGAAGGCCGACGCCGATGGCGTCTTTACCTATGCCGCACCGACAGACGGATGGTGGGGCTTTGCCGCGCTGAACACCGCCGAGGAACCGATGCAACACGAGGGCGAGGACAAGGCGCATGAACTCGGCGCCGTGATCTGGGTCCACTTCGAGCCGTGGACCACGCAGTGATCCGCCCGCTTGCCATAACTTTCGCCATGGTCGCAGCCCTCCCGGCTGCGGCACATGACCTGCGGGTCTTTGCATCTGTTGCCGGGGACACCGTGACCGTCGAGTCCACCTTTTCCTCGGGACGTGTCCCGACCGAGGGAGAGGTGCGCGTGCTGGATGCCGGGAACGTTCTGCTGATGACGCTGGACATCGGGGCCGAGGGGATGACCCGCTTCGACCTGCCAGACGGCGCGGCGGACAGCGGCCTGATGATCGAGGTCGATGTCAGCGAAGGCCATTCCGACTACTGGATGCTGACGCCCGACGATATCGCTTACGGCCAGACGCATTCGCAGACCAAGGACGAGACCAACTGATGCTGAAACGCCTCTGCCTTGCTGCCGCGCTGGCGGCCTCCGCTGCCTCCGCACAGGACCGCCCCGTCGTGGCAACCGTGAACTATCCGCTGGCCTGGATGGCGGAGCGGCTGGGCGGCGGCGCGGTGGAGGTTCTTTTCCCGGTGCCAGTGGGGCAGGATCCGTCGCTTTGGCGGCCCGGCCTGTCGGACATCGCCGCGATTCAGCAGGCCGCCGTCATCGCGCTGAACGGCGCGGGCTATGCGCCCTGGACTGCGCGCAGTTCCCTGCCGCGCTCGCGGATCGTCGACACCTCGGTGGGCTTTTCCGATGCCTATATCGCGACGCAATCCGTGACCCACAGCCACGGCGCGGACGGGGAGCATTCCCACGAGGGCACCGCAAGCTACACCTGGCTCGACTTTGCACAGGCCGCACAGCAGTCTGAAGCGCTGGCCACCATGATGGAGCGCCGCATCCCCGAGCTTGCCGATACGCTGGCGGACACGCTGCCCGCGCTGCAATCCGATCTCGCGGCGCTGGACGCGCAGGCCCGCAGCGAACTTGCCGGACTGAAAGGCCAGACCATCCTCGCCACCCATCCGCGATACCAGTATCTCGCGCGCGCCTACGGGCTGGAGATCGCCGCGCTGGAATGGGAGGCCGGCGCCATGCCGACCGACGCACAATGGACCGAGCTGTCCGAGTTGAGCGAGGCCAAAGGCGCGACCCTGCTGCTCTGGGAGGCCGCGCCGCCGGCCGGGGCCATCGACCGCGCGCAGGAGATGGGCATTGCCTCCACCGTCTTTGCGCCGTTGGCGAACCGTCCCGCAGAGGGAGATTTCCTTTCCGCTATGCGCGCGGCGATCACGTCTCTGGCAGAGGCTACTCAGCGGTAAGTGGCGATCTTGTCCGCCGAAAGCGTCCGCCGCGTCGGCCAGTTGCGTCCAGCTCGTGGCGGTGCCGCACATGCCCGCCACCGGGGCAGGCGCGGAGGGGGCGTCTGAAGGTGTCCTTGTCGCGGTGACAAAAGGCGCTGATGCGAGGGTGGCGGGGGAACGTGCATGCTGGCGCCCCCGATGAACGCGGTGGTCCCCGCGACCTGATAACCCAGCGCAATGAAAATCCCGCCAGACCGTATGGTCTGACGGGACTGGTCACGACCTTTCATGCAGGGCCTATGCGGTCAATGAGGCGCTGTTGCGACCGACGCGGCGTCGGGTTGCGGTTCAGGCAAAACAGTCTTTCCCAGCGGTAGCACGGCGTCTGCCGTATTGCGCACCAGTGCCGCGTCGTGGCTCACGAGCAGGATCGCGGTGCCCTCGGTCATGGCGATCTCGCCCAGCATCCCGATGACCCTGGCTTGCGTGATCGGGTCGAGGCGCGAGGTTGGCTCATCGGCAAAGATCAGGGCGGGTCGCCGCAGAAGCGCCCTCAGGATCGACAACCGCTGCAGCTCGCCGCCAGAAACCGCGCCGGGACGCCGCTCCAGCAGAGTGGGCGACAGGCCAAGCTGCTCCAACAGAGGCGCCACGCGCGCGCTTTCCCCGGTCATGCGTGCCACGTCGTTCAGGGTTTCCCCAAGCCTGCGCTTGCGTGGGAAGGCCGCGACGGGGTCCTGATACAGCTTTTGAAAGCCGTGCGGCCCAATGTCGGCGCGCCGCGTGACGGTCCCGGCGGCGGGCGCGACCAGCCCCAGCACCGCATCGCCCAGCGTGGACTTGCCGCAACCAGACGGCCCGGTGATGCCGAAGACACCGCCGGCCGCTACGTCAAAGCCCACCCCGGAGAACAGCTCTCGCCCGCCGCGCGCGACCGACAGGCCGTGCACGTCCACGACCGGCGGGCCGTCTCGCCGGCTTGGCGCACGACGCGTCCAGCTTTCGGGATCGGCGGCAAGGAGGGCCCGGGTGTATGCCTCGCGAGCGGCGCTCATGACCGTTTCGGTCGCGCCGGTTTCGACCACCTTGCCTTGGCGCAGGACGATCATCTGACCGCCCATGCGCCGCGCCAGCGCCAGATCGTGCGTGATGACCAGAAGGCCACCGTTGTCGCCCATCTCTGACAGCAGCAGGTCAGCCACATCGTCGCGACGCGCGGCGTCCAGCCCCTTCGTTGGCTCGTCGGCGATGACGATGCCCGCACCACCGGCGCGCGCCGCCGCGATGGCCACGCGCTGCGCCATGCCGCCCGACAGCTGGTGCGGATAGTGCCGTGCCGCGGCGGTCAGCCCCAACTGCCCAAGGTCCGACGACGCCCGCGCCTTTGCATCCGCAGCGGACAGGCCGCGCACCAGCCGATGTGCCTCGGTGACCTGCGTCCCCGCGCGCATCAAGGGATCGAGCGATAGCCACGGCTCCTGCGGAAGCACGCTGATCTCCCGCCCCCAGAGGCCGCGAAAGCGGCGTGGCTCACTGGCGGACAAGGTGTGTGCGCCGATCCGCACCTCGCCCTGCGCCCGCAATCCGGCGGGCAGCGTGCCCATGATCGCCTGCGCCATCAGGCTTTTGCCCGATCCGGTTTCGCCCAGAATGATCAGCGGCTCGCCGGGGGTCACGGTCAGCGACAGCGGCTCCAGCAGGGTTTGCGCACCATCCCGGACGGTGATGTCAGTTGCAGTCAGAAAGCTCATGTTTCGCGGCTCCCGGCCAAAAGGGTAAGGCCCAGAAGCAGGGCAAAGGTGGCGATCGCCGGCGACAGCAGCGCCAGCGGAGCTTCGCGCCAGTAGGGCAGAAGTTCGACCATCATCAGCCCCAGTTCCGGCGTCGGCGCGCGCATCCCCACATGGACAAAGCCGAGCGCCGCGATGGCCATGATGGCAGTCGCGATGCCAAAGGCAGCTGTGGTCAGCATCAGCGGCGCGATCTCCGGCCAGACGTGGGTGCGGAAGATATACGGCGCGCGAAACCCCAGCAGGCGCGCCGCCTCGACCGACGGCGACACCAGCACCTCGCGCGTGGCGGCGCGGGTGAGGCGGTAGAATTCGACCCAAAGCACCAGCGACAGGCCGATCCAGAAGCCCGTCGCCGTGCCCGGCACCATGGCCAGCACGATCAGCACCAGCAGCAGTCCGGGCAGCGCCAGCAACGCATCCGCCAGGGTGGTCAGGACCGTGTCGACCCATCCGCCCATCGCGGCGGACAGCGTGCCGAGGATCAACCCCGCCGCACCGGCCGTCAGCACCGCTGCGAGCGCGATCAGCGGCGACAGCATCAGCGCCGCACACAGCCGATGAAAGACCGAGCGGCCCAAGTGGTCATACCCCAACGGCGCCGTGGCCTCGGGGCCGGAGAGCGCCTTGAGCAAGGATTGCGCCAGCGGGTCCCCGGGGATCAGAAGCGGCCCGATCAGGGCGACCGCCGCGACGAGGATCACCAGCGACGCGCCAAGGCTGCGCGCCACGGGCAAGCGGGCGGGTTGTGTATAGAGTTCAGCGGTGCTCATGCCCTTGCCTCCGTTTCTCCGCGCGGGTCGATGCGCCGCACGATCAGGTCGATACAGGTGTTGACGAGCACGAAGCCCAGCCCCAGCACCAGCGCAGTGCCCTGCACCATGGGCACGTCGCGGGAAAAGATCGCATGCACCAGCGCATGACCGATCCCCGGCCAGCCAAAGATCGCTTCGATGACCACGACGCCTTCGACCAGGGTCACGAATTGCAGCCCGAGGTAGGTCAGCAGCGGCACAGAGACGTTGCGCAGCCCGTGGCGCATCAGCACCTCGCGGCGCGACAACCCCTTCCATTCGGCGAACCGCCAGAACGGCATGTCCGCGATCCGCGCCATGGCGTCCCGCGCGATGCGGGCGTTCACGGCGGCCAGACCCAGCGCGAGCGTCAGGCTCGGCAGGATGAAATGGCGCGCCTCGCCATGTCCGGCGGCGGGCAGAAGGCGCAGCTGTACCGCCAGGAGCACGATCAGGATCAGGGCCAGCAGGAACTGCGGTACCGCCTTCAGCCCGGTTGAAACGACCAACAGGCATCGATCCAGCACGCCCCCCGGACGCAGCCCCGCAAGGATCCCCAACGGCGGCCCGATCAGCACCGACAGCAACAGCGCGATCCCGGCCAGCGCGGCAGAGGCGCCCAGCTGATGCGCGATCTCGTGCATCACGGGCTGGCCACTCACCAGCGAGGTGCCGAAGTCCAGCGTCAGCAAATCGCCCAGCCATTGCAGCAGCGCGGGCAGGGCGGGGCCGTCAAGGCCCAGCTCGCTGCGCACCGCCTCGGCGGCGGCGGCATCGACATTGTCATAGCCGTAGCGACCGGCGGCGATGCGCCAGGCGGCATCCCCCGGCAGGCTGCGCATCATGACAAAAGTCGCGGTCCCGATCAGGACGGCCACCACAACCGCCTGAACCAGACGTGATGTCAGCGCCTTCATTCTGCCCACCGCAGGTCCTGCAGACCAAAGCTGCGTTCAAACGGGTCGATGATCGCGCCTTCGACGGCGTTCGACACCGCCAGCGTCTGGCGATACCAGGCGATGGGGATCACCGGCAGCTCGTCTTGCAGGATCGCCGCGGCCTTGGCCTTGTCAGCCGGCGCACCACCGTCGCGCGCGATATGGGCGACCAGCGTGGCAAACGCCTCGTTGTTCCAGTTCATCGCGCCCCAGTCGCCGTTGCCGACATAGTCCGACCGCACGGTGCCGATGGGATCGGGGATCAACGAGAAATTCCGCGCGATCAGCGCAAGGTCGAGAGAGCCGTCCTGATGCCCCGCAGGAATGGCCGAGGAATTGGTGGAGTTGATCGTCACATCGACGCCCAGGACGCGGAACTGTTGCTCAAGCACAGAGGCCACCAGCGGCAGCTCGGGGCGGTCGGGGTAGGTTGTGAGGGTCAACGCGAACCGTTCGCCGTCGCGGGTCAGAATGCCGTCCGGGCCGGGCGTCCAGCCGAGGTCCGCGAGTGTCGCCCTGGCCGCGTCGACGTCATAGGTCAGCGGTGCGGCGGCGTCGTCATGCCAGCCTGCCAGCGATGGCGGGAACAGCTGGTCGGCACCCTCGGGGTAACGCAGCACTGCCTTGGCAATGCCTTCCCGGTCGATGGCCTGGCTCAGCGCCCGTCGCGCTCGTGGATCGGACAAGAAGGGGTGGCCCGCGTTCACCTTGATCAAAAGAGTGCGCGGAATGGCGGTGGACAAAACCTCGACCCCGTCGACCATGCCGAGCCGCGCCACCGATGCCGGATCAAGGCCAAAGACGAAATCCGCATCACCGGACTCGGCCATGAGCGCGCGGGTCTCGACCCGGCTGACGCCGGAATAGGCCACGTTCGGGATGTGCGCCGCCGTACCCCAATAGGCGTCGAACGCCGTGGCATCGAGGCTGAGCGGCGCGTCCATCGAGGTAACCATGTACGGCCCCGTGCCGATGATCGCGACGCCGCTGCCGTCCTCGGCGTAGGAGGCGGGCGCAAGGATCTGCGCGCGGAACTCCGCAAGATAGGCAGGCAGCGCCGCCATCGGCTCGGACAGGGTGATCTCCACCGCGCCCTCCGCAGCGGTGATCCCGGTGATCGGCAGACCGTTCAGCGGGCCGGGCTTGGCGCGCGCGATCTCCAGCGCGTTGACCACGGCGGCGGCATCCATGGCGGTGCCATCGTGAAAGGTAACGTCCTCGCGCAGCGTGAAGGTCCAGTTCAGGCCGTCCTCCGAAGAAGACCAGTCGGTCGCCAGTCCCGGCGTCAGCCTGCCGTCAGGGTCGGCGTTGACCAGCGTCTCGGTCAGCCCCATGCGGGTGAAGACGAAGCCGGAGGTCGAGGCTTCCGGCCCCTTGATCTCGTATTGTGCGGCGACGTTCAGCGTGTCGTCCTGCGCAAGGGCGGGGAGCGGGGCAAAGGGAGCCGCGCCAAGCAGCGCAGCTGTGAGGGGGAGGTGTTTCATTCAGTCCTCTGGGTCGTTGATGTCAGTGTTGGGAGTGCGCGTGGCCGGACAGCCCGCGCGGCAGGGTTTCGCGGGCGAGGCAGGCGGCCTCGGCACGGGTCAGGCGGTCGAGCACGGTGTCCACGGTCTCGCCACGCTGTCTGGCGCGGGTCCAGATGCGGCGGCAGGAGGCCGGCGACCAGGGCAGCGCGGCCTCTGCCATCCAGCGGCGCAGCGGCGCAGGCAGCGCGTCGTAGGCCCGCATCGGGTCACCGTTGCGGCGGCGTCGGCGCTGGCGGACCTCCCCAAGGTTCGAGGCGCGATCCATCAGCACGCCCCCAAATCGTCCACCGGGTCGATCACCAGCAAAAGGCGCGGTGCGCCGTCCGTCGCGGGCGGCGAACGATGCACGATTCCCGCCAGGTCCCGCCCCGGCCAAAGCGCGCCGCGAAAGGCCCCGACGCTGCCGCGCGCCATGTGATGCACCGACTGCGCGCCGCCGTTCGCGTCCATCGGCCCGAACTCCGTGCCCGGCCCACGCAGGGTACACAGCACGCGGCCCGGAACCGCATCCACGTGCCACTTCGGGCAGGGCTGGCCCGCGCTGACGGACAGGCGCACCTCCAGCATCGGCGCGGCGAGCGCCATGGTCGCCTGCCGGGCAATGGTTGCAACCTCTTCGGCCAGGGCATCCGCACACTCCGTCGCACCCGCCTCGCGGCAGGCCGCGCGCACCGCGTCTGCGACCTTCGCGCTCGGAAGCGTCCGCCGCATCCGTGGCAGCTGTTCCAGCGGCAAACCGTCCAGCCAGGCCGCCAGTCCATCGGGCAACCCGCGCTGCCACAACGCCAGCGATACGCCCTCCGCCCCAAGTGTGAGCAACACCCGCGGGTCGGGGCTGGCGTTCATCGCCGTCGCGATCCTTGGCAGGTCCAGCATCACGCGGCCTCCTCGGCACGGCGCCAGAGCGGGAAGGGGTCGGGCAGGTCCGGCAGGTCGTCGGGTCCGGTCGCACCGTCCAGCAGGCAGGCGTCCAGCCGCCGCTGCAAGTCGGGCCAGTCGATGCCCGCGCCGATAAACACCAGCTCCTGCCGCCGGTCGCCCCAGGGTTCCTGCCAGTGCGCAGCCATATAGGCCCGCGCGCTGTCATGTTGCGGACGTCGCGCCTCCGGCACAGAGGCCCACCACGTCCCAAGCGGCGTCACGCCCGACAGCGCCCCGGCCAACGAGAATTCCGCCACCCAATCGGGGCGCGTGGCGATCCAGAAATGCCCCTTGGCGCGGATCACGCCGGGCAGGTCGCCCTGCAGGACCGCCATGATACGCTCCGGCACGAAAGGCGCGCGGGCGCGATAGACGTGGCTGGTGACGCCGTATTCCTCGGTCTCCGGCGTGTGATCCGCGAAACCGTAAAGCTCCTTGGCCCACATCGGGTGCTCATGGGCACGCTCGAAATCGAAAAGCCCGGTGTCCAACACGGCCTCCGCAGGCACGTCCGAATGATCCGCCTCGATGATCCTTGCATCGGCGTTGAGCGCGCGGATGATCTTGCGCGCGGCATCGACGCGGTCAGGCCCGGCATCGGTCACCTTGTTCAGCACCACCACATCGGCGAATTCGATCTGGTCGGTGAGCAGATGCACGAGGGTGCGTTCATCACCTTCTCCCGCCGTCTCTCCGCGATCCGCCAGGAAATCATGGCTGGAGAAATCGCGCAAAAGGTTCACCGCATCGACCACGGTCACCATCGTGTCCAGCCGCGCCACATCGGACAGGCTGTGGCCGGTCTCGTCACGGAACTCAAAGGTCGCCGCCACAGGCAGTGGTTCGGACACGCCGGTGGATTCGATCACCAGGCTGTCAAACCGCCCCTCGGAGGCCAGGCGCGCCACCTCGGCCAGCAGGTCATCGCGCAGCGTGCAGCAGATGCAACCGTTCGACATTTCGACCAGCGTCTCGTCGGTGCGGCTGAGCTGCGTGTCGGCGCGCACGAGGTCGGCGTCGATGTTGACCTCGGACATGTCGTTGACGATCACCGCCACCCGGCGACCGTTGCGATTGTTCAGGACACGGTTGAGCAACGTGGTCTTTCCCGCGCCCAGAAAGCCGGACAATACCGTAACCGGAAGCCTGTGATCTTGCATCTCGAACCCTTTCATTCAGGCGCAGAGAGCCACGCCTCCCGCCACGGCGGGCGGGAGGTCTGCGCCGAGTTTTCGTTTCGTCATTGCTGTCGGCCGCAAGGGGCCATCCCCGCCAAGCCACTGACTTGCGGAGGGAAATTCATGGGCCTTATCGGCCGTTTCAGTGTGTTATTGTATAACGTTACAAGCCCGCAAGCAGTTTTTTTCGCCCTCGCAGCAAATCGCGGATCGGCGCAAAGGTACTTTTCCATCTTTCCCAAAGACGGGCAGGGTGGCATAAGCCGCGCCATGTCGACCCGCGTGCCCCTGATCTGCGTCCTTGTGCTTGGCCTGTGCCTTGCGCTCACGAGCGTTGTCTCGGCGATGCTGATGGCGCCGGAGCAGGGCGACCGGGAGCGCGCGATCTTTGTCATGACATTCGGAGAGGGCGACCTCTGTGCCGATCACGACGGACACGGCACGCACGAGCA
The DNA here is from genome assembly GCF_014196795.1 of Sagittula marina. Classification (GTDB taxonomy): domain Bacteria; phylum Pseudomonadota; class Alphaproteobacteria; order Rhodobacterales; family Rhodobacteraceae; genus Sagittula; species Sagittula marina. The sequence goes on from NZ_JACIEJ010000003.1 coordinate 21,646, forward strand.
CCGTTGCCCCTTCTGCCACGCCACGCCGCAAGCCCCCGAGCTGAGCGCGCCGACCCTGGAGCTGGCCTTCGCGCCGCACGACCTCTGGCGGCAGGGCGAGGCACTGCATCGCGCAGCCCAGGGCCGCAACATCAATCATTCCACGCGGGCACCGCCCCGGATCGTCTGAAACAGACCTGATCCATCGCACCCTGTTTCGCGGGGTGCTGCCTGCTTCATGCCCGTCGCTGACGGGACAGTTGGAATGTTCACATGACTGACACTTCAAACCGCGCGGCCAGTTCCGCGCTTTATCGCGCTGTCTGGCGCTGGCACTTCATCGCGGGGCTCATCGTCCTGCCCTTCGTCCTCATTCTCGCCGTCACCGGCGGCGTCTATCTCTTCAAGGACGAGATCAACAACGTTGCACATGCGGACCTGCGCTTTACCAACGCGCGGACCGAGAGCCTGCCACCCTCCGGCATCGTCGCCGCAGCCCTCGAAGCGCATCCCGGAACGGTCAAGGCCTACACGCCGGCCCCGGCAGCGGACCGCAGCGCCGAGATCGACATCGTTGACGACGAAGGGATGCGCAACACCGTCTACGTCGACCCTGCCGACGGGCGCGTTCTGGGCACACTGTGGGATGGCGGCGCGGCGGGAAGCCCGGCCATGTACGTGGTGCGCAAGCTGCATTCGCTGGAATACATCGGCTGGTTCGGCAATCGCCTGATCGAGGCCGCCGCCGGCTGGATGGTCCTGCTGGTCGCCAGTGGCATATTCTTGTGGCTGCCGCGCGGGCGCAAGGTCGGCACGGTCCGGATCAAGGCCCGCAAGGGCCGCCCCTGGTGGCGCGACCTGCATGCGGTCACCGGGATCTACACCGGTGGTTTCATCATTTTCCTCGCCATGACGGGCCTGCCATGGTCCGGCGTCTGGGGCGGGAAATTCTACGACACGGCCTATGCTTTGGGCCTCGGCATGCCTGACGGCTACTGGTCGGACAAACCCCTCTCGAGTGTGCCCACCAAGGACGTTGTCGACCGTGCCCCCTGGATCATGGAGCAGCAGCCCATTCCGATGTCCGACAGCGGCAATGCGCACGCCGGCCACGGGGCAGGTGCGGCGGCGATCCCCGAGGGCGATGCGGTCTCGCTTCCGGTCCTCGATGACGCGGTCGCAACGGTGGAGCGTCTGGGCATCGTGCCGGGCTATGCCGTCACCTTCCCGAGTGGGCCGACCGGGGTCTTCACCGCGTCGGTTTACCCCGATGACATCACCTACGAACGGGTCATCCACCTTGATCGCTACTCCGGCGAGGTGCTTTACGACGCAGGGCTCGAAGATCTCGGCACGCTCGGTCGCTGGGCCGAGTGGGGGATCAGCGTCCACATGGGCCAGGAATGGGGGCTGCTGAACCAGCTGGTTCTGGCGCTGGCCTGCGCCGCCATGGTCGGGCTCTGCGTCTCGGCCGCCACGATGTGGTGGAAGCGCCGCCCCTCCGGTGCGCTCGGCGTGCCTCAGGTCCCGGCAGACTGGCGCATTCCGCGTACCCTGTTGGTCATGGCCATTGCCGCGGGGATCTTCTTTCCGCTGGTGGGGCTGTCGATGCTTCTGCTCGTGCTGGTGGAACTTCTGGCCTATTTCCGTGATCGCCATCTGTCGGCCACGCGGGCGTAAGCGATCAGTTTGCGTATAGGGCCGCTGTCTGCCCTCCGGGCACGTGCCCTCTGAACAGTGCCGCCAGTGTAACGCTGGCGGCACTGTCTTTCGGGGCAAAGGGCTGCAAGCGGCCATCTCGCCAAAGGCGAGGGGCTCACTCTTCATCCAAAGACAGGCTGATATGGCCCTGACTTTCCCGGATGCCCGACAGACCTATCCCTTGGGTTCAAATGACCTCTGACGGACGCGCGCCAGCGACACGCCTGCCTCGGGATCACTCGGTCGGCGTGTCGCTGTCCGGGATCGCCCCTCTGGAGCGTATGCCATGCAGGGCGGAGGGCTTTAGCGCGGTGGCGAGGATGCTTTCCACGATCTGCGCCCGCAAACGCGCCTGCGCCTTTTCCTCGAACAGGTCGGGGCCGAAGATTGCGGAAAAGGTCGGGCGGTTCGACAGGTTGAAGAAGCTCGCGGCGCTGATCTGCCAGTGCAGCGCAACCGCGTCGAGGTCAGACCGGAAAAGCCCGGCATCCTGCCCGCGTCGACAGATGTCTTCGAGCTTTTCGATCGCTGTCACGTTCATGTCCCGGATGATCTGCGACGCCGCGAGGTTCTCGGCGTTGTGGATGTTCTCGATCATCACCATTCGGATGAAATCCGCGGACTTGCGGTGGTGGTCAAAGGTGAAGGCCACGAGCCGCGCCAGCGCCTCGTCCGGGGGCAGATCGGCCAGATCCAGCGCGGCCTCTCCCTCGCGCACGGTCATATAGGCCGTTTCCAGCGCCTTGGTGTAGAGGCCGAGCTTGTCACCGAAGTAATAATAAATCATCCGCTTCGATGTGCGGGTACGCGAAGCGATGGTTTCGATCCGGGCGCCGGACAGCCCCTTCGCCGCGAATTCCGTCAGGGCCACGGAGAGGATATCTCGTTGCACTGCCTCGGGATTCTGCCTCCAGCTGCGGCGCTCTGCCTCGGTATTCTTTTCCATGCGACCCTCCACTCCGACGCATTAGCACATGCAAAATGGACACGTCAGTCCCTTTTTCCTTGACGAATTGTACCGTGCGGAACAATTTGAGCGCAAGAATTTTGGAAAGGGAGCTCCGCGCGTCCATGAATCTCGAACAATCGCCAGAAACAGGTGTGGACCGCGGCCAGACGGTGCTGAAACTGGGCCTTGTCGGTCGTGGCATCCAGTTGTCGCGCACCCCGGCAATGCACGAGGCCGAGGCAAAGGCCCACGGCCTGACCTGTCGCTACGATCTTCTTGATACCGACGCGGACACCAAAGACGACCTTGCCGCCATCCTGGCCCAGGCCGACGCCGACCGGATGCGCCAGACGTTTCAAAGCCTCGCGCCGACCGAGGGAGAACTTGTATGAAAACGGGCATCGCCACAGTGTCGATCTCGGGCAACCTCGAGGAAAAGATCGAGGCCATCGCCGAGGCCGGTTTCACAGGGATCGAGATTTTCGAGCAGGATTTCATAGCCGATATCCGCAGCCCCGCCGCCGTCGGGCGCCGTATCCGGGAAAGCGGGCTGGAGGTCATGCTCTTCCAGCCGTTCCGCGACTTCGAGGGTTTGCCCACGGCGCTGCGGGCCAAGGCCTTCGAGCGCGCGCGGCGCAAGTTTGACGTCATGCAGGAGCTGGGCTGCGAGCTGATGCTGATATGCTCGTCGGTGCATCCCGAGGCGCTTGGCGGCATCGACCGCGCCGCAGGGGATCTGGCCGAACTGGGCGATCTGGCGGCGTCGCGGGGCTTGCGGGTCGGGTACGAGGCGCTGGCCTGGGGCCGTCACGTGAACGACCATCGCGATGCGTGGGAAATCGTGCGGCGGGCGGATCATCCGAACGTGGGGCTGGTCCTGGACAGTTTTCACACCCTGGCCCGCGGGATCGACCCCGAAACCATCCGACGCATTCCGGGCGACAAGATCTTCTTCGTGCAGCTGGCGGACGCGCCCGCCATCGAAATGGACTTGCTCTACTGGTCCCGGCACTTCCGCAACATGCCCGGCGAAGGCGACCTGCGGGTCACCGACTTCATGCGCGCCGTCATGGCGACGGGCTACGCAGGGCCGGTCAGCCTCGAAATCTTCAACGACCAGTTCCGCGGCGGCAGCCCGAAAACCATCGCCCGCGATGGCTACCGCTCGCTGATCGCGCTGATGGACGACGTGCGGCGCCAGGAACCGGAGGCCATGTCGGGCGTGCCGCCATTGCCCGCCCCGGTCAGCGTGCATGACACCGCGTTCATCGAGTTCGCAGCTCAGGGGGCGGCCCTGACCGCACTGGAAGACTTGCTTGCAAGCCTCGGGTTCCAGCGCAGGGGACGACACGTTTCAAAGGCGGTGACGCTTTGGCAGCAGGGCAACATCCGGTTCCTGCTGAATGCCGAGACGACGGGCCACGCCGCCAATGCCTGGACTGTCCGGGGCACGACGATCTGCGACATCGGTCTTTCTGTGGCCTCCGCCGAAGACACGGTGATCCGCGCAGAGGCTTTGGGCGCCCAGCCGTTTTCGCAGCCCATCGGCCCCGGAGAGATGCCCATCCCGGCGATCCGCGGCCTTGGCGGCAGCGTCATGCATCTGATCAGCGAAGGCGCGCTTTCGGATGTGTGGGATGTGGACTTCCTGCCCGAGGATGCGGCCACGCCAGAGGCCGGCCTCACCCGCGTCGACCATATCGCCCAGACCATGAGCTATGACGAAATGCTGTCGTGGTCTCTGTTCTGGACCACGCTTTTCGACATGCAGAAAGCGCCGATGGTTGACGTGGTCGACCCCGACGGGCTGATCCGAAGCCGGGCCATCGCGGCGCCCGACGGCGCGGCACGCATCACGCTGAACGGCGCAGAGTCGCACAAGACCCTCGCAGGCTCGTTCCTGGCAGACGGGCTGGGCGCAACGATCCAGCACGTAGCGCTGGCCACGAACGATATCTTCGCCACCGCCGAGGCTCTGAAAGCGCGCGGATTTGAGGCGCTGCCGCTGTCACCGAACTACTTCGACGACCTATCGGCGCGCTTTGACCTGCAGCCGGAGCAACTCGACCGCATGCGCGCCGCGAGCATCCTGTATGACGCCGACGAGCACGGGGAGTTCTTCCAGTTCTACTCGAAACCATTCGCCGGCCAGATGTTCTTTGAAGTCGTCGAGCGTCGCGGCGGATATGCTGGCTACGGCGCCCCCAACGCCCCGTTCCGCATCGCGGCCCTCAAGCGTTTGCAGCGCGCCAAGGATATGCCAACGGTCTAGAAAACACAGGGCTTTTGGGAAGGGGCCTATAAAAATCACGACATGCCATCGGAGAACCGATGTCATCAACGACAGGTGGGAACGGATGATCTTTTCCGTCCTGCTGGTCGGCATATATGGCGGCGTCACCACCCCGACCGAAGCCGCAGCACCGGCCGCGCTCTCCGCCTTTATGGCTACAACGGCTGAATAACGGAGATCCTCCCAGTCCCGATCATAAACGGCCCCGGCCGCGACATGCTGGGCACGCGCCAGCAAAGTCCACGGCCATGACACGCTGGACGACGTCGAGACGCTGTGCCGCCGGACGGCAGAGGGCGAAGGCGCCGAAATCGACTTTCGACAGAGCGTCAGCGAGGCCGAGAATATGAAATGGATCAAACAAGCCCGCGGCACGCGCGACGGCCTCCTGGTCACCCCCGCCGGGTTCACCTCCACGTCTATCGCGATCCTCCACAGCCTGCTGATCCACGACGGGCCACTCATCGAGGCGTATATCTCGCCGCTGTTCAAGCGCGACGCGTTTCGCCACGTCTCTTTCGTGACCAAGGCAACGACGGCAAAGATCGAGGGTTTTGGCATTCGAAGATACGCGTTTGCCCCGCGGAAGCGGACGGAAATCGCGCGCAACTGACGCAGCGCGGAACGGACCGCAAGCGGTAATCGGCTTTGCGCCGTCCGACCTGCATGCGATCCCGACGGCGCGGCGATGCAGGTGGGACGTCAGCACGCCGTCTCCGCGAAAATTCAATGTCATCCGGATCGACCCGCGCTGGTGCCGACCGACCATCTCCAGCCTGAGCAAATGCAGCGCCCGACCTCCAGATCCACGCAGGCGACGGAGGCCGCACACCACCGGGTTCGATCGTGTCGGATCATCGGAAACGAGAACCGCCGCCTTGTCTGACAAGGCGGCGGTCCTGACTGTCATCGGTTGCGGTGAACCGTCACTCCATGAAGCGTCTGGCCGAGGGCATGACGTGCATCAGGATGTAGTAGGCCGCGCCCGCTGGCAGAAGGCTCGCGTACCAGCTGATGCCCGAGAACAGCAGCGCCGCGACGACACCAACGGCCATGGCAAAGACAGCGGCCCAGTTCACGCCCTTGTAAGGGCCGTTTTCGTCATAGAGCTTGTCCAGGTCCAGCGTCTGCTTGCGCAGGACATAGTAGTCCACCACGAGGATCGCGAAGATCGGGCCGAGGAAGGCCGAATAGGTCTGGATGAACAGGCTCAGACCGGCGGCGGATTCATCCTTCACCAGTTCCCATGGGAAGGTGGCAAAAGCCAGCAGGCCCACAAGGATCGCCGAGACCTTGAACTTGATCTTGAAGATATCCATCAAGGCGTAGGCCGGGGGCACCACGTTGTTGAGGATGTTCGTCGTGACCTGCGCAAAGGCGATGAACAGCAAGGTGACGACCAGAAGCAGCTTGTTGTCGACAGCACTGGAGAAGACCTTGATCGGATCGACCTCGCCGGTTGCGCCCGACACCATCAGGCCGATCAGGCCCATGAACAATGTCGCGGGCAGGATCGAGTTGGCGTAGATCGCGACCTGCCGCACCGGCCCCACATTGTGGCGCAGCTCGCGCGAGTAATCCGACACGTTCAGCATCATGGTGGAGTAGATGCCGAGGAACAGCATGGTGGCCCCCCAGAACGGCGCGCCCCAGGTGCCGTCGACATTCACCAGGTTGGTGGAAATCTCGTCGCCGTATTTGTTCAGGACGCTGAAGAACATGTAGACCAGCGACCCGATGATAAAGACGGAGCCGATGTTCTCCAGCCACTTGATGCCGTGGAACCCCAGCACCGACAGGCCGATCTGCAGAAACTGAAAGCCCACGAAGAAGACGACCATGTTGCTGAAACCGAACAGGGTCTCAGACACCAGGTTCAGCGCCCCGGCACCGATCCAGCTTTGGAACCCGAACCAGACGATTGCCGGGACCGAGCGGACCAGCGCCGGAAGCCGTGAGCCCGAGAACCCGAAGGCCGAGCGCGCCTGCACCATGAAAGGGATGCCGTACTTGTGCCCCGCCTGGCCGTTGATCATCAGCGCCGCGCCGATCACGGTGCAGCCGATGCCGATGGCCACGACCACCTGCAACAGGTTCAGCGTCCCGACAAGACCCGACCCGACGGTGAAGGTGCCGATCGACACGCAGCCCCCCAGCCAGGCAAAGAGATAGGACCAGGGGTCCATGATCCGGGTCTGTTGCGGCGCAAGGCTTTCCTCCCCCAGCCCCTTTTCGTCGTGATCGGCGATCTGGCCACCGGCCATCCCGGTTTCTGCGTTCATCGTCATGTCTACTCCTCCCTAGAGCATTCTTATTTCTTGTTCGGCGTCGAATAGCCGGAAATCTTGCTGGTCTTCAGGCCGGCCCCCACCAGCGCTTCGATCATCTTTGCCGCGACCGTGACGCCATCAATGACCGGAATGCCTGTTTCGGCGCTCAGCCACTCGGTCAGGTCGGCCATGCCTGCGCAGCCCAGCACGACCGCCTCGCAGTGATCCTCCTCGATGGCGCGCAGGATCTCGTCCCGGACCTTCTCGCGGGCGCCTGACCCTTCCTCTTCGAGCGCCAGCACCGGGATCGCCGCGGACCGGACGCGGCGGCACTGGTGCGACAGGCCGTAGCCGTGGATCAGATGTTCGATCACCGGGATCGACCGGGGCAGGGTGGTCACCACCGAAAACGACGTCGACAACATGCTGGCCGCCTTCACCGCCGCCTCGCACAGACCAATCACCGGCCCGCTGGCCAGTTCGCGACAGGCACCGATGCCCGGATCGTCGAAACAGGCCACGACGATGCCGTCGATGCCCGCCGCCTCTGCCTTGGCGACCTCGGCCAGCAGACCGGGCAGGGACATGGCTTCGTCGTAGTGGCCCTCGATGCTGGCCGGGCCGGTGCCGGTGGCCCCGACGATGACCGTGTCCGAATGCACCACGGCCTGCGCGGCCGCGACGGCTTTGTCCGTCATGGCGGCGGTGGAGTTCGGATTGACGACTAAGATTTTCATGGAGCCTCCTCTTGTTATCATAAATTGTTAACAATAGTTGCTAACACGTCAAGCGTCTTGCCGTCGGAGCAGCCTTGCAAACCCGTGCCCCGCTGCCTAACGTACTGCAAAGAAAGTTTTATTTTCAGAGCGCCATGCAAAGTCTCCCCGAAAACGAAATCGTTGAATCGATCCTGAGCGCAATCGCGGAACAGCGTCTGCCAGCCGGAACAAAGCTGGGCGAACAGACGCTTAGCGACCTGTTCGGCTGCAACCGGGCGAATGTCCGGCGCGCCTTGGCCACGCTGGCCGCACAGCATGTGGTCGAGCTGCGGCCGAATCGCGGGGCCTTTGTCATGACCCCCTCGCCAAAGGAGGCCCGCGACGTGTTCCAGGCCCGTCGCGCCATCGAACGCACCATCGCGCGCGCCGCTGCCGGTCAGGCCAGTTCGGAAGACATCCGGTTCCTCCGGCAAAACATCCGCGAAGAGGCCGAGGCCCGCGACGCCCGCGACAAACCCGCCGAGCTGCGTGCCTCGCGCGATTTCCACATGCGCATCGCACAGGTCGCCGACAACGAAGTGCTCGACCGTTTCCTGTCCGAGCTGACCATGCGCAGCACGCTGATCCTTGGCCTGTACGCCCGCCATGGCACATCGTCGTGTGCCGAGGATGAACATGCCCGCATCGTCGATGCGCTGGAACGCGGGGACAGCGACGAGATGGTCGCCCTGACCGACAGCCACCTGCGCCACCTTGAGGCCGATCTGGATTTTGATGCGCAGCCAAGAGCGGCGACGCTGCAGGACCAACTGGCCCCGCGCCGCGCCCCCTCGCAAAACGCCTGACCGCGCTGCAAGGGCGGATGCTGGTCCCCCGTTTTGTATCGTGCTAAAGGCGGCAATTGAACGTCAGCATCAAAAAAGACGGAACAATGCAGGTGCCGGACCTCGTCCTGCCTGCCACGCCGTCGCGCCTGCAGCGGGATTCGCTACCATGAGCTATATCGACAACATCCGCACGTTTGTCCGGGTCTACGAACTGGGCAGCATGTCTGCCGCCGGGCGCGACCTGCGCATTTCCTCCGCGGTCACCTCTTCGCGGATTTCCCAGCTGGAGGAACATCTCGGCGTGCGGCTGTTCCAGCGGACCACGCGCAGCCTGTCCCCGACCGAACACGGGCAGAGCTTCTACCGTGGCGCGACGGAGATCCTCGAAGCCGTCGACCGGGCAGAAGCCCAGATCATCAACGTGACCGAGAACCTCAAGGGATCGCTGTATATCGCGGCCCCGCTGGGCGTCGGGCGTCGCCTGATCGCGCCGCGCGTGCCGGAATTTCGTGCCGATTATCCGGACGTCAGCATCCGCCTGCGCCTGACCGACCGCAAGGTTGACCTGACCACCGAGGGGCTGGATCTGGCCTTTTTCCTCGGCCAGCCGGAGGACAGCAACCTGCGCATTCGCAAGATCGCCGACGTCGACCGCGTGCTCTGTGCCTCGCCCGACTACGTTGCGCGCCGGGGCATGCCGGTCGATGGTGACGCGCTGATCTCGGACCAGCACGAATGCCTGAACCTGCGCTTTCCTGGCGCACAGGAGCCGCGCTGGCGCTTGCAGACCCCGGACGGCCCGCGCCGCTTTGCCGTCACCAGCCATTACGAAAGCGACGACGGCGATGTGCTGACCGACTGGGCGCTCTCGGGGCAGGGCATCCTCATGAAACCGCGCTTCGAGGTGGCCGATCACCTTGCGTCGGGCGCCCTCGTGCCCGTGGCGGAGGCGACGCCGCCGGAGCCGATCCAGATGGCGTGCCTGTTCACCCATCGCCGCCGCCAGGACCCCAAGACCCGCATCTTCATGGAATTCATGATCGACCGCATCAGCGCCGCCTTTGCCCAGGGCGCGGCATGACCGGTCGCCGCTTGCCGAAGGTTCTTTCGCATTTTTTTTGACAATGCTTGCCGATTTTATCGCCTAGGGTGCGCTCAAAACGGAGGTTCCTGATTTGCAACGCTACCCCAGAGACATGGCCGGACACGGCCCAGACATGCCCGAAGCCCGTTGGCCCAATGGTGCAAGGATCGCCGTCCAGATCGTGCTGAACTACGAGGAAGGCGGCGAAAACAACGTCTTGCACGGCGATGCTGCCTCCGAGGCCTTCCTGTCCGAGATCACCGGGGCGCAGCCATGGCCGGGGCAGCGGCACTGGAATATGGAGACCATCTACGAATACGGCAGCCGTGCGGGCTTCTGGCGCGTCTATGATCTGCTCAAGGACAAGGCCGTGACGGTCTACGGGGTCGCCACCGCTCTGGCGCGGGCACCGCGACAGCTCAAGGCGATGCAGGACGCCGGTTGGGAGATCGCCAGCCACGGCCTGAAATGGGTCGAGCACAAGGACATGCCCGCCGAGGAAGAGCGCGCCCAGATCCGCGAGGCGATCCGCCTGCACACCGAGGTCACAGGCACTCCGCCGCGCGGCTGGTACACCGGGCGCTGTTCCATGAACACGGTCGAGTTGGCCGCGGAGGAGGGTGATTTCGCATATATCGCAGACAGTTATGCCGATGATCTCCCGTATTGGGTGAAGGCCGGAGGCAAGGACCAGCTGATCGTACCCTACACGATGGACTGCAACGACATGCGCTTCGCCATTCAGGCGGGCTTTACCGACGGCGCCCAGTTCGAAGGGTACCTCAAGGACAGCTTCGACATGCTCTATGCCGAAGGCCAGGCAGGCAAGCCGAAGATGCTGTCGATCGGTCTGCACTGCCGCCTGATCGGGCGTTCCGCTCCGGCAGCGAGGCGCAGAAGCGCACGGTCCTGACGGCCTGTGCCGCCGCGATCCCCCCGACACTCGACGATCAGCAGCGTGCCGGGTACGACGATCTCTGCGCTCGCTACGCCGATGTCCACGGCATGCCTTTTGTGTGCGCACCGCAGGATCTGACCGCGTCCGGGCTGATCGACACGCTGCAGCGCCGCATTGCCAATGACCCGAGCGCGGAATTCGCCGAAGCCTGCGCGCAGGCGGAACGCATCGCAGAAGAACACCTGGCGGGGAAGATGACCACATGAACACGATCCATATCCACCCCCTGACCGCCGACACATTCGCCCCCTTCGGCGATGTGATCGACACCGCCGGTGCGCCGGACAAGATGATCAACCAGGGCCTCTGCGGGCGCTTCCATGACCGCGCGGGCCTCGATTTCATCGACGGTGGCAAGGCGGGCATCAGCCTGTTTCAGGCAGAGCTGCGCAAGCTGCCGCTGAAGCTCGACATGATGGAACGGCACCCATTGGGCAGCCAGGCGTTCCTGCCGATGTCGATGGATGGGTTTCTCGTGGTGGTCGCCCCGGATGCGGGCGGTCGCCCCGGTGCGCCGCTGGCCTTCAGGACGGCACCGGGGCAGGGCGTCAACTACCACCGCAATGTCTGGCACGGGGTGCTTGCACCGCTGTCCGGGTCCGGCCTCTTTGCGGTGATCGACAGGATCGGAGAGGGCGACAACCTGCAGGAACACTGGTTCGACCAGCCCTATATGCTGGAAGGCTGACGCCACCGCCGATCATGCCGAAATTCAACGGGCCGGGCGCGTACAGCACCCGGCCCGTTTTTGCACCGACCCTTTGGGCGGCGGGGCGCGGGGATGCGCCCCGCCGGCCGGATCACCCGTAGGTGGCCACCTCTGCCCCGGCCAGCGCCGCGATGTTGAGCAGCCCGCGCGGGGTCACTCCCGGCGTCACGATATGCGCGCGGTTGCCCATCCCCATCAGGATCGGCCCGACCTCAAGACCCCCGGCCGCGCTCTTCAACAGGTTGCGCGCGGCCCCGGCGGCGTCCGTGTTGGCATAGACCAGCACGTTGGCGCGCCCCTCCAGACGGTTGCCGGGCAGCAGTCGATCCCGCAGCTCCGGGTCGAGCGCCGCATCGGTGTGCATCTCGCCCTCGTACTGGAAATCGCGCGCCTCGGCGTCAAGGATCGCCAGCGCGCCGCGCATCACCCGCCCGGAGGCGCTGTCGAGGTTGCCGAACTGCGAGCCGGAACACAGGGCTATGCGCGGCTCCAGCCCGAAGCGGCGCACGTGGCGCGCAGCCGAGATCACCGTGCGCGCCAGCGTCTCCGGCGTCTGTTCGATGTGGATATGGGTGTCGGCCACGAACAGGGGGCCGTCATCGAGGATCACCATGGACAAGGCGCCTGCCGGGCTGAATGCCGGGGTGGCCAGCATCTGGCTGACGTAGTTCAGATGCCACAGGTACTGCCCGAAGGTGCCGCAGATCATGCTGTCGGCATCGCCGCGGTGCACCATCGTGGCGGCAATGGCCGTTGTGTTGGTGCGCATCACGGCCTTGGCCAGGTCGGGCGTCACACCTTGCCGCCTCTGCGCCTGATGGTAGCTTTGCCAGTAGTCGCGATACCGCTCGTCGCTTTCGGGGTTCACGATGTCAAAGCTGTGCCCCGGAACGATCGACAATCCAGCGCGCTCGATCCGCTGGGCGATGACGTCCGGGCGCCCCACCAGGATCGCGCGGTCGGTGCTGTCTTCGCTCATGGATTGCACCGTGCGCAGCACGCGGTCATCCTCGCCCTCGGCAAAGACGATGCGCCGCGACGACTGCCGTGCGGCGGCAAAGACACCGCGCATGACCAGCGAGGATTTGAAAACCTCCGCCTCCAGCGCCTGCTTGTAGGCCTCAAGATCCAGATCCCGGCGGGCCGCGCCGGACGCCATTGCCGCACGCGCAACGGCCACGGCGATGGTCGGCAGCAGGCGCGGATCGAAGGGCTTCGGGATCAGGTATTCGGGGCCGAAGGTCAGCCGTTCGCCCTCATAGGCCTCGCCCACCTCGGCAGAAGTGGTGGCCCGCGCCAGCGATGCGATGGCATCGACGCAGGCCAGCTTCATCGCGTCGTTGATGTCATCGGCCTCGGCGTCCAGCGCCCCGCGAAAGATGAAGGGAAAGCACAGCACGTTGTTGACTTGATTGGGATAATCGCTGCGCCCGGTGGCAATCATCGCCCCGGGTGAAGCGGCGCGGGCCTCTTCTGGCATGATCTCGGGCGTCGGGTTGGCGAGCGCGAAGATGATCGGGTTCTCCGCCATCTCGCGCACCGCGGCGGCGGGCAGGGCGCCGGGACCGGAGAGGCCAAGGAACATGTCCGCGCCCTTCAGCGCCTCGTCCAGCGTCATGCCGTCGGGCGCATTGGCAAAGGCCATTTGCTCCGGCGCCAGATCGGCGCGGGCGGGATGCAACACGCCTGAGCGGTCGAAGACGGTGATGTTGGCCAGCGGCACGCCCATCTTGTGCAGCATGGTCAGGCAGGCAACCCCTGCCGCTCCGGCGCCCAGCCCGACGATGCGGATGTCCTCGGCGCGCTTGCCGGCGATGCGCAGGGCGTTCTGCGCTGCGGCGGCGACCACGATGGCGGTGCCGTGCTGGTCATCGTGAAACACCGGGATACCCATGCGCTCCCGGCAGATTCGCTCCACGACAAAGCAATCCGGTGCCTTGATGTCCTCCAGGTTCACCGCGCCGAACGTCGGTTCCAGCTTGCAGACAAGCTCGGCCAGCGCCACGGGGTCGCTTTCATCCACCTCGATGTCAAAGCAGTCGATACCGGCGAATTTCTTGAACAGGACAGCCTTGCCCTCCATGACCGGTTTGGATGCCAGCGCGCCGATGTTGCCCAGCCCCAGCACGGCGCTGCCGTTGGAAATCACCGCCACCAGATTGCGTTTGGCGGTGTAGCGCGTGGCAAGGCCCGGATCAGCGGCGATCTCGGTGCAGGCTTCGGCGACACCGGGGGAATAGGCGCGGGACAGGTCGCGCGCTGTCTCCATCGGTTTGGTGGGGCGGATCTCCAGCTTTCCGGGGCGCGGCAATGCGTGGTAGTCGAGCGCCGCGCGCCGTTCGTTGTCTTTCCGTGTTTCGTCAAGAGCCATGGTGTCCTCCTCCTTGTCTTTGATCTGAAATCGACGCCGTCAGCCCAAAGGACCCGAGCGCGCGGCCATACGGCGCGCCATGTCGATCATCCGGGCAGAAAAGCCCCATTCATTGTCGTACCAGCCCAGCAGCCGCAGTTGGCGCGGGCCGGTCGTCATGGTTTCGGGCAGCGCCAGCACCAGCGATTCAGGCCGCGCCCGCAGATCGGTGGACACGCAAGGATCGCTCGTCAGCCCGATCAGGGGGGATTCCGCCAGTGCCTCCTTCAGGAAGTCCGCCACGGGCTGTTCGATGTCCTCGTGTGTCTGGATCACCGCGTCGATGGCCGACACCGACAGGCATGGCACGCGCACGGCGGCGATGCTCAGGCGGCTGCGGAATTCGGGCAGCACGCCGACCACCTGCGCGGCGGCACTGGTGGAGGTCGGGATCATCGACACGGCGGCTGCGCGCGAGCGCTCCGGCGAGGGGCCGGGCGCGTCGACGGTCGGCTGGCTGCCGGTATAGCAGTGGATGGTGGTCACATGGGCGGTCTCGATCCCCAGGCCAAGATCCAGAAGACGCAGCAGCGGCGCGATGGCATTGGTGGTGCAGGATGCGTTCGACACGATCCGCGCATCGCCCAGATCCTGATCGTTGGCGCCAAGCACGACGGTCGCATCCGCAGCGGCCGACGGACCGGAGATCAGGACGTCGCGCGCCCCTGCGTCGATCCCGGCCTCTGCCACGGTGCGTGTGGTGGCCCGCCCGGTGCATTCCAGCACCACGTCGACCCCGCTCAGATCCAGCGCGCGCAGATCCGCCTGCTGGCTGAAGGCGATGCGGCGGCCCGCGACCTCGATCCAGCCGGGACCGGTGACGACCTCGGCAGGCAGCGGGCCATAGACGCTGTCATACCGCAGCAGGTAGGCGCAGGTCTCGAGGCTGGCAATGTCATTGATGCCGACGATGTCCAGGCCGGTGTCACCGGTCAGGATCTGGCGGAACAGCGTCCGCCCGATGCGGCCGAAACCATTGATGAAAACGCGGGTCATGAAGGGCCTCCGTACATGAGAAAGAGCGCAGGCAGCCATGCAGTGAACACGCCGTTGGTCAGCGGTGCCACGGATGTCTGCCTGCGAAATGGTCTCTGCATGGCCAGACGCGTTCTGACCTCAGGGAGACATGAAATTCAGAAATCGACCTCGATGGCTATCCCTTTTTCCACGGCGAGGTCGACGACCGCCGATGCGACCGCGAGATCCTGAAGACCGACACCGGTGCCGTCGAACAGGGTGATCTCGTCGTCCGAGCTGCGGCCCGGGTGGCTGCCGTTGATCACTGCGCCCAGCTGATGCACGTCGGCCTCTGCAATCAGGCCTTCCGCAATGGCGTGCTGTGCCTCGCCGATGCTGATCGACTGGGCCACTTCGTCGGTGAACACGGTGGCGCGGGCCAGCAGGGCGGCCTCGACCTCCTGCTTGCCCTTTGTGTCCGTGCCCATGCAGGCGATGTGGGTGCCGGGGCTGACGTGATCGGCCATCAGCGAGGGCGCAAAGGCCGAGGTGATCGAGATGATGACGTCTGCCTCCTGCATCCCGGGCAGATCGACCGCCTCGAAGGGCACGCCCGCTTCGGTGGCGACCTTTTCGATATTGGACAGCATTTCAGGGTGGTAGTTCCAGCCGATGACCTTATCGAAAGGTCGCTGCTCCAGCGCGGCGCGCAGCTGGAACGTCGCCTGATGGCCCGCGCCGATCATGCCGATGACCTTGGCATTGTCGCGGGCGAGGTGCTTGATCGAGACCGAGGATGCGGCGGCGGTGCGCAGCGCGGTCAGCAGGTTGCCCCCGACCATGGCGGCGGGCTTGCCGGTGTCCGGGTCGAACAGAAAGACGGTGGACTGGTGATTGATCAGGCCCCGCTTTTCCAGGTTGTTCGGCCAGTAGCCGCCGGCCTTCAGGCCCAGCGTCAGACCGGCACGGTCAAAGCCGCCCTTGAAGCCGTATAGCGCGTCTTCATGGCCAATCGCCTCGCGCACCACGGGGAAGTTGTAGGCATCCTGCGCGGCCATGGCGGCAAAGACTTTCTCCACGGCGTCAAAGGCCGCCTTGCGGGTCATCAGGTTGGCAATTTCGCGTTCAGGCACGATCAGCATTTGGGTCTCTCCGAAAGTTGAAAGGGGACCGCCGCACAGGGGGCACGACGGTCCGGTGTCGTGGCTCAGGCCGTGGGCACGCGGCCCTTGGTCAGCGTGTTGTAGATCGCCCCGCCCAGCACGGCGCCGATGACCCAGGCGTAGCCATTGAGGAAGCTCAGCGCAGGCACCCAGACCGTCGCGATGGAAAACACCGCCGCGATGCCGAAGGCCTTCACCGCAGGCGCGTTCCACCCGTTGCCGTAGTGGTATTCACCGCCCTCAAGGGTATAGAGCGCGTCGCGGTCCAGCGTTTCCTTGCGGTGCCAGTAATAGTCCACGATCATGATGCCGAAGATCGGTGCCAGCGTTGCACCCAGCGTATTGACGAAACCGCCAATGCCGAATTCGCTGATGAAGCTGGTCCACAGCCCGCCGATCAGCAGCGCAAAGAACGAGGTGATCAGGCCCCCGGCGCGAAAGCTGATGCGGTCCGGCGACAGGTTGGCGATGCCGTTGACCGCGGGGATGAAGTTGGCCACCAGGTTGATGCCCACGGTCGCGGCAAAGAAGGTCACGGCGGCGATCACGCTCAGCAGGATGCTGTCGGTGCGCTCGACGATCTCTGTCGGGTTGATGATGGCCTCGCCGTAGACGACGGCCGCGCCGCCGGTGGTCAGCAGCGCCAGCGCCGAGAACAGGATCATGTTGAACGGCAGGCCGATCAGGTTGCCCATCACCATCGACGCCTTGCTGCGCGAGTAGCGCGAGAAGTCGCTGAAGTTGATCATCACGGCGGCGAAGTAGGCGACCATGGTGCCGACGATGGCAACGAAACCGTTGAACTCGGTCAGGAAGGTGCCTTCAGGATTGGCAAAGATCGTCTGCGTGGCGGACAGCAGCTCGCCGTCGGACTTCTGCCAGAGCACGATCACCAGCCCCAGCATCACCACGTAGACGAACGGCCCGGCGATGTTGAGGAAGGTTTCCACCCAGTTCATGCCGCGCCAGAAGATCACGATGTGAAAGGCCCAGACCAGCACGAAGGACAGCCAGTCGATGCTGGTCAGCCCCAGGATCTCGGCCCCGCCGGACAGGCCGGTGAGCGCGCGGATCAGCAGCGCCAGCGCGGTGGAGGCAAAGTAGACCTGCACCCCGTACCAGAAGACGGCGACGGTGGCACGCAGGATGGCGGGCAGCTTCGCCCCTTGGGTGCCAAGGCTGGCGCGCGCCAGAACCGGGTAGGGGATGCCGTATTTCTCACCCGGCGCGCCGGACAGGTTGACCATCCACATGGTGAACAGCCCGGCTGCGATGAGCCCGGCGAAGGCGGTCCAGCCGCTCACCCCGTAGGAGATGAACAGCGAGGCCACCAGCGAGTAGCCGAACAGCGACTGGACGTCATTCGCCCAGATGTTGAAGATGGCGAACCACCCCCATGTCTTTTCTTCCGGCGCCACCGGATCGAGCGCCGCGTGAGCCCCCGTGTCGGCGTGACTGGCGCCTTGATCCATTACTTCGGTCATGTCCCTCTCCCTTTTTTTTGATGTGTGGCAGGCTTCTTTCATGGCCTGCCGTGCCTGCGTGCCGCGGCCTGTCTGCGCCGCGGGATGCGGCATTTACGACAGGAAACCGCCCGACCCCTCCCCGGGCCGGGCGCTCGCGTCACCGGATCAGTAGGCGCGTCCGCGGGCGGACACCGGCCAGACGCATTCGACCTTGCCGCCGCGCACACCGACGTACCAGTCATGCACGTTGGCGGTCGGGTCGCAGTGGCCCGGCACGAGGCGCAGCTTGTCGTTGACCTTCAGCACGCCCTGCGGGTCCATGACCACGCCGTGTTCGTCGGAACACTTGATGTATTCCACGTCGTCGCGGCCAAAGATGACGGGCAGGCCGCTGTCGACGGACTGCGCCTTGAGGCCCGCGTCGACGATGGCCTTGTCGGCCTTGGCGTGGCTCATGACCGAGGTCAGGATGAAGAACGCGTTCTCCCATTCGCCCTGGTCGATGCGGTTGCCGTCCTTGTCGAGGATGCGGCCATAGTCCGCGTCCATGAAGGCGTAGGAGCCGCACTGAAGTTCGTTGTACACGCCGGAGTTCGACTCGAAGTAGTAGGACCCGGTGCCGCCGCCGGAGACGAGCGTGCAGTCGATGCCCTCCGCCTTCAGACCGTCGACGGCGTCCTTGACCTGCGCGATGGCGATGTCGAGCTTGGCCTTGCGGTCTTCGTAGCTGTCCATGTGCTGCATCGCGCCCTGATAGGCCTGAATGCCGGTGAAGGTGAGGTTCTCGGCGGCGACGATGGCCTTGGCGATGTCGATGACCGCTTCGGTGGTGGTCACGCCGCAGCGGCCCGCGCCGCAGTCGATCTCGATCAGGCATTCGATCTCGGTGCCATGGGTCTGCGCGGCGGCCGACAGCTCTGCCACGTTGTCGATGTCATCGACACAGACGATGGTGCGCGCGCCGTGTCTGGGCAGCTGGGCGAGCCGGTCGAGCTTGGCCGGGTCGCGCACCTGGTTGGACACCAGCACGTCCTTGATGCCGCCACGGGCAAAGACCTCTGCCTCCGACACCTTCTGGCAGCACACGCCAACCGCGCCGCCCAGCTTTTCCTGAAGCTTGGCCACGTCGACGGACTTGTGCATCTTGCCATGCACGCGGTGGCGCATACCGTGCGCCTTCGCATAGTCGCCCATCTTCTTGATGTTGCGTTCCAGCGCATCGAGGTCGAGCACGAGCGCGGGGGTCTGGATGTCGGCCTCGTCCATGCCCGGCTTGGCGGGAATGTCGAAGCCCACGTCGTATGCGTCGAAGTTTGTCAGATCTTTCATAGGGTCCTCCTGAAAATTGTCAGCTGACAATTTTAACGAATTTTTAAGGGTTTAGCTGGCAGCGAGCCACGGCAGGCGGTCGAGGTCGACGTTGCCGCCGGTGATGACGATGCCCACGCGCTTGCCCCGGAAGGCTTCGGGGTTCTTCAGAACGCAGGCCATGGGGACGGCGCTGGAGGGTTCCATGACCACGCGCAGGTGCTTCCAGATGATCTTCATCGCGTCGATGATCTCGGCTTCCGAGGCGGTGTAGATCTCGGTCACGTGGCCCGACACGAAGTGCCAGGTCAGATCCTTCAAGGGGACCAGCAGGCCGTCGGCGATGGTCTTGGGTGCGTCATCGGCAATGATGTGCCCGGCCTTGAAACTGCGGTAGGCGTCGTCGGCCTGTTCCGGTTCCGCCGCGATGACCTGACATTCCGGGGCCAGGGTCGCCAGCGTCAGGCAGGTGCCGGAGATCATGCCGCCGCCGCCGATGGGGGCCACGACCATGTCGAGACCGTCGGTCTGCTCCATGAACTCCTTGGAACAGGTGCCCTGGCCCGCGATGACGCGCGGGTCGTTGTAGGGATGCACGAAATCCCCGCCGGTGGCCGCCTGGACTTCGGCAAAGGTCGCCTCACGCGAGGATGTGGAAGGATCACATTCGGTTATGACGCCGCCGTAGCGACGGACCGTGTCCTTCTTGGCCTGCGGTGCGGTGCGCGGCATGACGACGTTGCAGGGGATGCCCCGGCGCATGGCGGCGTAGCTGAGACAGGAGGCGTGGTTGCCGCTGGAATGGGTCGCCACACCTTTGGCGGCCTGCGCGTCATCAAGCCCGAAGACCGCGTTGCTGGCGCCGCGCACCTTGAAGGCCCCCGGCTCCTGAAAGTTCTCGCATTTGAAGAACAGCTGCGCGCCGCTCAGCTCGTTGAGATAGGCGGAGGTGCGGACCTCCGTGCGGCGAATGTGCGGCTTGATACGCTCATGGGCGGCGAGCATGTCCTCGTAGGTGGGAATATACATCGCGTGGTCCTTCATTCCGCGGCGACCTTCTGCGCCTGCGCGGGATTGGCGCGGTAGTAGTCCTGCGCCGCGCCGGTGCCGATGCCCTGAGGGATGTTCAGGCCAAGGTCGGCCATGCACATTTCAGCGGTCGCGATGCCCGAAAGCGCCATCACGTCCGTGAGCGAGCCGAGGTGCCCGATGCGGAAGACCTTGCCCGCGACCTCGCCCAGACCAGTGCCAAAGGCCACGCCGTAGGTGTTGGCGGCATGTTCGACGATGCTGGTGGCATTGAAGCCGTCCGGCGTGCGGATCGCGCTGACGCTGTCGGAGTAGACCTCGGGCGAGGCGGCGCAGAGCTCCAGCCCCCAGGCCCGCACGGCGGCGCGCACGCCCTCGGCGATGCGGTGGTGGCGGGCAAAGACGTTCTCCAGCCCTTCGGCCAGCAGCATGGTGCAGGCTTCGTTCAGCCCGTTCAGCAGGCCGACAGCGGGGGTGTAGGGATAGGCGTTGTTGGCATAGCCTTTTTCCATGTCCTTCACGTCGAAGAAGGTCCGGGGCAGGGTCGCCGTCCCGGTGGCGGCCATTGCCTTGTCCGAGAAGCCGGTGATCGCCAGGCCGGGCGGCAGCATGAAGCCCTTTTGCGAGCCTGCCACAGCCACGTCGACGCCCCACTCGTCAAAGCGGAAGTCCATCGAGGCGATGGAGCTGACCCCATCCACGAACAGCAGCGCCGGGTGGCCGGCCGCATCCAGCGCGCGGCGCACGGCGGCGATGTCGGATTTCACGCCGGTTGCGGTTTCATTGTGGGTGGCCAGCACGGCCTTGATTCGGTGGCCGGTGTCGGCGGTGAGGATTTCCTCGTAGCGGTCGGCGGGCAGGCCCTGGCCCCAGGGGGTTTCGACCACCTCGACGTTCAACCCGTGACGCTGGCACATGTCGATCCAGCGGTGGCTGAACATGCCATTGCGTGCGGCCAGCACGGTGTCCCCGGCGGACAGGCAGTTGGTCAGCGCGGTTTCCCAGCCACCGGTGCCGGTGGAGGGGAAGATGAAGACATGGGCGCGCTCGCTTTTCAGGACCTTGCGCACGCCCTCGCGGGCGGGGTGCAGGATCTGACCGAACAGCGGAGAGCGGTGGTCGATGGTCGGCATGTCGCATGCCTTGCGCAGGCGTTCGGGGATGTTGGTCGGCCCCGGAATGAAAACGGGATTCTGAAAGCTCATGTCGGTCTCCTTACGGGTCGGTAAAGGGAAGGTACGCGATGGCGGGGTTGCGACATATATTTTCGTATCCCGCGTATTTGACACGGAAAATTTCAGAAAGATAAATGTTTACAGGGGTTTGTGTTTTTCATATCGTGAAACGTAATTTCATTGAAAGCCAGAAGGCATCTTATGGAAAATCATGACAATCCCGCCGCGGCCAAGCGTCGGGCGCGGGGGCGTCCGCGTGATTGGGACGACAAGACGTCGCAGAACACGATCAAGTCGCTGGATCGTGCCATGCAGGTTCTGGAATTCATCAGCAAACGCCAAGGCATGGCCCTGAGCGCGATTTCGGAGGAGATGGGGCAGTCTGCCTCGACGGTCTACCGGGTTCTGGTGACGCTCGAAGGCCGGGGGCTGGTGGAATTCGATCCCGAAGAGCAGCTGTGGCACATCGGTCCGCGCGCCTTCACGATCGGGTCACGGTTTTTGCGCCGCACCAGTCTGGTGGAGCGGGCCCGCCCGATCATGCGCAAGCTGATGGAGGCGACGGGCGAGACCGCGAACCTTGGGGTCGAGCGGGAGGGCAAGGTGCTGTTTCTCAGCCAAGTGGAAACGCACGCCAATATCCGGGCCTTCTTTCCGCCCGGAACGCTGTCGGACATGCACAGCTCCGGCATCGGAAAGACGTTGCTGGCGCAGATGGAGGGGGAGCGTCTGGCGCGCCATCTGGCGGGCGGATTGCAGGCCTTTACCCCGCACACCATCGTCACAGCCGAGGCTTTGCAGGCGGACCTTGCCCGGATCCGGGCGCGCGGCTTTGCGTTTGATGACGAGGAGCGCAGCATCGGTATGCGCTGCATCGCGGCACCGGTCTTTGGCATCGCGGGGGAGGTGGTGGCCGGGATTTCTGTCTCCGGCCCGACGAGCCGCTTGACCCCGGAACAGGTGGCGCAGCTCAGCCAGCCGGTGATTGCGGCGGCAGAGGCCCTGACCCAGTCGATCGGCGGCGTGGTTCCCCCGCCGCCAACCGGCGTGTGAGTCACCGCGTCTGCGGCTGTGCGCCGAGGCGCAGTGGCATGTGGCGGTTCACGTCCTTGTAGAGCAGGTAGCGGAACCGCCCCGGCCCCCCGGCATAGCAGGCCTGCGGGCAGAAGGCGCGCAGCCACATGAAATCGCCTGCCTCGACCTCGACCCAGTCGTTGTTGAGCCGGTAGGCGGCTTTGCCTTCGAGCACGTACAGGCCGTGCTCCATGACATGGGTTTCAAGGAAGGGGATGACGCCGCCCGGCTCGAAGGTCACGACCGTGACGTGCATGTCGTGGCGCAGGTCGTTGGGGTCGACGAAGCGGGTCGTGGCCCAGGCGCCGTTGGTGTCAGGCATGGCCGTCGGCGCAATGTCCTGTTCATTCAGGATCAGGACTTCGGGTTCGTCGATCCCCGGCGCCGGTTGCCAGATCTTGCGCACCCAGTGAAAGCGCAGAACCTCGGTCCCACGGTTGTGCAGCGCCCAGTCCGCAGAGGGTGGCAGGTAGGCATAGCCGCCCGGCGTCAAAACATGCGTCTCGCCGTTCACGTCAAGCGTGGCCTCACCCTCGACGACGAAGAGCACACCCTGCGCGCCGGCCTCTTCCTCGGGCGTGTCAGAGCCGCCGCCCGGCTGCACTTCCATGATGTACTGGCTGAAGGTTTCGGCAAATCCGGTCATCGGGCGGGCAAGCACCCACAGCCGCGTGTCTGTCCAGCCAGGCAGAAAGCTGGTGACGATGTCGCGCATCGTGCCGCGCGGAATGACGGCATAGGCATCGGTAAAGATCGCGCGGTCGGACAGCAGCTGGTCCTGGCCAGGCAGCCCGCCGTGCGGGGCGTAGTATGTAGCAGACATCAGAGTCTCCGGTTACGATTTGAGCCGAATATGTCGCTTGGCCATTGCCAAGGAAAGCTACGAGGAGCGGGCATCTCTTTCAAGATTAATTTGACAATCTGGCTGCGTGGGCAGGGCAAGGATGACGGTTGGGCACAAGGGACGCCGGGCACCCTGTGCCGGTCGCGGTGAGGGTGTGTTCAGGTTCGGGCGGGGCTGATGTCATCCGACGGCTGCCTGGGGCTTTGGGGCATCAGATCAAAGGCGGCCGCGCAGGCGATGTTGTTCAAGCCCGGTGCGCCCGGAGGCCTGAGCTTACGCCGGCGCAGGGCCTTGGATTTGACACGGTGAGAGCAATAATCGCCGGCACCCCTCCAGCGAAAGCGGGCTTGCCAGTCGGCACGGTGACAAAGGGCGAGATGCCATCGCGATTGGGTGTGCCTTGGCGGTGGCGTGTTATCAGGGAAGTGCCGCGCCAACATACTGAGCCCATCGGGCCCTCGGTGTCGCTCGTCACTTGTGAGACCATGCTGGGCTGTCCCTTTGGCAGCCCAGATGGACAGCAGATTTCCATGGCGCTGGTTGGGGACAGTTTGGACCGTATGCCCCAGGAGGTAACCGTGCAGGCAGGCAGCGAAGAGGATGAGTGGCGCGAGGATTGCGCGTTCGCGCGCGCGAATGCCGCGTCGACGTCATCGACCTCAATCGAAAAATCCGGTACGGGCGTTCCTGACCCACCCTCCGTCGCTATGCTGATCTGGACGGGTGCCGTCTGGCCGGATGCCAATGTCACGATCCATCCGTGATCCATGATGACGTCCAGCCCAAAGAGGTCGGTATAGAATTTTTGAACGCCGGCGACCGATGCCACGTCGATGTTTGCGACGATGCGTCGAACGGTCATGGCAGGCTATTTCCCGCGCTTGTCGCCGTAGAAAATCACCCACGTGCGAAAATCATCGGAAAAGGTTTCGAAGCGGTGTGGCACGTGAGCGGGAACAAAAAGCAGATCGCCTTGAGCGAACGGGACCAGTTCGTCGCCGCGCGAGAAGGTGCCTTCACCGCTGGCAATGATGTAGAGCTCGTCCCGGTCGTGAGGCTTTTGCATGTCAGCCCCTACGGGAGCGTAGAGTTCGATGGAGACTTCGGGGCTTTCGAACACGGTTTCGAACGGGGCCTCACGGCTCAGGCGCGCCGCGACGTCCATGAGGGGATGCCGTATGGTATCGCTTGATCGGGGCGCGTTGGCGCTGGCTTTCGCGGTTTTTGCATCCTGCCCTGGTGTGGTGTCGTCCATCCTGCTCTCCATGGTTTTGCGCGGTCGCGGTCAAGCCTTTGGGGATCACTTCCAAAGTGTGGTGCGTTGGAACTAGCTTGAAACGTTCCGGCCATGGTGTCCAGATTTTGCAGGGGCATTCGACTGGCGAACGGTCTTGGCGCGGCTTCCATCGGGCTGCGTGATTTTCGGCTGCACCGCGTCGCTTTGCAGCTTATCCCGCATCGCGCCCGGCGTCTTGGGAATTGCCATGGCCCGGTGTCCGTGTTTGATACATTGCAAGAAGGAAGGGACGTGGGACTGACGCGCCTTCCGCATGGAACGAATGGAGACTGCCATGGCTTCGCGCGCCTTTTCTGTCCTGACTGCCTTGCCGCGGGCGGCACTGACTGCCTTGTCGCTGGCGGCACTGACCGCCTTGCCGGTGATGGCACAAGAGGATGCCTCTGACAGGCTGAGCATCGAGTTGAACTCGGTCGAACCCCAGGAGACAGGGTGCCGGATGAGCTTTGTCGTGCTGAACGGGCATGAGGTGGATCTGTCCTCTGCGGTGTTCGAGGCGGTGCTGTTCGACGCGGAGGGCGCTGTGGAGAGAATGACGCTGTTCGATTTTGGCGCGCTGCCGTCAAAGCGGACCCGCGTGCGCCAATTTGTCGTGCCCCAGCTTGCCTGTGACAACCTTGGTCAAATTCTGATCAACGGCGCGCAAACCTGCGAGGCGGAGGCGGAGGGTGATTTCTGCATCGACGGTCTGGACCTGAAATCGCGCATCGATATTCGCGTCATCGGCTGACGTATGCGCTGAACCTCGCGGTGCTGGTTTCGGCCCGCGGGGAGGCCTGTGCCTGGTCTTGGCGGCGCGCGGGCGGTTTCGTCCGGCGGCGCCCCGGCCCGCAGCAGGGACACAAAGTCCTCTGCGCCTGACCGTCGAGACTGCATTTATAAAATTGCGATCTGTCGGCGGGCGCGCGGACCGCACCACTTACTGCGTTGCGGCCACGGATTGAGGCGCGTGCCCCGCGCCAAGGTTCACGTTCACCTCGACATAGGTTTGCGTCATGTCGCGTACGGCGGCGGCCAGAGACAGCTCGGAGGTCGTCAGCGCATCCTCTGCGTCCAGAACCTCGGAGATCGTGACCTCTTCGCTGGCGTATAGCTGTCGTGTCAGCTCCAGCACTTCGCGGTTCAGGCGCACGGTTTCCTGCGCGCGGGCGCAGGTCTGCGCAGCGGCCCGGTGCCGGGCAAGGGCATTTTCAACCTCGAGAATGGCATCCAGAACGCTGGACTTCCAGTCGAGCCAGGCAATTTCCGCCTCTGCATGGGAGCGCGTGATAGAGGCGCGCGCGGTCGACGGAAGGTCCGGGAACGTGATGTTCGGACCAAGGAAATAGCCAAGACGATCTGTGTTGGAGGCAAACAGCGACCAGTTCAACACGCCGGACAGGGACAGCTTTGGGTAACGTGCGGCGCGGTCCACATCCATCTGCGCCAACGCCGCGCGATACCGCCACTCGGCGGCCTGCACGTCGGGGCGGTTGCGCAGCAGATCCGTGGGCACGCCGATATTGTCGGGCAGGCGGGCTTTGGGTTGGCCTCCGTCGGCCAGCTTGAGCGGCGGCAGGGGCGAGCGCCCGAGCAGCACCGCGATCTCGTTGCGGCGCGTCTCGATCGCGGCCTGGGTGCCGGGCATGTCGGTGCGCGCCTGGCTGAGTGCTGCGCGGGCGCGCAGCACGTCGACCCGCGTGGCGCTTTGGACTTCGGCAAGGCGTTGGGCGTTGGATAAGGTTTGGCGCGCGGTGCGTTCCTGACGTTGCAGGATGTCGAGCACAGCCTGCCTGTAGCGATAGTCGATGTAGGCCGTGGACATGCCGAGCAGCATTGCCAATTGGGCGGCATCGCCCTCGGCCCGTCGCACGGCGACAGTGGCCGACGCGTTGCGTTCCCGCGCCGCGCGCTCGCCCCATGGATCGAACATCCAGTTGAGGCTAAGCTCGGCCGTGCCTGTTTCCGTCGGTCCGGTGTTCTCGCTGCCCCGGTAGCCCGCGTCGATGGAACTGCCAAAGACCGATTGGATGCGCGCGCCATCCAGCACCGCCTGCGCGCTGCGAATGCGCTGGACGGCTTGCAACAGGGAGAGGTTTTGCAGTGTCGCCACCTCGATCAGCCGGTCAAGCTGCGGGTCGCGCATCGTCTTCCACCAATTGTCATTGGCCAAGAGGCGTGGGGACGCGCTGTTCCTGGAGAAGGCCGTGCCAGAGGGTGAAAACGCGCCACGCCCGACCGAAGCGTCCATGCATCCGGACAGCACAAGGCCAAAGCACACTGCCCCTGCGGTCTTGCGAACCTTGTGTTTCATGCCTGCCTCGTCATGTTCCGCGTCGGCTCTGATGGCCGTTTCGGAGCATCGTAGACGGGCTGCGATTGTGAATGAAACGCTTTCGTGATCGAGGCTGGATTATATTCCTTCTGTTGCAGGACAACCCCAAGTGGTGAGCGATTCAGGCTAATTCGGGGCCGGTGGCCGGCAGATCAGGCGGTATGGACCTGTTTTTCCGCTTTGGCTGCGCCGGCGGTCCGGGTCACCTGTGGCGGGCACGTGCCGTTACGGCAGAAGGTCAGCGTGGCGGTGGTCGCGCCCAGCCGCCGCGTGAGACGG
The DNA here is from genome assembly GCF_014196795.1 of Sagittula marina. GTDB lineage: Bacteria > Pseudomonadota > Alphaproteobacteria > Rhodobacterales > Rhodobacteraceae > Sagittula > Sagittula marina. The sequence goes on from NZ_JACIEJ010000003.1 coordinate 48,451, forward strand.
GTCAGACCGTCGGTGACCTGAAGCTCGACGGTCCCGCGCGCCATCACCTCGGGGCAGGTCCGGCGCACCGCCAGCAGGTCGCGCAGCAACTGCGTCTTTCGCGTGCCAAAGTCAGAGGGGCTTTGCGACAGGTCCAGCGGCGCGCGATTGTCCGGGTCGGTCAGATGGAAACTGCCGAACTCCGTTCCCTGGTAGACGTCGGGCACGCCGGGCATCAGACACCGCAGGGCAAGTTGCGTCAGCGAGATGGTTTCGGCGCGCGCCACGATATCCAGCAGCTCCGTTTCAGGGGCCGTCCGCCATTGCGCCAGTACAGCGCAGGCAAACCGCTGGGCGGCCCCTTCGGCCTCAGCATCCGGCGCCTGCCATGTGGTGACCTGCTTGGCCTCGCGCATGGCCTTTTCCATATGCGCGGCGAGCCTGTCTTCGAGGTCGTCACGCGCGGGCTGCCACAGCGCCAGCGCCGATTGCACGGCGTACCACCGCAGGCCGGCGGGCACCTGATCTGCGCCGTCGATGTGCAGTGACCTGTCCCAGAGGGTCCGCATCGCTTCCGGGCAGTGCGTTATGGCGATCAGCCGGGCGCGTGCGTCTTCGGCGCGCTTGGTGTCATGGCTGGAGCCAAGCGTCATCGCCTCGGGCCAGCGCGCCAGACGGGTGGTGCACCAGTCCTCGAACTGATCGGGCGTCACCATCGGGGCATCGGGTTCAGAGCCGACCTCTGCCTCCGCCAGACAGCGGGTGTGGCGGTAGAAGGCCGTGTCTTCCTGCGCCTTGGCGACCACGGCACCGGTCACCTGTTGGAAGCGTCGGACCAGATCCTGCGCCGCCGGGGTGCTGGCGCGCATCAGCATATCGCGCAGCGCGTCGAGCGTTTCTGTGTCCCGCAGCCCGGCCGTTGCCGCCTGATGGCTGGCCTCCATCAGGGCGCGGTCCATGTAATCGGGACCGTCGTCCGCGATGTAGCTGCGATACCGGGGGAAGGCCACGAGCAGGGCGCGCAAAGCCTCCCGCAGGGCATCTGGTACGACATGGCGCCCTTCCTCTGCCATTGCCGCCTGCGCGAGGGTCACCAGTTCGCGCAGTTCCGCGCCCAGATCGCCGGACAGGATCTCGTGGCGCGCGGTTTGACAGGCGTCCTCGTAATCGCCAACGGCCCCGGTGGCGGTGCGCCAGATGGCATCGATGCGCTGCATGCCGTCCGCATCCATCAACAGGCGGGTGATGCGGTCGCTGGCCTCGTAACCGGTTGTTCCGGTGATCGGCCAGTCGGGCAGATCCTCCGGGCCGGTCAGGATCTTTTCCACCCAGATCGGCACGTTCGGGCCCACGACCTCGCGCAGCCTGAGCACGTATGCCTCTGGATCGGCCAGCCCGTCGATGTGGTCGATCCGCAAGCCTTGCGCCAGTCCCGCGCGGAGCAGATCTAGCGGCAGGGCGGTCATGTCGTCGAACACATGCGGCAGTTCCACCCGCATTCCGATCAGGTCGGTGATGTTGAAGAAACGGCGATGGGTGAGGCGTTTGCGCTCCGTCTGCCAATGGCGCAGGTGCCAGTGCTGCTGGCGGAACACGTCCGAGATGTCGTCTGATGCGCTGCCCGGGGCCAGCGGCAGCCAACCGCCCTCCCATGTCAGTCGCTGGTCTTCGACGCGAAAGGCATCGCGCGCCAGCATGTCGTCCAGCGGGTCGGGCAGGATCGGCAGGATCAGTCCGGTTTGCCAGTCCACATCGAAATGCTGGGCATAGGCGCTGTCCGCGCCGTGCATCAGCGCGTCGTGCAGCCATGGGTTTTCGACGCTCAGAACCGTGTGGTTGGGCACGAGGTCCAGGATGATGTCGAGCCCATGACCCTGCGCCGCGCGGGCCAGCCGTTCAAAGCCCGCGCGCCCGCCCAAGGCGGGGTCGATTTCCGCCGGGTTGGCCACGTCATAGCCGTGGGTCGATCCCGTGGTCGCGGTGAAGATCGGGGACAGGTAGAGGTGGCTCACCCCCAGCCCGGCGATATGCGGCAGCACGGTCACGGCACGGTCGAAATCCATGCCCTGGCGCAGTTGCAGGCGATAGGTGGCGACGGGATGGGTCATGATGTGATCTCGACATGAAGGGCAAAGGCATCGCGGGCGAGGTCGCCCATGGTGAAGATCGGCGTGCCCTCGACAGCGCCCAGAGGGGTGCCAAGCGCGAGGCACACCCGCAGTGTTCCGCCCTCGAAACGCCAAGCGGCGTCAAAGCTGCGCGCGGTGGGGCGCGACACGGTGCCGTCGCCGATCTTGCCGGACCGAAGCAGCGGCACGATGTGCGCCATGCGCAGGTCGATCAGCCGGCGGGTCAGGTCGCGCCATGCGGCTGCGCGGTCCGCGTCCTCTGCGGGATATGGGCGTGAGACGTCGAAGGCTGCTTCGCCGCAAGGGTCGAGCATCCCGTCCACCTCGTAACCGATCCCGGCCAGCTCTGCCCGACGTCCCTTGCGCACGGCCTCGCAGCTGTCGTCATCCGGCGGATCGCAAAAGAAATGGAAAGGCGCGGTGCTGCCTTCCTCCTCGCCCATGAAGAGCATCGGCACAAAGGGCATCAGCAGCAGGGCGGCATGGATGACGCGGGCGGGTGTCTCTCCGACCAGCGAAATCAGGCGTTCTCCGTGCGCGCGGTTGCCCACCTGGTCATGGGTGAGGTTGGAGTTGATGAAGGCGGTCCAAGGCAGATGCGCCGATGGCGCGCCGCGCGGTTCCTCGGGGGAGGGCTGTCCTTCGTCCACCTGGCCGCGTGCCATGGCCCGCGCCAGATGATCGAACGGCGCATTGGCGAAGCGGCTGTAATAGCCCTGATGCTCGCCGGTCAGCGCCACGTGCAGCGCATTGTGCCAGTCGTCGTTCCATTCGGCGTCATAGCCGTTTTCACGCAAAGACGGCAGGTTGCGCTCATCCTCGCAGATCAGATGCAGCGGGCGGTCGGGCGCGCTGGCGCGCAGATCGCGGGCGAGGTCGCGCATGACCTTCTGGTCGCGGCCGTCGCGGATCTGGTGGACCGCATCGAAGCGGAAGCCGTCGAGCCGGTAGTCGTGCAGCCACCCCATCGCCGCCTCGTGAAAGAAGGCCTGCACCTGCGGGCGGGCAAAGTCGATCGCCGCGCCCCAGGGCGTCGCCCGGTCCGAGAACATCTCCGGCACGTAGGCCGGCAGCAGATTGCCGAAAGGTCCGAAGTGGTTCATCACCAGATCGAGCAGCACGGCCATGCCCAGCTCTTGTGCGGTGCGCACGAAGGTGCGCATCGCATCGGGGGAGCCATAGTCCGGCTGAGGCGCGCGGATCAGAACCCCGTCGTAGCCCCACCCGCGCGCGCCGCTGAACTGCGACACCGGCATCAGTTCAATGACGGTGACGCCCATGGCCGCAAGATCCGCCAGGCGGTGTGTCGCGGCCTCGAATGTGCCTTCGGTGGTAAACGTGCCGATGTGCAGCTCGAAGATCACCGCCTCTTCGAACGGGCGCCCCTGCCAATGCGATCCCCAGTCGAATTGGCTGGGGTCGACGGTGAGCGACGGCCCTTCGGGACCGTCCACCTGCAACCGCGACGCGGGGTCCGGGTAGTCCGTGCCATCGACGCGAAACATATAGGGCAGGTTCGCGCGGGCCGGGCAGCTGACCTGCCACGCGCCATCCGGGCCGCGTGTCATCGGATGCAAGGTGCCATCAAGGCGAAGCGCGACGTCTGCGGCCGAAGGCGCCCAGAGACCGAACCGCCATTCATCAGCCTGCAAAGGCACTGCGCCCCATAGCGGCGCCGTCATGCGGGTTTGCCCTCGGCCGCGGCAAGGACCACGACGGATTGCGCGGTCAGCTCGATCTCCGTTCCGACTTCTTCGTCGCAGGCGACGGGATCACAGGCGGTGTCCAGACGCTTCTGCCAGGTGCCCTTTGGCAGGGTGAACCGGCAGGCATCGCCCGCGTTGATCAGCAGCAGCAGATCGCGGGTGTCGTCCTGACGGTGGCGCAACGCCGTGGCAAAAAGCCCGCCGTCCTGCCAGTCGCCGTCAGTCATTTCGCGGCCTTCGGGGTGATACCACGTGGATTCTGTCGCCTCCGGTCGTGGCCAGAACCCGAAGGGAGAGGTATGTCCGCGCCACTCCCGGCGGAGCTTCGACAAACTCGCCACGGTTTCGATCAGATCGGGGCGCGCTGCGTCCCAGTCGATCCACGTGGTTTCATTGTCCTGACAGTAGGCGTTGTTGTTGCCGTCCTGCGTCTGCCCCATCTCGTCGCCTGCCAGCAGCATCGGCACGCCGTGCGACAGCATCAGCGTGGCCAGCATGGCTTTGACCCGGTGGGCGCGGGCGATGAGGATGCTCTCGTCCTGCGTCGGGCCTTCGGTCCCCATGTTGTCAGAGAGGTTGTTGTCATGGCCGTCGCGGTTGTCCTCGCCATTCGCAAGGTTGTGCTTTTCGGTATAGGACACGGTGTCCCACAGGGTGTAGCCGTCATGCGCCGCGACGAAGTTGATCGAGCTGGTCGCCGGGCGGTGGGAATGGTTGAACTGCACCGGGCTGCCCATCAGCCGTTCAGAGAGGCCGGGCAGCAGAGCGGGGTCGCGCCGCCAGAACCCGCGCACATCGTCGCGGAACTTGTCGTTCCATTCGCGGAAGGGCCAGGGAAAGCCGCCGACCTGATAGCCCCGGTCGCCCACGTCCCACGGCTCTGCGATCAGCTTGACCTTGCTCAGCACGGGGTCCTGCCGGATGGCGTTGAAGAACGCGCCTTCGCGCTCGAAGCCGTCTGGTTCCCGGGCAAGGGTGGAGGCAAGGTCGAAGCGGAAGCCATCCACATGCACGACCTCCACCCAGTAGCGCAGCGAGTCCATCACCATGCGCAAGACCATCGGGTGAGCGAGGTTCAGTGTGTTGCCGGTGCCGGTGGTGTCAAAGCCATGGCGCTTGTTGTCGGGGGACAGCAGGTAATAGCTGGCGTTGTCGATGCCGCGGAAGGACAGGGTTGCGCCCAGTTCATTGCCCTCGGCGGTGTGGTTGTAGACCACGTCCAGAATGACCTCGATCCCGGCGGCGTGAAAGCGCTTCACCGCCGCGCGGACCTCGCTCACGTCTTCGGTCGCCATGTAGGTGCGGTTGGGCGCAAAGAAGCCCAGCGTGTTGTAGCCCCAGTAGTTGCGCAGGTCGTTTTCAACCAGATGGCGGTCCTGCACCATGGCGTGAATGGGCAACAGCTCGATGGTGGTGACCCCGATCTTTTGCAGATGTTCGATGATGGGCTCGGCGGCCAGCGCGGCAAAGGTGCCCCGGTCGGCTTTCACCACGCCGGGGTGGCGCATGGTCAGCCCCTTCACATGGGCCTCGTAGATCACCGTGTCGCGCCATGGGACCATGGGCCGCGCATCGGCTTCCCAATCGAACACCGGATCGGTGACGACGGCCTTTGGCATGAAGGGGGCACTGTCGCGCGTGTCCCGGTCCAGATCGGACCCGCCCACAGGGTAGCCATACAGCGCATCGTCCCATTTCAGGTGTCCGCGCATCGCCATGGCGTAGGGGTCAAGCAGCAGTTTGTCGGGATTGAAGCGATGGCCCTCTTCGGGCTGGTGCGGCCCGTGCACGCGATACCCGTAGGCCTGACCCGGTCCCACGTCGGGGAGGTAGCCGTAGTGGATGCCGCCCTCGGCGCGCGGCAGTTCGAGACGCGCCAGCTCTGCCTCGCCCGCCTCGTCGAAAAGGCAAAGCTCCACCTTCTCGGCGTGGTCGGAGAACAGCGCAAAGTTCGTCCCCGCGCCGTCAAATCGCGCCCCCAGTTCGTCAGGGCGCGCTTGCGCGATGTCCATGGACAGATCGCGCGGGTCGGGGTTCTTGTCGAACATGTCGGAATCCTGTGAGCGGTCTGCGCGTTGCGGGCTGGCCTATGGCAGCAAGGCAACGCGACGCGACCGGAACGATGGGAGATGGAGTAGGCCTGTGCTGAAATCACAGGAGCAACCCCGATCGTCCCGGATTGGTTCCACGGATCTATGCGCAGCGCAGCATGTTTTCTGCGCGTGCACAGGACGCGGCTCAGCCCAGGTCCCTGACAAAGCGCGCGACGCGGTCGAGCGCCTTGGCGGCCTCGGGCAGAGCGTCCGGCCAGAGCGGGAACATATGGAACAGTCCGGGGGTGACGTGCAGCCGGGTGTCCACATTGGACAGCGCCGCCTTGCGCGCCAGCAGCAGCGTGTCGTCCAGCAGGATTTCTGCGCCGGCGGCTTCGAGGTGCACAGGCGGCAATCCTTCAAGCCGCGCCAGGAGGGGAGACGCCTCCGGCCCCCGTCGCGCGGTCTCCGGCATGGCCATGCGCGACAGCGCCTTGTCGGTGGCGTCGTCGTTCATCGCGTCGCCGTCGCGGCCCCGCGTGGTCGACAGTCCGCTGTGGTCGGTGTTCGGGGACACCAGCGCCAGCCCCTTGATCCGGTCTGACCCGGCCAGCGCAAGGTTCAGCGCCAGATGCCCGCCCGCACTGTCGCCGCCGACGCAGCACGCCGGCGATCCGTCGAGCACGGCGCGCGCGTCGTGCAGCATGGCGGGCCAGGGATGCTCCGGCGCCAGTCGGTAGTCCGGCATGACCACGCGCAGACCGCGCTGGGCCAACCCAAGCGCCAGCGCGGCATGGGTCCCTGGACTGCCAAAGACATAGCCGCCGCCGTGAAACCAGATCAGCTCCGGGCCCGTGCCGATGGCCGTGCAGGGGATCCCGCCTCGGGTGACCTCCTCGAACGCGGCCTCGGGCGCGGGGCCGGTCAGGCGGGCAAAACCCGCGCGCATCTCTGTAGGCGATCCGCTGACGGGCGTGTTGGCGATATGAGCGCGCAGCTCGGTTTCGGTGCTGGGGCGTTGGGTCATGGAGGGGTCCTGTGGGGCGGTGTCCGGAAACGGACGGCAAAAAACAACGCGCGGCGGCCCGCCAAAGGTTCCCTCGCCAAATATTCCCGCATTCGGCGAAGGAACGCATTGCCCTTCACCTCGTTTGGACTGGAATGAAACGAAAGGACACTCCTGTGAATCTGGATATCGACGGAAAACTGGCGGTCGTCACTGGCGCTGCGGGCGGTTTGGGGACGGCGACGGCACAGGTGCTGGCCGAGGAGGGGGTGAAGCTCTTTCTGACCGACACCTCGGAAGAGGCTTTGAGAGAGGCGGTCAACAAGCTTGGCGATGCGGTGGTCGGCCATCTGGCGGGCGATCTGTCCAGGGACGCTGACGTGCTTGCGCTGGAACAGCGGGTTGGGCCCCTTGGTGGCGCCGATATCCTTGTCCATATGGCCGGGATCACCGGCGCGAAGGGCGACCCGCTGGAGATGTCCTATGACGAGTGGTTCGAGTGCTGGAACGTCAACTTCATGTCCGCCGTGCGCATGACGAAGGTCTTCGTGCCGGGCATGGTGCAGAAGGGCTGGGGACGCGTGGTGTTCACCGTCTCGGAGAACGCGGTGCAGCCATACCCGGACGAGGCGGTCTATAACGCCTCGAAGGCCGCGCTGCTCAGCTACACCAAGGCGCTGTCGCAGCCCTACGGCCCCAAGGGCGTGTTGGTGAATGCCGTGATGCCTGCCTTTATCGAAAGCCCCATGACAGACGGGATGATGGAGAAGCGCGCAGAGGCAGAAGGTGTCTCTGTCGACGAGGCCGTGGAGAGTTTTCTCGAAGAGGAGCGCCCCTACCTCACGCTGAAACGCCGTGGTCAGGCCGACGAGGTGGCCGTGGTGGCCGCGCTGCTGTGTTCCAACCGGGCGAATTTCACCAATGGTTCTGCGTGGCGCGCTGACGGCGGTGCCGTTGCAGCCATCAACACCTGAACAAAGACATTGAAAGGACACCTCCCATGACGGATGGTAAAGTAGCACATCTGCCCGACCCGGAATACATCGACGACGGCTATGTCGGCGCCGGAAAGCTGAAGGACAAGCGCATCCTGATCTCTGGCGGGGACAGCGGCATCGGACGCGCCGTGTCGCTGCACTTCGCCCGGGAAGGGGCGAAGGTCGCCTTCATCTACCACGCCGCCGAGGACAAGGCAGAGGACACCCGCAAGGGCATCGAAGCAGAAGGCGCAGAGGCCTTGGTGATCCAGGGCGACACTGCCAGCAGCGCGGACTGTGATGCTGCGGTTCAGAAGGTCATCGACGCCTGGGGCGGGATCGACGTTCTGGTGAACAACGCTGGCTTTCAGAAGCCGTACAAGACGTTGGAAGACGTGAGCGATGAAGACTGGCGCGCCCATTTCGACGTGAACATGGCGGGGATGTTCTTTCTCTCCCGTGCTGCGCTGCGCCATATGACCGAGGGCGCAAACATCGTGAACACCACCTCCATCAACGCCTTTGTGGGCAACGATGCCTTGGTGCCCTACAGCGCGACGAAGGGGGCAATCACCGCCTTTACCCGCTCTCTGGCAAAGCAGTACATGGATCGCGGTATTCGCGTGAACGAGGTGGCCCCCGGACCCGTTGCCACAGACATCCAGTCGGTCTTCGAGGATTTTGACGAAGACATCCTCAAGAACATGGCCGCGCCCATGGGGCGTGTGGGGCAACCGCGCGAACTGGGGCCGGCCTATGTGTTTCTCGCCTCGCGGGACGGCTCCTTTGTGACAGGGCAGACGATCCATGTGAATGGTGGGATGATCGTCGGTGCGTGACACCCTGACGAAGCTGGACCGCCCGACAATTTACGAAATCTACCCTCGCTCGTTCCGGGACACCACCGGGACGGGCGAAGGGGATCTTGCCGGCATCCTCAACGGGTTGGACCATGTGGCCGCGCTGGGCGTCGACGCCATATGGATCGCGCCGTTTTACCCAAGCCCGCGGGCCGATGGCGGCTACGACGTGACCGATCACTGTGCCGTGGATTCACGGCTTGGCACGTTGGAGGATTTTGACCACATCGTCGAGAAAGCACATGCGCTTGGGCTTGGGGTGATGGTTGATCTGGTTCTCAAACACACGAGCCTCGATCACCCGTGGTTCGTGGCGGCCGTGGAGGGGGATGATACCGCGGCGGCCCGCTACGTCTGGCGCGATGCAAAGCCCGACGGCACGGCCCCGACCAACTGGATCAGCTACTTCGGCGGCCCGGCGTGGACGTGGAACCACAAACGCCGGCAGTATTATCTGCACCAGTATGCCTCCGAACAACCGGCTCTGGATCATCGCAACCCGGATGTTCAGGCAGAGATCCGCGCCATCATGGACTTTTGGACCGCGCGCGGCGTCGACGGATTTCGCTTTGATGCCGTGACCTCGTGGTTTCACGATCCGGACTTTCGCGACAACCCGGCCGCGCCACCCGACGAGAGATCCCGGATCGAAGGGCTGCCCTTCAATCCCTACACCCACCAGTTCCATCGCCACGACATGATGCCGCAAGAAGGCGCCGCCCATATGGCCAGGATCCGGGACTGGGCGGGGCCGGATGTCTTCCTGATGGGAGAAAACAACTTCGGCATTGCTTCGGTCGAGATCGCGCTGGAGTACACCGGGCCGGAGCGGCTCGACGCTTGCTATACGACGGACACCGTCAAATGCGGTGCGGGGCTGGCGGTCTGGGATGAGCTGCTGAGCGCCATCAACGGGACATGGCGGCTGCCGTGGTGGTTCGAAAGCCACGATCAGGCCCGCAGCCCCACGCAGCTGGGGGACGGAACTGCGGCTGCCGCGCGCTTTCTGGCGCTGCTTGGCGGTGTTCTGCCCGGCGCCCTGATGCTGTATCAAGGACAGGAGCTGGGCCTGCCGCAACCGCATCTGGACCGCAAGGACGTCGAGGATCCCTATGACCTTGCGTTCTGGCCGGACGGACCGGGTCGCAGCGGCGCTCGGGTGCCAATCCCGTGGACCGAAGCGCCGGGCACGTGGGGCTTCACCGACGGCACGCCCTGGCTGCCTATGCGCTGGGCACCGGGCGCGTCGATCGCAGCGCAAGAGGCCGACCCCGACAGCGCATTGGCGTTTCAGCGCAAAGTGCTGAAGCTGCGGCGCGCGCTTGAGCTGGCGCGCCCTGAGCGGTTTGCCCATGACACAGCAGACGGGGTGCTGAGGCTGGAGATGGAGACGGGGGCAGGGCGCTTTGTCGCCGGTTTCAATTTCTGCGACCAAGCGCGCCCCGTGCCCGAAGGCGGCGAAGTGGTGCTGTCCAGCGGTGTCGACAACGGGCAAATGCGCCCACGTGGCGCGGTGCTGCGGCGGGCATGAACCTTTCCTTTTCCAGCTTTTGCCTCATCATTCCCAAGGGTTAGACAGAGAGGGGGGAACCAGACATGATCCTTGCGACCGTAGGCGCGCTGTTGTTGGCGGTGGTCCTGTGGGACATCCTGATGTCCGCGCTGGGCGCGGGCAGTGCCGGACCTTTGGCGCCGCGCATCGCGCATGGCGCCTTTCGATTGATCAGGCTGCTGCCGGACCGTGCCTACGTCCACCGCATCTGCGGCCCGCTGGTCACCGCCAGCATCGGCGCGGGATGGATCGTGCTCATGTGTGTTGCATGGTCGCTGATCCTGTCGGGCGCGCCGGAGGCGGTGGTCACCGGCGCGGAGGGCACACCGGCGGGCACCCTTGGTCGTGTCAGCTATGCGGGGCACCTGTTGTCCACCCTCGGTGGTGGGCTCAACCAACCGGGGACGCAGGCCTGGGGCGCGGTGTCCATGCTGATCGGCGTGTCGGGAATGGTGGTCCTGACCCTGTCGGTCAGCTTCGTCTACTCGACGACGCAGGCGGTGGCGACGGGCCGCGCGGTTTTGGCCCTCTCCGAGATCCACGGGCCGGGCACCGAGCGCTTCGACACGGTGCTGTTGCCGGAATTGGCGACACTGGTGGCACAGATAAAAGCGATCCCGTTCTGCCTGTACTTCAGCACGGCCCGGCCGCATAGACGTTTGCCAGCCGCGCTTGCACGGCTGCGGTGTGACGCCCGCCTTGACGCTGAGGACCGCGCGCGCCTTGATGTCTTGCTGACGGAATTGCCGGGCATGGAGCACGCGCCCGCAGACAGCTTTGGCACATCGTTCGAGGATTGGGTGCAGCGCTATTCGCTGAGATCATGGCGGTGACTTACACCGTGCGGCCTGTTCAACCGCGCCCTGTGCGCGAAGTCCAGTCCAACACCCTCGTCGCGCCTGGTCGCATATCCGCGCGTTGAGCATTTCGAGGGTGTCACAGGACCGGACACCAAAGCGGGAGCAAGGTCAGCGCCGCAGGGCTTTCCCGGTTTGCCCTGCGTTGCAAGCAACGGCAAAAACGCTAGGCAAAGCGAACGTCCGTCGCGGTGACACTGCTGATCAGTCCGCCGGTGTTCACAGCTCGATAGAGTGATCTTGGCGGCCGGGCGGCCTCGTCAACAGTGCGCTGAACCCAGTGTCTTGCTTCCATTGTCTTCAACGATTGCGACAGGGCGCGGTCCGTGATCGTTCGCAGATTGCGTTTGATGTCGTTGAAGTGGCTGGGCCGGTGGAGCACCGTCAACACCGGTAAGGTCCATGAACGGCGCAGCAAGTCCTGATCGGCTTCGGCGGTGACGCCTTGAACTTTGTGGGCGAGCGCCGCGGCAGCAACGCCAGGTTGCGTCAATCGAAACTCCGGGCGCAACGGGTGGCCATAACCGGGGTTTCGTTCCAATAACCCCAGTGAGATCAAGTGATCCATGCTCTGCGCAAAAGCGGTTCTGCTGGCGCCGGTGGCCGCCAACAGCGGTGCCTGTCGCCCGGCAACGCCTGCGTGCAGGTTGGCCAGAATGGGTATGGCCCAGGCTCTTGAGGTTGTGTTGACAAATGCATCTATGTCCATAAAGTATAGTTAGTATAATTTCAGACAAAGGGGAACAGCATGTCACTCATTTCGCTGGATGCCACCATTACGATCTCGCTTTCTGTCAGGGATCGCCATGCGAGTGCCGAGTGGTATGAGAACATGCTTGGGTTTGACACGCTCTATCATGCCGACGAGGCGGGCTGGTCAGAACTGCAGACCAAGACAAAAGGCGTGACGCTTGGATTGGGCGAGCATACCAAGCCTGCGCCCGGGAACTGCGTTCCTGTCTTTGGTGTCGCTGATCTGGATGGGGCAAGGCAAAAGCTCGAACAGGCAAACGTGACATTTGACGGCGAAACCGATGTGGTCGAGGGCATGGTCAAGACAGCCACCTTCTACGACCCGGATGGCAACGCCTTGATGCTTGCCGAAGATCTGTCGGCGGGATCATGAGTGTACGTCCCGCGCGACAGCAGGGCTTTGCACAGGCTGACGCGGCGGAGGGCTTGGGCTGCATCTGTTGGAAATCTATCGCGTGAACCCGGGGGCGGTCGATTCAGATCCCGCGTCCGTTGGGCGGATCAGCGTGATTGGATGAGGGCAAAAGACGTAGCTGGTGGTTTTCTCCGTCGGCTCAGGTAAAGACCGCGTGCCGCGGCTTCAGCTGTTAGAGGCGTGGTGCAGCGATAGGGCTCATGCGCTTTTGCGGTGATCTGCAATGACCGCGATGTGACACGTTCACAGCCCGCTGCTGGCGCGTGCGGTGGCGCTTTTTATCGACGCGGGTGTGGGGGTCCGTTGTGCGGTTCGCAATCCATTAACCACGTTTCGGCGAAGGCTTTGGTGTAGGCCCGGAACGGTTGCTTTGGCCGGAAGGCTACACGGCGGCGTCCGGAATGCTGATGTCCGACGGGCCGTGCGCATGGCAAAAAGATGCACGCTCAACTCTGGACGGCTTGCCGCATAACGGGTAGGGCAAGGTGTCAGGAAACATCTAGGTTGAGCCGTGACGCAAGGTTAAGGCGATCCTAACTTGAGATTACACGTTTAACGTGACAGTGTTTAGACGTGGATAAGACCTGAGGCGGAAACGTGCAGACGCAATTCTGTCCCAAACGGGCAATGGCAGGCTGGGGAGCGTCAAAGACGCCCGATACCGCCCTGCTGATTCGGTGACTTTTCAACCATGACTTGTCATCGCCGTAATCAATAAATCCCGCAGGTCTACATTGGTTCACCAACTGACACAGACGGCGCCGAAATGTGTCCGACTTGTTTTTGTGCCCGCGCCTTCAAAAAAACCCACACTATTGTTTCCATAATTATCGACAATCCGGGGCAAACCACCGGGCGACGTGGCTGGAAACTTCATATTTCCTCAGGAAAAGCGCGAATGGTGTTTCTCAACCTGACACAATAACCGGCCAAGTGTCCGTTGCCCTTGTCAAAATTCGCGCCGATTGGGGCGCGGATCTGTCGCGTGTTGTCCAGTTTCCGACAATTTTCTCTTCCGAGCGGAGGCACACTTGACGTATTAACATCTCCAAGCCCGCTGGGGGTGAAGAATACAGGCCGCGGGGGTGGCCGCTGAACAGTTCGGTTCTGACAGGTCCGACGTGATGCCAGGACGAAGCGCGTCCAAGCCGCCGTACTTCTTCGCCTCGCAAAAGTCGCGGGCAGAGGCATGGCGAAAACGTCGACCCATCAGAGCAGAGCGAAATGAGTAAACGGGCAGTGCCGCGAGCAGTGTCGTCGCAGTGTTTGCGACTGGGGGCTTCCCCGACAGGAAAATGAGGGCTTTTAGATGGTTGATCTGGTTCTGGACTGGGGTGCACTTGGCGGGTACGGCACCTTACTGACCGACACTGACGACACCGGTGGCGCGTCTGCCACGGTGGATACCGGCGGCGTTGCCGTCGACATTTCATTCGACGCGGCTGAGATCGGCGCAACGGCGTTCACCTTCAACGCACCCGGCTATGTGGCCGACGGCGAGACATTCGATCCGCAGTCCTGGCTGAAGCTGTACGGCGCAGCGGACGATACCGCCGATGCGACATCCACAACCACGCTGGATTTTCGTGCAACCGACGATCTGTATACCGATCAGGTCCAGAATGTCTCCTTCCGCATCAACGATATCGACACAGATACGATGGGCGACAAACAAGATGGGACCGCCGGGCCGTTCGAGGATATCCTGACAATCACGGCGCTCGATGCTGATGGCAACGAAGTCCCGGTGACATTTACCCCGGCGGGTTCGGTCAATGTGACCGGCAACACGCTGGACGGTGAAACCTCGACCGGTCTCCAGGATGCTGACGGCTCCGTTCTGGTCGAAGTGGCCGGTCCTGTCGCGTCCATCGTGATCCAATACGCCAACGGTGGCGTGTCCGATCAGCGCGTGACGATTTCCGACGTGGAATTCTCCACCGTCGATGTGGATGGCGCCAATGTTGCGCCGGTCGCGGTGGACGATTTCGCCTCCACCGATCTGGACACGGTTGTCACCATCGACGCCGCCGACAACGATACCGATGCAGATGGCGACACGCTCACCGTGACATCCATCGGCGCCGTGACCAATGGCACCGCCGAGATCGACCCGACCACGGGCGAGGTGATCTTTACACCGGACGCCGGTTTCATCGGCGAAGGCACCGTGGAATACACTGTGTCCGATGGCACTGCGACCGATGTGGGCCTGATCACTGTCACCGTGACGGATCCGACAGCGCCGAACACACCGCCGACCGCCGTGGACGACGAGGCGAGCACCGGGGTGGGCACGCCCGTGACCCTGACGCCGCTGGCCAACGACTCCGATCCCGAGGGCGATCCGATCACGCTGACCTCCGTGACCGCTCCGGCCAACGGCACCGTGACCTTCGATCCGACCACGGGCGAGGTGACCTACACCCCCAACGCGGGCTTCGAGGGCACCGACACCGTCGACTACACCATCACCGACGGCGCGCTGACAGACACCGGCACAATCACCTTCACGGTGGATGACGACGACCTGCCGCCGCCGCCACCGGCGAACATTGATCCGGTTGCCGTTGACGACACCGCGGAAACCGCGCCCGGCACGCCGCTTGTCGTGACGCCGCTGCTGAACGACACCGACGCCGACGGCGATCCGCTGATCCTGACCGGCATCACCCCGCCCTCCAACGGCACGGCGTCCTTTGACCCGACCACCGGGGAAGTGACTTACACCCCGGCAGATGGCTTCATCGGCACGGACACCATCGAATACACCATCTCCGACGGCAACGGCGGAACGGATACCGGCACGATCACCATCGGCGTGGGCACCCCGGCCGGAGGCGTTGGCGCCATCGACGCCGATGTGTTCCCGGTCGATCCGTCGCTCCAGCCGCTCGATCCGCTTGATGGCCTCGACCAGGACTCCGATCCGTCCGACGATCTGGACAGCGTGACCGGCACCTCCGGCGCGGACTACATCACCACGGGCGACGATGACGACACCATCACCGCAGGCGGTGGCGACGATACGGTCTTTTCCGGCATCGACGACGACGTCGTGAGCCTTGGCGGCGGTGATGACTACCTGTACGACGTCCAGGGCGCCGACACCATCTCGGGCGGTCAGGGCAACGACACCATCATCGCGGGCACCGACACGTTCTCGGATTACGAAGGTGACGATGCCGCCTTTGCACCGGGCGGGTTCCTGAATGATACGTTTGGCTTCACCTCTGATCCGAACCAGGAAGACGGTCGTGACAGTGTCGATGGCAACATCGGGGACGACTACATCGAAACCGGCGATGACCGCGACACCATCAACGGTGGTCAGGGCAACGATACCATCCTCGGCGGCATCGACGACGATTTGATCCGTGGCAACCAGGGCGATGACAGCCTGATCGGCGGCCATGGCTCTGACACCATCGACGGCGGGCAGGGCAACGATTACATCGACGGCTCCAACATCGCGGCGCTGGAACTGACCGACGACATCGACGTCAACACCGAGAACGACCGTGACCTGTTGCAGGGCTTCCTTGGCGATGACACGATCTTTGGCGGTGACGATGACGACACGCTGGAGGGGGGCTCGGGCAACGACTACCTCGACGGCGGCATTGACGACGACCTGATCTCCGGTGGGCGTGACAACGATACGCTGATCGGTGGCCAAGGTTCCGACACGCTGAACGGCGGCGCGGGCGTTGACTCGATCTCCGGCGGCGAAGGCCGCGACGTGATCGTCGTCGACAGTGCGGCGCATGGCGCTGGCGACGTGGTTGACGGCGGCTCCGGTGGCTTCGTCGATACGGCTGATCCTTCCGATCCGGCGAATGGCGACTACGACATACTGGATCTGACCGGCGTAGGGATGCGCGGCGAAGACTGGCGCATCGTGAACCAGGTCACCGACTCCAACGGCAATGGTCTCGACGGCACCGTGGAATTCCTGGACTCTGCCGGCGAAGTCACCGGCACCATGGACTTCTTCGAGATCGAGGAAATCGTGCCCTGCTTTACTCCGGGCACGCTGATTGCGACCCCGTCGGGCGAAAAGCTGGTCGAGGATCTTGAAGTTGGCGACCGCGTGATCACCCGTGACAACGGCATGCAGGAGATCAAGTGGGTCGGCCGCAAGGACCTGACCGGCCATGACCTTGCGCGCAAGCCGCACCTGAACCCGGTCCTGATCAAGCAGGGCGCACTGGGCAACGGTCTGCCTGAGCACGACATGCTGGTCTCTCCGAACCACCGCGTTCTGGTGGCCAACGACAAGACGGCGCTGTACTTTGAAGAGCGCGAAGTTCTTGTCGCGGCAAAGCACCTGGTGGACCTCGACGGTGTCGAAGAAGTGGAAACGGGCTCCGTGTCCTACATCCACATCATGTTCGAGCAGCACGAAGTGGTCCTGTCAAACGGCTCCTGGACCGAGAGCTTCCAGCCGGGCGACTACTCCCTGAAGGGCATCGGCACCGCACAGCGTCAGGAAATTCTGGAACTGTTCCCGGAGCTTGCCGAGGCAGATGGTCTTCAAGGCTATGCCGCCGCGCGCCGCTCGCTGAAACGGCATGAGGCTGCGCTTCTGACGCGCTGAGATCGACACCACTCGCCCCTTTGATGTACCGGGGGCGACGTAACGGACGGGGCGGCCTTGGGGGAGGTCGCCCCGTTTATTGTTGAAAATTCTCGATAAATCCAAGGCTTAACCCGTCATTAGGACCCGTACTGGCATGATCTGATCCTGGGTCGAGCGAATGGTGAATCGATGGTCAAGTCAGAGAAACTGTGCCTGATTGTGGATGATCAGGAATTTGACCGCCGCATGATGCGGCGGGTGTTTACCAAGGAATATCCCGATTTCCCCATGGTGATCGCGTGTGATCTGGCGCAAGCCCGAAAAAAACTGCTGACTTCCAAGGTCTCCATCGTATTTCTCGACAATGCTTTGCCTGATGGGTTTGGCGTGGACTTCGTGCATGAGCTGGCACAGAAAGACGCGTTCAAGCGGGTGCCTTTCGTGATCGTCAGCGATTTCCCCACGCCCTTCATGTATGCGAAGGCGCGCGCCTCCAACGTGAGAGAGATCTGGTCCAAACAGGATTTCAACGGACCGTCGCTTCAGCGCGTGATGCAGCAGCATACCGTGCTAAACTAACCAGACCACTGACCTGAAATGACAAACGCCTCCGCAATGATCGGAGGCGCTTTTGTTTCATGGATGCGGGGGAGGGTCTTACTCCGCTGGCATACAGATCTTTTCGTCGCCATTGTCGGAACACTCTCCGCGCCATGCATCCCAGGCCTCCGGCGTGTCGAGATCAAGCAGCGCCCGTTCACCGGGCAAGGCCACCTGACGGAGGCGATGCTTGTTGGACCGGAGCACTTCTCTCGCGCCCTGATCGCCCGTCAACTGCGCCATGGCAGAAAAGCAATCGGCCGGGAACAGGACCGGGTGGCCGGGCGTGCCGTCCTCCGTCGAGGCCTGTTGCAGCATCGGATAGGGCACCGAGCAGAATCCCGTCATCACTTGCAGGATATCGGAGGTTTCCAGCTCCGGCATATCTGCGGGCAGGATCACCACCGCGCGCATACCACGGGGCAACATGCCGACGCCGCGACGCAGCGAAGACGACATGCCCTCATCCGCATCGGGAACCGATATGACCTGAACGGGCAAACCCGCCAGAGCTTTGGCGCGGGGATGGTCGTGATCCGGAAGCGTCACGGACACATGCGCGCCGGTGGCGATTGCGGTCATAGCCATGTGGCGCAGCAGCGGCACGCCACAGACAGTTTCAAGCAGCTTGTCTTTGCCGCGCATCCGGGAACTGGACCCGGCAGCAGGGATTAATATCGCAATGTCTCGCATGGTAATATCTATAACCGTGATCTCACTGAAAAGACAGAAAATTATACGCTGCACCTGCATCCGCGCGCCGCTGCAACGCGGCAATTTAACCCCAATTTAATCCTGCAAAGGCCCTCGATGGGCGTCAAAGCGGCTTGAACGGCCCATCAAGCGCGCTTTGACGTGAGAGGCGAATATCCCGATACGCCCCTTTTGCGGGACCACGCGCCCAAGGTCAGGCATCGCTCTGGCGGGAAGGATTACAAAGTGCAATGCGCCGTGAGGCCGCGCATACAAAAGCGACAGGGCGCACGATTCCCGCTGGGCAAGCCTGCATGGCACGTTAAGTTGCGCCCCATGAACAAGGTTTTTGCTCTCCCGCGCAAGGCGGTGCGCGTCCTGCGCGGATATTCTCGCATCTTGTGGGTGCGCGTGGCGATTTTCGGAATGGTCGCGGTGCTTTCCATCCCGCTCAGCCAGGTGATCGAGGCTTTGCTGCCGCAGAAAATGCAAGGTTGGGTGGCCGGTGGGTCGGTGGACCGGCTGCTGGATATCATTGCCTCGGCCATGTTGACCGTGACGACCTTCTCGCTGACGGTGATGGTGTCGACGAACCAGGCCACGGCGTCGCAATTCACTCCGCGTCTGCAACAGCTCATTCGCCAGGATGCGGTGACGCAAAACACCTTGGCAACCTTCATCGGCTCCTACGTTTACGCGCTTGTGGCCATCGTCCTGCGGGAGGTCAGCTACATCTCGGATGAGAAAGCGCTGGTGATGTTCGTGCTGACGGTGGCCATGCTGGCGCTGATCGTGTGGTCGTTGATTCGCTGGATGCAACACCTGCAATCCTTGGGCTCTCTCATCAACTCCGCCCGACAACTGGAAACCATGACCGCCCGGCAATTTGCGCAGCGGCTGGAGACCCCCTGTCTCGGGGCGAAACCGCTGACCGGCGACGTGCCCAAGGATGGGCTGGTGATCGCGACACCCAAGACCGGCTACGTGCAAATCATTCACCCAGAGCCGCTGCAGGAACTGGCCGAGGAACTGGACTGCGAGATTTACCTGCTGCAAGAGATCGGGGACTTTGTCTTTCTGCACGCGCCGGTGGCGAAGGTCTGTGGCCTGGACAAGGATCCCGATGACGAAACGCGGACCCGGCTGAAAGATGCTGTTCATGCAAACGTCATCCTCGGGGATGAACGCACCTATGATCAGGATCCGCGCTTTGGCTTGATGACCATGTGCCAGATTGCCTCCAAAGCCCTGTCACCCGGCATCAACGATCCCGGTACGGCCATCGACATCATCAACCGTTGCGGCAGCATCCTGTCAGGCTATCGGGATGAGACGGAGGGCGATGGTAAGCCGCGCCACCCGCGTTTGCATGCCCGCCCTCTGGATGCCGCGGCGCTTGTTGGCGATGCGTTTGACGCCATCGCGCGCGATGGGGCGAGCATTCGTGAAGTTCAGGAACGGCTGCAGAAGGTGCTCGGAGGGTTGAAACGCCATCCAGACCCGGAGCTTTGCGCGGCCGCCGATGAGCGGGGGCAGGAATACCTTGAGCGCGCGCTCGACTCTTTGAATTGGGGCACGGACCGGCGTCGTCTGAAAGCGGCCGCCGACGCGCGCGACGAGGCCTGAAACTACCTCACTTGCCCGGGGCAGGCGGCGCCTGCCTCGGATCGTGAGGCCGGTGCCATTCACATCGCAGCTTTGGCGGTGCGTCTGATGTGATCGTCCACCGGCCAAAAGCCTGCTTACGGTCCAGGGACAACGCACGAAGTCGCAGCATATGAACGATGTCGTCTGGGGACATTGCCAACCTCCGCACAAATCAACTTTTGCACAGCGTAGCCCCAAGCCGTTAACGCCGCCCTGACGGGCAAGCGCATTCAGATTTGCATTATCTTCAATTTGGTGATGCGGTTGTTTTCACGCTCCATCACTTCGAACCGGAAGTTATGGTAGGAAAACACCTGACCCACGGTCGGGATCATCTGGCTTTCGAAAATAACCAGACCTGCCAGCGTGTTGGCCTCATCGTCGGGCAAGGCCAGATCCGTGGCGCGGTTGAAGTCCCGGATTGTCATCGCGCCATCGACCAGCATCTGTCCGTCTTCGCTGCGCATGATCTGATGGTCCGCCTGCGGGTCGAATTCGTCGGTGATCTCGCCGACGATCTCTTCGAGGATATCCTCAAGCGTGATGAGCCCTTCGAGCGATCCGTATTCGTCCACCACCAGCGCGAAATGCGTGCGGCGGCGCAGGAACTGGCGCATCTGCTCATCCAGCGGCGTGGTGTCCGGGACAAAATACGGCTTCATCATGATCGACGTTACGTTGAAGCCGCTCAGCGCGTCGGCAAGGCTGCCTTCGGTCGTGGTCAGTCGATAAATGGCGCGCAACAGGTCCTTTGCGTGCACCACGCCGATGATGTTTTCGGGATCATTGCGATAGACGGGCAGGCGGGTGTGATTGGATTCCAGGCATTGTTGCACGATGTCCTGCGGTGCGATGTCCGCATCGACCATTTCGATGTTGGAGCGATGCAGCATGATTTCTTCGACGGTGCGGTCGCCAAGGTCCAGCGCGCCAAGGATACGGTCCCGGTCTTCTTTCTGAACGACGCCTTCGGAGTGGCCAAGATGCAGCGCGCCTGCGATCTCTTCGCGCACGGCAAGGATCTGGCTGTCGGGGTCGGTCCGCACGCCAAACACCCGCAGCACGCCGCGCACCAGAAGCCGCACGGCAGACACCACCGGGGAGAACAGCTTCACGATCACCGCGATGGGCGTGGCGACGCGCGCGGCGGCAGATTCGGGGTTGGTGATGGCGTAGGTCTTGGGCAGCACCTCGGCAAAGACCAGCACGATCACGGTCATCACCAGCGTCGCCAATGCCACGCCGCTGTCGCCGAAGATCCGGGTGAACAAGGCCGTCGCCAGGGAGGTGGCAAGAATGTTCACCAGGTTGTTGCCCAGCAGGACCGACCCGATCAGCCGTTCGTTGTCTTCGGTGATCGCCAATGCCTTTTCCGCCCCGGTGGCGCCACGGTCAGCGGCGGCCCGCAGCTTGCCACGCGACGCGGCGGTCAGGGCTGTCTCCGAGCCGGAGAAAAAGCCCGACATCGTGATAAGCAGGACAATTGCGCCGGAGGTGATCCAGAAGGCGGCATCAAAGACTGTTTCGGGTTCCATCTACGCTGTCTTTCCTTAAGGGTTGATGGGGTTATGGGGCGCGCGGGCGCTTGGTTCAAGGGCTAGGAAAATGCGCTTTCGCAGACATGTTGTCGAACCGTATGAGACGGGTCCGATCCTTGCATTCGGTGGCCCGGTGTCGAACCTTCAGGCTACGCGGGCCCTGCGGGCAGAGGCCGTCCGTTTGGGCATCCCGGCGGCGCGCGTGATCTGCACCGGCGATGTCGTGGCCTATTGCGGCGATCCGGTTGCGACCGTGGCAGAGATTCGCGATTGGGGCTGTCACGTCGTGGCCGGCAACTGCGAGCGACAACTGGCGGAGGATGCCGAGGGCTGCGGTTGCGGCTTTGACGAGGGGTCGACCTGTGATCGGTTGTCGGCGGCATGGTACGCCCATGCGCGTGGTGCGATGGATGCCGAGACGCGCGCCTGGATGGCGGGCCTGCCCGATGAGGTCAGCCTTGGCAACATCGCGGCGATCCACGGAGGCTGGACCGATATATCGCGGTTTCTCTGGCCCACCTCGGCAGAAACGGATTTCATCGAAGAACTGGCAAAGCGCGCGGAGCTGACGCAGGCCCCCCAGCCGCAGATCGTTTTGGCGGGGCATTGCGGGTTGCCATTCTGCCGACAGATAGAAAACACGCTTTGGGTGAACGCGGGCAGCGTCGGGATGCCCCCGAACGACGGCAGCCCCCGGACCTGCTATGCGATCATTGACGGCGACCGGGTCACGCAGCACCGGTTGGACTACGACTGGCCCGGAGCGCAAAGCGCAATGCAGGCCGCCAATCTGACACAAGGCTATGACCGGTGTCTGGAAACCGGGCAGTGGCCGTCGCTCGAGATCCTGCCAGCGGCGTTGCGTCCGTCCGGCTAGTCCTTGGCCATCGGGTGATGATCCATGACCAGCTCCCTCAGACGTTCCTCCAGCACATGAGTATAGATCTCCGTGGTGGCCACATCGGCGTGCCCCAGCAAAGTCTGGATCGCCCTCAGATCCGCGCCGTTGGCCAGCAAATGCGTGGCAAAGGCATGGCGCAATGTGTGCGGCGTGACCTTTGCGGGAGAAACCCCAGCTTCGACCGCGAACTCCTTGATAAGCGTATAAAAAGCGTGCCGTGTCAGGTGTCCGGCCTTGCCATGTGAGGGGAACAGGAATGCCGAGGCTTGCGTGCCCTTGCTGGCGCGCGCCTTGTCCTCGGCGTCGTCGCGGAACTGCAACCATCCGGTCAGCGCATCGCGCGCGGGTGGCGAGAGAGGCACCATGCGTTCCTTGCCGCCTTTGCCGCGCACCAACAACATGCGAGGGTCGCCCCGTGCCGATGACACCGGCAGCGACACCAGCTCCGTCACGCGCATTCCCGTCGCATAGAGCACCTGCATCAGGCAGGCATTGCGGGCGCGGTCGGCCTCTATCCGGCCATGGGCCTGCGCCGCGACAAGCAGCCGGTCGACCTCTTCGATGGACAGCGTTTTGGGCAGGCGTTTATCTCGACCCGGCCCGCTGATCTGCACGGCAGGGTTGTCGTCGCGCAGCCCTTCCTCAAAGGCGAATCGATATAGCTGCTTGATCGCAGACAGACGCCGCGCCCGTGTCGCGCGTGACAGGCCAAGCGCGTCGCAATGTACGAGGTACTCCTCGTAGTCGCCGCGCGCAGCCGTATCGAAGCCGCGCCCCTGATCGCCAAGCCACTCTTCCACATGTTCCAGATCGCGGCGATAGGCGGCCAGCGTGTTGGCCGCCGCACCGCGCTCCGCCGCCATCGCGTCAAGGAACAGCGGCAGCCACCGGCCCGCGGCGATGGTCATTGCAGCGCCCGTTCCGCGTCGAGGATCATCAGCTCAAGGCTTGCCCTGCGCGCCACATCCTCCAGCCCCACGGCACGGAAGGTGGAAATGGCGTCTGACAGATCCTGACCGTTGCCATCCGCGCCGGAGGCAAACAGCGCCATGGCCCGCAAGACGACCTCGCCCAGACGTCCCTCGGCCAGTTGGTCGCGCAGCACGCTGGGCACTTCGACGCCGCGAAAGCCAAGCGCCACGGCCTCTGCGTGGGGCAGGGCGGGCACGTTTTGCGGGGGCAGACCACGCGCGACTTCGGTCAGGAACTGTGCCTCGGCGGAGGTGTCTTTCATGTCGGCGGTCAGCTCTTCGTAGCCCGACGACAGGAACATCAGGCGCCGCGCCATCCGGGCGGCCCGTCCTTCGAACGTGCGGCCTTCGAGTTCGACGGCGAACATTTCTGCGAAAGGCGACAACAGGCGCGCGTGCGCCATCTGGGGCCAGACCTGCACCAGCGCGCGGCCGATAAGGTCATCGTTGTCGCGTTGCAATGCGGCCTCGAAATTCTGAAGCGCATCAACCCGATCCCAGACCCCGCCGGACGCCGCCGCATCCCGTAAGGAGTAGAGGCCAAGCAACCGGTTCGGCGGCAGGCTGCCCGCGCGGGCCAGCCGTTCCGCCGCCTCGATCTGCGCACGCCAGCCATTGTCGCCGGACAAGTCCAGTACGGCAAAGGACCGCGGCAGCGGCGCTGTGGGCAAGGGCTCACCCAAGGCTTCGAACAGGCGGAATTCCAGGGCCGAGGGGCGCACCGGAGGCAGCAGATCGCGGCCATTGCCGGCCTCGGGATCGAGGAAACGCACCATCAGCTCCGCATGTCGTCCGGTGATTTCCCCAAGGGTTTCCGCGCTTTGCAGGATCAAGGCGGCGCGTTGCCAGTCTCCCGACCGGGCCGCACAGAAGATCCGTAACGACAGATCGGATGACAGGCGCGGCTCAGCGTCCAGCTTGGCGCAGACCGGTTCCGTCTGGCCCAGCAGCAGCGACAGATTCACCCAATGCGCAAACAGACGCGGGTCGTCGACACCGGTGATGTCCAACAGCGCCACCGCCTGTTCCACCGCCCCCTGCGAGGTCAGCCACGTCAGACGCGAATCGAGGAAATCGTGGCGCATGTCGCCACGGGGCGGCTGCGCCTCGGCCAGAATCAAGGTTTGCATCATGCGCGTCATCGCGGGCACCGGCAGGTCCACCGCGGCGATCAGCGTGGCAATGCTGCGCGGGTCCGATCCGGTCCACAGATCGTTCGGCAGGCCGGTGGTGGCACTGCTCAGCAGACCCGCCGCGCCGACGTTGGGGGCGGACAGGGGCTGGCTGTCGACGGCAGGCGGCAGCGCGCTTTGACTGACGGGATCAGCCTGCGCAAGCGCCAGCCCCGGCATCACGGCCAGTGCGGACACGGTGATCATTCGGCGCAGGCTGCGCGGCATATCAGTCCTCTTCCAACTGCAACGGGACGCGGATCTCTGTCTGTGGGGGGCTGAAATCCGCCCCGAAGAAAGGTCCGATGTAGGCATATGCCACCAGTGCCAGCGCAGCCAGCACCACAAGGTAGAAAAGCCATTTGAATAGTCGGCCCATATGGGCACCCCCTGCCTCAGGTATTTTTTGCTTTATACCTAGCCTTTTTGTCCGGTTCACGTCATTCACGCAACAGGCAAGAGATGGGCAAGGAATGGCCGAAGGGACAGATCACAAGGGTTTGACCAGGGGACTGGACGACATGTCGCGCGGATCGGCGTCTGCGGTGCTGAAATTGCACAAGACGATCGTCTTTGTGGGCATGATGGGCGCGGGAAAGACGGCCGTGGGCCGAACCCTCGCCGCACATCTGGGCGTGGTGTTTCGCGATTCGGATCACGAGATCGAAGAAGCCGCGCAGATGACCATTGCCGAGATTTTCGCCCGCGACGGCGAGGCCTTCTTTCGCCGCAAGGAAACCCAGATCATCGACCGCTTGCTGGATGGCGTGCCGGGCGTTCTGTCCACCGGGGGCGGTGCCTTCATGTCCGAGGAAAACCGTCGCAACATGTCGCAAAAGGGCGTCTCCATCTGGCTTAACGCCGATCTGGATCTCTTGTGGGAGCGTGTCCGCCACAAGGACACGCGCCCCTTGCTGAAAACCCCCGATCCCAAGGCGACGCTGCGCGAAATCTATGAACGCCGCACGCCGATCTATCGGCTGGCTGACCTGTCGGTCAAATCCGAGCCAAAGATATCACTCGACAGCATGGCGCATCGGGTGACGCTGGCTCTGCTGGCGGAGCGGCCCGACGTATTGGAGAAAAACGCATGATCGACACCGTTGGTGTGCCGCTTCCGGGGCGGGAATACGAGGTTCGCATTGGCGAAGGCTTGCTGGCCCGCGCCGGGTCCGAGATCGCGCCGTTGCTGAAACGCCCGCGCGTTGCCATCGTCTCTGATGACACCGTTGCCGCCGCGCATCTGAGCACCTTGCAAGACGCTCTGTCGGCGGAAGGTATCGAAAGCGTTGCCATGACCCTGCCCGCGGGCGAGGGCACCAAGAGCTGGCCGTTCTTCAGCCAGACCGTCGAATGGCTGCTGGATCAAAAGGTCGAGCGGCGGGATGTGGTCATCGCCTTGGGCGGCGGCGTGATCGGAGATCTTGTGGGCTTTGCCGCAGCGGTGTTGCGACGGGGCGTGCGTTTTGTTCAGATCCCGACCTCGCTTCTGGCGCAGGTCGACAGTTCCGTCGGCGGCAAGACCGGCATCAACACCGCGC
Source organism: Sagittula marina (assembly GCF_014196795.1). Lineage (GTDB taxonomy): Bacteria > Pseudomonadota > Alphaproteobacteria > Rhodobacterales > Rhodobacteraceae > Sagittula > Sagittula marina. The sequence continues at coordinate 74,363 of NZ_JACIEJ010000003.1, forward strand.
AGGGCAAGAACCTCGTCGGCAGCTTTCATCAGCCGTCGATGGTGCTGGCCGACATCGGTGTGCTGGGCACTTTGACGCCACGGGACTTTCGCGCCGGCATGGGCGAGGTCGTAAAATACGGCATGTTGGGCGACGCGGGTTTCTTTGACTGGCTGGAGCAAAACGCCGATCGGGTGATCGGCGGCGACGTCGAGGCCCGGCAATACGCGGTGACACGCTCGGTGCAAATGAAGGCGGAAATCGTTCTGCGTGACGAGACAGAGCAAGGCGACCGCGCCCTGCTGAACCTTGGGCACACCTTCTGTCATGCGTTGGAAAAAGCCACGGGCTACGGCGACCGACTGCTGCATGGCGAGGGCGTCGCCATCGGCTGCGCCTTGGCGTTCGAGCTGTCGTCCCGCCTTGGCCTGTGTCCCCAGGAGGACCCCAGCCGCGTGCGCGCCTTGCTCAAGGATGCCGGAATGCGCTGCGATCTCAGCGACATTCCCGGCGATCTGCCCGATGCCGATGCGTTGCTCGACCTTATGGGGCAGGACAAGAAGGTCATCGACGGGCAGTTGCGCTTTATTCTGGCGCATCGCATCGGTCAGGCATTTGTCACCTCTGACGTGCCTGGCCAAACCGTCCGTGACCTGCTGACGGAGCAGTTGGCGGCACGCTGAACAGGTTTGCACGTTCTATGTGAAAGGGCCGGTCACTTCAGACCGGCCCTTCGTGTTTTGCGTCAAGATCAGGAACTGGGGCAGGCGGCGCCGGTGTCGATCCAGGCCTGCGTCAGCTCGCCAAACACCTTCTGGCTGCCGGGCGCGGGCGTGCGGCCTTTGCCGGGCTCCCAGCCCCAACCGACCAGACCGTCCTCGGCATTGTGCTCGTGCAGCTCAGCCAGTGATTTGCCGCCATTGCGCTCCGGGTCCTTGAGCTGCGCGCAGATCTCGGACGCGCTCTTGCCGATCCAGCCCATGGAGATCGGGGCCAAATTCCACGGATCGTGACCCGGGATCGACCCTTCGCCGGTTTCAAAGGCGACGTTTTCCTCCGAGTGGCAGGTGGTGCAGCGCATCCCCGGCGCGCCAAAGTCGGCGGCCCCGCGCACCACGGGCGGCTGGTGCATCCGCATGTCGTCGCCTTGACGCGGGGAGTTGTCCACCGGGTGGCAGTTGCTGCACCGAGGGTGCTCGATCACCACCATCATCTCCTCGAACAGCGCAACGGAGCGCTCGCCTTCGGCCTCGATGCTGTCAAATTCATCGACAGTGCGCAGGCCGTTGACGTTTTCTGCCATGGCCGGGGTGGCGCACAGCAGCGCCGCGATCATCAGGTTCTTCATGGCTCAGGCTCCGGTTTTCTTGGCAAAGGGCAGGGTGGTGCCGGTCTCGCCGGTCAGCGCACGCCAGGCGTTGGCAACGGCGGGACCGATGGGCGGCAAGCCCGGTTCGCCCACGCCGGTCGGATCCGCGTCGGACTGGATGATCTCGACCGTGACCTCCGGCATCTCGTGGATGCGCAACATGCGGTAGGTGTCAAAGTTCGACTGCTGAACCTCGCCGCCGTCGGCCAGGGTGATCTCGTCAAACAGAACGGTGCCAAGGCCAAAGCCCACCCCGCCTTCCATCTGCGCCCGGATCACGTTGGGGTTCACGGCCACGCCGCAATCCACGGCGCACCAGACACGATGCACTTTCGGCATCCCGTCAACGTCGGAAACTTCAGCGATCTGAGCGACATACGTGCTGAAGCTCTCGTGAAGCGCGACGCCGTAACCCTTGTCGCCTTTGACCTTTTCGCCATCCCAGCCGGCCATCTCCGCCACTTTTTCCAGCACGCCGCGGTCGCGGGTCATGTCGGATTTCAGCAGGTCAAGACGCCCTTGCACCGGGTCTTTGCCCTGCGCCTCCAGCACCATGTCGAGGAAAACCTCGGTGGCGTAGCCGGTGTGTGAGTGACCGACAGAGCGCCACCACAGCACGGAAACCGGGCTTTCCATCTGCGCCCAACCGGTGCGCGCATGGGCCAGATCGTACGGCATTTTCGTCGATCCCTCGTAAGAGGTCGGGTCCATGCCGTCCTGCATCATCTGTGCCATGGGGCCACCGGCCATGATGGACTGGTTGACCACCACGTCTTCCCAGCCGGTCAGCGTGCCGTCCTCTGCCAGACCGGCGCGCATCTTGTGCACCGTCAGCGGGCGGTAATAGCCGCCGTGCAGGTCATCCTCGCGGGTCCAGACCAGTTTGTAGGTGCCGGGGCCTGCGGCCTTGGCGACCTCTGCCAGCTCATTGGCAAAATGCGCCGTGTCCTGCGCGCGCCGGCCAAAGCTGCCACCGGCCAGCATGACGTTGACCCGCACATTTGCCGGCTCAAGCGACAGCACATTGGCCACCGCCGGATGGTCCAGCCCGGGGAACTGCGAGCCCATCCAGACCTCGGCCTTGCCCTCGCTGTATTCGATGAGACCGTCCAGCGGCTCCATCGGGGCGTGCGCCAGGTAGGGAAAGCGGAACTCGGCTTCGATCACCTGCGCGGCGCCGTCGATGTCCGCTGCGCCGTTGCCGATCATCTCGGCATCCTGACCACCCTGCGCGGCCGCTTCTGAGAAGGCCTCGAAGATCGCATCGGTCGACCGGGTTTCGGCGTTGCTGTCATCCCACTGGATGTCGAGCGCGTTGCGCCCCTTGATCGCGGCAAAGGTCGAGGTCGCGTAGACCGCGATGCCCTGCGGGATCTGGTGGACCGCTTCGACGCCGGGCACCTTCAGCGCGGCGCTGTCGTCGAACGACGCAACCGCACCGCCGAACTTTGGCGCATGGGCCACAACGACGGTCTTCATCCCGTCGCGGTACAGATCCATCGAGAACGTCGCCGTCCCGTTGGATTTCGCCACGGTGTCGAGCTTTGGCAAGTCCTGCCCGATCAGCACGAACTGGTCGGCGGTCTTGACGGTCGGATCCTCGGGAACGGTCTGCTGCGCGGCTTTTTCAGCCAAGGCGCCAAAGGCGGAGGTCTTGTCGCCGTGGCTGATCACACCCTTGGAGACGGTGATCTCTGAACCATCAACACCCCATTCTTCGGCAGCGGCAGCGACCAGCATGGCGCGCGCGGCGGCCCCGGCCTTGCGCATCTGCATGTAGCTGTTGGCCATCGCGGTGGACCCACCGGTTCCCTGCATCCCGAAGGCGAGGTTCTTGTAAACGGCATCGGCCGGCGCGGCTTCGGCGCGCATCTGCGACCAGTCGGCGTCCAGCTCTTCGGCCACGAGGGTCGACAGGCCGGTATAGGGCCCCTGGCCGAATTCGATGTGCTTGATCATCACGGTGACGGTGTCATCGGGCGCCACGCGGACAAAGGCGTTGGGCGCGAATGTGCCCTCGGTGCCGTCGCTTTCAAAGGCCAGGGCAGCCCCGGATTGCGCGCGTGCCGCGATGGGCAACGACAGGCCGATCACCAGACCGGCGGAGGAGGTCAGGAAACCCCTGCGGTTCATCTTGGTCATGGTTTATCCTTCCAGGCTGTCGGCGGCGTCATGGATCGCCTTGCGGATGCGGACATAGGTCGCGCAGCGGCAGATGTTGCCTGCCATGGCGTTGTCGATGTCTTCATCCGTCGGCTTGGGGATTTCCCGCAGCAGCGCCGAGGCGCTCATCACCTGACCGGACTGGCACCAGCCACATTGCGGCACGTCGAGGCTTTCCCACGCGGCTTGCACGGCCTTGGTTTCCGGGCCGTCCATGCCCTCGATCGTGGTGACGCTGCTGCCGTCCACCATCGAAATCGGCGTCACGCAGGAGCGCCGCGTCATGCCGTTGAGCATTACGGTGCACGCACCGCATTGCGCAACGCCACAGCCGAACTTGGTGCCGGTCATTTGCATTTCGTCCCGAAGGACCCAGAGCAGCGGTGTGTCGTCGGGGACATCTACCGTCACTTCTTTTCCATTGAGATCAAAGGTCGCCATGCGAGCCCTCCCTGGCTGTCAGCTTTTTGCTTGGGGGTTTGGAGTGTTTGTGATTGCGGTTTGAAGTGCCACATAGGGTGCTGAGCGGCCGGGGCGATGAAAAAAGTATCTCGTGATTGCGAAAACCTTTATCGCAGGCGCGTCTTTTGCGGTTGCGCGGCGCTCGCACGCCGTCGACCCGGCCCGGGGCGCGCGCGCCGTTTTCTACGCCGCAAACGAAAAAACCCGGTGCGCAGGCACCGGGTTTCGGATCTTTCAACGGGGATCCCTCAGAACGGGATTTCGTCGTCGATATCGCGGGCCGGAGCGCGCGCCGGGCCGGAGCCGCCACCGGACGAAGATCCCCCGCCGTAGCCGCCGCCCTCTTCATAGCCGCCACCGCCGTAGCTGTCCTGGCCACCGCCGCCGCCACCACCGTAGTTGCCACCGCCGCCACCGCCGCCGCCGCTCGGGCCATCCAGCATTGTCAGGTTACCGCCAAAGCCCTGGAGCACGATCTCGGTCGAATAGCGGTCCTGACCGCTCTGGTCCTGCCATTTGCGGGTTTGCAGCTGGCCTTCGATATAGACCTTGGAGCCTTTGCGCAGGTACTGTTCAGCCACCCGGACCAAGCCTTCCTGAAAGATCGCAACCGAATGCCATTCGGTTTTCTCCCGGCGCTCGCCGGTGTTGCGGTCTTTCCATGTCTCGGACGTTGCGACGCGCAGGTTGCACACCTTGCCGCCGTTCTGAAAGCTGCGGACTTCCGGGTCACGGCCCAGATTGCCCACGATGATGACTTTGTTCACGGAACCGGCCATGTTTTTCCTCTCGAAACCTAGAATCGCATAGGCGAATGTCTGCCGTTTCTAACGAACCCTCCAACCGGGGTAAACGCCGGGTCGGTCCGGGGGTTCCCGAAGATGCGTTTTGCGGCTAGTCTCCGCCGAAATTTGAACAACGGTGAAGAGGTTTGCAATGGCGGGGGTGCGCTTTGGAAGTGTGGCATGGACGGCTCTGGCAGCTGTCGGCATGCTCTGTCTGTCGTCAGGTGTCGTACAGGCAGAAACGATTTCCACCAAAAGCCGCGCCGGCCTGTTTTCCTCTCAAATCGGTGTCTTGGACAGCCGCGCCTCCGCTCAATACAAAAGCTCCGTGCGCCTCCAGCCGCCTCAGGTTGTGACCCCGACCAAGTGGGGCACAGGCGCAGCCGCTGCGGCGGAGGTGCCGAAATATCGCGGGCGCTATAACGGCCCCTACGCGACCATGGCGCGAATCGCGGCGCAAAAACATGGCGTGCCGGAGGATCTGTTTCTGCGTCTCGTGATGCAGGAAAGCCGGTTCAATCCCAAGGCGCTTTCCCACAAGGGGGCCATCGGTCTCGCGCAGCTGATGCCCGCCACGGCCAAATCGCTTGGCGTGGATCCGCATGATCCGCAGGAAAACCTGCTGGGCGGCGCGAAGTACCTGATGATTCAGTACAGGAAATTCGGCTCCTGGCGTCTGGCGCTGGCCGCCTACAACGCGGGTCCCGGCGCGGTTGAGAAACACGACGGCGTGCCGCCTTATCGCGAAACCCGCAACTATGTTAAGAAAATCTGGGGCAGCTGACGGCGCTTGCCTTTGCGACCTATTTCCAGCGGATTTTATAGCTTAAGCCGCAGTTGACCATTGGATGACACTCTTGACCCGGGACGTGCTCAGACGTCCGTTAACACGGGACTTCGGGGTGCATCACATGCTCGGTTTGGCGACCCTATTCGAACCAGTTGTCAGGGCGGGACGCACAGCGGCGTCGGTGCTTGTGATGCTGATCTGGGCCAATGCCACCTTTGCACAGGAGTGTGATCGGCCACAGGCGCTGACCGGGTTGGTGCTGACCCTCTCGGTCCTGCCCGCGGACGGCACACAGGTCAGCCCGCGCATTGCAGAGCGGATCAGCGACCAGATGTCAGGGCTGAGTGAACAGCGCCTGCTCAATACGTTGGATGATACGCCCTTCGAGGCGCTGGAAGGCATCGCGCTCGACCTGATGGCCGAAGGCGCGCGGCTCAGCACCGGCGGAGCGCGCTACGATCCACGCCACATGCAGTCCATGCTGCGGGAATTCGACCGGCAAAGCGAGCTGGCCTGCGCCATGGCCAAGGACCGCGTCATAAGTGTCCTGCCAGAGGCGCGTTGGGCCATCGTAACCGACGGACGCATTGATTGGCAGGCGCTGGACCGCGTCCTGAAAGACAGCATTTTGGCGACCGGCGGGGCGGTTGTGGTCGCACTGATCCTCGTAATCGGGCTGTTGTTCACGTTCGACATCGCTGCGCGCTGGATCTGGACGTTGTTCTACAATCGCCGGGCGTGCTGTGTGCCCGCCGTTCTTGAAATCGACGGCAAGGGTGTGCCCGGACTGATGCTCACGCTGGGGCGGGGTGGTTTCCGTTTTCAACCGCGCGACGCGTCGGAAATCCCGTTGGTCGTCGGCTGTGACGCGGTCCTGAACGTGTCCGGAACGGCGCTTCCCGGGGCAAAGCTTGCACGCTTTCACCAGACAATGGGGGATTTCAAATTTGCGGAACCTCTGTCCGTCGAGGAGCAGAACGGGATCTTGGCTCTTTCCACGATCCCGCCCCGTTTCATCCGCAAACGACGCGGGGGCGGGGAGGCGCAGCTTGCCCAGCTGGTGGCGGACGACGACACCGGTAAAGAGAGCGACGCTCGGGCTGTCTTTATCTCGGCACGCGCGCCGTCGGCGGCACGCTGACACGTCTCATGCGGCCAGTCCCAGTTTGTACAAATGGATCTCGAAAGACGGGTGCATCTCTGCGCCAAGGACACCCGGTCGGTAATGCCGATAGAGTGAGCGCCAAAAGGGTTGGATCATCACATGATCCGAGCGCAATATTGTTTCAATATCGGCCATGACGATGCTGCGGGCCTCTGCATCGGCGATCGACATGGCCGCCGCCAGCTTGGCATCGAATTCCGGGTTGGCATATCCGGTCTCGTTCCACGCCGCACCGGACCGGTAGGCCAGCGCCAGGGTCTGAACGCCCAGCGGTCGATGCACCCATTCGGTGGCGGAAAACGGGTAGCTGGACCATTCGCTCCAGAATGACGAACCGGGCAGAACGGTGCGCTTCACCTTGATGCCCGCATCGCGCAATTGGGCCGCCGCGGCATCGGCGGTGTTCTTGGTGTAGCCATCGTCAAGCGAAATCAGGTTGTGCTCGTAATCGCGCATGCCGATCTCGTCGAGCAGCGCCGCAGAGCTTTCCGGATCGTAGATCGCCGGGCCGATGTCAGCATATTCGGGATGCACAGGCGCGACGTGGTGGTTTGCCGCCACCACACCGCGTCCGGAATAGCCCAGCTCAAGGCAGATCTCATTATCCACCGCCTTCACCAAAGCCTCCCGCAGCTTGGGCTCCGCATACACGGCCGTCCCATCCACCGGAGTGTTCTGGTTGAAGCGCACGACAACGGTGGCGCCCGTCACGACCTCTGACTTCTCCCACCCCATGGCGTCGGCAATGTCGATGAATTCACCGACATTCTGGTACAGCATATCGACCTCATCGGCCTGCGCTGCCCTGATCCAGGATGCAGGGTCGGTCCCAAGGTCGATGAATTCAATCCGGTCCAGCGACGCGCCACCGAACCCCTCCGCCTCGGCCCCCCACCAGGCGTGCTGCGTATTCCTGACCAACACCCCATTGTTGCGGGGCTCATAGACCTCCGGCAGGTAAGGGCCTGTTCCGATAGGTTTTTCAAGCATGGTTTCCGGCGAATGGCTGGCATGAACCACGGCGGCGGGGTAATCCGCCATGCCCACGATCAGGGTGATGTCGGGTTTTGGCAGGCTGACGCGCACGGTCCGGTCGTCGACCTTGGTCACGGCGCCTTCGATCAGCTGCGAGGTGCTCTCGTCCACCAGTGTGGCCATGCGTCCGGCCATGGAATTGCCTTCAACGGTTCGATCACACCAATAGGCAAACATCCGTATCACGTCATCTGCGGTAAAGGCATCGCCATTGGTCCACAGCACGCCGGGGCGAACATGCAGGAGGTATTCTGTGGCGTCGTCGTTGACCTCCCAGCTGTCCAGAAGCATGCCGCGCAGCGATCCGTCGCGGTTGTACTCCACCAGATATTCCAGCCACCCACGGGTGAAGTTCGCGATCTGCGGCCAGTCGTAGGTGCGCGGATCTTTTAGCGGGCGCACCTCTTGCTGGATGCGCAACGTTCCACCCGTCTCACCGGGCGGCACATGGCTTTCGGCCTCGGCAGGTTGCGCCAGACCGCCCAGCACGTAGGCGGCAGAGGCGGACAACCCCAGGGCGGTCGTACGGGTCAGGAACTCACGTCGGTCCAGGGCACCGCTTTGCAGCTCTTTTGCGTACATCCGGGCCGCGGGATGATGCCGCTGCTTGGTGCCTTGCGAAGCCATGGTGATCGTCCTTTCTCATTCGGTCAGCAGGATCGCGCCATGCGCCAGATGAAAGCGTTTGTGGCCACCTGCCGACCGTCGCGCCATTGCGCATGATCTGACGCATCGCGTCAACGCTTGGAATGGGCGCGGGCGGGGCATTGGCGTCGTGCCGCCGGCCCGGCGGGTGCGGCAGCCTTGCTTAAAATGTAGACCGCAGTGTGGCGGGCTTGCGTCCGGCGCGGCGCAACTCGGTCGGCGAGACCCCGGTGTGGTTTTGGATGAAGCGCGCGAAATAGGCCGGGGAGGAAAAGCCCAGCGACTTTGCCACATCCTGAACCGGCGGCTTCGGACTTTCGAGCGCGACGCGTGCGGCGTGCAGCCGCCGTTCCGCCAGAAGGTCGGCGGCGGTCTTGCCACAGCAGGCGCGGCAACAGCGGGTCAGATGCGTCGCGGTGACATCCAGCGCTTCGGCATAGCTGCCCATGCTGCGAGGCGTCCGGAAATGGCGTGTCAGATCTGCCGCGTAGCGATGCACCAGCCGTTGTGCGGCGGTTGGCTGAGGCGCGTCGGCGGCCCCGGCCTCGATTTGCCGGTGCAGCCAGATCCCGATCAAGGCGGCCCGCGCTTCCAGCGCGTCCTGCATCAAGGGGCGTTTGGCGTGCAATTCCCGGTGCATGGTGTCGATTTCACCGGTCAGCTCTGCCTGACCATAGCCGTCCCGGATGCGCAGCAAGACCGGTGCCTGCGGTTCCTGCGGCGCCAGGCCCGGTGGCGCCTGGACGAACAGCGCCTGCGTGCCGGGCTGAAGCTCGATGGAAAACAGCGTTCGGGCGGGCAGCCACAGCGCGATATGCGTGCTCAGCCCCCGTCGCACGCCATTCACGATCGCCCGCCCTTGCCCTTTGGTGATCCAGAGCAGCGTGACGTCCTCGCGGTCATGGGCCAGATGGTAGCGCCAGGGCGCGGCCTGCAATTCCGGCATGAAGGAGCCAGCCCGGATCGCCCCGCGCGCCTTGGCGGGCGCGGGCGGCATGGGGTTCTTGAGGAACCCGGGGCGGCTCATGTTCGGCGCCGCTGGTGTGTAACATCGCTCATGAAAGATCCTCCGGCGTGACCTTCGGCCAGTCCGACATACGTGATTTGAACCATGTCCGCTGCCGCTTGGCAAACTGTCGGGTGAGGATCGTGGCGCGGTCGGTCGCCTCGGTCAGGGTCATCTCGCCGCGCAGGTGCGCGATCAGCTCCGCCGCACCGATGGCCTTGGCAGAGGGCAGGGCGGGCGACCACGTGTCAAGATTGGCGCGCGCCTCCTCCAGCGCGCCCTGCGCCAGCATCAGATCAAAACGGCGTTCGATGCGTGGCGTCAGCCAGTCCTTTGGTGCATCGAACACGAACCGCTGCGTCTCCGTGACGGGCAGCAGTGGCGGCGGTGTGTCCTCCTGCCAGGCGCGCAGCCCACGCCCCGTGGCATGCAACACCTCCCAGGCGCGCTGCACCCGCATCGGATTGCGCAGGTCGATGCGCTGCGCGGTGGCGGCGTCAAGCTCTGCCACCATCGCGTCGAGGCCGTGCTGTGCAAGGCGCGCATCGGCCGCGGTTCGTATCTCCGGCGGGGTCGGCGGGATCTCGGCGAGCCCTTCCGTCAACGCCGTGAAATACAGGCCCGTGCCGCCGGTGATGATGGGCCGCGCGCCGTGCAATACAGACGCCACCTCACGCAGCCAGTCCCCGACCGAATAGGCGGTGCTGCCCGCGATGTGGCCATATAGACTGTGGGGCGCGCGGGCTTCCTCCGCGGCCGAGGGGCGCGCGGTCAGCACACGCCAGTCGTCGAACACCTGCAAGGCATCGGCGTTGACCACCACCCCGCCTTGACGCTCTGCAATCTCCAGCGCCAGCGCGGATTTGCCGCTCGCCGTCGGGCCTGCAATCAGGACGGGGCGCGCCGGGTCCAACGTGTCGATCCGGGCGCGCAGTGCAGGGCCTAGGGGCATGGTCAGGTCGTGTCCTCATGTGGTGAAACGCAAAGCTTGCGCATATTCCGCAGTGCAGCACCATTGCACCGGGCGGGCTTTTCCGCCAGATATGCCAGCAACATTATCCCCCGGCCGACAAGGAGCGCAACATGAGCGAAACCGATACGCCCGCGACCACATACAATCGCGTGATGCTGAAAATTTCGGGTGAGGCGCTGATGGGCGACCAGGGCTTCGGCCTGCACCCGCCGACCGTCGAACGTGTCGCGCGCGAGATCAAGGCCGTGCACGATTTGGGCACCGAGATCTGCATGGTGATCGGCGGTGGCAATATCTTCCGCGGTCTGGCCGGGTCGGCGCAGGGGATGGAACGCACCACCGCCGATTACATGGGCATGATGGCCACTGTGATGAACGCGCTGGCCATGCAATCCGCGCTCGAAGGTCTGGGGGCCTATTGCCGCGTGATTTCGGCCATTCGGATGGATGAGGTGGCAGAGCCCTACATTCGCCGCCGCGCCGTCCGCCACCTTGAAAAGAAGCGGATCTGCATTTTCGCCGCAGGCACCGGCAACCCGTATTTCACGACCGATACGGCGGCAGCGCTGCGCGCGTCGGAAATGGCCTGCGAAGCGATCCTGATGGGCAAGAACGTGGATGGGATCTACGACAGCGATCCCAAGCTTAATCCCGACGCCAAGCGGTTCGACGAGATCACCTACGACGAGGTGCTGCGCGACAACCTGAAGGTCATGGATGCCTCCGCCATTGCGCTGGCGCGTGACAACCGGATGCCGCTGGTGGTCTTCTCGCTCAACGAACCCGGCGGGTTCAAAGGCATCCTGAGCGGGCAGGGCACCTTCACCCGCGTGATTCCCTGATATCACGGTTCTAGGATTTCAACGCGCCTCGGAGATTGCTCTTTCGGGGCGCGTTTGCGTTTCAGCCTGTGGTTGAGGCTGTTGGCGCCGCCACTGTCGGGCGGGTGGCCTGCGAATCTTCGGCCCACGTGGTGGGGCCTGCCTGCGCTTTCAGGCGGCGCAGCTTGGCCGCTTTTGGCTTGGCCTGGCGTTTGCGGTCGGCACGCTCCGCGCGCGGCGGCTTGCCAAAGTGGCTGCGATAGCTGCGGGTGAAGGCGGAGGGCGACGCAAACCCCGTCGCCGCCGCGATCTCGGACACCGACAGGGCCGTGTCCTCCACCAGCTGTGCGGCCCGCTTTAGCCTCAGGTCGAGATAGATCTGCATCGGCGTCTTGCGCAGCGCCTTGTCACAGCGCAGGCGGAGCTGTTTCAGGCTCATTTCCAATTCAGCGGCGATGCGGGGCAGGGGCATCGGGTCGTGCAGATGGGCGGCCATGATCGACTGCATCTTTTGCATGACGGGATCGGTGCTGTCCGGCAGCCGCTGGCGGCGGCTGTTGTCTGCCACCCGACCGATCGCCATCGCTTCACCGGTTTGCGCCGCCAGCGCCGGGGAGCGGGCGCGCGCGATCCAGTCCAGCAGCGCCTCTGCGGCGGCCAGCCCTCCGGTCGAGGTCAGCCGATCCCGGTCAAAGACATGGGTGCGGCGTGACAAGGCCACCGCAGGATAGCTGCGCTCAGGGTCGGGCGGCAGCACCGCTTCGCGTCCGTCGAGCATCCCCAACCGCGCAAGGATCAGCGCCCCATGGTCGAGGCCCGCAAGCGTTGCGCCCGCCGCCTCCGCCCGGTGCAGGAAGCCGCGCAACCCCATGGGCAGATGGCCCAGCGGATCGGGCCCGGCACACAGCACCAGCAGATCAAAGCCCTGCGCCCCCTCCCAATCCTGCGCGTCCGCCGCGATCACCGTCCCGTCCGACGCGGTCACGGGATCCCCCGTCACCGTGCGGATGCGACAGCTGAACAGCGCTTGTCCCGCGCACAGGTTGGCAATGCGCAAAGCCTCGCGGATCAGGACGTATCCCAGCATGGGAAAACCGGGAAAGAGGATAAGGCAGACGTGCATGGACTATCCGGTCTGGTCGTTTGTGCATGGTTTTCGGGCTTTCGAGCATCAGCCACACCCGATGCCCTTGTTTCGCACAGGAGGCGTTAATGGACTCTTATGATTAACGCGGCTCCGCGCAGATCCTTCGGCCTGCCCACATCACATGCGGGGCGGGCGGTTCTTGATCTGCGCGTCCGGACGGGCTAAGCCTCCGCACTGACGAAGGTTATCCCAACGAGGCACAGGCTCATGTCCGAACAATTCGAACTCGACACCGACGATCTCCAGCGCCGCATGGATGGCGCCATGAGCAACCTGAAGACCGAATTCGCCTCGCTGCGGACCGGGCGTGGCTCTGCCTCCATGCTGGAACCGGTGCAGGTGGACGCCTACGGGCAGATGACACCGATCAACCAAGTGGGCACGGTCAACGTGCCGGAGCCGCGCATGGTCACCATCAACGTGTGGGACAAGGGTCTGGTCGGCAAGGTGGAAAAGGCCATCCGTGAAAGCGGCCTTGGCATCAACCCGCAGCTCAACGGCACCATCATCATGCTGCCGATCCCCGAGCTGAACGAGGAACGCCGCCGGGATCTGACCAAGGTCGCGGGCCAATACGCCGAACACGCCCGCGTCTCCGTGCGCAACGTGCGCCGCGATGGCATGGAACAGATCCGCAAGAACAAGGACAACATGTCCGAGGATGACGCCAAGCTCTGGGAAAGCGAAGTCCAGGAGCTGACCGACAGCTACATCAAGAAGATCGACTCGTCGCTTGAGAACAAACAAGAAGAAATCATGCAGGTGTGACCCTTCGGGACACCGATGACGGCGAACAGGGGCGGGCGACCGCCCCTTTTTGCATGTGCGCCACTGGCAGAAGCATGCGTAAAAAACCGACTGCACAAACTATGCACGACTAACTCTTTGGCAACGCCTATGCTTTGGTCTATGACGACCACAGCCAAAAGAGATTGCCGCGCCGGAGGGCCCTTCATGACATCCAAGACTCGTCCTGATCGGGGTGGACCACGCCACGTGGCAATCATCATGGATGGCAATGGCCGCTGGGCCACCATGCGCGGACGGCCCCGCCTGTTCGGCCACCACGCAGGGGCACGTCGCGTGCGCGAAATCGTTGAGGCCTGTCCCGGCGTGGGCGTGGATTATCTCACCATTTTTGCTTTCTCGACAGAGAACTGGAAACGTACACAGGTCGAGGTCGCCGGCCTCATGAGCCTGTTCCGGCGCTACATCATGAAAGAAATGCAGGCCTTCGTAAAAGAAAACGTGCGCGTGCGTTTCATCGGTGACCGTCCTCGGCTGGACGCCAAGCTGCGCGGCCTGATGGACGAGGCGGAACGCATGACGTCCCATTGCACCGGGACGAATCTGACGATTGCGCTGAACTACGGCGGCAGAGACGAGGTTGCCCGCGCAACGCAACGGCTGGCGCAGGATGTGGCGGATGGCAAACTGTGCCCCGCCGACATTTGCGAAGAGACGTTGCCGCGCTATCTGGACACACACGTGCTGCCCGACCCTGACCTGGTGATCCGCACCAGTGGCGAGGCGCGCGTGTCCAACTTTCTCCTCTGGCAGTCGGCTTATGCGGAATATGAATTCATTGATACACTTTGGCCCGATTTCAGCCCCGAAGAATTCGGCAGGCTTTGCGGCGCTTATGGAAAGCGGGACCGCCGCTTCGGGGCGGTGAAAGCATGAGTTCGCATCGTTGGGATGATCTGAAGGTTCGGCTGGCCTCTGCCGTGGTGATGCTCGCCGTGGGCGTGTTCGGGGTCGCGATGGGCGGCTGGGTGTTCCACCTGCTGATCGCTGCGGCCTCCGGCATCATGGTGTGGGAGCTGGTCTGCCTGCTCGACACCGGCCGGACCAAGTCGCAGTACGTTCTGGGCATAGCGACCTTCCTCGTGGCGCTGGTGGCCATCCGTCTGCCGGGCAGCTTTGCGCTGCCGCTGTTGATGGTGCCGGCCATGCTGGGCTTTGCCCGGATGGATCAGGGCGCCACGCGCTACGGCGTGTTTACCACGCTTATCGTCTTTGCCGGATACGGCATGATGAGCCTGCGCGATGACCTGGGGCTGGTCTGGATCCTCTGGTTGCTGACGACGGTGGTTGTGACCGATGTCTTCGGCTACTTCGCGGGACGCGCAATTGGCGGGCCAAAGTTCTGGCCCAAGGTGTCGCCCAAGAAAACATGGTCGGGCACCGTGGCGGGCTGGGTCGCGGCGGCGATTGTGGGCCTGCTTTTTGCATGGATCACGGGTGCGAGCGCTGGTCTGGCCGGGATTTCCATCGCGGTCAGCATGGCCAGCCAGATCGGGGACATTGCCGAAAGCGCGCTCAAGCGCAAAGCCGGCGTCAAGGACAGCTCGAACATGATTCCCGGACACGGTGGACTGCTGGACCGCTTCGACGGGATGCTGGGGGCGGCGGTTTTCCTTGTGTTCGCCACGCAGATCGTAGATTTCCCGCCGGGACTGATCGCACAGTAAGCGACCGGCCAAACGGCGGAAGGACATGAACGACATGCGGCGGGTTTCCATCTTTGGCGCGACCGGATCCATCGGTCAGAACACCATCGACCTGATCGCCCGCGAGCCGGAGGCCTACGATGTCGTGGCGCTGACCGGCGGGCAGAACATCGCACAGCTTGCACAGGATGCGATCCGTCTGCGCGCGGACCTTGCGGTCACGGCGGATGAGACGCGGCTGGACGAGCTGCGTCAGGCGCTTGCTGGCTCCGATGTGGAGGCCGCTGCCGGGCGCGAGGCTTTGCTGGAGGCTGCGGACCGACCCGCCGAATGGGTGATGTCGGCCATTGTCGGCGCGGCGGGGCTGGAACCGGGCCTGCGCGCGCTGCAACGGGGCGCTACTCTCGCGCTGGCCAACAAGGAAAGCATGGTCTGCGCCGGTCAGTTGATGCTGCGCACGGCGCAGGCGCACGGCGGGCGGCTTCTACCGGTGGATTCGGAGCATTCGGCGGTGTTTCAGGCGCTGATCGGCGAGGATCTCGATGCCGTGGAGCGTGTGATCATCACCGCCTCCGGCGGCGCTTTCCGCGACTGGCCCATCGAGGATCTACCCAAGGCCACGCCGGCGCAGGCCGCCACCCATCCCAACTGGGACATGGGTCAGCGGATCACCATCGACTCCGCCTCAATGTTTAACAAGGCTTTGGAGCTTATTGAAACCAAAGAGTTTTTTGGATTGTCAGCTGACAAGATCGAAACCGTCGTGCATCCCGAAAGCATGATCCACGCGCTGGTTGGTTTCAATGACGGGGCGCTCATGGCCCATGTGGGGCCGCCGGACATGCGCCATGCGATCGGCTTTGCGCTGCATCACCCGGAGCGCAAGCCGCTGCCGGTGGAGCGTCTCGACCTTGTGAAGCTGGGGCAGATGACCTTTCGGCCCGCATGTGAGATACGTTGGCCTGCGCTGCGACTGGCGCGGGAGGTGATGGAAGCCGGGGGCCTGTGCGGCGCGGCCTTCAACGCGGCCAAGGAAGTCGCCTTGGACGGCTTCATTGACGGGGCGATAAGCTTTACCCGGATGACGGAGGTGGTCGAAGAGGTGCTCTCCCGCGTTTCGCCCAGACTGCGACATATTGATGACGACTTTGGCCTTGATATGGTTGTCGAGGCCGACCATCTCGCTCGGGTAGAGGCGGGAAATATAATTGCTGGCAGGACCTAGAAGGGGCGTATTTTGGATCTGACGACTTTGAGTTCATCCTTCGGGGGTGTCCTGTGGACGGCGGTGTTCTTTGTTATCGCCCTGTCGGTGATCATCGCGATCCACGAATATGGTCATTACATCGTGGGAAAGAAATCCGGGATCTTCCCGGAGGTCTTCTCGCTTGGCTTCGGGCCTGTGATCTACTCCCGTGTCGATGGCGATGGCACCAAGTGGCAGCTGGCCGCGATTCCCTTTGGCGGCTACGTGAAATTCCGCGGTGACGGCAACGCCTCTGGCGCCATTGCCGAAGAGGGTGTGATGGACAGCCTGTCGGAAGATGACAAACGGTCCACCATGATCGGTGCCCCGTTGTGGGCACGTGCGGCGACCGTCGCGGCGGGGCCTGTGTTCAACTTTGTCCTGTCCATCGTGATTTTCACGGCTGTGTTCCTGTATCGCGGTGTCGCGGCCGATCCGCTGATCATCGACGAGCTGAAGCCGACGCCTTACACCCAGAACCTGCGCAACGGCGATCAGGTGCTCGCCATCGAAGGCAACCCGATCCCAAGCCAGGAAAACGGCGTGGCCTATTCCGAATTCGTGAGCGGTCTGCCGGAACAGCCTCTGCTGGACTACACCGTGCTGCGCGATGGCACCGAGCTGACCGTCGAAGGCCCATACCTGCGCGCACCCATCGTCGGCAGCGTTGTGCCGCGGTCGGCCGCGATGGATGCCGGCCTGCAAGTGGGCGACGTGATCACCAAGCTGGAAGGGCAGGAGGTCTTTTCCTTCATGCAGCTGCCGGCTGTGATCGAAGCCTCCGAAGGGGCGCCGGTCGACCTGGAAATCTGGCGCGATGGCGAGGTGCTGAACAAGACGCTCGAAGCGCGCCGCATGGATGAACCGCTGCCCGAAGGGGGCTTTCGGACGGTCTATCGCATTGGTCTTGGCAGCGGCCAGATCTTTGAGCCGGAGACGGTCACGCCGTCTTTCCTCGATGCGCTTTGGGGCAGCGTGCGGCAGGTCTGGACGATCATGTCTGGCTCTGTCTCCGGCCTGTGGCACATGGCAACGGGGGCGATCAGCACCTGTAACCTGTCCGGCCCCATTGGCATCGCGGAAACGGCGGGCGATATGGCGAGCCAGGGCACCGTCAGCTTTATCTGGCTGATTGCGGTGCTGTCCACGGCCATCGGGATGTTGAACCTGTTCCCGATCCCGGTTCTGGATGGCGGGCACCTTGTGTTCTACGCCTACGAGGCTGTCTTTGGCAAACCGCCCAGCGACGGTGCGCTGAAGGTGCTGATGTCGGTCGGTCTGACGCTTGTTCTGGCCATGATGCTCTTTGGTCTGACCAATGACCTGATCTTCTGCCCATAACGCCCGATCGTTGAAGACGGAGAGATTCTGACCGCTGCGATCCGTCGCGGCGGTCTTTTGCATTTTCAGGGTTCGGTGAGCGGATTGCGGCGTCACACGGAACAAAGCACCCAAACCCGCAGTGATTATTTCGCAGTCCGACGTACAAATTAACGTTGTTGCCCAAATCAGGCCAGAATCTCAGTGCATAAAGCGGTTGAGCCGACGCGAAGGTCGTGTTCCACATCTGCATTCAAGGACCATTGTCATGGCAACGATCACAGCCGGATACCGCAGCATGAGCCTGCTTGTGAGCATTAACTATGATCGACTGTTGTATGTCTTTACCGTCGTCTTCGCCCTCTTCCTTGGCGCTTATGTCGGGATGCTGGTGCAGTAAGCCGCGCAGTCTCAGCGCGATCTATGCGTACATCGCGCTGCAATATCCCGTAGCTCGCGTGGGGAGTGACGCGACTGCTTGCCGTGATCTGCCCGTTTTCCAGCCATCGGCTTTTGACAAGCCTGCTCAATCCGTCTAGTCACATCGGCAAGGGATGTCGAAGTGGATAGCGAAAATGGCTGAAGTCATTTCCGCGCGAGGCGCGCAGGGAACAATGAAAAACAAAAGCCTGAATGGCGCAGTGCAGGCCGTGTGTCTGTCCATGGCGCTTGGAGTTGGTGCAGGCGCAAGTATTCTTGTGGCACCGCAAGCTGCCTACGCGCAGTCCTATAGCTTTTCCAACGTCCAGATCGATGGCAACCAGCGCGTTGAGGACGGGACCATCCTGACCTACGCCGGTATTGCCCGCGGACAGCGCGTCAGCGCCGGGGAATTGAACGACGCTTATCAGCGCATTCTGGGCTCCGGCCTGTTTGAGAGCGTCGATATTGCGCCGCAGGGCAACACTCTGGTGATCAGCGTCGTTGAATATCCCACCGTGAACCGCATCGTGTTCGAGGGCAATCAGCGCATCAAGGATGAAGACCTTGCTCCCATGGTGCAAAGCCAGACGCGCCGGGTGTTCAGCCCGCGCTTGGCGGAGCAGGATGCGCAGACCATTGCCGAGGCCTACACCGTGCAGGGCCGTCTGGCCGCGCGCGTTACGCCCAAGGTCATTCGCCGCAACGACAACCGCGTCGATCTGGTGTTCGAGATCTTCGAAGGCGGCGTGTCCGAAGTCGAGCGCATCAGCTTCGTGGGCAACACGATCTATACCGATCGCCGTTTGCGCCGCGTGGTCGAGACGAAACAAGCCGGCCTGCTGCGTGCGATCATCAAGAAAGACACGTTCATCGCGGATCGTATCGAATTCGACAAACAGCTGCTTCGCGATTTCTACATGTCGCGCGGCTATGTCGATTTCCGTATCCAGGGTGTGAATGGCGAGCTGGCGCAGGAACGCGACGGCTATTTCGTTCAGTTCAACGTCGAAGAAGGCCAGCAGTTCAAGGTTGGCAATGTCTCGGTGAATTCCGACCTGCCCGAGGTGGATACGGACAAGTTTCAGAATGCACTGCGGCTGCGCTCCGGCGCGGTCTATAATCCGGCGCGCATCGAAAACGAAATCGCGCGGCTGGAAAAGCTGGCGATCCGCGAAGGTCTGAACTTTGTCCGGGTTGATCCCCGGATCGACCGCAACGACCGCGATCTGTCGCTGGATGTGTCGTTCAACCTGGTGCGCGGCGAGCGTATTTTTGTTGAGCGGATCGACATCGAGGGCAACTCCACCACGTTGGACCGCGTTGTGCGCCGTCAGTTTGACGTTGTAGAGGGCGACCCTTTCAATCCGCGTGCCATCCGTGAAAGCGCTGAGCGTATCCGTGCACTCGGCTTCTTTGCGGCAGTGGACGTGAACGCACGTGAAGGATCGACACCGCAGCAGGTCATCGTCGATGTGGATGTGGAAGAACAGCCCACCGGCTCGTTGTCCTTCGGCGGCAACTACTCGTCGTCCAGCGGTTTCGGTGCGGCCATCTCCTTCTCGGAGCGCAACTTCCTTGGCCGCGGCCAGACGTTCGGCTTTACGGTCAACACGTCGTCGTCTGCGCGGCAGTACGGCATCAACTTTGTTGAACCGGCGTTGATGGGCCGGGACCTGACATTCGGTTTGCGGCTGAACTATGCCGAAACCGACAGCCTTGGGTCGTCCACATATGACACGACAAACGGGATCTTTTCACCGTCCATCGCGTTCCCGGTGTCCGACAATGGGCGCCTGCAGTTGAACTACAAGTATCTTCTGTCTGATATCAGCGCGGGCAACGCGATCGGTGTCGATACCAACGACATGGGCGTCATTGCGACTGAGGCCGCCGAGGGCGAACGGTCCAGCAGCTCGCTTGGCTACCTGTACACGTACGATACCGCGCGGGCAGGTCTGTCGCCGGTCAGCCGGGTGCGTCTGGAATTCGGGCAGGATTTCGGCGGCGTCGGGGGGGACACGTCTTACGTGAAAACCTCGCTGAAGGCGATTGCCCAGACCCAGGTGTGGAGCGAGGAAGTCACGCTGCGTGCCACGTTGGAAGGCGGAGCGCTCAACTACAGCCAGGGCGAAAGCCGCGTGACCGACCGGTTTACCATTTCCCCGAACCTGATGCGTGGCTTTGAATATGGCGGCATTGGCCCGCGTGAAATCAATGGCGACGAAGAGGATCCGCTGGGCGGCAACTACTTTGCCGTTGCCCGGTTCGAAGCGGAGTTCCCCGTGGGCCTGCCCGAAGAATATGGCATCGCCGGTGGTTTGTTCTACGACGTCGGTTCTGTCTGGGGTGTGAACGACAACGCAACGGGTGCAACCGGCAGCGAGATCGTGTCCTCGGATTTCGAGGCGCGCCATGTCGTCGGCTTCTCCGTGCTGTGGGACAGCGCGCTTGGTCCGCTTCGGCTTGATTTCTCTGAGCCGCTGAAGAAAAGCAAGTACGACGAGGTCAAGAACTTCAACCTGACCGTGTCTACGGAATTCTGATCGGATGCGCGGGCTGGTGTTCAGCCTGATGTTGGCGGCCGCCGGGACCTGTTCCGGCGGTCTCTTTGCGCAACCTTCGGATCTGGGCATGATCCAGAGCAACGTCCTTGTGGTCGACATCGACCGGATGTTCTCTGAAAGCGCCTACGGTCGGCAGCTGAACGACGAGATCGAGCAGGCCAGCGCAGAAATCGTGGCGCAGAACCGGCGCATAGAGACAGAGCTGACGGCCGAGGAATTGACCTTGACGGGCCAGCGGAGCTCTTTGCCGCGCGAAGACTTTCGCAAGCTGGCCGAAGAGTTCGATGAAAAGGTCCAGCGGCTGCGCGCGGAGCAGGACGCCAAGGCGGAGTCGCTGCGAAATCGCGGTGATGAGAACCGCCGGGAGTTCCTTCAGGCCGCGCGCCCGGTGTTGGAGACCCTGATGCGCGCGTCAAACGCGCTGGTCATCATCGAGCGGCGCGATGTTGTCATCACCGCCGATGCCGTGGACGTCACAGATCGCGCCATTGCGCTGATTGATGCGCGCGCCGAGGACGACGATATAGGGGGTGGCGTGACACCGGAGGCGGCGACGTCCGATGACGCGGAGGATGCGCCGACGCCCGACGACGAGGTGACGACGCCCGAGGACACGCCGGATGCGCCGACGCCTGAGGCCGCGACGGACCAGCCCTGAACGGCCTGCGCTTGCTCCTGCGCTGTGGGCTTGGTACTGCGGTATCCAAGTGACACGAGAGAAAGCCTACCTGATGAGCGATGATCTTCTTTCTGCTGATATCCAGCTGATCCAGCGGATTATTCCGCACCGCTACCCGTTCCTTCTGGTGGACCGCGTCGAAGAGATCGACGGCACCAACAGTGCGGTCGGCATCAAGAATGTCACCATGAACGAGCCGCATTTTCAGGGCCACTTTCCCGGCATGCCTGTGATGCCCGGCGTGACCATCGTTGAGGCGATGGCCCAGACCACGGCGGTGATGGTGGGCGCTGCGCTCGATCTGGCGGACAAGGAGTTGAAGGTTTTCTTCATGTCCATCGACAAGTGCAAATTCCGCCGCAAGGTGGTTCCGGGCGATCAGCTGCGCATGAAGGTGGAAACCCTGCGTGGCAAGCCCGGCGGCAAGGTCTGGAAATTCGCGGGCACGGCCACCGTGGACGGCGAAGTTGCGGCAGAGGCCGAATTCACCGCCATGATGGAGCTTCCGGTTTGAGTGATCTGATCCATCCTTCTGCGGTGATCGAACCCGGCGCCAAGTTGGGCGAGGGGGTGCGCATCGGTCCCTTTTGCCACGTCGGTCCGGACGTGACACTGCACGCCAACGTGGAGCTGAAAAGCCATGTTGTCGTGACCGGCACGACCGAGGTTGGCGAAGAGACGGTGATCTTTCCCTTCGCCGTGATCGGCGAGATCCCGCAGGATCTGAAATTCCGGGGCGAGAAGACCTCTCTCAGGATCGGTAAACGCAACCGCATACGTGAACACGTTACCATGAACACCGGCACCGAAGGCGGTGGCGGTGTGACCGAAGTGGGCAACGACGGGTTGTTCATGGCGGCCTGCCACGTGGCCCATGACGTGAAGGTCGGCAACAACGTGATCCTGGTGAACAACGTGGCGCTCGCCGGGCATTGCGTGATCGAGGATGACGTGATCGTCGGCGGTCTGTCGGGCGTGCACCAATGGGTGCGCATCGGCAAGGGCGCGATCATCGGGGCTGTTACCATGGTGACCAACGACGTGATCCCCTACGGTCTGGTGCAGGGGCCGCGCGGCAAGCTGGACGGGTTGAACCTTGTTGGGCTGAAACGTCGTGGCGTCGCGCGTGAGGACATCACCGCACTGCGGGCCGCGTTCCAGATGCTGGCACAGGGCGAGGGCGCCTTTCAGGAGCGTGCGCGCCGCCTGGGGAGCGAAACCCAAAGCGCCTACGTGCGCGAGATCGTGGATTTCGTTCTGGGCGACAGCGACCGTTCCTTCCTGACGCCGGGCTGATGCTGGCGCTGATTGCCGGGCGGGGGGATCTGCCTGCCGCCGTGGTGGCCGCGCATGACGGCCCGGTGGTGGTCTGTGCGCTCGAAGGTCACAGGCCGGACGGGGTGTCCGTGGATCGTGTTTTCCCCTTGGAGGGATTGGGCGATCTGCTGCATTGGCTGCATGGGCGCGGCGTGACAACCATTTGCTTTTGCGGCGCAATCTCTCGGCCATCGTTGTCGCTGCGGCGGATTGCCTGGCGTACCTGGCCCTTGGTGCCGCGCGTGGTACGTGCCTTGCGGCGTGGCGATGATGGGGCCTTGCGCATCGCCATGAGAATTTTCGAGGACGCCGGATTTCGGATGCTGGCCGCGCATGAGGCTGCGCCCTCGTTGCTGCCTTTGGCGGGTGTCTGGGGCGTTCTGCCCGATGGAATTGAGGCCACCGCGCGCCTTGGCGATCAGGTGAGCGTTGCGCAGGCGGCCGCCGACCTGGGACAAGCTTGCGTCCTGCGCGGCGATACGGTCTTGGCGCGCGAGGACGAGGACGGGACCGACGCCATGCTGGACCGCGTGACGGATGCCTCCGGTGGTGTGTTGTACAAAGCGCCGAAGCCCGGACAGGATCGTCGCGCAGATCTGCCTGCGATTGGTCCGGGAACGGTGCACGGGGTGGCCAAGGCGGGTCTGAGCGGGATCATTGTCGAAGCAGACGGGGTCATGGTCCTTGGACAGCCGCAGGTGCGCGATGCACTGGCGGCCGCCGGGCTGTTCCTCTGGATACGGGAAAGGGGCGCGTGATGCGGGTTTTTGTAACGGCGGGAGAGGCCTCTGGCGACAAACTCGGTGCGGCCTTCATGAAGGGGGTCCGCCAGCTGTGTCCGGAGGTGGAATTTCGCGGCATCGGCGGACCGCTGATGGAGGCGGAGGGCCTTCAGTCGATCTTTCCGATGGATGAAATTTCGATCATGGGGATCACGGAGATCCTGAAGGAATACTGGGCGCTGAAGCGCCGTATCCGCGAGACGGCGGATGACGTTATCGCCTGGTCCCCGGATGTGCTGGTGACCATCGACCTGCCGGAATTTTCCCTGCGGGTGAACAAGCTGGTGAAGGCGGAGTCCGATATTCGCGTCGTGCACTACGTGGCGCCAACGGTCTGGGCATGGCGTCCGGGGCGCGCGCAAAAGATGGTTGGCGTCGTGGACCAGGTGCTGGCGCTGCTGCCGTTTGAGCCACCCTACATGGAGGCCGTGGGCATCGACTGCGACTTTGTCGGTCATCCGGTCGTGATGGAGCCTGTTGCCAGCGCAGAAGACGCGGCGGCATGGCGGGCAGAGCATATCCCGACGGGCGATTTGTGCCTGCTGTTGCCGGGGTCTCGACGTTCGGAAGTGTCGCGGCTGATGCCGGTGTTCCAAGATGTCGTAGAGCGGTTGAAGGCTGTGCGTCCTGATCTGCATTTCGTACTGCCTGCAGGTCGACAGGTGGAGCCGATGGTGCGCGAGGCTGTGCAGGGATGGCGCGTGCCTGTCACCGTGATCGCCCCGGACGAGTCGCAGGCCAAGCAGGCGGCGTTCCGGTCGGCGGATGTGGCGCTGGCGGCGAGCGGGACGGTCTCGCTGGAGCTTGCGGCGGTGGGCACGCCGATGGTGATCGCCTACGACATGTCGTGGTTGTCGCGCCAGATCATCGGACGTCTGTTGATCGTGGACACGGTGACTTTGGTCAATCTGGTCAGCGAAACCCGTGATATACCGGAGTTCATTGGCAAGGACTGCGACCCTGCTGCCATCAGCGCCGGCATGTTGGAGGTCTTGAATGCGCCGGAACGCCAACAGGCTGCCATGGACCTAACGATGCAGCGGTTGGGGCGGGACGGCGAAGAGCCGGGGCTGCGCGCGGCGAGGGCGGTTCTGGATCGCCTCTGAGCAAATGGCTGCAGGCTTGCGAAGTGCCGCGAGCTTAGATGAGGCGCGTGAGCAAGACCGCGATAAGCACCCAGATGAGACCGCCTAGGATCGCAAAAGGGAAAACCCACCAGGTCTTGAGAACCAGATCGTCGTTGTTCGGGTCCGTGGCGCGTGCGGGATCTGTTGAACAAGGCGCCGGAGTATAATTTGTGCCAGTAAGGGTGCCTGATGTCATGTCAGGCTCGCTTGAAAAAAGGGTTGATGATGGCGGGGGAATTTCTTCAAGCCAGCGCTCGCCCTTCTGATCGCGTCGATATTCTTTCCGTTTCTGGCAAGAAGAGACGACGTTCCCGGGGTTTGTGGCGATGGAGCGAAAGCCCACTTCAGCATAATTGATCAGATTGCGTCGGGCCGGTTCCATCTTGAGTCGGGAGACCGAGGCGAGGCGGCGCGTTTGATGTCGGCGCGGATACTCTGGTGTGTCGGCGGCCATAACGTCGATGATCCGATCCTGCTTGGGCATTCATTCTCTCCGCGTTCACCTTAGTTCACCTTACAAAGATTAATTTAAGACTAACAAGCGCGGATTGACCAAGAATTTCAAAAGGTTACTTTACCTTTGGTTGTGTTGTATTCTTGTAAAGCAATCTAAAGTGTTAAAATTCCCTGAACACACCACACCGAGTTGTGAACTTTTGTCGTGTTTCCGGTGAGAGTCCATGCCGCCAATCCGGTCGATTGACGAAGGCGGAGGGCTGGGTGGCGTGACAGCGATCCGCACCAGGGCGAGCGATTGGCAGCCAGTCGATCTGGGGGTCCTTGAAATGCAACAGGCCCCCGCCGGGGCGGAGGCCTGTTGATATTGTCTTTGCGCGGTCACGCTTGGGTCAGAGAAGACCCTTGGCGGCGGCGGTCACAGCCTCGGCGGTGATGCCGAACTTCTCGTAAAGCTCATCCGCAGGCGCGGAGGCCCCAAAGCCGGGCATGCCGACAAAGGCGCCCTTGTCACGCTTGCCACGCTCGGAGAACAGCCACTTGTCCCAACCGAACTGCACGGCGGCTTCGACGGCGACGCGCACCGGACCCGCTGGCAGAACCTTGCGGCGGTAAGCTTCGTCCTGTTGCTCGAACAGCTCGATGCAGGGCATGGAGACAACGCGAGTGCCGATGCCTTCGGCCTGCAGGGCGTCGCGCGCGGCCAGAGCGATTTCCACCTCGGAGCCGGTCGCCATCAGGATCACCTGACGCTTGCCCTCTGCCTCGGCCAGCACGTAGGCGCCTTTCTCGGTGAGGTTGGCGGTCTTGTGCTCGGTGCGGACGGTGGGCAGGTTCTGGCGGGTCAGCGACAGAACGGAAGGCGTCGCCGTCTGGTTCAGCGCAACTTCCCAGGCCTCGGCGGTTTCCACGGCGTCCGCAGGGCGGAAGACAAGGGTGTTCGGCGTGGCGCGCGAGATCGCGAGGTGTTCGACCGGCTGGTGTGTCGGGCCGTCTTCGCCCAGACCGATGGAGTCGTGGGTCATCACGAAGATGGTCGGGGTCTTCATCAGTGCGGCCAGGCGCATGGCAGGGCGCGCGTAGTCGGTGAAGGCCATGAAGGTGCCGCCGTAGGGGCGCAGACCGCCGTGCAGACCGATGCCGTTCATGGCGGCGGCCATGCCGTGCTCGCGGATGCCCCAGTAGACGTAGCGGCCCTTGCGGTTGTCGGTGTCAAAGACGCCCATGTCGCCGGTCAGCGTGTTGTTGGAGCCGGTCAGGTCCGCCGAGCCACCGATGGTTTCCGGCATGATCGGGTTGATGACTTCGAGGGCCGTTTCCGACGCCTTGCGGGTCGCAACCTTTGGCTGTGTTTCGGACAGCTGCTTTTTCAGCGCTTTGATCGTTGCGGACAGCTTCTTGGGCGTCTCGCCGGTCATGCAGCGTTCGAATTCCTTTTGGCGGGATTCGCTGGCCTCGGCCAGACGGCCTTCCCATTCGGTGCGGTCCGCCGCGCCACGGGTGCCGACGTCTTCCCACCAGGATTTTACATCTGCGGGCACCTCGAACGGGCCTGTGGTCCAGCCCCAGGCGTCCTTGGCGGCGACGTTCTGCTCATCATTGGTGAGCGCGCCGTGACCTTTGGATGTGTCCTGAGCCGCGTGGCCCAACGCGATGTGCGTCTTGCAGGCGATCATGGACGGCTTGTTGGACTTCTTGGCGGCCTCGATGGCGGCGTCGATGGCTTCGGGATCGTGGCCGTCGATTTCCTGAACGTGCCATTGCGCCGCTTTGAAGCGCATCACCTGATCGGTCTTGTCGGACAGGGACACCTTGCCGTCGATGGTGATGTCGTTGTTGTCCCAGAAAACGATCAGCTTGGACAGCTCGTGGCGGCCCGCGATGGCAATGGCTTCCTGGCTGACGCCCTCCATCAGGCAACCGTCACCGGCGATGACATAGGTGTGGTGGTCGACAAGCTTCTTGCCGAACCGACCGCGCAGCATTTCCTCTGCCATGGCAAAGCCGACGGAGTTGGAGATGCCCTGACCCAGCGGGCCTGTGGTGGTTTCCACGGCCTTGAGCAGGAAGTTTTCCGGGTGGCCGGCGGTCTTTGCACCGGACTGGCGGAAGTTCTTGATCTGGTCGAGTGTGACTTCTTCGTCGCCGCAGAGATACAGCAGCGAATAGATCAGCATGGAGCCGTGGCCCGCAGACAGGATGAACCGGTCGCGGTCGTGCCAGCCGGGGGTCTTTGCGTCGAACTTGAGGTGCTTTGAAAACAGGACGGTCGCAACGTCCGCCATGCCGATGGGCATGCCGGTGTGGCCGGAGTTGGCCTTTGCGACGGCGTCGAGCGCCAGGGCCCGGATCGCGGTCGAGCGCATCCAGTGTTCCGGATTGCGGGTGCGAAGCTCTTGGATATCCACCGTGATGTTCCTTGGTTTGCAATGTTTGCCGTTTCCTTAACAGCGAATGGCCGAAAGGCAAGGTTTGCGCTCACATGTGGCGCAAAACCGGATGAAAGCCGCCGTCTAAGGTGTTGTGATCAAAAGGGGGCGCATTTGCTAAGGTCCCTTGATAAAGTTATTGCAAAATGACCCAGGGCTGATTCGCATCGGAATCAGGATGGCAAGGGTCAAGGGATTACGAGGGGCGAGAGGGCACATGACCCAGATCGACGACATGCAGGCGCGGATCATGCGCGCGCTCGACCGCATCGGGCAGGGGCTGGAAAGCTATCAACCCGGCGCGGACACGGCAGAGATCGAGGCGCTGCAACAGAAGTTGACCGCGGCAGAGGCCGCCTTGGTCGATGCACAGGAAAACGCTGTGGCTTCCCTGGAGACTGCTGTGGAGGCGGCGCGCCAGGAGGCGGCGGAGGCGCAGGAGGCCGCATTGGCCAATGCGCGCGACGAGGCCACCGCCGCGCAGGAAGAGGCGATTGCCGCGGCCGTGGAAACGGCTCTTGAGCAGGCGGGCGAGGCCCATGAGGCCGCGCTTGCCGCCGTGCGTGCCGAGGCCCAGGCCGCCATTGCCGCCAGCGCCGCACAGGCGCCCGAGGCCGACCCGGCAGAGATCCCCTCCGAAGAGTGGGCGCGGATCGAAGATGAATTGCGGTTGGTGCGTGAGGCATTGGAAGATGAGAAACTCGCCAATGCGCAACTTACGGAACGGATGCGCCACCTGAAGGACAAGATGGTGTCAGGTGCGCCGGCGGAAGCCCCGGTTGCCGCGGATGCAAATGTCATCGAGGCGCTGGACACCGAGGTGCAGCGTCTGCGGGCGGCCAATGCCACGCTTGCCGAAAGCAACACAGCCCTGCGCGAGGCCAACGCCATGGGCGTCGGCGACACGCAGCTGATCAACAAAGCTCTGGCCGCGGAGCTGGAGGCCATGCGTGCGAGCCGCGCGGTGGATGCAGCCGAGGCGGAGGCCCTGCTGCACACGCTGGAGCCGCTGCTGGCCGAAGCCGGGGCCAATCGTGACAATGAGGTGAACGCATGAGCCAGATCGAAGTGGACATCCATATCGGTGAGCGCGTCTTTCAGGTCGCCTGCCAGGAAGGGGAGCAAGCCTTTTTGCAGTCGGCGGCGGCACTTCTGGATGCCGAGGCGCAGGTCCTGGTCGAACAGATCGGCCGCATCCCCGAAGGCCGCATGTTGCTGATGGCGGGACTGATGCTGGCGGATAAAACCGCAGGTCTGGAAGAAAAGCTGCGCGAGGCCGAGGGGCAGATGCAGGCGTTGCGCGCCGAGGTCGAGGCGCTGAAATCCGCGCCAAAGCCCGAGCCGGAGCGCGTCGAAGTCCCGGTGATTCCGTCCACCGTGAGCGACGCGCTGGCCGATATCGCCGCCCGCACGGAGTCACTGGCCGAGATCGTGGACGAAAAACTGCGCGCCTGAGACGGCTTCGCCCGTACAAATGATAACGAGACCGCCGAAAAAGACGGTCTCGCGTGTTTGGTCGTCACGCTTGTTATTGGTCTAATGAGCGTGCGTCTTCCATATCTTCTTTGTCAGCTTCGTTCGCCGGCTCCTGGAGTTCATTGATGCAGGCGTAAAGGTCTTCGCTCAACGCGGCGGCCTGAAAGCTGAGTGTGACCATCTCCCGGCGCAGCGTGCGGCATTCGGTGTTTTCCTCGCGGCACTCCAGCACTGCTTCGGATTTGATCTTGCGGCAGTCGAAGCGGGCCATGCGTTTCTCGTCGCGGCACTGGCGCTTGCAAAGGCGTTTGTCCCGCCCGGACAATGTCTTGCAATCCTGGATACAGGCGAATTTGGCGGTGCGTGCATCCATCTTGCACGTGCGCTTGGACAGTCTGGCGTCCTGCTTGCACAGACGCATTTCTCCGCAAACAGTAGATCGTTGCGCCTCGTTTTCGACGATTGCGGCGGTGACCTTGGTCAATTCGGCGCGGACGGTGTCGCAGGGGCTTGTGGCTTCCGGATCCTTTGGGTCCGGCGTGTCCTGTGCAAATGTGGGCGAGGCAATGGCCGTCACCAATGACAATAGAATGAGGGTGCGGCCAAGGCCGCGTAATGCAAATGAAAGCATATCGACATCCTGAAATGGAATGAATGAAACGTGTGTCTATCGCTACACGGATCAGGCGAAAATTGCATTCGGGAGATCGTAAATAGCACTGCTTTTGCGTGAAAACGATGTGAGTGAAACGCGAACTTCGTAGTTAAGAACGTCGTAACCGCTTGCCAGCCTTCGCAAAAATTCGGCCGCTTGCTGTGAAAATCAGGTTGTGCGCCCAGACGGCCCACGAAATTGAAAAGGGCGGGAATTCTCCCGCCCCGTGTCGTTTTTAGAAAAATCAGCGCAGGCCGGCTTAGCCGTTGGCTTCGCGGATCTTGTCGGCAGCGTCCTGGTTGAAGGAGATGCCGTTGTCGGTAAAGAGCGTGTCGAGTTCGCCGGACAGGGTCATCTCCGTGATGATGTCACAGCCGCCGACGAATTCACCTTTGACATAAAGCTGCGGGATGGTGGGCCAATCGGAGTAGGTCTTGATCCCCTGGCGGATGTCCTCGTCCGCAAGCACGTTCACGTCGTGGAAATCCACGCCCATGTAGTTCAGCACACCGGCGACGCGCTGCGAGAAACCACACTGCGGCATCTGCTTGTTGCCCTTCATGAAAAGCACAACGTCGTTGGTCTTTACGGTGTCTTCGATACGGGTTTTCGTGTCAGTCATCTTGGTTCTCCTGAGCCTGCCGCCGTTTGCGGTCTTGGCGGATGTAGGGTTGCAGGGCGCCCCATATGATAACACCGACGAGGGCCATTGCCCCGAAAAATGGCCATGTGTCCGAGAGGAAGCCCATGAGTGGTCTCAGTCCGGCGCTTTGGTGGTGAGCGCGAGGGCGTGGAGTTCGGCAGAGTTGCCGTCCATCTTGCCCTTCAGCGCGGCATAGACGGCACGCTGTTGCTGCACACGGTTTTTTCCACGAAAGCTTTCGTCGATCACCATGGCGGACATGTGAACTCCGTCATCGCCTTCGACCGCGATCTTGGCGTCGGGAAAGGACTGGCGGAGCAGGGCTTCGAGGTCCTGAGCGTGGATCGGCATATGGCGAGGTCCCTGTTTACTGAGGTCTTTGGTCAGAAATTAGGGGTTTCGGCGCGGGGGTTCAAGGTGCGAAGCGGGCACAGCCGCGCGCACCACGGGAGAATCGTCCCGCTTACGGGCAACGGCGGCGTGTCAGGCGTCCAGTTCGATCCAGACCGGTACGTGGTCGGAGGGCTTGGTCATGGCGCGCACATCTCTTTCGATCCAGCAGTCGGTCATGAGGTCGGCACATTGCGGCGTCAGCAGGAAATGGTCGATGCGGATGCCGTTGTTGCGCTCCCAGCTGTTGGCTTGATAATCCCAGAAGGAATAGTGGCCGGGCGCTTGCGTGCGGGCGCGGAAGGCTTCGGTGAAGCCTTCGTTCAGGATGGCGCGAAAGGCTTGCCGCGAGGTGGGCAGGAACAGCGCGTCTTTCTCCCATGCTTTGGGATTTGCGGCGTCCTCTGACTGCGGAATGATGTTGTAATCGCCGCCCATGAGAGCGGGCATTTCTTCGGCCATCAAGACCTTGGCGCGGGCGTGCAGCCGGTCCATCCAGTCGAGTTTGTAGCCGTATTTGCCGTCGCGGATCGGCTGACCGTCGGCGTCGAAATCGACCGGGTTGCCGTTGGGCAGGTACAACCCGCACAGGCGCACGGCGGTGTGATCGCCAACCACGGTGGCCTCGATCCAGCGGGCCTGTTCGTCGCTGTCATCACCGGGCAGGCCGCGAGAGATGTCCTCCAACGGCAGCTTGGAGACGATGGCCACGCCGTTGAAGCCCTTCTGGCCGTGGGTTTCCACGTTGTAGCCGAGGTCTTCGATCGGCTGGCGGGGGAAGGCCTCGTCGACGGACTTGATCTCCTGGCAGAGGACGACGTCGGGCTGCGCGGATTCGAGCCACGACGTAAAGGTTTCGAGCCGGGCCTTGATGCCGTTGATGTTGAATGTGGCGATTTTCATGGGCGGCCTCGGTTCGCTGTCAGGTCGGCGCAGGGAGACCGCGTTTGGCCGCCAAGGTCAAGTCGCCGCGATGCCTTCGCGTCGGTCAGATGGAGAAAGACGTGCCGCAGCCGCAGGAGCTGGTGGCGTTCGGGTTCTCGATGGTGAAGCGCGCGCCGATCAGCTCGTCGGCAAAGTCGATCACGGCACCTGCGAGGAAGGGCAGGGAGATCGGATCGACAACGACCTTTTCGGTGCCTTCGGCGATCACCAGATCGTCGGCGCCCGGTGCGTCGAGCTTGATGTCGTATTGAAAGCCGGAGCAGCCGCCGCCTTCGACTGCGACGCGCAGGGCCATACCCTGATCGGCCGCGCCAATTTCGGAGAGGCGTTCAAAGGCGCGTGGTGTCACGGAGGGGGGCAGGTTCATGGGTGTGATCCTTTTCAACTGACCCTTTATGTAGGGAATCCCGGCGCGCGGGACAAGGGATCGTGCAGTTCCAACCGCTGCGGTTGTTTCCTTAACCCGCGACAGCTATGTGGTGCGGCGAAAGACATCAGCCGAAGGCACACCGCATGAGCGAGACATTCGCATGTGACCCCTCGCAGTCGCGTGGGCGGCTGTTTCCCGAAGATGAAAGCGCGCATCGGTCGTGTTTTCAACGGGACCGGGACCGCATCATCCATTCCAGCGCCTTTCGGCGGTTGAAGCACAAGACGCAGGTCTTTGTCGAACACGAGGGCGATTTCTACCGCACGCGGCTGACCCATTCCATAGAGGTCGCGCAGGTGGCGCGGACGATTTCCAACACTCTGGGGTTGGATGTGGATCTGGCGGAGGCCGTGGCCCTGGCGCATGACCTTGGCCACACGCCTTTTGGCCACACCGGCGAGGACGCGCTGGATGCGCTGATGACGCCCTACGGTGGCTTCGATCACAATGCGCAGACGGTGCGGATCGTGACCTCGCTTGAGCGCCACTATGCGGAATTCGACGGTCTGAACCTGACGTGGGACACGCTCGAAGGGATCGCAAAGCACAATGGGCCGGTGGTGGGTGACATTCCCTACGCGCTGTCCGAGTACAACCGCAAGCACGACCTGGAGCTGCACACCCATGCGAGTGCAGAGGCGCAGGTGGCGGCGCTGTCTGATGATATTGCGTACAATAACCATGACTTACACGACGGTCTTCGCGCAGGGCTTTTCACCGAAGGGGAGATCCGCGACCTGCCGATGGTGGCAGAGTCCTATGCCGAGGTGGATCGTCTTTATCCGGACACGGACCCCTATCGACGGCGGCACGAGGCGCTGCGGCGGGTGTTCGGGATCATGGTTGTGGACCTGATCGACACATCGCGGCAACTGCTGAAGGACAGCGGTGCGCAATCGGCGCAGGACATCCGGGACCTCGGGCGTCCGGTGATCGCGTTTTCTGACACGCGCTTTGCCGAACTGAAAGAGATCCGCCATTTTCTGTTCACGCGGATGTACCGTGCGCCCAACGTGATGGCGGTGCGGGAGCGGGTGAACCAGGCGCTGAACGAGCTGTTCCCGATCTACATGGCGGACCCGTCGCTGTTGCCGCAGCGTTGGCAAGGCGATGTGGCGCGGGCGCAGGGGCAGGCGGCGCTTGCACGGCTGGTGGCGGATTATGTCGCGGGCATGACGGACCGGTTTGCCTTGCAACACCATGCCGAACTGACCGGGCGCGACATTCTTGACGGATTGGGGGAAACGCCGCTTTCGCGGCGGTGACCTCGCCGTAAATCTGATGTGCGCCACGCGTATTCTTGGTTGCTGTGGCACTAAAAGCGTTTCCGCTGTCGACTGGACACCGGAACAGACCTAAGTGCAGTCAGATGACTTTTGGAGAGTGACATGGCAACAGCGGAAACGGCGGCGGGCGTTTTGGACCCGGTCCTTGCCTTTGCATTGGTTGGGGCGCTTGGCGTCGGTGGGCAGTGGATCGCGTGGCGGCTAAGGCTGCCGGCCATCGTGCTGATGCTGGCGGCGGGTCTGATCGTCGGGCCGGTTCTTGGCGTGTTGGACCCGGCGGCGCAATTCGGTGACATGCTGCAACCCATGATCGCCATCGCGGTGGCCATTATCCTCTTTGAGGGCGGTTTGACGCTGGATTTCCACTCGCTCAGCGACGCGGCCAAAGGCGTGCGGCGGCTGGTGTTCATCGGCGGGCCTCTGGGCTGGCTGGCTTCGGCCTGCGCATTGCATTTCGTGGCCGGATTAAGCTGGGAATCTTCTGCGGTGTTTGGCGGTATCATGATCGTCACCGGGCCGACGGTGATTGCGCCGCTGCTGCGTCAGGCCAAGCTGTCGCGCCGCCCCGCCGCGCTGTTGCAGTGGGAAGCGATCGTCAACGATCCGGTCGGCGCGCTGGCCGCAGTCCTTGCGTTCGAGGTGGTCGTCGTCCTGCAGACCGCCACCGGCGCGGGCCATGCGGTCCAGCAGCTGGCGATCGGGATCGGTATTGCGACGGCTCTGGGCCTTGCCGCAGGTTGGGGGATGGCCACGGCGTTCAAGCGCGGCTGGGTGCCGGAATACATGAAGGTCCCGGTCTTGTTCGTTGTTTTGCTTGGCGTTTTCGCGCTGTCAGATTCGGTTCTGCATGAAAGCGGCCTGCTGGCCGTGACGCTGATGGGGATCTGGATCGCAAACGCCGGGCTGCCGTCCTTTACCGAGCTCTACCGCTTCAAGGAGCACGCAACGGTGCTGTTGGTGTCGGGCGTTTTCATCCTGCTGGCGGCTGGCATGTCGTTCGAGCGGCTGATGATCCTCGACTGGCGCGCGCTGGTCTTTGTGGCGGCGGTGATCCTGATTGCGCGGCCCTTGCCGGTGTTGATCGCGCTCGCGCTGACCAATGTGCCGTGGAAAGAACGGTTTCTCGTGGCCTTCACCGGGCCGCGTGGCGTGGTTCTCGTGGCTGTTGCGGGATTGTTCGGGGACCGTCTTGCGGGGCTTGGCATCACGGATGCGGAGCGCATTGCGCCGCTGGCCTTTGTTCTTGTGGCGGCGACGGTGGTCCTGCACGGGTTTACGCTGTCTCCCTTCGCCCGTGCCTTGGGTCTGAGCGCGGGCGAAAAGCCCGGGGTGCTGATCCTTGGTGGGTCGCGCTGGTCGGTGGAGCTGGCCAAGGCGTTGGAGAAGATGGAACTGCCGGTGATGATCGCCGACACCAACCACGCCCGCCTGCGCAACGCGCGCGATGCAGGCGTGCCGACTTTCTTTGGCGATATCCTGTCTGAGGCGGCGGAGGAGCGGGTCGAGCTGATGGCCTATGAAAAGCTGATCTGCGCTTCGGAAAACGATCCCTACAATACGCTGGTGGCCACCGACCTTGCGCCGGAATTCGGTCGCGAGAACGTGTTTCAGTTGAAGCGGGTCAAGCAGGCGAGCTCGCGCCACGCCTTGCCGGCGACGCTGGGCGGGCGGCCCCTGGCGCAGGAGCTGACCTTCATGGAGGCCAACGCGCAGATCGCGGGCGAGCATGAGTTCCGTGTCTCGACCCTGTCTGAGGAATGGCGGCTGGAGCAGTGGCGCAAGCAGCTGCCGGATGCCATTGCACTTGCCGAGCTGGGACCGGGCGGGCGTTTGCACTTTCTCGATCCCGGGGAAGATCCGTCTGACCGTGAAGGGATGAAGATCCTGTCCATCGGACCGGCCCGCGCCGAACGCAAGAATGGCGACGAAGCCAAGGAGGCGAAAGCCGCCAGGGTGGCTGGGCAGGGCAACGCCGCGCCGGTCAGCAGCAAGGGCGGTCCCGCGACCGGTTGAATCCGGCGGCGGGCATGGTACAGGAGGCGCAATCTTTGGAGCTGACCGATGAACCTCTTTGCCGATATCCGTGCCGTTGTCCTCGACGCGATTGCTGATCTGACCCGCGATGGTGTCTTGCCCGAGGGCTTGAACACCGCCGCCGTCACAACGGAGCCGCCGCGCGATCCCTTGCATGGGGATATGGCGACCAATGCTGCCATGGTGTTGGCGAAACCGGCCAAGCTGAAGCCGCGCGATATTGCCGAGGCGTTGGCCGCCAAGCTGGTGGCCGACGACCGGATTGCAACGGCAGAGGTGGCCGGGCCGGGTTTCCTTAACCTGCGGTTGGAGCAGGCCGTCTGGCAGGGCGTGCCGGGCATGGTGCTGACCGCCGGAACCGCCTTTGGCCGCTCTGAGATGGGGCAGGGCGAGAAGGTCAACGTCGAATATGTTTCCGCCAACCCCACAGGGCCGATGCACGTGGGGCACGCGCGTGGCGCGATTGTTGGCGATGCCATGGCATCGCTGCTGGCCTATGCGGGCTATGACGTGACGCGTGAGTATTACATCAACGATGGCGGCGCGCAGGTCGATGTCCTCGCACGGTCGGTGTACTTGCGCTACCTGGAGGCACACGGTCAGGATGTGGAATTCCCCGATGGCACCTATCCCGGCGACTACCTGAAGGACGTGGGCGCTGCGCTGAAGGATAAGGTCGGGGAGGATTACCTTGACCAGCCCGAAGACGTCTGGCTGGCGGATGTGCGCGTCTTTGCCACCGACGCGATGATGGACCTGATCCGTGACGATCTTGGCGCGCTTGGCGTTAAGATGGACCGCTTCTTTTCCGAGAAGTCGCTGTATGGCACCGGCCGGATCGAAGAGATCATTGACCGGCTCAAGCTAGACGGACTGGTCTACAGAGGTACTTTGCCCAAACCGAAGGGCAAGGCCGATGAGGATTGGGAAGAGCGCGAGCAGTGGCTGTTCAAATCCACCGACTTTGGCGATGACGAGGATCGCCCCGTGGCCAAATCCGATGGGTCATGGGCCTATTTCGCGCCCGATATCGCCTACCACTATGACAAGGTGCAGCGCGGCTATGACCTGCTGATCGACGTCTTCGGGGCAGATCACGGCGGCTACGTCAAGCGGCTGAAGGCCGTGGTCAAGGCGCTGTCCGATGACCGCGTGCCGCTGGATATCAAGCTGATTCAGCTGGTGAAGCTGTTCAAGAACGGCGAACCCTTCAAGATGTCGAAGCGGGCCGGGACGTTCATCACCCTGCGGGATCTGGTGGACATGGTCGGCCCCGATGTGGCGCGCTTTCACATGCTGACGCGGAAATCCGATGCGCCGCTGGACTTCGACTTTGACAAGGTGGTCGAACAGTCCAAGGAAAACCCGGTGTTCTACGTGCAATATGCCCATGCGCGGATCTGTTCCGTGCTGCGCAAGGCACGCGCCGAGGGCATCGACGTGTCGGACGCGACATTGGCGCAGCAGGATCTGTCCGGTCTGACCCACGCCTCCGAGCTGGCCCTGGTGGGAAAGCTGGCGGAATGGCCGCGTCTGGTGGAAATCGCCGCGCGCACCCATGAGCCGCATCGCATCGCGACTTACCTCTCGGAACTCGCCGCAGACCTGCATGGGCTGTGGAACGCGGGCAACGACACGCCGTCCTTGCGGTTCATTCAGGACACACCTCAGGCAACACAGTCAAAAATCGCACTGGCACGCGCCACGGCGGTTGTGATTTCCGCCGGCCTTGGTATCTTGGGCGTGACTCCGGTCGAGGAAATGCGCTGAAATAAAGCGCGCCGCCGGGGCGTCTACACGAGCAGAACCACCTTTCGGGCATGTATCCGACGGGGGAAGACGAGGCAGAGATGGCGGATTACACCTATGATAGGGGGTATCGTGCCCCCGTATCTCACAGTGTCGGAAGACCTGTATCGTTGACGAATGTCGCGGGCGCTGCGGCGTCGCTGGCTTTGGTCGTGGGCGTTGGCGTCTGGGGCTACGGTGTCCTGGCGCGTGATGTCAGCGGCGTGCCCGTGGTGCAGGCGGTGGCCGGCCCCATGCGTGTGGCGCCGAAGGATCCCGGTGGCACGCTGGCGGACCATCAAGGTCTGGCGGTGAATGTGGTGGCGGGCCTGGGCGCAACCGAAGGACCGGCGGACCAGTTGTTGCTGGCGCCTGTTCCTGCCGGATTGGCCGCCGAGGATGTGGCCGCCGGTTCGATGGAGCCGATCGAAGACCCCGCTGAACAAGTCGAGATCTCGACCTCCACCACGGCGGCATCGCCGGAGGAGGATGCGATCTTGACGCTTGCGGCACAGATTGCGGCTGAAAACGAGCCTCTGTCGCCGTTGAAAGAGTATGAACCGAGCGCCGACTCGCCCTTTGCGGATGCGCAGGATGTGAGTTCTGCCGGGGCAGAGTTCGAGGACGACGACAGCGTTCAGAGCGCACCCTTTGCGGGTCCGGGCATCCGGCGTTCGTTGCGGCCGCGTGTGCGTCCTTCGGGGATGCAGGTTGCCTCCATGGGGCCGGTGGATGCGGCCACGGTCGCGGCAGCGGCCAGCGCCACGCGCGAGATTGATCCGGCCTCGTTGCCCACGGGCACCCGCCTCGTGCAGATCGGTGCCTTTGACAGCGCCGAAACCGCGCGCAGCGAATGGACCCGGCTGGAGGCGCGCTTTGGTCAGTTTCTCGACGGCAAAGGTCGCGTGATCCAGAAGGCGCAATCCGGCGGTCGCACCTTCTTCCGTCTGCGCGCCGAAGGGTTTGTCGACCTGGCCGATGCGCGCCGGTTCTGCGCGGCCTTTGTGGCCGAAAAGGTTGATTGCATCCCGGTGGTCACACGATGAGCCGCTTTGGCGCGGCCATCTTTGGCTGCGTCGGGGAGCGGCTGAACGAAGACGAGAAACGCTTTTTCGCCGAGGCGCGGCCGTTTGGGTTCATCCTTTTTGGCCGAAACCTGAGCGACGCCGACCAGATCCGCGCGCTGTGTGACGAGATGCGGCAGGCGGCGGGCCATGACGCGCCGATTTTCATCGATCAGGAAGGCGGGCGGGTGCAGCGTCTGCGTCCGCCGCTGGCGCGAGAGTTTCGTCCGCCGCTGGAGGATGTCCCGCTCGGCGCGCGGGCGTTTTACCTGCGGGCTCGGATCATCGCGCATGGGCTGCGGGCGCTTGGCATTGATGGGAATTGCATCCCGACACTCGACGTGGCCCGCGATGAGACGCACGCCATTTTGCGCAACCGCTGTTACGGCACGGACGTGGACACCGTGGTTCGGCACGGGCGCGCGGTGGTGGATGGGCTGCTGGCCGGGGGCGTTCTGCCGGTGATGAAACATATGCCGGGACATGGGCTTGGCACGCTGGACAGCCACAAGGAATTGCCGCGTGTGGGGGCTGCGCGCTCTGACCTGGACGCGGTGGATTTCGCGGCTTTTGGAGCGTTGAAGGATGTGCCGCTCGCCATGTCTGCGCATCTGGTGTTCGAACAGATCGACCCGCGCCCGGCGACTATTTCGCCGGTCATGGTGGAGCTGATCCGCCAGCAGATCGGCTTTGACGGGCTTCTGATGACCGACGACATCAATATGGAAGCGCTCAGCGGCACTATCCCGGAACGCGGTGCCGCGGCACTGGCGGCGGGATGTGATGTGGTCTTGCACTGCCATGGCGACATGGGCGAGATGCGCGGCCTGTGGGAGCGCTGCGGAGAGTTGTCGGATGCGGCGCAGACCCGCGCAGAGGCCGCGCTGGCGGCCCGGCGCGCGCCCGACGATGTTGACATTGACGCGCTCAATGCGGAATTAGACGGCTTGATCGCCTGAGCGATCCCTGACCGCTCGCAACCCGCGAAAGGGCCATATGGCCGAGGATCTAGAGCCAGAGCCGCAAGAGCCTATCTCTGTCGCCGATCGGATGGCGGCGGAGGCTTTGGTCGTGGATGTGGACGGCTTTGAGGGGCCGCTGGATCTGCTGCTGAACATGGCACGGACGCAAAAGGTTGACCTGCGGCAGATCAGCGTGTTGGCGTTGGCGCAGCAGTATCTGGCGTTTGTGGACAAGGCAAAGACGCTGCGCATCGAACTGGCGGCGGATTATCTGGTGATGGCCGCGTGGCTGGCATTTTTGAAATCACGCCTGCTGTTGCCCCCCGATCCGGAAGAAGACGGCCCCTCCGGCGAAGAGCTTGCCGCGCATCTGGCCTACCAACTGGAGCGGTTGCAAGCCATGCGCGAGGCCGCCGCCAAGCTGATGGCGCGTGACCAGATGGGGCGCGACTTCTTTGCCCGAGGCCTGCCGGAGGAGATGGAGCGCACCCGCAAGGTGGTTTACACCGCGACGCTTCTGGACCTGATGCAAGGCTATGCCCGACTGCGCACGCGCGATGAGTTTCGGCCCTTTGTCATGGATCGCGACAAGGTATTTACGATGGAACAAGCGCTGGAGCGGATGCGGGGCATGATCGGGTTCGCCGGAACGTGGACGGATATTTCCTCATACCTTCCGGTTGGTTGGGGCGAGGAAGAAGGCATGTGGCGGTCTGCCACCGCAGCGACTTTTGCGGCCTCCTTGCAATTGGTAAAGGAAGGGCATCTGGAAATCCGGCAAGAGGATCTGTTTGCCCCGATTCAGTTGCGCCGGACGGAGACACGCGATGAGTGATACGGACAATGCCCCACGCGACAGCCTGTTCGAGCCGCCGGCCATGGCGGAGCAGGAGCGCATGGTTGAGGCGATCCTTTTTGCGACGGCGGACCCTGTGACCGTCAAGGAGTTGGGCGACCGGATGCCGCACGGGTCCGATCCGGCAGAAGCGCTTGTCTCCTTGCGCAAGCGGTACGAGGGACGCGGGGTGCAGGTGGTGCGTGTGGGCGACGCCTGGGCGTTCCGCACCGCAGCGGATCTGGGCTACCTGATGCAGCGCGAAGTGACGGAGACGCGCAAGCTGTCCCGCGCGGCGGTCGAAACACTGGCGATCATCGCCTATCACCAGCCGGTCACCCGCGCCGAGATCGAGGAAATCCGTGGCGTCGCCGTATCTCGTGGCACGGTCGATCAACTGCTGGAGATGGATTGGATCCGTTTTGGCCGCCGCCGAATGACGCCCGGGCGGCCTGTGACCTTCGTGGTCACGCAGGCTTTCCTCGACCATTTCGGGCTGGAATCGGCGCGCGATCTGCCCGGCCTTGCTGATTTGCGCGCGGCTGGTTTGCTGGACAATCGTCCCTCGCCGTTGGCCGCCACGGGACAGGACGAAGACGACGCAGATGCTCTGGAGGCCGGGGAAGGCCAGTCCGAACTGTTCGAAGATTGAGGGCAACCCACCTTAATCGCCAAATATTAGGCGCATTTTGGCGACAAGTCCTGGCAATGCAGACAGCATTGTCCGCCGCTTCGGCGCGCACACGCATTCTGAGATCTGGTATTGCAGCGTTTCAGGTCGTCACGTCAAAGGCGGGCAGCGGGGAGACAGGAACGTCGATCAGAACAGTCGCATGGTGGTTCATCAGGTGATCCGCCAGTTCGTGAACCGTGGCATCAATGCGGGAATGAACGCGGGCGATATCCGGATGGGTCAGTCGCGCGCGCACAAAACGGCGAGATATGGGAAACCAGATTGCCAGAAACATGGATGTGGTCCCGAGCAGCGGCACGCCCGCGTCGCGCAGCGCAAGCTGCGCCAGCGACGCCGCGCCGCCCGCTTCGAAAACGGTTAACGCCGCCGTCTGCGACGCCCGCCCGAGTCCTCGCCGTTGCTGTTGAAGCTGACATCCGGCAGCGTCACATGGGTCAGCAGGTTCGGAAAGGGGTCCGTCGCGTGCGGGATCGCATTGGCGTTGACAAAATGCTCCTGAAACTTCGGCTCGATGGCCGTTTCGACCTTGGTGATCTGCTTCACCATGGTTTCCACTTCGCGGCGCGCGGCCAGTGAACACAGGGCGATGCGCGCGCCGTGACCGGCGGCATTGCCCGCGCTGGTCACTTTTTCAAGCGGCACATCCGGGATCATGCCCAGCACCATGGCGTGCAGCGGCGAGATATGCGCGCCAAAGGCGCCTGCCAGCACGACCTTGTCCACCGTATCGGTGCCACGGGTGTCCATCAGCAGGCGCGCGCCGGCATAGAGCGCCGATTTGGCCAGCTGAATGGCGCGGATGTCCCCTTGGGTGACGGTGATCTTCGGGCCGCCCTCGGCGGTGCCGTCGAAGATCAGGTATTCGTGGGTGCGGCCCGTGGCGAGGCATCGGTCGGACCCGGTCTTCTCCGCCGAGCCGATCAGGCCGGATGGATCGAGCAACCCGGCGATGCGCATTTCTGCCACGGCCTCGATGATGCCGGAGCCACAGATCCCAGTGATCCCTGTTGCCGTGGTGGCCTCGGCAAAGCCGTCCTGATCCGACCAAAGGTCGCAGCCGATGACACGAAAGCGTGGTTCGCGGGTGGCGGGATCAATGCGAATGGCCTCGATCGCACCGGGAGCGGCCCGCTGGCCGGAACTGATCTGCGCCCCCTCGAAAGCGGGCCCGGTGGGCGAGGAGCAGGCGAGCACGCGTGTGGTGTCGCCAAGCAGGATCTCGGCGTTGGTGCCCACGTCGACCACGAGCGTCAGCTCCTCCTGTTGTCCGGGCTGCTCGGACAGGGCTACGGCAGCCGCATCGGCCCCGACGTGGCCCGCGATGCAGGGCAGGATATAGATCTGGCTGGCCGCGGGCAGGGCGGTCAGGGCCAGATCACGGGCGGTCAGGGACAGCGCATCCGAGGTGGCGAGGGCAAAGGGCGCCTGGCCCAGTTCCACGGGATCAATACCCAGCAACAGGTGGTGCATGACGGGATTGCAGACAAACACCGTCTCAAGGATGAGGTTGGTGTCCACCTCTGCATCAGCCGCGATGTCTTGGGTCAATTGGTCGATGGCCTCGCGCACCGCGCGGGTCATCTCGACCTCGCCGCCGGGGTTCATCATGGCGTAGGACACACGCGACATGAGGTCCTCGCCAAAGCGGATCTGCGGGTTCATGATCCCGGCGGATGCCTTCACCTCACCGGTGTCGAGGTCCACCAGATGTGCCGCAACGGTGGTCGACCCCAGGTCGATCGCCAGCCCGTACAGGCCGCTTTCATGCAGCCCGGGCCACAGCGCGATGATCTGCGGAGCCGCAGTCGCATCTGTCTTGTGCAAGGCCACGGTGATCTTGAAACCGCCTTTGCGGAGCACCTTTTGCAACACGGGCAGCAAGGCAGGAGACAGAGTGACGTCTGGTATCTCCCACTGCGTGGCCAGCGCGTGTTTGATGCGCTGCAAATCGCCTGTGGGATCATGCATGTCCGGCTCGGCCACTTCGATGTAATAGAGCCGCGTTGCCGGGTCCATGATGATCGGCTTGGCCGAGGCCGCCTTGCGCACCACTTGCCGGTGAACCTGGCTCTCCGCCGGCACGTCGATCACCACATCGCGCTGTACCGTTGCCTGACAGCCCAGACGTCGCCCGGGCTTCAGTCCCCGCACGCGGTCGTAGCGGTCCTCAACGGCGTTGACCTGCGACAGGGCGTCGTCGGCAACAGTGACCCCATGTTTCGAAAAGTCACCATAAGACGGCTGTACCTGACATTTCGAACAAATCCCGCGCCCACCACAGACGGAATCCAGGTCCACGCCCAGCTTCCGCGCGGCAGTGAGCACAGGCGTGCCAACAGCAAAGCGCCCGCGCTTGCCGGAGGGAGTGAAAATGACGAGTGGGTCTTGCGACATGGGAGGCTCCTGCACGTTCGTCGCGGAACATAGCGGTTTGAGACGCAAGGGAAAGCCGCTTCACGACCGGGGGGCGCGTAAAACCGTCGTTATCGCCGGTGACAGAAACGGTTGAGTTTTGTCGCATGCTGCCGTTTTTCGTGAGTACAGATCAATTCCGAGCTGTGCATGGGAAGACAAGTCATCTCATGCGGTTATGATCTTGGCACCGTGCGCTTCACGCAATTGAACAGTGAGGAAAGATATTGATGAAAAAAGTCTTGGCTACTCTCAGCCTCTTTGTGCCGCAGTCGTGGCTATCGACGTCCTACATAGTTGAACGCATTTCGATCCTGGCCGATGATCCAGACACATGTGAGCATGATTGGGACGTCGTTGCCGGTATTTTGTCTACCGTGGAGCTCCAAGTACAGTGCAGAAAGTGCGCAACCTATAGTGAGGTTCCCAACCCAACCAAAAAAGAATGGGAAGCCTGCGCAGGCGCCATGGAGAACCCGTATCCATGGGAAGATACATCGCGGATCAGATACTATCAGATAGACGGAACCATACATTGATCGTTAAGTCGATATCGGACAAAAACCCCATGACAAAACTTTTAGGCCAAAAAACGGTCCTTTGTTTTGCATGTTTCGCTGCTTGGGCAAATACTCCGGGGGTCCTGGGACTGGCGCCGAAAAGGCTGAGCAGACGCGCCTAGCCCTGTTCGAGCCATCGCAGGATTTCACCCCTGTTGCCATCCAGATCCGGCGCTGGCGCGCGCGAGGTCGGGTCGGGGGCATCGGTCATCTTGATGGGGTTGCCTGCCGCCTTGTACGCTTGTCGTCCGTTCTTATCCATGACGTCCACGACCATGTTGCGGGCAAGGATCTGGGGGTCCTTGAGAACCTGATCGATGGTCTGGATCGGGCCCGTGGGGATGCCGGCTGCGGTCAGCTTGGCAATCCAGAAGGCGCAGGTGTTGTCGAGCGTCACGG
The DNA here is from genome assembly GCF_014196795.1 of Sagittula marina. Lineage (GTDB taxonomy): Bacteria > Pseudomonadota > Alphaproteobacteria > Rhodobacterales > Rhodobacteraceae > Sagittula > Sagittula marina. The sequence continues at coordinate 118,072 of NZ_JACIEJ010000003.1, forward strand.
CCTCGATCAACCGTTTCAGCAGGCGGGCATTTTCGCAGCGCGCCGGGTTGGTGGCAAAACGTTCGTCGTCCGACAGCGGGAGGTTCAGACATATGCAGAGCTTTTCGAAAAGCTTGTCGTTGCCAGCGGCGATCACGAACAGCCCGTCAGCCGCATGGAAGGTTTCGAATGGCGTGATCGAGGGGTGCCTTGCGCCTGATGGCCCCGGCGCCTTTCCGGTCGTGGTGGTGAGCGCCACCGCATGTTCCAGAATGGCGAGGATGGAATCCAGCATGGCCACGTCGATTTTTCGGCCTTTGCCGGTGCGGTCGCGGTCCATCAGGGCCGCAAGGATGCCCTGGGTCAGATACATGCCCGCTATGATATCGCCGATGGAGGCCCCAACCCGCACCGGTTCACGGTCCTTCTCGCCGGTGATCGACATGACGCCGCCCCGTGCCTGCACGACCATGTCGTAGGCGGGTCGCTTGGCGTCGGGTCCTGTGTGGCCAAAGCCGGACACCGCCCCGTAGACCAGCCTGGGAAACGCAGCGTGAAGATCATCCCAGCCGTAGCCGAGCCGCTCCATCACGCCGGGGCGATAGTTTTCCACGACCACGTCGGCGCGCTCGAGCAGCTTCTCGAAGATCCGTCTGTCACCGTCTTCCTTCAGGTTCAGGGCAATGGATTTCTTGCTATGGTTTATGGCCGCGAAATAGGCCGATTTTCCGTCCTTGAAGGGGGGAAAGGCACGTGTGTCATCGCCTGTTTTCGGAGGCTCAACCTTGATTACGTCGGCGCCAAGGTCCGAGAGGGTCATGGTGCAAAACGGGCCCGCCAGGACGTGGGTCAGGTCAAGGATGGTGTAGCCTTTGAGGGGGGCGGTCATGCGATCGGGCTCCTGTGATGCTGCTCGCCTTATACAAGAACGTGCAGGGCGCGCGACAGCAAGGGAGGAGTGCGCCCCATCGCTGCATTGCGGCAGAGTGTGGCCGATGCGTTTGATCCCGATCAGGCTGGGTGAGGCGGCGTGATCCGAATGAGTGCTGCGCACGCTTTGTTTTTCGGGTTCGGTTGCTCGGGCCTCACCAAGGAAAAGGCTTAGCCCGAGGTTCGGGTGGTCAGGCCGTTGTGGCGGGCGTGGAAGACAAAGCCCAGAAGGTTGAGCAGGAGTTGGGCGGCAAGGATCGACGTTGATCCGGTTGGATCATAGTCCGGTGCAACTTCGACGAGGTCCATGCCGACGACAGGATGGTATTTTGCGACCTGTTGCAGCAGTTCGAGCACCTCGTAGTAGAGGAAGCCGCCGTGGCTGGGTGTGCCTGTGCCGGGCGCAATCGAGGGGCAGAAGGCGTCGATGTCGATCGTGATGTAGACAGGGGCACCTTGCGGGAGACGCGCGGCGGTCGCCTTGGGTCCGAGGGCACGGGTTTGGCGCACGGAGAGGATATCGGACCCGCGGCGTCGGGCGTCCTCGTAGCCGTCTCGCGCGGTGGAGGAGACATTGCGGATGCCCACCTGGGTCAAGCCGGTGATCCAGGGCTTCTCTGCGGCGCGGCGCATGGGATTGCCGTGGCCGCGGGTCACGCCGTGGCGTTCATCGACGAAATCCAGATGCGCGTCGATCTGCAGCAGGTGGAAGGGTTGCTGATCCTCGTAGGCTTCGATGCAGGGAATGTTGATCGAATGATCGCCGCCGAGTGTGACGGGCAGGGCGCCAGCGGCCAGCGCGGCTTCGACACCTTTGCGAATATTCGCGTGGCTTTGCAGCGTGTCGGTGTGGATGATGTCCGCGTCACCCATATCGGTGATCCGCACGCCGTCGAGGTAGGTTGTGTCATCTTCGTGATCATAGGCCCCGGCGTGGCCAAAACTGAACAGGGTGGAGGCCTCGCGGATGGCGCGCGGGCCGAAGCGGGTGCCGGAGCGCCACTGGGTGCCTGCGTCAAACGGCGCGCCGAGGATCGCAACGTCGGTGTCCAAAGCCGACCAATCCGGTTGGTAGGGCCCGCGCGCAAAGGTGCAGATCCCGGTGAAGGGCAGGTTCAGACGCCCGGTGTCGTAGTGATTGGTCATACACGTCCTTTTGGTTCGAGCATTTTCTGAACGAGATCGCCCGTTGGCGAAGCCTTGTCATGCGATGCCGATTCTATCCGCGGATCACATCATATTAACGCGTGACGTGTACAAAGGCCCGATAACGTCCTTGAAAGGAGACAGATATGTCGATGACACCCGTTTCAGGTCCTTTGCCACCTGTCGCGGCGCAGCCCGCAAAGCCACAACAGCAGCGGGCGCTTTCCGACACGTTCGACGAGGTTTTTGACGCGTCCAGGATTGTGCAAGAGTTGGACACCGACGGGGATGGCACGATCAGCGACCAGGAATTCGCGTTCTATCGTGCCGGCAAGCAAGCCCGCGGCGAGTTTGTCCCGGCGTCCGGCCCGGGTACACGCCCGGTGGCGCAATCGGAACAGGTCGCGCAGGCCACCGTTGATGAGCTGCTCAAACGGGTTTGACTGCGTTTGTCGCATTGGCCGGCATGATGCCGATATGCGATTCCACGGCTTTTCATTTCCCTCCGGTCATGAGAAAGGAACGTGCCAACCGATCCCTCCCAAGGAGACCCCCCATGGAGATTCGCGAGGCTCTGACCTTCGATGACGTTCTGCTTGTTCCTGCCGCCTCCAGCGTGCTGCCGTCCACTGCGGACACGCGCACTTGGGTGACCAAGAGCATTTCCCTCAATATTCCACTTTTGTCCTCTGCGATGGACACGGTCACGGAAGCGCGCATGGCGATCTCCATGGCGCAGGCCGGTGGCATGGGGGTGATTCACAAGAACCTTGATGCGGAAACGCAGTCGCGCGAAGTGCGCCGGGTGAAGCGGTTTGAATCCGGTATCGTCTACAATCCGGTCACGCTGCGCCCGGATCAGACTTTGGCGGATGCCAAGGCGCTGACCGAACGCTACGGGTTTTCCGGTTTTCCGGTGGTCGACGAGGACCGCAAGGTTGTGGGCATCGTCACCAACCGTGACATGCGCTTTGCCCAGCAGGACGACACGCCGGTTCGGGTGATGATGACATCGGGAAACCTTGCTATTCTGCAGGAGCCTGCCGACCGTGAAGAGGCGATTTCCCTCATGCGGGCGCGCCGGATCGAGAAGCTGCTGGTCACCGATGGTACGGGCAAGCTGACCGGTCTGCTGACACTGAAGGACACCGAACAGGCGGTTCTGAACCCCACGGCGTGCAAGGACGACCTTGGCCGTTTGCGCGTTGCGGCGGCAACGGGCGTCGGCGATGCGGGCTTTGAACGCTCTGCCATGCTGGTGGACGCGGGCGTCGATATCCTGGTGGTGGATACGGCGCATGGTCATTCGGCCGGCGTGCTGGAAGCGGTGACGCGGGCCAAAACCCTGTCGAGCAGCATTCAGGTGATTGCCGGGAACGTGGCCACCGCCGCTGCTACGCGCGCCTTGATCGACGCAGGCGCGGACGCGGTGAAGGTGGGGATCGGGCCGGGCTCGATTTGCACCACGCGCATGGTCGCCGGGGTTGGCGTGCCGCAGCTCACCGCGGTCATGGACTGTTCGAAAGAAGCGGGTGACATCCCGATCATCGCGGATGGCGGCATCAAGTTCTCTGGCGACTTTGCCAAGGCCATCGCGGCTGGCGCATCCTGCGCGATGGTTGGGTCCATGATCGCAGGCACCGATGAATCTCCGGGTGAGGTGATCCTGTATCAGGGGCGTTCGTTCAAATCGTATCGTGGCATGGGGTCGCTTGGCGCTATGGCACGTGGCTCGGCGGATCGGTACTTTCAGAAGGACGCGGCCAGCGACAAGCTGGTGCCGGAGGGCATCGAAGGTCAGGTGCCTTACAAAGGTCCTGCAGGCAATGTCGTGCACCAATTGGTCGGCGGCTTGCGTGCGGCCATGGGCTACACGGGCAACGCCACTGTGGCCGAGATGCGCACAAATGCGACCTTTGTGAAAATCACCGGGGCGGGACTGAAGGAAAGCCATGTGCACGACGTGCAGATCACGCGGGAGTCGCCGAACTACCGAATTGGCTAGACGCGTGTTGCCAAGTTGAATTTGTGAGGCCGGCGCACGTATGTGTTCCGGCCTTTTTGCTGGAACACATGCTGGACAGGGCGAGATCCGGACAGTGTGTCAGCGGCTTGCCGTATACAGGAAAAGATAGACCGTATTCCGAACGGATTAGGGTCGGACGCGGTCAGCTTGCATGTCGAGGCAACCCTTGGCCCGCTAAACCCCTCAAGATTTTCGCAGCGGCGTTGGGGCCGTTTTCTGGCGCAAGATCCGACTATTGGTGAGCGATGTCGTGCGGATGGCACATCTTTTGCCCAACTTTTCGAACTTTCACGTTAAACCAAGATTAGACGATGGGCGGCTTTTGAGTGGAATTTTATTTCACAATTCCAATTGCTTATGATGGCAGGGTGTGCTGAGGGAATGGCCATTACACGGCGATCAATACCGATTGAATGCGACGGTGTGACAAGGGCATGTTCTCGCGGGTGACGATAGAGGTTGCCAAAGAGTACGGCGCGGAAAAGACGGTGGTGATGGAAGTGAGCAAGCGAAGGCCATGCGGCTGCGTGAGCTTGCGCGTACCTCAAAGGGCAGCCTGTCGCGCCCCCCTATGGACGTAAGAAGCGCGGCGACTGCTTCATGTGAACCGCGGTCCGCAAACACGATTTGGCCGTGTCCAGTGTCCGTCCGATCCTCAGCCCGGAAATGGGAGTGTCGTCCTGGCACGCAACACATCGACGGCATGGCTTTCCCCCGCACTCAAAAAGTTGAAAGATCCCGACCACGGCGGGGCGGTCTTCTGGATGGCCGACAAGCAGTCCGCGCAGGGCGATGAAGCTGCCAGCTGACCATCAGATGACGTCGGTAACATGCAGTGTTGAAATGGATTGAGGGTCTTTGCCTGAGACATCGACGAATGTTGATGCGTGACAGCATGCTGAACCGTCTAATAGCTTTCATTGAAGCTGGTTCTTGTTATTAAGTTGTTAAAAGTTCTTGGGGGAACACGGTCATGTCAGTCATCCCGATTGTTGGTATCGGTGCATCCGCCGGAGGGTTGGAAGCCCTGAAAATCATGATCGGAAATACCTCTCCGCAGACCGGAGCGGCTTTCGTGATTGTCCAACATCTCTCTCCGGACCAGAAATCCATTCTGCATGAGCTTCTTCAGGGGCAAACCGATATGCCCGTCAGCCAGATCGAAGACGGCGAAGCGATACAGGCCAACCATTTTTACGTCGTTCCGCCGGGCACAGTCGCGAGCATCAAGGATAATCACCTGTATCTGGTAGAGCGCGACAGCGAAGACGCGTTGCATCGCCCCATCGACGCGTTTTTCAAATCGCTGGCGGCGGCGCGTGGCCGTAATGCCTATTGCGTGGTGTTGTCGGGGACCGGCAATGACGGTTCGGCCGGTCTGAAAGAGGTTAAAGGGTCGGGCGGGTTTGCCCTCGTGCAGGAAAGCAAGGGCGCGCGGTTCCCGGGGATGCCGGACAGTGCGGTTGCGACCGGGTTGGTCGACTTTATTTTGCCGGTGGAAAAAATCTCCGCGCGGCTGGATGAGATTATTCAGCACCACCTGCGTCTGAGCCGTAGCGATAATCAGGAAAGTCTGAAGGAAGAGATCGAAGCGGCGTTGCCGCGTTTCAGCGAGCGATTGCAGGCCGTTGTTGGCAATGATTTTTCTGACTACAAGCCTGGCACTCTGGTCCGTCGTATCGAACGCCGGATGGCGGTGCTGCGCATCCTGGATGTGGAGCGGTTCATCAAGACCCTGGAGGACAGCAATGAAGCGCGGCTTCTGGCGCAGGAGTTTCTGATCGGGGTCACGCAGTTTTTCCGCAATCCCGAAGCCTTCGAGGTCCTCAAAGACAAAGTCGTCGATCCTATTTTATCGAACTCCGAAAGCACGATCCGCATCTGGGTGCCTGGATGTTCGACTGGCGAGGAAGCCTATTCACTCGCCATGCTTTTCATAGAGGAAATGGAGGCCCGCGGTGACCGGCGTGTCCTACAGGTGTTTGGCACGGACATAGACACGCCGTCTCTCGTGTCGGCGCGCTATGGTCTCTATTCAGCCGATACGGTTGAGAAACTCAGCCCGGAGCGTCGCGAGCGTTTCTTTCATATCGAGAACGGCGAGTACCGGGCCGACCCGAAGTTGCGCGAAGTTTGCGTCTTTGCGCCACACAACCTGTTGCAGGATCCGCCATTTTCACGGCTCGATCTGATTTCGTGTCGCAATTTGCTGATCTATCTTTCGGCCAACCTGCAAAAGAAAGTGATCCCACGGTTCCATTTTTCACTGCGCGGTGAGGGGCATCTTTTCCTGGGGCCGTCCGAAGGGCTTGCCGGTGACGACAATCTCTTTGATGTGGTGGATAAGACCCATCGTATCTTTCGCAGAAATGCCAAGGCCACGACCAGCTTTTCGACGCTGCTTCAAAAACCGGGCCGTCCGAAGGCGCTGCCGGTCGAGATCAAGCAACCTGCACCGGAGCCGAACATGGCGCTCGACCTGTCACGCGAGACAGCGGTCGAGCAGGAATTTTTACGAAACCATGCCGCGCCATTTGCGCTCCTCTCGAGCAGAGGGGAGGTTCTGTACCTTTCCCGGAAGATGACCGAATTGGTGCGGCCGACGCAGGGTGCACCCTCCACCTTGGTTGACGCCTACCTGGCGAACGAATTGCGTCTTCCGGTGCGCACGGCACTGTCCGAAGCGATCAAGACCGGCGAGCCGATGCGCATCGAAAACATCGTTGTTGTGCAGGGTGATACGCGCCGCCTTTTCGATGTGGAGGTCAGCCCCAGCGGCTCGAATTTCATCTTGGTGTTGACCGAAGTCCGCGCCCTTGACGTCGACGATATCGGAGAGGCTGTCGGTGAAAGGGAGACAGCGGACCGTGACATCCTGGAGACCGAAAACGTCAAGTTGCGCAAGCAATTGACGGCAACGATGCAGGAATATGAATCCTCTGGCCAAGAGCTCAAAAGCAGCAACGAAGAGCTGATGAGCATGAATGAGGAACTGCAGTCATCCAACGAGGAATTGGAAACCTCGCGGGAGGAATTGCAGTCGATCAACGAAGAGCTGGAAACAGTAAATGCGGAGCTGCAGGAAAATAACCGGCTACTCATCCGCGCGAACTCGGACCTGAAGAACCTGTTTGAGGCAACCGATTTGGCGGTGCTGTTTTTGGACCGCGAATTCTGCGTGCGCAATTTCACGCCCTCGACCGTGGCACTGTTCGGCATCAGGCAGCGCGATATCGGGCGGCCGATATCCGATTTGTCGTCACGTATTGATTACCCCGATTTGGAAGCCGATGCCCACAAGGTCGACGAAACGCTTCAATCGTTTGAACGCGAGGTCACGATTCCCGCCTCCGGTCAGGTGTTTCTGCTGCGGATCAAACCCTACCGCACAACCGACAATCGGCTCGACGGCTATGTCCTGTCTTTTATCGATATCACGGATCGCAAGAGCTACGAAGAAACCCTCAAGCGGAATGAACGGGCTATGGCCCGGCAATATGCCGAATTGGAAAATCTTTACGACACCACGCCGGTCGGACTGGCGCTGATTGACACCGACTATAAATGGGTCCGTGTAAACGAATGCCTCGCTGAAATAAACGGTTTCTCTGTCGCTGATCATATTGGAAAGTCTTTCAAGGATCTGCTGCCGGCCCTCGCAGATACTTTGGAAAACGTCTGCCATCACGTTATCCAGTCCGGCCAGCCGTTGCTGGAGATCGAGATCGAAGGGGAAACCGTCGCAGCACCCGGGGCCAAACGCAATTGGATCGGCGATTATTACCCGGTCTGGCAGGACGGCAAGGTTTTTGCTGTGGGCATCTGTGTGCGCGAAGTGACGGACCAGGCGCGCATGATGCAGCGCATTCAAAAACAAAACGATCACCTGAATTTGCTGCTCGGAGAGTTGCAACACCGCGTCAAGAACACGCTTGCGACGATCAGTTCGATTTCCAAGTTGCTGCTCAAGGGCGTGGCTGGTGCGGTTGAATATCAGGCGCGTCTCGAAGATCGGCTTGGATCAATTTCCCGCACCCACGACCTGCTGACAGACGCCGACTGGTCAACGGCCAAGTTGTCCGAGATCATTCGCAACGAGGCCGCGCCATATGAACAACGAAACTTTGAACGTATCCGGATTACTGGTCCCGACCTCCGGTTGAGCTCAAAAGAGGCCTTGGCTCTTGGAATGGCGCTACATGAGTTGACCACCAATGCTGCCAAATATGGAGCACTGTCTGTCGAAGGAGGTCATATCGTTATCGGCACACAGTGCGATACGCGCGAAGTGGGAACCAAAGCGCGCATTGTCTGGAAGGAGTTCAATGGCCCCTTGATTGCGTCTCCGCCGGACAAAAAAGGTTTTGGCACCCTCGTGCTGGAGAGAGTCTTGGGGAGTGATCTTTCAGGCGAGGTTAAAATCGAATTCAACGAAGAGGGTCTCTGTTTTCAAATAGATTTCGAGCTGGAGGGAACGAATGAGTAACTCCGAGATACTTGTTCTGGAAGACGAAGCATTGATCGCGATGGATATTGAAATGACCTTGGCCGAGGCAGGGTTCAAGCAGGTTTCGGTCCATTCAAATGCTCAGTCCGCGCTCAATCGGATTGACGAGTGCAGACCTATGGCTGCGTTTTTAGACTTTAATCTTGGAAATGGTAAAAACAGCCTGACAGTTGCAGAAAAGCTGAAAAATCATAGTATCCCGTTTGTGTTCCTGACCGGATATACAGATGCGACAGTGTCTTTGCCCAGAAATCTTTCGGACACAAAAAGGATCGCCAAGCCATTTCGTAGTGCAGATCTTGTCAAAACGATCAACGAGATGGTGCCGCAGGCATAGGTGGTCGATTTTTTCACTTTTCAGTGCCGGTCAGGAACTCCTTGGAATTTCAGCATTCATAGCAGAAACGTAGCCTGAGCTTGATGACCTTTGGTCAAAGCCTCCCTCAGCCATGGAGAGAGTTTGATATCTTGAAACAGCGGCTGGCATGTTATCGGCTCTGATGATGTGACTGCCCGAGTGGCGTCCATGTGCCAAGGTGAGACTGCGATGGTCCGCATAAGGACGGTCATGTTGGAGATCATCAAGGACGGGCTCGATCTCGCGGAGGCGATGTTTAAGGCGTATGTTCGCAGGATCAGGCCAGACTGCGTGTGAAATCGCCTATATTATCTTCGATTGGCTGGCAGCGGTGCTTTTTGTCGGTGGCAGGTTTCTTTTCTACGGTGAGAGCGCAATCTGGCTCGGAAATGGATGATCCGACCGGCGGCGAGGTTGTTTGGCTTGCCACCAACAATCAGGTTATACGGCGTGACCGGGGAGCTGCGGTTGAATGACTATGACTGTTTCAATTGGGGAGGATGTGTGCGGATAGCCAGCTACAATATTCGCAAAGCCGTGGGGCTTGATTGGCGACGGGATCCGGACAGGATAGTCGATATCCTGGGCGAAATCGATGCGGACGTTATCGTGTTGCAAGAAGCAGATAAACGGATCGGCACACGAGCCGGCGTTTTGCCCTTGGACCGTCTGGAAAGTGAACTTGGCTACATCATGACGGACGTTTCGCTTCGCCCGCTCAGTCATGGCTGGCACGGCAACGCGATACTTGTGCGATCATGCTTTGCCGATCATTTATCCGAGCGGATCGAGTTGCCGATGGTGGAACCACGCGGGGCCGTTTCGGTTCGGCTGGAGCATCCGGATCTTGAAGTGATTGGTGTTCATCTCGGGCTCACGCCGGGCATGCGTCGCAAGCAAATGTGTGCTTTGCAAAAGGTACTGGCTGATCGTGATCATCCGGTGTTGCTGGCGGGTGATTTCAATGAATGGAATGCCGCGCGTTTCCCGTTTGATGCACCGGTAACTGTTGTTTCTCCGGGTCTGAGCTTTCACGCAAAGCGGCCAAAAGTTGCGTTTGATCGGTTTGTTCTCGGGCCGGGGTTGCGCGCTGAAACCGCATATGTACATCACTCGGCTTTGGCGAAAAAGGCTTCCGATCATCTGCCTATCGTCATCGACCTTGCCTTTACGGGGATCACATGATTCAGGCGCTTTTGCTCATTTTCCATGTGTTGATCGTCATAGGGGTGACGCTTCGCATATTGTTACGGGATGACTTTTCCCCACAGGCGCGGTTGACCTGGTTTGTCGTGTTGGTGGTGCTGCCATATGTCGGAAGCATCATCTATTTTCTGCTGGGTGAAACGGACCCCTGGAACAAGGCGACCAAGCGCCACAACGAGGTTTTCGACGAAATCCGAGCAAAGGCGTCCCATCTGATGGGGGCGCCGGAAGATACGGAAAGGCTCATCGATCCGCTGTACAGGCCAGCCTTCCTGTATGCGGCGTCGATCAACGGGTTTTATCCGGTCGCCAAAAGCCGCGCTGACTTAATGGCCGACGCTGAAGCCACGAACACACATCTCGTTGCGGATATAGACGCGGCGCAAAGCCATGTTCATGTGCTTTATTATATCTGGCTGGACGACAACACTGGCAGGGCCATTGCGCATGCGCTCATCCGCGCAGCACAGCGGGGCGTGACATGTCGGGCCATTGCGGACGGTTTGGGGTCCCGTGCCGTTATCAAGTCACCCCTTTGGCAGCACATGAAGGATGCAGGGGTGCAGATGGCCGTGGCCATGCCGTTGGACAACCCGATCCGCACAATCCTGAAAAGCCGCGTTGATCTGCGCAATCACCGCAAGATTACGGTGATCGACAGCAAGATCACTTATTGCGGCAGCCGAAATTCCGCCGATCCGGAATTTCGTGTCAAAGCCAAGTATGCGCCTTGGGTCGATATCATGCTGCGGTTCGAAGGCTCTGTCGTGGCGCAGAATGAATTGCTTTTTATCAGTGACTGGATGATGGCGACGGGGAAAATAATCGATGACATCACTCTGACGTCTCATCCTGTCGAGGGCGGTTTTCCCGCGCAGGTGATGGGGGATGGGCCGACGGAACGTCAGGGGGCCACGCCGCAGCTCTTTGCGGTGCTGATCGCCAGTGCGCAGGAGACTTTGACGCTTTCGACCCCGTATTTCGTGCCGGATGAGACAGTGTTGGAGGCCTTGTGTTCTGCGGCGCATCGCGGGGTCGCAGTGACGCTTATCTTTCCCAAAGTGAACGATAGCTGGATCGTCGCAGCTGCGAGCCGCAGCTATTACCGAAAGCTTTTGTCGGCAGGATGCGAAATACGTGAATTCAAAGACGGGCTTTTGCATGCCAAGACCCTGACGCTGGACGGCAAGGTCACCATGATCGGCTCATCCAACATCGATTTGCGCAGCTTTGATCTGAATTATGAAAACAACATTCTTCTGCAAGATCACGGTGTGACTCATGCCGTGCGTGAACGTCAGCAGGAATACATCGCTCGATCAGACCTCATGACCCTTGAAGAGGTGAACGCGTGGCCTCGACGCAAGCGTATCTGGCATAACGTGATTGCCACGATTGGCCCTGTCCTCTGACCGGCGCGTATGTGCCGGGCGAAAGGTCCGCGGGCACACCGATGCGGGGCGCGTGCAATTGGCAGGGTGCTGAAACCCCTGTGCGGAAGCCTGTTGATGCGTCTTGGCGTGGCCCTTCGGGACAGACGAAATTGGCATCGCGATGATTTGCCTTGCCGCTTTTTCGCGACCCTTTGCCGATGCGCCCGCAGGGGCTTGGCGGCATTTCCGCATGACGGTATGAGGGACCTCCCGCAGATCAGGAGTGCCCGTCTTGGACCAGACCGCAGAGCGTATCGCCCGCACCATCGCCACCGAAATCGCTGCCGCCCCAAAGCAGGTCGTCGCGGCGGTGGACCTGCTGGACGGGGGCGCAACCGTGCCCTTCATCGCGCGCTACCGCAAGGAAGCCACCGGCGGGCTGGACGACACACAGCTTCGTACTCTGGGCGACCGGCTGACCTACCTGCGCGAAATGGAAGCCCGCCGTGCCAGCATCCTGGACACGATCAAGGGGCAGGGTAAACTGACGGACGATCTGGCGCGCACCATCATGCAAGCCGACACCAAGGCCACGCTCGAAGACATCTATCTGCCCTACAAGCCCAAGCGCCGGACCAAGGCGATGATCGCCCGAGAAAATGGCCTTGCGCCCCTGCTGGAGCAGATCCGTGAATATCGTGGCAAGGACCCCGCACAGCTGGCCGAAGCGTTTACCGGCGCGTCGGTCGAAACGGTCAAGGACGCGCTGAACGGGGCGCGTGATATCCTGGCCGAGGAGCTGTCGGAAAATGCGCAGCTGCTGGGCGGCTTGCGCGATTTCATGATGCGCGAGGCCAAGATCACGGCCCGCGTTGTGCCGGGCAAGGAGCAGGAAGGCGCCAAGTTCTCCGACTATTTCGAGCATGAGGAAGACTGGTCCAAGATCCCCTCGCACCGGGCGCTTGCCATCTTGCGCGCGGCCAAGGAAGAGATCGTGACCATCGAGATCGCGCCGGACCCCGAGGCGGGTCAGCAGCGCGCCAAGGACATGGTCGCCGCCGCGATTGGCGTGCCGGGCCAGGCACCGGGCGACAATTGGTTGCGGGAGGCCGCCGCGTGGACCTGGCGGGTGAAACTGTCGTTGTCCATGTATGTCGACCTTCTGTCAGAGCTGCGCCGTCGCTCTCACGAGGAAGCGATCAACGTTTTCGCGCGCAATCTGAAGGACTTGCTGCTCGCGGCACCTGCGGGCAACAAGGCAACGCTTGGCCTTGACCCTGGCATTCGCACAGGTGTGAAGGCCGCCGTCGTGGATGCCACCGGCAAGGTTCTGGAAACCGCGACCCTGTATCCCTTTCAACCCAAGATGGACCTACGCGGTGCACAGGCAAAGATCGCAGAGATGGTCGCCCGCCATAAAGTCGAGCTGATTGCCATTGGCAACGGAACCGCGTCCCGCGAGACGGAGCGCATGGTTGCCGACACGATGAAGCTGATGAAAGGCGCGCAACCGACGAAGGTGGTTGTGTCTGAGGCCGGGGCCTCCGTCTACTCGGCGTCGGAACTTGCGGCACGGGAATTCCCTGATCTGGATGTTTCCCTGCGGGGGGCGGTGTCGATCGCGCGACGTCTTCAGGATCCGCTGGCCGAGCTGGTCAAGATCACACCCGAAAGCATCGGCGTCGGCCAGTATCAACACGACGTGGATCAGCGCCGATTGGCCCAGGCTCTGGCAGGGGTGGTCGAAGACGCGGTGAACGGCGTGGGCGTGGACCTGAACATGGCCTCAGCGCCGCTGCTTTCGCATGTGGCGGGCCTGTCTGACCGTCTGGCCGAAGCCGTCGTGTCATACCGCGACACCTACGGCGCTTTCGCGACCCGCAAGGCGCTGCTCAAGGTGCCGGGGCTGGGTCCGAAGGCCTTTGAGCAATGCGCGGGGTTCCTGCGCATCCGCGAAGGTGACGAACCGCTTGATGCCTCCTCTGTCCACCCTGAAGCTTACGCGGTCGCGCGCCGCATCGTCAAAGCCTGTGGGCGCGACATCCGTGACATAATGGGCCAGCCGGAGGCGCTGAAAGGCGTGCGGGCAGAGCAATTCGCCGATGACAGTTTTGGCCTGCCGACAGTGCGCGACATTCTGGGCGAGCTGGAAAAACCCGGCCGTGACCCGCGCCCCTCGTTCAAGACCGCGACTTTTGCCGATGGGGTTGAGGATATCAAAGACCTCAAATCCGGGATGGTGCTGGAAGGGACCGTGACCAACGTCGCGGCCTTTGGGGCGTTCGTGGACATCGGCGTACATCAGGACGGCCTTGTCCACGTCAGCCAGCTGGCGGATCGTTTTGTCAAAGATCCCCACGAGGTGGTCAAGGCGGGCGACGTGGTAAAGGTTACGGTGACCGAAGTGGACGTGTCGCGCAAGCGCATCGGTCTGACGATGAAGAAAGACGGGGGTGCTTCGGCCAAGGAAGATCGGTCTGCGCGCGACACGGGGCCACGTGGAGCGCGCGGTGGCGCAGGGCAGGGGCCAAAGGGCCGTGGTCCCGGTGGCGGCGGCCCGCGTGACAAGGGGCCGATGAGTAGCGCGCCCAAAGGCGGCAGTGCGGGTGGGACAGGTGCGTTTGGCGACGCGCTGATGGCCGCGATGAAGAAACGCTGACCCACCTCAGGTCTTTAGAAGCCGAGAAACCCTGCAAAAACAAACTCAGACGGCGCGCCCCTCAGGAGCGGCGTTTGCGTACGACCCAAGAGCTCTGAAGGCGGTGGACATCGGGGCGTGAGCCTCATGCGCGGTTGGGAGTGATGTTCGGTGAACAGCATGACGTAAGTTTGGAGCGCTGCGGTCGGTTCAGGAGCTTGCCCCGTTCGCACCACTGCGCGTAACACCCCGCTATCGCGATCCTGCCCCCTCGCAGTCTGCCCTTTGGTCGTAGCCATAGGGGCCGGAACATCGGTGTCATTAATAGCAGGTTACATGCAGTCGCGGACTTCAAGGGCCGCACGATCCGGCGTTTTCCCGGCCGCTGGCCACGCCCGTGACGACACCGGGGGCAGAGCCCACTGCCATACGCCGAATGGCCGTTGGGGTATCGCGGTTACGACGCAGACTGGTTTCGGGAAGATTTCAGCGACAAAGACAATCATCCCTGAACCCCAAGCCGAACGTCTCTGGACAAGCCAGGAAAATGCCAAAAGAGGCGCTACAAACGACGCGACAGGTCGGACGCCTGAAGGGTTGGCGCCGCGTCGCCAGATGCTCGAAGGTTTTCCTGTCAGACGTGCCACTCGCGGCAACCCGACCTGTTTCGGCTGAAACTTCAGGAGTCTGGAGCCTGCATTTCGGATCGGACTAGACACTCAGATTTCGTGACGCAACCTGCCTTTCAGGTGAAAGAAAAGTCGACGGCTCGCCTTGGAGCCAACTTCGATCCAATGATCTACGAAGATGTCCTGACTTACGCGTCACGGCGGCAAGCCCAAGCGCCCACTGGTCCTTTTCGACGCCGGGATCCAAGTGTGCCTCTTGACCCAGAACTCGTTCAAGCCACACTTGCGCGTCCGCTGACATGCTGCCTGGGCTGTCAGGCCAGTGCTTGGCGTCTCGACCCCGTGGCGGAGGATGGCGACGCTGGCCCCATGCCGCCGAACCTATGGTCAACAAAGGTGTTCGTTAACGACACGGGCATCAAACGTGTTGGAGACGGCGGGCGGCGGGCCCGCAAGTGTTGGGTGCAAGTCCGACAGGGCCATCTGGGAATGGAGCCCACCATGTTGGACATCCGCGCTGTAGAACTCACCCGCAACTGTGAAGGCGTTAGTACGAACCCGACGGACCTGTGCCGCCAAATTCCTTAGGACGAGCAGATCTGCACTGTGCTTGCGTCCGTTCGGCAGATTACGTCGCAACCGTCGGGCGGCCAGTAAGCAGCGCTTGAACGACACGCCACGTTGCTACTTTCCAATCATATAGTGCGACGCTGTCACTAACATAGTGATCTGCAAGATCAGTCATTTGTAGGCGCCGGACTATTCTTGGCGTGCGCCGAAATGAAATCCTGTGCGCGCACTACGGCCATGGTAGGGCGTTCTGGAACACTGGTTCGAAACCGAACCCTGTAGCCGGATCGAGGCGAAACCTCTCGTGACATGGCGAACCAGTGAATGACCGGTCACTTGATGCGCCGCCGCCAGGCCTTCGAAAAACGCATCGCCTCAAGAGATGACTTCCGTTGGACCGGAGAAATAAAAACTCATCGCGCGAATGAACCGATGATCAGCACTCAACGCCGCCGAGATCGTTCGTTTGATCTGACTTCATTGCGAACGGGTAGACTGCTTGCAAAGTTTCAGCAGCGCTATACTGCGCGTATAAAGTCAAAGACTTGGATAGTGTTTCAACACCAGACCACGTGTGGAAAAAGATAAATAGGTCACCCTACTTCATCAAACGTGGTGCAGCTATTCAGCAGCGAGAAGTCGTGCATGCGGGGCCTGCGTTTCGCCGGACTGAAACCGTCCGACCAGAAGCGCCAGCCGCTTTCCTTCGGCCGTGAGGCTGTCGCTTGCGGCCGAGGTTTGGTTGAACATGCCCGCGTTGGTCTGAGTATCCTTGTCCAACTGCATGACCGCAACGTTGATCTCGCCGAGACTGGTTTCTTGCTCCTCCGCCAAGGTTGCGATGCGTGCCACTTGACCGGTAACCTCGTCAATTGCGGTGACGATGTCTTTTAGAGCCTCACCCGTTCGTATGACGAGAGACACACCATGCTGCACCTTATCGCCGGACTGTTCGATCAAACCGCCGATCTGCTGGGCAGATTCAGCTGTTCGAGCCGCAAGTGCACGGACCTCGGCGGCCACGACCGCAAAGCCTGAGCCCGCTTCGCCTGCGCGGGCGGCCTCGACCCCGGCGTTGAGCGCCAAAAGGTTGGTTTGAAAGGCAATGTCATCAATCATACTGATAATTTGCGCAATTTCTTCAGAAGACCGTTCCACTTCCTTGATTGCGTCCACTGCGGCGCTCACCACGCCATTTCCGGCCTGTGCCTTATCTATCGCGGCCTTCCCGGAATTGTCTGCGGAGCGGGCGCCGCGTGTGCTTTCTTGCACGGCGTTGGTGATATCCTGAAGTGCGGCGGCGGTCTGTTCCAGCGTTGCGGCGCTGTTTTCGGTTCGGTTTGACAAGTCTTGCGCCGCGCGTCCGATTTCGCTGGCGGACGTGTTCACCGTTTCCGAACTATGGGCGATGTCCGATATCACATTTGAGAGCTGTTCGACGGCGGTATTGAAATCTGCGACCAGCTGTTCGTATCCTTGCCCCAGATCGTCGTTGAGACGGATATTGAGATTGCCAGCTGCCACCTCTTGCAAGCCTTCGGCCAGTCTGGTCACGACCATTCCCTGCTCTGCTTGACGGATCATATCGGCATCCCGAAGCTGCTCTGCTTCAACCAAACTGTCGCGGAACGCTTCGAGACCAGTTGCCAACTCGGTGATCTCGCGCCCGTGGCCCTTTAGATCATCGAACGCGAGGTTTGTGTCCCCCGCCGCCAATACACGCATCCGTTGCACAACGCGCGTAAGGTACGTGGTGAGACGGTGACCAATGATCCATGCCAGGGCGCCGCCTACAATCAATGCGCAGAGCACGGCGACACCAGTGACCATCGCAATTTGCGATTCGATCTGCTGATACGGCGCTCGTGGCAACAGGATATGTACCATGGCCACAGGCATTCCGGCGAAGTCCTTGAGCACATGAATGTCGCTCATGTAAGACTTTTCGCTTAGAGTAATTTCCTGCGGTTCGCGGGGCTGGTCTACAGCATCACGAACATCCTCAAGAGGAATGATTGCCTCGCCGTCATAGCCTGCGTGAAGACGGGTGTTGGACATCTCCGGATCTTCGAAATCCGTGAAGAGATCGTTCGGCAGAAGGTAAAGTTCAATGGCGGCATCGGTGCCTTCGATCATCTGCTCCAGCAAGCTCTGATCGAGCGGCAGACCAACTTCGACTGAGCCGGCGTGGTCGCCACCTGCCTCGATTGGGTGAATTGCCCGGATCACAAGCCCACTGCGGTCACGCTCTAGGCCCGCCAATGGCAGCCGGGATGCGTTCGCTTCAACCACAATCGGGCGAAAACTGGAAAGATCGTCACCGTAGGTGCTTGGATCGTGAACGCGCAGGATGGAGATTGCCTCCGGCGAATGGAATTGGAATTGCGCAATCCCGGTAGCCTCGGAAAATGCATCGAAATCCTTGGGAAATTGCCGTTGGAGTCCTTTTCGGTCTTCTTTGTCCACGGCGCGTTGCACGCGGGGCATTCCAGCAACCATGGCGGTGAAGCTCTCAGCGCTCTGGACACGGGCCTGCAGAACATTCTGGGCCCGCCCCCACAGTGCTGACAGTTCACGATCCGCGCCTTCGCTGGCGATCTGTTGAGACCCCAGATAAAGTGGTGTCCCGACGCAGGCGATGGCCAGGGTTGAGCAGAATAGGATCGCGAGTATGATTCGGGCACGCAGCGACATGGACATCTCCATCATTTGAGGCGCAGGGTGGCCAAGATGGGTGCCTATCGGGTTAACACAATCCGATTGCTGTACAGGATTTTAGACGTTTTTCATCGAGACGACATCAGCCAAGCATCTTCATGCCGCGGTCGAGGCCGTCGAGCGTCATGGGCACCATCCGGTCCTCGAAAATCTCTCGGATCATGTGGATACTTTGCGTGTATTGCCAATGGTTCGGCGGCACGGGGTTGATCCAGAGATGCTCGGGCCATTGTGCGCGCGCGCGCTGAAGCCAAACCTGCCCAGCTTCCTTGTTCCAATGCTCACTTGCGCCACCAGGGTAGGCGACCTCATAGGGTGACATGGACGCGTCACCGACAAAAATGCATTTGTAATCAGGACCATAGGTGTTGAGGACATCCCACATGGCGGTCTGGGCATCCCAACGACGTCGGTTGTCCGTCCAGACGCCCTCGTACAGACAGTTGTGAAAGTAGAAATGTTCGAGGTGTTTGAATTCCGCACGGGCGGCGGAGAAAAGCTCTTCGACGACCTGAATGTGCGGGTCCATGCTGCCGCCAACATCCAGAAACAAAAGAACTTTTACGGCATTTCGGCGCTCTGGCCGGGTTTGCACATCCAGATAGCCATTGTGTGCCGTGGCACGAATGGTGCCATCGAGGTCGAGCTCTTCGTGAGCGCCGTCGCGAACCCAGCGGCGCAACCGTTTCAGGGCAACCTTGATGTTCCGTGTGCCCAGCTCGACACCGTCATCCAGGTTCTTGAATTCCCTTTTATCCCAGACCTTTACCGCGCGTTGGTGACGCGATTCATCTTGCCCGATCCGGATGCCTTCGGGGTTGTAGCCGTAGGCGCCGAAGGGCGATGTGCCAGCGGTGCCGACCCATTTGGAGCCGCCCTGGTGACGGCCCTTTTGTTCCTCAAGCCGTTTCTTTAATGTTTCCATGAGCTTGTCAAAGCCGCCCATGGCCTCGATCTCGGCCTTTTCTTCGTCCGAGAGATGCTTTTCCGCCATCTTGCGCAGCCAGTCGTCCGGCAGGTCCATGGCGTTCATCACCTGATCGACAGGGATGTCCTCCAACCCTTTGAAAGAATGGGAAAACGCGCGGTCGAACCTGTCGAGGTGACGCTCATCCTTTACCATGGCGGTTCGCGCCAGATAGTAAAAGGCCTCCACATCATAGGTGGCGAGGCCCGCCTGCATGCCTTCGAGGAAGGACAGGTATTCACGCAAGGAAACCGGCACGCCGGCGCGACGCAGAGTATCGAAGAAGGGTACGAACATGCCTCAGTGGTAGCGTGCCGTCACAGGCGGGGCAATGGCAGGTTCACCGTGCGCACGGTCCGGTTAAGGCGGCGCGCGGTCCACCACATGTGGTGCTCATCGACCTTGCTGGCAGAGGCGTTAAGCTGTGCAAGACATGCGTTTACGATTTGGAAAGACGTGAACCGACCGGAAGTCTGGCAAAAACCGGTCGGTTGTTAACCTTTCGATGCAGCGTATGGATGACGTCGCGTCAGAATTGGTTAATCAGCCTAGTGCGATGCGGTGAATGATGATCGTAACGATCAGACCCACGAGCGAGAACGCGATGCAGTAAATCGTCGCGTATTGCAGAATATCGAGCTTGTTGCCCTTGCGGCGGGCTGCAGTCAGCCCGCCGATGATGGCGCCAGCAAGCGCCGCGAGTAGTACGATCATAGCGCGCCAAGGCTCCCTCTGGCGGGGTTCAGTGACCCGACCTCGCGCAGTTTGGCGCGGACAGCCCAGTCAGAGCCGAACCCGTATCGCGCCCAGCCCAGGGAGTCCAGTCGAACGGCGCGTGCCTCGGTTGGGCGACCGGCGAGATCCAGCGCTTCGGCCCGCAGCATCATGAGCGTCGCGAGCAAAGCAGCGTTTTCATGCCGGGCGGCCGTGTCCAGATGGGGTTGCAACAGGTAGATGGCATCATTTGCCCGGCCAGCGCTGATCGCATAAGCGGCCAACTGCGAGGCGACATAGGCGCGGTGCAGGGCGGTGTCAGGCCGGGTGCCGAAATAGCGCTGCGCGAGGACAAAGTGATCCTGTGCCTGCGCCGGATCCACCGATTGCAGCAATCGACCCATGGCGTAATGCGAGAATGCACGGCGGTGATCCGTCCAGCCCATCGCGGTGGCTGTTCGCAACGCGTTTGTTGCGGCCTGACGGCGCTGCGCGGCATTGGCCCCCGGGCCAAGCGCGGTTTGCACGGCGTCGATCCAGACACGCGGGGTCTTGGCCAGACGCTGCGCGCGTCCGCCCTGGCCGCGCGGATTGATCCGGGCAAAGATCGCGGGAAGGCGGTCGGCCACCTGATTGCGGGTCATGCCGGTTCTGATCGAAGGGTCGTAGTAGGCCCGCAGGATCGTCATGTCATAGCCGGTCAGCACCGTGTGGACATTGTCGTCGTTGAACACCGAGTCCGGCAGGCGGTAGAGGTCGTTGAGCGGGCCAAGCGCCTGGGCGAGTTCCTCATGCAGGCAATCGCGGACCTCTTGCGGGGCGGCATCTGCGGGAAGGAAGATCGCCAGGCGTTCGCGCGTCTTGAGCTGTGACCAGGAGGTCTGCTTGGTGCGGCGGGCGGCCTTGTATTCCTTCAGGGAGGAGACATTCGGCACCACGAAGCATGCAGCAGAGGGCAGAGTTTCGCGGATCTGCTGACGGGAGACAGCCTGCACCGTGATGTTGGCGTTTTGGCCAGAGGTGGCGGAAATGTCGATGCCCGCCTCGGTGCGAAGCCGATGCATCAGGCGGTTGAGATCGGGGGCAAGCGAGGCCGGCGGCGTGCCGGTGACACGGACGGTGATCGGCCCCTCGAACCGGGTGAAGATCGGCAACGGACGCCCGGATTCCAATGAGAAGGACAAGTCGAGGAAGTCGCGGGCCATGTCGGTGTTGGAGGCCACCGGCGCATAGGGATGCGGCACCGAGAAGCTTTTCATCGGTGGGAGGCTGGAGGACGTTTCAGTCGCTGTGGCGGCGCGGGTGGCGGTTTCATTGCTGGGCGCAACGGGCATGCACGCGCCAAGCAGGAGATACAGCGGGAGGATGAACCGGCGGGCTTTGCTGCGCATCATTCTCACCTTTGATACTTGATGAAGGGGGTCAGCACGCCCACGCGGTCGTACAGACGGCGGGCCGTGTCGTTGAACTCCTGGGTCAACCAGTAGACCGATGAGGCGCCTTGGGCGTCGGCTGCGGCATAGACGCCCTCAATAAGCGCCCGGCCAATGCCGAGGCCGCGCACGTCCGGAACGGCATAAAGATCCTGAAGATAACAGACGTCTTCGACCTTCCACGCATGGCGATGAAAGACATAATGCGTCAGCCCGACGATGCGGCCGTCCAGCTCTGCGATCAGCGCGTTGAAGTCGCGTGGATCGTCGCCCAGCAGACGCTGGAACGTGGAGGAATAGACGTTTTCCGGGACGCTCGATTCATAGAAATCGAGATATGCCGTCCAGAGTTCTCGCCACACGTGTTCGTCCTCGGCACGCAGGGCGCGCACGAGCGGGGCCTTCTTATGGGACACTAGTAAGCCTGCCTGCTTTTGGTTGCTCGGATGTCCTAAGCATCCAAGTTTTTTCTGTCCTCTGTTTGAACACTATAGGGCAAAAGCAGGGTTTCTGGACAGATGGATCTGGCGAGGCGGTTAAAATATTCCCGCCATCGGGAGTTGTGGGTAAATGTGCATGTTTAACAGTTTGTTAACCTGTGCACAGAAGCAACATTCATAGGTTGAACGGCCCTTTTTTAGGGTTGTTTAATCGCCCGGATAGTGTCCGAATTGAGGCGTTCGGGCGGGAGCGTGCATAAAAATTCACGACAATTCTGGGCCAATTTTAGGCACCAACAGCCCCTCGCTTGCCGGTGTTGCGATTCCTGTTTGAAGGCACGTTGATTCACCAACCGGAGGCTTTTTGACATCCTGGCCAATTGTCAGCTGCACCTGTCAGTTTTGGGGAGATCTTCGAAACGATAGCCTTTCGGCCTTTGCTTGGGACCTGTCGTATCGGCGAAGCGGAGGCGCTGCGCGCAGTCTGCGCTTCACTTCGAGGGTGGTGGTCCCAAAAACACTTGGCTTTCGCGCCAGTTGGTATGTTGCTGGGCGTCTTTTGGACTACTTTGGGCGATTTCGCGTACGGCGCAATCAATGACCCGGAACGCGTGATCTTATGCGTCTTCGTTCGGATCGTCCATTTGGTGCGCATGAGTACGACGACCATTGGCCCGGATAGCGAGGTAAGCGGTTTCTCGCCGATCCTGGACGGCTGGGTTGCGTGGTTGCCTGACGCTGTGGTGGGACGCGCGCAAAATGCCCTGACCGCCCCGAAGGAGGCCCAGATGACCGAGCTGACCCTGCGCCGGAACCGTGCGCGCGACCTGACCCCGCTGATCGAGCTGCTGTCCGATCCCGATGATCTTTTGCTGGTGAACCCCAGCGCCGGGCATCCGTTCGACCCGCGCGAATGGCAGGAGAAATGGCTGCAGGAGCTGGACGACGAGAGCTTTTATCTGCTGGACGGGCAGGGGCGAGAGGTCGGCTTCTTTGCCCTGCGCGTGGGCGTCGGGCCTGAGGTGCGTCACCTGACATATGTTTTCGTGGCCGAGGAATGGCGCGGTGGCACCGGGCATTTGATGGTACAGTGGGTCGAGGAGGCCGCGCGCGATCTGGGGGCACTGACCGTGACGCTGAAATGCGAGCTGGACAATCCGGCGGCCCTGCGGATTTACGAAGCGGCAGGCTACGAGGAGCTGAGCCGTCGCGGTGGCATGGCCTCCATGCGCAAGGATCTGGACAGCGCGGCCTGACATCACCGCATCCCGCTTGCCCTAGGAACCTCTGGACGCCCGGTGTTGTTGGGTCATGACGCACGACAACAGGAGGCTGACATGTGGGATTGGGTCGTATCGAATTCTTCAGGACTGAATACGCTGCTGAACATTGCGATGTTGCTGGTCTGGATCGGCTATCTGCAAGTTTTCCTGATGAGTTTTCAGCGCGCAAACAGGGCGATGATCCACATTGACAGCGCGGTGCAGGATGGGCGGGACGCCCGGTGCATCATCGCCAACATGGGGTCGGAAGCGGTCTACGTGGTTGGCGTGCAGGTCAAGCTGACAGACGGCGACAAGACGGTCGCCAGCCTCGTGAGCGACAGGTCCGAGCATACGCTGGCAGTGGACAAGGAGTTTCGCGGGCAGACCCTGCAAGGGCCATTGGCGCCGGGGGAATCCCTGGATGTGGGCAGCTTTCGCAACCTGTGCAGCCGGGCGGCCTATCGGTTGGGTCAGGACCTGAATCTGGACAATTGCACCAAGGTGGAAATCACGGTCGCCATCGCCGCCCAGCAGGCGCATCGCATTCTGGGCGCACACAAGAGTTTCTCCATCGAGGGGGACGAAAGCGCGAACCTGTCATTCCGGCCGGATCGCATTCTGACCGAACAGATTTCGTCGCGCCGTCGGCGCAAGGCGCTGGAGCAGCGAATGCTGGAGATTTCACCTGAGTGACGGAGCCTCTGGCGAACCAGTCACATTGTGACGGAACTTCCGCCGCGCCTTGTGCGTCAATCTACCTGAAGGGGAGATGTCTCATGACCAGAATGATGTTTTTGCCACAACAGATGATGATGGCGCAGATCCAGTTTTCGCAGACGATTTGGTCGCAATATATCAACACCACTCAGTTGATGATGCAGGCGGCCATGGGCCATTCGCGTGATCTGGCCGAGAACGCGGCGGGCAAATCGGCGGACGCCGCCGAAGTGATGACGCGCGACGCGCGAGAGGCGATGAAAACCGTGGCCGCGGCCGAGGGCAAAACCCCGGTCTGAGGGCCACGGCCTTTGGTCTACCGTTCGCGGCGGGCCATGAAGGCAAGGCGTTCAAACAAATGCACGTCCTGCTCGTTCTTGAGCAGGGCACCGTGCAGCTTTGGCAGGGCGTTGGCCCCGTCGCGTTTCAGATCTTCGGGCGTGAGGTCCTCTGCCAGCAAAAGTTTCAGCCAATCGAGCACTTCGGAAGTGGAGGGCTTTTTCTTCAGCCCCGGCTGATCGCGCATTTCAAAGAACTGGGTCAGGGCCACTGTGAGCAGCTGGTCCTTTATATCGGGGAAGTGGACGCGCACGATCTGGCGCAGCGTTTCTGCATCGGGAAACTTGATATAGTGAAAGAAGCAGCGCCGCAAAAAGGCGTCGGGCAGCTCTTTTTCATTGTTGGAGGTGATGATGACGATGGGGCGCGTTTCGGCGCGGATGGTCTCACCGGTTTCGTAGACGTGAAATTCCATCTTGTCCAACTCCTGCAACAGGTCGTTGGGGAACTCGATGTCGGCCTTGTCAACTTCGTCGATCAGCAGAACAACCTTTTCGCCGGCCTCGAAGGCCTGCCAGAGTTTGCCCTTCTTGATGTAGTTTGACACGTCATGCACGCGTTCCTCGCCAAGCTGGCTGTCGCGCAGGCGGCTGACGGCGTCGTATTCATAAAGACCCTGCTGTGCGCGCGTCGTGGATTTCACGTTCCATTCGATCATCCGAACCCCAAGCGAGCTGGCCACCTGGCGGGCAAGCTCTGTCTTGCCGGTGCCGGGCTCTCCCTTCACCAGCAGCGGGCGTTCAAGGGTGATGGCCGCATTCACGGCCATGGTCAGGTCGTCGGTTGAGACATAGTCGTCTGTGCCGTCAAAGCGCATGGGTCACTCCTGTTCGTTAAGGCCAGAGGTAGCGGTGTGTGCCAAGGGGTGCAAGCGCGCGACCATGTGACGCCGGGGGATCAGGGGGGCAAACTGGTTAATCGTGTGACGCAAAACTGTGCGGGTTGAGTCGCATTTTAGCTATTTGAGGCACGCAGGGGCTTGCACGCAGGGCGTGTGGATAGGGAGCGTTCTTACAGGTCAGCTGACTGTGATTGCGCTAACAGGGCGCGGGGAGAGGCTGTGCCGGTCGAGGCGTCACGCTGCTGCGCGGCATCGCTCACAAATCGTTTCACCCAGAGCGGGAAATGACCGTCTGGACCATGCTAAAGTGTAGTGACAATGCCTACTGATTTGTTTAAGTGCTGCCCGTAGGGGTGCCTGATATCTAGGGAATTTCGTGATGGCAGATATTGGCGTTGATGAGGGAGCGGACATGAAGGCCGAAACATTCTTGCCCGATGACTATCGTCCCGCAGAAGATGAACCTTTCATGAACGAGCGGCAGACGGAGTACTTTCGTCGCAAGCTGCTCAACTGGAGGTCGGAACTGCTGGAGGACAGCCGGGATACCATCGAGACATTGCAGGACAGCACGCGGAACATACCCGACGTGAATGACCGTGCGTCCGAGGAAACCGACCGCGCGCTGGAGTTGCGCACGCGGGATCGACAGCGAAAGTTGGTGAACAAGATCGACGCCGCGCTGCGTCGCATCGACGAAGGCGAATATGGCTACTGCGAAGTAACCGGTGAGCCGATCAGCCTGAAACGGCTGGACGCGCGCCCGATTGCGACAATGAGCCTTGAAGCACAGGAACGTCACGAGCGCCGCGAGAAGGTGCATCGCGACGACTGACCCCTACGGGTCCGAAACCGAAATATCGCGGGGCC
The DNA here is from genome assembly GCF_014196795.1 of Sagittula marina. GTDB lineage: Bacteria > Pseudomonadota > Alphaproteobacteria > Rhodobacterales > Rhodobacteraceae > Sagittula > Sagittula marina. The sequence continues at coordinate 143,738 of NZ_JACIEJ010000003.1, forward strand.
TGCTCGGCGGGCCGATCGCAAGGACAACGCCGGGGTTTTCCCCGGCGTTTTCGTGTCGGGAGATGAAGATGATGGAAGATACCATTGTTGTCGGCGGCGGTATTGGCGGGCTTGCCGTGTCGCTTGCACTGCGCGCGCGGGGCGCGTCGTCGGTCGTGGTGCTGGAACAGGCCGAAGCGATCCGGGAAGTGGGCGCGGGGCTGCAGATCAGCCCGAACGGGTTGCGCGTGCTCGAAGCATTGGGACTGGCAGAGCGGTTTCGCGCGATCAGTGTCCGGGCCGAGGCGGTGAGCCTGCGCGACGGCCTGTCCGGGCGCGAGGTCACGCGGCTGGACGTGGGGGGATTGGGCGACCGGCAGTCCTACCGCTTTGTCCACCGCGCCGATCTGGTGGAGCTGTTGGCAAATGCGGCGCGCGAGGCGGGCGTCGAGATACGCCTGTCACAGACGGTCGCGCAGATCGAACCCGGCACACCGTCGCGGGTGATCTTGCAGAACGGAGCCGAGATGACGGCCAGCCAAGTGGTCGCAGCTGACGGGCTGCATTCGGTCGCGCGGCCTGTGCTGAACGGCCCGGCCCAGCCGTTTTTCACTGGGCAGGTGGCGTGGCGGGCTGTGGTGCCCAACGTGGTGGATCATCCGGCGCAGGCCTGGGTTCACATGGGACCAAAGCGACATATGGTCAGCTATCCGCTGCGCGATGGGCAATTCGTGAACCTCGTCGCAGTGGAGGAGCGTCGTGAGTGGGCCGAAGAAGGGTGGGCCCATACCGATGATGTCGCCAATCTGCGCCATGCGTTTCGCATGTTTACTGGCAAGGCGCGCGAATTGATCGACGCGGTGGAAGCGCCCGGCCTGTGGGGGCTGTTTCGGCATCCGGTGGCGGCGCGCTGGCATGACCACGGGGTGGCGCTGCTTGGGGATGCGGCCCATCCGACGCTGCCGTTTTTGGCGCAAGGGGCAAACATGGCGCTGGAAGACGCCTGGACCCTGGCCGCCGCAGATGGCGATCTTGCGCGCTACCAGAGCGCGCGGCGTGACCGTGTGGTCAAGGTGATCGAAGCCGCCAACGGCAATGCCTGGAAATACCACCTTAGCAATCCGGTGGTGCGCGGCGTCGCGCATCTGGGGTTGGGCATGATCGGTCGGCTGGCGTCGGATCGCCTGCTGCATCAGTTTGACTGGCTTTATCAGCACGACGTGACACAGCAGCGCTGAGGCGCGCGGGCGACTTTTGTGCAGTGGTGCTTGGTCCGGGTTGTCTTTAGGTTCAACGCCAACAGGGACCCGCGTCAGCGGAGCAACCTCAGAGGAGATAAGCGCATGGATCGGTTCGACGGCATTCCGGAGCAGGCCCTGGCCTGGCACAAGGCGGGCAAAGGCGCGGTTGTGGCCACGGTGGTGGAGACCTGGGGCTCCGCGCCGCGCCGGGTGGGGTCGCAACTTGCGATCTCCGGCGATGGCGTGATCGAAGGATCGGTGTCCGGCGGCTGCGTCGAAGGCGCGGTCATCGTGGAGGCGCTGGAGGCGCTTTCGGACGGGGACGCGCGCGAGTTGGAATTCGGCGTCTCGGACGATGATGCGTTTGCCGTGGGCTTGGCGTGCGGCGGAACGATCCGGGTTCTGGTCGAGCCGGTGGGCAAGGTGCTGCCCGAAGGGTTGCTGGAGGAGCTGTGTGCCGCGCGGGCCGAACGCCGGCCGGTCGCCTATATGGCAGACCTCGCCAGCGGCGCGCGGGCGTTGATCGGGCAGGGCGAGGCGACAGAGGCGTTGAACCAGCGGTTTCGCATGGATCGGTCGGGCTTTGACGAGGGCAGCCGCATCTTTATCGGCGTGCACAATCCGCCGCTGCGGCTGGTGGTGGTGGGCGCGGTGCACATCGCGCAGGCGTTGGTGCCCATGGCCAGAATTGCAGGCTACGATCCGATCATCATCGACCCGCGCGAGACATTCGGCTCCGAGGCGCGCTTTCCCGGTGAAAAGATTCTGAACGATTGGCCGGATGAGGCTGTGGAGGCAGCTGGTCTGGATTCGCGCACGGCGCTGGTGTTGCTGACACATGATCCCAAGCTGGACGATCCGGCGCTGGAAAAGGCGTTGCGGTCCGAGGTGTTTTATATCGGTGCCCTTGGCAGCACGCGGACCCATGGCAAGCGCGAGACCCGTCTGGAGGCCGCCGGGTTCACGCCGGAGGAGATCGGCCGCATCCACGGACCCGTGGGGCTGGACATCGGGGCCGCTGGCCCGGCGGAGATCGCGGTGTCGATCATCGCGGAGATGACGCGGGTGTTGAGGAAAGGCGCATGATCTTTGGGGATGTGGCGTTGGACGCGGCGGAGGGCGCGGTTCTGGCCAATTCGCAGCAGGTGCCCGGCGGCAAGCTGAAGAAGGGCATCGTGCTCGGGCCGGACGATGTGGCGGCGCTGCGCTCTGCGGGGTTGCAGTCGGTCATGGCCGCAAGGTTGGAGCCGGGAGACCTGTCCGAGGACGTGGCGGCGGAGCGATTGGCGCAGGCCTTGGTCCCTGATGCAGGCCGCGCGGGCCTGCGTTTGGGGCGCGCATCCACCGGGCGGGTGAACATCCACGCCGAGGCCCCCGGTGTGATCGAGGTCCTGGCCGAGCGCATCCAGGCGCTGAACGCGGTCGATCCGATGATCACGGTGGCCACCGTGCCAGAGTGGCAGCGCGTCGGTCCGCGGTCCATGGTGGCGACGGTCAAGATCATTTCCTACGCGGTGAGGGAGGCGGCTTTGGACGCGGCCTGCCATGCCGGGCAGAGCGCGCTGCGGCTGCGGCCCGTGGTGGCGCAGCGGGCCCAGCTTATCCAGACCTCTGTGTCCGGTGACGATGACGGTGCCAAGGGGCAGGCCGTCACGGCGGAGCGTCTGGATCGTCTGGGCGTGGCGCTGGGTCCGGTTCAGGTCGTGCCGCATGAGATCAGCGCCTTGGCCGAGGCGATCCGTGCGACGGACGCCGACGTGGTTCTGATCCTGACGGGATCTGCGACCTCGGACGTGGCGGACGTGGCGCCAGAGGCCTTGCGCGCCGCTGGTGGTCGGGTGGTGCATTTCGGGATGCCGGTAGATCCGGGCAACCTGTTGTTTTACGGGACATTGGGGGACCGGCCGGTCATTGGTCTGCCGGGCTGCGCGCGTTCGCCCGCGTTGAACGGGGCCGATTGGGTTCTGGAGCGGATGCTTTGCGGTGTTGAGCTGACGCCGGGCGATGTGGCCAGCATGGGGGTGGGCGGATTGCTCAAGGAGATCCCGGTGCGCGGACGCCTGCGCGAGGCGTAATCCGGCGCTACGCGCGGTATGTTTTGGGATGGGCAGAGATCCTGCCAACAGGAAAGCGGCCGCGCGAAGGGAGCGCGGCCGCAGGTCGTTTATTCGGCGGAGGTCTCTTTGGCGTCGCGGTGGAATTCGCTCAGCTCGGGCCGCAGGCCGATGGTGATGTGGTCAATGTCCTCCATGGCGAGGCCGCGCAACAGCGAGGGGATCATCATGCAGACCAAAAGGAAAATCGGCAGGCCGACCACAGTGATGACCTGTTGCAGCGCTGACAGGCCTGCCTCGCCGGCGAGCAGGATCAACATGGCAGCCACCAGCCCTTCGGCCAAGCCCCAGAACACCCGTTGGTGCACCGGGCCGGGAGTGGGCTGTCCGGTGCAAAGCATGTCGACGACAAGCGACGCCGAGTCCGAGGACGTGGCGAAGAAGATCGCCACGATGACCACAGCGAAGCCTTGGACGAAGGTGGCCATGGGGAACCCTTCGAGGAAGGCGAACATGGCGAGCGGTACGCTTTCTGCCACGGCGGCAGAAATCTGGCCCGCCTGGTCGCCCAGAGCCGCGCGTGCGCCCGCGCCAATGCCGTCGAATTCCATCGCCTGCCAGCCGAAGATGGCGAACCAGATCAGGGTAAACAGCGACGGGGCCATGAGCACGCCGAAAACGAACTCCCGGATCGTGCGACCGCGTGAGATGCGTGCCACGAAAAGGCCGATGAAGGGCGACCACGTCACCGTCCATGCCCAGTAGAACACGGTCCATCCGCCTTGCCAGCCCCAGCCGTCGGTATCGGGATTGTTGTCGGCGAGCATGTCGTTCCAGAATGCGAGGCGCGGCAGGTTTTCAATGTACAGACCAAAGGTCTCCACGATGCCGCGCAGCAGGAACAGCGTGGAGCCGAAGACCAGCACAAAGATCATGAGCCCGACGGCCATGCCGATGTTGAGGTTGGACAGAAATTTCACCCCCTTGTCGAGGCCCACCACGATGGAGGTCACGGCCACACCGGTCAGCACCGCGAGGATCATCACCTGCACCCAAGGCCCGTCACCGGTGCCAAAGAGCGCGTCGAGACCGGCGGCAATCTGGCTGGAGCCAAGACCCAAGGAGACAGCCACGCCAAACAACGTGCCAAGGATGGAAGCGATGTCGATGGCCTTGCCCACGGGGCCATGGATGCCCTCGCGCAGGAGGGGATAGAAGACCGAGGACACGCGCACCGGCAGTTCATAGCGATTGATGAAATAGGCGAAGGCCAGACCGGGCAGGGTGAAGATCGTCCAGGTGTGCAGGCCGAGGTGGTAGATCGCGATGGAAATGGCGTCCTGGGCCGCGGCCTCTGAGTAGGGTTCGATCCCCGGCAGTGGCGGGTTGGAGAAATGAGAAATCGGCTCCGCCACGCCCCAGAACATCAAAACGGTGCCGATGCCCCCGGCAAAGAGCATCGTGAACCAGCTGAGGTTTGTATACTCGGGCCGGGAGCCCTTGCGGCCGAGGCGGATGTGCCCGTGGCGGGATGCGGCGACCCATATGAGAAAGAACAGCCAGACATTGACGCCGAGGATGAAGAACCACCCAAGGTTCGTCACGATCCACGCACGGCCTGCGGCAAAGGCCTCTCCGATCGGACCGGGGAAAATCACAAGGGCCACGACGAAGACCAGCGTAAAGCCTGCGGAGGTGAAGAAGATGGTCGGGTCGGTTCTCAGCCGCAGCTTTTCTGCGAGTGTCTGCATGGAATGTCCCTCGGGTTATATTATGGTTAACCAAAGGGAAACGCGACGTGTTGCGGCGAAGTTCCGAGTTTTCTACCTGAGCTTGTCTGCGATCAGATCGACCAGCGCACTGCGCCCTGTGTGGCCTGCTCCGGAAGAGAGCTGTTTTTCGTATTCTGCGCAACGCAATATGTGCATATCGGCAAAGGCGTTGGTCAACAGCTCTGGCGTGTAGAGGTGATCTGGATGGCGCGGGCCGCCGCTGGAGAATTTCAGTTGCGTGACGCTGAAGCCGGACAGCATCAGGCGCCCTCCGGGTTTCAACGTGCGCTTCATTCCGGCGAAAACCTGATCTCGCAAAGCCGGTGGCGTGAATTGCCAGTGGATGGCCACAACGAGATCGTAGGTTTCCGGCTGCCAGTCCCAGGCGGCGATGTCGGCCTCGTGCAACTGCAAGGTCACGCCACGGTCCGATGCAAGACGCGCGGCCTTTTCCAGCGCGTTGGACGCGCCATCAAAGGCGGTCACCTCACACCCACGTTCGGCGAGAAAGACTGCGTTGCGCCCTTCGCCCTCTGCCACTGAAAGCGTTTTCGCCGCAGGAGGAATCATCCCGGCGTTGTCACTGAGGAACGCGACGGGCGCAGTGCCATAAAGGTAATCTGGGCGGTCGAACTTGGCGTTCCAGTCGAGAGGCTGCATGGCGGATCCAATGGTTTGTTACAGGAAACCGTATTTTGGAGGTCGGCCATTGGCAAGCGTCGGACATGCAAAAGGCCCGCCGGGTGGGGCGGGCCGTGTGCGTCGTTTACGATGGGGCTTATTTCGCCGGCGCCGGGCCGATCATCATGACCATCTGGCGGCCTTCCATCTTCGGCATGTTCTCGACCTTGCCGAGTTCCTTGACGTCCTCTGCCACGCGTTCAAGCAGTTCGCGGCCAAGGTTCTGGTGCGCCATTTCGCGTCCACGGAAGCGCAGCGTGACCTTCACCTTATCCCCATTCTCAAGGAATTTGATGACGTTACGCATCTTGACCTCGTAGTCGTGGATGTCAGTGCCGGGACGGAACTTGACCTCTTTGACTTCGATGATCTTCTGCTTCTTGCGGGCCTCGGATTCACGCTTCTGCTGTTCATACTTGAACTTGCCGAAGTCCATGATCTTGCACACGGGCGGGGTCGCATTCGGCGAAATCTCGACGAGATCAAGGCCGGCTTGCTCTGCCATTTCCATCGCGCGTTGGGGCGTTACGACGCCGACATTCTCGCCTTCAGCGCCGATAAGGCGGATTTCAGGAGCGCGAATGCGATCGTTTACACGAGGGCCAGTGTCACGGGTGGGCGGCGCGTTATGAGGTCTGCGGGCTATTGGAATGCTCCATCTTGTATTTCATCTCAGGGCGTCAAGGTAGACTTGGACGGCCCGTCTTTCAAGCGCCAATTGACCATATAACAGGGCGTTTTGGGCTGTTTTTGCTTGCGATTGCTGCATCGCGGCGGCACACCGAAGGCGGGCGTGCTGCTGCGTCATAAATCAATTCATCATAAGGGGCATCGTCATGGACAAGAAAATCCTGGCCGCCATCGTGGCTGTGGTTGCGATTGGCGCTTATTTCTTTGCAACAGGACAACAGGCGGACGAGGCACAGGACACGGTGACGGCATCTGTCGATCAGGCGACCGATACGGTAAGTGAAGAGGCCGAACAGATCGCGGCCACCGCCGAAGAGAGCGCTGACGCCGCAGCGCAGTTGGCGCAGGATGCCGCCGCCGAGACCAGTGAGGCGGTGGAGGCCGCAGCGCAGGCGGTGACGGATGCCGCAGCAGAGGCACTGGCCGCCACCCAGGGCGCGGCCGACAACGCCGTGGGCGCGGCGCGCGACGCGGTGGATGATGCGATCGAAGCTGCGGAAGGTGCGGCAGGCGCGGCGTCGGAAGCTGCGGGTGAGGCGGCGATGTTTGCCTCCGACGCGGCCTCGAAGGCGGCCCAGGCGGCTGAAGGCGCAGCAGAAGAGGCGGTCAACGCGGCATCTGTCGCAGCGGATGCCGCCGTGGGGTCTGGAACCGAGGCCGCTGCCGCAGCAGCAGAAGCCACCGCCAAAGCTGCCGAGGCGGCTACAGATGCCGCCCGGACAGCCGCCGCAGCTGCATCCCAGGCGGGATCGGCTGCGAAGGAAGCGGTGAAAACCGCGGCCGAAATGGCTGCCGAGGCTGGTGTCGAGACCGCGCAGGAGGCCTCCGAGGCCGCAGCAGGCGCTGCCGATATGGCAGCCGACGCGGCGGATTTGGCGGCGGACTCTGCCGCGCGCGTGGCGTCTGCCACCGAAACCACCGCTGAGGCGGCGTTGAGCGCCGCTGATGATTTGACAGATGCCACCGCTGAGGCCGTCACCGATGCGTCCGCCACGGCAGTGGAAACATCGGAAGCCGCCGCCGAGACGGCTGCCGAAGCGGCCGAGACTGCGGCGAATGCTGCGACCAGCGCGGCCCGCTCTGCGGAAAAAGCGGCCAAGGGCCGCGCGACACAGGTTGCGGAAGGCACATCCGAAGTTGCTTCGGACGGCGAAGAGACGGTGGCGATTGCAGTGGCCGAGGGCGCCGATACTGCGGATCAAGCCGCCTCTGAAATTGCCGAAAGCGCGGGAGATGCGGCCGAGGAAGCCGCTTTGATGGCGACACAAGCAGCAAATGCAGCGGTCGATGCGGCCGCCGAAGCGGTCGGCGTTGCAGCGGAGGCGAGCGAAGACACGACGGCCACGGGCGCCCTGGCGGTCAATGACACCGCTGCGGCCACGGCGGAAGCGGTGGATATGGCGGCGGATGCAGCAGCGGAGGCCGGCCTTGCTGCCAAGGAGGCCGCCAATGCGGCGCTGCAAGCGGAAAAAGCGGCTGACCTCGCGGCCAATAGCGGAGCGGAGGCTGGCGCAGAGGCCGAAGTGACCGAGGTGCCAGAGCCAGAGGTCGACACCGCCACCATTGATCTGGACGAGCTGCTCACGGTCGATGGCTTCGATTACGAGGCTCTGGTCGCCTACGTGGAAAATGCGGATCTGGATCTGCAAACCAAGGTTGCCAGCCAGGCCGCGCTGAAAACGGTGCAGGACAATCCGGATCTCACGCAAGTGGCTCTGGAGCAGATCAGAACGCTTCTTGGTCTCGACCAACAGTAAGGCGCTTTCGGGCGTTGCAACGACAGAAGGCCGCGCCGGACTGCGCGGCCTTTTTCGTAGGCTCTTGAGCGGAAACCTTCATGCGGGGTCACAAACGCAAAGGGCCGCACCCGAAGGCACGGCCCTGAAAGCTTACCAAGGCGTGTGGCTCAGTCCAGAAAGGCCTTTTCCACAACGTAGTGCTGCGGGTCGGAATTCGCGCCTTCCTTCAGGCCGTACTCCTCGAACATCTCCTTGAGTTCGAGATTGAAGGCGAGGTTGCCGCAAATCATGGCGCGGTCACTTTCGGGGTTCAGCGGTGCGACATCCAGATCACGAAACGCCTCGCCCGAGCGCATCAGATCGGTGATGCGGCCCATCTTGGGCGACTCTTCGCGGGTGGTGGTCGGGTAGTATTTGATCTTCTTCCAGAAGCCGTCGCCAATCACCTCGTTGAGAAGCTCGTCGTCCTTGAGGCCCTCGATCAGCTCGCGGCCGTAGGTCAGCTCCCCCACTTCGCGGCAGGTGTGGGTGATGACGATTTCGTCGTAATCCTCATAGGTCTGCGGTTCGCGCAGCAGCGAGGCAAAGGGGGCGAAGCCGGTGCCGGTGGCAAAGAACCACAGCCGCTTGCCGGGCAGCAGGGCGTCATGCACCAGCGTGCCGACAGGTTTCGGGCGCAGGACGATCTTGTCGCCGACCTTGATGTGCTGAAGGCGGGAGGTGAGTGGGCCGTCCTCGACCTTGATCGAGTAGAACTCCAGTTCTTCGTCCCAAGACGGCGAGGCGATGGAATAGGCGCGCAGCAGCGGTTTTTCGCGGCCCGTCTTTTCGTCCGTCGTCATCAGGCCGATCATCACGAATTCGCCGGAGCGGAAGCGCAACGACGAAGGCCGGGTGCAGCGGAAGCTGAACAGCCGGTCGGTCCAGTGCTTGACCGCGGTGACGGTCTGTGTGTCGGGAACGGCTTTCTTCGCGGGTGCGGGTTTTGCGTCTGTCACAACTGTCTCGGTCATAGTGTCCTCTCGCCGGTGTTTTGAACCGACGCCTCATGTCTAGCTTTGATCTGGGTCAGGGGAAAGCAGGTCGCGTGTCGCGCCCGGGATGTGCCTAGCCCCGCATCCGGGCCTGATAGTCATGTGCCCGCCAATCGGCACGGAACAGCCATTGCTCGGCGGGCTGCCGCTCTGCAAGATCGTCCGGGATTTCCACCTCGTCAAAGCCGCAGCGCCGCGCCATCGCATATTGGTCGGAGAGCACGTGACCCGCGGCCCGCAGCCGCCCGGTGAAGCCCTGAAGCCGCAGGATGCGCGCCAGTGAAAAGCCGCGCCCGTCGGCGGAGGACGGGAAGGCGATGCGGATATTCTTGGCCAGCGACGGGTCCAGCGTGGCCGGATCCGTGTCGGAGGCGAGGTCGAGAAAGTCGGTCTGGTCATCGGCGTGAAAGCCGTCGTCGCGGACGATGATCGTCATGGTGTCGGGTCCTTGTTCAGGGTCTGTAGGGCGAGAACCCCATGTTAGGAAGCGCTGCGGGAGGCCTTGCCGTCGGCGCCGAAGTGGATGCCGCATTCGACCTTGTCCTGACCGCGCCAGCGGCCTGCACGAGGGTCTTCGCCCGGCGCGACCTTGGAGGTGCAGGGCGCGCAGCCGATGGAAGGGTAACCTTGTGCCACAAGCGGGTGCTTGGGCAGTCGGTTTTCCTCCATGTAGGCGCGCACGTCGTCGGGCCCCCAATGGGCGAGTGGGTTGACCTTGATCCGGCCGGTGGCCTCTTCGAGCTCGAAGAACTCCATATTGGCGCGGGTCGGCGACTGGTAGCGTTTGCGCCCGGTGATCCAGCCGTCAAAGCCCTGCAGGGCTGCCTCCAGCGGGACAGTCTTGCGCAGGGTGCAGCAGCGGTCCTGATCGGTCATGTTCAGGGCCGTGTACGGATCGGTCTTGTCCACCAACGCCTGATCGGTGCGCAAGATGCGCAGGTCTTCGAGGTGCAGCCGCTCTGCCACGTCCTGCTGATAGGTCAGGGTCTCGGCAAACAGCAAACGCGTGTCGATGAACAGCACCGGCGTCTTGCGGTCGACCATTGCCACGAGATGCAGCAGCGCGACGGATTCCGCCCCGAAGGAGGAGACCATGGCGATCTTCCCGGCCTCCGGGTCGCGCAGTGCGCCTTGCAGCACAGCCGTAGCCGAGTGGTGGCGGTAGCGGGCGTTCAGCGTGGCGACGCGGGCGCGCTTTGCCTCCAGCTCGGCGGGATCGGGAGGGCGGGTGCCCCCGTCCGGCAGGGTATGTTCCATCACAGTCATGGCTCAGGCGGCCTTTGTCCGCTTTGACGGTTGCTCGCCGTAGAGCGCCGTCTTGAACGGGTCCATGCCAAGTCGGCGGTAGGCCTGCAAGAAGGTTTCTTCGGGGCCGTCACGGTGCGCGAGGTAGGTGTCCACGATGCGCTCCATCGCGGGAACAATCTCCTCGGCGGAAAAGCCGGGGCCGGTGCGGTCGCCAAGCGCCAGCGTTTCCGTGTGATCGCCGCCCAGCGTGACCTGATAGTTCTCGACACCAGCACGGTCGAGACCAAGGATGCCGATGTGGCCCACGTGGTGGTGGCCGCAGGCGTTGATGCAGCCGGAGATCTTGATCTTCAGCTCGCCGATCTCATGCTCCAGCTTCAGCTCGTCAAAGCGCGTGGCGATTTCCTGTGCGATCGGGATCGAGCGGGCGGTGGCCAGCGCGCAATAGTCCATGCCGGGGCAGGCGATGATGTCCGAGATCAGACCGATGTTGGCTGTGGCCAGCCCGTGCGCCTTGAGAATGTCGTGAACGGCGGGCAGGTCGGAGGTGTGCACATGCGGCAAGACGACGTTTTGTTCGTGGCTGATGCGCAGCTCGTCGTGACCGTAGTCGCGGGCGATCCGGGCCATGGCGCGCATCTGCTCGGCACTGGCGTCGCCGGGGGTTTCGCCATGGGCCTTCAGCGAGATCTGAACGATCGCGTAGCCGTCGACCTTGTGCGCCGACAGGTTGGTGTCGGCCCAGGAGCGGAACACCGGGTCCGCCTTGTAGGCCGCGCCATAGGCATCGGTCGGCACGTTGCGGAAGGCCGGGCTGCCGAACTGCGCCGCGATCTGGTGGAACAGGTCCATATGCGCGCCGTTGTAGGCCGGGCGCACCAGCTCGTAGCGGTCCGCGACACGGGCGCGGATGTCGTCGATGCCATGCTCGTGGACGGTGATCTTGATGCGTGACTTGTACTTGTTGTCGCGGCGGCCCAGCAGGTTCCAGACCGACACCACGGATTCCAGATAGGCGGGCAGGTCCTCGAGGCTGACCCACTCGGCAATGGTCTTGCCGATCATGGGCGTGCGGCCAAGCCCCCCGCCAACGATGACCTCTGCGCCCAGCTCGCCATTTTGCTCGTGCAGGCGCAGACCGATGTCATGCGCCCGGATGACAGCGCGGTCGGCCTGAGCACCGGTCACGGCGATCTTGAACTTGCGCGGCAACGCCTGAAATTCCGGGTGATCGGTGGACCACTGGCGGATCATCTCGGCCACGGGGCGGGGGTCGGCGACCTCGTCGGCGGCGGCCCCGGCAAAGTGGTCGGCGGTCACGTTGCGGATCGTGTTGCCGGAGGTCTGGATGGCGTGCATCTCGACCTTTGCCAGATCGTCGAGCATGTTCGGGATGTCGCCCAGCTCTGGCCAGTTGTACTGGATGTTCTGCCGCGTGGTGAAGTGGCCGTAGCCCTTGTCGTAGGTCTCTGCCAGATGGGCGAGCATCTCCATCTGTTCGGACCGCAGCGTGCCGTAGGGGATGGCCACGCGCAGCATGTAGGCGTGCAGCTGTAGATACAGACCGTTCATCAGGCGGAAGGGTTTGAACTCGTCCTCGGTCAGGGAGCCGTCAATGCGGCGTTCGACCTGCTGGCGGAACTGGCGGTTGCGCTCTGCCACGAAGGCGGCGTCGAAGTCAGAATAGGTGTACATGAGTGTCCTTTCAGGTGGCGCACATCAGCAGATGCGGCTGCCGTTCAGAGGTCGACTTGTTTGCCGTGAGCGTAGTTGGACGGGCCGGTGCGGCGGAATTCCTCGCGAAAATGCACAGGCTCCGGGCCGGTATCGGTGGGGGCCATGTCCGCGAGGTAGACACCGACGATTTCCGACTGGCGCGCGGAAGCTTCGACCAGACGCAGCTGCGCGTGCGCTTCGTCGGTGAGCACTTCGGCCTCGGTCAGGCGTGGGGTCCATTGGTCATCGGCGGACAGGTAGACCACCTCGCCGGACATGAGCGCGTTGGCCGTGACGACCTTGGGGGTAAAGGGGCGGGGCATCAGGAAACCTCCTGTTTGCGAAGATGCTGGACGGTGGGCAGGGCGTCGCGCGGAGCGAGGCCATACAGAATGAGCGCGGGGCCGTCGGGACAGCGGTCCAGATCGGCGGAAAGGGTGGCGAGCGAGGTCTCCAGCACATGCTGGTCGGCGCGCGAGGCGTTGGACACCACGGTGACCGGCGTATCCGGCGCGGCGGAATGCATCAGCAGGCGGCCCTGGATAAAGCGCGCGGCACGCTTGCCCATGTAGATCGCGGCGATCTGACCGGGTGCCGCCAGCGTGCGCCAGTCATGGTCTGCAAAGCCGTCGGTGTCATGCGCGGTGAGCAGGCGCACCTGCTGGTTGCGACCACGCTTGGTCAGGCTTTGACCGATGGCGGCAGCGGCGGCGGATGCGGCGGTGAGACCGGGCACGATTTCGTATCCGATCCCGTGATCGGTCAGCGCGTCGATTTCCTCGTCCAGACGCGCGAAAAGGGTCGGGTCACCGCCCTTGAGCCGAACGATTTGAGAGCCGTTTTGCGCGTGCTCTACCAACAGGGCGTTGATGTGCTCCTGGGGGGTCGAGGGGCCAAAGCCGATCTTGCCAACGTCGATCATGATGGCTTCGCGGCGGGCCAGTTCAAGGATCGCCTTGGGCGCAAGCCGGTCATAAAGCACCACATCGGCCTCATCGAGTTTGCGGCGGGCTTTCAGCGTCAGCAGGTCAGGGTCGCCAGGGCCGGACCCGACAAAGGCCACGAACCCCGCCCGTTCCTTGCGTGTCAGGTGATCGTCGAGCAGCGTGCCGAGCGTCTCCCGTACGGCGGCTTCGCCTTGGGGCAGGGCACGGGGGCCTGCGTTGAAATAATAGTCCTGCCAGAAATCCCGACGCGCCCGACCGAACGGTAGTTTTTCCGCCATCTTGCGGAACCCTTGGCCGATGCGAGCCAGCGTTCCTGTGCCAGCGGGGAGATGTTCCTCAAGGTGGGCCTTGATCGCGCGGGCAAGCACGGGGGCCGCGCCCTCGGTGCCGATTGCGACGGTGACAGGATCACGGTCGACGATGGCGGGCGTGATGAACTGGCTGTCTTCGAGGTTGTCGACCACGTTCAAAAGGACGCCCGCGCCATGCGCCAGACGCTGCGTGCGCGCGTCCTGCACATCGTCTTCGTCCGCCGCATAGACAAGCGCGGCGCCAATCAGGTCGCAGGCTTCCATCGGGCGGCGGTGCAGGCTCAACCGGCCCTCGGCGTCCCAGGCGATGATTTCAGGCGCCGGATCGGGGGCGTAAACATGCAGAGCGGCTTCTGTTTTGAGCAAAAGACGCAGTTTTGCCAAAGCCGCGTCCCCGCCGCCGGACAGCACGACGACACGGTTGCTCAGCGCGAGAAAGATCGGGAAGTGGCGCATGATGTGACCTCTGATAGCTTGCCTACATATAGGATATTGTCCCGGTTTTGGGCTATGGGTCTGGCTCAATAAGGAGGTTTGTTCTTGTCCTCGCGGGGAAATGGAGGAATATTCCCCTCATGGCGCAAATCAGGAACAGCGGATGAAGATCGACGACACCGACCGGAAAATCCTTGTGGAACTGCAACGCGATGCAAGTCAGTCGCTGGACGAGATCGCCAAGGCTGTGGGGTCGAGCAAAACCCCGGTGTGGAACCGGATTCGCAAGATGCGCGAGGCAGGGATCATCGGCCAGCACACCGTGTTGCTGGATGCCGAGGCGCTTGGGTTCGAGGCCTGTTTCTTTGTCCTGATCCGAACGTCAGAGCACGAGGCCGACTGGCAGCGCAAGTTCCTGACAGCCTTGCAGGAACGTCCGGAGGTGCAGGAAGCGCACCGGCTGGCCGGGGACATTGATTACATTCTGAAGGTGCGGGTGAAGAACGCGCGGGCCTATGATGCGTTTTACCAGGCGCTGATATCCGAGGTGAAGGTGCACAATGTGACGGCGCTTTTGTCCATGGAGGAGATCAAGACCACCGTTGCGCTGCCTTTGTGAGCCGGGCCGCGCTGTTGCGTGGGTGGCCTTTGGGCGCGGCTGCGCGCGCCAGCTGCCTCCGGCGGGAGTGTTTTTGCAGCGAAGAAGCCGCGAAGGGGTGGTTTCGGCGTCGGCTCTAGTAGGTCACATGCAGCGCCTCAAGGCCGTGGAAGTGGTATAGATTGGCGTAGCTTGGCGCTTTGGCCAGGCGTAGGTCCGGCAGGCGATCAAACAGGATGGGGAGCGCGGTGGTCAGCTCGAGCCGAGCCAGAGGCGCGCCGACGCAGAAGTGCAGACCCGCCCCGAAACTGGTGTTTTGCTGCGCGGTCCGGGTGGGATCAAACCGATGAGGATCGGGCCAGACGTCGGGATCCCGGTTCGCCGCGCCAAGCAGAAGGGCAACCTGATCGCCGCGTTTGAAGCTGTGACCGAAGACGGTCACGTCCTCATAGGCGTAGCGCGTGAACATGTGCAGCGGTGGATCATGGCGCAGGATTTCTTCGACCGTTTGCACGGCATTTTCCGGGGACACGCGATGCCCATCTGCCAGCAATCGGGCAAGGCCGTTGCCCAGGGTGTGCACCGTTGCTTCGTGGCCGGCGTTCAGCAGCAGGACGACCGTCGCGATCAGTTCCTCGGTCGAAAGACGATCGCCTGCTTCTTCGGCGGCGATGAGATGCGTCAGCAGGTCGTCGGTGGGGCGTTGGCGGCGATGGGCGATCAGGTCGGTGAGGAAGGCCGTGAACTCGGCGGCGGCGGCGCTTGCGGCGTCTTCGACCGCGCGGTCGCGGCGGGCCTGGTAAATGGCGACCATGGCATTTGACCAGCGCAGCAGGTCGCGCGCATGGCTGTCGGGCACACCGAGCAGAGTGCAGATGACCTCGACCGGCAGCGGTTGGCAGAGCATCGGGATAAGATCGGCAGTGTCTTTGGGCAGGGCGTCGATCAATGCATGGGTCCGGCGGGTGATGTCCGGCTCCAGCGCCGCGACCCGGCGCGAGGTAAAGGCCCGCGTGACCAAGCCCCGCAAGCGGGTGTGGCGCGGCGGCTCCAGCTCCAGCATGGAATGCGACTCGATGCTGTAAAAGGGGGCGAGGTGGTCGGGAATCGACTGTGCCAGCTCCGGCGGGATTTCCCGGCCAAAGCGGCGGTCGCGCAGCAGCGATGATACTGCACGGTGCGATACGGCACAGGGCATGTCGTATTCTGTCCAAAAGGCCATGTCTCCGCCCGCTCGAAGGCGGTCGTAGAACGGATACGGGTCCTGGACAAAGGCGGGATCGGTGGGGGATTGGGAAAGACGCAACATGGCGCGAGGTGACACAGGCTTGGCTTCGCTGGCAAGGGGTTGATAGGTTGGCCACCATGAAAGATGCGATGTTGCAGGGGGACACAGGCACGGGACCCGTGTTGAGGGGCAGGGCTTTGGCCGTGCTTGCATTTTTGCTGGCCGTTGCGCTGCTGTCGTGGGTGGTCTTTGGATACGGCTACGCGCAGGCCATAGGACAGGTGGCGGCGCGCGGTCGGGCTGATCTGGCGCTGGCCTCTGACCGTCTGGTGACGGGATTGCTGCGATATCGTGCCACGGCTGTCTTGCTGTCGGATCATCCCGTCCTGGAGGCGCTTCATTCAGGCGGTGATGTCGCGCAGGCGGAGCGTGTTTTGCTGAACGGCGCAGACCGGACAGGCGCGATCCTTGCGTTTTATGCCGATGTGGAGGGGCAGGTTCTGGCGTCCTCCGAGCCACAGGTGCCGGGTTCGCTGACGGCGCAGCCATGGTTTGCGCGCGCGACGCGCGGGGCGCTGGGGGCGGGCTACGGACTGGATCCGCAGAGCGGCGCGCGCATCTATTCCCATGCGGCGCCTGCGTTTGGTCCGGATGGGCGGGTGCGCGGTGTGCTGGTCATGGTCGTGGATTTGGAAGGCATCGAAGGCGCATGGCGCGGGTCGCGGCCATCGGTCTTTTTCACCACCGCAGCGGGCCGCGTGATCGTGACCAATCGCTCGGAAATGATGTTCTGGAAACTGGACGGCGTGAAACCCGTGAACGGGCAAGGGGTGCCCCAGGGGTTGGAGACGCGCATGGTGGCGGGCTACGAGATCTGGCACCAGAGTTGGAGCGATTACGTGCCGCCTCGTGCGCTGCATCTGACACAGAACCTGCCGGTGATCGGCATGATGGGCGAGGCGCTGATCGACGTCAGGCCGGCGCGGCAGATCGCGGCGTTACAGGCTGTTGTTGTTGCGGCGCTGTGCCTCGGGTTTGGCGCGGTGCTCTGGACGCTTGGCGCACGGCGGCGGGCACTGGCGCTGGCCAATACGCAGCTGGAGGGCCGTGTCCGGGCGCGCACGCGGGAGCTGGAAGGGGTTAACGCTGCCCTGCGCCGCGAGGTGGTGGAACGCGAAGATGCCGAAGACGCGTTGCGTCGGGCGCAGGCGGATCTGGTGCAGGCGGGCAAGCTGTCTGCCTTGGGTCAGATGTCAGCGGGCATCAGTCACGAATTGAACCAGCCATTGATGGCAATCCGCCAATTCGCTGAAAACGGCGAGGCCTTTCTGAACCGGGGCAAACCGGAGCGTGCGGGCGAGAACCTGTCACGCATTGCGGACCTTGCAGCGCGCGCGGCACGGATCATCAAGAACCTGCGCGCCTTTGCCCAAGGCGAAAGCGAGCCGATGACGCGCGTCGATTTGCTGGCGGTGATTGCGCAGGCGGTCGATCTGACCGAAGCGCGTCTGGTTGCGGATGGGGTGACGCTGGACTGGCAACCACCGGCGGAGGATATTCACGTGCGCGCGGGCGAAGTGCGGCTGGGGCAGGTGTTTGTAAATCTCATCAACAACGCCGCCGATGCCATGGCGGGTCAGCCCGTGAAGCATCTGACCCTCCGCGTGGAAACCGGGGAGCGTTTGGTGGTGCAGGTGCGTGACAGCGGGCCAGGCATCGCTGATCCGGAAAAGGTCTTTGAGCCATTTTATTCCACCAAGGAGGTGGGCGATGGCATGGGGCTGGGTCTGTCGATTTCCTATGGTCTGGTGCAGAGCTTTGGCGGCAAGATCCGGGGCGCGAATGTGGAGGGCGGCGCGGAATTCGCGGTGGAACTGGAGCCGTGGGCGGCGGGTGAGGCCGACTGAGCCAATGGGCAAGCGCAGCAGTCAACACGCCGCCGCGCGCCCCTGTCAGCCGGGGTATGGTGTGCTGCTCGGCGAAAGGAATCTTGTCGCGGTCGGATTCCGTGCTGAGGAAGTCGTTTTGCGCCGCGAGGGACGCGCAGGTTTCCGATGGTATGCAGCCAGTAAGCGATTGTTGCGAACAAAGTTGAAAAGACGGCCAACCGGGAGGACGGCGGCATATTCAAGGCTCTGTCTCGCTGCTACCGCATCATTCAATGACCGTTGCGCGCCCGCGCGCCCCTGACCGGAGACCCTCCCATGACCCGTTACGCCCTGACCGTAGCCTGTCCCTCGACCCGTGGCATCGTCGCTGCGGTGTCCGCTTTTCTGGCCAATCATGGCTGCAACATAACCGACAGCGCGCAGTATGACGACCTCGGCACGGGCCAGTTCTTTATGCGCGTCAGCTTCAACTCCGAGACCGGAGCAACGCTGGACCAGCTTACCACCGATATGGAAGACGTGGGCGGCGAGTTCTCCATGGACTATGCTTTCCATGACGAGACGGCGAAGATGAAGGTCGTGGTGATGGTGAGCCGTTTTGGCCACTGCCTGAACGATCTGCTGTACCGCACACGCATCGGCGCGCTGCCGATCGAAATCGTGGCCGTGATTTCCAACCACATGGATTATCAAAAGGTCGTGGTGAATGCGGATATTCCGTTCCATTGCATTCCCGTGACCAAGCAAAACAAGGCGGAGGCCGAGGCGCGTATCCTGCAGGTGGTCGAGGATGCCGAGGCCGACCTGATCGTGCTGGCGCGCTACATGCAGATCCTCAGCGACACCATGTGCCAGAAAATGTCCGGTCGGATCATCAACATCCACCACTCGTTCCTGCCGTCCTTCAAAGGCGCGAATCCTTACAAGCAAGCTTACGAGCGTGGTGTGAAACTGATCGGGGCGACCTCGCACTATGTGACCGCCGACCTCGACGAAGGCCCGATCATCGAGCAGGACACGGTGCGCGTCACCCATGCGCAATCGGCAAGCGATTACGTGTCGCTGGGCCGCGATGTCGAAGCGCAGGTGCTGGCGCGGGCCGTGCATGCCCACGCGCGGCGGCGCGTGTTCCTCAACGGTGACAAGACCGTGGTTTTCCCGGCATCACCCGGCTCCTACAGCTCTGACCGCATGGGGTGAACGTCGTACCGGTTGAACCCGGCGCGCAGTTGAGCCAGATCTGGACCCGGGTGCCATGGCATCCGGGTCTTTTCGTGGAAGGTGTGGCGCGATGATCAGGCAGGTGCTTTTGGTGGATGACGATGCAGCGGTGCGCGAGGCCTTGGGTCAGACGCTGGAACTGCACGATTTTTCTCCGGTCACTGCCGGGTCCTTTGTCGAAGCCAAGGACCGCATCGCATCGGATTTCGCCGGGGTTATCGTCTCTGATATTCGGATGCCGGGGCGCGATGGGTTTCACCTGCTGGATTATGCGCGCGAGGCTGACCCCGATTTGCCCGTTATCTTGCTCACGGGGGAGGGAGATATCCCCATGGCGGTGCGCGCCATGTCGCGCGGGGCCTTTGGGTTCCTGGAAAAACCTTGTTCTCCCAAGGAATTGACCGCAGTTGTCGAGCGTGCCCTGACGGTGCGCGGCATGGTTCTGGAAAATCGCCGGATGAAGGCGCAGCTGGAAGCATCCGATCCGGCGGCGCGGATGATCTTTGGGCGCTCGCCACAGGTCGAAACGCTGCGGGCGCAGGTTCGCGTGGCGGGGCGCGCGGGGACAGAGGCGCTGGTGCTGGGCGCGCCGGGCAGTGGCGTGTCCAAGGTCGCGGAAGTCATTCACCTGTCGTCGCTGTTGTCGAAGGGTCCGTTCGTGAAGCGCGCCGCCGCCGGGCTGGACCGAGCCGGACTGGACATCGCATGGGAGGCGGCGCAGGGCGGGGCATTGTTCCTTGATGAGCTCGGCCAACTACCGGAGGACACGCAAGTTGCGTTGTCTGACGCGCTGGAGCGTGGCGGCGCGCGCCTGATCGCGGGCACCACACAGGATCTGCGCCGTGCCGTGGATGAGGGGCGGTTGTCCGCGGATATTTACTACCGATTGGAAGTTTGCCAGGCGCGTATCCCGTCACTTGCAGAACGCCCCGAGGACATTCCGGTTCTGTTCGGTCATTACGTCGCTCAGGCGGCGGAGCAGGCCGGGATCGAGGCGCCGAGAATTACGCCGGAACACGAGGCCGGGTTGATGGCGCAGGAATGGCCGGGAAATGCGCGGTCTCTCATGTCTGCGGCCATGCGATTTGTCCTTGGGATGCCGGATGAGCTGTCGCAGGCAAAGGATCTGGGTCTGGCAGAGCAGATGGCGCAGGTGGAGCGGTCCTTGCTCGCGGCCTCGCTCGGGCGGCACAATGGACGTGCGTCAGAGGCCGCGAAGGCGCTGAAGCTTCCGCGCAAGACCATGTACGACAAACTTGCGAAATACGGGCTGAAACCCGAGGCGTTCAAGCGAGACTGACGGGTGGGGGCGATGCTGGCTTTCAACCCCCGTTGACCGAAATGTGACGAATCAAACCTTGAATCTGTGCGGAAACTCGCACAAAGGCCAAATCCGGCTGTGCGGAATCCCGCACGCCTGAAATGCAAGGCAGGCATGTTCAAGGCGCATGGCTTTTGCTATCATCATGTTATCAGGCGCAAAATTCATCCATCCCAAGTTTTTGTTCCAGCAGTCTTGCGCTGTGAATCGCTCGTGGCTCTTTTAACGGCATTCGCTGCCCTGAGGAGGGGCAGTGGGAAACACAATTTTGTATTCTTGGGAGGATACCAATGAACAAGTTTCTCATGACCGCAGCCGTGGCCGCCCTGAGCGTGACCGGCGCAACTGGCGCAATGGCCGCCTGCGACGAAGGCGAAATGGTTATCAAGTTCAGCCACGTCACCAACACCGACCGTCACCCCAAGGGCATTGCTGCCTCATTGCTCGAAGAGCGCGTAAACGAAGAGATGGACGGCACCGCCTGCATGGAGGTCTTCCCGAACTCCACGCTTTACAATGACGACCAGGTGCTCGAAGCGATGCTGCAAGGCGACGTGCAACTGGCCGCGCCGTCGCTGTCCAAGTTCGAGCAGTTCACCAAGAAGTTCCGCATCTTCGACCTGCCGTTCATGTTCAAGAACATCGACGCCGTGGACGCGTTCCAAGCGTCAGAGACCGGCGAAGCGATGAAGGAAACCATGTCCCGTCGTGGTCTGCTCGGTCTTGCATTCTGGCACAACGGCATGAAGCAGATGTCGGCCAACAAGCCGCTGATCTCTCCCTCCGACGCCGAAGGCCTGAAGTTCCGCGTCCAGAACTCTGACGTGCTGAAGGCGCAGATGGCGGCGATGGGCGGGTCCCCGCAGCCGATGGCATTCTCCGAAGTGTACGGCGCGCTGCAAACCGGCGTTGTCGACGGCCAGGAGAACACATGGTCCAACATCTACGGCCAGAAGTTCTTTGAGGTGCAGGACGGCACCACCGAGACCAACCACGGCGTGCTCGACTACATGCTGGTGACCAACATCGACTGGTGGGAAGGCCTCGACGCTGATGTGCGCGACCAGCTTGCGACGATCATCGAAGAAGTGTCCACCACCCGGAATGCCGAGTCCGCGAAAGTGAACCAGGAAGCCAAGCAGGCCGTGATCGATGCCGGTGGCGAAGTGCGCGAGCTGACCGCAGAGCAGCGTGCTGTCTGGGTCGACGCGATGAAGCCCGTGTGGGAAGAATTCGTCGAGGACGTGGGTCAGGACAACATCGACGCCGCTCAGAAAATCAACGAGTCCATGTAATCGTTGAACTAGACTCTCCCGCCGGCTGTTTCAGTCGGCGGGATGATATTCTCGGTATCTGACAATACCTTGCGCTGCGCTGTGCATATGCGGAACCTTCTTCACCGGACTGAGAAGTCCCAAGGGAGAAAATGGAGGACCCCATTATGAAGACGACGTTTTCCGCCGCCGCAGCCGTGGCCGCGAGCCTGTTCGCATGCGCTGGCGTGGCCCAGGCCGAAGGTATCACCGGGTGTGACGAGGGCGAGGTGACGATCAAGTTTTCACACGTCGTGAACACCGACCGCCACCCCAAGGGGATTGCGGTCAGCCTGTTGCAGTCCCGTGTAAACGAGGAAATGAACGGCGCCGCCTGCATGGAGGTCTTTCCGAACTCCACGCTGTACAACGACGACCAGGTGCTGGAGGCGATGCTGAATGGCGACGTCCATCTTGCCGCGCCGTCGCTGTCGAAATTCGAACAGTTTACCAAGCAATTCCGCATCTTTGATCTGCCGTTTCTGTTCAGCAACATGGAGGCGGTCAACGCCTTCCAGCAAAGCGAAACCGGCCAGGAGATGAAAGAGGGCATGGTGCGCCGTGGCCTTTTGGGGCTGGAGTTCTGGCACAACGGAATGAAGCAGATCTCGGCCGATGTGCCGCTGGTCAATCCCGGTGATGTGGCCGGATTGAAGATGCGCGTACAGGCCGCCGATGTGATCATCGCCCAGATGGAAGCGCTTGGCGCATCGCCGCAACCGATGGCATTCTCCGAGGTATATGGCGCGCTTCAGACCGGCGTGGTGGATGGCCAGCAGAACACGTGGTCGAACATCTACGGGCAGAAGTTCTTTGAGGTGCAGGACGGCATCACGGAGACCAACCACCTGTTGCTGGATTACATGGTGGTGACGTCCGTGGATTGGTGGGACGCACTCGATCCGGCCATCCGCGACCAGTTCAGCCAGATCCTGCGCGAGGTGACCGAGGCCCGCAACGGCGCGTCCGAGGCGGTCAACCAGGAAGCTCGTCAGGCAATCATCGATGCCGGTGGCACGGTCCGTGAGCTGACGCCGGAGCAGCGCCAGGCCTGGGTCGATGTGATGCTGCCGGTCTGGAAGCAGTTCGAGGACGACATCGGCGCCGAAAAGATCGAAGCCGCCAAACGCATCAACGCAGAGATTGCGTCTGGACAGTAATTATTCACCGGCTGGGGGCAGGCGCCTCTGGCCGGGCATCAAACAACGAAGGGGATGAAGGATGTCAGGTGATCACGAAAGGCCGGACAGTGGCTTTGGCTACGTCATAGATGAATTGGAGAAATCCGCGATTGCGCTGATCTTGGGCGCGATGACCCTCATCACCTTCATCAACGTCGTGCTGCGATATGGTTTCAACACCGGGCTGATCTGGGGGTTGGAGGCCACGTCGCTGCTGTTTGCATGGCTGGTGGTGTTTGGCGTCAGCTACGCGGTCAAGACGACGGCGAACCTTGGGGTCGATGCGGTTGTGAACATCGTGCCACCGGCGGGTCGCCGAGTTCTGGCGCTGATCGCCGCTGGCATCTGCATCGCCTACGCTTTGTTGATGTTGAAAGGGGCGTGGGATTACTGGGCCAACTTCGCCAACCTGCCGCAGACCACGGGGCGCTGGTTCCCCACCGGGTTCGAGGACATGACCCGCACCTCCTACCGCAGCTGGTATGAGGTGATCGACATTCCGATGCCGGAGTGGCTGCGGTTCATCGAACCCTGGATCAACGAAGGCGAAGCCTACGAGAAGATCCCGCGCTTTATTCCGTATTTCATCTTGCCGTTCGGCTGCCTGCTTTTGCTGTTCCGGTTCATTCAGGCGACCGTCCGCATCGTGCGCGGTGACTCCCACAGCCTGATTGTTTCTCACGAAGCCGAAGACGCCGTCGAAGACGTCGCACATATGAACAAGGACTGATCCCATGGATGTCGTACTTCTCTTTACCATGGTGATCGGCCTGATGCTGATCGGCGTGCCGATTGCGGTGTCGCTCGGCTTTTCGTCCATCGTGTTCTTGCTGTTCTTGTCGGACACCTCGCTGAGTTCCGTCGCGCAGAGCTTCTTTCAGGCGATGGCAGGGCACTACACGCTGCTGGCGATCCCGTTCTTTATCCTTGCCTCGTCATTCATGTCGACGGGCGGCGTGGCGCAGCGGATCATCCGCTTTTCCATCGCCATCGTCGGGCATTTGCCGGGTGGTCTGGCCATCGCGGGCGTATTCGCCTGCATGATGTTCGCGGCGCTGTCCGGGTCGTCGCCCGCGACCGTTGTGGCCATCGGATCCATCGTCATCGCCGGGATGCGTCAGGTTGGTTATTCCAAGGATTTCGCTGCCGGGGTCATCGCCAACGCGGGTACGCTTGGCATTCTGATCCCACCGTCCATCGTGATGGTGGTCTATGCCTCCGCAACGGACGTTTCGGTTGGCCGCATGTTCCTGGCCGGTGTGATCCCGGGCCTGATGGCGGGCAGCATGTTGATGGCGACGATCTACATCATCGCCAGAGTGCGCAACCTGCCGCGCGGCGAATGGAAGGGCTGGGACGAGGTTTGGTCCTCCGGCGCGGATGCGGTCTGGGGCCTGCTGCTGATCGTGATCATCCTTGGTGGCATCTACGGCGGT
This sequence comes from Sagittula marina, assembly GCF_014196795.1. Classification (GTDB taxonomy): domain Bacteria; phylum Pseudomonadota; class Alphaproteobacteria; order Rhodobacterales; family Rhodobacteraceae; genus Sagittula; species Sagittula marina. The sequence goes on from NZ_JACIEJ010000003.1 coordinate 167,772, forward strand.
GTGTTCACGCCGACAGAGGCCGCAGCGGTTGCAGCTGTCTACGCCTTCGTGGTTGCGAACTTCATCTATCGTGACATGGGGCCACTGCGGGCCGAGGATGGACATCACAAGGCCCTGTGGGAAAAACCCATCGCGCTGGTGACGGCCTTTTTCCACCGCGACACGCGTAACACCTTGCTGGACGCGGGCAAGCTGACGGTCACGCTGATGTTCATCATTGCCAACGCGCTGATCCTGAAGCACGTGCTGACCGATGAGCAGATCCCGCAGCAGATCGCCGGGGCCATGCTGGACGCGGGGTTTGGGCCGGTCATGTTCCTTGTGATCGTGAACGTCATCCTGCTGATCGGCGGTCAGTTCATGGAACCGTCGGGCCTGTTGGTCATCGTCGCACCGCTTGTGTTCCCGATCGCGTTGCAGCTGGGCATTGATCCGATCCATCTGGGCATCATCATGGTGGTGAACATGGAAATCGGGATGATCACGCCGCCAGTGGGTCTGAACCTCTTCGTCACCTCAGGCGTGGCGGGGATGCCGATGATGCGTGTGGTGAAAGCTGCGCTGCCGTTCCTGGGCGTGCTCTTCGTCTTCCTGATCATGGTGACCTATATTCCGATCATCTCGACCTGGATGCCGAACGAGGTCATGGGACCGCAGATCCGTTGCGAAGGCGCGATGCTGCCATCGGAACCGCTGGAGCGCGCTTTCTGCGAGGCGAATGGTTTCGGCGCAAACTGATCCCCCGATCAGCGTAAGAAAAAGGCCACCGAAGCGGATGCTTTCGGTGGCCTTTGTCATTTGGTCGGGACGCTGGCGCGGCTGCCCATGCGACGTGTGCCGGTCTCAGCGGCAGACGGTGACAAGCTGGCCGTTGCGATACGTGCGGTAGGGGCTGTTGCAGACGTAGTAACGCTTTTCCTTGGGCCGTTTCGCTTCCTGCACGGCGAGGGTGCCGAGTACACCGAGGACGACACCGCCGACGACATTGCGCTCCTTTTGGTTCAGCGCGGCAGCAGGGGTGGGCATGGACAGGGACGCGACCATGGCAGTGGCGGCGACGAGGGCGGTTAGGGATTTGGCAGACATGGAAATTTCCTCTTTTGAAAAACACAGGCCATAGCCTGAGATCAGGCGCCCGGCAGAGAGGCGCCTCACGCGAAAGAATGCCCGCAAGTCCTGCCGGAAAACGATAGCACGGGCTGGTTATCGGATAACATGCGGGGGGAAATCGGCGTATTCGGGTAAACCGGACTTTGGCCGAAATAGTTGGCAGCCCTCGCAAGGAGGGAAATTGCCGGTCTGTGCCGTCTCATTGAAGGAATTTCGTGCACGAAATTCGGCGTTTCCAAAACCAATGAGCGAAACGAAGGTCTGCCCCTTCAGAAACAAGTGTCGCCGGGCGGCCCTATGCGGGCGCCCGGCGGGAAATTTTACTGAGCGCTTTTGTTCAGCGCATCAATGATGGGCACGAAATCCTCGGCCTTCAAAGAGGCGCCGCCCACCAGCGCGCCATCCACGTTGGAGGTGAGAAAGATCTCTTCGGCATTTGCAGCCTTCACCGAGCCACCATAGAGCAGCCGCACCGAGCGGCCCACACCCGCGCCAAAGCGCCGTTCCAGGCGCGAGCGGATGAAATCATGAACTTCGCCGATCTGTTGAACCGTCGGAACCTTGCCTGTGCCGATCGCCCAGACGGGTTCGTAGGCCACCACAAGATTGTGGCCGGTCGCCTCGTCGGGAATGGATGACGCGAGCTGGCCGCCGATGATGTCGAGCGTGTTGGAGGCTTCAAACTCGTCGAGCGTTTCGCCGACGCAGACCACGGCTTTGAGCCCGGCGGACCACGCGGCGCGGCACTTGTTGCGGATCAAGGCGTCGGTTTCCTCGTGGTCGGTGCGGCGCTCGGAGTGGCCGAGGATCACGTAGGTCGCGCCCGCGTCCGCGAGCATCTTTGCCGACAGATCGCCGGTATGTGCGCCCTTGGGCTGGTCGTGGCAGTCCTGGCCGCCCAGCGCAATCGGGCCCGCCTGTTCCACGGCGCTGGCGATGAGTGTGGCGGGCGGGCATATCAGAACCTCTGCCGTGCCTTTGTCTGCGGCCGTAGCCATGGCCGACAATTCCTCCAACGCGGCGCGTGTGCCATTCATTTTCCAGTTGCCTGCGGCGAGTTTGGTGCGCATTCGATAGCCCTCCTGTCACTTTCGCGAAGTGTCACGCTGCACGCGCAAAGGTCAAGGGTCCTTGCTTAACAGCGGGGCGCGTGGCATGGCACCCGCGTCATTTGAAAGGGGCCAAGCCAATGATACCCAGTCTGGACGCCGCAAAGATCGCCACCCGCGACCCGCAAACCCTGGACGCGTTGCGGGATGCGGCCTTCGACATCGGGTTTCTGAAGGTGCGCAACACGGCGATCCGGCCCGCACGCATGCGGCTTGTGTTGGCGGCCTACCGTGCGTTCTTTGACCTGCCGGAGAAACAAAAGCGCGTTGTCGACATGGCCGTGACCGGGGCCAACCGGGGGTGGGGTGCACCGCAGTCGGAGCAGGTCGATCCTGATGCCAACCCGGACTACAAACAGGTGTTCGACAGCGGGTTCGAGGCCCCTGAGACGGGTCTGTCAGTCTATGCATCCAACCTGTGGCCCTCAGAGCCAGAAGGGTTTCGCGCCGTGATCGAGGCCTATTACCGCGATGCCAGCGCTGTGGCCATGGATTTGCTGCGTGGCATCGCCGAAGGGATTGGCGAGGACCGGCATTACTTTGACGACAAGTTCGACCGCCCCATGGCCTTGCTGCGCGGCAACTATTACCCGCCGCGACCCGATTGGGCGGGGGACAAGGATTTCGGCATCGCGGCGCACACGGACTACGGCTGCCTGACGTTGCTGGGCAGCGATGGCGTGCCGGGGCTTGAAGTCCTGGGACGGGATGATGAATGGCACGCGCTTCAGGCGGCACCGGGGGAGTTCGTCATCAACTTTGGCGAGATGCTGGAGATGTGGACCGGCGGGCGGGTGAAGGCAACGCTGCACCGTGTGCGCGGTTCGACGGACGAACGGATTTCAGTGCCCCTGTTCTTCAACCCGAACCACGACACCAACGTCGCGCCTATGGGTTCCGGGCAGGTGATCCGCGCCGGTGACCATCTTCAGAAGCGGTTCAAGGAAACCTACCGGCACCTGCAATCGACCTGAGGGTTGGCAATGGCGTTGCCGTTGGCCGCTGGGTGGTCCTCATGTGGCGCAGCCCTCAGCGCGTCATCCACAGCATCGCGCGCGCGGCGCTTTCAACCGGATCGATGACGGGGCAGGGAAGCTCTGCACGCATGGCGGCGATGACCTTGACCATGCCGGCGCAGCCCAGCACGATTGCGTCTACCTGATCTTCCTCCAAGGCGCGCCGTGCCTGCGCCAGAATAGGCGCACAGGCGGCTTGCGGGTCGCGCTCCAGCTCCAGCACGGGCACGTCGGAGGCGCGCACGCGACCAAGGTGGCCGCTCAGCCCGTATCCCACGATGTTCGCCTCGATCACCGGCACGGAAACAGACAGCGTGGTGACCACGCTGAACCTGCGGTGCCGCAGCGCGCAGTCGAAGAATGCAGCCTGCCCCAGACCGATCACGGGGCAGGGCGCGCGTTTGGCCGCCTCCGCCAGCGCCGTGTCGTCAAAGCAACCGACGATGATCCCCTCTGCCGTTACCGTGTCGATCAGGCGCAACAACGGCCCCTCCGCCAGGGCACCATCCTCGCGCCCTTGGATCGCGGGAGGGCCGTCGTGCGATGTCATGGCGTCAAACATCAGGTCCGGTGTCGCGGCGCGCGCCGCCGCGAGCATGGACTGTGTCATCGCCTCTGTGCTGTTTGGATTGATGATCAGGACGGACATGGCTCAGATCATCCCTTTGCCTGCGTCGGAGCCGGCCCGTTTGCGCCGCCGTCCGATGATCCAGGCCATCACCAAGAACACCCCGATGATGGCAAAGGAAAACAGCGTCGTCAGTGTGCCCAGCGCAAAGATCACCGGCGTCGTGACGTTTGTGGTCATGCCGAAGATCTCCAACGGCAGGGTGTTGTAGCTGCCTGCCGTCAGCAATGTCCGCGCAAATTCATCATAGCTGAGCGTGAAGCCGAACAGAGCCACCCCGATCAGGGAGGGGGCGATGATCGGCAGCACCACGTGGCGGATGGTTTGCCAGGGGGACGCCCCAAGATCGCGGGCGGCTTCCTCGTAAGACCGATCAAAGCGGTTGAACACGGCGAACATGATCAGCAAGCCAAAGGGCAGCGTCCACGTCAGCTGAGAGCCAAAACCGGAGGTTGCCCAATGCACCTTCAGCCCGCCTTGTGAAAAGATGAGCCCAACGCCAAGCGACACAAGGATTGAGGGGATCACCAAGGCCGTGATGATCAGGTAGAACAGGATCGCGGAGCCCTGGAACCGCTTGCGAAAGGCAAGACCGCCAAGCACGGAGACCACCACGGTGGTCACCATGACCATCAAGCCCAGCACCAAAGAGCGCCGGAAGGCTCCCCAGATGTCGCCGACGGCCTGCTCCTGGAACAGATCGCGAAACCAGTGCAGCGACACGCCGCGCATGGGAAAGGTCAGGCCGCCTTCCGGGCCCTGGAACGACAACACCGCAATGGTGAGCGTCGGCCCGTAAAGGAACAGGAGAAACAGCGCAAAGAAGGCTGCAAGGATGTAAAAGGAGCGGGGACGCGGTTCCAAAAGGCTCTCCTAGAGTTCTTTGCGAATGTCGACGAAGCGCAGCAGGATGCCGATCACCAGCAGCACGGTTACCAAAAGCACGACGGCTGTGGCCGAGGCGGACGGATACTGCAGCAGCGAAATGTCGTTGGAAATCAGACGCCCGACATTTGCGGATTGCGATCCGGACATGAAACGAACGGTGATGAAGTCGCCCATCACGAGGGTGACCACGAAGATGGTGCCGATCATGATGCCGGGCTTGGTCAAAGGCACGATCACATGCCACAGGGTCTGCCATCCGGACGCGCCGTTGTCGGCGGCAGCCTCGATCAATGAACGGTCGATGCGCATCATCGTGTTGAAAATAGGCACGACCATGAACAGTGTGTAGAGATGGACAAAGGCGAGGATCACGCTGAAATCACTGAACAAAAGCCACTCAAGAGGCTCGTCGATCACGCCCCATGACATCAGCGTGGAATTGGCCAGGCCATTGCGCCCCAGAAACGGAATCCACGAAATCATCCGGATGATGTTCGACGTCCAGAACGGGATCGTACACAGCAGAAACAGCGCGACCTGCCAGGTCAGCGAGCGCACGTGGAAGGCCAGGAAATAGGCGGCGGTAAACCCGATCCCGAGGCAGAAGACCCAGGTGATAAACGCATATTTGAAAGTATTGAAAAACACCCGATAGGTCACATCCGACCCAAAGAGAAACGCGTAGTTGTCGAACTGGAAGGCCGGGTAGATCGACCATTCGGTCGCCCCCCAGAAGCTCACGATCGCGATCATGATGATCGGCATCACCAGAAATACCGACAGCACCAGAACCAAGGGCGACGCCATCAGCCATCCCGTCACATGCCGGTTCTTGAAAAGCTCAGACACTCTGTCGCTCCCTGTTCATCGCCGCCCGCAAGGTGCGCGACGTGTGGGCCACCTCATCGGCGCCCCTGCTTCTTTGCTTCAAAAATCTCTCGGGGGTGCAGGGGGCCGAAGGCCCCCCGTCTTGTCGCCTTGGGTAAACGCTTATGAAGCGATGAACTCGTTCCATTTGCGGACCATGTACTGGTTTTCGTCCATGACAGCGTTCCAGCACGCCACCTGGCCCATGCGTTCCTCGAAGGAGCCGCCATCGCGAACGTCGCCTGCCTGCGCCAGCACATCCCCGGTCGGAGACGTGATCTCGCCCGTGGCCGGCTTGCCCTCGAACCAGTAGCCCCACTCATTCTCGGACATGAACTCTTTCGAGGTTTCAGGCACAGCCGAGTAGTAACCCTGACGCATCAGGTAGCCGCCGACCCAGCCGGAGAGGTACCAGTTGATGTATTCGTAGGCTGCGTCCAGTTCCATGCCGGACAGAGATTGCGACAGACCGATGCCGCCGCCCCAAGAGCGATAGCCTTCTTTCAGCGGCTGGTAGACGCAGTCGATGCCGCGGGATTTCACGGCCGTGATCGCGGGCGACCACATTGACTGAATTACCACTTCTCCAGATGCCATCAGGTTGACGCTCTCGTCGAAGGTCTTCCAGAAGGCGCGGAACTGGCCGTTCTGCTTGGCCTCGGTGAAGATCGCGAAGGTCTTGTCGATCTCCTCGCGGGTCATGTTGCCCTTGTCGCCGTACTGGATTTCGCCCATGGCCTCGCAGACCATTGCCATGTCCATGATGCCGATCGACGAGATGTCGAGGATCGAGGCCTTGCCCTTGAACTCGGGGTTCAAAAGCTCTGCCCATGTCTCGATCGGGCGGCCGATCAGGTCGGGGCGGATGCCCAGCGTGTCGGCGTTGTAGATCGTCGGGATCAGCGTCATCCAGTTGGTCTGCTCGTCGGCAAAGGTCCGGGCGCCAGGCTCTGGGATGAAGCCTACGGTATGCGGCGCAGTGCCTTGGGCAATTACGCTGTCCTCTGTCAGCTTGCCGGATTTGAAGATGCCGACGATCTTGTCGTAATTGGCGATCTTCGACACATCCATTGCCTGCAGGTTGCCGGTCGGCCAGACCTTCTTGCAGATCCAGTATTCGATGTCCGCGATGTCAAAGCTGTCCGGTTGCGTCGCGGCGCGCTGCGTGACGCTGTCCGAATCCAACGCGGTCATCTCCAGCGTGATGCCAAGGTCTTCCTTCACCTTGTTGGCCACATCGTTGAGGTTGGATACGCCTGTACCGAACTGGCGCAGCGTGATGTTCTTGATCTCCTGGCCCCAGACCATCGGTGCGGGCAAGGCGGCTGCAGCCAGAGCGGCACCGCCGGTTTTCAGCAGAGCGCGCCGCGAATAGCGGACTTTCGAAATCGTTGTCATGGGTGTCTCCCTTAGGTCCCTGTCGGTCTTTTTGGTTTTTTAATGCGGCTCAGGCGCGCAGCGGGTGCGCGGCTGTGCCGTCCCAGTCGAGGCCAACGGCCTCGCCCACATCCTTTGGTGCCCCAAAGAAATCCTTGTCTGTCAGCAGGGCGGTGACCTCCTGGTCACCGGCGACCTTCGCCGTCAGCGCCACATGGGTGCCCTGATATTCGACGGTGATGATCCGGCCTTCGAGCTTGGCGGCCCCCGGTGTGGCCAGCCGCAATTCGTCAGAACGTACCGCCACTTTGCCCTCCGCGAGGGAGATCACGTTATGACTGCCCAGAAACTGCGCAACAAAGGCGGTGGCAGGCCGGTCGAACACGTCTCGGGTCGGGCCCGCCTGTTCGATCACGGCGTTGTTCATCACCACGATCTCGTCGGCGAGGGCCAGTGCTTCGTCCTGGCCGTGGGTGACGTGAATGAAGGAGATGCCCAGCTCTTTTTGCAGCTTGCGCAGCTCGGAACGCATCCGAACCCGCAGGAACGGGTCGAGCGCCGACAGCGGCTCGTCCAGCAACAGCACTTGCGGACGGGTGATCAGGGCGCGGGCCAAGGCGACACGCTGTTGCTGACCGCCGGACAATTGGTCGGGCAGCCGGTCGGCAAGATGGGTCATGTCGACCAGTTCCAACATCTCCATCGCGGCTTTGCGGCGCTTGTCCGGGTCGGTGCCTTTCATCTTCAGTGAAAAGCCGACGTTCTCCGTCACGTTCAAATGTGGAAAGAGCGCGTAGCTCTGGAACATCATGGCGGTGCCACGCTTTGCCGGGGGCAGGCGACCGATGTCGCGACCGCCCAGCAGTACATTGCCGTCACTGACGGTTTCATGCCCGGCGAGCATCCTCAAGGTCGAGGATTTCCCACACCCGGACGGTCCCAGAAGACAGGCATAGGTTCCCGCATGAAACAGATGGTTGATGGCATCCACAGCCGTGGTGTCGCCGTAGCGCTTGGTCAGACTGACAAGTTCAAGATCAAGATCGGATCGCATGTGGCCCCCAGAGAAACTGACGTCACCATGACGAGCGGGGGTTCCTTGGGTGAACTGAAACATGCGGCTTTGTGATGGGTGTGCCGGGCAATTGCTTAAATCGAAGTCACCGCTGTCTTGAATTGTGCAAAATAAAGGCGGTGATTGTGCACAATATGGCCAGGCGCCGTGCACGATATCCGTTGGTGTTGTCGTCCTGATTGGCATCTGGCAAGGAATCACGGGTAATATTGGAGCCTCTTTCGCGCCTATGTCCGACACGCGTTCCCACCCTGCCTCGCCCGATACTCTGGCCATCAGTCTGACGGAGGCGATTCACGAACACCGCGTTCTGCCCGGCATGAAACTGTCCGAGGACGAGGTGGGCGACATCTATGGCGTCGGACGCACGGTTGTACGGCAGGCGCTGCGGTCGCTGGCCCATGACGGTCTGGTGAGCATTGAGCGCAATCGCGGCGCGTTCGTGGCGCGTCCGTCGGTCAAGGAGGCCCGCGAAGTGTTCGAGGCGCGCGCCTTGCTGGAGCCTCGCATGGCGCGCGCCGCCGCTGAGCGCACAACAAAGGAGGACATGGCTCTTCTGCGCGCCCACATCGCAGACGAGCACGCCGCTCTGGACGCGGGTCAACACGGGCGGGCGCTGAACCTGTCCGGTCATTTCCATGTCGAAATCGCCCGCATCGCCGATCAGGCAACGGTGGAAGGTTTCATTCGACAGTTGGTCTCACGCTCTTCCCTGGTAATTGCGCTCTATTGGCGCCGTCGCAACGCCATGTGTGAAAGTCATGCGCACCATGCGCTGTTGGAGGCATTGAGCGCGCACGACGGGGCAGGGGCCGAGGAGCTGATGAAGGGCCATCTCCTCGACCTGTTGTCACAACTCGATCTGCGCGATCAGGCATGGACGGGCGTTTCTCTGCGTGAGGCGCTGCGCCCATGACGCTGTGCCGCGTGATACGCCCCGAGGAAATGCCAGTTGTTCTGGGCTGGGCCGCCGCTGAAGGTTGGAACCCCGGTGTAGAGGATGCAAATGCCTTTCTTGCCGCTGATCCCGGCGGGGTCTTTGTGGCAGAGGAAGACGGTGCACCGGTGGCTGCCATCTCTGTCGTCAACCATTCTACAGACTTTGCTTTTTTGGGATTGTACCTGTGTTTGCCAGAGTATCGGGGGCGCGGCATCGGACTTGCGCTGTGGACCTACGCCTTGGCCCATGCCGGATCCCGGACGGTTGGCTTGGATGGTGTCCCTGCACAGCAGAAAAACTACCGATCGTCCGGATTCGAGCCTGCGGGTCAAACGGTCCGCTGGCAGGGTGTGCCGCGTGGTCTGCCGACCCCGCCAGATTTGCCGTTGGCGTTGCCTCAGGATTTGGATGGGATGGTTGCCTTGGAAAACGCGGCGTCCGGATGGGCGAAGCCAAAATTCCTAAACGCCTGGTTCCAGCAATGCCAGACGCGCGCCACCTTCGTAGATGGCACGTCGGGCATTGTAACGGTCAGATTATGTCAGGTCGGCGTGAAGATAGGGCCGCTTGTGGCGCAAAATTCGGATCAGGCTCGGAGGCTGATCGCGCAGGCCGTGGTTTGGGCCAAGGCTCATGCGGCGGAACAGATCGTTCTGGACGTGCCGCAAAGCGCCACTGGGATGACTGAAATTTGTCGGCAGATCGGTCTGGAACCGGGCTTCGAAACCGCGCGCATGTATCGTGGTCCGGAAAGCCCTGAAGCGCCCAAAGGTTTCTACGCCGTGGCCTCGTTGGAGCTGGGCTAAAGGTGCTGTAGCGCCGCGCGCGCCAGATCGCAGGCCGCTTCGGGATCGTCCTCGCAGTCGGGCGGCAAGGTCCAATAGGGCATCGCCGCAGATTTGCCGTCTTTGCGCGGGTAGGTCCAGCGGGTGCACCCCATGCCTTCTAAAACTGGGATGAAGGCTCCCACACCCTTGATCATGATTCCGTAATCGGAGTGGACCAGCGCGAAGATCGTTCCGCGATGATAGAGACACAGACCGCCCATCATGCGGCGCGTCGTCAGATCACCAAGATCGGAAAACAGGTCCGTGGCATAGGCGATCTCTTCTGCCGAGATCGCCACAGGATCAGCTTTGCGCGCCGCGTTCGGCGGCCAGCTCATCAATGTCCTTGAACTTGATCGACTCACCGCAGCCGCAAGCGTCCGTGACGTTCGGGTTGCGGAACTTGAAGCCGGATTCCAGCAGCGCGGTCTCGTAGTCGATCTCTGTGCCGAACAAGAACATCTGCGCCATGGGCGCGATGAGCACGCGCGCGCCATCCTTTTCCACAACTTCGTCGTTCGCCTCGGGCGCGTCGACGTAGTCCATGGTGTACTCCATGCCTGCGCAGCCGCCCTTTTTCAGGCCGATCTTCAGGCCGAAGCGGGCGTCACGCTCCATGAGCTTGCGGATCTGTTTCACCGCCGAGGCGGTGATGGTCACGGGGGATTGGCCGGGAATGGCGAACATGAGATGCCTCTTTGATTACGTTCCTAACCTAAGGGATCCCTGCCGAAATCTCAAGGAGGGCTGACGTGGTATAGCCGCATCCCATCGCCCACAGGAAAGAGGCCAACGTGCCAACGATGACATATTCGGCGGTTTTCTGGTCATCGGTGGCTTCCTTGAAGCGCAGGATCGACTTGGCGGTGATGAGAAAACCGATGGCGGCGGGCTGATCGACCAGTATCAGCAAGAAGATCAGCGCGCGTTCAAGTTGACCAATAAGCCGCCCGGCCTCTGGCAGGCCGCCGCGAGGTAGATGCTCGGAGAAGCGACTGGTCAGCATCCCCACGGCGTAGCCGCCCGCCAGCACGGCCGCGATGGCTCCGGAGAGGATCAGCGCAACGGGCAACAGCCAGATCGCCTGTGCGGCGACGGCATCATTCAACGCGCCGGGATAGCGGAATGCGATCCATCCCAACGTCCCGATGTGCAGCGCCTGATCAACCAGAAAGGCCTGGAAACCGTTGCGCGCCGGCGCAGGCAAGGCGTAGCTTTTGGCGGCGTCAATGACGAGATGCGCCAGCATCACCAAAAGCGCCAGCTGCCATGTGCCACCCAGCACCAATGTGGTCAGAACACCGTGAATCGCAACATGCAGCAGGAGGATGAAAACATTGCGCTTTCGGGCGGCCATCCATGCGGGTTGGAACAGGAAATCGCCAAGCATATGCGCCAAAAGAAGCGCTGCGAAGACGTTCAACATGGGTTGTGTCAGGATCATTCCGCAGCCTCCCATGCTGTGAGCGCCGCGTCGAGAGCGGGGTAGCCCGCGGCGTGCAGGGCCTGATCGACCGCTTGACGCGAGATGCCCAACTGATCCGCTGCGCTGGCCCGTGGGCCAGCGTCCGGTGGGAGCATCAGTGTGACAGCGCGGGCCTGCGCTTGGGTCCAGCCAAGCGCGAGGTGATCGGCCAGCACCACCGTCGAGTGCATCGCGCCGCCCGACGCGTGCGCCATGCGCGCGCCGCCGTCCAATGCGTCCAGCAGGCGCCCGGAGGCTGTGTAGCCTGCGCCATGGGCAGCATTCAGGTCGGCTGTGTCGGTGAGCGGGCCGGTGTCCCGCGCAATGGCGATGCGGGTGGCGCGGGTTTTGTCCAGCCGCCGCAACCTCGCCGCGATCCACAGGGCGACCCGCAGGTCATAGCGGGGCGTGTCCATCGCGATCTGCCAGCCGTCGCCGCCGCGACGTGCAAATCGCGCTGTGACACCCCAATCGGCCAGATTGTCGACGACGCCGCCGACCTCTGCCAAAGTGGCATCGAGGTCGGGGATCCTCAGCGCGGTGGAGGCAATCACGTCACCGGTCAGAACGACATAACTCATAGGCAAGCTTTATTGCTTGCATTTAGATAAAGCAAGCGAAATCGCTTGCGCGCCTCACGCGGCCTCGACAATGTTGGTTTCCGGGAAAACCGGCATGCCCTTGGTCTTGGCCATCTGGTTCATACATTTCACCAATTTTTCCCGCGCGATGCAGGTCAAATCCCACGACGTGTTCGGGTCCTTGCAGGGGAGAATGAACAAAACTTCAACGCCAAACACATCCTGCCCGGAAATGCGGACCTGTGCCTTTTCACGGTCATCCAACTGGTCCGGGTCAAGATCATCCATGACCTCTTCGAAACAGCTGCGGAGCTCTTCGATATCGACGGTCGGGACAAGTTTGAACGAAATAACCCGCTGCATCTCCGGCTCTTTCAAAGTCCAGTTTTCGAAGGTTTCCGAGACGAATTCATTCACCGGCACCACAAGACGGATTCCCGTCCACACGCGCAGTTGCACAAACGTGAAGTTGATGCGTTCCACATGGCACAGCGAGCCTTTGAAGACGACTCGATCGCCGATACGTGCAGACTGGTTCAGCGCGATCTGCATGGATGACAGGATGTTTGACAAGATCGTGCGCGCCGCAAAGCCGACGATCAAGGTCAGGGCCCCGGCCGATGCGAGCAGCGAAAACCCGTAGGTGCGGAACAGGTTGGCCGACGACAGCACGATACCAAAGCCGACGAGGAAGACCACCAGCACCAGGATGCGCCGAACGGCGGCAATACGCGTGGCCTGGCTGCGGGTTTCGTCGAATTGTTTGCGGGTCAGGTCCATTTCTTCGAACCCGGTGATCTGGTCGAGAACAACCTCGATCACATTGACGATCAGCATCAGAATGGCCGTGACAAAGCCTGCAGCGATCATGGGCGATATCACGGAGCTCAGGCGTCCCGAGAATACAAAAACCGTCTGTGTCCCAATGGAGACCAGCAAAGCAATGGCGGCGATGATCATGGGCAGCCGCGCGGCGCGGAACGCGGCGGAGGTGATGCGGTGCGTGGCGTGGCGCCCGACGCGTGTCAGCAGTTTGGAGGTGCCCCAACCAACAAGGCCGGCAAGCAAAAGCAGGACCGGCAGGCCGATGACCTCCCACCACATCAGCCCCCAGAAGGCCGTGTTGCGCAGCTGATCCGGCAGCCATTTTTCAAAGCGCGACGGTCCATAGGCATCGTACAGCGCGGGGATTTTCTGCACGGTGTGGCGCGAAATGACCCAGACAGGATCTTCGCCGTCGGCCTTGATTCGATCAAGCCGGATGGCTGCGGGGATGCCGTCCAGCTCGATTTCCCAGACCAGCAGGGACCGACGCTTCATCCCGGCGGTGGCGGCATTCGAGGTTTCACGCGCATCCATTGCATCAGGCCGGTCGATGATCTGGCCCCAATTCAATACGGCGCGCCGCTGCATCACGGTCATCAACTGACGCGCGAGCATTGTGCCGGTCTCTGCCTGCTCTTCGGGGGGGATGGCATTGAGGTTCAGCAGGTGCGCGGGCGCGGTGTCCTTGATCTGGTCTTGTGTGCCCGGCTCGCCACGGCGCTCGTCGTACCGCAGCAGGGCCTCCATCGTCGCGCGTGGTGTGGCGCGACCAATGACGTCCGGCACTGCGCCAAGGCCGCTGTTGAGGGTCTCGACTTCGAACCACGGCGTTTCCTGCGCATTGGCAGGGGGGGAGATGGCAAAGAGAAAGCCCAGCAGCAGAGCCGCCAGGCGAAAGGTCTTCTTCATGCTGTCACCCTGCATCAGCGGGCCATCGCCGCAGCGCGGACGTCACAAACAGGGGTGTCGGCGCACGGCGTTGTGACATCGTAATGACCGGTCCAGAGTGGCAGGGTCGGATGAAATGTATGATCAAATATGTGTCGCATAGGGATCAAACGTCAAACCTGCGAAGCAGTTCCCGAAAACGTGATGATCTCTTAACAGAGCCGCATTCTGCGGCGGCAAAACGCGCCCCTCATTCGAAGGGGCGCGTCTGTCGATGGAGCTTACAGCCCTTTGCAGTTCGCGTAATAGGTCACCGTGGCGGGCCAGTCGGCGAAAACGCCCTGCACGCCAACTTTCTGTGCCAGCGCATCCAGAAGCGTGAAGTAGTCGCCGTCCGTATCGATCACCGAGTCCAGGCCCGAGAAATACCAACCACCACCATTTGCGAGCGGGCCGGAACGTTCCAGCGACCAGGTGATGATGCCGAGGTCGGCTTCCTTCGCCTTCTTGGCGAGGGTGGAGGGCACCAGTTCACCGTCTTCGACCGTCACCAGCATGAACAGCGGGGGCGCGATGTAGTTGATGCCCATGTCCTTGAGCTCGTCCATGGTGTTGGGCCAGTTGGCTTCATCCATCGCCGAGAAGGTTTCACCCTCATACTGGTCCATCAGATAGACAGCCTGTTCGCCATACTCACCGGCGGTGTCGACCCAGTGCTTTACGATCTCGATGTCAAAGGACTGAGGCCAGACGCGCGCGGGGTCGATGCCTGCGTCGCGGTATTCCTGGATCATCTTGTCGGCATAATCGGCGTAGGTGAAGCCGTCGAAGGGCATCTCGACCGAAGGCGCCTTCAGCTCCGGCGTGAAATCGGCGCCGAGGCTGTCGAACAGTTGAATGGATTCGGCGTGGGTCAGCAGCGTCGCGTCCTGATTGAACAGCGTGGTGCGCCATTCGGCGTTTCCGCCCTGGAACTCTTCGGCTGTGGTGGCGGCGCGGTTTGCGCTGTCCATTTTCGGTGCGAGCGTCTGGAATTCGGCCAGCGTCAGGTCGGAGGTGCGGCACTCTGCGGCGGCATCTGCGCCATCGGCGGCGGGCGAGAACGGTGTCGTGCACTTGTCCGCCAGATCCGTGGTCAGGATGTTGGTGGTGGTGTGCAGGTCATTCTGAGCGTGACGGCAAACCAGTTCCTTGTCGGAGGTAAAGGTCACGTCACATTCGAGAACACCGGCGCCCATTGCGGCGGCGGCACGGTTCGACTCGGCGGTATGTTCCGGGAACATCAGCGGCGCGCCACGGTGGCCAATGGAGAATTTCGTCGTCTCAGGCGTCTGTGACAGGCAGGCCATCATCTCATCCTTGAGCGGGCCGTCTTTCATTTTTGACACGAGATAGCCGGGGCGAACGCCGTAGGTCAGACCGCTCTGATAATACATGGCATCGGTATCGGCAGCGACCTGAGTGGCCGCCAAAGTGGCAATCACGGCGAGACGTGTTGTAAGCATGGGATTTTTTCCTCTGAATTGGATGATGGACCCAATGCGCCCGCAGGGCAACGACCGCATGACAGCACTGTAACGCGAGGATGAAAGATACGTTAAGGCATTGTAACGGACGTCATGAAAAAGGCGCGCAACCCGGGGAGTTACGCGCCTTTCTAAATACTGATGTGGCGAAGCTTACATGAAGCCGAGTTCAAGCCGCGCCTCGTCGGACATCATGTCCATGCCCCAGGGCGGCTCCCAGGTGATCTCGACATCGACAGTTTTCACGCCGGCGACGGGTTCAATGGCCTCTTGCAGCCAGCCGGGCATCTCGCCCGCCACGGGACAGCCCGGAGCCGTCAGCGTCATGATGAGGCGCACATCGTTTTGGTCACTGATTTCAATCGTGTAGACCAGACCCAGATCATAGATGTTCACCGGAATCTCAGGGTCGTACACCGTGCGACAGGCTTCGACCACGGAGTCGTACAATGCATGGTCTGTGCTCGACGGCGCGATCAGCGGGGCGCCTTCAAGCTGTTGGCTCGCATCGGTCATGTCTGTCCTCGTCGCTGTAAACCTGAGCATTCATATAGGGATCGCATCGTGCCGGGTAAAGGCCCCGGCTGGAAAGGGTATTGCGCGATTTGTGTTCCGTCGCGGACAGGCCGGGGTGCTTGGGGGCAAAACCCGATCTGTCCGCGACAGGTGTCATCAATCCTCGGAATCGATCCGCTTGCGAACCGGGGCAGGGCGGACCTGTGCCTCTATGTGCTCGAAAACGATTTCGGCGAGGTTCTTTTTCGTCGCTGTTTCAATCCCTTCAAGACCGGGTGAGGAGTTCACCTCCAAAACCTTCGGCCCGGCTTCGGATCGCAACAGGTCCACGCCCGCGATGTTCAGACGGAAAGCCTTGGCCGCTCGCAGGGCGGTTTCGCGCTCTTCCTTGCTGATGCGGACAACCTTGGCAGATCCGCCGCGGTGAAGATTCGACCGGAAGTCGCCGTCTGCGCCAGTGCGTTTCATGGCGGCGACCACCTTGCCGCCGATCACGAGACACCGAATGTCCTCGCCTGCGGCTTCCTTGACGAAATCCTGCACGAGGAAATTCGCTTTCAGACCACGAAAGGCGTCGATCACCGACTCGGCGGCCTTTTTCGTTTCCGCCAGAACCACGCCCTTGCCTTGTGTCGACTCGAGCAGCTTCACGATCAGCGGCGCAGTGCCTACCAACCGCATCAGCGACTGCGTGTCCTTGGGGGAGGCGGCAAACGCCGTGTTCGGCATCCCGATCTTGTGCCGGGCCATGAGCTGGTGGGCGTGCAGCTTGTCACGCGACGCCAGAATGCCCTCTGATCCGTTCAGGCAAAAGGTGCCGATGGTCTCGAACTGGCGGATCACGGCCGTGCCATACGCGGTGATCGACGCGCCGATGCGTGGAATCACCGCGTCATACCGAGGCAGGCGCTTGCCGTCGTAATGCACTTCGGGTGTCAGAGCGTTGATCTGCATGTAGCAGCGGGTGGTGTCGATGACCTCCACCGTGTGACCGCGCTTTTCACCTTCTTCCACAAGGCGACGCGTGGAATAGTTATCCTCCCGCGACATGACCGCGATCCGCAAGGATCGGTTCGGCGCAGCGCTGCGGACCCGCGACGTGGTGTAGACATCATACGACAGCCGAGGCTGCTGAAACCGGTCTGTCGCCACGATCGTGATGTGATCCTTCAGCGCCTCGCGCCCCAGCAGCATCCGTGACGCCATGTTGGACCGGTCGGTCAACGTCACCTCGATCCGCCAGCTTTCGTCGCCGACGCGCAGAGTAGGCGCGATGACGTAGCGCATTTCGGATTCACCGTTGGAGGACGTCACCTGACGACGATCCACAATCCGCGCCGAGCAGGGAATCACCAGATCTTCGCGTCCCGGGACCGGATGCACGGTAAAGCGGACTTTGGGCGCGCTGGCACTGCCAAATGTCTCGATGTCAAAGGCATGCAGAGCAGATGTGCGGGCCCCGGTGTCCACTTTGGCGCGCAAGGCAGGGAGGCCAAGGTCGGGCAGGGCAACCCATTCCTCCCAGCCAAACCGGATCATGTCGGTTTCTGGCTGTTCCTCGGGTGTGTCGGTCATTCGTGCCATCCATTGGTCGTGCCGCAGCGCACATGCGCCGCAGTCGTGAAAAGACTAAGTTGCCTGAAGACCTAGCGCGACGCGGCCTGGATGTCATGCGCGAAGCGGGATGCGGAATGTCATGCGTGCGCGGCGAGCCAGTCGCGCACGCTGTCTACACGCGACCGTGCGACCGGCACACGGGTCCCATCACTCAGGCGCAGAACATGTTTGGCGCCTTCTTTTTCAAGAGCTTGCGCCGCATGGACCGCCACCCACCAGGATCTATGCGGCTGAATGCCGTCTTCGGGATCGGTCTGCGCCACAATATCTGACAGGCGCACACGATGGGTCATGGTTTCACCGTGCATGACCACCTGTACGTGATGTTCTCGGGCCTGGATGTGGCAGACGCCAGCCAATGGCACAGGTTCCGATCCGATCAGGATCTGACGATGAGGCGCTTCGGGCTCGGGGGCCTCGGGCACAGGGGACGGCTTTGGTGCTGCCTCGTGGATGTAGCGCAGGTAAAGCGTCAAGAAAATTTCGGTCACGATCAGATATACAATGACCTGCTGCACCGAAATGATGCTGAGGTCGCCGTCCGTCACGACGTGGACCAATGCCTCGGACAGGGTCAGTGTCGGGGCCATGATGGCGATGGACATCAGCGGGTTGAAAACGGCGAAGGTTCCCGTCCGCCGCTGAACCCAGGCCAAGCCAAATAAAAGCGAGATATGCGTGAGTATGAAGGTGCCGAAGAACGTGATCCAGACGATCGCAAATGCCGGTGGCGTTAATTGACCGATCAAACCCGGAGGATCGGCAAAGACCAAGATCGCGAGCACAAAGCACAGATAGATCTGCGTCCTGCGATCCACCAACTTCAAGGCAAATTCAATTGGGTCGAGGCTGTGCCGCGTTCCGAAGACGTCGATGAACACCACTGGAAATGTCGAGTTGGTCGGCACGGCGTTTTCCTCGGGTCGGTTGCTACCATCTGGGGCTGCACCTGTCTGTTCGATAAACATCGGTGCCGCAAGCATTCAGCGCGTCAACTTTAGCATATTAAGCTCGCTGCATGAACCTTCCCCACCAACCCAGGTGCGACGCAGGCCGGTTTTCGGCGGTGAAATCGGCGGTTTTCAAATGGGGTAAAAAACCTTCACAAAAGTGCTTGACGGGTCTGGCCGTTGTCCCTAAAAGCCCCCTCACGCCACGAGGCAGACGCGACACGACGGACCGAACGGAACGGATGGAGCGGACGCAGCGGGGCGCTGGAAACGGCAGAGCGGTTGTAGCTCAGATGGTTAGAGTACCGGCCTGTCACGCCGGGGGTCGCGGGTTCGAGCCCCGTCAACCGCGCCACTTCCGTTTCATCGAAAGGCCCTCGCAATTGCGGGGGCTTTTTCGATTCCGGGGATCTCGGATAGTGGCTTTTGCGCGCGAAATCCGTGTCAGAACGCGCGCGTTTCAAGGGCGCAAAACGCTTGTAAATTTCTCCCCCGATTTTCGTGTTTTTCCGCTTGCCCTCATCTGCGCCGGGGGCTATCAGGCCCCCATAGCGCGGTTGTAGCTCAGTTGGTTAGAGTACCGGCCTGTCACGCCGGGGGTCGCGGGTTCGAGCCCCGTCAACCGCGCCACTTTCCCCCTTCGATTTGTTGTGACACATGCCCCTGATAGGGGCGGATCGAAGGTCAGGATGCACCCCCACATTTTTTGATGATTTTCTTCGGAACCTTTGACGGACACTTGCGTTCACCTGTCAGAGAATTCGAAGCGTAGGGTTTTGCGCAAATGTTGAAAACGCAGCGTCAGGTATTCCTGACTGACCCTAAATCGAAGTGTGTGCCAACTTGCCTCGCAAGCGAGGGCAGGCAAAGGGAAACGAAAAAGGCGCCACGTGGGCGCCCATTCGAAAAAGTGAGGTAGATAGAGTTACGCGCCCCAGCTGCGAACAGGGCCGCAATCCATGTGGACGAAATTGGAGCCGGAATATCGACCGACGCCGCCGCCACGACATGCCGCAGCCGCTTTGGCCATTTGCGACACCGAGCGCGTAGATAGCCGAAGATCGGCAGCTTGTCCGCGAAGGTGACGAGAATTCTTTGCCACGCCAGAGGACCGCGATCTCAGCATCGCATTTGTCTTCGGCGAGCGATAGCCGGAGATGAGCATGTAGGGCTCCGAGCAATCCATCAGATTGTGAGCCGCACACATGATGTCCACTGTACGCGGATCAATGGATTTGACGTCGTCCGTGCGCCAGTCGCGCATGAAGAGGTTTATCTCCTTGAGCGAGTCAGCGAGGTAGTCGCCCTCGATCCAGTAGATCATGTCAATTCGCTCACCCGTTCGCCCCGAATACATATGCAAGCGACGAATATCGCCTGCGCCGCGCAAGAAGCCCGCGGCGTTGGAGTAGGTGGGTGCTGCTGCAACAGTTGTTGCAGCGAATGCACCGAGGAGGCCCCGGCGCGTGATACGCATATTGTTTTCTGTCATGTAAGGCGCCTGTCCCGTGGTCGCTGTTACCTGTTTGCGCAGATCGTTGCTGCGCACCTGCCATCTATCCCCAGATGTCTTCCTCCGTATTGCACGAATCGAGCACTCCATAAAGCGGGATTTATTATGAATTTTAGCTTTCAAGCGGAAGTTGGCAGAAACCCGCGCAAGGCAATGAGGGTGTGGCGCAAATGCGCAGATCACGCACATGTCACTGCAACGCGCCGTTGGCTGCCGCATAGTGAAGCATTAAGCGTTTACAGGCTTACGACATTGATACACAAGTTTAATATTGCCGGGGATGTTATGCACAAGGGGTACGGAATGCGCGGTCAGCAGAAGTTTTATGAACAAATTGGAGGGCGCATCCAGTCGCTCTTCGTGGCTGGTGCCGTTGCTGGTCTGTTGGCTTGTGCGCCCGCAATAGTCAGCGCCGAAAATTTTTCGTTCAAAGTGACGGCGTACAAGCAGGCCGTTGCCGAAAGCCTCGGCGACGAAGAAGGGATCGCGGCGTTCTATCGCGCGCGTGGATTCGAGCCGATCTGGACCGGCGACGACGCGGCCAGCACGGACCGCCGCCGGGCCTTGATCGAAAGTTTCGGATTGGCCGACGTGCACGGCCTGCCGACGGCGAAATACGACGCGCGCGCCCTGATGAACAAGATGGCAGCGGCCAGGACAGGCCGGGAACGCGGTCTGCTCGAGGTGGAGCTTAGCCGGACATTCATCAGCTTTGCCAATGACTTGCAGTCGGGTATCATTGACAATCCGGGTCGCGTCGACAGTCAGATCAAGCGTACCTTGCCGCGCCGCGCGCCTGAGGATCTTCTGACTCAGTTGATTGAACAGCGTCCTGAAGCCGTGTTGCGCAACCTGGTGCCGCCGACGGCTGAATATTCTCGTTTGATGCGGGCCAAACTGGAGCTGGAACGCAAGATCCGTCATGGCGGGTGGGGCGCGACGGTGTCCGCCTCCAAGCTGGAGCCGGGGCAAAGCGGCGACCGCGTCGTCGCCCTGCGCAACCGTCTGGTGTCGATGGACTACCTCGCGCCATCCCTGACCACCACATACGACAGCGCCATGGAAGCCGCCGTACGGCAGTTTCAGGACGATCACGGGCTGAACATCGACGGCGTGGCTGGCTCTTCGACCCTGCGGGAAATCAACGTCGCACCAGAAGACCGCCTGAAATCGGTCATTGTCGCCATGGAACGTGAGCGTTGGCTCAACATCGAAGGCGGGCGCGGCAAACGCCACATCCTCGTCAATCTCGTCGATTTCCACGCTCAGATCATCGACGACGACAAGCTGACATTCGAGACCCGCTCCGTCATTGGGCATCAGGATCACGACCGTCGCACGCCGGAATTCTCCGACGTCATGACCCACATGGTGATCAACCCGTACTGGTATGTGCCGCGCTCGATCATTGTCGGGGAATATCTGCCGCTTCTGCGATCCAACCCGGGCGCTGCCGGCCATCTCGATATCATCGACTCCCGTGGGCGGGTTGTGAGCCGGGGGCAGAGCTTTGCGCGCTTCTCCAGCAGCAGTTTTCCGTATTCGATGCGGCAACGTCCCGGGCCACGCAATGCGTTGGGAACGGTGAAGTTCATGTTCCCCAACAAGTATAACATCTACCTGCACGATACGCCGTCGCAGAGCCTTTTTGCGCGCGAAGTCCGGACGTTCAGCCATGGCTGTATCCGCCTTGATGACCCGCACGATTTTGCCTACGCGCTGCTGGCGCCGCAGACCGCCGATCCGGTGAACTATTTCCAGTCGATCCTGCGGTCCGGCCAGAACACAAAGGTGAATCTGGAGCAGAATGTCCCGGTTCATTTGATTTACCGCACGGCCTTCACGCCCGCGAAAGGTCATGTGAATTACCGCCATGACATCTACAACCGCGACGCCCGCATCTGGGAGGCGTTGCAGGCCGAGGGCGTGTCCTTGATGACCCATTGGGAAAGCTGAGCAACTGCTTCCTTTCGTCTTTGTATCTGGATCACACGCACGACCCTCAGGGGTCGTGCGTTTTGTTTTGCCGTGTACCGGAAATGTGCGGCCTTGGTCGGGCGGACCTTTGCGCAGCGCGAGGCCTGCGGGATGGACATTTCGGGGCCTGGGCGCTTAGACCTTGGCCAAGAAGCGGTGAGGGACACGACCATGCATTATACTGTGGGACAGATTGCCGAAGCGCTCGGTGTCACGGCTGAGGGCGATCAATCGCTGGAGGTGTCCGGTGTGTCCGAGCCTCAGACGGCGTCAGCATCGCAAATTGCGCTCGCCATGAAGCCGGAGTTCGCCTCGCGGATCGGCGACGGCCAAGCGCGGGTCGCGATGCTCTGGAATGGTGCCGATTGGCGCGGCATGGGGCTTTCGGCGGCCTTGATGGCGCCGCGCCCGCGCTTTGCCTTGTCCGGGCTATCTGGAATGATGGATCTGGGGCAGGGTTACGGTGACGGTATTCACCCCTCTGCCTTCGTCGATGAAACCGCCGAGATCGGCGAAGGGGTCAGCATTGGTCCCATGAGCGTCGTGATGGCCGGGGCAAGGATTGGCGCGGGCAGTGTGGTTGGGCCGCAGTGTTTCGTGGGCCAAGACGTGGTGCTTGGTACCGAGGCGCTTTTGCACACGGGTGTAAAGCTCATGGCGCGGGTGCGCATCGGCGCGCGTTTTGTCGCACATCCCGGCGCGGTGGTGGGGGGCGATGGTTTTTCCTTCGTGACGCCGGAACCTTCGGGTGTCGAAAAGGCACGCGCCAGCCTTGGCGAAGAGGGTAACGAGACAGCGCAGCCCTGGGCGCGCATCGCCTCGCTCGGCGCGGTAACGGTGGGCGACGATGTGGAGATGGGCTGCAACGCCTGTATCGACCGCGGCACCGTGCGCGACACGCAGGTGGGCAACGGTGTGAAGATGGATAACCTTGTCCAGATTGGCCACAACGTGGTCATCGGGGACGACACGATGGTCTGTGCCGGTGGTGCGGTCGCCGGGTCGTCCGTGCTGGGGCGCAATGTGGTGGTCGGTGGCTGTGCCGGAATTTCCGACAACCTCAAGATCGGGGATCGCGTGATCCTTGGCGGCGGGACCATGGTCTTGTCCAATGTGCCGGAGGGCCGCGTGATGCTGGGCTATCCGGCGATGAAGATGGACAGCCATGTGGAAAGCTACAAGGGCCTGCGCCGCCTGCCGCGATTGTTCCGCGATGTGGCTGACCTGAAAAAGGCGGTTTCAAAGTTGACGTCGAATGACTAGATCTTCGGCAACTTAGGGTGACTGGGGCCAGATCAATGAACGTCAAGGACAAGGTGATCGAGATCGTCGCCGAGCAAGCCATGCTTGAGCCGTCGGACATTACCATGGAAAGCACGCCAGAAAGCATCGGCATCGATTCTCTGGGGTTGGTCGAGGCGATCTTTGCCATCGAGGAAGCCTTCGACATCTCCGTGCCATTCAATGCAAACGCACCAGAGGAGTCCGATTTCGACATTTCCTCTGTGGCGACCATCGTGGCTGGAATCGAACGGCTGATTGCCGAGCAAAAGTCGTGAAACGGGTTGTCATCACCGGCGCGGGCACGATCAACGCGTTGGGTCAGGACGTGGCATCCACGCAGGAGGCCATGCGCGAGGGCCGCTGTGGCATCGGTCCGCTGGAATTTCGCGACGTCGAGCGCCTGACCGTCCGGATCGGTGCGCAGGTCAAAGGCTTTGAGCCTGAGAGCGTGTTCAACCGCCAGCAGCTGTCGCTATATGACCGTTTCACGCAGTTCACACTGATTGCCGCACGGCAGGCGGTGGCGCAATCGGGACTGACGTTTCACGGCGAGATGGCAGACCGGTCCGGCGTCGTCCTGGGCACCTCCGGCGGGGGGCTGACCACGCAGGACGAGAACTACCGCGCGGTCTACGAGGAGGGGAAGAACCGCGTTCATCCCTTTGTCGTGCCGAAATTGATGAACAATGCCGCCGCAAGCCATGTGAGCATGGAGTTCAACCTGCGCGGCCCAAGCTTTACTGTCGCCACCGCCTGCGCCTCGTCAAACCATGCCATGGGGCAGGCATTTCAGATGATCCGTTCGGGCATGTGCACGGCCATGATCACCGGCGGGTCAGAGGCGATGCTGTGTTTTGGCGGTGTGAAGGCCTGGGAAGGGCTGCGTGTCATGTCGCGCGACGCCTGCCGACCGTTCAGCGCCACGCGCAACGGCATGGTGCAAGGCGAGGGGGCGGGCGTCTTTGTCTTCGAAGACTACGACCATGCACGCGCCCGCGGGGCGGAGATCCTGGGCGAAGTTCTGGGCTTTGCCATGACCTCTGACGCGGCGGATATCGTGATGCCGTCGAAACAGGGCGCGGCCCGCGCGATCTCTGGCGCATTGCGCGACGCGCAGGTGGACCGCACGCGGGTCGGCTATATCAATGCTCACGGCACCGGAACGGCGGCAAACGACAAGACCGAAAGCGCCGCCGTGGCGGATGTCTTCGGCACTCATGCGGACGATTTGATGATCTCTTCGACCAAGTCGATGCATGGTCATTTGATCGGTGGGACCGGCGCGGTAGAGCTGTTGGCCTGCCTGATGGCGCTGAACGACGGAATAATCGCGCCCACCATCGGCTACGAGGAACCGGACCCTGAATGCGCGCTCGATGTGGTGCCCAATGAGGCGCGCGAGCGGGAGGTGGACGTGGTGCTGTCCAATGCCTTTGCCTTTGGCGGCTTGAACGCGGTGCTGGCATTGGCCCGCATCTGAGGCGTAATCCGGCGGAGCGCTGACGCGCGCTCTTCTCTCGGCCTGACGCCTCCGGCTTTCGGCCTCGGGCCGTGTGTGGGACCGTGGGTGAATCTGCGTAGGCGGAAATCCGGTTGGCTGCGTTTTGCTCAGGAACTCCTGTGGCTGCCGCGGGTTGAGTGGGCAGAACAGAACAACAGGAGGAAATCTCATGTCCCTCAATTCCCTGAAAGACGTCTACGTTGATCAATTGCAGGACCTGCACAGCGCATGTCGCCAGTCCCACGCTGTGATGGACTCGCTCAAAGAGGCCGCCAAAAACGAAGAACTGCGCAGTGCTCTTGGCGCCGGCAAGGACGGCATTGCCGACGGGCTGACCCATCTCGAAGCGCTGATCAAATCGCATGGAGCAGATCCCAAAGGCGAGCACTGCAAAGGTATGGAAGGTCTCGTGGCCGAAGCAAAGGCGCACGGTCTGAACCAAGACTTTGGCAACGACGATGCGCGAGATGCCATGATCATCACGCAATACCAGCGCATGGCGCACTATGCGATCGCCGGCTACGGGTGCTGCGCGGCCTTTGCGAACCGCCTTGGCTTGACCGAAGACGCGGCGACGCTGGGCGAGATGCTGGATGCGTCCTGGTCCGGTGACCGTCACTTCTCAGGCATTGCGCAAGGTCAGGTGAACAAAGCGGCGGCTGAATAACCTTTCGCGGATGACCATTTTGACGAACGCCAATGCACTTCTTGTGTAAGATTTGAATGAAGCGCACATTTATTATGAAAACCGCCCCGGCGCCAAAGCGACGGGGCGGTTTTGTATCTTGCGAGCAATCAGGTCATCAATACCGTCAACAGTCCGCGTCCACCTGCCGTTCCGACCAACGCTGTGATCTGTGAAAGCGAACCGTCGGGTCACGCATGTGTCCCACTGGGCCGTTGATGTGCTTCAGAACACGTTCGGCCGAGGCGTATCAGCCCCGCCAGATCCATCCGCCGCCGTAGATACGGCTGTCACCCTCGGCATGGTCCTGCGCGTAGAACACACAAGCCTGACCGGGGCTGACGCCTTCCTCTGGTGTCAGCAGCTCCACCTCTGCTTCTGTGTCCGACAGGGGACGCACGATGGCCTCACGCGGGGGACGCGTGGAGCGCACCTTGACGCTCAGCTGCCACTCCTTGCGAGAGGTGAAAGGCTCGTCTCCCAGCCAGTTGATCTCTCGCACCGGGATGGTGCGCGTGGCCAGCATTTCCTTCGGGCCGACCACGACATGCTTCTTGTCCACATCCAGACGGACCACGTAAAGCGGCTCCTCCAGGCCTCCGATCCCCAAACCGCGCCGTTGTCCAATCGTGTAGTGGATCACACCTTTGTGTTCGCCCAGAACACGGCCGTCCGCGTGCACGATCTGACCCGGTTCCGCAGAGCCGGGGCGCAGTTTTTCGATGACGCCCGCATAATTTCCGTCAGGAACAAAGCAGATATCCTGCGAATCCGGCTTGTTCGCCACCACCAGGTCGTACTTTGCGGCCAGTTCACGCGTTGCATCCTTGCTCGGAAGGTGTCCAAGCGGGAAACGCAGAAATTCCAACTGTTCCGGTGTCGTGGAGAACAGAAAGTAGCTTTGATCGCGGTTGGCGTCGGTCGCGCTGTGCAGCTCCGGCCCGTTGTCGCCTGACTTGCGCTGGATGTAGTGCCCGGTGGCCATGACATCCGCCTCGAGATCCTTGGCAGTCTCCAGCAGATCCTTGAACTTCACCCGCTCATTGCAGCGGATGCAGGGCACAGGCGTCGCGCCGCCAAGGTAACTGTCAGCGAATTCGTCAATCACCGCTTCTTGGAAAATATTTTCATAATCAAGAACATAGTGGGGGAAGTTCATTTCCTCCGCGACCCTTCGAGCATCATGGATGTCGATCCCCGCACAACATGCCCCCTTCTTGGACAGGGCCGCGCCATGGTCGTAGAGTTGCAGCGTCACACCGATGACATCATAGCCCTCGTCCTTGAGCATGGCGGCCACAACCGAACTGTCGACGCCGCCGGACATGGCGACGACGACGCGCGTTTGCGATGGGGGCTTGCGCAGGCCCAGGCTGTTGAGGGGCATGTCTTCGGGCATTGAACGATCTCCGTGGATTGCGCGGAATATAGGAAAAATCGAAATACTCTCAAGGGGTGGTTTCAGCCGTCGTTAAGAGCTGAAGCGGTTTAGTCCTCCAGCACGCGATGCTCGGAGGTGTGATGATGTACCTGAAAAAGATCGACGGCCCACGCGCCGTGAGGCTGCCCGACGGATCGACGATGACACGGGCGGACCTTCCGCCGTCGTCAACGCGCCGCTGGGTGGCTTCGCGCAAGGCCGCAGTGGTGAAGGCTGTGCAATACGGATTGCTCAGCCAGGATCAGGCAAAAGAGCGCTATGCGCTTAGCGAAGAGGAGTTGATGGAATGGGTAAACGCAGCGAAACTTCATGGTGAAGATGCCTTGAAAGTGACGAGAGTTCAGAAGTACCGTCAACCCTAGGTGGTATAATTCATCTTCCTGAGATACGGTAACAGGGCGTTAACCTTTTTCAATCACGTTAGTCATAGCCCAAAAGACACCCTGGAGACTGCATATGCGTATTTTGCTTGTGGAAGACGATCCTACCACCTCCAAGAGCATCGAACTGATGTTGAGCCATGCGAACCTCAATGTTTATTCGACGGACATGGGGGAAGAAGGCATCGACCTTGCAAAACTCTACGATTACGATCTTATTTTGCTTGACCTCAACTTGCCGGATATGAACGGTCACGAAGTTCTACGACAGCTTCGTGTGGCGCGGATCGACACGCCGATCCTTATTCTGACGGGCGAGGACGACACCCAATCCAAAATCAAAGGGTTCGGATTCGGTGCCGATGACTACATGACAAAGCCGTTTCACCGCGACGAGCTTGTGGCACGCATTCATGCCATCATCCGCCGTTCCAAGGGGCATTCGCAGTCGATCATTCGAACCGGGAAGATTTCCGTGAACCTTGACGCCAAAACGGTGGAGGTCTCCGGCAAGTCGGTTCACCTGACTGGGAAGGAGTACCAGATGCTGGAACTCCTCAGCCTGCGGAAGGGCACGACCCTCACCAAAGAGATGTTTCTGAACCATCTGTACGGCGGAATGGACGAACCAGAGCTGAAGATCATCGACGTTTTCATCTGCAAATTGCGGAAAAAACTCTCGGAAGCCACCGGTGACGACAATTATATCGAGACGGTCTGGGGCCGCGGCTATGTCCTGCGCGATCCGGAGCCAAACCAGGATGAAGCAAAAGCCATCGCAGCGAACGGTTAAAACTTCTGAGGCTGATCCGCTGGACGTTACCATGGGTCGGCCCTATCACTCCTAGGACGACAGGGCGTCCGAGGATATGGGCATGACAGACATTGCGGTCGAAACATTGACCGAAGATCAGGCGCGCGATGAACTTCGCGCGCTTTACGATCTTCTGGCGCAGGCCAATACAGCGTATCACACCTCTGACGCGCCGGAGCTTTCCGACGCGGAGTATGATCGACTGAAACGCCGCAATGCCGAGATCGAGGCACGTTTCCCTGATCTCAAGCTCGAAGACAGCCCGTCTGACCGTGTCGGAGCTGCTCCGGCGGAGGGGTTCTCGAAGGTGCGCCATGACGTGAGAATGCTCTCATTGTCGAACGCCTTCGATGATGGCGATATCGTCGACTTCGACGAGTCCATCCGCCGCTATCTTGGCTTCGGGACCGAGGATCATCTTTCTTTCACCGCAGAGCCCAAAATTGATGGCTTGTCTCTATCCTTACGCTATGAGGCCGGCGAACTCGTCCGTGCCGCGACGCGCGGCGACGGACAGGTGGGAGAGAATGTCACTGCAAACGCCCGCACGGTTGACGATATTCCACAACGCCTCGATGGCGCGCCGGACGTTCTGGAGGTGCGCGGCGAGGTCTACATGTCCCATGCCGATTTTGAAGCGCTGAACGAACGCCAGGCCGCGCGTGGAGGGAAGCTGTTCGCCAATCCGCGCAATGCGGCCGCGGGCTCCCTGCGCCAACTCGACAGTAAGATCACGGCCGCCCGTCCGTTAAAGTTCTTTGCCTATGCATGGGGGGCTTTGTCCGACCCGCTGTCCGACACTCAAATGGGCGCAATCAAACGGCTGTCAGAACTGGGGTTTCAGACCAACCCGCTGACGGAACTCTGTACCGGCCCCCAAGACATGCTTGAGCACTATCGCAAGATCGAAGCGCAGCGCGCCACTTTGGGCTACGATATCGACGGCGTGGTGTACAAGGTGGATGACCTCGCGCTGCAGGACCGGCTCGGGTTTCGCTCGACCACCCCACGATGGGCCATCGCACATAAATTTCCGGCGGAATTGGCCTGGACCCGCCTGGAGGCCATCGACATTCAAGTGGGCCGCACGGGGGCCTTGTCTCCTGTCGCGCGGCTCACTCCGGTCACCGTGGGCGGCGTTGTGGTGTCCAATGCAACGCTGCACAACGAAGATTACATCGCCGGACGCGACAATGCCGGTGCAGACATCCGGGGCGGCAAAGACATCCGGCTCGGGGACTGGGTGCAGGTCTACCGCGCCGGGGATGTGATTCCCAAGGTCGCCGACGTCGATTTGACGCAGCGCCCCGACGATGCTGTCGCCTATCAGTTCCCCACCCAATGCCCCGAATGCGGCTCCGACGCGATCCGCGAGGAAGGTGACGCTGTTCGACGCTGCTCTGGTGGTCTTATTTGTCCCGCGCAAGCCGTTGAGAAGATGAAGCATTTCGTTGGACGTTCGGCCTTTGACATTGACGGGCTGGGGGCCAAGCAGGTCGAACAATTCTACGCGGATGGCTGGATCAAGGAGCCCGCCGACATCTTCACCCTGCGGGACCGCTACGGCAGCGGGATGCAGCAGTTGAAAAACCGTGAAGGCTGGGGCGAAAAATCGGCGCAAAAACTGTTCGACGCCATCGACGCCCGCAGAAACATTCCGCTTGGTCGACTGATTTTCGGCCTCGGTATCCGGCATGTTGGGGAGAGCGCGTCCAACCTGCTTGCACGCCATTACGGCACTTGGACGGCCTTCGAGGCAGCCATGCAAGCCGCGCAGCCCTGCGAAGGTGACGCGTGGGAGGAGCTGTTGTCCATCGACGGCGTCGGTGCTGTCCTGGCGGAATCCCTGGTTTCGGCAATGAACCAGGAGGCGGAGCGCGCCTCCATGGACCGTTTGGTGGCGCAACTGAAGGTTCAGGATGCGGAACGACCTGATACTGACGGCTCTCCGGTTGCGGGAAAAACCGTGGTCTTCACCGGGTCGCTGGAGCGGATGACCCGCGCCGAAGCCAAGGCGCGCGCCGAAAAGATGGGGGCCAAGGTCTCTGGCTCGGTGTCCAAAAAGACAGACATCGTGGTGATTGGACCCGGCGCCGGATCGAAGGAGAAAAAGGCCCGTGATCTGGGCCTGACCGTTCTGGACGAGGATGCCTGGCTGGAGCTGATCGGCGGATGAGCGGACGGCCCGAGGTTCTCTGGCCGCTGTTCGCGGACCTCAAGGTGCTGGATGGGATCGGGCCAAAGTCGGCCCAGTCGCTGGGGCAGACAGGGATCGAGTCGCCGCGCGATCTCCTTTACACGCTGCCCTACAGCATCACGGACCGGCGGTTGCGCGACACGGTGCAGGGGGCGGATCTGCCCGGAGTTGTCACTGTCGCGGTGACGATCGGGCGTCATTGGCCGCCACGCAGCCGCGGTGGGGCCTACAGGATCGAGGTCGAAGATTCGCTCACCCGGTTTCAACTGGTCTTTTTTCGCGGCAACGCGGATTACCAGCAAATGCTGCTCCCGACCGGTGAACGGCGTATCGTGTCGGGCCGCGTCGAGCTGTTTGATGGCGTGCCGCAGATGGTCCACCCGGATCATGTGCTGCAGGAAGACGAGGCGGATCAGCTTCCGGCCTTCGAGCCGATTTATCCGCTGACAGGGAATATCACGCAAAAGCTGATGGTGCGCAGCATTGCCGATGCCATGAGCCGCGTGCCCGACCTTCCTGAATGGATTGAGCCATCGCAAAAAACGCAGGAAAACTGGCCGGACTGGGCGGAGGCCCTGAGGGCCGCGCATGCCCCGGACGGGACGGACGCCTTGTCACCAACGGCGCCTGCGCGCGCGCGACTGGCCTATGATGAACTGATGGCGCACCAGTTGACGCTTGGCCTCGCGCGTGCGGACAGACGAAAACGGCGCGGGCTCGTATCGCAAGGCGATGGACGGTTGCGCAATAAGGTTTTGAAATCGCTGCCATATAGACCCACCGGCGCGCAAGTCCGAGCGATTGATGACATCACCGAAGACATGTCCCACCCGGAGCGGATGAACCGGTTGCTTCAGGGCGACGTGGGATCGGGCAAGACATTGGTCGCCTTCATGGCCTTGCTCACCGCCGTTGAGGCCGGCGGGCAAGGTGTCATGATGGCGCCGACCGAAATCCTCGCGCGCCAACACATGGAGGGGCTTCAACCCCTCGCAGAAAGCGCCGGTGTTGTGCTGGAGTTGCTGACCGGACGCGACAAAGGGGCGGAGCGCAAAGCCAAACTTGCCGCATTGGCACAGGGCAACATAAAGATCCTCGTCGGCACCCATGCCGTGTTTCAGGCCGACGTCGTCTTTGATGACCTGCGGCTGGCGGTGGTTGACGAACAGCATCGCTTTGGCGTGCGACAACGTCTGGAGTTGGGGAAAAAGGGGGCTGGCGCGGACGTTCTGGTGATGACGGCCACGCCGATCCCGCGCTCCTTGGCCTTGGCCCAATATGGCGACATGGATGTCTCCGTGCTCGACGAAAAGCCACCCGGTCGCAAGCCCGTGAAAACCGCCTTGCTGTCGACGGAGAAAATCGGCGACGTCATCGACCACCTGCGCAAGGCGGTGACGGAGGGGCGTCAGGCCTATTGGGTCTGTCCCTTGGTTGAGGAGAGCGAAAGCTCCGACCTGATCTCCGCCGAGGCGCGGTTTGAAAAGCTGCGCGCGGTTCTCGGAGAGGACGTGGTGGGGTTGGTTCACGGCCAGATGCCCGCCGCGGAGAAAGACGCCGCCATGGCGCGTTTCGTTGCCGGGAAGACCAGCGTTCTGGTTGCCACCACGGTGATCGAGGTCGGTGTCAACGTGCCGAATGCCTCCATCATGGTGATCGAACGGGCAGAGATCTTTGGCCTTGCACAGCTGCACCAGCTGCGCGGTCGCGTCGGACGGGGGGAGGCGGCTTCCACCTGCCTGTTGATGTATCAGCCGCCGCTGTCAGAGAGCGGCATGAAGCGGCTGACCACCCTGCGCGAAACCGAGGATGGTTTTCGCATCTCAGAGGTCGACCTGGAGATGCGTGGCGCGGGCGATCTGATCGGCGTGGCGCAAAGCGGGCTGCCGCGGTTCCGCGTGGCAGATCTGGAACGTCAGGCGGCCCTGATGGCGGTGGCACAGTCAGATGCGCGAAAGCTGCTCGCCCAGGATCCGACACTCGAAAGCCCGCGCGGCAAGGCCGCCCGGATGCTGCTCTGGCTGATGCGTCAGGACGAAGCGATCCGCTTGATCGGGGTCGGATAAACGGCCACGCGCGGCGTGTTCTCCTGCGTGTTCTTCTGTTTTCACGAAATGTTCTCATTTAGTTCTTTACAGGTGATTAAGAACATGAGAACAAAGGGTCAACAAACGGAACATCGGAGTGACCCAATGCTCGATATCGTCAAAGCCACGCTACACCGCCAGCAAGGCCAACTATGGCAAGATGCGCTTGGTGGGGTCAGCCTCGTCGTGATCCTCTTTGGTGCGCTACATCTTCCGTCTGTCCTGTAACTTTCGACTTTCTGCCCGCGTGCAAGCGACCACCAGCACCATGCGCCTTGTCCCGGCGTCGGTGTTTGTCCCCCAGTCGGTTTCCTGCCTGTAACCGATCTTGGTGGTTTCTGACCGTCACGCACTTTTACCGCCGCCTCCTGTCCCGGAGTGCGGCGGTTTTTTTATGTAAACTTGATAGAAGGACCGCGAGGGCGCTTAGCCGGTCTGCGCGGTCCGTGCCTCGGCGGCGGCCTCCACAGCGGCGTCCAGCGCCAGCAGGATCGACGCATGGCGGTTCTTGTAGGCACTTGCCGGGCGCAGCACTTCCAGCCCCTCAAAGGGCGCAGGCGGGGTCGGGCCATCGGATTTCAGCATATCGCGCAGCGCGTCCCGAGCGGCTCCGATCTGTTCAGGGGTTTGGCCGACGATCGCACCGCCCACCACAGAGGCCGCAGCCTGACCCAAGGCACAGGCCTTGACGTCCTGCGCGTAGCCGCTGACTTTGCCATCACGCATGTTCAGATCCACGGTGACCGTAGATCCGCACAGCGGCGAACGTTTCTTCACCGAGGCATCGGGCGCATCGAGACGGCCCAGATGCGGGATGTCGGCGGCCAGCTCCAAAATGCGGCCAGAGTACAATTTGATCAGATCGGTTTCCGCAGTCATGCCTTGGGCTTTCGCTTCGGGAAGGTTCTAAATACATAGGCAGCCAATAGCGGCAAGCAAAAGGTTTTTCACCCATGTCCTTCGATCCTGCGACCTTGGTCTATGATGAGCGCGGCCTGATCCCCTGTATCGCCCAGGCAGAGGGCAGCGGAGAGGTGCTTATGATGGCCTGGATGAATATCGAAAGTGTTAACAAAACGCTTGAGACCCGTCGCGTAACTTATTGGTCTCGTTCACGTCAGGCGTTTTGGGTGAAAGGCGAAACCTCCGGTCACACGCAAGAGCTGGTGGATCTGCGGGTGGATTGCGACCGCGATTGCCTGCTCGCGGTGGTGCGTCAAGAAGGCCCAGCCTGTCACACGAACCGACGGTCGTGTTTTTACACGTCGGTCACCGAAGGGACCGAAGTCGAGATCATGGCACCCATGGAGTAGAATTCTTTTAACGCCAAAGGCTTACAGGCCGATCTTCTGCCTGATATCCCTCGGCGTCATTCCCTCGGCGCGATAGACTGCGATGGCCCGGGCGTCGTCTCGCTTTGCCAGGCGTTTACCGTGTTCATCGCGGATCAACACATGGTGATGATAGCGTGGCGTAGCCACCTCAAGCAGCGTTTGCAGCAGCACATGGATGCGCGTCGCGTCGAACAGGTCCGCGCCGCGCACCACATGCGTGATGCCTTGAGCGGCATCATCGACGACGACGGCAAGGTGATAGGCTGCACCCGCGTCACGCCGCGACAACACAACGTCGCCAACGTTGTTAATCATGGCGTTACGAGACAGTAGAATTTCTCCTGTCTCACCAGACAGCCCGGCACCGCCCTCGGTAAACGTCAGCGGGAGAGCCTCTCGCACGTGGTGCATGGCGGCGTCCATGTTCAGACGTAGCGTCTGGTCCTTGGGGCGCGGCCCTGCCAGCGGCCGGTCGGGGCGGCAGGTACCGGGATAGATCAGCCCATCGGGGCCTTCGCGCGGGGCGTCCTGCGGGGCGGACAAGGCCTCGCGAATGTCCCGGCGGGTGCACCCACACGGGTAAAGAAGCCCCATGTCCCAAAGCTGATCGAGCGCGGCGTCGTAGTCTGCCATGTGGTTGGATTCACGTCGGCAGGGTGTGGGCCAATGAAGCCCCAGCCAATGGAGATCGTCGTAAATCTGCTGCTCCCATTCAGGGCGCGCGCGCGACTGATCCAGATCGTCGATCCGCAGCAGGAAATTGCCCCCAGCCGCCTGCGCCATGCCAAACGCCAGAAGCGCCGAGTAGGCATGGCCCAGATGCAATGGGCCTGTGGGGCTGGGGGCAAATCTTGTTTTCATACAGTGCGTTGGGCGTCGATCTTAATCTCGATTTCCGTAGCGACGCGCGCGTCTCTCCTCACCGGCCTGATAGATCAAAATCCAGGCCAGCAGAATGAACATCGGGTGCGTCAACCCGCCGGAAAAGATGATCGCCGATATCCAGATGATAAAGACGACGATCGACAGGAAAATCCGTCCCAGCAACAAGATCGACAGCGGCGGAAGAAAGAGGGCAAGGACGTAATTCATGCAAGCTCCTTTTGCGTGGCCAGCCAGTCGGTCCAGCAGGCCTTTGCCCGATCAGTATAGGCCTTGTAGCGGTCTTTTCGACCACGACGGCCACCTTTCAGCCCATCCAGCGGACGGAACAGGCCGAAATTCACGTTCATCGGCTGGAACGTCTTGGCCTCCGCGCCGCCGGTGATGTGGTGGATCAGCGCGCCGTGCGCCGTGTCCTGAGGGACGGAGGCCAGAGGCTGCCCAAGGATCTCTGCCGCAGCCAGACGGCCCGCGACCAACCCCATGGAGGCGCTTTCCACGTAACCTTCGACACCCGTCACCTGTCCGGCAAAGCGGATGTTGGGCTTTGACCGCAGCCGCATCTGATCGTCCAGCAGCGTCGGCGAGTTCAGGAAGGTGTTGCGATGAATCCCGCCCAGTCGCGCGAAAGACGCATCTTCAAGCCCGGGAATCGTTTTGAAAACAGACGTTTGCGCGCCATACTTCATCTTCGTCTGGAAGCCGACGATGTTGAACAGCGTGCCAAGCGCATTGTCGCGGCGCAGCTGCACCACGGCGTAGGCTTTCGTCTCCGGGTCGTGCGGGTTGGTCAGCCCGACAGGTTTCATCGGCCCGTGGCGCAGCGTCTCGCGGCCACGTTCCGCCATGACCTCGATCGGCAGACACCCGTCGAAATACTTGGCGGTCTCGCCTTCGTGGAATTCGGTTTTGTCGGCGGCAAGCAGCGCGTCGATGAAGGCCTCGTACTGATCCTTTGTCATCGGACAGTTGATGTAGGCCTTCTGCTCTTCTTCCGTCTCGCCCTTGTCGTAGCGTGACTGCAGCCAAGCCACGTCCATATTGATCGTTTCGGCGTAGACGATGGGCGCAATCGCATCGAAAAAGGCAAGGCGGTCGGCACCGGTCTCTGCCTGAATGGCCGCGCCGAGCGCCTCTGACGTCAACGGGCCAGTGGCAAAGATCCAGTGCCCCTCGGATGGCAGCTCCGTGATCTCCTCATGGCTGACGGAGATGTTCGGATGCGCCGCGATCTTGGCCGTCACAGCGGCGGAAAATGCATCGCGATCCACGGCCAGCGCGCCGCCCGCGGGCAAGCGATGGGTATAGGCGGTGTCCATGATCAGCCCGCCGGCCTCGCGCATTTCCCAATGCAGCAGGCCCACGGCGTTCTGTTCATGGTCGTCCGACCGGAACGAGTTGGAGCAGACCATCTCACCCAGATCGCCGGTGCGATGGGCAAAGGTTTCGACCTTGGGGCGCATCTCGTGCAGGACGACCTGAATGCCAAGGTTTGCGGCCTGCCAGGCGGCCTCTGATCCGGCCATTCCGCCGCCGACGATGTGGAGTGTGTGTGTCATGAGCGGGATTTAGGCGATGCGAGGCGCCGTTCCAAGAGGGAAGTCATGCAGAACACGCCCGATTGGGGGCGCAGCCCGCGCCGCGCCCTTTACATCGTCACGCCCAATCCGGCGCGCGCTTTTCCAGAAACGCGGTGATGCCTTCATCCGTATCGCGCCAAAGCATGTTTTCCACCATGACATTGCCGGCATAGGCATAGGCTTCGTCCAGCCCCATGGTCATCTGCTCGTAAAACGCGGATTTGCCGATCTTGACGGCGGCCCCCAGCTTGGCCGCGACGGTTTCCGCCAGCGCGCGGGTCCGCGTCTCCAGGTCTTCCGGCGCCACGGCGTGGTTGATCAGCCCGTGAGCCAACGCCTCCTCCGACGATAGGAACTGTCCGGTTGTCAGCATCTCGAACGCTTTCTTGCGCGGGATATTGCGGCTCAGCGCGACCATCGGTGTCGAACAGAACAACCCGATGTTCACGCCGTTCACGCCAAAGCGCGTGCCCTCTGCCGCCACCGCCATGTCGCAGGACGCCACCATCTGACAGCCCGCCGCCGTGGCGATGCCATGCACCTGCGCAATGACAGGCTGGGGCAGGCGGGTCAGCCCGGTCATCACGCTGGCGCAGCGTGTGAACAGATCGGCATAATAGGCGCGGCCTTGGTCCTCGTGGTCGCGCGCCGCCTGCATCTGTTTCAGATCATGCCCGGCGCAAAACGCCTTTCCCGCGCCGGACAGGATCACCACGCGCGTTTCGCGATCCGCGTTCAGCGCGTCGATCTGCTCTTGCAGCGCGGCCAGCATCTCATCCGACAGCGCGTTGAGGTTGCCGGGGCTGTTCAGCCGCAGGTGTGCGATGCCGCCCGCGTCGTGACGTTCCAAAAGTGTCATCTTGTCCTCCCTTTGCAGGCGAGGTTAGCTGGCCCCAAACAGGGAGGAAAGCATGGAGATCATTATCGGCCGCGAAGAGATGTCGGCCTATCTCGAAGAGGTGTTCCCACAAGTCACCGGCATGTTCGGCATCGACCATATGGAGCCGGGGCTGGTGCGGATGCGGCTGCACAATGACGAACGACATCTCAGGCCGGGAGGCACGGTTTCTGGCCCGGCGATGTTCAGCCTTGCGGACGTGGCGGCCTACGTGGCCGTCATGATGCATGTGGGCGAGGAGGCACTGGCCGTCACCACGCACTGCAGCATCGATTTCATGCGCAAGCCGGTCTCAGGCGTGGATATCGTGGCGGAGGGGCGCGTGCTGAAGCTTGGGCGCGCCCTCGCTGTGATCGACGTGCTGCTCTACTCCGAGGGCAATGAGCAACCTGTCGCTCATGCGTCGCTCACCTATTCGATTCCACCGAAACGCGCGGAACGATAAGAGGCGGCTTCGGGTTCTCCCTTCAGATGACTTAACGCACTATGAAAGGGAGACCCAACATGTCCATTGCCAGCACATTGCGCCGCGCGGCAAACAGTTTTGCCCGGTCCAAATCACACAAACGCGCCGCACCCCGCGGTCGCCAAAGCACACAAAGCCAATTGGCCCGCATGGCCACACGGTTTCTGAAAAAGAAAACCTGATCTTGGTTTCAGATCGCTGAACGTGCCCCTTGTCGGGCGCGTTTTGCGTTGCATCAAGAGGATCCCGGCCCGGCCTTGAATTTGCGGCTATTCCGCGCCGCCTGAACCCGGCCTGACCAAAGCTGACCCAAGGTCCTGCGAGCTGTACCGAAACCGTCCCGGACCCCTGGGTGATCCGAGACGGTCGGGCAGGGTGTCAGCCTTCCCAGAATGGGCGGCGTATTTCCTGCCGCGCCTGATCCGGCGTTACGCCGATATCACGCAACAGATGGTCGTCGAGCCCTGACAGATCGTTTCGGGTACGACGCAGGACATCCCATTTCGCAACCAGAACAGCAATCCGCAGCGCCACGATGCTCACCGCCGGAAGCGGGGCGTGGGAAACGAGGTAGCTCAGATCTTTGCGTGCGATCATGTGTGCCATGGGAATGTCCTTTTTTAATTGTATTGACACATTTTGCCATTTTGTGGCAACAATGTTGGTACATAATATGAATGTACTGGTCGAGGAAAACATTGTGCTCGATACAATTCAAACCGGCTTTGCAGCGCACGCGGATGGCCCGAAATACCGCGCGGTTTGTCACGCTTTGCGTGACGCGGTGGAGCAGGGCGCTCTCCAGGTCGGCGATCGTTTGCCGCCGGTGCGGGAACTGGCGTGGCAGCTCCGTATCACCCCCGGGACCGTGGCCCGCGCCTATACGATCCTCACCGATGAAGGGCTGCTGAGGGCTGAGGTCGGGCGCGGCACATTCGTGGCGGACCGCAGTACGGTGGAAACCGAGTACGCCAATGTGCCCTTGGTGAAATACCTACCCCAAGCCTCTGATATCACGAACCTATATTACTCTCGTCCGCCGGATGTGGGGCAGGTGGCCTTGTTGCAGGACGCCATGCGCTGTCTTGGCCAACTCCCCGCGCAAGCCTTGTTGGAATACCCCAGTTCCGAACGCTTCGGCCCGACGCGCGCCGCCGCCTTGCGCTGGATGGCAGATGCCGTCCTTGGCCCCGCGACGGAGACCGATGTGGTCTTGTCCCACGGCGGCCAGTCCGGCGTGATGATGGTCATGCAGACCGTGTTGCGCGGTCCCGCGCCGGTAGTTTTGGTCGAGGAACTCTCTTACCCCGGTTTTCGCCGTGCAGCGGAATTGGCACGCGCCAAAGTCGTCACTGTACCAATGGATGCGCAAGGGTTGATTCCCGAAGCCTTGGATGAATTGGTACAAAAGCACGATGCGCAGCTGCTTTGTACCAGTGCCGAGGTGCACAATCCCACCAGCATCTTCACCCCGCAATCCCGGCGCGAAGCCATTGCCAACGTGGCCGCCAAGCGTGGCCTCGCCGTGATGGAGGACGATTGTTACCGTCTCGCGCCATCGCGCGCGCCCACCTATCGTGCGCTTTTGCCGGATCTGGGCTGGTACGTTTCGTCGATTTCCAAAACCCTTGCCCCTTCGCTGCGCGTTGGCTTCGTGGTTGCGCCGCAATCGCAGGCCGCAGCGCTGCGCCGCACGGCGGAACACGGGTTCTTCGGCCTCGCGGTGCCGCTGGCCATGCTGACAGCCGATTTGCTCACGCGGCCCGAGACCGTGCAAACCGTCGAGCGGCTGCGCGAAGAAACCGCGCGCTACGTGCGTTGCGCGGTCAATCTGCTGGGCGGGTTTGACGTGTCCTATAGCGAGGACGTCCCGTTCCTCTGGCTGAAACTGCCGGAGCGCTGGCGCGTCGGGGCGTTCGTTCAAGCGGCAGAGGCGGCTGGCATCACGCTGCGCGGCGCCGAACACTTTGTCCCGCGCGATGGCATTGTGCCACAGGCGGTGCGCATCTCCGTGAACGCGCATATACCGCTTGAGGACTTCGAACGCGCCATCCTGCGCATCCGGCACCTGCTGGACACACCGCCAGAGGGCCTGGCGGTGTGATCTGGTCGAGTCTGCGAAAAGCGTGGGGTATTTAGATACCTTAATTTTAACTACCTGATTTTGCTTGTTTAATTACGACTTTTCGATATTGACTGGGGCGCTGGCACGTTTATAACCCGCCCATCGGATTTCGGACTGGGGGAGACCCCGGCTCATCTCAATAAAACGGACGATATCATGAAAACCTTCTCTGCAACTCCGGCAGATATCGACAAGAAGTGGATCGTGGTCGACGCTGAAGGCGTTGTCCTCGGTCGCCTCGCGTCGATCATCGCCACCCGCCTGCGCGGCAAGCACAAGCCTTCCTTCACCCCCCACATGGACATGGGCGACAACGTGATCGTTGTGAACGCCGACAAGATCCAGCTGACGGGCAAGAAGCGCCAGGAAAACTTCTACTGGCACACCGGCCACCCGGGCGGCATCAAATCCCGCACCAAGGAACAGATCCTCGAGGGTGCACACCCGGAGCGTGTCGTGTTCCAGGCGGTCAAGCGTATGCTGCCGGGCAACAAGCTCGCGCGTAAGCAGATGACAAACCTGCGTATCTTCGCTGGCGCCGAACACGGTATGGAGGCGCAGAAGCCCGAAGTGCTCGACGTCAAGGCAATCAACAAGAAAAACACGCGGGTGTAATGATGGCTGATCAGATCTCTTCTCTGGACGAACTCGCCCAGGCCGTGACCGACGACATCGGCGGCGTTCAAGGTGTTGAAGAAGCACCGCGTGAGCCGGTTCGCGACGAACTGGGCCGCTCCTACGCAACCGGCAAGCGTAAAGACGCTGTCGCACGCGTCTGGATCAAGCCGGGCTCCGGCAAGGTCGTGGTGAACGGCAAGGACCAGGACAAGTACTTTGCACGTCCGGTGCTTCAGCTGATCCTGCGTCAGCCGATGCAGATTGCTGGCGTCGAAGGTGAATTCGACGTTTACGCAACGGTCAAGGGCGGTGGTCTCACCGGTCAGGCCGGCGCGGTCAAGCACGGCATCTCCAAGGCGCTGCAGCTGTACAACCCGGAGCTGCGTGCAGCTCTGAAAGCGGCTGGCTTCCTGACCCGTGACTCCCGCGTTGTGGAACGTAAGAAGTTCGGTAAGCGCAAAGCGCGTCGTTCCTTCCAGTTCTCCAAGCGTTAATTCGCGACATCTGTCGAACAATCGGGCGGTCCATCGCGGACCGCCCTTTTTCTTTGGTACGTTCGCCGCAACGGCATATCCTAAGCTGATCGGGTGCCCATGAAAGATCGTCCAAAACCGCAGCAATCCCGCCGAGCCGGTCTGATCTTGCGTGCCTTGCGTGAATACAGGCGGCGGGTCGGGCGCGGCGTGACCTCCGGTCCCGCGCCTCGGTTGGGCGTTCGGGGCAGCATGCGCGTCATCCGGGGCGCGTGGGCGTTGACCTTCGTGTCCTCATTGAATTTCGAATCCTTTTGCGCATCGAACAAAAGCTTGGTGATGCTCGATACGGTGTCGCCGCAAAGCAAAGCGGCGGGGATCGTTTCCACACTGGAACAGGCGGGCCTGCCGCGCGAGGCGATTGCCCAACCCGGGCGCCTGTCGGCCTTTCGGCGGCTCGGTATCAAGTGTCGTGCCGTCGCCTTGGCGTTCCGGGCCGAGCCTTGGCGCCGCCGTCTGCAGGTGAACGACCTGGTGCTGGTGGTCGCCAGCCTGCTGCATGCGGAACGATTTTCCGGTCTTTCGACGATGACCGTGCATATCGGGGATCGCTCGCCGCGCCGTATTGCGCTGGCGACCGGCGCGGCGCTGGCGGGTCGCCCGACACTGTATTGGCAGAATGGCTTCCACGATACGGCCATACCGGACCTCGGATACCAAGAGGCCGCGATATTCAACGCAGAGGCGGAAGCGGCGCTGGCAGGACGGGCCACCCGCCTGTGGGCAATCGAGTCCGGCCGGACCGCGGATCTGCGCGTGCCCGCCCGGATCGAGCGGTTGGGGGTGGCGACAAATGCCTTTGTCGGCACCGAAATCGACACCATGCGCAGCCGGATCGACCAGCTGTTTCCCAACGCCCGTGTTGCGCTTCGCCTACATCCGCGTGTGTCCAGCTTTGATGCGGGGCGTGTGCCGGACTGGGACGTCCGCCCGCGCGCGGAGAGCCTCGGCGACTTTGCCATGGGCTGTGATGTGGTTATTTGCGGGAACACCGCCGCGCAGA
The DNA here is from genome assembly GCF_014196795.1 of Sagittula marina. Lineage (GTDB taxonomy): Bacteria > Pseudomonadota > Alphaproteobacteria > Rhodobacterales > Rhodobacteraceae > Sagittula > Sagittula marina. Next base: position 209,295 of record NZ_JACIEJ010000003.1, read on the forward strand.
TCGAAATCCTGAAGGCGGGCACACCCGTCATTCATTCTGCCGGGCTCGATCCGCATGGCTTCGATTTGTACGGATACGCGGCGCGTGGCATCAGCTTTGGTTTGGAGCATTGGTCCGAGGGAGACGTCCTGAAAGACCTGACCAGATTTTACCGGGCAGACGGGTGGAACCAGAGGTTGCTGACAGAAATTGGCGGCCCCTCGGAAAATGTGCCGCCCCTGCGCGATCTCGTTGGCCGTCTTCTGGAGCGCCCCGCTAGTGGCCGCCTGACGTGACCCGGTCATAGACCGCGCGCATCCGGGCGACGTGTGCCTCTGTTGAAAACCGCGCGATTGCGGCCCGCTGTGCCTCTTCCGCCAAGCTGGTGGCCACCTGTCGCTGGGTCAAAACCCGCTCCACAGCTTGCGCCATACGCTCTGCATCGTCGGGGGGCACCAGGATGCCGGTCTTGCCGGTCTCGATGATCTCCGTATGACCACCGTCCGCGCTGGCGACCACAGGCGTGCCAAGCATCTGTGCCTCTACCAGCGTGCGCCCGAAGGCCTCTTTGACAGCGGGGGCGACCAGCACATCTGATCCCGCGATCCAGGGGCTCACCGGGTGACGCGTCCCGGTGAGGTGAAAGTGCGCCTCAAGGCCATCCACCTGCCGCACCGCTGCAACCACCTCTGACGTCATCTCGCGGGACGCGGCGCCGATCATCAGGAAATGCAGCGTATCATGGCCCATCGCCTTCAGACGCCGGGCGACATCCACAAAGATCAACGGGCGCTTGCGTGGGGCGAGGTTGGCGACGCAGCACACAAAACGTGCGTCCACAGGCAGGCCCAATTGCTGACAAATGTAGTGGCGCGCGGTCTCTGGATCCGTCTGGATGGGCGCGGCAAATGGATTGTAGACCACCTCCGCCTTGGCACGCATATCAGCGGGAAACCCGCGGGCAATGTAGTCGGAAACCGCGATAACGGCGCTGGCGCGCACGGCGGCGCGGGCGTGTTTGGATGCCTTGGCCGGGGTGCGCTGATGCCAGACATGCGGCAAGCCCATCGCGCGGGCCGCCGGTCCCCAGGTCATGTGCATCCGCATATCCTGCGTGTGGACAAGGCCAATGTCATGCGTGCGCAGAAACCCGGCCAGCGGCGCGCGTGACATCAGCCGCCTGAGCCCGCGTTTCACGGTGCTGCCTTCGATGTAGCGCACGGCGGGCGCCGCGATCCAGTCGATGCCTTCCTCCCGGAGATAATCGCACAGCGGGCCGTCTTCGTGCAGGGCGACGACGGGGGTATAGCGTTCGCGCGGCAGGCTTTGTGCCAGGATAAGCGAAGAAATATGGCTGCCGCCAACGCTGGTCCCGGTGTAGGGGAACAGGACTTTAATCGGGTTCATACAGGCTCCGGTCTCTGGAGTGTCACGGTAGCCGAGCCCTCCGGGGCGTGCAACGGGCCGGGCGGCGCATCATCTGGCCAAAGACTGGCGGCAGTGATATTGCACCGGAAAGGGCGGCCATCGCATGCCGCCTGTGCAAAAAAATCCGGAGCATTTGACCCCGCCATGTTCGACAACAAAACCATTCTCGTGACCGGTGGCACTGGCTCTTTCGGCCATGCTTTCCTGTCGATGACCCTCGCGCGGTACAATCCCAAGAAGGTCATCATCTATTCGCGTGACGAGATGAAGCAGTGGAACATGGCGAAGCTCTTTGGCGATGATCCGCGTGTTCGCTTCTTTATCGGCGATGTGCGCGATCGTGACCGCCTGTACCGCGCCTTCGACGGGGTGGATTACGTGGTGCACGCCGCCGCAACCAAGATCGTGCCCACGGCGGAATACAACCCCTTCGAATGCATCAAGACCAACGTCAACGGCGCGATGAACGTCATCGACGCGGCCATCGACAAGGGCGTGACAGGCGTCGTTGCGCTGTCGACGGACAAAGCCTCCAGCCCGATCAACCTGTATGGCGCCTCGAAGCTGGCCTCTGACAAGCTGTTCGTCGCGGGCAATTCCTACGCCGGTGGCCACAAGACGGCCTTTTCCGTGGTGCGCTACGGCAACGTGATGGGGTCGCGGGGCTCGGTCATCCCGTTTTTCATGTCGATCAGGGACAAGGGCGTCCTGCCGATCACCGATCCGCGCATGACCCGCTTCATGATCTCGCTCGACGAGGGGGTGGAGCTGGTCTGGCACGCCTTCGCCGACATGGTCGGTGGCGAAATCTACGTCAAGAAGATCCCCTCCATGAAGGTCACCGACATTGCCCGTGTGGTGGCCCCGGAGTGCAAGACAGAGATCGTCGGCATCCGTCCCGGTGAGAAAATCCACGAACAGATGGTCGGGACCGAGGATGCGCCCTTTACCTTCGAATACGCCGAACACTTCAAGATCCTGCCGAACCTGAACGATTGGTTCAACGACAGCGCCCGGATCAAGGACGGGGTGAAGGTTGCCGACGATTTTGTCTACTCCAGCGACAGCAACGCGGACTGGATGACGGATGAGGCGCTTTCGGCCTGGATCGAGGGCAACCGCAGCAAGATCGGAGCCATCTGATGATTCCCTACGGGCGGCAAGATATCTCGGAGGAGGATCGTGCAGCCGTTGACGCGGTGCTGCGGTCCGATTTCCTGACGCAAGGGCCTGCGGTGCCTCGGTTCGAGGAGGCGCTCGCCGCCCGCGTCGGTGCCTCCCACGCGGTCGCGGTGAATTCGGCGACCTCTGCCTTGCACATGGCGGTGGCCGCACTTGGGTTGGGGCAGGGCGATCTGCTCTGGACGACCCCGATCACCTTTGTCGCCTCCGCGAACTGCGGGCGCTACTGCGGTGCGGATGTGGATTTCGTCGACATCGACCCCGAGACCTTCAACATGTGTGCCGATGCGCTCGAAGCCAAACTGGCAATTGCCGAGGCCGCCGGACGCCTGCCCAAGGTCATCGTGCCCGTGCATATGTGTGGCCAGTCGCCGGACATGATCCGCATCGGCGCGTTGGCCCGACGTTACGGCGTCCGCGTTGTCGAAGACGCAAGCCACGCCATCGGGGCAGATTATGACGGCAAACCGGTCGGGGACTGCGCCCATTCCGACGTGACGGTCTTCAGCTTTCATCCGGTCAAGATCATCACCACCGCCGAAGGTGGGCTGGCAACGACAAACGACCCCGCACTCGCGGAGCGCATGGCGCTGCTGCGCAGCCACGGCATCACCCGTGACGACGCGCTGATGACCGAGCCGTCTCACGGTCCGTGGTATTACCAGCAGATCGACCTTGGCTGGAATTACCGCATGACGGAAATGCAGGCCGCACTTGGCCTCAGCCAGCTGTCGCGGCTGGACCCGTTCGTGGCGCGTCGCAGGGCGCTGGCGGATCGTTACGACAATGCCCTACAAGAGATGCCGCTGTCGATCCCGGGGCGTGACCCAAAGGCCGACAGCGCCTGGCACCTCTACGTCATCCGGTTGCACGACAAGACGCGCCATCGCGCGGTCTTTGAACGGCTTCGCGACGCCGGGATCGGCGTGAACCTGCACTATATCCCGGTTCACCTTCAGCCCTATTACAAGGCGTTTGGCTTCGCGGAAGGCGACTTCCCGCAGTCCGAGGATTACTATGCGCGCGCCATTTCCATCCCGCTTTATGCCGGTCTGAGCGATGCCATGCAGGACGAGGTGATCGCCGCGCTCACCGAGGCGCTGTCTTGACGCTTTGCGTGATCCCGGCGCGGGGCGGCTCCAAACGCATCCCGCGCAAGAACATCCGCCCGTTCCTCGGGCGTCCGATGATCGCATGGTCCATCGCGGCGGCGCAGGAGGCCGGTGTCTTTGATCGTATCGTTGTCAGCACGGACGACCCGGAGATCGCAGACTGCGCGCGGGCCGAGGGGGCAGAGGTGCCCTTTGTGCGCGCGGCAGAGTTGTCCGATGACACCACGCCAACCGTTCCTGTCATTGCCGATGCCATCGCACAGGTGTCCGTGCCCCCGGATACGCCGGTCTGCTGCCTCTATGCCACCGCGCCGTTCGTAACCGCGGCGGCGCTGAAGGACGGCCTGTCGCTGCTCAACGACGAGCACGCCCGCAGCGTGGTGTCCGTGACGAGTTACCCCTTCCCGATCCAGCGCGCGCTGAGCCGCGATGACGACGGGCGCATCGCCATGGTCGATCCTGGCCTCATGCAGACCCGCAGCCAGGACCTGCCGGAGCGGTGGCACGATGCCGGGCAATTCTACTGGGCAAGCGCCGGGGTCTGGGCCTCTGGCGGGGGAATGTTCGACACCGGGGCCCATGGCCTTGTCCTGCCGCGCCACCGGGTTCAGGACATCGACACCGAGGAAGACTGGCAGCGCGCCGAGTTCATGATGCAGGCCTTGCAGGCCGCCGAGGGCTGACCGCATGAGCGCCGCGCCCCCCTCGTATGATGCCCCTCAGATCGTGATCCGCGCCGATGCCTCCCGCGACATCGGCACCGGCCACGTGATGCGATGCCTGACGCTGGCCGAACAATTGCGCCGCACAGGCTACGCGGTGCACTTTGTGTCACGCGATTTGCCGGGCCATCTGGGCGCACGCATCCAGGCGGAGGGGTTCAAGCTGAGGCTGCTGCCCGCGCCGACCGAGACCGTGTTGGCCCCCGACGGCCCGGCCCACGCGGTCTGGGCCGGCGTGCCCTGGCAGGTGGACGCCGATCAGACCCGCGCCGTGATGGAGGCCACGTCGCCCGCATGGCTGATCGTCGACCATTACGCCTTTGATGCGCGCTGGCAGAAAGCGACGCTTACGCAAGGCACCCGGTTGATGGTCTGGGACGATCTGGCGGATCGCCCGCACGCCTGCGATTTGCTGCTCGACCAGAACCTCGGACGCACGGCAGATGCCTACGCCGGCTTGGTCCCCGAGGGCTGCCGTATCCTCGCCGGACCGCAGTTCGCCGTGTTGCGCCCTGAATTCGCCGTCGCCCGCCCGCAGGCGCTTGAGGCCCGAACGGGGCGTGATCTGCGGCGTATCACGGTCTCCATGGGCGGTGTCGACCTGCCCAACGCCACCGGACAGGTGCTGTCGGTTCTGGCACAGACCCGCGCCGCACACGACCTTGAGATCGAAGTCATTCTGGGCAGCCGTGCGCCCGCCATCGACGCCGTGCGCGCGCAGGCAGAGGCGATGCCGCAAACCGTCGAGGTTGCCGTGGATGTCACCGACATGGCCGTACGCATGGCGCGAGCTGATCTCGCCATCGGCGCGGTCGGCGGCACCACGTGGGAACGCTGCACGCTCGGACTGCCCAGCCTGCTGCTTACCATCGCGGAAAACCAGCGTCCTGCGGCGCAAAAGATCCACGATGCCGGCGCGGCTCATCTGCTTGGCGATATCTCCGACCCGGACTGGGGCGCAGAGTTGGCGCGCTGGTTGGCGGCATCGGACAGGGCCGCGCGGATGCGCGTCATGGCCGACACTTGCGCGCGGCTCTACGATGGGTCTGGCGTGGGGCGCGTGGTGGCCGCGCTCTCCGGCAGCTCTGACATCGCTCTCAACACGGAACAGCAGCCATGACATCAAGCGACATTTTCGGCGTTCTGCGACCCGCAACAGAGGCGGACCTGGGCCACATGCGCGCCTGGCGCAATCACCCTGCCGTGCGGGCGATGATGTATACGCAGCACGAGATTTCCGCCGACGAACACGCATCATGGTGGGCGCGCACTCAAACCGACGAAAGCGCGCAGTATCTGATTTATGAACGCGACGGCCGATCGATTGGCGTGGTGGGCGTGACGCAGATCGACCGCCGCAACGGCACGGCAAACTGGGCGTTCTACGCGGATCCCGATGCCCCGCGCGGCAGCGGCTCCTGCATGGAATATCTCGCGCTCACCTATGTGTTCGAGACGCTCGGCCTGCGGAAACTGAACTGCGAGGTGTTGGGCCGGAACAGTCGCGTGCTGCGGATGCACCTGCGCTTTGGCTTTGCCGAAGAAGGGGTGTTTCGCGATCACGTGCTGATTGACGGGCTGGCCGAAACCGTGCATCGGCTGGCCATATTTGCCGAGGACTGGGCGAAAATTTCGTCACAGCAGGCGGCAGGACTAAGGGAGCGGACAGGACAATGACGCAGGATCTGACACTTTCCATCGACGGTCGCAAGATCGGCCCGACCCATCCGCCTTATGTCATCGCCGAGATGTCCGCCAACCATAACGGTGATCTCGATCAGGCGCTGCGGTTGATCGACGCGGCGAAAGACAGCGGCGCGGATGCCGTCAAACTTCAGACCTACCGTGCGGATACGATCACGCTCGACAGCGACGCCCCGGAGTTTCGCATCAAAGGCGGTCTTTGGGATGGCCGCAGGCTCTACGATCTCTACGAAGAGGCCCACACCCCTTGGGAGTGGCACGCGCCGCTGTTCGAACACGCGCGCAGCATCGGGTTGACGATCTTCTCCTCGCCCTTCGATCATACCGCCGTCGAGCTGCTCGAAGGGCTCGACGCACCCGCCTACAAGATCGCCAGCTTCGAGGCCGTCGATCTGCCGCTGATCCGCCGCGTCGCGCAGACCGGGAAACCGATGATCATCTCGACCGGGATGGCCAATCTGGAGGAAATCCACGAGGCGGTGGCAGCCGCACGCGGGGCAGGGTGCGAGCAGATCGTTGTCCTGCAATGCGTGTCCGGCTATCCGGCGCCCGCATCGGATTACAATCTGCGCACAATGCCGGACATGCAACGCGAACTCGGGCTGCCGGTCGGCCTGTCGGATCATACGCTGGACAACACCACGGCCATCGCCAGCGTGGTGCTCGGTGGCTGCGTCATCGAAAAGCACTTTACCCTTGATCGCAACGGCGGCGGGCCGGACGACAGCTTTTCGCTCGAACCGGCAGAGTTCAAGGCCCTCAGCACCGCGGCGCGCACCGCTTGGGAAGCCTTGGGGACGGTGGACTATGGCCAAAAATCTTCCGAGATGGGCAATGTCACCTTCCGGCGCTCATTGTACTTCGTCAAAGACCTTGCCGCCGGGGAGGTTATCACGCCGGACGCGGTGCGCAGTGTGCGGCCGGGTTTCGGCGCAGCGCCAAAGCATCTGGACAATATCCTCGGGCGGCGCGTGCGTCAGGCGGTTGCGGCAAAGACCCCGGTCAGCCTGGACAACCTCGACTGACAGCTCCTGCCGGGCTACGCATCCGGTGGGATCAGACCAAGTCCGCGCAGATACACCCCAATCCCGCTTTCCAGCAGATCCTCTGGTGGAAACGGCGATTGGGTGCCGGGGGAATTGCGCGCAAACAGCTCCACCACGCCGTGCGACATGGCCCAGATATGCGCGGAAAACATCGATGCCGGCGGGCGTTTGTCCTCGGGGATATGTTCGGACAGACGCTTGGCGGCCTCTTCCATGACACCGCGCGCGCGGGCGGAGATCTGCGCCAGCTCCGGCGAGTGGTTCACCGAAATCCCGCTTTCGAACATGGCGATGTAATGGCCCGGATACCTGCGCGCAAAGGCCAGATAGGCCCGCCCGCAGGACTCGAACGCCGCCAGATCAGAGGGCTTGCCCGCGTTGTAAGCGTATTCCAGGACATCCGCGAAGATCTCGTAGCCCTGCCGCGCGGCTTCTGAAATCAGGTCTTCGCGCCCGCCGAAATGCCGGTAGACCGCCGCAGGCGTGACCCCGGCCTGCTTGGCCGCCTCCGAGAGGGTAAAGCCCGTCGGACCTTTTTCCTCGATCAGTTTCAGCGCGGCCTCGACAAGCGCCTGGCGCAGATTTCCGTGATGATAGCCACGTTTGGGCATAGGGGGCACAGGTCTCCTTTCGCAGGGACATAGCCTGCACAAGCGGTCGGCGAAAGAGGCTCAGGCGTCCCAGATATCCGGCCCGCCGGTGATCGACGCGTCGGGATGGCCGGTTGTCTGCGCGTCCTTGCGGTCATAATCCAGATGGGTCAGCACATGGCGAATGGCCGCCAGGCGCGCGCGTTTCTTGTCATCCGACCGGATCACCGTCCAGGGCGCGGCGGCGGTATGGGTGCGGGTCAGCGTCTCTTGTATGGCCGCGGAATAGGCATCCCAGCGTTTCAGCCCCTCCACATCAATCCAGCTCAGCTTCCATTGCTTCAACGGATCGCTTTCGCGTTTCAGGAACCGGCGCAGCTGTTCGGCACGCCCGACGTTGAGCCAGAACTTGAACACATGGATACCCTCATCCACCAACATGCGTTCAAAAGCAGGTGCCTGGGCAAAGAAATGTTCCCGCTGCGCATTGCTGCAAAAGCCAAAGACATGCTCCACCACGCCGCGATTGTACCAGGAGCGGTCAAAGAACACGATCTCTCCGGCGGCGGGGAGGTGGTCGATGTAGCGCTGGAAGTACCACTGCGTTGCCTCGCGGTCGGTGGGTTTTGGCAGCGCCACCACACGCGCGCCACGCGGGTTGAGGTTCATGCGAAACCGTTTGATCGTGCCGCCTTTGCCCGCCGCATCGCGCCCCTCGAAAACGATGGCGATGCGATGCCCATGCTGCTTGGCCCAGGCTTGGACTTTCACCAATTCGATCTGGAGCGCCTCCATCTCCGTCTCGTAGGCCTTGCGCGACATCTCCGTGTCATACGGGTAGGCGCTGCTGAGGATGTCGTCCTTACCAGCGTCCTCGATGGCCGTGCGCACGTCTTTTGGCGCATCATTTTCGGCATATTCGGTAATGGCACCGTCGAATGGCAGATCTTGTGGCATGGTCATCGTCCCCTGTCTTGTCCCGACTATGGCCGGGGCGGGCGCGCTTGGCAAATCGCCTTAGCTCCGCACCGCGCGACGATGCGCCCGATGAACGGCTTCGACGACTGCGCCTTCACGGGCGTGATGCGGCATGTGGCCGATCCCCTCGAGCACGGTCAGATGTGCATTGGGACGTTTCGTAGCCAAAGGCTCCGAGTGGATGTGCAGCGGCACAGTATCGTCGGCGTTGCCGTGGATCAGTTCAATGGGCATGGCCAGCGCACTGTAGCGCTGCGCCTGCGCTGATATCTGATCCAGCAGACCGGCGCGGTGCAACGCGTTGGCGCGCAAAGCGCCGGGCCGGATCGTCAAGTCCGCCCCGATGTGCGCGTCATATCCCGGCGGCATATCTTGCGGGTTGAACACTCCGGCAATGGCCTTCTTGATATAACCTTTCGGCACCCATGCCGCCTCGAACGGGATGGCCATTGGCCCCAGAACCCGGTGAGAATTTATCCGGTACAGCCAAGACATGCCCCCATCCCAGGGGTGCGACGGGCTGGCGACCAGCACCAGCGCCGACAGCGTTTCGGGGAATTCCACCGCCCAAGCCAAGGCCACCGACCCGCCGTAAGACTGCCCCATGACCACCGGCTGCGCCAATCCCAACGCCCGCGACGCTTTCATCAGCAACGTCGCCTGTTCCACGAGGGTCTCGCCGCCCTCATGCAGACTGTCGGTATAGCCCATGCCCGGGCGGTCAAAGGCCGTGACGCGGTAGTCCTGCGCCAGCCGATCCATCAGCGAAAACGTCATGTCGCGCAGATTGCCGGACATGCCGTGGATCAGCACCACGTCTGGCCCTTTGCCCCGTGTCACGTAATGCACGCGGGTGCCGTCAACCTCGACAAACCGGCCCTCAGGTGGAAAAGCCGCTTCCGCGGCGCGGGTCCGCTGCGTTGCGCGCAGATGGCTCAGACCCCAGGCCGCCACCGCACCGCCAAGCACATAGAGCCCCAACATCTCAGCCCCCAAAGCGCCGCATTACGTGCCGATAGCCTGCATATCGAAATGCGTGGTTTGATAGATATGGTTGATCCAGTTGCCATACAGCAAATGCGCGTGGCTGCGCCAGGCGTTGCGCGGCGTCTTGCTGGGGTCATTGTCGGGATAATAATTTGCCGGCACGTTGATCGGTTTGCCCGCCGCCACATCGCGGTCGTACTCTTCCTTCAATGTGCCGTTGTCATATTCCAGATGGTTGAAGACATAAAGCGCACGATGCGCCGGGTCCTCGACCAGACCGGGGCCGGTTTCGTCGCTGTCGATCAGGATCGGCAGACCAGCAGCCCGAAGCTCGTCACGGTGCAATTCTGTCCAGCGCGACACGGGCATCACGAACCGGTCCGAGAACCCCCGCAGATAAGGCGAGGGGGCGTCCTGCGCCGTGTGCCAGATCGCGCCAAAAGCTTTCTCGTCCAGCAGGTGCTTCTGAATGCGGTGGAAATGGTACAGCATCGCCATGCCGCCCCAGCAGACACCAAAGGTCGAATGCACATGGGTCTGCGTCCAGTCAAAGACCTGGGTCAGCTCTTCCCAATAGGTCACATCCTCGAAGGGAATCTGCTCGATCGGGGCGCCGGTGATGATCAGCCCGTCGAATTTGTCCCCGCTGGCCAACACCTCGGCGAAGGAGCGGTAAAACGCCTCCATATGCTCGGCGGCGGTGTTGCGGGTCTGATGCTCCGTCATGCGGATCAGCTGGAAATCGATCTGCAGGGGCGTCGCGCCGATAAGCCGGGCAAACTGGTTCTCGGTCTTGATCTTCATGGGCATCAGGTTCAGCAACCCGATGCGCAGGGGCCGGATATCCTGCGTTGCCGCCTGTTCCTCGGACATGACCATGACGCCCTCGCGGGTGAGCACATCAAAGGCAGGCAAGTCCGAAGGCAGGCGGATAGGCATGGTAAAATCCTGTGGCTGTTGTCGGCGTGACAGATAGGGCAACAGCGCCGCTCTCACAAGGGTCGCAACGGTTTGCGCTCTGACACTTCACAGGAATAGTTCAAGCTGGGTAAAGCGCGTGTAAAGCCGCGCCAAAGCGTGCTTTGACCCTCGCTGCTGCCTGCTTCACTTGGTCAGGATCAGCTTCCCGGCGCGGGTGATCCGCAAGGTGTAGACCTGGCCGTTCAGATCGATCTCGGCCTTTGTACCTTCGGGGATCAGGGCCTGTGCGTCATAGCGCGGCGTGGCATCGGCATAGGCCAAGGAGGAGCTATCTATCTGGAAGGACATGGGCTTTTTCTCTCGTTCATCTGTCATGAAGCGGGCCATCCGCAAAGCTTGTATCGTCAGCCTATGGTTCACGAGTATTTTTGTCAAGTTTACTTACCCGTGTTTTTCCGCCCGTAAATTCAGCGATGACATCGCAAAAGGCCACGCGCAGAACGCATGGCCTTCGTGAACAGTCTGGAGGTTGTTCAGGCGGGCAGGGCCTCGGCAATCAGCCGTTCGAAATCATCCGCCGTTTTGACCTCTGCCACATCCGCGGCATCCAGCGTGATGCCCCAGTTGTTGGCCATGTCTTCGTAAATCGGCTGCCGGTGCGCCAAAGCCTGCGCATAGGTCCAGCGGATAAAGGCATCCGGGTCGACCTCGGTCTCCGTCAAACCGCTTTCCGCCAAGTAGCGCGCCCAACCATTGGCCAAGAAATCCGGACGGTAGGCCATCGGCTTCGGCGCGCGATCAAACCGGCGGACCAGTTCCTCGGTATGCGCCTCAGAGCCGCGGATCCACACCATCAGCGCCACCGACGACAGCGCAGTCAGAATAGGGTCCGTCGGGTCAGCCGGGTCCACCCATTCACAAATCGACCCGCCGGTGTCGCAGACGAAATGCGGATAGCCATAAAGGTCGTCGGCCCGGTCGATGAAATAGCTGGTGTCCAGCAGCGCCTGCCGCTCCGCCCGTTCAAATTGTGACTGGCGCAGAGTGTAGTCGCCCATGCTCATGCCGCCACGGGCCGGATCGCCGGGCTTGCCCAGATAGGTGGACACCGGCGACAGGTTATCAAAGGTGATGTTGGAGCCGATATAGATCGAATCCGTCATCAAAAGGTCCCGCAGGAACGGGTTTTTCATCGCTTCACGCTTGGCATTGTCCGCGATGTATTCGCCCATGTACCGCGTGCCGATGCGATAATCGATCGAGTAGTGAAACCAGCCCCCGGCGTCGCGCAGCATCTTGGACACATGGGTTTTGCCCAGACCAGACATGGCAAACAGCACGACGCGCTTGTGCGGGGCCTTCAGCCAGTCAGCAGCAGTGGGGTAAAGCATAGGCTGTCTCATCGTCTTGTGATCCGGAGCGCAGGGTTACGCGCCGTGCGCCGTCGCGTCAAATGGCGTTTGGCGCGGGGATCTTGCACGCATGAAAAAGGCCGCCCGGAATCTCTCCGCGCGGCCAGATAAAGCGATCTTCGATACGATCAGAAATTCATATCCAGCTTGAAGCCGATGCCAACGACGTGGTTGTCGGTCATTTCAGCCTGCGCGACGCCACCAACTTCTGCCTTCGCATCGCCCAGAACAGAGTAGTTGATCCCGCCGGAGATGTTCAGCGGGCCATCGGTCCAACGCCCGCCCAGCGAAATCCCCTTCAAACCATTGGTCGGCCCAAGCGGGGAGACAAGATCGTCACCTTCCGGCTCGTAGCTGAACGTCAGCGACCCGGCCAGTTTGTCCGAGAACTGCCGCGCCACGCCCAGCGTGTAGCGGTTGCTGTCATCCAGATTCACCAGATCGGAACCCAGTGCGGTGGGCACCAGGTCCACGGCCGAAAAATCGGTCCAGCGCCATGTGGCCGTAAGCAGTGTGCCCGCTGCGATCCCGGTCTGGGCTTCCAGGTTAAAACTCTGCGGCGTGACGAAATCGACTTCGTCATTCACCGTCACCAGGCTGCCAGCCACCGGGCTGTAAATGGTCTCGGTCGTGTCGGCCTTGTGCTTGGTTTCAAAATGGTAGGTGCCGGAGATACGCATCGCGATGTCGGGGATCTCGTAGGCCGCGCCGATCAAGTAATGCGGCTGCGTCGACTTATCCATTTTGAAGTTGTAGCCGCCGTTCGCAAGAAACTGACCGGCATTTGCCTGCACGCTTGCGCCGATATTTCCAAGATCGGTGGCGAGGTTGCCCGTCGATGTCGGCAGGGCCAGTATCGTCGGCGCCAAGGCACCCGCCGCCGCTGGATCGCCCTGCAAAGCCGCGCCGAGCGTTCCCGCGTCTACGCCGATTGCGCGCGCGGTTCCGGCCAGATTGATCGCGGTCGCATAGCCGACGCCATTCAGGGCGACAGTGGCGTCAAGCCGTTCCGCCGATACACCACCAAAGACGCTGAAACGATCGCTGAACTTGTAACGCGCCACACCCGTCAGCGCGACGGAATTGAAGTCCGCGCTCGTGCCGCCAAGGCGTGTGGTGAACGGGCTGGAGTCATAGCTGATATCCGCGCCATACGGATTGTCGATAATCAGCGCAAAGCTCGCTTTATCGTTGATATCATAGGTGTAGCTGACACCGAATTGGCCATAATCCTCGGCCACGCTGTCGTAAGAGCCGCCGCCGGCGATATCCTCGCCGCTGACCTCGGGCATGACGATGCCGTAGCTCAGGGTCGTTGTGCCGCCCGGCGAAAAGATCGCCGCGACGCTCTGACCGGATCGGTCCAGACCGGCGGCCATGGCTGTTGTGGCGCTGAGGGCCAGCACGGTGGCCCCTGTCGTGAAAGTTTTCATGGTGTTGTCCCTCATCCCTGAAATCAGGAAGTCTCCGGGGATCAGCCTAGACGCGAGACAGTAGTCCAATCAATTTTGACGGTACGTCACTGTATTGTGAATCTTTGTGAGTCACGTTTATGTAACAGTAAATTATGCGTAAAAATCGGTTTACGCGCGGCGCGCACGGGTCTCGTATCTGATGTTTGCGTAATTCGCCGCAAATATCACCGCCGCGCCGAGCAGAACCAGCGGGTCCAGCGGTTCCTGGTACAAGATGATTCCAACCAAGGCGATCACCGGAAGCCGGGCAAAATCAATCGGCATCACAACCGTGGCCGGCGCCAGGCTGAGCGCTGTCGTCAAACAGAAATGCGCCACCAGCCCCGCAAAAGCGATCAGCGCGACCCAGGGCCAGCTTTCGGCGGCAGGCAAGGCGATATCCCCGTCGATCCCGGCACAGATCAGACCAAAGGTTGCCTGCGTCACCGTGAGCCAGAACAGGATGCAGGTGATGGTTTCGGTCCGGGTCAGCAGCCGGGTAAAGACCGCCGATCCCGCAAATCCGATTGCGGCCAGCGCCGCGGTCAGTTGCCCGAACTCCAGCGTGTCGGGGGAGGGGCGCGTGACAATCAGAATGCCGATGAACCCCACGACCGCTGCAAGGATCCGGTTCTTCGTCAGCCGCTCGCCAAGGATCAGCGCGCCCATCAGCATCACCCAGAAGGGAGACGTGAATTCCAGCGCAAAAACCTGTGCCAGCGGCAGTACGGTGATCGAATAGAACCATAGGTTCTGCCCGGAAAAGTGAAACAGATTGCGCACGACTTGCAGGTGCATTGACCGGGTGGTGATCTGCTGTCTGGTCCGTGCAAGCGAGGCTGCGACAACAACGAGCACCACGCCGATAAGCGACCGATACAACATGATTTCAAACGTATCGAGGTCGATGCTGACCGCGCGTCCGGCAATGGCCATAGTCGTAAAAGAGGCGATAGCCCCTGTCATCCAGAGGCATCCGCGCAGTGTATCGTTCATTGTCGGCTCGTTCGCATGAGTGTTGCGCGCATCTGGTCAGAGCCGGGTCTGAATGTCCACCGCTTGTGCGACAAGCTGCCCCTTTTTTCAGTCCCTTAGCCGGCTCTGCGCAGGTCATGCTGCGCGACATCCTCGGGCGTGGGTCCCAACAGCGGCGTGACGAGAGCGTCCAGATCCCAGATATCCTGCTGGCTGCGCGGCAGCGGCGCCGGGGTGAGGATGCCCTGACGGATGTCCGCCGCGCATATCGCCAGCGCCAGCGCGTTGGGGGCGCCGATATACAGGGACCGCCAGCGGGGCGCAAAGCTGGTCTTGAAGCGGGCCAGTCCGGCACAATCCGCGATCCGCTTGGGCAGCGACGGGTGGGGCAGGGCCGCAAGGCTCACCTCGGCCAACCCTTCGGCACGTGCATGGTCGATCACCGTCTGGATCAGCCCGTGCATGGTGCCTTGCGGCAGGTCCGCCATGTGTCGCAGCACATCCAGCGACAGGGCATCTCCCGCCTGCAACCAGCTTGTGAACGCCACCAGTTCCCCATTCAGCCACGCGCCGAACATTGGTTTGTCGCGCAGGAACAGCGGGCAGAACCGCCCCATGGTCAGACCACGCTCCGCACCGTGAAAATCTTCCCAAGCGGTGTGAATCTCTGTCATGCGCTCCCAGTCGGGCGTGGTGATCGGGCCATAGGTCACGCCTTCCTTTTCAGCTTTGCGCAGGAAGCGGCGCAACTGACGGTGCTCTGGCCCGTCCAGCGCATGGCGGGCCGGATCAATCACCGCTTCCACCGCAAAGGGCACCACATGCCAACCCGCGCGCCGGGCCTCCGCCGCATCGCGGGCGGCGAGCTTATACAGGCAGGCCAAGCGGTTTTCCGATCGCGCGACACGGCGCAGCTCTGGCAGCAGCGCGGACAGGCGGCCTTCGGTCGCGCCAAGGAACAGCGTCAGCGCCTGCGGTGTGCGCAGCGCAACCCCCTCGGCGGACAGTGTCGCGATGGCCGCATGGTCGTTCTGCGCGGCAATTCCGATCTCCGCGCGCGCGCCGGTCAGCTTGGCGTCGAGCGGCGGCAATTGACGATGACTGTGGGCGGGCATCAGCAGGGCCCAAGCCGCACCCGTCACACAAGGGATCGCGTAATAGATGACGCGAAAGGCAATCAGCGCTGCCGCCAACTCGGGCGAGGCCGCCCCGGGCATCACGGTGATCAACGCCAGCTCGAACGGGCCGACGCCACCGGGTGTGCCGCCAATCATCCCCGCGCCAAGCGCCAGCGTGAAGGCCGCGATCAACACCGAAAGGCTGGGCGCGATCTCCGCCGGCAGCAGGACATGCAGCGCGGTCCCGGCAAAGATCACGTCCACGGCCGCCAGCGCGGTCAGCGTCAGAAAGGCGGACACCGAAGGGAGGTCAAACCGCCGCCCCAGCACCACAAGGCGCGGCGTCCGCAGCAACAGCCCGCAGAGTGCGGTCAGCCCCAGCGGGAACAACAGCAGCGACAGCCAGCCGACGCCGGACACCACGGGCAACGCCACGCTGATGGCGATCAGCCCCCAGGCCGCAAAAAAGCTCAGCGTGACAAAGCCGGTGATCTTCAGAACCGTCGCGTGACCGAGGCTTGGCATCATGCGCCACCGCAGCGCCGCGCCCACCGCCGGGCCGAAACCGGTGGTCTGCCCGACCGCGATAGCTGCGGCGCCCGCATTGCGCGCCACGCGGGAATCCACGCCCGTGCGCAGATGTCGATGCGCCACCACGTCGTATTGCGCCACCGCCCAGAAGCTCGCGGCAGAGGCCAGCGCCGCCACGCCCCACGCCAGCATCGAAATATCGCTGAACGCGGCCTTCACAGCCAGCCAGTCAAGCGTCTGCGCCTTTTGCCAAAGAAGCAGCAGCAAGAGGCCACCGGCAACCGTGGGAAGGGTGCGTCGCGCGAAATCTGACGCCTGGGCGATGTGTTGGTTCAAGGCACCTGCTCCAATGTCTCAGCTTCTATCCTGAGCGTCGGAGGTAGGTGGAAGAGATTAACGTCCCCTTTGGAACCTGGAACGGTTTAAGAGAATGGCAGGGCAGGGTTAACGCTACCACTGCAAAACCCGATACGCCGCCCACGCGAAAAAGGCGCGATCCGTGTGGACCGCGCCTTGTCTGGTATCGGTAAACCGTTAGGGGCTTACTTTGTCTCGGTCATGATCTGCTCTTTGGCGACGGCGATCAGCGCGTTCCGTTTGGCGCGGATTTCGTCTTCGGTCGCCTTGTCGCCCAGATCGGCCACAACTTTTCGGATCACGTCGTCATGGCCCGCTTCCTCGAAGTCGGCCTTGACCACTTCGATGGCATAGGCGTTTGCGTCATCGCCGGTCTTGCCCAGAATCTCTGCCGCCCACAGGCCCAGCAGCTTGTTGGTGCGTGCCTCTGCCTTGAACTGCATTTCCTGATCGTGGGCGTACTTGTTTTCGAACGCGTTCTCGCGGTCGTCGAAGCTGGTCATCTGTCTCGCTCCCTCGGGAATAATGTCGCATCAACGTATGCCGTTCCCCGCGCGCGGGCGCAAGCGCCGGTTGCCCGCTGCGGCATCTGCGACAGGAGCGGTCGCGCGCGCGCCGACCATACGTCAAAGGCTTGCAGCATCCGCGCTTTGGCCGTAAAAGGCCCGTAACACCGCGCGTTTTCCGCGCGGTTTTTACCGTTTGTGAAAGGGCCCTCATGGCACGGCGCAAGAAGATTTACGAAGGCAAGGCAAAAATCCTGTACGAAGGGCCAGAGCCCGGCACGATCGTGCAGTATTTCAAGGATGACGCCACCGCTTTCAACGCCGAAAAAAAGGACGTGATCGAGGGCAAGGGGGTGTTGAACAACCGCCTGTCCGAATTCTTCATGACCGGACTGAACAACGTCGGCGTACCGACGCACTTCCTCAAGCGTCTGAACATGCGCGAACAATTGGTGCGCGCCTGTGAAATCATCCCGCTGGAAATCATCGTTCGCAACTATGCGGCCGGCTCTTTGTCCAAACGTCTGGGCATCGAGGAAGGCACCGCTTTGCCGCGTCCGATCGTCGAATACTGCTACAAGGATGACAAGCTGGGCGACCCGCTTGTAACCGAAGAGCATATCGCCGCCTTCGGTTGGGCCTCGCAGCAGGACATGGATGACGTCGTGGCGCTGGCCTTGCGGGTGAACGATTACCTCTCCGGTCTGATGTACGGCGTGGGAATCAAGCTTGTTGATTTCAAGATCGAGATCGGTCGCGTCTACGAAGGGGACTTTCAGCGTCTGATCGTCGCGGACGAAATCTCGCCCGACAGCTGCCGTCTGTGGGATCTGGAAACCGGCGAGAAGCTGGACAAGGACGTGTTCCGCCACGATCTTGGCAACCTTGCGGACGCTTACACCGAGGTGGCCAAGCGGTTCGGCGTCATGCCGAAGAACGCGACCCACAACGCCAAGCCGACGCTGATCAACTGAAGCGCGAAGGCGTTTCATGCGCGAAAGCCGGCCTTTGTGGTCGGCTTTTGTGTGTCTGCAGGGGGGATCAGGTGGCTTTCCCCTTGCAAAAAGTCGGCCGATGCGGTTTTTGCGCGGCAACATTGATCCCGGAGGAATGGCGATGAAAGTCCGCGTGCACGTGATGCTGAAGAACGGTGTTCTGGACCCGCAGGGTGAGGCCGTGCGACATGCGTTGGGCGCGCTCGGCTTTGAGGGTGTAGGCAGCGTGCGTCAGGGTAAGGTCATTGAAATGGAACTCGCTGACGACACCTCCGAGGCAACCATCGGTGAAATGTGTGAAAAGCTGCTCGCCAATACGGTGATCGAAAGCTACCGCATCGAGACTCTCTGATCGTTTTTCTGCGGCAATTCGCCCATATCGGGCGTATTTTCGGTATTCCGCTCTGACCGAAGGGTGGGTGGAAACCAACTCTTAAAGGTCTGTGTGGCATCCCCCTTGCGACAAGCAATGAGAGGGACGTCATGCGCCGCCTAGGGAAAAACCTTAAAATAACCCTTGCAGCCGGGATGGCTGTTCTGCTCCTGCTGGTCTGCGCGGGCATGCTCCTGGCCTTCGACATGCAAGGCCGGGCCAGCGCGGTGGAAAACGCGCAGATGAAACAGAATACCTCTCTGCGCATTTTGGCAGATAAGTTCGCATCTCAGTTTCCCGGCGTGACCTACACATTGGACGCTGACGGAAACGTTGACGAGGTGCGCTGGACCGGGCTCGAAGCCCCTGAAGGCCATGACTTGATTGATTCGGTTGGCCAGGTGTCTGGTGAGACCGCGACGCTGTTCCAATGGGTCCCCGAAGAAGGGGACTTCATTCGGCGCACCACGAACATCGTGAAACCCGATGGGTCGCGCGCTGTCGGGACGTGGCTGGGCAAGGAAAATCCGGTACATGCCATAATGATGGACCGTCAGACCTTCAGGGGCCAAGCGGTCATTCTCGGCAAACCCTATTATACTGTCTATCAGCCGGTCCTCGATGCACAGGACAACGTTGTCGGCATCTTTTACGTCGGTGTCGACAAAGCCGTGGTCGACGGCCAGATCGCCAATCAGGTGGTGACCGAGCTCATCGTGGCTGGACTGGCATTGATGTTCGGTCTTGTGTTTTTGATCGGCCTGCTGAGCTGGTCTTTGCGCCCGATGACAGCAATCTCGAACCGCCTGCAGGGCATGGCCGAGGGTGATCTTGAACATCCGGTTCCGCATACCGACCGCTCGGACGAGCTCGGCACGACGGCGCGCGTGGTCGAAAACTTCCGAGACCAGCTTGCCGCGGCAGCCGAAAGCGAAGCGTCCAGTGCACAGCAGCGAGTGGCGCAGGAAAAGGTTGTCGCAGCTCTGCGAAAGGGGCTGTCAGCCCTGGCCGATCGAAACCTGACGGCGCGGATCGAGAAGGAGGGCTTTCCACCGGAATACGAAGCATTGCGGCGTGATTTCGATAAAGGGGTCGAAAGCCTCGCCGATGCGCTTGCCAAGGCCGAAGGGGTCGCCTCCAGCGTGCGTTCCTCCGCGGCGGAGATCGGGACCACGTCCGACGAACTGGCGCGCCGTGTCGAAATGCAGGCCGCAACGCTGATGCAATCCGCCGAGGCGTTGAATGGCCTGACCGCCACCAGTCAGGACATCAAGAAGAACGTCGACCAGGCGGATGAAATGGCGCGCAAATCCCGCCAGCTCTCGGATGAAAGCAGGCATGTGGTGCAGGACGCCATTTCCGCGATCAACCGCATCGAAGAAACCTCAGACAAGATCAACCAGATCATCTCGGCTATCGACGACATTGCTTTCCAGACCAATCTTCTGGCGTTGAACGCCGGTGTCGAGGCCGCCCGCGCAGGATCGGCAGGCAAGGGCTTTGCGGTGGTCGCCTCCGAGGTGCGCGGCCTCGCTCAAACGGCAGCCAATTCGGCGCAAGAGATCAAGGCGCTCATCACCGCCAGTGGCGAAGAGGTGAGCGAAGGCAGTCGTTTGGTGCAAAAGACCGGAACGTCGCTCTCCGAGGTCCAGACCCAGGTGGAAAGTCTCGGGCAACTGATCTCCAACATCGCGGGCGCTGTGCGTGAGCAAACCGAAGGTCTTGCTGACATCAACGACGGCGTGCAACGTCTTGAAGGTGCGACACAGGAGAACGCCGCCATCGTCGAGGAGCTCAACGCCTCCGGCCAAAGTCTGAACATCGAGGCGGAGCGGCTCACTGACACCATGAGTGTCTTCCAGCAGAAAGGCACGGCTGGCAACTGGGATGCGCCGGTTGCCAAGCCAGCGCCCAAACCCAAAGCGCCTGAGCCGCCTGTCGAGAAAAAGGCAGTCAATGCCCCGGCGCCCACTCCCGCAAAGCCACCTGCGGCGTCTTCCACAACCGCCTCCCCACGGCCATCAAGTCTCAGCAGCAACAGCGATTGGGGGGAGGAGTTCTAATCTTCGCCGAGCATAACCCCCACGTCCCCCTGTCATCTTTAAACTTCTGTGCTAAAGCAAGCGCGCGCGGCGACTCGCCGCCCGCCTTCTGGGACAAGGGCCGTTTGCCCGCCGTTGAAAAAGGACTGCGCAGATGAAAGCCGCCGTGATTGTCTTCCCCGGGTCGAATTGCGACCGCGATATGGCCACCGCCTTTGAAAACGCAGGCTTGCAGGTGGAGATGGTCTGGCACAAGGACAGCGCATTGCCAGAGGCCGTCGATATCGTCGGTGTGCCGGGCGGCTTTTCCTTTGGCGACTATCTGCGGTGCGGGGCAATCGCCGCGAACGCGCCCATCGTGCACGCGGTCAAGGCGCATGCAGACCGGGGCGGCTACGTCCTTGGCGTCTGCAATGGGTTCCAGGTACTGACCGAAACCGGTCTGCTGCCGGGCGCTCTTCTACGCAATGCTGGATTGAAGTACATTTGCCGTACCGTGGGCCTGAAGACTGAAGGCGCGTCGATCTACACTGACGGCTACGGCAGAGATGTCGAGATTGCTCTGCCCATCGCCCACCACGACGGGAATTACTTTGCCGACGATGCGACGCTGGACATGCTCGAAGCCGAAGATCGCGTCGCTTTCCGGTACACTGACAACCCGAACGGGTCTGCTCGTGACATCGCCGGTGTCTTGTCAGACAATCGCCGCGTGCTCGGCATGATGCCGCATCCGGAACGTGCGTCAGAAGCCGCTCACGGCAACGAGGATGGTGCGCGTCTTTTCGCCCATCTCACCAACGCTCTGACCACAGCCTGACTTGAGACCACAAGACGGGCGGCCTATCCTACGTTTCATGGCATCCGCCCGTAACACGACACGTTTGCGCCGCGCAGCCCCCATCGGGGGCCGTGCACGTGTGGCTCTTGTCTTGCTATTGATTGGCGCCGTTGCCACTGTCTGGGTCACCAACTGGTTGCTCACGGACCGCTTTACCGAGACGACGCGCAATCGTGCTGAACTGCGCCTCGCACTTTATTCCGGAAACCTGATCTCAGAGTTGCGCCGCAACGCCATCGTGCCAGAGTTGCTCGCCCGCGACAAAGCCCTGTTGGATGCTCTGAATGCCGAAGATTTCGCTCAAAGCTCTCAGCGGCTCATTTCTTTTGTGGATGAAATCGGCGCGGCCAGCCTGATGTTGCTCGACCGTGAGGGGCGCTCCGTCGCCGCGACCGACCGCAACCGACTGGGTGAAAGCCACAACAACGCGCCGTATTTCGTCGATGCCGTGCGCGCCAATACAACCGTTTTTACCGAGATCGCGCGCGAGGCGGGCGGCTATCGCTTCACGTATTCCCGGCGGATGGAAACGGCCGGCGACACCGTTGGCGTCATCATGGTCGAGGTGGATTTAGCAAAGTTCGAACGCGCCTGGGCCGGGATCTCCGACGCGGTCATGGTGACCAATTCCGACGGCATCATCGTGTTGGCGACCGAACCGAGGTGGCGTGGCCTTACGCCGACAGAGGCGCTCGGCCCACCGGAGGACGGCGCCATCGAACGGCTCATCGCCTCCGCCGCCGACTGGACCGCCACGACCGCCGACGCCTACCTGCGTGGCGAGGCCGTCATGCGGATCGACGGACGCATCCCGTTTCGCGGCTGGACCCTGTCTACATTTACCACCTACAGCAGTGTCCGCGAACGGGTGAACGCTGTGCTTGCGCTGGAAATCATGGGTTTTGCCATCCTCGCTGCGCTGATGTTCTATGCGCTATCGCGCAAGAACGCCGTGCGTATGGCTCTGTTCCAGCGTGAATCCAACGAGTTGCGCGCCCTCAACGCCCGTCTGCAACGCGAGATCGCCGAGCGGGAGAAAGTGCAAAAGAACCTTGCAACGGCCGAACAATCGCTCGCGCAATCCTCCAAACTCGCCGCCTTGGGGGAAATGTCCGCCGCTGTGGCGCATGAATTGAACCAGCCGCTTGCGGCGATGAAAACTTACCTCGCGGGGGCGCGTCTGCTGTTGAACCGCAACCGCCCCGAAGAGGCGCTGACCGCGTTTCACCGCATCGACGATCTGATCGAACGCATGGGCGCGATCACGCGCCAGTTGAAAGGATTCGCCCGTAAGGGTCAGGAATCATTCACACCTTTCGACATGGGGGACGCGCTTGCGTCGAGCCTGTCGATGATGGAACCACAGTTGAAATCGCGCCGCGTGAAGATCACGAAGATCATGCCGGACGATCCTGTGCGCGTCATCGGGGACCGGATGCGGATCGAGCAGGTTCTGGTCAACCTCTTGCGCAATGCGCTGGACGCCACCAAGTCTGTGGAAGATCCGCAAGTTGAGATTATATTGGCAGCAGGTGAGACCGCGACCCTCAGCGTGCGCGACAATGGAGACGGGATCGAAGACCTGGATGCGCTCTTTGAACCCTTTTACACCACGAAGGCGCCTGGCGACGGGACTGGACTTGGCCTTGCGATCTCATCCGGGATCGTGTCGGAGCTCGGCGGACGTCTGACCGCGCGCAACGGCGAAAAGGGTGGCGCGGTGTTTGAAATGCAATTGCCCGTGATGAATGCGGCAAGCGAAGCAGCGGAGTGAAGGCCCATATGGCGAACGCGATGAAGATTGCCATCGTTGATGATGAACAGGACATGCGACAGTCGATCAGCCAATGGCTGGCGCTGTCCGGGTATGACACGGAAACCTTTGCCAGCGCCGAAGAGGCGCTCGGCACTGTTGGGCCTGACTACCCCGGCATCGTGATTTCCGACATCAAGATGCCCGGCATGGATGGCATTCAGCTGCTCAAAAAGCTGATGGGGTCGGATTCCTCGCTGCCCGTGATCATGATCACTGGCCACGGCGATGTGCCGATTGCGGTGGAGGCGATGCGCATCGGTGCGTTTGATTTCCTTGAAAAGCCGTTCAACCCGGACCGCATGTCGGATCTGGCCAAGAAGGCGACCAATGCGCGCCGTCTGACGTTGGACACGCGGCAGCTGCGCCGTGAGCTGGCCGAAGGTGGTCAGATCATGAAAAAGCTAATCGGCGCGTCCCCGGCGATGGAACGTCTGCGCGAAGATATTCTTGATCTCGGCCAAGCCGACGGTCACGTGCTGATCGAGGGGGAAACTGGCACAGGCAAGACCCTCGTGGCGCACGCGCTGCACGCGGTGGGTAGCCGGGCGGGCAAGAAGTTCACCTTGATTTCCTGCGGTGCTCATGACGAAGACACGCTGATGACGCGGCTCTTCGGCCCGATGCAGCCAGAGGACACGCGGCTTCCTGCGATCGAAGAGGCCCGTGGCGGCACATTGGTTCTGGAGGACATCGAGGTCCTCTCAGACGCGGCTCAGGCACGTTTGCTGTCCACGATCAACGATCAGGGCAATCCGCCGGAAACGCGCATCGTCGCCATCTCCAACCTGCAAGAGGAAGGGCGCACCTGCGAACAGGCGCTGCGGCCCGATCTCTATTACCGACTTGCCGCGCTCAAGATTGTCGTCCCGCCGCTGCGGGCGCGGGGTGAGGATATACTGACGCTGTTTACGCGGCTGTCTGAAAGCTTTGCTGACGAATATGGCTGCGATGCGCCCAAGGTCAGCGCGCAGGAGGCGGCGCAGCTCTTGCAAGCGCCGTGGCCCGGCAACGTCCGGCAGCTGATCAATCTGGCCGAGCGCGCGGTGCTGCAATCGCGGCGTGGGCAGGGGACCATCGCGTCCTTGCTGATGTCGGACCATGATCAGATGCAGCCGGTGATGACCACCGAGGGCAAACCGCTCAAGGAGTATGTCGAGGCTTTCGAACGGATGCTGATCGACAACACCATGCGGCGTCACAAGGGATCCATAGCAGCGGTGATGGACGAGCTTTGCCTGCCGCGCAGAACCCTGAACGAAAAGATGGCCAAGTACGGCTTGCAACGCGCGGATTACCTTTAGTCCTAGACGTTTCGCGAGAGTGCCGACGTCTTCGCGCCCGATGCGGGACACGGCAATCTGACGGGATGTTGCGGCGGTCCGGACCTTGCGTCCGGGCCGTTTTGCGTAGAGGGTTCCGCTCCGAAAAGAGGTGCCATGGAATTCGTAACCGAGGGGTGGATCACCGCGCATTGGGGCGGCCTGGTCTGGTGCGCTTTGGCGCTGATGATGGGCGGCATATTGAAGGGCGCGACCGGGGCAGGTGGGCCAGTGGTCGCCGTGCCCGTGATCGCGTTGTTCTTTGATGTGCCGACGGCCGTTTCGGTGATGGTGCTGCCGAACTTTTGCACCAACCTGCTGCAAACGATCAGCTATCGAAAATCCCTGCCGGGAGGGGCTTTCGCGTGGCTGTTTGCCGGGGGTGGGCTGGTGGGCGCGTGGCTGGGAACGGTAATGCTGGCGCATGTGGCCCCCCATATCCTGCTGATGATGGTGGCCATCATGGTGTTGCTCTACGTGGCTTTCCGTCTGGCGCGACCGGATTGGACTTTGGGGCGTGGCACGGCAGATCGCACGGTGCTGCCAGCCGGGGTTCTGGCGGGTGTCTTGCAAGGGGCGACGGGTTTGAGTGCGCCTGTGTCCATCACGTTCCTCAACGCGATGAGATTGGAACGGGTGGTCTTTGCCGCGACCATCAGTTTGTTTTTCCTGGCCATGACCTTGATCCAGATTCCGACGATGATCTGGTACGAGCTGTTGACCCCGGTGCGTGCGCTGGCCAGTGCGGCGGCGCTGGTGCCCTTGATGGGGGCGATGCCGCTGGGGGCCTGGCTGGCGCGGCGGCTGGACAAGGCCACCTTTGACCGGGTGATCCTGCTGTTGCTGACCGTCATTGCCTTCAAGCTTCTGGCAGACATCTTCCTATAGCAAAACGGCGCCCGCTGGGGCGCCGTTCGGGGCTGATTTGTGAAAAATTGTCAGCCGCAACTATTTAACGGTTTCTTAACCATAAGCCGATGTCACCGGCGACGACGCCCACCGGTGCGGCCCGCGCGACCGCGGCCTTCCTGGCCGGCCTTGGGGGCTTGCTTGTTGAACTCGATCCAGGCGCCACCTCCGCCGTCCTGGTTCATCAGAAGGTTGGCGGCGCGGATGGCCTCCATCTCCTTGCCCGGCTTGGCAGTCGTCGATCCCATGCCAAAGAGGGTAACAAAAACTTCGTCGTCGATGTCCTCGGGCAGGATGATACCGGCAGCGGCGATCTCGGCCTTCTTTTCCTCGATCTTCTTGGCGTTGATCGGAATGGCCACCGGGTTCATGATCGCAGAGGTCATGCCTGCGCTCATGGCCATCGGCAGGAAGGCGTTGTTCACGCCGTGCCGGTTGGGCAAGCCGAAGGAGATGTTGGAGGCACCGCAGGTGGTGTTCACGCCCAGCTCGTCGCGCAGGCGACGCACGAGGGTAAAGACCTGGTGCCCGGCGGTGGCCATTGCGCCGATGGGCATGACCAGCGGGTCAACCACGATGTCATGCGCGGGGATGCCGAAATCGGCAGCGCGTTCAACGATCTTTTTTGCCACGGCAAAGCGGACGTCGGGATCTTCGGAAATGCCGGTGTCGTCGTTGGAGATGGCCACGACCGGCACGTTGTATTTCTTGACCAGCGGCAGCACCAGTTCAAGACGCTCTTCTTCGCCCGTCACGGAGTTCAGCAGCGGGCGTCCCTCGGCGGCGGCGAGACCGTTTTCCAGTGCGCCGGGCACCGAGCTGTCGATGCACAGCGGCGTGTCGACGACCCGTTGCACGCATTCGACCAATTGCTGCATCAGCGCCGGCTCAACGAAGTTGTTGTCGGCGTAGCGCGGATCCTCGGCCATCTTGTTGGAAAAGACGGCACCGGAGTTGATGTCGAGAATGTTGGCACCGGCGGCGGTCTGGGCGATGGCATCTGCTTCGACGCGGGAGAAATCGCCGCGCTCCAGCTCTTCGTTCAGGATCTTGCGGCCCGTGGGGTTGATACGTTCGCCGATCACGCAGAAGGGTTCGTCAAACCCGATGATGGCGGTCTTGGTCTTGGACTCCACAACGGTGCGGGTCATATCACTGTCTCTCCCTTGATACGCTGAAGAAGAGGCTCCAACGCCTTGTCATTGAAATCTTTGAGCGTTTCGATCGCTCCATTGGCGCGCAAGGCGCTGTCGTCGAGGCTGGACCGGATGCCCACGGCCAAGGCACCGGAGGCGGCGGCGGCGCGCATGCCGGAGGGGCTGTCCTCGAACGCGATGCAGCGGTCGGGGGCGACGCCCAGTTGCCGCATGGCCATCTGGTAGGGCAGCGGGTCCGGCTTGCCGCGTTCACATTCCTCGCCGATGATGACCACCTCGAAGGCCTCGCGCAGGCCGATGGCGTTCAGCATGGCCTCGGCGTTGACGCGCGGTGCGTTGGTGACGACGGCCAGCCCCCAGCCTTCGACCATGGCGCGTTCCACCAGCCGGGACACGCCGGGCATTCCGGGATAGGGCTTGGGCAGGCGCTTGCGGAACTCTGCTTCCTTGTCCTCGGAGAGCTGCTGAGGGTCGCCCGCGTCGGGCATCAGCTCGGCAAATATGTCGGCGTTCAGGCGGCCGTGGATGTTTTCGAGGTAGAAGTCCTCGGTCACGGTGAGGCCGGTGGGGGCCAACATGTCCGCAAAGACACCCTGATGGATCGTGTCGGTGTCCAGCATTGTGCCGTCGAGGTCAAAAAGCAGAGCGCAGTCAGTCATCTATTCGCAGGTTTCCCGGCGTCGCCGCCGTTGTCGATGGCCCATTGGGCGTTGGTTTTGATGCCGCCCAACGGGAAGAAGTGCACATTCTCAATGCCGAAGTCCGGGTTGGCGGCCTTGTAGGTGGCCAGTTCGGTCAGCACATCGGTGGGCTCGTAGGGCAGCAGAAGCTTGGACACGTCCATCGCACGCTTCTGGAGAACCTTCAACGAGGGGCCGACGCCACAGGCGATGGCGAACTTGATCAGGGTCTGGAGTTTGGCGGGACCGGCGATGCCGATGTGGACGGGCAGGTGGATTCCTTCGGCGTTCAGGCGGTTGACCCACTCGATGATCGGCTTGGCCTCGAAGGCGAATTGGGTGGCCATGGCCATCTTTGCGTCGGTGCGCTCGGAGAAGGACTGTTTCCAATGGGCGGCCTGCATGACGGCGGTGTCGGTGCCGTCGAGGTCGATGTCGCGGTTGCCCTCCGGGTGGCCGGCCACGTGCAGGCGCTCAAAGCCCGCCTTGTCGAAGAGGCCGGTTTCCAGCAGCTGCATGGAGCTGTGAAAATCGCCGTGCGGCTCGGACACGCCACCGGCGAGCATCAGGCCCTGTTTCACATTGGCCTCGCCCTGATACATGGCGATCCAGTTTTCCAGCGTGGCGGCGTCCTTGATGATGCGCGCGGGGAAATGCGGCATGACCGGGTAACCTTCGTCGTTGAGACGCTTGGCGGTGGCGACCATTTCCTCGATCGGGGTGCCCTCGATGTGGGCGATGTAGACGCGGGTGCCCTCGGGCAGGAGGTCGCGGAAGTTTTCGACCTTGGCGGCCGTGCGCGGCATCACCTCGATGGAATAGCCTTGCAGGAAGGCCTCGACAGCGCCGTTCGACGGGCTCAGCCCGCGCTGGGGATCGCGGGTGCGGAAGTTGAACAGAGCCATGAGAGCCTCCTTCAGTCTCATTGTGATTACGAAGCGGCGGGCGTGCTGGCCCATCCGTTGTTTGCGATCAGGGTCTTGATGCGGTCGGTGTCGTATTCGGCCTCGATCCGGGCGGCGGCTGCCTGGGCGGCCTCCATCGGGTCGCCGTCCACCTTGCCGTCGACGGCCTTGCGCCATTCCGCGAGATAGTCGTCGGTGCCGGCGGCCCCGGTCTTCATCGCGGCGCGGTCGATGGCCTGTTCAAAGCGCTCGGCCAGCTGGACCTTTGCGCCACGCCGGCCTTTGCCGACGATCACCTGTGCCGGGATGTCGCGCCAATAAACGATGGTGAGGTCAGAGCTGGCCATGGTCGGCTGATTCCCTTGTTCGCATGTGCAATTCGTAACCATGGCGCGCCGGTTTCGGCGTCGTTTTTCGACTTTCGGCGCACCATCCGCGACAGCCTATGTCAAAGGCCGGACAGTTGGAACGGGGCCAATGCCCCAAAGTTTTCAGGAAAATGATGAACGGATTGCTACTTCGCGGCCGAGTCTGCACTGCGTTTTTAAGCAATCGTCAGGGAAGGTGAACGAAGTCCGAAGAAACGCCCGCCATGGGACAATGAGGTGTTCGGCGCGCAAGCTGGCGTTGGCTGGCCATCTGGGCGGCGGGGTGAGTTGGGTGGGACAGACGGGTGGGTCGGCCTTGGTCCGGTCAGCGATTTGCGGGAAAGGGAGGCAGGCGCATCGGACCCTTGGCGTGGCTTTTCGGAACAGGAATGCCGCGACGTCCAGACGTATTTCGGTAAACACTGCGGGTTCTCTTGTTCATGCGCCTTGCCTGATGCCGCTCAGAGCCCTATCCTTATCCTCAAGTTGACATCGGATAAGGCGCAATGACATGGCGCCCAAGCGTCCCAAGGCTGCGGGCGCTTTCCCGAGACCGGTTGAGAGCCTCGCGCCTATCAACCCAGATCCCAATGCGCTGTATGCGGCGCTGGATCTGGGAACAAACAGTTGCCGCATGTTGATTGCCCAACCCAAGGGCAGTCAGTTTCATGTGGTCGACAGCTTCTCCAAGTCCGTCCAGTTGGGACAGGGCCTTGAGATGTCTGGCCGATTGAGTCGTGCGTCCATGGGGCGCACGGTTGCGGCGTTGCGCGTGTGTCGCCAGAAAATCGAACGGCACAAAGTGGAACGCATGCGGCTGGTGGCCACGGAGGCCTGCCGCCGAGCCAAGAATGCCCGCGATTTCATTCGTCACGTGCGCCGGGAAACCGGCCTGACGCTGGAGATCATCCAGCCTGAGGAAGAAGCGCGTCTGGCGGTGATTTCCTGCGCGCCCTTGGTCTCGACCAAGACGGAGCAGCTGTTGGTGGTGGACATCGGCGGGGGATCGACGGAGCTGGTCTGGATCGACCTGTCTGCCGTGGAGCCGCGCGAACGTCCGCGTGCGATCATGCGGTTGCACGCCGGGTTTCATCCGCCCGACAGCCCGTTTCCCAGCGCCAAGGTCGTGGACTGGATTTCGGTGCCCCTTGGCGTGGCCACCTTGCGGGATCAGTTTGCGGACGTGCAGGATGACGCGGCGCGCTACGCGCTGATGAGCTGGTTCTTTGAGGAGAACCTTGCAGACTTTGCGCCGTATCAGGACGAGCAGGCGCGCGAGGGGTTTCAGATCGTCGGCACCTCCGGGACGGTGACGACGGTGGCGGCGTCGCACCTTGGGCTGCGGCGCTACGACCGGACGAAGGTGGACGGGCTGCGCATGTCCTCGGACCAGATCGAGGCGGTCATCAACGGCTATCTTGAAATGGGACCGACGGGGCGTCGGAGCGATCCGCGCATCGGACCGGACCGTCACGCGCTTATCATGAGCGGGTCTGCGATCCTGCAGGCGTTGCTGCGGCTGTGGCCGACGGATCGGCTGTCGGTGGCGGATCGCGGTTTGCGCGAAGGGTTGCTGTATGCGCAGATGTCGGCGGATGGTGTTTTGGAAGACGGTCCCTTATAGGGAGTGAATCTGATCGCCGGGGCGTGTCCACGGACAGATCGAAAGAGTTCAACCACGAAGTAGCAGAGGGTCATTTGCATGGCGAACGGGCCGACAAAGAACAGTTCGGGGCGCGGGCAACGCGATCTGAAGGTCAAGGTCAAGACCGCACGCGGGCGCAAGTTGTCCTCGACGCTTTGGCTGCAACGGCAATTGAACGACCCCTATGTCAAGCGCGCGCAGGCGGACGGCTTTCGCGGGCGCGCGGCCTACAAGATCCTTGAGATCGACGACAAGTATCGCTTTCTCGTGCCGGGCGCGCGGGTCGTGGACCTTGGCTGTGCGCCGGGCGGCTGGTGTCAGGTGGCGGCCAAGCGGGTCAACGTCATGGGTGAACGCGCCGGCAAGAAGCAGGGCTATATCCTGGGCGTCGATTTGCAGGAGATGGAGCCGCTGGCCGGGGTCGAACTGCACCAGCTTGATTTCATGGAAGACGGTGCCGACGACAAGGTGAAAGCGTGGCTTGGCGGCAAGGCCGATGTGGTGATGTCCGACATGGCGGCGTCGGCCTCGGGCCACAAGCAGACCGACCACCTGCGGATCATCGCGCTGTGCGAAGCGGCGGCGGAGCTGGCGTTCGACGTGCTCGAAGAGGGCGGGACCTTTGTGGCGAAAGTGCTGGCGGGCGGGGCCGAAGGCACCTTGCAGCACATTCTCAAGCAGAGGTTCAAGAAGGTGTCGAACTTCAAGCCGCCCGCGAGCCGATCCGATTCCTCGGAGAAGTTCGTCGTGGCCACCGGGTTTCGCGGTTAAGAGCGCAGCCTGCGCCAGAAGCCTTTGTGTGGACGTGGCGGCGACAGGGAGCGTGTGGCGCTGTCCAGCAGCACACGGATTTCGTCGCCAGAGAGCGCTGCGGGCGTGTTGCTGAGCCGCGTGTCGATGCGCGGCGTGTCTTCGCCATCGTCCACCTCCGGCTCTTGCTGATAGAGCGCGAACAGGCGGTTATAGCTTTGGGAGCGGTCGTTCGGGGCTGCCACGGTGCGGGTCCGGTCTGGTGAAGGGTGCGCTTTGAGTGGCATGTGGGCGCGGGCTTGCCAAGTGTCTTGAAAGTCCAGTTGTATGGGCCTTTCCGGTTGACCCTGCGCGCGGGCTTCGTTTGGGTAAATTTCAGGCATTTGAGGAGAAGACCGGCATGGCGGTGATCTTGTGTTACGGCGACAGCAACACCCACGGCACCGCGCCGCTGGAACGGCCCGGAAGCCATGACCGCCATCCCAAGGGGCAGCGCTGGGTCGATGTGCTGGCCGAGGGGCTGGGCGCGGATCATGAGGTGATCGCCGAAGGGCTGCCCGCGCGGACCACGGTGCATGATGATCCTGTGGAAGGCGGGTGTCGCAACGGCGCGTTGGTGTTGCCGGCGATTTTGCATTCGCATCGTCCGGTGGACCTGCTGATTGTGATGCTCGGGACCAATGACCTGAAGTCGCGATTTTCCGTGACCGCGTGGGAGATCGCGCGGTCGGTGGAACGGCTGGTGCTGATGGCGCGGGCCGAGGACGTCGTGGATCGCATCCTGGTGGTGGCGCCGGTGCCGGTGCGGGAGTGCGGCACCTTGGAGGCGGTCTTTGTCGGGGCGGAGGCGCGTCAGCAAGGGCTGACGGAGTTGCTGCGCGAGATGGCCACACGACAGGGCTGCGGTTTTTTCGATGCGGGCGCACATGCGCAGGTGTCGCCGCTGGACGGGGTGCATATGGATGCGGCCGGTCAGATGGCGATCGGCCGCGCCATGATCCCTGCGGTGCGGGATGCGCTGGCGTGAGGGCGATTTGGGTGGTTGCTCTGGTCGCGTTGATCGGCTGTGCCAAGCCGCCGGACGCGGTGATCGACCGGGTGCCTGTGCGCAATCCCACGACGCCAGTGGCCAGCCAGGCGGATGTCACCGAGGCGCGGGTGATGGGCGATTGGGTGGTGGTGCAAAGCTCTTTGGCCCCCCAAGGCACGCCGATTCATGTGGGAAACTCGGCGCTGCGCATCGGGGCACGCATGATGCCGATGCAGGCGCGCGGGCAGGGGCGTTTCGCCAGCGGTGACGGCCAGATCTGGGTGCACTGGCTGGATGCGGACAATCGGACGATGGCGCTTGGCGACCCCGAAGGCGGATGGTTTGCCATTCTGGACAGATCTGGGCGGCCCGGGGAACGGTTGCGCGCGGCGCGTGAGATCCTTGAATGGTATGGGTATGATGTGACGCGGGGCCTGGCGGGCAGCTGACGCGCGCGACCATCACATGAGGAATGCAAGTCATGGATAAAAGAGCCTTTCTGGTCGAGCTGTTCGACGCGGCGGTCGCGGCGGCGGACCCGCGAGTTGCCCTGCGGGACGTGATGCCACCGAAACCGAAAGGGCGGACCGTGGTGATTGCCGTGGGCAAAGGGGCGGCGCAACTGGCCGCGGCCTTTGAGGAGCTGTGGGGCGACCCTGTGGAAGGGGTGGTGGTGACGCGCTACGGCTATGCCGCGCCGTGCAAGCATCTGCCCGTGATGGAGGCCGCGCACCCGGTGCCGGACGCCGCCGGATGCGCGGCGACAGAGGCTGTGATGCGCGCCGTGGAAGGGCTGACAGCGGAGGATCTGGTGGTGGCCCTGGTCTGTGGTGGCGGGTCGGCGTTGTTGCCCGCGCCGCCCGACGGGCTGACGCTGGAAGACGAGCAGGCGCTGAACCGGGCGCTGCTGGCCTCTGGTGCGCCCATTGGCGTGATGAACGCGATCCGAAAACACGTGAGCCGCGTCAAGGGCGGCCGGCTGGCGGCGGCCTGTGCCCCGGCGCAGGTTGTGTCGCTGGTGGTCTCGGATGTGCCGGGCGATGACCCGGCGCAGGTGGCCTCCGGACCGACGGTGCCGGATCTGGTGAGCCGCGACGATGCGCTGGCGATGATCCGCAACCGTGGCATCACGCTGCCGGAACGGGTGATGGCGCATATCGAAAGCGGCCCGGCAGAGGCACCGCAGCCCACCGACAGCTGTTTTGACGGCAATGTGGTGCGGGTGATTGCCTCTGCCAGGTTGTCCCTGGAGGCGGCGGCAGCGAAGGCGGAAAGCCTTGGCATCCCTGCTGTGATCCTGTCGGACGCGATCGAGGGCGAGGCGGCGGATGTGGGCGCGGTCCATGCCGCCATCGCGCGCGAAGTGGCACGGCGCGACCGTCCGTTCAAAGCGCCCGTCGTGATCCTGTCAGGGGGCGAAACCACGGTGACACTTGGTGAGGCGCCGGGGCGCGGCGGGCGGAACACGGCGTTCCTGTTGGGTCTGGCGGAAGGCATCGAGGGAGCGCCGATCACGGCTTTGGCAGCCGATTCAGATGGCATCGACGGGACCGAGGACAACGCCGGTGCCTTTGCCGATGGCCAGAGTATGTCCCGACTGCGCGCGGCGGGACATGATCCGCGCGAGTTCATGCGCGGGCAAGACCCGTACTCGGCGTTCGAAGTGCTTGGCGATCTGTTCGCGCCGGGGCCGACGGGCACTAACGTCAACGATTTCCGAGCCATATTGGTGGATGCGTCGGAATAGGGGGCGGATTTGGAAAGCTCGGCTTCCCCAGAGCCGTCCGGTGTATTCTGAAGCTAAGACGTGAGATTGGTCGTTGGCGTCGGGTTCACCGTGATGCGGAAGAGGGAGACGCGGCGCTTTATTTCCGGACCACGGGTGCAGGGTTCACGCAGGCGACTGCGATCTGACGTGCGTGCCCCGGTCAGTTCGGATTGGGCTGGAACGGCGGGTTCCCTTCGGCCCCAAGGCCGGTTTCAACACGCTGCCAGAGCAGACCGAAAACGGAACAGGTGCGGTGACAGACGCCGGGTCAGTCGCTGAGCGGCAGATTATTTATTGCCATCACGGGGCTATCCTTGAGCGAGGTGCCGGCGGCGAGTATGATCCGCTGGCTGTGCTGGTCCAGCATGCCCAGCCCGCCCTGCCATACGCCTGCGGGCGTATGAAACAGCGCAACGGCGAGCAGCGCGCCCAGGAGAATGCCGCCGGAGTTCTTCTTTTTCCCGTCGGATTTGGCAAAGTAGCGCACCACATGCAGCAAGAGCAGCACCATGGAGGCGGCCAGCATCACCGCGAGGCCGGAGAAGATCCACTGGTGGTAGTGCTCGGGCAGGTTCCCCTGGCTGAGCGAGGCGGTTATGTGATCGCGGCGGTTGGAAATCGAGGCGACCAGATAGATCCAGCCGAAACCCATCAGCGCCATGCTGAGCGGCCGGGCAGGGGTCCGATCCTTGGCATAGGCTGCGGGTCCCATCCGCGCAAAGCGTGAATCGACGCGGGCGACGCGTTTGCGGAAGTCAACTTGGGACAGTTTGCGGAATGCTGTGCTCATGTCTGCTTTGCTACCCCCGGATTCGGGCAAAATAACGCCGGATTGTGGCCATTGCCCCGGAACATGTCGGCTTGGTTGCGAAAAATTTAAGGACGCGGGCCGGAATTGCGTGGAAAGTGCAGCTCCGGCCCTGACGTGTTCTGTTTCCTTCATTTCGAAGGCCGCTCAGGCGTTAACCTGGCGGACATCATTGCCGCTTAGCTTATGGCGTCGAGGATTCGCGCCCAGCTGCGGATGCCTTTGTGGAAGCTTTCGACGTCGTATTTTTCGTTGGGAGAGTGGATCTGATCGTCGTCTTTGGCCCAGCCGACGAGCATCGTGTCCATGCCGAGGATCGACTTGAAGTAGCCCGCCACCGGGATCGAGCCGCCACAGCCGGTGAAGGCGGCCTCCTTACCCCATTCTGCGCCCAGAACGGCGCGCGATTGTTCAAACGCCGGGTGATCGGTGGCCATCTGGCTGGCGGGGGAAGCTCCGTGGGCGTGGAATTCGGCTGTCACATCCTCGGGCAGCTGCGCCTGCACCCACGCGCGGAAGTTGTCGCGGATGGCGTGGGGGTCTTGTTGACCGACGAGCCGGAAGGAGACCTTGGCCCGGGCTTGCGCGGGCAGCACCGTCTTGAACCCGTCGCCGGTGTAGCCGCCGATGATGCCGTTGATCTCGGCGGTGGGGCGGGACCAGAGCATTTCCAGCGCGGTGCGATCCTGTTCGCCTGCGGGTTTCGACAGACCCACGTCGCCAAGGAACGACGCATGGTCGAAGTTCAGGCCGTCCCATTGCGCCTTGATCTCCGGGTCAAGCTCCGGGACGCCGTCGTAAAAGTCGGGCACCTGGATGCGGCCATTGTCGTCATGCAGGTTGCCAAGGATTTTTGCCAAAACGCGGATCGGGTTCTGGCCCGCGCCGCCGAACATGCCGGAATGCAGGTCCTTGGTCGCGCCGGTCAGGGTGATTTCCTCGCCACACAGGCCGCGCAGCTGCGTCATGATGGACGGGGTTTTGGATTCGAACAGCCCGGTGTCGCAGATCAGCGCGATGTCGGCCTTCAGCTCCTTGGCGTTTTCATTGAGGAAGGGGATCAGCGAGGGGGAGCCGCTTTCTTCTTCGCCTTCGAAGAAGAAGGTGATCTTGCAGGGCAGGCTGCCGTTGACCTCTTTCCAGGCGCGGCAGGCCTCGACGAAGGTCATGAGCTGGCCCTTGTCGTCGGATGCGCCGCGTGCGCGGATGACGCGCCCCTTGGGGGTCTCCTCGATGGCGGGATCAAAGGGGTCGCGGTCCCACAGGTTGAGCGGGTCCACCGGTTGGACATCGTAATGTCCGTAGAACAGCACGTGCGGGCCGTCGCCGTCCACGTGACCCACAACCATGGGGTGACCGGGTGTGGGGCGCTTTTCCGCCGCGATGCCGATGGAGGCCAGGTCGGAGACCAGCCAGTCGGCGGCGGTGTCGCAATCGGCCTTGTAGGCCGGGTCGGTGGAAATCGAGGGGATGCGCAGCAGTGCCATCAGGCGGTCCAGCGCCTGCGGCAGGTCGGAATCGATGCGGGCGAGAGTGGCGTCGAGAGTCATGTATGCTCCTGTCATGCTTTGCGGCGAAGCTATCACGGCGCGCGGCCATGTCCAGCCAAGGCCGGTGTGCAGAGGGCTGTGCATCGACGTGCGACAATATGTGTGTAAATCCAATTAGATTGCAGTGGCACCGACGGGCCTGCGCAGATACATCAGCCCGCGACGGCAGTCTGTTTGCCGCGGTGTCCCGTTTTTGCCCGGGTAAACGCCCGCCTTGAGGGCTGGCTGGCGCAGGGAAATGGTATGGCCAAAGGTCGGTATCCCCAGGGGTAGGCCGATGGTTTCCGATCCGCTAAACAGGTGTTCGACAGGAAAGATGACGACCGGATATTTCTTTGTGCCGCTTGATCTGGGTCAAGGATGCGACGGAACGTCCGGACTTAGACGGTAGACAGATGCTTTTTCGGGCATTAGTTATTCACGAACTTGAATGCGGATATGCTCCGCCAAAGGGTCGCCGCCGAATGACGCGCCCATGATGAGAAGGAGGAGCCCGGTGGACTACACCGCGAAACTCGACGATGCCCTGAACCAGCTTCACCAAGAAGGTCGCTATCGCACCTTCATCGATATCGAACGTAAGAAGGGCCAGTTTCCGCACGCCACCTGGCGCAAGTCCGACGGATCAGAGACGCCTGTCACCGTGTGGTGCGGCAACGATTATCTGGGCATGGGACAGCATCCGGTTGTCTTGTCCGCGATGCACGACGCGATCGACGCAACGGGTGCGGGCTCTGGCGGGACGCGCAACATCTCTGGCACGACGGTCTATCACAAGCAGCTGGAGGCGGAGCTGGCCGACCTGCATGGCAAGGAAGCATCGCTGCTGTTCACCTCTGCCTACATCGCCAATGACGCCACGCTGTCGACGCTGCCCAAGCTGTTTCCCGGTCTGATCATCTATTCCGATGCGCTGAACCATGCCTCCATGATCGAAGGCGTGCGTCGCAACGGCGGGGCGAAGCGGATCTTCAAGCACAACGATCTGGACGATCTGCGCGCCAAGCTGGAGGCAGACGATCCTGCCGCGCCGAAGCTGATCGCATTCGAATCAATTTACTCGATGGACGGCGATTTCGGCCCGATCGAGCAAATCTGTGATTTGGCAGACGAATTTAATGCGCTGACTTATATCGACGAAGTGCACGCCGTGGGCATGTATGGGCCGCGCGGTGCCGGCGTCGCGGAGCGTGACCGCTTGATGCACCGCATCGACATCATCAACGGCACACTGGCGAAGGCCTATGGTGTGATGGGCGGGTATATCGCGGCCTCTGAAAAGATGTGCGATGCCGTGCGCTCCTACGCGCCGGGGTTCATTTTCACCACGTCGCTGCCGCCTGCGGTGGCAGCGGGTGCGGCGGCGTCTGTCGCCCATCTGAAGCGTGATCCGGCTCTGCGCGAGCAGCATCAGACTCAGGCCAAGATCATGAAAACACGCCTGAAATCCTTGGGCATGCCGTTGATCGACCACGGCTCGCACATTGTGCCGGTCATCGTCGGCGACCCGGTGCACACCAAGAAGTTGAGCGACATGCTGCTGGAGGGCTACGGCATCTACGTGCAGCCCATCAACTACCCGACTGTCCCGCGCGGCACAGAGCGGCTGCGCTTTACGCCGTCGCCGGTTCACGGCCCCAAAGAGATGGATCACCTGATCCGCGCGATGGATGAACTTTGGAGCCATTGCGCGCTGAATCGTGCCGAAATGGCGGGCTGACCCCCTGCGTGCCTGTCAAAGTGCTTTCTTTGTGGTAACGTTTTATCAATAACCGGGCTGCACGAATCGTGAGAGCCCGGATGGGCAGGCACATATTGATAGTAAGTTGGGGCAGTCGCGCATGATCGGGCGTAAAACCCAGAACCTAACCGACAGCGCCCCTGAACATCAGGGCTTTGACGGTTTCGCTCTGCAATTAGGCGACGTCATGCGTGGCGAACGCGCCACCATGGGGAAATCGCTACTCGATGTGCAGCGGGAGTTGCGCATCAAGGCGAGCTACATCGCCGCGATCGAGAACTGTGATCCCAACGCGTTTGACACACCCGGGTTTATAGCCGGTTACGTGCGCTCCTATGCGCGCTACTTGGGGATGGACCCGGACGAGGCATTTTCGGGCTTCTGCAAGGAAAGCGGTTTCGCGGTCGCGCACGGCATGTCCTCCGAGGCGTCCGTGGTGCGCAAACCCACGGCTGACGATGTGCTCAAGCCGCGTGTGCGCAACCACCTGGCGGAGCCGAACCTGCCATTTGCGCCCGCCTCCGACAGTATCTTTTCGCACATCGAGCCGCGTGCCATTGGGTCGTCCCTGGTCCTGCTGGCGCTGATTTCCGGCATCGGGTACGGCGCTTGGGCCGTGCTGCAGGAAGTGCAGCGTGTGCAGGTAACACCCGTGGATCAGACGCCTGTCGTGCTGAGCGAGCTTGACCCTCTCGACGCGGCGCGCGCGGACCGCACGCCTTCCGAAAAGGTCACGAAAGATGTTGCGGGCGTGTTCACGCCGCCGACGACCGAAGCCTTTGACCGTCTGTATCGCCCACAGGCGCTGGATGTGCCGGTGCTGGTGGCGCGGGATGAACCGATTTCGACGCTCGATCCTGACAGCGGCGGGCTGTTTTCCGGACGCGGTGCGGCGTTGCCGTCCGTTCAGGACAGCGCGCTGGCAGCGGCTGCTTTGGCGGAAGGGATGATCGACCGTGCGCAGGGCCAGACCGCGGTGCAAAGCGGACAGATGCTTGCCGGCAATGGCGTCTCCGTTATCGCTGTGCGTCCGGCTTGGGTTCAGGTGTCTGACGAGAGCGGGACCGTCTTGCTGTCGCGCGTGATGAACGCGGGCGAAAGCTATTCCGTGCCGCGTGATTCGAATGCGCCGCGCATTCAGGTGGGTGAATCCGGATCTGTGTATTTCAGCGTCGACGGCACGGTCTATGGCCCTGCCGGATCGCGTGGGGCGGTGACAGAGAATGTCTCGCTCGCCGCGGCCGATCTGACGGAGCAATATGGCCCGGCGGATACATCGCGTGACGAGGATCTGATGACCACACTGGTGGCGATGGATCTGCTTGGCGATTCGGCTGAACCCACGGTGCAGGTGGCCTCCGCTGTGCCAGAGCGTCAGCTGACAGCGCCGGTGGCGCGGCAGCCCCAGACGCCGGATGCTACGCCGGTTTCCCCGCGTGTCACGGCTGACGCGCGTCCGGGGATCACCGTGGTGGCAACATCGGAAACTTGGGTTGAGGTGACGACGACCTCCGGCAAGAAGATCTTTGCCCAGACGTTGCAGGCGGGCCAGACCTACCAAGTGCCTCAGACCGACCAGCCGCCGACGATCTTTTCCGGCAATGCGGGCGGTGTTTTCTTTGCGGTGAACGGTCAGACCTTTGGCCCCTATGGGCAATCCGGCCAATTCGGTCGCAACCTTGCCCTGTCCGCCGACGCCATCACGCAGAAGTTGCAGGTGGCGGATCTGACACAGAACCAGACCCTTGCGCGGGTTGTTGCGGAGCTGCGGCTTCAAGACACCGGCCCGGGTCGCTGATTGGCCGGGGTGGCGGGGCGTTGCACTTTCGCTCTGTCCTCGGCCATCCTATATCCTGACAGGACAACCATAACAGGAGACTCGGCATGAGCCTCAATCATGTTCGCCCGTGGCGTAACATTTACCGCCGCACGTCCCGTCAAATCATGGTCGGCAACGTGCCGGTCGGAGGGGATGCGCCGATTTCCGTCCAGACGATGACGAACACGGCGACCACGGATATCAAAGGCACCATCGCGCAGATTCAGGCCGCTGCCGATGCGGGGGCCGATATTGTCCGCGTGTCTGTCCCGGACGAGGCGTCGTCAAAGGCGCTGAAGGAGATCGTGCGCGAAAGCCCGGTGCCCATCGTGGCGGATATCCACTTTCACTACAAACGCGGCATCGAAGCGGCGGAGGCCGGCGCGGCCTGTCTGCGGATCAACCCCGGCAACATCGGCTCCCCGGACCGGGTGCGGGAGGTCATTCAGGCCGCACGCGACCACAGCTGTTCGATCCGCATCGGCGTGAACGCGGGTAGTCTGGAACGGCATCTGCTGGAAAAATACGGTGAGCCCTGTCCCGACGCGATGGTCGAGAGCGGTCTGGATCACATCCGGATCTTGCAGGACAACGATTTTCACGAGTTCAAGATCTCGGTGAAGGCCTCGGACGTGTTC
Organism: Sagittula marina; assembly: GCF_014196795.1. GTDB lineage: Bacteria > Pseudomonadota > Alphaproteobacteria > Rhodobacterales > Rhodobacteraceae > Sagittula > Sagittula marina. The sequence goes on from NZ_JACIEJ010000003.1 coordinate 249,451, forward strand.
ATGGCCGCAGCCGCGTATCAGCAGTTGGCGGAAGCCACGGATGCCCCGATCCACCTTGGCATCACCGAGGCGGGGGGACTTGTGTCCGGCACCGTCAAGAGCGCGATCGGCCTTGGCAACCTGCTTTGGATGGGGATTGGTGATACGATACGCGTGTCGCTGTCCGCCGATCCGGTCGAAGAGGTGAAAATCGGGTTCGAAATCCTCAAGTCGCTTGGCCTGCGCCATCGCGGTGTGAACATCATCTCCTGTCCCAGCTGCGCGCGTCAGGGGTTCGACGTGATCAAGACGGTGGAGACACTGGAAAAGCGGCTGGAACACATAAAAACGCCCATGTCCCTGAGCATCATCGGCTGCGTTGTGAACGGACCCGGTGAGGCGTTGATGACCGATGTCGGCTTTACCGGCGGCGGTGCCGGGTCCGGCATGGTCTATCTGGCGGGCAAGGCGAGCCACAAGATGAACAACGAACAGATGGTCGATCACATTGTCGAAGAAGTCGAAAAGCGCGCCGAAGCCATAGAGGCCGGGGCCGTGTCGACCGAAGCGGCCGAGTAACACACAAGGATTGGGAGACCCCGAACGCGGGGGGCATGAGCAGCGCAGGAGCGGTATGAGAGGATTACCCGGGCTGGACACTATGTTTGTGTTGGACACGCACGTGATCCGTGCCCAACATATCTTGCGCCGCCGCGAATTGATCTTTCGCGGGTTCAGCCTTTTCATTGCGTGCCTGACGCTGTTCCTTGTCTTTGGGATGGGCGAAACGCTTATCTGGTTCGTGGGGCGCATGGTGATCTATCTGCCGTTCATGTGGGTCGCGGCGCGCTTGCCGGATCGGCTGACCGGGTGGCGCCTGATCGGTCTGGTGATCTGGATTCTGGTCGATACGCTGAGCTACACGTTGATGGCCGTCTGGCTTTGGTATCTCGACGATCGCGTGCTCGACCTGTTCGCGATGGCAATCATCGTGACCGCGATGCTGTCGGTCAGCTGGGTGCGCGCCGAATCCGCGCTGCTGTGGGTGTGTGACAGCATCTCCATCGCGGTGACGGTCATGCTGGTGCCGATCATCTACTACCTGCAAGGCGGTGGGTTGATCGAGACCATCATGGGCTTCGGGGTGTTTGCACTGGTGCTGGTCTATTTTGTCATGGCCAACTTTTCGGTCTGGCGGGCGCGGAAAGAGACGCGGCAGGCCCAGGGGCTGGAGGTGGCGCGGGCCAAGCGCGACGCGGTGGGCAAGCTGGCCGGTGGCATGGCGCATGATTTCAACAACCTTCTGACGGTGGTTCTGGGCAATCTGGAACTGGCGCGTTTGACGACGAAGCCGGGAGACCGTGCGGAATACATCGCGGAGGCGGAACGGTCCGCCAAACGCGGCGCGGAGATGATCAAGCAATTGCTGGCGTTTTCGCGCAAGGCGCGGCTGGAGACGCGGACCGTCGACGTGGCCGAGATCTTTGACGGGGTCACGCCGCTGATTTCCAACGTGCTGGGGCCACAACACCGGATGATCTGCGCGCCGGTGCCCAAAGGTCTGCCAAAGATACGGGTGGACACGGGGAAGGTGCAGTCGGTGCTTCTGGAACTGTTCCTGAACGCCCGGGACGCCATGCCTCGCGGTGGCGATATCCGGTTGGAGGCGATGGAAACCACGGCGCTGGACATACCGACCGTGAGCCTGTCGGTTCAGGACACCGGCGAGGGGATTGCGGCGGACCGCCTGAGCCTCGTGTGCGATCCGTTCTACAGCACGCGCAACAAGGCGACGGGCTTGGGCCTGTCCATGGTGCGCGGCATCGTGGAACAGTCCGGTGGCCGGCTGGACATCACGTCTGAACCGGGGCAGGGCACCTGCGTGACCCTGCATTTTGCGGCGGCCACGCAGGCGGTTGGCACGCTACCGAGCGAGGCGTCGAAACTCGGGCCGCACCGCGCGGCTCACCGGCTCAGGTAGGTCCGGAGAACGAGGTCGGGCATATGCCCCTGGATAAGCCTGTCCGGCAGCACATAGGCGGGCAGCGCATCGAATTGCAGACGCTCGAACATGGCGCGATGCTCCGCGTTTTCGAGTGAGAACGATCGCCACGGCACGTCGAGGTCATTGGCCAGATCGGTCAGCTCGCGGCGTGCACGGTCGCAATCGTCGCAATCAGGGCCAACAAACAGGACAATCTCGGCAGGACGCGCGCCCTCGGTCAGAGGGGCGAACAAGGTCGGCGCGTCAGCGGCAATGCGGCTGCGGTCCGCGCTTTTTTCCGCCCCGTAGAGGTCGGTCGCCGGCGGCGCCGTAAGCGCGCGCAGACGTTCCTCTGCCGTGGGTTCGAACTGGGCGAACCCCGGCGCCGCGATCAGCAGCAGCGCCGGAAGGAGATACCGTATCACTCGGAGGCGCGCGCCTGCGCCACGATCTGTTCCATCGCGGGCAGCGGTGCATAGCCACGCACCATTTCATCGCCAAAGACGAAGGACGGCGTGCCGCTGATCTGCATGGCCTGCGCCAGCGCGCGGGTTTCAGAGATGCGGCGCATGACTTCGTCGCTGTTCATTTCCGCAAGGATCGCCTCGCCGTCGAGGCCGAAGGTGTCTGCCAGACGGGTCAGCGCGCTTTCGCTGGGGTTGCCTTCGAGCGCGATCAGAGCGTCGTGGACCTGACCGTAGGCCTCATCCCCGGCGACGATCTGCGTGGCGATGGCGAATTTCGACGATTCCAGGGACGCTTCGCCCAGGATCGGGAATTCCTTGACGATCAGGCGGATGTTGCCGTCGTTTTCCACCAGCTCGGTGACCTCAGGCGCGGCCTTGCGGCAGTAGCCGCAGCGGTAGTCCATGAATTCCACGATGGTGAAATCGCCGTCGGGGTTGCCGCCGACCCAGGAATAGCCGTCGTCGAGAAGCGCTTCGCGGTGGGTTTCCACCAGCGACTGATCCGCGACGATCTGTTGCTGCGCTTCCATTTCCTCGAGCTTGGACACGGCGTCCATGATGGTCTGCGGGTTTTCCAGCAGGTAGTCGCGGACCGCCTCACCAAAGGCCGCACGCTGCGTGTCCGTCATGTTGTCAATGTCAAAGGCGTCCTGCGCAGAGGCCGTGGTGGCGCCCAGAAGGCAGGCGGCGGTGACGCCGGCTTTGAGAAGTGTCTTGGACATGGTGTCTCCGTGGTTGCGGTATTGGTGTAGTCTCTAGCGACGTTTTGCCTGTTTGGCAGCACTTAACACATCTTGGGCCCGCTGCCACGGGGCTGAACCGCGCGGCAGTTGATCGGCGGCGCGCCCGGCATGCAGTTCCGCGTCCGTCAGGCGGCCGATCAGGGCGTAGCGTTCGGCGGTGGCCAGCGAGGCCATGCCGGTGTTGCCGAGCTTGGCATAGGCGACGGCGAGGTCGCGCAGCAGGCGGGGGTCGGAAAAGTCACGGCCCCGCGCGCCTTCGAGCGCCTGCAATGCGCCCTTGGCGTTGCCGGTGGCCAGACGCGCCCGGCCCAGACCGCCGAGGATCAGCGGTTCACGCGGGGCACGGTTGGCCGCGGCGCTGTAGACTTGTTCAGCGGCCTTGAACTGACGTGATTCCAGCAGGATCTGGCCCTTGAGCTCCAGCAGGTAGGGGTCCTTGGGGCGCATGGCGATGGCGGCGTCGATGGATTTCAGCGCCCGCCGCAGATCGGATTGCCTGTGGTAGGCCACGGCCTGCCGCATCAGGGCCACGTCCTTGTATGGATCGGACCCGGCGCGGCGCAGGGTCCAGCCGGGCGCGCGTTTGAAGGCGGTCAGCTTGCCCTTGGCGCGGGCGAACCAGTATTCGGCGGCGGCATTGGGCGCGGCCTTTGGCGCGCTGGCAACAAGCGCCTCCAGCGCGCGGAGGCGGTCGCGGGACAGCGGGTGGGTGACGGCGTAGGGATCGAGGCGGCTTTCGTTCAGGTTCAACTGCCCGGTGAAATGCTTTATCGTGTCCACGGCTCCTTGGGGGTCGATCCCGGCGCGTACCATGTAGCGGACGGACGCGATGTCAGCGGAGCTTTCCTCGGCGCGGGTGTGGCTGAAAAAGCGCCGCTGGCTGGCGCTTTGCGATCCCAGCGCAATGCCGAGGGCGACATTCGGATCGGCACCGGAGGCCCCGGCCACAGCCGCCAGCGCAAGGCCCAGACCGGCGGCGTTGCGGGCGGAGCGCATGTTGGCCAGACGGCGCGCGATGTGGCCGTTGGCGATATGCGCGGCCTCATGGGCGATCACCGATTGCAGGGAGGCGGCGCTGTCGAGCTTCATGATCAGGCCGGAGTGCAAGAAGATGTGACGCGCATCGGTGACAAAGGCGTTCAGCGAACTGTCGTCCAGCACGACGATCTGCACCTGGCTTGGCGTCAGCCCGGCGGCGGTCAGAACCGGGGCTGCCAGTTGTTTCAACGCGTATTCCATATCCGCATCGCGCAGGAATGTGGCGGCGCGCAGAGGGGCTGCGGCCAACAGGCTGAGAGCGAGGATCGCGGCGAGCAGGCGGGAGAGGGTCATTGACGGCACTGGGGTCTCGCTCATAAGCGTCGGGGCAGACAGGTTGCGCCCAGAGTAGAGAGACAGACATGAGAAGTTCAAGACGCGGGAACGTCGATCCCTTTATCGTGATGGATGTCATGGAAGCTGCGCGGGCCCGCGAGGCCGCCGGACATCGGGTGATCCATATGGAAGTGGGCCAGCCGGGCAGCGCCGCACCGGAGCCCGCGCGCACGGCACTGGCCGAGGCGCTGAGCCATGACCCCATGGGCTATACCGTCGCCCTGGGCATCCCGGCATTGCGGGCGCGCATCGCGCAGCTTTATGGCGAATGGTACAACGTCGACCTTGACCCGGCCCGCGTGGTGGTGACGTCCGGGTCGTCGGGGGGCTTCGTCCTGGCGTTTTCGGCGCTGTTCGATGCCGGCGACCGGGTGGCCCTGGGGCGTCCGGGTTATCCGTCTTATCGCCAGATCCTGAAGGCCATGGACCTTCAGCCGGTCGAGGTCGAGACCACGCTGGAAAACCGCTACCAGCCGGTGCCGGGGGATCTGGACGGGGTCGATTACGAGGGGCTGCTGATCGCCTCGCCGGGCAATCCCACCGGCACGATGCTGGACAAGCCTGCCCTGAGCGCCCTGCACGATGCCGCCAGTGCGCGCGGTGCGGCGTTCCTGTCGGATGAGATCTACCACGGGATCGAATACGACAAGCCCGCCGTGACCGCGCTGGAAATCAGCGACGATGTCGTGGTGATCAATTCGTTTTCCAAGTATTTCTCCATGACGGGCTGGCGCGTGGGCTGGCTGGTGGTGCCGGATGAGCTGGTGCGGCAGGTGGAGCGGCTGGCGCAGAACATGTTCATCTGCGCGCCGCACGTGAGCCAGCTGGCCGCGCTTGCCGCGATCGACGCCAGAGAAGAGACGGAGGCCAACCTCGCGGTCTACAGCCGCAACCGTGACCTGATGTGGGAGGGGCTGCGCACCGCGGGGTTTGATCGCATCGCGCCGCCGGACGGGGCGTTCTATTTTTACGCCGATGTCAGCCACATCACGCAGGACAGCGTCAGCTTTGCGCGCGAGATCCTCGAAGAGGCGGGCGTCGCGGTGACGCCGGGACTGGATTTCGACCCGGTGCGCGGGGGCGGCACGCTGCGGTTTTCCTATGCGCGCGGAACCGATGACATCGAAGAAGGGCTTGCGCGGCTGCACGCCTTCATGAAGCGGCGGGGGCTTGCACAGGGGTGAGGCCCCTCTGGGCGGGACAGGCGCGACCTGATAGCATACCGCAAAACAACCTCTGACCGGGGATACATCGGGTGATGAGCAGAATATTCGCGTTTCTTTTCATGCTGGTCTGGGCTGTGCCGGGCGTGGCGCAGGAGGCATCGGGCCTTGCGCGCTACGAGGACGGCGGGTTCAAGGACCGCCGGTTTGGTGGCGGCAGTGAGCTGCGGCTGACGCTGTCGCAGGGCGTGCCGTGGCGGGTGTTCACCGTGGCGGACCCGTATCGGCTGGTGGTGGATTTCCGCGAAGTCGACTGGACCGGGGTGACAGATCGGGAGCTGAACGCCAGCAAGCGCGTGCGCCAGGTGCAGATGGGCAGCTTTCGCCCCGGCTGGTCGCGGCTGGTGGCGGAACTGACTGGGCCGCTGCAGGTCTCCGAGGCGAGCCTGTCGGTCGCCACGGAGGGCGGCAGCGCGGAGCTGCTGCTGCGCTTGGAAGAGACCGACGATGTGAGCTTTCGCGCGCGGGCCGGTGTGCCCAGCGATCCGGATTGGAAACGACCCGAGGCAAAGGCGCGGGCGCCCGCACCGCGTGCCGCCGGCGCGCCGATCGTGGTGGTGCTGGACCCCGGCCATGGCGGCGTCGATCCCGGCGCACAGCGGGCGGGGGTCAACGAGGCCGACCTGATGCTGACCTTCGCGCGTGAATTGCGCGATGTGCTGCTGCGCTCTGGCAACTACGATGTGGTGCTGACGCGCAATGAGGACAGCTTTGTCTCTCTGGAAAGGCGCGTGGCGCTGGCGCATGAGGCTGGCGCGGATATCTTCATCTCGCTGCATGCCGATGCGCTGGACAGTGGCGTAGCGCATGGCGCGTCGGTCTACACGCTGGCCGAAGACGCGTCTGATGCCGCCTCGGCGGCCCTGGCGGAGCGGCACGATCGCGACGACCTGCTGGCGGGCGTGGATCTGAGCGGGTCGGACGACAAGGTGGCGTCGATTCTGCTGGATATGGCGCGGCTGGACAACACGCCGCGCAGTCAGGCGCTGTCGACGCACCTGGTGGACGGCATCCGAAGCGAATTGGGCTACGTGCATAAGGACCCGGAGCGGCAGGCGGCGTTTTCCGTGCTGAAATCGGCGGACATTCCCTCGGTGCTGATCGAGCTGGGGTTTCTGTCATCACAGGAAGATCTGCGCAGCCTGCAGGACCCTGCATGGCGCGGGGGCATGGCCGCTGGCATCCGCGACGGACTGGCCGCGTGGATCATCGAGGACAAGGCGCTGGCGCGGCTGCGTCGGCAGTAGGCGAACGCGATGGACCGTGCCCGTCGCGCATCCGGATAGCAGATCGGCAAAGCCGCGCCGCTCTGGCGCGGTTGTGTTTTGACCCATGCCTCGAAAACCGCTAAGCGAGGCGGAACAAGGCTTGAACTTCCCTAAAATGAGGGCTGTGCGTGACGCGGTTCATCTTCTCCTTCTTTGGCGGCATCTTTGCCGTGGTGACCATGGGTGCGATGATGATCGCGCTGACCATTGGTGCTGTGTTCTGGATGTATGGCCGCGATTTGCCCAGCCACGAACACCTTGCGCAATACACGCCGCCGACCATCAGCCGAATCTACAACGGCGAAGGTCGCGTGATCGACGAATTCGCGCAGGAACGGCGTCTGTTCACCCCGGCGAACGAGATCCCGGACATGGTGAAAAACGCGTTCATCTCTGCCGAGGACAAGAATTTCTACACCCATCAGGGCTATGACGTGCGCGGCATCGCGGCAGCGGCGGTTCAGGCGGTGGAATCCGGTGGTCGTGATGTGCGCGGCGCCTCGACCATCACGCAGCAGGTGATGAAGAACTTCCTGCTTTCGGGCGACCGTCGGGCAGAACGCAAGATCAAGGAGATCATCCTGGCCTCCCGCGTCGAAGAGGCGCTGGACAAGGACAAGATCCTGGAGCTGTACCTGAACGAGATTTTCCTCGGGCAGAACAGCTTTGGCGTGACCGCAGCGGCGCAGACCTATTTCAACAAATCGCTTGGCGAGCTGGAACCGCATGAGGCGGCGATGCTGGCCTCCATGCCGAAGGCGCCGTCGGATTATCACCCGGTGCGCCGCAAGGAGCGTCTGACCCAGCGCCGCGATTATGTGCTCTCAGAGATGCTGGACAACGGCTATATCGATCAGGCGACCTATGAACACGAAGTCGCGCAGCCGCTGCGGTCGGTGCAGAACGGCGACTTCGAGCCCTATTCCCGCGGTCTGCCGCCGCGCGATTACTTCACCGACGAGATTCGCCGTCAGCTGAGCCGCGACTTTGGCGAGGAGCAGTTCTTTTCCGGCGGGTATTCCGTGCGGGCGACGCTTGACCCGGAGATGCAGAACGAAGCGGCCCATGCGCTGCAAGGCGCGCTGGAGCGCTACGACCGTAGCCTTGGCCGCTGGCGGGGCACGGGCAAAAGCATCGACGCCGCAACCCTGGATGACGAGGCCGCCTGGCGCGCTGCCTTGTCCGATGTGCGTGCGGCGCGCGATGTGACCCTGGACGACATCTGGCGTGTGGCCGTGGTGCGGGAAGTGCGCGATCAGTCGCTGCTGATCGGGATCGAAGGTGTTCCGTTGGACGACCCCCGTGGGATGGAGATCCCGCGGTCGGACACCAGCTGGTTCTCCGGCAGCCTGTTCGACAACTTTGAGCCCGGCGACGTGATCCATGTGCGCCAGATGACCGAAGACGGGTCCGGTGACTTCATGCGCTGGACGCTGCGGCAGGTGCCGCAGGTGCAGGGCGGCTTCATGGCGATGGACGTGAACACCGGGCGTGTGATCGCCATGCAGGGCGGGTTCAGTTATCAGAACTCGGTCTTCAACCGCGCGACACAGGCAAAACGTCAGCCGGGGTCGAGCTTCAAACCGTTTGTTTATGCCTCGGCGCTGGACAGCGGCTATACCCCAGCGACCATCGTCGTGGACGCCCCGATCGAGATCAACACCCCACAGGGCGTCTGGCGTCCCAAAAACGCGTCGAACCAGTTCTACGGGCCGACGCCATTGCGCACGGGCATCGAACGCTCGCGGAACCTGATGACCATTCGTCTCGCCCAAGAGGTCGGTATGGATGTGGTCGCGAACTACGCCGAGAAATTCGGGGTCTACGACAACATGGGACGCGTTCTGGCCAACGCGCTGGGGGCGGATGAGACCACGCTGTTCCGGATGGTCGCAGCCTATGCCATGTTCGCCAATGGCGGTGAGCGGGTGGAGCCGACGCTGGTCGACCGCGTGCAGGACCGCTATGGCAACACGGTCTACAGCCACGATGCGGCGCAGGGCAACAAGCGGGTCTGTGTCGATTGCTTCGATCCCAACCTGCCCGAAGGGCGCAGCCCGCGCATCGTCAACGAGCGTGAGCGTGTCATGGACCCGATCACGGCCTATCAGCTGACATCCATGATGCGCGGCGTGGTGGAGCGTGGCACGGCCTCCAGAACCGTGAAGCTGTCCGTCCCCACGGCGGGCAAGACCGGCACCACGAACGACGCAAAGGACGTGTGGTTTGTGGGCTTCACCTCCAACATCGTGGCGGGCTGTTACATCGGCTTTGACAACCCGCGCTCGCTGGGGCGTGGCGCGTCAGGCGGCGGGTTCTGTGGTCCGGTGTTCACGCAGTTCATGCGCGAAGCGGTCAAGAAATACGGTGGCGGCGAATTCAAGACGCCGGAAAACTGTAATTTCGTCAACATCGACCGCTTCAGCGGTGCGCGCCTTGGGGCAGGGGCATCGGGCGCGAACGTGGTGTCGGAATGCTTCCGCGAGGATGACCTGATGAACGGCATCTGGGGCGTTCAGCTGGACGGGGGCTTTGCGGTGTCCGGCAGCTTTGACCTGATCAACCCGGACAACGATTCCGTTGCGCGGGAGGTCACCACCTCCACCGGGCGCAAGGCGGTCGTGGGCCCGAAGGCGGGCTTTGGCACGCTGTCGTCGGGTGGTCTGTACTGAGCACGCACTTTTCGAAGCAATTTGAGCGCGCGTCGGAGAGATCCGGCGCGCGTTTTCCGTTGCGGGTCTATCCGCGGCGGTAACGGCCCCGTGCCTTCGTCGCGCCGCCGGACATGCCAGAGGCGTGCCATAGGCTGTGGATCACGCAGGTTGTGATCTTGCTGCGCCGTGGGCAACCGGTGTTGTCTCACTTGCCACCTTGCTCCTGTGGCTCCCCCTTGGTATCACGCGGGGCCACAGACCCCAGCCAGTTTCAGGACACTATCATGCGCGCCGAAGCCCAGAACAATGTTGAGAAGATCCAGAAATCGCTGGAGCTGCTCAAGCAGCGGCTGGGCTGGGAGACGGCGCAGCACCGGCTGGAAGAGTTTGACGCGCGCATGGAGGACCCCAACCTGTGGGACAATCCGGCCAACGCGCAGAAACTGACCAAGGACCGGCAGGCGCTGGTGTCTGCGCTGGACACCTACAATGCCCTCAAACAAGAGCTCGAAGATCAGGTTGAGCTGATCGAACTTGGCGAAATGGAAGAGGACGAAGAGGTCGTGGCAGAGGCCGAAACCGCGTTGAAGGCGCTGGTTGACGTGTCTGCCAAGAAGGAACTCGAGGCGCTGCTGGACGGCGAAACCGACGGCAATGACGCGTTCCTGGAAATCAAGTCAGGCGCGGGCGGCACGGAAGCCTGCGACTGGGCCAACATGCTGGCGCGGATGTATGTCCGCTGGGCCGAAAAGCGCGGTTTCGAGGTCGATCTGCAGGAAGAAACGCCGGGCACCGAGGCCGGCATCAAATCCGCGACCTATCAGATCAAGGGCCCGAACGCTTACGGCTGGCTGAAGTCGGAGAGCGGCACCCACCGGCTTGTGCGGATCTCTCCCTTTGGCAAGGGCACGCGGGAGACATCCTTTGCCGCGATCGGCGCCTATCCGGTGATCGACGACAACATCGAAATCGAAGTGAACCCGGCGGATATTCGTATCGACACCTATCGCTCGTCCGGTGCCGGTGGTCAGCACGTCAACACCACCGACTCGGCCGTGCGGATCACGCACCATCCCACGGGCATCGTGGTCACGTCCTCCGAGAAATCGCAGCACCAGAACCGCGACATCGCCATGAAGGCGCTGAAATCGCGGCTCTATCAGATGGAACTGGACCGCCGCAACGCCGAGGTCAACGCGCTGCACGAGGCGAAGGGCGACGCGGGCTGGGGCAACCAGATCCGGTCTTACGTCTTGCAGCCCTACCAGATGGTCAAAGACCTGCGCACCAACCACGAAACGGCGGACACCTCCGGCGTGCTGGATGGTGATCTCGACCCGTTCATGGAAGCGACGCTGGCCATGCAGGTGTCGGGCAAGAGCCGTGCCGACGCTCGGTCAGACGACTGATCCTCTGATCTGAATGACCGTTTAAGTTGTAGGGAAGGCAGCCTGACATCTATGTTGGACTGCCTTTTTTCCGGTCAGGCCAACGAGTCGTAAAACCCCGTCCATGCCGGTGGTTCCGGGTATCGGTTGCGGAACGTTTGCCTTTCGTCCGGTGCAAGATCTTTGAACCACGTGACGAAATTCGTCATCAGGGTTTCGCCGCGCCGGACCTTCCACGTCAGACTATCTTTCGTAGATTCAGGGGCCAAGAGCCAAGGCGGCTCCCCCTTGTGATTGCGGTCCGGCAACGTCTCGCCAAGCTCTTCAAGCGCGATGCGCAACTGCGCGAAACCGTCCGGCGCCTGCATCAATGTCGGCACGTCGATGTGGCGTATCCGCCCGTCGTCCCCGCGTCGTATCGGGTTGTGTTGATATGGCATAGGTCTCCCCTCCTACATCTTATGGTAGTACGGTTGGGGAGCGGGGGTAAAGAAATCTATAATATAGCCCAGATACTTGGGAGATATTCGGCCTCATAGAGCCGAGTGCATATCTATTGTGCAGGTTCTGCCACTTTTGGCGGCTGCGGACGGTACACGAGAGGCGCATCGCTGCGTGCGTGGGCGTCGGCGCGGGCTTGCAGGTCGATGTGATGCGGGGACTTCACACAAACCGGATCGGTCGCGTTCGGGTCCCCCAGCAGCGCCATGGCCTGACAGCGGCAGCCGCCAAAGTCCTTGAGCTTGCGGTCGCAAGAGGCGCAAGGCTCCGGCATCCAGTCCGTGCCACGATAGGCGTCGAAGGCCGCGCCTGCGTACCATATGTCCTTGAGCGCCTTGTCGCGCACATTGTCAAAGGTCAGATGCGGAATGGATTGCGCCGCGTGACAGGGCAGCACCTCGCCGTCGGGGGCGACGTTCAGGCCGACCTGACCCCATCCGCCCATGCAGCGCTTTGGATAGTCGGAGTGGTAATCGGCGGGCACGTAGTCGATGACCAGCGTGCCCTTCAGCGCGGTGCGCGCCTCGGTCACGATGCGGGTGGCTTCGATGGCCTGTTCGCGGGTCGGCATCAGCGCGTCACGGTTCTGCAACGCCCAGCCGTGGAATTGCACGGTGGCCACTTCGATCCGGCGGGCCCCCATCTCCTGCGCGATTTCCAAGGCGCGTGGCAGCTGGTGCAGGTTCTTGCGGTGCAGCACAGCATTCAGCGTGAGGGGAAAGCCGATCTCCTTGATCCAGCCCGCGACCATCATCTTGCGGTCGAAGCCGCCCTTGTAGCCGCCGATCTCGTCGGCCATTTCCGGCGTTGTGCCCTGCAGGCTGAGCTGGATGTGATCCAGCCCGGCGGCGTCCAGGGCATGCAGCCGCTTTTCCGTCAGGCCGATGCCCGAGGTGATGAGGTTGGTGTAAAGGCCCGCGTCGCGCGCCGCCCTGACCAGCTCCACCAGATCGCGGCGCGAGGCCGGTTCGCCCCCGGAGAGATGCAGTTGCAGAACGCCCAGCTCTGCCGCTTCGTTAAAAACGCGCGCCCATTCGTCCGTTTGCAACTCGGCGTCGACGCTGGCCATCTGCGCCGGGTTGGAGCAATACGGGCAAGACAGCGGGCAGCGGTGCGTCAGCTCGGCCAGCATGGCGATGGGGGGCGGGGTGGTCATGCGACCTCCGTCATCAGGTCAAGAAAGCGACGATCTGCCAGCGTGCGCAGAAAGGCCGCGCTGTCCTTGGCAATCTGGTCGCGGGGGGCCTGGTATTTTTCAGCCAGACCCGCGGTGATGTCGTCAAAGCTGCGGACACCGTCCACCTCGGACAGGATGGCATGGCCGATCATGTCCAGCGTCACGGTGCGTTCCGGCGCCAGCAGAACCCATGTGTCGCGCACCTTGTCGAAGTGCAGGCGCACGCCACGCGGCAAGGTCGGGATGGCGGTTGCGTCGATCATGATGCCTTTGCCAACAAAAGCCCGTCGCCCGGTTGCCAGCAACCCGGTGGGATGCGTCCCTCCACATAGCCGTTCCAGAGCGCGTCAAGCTGCGCCCAAAGCACGTCTGTTTTGAACTCCAGCGCAGCAGCGGCCATGTCCTGCTTTTCGGCAGTGTCAGCGTGGTCAAGCACCCATTGCAGGCCGAAGGCCACGTCTTTTGGCGCTTCTTTCAGGCGGTTCTGAAAATAGGAGAGAGAGGAATCATCCGCAAATTCATAGTGTTGCAAGAGACCTTTGATGCGGTTCTCGTGGATGGCGGGGGCGAAGAGTTCGGTCAGAGAGGCGGCGACAGCCTCCAGCAGCGTCTTGTCGCGGACAAAGCGCACGTAGGCGTCCACGGCGAATTTGGTCGCGGGCATGATGCCTTGGCGTGACTGCACGTAGTCCGGGTCGAGACCGACGGCCTGGGCGAGGCGCAGCCAGCGCTTGATGCCCCCTTCGTTGGTGTCTGTGCCGTCATGATCCTCGATCCGGGAGCGCCAGATGCGCCGCAGGTCGGGATCTTCGACGCGCGACATGAAAGCGGCGTCCTTGATCGGGATGGAATGCTGGTAGTAGTAGCGGTTGATGACCCAGGCGCGGACCTCGTCCGGGGTGCAGTGTCCTCCGTGCAACCGGTCGTGAAACGGGTGTTTGTCGTGGTAGCGGTCGGCCCCGATCTGGCGCAGGCGATGCTCGAACTCTTGCGCCGAAGCTGCTGGGTTCATGGTGTTATCTCCATTCCGTCCTGTCCGATGATCCAGCCGTGACCCTCTGCCGTGTCGCGCTGGTCAGAGCCGGGGCGCAGCACGGGATTGGTGTTGTTCATGTGGACATAGACACGTTGGCCGATGTTGAGATCGTCAAAGGCGCCGAGCGATCCATCGGGGCCGCTCATGGACATATGCCCCATCCGCGCGCCGGTCTTCTGGCCTAAGCCTTCGGTGATCATCTCGTCATCCGCCCACAGCGTGCCATCGAAGAACAGCAGGTCCGCGCCGCGGATGCGCGCCTTCAGGTCATCGGTCAGACAGGCGCAGCCGGGGATGTAGTAGACCCGCTTGCCGGCGGCGGTCAGCTCGACCCCGACGGTGTTTTCGCCCAAAAGCTGCGTCTCCACCGTCTCGCCCTCCATATACAGCGGCACCTTGCCGGGAACGGCGAACAGCGTCGCCCGTAGGCCGGGCGCGAGGTCGAAGGGCCGGTCCAGCGCGATCGGCGTGCGTTTCACGACCGAGGCATTGAGCGCGTCGAATATGGGGTTGTCCCGCAGCACGCCGTGGATGGTCTGCGTGGCAAACAGGGTAAAGGGCTGCATCTCGCGCAGCGTCAGGAGGCCCGCCACGTGGTCGATATCACCGTTGGTGATCAGCACGGACGACAGCGGCAGAACGCGCAGCCCCGTGGGGTGCAGCGGTTTGGCATCGGTCAATTGCTGGCGGATGTCGGGAGAGGCGTTCAAGATGGCCCAATGCACACCATCGCCGGTGACGGCGAGCGAGGATTGCGTCTGGGTCGGAATTTCGCCTTCGCGGGCAAGGGTGCAATTGGGGCACCCGCAGTTCCATTGGGGCAGACCACCACCGGCAGCGGCCCCAAGAATGTGCGTGCGAAACGCCATAGTGCTATCCCGCACGCTGTCAGATCAGAACAGAACTTCGCGCTCTTCGTCGTTCTCCGGGCCGTACATGTTGATTTCCATGCCGCATTCGATCTCACGGATCTTCGGTGTGTTCCATGCCATCAGTCTATCCTCCAATTGACGTTTCAGCGTATGTGTGAGGATTGCGCAGGTCTGCCGACGACGCCAGTCTTATATTCTGTGAGCGGCATAGACGATGGTCGGAGTTCACAAAGGTCTGCTGGGGAGTGCTCCTTAAGTTCGGTCCGTAATGCTTTGTTCACGTGTGTTAATCCTACGGATTCGTGGAACGTCCGAAGCGCGCTCATCTTTTGTCACCAAGGGACGCCGCTTAGACAAAGGTCTAAGTCAGAGTCAGATTTTCCTTCGCTTGACCTTGATCCCGCCGATCCGATTAACTGCGGGCGGGCCGGATTGCGGCGGACGGGAGAGGCGGTATGCCGGAGATGAGACAGGCAGAACCGATCGACAGCACGCCGCCGCTCGGCCCGAGCGACCTCGGGCCGGTGACTGTGGCGATGTTTCGAGAGGCCCTGAGGCGGGCGCTCCGCGACATGCGGCGTGCACCGGGGTTCGCGCTGGTCTTTGGTCTGCCGTGGGTCATGGGCGGATGGTTCATGATCTGGCTCACCTGGGTCACCGGGCAAAGCTATTGGCTGGTCTTTGCGGCCATCGGATTTCCGCTGATTGCCCCGTTTGCGGCTGTGGGCTTCTATGATGTCAGTCGGCGGCTCGAAGAAGGGCGGCCGCTGGACTGGAAGCAGATCTTTTCGGTCATCGGTCGTCAGTCGAAACGTCAGTTGCCGTCGATCTGCGCAGTGATCCTTGTGGTGTTCCTGTTCTGGTTTTTTATCGCGCATATGATCTTTGCGCTGTTCCTTGGTCTGTCGACGATGACCAATGTGTCTTCCAGCTTTGATGTGTTTCTGACGCCAAACGGGTTGGCGATGCTGGCGGTGGGCACGACGGTGGGCGCTGGATTCGCGGTGCTGCTCTATATGATCACGGTGCTGGCGCTGCCGATGTTGCTGGATCGGGAGATCGACTTTGTCACCGCAATGATCCATTCATTTCAATATGTTCAGCGCGAACCGCTGCGCATGTTCGCTTGGGCCGCCTTTATCGGTGCGACGACATTTCTGGCCATGGTGCCGGGGTTCCTGGGGCTGCTGATCGTGCTGCCGCTGCTGGGACATGCCACATGGCATCTTTACGATATGCTGGCCTATGGGACCGGGCGCGGGGTGGCCTCACCGGAGGCGCCCGCGTCGTCTCGGTAGGCGTCAGGATTGAAACGGTTCACCAATGCGCAGCAGCGATCGGATGCACGGCATGAGGTCGTCAGGGTTGCACAAGCCCGCGAGGCGCGCGGCGGGCAGGGCGTCTTTGATCCGGGGGCCCAGAAACTCGTAGGTCTGCCGCTCAACACGTCGTGCCGTTTCCTGATCGCGGGCCGCGCGTGCGGTGTAGCCAAGCCAGAAATGACCCTCCGGCGCCGGGATCGGCGCGAGGTAGTTGAAATGGGTGGTGGCGGAGCCGCGCCGACTGACCAGTATGGCAAAGCCGTCGTCCTGCGCAATCACCGTGCCCCCGAATTCGCGTCGCTGCTGGGTGACTTCAAGCCCCTGGGCCAGAACCGCTTCCTTGGGATCGAAGCCTTTGATAACCGTCAAATCGTTTTGACGTGAAATGGTGATGATGCCTTGGACGTAGACATCGTCCAGGACGAAACAGCGCCGCGTGAACCGGTAGAAACCAGAGGGCAAAAGGTCCTCGGACAGAGGGGATGCCGCGCGCCTGAGCAAATCTGAAAAGGCAGGGTTGAGCTCCGGGACGTGGGTTTTGAACAGAATGCTGTCCACAGGTTCCAGCAGGATGCGCGCATCCACGCCAAAGTGGGAACAGATGCGGTGCAACACGTCCGGCCGCGGGAAGCTTTCGCCGCCAAGGTAGCGGTTGTACTGCGTGCGGTTGATGCCCAATTCGCGGCACAGGGCAGAAATGGACTTCGCCTGGCGCGACAGCTGCCGCAGGTTGGCCCCCAACATGCTGCGCAACGCTGCGGGGCTGGGACTGCGTGCTTTCTGGGCCTTCGATTTCAAAGGCTTGGCGGCTTCACCCTTTTGTATTTTTCTATCACCGACCCGTGTCACTCTGGACGAATTGGAGGTGAACTCCGTCATGGACTGTTTCCGCCTAGCGTCACTTTTGATGAATTCAAGGGGCAATCATGTCGACTTTCGTCCCATAAATCAACCCGACGGGCTGGGCTTGCGGCAACGAGTACTCTGGAAAGGGGCTGACATAGGCGGCTTGATGCCGGTCGTGTCGCCAAGACACCTATGTGGCGCGATTGCGTTCGGCTCGGCCCGTGCGGCGCCCACGGCCCGTTTCCGGTTGAAGGGTCAACAGTTCCGGCAGGGTATTTGAAAGTGACCGCGCCTCTGGAAGGAGAGCCGGCCTTTCCTCCGGAAGGTGGCCGGGATAAAGCTGATGCTGAAAGATCACCTACTGGCGCGGCGGAGCAAAGAATTGGTCACTATGAAAATGGATCACGGGCACCTGCTTGGCATGGCGGGCGCACAAGTCGTCACCGAAATGCATTTCGACGGGGTTGCCTGATGCAGGGCGTGGATCGTTTTGACGCCGGTGGGGTCGAGGTCATTTGCCTCACCGATGGTGCAACCGTGTTTGACCCGTCGGTTTTCGAGACCTGTCCGGAGGAGATCCAGCAGGCTCGGCTGGCGCTGGTCGGGCTGAAGGAAATCCAGTCCGAATTCAATGTCTACGTGCTGCGTCACGCGGGCGGCGTCGATCTGGTCGATACCGGCTGTGGCGCGCATTTCGGCGATAAGGCGGGACGTCTTGGCGCCTTGCTTGCCGAAATCGGCGTCTCCGCAGAGGACGTGGAGCGTGTGATTTTCACTCACCTGCATCGCGACCACGTGGGGGGCGCGATGGTGGAGGGCCGGCTGGCGTTCCCACGGGCGCGGGTTGTCGTGCACAAGGACGAGGCCGCCTTTTGGACCGGCAAAGAAGGGCCGGCGGATGATCTGCTCAAGGCGGTCACGCCTGAACTGGTCGCGCATGGCGCTGACCTCGGGCAGGGCATGACGCTGGAACACCTTCCCGGCCATACGCCCGGTCACAGCGGACTGCGCATCGGTGATCTGATGCTGGTGGCGGACATCGTGCATTCCGAGGCGTTGCAATTGCCCGATCCATTCCTGTCTCCGATTTATGACGTGGATGGGGCGCAGGCGGCGGACACGCGCCAGCTGACGCTGGCCCGGATTGCCGACAAGGACCTGATCTGGTCGGGCTCGCACATGCGTGGACCGTCTAAATTCGCGCGGTTGCGCGCCGTGGGCGATGGCTTTGAACGGGTGCCGCTGTGACCCCGGCGGCCCGTGTTCAGGCGGCCATCGAGATACTGGATCGCGTTCAGGCGGGTGAAGCGGCGGAGAAGGCCCTGACCTCATGGGGCCGCCGCGCGCGGTTTGCCGGGTCAAAGGACCGGGCCGCCATCCGTGACCATGTGTTCGACGTTCTGCGCATGTGGCGCTCGACAGCCGCGCTTGGCGGAGGGGAGACCGGCCGCGCCCGGATGATCGGGCTGTTTCGCGCGCACGGCCAGGATCCGGCAGAGCTGTTCACCGGCCAGGGTCATGCACCTATGGCTATGACCGACGTCGAAGTGGCCGCTGGTGATGCGCCGGACGGGGCCGCGGCGCTCGACTTGCCCGATTGGCTTGCCGCCCGGTTCGCCGAGGATCTCGGCGAGCGGACCCACGAGACGGCAGAGGCGCTGCGCACGCGCGCGCCGGTGTTTGTCCGTGCCAACTTGCTGAAAACGGACAGGGAAAAGGCTCGGGCGCGGCTTGCCGAAGAAGGGGTCGAGACGGTGCCGCACGCCTTGGCCGAGACCGCCTTGGAGGTCACCTCCGGCGCGCGTGGTCTGATCCGCACGGACAGTTTCACCGACGGCTGGATCGAGCTTCAGGATGCGGCCAGTCAGGCTGTGGTCGAGATGATCCCGCTCGGCGATGCGACACGCATTCTGGATTATTGTGCAGGCGGGGGCGGGAAAAGTCTGGCGCTGGCGGCGCGTGTGCCAAAGGCAGAGCTGTTTGCACATGACGCTGATCCCGGCCGCATGTCCGACCTGCCGAAACGGGCGCTGCGCGCCGGGGCGACTGTCACCTGTGTCGCCAAGCCCAAAGGTGTTTATGACATCGTCATGGCTGACGTGCCGTGTTCCGGAAGCGGGGCGTGGCGCCGTGCGCCGGAAGGCAAATGGCGGCTGACGGAGGCACGGTTGGCGGAGCTCACGGACATTCAGGCGCATATTCTGACCACCTGCGCGAAGCTCGTCCGTCCCGGCGGCGCGCTGGTCTATGCCACATGTTCGCTGTTGCGGGCAGAGAATGAGGCACAGATTGATGCCTTCCTCGCCAGCCACAGCGATTGGCGCATTGGTCCCAACCGAAGGTTCCTGCCGTCCGACGGCGGCGACGGGTTTTACGCCGCGTGCCTGATTGCGCCTGATTGACGGGGACAACGTCCGACCCCAGTCATCGCGCTCAATCACCTGTTGAGGTGCGACGTTAACGCAACCTTAACCCTGACTGGCTTGGATGGTGCCAGGATTCGAATGTGAGGTTGGAGTGTCAAATATCGCAGGTGAGATGGACAGACCGCAATCCTTGACCCCGGTGTTCGGGGCCGCATTGCTCATCGTTCTTGCGGCTGGGGCGCTCTGGCTGTCGCAAAGCGCAACGACGCAACAGGTGCAGATTGCGGCCTTGGCGGCCACCGGCGCGCTCAGTGCGGTGGCGCTGTTGTGGCTCTTGGCGGATGTTGTCTTGGCGAAGCGACGGTCGCATCAGGTGAAACAACTCGCCGATCTCGTCGAAACGGAACCGGGGTTTTGTTTCATCTGCGATGGGGGCGGCATCACGTTGCAGGCCAATGCCGCAGCCCGCGCCAGATTTCAGCCCTCGCACCAGGAGCCGCTGGCCGATGTGCTGCGTGATATCTTTGCCTCGACCGAGGGGATCTTGTACCGGCTTCAGGACAGGGCGCTGAAAGAGGGCACCGCCTTGGAAGAGGTGACAAGCCATTCGGAAGGCTTCAGAATTTACGTTCGAGCCTTTTCGCCGGACGTGATCCTGTGGCGCTTTGAAACAGAGGCCCATCGCGGTGCCACGCCGGCGCGCGCCGATCAACCTGTGATGTCGGTCGGTCGCAATGGGGCGATCCTTTACATGAATCCCTGCGCGCGCGCCTTGGTTGGTGGCCGGGTAAAACGGCTTCAGGATGTGTTCAGCGATCTGCCTTTACGCTCCGGTGGTGTGCATCACATACAAGCCGCGGACGGTGACCAGCGCGCCCTGGTACAGACCAATGACATCGGCGCGGGGCGGATTGAACTGGTGATCTCTCCCATCGCTGAAGAGGTCGAACAGGCCGACACAGCCGGGACGTTCGACGGACTTCCTGTGCCTTTGCTGAAGGTCACGCCGGAGGGGCGCATTCTGCGCGCCAATCCGGAGGCGCGGCGCATGTTGAACCTCGAGAGTGGTGAGCCGGGTCATATTGCCGAGCATATGGAAGGGCTTGGCCGCGCTTTGAAAGACTGGCTGCAAGAGGCCGTTGATGGTCGCGGCCTCCATCGGTCTGAGTTCCTGCGCCTGACACGCGCCGACCGCGAAGTCTTTGTGCAGGTTACGTTGAACCGCGTTGTGGAAGACGGCGAAAAATGTCTGATCGCCGTGTTGAACGACGCGACCGAATTGAAAACGCTCGAAGCGCAATTCGTGCAAAGCCAGAAGATGCAAGCCATCGGTCAGCTTGCCGGCGGTGTCGCGCATGATTTCAACAATCTTTTGACTGCAATTTCAGGGCATTGCGACCTTTTGTTGATGCGTCACGATCAGGGCGATCCGGAATACGGTGACCTTGTTCAGATCAACCAGAACGCCAATCGTGCGGCGGCTTTGGTGGGGCAGTTGCTGGCCTTCTCGCGCAAACAGACCATGCAGCCGGAGGTGCTGGACCTGCGGGACACGCTGTCCGATCTGGCACATTTGCTGAACCGTCTGGTGGGGGAGCGGGTGCGACTGACACTGCGCCATGACCCGGTTCTGCCGCCTGTTCGTGGTGATCGTCGTCAGCTTGAACAGGTGATGATGAACCTCGTGGTCAACGCCCGCGACGCCATGCCGGACGGCGGGGAAATCGTAGTGGAGACAGAGCGTCGCGAGCTGCGCGAGCCACTCAAACGCGATCGCGCGGTGGTGGCGCCCGGCACCTACGTGTCCGTCCGCGTGATCGACGAAGGCATGGGCATTCCGCCGGACAAGTTGCAGAAGGTGTTCGAGCCGTTCTTTACAACCAAACGTCCCGGCGAAGGGACGGGGCTTGGGCTCTCGACCGTCTATGGGATCGTCAAGCAGACGGGAGGGTTTATCTTTGTCGACAGCGTGGTCGGCCAAGGCACCTGCTTCACGCTGCTTTTGCCCTCGAACGAGATAGACGCGAAAGCTGCAACTGCGGTTGTCGAGGAAAAGACCGTCGCCAAGCTTCCCGAAAAAGGGTCCGGCGTCGTGCTTCTGGTCGAGGACGAAGCCCCGGTCCGTGCCTTTGCTGCGCGCGCACTGCGGCTGCGCGGCTACACGGTGATCGAAGCGGAGACGGCGGAGGATGCGCTCGCCACGCTGGAGGACGAGGCCCTGGGCGTGGACATCTTTGTCACCGACGTGGTGATGCCCGGAATGGATGGGCCGACCTGGGTGCGCAAGGCGCGCGTGAATCGACCCGACACGCGGGTGGTCTTTGTCTCCGGGTATGCCGAGGATGCCTTTGGCGAAGGATCGGAAGCCATTCCGAACTCCGTCTTTCTGCCCAAGCCGTTCTCATTGTCGGAATTGACCGAGACGGTTCACCAACAGCTCCACTAGCTCACAAGGCGCTGTCCCAGATGGCAAAATCATCGGCACATTTGCGGCGCAATTTGGCTTCGGTCTCTGTCGTTAATTCAGTGTCCCGCATGGGCGACACATTTTCCCGGGGCAGGTCGATGGTCGTGTTCAGCCGCGTTTCCAGGAAATCAATCAGACCGGATTGATTCTCGTATTTGAACAGATGCGTGACGGAGATCCCGTTGGGGCGCGGCTCGACGAATTTCGCCTGACTGCCCACGTTGGCAAACGGCGGTCGGTCGCCGGTGGCATAGGCCTGGCAGAAATCGTCGAAGCTCATCCCGCGTGTCGACGTCGGACGGCCCTCAAGAAACCCGCGTTGACGATAGCGATACCATGAGCCGAGCCAGGAAATCGGTTCACGGATCACCGCGAGCAGCTCCATGTCATCGCCGCCAACCTTTTCCAGCATGGGTCGGAAGAACCGGTTATAGCGATAGACCGGCGCATGTTTCAGCTCCGGCGGGTCATTCACGACCATTGACGCGAGGGGACCCAAAGCGCGGGCATAGGCCGATGTTCCAGTCTTGGGCACAGCGAGCATCACCAGCCGAGGCTTCCAGAATATCAGCATTTCTCTCAAGCCCCTCACATTCCTCAATGTTCTTTTAACCAACAAGTGTCAGCCTGAAAAAGGCAAGATTTAACTTGATATGTTCTCACTTTGTGCTCATATCTGATGAGAACAAGCCGCGAACAAAAGCGACATTGCCGCGTTACGGCGCGTGTGAAATAAGGAGCCAACCCCAATGGCAACGGCAGATCTTCTGAGCATGGACAACAAGAAAAGCGCAGACAAGCAAAAGGCGCTCGACAGCGCCCTGGCCCAGATCGAACGGCAGTTCGGCAAAGGGTCCATCATGAAACTGGGCGGCGACAACGTCCTGCACGATATCGAGGCGACGTCGACCGGGTCTCTCGGTCTTGATATCGCGCTCGGGATCGGCGGTCTGCCCAAGGGGCGGATCATCGAGATCTATGGCCCGGAATCGTCGGGCAAGACCACGCTGACCCTGCATGTGGTGGCCGAGGAACAAAAGAAGGGCGGGGTCTGCGCCTTTGTTGACGCCGAACACGCGCTGGACCCACAGTATGCGAAAAAACTGGGCGTCGATCTGGACGAGCTGCTGATTTCGCAGCCTGACACCGGCGAACAGGCGTTGGAGATCGTCGATACACTGGTGCGGTCGGGCGCGGTCAGCCTTGTGGTTGTCGACTCGGTGGCGGCATTGACGCCGAAGTCCGAGCTCGAAGGGGACATGGGCGACAGCAGCGTCGGCGTTCACGCTCGCCTGATGAGCCAGGCAATGCGCAAGCTGACCGGGTCGATCAGCCGATCGAAGTGCATGGTGGTTTTCATCAACCAGATTCGGATGAAAATCGGCGTCATGTTCGGCTCGCCCGAAACAACCACCGGCGGCAACGCGCTGAAGTTCTACAGCTCCGTGCGTCTCGACATTCGTCGCATCGGCGCGATCAAGGACCGCGACGAAGTTGTGGGCAACCAGACCCGCGTGAAGGTGGTGAAGAACAAGGTCGCGCCGCCGTTCAAGCAGGTGGAATTCGACATCATGTATGGCGAAGGCATTTCCAAGATGGGCGAAATGCTTGATCTCGGGGTGAAGGCCGGCGTCGTGGACAAATCCGGCGCGTGGTATTCCTACGGCGATGAACGCATCGGGCAGGGCCGCGAAAACGCCAAGACATACCTCAAGGAAAACAAGCGTGTGGCGCTGGAGATCGAAGACAAGATCCGCGCCGCGCACGGCCTGGAATTCGACATGCCGCCGGACGATCCGGACCTTGTGGACGACGACGCATAAGGCGAACTGACATACGAACGGGCGCTCATCTGGGCGCCCGTTTCCGTTAAATCATCACGGTTCAGTAATGCGGGGGCCGTTCGTCGCCAAAGATGGCGGCGCCGGGGGCTTCGGATTGCCGGTCGGCTTCGCGGCGGATCAGCAGGTCGACCCTTTGGGTGAGGGCGCGCAGCTCCATATCCTGCTTGGCGATCACGTCAGACAGCTCCTCGACGGTTTTGTGCAGGTAAGCGACCTGTTCTTCCATCTCTTGCGTGCGGTCTGACATGGCGGGCGGTCCTCTTTGGTGTTTCGTCTTCCCTAAGGGCGGCTGCGTCACATCGCAAGAGCGGCGCTTGCTTGCCCCCTCGGGCCGGAGCCGATAGAGGAAGCGCGACGGACAAACAGCCGGACGGTTCCTATGGCCAAAGTGAAGAAATCTCCCCGCCCCAAGGCGCAGACGCCCAAGGGCTTTCGCGACTATTTCGGCACCGAGGTGACGGAGCGCAGCGAGATGCTGCGCGCCATCGCCGGGGTCTATCATCGCTACGGCTTTGAAGCGCTGGAAAGTTCCGGCGTCGAAACGGTCGAGGCGCTGGGAAAGTTCCTGCCCGACGTCGACCGCCCGAACGAGGGTGTCTTTGCCTGGCAGGACGAAGACGAAAACTGGATGGCGCTGCGCTATGACCTGACCGCGCCGCTGGCCCGCGTCTATGCCGAGCACCGCAACGACCTGCCGCTGCCGTATCGGCGTTTTGCCATGGGGCCTGTCTGGCGCAACGAAAAGCCGGGACCGGGGCGCTATCGTCAGTTCTACCAGTGCGACGCGGACACGGTCGGCGCGGCAAGCGTCGCGGCGGATGCAGAGATCTGCGCCATGCTGTCCGACTGCCTTGAGGTGCTCGGCATCCCGCGCGGCGACTACGTGGTTCGGGTGAACAATCGCAAGGTTTTGAATGGCGTGCTGGAGGCGATGGGCGTGTCCGACGATGCGCAATCCGCCGACGTGCTGCGCACCATCGACAAGTTCGACAAGGTCGGCGAAGCAGGCGTGCGCGAGCTGCTGGGCAAGGGGCGTCTGGATGCGTCGGGCGCCTATATCGACGGTGTCGGTCTGGCCCCGGAACAGGCGGAACCGGTGGTGGCCTTCCTGACCTCCAAGCGCGACAGCAACGAGGCAACGCTTGACGCGCTTCGCGACGCTGTCGGCGAAAGCCAGATCGGCGCCGAGGGTGTGGATGAGTTGGCGGAGATGGCATCGCTGCTTGCTGCTCAAGGTTATGGCCCGGACCGTATCATCATCGACCCATCCGTGGTGCGTGGCCTTGGCTATTACACCGGTCCGGTGTTCGAAGCAGAGCTGACCTTTGAAATCCTTGACGAAAAGGGCCGCAAGCGGCAGTTCGGATCGGTCGCGGGCGGCGGGCGCTACGATGACCTCGTGAAGCGTTTTACCGGCCAGGTTGTGCCTGCGACGGGTGTCTCCATCGGTGTGGACCGTCTGCTGGCGGCGCTGCGCGAGAAAGGCCGCATTGGCGGAACGGAGCAGGGTCCGGTGGTCGTCACCGTCATGGATAAGGCGCGCATGGCCGATTATCAGGCGATGGTTGCCGAGCTGCGCCAAGCTGGCATCCGGGCCGAGGTCTACCTCGGCAACCCCAAGAACTTTGGCAACCAGTTGAAATATGCCGACAAACGCCTGTCGCCCGTGGCCGTCATCGAAGGCGGTGACGAGAAGGAGCGCGGCGTCGTGCAGATCAAGGACCTGATCCTTGGCGCCAAGCTGGCGGAGAACGCGACACTGGACGAATGGAAAGACCGCCCCAGCCAATACGAAGTGCCGCGCGGCGACCTGGTTAAGAAAGTGCAAGAGATTCTGGACCTTTACGCATGACAACCGCAGAGAACAGAGCGAAAGCCGCCTCGCTGAAGGCGCGCTTCGAGGCCGCGGGCGCGGCTCCGGTCGATTGTGCCGTGCTGCAACCGGCAGAGGTGCTGCTGGATCTGTATGGCGAGGACGTGCGCACGCGCGCCTTTGTCACCAGTGATCCGGTGCGGGGTGAGGTGATGCTGCGCCCCGATTTTACCGTGCCGGTGGTGCAGATGCATATGGCGGAGGGTGCGGAGCCCGCGCGCTACACCTACGCAGGCGAAGTGTTTCGGCGCCAGGAAGACCATCCGGAACGCGCGGCTGAGTATTTCCAGGTCGGGTACGAGGTGTTTGACCGCGAAAGCCCGGCCGCGGCGGACGCAGAGGTCTTTGCGTTGTTTTTTGAGACCTTGAAGGACTATCACCTGAGTCCCGTCACCGGCGATATTGGTATTCTGACGGCGGCGGTCCAAGGGTTGCAAACGTCGGAGCCACGGCGCGCGGCCTTGATGCGCCACATCTGGCGGCCTCGGCGGTTTCGGGCTCTGCTCGACCGATATGCGGGCAGGGTGCCGATGCCGGCCTCACGCGCGGCGCTATTGTCAGCTGACAATCCGCTGGACGGCGCTGGCCCGATGATTGGTTTGCGCGGCGAGGACGAAATCCGTCAGCGTGTCGACGCGCTGCGCAAGGACGCGGACACGCCGGCTTTGCCGTCCGAACAGGTGAGCCTGATCGAGGCGCTGTTGAAGGTCTCCGAGGCCTGTCCCTTTGCGTTGGAGCATCTGCGCGATCTGGCGGTGGATATGCCGGCGATTTCCGTTGCTGTGGAACAGTTTGGTGCGCGGTGCGACGCCATGGCAGAGCGCGGCGTCGACGTCGATACGCTGGCCTTCGATGCGGGCTACGGTCGGTCCTCAATGGAATATTACGATGGCTTCGTTTTTGGCTTTCTCAACCGTCAACAGCCCAACTGGCCGGCGGTGGCCACAGGCGGACGCTATGACGCGCTGACCCGTCAATTGGGGCAGGGCAAGGAAATCCCGGCAGTGGGTGCGGTGATCCGCGCCGGCCTGCTGGTCGATATGGACGCGGGAGCGGGCGCATGACGATCAAGCTGGGGGTGCCGTCCAAGGGACGGTTGATGGAAAAGACCTTTGACTGGTTTGGCGCGCGGGGAGTCTCGTTGCGGCGCACCGGGTCAGAGCGCGAGTATTCCGGCGAGGTCGACGGCGTCGAGGGTGTCGAGCTGGTGCTGCTGTCGGCGGGCGAGATCCCGCGCGAACTTGCGGCCGGGCGCATCCACCTCGGCGTGACGGGCACCGATCTGGTGCAGGACAAGCTGGTACAATGGGAACAGAAGGTCGATCCTCTGGCAGAGCTTGGCTTTGGCCACGCGGATCTGATCGTGGCTGTGCCAAGCTGCTGGGTCGACGTGGATACGCTGGACGATCTGGACGCGGCGGCCTCGGCCTTTCGGGCGAAGCACGGTTTCCGGATGCGGATCGCCACCAAGTATCACCGGCTGGTGCGCGCCTACCTGCACGCGGGCGGTGTGGCCGATTATCAGTTGGTGGACAGTCAGGGTGCGACCGAGGGCACGGTCAAGAACATGACCGCCGAAGCCATCGCCGATATCACCTCATCTGGTGAAACTTTGCGTGCCAACCATCTGAAAATACTCGCGGAAGAGCCGGTGTTGCGTTCCCAGGCAACGCTGTTCCGGTCGCGTGTGGCAAAGCTGGATAACCCAGAGCGCAGCGCATTGCGGGCCCTGTGCGCGCAGCTCAGTCTGGAATGAGATAGGGACGGACCAGCGCGCCGAGGGGAGCTTTGGCGCGCAGGGTTGTCGCCATCAACACCAGCCCGGCCAGCTTGCGTTGCAAAAACAGCGCCTCCACCGGCGGGACCTTGGTGTAGTTTTCCTGCAAGGCCAGACGCTGGCCGAGCAGCCGGGCTTGGTCCAGTGTGCTTGTGTTGGCAAAGTCAAAGGGGCCGTCGCTGGTCAGCGGTGAGCGGACCAACGCGGCGATTTCGGTCAGTGTGTGCCATTGCGCGTCGCTCGTCGCGTCATCGGTGTAGCCGTTGAGGTCCATGGCCGCGCGGAACCCGTCACCCGTGGCCGTGGCGCGCAGAAGCTGGCGCAGATCCTGCACCGTGTCGGGGCTGTAATGCCGCAGCGCGCCGTAATCGAGCAGCACGATGCGATCGCCGTCGAGACGGTAGTTGGCAAGGTTTGGGTCGGTTTGCACGGCGCGCCAGTCAAAGACCTCTCGGAGGAACAGCGCGAAAAGCCGCGTGACAAACCGGTCGCGGGTGGCCTGATCCGTGTCGGCCAAAGTGTCCAGCGGCTGTGAGGGCATGAAGTCCATGGCGAGGATGCGTGGTGTGCTGAGGTCGTCATGCGGTGTGGGCAGGGCAAAGCCGGTATCGTCGCCCAAGAGCTGCGCGGCCTCGCGGAGGTTTGCGGCCTCTCGGGCGTAGTCGGCCTCTTCGTGCAGTTGATGGCGGGCCTCCTCGAGCAGGGCGGGCAGATCTACGTCACGCGGCAGCAGGCCGGAAAGCCGGATCAGCGTGCCGAGGTTGGCAATATCGGCGTCGATGGCGCGGGCGATGCCGGGATACTGGATCTTCAACGCGAGGGGCCGACCGTCGAGCGCCTCTGCCCGGTGAACCTGCCCGATGGAGGCGGCGGCGATGGGGCGCGGGTCGAAGCGTTTGAAACGGCGTTGGAAATTGGCTCCGTAGTCCTCTGTCATCAGGCGTTTGAGCTGTGCGGGCGGCATCGGCTTTGCGTCTGCGCGCAGGCGGGCCATGATCTGCGCCAGGTCCGGCGGCAGCAGATCGTGGGTCTCCATCGAGATCAATTGACCGAGCTTCATGGCCGCGCCACGCATACGCGACAGCTCTTCGGTCAGGCGGGTGATGTTGGCGGGGGTAAGCATCAGGCCGCGCGCAGAGGGGCGCAGACCTCGGGCCAGTTGACCGGCTGCGCCAAAGGCCGCGCCCGCCAAGGTGCGGCTGGTCAGGCGGCCCAAGCCGGCGGCGCGGGCAAACCGGGATTGGGGAACGGGGTGGCTGCTGTCATCGCTCATATGCGGTGAGGTAGGCGGGTCACGCCGCAGGGGAAGGCGGGGCGCACCCCGCCCTCCATTATGTCGCGCCTCAGGCGTTCAGCACGGCGTCAATGTCCGCGGCAGAGTGGCGGTTTTCGACGAATCCTTCGCCGGTGCGGTTGATGATCTTGCCGCGTTTCACCGGCGTGCGTGCGCTGATCTCATCCGCCCAGCGGATCACGTTCTTGTAGCTGGCCACGTCGAGGAATTCGCCGGCGTCGTAGCTTTCGCCATGCACGGTGCGCCCGTACCATGGCCAGATCGCCATGTCCGCGATGGTGTAGTGATCGCCGACCATGAATTGGTTCTCCGCCAGATGCCGGTCGAGCACGTCGAGCTGGCGCTTGACCTCCATCGTGAAACGGTTGATCGGATATTCAAACTTTTCAGGTGCATAGGCATAGAAGTGACCAAAGCCCCCACCGAGGTAAGGCGCGCTGCCCATCTGCCAGAACAGCCAGGAGAGCATCTCGGCCCGGTTGTCGCGCGGGCCGAGGAAGGCATCGAATTTTTCCGCCAGATGCATCAGGATCGCGGCGGATTCGAACAGGCGCACGGGGGTGGCGCCGGAGTGGTCCATCAGCGCCGGGATCTTGGAATTCGGGTTGGCCTCGACAAAGCCGGAGCCGAATTGATCGCCATCGCCGATCTTGATCAGCCAGGCGTCGTACTCGGCGGCGTGGCCTGCGGCGAGCAGTTCCTCGAAGAGGAT
Source organism: Sagittula marina (assembly GCF_014196795.1). Taxonomy (GTDB): domain Bacteria; phylum Pseudomonadota; class Alphaproteobacteria; order Rhodobacterales; family Rhodobacteraceae; genus Sagittula; species Sagittula marina. The sequence continues at coordinate 278,618 of NZ_JACIEJ010000003.1, forward strand.
CGTGACCTTCTGGCCGTTGGGGGTGCCCATGGAGTAAAGCTGGAACGGATGGTCGCCGACGGGCAGGGGCTTGTCATGGGTGGCGCCCGCGATGGGGCGGTTGAGATTGGCCCAGGTGCCGCCGGATGGCGCGTCCCAGGTCCAGACTTTGGGCGGTGTGTAGGTATCGGTCATGTGATCTCCTGTCGCTTTGGGCGCAGGGTAACGGATGGAGCGCGGAGTGGAAGGGCAGATACGAGAGCGTGATCGTGCGGTGGCTTTGGTGCTTGGCGCGATGGTGCTGGAAGGCGGACTGGCCTCGCCCGCGCTGCGGCGGCGGGCGGTGCACGCCGTCAGGCTGTGGCAGGCGGGCGAGATCGACGCGATGGTGCTGTCGGGCGCAGAGCGGTGGCATGCGCCGTCGGAGGCGGCGGTCATGGCTGTGATCTGCCGGGCGGGCGGCGTGCCGGAGCAGGCGTTGATGTTGGAGGAGGCGGCGCGCGACACGGCGGAAAACCTGGCGCTGTCGCGTGTCCTTCTGGAGCAACGCGGGGAAGCCGGACGCGTGATTGTGGTCACGGATGCGTTCCACGGGCCACGGGTGCGGATGATCGCGCGCCGTCTGGGGATGCAGGTGGAGGTGTCGAGCCCTCCGGAGCCGCATATATCATTGCGCGGAGCCACACGGCAGTACGGTCGGGAAGGCGGTGCGATCCTTCGGGAATGGTGGCGCAGCCTGCGCGCGGCGCGCCATATCTGAGGCGGCCCGCGGTGGGGTGGGGCAAACTGCCCCCGCTTGACGCGCGCGTGATTTCCGGGGGCTGCCATGTCACTTGATACTGAACGACCGTGTGAGTGATAGAAATTTTGCCAGCTGGAAGAGTTGCCGTGCCTTTGCGCAACATTCCGGTTTAGATTTGACCTTTATGGTCGGAAATGGCTATCGAGATGCCAAATTGGGAGGTTTCCTATGGTCAAAGCATTGGTGCTTGAGAAAAAGGGCGAACTGTCGCTGCGGGATTTTCCGCTGGAGCAGACACTCGGTCCGGCTGATGTTCGTATTGATATCCGTACCGTCGGCGTGTGCGGGTCCGACGTGCATTACTACACCCACGGCAAGATCGGCCCCTTCGTGGTCAATGAGCCCATGATCCTTGGACATGAGGCGGCGGGCGTAGTGGTCGAGGTCGGTGCAGATGTGCGCCACCTTTCCGTCGGCGACCGTGTCTGCATGGAGCCGGGGATTCCCGACCAGACGTCGCGCGCGTCGAAGCTGGGCATCTACAACGTCGATCCTTCGGTGCAGTTCTGGGCAACGCCCCCGGTGCATGGCTGCCTGACCCCGCAAGTGGTGCATCCGGCGGCCTTTACCTACAAGCTGCCCGATAACGTGAGCTTTGCCGAAGGGGCAATGGTCGAACCCTTTGCCATCGGCATGCAAAGTGCCCTGCGCGCGCGCATCCAGCCCGGCGATATCGCCGTGGTCACGGGCGCCGGGCCGATCGGGATGATGACGGCGCTGGCGGCCTTGGCCGGTGGTTGTGCGAAGGTGTTTGTTGCCGATCTGGCGCAGCCGAAGCTGGACATCATCGGGGCCTATGACGGCATCGAGACCATCAACATCCGCAATAAGCCCGTGGCTGAGGCGATTGCCGAGGCCACCGACGGTTGGGGTGCGGATGTGGTGTTTGAATGTTCCGGGGCGGCGCCTGCCATCCTGGGGGTGCCGGCGCTTGCCCGTCCCGGTGGGACGGTTGTCCTGGTCGGTATGCCGGTCGATCCGGTGCCGATGGACGTGGTCGGGCTACAGGCCAAGGAACTGCGTATCGAGACCGTGTTCCGCTACGCCAATATCTATGATCGGGCGATTGCCTTGATCGGGGCGGGCAAGGTGGATTTGACGCCTCTGATTTCCGCGACGCTGCCATTCGAGGACAGCATCGCGGCCTTTGACCGTGCAGTTGAGGCGCGGGAAACGGATGTGAAGATCCAGATCGAGCTGCCCGCTTCCTGAGGCGGGGCTTTTAGACGAAGATATGAGGTGCGCTGGCCGCGAGGCTGGCGCATTTTCTGTTTCTGATCACGGCGTAAGGGTTACGGAAAGCATGATCTGCGCCTGACCTGATACGAAATCAGCACTCTCATCTGCAGAATAGTACGTGGCCTGCGGGTGCGGTCTGAAACGTTTTCGTTGAAAATTAATGTGCGTTATCAAGTGCTGGATCGCTAAAATACCGCGCAAGGTCGGCTCTCAGCACCGCTGTTGCTGCGTTGCAGCGCGATCTGGCGCGTTCGTTGCGGCCTGAATCATGGCATCGGATTTAAGCCTATTCGCCTTCAAGGTTAACTGCCGGTCAAAAAAGTATCAGAAATCGGGTGCTGATGTCGTGGCTCGGTGCCCTCTGGAATGATACAAACAGAATCAACGCTGACCGGAGGGTCGATGCCACGACATCAAGGCGCGACTTCGGCGGGGCTGGGAGGATGTAATGCAACTCGACCTTGAATTGGTCCATATCAGAGACGGAGAGTCCTTTGCTGCCTGGCGGCATGGGTATCCGTTTCGCACGGTGCGCTGGCATTATCATCCGGAATACGAAATTCACCTGGTCGTTGCCACGGACGGCAAGTTTTACATTGGCGACCATGTGGGGGAATTCTCCCCCGGTCAGCTGATTATGACCGGCCCGAACCTGCCACAGAACTGGATCAGCAACATCGGGGATGCGGAGACCGTGCCGCACCGCACCGAGGTGATCCAGTTTCCGCAAAGCTTCGTGGATAAGGTGCTGGACGCTTTTCCCGAGGCAGACGGCGCGCGTGCGCTGTTCGAGCGCAGCCACCGCGGCATTCTGTTCGACTACGCCACCGGTGAGGCCATCCGCCCGTTGATGGCGCGCTTGATCGGCGCGCGTGGGACGCTGCGGTTGGCGCTGTTCTTCGAAATCCTCGATATCTTGTTGCAGGCCAAGAAGACCCAGACCCTGTCGAGCCTGAGCTTCATGCTGGACATGGCCAAGGCCGAGGAGTCGGACATGAACCGCGTGATCGCCCATTTGCGCGATCACCTGACCGAACCGGTCAGCGAAAGCGAGCTGGCAGAGATGACCGGCCAAAGCCAAAGCGCCTTTTCGCGGTCGTTCAAACGCCATACAGGCACCACGCTGGTGCGGTTCCGCAATCAGATCCGCATTGATCTGGCCTGCCAGATGCTGGTTTCCGACCCCGACGCACGGGTGTCTGACATTTGTTTCGACGTTGGATTTCTGAACCTGTCCAACTTCAATCGACATTTTCTGCGACTGAAAGGCATGTCGCCGTCTGAATTTCGACAGACCTTCGCAGAGAACAAGGCGGTGCCCATGCCCGTCTGACCATCGCCAATCTTCACTCCGATCCATAATCCGCAGGCGTGCTGCCTGCGGACGGGGAAGATTTTTGTCTACTATCCAAGGGAGGATACAATGAAGACCTTTTTGAAAACCGTTTCCGCTGCGGCGCTGGCCGTCACTGCCACGACGGGCATCGCGCAGGCTCAGGACGATCAGCTCAAGATCGGCATGACCTTTCAGGAAATGAACAACCCCTACTTTGTCAGCATGCGTGAAGCGCTTGAAGACGCGGCAGCAAGCCTCGGGGCTGAGGTTGTGGTGACCGATGCGGGGCACGATGTGGCCAAGCAGATCTCTGACGTCGAGGACATGCTGCAACAGGACATCGACATCCTGCTGCTCAACCCCACGGACAGCGCCGGGATTGAAACAGCCGTGCGCATGGCCAAGGACGCTGGCGTGATCGTGGTCGCCGTGGACGCGAATGCCAACGGTCCGGTGGACACGTTCGTCGGCTCCAAGAACCGCGACGCCGGTTACATGTCCTGCCAGTACCTGGCAGAGGCCATGGGCGGCGAGGGCGAAGTGGCCATTCTTGACGGTATCCCGGTCATCCCGATCCTCGAGCGCGTCGAAGGCTGCAAGGCCGCGCTGGAAGAGGCCCCCGGTATCACGCTGGTGGACACGCAAAACGGTCGTCAGGACCGCTCCGTCGCACTGGGTGTGGTCGAGAACATGATCCAGGCGAACCCGAACCTTGGCGGCATCTTTTCGGTCAACGACGGTGGGGCCATGGGCGCGCTGGCCGCGATCCAGGGGTCCGGCAAGGATATCCTGCTGACATCCGTGGACGGCGCACCGGAGGCCATCGACGCCATCGCGCGCGGCACACCGTTCATCGAAACCACGGCGCAGTTCCCGCGCGATCAGGTGCGTGTCGGCCTTGGCATGGCGCTGGCGCAGTATTGGGGCGCACGCGTTGTTCCGTCCGAGGTTCCGATCGACGTTCGCGTCGTGGATGCGGACAGCGCTGAAGGCTTCGCCTGGTAAGCCATGACACCTCTCCACGCCCGGAAATGTCCGGGCGTGGATCACGTTGGGAGGCAAGACATGCTACAAATGAAGGGCATCCGGAAGGCCTTTGGCCCTGTGCAGGTGCTTCACGGTGTGAACCTTGAGGTTCAGGCCGGAGAGGTCCACGCGCTTCTGGGCGAAAACGGTGCCGGCAAATCCACCATGATGAAAATCCTTTGCGGGATCATCGGAGCGGATGACGGCGTGATCGAGATCGACGGCAAGGCGCGGCACTTTGCGCATTACGACGAGGCGATTGCGGCGGGTGTGGGCATCGTCTTTCAGGAATTCAGCCTCATTCCCTACCTGACGGCGGTGGAAAACATCTTTCTGGCCCGCGAGAAAAAGACCCGTTTCGGGTTGCTCGACCGCAAGGCCATGCGCGCCCGTGCCAAGGAAGTGCTGGACAAGCTGGGTGTCGAGGTTTCGCTCGACAAGCCTGTGGCAGAGCTGAGCGTGGCCGAGCAACAGTTCGTCGAGATCGCGAAGGCGTTGTCGCTGGATGCGCGCATTCTGGTGCTGGACGAGCCGACCGCCACCTTGACGCCCAGCGAAGTCGAATACCTGTTCAAGGTGATGCGCGAGCTGCGCAGCCAAGGCGTGGCCATTGTCTTTATCTCGCATCACCTCGAAGAGATTTTCGAGATTTGCGACCGGATCACCGTGCTGCGCGACGGCGAGTACGTCGGCACGCGCAGGGTGGGTGATATCGACACCAATGAGCTGGTGGAGATGATGGTCGGCCGCCGGATCGAAAGCAACTTTCCCCCAAAACCGGAGGCGCGTCCTCAGGCCCGTGTGGTCATTGATGCGCAGACAATCCAACTGCACAAGGCAGGTCCCTTCAGCAGCTTTCAATTGCGCCAGGGCGAGATCCTGGGCTTTGCCGGGCTGGTCGGGTCGGGGCGCACGGAGACGGCGCTGTCGATCATGGGCGCCTATCCGGCGGTGCGCGTGAACGTCGAGATCAACGGCGACGCCACGACACCACGCAATCCAAGCGAGGCGCTGGCCCGCGGCATTGGCTTGCTGCCCGAAAGCCGCAAAGAACAAGGGTTGATCACGTCATTTTCGATCATGCAGAACGTGTCGGTGAACAACTACGGCAAGTACCGCAAGATGGGCGCGTTCCTCGACCTCGCCGCAGAGCGCAAGCACACGGTCAAGGCCATCAATGACGTCCGGGTCAAAGCGCCGGGGCCGGATGCGCCCTGCGATACGCTGTCGGGGGGCAACCAGCAAAAGGTGGTTATCGCACGCTGGCTGAACCACCACACGCCGATCCTGATCTTTGACGAGCCAACCCGCGGCATCGACGTCGGGGCCAAGGCCGAGATCTATCAATTGATGCGCGAACTGACCGAGGAAGGCTATTCGATCATCATGATCTCCTCGGAATTGCCGGAAATCACCGGGCTTGCGGATCGGGTTTGCGTGTTCCGGAGCGGTGCCGTCGTGGCGACGCTCGAAGGGGCCGCCATCAACTCGGAAGAAATCATGAAACACGCCACAACGGGGAAGCTCAACTATGTCGCATGACGCCACCACCCAATCGTCGTCATCGGCCTTGCAGGCGGTGACGGCGCGTCTGAAGCACTCGCCTTTGCTGTTGCCCCTGGCTGGTCTGATCGTCGTCTCCATCGCCATGGCCTTTGCCAGCGACAACTTCTTCAGCCTGGACAACATCGTCAACGTGTTGCGGCAGCAATCCATCATTGGCATCCTTGCGATCGGCATGACCTTCGTGATCCTGACGGGCGGGATCGACCTGTCCGTGGGCGCGGTCATGGCGCTGTGTGGCACGCTTGGCACCGGTGTGATGGTCAATATGGGCATGCCCGGCGGCATCGGCCTGTTGGCGATGATTGTCGTGGGCATTCTGTTTGGCCTGTTCAACGGGCTGCTGGTGGCCTGGGGCAAGATGCCGGCGATCATCGTGACACTGGCCACAATGCTGATCGCGCGGGGCCTTGGCCTGGTTTATTCCGGCGGCTATCCCATCAGCGGCTTGCCCGGCTGGGTGTCCTGGTTTGGCATCGGCCGCGTCGCAGGTGTTCCGGTGCCGATCATCATCATGGTCGTGCTTTATGCGATGGCGTGGGTCTTGTTGCAGCGCACCGCCTTCGGCCGTCACGTCTATGCCATCGGCGGCAACGAGACCGCGACCACGTTGTCCGGTGTGAACACCAAGCGGATCAAGCTGATCGTGTTCATGATCTCCGGCTTCACCTCTGCCATGGCGGCGATTGTCTTCACCGGGCGTCTGATGAGCGGTCAGCCGGGGGCTGGCGTGGCGTTTGAACTGGACGCGATTGCCATGGTGGTTCTGGGTGGCACGGCGATTGCCGGGGGCCGGGGTCTGATCCTTGGCACGCTGATCGGCGCGGTGCTGCTGGGCATCATCAACAACGGTCTGAACCTGGTCGGCATCAACCCTTACCTCCAGGACGTCATCAAGGGTCTCATCATCCTTCTGGCCATCTACATTGGCCGTGAATGGCGGTGAACTGAACCTGCGGCCCCGGGACAATTCTCCTCCTAAAGCCCGGGGTCGACAGGCGCAGGAATGCCTCACGAACAGGAAAAGACTATGACGGATCACTTTATCGGCGTGGATGTCGGCACAGGATCAGCGCGGGCCGGCGTGTTCGACGCACAAGGCACTTTGCTGGCGACCGCCAAACATGACATTGCCATGCACCGCGCGCCCGGTGGCATCGCAGAGCAATCCAGCGCGCAGGTCTGGCAGGCTGTCTGTGACGCCACGCGCGCCGCCGTGACACAGGCAGGTGTGTCGGCGGAGAGCGTGCGCGGCATCGGCTTTGACGCGACCTGCTCGATGGTGGTGCGCGGCCCGGACGGGGCGGCATTGCCGGTGGGCGATCCGGATCACCCCGAACGCGACATCATCGTCTGGATGGACCATCGCGCGATTGCGCAGGCTGCCCGGATCAATGCCGAAGATCATGACGTCTTGAAGTACGTTGGCGGGGCGATTTCTCCGGAAATGCAAACGCCCAAGCTGCTGTGGCTCAAGGAAAACCGACCCGAGACCTACGCGGCGGCAGGACATTTCTTTGACCTGACCGATTTTCTGGGATGGATGGCGACGGGCAGCCTTGCGCGGTCGTCATGCACCGTGACCTGCAAGTGGACTTATCTGGCCCATGAGGGCCGTTGGGACCCGGCGTATTTCCGGGCGATTGGACTGGGCGATCTGGCGGAGGGTGATTTCGTCCGGATCGGGCAAGAGATCGTTGCACCGGGCACATCGCTTGGGTCCGGGCTGACGGAAGGCGCGGCCGAGCAGCTTGGGCTTTTGCCCGGAACCGCCGTGGCCGCGGGTTTGATCGACGCCCATGCGGGTGGCGTTGGCACCGTCGGTGCGGGCGGGTCGGAAACGGTGACCGATTGCCTTGGATATGTCTTTGGTACCTCGTCGTGCACGATGACCACGACCCAAGAGCCGACCTTTGTGCCGGGGGTCTGGGGGCCATATTACGCGGCGATGGTGCCGGGGGCATGGCTCAACGAGGGCGGGCAGTCCGCAGCGGGCGCGGCCATAGACCAGCTGGTGTCCCTGCACCCAAGCCACGGCGCCGCCTTGGCACAGGCGCATGGCACGCCGCTGCCGGCGTGGCTGGCCGACCAGGCGCTGGCCGCCGCTGAGACGCCCTCTGGTGCCGTGGCATTGGCGCGGGATCTGCATGTGGTGCCCGAGTTCCTCGGCAACCGCGCGCCCTTTGCCGATCCGCATGCGCGGTCGGTCATCGTGGGGCAGGGGATGGAGCAGGATCTTGCGTCATTGGTGGCGCTCTACGTCGCGGGGATCTGTGGTCTGGGCTATGGCCTGCGCCAGATCATCGAAACCCAAGGCCAGCACGGTGCGCCTGTCTCCACGATCGCGGTCAGCGGCGGTGCGGGGCAGCATCCCCTGATCCGCCAAATTCTGGCGGACGCGACGGGGTTGCCGGTTGCAACCACTGTTTGCCCGGAACCGGTCTTGCTTGGGTCGGCGATCCTGGGGGCCGTGGCGTCCGGCGTTTTGCCAGACATTTCAACGGCCATGCCGCGCATGTCGCATATCGCCGAGGTGATAGAGCCGACCGGCGGGGCCATCGGGCAGATCCACGATCACCGCTACGACGCCTTTCTCAGGTTTCAAAATCTCGCCCGCGATGTTCGGGCCGAAACCGCACGGACCGTGGCGTAATCGAAACGCACCTTCAGACGACATCCCGCTATGCCAACTTTGGAAAGGCAGCCTATGCAATTCTCAGGAAAATCCATCATCATCACCGGCGCGGGCAAGGGCATTGGTCGCGCGACCGCAGAGCTGCTGGCGGCACGGGGTGCGGAGATCATCGCGATCAGCCGCACGCAGTCCGACCTTGATAGCCTGCGCGCCGATATCGGAGGTCGGAGCATTGCAGCGGATCTGGCCAGCGCAGAGGGCGCGCGGCAGGCAATGGCCGAGGCCGGGACCTGCGATATGCTGATCAACTGCGCCGGAACCAACGTGCTTGAAAGCGTTCTGGACATGACCGAGGAGGGGTACGAGACCGTCATGGGCATCAACCTCCGGACCGCCCTGATCTGTGCGCAGGAGTTTGCGCGGGCCCGCATCGCGGCTGGTGGTGAGGGCGCGATTGTCAACGTGACCTCCATCGCCGGGCATCGCGGGTTTCAGGACCACGTGTGCTACGCCGCGTCAAAGGCCGGTCTGGAGGGGGCGACGCGCGTCATGGCAAAGGAATTGGGTCCGCATGGCATTCGGGTCGTGGCGTTGGCGCCGACGGTTACCATGACGGAACTGGCCGCCGAAGCCTGGAGCGATCCGGCCAAAAGCGCGCCGATGATGGCGCGGCACCCGGCTGGACGCTTTGCAGAGGCAGAGGACGTGGCGCGCGCCATTGCGCTGCTGCTGTCAGACGACGCGGCGATGATCACGGGGGCGATGCTGCCGGTTGACGGCGGGTTCCTTTCAGTTTGAGCCGGTCGGTTTGATCGATGCGCCGCTGCGCGCGGCCCCATCACACACCACATGCAGCGGCTTGAGCGCTGCACATATTGGATAACAGGAGACAAGACATGGGAATGCCATTGAAGGGCAAGGTCGCGGCGGTCACCGGCGCGGCCTCGGGGATCGGTTTGTCGATCACAAAGGCGCTGCTGGCGGACGGCGTGACAGTGGTCATGGTCGATCGCGATGCAGAGGCGTTGACCGCGCTGACCGCCGATCTGGGAAATGCCGCCATTGCGCAGGTGACGGACCTTCTTGACCCGCAAAGCTGTAACGCGATGGTGCCGGAGATCCTGTCCAAGGTGGATCACATCGACATCATGCTGTGCAACGCAGGCAGCTACATCGGCGGCGACCTGGTGGACACCACGCCCGAGGCCATCGACCGCATGATGAACCTCAACGTCAACGCTGTCATGAAAAACGTGCACGCGGTGGCCCCCCATATGACAGAGCGCGGCAGCGGCGATATCATCGTCACCTGCTCCATCGCGGGACATACGGCCATCCATGTGGAACCTGTCTATTCCGCGTCCAAGTGGGCGATCACCAGCTTTGTGCAGACCATGCGCCGTCAGCTGATGCAAAGCGGTGTTCGCGTGGCGCAGGTGTCGCCCGGTCCGGTGATTTCCGCCTTGCTGTCGGACTGGGAGCCGGAACGGTTGCAGCGGATGAAGGATGCAGGCGCGCTGATGGAAACCCAGGAAGTCGCGGATGCCATGATGTACATGCTGACGCGTCCCCGGAACGTGACCATTCGGGACATGGTCGTTCTGCCGTCGAACTTCGACATCTAAGCGATTGAACTATATATCGGAAAGAAGGCTGGCTCCGAGTGTGACGCTCGGGTCCGGCCTGAGACGGCAAGCCGCGCTGCGCGGTCAGGACACCCGGTCCGGCCCTAGCCGATCACCGGGAATGTCATCTCTACCATCAGGCCGGTTTCACCGGACACATTGAGATGACCGAGGTTGCTGGACACGGTGGCACGGATCATCCGCCAGCCAAGCGATCCTGACCGTTCTGGCTGTTGGCCCGGCGCAAGACCGATGCCATCGTCGCTGAAGCGATAGGTGATGGTTTCTCCTTCGGTGGACATGGAGATGGCGATACGCCCTTCGGACCGATCCGCGAAGGCGTGTTTGAAGGCGTTGGTGATCAGCTCCCCCGTGATCAGCCCAAGGTCCAGCGCAAGCCGTGCCGGTATCGGCGCGTCATCGGCATTCACATCGACGTGCACAATCAGATCGGAGCGGTTGAAGCTTTCGGCCAAGGCGGAGATCTGTTGCAGGTAGGCCAAGGGGCGCACGCTTTCGGTGTCGCCGCTTTGCAGCAGCTTGTGGGTGCGGGCCATGGATTCGATGCGTATGCCAAGCGAGGAAAGGACGCCTTTGGCTTCGTCGGTCTGTGCGCGGCGCTGCTCCATCCGGACCAGAGACCCGATCATCGTCAGGTTATTGGCGGTGCGGTGATGTACCTCTCCGATGGTCAGGTCCCGCGCGGTAAGGTCGCTTTCCAATTGGCGGATCCGGCGGTCGGCATTGCCTTCGCGCATCAGGATTTCATCGCAGCGATTGCCTGCGGCCTCGGCGCATTGAGCGATGTCGGCGCTGTCGATCGGCGCCGCAAAATCCGCCTTGATCAGGGTGCCGGTGTTGCCGGTTTCGATCTGGAAGTTGTCCGCCATGCGCCGCGCGCCTGCCAGCCCAAGCCCCATGCCTTCGCCGTGGGCGTAGGGCTCACGACCGGCCATCGCCGCATCCAGATCGTCAATCCCCGAGCCCTGATCCGCAAAGGCCAGGCGCAACACCACGGCGCCGCCGCGCGGCTCATGCAGGCTAAGCCGAGCATGTCCACCTTGACCATGCTCGATCACGTTGCGCGCCAACTCCATCGCGCAGGTGGTCAGCCGTGTCGCATGGAACGGTTTGAACCCGAGGCTGGCGGTGACGGCCTTGGCAATCTTTTGCAGGATCTTGATGTCGTCCGCCACGGTCAGCGAAAGCGAAGTGATTGTCTGGGCCATCGTCCTCTCCGGATAGGCTAAGGGAAGGGTCGCGTCAGTCGTCAGAACGAACCCAGTGGGCCACTGCGACGCTGATGTCATCGCGGCGGTATAAATCGCGATTGGCCATCAATAGCGCCGCTGTCATCAGGGCGCTTTGCCCGAACAGGGGTCTTGTGTCCTCCGGTCCTACAGTGCGCAAGCCATCGCTGTGCAGCACGAAGGTATCACCGGGCTCAAGGTCGATGCGTTCTTCCATCGGACGTGCGGCGGGGCTTCCGATGTAGCCGTCGCGTGTGGCCAAACGCTTTTGGTCGCCACGGCGCAGATAGAAGGCGCTGATATTGCCAAGGTTGCCGTAGTCGACGCGCAGGGCGCCTGGCTGCAGATCGAGAAGCGACATGACACCGCCTCGGGTACGTTTCAGATCGTCGGCGATCTGCAACAGGCGCTGCTTTGGCGGATGCATGGGGCGGTGCAGCGCGCCGTCCACCATGGCCTGACCGGCCTCGGCGGCGGAATCGCCGTGTCCCATGCCATCTGCCAGCACAAGCCGCACCCCGCCGCGATGCTCTGTCGTGCCCCAAACGTCACCGCACACAGTCTCGGTGGGATGGGACAGACGCAGACCGGCGATGTCCAGCCCATGCGGGCGCGTCACATCTGCCGTGTCAAAACGGCAGGCCCAAACTGTGCCCGTCGGTCCGGTGACGATCTCTGCGCGGTCGGACAGACGCTCGATCGCGCCGATGCCGATGCCAGCGCTGTCTCCTTCGCTGATGCGATCCTGGCGCATTCGGTCCAGATCGTCGATGCCGGGCCCGTCGTCAAAGGCAATCAGGGCGAGGGAAACTCCCATCGGCTGGGGCATGACCTGCGCCAGAAAGCACCCTGTGCCGGCATATTTCAGGATATTGGTGGTCAGTTCGGTGGCTACGATGGCGATGTCCTCGGCCCGCGTCGGGCTGAGCCCCGCTTGCACGGCTTCGGCGCGCGCTTGTTGACGTGCGGCAGCCACGTCGGCGCGCGTGGTGATGTGGAGACATTCCAGCATAAGGCACCTTTCCCTTCTGCGTTGGCGGCGTTACGCGCGCCCGGCCAATCTGACCTGCGTGCCGATCCCCGGTTCGGAGAGGACTTCGAAAGCGTCTGCCAGACGCTTCGCGCCACCCAAACCGCGCCCCAAGCCGCTCCCGGAGGTATAGCCGTCGCTCAGGGCGAGCGCCATATCCTCGATCCCCGGGCCGTCGTCGCAACAGTCTATCCAGACAGTGCGCGTGGCATTGTGGCAATGGATCAGGACCAGGGCACCGCCGCCGTAAATCAGCCCGTTGCGAAATATCTCACTGACTGCTGTCACCAGCCGGGTCTTGCGGATGACCTTGGCGCCGAGGGCGTCCATGGCACGTCCTACGGACTGACGGGCACGAAAGATATCTTGTTCGGTACGGATTTCATAGCTTTCGAAAAGTGTTCCCGGCAAAGGCGGGAGCCGTCTCACCGACTGGCCCTGAGCCGCGTCACCGCGTGTTGCAGATTGCGCGCGGTTTTCACCGCAGGCAGGGTCATGCCCAGTTCCACCAAAGTCATCGCCACCGCTGGCCGCATCCCGACAAGGTAGGTCGGCGCATCCATGAGCACGCCAATCCCCGCCAACTGCGCGATGATCCGTCCGACAAAGGTGTCGACGATTTCCAGCGCGCTGATGTCTATGACGATCCCTTGAGCGTTGTTGGCATGAACCTCCTCGGCCAGCCGGTCCTGAAGCGCCACGATGTCGCTGTCGTTGATGTTTTCGTCAATCGCGACCAGCATGATCTCGTCGACCATGAAAAGTCCTGCAGCCTGGCTCATATCGACGGCTCCGCGCTCATTTCGCAATGCGAGAGATGACGTCAGTGTCCAACTGACGGAACGCATCGGCCAGCGCCATGCGCAGCGAACTGCGGGTGCGGATCTCGCCGGTGTCCACGCCGAGCTGCACCATGGTCTGCGCGATGCGCGGGCTGATGCCGCTGATGATCGCTTCTGCGCCCATCAGGCGGACGGCGGCGGCGGTGCGGATCAGGTGCTGGGCCACCTGTGTATCGACGGTCAGAACGCCGGTGATGTCGATGATGACAATGTCGGCCTTCTTGTCGACGATGGCGGACAGCGTGTTTTCCATCACCTCCTGGGCGCGCATGGAATCAAGCGTGCCGACCAATGGCACCGCGACGATGCGATCCCAAAGCTCCACCACGGGAGAGGCCAGTTCCATCATTTCTTCTTGTTGACGTCTGATGGTCTTGTCGCGTTCGGAGATGCAGAGCTCGGTGGTGTACAGCGACACCGAGTCGATCAGGCGGGTGAACTGGTTCACTGCGTCAATCAGCACCTTGCCGTTGGAATCGTCCACCGTTGTGCGCAGACGCTCGAACAGCGGATATTTCAGCGCCAGAACAAAAGCTGCCATTTCGGCGGTTGAAACACCGCGCTTTGTGCGCTCGCGCGTGACATCTGCCAAAGCCGCGCGCATGTCGTCCCAGCACTCGGCGTCGGGGTCCAGAAGGTCGGTTTCGACGCTGGCCTTCACGCCCTTCGATAGCGCATCATACAGCATCTCGGTCTGGGTGCGCGCCTCGCGCTCGGTGAACAAGTCCCGGCGGATCAAGCCTTCTTCGGCTTGCGTGGAGCCCCATGCCTTCAACAACAGCTCGCGTTCGTTGTCCAGGATCACATGAATATAGCGCACAGGCATAGGGAAGGTCCTTGGATCGGATAAGTTGAGTTGTTGAACGTAGTTTATATGCTCGACCGAGGGAGTTGCAAGCAGCCGAAAGGAGCAGTTGCGAGGCGGTACATTTTGCGAGGTGAAATCGTCGAGCAGGCAACTGGCGGGCCGATCTGGCTTTGCCAGAATGACGTTACAGCGCAATGGTTTGGCCAAGACGCAGGAACGTGCAGCTTCGTGGATATTTCGTCGCGGCATCCATTGAGCCGCAGGCACGGTATGCCAAAAAGACGAGGCATACATTGAACTTAGTGATGCACGAGACGAGATATACCCGGCCTCTTGTCGCGTTGAGAATCTGAATTGACGGTTTGGGCGAGCGGGCCGGGTTTCCTCGATGGATTTGGCGCGTTGGGGGCTGTCTTCCAGACCCCGCGTTCCACGCCGCCGATCTTATCCGTCAGCGCTGGTTCATTGTCCGTCGTTCCAAAGCAGCGTTTTATCGCTCGCTGCATTGCAAGCGATAGCGCAACCTGAAGTGGAATTTGACCTAAGGCGCATCGCTCTGCGCAATCGTGTCAGTTGTCACCCGGCGCAGGAAAGAAACGCCTCCCGTTCGGACGGGAGGCGTTTGCGTTTGCATCTTTGACGCCACGGGACGTTTTGCCCGTCAGCACGCACGGCGAGCAAGCTCGACAGGTTTTATGCGCCGCGAGCCAGCTCGACAGGTTTTATGCGCCGCGAGCCAGCGCGGCAGGTTTTATGCGCCGCGAGCCAGCGCGGCGACGCCCGTGCGGGCCACTTCGATCAGGCCCAAGGGACGCATAAGGTCCGCGAATGCGTCAATCTTGTCCGGTGTGCCCGTAAGCTGAAAAACGAAGCTCTCCAGCGTCGAATCCACGACTTGAGCGCGGAAAATGTCGGCCAGACGCAGGGCTTCCACACGTTTTTCGCCGGAGCCTTCCACCTTGAACAGCGCCAGTTCCCGCTCGACTGAGGGGCCCTCGACCGTCAGGTCGTTGACCTTGCGCACCGGGACAATGCGGCCAAGCTGCGCCTTTATCTGTTCGATCACCTGGGGCGTGCCTTTGGTGACGATCGTGATGCGCGACAGGTGGCCCTGGTGATCGACCTCCGCCACCGTGAGGCTTTCGATGTTGTAGCCCCGGCCCGAAAACAAGCCGATGACCCGTGCCAGGACACCGGGTTCGTTTTCCACCAGAACCGCGATGGTGTGGGTTTCAGTCACGTCGGAAAAATTCGGACGCAGGTTGTAGGCAGAATGCTTCGATGAGCCTTTTTTGATCTTTAGAGCGGACATGGCGTGCTCCCTGAGCGTTGACGTGTTTGTTAAAAACCGATGAGACGGGGCGGCATGATGCGCCGCGTGAGGTGGTAGAGCGCGATCGGCCCGGCAAGGCCGAATGCGGTGCCGACAAGAAGATGCGGCAGTGTGGCGTCGGTCACACGGGACAGGCCGATGCGCGTGGCGGCAGTGAACAACGTGTGCGCCAGGAAAATAGGCATGGACAGACGTCCAAGCTCATCAAGCCAGCTTGTGATGCGACCACTCGGCAGGGCGTTCATCAAAACGACAAACGCAATGGACAGACAGGCGGCCACGGCAATCCGCACGATGATCACGGGCGGCAGTGCCAGCGTTGCGGCGTCGAGCAGGATGAACACGGCAGCGGCTGTGACCACATACCAACCCGTGGCAGGCAGGGCAGACATGCGTGCCAAGGCGATGCCAACAAGAAAGATGGGCAGGTGAAGCGCGGCGCCCACCGTGAGTGGCCCGAGTGGCAAACCCGGAATTGACACCAAAAGCGCCGTCACGGCTGCAAGCGCTATCCAGGCGCCGCGGGGCAGGGCGATGAGACGGACCAAAGGCCATACGATCAGCTGCACCAGAAACAGCGCCCACAGAAACCAGAAGTGGTCGACCGGTGGCAGCGGCAGGCTGATGACCGTGTTGAGCCCGCCCGGCGTGTTGGCGGCATCACCAGCGAGAAAACGGGCCCCCGCAAAGATATAATGCCACAAAAACAACGGCCAGAGCAGCCGGAGACATCTGTCCTTGATCGCCTCCGATGGGGTGCGTCGCGCCGCCCAGCGTTCAAACGTGTAGCCGGACAGCAGGAAGAACAACGGCATGTGAAAGCTGTAGATCAGCCGTTCCACCGTATGTATGACCCCGGCATCGGTCAGGATGCCGGCGGAGGCCAGTCCCAGCCAGCAATGACCAAACACCACCAGAAAGATGCCTGCCCCCTTGGAGCGATCGAGCCATTCGATACGACCGCGTCCTTTGGTTGCCGGTGCAGTTATTGCTGCAGCCGGAGGCGGAGCGCCCGCTGCTGCGGGCCCTCCACCGGCATCTTCCGTGGCGTTTCTGGTCACACCAGCACCGCGCCCTTGCCGGCAATGGCGTTGGTGGCGTTGTCATCGCCCAGCAGCATCTTGTTGTGCGGCGCACCCGACGGGATCATCGGGAAGCAGTTTTCGTGCTTTTCCACCATACAGTCGAAGACGACAGGTCCGTCATACTTGATCATGTCCATGATCGCGTCGTCCAGATCCGCCGGATCGCTGATGCTGATCCCCTTGCAGCCAAAGGCCTCGGCCAGCTTGACGAAATCAGGCAGGCTTTCGGACCAGGACTGCGAGTAGCGTTCACCGTGCAAAAGCTGCTGCCACTGGCGCACCATGCCGAGACGTTCGTTGTTCAGGATGAACTGCTTCACGGGCAGGTTGAACTGCGTGGCCGTGCCCAGCTCTTGCATGTTCATCAGCCAGGACGCTTCGCCAGCCACGTTGATGACCAGCGCGTCCTTATGCGCCTGCTGCACCCCGATGGAGGCGGGGAAGCCGTACCCCATGGTGCCGAGGCCCCCGGAGGTCATCCAGCGGTTCGGGTCCTCGAACCCAAGGTACTGCGCCGCCCACATCTGGTGCTGGCCGACTTCGGTGGTGATGTAGCGGTCCATGCCTTTCGTCAGCTCTTCGAGCCGCTGAAGCGCATACTGCGGTTTGATGACAGTGTCGGAGCCTTTGTACGACAGGCAATCGACTGTCTTCCACTCTTCGATCTGTTTCCACCACTTGGAGATTGCCTCGCGGTTGATCTTGCGACCGCGGGATTTCCAAAGCGCCAGCACGTCTTCCAGAACATGGGCAATGTCGCCCACGATCGGGATGTCCGTCTTCACCACCTTGTTGATGGAGGATGGGTCGATGTCCACGTGTGCCTTGCGGCTGTCCGGCGAAAACGCGTCGATGCGGCCGGTGATCCGGTCGTCAAAGCGCGCGCCGAGGTTGATCATCACGTCGCAGCCGTGCATCGCGAGATTGGCCTCGTAAAGACCGTGCATCCCCAGCATCCCGAGCCAGTTCTTGCCCGACGCGGGATATGCACCCAGACCCATGAGAGTCGAGGTGATCGGAAAGCCCGTGGCCTCCACCAGTTCGCGCAGCAGCTGAGAGGCCGCCGGACCGGAGTTGATGACGCCGCCACCGGTATAGAAGATCGGCTTCTTGGCGGTCTCGATGGCCTCGACGAGGTCCTCGATCATCTCCATGTCGCCTTTTACCTGCGGCTGGTAATGCCGGGTGTTGGCGGATGGCTTGGGCTGATAATCGGCGGAGGCGAACTGCACATCCTTGGGGATGTCCACCAACACTGGACCGGGACGGCCCGCGGTCGCGACGTGAAACGCCTCGTGGATGGTTTTCGACAGCTTCTCGGTCTCTTTCACCAGCCAGTTGTGCTTGGTGCAGGGGCGGGTGATGCCGACGGTGTCCGCTTCCTGAAAGGCGTCAGAGCCGATCATGAAGGTTGGCACCTGGCCGGTGAGCACAACCAGCGGGATCGAGTCCATCAACGCATCTGTCAGGCCCGTCACGGCGTTCGTCGCGCCGGGGCCGGAGGTCACAAGCACGACACCCGGCTTGCCGGTGGAGCGGGCGTAGCCCTCTGCCATGTGAACGGCGCCCTGTTCGTGGCGCACAAGAATGTGCTGAATGTCGTTTTGCTGAAAGATCTCGTCATAAATCGGTAGTACGGCACCGCCCGGGTAGCCAAATACCGTGTCCACACCCTGATCCCGCAGGGCTTGAACCACCATTTTCGCTCCGGTCATCTGACGTGTCATAACTGTCTCCGATCTTGACACTTGGGGCGGGCGATCCCGCCTTGGCTGTTGCGCATAAAAAAGCCCCCGATCAGGTGACGGGGGCGCATGGGGTCCTGTTCAGGGAAACCGTTACCGGCCCATGCGCTGTTCCTGTACTACGACGACTAGAATGGTCATCCGAAAAGCTCCTTGATGCGCGGGCGACATTAGGTCGGACAAAGAGAAGGGTCAACACGGGAATCCGCCTGTGAAGGCGATTAATTTTGCATTTGTTGCGTCAGCGGGTGGGGAAATGGAATTTTGCACCGGCGATTTCGCGCCGATTGGTGCGCAGGCGCGCGGCGGGTTTCTGCGCAGAGGTTGTGTGCAAATTTGGTGAGTTGGTGTCCGCAATTTCTGACGCGATGCAATCTTTGCGTGAATTCAGCGACTTGGCGATGACCCAAGGTAAGCAGACCGTCGCGCGTGCCGATATTGCAACAATTGCGCTCAATTTAGTGAATTGATCGCGAAACTCTTTTGGGCAACTGTGTCGCCAAGCGGCGGACAAACCCGTCGTGGAATTGGTTCCAAGGAGGACGCGACATGGTCCGCAACATCTTTTACCGTGACTTCAGCCTGTGCAAGGCGGCAGCCCTCGTTGGTCTGATTGGCGCGGCGATGATGTTGGGCAGTGTTCCCAAGGCTGAGCCTGACATCGCGGAAGAGATGGATGCATCTCTGCGCATGCTTCCAGTCGCGTTGCACATCCCTCACTCCGACTGTGCCGAGGCGCAGAGCGGGATCGATATTTAATATCTTCAGATATCCAAGGCGCACGAACCTCAGGCGGCTCCCTCCAACGGGAGCCGCTTTTTTCCGGCTCAGACGTTGGCGCCGGTGCCTTGCAGCACGCCGTGTTCCATGGCGTAGCGCGTCAGGCCGGCGGTGGTGGAGATATCGAGCTTGCGCTTGATGTTCTTGCGGTGGGTCTCGACGGTCCGGACCGAGATGTTGAGCGCCAGAGCCACTTCCTTGTTGGACTTGCCTTGCGCCAATTGCAGCAAAACTGTCTGTTCGCGGGTGGTCAGCGGATCACGGCCCCCGGCATTGATCGGCGTGAGCGCACCGGTGGCCCCGGTGCACAAGTACCGCTCGCCGCGCATCACCGCGTCAATGGCTTCCTTGATCTCGTCCGTCGGCACGTCCTTGAGGACATAGCCGCGCGCCCCGTGTGAAAGTGCGGTGGAGACATATTCAGGCGTGTCATGCATCGACAGAACCAGGATCCGGGTCTCTGGCGCGCGTTCAAGGATCATTTCCGTGGCGGACAACCCGCCCAATCCCGGCATGTTGAGGTCCATCAGGATCACGTCCGGATCCAGGTCGGACAGCCGGTCAATCATGGTCTGCCCGTCGCCCAACGTGGCCGCGACTTCGATGTCGTCGTAGCTTTCGAGCAATGCCTCGATGCCTTCGGCCACGAGGGGGTGATCGTCTACGATCACGACGCGGATGCGCATGCCGGATGCCTCTTTTTGCTGGGGGTCTCTTACTCGGGGGGCAACAGTTGGGTCAAGGGAACCTGAGCTTCTACCACGGTTCCCGTCCTTGTGGAATGCACACGCAGCGTGCCGCCGAGTTGATCAATACGTTCCTGCATGTTTCGCAGGCCAATTCCCTTGAGCGGACGCGCGCGGTCATCAAGGCCGCATCCGTTGTCGGCGATCCACATGGTCGCGCCGCTGCGATGGCCGCGCAGGTCAAGGCGGACCTCCGTGGCACCGGCATGCCGTTCCACATTGGTCAGCGCTTCTTGCGCGATGCGGTAAAGCGCGATTTTCGCCTCCTGGCTCAGGCGGTTGCTGAAGACGACCGTCTCGAACTGCGTGTCGATGCCCGTGCGTGTGCGAAAGTCGTCGGTCAGCGCCTTCAATGCGGGCCCAAGGCCAAGGTCGTCCAGGATGCCGGGCCGCAAATCGCGCGAGATGCGACGGACCTCCTGAATGGCGGTCGCAAGATTGGTGACCCCGGATTCCAGCGTATCCTGGGCCCTGGGATCGCCGCTTGCCAGCCTCCGCCGGGCGATGTCGAGGGCGTATTTTATTCCGACGAGCAATTGACTGATGCCGTCGTGGAGCTCGCGGGCAACGCGCCCGCGTTCTTCTTCCTGGGCGTCCAGCACACGCTGAGTCAGCTCTTTCAGCTTGGCATCTGCCAGCCGTCGTTCTC
Organism: Sagittula marina; assembly: GCF_014196795.1. GTDB lineage: Bacteria > Pseudomonadota > Alphaproteobacteria > Rhodobacterales > Rhodobacteraceae > Sagittula > Sagittula marina. Next base: position 299,091 of record NZ_JACIEJ010000003.1, read on the forward strand.
GGATATTGATGACAAGACCAGACAGGAACACCAGCAGCAGCGAACCCAGGGCAATTGCGCCGATCCACAAGAAAGTGCGGCGCACGCGGGTTTCTGTCTCGGCCCGGGTGGCGGCGACAGTGCGCAGCACATCATCGATGAAGACCCCGGTGCCGACGGCCCATCGCCACGAAGGGAATGAGGTCACATAGGTGATCATCCGGGCCTCTTCGCCGGTGGTGGGTTTGGGCCAGAGATGTTCGACGTAGCCCGCACCCTCGCGCGCGGTGGCGATGAAATCCTGGACGACGCGCGTCCCCTCGCTGTCCGTGCGGTCCCACTGATTGGTGTTGATAAGTTCGGTCTGCCGAGGAGAGACGAGGTTCAAACCGTCATAATCATACACAAAGAAGAACCCGTCTTCGCCATAGATCATCGCTGACAGGATCTGCATGACCCGCTCTTTGGCGGCCTCGTCGTCCGGCGCGGCGGAGCCGTAGATGAAATAAAACCCGTTGCGCGCCTGCGTGACGTAATTTCGCAGCTCTCGTTTCTTGGCCTCGATCAATTGCGTTTCCAACCCGCGGATTTCCCGTTCCGCCAAACTGCGGGCCTGAAAGGCCACGAGCAACGCAATGGCCGTCACTGCCAGGATCAGCGGCAGCGAGGCGAGCAGGAACATTTTCTGGCCGTAGGTGAGCCACAGGCGGTGAAAGCGCGACATCGGGACATCAAATCAGGTTGCTGGCCGAGGCGAAAGAGGGTGTTTGCACTGTTAAAAATGCGCGACCCAGCCAGTAGCTGTGCTATCGTCTTGGGAATACCGTGTTGATGTTGCTGCATGAACGCCATCTGCTGTAGCCTGTAGCAAGGACCATGACGCTTTTTTGCGAGAACGCCCGATGCTGACCGGACTGGAACATCTGCCACTAAACGGCCTGCGCGCATTTGAGGCGGCAGGGCGTCTGGGCAGTTTTCGGGCGGCCGCCGAAGAGATCGGTGTATCTCAGGGGGCCGTCGGGCAACACGTGCGCGGGTTGGAGGAAAAGCTCCGTACGGAACTGTTCGAGCGCCATCCACGCGGCGTGCGGCTGACCCGCTCGGGATGGCGGATGCATGCGCGGATGCAGCGTGCCTTTGAACACATGGAAGATGCGGTGGCGTCTTTGCATGAAGAGGACCGGCCGGTGCGGCTGGCGATACCCGGCGACCTTGCGGTGGGGTGGCTGGACCCGCGCCGCGACCTGCTGCTGGCGGCGCTGCCGGGTCTGACCCTCGAAGTCACAACGCTTGAGGACGCGGAGGCGGATCTGGTGCTGATCGCCGGAGAGCCGCCGACAGGCATGGTGCCGATAGGCGCGGCGCTGTTCCCGTCAGAGATCGTCGCCGTAGCCAAACCCGGCGTTCTGGCAGAGGGGCGCGGTTTTGCGGGAGTGCATCTGTTGCACGATCATCGTGATCTTTGGCCTGCTTTTATCGAAGGCGTGCTGAAGCTGGGACGTCCGGCGCAGCTTGGCGGTTTGCGGCTGGGCGATCCCGAAGCGGCGCTGACCGGCGCGCTGACCGGGCAGGGCGTCGCCCTGGCCGAAATGCGGTCCGTCCGACATATGATAGAGACAGGACAGTTGGAACGGGTCGAACCGGGGGCGCTGCGCAGTGGTGAAAACTATCGCCTGTGCGGTCCGGCTCAGACACTGGCACGCCCCGAGGTCCGGTCGTTGTTGGATTGGGTCACAGCAGAAATGGCGCAGGACAGCATGGCTGCACGCCTGAAGAAGAGTTCCTAGGGCGGAATACACGCTCAAAGCATTTTTTCACCTATAATTCGGTCAAAAAAGCGCTCTGTCTCCGTAGCAGTGGGTATTCCCATGGTCGGACACGTTTTCTACGGTTCCCGGACTTTCAAGGAACCGCGCAAGGTGGGGAGCTTTGCGCAAGTTAACGAATCTGGGAGGATTCCATATGGATCGTCGTGCTTTCCTGCGCGCCTCGACTGTTGGCGCGGGTGCTGCTGCTGCCTCCACTCTGGCGGCGCCCGCCTACGCGCAGGGCAAACGTACTTTGACCATGGTCACCTCGTGGCCGCGCGGCTTTGCCGTTCTCGATGACGCCGCGACCTATCTGGAGCAGATGGTGTCCGAGATGTCCGATGGCAATCTGACCATCGATAAAAAAGCCCCGGGCGAGCTGGTGGGCGCGCTGGAAGTCTTTGACGCCGTGTCCTCTGGCCAAGCTGACATGTACCATTCCGCCGACTACTATTTCGTTGGTCAGCATCCTGGTTATGCGTTCTTTACGGCCGTTCCGTTCGGCGGCACCGCGCAGGAAGTGACAAACTGGTACTACCACGGTGGCGGCGAAGAGCTGCATGACGAACTGGGCATGATTTTCAACATGAAGGGCCTGAATGCGGGCAACTCCGGCTCGCAGTCCGGGGGGTGGTTCCGCAACGAGATCAAGTCCGCTGATGACTTCAACGGCCTGAAATTCCGGATGCCGGGCCTTGGCGGTCAGGTTCTGGGCAAGCTGGGCGCGTCGGTTCAGAACATCCCCGGCGGCGAGCTGTATCAGGCGCTGTCCTCGGGCGCCTTGGACGGTCTGGAATGGGTTGGCCCGATGGCCGATGAACGCGCGGGCTTTCAGGAAGTGGCGAAGATCTATTACACCGCCGGTTTCCACGAGCCGGGCTCTGCGCTGTCCGCGAACGTCAACCTTGATGTCTGGAACGACCTGACGCCGCAGCAGCAGGCGATCATGCGCTACGCCTCCATGGCGACCACCCACTACCAGCTGGCCGAAACGCTGGCCAACAACGGTGCCGCGCTGGCCCGCCTGCAAAGCCAGGGCGTCAAGACGCTGCAGTTCTCCGACGATGTGTGGGACGCGTTCGGCGCGGCCTCCAAGGAGGTCATGGACGAGAACATGAATGACGAGCTGTTCGCCAAGATCCGCACCTCCTTTGAGGAGTCTCTGGCGAATTCCGCCGCGTGGATCAACAAGTCGGACAATTTCTACGTTCAGCAGCGCGTCCGCGTTCTGGGTCAGTAATCGTGACCTAAACATATGGAAGGCCCCCAAGGTGGGGGCCTTTTCGCCGTGAGGTGAGCCTTGGCGACCTTTGGGGGCAGGGCAAGCACTCACCACGAACAATGCGAACGGGTCAACCGGCATAAGCGGGGGAAAACATGGACGAGACAGGCTCGCAGAACCTGATCGTGTGGATCGCGACCGAGATGGTCATGGCGATCGTACACATCCTGCAGGGGATCTGGATGGCCCTTGTCGGGCTGTTCACAGCCGTTACGGGCTGGCAGCCCACCTTGGCCGAGGGCGAGACGCCCATGATCAACGCGTTTCAGTGGATCGCCTGGGACGGCTCCGCCGAGGCGAAGCAATCGCTGATGACTTTCATCTATTATGGAGCGTCGTCCGAGTTCTTCTTCATCTGCTTTACCGCGTTTCTTGTCATCTTCCTGATCGGGATCTGGTCGAACCAGTTCCTGTGGGGGGTCGTTGTGGGGTTGGAATTCGTCGGCAACACCATCGGGCGCTTCTTTGCCTGGGCCGGGTTGCTGATGGTGGTGCAGCAGGTGATCATCGTCTTCATGCAGCGGATCTTTACCCGGCCGGATATCGTGTTCGGATTTGGTCTGCCGTTGCAGTTCGACATCTCGTGGTATGCCGAAGAGCTGAAGCTTTTCAATGCCATGGTGGTGACGCTCTGCCTGACCTACACCTTTATCCAAGGCGGGCATGTGCGGGTCGATCTGGTGTATTCCGCCATCTCGTTCCGTGCCAAGCGGGTGATCGACATGATTGGCGCGATGATATTCATGGTGCCAGTGGCGGTGCTGCTGTGGATGTACACGTGGTTCTTTATGTGGCGGTCGCTGATCGTGCCGAACCCGTCCGCCTCCGAAGAGCTCGACCGTCTGGTGATGAAGGCGCGCGCCCTGCGCTGGAACGTCGAGACCATCGGTTTCTCGCCCAACGGCTTTAACGGCTACTTCCTGTTCAAGATGCTCATGGTGCTCATGATTGCCCTGATCTTCATTCAGGCCTGGGCGTTCTTCTACCGCTCGTTCCTTGAATGGAAAGAAGGGCCTTCGAGCGAGGGAAAGTACCTCGACCAAGACGTGCTGGAACAGGGCGAAGAGCCCTACGACCACGCAGAATTCTGAAAGGCTGACACAGATGTTGTTTGGACTTGATGGCGTCGAGATCGGCCTGATTATCGTCTTTCTCACGCTTTTTTCCGCGATCCTTTCCGGTTTTCCTGTGGCGTTTGCCATTGGTGGCGCCGGGATCATTTCCTTTGGCATCATTGCCGCGCTCGACAGCGCGGGGTTGCTGATCCATCAGGCCATCGACCAATCGTCGGATGCCTACAGCGCGTTGATCGCCGGCGGCGTTCCGGAAAAGGCCATTTCGGTCTTTCGCTACCCGGACCTGCCGCGCCTTGATCAGGCGCTTTTCCCGCGTGGCTGGGAATACGCCATGGACCGCAACCTGTCGTTCATCGTGAATCGCATCAACGAGCGCGTCATTGCAGGCCAAAGCATCGAGACGCTGCTGGCGGTTCTGATGTTCGTCTTGATGGGGATCGTGCTGGAACGCTCAAAGATCGCGAACGATCTGCTGACCACGATGGCCCGGGTCTTTGGCCCGCTGCCCGGCGGCCTGGCCGTGTCCATCGTTGTGGTCGGTGCTTTCCTTGCTGCTTCGACCGGGATCGTGGGCGCGACCGTGGTGACAATGGGTCTGTTGGCTTTGCCCACGATGCTGCGCAACAACTATTCGCCGGAACTGGCCACAGGTGTGATTGCGGCGTCCGGAACCTTGGGGCAGATCATTCCGCCGTCCATCGTGATCGTCCTGCTGGGCACCTTGGCGGGGGATTTGTATTCCGCAGCTCAGGAAGAGCGTGCTGTGCTGGCGGGTTGCACAGATGCGCTGACCTACCTGGGCAAACCGGCGGTGGTCTCTGTCGGGACGTTGTTCCAGGCGGCGCTGGTGCCGGGCATCCTGTTGGCGGGGCTTTATGCGGCCTACGCGTTTGGCTACGCGATGCTGAACCCTGAAAAAGCACCAGCCGTGGAATTGGGCACCTCGACAAGCGAGCCTGTAACGCGGGGCGAAGCGTTTACATGGTTGCTCGGTGTTCCGGTCGCGCTGATCGTGGGTGCGGTCCTGCTGGGCCAGATTGGTCTGGTGGGCACTCAGTCCACGGACGTTTCCAGCTTTTCTGATCAAAGCGAGTCTGCCTCATTACGCACTCAGGTCTCGCCGCAGTGTCAGGAGTCGATGATCGAGCTCCACGGGCAAACCGCGTGGGATGCCGCCGTTGCAGAGCAGGCGGCGATCGAAGCGTCCGGCGGCGTACAGCAAAGCGTTGCGCGCAGCGCCGAGCAGATCGAAGAACTCCGCACCGCAAAAATCTCCGACGCTGCGCCGATTGGTCTGGGAATTGCCACGTTGACGGTGATCTTTGGCCTGATCCTGGCCTTTGCACGGGGTGTGTCACCGTCGGCCAATCCGCGTCGGTTGCAGATCGGTGCCGCTGGTCTGGTGCTCGGGCTGCTGGTTGACTGGCTGTTCATTGCGCCGACCACGTCCTCCGGGGCAACCGTGATCGCGATGCTGATTCCATGGGCGATCACGCTCTATGGCGTCATCTTTGCCATGGGCATCCTGTCTAGGAACGAACTGTTGCGCGTCGTCTTCCCGCCGCTGATCCTGATTGTTGCTGTGCTTGGCTCCATCCTTGGCGGCATCACCAATCCGACGCCTGCTGCGGCGCTGGGTGCGGCGGGGGCGATCATGCTGGCGGCGTATCGTAGATTGGCCGAAGAGGACCGCTCGCCCAAGGTGATCTTGTGGTCCACGTTGGCTGTGGTGCTGCTGATCCTGGTGGGCGTGAACTTTGACCTGCGCATCAATACAGAGAGCGTCAGCGCCGAAAGCTGGATTGCCTTCTTCTTTGCCAATGCCCTGTGGCTTTATGCGCTGTTTGGGTTGCTGTTCAGCTGCTGGGTCTTGTTCAAGGCCGGTGTTCTGACACCAGCGGTGCGGGAAACGGCCAAGGTGACCTCGATGGTGTTCACCATCCTGATCGCCTCGCAGCTGTTGAACCTGGTGGTGATTTCGTTTGGGGGGGAGCACTACATTCAGGACTTCCTGCGCAGCTTTGACAATGTCTGGACGGTGTTCATCATCGTGATGATCGTGCTGTTTGTTCTGGGTTTCGTGCTGGATTTCCTTGAGATCATCTACATCGTGGTGCCCATCGTCGGGCCGGTGATCTACGGGGCGCATTTTGACCCGAAGTGGGTGACGATCATGATCGCGGTGAACCTGCAAACGTCTTTCCTGACACCGCCCTTTGGTTTCGCGCTGTTCTACCTGCGCGGCGTTGCGCCCAAGGAGGTTACCACTGGCCACATCTATCGCGGCGTGATCCCGTTTGTGTTGATTCAGGTGTTCGGGCTGCTGTTGCTGGCGCTGTTCCCAGGAATTGTAACCATCGTGCCGAATCTTCTTGGCGGCTGAGACAAGGCGCAGTTTCGGATGAGGAGGGCGTGCCGTAGGGCGCGCCCTTTTCGCATCAGGGCCACTGGTATGGCGGGCGTTCCTATGCGTTTGGGGAAAGCCGTTTAGCCCGGCGCGACTATGACCGGGACAGCGCCGCCGCAACTTGTCCTGAACTTGGGTGTCCGCGCCCTCTGAACGCAGGCAAGCGGTTAGCTTCTTGGAGGAGACGGGCAAACCTCGCTGGAAGGGTACGATTTTAGCGAGCCACTTAGCGAGCCACGTTGAAGTGTTCGCTGGAGGATGAAGGCCCCCTGACTGCGCATAGCTCAACGGACGGTTTGGCACGGTCCCGAACTGCGGTCAGCGGCTCATCGAGGAAGGTTGATGACAACCGCCACTAACACCTATCTGCGAATGAGTTGCGCGGTCCGCAGTGTCGTTTTCCGAATGGCGGCAGTTGCTACTTCATCGGGAAAAAGCGCCGTTTGCCAAATGTCAGCTGCGACTGTTGGGGATGGAGATATTGGCAACCTGTTCGGCAATGGGCGCAGTGGACAGAGGGTGCGTGTCTTCCTCGAAATCTTCGGGTTTGTTCAGCGCCTGCCATTGACCGCGATGATAGATTTCCAGCCCGGAGAACTGCGCCTTGTATCCCATCTTTTCCGATCCCGGCACCCAGTAACCAAGGTAAACATAGGGCAAGCCGGTTTCCTGCGCGATGGCTATGTGGTCAAGGATCATCCAGGTGCCCAGAGAGTTTTTCTGATGTTCAGGATCGTAGAACGAATACACCATCGACAGCCCGTCATCGAGCATGTCCGTCAGGCAGGTGGCGATCAGCGCGCCGCTTTCACGGTCGAGATACTCGACGACGCGGGACCGGATCGGCGTTTCTTCGACCATGGCCGCGAATTCGAACACATCCATATCCGCCATGCCGCCATCTGCATGGCGGGTGTCCAGATAGCGGCGGAAAAGGTTGTACTGCTCTTCTGTCGCCCAGGGAGAGGTCGCGCGCCGTTCCAGATGGGTGTTTTTCTTCAGCGTGCGTTTTTGCGAGCGGGTGGCCACGAATTTGGACACGTCGATGCGCGCCGACATGCAGGCAGAGCACTCCGCGCACGACGGGCGGTAAAGCACGTTCTGTGACCGGCGAAACCCCTGTTTGGAGAGGGAATCGTTCAGTTTCTGCGCGGTATCGCCTTGCAGAGCGGTGAACAATTTCCGCTCCATCCGGCCATCCAAGTAGGGGCAGGGCTGAGGAGCTGTGACATAGAACTGCGGAGCGAGGGGCAGCGAATGGCGCATGGTCTTGGCTTATCCGAACCTGTTTAACGAAACGGTAACAACGAAGCGGTGCGCCGCCAACCCCTCTGAACGCCAGAAGGCCCCGTGATGGGGGCCTTTCTGTACATAGAGTTAACGGCTGCCGGACCAACGCAGCGGTTTTTAGAGAGTTCCAAAGCTCAGGCGCGACGATTCAGCATGACGGTGCCCAGCACCATATCGGTCAGCCCGCGGCCACGCTCATCGACGAACATCAAGATCACCGATCCGATCTGAACGATCACCATGGACATGGCGACCATATAACCGAGGACGTGCAGCATGGCCTGAACCGGGCTGAGCCGCATCCCTTCAGCGTCGCGCAGCTCAATCGCCATCAGGCGCATCCCCCACGTGGCAGACCCACCAGAGATCGTCATCCAGCGATAGAGAAAACCAACCACCAGCCAGATAACGGGAATGAAAAACAACCCGACGATCGTAACGGTGCTGATGACGGCGGTCACAATGCCGATGAGAATGATATCGGCCACCCATGCGACGCCGCGCTTTGCGGTGACGCCTTCGTAGAACCCGGCCTGTCGCTCTGGGTCGGGCAAATGGCTGGTGGGTTCGTAGTACATGATTATGTCCCTCGGATCAGGCGTGGGGGCAGGGCCGTCATCGGCCCCACCCGTCAAGTCAATTTAGGCAGCTTCTGTGTCTTTTGCCATCTCGGCGGCGCGCTTTTCGCGATCCTCCATGAACTGGTCGAATTCGGTTTTGTCCTTGGCTTCGCGCAGACGCTCGAGGAAGGCTTCAAAGGCTTCCTGCTCGTTTTGCAGGCGCTGCAGCGTGTCGGCCTTGTAAGCGTCAAAGGCGCTGTTGCCAGAAGGTTTCATCGCCGACCAAGCGGTGTGACGACTGGTGGTGCGTGCGGTGCGATTGCAGCCTTTGCCAAACATGCGTTTACTCCAGATCATATATGCCAGAAGGGCAGCGCCCACGGGCCAGAAAATAATGAACCCAAGTACCATGGCCGCGATCCAGGCAGCTTTGCCCTTGTGATCCAGCCAAGCCTCGGTCCGGGTGAGCCAGCCGGCGTTGGCGGGCAGAGTGGACTGATATGCGGCGGTGGTCATGTGTGTCTCCGTTTGTGTTTCAATGTGAATGCGTTTCACATCATAGGAGATCGGGATTGTCCGGCGGTCTTTCAAGTGATGATGTGAATGTTTTTTACATTAAGCGTCGATTGAAGTTGAAAAGCATTTAGGAACAATGGGTAAGCCTGTATATTAAGGCTTCGAAAACTGATGATTTATATGAAAACCAACAGGAAAATTGCGCCTCAGCACGTGGGCGGAGGCGAATTGGCGCTCTCTTCCGTGAAATCGGCAGTCTCCGCACCGGTCAAAGTCATCAGCACTGTCGGAGGCACGTCGAACAGGTGGCGCGGTGTGCCTGCGGCGGCCCAAACTACGTCGAAGTCCAGCAAGCGCGGGTCGAGCCACGCGCGGATCGGGTTCAGGTGGCCCAATGGCGAGACACCGCCGATGGCAAACCCCGTTTGTGCCCGGATCAGCGCCGCGTCGGCCTTGCCCAGCGGTTCACCGGCCACCAGCGTAGCCTTTTCGGCACTGACCCGATTGCCGCCAGCGGTCAGGAACAGCACCGCCTCGCCCGATGTTTCCGCGCGAAAGATGATGGATTTGGCGATTTGATCAAGGTGACACCCGACGGTGTCGGCGGCCTCCTGGGCGGTGCGGGCCTTGTCGACTTCGCGGATATCAGAGGCCAGGCTGGCGGCCTCGATAGCGGCGCGGACACGTTTGAGACTTTTGGACATGGCTTACCTTTTGCAGACACTTCTATGCGGCAGATGGGTTGTCGCAGGGCAGCCGGGGCTTGCCAAGGGCGGGCGGGCATGTCCATTTGCCGCTATGGATTTAAGCAAACGCATCACCCGCCTGCCGCGTGCCTTTGACCCCGATCGCGGGGCCGAGGCACTGTCCACCACGCCATGGGCCAGCGGTGCGCTGGCCGATCTGATTAAGGGCACCGGTGGCTCCAGCCCCTATCTGAACGGGTTGATCCAACGCGAAGCCGACTGGCTCGAAGCGGCGGTCCCCGACCCGGAAAAAGCGTTCTCCACGCTGTTGAACACCTTGCCGGAGGTCGCGGCGGATCAATTGCCATCGGCCTTGCGTCAGGCCAAGAGGCGTGTCGCGCTGCTGACGGCGCTGTGTGATCTGTCCGGCGCATGGCCGTTGGAGCAGGTGACGGAGGCGCTGACGGCGCTGGCTGATCTGGCGACCACGCTGGCCATGCGCGCCACGGTTGGCCATGAGATCAAGCGCGGCAAGCTGCCCGGCATGACCGAGGATGACGTGCAGGAGTGCGCTGGCATGGTGGCGCTGGCCATGGGCAAGATGGGGGCGGGGGAGCTGAATTATTCCTCTGACATCGATATCATCATGCTGTTCGATGAGACGCGCTACGATCCTGAAGATTATCACGAGGTCCGCTCCGCGCTGGTTCGGGCAACGCGCAAGGCGTCGGCGATGCTCAACGATCTGACCGGCGAAGGCTACGTATTCCGCACGGACCTGCGGTTGCGGCCCGACCCGTCGGTCACGCCGGTCTGCATCGCCATGGAGGCGGCAGAGCGCTATTATGAAAGCTTTGGGCGCACGTGGGAGCGCGCGGCCTTCATCAAGGCACGGGCGTCTTCCGGCGATGTGGCCGCGGGCGAGCGCTTTCTCGAGGCGATCACACCCTTTGTCTGGCGCAAACATCTGGATTTTGCCGCCATTCAGGATGCCCACGACATGCGCCTGCGCATCCGCGAGCATAAGGGCTTTCACGGCGCGATCACGCTTCCGGGGCATAACATGAAGCTCGGGCGTGGTGGCATCCGTGAGATCGAGTTCTTCACCCAGACGCGTCAGTTGATTGCGGGCGGGCGCGATCCGGACCTGCGGGTGCGCGGCACGGTGCCGGGGCTGGCTGCTTTGGCCGACAAGGGGTGGATACCGCCTGACGTGGCGCGCACGCTAACAGACCATTACCGGGCGCACCGCGAAGTGGAACACCGTGTGCAGATGGTGGGGGATGCGCAGACCCACGACTTGCCGAATTCATCCGAGGGGATGGAGCGGCTGGCCTGCCTCATGGGCGTCGCGCGCGATGACATGGAGGCGGACCTGATTGAACGCCTGTCCGAGGTGCATGACCTGACCGAGGGGTTTTTCGCGCCAGGATCTGGAACGCCCTGTGAGGTGCCGGACCACTTCGAGGACAATCCAGTGGTCAGCCGATGGACCACATATCCTTGCATGCGGTCCGACAGGGCGCGGGCCTTATGGAAACGTTTGCGCCCGGAAATCCTGCGGCGGCTGGCAGAAACCGCGCGCCCGGATGAGGCGTTGCTGGCATTCGACGGGTTTCTCAAGGGGTTGCCGGCCGGGGTGCAATTGTTTTCCCTGTTCGAGGCCAATCCTCAGTTGATGGATTTGCTGGTGGACATCGTGGGCACCTCGCCCGATCTGGCGCGACATCTGGCGCGCAATTCCAGCGTTTTCGATGCCGTGATCGGCGGCGATTTCTTCAGCCCGTGGCCGGGTCGCGCGGCGTTGAGCGGCGAGCTGGCCGAAACGTTGTCCCGCGAGGCAGATTACGAGGCGCGGTTGGATCGGTCGCGGCGGTGGGCCAAGGAGTGGCACTTCTGTATTGGCGTGCAGCTGCTGCGCGGCATGATGGGACCGCAGGAGGCGGGAAAGGCCTATGCCGATCTGGCGGAGGCGGTGCTGGCGGCCCTTTGGCCCGAGGTGCAGGCGGAATTTGCGCGCAAACATGGGACACCGCCGGGACGCGGTGCGGTGGTTGTGGGCATGGGATCGCTGGGAGCGCAGCGGCTGCACGCGCGGTCCGACCTCGATATCATCGTGATCTACGATCCGCTTGATGTGGAGAACTCGGACGGGCGGCGGCCGTTGCCCGCGCGCACGTATTACGCGCGGCTCACGCAAGCCTTGGTTACAGCGATGAGCGCGCCCATGGCCGAGGGGCGCCTGTACGAGGTGGATATGCGTCTGCGGCCCTCCGGCAAACAGGGGCCGGTGGCGACGTCGCTCACCGCGTTCAAACGCTATCAGCGCGAAGAAGCATGGACCTGGGAGCACCTCGCTTTGACGCGGGCGCGCGTTGTTGCGGGTCCGGGCGACCTGGCAGAGGATGTCGAGGCGTTCCGCCGCGAAATCCTGTCGGCACCGCGCGACAAGGAAGAGGTTCTCACGGCCGTGGCCGAGATGCTCAGCCGTATTCGTGCGGCCAAGGGAACGGGTGGCCCGTGGAGTGCCAAGATCGGGCCGGGAAAAATGCAGGAGATTGACCTGATGGCGCAGGCCGCGTCGCTTTTGTCGGGCAAGGCCGTGCGGCAGACGCCGCGTGCTTTGCACGGTTGCGATTGGCTGGACAGTGCGGCTTTGGTGGCGGCGTATGAGCTGGCCTGGGCGCTACAGATCGGCGCACAGTTGGTGAGCGAGAAGCCTCTGGAGCCCGAGGATCTTGGCGGCGGCGGGTGTTCCTTTTTGTTGCGCCTGTTGGGACAAGAGGACATGGACCAGATGCGTGACGCATTGGAGGAGCACGCGGGCGCCGCTGCGGCGAGCATTGACGCGGCCTTGCCGGAAGGAAAACAGACATGAGCGACGCAGACCCCAAGGGGCTGGTTCGGGAATCCTACCGTATTGATGGTATCACGCTGGGCGAATGCCGGTCCATTTTTCTGGACTGGGCGCTGTCGGTGCCGGTGGATGCAGACACCAAGGTCCTGATCGAAGTGCTTTTGGAGCGTTACGGCGACGAAGGACATCCCATGACGCAGGTGCTGCGCGAAGGTCTCGAAGGCATGACGAAGCCAAAGCGGCGTGGCGGTTGGCGGTCGCGTCCCAGGGACTGATCTTTTGAAAAGTCGGGGTATAACCGGGAAACGCGCGCCGATTTTGGGCGCGCGTTTGGTCGTTGGTGCGATGATATATCAGGTGCGGGGCAGCGCGGCGGCTTCGCTAGCCAGTGCCTCGATCCCGGCCCAGTCGCCTTTGGCCACCATGTCCTTCGGCGCGACCCAGGAGCCACCACAGCACAAGACGTTGGACAGGCTGAGGTAGTCGTTCACGTTCTTCATGGAGACGCCGCCGGTCGGACAGAATTTCACCTGCGGGATCGGTGCGCCAATGGCCTTCAGGGCAGGTGCGCCGCCGTTGGCCTCCGCCGGAAAGAACTTTTGCACGGTGTAGCCGCGTTCCAGCAGACGCATGACTTCGGACGAGGTTGCGGCGCCGGGCAGCAACGGCAGATCGGCCGCTTCGCAGGCGTCGAGGATCGTGTCTGTGGCCCCGGGTGAGACGCCGAATTTTGCGCCGGCGTCCACTGCGCGCTTTACATCATCAGGGGTCAGCAGAGTGCCCGCGCCGACGATGCCGCCCTCGACCTTTGCCATCTCGGCGATCGCGTCGAGCGCGGCAGGCGTGCGAAGCGTGACTTCGAGTACCGGAAGTCCGCCCTTTACCAGCGCCTCCGCCAGACCGCGTGCCTGAGCCGCGTCGTCAATCACGAGAACCGGAATGACCGGGGCGAGGCGACATAGTCTTTCGCTTTCGATGCTGGCGTCTTGGGGCGTCATGGGCGGGTCCTTTTCGAATATTTTAAGCAGAGGATCGGGGGAGGCTCAGACCACCACGGCGGCGCCGTTGGAGGCAAGGCCAACATTTTCACGGAAAGCTGCAAAGAGTTCGCGGCCCACACCATGGCCATTTCCCGTCAGATCGGCGGTGGCTGGCGTGCGCTGGTCAAAGTCTTCGGCCAGACAGTCAAGTGTCCCGCTTGTGGCGTCAAGCCGAAGAATGTCGCCGTCCCGGACGCGCGCCAAGGGCCCGCCGTTGGCGGCCTCTGGCGAGACGTGGATGGCGGCGGGGACTTTGCCTGATGCGCCGGACATACGGCCATCCGTGACAAGCGCGACTTTGAGTCCCCGGTCCTGAAGCACTGCCAGCGTGGGGGTCAGCCCGTGCAGTTCGGGCATGCCGTTGGACTTGGGTCCCTGAAAGCGGACCACAAAGATCGTGTCTTCGGTGATTTCGCCATTCTTGAAGGCTGTCTTGACCGATTCCTGGTCCTGGAAAACGCGCGCTTTGGCTTCGATCACATGGCGTTCCGGTGCGACAGCAGAGACCTTGATCATCCCCGTGCCGAGGTTCCCGGTCAGTTCCTTGAGGCCGCCGGAGGCCTGGAACGGATCGGACGCCGGACGCAGGATCCTGTCGTTTTGCGACTCCTTCGGGCCGTCGCGCCACGTGAGCTTGCCGTCTGCGAGCACAGGTTCCTGGGCATAGGGAGACAAACCTTCGCCGACCACGGTTTTCACGTCGTCATGCAGCAGGCCCGCATCAAGCAGCGACCCGATCATATATTGCAAACCTCCCGCCGCGTGGAAGTGATTCACGTCGGCCAGACCGTTTGGGTACACCTTGGCCATCAACGGCGTGACGGCGGAAATGTCGTTGAAATCCTCGACCTCCAGCGCGATGCCAGCGGCGCGGGCCATGGCAGGCAGGTGCAGCACGAGGTTTGTGGAACCGCCGGTCGCCATCAATCCAACGATGCCGTTCACGAAAGCCTTGGCATCGAGCACATCACAGACAGGACGGTAATCATTGCCAAGAGCGGTGATCTCGAGCGCGCGTTTCGTCCCTGCGTCGGTCAGCGCGTCGCGCAACGGGGTGTTCGGCTGCACAAACGAGGTGCCGGGCAGATGCAGCCCCATGAATTCCATCAACATCTGGTTGGTGTTCGCAGTGCCGTAAAACGTGCAGGTGCCTGCGGCATGGTAGGACGCCATTTCGGCTTTCATCAGCTCGTCGCGACCGATGTGGCCTTCGGCGAACTGCTGGCGGACCTTGGCCTTTTCGTCGTTGGGAATGCCGGATGGCATGGGGCCTGCGGGCAGGAAAATGCCGGGAATATAACCGAACGTCGCAGCGGCGATGATCAGGCCGGGAACGATCTTGTCACAGACGCCAAGGTAGACGGCGGCGTCAAAGACGTTGTGGCTGAGGCCGATCCCGGCTGCCAACGCGATGACGTCTCGGGAAAACAGCGACAGCTCCATGCCGACCTGACCTTGGGTGACGCCGTCACACATGGCCGGAACCCCGCCTGCGACCTGAGCCGTGGCGCCGTTGTTGCGGGCCGCGGTTCGGATCAGATCGGGGAAACGCTCGAACGGCTGGTGCGCCGAGAGCATATCGTTGTAAGCGGTGATGATGCCGATGTTGGGCGCGCGCTCGGTTGCAAGGCTGTCTTTGTCAGCGCCCATGGCGGCGTAGGCGTGGGCCTGATTTCCGCAGGTCAGATGCGCGCGGCGCGGCCCTTCGTCGGCGGCGCGAGCCATGCGGTCGAGATAGGTGGCGCGCATGTCGGCGGACCTGTCCTCGATCCGCGCTGTGACGCGGGCAATGGTGTCGTTGAGGGTCATGCGAAGCCTCCGTATCCGGTTTGAGCGAAACATAACCCCGTTACCGCTAACAGTAAAGGCGTCTCTTGGCACGGCCAAGGATGCCGACGTGTGAGAACTCTTCCGCTCTTGTCGCAATCGCGCCCGACACAGAAGCGATTGAAGGGATAACGGTTTGTTGTCAGAGCTTCGGATCAGCAGGTCAGCAAGAGGACAGGGCCATCCCAATGGCGGCCTTGCCGGTAAGTCGGACGGCGCCCTTTGAGCGGATGGCCGGCTGAGACTCGCACCTTTGCCGCCGTAGAGACACCTTAGCAGCCTTCCTCGAAATGCATCCAGCTCCAGTATCCATGGATGCGGCGGTGATGGTCGCAAGGGTGCCGGACGTGAAGGCCGCGCCGGATGGTATCTTAGGTTGCGAGATTCGGATTCCGGCGCGGCCGGTTGGCTGGGCAGGCAAAGACATTGGCCCGACCCGTCCCACTGACGGATCCGACCTTCTGCAAAAGCGGCTCAAAGAGACGTTCAGAGACGCTTTTATCTCGGCAGAAAGCGGGGTAAGGCGAGAGGTATGACAGCCTCCGCCTCACCTGTTGGTGCCCGCCCCATTCTGCGACTGAAGCCCAAGGCGAACGCCCGTGCGATCCGCCATGGTTCGCCGTGGGTGTTCGACAATGAATTGGTGATGGACCGCCGGTCCAAAGCCATCGCGCCCGGCACCATCGCCACGCTCGAAGACAACGACCACACGCCGCTGGGCACTGTCGCGGTCAACACCGCCAGCCGCATCGTGGCGCGGATGCTCGACCGTGATCCGGAAGCCGTCATTGACGCTGACTGGTTCACCACCCGCCTGAGCAAGGCGCTGTCGCTGCGCGAGCGGGCTTATGATGCACCGTTCTACCGTTTGGTTCATGCCGAGGGGGACGGTCTGCCGGGTCTGATCATCGACCGCTTTGGCGATACATGCGTGATCCAGCCCAACGCGGCATGGGTTGAGGCGCATCTGGACATGCTGACGGACGCTTTGGTTCAGGTGACGGGTGTCACGAATGTGCTGAAAAATTCCGGCGGGCGCGGCCGTACACTAGAGGGCATGGATGATGCCGATGCAGTGCTGCGTGGCTCTGCGCCTGACGCGGCCGTGCCGGTGGAAATGAACGGCGCGATTTACATGGCGGATCTGACCGGCGGGCAAAAGACCGGTCTGTTCTTTGACCAGCGCGACAACCATGCTTTTGTCGCGAAACTGGCGAAAGATGTTTCTGTGCTGGATATGTTCAGCCATGTTGGCGGCTTTGGTCTGGCGGCGCTGGCGGGGGGCGCGGCAAAGGCGACCTGCGTCGACGGCTCTGCCCCGGCATTGGCGCTGGCCGCCGAAGGTGCGGCGCGCATGGGCGCGACCGACCGGTTCGAGGCGCGTCAAGGCGATGCCTTTGCCCAGCTGGAAGCCATGAAAGAAGAAGAGGCCAAGTTCGAGCTGGTGATCTGTGATCCGCCCGCGTTCGCTCCGGCCAAAGCCGCGTTGGAAAAGGGCCTGCGTGCCTATGAGCGCATCGCGCGGCTCGCCGCGCCTTTGGTGGCCGAGGATGGCTATCTTGTGTTGTGCTCCTGTTCGCATGCGGCTGACATGAACGCCTTTACCGGCGCTTGTTTGCGGGGCATCGGGCGTGCAGGACGGCGGGCACAGCTGCTGCACAGCGGCACCGCTGGTCTGGACCATCCTCTGCTGCCGCAACTGGCTGAATCCGGGTATCTCAAGGCGCTGGTTTTCCGCCTGTGAGCCAGATGCGCGCCGTCCTCGACACCTGCGTCATGTTCCCTACGGTCATGCGCGAGGTGCTCTTGGGCGTCGCGGGGCAGGGGCTGTACACCCCCCAATGGTCGGAGCGCATTCTTGAGGAATGGGCACGGGCCGCGCGCAAGCTGGGGCCAACGGGCGAACCTCAGGCGCGGGGCGAAATCGCTTTGGTCCGCGCCGCGTGGCCCAAGGCCGAGATCACCTGGAATCCCTCGCTCGAAAGCCGCCTGTGGCTGCCGGACCCGGCGGATGTGCATGTGCTCGCTGCCGCCATCGCGGGCAGCGCTGACGTGATCGTAACCATGAACGCCTCGGACTTTCCGCGCGGCACGCTCGCCGAAGAGGGGCTGTCCCGCGTCGATCCCGATGCCTTTTTGCTGGGGTTCTGGCAGGCGCATCCCGAACTGGTGGCAGACGTGGGCAACAGGGTTTTGGCCACCGCTTGTCAGCTTTCCGGCAAAGACTGGGAAATGCGTGCTTTGCTGAAAAAGGCCCGTTTGCCGCGACTGGCCAAGGCCTTGTCCCAGCCGGGCTGACGCCAAGTCACGTTCGCGCCAAGGGCCTGAAACAGCGTTCCTTTGACCCCATGCCTGGGCTAAGCCGGTACGGAATTCGTACGCAGGAAGTCCCTATGTCTCCCATTTTGATACTTGGCGGTTTCGCCGTTCTTGTCGCCTTCAGCCTGCTGGCTGCGCCGAAACGCGTCACCGAGGCGGGGTTCTTTGGCGGGCAGGGCGCGGATGGTTGCGCGCCCGGTCTTTGGACGCTGGTCTTGAGCCAGGTCACCACGTGGATCTTTGCACGCTCTCTTATGAATGCTGCGATCCTTGGATATTTCTACGGAATCGCCGGGGTGCTGGCCTACACCGCTTACTACGGCTCGTTCCTGACCGGCGGGTTTATCGTCGACCGTCTGCGCGACACCGGGGCCGTGTCTGTACAGGACTGGCTCGGCGCGCGGTTCGGCGCAGCGGGCAGAGTGACCTACAACCTCGTCATCGCGCTGCGTTTGTTGTCCGAAGTCTTTGCCAACCTCGTGGTGGTCGGGCTGATCTTTGCTGCGCTTTTGCCGGGCTCGGATGTCTGGGCTGTGTTGGCTGTGGCGGTGCTTGCGCTGGCCTATTCCGCTTGGGGCGGGCTGGCGGCGGCGCTGCGCACGGATGTCGTTCAGATGCTGCTGTTTCTCGTGGTCTTTGGGGTCGCCTTTGTGGCGTTGCTGCTGTCGCCGGAATTTTCGCTGTCCGCCGCTCTGACCGCGCCGGGCCAATCTGGTGGCTACCTTGGGTGGGTGTTGCTGGTGGTTGCCGCGTTGCAGGTGTTTTCCTATCCGGCGCATGATCCGGTGATGATGGACCGCGGTTTTGTTGCCGACACGCGCACCACGTGGCTGTCGTTCCTGCATGCATTCTGGATTTCGGCGCTGTGTATCCTGGCATTCGGTCTGTTCGGCATACAGGCCAGCCTGATGGGCGCCGCCTATGAGGGCCAACTTATTGGCACATGGGCCGCTATGTTTCCCGGCCCGATTTTTGCCGCGCTGATGTTGTCGCTGCTGGTCTCGGCCCTGTCGACGCTCGACTCTGCCCTGTCCTCCGCCGCGCGCCTCGGCGTCGAGGAGATGCGCATTGCACCGCGTAGCATGGTGGGCGGGCGCTTGGTCATGGCGGTTTTTGCAATCGCTGGCACCGGTCTGACGCTTTGGGGCAATCAAGCCTTGTTCGACGCCGTCGCCGTAAGCGGAACGGCAAGCATGTTTTTGACGCCCGTGCTTTTTGTCGGGCTGGTCATGAACCGGCCCGTGGCGCTTTGGTCCTATCTTGTGGCATGGGGCGCCGCCGTGGTCGGCGCGGGCGTGTATTTTTTGCGCGAGGGTGCGGTCGTCGCCGCGATTCTGCCTCAAGGTCACAAATATGAGCAGCTCTTCGTGATTTGCGTCGTGGTGCTGATCGTTGGATTTGCCGCAGTTTTCATGGGCGGCCGCAGGGTTGCGGGCCACAGCGCGGGCTGATACCTCCCGGATCAATCCCGAGCGTTTTGCTCAGTCCGATCAGAAAGAGACCGCGTGAGCGCATCCCACGTTCCCCCGAGACTGGAAATCCGCAACCTTGTCCGTCGCTTCGACGGCCAGACGGTGGTGGATCACGTGTCGTTGTCTATCGCGCCGGGGCAGGTGACCTGCTTGCTCGGTCCCTCCGGCTGCGGAAAATCCACCACGCTGCGCATGATCGCGGGCGTCGATACGCAGGATGAAGGCACCATTCACGTCGATGGCAGCCTGGTCTGCGATACGGTCTTTCGCATCCCGCCGGAACGTCGCTCCATCGGCCTGATGTTTCAGGACTTCGCGTTGTTTCCGCATATGAGCGTCGGCGAAAACGTCAGCTTTGGTCTGCGGACCAGCGCCTCGGAAAAACGGGCCACGGCGACACGGCTGCTCGACCGTGTTGGGCTGGCGCATTACATCGACTTTTATCCGCACCACCTTTCAGGGGGGGAACAACAGCGCGTCGCTCTGGCCCGTGCCATGGCGCCAGAGCCGAAGATCATGCTGATGGATGAACCGTTCAGCGGCCTGGACAACCGGCTGCGCGACGGGATTCGGGACGAAACGCTGGACCTGCTGAAAGAAGCAGGGGCAGCTGTGCTGCTGGTCACGCACGAGCCCGAAGAGGCCATGCGCATGGCGGACGAGATCGCGCTGATGCGTGACGGGCGCATCGTTCAGCAGGGCGCGCCCTATAACATTTTCAATGCGCCTGCTGATAAGGGTGCGATGGCGTTCTTCAGTGATATCAATGTTTTGAGGAGCAGGGTCCAAGGCGCTTTGACCGAGACACCGTTTGGCCAGTTCATGGCGCCGGGTGTTGCCGATGGAACAGAGGTCGACATCGTCTTTCGGCCGCAACACGTGGGCATCGACTTTGACCGTGGTGGCAAAGGACCGCATCCGACAGTCATCGCGGGCACTCCGGCGCGGGGCGTGGTGCGGCGGGCGCGTTTCATGGGGTCGGAAAGCCTCGTGGAGTTTCTGATGGACCACGATCAACAGGTGCTCAAGGCCACTGTACCCAATGTGTTCCTGCCGAAGGTCGGCACGCCCATGTGGCTGACGCTGCGCCGCGACCGGTGCTTTGTCTTTCCGGCGAACCCTTAGGGGCGGGCGTCGCGCTGCTCGATCAGCCGATGAAGGACATAAACCCGGATGGAGGACGCGAGGCCGACATCTGGATCGCGGGCCTCGTCAATTGCGGCGGCAAGCGCGTTCAGAGCCATGCCTTCCTCTTCCGCAATACGGCGAAATTCCCGCCAGAACACATCCTCCAGAGAGACTGACGTGCGATGCCCCTGCAAGGTCAGCGAATGTTTGATCGGCCGGCCGCTCATTCGCTTTCGTGACCGTCGAGGTCCTTGTCCGCCTTGTCCTTACGCGCCTTGGCGAGGGCCTTTTGTGCCTTGGACAGGCCGTGCTGCGCGGCGTTGGCGTCTGCCTCGGTGCGCTTGGCGCCACGGGCCTTTTGTTTGCGAAAGGTGTTGAGGTTCACGATGTTGCTCATGAAGCAAGGATAGCGCGGCAACATGCGCATGGTCCATCATGATTTATTCAAATGCGCAGGATAGGGCCGTCGAGCAGGCTCATGAGCGCGCCGAAATATCCGCCGGACCGAGCCGGGCGGTTCGGGTCCGATGTGATCGCCACTGCAAGGTCGCGTTCGGCGTGGCTTGCGATGATCTGCCCGCCATAGCCTCGCGCCAGAACCCAGCCCGAGGCGCTCAAAAACCAGCCGTACCCATAGGACAGACCGGAATAGGGAGACCGCGTCAGAGGCTGGGTTGAACGAGTAACCCAATCCTTTGAAACAACCTGTTGCCCGGCGAATCGTCCGC
The DNA here is from genome assembly GCF_014196795.1 of Sagittula marina. GTDB lineage: Bacteria > Pseudomonadota > Alphaproteobacteria > Rhodobacterales > Rhodobacteraceae > Sagittula > Sagittula marina. Next base: position 320,066 of record NZ_JACIEJ010000003.1, read on the forward strand.
CGTCACGCATCATCACCGCAACCCGCAGCATTCCGCGCGGTGTCAGCCCCATCTGGTTGCCACCCATGTAGTATCCTTGGGGATCGCGGGTCCACGCCGGCACGTCGATGCCCAAAGGCTTCCCAATGCGCGTGCGGGCCTGCGCCAGAAGGCTTTGCCCGGTGGCCTCAGCCAAAGCCGCGCCAAGCACATGGGTCGACCCGGTTGAATACAGCATCGGCCCGCCCGGCTCTGCCACCATGGGGCGTGACAGCGCATCGCGCACCCAATTGCTGGAGGCGACCCAGCTGCCGTAGTTCGGCCCCGACGTGCGTTCCAATCCCGCCCGCAAGGAGGCAAGATCGCCCAGCGAGATCTCTGCGACCTCTGGCGCCGCGTCCGCAGGAACAAGGCCTGGCGCGACCTCGGCCAGCGTGTCCTCCAAGGCCACTTCGCCGCGATCAATGGCGCAGCCCAGCAGAAGCGCCACAAGACTTTTGGAACAGCTCTTGATGTTTGCAATCGCATCCAATCCGGGACCAGAGAAGGTTTCCGCCACCAGACTGTCATCCCCGCGTTGCACCATGATGGAGCGGAACTGATCGTATCGTTCGGCAAAAGCGGCAAACGGATCCGTTTGTGCCAAGCCGGGCAGGGCAGGCAGAGCGAGGGCGGAGGCAAGGAACGCGCGTCTTTTCATCCGTTGGAACATCGCACTGCGCCGCCGCATTTCAAGCGAATTCGCCTCACGTTATCGCGGGTGAAAGCTGCGCCAAAGGAAAACGCGTCCCGATTTCTCGGGACGCGTTTATTTGCTGTGTCATGGTAAAGCCAACGGGGGTCGTGAGGGATGGACCCTCGGGGCCCTACTTGGCTTTGGGGCCAACCATCTGTTCGGGACGCACCACTTTGTCGAAGGTCTCCGCATCGACAAATCCCAGCGCGATGGCTTCTTCCTTCAGCGTGGTGCCGTTCTTATGCGCCGTCTTCGCAACCTTTGTGGCGTTGTCATAGCCGATTGTGGGCGCGAGCGCCGTCACCAGCATCAGCGACTCGGTCATCAGTTTCTCGATGCGCGGGCCGTTGGCCTCGATCCCGTTCAGCATCCGCTCGGTGAAGCTGTCGGCCACATCCCCCAGCAGCTGCATGGACTGCAGAAGATTGTAGGACATCATCGGGTTGTAAACGTTCAGCTCGAAATGGCCTTGCGATCCCGCAAATTTGATCGCGGCATCGTTGCCCATCACGTGAGCGGCTACCTGCGTCATGGCCTCGGCCTGCGTCGGGTTCACCTTGCCCGGCATGATCGACGACCCCGGCTCGTTTTCGGGCAAGATCAGCTCGCCCAGACCGGAGCGCGGGCCGGACCCGAGGAAGCGGATATCGTTGGCAATCTTGTACATGGCACCGGCGGTGGTCGCCAAGGCACCAGACATGAAGACCATGGCGTCATGCGCCGCCAGTGCCTCGAATTTATTGGGGGCCGTGACAAAGGGAAGGCCGGTGATCTCCGCCATATGAGCGGCGACGGCTTCGCCCCAGCCTTCGACGGTGTTCAAACCGGTGCCCACGGCGGTGCCGCCCTGGGCCAGTTCGTAGATGCCGGGCAGCGCCTGTTCGATCCGCTTGATGCCGTTGCGCATCTGCATGGCGTAGCCGGAAAATTCCTGCCCCAGTGTCAGCGGCGTTGCGTCCTGCGTATGGGTGCGGCCGATCTTGATGATGTCCTTGAACTCATCCGCTTTGGCCTCAAGCCCTTCGGCCAGTTTGGTCAAGCCCGGGATCAGAACGTCGCGTGCCATCATGGCAGAGGCGATGTGCATGGCCGTCGGGAACGTGTCATTGGACGACTGGCCCATGTTGCAATGATCGTTCGGGTGCACCGGATCCTTGGAGCCGATCACGCCGCCGAGAATCTCGATCGCGCGGTTGGCGATCACCTCGTTGGAGTTCATGTTCGACTGCGTGCCAGAGCCTGTCTGCCAGACCACAAGCGGGAAATTGTCGTCGAACTTGCCCTCGATCACTTCGCCAGCGGCCTGAATGATGGCGTCGGCCAGTTTGGCATCCAGATTGCCGGTCGCCTTGTTTTCGATGGCGCAGGCTTTCTTGATCACGCCGAGTGCGCGGACGATGGCCACCGGCTGCTTTTCCCAACCGATGGGGAAGTTCATGATCGAACGTTGAGTTTGCGCGCCCCAATACTTTTCTGAGGGGACTTCGAGCGGGCCGAAGCTGTCGGTTTCGGTACGGGTGGCGGTCATGGGGCTCTCCTGCAATTGGAAGCGATGAGCATGTGTATGCGATTGTATGCCGGATACCCCAAAATGTGCCCTTGGGCAATCCGGCTTTGCGTACAGGTCTACCCAACAGACTGACGCGAGGCCATGCCCCAATTGGAGGAGAAGTGACCCTTGTTTTTCAACCTGCCTCCAACGCCTGTTGATAGCGCAAATTAGGCAAATGGATGCGGAACATAGTGCCGCCCTCAGGCCGGTTCATTGCCTGAATGGTGCCTTGACGGATCTGCACAAGGCGCCTGAGGCCCAGCAGGCCAAAACCTTGACCGTACTCGTAGCTTTTTCCTTCGAGGAAATCCAAGGTGCCCTCCGGCAATCCCGGCCCATTATCGAGCACCAGCAAGTCCAGGCCGTCACCAGTATCGTCCAGCTGAATGCGCAGCCAGATGCGATCCTTTTCCGAATGCTTGATCGCATTGTCGACGAGGTTGCGCAGAATGATCTGAACCGCTGTGCGATCACCGGTGATCCGTCCGCCGTCAGAGCCAAGATCATGTCGCTGCGCGGGGTCCAGCACCGTAAAAATGTCCCGTGCGAGCAGCCGCAGGTCAAAACTCTCGACCTTTACCGTGGCATTGGTCGCTTCGCTGAATTTCAACACGTCGGTAATCAGTTCCTGAGCCTTTTGGCTGACCTGCTCCATCATGCTGGCCAACTCACGGGCCTCGTTCGCATCGGCCGGCAATTCTTCCTGAAGCATCTCTGCCAGTCCAGCCATCTGGCGCATCGGTGCGCGCAGGTCGTGGGCGGCAAATGCGAGATAGCGCTCCATCTCGTCGCGAGCGCGTTCAATCATGGCGTATGTCTCCAGCTCAAGTTGTTGGGAGGCGCGCAGCGACGTGAGAACGACTGACGTTCCCACGATGGCCAGCACAGAGTCGTCATTGTTCAAGACGGGGTGCAGAGTGACGCGCACTTCGATTGGTTCATCGTCGATAGAGAGCATTATGTCATAGGATTGCGCCTGCTTGCTGTGCAGGGTTTCCTCGTGTCGCCGTTGAGCACCTTCGCCAAAGGCGCCGGGATAGATGTCGCGGGCGGTCTTGTTATACACATAGTGACGGCTGTGTCCGCTTAGGTTTTCGGCGGCGCGATTCCAGAAGATGTAGACCGGCCTGCCATCCTTGTCGGGCCGGAGCACAAAGACCGGCTGCGCAACGTAATCCAGCGCATCAAAATTGATAGAGCTCAAACGAAACATCCCGACTGAAACCAATCGGGATGTTTTTACTGCGCCAAGCTTTAGATGTGGTTACTTCCGGAAGCGATCCAAGCTGACGACCTCGGCATCGTGCTGCACGGGCTCACTGTCAGGTCCGTCAGGGCCATCATCCGGCGGTGTCGGGTCGTCGTCATCCTCGTCGTCGACTTCCTGGCTTTCGAACCGGAGCCCGAATTCCACAGACGGATCGACAAAGGTGCGGATCGCGTCATAGGGAATCACCAGACGTTCTGGCGCATCGCCAAAATTCAAAGTGATGGAGAAGCCGTCCTCGCGCACATCCAGATCGTCATACCAATTCTGCAAAACCACCGTCATTTCGCCCGGATAACGGTCCGTCAGCCAGGTCGCCAGTTCAACATCCGGATGGGTGGTGTCGAACGTAATGAAGAAGTGGTGATCGCCCGGCAGGCCGTCAGCGGCCACACCTTGCAGGACTTCGTAGATCAGCCCCCGCATGGCGCGGTGCATCAGCTTGCCGTAATCGATACTGTCGGACATGAGGTCTGCCTTTGGTTTTGTTGGCCCTATCATATTGGTTTTGGCGCGGAACGAAAGGGGGGTCATCCCGCCTGACCCAAGCCCCAACCTGCGGCCGCGCAAATTGCCAACAGAAGTGGCACAGAGGTTTTGAAGCGCAACAGCATCGCGCCAAGTACAACCAATGCCAATGCGTCGAGCCTGAGCGTCGCCAGATCGGGCAGGAGGCCGTCGGAATGCGGCGTGAACAGGACGTTCAGCCCGAACCAAAGCGACAGATTGGCAATGACACCGACCACTGCGGCGGTGATGGCGGAGAGCGCCGATTGCAAGCGCGGGCGCTGCAACAGGTTTTCGACATGTGGGGCCAGCGCGAAGATCCATAAAAAGCACGGCACAAAGGTCATCCACAGCGTCAGGGCGGAGGCCGCGAGCGCCATCTTTGTGCCGCCTGCGGCCTGTCCGGTCAGTTGTCCGACGAATTGCGTTACAAGGATCAACGGGCCGGGGGACGTTTCTGCCAGCCCCAACGCGTCGATCATCTCTGGCGCGGTCAGCCAGCCGCGGACTTCCACAACCTCTTGGGCCATGTAGGCGAGCACCGCATAAGCGCCGCCGAATGTCACCACAGCGAGTTTTGCAAAGAACGCAGCGAGGTCAAAAAGCAACGTCTGGCCGGACAGCCACAGGACGGGCAGGGGTGTCAGCCATAGCACCACCCATATAATGACGGTGAAGAGCCGCGTCTTTTTGTAGTCTTCAGGTGCGATTTCCGTCTGCTGGCCGGTTTGACGCAGTGCTCCCCAAAGCGCGGCAAGGCCCATTAACAGCGGAAAGGGCAAACTGAATACGAAAAGACCAACAAAGGCCAAACCTGCGATCACCAGATCGATTTTGCCATGCAGCGCCTTCCGCGACAGCCGGTACAGCGCTTGACCTATGATTGCGATAACACTCGCCTTGATGCCCAGAAGGATGGCGGCGGTCTCTGGGCGCGCGCTGAATTGAGCATAGGCCAAAGCAAGGCAAGCGATCACGATCGCACCGGGAAGCACAAACAAGCAGCCCGCGATCAATCCGCCGGGCGTGCCCCGCAGTCGCCAGCCCGCGTAAGTCGCAAGCTGCATCGCCTCCGGTCCCGGCAGCAACATGCAAAAGCTAAGGGCGCGCAGGAAATGTTGCTCAGAAAGCCATTTGCGCTCCTGCACAAGCGTGCGGTGCATCAGGGCGATCTGTGCGGCAGGTCCGCCAAACGACAGCAGGCCAATGCGGGCAAAACTGAAAAAGATGTCGCGAAGCGGTGTCATACATCTGCGTTAAATCGGCAGTGTAACAACCGCAAGAAATCAGGCGTCGGGCCAGTTCACCAGGATCAACCAAAGCGCAGGGAACGCTTCGAGCGCAAACCACATAAGCGCCTTGGGCTGCGGCGGCTTGTCGAGGATCATGGAGACTGCGCGGCCGGTGGCGGCACCCGCGTATGCCACGCCGAGCATGGCGTAGGCCCAGCCAGCACCGGTCGCGATGCACACAAGGCCAACTGCCACAAACAACCCGCCGGCTGATGCGCGGTACTCTGACAGACCCATCGTCGACGCAGTGGGAGCCATATCCAATGTCTTTGCGGTAAAGCGCGGCGCGAAGAACCCAAAACCGCCAAAGGCGATGGTCATCACTGCAATGAGTATGTTCACGATGTCGGACATTGTGTGCTCCGTTCTGGTGAAGCGGAGGTAGCGGCGGGCCAAGGCCGGTCAATACCTGTCTTTAAGAAGAAGGCATAAACTTGGCGGGGTAGGGATAAAGTGCAGGTTTCTGTTGCCAGGTACCTGCGAACCCCGCCTTACGCTGCTAGGCGCAAGGGCTTAAGTTTCGATTACTCGAACAGCTTACGCTGCGAGAGCAACCGGAGCACGATTGTCGTTTGCAATTGTACTTTGTGAACCGATAACGGTGGTATCTCACCGAAGCAAAGCTACATCTTTACGCGTTCGTCGATCCTGTTTCGGCCCCAAGATCCCTCAAACGAAGAGATATTTGGTGGAGCCGCCGGGTACCGCCCCCGGGTCCGATCCGTTTATTACATGCGCGTTTATGCTCATAGTCCCCGAAAGGACACTCGATATATAGGCGGGTCGGATCGGCTTGCCAAGGAGGGGGCGATGAAAAATTACGCCGGGATCGCGTGTTGCGTCCCTAAGGCCAATTCTTTCGAGTGACAAAATGCGACGCCGCGAACACGAGAGTGAGGGTGCAGTCAAACTATTGTCTCAATCGCCCGGGTTTTACACTCATTTAATTCATTTATAAATCAGAAAGCTCCTGCATTATCATTATGTTGTCGGAAGAGGCTCGTGCGGATTGCGGTGAACCTGTCAAGCCCAACTCTGGCCCCAGGTCACAGCTTGCGCTAATCTTGGTCTGGGTCAGACTGTAGGAAAAGCGATGCGCAGCAGTGTCGAAATTTACGATTTGGAAACCGGAGACACCAAGGTTGTGCTGGACAGTCCAAATATGTTGGAAGCGCCCAACTGGGCGCGGGACGGCGCAGGCTTGATCGTGAACGGCGAGGGGAGGCTTTACCGTCTGGACCTCCGGACAGCTGAACTGACGCAGATCGACACGGGCCCGCTCCACAAGTTGAACAATGATCACGGTCCGTCGCCCGATGGCGCATTCATGGCAGTCTCCGACAAGGTCGAGACTGGGAAAGCCTGTATCTATGTCCTTCCCGCTGCCGGAGGCACGCCGACCCGCATAACGCAAAATGTTCCAAGCTGGTGGCACGCATGGACGCCGGATAGTGCAAACCTGATTTATACAGCCGTGCGAGATGAAACCTTTGGCATCTACATGATACCTGCCGACGGCGGCGCGGAGCGTCGCGTGATCGGTGGTCCGCATCACTATGATGGGCCGGACATCACACCTGACGGTCAGTGGATTTGGTTTAATTCTGAACGCGGCGATTTGCCCTCCAGCCTGTGGCGGGTCCGGCCAGACGGCAGCGACCCGCAACAGATGACGCACGGGGCGCGTGTCGATTGGTTTCCACATCCTTCGCCGGACGGTCAGCACGTTGTGTACCTCAGCTATCCCGAAGGCACCGAAGGCCATCCGTTCGGACGCGAAGTGGAGCTTCGGCTCATACCCATTGAGGGTGGCGAGCCAAAGACACTTGTGCGGCTGTTCGGTGGGCAGGGCACGTTGAATGTGCCGTGCTGGGCGCCCGACGGACGGCGCTTTGTCTTTGTGCGCTACTTCCGCGAGAGCGAAGCCGTTGTCGCGACCGAGCCTTCGGTCTAGGACGGGGCGAGCCGCAACAGGAGCGACCATGGATCTTTTCGACGCAGCGCCGTCTGACCGCCGCCGTCCGCTGGCCGATGTGCTGCGCCCCACAACGCTGGATGAGGTGATCGGGCAGCAGCCGCTGGTGGCCAAAGGGTCGATCCTGAGGCGGCGCATCGCGGCTGATGCGCTTGGCAGCCTTTTGTTGTACGGTCCTCCGGGGATCGGCAAGACCTCGATTGCGCGCGCGGTCGGCAACATGCTGGGCAAGGAGTTCCGCATTCTGCATGCCGCAGGGGTGCGCGTGCAGGACATTCGCAAAATTGCAGACGAGGCGCGGATCAAGCCAATCTTGATGTTTGTGGACGAGGTGCATCGCCTGTCGTCCACCCAAGCCGATGATCTGCTGACGATCTGTGAAGAAGGCACCACCGATTTCATCGGTGCCACCACGGAAAACCCCTATCATGCCATCCCCAAAGCCCTGATCTCCCGGTCTCAGGTGCTGAAACTTGAGCCGTTGAGCCTTGAGGATATGAAAGATGTGATCCGGCGCGGCGTGGCGTTTTTGCAAGCGCAAAGCGTGGACATCGAGCTGACCGATGACCAACTCACGTTGATCGCCGGGCGGTCTGGTGGGGACGCGCGGCGCGCCTTGACCACGCTGGAGAGCCTCGCCATTGGTCACACCGGGCAGGTCACCGAGGCCATGATCGACGAGGTCTATGCCGCCGCGCCCGTGAACTTTGATCGCACCGGGGATCAGCATTATGACGTGACTTCGGCGTTTATCAAATCCATGCGTGGCTCGGACCCTGATGCGACACTGTATTGGCTCGCGGTGCTGGTGCATGCGGGCGAAGACCCGCGTTTCATTGCACGGCGGATCATGATTCACGCGTCAGAAGATATTGGCCTTGCCGACAACACCGCGTTGCAAACCGCTGTCGCGGCGGCAGAGGCGGTGGAGCGCATCGGCTATCCTGAGGCGCAGATCATCCTTGCCCACGCCGCGCTGCATATCGCGCGTGCACCGAAGTCCGCTGCCGCCTGTCGCGGCATCGGCGCGGCGCTGTCTTATGTACGCTCCAACCCTCAGCTGGCCGTTCCGCTGCATCTGAGGGACGCGCATTATGCCGGGGCCAAGAAGTTGGGCCATGTGGGCTATCGTCTACCGCATAAGGACCCCAAGGGGTGGGTCGATCAAACCTATGTAGAGAATGTCCCGCGCGGCGCGTTTTACCAAAGCGATGCGCGGGAGGCTGCGACCTTTGAAAAGCGCGCGGACGAGCATTGGCACCGGATCACCGGGAAACGCACGCCGCGCACCTTTGAAGACTAGCGCTTAGCCTTTGGCCTTCAGCTCCAGGCGGCGGCGATGGAGCACCGGTTCGGTATAGCCGGACGGTTGCTCGCGCCCTTCAAATACCAGATCGCAGGCGGCCTTGTAGGCGATGCTGTCAAAGCCCGGTGCCATCGGACGATAAAGCGGATCGCCCGCGTTCTGGCGGTCGACGACCTCTGCCATGGATTGCATAATCTCGGACACCTCCTGGCGCGAGACAACGCCGTGGTGCAGCCAGTTGGCGATATGCTGGGCGGAGATGCGGCAGGTGGCGCGATCTTCCATCAGGCCGACATCGTTGATGTCGGGGACCTTGGAACAGCCCACGCCCTGATCGATCCAGCGCACCACGTAGCCCAGGATGCCTTGCGCGTTGTTTTCCACCTCGCGGCGGATCTGGTCGCGGGTCCATTTGCGGTAGGTGGCCAGCGGAATGTCCAGCAGGGCCTCTACGTAGGCCCGGCGTCCGCCCTCGGCGAGTTTGGCCTGAACCGCCAGAACGTCAACCTTGTGGTAATGCGTGGCGTGTAGCGTGGCGGCCGTGGGAGAGGGCACCCATGCGCAGTTTGCGCCGGCGCGCGGGTGTTCGATCTTGGACTCCAGCATGGCGGACATGTTGTCGGGCTGCGCCCACATGCCTTTGCCGATCTGAGCGCGGCCAGACAGACCGCATTCCAGACCGATGTCCACGTTCTGGTTCTCGTAGGCGGTGATCCAAGATTTGCGCTTGATGAAATCCTTGCGCGAGAACGGCCCGGCTTCCATCGAGGTGTGAATTTCGTCGCCGGTGCGGTCAAGGAAGCCGGTATTGATGAAACATACGCGGCTCTTGGCGGCGCGGATGCACTCCTTGAGGTTCACCGAGGTGCGACGTTCCTCGTCCATGATGCCAAGCTTGACAGTGTACTGTGGCAGGCCAAGCACCTGTTCCACGTGGCTGAAGATCTCATCGGCAAAGGCAACTTCTTCCGGGCCGTGCATCTTTGGCTTCACCACATAGACGGAGCCGGACAGGGAATTGCGCGCGCCAGATGTCTTTTTGAGGTCGTGCATGGCGATGAGAACGGTCATCATCGCGTCCATCAGACCTTCGAAGATTTCCTGACCGTCGCGGTCGAGGATGGCCGGGTTTGTCATCAGGTGGCCGACGTTGCGCACCAGCAGCAAGGCGCGCCCCTTGAGCGTGAGGGTCGAGCCGTCCGGCGCGGTAAAGGTCCGGTCGTCATGCAATGCGCGCGTGACCGACTTGCCGCCTTTGTCGAACGTCTCGGACAGATCGCCTTGCATCAGGCCCAGCCAGTTGCGGTAGGCAGTGGTCTTGTCCTCGGCATCGACGCAGGCGACGCTGTCCTCGCAATCCACGATGGCGGACATCGCGCTTTCCAGCCGCACATCCGCAAGGCCGGAGGGCGTCGTCTTGCCAATGGGGTGGTCGGGGTTGAACACCAGCTCCACATGCAAGCCGTTGTTGCGCAGAAGGACGGAGGTTGGCGCGTCTGCACTGCCGGTGTAGCCGGCAAAACCGGCGGGCGTCTTCAGCGGTGAGCCATCCACCAAAAGCGCGCCATCCACCACGCGATAGGCCTGAGCCTGCGCATGAGACACCGCTTCGAGCGGGAATATCTGATCGAGGAACACAGCCGAACGTGCGACCACGCGGGCCGCACGCCCGTCATCGAAACCACCCGTCGGGATCGGGCCCATGGCGTCTGTGCCATAGAGCGCATCGTAAAAGCTGCCCCAGCGCGCGTTCGCTGCATTTAGAACGAACCGCGCATTTGTCACAGGAACGACCAACTGGGGGCCGGCAACCTTCGCGATTTCAGGATCGGTGTTCGCGGTCTCGATTTCGAAGTCCGGCCCCTCTGGCAGAATGTAGCCGATCTTTTGCAAGAAACCCTTGTAGGACACCGCATTGTGTGGGCCGCCGCGATTGCCTTTGTGCCACTGGTCGATCTGTTTTTGCAGATCTTCGCGCTTGTCCAGCAGCGCTTTGTTACGCGGTCCAAAGTCGTGCACCAGCGTAGACAGCCCCTCCCATAGAGTGTCGGCAGATACGTCGGTGCCGGGCAGAACCTCTTGTTCTACGAAAGTGACAAGCTTGGGGCTGATCTGCAATCCGGCACGCGCGACGCGCTGGGTCTGGCTAGGCTGGTCTGTCAATTCGGGTATCCTTGGATGGGACGTTAAACTTTGCCCAATTGTAGTCTCTCGGTCCTGCCGGGAAAAGGCGCATTTCCCGAGAAGGTGTTACACTCTGAGCCAGATGGTGAAGGTATCAGCCCGTCCGGAAATGCTCATGACATCAGGCGACGGGTTCGCGCGCCGCCCCGCCGCACCCGTGGTGGCGGCGCCAGGGTCATCGGCTGCAAAGGTGTGTCCAATGACTGGCGCAGCAGCGCACAAAACACCGCGACGGCGGGGGAGCCATCGGCAAAGATTTGCGCCATGGCAAGCGCGCGCTGCGCCTCTGCGGCATATCCGCTGTGGCCGGGCAGGGCGCCCAACCATTGCAGATATCCCATGCGGCCCATTTCCGTGGCGCGGCCGGGATGGACCGGGCCAATATCAAGTTGAGAAATCGTGCGTTCAAGTAGCATAGCGCCCTCCGCGCAGCTGGACGCGGGTCGTGTGGGACAGCGATGTCAAAAGGTCGGATCGGACCATATTGCCTGCTTTCTCCCGAGGCACCCCGCCCGAGGATTGAAGGTGACTGCGATATGCGGGACCGCATACCGGAGATGGCAGGTCTCCTGACTTGCGGGTCGTCGTGGTCCCGAACCTTCCCGGACGAATGGGTCCAGTGGTCATTTCGGGGCACTCGCCGCTTACAGTTGCGGGGGCAGTTGCGGCATAGGGCGTTAACCCGCACCGCATTCCCTTTTCAGCCCACCCTTGAAGGGCAGGGCACCATCACGCACAAATTGTCACGGTCGCTGGCGTCTGTCCAGAGAGCTAAGCAGGCATTCAGAGCAGTGGTTGTTTAAAATGTGCGCCCGAACTCTTGCTGAACAAGGCAAGAGAGCCGTGCCCTGACATTTCCGCGGTTTATCTGGCGGTTCCTCCTTCGGCGGCTGGGCATTGGTGGCATCGAGGCGAAGCTCTATGCCCGGGTGCTTTTGATAAAACCGGGCAGGCGCGGGGGAACCCATTCGCTGGCGAAGGTCGGCGCCACGCGGATGTTCAGAAGGGTGAAGGAATTCGCGCCCCGCATCTGCTCGGTGGCCACGGTGATACGCTCGATCTCGTCCCGGACCAGCTGGGAATAGCGTTCTCCCGCTTCAGTCTGCACCACCTTGCGGCCAGTGCGACCGCGCAGGCGGACTCCGATATGCGCCTCGATGGCCTGGATTTGCTGACTGATGGCGGACGGGAAAATCCCGCGGTGAACACCGAAAACCAGAAGTTCCGGGAAGAACAGGACTAAATGGCGTTGTCCGACCACAAGTGGGAATTCCTGCCGTTGCTGGCCAGCAAAGTGACATGGGCACAGCTGTCGGACACGGAAAATGGCTGGCTTTCCGAGGCATCGACCGCCGCAACCGAGTACCAGCGCAGCAACGATACCGAGGCCAATGCGGCATTGCTCGCGATCGTATCCGAGGCCGGGAAGGTGAGCGATTTCAACACCGAGGCGTTCCGCAAAGCAACCGCACCATTTTATGACACGTGGCGCGAAAAGTACGGCGACTTCATCGAAGCGTTGCTCACCCAGTCGCAGGCCTAATCTTCCGCGGCCGTCTCGCCATGACCGACAGTAGCGCGACCAGCCGCGGCGCGCAGGATCCGGGCATAGCCCGGATGATCTTGCGCCTCGCCGTAGGGACGGACGCGTTCATCACGCCTCTGACCCAGATCATCGATTCCACTCGCTGGTCGGAGTGTTCGTGGCCACCCTCACCGGGGTCGCGCTGCGCCATCTGATTGAACAGGGTGCGGTTTGGGTGAACGAGACCCCTATCTCATGTTCCGTTGGCTATGCGCGAGCGCCTTCGTGCTTGCGGCCCTGGCCGGTGGCCATATCTGCGTCGAAGCCTTGCTGTCATCCCTGCAGCACCGCCACGATCATATCCTTGCTTGTCCATGTGACGACCATGCTGCTCTTCGCTTGGCTGACCCGCGCGGGTCAGACCGTGGTCGAGGTGGCCGTGTCAGAATTCCATCCATCCTGCGCATTCCCACCGCTTGGGGCGAAGGCGGTCTGTCCGTGGCCTGCGCTTTGCTGCCGGTCACCGCGCTGACCGCGCAGATAGAGGCAAGCCACGACCGGGTCGCAAAAACTGAATTGCTGCCGCTTGATCTGATCTTCTGAGAAAGGAAGGGCAGATGCTTCTGGGATGTACTGCCGATGATTTCACCGGGACCCGCGACCTTGGCAACACGCTGACTTGTGCCGGGATCCGCACCACGCTGATGACCGGGATGCCCGGCAACTGAAATGAGGTGGACTGCGATAGGGGTGTCATCGCGCTCAAGACCCAATCCATTCCGGCAGACGATGCGATGGCGGAATCGCTCGCGGCGCTTGACTGGCAGCGCGCACAGTGGGCAACACGGATCCTGTTCAAGTATTGCTCGACTTTCGACAGTACCGCCGACGACAAAATCTGCCCGATGTCCGGAGCGCTGATGCAGGCCCTTGGCACCGACCGCACCGTGTTCGTGGGGCATCTTTTCGTCAATGACACGCTTTTGTCCTGTTTCGAGGGCACCGATCCGAAAGCCCCCTTGCGCCGATAACTCCCTATGCGGTGATGTGGCTCGGCAGTGTGCCGATGGTGCATTACACGAGGCCCGGTGCGGATACCGTGATGCCCTGCATTGAAGAGGCCGCAGTCGACCATCCGGCGGTGCTGCTTGGCAACCACGGCCCCGTGGTCAGCGCCGACGGCCTTGAAAACGCGGTCTTTGCCGCTGAAGAGCTTGAAGAGACCATCAAGCTGATCTTCCTTGCCGGGGATCGCCCGATGCGCCATCTGAGGCATGGAGACATCGACAAGTTGAACGCAACCTTCCGGCTGAGAGGCTGACATGAAACGTTTTTCCGCGAATCTCGGTTTTCTCTGGAAGGAACTCGACCTGCTTGACAGGATCAGGGCCGCAGCGGACGCAGGTTTCGATGCCGTCGAACTGCACTGGCCCTATGACACCCCGGCGCAGGACATCCTGAAGTGCTGTCAGGACGCTGGCGTGCGGCTTCTGGCGATGAATGCGCCGCGCGGCGATTTGGCGAAGGGCGAAAACGGTCTGGCCGCGCTGCAAGACCGCGAGGCGGAGTTTCGCGAGGGCTTCCTGCGTGCCGCCGAGTTCGCCATCACCGCCGGTGCGCCGCGCATGCATATCATGGCGGGGGTCACGCCCAACACGCCCGCGGCGCGGGCGACCCTTGGCGAAAACCTGCGCTGGGTCGAGGCGACTGTGCCCGAACTGAGCTATCTTCTTGAGCCCCTGAACAATTTTGACGCACCGGGTTACTTTTATCATCTGCCTGAACAGGCCGTCCGCGTCATCCAGGATGAAGAGCTGGGACGCACGCAGCTCATGTTCGACATCTACCATGTGGGGCGTGAAGGGTTGAGCCCTGAAAAGGAATTCGACCGTTTCCGTGACGCTGTTGGCCATGTCCAGATTGCCGCCGTCCCGACCCGGACCGAGCCACATGCCGGTTCGGTCGACATGGCGGCTGCCCTGAACCACCTGCTGCGCAATGGCTACTCCGGCTGGATCGGTTGCGAATACAAGCCTGAATGCACGATCGAGGCTGGGTTGCCTCGTCTGCGGCAGCTTGCGTCCTGTCTTGACGCCGGTGCTGAATGGCCAACGACGGGCGCGTAATCTTTCGATATGGCAGACATTTCCATATTCCGTTGAGGTTGTGACATGCGAATGACCTCGGCGGTTGTCGCTCGCCGCCTCTCACTTGGCTAGCATTTTACATAAACCGGCAGCCTGGCCGACGTCTTAGAGATCGGGCGCGCTGCCGCCGCACGACATATATCACGTCGATCAACTTGTGTGACAGGGCGCATCTTTGAACGGCGCTCGTGGGCCGCTCGTGGGCGTCACGCCGACAGAGAGACGGTGCTCACGTTCAAAAACGATTCCGTTCGTGCGGCAATCGCCATGTTTTCCCAAAATGCCAAACACGTTATTTGCCAGGCAAGAGGCGCTACAGCTTTTGGATCAAATGGGAGGCTAGGTTTTTTCGCCGAGCTTTTCCTCGTAAAAGACCCCGGCGGCTGGAAAGCTCACGCAGGCGTCCCGCGAAATCAGGCAGGCGCGATGTGTCCGACCATCTGCCACCTTGCACCAACGTGCGATTCCGAAATCAGCCTCTGCTCGAAACCGGATGCGGCGACCTGATGCTATAACACTCTGACCCTTGATCGATGCCATCGCAGCGTAAAAGCGGTTCGCCCGATAGAGGCACCAACTGGTAGGTCCTTCCAATAGGTCACTCTCCTGCGTCAGGATAGTGTGTGTATTGCGCCTTTCCGAGCTGCGGGTGCTATGGTCTGGCCACCGTCCGTTCAAATAAAACGGAATTTTTCCAGCCATCTGCGGCGCGTCGATCCTTGCCTGAAACGCCACCTTGCGCTGATAAATCTAAGAGAGACGTAGATTTTAGACGTTGGCGATGTATTCGATGATCACTGCCTCCGACTGCCGCCGCGTTTCCCACGCCCGTGGCCAGATTAGCTCGGCATGGAGGATTTGGAACAAGGTCTCGGGAAGGGCGATGTCATCGCAATTGTCCTTGCCACTGATCGGCAACCCGGCAGCCTTTGTTTATATGAAAGAGCAGGGAAGAACTGGAAGCCATGCTGGTATAAGGCCTTCTGATCACGGCAAATGATGCGCAACCCGTGGATTCGTGACCATGTGAAAGTCCCCCTCGGGGGCTTTATCGCAGCACGGGAGCTGGGCCTATCTCCGTATGGAAAATGTGGGAGGCTGTGACCGTCCTAGCCGACAGGGGTGCCCTTGGGCTGACCTCAGGGCGGCGAGGTGGCAATGCGCACTCACCCTCCGATCGACAGCGGAGCCGATGTAAGGTTTTTTGATAATAAAAGTCTCTGGCCGTGCGGCCGTATCGGTCTGTTCCACCATTCGTTTCCAAAGGACGCAGATCTCAACCGACATGGCTGCCAAGAAAGGAGCGCTTTTGACCAGGCTTCGGTTACGAGACCACGCAAAGCACTTGGCTGGCGAACGCTCGGAGAAGCACGTGACCGGCGGCTCAAGACGGATATAGTCGAAGGTGAAGCGGCGATTGGTTGTAGCTGTCTTGGGATCCGAGATCGATATGAAGAACTCAGCCCTTTGGTGGTAACCGCAGCTTGATTGTGGTTTCCACTGCCCAGAAGGAAGTGTCTGCGAGAGATGTCGCGAGAGCGGCCACGTCCCACGACCTTCGTCTGGCCCCTCTCACAACCGGTGTTGGACTGAGAAAACGTCCCGTTGCTACGCTTTTTCCATGTGCAATTGCAAACTCATGGGATTTGGGAGTCATGAGAGTATCACGTGGCTGACGGATGTGCATGGGCTAAGAAAGCCGATCTGCCAAGACGTTTGCGCTCTTTGGAGGTTCTGCCAGCTTTCAACGTGGGACGATAAAGAGACCAGTTTGAATGGCCTGTGCGTCAATTAAACCAATGCGATTCAAGTGCGGCAAACTCCGTCATCAAAGTTTGATTTTCCTAGATGGGATCCGAACGGAACAAGGCCGATGCCGGCATTGTGCAGACGGGACCGATCCATGACTTTACGATTGAGGATTCCATCACTTGGGGATACTCGGCGCCCACAGGCAGGGCCGGGATCTGGCGGTCCGTCCCTATATTCGGAGAGCGTCCATGATCACGTTGATCGCAGCCCATGACCATAATCGTGCAATTGGCCGGGATGGTGACATTCCTTGGCACATCCCGCAGGATCTGGCGCTGTTCAAGCGTGAGACTTTGGGGGGCGCTATTATCATGGGGCGAAAGACCTGGGACAGTCTTCCGTTCAAGCCTCTGAAAGATCGCCTGAATATTGTGGTGTCGCGTGACATGTCCTTGAACGAGCATGTGGTCACCTCGGTCGAGGCGGCCATTGCTCTGGCCTATGCAGAGGGCTATTTTCGGATCTATGGCATTGGCGGGCAAGGTATTTACGAAGAAATGTTGCCATTGGCGGATCGCTTGTTGCTCACCCAGGTGGACACGACGGTCACGGGCGCGGATACATGGTTCCCGCACAAGGGACAGGGCTGGACCGAGTTGGGCCGCAACAATCTGACAGACGGCACACCCAGCGCTATCGCCTATGAGATGATCAAGCGCCGGTAAGCACCGTAAGGTCTGTTCGGCATGGAAAGGCTGCGCAGTTGCTTCGGACGTCTTGCCTTGTGCGCGGTCAAGTGATTTAGACGCCGCATCGAGTCGCCGGGACGGTTGCAACCATATTCCTCCGATGCACACGGACGACGGCCGCAGCTCTAATATTGCCAGCAAACACAACATCTAGATCGGTGCGAATCCAGCTTTGCCAAAAATTCGGGCATGTGGACAGATTTCTGCCGCTGTTGGCGCATGTGACGCTTGCGCGTTACCGCCGTGCAACAGCACCAGCCTTTGTCCACAGGAAATTTTCGGTGCTTCCCGCGCGCTCACGTTTACCTGCCACCGGGTGGCTGTTTGTGGATAACGTTGTGCAAATGCGTTCAAAATCGCGGTTTCTTCCACGTGGCAAATATTAACAGCTTGTGAGTGAATCGGGGGCACCCCACAGGCCCTTGTGGAGGACGCCATGGTCAACACTAAATATATGGTAGCTTCGCCAAAAAAGCCGTTGACGACGCGGGCTCCTCGTGGCCATTTTGTGATGCCGGTCGAGAGTGCCACAAGATATAGTGCGCCGAGAACAGGAGCAGACAAGTCAGCCAATTGGACGGAGGGGACACTCCGAACATACGCGCCCGCCGCGCATGGGGGCTGATTTCTGCATTCTGTGACACCGACGCGGCGTTGAATTGGTCACCAATCGACGGGGCAGGATGCGATGAAGATCGAACGAAAATACACCAAGGCCGGGCAGGATGCATATGCGGAGGTGCCTTTCGTCACCACCAAATCCGAGATCCGCAACCCGGATGGCACGACCGTTTTCGCGCTCGACAACCTTGAGGTTCCCGCCAAGTGGAGCCAGGTCGCCAGCGATGTGATCGCACAGAAGTATTTTCGTAAAGCCGGCGTCCCGGTCGAGCTCAAGCGCGTTGCCGAAGCTGACGTGCCCGAGTTCCTGTGGCGCTCCGTTCCCAAAAACAAAAACACTTCGAAGGTAGGCGAAACCTCTGCGCGGCAGGTGTTCGACCGTCTGGCAGGCGCATGGACCTATTGGGGCTGGAAGGGCGGCTATTTTTCGACCGAGGAAGACGCGCAGGCTTATTACGACGAGATGCGCTACATGCTGGCGACCCAGGTCGCCGCGCCCAACAGCCCCCAGTGGTTCAACACGGGCCTGCATTGGGCCTATGGCATCGACGGGCCGGGTCAGGGCCACAGTTATGTCGACTACAAGACCGGCGAGCTGACCAAATCGCAATCCGCCTACGAACACCCGCAGCCGCATGCCTGCTTTATCCAGTCGGTGACCGACGATCTGGTCAACGATGGCGGCATCATGGACCTTTGGGTGCGTGAGGCGCGTCTGTTCAAATACGGCTCCGGCACTGGTACGAACTTCTCCTCGCTGCGGGCTGCGGGCGAAAGCCTGTCCGGCGGCGGCAAGTCGTCCGGCCTGATGGGCTTTCTGAAGATCGGGGACCGCGCGGCGGGCGCGATCAAGTCCGGCGGCACCACGCGCCGCGCGGCCAAGATGGTGATCTGCGATGCGGATCACCCCGACATCGAGGAATTCATCAACTGGAAGGTCAAGGAGGAGCAGAAGGTTGCTTCCATCGTGGCCGGGTCAAAGATGCACGAGAAGATGCTCAACGGCATTTTCGACGCGATCCGTGGCTTTGACGGGTCCGAGGCCGACGCCTACGAGCCCTCCGCCAACGCCAAGTTGAAGAAAGCCCTGCGCACCGCCAAGCAGGTGATGATCCCCGAGACATATATCAAGCGCGTTCTGGACTACGCGCGGCAGGGCTATGCCTCGATCGAATTCCCGACCTATGACACCGATTGGGACAGCGAAGCTTATGCCTCGGTCTCTGGCCAGAACTCCAACAACTCGATCCGCGTCACCGACGCCTTCCTCAAGGCTGTGCGCGAAGACAAGCCGTGGGAGTTGATCCGTCGCACAGATGGTAAAGTGGCCAAGACCATCTCTGCGCGCGAGCTGTGGGAGCAGATCGGTCACGCCGCATGGGCTTGTGCAGACCCCGGCATCCAGTTCCACGACACTGTCAACGCCTGGCACACCTGCCCCGAAGATGGCGAGATTCGCGGCTCCAACCCGTGTTCCGAGTACATGTTCCTCGACGACACAGCGTGCAACTTGGCGTCCATGAACCTGCTGACCTTCCTGCATGACGGGGAATTCGACGCGGAAACCTACATGCACGCCACGCGCCTGTGGACTCTGACGCTGGAAATCGCCGTGCTCATGGCGCAGTTCCCATCCGCCGCCATCGCGCAACGCAGCTACGATTTCCGTACCCTGGGTTTGGGCTATGCCAACATCGGCGGTCTGCTGATGAACATGGGCTATGGCTATGACAGCCGCGAGGGTCGGGCGCTGTGTGGTGCCCTGACCGCGATCATGACCGGTGTGGCCTATGCGACCTCTGCCGAGATCGCCGGCGAAGTGGGGGCCTTTGCCCGCTACGAGGCCAACAGCGACCACATGCTTCGTGTCATCCGCAATCACCGCACCGCCGCCTATGGCCGCACCGAAGGCTATGAGGGGCTCGAAGTGAAGCCCGTCGCGTTGGACCACGCAGGTTGCCCGGATGAGAAGCTGATTTCACTGGCAAAGACATCCTGGGACGAGGCGCTGAAGCTGGGCGAACGGCACGGCTATCGCAACGCGCAGGTGTCTGTTGTCGCGCCGACCGGGACCATCGGTCTGGTCATGGATTGCGACACCACGGGGATCGAGCCCGATTTTGCGCTGGTGAAGTTCAAGAAGCTCGCCGGTGGTGGCTACTTCAAGATCATCAACCGGTCCGTGCCTGCGGCGCTGGTCAAGGTGGGCTACACCTCCAGCCAGATCGAAGAGATCATCTCCTATGCGGTCGGGCACCAGACCCTTGGCAACGCACCGGGCGTGAACCACACCTCGTTGATCGGCCACGGCTTTGGCCCGGCGCAGATCGAAAAGATCGAGGCCGCGCTGGCCACCGCTTTCGACATCCGCTTCGTTTTCAACCAGTGGACGCTGGGCGAGACCTTCTGCACCGAAGTGCTGGGCATCCCGCAGGCCAAGCTGAACGATCCGACCTTCGATCTGCTGCGCCATCTGGGCTATACCAAGGCAGAGATCGACGCCGCCAATGACCACGTCTGCGGCACCATGACCCTGGAAGGCGCGCCGTTCCTGAAGGACGAGCACCTGTCGATCTTTGACTGTGCCAACCCCTGCGGCAAGAAGGGCAAGCGGTACCTGTCCGTCGACGCGCATATCTACATGATGGCGGCGGCGCAGTCGTTCATCTCTGGCGCGATCTCCAAGACGATCAACATGGCAAACGACGCTACGATCGAAGACTGCCAGAAGGCCTACGAGCTGTCGTGGTCGCTGGGGATCAAGGCCAACGCCCTCTATCGCGACGGCTCCAAGCTGTCTCAGCCGCTGGCCTCTGCGCTGGTCGAGGACGACGAAGACGCGGCCGACATTCTGGAAACCGGCACCCAGACGCAAAAGGCGCAGGTGCTGGCTGAAAAGATTGTCGAAAAGGTCGTGGTGAAGGAAATCATCCGTTCCGAGCGCACCAAGATGCCGGAACGCCGCAAGGGCTACACGCAAAAGGCCGTGGTCGGGGGCCATAAGGTCTATCTGCGCACGGGCGAGTATCAGGACGGCTCGCTGGGTGAGATCTTTATCGACATGCACAAGGAAGGCGCGGGCTTCCGTGCGATGATGAACAACTTCGCCATCGCCGTGTCCGTCGGTCTGCAATATGGCGTGCCGCTGGAAGAGTTCGTGGATGCCTTCACCTTCACCAAGTTCGAACCGGCGGGCATGGTGCAAGGCAATGACAGCATCAAGAACGCGACTTCGATCCTTGACTACATCTTCCGCGAACTGGCGGTCAGCTACCTCGACCGCACGGATCTGGCGCATGTAAAGCCCACGGGCGCTGCGTTTGATGATCTGGGCCGAGGGTCCGAGGAAGGCGTCGCCAACGTGCAGGAACTGTCTGAAACCGCTGCGACGCGCTCTCTGGAGGTGCTCAAGCAGATCTCTTCGACAGGCTATCTGCGCAAGCGTCTGCCGCAAGAGCTGGTGGTGTTCCAGGGCGGTGGTGGCGACACGGTTGCGGCGTTGAACACGCTGGTGCCGGAAACGTCAGGCGGCATGGGCACGGCCTCTGTGATGGCGACCTCGACCGTTGCGGCGGCCTCCGCTGCCATGTCGATGGACGAACGCACCAAGGCGAAGATGCAAGGCTACGAGGGCGAGGCCTGTGGCGACTGCGGCAACTACACTCTGGTGCGCAACGGCACCTGCATGAAGTGCAACACCTGTGGCGGCACGTCTGGATGTAGCTAAGGGAGTTGGGCGGCCCTCACGGGTCGCCCCAACGCGATACCCCGGTGGGGGGTGGGCGTCGGAAACCGTGTCCCCGGGACCCGGCGCTTCGGTCGGGATGGGACCATATCCATCCGAACAAGGGGTCGGTGCGCTGACCCTAAGCGCGGGCAGGGCCACAGGCAAAAACACTCGAGCGGTACAATATTGAGCCCTGTCAGCGAAACTTCAAAGGGCCCCGTTCCGGGGTCCTTTTTTTGTTTTAAAACAGATGCATGATGGCGCTTCTTAAACTTAGTTAAGAAGATAGTAATGGGCCGTTATCCCAAGTGGCAATAGCGCTCAGAGAGCTGCGCTGCGGTGTAGCCACGGTGTCGTGATTGCGTGCCAATTGCGCTCCGGGCGGTTGTGCTGTGTGCTCCGCTCTGGAACAGTCAGCCCAATGGCATTTGAGGTCGTTCATGAAAGTTGCTGCCTTGACGATGGTGTATCGCGACCACTGGGCGCTGTCGCGGTGGTATGCACATCATGCCGCGCAGTTCGGCGCGGAGAACCTGTTTGTCGTGGCGCACGGCGCCGATCCGGAGATTTCGCGCCTGTGCCCCGGCGCCTCCGTCCTGACGATCCCGCGCGATGATCTGGCGCATTTTGATCGGGCCCGAGCGGAGATGCTGAATTGTTTCCACGCCGGTTTGTCCAAGGTCTATGATTGGGTCATCCGAACCGACGCGGATGAGCTTATCTGCGTGGACCCCTATCTGTGGCGCGATGTGCCACAGGCCTTGGCCGCACAGGACGTGCCAGTGGTCACTGCGCTTGGCTTTGACCTGGTCGAGCAGCCGGGCGATGCGCCGATGCAATCCGAGCCTGTCTTTGCGCAACGCACAGCTCTGGCTTTCTCGGGGCATTATTCCAAAGCGATTGCGGCCAGACGGGCGATCCCGTTTCATCTTCATGGGGTGAAGGTTGCGCAGCGTCGACTGGCAGGGTTTCCCTTTCACATGCCGCGCGGCCTGTACCTTGCGCATCTGAAATATGCCAACGGGGCTGCTTTGCGCGATGCGATAGGGGTCCGCATGGCGGTTGCACAGGGTGATGCGGCCGGGCTGCCCGGTGTCGGCTGGTCAGAAGCCGATGCAGATGCCGATCGGTTTCACATGAGCTTTGCCGAGAAGGCCGTGGTCAACTGGGACAAGGCCGAGGCGCGCGCTCATGCAAAGTTGTCCGTCAACCCAGCGAGGGTGGAACGTTACAGTCTCGTGAAAACGCGGGCACTCAAATTCGATATCCGAACAGAGCTGCCCGCGCGATTTGCAAAGCAAGGGTAGGTTAGCCTTTCAGCGCCTTGTTGAGGTTTTCGTCGATCTTTTCGAGAAAACCCATGGTCGTCATCCAGCCTTGGTCAGGGCCGACCAGCAACGCAAGATCCTTGGTCATAAAGCCGGATTCCACGGTGTCGATGATCACGCGTTCCAGCGTTTCCGCAAATTCGAGCAGGGCAGCGTTGTCATCCAACTTTGCGCGATGCTTTAACCCGCCGGTCCAAGCGTAAATGGATGCAATGGAATTCGTCGACGTGGACTCACCTTTTTGGTGCTGGCGGTAGTGGCGGGTAACGGTGCCGTGGGCCGCTTCGGCCTCCACAATTTGCCCGTCGGGGGTCATAAGTTGAGACGCCATCATGCCCAGTGAGCCGAACCCCTGGGCCACGGTATCAGACTGCACATCGCCATCGTAGTTCTTGCAGGCCCAAACGAATTTTCCGTTCCATTTGAGCGCGCAGGCGACCATGTCGTCAATCAGACGGTGCTCGTACCAGATGCCGGCTGCCTTGAACTTATCTGCGAACTCCGCCTCGTAAATCTCTGAGAACAAATCCTTAAAGCGGCCATCGTAAGCTTTGAGGATTGTGTTTTTGGTTGACAGGTAGACGGGCCAGCCGACGTTCAGACCGTAGTTGAAGGACGCACGGGCGAAATCGCGGATCGACTCGTCCTGGTTGTACATACCCATATACACCCCTGCGTCTGGCGCGTCGTAAACGTCTCGTTCGATCACCTCGCCATTGGCGCCTTCCCACTTCATCGTCAGCTTTCCGGCGGACGGAAAATGAAAATCTGTGGCTTTGTACTGATCGCCAAAGGCGTGACGGCCCACGACGATGGGATTGGTCCAGCCCGGCACGAGACGGGGCACGTTGCGGCAGATGATCGGCTTGCGGAACACCACGCCGCCTAGAATGTTGCGGATTGTGCCGTTGGGCGATTTCCACATCTTTTTGAGACCGAACTCCTCGACCCGCTGTTCGTCCGGCGTGATCGTTGCGCATTTAACCGCAACACCCACTTCTTTTGTCTTTTCAGCGGCGTCCACCGTGATCTGGTCGTTTGTGCGATCCCGCTCTTCGATCCCGAGATCGTAATAAAGCAAATCCAGATCCAAATAGGGCAGGATCAGTTTTTCCTTGATGAAGGCCCAGATGATGCGGGTCATCTCGTCTCCGTCCATCTCGACGATCGGGTTGTCGACCTTGATCCGGGTCATGGGGAATCCCTCTTTGAGTGTGAGTCGTTGCCTGAGTTCTAACGTACGAAGTGTTAAACAGAAATATGGTACACCAATGTATACTGTAAAATCCCATTCAGCGCCTTGGAATGCGGCGAATTTTGTCGAAGTCGGGTGGTTTGACAGCTGAAAAACTGCGCATTCCAGATGGGGCTGAAGATAATAGTAACCGTTGAGGCGGTATCGGTGAGAGTATGACACGCTCACCACCCTCAGCTTCTATCAACACCGTCACGCGCCGTCGGATTCTGCGTCCCAACATGTTTGGTCGGCTTGCAAATCTGCATTGCAATTGTGTTTCAATATCTGCCCGCCGGTGGAGGGTTCGCCCTCGTGATCTTGATGTCGTGGCGTTCTAAGCCGCTCTCTTCCCGGTGATTGCGGATGAAGACCGTTCGCTGTCAGGAAGCAGTACCAACTTGGACGTCGCGCTTGCGGGTTTTGACGGATCATTGCGAGAATCCATCCTGCGCAACCGTGGTGCGTGATTTTGGTAAAGGATGAGCGTTATATGCAAATTTGTGAAGGAGCCTGATATGTTCGACCTTCAGGACGACGAAAATGCAAATCGCATAAGGCGCTTGGTCCGTGCGGTGTCTCTGCTGTTGCTGCCTCTGGCACCCTTGGCAAGTGTTTTGACACCGGCTGACGTTTCTTTAACGGTCGTTGCTGCTGCGACTTTAGGGGTGGTGCTGGTGCTAAGCTTCCGGATGACCAGCGTGTTGTCCGAATATGTATTGGCTGGCGCGTTGATGGGGCAAGCGGTCCTGTTGGTGGCTGTCTTCGCCGGGCATCCATGGGAATCGGACATTCACATGCTCTTTTTCGTGCTGCTGGCCATGATTGCGCTCGGAGGGCGGGCCGGTCCCGTGATCTTTGCCGCCGCGGTCGTGATTGCGCACGACCTCTCGCTGGAAATCGCATTGCCCGCCCTTGAACTTGGAAGTGTCCCATTGGGCATGGAATTGTTGCGTGCGGCTTTGCATGTGGGCATGATTTTGCTTGAAACATCCATTTTGGTCATTGCGGTTCGAAACCATCGCCACGAACAAGCTGTGGCGGACGCCGCGCTCCGGGAGGCCGAACTTCGCACGCGCGCTGCGGAGGCTGCGAGGTCTGAGGTGCAGACAGTTCGCGCCCGCACGGGGATCGTGCTGAGAGGGATGCAGAGTGCCTTCGCTCAGCTGAGGGCAAAGCCCGCACCGGACCCGGTTCAGGCGCCTTCGGTGGCAGATGAAGCCAATCTTACGGATGAATTGGACCTTACGATCACAGGCTTGCGACAGGCTTTTCGCGATATGTCGGAGGTGATTTCAGCGTTTTCATCGGACTCTCTTGGGGCTCAGCCAGCGTTCGAGGAACTGCAAAGGATGAGCGCCATGCATGCCGACGTGGTTGCCCAGATGTCCATTGCAACCCGGGAAATCGCCGCGGATATGGCGGTTTGCATGTCAGCGGCGGAAAACCTGACACCCAGGCAAATGGCCGCGCGGGGGCCGTGTCCCATGGACGAATGTTCCCGTCAGATCATCCAGATCTCGGAACTGATACAGGACATTTCTCTGCAGGCGGACATGCTGGCGCTGATCACCGAGGCGGAAGCAAAGCAAGCCAGTGGGGCACAGAACGCACAGATCGCGCGCATCGCAGGCGAAGCGCGTGGTCTTTACCGCACCACGGCGGAGGCCGCGCTGAGCATTCAGAACATCATCGGGCGCGCCGCGCGGTTTGCCATGACACACACTGAGATGACAGAGGCGTTGCGGACAATCTTGTCAAACATCGTGAACCAAAGCGAAACCACGCGCACTTTGACCGCATCGCTGGAGGTGCAGGGTGAGGGGGGCAAGCAGCTGAAGGCCAAGACCGCTGCGGCGGATGCGCTGAATTGGGATGTTTTTCAGGAACAGAATGGCGATGCGACGCTGCTTGGCGGACTTCGCTCTGTCGCGTTGCACTAGGCCGCTGTCAGCTGTCCTCCCGCAAGCGCATCATGAGGGCCAAGCCAAGGCCGGAGAAGCAGATACAGCCAAGCATAAGCGGAAATGGCGTGCCATTGAACGCCAACCCGACCGGGACTGCCAACAGCACGGCAAAGGTCGTCGCTCCGGCGCTGATGACGGAGGCTGCGGTGCCAGCGATATGTCCCATAGGCTCCAATGCCAGGGCGTTCAGATTGCCGATGCCCAGACTGGCCTGAAAGAACTGCGCCTGTTGCCAGATAAGCAGGATCACCAGCTGCGCGATAGGCCCGGGGGACATGTTCAGGGCCACAAGCGCACCAATCGTCACCGCGATGTAACCGGTGAACATCGCCTTCACCAGGCGCCGCATTCCCAATCGCATGACAAGCCGCGCGTTCAAATAACTTGAGGAGGCCGTGACGATAGCCGTCAGGCCGAACCAGGCAGGAAAGGAGTCAGCACGATCCATCCAGACGTCATAGATCGACTGAATGGAGGAAATCGTTGCAAACAGACCGGCAAACACCAGCGAGAGGGTAAGGATCGCAAGACGGACCTGCTGATGCCGCAGAACCTCCAGCACCGCCGCCTTCAATGTGGCAAAGCGGAACGGGCGACGGCGGTCGAGCGGCAGCGTCTCCGGAACGCGCAGCAGGAACCACGCCGTGCTTGCAATACCAAAAAGCGCAAAGGCGAGAAAAATCGCATGCCAATCCGCCACACGCAGGATCTGCGCGCCCATAAGCGGGGCCAATGCGGGGATGATTGCAAAGACCATCATGACAAAGGACACGATCTGTGCCATGCCGCGCCCCGAATAAAGGTCCCGGATCACGGCCATCACCACAACGCGCGGCCCAGAAGCGCCCAAGCCCTGCACCAACCGTGTGACCAGCAACCAAGTCATATTCTGCGAAAGCGTCGCGGCCAGCGCGGCCACGATATACAAAACCACACCACACAGGATGATGCTGCGCCGTCCGAAACGGTCAGACAGCGGCCCGGTAAAGAACGTGCCAATTCCCATGCCAAGCACAAAGCTCGTGATGACCAGCTGCGCAGCATTCGGGTTGGCGGAGGCAAGGTCGGCCGCAATCGCGGGCAGGGCGGGCATCATCGAGTCGATGGAAAACGCCACGAGTGCCGTCAGCAGCCCCATGAGCGCGATGAATTCGCGGCGACCAGGAAGCTTGTGCCGGCTCAGCGGCGCCGCCTGGGGCGCTTCAGTGGGATGGGTCATGTCGCTGTCTCTTGGATGCTGTCAGGGCTTGCGGTCTTGCGTATGAGGCGGGTCATCCTCATTGGCGGCGGCGTGATCTGCCGATCCAAGCCGCGCGATCAGCCATTCGGTGTGCTCTTCGCGTTTGCGCATGGCGTATTGACCAAACTGTTGCACCGCGACCGCAAAAATCCCGAGACCGACCAAGATGAACACAGTAGTTCCGATGCGGCCAATCGCTGTTTGCGGAACCAGTTCGCCGTAGCCTACGGTGGACAGCGTCACCACTGTGAAGAAATAGCTGTCAATCCACGACCAACCTTCAACATGGCGAAAGAAGATGGTGCCGATCAGGATAATCCCGACCAGAGTACCAAGCAGAGTTATCACGCGCAGGCGATTCATGCCTGCGTGGCAGCCCCGCTGCGCAATTCCTTGATCACGCTGTCCCACAACTCGGGCGGCTGCGCTCCGGGCACCGCGTGCTGGCTGGCCACGACGAAGGTCGGGACAGATGTCACGCCCATACCGCGCGCCGCCGCATCGCGTTCCACCATCTCGCGCTGGTCCGCATCAGAGGACAGCAGCCGCAGAACCAGGCTGGCGTCCATGCCGTAGCTGTCGGCAATATCCGCCAGAACCTCATGCTCGCCGATATCACGTCCGTCCACGAAATAGGCTTTGAACAGCGCGGAGACGATAGGCGTCTGGCATCCTTCGACCTCGGCCCAGTGGATCAGGCGGTGTGCGTCCACGGTGTTTGGCGTCTTTTCTATCTTATCGAGGTTGAGCGTCAGCCCAGCCTTTTCGGCCTGTTCATGCACGGCCGTGTAGGCTTTTACCGCCTTGTCCTTGCCGCCGAATTTTTCCTCCAGATAGCTGCGCCGATCCATACCACCCTTGGGCATCGTCGGGTTCAGCATGAAGGGCAACCAGCGGATGCGGAAGGGATGGCCGGGGTTTGCTTCCAACGCTGTGTCAAGGTTGGCCTTGCCGATATAGCACCAGGGGCAGATCGGGTCGGAGAAGATATCGAGTTGTGTCATGTCGCCTCCCGGCGTGGTTTTGGCGGGCTGTGGCGCGTTTCATAGCATCGGCGCGCAATTTGTGCCACTGCGGATCAAATCGCGTGATCTCGCAGCGCCTTGCGGATCAGTTTGCCGTTCGGGTTGCGCGGCAGTGCGTCGACGCGCACCCAGGCGCGCGGCTGCTTGTAATTGGCGAGCCGCGCGGCGGCCTCGGTTTTCAAGACGTCGTCGTCCAGCGCGGTTTCGGCGGTGAAAAATGCCACGATGATCCGCACGTCGTCCTTGATCTGCACATCCGTCACGGCGAGGTCCGTGACACCTGACAGTGACGCGAGTGCGCCCTCAACCTCCAACGGGGAGACACGGTAGCCGCCAGCGTTCATCATGTCGTCGTCGCGTCCGGCATAGGTGATTTGCCCGCTTGCATCCATCGAGGCCATGTCGCCAGTCAAGTACCAGTCGCCGTTGAACTTTTCAGCCGTGGCCTCTGGTGCGCCGAGGTACTCCAGCATCAGGCCCGGATCGCGACGGTCGATGGCGATGACACCGGGAGTGTTCAGCGGCACGGGGTGATTGTCGGGGCCGAGGATCGCCACACGGCGGCCAACCTGTGGCCGTCCCAAGGTGCCGGCGACTGGGGGAGAGCCCGGCGCGTTGGAAATGAAGGTGGAGCATTCGGACATGCCGTAGGCCTCGAATACCTCTGTGCCGGTGGCGTTGCGCCAGCCCTCGCGGATTGTTTCAGACAGTTTTTCCCCGGCGGAGAGCCCGTGCCGCAACTTGGTCATTGGTGGAATGGGAAACTTGAGGATCTGTCGGTAAACGCCAGGAGCAGCGGCGAAAATCGTCGCATCGTTGCGCTTCATCAGCAGTGGGATCTGCGCAGGCTCCGTGCCTGCAGCGGGGATCAGCGCCGTGGCGCCACAGGTCCATGGGTCCATCAGACCGGTGCCCAGCGTGTAGGTCCAGTTGAAGGCGCCTGCGTGTAACAGGCGGTCCTCCCGTCGCAATCCGTACCAGCCGTCCACCATCATCTGTCGCGCCCAGATCGCGCGATGTGCGTGCGCCACGGCCCGCGGTGTGCCTGAGGTTCCGGAGGTGTAGACGATGTAGGCCATGCGCTCCGGATCGCCCATCTCGAAGTCCGCAGG
This sequence comes from Sagittula marina, assembly GCF_014196795.1. Lineage (GTDB taxonomy): Bacteria > Pseudomonadota > Alphaproteobacteria > Rhodobacterales > Rhodobacteraceae > Sagittula > Sagittula marina. The sequence goes on from NZ_JACIEJ010000003.1 coordinate 349,291, forward strand.
GGGCAGATCGTGCCATCCTTGGTAGGTCGTGGGGCCGTAGACAGGGACATCGGTCTGCGGGCAGGCAACACCCTCTGCCCGCAAAATAGCACGCGGGGCCAACTGCGTTATCATGCTGGCGACTTCTGGTTCGGTCAGCTGAGAGGACGAGGGCACCGGCACAATCCCTGCCGTGATCGCCCCGAGATAGGCAATGGGGAAATCGACCGTATTGCCCAGGCGCATCAGCATCACGTCACCGGGGACCAGACCTGCCTGCAACAAACCTGTGGCCGTGCCACGGATGGCGGCGATAAGACGCCCGTAGGACCATCGTTGCGCGCCCGTTGGTTTGACCACCGAAAGGGCGACCTTGTCCGGAGTGGCGCTGCCGGCGCGCAGCACGTGCTCGGCCAAATTGAACGGCGCGGGGCAGGGCGCGAAGGCGCCTTCGTCGAAGATCGAAACTGTCATGTCGGATGGAGTATTCAAGGCCACGCATGCTTGCAAGGGGCTGGGACCGCTCCTATAAGCGTGCGCCATGGCCATCGATCCCAAAGACAACACCGCCCTGATCCGCCTTGCGCGTGAAAGCGGCGAAGACGTGCAGGCAGAACCGCTCGACCTTGGTTTGCGGGTCCGTGAGCTGCGCAAGGAAAAGGACTGGACGCTGGAACAGGCCGCGCGCAAGGCCGGGCTGGCGCGATCCACTTTGTCAAAGATCGAAAACGGCCAGATGAGCCCGACGTACGATGCGTTGAAGAAGCTGGCCGTGGGCTTGGAAATCTCTGTGCCGCAGCTGTTCACGCCGCCGCAACAGGGGCAGGTAAACGGTCGCATGTCGGTGACGCGCGTGGGCGAAGGCAAGCGGCAGGCCACGGTGACCTACGAACACGATCTGCTGGCCGAGACCCTGACCCGCAAAAAGATGCTGCCCTATCGCGCCACCGTCCGGGCGCGCAGAATGGAAGAGTTCGAAGGCTGGGTCCGCCATGACGGCGAGGAATTTTTGTACGTGTTGACCGGGGTGGTGCGGCTGTACACCGAGTTTTACGAGCCAATCGAAATGAAGCGCGGCGACAGCGCCTATTATGACGCGACGATGGGGCACAATGTGGTCTCCGTCTCGTCCGAGGACGCCACGATCCTTTGGGTGACGTCGCTCAGCTGACCGCTGACCCTTGACTTGGGGTCGAAGTGATTGATCTTGTTGCGCGACCCCGGCACTCCGCCGGTGCTGGAGACACTATGACCCCTCTCATGACCGCCTTTCTGGGCGGGTCCGTTGCCGCCATCGCCACCACCGCTGGCGCCTTTCCAGCCGTGATCGGGCGCCGGATGAGCCGGGGGACCTCGGACATGATGCTGGGCTTTGCCGCTGGGGTCATGTTGTCGGCCGCTTATTTCTCGCTGATCCTGCCGGGGCTGGAGCGCGCCGAGATGCAGACCGGATCGGTCTGGTGGGCGGCGGCCATTGCCGCGGCGGGGATCACTCTGGGGGCCGGTTTTGTCTGGGTGCTGAATGCCAAGATCCCGCATGAGCATTTCAAATCCGGACCCGAAGGCGGCGCGGATCAGGCCACCGTGGCCCGCATCTGGCTGTTTGTCATAGCGATTTCGATCCATAATCTTCCAGAGGGGCTGTCGATCGGCGTGGCCTTTGGCGTGGATCAGGCCAACGGTTTGTCGGTGATGACGGGCATATCCCTTCAGGACATTCCAGAAGGGCTGGCCGTGGCAGTGGCGCTGATGGGCTTGGGCTATTCCCGCTGGACGGCGCTGGGGGTCACCGCGCTGACGGGCGCCATCGAGATCGTCGGCGCCGTTTTGGGGGCGGCGGCAGTGTCTGTGTCGGCGGCGTTGCTGCCTTGGGGACTGACCTTTGCCGCCGGGGCCATGCTGTTCATCATCAGCCATGAGATCGTGCCGGAAACACACCGTCACGGCCATCAGGACAAGGCGACGCTGGGTTTCATCGTCGGTCTGGTGCTGATGATGTTCCTCGATGTGACGCTGGGGTGAGGGCCGCCAGCCTAAAGGGTGCTGGCCAGAGCGGCCCCCTGTTGGGCGATGCGCGCGACATCGCGGCTCAGGCTGAGGGGGCCGTTTTCCAGCCCGTCTAACGCAACCCACTTGGCGTCCAGCGCATCGTCGTTCGCCACCGGCTGACCGGACACCCATGTGCAAAGAACGGCAATCAGCACGTAGTGATAGCGAAGGGCCCCCGTTGGATCATGGTCAAAGGCATCAAGGGCAGTGATGACCTGCTGCGCTTCGGCTTGTATGCCGGTTTCCTCTCGCAGCTCTCGCAGGGCGGCACATGTGATCTCTTCACCGAGGTCAACCTTGCCGCCGGGAAAGCCCCATAAACCAGCATCCGGCGGGTTTGCCCGGCGCACCAGCAGGACATCTTGGTCTTTGACGACCACTGCAATCACCGCGACGGTCGGGCGGGATGGTGGATGGGTTGCGGCCTGTGCGTTTTTGTCGTCGGTCATGAAGGTCCCCTCGGATATAGCGCCTTGAAACAGCTGCGCGGCCGAGCCTCTGCCGCCCATGCAGATCTTTCAGGCTGATAAGACAACAGGCCCTCGATGGTAAACCGAGGGCCTGTTGATATTCTGGCATGGTTGCGCGCGGATAATTCGTTGCGCGGCGCCGCGTCAGCGCTCCGGCAGGAGGCCCCTTGGCGAGAACCTGAGCACCAGCAACAAGATCACGCCCATGGTCAGGAGGCGCATGTGCTGGACCGACTCCAACAGATGCATCTTGAGCGCGGAACCGTCGGGCAGGGCGCTTGTGGCCCAGACCATCAGCTCCGGTCCCACCGTTTCGACCTGAATCCACAGGAACCAGATCAGCATACCGCCAAGGATTGCGCCGAAGTTGTTGCCGGAACCACCGACAATCACCATCACCCAGATCAGGAAGGTGTAGCGCAGTGGCTGATAGGCTGTCGGCTGCAGCAGGCCATCCAACGTGGTCATCATGGCACCGGCGACGCCACAGATGGCAGAGCCGAGGATGAAGACCTGCAAGTGGCGAAACGTGACGTCCTTGCCCATGGCGCGGGCGGAGGTTTCGTTGTCGCGGATTGCGCGCATCATACGGCCCCACGGGCTGTTGAGCGCCAATTGCGCCAGCACCAGCAGGATCACGAGAACCACGGCGAACATCCCCACGTAGCCAAGCTTGACGTAGAGGGTAGAGGCGCTCGTCGGGTCTAGGCCCCAATTCGCCGCGCGGTCGATGAAGGCAGGATCGCTTTGCAGATCAATCTCATATGGCATGGGGCGCGGCAGCCCGTTCACGTTTTTCACGCCACGGGTCAGCCATTCCTCGTTCTTCATCACCGCGATGATGATCTCGGAAATGCCAAGCGTCGCAATCGCCAGGTAGTCGGATCGCAGGCCCAGCGCGGTCTTGCCGATGATCCACGCTGCGCCAGCGGCCAGCAGGCCACCCACGGGCCACGCCAGCACCACCGGCAGGCCGAGGCCGCCAAGGTAGCCGGTTGCGGCCGGGTTCACTGCCTCGATCGCGTTGACCGCGTCGTCGCGGACCCATCGATACAACACGAACCCCGCTACCAGCAGCGCCACCAGCATCAGCGCGCTGCGGGTGCGTTTGTAGACGACGACACTGGCCGCCACGACGACGGCTCCGATGACCAGTGCCAGAAGTGCCCGGACGCCACCTGCTGACCATGCCTCTGGCACCGGTTGCACAGAGGTCAGCACCACGGCCATGCCACCTAGTGCGACAAAGCCCATGACACCGACGTTGAACAGCCCGGCGATGCCCCATTGCAGGTTCACGCCCAGCGCCATGATCGCGCTGACCAAACCCATGGCCACCAGTTTCAACGCATAATCCCAGCTTTGGAACAGGCCGGTCATCAGGATCAGCACGCCCACCAGCGCAAAGAGCGCATAGGTTTTTACTGTCTGGTTCATACGGATTTCCCCTTGAACAGGCCGGTCGGGCGGAACAGCAGAACCACCACAAGGATCATGAAGCTGACGGCAAATTTGTATTCCGTGGCAAGCAGTTGCACGAGGCCGGACGGCTCCAGCGCTTCCGGCATGGCGTAGCCGAGGACCTTTTTCCACGCGTAGGTCAGACCCACCTCGGAAAAGGCGATGACAAAGCCGCCAGCGATGGCGCCCAGAGGATTGCCCAGACCGCCCACGATGGCAGCGGCAAAGATCGGCAGCAGCAACTGGAAATAGGTGAACGGCTTATAGCTTTTGTCCAGACCGTAGAGCACACCTGCAATGGTGATCAGCCCGGCGACGATCAGCCATGTCACCATGACCACACGCTCGGGGTTGATGCCGGACAGAAGCGCCAGATCCTCGTTGTCGGAATAGGCGCGCATGGATTTGCCCGTGCGCGTGCGGTTGAGAAACCAGAACAGGGCCACCACGACAATGATCGCGGTGATCACGGTGATCGCCTGCGTCGTTTTCAGGCCCAGACCTTCGGCCAGCCCGGTGGCGCGTTTGAAATCACCCGCCGAAATGATGAAGCGTTCGCCATCATCAAACCGGATATCATCGGTTCCAAGGATGATCCGCGTCACACCGTTATACACGAACATCACACCGATGGAGACCATGACAAAGATGATCGGCTTGGCTTTTTGCGCGCGATAAAACCTGTAGACCACCCGGTCGGTGGCCAGCACCATCAGCGCTGTGCCCGCGATACCGAAGGGAATCGCAAGCAAGGCGGTCGGCAGCGGGCCAAGGCTGATTCCCCATGACTGAAACAGCCACGTGAACAGGATCGTCACCATCGTGCCAAAGGCCATGGTGTCGCCGTGGGCAAAATTGGAAAACCGCAGGATGCCGTAGATCATGGTGACCCCCAGCGCGCCCAGCGCAAGCTGACTGCCATAGGTCATGGCCGGGATCAGCACGAAATTCGTCAGCGCCACGATGGCGTTCACAAAATCCATCTATCTCTCCTCGCTGGCTGTCACGAACCGAAATTGCGCGGTCGGGCCAGTCTTGTTATCGAAAATATCTGTCATGGTTGCGGCGCACAGCTGCCAAGGTAGGACACCATCATCGGCCCATCCGCGTCGTGCACCGTATACCGGGCTGTCCCGTCGGCATTGGTTGTCACCATGTGACGAACTCCGTCGATACCGCCAGCCAAAGCCAGTGCGCCGTTTGAACGATTGCCCATCAGCGGAACATCTGCTGCGTCACTTCGCATCCGGACTTCCACCAGCAGGTTCACATCCTCAAATCCGCTGGCCTGTCCCTCCAGCGTCACGGAAAAGCGCGTGTCCTGACAGGGCTCGGCCTCGTAGCATTCGGTGACGAAATCGCAGTCCAGCACAATGGGCTGATGTATCGGGGCATCAGAGAGGCTCATCTTGTCGGCATGGGCCGGAAGCGCCGCCCCAAACATCGCACAGACCAGCGGCGGCTTGATCGAAACACCCATTCTAGCCCCCAAGGAAGGATTGGCGCACTTCCGGGTTTGCGAGCAATTCCTTGCCACTCCCGGTGTGGGCATTGGCACCTTGGACAAGAACATACCCCTTGTCAGCGATCTCAAGCGCCTGACGGGCGTTCTGTTCCACCATCAGGATCGAGATCCCGCTGCGGGCCACTTCGATGATGCGGTCAAACAGCTCGTCCATCACGATGGGCGAGACACCCGCCGTCGGCTCATCCAGCATCAGGACCTTGGGCTGCGTCATCAGGGCGCGGCCCACAGCCACCTGCTGACGTTGACCGCCAGACAGCTCACCCGCAGGCTGGCGCCGCTTGTCACGCAGGATCGGGAACAGGGTGTAGACCTGCTCCATCGTCTGCTGCATGTCGTCCTCGCGGATGAAGGCCCCCATTTCAAGGTTTTCTTCGACGCTCATGGAGGTGAAGATATTGTTGGTCTGCGGCACAAAGCCCATGCCATGCTTCACACGGTCCTGCGGAGTGAGCTGGGTGATGTCCGCGCCATCCAGACGCACGGCCCCGGATCTGACGTCGAGCATCCCGAACACAGCTTTCATCGCGGTGGATTTGCCCGCGCCATTGGGACCGACGATCACGGCGATCTCGCCACGATCCACGGCGATGGTGCAATCGTGCAGAATGTCAGGCCCTTTCCCGTAGCCCCCGGTCATGCTGTCGCCGATCAGGAACGGGCCGCCCGAGCCTTCGATCACCGGGCCGGACCGCCGCGTGGGATCGACCGAGCCGCCAGCGCCGGGCTTCGTGATGGATGCATCGTGGTTGCCTCGATCATCCTGATAGGGATTGCCGCCACCGCTCATCCAACTTGTTCCTTGTTTTTCAGGCCGGTGCCCAGATAGGCCTCGATCACCTGTTCGTTGGCCTTGATATCGGCCAATGACCCTTCGGCCAGCTTTTTGCCCTCGGCCATGACGATGACCGGGTCGCAGATGCGGCCGATGAAATCCATATCGTGTTCGATCACGCAGAAGGTGTAGCCGCGCTCCGTGTTCAGGCGCACGATCGTATCGGCGATGGTGTTGAGCAACGTGCGGTTCACGCCGGCCCCCACCTCGTCCAGAAACACGATCTTGGCATCCACCATCATGGTACGCCCCAGTTCCAGAAGCTTCTTCTGGCCGCCGGAAATTGCGCCCGCGGGATGGTCCGCCAGATGGGAGATCGTCAGGAAGTCGAGAACCTCATCGGCCTTGGCCTTCAGCGCGCGTTCTTCTTCGGCGATGCGTTTACGTCCAAACCATGTGCTCCAGAGGGTTTCGCCGCTCTGCGCTCCTGGAACCATCATCAGGTTCTCGCGGCAGGACATGGAGCTGAATTCATGCGCAATCTGGAACGTCCGCAGCAATCCCTTGTGGAACAGCTCATGTGGCGGCAGGCCAGTGATGTCCTCGCCATCCATCACGACGCGGCCAGAGGTCGGCTGCAACGCCCCCGCGATTACATTGAACAGCGTGGTCTTGCCGGCACCATTCGGGCCAACCAACCCGGTGATCGAGCCTTTGGCAATCTCCAGCGATGCACCGTCCACAGCACGAAATGCTCCGAAATGGCGGTGCAGGTTCTCTACCTTGATCAAGCAGTGTCTCCCTCAGGGATCGCGGATACACGCGTCCCGCATACGAAAAGAGGCGGCCCGGACAGTGTGTCCGGATCGCCCCCAGATCAGGTCAAATTATTTGAATTCGACGGTCTCGGTTGCGCCATCGACGACGTTATAGTGACGGTAGGAGCCCGCCGCTTCGCCACCACCGATGAACTCCACGCCGGATGCGCCGACATAGTCGATGTCGCCACCCTCTGCGAGGATCTCAAGCGCCTTGCCCAGCTCGCCCGGCAGGATCGGCTCACCCGGTGCGTTGGCCACGTCCATGATGTTTGCTGCAACCGCCTCGGAGGAGACCTCGCCGCCTTTCATCATCGCCAGCGCGATCAGCGCCGCCGCGTCATAGCTTTCGCGCGTGTAGGAGGAAGACGCGTCAAAGCCCGCGCCCTCGGTGATCTTTGCAAAGGCATCAGCGCCTTCGCCCTCGGCCCAGGGGATCGTCCCGTAGGAGCCTTCGAGCGCGTCGGAGAGTTCCGAGAACAGCGTATCGCCATACATGCCGTCGCCCATGACATAGGTGTCAAACGCGCCAGTGTCGTAAGATGCCTGGATCATGCCTTTGCCGCCTTGGTCGGTGTAGCCCAGCACCACCAGTGCTTCGCCGCCGGCAGAGGCCAGCGCCCCGATTTCGGCAGAATAGTCGGCCTTGCCGTCGTCATGCGGCGAGGACAGGGTGATCGTGCCGTCAAAGTTTTCAGCGAATGCGTCGGCGAACCCCTTGCCGTAATCGTTGTTGGTGTAGGTCACCGCGACTTCGGTGATGCCTTTCTCGGCGAGGATCTCGGCCAGGACGGCGCCCTGACGGGCATCAGACGGTGCGGTACGGAAGAACATGCCGTTGTCTTCTGCGTCAGACAGGGCGGGCGAGGTGGCCGACGGCGAGATCATCGGGATGCCATTCGGCACAGCCACGTTGGACAGAACCGCGCCGGTCACGCCGGAGCAATCCGCGCCCATCAGGGCCACGATGCCGTCGGAGGTGATCATACGCTCGGCGGCAGCGGTCGCAGCGGCCGGATCGACGCAGGTCGAATCAGCGCGCACCGGCACAAGCGTGACGCCGCTGAGGAACTGGCCGGAGTCGTTGACTTCGGTCAAAGCCAGCTCGGCGCTGTCCGCCATCATCGGCGTGATGGATTCGATCGGCCCGGTAAAGCCCAGCATAATGCCGATTTTCGCCTCGGAGGCGTGGCTTTCTGCATGTGCTGCACCTGCTGCAAGCGCAGCTGCGGAAACCGCAAGCATCAGTTTTTTCATGTCTCAACTCCCTGTGTTGGAACGATGTGTTCTGCGCGGAGGCTAGTTTCGGTTTTATCAAAAGAAAAGCCCCCGGTGATGGGTCGCGCCGCGTTAAACGATGCATGCAACGGTTTTCTATCGACCAAGGGCGACGCTTCTGACGTGAAGACGTTGCAAAATATTGGAAACTCTCGGGACGGCGACAGCAGACCTGTTCCTGCTGGCTGGGCCGCCAGTGTCGCAAACCGTGCAGGCCCACGCCGGAGAGAAGGAATTAATGTTTTGCGTCAAATGCTTGCGCACCACTTGTAGCTTTAGCAAGCAACACGACGGGCCGATTGAACCGACCAATCGGGGCGTGCGCGTGCTGACCTTGGGCAACGGCATCGCATTGCCCGCGTGGGGGCAGCAGCGCAATATCATAGCCGGAGGGCAGGGTAGTTTGCCGAATGTGCCTGCTGTGCCCGGTGACTTTACGGAAAGGCCATGAAATTAATCCGAACTGCGACAAGGCACTAAGTCACATCGCAGGCGCAGATGTGTGCCAGGCAGAGTGAGAGGGCGTGTGCGTCATCTGCGCAAGGAGCCGAGAGACATGCTGTGCAGGGTGTTCTGCTATGGGCGAAGACGTCGGGGCACTGCACCCCGACCACCCCTCAGACCGACAGCTTCGATGTCGCTTGCGTCCCACGTTCCCGGTAGGGTGTGGTTTCATAATGCGAGCGGTAGCATTTTGAAAAATGTGATGGCGAGGCAAATCCACAGGCCAATGCCACGTTGATCACGCTCATATCGGTCTGCATCAGCAGGTTACGTGCCTTTTGCAACCGCAATTCCATATAGTATCGCTTTGGCGACCGAGTCAGATAGCGCCGAAACAATCGCTCCAATTGCCGCGTGGACATACCCACCTGTTTCGCAAGCAGCGCGGGGCTGATCGGCTCTTCGATATTGGCTTCCATCATTTGAATGACCTGGCTCAGCTTGGGATGGCGCACACCGATGCGGGTCGGAACCGACAGACGCTGGGTGTCCTGATCCGTCCTGATCGAGGAGTAGATCTGCTGATCGGCGACAGCGCTTGCCAATTCATCGCCGTGGTCGCGGGCGATGATCCGCAGGAACAGGTCGATGGAGGATGTTCCGCCCGCCGTGGTCATACGGTTGCCGTCGAGGGTGAATACGGACTTGGTGAGGATCACATCCTCGAATTCTTCGGCAAAACTGTCCTGGTTCTCCCAATGGATGGTGGCGCGCTTGCCGTCCATCAGGCCTGCGCGTGCCAACGAATAGGCCGCTGTGCACAATCCCCCGACGGCCAGCCCACGCCGCGCCTCGCGCCGGAGCCAGTTCAGCAGCTTCTTGCTCGTGGCGTCCTGCACATTTGCCCCGCCACACAAGACCAGAACGTCGTCACGGTGCAGCTCTTCAAGATCGCCGTCCAATTGAAACATGGTTCCGGTTGAGCAGTTCACCGTGTCACCGCCTTCGCCAACCACGCGCCACTCATAAAGCTTGCGGTTCGACATTCGGTTCGCAAGCCTCAGACAATCGAGCGCCCCGGCGAAAGATAGAAGCGTAAAGTCCTTCAAGAGAACGAAGATAACCCGTTTGGGCTTGGCTGGCACAGTGTCGAGTTCGACAATTTGGCGCTGGCTCGGGGGCAGCATGAGGGCCTCGTTCGCAAAAGTGAGTGAAGCAGGTGAAACGTTAACAAAACGCTACGCCCAAAAAAGTATCGGGTCACAAGGACAGAGAGTCGTTTTCCCGTCAAGATATCTTACGAAAAACACGGGTTTTCAGCCTGAGAATGCTCAAGTATAAGCCACGGACTGTTTTGTTACCGTCGACATTGCTAAACCGGAGAGATCAGATGACCGAGTGGCAGAAATCGAACTGGCGCGACCTTCCGCGGGTTCAGATGCCCGAATATACGGACGCAGCCGCCCTGAAGACCGTCGAGGCGCAGCTCTCCAAGTATCCGCCGCTGGTCTTTGCCGGGGAAGCGCGCCGTCTGAAGGACCAACTGGGCGCGGCGGGCCGTGGTGAGGCGTTCCTGCTCCAAGGCGGCGATTGCGCCGAGAGCTTCGATCAGTTCAGCGCTGATGCGATCCGCGACACCTTCAAGGTGATGTTGCAGATGGCGATGGTGCTGACCTACGGCGCGAAGGTGCCCGTCGTCAAAGTCGGTCGTATGGCCGGGCAGTTCGCCAAGCCACGCTCTGCGCCGACCGAGACGATTGATGGTCTGGAGCTGCCCAGCTACCGCGGCGACATCATCAACGAACTGGCGTTCACGCCTGAGGCGCGGATTCCCGACCCCAAGAAGATGCTGCACGCCTACACGCAGGCCGCTGCGACGTTGAACCTGCTGCGCGCCTTTTCGACCGGTGGCTACGCGGACGTGCATCAGGTGCACCAGTGGACGCTGGGCTTCACCGAAGGTGAAAAGGCCGCGAAGTACCGTGAGATGGCGCAGCGCATCACCGATACGCTCGACTTCATCAAGGCGGCAGGTGTGACCGGTGATCAGGCGCATTCGCTGCAGTCGGTTGATTTCTTTACCTCTCACGAGGCGCTTTTGTTGGAGTACGAAGAAGCCCTGACGCGGATGGATTCCACATCCGGGAAATGGCTTGCCGGTTCTGGGCACATGGTCTGGATCGGTGATCGCACGCGTCAGCCTGACGGAGCGCATGTGGAATTCTGTAGCGGTGTGCAGAACCCGGTGGGTCTGAAGTGTGGTCCGACAACGACTGCCGACGACCTCAAGGTCCTGATGCGAAAGCTCAACCCGAAGAACGAGGAGGGCAAGCTCACCCTTATCGCGCGTTTCGGTGCCGGCAAGGTGGCAGAGCATCTTCCGCGCCTCATCAAGGCGGTGCAGGAAGAGGGCGCCAAGGTCACTTGGGTTTGCGATCCGATGCATGGCAACACGATCAAATCGGCAACGGGGTACAAAACGCGTCCGTTCGACAATGTCCTGCGCGAAGTGCGCGAGTTCTTTGGCGTGCACGACGCGGAGGGCACCGTCCCAGGCGGCGTGCATTTCGAGATGACAGGGCTTGACGTTACCGAATGCACCGGCGGCGTGCGTGCCGTGACTGACGAGGATCTGTCTGACCGTTACCACACAGCCTGCGACCCGCGTCTGAACGCCTCCCAGTCCTTGGAGCTTGCCTTTTTGGTGGCCGAAGAGCTGTCGACGCGCCGCGAAAACGCAAAGGCCGTTGCACACGGCTAAGGTTCTCTCAAGATTTGTGAAAGGCCGGTCCTGTTGGGCCGGCCTTTCGCGTTCTATTGGCAGGTCCGTCTAGGAGGGCGCTCCTGTACATTCAGTGCTTTCAGAATGGAAAAGGCCGTCTCCCACAAAGAGAAACGGCCTGCATCACATGCTCGAAAGGCTTGGTTGTGTCCTAGCCGTTATCCACCACCAACTTCAAATGACGGCGCTCGGTCTCTTTGCGGATAGTATCAGAGCCACTGCCAGCGATCGACTTCGGACGGAAAGGCGCGCGGTCTTCGCTCAGACTATGCACGGGCTGCTTGTCGCTCAGGTCCAGCGTCTTACGCTCTTTGATAACGCCGGTGCCGATATTGTTCTCCAGCGCCGGGATGATCTCGACCCGCTCCACCTTGAACCGGCGGGGCGTACGACCGATCCGGCCGTGGGAGACCAGCGCACCAACGCCACGTGTCAGATCACCAAAGTCGGAACGCAGCGGCAGCAGGATCAGCGAGGCCGTGATATCAGGCTTGCCAAAGCCGCCTTCGGCCCTCAGCTCCATCCTGACGATGGCGGGATCTGCGAACAGCGCCGCGACCCCTTCGCCAAATTTCTCACGGTCGGACGGGGCGATCAGGGAGGACAGCGGCATACCGGCAACCTGCATTCCCATCAATTCGTTAAGATGCGTTCCCGCCACGCGGACCTTTGCCATCGTTGGCGCGATACGCTCCATCAAGAAGGCGTTTTCCAGCGCCTGCTCCATGCCGCGCGGATCAATCTGGCTGCGCAGAGGGACGGCTGTGCCGTCGCAAAGCCCACGCCAGTAGGCCTCTACCTGCCGCAGGGGCGCCTCGCGACGCGATTTTTCCCGCTCGGTCATGGATACGATACCTTGTCCGTTCTCACCTTTACCAAACATGCTTTCCGCTCCTTATCTTGTCGGATGCGGCGTGACGGGCCCCCGGCCACCATGCCTGCATTGTAACCTTTATTGTGAAAACATTACTAGCAGAGCCGTGTCCTAATTTCGCCCCAATTCTGGCTCAAGGGTTAATGCCCCGCAAAAGCAGCACCGGCGAGGCGGTCCGACCTCGGGGATGGGCCTCCGGAGACTTGCTTAATTTGGGCGCAGCCGATACCCGAATGAGCATGTTATGAAGGAGACTTCCATGCGCCAATCCATGACCGGTTTCGCCAGTGCGCAAGGTTCGGGTTTGGGCCTGTCGTGGCAATGGGAACTGCGCGGCGTCAATGGCAAGGGACTGGACGTGCGGCTGCGCTTGCCTGACTGGGTCGATGGCCTTGAACCTCTGGTGCGTGCTGAAACCTCTAAGTCCCTGACACGCGGGAATATTCAGATAGGATTAAAGCTGACCTCCGACGGGGCCGAGGGCTCCGTCAGGATTGATGAGGGGCAGCTTTCAGCCGTCCTGCAGGCCATGACCCGAATCGAAGAAGAGGCAATGCAGCGGGGCCTGTCCCTTGCTCCGTCGACGGCGGCCGATGTTGTCGCTTTGCGCGGAATGTTGACCACAGAAGCAGCCGACGTGGACCAGGACGATCTTCGTAAACGGCTGATGGAGAATTTCCACAGCGCACTGAAGAGTTTCATCGAGATGCGGCTGGCAGAAGGTGCCGCTTTGAGTGACATTCTGAACCGTCAGCTGACAGGTATTGAGGCGCTAGTGGGGCAGGCGGCCGCCGCAATCGACGCACGCTCTGGCGCGCAAGCGGAACGGATGCGTGGCCAATTGGCCCGTGTCATGGAGAACATCGATGGGATCGAAGAGGCGCGCATCGCGCAGGAACTGGCTATGATCGCAGTGAAATCCGATGTGACAGAAGAGATTGACCGTCTTACTGCCCATGTCGCGGCAGCGCGCGGCCTGCTGGCCCAGACCGGGCCTGTGGGCCGAAAGCTCGACTTCCTGTGCCAGGAATTCAACCGTGAGGCCAATACATTGTGCGCGAAGTCCGGCGATGCCGAGCTGACCAGAATCGGCCTCGACCTCAAGACGCTCATCGATCAGATGCGCGAGCAGATACAGAACGTGGAGTAACCCATGCCCGATACGAGCCGCCGCGGCCTCTTGATCATTCTATCCTCGCCTTCGGGCGCAGGGAAATCGACGCTGGCGAAACGGCTGCGCGCCTGGGATCCATCGGTGATTTTCTCGGTCTCCGCCACCACCCGAGAGCCGCGCCCCGGCGAGGTCGATGGCGAGGATTATCATTTCATGACCGACCAGGCGTTCAAAAAGGCGGTCGGCAACGGAGAGATGTTGGAACACGCCCATGTGTTCGGCAACTTCTATGGCTCGCCCAAGGGGCCGGTTCGCGATGCGATCATCTCGGGCAAGGACGTTTTGTTCGACATTGACTGGCAGGGCGCGCAGCAGATGACCAACTCAGAACTGGCGCTGCATACGTTGTCTATCTTCCTTCTCCCGCCGTCGATCGCTGAGCTGAAGCGTCGGCTGGAGGCCCGTGGCCAGGACGGTGTAGACGTGATTACCAAGCGGATGCAGAAAAGCTGGGATGAAATATCCCACTGGGGGTCCTATGACTTCGTTTTGGTGAACGACGATCTGGACACGACGGAAGAACGCCTGAAAAGTATCATTACCGCCACACGTTTGCGCCGCACGCAGCAGCCTGAACTGCTCGATCATGTGCGCGGATTACAAGCGGAATTCGAGGAGAGTGGAGAATGACCATATACGCGCTAGACGGCCACACGCCGCGCATTCACGAATCCGCCTGGGTCGCACCGGACGCCAATCTCATCGGTCGTATCGTGTTGTCAGAGGCCTCTTCGGTCTGGTTCGGCTGCACATTGCGAGGTGATAATGAGGAAATCCGCGTCGGGAACGGGTCGAACATCCAGGAAAACGTCGTCTGCCATACGGATATGGGCTATCCGCTGACGATCGGCGAGGGCTGCACCATCGGACACAAGGCGATGCTGCACGGCTGTACCATTGGCGCAAATGTTTTGATCGGAATGGGAGCAACGGTGCTGAACGGGGCCGTTATTGAACGCAACTGCTTGATTGGCGCAGGCGCACTGATCACCGAAGGCATGCACGTGCCCGAAGGCAGCCTCGTGCTTGGCATGCCCGGCAAGGTGGTGCGCGACCTGACCCCCGAACAGATTGACGGTTTGCGCAAGTCTGCCGAATCCTACCAGCGTAACGCGCGGCGCTACGCCTCTGGCCTTACGGAGATCTGAAGCGCTGAAACGCCAGTGCGGGCGTTTTGTACACGGTTCCAACCCTTTCGAAACTGACACGCAGCGCGGGGCAAGCGTCTCCGCCATAAGACAGGGGTGCTTCATGAAGCCCACCATCCAACGTCCCGTTACCATTCCTGACAGCCTTTCGACTCCGGTCATCACGCCGATCATGCCGTCGGTGGTTTATGCCTCCAGAACGCCCGATGAATTGGACAGCCAATACGAAGGCCGCGCCTCTGGCTACACTTATGCGCGGGAGGGGCACCCGAACGCGTCTGTGCTGGCGGCACGCATCGACGCGCTGGAAGGCGTGTCCGGCGGGATCGTCCTGGGGTCCGGCATGGCGGCTGTGACAGCCGTGTTGCTCGGCTTGACCAAGGCGGGCGATCACGTGGTTGGCGGTGATCAGTTGTACGGACGCTCCCTGCGGATGATGGCCGAAGACCTGCCGCGCCTGGGGATCACGACCACGCTTGCGGATGTGAGTGATGTGGAGGCCGTCGAAGCGGCGTTCCGTCCCGAGACCCGGATGGTGCTGATCGAAGTGGTGTCCAACCCGACGCTTCGGCTTGCCGATCTCGATGGCATCGCTGCTCTGTGCAAGTCCAAGGGCGGGCTGTTGGTGGTGGACAACACCTTTACGACGCCACTGGCGGTCAAGCCCTTCGAGCATGGCGCCGATATCGTGCTGCATTCGGTGACCAAGCTGCTGGCAGGCCATTCGGACGCGACGCTGGGCTGGGTGGCCGCCAAAGACCCCGAGCTGATGCAACGGATGAATGTGTTCGCCGTGACCACCGGCATGACGGCCAGCCCCTTCGATTGCTGGCTGGCGGAGCGGGGACTTGCTACCTTCCCGATCCGGTTCCAGCGCGCCCAGGAGACGGCAAAGCGTCTGGCAGATCACCTCGCCGGTCAGGCTGGTGTGGCCAAGGTGCTGTATCCGACGCGCAGCGATCACCCGGACATGTCTCGGGCGCAATCTCTGCTGCAAGGTCAGGGCGGGAACATGGTGTCCTTCATCCTCGACGGTGGACGAGCGCAAGCCAATGCCTTTGCCCATGCTGCCAAGGGCATCGCGTTCGCACCGACTTTGGGCGATGTGGGCACCACGTTGTCACACCCTGCCTCTTCCTCGCACCGCGCGCTCACACCCGAGGGCCGCGCTGCTCTGGGCATCACCGAGGGCTTCTTTCGTGTGTCCGTCGGTCTCGAAGACCCCGAAGCGCTGCTCGCCTGTTTTGACGATGGCCTGAGCGCCGCGCGGTCTGCCTGATGCGCGCCGATGCTTCGGATGTGGTCGAGGCGGTTCCGCTGCCTTGTCTTCTGGTGCGACGCGATGAACGGATCGAGGCCGCGAATGACGCGGCTCTGGCGCTGTTGGGCCAGGGAATCCGTGGACGGCATTTCATCACCGCCCTGCGCGCGCCAACGCTGCTGGACGGGATCGAAAACTGCCTGCGCGATGGCGAGGGGCGTACCTGTGATTACCTGACCAGCAACGGGCGTCAGGACACGACGTACCGCGTGACCATACGCGCGCTGCCGCTAGACAGCGGGCGTGGCGCGTTGATCACATTTCTCGACGTGACAGAGATGGCGCAAGCCGGACAGATGCGCCGTGATTTCGTCGCAAACGTCAGCCACGAGCTGCGCACGCCGCTGACAGCGCTCATCGGCTTCATTGAGACGCTCAAAGGCCCGGCGCGCAATGACCCCGTCGGGCAGGCGCGTTTCCTGTCGATCATGGAGGCAGAGGCCGCGCGCATGAACCGACTTATCGGGGACCTGTTATCGCTAAGTCGGGTAGAGGCAGAGGAACGCGTACGTCCCACGGACAGGATTGACCCCGTGGGGATCGTGCGCTCTGTCATGCACGGATTGCAGCCCTTGGCCGAAGAGGCGCGTGTCACCTTGGCGGAAAGCCTGCCAGAGGCGCCGCTGTCCATGATGGGAGATGAAGATCAGCTGCGGCAAGTGCTGACCAACCTGATTGAGAATGGGATCAAATATGCCGGAGCCGCTGCACAGGTCACGGTCACCGTCGAACCCGTCGCCGACGATCCGCGCCTGCGCGGTCCTGCGGTGCGGTTCACCGTGGCTGACACCGGTCCCGGGATCGAACACTACCACCTTCCGCGTCTGACAGAACGATTCTACCGGGTGGACGGCCATCGCTCGCGGGAGAAGGGCGGCACCGGGCTTGGTCTCGCAATCGTCAAACACATCGTGAATCGCCACCGTGGTCGTCTGCGGGTGGAAAGCGAGCCGGGGCAGGGCACTCAGTTCATCTTCTCCCTGCCGATGGCGTAAGCGTTCGTGAACAAACTGTCATAAATCCGCGCTGACGGCTCTTGGACTGGAGAATCTCTGGCTGGTTTGGGCCAAGCGTACCCGAAAACTGTCGCCAAAGGTTATCGCCGTGGGCCGCAACCTGCTCGGAAAATTGCGGGAAAAACCACCTATAGGTGTAATTCCAGTCTTAAGCTCCATTCCAGACAGTGATTTTGCCGAAAAACAGCGCTTCGGCTCAGGGTTCATGAAACTGTTACACAAGCGTCACAAAAGCATCGTGCAGGGACACTAGGTCTGCCCCCAAGATCACCACACAGGCGATCGCATCCTAAACCTCAGGAGCAAGATATGACCCTCAAGATGACCGCCTCCGCTCTGGCGATGGCCGCAGTTGCCGCCACCTCCGCCGCTGCCCGTGACAACGTGCAGGTCGCTGGTTCGTCCACCGTTCTGCCCTACGCTTCGATCGTTGCCGAAGCCTTTGGCGAAAACTTCGACTTCCCGACACCGGTCGTGGAATCCGGCGGCTCCTCCGCTGGCCTGAAGCGTTTCTGCGAAGGTGTGGGTGAGAACACCATCGACGTCGCCAACGCATCCCGCGCGATCCGCGAAAAGGAAATCAAGGCCTGCGCCGACAACGGTGTCACCGACATCATCGAAACCCGCATCGGCTATGACGGTATCGTCTTTGCCTCGCAGATCGACGGCCCGGCGTTCACCGCGTTTGAACCGGCTGACATCTACAATGCGCTTGGCGCCAAGGTCCTGAAGGACGGTGAACTGGTCGACAACGACTACACCACCTGGAACGCCTTCAACGCGGACCTGCCCGACGCCGAAATCATGGCCTTCATCCCCGGCACCAAGCACGGCACACGTGAAGTCTTCGAAGAGAAAGTCCTGGTCGCTGGCTGCGAAGCCACCGGTGCCATGGAAGCCATGATCGAAGGCGGCATGTCCGAGGACGACGCTGAGGATGCGTGCATGTCCGTGCGCGCTGACGGCCGCTCCGTGGACATCGACGGCGACTACACAGAGACGCTCGCATCCATCGACTCCAACCCGAATGGCATCGGCGTGTTTGGCCTGGCGTTCTACGAGAACAACACCGACTCTCTGAAGGTTGCGACCATGTCCGGCGTCGAACCCACAACTGAAACCATCGCCGCAGGCGACTACCCGGTTTCCCGCCCGCTGTTCTTCTACGTGAAAAAAGCGCACATCGGCGTGATCCCCGGCCTTAAGGAATACGCGTCCTTCTTCGTGGCTGACGAAATCGCAGGCCCCGACGGCCCGCTGGCCGAATACGGCCTCGTGTCCGACCCTGAGCTTGCCGACACGCAGGCGAAGATCGAGAACGAGACCACCATGGGCGAAGGCATGTAATCAAGCACACCGGGATATTTCCCCGGTGTCTGCGGGGGCGGCGCTATCCGCTGCCCCCGTTCCCTTTTAGGACCTTCAACGAACCAAGACCTCGGGGGGCATATGCCTGCTTACTGGCTTTTCCTGATCGTGCTTGCCATTGCGGCTGTGGGCTTTGTGCTCGGCCGGATGCGTGCACTGCAAAGCGCGAAGGGCGACAGCCGTGCGCTGCATTCGCTTAAGGGCTACTATGGCTGGAACGTCGCGCTAAAGGTGCTGATCCCGGCGCTTCTGGTGCTGGTGGTCTGGCAACTGGCCTATCCGCTCTACACCAACGCGACGGTCGCCGGGTTGATCCCTGAGGCCAGTGTCAACGATGGGTCGAGCGCCGATCTGGTGCTGGCCGAAGTGCGCCGCACCGCCAACGGGTTGGAGGCCGCCGTTGCCTCCGGACAAATCGCAGATACCCAGGCGCGCGACACCCTGGCCGATCCAGTCGCCATGACGGACAGCCTGCGCAGCGCGGGCCAGATCGTCACATCAGAGCTGACGACACCCATCCTGAACGCCGCGCAACACTACCGCGCCATGGGCGAAACCGGCGCTCTGATCCGCACCGTGGTCGTCTTGCTGGTTGCCTTTGGTGGTCTTTTCTGGGGTCTTTCGGACAGTTACAAGGATTTCCGCGCCCGCAACACGGTGGAGCAAACGGTCAAATACCTGCTGATCGCAGCCGCGTCGATTGCGATCCTGACCACGCTTGGCATTGTGCTGTCGCTGATCGGGAACACGATCCGCTTCTTCAACCTGTATCCGGCGTCGGAATTCTTTGGCTCGCTCACATGGCAGCCGTCCTTTGGCGGCGGGTCCGAGCTGGGCATCTGGCCGTTGCTCTGGGGAACGCTTTATATCTCTTTCGTGGCGCTTCTGGTGGCCGTTCCGATCGGTTTGTTCGCTGCTGTATACCTGTCCGAATACGCCAGCCCGAAGCTGCGCGCCTTTGCCAAACCGGCGTTGGAGGTGCTCGCAGGTATCCCGACGATCGTCTACGGCCTGTTCGCGCTGCTCACCATCGGGCCACTCCTGATCAGTGTTTTCGGTCCCGACGGTGCAGGTTGGATGACCGGCACACGCTCGGTGATGACCGCTGGCATCGCCATGGGCATCATGCTGATCCCTTTCGTGTCTTCGCTTTCTGACGACATCATCAACGCTGTGCCACAGGCGATGCGCGACGGCTCCTACGGGCTGGGCGCGACGAAGTCCGAAACGGTAAAACAGGTGGTTCTGCCTGCCGCGCTGCCGGGCATCGTTGGCGCCGTGCTGCTCGCCGCCTCCCGCGCCATTGGCGAGACCATGATCGTGGTGCTTGGGGCTGGGGCTGCGGCCCGCCTGTCGCTGAACCCGCTCGAAGCCATGACCACCGTAACCACCCGCATCGTGTCACAGCTGACCGGTGACGCAGACTTTGCCTCGCCAGAGGCGCTGGTGGCTTTTGCCCTTGGCATGACCCTCTTTGTTCTGACCCTCGGGCTGAACGTCTTTGCACTCTATATCGTGCGCACATACCGGGAGCAGTACGACTGATGACCGACGCATCCATGCCCACCGACACTCCGCGCCACGGCAAGTCCATCATGGTGGCTGACGCGCACACGAAAAAGCGTAACGCCTCCGAGAAACGCTTTCAGGCTTATGGTCTGGCGGCCATCGGGGCAGGGGTCTTCTTCCTGCTTGTGCTGCTGGGCGCCATCCTGTCCAACGGGCTCAGCGCGTTCCAGCAGACCTTCATTGAGGTGCCCGTCTACCTTGATGCAGCAAAGCTCGACAAAAATGGCAACCGCGATCCTGAAGATTTGAAAAAGGTCTCGACCTTTGGCTACAACCCACTGATCCAGAATGCCATTCTGGAGCAAGTGCAAGCCGCCGGGATCGACACGCCCCTGGATAAAGCCAGCGAAATGAAGGCTCTGATTTCAGCCTCCGCCGCGGCGCAGCTGCGCGACCGTGTCATCGCCAATCCCGATCTCGTGGGCGAAACAGTAGATTTTCGCATCCTCGCGGCGTCCCGGGTAGATGGCTACCTCAAAGGCCGCGTGCAGCGCGAAGACCTTGCCCGCGACAAGAACATCGATGCTGTACACCTTGATATCGTTGACCAAATGAGGGAAAGGGGTTTGCTCGCCAAGGCCTTTAACTGGGAATTCGTGTTCGGCGCGGATGCCTCTGAAAGCCGCCCGGAACAGGCGGGCATCGGTATCGCCATGCTTGGCTCGTTCTTCATGATGCTGGTGGTGCTGGCGCTGGCGCTGCCCATCGGCGTCGCTGCCTCCATCTATCTCGAAGAATTCGCTCCGCAAAACTGGTTCACCGATCTGATCGAGGTGAACATCTCCAACCTCGCGGCGGTGCCATCCATCGTCTTTGGTATCCTTGGGCTTTCCGTGTTCATCCAGTTCGCCGGGCTGCCGCAGTCCGCGCCTTTGGTGGGAGGGCTTGTGCTGACGCTGATGACCCTGCCGACGATCATCATTTCGACCCGCGCCGCGCTGAAGGCCGTTCCACCCTCGATCCGTGACGCGGCGCTCGGCATTGGCGCGTCCAAGATGCAATCGGTCTTTCACCACGTCCTGCCGCTCGCCATGCCCGGCATCCTGACCGGGACCATCATCGGTCTGGCTCAGGCCTTGGGAGAGACCGCGCCGCTGCTGCTGATCGGCATGGTCGGCTACATCGCCACCAATGCCCCGGATGGCCTGGTCGAAGGCTTCATGTCGCCAAACTCGGCCATGCCCGCGCAGATCTACGAATGGGCCAAACGCGCCGACCCCGCATACTATGAACGCGCTTGGGGCGGCATCATCATTCTTCTGGTGTTCCTGCTGAGCATGAACATCATTGCCATCATCCTGCGTCGCCGCTTTGAGCGCCGCTGGTAATCCGTTGCGGAACAAAGGAACATGAATATGTACGACGCACCGCACACCACGGAGAGAGACGTGACGCAGACCGAGATAAAGATCGCCGCCAAAAACGTGCAGGTTTACTACGGCGACACCCACGCCATCAAAGACGTGGACGTCCAGATCGAAGACAAGACCGTGACTGCATTTATCGGGCCATCTGGCTGCGGCAAGTCGACCTTTCTGCGGACGCTGAACCGTATGAACGACACCATCGATATCTGCCGCGTTGAAGGCGACATTCGCATCGACGGTGAGGATATCTACGACAAGCGCGTCGACCCGGTGCAACTGCGCGCCAAAGTCGGCATGGTCTTTCAAAAGCCAAATCCGTTTCCGAAATCCATCTACGACAACGTGGCCTATGGCCCGCGCATCCACGGTCTGGCCAAGAACAAGACCGATCTCGATGAAATCGTGGAACGGGCCCTCAAACGCGGCGCCATCTGGAACGAGGTCAAGGACCGTCTGCACGCGCCGGGCACCGGCCTGTCGGGCGGCCAACAGCAGCGTCTGTGCATCGCGCGCGCCGTGGCGACTGAACCCGAGGTGCTGCTGATGGATGAGCCGTGCTCCGCGCTCGATCCCATCGCAACCAGCCAGGTCGAGGAATTGATCGACGAGCTGCGCAAAGACTATTCGGTGGTCATCGTGACACACTCCATGCAACAGGCGGCGCGCGTGTCGCAGAAAACCGCGTTCTTTCACCTCGGCAATCTGGTGGAATACGGCGAGACCGGGAAAATCTTTACCAACCCCGAAGACCCGCGCACCGAAAGCTACATCACCGGACGGATCGGATAAGCCATGAGCGACCTGAACAAACACATTGCCTCGGCCTTTGATCGTGATCTCGAAGGCATTCAGGCCCAAATCATGAAAATGGGTGGTCTTGTCGAAGAGGCCATCATGTCAGCCGCCACGGCGCTTGAAACCCGCGACGAAGAACTGGCGCAAAAGGTGCGCGATGGCGACAAGGCCATTGATGCCATGGATGAGGCGCTTGGCGAAGAAGCGGCGCGCGTCATCGCCTTGCGTGCGCCCATCGCCTCAGACTTACGGGTTGTATTGTCGGTGATGCGGATGTCTGCAAACCTCGAACGCATTGGCGATTTGTCCAAGAACATGGCTAAGCGGACCTCGGTTCTGGCACAGATGCAAAGCATCGGGGGCACTGCGTCATCGCTGCGGCGCATGGCGCGCGAAGTGGAACTTATGCTGAAGGACGCGCTGGACTCCTACATTCAGCGGGACGAGGCGCTGGCGCTTGATGTGATCTACCGCGACCGCGACGTCGACCAGATGTACAACACGCTGTTTCGCGAAGTTTTGACTTTCATGCTCGAAGATCCGCGCAACATCACGGCCTGTATGCATCTGCATTTCATTGCAAAAAACATCGAACGCATGGGCGACCACGTGACCTCGATCTGCGAACAGGTAGTCTTTTTGACCTCTGGTGCGCTGCCTGACGAGACCCGCGAAAAGATGGACAAAACGTCCACTGAAATGGGTCCGAACCCAAACCTCGTGACGCGGAAGGACTGAAACCATGTCCGCAGATCAGCCGACTGTTTTATTGGTAGAAGATGAGGCCGCACAGCGCGCGGTCTTGTCCTACAACCTTGAAGCCGAAGGGTTTCGCGTGGCCCAAGCCGAAAATGGCGAAGAGGCCCTGATCATGGTGGCGGAGGAAAATCCGGACATTATCGTGTTGGATTGGATGTTGCCGAACGTGTCCGGGATCGAGGTCTGCCGCCAGATCAAATCGCGGGCAGAGACACGTAGCACGCCGGTGATCATGCTGTCAGCGCGCTCCGAAGAGGTCGATCGCGTCCGGGGGCTGGAAACCGGCGCCGACGACTATGTGATCAAACCGTACTCCGTGATCGAGCTGATGGCACGCGTGCGTGCCCAACTGCGGCGCGCGCGGCCTTCTGCGGCTGGTCTTCGGCTGGAGTATGAGGACATCATGCTCG
The DNA here is from genome assembly GCF_014196795.1 of Sagittula marina. Lineage (GTDB taxonomy): Bacteria > Pseudomonadota > Alphaproteobacteria > Rhodobacterales > Rhodobacteraceae > Sagittula > Sagittula marina. The sequence continues at coordinate 372,673 of NZ_JACIEJ010000003.1, forward strand.
ACTCCGAAACCCACCGTGTGACGCGTTCTGGGCTTGCGTTGAAGCTGGGACCGACGGAATTTCGGCTGCTCTCGACTTTTATGGAAAAACCTGGCCGGGTCTGGTCGCGCGAGCAATTGCTCGACCGTGTATGGGGGCGTGACATCTACGTCGACACGCGCACGGTGGACGTTCACATCGGCCGTCTGCGCAAAGCGCTGAGCCAACACGGCGGCGGCGATCCGTTGCGTACCGTGCGTGGTGCGGGATACGCTTTAGGATAAGCGTGCGCGCCACCAAAAGGCAGGGCGCGCGTCCACGTTTCTCAGCGCCCCATCTACCACAGATCTGGCGCGTCGAACCGCGGAACGCTTTTCGACGGGCCGCGCAAAGTCGGCGCGCTCTGATCCTTCAGCACCTGTCCCAACCAGCCATGCGGCATACTCAACGCCTGTGGTGGTTGAACATTCTCGGTCGTGATCGGTTCAAACCCGACGCGATGATAGAACGCCGGATCGCCATACGTGACCGCCACATCAGCGCCTTCGCTATGTACGGCACTCAGCGCATCACGAAGCATCGCGGTCCCGACACCTGTGCGCTGCTCTTCTGGTTCGACCGCCACGGGAGACAGCAGAACCACACGACGCGGATCCTCGGGAAACCTCAGCGGGCTGAAAAGGCAAGCTGCGATCAAGTTTCGCTCCCTGAAAGATCGAAACACATGAACCTCGCCATCAGTCAATTCCAGTAGATCATGAACCAGATCACCGATCACAGCACCTGCGGCAGAACCTTCAGATGCGCTGAAAACCTCTTGAAAGAATTGCACAAGTTCATCGTCAGGTCTGGCTACGGCAAGCGGCATGGTTTTCGGTCTCCAAGAAAAGCTTGGCACAATCCTAGCATCAAAGGGCACGTATTTCCGAGCGATTTAATACTTCATCCATTTTGCAACCATGTTGAGATGAGCGAGTCTTAATCGGTAAAATAGTTCTGCGTGATCTCGCGATTGAGCGATGCTTGCCGATCTGTGCCGCGATCTTGCTCACCGGCACTTTCGCGTTCAGAATGTCCTCGATTGCGCGTCTTTCACACAAATTAAGGTCTGCTTAGGTCATATCCGGTATCCTTGCTTTCCGGCACGATAGGGGATTTGTCGCAACCCAATTTAAAATGTGCCTGACTACATACGTAAAGCCAATAATCAGTATTATGTAAAATATATACTCTTATACAACCGATCATCGTAATAAAACAAGCTGATCTCCACGCACCACTCTGTCACGGCTCTCGGCAAAGTTGACCAAACGGTAAGCCATCACTGGACAACAAGGGCCTCCACTCGGTATCTCCTTGCGACAGATTAGGAGCGCGCCATGACATCGATCCTCGTACTTAACGGTCCAAACCTCAATCTGCTGGGAACCCGGCAGCCGGACGTCTACGGCCACGACACGCTAGATGATGTCGAGCAGATGTGCCGCGATCATGGCAAAGCCCACGGCGTCACAGTCGATTGCCTTCAGTCCAATTATGAAGGTGAACTGGTGACTTGGATCCACGAGGCACGTGGCACCTATGATGGCATCATTCTGAATGCCGGAGCTTACACCCACACCTCGGTCGCTTTGGCGGATGCGGTCAAAGGCACCGAAGCCAAAATGGTCGAGCTGCACATCTCAAACGTCCACGCCCGCGAAGCCTTTCGGCGTCACTCCTATCTCAGCGCAGTCGCGATCGGAGTGATGGCCGGCTTTGGCGTACGCGGCTATACTCTCGCAATCGATGCCCTGCTGGGCCACCTGGAGGACGCCGCGTGACACCCGATCAGCGCGACATCCTCATCGAACTGACCAACATCGACCGTGTCGAAGCCCTCTGGCAGCGGCATTGCGAGTTGATGGAGGCCTACGGGTTTGACCGGCTTCTTTACGGGTTCACGCGGTTCATGACGCCCAATTCACTGGGCGATCCCAATGACTTCGTCGTTCTGACCAATCATACGCAAGCCTACCGCAAAGGCTTCGTCGAGGATGGGCTGTACCGTCACGCTCCCATGGTGCGTTGGGCGCTTCAGAATGAAGGTCATTGCTCGTGGCAGGTTCTCGCGGATCAGCTATCTGCTGGCGCTCTCGACGAAAAAGCCCAGAAAGTCATGGCGTTCAACCTGCATCACAAGGTGCACGCGGGCTACACCATCAGCTTCAAATCCGTGTCGAGCCGTGCAAAAGGTGCGATTTCCATGACGACTTTGCCAGAGATGTCGCAAGACGATGCAGATGCCATTTGGGCGGAACATGGGTCTGACATCATCTTGTTAAACAATATCGTACATCTCAAGATCCTCACCCTGCCCGTTCCGCTGCAAAATCAGAACCTGACCCCCCGACAACGCGAGGCGCTCGAATGGGTTGGTGATGGTAAGACCATGCAGGACATTGCGCAGATCATGGGACTGACTCAGGCCACAATCGAAAAGCACTTACGCCTCGCGCGCGAAACGCTGAACGTTGAAACCACCGCACAAGCCGTGGCGAAAGCAGCATTCCACAACCAGATGTACATTCTCGAAGCTTGACCCAACTCAACTTTATCGAGGATCAAATTATTTAGATTCCCGTTATACGGTTTTGAATTTGTAAAGTCATATCAAGCGTGCGGACCAGAAATCGCCTATTGTATTGGTTTTCCGAGCCTTGCGGTTCATATTTTGAAATCCGTCCCCTATTTTTAACCCTAAATCGCATTTTACCGCACGGTCAGGAAATCCCGACTTCCCTAACGGCAGGTTAATTGCGAGATTGTCACTGTTCCGTGAGTGGTGGCTTTGGCCATGGGACTTGGAATGGCTGTGCGTCGTTTATTTCAGGGCGTTGTGGCTTTCCAGGCTGGCGCGGCGGGGAAATTTCTGCCTCGCAGCCAGCACCGCGACAGGACCTCCCGGCATTATCCCCAACGTCTTCGCCGGGGGGTCCGCTTTGCGTTGCCAACCTGCCGAAGCGCGTATGGCCGCGATAAGCGTTGCGGTCTTTTAGGGCCGCATCATGTCGTTCGACGGCCTGTGACCGTGGCGCGGAAATGCCACGAACGTCAGACAACATACGTCCTTGAATGTAAAAAAGGCGCCGCTGAAACAGCGACGCCTTGAATTTCCAAAGATCTGTGCAAGATCAGCCCTGAGCGGCTTTGGCCACTTCTGCTGCAAAATCTTCTTTTTCTTTCTCGATGCCTTCGCCGACCTGCATGCGGACGAAGCCAACGATCTCTGCGCCGTTGTCTTCTGCTGCCTGCTGGACGGTCTTGTCGGTGTCGAGCGCAAACTGCTGGTTCACCAGAGTGATCTCGGCCATGTACTTCTTCATGCGGCCAACGATCATTTTCTCGATCACGGCGTCCGGCTTGCCGGACTCTTTCGCGATGTCGATCTGGATCTGCTTTTCTTTTTCAACAACAGCGGGGTCCAGGTCCGCCTCGTTCAGCGCCTGCGGGTTGGCCGCTGCGACGTGCATGGCAACCTGCTTGCCAAACTCTTCGGTGCCGCCCTTCAGCGCAACCAGCACGCCGATCTGGCCCATGCCAGCGGTCGCTGCGTTGTGCACGTAGGATGCGACCACATCCCCTTCGACCTTTGCCATGCGGCGCAGGGACATGTTCTCGCCGATGGTGGCGATCTTGTCGGTGATCAGGTCATTTACGGTCTTGCCGTCGACGTCTGCGGTTTTCAACGCTTCGACGTCGTTCACGGTCAGGGCCGCTTTGGCAATGCCGCCAACCATCGCCTGGAAGTCGCCGTTCTTGGCAACGAAATCGGTCTCGGAGTTGACTTCGACAGCCACGCCAGTGCCACCGTTCACTTCGACGGCCACGAGGCCCTCGGCAGCGGTACGGCCCGCTTTCTTGGCAGCCTTCGCAAGGCCCTTGGTGCGCAGCCAGTCAACGGCGGCTTCCATGTCGCCATCGGTCTCGACCAGGGCTTTTTTGGCATCCATCATGCCAGCGCCGGTCATCTCGCGCAGTTCTTTCACCTGTGCAGCAGTGATCGCCATGTCTTGGCTCTCCTATTCTCGTCAACGGGTCCGGGTGGCCCGGTCAGCCACCCGCTTTTGTCACGGCTGTATGTCGCTTACACGACAGCGCCTGTGGAGGCGCGCCAAACCGAATGGTCAGGCGCGCGGCAATGCAGATTACTGCGCTGCGCCTTCCAAGGCTTCTTCGGCCGGAGCTTCTTCGAGCGCGCCGAGGTCAACGCCTGCCGCTTCCATCTGGCCGGTCATGCCGTCCAGAGCAGCGCGGGACACCAGATCGGTGTACAGAGCGATGGCACGGGCCGCGTCGTCGTTGCCCGGAATGATGTAGTCGATGCCTGCGGGGGAGCAGTTGGTGTCGACGATGGCCACAACCGGGATACCCAGCTTGTTGGCCTCTGCGACGGCCAGCGCTTCTTTCTTGACGTCGATGACGAACAGCATGTCCGGCACGCCGCCCATGTCACGGATACCGCCCAGCGAAGCTTGAAGCTTGGTCTGGTCGCGTTCCATGTGAAGGCGCTCTTTCTTGGTGAGGCCTTCGGCGCCGACTTCCATCTGCTCGTCGATCTGCTTGAGACGGTTGATGGACTGGGACACGGTCTGCCAGTTGGTCAGCGTGCCGCCGAGCCAGCGGTGGTTCATGTAATACTGTGCGCATTTTTCTGCGGCATCGGCGATCGGCTGAGCAGCCTGACGCTTGGTGCCGACGAACAGAACGCGGCCGCCTTTTGCGACGCAATCACGAATTGCCTGCAGTGCCTGGTCCAGCATCGGAACAGTTTGCGTCAGGTCCATGATGTGGATGCCATTACGCGCGCCGTAGATGAACTCGCCCATACGGGGGTTCCAACGCTGGGTCTGGTGACCAAAGTGAACGCCAGCTTCAAGCAGCTGACGCATGGTGAACTCGGGAAGAGCCATGCTTCTATCCTTTCCGGTTTATGCCTCGGCGGGGGATTTGTCTTGGGGTTCCAAGTCAACCGGTGGACCTGTTGGGATGTCTCCCCACCAAGGCCCGCCCCCGCCTGCGGGTTCGTGACGCGGCCATTAAAGTGCTTTTTCCGGAAACGCAAGCACAGACTGATCTAAATGGATCTTACGGCCCCTCGCGTCGCGAGCGTCCGCACATTCTGGACAGATATGGGCCAGTTTGCTTAAGTGCCACGTCAAGGAGACTTAAAACATGGTAAAATTGCTTGATGTGCGTGGCGTCGGCCCTGCGATGGAACGTGACATGAAAACGCTTGGGCTGTCTACGCCAGACGCTCTGGCACGCGCTGAACCGCAAGACCTGTGCGCCCTGCCCCGCGTTCAACTCGCCCGTGCTCGGATGTTGATTGCCGCAGCCAAGGAAGCGCTGGGTCAAGCATCATCGGCCGCTGTCGAGGATGCCGAGGACGATGGAATCCCCCTGATCCCCAGCGCTGATCCCTCTATCGATCTTGAAATTCTGGAAGAGCTGAAAGCTGCAAAGGTAAAGATAAAGCCCGCAAAAGGCGGCAAGAAAAAGAAGAAGAAAGCCGACAAGGCCACAAAGTCCTCAAAGAAAGCCAAAAAGGACAAGCAAGACAAGGCAGACAAGAAAGCTCGCAAGAAGGCAAAGACCGCAAAGGAAAGCGCCGCGCGTAAAATGGCCAAAGCCGGTAAATCTGTCTCTGCAAAGTCCTCTCCGAAAAGTAAGAAGAAGAAAAAGAAAGCCGCCCGCGCGTCGACATGACAGCACGGGCGGCACAATCGGCGTCAAGAGAACCAGATTACAGGAAAACGCGTTCCACAAACCAATAGGCGCCGACGCAAGCGATTGCACAGGATGCCGGGACTGCGACGATGCGGCGGTAGGCGTTGATGTGGTCCACGAAATGCGCAGACGCCAGACACAGCAGAGACAGCCCGGCCAGCGGCCAAAGGAATACCGGAGCGCTGGCCCCCATGGTCTGGGTAAATCCGGGTCCGTTCAGCAGGAAACCTGCCAGAACAAAGGCAATGGACAGTAACCCGTAAACCACCTGTGCCGTGCGCTGATCTGCCTTCATCTCGTCCACCCGCTGCGCCAAAACCACGAGCAGGAAGGCAATCGCCACAACCGTCAGCTGGCCGAACTCGACCCCGACGTTAAAGCCGATGAGCGCAGGAATGAACTGTCCCTGTGGCAGGCCGAATTCCTGCAGGACGCTTGCAAACCCCAACCCGTGCAGGAGGCCAAAGATAAAAATCACCGCAGGTCGCCATTTGTGCAGCTTGTCAGAAGCGATGTTCTCGACCGCGACATAGACGATGGAGGCCGCGATGATCGGCTCCACAATGCTGCCAGGGACATTCACATATCCCAAGGCGCCCAAGGCCAGCGTGACGGTATGCGCCAACGTGAACGCCGAGATTTGCCAGACCAGCGTCCGCAGACGCGTAGACAGGAAAAACAGCCCGAGCACGAACAGGATGTGATCGAGCCCCTTGGGCAAGATGTGGTCAAATCCCACGGGAATATAATTGGCAAACGTCCACCAACCTGTAGTTTCGTCGCCACCGGTTAACGAGATCGGATCAGACGGGCCACCGTTGAGATAGCCGGTAAAACCATCCTCGACCCCCATTTGTCGCAGGATCAATGTGCCGTATTGCGCAGGCCAATCGACCACCAATTCCTGGGCCCCCGCCGGCAGCGTACCGTTCAGAAACAACTGACTTTCGCGCGGCAGCTCGGTGTTCTCGACCGTCTCGACATTGACCTCCGTCAGCGCCAGGTCGACGATCTGGCCATCGGCGGTCACCTTGATCGGGGCCAGAATGGCGTCGATGTCGGCCTCTATCCGCGCTTGCAACAGCTCCGGGGACAGTTCGCGCAGCGCGTCGACGGCATTTGATCCCTCTGTTGCGTTGGTGTCCTGTATGCCCTCCAGGTCGACACCGGCAACGATCGGCTCAGCAGACAGGCGCAACACAAGCGACAGATCCTGTCCCTCTGTCGTCAGATCGCCAATGGCAGGGCGCACCTCATGTGCCTGTGCGGCGGACAGCCAGAACACGCAAGCCAACATGGCGGTCACTAGTCGGATCATATGTCACCCTTTCCCGGTGTTTGGGCAAAAGATGACCCACCTCACAGCCGAGTCAAGCGACAGGCCGCGCATCGCGCCCCGTCGCAAAGTCACCCAAGGTCAGGCAAAGGCTTGTAGACCGGTCTGCGCACGCCCAAGGATCAGCGCATGAACGTCATGCGTGCCCTCGTAAGTGTTCACCGTCTCAAGGTTCATCATGTGCCGGATCACCTGGAATTCCGCAGAAATGCCGTTGCCGCCGTGCATATCCCGTGCCATCCGCGCGATATCCAACGCTTTGCCGCAGTTGTTGCGCTTGAGGATCGAGATCATCTCAGGCGCGGCGTTGGCTTCATCCATCAGATGGCCCACCCGCAAACAGCCCTGAAGCCCCAGCGCGATTTCGGTCTGCATGTCCGCGAGCTTTTTCTGGAACAGCTGCGTCTGGGCCAAGGGACGCCCGAACTGCTTGCGATCCAGACCGTATTGCCGTGCCGCCTGCCAGCAGAACTCAGCCGCGCCCATCACGCCCCAGGCAATGCCGTAGCGCGCGCGGTTCAGACAACCAAAGGGTCCCTTTAGGCCCTGCACATGTGGCAGCAACGCGTCCTCGCCCACCTCGACACCGTCCATCACGATCTCGCCGGTGACAGAGGCCCGCAGCGACAGCTTGTTCTCGATCTTCGGCGCGCTCAGGCCCTTGGCACCTTTTTCCAGCACAAAGCCCCGGATCTTGCCTTCATGCGCGTCGGATTTCGCCCAGATCACAAAGACATCGGCGATTGGACTGTTGGAAATCCACATTTTCGAACCGGTCAGTTTGTAGCCTTTCGGTGTCTTGACCGCGCGGGTCTTCATGCCACCGGGATCGGACCCTGCGTCGGGTTCGGTCAGACCGAAACAGCCGATCAGCTTGCCCGAGGACAGACCGGGCAGATACTTTTGCCGCTGCTCCTCAGAGCCATAGGCATAGATCGGATACATCACGAGGCTCGACTGCACCGACATCATGCTGCGATAGCCGGAGTCGACGCGCTCGATTTCGCGCGCCACAAGCCCGTAGCTCACATAGCCCGCGCCGATGCCGCCGTATTCCTCGGGGACCGTGACGCCCAGCAGGCCCATTTCCCCCATCTCGGTGAAAATTTCCGGCACAACCTCTTCGTTGAGGAAACCTTTGGTTACGCGCGGGGCGAGCTTTTCATCGGCAAACGCGCGCGCGCCTTCTGCCAGCATGCGCTCTTCTTCGGTCAACTGGTCGCTCAGCCGAAACGGGTCGTCCCATGTGAATGTGCCCAGGTCCGGGGCATCTTTAGGTTTCAGGGTCGGGCGGTCTGTCATGTGATCCTCCATCTTTGCGGCGGTTATATCTTGCGTCTGCCGCATGTAAAAACGATAATTACGCAGATATTCATGAGGAAATGTCATGCATCGGCCCCTGCCCCCGTTGACCGCCCTGCGCGCGCTCGAGGCGTTGGACCGCCTGGGATCCGCAACCGAGGTCGCGGAAGAGATGAACCTGACGCAAAGCGCCGTATCTCGCCAGCTCAAGACCCTGGAGGAGCAGCTCGACGCGACTCTTTTCCTGAGGGATCGCAGGTCCTTACGGCTCACACCTCAGGCGGAAGCCTTTGCCCAGGTGGCGCGCGAGGCGCTCGACCGTCTGACCGAAGGGGCGCTGGCCTTGCGCCTCGATCCCGCCGCAGGATCGCTGCGGCTTGCAATACTGCCCAGTTTTGGGATGCATTGGCTGGTGCCGCGCCTACCGGAATTTGCCCGCGCCCATCCCGATGTGACAATCAACATGACCACACGGCTGAAACCATTTAACTTTGCCTCGGAACCATTTGATGCTGCAATACATTTTGGTACACGTCAGTGGTCGGGCACGCAGTCGCTTCCGCTGATGAACGAAGCGGTGCAACCTCTTGCAAGCCCCTTGCTCCTGCCCGAGCCCATCACGCCGGCCGCTCTGGCCAACATGCCGCTGCTGCATATCCAAAGCCGCCCGCGCGCATGGAATCACTGGTTCGAAATCCAGGGGTTGCGGCCCGCACGCCTGCCGGGCACCAGTTTTGATCAGTTCCCGACGATCGCACAGGCCGCTGCACACGGTTTGGGCGTGGCTCTGCTGCCGGATTTCCTCAGTACCCAAGACCGGGCAGAACGCCGCCTGGTTCCGGCCACCACCCTGCCGTCGGTACATCTGGGACGCTATGATCTGGTCTGGCCAACGGACCGCGCGATGCCGCCCGCCTTGCGGCTGTTCCGCGACTGGTTGGCGCAGATTGTGGCATCCGATACCGAGGCCTCTTGCCCCTCGTCAAAATCGCAGCCAATAGGGCGCACATGACTGACAAGCCAGACATTCTCTGCATCGGCTCCGTCCTGTGGGACGTGATCGGACGTGCCACGTTGCATATGCAGCGCGGCTCGGATGTGCCTGGACGCATCACACGCCTGCCGGGCGGCGTGGCGCTGAACATTGCCATGACGCTGGCCCGTTTTGGGCTGAAGCCTGCTTTGCTTTCCGCTGTGGGACGCGATTCCGAAGGAGATGAGCTGATCTCGGATTGCCGCGGACTGGGCCTGAATACCGATTTTATCTATCGTTCCGATGACTTGCCGACAGATCGTTACATGGCCGTGGAAGGGGCGAATGGCCTGATCGCGGCCATTGCTGATGCCCATTCGCTTGAGGCCGCAGGCTCCAAGATCCTGCATCCTCTGACTGACGGAACACTCGGCTCTGCCGATGCGCCTTTCGAGGGTCCCATCGCGCTCGACGGCAATCTGACGGAAAGCCTCCTGTCGGAAATTGCCGAACATCCCGGTTTTTCAGACGCGGATCTGCGCATCGCGCCCGCAAGCCCCGGCAAGGCCCTGCGCCTTGCCCCTTTCCTGCGCGCGGGACGTGGCACCCTGTATGTCAATCTAGAGGAAGCTGGGCTCCTCTGTCAGGCCCGCTTTGCGTCCGCGACCGACGCGGCTCAGGCGTTGTTGGACCGTGGGGCCGCGCGCGCTGTGGTCACCAATGGCGGCGAGACGTGTGCCGATGCCGGTGCAAACGGTCTGATCCATGCCTGCCCGCCGAAGGTCCTTGTGACCCGGATCACCGGTGCGGGTGATACTTTCATGGCGGCGCATATCGCCGCTGAACGCGACGGGGCCACCGCAGAGGCCGCGCTGGAGCGCGCGCTGACCGCCGCCGCCGCCTATGTTTCCGGAGACATGCCGACATGATCAATCTATCCCCCGAAGTGCAAAAGGCCGTGGACGCCCAGCAACCTGTTGTGGCGCTGGAATCCACCATCATCACGCACGGGATGCCCTACCCGCAGAACGTCGAAACCGCCCGCCGCGTGGAAGCCGAGATCCGCGCCCACGGCGCCACCCCTGCCACCATCGCCATCCTGAATGGGCAGATCCACGTCGGCCTGACGGAAGAACAGCTCGAAACGCTGGCACAGTCGCGGCATGTGGCCAAGCTGTCGCGCGCCGATCTTGCCGCGTGCCTCGCGACTGGCGGCACCGGCGCGACAACTGTCTCCGCCACAATGATCTGCGCCGCGCGCGCCGGGGTGCAGGTGTTCGCCACTGGCGGCATCGGCGGCGTGCATCAAGGTGCCGAGAACAGCTTTGACATTTCCGCGGATCTGCAAGAGCTCGCCCAGACGCCTGTGACCGTGGTTGCTGCCGGGGCCAAGGCGATCCTCGACCTGCCCAAGACCTGGGAAGTGCTGGAAACCCTCGGTGTGCCGGTCATCGCCTTCGGTCAGGACGAAATGCCCGCCTTCTGGTCGCGCGCCTCCGGTATCAAGGCCCCGCTGCGGATGGATACCGCCATCGATATCGCCCGCGCCCATCATCTGCGCGGCACGCTTGGGATTCCCGGCGGACAGCTTATCGCGAACCCGATCCCGAAAGAGGCCGAGATTCCGTCCAGCGTCATCGGGCCGATCATCGCGCAGGCGACGGCGGATGCTTCCAAGCACGGCATTTCGGGCAAGAACGTCACCCCCTATCTGCTTCAGCGCATATTCGAGCTGACCGACGGCCGGTCGCTCGATGCCAATATCGAGCTGGTGCTGAACAATGCCCGTCTCGCAGCCGCGATTGCCCGCGAACTGCGCAGCTTGGCCTGATAATTCATCAAATCCGCGCGGCCCCCATTGTGGCGCCGCGCGCCAGCGCATACTTTTGTCGCATCGCTTGCCCTGCCATGCTTCGCTGGCCCGTATCGGATTTACCATGAACGCCCCTTTCGAGCCCGAGCCGAAGAAACGCGGCACGCTTCTGACAAACCTTCGCAACTCTTTCCTGACCGGCATCGTCGTGATCGCCCCGGTTGGATTGACCGTTTGGCTGATCTGGACGGTGGTGGGATGGGTCGACAGCTTCGTCTGGCCTTTCGTGCCTGAGGTTTACCAACCCGCATCGCTTCTCAATCGTTGGCTGCTGGACGACAATGGAACGGCGCATTGGCCGTGGCTTTACAATTTACTGGCGAACGACCTCTCCGGACGGATCGAGGTCAACGTGCGCGGCCTTGGCGTCGTCGTGTTCCTGCTGTTCACCATGCTGGTGGGGTGGATCGCCAAGGGCATTATTGGCCGTTCCATGATCACCGTCGGTGAAAGGCTGGTGGAACGCACGCCCGTGGTGCGCTCGATCTATTCCGGGATCAAACAGCTGGCCGAAACCATCTTTGCCCAGTCCGAACGCTCGTTTGAGACGGCTTGCCTGATCGAGTACCCGCGCAAGGGCATCTGGGCCATCGGCTTCATCTCCACCCAAGCCAAGGGCGAGATCAAGGCACGCGCGCCGAACATGTCCGGTCTCACTTCGGTCTTTGTGCCGACAACGCCCAACCCGACCTCGGGCTTTTTGCTGTTCTTTCCGAACGAGGACGTGATCGAACTGGACATGAGCATCGAGGATGCGGCCAAGCTCGTAATCTCTGCCGGTCTGGTCTACCCCAACGGACAGGATGCCAAAGAGGCGGTTGAAGCCTGGGCACAGGCCTCCTGAAGCAAGTGGCGCGATCGCCCACGCTCGCCATTCAGCAAGTGCTCTGTCGGGGCGCAATTCCCCTGCTCGTGTCTGACACGGCGGGCATCTGCTTCGTCTCACCACAGGAGATCGATCGCCGAAAGGTCTACCGTCATTTCGGTCAGCTTTGGGCCTGACTTTGGTGGGGCTCTGGTTTGAGATGCGCGCAGAACCTGCCCGCCCTCCTCAAGTCCGCTCCGGCCTCTATGCCATAATCCTGACGCTTGCCACCCCTGACCCGGACGCCTGAACCGATCTTCGCGACTGATGCCGAGCCGAATATCGCCCCAGCCTGAGGCCTAGCGTGATGCAAGACAACGATGACCCGCCTCTGAAAAGCGCACCCTCGGCATCAAGGTCACTCTTTTCCATGCAACTCATTTGCGGCCAAAGCTTTGTCTGGTTAGGTGGACATCCTTCGCCAAGCCGATTCTCCCGGAGATCAAATGCAAATCCAGATCGACGTCGCCCTGCACTACCGCTTCGCCCGCGCCAACACGGTCTTTATCGCGATCGAGGCGGCAGAGACGGATGGGCAAACCATCCTGTCGCAATGGATCGACATGCCGGGTGCGATCGTGAAACGGATCAAGGGTGACTCGGATGTGGGCGAACGTATCTGGGCACAGGTGCCGCAAGGCGACATGTGGCTTACCTACACGTCCACGATGAACGTCACCCGCACGCGGTCTGATCTGTCGACCCTCAACGCTGCGCCCCGCCACAACATCCCGGCAGAGGCCGCCCCCTACCTGCGCCCTTCGCGCTATTGCCAGTCCGACAAGTTCCTGTCTTTCGTGAACAAGCGCTTCGGATTTTGCTATGGTGGCGCAAGGGTCGCAGCCATCCGCGACTGGATCGAGCAGAACCTGTCTTATGTCCCAGGCGCGTCTGATGCTGACACCAACGTGCTGGAGACATTCGCCTCGCGCGAGGGGGTTTGCCGCGACTACGCACATCTGTTGTGCTCGATGGTCCGCGCGGCGGGCATCCCCGCCAGGATGGCTGCAGTCTACAGCCCTTTCGTCAATCCGCCGGATTTCCACGCCGTGGCAGAGGTCTGGCTTGACGATGCATGGCATCTGGTGGACGGGACAGGTATGTGCCATGCCGACGACCTTGTGGTGATCGCCGTAGGCCGTGACGCCTACGACATCGCCTTCCTCGACTCCGAGGCCCCGGCGGAACTGATCAACCAAAGCGTTCGCGCCATCATCACGGGCTGATCAGGCGAACATTTCTCGCAGATCGGTGGTCTGCCGCACCCCGATGTCGTCACGGTGCTCCGCCAGAAAGGCACCAGCAGCGCGCCGACCGGCGGCCTTCATCTGCGTCAGAAGCGACGGCACGGCCACGGCCTTTGTTGCCACGGACAACTCGTTCATCAGCGCGTCATCGGAAATCATATGCACCCGCACGTCCTTCATCTGACCTGGCATCAACGTGCCGTCGTGCAAGAGACGCTGCACGAAATCAATCGCCCGCAGCTCTCGGAGCAATGACGCGTTAAAGCTGATCTCATTTATCCGGTTCTGAATTTCGGACGGCGTCACAGGCACCTTTTCCCGGACAAGCGGGTTGATGTTCACCACCATTATGTCGTCGGGCAGCGAAGGTTTGAAGAACGGGAAAAGCGCCGGATTGCCCGTGTAGCCGCCGTCCCAGAACGCTTCGACCACGCCAGTTTCAGGATCTTCCACCTCGACCGCCTGAAACATCGTCGGCAGGCAGGCAGAGGCCATGATCGCGCGTGTGTTGATACGATCGCCCTCGAAAACCCGGATCTTGCCGGTCCGTACCAGCGTGGCGCAGACAAAGAACTCCGGCCCCTGGTCGGCGCACACGTTGTTGAAATCCAACGCATTCACAATGTCTTCGAGCGGGTTGCGATACAGCGCCCCCCAGGAATAGGGCGACACTGACCGCGACACGGCGTCGGACCACATATAGGCCCAGGAATACTCGATGCCTTTGGACACGAAGCCAGGGTCGGGCAGGAACGCCTGTGCCCAATCCGGCACGGCTGACATGTCCAGCGACCCGACTTTGTTCCACACTTGGTTCAAGGCGGCTCGGGCACCGTCGCGCCCGCCCTGCACCATGCCCGCCTTGAACGCCGCGCCGTTCAGCGCCCCCGCTGAGGCCCCCGAAATAGCGGCGACCTCGATCTCCTCGTCTTCCAGCAATCTGTCGAGCACACCCCAAGTATAGGCCCCATGCGCGCCGCCCCCTTGCAGAGCAAGGTTGATCCGCTTCGCCATTCAATGGTCCTCTTCGTATGTCGTTCTTTGAAAATCAGGGACTAAACAAATAGCCGTGACGGGGCTGTGCCCCGCTGCCCGTCACGGCCCGTCTTATCAATGGATCACAGTGCGGTCCAACCGCCATCAACAGAAATCGTCGTACCGGTGATCTGTTCCGCCGCGTCTGAGCACAAGAACACCGCCGTGCCGCCAATCTGCTCTGTGGTGGCAAATTCGCGCGACGGCTGACGTTCAAGGATGACCTTCTCGATCGCTTCCTCCTCCGTCATGTTATATTTCTTGGCCGTATCGGGGATCTGCGCCTCAACCAGTGGTGTCTTCACGTAGCCGGGGCAAATCGCATTGCAGGTGATCGGCTCCTTTGCGGTTTCAAGCGCCGTCACCTTCGTCATCCCGACGATACCGTGCTTGGCCGCCACATAGGCCACCTTGTAGGGCGAGGCCGTCAGACCGTGGGCCGAGGCGATGTTCACCACCCTGCCCCAGCCCGCCTTGCGCATCATGGGCAGTGCTGCGGCTGTGGTGTGAAACGCCGAGGACATGTTAATTGCAATGATCGCATCCCATTTTTCCTGCGGGAACTCCTCAATGGGCGCGACGTGCTGAATGCCAGCGTTGTTCACAAGTATATCGCAGGCCCCGGCTTTTTCGATCAATGCGCGGCACTGATCGGGCTTCGACATATCTGCCTGTATGTACCGACAGGTCACACCGTGTTCGTCGGCAATGGATTTTGCCAGTGCGTGATCGTCCTCAGTATCGCTAAAGGAGTTGATGACGATATCCGCGCCAGCCTTGGCCATCTCATGTGCGACGCCCAGACCGATACCGGAATTGGACCCCGTGATGATCGCCGTTTTACCCTTGAGTGACATGCTACGCTCCTATGCTGCTTTGCAGCGAAGGATAGCCGCCCGCGTGCCAAAAGAAAGGCCGGATCGCGGTTTCGTGCATGGAAACCGCCGCGCGTCTTGGGTATTGCAAGCTTCTGCCGATCCACCTTTGACGGTTCGGGCAAAGACGTGACATTCCACTTGTCGATTGGACAAAAAAAGACCCCGGCCGAAGCCGGGGTTTAGTCATTGAGGCAGGTTTCATACAGGCAAGAAACCTATCGAGCAGTGACACCTTTATAAGCAATCTCCCGCAGGAGTCCAAGCTAAAAGTTTGATAAGGCGTAAAAGCATCGGTACGTTACGGCCAAGAAAACAAGGGCAGATCGGGATTGTTTCTAATATGAACGCGAACATTTTCTCAAAGACGCGACGCTGGTCCGTCAGCATTGCGGCGATTCTCGTTGCGGGAATCGCCAATGCTGAACCGCAGCATGGCATAGCTATGTATGGTGAACCGGAACTGCCACCGGATTTTGTGTCTCTTCCCTATGCAAATGCCGATGCCCCCTTTGGCGGCAAAATCGTACTGGGTGAAGTGGGCAGTTTCGACAGCTTGAATCCGCACATTTTGAAAGGCACCGCACCGTGGCAGCTGCGCTTTCTGGCTTACGAAAGTTTGATGGGCCGCAGTTACGATGAGCCCTTCACGCTTTATGGTTTGCTAGCCGAATCTATCGAGGTCGGCCCGAATCGAGAGTGGGCAGAGTTCACAATTCGCCCGGAGGCGAGGTTCTCCGATGGCTCCCCCGTAACGGTCGAGGACGTCATGTGGAGCTACGAGACGCTCGGCACCAAGGGCCACGGACGTTATCGTGGTCTGTGGCCCCAGATCGAAAGCATGGAGCAGACCGGCGAACGGTCAGTCCGGTTCACTTTCAGCGAGGACAACAGAGAGCTGGCGATGATCGTCGGCATGCGGCCCATTCTGAAGAAAGCCCAGTGGGACGGGATCGATTTCGCAAATTCCGGACTGGACGTGGTTCCAATCAGTTCTGCGCCTTACCTCATTTCCGACTATGAGCCTGGCCGATTCGTCGAACTGAGTCGTGACCCGAATTACTGGGGAAAAGACATCCCTTTTCGCAAAGGAACAAACGTCCTCGATACGATTCGAATGGAATTCTTTGCTGATTCGACCGCGCATTTCGAAGCCTTCAAAGGCGGGCTCTTGAATTCGATTCGCGAGACGAATGTCGAAAAATGGCGCACCCAATATGATTTCCCCCGCGTGCAAAACGGCGAGGTGGTGAAGTCCGAGATCGGTCACGATCGGCCAACTGGGCTTTACGGATTCGTGATGAACACGCGCCGTCAGACCTTCGCAGATTGGCGCGTCCGCGAAGCCATGCTTTTGGCCTTCAACTTCGAGTACATTAACGACGTGCAAACAGGCGGAAGTCAGCCGCGGGTAACGTCGTACTTCTCCAACTCCGTTCTGGAAAAACAGGACGGTCCGGCCGAAGGGCGTGTGCGTGAACTTCTGGAACCTTTCGCCGATGACCTTCTGCCCGGCGCACTCGAAGGCTACAGCTTGCCTGAAAGCGATGGCACCCCGCGCAACCGTGCCAACCTGTCAAAGGCGATGGATCTGCTCACAGCGGCAGGATGGACCGTCGATGCCGGCACTTTGGTCGACGGCGCCGGTCAGCCCTTCGAGTTCGAAATCCTGATCCGCCAAGGGCAAAGCGACAACGCCGCAATCGCTGATATCTATGTCACCGCGCTGGAACGCCTCGGCATCGCCGCTACCGTGATCGAAGTCGATTCCGCCCAGTACGAGGACCGGATCGCAAATTATGATTACGATATGACGTATTATGAGCGCGGTGCCTCGCTCAGCCCCGGCAACGAGCAGAAGCTTTACTGGGGCGCAGACGGCGTCGAAACGCCGGGTTCACGGAACTACATGGGCATGAACTCCCCGGCTGCAGAGGCAATGATCGACACGATGTTAAACGCTGAAAGCCGCGATGACTTTGTTGCTGCTGCCCGTGCTCTGGACCGCGTGCTCGCCTCCGGCCGGTATGTGATCCCGATTATGTACCGCTACGACAAGAGCCGTATCGCCCACGCTAAGGAACTAAAGTATTCCGAGGATCTGCCAATCTACGGTGATTGGCTGGGATTTCAGCCTGACGTCTGGTGGTGGGACGAGACCGAGTAATGACAATCGGTGGGGCTGTGTCGCCCCACTCAACCAAACCCGTGGCTAAAAAACTGAACATTGAGGCAGACAATGAAGAAAATTCTGATCGTGATGATGGCCTTGGCGCTTGCATCCTGTGGCACCGTTGACGGCATCGGACAAGATATCTCCGCCGGGTCGAGGACGGTGCAGAGCTGGCTGTAACGCTTGCACTTTTTTGGACGAAAAATCATTGGGTTGACGGAGATAGTTAACCCAATGATTGCAATTCAAAGAAATATGAAACGATCTTGTTGCATCACGGCATAAGACCAATGGGTAAGAGATTTGACCGGCAGGACTGTCTATCGTCTGTCCAACGCGACATGAGGCACGGCTGAGATGAACACCGCAGCACAGGCAGAAATCACCCCACCGATCAAGGCGCTGGTGGTCGATGATCACCCGCTATTTTGCGACGCGCTGACGTTGACGCTGCAATCCATCGCTGACTTTCAGGAAATCCGGACCTCTGGAACCTTGGAACAGGCGCTGGAGGTGCTGGCGCAAGATCAGGCTATTGGTTTCATTGTTCTGGATCTGAACTTACCAGACGTGAACGGCCTCGACGGCTTGGTCCGGCTGCGCAATGCCAACGCGCGCGCGCCTATCCTGGTGGCGTCGTCTATGGCCGACAACACCATGATCGCACACGCGTTGAAAGCGGGGGCCAACGGGTTCGTGCCGAAGCACTCACAACGCTCTGTCTTTCGGCGTGCGTTCGAGGCGGTGACCTCGGGCCGTGCCTTTGTTCCCGACGGGTTCATCGACCCCGCGGGTGGGCACAGCACCGACTCTGACACCGCCCTTGCCCGTCTGGCCAGCCTTACCAACCAACAAGCGCGCATTCTGCACCTGATCTGTGAGGGTAAGCTGAACAAGCAAATCGCATTTGACCTGTCGATCGCTGAAACAACGGTGAAGGCGCATGTGACCGCAATCATGCGCAAACTGGGCGTCCATAGCCGCACGCAGGCTGTGCTGGTTTCACAAGAGGCACGATTTTCCAATGCGGCCGAAAGCGGATTCCGCAAAGACTTGCCAAGTGGTCTTTAGCGCCATACTGCTTTTCAAAGCTTGCCATTGACGTGTTGTTGGTCAAGTGACGGATCGGGGTCGAGACATATCGCTCGGCACAGGAGGCCCGCTCCCTGCCCCACGGGCGTCCTTCCATCATGCGTCAAAGGCTCGACATCGCGTGTCGCGCCCCGGTGCGGCCGCCCATCCAGGGAGGAGAAACTGGTACGTGGATGGAACGAAGAGCACAGCTGAGGGGCCCACGCGGACCCCACCCGGCTTTTTGACCGCACCGCAGATGCAACCTTTGAAAGCGTTGCGCACAGGGCAGGTGTCGTGTTTCGTGCCGAACCCGGTAGACAGGCTGGCCCAAGCATTGGGTGAAGATCTTGGCTTGGTATGCCTTTTCGCATCGCCGGAAGCTGATTTTGAAGCGCTCACATCGGCGGCCAACGCGGGTTTCGCCGGCGCGGATGTGCTGGCCTGCACCACTGCAGGGGAGCTTGGCGCGCAAGGATACGAGGATAGCCAGATCGTCGCCGTCGGTTTTCCACGCGCCTATTTTGAAGTGACCTCCTTCGCCATCAAAGACCTCGACAGGATCGACGAGCAAGCGCTGATCGACCGGCTGATCCATCAACGTTTGGACCTGACGCGCCGCGCGCCGGATATGGTGTCGGAATTTGCCTTTACCCTGGTGGATGGATTGTCTCTGCGCGAAGAGCATTTGACGGCCGTTCTGGCGAGCGGTTTGGGGCCGATCCCCTTGTTCGGAGGCTCCGCAGGAGATGGGACGGAATTCGGCGAAACGCTTTTGTCGTTTAATGGCAATGTGATGCAGAACGCCGCTATGGTGGCTATCGTGAGGTCGCATTGTCCGGTTCAGGTCTTCAGCCTGGATCATTTGGTGCCGACAGACATTCGAATGGTCGTAACGTCAGCCAGCCCGGACACCCGCATCGTGCATGAAATCAATGCCGAACCAGCCGCTTTTGAATATGCACGCCTGCTGGGCAAAGATCCAAACCAGCTGGATCCGTTTACCTTTGCCGCGCATCCCGTTGTAGTAAAGCTCGGCGACACCCACCATGTACGCGCCATTCAAAGAGTGAGCGATACGGGCGAACTGGTGTTCTTTTCCGCCATCAACGAAGGGATGGTGCTGACACTGGCGCGACACCAGGACATGGTGGCGCATCTGGACCAGGCGTTGGATGAACTGGCAGAAGACGGCGCGCCTGACCAGATCTTGGGCTTCGACTGTCTTTTGCGGCGCATGGACGCTGGACAGGTGCAGAAGACGCGCGACATTTCCGATATTCTTCAACGGCATAATGTGGTCGGTTTCTCTACCTACGGGGAACAAATCGGTGGGCTGCATGTGAACCAGACGTTGACAGGCGTGGCGATCTATCCGCCCCGCGCACCATTGGACTAGACCCCTGAGGCTCCCATGTCGCTTGTGAACCCCGCCGACAGTCTTGAGCGGCAGAACGAAAAGTTGCTGCAGATTGCACAGTCGCTGATGAACCGCGTGGAATATGGCGCGGAGCAGAACGGCGCGGCCTATGCCCAGTTCGAGCGCGCGGCCCTGCTGGAGAAGCGGGTTCGAGAGCGCACGTTGGAGCTGGAACGGACGCTGAACCTGTTGCACGATTCAAACGCGCAATTGTCAGAGGCGAACGCGCAAACTGAGGCTGCGCGACAGAACCTGGCCGATGCCATCGAGGCCGTGTCCGAAGGGTTCGCCCTGTTCGATTCCGGTGACACTCTGGTCATGTGCAATTCGAGATTTTGCCGTGATTTCCATGAGATGCAGAAGACTCTTAAACCAGGCTTGCCGTTTTCAGAATATGTACGACAGGTCAGCCGATCGCCCTTCTTACTGCTGCCATCGGAGGAAACGCCAGACAATTGGGCAGCACGGCGCATCCGCCGCCACCAAGATCGGCACGTTATGTTCAACGTGCAGCTGCGTCTGGGGCGCTGGTTGCAGGTGTCGGAGCATCGCACCAGCACCGAAGGCACGGTGATCTTGCAGACTGACGTGACAGATCTGATCCGCATTGAGCGCGCGGAACGTGACCGTCTGCGCGACAAGCAGGCGGTTATGGTGCGCGCCACGCTGGATCACCTGAACCAAGGCGTTGGGATCTTTGACGAACTTGGGCAGCTTGTCGGATGGAACGGCAAGCTCGGCGCGCTGCTGGCGATGGACGCGCGGCGATTGCAGATCGGGGCCTCTTTTTCAGGGCTAATTGATCGGCTCGCGCAAGATGTACGCTTTGCCCAAGGGATCGACCGCGAGGGCTTTTTGCAGTGGGCACTGACCGGCAATCATCGCGCACCGATTTCATTTGAAGTCGTCCAAGGGGAACGGACAGTTTTGCAGGTCTTCGGACGCGGGATGCCGGACGGCGGATTTGTAATTTCCGTGACGGATGTGACCGCGGAACGCGAGGCCGCGCGGCGCTTGTTCGAGATGAACGAAGTGCTCGAACAGCGCGTGATGGAGCGGACACTGGAGTTGGAAGATGCTCTTTCGGCAGCGGAGCGGGCAAATGCGTCGAAGTCGCGTTTTGTGGCCGCAGCCTCGCATGATTTGTTGCAACCACTATCTGCGGCGAAGCTGTATGTCTCGTCCCTGGCGGATCGTTTTCCGGGTACCGAGGAGCACAGGGTACTGGAAAAGGCGGAGTCGGCTCTGACCTCTGCGGCCCAGATCATCGATGCGCTTTTGGACATCTCAAAACTCGACGGCGACGGACTGCATTTCGACATTCGCGCAGTAAAGTTGACGGAGATCCTCCAGCCTTTGCGAGATGAAATGAGCGTTCTGGCGGAGCGCAAGGGGGTGGAGATGCGTATCGTTGACAGCCACCTGATCGTGGACTCTGACGCCACCTATCTGCGTCGCGTTGTACAAAATTTGCTCGCAAACGCGATCCGATACACTGAGACGGGTAAAGTACTGGTCGGCGTGCGGCGCAACGGCGGCTCCGCACGGATCGAGGTCTGGGACACTGGACCCGGCATCGCCGAAGATGACCAGAACGCCATTTTTGAAGAGTTCCGACGGCTGGACACGAAGGCGTCACGCAATGAAGGGCTAGGCCTCGGACTGGCTATCGTGGAGCGCGCATGTGCGCGGTTGGGACATCCGCTCGGCCTGTGGTCCGAGGTGGGGCGCGGGTCTTGCTTTATGGTGAATGTCCCCATCGCTGGATTTCAGTCCGGGCCGCGTGATCCTCGGCGCAGCGCGCCAAGGCCCGTGCATCTAAGCCACGCCGGACTGATCGCGCTGTTGGTAGAAAATGACGCAGCTTTGCGTCGCGCGTTGAGCATAATGCTTGAAAGTTGGGGTGTGAACGTGATTGAGGCGGAAGACGCGGACTTGGCCATTGCGCTGCTGGATGATCTGCAATTGAGCCCCGATGTCTTGCTGCTGGACTATCAGCTTGGGTCTGGGCCAACTGGTCTGGCGCTTGCCCAAGAAATAAATGAGAGCCAGTTGGCGCCACTTCCATGCGCCATCATATCTGCCGACAAATCACCGCAACTTCGCCAAGACTGTAAGGTCGCGGGTGTTGAACTTTTGGCGAAACCCTTGGATCGTCACAAACTGGCGCAGTTCCTTGAAGGGGTGGCGCAGCAAATCCCTTGATCGGTCTGTTTCCCGTAATAAACGGCCAGAGACTGTTTTGAGCATTGCCTCACCACCTACAACATTTCCATAATTGCAGAATGCACCCGGCTTTTCAGGAGTATAGACCACGCTTAAACTACGCGGGTTAAGCAGTGCTAGCATTAGACGCTTGCTGTAGCCGACATCTTCCGCCGTGCACCACCCAGAAAAAGTCGAGTGTTTTATTTTTTTCCATGCCGATTGCGGATTCTTTTGAACCGTTTTCAAAGGCGCGGAACGCCCCCATAGCCTGGATATCAAGCTGCATGCTGTTCTAGAGCGGGGCCATTTGTTGCGTGTGAACCTGTTTCAAAACCTGCGACCCGCTTGCTCAAGCGATTAGCCTCTTCGTGGAGCATTTGAGAAGCAGCGGTGGACTCCTCGACCATGGCGGCATTCTGCTGCGTCACGCGGTCAAGGTTGCTGATCCCCTCGTTAATCTCATTTAAGCCCTGCGCCTGATCCTCGGCGCTCGAGGCAATCTGCTCCACCATTGCGGAAACATCTGCGATTTTGGCCAATACATCCTCAAGAGCCAATCCAGAGGCCTCCACCAGATGTACCCCCTGCTTCACCTGTTCGCCGGAGCCGAGGATGAGGTCCTTGATCTGTTGGGCAGCCTCCGCACTGCGCTGCGCCAATCCGCGTACTTCTGATGCAACCACGGCAAAACCCTTCCCGGACTCGCCCGCCCGTGCGGCTTCAACGCCAGCGTTTAAAGCCAAGAGGTTGGTTTGGAAGGCTATATCGTCTATCACAGAGGTGATTTCAGAAATCTTGTCCGAGCTTTTTTCGATCTGGTTCATAGCGATAATCGCAGATTTCATCACCTGACCATTCTTTTCGGCGGTCTCCCGGGTGTGCGACATGGTAGTGTTTGCGTCAGAAGCATTGCGGGCGGCAGATTTTACGGCGGCGAGCATCTCTTCCATGGCAGCGGCGGATTGTTCCAAGGTTGCGGCCTGTGTCTCGGTACGGCGCGAAAGGTCATCGGAAGCCGATGCAATTTGGTCGGAGCTGGCAAGAATGCCTTCAGCGCCACCTTTGACGTCCGTCACCACTTCGCAAAGGTGTTCGACAGCGCGGTTAAAGTTGGCGCGCAGGGCTTCGTATTCCTTTGGGAATGGTCCTGCGATACGCATGTGCAGAATACCATTCGCCAAATTGTCGAGCGCCTGCCCCAGTTCGCCCACCACTTTAAGCTGTTGCTCAAGTCTTTCGGCCCGCGCCTGTTCGGCCGTGCGACCTTCACGCAGCACTTTGAGCAGGGCCAAAGTGTTACGAGCGATGTCACCAATCTCGTCTTTGCGTCCGACCATCTTGGATTCAGTGTCATAATCGCCGTCGATAATCCGTTTTACGGCCCTTGTCAGACGTCGCAACGGTGCGCCAAGTGTCCGGTTCAGCAACCAAAGCGTCAAGCCCATCATCACTACGAACGAGACACCGGCGAGGACAAATATCCAACGAGCATCCTGCCAAACGAGCGCCCGCTGCGCCTCGTAGCTGCTGGCCAGCGCCAACGCCCCGATCACCGGTCCTTCCGGTCCCGCCATGACGGGCGCCGCTCGCAGTCTGTTTTTCTGCTCTGTCACGGCGCTGGTGCCAGCCAAGGCCAGACGGCCAAGTTCTATCAGAGTATCCTGTTCCGCGTCCAAACCTTCTGTCGTGTGAGCTGAGACGAGGTTTCCATCGGCATTCAAGACGATGACAGACTCCGCGTTGGCGCCAAGGCCTTGCAACAAGAGGAGCGACACTTCCTCGATCTTGTCAGCCACTTGAAAACGCAACGGTTTTTGCAGTGCTTCAAGACCTCGAGCCAACTCTCGTTCCGCTTGTCTGTTGACGTCGGAAACCGCCATCCTGTCAAAAAGCTGCATGGCTCCCGCTGAAAGCACACCGGCGACAACAATGGTCGTCGCGGCCATGAGCAGCGCACATCTTACGAAAATAGAGTGCCACACAAACTTACGTTTAATTTCTGTGTCTTGAACGGACATGGACGGTCTCCTCGCCCGGAGGGGCGGCGCTTCATAGGGGTCACCCAAAAACACATTTCGGGTGACCGACGTCATTTACATGAGGGATTCGGCGTCGAGGCCTACGGTCATCGCACCAATTGCCGCGCCCGTTGCGGGGTCGGTGAGCGTAAAGGAGATCTGCACCTGATAAATCTGAGTCGATTCGTCGAATTCGATTTCAGAGAAATGAACCGCGCCGACGCCGACGCCGTAGGTCTTTTGGTATTTGTCCTCATCCCCCTGCCAGTAGTCGGACGTCGCGTTGGAGGCAGCGACATTCAGGCCTTGCGAGTCCATAACAATGACTTCTGTCATGGTGCCGCCCAAGGCCGACACGTGCTCACGTAAAAAATCAGCAGCCGGCCCCATCAAAACTCCGTCCACAAGTGCCGACGCGCCTGTTCCCACCTCTTCTCTCCATGTTCGGTCGAGGGCGTCGATCTGGGCCTGATCGTAGCCGGAGGTCACAGCATTTTGCGCAGAGACCGCTTCGACAATCACCGGGTCATCGGCCCAGGGCAGTACATTCGCCTCCAGATAGGTGTTCAACGCATCAGCGGGCTCGGCCGCTGTGGTGACGGTCGGCAGGCCGAGGGTCATAAAGGTGCCAAGGGTGGCCGAGAACAGTGCTGCGCGCATATTTGGGTCGCTCCGGTATGGGTGTCAGATCCCCACAAGATACGCGCAGACCCCTGACCTAGCGTTAAGATAGTCGGTAAATCTCGGTGCAGTTTAAGCAAACCGTGTCCCGGATCCCAGCCAACGCGGTATTTGGTGCGCCGGACCTTGACCCTTCAGACCGCTCCAGACAGACGAGAGAGAGAACGGAGACTTCTCATGCCCTACCTCATCCTTGTTCTCGCCGTAGTGGCCGAGACAATCGGCACCACGGCTTTACAGGCGAGTCAGCAATTTACGCGGCCCTTGCCTACGATCTTGGTGGTCGTCGCCTATGGCGCGGCCTTTTATCTGTTGGCCTGGGTTTTGCGGACGATGCCTGTTGGCATTGCCTACGCTATGTGGTCCGGATTGGGGATCGTGCTCATCGCCATCATCGGTCGGCTGGTTTTTGGGCAAAAGCTCGATCTGGCGGCGATCCTTGGAATGGCCATGATCCTTGGCGGCATCGTTGTGATCCAGATTTTCTCCAAGGTTGCCACACATTGAAAGAAAAAAACCCCGGAACGCGCAGGTTCCGGGGTTCATGTCTAGGCAACAAATCGTTGCGTTTTAGATGCGTTACGCACCGAAAACATTAGAAGCGCAGGGTGCCGCGCAAGTTAATGGTCTGGTTAACCACATCCACGTTAGTGCTGCCGATGTCTTCGAAGTTCTCGGCCAAATACTCAGCGCCCAGACCGAAACGGTCAGTCACTTTGTATTCCATGCCAAAGCCACCCACGGGCGCTGTTGCATCGCCGATGTTGGTTTCAACCTTGGACATACCTGCTGTGGCGTACACGAGAGTTTGGCCAAAGTCCCAACCGCCACGAATTTTCGCGCGGGCGACGTTTTCAACGTCTACACCGTTCAGGTCAACTTCGTCCGAACCTGAGAACTCCAGTTCGCCGCCAAACACGGCGCGACCGACTTGGTAGTCATAACCGCCAAACACACCGTAAACGGCTTGGGTGTCATCATAGCTGCCGGATTCGCTCATTTGAGCGCCCAAGCTCAGACCACCATATGCACCGGTCCAGTTGCCCATCGGAGCAACGGGCGCCACCACGACCGGTGCGGCAGGTGCTGCTTCCACGACTGCAACGTCTGCACTACCAGCTGTCGCGGCAATCGGGGCCAGTGCGGTTGCGGTCAGGGCAGCGCTTGTGAGTACAAAATTACGGATTTTCATTTCGGTTTCCTTTTCCTCGTTCATCGCCGGCCATTTTTGAGGTGTCTTTAGTGGACTGATCCGGCGTCTCTGCAGTGCTATCTGGTACCTGCATGCCCGTTTGCAACGGCGTAATCCGCATTTAGGTTCCGAACTTTCCGCACAGCCTGCTTAAACGGCCAAAGAGTGCCCATGAACCCTGCGTCATAGGCCAAAAGGTGCCGGTTTCATGTGTTCGTGCAACTGCAAACAAGCGTGATAAATCCACAACAAGCGGCTTTGCAGCGGTTTGGGTCTAGCCTTTTGGCCCTTATGACGCTAGGCGAGCGGCAATCCGGACAAGAGGAAACACACATGGAATTGCGCAATGTCGCGATTATCGCGCACGTCGACCACGGGAAAACGACCCTCGTCGACGAACTGCTGAAGCAATCGGGCGCGTTTCGCGCCAATCAGGCTGTCGCCGAACGGGCAATGGACAGCAACGACCTTGAACGCGAACGCGGGATCACAATCCTTGCCAAGGCGACCTCGGTCGAATGGAAAGGCACGCGGATCAACATCGTTGACACACCCGGGCACGCTGACTTTGGTGCCGAGGTCGAGCGAATTCTGAGCATGGTCGACGGCGTTGTCCTTTTGGTGGATGCCGCAGAAGGCCCGATGCCGCAGACGAAATTCGTGACGTCCAAGGCGCTGGCGCTTGGCCTGCGTCCGATCGTGGTGCTGAACAAGGTGGACAAACCTGACGCCGAGCCGGATCGTGCGTTGGACGAGGTCTTTGACCTGTTTTCCGCACTCGACGCGGACGAAGACCAGCTGGACTTCCCGCATCTCTATGCCTCCGGTCGTTCCGGCTGGTGCGACGCAGAGCTGGACGGCACACGGTCAAACCTTGACGCGTTGTTCAACCTGATCGTCAACCACGTCCGCGAGCCCAAGCAGGTCAAGAAGCGCGACCTGGATTTCAGCATGTTGGCCGTGACGCTCGGCTCTGACCCCTTTGTGGGCCGCATGCTGACAGGACGCGTGGAATCGGGTCGCTGCAAGGTCGGCCAGACGGTTCAGTCGATCTCTCGCATCGGACAAAAAATCGAACAGTTCCGCGTGACCAAGATCCAGGCTTTCCGCGGCCTTCAATTGCAAGACATCGAAGAAGCCGAAGCAGGCGATATCGTGTCCATAGCAGGCATGACCAAAACCACCGTGGCCGATACGATCTGTGCCTTGGCTGTGGAAGAGCCTCTCGAAGCACAGCCTATCGATCCACCGACCATCACGGTGAGCTTTGGCATCAACGACAGTCCGCTTGCAGGGCGTGACGGCAAGCACGTGCAGTCCCGTGTCATCCGCAACCGCCTGTACAAAGAAGCTGAAACCAACGTTGCGATCCGCATCACCGACACGCCCGGCGGCGATGCCTTCGAGGTGTCCGGCCGTGGCGAATTGCAGATGGGGGTCCTGATCGAAAACATGCGTCGCGAAGGGTTCGAGCTGTCGATCTCTCGCCCGCAAGTGATCATGAAGGAAGAGAACGGCGTCCGTATGGAGCCCGTCGAAGAAGCAACCATCGACGTGGACGATGAGTACACCGGCGCCGTGATCGAAAAGCTGACCGGACCACGCAAAGGCGAGCTGGCTGAAATGAAACCCGCCGGCGCCGGGAAAACGCGGATCATCGCGCATGTCCCTTCGCGCGGTCTGATCGGGTACCATGGTGAGTTCCTGACTGACACCCGCGGCACAGGGGTTCTGAACCGCGTGTTCCACGGCTGGACTCCACACAAAGGTCCGATCCCGGGTCGCCGATCTGGCGTTCTGATTTCCATGGAAAATGGCGAGGCTGTGGCCTTTGCGCTGTGGAACCTCGAAGACCGCGGCAAAATGATGATTGGTGCGCAAGCCCCCGTTTATACCGGCATGATCATTGGCGAGCACAGCCGTGAAAACGACCTTGAGGTGAACCCTCTCAAGGGTAAAAAGCTTACCAACGTGCGCGCCTCCGGCACTGATGAGGCCGTCCGCCTTACCACGCCGATCACATTGTCGCTGGAGGAAGCAATTTCCTACATCAACGATGACGAACTGGTCGAAGTGACGCCGAACGCAATTCGTCTGCGCAAGAAGTACCTCGACCCGCACGAGCGCAAGCGTCAGTCCCGCTCTGCATGATAGCATCTGACGCCTGCCATTCGGCGGGCGTCACACGATGTGAGCGAAGATATAGCAACGGCACCCTTCCGGGTGCCGTTATGCGTTCGCAGCCGTGCGCAAGCCGCCCCTAAGGCACTTGCCGGTGGTTTAGTGAATGCGCACTGTGATTGAGTTTATTCTGGATCCACAGGCGTAAGTGGCTCAAGTTCGGTGCAGCCCTTCAATGGGTCACACTGGCCGTCTGGCAGGCTCTCCGCTCGGCGCAGGATGCGACGGGTGCACGTCACTTGCTGCAAAAGCACGTAGGCGGGCGCGACCAGCGCCTTTTCCTCGATATAGATTGCCGGGAAGTGGGTCATGGTGATCTGGCCGGTCTCGGCCTCGTTGTGCACCAGACGCGCCTTGCGCACCAAACGGCGGGAGGTCTCGTAAACCGCCTCGACGTTGACCTTGCGATAGCACATCGGACCAGGACCTTCATCCCGGGCAACAGCCTGGCCCGCGAGGCTC
The DNA here is from genome assembly GCF_014196795.1 of Sagittula marina. GTDB lineage: Bacteria > Pseudomonadota > Alphaproteobacteria > Rhodobacterales > Rhodobacteraceae > Sagittula > Sagittula marina. Next base: position 401,333 of record NZ_JACIEJ010000003.1, read on the forward strand.
ATGGCCAACAGAGTCCACCCAACGATGCGCATATCAATCCCAGTCATCAGTCCTGACCGGAAGTCTTGTGTATTTTCTGGGGTTTGACAAGATTTGCGCCGGTTGCGGGAAAGATTTCTCCACCGGGGACACCGGGCTGCAACACACACAGCATGTAGCGGACGCCAGTCCATCCACAGCCCCAGGACGCAATATACAGCCCGTCAAAACAGATGAAGGGCGCGGGTTGGCAGCCCCCGCGCCCTTCTAATGCCTACCTCAAGAGAGGATTAGCTGCAGGGTGCTTTCACTGCAACGTAGTGACCCGGAGCCGCCATGGACTTGTTCTCTTTGTACACGGCCGGGTAATGCATTTTGACCATCTGGCCGTTTGCATTGTGCTCCCACTCGGTGTGCGCCGCCATGATCAGGGTCTTGGAGGTGTGGTACTTGGCTGGAACCCAGACTTTATCGTAGCACGCCACGACTTGACCTTCCCAGGCAAATGCCGGGGCTGCGAGAGCTGCGAGAATTGCTGCGCCTGCGATAACTTTTTTCATGATCTTTCTCCCAAGAAAAGTTGTAGGTGCGAGCACCTTAGCCAAACATTCTCAGGCGACGCGACAGGAATTCCTTACTTGAGGGCCAAAAAGCGCCTACCTCCCCGGATTCCCCAAGAAAATCGGCATTCTGTGACCCAAGTGCCATATTTTTGCCACGGTTCCAGCCATTTATGAGGTGTTTTGCATTTTCGATAACGGAAACCATTCCACAAAGCGAAAGCGATACTGTGGATAACCCTGCAATTACCGGAAATTTTCTCGAATCATCCAAGCAGCAGAAACCGCACCAAGGCTGTATTCCGCCGACGGCAAAGCACCGCCGAGCCGGGCCCGAACGAGCGCGGATGATTATGTTCAACACACAACTCAACTATTTGGAAAAGAACAGCTATTGGCAGCCAGCTACCAATTCGAAATACGATACGCAACTTAGGCCAGCCAAGCTGGCCAAAATACTCAGTCGGAGATTTCGACCACCATCAACTCCCGCTCCGACGCATCTCGCGCATGACTGAGAGCTTCTTGGTATGCATCGGAGTGATAGCAGGCAACAGCCTCGTCGACGGAAGCAAACCGCGCCACAACATTGCGCGGACGGTCTTTGCCTTCAAGCTGCACATATCGTCCGCCACGGGCGATGAACTGCCCACCGTGTGCCGCGATGGCAGGCCCCGCCAAGGCCGCGTACTTGCTGTACGACGCTTCGTCGGTGACGGTGACGTGGGCGATCCAAAGTGCGGACATGAAGCTCTCCAAAGGCAAAGGCCCCGGTTGTTATACCGAGGCCCCTTTTTGCGTCTATTTTCGGTCCGGGGTCAAGTCACGGACTTGTGTCGGCCTGGGAAAAACGCTGCGTCATCCGGCGATTACAGCGCGTGCTGCAGCAATGGCTGCCTCAACGTTGTCTACGCTTGCGCCCCCGCCTTGTGCCATGTCAGGTCGGCCACCACCGCCCTTGCCGCCCAGTTCAGGAACGGCTGCCTTCACCAGATCAACGGCAGACAGCGTGGCTTTCAGATCATCTGTGACGCCTGCGGCCACCGCAGCCTTTCCACCGGCCTCCGCGATCAGCAACACGGCACCGGAGCCAAGGCGCGCCTTATGCTCGTCGATCAGCGGCGGCAAATCCTTGCCCGTAACGCCGGTCAGCACCTGTGCGTGGAATTTGACACCATTGATCTCTTCGACCTCCGTCGCGGTACCGCTGCCACCAGACATCGCCAGCTCACGTCGCAGATTGGCGACCTCGTTTTCCAGCTTCTTGCGGTCGTCCAAAAGCGCTTTGACGCGGGCAGGAACATCCGCAGGCTGGGACTTCAGATCACCGGCGACCTGCGTCAGCAACCGGTCCTGCGCTTCGAGATAATCCAGCGCCACCTGGCCGGTGAGCGCCTCGATCCGGCGCACGCCGGACGCCGACGCGGTGTCACCCAGCAGGACAAAAGCCCCAATGTCGCCGGTTTGGCGGACATGCGTGCCGCCGCAAAGCTCCAGCGAATAAGTGGTACCATCAGCCCCCTTGCCGGAGCCTGATTTGGACCCCATGGACACCACTCGGACTTCGTCGCCGTATTTTTCGCCGAACAGCGCCTGCGCGCCCAGTCCACGGGCATCGTCAGGCGTCATGATACGTGTCGTCACCGGGCTGTTCTGACGAATGTACGCATTCACGTCAGCGCTGATACCCACCATCTCTTCGTGGCTCAGACCTTTGTTATGGCTGAAGTCAAAGCGCAAGCGCTCCGGCGCATTCAGCGAGCCCCGCTGCGCCACGTGATCGCCAAGCGCCTCGCGCAGAGCCTCGTGCAACAGGTGCGTGGCCGAGTGATTTGCTCGGATGGCGGACCGACGCGCGTGATCAACCTCCAAGGCCATTGCATCACCGACCTTCAGGGTGCCCTTTTCCACCTTTACATGATGCGCGAAGACCCTGCCGCCGCCCATTTTTTGTGTATCTGTCACCTGGGCGCTGTCACGTTCATTTTCCAAACGGCGCAGTATGCCGGTATCGCCCACCTGGCCGCCGCTTTCGCCATAAAAAGGCGTCTGGTTCAGAACGACCCAGCCGTCGTCACCGGCGTCTAGGGCGGTGATCGCAGCGCCGTCCTTGACCAGTGCCAAAATCTGACCCTCGGCCCGCTCGGTGTCGTACCCGAGGAAATCGGTCGCGCCGTGGGTCTCTGCGATGTCGAACCAAACCGCCCCGTCGGCCGCCTCGCCGGAACCGGACCAGGCTGCGCGCGCGCGTGCCTTTTGCTCCGCCATGGCTGTATCAAAGCCATCAGTGTCCACTGCGCGCCCCTTTTCACGCAAAGCATCCTGCGTGAGGTCGAGCGGAAAACCAAAGGTGTCATAGAGTTTGAAGGCCGTTTCGCCCGGCAGCTGCGCGCCCTCGCCCAGATCAGCCAGCTCGTCGTCCAAAAGCTTCAGCCCGCGGTCCAGGGTCTGCTTGAAGCGCGTCTCTTCATTAAGCAGCGTTTCCTCGATCATCGACTGACCGCGTTGCAGTTCTGGGTATGCCTCGCCCATCTGGCGCACCAGTGCCGGCACCAGCTTGTACATCAGCGGATCTTGCGCGCCGAGCAGGTGGGCGTGGCGCATGGCGCGGCGCATGATGCGGCGCAGGACGTAGCCACGGCCATCATTGGACGGCATCACACCATCGGCAATCAGAAAAGAAGTAGAGCGCAGGTGGTCCGCAATGACGCGGTGATGCATTTTGCCCGGACCGTCCGGATCGGCAGAGGTCGCATGGGCTGAGGCCTCAATCAGCGCCCGCATCAGATCAGTGTCGTAATTGTCGTGCTTGCCTTGCAGCAGTGCCCCAATACGTTCCAGACCCATTCCGGTGTCGATGGACTGCATGTCCAGCGCCTTCATGGAACCGTCTTCGAACTGCTCGTTCTGCATGAAAACGACGTTCCAGATCTCGATGAAGCGATCGCCGTCTTCTTCAGCCGATCCAGGAGGGCCACCCCAGATGTGGTCGCCGTGGTCGTAGAAAATTTCCGTGCACGGGCCGCATGGACCGGTCGGGCCCATCTGCCAAAAGTTGTCCGACGTTTCGATCCGGATGATCCGGTCTTCTGGCACGCCGACTTTCTTCCAGATTTCGAAGGCTTCGTCGTCGGTATGATAGACCGTTGTCAGCAGCCGTGTCGGGTCGATGCCGAATTCCTTTGTCACCACCTCCCAAGCATACGGGATCGCTTCGGTTTTGAAATAATCGCCGAAGGAGAAGTTGCCGAGCATCTCAAAGAACGTGTGGTGGCGTGCGGTGTAGCCAACGTTGTCGAGGTCGTTGTGTTTGCCACCGGCGCGCACGCATTTCTGCGAGGACGTGGCACGGTTGTAGTCACGCTTTTCAACCCCGGTGAAACAGTTTTTGAACTGCACCATGCCGGAGTTGACGAACATCAGCGTGGGATCGTTTCGCGGGACCAGCGGGCTGGACGGCACGATCTGGTGCCCCTGCTTCTCGAAGTAGTTCAGAAAAGTCGAACGGATGTCGTTCAGGCTGGCCATGGCGCGCCCCTCATGCGTTAGGTTTCGGGCACATGTATCGCCCGTGTCCCGTCCTGTCCATAAGCGCTGATCGGTGTGAGCCAGGTTGCCGCTCAGAGGATATCGGCCTTCCCAAGATCGGCCTGCGCGAAATCGATCAAGGCCCGGGTTTTGCGTGGCAGAACACGGCCTTCGAGATAGACGGCGCTGAGCGGGCTCGCCGGTCCTGTCCAATCGGTCAGCAGCTCGATGAGCTCACCGCGGTCCAGCCGATCCCGCAACGAAAAGTGTGGGATAAGGGCCACGCCCTGCCCCGCCGCCGCAAGGTCCGTGGCGGCTCGGGCTGAATTTACACGGAAACGACCGTTCACATCGACCGTCAGCGTCTCACCTGCTTTGTCAAAGGACCAGCGGCGCGGCGCGTGCCGGTTCATGTCGAGAATACAGCTGTGGTCTGCGAGAGCCTTAGGCGACAGAGGCGCACCGTTTGTCATCAGATAGTCTGGGCTGGCGACCAGAACCGACCGCATCTCCCCCAGTTTGCGGGTCTTGAGAGACAGCATTTCAGAATGGCCAATGCGGAACGCGAGGTCGATCCCTTCGGCGGCAAGGTCCACAAAGTCGTCTTTGAGACGCAGATCGAGGCTTATTCCCCGATGCGCTGCGCCAAAACGGCCCAGCATGCCAGTCACCCATACCTCGCCGAAGGTCACAGGGGCAGACACGCGCAATGTCCCAGTCAAAGCGCGCCCCTCCTCTGTCACTGTTGCAAGAAGATCGTCCAGATCTTCGAGCACCGCAGGCGCGCGGGCCAGCAGATCTTCGCCCGCAGGGGTCAGCCCCACTTTACGTGTGGTGCGCTGAAACAGGCGGACGCTCAAGCGCCGCTCCAATTCGGCCACGTATTTAGACGTCAGCCGATTGGAGACCCCCAACTGATCTGCTGCACCGGTAAAAGACCCGGTCTGCGCCGTCGCCACGAAGGCACGCAATTCATCTACAATATCCATCAAAGGCCATTCCGAACAAAATATGGAAAGTCATTCTCTGAATTCTTCATATCATGGAGTATGCCGGGCGACTACATATGCCTTGGTCAGGCGGTCGATAGACGCTGCCAACAACGTCAGGGCCCCCTTCTGGGCCCGAGAAAGGACACCCAATGCCCGTGACACGCACGCTGGACGATCTGAAGGCCAGTCTCTCCCCGTCGGATCGAATGCCGCTGGTCTTTCTCGGCCACGGCAGCCCGATGAATGCCATCGAGAACACGCGTTACGGTCGCGCCTGGTCGGACCTGGGACGCAGCCTGCCAAAGCCTCGCGCAATTCTGGTGGTGTCCGCCCATTGGATGACACGCGGAACAACACTGGTGGACGTGTCAGAGATGCCGCGGACGATCCACGACTTCTACGGATTTCCGGAGGCTCTTTTTGCCCAGACGTACGAAGCACATGGCGCGCCGGAACTTGCCCGTGAGGTCACAACATTGCTTGCCAGCCACCACGCAGAAGAGGACGACACCTGGGGGCTGGATCATGGCGCCTGGTCCGTTCTGAAGTTTCTGTACCCAGACGCCAACGTGCCGGTGTTCCAGGTCAGCATCGACATGGGACGCGATCTGGATCACCAGTTGGACATCGGGCGCACACTGTCTGCTTTGCGCGACAAAGGTGTTCTGATCCTGGGGTCGGGAAATGTTGTGCACAACCTTCGCGCAATGCGCTGGGGCAAGGACGTCGCGCCGCAGGACTTCGCGCTGGAATTCGACCGGCTCTTTGCAGACCGGCTGGAAGACCGGGATTTCGACGGCTTGGCCGATAGAAAGGCTCTGGGCTCGCTGCTGACAATGGCCCACCCGTCTTTGGACCACTACATGCCTGCGCTGACCGTGGCCGGCGCATCAGATGCACGCGATCAACTGACGTTCATGACGGATGACATCGACTTGGGATCAGTTTCGATGCGGTCTTTTGTGTTCCACGCATAAGGAGAGTTGAGATACTTGTAGATGGTAAATGGCAAGAAGATTGGCAGCCTGTGCAGAAGGCCGATGACCAAGGCCGTTTCGTGCGGCAGGTGTCGAGCTTTCGCAATTGGGTCACGCCAGATGGTGCGCCCGGCCCCACCGGCGACGGCGGCTTTCCTGCCGAGGCCGGGAGATACCGATTGTATGTGGCGCTGATCTGCCCGTGGGCTTCGCGTGTTCTGATGACGCGTGCGCTGAAGGGGTTAAATGATATCGTTCCGGTGACTGTTGTGAACCCGACCCTCACCGATCAAGGCTGGCAATTTGGCGGCTATGATGGAGCGGACGAGGACCCGCTGTTTGGCAGTTCTTACCTGCATCAGCTATACACGAGGGCCGATCCGTTGTTCACCGGACGCGCCACGGTGCCGGTGCTTTGGGATATGAAGCGCAACGTCATGGTAAACAACGAAAGCGCTGACCTTCTGCGCATGTTCGATACTGCGTTCGAGGGGCTGGTCGCGTCTGACCTGCGTCTTTACCCGCAGGATCTGGCCGAGCAGATCGACGCGCTGAACCCTGTAATTTACGACAATCTGAACAATGGGGTTTACAAGTCGGGCTTTGCCTCGTCCCAAACTGCCTATGATGAAGCGGTGGAGGGCGTGTTCGCAACACTCGACATGTTGGAAGACCGACTGACCGAAGACTATCTGTTTGGCGACCGCGTCACAGAATCCGACATCCGGCTCTTTGTGACCCTGATCCGCTTTGACGCCGCCTATCACGGTATCTTTAAGACCAACCGCCGTCAGATCGCGGACTACCCACGACTTCAAGCCTATTTGGCGCGTATACTCGCCTTGCCTGGTGTCCGTGAGACCGTCAACATGAACCACATCACGCGGGGCTACTATTCGATCAAAGCGCTGAATCCCACTGGCATTCGCCCCATCGGACCGGCGCATGTCATGGCCTTGGCATAGGTGTAGCCGGGCATCGCCTACACTTATAGAGCAATCACGATATCCGCCCGCAAACCACCAAGCTCATCACTTTCCCCCAACCGCAACACACCCCCATGTGCACGGGCGATGTCGGCGGCAATGGCAAGCCCAAGCCCGACACCGGATCCGCGATCCTGGTTGCGTGCGGGATCCAGACGAACAAACGGTTTCAACGCCGAATCGCGGTCTTCGGGTGCAATGCCCGGACCGTCATCTTCGACCCGAATCCTCAGAGATTTGTCGGTGAGTGTCGCGGAAACCTTGCACTTCGTACCGTATCGCGTAGCGTTGCCGACGAGGTTCTCGATCGCGCGGCGCAGGGCTCTTGGACGCACGGGCACCAGCCCCTCCCCCGTCAGAAGGCCAATCGTCACCGCTTGCCCGGCCCGCTGCCCGTCTTGGATGATCGAATGGATCAGGTCAAAAATATCGGTCGGCTCATTTTCAGCCGTCTCTGCATCCCCACGTGCAAAATCGAGGAATGTATCAATCAGGCGCTGCATATCCTCCACGTCCTGTTCCAGCGGTTCGCGGTCCTCATGGTCGAGCAACGACAGACCAAGCCGCAGCCGCGTGATTGGGGTCCGCAAGTCATGACTGACACCTGAAAGCATCATCGTCCGCTGTTCGATGTGACGCTCGATCCGGTTGCGCATATCCAGAAAGGCATTTCCGGCAGCGCGCACCTCAGTTGCGCCAGAGGGCGCATACCGCACGACACGTCCACGGCCAAAAGCCTCGGCTGCATCCGCCAGTCGCGTGATCGGACGCAATTGGTTGCGCAGGTATAGGAAGGCGATCACGGTCATCAAGACGCCAAAAAAGACCATGTTCACAAAGAGCTGATGCGCGTTTGTCGGAGACGCACGCCCACGGGCGAGAGCGACTCGCCATGTCTGGCCGCTCGAAGTGATATAGAGGATGACCTGGCTGTCGTCGGGTATTTCGATCGCCTCAAGGCCGGTGACCCGCTGGTGGAGTACCCGCATCACGACGATTCCCGTCAGATCATACCACCGCCGCTGATCTTGCGATGGCGCGGCATCAACCGGTATGGGCTGTAGCCCAAGTTGAAAAGCCGATTGGTCGTTTCGGGCCATGTCGATGGCCAGATTGACGGCCCTTGCAGCCTCGCGAGAGAGCTGTTCGGTCACATCCTCGAAATGCCGCTGCACAAAGACAATGGAGACCACAAGTTGCAGTGTGATCACCGGCAGCACGAGAATGAGCGCCGCCCGACCATATAGGCTGCGCGGCATATAGCGTTTGAGCCATTCGAAAGACATCTTTATCCTTGTTGCGATGCTGAACGGAGACACCACCATGCAAGACCCGCAACCGGAGTTCCAGCCGCTTCCTGGGAAAGCCGAACCGCTCGCACCCGGTCTGCTGAGAGTATTGGCCCCCAACGCGTCGCCCATGACGTTCCGTGGGACCAATACCTACCTGCTTGGCACGCGCGAGGTGGCGGTGATCGATCCCGGCCCCATGGATGAGTCTCATATGGAAGCGATCTTGGCTGCAGTGCCCAAGGGGGGACGGATAACACAAATTCTGGTGACACACGCGCATCTTGACCATTCGCCATTGGCAGCTGCTTTGTCGGATCGTGTCGGTGTGCCTGTTTCAGGATTCGGCGGCGCGCACGCAGGACGCAGTGAGGTGATGCAGGCTCTGGCGCGCAGTGGTACGGTTGGCGGCGGCGAAGGTGTCGATCTGGCGTTTTCCCCCGACGTCATTTTATCGGATGGCGATGTGGTCAAGGGGGACGGCTGGCAGCTGGAGGCCTTGCACACGCCGGGTCACATGGCAAACCACCTCAGCTTTGCCTGGGACGACGTGCTCTTCAGCGGCGATCTGGTCATGGGATGGGCCACGTCGCTGGTCTCTCCACCAGATGGCGATCTGACGACTTTCATGGCCTCCTTGCGGCGCTTGCAAAATCGTTCGTGGTCAATCTTTCACCCCGGCCACGGTGCACCTGTTGGCATGCCTGCCCGACGCCTGTCTGATTTGATCGCCCACCGACAGGGACGCGAGTTTTCCATCGTTCGGGCTCTGGACGACGGCCCAGCCACGGCAGCGCAACTGGCAGCGCGCATTTATGTCGATACTCCAAAGTCCCTGCTTCCGGCCGCGACACGCAACGTTTTGGCGCATCTCATTGATTTAACCGTAAGATCCGTCGTGGCACCGGTTTCCGACTTAAATGCCAACGCGCAATTTCAGCACAATTCGGCAGGTTGAAAAAATTCTCAAAAAATCTGGAAAACCCTCTTGTGGCCCGGAATCCAGATAGCTATACACCCCACATATTCCGGCGTAGCTCAGCGGTAGAGCAGTTGACTGTTAATCAATTGGTCGTAGGTTCGATCCCTACCGCCGGAGCCAATTCACCCACTAAGTCCTTGATGATCAAGGCGTAGGCTGAATATGGCAAGTAAGTGTCACACAGCACTGTAGAACAATTTCATCAAGTACCGGTCGCTTGTCTCCATTTTTGGTGGCCGCATCTTGGCGACCACTCGCTTACTTCCTGCAGCGCGGCTCTACCTAGAACTGGCGTCGGCGTGTGCCTGAGTTTTCCACAAAAACCCGCCATTGGCAGCTGTCTCTGCGCACCACGGGCCGGTCTATCGCGTGTATCATCGCACGCAGATTGAACTACGAGTGCGACCGGATGCTGGATGCGATTACCGATGGAAAGCTGACCCCCGCTCAGGCCAAGGCCTGGCTGACCTCTGTTGTCCGCAGCGAGCTTGACCGCATCGAGCGTCAACGCATGATCAGCCGGATGGATCCGAGGAAAACCGGCGTCTCGATTGGGCGACGGCGCGCGCATGGTCCGCATCTGAAGGTCGGGAAGATCCGAACCTGGAACAAGCACGCGCCCTTGCGCGGGAAATCCTCGACAGCGCCCCCTCCGAGATCATCGAAACCCAAGAGCCCCTTCACATCTCCGGGGAAACCACTCTGATCGAGACACCTGCCCCAACTCAAGTCCCTACCCAAAGGCCCGAGTTCAGTTTCGATCCGGACATTGTCGCGCTAGGGTCAGGCGCCGAACAAGCTGGGCATTCCCTTGGGCGACATGGCCGGAAGCCTCTTTTCGGTTTTCGGGCTTCTGGCCGCGCTGCATGAGCGCAATGCCACCGGCAAGAGACGGCAAGTGGAGGTCGCCATGCTGGACAGCCTCATCTCCATGCAGGGCGACCTGTCACAGATTTATTTCGTCACCGGCCAAAGCCCTCGACCGGTTGGAACCCAGCATCCCAGCATCGTGCCCTATGGCTCGTTCCCGACGTCCGACGGTCATGTGATCGTGGCCTGCCTGACCGATCGCTTCTGGCAAAATTTCGCACGCAGTCTGGATCGCGAACACCTGATCGAAGATCCGCAATTTTCGCTCTATGAGCAGCGTATGGAAAATCGCGATACCCTGAACCAGATCATCATCGAGCGGATGAGCCGCGACACGTCAGAGTACTGGCTTGCACGTCTGAGCGATTTCGATGTCCCGAACGCGCCGATCCTGTCCGTTGGGGACGCGCTGGAACAGCCCCATGCCCTTGCCCGAGGATTGGTCGAAACGGTCAATCATCCAACCGAGGGCAAGATGCGCCTTGTGCGTGGCCCCATACGCTTCGATGGCGAAGATCCATCGGCTGCCACCGCCCCCAGCCTGCTGGGCCAAGACACCCAGAGCATCCTGAAGGCGACGCTTGGCTACAGCGATGAAGAGATCAAGAACTTCTCCACCACAGGGGCGATTCCGTAAAAGATGTGATATCGACCATTGTCGGTGCCTGCGCTTTAGCCATGGTGTGACGTGGCGACGGCCACCGAACACTGGCCCTCTGGCGATACGATTATGACAAGGTCAGACTGCATTCGTCGCACGGCAACAAGACCCCGGCAGAAGCGCGCCGCGCGATTAAGCTACGTGATGGCATCGCGCCCGGCGCGCTTGCCACACCCGAAACAGACGACCATCAAAACCGAGGACTCTTGTCATGACTGAGGGACGGCCAGGAGAAGGTCATCGTGTTCATGCGAGGAGCGTTGGTCAGACCCACCATCGCAATACGTCTGCGAACCAGTGGATCGATAACTCGGTCATGAGGATCGCTGCGCCGGACCTGTCAGCAATCTTTGACCGCTAGACAATAGCTCACGGTTTAACGTTCGCAGACTGGGGATAAATCGTCGGCAGTCTCGCGCCGCCTTTTTATCGATAAACCACTACATTGAAACCAGATCCGCCGGGCCATCCACGATCATCATCGGGCACCCTCGGGAGCAGCGCTCGACCCGACTGTCGATACCGTAAAGGCGGCGGATCATGTCGGGGGTCAAGACTTCCAGCGTGGGACCAAATGCTTGAATCCGCGACTCCCCCAGCGCCATGGTGTGGGCGCAGCAGCGCATCACCTGGTTGAGGTCGTGCAAGGCCAGAACCATCACCGCGTCATTTTCCTTGGCATAAAGCCTCAGCGCCTCCAGCACCTCGTACTGGCGATTGAGATCAAGCGCAGATGTCGGCTCGTCCATCAGCACCACCTTGGGCCGGCTCACCAGCGTCTGCGCGATCGATACCGCCTGCCGCTGCCCTCCGGACAGCTCCGGCAGCTGCTGATCAGCCAGATGGGTGATCTTGAAACGGCGGAGGGTTTCGTCCACTTTGCTCAGCTCGGCAGAAGACAATCGCCATCCCCCGCCCCCCTGCTTCAAGGCCAAGATGATCGATTCATACACCGTGAGTGCTGCGGACATGCCCGTGTCCTGCGGCATGTAGCGCAGATCGTTGTGTCCCGCCCCGTCCAGTCGCACATGACCGGCGCCACGCAAATGCCCCGCAATCCGACGAAACAAGGTCGATTTGCCGGCCGCGTTGGCCCCGACAAGGGCCGTCAGCACCCCACCTTGGACGCGCGCCGACGCATCGGACAAAATTTCGCGCCGACCATACCGTGCGCCGATCCGTTCCAGCGTCAGGTTTACCATGACTTGCGTCCTTTCGTGAGGATCAGTGCGGCGAAAAAGGGCACACCCACGAGTGCCGTGATGATCCCGATGGGCAGGACGGCCCCCGGCAGGATTGCCTTCGACAGCACGGATGTGGCCGACAGGATAACCGCCCCCGACAGCATCGCGCCGGGCAGAAAGAACCGCTGATCCTCGCCCAGCAGCAGCCGCGCCAGATGCGGGCCGACAATGCCGATGAACCCGATTGTTCCGACGAAGCTGACAGGCACCGCCGCGAGGACCGACACAAGCAACAGCACCTCAAGCCGCAAACGCTTGACCGGCACACCCATCGCAGAGGCGCGAACTTCGCCGAGACGAATTGCCGTCAGAGCCCAGGCCCGGCGGGCAAAAAGCGGCGTACAGACCGCAAGGATAACGGCGGTGACGGCGACCTTGCCCCAAGTCGCCTTGGTCAGGCTCCCCATGGTCCAGAACACCACAGCAGAGAGCGCCTGCTCAGAGGCAAAATACTGCAGTAACGCCAGCGCCGCGTTGAAAGAGAAAACAAGAGCGATACCCAGCAGGATGATCGTTTCCGTTGTCACGCCCCGCAGCGTCGAGAGGCCGAAGATCAGCAGCGACGCAGCCATCGCCATGGCAAAGGCGTTAATCGGCACCATCAATGACACAGCACCGGGAAACAGCGCCACGCCCAGAACCATCGCCAGAGCCGCACCGAAACTCGCTGCCGCTGACAGGCCCAAGGTGAAGGGGCTGGCCAGTGGGTTCGCCAGAATGGTCTGCATCTGCGCCCCGGCCAGCGACAGGCTCGCCCCCACGGTCACCGCCAATATCGCCATGGGCATGCGGATATCCCAAACCACGACGCGCATCTGCAAATCTGCCGATCCCGGTGCAAAGATCGTCTGCAGCACCTCCGGTACGCCGTAGCGTGCAGGTCCCAGCGACACGTCCACTGCGACCGACAGCACCAGCGCGATGGTCAATCCGACAAGGATCGCGATGCGCCGGGTCACAAGTCCGCGGTAACTTTGCGCGGTTGCGGGTTCGGAGGCGTGTATTTCCGTCGTTGACATCTCATCTCCAATGGCGTGTGGCGGCCCCGGAATGGGCCGCCATATTCAGAGGTTAAACAGGCTCAGTTGGCCGCAGCGTCCCCCAGAGACACCCAGTAGCCGGGCTTGTAATCCACCGGCAAGAAGCGCGCGTGCAACTCTTTGAGAGTTTCTTCGGGATCGAGATCCGGGAACAGCTCAGGGTGCAGCCAGGTCGCCAGTTTCTGTACGGCAACAAAGCTGTAAGGCGAGTTGTAGAACTGGTGCCAGATGCCGTGAACCTGATGGTTTTCCACTGCTTTTACGCCCGTGAAGGCGGGCCGCTCCGTCAGCGCTGCAAGTTTCTTCTTTGCCTCGGGGATGTCTGAGCCCGGCCCCATGCCGACCCACGCGCCACCGGGCACGTAGGCGTCCCAATTGCCGCCCGTGACGACGATCTGATCCGGATCGGAGGCGATGACCTGCTCCGGATTGACCGTGCCAAAGGTGCCGGGAATGAACTCCGACGCCATATTTGTGCCACCCGCAAGCTCGACGAAACGCCCAAAGTTGCCGTCGCCAAAGGACATGCAGCAATCCTCGGAGTAACCACCGGCCCGCTCGACGAAAACCAGCGGGCGCTGAAGATCGTCTTGCGCGGCGATCACGTCGGTGACGCGCGCAATCTGTGCTTCGTAGAAGCTGTTGAACTCTTCGGCCTTCTCTTCTTCGCCGAAGAGCTCTCCGATGATCTGCATCGACTGCGAGGTATGCTCGAACGGCTTTTCGCGGAAGTCGACGTAGACGATGGGGATGCCGACCTTGGCCAGTTTCTGCTCGTAACCTGCCTCGTCGGTCGCAGCCTTGGATTCGAGGTTCATGATCATCACGTCGGGGTTCAGCGAAACCGCCTGCTCGATGTCGAATGAGCCGTCCTTGAAGCCACCGAAAGTGGGAATATCGGTCAGTTCCGGAAATTTTTCCGCATAAATGTCATAGCTTTCCGGGGAAGCCTCGCGAAAATCGTCGCGCCAGCCGACGACGCGACGGAACGGGTCTTCGCGGTCCAGGACGGAGGCAAAAAAGATCTGTCGTCCTTCGCCCAGGATCACGCGCTCGACCGGTGCATCCACGGTAACTTCTCTGCCGGCGATGTCGGTCAGGGTGATCGGATCGGCTTGCACGAGGCTGGCTGCGAAGAGGCTCAACGCACTTGCGCCGAGAAGGGAATGAAGGGTCATCAGTTGCTCCTGAGTCAGGTCACTTCGGCCCGCCTAGTATATCCGACACTTTCCATCAACTAAAAAGTTGACAAAACCAATCAGCTAAATGACATCGGAGAAAACGCCACCGGAGCAGCCGCATGACCTCAAGCAACCGAAACCTTCGTGACGAAATTCGAGAATACTGGTCTGATCGCGCGGCCACCTTTGACGAAGAGCCCGGCCATCGCATCGACGACGGCGCCGAGATGGCCGCATGGGAGAGCTTGTTTCGTCGTCACCTGGGCGATGGCGACGGGCGGGCGCTCCTTGATCTCGCGTCCGGCACTGGGGAAATCGCGCGTCTATGCCAGCGCCTGGGGTTCACAGTAACGGGTCTTGATTGGGCCGAACCAATGCTGGAGCGCGCGCGGGCCAAGCTGCCAGACGTTCCCTTTATACAGGCGGACGCGGAGCGCACGACCCTGCCCCCGGCCAGCATGGACGTGATTGTCACACGCCATCTGGTCTGGACTCTGGTCGATCCGGCCGCAGCCTTTGACGAATGGTTCCGCGTGCTGCGCCCCGGCGGGGCGCTCTTGATCGTGGACGGCGACTTCGTCTCACGCGGCTGGATATATCGAATGCTGGCACGGCTTATGACCCCAAAACCGCAAAGCGCCACACCCACGGCCAACAGTTTGCGCCACCGGGATATTCTCTCTCGAGTGCATTTCAGCGAAGGGGCGCGCGTGGATTATGTGGTTCCAATGCTTAAAGCGGCGGGGTTCGATCCAATCGTCAGCGACACCCGTCTGACACCCATCCACCGCGCGCAGGCAGCTCAGCTAGGATGGCGGAAATCACGTCTGCGCCGATCAGAGCATCGTTATGTGATATGCGCGACCAAGCCAGGACCGTGTTAAATTCGATGAGTTTCAGGTGCTGAGCAGCGCATCCATCGCCGAAACGTTGAACGGGCCGACAGGGCCGCAGAAGTCGCGTCATTTTACACAGCCCTGATGATTTACCTTACCTCCAGCGCTGACGTGCTGCGGGAGAGACGCCAAACAAGGAAGCGATCTGCAATTGGAAGAACTGGTCATCTCGCGCTTACCTTCCCTCAACTCACTTCGCCAAGCGCTCGCTCGCAGGCCAAATGGGATGTCACCGAAAGACGAGTGCTGCCGTCTTGGATTATAACGCGTTGATCTAATGACGCATCGCAGCCTGAGTTTGGCGTCTGGTTTCCCAGCGGTTGCGCCAGATCAGCTCAGCCTTCAGAGAATATTAGACACTTTCAACCGTGGAATTGTCGTAACGATTGCCTGTTCCACTCATTGATACCGGCTCTTTTCGTACAAATCTGAGTGTGACCCCACTTCCCCTTTCGCCGGAGGAACTTACCCCTTGGACTGTGTCCCGGGTATGACCAGAACTTTTAACGGGCAAGGACGGCGTTCCGGACCTGAAGTTCAGCGGCTTTTCTGTCGTAGTCGCGGGCCATAAAGCCGTGGCCAAACAACTCAATGCAGGGCATGCACTGTCCGGCACTGCGCTTGAAAATCAAACGTCACGAGACGGGCCGATTTCGTCTGTCGTGACGCCAACCGCATGAAACTTCGGTGTTTCCCAACACATTCCGAGATAGAGCTTACGCCAAAGGCCCTTCTTTGGCCCACCATGCTTGCGGGGTGCAGAGCGGAACAGAAATGATCAGGGGGATCAATTCGCCTCTGAACGAAAAGCCCCCACTCGCCTTCACCTTCGGCTTTCGTCGCGTGCGGCATTGTTTCCGGACCTATGGCGGTACATGCCTTTTCGCCGGTCAGAAGATCGTAGTGGCGCCAACCCACTAGGTTTAGGGAGGGTGACGTGCCGTTTTTCTGACGGCGACACAAGGTGATGAAGTCTTGGACATTTCAACCGCCCCCTCCCAGAGGCAGCCGGCTATCGGAGGAGCCTGTCGTCTGCATTGAGCGGGTTTGCAAATCGCGCCTAGATTACGCAGACTCTTGTGACTTCATCGGAAAAGGTTTCCGGATGGCCCCGCTTTCTGGTCTCTCCGACGCGTCAAATAATGGCCAGACGCAACCAGCCCGACTGCAAACACACCACTTCTCTGCCAGCGGTACGCTTTGTCCGAGGGCCAAGTAATAGGTTGGCCCTCAACGGATCAAAGGTGCCGCTCGCATGATCCTTGACGACAACCTAGGATTATCAAAGAAAATCCTTTGCACCGGTCCGTACAACTGACGCCGGGTACCGCACTGAAAGAGCAACGGACCAGATGCATGAACTGGCCCGCTGCAATCAAGAATCACACCCGTTCGAGCGCGATAGCGATACCTTGTCCGACGCCGATGCACATTGTCGACAGGCTCTTTTCACCGGGCTTGAGGGAAAGCATGGCCGTTCCCGTAATTCGCGCGCCGGACATGCCCAGCGGATGACCCAGCGCGATGGCACCACCGTTCGGGTTTACCCGCGCATCGTCATCCGCGATGCCGAGGTCGCGCAACGTGGCGAGGCCCTGGCTGGCGAAGGCTTCGTTCAATTCGATCACCGAGAAGTCATCCTGCGTCAAACCCAGTCGCGCCATCAATTTCTTCGAAGCCGGGGCTGGGCCGAAACCCATGATGCGAGGCGGAACACCTGCCGTCGCCCCACCCAGCACACGCGCGACAGGCGTCAGCCCGTGCTGTTTTGCTGCTTTCTCGGAG
This sequence comes from Sagittula marina, assembly GCF_014196795.1. Classification (GTDB taxonomy): domain Bacteria; phylum Pseudomonadota; class Alphaproteobacteria; order Rhodobacterales; family Rhodobacteraceae; genus Sagittula; species Sagittula marina. The sequence continues at coordinate 418,303 of NZ_JACIEJ010000003.1, forward strand.
GCAAGGATCAGGGCCGCGGCGCCATCGTTCACGCCTGAGGCGTTCCCGGCGGTGATGGTCCCACCGGGTCGCACGATGGGCTTCAGGCTGGCCAGCTTGTCTATTGTCGAGGCGCGCGGATGCTCGTCGGTATCGACGATCGTCTCGCCCTTGCGGGTCTTGATCGTGACCGGAGTAATCTCCTGTACCAGTCGCCCGTTCTTGATCGCCGTAGCGGCCTTGTCCTGAGACCGCAGCGCAAAGGCGTCTTGGTCCGCGCGGCTCACGCCGAATTCGTCGGCCACGTTCTCTGCGGTCTCTGGCATGGAGTCGATGCCATATTGCGCCTTCAGCAAGGGGTTCACGAAGCGCCAGCCAATGGTGGTGTCATGAACCGCATTGGCGCGGGAAAAGGCGGTTTCGGCCTTGGGCATCACGAAAGGCGCCCGGGACATGCTTTCGACACCGCCCGCGATAATCAGGTCGGCCTCACCCGCGCGGATGGCTCGCGCGGCCATGGTGACCGCGTCCATGCCCGACCCACACAGCCGGTTGATCGTGCTGCCGGGCACCTCCGTTGGCAACCCCGCCAGCAGCGCCGACATGCGTGCCACGTTGCGGTTGTCCTCGCCGGCCTGGTTTGCGCAGCCATAGTAGACTTCATCGACGGCGGCCCAGTCCACATCGCTGTTGCGGTACATCAGCGCGGTGATCGGGATCGCGCCGAGATCGTCGGCCCGCACCGGTGCGAGCGCCCCGCCGTAGCGCCCGATCGGAGTGCGGATGTAGTCGCAGATGAAAACGTCGGTCATGGTCTGTCTCTCTCTTGTCGTTCAATCACGCGTTGGCGCGGATGAAGTCCGCGGCGCGCGCGCCGATCATGATGGTCGGGGCGTTGGTATTGCCCGATGGCAGGCACGGCATAACCGAAGCATCGGCGACGCGCAGACCCTTGACGCCTTGGACCGCCAGTCGCGGGTCGACCACGGCCATCGGATCGGCTGCCGCGCCCATTTTTGCCGTACCCGCCGGGTGATAGACAGTCTTGGCATGGCTGCGGATGTATTCTGTCAGGGTTTCGTCCGTGTCCGGCCCGGGCGCAGGGCGCTTGCGCTCGGCCATCACCGCCTGCAGCGCTGGCTGCTCGAGCAGGCCAAGCGCCTTCCGGAGGGCCGCAATCGACAGGGCCATGTCCGCAGGGTCGCTCATGACGCCACTCCGAAAGACCGGCGGATCCGCAGGATCGGCAGAGCGAAGCCGTACCTCTCCGCGCGACTTCGGCCGCAGCACGCAGACCGAAAAGACAACGCCGTGTCCCTCGAGCTGCACAACCCCCTTGGCCGCGTTGTAGCCTGGCATGAAATGTAGCTGCACGTCAGGGCGTCCGCCCCCCGCCACGTCGATGAAGCCGCCGGCCTCCACCATATTGGACGACAGCAGTCCACGCCGGGTCGCTAGGTATTGCAGCATGTGCAGGGCACCGCGCGGCATGCGGTCCTCGCCCACCACCGACACCGGTTCGCGGGTCTTGACTTCAATGGGGACGATGGCGTGGTCCTGAAAATTTTGGCCGACGCCCGGAAGATCAGCGACGATGGGTATGCCTTGCGCCTCCAGATCAGCACGCGGACCGATGCCGGAACGCATCAGGATGAGCGGTGTTGCAAAAGCCCCCGCAGACAGCACGACCTCGCGCGCCGCGTGGATCTCGCGACCGTCGGACAGACGGACCCCGGTGGCGCGGCCCTGCGAGATCAGAACACGGTCGACCCGCGCATTCGTCATCACAGTGAGGTTCTTGCGCTTTCGTACCGGCCAAAGAAAGGCGCGCGCCGCCGAGGCACGCCGACCCTTGCGCGTGGTGGTCTGGAAAAAACCGATCCCCTCCTGCCGCGCGCCGTTGAAATCGCGGTTTGGCCGGATCTGTGCCTGCATCCCCGCATTTACGAAGGCCTCCGACAAGGTATGCCTGTGGCGCGGGCTGGAGACCGCGAGCGGTCCGCAGGTGCCATGATGGTCGTCGTTGAAAGTGTCGTTGTTCTCCAGCCGCTTGAAGACCGGCCCCACATCGGCCCAGCTCCATCCTTCGGCGCCGTTCGCCGCCCAGTCGTCGTAATCCTGCGGCTGGCCGCGCAGGTAAAGCATCGCGTTGACCGATGATCCGCCGCCCAGAACGTTGCCTTGTGGCACGACAAATGGACGGCCCGCGAGGCTGTCTTCCGGCTCTCCGGTGATCATCACCGCATCACGACCCTTTTGCATGATCTTGAAAAAGGTTGCGGGAATGTGGATCCAAGGGCTTACGTCGCGCCGCCCGCCTTCAAGCAGCAACACGCGGCAGCTTTCGTCCTCGCTCAGCAGTCCGGCAAGCGTCGCGCCGGCAGAGCCACCGCCAACGATGATGACGTCATGCTCGCTCATGCCCGACCAACTCCTTGCCGACGCCGGCGCTCCTGCTTGACGATGTTGAGCTGGTGGATCTGGCTGGTGCCTTCGTAGAGCCGGAACAGCCGTACATCGCGGTAGTAGCGTTCGATCGACGCGTGGTCGGCCACGTAACCCGCGCCGCCAAAGACCTGCACCGCCCGATCCGCGACCCGGCTTGCCGCCTCGGAGGCGAAATATTTGCAAATGGAGGCTTCGAGCGCAATGTCCTCACCTGCGTCGCGGGCTCTTGCGGTCTGCATCACCAGTGCGCGGGCGGCCTCGATATCCACTCGGCAATCCGCCAGCAGTGCCGCAACGAGTTGGAAATCGATGATCTTCTGTCCCGATTGTTCGCGCCCCTCGGCGTGGGTCATCGCAAGGTCGAGCATCCGGATCGACGGCCCGGTGCATAGCGCGGCCAGATGAATGCGCTGCTTGTTCAGCACCTTCATCGCGGTGCGAAACCCCTGCCCTTCGACACCACCGATCAGGTTACGCCCCGGCACGCGAACGTTATCCAAGTGCACCTCACCTACGGGGGACCCACGCTGCCCCATCATCTTGTAGGGCGCGGAGGTAGACACCCCCGGCATGCCCCGCTCTACGATGAAGGCTGAAACCCCGCGCGCGCCGGCCGTATCCGGATCGGTGCGTGCCATGACGGTGAAGATATCCGCGATGGGCGCGTTGGTGATATAGCACTTCATACCGTTAAGCACGTAGTCGTCACCATCCCGCACCGCGACTGTCGTCAGCGCCGAAGCATCCGATCCCGCCCCCGGCTCCGTCAAGGCGAAGGAGCCTGTCAGCTCGCCGCTTGCGAGGCGCGGCAGGTATTCGCGTTTCTGCGCTTCGGTTCCGTCAGCGACAAGCGCTTCGGACCCGATGCCTGTGTTGGTGCCGACGCGCGCACGAAAAGCCACCGCGCATTGGCTGAGCTCCATCGCGCCAAGGACAAGTTCCTCGGTCGTCAGGCCGGGACCGCCGTATTCCTCGGGGATGGACCAGCCAAAGTAGCCGCGCGCTGCCATGTCGGCCACGATCTCGTCGGGCACGCAATCCTCCGCCTCGACGCGGTCCTCGCTGGGATGGGCCACGTCCCGCACCCAGCGGTGAACATTCAGCAGCAGCGTATCGAGCTTTTCCTGATCACGGATCATGAATCACCTTTGCTGAAATCTGGTTTTCGCTTTTCGAGAAAAGCCGCAAGCCCTTCTCCCGCCTCGTCACCGAAGCGATGCTGATTGATCATGCGCCCCTCATAGGCGAGGTGTTCAGCCAGCGCGGCCTCACCTGCGGTGGCGATCTCCGCCTTGATGGTGCCGATGGCCATCTGCGCGCCGTGCGCACAGGCGCCGGCCAGCGCGAGGGCTGCATCGAGCGCGCCGCCCGGCTCCACCACCTCATTTACGGCCCCCGCGGCGAACAGGCGTTCCGCGCATACCGGGCGGCCAAGCATGCACAGCTCCGACACGAGCTGCCGCGGCAGGGCCTCACGCAGGAAGTAGGTCGCGCCCCCGTCGGGCGTGAGGCCGATCTTGACATATGCGGCGGTAAACTTCGCCCCTTCGCTTGCCACAACCATGTCGCAGGACAGTGCCAGCGACAGACCAAGCCCCGCCGCGCCTCCCTCGACAGCGGCGATGACTGGTTTCGGGCAGTCACGAAGCGCCATTATCATGGCGAACAGCGCATCGGTGTTTCGCGCCACCTCCGAACGGGGCAATTTCCGGCTGTCTTCGAGGGCGCGGACGTTGCCACCAGAGGAAAAGAACCCGCCCGCTCCGGTCAGCACGATGGCGCGGACGTCAGGGTCGTGGCCCGCATCGACAAAGGCCGCACGCAGCGTTTCGTACTGGTCCCGACCTATGGCGTTCTTTGTCGCGGCCCCGTGCATGGTCAGCGTCAGCACGCCGCTGGAACGGGAGCTTTCGATCTGTGTTGTCATGATATGTCCCTTAGATAATGCCGTTGTCGCGGAGCGTCGCGATTTGCTCGGCGTCGAACCCCAGATCGGCGAGGATCTCATTCGTGTCGGCGCCAAGGTCCTTAGCCGACCAGCGCACGCGACCGGGGTTGTTCGTCAGACGCGGCACCACGTTCTGCATACGCACCGTGCCAAAGTCGTCATCGGCAACAGCTGTCACCACTTCGCGCGCTTGCATCTGCGCATCTTCAAAGATCTGCTCGACCGAGTAGATCGGGCCGATGGCGCCACCCTCCCGCGCGAACGCGTCCAGCGTTTCGTCCAGCGTGTGGCTTTCCATGTAGGCGCGGAATATTTCGTCCAGTGTCTCGCGTTGCGCCATCCGTGCTCTGTTGCCGACAAAGCGCGGATCGTCGATCAACTGAGCCTGGCCGATGGCACGCATGTTCGCCGCGAACATGCTGTCGGTCGACCCCGTGACGGTGACATAGCGCCCGTCCTTCGTACGAAAGACGTTCGCCGGCGCCGTGTACTGGTTGTTGTTGCCGTCGCGCTCGCGCACCTGACCCAGCTGATCGTATTCGATGGCAATGTTCTCCAGCAGCCGGAAGGTCGCCTCCGTCAGTGCAAGGTCGATTTCCTCGCCGCGCGTGCCATTCGCCTTGATTCCGTAAAGTGCTGCCATGATCGAAAACGCGCCGAACACTCCCCCAAAGGCATCGGCGATCGGATAGCCCGGATGCACCGGAGCGCTGTCCTTCATACCAGTGATATAGGTCAGGCCGCCCATCGCCTCGAAGATACGGGCGAAGCCGCCCTGCCGGGATTTCGGCCCCGTCTGCCCGAATGCGGAGACGCGCAGGATCACCAGGTCGGGGTTCAGCGCCCAGAGCGTTTCCCGGTCCAGCCCCCATTTCGCCAGCGTACCAGGGCGAAAATTCTCAACCAGCACGTCGTGCTCGGCGATGAGTTTTTTCATGATCTCCAGCCCCTCGGGCTTGCGCAGATCGAGTGTACCGTAGCGCTTGCCCCGGTTTGTCACCTTCCACCACAGCGGCTTGTCATCGCGAAACGGCGGAAAGTACCGCAGGCCGTCGCCGCGTCCGGGCATCTCGAATTTCGTCACCTCGGCGCCAAAATCGGCCAGCAATGACGCAGCGAAGGGCGCCGCGATGATGGTCGCGATGTCGAGCACCTTGAGGCCCTTGAGTGGTCCTTGACCGTCCATTTGATCGAGCATCTCGCTCCCTCCCCTAGTCCATCATGCCCTGAAAGCAGGCCTCTTCGATCCCGCGCGCGCCATGATCGCGGATCGAGAACAGGCCACCTCCATCGGGGCTTTTTGACACCACACGCCCGGTTCCGCTGTCGCGTATCGATGTCATGTAAAGCACATCCATCCCTGCGCCGCCGAAGGCCAGGCTGGACGGGTAATCCACCGGGGCCTTGGTGCGATGCAGAACCCTGCCGTCAGGCGCAAAGCAGCCGATTTCGCCGGTGTGGATCAGTACCGCCCACATATTACCGTCGGCATCCACAGTGGCCCCGTCGATGCCGGAACCCAAGGCGGTGCAGTCGATATGAGGCCGTATGGCGCCGACATCGCCCGTCTCCGTGTCATAGTCGGCGGCAAACGACGTACGGGCACGCGTGTCGGTGAAATAGAGCGTCCCGCCATCCGGGCTGAAACAGATACCGTTTCCGATCATCACGCCCGTTTCGGCCAGCACCCGATGCCGCCCCTTGCCGAACCCGTGTATGTCACCGACAAGTTCGCCGCCGCGCCCCATGCCGATGCAGACAAAGCGGCCCTGCCTGTCCAGCTTGCCATCGTTCAGTCGCATTGTCTCCGGTGCATCCGTAATCTCCACCAGAAGCCGTTCCGCCTTGGTCTCTGGATCGAGCCAGAAGACACGCTGGTCGATGGTGGCGACAATACCGTTGCCTTCGACCAACGCGATGGCGCCGACATGTCCGGTCACCTGCAAGGTCTGAACGGTGCCGTCCGCGCGCAGTTCGCGGACCTTCCCCGCGACACCATCGATCCACCACAGGCTCTGGCTGAGGGCATTCCAGACAGGGCTTTCGCCCAATGCATCCGATCCCGTGTTCAGACGTTCGAAACGAAGATCACCCATTTGCGTCGGCCTCTTTTGCGCGGCTTTTCTTTCCGGCGGAAACAAGTCGAGACACAACGGCCCAAACGAGGATCGCAAACGTAATGGCCAAGATGCTGGCGGCGATGGGCCGGTCGGCAAAGGAGCCGATATCCCCCCTCGAGACAATCAGCGCACGGCGGAAGTATTCCTCGATCATTGGCCCCAGCACGAAGCCCAGCAGCAGTGGCGCCACCTCGAAATTCAGCGCCCGCATCCCCAGACCAAGAAAGCCGAAGCCCAACAACACGAAGACATCCACCACCTGGTAGTTCACGCTGTATATGCCGATGCAGGTAAAGGCGACGATCACCGGGAACAGCAGGTTGTAGGGGATCTTCAGGATGCGCACCCACATGCCAACCAGTGGCAGGTTGAGCACCAACAGCATCAGGTTGCCGATGACAAAGCTGACCACCAGCCCCCAGAACAGGTCGGGGCTGTCCTGAATGACCGTCGGACCGGGAATGATGCCGTGCACCATCATCACCCCAAGCATGATCGCCATCACCGGATCGCCGGGAATCCCCAGGCTGAGTGTCGGAATGAACGCTGCCTGCACCGCAGAGTTGTTCGCGGCCTCCGGCGCGGCCACGCCTTCGATGGCGCCGTTGCCGAATTCCTCGGGATGTTTAGACACACGACGCTCTACCGCGTAGGACACGAAGGTCGCCACGAGGCCACCAGTGCCGGGAAGCGCGCCAAAGAAGCCGCCGATGCCGGAACCGCGCGCCATTGGCATGATCGAGCGCTTCCAGTCTTCGCGGGTTGGAAGCATCTCGCGAAGGCGGATCTTGCCTTCGTGGACACGTGGGATCTCTTTGCGCCCGGCAGAGGCGATGATCTCCGGAAGGCCGAAAAGCCCGATGGCCACGGCGACCAGCGGCAAGCCGTCGAACAGTACCGTCTGGCCGAAGGTAAAGCGCGCCACGCCGGAGTTCAGGTCCAGCCCGATCAATCCCAGCGCCAGCCCCAGCGATACCGACACGAGCGAACGTAACGAACGCCCTGACCCGATGACCGAGGCCGCGATCAGACCAAGCAGCATGAGCGCCACGTATTCATGCGGACCAAAACGCAGCGCGACCCGCGATAAAGGGACGGAAAACCCAGCGAGCAGGATAACACCGAAGATCGACCCCACAAAGGAAGCGATGGCCGTCATGAACAGCGCTTGTCCGGCGCGTCCCTGCTGCGCCATGGGATAGCCATCGAGGCCGGTAACCGCGCTTGTCGCCGTGCCGGGCAAATTCATGAGGATCGACGCGGTCGAGCCGCCGTAGGAGGCCCCGTAATAGATCCCGCCCAGCATGATCAGTGCCAGCGTCGGTTCAAGATGAAAAGTGATCGGCATCAGCATGGCAAGCGTCGCCATGATCCCGATGCCTGGCAGAACGCCTACCAAAGTCCCGAGAAACACCCCCAGGAAACAGTAGAACAATCCGCTGAGTGAAACCGCGACGGTAAGCCCGAGCGCGATGTTGGAAAATAGCGTATCCATTTCAGAATGCCTTGATCTGGAGGCCGAGGCCCAGGCGGAATATCAGGGCGCAGACGATCGCAGTGACAAGACCAAGGATCAGCCCGACCAACGGCTTGGTGCGCTCATTGGCAAGGCTTGCCAACAGCACGGACAGGGTGATCGAGGGGATCATGCCGAAGCGTTCGATGGTCAAGGCAAACGCGCCAAAGGCCGCCGCCACAAAGAGCATACCGCGCAGTTGGTCGCGCCCTGCCATCTGTGGCGCACCAGTGACGCGCGAAGTGATGAGCATCAGTGCTGCAAGAACGACCATGGACCAGCCCAGAATGGTCGGGAAATAGCCCGGCCCCATGCTGGTCAGGGTGCCCATGCGGTAGTTCCCCGCCTCGAGAATGATGAAGATGCCGATCCCTGCCGTGATGACGGCAGCGAAGATATCTTCTAATCGGTTGAATACGAAGCGCATGTTCTCCTCCCATGGATCTCTTGCTTGTGTGGCACAGCGCCAAGTGTCGTCAGCGCGCCGTCTGGTATGAATAAATGACCTGTCCCGTCACCAAGCGGGCCCGCTCACCCCCAAGAAACCTGCACAGACCGGCAAGTCCCTCGCGTGATGGGCTGCGCCATATCACGGAGTTGACCCGCAATCCGGCGGGTGCCCATTCCAGCGCCAGCGTCCGCGTCAACATGTCCACCGCGGCCAAGGTCACGGCATCGGTGGTCTCCCCTGCGCCGATGACAATGGTCAGGGCAAAGTCGCGGCTGCGCGGCAGCTCGCGGGCACAGCGGATGGCGCGGCTGCGGATCTGCCCCAAGATGCTTTGCGCTTCGGGAAGCGCACTATCAAGGAACGTGGCGTCGATCACGGCGGCAACATGGCTGTGCGTGCCTTTTCCGATGGCCTGTGCCAAAGCCGCGTCTCCCCAGACGTCATGCCGGCCCTTCGCCGCGTCGCCCCGGGTGGGCGCGGTGTCTTCGCTCGGTGCGCCGAGCGCACTGCCCCCGTCCACGCCAAGCGTGACGCCGGTCAGGCAATCCCCGTCCAGCGCGGCGTGCAGCACGGCGGCTGCGATATCCTCTGGCAACGCGATCTCTCCGAGTGGGATGGACGCGGCAATGCGGTCCAGGTCCACGCGGCCTTCACGTGCCAAGGTTTCTACCATTGGCGTGCGTGTGTAGCCTGGCGCAATCGCGCAAAGGCTGATGCCCTTGGAGGCTGCGTCGTCTGCCCTGTCCCTGACCAGTGCAACGACTCCAGACTTCGTCGCGGAATACGCCCCGCGTAGCGCGAGTGGCCGATATGCAGCGCCGGAGGCGAGGCAGACAATCGACCCGCCGCGCGGCAGAGTGTTCAATGCGCATTCGCAGATTTCTGCCGTCGCCGTCAGATTGAGTGCGATCAGCCGCTCGAACGACGCCTCTTCGATCTCCATCAGACTACGGCCCGAGCTGTCGGTCATACCCGCGTTGTTCACGACCACGTCCAGACCGCCAAGTGCAGACCGCGCGCGATCAACCAGCGATCGCGCCTCACCGGGCACGCACAGGTCAACGCCAAGTGCCACGTGTCCGTCGCCAAGCTCCACCGCCCGAGACTTGACCGCCTCCATGTCTATGTCGGCAAGTGCCACGCGCAGGCCCTCCGCTGCAAAGGCTCGGGCAATCGCCCAGCCAATGCCGTGTGCCGCACCGGTCACCAGCGCGCAACGCCCCGAGGGGCCGGAAGACAAGAGACGAGTCATCAGCGGATCGCGATCCCGATGCCGCCGTCGATGGACAGCACCTGCCCGGTGACGAAGTCGCTTTCATCTCCAAGAAGATAGCCGATGGACCGCGCGATATCATCGACGGTGCCAAGCCGCCCCAGCGGAGTTGCCGCGGCGCGGGCTGCGTCACGTTCCGCGTTGCGGTTGCGTGCCGTGCCTTCGGTCGGGATGGCGGAGGGGGCAACGGCATTGACGCGAATGCCGCGGTCGCCCAGCTCGCTTGCCGCCGCACGGGTCAGACCGGTGACACCGGACTTGATCCCGGAATAGACCATGGAGTTCTTCGCCGACCGAAATGCCGCGGCAGAGGCGACATTCACGATTGTCCCGCCCTCTGTCATCACGGCAGACGCCGCCTGCGTGGCCCAGATGATCCCGGAAAAGCCGACGTTGAGCATGCGGTCCACAGTTTCGGGCATGATGTCGGGGATCGCTTGGTAGCGCACCCATGCCGCATTGTTGACCAGCCCATCGAGACGCCCGGTGCGTGCTACCGTATTGGCGACGGCGGCTTCGATGCCGTCCTTCGTACCAGCGTTCTCGACCACGGCAAAGGCTTCGCCGCCCGCTGCCGTGATTGTCTCGACGGCCTCGTTGGCGAATTCGGCCTTTAGGTCGTTCACCGCAACGATCCATCCTCGGGCGGCCATCAATTTTGCGGTGGCGGCCCCGATCCCGTGGCCTGCTCCTGTGACCAGGACGGTTTTCTTGTCAGACGACATTGGCAATCTCCCCATACCACGCGTTTGTCGAGGCACCGATCAGGCGCTGCCCCAAGGCTTCTGTCTTTTCGGCCACGCCGCCGGCCTGGGCCTGCGTGCGCATCTGGCGCAGATGCCGGTGCAAAGGCACCTCCCAGGTGAACCCCATGCCACCGAAGACCTGGATGGCACTTTCAGCGACCGCGATACCGGCGCGCGCCGTGGCCAGCCAGCAAGCTTCGCGCGCCAGATGCACGTCACCGCCCGGCACCTCAGTCAGGGCACGGGCCAGCGCGTTGCGCATGGTTTCGGTGGCCAGCTTGTCGCGCGACAGCCGGTGGCGGATCACTTGGTTTGCGGACAAAGGCTTGCCGAATTGACTGCGGTCCTGGGCGTACTCCACGGCCAGTGCCAGGCATTTCTCGGCGGACCCGCGAACAAAGGCCGAGCGCAAAACCATCGCGTCCGAGCAGAGCGTCTCGACCGCATCCACCGACAGCTCGATGCCATCCAGCTGCCCGGTCAGGACGAACCGCGCCTCCGGCGTTTCAATGTCGAGCGTCGCGCCACGACGCGGGGCAATGGTGGCGCCAATCCGCGCCAAAACCGCGCTGCCGTCGGCACGGAAGATCACCACCCGATCAACGGTTTCGCCCATGGGCGCCGCACCGACGACGCCATCCTCTGCAACGCCTTGCCATGCAATCGTGACAGTGGTTTCGCCTGTGATGACGGCCTCTGCCTCTGCCGCATCGAACTCTGCCAGCGCCCGCGCCACAAGCATCGCCTCCATCAGCGGAAAGCCCAGGAGCCCCTCGCCTGCCGCGGCCACCACAGGCACCGCGAAATCGAGCGGCAGTCCAAGCCCCCCGATGGTCTCAGGTGCCGCTACGCCGATCAGACCGGCCTCGGCCAGCAGCCTTGCGCGCGCTGGAGGCGCTGCTTCGGCGCAGGCTTCCATCACGGCACGCGCCGTATCTTCGAACTCTTTCGGGTCGAGATCAAAATCCATCACTCAGGCCGCCTTCTTGAGATTGAGAATACGCTTGGAAATGATGTCGAGCTGGATCTCGGTCGTCCCCGCGTAGATCGTTTCGGCCCGGCTGGCGAGATAGATGGTCTCGAACCGCGCACGGGCGTCGGTCAACGCCTGCCCGCCATCCAGCGGAAAGCGCGTGGTGACTTCATAGGCCATCTGCGCCCAACGCTGGTGCGCCTCGGACCAGTAGAGCTTTGGCAAGGAGCCGCGCGGCCCGATCTGCTGACCGTTCAAAAGATCGGCGACCATGGTTTCCACATGACCCTTGAGATTTTCGACCGCGATCCGCGCTTGCGCGATCTCGGCACTGTAGCCTTTCAGGATCTGATAGGTCCGGTTGTCGGACCGACAGGCGGCAACGAGGTGGTCGATCTCGCTCTCAAAACGCCAGGAGCGATACATCCGGTTGGTGGCCCGTTCGATCGACAGCACGCGGCTCGCCGCGGCCCAGCCTTCGTCCGGGGCGCCCAGCATGTTTTCCTCGGCGACCATGACGTTGTTGAAGAACACCTCGCAAAAAGATCGCGCACCGTCGATCGACACGATTTCCCGCACGTCGATGCCGGGGCTCTCCATCGGCACCGCAAAGAGCATCAATCCTTTGTGCCGATCATCGGCACTGCCCGTACGCGCCAGCAGAAGGCAATATTGCGACTTGGACGCGCCGGAGGTCCAGATCTTCTGACCATTCACCTTCCAGCCGTCGGCGGTTTTTTCAGCCCTGGTTCGCAGGGCCACCAGATCGGAGCCTGCCCCCGGTTCGGAGAACCCCTGGCACCAGATGTTCTCCATCTTCAAGATCTTCGGCAGCAAGTCGCGCTTCTGATCGTCGCGGCCCACAGTCATGATGATCGGACCGGCAAGCTCCTTGCCGATGGAATTCACCGCGTTGGGCATCGGCGACAGGCCGATTTCGCGGTTGGCCTCCAGGTGTTCGCGCAGACCAAGCCCGTGGCCGCCATATTCGACAGGCCAGGTGATACCGACCAGACCCGCTTCGTGCTGTGCCGCCTCGAAGGCGATTTTCTCGGCGAGGCTGGCCTCCTGCGTCGCCCGGTCCGTGCGCAGCGCATCTGTCAGATTGGTCTCGATCCAGCCGCGCGCCTGAGCGGCGTAGGCCCCGGGTTCGTAGCTGCGTTCGATGCGTTCCTGCGTCGTCATTGCGCTGCCTCCTCCGCTTCGGTCTGCCGGGGCACGATCAGCGCATCGAGCGCCACAGCTCCGTTCCCGACACCCCTCACAAGGAGCGGGTTGATGTCTATTTCGGCCACCTCTTCTGCATGCGTTACCGCAAAGCGCGACAGCGCCACGATGGCCTGCGTCAGGGTCGCAAGGTCCGCTTTGGGACGCCCCCGCGCCCCGTCGAGCAATGCAAAGGCCCTCAGGCTGCGCACCATGCGCTCCGCCTGTTCCACCGTGACTGGCGCAAGCGCCAAGGCAGTGTCTTCGAACACCTCGGTGAACACGCCGCCAAGCCCGACCATGACCACTGGACCGAAGGTCGCGTCCTGGGTCGTGCCGAGGATCAATTCCGTGCCTTGGCTGCTCATCGGTGCGACCAGCACACCGTCAAGCCGGGCGTTTGGCGCGTGCAATTCCGCCGCCGTGATCAGCCGGTTGAACGCGGCGCGCGCATTTTCCTCTCCGGACACTCCAAGTTCGACGCCGCCAATGTCGCTCTTGTGCTGGATGTCGGGAGACAGGATCTTCATCGCGACCTTGCCACCGATTTGCGCGACGGCCTGCGCGGCGTCTTGTGCCGTTGTAACGACGATCTCTTCGGGAAAGGGAAGACCTGCCGCCTTCAGCGCGGCCTTGGCCGTCGCTTCGTTCCGCGCCGCACCCGCCGGGAGTGGCGCTGGGGCAATCTCTTCGACCTGCTCCGCACCGACGTCACGCAGAGCACCGGCCGTAGCCAGCGCCGCGATGCCACGCATCGTCGCGTCGATGGTGGGAAAGCAAACGATCCCCATGGCGCGCAGATCCGCGATGGCATCCTGTGGACCACCAATAATGGCGACGAGCGCCTTGTTCGGGTGCGCTGCACTGACCTTCCGCAGGGCCTCGGTGTAGACGGCGCGCAAACGCGGAAGCCCCATGCCCATCGCCAGCATCAGGCAAACTGTCGAATTGTTCGGGTCCGCCAGCGCGGCGTCGACCAGATGTTCCAGAATCTCCGGGCTGGCCGACATTTGCGCCGTCGCGTCGATCGGGTTCACCGCCGAAGCCAGCGGCAGCCGCGCCTTGATGCGGTCCTGCGTGTCTTCGGCCAGTGCATTGACCGCGACGCCGTTGGCTGCCGCCGCATCCGCCATCATCACGCCGAAGCCCCCCGAGGCGGCGACCATCGCAGCCGACGGATCGGTCCCGATGCGACGCGCGCCCATGGCTTCCAGAGCAACACCAACCTGCACGAGGTCCTCGATCGACTGGACGCGCACCGCGCCGTAACGCTCGAACACCGCATCGAACACTCGGTCGCTGCCCGCAAGCCCGCCGGTGTGCGACAGGGCTGCCTTCTGCCCCGCCTCGCTGGTGCCGATCTTCATGACGACAACTGGCTTGCCCGCCGAACGCGCCTTGGCCAGCGCACGGATCAGCCGCGCGCCATCCCGGCAGGTTTCCAGCACTAGGAGAATGACGCGCGTCGCCTCATCGTCTGCCATCCAGTCGACCGCATCGGCCGCCTGAACGTCGGCCTCGTTGCCTGTCGCGATGAACCGCGCGATCCCGGCACCTTCGCGGCACAGACCCGCCAGCGTGACAGAACCGATGTTGCCGCTTTGCGACGCGATGGAGATCCCGCCTGCACGCGGCATTTCCTTTTCCAATGCGATGGAAAAGGTGCCTATGGCGCAATTGGCGACAGACACGGCTCCCAGACAGTTCGGGCCGACGATGCGCATGCCACTGGTCTCGGCCAGCGCCGTGACCTGCGCCTGAAGCACCTGCCCCTCGGCCCCGTTTTCGGCAAACCCGGCGGACAAAACGATGGCCGACCCCACGCCGAGTGCCGCTGCACGTTCCAGCACGCTCACGGCCGCAGCACCCGGCACCAGGATCAGGACCAGGTCCGGCACTTCCGGCAGATCGTCGAGGGAAGGATAGGCTTTCAGCCCCTGCACCTCATCCGCCTTGGGATTTACCGGGAAGACATCGCCCTTGAAGCCATGCTTGAGCAGCATGTGGATCGGGCGCCCGCCGGTCTTTTGCGGGTCCGACGACGCCCCCACCACAGCGATCGAACGCGGTTCGAAAATCGCGGTCAGCCCCGCCTTGTCACGCGTATCGTTCATGTCAGCGTCCTTTGAATTCCGGCTGGCGCTTTTCGAGAAAGGCCATGCGCGCTTCCTTGGCGTCCTCGGTTTTGGACAGGGCCATGGTGTAGTTCTGCTCCAGCCGGTAGGCGTCGCGCTGCGGCATGTTTTCGACCATGTTTGCCGCTTCCTTGGCGTATTTGATCGCCAGCGGTGCCTTGGATGCGATCTCCGTCGCGGTGGCCATGGCGGTGTCGAGCAGATCCTCGGGCTTGGTCACCGCCTCGATAACGGAGCGGTCCAGAAGATCCTGCGCAGTCATGCGCATGCCCGTGAAGAACATCCGACGCGTGGTGGACCGCCCGAAAAGACTGTTGAGCATGGAGGCCCCGCCCGCCAGGCCCACGTTGATCTCGGGCATGCCGAAAACCGCGTTCTCGGATGCGAAATATATGTCGCAGGAGGCCATCAGGCCCAGGCCTGCACCCAACGCGGTCCCGTTGACGGCGGCGACGACCGGCTTGGCACATTCCCGTATGGAGTTGCCTGTCTCGCGCGTGATCCGGTTGTGTTCGAGGAAATCACCTGGGTTCGATGGATCTGGCCGATCCTTGAGGTCTGCACCGGCGCAGAATGTCTTGCCCTCGGCTGTCAGAACGGCAGAGCGGATGTCGTCTCGCTGAGAAATCTCGTCGAATATCTCGACAATCTCGTGACGCATCTTGCGATTCAGCGCATTCACAGGTGGCCGCGCGAGGGTCACCAGTGCGACCATACCATGCATCTCCACGCGGACGTGCTCTTTGCCCATCATAACTGGGTCCTCCCTATCGCGCCGTTACGGCTTCCTCCGAGTGACCGAGCAGCAATCTTGACCAGGCCAAGCACCCGACCGACCGGTCAGTCACCGCCTTGATCTAGCCAGATAGTCGAGAATTCGCAAGAATTTTTTAAACCAGATTACGTCTTGACTGACCGACCGGTCACCACATAGCGTCTAGGCGACTCGGACCAACCAACCGTCCAGTCACCTGAGGGAGGAGACTATCCATGACCACGTATTCGCGCAGAAATCTGATCATTGCCGCAGCGCTTTCAGGCGCATCCGCATTTATGCCTTTCGCTGCTTTCGCACAGTCCGGCGATCCGATCACCCTTGTCGTACCGTACGGCGGCGGTGGTCTCATCGACGGTTTGGTGCGTGAGATCGGCGGCATGATGTCCGATGATCTTGGCCAGCCAGTGATCATCGAGAACAAGCCCGGTTCCAACGGCATCATCGGCGCGACCTACGCCGCCAATGCAAAACCCGACGGCCTGACCTATTTCATCGGTGCCACCGGGCCGCTGTCGCTCAATGTGATGTTGCGGGACGGGCTGACCTATGACCTTGACAGCTTTACCCCTGTTGGCACCATGATGAGTGGGCCACTGACGGTGACAATTCCCGCCTCGATAGAGGCCAACAATCTTGAAGAGCTGAAGGCATACGCCGATGAGCTGGGGCAACCCTTGCGCTACGCGACGCTTGGACCGGGTTCGGTCACACATCTGTTCGGCAAGGTCTTGCAGGACAAGCTCGGCATCGACTTGATCGACGTCGCCTACCCGGACAACCCTTCCGCTGTTGTGGACTTGATCGGTGGCCTCAACGATCTGAACTTTTCGACCCCGATTTCGCTGGTGAAATACGAGAACGCAGGCGACGTGAAAATGCTCGCGATCTCCTCGCCGGAGCGGCACGAGAAATTCCCGGACCTTCCGACCACGACCGAACTGGGATACCCGGATCTGGTGTCGTCCTTCTGGTTCGGGATGCTGGCGCCCGCCGGAACTCCGGAGGAAGACATCCAGCGGGTGTCCACAGCGCTGCAAAACGCGATGCAAGACCCTGATCTGCAAACAAAGATGTCGAATGTCGGCATGACACCGCAGGTTGGCGGCAGGGACGCCATGCAGGCGCAACTCGATTGGGACAAAGATTTCTGGGGCACCGTCATCAAGGAAAATGACATCCACCTTCAGTAAGCACAGCGACATTTCATGAAAAGCGCCTGTTCCAGCTCGGAGCAGGCGCTGTTCTTTATGCGGTGCGTATTAAGACGTCCTTGCGCAGCCCAGTGCCGTCAGCGTCAAACCGGAAATGCGGGTCAATCCCGCTTAACGCAGACACCACCCAGCAAGATATCGGCGTAATTATCAACGATCTCTTCCGGGGTGAGGGATTTCTCCGGGTCATGCCAACGATGCATCCAGTTGATCCCTGAAAGCACGAGGCGGCCGGTCATCGCGGGATCGACGGGATTGAATTCTCCGCTTGCGATGCCCTCCTTGATAATGTCGCGAAGCATCTTTTCGAACTCGCGCCGGCGGGCAAGTCTCCGCTCCATGCGGTGCCGATCAGGGTCAGACCAGAAGGCATTGCTTGCCGCCACCCAAGCAGAGCGGTGTTCGGAGAAAAAACGGGCCGCAGCCCTCATGAAGGCGCGTAGCTTTTCCGCCGCCGTGGCATCCTGCGGGATGCTCTCGCGCACGAAAGCATTCAGGTTTCGCGTCGCCTGAAATGAGATCCGCGCGTAGATGTCCTCCTTGCTGGCGAAGTGATGATACAGCAGCGCCTTCGAGACACCAGATGCCGTGGCAATGTCGCGCATCGAGGTGGCGTCGTAGCCCTTTTCCGCGAAGAGGTTAGTCCCGGTATCGAGGATGAACTGCACCCTTTCGCTTGGGACGCCGTCTTCATCTGATGTAATATCGTCGGCAATCTGGTCTGTCATAGGTGTCCGTCCGCATGGTCTGAAGGCACAGCCTTGCATGTGACTGACCAGCCGGTCAAGGTGCGCAAATCATGCCCCCTGACGAACACGATCCCAGTTGTCGACCACGAAATCAATGTATCGCCGCAGCTTGGCCGGAACATAGGGCGTTTGCAGATAGGTGACAAAGATTCCCTCGTCAAACGTTGTGTTGGTCACGCGGATATCGGGCAGGATCTCGACCAGCCGCCCGGAACGAATGTCGTCTGTCACCGTGTATTCGTCGAGCAAAGCAATGCCCTTTCCTGCCCGCGCCATTTCCAGCAGAACCAGACCATTGTTGGACATGAAGGTGGTCGGCACGTTGATTTCCGTGGCCGCCTCGCCCTCACCGCGACGAAACCGCCAACACACCGGTTCGGTGTTCAGCCAGTAGGTCAGGCAGGCGTGTTTGTGCAGGTCCGAGGGTTGCTCTACCGCTCCCGCGCGGGCGATATATCTGGGCGTCGCCACCAAGATGCGCCGCGAGTGGAATAGGCGCCGACGCACCAGCCCGGCCTCTTTGGGAGGTGCGATGCGGAAATCCAGGTCATACTGGTCCTCACGCAAGCGGACCGGACTTTCCGACAGGTGCAGATCGACTATGAGCTCCGGGTTCGCCTCCTGGAACTCGGGCTGTAGCCGCGCCAGGACGCTGATGCCGAACATTGTGCGGGAATGGACACGCAACACACCCTGCACCTGATTTTGCTGCGCCGTCGCATTCGTCTCCGCCGCTTTGAGGCTCGCGAGGATCTCGCGCACGTCGTGGAGATAGAGCTCGCCGCTTTCCGTCAGGCCCAGAGCACGGGTCGAGCGCAGCACCAGCGCCACGCCGAGGTCCTCTTCAAGAGCGCTGACATGTCGCGACACCGAGGCTGGGGACAGCCCGTGCTTTCGCCCCGCCGCTGAAAAACTACCGGTGTCGGCGATCGAGACGAACAGCTCCATCGCGCGCAATTTGTCCATGCCGCACCTTTTCAGAAAATGAAAAACTGAACTGCATCCAGATCATCTTCCGGCAAAAACTGCAATAAATTATCCTTGGGTCAGTTTCAGTTTCAGGGAGGAGACAATCATGGACTTTGGTGCATTCATCCTCGCGCAACAGCGCGGCTACCACCAATCCTCGCACGAGGTCATCGCCAATTCGGTCGAGCAGACCGTGATGGCCGAACAGGCCGGTTTTGCCAACGCGTGGTACGCCGAACATCACTTCAACAACTATTCTCTGTCGCCTTCACCGCTGATGATGGTGGCGCACACAGCCGCAAAGACCACGACGATCCGCCTGGGTTCAGCGGTCTGCATCCTGCCGCTGTATCATGCGCCGCGGTTCCTGGCGGAAGTCGGCTTCGTCGACTCGCTCTCTGGTGGGCGTCTGGAGCTGGGCATCGGCTCGGGCTATCAGGATTTCGAATTCCAGCGTTTCGGCACCAACCTTGATGAGTCGAGCAAGATCTTTGAAGAATACCTCGAAGTGATCCCCAAAGCGCTTGGCAACAAGATCTTCGAGCATCACAGCGAATACCTCGACATTCCGCCCTCCTCCATCGCGACGCGCCCGCTGCAGGAGCCGCTGCCGCCGATCTGGGTGACCACCGGCAATCCAAAACTGCGCGAACGTGCCTTCCGCGAAGGGTGGAATCTGTTCACAACCGCCCTGCTAGGCGGAATGGACCAAATCAAGCGCGTCCGTGGCCAGGTCGACGAAGCGATCGACGCCTCCGGCACCGACGGGTCCAAGTCACGTCTTGGCTTCCTGCGCGTTGGATATGCGTCGGACAACATGGCAGAGATCGACCACTACCTTGAAAACGCGCTGTTTCAGCGACGCCTGTCCTTCAGCCTCAAGAGCCGCAACCAGCAGACCGACGACGGCTACCTGATGAAAGAGGTTCCCACCGACAGCGATCCGTCGCTCGACGAGCTGAAAAAGAACCTTCCCGTTGGCAGCGTGAACCAGGTCATAGACCGTCTGCTGGCCGAGATCGAAGTGCTCAAGCCCGATCATATCGCGCTGCAGACGCAGCTTGGGGACTTCGACCACAAGACGATGCTCAAGCAGATGGAAGTCTGGGGCGACAAGATCATCCCTGCGATCCAGAAAGAAGTCGGCGCCGGCACGAAAATCGCGGCGGAGTAAGCGATGCGACTTGTTCTCACCCCTGGGGTTCTGCCCCGCCTTGAGCGCGCACATGATTTCAAGGCCTTCTCTGTCGCGGTGCCAACCGCAACAGAGGACCGGCTGGACGCACTTGTCGCTCCGGTCGGCGAGCTGGCGGAAGACAGACGGCACGTCTGGGTGCGCCCCGACGCCGTCCGAGCGCTGACCTTGCTGTCAGGCGATGGTTCATGGGCCGAAAAGTTCGACGAGATGGTGACATATGCCGCCCGTAACGGTTGGACTGATGAGACCGGCCGCTTCCGTGCTCACATAGAGGAAGTGCAGATCCCTGCCCCGGTCGATGCGGCCTCGTTCCGCGACGCCATGCGCCGGTTTGCCTCCGGTGTCTGCGTCGTTGCAGCGGGCGAAGGCGCTAAACGCTGTGGCATGACCGTCTCGGCCGTTTCATCGGTATCCGCCGAACCGCCGATGGTGCTGGTGTGTTTGAACCGCGCTTCCGGGTCGCACGACTGCGTCACGGGCGCTGGGACGTTCTCGATCAATATTCTGTCGTCCGAGCAGGAAGAAGAAGCCATGCTCTTTGCCGGTCAACGTGACCGCCACGGGGCCGACCGTTTCGACGATCTGTGGACGCAGGATGCTCTGGGCGCACCGGTCTTGACCACCGCGCACCACGCTCTGATCTGCACCAGCGACAGCCAACATGTTTCCGGAAGTCATACGATCCTCGTCGGGCGAGTGGTCGGCGCTCATTCAGGCGAAACCGAAGGTGCTCTGCTCAACTACAATGGCGAGCTGCGCCAAGGCACATGGGCCGCCTGAGACCTCCCCTACGACGGCCCTTTATGGGCGACCCGCACGATGGGTCGCCCTTTTAAGCTCCAATTTTATAGACCGGGTCGTCCGGAAACACGCCTCCGATAGGCTGGCGCGGACCGAAGCGGTCGATCTCGCTCGTCTCCGGCACGGCCTGCGGTTCGACCCAGTCATACACCACCACCCTATGCGCGATGCGCCACTCACCAGAGCGCCGTTCGAACAGGTCGCAGTAGCGCCCCGAAAGAATTGCCTGTCGATTGATGCCGTCAGGCCCGACACCGCGTTGCAAGGCATGGAAGTAGCTCTCCACAGCGGCAGATCCGGAACCCCGAAACTCGATCAGGATATTGGTGATGTGGTGGATGTTGCGCGCACCCCGCGCCCAGGCGCCGCGCACGCGGTCGTAAAAATCTTCGACAGGACCAGAGGTGGCCCCGTGCTGGTCCCAGGCCCCTGGCCAATAGGCGCTTTTCAAGGCGTCCTCATCCGCTCGGTCTATGCCGCGCGCATAGCGAAACAGGCAATCGCGGATGGCCTCCCGATGGGCAAGGTCTTCGGTTGAGATCACGGTCGTCATAGGCTGCTCCTTCCTGAGGTAGCGGCGCCTCCCCGACGCCGCCACCGTTGCATTCCCTCAATCTGGCGCGCTAAGCGAAAGGTCCAGTCGGGCGCGTCGTTTCAGCCAGAGGCTCGGGCGATACCGTTCGGAGCCGGTCGTCTCCTGAAGCTCCTCCATGGTGGCAAGAACCCGCTCTGCCCCAATGGCATCGCCGTGATCTAGCGGGTTGAACGGGTAGTTCAGGCCCAGGGTCATCGCCTTGCCGAGGTCCGCGGGGCTGCCGACGCCAATCTGCGCCATCTCGCAGCACAGGTTGACGATCATCGAGACGATGCGTGGCGCTACAAAACCGGGACTGTCCTTTATGACCTCCACGTGAAGGCCCGCTTGCGTCAGCCACCTCGTCACATCCTCCAGCACATCTGATCCGCCGGGTGCCGTCATCACGGTCACAAGTCCCATCTGCACGGCGGAAAGATCAACCGCCACCGTCCGCCTACGATCTAGCCCAAGCCGTGCAACCATGCTGCTACAGTCTTCGCCAAGTGGACTGACCAGGATCGGCATTGCGCCATCATCGGCAGCCGTGCTCAGCCCTCTGTCCGTCAAGGCTGCGAAGTCCGTGGCACGTTCAGGCAACACCACCGACAGTTCGCTTCGCGCACCTTCTTCGGGCACGGAAGGCAGCTTGGGCAAATCCTGATCGTAGTCGTAAAATCCCTGCCCGACCTTGCGGCCCAGCAGACCTGCTTCGAACATGTAGGCATGGCCGGCTGTTGTCGCGAGACGGCGATCGTGCTTGTATCCTTCGAAGATGAGGGTCGACACCGGGTAGTTTACATCCATGCCGGTCAGGTCCATCAGCTCGAACGGACCCATGCGAAATCCTGCGGCCATCTTCATGATCCGGTCGATCTGGGCTGGATCGGCCACACCTTCGCCATGGATGTGCAAGGCCTCGGTGTAATAGGCACGTCCGCCAAGGTTCACGATGAACCCGGGGCCGTCCTTGGCCAGAACCGGCACCTTTCCCATCGCCTCGGCCAATGCGCGCGTCGTGTCGATCACGGACCGGTCCGTCGCCGCACCACCGATCACCTCGACCAGTTTCATCAACGGCACGGGGTTGAAGAAGTGCATCCCGACCACGCGGTCCCGTCTGTCACAAGCCTTCGCAATGGATGCAATGGACAGCGAAGATGTGTTCGAGGCCAGGATGGTTTTGGGGCTGACGATCTTTTCCAGCTCGGAAAATAGACCCTGCTTGACGTCGAGCCGTTCAACGATGGCCTCCACCACCAACTGCACGTCCGATAGCGCCGACAGCTCGCACGAGCCGGACAAGCGCGCCTTTGCCGCCTCTGCCTGCTCCGGCTCGAGGCGCCCCTTCTCTGTTAGACGGTCAATGCGAGCGTCGATCCCGGCCCGCGCCTTTTCAATGGCTTCTGCGCTCATGTCATTCAGGACAACCTCAAAGCCGGAGGTCGCCAGGACCTGCGCAATACCCGCACCCATGATACCGGCGCCGATAACGCCCACCTTCCTGATGTCTTCGAATGCATAGGCCATCGGTTACTGCCCCTTGAACGTGGGTTCGCGTTTCTCAAGGAAGGCACGCATCCCTTCCTTCTGGTCGTCGGTCGAGAAGAGCATCTGGAACAGTCTGTTCTCAATCATCAGCGCTGTATCGAGCGGCGCGTTCGCCCCTTCGCGCACCGCGTCCTTGATGGCCTGCACCGCCTTGGTCGGCTGCGCGGCGACCTTTCGGGCCATCGTGGTGGCGACCTCCATCACCTGCGCGTCTGGCACAACCTCGGAGACGACGCCAAGGTCCATGGCCACATCGGCCGGAAAAAGGTCGCCGGTCAGCAAGTAACGCATCGCCTTCGCCTTGCCCGCGCTGCGCAGTATCTTCTGCGTGCCTCCGGCCCCCGGCATGATCCCGAAGCGGATTTCCGGTTGGCCGAACTTGGCAGTGTCCCCGGCGATCACGATGTCGCACATCATGGCCAGCTCGCAGCCACCACCCAGCGCAAGCCCCCGGACCGCAGCAATTACCGGTGTCCGCGAAGCTTCCAGAGCGCGCTTGGCCACCGGCATGCGATCAAAGACTTCGGCCATCGGGCGTGCCTCGGCGATCTCCGACAAGTCGGCCCCGGCGGCAAAAGCCTTTTCATCCCCGGTCAGAATGATGCAACGCACTTCCGCATCGGCGTCAAGCTCCGCGACCGCCTGCGCGATATCGGCGCGTAGCGCACTCGACAGCGCATTGCGTCGCTCAGGGCGGTTGAGCCGAATGATGGCAACGCCGTCGCCGGTCCGTTCAATGAGGGCCAAGGACATGAAATTCCTCCTGTAATCATCTCGCCGCGCCTGGCTCAGGGAGCCAACCGTTTCGTTTTCATTTGTATATTGGCCGCTTACTGCGGGAAACGGTTAAGGGGGCCAGATTACCGGGATGATCTGCAAAACAGCTTTGGGCTGACGGAAAAGAATAATCTCCGTCATGAAAGCGCGACAGGCACGGCGGTTGAGCCCCGCCCTGCGCCGGGCCACGCACCGGTGTCCGCCCAGAGCGGCACGTTTGATACGACCCGACGAAATCTGCTCAGCGCAGGCCGCGGGTTAAATGCCTCGACACACGTGCGCATGGCAAGCGCTGATGAGGGCCGGCGAGTGTGGTAAAAAGGCGTTGTTGCCTAAAGCGGGTCGAGAGCGAATTGGCTCCTTTACCAATTTGTTTATTTGACACAGGTGATCTCGGCCGTTCCAATGGTCGGGAACTGGTTCATGAGGGCCATGCGGATCGGCGGTCTGCCAAACTGGCCCCCCCCCCCCGCCATGATATGCCCGCCGAACGCCTTGAGGCATCGCATCCTGGCTTCGATGCGACTTCAGGTGTGGTAGCCACTCCAACATTTCCGGGGTGCTTTGCCGAAGGACTTTGAGGCGCGCAGTATCTGGTTGCGGGCCGTGGCTGCAGGGCCGTCCTCCGTCGACAATCGTCCGTTTCGCCTGACCGCAGTGGTGGTCTCGACATCGCGCTCGATGATAACCCTGTGGCGCCGGCGACTATCGTAGGCGCCGCCCACTGCCCGTCAGTCGATGCGAAGCAATCTGCCGAGAGGCGCCGATCTGCTCGTCATCGGGTCCCTGCTCCAGCAGGTCGGGAAGAAAAGTTCTGTCCATTGCCCGACCAAGGTTTCCTTGCAAACCATGAGCGGAGCCGTCACCGCTGGGCGTGAACTTCACCGCTCAGATGTCCGACGTGGCGGCATTCCTCACCAGATGCTATACGCCACTGGCCTCTGCGGCTGTTTCCATGTTTGCGAACCTGCCACTCCCCGTCACCCATGCACTTGATCCCGCTGCTGCCTCTCACCCGCCAGCGTATTGCAAAGCAATGTCCCGCGCGGGCACCAGCAGGTTCAACGGTGCGTGCACACGGCGACAGGGTATTTGGACATTCAAGGTTTTCTGATGCCGGCGCAGTGTGCGGCAGGCAGGCACCAGCCAATCAAGTCGCGCCATTTCCAAAAGGTTGGCAATCATTCCCGATATTTGCCGCGATGGCAGGCCAGACACCACCATCACGCTCAGGAAGAACTGGATGGCAGCGTCACAGAATGCGTCCGGTCGCCCGCGTTTGTCAGCCAAGTCATGTCGCGATCAAACCAGACCAGCAGCGATTTCCGGCTCCGAAGCGGCTTGTTGTAGCTGGACCAGTTCGTGGTTCAATAGCGGGGAAAGACGGCTTTAGCGTGCCACCGATCCAACCTACGGGATCCGTGATATGAATGCCGGGAGGCCTTTACGCAACAAAGCCGGCAAGGTACCTCCTTGTGCCGAAGGCAGATCGTAGGCTGGAAACGACATTTTGAACTGCCGAAACCCTATCGCGGTTTCCCTGCTTTAAGCCCGCACGCTGTCTCTCGGGACGCCGCTGTCGCATTGCTCGACCGCGCAGCAGACGTTTTGCACCGGACACATGCTGCCCACGGAGCCGTAGCCACGACTTTCGAGGCCCAGACACCCCCTGCCCCGCGCGTTCACATCTGAAGGCAAGCCACCACAACTGCGCCAAGAAAACAAATCCGTCGGTGTCGAGCCCTTGGAAAGCAACGAACTGGCGCAGCGCTTTTAAAGTGGCAGCGCAGGTGCATGTTAACGGCGTTTCGCTAGGAACGTTTCGTCAAAAGGTTACGAAAAAGGCCGCCCAATAAGGCGGCCTTTCGTATTTGCGGTCGTTGAAAGGTTTAGCCGTCGACGCAGGCCTGAAGCTCTTCGATCGAAGGGCCGTTGGGTGTGCGGCCCAGATTGTAAGGTGCCGATGCTTCGCGCCACTGGCTATAATTGCCCAAGTATTCCGCCATGGAAAGGTAGACCGCACCAGCAGTCGGGCTTTCGCAAGACACTTCGACGATAACCTCGTTGGCGACGTTCTGGACTTCGGCCAGAGCCTCGTCCGTGTAGCGTTCGACGGTCACTTCTTCATCCCACTTCGAGTAGGCCTCGGTGGCACGCTTTTCCGTAAAGGACAAAGACCAGAGCATTGTCGCGTCGGCCGCGATGCGCAGCTTTTCCTGCGTGTCCGCATCCAGAGCGTCCCATGCGCCCTTGTTGATCGCCACGCCGAACACGGAAGCGGACTGGTGCCAGCCAGGTGTGGACCAGTGGGTCGTAACCTGTTGGAAGCCTGCGGAGTAGTCGACGTTCGGGGTAGAAAACTCGCCGCCGTCAATGACGCCACGTTCCAGCGACTGGTAAACTTCGCCACCCGCCATGGAGACCTGGCTGCCGCCAAGACGTTCCAGAATCCGACCCTGTTCGTTGCCGGAAACCCGCAGGCGCATGCCCTGGAGATCTTCAAGCGTGGTCATGGATTTGTTGGTGTGGAAACCGGATTCGTTGTTGGTCACACCGTACGGGAGGTAGACCATCCCGAACTCACCGTAGGTCTTTTCGTAGAACTCACGACCGCCCCACTGCTGGATCCAGTTGACATAGTCGACGGCGTTGAACAGCGCCGGTGTCGTGGCCAGCGGCGTGAAAGCCGCGTCGCGCCCCGCCCAGTAGCCGGGCCAATCCGCGCCCGCCTGAACCGTGCCGGACTGGACCGCGCCAAAGACCTCGCCCGCGGGAACGAGGCTGCCGCCCTCGAAAAAGTCGATGGTCAGCGTGTCGCCGGTCAGCTTGTTGGCGAGGTCGACGAAGTGCTTGTCGAACTCGATCAGTTCCAGCGACGAGGGCCACGTGGTGGTCATCATCCAGTTGTCCTGCGCCATGGCAGGCGCTGCAAGCGATACGCTGAGCGTCACCGCGGCGAGTGTAGAGTGGTGCAATTTCATGGTCTTACTCCCTGTTTAACCTTGAATTTAGCGATAAAGCGTGGCGGGCAGCCAAGTCACCAGACCGGGAACCAGCGCCACAGCCACACACATCAACAGGATCAGCCCGATAAACGGCAGAACCCCTTTGATGATGTCCGTGGTCTTGACCTCCTTAGGGGCGATGGCGCGTAGATAGAACAGCGCATATCCGAAAGGCGGCGTCAGAAACGACGTTTGCAGAACGATCGACATGAGAACAACGAACCACAGCAGATCGACCGATGGCATCTCCTGTACGATGGGCAGGAAGATCGGGAAAGACAGCAAAACAATCCCGGTCCAATCCAGAAACGCCCCGAGGATGAAGACGATGAACATCATCACCGTCATCAGCATCCAGGGTTCCATGTCGAGCCCGCGGATGATTTCCTGCGTGGCACGCAGACCGCCCGTGATGTTGAAAACACCGGTGAACGCGGTGGCTCCCACAACAATAAAGAGGATCATCGCGCTGGTCTTGCCGGTTTCCTTCAGCGCGTCATAAAACCCTGCAAGCGTAAACCTGCGGCGCGCGATCACAATGGCCAAAGCCAGAGCTGCTCCGATGGCAGAGGCTTCGGTGGCTGTGGCAATACCAGCGAGAAGCGAGCCGAGAATGCCGAAGATCAGCAGGAGCGGCGGCATCGCCTCCTTGAGCAGCATCAGCACCAATTCCCGGCGCGGCGGCATATCGTCCGGCTGAACCGAGGGCGCCATATCCGGGCGCACCGCGGCCACGATCGCGACCCATCCCGCATACAGCAGGCCAAGGATCACGCCTGGCAGCATGGCCCCCGCAAAGAGCTCACCCACGGAAAGTGGCGAGTAGGACGCCATCAGGATCAGCATGATCGAGGGTGGAATAAGGATACCCAGACAGCCGCTGGCCGCGATGACACCTGTGGTCAGCGTCGGAGCATAGCCGTACTGCAGCATCGGGCGCAGGGCCATGACGCCCATCACGGTGATCGATGCGCCGATGATGCCGGTGGTTGCGGCCAGCAGGATCGAGATGAACACAACCGCCAGCGCCAGTCCACCGCGCACGTTGGACATCAAAAGCCGCAAGGATTCGAACATCTTGTCGGTGACACCCGAATTGCTCAGGAACTGGGCCATGAGCACGAAAAGTGGTATGGCGATCAGGGTATAATTGTCGATGACATCGCCGAAGATACGGTTGATGACGATGCCCAGGACCATAGGTTTGCCCGCGATCAGCGCGCCCAGCACCGCAGTGCCCCCCAGCACGAACGCAAGGGGATGACCCATCATCAAACCCAAAACCAGCAAACCAAACATGATGAGCGCAATGCTCTCTCCGCCAAGCCCGGTCATTGCACAATCTCCTGACGGCCAAAAATAAGTTTGAGCACTTCGCTGACGCCTTGGATCAAGAGAAGAGCGGCCGCAACGCAAAGAGCTGCCTTGAGCGGATAGATTGGCAGAGCCACCGCGCCGTATGTTGTTTCGCCTTGCGCCCAGGAGGTCGAGGCGAAGTCATAGGAGCGTGTGAGAAAGACCCATGTGAAAGGAAAGAAGAAAATCACGTAGCCGAGAATTTCGACGACACGTTGTACGCCACTCGGAAAACGCTCAAGCAGCAAATCGACGCGCACATGAGCTTGATGCTTCAGCGCGTAAGCCCCGAGCAAAATGAAATAAAAACCGTACAACTGCTTCGACAGATCGAAGGCCCAACGTGTAGGTGCGTTCAGAGCGTACCGCATTATCACGTCATAGATAATAATCGCTGCAAAAAGCACAGCCAAAACAACGACGATGCGACCGACGAATTCGTTGATCGCATCGATAGCCTTGATGATCAAAGTATATCCCCCCCTATAAGGCTTAAGCTGTCGCTGCGTCACCGCGCGATGGCCTGTCCGGTCGGGAGGCTAGACATTTAAAAGGAATAGGAAAAGGCCGACTTACCCTAAATTTACCTTCCGCTACGTCAATTTAGCGAAATCAAATACTTGATGGATCAACCAGTCATCTAATCCTATCTGTCAAAAGATGGATCGCGTACTCCCGGACTGATGAGTGCTCGGCCTCAGCAGCCCTTGGTCCGCCAGATTTCAACATCACATCATCCCGCGGCATTTGCGCGTGGCAGGTTCCTTGCCGAGGTGTTGAGGATTGACGACCAAGACCCAGCGCGGTGGATAGCCAGGTGCCTGAGTGCGGCGGTACGTACAGCCGTCTGCCGTCGTCATGTAATTGCCAGCCACCGGCGCGACATAGCCTTGAGAGCCGATATAGGGCTGCCCCTGCGCAAGGATGAGGTCTTTGGGAGTGTGGGCCTCTGTCGAGGTCAGCGCAGCCAGTCCCAGAACGGCGTGGGCGAAAATTGTCGTGAAAGCCATGGAAAGCTCCTGTGATTGCAGTTCGATCGGGAAAGACTTCGACCAAGAATCCGGCGCAATCTTGTGTCGTTACCGGCAGGAGTATGGCGAGTGAATATGTTTTTAGCGTTTAGGCTGGTGCCCGAAACCGAGTCTGGAGGCGCTGTTCTCGTCCTGCCATACAAAAATCTTGAGACTGCAGTTTCGCCTTTGCGACAAGAAAAGCCAAAGACGGCACAGGATCGCGCGGACCAAAGCCAGCAGATCGTCTAGCGAGACCAGCAGTGTTGTGGGCAAGGTCGCCGACAATCTCGTCTGAAGGCGTTTGCGGCGTGTGGCCGAAGTCCTCGACATTCTAGCGATGCCGCCTTTTGTAGATGGTCTGCTCCGCGTCCCCGAAACGCCCGCCCTACTGGGTCGCAGTCCCTTGGCTCGCCAGTAGGGCGGACCGGACTTCCCGAGGCGTCGCGGCTTCCTTGTGAAGATGGATCAGCCTGGCCCCACTACGTCCCGAACTTCATCAGAACCGATCTTGCCATGAATAAGGCCGATCACGGAGGGCTAATGTGACCATCCTAGATGGAACACCTAAGGGCCTGACTGCCCAAATGCTGGTAATCGACCTGTCGGGAATGAGATCACGGCGCGTGCATATCCCTAACAAGGCCATCACCCCCGCCGGATGCATATGAGCGGCTTCCCAGAACATGCCAGATATCATTTGTGAAAAGCAGACCCTACCTAGATATGAGTCGGCAGCGACAGCCGACCTGATCCCCTAAGGACCTGCCGCGCAGTATGACCGCATGTCCCTTCCGAGCCCAATTCGTTGGATGGAAATGACCGCTGTCGTTCTTGACCTGTAGCCTCGTTGATGTGGCGTTAGTCCGCGGTCTCTTTCTGGTCGAGAAAGCGCAGCCGGTTGCCGAATGGATCCGTTACGGACATCTCCAGACCCCAGGGCTGCAGATCCAGACCCGGGCGCATGTTGGGATTTTCCGGAAGCGCTGCGTGAAACGCCCGCAATCCTTCAACATAAACCAGCGCGGTCGATCCGGGCGTGGCATCGCCGTGATGCTCGCTCAGGTGCAGGTGAAATGTGCCCAGACGCAGAAAGGCATAGAGCGGCGCGCCCGGGTGGAAGCGGTGCTCGCCCTCCCAGTCGAACTGGAGCCAGTCGACGTAGAAGGCGCGCGCCAATGCCGCATCAAAGCTACGGAACACCGGCGCGCTGTGGCTGACACGAAGGGTCACGCGGGTAGCTTGGCGTCGATGTGCTGGATCGCGGTGAACCCTTCAAAGCGCGGCGCTCCCTCGTGCAGCTTGCGCGTATGGCCCGCGCGGGCGTGGGCGGCGCGGAATGCCTCGCTGGTGGTCCAGGCGCGGAACTGCGCCTCCGTCTGCCAGACTGTGTGCGAGGCATAAAGAATGCGGCCGTCCGTCTCGGCGCCCTTCAGCATGTGGAAGGAAACGAAACCGTCCATGTCCTGAAGGCGGCTCTCACGGCTCAGCCAAAGCTCTTCAAACTCTGCGGCATTTTCCAGCGGCACGGTAAAACGGTTCATGGCAATATACATGGGAATTTCCTCAGTTGGATGTCAGGGAATTGCAGGGATCGTCACGCTCTGCAGGCGGCACGATGCGGATATCGTCAAAGGGCTCGCCGCTGTCCGCTTCGACGAAGCCGAGTGTGTAGGTGCTCACATCCGGGGCGGCGCGGCCGATCACCGCAGGAATGCCCCAGTCGGTGCGGGCATGACCATTGCCGGCAATCACGGCGATGGGCGGACCGTAGGTCTCCAGCGCATCGAGCGCTGCCCGGGCAAAGACCGCGTCGCGATAGCGCTGGACCGCGACCATCCCGCCCATCATGTCCAGAGGCATAGCCTCGCAATGCGCCTTGAACTGAAGCTGCATCCGCGCCTCCAGCTGGTCCTCCGGCAGCTCCGTGTCCAGCCCGAAACGTCCAGCCTCCGGCCCGAAGAGCGTGGCGGCCCCGTCGGAATAAACACTGCGCACCGCCTCGCGCGGTGCGGCAGCGCCTACGATGCGTGCGTCGCCCAAACCGGCAAAGATCGGCGCGTAGATTTCGAAGTCGCGCCAACCGCTGGCCTCCCAAGCGTCAGGGATTGCGTCGCGATCAGCGTCGGCCGCGCGCGCATCCTCCGCTGTCAGCATCTCGA
Source organism: Sagittula marina (assembly GCF_014196795.1). Lineage (GTDB taxonomy): Bacteria > Pseudomonadota > Alphaproteobacteria > Rhodobacterales > Rhodobacteraceae > Sagittula > Sagittula marina. The sequence continues at coordinate 449,239 of NZ_JACIEJ010000003.1, forward strand.
AGACGACAGCGGTGGGCTTGAGCTCTCTCAGGGCGGCGGCCTGCCCCAAATGTGCATCCGGATTGTCATGGACTTCGCCCAGAATGACGATATCGGCCACGGGATCAGCCACAGCGGGTATCGCGAGACAGAGCAGCAGGACAGCGGGGATGGAGGCATTGATGGGCATTGTTATCCTTCAGGCAGTGGCCGCGTGCGGCAGAATATAAGGTGTTCCAACGGGTGGCGGCGCCGAAACGCGCAGGTCACAGCCATAGGCACGCGACAGGATGCCATCGCTGAAGACCTCGCGCGGCGTGCCAAAAGCCAGACGCTGCCCCTCCGCCAGCACAGCGACACGGTCGGCGAACATCGCGGTGAGGTTCAGGTCATGCATGACGGCGATCACTCCCCCGCCCGCGCGGGCGAAATCGCGGGCGATTTCCATGACCTGCAACTGATGCGCGATATCGAGGCTTGAGACCGGTTCGTCCAGCAATAGCCAACGGGGACGCCCGTCTTCGATCGGGGACCAGACCTGCGCCAGCACGCGGGCCAGCATCACCCGCTGCGCCTCGCCGCCTGAGAGTTCCTGAAAGGTCCGTTCGGCGTAGTGAGCAAGGCCGACCCTGGCCAGCGCCTGCATCGGCACTTCAGGGCGATCCCCGGCGGTGCCCGCCTGCACACCCAGCCGCACGACTTCGAGCACTGTGAAAGGAAAGGCAAGCCTTGAGGCCTGCGGGAGCACGGCACGCTCGGACGACAGCTCCCAAGGCTGCAACCCGTCGATCTCGCGCCCGTTCAGCGTGACGCGGCCCGCGTATGGCAGCGACGCGGTCAGCGCCCCAAGAAGCGTCGACTTGCCCGATCCATTCGGCCCGACGATGGCGGTGAATTCGCCTGGCTCTGCGCGCAGCGACACGCCGCGCAACGCTTCGCGCCGCCCGTAGAAGACACGAATATCCTCAGCAATCAGGCTCATAAATCCACCATTCCGCGTCTCTTCAACAAGATCCAGAGAAAGACCGGCGCGCCAAGCACGGCGGTGACGATGCCGATGGGCAATTCGGCCGGGGCGATGACAACGCGGGCAATCACATCGGCAAGAATAAGCAACGTCGCGCCCAACAGCGCCGCATTGGGCAAGAGCGTACGGTGATCGGGACCCGAGGCAAGGCGCAGAAGATGTGGCACAACAATGCCGATAAAGCCGATCCCGCCCGCGACGGCAACGGCTGCTCCCGTGGCTCCGGCGACCGTCAGGATCGCAATGGATTTCATCCGTTGCACGTCGATGCCGATATGGGCGGCTGTGGCCTCTCCCAGCGCCAGCCCGTTCAACCCGCGTCCAAGGGTGAGCGACGCGGCAAGCGCCAGCATGACCAGCGGCCCGGCGGCCAGCACCTTGGCCCAGCTCGCGCCCGCGAGCGACCCCAGCCCCCAGAACGTCAGGTCGCGCAGCTGGTTGTCGTCCGCGATATAGACCATCACCCCAGACAGCGCGCCCGCCAATGCGGCAAGCGCGATGCCCGCCAAAAGCATCGTCGCCACCGAGGTGCGCCCGTGCCGGGTGGCGACCTTGTAGAGCAGGAGCGTCCCGCCCCAGCCCCCGAGAAAGGCGGCGATCGGCACGAGGTATGGCCCGACCAGTCCTGCGAGGCTAAGAGGCAGAAGCCCCCCCAACACGATAGCAAGGATCGCGCCGAGGCCCGCGCCCGCGCCAACACCGACAATGCCGGGATCGGCCAGCGGATTGCGGAAGAGCCCCTGCATCACCGCGCCGGAAACGGCCAGCGCCGCGCCGACAAGCGCGCCCATAGCCAGCCGGGGCAGCCGGATGTCGAACAGAACGACCCGCTCCATCTGGCTCAGATCCTGGCCCTGCGCCAGCTTGGCCAGCAAGGTCGTCAGGCGCACGTCGGTCGCTCCGATCTGCAGGCTCAGCGCACAGGCGACCAACAGAGCAGCCGCCAGCAATCCGTGCAGCGCACGGGCCCGCGCCACCCGGTCTCGCGGCGGGATGAAGCTGTCGGTTATAACCGCCACCGCTCAGGCCCCTTCGCCATAGATCGCCGCGTTGAGATCGCGCACAGCTTCTGCCGTGCGCGGGCCGAAACCAAGCAGCAGCAGCGCGTCCATCCGCACGACGGAGCGTGTCTGCGCCGCCGGGGTCAGGCGGATCGCGGGCATCTCGAAGAGGGAATCGTCATCCGCGCCATGGTTGCCCCCGCGTTTCATCATCAAGATGACATCGGGCGCGGCCAGGCCCACTGCTTCGTCGGTGATCTGCTTGTAGCCGTCGTATTCGGTCACCGCGTTGACGCCGCCCGCCATGCGAATGATCGCATCCGCCTCCGTGCCGGTGCCACTTGCGTTGATTTTGCCGCCCTCGGTCGACAGCACGAAGAGCACGCGCTTCTTCTCTGCCTCGGGCCGCTCGGCATCGCCAATTGCCGAAGCGAGCGCCTGCCCGACCTCGTCCTTGAGGTCACTGGCCTTGTCGGGCACGTCGAGCGCCGCGCCGATCACGTCGATCTTGCGCAGGATCCCTTCGGCATCGAGCGCGTTCGGCACCTCGACGAAGTCCACATCCGCCGCGCGGATCACATCAAGAGCCTCCATCGGGCCCGCGCCTTCCTCGGAGAGGATGAGCGAGGGGCCGACAGAGAGCACGCCTTCGGGCGACAACGCGCGTATGTATCCCACGTCAGGAAGCGCCGTTATCTCGGGCGGATAGCTGGAGGTCGTGTCGCGCGCTTTCAGCCGATGCTGCTCGCCCAGCGCAACGACGATTTCTGTCACCGAACCGCCGATGGAGAGCACATCGGCATGGGGGGTCGGCACGCCCGTGCTTTGTTGCGCGCTGACGTTCAGCGGGACCAAGGCCCCGAAGATAGACAACAAGAGCCCACTACAAGCCGCGAAACCACCGGATTTACCTGCCTTGCAAAACATCGCTTCAATCCCTTTCTTGTATCACCGGCATGCTACTGCTGCCGTTATCCTTGCATCTGTAGCTATCCGGCCAGAGATGGCTGCATCCGTATGTCGTGGTCACGCATCAACGCTTTCAGCGATGGGAAGCGCCTCCACGATCCGCGTCCATTCGGCGCGTGAATCGCGGCCTTCCTTGCCAAGACCGAAGACCTGGAAAATGATCCCGCCCTCGGCGTCGAATGCCTCGACCGAGACAGCCGGTCCGCGCTGGGTCGGCTTTTCGACGGCCCAGACCTCCGCCACCTTGTCGAGCCGCAAGTGCAGGTTGAAGCCGGGATCCATGATGTTCTGCCATGGCCCCATGGGCTTGAGCGTCTCGACCTTGCCGTTGTGGATCTGGATGCAGCCGCGATTGCCGACAAAAATCATCACCTCGATGCCAGCCGCCTGTACCGCCTGCAGCATGGCATTGGCCGCAGATGGCCGCAGCGCCCTTACGAACGGCGCGCCTGCGATGCGATAAGCGCCCAGACGGTTCATCTTGAGCTTGGAACACAGGCGCAGGAACTGGTGTGTATCGGTGAGCTTGGCCCATTCGGCGCGCAGCACATCGACCTTGTCGGGGCGGGCCTTCGCCGCCTCAGTCGGCGTGCGGGGTGCGACCTCCTGGCCTTCGGACTGATCGTCCAGCGCAAGCTCCGCCACGATCCCGTCCCACAGGTCATGGTTTGATCCGGCACGAAGGTGGATCTTGTGAACCGCGTCGCCCGCAGCATCGAAGATCTGCAACGAGCGACGCGTGGCCTGCTCTGCCTCTGACTTTGTTTCGACCGCGTAGGCATGGACCCAGTGCGAAGGGAAAATTCGCAGGTCGATCTCCTCCGTCAGGGTCATCGCGGCGTGTTCGCCCGAATGGTAATTGCCGTAGGTGCCGACCTTTTCGTGCACACAGGCGCCGACACGGGTCAATGCCATGACCTCGCCCAGCCGTTCGGCGGCGGGAACGATCAGGTCCGGATGGGCTGCGATTCGTGTTGCGCCCTGACCGATTCTGGCAGCCACGAGCTGCGCCTCGGAAATTCCCATGGCATCTGCGGCATCGCGGGCGCGCAGCTTTGGATTGTCTGCCAGAAAGGCACGAATGGCGGAAGGGTCGTATTGGGTGTGCTGCGTCATGGGCGTCCTCGGAGGGTTTATGTTTCCGATGGCTGCGCCCGGAGGGAAGCGGTGCGTGGCTGTCTCTAATTACTTGACTGTTTTAGTTTGATAAGGTTAACGCTGCAACCCATCGCGATAATGGGTATCGCAAAATTATCAAAACCGCCCCGCAAGCCTTCGCAAGCCATGGCAAGAAACACACGAAGGATGCGCCAATGCTTACCTCTCTGATGCGCGGCACGACCGCACTTGTTTGCCTCTCACTGGCCATGCCGGCCATGGCGCAGAACAGCGACCCCGGCTTTCTCGGAACACTGATTCTCACCGCCGGCAAGCGCGACCTCAGCTTTGGCACAGCGCTGTCCCGAACGGTCGTTGACGAGGAAGAAATCAAGGACCGGCAAGCCAGCACTGTGGCGCAGCTCGTTGATTCGGTGCCCGGTGTCACGCTGGTCAACGGCACCACGCCACAGGGTTCGGGGATCAACATCCGTGGCTTTGGCGCCAATACGACCTACGGCAGCGACCAGAAGATCGCCGTGATGATCGACGGCGCCACCGTCGGGTCCGAGGAGATCTACCGCATCGGGACACAGCTTTTCACCGATCCGCTCCTGTATCGTCAGGCGGAGGTTCTGCGTGGGACCATCGGCAGCTTTGCCTATGGATCAGGCATCGTTGGCGGTGTGGTGAAGCTGGAAACAAAGGATGCCTCGGACTTCACTGGCGGCGTACCGGGCTTTGGCGGCTCGCAAACGCTTGAATACAGCTCGAACGGCGATGGCTATGCCTCCTCGACCAGTCTGGCGTGGATGCCGGCGGAGGGCGCTGAGTTCCTCTTCAACTATACGCTGCGCGATCAAGATGACCTGACCGCCGGAGACGGAAACACGATCGGCAACAGCGCCTTCCGCACCCCCTCTTATCTCGCCAAGGCGAAGTTCACCTTCGGCGAGGACGACGCCCAGTCGCTGACTTTCAGCCATTCCCGCACAGTGGCCGATGACAAGGACGTGCCCTACGATCAGTTCCAGACCTCTGCCGACTCCTTCGGAAGCGTGGACCGGGTAACGGATACGGCGCAAAGCACGCTGCAATACCGCTTCAACCCCGTGAACGATCTGATCGATATGACCGCGACGCTGTCCTATGCCGACCAGCAGATCGACACGACCTATATCGACGGCAGTTCGTCCTTCCAGTTCGGTACCGCGGAAGACTTCTGTGCCAGCGCCTTCACCGGGGTGGTCTGTGCCGACAATCGTTACGAAACCACGAAGCTCACGATTTCCAACCGCGCGCTGTTCGGCACCGGCATGGTTCAGCACGACATGCTGGCCGGGGTTGAGGCCATCCGAAAGGAGCGGCTGGATGCGGCATCGGCACCAGGCGGCACGGATCGCCGGCTCGCAGCCTTCGTCGTGGACGAGATGACCATCGGGCAGGTCACCGTCACGCCTGCGTTGCGGTATGAATCCTCGCGGCTCGAAAGCTCCGAAACGCTGGCCGGTGTAAAGCAGACCTACGAAAAGGATGCGCTCATGGGCGGGCTCGCGTTGGGCTACGAATTCGGCAACGGTGTCTCGGTCTTCGGCTCGGCCGCCTATACCGAGGGTCTGCCGCTGATCGACGATCTGGCCGCCACCGCCACATCTCAGCGCCGGTTGGACATGACGGAGAAGTCCAGGACCTTTGAATTGGGCGCGGCCTATACCGGGACGGATGTCTTTGCTCAGGGCGACAGCCTGACGCTGCGCGGCAACCTCTACAATACAGAACTTTGGGACATCACCACCTACACCGCTGTGGGCGACACCACGAAGGACCTTGACCGGGTGGAAACCAAGGGGGTCGAGCTGGAAGCGTCCTATGGCATGGCTTCGGGTCTGTATTTCGACCTCGCCGGCCATGTGGGCGAAGGCACGGAGTTCGACCCCGATGGCAGCAGCGCCACGTGGCGCAACAGCGCGTCGGACCGTGTGCAACTGGGCATCGGCAAGAAGTGGGACGACCGTCTCGACCTGAGCTGGGAAGTCGTTCATGCCGATGACCGCCGTGATGCCACCGGCACCGACCTGTCGGACGTCACGGTCCACAATTTGCGCGCCACATGGCGGCCCGCCGATGTCGCATGGATGAAGGGTTCGGAAGTGCGGTTCGGAATCGAAAACGCGCTGGATCGCGACTACGTCGGCCATCTGTCCTCGGCCACACGCAAGGCGCCTGGGCGTACCTTCAAAGTGGCGCTCACCAAGTCGTTCTGAAGCACGCTGGACCGGGGGGGCACCCCCTCCGGTCCACTTAACAAACTTATTTGTCGCGTTAAGGCTTGACCTGAAGCGCAGCCCGTCTCAGGCCTTCCTGGTCAGTCAACCCGGCGGGAACGCCCCTTGCCACGGTGCCAGCCATATACCCGACCTCATGCAGGAGACCGCCAGAATGCCACGTTCATTGACCTCGCTTCTTGCCGTGACCACCATCGCGCTGCTGGCCTTGCCCGCCCAGGCGCAGGAGGATGCGTCCGACAAGCTGACCATCGAATTGAATTCCGTCGAAGCGCAGGACGGCAATTGCCGCATGAGCTTTGTCGTTCTGAACGGTTTTGACTCCGACCTGAAATCCGCTGTCTTCGAAGCGGTGCTTTTCGACAAGGCCGGCGCGGTGGACCGGATGACCCTGTTCGACTTCGGGTCGCTGCCGGCAACGCGCACGCGGGTCCGGCAATTCGTGGTGCCGCAGCTGGCCTGCGACAGCCTCGGGCAGGTATTGTTCAACGGTGCGCAGACCTGCGAAACGGATACAGAAGCGAGCACCGCGCAAGATGTCTGCGGCAAGGCACTGAACCTGCGCTCGCGGATCGACGTGGAGGTGATCGGATGATGATGGAATTGCGCAATGCAATCGAGCGGATCTACGACCTTGGCGGGCCAGTCGTGCTTTTGCTCTGCGCCATGTCGGTCGTGGTGTTTTCGGTGGTTCTCTACAAGCTGTGGCAATTCCAGGCGGCTGGCGTCGGGCGACACAAAGCGCTTGGGCAAGCGGTGGCGGCATGGGACGGTGGTGATCGGTCCCTCGCGCGACAGCACCTCGAAAGGTCGACAAGTTACCTTGCGCCCGTGATCGCCATGGCCATGGACGGGCAGCAGGACGGCGCGCGGCTGGAGGCAGAGGCGGAGATACGCTTTGCCCGGCTGGAGCGTGGCTTCCGGCTGCTCGATTCCGTGGCGCAGCTGGCACCCCTCCTAGGGCTTTTCGGTACGGTGCTCGGCATGATCTCCGCCTTTCAGGCCTTGCAGGAGGCGGGCAGCCAAGTCGATCCCTCCATTCTGGCCGGCGGCATCTGGGTGGCGTTGCTGACGACAGCGGTTGGTCTGGCCGTGGCCATGCCCACGTCGGTCGTGCTCAGCTGGTTCGAGGCGCGGATGGACAAGGAGCGCGTGCTGGCGGGGCAATCTCTGCGTACGATCCTGTCGCCCGCCGAAAAGGATCAGGGGCGGGGCACACAGCAAGGGCGCATGCCCGAACCGGTTGAGACGCGCGGGCCGTCCCATGCGTAAACGCACCCGACGTCGCAGGCTCTCGATGACCTCTTTGATTGACGTCATCTTCCTGCTGCTCCTGTTTTTCATGCTGAGTTCGACGTTTACCCGTTTCTCCGAGGTCGAGCTTTCGGCTGCCGGAGCCGGTGGTGCCGCGGCGGCGTCCAGCGACGCGCCGCCGTTCTTTCTGCGCCTGGGGCCTGAGACGCTGGACATCAATGGCCGTACCGTGGCGCTCGACACGCTTTGCGGCGGTTTCGGAGAGACGCAGGAGCCCGTCGTGCTGATCGCTCTGCGGGAGGCTGTCAGCGCGCAACGGCTGACGGACCTTTTGGTGGCCCTGCGGCAGGTGCCCGGGGCCAAGATCACGGTACTGGAGCAATCCTGATGCAACGTCGACGCCGCACATCCGACCGCGAACCCACCACCGCGCTCATCAATATCGTCTTCCTGATGCTGATCTTCTTCCTGGTCGCAGGCACCCTCGCGCAACCGCTGGGCAAGGACCTGACCCTTGTGCGCACCGCAGACCTCGACAGGCAGAACCCGGCGAATGCGCTGGTCGTGCATGCGGACGGCCGGATGACCTATCGCGGGGCCGAGGTCGCCTCCGCCGAGGCGTATGTGGCCGGCCTGACCGAGGAAGAGCGCGTCCGTGTACGGATCGTGCCGGACCGCGACCTGCCAGCGAAGGAACTGGTGCAACTGGGCCGCGCGCTTCGCACAGCCGGGGCCGAAAGCGTGGTCCTGGTGACAGAAAGGGGGCTGGAATGATCGCACACTCTCATACGGTGAAACTCGCGGCGGCTCTCGTCGCGGCCAGCGCCCATGCCGCGGTCGCGCTGGCGCTCCTGACCGGCGAGCCTGTCCAAACCGAAGGTGCGTCGGGCAGTTCCGAGGTGCAGCTGGGCGCGTCCTTCGCGGATCTCGTGGCAGGGACAATGCACGCCGCGGAGACGGAGGATCTGCTGGAGCCGACAGTGGCGGCGAAGCCGCCTGCCACAGCTCCGGACAAGGCGCGCCCCTTGGAAAGGGCCGAGACTGAGCCGCTCCCGCCTGCCGACAAACCTGAGGCCGCGCAACCCCAGCGTCCCCAATCGATCCCGAGCGAAACGCCGCGCGAAAGTACCAAGGTCATGCCCGAGGCGATAGTTTCCGCGCCGCTTGATACCTTGAGCAGTATTGCGCTCACTCCCTCTGAACAGGCACGATCCGAGCCTCTTCCGGAGCGCATCGCCGCTTTGCCCGTGCAACCTTTGCAGGCGGTGCGGCCTGAGACCTCCGCAACCGGTCCCTTGGCGGAGACGCCACCCGCGGCTGAGACTACGCCAGACATAACTCCCGAGGCTGTGACTGCGTCCGTCTCCGGCGAGTCCCCGACCCATGCAAGCGTGGCACGGTCCTTGCGCCCGCCACCCAAGCGCACTGCGGCCTTCGAGGAAACGGTCGCCCCAAAGGCCAAGGCCTTTGAAGCCAAGCAGCGCGCAGCCCGCTCCGCAAGGACAAAGACGCCCGCCGCAGCCCCGCGCGGCAATGCAAAGCAGAACGCCCGCGCCGGCTCGACCAAGGGGTCTCGCGCGGCGACCAACCGCCAAAGCGGGTCCGGCGGCAGCAAGCAAAAGGCGACGGGCAATGCCGCCGCAAGCAACTATCCCGGGGTGGTCATGTCCTGCGTGTCGCGGGCAGGAAGACCCAGTGTGTCCGGTGGCGGCACAGTCCGTGTATCGTTCAGCGTGAGCAGCAGTGGTCGGATTACCGGCGTCGGTCTGGCCGGTCGCTCGGGCAATGCTGCGCTCGACCGCGTGGCGGTTCAACTCATCCGCCGTGTCGGCTCCTGTCCGCCGCCCCCACCGGGCGCGCAGCGCAGTTTTTCCATAAGCATCGCCGCGCGGTAATTTCGCTTACTGTATAGACTACGTTTCAGGATGACCGATGGCGGTTATTCCCTGCCCCTATCTCGGCATCTTCCGCGGGCGTCCCGGCAAAACAGTGGCCATGAAGCGCCGGATCAAGGCTTTGATTGATCGGGCTATTCTCGGGCGCCAGAAGCAGGCTCTCATGGAGGAATTCCGGTCCGATATAGCCAAGGATGCGACAAAATTTATTTCCAGACCGGTTAGGTGCTCGGCACCCTGCCCCCTCACAGAGTGTGGCGCTCAAACTTCGCATGGACAACTTACCCTGACAGTAGTCGCCCCTCGCAACGTCGAACACCAATCCAATGCTGGCCGGTGTTGAAGCAACTCAGCTGAATTCCAAGTGATGGGGCCTCAACCCAGAACTGCGGCGGCAAAACAGGGCCGACGGTTTGCCGCGTCGCTGTCAACGCGGACGACCTCAAGCATGCGTAATTCGGCTATCGCTATTCATAGGTCGATGGCCGGGGAACGCTTCCTCGAAGCCCTGCACCATCGCCTTGTAGCTAAGGCCCAATGCAGACATCTTGCAAAGTTCGCGCCCATCGGTCCCGTCTTTGAGCACAAGGCCTCCACCCTTGGGGGCCACTTCAAAGCCACGCTCTTTGAAACTAGCGATAAATTCGTCCCACGACCCGCTTTCGCTATAGATGCGCTGCGCAAGCTCGCTGAGTGCGAACAAATTATCGGACTTGGCAGTTCTCACAAACTGCGCAGCACCGGCCTCCGAGCAATCAGCAGGGTTGGCCTGAACGACAACACTCCCGACAGCTTTGTCGGCCAACGTCTCTGCAGGGGCAACTTGGCCCGGAGGAGCAAAAACCAGCTCAGGCAAAACGGTCTCCCACTCGTCTCGACGCGCATAGTGCGCGTATTGCTCGTCGCCATCCGATTTGCGCCACTGGACCACAGCTCCAACTGCACCGGAGAGCAAGACCTGCCCCGGCGGATGCTCCCATGCCTTCGACATGCGCCCCAGAAGGCGGCCGTGACGGTCCAGAAGCTCCCAGTTGGGAGCATGATAGTTCAGGTGCAGCGGATCACCGACCCGGCACTCTTTGATTGCACGGTGAACTTCGTTCCGATCCCCTTGCCGTCCGGGATATGACAGGTCCGAATGCTTGAGGTTTGGCAAATGGTAGACCTTCGAAGATAGACCTGCAGCCGGGGAAAGGGGTCTGAGCTGTCTCTCAACCACGGAGGAACTGCCGGGCTTCAGGAGGGCATGCTCCCCCGCTGTCATGACGATCAGGCTTTTCTTGGCACGCGTCATTGCCACGTAGAAAAGTCGGCGTGGCGCATCACGGTCTTCTTTTTTTGATGCCCTGTCCCATCCGCCATCCAGAATAGCAACATGATCGAACTCGAGCCCCTTGGCCCGATGTGCTGTCAGCAGGAGCAGCCCACGCTGCTCGCCCCGTGTTTCACGCGACCATTCGGCCACCCATTCGATGATATCGGGAACTGGCATCGTCTTGGTCTTCAGCTCTTTCGCCAGTTCGGCGATGCCTTCTGCCAACAGGTCGACCCACTTGTTGCCCGACTGCTCGTTAAGGAGGTCGATGATGTCGGCAACGCCCAGCAGCTCTCCCTGTCGCCGACGAAGACTTGCCACCAGCGCCTGTGTCTCGCGCAGTCGCCAGATGTTCGGCAGGTCCTGGTTGGCCATTTCGACCTTGATACCCTGCTTTTCAGCATAGGTCCGGACCGCGCCAAGCCTCTTCCAGTCGCGGGAGATGATGGCTGTACTGGCCCAGGACCAATCCGGATCCAGTTTCGACAGCCGCATCATCTCGTCGACGGCAGCGATCGCCTGGGGCCCGTCGCCCGCGGGAACATTCAGCAGCTGAACCCTGCCCTGCCCCACACTATCCGCCTGTGCGAGGACACCGCCCTCAGGATCACGCCTGCGATCCGCGTTGATCCTGATCTCGTGGTCCAGCTTCATCCGATCCGGTGCCGCCGAAATCACCGCGTTGGACGCTGCAATGATATGGTGGGTCGACCGGTAGTTCTCGACCAGGAACGCCGGCCGCGCCTTGTAGTCCTCTTCGAACTTGCGAATGAACCCGACGGAGGCTCCGTTGAAGGCATAGATGTTCTGATCATCATCCCCCACAGCGAACAGGCTGAGCTTCAGGTCGGCATCCTCCAGAGATCTTCCCGCAATCGCGGAGATAAGCTGATACTCTTCCGGTCCAATGTCCTGGTACTCGTCCACAAGGATCCAGCGATAGCCCTGGATCAGCGTGTCCCGCTGCGCCTCGGCTTCGGATTTCGACAGACCTTCGCCCTCCAGCTGGCGCACCGCTTCCATCACGATGTCATCGAAGTCCTTACTGTCAGCACGCTGGCCCACGAAGCTGGCTCCGACCAGCTTCATCGCCATCGCGTGGCAGGTGCAGACCGTGACGCCGATGGCGTCGTCCCCGACCAAAGCGCGCAACCGCACGCGGATTTCGGCCGCAGCGTGCCTATTGTAGGCGAGGACCAGAATGCCCCGCGGGTCCTCGCGTTTCATGCGCAGCAGATAGGCGATCCGATGAACCAACACACGAGTCTTGCCTGATCCCGGCCCCGCAAGGACCAGGACATTCGTCCGGTCCCGGTCATCTGTCACGATTTCCTGCTGCCCCTTATTGCCCAGCTTCTCTACGATCGCCTCCCAGGAGGCACTGGTGGTCTGGCGTCGCACCTCGCGGCCCATGCCAGGCATCCACCGCTTCATGAACTGCTCTTTGTTGAGCAGAAAATAGTCCTCGGACAGACGTTCCGCATCGTTCTTCGACCGCAAACCGGTTTCAGCGTAAGCCGCCATGACATGGGTCTGGAGTGTCTGTTCCCCGTAATGATCCTCCAGCGGCGTGAAATGCGTTTGGGTGAACTGGCCACCGGCCGGATCGATATAAACCGTGATGGCAGAGCGAAACACCGTCAGCCCCTTGCCAAGCGTCAGCACCCCTTGCTCATGCAGCCACAACAGGGCTCGTTCCATCAGCTTGGTCATGTCGCGCACGCCGCTGGAGTTCAGAAAGGCATCCTGCGTCAACTGTGCCAGAAGATCTCCGATGGTCGTTTCAACCTGAAGATCCTTGCCCCGTACGCCCTTGGCAAGCCGCCCGATGAGATAATTCAGCAGCAGCTCCGCCGCCAGCCTGCGCAGCCTTGCCGTTTCTTCAACCGTCTTCCAAGGACGTACCAGGGTCACCATCAATGTGTTGCGGCTGGCTTTGCGCAAGGAGATATTCCCGCGCCCGCCATCCTGGCTTCGGCCATCTTGGGCGATGCCTCGTACCAGCTTGTCGACCGCATCAGGTCTCACATCGGGATGGCCCTTGTCCCGAAGGCTCTGACAGGTCTCCGCAAGGTTCAGCGGCGCAGGGGCGCGGTCGTCCAGATCCGGCGAGAGTTCCTGCATCAGGGCAATCAGGTCGGACTCCAATGAAGACGCCAGAGCCAGATTGTGCATCGAGGATTTGGCTACGCCCACGTGGACAAAAACCGTCATCGCCACGTCGTTGCGTGAGATGCCAAGCGTTTCCAAAGTCGCCATGGCCTTTGGCAACGCACCGGGTGATATCCCCGCGACACCGCAAAGCTCATCGGTCGACACGCCCTGGTCAGCCGGTGCCGACACCAGATGCGCCACGATGGCCATAAGTTGCTTGCGATGCGCCGACGTAAGGTCTGCCTCGGCCAACCGCTTCTTCGCCTCATCCACTGACCGCACCCGCAAGGAAGACGGGAACACCTGAACCCGGTTCTCCTCTCGGGAAACAAGATGCGCTTCCTCCAGCCAGGACACGGCAGTCTTCACCCGGGTGTCATCTGTTGCGCTGTCTCGCTCGAACTCCAAGTCTTTCTCGGATCTCACGATTTCACCCGACGTCGCAACGATCTTGCCGGTTTTCTTGGTGCGTTCATCGATCCGGCGCAGCGCCTTGAGGATCGCTCCGATTTCATGCCGGGCGAGGCGCGAACTGGCTGTCAGGCGGAACTGGCGCTCCACGTCGTCAGCGGCAAACAGCAGGACGCAATGGGCATCCTCCCGGTCCCGTCCTGCGCGTCCGGCCTCCTGAAGGTAGTTTTCCAAAGACCCCGGGATATCGGCATGGACGACCAGCCGGATGTCCGGCTTGTCGATCCCCATGCCGAAGGCATTCGTCGCGGCGATCACGCGCAACGCGCCTACCCGAAATTGTTCCTGAACGGCCTGCTTGTCATCAGCGCTCATTCCGGCATGGAAATGCGCCGCGTCCACGCCCTGCGATTTCAGAAATTCGGCCACCCGCTCGGTTTCCTTGCGCGACGAGCAATAGATCACGGCTCCGGAGCGCCCCTCGGCAGGCAGCAGTTCATCGAGGACACTCATGACGTCGGATAATTTGGACGCCTTGTTCGTCGGTCGCACTTCGAAAGCCAGGTTTGTCCGCGAGGCGCCCCCGTCAAGTGGCAGCAATTCGATCCCGGCCTTGGTCTGGAAGTGCTCGACGATATCTGCAACCACCTCGGGCTTTGCGGTCGCCGTGAGGCAGAGCACAGGCGCAGGTGACTGATCCCCGGAGAACTCCTTTATGAAGCGACCGAGGTAGCGGTAGTCCGGCCGGAAATCATGCCCCCATTTCGACACGCAGTGCGCCTCGTCGATGGCCCAGAGGCCGACCTCACGCTGCGCCAGAACGCTGCGGATCGAGGTGCTGCGGAGCTGTTCGGGAGAGATGATGAGGATCCCGGCGTCGCCCATCCGGACCTTGTCGAGCGCATCCTGACGTTCCGGCATGGACATCATGCCGTTGATCGTGACCGAGCATGAGATACCGGCGCGTTCCATCCCCTGAACCTGATCCGCCATCAATGCGACAAGTGGTGAAATGACAACTGTCAGTGCCCCGATCTTGTCGAACCGTGACAGCGCCGGCACTTGGTAGCACAGCGATTTGCCCGTCCCCGTCGGCAAGATCCCCAGCAGGCTGTTGCCTGACATCGCTTCGTCTACGATGCGTTCTTGCAACGGGCGCCCCTCCGGGTCTACCGGCTTGGGGCGGAAACTGGGAAACCCGAACCATTTTTCTAGCGCGCGCACTGGATCGTTCTGCTCGGCGCACCAACCGCAGGTCGGATCCTTGCAGGAGGTGTCCCGCAAATGCCTGACGATCAGCGAGGCCTCGCGGAACTGCGCCCGGACCCAAGGTGGCATGACGGAATCGCCGCCTGCCACAGTGATCCAGGACAGCGCATAGGCCATCGGCCAGCCATTCTGAGGGCTGCTCAGGCGTCGCAGCGTCTGTTCGACACGCAATCCGCAGGCGCGCGCCTCAAGTAGCCGCATGATCGCAGCACTGGCCTCGTCATAGCTTGGACAACTCCGGCCGCGCACGTAGGAAAACACTGCATCAAAGCCGCCGGCGCGTTCCATTCGCGTGGTCAGATAGTGGAATGCAGCCAATGCGTCAGGCTCGACCTCCAACATCTTTGCAAAGGCATCCAGCTGATTGGCGAGCACCTCGAACACAAGACGCGCGTCCAACTCAGGATCATTCACATGCCCGGAGGCCAGGCGTCCGTCATGATAGTGCTTCACAAGGTGGTGGTACGGGTTCCGCGGGAAGGCCAACGGGTTCAGCCACAGCGTGTCGATTGGCGCCTGAGTGAGCTTGCCGATACCGGGCCGCCTCGCGAGAAGATGCTCCAGGTCGTGCTTCAGTATGTTGTGGCCAATCGAATGCGCGACATCACCAATCTGCGCCTCGAGCTGGTCAAGAAATCCCTCGGAAATCCCTCCCATCGTTTTCAGTGCCGGCCGGTCATCACTCCGCACGGCCGCAAGGCCAAAGATCTTCGCATTGGAAGGATCGACCTCAAGATCGATTGACAGGCACCGTGACAATAGTTTGTTGTGACGCATTTTCATAGACTTATGAATAACGACGAGAAAGCGCCGAACAAAGCCCTAAGATTTATTAACTTACCAATAACGCAATATAGCACCCTGCGGCTGCCTGACCCGACGGGCCCTCACGCAACTGTCGCGTCTCCATTGCTCATTCGTTGTGAGCCGATCGCCATTCCAAAGACTCTGACACGCAGGCCGTGCAACTGCTGACTGTCTCGCTATATCCGCTTGCCGCGCCAAGTTGGATCTGTAACGCATTATTGGCACTATAGGTGCTCGTTCAGGCCACCGTTCCCTCGAAGGCGACAGGGTTTTTCCGACTCGGTACGGAGTGGCAACGGCGCGGATTCTATAAGCCGTTTCATGTGATCGAAGATGACCACCTCGGCGTGTCGCTGCGATTCCCGAGGATCGGTCATGTCTTACAATTCAAGCTTCGATGGGCAGCGCGATCGAATTTCCGCTAGCACACAGAAGGCTCCCCTTCAGGTCATCGCAGATGTATCGGACCAGAAGCCCATCGCCACCCGGCCCCAAGGCGCTCTCCAGTAGCTTTCGAGCATAGAGAGCGGTTGGAGAGGCCACTCCAAGGATATCCGCGAACGCACCCAGAGCGCTGTTGTGGTTTCCACGCCCTGCTCGCCATTTGATATACTCCTGAGCAGCTTCAAACCACAGCCGAGGGGCAGGACAGACTGCGTCAGTACCTTGAATTGATACCGGTTTTTTCTGCTGTGATAGGCTTTCGCGTCTCCAGGAACCCAAGCTTGAAGCTGTACATCTGAGGCACCTGCCCCGTCTGGCCCACGCACAACCAAAAGGCGCACCGCGCAGGGGCGACGCCCCCCTAAGCCAGTTGATCCGCCAGAGCCCAATGGGCCGCTTCGCCCGGGGTTCTGTCTGGCGAAATGTTTGATCATTGCGCCGCGTAGCGCAGCAGTGCCTCGCATTTCAACATGGGGGTGCTGGATACACCCCGGATGTCGCCCATCAGGAAACCAATCGCGAAAGCAGCGAAAAACAATCCTGAAAATGAGCATGCAGCCTGCCGTGAAAAGAGACGCGCGAGCGCCTGTGGCCCACCTCGCTCTCCCATAGATGCGACTGGCGCTGGGCACAGTTGCTTCAGAACAGCACAACGCCCCGCCCAACGTCGGCACTCGCCAAGATGCACATCGCGACGGTGCGGCGTCCAGCAAGCAGATCCTCCGAGAGCGCGCAGTTTGGGCTAACAAAATTAGGTCCTATGATACGCGGAGCGAAGCGGGCTACTCGGTCTACCTTCTTTTGCGTGATCGGGTTCAAATCCAGGCTTCATCGCGTCAACGTCCGGTCGTTTCCAATCACATGGACATTGGCACCCGGTGCGGGACACATAAGATGCGCTGCCAAAATGTCGAATTCGGTCGAAGCGTGAGCTGTCGTCTCCCCTTATATTCGTGGCCAGTTCGTCAGCGGAGATACATACGGGTGGTGGTTCGTGTTCGACCTGTGTCAAAGTGCCCGAGACACGTCGCGATTTCTGCGGCGACACTGGACGTGGGATCTATCCAATGAAAACTGCCGACCTCATCGACGTACATGCCACCAAGTTGCGGCTCGTGCATCTTCCGTTTTGCCGCTATGGCCAGAAATCCCACATCTGCGGCCCGGCGCAAACGGTGAAGTGCTTCGAGGACAACACGGCCTTGCGTGGACAGCTGGAAACACCCGGAGAGGGACGCGTGCTGGTCGTGGATGCTGGCGGCTCGACCCGGATCGCCGTGCTGGGCGACATGCTGGCCGATCTGGCGATTTCCAACGGCTGGGCAGGTGTCGTCATCAGTGGTGCCATCCGCGACAGTGCCGAGATCGCTGCAATGGATACACTGGTCTTCGCATTAGGCACCTCGCCCGTAAAAAGTGCCAAGGATGGGCTCGGCAAGGTCGGTGGGACTGTGGAACTGGGCGGAGTTCGGATCGCCCCAGGAAACTGGATCTACGCCGATGCCGACGGCGTCCTGATGAGCGCCGAAAAGCTAGTTTAGATCGGACCAGAGCCAACCTCCCTGTTCGGCGCAGCGGGTGGCCGGTGTCATCCCCACTTGTTTTCAGGACATGGCGTGAGAGTGTTTCAAGTGGTGTCCCTCCGAGGGACCTTTCAGATCGGATGGTCAATGTCCTGACCATCCGGCACGCAGTCGTCTGGCCGAGCCACGAAACACACGCGGCTGAAATGATGCTCGTGTCTCAGGCCTGTGCGACGCGAGGAAACCAAAGACAAAACGTCGCTCCCGTCTCGCTCGGAACAAGATCGACGCGTCCTGCGTGTCTGACCATCACCTGTTCAACGATGGCAAGCCCCAACCCGGTCCCCTCGCCATACTGCAACTGCGAAAAACGGCGAAAGGCTGTGCTGATCTTGTCGGGCGGAATGCCGAACCCGTCATCGTCGACCGTGATCATGAAACCCTCCTCGTCCGAAGATGTCCGGACGTTGATTGCGGTCATCTCTCCACCGCCATGCTTCAGCGCATTCTCGAGAAGATTGATCAAGGCCTCGCCAACGAGAACGGAATTGCCAAGAACCAAAAGAGGTTCCTCGGACGGTGCAAAAGCAAAGTCCAGATCACGAGATAGCGCCTTGGCGGCGAAGGCCCGGCAGACATCCTCGACGACCGTGTTCAGGTCGAAAGGTGCCATCCCCATGCTTTCATCGTATCGCAGACGCTCCAAGGACAGCAATTGTTCTGAAAGCCGCGCGGATTTGCGGGCCGCATCTACCAGTTGCTCTTCGCAGTGCGCCCGCTCCGCCGCGTCATGCACGTGCGGAAGCGCTTCGGCCAGGGTCAGGATCGCAGCTGCGGGATTTCGCAACTGGTGCGCCGCATCTGAAATAAAGGCTTGATGCGCCTCGAAACTATCCTGAACCTGCCCCAAAAGACGGTTTAGCGTCGAAACGATGTCAGACACTTCATGCGGCACCGCACGGCGTATCGGGCCGAGATCTTCGGGTGAGCGTCGCCGGATAGCGGCCTCCAGATCGTTCAGGGGGCGCAGACCTATCTGCACACCGAACCAGATGATCAAGGCAAGCGCCGCCATTAAACCGAAAATCAGCGCCGCTGCGCGAAAGGCCAGTTCCCGGGCAAAGGCCCGGCGGTCGCTGACGCGCTGCCACACCGTCACGACCGTGTCGCCGGTCAATGTGCCGATGGTGCGGTTTTCGATCATGCGCATGACGCGCATGTCCTCGCCGCGGTAGGTCGCGAAATAGTAGAACGGCAGATCCCGTGCGACGGGCGTTTCGGGACGCGGTGGATAAGCATAGCCGGTCACGTAGACGCCGCCGGGGCCGGTAACGTGGTAGAACACCTCGCCGCCCCCGGCATCCGAGATGACACGCCGGGTGCTGGGAGACAGCGCATCCCCTTCGGAAATGGCAACATCGCGTGAAATTGCCAGGGCCGCAGAAACCAGGGATCGGTCGAACAGCTCCTCCGACGTTTCCTGCGCCACCTCGAACCGCCACCATCCCAGCAGCGCCGAGACCACGAACAGCGGCGGCAAAATGACCAGAAACAGCCGCAGACGCAGCGACATCGACTTCATGGAGAGTCAATCTCCAGCATGTAACCCAGTCCGCGCGCGGTCTTGATCCTGATGCCATAAGGTTCGAGCCGCTTGCGCAGGCGCGAGACATGCGGCTCGATGGCGCTGTCTTCTGCGTCGGAGCCGGTGCCGTAGACATGGGTGATCAGTTCCGACTTCGACACGATCCGCCGCCGCCGTTCGAACAGGCATTCCAGCGTCGCGATCTCCCGGCGCGGAATGTCGAGCGGCTGATCGTCCTTCAGCACCTGGCGGCCCGTCCGGTCGAAAACCAGCGGTCCCAGTGTATCCCGCGCCGCGAATTCCAGGTTCTTGCGCCGGGCCATGGCGCGCAGCCGCGCTTCCAGCTCATCCATCTCGAAGGGTTTCGTCAGGTAGTCGTCCGCTCCGGCATCCAGCCCCGCGACGCGCTCCGCCGTTTCAGAGCGCGCGGTCAGCAGGATCACCGGCGTGCCATCGCCGCGCAGTCTCAATGCGCGCAGCAGGTCTATCCCGTCCATGCCCGGCAGGTTCAGGTCCAGCACCACCAGATCAGCGCCTTCGCGAGACAGGAACGCGTCCGCCTCGCACCCATCGTGCAGCAGGTCCACCGCATGCCCCCTGCCGCGCAACCGAAAGGCGATCCCCTGGGCCAATGCTTCGTTATCTTCGATCACAGCGATACGCATGCCTACATCTTTGTCATGATGCGCAAGTTTCGCGCAAGGTTGAGACGGCATGGTGCCGACATTGGAGGAGGGAATCATTCCCTTGATACGAAATAAATGAACCGTCGGGCCTTTGTCCCGGCGCGACAGGTCTACGGGAGGAAACCAATGACCATCAAGACATTCGCAGCCTCGGTTGCCGCAGCCACCCTTCTGGCATCCCCGACGCTCGCCGAAATCGACCTTTCCGGCAAGACGGTTGAATGGGTGATCCCGTTCTCGGAAACCGGAGGCTCCGCCAAATGGGCCAACTTCTTTGCGCCGCTTCTGTCCGAAGAACTGCCGGGCAACCCTACCGTCGTGGTGAAATTCATGCCCGGCGCAGGCTCCACCAAGGGTGCGAACTGGTTCCAGGAACAGGAATACGACGAGGGCACTCTGATTTTCGGCACGTCCGGGTCCACCCAGTTCCCTTTCCTGCTGGATGATCCGCGCGTACGCTATGAATATTCCGACTGGGTGCCGGTCATGGCGTCCGGTACCGGCGGTGTCGCGTACCTCAACCCGAAGGACGGCGAGAAGTTTGACGGCTCCGCGAACAATCTCAAAGACGTCGACTTCATCTATGGCTCGCAGGGGGCGACGCGCCTCGACCTCGTACCGCTGCTGGCATGGGAAATGCTTGGCATGAACGTCGAGCCGGTCTTTGGCATCAAGGGGCGCGGTGACGGTCGCCTGATGTTCGAACGCGGCGAGGCCACCATCGACTACCAGACCTCGTCGGCTTACCTCGGCGCCTCCGCCGAGCTGGTCGCGCAGGGCAAGGCCGTGCCGATGATGACCTGGGGTGCGCTGGACGACGCGGGCAACATCGTGCGTGACCCGACCTTCCCGGATATTCCGACCTTCAAGGAAGTTTGCGAGGCCACCGATGGCTGCGAGACCTCCGGCGAGGCATGGGATGCATGGAAAGCTTTCTTCGTGGCCGGTTTCCCGGTGCAAAAGATCGCCTTCCTGCCCAACGGCACCCCGGACGACGTCGCGAAGACCTACTCCGACGCGTTTGATGCAGTGCGCAACCGTCCGGACTTCCCGGAAATCGCCAGCAAGCGCGTCGGCAAATACGAGGTCTTCGTCGGCGCCAACGCCAAAGCAGCCACCGAAGCCGGCACGACCGTGTCGCCCGAGGCGAAAGCTTTCGTGAAGAACTGGCTGCAAGACTCCTACGGCGTGTCGCTGAAATAAGCACTGCCCCTGCGGCCCCGCGCCAGATCGGCGCGGGGCCGTCTGAATCATTTTTCCCAACATTCAAAATCGAAAGCCGGTGCGATGGAAATGTTCGCCACCGCCCTGCCTGCGCTTGGCCAGGCATGGGCCCTGATTCTACAACCTGAAGTCCTGGGATATCTCGTTCTCGGCGTGGTGATGGGCCTGGCCGTGGGTGTATTCCCGGGCCTTGGCGGCATCGCCGGGCTTTCACTGCTTTTGCCTTTCATGTTCGGCATGGACCCGGTTCTGGGCCTCGCGTTGATGGTGGGCATGGTGGCCGTTGTGCCGACCTCGGACACCTTCGCCTCTGTTCTGATGGGCATTCCCGGCAGTTCCGCGTCACAGGCCACGGTGCTCGATGGCTTTCCGCTGGCCAAGAAAGGTCAGGCGGCGCGAGCGCTGTCCGCAGCGTTCACTTCGTCGTTGTTCGGCGGGTTGGTCGGCGCGGCCTTCCTGACGATCTTCATCATCGTGGCGCGGCCACTGGTGCTGGCCTTTGGCCTGCCGGAAATGCTGATGATCTCGATTCTTGGCCTGTCCATGGTTGCCGTGCTCGCGGGCCGTGTCGCGCTCAAGGGGCTGGCGGCGGCGGGCCTCGGCATGTTGATCGGCACAATCGGTGAGGCGGATGCGGGCGGTTCGCTGCGCATGGCGTCTTATGACATCCCCTACCTCACGGACGGGCTGAAGCTGGTGATTGTCGGACTCGGCATCTTTGCCGTGCCGGAAATCATTTCGCTGCTGCGGCAGGACCGTTCCATCGCCAAGGACGCCAAGCTGGGCGCCGGCTGGGGCGAAGGCGTGAAGGACTGGGTTGCCAACAAATGGCTTTCGGTCCGCTGTTCTTTGATCGGTGTCGTCATCGGCGTGATCCCGGGCCTCGGCGGCTCGGTCGTCGACTGGATCGCCTATGGCCATGCCGTCCAGACCACCAAGGACAAGAGCCAGTTCGGCAAGGGCGAGATCCGCGGCGTGATCGGGCCGGAAAGCTCGAACAACGCCAAAGAAGGCGGTGGACTTGTCCCGACCCTGCTGTTCGGCATTCCGGGTTCCGGCTCCATGGCGATTTTCATCGGCGCCATCGCGCTGCTGGGGTCCGGCGATATCGAAGTCGGCCCGTCCATGCTGCGCGATAACCTGGACATCACCTATTCCATCGTCTGGCTGCTGGCGCTGGCCAACGTGGTTGGCACATTGCTGTGCATCGCGGCGTCGGGCGGCATCGCCAAGCTGACCACCATCCGCTTCACCTATCTCGCGCCCTTCCTCTTCATGCTGATCTCTTTCGCGGCGTTCCAGTCGGGTCAGAACTTCGAAGATATCCTCGCGCTGTTCGCAATCGGCCTGATCGGCATTTTTCTGCGCCGCTTCGACTGGTCGCGCCCCGCCTTCCTGATCGGTTTCGTGTTGTCCAACCCGGTTGAGAAATTCTCCAACCAGGCGTTTCAGATCGCGTCCTTCCGGTTCCGCAGCTCGTTCGAAGAGGGCATGAGCTATATCTTCTCACCCATCGTGATCGTGCTGCTGATCGTGACCGTTGTCTCGGTCGTGCTGGGCCTGCGTCAGGCGAAATCCATCATGGCCGAGGGCGATGTGAAATCGGGTTCCAAGCGCGCCCCAATGGTCTTCCTGCTGATCATCATGGCCTATGTGGTCGCCGCCCTGATCAACGCGAACATGATCCCCGACTACAACATGACGGACAAGATCGTGCCGCTGGTCATTGGTGGGATCACCTTGGCAGCCCTGTTGATCCTGCTGGTGCAGATGATCCTGCGCCCCGAAAACGATGCTGTCTTTGCCGACAAGGAACTGGCCGGAGAAGATGCAGATGCGCCTTTTGGCCTTTGGAGCACGCTGGCGTGGTTCCTGGGTCTGATCGTAGCGACGTATTTCATCGGCTTCATCCTCGCGCTGCTGGGTTTCCTCGTGTCGTTCCTGCGGGTTCGCGCGCAGGCCGGATGGCCCAAGACGCTGATCCTGACCGCCGCTGGCATTGCGCTGATGTGTGTCATGGCGGGCGCGCTGAACCGCGACTTCCCGCCGGGGCTGCTGCAGCACGCCGTCGATCTGCCCTGGCCGCTTAAGTAATCCAACGGAGTGAATGATATGACACAGACAGGCATTCCTTTCGTCTTCATGCGCGGCGGCACGTCTCGCGGGCTGTACTTCAACCGCAAGGACCTGCCGCAGGATCGTGAAACGCTGGCGGAGGTGCTTCTGGCCGCCATCGGGTCTGGCCATGCGATCAACATCGACGGCATCGGCGGCGGTGTGGCAGTGACCACCAAGGTCGCCATGCTCTCAGCTTCGGACGATGACTGGGCGGACGTGGACTATTTCTTTGCGCAGGTCTCGGTCGAGGATCGGCTGGTGGATTTCAAACCGACCTGCGGCAATATCCTGTCGGGCGTCGGCCCAGCGGCGGTTGAAATGGGGCTGATCACCCCCACCGGGGATGAAACCGAAGTGAAAATCCGTGCCGTCAACACCGGCGCGCGGGTGCTGGCCCGGGTCCAGACGCCGGACGGCACCATGCGCTATGACGGCGACGCCGCGATCGCGGGCGTTCCGGGCACGGCGGCCCCCATCGCGCTGAGCTTCATGGGGGTGGTCGGATCGTCGACCGGAGCCTTCCTGCCCAGCGGCAACCTGCGCGATACGTTCGATGGGATCGAGGTGACCTGCATGGATGTAGCGATGCCCATGGTCATCGCCCGTGCGTCGGATTTCGGCCTGACTGGCTATGAAACCGTGCAGGAACTGGACGAAAACCGAGACTTCTTTGCCCGGATGGAGGCGATCCGCCTGCAAGCCGGGGCCGCGATGGGTATGGGAGACGTGGCGAAATCGGTGACGCCGAAGTTCGGTCTGCTCGCCCCCGCCCGCGACGGCGGCACAATCGCAACGCGGTATTTCATGCCCTGGACGACGCACCCGTCGATGGCGGTCACTGGCTCGCAATGCCTTGCCTCTTGCGCGCTGACGCCTGGGACCGTGGCGGACGGAATGCTCGAACGCCCGGCCACCGGCCCTGCGAACGTGGTGCTGGAGCATGCCTCCGGTACGATCGAAGTGCTGGTTGATTTCGAGATGAACGACCAATTCACGTTGAACTCCGCCGGACTGCTGCGCACCGCGCGCAAGCTGGCGGATGGGCAGATTTACGTGCCCGCCTCTGTCTGGAAAGGGCACTGACATGCCGGTGATGAACCTACTTGTAGCCTTTAACGGCTCGGACGGATCGGTGGCGGCCCTGCGCTACGCAGCCTCGTTGGCCGACCGCCTGGGCGCACATGTCACCGCCATGCTGGCTCATAGCGGCCACGAGGTGATCGACAAACGCTCGCGCTGGATCCCGAAAGAGGCCCGCGCCCTGCTGGACGCCGCCAACACGGGGATCCTGCGCGAGATCGAAGATCGGTTCGAGGCAGAACGCACAGCGCTTGGACTGGCCAATGCCTTGCAACTCAAAGAGGTCACGGGCCGCGTCGATACCGTCCTGTCCGAAGCTGCACGCCATTACGACATGCTGATTGTCGGCGCACGGTCCGACACCGATGACGAACACGTCACACTGCATCCTGACCGTATTGCGCTGCTGTCGGGCCGACCGGTCATCGTTGTGCCTGCGGGCTATGACGCTGGCGCCACGCACAGCCATGCGGCCCTCGCCTGGGATGGAGGCCGGGCTGCCGCGCGCGCGCTGTCCGACAGTCTGCGTTTGCTCGAAGATGACGGCCGCGTCAGCGTGCTGACCGTCGGGCCGCGCAATCCTTGGCCCATCGACGACCTGATGGTGCACCTGTCCCGCCATGGGGTTGAGGCGACGCAGCACGACTGGCCGACCACGCACCCGGTGGCGGAGACGATCCTGGCATGGTGCGTCAAGCATAACCCATCCCTGTTGGTGCTCGGCGCCTATGAGCATTCCAAGTTTCGCGAGGATTTCCTGGGCGGTGTGACCACAGGAATCCTGTCACGCAGCACCATCCCCGTTTTGCTGTCGCACTGAGGAGCCAACCATGAGCGATTTCGAAAAACTCGCCCGCGCACGTCGCGATCTGGAAGAAACGCGCAACGACCTGTCGAAGCGCATTGCCGAAGATGCGGCCGACAAGGCTGACCTGATCCTCTTGCATGACCGGGTCAGCCGCGCGATCAAGGCGCTCTCTGGCGGTTTCTGAAAGACCACGACATGAAGGTCCACATTCTCGACGACTGGTTCGACACGTTGCGCGGTTTACCCTGCTTCGACCTGCTCACGGATCACGAGGTTACCGTCTGGACCGATCATGAACCCGATCCTGCGGCCCTGGCCGCGCGGCTTGTCGAGGCGGACTGCGTTGTGCTGTTCCGCGAGCGCACCCATGTTACCCGCGATCTGCTGGAACGGTTGCCGAACCTGCGGCTGATCTCGCAGCGCGGGGCCTGGCCGCATGTGGATGTGGACGCCTGCACCGATGCGGGCGTTTTGCTGTGTTCTAACAAGGGCGCTGATGGCGCGAATTACGCCGCGGCGGAGCTGACTTTCGCGCTGATCTTGTCTGCCATGCGCCAGCTGCCCCAGCAGATGGCCAGCGTCAAGGCGGGCGGGTGGCAGATGGGTGTTGGCCGGACCCTGCGCGGCCGGACACTAGGCCTGTACGGCTATGGCCGCATTGGGCGGGTGGTCGCAGAATATGCGCGCGCCTTCGGTATGGAGGTGGTGTGGTGGGCGTCCGAGGCGGGCCGCGCCCGCGCACAAGCGGACGGCGAAACCGTCGCGCCGAGCCGCGCGGCATTCTTTGCCGAAAGCGACGTTGTCTCCCTGCACCAGCGGCTGACACCAGAGACGCGCGGGATTGTCACGGCAGAGGATCTTGCCCGGATGGGCCCGAAGTCGGTTCTGGTGAACACCTCACGCGCGGGGCTGATCGCCCCCGGCGCGCTGCTGGACGGTTTGAACGCGGGCTGCCCCGGCATGGCCGCCATCGACGTCTTTGACTCTGAGCCGCTGCGCGACCCCGCCGACCCGTTGCTGGCGCATCCGAACCTGATCGCGACACCCCATATCGGGTTCGTTACCGAGGACGAGTTCGACAAACAGTTCGCTGACATCTTCGCGCAGGTGAATGCCTACGCCCAGGGCGCGCCGATCCACATGGTCAACCCTTCCGTCTACGGGCAATAAGCCCCGCCACCACTGGCGCGCCGACGATCACGATCACGATGCGCGTCAGGTGGTGGGTGATGACGAACCCAAGGTCCGCTCCGGTGACGATGGCCAGCACCGTCATCTCTGCCTGTCCACCGGGCGCAAAGGCCAGGAAGGCGGGCACCGGGTCGCCGAGCCCCAGCGCCGTCACCAGCCCGGAAAACCCGGCGGCCAGCACCGCCAGCACCAGCACATAGGCCACACCTGCCGCGACCACGCGCGTCAGCTCGCCCCATGTGACACCCAGAAAATGCACGCCGATGCCGCAGCCGATAAAGAACTGCGCCGCTAGGATCGCCTCGGCGGGCGGGCGGAAATGCACGATTCCCGCCAGCGACAGGGCCGCCGTCACGATCATCGGTCCGAGGATCGACGCGCCGAACAGGCCCAGCCGTTCGCCACCCTTCCAGCCGATCCACGCGGCGGCGACCATGATCAACAGCTCGTACCAAGGCAGGTCGGCCACCGGCGCGCCGATGGGATTGGTCAGGGGTGCGCCGTAGAAATGGCTGAGGATAAAGGGCGCGAGGGTCACGATGATCAACACCCGTGTCGCGTGGATCAGCGACAGCGCGCGTGGATTGCCCCCCGCCTCGGTTCCGAAGATCACCATGTCCTGAAGGCCGCCGGGCATGGCCGCGTAATAGGCCGTGGGCGCATCAAAGCCCCAGAGCCTGCGAAAGAACGGGACGCCGACAAGGGCAATCAATGCGATGAAGATCGGGATCATTGCCACCGACAGCGCCATGCGCGGCAGCTCTGCGATGACCTGCGGCGTGATCGACGCGCCCACGGCGACCCCAAGGATCGTGCGCGCCGCCACCGACACCTGCCCGAACCCTTTCAGCGGAAAATGCGCCAATGCGCCCGCAAGGCAAAAAGCCAGCGGTCCAAACAAGAACGGCAGCGGCAAGGCCAGCGACCAGAATAATGCCGTGCCCATTGCCGCCAGACCGAAGGTCAACGCGCGCCGCGCATGGGGATGAGATAAATGTTTGCGCAAACCGGCCTCCTGACAGTCTTGACGGTTGATGCATACGCTTGTATCCACCCGGATACAATACTGAACCAAGGGCTGATAACCATGGATGACGACAGCGCCCCGCAGGGCAACGGTGCCTATCTGCGCCTCCTGACCGAATTGCGCGAAGGCCGACTGAATCCCGGCGACCGGCTGCGCGAAACCGAACTGGCGGACCTGCTTGGCGTGTCTCGCACCCCCGTGCGCGAAGCCATTCGTCAGCTCGAGGCCGACGGCATTGTCACCCATGTGCCGCGTCACGGCGCCACCATCCGCAGGCTCGATTATGCCGAGGTGATGGAGCTTTACGAGATGCGTGCCGTGCTCGAAGGCACCGCCGCCCGACTGGCGGCGCGCGCGGCATCTGACATTGAAATCGAGGAACTGATCGACATGAATCAGCAGATGGCCACGCTGGGCAACGCGCCCGAGGCGTTCATCCTGAACCGTCAGTTCCATGCGGCGCTGCTGGACGCGGCCAAGAACCGCTTTCTCGCCCGGTCCATCCACGCACTGCAGAAGGCACTGATGATCCTAGGCCCGACGACGCTGACCGAACCCGACCGCGCCAGGAAGGCCGCCGAGGAACACTTCGGCATTCTCGACGCGATAAAGGCGCGGGACGGCACCTTCGCCGAAGCGGCGATGCGCGCCCATATCGAGGCCGCCCAGCGTGTGCGCGTCCGCGATTTGCGCGCCAGCAGCCACAAGACCCCCAGCTATGACGGAGACCTGCTGTGACCTCCCCAGACATCGCCATCATCGGCGGCGGCAACGCGGCGCTTTGCGCTGCCATCACGGCCGCCGAGGCCGGCGCGCGCGTTCTGATCCTTGAGACCGCGCCAAAGCCCTATCGCGGCGGCAACTCCCGCCACACCCGCAACTTTCGCTGCATGCACCATGGTCCGCTCGGGCCGCTCGTCGACAGCTACACCGAGGAAGAATACCTCGCCGACCTGATGAAAGTCACCGGCGGCAAGACCGACGAGGGGCTGGCGCGGCTTGCCATCCGCACATCAGAGGAATGCCTGCCCTGGATGGAAGAACACGGCGTACGCTTTCAGCCGTCGCTTTCAGGGACGCTGTCGCTGGCGAGGACGAATGCCTTCTTCCTCGGGGGCGGAAAGAGCCTCGTGAACGCCTATTATCTCACTGCTGGAAAGCTGGGTGTTCAGGTGGAGTACGAGGCCGCCGTCACGCATCTGGAACTGGACGATGATCGTGTGACGCGCATCGACTATACTCAGAACGGTCAGACACATACGATCACGCCGAAGGCTGTTGTCGTCGCCTCGGGCGGGTTTCAGGCCGACACCGATTGGCTCGCCCGCGCTTGGGGGCCAGCGGCGAAGAACTTCCTCATTCGCGGCACGCCCTACAATCGTGGCGTGGTGCTGGCCGATCTGCTGGATCAGGGCATCGAGCAGGTGGGCGACCCGACGCAATGCCACGCCGTCGCCATCGACGGGCGCGCGCCGAAATTCGACGGCGGCATCGTCACACGGCTCGACTGTGTGCCGTTTTCCATCGTGGTGAACAAGGACGCGCAGCGCTTTTACGACGAAGGCGAAGACGTCTGGCCCAAGCGCTACGCCATCTGGGGCCGCCTTGTCGCCGCCCAGCCCGATCAGGTGGGCTATGTGATCATCGACGCCAAGTCGCTGGAGCTGTTCATGCCCTCCGTATTTCCGCCGATCAAGGCGGACACGCTGGAGGAACTGGCCGACCAAATGGGCCTGCCCGCCGATGCGCTGGTGCAGACCGTGACCGAGTTCAACAAGTCCTGCGGCGACACCTCGGGCTTTCACCCCACAGAACTCGATGGTGTCACGACCACGGGCCTCACCCCGCCCAAGACCAACTGGGCGCGCCCGATCACTGAACCGCCGTTCTACGGCTACAGCTTACGCACCGGCGTGACCTTTACCTATCTCGGCCTGAAGGTTGACGAGACCGCGCAATGCGCCATCGGCAATCGCCCCGTCACGAACCTCTGGGCGGCGGGCGAAACCATGGCCGGGTCAATCCTTGGCCAAGGCTACCTTGCCGGGTTCGGCATGACCATCGGAACCGTCTTCGGACGCATCGCAGGCAAGGAGGCCGCGGCCCATGCAAATGCAAACTGATCTTCTTCAGGAAGCCCGTCGCCAAGCCGAGATCTGCAACGCGTGCCGCTATTGCGAAGGTTACTGTTCGGTCTTCCCTGCCCTGCACGCCGAACGTGCGTTCAGCGATGGAGATCTGACGCAGCTGGCGAACCTCTGTCACAATTGCCGGGGTTGCTACTACGCCTGTCAATACACCGCCCCGCATGAATTCGACCTGAACCTGCCACAGGCGCTGGCGAATGTGCGTCAGGACAGCTGGGAGGAGCTCGCCTTCCCCCGCGCCGCCGGCAAGGCCTTTCAGAAAAACGGCGTGCTGATCGCTGTTGCCACCGTCATCGGGTTTGCCCTGTTGTTCTGGGCGGCCCGCGCTCTAGCGTCGGGGGGGGGCGTCGGGTTCTATGCCGTGCTGTCCCATAACGCGATGGTGGCGATCTTCCTGCCGGCCTTCCTGTTCCCGCTGGTCAGCATCGCGGTCAGCCTGCGCCGCTATTGGCGTCACATCGGCGCCGGTCCATTCCGGCCCGCGCATCTGATTGAGGCGCTGCGCCAGGCGGCCAACATGAAGAACCTCAAGGGTGGGCATGGCGACGGCTGCAATTTCGAGGACGAGGATCGGTTCACCCACGCCCGCCGCGCGGTTCATCAGGCGGTCATGTACGGCTTCCTGCTCTGTTTTGCCGCCACCAGTACCGCGACCGTGATGCACTACATATTCGACATGCCTGCGCCCTATGGGCTGTTCTCCTTGCCGAAACTGCTGGGCCTGTCCGGTGGAATTTTGCTGGTGGTGGGATGTTTCGAGATGATCCGATTGAAGCTGCGCTCGGACCGTAAGTTGGGCGCTGCCGGTGCCTTCGGCGGAGAGGTGGCCTTTATTGGGCTGCTGGGTTTTACAGGCTTCAGCGGGCTGGCTCTATATGCGCTCGGTCAGACATCGGTTATGCCGGTCTTGCTGGCGATCCACCTCGGGGCGGTTCTGACGTTTTTCCTGTTCACGCCGTTCACCAAGATGGCGCACGGCTTTTACAGGCTGACCGCTCTGACTGCTGACGCCGGTCGAAGCCGCTAAAATGACCGCCGATCGGCAACTATACAGAGCGGAAAGCTGGCGTATTGGGCTTTACGGACATTGGTGATCCTTGCCGCGAAAGTTCAGAAGCCGCCCTACTGGCGAAAGGCTGAACGCCGCACGAGAAAGGTGTAGGGTTCGAGTATCGACGGACGCCAATGCGCGACAGCTCGCTTTATACCGAACGAATTGGATGCGGAAGGTCGCGACGATCCTGCAGTGACCTCCCCCCCCCTGATCCCGGAATTGGGGCTAATGAAACTTCGGAACAGGGAGACAAACATGACGAAGAGGAAGGCTGTTTACGCCGGAGGATAGGGACAGGCGGTGGCCGGCTCTCCTACCTATGCGAGCCTGTCGACAGACCTGCGGATCACCCCAGGCCAGCTGAAGACGTGGCACTTTTAATTGCTGGCGGCAGGGTCGGCTGCGGCAATAGCTCAGGGCAAATCTGAGACAGCTGAGTTGGCGCAGCTGCGGCGTGACGTGGAGCGTCTTAAGGAAGAAAAAGAGGCGATGCGTAAAGCATTCATTTTCCGCACAGTGGCCGGTGAGAACAGGGCAGCGAAGCTTGTTTTTATGGCTGCCCATGCTCACGATCCTGCCGTTCGGTCGATACGCCGGGTGCTGCAGCTGGCCCCACGCGTGGCGCCGCACAGCACCGGAAAGGCGGTGGGGACGACCCGGTGCGACGCGTTGATCGATGAGACCCGAACGATTTTCGAGAGCAGAAAGCTCCGCTCTTTGAGGACATCGAGATCTTCTGAAGCCGCCAACGGCGCCATTCCAGCATCGGATACCGCACACAGGCTCAAGCAAGGATGGAAAGGGTGACCAGAATGTCGGCCCAATCCAACAAGCCCATGTTCCGGGATCAGGGGGCAAGGCCACACGACGACGATCAGCTCGTGCAGGACCCAGTAGTGCCCTTTCCATCACGCGACCCTTGAGCCGGTCAGACGGCCGCGACGGCGCGGGTCATACCCGCGCCGATGCGACGCGGCGCAATTTTTGGTGGCCCTTGGTCAGACGTCGCCCAGCGTCTGCGCCGGGTCGTCGATGTAGGCGTCCACGTCCTTGTCCTCGACCGGGACGCCCACCATATGCGCGCATTGAAACGCAAGGAACTGCACGCCCAGCTTGTGACGGTCTTCCAGCGAGGTGTGCTTGCGGAAGTCCACCAGACCCTGACGTTCCTCTTCGCCCATGTGATCGCTGTTGGCGACCTCGCAGGCAGAGACAGCCTCGAACCAGTCGGGCGAGCCGACCTTGTGCTTCTGCACCGCTTCGCCCGTGTCGCGGATGTCGTTGTGATCGTCGATGGCGTCGCGGGTTTCTTCCTCGGCGTCGTCGGCATCGCCACCGCCGGTTCCGACCTTCAGAAGGTCCGGGTAAAAGAATCGCTCTTCTGCCTCGGCATGGGAATCGAGCAGATTTTTCAGCCGGTTCCAGATCGCTGCCAGTGCCTTGGTTTCTTTCGGGTCGATTTCGCTGATCGCGGAAAACAGGCGGCGCTGTTCGGCGTGATCGTGCAGGATGATCTGTGTGACGTCCATTGTTTCAATCCTTCGCTGGTTCGGACAGCCGGGGTCTGCACGTGGGTCAGACCCCGGCCCCGGGTTTCACAAGTGTCGGTCAGATAGGTCGAAATGCGAGGCTGGCACGGGCTTGTGCATTAGGTTTCCCCCGCTCCCCCTCTTGCGCTTGCATCTGTCCAAGATTGCGTTTGCCTGAAACTTTGAGATCATGGCCCGATCCACGCAAGCGAAATTGCGGCCCCCGGACCCACCTGAAAAAAATGTAAGAAACCCGATACATTGATGCAAACTGGGTAGCTGACTTCAAAGACAAGTCGCCCAAGTAGAGTGAACACCCCAACATGAGAGAACACGACATGAATATCACCTTTGAAAGCCTTCTTGATATGGCGAAACGGGCGGTCGTGCCTGTCGTGGCGGCGGTCCTTCTGGTGATCGCCATTTTCCAGGGCTGGGTCGTGTTCGGACTGTTGATGGCGGCCGTCGTGCTGCTGGGGATCTACGACACCTTTCAATCCCGCTGGACGATCACCCGCAACTATCCAGTCGCGGGCCGGATCCGGTGGTTGTTCTACGACCTGCGCCCCTACCTGCACAGCTACATCGTCGAGGGGGACCTTGACGGCAAGCCGTTCTCTCTGGCGGCGCGCAATCTGGTTCACGCCCGCGCGGACGGGGCAACCGACACCCAGCCCTTCGGGACCGAGCGCGACACCGATGCGGACAGCTATCACTGGATCGGGCACTCCATCTCTCCCACCCAGAACCCGGACAAATCGCCCCGCGTCGAGGTCGGCTCCGACCAGTGCAGCAAGCCATATTCGGCCTCGGTCCTGAATATCTCGGCCATGAGCTTTGGCGCGCTGTCGGCCAATGCGGTCCGGGCGCTGAACCTGGGCGCGAAGAAGGGCGGCTATTACCACGACACCGGCGAAGGCGGGCTGTCACCCTACCACTTGGAAAACGGTGGCGACATCGTGTGGGAACTGGGCTCTGGCTACTTCGGCGCGCGCGACAAGGACGGCAGCTTTGACCCCGAAAAATTCGCGGAAACCGCGCAGCGTGACGAGGTCAAGATGACCGAAATCAAGCTGAGCCAAGGGGCCAAACCCGGCCACGGCGGCCTGCTGCCCGCCGCCAAGGTGACAGATGAAATCGCCAAGATCCGCCAAGTGCCCGCGCACGAGGACTGCCTGTCGCCGCGCGGCCATTCGGCCTTTTCCACCCCGATCGAGATGCTGGAATTTGCCGCCAAGATGCGCGACCTGTCCGGAGGCAAGCCCGTTGGCCTGAAGTTGTGCATCGGTCAGCCGCACGAACCCTTTGCCATCATGAAGGGGATCATCGAGACCGGGATTCACCCCGACTTCATCGTGGTCGACGGCGGCGAAGGTGGGACCGGCGCGGCCCCGCTGGAGCTGTCCGACTGGGTCGGCATGCCCCTGTCCGAAGGTCTGGTCCTGATGCGCAACGCGCTGGTCGGTGCAGGCGTGAAGTCGCAGATCCGGCTGGCGGCCAGCGGCAAGGTCTATTCAGGGATGGGGCTGGCGCGCAATATCGCTCAGGGCGCGGACTGGTGCAACGCGGCGCGGGCCTTCATGTTTTCGGTCGGGTGTATCCAGGCGCAGCGCTGCCACTTGGGCACCTGCCCCACTGGCGTCACCGCGCAGGAACCGGCGCGGCAACGCGGGCTGATCCCCGAGGTGCAGGGCGAACGCTCGGCCCGGTTCCACGAAAAGACGGTGGATGCGCTGATGGAGATCGTCGCCTCCGCCGGGCTGGACCATCCCGGGCAGCTTGAACCCCACCACCTGATGCAAAGCAGAGGCCCCGAACGGGCATTGCCGATGGACCGGATCGCGACCTTCCTGGCCGAAGGCGCGCTGCGGGAGGCGCCTGACGACACAATCTATGCGGATTTCTGGCGCGCGGCGCGGGCGGATAGTTTCCGTCCCGCCATTGACTTGGCACGCGTCCGCGCAAGCTAAACGACCCTTTAAGGACTACAGATATGACCAAAGTTTCAGACGTCGTTGTCGACGCTCTTGTCCAGGCAGGCGCGAAGCGCTGCTACGGCATCGTGGGCGACACGATCAACCACTTCACCGACTCCGTGCGCAAATCCGATCTGGCCTGGGTCCACGTCCGCCATGAAGAGGTCGGCGGTCTGGCCGCCGGTGGCGAGGCCTTTTTAACCGGAGAGCTGGCGGTCTGCGCCGGAACCTGCGGACCGGGTACGTTGCACTTCGTCAACGGCATCTTCGAAAGCCACCGCAACGGCGCGCCCGTCGTCCTGATCGCTACCGATGTCGCCCGCACCGAAGCCGGTCTGGGCTTCCCCCAAGAGCTGAACCAACGCAAGATCTACGAACAATGCAGTGTGTTCTGCGAATACATCTCGCACCCCGATCAGGCGCGGCGGATCGTCGTGCAGGCCGCACAGGCGGCCCTGACCAAAGGCGGCGTTGCCGTCGTCATCGTCAACGGCGACATGTTCGAGGAAACCACCAAGGACGCCCTGCCCTGGTCCGTCCATCGCCCCAAGTCACGCCTGCGCCCCGCCGATGACGAGCTGGATGCGCTGGCCGAACGGTTGAATGCAGCGGGCACCGTGACGCTTTATGCCGGGATCGGCGCGCGCGACGCGAAACCTCAGCTGCTGGCGCTGGCGAAAAAGCTGTGTGCGCCCATCGCCCACACCAGCCGGTCCAAGGAATTCATCGAACCGGGCAACGACCACAACATCGGCATGATCGGCATCTTGGGCAACAAGGCCGGGGTCGAGGCGGTGGACGCCGCCGATATCATGCTCTGCCTTGGGACCGATTTCGCCTATACGCAGTTCTATCCCGGTCAGGACAAAATCGTTCAGGTTGACCGCGACCCGTCCCACATCGGACGCCGCGCGCCGGTGGGCATGGGTCTGGTCGGCGATGTCGGCCCCACTATCGAGGCTTTGCTGGGGCGGCTGGACCAGAAGACCGACACAACCCATCTGGACAAGAGCCGCAAGCAGTGGGCGAAAGATCTGGAAGGGTACAAGCACGAAGCCGAGGAAAGCGATGCGTCGCTGATCCACCCGCAGTTCGTGACCCATGCGCTGGACCGGCTGGCCGCGGACGACGCCATCTTTACCGCTGACGGGGGGTCTCCGATGGTATGGCTGCTGCGGCACCTGACAGCAAAGGGCGACCGGCGCTTTCTGACCAGCCTTCTGCACGGCACGATGGCCAACGCCTATCCGCAGGCGATGGGGGCTATGGCCGCTTATCCTGGACGCCAGGTCATCTCGATGAGCG
Organism: Sagittula marina; assembly: GCF_014196795.1. Lineage (GTDB taxonomy): Bacteria > Pseudomonadota > Alphaproteobacteria > Rhodobacterales > Rhodobacteraceae > Sagittula > Sagittula marina. Next base: position 484,400 of record NZ_JACIEJ010000003.1, read on the forward strand.
GCGACGGCGGGATGACGATGCTGATGGGCGATCTGTTGACGCTCAAGCAAGAAAAGCTGCCGATCAAGATCCTGATCTACAACAACGGATCGCTGGGCTTCGTCGAGATGGAGCAGCGGGTCGAAGGTCTGCTGGACACCTACACCAATCTGGAAAACCCCGATTTCAGCAAGGTGGCCATCGCCTGTGGGCTAAAGGGCTGGCGGGTCGATAACGCAAACGATCTGGAAAACGCGATGGCCGAATGGCTGGCCGCCGAGGGTCCCGCCGTTCTGGACGTGCGCGTCAGCTCGGTCGAGCTGGTCATGCCGCCAAAGGTTGAGGTGGGGCAAGTCGCCTCGACCACGCTCTTCGGGGTGAAGGCGGTGCTCGACGGTCGCCTGCGCGAAGTTGTGTCGCTGTTGCGCGACAACTTCCTGCGGTAGCTCAAGAGGACAGCGCCCATGCTGGAGGGCCAAGGCAGATGCCCCGATGACGGTGCCGGTGCTGTCAATGGGGAGGTTCAGTGGGCCTGTGCCACCGCGATAGGACTTGCGCACGTCCAGAGTTCACTGGCGCCGACAAAGGGTGCTGAAATCTGGTACGGCCCGGCTCAGGTCTGCCAGCCACAGGAGGCTTTCTACGAAACCTGTGGTCTGCCGGGTCGTCATTGTTGCTCGAACCAATAGCGCTCTCAATGACGAACATCGCTAACAGGAGTTTGGTGGCTCTTCGCGGTCCCGATGTCGATCCGGCGACGGGGGCCAGGTCGTAGGTGTCCAAAGGCTGTGCCGCCGTATTCAGCGAACCCAGCGCGCCGCACCCGCCGAGCAGGCTTGTCACGCCCAGCAGCGCTATGCGCCGTTTCATTATATTGGCCCTCATGGTGTCATCTCCGATATTCAGGAACGCGATTGTCGAGCAGGAAACGAGCCGGATCACGCTCGACCCGCCGGACGAGATTGTTCAGGGTCGTAACGAGGCCGCGCGCTTCAGCGCCCAGACGGGTCAGCTCCGGCAGGCCGGTCTGGGTGAAATCTCTAAGGCCCGGCGCAGTGACCTGCCACGGGATTTTTCCTCCATCGTCGGTTAGAGTCCGATCCAACTTGAGGACGGACAATGAAGCGAACGCGATTTACGGACGAACAGATCATCCACTGTCCGGCAGGCGCATCCGCAGAATGCTGCCGAGAGGGGGCATTCTGTCGGAGCGTGAGGCCGGCGCGAAGTGTGCCGACCTGTGCCGCAAGCACGGCATGTCGGAAGGTACTTTCTACAACTGGAAAGCCAGGTTCGGCGGCATGACGGTGTCGGAGGCGAAGCGGCTGAAGGCGCTCGAGGACGAGAACGCGAAGCTGTAGGTCCAAGGGACCGTGGCCCCAGTGG
>NZ_JACIEJ010000004.1 GCF_014196795.1 Sagittula marina
GGCATCCCGGGTCTTGTTCTTGCGGCGGGTCTGTCCGGGCATGGCTTTGGCATCGGGCCGGGCGTGGGGCACCTGGTGGCGGACATGGTCCTTGGACGCGCCCCCCTTACCCAGACGGCACAGTACCGCTTGGCGCGCTTCGGGCGCAGCCAGTGGGGCCAGGTGTCCGACTTCTGACCCTGACGGAGCAGACACATGAAAACCCATGAACTGGCCCTCCTCCCAAGCGACGGGATCGGCGTGGATGTATTCGACGCGGCCCTGCCCCTGCCGATCCCTCAGTCCAAACGAGAGGCTGCAGGTTGGATCCGGACGCGGCAAAGCCGGTCAACGGCGACAGGAACGGATCGAACAAAAGCCCCTCCAAACGCGACCTTTGCGCCCTCGACCGCGCGCCGCATGAAGGAATGAAACGACTGAACCGAGCTTTGCATTGGTCCAAAGCGTCTTGCCTATCAACGGCCCTGACAAGTGACAGCCCCTTGTCGCTTACGATTTCGCCCGAAAGCGAAAGAGCCCCAGAGGTCGCAGTTCCTGAAACAATATCGGCAAAAATTGCACGTCAGAACCGGATCGTTTCATCACACCACCAATCCACCGGGCCCTTGCGACTGAACGTCAGGCGGCGACCGGGGTGGCCTCGTAGCCTGCATCCTTGATCGCCACCATCAGCTGCTCTGACGACAGGGCGCTGTCGATCTTGACCCGTCTGTCGGTCAGATCGCAGGCGACCGAGGCCGCGGGATCGGCAGCTTTGACGGATTTTTCGATGGCGGCGGTGCAGTGACCGCAGCTCATGTCGGGAACCTTGAATTCCATGTCGAACCTCATTGGTTTGAGAACACAGGGGAGATGGGGCTTCCACCAAGGGGAAGGTCAAGACCAGCGGTGCGTCAAAGAAATTTCACTCTGCACTTGACCCTCCAGTGACTGGAAGCCCCATATGAAGGTCAGCCGCAAAGATTAACGGAGGCTGTCATGCCGAAGCGAACCCCTGTCACCCTGTCCATCGAAGGCATGTCTTGCGCGTCCTGCGTCGGCCGCGTCGACCGTGGTTTGTCCGCGATGGAGGGTGTTCATGACGTGTCGGTCAATCTTGCCTCTGAAACTGCCCGGATGGTTGTGGACAGCCCTGACCGTATCGCCGACGCCATCGCGGCGCTGGACAAGCTGGGATACCCGGCACGCGCGGCGGACGTCACGCTCAGCATCGCAAGCATGTCCTGCGCGTCCTGCGTCGGCCGCGCCGACAAGGCGCTGGCGGCGATACCGGGGGTGCTGGAGGTCAACGTCAACCTTGCGTCGGAAACCGCAACGGTGCGCTATGTCGATGGCGCGGTGACGCCCGCCGACCTGATCGCCGCCAGCACACAAATCGGCTATCCTGCGACGGTGGTTCAGGCCGCCGGGGGAGAGGACCGCACCGCCCGCAAGGCCGAAGAGGCGCGCAGCCTGTCCCGGCGCATGGGCTATGCCGCCGCGCTGACCCTGCCGGTGTTCCTCGTAGAGATGGGCGGGCATGTCGTCCCGGCCTTCCATCACTGGATCACCGCGACCATCGGCCAGCAGACCAGCTGGACCTTGCAATTCATCCTGACCACCCTTGTGCTGATCGGTCCGGGGCGCGTGTTTTATGCCAAGGGCCTCCCCGCGCTGCTCAAGGGGGCCCCCGACATGAACAGCCTCGTCGCTGTCGGAACCGGTGCCGCCTACCTGTATTCGGTCGTCGCGACCTTCTTGCCCGCGCTTTTGCCCGATGCCGTCCGCGCCGTCTATTTCGAGGCCGCGGCGGTGATCGTTGTGCTGATCTTGCTGGGCCGCTTTCTGGAGGCGCGGGCCAAGGGACGCACGGGCGCCGCGATCCAGAGCCTGCTGGGCCTCCAAGGGCGGACCGCCCGCGTGCTGCGCGATGGCGACAGCGTCGAGGTCTCGGTCGACGATCTGGCACAAGGTGACATCATCGTCGTCCGCCCCGGCGAGCGCATCGCCGCTGACGGAGAGGTGGTCGAAGGCACCAGCCATGTCGACGAAAGCATGCTGACAGGGGAACCTGTTCCGGCAGAGAAAGCGCCCGGCGACACCGTCACCGGCGGCACCGTGAACGGCGCTGGCAGCCTGCACTTCCGGGCCACGCGGGTCGGCCGCGAGACGACGCTCTCCCAGATCATCCGCATGGTCGAAGAGGCTCAGGGCGCCAAGCTGCCCATTCAGGGTCTGGTCGACAAGATCACCCTGTGGTTCGTTCCCGCCGTCATGTCCGCCGCCACGCTGACCGTGCTGATCTGGCTGATTTTCGGACCGTCTCCCGCGCTGACGCTGGCGTTGGTTGCGGGTGTCTCCGTGCTGATCATCGCCTGCCCGTGCGCCATGGGTCTGGCAACGCCGACCTCGATCATGGTCGGAACCGGCCGCGCCGCCGAGATGGGCGTGTTGTTCCGCAAGGGCGATGCGCTGCAGCAGCTCGATCGCGTCGAGGTCGTGGCGCTGGACAAGACCGGCACCGTGACCGAGGGCCGCCCGGAGCTGACCGACCTTGTGCTGGCGGATGGATTTGAGCGCGCCGACGTACTGTCGAAAATCGCCGCAGTCGAGGACCGTTCCGAGCATCCCATCGCCGAGGCCATCACCCGCGCGGCCCGCGCCGAGGGGGCACCGCGCGCCGAGGCTGACGATTTCACCTCGATCACTGGCTACGGCGTGCGCGCCACGGTGGACGGCGCGCAGGTTCTGGTTGGAGCTGATCGCTTCATGGCGCGCGAGGGCATTGACACGACTGCGCTGGCCGCGCGCGAGACCGATCTGGCGACACGCGGACGCACCGCGCTCTACGCTGCCATCGACGGGCATCTTGCCGCCGTGATCGGCGTCGCCGATCCTGTCAAACCCGCCAGCCGCGCGGCGGTGGCTGCCCTGCATGAAAAAGGCCTGACCGTCGTCATGATCACAGGCGACAAACGCGAAACAGCCGACGCCATCGCCCGGGAAACCGGCATCGACCAGATCATCGCAGGCGTGCTGCCCGACGGCAAGGTCGCCGCGCTGGACGAGCTGCGACAAGGGCGTCGCATCGCCTTTGTGGGTGACGGCATCAACGACGCACCGGCGCTGGCCCATGCGGATGTTGGCATTGCCATCGGCACCGGCACCGATGTGGCCATTGAATCCGCTGACGTGGTGCTGATGTCTGGCGACCTGCGCGGCGTGGTCAATGCGTTCGAAGTTTCGCGCCGCACCATGCGCAACATTCGACAGAACCTGTTCTGGGCGTTTGGCTACAACACGGCGCTGATCCCGGTGGCGGCGGGAGCCCTTTATCCGGCCTTTGGCGTGCTGCTGTCGCCGATGCTGGCGGCGGGGGCGATGGCGCTGTCCTCTGTCTTTGTGCTGACCAATGCGCTGCGCCTGCGCCGCGTGGCCCCCGCGATGGATGAAGGCAGGGCCACCGTGGCCACCCCGTCCCGCGTCACAGCCGCCCCGGCGGAATAAGGAGATGAAAATGAACATCGGTGACGTCGCCCGCCGTTCGGGCCTGCCTGCCAAGACCATACGCTACTATGAAGATATCGGATTGATCCGCCCGCAACGCAGCGAGAACGGGTATCGCAGCTTTCGTGAACAGGACCTGCACAAGCTGGCCTTTCTCGGCCGGGCCCGTGCTCTGGGGTTCACCATCGAGGACTGCCGCACGCTTGTGGCGCTCTATGAGGATGAGGGCCGCGAAAGCGCTCAGGTCAAACACATCGCCATGGAGCACCTGCGGCAGATCGAGGACAAGATCGCCCAGCTTCAATCGATGCGATCCACGCTGAACACGTTGGTCCACGCCTGTGCGGGCGACAACCGCCCCGACTGCCCTATTCTTGAAGATCTGGCCCAGACCAGTCCCGAGGCGCGGTCCGCTGAAAAGCAGTCATGAGGCATTTGGCGGAAGATAATCATTTGTGCGTGGTACGACACATCGCGCCCGCACAACCTTGGCACGTTTTGAAACCTCAACGGCTTTGAAGCCGCCTCCCAAAAGCAGAGCGCAGTTCTGATATACCCTCTCTGGAAACCTCGTTTGCGCCATACCTGATTATGCGCGGTATTTTCAGGGTTCTCCTTCAGCGCTCAGGTGCGAAATGTTTCCGATGCAAATGCCCGAAAGACCTCAAGAATCCGACCGGCTCTACCTTTGCCCGACCCAGCCTCGGTCGTCGCTGAAGGCGCGCGCGTCAGAGATCCTGACAGGGCCGTAGGTTTCCGACGTTGTTTCAAGAGGCTCAAACGGTCGGTGCGAGGCCGCAAGGAGGACGTTGGTCCGGCCCAAGGCGTTCAAATCCCCTGCAACGGCGTCCACATGAGGATACAATTCCCGCAGGATGGCGTGAACCCCGCGCACGAGGGGGCCGTCTGGTGCATCCAGCAGGTTCACGTAGACCGGGCCATCAACGATCTCCTGCAGGCGGGCAAACGTTTCGCGCGTGGCAAGATGGGCCGGGACGGAGCTGGAAGAAAACGCATCCATCACCGCGGCGTCGAAGCGCTGTTGCGTCTCGTTCAGGTACACGCGCCCATCGGCATGGACGATCCCCAGCCGTCCACCGGCGCGGGGCTCCGCCGCATCATACCCGGTCTGAGCGATCATCTTCGATGCAAGTGGCATGTTTTGGCGCACCACATCCGTCACCAGTGGATCAATCTCGACGGCAATTGCCTGCGCGTCTGGCCGCGAGGCAAGGAGCTTGGTCGGCAACGAATATCCGCCGCCCCCGATGAACAGCACCGAAGGGTCCGGCCCGAGATCGCGATCCATCCGGCCCCAAATCCAATCCGTGTAGCTCAGCGCCAACTCCACCTCGGCGTCATCACGCGTAATCCTCTCGGCGGCCTGTATCGTGCCGTCCGAAATAAGGCGCACCTCGGAGCCGCGCTGCGCGACACGCAGGCAGGACAGGCCGGATTCGTATTGGCAGGCCGGTGTTCCCGCAAGACCGGCAAAGGCGACGAAGCCCGCCGCAGCGACGATCACGCCCGGGCTGCCCGGTTCGCCGCCGCGCACCAGGGCCAGGCAAAGCAGCGCAACCACCCCGCAAGCCGCAAAAGTCGCTGTTGATCCAATCAGCGGCAAGGTGACGAAACCGGCAAGGATAGCGCCAAAGATCGCCCCGACCGACCCTGCGGCCATCACGAAGCCTAGCGAAGACCCCTCCCGCCCCGGACGCGCCTCCATCGCCAGTTTGGCAAGCAGCGGCGACGGCAGCGTCACGCAGACCGACGCGGGGAAGAAGACAAGAAACACGCTGATCATCATGCCATCCGTGCCGCGCGCGCCCCAAGCATATAACAGGCCAAGCAATGTGGGCGATACGGCCATCAGAACCGCCGTTGCAATCAACGCGCTGCGGACATTGCTCAAAGCCTCCTTCCGGGGCTGCTCCGCAATAACCCCGCCGACGGCGCTCCCCAAGGAGAACCCTCCCAGCACCGTCGCGATGACGGTCGTCCAGGTCAGCAAGGACGTGCCGAAAAACGGCGCCAGCACGCGGCCTGCGGCGATCTCATATGTCAGCCCCACGGCGGACAGCACGAGGATCAGGAAGATGGTGACGGAAAAGCGGATGGGACTCTCCTTGCGGTTTGCATATGGGGGTCGCCGGACCCGGCGTGAGTGACTTTCAGACGTAGCGGGCTCACCGGAAAAATCCTGCCCTTTCGCAATTGTCCTTCAGCATGACGTCGCATCAGGTGGCCGGTCGTTCGAGCCCAAAACCGTCGCGAGGTCATAGCGAGGTCTGTAGACCCTGTGACCGCACCGCAAAATGACCGCTACGGACGCCCCGACCCAACGCCCTTCTGACTGTTCACGCGGCCAGCGATATGACCGCTATACTGAAGGCCTTGAACAATAATGCCCGCGCGACACCCGACCGGCCTGCTGCCCTCACGCGCCTTTCATCGCATAGATGAAGGACATGACCGAGCAAAAGCGCCGCCTAAAAATTGATCTTGAGATGACCGTGTCCGATGTCCCTTGCTCGGGCGAGCTGACTGCAACAGGTCATAGATTAACGATGCAATCTGCCGAAAGGCGCCCTCTCGGCAGGTTGATGAAAGGAACCGGCACATGCCGCGATGAAGCGGCAGTAAACGAGGCGGTGTTGGGACCGGGACGACGCACATGCACGCCGAACGGTGCCTGCCCTTCCGGGATTCAGCGGCAAAACCAGTCGCCTTCGAAGCGCAAGTCGCAGAAGTATGCAACCGGCCAGCCCCTGATCCCAATGCAGGTCGCGTCTTACATCCGCATGCGTGGCACGTCATTCGGGTCCAGTCGAAGCTCGATCAGCAGCGGCTTGTCCCGGGTTTCGATCGCCTTGATCGCATCCTCCAGATCTTCGTTGGATTCCACCACAATGCCGTGACCGCCAAGTGCGGTCCCCACCTGAGCGAAGGAGGGCCAGTCAAACATGGACAGGCCCGGGTCCATCTTGCGGTCGAGAAACTGGATATGCTCGGCACCGTAGGCGGAGTCATTGGCCACTATGACGATCAGGTCCTGCTTCATCCGGACAGCGGTGTTGAATTCATTGATGCCCCCCATCATGAAACCACCGTCGCCGGTAAAGAGCACGACCGGGCGGTTCGGCACCGCATAGCCCGCGCCGATTGCGACCTGCATCCCCAGGCCAATGGAGCCAAAGTTCGTGGTGGCTATAAAGCTTTCTGCGTTGGGGCAGGAAATCCGGCACCAGACCTCTGTCATGAAGCGCCCGCCATCGGTGGTGAGGAAGCGGTCTTTTGGCAACGCGGCTTCCAGTCTGTCCAAAGCGTATTCGAAATTCACGAACCCCCGCGTGGTCTTGTCCGGGTCGCCTTTGGGATGGGCGGTCAGCGCGTCAATGTCGAGTTCGGTGGAAAAGCCGCTGCCGGGGATCTCCGCTTCGTCCAGCCACCAGACGATATTGTCGGCGGTCAGACCGGCATCTGCGATAAGCGATGCATCGGGGTGATAATTCTTGGCGACCTCTGTCACGGTGTTGTTGATCTGCACAACACGCTTGCCCTTCATCAACGCGCCCTTGTCGGTGGTGAATTGGTGCAGGGATGTCCCGAACGCAACGATGCAATCGGCCTTGCCTATCGCGTCATAGGCGGCGGGCGTCGACAAGGTGCCGAAGATGTCGATGTTGTGGGGATGGCCGTTGAACATGCCCTTGGCCTTTAGCGTGGTGGCCAGCGGGGCCTCCAGACGGTCGGCCAGAGCCTTGATCTGTGGGACCGCGTCCTTTGCACCGATGCCCGCCAGAATGATCGGGCGCTTTGCGCTGGCGATCATGCCGATGGCTTCGTCCAAGTCATCGCCGGCTGGAACGTAGGACGGCGCATTGAACGCCTGAAAGACGTGTTTCGTGTGCTCGATCTCCTGCCACATGAAATCGACCGGCATGTTCAGAACGATGGGGCGCTTTTCCACCTGTGCCCGGTAGATGGCGTGGGCCACATCATAAGAAGCGGTTTCGGGCGAACGCATCTGTTCGAACCCGGCGCCCGTGACTTTGACCGTTTCGCGCTGGTCAATGTTTTGCAGGTTGTGCGGGTTGGAAACGGCAGTGTCTCCCGCCAGCAGAACCAAGGGAACATGGGCGCGCGTTGCCTCGGTCAGGGCGGTGACGCAGTTTGTCAAAGCCGGGCCATGGGTGACCGTGGCAAGGCCGACTTTGCCAGCAACGCGGCCATGGGCCAGCGCCATCAGGACCGCGCTGCCCTCGTAGGCCACCGGAACGAAGGTCGCGCCACCGTCGCGCACGAAATGGTCAACGATGAAGAGGTTGGCATCCCCCATCAGCCCGAACATTGTGTCGAGGCCGTGATCGGCGAGGGATTGGGCAATGGATTGGTAGACGTACATGCTGAGTGCTCATCAATTTCGTGTGGGAAGGATCTGCCGCAGTTCTATCGCACCAATGGCGCGAGAAGTGCGCAGAGGTATGGCATTTGAAGAGAGATTTTCGGAACATCACGCACGATCAACCAAATTAGCGCGTAGATCACGCACACAATCTGAAACGAGCGAAGCGCAGATTGAAAAGCGCGTTGTTGCAGACCGCCCGCCTGGGACGTGCTGTCCACTCCCCTATTGAACTTGGGGCGATGTGTACGATCTCTTCGGTGTCGAGGGGGTGATTGGGTCTCTCAGTAAGACATGGATCGTAATTTTGGCGGCCGGTGTCTCTTGGCTCGAAAAGGCGGTTTCAAAAGGCGTTGGCGCACCACATCTTTTCCTCGATCCGACCTTTGATGTGATATCCAGCGCAGCATTTCCGCCCCCCCCGGCCATAGCGGCGCGCGATGCGGAGAGTTTCGTTTGTGACAATTGCTGCCGGACTGTTTTCGGCTCAAGACAGCGCGTTCTTGCGGATCGGAATGATCGCTGGCGCGAAGGCCCAATGGGGCCGATTCCATGGCCAAATGGACCTTACGCCATTGGCAGCGTTCGAGAATACCCGCGGGCGTCCCTCATGCGGCGCGAGCCTAGGCACGCCCAGCAACCCTCTTACACATGCGAGCATGGGCCACCACCGGTCATTGAACCAGAACCGAACCATTTAAGCGCTTATTGATAACCGGGCCAAACCGTCGTGCAGGAGCTGGCAGTTTGGGACTCACTCGTTCGCCCAGCTCAACGACATGGTTTCCCGCGGCGCCTCCTCCGTAAAAACGAGTTCGGACACATGGCGGTGCATTGAGAGGCGCGCCCGAAAACGGCGGAAACAGACCAGAACAAAAAGATACAAAACGGAGAAACCCCGGCAGGCACATCGCCAAACCGGGTTTTATCGTTCAAGATCAAGTGGTACGCCTAAAACGACAAAGTTCGAACCCTCTTTTCGATGAACTCCAGCGATGGCAGGCCATACTTGCGACCCTTCCCGACCGATATTTCGCAGTGCGCAAGGATGACGAAGAGTAGGCCTGAACGGGATCAAACTTCGCCCAAGTGCAACTGAGTCCGTTTCTTCTGGTCGGCGCGGAATGATGCGTCGACCAGAAAACCGAGGATGGATCAATAGCCGTACTTGTCTTTGCGGTCACCAAAGGCCTTCTTCCCGCCCTCCATCGTTTCGGTAATCTTGAAACAGATGTCGGTACTATCAATTGCACCGCTGCAACCTACGGTTCGCATTGCTTCCGGAGCAACATCCATGCCGACGACTAGCTCCGACGAACCATTTACAACGATGTTTGCGTTATGGCTTGCGAAGAAGATTTGTCTCCTTTGCTTGGCAGTATGAAGTTTGTCCGCGAGGACCGAAACGATCTTGTTGTCGAGATCACCCTCGGGTTGATCAATCAGCAATGGACCGCCTGGTTGCTCCAATAGCATGAATAGTAGAGCCGCCGCACGCTGCCCTTCCGAGGCCTTGTCGAACGAAATCGGCCGATCTTCATCACAGTAAAACAGGGAAATGGCCGGAGCTGGAACCGCCGTGGCCATCACCTCAACTCGCTGCAGATCAAGCAAAGTCAGAAAGCTAGAAAGCGCCTTGTCTGTGACCCCAAGCGTGTCCGACAGATTGACGCAGTCCGGTCCTCCTCCTGTCGCAGACGTAGAAGAAGACATTTGGCGCCAACGAAGTGCATTAAGACAATCATCCAAAATTGCCTCTAGTACGTCCCATACGCCCTTCGCCGCGATTGCATCCGTTAGCTTTTGGTAGCGAGTCGCAGTTTGCGAACCGGTTCTTGCCATTAAGCTGTCTGCAGCCTCAGTTATCTCGGATAGATCACCTTCAAGTTCCACTTCTGCCTCAACCCGGTTGTCAGAAAGCTCCTCGATCATATCCGCCCAGGTTTTAGTCTTGGCAGCCCTCTGCGTGACCTTCGCCTTGAGGTCGTTGAGACATTCCTCAAGTTTTTTGGTGCCTGCTTCGGTAGAAGGCATGTCAACTTTCAGTTCCTCGATTTTGGCATCAAGCTCGCGCAACTCCTCTTTCAATCTGACGATCTGATCTGTGGCAGCCTTGTGCTCAGTTAGCTTTTCCATAACCAGATTACGTTCCGTCCGCGCGGCCTCTAAGCTCTGCGACAATTCCATTCCGGAAAGCGAAACCTTTTCTGAACTCTCGGTCAGCTCTTCTACCAGAGCATTGACGCCATCGACCAGTATCTTGGAGAAGTCTGCGTATGCGTTATTGAACCCCTGAGCCTCCTCAGTGGACTGAATAAACGTGGGAGAAGCTTCGACTTTCCTTTTTAGATCAACCAATGCATCCAAAGCAGATTGAGCATGCTTTTCACATGTGCCCCGCAAGCCATCCTGAACAACAAGAGCATCAAAACGCACAATTTTTTGTCGATCTTCCTCTGGTAGTTCAGGCAGATTTTCCCCAAGGGCCTGAATACGTTGCGTCAAAGAACCCTTTTGCATTGATAGCTTGTGCAGCTCGGCCTCTGCTTCCCAAGCTGCCGAAAGGTCCTGAAGCGCAACTCGAACCTCTCGCTTTCCTGCCTCGACCTGACGAGCCATGTTGTCGTCATCTATTTTGTACTGCGGATCAACAAATTGAAGCAAACCGGACAGTTGAGCTTTCTGTTTCGTCTTCTTTCCAATCTCTGAAAGTTCACCCTGACTGTAAACAACCCCAGGAAACAACGACCTTAAGTCTTTGAGAGACACCTGTTTTTTACTGCCATCAGGGTAAGTGACAACCGGGCTATAGGAACTTTGCGGACCACGATGGATTGCGAATTTGGCCCCATCTTGAAGTATGTCCAACTCGATGGAGGCAGACGGCTTTAGGAGCGTATCCTGAATCAGACTCTCTAAACGATCTTGCCCGGAATAATCTCCTTTCTTAAGATCATTGCAGCTTCTTCCAAGACCGAATGCTATGTACTCCAATAGAGTGCTTTTCCCACTCCCACATCCTCCAATAGTGGAGTTCAGCTCGGAACTAATATTTAGATCAATTTTTGGAAAATATCCGATCCGGAAACTCGAACTGCCGTGATCGAAACTGAAGTCAAGACCGGTGGGTGCAGAGATATTCGCGACCTATGCCCGAGGTAGGCTTGCCTCACCGCCTCAGCAGTAGGGCTAGCCATTTTCATCCAGCAGTCATTCTTGCCCAAATTCTTGAAATCTGCCGTGCGAGAATCGGAAGTCGGCAATGGATATACGTACCTCGAACCCCGATCATTTTCCTTTCCGGATAAGCGCCTTTTGGCCTTTCCACCCAGATTATTGATGTTCTGCCCATTGTCCAAGTAACTACCGACGTAAGGCATTCTAGCGAAGTCAGCATGCGCCCCATTTTTAAGTACAGTATGTTGTCCGCCATCCGAAACATTGGGCACAACTATATATCTGCCCTTTAGCTCATCGACTTTGTCCAAAACCGCGGCAACATCAGGATAGTGGTGCCCAAGCTGCGTGACCGCAGGGCCTTGTTTAGCTTTTTCTTTCTGTGCAGGCTTGATAATTCCAAGTTTAGACTGAGCTTCCGACAGCCACTCGTCGCTTAAATCTGCGTCGAAGATGATTAAACACTGCACGCCACCGTGACAGGTGAGCTCCATGCCGGGCAGGAACCATAAATCAAAATCGGGGTCTTCCAGTTTTCGGTCGGATATTGCCCGCTTGATAAATGGTACCATCACCATTTCGTGGTGATCAGTGACGGCGATCACTTCGAGGCCTCGAATACTGCACATTATTACAAACTCGTTGGCCCACTCCTGCCGTTCCCGGTTTACGTCGTCCATCGTCGCAGGACTGCCGTTTAGATCATCGTTCTCGCCTACGGGTCTCTGCCCCTTCCAGTTCGGATCGCGCGGTGTGTGAACCTGAAAATCGCATTTGCGCCAATACGCATAGTTCATGTGATGACCCATTTCTTCGTAGTGAGGCTATTCGCCCTATAGTGGCAGGCGCAGAGTAGGTTCGCCACGCCGTTTCCGCAATCACATAGCGGTCCATGTGTAATCTTTCGCTCGTAGTGATTCGGCTTGTGCCGCCGCGACGCTTGTCAAGCAAATGTGGCACGGCCACGCGACCAGATGTGCTTTAAAAGTGAGACGCCTTTTAGGCCTGCAACTATGCCTATGGTTTCTTTCCCAAAAATATCGGCCACATGTGCTTTAATGCGCCGCAGTGAAAGCAAGTAAATGTAGCAAATTCAAAGCTTTACATACCAGTCCGGATTGGCTCATGCTTTTGATCATCAACAAATTCGATCTGCCAGACACATTCTCCGAAAGGGTTTGAACATGCCTCAAAACGGTTCGAACAATGTCCCATCCGGCGCAAAACGGATCCGTTCCATTCGGCCCTCGAATGCCACAGACAAAGTGCTGGATAACGACACGCGATCAGACCTCGACTGCAGGGAAACCATCAGCGCGATCATTGGGGCTTTCATCGACATCGCGTTCGGCCGTTCGGCCACTGACCTAGCTCAAGAGGCTGCAAAGGAGAATATAGAACTTTCGCAAACTATTAGTTCATTTCATCGCAACCGCACAAAAACCAAAGAGGAGAAGAACTGATGCCTCCGGAATCCAATCCAACCAAATGCATTATTTACACGCGCGTGTCTTCGCAAAAACAAGTAAATGAAGGCTCCGGTCTTGGCAGTCAGGAACGCACCTGCCGTGATTATGCGGAAAGGCAAGGCTACGAAGTAATCGAAGTTGCGGCTGATGTCATTTCCGGGAGGAAAGCAGAGAGACCGGGTATGCAAGCATTGCTTCACTCTTTGGGTGACTTAAAACACAATACAGAGAAGTGTGTGGTTATTGTCGATGACATCTCGCGATTTGCTCGTGATGTTTCTACTCATACAGCATTGCGGGACAAAATTGTCTCCCTTGGTGCTAAGATTGAAAGCCCAACCGTTAAATTTGGCCACGATGCGTCAGGCAAATTTATGGAACTGATCATGGCTGCTATCGCGGAGCACGACAGCGCTCACAACGCGGAACGTTCGCACAGGCGCACGGTGTCTCGACTCAAGCTAGGGTTCTGGACTTTCTCTTCTCCCCTCGGCTACGATTATACCAAAGCGCCCGGAGGCGGAAAACTGCTCGTTCGCATTGAACCGTTGGCGACACATATACAGGGAGCATTGCAGGGATTCGCCGACGGACGATTTCAATCCCCGGGTGAAGTTAAACGACTTCTCGAAAGCAAACCAGATTTTCCGAAAAAAACAAACGGGGAAAGCTGCACTACGATCTGATTAAGCGGATGCTTACCAACCCTTTGTATGCAGGCCATTTAGAATATCCCAAATGGGGAGTTGAGCTTACTAAAGCTCAGCATGAACCCCTCATAAGTTACTCGACTTTCTTGATTATTCAGGACCGTTTGAAGGGACGCGCGACTGCACCTGTCAGGAAAGACATTAGCGCAGACTTCCCATTGCGTGGCTTTTTGATCTGTGAGGCATGTGGGTATCCCTTGACTGCGTGCTGGGCGCGAGGCCGTAGCGGCAAGAAAAACCCCTACTACCTCTGCCAACACCGAGGCTGCTCTGATAAAGGCAAATCGATACCGCGCGAGGAGCTGGAGCAGCTCTTCGGAGACCTACTGAAAAAGCTGGTCCCCACCCAACAGACGTTTCAGCTTGCGGAAAACATGTTCAAGGCAGCGTGGGAGGAGCGGCGGCTTACTGTCCTGTCTGAGAAGAAGGAGTGGCTTGCGAAAGCGAAACGGCTCGAAAAAAACATCGACAGCTTGATTGAGCGCCTAGTTCAAACCAGCGATGAGCGTATCCAAGCAGCCTATGAAAAGCGCTTGGCTGAGCTGCATCAAGAACGGGCGATTGCTGAGGAGGCAGCAGCCTCTGTAGCGCTTCCCGACCAATCGTACGAGGAAATGTTCGAACACGCTATGGTTTTTCTCTCAAACCCGTACAAAATTTGGGAAAATGGCCAGCTACAAACCAAGTGATCAGTGCTGAGGTTGGTGTTTTCAGAACCCTTAGTGGTAGGCAGGCTTTCCGGTCTTCAAACCGGAAAAACCACCATACCATTCAAGGCCTTATCGCTCATCCAAACCATGGATGGCAATCTGGTACCCAAGGCCGGACTCGAACCGGCACGCCTCGCGGCGGGGGATTTTGAATCCCCTGCGTCTACCATTCCGCCACTTGGGCCCTTTGATGCGCACCATGTAACCGCGTTGCATCGCGGCGTAAAGAGGTTTTGAGCATATCCTTGACGCTCCTTCGACTGCATGGTTGTTGCCGGCCAATGACCCTGCGGAGAACGGTTGAGGCAACGCTGGACATGCGACGCCATCGCGCCAGGACCTTGAACTCCGCGGTCTGACCCAATGCTTGAAAAAGGCGAACTGCATGACGGATCTACCTCATAGCGAAGGCACCGCGATTTCCGATCGTCTCGACATGCTCGTCCTGGACGCACAAGCCTTGGCCGGACAAGGCGAGAGCGCTGCCGTGACCCTGGAGTGGGTGCTGGCGCAGCTGCATGAGCGGGCATTTGGCCTGTTCCTGCTGATCCTCGCCCTGCCCTGCTGCATCCCGTTTCTTTATGGCATTCCGCAAGTTGTCGCCCTGCCGCTGATGTTTGTCTCCGCGCAAATTCTGGCCGGGCGGCAAACGCCATGGCTGCCGGGCAAACTTGGGGCGCGCAGTGTGTCTTCCGAGGGGCTTGCCAACCTGGCCAAGCGCGCCGGCCCCTGGTTGCGCCGGATCGAGGCGATCAGCCGCCCCCGCCTTGGCACACTGACCCGCGCCCCGGCGGACAGGCTGGTCGGTCTGGCGCTGGTGCTGTTCAGCGCCTCGATTCTCGTGCCGCTGCCGGGGACAAACACCGTGCCGGGATTTGCCGTCGTCGTGGTCGCCATGGGCCTGCTGCAACGCGATGGGCTGCTTGTCATTGTCGGCACGGTTCTTGGCACGGCGTGGATCGGCACGCTTCTGTTTGCCGGGGCGACGCTGGTCAGCCTTATCCGGTCATGGCTTGGCGTCTGAACCGTCAAACGATCATTGCACAGACGGGTTTGTGATTTGCATCGCGCTTCCCCCCAAGGCAACCAACCCAAAAGACGCGGACCAAACGAGATCCCAATGACCCTGAACAGACGCTTTCTCACCGCCCTTGCCACCGCCATGTCGATCTCGCTGATCGTCGGTGCGCTCGCGTTTCAACACATCGGCGGGATGCCACCCTGCAAGCTTTGCTACTGGCAGCGATATGGCCACTGGGGCGCGATTGCCTTCGGCGCGCTGGCCCTGGTCATTCCGAACCGCGTTCTGCTGGGTCTGGCGGCGGTCTCGGCGGCGGCTTCCTCTGCCATCGGCGCCTATCACACAGGCGTGGAACGCAAGTGGTGGGAGGGCCCGACCTCCTGCACCGGCACAGATGTGGGCAGCCTGTCCACCGATGAGCTGTTCGACAAGATCATGTCTGCCCCGGTCATTCGCTGCGACGAGATCCCGTGGGACATGTTCGGCCTGTCGATGGCAAATCTGAATGTTCTGGCCTCTGCGGTGATCGCGCTGATCTTTATCGCTGCGATCCGCGCAAAGGCTTGACCACACAGCGGAATTTCTGCCCTATATCTTCGGTTTAGCCCCCTGAACCAAAGTTCAAGGCGCGGCAAACACCCCTTGCGCCCAATATCCGCCGCGCCCCGACCCTGCCATCTGTTCCCCAGCCACAGGCACCACCGCCTGTCGCCTTAACAGATGGAGCTTCTCATGAACCGCATTATCCTGTCCGGCGCGCTCGCCGCCTTGCTTGCCGCCCCTGCCTTTGCATCCGACGACGACCTCGTTCTGGATGACGCCATGCGCACCCGCATCACCGAACAGCTGACCGCAGAGGGCTACGAGGTCGGCAAGATCAAGATCGAAGATGGCGAATACGAAGCCTACGCCAAGAAGGACGGCCACCGCTACGAGGTCTTCCTTGATGCCGATCTGAACGTCACCCACACCAAGGACGACTGATCCCCTCGGCCTGCCGGGGGCGACGTGCCCCCGGCCCTTTCGTATCTGTCAGGAGCCTGCGCATGACACACCACCGCGTCTGGGACCCCTTCATCCGGGTCTTTCACTGGAGCGTCGTCACGCTCTTTTTCGCCAATGCCTTCGTCGTCGATGACGACAGCAAATTGCACCACTATGTCGGCTATGCGGTTGCGGCGGCGCTGGTGCTGCGGCTGGCGTGGGGTCTGATTGGCCCGACCTACGCCCGCTTTGCCCAATTCGCGCCATCCCCCGCCGGCGTCACGGCGCAACTGTCCGATATGGCCACCGGGCGCAAACGCGCGCATCTGGGCCATACGCCGCTTGGGGCCTTGATGATCTTCAACCTGCTGCTCTCGCTCGCGGGAATCGCGTTGACCGGCTACCTGATGACCACCGATATGTTCTGGGGCGTCGCATGGCCCGAAGACCTTCACGAAGCGCTGGTGACGTGGACCGAAATCTCGGTCGTGCTGCACGTGGTGGCCGTGATCTGGGAAAGCCGCCGCACCGGCGTCAATCTGCCGCGTGCCATGGTCACGGGTATCAAGGACATTCCGGACGGTCTACAGATCGAACCATGACCCGACATGCTCCCTATGGCCTGATGATCCTGATTGCCGCGCAATTGCTTTGCGCGGTGTTCTTCCTCGGTGATGTGGTGGCAGACGGGCTGGAGGCAGGCTGGCCGCATTTCATGGATTGGCACTTCGGTGTGGAGGCGCTGGCCGCCCTCGCGCTGATCGCCGGGGTCGGCTTTGAGATCCGCACACTCATGGCCCTACTGCGACGCGAAGCCCATCTGAAAGAACAGCTTGGCCTTGCCGCTGGCGCGTTCCACGAGATCGTCACCCAGCGCTTTGCCGATTGGGGGCTGACCCCTTCCGAGCAGGACGTGGCGCTGTTTACGCTGAAGGGCCTCGCCATCCCGGAGATCGCAACCCTGCGCGGCAGCGCCGAAGGCACGGTAAAGGCCCATCTCGGCGGCATCTACCGCAAGGCTGGCGTCAACAGTCGCGGGGCATTCCTCGCCCTGTTCATCGAGGACCTCATGACGCAGCCCGCCGATCCCGTGCCACACCACCCCACGCCGGTTTCGCCCACAGGGACGTGACAGCGCAGCAAACCTCTGCCATGACCAGACCGACCTGACGGAGCACGCCTCATGACCAATCAACTCGCCATCGTGCTGGGGCTGATGATCGCCCTCCTCTTTGGTGTCGATTTTTTGATGTTCGACGGCGAAGGCACTCTGTTCCTCGCGCGAAAGCTGTATTGGCTCATTGACTACCTCGCCTTCTGGCGGTGACACTGATGTGCATACGCGTCGCTCGGGTTGACTTTGACGCCGGTAGATGCATGTTAGCGCTAAACAAAACGCCGTATCGCATCCTCCGCGACTTCGGCCCTTCTGATCATCGAAAGGGGAGCCTCCCATGACCGTCACCGTCGCCATCAACGGCTTTGGCCGCATTGGCCGCAACGTGCTGCGTGCCATTATCGAATCCGGCCGCACCGATATCGAGGTGGTCGCGATCAACGACCTCGGTCCCGTGGAAACCAACGCCCACCTTCTGCAATACGACTCCGTGCATGGCCGTTTCCCGGTCGAAGTGACCCACACCGACGACTCCATCGACGTGGGCCGTGGCCCGATCAAGGTCACCGCCATCCGCGACCCCAAGGATCTGCCCTGGGGCAATGTGGATGTGGCGCTGGAATGCACCGGTATCTTCGCCACCCGTGACAAGGCCGCGCTGCACCTCGAAAACGGCTCCAAGCGCGTTCTGGTCTCCGCCCCGGCATCCGGCGCGGACAAGACGATCGTATTCGGCGTCAACGATTCCGTGCTGACCGCCGAGGACACCGTTGTGTCCAACGCGTCCTGCACCACCAACTGCCTCTCCCCCGTTGTCAAAGTGCTCAACGACGAGATCGGCATCGTCAAAGGCTTCATGACCACGATCCACAGCTACACCGGCGACCAGCCGACGCTGGACACCATGCACAAGGATCTGTACCGCGCCCGCGCGGCAGCCCTGTCGATGATCCCGACGTCGACCGGTGCGGCCAAGGCCGTGGGCCTCGTTCTGCCCGAACTCAACGGCAAGCTGGACGGCGTCGCCATCCGTGTGCCCACGCCGAACGTCTCCGTCGTCGATCTGACGTTCGAGGCCGCGCGTGACACCACGGTGGAGGAAATCAACGCCGCCATCCGCAAGGCCGCCGACGGCCCGCTCAAGGGCGTGCTGGGCTACACGGACAAGCAGCTGGTCTCCGTGGATTTCAACCACGACCCGCATTCGTCGATCTTCCACTGCGACCAGACCAAGGTCATGGAAGGCACCATGTGCCGCATCCTGACGTGGTATGACAACGAATGGGGCTTCTCCAACCGTATGTCCGACACAGCCGTCGCCATGGGCAAACTGATCTAAGCTGGCTCAGCCAGAGCTGTCGAAGCGGGGCCCAAGCGGCCCCGTTTTGCGTTTCAGATGTTGTTTTCTGGTTTGAAGCCGATCCGCCCCGCCATGCGCGACAACCAGGGCCGCAGCGGCAGAAACACCCGATACGCGCCTTCCAGCATCTGCGTCACGCCCGGCACACGCGCCAGCTTTGCGGCCCATCGCCAACGCGGCAGCTGCGCCCAGATCGCCACGAACCCGCGCGCGCCAGACTGCAACGTTCCATCGGCCCGCCGCACATGAAACCGTCCACGCGCCGCGTCCGGGTCCAGATCCGGCCCCACCTCCACATCCTCTCGTGACACATCGACAAAGCACAAACGCTCCGCGCCCTGCTGCTTCCGGTAGTGGCCGATCTCGGCAGAGCACAGCGGACAGGCTCCGTCATAGTAGACCGTCACCTCTGGCGTCTCGTTCCGCGTCATGCTCAAGCCTCCTGTGCCGTTGCCCATCAGGTAGCACGCCTCGACCCCAGACAAAGAAAAAGCGCCGCTCAGGGAAGCGACGCCTTTTTGAATGACAAAGTGGGGCGGTCCGACTTAGCCGCCGTAAACCGCCTGGTACGCGATGCGGGACATATCTGCGCGGTCCATGTTCAGGTCACGCATGTCTGCTTCGGTCATGGAGTACAGCTCGTTCAGGGTACGACGGTACTGTGCGTGTTTTGCCATGCGGGAGCGGATGGAAGAAATCATAGTCATGTTCAGGTCCTCATATCAGCGGATGTTTGTTTCTGTTGTCGCTAACATGGGCCATGCTGCGCCGCAGCACAATTGCCAGAACGTGCGTGTCGCCATGCACAAAATGCATGGCCATCCAAGGGTGACGTTAACTTCTGATCTGCATTATGTGCAGGGCGGATCAGCGCTTTGCCACCCTGTCGAAAAAGCTGTCGATCGCCTCCAGATACCCTGGCCGCTGCATCAGGATATCATGCCCGCCCAACGGGACCGGCACCAGTTCCCCATTCGGAAGAGCCTGCGCCATGCGCTGCCCGTGCGCGTAGGGGATCACGCTATCCAACGTCCCGTGTACCACGAGGGTTGGCTCCTCCACCCGACGCGCGGCGTCAATGCTGCGCCAATGGTCCACGCCCGGGATCCAACAGGCCGGCACATACGCCTGACGCGCCATAATCTCGCACAGCCGCGCATAAGGCGCCTCAAGCACCACCCCAGACACGTCGCGCTCGGACGCCGCAAAGGTCGCCAGCCCCGTGCCCATCGAATACCCGTGCAGCACGATCGGCCCATGCTCCGGCAGCACTTGCTGCAAGCCGTCCACCAACACCAGGGCATCGGCCTTCAGCGTTTCTTCTGACGGCGCGCCGGGCACGCCGCCGCCGCCCCGATAACCCATGGCCACAACGCTGCGCCCGGCACCTGCATGATGCGAGAGCATTTCCTCGAAGGCCGGCAAAGCCCCGACATTGCCCATGAAATACACCACGACGGGTGCCCCCGCCCCGGCATCATGCACCCAGGCCACCACGGGGACCGCCCCGCCGGACACCTCCGCACGGGCAAAGCCCGGCAGATCCAGCGTGCTTTGTGAGTGAAACGGATAGACCAGCGCCCGATGCGCGCTGACCAGCAACATGGCATAGGCTGCATAGACCAGCACCGCCGCGCCAACGCCAATCGACGCAAGGCGGCGGCCCCGCATCATTTCAGCCTGTTGACCAAGGCGTCGCGCACCGCGGGCGTTACGAATTTGGACACGTCGCCGTCCAGCCGGGCGATTTCCTTCACCAGCTTGGACGCAATCGCCTGATGCTGGGCTTCGGCCATGAGGAACACCGTCTCCACCGATCGGTCGAGCGCCCGATTCATGCCAACCATCTGATATTCATACTCGAAATCCGCCACGGCCCGCAGGCCTCGCACGATCAACGATGCCCCCACGTCGCGGGCGCAGTCGATCAGCAGGTTCTCGAAGGGATGGGCAATGATCTCCGTCCCGGTCTCCGCGGCGATGGTGGCACATTCTGCCTCGACCATGGCCACCCGCTCATCGAGCGAGAACAAGGGACCCTTGTCGCGGTTGATCGCGACGCCGATCACCAGCCGGTCCACCAGCGTCGCCCCTCGGCGGATGATATCAAGATGTCCCAATGTGATCGGGTCGAATGTGCCGGGGTAGAGGCCGATGCGCATGGAAGGCTCCCTTGCCTTTCAGTAAGTTGCGCTCACGCAACAATATTGCGCACCTGAATGCAAGCAGGAAAGCGGGACCGGCAGCCAGAATGGCCCGCGCAGCCCTGCCCGTTCGGCCCCGTTTGCCCTGCCTCAGTGACCCATTATCATGCCCTCGAGCGCATCACGCTCCATCGACAGTTCCGACAGGCGCGCCTTGACCACGTCACCCAGCGTGATGAGCCCGACCATCACCCCGTCCTCGACCACGGGCATGTGACGGAACCGTCCTTCGGTCATTGTAGACAGCACATCATCAGCGCGATCGGCCAGCGTGCAGGTGACCAGCTTTACCGTCATGTAGTCGTCAACCGAATCGTCCATGCAACTGCCACCTTTGCGCGACAGCACACGCACGATGTCACGTTCTGACAGAATCCCCTCCGCATGGCTGCCGTCGGTCGAAATCACCACCGTGCCGATCCGTTTGTCCGCAAGGATCTTGGCCGCCTCCGAAACTTTCGTTCCCGGCTTGACTGTGTAAACTTCGACTCCGCCCTTGCTCTTCAGGATCTGTTGAACCTGCATGGCGCTCCTCCTCTTCGACGACTGTATGTGATCAGCGTGTGTCAGGTCTGACATGCTGTCAAGTAAACCCTAAGGAGCGGTTATCATGTTTGTTCGGTATCGCTTTCCAGACGCAAAAGTTCTGCGCGCATGCCCGTGACCAGTGCCTCGGCAAAGCGGTTCATACGCTCCAGCCGTCGGTCGTCCTCGTGGCGCACCAGATAAAACGTGCGCACCAGCGACAGCTCGTCGGGCAGCACACGGCGCAACCCCGGTGCGAGCGGCAGACTGAAATCATGCACCACGCCAAGGCCCGCGCCCTGCCGAAGCCAGTGGAATTGTACCGCGACCGAATTGGAGGCCAGCGGCACCTCTGTCAGGCCCAGCTCCGCCAGGTAGTCCAGTTCCTTGTCAAAGATCATGTCCTGAATGTAGCCGACGATCCGATGACCGGTCAGATCGGCGCGGCAGCGGATCGGCGGATGCGCGTCAAGGTAGTCTCCGCTCGCCGCCAGATGCAGCTTGTAGTCGGCCACCTTTTGCACGACCAGCCGCCCCGCCGTGGGCCGCGAGACAGTGATCGCCATATCCGCCTCGCGCCGCGTCAGGTTCACCAGCCGCGGCAGGGCAACGATCTGCACCTCCAGATCCGGATTGGCCTGTGCGATACGGGCGCAGACCTGCGGCAGCAGAAAGTTCGCACAGCCATCCGGTGCGCCGATGCGGATCTGCCCGGACAACCCTTCCGACCGACCCTGCACCGCCTCCGCCGCCATCAGCGCCGCCTGCTCCGCCGATTCCGCATGGGCCACCAGACGGGTCCCGGCCTCCGTCAGCGCATAGCCTTGCGGGCTTTTGACAAACAGCGCCGCCCCCATGACCTGCTCCAGCCGGGCGATCCGCCGCCCCACCGTGGCCGGGTCCATACGCAACAGCTTGCCCGCGGCCGACAGGCTTTCCCCACGTGCGACGCTCAGAAAAACCCGTAAATCGTCCCAGTCCACATCACTCATCCTGCATTTTTGCAAAGCCTCTTTGCCAGATTGCACCTGTGCACGGCAATTTTGCAAGAGTATGGTCCACGCAACTTCACAGGAGGAACCCCTATGGAACTCACGAACTGGATCAACGGCGCCCACGTCAAATCGACGTCCGGCAACCATTCCGACGTCTTCAACCCCGCCACCGGCGAAGTGCAGGCGAAAACGCCGCTGTCGACCGTGGACGAGCTGAACGATGCCGTGGCCAAAGCGGTCGAAGCACAAAAGGCATGGGGCGCCACCAACCCGCAGCGCCGCGCCCGCGTGATGATGAAATTCGGTGCGCTCATCAACGAGCACATGGATGAGCTGGCCGAGATGCTGTCGCGCGAGCACGGCAAGACCATTCCCGACGCCAAGGGCGACGTGCAGCGTGGCCTCGAAGTGGTCGAAGTCTGCATGGGCGCGCCGCACATGCTCAAGGGTGAATTCACCGACAACGGCGGCCCCGGCATCGACCTGTGGTCCATGCGCCAGCCGCTGGGCGTCGTTGCTGGCATCACGCCGTTCAACTTTCCCGCCATGATCCCGCTGTGGAAAATGGCCCCGGCGCTGACCTCCGGCAACGCCATGATCCTCAAGCCGTCCGAGCGCGTGCCCTCCACCGCGCTCCGCCTCGCCGAGCTGCTACAGGAAGCCGGCCTGCCCGACGGTGTGCTACAGGTCGTCAACGGTGACAAAACCGTGGTTGACGCGATCCTCGATCACGAAGACGTGGCCGCCGTGGGCTTTGTCGGCTCCACACCCATCGCCCAGTACATCTATGGCCGCGCCGCGAACAACGGCAAGCGCGCACAGTGCTTTGGCGGTGCCAAGAACCACATGATCATCATGCCCGACGCGGACATCGACAAAGCCGCAGACGCGCTGGTCGGTGCCGGCTTTGGCGCGGCAGGCGAACGCTGCATGGCGATCTCCGTGGCCGTTCCCGTGGGTCAGGAAACCGCAGACAAACTGATCGATGCGCTGAAACCCCGCGTCGAAAAGCTGCGCGTCGGCCCCTACAACTCCGATCAGGAGATGGACTACGGCCCCGTCATCACCGCGCAGGCCAAACAGCGCATCGAAGGTCTGATCGCTTCTGGCGTTGACCAGGGCGCGGACCTGCTGATCGACGGTCGTGGTTTCGAGCTGCAAGGCTACGAGAACGGCTTCTTCTGTGGTCCGTCGCTGTTTGACAACGTCACGCCCGACATGGACATCTACAAGGAAGAGATCTTTGGCCCGGTTCTGACCACCGTGCGCGCCGACACCTACGAGGACGCACTGAACCTGGTGATGGACAACCCCTACGGCAACGGTACGGCGATCTACACCGCCGACGGCGACACCGCGCGCGACTTTGCGCACCGTGTGAACGTGGGCATGGTCGGCATCAACTTCCCGATCCCGGTGCCGCTGTCGTACCACACCTTCGGCGGCTGGAAGAAATCCGCATTCGGCGACCTGAACCAATACGGCCCGGACGCCTTCCGCTTCTACACGAAGACCAAAACCGTCACCGCGCGCTGGTTCTCCGGCATCAAGGAAGGCGGCGAGTTCAACTTCAAAGCGATGGATTGATCGTAGCTTCGGGGCGGTCCCGCACCGCCCCGACCAAACCGTTTCAGGCGTGCCGCTGACCCGCGGCACGCCTTTTTTTTGGGCGCTTGCCCCGGCTAAGCATTTTCTTGAAAGCGTGATGGCATCAAGCGACCTCCGGTTTTCCTCATACCTTTTAACCGGTTGGGCCAATTTGCAGCGCATGCCGAATATCTCTGAAATATTTATAAACTTGTCATGAACTTTTACCGCCCTAAAGTGTGCTGTGAGGCGCTTTTCGTGTGCGGCGCGCCTACTCTCAGGGGGCACCTGATGACGATTGAATACACGTTCCATCCAGACCAAAAACTGGCGTTTTTTCGCTTTTTCAACCAGATCACGGTCCAGGACTGTGTCGAAACATTCCGCGCGTATGTGGCGCACCCTGATTTTCGGCCGGACGACCTCATGCTCTCGGACACACGCCAGCTTGAGGGAATAGATGCGACCTGTCTCGGCATCATCGTGGCCGTGGAACGGCTCCTGCCCTGCTTTCGCGCCTTTCCGGATACGGCACGCTCGATCATCTATGCCAAAAACGATTTGATCTTTGGCATGGCCCGAATGATGCAGCAAGTCATCGAACCGGTCAGCACGTTTGAATTTCAGATACATCGGACAGAGGCGGACGCGCTCGCCGCCGCCAACATGCCCCAGACCAGCCTGGATGATCTTGCGCGCGAACTTGGCGTTCTCGCTCCCCTCGCCTGAACGCTTGTCCGTCGCGCCGGAACCTGCTTTCCTGATCCTGCTCCGCGCACCGTCGGGGATATGGGGGACCAACAGATGATCACACCGGCGTTCAGCATCGGCATCGAAGAAGAATACCTGCTGGTCGATCCCACCACGTGCGCTCTGGTCGAGGCGCCAAAATCCCTGATGACGGCCCTCACGCAGGACTTGGGGGATCAGGTCAGCCCCGAGTTCCTGCAATGTCAGGTCGAAATCGGGACAAAGCCCTGCGCCACGATCAACGACGCCCGCGACGATCTCAAACGTCTGCGGAGCGCTGTCCTCACCCGCGCGGCAGACCACGGGCTTGCCCCCATCGCGGCTTCCTGCCATCCGCTCGCCGACTGGAAAAAACAGACCCCCACGGACAAGGATCGCTACAATCAGCTTGGCCGCGACCTCGGCGGTGTGGTCCGCCGCATGTTGATCTGCGGGATGCATGTGCATGTCGGCCTGGACGATAACGCCCTGCGCGCAGACCTGATGCGTCAGGCAAGCTACTTCCTGCCGCATCTTCTGGCGCTCTCGACCTCCTCGCCGTTCTGGCAGGGCGAAGACACCGGGCTGGCCTCCTACCGCATTTCGGTCTTCGACAACCTGCCCCGCACCGGCCTGCCACCGCAATTTTCAACCTGGGCGGAATTTGATCGCTCGGTGCAATTGCTCGTGGACCTCGGCGTGATTGAAGACAGTTCCAAGATCTGGTGGGATCTGCGCCCGTCGTCCCGGTTTCCGACGCTGGAAACGCGGATCATGGATGTGCAGCCGCGTATGGAACACGCGCTGACACTGGCGGCGATCACCCAATGCCTGATGCGGATGCTCTGGCGGTTGCGGGTCAAAAACCAGCGCTGGCGCGTCTACGACCGCTTCCTGATCGAGGAAAACCGCTGGCGCGCGCAACGCTATGGCACCACCGAAGGGCTGATCGACTACGGTCGCGGCGAGATCGTGCCTTTCGCGGAATTGGTCGAGGAACTGATCGACCTGCTCGAAGAAGACGCAGGCGTGCTCGGCTGCGCGTCCGAGCTGCACCGCGCCCGCGACATGGTCAAAGCCACCTCCGCCACGCGGCAATTGGCGGTGCGCAATGCCGCACGCGACAGCGGCGCAGACAAGGACAGCCAGATGCGCGCCGTCGTCACCCATCTGATCGACGAATTCCACGCCGATCTCTGAACGCCCCGCCCCTTGTCGCCCGCAACGCCGCGCGATAGGCAACGCCAAAGCTTGCAGAGGTCGCCCATGACAGTCGCCATCGCCACTTCCGATTACTTCGTTCAGGGCGAGACCTTCATCAATCGCCACATCGAACACATGTTCGGCGGCAACACCTGCGTGATCTGTGGCCGCCACAATGGACAGGACCCGCTGGGAAAACCGCTGTTCGAGCGCCGCGCAAAGCTGTCACGCGCCGACACGTTCCGCGCGCCCTTCGCCATTGCGGCAGGCGCTCTGACCCACGCCACCTCGCGCGTGCCCTTCGGGGACAACCGCCGCGCTCTGGCCCGGTTCATAAAGGCGCAGGACGTCGATGTGATCCTTGCGGAATTCGGCACACAGGCGATCGTTCTGGCGCCTCTGGCCAATGACCTGAACATCCCGATCTTCACCTATTGGCGCGGCACCGACGCGTCCAAGATGCTGCGCGTCAAACAGCGCGTGCGGTCGTACAAGCTGATGATGCCCCGCCTCGCGGGCATGTTCTCCGTCAGCCAGTTCCTGCTCGACAACCTTGCCGCCCATGGCATCCGCCACGACAACGCCCACGTCGTGCCCTCCGGCGTCGACATTCGCCGCTTTACCCCCGGCGAAAAGCGCCCCGGCAGCTTCCTCGCCGTGGGACGTATGGTGGAAAAGAAAGCGCCGGAGATCACCCTGCGCGCCTTTGCCGAGGCCGCCCGGCAGCGTGACGCGCATCTGACCTTCATCGGTGACGGCCCCCTGTTGCAACGCTGCAAGGATCTGGCGCAATCCCTTGGCGTCGCTGACAAAATCACCTTTACCGGCGCCCAGCCGCACGACGTTGTCCGCCAGCACCTGCACCATACCGAAGTGTTCCTGCAACACTCCGTCACGGCCAAGGACGGCAACACCGAAGGCCTCCCCACCGCCATTCAGGAGGCGCTGGCATCCGGCTGCATCACCCTGTCCACGCGCCATGCAGGCATCCCCGAAGCGGTCGAGGATGGCACGAACGGGCTGCTGGTCGACGAATGGGACGAAGCCGGGTTTGCACGCCAGATCGCCCACATCCTCGACATGCCCGACCGCTCCGCCATGGCCACCGCAGCGCGCCGAACCGCCGAAGAAAAATTCGACAACGCCAAGGGGCTCGCCCGGGTCGAGGACATCCTGCGCAAAACCCTCGCCTGACAGCACCTTGTAATTTACGGCAAAATAACGGGAACATTCTGCACGGTTCCTCGTTGTATCCCCAGACGCCGGATTGGTTCGGCATAGATACATCTAGGAGATACATCATGACCGGACTCGGTTGGTTCGCAGCTATCATCATCGGCGGCATTGCAGGTTGGCTTGCAGAAAAGTTCATGCATTCCAACATGGGCCTCATCATGAACATCATTCTTGGCATCGTGGGTGCCGTGATCCTCAACGCCATCCTGATGGCCGTCGTGGGCACCACGCTTGGCGGCTGGATCGGTCAGCTGATCATCGGCTTCATCGGTGCCTGCGCTCTGATCTTTATCGCACGCGCCGTACGTGGTCGCGCCTGATATTTCAGTAGAAACTTTATAGAACGAACAATGCGCGTCGGCCTTCGGCCGGCGCGTTTTTCATATGAAAGTGCCCATGTTCTCTGATCTCTCCCTTCCGCTCGTCCTGCTGATTTTTGCCGCCGCCGGAGCGGTTGTGATCTTTGCTTCGATCCGCGCCACCCACCTTGCCGACACCATCGCCGACCGCACCCGCATGGGCGAAGCCATGGCCGGTGGCCTGATCCTTGGCGGCGCGACGTCACTGTCGGGCGTGGTGGTCTCCGTCACGGCGGCCAGTTCCGGAGACGCCAGTTTCGCCGTCTCCAACGCCGTCGGCGGCATCGCGGCCCAAACGCTGTTCCTCGCGCTGGCGGACATGCTGTGGAAGGGCGCCAATCTCGAACATGCCGCTGCCGAACCTGCCAACCTGTTTCAGGCCGTGATGCTCATCATCCTGCTGGCCTTTCCCGTGCTGGCCATGGCGGGCCCTGATGTCTCCTTCCTTGGCATCCACCCCGTGAGCGTTCTGATTTTCCTCGCGTATCTCTATGGCGTGCGCCTGTCCTCCACCGTCGCCGAGGACCCCATGTGGACCCCGGTGGAAACCCGCGATACCCGCCACGACGAACCCGAGGACGATACCGAACAGAACAAATCCGCCAAGCGTCCCGCCATGATCTTCATCGCGTTGGTGACGCTGATGGGGCTGGCGGGATGGGTCATCAGCCAGATCGGCGGAAGCTTCATCACCCGCTTCGGGCTCTCGTCCTCGCTCGTCGGCGCGCTGCTGACCGCCGTCGTCACCTCCCTGCCCGAACTGGTCACCACCATTGTCGCCGTGCGCAAGGGCGCGTTGCAGCTGGCCGTGGGCGGGATCATCGGCGGCAACACCTTTGACACGCTGTTCCTCGTGTTCTCCGACGTGGCCTACCGCGATGGGTCGATCTACAATGCCGTCGGCCTCACCGATCTGTACTGGCTTGCCACGGGCCTGTTGATGACGGCCGTTCTGCTCGCGGGCCTCGTGCTGCGCCAGCGGCGCGGTCCGGCCCGCATCGGCGTCGAATCCGTGGTGATGATCTGCATCTATGCCAGCGCCGTCGCTGTCGAAGTCCTCGCCTGACACACCTTGCAATCTGCGCCCCTCCCTGCCTAATCTGAACAAGCGTTCATTTACGGAGCCGCCCCAGCGGCCCCACGGCATGGGAGGGTCAGAAATGGATTTTGCGCTGACAGAGGAACAATCGGCAATTTTCGACATGGCGCATGCCTTCGGGCAGGAACATATCGCGCCACATGCCCGCCAATGGGAAGCCGATGGCACCATCCCCAAAGACCTCTGGCCCCAGCTGGCGGACCTGGGCTTCGGCGGGCTCTATGTCTCCGAGGAATCCGGTGGCGCAGGTCTCAGCCGTCTGGACGCCACGCTCGTGTTCGAGGCGCTCTCCATGGCCTGCCCGTCTGTCGCGGCCTTCCTGTCGATCCACAACATGTGCGCCCGCATGATCGACAGCTTTGCGGACGACGCGTTCAAAGCCCGCGTTCTGCCAAAGGCGCTCAGCATGGAAACCGTGCTCAGCTACTGCCTGACCGAACCCGGGTCCGGCTCTGACGCCGCCGCCCTGAAAACCCGCGCCGCAAAGACCGACCAGGGCTACACCCTCAACGGGACCAAGGCCTTCATCTCCGGCGGCGGCTATTCGGATGCCTATATCGTCATGGCACGCACCGGCGCGGACGGCCCCAAAGGCATCTCCACCCTATACGTGGAAGACGGCACCAAGGGCCTTTCCTTCGGGGGGCTGGAGGAAAAGATGGGCTGGAAAAGCCAACCCACCCGGCAGGTGCAGTTCGACGATTGCCACGTGCCACCAACCGCCCTGCTCGGCGAAGAAGGCAAAGGCTTCAAATACGCCATGGCCGGGCTGGACGGCGGCCGCCTGAACATCTCCGCCTGCTCGCTCGGTGCGGCGCAGACCGCGCTCACCATGACGCTGCAATACATGTCCGAACGCCGTGCCTTCGGCCAATCCATCGACCAGTTTCAGGCGCTGCAATTCCGCCTCGCAGACATGGAAATCGAACTGCAGGCCGCCCGCACCTTCCTGCGTCAGGCCGCCTGGAAGCTCGACACCGGCGCGCCTGACGCCACCAAATTCTGTGCCATGGCCAAGAAATTCGTCACCGAGGCGGGCTCCAAAACCGTGGATCAATGCCTGCAACTGCACGGCGGTTACGGCTACCTCGCGGATTACGGCATCGAAAAACTGGTCCGCGATCTGCGCGTGCACCAGATCCTCGAAGGCACCAATGAAATCATGCGCCTGATCGTCGCGCGCCAGATGCTGGCCAGCTGAGCCATTCCGTTTCTCTGCGTTACAAATACCTCCGGGGTCCGGGGCAGCGTCCCGGTCCAACCACACCTTAAAGGCCCGACATGAGCGATCTGCATATCCGTACCACCGGCCAGGCTGGCCACATCACCCTCACCCGGCCAAAGGCGCTGAACGCCCTGTCCCACGACATGTGTCTGGCCATCGAACAGGCCATCGACGCCTGGCGCACTGATGACTCCGTCGCGCTGGTGATCCTCGACGCCGAGGGAGAAAAGGCCTTCTGCGCCGGCGGCGACATCGCGCAGATGTACCGCAGCGGCATCGCGGGCAACCCGGACTTTGCCCGTACGTTCTGGCGCGAGGAATACCGCCTCAACGCCAAGCTGGCGGAATACCCCAAGCCGATCGTCTCGTTCCTTCAGGGGTTCACCATGGGCGGCGGCGTGGGGCTTGGCGGCCATGTCAGCCACCGCATTGTCGGCGATACCTCAAAGATTGCGATGCCGGAGGTTTCCATCGGCTTCATCCCGGACGTGGGCGGCACCTACCGTCTGGCCAAGGCGCCGGGCCGCCTGGGTGAATACCTCGGCCTCACCGCCCACCGCATGACCGCCGGCGATGCGATCCACGCGGGTTTTGCCGATCTCTACATCCCTGAAGACGCGTGGCCCACGCTCAAGACCACCCTGTCCGAAACCGGCCAGACCGACGCGCTCACGCAGGCCGCGCAGACGCCGCCCGCCAGCGCTCTCGCCGACCAGCAATCGCAGATCGACGCCCTCTTCGCCGGGGAGACACTGACAGATGTCATCAACCTGCTGCGCCACGGCACATCGGATTTTGCGGCCGAAACCCTCGCCACGCTGGAGAAACTCTCGCCGTTGTCGATGGCCATGACGCTGGAGATGATCCACCGCCTGCGCGGCCCCTCGCTCGACATTCGCAAGGCGCTGGAACTCGAATATCGCGTCAGCCACCGCATCATGGAGCATGGCGATTTTCTCGAAGGCATCCGCGCCGCCATCATCGACAAGGACAAGACCCCGCACTGGCGCCACACCCTCGACAATCTGCCCTCTGTGGCGGTGTCGAAAATGCTGATGCCGCTGGGCAAAGACACATTGGATTTCAAGGAGAGCAGCATGAACATCGCCTTTATCGGACTGGGCAACATGGGCGCGCCCATGGCCGCCAACCTCGCCAAGGCAGGCCACACCGTCACAGGTTTTGACGTGGCCGGCACCACCGCCGAGGGCGTGGCCATGGCGGATACAGCGGCCAAGGCCGTCGCGGATGCCGCCGTGGTCATCACCATGCTGCCAAACGGTCAGATCCTGCGTGACGTCGCCGCCGACATCATCCCGCACATGGCCAAGGGCGCGGTGCTGCTCGATTGCTCCACCGTGGACGTGGACGCCGCCCGCGCGGTGGCCGAGCTCTGCACGCAATCGGGGCTGCTCGCGCTGGACGCGCCTGTCTCCGGCGGCATTGGCGGCGCGGCGGGCGGCACGCTCACCTTCATGGTCGGCGGCTCCGGCGACGCCTTTGCCATCGGCAAGCCGCTGTTCGACATCATGGGGCAAAAAGCCGTGCACTGCGGCGCCTCCGGCAACGGTCAGGCGGCCAAGATCTGCAACAACATGATCCTTGGCGTCACCATGATCGCCACCTGCGAGGCGTTCTCGCTCGCGGACAAGCTGGGTCTCTCGCGTGAGGCGATGTTCGACGTGGTCTCCACCTCTTCGGGGTACTCATGGTCGATGAACGCCTACTGCCCCGCGCCAGGCGTCGGTCCGCAATCCCCGGCGGACAACGACTACAAACCGGGCTTCGCCGCCGATCTGATGCTGAAGGATCTGCGCCTCAGCCAACAAGCCGCCGAAGCCGCAGATGCCGACACCCCCATGGGGGAAGCCGCCTGCGAACTCTACCGCCAATTCGTCGAGGCCGAGGATGGCAAGGGCCGCGACTTCTCCGCCATGTTGCCCCGCCTCGCCGCACGCAAACGCGGCGAATGATTGCCTGCCGCTCAGCGCCAAATCGCTGAGCGGCAAAGCACTTATGGAACGGTTTCCCGGACGGGCGCATTTCTTGCAAATCGTCCCTGTCAAAGGAATCGTTCCATGTTTCGGACACTGACCGCTGCCACCCTCGCCGTCGCCACACTGTCGATGCCCTTCGCCGCCCAGGCGGGCTCCACGGGCTGTCCTCAAGGTCTGGCGCAAAAGAACAATGGATGCATGGCCCCCGGTCAGGCGAAAAAGCAGCCCGCCACACATGACCAGACAGACATCATTGTGCTGGCTCCGGGTGACCGCCTCTCAGGCGAATACCGCCGCATCGACGACCCAAGCCAATACGGCCTCAACCCGCATCGCGCGTATTATCGCGTCAATGATCAGATCTACCGCGTTGATCGCCACACCAAAGAGGTTCTGGATGTCATCGGAGCCGTCGCCGCGCTGGAGAACTGACCCGACGGGCGCAAGGTCGGTTGATCCATGTCATATTCAAACTCTCATACATGAGTTACTCTGATCTCAGAAAACAGATTGGGAGTGATGACATGACAAAGAACATGGGACAGGCCGACCGCCTCATCCGAAGCATCCTGGGCGTTGTGCTCATATTGCTCGCCGTTACGAGCCTGGCCAGCGTCTGGGCATGGATCGCCGGAGGGGTCGGCGCCGTCATGCTCGCAACTGCGGCGTTGGGCACGTGCCCGCCCTACAGCTTGCTCGGCATCAACACCTGCAGTCGAAAGTGACATAAGCAGACGACGCCGAATGCTCTCGAAACAGGCGGTGACGATCTGCGATCAGGGAACGGTTCCCGATCACATCGCGTTGATCACTCAAAGAAAGGTCCAACGCATGTACAAACTTCTCATGGGTGGAGCCGTGGCCTTTGCCATGTCCTCCACCGCGCTCTCCGCCGCGCCGATCCAACTGCACAGGGGCATTTCGTTGCCCAGCGACGCCGCTGCCCAAGCCGACATCTGGCTTGCAAAAGGCAAGGACGACAAGGGCAACGGCAAAGCCAAGGGCCACGCCAAAAAGGTGAAGAAAAACCACGGTCCTAACCATGAGGACAAGGGCCCGAAGGGCAAAGACAAGCCCAAGAAAGCCAAGGCTAACGGCAACGGCAACGGCAACGGCAAGCCTGAAAAGGTCAAAGCCGACAAGGGCAAGGGCAACGGTTCTGCGAACGCCGCAGAAAACAACGCCAGTGCAAAACTCCGCCGCGCCTTCACGCCCGAAGAGCGCCAGGAAACGGCAACCCGCCTCTTTTCAACTTCTGCGCCCAGTGGCCGTGATATGCTGACCGTGCTCGGCGCGACAGCGCTCGGTCTGGCATCGTCGCAACTGGTGGTGGCTGACACACCCGAGGGTGAGCTGATCACCTACGCCAACTGCCCGCCCGGGCTTGCCAAGAAAGACCCACCCTGCGTGCCACCGGGCCTCGCCAAGAAAGGCGTGACCTTCGACGAGTGGGCATCTTACGATCGCGACCGCTATGACGAGATCTGGGTAGAGCGTCGCGAGGCATGGAATGACCGCGATGTGGTGCCGGAGCCAGACCTGCTTTTGCTTCAATCCGATGACATCGCAGAGCTTTTCAATCTCGGCCCCGCACCCTCCGGGCAGCGCTACGGCCTGATCGACGGCCTGCCGGTGTTGCTGGACGAAGAGGATTACACATCGCTTCTGCTGGTCAATCAGATGGCGCAGATCGACGGCCTCAGTGACAGCCTGCCCATCGCACCGACCGCCGCGCTGACGCAAGATGAGCTGATCAGCCTCTACCGCTTGCCGCAACTCGGCGCGGAAGAAAACTACGCCGTGGTCAACGGCCAGCTCGTGCGGATGAACGACGACGAATACGAAATACTCCAGCTGATCCGCGTGGCACGCGCGATCCTTTAACCCGTTACCCCGAAACGACAAAGGGACGCCAAACCGGCGTCCCTTTTTTCATGCCTGAGCGGTAAACCTACTCCGCCGCGACTTTCTTGGGCTGCAACATCGGCTTCAGATAATGACCGGTGTGCGAGCGTTCCTCCTCGGCCACCTGTTCCGGCGTGCCGACGGCGACGATTTCACCACCGCCATCACCGCCTTCCGGGCCGATGTCGATCAGCCAGTCCGCCGTCTTGATGACATCCAGGTTATGTTCGATCACGATCACCGAATTGCCCTGATCCACCAGCTCATGCAGCACCTCCAACAGCTTGCGCACGTCCTCGAAGTGCAGGCCCGTGGTCGGCTCGTCGAGGATATACAGCGTCCGCCCCGTGGACCGTTTTGCCAGCTCCTTGGACAGCTTCACCCGCTGTGCCTCGCCGCCCGACAAGGTCGTCGCCTGCTGGCCGACCTTGATGTAGCCAAGGCCCACCCGCATCAGCGCGTCCATCTTGTCGCGGATGCTCGGCACCGCCTTGAAGAACTCCTGTGCATCTTCAACCGTCATATCAAGAACGTCGGCTATGCTCTTGCCTTTAAACTGAATCTCCAAAGTCTCGCGGTTGTAGCGCGCCCCTTTGCAGGTCTCGCAGGTCACGTAGACGTCGGGCAAAAAGTGCATCTCGATCTTGATGACACCGTCGCCTTGACACGCCTCGCACCGCCCGCCCTTGACGTTGAAGGAGAAGCGTCCCGGCTTGTACCCGCGCGCCTTTGCCTCCGGCAGACCGGCGAACCAGTCGCGGATCGGCGTGAACGCCCCGGTGTAGGTCGCAGGGTTCGAACGCGGCGTGCGCCCGATGGGCCGCTGGTCGATGTCGATGACCTTGTCGAGATGCTCCAGCCCCTTGATCGTCTCGCAAGGGGCCGGTGTCTGACGCGCGCCGTTCAGCGCCATCGAGGCCGATTTGAACAGTGTCTCGATGGTCAGCGTCGACTTGCCGCCGCCCGACACGCCCGTCACGCAGACGAACTTGCCCAGTGGGAATTCTGCCGTCACGTTTTGCAGGTTGTTGCCCGTCGCGTTGACGACCTTGATCTTCTTCTTGTTGCCCTTGCGCCGCTTCAATGGCACCGCGATTTCGCGCGTTCCGGCAAGATACTGGCCCGTAATGCTGTTCGGGTCGTTCTGCACATCCATCGGCAGGCCATGCGACACCACCTGGCCACCGTGCACCCCGGCGCCCGGTCCAATGTCGAACAGGTAATCCGCCTCGCGGATCGCCTCCTCGTCGTGCTCCACCACGATCACGGTATTGCCCTGATCGCGCAGGCTTTTCAGCGTTTCCAACAGCCGCGAGTTGTCGCGCTGGTGCAGGCCGATGGACGGCTCGTCCAGCACATACAGCACCCCGGTCAGCCCCGACCCGATCTGGCTCGCCAACCGGATACGCTGGCTTTCACCGCCCGACAACGTGCCCGCATTGCGTGACAGCGTCAGATATTCCAGGCCCACGTTGTTGAGGAACCCTAGCCGCTCGCGGATTTCCTTCAGGATGGCGCGGGCGATCTCGTTCTTCTGCTTGGTCAGCGCTGCGGGAACGGTTTCGCACCAGTCAAAGGCCTGCTTGATCGACATCTCGACCACCTGCCCCACGTGGCGCAGATCGTCTTGGGGACCGATCTTGACCGCCAAGGCCTCCTCGCGCAGACGGTAGCCGTCACAGGTGCCGCATGGGCGGTTGTTCTGGTAGCGTTCGAACTCTTCGCGGATCCAGTTCGAATCCGTCTCGCGGTAGCGGCGTTCCATGTTGGGGATCACCCCTTCGAACACGCGCTCCACGTTGTAGATGCGCCCGCCCTCATCGTAGCGGAACATGATCTCCTCATCGCCGGAGCCATGCAGGAACACCTGCTGCACATGGGCGGGCAGATCTTTCCACCGGGCGTTCTTGTCGAACTCGTAGTGCTTGGCCAGGCTGTCGATGGTCTGGATGAAATAGGGCGACTTGCCCTTGCGCCACGGAGCCAAGGCACCGTCTTTGATCTTCAGTGTCTGATCCGGCACCACCAGCCGTTCGTCAAAGAACAGCTCGACGCCAAGACCGTCGCACTCCGGGCAGGCCCCAAAGGGCGCGTTGAACGAAAACAGCCGCGGTTCGATCTCGGGGATGGTAAACCCCGACACCGGACAGGCGAAATTCTCCGAAAACGTCATGCGTTCCGGGGTGGCCGAGTCCTCGCCGTCCTCCGCCTTGGGCGCGGTTTCCAGAATGGCGATCCCATCCGCCAGATCCAGCGCCGTGCGAAAGCTGTCCGCCAACCGCGTCTGCATCCCGTCCCGCACCACGACCCGGTCCACCACGACGTCGATGTCGTGGCGGAATTTCTTGTCCAGTGTCGGCGGCTCGTCCAGTTCGTAGAAGTCGCCGTTGACCTTCACCCGCTGAAAACCCTGCTTGCGCAGCTCAAGGAATTCCTTGCGGTATTCGCCCTTGCGGTCGCGCACGATGGGGGCCAGCAGGTAGGCGCGTGTGCCCTCCTCCAGCCCCATGACGCGGTCGACCATGTCCTGCACCTGCTGCGCCTCGATGGGCAGGCCGGTTGCGGGGCTGTAGGGCGTGCCGACCCGCGCGTACAGAAGACGCATGTAATCGTAGATCTCGGTCACGGTGCCGACGGTCGAGCGCGGGTTCTTGGACGTGGTCTTCTGCTCGATGGAAATCGCCGGGCTGAGGCCGGAAATATGATCCACATCGGGCTTTTGCATCATGTCGAGGAACTGCCGCGCGTAGGCGGACAGCGATTCCACGTAGCGGCGCTGCCCCTCGGCGTAGATCGTGTCGAAGGCCAGCGAGGATTTGCCCGACCCCGACAGGCCGGTGATGACAACCAGCTGATCGCGCGGAATATCCACGTCGATGTTCTTCAAATTGTGCTCGCGCGCGCCGCGCACTTCGATTTGCTTGAGATCAGGCATTGGCGTCCTCGGCAGTCATGACCGACCAAACATAGGGCAAATGCTGCACCGCGCCAATGGGGGTCGCGGAACATTTACCGAACATCAAGGATTCCTGTTTACATTCATATTGCAGAATGGATCAATTTCATGGTTCCCGACAGGAGGGGCTGAAAATGTTCGCATTCATGCAACGCAGCCGAGAGGTCACCGCCATGACCGCTGCGGAGGCTGTGACCCGCCACGCCGCCGGTGACATCGTATTGATCGACATTCGTGATCCATCCGAATTGCGTCACGGAAAGGCCCGCGGCGCGCTGAACATTCCCACCGCCAACCTGTGGAAATACGCCGACCCGCGGTCCACGACATGCCAGCCGGAGCTGAAACAGGGCAAGCCCATCGCGGTCTACTGCGCCTCCGGGGCCCGCTCGGCCGAAGCCAAACAGATGCTCCAGCGGCTCGGTCACGAACAGGTTCACAACATCGGCGGGCTGGTGCATTGGCGCCGCGCCGGGGGCGCCGTCGACTAAAGCACAGGGCACCTCGCAGCGCCCTGCCCCTCGCCGAAATATCGCTCACCGATACAACAACGACTCTCCATCAGCGAAGAGATGCACCTTGGACGGCTCGGCGGTCAGCGTCACGCCCCGCCCCCGCATCCCCGTGTGGATGCCCGGCAGCTTGGCGATGACCGCCGCGCCGCCTTGCGGTTTGAAATACAACAACGTGACCTCGCCAAGCGCCTCCGTGATCTCCACCTCTCCGGTGAACACCGGCGGCGCGTCGGTCAGGGTGAAATCTTCTGGCCGTATGCCGACATTCACCGTGCGCCCCATGTCGGATGCCTCGGTGGGCACATCGGACAGCACCTCGCCGCCACCGGCCAGTGTCACACGGGTCTGCGCCCCGGTGGCGGTCACCTCGCCGGGCAGCAGGTTCATCGCCGGAGAGCCGATGAACTGCGCCACGAACTCATTGCGCGGCTGCTCATACAGCTCCAGCGGCGGGCCAACCTGCGCGATCCCCTTGTTTGCCAGAACCACGATGCGCGTGGCCAGCGTCATCGCCTCCACCTGATCGTGAGTCACATAGACCATCGTCCGGTCGGGCATGGATTCCTTGAGCTGCGCAATCTCGATCCGCGTCGCCACCCGCAACGCCGCATCAAGGTTCGACAGCGGTTCGTCGAACAAAAACACCTTCGGGTCGCGCACGATGGACCGCCCGATGGCGACCCGCTGACGCTGCCCACCGGACAGCGCCTTGGGCAGGCGATCAAGGTAGGGATCAAGCTGCAACATCTTCGCCGCGCGTGTCACCGCCGCGTCGATCTGCTCCGGCGATTGCTTGGCCAGTTTCAACGCAAAGGCCATGTTCTCGCGCACCGTCATATGCGGATAAAGCGCGTAGGACTGAAACACCATGGCGATGCCGCGCTGCGCCGGCGGCACATCGTTCACCACCTGACCGTCGATCTCCAGCGTGCCACCGGTGATCTTTTCCAACCCGGCAATCATGCGCAGCAGCGTCGACTTGCCACAGCCCGAGGGGCCGACAAACACGATCAGCTCCCCCGGTTCGATGTCCAGATTGATGTTGCGCAACACGTTGACCGCGCCGCCGTATGTCTTCTCGACATCTGTAAGTTTCAGTCCCGCCATCTCTCTCCCCCTTTGATGCGCGTCCGCCACAGGCGCTATGCTGCGGCGAACGCGACTGAAGTCTACTGCGCCTTCAACGCCAACGCCGGCTGCCACGGTCCAAGATGCAGCTTGCCGTCCCACCCCGGTGCAGCGCTGCCAAGCTCCTGGCCAATCTGGTGCCATTCCCCCGCCGGTGCGTCGAGCGTTGCGGGTTCTCCGGACAGGTTCACCGCGACAAAGATCGTCTCGTCTTCGTGCGTCCGGGTGAAATGCACCACGCTGCCCGTTGCCGCGACCTTGGAATGCGCGCCCTTCTTCAGGGCCTTGTGCGCATGGCGGAATCCGATCGTCCGGCGATAGTGGTGCAACAGCGCGCCCGGATCATTCTCCTGCTCGGACACCGCCAACGGCAGGTGTTGATGCGACACCGGCAGCCACGGTCTTTC
Source organism: Sagittula marina (assembly GCF_014196795.1). Classification (GTDB taxonomy): domain Bacteria; phylum Pseudomonadota; class Alphaproteobacteria; order Rhodobacterales; family Rhodobacteraceae; genus Sagittula; species Sagittula marina. Next base: position 38,510 of record NZ_JACIEJ010000004.1, read on the forward strand.
TGCCGAGAAGCCGCCATTCTGGCTGCTGTTGTCCCAGACCATCGGCGTACGACAGCCGTCGCGGCCCTTGAACTCCGGCCAGAACTCGATGCCATAGGGGTCTTGCAGATCCTCGAACGGCACATCTGCCTCGCCCAGACCCAGCTCTTCGCCCTGATAGATGCAGACCGACCCGCGCAGGCACATCATCAGCGTGTTCATCGCCCGGCTGGCCGCAGGTGGCAGATCCCAGCGCGTCGGGTGCCGCACCACATCGTGGTTGGAATAGGCCCAGCAGGCCCAGCCGTCCGGCACCTTCTCGTCGACCATCTCCATGACGTTCACGACGCGCTCCGCCGAGGGGCGGTGATTGGAGAGGAATTCAAACGAATAGCACATGTGCACGCGGTTATCACCGGCAGTGTATTCGCCCATGATCTCCAGCCCCTTCTGGGCATCGCCAACCTCGCCCACGGCCGTTGCCGCCGGATATTCATCCAGCAAGGCGCGGAACCGCTCCAGGAACGCAAGGTTCTCCGGCCGGTTCTTGTCGTACAGGTGCAGCTGGTGGTTGTATGGATTGACCTTCGGCGCGATGGAATCGTCGCGCTCCTCCGGCGGCAGGCCGGGATTGTCGCGCAGTTCAAGGTCGTGGAAGTAAAAGTTGATGGTGTCCAGGCGGAAGCCATCAACCCCACGATCCAGCCAGAACCGCACCGAGGCCAGCAAGGCATCCTGCACCTCCGGGTTGTGCAGGTTCAGGTCGGGCTGCTCGACAAGGAAGTTGTGCTGGAAATACTGTTCCCGCCCCGGATGCCACTGCCAGCCCGGCCCGCCAAAGATCGACAGCCAGTTCGTCGGCGGCGTGCCATCGGGCTTGGGATCGGCCCAGACGTACCAATCCGCCTTCGGATTGTCGCGCGACGACTTGCTTTCAAGGAACCACGGATGCTCGTTCGAGGTGTGCGACAGAACGAGGTCGATCATCACCTTGATGCCGTAGAAATGCGCCGTCTCCACCAGCACGTCGAAATCCGACAGCGTGCCGAACATCGGGTCCACGTCGCAGTAATCGCTGACGTCGTAGCCGAAATCCTTCATCGGCGAGGTGAAAAACGGCGAAATCCAGATCGCGTCCACGCCGAGAGAGGCGATATGCGGCAGGCGTCCGGTGATCCCGTTCAGATCCCCGATGCCGTCGCCGTTGCTGTCCTGATAGGAGCGCGGATAGATCTGATAGATCACCGCACCGCGCCACCAATCCTTGTCCACGGATTTCGGGTCGATTGTCTGCTCTGTCATAAAATGTCTTTCCTGTTCCGGGCCGGGAGGTCTGGCTCGCACGGGCCCATCTTTCGCCTCGGACCGACGCCCAAGGCATGGTTAACCTCTATTTCACCGATCCCGCCAGCAAGCCGCGCACGAGATACCTCTGCATTGCAAAGAACACGAACAGCGGGACTGCAATGCTGACAAAGGCCGCCGTGGCAAGGATTTCCCAATTGCCCCCGCGCGTGCCCAACAATTCAACGATCTGGTTGGTCATCACGGTGGTTTGCCCTGTTGCATCAATCAGGAAAACCTTGGCCACAAGCAGATCGTTCCACGTCCACAGGAACTGAAAGATCGCGAAGGACGCCAACGCCGGATAGCTCAGCGGCAGGATGATCTTGGTAAAAATCTGAAACTCGGTGGCCCCGTCCACCCGGGCGTTCTCGATGATATCCCGCGGCAGACCGGCCATGTAGTTGCGCAGCAGATAGATCGCCAAGGGCAGGCCAAAGGCCGTATGCGCCAGCCACACCCCCAGGTAGCCTTTGCCGATGCCGATCTGCAAATGCAGCTTCAGGAGCGGGATCAGCGCCAGTTGCAACGGCACCACCAACAGCCCCACCACAAAGGCGATCAGCAGCGCGCGCCCCGGAAAGTCCATCCACGCGAGGGCATAAGCCGCGAACGCCGCCACCACGATGGGGATGATCGTCGCCGGGATCGTCACGGTCAGCGTGTTGAAAAACGCCTTGGCCATGCTGTCCGTCGCATTGTCGCTGAACAGCACCTGTTGGTAGTTGGCCAGCGTGAACTCCGGCGGCACCAGCGCGGTGACGAACACCCGCTGCCCGCGCCGCCCCTCGATCTGCTCGGGCGCTTCCATCCGGTAGTCGCCGTTCTCCTGCACGGTGACGCGCTCACCGGCGCGGGTCTCGGCGGTCTCGCCCGCCGCGTAAGCCCCCACATCGCGCGAGGACGTGCCCCAGACCGAGATCGGCGCCGGCTCCACGCCTTCCTCGTCAAACAGGTTGCCCTCGATCACCCAGACATCGCCGTCCTGCACCTGCGTCTCCGGCGACCCCGTGCGCAGCGTCAGGTTCTGCTCGGCGGCAAAGGGCGCCTTCCACCAGCCGGTCGTGGCGATCTGGTCCGCCGTGCGAAACGACGACACGAACAGCCCCACGGTCGGGAACAGCCAGAGCGCCACGATCAGCACCACAGAGATATTCACCGCCCAGCTCAGCGAGGATTTCGATCCAGCGATATTGTCCATCAGGTTTCCTCTCGCGGCTCAGCGCATCTCGCGGCGCGCCTGCACCACGTTCCAGACCAGAATTGGTGTCACCAAGACCATGATGACGATGGCAGAGGCCGACCCCACCCCCCAGTCATTGGCACGGAACAGCTTGTCGAACATGTAGTTGGCCAGAACCTGCGTGCCCCACTGGCCGTTGGTCATGGCGAATACGATGTCAAAGATCTTCAGCACCACCAGCGTGATCGTCGTCCAGACCACCATGATGGTCGGATAGATCTGCGGCACCTTGATCTTGAAAAAGATCTGGAACGGCCCGGCCCCGTCCACGATGGCCGCCTCGATGGTTTCTTCGGGAATGCCGCGCAGCGCCGCCGACAGGATCACCATGGCAAAGCCCGTCTGGATCCAGATCAGAACCACCATCAGGAAAAAGTTGTTCCAGAACGGCGTCGTCAGCCATTGCTGCGGATCATTGCCGCTGAACCAGACGTACATGGCATTCAACACGCCGATCTGCTCGGTGTCCGGCGGGCGCGCGTCATAGACCAGCTTCCAGATCACCGACGCCCCTACAAAGGAGATCGCCATCGGCATGAAAATCAGCGATTTCGCGATATTGCCCCATCTCAGCCGGTCGGTCAGCTGGGCCACGATCAGACCCAGCGCCGTGGACATCGCCGGAACAACGAACAGCCACAACATGTTGTTGGTCATGGCCTCCCAGAACTTCGGCTCAGAGAACATCTGGCTGTAGTTGGCCAGCCCGACAAATGCCCCACCCTGATCGCGGTCGGTCATCGACAGGCGCAGCGTCTCGACCACCGGATAGGCCAGGTAGAGCGTCAGCGCGAACAGCGCCGGAAACAGGAACAGCCAGGGGCGGACCATGTTCGCGCGGTTGATATTGCGCCCCGCGTTCGGCCCCTTGGCGGGAAACAGCACACGGTCGACCAACTGGTTGGAAAAATAGAAATAGGCGACGCAGGCGCCCACACCGATCACGATGGTCATCAGACCTTGTATTGCCGGATGCATCAGCCGCTCTCCTCCCCCAATTGGCAGCCAAAGGCACCCCGCGACCGCGCGGGATGCCCCGTAAGTTCAGCGCGTTACTTCAGCGCGTCCCAGCTGTCCTGGATCTGCTTGCCGACCTCTTCGGACGATGCGCCGCCCGCGTAGTCGACCATCCCGGTCCAGAAGGTGCCCGCGCCGACGCCACCGGGCATCAGGTCCGACCCGTCAAAGCGGAAGGTCGTCGCATCCAGCAGGATTTCGTTCATCGCCCGCAGCGTCGGATCAGAGAACTTGTCCAGATCGACCCCGGTGTGCGGCGTCAGGAAACCCTTCAGCCCCATCCAGATTTCATGCGCGTCCGGCGTTTGCAGATAAGCAATCAGGTCATGCGCCGCCTGGTTCTCGTTGGTGATGGCCCAAAGCGTACCCGCGCCCAAAACCGGCTTGCCCAGATCCTTCTCGGCGTAGGCCGGGAAGTAGAAGAAATCCGCATCCAGACCCACTTCGGTGCCTTCGGGGAAGAACGCCGGGATAAACGAGGCCTGATGGTGCATGTAGCACTGCGGCGGCGAGGCAAAGAGCCCCTTCGGGCTGTCACGGAAGTCGGTGGAGGCCACCGCGCCCCGGCCGCCCGCAACGCGCGCGTCTTCGATGAACCAGCCGAATTCGTCAATCGCGCCGGTCACTTTCGGGTCGGTGAAGGGCAGCTCGTTGGACACCCAGGCATCGTAATCCTCGGGCGACTGCGTGCGCAGCATCATATCCTCGACCCAGTCGGTCGCAGGCCAGCCCGTCGCGCCACCCGATCCCAGACCGATGCACCACGGCGTCTCGCCGTCCTCGACCATCTGCTCGGTCAGCGCCTTGAGATCTTCGAGCGTCTCCGGAACCTCGTAGCCCGCGTCCTCGAAGTTTTCCGGCACGTACCAGACCAGCGATTTCACATCGACCTTGTAGAAAAAGCCGTACAGATCGTCTTCGCCATCCGGTCCGGTGTAGCTGCCCAGATCGACCCAGGACTGCCCCGCCGCGTAGTTTTCCTTGATCCAGTCGCCGGTGCCGTCCTTCAGCGGTGTCAGGAACCCGCGCGACGCCATGTCCGAGGCCAGCCCCGGCTGCGGGAACACCGACACGTTCGGCGCGCTGCCCGCTTCGGCATCCACCATGATCTGCTGCTCAAAGCTGTCAGAACCCACGTAGGACACGTTGTGACCCGATTTCTCGGCAAAATCCGCCAGCACGGTTTCGACCATTTCCTGGTCCGGCCCCAGCCAGGGCCCAAACACCGTCACATCTTCGGCCTGCGCGGCCCCTGCCCCCAGCGCAACAAACGCAACACCAGCATAAAGCGATTTCTTCATTCTCAACCTCCCGGACGACCACAGCTTTGTGGATGAATTCTCGTGCTCCCAGCGCAAAGGTGATTCCCCTCCCCCAAAGCGCTTTGGAGACTTTCAACCTGAGACAAAGCTTAGACTCTGTCAACGCAGAGTCCAACGATTCCCTCCATTTTCAATGCTGCGCCGCAGCATGTCGCGCCGCGCTGCCGCGTCGAAAATACCCCAAGATCGCTTGACTATTCAAAGCGCTTTGGGTGACATGCCGCCATGAACCTCAAAGAACTCGCAAAACACCTCAAGTTGTCTCAGACCACCGTCAGCCGCGCGCTGAACGGCTACCCCGAGGTGAGCGAGCAAACCCGCCAGAGGGTTCAAAGCGCCGCGCGCTCGCTGAACTACAGCCCGAACACCCGCGCCAAAAGCCTGGCCACCGGGCGCACACAGGCCATCGGACATGTGCTGCCGATCTCCGCCAGTCACGAGATGGTCAACCCGGTGTTCGGTGACTTCATCGCCGGCGCGGGCCGCACCTACTCTGCCGCGGGATACGAGATCGTCATCTCTCTGGTGCAGGATCAGGACGAGGCCGCAGCCTACCGCAACCTCCACGCCCGGGGCTCCGTCGACGGCATCCTCGTGCACGGCCCGCATATGTCAGACCCCCGCATCCCGCTGCTGCGCGAGCTGGGGTTGCCCTTCGTGGTACACGGCCGCGCCTCGCAAGAAACAGGCCCCTATTCCTGGCTCGACATCAACAACCAGCGTGCCTTTGAACGGGCCACGGAATTTCTGCTGCATCTCGGCCATCGCCGCATTGCGCTGGTCAACGGCCTGGAATTCATGGACTTCGCCTTCCGCCGCCGCGCCGGTTTCGAGGCCGCCCTGGCCGCCCGCGACCTCAAACCCGACCCCGCCCTCATGCGCTCCGAGGAAATGACAGAGGTGTCAGGATACCGCGCCGCCCGCGAGATGCTGGCGCGCGACGATGCCCCCACCGCCTTTCTCGTCTCCTCCATGATCACTGCCATCGGCATCCGCCGCGCCATCCACGAGGCGGGGCTGGAGATGGGCCGCGACGTCTCGGTCATCACCCATGACGACAATCTGGGCTACCTCAAGAACGGCCACTCCGTGCCGATCTTCACCGCCACGCGCTCCTCCGTGCGCCTCGCGGGGGAACAGGCCGCAGCCATGTTGCTCGACCTCATCCGCGATCCCGCGCGCACCCCGAAAACGCAGGTGCTGGAGGCCGAACTGATTATCGGCGCCTCCACCGGCCCCGCTCCATAAGGACCTCCCATGCGACACAAACGCTCTGATTTTCCACAGGATTTCCTGTTCGGTACCGCCACGTCCTCCTACCAGATCGAAGGCCACGGCCAGGGCGGCGCGGGCCGCACCATCTGGGACGATTACGCCGACACACCCGGCAATGTCGTTCGGGCAGAGAACGGGCAACGCGCCTGCGATCACTACAACCGCTACGAAGCGGACCTCGATCTGGTGCGCGACGCGGGCTTTGACTGCTACCGTTTCTCCCTGTCATGGGCGCGGATCATGCCAGAGGGGCGCGGCACGCCCAACGCCGAAGGTCTGGACTTCTACGACCGCCTCACCGACGCCATGCTGGAACGCGGGTTGAAGCCCGCCGCCACGCTCTATCATTGGGAACTGCCGTCGCCCTTGCAGGACATGGGTGGCTGGCGCAACCGCGACATTGCCGAATGGTTCGCCGATTACACCCGTGTCATCATGGACCGCATCGGCGACCGCATGTGGTCTGTGGCCCCGATCAACGAGCCGTGGTGCGTGGCCTGGCTGTCGCACTTCATGGGGCTGCAAGCGCCCGGCGTGCGCGACATCCGCGCCACCGCCCGCGCCATGCACCATGTGCTGCTGGCGCATGGCCGCTCGATCGAGACGATGCGCGACATGGGGCTGAACAACCTTGGCGCGGTGGTGAACATGGAATGGGCCACGGCTGCCGATGGCTCTCCCGAATCCGTCGCCGCCGCCACACGCTACGACGCCTATTACAACCGATGGTTCCTGTCCGGCCTGTTCAAAGGCGCATATCCCGAAGCCGCTTTGGAAGGGCTTGAGCCACACTTGCCCAAAGGCTGGCAAGACGACTTCGCCACCATCGGCGCCAAGCTCGATTGGTGCGGCCTCAACTATTACACGCGCAAGTTGATCGCCCATGACGACACGCCTTGGCCCGCCCTCAAGGAAGTCGACGGGCCCCTGCCCAAGACATTGATGGGATGGGAGATTTATCCTCAGGGGCTTCAGGACTTTCTTGAGCGCACCGCCCGAAAGTACACCGGCGACCTGCCGCTCTATGTAACCGAAAATGGCATGGCCTCCCCGGATGTGCTGACCGACGGCACCGTTCAGGACGAGGCGCGCATCGCTTATATCAATGACCATCTGGACGCGGTACAGCGCGCGCACGCGACGGGCGTGCCGGTGAAGGGCTACTTCGTCTGGTCCCTTCTCGACAACTATGAGTGGTCGCTGGGATATGAGAAACGTTTCGGCCTCGTGCATGTGGATTTCGACACGCTGGCACGTACGCCGAAAACCTCCTACCATGCGCTGAAACATGCCCTGACCGCCTGACGACACGAAAGACTTTCATGCAGAAACCCGTATCCGTAACCGTTGACATCGGCGGCACCAACACGCGCGTGGCGCTTTGCTCTGGCGGGGAGTTGCTGGACGAGACCGTGCAGCGCTTCCGCAACGCGGACTTCCCCGCGCTGGAGCCGATCCTCGACGCCTACCTCGCCCCGTATTCCATGGTGAACGCAATCTGTATCGACATGGCCGGCCCCGTGAAAGACGGGGTTGGTACGCTGACCAATCTGGACTGGACGATCCACGCAAGCCGCCTGTCGCAGCGCACCGGCGGGGCGCGGGTCGCCGTGCTCAACGATCTACAGGCGCAGGGTCATGCGGTGCCGTATCTCGCCTCCGATAGCCTGCTGACGTTGCTGCCGGGACAGACCGGGCCGTCGGATGTGCGACTGGTGGTCAACGTGGGCACCGGGCTGAACGCGGTGCCGGTGCACACCTCCGGCGCGTTGACTTTGGTCCCTGCGGCCGAAGCGGGACACATCAGCCTGCAAGCGCGCACCGCCGAAGAACTGAGGCTGGTGGACTTCATCAGCGCTCGCCTGCCCTCCTGCGGGCTGGAGGAAGTGCTCTCTGGCCGGGGCTTGGAACATCTGCACGCCTTTGTCTGCGCGGATGAGGGCACGGGCAGCCCACTGAGTGCCGCGGCGATCAAGGATGCCTTTCTCGCCGGGGAGCCGCAGGCGCTGCGCGCCGCCAGGCTGTTCGCCCGCTACCTCGGACGCTATGCCGGGGATCTGGCGCTGACCAACCTGCCCTTTGGCGGGATCTACCTCGTGGGCGGTGTGGCAGGACACCTGGGTCCGCACCTGATGGATCTCGGCTTTGGCGAGGCCTTTCTCGACAAGGGACGCTTTGCCGCTTTCATGGAGCAATTCCCTCTGCACCTCGTGACCGACGACTACGCCGCGCTGCGCGGCTGTGCGCACCATCTGGCAGAGCTTCAGGCAGCGACCTGAGGCGCCACATCCTGAAGAGATCGTAAATTTGTTGTCAGCCGCAACTGCGTGCTGACGTCATGCGTCTTGCCCCTCTGCGTCAAAGCGGTCACAAGAAGTCATGACATTACGCGCCATTCTCCTGATGATCCTGTCCATGTCCCTGCTGGCGTGGTCCGATGTGTTCTACAAGCTCGCCACGCAGGGCAGCTCTATCGGGCAAGCCATGACACTGGTCGCCCTCGGCGGCACGGTGCTGTTCGTGCTGCTCAGTGTCGTGATGAAGGTGCGTATCCTGACGCGGGACGCGCTGCACCCGATGATCCTGCTGCGCAACGGGTTCGAGATCATCGGCGCAATCGGCTTGGTCACCGGGCTGGCCTATGTGTCGCTGCCTGTGTTTGCTGCGATCATGCAGACCGGGCCGCTGACCGTGACCATCGGCGCGGCGATCTTTCTCAAGGAAGACGTCGGCCCGCGCCGTTGGGCGGCCGTGGGTGTCGGCATCCTTGGCATGTTGATCGTGATCCGCCCATGGTCCGCGAGCTTTACCGGATATGAACTTTTTGCCGTTCTGGGCATCGTCGGGCTGTCCGGGCGCGATCTGGTGACGCGCCTGTCGCCCTCGCATATCCCGGCGCTGGCGATCTCTACCTGGGGGTTTGCCTTTACCATCCCGGCCGGATGTGTGCTGTGGTTCCTGTCGGACACCCCGACGGATTGGTCTGCGCCGACCTTGTGGTCCGTGCTGGGCGCAGTGATCGTGACCGCCTCGGGCTACCTTGCGATCACAACGGCAATGCGGCTGGCCCCTGCCGCCATCGTGGCACCGTTTCGCTACACGCGGCTGGTGTTCACCCCGGCGCTTGGCATCCTGATCTTTGGCGACCGGCCTGATGCGCTGACCTACGTTGGCGCGGGCATCATCCTTGTGGCGGGGTTGTACACGTTCTTCAGGGAGCGCGCGCTGGCACAGTCCGTCGCCCCGGTCGGAACCGCTGCGCCATCGCCGGCGCGCAAGGTATCCTGACCCGTCAGGACCGGCGCAACCGTTAGCGCAATCCCTGTTGCAAAGCGGCGTTAGCGATAACAGAAGCGTTTACTTTCTTCACGTGCCTGTTAAACCCATGCCAAACGCCGCTTTGGGAGAGTACCATGAGCACCATTATCGATATCCACGCCCGCGAGATCCTCGACAGCCGGGGCAACCCCACCGTCGAAGTCGACGTCACCCTCGAAGACGGCACCATGGGCCGCGCTGCCGTGCCATCGGGGGCGTCAACCGGGGTCCACGAAGCCGTGGAAAAACGTGACGGCGACAAATCCCGCTACATGGGCAAAGGCGTGCTGGAGGCCGTCGCGGCCGTGAACGGCGAGATCGCCGAGAACCTCATCGGGTTCGACGCCACCGAGCAGGTCGCCATCGACATGATGATGATTGAACTCGACGGCACCGACAACAAGAGCCGCCTGGGCGCCAACGCCATCCTCGGCGTGTCGCTGGCCTGTGCGAAGGCCGCTGCCGATTTCTCTGGCCAGCCGCTGTTCCGCTACGTGGGCGGCACCTCTGCGCGCACCCTGCCCGTGCCAATGATGAACATCATCAACGGCGGCGAGCACGCGGACAACCCGATCGACATTCAGGAATTCATGATCATGCCGGTCTCCGCGACCAGCATCCGCGAAGCGGTCCGCATGGGCTCCGAAGTGTTCCACACGCTGAAGAAAGAGCTTTCGGCGGCGGGCATGTCCACGGGTCTGGGCGACGAAGGCGGCTTTGCCCCTGAGCTGAAAGGCACGCGCGACGCGCTGGATTTCATCCTGAAATCCATTGAAAAGGCGGGCTACACGCCCGGCGAGGACATCTACCTCGCGCTCGATTGCGCCGCGACCGAGTACTACAAGGACGGCAAATACGAGATGAAGGGCGAAGGCCTGTCGCTGACCGCCGAGGAAAACGTCAAGTACCTCGAAGCACTGGTCAACGACTACCCGATCATCTCCATCGAAGACGGTTGTTCCGAGGATGACTGGGACGGCTGGAAGCTGCTCAACGACGCCATCGGCGACCGTTGCCAGTTGGTGGGCGACGATCTGTTCGTGACCAACCCGGCGCGTCTGGCGATGGGGATCGAGCGCGGCTCCGCCAACTCCATGCTGGTGAAGGTCAACCAGATCGGCACCCTGACCGAGACGCTTCAGGCGGTGGAAATGGCGCACCGCGCGCGCATGACCAACGTGATGTCGCACCGTTCCGGCGAAACCGAGGATGCCACCATCGCGGACCTCGCCGTGGCCACCAACTGCGGTCAGATCAAGACCGGCTCGCTTGCACGGTCGGACCGGTTGGCAAAGTACAACCAGCTGATCCGCATCGAGGAAATGCTGGAAGATACCGCGATCTACGCAGGCCGCGCCATCCTGCGTTAATCTGAGTTTCAGATACACCAATCGGCAAAATTCGGCTGATCCAACCCTGCAAACCGCCACGTATTCCAAAAACGTGGCGGTTTTTTCACGCTTCGATTACGGTAACTCGACTAGGTGGAATTGCAGGCAATTTGGCAGGAATTCTTGGACGGTGACAAAAGCCCCAATTGAAGACCGTCTCGACGATGTCAGACGGGCAGAATACGGCGCCCCCATGGAGGTTGCTGCGCGTTTGGCGGCGGTGACCGTGACGGCGCTGCTTGTGGGCGTGTTTGGCGGCAATGTGTTGTGCCTGATCTGGCTGACGGTGCATCTGGTGTCTCAGGCGACGTTTGCCGGGTTGCTGTTTCGGCGGTTCCCCGTGCCTGACCGCCTGGCCTTCCCGATTGCCATCGGTCTGTATGCCTTCATGATCGTGAACTATTCCATTTACCCGCTGTATCTGATCGCGTTGAACCAGAATATCGCCCTGCTGACCGTCGCGAGTTTTGCGCTGGTCGGGCAAGTCACCTACATTCAGCAACGCCGATTGTTGGAGCCGCATATCGTGGCCACGGACGTGATCAGCATGGCCTTGATCCTTGTCACGTTGACGGCCATTCTTTTGCCCTACGCGACGCAAATGTCCGATCGGGTGCTGTTGCTGGTCACGCCGGTTGTGTTGTTCGGCTACGTCCTGTCGTCGCTGTTCAGCGGATTGCGACAGCAACGGCTGCTGCGCGATACGCAAGCGCGCTACGCGTCCTCTCAGAAAGCGCGGGCGCTGAACCAGTTCGTCGGCGGCGTGGCGCATGATTTCAACAATCAACTGACTGCGATCCTTGGGCATCTGGAGCTGTATGAGCTGCTGGACAACCCGGAGGAACAACGGCAGGCGTTGTCTGAAAGCCGTGCTGCCGCCCGTCGCGCCGCGCTGACGGTCCAGCAGCTTCTGACGTCATCGGGGCGCACGCGGCTGTCGCCGGCGCAGGTGCCGATGGACGCGTTTCTCAACCACCTCAAGGCCATGCTGCCCGACTTGCTGGGCCCGGGGATGCGCGTGACGGTCACGGCACCACCGTCGACACAGACCGCCTGGGTCGATGCGGATATGCTGGAAACCTGCATGGTTCAGATTTGTCTGAACGCACAGGATGCTTCTGTGGGCACGGGGCGCGTGCGCATCTGGGCGGAAACCTGCACCCAGCTTCCGCCACAGGAGCAGCCCATTGGCTCAGAGCCGCCCTGGACTGTTCTATGGATCGAGGACGACGGGCCCGGTGTCTCGCCGGAGGCGTTGCCCCAACTGGCGGAGCCGTTTTATACCACCAAATCCACCAGCGAGGGCGCGGGGCTTGGCCTGTCCGCCGTGGCCGGATTCGCGCGGCAATCCGGCGGCCAGCTCATGATCCGAAGCGCGCCCGAGACAGGTTTGCAGGTCGGCATCGCGCTCCCGTCGAACGCACCGTGTCCCGGCGTCCAGACGAAGCAGCAGGAGCGCGCGAAACGTGCGTCGTCACCAAAGCCTGACATGACAACGCCAAGGCGCTCCCCCAAACGGACGCAAGTTCAGGTCTCTGGTTCCTGATACATTCCTTGGGCCTTGAGCGCGTCGACAACTTCCTTGGGCATGTAGGTTTCGTCATGCTTGGCGAGGATCTCAGAGGCCTGAAACACGCCTTCTACATAACGGCCGGTGCCAACCATCCCCTGGTTTTCCTCAAAGAGATCGGGCAGCACGCCGGTAAAGACCACGGGCACTGTCGCGCCGCCATCGGTGACGGAAAAGCGGATGGTTTCGCCATCGTCACGGACCAGGGTCCCCTCTTCGACCAGGCCACCGATGCGGAACACTTCCGTTTCGGTGGGCGGCGCCTCCATCACCTGGCTGGGCGAGCGAAAGAAATTGATCCCGTCGCGCATGGCGTAGCCGATCAACCCGGTCGAGACGATCAGAGCCACCGCCGCCAAAGCGACCACTTGGATTCGGCGTTGCTTTTTCAGCGATTTCAGGGCCATTCACGTTCTCCCGTCACATGAGCGTACTGCTATATATGCGATTTTAACGACCAAGGGGAGAGGCGCGTCGATTTGACCGAATTCGGCCGCCCCTCCCCTTTTCTGCGTCGCGAAACAGGCCGGGGTCCGGGGCAGCACCCCGGCGCCCGCAGAGCCAGGACATCCTTACGGGAAACAGGGCGCCAGCATCAGACCGGCGGTTTCGTCGACGCCGAGCATCAGGTTGGCGTTCTGCATCGCCTGCCCGGACGAGCCTTTGCACAGGTTGTCCAGCGCCGCGACCACGATGACACGGCCCGGCAGGCGGTCCGCCACCACGCCGATATGCACGAAGTTCGAGCCGCGCACATGATGCGTCGAAGGCGTCTCCCCCATGGGCAGGACTTCGACAAAAGGCTCATCGGCGTAGGCGGTCCGGAGCGCGGCGTTGATCGCCTCGGCGTCCCCCCGAACGTAGGCCGTGGCAAGGATTCCGCGGTTGAAGGGGCCAAGATGCGGCGTGAACTGGATCTTCACCTCGCGCCCTGCGAGCGCGGAAAATTCCTGATCGAACTCCCCCAGGTGCCGGTGCGTGCTGCCCACGGCGTAGGCGTTTGTGCCCTCGGACAGCTCTGCGTGCAGCAGGTTTTCCTTCAGCGACCGGCCCGCGCCGGACACGCCGCATTGCAGATCGAGGATGATCTCGTCGAGGTCGATCACCCCGCCGGCAATCAGCGGGCGCAGGATATACTGGCCGGTCGCGGCGTTGCAGCCGGTTCCAGCGACAAGCCGCGCGCCCTTGATGTCGTCGCGGTAAAATTCGGTCAGCCCGTAAACGGCTTCTGTCTGCATCTCCTTGGCCGCGTGGTCGTTGCCGTACCACTGCTTGTACGCCTCCGGGTCGCGCAGCCGGAAGTCCGCCGAGAGGTCGACGATCTTGACCGTCTTCGGCAGCTTGGAGATCACCTCCTGCGAGGTCTTATGCGGCAGCGCGCAGAAACACAGGTCGATCTGGTCAAAGTCGATCTGCTCCCATGTCACCAGTTCCGGCAGGTCGAGGTGACGCAGATGCGGGAACACGGACGCCAGCGGCTGCCCGGCCTTGGAATTCGCGGCCAGCGCGGTGATCCTGAACGAAGGATGCGTGGCGATGAGCCGGATCAGTTCCGCGCCGGTGTAGCCGGACGCGCCGATGATGGCGATGGATTGGGTCATGAGACACCTCGAATTTTCAGAAAGCAGGACACAGGCATGGGCACCGCACCGAGGATCGGGCGGATGGCGGCTTTATCGTCGGCTGAGAGGCGCGATAATGTCATACATGCAAGGTCTCCTTGGCTTTGAGATACCCTGTCTCCCCCCCGGTTTCAACAACGGAACACGCGCAAAGCCACGAGGCGAGCGGAGTATAAATCAATCGCGTTTATACTTTGGCGCGTGAAAGTCAGCTGTGGGTCGTCGTTTTTGGCGTGTCTCCAAACGGGCGATTAAGATTTGAATGGAATCATCTGAAACGTGGGAATGACCCACGAGGCGGCAGAAGTCCCTGGAGGCGCGCGCTGGCAGAGCTGTGAGGCCTGACCATCGTGCCAAGGAGGTGACAAATGTCCACACACATGCATACCGAATTGAGTGGCCCGGTCGTACGGGTGGCCACGGGGCGCGGATACACCGGCATGGCTGTCGCGGATTTCAGCGACGTTCTTGGCAAGGCTGATGACAAGGCCACGTCCAAGACTGCGGAGTTGTATCGCGCGATTTATATCAGCCATACCCGCAACCGCCTGCCAGATCAGCAGCTCGATGCGCTGATGACGGATCTGCATCGGCAACATGCCATCTGCGGCATCTCGGGCCTGCTGCTGTACAAATCGCGCACCTTTTTTGAAATCATCGAAGGCCCGCAGCACACGGTCGACCGGACGCTGGACCGGATCTTTGCCGATCCGCGTCACTACAAGATGAAGGTGATGCTGTATCAACGCGCGCCGAGCCGCAGGTTTGATGGCTGGTCCATGGGGTTTCGCAGGCTGGATGGCCGCAAGACCAGGCAGACCTGCTATTTCACCCTGACGCGGCGCGCGTTGGAAGAAAGGTTCCCCCGGGGCGCGACCAAGGAAATCATGTATTTCCTGCGCGCCTATCTGGAGGCGCGTTTCACCCTTCCACCACAACAGGAGATCGCGGTGCGCTGCCGCGTAAACCCCAGGCTGAACGCCTGAGCCGCTGTGCGATCACACAGATTCGAAGATGATCTGGTGCCTCAGAAAGCTGGTGGCGTGGCGCGAGACCCTGGCCGGGTCACCGGTGGTGAGGAACTTCGAGGTGGTGCCGCTGCCCAGCATGTTCGGGTGACGGTCGAGATAATCCGCGAGGCTGTCGGGCACCAGATCCGCCTGGCTGAACAGCCTCACATCCGCGCCGAGGGCGTCCTGGAAGATGTCGAACATCAGCGGGTAGTGCGTGCAGCCAAGGATCGCCGCCTGCGGCCTCGGCATCTTGCGCTTGAGGGCATCGACGTGGGAGCGCACGAGCGCCTCGGCCAGGATCATGTCACCGTCTTCGATGGCGTCCACCAGACCGCCGCAGGCCTGTGCCTCCACATCGACGCCGATGGCGCGGAAGGACAGCTCGCGCTGAAAGGCACGGCTGCTGACGGTGGCGGGCGTGGCAAAGAGCGCCACATGGTTGACGGCCACTTCGCGTGGGGGAGAGTTGTCGCCCCATTGCCGTTCGGTCATGGCTTCGATCAGCGGGACAAAGACGCCGAGCACCCGCTTGTCGCGGGGAATCCAGTTTTCCTGCATCCGGCGCAGCGCCGCGGCGCTGGCGGTGTTGCAGGCGAGGACCACCAGATCGCAGCCTTCGTCGAACAGGCGCGACACGGCCTTGGTCGTCAGGTCGTAGATGTCATCGGCGTCGCGGACACCGTAGGGCGCGTGGGCGCTGTCGGCGAAATAGACGAAGGGCACATCCGGCAGCCGCCTCACCGCTGCATCCAGCACGGTCAGGCCGCCCAGACCTGAATCGAAAACGCCAACTGCCATGTCTTTCGCCTTTTCACCCGCGCGGTCTCGGTGCCGCGTCTGTGCCTCGATTGCGCCCGCGCCGGTCCTTGGACAGATGGCGCGGTCATGGACATCTCATAAGAGGCTTTTGCGGGGAAATCCATCACGGCGCGCGCCTATGATGCGCGCGCCGTGATCTGTGGTGAAATGACACCGCCCGGCGGCTATTCCGCTGCCTGTGCCATGCCTTTTCCGCCATTGCGCAAGGCGGCGAGCAGCTCTTCGCGGCGCTTTTCTGCCGTTGCGGCGTTGGCGAGTTTCACCGGGCCAAAGCCGCGGATGCTGAGCGGCAGTTCGGCCAGGGCAATCAACGGCTCCATGATCTCGGGCGCAGCCTTTGGAAGCCATGCGTGCATGTCAGCCTCGTACTGCGCGATCAGGGCACGCTCCATGCGGCGTTCCTCGGTCCGGCCGAAGGGGTCGAGCGCGGTGCCGCGCAGGCGTTTCATCCGTGCCAGCCAGCGAAAGCCGGTGAGCATCCTGGGGCCGAAGGTCTTCTTCTTGGGGCGACCGTCGCTGCCCTCCTCGCTCATCAAGGGCGGGGCGAGGTGGAAGGTCATCTTGAAATCACCGTCAAAGGTGTCGCGCGCCTTTTGCTCGGTCTCCAGATGCAAGCGGGCCACTTCGTATTCATCCTTGTAGGCCAAGAGCTTGTGGTAGCCTTTTGCCACGGCTTCCTTCAGCTTTGGATCCTGGATCGGGCGCAGCATGTCGCGGTAGCGCGCGGCGAGGTCCTCGTTCTGGTAGGCGGTCAGATGCTCCGCACGAAAGGCGATTTTCTCATCGAGCGATTTGGGTTTGCTGATGACGTTGGGTTTGAGCATCCCGGCTGCGTCCTCGGGGTACAGCACAGCCCAACGGCCAATGTCGAAGGCGCGCAGGTTGGCCGCAACCGCCGCACCGTTCAGCTCGATCGCCTGCTGGATCGCGTCGAGCGACAGGGGCACCAGCCCGCGCTGCCACGCCGCGCCAAGGATCATGATGTTGGAAAAGATCGAATCCCCCATGGTGGCGCGCGCCAGCTCTGACGCGTCAAAGAAGGCGGCCCGCTCTTTCAGGCGTGCCTGCAGGGCCAGGGTCAACCGGTCGGCGGGCAGCTGGAATTCGGTGTTGCGGGTGAATTCGCCGGTGATGATCTCGTGGCTGTTGACCACGGCGCCGGTGCGGCCCGTGCGGGTCAGGCCAAGCGTTTTCGCCCCCGCAGAGACGACCAGATCACCGCCGATCAGCGCGTCCGCCTCGCCCGTGGCGACACGGACGGCGCTGATGTCTTCGGGCCGCTCTGCCAGACGCAGGTGAATGTGTACCGCACCGCCCTTCTGTGCCAGACCGGCCATTTCCATCATGCCCGCGCCCTTGCCGTCGATCTGCGCGGCCTGCGCCAGCACCGCACCGATGGTGACGACGCCGGTGCCGCCGACCCCGGTGATGACCACGTTCCAGGTGCCGTCGATCCTGGGCAGGACGGCGTCGGGAAGGTCGGGCAGCTCCAGCGTCTTGGTCTGCGCCTTGCGCACCGTCGCCCCTTCGAGGGTGACGAAGGAGGGGCAGAACCCCTTGAGGCAGGAGAAATCTTTGTTGCAGGCGGATTGGTCGATGGCCCGTTTGCGGCCCAGTTCGGTTTCCTCCGGCACGATGGCGACGCAGTTGGACTGTACGCCACAATCGCCGCAGCCTTCGCAGACGTCGGTGTTGATGAAAACCCGCTTGTCCGGGTCGGGGAACAGCCCCCGCTTGCGGCGGCGGCGCTTTTCGGCGGCGCAGGTCTGGACGTACAGCAGGACGGACACGCCTTCCTGCTTGGCCATGCTGCGCTGCACCTCGTCGAGGTCTTCGCGTTCGTGCAGCGTTACGCCGTCAGGGTAGCCGTTGGACACGTCTTCCTTCTGGTCATAGACCACCGCCACGCGGCTGACGCCCATGGCGCGGACCTCGGCGGCAATACGCTGGGGCGAGAGGCCGCCCTCGTTCGCCTGCCCGCCGGTCATGGCGACGGCGTCGTTGTAAAGGATCTTGTAGGTGATGTTGGTGTTCGCCGCGAGCGCCGCGCGGATCGCCTGAACGCCGGAGTGGTTGTAGGTGCCATCCCCGAGGTTCTGGAACACATGCGGGGTGGTGGAAAACGGCGCCTCCCCGATCCAGTTCGCGCCCTCGGCCCCCATGTGGGTAAAGCCGGAGGTCTCGCGGTCCATCCACTGCACCATGTAGTGACAGCCGATGCCCGCGTAGGCGCGGCTGCCGTCAGGCACCTTGGTCGACGAGTTGTGCGGACAGCCGGCACAGAACCACGGCGTGCGGGCGGCGATTTCCTCGGCATTGTCGGCGCGATTGGCCTCTTCGATGCGGGTGAGACCGGCCTTGACGCCATCGGTGCCCCTGCCCTCTTCGATGAGGATATCGCCGAGTTTCTGCGCGATCCAGACCGGGTCGAGCGCGCCCCGCGTGGGGAACAGCTCTTCGCGGTGCATCGCGCCGGAGCCGCCCTTGTACCAGCCGTAGACGCGGCGCCCGCGACGGTCGTCGAAGATCGCCTCCTTGACCTGCACTTCGATCAGCTTGCGCTTCTCCTCGACGATGACGATCAGGTCCAGCCCTTCGGCCCAGTCGTGAAAGCCCTGCATGTCGAGCGGGAAGACCTGCCCGACCTTGTAGGTGGTGATGCCGAGGCGCTCTGCCTCTGCCTCGTCGATGCCAAGCAGCGCCATGGCGTGTTGCAGATCGAGCCAGTTCTTGCCCGCCGAGACGAAGCCGATCTTGGCCCCCGGCTTCCCCCAGACGCGTTTGTCCATGCCGTTGGCGCGGCTGAAGGCTTCGGCGGCAAAGCGTTTGTGGTCGATCATGCGCGTTTCCTGCGCATGGGGCGTGTCGCCCAGACGGATGTTCAGACCGCCCTCCGGCATGGGGAAATCCGGCGTGACCAGCTGCACGCGATCCGGGCGGCCATCAACGACGGCCGTGGCCTCGACCGTGTCTTTCATGGTCTTGAGGCCAACCCAAACCCCGGCAAAGCGGCTGAGCGCGTAGCCATAAATGCCGTAATCGAGGATTTCCTGCACGCCTGCGGGACTGACAACGGGCATGTAGGCGTCCACCAGCGCCCATTCGGACTGGTGCAGAACGGTGGAGGATTCGCCGGTGTGGTCGTCGCCCATGGCCATCAGCACGCCGCCATGCTGCGACGTTCCGGCCATGTTGGCGTGGCGCATGGCGTCGCCGGAACGGTCCACCCCCGGCCCCTTGCCGTACCAAAGACCAAAGACGCCGTCGAACTTGCCCTCGCCGCGCAGTTCCGCCTGCTGGGCACCCCAAAGGGCCGTGGCGGCGAGGTCCTCGTTCAGCCCCTCCTGAAAAAGAATATCGTTTTCATGCAACTGTTTTTGGGCGCGGTGCATTTGCATATCGACGGCGCCGAGTGGCGAGCCCCTGTAGCCAGTGCAATATCCGGCGGTGTTCAGACCCGCAGCGCGGTCGCGCGCCTTTTGAGTCAACATCAGCCGAACAAGTGCTTGCGTGCCGTTCAACAGGACCGTGTCCTTTGTCAGGTCGAACCTGTCATTCAGGGTAATCCGATGCTTGCTCATGATACGCCTCCCAACGCTGAGTTTAGAGGCATTATACAGACAAACAAGGTCAATGAAACTGACCTATGCGTGATTTTTTTCTTAAAGACCGACGCTTAAATCAAGTTGGTATTCATTTAATCGTTTTCTGCGTCTATGTGTGCGCCAGCAGCTGAAAGTGTAAGATATGGACTGGGACAAGCTAAGGATATTTCACGCGGTCGCGGATGCGGGCAGTTTGACCCATGCGGGCGATGCGCTGCATTTGTCGCAATCTGCCGTGTCCCGACAGGTGCGCGCCCTCGAAGAGGCGCTCAACACCACCCTGTTCCACCGCCACGCGCGGGGGCTGATTCTCACCGAACAGGGGGAGTTGCTGTTCGAGGCGACCTCTTCGATGATCAAGCGGATCGACAGCGCCACCGCGCGCATCCGCGACTCCGAAGAAGAGGTGTTCGGCCAGCTCAAGGTGACGACCACGCATGGCTTTGGCGCGCTGTGGCTCGCGCCGCGGCTGGCGAAACTTTACGACAAATATCCCGACCTCAAGATCGACCTGATGCTGGAGGAGCGCGTGCTCGACCTGCCGATGCGGGAGGCCGACGTTGCCATCCGCATGAAGGAGCCGAGCCAGGCCGATCTGATCCGCAAACGGCTGATGTCGATCCGGATGCGGATGTATGCATCACCCGAATACCTTGAGGCGCACGGTGTGCCGACGGAAATCTCGGACATTCAGAACCACCGTCTGATCTGCCAAGCGCCCGGCGCACCGCAGGTTATGGCGGGTGAACAGCTGGTTGAATCGCTGCTGGCGCATGATGTTCAGACGTCGCTGACGGTGAACAACTACTTTGGCGTCTTGCAAGCCGTGGTTGCAAACCTCGGGATCGGCGTGCTGCCGGATTACATCATCGAGGACTTCCCCACGATGATCCGCGTGCTACCTGATATAGAAAGCATCGAAGTGCCTGTTTTTCTGGCATATCCAGAAGAACTGCGTCAGTCGAAGCGCGTTTCGGCCTTCCGCGACTTCGTTCAGGACGAAATTATAGCACACAGACGCCAAAGACGCGCCATGGGCGCCGACTAAATCAACTCAGGGGAGAAATTCTCAGTGTGGTATGCGCACAACGCATAACAGCAATGCTGCATCTGCGACATGGTTTTGCTTGCTCGACTCATATCTGATGATTTAATCGGCACATGTTGATGCAGCGTAGTATCTGCGATGCATCTTCAACCTCCCTGTTGGACTTCGGCCGAGCTTTGTGCTCGGCCTTTTTTTTGGCCAGGCGCGAGGACGCGACACCGTGTTTTAACGAAGTCTGCGCGATACTTGGCTTGCCCTCTTCCCCAACCTGCGGCGCGCGCTAGCATTCCTCCCAGTCAGCCAGCCCGAAAGGTATACAAAGTGCAAATGCCGCCGCCCCGTGTGCCGTACCGTTCGGCGCATCGCTTTGCCCGTCCACTGTGGACGGCTGCGGGGATATTGGCCGTGGCCCTCGGAGTGATCGGCATCGTGCTGCCGGTCTTGCCCACGACACCGTTCCTGCTGCTGGCGGGGGTGTGCTTCGGCAAGGGATCGCCGCGGCTGCGCCATTGGCTGGAAACGCATCCACGCCTTGGCCCGCCGGTTGTCGCCTGGGAGCAGACAGGCGCGATTGCCAGACGGCACAAGAAAATGGCGCTTGGCATGATGGCGGCGACCTTTGCCGTCGGCCTTGCCGTTGGCCTGCCCGCGCATGTGCTGGGCATCCAGGTGATCTGCTTTCTGTGCGCGGGCAGCTACGTGTGGACCCGCCCCGACGCGTGATCGCGAAAACCCTCAGTTGCATCGCCGGGGAAACAGCCTAACCTGATTGCATCGCTACAGACGTTCCGGGACCTTTCGATGCAAAGCACGCAACATATCTCCTGCTCTTGTCATGCCATGACCTGGAGCCTGTCTAACAGCGCGCCGGGTCGCCACGTGGTCTGTTATTGTGCCGATTGCCAGTCGTTTGCGCGCCATCTGGGACATACGGAGATCTTCGCGCCCCACAACGGCACGCACATCTGGCAGACCGTGCCGGAGGCGTTGCAGATCACCGGCGGGCTGGAGCATCTGCGCGCGCTGCGCCTGTCTCCAAAGGGATTGATGCGCTGGTACGCGGGCTGTTGCGGGACGCCCATCGCCAACACGCTGGCCAAGCCGACGGTGCCCTTTGTCGGGGCCATCCTGCCCGCGCCGGGCGACGGGTTCGGCCCGGTGAAAGGTCATGTGAACACCGCCATCACGCGCGGCGCGGTCAAGGAACGGGGGCTTCACGCGGCAGGCGGCACGATCCTGCTGCGCGCCGTCGGTGCCCTGCTGCGGCAAAAGACGCGCGGCAGCTTCTTTGACGAGGCGGGCCAGCCGGTGCGCGATCCGCAGGTGTTGACCGTGGCAGAACGCACAGCAGCACGGGGCGCGACGGCCTGAGGACCGCCTTGCCCCTTCCCCCCGCGCCCGCCTTGGCTTAAAGAGCGCGGCAAATGCCAATCGAGGGGGAATCCCATGCAGGAACCGGCCATCACCGAAGAGCTCATCGCATCTCACGGCATCAAGCCCGATGAATACGCCGAGATCCTGCGCATCCTGGACCGGGAGCCGACCTTTACCGAGCTCGGCATCTTCTCTGCCATGTGGAACGAGCACTGTTCC
Organism: Sagittula marina; assembly: GCF_014196795.1. Classification (GTDB taxonomy): domain Bacteria; phylum Pseudomonadota; class Alphaproteobacteria; order Rhodobacterales; family Rhodobacteraceae; genus Sagittula; species Sagittula marina. Next base: position 60,669 of record NZ_JACIEJ010000004.1, read on the forward strand.
TACAAGTCCTCCAAGCTGCATCTGAAGAAACTGCCGACCACCGGCCCGCAGGTGATCTGCGGCCCCGGTGAAAACGCCGGTGTGGTGGATATCGGCGACGGTCAGGCCGTGGTGTTCAAGATGGAGAGCCACAACCACCCCTCCTACATCGAACCCTATCAAGGTGCTGCGACGGGCGTGGGCGGCATCCTGCGCGACGTGTTCACCATGGGCGCGCGGCCGATTGCGGCGATGAACTCGCTGTCGTTTGGTGAGCCGGACCATCCCAAGACACGGCAACTGGTGCATGGCGTCGTCGAAGGCGTCGGCGGCTATGGCAACGCGTTCGGCGTGCCGACGGTCGGTGGCGAGGTGCGCTTTCACGCGGCCTACAACGGCAACTGCCTGGTGAACGCCTTTGCCGCCGGTCTGGCGGATACGGACAAGATCTTTTACTCCGCCGCGTCGGGCGTGGGCCGTCCCGTGGTGTACCTTGGGGCCAAGACGGGCCGTGACGGGGTTGGCGGTGCGACTATGGCCTCGGCCGAGTTTGACGAGACCATCGAGGAAAAGCGCCCCACCGTTCAGGTCGGCGACCCCTTCACCGAAAAGCGCCTGATGGAAGCGACGCTGGAGCTGATGCAGACCGGTGCGGTGATCTCCATTCAGGATATGGGCGCGGCGGGCCTGACCTGCTCTGCTGTTGAGATGGGCGACAAGGGTGGCCTTGGCGTGCGGCTGGACCTGGAAAAGGTGCCGCAGCGCGAAACCAACATGACAGCCTATGAAATGATGCTGTCGGAATCCCAGGAACGCATGTTGATGGTGCTGGACCCGGCGAAGGAAGCCGAGGCCAAGGCGGTGTTTGTCAAATGGGATCTCGACTTTGCCATCGTGGGCGAAACGATTGCCGAGGACCGCTTCCTCATCGTGCACAACGGCGAGGTCATGGCGGACATGCCGCTGTCCAAGCTGTCGTCCTCCGCTCCTGAATACGACCGCCCGCATGTGCCCACCCCGGAGGCCGCGCCGCTGGCGGATGTGCCGCAGATCGACCCGATCGACGGGCTGAAGGCGCTGCTGGCCAGCCCGAACTACGCGTCAAAGGCCTGGGTCTACAACCAATACGACAGCCAGGTGATGGCTGATACCATGCGCACGCCGGGCTTTGGCGCGGGCGTGATCCGCGTGCATGGCACCGAGAAGAAGCTCGCCTTCACCTCCGACGTGACGCCGCGCTACGTCAAGGCCAACCCCGTCGAGGGCGGCAAGCAGGCGGTGGCCGAAGCCTATCGCAACCTGAGCGCCGTAGGCGCGCTGCCGCTGGCCACCACCGACAACCTGAACTTCGGCAACCCCGAGAAGCCCGAGATCATGGGCCAATTCGTCGGCGCGCTGGATGGCATCGGTCAGGCCTGCATTGCGCTTGACATGCCCATCGTGTCCGGCAACGTTTCGCTGTACAACGAAACCGACGGCACCGGCATCCTGCCGACGCCAACCATTGGCGCGGTGGGCCTGATTGCCGCCGACGAGGCCCCGATCCTCGACACCCCGCGCGAAGGCCATGTGGCCCTGCTGCTGGGGGACACCGGTACACATCTGGGCCAGTCGGCCTTGCTGGCAGAGGTCTTCAACCGCGAAGACGGCGATGCGCCGCATGTGGACCTCGCAGTGGAAAAGGCCAACGGTGACTTCATCCGGGCCAACCGGGACTGGATCAAATCCTGCACCGACCTGTCGGATGGCGGCCTTGCCATGGCCGCGTTCGAAATGGCCGCAGCCGGTGGCGTGGGTGTGGTGCTCGACAGCGCCGACACGCAGGAGCTGTTTGGCGAGGATCAGGGCCGCTACCTGATCGCCTGCAACTTCGACCAGGCGGAGGCCCTGATGCTGGCCGCCGCGCAGGCCGGCGTCACGCTGACCACAGTGGGGAAATTCGTTGGCACCACGATGAAGATGGGCAGCTCCGAGGCCCCCTTGTCCGAGTTGGTCAACGTCCACGACGGCGCCTTCGCCGCCACTTTCGGCTGACCTCGTCAGAAGCTTTTGCTTCGGAGCCGCCGTCGCCTGAGACCGGGGCGACGGACGGTATCACGGCGCGCAAGCTGTTTCGCCGAGGGGCCCCGCCGCGCGGGGAGACGGCTAAACCGCTTGCGGGACGGGGTGGCGTGCGTCAGCACAGGATCAGGCGACGGCGGCTTTGATGCATTTGCTTTGCTGAGCCAGAGCCCCCCTTCCCTTCCGCTCACCGGCAAATCAATTCTTTTCACGCATTGCGCCCTTCCCCGCTGGCACGTCGTGCCCCATATTCACACCATGCTGAAGTTCACGCCCCTCCTGCTCGCCATTCTTTATGCGCTGGTCATGTATCAGGTCTCGTCCTGGCGCACCCGTCGGGAGCTTGATGCGAAATCCACCGAACTGGCTGATCCGGGGTTGAAACGCCTGACCGACCGCATGGCCAAGGCGTTGGATCTGCCGCGGATCAAGGTGCATATCTACGAGATCGATCCCGTGAACGGGCTTGCCGCGCCGGACGGGCGGATTTTCATCACGCGCGGGTTCTATCGCAAGTACCGCAATGGCGAGGTCACGGCAGAAGAGCTGGCCTCGGTCATCGCGCATGAATTGGGCCACGTGGCGCTGGGGCATTCGCGGCGCCGGATGATCGACTTTTCCGGGCAAAACGCAATTCGCACGGCCTTGATGATGATCCTCGGACGCTTTCTGCCCTTTGGGATCGGCGCGCAGCTGGCGCATTTCGCGGCGTCCTTGCTGGCGGCACGACTGTCGCGCAGCGATGAATACGAGGCCGACGCCTACGCCAGCGCGCTCTTGCACAAATCCGGCATTGGCCTTGCCGCGCAAAAGAGCCTGTTCCAAAAGCTCGAAGCCCTCACACAGTCGCGCGGTGGCGCCCCTGCCTGGCTTATGTCACATCCGAAAACCGACGAGCGGATCAAGGCCATCGAAGCGATGGAGACCCGCTGGCAGAACACCTAGGCCTGTCATCCTTCTGCGTCGGACAACAGCTCGAAGCCGCCTTCGGCCACGTCCTCGCCATTGACCTGCACCACCAGCCGGTGCCAGCCCGGATGCAGCTTGTAGGTCGTTGCATCGCCGCGCAGGGGATGGCGTTTTTCAAACGTGGTCGGCTGTCCCTTTTGCAAGCGCCCGGTCTTCAGCTTGAACACCTTTTCCACCGCGCGCCCCGGTCGGGCAAATCCCAGACGGTAGTCGACCATGACATTGCGGTCGTCTGCGCCAAGCAGGTCGACGGCAAAGTGCAACGCATCACCGATCCGCAAGGTCGGCGTCTGGACCGTAAGATGCGCGGTGACACCGCCCGCGCGATAGCCAAGCAACGCCAGGGCACCGGGTTCGCCGCGCTTGACCGCGGTGCGCAGCGCGTGGCGGGTGATCCAGTCGATCTCTTTCGGGGCCTGGCGGCCGGACGCTTGCCAAGCTGACAGATGTGTCACCACGGTCTCTGGCATCACCTTTGACAAATCGTTCATGTGGTTGGCCACAGACCGCGTCACGTAGCGGGTGGGATCGCTGTGCAGCGCATCGAGGAAGCGCAGCGGCACGCTTGGGTCCAGGATCAGGTTGCGCGCCCACGGCAGGCGGGGCCGCGTGCCTTCGCTCACCAGCCTGCGCACGTGGTAGTTGTCGTCCTCAACCCACCGGTCCAGCCGCGCGAGCGTTTCCTCCGGCCAGCGGTTGAGGAAGGGACGGATGTAGAATTCCATCGAGAAGCGTTTGGTCGCGGCGTAAAGCAGATCCAGCGCCCGCTCCCGGTGATCCTCCAGCCCGTGCCGCACCGCGAGGATACCCGGCACTGCATGGATAAAGCGGCCAAAATCGTTGTCCGTCAGGCTGCTGTCCAGCGCAGGTGGCATGGCGGCCTCCAGCGCGTCGGCCATGGCGGCGAAGTTGGAGGGCAGTTGCGCCTCCAGCCCGTCCGCGATCCAGTCGAGCCGCTCCAGCAAGCTGCGCGACGCCAGTCCCGGCACAACCTGTGCCACGAAACGGTCCGCGTCAAAGCCCGGCAGCACCGCGAATTGCGCCCCCAGATCCGCGACGGACTGCGCGTTGAACAGTTGATCGGCGAGGGAGACGCCTTTGCCGCCCCCCACACCATCCGGTCCACGGGCCATTCAGATCGTGGCCAGGGTCGCGCCGCCGTCGAGCAGCACGTTCTGCCCCACCATGAAGCCCGCGTGTTGCGAACACATGAAAGCGCACATGGCCCCGAACTCCTCGCGCGTGCCGTAGCGCTTTGCGGGGATCGTCGCCTGACGCTGTGCCTTGGCCGCGTCGAGGGAGATGTTCTGCTGCTGCGACACGCCGGTGTCCAAGGCGATGGCGCGGTCGGTGGCGTGGATGCCCGGCAGCAGGTTGTTCACGATCACCCCGTGCTCTGCCACTTGCCGCGCCGTGCCTGCCACATAGCCTGTCAGCCCGGTGCGTGCCGCGTTGGACAGTCCCAGCACCGCGATGGGCGCCTTGACCGATTGCGAGGTGATGTTGACCACCCGGCCCCACCCCTTGTCGATCATCTTCGGCATCAGCTCCGTCATCAGCGCGATTGGAGTCAGCATGTTCGAATCGAGCGCGCTGAGAAAATCCTCGCGGCCCCAGTCGGACCACATGCCCGGAGGCGGTCCGCCCGCGTTGGTCACCAGGATGTCCACATCACCGGCGGCCTCCAGCACCTTGGCGCGGCCGTCCTCAGATACAATGTCCGCCGCGACAGTGGTGACCGTCACGCCAAAGCGGTCGCGGATAGACTGAGCCGTCTCTTCCAATGCCTCCGCACCGCGCGCGTTCATGACCAGATCCACGCCTGCTTCGGCCAATGCCTCGGCGCAACCGCGTCCCAAACCCTTACTCGACGCACAAACCAGTGCGCGTTTCCCTCGAATGCCCAGATCCATGGCACCCTCCTTGCTTTGTTTACGCAACGTCAGCAAATCGCCGACCTCACACCTATTTGATGCCACAATGTGGTGGCATACAATGGATGTGCGCTGCATCACTTTTCAGTACGTCAGGGACGCTATAATGCCCACCACCGATTTGAATGTTTTCCCCGCCACCGCGCTGCGCGTGATCAACGGGGCGAACCTTGGCGACGCCTTGTCATGGGCGGATGATCTGGTGCCTGACGATGTGTACCGCCTGTCACCGATGTCGATGCTCAAACCGCTCAGCGTCACAAGCGCGGCAACACCGCCATTCCGCCTGGCGGAGCAGTCGGAACAGGGGGTGCCCGGCCACGCCCTGCACCTCGATTGCTGCGTCACGTTCATGTCCAGGTCGGGCGAGACGACGGAATGCCTTGTTCTGGTGGAAACCGACGACGCGGGCGACGCGGCACAGGTCCATGTGATGCCGCTGGCGGAGATGACGCCAAACACCGACTACGTGCTGGTCGGCGTCTCAGAGGAGGCTGCGCTGGCCCGCTATGCCCAGACGGCCTGCACCTCCTTTACGGCCGGGACCATGATCACGCTGGCAAGCGGCGCACAAAAAGCGGTTGAGGATCTGGCGATTGGCGACCGGGTTCTGACCCGCGACGACGGCCCGCAGCCTATCCAATGGATCGGCCACCACACTGTGCGCGCAACGGGGCGTTTTGCACCGATCCGCATTGCCGAGGGTACGCTGAACAACGCGCGCGACCTCTATGTCTCTCCGGATCATCGGCTGTTCATCTATCAGCGCCTCGACAAAATCGGAGCCGGTCGTTCAGAGATTCTGGTGCGCGCACGCCACTTGGTGAATGACAGCACGGTCACCGTCGCGCCGGGTGGCTTTGTCGACTATTACCAGATGCTGTTTGACGCCCATCAGATCATCTACGCCGAAGGAATCGCCGCGGAATCAATGCTGGTCAACACGCGCACCCAAGCCGCCCTGCCAGAGGAGCTTTTGGACTCGCTGTCCAACCTGGTGCCCGGACACAAGCGAAGCGATATTTCCGATCTGGAGATTGGAGAGTCGCTGCTGTCGCACCCGGATGCGGCAGCGCTGCTGCGCAGGTCTTCCACGGGTTAGAGCCTCTCTTCTCCGCGCTTAAGCGATAGCCGGATGAAGTTTGCATCCGGCTGGCGGCCCCGGGCGTGGGACGCATTGTGGCCGCGCAATGACGCGCCGCTGCCCAGCCTTTCGGGGAGTGTCACGGTGGGCATGACTCAGCGCCGCCCTGAGGTGTCCGCCGCGCCGATCTTACCAGCCTCAATGGTTGCGCAAAGCCTCGATCAACGCGTCCTTGTTCATGTCTGACCGCCCATCAATCCCGATCTCCTGCGCCCGGGCATAAAGGTCGTCCTTGGTCCAGTCCTCGTACGGGGGCTGCTTGCCGCCCTTTTCCGACGGGTGCATGTTGTCATTGGCCTGCGCGTTGGCGATCCGCGCGGCCTTTTCCTTGGACATGCCCTTGTCACGCAAATCCCCGTAAAGCTTGTCATTCTTGATCGATGATCCGTGGTCTTCGGCCATGTCAGTCACTCCCTGTCTGATCTGCACATCAAACCCGAAGCCATGGCACAGAGTTCCCGATCATATGTCCGGCGCGACGAAGCCCGCCAAGCTTCCTCGCTTTTAGAAATACTCAAGACGCTTCGGCATCAGGCGGCGTAACATCCCCAATGGACGAGACCTCGAATTCACGCTATCTGCGCGCCATGCTTGACAATCGCCCCACCCTTCCGCCTGAAATCGCCCGCCGCCGGACTTTTGCGATCATTTCGCACCCGGACGCCGGCAAGACGACGCTGACTGAAAAATTCCTTCTCTATGGCGGCGCCATCCAGATGGCCGGTCAGGTACGGGCCAAGGGCGAGGCGCGGCGCACGCGCTCGGACTTCATGCAGATGGAAAAGGACCGGGGCATCTCTGTCTCGGCCTCCGCCATGTCGTTCGATTTTGCCAGCGGCGACAATAACTTCCGCTTCAACCTCGTGGACACCCCCGGTCACTCGGACTTTTCCGAGGACACATATCGCACGCTGACCGCCGTGGATGCCGCCGTGATGGTGATCGACGGGGCGAAAGGTGTGGAAAGCCAGACGCAGAAGCTGTTCGAGGTCTGCCGCCTGCGCGATCTGCCGATCCTGACCTTCTGCAACAAGATGGACCGTGAAGCGCGCGACACCTTTGATATCATTGACGAGATTCAGGAAAACCTTGCGATCGACGTAACGCCCGCTTCCTGGCCGATCGGCATGGGCCGCGATTTCCTGGGCTGTTACGACATGCTCAACGACCGGCTGGAGCTGATGGACCGCGCCGACCGCAACAAGGTCGCGGAGTCCATCCGTCTGGAAGGTCTCGACGATCCGCGCATGGAGCAGCACATCCCCGCAGGCCTGCTGGAAAAGCTGCGCGAAGAGGTCGAGATGGCGCGCGAGCTGCTGCCAACGCTTGACCCGCAGTCGGTCCTCGAAGGCCATATGACCCCGATCTGGTTTGGCTCTGCCATCAACTCCTTTGGCGTGCAGGAACTGATGAACGGCATCGGCACCTACGGGCCGGAGCCGCAGATCCAGAAGGCGACGCCGCGAGAAATCGCGCCTGAGGAAAAGAAGGTCACCGGCTTTGTGTTCAAGGTGCAGGCCAATATGGACCCCAAGCACCGCGACCGCGTGGCCTTTGTCCGTCTGGCGTCGGGGCATTTTCATCGCGGGATGAAGCTGACCCATGTGCGCACCAAGAAGCCCATGGCGATTTCCAACCCGGTGCTGTTCCTCGCCTCCGACCGCGAATTGGCCGAAGAAGCCTGGGCCGGTGACATCATCGGCATCCCGAACCACGGGCAGTTGCGCATCGGCGATACGCTGACCGAAGGCGAGCCGATCAAGGTCACGGGCATCCCGTCCTTTGCGCCGGAACTGCTGCAGGGCGTTCGGGCGGGCGATCCAATGAAATCCAAGCACCTGGAAAAGGCGCTGATGCAATTCGCAGAGGAAGGCGCGGCCAAGGTCTTCAAACCGATGATCGGCTCGGGCTTTATCGTCGGCGTCGTTGGCGCGTTGCAATTCGAGGTTCTGGGCAGCCGGATCGAGATGGAATACGGCCTGCCGGTGCGCTTTGACCCGTCGCAATTCACCTCTGCCCGCTGGGTGCACGGGGAGAAGGACGCCGTCGAAAAGTTCGTGAACGCCAACAAGCAGCACATCAGCTACGACAATGACGGCGACGTGGTCTACCTGACGCGGCTTCAGTGGGACATCGACCGGATCGAGCGCGATTATCCGGATGTCACGCTGTCCGCGACCAAGGAAATGATGGTCTGAGACACGCCGCGCCGAACAAGCGCCAAATCGCCATCGTGAAGGGCGCCCTCTGGCAGAGTGGCGCCCTTCGTTTTATGTCTCAATCAAACCAAAGGAGGTTCTCATGCGCGTCCCCTCTCTTTTCGCGGCCTTTTGTTTGGTCGCGGCTCCCGCCTTTGCCAATCCATGGGAGCTGATCACCGGCATCGAATACGCCGAAACCGAGACGGAGACCGAGTGGAAGGTCGAAAAAACCATCCCCGAGGCGCTGCGCGCGCAGGCGGAGGCTTTCGAGATCACCGGATTTTACGTGCCGGTCGAGGCGCAGCCCTACGTCAGCCAGTTCCTGATCGTTCCAGACCCTGAGGACTGCCCGTTTTGCGGGTCGAACGGCTATGGTCCCACGTTGGAAGTCCACCTGTCCGAGCCGATGGAGGATATCCCGGAAGCGACGGAAGTGAAGGTGCGTGGCACATTGAATTTCGATGAAAGCACCGAGACCTATCGCGCGGTCTTCTTGACGGATGCCGAAGTGGCTCAGTAATCCGCTCGGAGCTGTTGTTCCGAGAGCCTAGTACAAAAGCGCCCCCGCAGTGTCCTGCGGGGGCTTTTTTACATCGCGGAAGCGGTGTCAGATCAATTCTGAGCTTGCAGCAGTGGCGTGATGCGACGCACGGCGGCGCGGCGGTTGGCCCGCTCGGCTTGTGTCGTCGGCACGACAAGGTCGCTTTCACCGTAGCCTTGCAGGATCATGTTCTCCGGCGGCACCTGAAAGTACTCGGTCAGGGCAAGCGCCACGGATTCTGCACGACGGTCGGACAGGGCAAGGTTGTAGGCATAGTTGCCAACGGCGTCGGTGTGGCCCTCGATCAGGAAGACCTCGCCGGGGTTGCGATCAATGGCGTCACGCATGGCGTTGCCCAGAGCCGAAAGTTCCTCGGCCTCGACGGCACGAATGGCGGCACTGTTGGTTTCAAAGTTGATCGTGTCCACGGTCACTTCGGGCACCAGTTGGCGCACTTTCTCGATGTTACGCACCTGGTTCAGCGAGAACGTACGGTTGACGCCTTGGACCTCCTGAGCGGACAGCGCACGGGCAAGAGCGTCGGTGTCGTTGGTGTCACGGTAGACCACACGCTCACGCGGGCGGGTTGCGTTCACCTGCGGCAGATCGTTGATGACCACCTCTTGCGTGGCTTGCGTGTCATCGAACAGAACAACCTCGTTGCCATTGGCCAGAGTGCGCGAGCGGCGCAGAACGCGGCCATCGGCAGCTTTGATGGTTTCGACCACGGTGCCGTCTTCGTAGGTCACCACGTTGCGGGTGGAGCCATCGTCGTAGCGGTAGGTGGTCACGTCAGCACCGGGGCGGCGCAGCAGGACGTCGTCGTTGCGCAGCACGCGGAAGTTGCCGTTGTCCTCGATCACCACGCGGTCACCGCTGTTGGACACGACCTTTTCGTCGCCTTTGAGGATTTCGTTGAGCGCGACAGCGCCGAGACCCAGCAGTGCGGCACCTGCGACAGTGCGGGCGCGTTCGGCATCCCTGCCGTTGTCACGGGCACGGTCCTTGGCGTCCTCAAGCTCCTGAGCGGAGATGTCGGTCGGGGCGGCCGTGACGGAGTTGGCGAAGTCCTCGGTGGAGCTGCGCACCTCGTCTGCGGTCACGGTTTCTTCGACCACTTCCGGCTCGTTGCCAGAAGCACCTTCACCGGCTGCGGCGGCGGCAGTCGATTGGTCAGCCTGAGAGACCGCATCGGCCTGCGCCTGCGCATTGGCATCGGCCTGCGCCTGAGCTTCGGCATCCAATTCGCCTTCGGCGTTGGTTTGAGCCTGCGCTTCGGCAGCGGCTTCGGCCTCGGCCACCGTTTCGGCGGATTCATTCAGCCCGGCCTGCTCAAGGGCCTGTGCAAGATCGCTTGAGGAAATACCGGTGTCGGCCACCGGGGCCTCAGGATTATCGGTCAGGGGCGCAGCGACTTCGTCTTCGTCGAGTACTGGCGCCTCGGTCTGAGCGGTTGCCTCACCCTCCTGGGTGCCGGATGCAACGTCTGGCTCTGATGCGGCATTGCCTTCGGAGGCAACATCAGCACCGGCGGCGGCGTCTGCATTTTCTGCGGCTTCAACCTGCGGAAGCGGATCTGTGGTCGTGTCGGCCTGTTGTGCGGCCTCTGCATCCGCTTGCGCGGCTGCGTCGGCTTGAGCCTGAGCCTCGGCGTCTGCTTGCGCCTGTGCCTCGGCGTCTGCTTGTGCGGCAGCCTCGGCATCTGCCTGCTCGGCTTCGGCCTGAGCGGCCTGCTCTTGCTCGGCTTGAGCTGCTTGTTCAGCCTCTGCCTGGGCCTGGGCTGCCTGTTCGGCGTCTGCCTCGGCGGCCTGCTGTGCTTCGGCTGCGGCTTGTGCTGCTTGCTCGGCTTCGGCCTGCGCGGCGGCTTCTGCTTCGGCAACTGTCTCTTCGGCTTCGGCCTGAGCGCTGTCTGCCTGCGCCTGAAGATCGTCGGCTGCGGCTTGAGCCTGTGCTTTCAACGCGGCGGCAAGGTCGTCCTCGGTGGGCGCAGCAGCCTCGGCATTTGCATCAGCTGCGACGGTCGCCTGCGTATCAGCCTGCGCCAGTTGCATCAACTTCCCCGATGCAGGGAGGTCGACGCCGTCAGCTGCAAGGTCCGCGGCCATGTCCATAAGCTGAGGTTGCTTGGACGGGTCGGCCTGTGCTTCGGCTACAAGGGCGCAATCCAATGCCTCGGGGAGCGCCTCGCCTGTGGCGCAGAGATCGGTGAGCGCGTCGACAATCTGGTTCACCTGGCCGTTCGGCAGGTTGGCGGCAGCGTTCTGGGCCTGTGCTACGCTGCTGACGCTGAGTGCCAGAGCGGCGGTCGACGCCGTAAGAAACTTGCGGGTTTTCATTATGTCTCCTCTCAATGCCCCGACGGGGCTTGAGCTTATAACGCGCGGTAAGGCATTCGGTTGCGTGGCGCATTTGAAACAGGCGGTTTAACGCTGGGCAGAGACAGAGCGCCCTCAGGGCAGGCCCTTGCGCGTCACAGCATCGCCATGAGACGGGCCTTTTCGCCTGCATCGTCGGGTTTGGAGATCGCTTCGGCCAGTTGTTCAAGCGACTGGATGGAATGGCCGGCGCGAAAGCTGTCCACATACGGCAGCATGGCACGGATGCCGCTGGCCTTGGGCGCAAACCCGTCCCAGCGCAACAAGGGGTTCAGCCAGATCAGCCGCTTGGAGGACAACTGCAAGCGCTGCATTTCCTTCTCCAGGTCGGAGGCGGCATCCCGGTCCAGCCCGTCCGTGATCAGCAGCACCACGGCACCCTGCCCCATGACGCGGCGGGTCCAGTGCTTGTTGAAATGATGCAGGCAGTCGCCGATGCGTGTGCCCCCCTCCCAATCCTGCGCTTCGGCCCCGGCGGCCTTGAGCGCGGCATCCACGTCGCGGGTGGCAAGGTGGCGGGTGATGTTGGTGAGCCGCGTGCCAAAGGTGAAGGCGTGCACCTTCGCCCAGCCCTGCCCCTTTTCGTTGGCGACCGCGTGCAGGAAGTGCAGCACCATGCGGCTGTACTGACTCATCGACCCGGAGATGTCGCAAAGCACCACAAGGTTGGGCCACCGCAAGCGCGGCTTGGCATGGGCGATGGCGCGGATTTCCCCGCCCTTGCGCACGGCATCGCGGATCGTCTTGCGGTGATCGGTGCGCTTGCCGTGGGAGGCCGCCATGGAGCGACGGCTTTTGATCGGCTTCACCGGCAAGGTCAGCTGCGCGATCATCTTTTTGGCCTGCGCGATCTCGTCGAGCGACATTTGCTCGAAATCCAGCGTCTTGAGCTTTTCCTCGGTGGAGATGGTGAAGGAGGCGTCGACTTCGATCTGCTCGGCCTCTTGTTCCTGCTCCGGTTCGGGCATTTCCGGCATCTCGTCGCCCAAAAGCGCCTGAGCCGCGCGTTTCTCGGCGGCCTGGGCCAGCTTTTCCTCCTGGACGCCGCGCACGGCGGGCAGCAGCATGGACATCATATGTTCGAGGAACCGGGGGTCACGCCAATACAGGCGAAAGATCTGGGCGTAGACGATGCGATGTTCCGGACGGTTCACAAAGCAGGCGTGCAGTGTCCAGTAGAAGTCCATGCGGTCGGTGAAGCCTGCCACCTGCACGGCCTTGATGGCCTCGATCACGCGGCCCGGCCCGATGGGCAAGCCCGCACGACGCAGGGCGCGCGCGAAATGGATGATGTTCTGCGCCAGTCTTGGATTGTCCGGCACGGACAGCGGGATGTATTCTGCCATGGGTGCGGTCCTTGGTGCGGCCTTGGGGGTCGGGGCGTTGCCCCGGACCCCGGAGTATTTCACAAAGCACAGACGCCGGGGCGCGTGCTGCCCGCGGATTGACGGCTTATGCCTCTTCGAGGGTTTTTCTCGCGTCCTTGAGAATGCGGGCCGTTTCCGATCCGCCGATCTTGGCGATGTCGTCCTGATACTTGAGGATCGCGCCAAGAGTGTCGGAGATCACCTGCGGGCTGAGATCGACCACATCGAGCGCGAGCAGGCATTTGGCCCAGTCGATGGTTTCCGCGACGCCCGGCTTCTTGAAGATGTCCTCGGTGCGCAGCGATTGCACGAAGGCGATGATTTCCTTCGAGAGTTGCTCGGAGACCTCCGGCGCGCGGGCATTGAGTATCTCTACCTCGCGGTCGAAGTTGGGGTAATCGACCCAATGGTAGAGACACCGACGTTTGAGGGCATCGTGCACCTCGCGCGTGCGGTTGGAGGTCAGAATGACGATGGGCGGCTCGGGCGCCGCGATGGTGCCGATTTCGGGAATGGTGACCTGAAAGTCGGAGAGCGCCTCCAGCAGGAAGGCCTCGAACGGTTCATCCGTGCGGTCGAGTTCGTCGATCAGCAGGACCGGTGCGCCGTTTTCATCGGGGCGCATCGCTTGCAACAGCGGGCGTTCGATGAGGTAGTCCTTGCCGAACAGCTCTGTCTGCAGGGCGGTCCGGTCCTGTGTGCCTGCCGCCTCTGCGGTGCGGATGGCGATCATCTGCGCCGGAAAGTTCCACTCGTAGACGGCGCTCGACGCATCGAGGCCCTCGTAGCATTGCAGGCGGATCAGGCGGCGGTTCAGACATTTGGCCAAGGCCTTGGCGATCTCTGTCTTGCCGACGCCTGCCTCTCCTTCGAGGAACAGCGGGCGGCCCAGTTTCAGCGACAAGAACACCACGGTCGCCAGCGCGCGGCCACACACGTAGCCGGTCTCGGACAGGCGGGCCTGCACCTCGTCAATCGTATTGGGAATGGTCATGTCTCTCTCCTTGGGGGAGAGGTGTCCCAGCCCGCAGGCATGGGGTCAATAGCGCGAAGGTCGCACACTGCGCCCTGCGGTTCGGGTGGACGTTGACGCGGGACCACCGGAATGTAATGATTCGTGCATATAATCATCGGGGCCAACCCGGGATGGGACAGCAGGCAGAGCCGCCTCACGAACACGAAGGAAGCGGAGCGCCGATGCGCATCACCGCCGTCACATGCGTCAAGAACGAAGGCCCCTTCCTGCTGGAGTGGATCGCCTTCAACCGCCTGCTGGGCGTGACAGATCACCTGTTTTATTCCAACGACTGCAGCGACGGGACCGATACCCTGCTGGATGCCTTGGCGGGCCGGGATGATCTGGCTGAATTGACAGGCAACGTCGTTCATTTGCCCAACCCCGCGAAGGGTCGCAACTACCAGATGGAGGCGCTGAAGAACGCGGCGCATCAGGCGGTTGTGAAACAGGCCGACTGGGTCTGGGTGGCGGATGTGGACGAGTTCCTCAACATCCATGTGGGCGATCACACGATCCCCTCGTTGATCGCGGCCTGCGGCCATCCGCAGGCGATTTCCGTGACCTTCCAGTTTTTCGCCAATGGCGGCGTTGACGCATTCGAAGACCGGCCGGTGATCGCGCAGTTCGATCATTCGCACAACCCCGACCTGTGGTGTGGCGAGACGGCAATCGAGCTGAAGTCTTTGGTGCGCAAGGATTTTCCGTTGCAGTACTTCGGCGCGCATCGCCCGTTTTTCAAGAAGGGTCTCGACAAGGGGTCTTATCCAACGTGGACTGACGGAGCGGGCCGGGATGTGCCGCACAAGTTCCTTGTGGCCGACAACCCGCGCCGGATCCGCAAGTTTCCCGCCGCCGGGGCGCGGGCCTTCGCGACGTTGAACCACTATGCGTTGCGCTCTCTCGACAGCTATCTGGTGAAGAACGACCGCGGGGATGTGAACCGCGAAAATCGGGCCTTTGACGACACCTATTGGCGGGAACGTAACGATCCGGCGTGGCAGGACACCAGCATACAGCGCTATCTGCCGCAGCTGGAAGCGGCCCTTGAGGCGCTGAAGGCGGACGGCCGGATCGGCGCGCTGCACGCCCGGGCCGTGGCCGCGCACAAGGCCAAACGCGACGAATTGATGGCGCAACCGGCCTATCGAGAGATGTTTGCACATTTGAAGGGGCTGCCCCCCTATCCTCCCGGTGAGTACGCGTTGATGAAGGAGCTGGGGTTGGCATGATACCACTGGTGATGCGCGGATCGGGTCGGGACGAATTTGGCCAGCGACGCTGCGCTCCAATCTTGTGTAGGAAGGCCGTGACATGACCCAGACTGGCCGCCTCAAGATCGTCAACCTTGGCCTGCCGAAGACCGGCACGACCACCTTTGCCCGCGCGCTGCAAGAAGCGGGCCTGTTCGTTGCGGATCACCGCGTGCGCGGAGAGCACACAGACGACACCAGAATTCGGCGCGATTTCGTCGGGGCCGGCATCTACACCAGTTGGTATGCGACGGGAAATCCGCTGGAGCTGTTGGACTTCTACGATGCCTTGACGGAAATCAGCGGGCTGAAGCCGCCGCTCGCGCTGTTTCCGCAGTGCGATTACGCCTTGTTGAAAGCCATGCGGGACAAGAACCCGGACGTGAAGTTCGTGACCACGACCCGCCCGCCGGAGGCGATTTGCGCCAGCATGGACAATTTCCGCAACATGGGGAAACGCGTCGCGCAGGCCAATATGCCCGGCCTGCCGCACGGTTTTGGCAAGAACTGGACGGAGCGTGTGACGTGGATCGAGACCATGCTGGACATGCACCGCGACGTGTTCGCGGGCCGCGATAACTATCTGCAACTGGATGTCGGCGCGCCGGATGCAGCCGAAAAGCTGTCGGCGTTTATCGGTATGCCCTTGCCCTGGTGGGGACGAGAGAACGTGACGCAGCCCCCCGGCGGAGACCCGGTGGCGTGACACGGATCTTTGTTCATATCGGCCCGGATGCCGCGACCTCTGACCGGGTGCAGCGGATCCTTGACGCCAAGCGCGACCAGTTGAGGTCCAAGGGCGTGCTGTATGCCCGGTCTCCCGGTGCAAGAAACCACACGCGGCTTTTCATGGCTGTCAGCGCCCCGGCCAACGTGGATTCTCTGCGCTTCAATCGTGGGTACATCACCCCGGAGAAACAGCAGGTGCTGCATGATGATGTGGCCCGCAAGCTGGCGGAGGAAGTGGCGCGCTCCGGCTGTCACACGGTGATCCTGTCGGCGCATCAGCTGGGAACGTCGCTGGTCACCCGGTCGGAGCTGGCGCGGCTCAAGGCCCTGCTGTCGCAGATGTCCGACGATATTCGCATCGTGGCGCATCTGGATGATCCGGCGCGCATGGCTGTACGACGCTACACCGCGCAACTGCTGGAAGGGCGCGCCACATCGCTGGAGGCGGAGTTGGCTTGCTGTGAAGCGCCGTCGTTCCGGGAGGCCGCGCTGCGCACACGTCCCGCGCCAGACCCGCAGGCAGGCGTGTTCGCGGAGGTGCAAGGCGCGCAGTTCTGGCTCGATTTCAGGCGGATGACGTCCGAATGGGAGGCGGTTTTCGGCCCCGGCGCCATGCGGTTGCGCGCCACCGATCCGGATGTGCTGTCGTCGGAGACCGCGCCGGAGGAATGCCGCGCGGCCTTTGACATCGCGGAAACCATCGGCAAGGCCGACCCCTGGACGCCGCCAGAGCAGCCCTCGGCGGCCTGGATGACCCGCTGTCGCCTGTTCAACGACGCGGCCCTGCGGTTGCTGGCGCGCGAGGACGTCATTCTGCCCCGACAGTTGTGGCGCAAGCTTTTGGGCGAGATCAAGGTGCATGGTCCGGCGATCGCGCCCGGCAGCCTGCATGCATTGACGGACCGATTTTCCAACGATATCAAAATGCTCTGCGACGAACATGATCTTCCGGAGAGGCTGATGGCACCGGACGCGCCCGTTGCCGACTGGGCTGAGGCGGACCCGACGCGCGGCTTTCGCGCGACGCAGTACCTCATGGCGTTTCGCCGGCGGATCAATCAGGCGACGAAGGAAGAGCTGGCAAACAAGGCCGCCGACCTTGCACACCGTGCCGCAGCGCAACCGGCCCCGATGGGCAGCGCCGCGACGGTATCGGCCCCGGAAATGGCTTGTGCGGCCGCCGATGTTTCACCTGCTTTGCGCGCCGCAGCCAAAGCCGCGCGCCCCATGGTCCCCAACGACGTTGATGCGCTGCTGACCCCCAGCGCGCGGCGACTGATGCCGGATCTGGCCAAGCAGAACTTCGTCAAGCTACAGACCTCCTCCTATGCCCCGCACAACCGAATGGGCAAGGTGAAGGAAGACGTGCAAGGCATTGATTATACGCCCTCTTCCGCGCGCGACATTCCCACGGGCAGCTCTGGCCGCGTGATCGTCGGCTGCATGAAGAACGAAGGTCCCTACATCCTTGAATGGGTGGCCTATCACCGCGCCGTCGGCTTTGACACGTTCCTGATCTACACCAATGACTGCACTGACGGGACGCGCGAAATTCTGGATCGGCTGCAAGAGCTTGGCCTTGTCCAGCACCGCAACAACGACAATTGGTCCGGCAACAGTCCGCAACAGTTCGCGCTGGACAATGCGCTGAATGAGCCGGTGATCAAGACCGCTGAATGGATCGCCCATATCGATGTAGACGAGTTCGTCAACATCCGGACCGGCAATGGCACGCTGGACGATTTCTTTGCCGCGGTGCCGGATGCGACCAATGTGGCGATGACCTGGCGGCTGTTTGGCCACAACGATGTGGTGACGCTGGAGGACCGTCCGGTGATCGAACAGTTCGACACCTGCGCCCCGAAATTCTGCCCCAAGCCGCACACCGTCTGGGGATTCAAGACCATGTTCCGGAACATGGGCGCCTATGCCAAGATGTCCTGCCACCGGCCCAACAAGCTGACCGACGGGATGGACGCGCAAGTGAAATGGGTAAACGGTTCGGGCAAGGACATGACCTCCGAGGCGATCCGGAACGGCTGGCGCTCGTCGAAGAAATCCATCGGGTATGACCTGATCCAGTTGAACCATTATGCGCTGCGCTCCGCCGAAAGCTATCTGGTGAAACGCCAGCGCGGCCGCGCCCTGCACGTGGACCGCAGCATCGGCATAAACTACTGGATTCGCATGGATTGGTCGGTGCACCGCGACGTGACGATCAAGCGCAACCTGCCCCGGCTGCGCGCAGAACTGGATCGGCTGATGGCGGACCCGGTGTTGAAGGACTGGCACCGCCGGGCCTTTGACTGGCACCGCGCCAAGGCAGATGAGCTTCACCGCATCCCGGAATTCGAAGAGCTGTACCAGCAGGCGCTGTCGTTGAAATTGACGGAAACGGAACGGGTGGCCTACGCGCTGTCCCTTGATCTGGAGAACTGACATGGAGGACGAAAAGGTCATCACGCCCAGCCCCTTCATCCGCTCCCGCGGGTTGAAGATACCGAAGCATCCGGAGCTGACCACCGGTCGCGTGCGGGCTGCGCTGAAGCAGGGCACCTACGAGCGCAAGGAATGCGACGCCGTGATGCGCGTGGTGCGCGAAGGGGATACCGTGCTCGAACTGGGGGCGGGGATGGGCTACATGTCGACGCTTTTGTCGGTGAAGAAGAAGGTCAAGCGGGTCGTGTCCTACGAGGCGAACCCCTCGTTGATCGATTATATCCGGTCGGTTCATGCCGCAAACGGGGTGCAGGTCGCGGAGGTGCGAAACGCGCTGCTGACGCCGGAGGGCGGCGACCCCGTGCCGTTTTACATTCGCCAGAATTTCCTTGCGTCCTCGATGGATGGCACCATTGACACGGATCTGATCACCGGGACCGCCCAGATCGATCAGCACGCCATTGGCCCGGTTCTGGATGAGGTGAAACCGGATGTCCTGGTGTGCGACATCGAAGGCGCGGAGGCCGATGTGCTGCCCGCCGGGGATTGGACCGGCCTGCGTGTGGCGGTGATCGAGCTGCACCCGCAATGGATCGGTCAAAGCGGCGTGCAGGCGGTGTTTGACGCCATGCACAAGGCCGGCCTGAGCTATTTCCCGAAAGCCTCGGAACAGAAGGTCGTGACCTTCCGCAAGGGCTGGTGACGCCGCGCAGGGTCTGTCAGGTTCAGCCCCGAAACACGCCACAGGATTGCGATACATGAACATCACAGCCGTGCTTTGCGTCCGCAACGAAGCGGCCTTTTTGCTGGATTGGATGGCGCATCATCTGGCCTGTGGCGTCACGCATGTGGTGGCCCTGTCCAACGCCTGTGACGATGGCGCAGATGCGATGCTGGATCGGCTGGCCGAGCTGGGACACGTGACCCACATCCGCAACGATGGCCCCTATGGCAAAGGAGGCATCCAGTTCACCGGGCTGAAGCTGGCCGACACATGCAGCGCCGTGCGGGAGGCTGACTGGCTTTTGTCGCTGGACATCGACGAATTCGTGAACGTCCACGTGGGCGAGCGTACCCTGCCCGGCCTCATCGCCGCCCTGCCCGACGCGGATGCCATAACGCTCACGTGGCGGTTGTTTGGCAATGCGGGCGTGGTGCGGTTCGAGGACACTCCGATCCCTGAACAATTCACCCGCGCCGCGCCCGAGATCATGCACTGGCCATGGCGCGCGGCGATGTTCAAAACGCTCTACCGCAATGATGGTACCTACCGAAAGCTTGGCGTGCATCGGCCGCGCAACCCCGATCCCGACCGGGTAAATCAGGCGCGGTGGGTGGATGGCTGCGGCAACGCGCTGGATGCACAGTTCCGCACCCGCCGGATCTTTTCCAACTATGGGCGGCCCATGTACGCCATGGCGCAACTGAACCACTACCCGCTCGGCGCGATGGAAAGCTATGTGCTCAAGGCCGACCGGGGCCGCGCGGTGCATGCGGATCAATCGCTTGGAATGGATTACTGGGTGGAGCGGAACTGGTGTGACGCCGAAGACCGTTCCGTGCTTGATCTGCCGGGGGTGGCGGAGCATCGAGCAGGGTTTGCCGCTGATCCAGTGCTGGACCTGTTGCACACGCAGGCCGTCGCATGGCGCAAGGCGCGGTTCGAGGCGCTTTTGGCGCAGGAGCCCATGCGCGCGCTTTTTGCCCGGCTCCTGATGACGCCCCCGGCGCGCCCCGTCCCTCTGGACGCCGCGCGGTTTCTGGCCCGGCACGCCACGATGGCCCGGCAAGGCGACGACACGGACTGAGGGCGACCGCCGTATCGTCCTGCGCAGATCACGTGCACCAAATATCGGCCGCGCGGTGTTGCATTCGCGCCGCACTCCCTGCATCCGCGCGCTCTACGACCAAGCGACGGCTTTCCCCGTGTGCGCGGCCCGGCTAGTCAGGCGCTGCTTCGGTCCGGACACTTTCCGGATAATAGGGAATGCGGTGCGGGCAATCTGGCCCAATGCCGTGACTGCCCCCGCAACTGTAAGTGGCGAGTGAAGCCGGAAGAAACCACTGCGTCAGGCGTTGCCTGCGCGGGAAGGACCGGCCAAGCTGCGACCCACAAGTCAGGAGACCTGCCGAAGAGATCACCCAGCCAGACGCGGGGCGCGTCAGGAGCTACGGTCCCATTCCGTTGAGGTGACGTTTCGTCGGGCCCGTCGGATCTGTCTGTCGGGCACCAGATCTGACCCGTGGTCCCTGACCGGATCACCAAGACGGAGTGTCCGTGTATGACCCACGCACGCATCCTTTGCACCACCGCGCTTTGTGCGCTGGCCTCGACCGCACACGCGCAAGCCTATGACCTTGGCACGCTGGTTCTGTCGGGCAGCCTGTCGCCGGTTCCGGCAGAACAGACCGCCTCCACGGTGGAGATCATCGAAGAAGACGCGCTGTCCGTGGCTGCCGACACCCCGCTTTTGCAGACCCTGTCGCGCCAGCCCGGCCTGTCCTATTCATCCAACGGCGGGCTTGGCACCACGACCAACCTGCGCGTGCGGGGGCTGGACGTGCGCTATACCGCCGTGCGCTTTGACGGCATCGACATGTCCGACCCGTCCAGTGCGCAGACGTCCTTCAACTTTGGGCGCCTGTCCGGCACGGCCGTGTCGCGGGTCGAGGTGCTCAAGGGCGCGCAATCGGCGCTTTATGGCTCCGAAGCGATTGGCGGCGTTATCAACCTTGAAAGCTGGAAGCCCACGCGTGACGGTGCCTCCGCCGAGGTCGCGCTTGAGGCCGGCAGCTACGAGACATTCATCGGGTCTGCTTCCACCGGGTATAAATCCGCACGTGGCGAGATCGGCCTGACCTTTGGCCGCACCGCGACGGAGGGGTTCTCCACCCGTCCGGGCAACGATGAGGACGATGGGTTCTGGCAGGATGAGGTCGTGGCCTCGGCCCGCTACGACGCGACAGAGGCCGTCGAAGTGGGCTTCACCGCCTTCTGGCGCGACAGCGAGCTGGACATCGACCGCAGCAACACCAACCCCGATGGTCAGAATTTCACGATCGAGCGCGGCGCGCGCGTGTTCGCCGAAGGTAACAACGGCGGCCCGCTGACGGCGCTGCTGGCCTTCAGCCGCTATTCCATCGAGCGCGATGACCCGACCGGCTTCACCACGTTTTTCGACGGTATGCGCGATGAGGCGGAGTTCAAGCTGGGCTACGACGCCGGTGGCGCGATCACCGCGGACTTTGGCCTGACCGGCACCGTGGAAACTGCGGAGACCTCAGGCTTCGATGAGGAAGACGAGGTGAACAGCGCGGCGTTCGGCGAAGTGCGCTGGCAGATGAACGATGCGGCAACACTGTCGTTCGCCTTGCGTCACGATGACAATTCCGACTTTGGCGGGCAGACCACCGGGCGTCTGGCCATGACCTACGGCATTGCCCCCGACCTGATCCTGCGCGCCGTCGCGGGCACGGGCTATCGCGCGCCCTCCCTGTTCGAGCGCTACAGCTCTTACGGCAACCCCGATCTTGACCCCGAGAACAGCCGCACCGCCGAGATCGGTATCGAAAAGCGCTACGGTCAGGACACCTTTGTGAAGGCGACCCTGTTCTACACCGAGATCGACGACCGCATTGACTATGATTTCGGGACCTCGACCTACAATCAGGTTTCCGGCACCACCGTATCCGAGGGGCTGGAACTGTCGGGGGCCTATGCGCTCAATGATGCTGTGACCTTTGCCGGAGCCTACACCTATACCAACGCCGAAACCGATGGCGTCGCGGCACAGCGTGTGCCGCGCTACGATCTGGTTCTGGGTGTAGAAGCAGATCTGTCCCCGCGCCTGCGTGGCAGTGCCGAGGTGCAGCGTCTGGCCGACATCGAGGCGTCGGAATTTGCCCCGGCGGATCACAAGGTCGGTGATTACACGCTGGTCAATCTTGGCCTCAGCTACGACGTGATGGACGACAGCGAACTGTACATTCGGGTCGAAAACGCGCTGGACGAGGATTACGAAACCGCTGGCGGCTACAACACCTCGGGTCGGGCTGTCTATGTCGGTATCAAGACCTCCTTCTGAGCACATCCCGTCGCGGGTCCGGGGGATGCTCCGGGCCTGCGCCGGGCCTTTTGTCATCGCGGCCACGGTCGCGGTGGCTTTGCCTGCCATGTCGCAGGACATGCCGGAGCGCCCCGAAAGGGTCGTCTCCGTCAACCTGTGCACCGATCAGCTTGCCATGATGCTGGCGGCGGAGGGGCAGTTGATTTCCGTCTCTGACGTGGCGCTGGACCCGCAGGTCTCTGCCATGACCGAAGAGGCGCAGAAGTACCGCATCAACTATGCGCTGGCCGAGGATATCTATCTCATGCAGCCCGATCTGGTGATCGCGGGCAGCTATTCGGCGCAGGCGACCCTGGATATGCTGGAACGGCTAGGCATTCCCGTGGCGCGCTTTGCACCGGCCTATTCGCTCGCGGAGGTGCGCGATCGCATGGCGCAGATGGGCGACCTTCTGGGACAGCAAGAGGCTGCGGACGCCATGATCGCCGATTTCGACGCGCGGCTGGCTGCCCTGCGCGCAGAGGTCGATGAACGTCCCACCGCCGCGCTGTATTATGCCAACGGTTACACCTCCGGTGACAAGACCCTGTCGGGCGAAATCCTCGCCGCCGCCGGGTTCGAGAACATCGCAGGCACGTTGGGCTTTCCCTCCTTCGGGCGTATCCCGCTGGAGGTTCTGGCGCTGGCACAGCCGGACGCGCTGGTCACGTCCCGCCCCTACCCCGGTGCGTCGCGGTCGGAGGCGATCCTCGACCATCCCGTGGTCGAAGCCTTGCGCGAGGGGCGCGCGGATGCGAGCTTCTCCGACAAGGATTGGGTCTGCGGCACGCCCTATGTGCTGCGCGCGATCGAAAGCCTGCGCCCCCTGCGCAACGCCCTGACCAAGGAGCCCTGATGGCACGTCCTGCGCTATGGCTATCGTTGCTGACGGTCGGCCTGTTTGTGATCGCGTTGACTCTTGGCCCGGCGCAGATCGGGCCGTTTGAAAGCCTTGGCGCGCTGATCGTCGACGATTCCAGCCCGCTGACCATGGTCATGCGTGAAATTCGTCTACCGCGCGCGATCCTTGCGGTGCTGGTGGGCGCGAGCCTTGGGCTGTCGGGCGCTGCGATGCAAGGCTACCTGCGCAACCCGCTGGCCGAGCCGGGGCTGATCGGCGTATCGGGCGCTGCGGCTTTGGGGGCCGTGCTGGCGATCCAGACGGGTGTGGCGGCGACGGTCACCTTGGGCCTGCCGCTGATGGCGCTGGCCGGGGCGCTGATCGGGGTGCTGCTGATCCTCGCACTGGCCGGGCCGCGCGGGTCATCGCTGACGCTGATCCTTGCCGGGATTGCGATTTCGGCGCTCAGCGGGGCGCTGACCTCGTTGGTGCTGAACCTCTCGCCCAATCCCTTTGCGGCGTCAGAGATCATGTTCTGGATGATGGGCTCGCTTGCGGACCGGTCGATGACCCACGTGTGGATCGCCCTGCCCTTCGTGCTGGTCGGGGGCGGCGTGCTGCTGTCGCTGGGTCGTGGCCTCGACGCGCTGACACTGGGCGAAGACGCGGCCAGCGCCATGGGCATCCGCCTGACCCGCCTGCGCTTGGTGCTGGTGTTGGGCACGGCATGCGTGATCGGAGCGACCACGGCCGTGGCGGGGGCCATCGGCTTTGTCGGGCTGGTGGTTCCCCATATCCTGCGCCCGCTGGTCGGCGCGCGTCCCTCGCGGCTGCTATGGGCCTCGGCGCTGGGTGGGGCTGTGATGGTTCTGGCCGCTGATATCGCCGTTCGTCTGATCCTGCCAGAGCGCGACCTGAAGCTAGGCGTTGTCACCGCGCTGGTGGGTGCACCGCTGTTTTTGCACCTGATCTACAAGACGCGGAGCCAGTTGGGATGAGCCTTTTGCGTGTCGAGCACCTGAGCGTCACCCTGCGCAATCGGCCCGTCTTGCGCGATGTCAGCTTTGACGTGGAAGAAGGCGAATGCGTCGGGCTAATCGGCCCCAATGGCGCAGGCAAGAGCACCCTAATGCGCGCGGCGCTTGGGTTGGTCGCGCACGAGGGGCAGAGCTCCATCGCCGTGATGCGCGACGCCGATCGCGCCCGTGCCGCCGCGTGGATGCCGCAGATGCGCGAGATCGCCTGGCCCGTGACAGTGGACACGCTGGTGATGCTGGGCCGTATTCCGCATATGGCGGGCGGCCAGAAACCCGGCGCCGAGGACCATGCCCGCGTGGATGCGGCCATTGCTGCGACGGGGTTGGAAGCCTTTCGCCAGCGCACCGCGACCCGGCTGTCAGGCGGCGAACAGGCGCGCGTTCTGATCGCCCGCGCCCTGGCCCAGGACACGCCGCTGATCGTGGCGGACGAACCGGTGGCCGGACTGGACCCGGCGCATCAGATTTCCACGATGGAGACCTTCGCCAAGCTGGCCCGTGACGGACGCAGCGTCATCGTCTCGCTGCATGATCTTGGGCTGGCGGCACGTCATTGCACGCGCCTGATTATCCTGTCCGAAGGGCGCATTGCTGCTGATGGCGCGCCAGCAGATGTGCTGACGCTGGACAGCCTGCGCGATGTGTTCGGGATCACCGCCTATTTCCGCGACACTGACCAAGGTCCGGTGTTTCAGCCGCTCTCGGTGATCTGATGACGGACCGGGTGACGCTGGATCGTCCCTGGCTGACGCTGGACCTTGGCCAGCCCATGCAGGTGCTGAGCTGGGCGCTGAACCGTCCGGGCTTTGTCATCGCGGATCGCATCGTCTGGCGCGAAGTGCGCAATGCCGACCTTCCCGAGGATCTGGATGTGGCGGTCTGGTTCGACGACGCCTTGCAGGCGCGCGGCGTGGCCGACAGCGTGGCGTTTCTGACCTCGCGCGACATTCGCCGCTTTTGCACTGCCGAGGCGCAGGTTGGCGATACACATGTCTTTTGCCTTGCCACCGTAGGGCTGTCGAATGCAGAGCGGATCGGCCAGCGCCTGCCCTACCACGCGCCGCCCACCGGGACGATCAACGTGGCAGTGCAGATATCCACCGGGCTGACGCAGGCCGCGATGCTGGAGGCCATGAGCCTTGCCGTTCAGGCCCGCACCGCAGCCATCATGGATGCCGAGATTCGCATTGGTCCGGACAGGCTGCCCGCCACCGGCACCGGAACCGATTGCGTCGCCGTCGCCGCGCCGGAGGGGTCGACCTGCTTTGCCGGGTTGCACACCGCGTTGGGAGAAGCCGTTGGCCGCGCCGTCTACGACGCCGTGTCCCGCGGCGCGCGCGATTGGAAGGCCGAGCCGCGTCCCGGCCAGTAAGCACACAGAAACTCCCCCTCTTCGCCACACTCTTGCCATTGAGCGACGACATTGTTTCCCTGTAGGCGTGAGAAGCGTCGGAAATTTCCATTTCGGCCACAGGTTTGGCCACAGCATTGAGCCAAAGGATTTGGCATGTCAGCACAGAACGGCTTTTCCCCCGATTTCAGCGCGCTTGGCCGCGGCGAATGGTTGTCAGCCCTGCGCACGTTGGGGCAGGAACACGGCTTTGCGGAACCGCTGGGCAAACGACACGCCGGTATCTTCATCGAGGATGGCGACACGCTGCTGGTGTCGTTTGAAACCATGTCGGGCATCGAGGCATTGTCGCAAACCCGCACGCCGCTGGGCTTTGACATGGTGCGCACAAAAGGCTGGTCCTCGCTCTCGCTGCTGAGCCACGGCGACACTTGGTTCCGCGATCCGCGTGTCTATGAGTTCTTTGACCAACTGCTCGATGACGACTTTTTCGACGAATTCGAACAGGTGGTGTTTTACGGTGCCGGCCCGTGCGGCTACGCAGCGGCGGCCTTTTCCGTGGCCGCTCCCGGTGCCCGCGTGCTGTTGCTGCAACCGCAGGCCACGCTCGATCCGCGCGTGACCGAATGGGATGACCGGTTCACAGACATGCGGCGCCTGGATTTCACCTCGCGCTATGGCTATGCGCCTGACATGCTGGACGCCGCCGATGCAGCCTACGTCCTGTACGATCCGCGCGAGAGATTGGACGCCATGCACGCGGCTTTGTTCACACGATCGAATGTGACCAAGCATAGAATGTCTTTGTTTGGCAACGCCTTGCAGACCGATGTTCGCATGATGGACGTGATGCCAAGACTGTTGGAGGACACGGCAGAGGGCAATCTGACCCGGGAACGTTTTGCGGGCTACATGCGCGCACGCCGCAGCTATCTGCCCTATCTGCGCCGGCTTCTTGCGCATACGGACGGTGAAAAACGCGACGCGTTGACCCGTATGCTGTGTCACAATGTGTCATCACGCCTGAACGCACCGAGATTCCGGCGCCGACTGGCCGGGCTTGATGCCGCCGCGTCGGACACCGAAGACGGCGCCACACAACAGGTCGGGTGAGCGCTAGCGCTTGCGGGACAGGACGCTAGCGCGCAGCTCCTGCTGGAAATAGCCAAGGCTGGCAATCAGGGTGAAGAGGAAGACCCGACCGCTTTCGCCCAGCAGGCTGAGGATGGCCGCCGCCGCCATCAGGCACAGCAGCAACGACGCCACGCCACGATCCTGATCGGCGATCATGTGGTCATCGCCCAGCCAGCGATACAGCTGGTCGGTCACCTGCGTTTCGATCTGCCGAGCGCCCCATCCCGCCAGCGCGCCAAGGATGACTGTAAGGATCATCGCCACATTCCCTCTTTCGGTTTCAGACGTTTTAACCCGCATCGTGGCTCTGGTGAAGAACCCGACCTCATGCTAGCTCAATCGCATGACCCAGATCACTTTGCCCCGCCCCGATGACTGGCACCTGCATCTGCGCGATGGCGCAATGCTGCGTGCCGTGACACCCGAGACCGCACGCCATTTTGGACGCGCGATCATCATGCCCAACCTCGTGCCGCCGGTCGTGACCGGCGCGCAGGCCAGCGCCTACCGCGACCGCATCCGCGCCGCCCTGCCCGAGGGCAGCGATTTCACGCCGCTGATGACGCTGTACCTGACGCAGGAAACCGACGCTGCCGACCTCGTGCAGGCGCATAAGGATGGCATCATCACCTCGGTAAAGCTGTATCCGGCAGGTGCGACGACGAATTCTGCGTCTGGCGTGCGCGACTTCGACAAGGTGCGCCCGGTACTGGAGGCGATGGCGGAAAACGGTGTGCCGCTGTGCGTGCATGGCGAGGTCGTGGACCCGGACATCGACATCTTTGACCGCGAGGCTGTGTTCATCGACCGCGTGCTGGACCCGATTCGACGCGCAACGCCCGGCCTGCGCGTCGTGATGGAACACATCACCACCTCTCAAGGCGCGGATTACGCGCGCGAGGGTGGTGACGATCTGGGCGCGACGATCACCACGCATCACCTTGTCATCAACCGCAACGCGCTGCTGGTGGGCGGGATCAAGCCGCATTATTACTGCCTGCCCGTGGCCAAGCGCGAAGAGCATCGGTTGGCCTTGCGCAAGGCTGCGATCTCGGGCGATCCGTCGTTTTTCCTTGGAACCGACTCGGCGCCGCACACCGATCCGCTGAAGGAAAACGCCTGTGGCTGCGCGGGATGCTTCACCGCAACGAACACGCTGTCGATCCTGGCCGAAGTGTTCGAACAGGA
The DNA here is from genome assembly GCF_014196795.1 of Sagittula marina. Taxonomy (GTDB): domain Bacteria; phylum Pseudomonadota; class Alphaproteobacteria; order Rhodobacterales; family Rhodobacteraceae; genus Sagittula; species Sagittula marina. The sequence continues at coordinate 88,333 of NZ_JACIEJ010000004.1, forward strand.
AGGCGCGCTGGATCAGCTGTCGGCATTTGCCTCTCGGAATGGACCCCGGTTCTACGGGCTACCGGTCAGCGACCAGACCGTGACCTTGGAAAAGGGCGCGCCCGTTGTCTATCCGGACAAGATCGAAACAGAGGATGGCCCGGTCACCGTGTTCGATCCCATGATGCCGCTGCATTGGCGGGTCCTCTAAGACCTCTGGGGCACCGCCCGACGGTGCCCCGACCGGCCATTGGTCGACTGGAAAAACTCTCCCACATCACCGCGCATTTCGTGACCGACAAATTGATCGCTGTCACGCCAAACGTCTGCGAAGCTGACTGATCCATCACCGCCAGATCCGCCTTCAACGCGCGTTTTCGCCGACGGTCAGCTCCGCATATGGTAAAGATTGCACAGCATTTCACCAAATGTTGCGATGACAGGAGCTCCGACCGCAGGCTTCATTTGATTTTAAGGGGTCTTCAGTTAGCCTGTTCTGGAAGTCGGTCAAGACCGAGGGACAGAAAAAAGGAGCCATCCATGGAAGGCTTGATTGATTTGCTTCTCAGCTTCGTGGAAGATCACAGCGCCTATAACGTCGCGGGCATGGACCACCCGGTGGTGGTCGAGGTCAGCCGACAGGATCTGACGAAGCAGTTTTTCCGCGGCCGCGCCCACATGATGCCCGCCGACGGGGTGGAGGAACGGCTGAACGCGCTGTATGTCGCGGGACGTGACGGGCCTGATGTGATCTTTATCGTTCCTGCCGAAGAGGTTTCGGGCGCGAGCTACTTTGACAACCCGCATGACAATCCGCTCTGGCGTGAGATTTTGCTGCACGAACTGGTACACCACGCCCAAAACCAGCAAGGCGGCGAAACCTGGAGCTGCGTATCCAGGGGAGAGGCTGAGGCCTACGAGATCGGCGGCGTCTATCTGGAAACGCTTGGCCTGCCTGACCCCATGTCCAACCGCAACATCTGGAAAGACCTGTACGAGAGCTGCTGACACCCGAAGTCATGGCAGCAGGCGCCGTTGCAGTTCCGGGTCGGGCATGGCGCAGAGGTCGGTTTTGCCAAAGTGATAGCGGTTGCGCGCGATCCGGGCATACAGCCAATCTTGGGCGCCAATAGGCAAAACCCGCAGCAGCTTCAGCGGCGAAAACCCTCGATGCAGCCGGGGGAAAAGCGCAATCATCGCATCGAGCGAGCCGCGCGCTTCCCCGTTTTCCAGCAAAAGCCAACTGTCCGGATCATCGGGGTTCAAACCGAAGTGACCGAGCAGCCCCTGCCCCAAGGGGGACTGCGCCGTACAAATGCGGATCCGGTCTGCCCGGTCAAGCCGCGCGATGCGCCGCGCCGTGGCCGAACAGATCGCGCAATCGCCATCCATCACCACGACTGTATAGCGATCATCAAAGTCAGGCACCGCCGGATCGGCGCGGTACGAATGGGGCAATCGTGTTTTGGGCCGCATGAGCAGTCTCCTTCCAAGAGACACTATCGCAGCACGGCGCGCGGCACACGCGGCAATTGATCGAAACACGCAGCGGAGACGCGCCTGCGGGCTTCCCCCTCCGGGCAAAACCCGCTAATCGGCGGGCAGCCCAAAGGAGTGCCGCCCATGATCCCCTCGACCTACCCCACCGCCGAAGAAATGGCCCGCCTGACCGCGCGCATGTTGTGGGAGATCGAGGCGGTGAATTTCATGGCAGACGAGCCGTTCAAGCTCGCCTCCGGTCAATTGTCGCCGGTCTATATCGACTGCCGCAAGCTGATCTCCTTCCCGCGCATCCGCTCCACCCTGATGGATTTCCTGACCATTACGGTCATGCGCAACGCCGGGTTCGAGGCGTTTGACAACATCGCCGGTGGCGAGACAGCCGGCATCCCCTTTGCCGCATTGGTGGCGGAACGTATGGCGCTGCCCATGACCTACGTCCGCAAGAAGCCCAAGGGCTACGGTCGCAACGCCCGAATCGAAGGTGCCATGTCCGAGGGCGAGCGCGTTCTGCTGGTCGAGGATCTGACCACCGATGGCGGATCAAAGCTGTCTTTCGTGGACGCCATCCGCGACACGGGGGCGACATGTGGCCATACAGCGGTCATTTTCTATTACGGTATCTTCCCGGAGACGATCAAAACGCTGGGCGATCACGGCGTGCAACTGCACCACCTGTGCACCTGGTGGGAGGTGCTCGCAGAGGCGCCAGCGAAGCATTCCGGCGTTCTGTCCGAGGTCGAGGCGTTCCTCAAGGATCCGCACGCCTGGCGCGCTGCCCGCGCCTGATTGTTGACGTAGCGAAAGCCTTACATTTACGCGCGTCCATTTTTGCAACGGCGTAACCTCGCCGAAAAGCCGGTAGACAGCGAAACCAAATCTTGCGCGGGGATGCGTTTTCCGGGCAAGATAAGGTGTTTCCGACGGTCCACAGAGATATCCCCAGAGATATACATTTTGCCTGACGGCCTTGGCATCTGCTAGGTGGGCCGCCTGGGCGACAGGCCAAACAGCAGCAGAATAATGGGGAAACCATGAACGAGATCGCAGCGATCAATCCGACCGGAGTCCAAGTCGACGCGGCGGAGACCATGCCCCACTCCATCGAGGCTGAGCAGCAGCTTCTGGGTGCCATCCTCACCGACAACGAGATCTTTGACCGGATCGCCACGCTGATCCGTGCAGAGCATTTCTATGACCCGGTTCACCAGCGCATCTTCGAGATTGCCGCGGCACGAATCGCCAAGAACAACCTCGCCTCGCCGGTCACGCTGAAGGCCTTCATGGCCGACGACGAGGGCTTGGCCGAGCTGGGCGGCGCGGCCTATCTGGCGCGACTGGCGGCATCCGCCGTGTCCACCTTTGCGGTGCGCGATTACGCGCAGATGATCTACGATCTGTCGATTCGCCGCGACCTGATCCGTCTGGGACGCGACATTGCCGATCAGGCGGCAAAGGTCGACGTGGCCTCCGAGCCGAGCGAGCAGATCGTCAACGCTGAACAGAAGCTTTACAAGCTGGCGGAACAGGGACAGTCTGAATCGGGTTTCCAATCGTTCCTGCGCGCCGTGACAGAAGCCGTGAACGTGGCCAACGCCGCCTATCAGCGCGATGGCGGCATGGCCGGCATTTCGACCGGGCTGCTCGACATGGACAAGAAGCTCGGGGGGTTGCACCCGTCCGACCTTTTGATCCTCGCGGGACGCCCGTCGATGGGTAAGACCTCGCTGGCAACCAACATCGCCTTCAACGTGGCCAAGGCGTATCGCAAGGGCGCAAAGCCTGATGGATCGCATGGCGCCTTGGAGGGCGGCGTGGTCGGCTTCTTCAGCCTCGAGATGAGCGCGGAACAGTTGGCGGGTCGTATCCTTGCCGAAGCCTCCGAGATTTCGTCCCACAAGATCCGTCAGGGTGACATGGAGGAGGAAGAGTTCCGCCGCTTCGTTCAGGCCGCCAAGGATCTCGAAGCCTGCCCGCTTTACATTGACGACACCCCTGCCCTGCCGATTTCGCAGGTGGCGGCACGGTCGCGTCGCCTGAAGCGGACGCATGGGCTTGACCTGATCATCGTCGACTACCTTCAGCTGTTGCGCGGCACCGCCGACAACCGCGTGCAGGAAATCGCCGAAATCTCCATGGGGTTGAAGGCCATCGCCAAGGAGCTGAATATTCCCGTGATCGCGCTGTCCCAGCTGTCGCGCCAGGTGGAAAGCCGCGAGGATAAACGCCCGCAGTTGTCCGACCTTCGGGAATCTGGCTCGATCGAGCAGGATGCCGACGTGGTGATGTTCGTGTTCCGCGAAGAATATTATGTTGAACGGGAAAAGCCCGGCGAGCACGAGCTGGACAAGATGGTGGACTGGCAGGAACGCATGTCCCGCCTGCACGCCAAGGCCGAGGTCATCATCGGCAAACAGCGTCACGGCCCCATCGGCACGGTCGAGTTGTCGTTCGAAAGCCAGTTCACGCGCTTTGGCAACCTTGTGAAACCCTGGCAGAACGAAGGCTGATCCTGCGCTACACCGCCAGGGCCAGCCCGAGATAAGCGCCAAGCTGGGCCGCGATCTGAATTGCGCCCAGCCCCTCGCGCGTAAAGCCCCCCAGCCGGGCCACAAGCCGCCAGCGCAGGGTCTGGCCCGACGTAACTGCCCCCAGAAACGCCATGGCGGCCGCGCCGAATCCGATGGTCAGCCAAAGCCCCAGAAGCACGAGCAGGGTCGACAACAGCGCCACGCGGTAGCCGTCTTCGGTGATGGTGAACAGCCGCGCCTGCATCCCTTCGGTGCCGACTTTCCACGTTGTCGCCTTTACATGCACGCGCGCCATGCCGCCCAGTGCGGCGCCCGCAATCAGCGCCCCACCCGCGGCGCTGGACGGCAACGTTGCCACAATTGCGGCTGACAATCCCAGACCCAAGGCGAGTGTCATGCCGCCACAGGCATCCAGCCCCGGCAAGCGCATGCGCCGCAATACGTCCTGTGTCCGGCGGCCTGACGTCAGCCCGTCCATTGTGGCCGCCAACCCCTGCCAATTGCCGCCGTCGCCCAGCAATATCAAGGCGATCAAGGCAAGAACCGCAGCAACGATTTGCGCCAGGAACAGCCCTGCCCCCCACAGCACAAGCGCGGCCATCAATCCGCACAACGCCTGCGTCACGGGCCAGAATTGGCGAGACCGGATGTCGAGATCATCGGACGGCAGCAGCCCGCGCGCCGCGGGCAAGCCTGTCGTCGACGCCAACGCGCGGCGGAACAAGTCCGCTTGAAGCGACAGTCTTTGCGTGGTGGCCCGTTTCATGCGCAGTGGTCTCTCGAACGTCATACTTCAATATGGCAGTCAGAGTGCCAATAACCACCTAATGCGACTGCGTTTCCCTCTTGACCCGGCATCAAATCTTGCCAAGACAGGCGCCATGGCCCAGGCAAGACTGACAATCGACCTCGACGCGCTCTGTGACAACTGGCAGAGCCTCAACGCCCTTTCCCAGACCGAGACCGGCGCGGTGGTGAAGGCCAACGCCTATGGTCTGGGTGTCGACCGGGTCGCCCCGGCGCTGGCCAAGGCTGGCGCGCGCACCTTCTTTGTCGCGATCGCCGAAGAAGGGGCAAAGCTGCGCCGCATTCTTGGACCGGACGTGGACATCTGCGTGTTCTCCGGCCACATGCCCGGCGATCTGCCCCTGATCCGCGATGCGCGGCTGGTGCCGATGATCAACTCCATCGACCAGATGCTGATGCATGTGGAGGGGCTGCCCGGCCATCCTTTTGGCATCCAGCTCGACAGCGGCATGAACCGTCTGGGGATGGAGCCCGCCGAATGGTCGGCGCTGCGCGACATTGCCCTGGCGCAAAAGCCGCGTCTGGTGATGAGCCACCTTGCCTGCGCCGATGAGCCGGATCACGCCATGAATCGCCGTCAATTGCAGGCCTTCGTCGCCATGACCGAGGGCATCGACGCGCCGCGTTCGTTGGCGGCCACCGGGGGCGTTCTGCTGGGCGAGGACTACCATTTCGACATGACCCGGCCCGGGATCGGCGTCTATGGCGGCCTGCCGTTCAGCGATGCCAAGCCCGTGGTGTCACTTGATATTCCCGTCATTCAGTCGCGTGACGTCCTGGCCGGGGAAAGCGTCGGATATGGCAACACCTGGGTGGCGGAGCGGCCGACCCGCGTCGCCACCATCGCCGGTGGATACGCCGATGGTATCCTCCGCGCCATGGGACCACGGGCCAGCGTTTGGGCCGGAGAGCACAAGTGCAAGGTGCTTGGCCGCATTTCCATGGACCTGATCGGGGTTGACGTCAGCGCCGTGGATCGCATGCCTGAAACGGTGGAGCTGCTTGGCCAACACCAGGGCATCGACGCGCTGGCCGATTGGGGCGCGACCATCGGGTACGAAATTCTCACCGCGCTCGGCGCGCGTTACGACCGCAGTTATCTCGGCGGGTGAGCGCGGCCATGGCTCTCCTGCAGGCTTTGGGTGCGTTGGGACGTGCCACATTGGCGCTGCTGGCGGCCATTGGACGTGTGACGCTTTTTGCCCTCAGCGCCGTCAGCCACATGGTCCGGCCCCCGTTTTATGGGCGCGAACTGGCTGTGGCGCTGCTGAACATCGGCTGGCTCTCGCTGCCCGTGGTCGGGCTGACGGCTGTGTTCACCGGGGCCGCGCTGGCGTTGCAGATCTATTCAGGCGGCGCGCGGTTCAGCGCCGAGGCGGTGGTGCCGCAGATCGTTGCCATCGGCATGGTGCGCGAACTTGGCCCGGTTCTGGTGGGCCTGATGATCGCGGCGCGCGTGACCTCCAGCATCGCGGCAGAGATCGCCACAATGAAGGTCACCGAGCAAATCGACGCGCTGACCACGCTATCCACCAACCCGATGAAATACCTTGTCGCGCCGCGCGTTCTGGCGGCGCTGATCGTAGTGCCCCTGCTGGTCGCGGTGGGGGATGTGATCGGGGTTTTCGGCGGCTTTGCGGTGGCGACCGGATCGCTGGGGTTCAATCCCGCCTCGTATCTCAAGAACACTGTGGATTTCCTTGAACCGCTGGATGTGTTGTCGAGCCTTGCCAAGGGCTGCGCCTTTGGCGGGATTGCCGCGACGATGGGCTGCTATTTCGGCATGAACTCCGGCCGCGGCGCACAAGGTGTGGGCCGTGCAACCAAAGGATCGGTCGAAGCCGCGGCCATCCTGATCCTTGCGGCGAATTTCGTTCTGACGGGGGTTTTCTTTTCGCTATGAGTGTCGCAGCGCGCCCTCGTTTTCATGTGGATCACTTGGCGATGCCTTGCGCATCCGGGTGGGAGAGATGATAGAACTCTCCAACCTTTCCAAAGCCTTCGGGGCCAACCACGTTCTGCGCGGCGTCAATCTGGAGATCAACAAAGGCACCTCGATGGTGATCATCGGCGGCTCTGGCACCGGGAAATCGGTTCTGCTGAAATGCATTCTGGGGCTGGTGTCGCCGGACGCCGGGACGATCACACTCGACGGACGTGACGTGACGCAACAGGATCGCGATGCCTTTCTCGCCCGGTTCGGCATGTTGTTTCAGGGCGGCGCATTGTTCGACAGCCTGCCCGTCTGGCAGAACGTGGCTTTTCGCCTGCTGCGGGGATCGCTGAAGAGACCCAAGGCCGAGGCCCGCGAGATCGCCATCGAAAAGCTGCGCCGCGTGGGGCTGACGCCGGATGTTGCGGATCGCTTTCCCGCAGAGCTGTCGGGCGGCATGCAAAAACGTGTGGGGCTGGCGCGCGCCATCGCCGCCGAGCCGGAAATCATCTTTTTCGACGAGCCGACCACGGGTTTGGACCCGATCATGGCGGGCGTCATCAACGATCTGATCCGCGAGATCGTGACCGAGATGGGCGCCACGGCCATGACCATCACCCACGACATGAGCTCTGTCCGGGCCATCGCGGACAACGTGGCCATGTTGCACGGCGGCAAGATCCGCTGGACAGGGCCGGTGTCGCAGTTGGACCATTCGGGCGATGCGCATGTGGACCAGTTCATTCATGGCCGCGCCGAAGGACCGATCGAAGCCGTAAGGTGATCCGTTGCCAAGCCGAGGCACTGGTGGCATGACAGCCGCACTGTCGTATCCGGGGGTTCCATGGAAAGCTTCTTTCAGCCGCCGCCCGAGGTGGTTGCCTTCTTGTTCATCAAGAAATTCGTCTACCTTGAACTGCTGGCCTGTCTGGCACTGATCCGGGTGATTGTCGGTCGCGGCATAGCACGTTGGCCGGCGTTGGTGACGCTGTTGATGGCCGCTGCGGGCATCTTTACCACCTTTGCACCCGCGCTGAATCTGGCGCAGGGGCCGATCTACACCAGCCTAGCGCAATTCATGGCGGGCGGCGGCGGCATGTCCGCACTGCTGGTGCCATCGGTGGTGTTTCTCATCTCCTCGATCACGCCGCGCGCACGGTGGCGGGTGATCGACTGGATCCACATCCTGATGATGGCGGCGCTGGTCGGCCTGTGGTGGTGGACCTCCTGAGGGGGCAGCACGAGGCGCCCTGCCCCAAGGACGGGTGATCCACAAAAGGATGGACACGCATGCGCTGGCTGAACCTGGCATTCATAATCCTCTACCCTTTGTCGTGGTTTGCGCCCTTGATGCGGGCCGGGTTGCTGCCGCTGTTCGGGATGTCAGAGATTTACGTGGTCTCCGGGCTGCGATCGTTGTGGGCCTCTGACCTGTTCCTTGGGCTGGTGGTGGCGGTTTTCGCCTTGGGGGCGCCGATGGCAAAGACCGTGGGGCTGGCGCTGGTGCAGTTCGGGGTTTGGAACCGCAGGAGCCTGACAGCGATCAATATTCTTGGCAAATTTGCCATGGCGGATGTGTTTTTGATCGCGCTCTATGTGACGCTGGCGAAGGGACTGGGGGTTGGCCGCGTGGAAACTGCCTGGGGGCTGTACCTGTTCACAGCGTTGATCCTGGGGTCGATGGTGATCGGAGCCCTTGAGGCGCGGCGCAGCTAGAGTGCCGGAGCGTCCGGAACGGGGACTGCCCCCATGCCCCCGGAGTATTTTCGAAGCAAAGAAGCCAATGCGAACCCGCATTCCCGGCGTTTCCTTTTCTGGCGGAACGGTCTAAACCCGGCGCTCAACGCAAGGGGAGCGTGTCATGGCCAAGGCCACCAGCCGGTTCGTCTGTCAAAAATGCGGCAACGTCACGAACAAGTGGGCGGGGCGCTGTGATACCTGTGGCGAATGGAACTCCATCGTCGAGGAGACGCCGCTGGCGCAAGGCCCTTCTGGCAAGACCATCGGCACCAGCCGGGGCCGCAAGGTGCCGCTGTCCGATCTGTCGTCCAAGGAAGCGCCGCCGCCGCGCACCGCCTGCAAGATCGACGAGCTGGACCGCGTTTTGGGCGGCGGGCTGGTGCCCGCATCTGCCGTGCTCGTCGGGGGGGATCCCGGCATCGGCAAGTCGACGCTGCTGTTGCAGGCCGCCGCCGCCTTTGCGCGGGCGGGTCTGAAGGTGGTTTATATCTCGGGCGAGGAAGCCTCTGCCCAGGTGCGGCTGCGCGCGCAGCGGCTGAACCTCACGGACGCGCCGGTGAAGCTGGCGACGGAAACCAACCTGCGCGATATTCTGACCACGCTTGACGAAATCAAGCCTGACCTCGCGATCATCGATTCGATCCAGACCATGTGGGCCGACAACGTGGAATCCGCCCCCGGCTCTGTCAGTCAGGTGCGCGCGGCGGCCCATGAGCTGACCAGCTTTGCCAAGCGGCGCGGCTGCGCGGTGTTCCTCGTGGGGCACGTCACCAAGGAGGGCAACCTCGCCGGGCCGCGCGTGGTCGAACACATGGTGGACACCGTGCTGTATTTTGAAGGCGAGCGCGGCCACCAGTTCCGCATCCTGCGCTCGGTCAAGAACCGCTTTGGCCCCGCAGACGAAATCGGCGTTTTCGAGATGACCGGCGGCGGCCTGGCCGAGGTCAAGAACCCCTCGGCCCTGTTTTTGGCGGAGCGCGGCGAACCTGCGCCCGGATCGGTGGTGTTTTCAGGGATTGAGGGCACGCGCCCTGTGCTGGTGGAGTTTCAGGCGCTGGTCGCCCCCTCGCCCCACTCGCAACCTCGGCGCAGCGTGGTGGGCTGGGATGGCTCGCGGCTGGCGATGATTCTCGCGGTGCTCGAATCACGCTGCGGCATCCCCTTTGCCGGGCTCGATGTTTACCTGAACGTGGCGGGCGGGATGCGTGTTGGCGAGCCTGCCGCAGATCTGGCTGTGGCGGCTGCGCTACTTTCCGCCCGAGAGGACGCGGCCCTACCGGCGGAGACTGTCGTTTTCGGGGAAATCAGCCTATCAGGTGCGCTGAGACCCGTGGGGCAGACCGAAAATCGCTTGAAGGAAGCCGCGAAACTTGGTTTTTCCACCGCGATTCTGCCGACGGGCGGCAAGGCGCGGGGCAGCAAGTCGATGAAGCTGATCCAGATGAGCGATCTGGCCGGTTTCGTGGGTGAGGTCTTTGGCGCCGGCTAACGGCGTCTGACCAGTGATTGAAATACAAAAACGCAGGCAAAAAAGGCAGCGACTATGGAAGGTTTCACTATCGTCGACGGGGTCGTCGGGCTGATCATTGTCATGTCGGCTTTGCTGGCGTATTCGCGCGGCATCGTCCGGGAGGCCATGGCCATCCTCGGCTGGATCGCCGCTGCCGTTCTGGCGTTCATGTTCGCCGCGCAAGTTCAACCGTTGGTCAAGGAAGCGCCGATGGTTGGCGAGTTTCTTGCCGACAGTTGCGAGTTGTCGATCATCGCAGCCTTTGCGGTGGTCTTTACCATCGCGCTGTTGATCGTGTCGTTGTTCACGCCTTTGTTTTCCTCGCTGGTGCAACGCTCGGCGTTGGGAGCATTCGATCAGGCGCTTGGCTTTTTGTTCGGCGTGGCGCGGGGCGTGTTGCTCGTGGCGATCGGGTTCTTTGTCTACCAGACGGTCATCACCGCGCAGGACATCGCCATGATTGACGATTCGCGTTCGGCTGCGGTGTTCAGCCAGTTCACCGGCAAGATCGAAGAGCAGAACCCGGAGCAGGCGCTTGGCTGGATCACGGCGCAATACGAACAGCTTGTCGGCACCTGCGACGCGCCGGTCTAAGACCCGCCTGTCGGGGCGTGCATTATCAATGGCAACGCGGCTGGCATGAATTGCCGGCCGCCGCGCCGCAGATTGGAAACGCTCCCGCACACCCCAAATCATCGAAGACACCGGCATGTATTTCGGGTTTTGCCGCTTGGGATGCCGCGACCTTGCAAATTCTGTCTGCCCAAGGGTGCAGGTCTGGCCAAGCGGATGACGCAGAGCCCCAACCATTACGATCAAGATGCGCCCACCCGTCAGGCGCATACGCTGTTCCCTGCGACACTGGCTGATATCCGCCTGCCACGTGTTGGCGGAACAGACCCGACGCGCCTCTCACTTTTGGCGACGGTGTTCCGAGCCCCCTGATGGACCACGGATCACATGCCAGCGACCTTGGCGATGCACCAATAACCATGGTCGCAACGCGGTCAGAAGCGCATGGCGACGCGCTGGGGGTCCTGAGCACGGCAATTTACAGCGCCGCGTCAGGTTTTTCCTTCGCACATTGACCGACCTATCCCTCAGACGCGCATGGCGTCGAGCCGGCGATTGTGCGGCGACCGTAGGCGGGTTGAGCACCCGCTGCCGTGCCGATGGGCCTGTGGTGTTTGTGGCGAAACAGCCCTCTCACGGATAGTTTTGTGATCCTTCCGTGACACTGCGCATTTAACACCGTATGTGGAGCGCGACCTTACCCGGAATCGGAGACGCGCCTCTTGTCCGACCCCCAATCCGCCCCCCGTACCCTGACAACAAATCCCTTCGATGCTGACGGCGACACTCTCCATGAAGAGTGTGGCGTTTTCGGTGTCGTCGGTGTCACGGATGCTGCCAACTTCGTCGCCCTCGGCCTGCACGCGTTGCAGCACCGTGGCCAGGAAGCCGGTGGTATCGTGTCACATTCGTCGGATGTGGGCTTCAGCTCTGTCCGTCGTTTTGGCTATGTCCGGGATAACTTCACCCGTGCCTCGCTGATGGAAACGCTGCCTGGCCCGCTTGCCATCGGACACGTGCGGTATTCCACCGCCGGGTCCAAAGCCGCTGCGATTCGCGACGTTCAGCCCTTCTTTGGAGAATTCTCCATGGGGGGCGCGGCGATTGCCCACAACGGCAACATCACCAACGCCAATGCTCTGCGGCGCGAGTTGATCGAACGCGGTTCGATCTTTCAATCGTCGTCCGATTCGGAATGCATCATTCACCTGATGGCCCGATCGCTGCAACGCGACATCCCAAGCCGGATGGAAGACGCATTGCGCCGTGTCGAAGGCGCGTTCTCGATCGTTGCCATGACCCGCACCAAGCTGATTGGCGTGCGCGACCCCTTGGGCGTCCGTCCGCTGGTTCTGGGCAAAGTGGGTGACTCAGGCTGGGCCTTGTCGTCGGAAACCTGTGGGCTGGACATCATCGGTGCGACCTACGTCCGCGAGATCGAGCCCGGCGAGATGGTCGTTATCACCGAGAACGGTGGCATCGAATCCTCTCACCCCTTCCGCAAGGCAAGCTCACGCTTCTGCATCTTCGAGCATGTCTATTTCTCGCGCCCTGATTCGATCATCGGCAACCGCAGTGTCTATGAGACTCGCCGCCAGATCGGTGTGGAGCTGGCCCGCGAAGCACCGGTGGACGCGGATCTGGTCTGCGCCGTGCCCGACAGCGGCACGCCTGCGGCCATCGGGTTTGCCCACGAAAGCGGCATTCCGTTCGGGATGGGAATCATCCGCAATCAATATATGGGCCGGACGTTCATCGAGCCGACAGAGCAGATCCGGAACATGGGTGTGCGGCTGAAGCTGAACGTGAACCGCGCTCTGATCGAGGGCAAACGCGTCATCCTTGTCGACGACTCCGTCGTGCGCGGCACCACCTCTCGCAAGATCAAGGAGATGGTTCTGGATGCGGGCGCGGCAGAGGTTCACTTCCGCATTGCGTCGCCGCCGACCTCATGGCCGTGCTTTTACGGTGTGGACACGCCGCAACGCGAAAAGCTGCTCGCCGCGACCATGTCCGAAGAGGAGATGACCCGGCACCTGGGCGTCGACTCGCTGAAATTTGTGTCTCTCGATGGCCTGTATCGGGCCGTGGGCCAGGCCGAAGGCCGCAACAACAAGTGCCCGCAGTATTGCGACGCATGTTTTTCCGGTGAGTATCCGGTCAAACCAGCCGACATGATCGAACAGGGTTTCGAGATGAAGGCGGCGGAGTAATCCTCTTTAAAATATGTTTTCAGATGGGTGGTCCTCGGGCCGCCCATTTGCGTTTCTTCCTTTTGACGACAGGACTCTGGCCATGAATCTTCTCGACCTCGACGCCCGCTGGAAGCGTCTGAATGACCCGGACTATGTCTGCCCCTGCTGTGGTCGCAGCTTTGGCGGGGTGATCGACATCGGGTTCGAGGAACCCGAGGATTGGCCGCACGGCCCGTTGCAGGGCGAGGACATGACCGTGGGCGAGGATCGGCTGACGCCGGACCTGTGCCGTCTGATGGGCCGATATTTCCTGCGCGTCACCCTGCCCTTGCCCATTCGGGGCGCATCTGAGGCCATGAATGTCAGCCTTTGGGCAGAGGTCGCGCGCGACACCTTCGATGCTTACCTCGACACCTTCGACAGTGGCGCGGCCTTCGCCGGTGAGGGGCTGAGCGCCAACACCGTTCCCGGGCTCGACAATGACGCCACTCCCCTGGCGCTGGAAGCCGCCGATGCCAGCCAGCGCCCCGTGGCCAAAGCGCTGGACGGGCCGATGGCCGAAACACAGGCGGAAGGTCTGTCGCTGGACGATCTGCTGGATCTTTATGCGGCGTCGGGCAACGATATCCGGCCTCACCTGAAGGGCTAAGCGCTGTTTTCGGGTCGGCGGGCGGGCGCCTTCGGGCGCAGCCCGAACAGTACGTCCCGCCGACAAAGCAAGTTTCCGCACAGTCGTCTCCGCCGATGGGCGAGGCTCCGCACGGCGGAAATCCCCCGTCTTTGCTTTCTGACCCAAGGCTCTTAAACGCGGCTTTCTCAGACACACAGGGAGCAGCGAGACGACCCATGGCACAGGACACCACCACCTCTGACGCCGTCAATCAGGCGGCAACGCAACGCTCCGTTGGCGCGCTCGACGGGCTCATCCTGCTTGGCACATTCGGCAACGACGAGACGCCGCGCGCATTGGTGCGCACATCCAAGGGACAGACGGTGACGCTCAAGGTTGGCGACCGCATCGGCACGGCGCCGGTGGTCGCAATCCAGGACGGTCGGCTGGCCTACGCGGCGCATGGCAACACCAAATGGCTGAAACAGCCGGCCAAGCCGTGAACGCGCCAGTGTTTCCCCCTGCCGGGCGACAGGCGTAGGTGGCGCGGTGCAGAAAACAATCCGGTCCCGGATACCGCGGCGATGGTTCTGATTGTGACCAAGGCCACGCCGCCGACCGCCGGACCTGACCCCGCTACACGCGGCTCGCAGCCCCGGATATCAAACTCCTGCAGTCCTGCGGCCACTTGACCACAAACAGGGGTCACGCGCCCGCTTGACGGGCCAGCATTTCAGGTCCAAACCCCCGCCATGACCAAGCTTGCTCTTATCACCGGCGCCTCACGTGGGCTGGGCTATGCCCTCGCTCTGAAACTCGCGCCCGAGTATCACATCCTCGCCGTCGCACGCACCGTGGGCGGGCTGGAAGACCTGGACGACGAGATCAAGGCCAAGGGCGGCGAAGCCACTCTTGCGCCGATGGATCTGACGGACCGCGATGCCATGGCGCATTTGTGCCGCTCGGTTTTTGACCGTTGGGGTGGGCTGTCGCTTTGGGTTCATACGGCGATCCACACCGCGCCATTGGCCCCCGCCTGGCAATTGGATCAGAAGGACTGGCAGAAGTCCGTCGACACCAACGTCACGGCCACGGGCTACATGATCCCCTTCGTCGCACCCCTGCTGGGTGAGCAAGGCAAAGCCGTCTTCTTCGATGACCAGCACGGCGGCGAAAAGTTCTACGGCCATTACGGCACCACAAAAGGTGCTCAGATCGCATTGGCGAAAAGCTGGGCCGCCGAGACGGAAAAAACCGGCCCCCAGGTGCAGTTTCTTGAGCCGCAGCCGATGTGCACGGGCCACCGCGCGCGCTTTTTCCCCGGCGAGAGCCGCGATACGCTGGCGACGCCCGAGGCTGAAGCAGCCCGCTTGCGCCCACTGATCTGATAATACCAATGGCCCGCGCCGCAGGGCCCGCTGCCATAACGCGTCGCCCTTGCAATAGGGCTGCGCCGCTTGTTCTCGACGCGCCCATCCCGTAGAGAACACAAAACACTTTTCCGGGCGGTCCCATGCGTATTCTCATCACCAACGACGACGGTATCAACGCGCCCGGCCTGGCCGTGCTGGAACAGATCGCACAGGAGCTGGCCGGGCCTGACGGTGAAGTATGGACCGTCGCGCCTGCCTTCGAGCAATCGGGCGTCGCGCATTGCATCTCCTACGCCCATCCGACGCTGATCTCCAAGATGGGAGAACGTCGTTACGCAGCCGAGGGCAGCCCCGCCGATTGCGTGCTGGCAGGTGTGGGCGATGTGCTGAAGGGCCACCCGATCGACCTGATCCTGTCCGGCGTGAACCGGGGCAATAATTCCGCTGAAAATGCGATGTATTCAGGCACTTTGGGCGGCGCTCTCGAAGGCGCGCTGAAAGGTCTTCGCTCCATCGCCATGTCGCAGTACCTCGGACCGGACAACGTCAACATCGACAACCCGTTCGAGGCCGCCGCTCAATATGGCGCAGAGGTCGTCCGCAAGATCATCGCGTTCGATGCCGATGAGCAGGATGGATACCGGCTGTTTTACAACGTGAATTTCCCGCCCGTTCCTGCGGCGGCTGTCAAAGGTATCTGTGCCGCGCCGCAAGGCAAGCGCGACCACACAGGGTTCAGCGTCGAGCCGCACATGTCACCCTCCGGCCGGCGGTTCCTTTGGGCCAAGGGCGGCGACCAGCGCGCGCCCGTGGCCGCGGGATCGGACGCGGCTGTGAATATGGACGGCTGGATCTCCGTGACGCCCATGCGCGCGGATTTCACCTGCCGCGACAGTCTGACGGCGCTGGAGGATGCCTTGAAATGACCTTCGACGCCGACGCCAAGATGCAGTTCCTCTTTGCTCTGCGCTCCAAAGGGGTGACAGACAAGGACGTGCTCAACGCCATGGAGCGCATCGACCGCGGCTTGTTCATTCAAGGTTATTTTTCCGAGCGTGCCTACGAAGACATGCCCCTGCCGATCGCCTGCGGGCAGACGATTTCGCAGCCGTCGGTTGTCGGTCTGATGACGCAGTCGTTGCAGCTCGGCTCGCGCGACAAGGTGCTGGAGGTCGGCACCGGTTCTGGCTATCAGGCCGCGATCCTCAGCCAGCTGGCGCGGCGTGTCTACACTGTTGACCGGCACAAGCGTTTGGTGGCCGCCGCGCGCAAGGTGTTCGACACGCTCGAGCTGGCCAACATCACGGCGTTCACCGCAGATGGATCGTTTGGATTGCCAGATCAGGCGCCGTTTGATCGCATTCTCGTGACCGCCGCCGCCGAGGACCCGCCCGGCCCGCTCTTGGCGCAGTTGAAGATTGGCGGTATCATGGTGGTGCCCGTCGGCCAGTCCGACGCGGTGCAACATCTGATCCGGGTCACCCGGACGGAAACAGGGTTTGACTACGACGAATTGCGCCCCGTGCGCTTCGTCCCATTGGTAGAGGGGCTGGGCAAGGATTGACGCCCGGCTGGCAATTTTTGAGTGACGCTCCGACCACAAGGTGCGCATGAGATGAGGACATCGAGATGACGACCCATACGCCTTCCTGGGCCCGCCCCATTTCCGCACTCGCGCTGCTGACCGCCCTTGGCGCCTGTGCGGGCGATGGCCTGGATCTTGACATGCGGGGGCGCATGGGTGGTCCTATGGATACCTCCGCTGCGGCGGCCACTGCGGTTGCCGACCGTCCGGCCCCTGATGATCGCGGTGTCCTGTCTTATCCCAGCTATCAGGTGGCCGTGGCGAAACGGGACGATACCGTCGCGCGGCTTGCGGACCGCGTGGGCCTGCCTGCGCAGGAGCTGGCACGTTACAATGGGCTGCAAACCGGTGACACGTTGCGTCGGGGCGAGATCGTCGCCCTGCCCCGCCGCGTGGCCGAGCCGTCGACCTCCACCGGACTGAGCCGCGCCCCCGCCGTGGATGTGGCGACACTGGCAGGCAACGCCATCGAGCGTGCCCAGCCGACCACGCCGACCCGCACCAGCAGCGGCACCGGGGTTGAACCGGTCCGCCATCAAGTGGCACGCGGCGAGACCGCCTTTACCATTGCGCGCCTTTACAATGTCACCCCGCGCAGCCTTGCGGAATGGAATGGTCTGGATAAAGAGTTCACCGTCCGCGAAGGTCAGTTCCTGCTGATCCCGACCAGCACAGCCTCTGCGAGCGCATCCAGCACGACCACTGTGTCGCAGCCGGGGGCCACGTCCAGCACGCCCATCCCGCCGTCCTCCGCCACGCCGCTGCCAGAGGTCGACGCAGAACCATTGGAACGCGCAGCGCCCGCTGCGCCGGCGGCCTCAAGCACAGCCGCCGCAGACAAGCCCAAGCCCAAACCTGCGAAACCCGCAGAACCGGTTGCCGACATTGGCCAGTCGCAAGCGAAAGCCAGTGGCGAAATGGCGATGCCCGTTTCCGGCGCGATCATCCGCGAGTACAAGGCCGGCGTGAACCCCGGCGTGGATATTGCAGCGTCCCCGGGTCAGCCGGTGGGTGCGGCGGCCTCCGGGAAGGTTGTACACATCAGTGAAAAGACCGATGGAACGCTGTTCATGATCGTGCGCCACCCCAACGAGGTGAGCTCTGTCTACATGAACATCGCCGACGCGACCGTGAAGAACGGCGATTCGGTCAGCCGTGGTCAAACCATTGCGCGGGTCGGCCCCGGCTCGCCGTCCTTCCTGCACTTTGAGGTGCGCAAGGGACTGGATGCCACTGACCCGATGGCCTACCTCAACTAAGGTCATTCCATAAAATACAAAACGGGCGCGTCCGAGGTTTCCCGGACGCGCCCGTTTTTGTTTCCGTGGCCTTTAACCTCAGGCCAGAGAGATCCCCTGCCGCCCTGCCAGATCGACAAAGAACTGCCAGGCCACACGACCCGATCGAGAGCCGCGCGTCGCCTGCCATTCGATGGCCTCCGCACGCAGTGTGTCGGCGTCGACCTCGAGGCCATGGCTGTCGCAGTAGCCTCTGATCATGTCGAGGTATTCGTCCTGCGAACAGGGATGGAAACCGAGCCACAGCCCAAAACGATCTGACAAGGAAACCTTTTCCTCGACCGCCTCTGACGGATTGATGGCAGAGCCGCGCTCGTTTTCGATCATGTCGCGCGGCATCAGATGGCGCCGGTTCGATGTGGCATAAAGCACCACATTCTCGGGCCGTCCCGCAACGCCACCGTCCAGCACGGCCTTCAAGCTTTTGTAATGCTCGTCGTCGTGACTGAAGGAAAGATCGTCGCAGAACAGCACAAACCGATATGGCGCATGGCGCAGCACATCCAGCAGTCGACCGACGGTTGGCAGGTCTTCGCGCTGCAGCTCCACCAGTTTCAGGTCATGCCCCTCGGCGCGCACGGCGGCGTGAATCGCCTTGACGATGGACGACTTGCCCATGCCCCGCGCGCCCCAGAGCAGGGCGTTGTTGGCGGGCAGACCGCGCGCAAACTGGCGGGTATTGGCGAGCAGCGTGTCGCGTGACCGTTCCACGCCGATCAGCAGATCAAGCGCCACGCGGGACACGCGGTCAATCGCCATAAGACGGTCTGGGCGTGTCTCCCAGACGAACGCTTCGGCGGTGAAATCAGGGGCGCCGAGCGGCGGCGGAGACATCCGCTCCAAAGCCGCCGCAATGCGTTCCATCGGGTCCGTATTGGTCATTTGTCCTCGTCAAATTCCTTGAACATCGGATCGTCTTTCGACGCCTCTGCCGGATCATCCTCGAACCACAGACCCTGGGCCCGCAGATCCTTTTCCCGCTTCTTCTCGACGCGGCGCACCAGAAGGATGGAAACCTCGTAAAGCCCGTAGACCACGCAGAACAGGATCATCTGCGTGACCACATCCGGCGGCGTGACCACAGCGGCCAAAACCAGAATCGCCACCATGGCGTATTTGCGCACCGAGCCCAGACCATCCGCAGAGACCAGCCCGGCCTTGCCCATCAGCGTCAGCAGAACCGGCAACTGGAAGCACAGGCCAAAGGCCATGATGAAGATCAGCGAAGTTTGCAGGGATTCGTTCACCTTACCAAAGAAGGTGATCTGCAACCCGCTCGTCGTTTCCGGCACCACCACGGTCGTGGCAGGCGTATCCACGGCGCCGCTCATCATGTTGACAAAGATCGACGGCGCGTCGGTGAAGCCCAGGAAAAAGGTCATCGCCAGTGGGGTCACGACAAAATGCGCGAATGCCGCGCCGAGCAGGAACATCACCGGCGAGGCGATGAGGAACGGCAGGAAAGCGCCCTTTTCGGATTTATAGAGTCCGGGCGCGACAAAACGCCAAAGCTGCGTCGCGATCACCGGAAAGGCCAGCGCGAAACCAAAGACCATCGAAATCCGGAACAGAACAAACAGGTATTCCTGCGGGCTGGTGTACTGCAGCGTGGGCGACGGGTCGCCCATGGCACGCAGGGTCGCCTCGATCGGGCCAAGCAGGAACCGCAGCACATGTTCCGCCAGGAAATCTCCCTGAATCGGAATGAACATGATGCAGATGCCCACGAACAGGGCAAGGATCGACCGGATCAGCCGCGTGCGCAGCTCTGCCAGATGTTCGATCAGCGGCGCAGCGCTGTCTTCGAGGTCGTCTTGGGTTTGGCTCATGCCTTGTCAGCCTCGTCCTTTGCGGCGTCTTCGGCCAGCGCGCGCTCCATCTCTGCCGCTTTTTGCGAAGCGGCTTCGGCTTCGCGGGATTTGCGGTCAGCGGCCGCGCGGGCGGCGTTCGCCTCGATCTTGCGGCGGGCAGCTTCGCGTTCCTCGGACAGCTTCGGCTTGTCCGCGCTTTTTCCAGTGCCGCCTGACCCGCCGATGTCGGTCATGGATTTCGCCGCGTCGCGGACCCCATCCATGGCGCTGCTCATCGGGTTGCTCGCCGACTTGAAGGTCTTCTGAATGTCCTTGACCCCGGCATCGTCGGCGGCGTCATTCATGGCGCGGGAAAACTCGCGCGCCATGCCGCGGGCCTTGCCCATGAAGTGCCCCACGTTGCGGAACAGCATCGGCAGCTCCTTCGGCCCGACGACGATCAACGCCACGATACCGATGACCAGAAGCTCGCCAAAGCCGAAATCGAAAACCATCGGCATGGTGATTTACACCTTGTCCTTATCTTCGGAAGCGGGCGTGACGTCTTTGGCGTCTTCGGACTTGTCGTCTTCGATTTCCTTGCTGCCGTCGCTCACGCCCTGTTTGAATGCTGTGATGCCTTTGCCCACTTCGCCCATCAGCGACGAAATCTTGCCGCGGCCGAACAGCACCAGCACGACGACGGCAATCAGCAGAAGGCCTGGCAGGCCGATGTTCCCGATACCCATGGTTCAAGTCTCCGTTTGTCTGAGCGCGGGCCGCCTGTTGCTGCGAACGCCCGCTGGAAAATTCACACCGTTGGATACGGCAGCTTTGCCGCAGGGAAAAGACGCAATGCGCGAGCGCGGGCGGGCTTGTGTGTCATGAGGTTGTCAGTTGTCAGGTTTATGTCAGTATGGTCGCGCAGCGCGCCGGATTATTCAGCCGAATCCGTGCTCTGCCCGCCGCAGTGACGCGGCGGATCACGCCACTTTCGGGAATCGCCGCACCATGAATCGCAAGGATCGTCTCTACGCCATCACCCAGCGCCTGCGCGACGGAGCGTTGCATACAGCGGAAGCCATGGCGCAGGACCTCGATGTTTCCGTACGAACGATTTACCGGGATATGGAGGTCTTGGCCGCGTCAGGTGTGCCTGTCGCTGGCACGCGCGGCTATGGCTACACGGTGCAGGCTGCGATCACCTTGCCCCCCCTGAACCTGACCGAAGCTGAGCTGGAAGCTTTACATCTGGCGCTGGCGATCCTCGGCGGATCCGACATGGACGAGCACGCGGAAGCGGCGCGCCAGTTGTCGGCCAAGATCGACGCGGTCCTGCCTGAGGAAGCTGGGCAGACGCCGGCCCCTTTTGGCTTTGCCACCGATGCCTTTGCCGAAGCGGCGCATGGGTTTGTGCATATGCCGTCGATCCGGTCGGCCATTCGGTCGCGGCAAAAGCTGCGCGTGTCTCTGGATGGCGTGGAACACGATCTGCGGCCCCTGACGTTGGACTACTTCGGGCGCGTCTGGACCTGTGTGGCCTGGTCGGAGATGACAGCGGATTTTCTGAGCTTTCGCATCGACCGGATCGACGCGCTGCGCCCGTTGCCCTCGCTGTTCGTTGATGAGCCGGGGCGAACACTGGCGGACTGGCGTGCGCGCTGAATTGAAAACGCCCCCATCCGGGAGGACGGAGGCGTCGAGTATCAGAGAGACGGCAGGGTCGCCCCTGCCCTGCGGACGTCAGATCGAGGCTTGGTAGATCTTGTCGATGTTCGACCCCAGAGCCGCGTTGAACGCTTCATCGGACTGCTGTTTTGACAGACCTTCGGCAAGCGCACGGCTGAACGAGGCGATCATGGTCGGCTGTTTGGACAGGCGTTCGCAGGCCTCGTCGGTGGAATAGCCACCGGACAGAGCCACGACCCGGATCACGCGCGGGTGTTCTGCCAGGGTGTCGTAAAGGCCGACTTCGGTCGGGATCGACAGTTTCAGCATCACCTCCTGACCCGCATCGAGTGTATCGAGGTGCTTGGCGATCTCATCCTTGAGCATTGCTTCGGCTTCGGCCTTGGTGCCGGAGTGGATGTTCACCTCGGGTTCGAGGATCGGGACCAGACCACAGGACAGCACCGTCCGGCCCACCTCGAACTGCTGCGCCACGACAGCGGCGATGCCGTCGGAGTTTGCCTCGTGGATGACGGAGCGCTCTTTCGTTCCAAAGATGCCAAGTCCCGCCGCGTCTTTCAGCGTGTCTTCGAGACCCGGGATCGGCTTCATCATCTGAACGCCGTTGGCCTCGTCTTCCAAGCCCTTGTCAATCTTGAGAAACGGAACGATGCCGCGGTCTTCCCACAGGACGGTCGGGACGGGTTTGCCATCGATGTCACCGCGCATGGTGCGCTCGAACAAGATCGCGCCAAGCACCTTTTGCTTGGTGAAATCCGGCGCTGTGATGATGCGCGTGCGCATGGCGTGAATTTCGCCGAACATCTCTGCGTCGCCGTTGTACATGTCCTCGGTCACGCCATATTGACCCAGCGCCTTGGGCGTCGAGCCGCCCGACTGGTCCAGCGCCGCGATAAAGCCCGCGCCCTCGGTCATTTGGTGTTTCATCGCGTCGAATGCGTCGCTTGCCATTATGCTTCTCCCGGTCAAATTGGTTACCAACCGGTTACCCGGTATTCTCCTACAAACCTAGAGCAATATCAGACTGTTAACGCTAAACCTTGCAAAGGTTTCGTGACCTTGCGGTTTGGACTGCCAGAGACCGGGCAAACCTGTGTTTGGTGTCTGGTGCGAACCCTATCGCGAGTCGACGCGCAGCCAGATGCCGTCCCGTGCCCGCACGGTCAAATGCGCTTCCGGTACAGGCTCTTTCCCGTCAACCAAGGTCACACGAAGATCGCGCAGCAGAAGCGAGAGCATAAGTACGCCTTCGACCATGGCAAAACCGGCGCCAGTGCAGACCCGTGGCCCCGCCGAAAACGGGATGTAGGCCTCGCGTGCGCAGGTCCTGCCGTTCTCCGTCTGCCAGCGCGCGGGGTCGAAATCGTCCGGACGGTCCCACAAACGCTCATGACGATGCAGGTGCCATGGGCTGAGCACCATCTGCGCCCCTTTTGGAATATCGCGGTCGCGGAACCTTTCCGGGCAAGTCGTTTCGCGGACCATCATCGGCACCGGCGGATACAATCGCAGCGTTTCGCGGAAGACGTCACGGCTGATCCGCAGGCGACCGACCTCTGAGAATGTGCCGTCGACGAACTCGGCGCGGGCCTCCTCGGCCAAGCGGTCCTGCCACTCCGGATACAGCGCCATAAGGTAGAGCGCCCAGCCGAGCGCGCTGGCCGAGGTCTCATGCCCAGCGAGAAAAAAGATCGCCACCTGATCCACCATTTCCGAGGCGGTAAATGTCTCTCCCGACTGCGGGTCGGCGGTGGTCATGATCTTGGTCGCCAGATCGTCGGGCGCGGTGCCCGCCGCGATCTGGGCGGCGCGGGTTTCCGTCAGCTGGGCAATCAGGCCGCGAATGCGCTTGGCTGTCTGCTTGGTATCACGTCGAAACAGACGCGGCATCCAGGCGGGCCCCTTTATGAAGGCGGCAAGGTTCAGGATCGGCTGCGTCCGCTGGTAGCTGCGAAATTCATGAAAGACGGCACTGGCCATGTCATCGTCGATGGGCAGGCTGAACAAGGTGCGAAAGATCACGTCGGCGGCGGCATGGCTGGCCTCTTGCTCGACCTCCACCACCTGCCCTGCCTGCGCGGCCAGGCGGACGCGCGCGGCCTCGGCAGCCGCGTACATGGCGGGAAAGGTGTCCTTCAGTCGACCGCCCTCAAATGCAGGGTCGATGATGCGACGCTGCCGCTGCCACTGTGCGCCGTTGGTCAAAAAGACAGAGTCGCCCAGCAAGGGCCGCAACCCTGCGCCGATGCGATCGGATTTCGGGAAGTCCATTGGCCGCTTCTTCAAAACCTCCGCAACCAGATCGGGCTGGTTCAGCAAATAGGAGCGGAAGAAGGGCGTTTTGAACTCCGCCATCCATGCCCGATACAGCCGCGCGGGCTGGGCCGACAGGATGTCCTGCCGGAACAGTTTGACATAGCGCCAGAGCGACACGCGGTCGGCACGCGGTACGGGCTTTGGCGGCTGTCTCATGGCGTCATGGAAGTGTATTTCGACACCGCCGTGTCGATACGGCTGGCCGAGGGCGGCCTGTCGGCGTAGCGCGCGGCCAGCGTCTGCGGCCCGGCGGTGATGCGGAAGTAGTCGTAATCCAAGGGGCGGTCGAACGCGCAGAGATACTGGAAATGCAGTCGGAAGAACTTCCACCGCAGCGCCTTCCAGCGCTCGGGCGACAGTGATTTCGTGAATTGCGCCGAAAACACCAGCGGCCAGCGCTTGTCCTTCGGTGCGACACCCGACACGCTGACCGGGTCGCACAGCGCAAAGGCGCAACCGTCGCCGGGCGCCGTGACATCGATCCAAGCGAGTTCGGATCTGGCGCTGAGGTAATGCAGATCGCCCCGCAAGCGATATGCATCGCGCAGGAATGACACCATGGGAACAACCTGCCCCAGGCTCAGGAAGGATAGCGCGGGACCGTCGGCAGGCACGCGGTCTGCGCGCAACAGATCAGCAAGGATCGACACCGCCAGATGCGCGCCTGAGGAGTGGCCGACAACCAGGACTTCGTCCCAGTCCTCGGTCAGCGCCTCGGCAATGGTGTCGGCAAATTGTGCCATGCGGGTTTCCAGCTCCGGGGGATTGGCCCCCCGATACTGAGCCGAATAGGCGTAGTCGTGCATCAGATAATAGACAAAGGTCTTGCCGTCCTTCGCCTTGAACCAGCGGAGCAGCAGCACGGCAACGGCCAGTCCCGCACATGTGCCAATGATCCGCCCGGCGGTCCCGCCAAAGCTGCCGATCCCGTACAGGATCCATCCCGCCAAAACCGCCAAAAGCAGTTGCAGCAGAAGCGCCCCAACGGGATAGAGCGCTGCAATCACCGGCCCCTTGCGCAGCCGCATCAGACGAAACAGCGCGCCGGTGGCGATGTATTCCCAGGCCGTCCGCAGCATCTGGCCATAGGTTGCGACAATGGTGTTGGACATGCTGTCGCGCACGATGTCGGACCAAACCAGCACGTCGATATCGGCGCGCACAGCCTGCCCCTCCTGCGTGCTTTCGACGTGCCAGCCGTAGGCGCCGCCGGTCTTTTTTGGCGACAGGCTGAGTGAATAGCCAGAGATTTCGGCCTGCGCGGCCCCCTCCTTGCGATAAAGCTCGCGGTACCTGCGGGGATGAATCGGGTCATAACCGGGGATGTAAAACACCCGGCGGCGTGTGACCTGTCTGTCGCTCTGGGCTACCTGCGCTGTCATGCCTTGCCTCTTTTCATCAAGGTTAACGCAGCTTTCAGGCGAGAGTAAGGCGGCCCATCACCCCAAGGTGGCCAGCGCTGGGAACGTCTCCAACAGCCAGAAGGAGAACGCCGAGAACGCCCCGGTCAGAAGTGCCAGACCGACCGCGATCAGGAGCGCGCCCATCACCCGCTCGATCGTTTTCATGTGGCGCTTGAGGCGGTTCATCAGGCCCATGGCGCGGCTCAGGAAAATCGCAGCCAGCAGAAAAGGAATACCCAGACCAGCGGCATAGACGCCGAGCAGAAGCGTGCCGCGCGCCAAGGATGCTTCGGTCATGGCAAGGCTCAGGATCGCGCCAAGCTGCGGGCCAATGCAGGGGGTCCAGCCAAAGGCGAAGGCAAGCCCAAGAACGTAGGCCCCAAAGGCCGACCCGCCCGTATCGCCTGCGTCAATGCGCGCTTCGCGGTCAAGAAAACCGATGCGGTAGACCCCAAGGAAGTGAAGCCCGAAGATGATGACGACAACGCCTGAAATTCGGCCCAGAAGCACTTGGTTCTGCAAGAAAAACGACCCCAGCCATGAGGCTGTGAACCCCAGCAGCACGAAGACGGTCGACAGACCCAGCACGAAAAACAGCGCGGCAAGAATCACGCGCCCACGAGCGCGCCCCTCCTGCATTTCGCCCATGCTGACTCCGGACATGAACGCCAGATAAGGCGGCACGATCGGCAGCACACATGGGCTGAGGAAGGACACAATGCCGGCGCCAAGGGCAACCAACATGGCGGGCGCGAGCGACGCGTCAATGATCTCGATTCCAAACATATGCACAGGCTTAGGGCAAAGCATGGGTGGCGTCACCCACCGACCGCTCACATCCCCGTGGACGTGTTGTCACAAGCGGTCTACATGGCGGGCATGACACATATTCTCGACGCAACCGGTCTGCTATGCCCGCTTCCCGTGCTGAAGGCGCGCAAATGCCTGAAGGCACTGGAGACGGGCGAAACGCTGACCGTCACCACCGACGACCCTGCCGCGGTCATCGACATCCCACATTTTTGTGCAGAGGCGGGGCATGACCTGATCGAGAGCCGCGAACACGGTGCCAGCATGGTCTGGACCATCCGCAAAGGCTAGGCCGTTCAGGCAAAACGAAAAAAGGCCCGCGTCATACGCGGGCCTTTGTCATTTGGTGTTGGTTTGGATCAGCGTCCCAGCGACCACCAGCCGCGGCGCTTCTTCTCTGGAGCGGCTTCCGTGTCGTCCTCCGGCGCGGCGTCGGCGGCCGGGGCCGGCGCTGCATCGGAAGACGCGTCGACCTTCGGCGTGTCCGTCACATCCGCCGGCTTTTCAGGTGCCTCTGCGACGGCCTCTGGCGCAGGATCCGTCGCCGCGTATTGCGCAATGACATCAGATGCCTTCACGCGGGTCCGGGCGGGGCGTGCTTTTTCGCCACTGTCGTCAGAAGCGGCCTCCTGTACAGGCGCTTCCGCAGCGGCAGGCTCTGGCTCGACCACCTCTGCCACGGGAGCTGGTGCTGGTTTCGGAGCAGGTTCCGGCTCTGCAGCAACAGCAGGTTCGTCCGCAGATGCCACAGCAGGTTCGGCCGGAGCAGCAACCGGTTCCGGCGTCGCAACGGGCGCGGCTTGCGCCTCTTCAGGCTGGGCCTCTGCCTTGACGTCGGTGGCTGGCTGGGCGCTTTCAGTGGGCGCCTGATCGCTGCTGTCCGGCGATTTGGGTTTGCTGCGCGAGCGGGACCGGGACCGGGAGCGCGTCGGTTTCTTCGGCGTCTCGGCATCGTCGTCACCGTTTCCGTCTGACGCGGCTGCCGACTCATCGCTCGTGTCCTGAGCCTCGCCTTTGGGCGTCGGCTTATGACTGGACACATCCCAATCGTCGTCATTGCTCTTGTCGTCAGAGGACTGATCGCCAGCGTCACTGCTGCTATCGCCGTTCTGCTCGTTGTCCTTGGACTTCGACCGACGCCGACGACGGCGGCGCTTCTTTTTCGGTTTATCGTCGGACTCGTCGCTCTGTTCCGGGCGGTTGGTGTCAGATTTGGCCTGTGCCGCCGGAGCTTCTTCGGCCTCTTCGACCTCCTGAACATCGTCCACGACGTCCTCGGCCTCGGCCGCCTCGTCGATGGCATCCATGATGGAGGTGTCAGCAGAGACGACAGGCGCGCTTGCCTCTGGCACGGCCCGTGTCGCGGTCTTGAACTTCTCCATGGAGAAATCCGGCGCGATGAGATGAGGATCGCCTTCGATGCGAACGGCCATGCCGTAGCGTGCCTCGATGACGGCAATGTGTTCGCGCTTGGCGTTCATCAGGTAGTTGGCGATGCCGACCGGGCATTTCACCAGAACCTCGCGGGAGCGGCGGCGCACGCCCTCTTCCTCGATCTGGCGCAGGATCTGCAGCGCCATGTTATCGTCGGAGCGGATCAGGCCAGTGCCGTGGCACGCGGAACAAGGCTGCGTTGTCGCCTCGATCATGCCGGGGCGCAGGCGCTGACGCGACATTTCCAACAGACCAAAGCCCGAGATCCGGCCCACCTGAATGCGGGCGCGGTCGGTCTTCAGCTTGTCCTTCAGCTTCTTCTCGACGGCGGCGTTGTTCTTGCGCTCGTCCATGTCGATGAAGTCGATGACGATCAGACCGGCCAGGTCACGCAGACGCAATTGGCGCGCCACCTCTTCGGCGGCTTCCAGGTTGGTCTTGGTGGCGGTGTCCTCGATGGACCCCTCTTTGGTCGCACGACCGGAGTTCACGTCGATGGCGACGAGTGCTTCGGTGACGCCGATCACAATGTAGCCGCCGGACTTCAGCTGCACGGTCGGGTTGAACATCCCGCCCAGGTAGCTTTCGACCTGATGGCGCGCGAACAGCGGCATCGGCTCGACATAGTGTTTCACGTTCTTGGCGTGGGACGGCATGATCATCTTCATGAAGTCCTTGGCCACGCGATAGCCACGCTCCCCTTCGACCAGGACTTCGTCGATCTCACGCGAATAAAGGTCGCGGATCGACCGTTTGATCAGGTCGCCTTCTTCGTAGATCTTCGCCGGTGCGATGGATTTCAGCGTCAGCTCGCGGATCTGCTCCCACAGGCGCTGCAGGTATTCATAGTCGCGCTTGATCTCGGTCTTGGTGCGCTTGGCCCCGGCCGTACGGATAATCAGGCCCGCGCCCTTGGGCACGTCGATCTCGTTCGCGATCGCCTTCAGCTTGGACCGGTCAGCGGCATTGGTGATCTTGCGGGATATGCCGCCGCCACGCGCGGTGTTCGGCATCAGCACACAATAGCGACCGGCCAACGACAGGTACGTGGTGAGCGCCGCGCCTTTGTTGCCGCGCTCTTCCTTGACGACCTGCACCAGCATGATCTGGCGAACCTTGATCACTTCCTGGATCTTGTAGCGACGCGGACGCGGCTTGCGCACGGGACGAATATCCTCATGCGTGTCGTCGTCGGCGACGTTCTCGATGTTTTCGTCGCGTGAGGAAGCGTCGGCATTGACTGTCTCATCGTCGTCACCGTCGTCGTCCGATTGGGTCTCCCCCGGCTCGCTGGTCACGACATGCGCATCGTCGTCGGAGTTCGCCGCCATGGGACGAGACGGCGAACTGTCGTCGTCATCCTCGTCGGAGGCGGTTTCCTGATGCTCGGACGCCTCGGCCGCGGGTCCGTCCACTGGCTGAACCGGAGCGGCATCGGCAGGCACCGCTTCCGCGGAGGGAGGCGTATCTTCTGCGGAAACACCGATGGACGGCAAAGCCTCGGCCGGTGTCGGCTCGGGCGTTGCAACTGTTACGGCCGGTTCGGAAACAGGCGCTGATTGCAGCGATGCTGCATCAGCCTGAACCGGCGCAGCCTCGACGCCAGGCACGGCGGAAGCGTCTTCGGCAGTGGACGGCTCAGGATTGCCATCCGATTCGATTGAGTCGACCGGCTCGCCCACAGGCGTTTCGGCCACGCGCTCCATCGGGGAGAGGCCCTCACCCGGCGCTCCGGCGTCGGTTCCGGTCTCGGCGTCATCGCTGAGATCAATGGTTTCCATACCAGAGGGTTCGCGCGCAGTGTCTTG
Source organism: Sagittula marina (assembly GCF_014196795.1). Taxonomy (GTDB): domain Bacteria; phylum Pseudomonadota; class Alphaproteobacteria; order Rhodobacterales; family Rhodobacteraceae; genus Sagittula; species Sagittula marina. Next base: position 117,217 of record NZ_JACIEJ010000004.1, read on the forward strand.
CGGCGCTGCGTCTGTCTGGTTTTGCTCCGACGTGTCGGAGGACGTTGTCTTCGACGCAGGCTTTTTGCGTGAGCGTGACCGTGTGGACCGCTTCGGCTTGTCCTCTTCTTCCTCGGCGGCGGCTGCAAGTGCGGCCTCCTCCTCCATCAGCGCCTTACGGTCGGCTACGGGGATCTGATAATAATCCGGATGGATTTCCGAGAACGCAAGGAACCCGTGGCGGTTGCCACCGTAATCCACAAATGCCGCCTGCAAGGACGGCTCAACGCGCGTTACCTTTGCGAGGTAAATGTTTCCGGCGAGCTGCCGTTTGTTCTCCGATTCAAAGTCGAATTCCTCAACCTTGTTTCCGTCCACAACCACAACACGGGTCTCTTCCGCGTGTGTGGCGTCAATGAGCATCTTCTTTGCCATGTAACCTTATTGCACGCCGGGAGCCCCCTTGAACCGGGTGGCGCAAGGAGTCGCGGGGCGTGTCTTGTCTGAGCGAAAAGTGACGGCGGCGCGCATAGGTTCAGGCGGGCGTTTCCGCTCCTGCCCTTTTGCCTCAAATGCGTCGCGCGCGTCATCGCGGTTCTTCTCCGACGTCGCTCTTGCGCATACTCCGCACGCGACGCCCGTTCATGAAACCCGTCGCCTTTGGCGGATCGGGTTCGGTTCACTGGCCTTCGCGTTGCGGCGGGTCCTGCCCGCCCGCACCTCTAGGGCCCAATCGGTCCGTGCGGTGCGTCATATGACACCGTCACGGCGAATCTCTGAAGCTCTCCGGACTTTGTCACGCATCTGTTGAGACGACATGACACCCGGATTCAGCCTATCGGTTAGCATAAGGCCCTGACGCGACAAAACACAATGGACAAAACGCGCTGACGGCCTCCCCTTGCTGAAGCTTTTCCACAAGCGCCCGAATTTCTACCGTTCGTTCAGGTTTCTCGGCCACGCGGAACACCCAACCGGGGTCTGGGGTTAAACCCGTCGGTGCACAACCACGCGTACTGCACGAAGAATTAAGGTCTGGTTAACACCCGCGCGCGGGTGGCCGTGATGTTTGCATTGAAATGCGGTGGCCTGATAGCTTTGTGCGTCGCTCCGCGCACGCCTTCACGCACCACCACCACGCGCCCTGCGCGCGCCTTTTGCCAAGCCGGTGCGACTGATCTGACCACCGCCAATGGGCGTCGCCACCCCTGTTGTGCCCGGTGCTGAGGTCGGCAAACCACGCGCCACGCGCACCGCAAGATAGGCAAAGGCCTGCGCCTCAAGCATGTCGCCGTCCAGCCCCACGTCCTCCACCGGCTGCACGGGACAGTCGAGCCCGACGGACAGCATCTGCATCATCACCGGATTCTTGCGCCCACCCCCGGTCACCAGAACGCGCGAAGGCTGAACAGGACAATGCTCCATCCCGACCATCACAGCCGTCGCCGCCATTCCGGTCATGGTCGCCGCGGCATCAGCGTCGCCAAGCTCGCGCACGAGGTCCAGCATCAGGGAAAAATCGTCACGGTCCAGGGACTTGGGCGGCATTCGGCGAAAGAAAGGCTCGTCCAGAAACAGCTCAAGTGCACCATCCTCGACCGCCCCCTGTCGCGCCAAACCGCCATCGCGGTCAAAACTGACACCCCGTCGCTGCATCATCAGATCGTTGAGCGGGGCATTGGCCGGACCCGTGTCAAAAGCCAAGAGCGCGCCGTCCTCCTCGGGTTTGGACAGGCGCGGATCAACCCAGGTCAAGTTGCCGACGCCGCCAAGGTTGAGAAAGCACACTGGCTCCGTCGCCCCAATCCACTTGGCACAGGCCCAGTGAAAGAATGGTGCAAGCGGCGCGCCCTCCCCCCCCAAAGCCACATCCGCGGATCGGAAATCCCAGACCACATCGCAGCCCAACCCCTCGGCCAGCGCCGCCCCATCGCCCAGCTGATGCGTGCCGCGCCCCTGCGGGTCATGCGCCAGGGTTTGGCCATGAAAACCGACCAGATCTGCGCCGTCAAAGGGAGACAGCGCGTCCATGTGGGCGCGCTGGATGACCTGCCGGGCTGCCTCCAGATCCGCACCGGGCCATTTGCCCAAGGCCGCGCGCAGTACCGATTGCTCTGGCTCGGTATACGGCCGATAGCCGCTTTCTCCGAACCGGGAGATCGTCACCCCATCGGTCAAAACACAGGCCGCATCGACCCCGTCCAGCGACGTGCCCGACATCGCCCCCAATGCCCAGATTGGCCCTTGCTTATTCATGCCCTTTTCCTCGCGCGCCTCGGCCCTTATACGGCTGACACGTTATATACGAGAGGGCCACCATGACCTACCATCCCAAATCGGATTTCATGCGCGTCATGATGGAGCGCGGCTATCTGGCCGATTGCACCGATTACCAGGCATTGGACGAAAAGCTGTCGAACGGGGTAGTCACGGCCTATATCGGGTATGACGCCACGGCGCAGTCGCTCCACGTCGGGCACCTGCTCAACATCATGATGCTGCGCTGGCTGCAAAAGACCGGACATAAGCCGATCACCCTGATGGGCGGTGGCACCACGAAAGTAGGCGACCCATCGTTCCGATCCGACGAACGCCCGCTTTTGGGACCGGAGCAGATCGACGCCAACATCGAGGGTATGAACCAGGTCTTTGCCAAATACCTGAGCTATGGCGACGGCAAAACCGATGCGCTGATGCTGAACAATGCCGAGTGGCTGGACGGGCTCAACTACCTGGAGTTCCTGCGCGACATCGGTCGGCACTTTTCCGTCAACCGGATGCTGTCCTTTGAATCCGTGAAATCGCGCCTGGACCGGGAGCAGTCGCTCTCCTTCCTCGAATTCAACTACATGATTCTGCAGGCGTATGATTTCCTTGAGCTCAACAGACGTTACGGCTGTCAGCTGCAAATGGGCGGCTCGGATCAGTGGGGCAACATCGTCAACGGGATCGACCTGACACGCCGGGTCATCGACCAGCAGATCTTTGGCCTGACATCGCCGCTTCTGTCGACCTCCGACGGCAAGAAGATGGGCAAGTCAGCGGATGGCGCGGTGTGGCTGAACGCCGACATGCGCGCGCCCTACGAGTTCTGGCAATTCTGGCGCAACACCACCGATGCGGACGTTGGCCGGTTCCTGAAGCTCTATACCGAGCTGCCTGTCGAGGAATGCGAGCGCCTTGGTGCGCTGGATGGGCGTGAGATCAACGACGCCAAGATCATCCTTGCGAATGAGGTGACAACCTTGTGCCACGGCGCCGAGGCGGCGGCAGCGGCTGAGGCCACGGCGCGCGAAGTGTTTGAAAAGGGCGGTGTCGGGGATGACCTTCCGACGCTGGAACTCTCGGCAGAGGAATTGGGCGACGGCATTTCCATCGTGCAATTGATTGTGCGGGCAGGTCTGGCGAAATCCGGCAAGGAAGCCAAACGTCTGATCGCCGAGGACGGTGCGCGCATGGACGATGCACCCCTGTCCAACGCTGGCCTGATGGTGGACGCGGGCGCGCTGGCGTCGCCGATCAAGCTTTCAGCCGGTAAGAAGCGCCACGCTCTGGTAAAGCTCACGGACTGATCAGCGCAACACATGCGAAATCTGGCAGGGTGGTCCGTCGGGTCGCCCTGTCTTTCGTTCGCCTCCGCGCTACGTCAGAGCAACGCTTGAATTACCGACATCAGCAACACGGGAACCGAAAGCGCCGCCGTCATCAGCAGCGCCGCAGCGAAGGTGGGTCGCGGCCGGGCGATTGCCTGCGCGGCGCGGTTGTTGGTCAGCTCAGAGCGGGGCGCGGTGCGGCGCAGAGTTCGTGTCATCATGACGGCCATTAAGCCATTCATAAGTTTTCATAGCGTTAATAACCGGCATGACCGACTCACTTGCCCTCCCCCTTCCCCAAAGTCCGCAATTTGCACGGACCTGTGAGGTTCTGGGCGTGCCGTTGCGTCTGTGCAAACGAGAGCGGCGACGACATGTCAGCATGATATGGCAGGTACAATCGCGGCGGCTTGGCCCATTGGGACGAGTGGATCTGGTGTCGCGCGGCCCCGTGGCAGAGAATCCGGATGATTTGAACGACTGGGCGCAGGTTTGGCGTCACTGGCATGATGGCCGGCCCATGATTCTAAACGCCGACGGGATAGCCGCCAAAACCCTGCGGGCCGCCGGGTTCTGGCCCTTGCTGACGCCTGCAACCTTGTGCGTGTTGCCTTTGGGCGATACGGCAAAGATGCGCGCGGCCCTTCAACAGAAGTGGCGAAATCGGCTCAATCGCGTTCAGCGGACCGATGTGACGGTGGTGAAACGGGCGTTGAAAACTGATGACTGGCTGCTGCAAGCGGAAGCCGAGCACGCAAAGACAAAGGGCTATCGCGGCTTGCCCCCCGCTTTTTCCGTGGCCTTCGCGCAAGCTAACCCGGGCCTCGCCTGCGTCTACGAGGCGCGTCACAAGGGGCAGCCCATCGCCGCCTCTTTGATGTTGCGACACGGGCGGATGGCCACTTGGCAAATCGGGCAGAGCACCGAGGCGGGCCGCGCCCTGAACGCCATGAACCTTGTTCTGTGGGAGGCTATGCAGGATCTGGCACGCGCGGGACACGATCAAATCGACCTTGGGATCCTGAACGAACAAGACGCCGCCGGTCTGACACGCTTCAAGCTGGGCACAGGGGCCCGGGCGCATCGATTGGGCGGCACCTGGCTGCATCTGGGATGCCTCGCCCCAATGGCGCGATGGCTGCCGGATCGCATGTGTGCCTGATCAGTCGAGCATCCATATTCCGTCGGGCCAGAATGCATGGAAGGCAAAGGCAAACATGACGTCATGCGGCAGATCCTTGCCGTCGGCATCCCGCACTCGGACAGAGCCGACATCCCGCCCGTCGCGGATGAAATCACTGTCCAGAGCCGAAGCCTGACCTGCGCGCCAACTCAGCACCACACCGTCTTCGCGCAGTTCCTTGGCCTCCGCCAAGCGCGCGAGGGGCCATGCGCGGTCCCCGACACGCACCACGCGCACAAGGGGCGCGATGCCATGGGGCGGCATCTCGCCGGAATAAAGGAACGGACGATGCGACGAATCATAGCCACGATAGGGGTTGCGCCCATACGCCCGGTTCCACGCAGGCTCTGCCATCACCAGCCCGTCCGGGGACCGGGCGGTAAAATCGTCGTAGCTTTCCATCCATGACGGCAGGCTCGTGAGCGTTTTGCCCGTCATCTCGCCCACGATCCCGGTGCCGATCGCCTGCTGCCACCAGCTTTGGGTTTCACGGTCGTACATGATCATGTCGGAATTGCGCAGCTTGCCGGAGACGCCGAAGGTCAGCTCCTGCCCCGCCACGCGCCGGTCAAAGGTCAGGGCGGAGTTGCACAGAGGACAGAAAGTCACCGCAACCGGCACGTCACCGATGCGATCATTGACGATTTCGTGCCACGTCAGATATCGGATCGGATAAGCGCGCGGTGCTTCGCCGTCGAGGTCCACGGTAATGACAGGTTCGCGAGCATCAATCCCCCGCCCCTCCGCGACAGGCAGGAACGACGGATCAGACAGCGCGGGGATACCGTCCTTTCCCGGCCCACCGGAAATGACCTCGGCCCAACTGTCCAATGACGTCTGCGAGAAGTCCGTCGCTGGCCATTCGTTTTTCCAAAAAGACGGGTCTGCCGCGGTGGCGTGCCCTGTCAGGGCAAGCGTGCCGCCCAAGACCAGTCCCAAAAGTCGTCGCATCGCCGCCCTCCCCCAATGGTCAGAAACACCTTGGCAAGAAACGACGCTTTTGCCTAGGCGGTGTGCAGATCGCGTTGATCGAGGAAGGTCAGGATCGCTTCAGCCAGATGCGGCGCAACGGTCGGGTCGAGATGAAAGTGGTGGTCGCCGTCAAGATCCAACCGTGTGTAATCACCGATCAGATCAGCAGCCTGCGTCAGGAGGGCGGCCAGTGCAGGACGTGTGCAGATGCCGTCTCGGGCCATGATGTTCAGGACAGGACAGCGCAGGTTGCGCAACACATCCTCCACATCGGTTTGGGTCAGCTTGACGGCAGAGCTTGCAAAGAGCCTGCGGTCGCCGCGCAACTGGTACCCGCCGTCAACGGCCTGCAAGGCGCGAGCCGCAAGTGCTTGGGAAGTGGCGGCGCTATTGCCTTGGGCGGCGCGACGGGCCGCATAGGCGTCGGCGGTTTCAAACGTGCGCGGCGAACGCGAGGATTGGGCGCGCACGTCGGTCACAAACTTGCCGAGGGTCTCTGCAAAGCCAACCTGCGTCGGCTCCGGTGCCAAGGCATCCAAAGACACCAGGGCACGCACCCGATCCGGCTGCGCAGCGGCAAAGAGTGCCGCAATATTGGCACCCCGCGAATGCCCCATCAGCACGGGCTGCACCCAGCCGAGGCGATCCAGTATCCCGGCAATCTGAGGCAGATCATCCCAGATGTTGTAGGTCGCGTGAGCCGCGCGATGGGCGCTCAGACCCTGCCCGCTCAAATCCAGCGCCACCACGCGGCATCCGGTCAAACGCGGCGCCAGTATGGAAAAGCTGTCGGCGTGGTCCATCCAACCATGCAGCGCCAAAACCGGTGTACCGTCTTCCGGCCCCCACATGCGGCCAGCATAGGTCAGCCCGTCAACCGTCCACTCTGCGTCGATACCCTGCGTCATGTCATTGCCTTTGTTACGAAAAAGCCCTCCCCGCGCGGGCGGAGAGGGCTGATCTATAAAAACCGTCAGAGCCGTCAGTTGGTGACAGTGACTTTGGTCATACGGTCCGGCTCGCCAGACACTGCGCCAGAGCGGGCTGCGCCACGCTTGATGCCGTCGACCACGTCCATGCCGCTCGTGACTTCACCGATGACCGTGTACTGACCGTTCAGAAACGGGCCGGGCTCGAACATGATGAAGAACTGAGAGTTGGCGCTGTCCGGCGATTGCGACCGGGCCATGCCCACGACGCCACGCTCGAACGCCCGGTCGGAGAATTCCGCACCGATCATGCCAAGGTCAGACCCGCCGGTGCCAGCGCGCCGCATGTCGAACCCATCGTCGGTTGCATCGCCGAACTGCACGTCGCCGGTCTGCGCCATGAAGCCGTCGATCACCCGGTGAAACACGACACCGTCATAGGCACCCTGTTCAGCCAGCTTGGTGACCTGTGCCACATGGTTCGGCGCGACGTTCTCAAACAGGTCGATGGCAATGGTGCCCTTGGGGCCGCCTTCGCCGGCGACCTCGATCTGCAGGCCCGTGGCCAGCGCAGGGCCTGCCAGAACCGTCAGAGCCAGAGTCAGCTTACGCAACATCTGCGGCCACCTTTACAGAGATCATGCGATCCGGGTTCGCGGGCGGCTCGCCACGCGTAAGGGCGTCGACATGCTCCATGCCTTCGATCACCTGACCGTAGACCGTGTACTGGCCGTTCAAGAAATCGTTGTCCTTGAAGTTGATGAAAAACTGCGAGTTGGCAGAGTTCGGGTTCTGCGACCGCGCCGCGCCCAGGGTGCCGCGGGCATGCGGCACGCGGGAAAACTCCGCGGGCAGATCCGGCAGCTCGGAACTGCCTGTGCCAGCGCGGCGTGGGTTGTAGTCTTTTTCCATGTTGGCATGCTCGACATCGCCGGTCTGCGCCATGAAGCCGTCGATGACGCGGTGGAAGGCCACGTTGTCATAGGCACCTGCACGGGCCAGCTCTTTCATGCGTTCAACGTGCTTGGGCGCAACGTCGGGCATCAGTGCGATGGTGACAGTGCCACCTTTGAGTTCCATCACGATGGTGTTCTCGGGATCCTTGATCTCAGCCATGGGGTCCACTCCTTGTCCACATTGCCGGGATGTGTATCGTGCTGCGCGCGCAAAGCCAAGCAGACGTTGACCTTGGGCCGCGCAGAGGGCAACACGGTGCAAAAGTGCGCGGACCCTCGCGTATTCAGGGATATGGGAGCAAAGACATGACCTGGAAAACCCTTGATGACATGGATCTTGATGGCCAGCGGGTGCTGACGCGCGTCGATATCAACGTGCCGGTCGAAAATGGGAAAGTCACGGACACCACCCGGATGGAGCGGATCGCCGCGACAGTTCAGGATATTCTCGCCCGCGGCGGCAAGCCGGTGCTGCTGGCCCATTTCGGCCGCCCCAAGGGGGAACGCCGCGATGACATGAGCCTGAAGATGCTGGTGCCCGCGCTGCAGGATGTTCTGGGGGCCGACGTGGTCTTTGCAGACGACTGTATTGGACCGGTGGCGCAAGCCGTCGTCGACACGCTGGAAGAAAACCAGGTGGCGCTGCTGGAGAACACCCGTTTCCATGCCGGCGAAGAGAAAAATGACGAGGCGCTCGCGGCACAAATGGCCGAACTGGGCGACATCTATTGCAACGATGCGTTCTCTGCCGCGCACCGCGCCCATGCCTCGACCGAGGCGCTGGCGCGGTTGCTGCCGTCCTGTGCCGGTCGCCTGATGCAGGGCGAATTGCAGGCGTTGGAATCGGCGCTTGGCTCACCGGAGCGCCCTGTGCTGGCGGTGGTCGGCGGCGCCAAAGTGTCCACCAAGCTGGATCTTCTGTCCAACCTTGTTGAAAAGGTCGACATGCTGGTGATCGGTGGCGGGATGGCGAACACCTTCCTCGCGTCCCAGGGCATCAATGTGGGCAAATCGCTGTGCGAGCACGACATGACCGACACCGCGAAGGCAATCGCGGAGAAGGCCGTGACCACGGGTTGCGCCCTGCTTCTGCCGCGTGACGTCGTCGTCGCGCGTGAGTTCAAGGCCGGTGCCGAGAACGAGATCGTGCTGACCGAGAACTGCCCGTCTGATGCGATGATCCTCGATGCCGGGCCCGACAGTGTGGCCCATATCAAGCAGGCCATCGACGACGCGAAAACCCTGATCTGGAACGGTCCGCTGGGCGCCTTCGAGATCGAGCCGTTCGATGCGGCGACCAATGCGGCGGCCAAACACGCGGCGGCCCGGTCCGAACACGGTCAGCTTGTGTCCGTCGCGGGCGGCGGTGACACGGTTGCAGCTTTGAACAAAGCCGGGGCAGCGGAAGATTTCTCTTACATTTCAACCGCGGGCGGCGCGTTTCTCGAATGGATGGAGGGCAAGGTTCTGCCCGGCGTCGCGGCACTCGATCAAGGTGAGAAAGCCACTGCCGAAGGCTGACCCTTCGTGAGACAAGAACAGGCGGCTCGGACTGGTTCCGAGCCGTTTTGCGTTGTCAGCCACCCGGACTGCCGCTCATGTCCTTCAGCAGGCGAATGGCCTCTGGCGCGGTAAAGGCGGTCAAATGGCCGCCGCGAGCCCCCCCTTTCATGTCCGTCAGGTCGATGACCTGCACAGGAAGGCGGCCCAGCCTCGCAGGGTCGTCGATAGAGCCGAGCCTAGTGGGTTTGCCGGTCAGAAAGGCCGAGAGTTCCAAGACCCTGTCCCGCTCTGACACCAGCAGGGTAAAGGGGCGCGGGAAGGGTTTTATGCGGCTGGCCTGACGGACAAAGACATCCTCGTCGATGTCCGGGCTGATGAGCGCGACGCCGGTCACATTGGCAAGAGCCGCGCGGTTGCCGGAGATCGACATTTGCCGCAGCGTCTCCATCACCAATTGGCTGCCCATGGAATGCGCCACCACCAGCACACCGTGGCCGCCTTGGTCGAGCGCTGTCAGCAAAGTCTCCAACCCATCGCGGGAAAACATCACGCTGTCACGGTCGTAGGCGTAGCCACGCGGACTGCCCGCTGACGGCCATGAAAATGCGATCACCGGGACGCGGGCGTCATAGTCGACCGCGACCTGCCCCAGCCGATAAATCGCTTCGGCGTTGTTGATGTTGAAGCCGTGGACGAACAGCACCACCTCCTCGCCAGGTGCGCCATGCTGGTCTAGCGCGGCGACGAAGGCCTCCGCGTTTTGGTACCCGACACTGGCGCTGACGATGAAGTGCTTTTGTGGGTCCGGCACGGCACTTCCAGGCCATTCGATCTGGCCGGTGGTGTGCGCCGGCGGCACCGACAGGTCCACCCGACCAAAACGCAAGGTCGGATCACGCACATCGCCCAACTGCTGGCCGAAGAAGATCGACTGTTCGACTTTACGCGGCAGGCGATTCGAGGCGACAAAAACCTGCTGAACCTGAGGCTCCGCCCCGGCGAGAGTTGGCATCAACGTCACCACTCCGCGCGGCGCGCAAGCCAAGAGAACCAGACCAAGCAGGATAGAAAAAGGGAATCGCGTCATGGGCGCAAGATACCCTGGCATGCGGCTGACGCCAGAGAAGCTTTGGTCATGGCAGGAATGCAACGGTCCGAAGCCGATTCGCGGCCTCACAACAGTGTTGGTTTCACCGATTCGCTGCCTATGACAAATTGGCGACAATAGCATCCAGAGACGATGCACCGCAGGCAGACACATTCATGACGCACCGCCAATCTCGTCCGTCGCTCGGCAGCCTTGTGTTCTTTGCAGGGACCATGAGCCTTTCGGCCTATTTTACCTTTGCCGCCGTGCAGGGGGATTTTGGCGTGTTTCGCCGTGCCGAGATTTCAGTGGAATCCTCAAAGCTGCAAGCAGAGCTGGACGAATTGCAGGACGAGGTGACGCGCATGGAAAATCTCACCATGCGTCTGTCGGATGACTATCTGGACATCGACCTGCTCGACCAGCAGGCTCGCGATGTGCTGGGGCTGGTGCGCGGCGACGAGATCGTCGTGAACTAGAGCCCCGTCCTGACTTTATGCGTAGATCCCAGACCCGTGCCCATTAATCTGACGTATTGAGCGCGAAATAATCTTGCGTTGTCTGGACGCCATCGGCCGGCCAGTCTACCCTCTGTGGCAACCGTTTAATATTAAACATGTCCTGGGGAGGAGAGGCGATGGTCACGCGAAAGCCGGCTGCAAAGCCGAACGTCTCAGCCGATGCGCTGAAGACTTGGTATCGCGACATGCTGCTGATCCGCCGGTTCGAGGAAAAAGCCGGACAGCTTTATGGCATGGGTCTGATCGGAGGATTCTGTCACCTTTATATCGGTCAGGAAGCCGTCGTCGTTGGGCTGGAATCCACTGCAGAAGAAGGTGACAAACGCATCACCTCGTACCGCGACCACGGGCATATGCTGGCCTGCGGCATGGACCCAAAGGGCGTCATGGCAGAGCTGACGGGACGAGAGGGCGGCTATTCCAAAGGCAAAGGCGGCTCGATGCATATGTTCAGCCGAGAAAAGCACTTTTACGGAGGTCACGGGATTGTTGGCGCGCAAGTGCCGATTGGGGCCGGGTTGGCGTTTTCGGACAAGTATCGCGGCAACCAGAACGTGACATTCACCTATTTCGGCGATGGCGCGGCAAATCAGGGTCAGGTCTACGAGACCTTCAACATGGCCGCATTGTGGAAACTGCCCGTGATCTTTGTGATTGAAAACAACCAATACGCCATGGGCACGGCGCAGGTGCGCTCCACCTCCACGCCGGATCTGCACACGCGCGGAGAAGCCTTTGGCATTCCCGGCGAAATCGTCGATGGGATGGACGTGCTGGCGGTGCGGGACGCGGGCGAGAAAGCGGTGAAACACTGCCGATCCGGTAAGGGGCCGTATATCCTCGAAATCAAGACATACCGTTATCGCGGCCACTCCATGTCCGATCCGGCGAAGTATCGCACGCGGGAAGAGGTGCAGAAGATGCGCTCTGAACGAGACCCGATCGAACATGTCCGTGAGCTATTGCTGCAGGGAAAGCACGCAACCGAGGATGACCTGAAAGCCATCGACAAGGAGATCAAGGCGGTGGTGACAGACGCCGCTGATTTCGCACGCAAGTGCCCCGAGCCGAAGCTGGACGAACTTTGGACGGATGTTTACGCAGACGCAGGGGAGGCCAACTGATGGCGACCGAGATCCTCATGCCCGCGCTCTCCCCCACGATGGAAGAAGGCACATTGGCCAAATGGCTGGTGAAAGAGGGCGACACCGTACACTCCGGCGATGTGATCGCAGAAATCGAGACCGACAAGGCAACGATGGAATTCGAGGCCGTGGATGAGGGCGTCATTGGCCGCCTGCTGGTGGCTGACGGCACGGCCAACGTCGCGGTGAACACCCCCATCGCCGTGCTGGTGGAAGATGGCGAGACTGTCGCGGCTCCGCCCAACCGCCCTGCGCAACAGCCGGTTCCGGCCGACAAGATGCTGACCTCGGAAAGCGCACCTGCATCTGCCAAGCAGCACCCCTCCCCCGGTTCGTCAACACAGGATGCGCCCGAGTGGACCGCGCCGGAACCCGATTGGCCCGAGGGGACACAGACACGCAGCCAGACGGTCCGAGAGGCATTGCGCGACGCGATGGCCGAAGAGATGCGCCGGGACGGAGACGTGTTCCTCATGGGCGAGGAAGTGGGCGAGTATCAGGGTGCCTACAAGATCAGCCAGGGATTGCTGGACGAATTCGGATCGAAGCGCGTGATGGACACGCCGTTTACGGAACATGGCTTTGCCGGGATCGGCGTCGGCGCGGCCTTTGGCGGTTTGCGCCCGATTGTCGAATTCATGACCTTCAACTTCGCCATGCAGGCGGTAGACCAGATCGTCAATTCCGCAGCCAAGACCCTGTACATGTCCGGCGGGCAAATGGGGTGCCCGATCGTATTCCGTGGCCCCAACGGCGCAGCGGCCCGCGTCGGCGCACAACACAGTCAGGATTACGCCGCATGGTACACCCATATACCGGGGCTGAAGGTGTGTATGCCGTATTCGGCTTCTGACGCGAAGGGCCTGCTGAAAAGTGCGATCCGCGATCCGAATCCGGTGGTTTTCCTCGAAAACGAGATCTTGTACGGGCGGTCCTTCGACGTGCCCGTCATGAAGGATTTCACCGTGCCTTTCGGCAAAGCCCGCATCTGGCGAGAGGGCACGGACGTCACGCTGGTAAGCTTTGGGATCGGCATGACCTACGCGCTGGAAGCCGCTGAAAAGCTGGCAGCCGAGGGGATCAGCGCCGAGGTCATCGATCTGCGTACACTGCGGCCACTCGACACTGCCACGGTGATTGCGAGCGTGCAAAAGACCAACCGCTGTGTCACGATCGAAGAGGGCTTTCCGGTGGCCAGCATCGGCAACCATATCTCGGCCAAATTGATGCAGGAGGCGTTCGATTATCTCGACGCGCCGGTGATCAACCTGACAGGTAAGGATGTGCCGATGCCCTACGCCGCCAATCTGGAAAAACATGCGCTGGTGACCACCGACGAGGTGATCGCTGCCGTCCACAAAGTCACCTATCGCTGAAGGGAGCGTCATGGCTGAAGAGATCGAGATCCTGGGCCTTGGCCCGAACGGGCTTGCCGTTGGCATGGGGCCGCACACTGCCTTGGTTCCCATGCCTTTGCTGGAACGCGAGATGATGGAAGTCACAAAAGATGGTGCGGAGGAATGGGCCGCCGCGCAAAGGTTTGAACTGGCACAGGCCATTGGCAAGCTGGTGAAGGGCGAGGTGCCCCCCGCCCCCTTTGACGGCATGGTGCTGGAAGCGGAGGCCTGAGCAATGCCTATCGAGATCCAGATGCCTGCCCTGTCTCCGACGATGGAGGAAGGGACATTGGCCAAATGGCTGGTGAAGGAGGGCGACACGGTCTCCTCTGGCGATGTGATCGCAGAGATAGAGACGGACAAGGCAACGATGGAATTCGAAGCCGTGGACGAAGGGGTGATTGCCCGGATCGACGTGGCCGAAGGCACCGCACAGGTGAAGGTGGGCACGGTGATTGCCATGCTGCTGGAAGAGGGCGAAAGCGGTGCGGACCTTGGGTCTGGACTGGGCGCGTCGGTATCAGTCCCCGAGCCAGAGGTCGCGGCGACGCCGACCGTGGCTCCTGCCGTTGGGTCTGGTGATAAAGGTGCGCGTATCTACGCCTCACCGCTGGCGCGCCGCATTGCTGACGAACGCGGCTTGGACCTCAGACAGATCACCGGGTCCGGGCCACGCGGCCGGATCGTCAAAGCAGATGTGGAAAGGGCCCTGGAAGGTTCGGTTGCGACTGCACCGCCGTCGAAAAAGGCGGCACCCTCCGCAGCGCCCGCACCTGCCCCGGTCGATCCGGACAGCGTTTTGGCGCTCTATGCAGATCGGGCGTATACCGAGGTGCCGCTGGATGGCATGCGTCGCACCATTGCCGCAAGTCTGACCGAGGCAAAGCAGACCATCCCGCATTTTTATCTTCGCAGGGAAATACGGCTTGATGCGCTCCTGTCGTTTCGGGAACAGCTCAATGCCCAGCTGGCAAAGCGTGGCATGAAGCTGTCGGTGAACGACTTCATTATCAAGGCCTGCGCACTCGCACTGCAGGAAGTGCCCTCGGCCAATGCCGTTTGGGCGGGTGACCGGGTTTTGCAGCTCACCCCCTCGGACGTTTCCGTGGCGGTGGCCATTGAAGGCGGGCTGTTCACCCCGGTGTTGAGAGACGCCGAAAGCAAATCGCTCTCGCAGCTGTCATCTGAAATGAAAGACCTTGCAGCACGGGCCCGTGACCGCAAGCTTGCCCCACAAGAGTATGAAGGCGGGAGCTTTGCCATTTCCAATCTGGGAATGATGGGGGTGGAGAATTTCGATGCTGTCATTAACCCGCCTCAGGCGGCGATCCTCGCCGTGGGCGCAGGGATCAAGAAGCCTGTGGTAGGCGCAGATGGTACTCTGGGGGTCGCCACCGTGATGTCGGTGACGCTATCAGTGGATCACAGAGTGATTGATGGGGCGCTGGGGGCTGAATTGCTCGGCGCGATCAAGGACAACCTAGAAAATCCTGTGGCGATGCTTGTCTGATTAAGACTGCATAAGGCCCCGAAATCCTCCGGGCCTTTACTTCAATTGTCGGACGCTTTTACATTCCGAAGGTGTCACCTTTGAACACATGATCCATCTGCATTGCGGGCTGGTCGCAGCCCGCTTCGCCGACGATCTTGGCCGGAATGCCCGCGACGGTGGTGCAAGGCGGAACCTCTTTGAGAACCACAGAACCGGCCGCAATGCGGGAGCAGCGCCCCACTTTGATATTGCCCAGAACCTTAGCGCCCGCGCCGATAAGAACGTTGTCACCGATCTTGGGATGGCGATCGCTGTCTTCCTTACCGGTGCCGCCCAGCGTCACCGAATGCAGCATCGATACGTTGTCGCCGACCACTGCTGTCTCCCCGATGACGATGGAGTGTGCGTGGTCGATCATGATCCCCCGCCCGATGCGTGCCGCGGGGTGGATATCAATGCCAAAAGCCTCTGAGGAGCGCATCTGAAAGAAATACGCCAGATCCTTGCGCCCTTGCCGCCATAGCCAATTAGCGACCCGATAGGCCTGAACCGCTTGAAATCCTTTGAAAAACAAAAGCGGTTGAAGGTAGCGATGACACGCTGGATCACGTTCAAAGGTGCCCGTGATGTCCGCGCGCGCTGCCTGGCCCAGTTCCGGGTCGGAGGCATATGCCTCATCACAGATTTCCCGCAGAATCTGTTCCGACATTTCACCATTCGCGAGCTTCAGGGACGTGCGGAAACTAAGCGCGCGTTCAAGGCTGGGATGGTGTAGAATAGAGTAATGCACCATGCCACCCAGAAGTGGCTCAGCGGCAACCGCCTCTTCTGCTTCGTGCGTGATGCGCCCCCAAACGGGATCCACCTCGGCCAGTCTTGCGCGTGTCTCAGCCATACGGCGTCCTCCTTGGGCCTCAAACTTGAGGATTAGATTAGCAGATAGCCCCTATCATGAGAAACGCAATTCCGTGATGACGCAGTTTGTCAAAAGAAATGTTCAAATCCGCTCTTTGCTGGGTGCAAAATGCCTGCGCAAGGCGTCAATGATCGTGGCATGACAGTGAAGATAGTCCGGGTCGCCGAAATTCGGCTCTTTCGCAATCGGATGCGCTAGGGCGGCGGCCATCAAAGTACCATCACCCCAATGCGCGTGGCATTTGCCAAGCCTGCGTCGATGACGGTCCGCAGCATGGGCTTGCGCAATGATATCATGGGCAAGTCCGGGGCGCACGGACTGTGGCACGCGCAACAAAGCGCGCGCCACAGCGGTTACATCGCCTGCGAGGACCGGTCTCATGCCTCTCGTCGCATACTGGCAAAGGGTCCGGGACCGAAGCGTCCCGAGATCTGCGCCACAGCAAGATCGTAGCTGCCCGACAGATTGTCCGCGGATTGCTCAGCCGCCGTGTAGGTCCAGTTTGGCGTGTCTGTCTGAACCTCGCGCACGACAGTTCCCGCTTGCAGCACGCGGACCAGATAGGCTTCGCTGTCCTCGCCGAGCGGCACCTCGTAAAGGTCCCAGCCATCTCCGTCGATACGCGTGCGTCTCACCCAGCTGAGCGACAGATCTCCACCGGTTTCCATGACAGTCAGATGCGCCGGACGATAGGGACGAAGACCATTTCCGTGGAACGCTTCTACCTGATGTACGAAAGACGGGTCGTCATAGGCGCGCTTGGCCGGCCCGATCCGAAAATGGCGTGAAACGCGTCTGAGCGAAGGCGACAAACCGATTTGCTCCGCAGCGCCATTCATCAGCACAACGTAGGACCCGGCGGGCCAGACCTCCGGCATCACGGAATCGCTGCCCGCCTGGCCGCGCAGACGATGAGACAAGGCCCATTGATCTTTAGACAGCAAAGCCGCATCCCGAAACTGGAACAACTCCCAATTGCCAGCCGTTCCATCGCCAATGGCCATCAAGTTGCCCCCGGCAAGAAAGGCCGCCTCTCCGATGGAGGACAAGACACCATGGGCGAGCCGAACGCGCAATGGCGCTCCGGGGTCTATCGATCCAGGGCGAGCGGCCATGAGAGGGGTTTGGGTGACACCAACCACCGCGCGAGTGTGTATCAGCGTGTTGAGCGTATAATCCGCGTCGTCCGGCGCGTCATAGACCGCGACAGATCCGGCCCAATTCTGCGCCGTGACCGCCAGATGTGGCGCATGCGGCACCTCCTCACCGCTCATGAGCGGCAAGTCCATGAACAACGGCGTCACCGGACCGACGGCTGTAAATGGCCGGAGCGACATGCCTTCATCATGATACGGCGACGGTTGGAAGACATCCGGTTCGATCCGCACTGCGTCGATCACTTGATGGTCCATCACGTCCACCCGATCGACGCGAGCCAGTACAGGACCGGATTTTGTAGGCACCCGCACCACATCCCCCGCGCCAATTGCAATCCGCGATGGCGGCAGGGCAAAGCGCAGGGTGTCGCGCGCCACGCGAGCCTCAGCCAGCCAGCGTTCCGCAGTCTGCCGCCCCTCCGCACGGGTCATGGAGAGAGCTATATCCGTGTCTGCGACGGCGTGGGTGGCATCATCGGGCAGCACAGCTTCTTCAGCTGCAATCTGGTGGTCGGCATCGGCGAGCACAAAGCCCAGGCGCACACGGCCTGTCATCTCCGCCTCGCCGGCGCGCACCTGCACAAGGTCGCCATCCGTTTCATCGCTGACCGCGAGCGCATCCAGCTCCAGATCAACCGGAGACTGCCCGTTGCGCATCCGAAAGACCAGCGCGCCATCCCGCTCGATGGCGTCAAACCCATAGGCCAGCATCAGCGGCTGCAAGCTTTGCCGCGCATCTGCAACGCCCGGGCCCACATACCCGCGGACGAAGCCGACAAGCCCACTGGTGTCGACATGCGTGAGGCCAACCCGCTGGCAAATTTCATCTACCACGGACGATAGCGTCCGCCCGGAAACCCGTCCGTTCAACCAATGCCCAGCGCGGTAGTTTGGCCCATCTGACCAAAGATCCTCATTGGCAGGAAACCAAGGAAAAGGTCGTGCATCCCACGCCCAGACAAACGCGCGGTTCATATCCAGCATCGGGCCGCCGTAGACGCCAGAGGTCGGGTTGTTGGCAGCCTCACCCCAGTAACCCAGCATCGCGCGAAGGTATTGGTGCTGGATTGCCTCGTCTCGCAAGCCATTCGAATAATGCGGCAAGCTGGATTCAGAAGACTTCGGATCGACGAATTTGTTTGGCTGGTTTGTACCCTTGTCCACCGAGGCACAGCCCAGTTCCGTAAACCAGATGGGCTTGCTTTGCGGAACCCACGCCGTGGATGACGCCAGACGGACGCCCCCGATGCGCTCGTGGTGGGGATTGCCCCACCAATTGCGGATGTCCTTGTACCGCCAAACCCATGGCTCCCCGTAGGTGCCATCGGTGATCACCGCGCGGGTCTGCGTCTCACGCGCCTCCTGCGAGGGATAATACCAATCGTAGCCCTCACCGCCCTCTATGTTGGCGCGCAGATAATCGATGTTGTGGATTGCGCCCCATTCCGCATCTGCATGGTCGCTCTCATCGCGCCAATCAGACAGCGGCATGTAGTTATCAATGCCGACAAAATCGATGTTCGGGTCGCTCCAAAGAGGGTCGAGGTGAAAATAGAGATCACCAGATCCGTCCTGCGGATGATAACCGAAATACTCCGTCCAATCGGCGGCATAGCCGATCTTCACCTCTGGCCCGAGAATCGCACGACACTGTACGGCCAGAGCTTTCAAGGCCATCACGGCAGGAAAGCCCGCAACCCCACGGATTTGCGTCAGCCCACGCATTTCAGATCCGATGCAGAACGCCTCAACGCCGCCCGCCGCAGCGCACAATGCCGCCTGATGCAGAATGAACCGGTTGTAGCGCCATTCCGATGGGCCGCTGTAGCTTACGACGCCGTCATTGATTGAGAAATCCGAAGCCTGCGCTGTACCAAAAAACGCATCAACCTCCGTATCGGCGGCGGCTGATTGATCGGGCGAGCCGCTCTGCCCCGGTGCCGCGCTCAAGGTGATGCGACCACGCCAAGGTAAAACGGGCTGATCTGGATCGCCCGTCCACGGATCAGTTAGTCCGTTTCCGTCCATCTGCTCCATCAAGATGAAGGGATAGTACATCACGTCCAAACCTTGGTCGTTCATCTTCTGGATCGACTGGATGACGGATTGGTCGGTTGGTGTCCCCCCATAGACAGGACGACCGTTCTCCGTTGGAACTTCGAGCGCCTCATCCCGCGTTACGCCGCTCACCGTCCACGCCATCTTGGCGTCGTATTCGGTTTGCTCGACCTTTGGCATGATCTGACATGTGCCACAGCGCAGGTCACTGCCGAACCAGCTCACGATCAGCGAGCTTGCTGTGCAGGCCGGTGCCTCGTCGGTCAATTGGCGCAGAGACGTGTTGAAATCCGGCTCTTCTGCCGGTGAATTGACATTGGCCACGGCCTGGCCGCCTGACCCGACGCCAAAGATCCTGTCGGACCCTGCCTGATGGTTCCAATACACCGGCTCTGTGGCCAAGGCGTACTCGCCCGTTCCCGGTATCATCGCAACGGCGTTCAACAAGGCGGGCAGTTGGTCCGAGCCAAGGTCAGGGCGCGTGACCTCAAAGCTAAACTGAGGCACGCGATTGCCAAAGCGCGTCAAATCCAAGTCTTCTATAACAACATAGGCCGTACCACGATATGCCGGCACCATCCCCGTTCCCTCGACGGCTTCCATCTTCGGATCAGGCTGCTGGTCCTGGCTGCCGGAGTAGACGCGCATATTCAGATCATCGATGGGTATTTCTGCGCCATCGGCCCAGATCCGATTGACGCCAGTGATTTCTCCCTCGCAAAGCGCCATCGCAAGGCTTACTGTGTAGCTGTAGCTCACACCCTTCGGCTCCGCCGGCGATGACGTCCCCTTGCCCCCGCCGGAGCCACCGCTCTTCTTGCGATGTTCCTCGAATTCCGTCGCCCAGATCACATGACCGCCGATGCGGGCACGCCCGTAGACCTGACCAATCGGATGGCCCTCACCAGAGCCTGTGATGCGAAACCGCTCAACGCGACCCGTTTCCACCACGTCCGACCCCTGCCCCATAAGGCGCTGGCTCATTAGTCGCGCATCAATGGAACGGCCAACAGCAGCCCCGACAAAACGTCCGGCCGCCATGGCAGACAGCCCCAGCACGGATCCACCGATCGAACTGCCGATGGCCGCCCCTGCAGCGGATAAAAGGATCGTTGCCATCGCTCAAGCCTCCGTTGGAAAGGTAAAACGGGCCACCACCCGCCGCGCCCATGGTGCGCTTAGCGCGCTTTCGATCACGCCGTGACCGCTGTAGGCATGGACAAAACTCGGGGATTGACCGACCTCAGCCTGCACGCCTATGTGTTTGGCCACAGCGCCATCGCGCATACGGAACAGCAGCACATCACCGGGAGCCGCATCAGTCAGTGTCTTGCGGCGAAGATGGGTCAGGCCCGCGCGCAGAAGACGCTCATCCCCCTGAGGTTCAGACCAATCTCGGGTATAGGCCGGGATGGGCTCCGGCTCTGACCCTATGATGTCGCGCCAGACACCGCGCAACAGGCCAAGGCAATCGCATCCGGCCCCTTTGGCAGACGCCTGATGCACATAGGGTGTCCCGATCCAGGCGCGCGCAGCGGTCACAATGGCGGTCATCGTCGGCTCCCCCCGGTTTTTGACTTTGCACTGGAAGGTTGGACTGTCATCCAGTCATCCTCCGGCACATCCGGGAACCCTTGAAAGTTGATCAGGTTGGCGAATTTTTCGCGACAGGTGCGGAACTGCTTGTCACAGCCAGCATCGAGCCGCACCAAGTCGCCCGCCTGCGGTTTCGCGCGCAGCGGTTCCCAGATCTCGATGACACGAGAGCCATCGGATGTCCGGTGATCACGTTTTATCGCCGCAACGAGGCCCGAAGCTGAACCGCTCAAAACTGTCAGCTTGCCACGTTGAAACCAGCCATCTGCAAATTCAGACAACATCCCGCAATCGAACACCCGTGCATCTTCGACCGCGTTCAAAGCTGTGTCATGACGGTAGCCTCCGGTTCCGAGGTCAAAGCCACAGGAACTGTCGCCCAAGACCGCTGTGCAGGGCTTTTGAAATACGCGCCCTACAGGTCGGTTCAGTCGTTCCGTCAGCCCGCGCAATTCGGCGTGGAACGCACCGTCGCCACGACGAAGCTCGCCGATATGGCCTCGGAACATGACGCGCCGGGCGTCGACATCAGCCCAATTCACCAACCACGCTGTCACCTCCGCCCCGTCATAGCGGCCAGCAGCGATGTCTTCCTCACGGATCGCAGTATCGGTGAGCGCGCCCATCGCCTCAGTGTTGTCCACCGACAGACCCGTCGCCTGTGCCAACGCTCGGGCGGTTAAGCCTGTCTCCGCCTTGAAGGTCACGCCATCAAAGGCAAGGTCACGATCATGGTCGGTGAAGCCAAGGGTGATGCCGTCCGACCGTGTGACTGCCCAGGCGCGTGCGACCGTACTGACACCCTCTGCCAGATGCGCATGTAACGCTTCTCGTCCCATCAGACCCGCACCTCCACGACCGGCACATCCGGCACCTGGCCCGCGCGAAAGCTCGCCACGCTGACCGTGATCCGATCCGTGTCAAAGCGGACCGGCACGTCAAATTCGAAACCGGCGGTAATTTCCTCCTCTGAGGCCGGCGCGGTGGCGAAGGTGACGATCCCCGTACTTGCATCGACGGTAAAATCCGCTCCCTCGTTCAAAGCGGTTCCATCAACGGCAATCACCACTGTGCCTGCGATGGGCTTGGTAATCGGCCGCACATAGGATCCCTCGCCCGAACGATAGGTCTTGATCAGCGGAAAACTGACCGTCGCCCCATCCCCCAACGCAATGACCTGGTCCGACGCAGATATCGTGTCAGACGGTAAGCAGGATTTGAAATCAACCCAGTCCTTCCATCGGAATCCGAACAGTTGCCCCTGCCGTGCCTCGAAGAAATCAATCACCGAGGACACGTCATCCAGCGACCGCATCCCAAGCCCCGCATCGTAACGCCTGCGCGAATGTGCCCACGGCGTGTTGCGCTCTTCGAACCCGCTTGTCAGCGAGACGATGTCGGTCCGCCGCTCTGGCCCGCCGACCGAGCCAAAGCTCAGGTCCGTCGGAAATCTCACCTCGTGAAAGCCCATCTGTCCCTCCGTCTACCTTGATTTTCAGCGATTGCGCGCACCACGGCCCAGCGCCATGCTCATTCGTGCCGCGATCTGGCTTTGGCTGCGCTCGAAAGACCGCGCATCCGGCGTCGAAATATTCATGACCACCGTGACCGGCTGACTGCCACCAGCAGCCCGCACGCCCAGTTTGCCATCGGCCCCACGTGCCAGTGGCATGATGGCTTCGGGCCCTGCCTCGCCCATCAGGCCCGCACCGCCCCGCACCGGAAAGACCGTCGGGCCATTCACGATCCCACCGTTGGCAAAGGGCATCACCCGGCCTTGGGCAAAACCGCCCCCCTTCGCAAATGATGAATGGTCGCCCAGTACCGACGACACGCCGGAGGCTATGAAGCCACCGACATGATTGGCCACAGGACGGACCGCGGCTTTCCATGCCGCGTCGATCATCGACTGCGCTACGGTGCCCAGCGCGTCCGACAGCTTCATGCCATCCAGCACCACGCCGTCGATGGCGCGCGACACACCACGCGACAGGCTTGCCTCCAACCGGACGGCGCTGCGCCCCGTGGCGGAAAAGGTCGTGTTGATCCTGTGCATTTCTGCGTCAAAGGCCGCTGCCATGCTGGTGGCCCCGGACAGGGATCGTTCCAGCTTGGCCGCCTCTTCGCCCAGATCATCCACATCCAGCGTATTCATATCTCGTCACTCCTGTCCGGAAAGGCCGCCATCAGCGCGTCCAGCCGCTGACGCCCCAATGGGCGCCCGCCAGAGCCTTCACCAAGCAGCATCTGCAATTCGGCGGGGGTCAGCGCCCAGAACTCCCAAGGCTTCAACCCGAGGCCCCGCATGCCGGCACGCATCAACGCGGGCCAGTCAAAGCCTTGCGGCTCAGGCCCCGCCATCTGCCTGCTCCGGCACCATGAAGGCACGGGCCAACAGCTCAGCCGCAGCCCGAGCTGCCACCATAGGCCCGCCTTCGATTTCAGCTGTCGTCAGGTCCGAAGCCCGTCCAGCCCAGCCACCGCCGCGCAGGCCAGCCACGATCAGCGCCAAAACATCACGAGTGCTGAAGTTGCCCGCCTCGAAGCGCTGCGCCAGCTCCACCAGGGATCCGGTCTGCAAACCTGCCTCAAGCTCCGCCAACGCACCAAGCGTCAGCCGCATCACATGGCGCTTACCATCGATGACCAGCGCCACATCCCCCCGCCATGGATTGGCCATCACGCCACCGGGGCGGCGGTGAAGACCAGATGCCCCGCAGAGGCAAGCGCCATCTCATAGGTCGCCTCGCCGTTGTGAGATCCCGCGTACTCGATAGATGTCAGCTGAAACTTGCCTTCGACCGTGCCGAAATCCGGAATGATCACCTGAAAGTCCGGGGTGACACCATCAAAGAAAATCTGCCGCGCGCGCTCGTCCGAGCTGTCATCCTTGAAGACGCCAGACCCGCTGATGTTGGCCGATTTCACCCCGGCACCCGCCAGCAGTTCCCGCCAGCCGTCCTGGCTTTCGAGCGTGGTCACATCCACACTATCGGCGTTGAAACTGATCCGCGTCGCCCGCAGCCCCGCCATGGTTTGAAAGACCCCATTGCCGGTCATGTCCACTTTGATCAACAGATCTTTGCCGTTTTGAGCAGCCATCATTCATACTCCGTCCAAGATGTTTGGTTGTCCCTGACCGGCCCCTCAAGGCGCAGTCGTGTCCTCGACCCGAGCGCGAAACGTCAGATCAATCCGACGTCGCCCATCGGTTTCCCGTTTGGCGGTGGCTTTGCGAAACCACATGCCGATCAGCCGACCACGGGTCAGTGCGACCTGCGCATCCTGCAAGCTGTCGCTCACCAGACCGGCGGCTTGCTTGGCACCCAGAAAACCTGAATTTTCTGACACCACGGAAATCACGAATTCATGCCAGGCACCGCTGTCGCTGCCATCGCTTGCGTCCCGCACCCGCTCCGGGCCAAGCGCAACATACATCGCGGGCAACGGACCTGACGGCGGATTGTCGAAGATGTTCCCATCTACCATCAACCCAAGCTGCATGTTGTCCTGAAGCAGTCCAAAGACAGCCGTCTGCAAGGAAGCCGAAAGCGCATAGGTCATACGTAAACCTCCTCTTTGCAGAGGCATCGCAGGTACAGTCCGTGTGGTTCCTGTTCCGTGACGGACTCGATCAGCAGACGCCGACCGGCCATTGTGAACCGCTGGCCCGGTACGGGACGTGCCCACTGACCAATCGGCGCCGCGCGCACCCAGACATCAAAATCCGTGGTGGAAACCGCGCCAGCTTCGCCTGTGCTCAACCGCCCTGCCCCAGGCTTCACCTTCGCCCAAAGAGTGCCAACCGGCAGCCAAGTTACAGACGAGCCGCCCGCATTGTCAGGAATCGCCCCCGAGGTCTCGAGAACCACCTTGTGGTTCAGTCGCAAAGACCGCTGTGCCGCCCCGCCCCTCATGCGCCCAGTCCGATGCGCACAGGACGATAGCGCGCGATCAGGCTTGTCACGCCGAAGGGCATGCATCCCTGACCCAGAGCTGTTTCATCGCGATACTCGTAGTAATGTGCAGCCAGAAGCATCACCGCCTGCTTCAGATCATCCGGCACGTCACCAAAGCTGAAACCGAACCCAGCTTGAAATCGGATCTCCACCGACCCGTCTTCCGGAACGCTTGGAAAGCTGCCCAGCGCCCGCAGTTTTGGCGCAAAATTGTCCTTGATCAGACGATACTTGCCCGGGTCCATCACATCGGTGCCGCCAAAGGCATCAACAACGACGACATCCGTCACAGACTGGACCGGTGCAATCGGCAGGTTTTGCTGTCCGTAATTCTGCCACGCCTCAAACGTTACCACGAAACCGCGCTGAATAAGGGCCTTGGATGTACGAGCTTCAATCGCTGCAAGCGCTGCCCGCAAGAAGGCGACGAGCAGATCGTCCTGCAGGTCGGTCTCGGAAAAGCCGCTGCCCAATCGCAAATGCGCCTTGAACGCATCCACGGGAAGAGCCGCCTCCGCCACCTGTGTTTCTTCCACCAACATCATGTTTCTTCTCCGAAATCCTCGGCCCACCGCCGCTGCGGCTCGGGCCCCCATCATCAGGTGGGCGCGCGCCGCCCAGGTCGCACGGGCGGAGGGGAAGCTGGACAACTCAGGACCACGCGCGCCCGTCGGAAGGTGGCTCTCACCACCCCCCGGTCCGGTCCGCGTTTACGACGTTGCGCAGCGCAGCAGCTTGATCGCCGAATAGTCGCTGACACCGCCGCCCACGCGCTTGGAGGCATAGAACAGCACATGCGGCTTCGCAGAGAACGGGTCGCGCAGGACGCGAATGTCTGGACGCTCCGCAATGGTGTAACCCGCACCGAAGTCACCAAACGCGATCGGATAGGTGTTGCTCCCGATGTCCGGCATGTCTTCTGCGATCAATACCTTGTAGCCCATCAGGCGCGCTGGCTCCGCCGCAGCCAACCCGTCTGCCCACAGGTGACGTCCATCGTTGTCCTTGAGTTTGCGCAGCGCGCCGGCGGTCTTCGAATTCATCACGAAGGTGCCATTCGGGCGATAGCGGCTGTCCAGCGCGTAAACGAGATCGATAAGCGCATCCGCGTCGTCGATCGCAGAGGCAGACCCGGATGCCACATAGCCGAGCGACCCCCAGGACCATGTGGCGTTTGCAACGATGGTATTGGTCAGCAGGCCTGTGGGCTTATCCACACCGTCGCCAGAAATGAAGGCCGCCGCTTCGGCACGAATGAACTTGTCCGCGATGCGACCCGCCAGCCAGCTTTCCACGTCGAACGCCGCGTCATCCAGCAGACGCTGCGAGACCTTTGGCATGGCATTCAGCTCATACAGCGGGATCGAAATGCGTTCGATGGTCGGCGTCGCGGTCTCAGCGGCCGTGGAGGTCTCCGCCGCCCAGCCCGCGCCGGTGTCATTGCGGTCAATCAGGACGTCGAAAGCAGAGGCTTCAACGTTCACGACGTTGGAAATTGCGCGGATCGACACAAGGCTTTCCAGCTTAGACTTGATGATCTGCGAGGTAGCAGGATCCACCAAGTAGCCGCCGTCCGCATTTACGGCTGTGGACATCGCCTTGCCTTCAAGTTCAATGCCCCGAAGGCCATCATCATCCCCTGAACGCAGATAGGCATCGAACGCCTTCTGGTGGGGGGCTTCGACCTCGGTGCGGGTCGAAAGGGCTGGGCGTTTCGCCAAGGCGGATTTATGATCAAGCATGGTCAGTCGCTCTTCCTGTTTTGAAAGCTTTTCTTCCAGTTCGGCCTGAATGGCCTTGTAGTCCCCGATCAGTCCCGCCATCGCGGCACTCACTCGGGCGACCGGAGACACATCTTCCCCGGTCCGAGACGTGGTCCCGGTGTCACTCATCTTGATGTTCCTCGTATTGTGCCCTACCGCGCCCATGGGGTGCGGCCATGCGTGACGTGCGTCAGACGCCCGTCAGGTTCCGGCGCATACCCTCCAGGGCCTCCGCCAACTCACGCAGGCCGTCCATATCCTGAGGAGGCTCTTCCCCCTTGGACGACACCCGCGCACTGGGCAGCATTGGAAAGGTCACCAGCGACACCTCCCAAAGCTCCAGTTCCGCCAGAAGCCGGTGGCCTCTGTCATTCTTGGTTGATTTCAGCGTGCGATAGCCGATGGACAGACCATCAATAGCGCCCGCTTCTATCAGCGCGGCGGCTTCCCGCCCCTTTTCCACACTGTCGAGTAGCCGGCCTTTTACGAACAGGCCGCGCTCATCCTCACGCACCTCGTCCCAGATGCCGATGGGTTGCGCCGGGTCATGTTGCCACAACATCTTTACGGCGCGCCCCTCGGACATCAGCCGCTTCAGCGAGCGGGCATAGGCCCCCTTTGACACAACGTCACCGCCTTGGTCGCACTTGCCAAAGAGTGAGGCGTAGCCTTCTATCTTCATGCCTTCGACCAAAACCGCGTCCTGATCGAAGCGGCAGAACTTGTGTTCCAGATCCATTTCCATATCTCCTTTGAGGTGCTCACCTCGCAGCGCATTGAAATTCAGCGCACCTACGGTGGCTTTCGCCTGGCGCACCTACGGTGCCTTCTGCCCGGCGCACCTACGGTGCGACGCTCAAAATTCCTTGGAACGCTTGCGCCAGGATCACCGCCGCCACGCCGTAGACCGCCAGCCACAGCCGTCGCTCCAACCGTTCCATCAGGGCCTCAAGCCGTGTGAAGCGGTCGTTCAAAGCCTCGAACTGCAACTTCGAGACCCTCTCATGTGCCTCCAGCCGCATCCCCGGCGCACAGGCAAAAGGCTCCATTCGACTGCGTCGTTCAGTCACCGCCAAGGTCCGCATCCGCATCCAACGCCGGCAAGCCCAGCGCCGCGCGCTTCTCAGCCACCGTCAGGAAATCCGCCGAGGCCACGCGGTTCCAAACCGCATCCCGCTCCGCGGCAAGCGCAGGCACCTGATCAAGATCCGGCCGCAGCTCGACGTCTTCGCCGACAAAATCCGACAGCCAACGCCCCACCTGTTGCGCCACCTTTGAGGCCAACGGCAGCACGGTTTGACGATAGAACGCGCGATGCGCCTCGGCATAGTTCGCATAGGTCGCCTCACCCTGAATCCCCAACAGCATCGGCGGGACGCCAAAGGCCACAGCGATCTCCCGCGCCGCTGCTTCCTTGGTCTTCTGGAACTCCATATCGCTGGGCGAGAAGCCCATCGGCTTCCAATCCAGGCCACCTTCCAGCAGCATCGGGCGCCCGGCGTTGCGCGCGCCTTGGTGATGCGCCTCCATCTCGGCGGTCAGGCGGTCATATTGCTCCGTTGTCAGGTGCCCTTGGCCATCCGCGCCCTTCCAGACAATCGCACCAGAGGGGCGCGCCGCGTTATCAAGCAACCCCTTAGACCAACGTGACGCGCTGTTGTGCACATCGACGGCCTGCGCCGCCGCCTGCAAAGGCGATAAGCCGTAGTGATCATCCTGCGGATGAAACGTCTTTACATGAAGAACAGGCGACACCGGCCCGGTCACATTGAAGCGATGCTTGCGCCCCGCCACCTCGTAGACATAAGCTACAGGCCACCCATCCGGGCCCGGCACGACGCTCATCCGGTCAGAGCGCAAAACATGCAGCTCATAGGGCAGCCCCTGTTCACCGGCGACCGCTTCGACGTAGCCATCCCCCGACAGCAGCAGCTGGCCATAGAGCGCTTCGAACAATTCCGCCCGCCCCTGGCCGGGGTTCGGTGCCGTGACAAGTTTCAGGATCGGATGCTCCGCGTACCGTGCCGTCTGATCCTGAAGCACCAAGGGCAGTGCCGCCGCCGACTCCGCGATCAGCTTCACCGCGCGAAACCCTACCGGATTGCCCGCAAATGCCTGCCGCGTCAACGACACCGTATCCCGAGGGCTCCAGGCCACGCGTCCGCCGGACATATGAGCGACAACGCGCCCGGTGGCAGAGGCCTTCACCTCAGGCACAGCCGACGCCACATCGCGCGGTCCGGACCGCCGCAGAAAATCGAATACCATGGTCATGCTCCTTTTCCCTCCGGTCGTCACCAAGCCGCCAGGCCCCGTGACAAACCTCCGAGCGCGCCGACATCCTGTCTCACGGCCCTTGGTCTTGGCTTCTCGTCAAACTGGCGAAGACCCACGGTCAATCGCGCTTCGAGATACAGACTATGATTGGGAGGTTAAGGCTGCGTAGGACCACCGTACGGTGCCCAGACCACTATCTTTTACACGCAATATCAGATACATAATTAGAAACATCGAAGGTCGGGGCTGCCCCCGACCTTCCTGTCAAGCAGACCGGACGCGCGGCGCCTGCGGTCCACGGCCAAAGACCAACTCAGTAACCGCCCAAACCAACGCATCGACACGATCCGGGCTGCCCTGGCCCTCGAACCCCATCGGTGTCATCAGGCACAATTGCGACTCCAGCTCAGACAGCCCGCCGGCGTGACGTACCCGCCCCTGTTCATACAAGGCAGCCACAGGCTCCGCCCGCGCACTCTTGCCGTCGGTCGCATGAACACGGCGCACCGGAAGATCCGGGTCCACCTGATGAAGCACCTCCTCCACCATAGCCCCGCCTTGGTTTACCTCGGCCACAACCCTGTGCGCACCCCAGCGCTTCGCTGCGGCCGCCACCACGCCCGCCCATCCTTGCGGCCGCATACCGCGTACACTGGCGTCCTCCAGCACATGAACGTGCAAACGCCCGTCCTCCGCGCGCCACGCCCCGGCCACCACGATCCCACAGGCGTCTGATCTTTTCGTGTCCCCCGCAGGAGGATCGACGGCAACCACGATGCGCTCCAGACCGGGCACCAGTCCCCCTTTCGCGGCATCCATCATCTCTCGCGTCCAAAGCGCGCCATCCACCTCATCCAGCAACATCCCGTCCAACTCCTGCCGCCCAAGCGAAGTGTCGGCATAACGCGCCCTCACCTCTTGTAGAAAACTGCTCGCCAGATTGGCGCGGTTCGCCTCCGTCGGCGCTTGCGTGACCACAGTGGACGGCACCGCCATGAGTTCCTTCAACACACCGACGTTGCGCGGAGTCGTCGTCACACACACCTGCGGATGCGCGCCCAGGCGCAAGCCGAATTGCAGCATGTCCCACGTGTCGCGCGCTTTCTTCCACTTCGCCAATTCATCGACCCATGCGCAGTCGAACTGTGGCCCGCGCAGCGCCTCAGGTTCGCTGGCGGAAAACAGCATCGCTTCGGCGCCATTGGGCCAGACCAGACAGCGCCGCGTCGCCTGCCATGTCGGGCGCCGATCCGGCGGCGAACAGGCCATGATGCCGCTGTCGCCAAAAACCATGACCTCGCGTGCTTGGTCGAAGGTTTCGCCGATGATCGCCAGGCGCCGACTTTTCCCCGGCGACAGCGGCAATGCGCCTTCGACCTGACGGCGCACCCACTCTGCGCCCGCGCGCGTTTTACCTGCGCCACGGCCGCCAAGGATCACCCAAGCCCGCCAGTCGCCGTCTGGTGGCAACTGATGCCGATGCGCCCAGAATTCAAAAAGAAAAGGGAGCGCCATGCGCCCCCCTTCCGATAGCCCATCGAGGAACTCAGCCCTCTTCGCAGCAGGTTCGGATGCGAGCCAGACGGCACCCGATTTCAAGCTCTGCCGCATCAAGGTCGAGCCCCCAGGCACCGACAATGCCACTGTCTCGTTTTCTGATCGTATCAAGTTCAGCCTCCGTTTCTCTCAGGGCTTTCAGCCAATATCGCAGGTCAGACATCACACCGCCGACCTCGGTTTTCTTCGCCTCGCCGTTTCGGATTTTTCCCTGTAGGTCGCGGATATCCGCAGCCAGTTCGTCCAACGTCTGCGCAATCTCTTCGCGTTGCGCTTCAAGACGTCCGGCCTCACACACCGGAACCACCAGAACACAGCCTTGTTGTTGTTTGCTGCTCATATGCTCGACACCTTTTTTGCCTGTAAGGTTGCCCCTCCTCGGGCAGGCACGAAACGGCCACCATGGGTCTTACCCTTTTGGCCCCTGCCGCACCTTGTCCAGCATGTCTGAAAAGCTACTCAGGACAGTGCGCTCAGTCAATCGGGCCATCGAAC
Organism: Sagittula marina; assembly: GCF_014196795.1. Classification (GTDB taxonomy): domain Bacteria; phylum Pseudomonadota; class Alphaproteobacteria; order Rhodobacterales; family Rhodobacteraceae; genus Sagittula; species Sagittula marina. Next base: position 147,752 of record NZ_JACIEJ010000004.1, read on the forward strand.
GCAAGGCGTTGAATTTGTTCACACTTCCAAACCACGCCTTAACGCGCGACACAGGGCTGACGCGCCATCCTCTCGCTTGAGGGATGAACGTTGCATTGCGAAAATGACAAATTCTACGGAAAGCCATGTCAGGCGTCAGGAATGTCTTAACCGAAACAGCGCAGATTCCCGGCGACGTCGGGAAAGGCTTGTCATGACTCTGCGCGAATCCATGTTACTCATCCTCGTTCCGCTTTTTGCTGTGGTGGCATATTTCAGTCATCAAGAATGGCGAGAGATGTCAGGCCATATTGCAGACCTTGACGCCAGCATCGTCTCGATCACCGAAACCGATAGCATCGGAAATTTGATCCACGAGCTTCAAAAGGAACGCGGCTTTTCAGCGGGATACACATCCTCGGGCGGCAAGAACTTTGCCGATGCGCTGCCCGAGCAACGCAACGCTACCGACATCGCTATCAAGGCTTTTGCCACGCAGACGGCCACGGCGCGCACCCATTTCCCGGAGGCTTTTTCAGCGATCGAGCTCACCCTGGCTGATCTAAAGGAATGGCGGCGCGCCATCACGGCAACAGAACGCACGGTTCCGGAATTGGCCGGCTTCTACACTGGCCTGATCAACTCTCTTCTCGATGTCACGAACCAGAGCCTCCATGTCGACACAAACTCTGATCTCAGCTTTCGTCTCGATGCTAAGATGCTTATTTCTCAAGCGAAGGAGAGCGCAGGGCTGGAACGTGCCATGGGTGCAACCGGCCTCGGCGCTGGAGCATTCGCCGCTCCCATACACATCCGATTTGTCAGTCTCGGTGCGGCACAACGCAGCAATCTTCAACTTGCTGCCGATGAACTGATGCGTCCGGAGTTCATGACCGAAATTCAAAATTCACCTTCTGCACGAGCTGTCTCGCAGATGCGCGACATACTCACGCAATCGGTCTATACCGGCGACATGGGTAATTTCACAGCGCCGGAGTGGTTCGCCGCCTCTACCGCTTGGATCGACCTTCTTCGAGAAAGGGAAGTGGCGTTATCGGCCGAAATCATGACTCTTGCAGAGGCAATTCGCGCCGATGCAAGCCAAAGCCTCCGGACCACCTTTGCCATGATCGGAGGAATATCCATTCTGGCTGCAATACTTTCAATTTTCTTTTTTGAAAATATGATACGACGGATCAAAAACCTGATCAATTTGATGAGCATCTACCGCGATGGCAATCTGGAGCAAGACGTGCCGCGGTATTCTCGCCGGTCTGAGCTCGGTCGCATGGCAAGCGTTCTTGATGACTTCAAAAATGCAATGCTCGACCAACGCAATGCCTCTGCACGTTCCAAAGCCGAAGACGAAGACCGTCTGAACGCCATCCACCAAAAGGTCGTCAACATGATGGCGGACGGATTGGAATCTTTGGCTGCAGCGGATCTGACCCGCCGCTTCGACGAACCGCTTGACCCGAAATACGACCATATTCGACAGCATTTCAACACGACTGGGGATCGTCTGCACGAGGTCATCTCTGCTCTTGCGGGAGCGGTATCGAACCTGAACAACAGCGCCACCGACATGGATAGGGACACCGAAAGCCTCGATCAACGGACCCGCCAGCAAAGCGAAACCGTGACCAGCAGCGCCAGCGGAGTCAATCGGGTGGCCGATGAGATGCGCAGTGATCTTAGCAAACTGGACGAAGCCAGATCCGAGGCACGAACCGCCTCAGATAACGCTGCGCAATCCGACCAGACCGTCGCCACCGCTATTTCCGCCATGGATCGGATTGCCGTCCGTTCTGATGAAATCTCCAAGATCGTAACAGTGATAGAAGAAATCTCCTTCCAGACCAACCTTCTGGCGCTGAACGCCCGCGTAGAAGCCGCGCGCGCAGGTGAGTCAGGACGGGGCTTTGCTGTGGTCGCCGAAGAGGTCCGCGACCTCGCTGGCAGATCGTCGAAATCGGCAATGGACATCAAGAAGCTCATATCGGAGAGCCACAAGGAGGTGCATAACGGGGTAGAGCTTGTGAATTTAGCGGGAAAATCCCTGCAAAGCATGATTGCCAGTATCCAATCCATGGACAGCACGCTGACCGATGTCTCGACGTCGGCTAAGTCTCATGCCGAGGATCTGTCCGACATCGACCACGCCATGCGTATTCTTCAGGATTTGACCAATGCCAATACCAAAATGGTCAAAGACAGCCGCGCAACAGCGACTGACATAACCCACACGGCCAATCTCATCTCGCAGTTCGTCGCAGACTTTCAGATCAATCGCGAGAAAGCGCAGACCTCGAACGCCGCCTGACATAGCACTCCAGGTCAAACGGGAACCCCCAAGGTCAATCACGCGTTCTCTCCTTAGCTCACGAAAAAGGGAGAAGAACGATGGATATTGTTCGAATACTGCTCAGTCTGTTCCTGCCACCGCTCGGCGTCGCCCTCGAAGTGGGTCTGACCAAGCATTTCTGGATCAATATTCTGCTTACGCTTCTGGGTTGGCTGCCGGGCGTCGTGCACGCCATATGGATCATCTCCCGTCGCCCAGTTGCAGCCTGAAGGGGAAAAGAAATGACCCTTGACCAACATATGAGAAACGTCGATCGGGCTGAAAAAATCGCCCGTCGCATGGATGCCGCATTTCATCTCCCCGGCACCCGAATCCGCATCGGTTACGACAGCATAGTCGGCTTGGTTCCCGGCATAGGCGACACGCTCGCTCTGGCGCCATCTGCCTATATCGTCAAACTCGCGCACGAATGCGGCGCGTCTCACGCTTTGCTTGGCCGTATGGGAGTTAACCTTGGCATAGACTGGCTCATAGGCCTCGTACCATTAATTGGTGACATCTTTGACGTGGGTTGGAAAGCCAACCTTCGCAACGCAGCATTGCTTCGCGCGCATGTCGAGTCACTTCACGGCCTGACGCCGCAAAACCCTGTTGGTGCCGACAGTCAGCCGGCCACAGCAAATCCTTGAAGTCATAAAGCAAAAGGGGAGCCGTATAGCTCCCCTTCGCATTTGGTCTAGACCCGAAACTGGATCAGCCAACCAACTCAAGGCCGGAGAAGAAATACGCGATTTCTTCCGCTGCGGTCTCAGGAGCGTCGGACCCATGCACAGAGTTCTCACCAACTGACTCTGCGAATTCTGCGCGGATAGTGCCCGCAGCCGCATCAGCCGGGTTGGTTGCGCCCATCACTTCACGGTTCTTCGCAATGGCGCCTTCACCTTCAAGAACCTGCGCGACGATCGGCTCGGAGGCCATGAATTCACACAGTTCGTCGTAGAACGGGCGCTCGGCGTGCACTTTGTAGAACTCACCCGCTTGTGCCTTGGTCAAGTGGATGCGCTTTTGTGCGACGATGCGCAGGCCGGCATCTTCGAACTTTGCGTTGATCTTGCCTGTCAGGTTGCGGCGCGTGGCGTCGGGCTTGATAATGGAAAACGTGCGTTCCAGAGCCATGGGTTTTCTCCGTTGATACTGGCCGGAGGATCCGGCCTAATTCTGGGCAGGCGCGTACCACGGGCTATCCCCGTTGAAAAGCCCCGGCCGCCTATGCGGCTTGGGAATGGGTCGGTGGGCGGGCGCTTTTGCGTCAGCAAACAGAGCAGAGCCCGACGGACCTTCCCCCGGGCGAAACCCTCTGCTAAAGCGCGCTCATGTTGCGCATCGAAAAAATCAACTTCTCCATCGACGGCCGCCCCCTCTTCGAGGAAGCCTCCGCCTCCATTCCTGACGGTCACAAGGTTGGCCTCGTCGGACCGAACGGCGCGGGAAAGACCACGCTGTTCCGCCTGATCCGCGGTGAACTCACGCTGGACGGCGGACAAATCGACATTCCGGCGCGGTCGCGCATCGGCGGTGTCAGCCAAGAAGTCCCCTCGTCGGAAACGACAATCCTCGACACCGTGCTGGAGGCCGACACAGAACGCGCCAGCCTGATGAAAGAGGCCGAGACCGCTGACGGCCATCGCATGGCAGAGGTACAGACCCGTCTCGCCGACATCGACGCCTGGAGCGCAGAGGCCCGCGCATCCACAATCCTCAAAGGTTTGGGTTTTGACACGCCCGAACACAGCAACCCCTGTTCCGCTTACTCCGGCGGTTGGCGCATGCGCGTGGCTTTGGCCGGCGTGCTGTTTGCCCAACCGGAACTGCTGTTGCTGGACGAACCGACCAACTACCTCGACCTCGAAGGGGCGCTCTGGCTCGAATCCTACCTGGCGAAATATCCGCACACCGTCATCGTGATTTCTCACGATCGGGGACTGTTGAACCGCGCGGTGAACACGATCCTTCACCTTGAGGACCGAAAACTCACGTACTACGGCACTCCCTACGATGGTTTTGTCAAACTGCGCGCAGAGAAGCGCGCCCAGCTGACCGCCACCGCCAAAAAGCAGCAGGACCGTCGCGCTCACCTGCAGGGCTTCGTGGACCGTTTCCGTGCCAAGGCCTCCAAGGCGAAACAAGCGCAGGCACGTCTCAAGATGATCGAGAAGATGGACATGGTTACCGCGCCCGAAGAGGCCGCGAAGCATGTCTTCACCTTCCCGCAGCCCGACGAACTCAGCCCGCCGATCATCAACATCGAAGGCGGCTCCACCGGCTACGACGGCACGGCCGTGCTGCACCGCCTGAACCTGCGCATCGACCAGGATGACCGCATCGCATTGCTTGGCAAAAACGGTCAGGGCAAATCCACGCTCTCCAAATTGCTTGCCGACCGGCTTGCGCTGCTTGACGGAGAGATGGTCCGCTCGTCGAAACTGCGGATTGGCTACTTTGCTCAGCATCAGGTGGATGAACTGCACCTGAACGAAACTCCGCTGCAACATTTGCAAAGCGCACGTCCCGGCACCCAACCGGCTCAGCTCCGCGCGCGTCTGGCAGGTTTCGGTCTGCATGCGGCGCAGGCAGAAACTGAGGTCGGACGGCTGTCTGGCGGGCAAAAGGCCCGCTTGTCCTTGCTGCTCGCCACGCTCGATGCGCCGCACCTGCTGATCCTCGACGAACCAACGAACCACCTTGATATCGAAAGCCGCGAAGCCCTGATGGAGGCGCTCACCGCCTACAACGGCGCGGTTATTCTTGTCAGCCACGACATGCACCTTCTGTCCATGGTCGCCGATCGCCTCTGGCTTGTATCCGGCGGCACTGTCAAACCTTACGACGACGACCTTGACGCCTATCGTTCGCTGCTGCTGACCAAGGAATCGCCGGCCAAACCTGCGAAGCCCAAGCAAAAGCAAAAACGCGCCACCCGCGATCAGGTGCTCGACCTGCGCGCAGACGTCCGTAAATGCGAAGAGCGCGTCACGAAGCTTGAACAGATGCGGGAAAAACTGGCCAAAAAACTGGCAGACCCGAACCTTTACGACAACGAAAAGGTCGGTGAACTAGAGGTCTGGAACAAGAAATACGCCGAGATCATGGAAGCCCTTGGCCGCGCCGAGGAACTCTGGGTCAAGGCTCAGGAAAAGCTGGATCGGGCGCAAGCGGATTAACGCGCCCCGCAGCGGCTCGGGCGTATCTCGCCCGGGCCAGCTCATTTACCCCTCTTGAGAAACTCGGGCCCTGGTGCGCGCTTGATTGCGAAATACCGGACACGAAATCGCCTCAATTCCATCCGCACTCTCAAGCGCCAAACTCTGAAAAATCAAACTGTTAACAGCCATTCCGCCGACCCGAAGCGCTTGGATAAGGCAAAGTCGCGTTAACTTTATGTCCTAATTGAGGCTTCTTCGACTCAATTGCCCAGGTTATGCCTTATTTAATGAAGGCACAGGCTGCGGGGGCCGCCGGTGTCAAAGGCAACCCGAAGGACGCTCGAAATGGCCCGTACATCCGGAACGCAGACACCGTTCCAGACCCTTGGTGTAACTGCCGCTGACGATCAGGCGACCATTCGCGCCGCGTACAAACGCCTCGTGCGGGCCAACCATCCGGATCGCTGTCCCGCAGATGCCGCCCACCTCAATGCCAAGCTGGCCGAGCTGAACGCGGCCTATGACAAACTGCGGCACCACACGCCATTCCGCAGGGCAGGCCGAAAAGCCGAACGCAAACAACCGGATTTCAGTGCCGAAAACGACGCTCGACAGGCCGCCGCCGCGCAGGCTCAAGCGTTCCGTGAACAGCAGGCCAGCGTCAAAGCCGCCGCAGAGGCAAAGGCACGCGCGGACCGTGCGCGCCACGCCGAAGATGCACGCAAAGCCGCAGCCGAAAGAGCTGCACGCGCAGAACAGGCCCGCCAAAACGCCGCGCGCTCGGCAAAGCCTTTTACCCAAGCGGAGCGCAAGGCGCTGGCCACAGCCAGCCGTGCGTTTGCCTCCGCCCGCGCAGCGCTCGACACGCCGCAACCGCCGGCTTTCAAACGTGCGGCCTGAGCCAGCAGCACATGCGACGGGACTTTACCTGTCCTGCGTTCTCGCCTAGGCGAGAGATATGGAAACCGCTTTCCTCATCTCTGCCTTTGCGACACTTTTCGTTGTCATTGATCCGATTGGCCTGACACCGATTTTCATCGCTCTGACGCAAGGCACCCCCACGGCCGCACGCCGGGCCATTGCCATCCGTGCGACGGTGATCGCCTTTGCCTTACTGACCCTTTTCACCTTTTTCGGCGAGGCGGTTCTTGGCTTCATCGGAATCACCATGCCCGCCTTTCGCATCGCGGGTGGCATCTTGTTGTTCATTACCGCGCTCGACATGCTGTTCGAACGCCGCACCAAGCGACGCGAGGATCAGGCCGAAGGTGACCATCCACCGGACCCGTCTGTGTTTCCGCTGGCGATCCCCCTGATTTCCGGCCCCGGAGCCATTGCCACCATGATCCTGCTGGCGGGGGAAACCGACGGCGCTCTTGGCATGGCGGCCATCCTCGCAGTGATGAGCAGTGTCTTGCTGTTGGCTTTGGGCATGTTCCTGTCGGCAGGCATCATCGAACGGGCCTTGGGGCCGATCGGGATCACCGTAACGACACGCCTGCTGGGAATGTTGCTGGCCGCGCTATCGGTGCAATTCGTGCTGGACGGGCTTTCAGGTGTCGGTATCGGCGGTCCCTGACCTTTGCCGATCCTGACCCAGTGCTTACATACAGAAGGCAGGGCTTTGAGGGAGCAAAGAGATGAGCAACGACCAATTGGCCCAGGCTTTGTTTCTCGGGCTGCTAGCCGCCAGCGGGTTGGGCTGGGTTTATATGGCCTTCCGCCAGTCTCCCGGACGTTTCACTCAAAATCTTATTGCATGGGCGCTGCTCTTTATCGGCGCCATCGCTGCGGCAGGACTTTGGCAGGACGTTCAAGGCAGCCTGAACGAGCGACAGGCGCTTGTGACGGAGGACGGCCATGTAGAAATTCCGCGCGGCTATGATGGGCACTACTATGTCACGTTGGAGCTTAACGGTCAGCCCGTGCGCTTTGTCGTTGATACGGGCGCATCCGGTATTGTTCTAAGCCGCGAGGCCGCGGCCTCGGCTGGACTGAGTGCCGAAACTCTGGAATTCTATGACATTGCCCGGACCGCAAACGGTGTTGTGGAAACCGCCCCCGTCACGCTCGACACTGTGGGTCTCGGGCCATTTCTCGACCACCGTGTCAGAGCGTACGTGAACGGTGCCGAAATGAGCACGTCGCTGCTTGGCATGGACTACCTCGACCGGTTTGACCGGTTGGAAATCTCGCGTGGCCGAATGATCCTCGAACGCTGACTTGTGTCAGCATCCGACAAATACGCGCTGAAACCGCGAGATTTAGCCCGGCTCAGGCCTCGGCCTTCTTTTCCCAACGTCCCGCGTCTTCGGACCAGTATTGCGCCTTGCAACCTGCGCCGCTGAGCGCTTTCCACTGTCCACGCGCGGCCTGAACCGCGTCGGCGTCGTGGCCGTTGAACAAGATGCAGACCCGCTCCAATCGGTTCACCTCGTCTGCGGCAACGTCGGCCCCGTCCACAGCCATCAAGCAGGCCGGGTCATTGGCTGCCGCTGTTCCGCTGATCAAAAGGATCGGTTGCTCCGCGTCATGCGGGCCGCCCTCGACCCCATGTGGCAAAAACCCATCCTCGCGCCCAAGCCACAGTTGCTGGTCCAGCCACTGCAAGCGACCCTGATCCGTTCCGCGCACCGCGACACGCCATCCACGTTCCAAAGACTTTTCCAAAAGCATGGGCAGCGTTACTTCCAAAGGCTGCCGCGTCAGATGATAGAATAAGGCGGTCCCCATCAGCTTGTGCGCCCCTTAAAAGAATACGGAAGAGCGCGCCAAAGCGCGCCCTCCTCGAATTTGCATGCCAACAAACGCAAACCGGATCACTCCGCTTTGGCTTGAGCTTCAAACCGATCACGGATCAGCCGATCCAGTGCCATGACACCCCATCCTGTCGCGCCCTTGGGCGCCAGCGTGGTGTCCTTGGTGACCTGCGCCACACCCGCGATATCGAGGTGAATCCACGGCATGTCATCCTGGACGAAGCGTTTGAGGAACTGTGCCGCAGTGATCGACCCGGCGGCGCGACCGCCGGTGTTTTTAACGTCGCCTTTGGTGCCTTTGATCAGGTCATCGTAAGACTTCGCCAGTGGCATCCTCCACGCACCTTCGCCCTCGGCAGCCGCTGCCTTGAGGAAGTCGTTGGTAAAGCCTTCATCCGTCCCATAGACCGCCGCCATGTCGTGGCCCAGGGCGACGATGCAGGCCCCGGTCAGCGTGGCAAGATCGACAATGGCAGCCGGCTTTTCGGTTTGCTGCGTGTGCCAAAGCACATCTGCGAGAACCAGGCGCCCCTCCGCATCCGTGTTGAGCACCTCGATCATGTCGCCCTTCATGGACTTCACGATATCGCCGGGACGCGTCGCGCGATCCGACGGCATGTTCTCCACCAGACCGACGAGGCCCACCACATTGGCCTTGGCCTTGCGCAGCGCCAGCGTCTTCATCACGCCAGAGACGACGCCCGCACCGCCCATGTCCATGGTCATGTCTTCCATACCGGCCGCCGGCTTCAGCGATATGCCGCCCGTGTCGAACACCACACCCTTGCCGACCAGCGCCAGAGGCGCCTCATCCGCGCCGCCCTTCCAGCGCATGACGACCACCTTCGACGGCATGATGGACCCCTGCCCCACCGCCAGCAGCGCGCGCATGCCCAGCTCCGCAAGACGCTCCTCTTCAAGGACCTCGACCTCCAGCCCGATGTCGCGCAGCGCTTCCAACCGGTTTGCGAACTCCACCGTGCCCAGCACGTTGGCCGGCTCGCTGACCAGATCGCGGGTAAAGAAGACCCCCTCGGCCACAGCATGTGTGTCGGCGAAGGCAGCATCCGCTTCTTCAACCGATTTGACCATGATCGTCGCCGCTGCGGGTGTCTCCGACGGCTCCGCCTTGCGCGCGGTAAACGCATACCCCTTCAGCCCAAGACCAAGCGCTAACTGCTCTGCCCGGCGCGTCCCGTCGGTGAGCACAGTAATCTCTCCCTTGCCAGCGGAGCGGGCCAGCGATGCCCCGGCCTTGCGCGCGTCCTCGACCGAGGGGCGGCGCGGCAACTTTACCATGACGACGGCCTCGGCCTTCATGCCTGCGGGATAGTTCAGTGCCATGACATCGCCCGCCGACAACTTGCCCCAGGCCTCACTTTCCAGGGCACGGGCCAGTGCTCCTTTGGACAGCTTGTTCACGCGCCGCGCGCTTGGGCCCATCGTGCCCTCCGCAGGCACCAGCACCGCCACCTTGCCTGGGACCTCCGTCAAGGCGTCCAGATCAGTCTCGGCAAAGCGAATGTCGCGCAGGTCAGTCATTCCGGGTCTCCTGTGAAAAGGTAAGCAGTTCCTTGCCCAAAGACCTAGCCCCGCCCGCCGCCGATGACCAGAGCCTGCTTTCCCCCCCGGTCCGTTTGGCATAATGTGAACGGCAACAATAGACCCCGGGGGGACGATCCAAAGTGCAGAGATTCGACAGATATGTGCTGTCGCAACTTATGGTTCTGTTCGGTTTTTTTGCCCTGGTCCTGGTGTCGGTCTATTGGGTCAACCGGGCCGTAGTGCTGTTCGACCGGCTGATTGCCGATGGCCACTCCGCGCTTGTGGTGCTTGAATTCACGCTGCTCTCGTTGCCGGCCGTCATCGCGCTCGTGCTGCCGTTGTCGGTCTTTGCCGCCGCCGTCTACGTCACCAACCGACTGTCTGGCGACTCCGAACTGACCGTGGTGCAGGCCACGGGGTATTCCCCGTGGCGGCTGGCCCGTCCCTACCTGATCTTTGGCGTCTTCATCGCATTTCTCATGGCGGTGCTGACCAACATCCTTGTACCGCAAGCCATGCAGCAATTGCGCGACCGCGAGCAGGAATTGTCCGGTTCCTTGTCGGCGGCACTGCTCCGCGAAGGCACCTTCCTGCACCCAACAAGCGGCATCACATTCTATATCCGTGAAATCACCGTTCAGGGCGAATTGCGCGATGTCCTCCTGTCCGACCGGCGACAAGCGGATCGCGCCACCACCTACACGGCAGAACGCGCATACCTGCTGCGCGATGACGAAGGACCAAAAATGGTGATGCTGGCGGGCATGGCGCAAACCATGGAGTTGGATAAACAACGTCTGTCCACCACCAATTTCGCGGATTTCACCTATGATCTGTCCGGTTTGATCAGCACCGGGAGAACCCGCAGCCAGAAGACGGATGCAATCCCGACACTGCAGCTTCTGTCGGACCCCGCGGCTATCGAAGCAATCAACGGGGACACCCGTGGCGAGGTGCTCGAAGAAGCGCATTCGCGCATTCAGGGTCCATTGCTGTGCGTTGTGGCCGCCCTGATCGGCTACGCTGCCCTGATGATCGGTGGTTTCTCCCGCTTTGGTGTGACCAAGCAGATTGTCTTTGCCATCTTCCTTCTGGTCCTGGTCAAAGTTGTCGAAAGCGCCGCAGCACCGGTCGTTGTCGCCAACGCGGCACTCTGGCCGCTGATCTACGCGCCCTCTCTGGTCGGCAGTCTGATGGTATGGGGCCTTTTGTGGCAGGCGGCGCGCCCCTTTCGCCCACGCCGCCGCGCGCAGGTCACAGAGGCCACGGTATGAAGCTGCACTACTACTTCGCGCGCCGGTTCATGACGATTTTCTTCAGCATACTTGGCGTCTTCGGTCTGTTTCAGGCCCTGCTCGACCTGATCGACGAAATGCGCCGCCTTGGCGATGAGCTGGAGTTCGGGCAGATCCTTCTGCTCGTTTTCCTGAAGCTGCCAGAAGGCCTCTACGAAGTCCTCCCGCTCGTCATGATCCTCGCCACTGTCGGCCTGTTCATTGGCCTGGCGCGCTCTTCCGAATTGGTCGCGACCCGAGCTGTGGGGCGGTCGGGACTGACCGCTCTGATGTCGCCGGTGCTGACCGCCTTTGCCATTGGCGTTTTTATCGTCGCCGTGATGAACCCGATCGTGGCCGCGACCTCCAAACGCTACGCCGATCTGCGCGAAAGCTTCCAGTCTGGCAACACGTCCACATTGTCATTGGGTGCCGAGGGGCTCTGGCTCAGACAAGGCGGCGAAGACGGACAATCGGTGATCCGCGCCAGCAGCGCCAACCCGGAGGCCACAGAGCTTTACGACGTCAGCATCGTTCAATACGCGCCAAACGGCGGCCCCGATCTGCGCATACAGGCCGAGAAAGCCGAATTGATAGACGGCGCATGGCGTCTGACCAACGCAAAGGCATGGCCATTGTCCCCGGGCCTGAACCCTGAACTGGGGGCCAAGGTCCATGCCACCTATGACCTGCCCTCCACCCTGACACGCGACAGCATCCGCGACCGATTTGGCCGCCCGTCGGCGGTTCCAATCTGGGCTCTGCCCAACTTCATCGAAGGTCTGGAAGACGCCGGCTTCTCCGCCCGCCGGCACACCGTCTGGTACAACATGGAGCTTGCCCGCCCACTCTTTCTGGTGGCGATGGTCTTGATCGGCGCAGCTTTCACCATGCAGCCCACGCGGCTTGGCCGCACCGGGCCGGCGGTGCTTTGGGCGGTGCTGCTTGGCTTTGGGCTTTACTATGTGCGAAGCTTCGCGCAGATCATGGGTGAAAACGGCCAGCTTGGTCCGATCATTGCCGCTTGGGTGCCCCCCACGGCGTCGGTCCTTCTGGCCTTGGGTTTGGTGCTGCATATGGAGGACGGATGATGCGTGGATCTCACCGCCTGATCGCCTGTTTCTTCGCGGCAGCCGTCACAGCGGCGACCCCGGCCATGCTCTCCGCCCAAACCGACGTGACCGCCAGTGCACAGGCCAATGGCGACCCTGCCCTTCTGGTGGCCGACAACGTACTGGTGGCGCAGGACGAACGCCTGATCGCCACCGGCAACGTGGAGGCGCTCCAGGGCGACTACCGCCTCAGCGCTTCGCGGATCATCTACGACCGGTCGGCCGACCAGCTCACCATCGAGGGGCCCATCCGCATTGCCGACCCCGAACAGGGCATCCTGATCCTCGCGGACCAGGCCGAACTGGACGAGGGCTTTCGCAACGGCCTCATCAAGGGCGCACGCCTTGTCATAGACCAGCATCTGCAACTGGCCGCCGTCGAAGCGGCCCGTGTCGAAGGCCGCTATACCCAACTCAGCCGCGTCGCCGTCACCTCCTGTCAGGTCTGTGGTCCAAACGAAACGCCGCTCTGGCAGATCCGCGCCAGCAAAGTGATCCACGATCAGGAGGCGCGACAACTCTACTTCGACAACGCGCAATTCCGCCTGATGGATGTGCCGATCTTCTGGCTGCCACGTCTGCGCGTTCCCGACCCGACCCTGGACCGTGCACGCGGGTTTCTGTTTCCCACCTTCACCAGCTCGACGCTGCTGGGTTTCGGCATCCGCACGCCGTATTTCATCCCGATCGGTGACAGTCAGGACATCACCCTGACGCCGCATCTGACCACCAAATCACGCACGCTGGAGTTTCGCTATCGTCGCGCCTTCCGCAATGGTGACGTGACTCTGCTTGGCGCAGTGTCAGGCGAAGACTTCCGCAAAGAAGGCGCACGCGGCTATCTCTTTGCCGAAGGCCTTTTCGACCTGCCGCGCGACTACAAGCTGCGGTTTGATATCCGCGCGGTCTCTGATGAAGCCTACCTGAATGATTACAACTATTCCTCTGATGAACGGCTGGCCAGCAATCTGACGATCGCGCGGGTTCAGACGGATCGCCGAGTGTCGTTCAGCCTGACGAATTATCAATCGTTGCGTGACTACGAAGACAACGAAACGCAGCCCGGCATCACCGCCAGCGCCTACACAGACCGCCGTTTCTTCTTTGATCGGGTGCCCGGCGAATTTCGCCTGTCTGCCGAACTCAGCGGGCTGTACCGCGAGTCAGATCTGGACGTGGACGGACCCGATGACGATCTGCTGGTCGACGGACGCGACGCTGCGAGGATGAACATAGAGGCGAGCTGGCGCAATCGCTGGACGCTGGCGGGCGGCTTGCGCGCCGGCCTGTCGACCCATCTGTTTTTTGACCATTACGTCACTGATCAGGACGCCGCTGTACCGGACAGGGTCACCAATGTGACGCCCGGCGCGGCACTCGAACTGCGCTACCCGCTGGTTCGGCGCAGCCCCCGTGGCGCCCGCACCCTGCTGGAACCGATCATGCAGGTGGGCTGGGTCGGCGGCGAACGAGGCCTGAACGCCAACGAGGAAAGCACCCGCGTCGAATTCGACGAGGCCAACCTTCTGTCGCTGTCCCGCTTCCCTGCCGCCGACCGCCGCGAACACGGGACAACCCTCGCTGCCGGTCTGCGTTGGATGCACGAGGCGCCAGCAGGCTGGTCCACGGCACTGACGGTGGGCCGCGTCTGGCAGGACACAACGGACCCGGAATTTTCGCGCTCATCGGGTCTGGACAATGAAACCAGCGACTGGCTGATCGCCGGGCGCTTTGCCAACCCCCTTGGCATCACCCTCAGCGCTCGCGGCCTTTTGGACGAAAATGACCGCTTCTCCAAAGCGCAGGCCCGCGCAGGGTGGTCCAACACCCGCATGGACCTCGGGGCGTCCTACGTTCTTTTGACCAAGGACGTCTTTGAGGAGCGCAACAATACCGTTTCGGAATGGACGTTCGACAGCCGCTATCAAGTGACCCGCAATTGGGAAACCGCCACCGAGGTCAGCTATGATCTTGCTGACCGTCGCCTTGACCGTGTGGGGTTGGGGCTGCAATACCAAAACGAATGCATCCAGGTGGATTTTGGTGCGACGCGGGAATTCGCCTCCGCCACCAACCTGGAGCCATCCACGGAATTCGACCTGACCATCGCGCTGAAAGGCTTCGGCATCGATGGCAGCGCCAAGGAGTACCGCCGCATATGTCGCTGAAAATCTCGCTTTCTTCCATGGCCCTCGCCGCCGCCCTCGGCCTTGGATCACTGATGCCGCAGACCGTTACCGCCCAGGGGCTTTTTTCTCCGGCGATCATCGTCAACGACGAGGTGATCACCGGCTATGAGCTGCAACAACGCAAGGCAATGCTGCGGGCCATGCGCTCCCCCGGCAACCTTGACGACCTTGCGCGCGAGCAGTTGATCGACGACCGCTTGCGCCTGCAGGCCGCCAAGGACGCGGGCATAACCCTGTCGCCCGAAGAGATCTCTGACGGGATGGATGAATTCGCAAGCCGTGCCTCCATGACCCAAGAACAGTTTACCGCGGCACTGGCCCAGGAGGGCGTGGACAAAGAAACCTTCCGTGACTTCGTGCGTGCGGGTCTCAGCTGGCGGTCGCTTGTGCGGCAACGCTTTGCCGGGCGAGCAAACGTGTCCGAAGCAGAGGTGGATCGCGCGCTGTCCGCACAAAGCGGCGGCTCAGGCGTCCGTGTGCTGATGTCAGAGATCATCATGCCAGCCCCCCCCGGACAGGAGGCGACCGTTCAGGCCCGCGCAAACCGCATCGCAGAGCTGACCGACGTCGGTGCATTCTCCGCGCAGGCGCGCCGGTATTCTGCCACCGCGTCCCGTGACAATGGCGGTCAGCTGCCTTGGAAAGACATCAGCGAACTGCCCCCGCAACTGCAACCCATCCTGCTGGGCCTGGAGCCCGGGGAAGTGTCTCCACCGATCCCGCTCCAAGGGGCTGTCGCCCTGTTTCAATTGCGTGCCGTAGAAGAGACAGACTATCAGCGTGAGGGCGTTGGCGCCGTTGAATATGCCGCCTACTACCTGCCCGGTGGGCGCAGCGCGGAAACCCTTGCCAAAGCGGCTGAGATTTCAAGCCGCATCGACCGCTGCGATGACCTTTACGGCGTGGCAAAGGGCCAGCCTCCCGAGGTCTTGGAACGTGGCAGCCTTCCTGTCTCGGACGTGCCCACCGATATTGCCTACGAGCTGTCGAAACTGGACCCCGGCGAAACATCCACGGCGCTGACACGGGCGGACGGGCAAACTCTGGTGCTGTTGATGCTCTGTGGCCGGACCGCCGCGATGGGCGATGAGGCACCGGACCGGGACACTGTTATGCGCGGCCTGCGCGACCAGCGTCTCACCGGCGCCGCCGAGGGATACTTGTCGCAATTGCGCTCCGATGCTGCGATCATTGACCAATGAGTGGTGTTGAAAACACCTCAGCCGGGGTGCTGAACGATCCCGAAGTGACGGAAAACACGGTCACCGATCAGGATAAGACCAGCCCCGACGCCTCTGCAGTGCCCGATGTCGCAAACGCCACGCTGGACAAGGCACCGACCGTCCCCGTGGCCGTCAGCTGCGGTGAACCCGCTGGCATCGGCCCGGAGCTGATCGAAAGCGCGTGGGAGTCCCTGCGCGGCGATCTGCCGTTTTTCTGGATCGGTGAGCCTTCGCACTTGCCCGGCCGTGTGCCACATGAGCTGATCTCTGAGCCGGCCGAAGCTGTCGCCGTCTCCGGCCGTGCGTTGCCCGTGCTGTCCCTGCCCATGCCCGGCCCGCGGGTGCCCGGCACGCCGCAGGCCAATCACGCCGCGGGGGTCATCCGCGCCATCGAAGTGGGCGTCGAGCTTGTGCACACCGGTCAGGCTGCCGCGCTCTGCACCCTGCCGATCCACAAGCAGGCCTTGGCCGAAGGTGCCGATTTCGCCTACCCCGGCCACACGGAATTCCTCGCACATCTCGCCGGAGTCGACGATGTGGTGATGATGCTCGCCTCAGACCGGCTGCGGGTGGTGCCCGCCACGATACACATTCCGTTGTCCGACGTGCCCAAGGCGCTCACCGCTGAATTGCTGGAGGAACGCATCCGCATCACCCACCGCGCTTTGGTCGAGCAGTTCGGCATTGCCCACCCGGTGATTGCAGTGTCAGGCCTGAATCCGCACGCAGGCGAAGGGGGGCGCATGGGCCATGAAGACAGTGCATTGATCGCGCCCGTTCTGCAAAAGCTGCGCGATGAGGGTCTGAACCTGAACGGGCCCCTTCCCGCTGACACCATGTTTCATGACAGGGCCCGCGCCGGCTACGATGCGGCGGTCTGCATGTATCACGACCAGGCGCTGATCCCGATCAAGACGCTGGATTTCGACGAGGGCGTGAATGTGACGCTTGGCCTGCCCTTTATTCGGACGTCACCTGACCATGGCACCGCCTTTGATATTGCGGGAGCAGGACTGGCAAACCCATCGTCGACCTTGGCGGCGCTGCGCATGGCCGCGCGCCTCGCACGGCGGTGACAGCCATATCTTGCGCGACGCGCAAGTCAGGGGGCTCTGCCCTCCACCCTCCCGGAAGTCTTTTGAAGCAAGCAAGACTCGCGGGGACATGTGGGCAGGCCGGGTGTCCACCTGCCCTGCGCTGGACTGTGCTCCTTGACCCGGCGCAGGCGATGGGCGAAGGGACAGCATGAGCCAGATCGACGACCTGCCCCCTCTTCGCGATGTGATCGCGACCCATCAGCTTTCAGCCCGCAAAGCGCTGGGACAGAATTTCCTGTTGGACCTGAACCTGACCGCCCGGATTGCGCGGGTCGCCGGTGATCTGTCCGGCATGGACGTGCTGGAGGTTGGCCCCGGCCCCGGCGGCCTGACCCGCGGCTTGCTGTCCGAAGGGGCGCGCCGCGTTCTGGCGATTGAGAAAGACGCGCGGTGCCTGCCTGCGCTGGCGGAGATCGGCGCGGCCTGCCCCGGACGTCTTGAGGTGATCGAAGGGGACGCGCTGAAGGTTGACCCGCTCGCATATCTGGAACCACCGATCGCGATTTGCGCCAACTTGCCTTACAACGTCGGCACCGAGCTTCTGACGCGCTGGCTTACGCCCCCTGAATGGCCCCCGTTCTGGACCACGCTGACTTTGATGTTTCAAAAGGAAGTCGCTGAACGCATCGTCGCGCAACCCGGTTCAAAGGCTTACGGCCGTCTTGCACTGTTGTCGCAATGGCGCTGTGATGCCCATATCGCACTGACGCTGCCGCCGGGGGCTTTCACACCGCCGCCCAAGGTCAGCTCTGCCGTGGTGCATCTGAAGGCTCTGCCAGAACCGCGCTTTCCTGCGCAACAGAAGATCCTTGAACGGGTGGTGGCCACAGCCTTCAACCAGCGTCGGAAAATGTTGCGTTCCTCGCTGAAGGGAATGGCGGCTGACATAGAGGATCGGCTGAACGCGGTCGGGATTCCGCCCACCGAGCGGGCCGAACAGGTGTCGCTGGAAGCGTTCTGCGCCCTTGCCCGGACGTTCGAGACCTGAAGCTTTAGACCACCGACACGGCAGAACACCACACGCGCGGACCCCGGATTACGGGCCCAAGCCCATGGAAAAAAATCATTTCTTGGGGTGACATGCGGATCACGGGCAACGTTTGCAAACATGCGGGTTGCGAAATCCCGCAAGCAAATGAGAGACCGCGCGAGACGTCAGCTTGTTAGGCGCGGGCAAAGCTGGACCCTCGGCTGAGGCGATATTCGCACTCACAAAAGATCATCGTGTCCCCGCCACCAAGATGACGCTTGAGAGCCGACGTTACGGCTCGCCGCTATCACAGTGACCGCCGGTCCGGCTGAGGACCCTCCCGATCAACGTGCTGAACGAGCCAACCACCCGGGTGCTGCCGATATGGATGTTGAAATATGCCAGCGCAGTGACAGGGAGTTTTCAAAACATCTGAGCGCCCTGACCACACGATGGTCCAATTTTCGATATTGAACCGTCGAGCCCTGACAGGCACGGAAAGCGCTGTCAGCTATGCTCCCGACGAAATCCTGAACCAATTTTTCGGCTTACCGTGGCTCCGGGACAAAGCTTCGCTGCGTTGACTGGTCGGCAAAGAGGATATTCAGAAAATCAAACGGCTACCGGTGCATGTTCCGGTAGCCGTTTCTGTTCATCACAAGACCTGAACGGAAAAATGTTCCCCGCGGCGGGCCTCTCCATGTGTCGGATCACACTGCGGGCGATTATTCCGCCGCGTCGGGTGTGGTGTCACCGGCTTTTTCCGCCGGGGCCTCTGCCGCGTCTGCCGGTGCATCGTCCTTCTTCACCGGCTTTTTACGGGTGCTGGGTTTGCGCGGGGCACGTGGCTTCTTTGGCTTTTCGTCGGCTTTGGGCTTTTCGTCGGCCTTGGGCGCGTCTTCAGCCTTTGGTTTCTCCGCCGGGGTGGCTTCCGACGGCGCTGCATCCGCGCGCGCTTCGGCCTCGCGGGCCAGTTGCGCCGGGCTCATCTGCTCTGCGCGGCTTTCAGGCGTTTCGACCAGGCCCGTATCTTCTTCGTCGCGTGTCTCGATCACGTCAGACTGTTGCGGCTGCACCGGCTCACGGCGCTGACGTTCGCGACGCGGCTTGGGCTGAGGGGGCTGGCCATCGTTATTGGTATTCTGATTGCCATTGTTCTGGCCGCCGTTGTTCTGACCGCCATTGCCCTGTGTATTGCCACTGTTCTGACCATCGTTGGTCTGGTTGCCTTGGCCGCTCTCCTGGCCAGAGTTCTGACCGTCGTCACGCTGCGACCGTTCCTTGTCACGCTGGGCCTGACGTTCACGGTTCTCGCGTTCCTGCTGCTCGCGACGCTGGTCCTGTTCCTTCTGCGCCTCACCGAGCATGCGCATGTAATGCTCCGCGTGCTGCTGGAAATTTTCCATGTTCACGCGGTCATTGGACAGGCTCGCGTCACGGGCAAGCTGATTGTACTTGTCGATGATCTGTTGGGGGGTGCCACGCACCTTCCCCTCGGGACCACTGGAATCGAACACCCTGTTGACGACATTGCCCAACGAGTTGTTGTTGTTGCTGCGATTGCGGTTGTTCTTGTTCCGCGAGCGGGATTTGGAAGAGCGCATGAGTTTATCTATTCCAGCCTGTGATTTACGGCTTGGTGACACTGCGGCGCGAAATGCACCATTTTAGTTCGTGGTCACCTGCATTTGGGCTTATCGTCTAGCGGGAGCGGCGGGTGCCGCTCAACAGCAGACTGGGTTTGAATAACCACATAGAATGTCTTGGTACAAGGGGAAATGGCGGCAATATGCGCAAAATTGCACGAAACGCGCTGTCTCACAGCGATTTCGTGCCGGTTACGACCCGATCCCGGCCATCAAGGTCCGGTACGACCCGCACGCCCCTGAGCCCCGCGCGTTCGAACAAGCGCGAAACCGCGCCACCCTGGCTCATGCCGATCTCCACCAGCAGGCGACCGCCGGGGGACAGCCACTGTTGGTAGTCTTCAAGAATCGCGTGGTAGGCGGTCAGCCCGTCGCGCTCATCTGTCAGCGCCAATCGGGGTTCGTGATCGCGCACCTCCGGGCTGAGGAAGGGCATTTCGTTCACGGCGATATAGGGCGGGTTCGACACGATCAGATCAAAGGTCTCATCGACACCCTCCAGCGCGCCGTACCAGCGGCCCTCGCACAGTTCGGCCCGCCCTTCGAGCCCAAGGCTGTTGCGGTTCCAATGCGCCACGTTCAACGCAGCGGGGCTGATGTCACAGCCAAAGCCCACAGCATCTTCGCGTTCCGACAAAAGGGTAAACAGAATACACCCGGATCCCGTGCCCAGATCCAGGACCGTGCTGTAAGGCGCCGCCAAGGCAACCTCGATCAAGGTCTCCGTCTCGGGGCGCGGGTCCAGCACCTCTGGCGTCACAAGGAACTCGCGCCCGTAGAACGCGCGCCGCCCCACCAGATGTGACACCGGCACCCGGTCCGCACGACGTTCGATCAGGGCGAGGTAGATGACCGACAGTTCCGGATCGACAGGCTCCGGCAGAAACAAGGTCAGGCGACCCGGCGGCACTTTCAACACATGCGCCATCAAACGACGGGCATCGCGTCCGGCATCTGGCACACCGGCCTCGTTCAACCGGCGCGTGGCTTGCGCCAAGACCTCCGCCGCTCTCATCCTTGCATCTCCGCCAGCAGCGCCGCCTGATGTTCGGTGGTCAGCGCGTCTATGATCTCATCCAGATCACCGCCCATGATGGCCTCCAGACGGTACAGCGTCAGGCCAATGCGGTGATCTGTCAGACGGCCCTGTGGGAAATTGTAGGTCCGAATACGCTCCGAACGGTCGCCAGAGCCCACTTGCGCCTTTCGATCAGCCGAGCGTTCGGCATCGGCTTTGGACCGTTCCAGATCGAACAGTCGCGCGCGCAGCACCTGCATGGCGATTTCGCGGTTACGGTGTTGCGACTTCTCAGAGCTGGTGACCACAAGGCCGGTGGGAATGTGGGTGATCCGCACCGCCGAATCCGTTGTGTTGACGTGCTGGCCGCCTGCCCCGGACGACCGCATGGTGTCGATGCGAATATCCTGGGCGTTGATAGCAATGTCCACTTCCTCCGCCTCGGGCAGCACAGCCACCGTTGCCGCCGACGTGTGGATGCGCCCGCCCGACTCTGTCTCCGGCACGCGTTGCACCCTGTGCACGCCGCTCTCGAATTTCATGCGGGCAAAGACCCCGTCCCCGGCGATCCGCACCACCAGTTCCTTTACACCGCCCAACTCGGACAGCTGTTCTTCAATCACTTCCCAACGCCAGCCCTGTGCCTCGGCGTAGCGCTGATACATCCGCGCCAAATCGCTCGCGAAAAGCCCCGCTTCGTCCCCGCCCGTGCCGGGCCGGATCTCCAGCATCGCCGGGCGCGCATCCGCGGCATCGCGCGGCAGCAGCGCCAGCTGCATCGCTTTCTCGGAGCCGGGCAGCTGCGCGCGCAGGGCGTACAGCTCATCCTCGGCCAGTGCCTTCATCTCCGGATCGGCCAGCATTGCCTCTGCATCCGCGATGTCTGCGACCAGCCGTTCGTAATCGAGGATCTGCCGCACCACCGGCGACAGCTCCGCATGTTCGCGGCCAAGCGCCACAATATCGCCGGACCCTGCCGCCATCTGCGCCTCGACATATTCGAGCCGCGCCTTGATCTGTTGCAATCTGTCATTCGGGATCATGGCTGCTCTTCGCCCAGTCCCGCGCGGCGGTCAAGTATCCGGTACGCTCATAATCGGCAGCGACCGCTTGAAACTCTCGTCTGGTCGCCTGAACACCGTCAGCTTTCAGGCAGATCAGTCGCGACGCAGTGCCGCCAGCCAGCCATCCACACGGGCGCGATTGACGCCCATATCGTCGCTGCCAAAACGCAGGCGCGCCCAGATCTCCAGAACGCCGTCCTCCTCGCGCACGGTGGTGTAATCGGGAAACCCCATCCACATCGAGCGCGTGACATAGGTCACAAAACCCTCGTCGACACTGCCCGCCAGCACCTCGGTGCGCGGTGTCGCCAGAATCAGGCCGTTCAGGCGCAGAAAGTCACCGTCCTCAGCAGGAACACGCCGCCGCACGCCGGACGTCAGATCCTGATCCGCCGTGACCTTGGGGTCCACATGCCAGACCGCGGGATCAGACGGCGCAAGCCTGATCCATGCCAAACCGCCGAGCCCGATCAGAATGATAAGATAAAAGACCTTGCGCACGCCCACGCTCCTTGAAGTGCTGTCCCGTGAGCCTCTGCCCTGTCCAGACAAAGGTTAAAAGCCCCGCCTCCGATCTCCGGCGTATCCCCGCCGACGACCAAAGCCCGAGATTACCCCGGCAAGCTGGACCGCTGCGCGCAGCCCCACAAACACAGGATCTCCGTGGCCACATGCGCCCCGGCCACCGCCGTGATCCCGGCCGAATCAAACGGCGGAGAAACCTCCACTACGTCGCCCCCCTTCAGATTGATGCCCGCCAGCCGCCGCAGGGCCACGGCCGCCTGATGGCTGGTCATTCCGCCCCAGACCGGCGTGCCGGTTCCAGGCGCAAACGCCGGATCGAGACAATCAATGTCAAAGGTCAGGTAACAGGCGTTGCGCCCGACGATCTCATGCACACGCTGCGACACCGCCTCGACGCCGATCTCGTGCACTTCGCGTGCGTCGATGATGTTGAACCCCATCGTATCCGGGTTGTCCGTCCTGATCCCGATCTGGACAGAGCGTTCGGGCACCACGATGCCCTCCTTGGCCGCTGTGTATAGAAATGTGCCATGATCGACGCGCTTGGGATCGTCATCGGCCCATGTGTCGGTATGTGCGTCAAACTGGATCACGCTCAGCGGTCCGTGCACCTTGGCATGGGCACGCAAGGCCCCGAGCGTCACGGAGTGATCGCCGCCAAGACTGACACAGGCCGCGCCCTGCTCCAAGATGCCACCGATATGTGCTTCGATGCGTGCCGGAACTTCGGAGGGCATTGCATAATCGAAAGCCATATCGCCGTAATCCGCGATGGCAAATTCGCTCAATACGTCGAAATCCCAGCCGTAGGGTTTGTCCATGGTCTGCAGCAACGATGCCTCACGGATCGCCCGCGGGCCAAGCCGCGTGCCGGGACGGTTGGTCACGGCCTGATCGAAAGGCAACCCCGTCACCGCAATGTCCACCCCGCGCAGATCCTTGGTGTATTTGCGCCGCAGAAACGACGCGGCCCCCGCAAAGACATTCTCGAACGAAGGCCCCTTCAGGTCGTCGCGCGTAAAGGCATGATCAATCTGTCGCTTGGCGTCTTCGAGACTCATTCCGCAGCCCTCCTGTTTGTGCAAAACCCGTCCCACGACCACCCCGATGCGTCAAGCTCGGGCGGGCCGCGAGACATGCAAAACCTGTCTTTCGTGATCGACCTGCACGCTAGGTGGCAGGCAAGGCCCGCTCCACCAGCCGCGCAAAGAAAGACGCCCCAATCGGTGCAATTTCATCTTTGAAATCGTATTCCGGGTGGTGGCAGACCGGCGTATCCCCTTGACCGAGGAACAGATAGGCGCCGGGACGGGCCAGCAGCATGTAGGAAAAATCCTCGCCCGGCATGATCGGATCGGCGTGTTCATTTACCTTGTCTGCACCAACCACGTCACGTGCGACATCGGCAGCAAAACTGGCTTGAGCAGGATGGTTCACTGTCGGCGGATAGCCCTCTTCGTACACAAATCTAGATGAACATCCAAAGCTACGCGACTGATTTTCAATGATTTCTGACATACGCGCCTTTACGACCGCCTGCGCGGCAGGATCGTAATAGCGCACAGTGCCGTTCAACGTCGCGACCTCTGGAACGATGTTCATGGCGGTGCCGGTGTGGATCTGCGTCACGGACACGACAACACGGTCCAGCGCGCTGAGATTACGGCCCAAAATTGTCTGAAGAGCCATCGTGATGCTCGCCGCTGCCACCACCGGATCGACGGTGTTCTGAGGTTGCGCTGCATGACCACCCTTGCCGGTGATCTCGATGGTGAATTCGTCCACGCCTGCCAACATGGCCCCGTGGTTGGTGCCAAAGGCGCCTAGCGCATCACCAGGCATGTTGTGGATGCCATAGACCTCCTCGATGTTGAAACGGTCCATCACCCCCTCTTCGACCATGATGCGCCCGCCGCCGTCGTTCTCTTCCGCCGGCTGGAACAAAAGCGCGACACGGCCAGCGAAATTTCGCGTCTCCGCCAGATATTTAGCCGCCCCCAGCAACATCGTCGTATGTCCGTCGTGGCCGCAGGTATGCGCCATTCCCGGGACCGTCGAGGCATGCTCGGTCCCGGACATATCCTGCATCGGCAATGCGTCCATGTCGGCACGCAAACCAATCGTCTTGCCCGGCTCACGCCCTTCGATAATCGCTACAACGCCGGACCGCGCGATACCTTCGTGGATATCCGTGATGCCAAATTCTCTCAACTTATCAACCACAAACGCGGCTGTCTTAAAGCAGTCCAATCCCAATTCAGGGTGTTGATGCAGATAGCGACGCCAGGTCTTCATCTCTTCGGCATTGGCTGCGATGGAATTCACGATGGGCATTTGAGTCTCCGCGATGTTTCCGGCACCTTGCCCCTGAAGCGATCAAGGAGAAAGCCCCAGATGTCTGGACTTCGCCGCATGTCTCACGCACACCAGCGCCACAAGCAGACGCGAGGACGCCCCAATGACTGACCTGATCCACGATCCCAAAGGCGGCATGCCGCGCCTGCTGGAAATCATGCGCCGCCTTCGCGACCCCGACACCGGCTGCCCGTGGGATCTGGAACAGGACTTCGCCAGCGTCGCGCCCTACACCATCGAAGAGGCCTACGAGGTCGCAGACGCCATAGAACGCGAAGCCTGGGACGAGCTCAAAGGCGAGCTGGGCGATCTGTTGTTCCAATCCGTCTTTCACGCGCAAATGGCCGACGAAAAGGGGCTGTTCGATTTCAACGCCGTGGCCGACACCATGTCCGACAAGATGGTCGCGCGACACCCGCATGTCTTTGGCGACGAAAGCCGCGAAAAATCCGCCGATCAGCAGACCGTCGACTGGGAAGTGATCAAGGCCCAGGAGCGCGCCGCCAAGCAACAGGACGGCGTTCTGGACGGCGTCGCCATGGGCCTGCCTGCCCTGATGCGTGCGGTGAAGCTTCAAAAGCGGGCCGCCCGCGTCGGCTTTGATTGGCCCTCCTCAGACGACGTGATGGACAAGCTTCACGAAGAACTCGACGAGATCCGGCAGGCGGAAAACCGCGACGAACAGTTCGAAGAATTCGGCGACATGCTGTTTGTGGTGGCCAACCTCGCCCGCCATCTCGACATAGACCCCGAAGCCGCCCTGCGCGCCGCAAATGCCAAATTCACCCGCCGCTTCGGCTTTATCGAACAGGAACTGGCCAAGGAAAACCGTGCTCCGAAGGACAGCAATCTGACCGAAATGGACCGCCTCTGGGATGCCGCCAAGGTGCAAGAGAAGGCGCAAAAGAACCTGAAGGAATAAATCAGGTATTGACCCGATTATTTCAGTCAGGTTTACAGGCTCCGACCAATTTCGAGGAGAACCTTAATGTTTCTGCGCGCCACCACCGCCCTGACCCTTGCCGCTTTGGCCGCCCCTGCGCTGGCTCAAGAGGAGGTTAACGTCTACTCCTACCGTCAGCCCGAACTGCTGGCCCCCTTGACCGATGCCTTTACAGAAGAGACAGGCATCAAGGTCAACGTCGCCTTCCTTGACAAAGGCATGGTTGAACGTCTGAAGGCCGAAGGCCGTCGCTCCCCCGCCGATCTGGTGTTCACCGTAGACATCTCGCGCCTGAATGCCGTCGTCTCGGCCGGGCTGACGCAAGCCGTCGAAAGCGAAACGCTGTCCGCCAATGTGCCAGCTGCGTACCATGATCCCGATGGTCATTGGTGGGGCCTGACCACCCGCGCGCGGATCGTTTACGCCTCCAAGGACCGCGTCGACCCGTCCGAAGTGACCACCTACGAAGACCTCGCCGATCCCAAGTGGAAGGGCCGCATTTGTATCCGCTCCGGCACCAATGCCTACAACGTGGCGCTGGTCTCTGCGATGCTGCACCACCACGGCGAAGAGTACACCAAGGAGTGGCTCGAAGGCTTGAAGGCCAACCTCGCGCGCAAGCCGCAGGGCAACGACCGCGCGCAGGTCAAGGCGATCTGGGCCGGTGAATGCGACATCTCCGTCGGCAACACCTATTACATGGGCAAAATGCTGGAAGATCCGGAACAGACCGAATGGGCGAATTCCGTCAACGTTCTGTTCCCCACCTTTGAAAATGCCGGCACGCACGTCAACATTTCTGGCGTCGCCATGACTGCTGCCGCGCCGAACAAAGACAACGCCCTGAAGATGATGGAATTCCTGACCTCCACCGAGGCGCAGGAAGTCTATGCCGAGGCCAACTACGAATACCCCATCGCGCCCGGCTCGGAGGCGATCGAACTGGTGCAAAACTGGGGTGAGTTTGAAGCTGACGACGTCAACCTGATGACCCTTGCGAACCTGCGCGGTGACGCGCTGCGCCTGATCGAAGAAGTCGACTTCGACGGTTGATCTGCAGCAAAATGGAATTCCCCGCGGCCGCTTTGTTCAAGCGGCCGCGCGTATTTTAAGGGTATCCTTGGCAGAGGGTAAATCGCTCAGGGCTCTGCAACCATTCGCGGACGCGCTCGAGGCATAACACTGCCGAGACAAGTGTGACCGATGATCCAGCGCTTCGGATCGACAAGCACACACCGCTTGCGCTTTGTGCCCCTGAGGGTGCCCCGTGCCACGCGTTGCACTCCAGACCTGGAAAGTGTTGTGCGACGGCAATGATGTTGCCGTCTGCCTCACGACATTTTCGATGAGATTCTTCCGCCGCATATTTCGACCGTACGGCCCTTGCGCTTAACCGTCAGCCACTGGGGCGCGTGACATTGCGGTCGATGCTTCACCGGCAGCGCAGAACTCATGGGGCTGGCAGGTTTCAGTCTACACCCCAAGACACCCTGCGTTCCGCGCTCCACACAAGCGCTCTGCGCCCTTCTCAGAACATGGGCCCGTTAACTGTCCGGACAGGGACAAGGCTCTGACCCTCAGCGCAGGCCTTCTGACAGCATCCCGTTAACAGTCGCGCGTAGGCAGCCACCTCCGCCACAGCTCTCCCCGGTATCGCGGCCAGAACACCGTCCAAATGCCGCAGGCCGAAACGCGAAACGGCGGCCCGTTGCGGACCGCCGTTCACGTCTTTCCCCAAAGGGAAGAACACTTACTGCGCTTCGGAGATGAACTTCACCGCGTCGCCGAACGTCTGGATGGTCTCAGCCGCGTCGTCGGGGATCTCGATGCCGAACTCTTCTTCGAACGCCATGACCAGCTCGACGGTGTCCAGCGAATCCGCGCCGAGGTCGTCGATGAAGGAAGCCGACTCGACAACCTTGTCTTCTTCGACGCTCAGGTGCTCGACAACAATCTTCTTCACGCGATCTGCGATGTCGCTCATGTTTTTATCCTCACAAGTCAAAGGGCTTTCGCCCAGCTTTGCCCGACCCCACGGCGGACGTTCTTTTGCCCCGTGGGGGGCGGCTCGATCTATCTGGGTAAACCCCATAAACCGGCTCGCGTACAGTGCGAACCGGCATCAAATCTGGGGGGCCTATAGCACAGGCATCCGGGATCGCAAATGCTTTCCACAATGCTCCGGGCAACGGCCCGCCCAGTATTCACAACATCGCCATACCGCCGTTGACGTGCAAAGTCGTCCCCGTCAGGTAGCCGGCTTCGGCGCTGGACAGAAACAGAACGGCAGCGGCGATTTCGTCAGGAGACCCCATGCGACCGGTCGGGATTTGCCCAAGAATGCCAGACTTCTGGTCATCGGTCAGCTTGTCGGTCATCGCGGTTTCGATAAAGCCGGGCGCCACGGCGTTCACCGTGATTCCACGGGACGCAACCTCGTAGGCCAGCGATTTGGACATGCCGATCATGCCCGCCTTGGCCGCAGCATAGTTGCCCTGACCAGGGTTGCCGGTCGATCCCACCACCGAAGAGATGTTCACGATCCGACCCCAGCGGGATTTCATCATGCCGCGCAACACGCCTTTGGACAGGCGGAAGGTCGAGGTAAGGTTGACCTCAAGTACAGTGTTCCATTCTTCTTCGGACATCCGCATGAACAGGTTGTCGCGGGTAATCCCGGCGTTGTTCACCAGGATATCTACCGCGCCCATCGCCTCGATCGCCTGCTTCGGCAGCGCGTTCACCGCGTCCGCGTCGGACAAGTTACAGGGCAGCACATGCGCACGCTCTCCCAGCTCTGCGGCCAGGGATTCGAGCGGCTCGGTGCGTGTACCGGACAAGCCCACCGTGGCCCCCGCCGCATGCAGCGCTTTCGCGATGGACCCGCCAATGCCACCGGACGCGCCGGTGATCAGAGCGCATTTCCCAGTCAGATCAAACATATGTGTCTCCTCTCCCCGTTCAGGGGTTGTTCAGCCGTTCAGGCTTTCGACCGCAGCGGCAACATCGGCGGCGGAGCCGATGTTGCGCACGCCTGCGGGCTTGTGGATGCGACGGACCATACCGGACAGCGCCTTGCCCGCGCCAATTTCCCAGAACTCGCTCACGCCCTGCGCCACCATGTATTCCACCGACTCGCGCCAACGGACAGAGCCACAGACCTGCTCCACCAGCAGCGCGCGGATCTCGGTCACGTCGGTCACGGCGCTTGCGCGCACGTTGGCCACCAGCGGCACCTTGGGCGCTGCGATGTCGACGCCCTCGAGCGCCTCGGCCATGACTTCTGCGGCGGGCTGCATCAGCGCACAATGGAAAGGCGCCGAGACGGGCAGCAGCAGCGCGCGCTTGGCGCCCTTGGCCTTGGCCACCTCAACAGCGCGTTCCACAGCAGCTTTCGACCCGGAAATCACAACCTGCGCCGGGTCGTTGTCATTGGCCGCAGCCAGCACATCGCCTTCGGCGGCCTCTGACACCACCTCTCGCACGCCCGCCAGATCAAGCCCCAGAACAGCAGCCATCGCGCCCTGGCCCACAGGGACAGCCGCCTGCATCGCCTCGCCGCGCTTGCGCAGCAGACGAGCGGCATCGGCCACAGTCAAAGACCCGGCGGCGGTCAGTGCAGTGTACTCGCCCAGCGAATGCCCCGCGACAAAGGATGCTGCGTCGACGGTGACGCCCTCGGCCTCCAGCGCGCGCAGCGCAGCAATCGACGTGGCCATCAGCGCCGGCTGCGCGTTGGCCGTCAGGGTCAGCGCGTCGATTTCGCCCTCCCAGATCAGGCCAGACAGGTTTTCGCCAAGCGCGGCGTCCACCTCGTCAAAGACGGCTTTGGCTGCCGGGTAGGCCTCTGCCAGATCACGGCCCATGCCGATTGTCTGGGCGCCCTGCCCCGGAAAGATGAATGCGCGGCTCATGCCCTCTCCTTTATGTATTGTCCTTGGGAACAAACCATTAACCGTCCCGAACCGGTGAAGCAACGTGTCCCGCACAAACTCTGTGCAGCGGCGAGGCTTGTGCGACTGCGGCATTCCGCTAAGTCAGGAGCGATCTCATCTCCGACGGAGCCTTTCATGCCCCTGACCAACACAGCCACCCGTTATGGCAGCGTGACCAAGACCTTTCACTGGCTGATCGCGCTCGGCATTTTGATCATGATCCCACTGGGCGTCATCGCGCACGACGCGCCGTTCGCCACCGCCGACCAGCTCGCCTACAAGGCGACGCTGTTCTCGATCCACAAGACGTTGGGCGTGGCGATTTTCTTCATCGCACTGGCGCGGATCGTCTGGGCCATCTCGCAGCCCAAGCCAACCCCGATGCACCCCGACCGAAAGGCAGAGACGTTCGCCGCCGAGGTCGTGCACTGGCTGCTCTACGGCTCACTGGTGATGGTGCCGCTGTCAGGTTGGAGCGAGCACGCCGCCACCGATGGCTTCGCCCCGATCTGGTGGCCCTTCGGGCAGAACCTTTTCTTTGTCCCCAAAAGCCCGGCGCTGGCAGAACTCCTGGCCACGGTGCACTATCTCTTGGCCTGGGTTTTGGTTGGCTCCATCGTCTTGCACGTGGTCGGCGCGTTGAAGCATCACGTCATCGACAAGGACGCCACCCTGCGCCGCATGTGGTTCGGTCAGACCGAAGCAGGAGGCGCGTCAGCCTCGCACAGCTTGATGGCCCCTGTAGCGGCTATCGCGATCTGGGCGGTGGTGCTCGGCGGTGGCTGGACCCTTGGCATGTTCACCCAAGAACCAGAACCGCAAGCCGAAGCCCTCGCAGACGTTGAAAGCGACTGGCAAGTGACCGAAGGCACACTCGGCCTGTCCGTCCAGCAATTCGGCAAAACCGTCAGTGGCAGCTTTGCTGACTGGACAGCTCAGATCGACTTTGATGACAGCGACGGCAGCGGTGAAAAGGGGGACGTGACAGTCACTGTTTCCATCCCCTCGTTGACCCTGGGCAGCGTCACGACTCAGGCCTTGGGCGCGGATTTCCTCGCCGCCGAGACGCACCCCACGGCGACCTTCACAGCGCCAATCCTCCGGACCGAAGACGGCTACGTATCAGAAGGCACGCTGACGTTAAAAGGGGCAAAGGTTCCGGTCACCCTGCCGTTCACGCTAGACCTGAACGGCGACACCGCAACGATACAAGGTCAGACCACGCTGGACCGCCGCAGCTTTGGCGTTGGTGACAGCATGAACGACGCTGAACAACTGGGATTTGATGTGGTGATCGACGTGGCGCTGACCGCCACACGCGCCACAGATTAAGCGACCCGGCGCC
This sequence comes from Sagittula marina, assembly GCF_014196795.1. Classification (GTDB taxonomy): domain Bacteria; phylum Pseudomonadota; class Alphaproteobacteria; order Rhodobacterales; family Rhodobacteraceae; genus Sagittula; species Sagittula marina. The sequence continues at coordinate 178,239 of NZ_JACIEJ010000004.1, forward strand.
AGCCCCCGTCCCATCGCTCCAGGCGTGCCCCCACGGGGGCGCGCAGCAGTGGCATCATGCGGTCCTCGAAATTCAGCAAAAGCCCGATCGGGCCGTGGTACAATGAGCCGGCCCCATCGCTGCCTTCTGCAAAAGCGTACCAGCCGGTTTCCGGATATGCGCCCTTCCCTGCATGCGGCGCGCGCCGTTCCAGCCAGCCCACATCCGCCGCGCCCGTCAGGATCAGCGGATCCATATGTGCTCCGGCAAGGTATCGCATCTCCTCTTCCAGATCATCGACGCGCATCTCTGACACCGCCCAAATGTGCCGAGGCATGAATGTCAGAGAATTGTCAGCTGACAATCCCGGTGGAATCTCCCCCTCAGGTGTGCCGGTGCACCCTTCAGCGGTGACCTCTTCCAGGCGCACCCAGACACGTTCTGCCGCGCCTTCAAAGAAGCCGTCCGGGGCCAGCCCCAGCTGCACGCGGTCGCCCGGCCTCAGTGCAGCCAGTTCCGCTGCGGATGGCAAAAAGAAAGTATAGGGGGCGTTCTGTTTGATGGGCTGTGGGTCGACGACGGACCAGCCAGTCCCACCGCCGTTGCCCCAGCCACCCTCGGGAGCTGTATCGAACATAAGGTTACCTCCATTTCCCGCAATTGGCCTCGGAAATGGGGCAGAAATGCGTTTGAGGACGAAGGCTTCTCCAGCGCATTTGACACAAGCTGAGACCACCTTGGGCGCTCGATTGATCCTCCATGGAAACATGACCGCAGCCAGCGGAGCTGCGGTTGAGCACATTGGCTTTCTGGCTGGAGGCACTTTCCTTTTCGGTTTCAACATTTTGCGAGCGCTGATTAGACGCGAGGGACTGGAGGATCCTCGAAGAAACCTGCGAGATGCCTGCAAAGCTGATCGCACCAAAAGAAGGTCGGGTGTTCGATAATATCCGGTCGCCGGATTGACGCAGCGGTCCGGAACACGCAGCTCAATCTGTTGCACGGACGAGGCGCTGGCGTCTCCGGCACCGTTGCCATAAACGAAGCAAGACAGGTTCCCCACCCGCGCCACATCCGAAACCTTGGCATGAGGCGGCGCATAAAAAAGGGCGAGGAAGCATCGTTCCTCACCCTCCTTCAGACTTTGGCTTTCACCGTGACGGCTGGCGCATATAGCAGACCGTATCACCGCATCGGCAAAAGAGCTTAGTCGGCTTTCATGGCTTCGATGGAGATCCGGACGTCGACCTCGTCCGACACGTAGGGGGCAAATGCGCCTACGTTGTAGTCGGACCGTACCAGAGTGGTTGTGGCGTCGAATCCGGCCCAAGGCTTGCCTTCCATCGGGTGATCACCCGCCTGGTTCAGCTTGGCATCCAGGTCGACCGACTTGGTCACGCCGTTCAGGGTGAGGTCGCCCGTGATGATGGCAGTGTCTTCGCCGGTGACTTCGATACCGGTGGAAGTGAACGTCACCATTTGATCGTCGTCGGCGCCAAAGAAGTCGTCGGACATGAAGTGCTCGAAGCGGGCTTCCCAACCGGTCAGCATGGACCGAACGGGGAAAGACACCTCGACGGAGGAATTGGCCGGCTCTTCCTTGTCCCAATCGATCTCACCCTCGAAACCGGAGAACATGCCGGTCCCGGTGGAGAAGCCGAGGTGATTGTAGGTAAAGACGATCTGGCTGTGCGAAGGGTCAAGGGTGTAGGCTTCACCCGCCATTGCGGTCATCGGAGCCAGAGCAAGCGCGGAGGCGAAAAGAACAGATTTCATTTGGTGTCATCCCGTTTTTTGTATCGTTTGTAGGCCGGAACGTATGCTTCTGCGCGGCAAGGACAATCCGGCCAAATCCCACAGAACCTGTGGAGTTTCGAACACTGGCGACGGAAAGCGTGCAGAAATGCGAAAGGTAAGAAAGGAGGTGCCGATCGGTGCTATAAGTCAGCTGGAAAGCGGCTTACCCCCTCGCCCCATGACACTGCGCTTGGCCGGAAACATTCAGCGCGACAACGCCTCCGGAATGGATCTGCCGACTCTGGGCTTAAAAGCCGGTTGATTTCATCTTGAGCCCGCCCCGAGAGATCCAGGGAGTGCACCTACAAGCAACGGCTTTGATGACCAAACGTCAGCGTGTTTCCTTTGCCACGACAATCAGACACATTCCAATGATCAGCATGAAGAGCGAAACGCCCAGCTTCATCAGCATCATGTCGCTCGACCCTTCGGCATTGCCAACGATCCAGATACCAAAGGCAGACATTGTCAGCGCGAACCCCACAGCCATCAAAACATACCGCAATACCAATTTTCCGAACGGGGTGACGTCGCGCCGGCGCGCACTGGAACGGCCATTGGGGCGCGTGATTGCGATCATGAATGCTTCCCATTCTCAACTGCTGCGAAAAACTTGTTACAAAAGTCTTCGAACAATGGGCCGGAAATGGGGCATTCAGCGGGCAATGTCGTGCCAAAGCTGCCCTGTTCAATGCTTGACTGCCAACCTCACCCACGCGAACCTGCACAGCCTGGCACACAGGGCTTGCGCCGCGCGGCAATCGGTGTATACGGGCGCTTCCTTCCGCACTATCGGTAGAAACGCGCGGACTCTCGTGGGTCGGGCGCGGAAGGTAAGCCCGCCCTTTGAAACGCGCCTTGACAAAAATGGAGCGAACATGCCGCTTTATGAGCATGTCTTTATCTCGCGTCAGGACTTGTCCAACGCGCAGGCAGAAGGCCTTGTAGAACACTTCAGCACAGTTCTTTCGGACAATGGCGGCAAAGTCGTCGAATCCGAATACTGGGGCGTGAAGACCATGGCCTACAAGATCAACAAGAACCGCAAGGGCCACTATGCCTTTCTGAAGACCGACGCACCGTCGACGGCCGTTCAGGAAATGGAACGCCTGATGCGGTTGCACGACGACGTCATGCGCATTCTGACCATCAAGGTCGAAGAGCATGAAGAAGGTCCTTCCGTGCAGATGCAGAAAAAAGACGACCGTGGCGACCGCCGCGAACGTCGCCCCCGCGACTGAACCCCGACACAAGGAGTATAGACAATGGCTGCAAAACCGTTTTTCCGCCGCCGCAAGGTCTGCCCCTTCTCGGGCGACAACGCACCAAAAATCGACTACAAGGACACACGTCTCCTGCAGCGCTACATCTCTGAGCGCGGCAAGATCGTCCCGTCCCGTATCACCGCCGTTTCGGCAAAGAAGCAGCGTGAGCTGGCCCGTGCGATCAAACGCGCCCGCTTCCTCGCCCTTCTGCCCTACGCAGTGAAGTAAGGAGAGCGACATGCAAGTTATCCTTCTCGAACGCGTGGCAAAGCTTGGCCAGATGGGCGACGTTGTCGACGTCAAACCCGGCTTCGCACGCAACTACCTGCTGCTGCAGGGCAAGGCGCTGACCGCGTCCAAGGAAAACATCTCGCAATTCGAAGAGCAGAAAGCTCAGCTCGAAGCGCGTAACCTTGAGACCAAGAAAGAAGCCACCGCTCTCGGCGATCGTCTCGACGGCCAGCAGTTCGTCGTGATCCGTCAGGCGTCTGACGGCGGCAACCTGTACGGCTCCGTCACCACCCGTGACGTGTCCGACGTGGCGACCGCTGACGGCTTCTCGATCGACCGCAAGCAGGTCATCATCCGTCAGCCGATCAAGGTCCTCGGCCTGCACGAAGTCGAGGTGCACCTGCACCCCGAAGTGATGGTCGTGATCACCCTGAACGTGGCCCGTTCGCCCGAAGAAGCTGAGCTTCAGGAATCCGGCAAGTCCATTCAGGAACTGGCCGCTGAAGAAGAAGCACAGGCAGATTTCGAAGTGTCCCAGCTGTTTGACGACATCGGCTCCGCCGCGTCCGACGACGATGATGACGCTCCTGCTGCTGAAGAGGCAACCACTGAGCGCGACGACGACTGATCGTCCGACTTTTGTGACTATGATTGGGCCGTCTCCCTTCGGAGGCGGCCTTTTCGTGTCACGAATTACCTAGAAGTCGCGCGATATAACCTTTGTCCAAATATCCTTTGGTAACATTCGGCCGTTAAGGATCGTCCTAAGCGAGGACCTCTGGAGCGATCAACATGGCCTTTTTCCGAAAGACCCCCCCCGTAGAGGGGATTGGACGGCGTTACGAAAAACCTGACCTGCTCGATGTGGTTGACGCTACCCAGGCCGTCATCCACTTCAAGCCCGATGGGGAGGTGTTGTTCGCAAACGAGAACTTTCTCTCTGCGCTTGGCTACAGTGCCAACGAGGTCGAGGGCGAGCATCACAGGATGTTTGTGGACGAGGACTACGCCAAATCCGAGGAATACGCCGAGTTCTGGCAAAAACTTGAGGCCGGTGAGCCATTTACCAGCCAATATAAGAGAATTCGGAAGGATGGCGAGCCGATCTACATTCTGGCCACCTACTGTCCTGTGCGCGACCAGAACGGTATCGTCCGCCGTGTGATCAAGATCGCATCCGATGTCACCGATCGACAGAACACAATCAACGAGATTGAAAAGGGACTGAATGCGCTGAGCAGTGGCGATCTCAGCATGCGCGTCACGCGCTCGTCAGTGCCGGAACTCGTGGTTTTGGGTGAGGCCTTCAACGACACAATGGAAAACTTGTCGGCGCTGGTCGAGAACGTGAAGAAGGTCTCTGATACGGTGTACACCGCATCGCAGGGCATTCAGTCCACGACGATCGGCCTGAGCCAAAGGACCGAGACGACAGCCGCGACCCTTGAGGAAACCGCCGCCGCCATTGAGGAACTGTCCTCGACCGCAAACAGCGCGGCAGAGGAAGCCAAGTCGGTAAAAACCACCGCAGATGCAACCAGTCAGACTGCCGAAACAGGTCGTGAATTGGTCGCGAACCTGACGGAGGCCATGGAAAAGATCGAGTCTTCTTCTGATCAGATCGGGGAGATTATCTCCGTCATTGAGGGAATCGCCTTCCAGACAAATCTGTTGGCGCTTAACGCCGGGGTCGAAGCCGCACGCGCAGGCGATTCGGGACGGGGCTTTGCCGTGGTCGCCTCCGAAGTGCGCGGCCTTGCGCAGCGCAGTTCCGAGTCCGCCTCCGAGATCAAGTCCCTGATCCAATCCAGCTCTCAAAATGTGAAGGATGGATCTACGCTCGTTGGCCGTGCCGCCAAGGAATTCGAGTCCGTATTCACCGGTGTGAACACCATTTCCAGAAGCGTGCAGCACATTGCTTCGAACCTTCAGATGCAGTCCGACGTCCTCAAGGAGATCAACGTCGCGGTTAGCCAGTTGGACCAGGCAACTCAGCAGAACGCTGCCACGGTGAACGAGGTCAATGACTCAGGCATGCTGCTCGCACGCGAGGCGGAAACCTTGGTTGGCGAAATTTCCCACTTCTCCGTCACCGGTTCAGTCAGCGGTGCGGAGGCGCCGGCATTTCCCGTCGGCGAGTACAGCAAAGCGGGCTGAGACCTGTTTCAGAATTGAACGTCTCGGGCGAAGTGCCGCCACGCAAAAGGGCCACCCTTTCGGATGGCCCTTCGCTGGATTCTATTTATCGGCGGCTTGCCGACCGCTCGAAGATTACTCTTCGTCGAGCTCTTCGACGGCTTTCTGAAGATCATCTTTGGAGACTTCGGTCTCGGTCACTTGCGCCTGCTCGGCGATGTGATCGATCACTTTGTCTTCGAAGATCGGCGCACGCAGCTGCTGCTGCATCTGCTGGTTCTGACGCACGAAATCAAAGAACGCGCGTTCTTGTCCAGGATACTGGCGCGCCTGGTTCATGATCGCCTGTGTCATCTCTGCGTCGGTCACTTCGACCTCTGCCTTCTGACCCAGCTCTGCGAGGAGCAGACCGAGGCGCACGCGGCGCTCGGCCAGCTTGTTGTGCTCTTCGGTCGGGGTGATTTCCGGATGGTCGTGACCTTCCACTTCCGGGTTTTCCTCGTGCCACAGCTGGTGCGCGATCTGGCCGGCTTCGGCCTCGACCAGCGACGGCGGCAGATCAAAGGACACCAGTGTATCCAGCTCGTCCAGCAGGCGGCGCTTCATCACCTGACGTGCGGCACCGACGTATTCGGCTTCGAGACGCTCACGGATCTGACCTTTCAGACCTTCAAGATCTTCCGCGCCAAATTTCTTTGCCAGTTCGTCGTCGACCTCTGCGGCCTTCGGCGCTTTCACTTCCTTGATTTTGCATTCGAACACGGCGGCTTTGCCTGCCAGGTTCTCTGCGCCATATTCTTCAGGGAAGGAAACTTCGACGTTTTTTTCTTCGCCAGCGGTCACGCCAACCAGTTGCTCTTCGAAGCCGGGGATGAAGGAGCCGGAGCCCAGCACTAGCGGGTAATCTTCTGCGGCGCCGCCGTCGAACGCTTCGCCGTCAACTTTGCCGAGGAAGTCGAACACGACCTGGTCGCCATCTTCGGCTGCGCCGTCCTTGGCTTCGAAATCCTGTGCGGTGGACGCAAGGTTCTGCAACGCCTCATCAACAGATTCGTCGTCTGCCTTAACGACCAGCTTTTCCAGCTTCACACCAGAAAGATCGACCTCGGGAATTTCCGGCAACTTTTCGTAAGACATTTCGACCTGAACGTCGTCGCCCTCTTTCCAGTCCTCGTTGGTCATCTTGACCTCGGGCTGCATGGCGGGGCGGTCGCCCGATTTTTCGAAGTGCTCGTTCATGGCACCGTCGATGGTTTCCTGCATGGTTTCACCCATGACACGGGGGCCGAACTGCTTTTTGAGCAGCGCCATGGGCACCTTGCCCTTGCGGAAACCCTTCATCTCAACATCAGGCTGCGCCTCTTTGAGTTTCTCGGTGACCTTATCGTCCAGTTCGGCCGCCGTCACGGTGATGGCGTAGCCGCGCTTGAGGCCTTCGTTCAGCGTCTCGGTGACCTGCATCGTATCTTCCCTCGAATGAAGACGCGCCCCACAATGGGGGCGCAATTGAATTTGGCACCTTCTATTGCCCGAAACACAGCAGTGCAAGACGATTTGGCGCAAGTTTGGCAGGGGCAGCGGGGCGCATTGGCACGCTCCGTCAGCGCACACTGATCACGGCAGCCGCCACGCCGGTCCATCGGTTGGCAAACGTGGTCGCATTCTTGATCATGATGCCGAGGTGGCTCCGCCGGTGCCAAGCATTGCGGAAGTCGAAATCATGACCGTCGGGCCTCGAAACGTCTGATGCCATTCAAAGTAGATGATCGCCTTCTGGCGGCATCGTCCTTGTCCAGTGGCTGGCGATCTCTGCGGCCTGCGTCAGCCAGATCTCATCCCGCCTGCTGGCGACATGGGCAAGAGCACGCCGCAGATGACGGAGGCGAAAGGGTTGGCCGACGATGTAAGGGTGCAGAGCGATCCCCATTACGAGGCTCTGGTTTGCGGACTGCTGCAGCATCTCGTCGCAGGTGTCGATGATCATATCTGCAAATTCGGATGCGCTGTCTTTTCTCGCGACAATGGCGGGAATGTCGTTCAATTCCTGCGGATAAGGCACGCTCAGAAGCGGGCCTGCACGGGTCTTCATCCAGACTGGCTGATCATCCATGCACCAGTTGAGCGTATAGGAATAGCCCGCCTCCACCAGCAGATCGGGTGTGACAGGGGATTCTGCAATCCAGGGGCTGAGCCACCCCTTTGGCGGTGTCCCCTCGGCTTTGAGCAGGGTCTGGGTGGCCTCTGTGATCATGGCGCGCTCCTGCGCCTCGGTCATTGTGCTTTGACGTTCGGAGTTGGTGCGCCCGTGTCCCGCGATCTCATCTCCACGGGTCCGGAATGCGGCCAAGAGGTCGGGCGCATAGTCGTACATGGCACTGTTGGCCAAGATCGTCGCCGGCATATCGAGCTCATCCAGGAGGTCCAGCATGCGCCACGCGCCCACCCGGTTGCCGTAATCGCGCCAGGCATAGTTCAGAACGTCAGGTTGCGGCCCACCCGGAGCAAGTTCTGCCCCCAAGCCTTCGCCGAACGAGAAGTGTTCGAGGTTAAGCCCGATGTAGACCGCAAGCCGTTTTTCTCCCGGCCAGAGGATCTTTGGGCGCCGGGTGATCGGCACGTACTCATATCGGCCATGTCCCGGGAGGCTCATGACGAAGCCTCGGCCGGCCTGAACGCATGCGCCAGAACCTCGGCTTTTTCGTTCGAGGCCTGCGTTTCGAGTGTAAGACCATCGCTGAGCTTGAAGATGCCATTATATCGCTTGATCCCAAACGGCATGTCATCCAGCCACGCCGCGGAGAGATAGCCGGATTTGGAAAACCGCTCCTCATTTGTGCTTGTGTTGATGGCCGCACCGGTGCGTCGGATTGTTTCCTCTCGCTTGGTCTGGACCGCGGCGCGCCCTTCGCAAGAGGAGAACAACCGCGCACCAGTGAGACCCGTGCCGTAGTCCGTGCGCACATATGGAGACACCGCTTTGGGAACCGGCGTCATCGACAATGCGCAGTTTGGATCGACGGCCTCACTTCTGTGGCTCAATGAATCATGCTGCATTGACGGGACCTTGTCTTAGTATTGGCCAGAAGATGGGCGCCAGACAGCAAGCGTGCGCCGTCAGAGAGCCGGAACACCCGGTCACTGAACCAAGAAAGCCTCCGCCGCATCGTGTTGCGGTGATTAAGCGACAGATTTGCGGTCTTGCAAGCGGCGGCGGTGGTTTATGCTTCGGTCTTTTCTTCTTATCTCAATAAGGTAGCGCCTTATTCGAGAACTTGCTGCATAATGTGGCAGAGCGTCGATGGAGTATAAGATCCCGAACTGCTGGGCCCAGATGTTGGTTTGAAGCAGCGCGGTTTGCGAACGATCCATTGGCCAGCAGCGCACGGCACAGACCTGTTCCGCGAAGCGACGGGGCGATCCGACGTCGGGGACGCAATCCGGTCCAGCGAGGTCAGAACGCAAGTCCCTCGCGCCGGGTGGCGTGCAGGGTGTCATTTCGGCCGATCGCAGCGGACAGAGTAAAACCTCTTGTTTGCGGGAGACACTTTTTTCGAAGTCTCGGCAGTGGGCCAGGGCGTGACTCAAATGAATCACTTCGCAGCCTGATTCGCATCAAACGTAAAAAATCCGTGACAACACCCCGCGCGTAAAACACCCTATGGAAAAACCTAAGGCAACCAGAGCAGGACGCCACCCATGAAAAACGAACAAGCTTCGCAGGCTGCGGGGTGCCTGCCCGCGCGCCATCTTACGCCCGATCAGGCTCTCAACGCACTTCCCTTGGGGACGACAGTCCTTACGCTCGATGGGCTATTGCCTGTCGAATACCTAAGCGCAGGTGACCGTGTGATCACGCGCGGTTCCAGCGTTGCTCGTTTGGTGGCCTTGCGCCCGTTTCAGCGTGAGGTCGCAACGGTCGGCATCAAGGCCAGCACGCTTGGCAATCACAAGCCAGAACGCGATGCCGTGCTTTGCGCGGCGCAGGAAATTCTCGTTCACGACTGGCGGGCCAGTGCGTTGTTCGGTGCCTCCCAGGCATTGGTGCCGGTGGCGCGCATGATCGATGGCACATTCATCAAGCCGCTCGGGCTAAAGCAACTGCATCTGTTTGAACTGGTGTTTGACGTGCCGCAAATCATCTACGCCGACGGGCTGGAGCTGGCGGCAAATGCACAGGTTACCGCGCACACCTGATAAAGTGGGTGGCGTGAGGGCGACCCCCCTCACGTCACAGGCCGATTTGGCGGAAAACTTGTGGCAGCGCCTCAGGCAAATCTTCTGCGATAAGCCCGGGGCCGAAGCTGCGCGCGGCTTCAACATGCAGCCATGCCCCGACCTCTGCGGCGCGCAACGGGTCCAACCCGCGCGCCAGAAGGCCCACGATCATCCCGGCCAACACATCCCCTGCCCCGGCCGTCGCCAGCCATGGCGCGGCGCGGTCGCCCTCCGCAGTCTGTATCGCATGACGCCCATCCGGCGCGGCGATCACTGTTTCTGACCCCTTGAACAACACGACGCTGCCGGCGCGCACTGCGGCTTCTCGCGTGGCGTCCAGTTTAGAGACCTCTCCAGCCTTGTGACGCTTTGCAATGTCGGGAAAAAGCCGCGCGAATTCACCGGCATGTGGTGTCAGTACAACGTGATCGTGCAACATATCGAACAACGCCTGTGGAGCGCGCTGGAACCGGGACAGCGCATCGGCGTCCAGAATGGTGCCCCGCTTCGCCCGCAGGGTGGTCTTGACCAGTTCCGCCGTGGCAGGCCCAAGCCCCAGCCCGGGCCCCAGGCACACCGCAGTGATACGCCCGTCTTCCAGCATCTCCGCCAAGCCCGCAGTACCGTCGAGGCCGCGCACCATGATTGCGTTCAGCTGAACCGCGTTTTCCGTGACGGCACGCAAAGGACACCCCAGCGTCACCAACCCGGCCCCCACACGCAAAGCCCCGCGCGCCGCCAGCCGCGCTGCCCCGCCCTGCCCCGGTGGGCCACCGACAATCACTGCGTGGCCATGGTCATATTTGTGCTGCTCTGGGCGCTTGCCGAGGAGCGCCGACAAGCCCTCTGGTCGGGTCTCGGGTGTGGACATGAAAACAGCGCCTCCTTGGATCATGGCAGTCTGGAAAAGATGTAGCGGGAAAGCCTTACAAACCGATATCGACGATCGTCAACGTCGCATCCGCGAGGTTCGGGCTGTCGTGACAGGGCTTACGGGCGTGGAACGTAACGATCAGATCCGCTGGTGCAGGCCGGTCAGCCAAAGCATCGCCCGTATCCGCGTCATATCCGGTGGGCAAATCGACAGCGACAAAAGACGGCGCACGCCCGGAGACCTGATTGGAAATATACTGAATCATCGCGTTGAACGGCGCGAGCGGCTCATCCATCGGGGCACGCTGACCGATGCCAAAGAGCGCATCGACAATCACCACGCGCTCCGCCGCGTCATCGACCGCATCGCAGAGCGCTTTACTCGTCATGGGAACCACCGGCGCGTGCCTCGCCCACAAGTCATAATTTGCCTTCGCATCGGGCGGCAATGCACTGATGTCCCCGAAATTGGACACAAAAACCCGCCACCGTTTCTCCGCCAGCAACCGCGCAATGACATAGCCGTCACCGCCGTTGTTGCCGGGACCGCAGAGAACTATGGCATCTATCGGGGTGCTTTCGGCATTAAGAGGAGCGCCTGCCGCTGGCACACGCGCCGCCGCGCCCTGCAGATGCGGCCAACGGTCAGAAATCGCCCGCACCACGCCCGCGCCTGCCCGCTCCATCAGTGCGCGCCCGGATACCCGCCCCGATTGCATCGCAGCCTGCTCGACTGCTTTCATCTGCGCTGCTGTCACTGTCTCAGACATTGTCGCCCCCTTTAGACAGAACCGCGATTCATTTTCGCCCATTTTTTACGCAAACAGATGAAAAAATAGAACCCGCCTGCTAATTCATCATTGCGACTCCCATCGCGCTGACCCTACCTGATTGTGACGGCGGAACAGAAGTGATCTGCCGATGACCGACACGGGAAGCGAAGGGGGCCACCTCATGAAAAAGATCGAAGCGATCATCAAGCCATTCAAGCTGGATGAAGTTAAAGAAGCTTTGCAAGATGCCGGCATTCAAGGCTTGTCTGTTGTCGAAGTCAAAGGCTTCGGTCGTCAGAAAGGCCACACGGAACTCTACCGTGGCGCAGAATATGTGGTGGATTTCCTGCCCAAAGTGAAAATCGAGATCGTGCTTGACGACGATCAGGTCGATGCGGCCATCGAGTCGATCGTTGGTGCCGCAAAGACCGACAAGATCGGCGACGGCAAGATCTTTGTCTCGACCATCGAACAGGCTATCCGCATCCGCACCGGTGAATCCGGCTCGGACGCGCTGTAAGCCGACCTGCACGGGGGGCCGCCCCTCGTGCCAAGAATACTGAATTTCTGATAGAGAAGGACTGTATAGAATGACAACCAACGCAGACGTTCTGAAGCTGATCAAGGACGAGGACGCAGCCTACGTCGACATCCGTTTCACGGACCCCCGCGGCAAGCTGCAGCACGTGACCGTGGTGTCCGATCTTGTTGACGAAGACTTCCTCGAAGAAGGCTTTATGTTCGACGGCTCCTCCATCGCGGGCTGGAAGTCCATTGAAGCCTCCGACATGAAGCTGATGCCCGATCCGTCTTCCGTCTACGTCGATCCCTTCTACGCGGAAAAGACCATCTGCATTCACTGCTCCGTGGTCGAACCCGATACCGGCGAATCCTACGAGCGTGACCCGCGTGGCACCGCCGAGAAGGCCGAAGCTTATCTGAAGTCCTCCGGCGTGGGCGATGTGTCCTACTGGGGTCCGGAAGCTGAATTCTTCCTGTTCGACGATGTGCGCTTCTCGAACTCGATCAACAAGGTTTCCTATGAAGTCGACGCGCTCGACGCGTCGTGGAACACCGACACCGAATACGAGATGGGCAACACCGGCCACCGTCCGGGGATCAAGGGCGGCTACTTCCCGGTCAACCCGATCGACGATGGTCAGGACATTCGCTCCGAGATGCTGTCCACCATGAAGCGCCTCGGCATGAAGGTCGACAAGCACCACCACGAAGTGGCGTCCTGCCAGCACGAGCTGGGCCTGATCTTCGGCACGCTGACCAAGCAGGCTGACGAACTGCAAAAGTACAAGTACGTCATCCACAACGTCGCACAGGCGTATGGCAAGACCGCAACCTTCATGCCCAAGCCGATCTACGGCGACAACGGCACAGGCATGCACTGCAACATGTCCATCTGGAAGGACGGCAAGCCGCTCTTCGCAGGCGACAAATACGCGGATCTCTCCGACGAAGCCCTGTTCTTCATCGGTGGGATCCTGAAGCATGCGAAATCGCTGAACGCCTTCACCAACCCGTCGACGAACTCCTACAAGCGTTTGATCCCCGGGTTCGAAGCACCTGTTCTGCGCGCCTACTCCGCGTCCAACCGCTCTGGCTGTGTGCGTATTCCATGGACCCAGTCCCCGAAAGCCAAGCGCGTCGAAGCACGCTTCCCCGACCCGTCGGCGAACCCCTACCTGTGCTTCTCGGCCCTGCTGATGGCCGGCCTCGACGGGATCAAGAACAAGATCCACCCCGGCGAAGCCATGGACAAGAACCTCTACGATCTGCCGCCGGAAGAGCTGGAAGGCATTCCGACCGTTTGCGGATCGCTGCGTGAGGCCATGAGCGAGCTGGAGGCAGACCACGAGTACCTGCTGGCAGGCGACGTGTTCACCAAGGACCAGATTGACGGCTACATCGCTCTGAAGATGGAAGAAATCGAACTGTACGAGCACACGCCGCACCCGGTCGAGTTCGGCATGTACTACTCCTGCTGATCGCGACAAGTCTTGGACAATTACGAGGGGCGCCTTTCGAGGTGCCCCTTTTCTCATGCGGCGGAGCGGGTTTCGTTTTGATGGTCTAAGTGCAAGACCTGCCCGCAAAATGCCGACATTTCAGCCCCGCTGACGTTTGCAGAATATCCAAGACATAAGACTGTATCCCTCAGCAGCATGGCGAAGACGCCCAGGCCATGCCTCAGAGCTTCCAAATCAGCTGCACTCAGCGGCCCAGATCCGAAACTCGTTCTGATGTCTTGAAGTTTGAGGCAGAAGTTGGCCAGCCACCGGATGCGCTGGTGCTAGTCCCGCCCGCTCTGCGGACTACTGGACCCGCCACCACGTCACAGCCAAGCGATATTTAAGCGTGCGCGCCATTTTGGCCCGGAACAGTCTGTTCACGACCTGGGACAAGGATGTCTAAATCCCGCCTCAGACTTCGCGTTCCAGACATTCTCGACACATTCACTGGCAACTACGGCCGTATCGCACCGATTGCGGCCAATTTCGCCGCAGGTGTCAAAGTCAGTACATATTTGGCCAACTTTCTTCCCAAGTCAGATGGCACTGTGAGCCTTAGCAAACATGCATCGCCTGCCAGGGAAGTTCAGACCATGACAGCATCCGTACAGTTCGTTTTCGAGGACCAGCAGGCAGTCGCCCTGCCGCGACTGTTGGACATTGTACGGCACAGTCTGCGCAGCCCGGATGTGGAGGCCGGTCAGATCATAGATGCGTCCCTGTCCTCCCTGAGGTTTGAGGCACCGGGTCTCCAACTCGATCTTTCGCTGTCGCGCCCGGGCGACGAGATCGTCGTAACATTGTCTCTGTCATTGCCTGACGTTTCGGACACCGCCGCCGAGGCCTTGCGGCTTGCCCCAGTGGCCTTTGCCATGCTGAGGGACACCGAAGCCCAATTCGTTATCTGGAACGGGACGAAGGCGCGCATTCCGAGGGAGGCCTTTCTTGCCGGTCTTGCGGCGCAATTCGGAACGGCTTCGAAAGGTGCGCGGTCCGGAACCGCCATCTCACCGCGCCGCGTCACCCGCAGCACACCCTCGCTGACACCGCGCCGTCCGTCCCGTCAGGAGGCGCCGACCGCACGGCCGCGCGCCACGGATCGATATTTCGACGCTCATGTTCAGACTTTTGAGACCTTCATGAAGACGGAACTTCGCCGCGCGCCCAATAAAGCAGAAATTGCTCAGATGCGGGAGGATATGCAGGAAAAGCGTCCGCGGCTCGAGGCGGGCTCCGCTGGGCCGAACAGCGCGGAATTGCGTGCGGCGTCACTGGTGACCACGATTACCGCCCTGGTGATAGGCAGCGGCGCGCTCCAGATCACCTGACTCCTGCCCTTGCGGAAAGCACGCACACCCCTTGGCGGCGTGATGGTCGGGCGCTACTCTTCGGTTAATGAAGCTTTCACAGCCGGAGTCCTTGATGCGCCGTTTCGCCTTATCAATCTGTACCAGCCTACTAATGGCCACCCCCGTGTTGGCCGCCAATTGCATCACAAGCAAGGACGCCTTCGGCTCCTACAAAAGCAACTTCGCTCAACAGGCGCAGCGCGCAGGCGTCGGCCAACGCGGTCTTCAGGCGCTGCAGAACGCAAGCCTGTCCTCTATCACTTGGCGTTTTGAATCGCAGCCCTCCTCGCAGACAGGTGTGTCCTACAGCGACGCCTCCACGTTTTTGGCAAAACGCACTGGAGGCTCCGCCCAGGCCTTTGTGAACTCCGCGCGGTCACGGCGAGATCGCAACGCGCAGCTCTTTAATTCCATTGAGCAACGCTACGGCGTTCCGGGATCGGTACTGGCCGTGATCTGGGGTCTGGAAACGTCTTGGGGCGGCTACCTCGGCAAAACCAGCATCGTCGATGGGGCCATGACGCTGTCCTCCTACTGCCGCCGTCATCCGCGTTTTGAGCCACACGCAGAAGCCGCGCTGATGCTGGTCGACAAAGGCCTGATCACGGCCAACACGCAAGGTGGCCCGTCCGGCGAGTTGGGCCATATGCAGTTTCTGGCAGGCAACTGGATGCGTTACGGCGTGGATGCCAACGGCGATGGTCGGGCCGATCCGTACAATGCCGCAGATGCACTTGCCTCTGCCGCAAATCTTTTGCGGCAAAACGGGTGGCAAGCGGGGCAGCCCTTCGGTGAGGGCACAGCTAATTTCCGTGCGCTGTCTGCATGGAACGACAGCGGCAACTACCAGCGCGCGATTTCGTACGCGGCGCAACAAGTCGGCGGCTGACAGGTTTTGACCGGAGCCTAGCCTCCGGTCATTCCCCTTGGGCGGCCATTTTTCGGCTTCATCTGTGTAGAAAATGCGCGCAAATTTGCACAGTTTTGTCTAAATCGAACCATTTTTGTGAGGCACTCTTTGGCTAACGCGGGCTTCAACCGCCGTGAGGAGTTCCCATGCAGCCCATCGAGTACCCTTATGCCGGTTTGATTTTGCCAGACGCCACAGATCTCGACCCTGTTCCGTATCTGGACACCGCCGCAAAGGTGCTTGATCAACTGGATGCTGTGCCGGGTGCAGCCGTTCATCGCTTAGCCCATGGAAACAGAGCGTTTGGCCGTCGCTTTGGTATCATTGTCACTCCCGAAGAAGACAGCGATTACGGCCCCCGTGTTCTGATCGAGATCATTACCAGGAACGGCGCCATTCCCGAAGACGAGCGTGCCGCCAATATCCTATCGGACGTGGTGCTGGCCTGCCTCGCTCATTGCGACGCCGACATCATAGAATGGTACTCACCTGATGTTCTGCTGGACCGCGATGATTTCATCCGCCTGCGGTCCTATGTGTCCCCCCGCCGCTTGCAGGAGGTGGACGAGGAGATGGCAGACGATCTGTTCGATAACGAGCAAATGACGGCTAAGATGCTTGAGTCGCTTTATGGCGCGCCCAAGCCGCTCCCTGTCAATGAGCGGCCAAAAATGACTGACCGCTTGGCGCAGTATCGGATCAATCTATTGGCGCGGGAACCAGTAGACCAGCGCCGGAATGTGACGGGCCACTTGGTCACCGGGATTATCGGCGTGATCTATTTCACATTGGCCGCGTTCATCTACATTGTTTCATTTGGACGCGACATGAATCTGCGCCTCGTTAGTCAGGCTCTTGCAATCACGGCACTTTTTACCGCCCTTTACAATGCTGATCGGCTGGGTGGCGTGCTGAACCAGATCATTCATTAACTTGGCTGCGTGTCACATAGGTGTGGATTGAAAATATCACCGCGTCCGTGTCGGGCAATCGCAGAAGACACTGACGTTCACTGCGTATGAACGGCGCCGCTTCAGGATGATCTCCGTCGCGCGGGTCCGCCTCAAGTCGCGGTTGATGCAAGGCTGGGTCAGCATAGCGCAATACATTATGTCGCCAAAGCGGTTTGCCCGGCTGCACCCCGTCAAATAAGCGTTGCACCCGTTTGGCCAACGCAGAGTCATATGACGCAACGGGCGCGTGGATACGGGTCAGCGGCCGCATGTATTTCTCGGCAAGTGTCCAGCTCGCCGGAAAGCACAGGACCGCGCCAGTGAGCACGTGCTCTGCCCCGCCACGCTTTTCCAGAATGCAGATGTCTTCCTGAACGATCTGGCACAGGGTGCCAAGCGGATCCTCCCAGTTCAGCGCGACGTGGCGCCCATCTGGACAGCGCACCCACCCGACGTTTTGAGCGAATCCCATCGGAAGATGCGCCAGGACCATGCGCAACGCCTCTACGGCCGCTGGCCGCGCGGTATCATCCAGTCGCAGGACACGGTCGCGGGAGGTGCGCAGCAGGCGCAACCGCTCGTCCATCTGCGCCGCATATGCCTCATCCACATGCAACCAGTTTGCCATGTCAAAAGGTGCAACGCCCGGAAGTCGAGCCAAGGTCGAAACATCATAGGGGATGGTGTCTTGCAGGATCATAAGGTCACGCTGACCGATCCGCACGGCAGGAGCAAGCACTAGATCTAAAACAAAAAATCGCCCCCGAAGGAGCGATTTTTGAATGGTGCGGTCGAGAAGACTCGAACTTCCACGGGAGTTACCCCACAGCGACCTCAACGCTGCGCGTCTACCAATTCCGCCACGACCGCACTCTGTCCCAGCTTGGGTAGGCGGCGTATAGAACAGCAATTCGGTGATGTGAAGAGAAAAAATCGCCCCGCGGAGAAGATTTCTCCAAATCCCGTATCGGCTTACTGTTAGCGTCATTTCAGGGGCCGGTTGCGCTTGTGCCGTCGGCTCAGTAGATCTGACGACACCACGCATCGGTACATCGTCTACGAGAGGCTGCTATCCCATGGAATGGAAGATTTCCGACGGGCTTACCCCCTATCCTGAGGCGCTCGCGTTTATGGAAGCGCGGGCCGATGCCATCGCACGAAGCGAGGCCGACGAGTGCATCTGGCTGCTGGAACATCCTCCGTTATATACTGCGGGCACCTCTGCCAAGGCCGAGGATCTGCGGGACCCGGATCGGTTTCCCGTCTACGCCACCCGGCGAGGCGGGCAGTACACCTACCATGGGCCGGGTCAGCGCGTCGTCTACGTGATGCTAGACCTCAATCGGCATGGCAAGGATGTCCGACGCTTCGTTCAGGAGTTGGAAGGTTGGGTGATCGACACCCTGGGTCAATTTGGACTGACCGGACACATTCGCGAGGGGCGCGTCGGCGTCTGGATCGAACGCCCAGATCGCCCAAGGACGGTGACCGGAAAAACGGCTGAGGACAAGATCGCGGCCATCGGCATACGCCTCCGGAAGTGGGTGAGCTTCCACGGCATTTCCATAAACGTTGAACCAGATCTTAGCCACTTCGACGGTATCGTGCCATGCGGCATCACCGAATTCGGCGTGACGAGCCTAGTGGATATGGGGCTGCCTGTGAATATGGATGACCTTGACGTGGCGCTGCGTCAGACCTTCGATGAACGGTTCGGACGTTCCGACCAAATGTGAAAATCTGCTGGTGACGCAGTTCCACATGCCGACTGAGCATCAGTGTCGCGCAGAGCGACCGGAAAAGACGTGGCTTAGGATATCGCTGCGCTTCAGACCCATGGCCGCGAGGTCGGCATCTGTCTTGGAGCGCAGAGACGCGACGGCATCCGCGCGCTCTCGGTAGCGGCGGTCAAATGGCGTCTCCAGCAGCCGCGCCAAGCGATCCCTTAGGCCGCTTCCAAAGACGTTATCCGCAACATGTTCAACATATGCCATATCGGCCTCCCCCCTAGGGATGATATTGTGCTCTTCTCCTGACCTTACGGCACGTCAGGCAATCCAAGACAGTCTGGAAAGCCTGACCTCCGGCGCCATCGCAAGATGTTGGCGCTCAGGACGTTAACAAGATATAAACGCCGCAACAAAACCGTGGTTCCATGGGAATTGATGGCAGCCCCTTTCGGATCAACGACACCCTTTGGCGCCTTCACCTGTGTTGACGCAGCCTGTGACCCTGACACGTCCGCCCATCGACGCGCGTTTTGATGCCCGCACGCCACGGCATGTTTCTGCCGCGACACAGTGTGTTTCTACCGCCGATTTCCAGCCTGTTGTCCAAGCATCGTGACATCGAGACCACCGGCCTGCCCCGAACTGCGCAGAAAATAAATAAAAACCGTCTGTTCAGAACACCTTAAGAAGGTGCGACAAAATGTTTGATCCAGATCAATTCGACGCATGGACGCGCGCTTCGACACATTCTAAAACGTGAGTTGATCGCCGGACGCCCGGCAAGATTCTTTCCACGCGTCCACGTCTTGAAATCTTTAGGGAGGCAGACAATGGCAGACGCCGCCATTCATGGCCACGAGCATGAAGACAACCGGGGCTTCTTTACCCGTTGGTTCATGTCGACCAACCACAAGGACATCGGGCTCCTTTATCTGATCGTGTCGGCGATCGCCGGCCTGATTTCCGTTACCTTCACCGTCTACATGCGCATGGAGCTCATGGAGCCCGGTGTGCAATTCATGTGTATGGAAGGCGCGCGCTTGTTGCCCGCCGCCGTCGAAGACTGTACGCCCAACGGGCACCTCTGGAACGTGCTGATCACCGGCCACGGCATCCTTATGATGTTCTTCGTCGTGATTCCCGCGCTGTTCGGCGGCTTTGGCAACTATTTCATGCCGCTGCAGATCGGTGCACCGGACATGGCGTTTCCGCGCATGAACAACCTGTCGTTCTGGCTGTATGTCGCAGGCACCACCCTTGCGGTGGCCTCCGTTATATCGCCCGGCGGCAACGGCCAGCTCGGGTCCGGCGTGGGTTGGGTTCTGTACCCGCCACTTTCGGTCAACGAAGGCGGCTACTCCATGGACCTCGCCATTTTCGCGGTACACGTCTCCGGCGCGTCCTCGATCCTTGGTGCGATCAACATGATCACCACCTTCCTGAACATGCGTGCCCCCGGCATGACCCTGTTCAAGGTGCCGCTGTTCGCATGGTCGATCTTCGTCACATCCTGGCTGATCCTGCTGTCCCTGCCCGTTCTGGCCGGCGCAATCACCATGCTGCTGACGGACCGGAACTTCGGGACGACCTTCTTCGATCCCGCAGGCGGTGGCGACCCGATCCTCTACCAGCACATTCTGTGGTTCTTCGGTCACCCCGAGGTCTACATCGTGATCGTGCCTGGCTTTGGTATCATCTCCCACGTGATCTCCACCTTCTCGCGCAAGCCGATCTTTGGCTATCTGCCGATGGTCTGGGCGATCATCGCCATTGGCGCGCTTGGCTTCGTCGTGTGGGCACACCACATGTACACCGTCGGCATGTCGCTGCGACAGCAGTCCTACTTCATGATGGCCACGATGGTCATTGCGGTGCCAACCGGGGTAAAGATCTTCTCCTGGATTGCCACCATGTGGGGCGGCTCGATTGACCTGAAGGTGCCTATGCTCTGGGCGTTTGGCTTCCTGTTCCTCTTCACCGTTGGCGGCGTGACCGGCGTGGTGCTGAGCCAGGCGGGCGTCGACCGTGCTTACCACGACACCTACTATGTGGTTGCCCACTTCCACTACGTGATGAGCCTCGGGGCCGTGTTTACCATCTTCGCGGGGATCTACTTCTACTTCCCGAAGATGACCGGTCGCATGATCAATGAGCGTCTGGGCCAGATCCACTTCTGGAGCATGTTCATCGGTGCAAACCTGACCTTCTTCCCGCAGCACTTCCTGGGTCGCCAGGGTATGCCGCGCCGCTACATTGACTATCCGGAGGCCTTCGCCACCTGGAACTATGTCTCGTCGATCGGCGCGTTCATCTCCTTCGCCTCGTTCCTGCTGTTCTTCGGCATCGTGATCTACACGCTGATGAAGGGCAAAGTTTCGAACGTAGCGAACCCTTGGAACGAATACGCGGACACGCTGGAATGGACCCTGCCCTCCCCGCCGCCGGAGCACACCTTCGAGCAGCTGCCAAAGCAGGAAGACTGGGACAAGAGCCACGCGCACTAAGCCCGGCCTGACAGCCAACCCGAAGGCCCCGCTTGATGCGGGGCCTTTTCATATAGCTCATGGGGTCTCCCCCAAAGGCGCGCTGCACTTTTAGAGGCGGACCGTGCCCGTGAATCCGGACATAGCCCTTGGACAGTCTGATATTTGCCGCCGTTGTGGCGTTGCCCTTCGTGGCTTTTGCCCGCGGCGTGCGTTGGACACTGACTTTTCTTTTGCTCGTGCCAACGTCCTGGGCGCTTTACGCGCTGTGGGTGTCGGTTACACAAGGGATCGGGGCCGAAGCGCAAAGCAGCATGTTCACACTCCCCCGGGGACAGCTTTTGACCCGCGTCGCGCTCACATTCTGCATCTTTCCGGCGGTATTCTTCGGTCTGCGTACGATCCGGGCACTGCGGCTGGGGCGCAACATGGCGCTTTGTGTGATGACCGAGCACCTCGTCTTTGCCGCCCATGAAATCGAAGTCCGCCATTTGCTCGGCGGCGCGGCTGACTTCGAAAATACCGTGTATTGGTCGTCGGGTGTGGAACAGGCCATTGCCGTCATATCCGGTTTGGCGTTGCTGGGCTTTGCAGTGCTGACGATCATCCAGTTGAGCCTGCGCGTGCTGCGCGGCCCCGCAAGCCATGCACGCTGACCCAATCCGCCTGCCAATCATGCCTGAGGCGATGTTGCGTCCGGCTTCATGCACTCCGGCATTGCGCGTCAAAGTGTTGGCGCTGTAGAAAAAGTCATGCCTTACCAGTGGACAACACCTCCGCGCGCGCCTCGGCAAGAGCTAAAGCTCTGGCCCCATAATGCGCTGTCGCCAGAGGGGTTCGCCATTATGATTCTGGGTTTCTTTCTCGCGGCATTGATTCCGCTGATGGGTGTCTTGGGCACCTTGCTTCTCTGGGGGCTTCTTCCCTTCCTGCTGGCGGCGACGGCCGGGCTGTATTATGCCTTGCGACGCAACAATCGTGACCGCCAGATCACTGAGCTTCTCAGCATCACATCCGAACAGACACGATTGCAGCGCACCAATCCTGATGGCATGACGCAGGAATGGGAGTCGAACACCTATTGGGTCACCGTCTCCCTGCACGAGACCACCGGTCCTGTGCCTAATTATGTGACTCTCAAAGGCGCAGGCCGCGAGGTCGAGATCGGCTCGTTCCTTTCGGAGGATGAGCGCAAGGTGCTATACACCGATCTCACCAACGCCCTGCGTCGCGTAAAGGACAAGTGATGGTTCAGGCTGCTGCCACCGCGAAATGGCGCCGCGCCGCCCTGCTGATGACCGCGCGCCTCGGCTTGACGGATCTGACCGAGCGCCTGCATCCCGTAGCGTCCGAGCGCGCCGCGCTGGACCTGCGCGGGGCGTTGGACGGTCGGGTGCCTCCCCTTCGCAAGCAGGTGGTGTTCCTCATTCCCTTGGTTGGACCCGATCAGGTGGGAGACTGGAAAGCCGTGAGTGACCGGCTGAAGGCGACGCTTCACTGCATGCGGGCCCAGAATGACCCGCACTGGCAGGCGATCATCTGCTGTCAGCAAAAGCCGGACCTGCCGGATGATCGTCGTATCCACTTTCTCCCCTTCGCGGATCCGACGCCCGGCAATGACAAATGGCGCAAGCTGAGCGCGCTATATGAACAGCTCGACCGGCTCGATACTGGTCCGTGCTACGTCATGTCTTTCGATGCCGATGACCTCATGCGACAAGGGCTGGTCAAAGAAATGCTGCGCCGTCAGGCTCCGGGCGGCTACCTTGTTCAGCAAGGTCTGGTGATGGATGATTCCACCGGCGTCATTGCACTGGCCGATCAACCAACGATGAAAGAGCTGGGCCAAAAACCATTCTGGAAGCTCTGCGGCTCCTGCGCGTCGCTGGCCCATGACCCTGACATTCCGGAGTCGGCCCTGTTTCTCAGGGAAATGACCCAACACGAACACCGGATGTTCCCCTACCTCGCACGATTGGCCCAGCGTACATTGTCACCGATTTCCTTTGCGTCGGTGTTGTATGTGCTGAACCACGGCGAGAACTTTGGCGCCCGGCGTGGTCGTGTTGGCTTCAAGACGCGCTTCGTCGAACGTTTCAAGATCGAGGATCCAGAGGAGCTGGCGCGTATCGCCGCAGGCTTCCCCTTGCCCGAGGAGCCGGACCAGAGAGAATCCATCAAAGCCGGGTAGTACGCGCTGTAAAGTCGGCCTCCCCTGCGCATGCCTTCTGAAGTCAGCACGAAAAAGCCCGCAAACCGTGGTTCGCGGGCTTTTATTTTAGGTACGGTCGAGCGTCACGCCGAAAGGCGATCCTTCACCAGTGGCCCCACGGCACCAAAATCCATCTGACCAGTATATTTGGTCTTCAGAACGCCCATAACCCGCCCCATGTCCCGGATCGAGCTCGCGCCCACTTCGGCCACGGCAGAGTCCACAGCGGCGGACACTTCGTCCTGGTTCAAGGCGCGCGGCAGGAACTCTTCGATCACAACGATCTCGTTTGCCTCCCGTTCAGCCAAATCCAGCCGCCCGCCTTCTTCGTAGGTCTTCATGCTTTCGCGGCGTTGCTTGACCATACGGCCGAGGATCGCCAGCACTTCCGGCTCTCCGACACCATTGTCATTGCCGTCGGCCCGTGCAGCAATGTCGCGGTCCTTGATGGCGGCGTTGATCAAACGCAAAGTCGACAAACGTGCCGAATCCTTGTCTCTCATCGCCTGCTTTACGGCCGCATTGACCCTATCTCGCAGTTCCATGCGCCCTAATCTCCGGTATGACTTTCATAAGCTGGTAACATACCGGAGGCCAATGGTCGGCGCAAGCCAAGGCGGATCACAACAACCCATTGGAATTAAACGAATTTACAAAAGGCACAGCGCCTCTTGACCGCCCACTGTGCGCGGCTTAGGTTCCGCGCGATTTGCCCCTGCCACCGGAGTCGCCCATGTCTGCTGCATCCAAACCCGCGCCAACCGCCTGCCTCGCCCTTGCCGATGGCACCTTGTTTTACGGACAAGGCTTCGGCGCCACGGGTCAGGTCACAGCGGAGTTGTGCTTCAACACCGCGATGACAGGCTACCAAGAAATCATGACTGACCCGTCCTATGCCGGTCAGGTCGTGACATTCACCTTCCCGCATGTGGGCAACGTGGGCGTGAATCCTGAGGACGATGAAACCGGCGACCCCGTCGCGGCGGGCATGGTGGTGAAATGGATGCCGACAACGCCGTCCAACTGGCGCTCTGTGCAGGGACTTTCAGACTGGTTGTCGGCAAGGGGACGCATCGCCATCGGTGGGATCGACACCCGCCGGCTGACGCGCGCGATCCGCCAGTCGGGCGCACCGCACGTGGCGTTGGCACATAACCCGGACGGCAACTTTGATATCGAAGCGCTGGTGGCAGCCGCGCGAGCCTTTTCCGGTCTCGAAGGCTTGGATCTGGCCAAGGACGTCACCTGCGCGCAGAGCTATCGCTGGGACGAGATGCGGTGGGCATGGCCGGAGGGCCACGTCCGCCAAAAGGACGCCAAGCACAAGGTCGTTGCAATCGACTACGGTGCCAAGCGCAACATCCTGCGGTGCCTCGCCTCCGCCGGTTGTGACGTGACGGTACTGCCCGCCTCTGCGACCTATGAGGATGTGATGGCCCACAGCCCGGATGGCATTTTCCTGTCCAATGGCCCCGGCGATCCGGCGGCCACGGGAAAGTACGCGGTGCCAATGATCCAAGGCTTGCTGGAAAAGTCCGATCTGCCCATCTTCGGGATTTGCCTTGGCCATCAAATGCTGGCGCTGGCGCTTGGCGGACGTACTATCAAGATGAACCACGGCCACCATGGCGCCAACCATCCGGTCAAGGATGTCGAAAGCGGGAAGGTGGAGATCACCTCCATGAACCACGGGTTCGCCGTGGACAGCCAGTCCCTTCCGGCCGGTGTTATGGAGACCCATGTGTCCCTCTTTGACGGGTCGAACTGCGGCATCCGCATGAATGATCGGCCCGTGTTTTCGGTCCAGCACCACCCGGAGGCAAGCCCCGGCCCGCAGGACAGCTTCTACCTGTTTGAACGCTTCGCAGCCTCCATGGCATAAGGTATTCCGCCCCTGCCGCACTCTGGGAAGTGGCAGGGGCGTTTAGATTGTCTTTACCGAGTCGCGGGTAGCTTCTTTCGGAAATTAAGCTGCGCCAAAACTCACCTTAAAGGCGATTAAACCAGGTTAGAACAGGTATAGGATGTAAACGTTCTTGTATTGTATCCGTTAAGCTTTGTTAAAAGCCCGACGCCTCGTTAGCGTTCAATTAACGCATTGAAATATACAGGGTTGTTCTCCTTCCGTTTCAAAACACGTTAAGGTGTTTTTAAGCGGATGGTCGCCACCATGAAGGTTCAAACCGGGACCTCTCATGACCCATCCAGTCCATCCTCTTCCATACACGTTACTGGCTCAAGCTGGTGACCCACGCGGGCAGCCGGTCAGCCGGATATTGCTCGACAACCATACCAGCACCCCGCGTGTGATGCTGGGGGCCATGGCAGAGGCCGCACGTATCGGACAACCTATCGCGCGTGTCATGACGGCAGAGGCCCTCGCCACACGACAACAGGTGCTGGAGGCACAGGCGCGCCACTACGGCGCGCTGATCATGGACAAGACAACGACGCCAGCCGATGGGACATTGGCGGGTCTACTCCCGGGAGATTTTTGCCTGCTGCACGGGGTACTGCCTTGGGTCAGGCTGGGTGAAACCCTGGTCTTGGCCACCTCCCGCCCTGACGAGTTCGATGCGATGCTGGCCGACCTGCCCCCGGATCTGGGTCCGGTCATGATGGCGCTGGCGCTTGAAGCAGATATCCATGACGAAATCGGACGTCGCCACGGGGATGCGCTTGCGAAAGCGGCCGAAAATTGGGTGCCGGCCGAGGACAGCTGTCGGGACCTGAACAAGGCCGGTCCGCTGGCCAGCGGGATCGCTCTGGTTGCGATCATTGTGGCGCTTGGGCTGCTGGCAACCGTTCCACAGCTTTTCTTTGGCGCCGCTCTGATCATGGCGCTCGGATCGCTGCTCGTCAGTCAGATCTTGAAGGTGTCCGCGCTGATAGCCGCGCCACGACGAGAGCCTGCGCCCCTGGTTCATTTGCCGCGCACCCCGCCCGTCGTCACGATCATCGTCCCATTGTTTCACGAACAGGAAATCGCCTCGACGCTGATCAAACGCCTGTCGCGGCTGACTTACCCCAAAGCGCTGCTTGACGTGGTACTAGTTTTGGAAGCTGAGGACGCGGTCACATGCCAGACCCTGAACCGCACGACCTTGCCGCCATGGATGCGGCGCATCACGGTGCCACCAGGCGAGATCCAGACCAAACCCCGCGCGCTCAATTATGCCTTGCGCTTCACCCGAGGCGAGATCGTGGGGATCTATGATGCCGAGGACGCGCCTGCGCCTGATCAGATCGAGCACGTGGTGTCGCATTTTTCAAAGGCCTCGCACGACGTCGGCTGCGTTCAGGGCATTCTCGACTACTACAACCCGCGCGCGAATTGGCTGTCGCGCTGTTTTACCATCGAATATGCAAGCTGGTTCCGCATTGTTTTGCCCGGCTTGGCGCGCATGGGCTTCGCCGTGCCACTGGGCGGGACGACCGTCTTTTTCCGCCGCGAAGCGTTGGAGAAAGTGCGCGGATGGGATGCGCACAACGTGACCGAGGACGCCGATCTGGGGATGCGGCTGGCCCGCCATGGCTGGCAGACAGAACTGATCCGCTCCGTCACACGCGAAGAAGCCAACAATCGCTTTTGGCCGTGGATCAAACAGCGGTCCCGTTGGCTCAAGGGATATGGCATCACGTGGTGGGTGCACAGTCGACGCCCAAAGAGGCTTTGGCAAGACCTTGGGGCGAAGCGGTTTTTTGGACTTCAGGCCCTTCTGCTCGGCACCTTGCTGCAATTTGCATTGGCGCCGGTGCTATGGTCGTTTTGGCTTATCGTCGTAGGGCTGCCGCATCCGATGGATGGCTACATGGCGCGTGAAGGCATCCTGGCGTTGACCGGACTTTTCCTTGCGGCGGAGGCGATTTCCTTTGTCATAGGAATCGCGGCTCTCGCCCGGAGCCCACATGCGCAGCTCTACCATTGGGTTCCGACGATGTTCGCATATTTCCCGATGGGCACCGCCGCCGTTTACAAGGCCTTGTGGGAGACAGCGTTCAGCCCGTTTTACTGGGACAAGACGCAGCACGGCCATTCCGACCCAGACCATCAGGGCGCGGACATTCCGCCCGACACCCATGTCTGAGTGTCAGATCAGAGCCCCTCGCTGGATTCCAGCTTCAACCGCGTGACGAAGGCCACCGATATATGATCGCGCAACGCTTTATAAGCGGCGGCCTCGTCACGTTTGGCGATGGCTTCGACGATTGCGCTGTGCTCGGCCATGGCGATTTCACCTCTGCCCTGCGCCGCAAGCGAGGTCGTGGCCATCAGAGCCATGGAGCGGTGCACAAGGTCAAGCTGCTGCACCAGGAAGCGGTTGTGCGACGCAAGGTGAATCATCTTGTGAAACCGCCGATTGGCCCGGGCCAAGGCGGCCGGATCGGCCATCAAGGCGCGGTCCTCCTCCACCATATCCTTGAGCACACGGACCTCTTCGGCAGTTGCATGCCGTGCGGCCAACCGTGCGGCCAGTCCTTCCAGCTCCGTGCGCACCGCATAAAGCTCCGCCATCTGGTTATGATCGAGCGAGGCTACAATCAGCGAGCGCCCGTCGCGGGCCAGCAGGCTTTGGGTTTCCAGCCGTTGCAGCGCCTCGCGGATAGGGGTGCGTGAGACGCCAAATCTCTCTGCCAGTTCGCTTTCAACCAGCCTGTCGCCGGGACGGTATGTTCCTGAGTCGATCGCGTCGAGGATCAGCGTGTACGCATCCTTCTGAGTGGGCTTCGGCTGGGCCATGGGGTCTCCTAAAATGTTCGGCGTAAACTAGCCTTTTGCCGCAGGCACAAACAAGCGCCATGAATTGCCTCATTGACGCATTTCGACCTATATCTCTGGATATGAAACGATTTGAACGCTTACGCGCCTGGGTCTTTGACCTCGATAATACGCTCTACCCGCCACATATGCGGCTGTTTGACCAGATAGAGGTCAAAATGAACAGCTTTGTCATGAACACGCTGGGCATCGGTCATGCCGAAGCGGATGAAATGCGGTCGCTCTATTGGCGTGAGCACGGCACGACGCTGGCGGGATTGATGCAAAACCACGGCGTTGACCCTGTCGCCTATATGGATGAGGTGCACGACATCTCCTTTGATGCGCTGGAGCCGGATCCGCATCTGGCAGAGCTGATCGCCGCCCTGCCCGGTCGGCGCATCGTTTATACCAACGGCAGCGCGCCTTATGCCGCGCGGGTGCTGAAGGCGCGCGGGCTTTCAGACGCTTTTGACGCGATCTACGGGGTTGAGCACGCCGATTATCTGCCCAAACCGCACGCCTCCGCCTTTGATCGGATTTTTGCACTCGACGGACTGCACCCCGCAGAGGCCGTGATGTTCGAAGATGATTCCAGGAACCTCGAAGTGCCACACGCGCTTGGCATGACGACCGTCCATGTCGCGCCAGAGCCGGCCCCGGCCGAACACATTCACCACCATACCGACAATCTCACGGCATTTCTGAAAAAGGTGTCGAAATACACGGGCGGCTGACGGCCAAGGCTCAGGCAGATTGTCGCAGATTGCCCCCAAAGGCAGGGGTTCTGGCGCTATGCGACATTTCGCACGTACCTTTGATGCAGCGAATGCATATGTCTCCGGCACAGCCACACAGGAGACACGCAATGAGCAGCATTGAGACCTTCTCGGAAAACGCCGCGCCCGCAGCGAAAGTCGAACACAACATACTTTGGACCGTGTTGGTCTTTCTCGAGATCGTTGCGCTGGCCACATATTTCTGGGGACTGCCCGCGCTCGCCATGATCGCTCTGACCTGCGTGCCGGTGATGTTCGTCGTTCTTTTGCTGATCACCGTGGGAAAATAGGCAAAGCCGCAAACCGGTCGCATGGTCCCTCCCCCTTGTGCGTACTAGATATCGTCGCAAGGAGAATGACCATGGATTATGACATCACCATCTCGGGCGGCGGCATCGCGGGTCTGACCGCCGCGGCCGCCTTTGCGCAGGCCGGGTTTTCCACTTTGGTGGTGGACCCGACACCGCCTGTGACAGACCGCGAGGCCGATGGCTCGGATCTGCGCACAACAGCCTTTTTGCAGCCCGCGCAGATGTTTCTCGACGAGGTGGGTCTATGGCCGCGTCTTGCAGAATACGCCATGCCATTGACGACCATGCGCATCGTCGATGCCGGTGGCGAGGTGGCAGAGCCTCGGGTGATCAAGGATTTCAAGTCCGGTGATATCTCTGACAAACCTTTCGGGTGGAACCTGCCGAACTGGTTGCTGCGGCGCGAGATGACAGCCCGTTTGGCGGAGTTGGCGCATGTCGATTTCCGCCCCGGCACGGCCACTACCGGCCTGTTCACCCGAGAAGGCGAAGCGCGTGTCTCCCTGTCCGACGGATCGCGGATCAGGACACGACTGGTGATCGCCGCCGATGGTCGCTCCTCCCCCATGCGGCAGGCGGCTGGCATTGGTGTCAAAACCACACGGTTCGGGCAAAAGGCGCTGGCCTTTGCGGTGACCCATCCGATCCCGCACGACAACGTCTCGACCGAGATCCACCGCACAGGCGGCCCGTTCACGCTTGTGCCCCTGCCCGATCACGACGGCCGCCCATCCTCTGCCATCGTGTGGATGGACAGTGGCCCGGAGTGCGCGCGGCGTATGGCATTGTCCCCCGAGGCCTTGGAAGCGGAGATGTCGGAACGTTCCTGCCACCTCTTTGGGCCGCTGTCTCTGGCCTCGCGTCGGACCGTCTGGCCGATCATCGCACAAGAGGCCGACCGTCTGTCAGGTCAGCGCATCGCCTTGGTGGCCGAGGCCGCACACGTGGTGCCCCCGATTGGCGCGCAAGGTCTGAATATGAGCTTGAAGGACATCATCGCGCTGAGGGATCTGGCTGTCGCCGCACCGGATCGGCTGGGTGATGCTCAGATGCTGGATGCCTACCACAATCGCCGGGCGGCTGATGTGCGCGCGCGCGTCACCGGAATAACTGCTTTGAACCGCATAAGCCAAATGTCTTCCCAACCCTTGCGCGACCTGCGGGCTAAGGGACTTGACGCGCTCTACAGCATGAAGCCGGTGCGGACGTCACTGATGAAGGTCGGTTTAGGCGCTTCTGGTTGACCCAGGCGATTCCTTTTGGAGACACGGGAATCCAACCAGCAGAACTCGCCTGAGGTATTCCAAGGTTGAAAAAGCAGCTCCCCACATCTGGTGAGTTGTTTTTCGAGAACGCTATGGCAACAGACGTCATGCGAACGGATTCGTTTACCTGCTTTTAAGGCGTCCAAGCAACAAAGATCATACAAACCAAAACGCCAAAATCAAAGGTAACCCCATGCGAATTAACACTATTCTGGGTGCCGCCTGTGCGTGCGCCATGGCTCTTCCTTTGTCTGCCGGTGCCGAAGTCGTCCGCGCGGTGTCGGAAATGCGTGCAAGTCACGCTGTTTCTGCACACTGGGGCTCTAGCGTCCCGGCACAGGGCGCGGCGTCGCTGACATACGACCGCGACACCGGCACGATTATCGAGTTGGTGATGACCATAGACGGCACGTCGACCGACGATCTGGCACCCGCAGGACCCGGCGGCATGCTCGGCTCGATCCATATCCACAACTATCCACAAGGGGGTCCCAACTTTTTCATCCAACAGTTGCCGGGCGAATTTGAAGAGACAGACAGCGGCTTTGTGTTTCGCGTCAGCAATTGGAAGGTCGAAGATCCGATTGTCGGGCCGGAGGGCGGTGCCGATTTTGTGCTGAGCGAAGTGGAACGGGGCAATGCGTATTTCGGATTGCACACCAACCACGCTCTGTGTCCGGGAAACACGAAAGACGGTGTTGCGGGCACTTGCGCTGCGCCGGGCACAGCTCTGTCTGGGCATATTACCGTGCTGCCAGCGCCTCACCCGGATGTGGTGGCCATGTTCAGCCAATGATCCCAAGGGCGTTTCTACTTTGGTCGTTCGCGGCCGCGCCGAGTTTATATCGGCGCGGCAAAGATCTTCCTCTGCTGCGTTAAAGAACCTGATCCACCACGGCGCGCAGGCGTCCGATGGTGCCGTCAACGTCGTAAAGCTTGTCCAACCCGAACAGACCGATACGGAAGGTCGAAAAGCCGTCGGGCTCATCCACTGCCAGTGGCACACCGGCTGCAATTTGCATGCCCTTCTCGGCAAAGGCCTTGCCCGACTTGATCGCCGGATCGTCTGTGTAGCAGACCACGACGCCGGGCGCGGCATAGCCCTCTGCCGCCACGCTTTTCACGCCCTTTTCAGCGAACACCTGACGCACTCCGTTGCCCAGTGCCCATTGTGCCTCTTTCAGGCGGGTAAAGCCGTAGTCCTTCGTCTCTGCCATGGCGTCACGAAAGCTGCGCAGGCCATCCGTCGGCATGGTCGCATGATAGGCGTGGCCACCGTCTTCGTAAGCCTTCATGATCTGGTGCCACTTTTTCAGGTCCACGGCAAAACTGTCCGAGGTCGTCTCCTCCATCCGAGCCATTGCACGCTCTGACAACATGACAAGGCCTGCACAGGGTGTGGCGGACCATCCCTTCTGCGGGGCTGAGATCAACACGTCCACACCGGTTTCCGCCATGTCCACCCAAACACAGCCCGAGGCAATGCAGTCCAGCACCATAAGCGCGCCGACCTCATGCGCTGCAGCTGCAAGCCGTTTGATATAGTCGTCTGGCAGGATCATGCCCGCCGACGTTTCCACATGCGGGGCAAAAACCAGCGCCGGCTTTACTTCGGCTATTTTAGCCTCGACCTCTTCGATCGGCGCAGGGACAAACGGCGCGTCCACCGCGTTGCCGGTTTGACGTGCCTTCATCACAGTCGTCTCGCCGCCGAATTGACCAGCGTCAAAAATCTGCGACCAACGGTAGGAGAACCAACCGTTGCGGACCACCAACACGTCTGCCTGTTGACCGAACTGACGGGCGACGGCCTCCATTCCAAAAGTTCCCCCACCCGGCACCACGGCCACGGCGTGAGCGTTGTAGACGTCTTTCAACATGCCCGAAATATCGGTCATAACCGTCTGAAACGCGCCGGACATGTGGTTAAGCGATCGGTCTGTGAAAACCACCGAGAATTCTTCGAGCCCTTCCGGGTCAATCGTGTCGAGCAATGCGGCCATCGTTTTCTCCATTGTTTTCTCTGACCTAGCGCAGTGCGCCTTGTGGCAAAAGAGAAACCATTGGCGCAATTGCGCGACATCCCAAGCGCGGAAGACCGGCATGGCCTCATTCGGGAAGCTTGGAGCTTTGGCGCCAACCGGCGCATTACAAACATTTGTGCAGTCAATCTGGCGTGGACGACAATAAGGGCGATACCGTGAGGAGCGAGACAGACCTGACGTTTTTTGATTACCCTCAGCGTTTTAGACGTTCCCACGACACCTAACAGCAACAAGGTCGGGGACCTCGACAAAGGAGGTTTGATCCTAGGTGGAGTTGGTCTGGGAGGAAAATGACGTCATCTTCATGATTGCAACCGACCCCAACGCCTATTGCGTCCCCGCATTTGACAGACGAGGCACATGAATCAGTCGGCGCAGAGTTGCGTGACGAAATCGTTTCGTTTCTTCCAGAGTTGGACGCCCTGCATCCCTCATCCGATTTGGCGCTAGACGCTCAAGCGTTATGGGGCCAGTGCTCCGCGGCTGTCGGCCTTATGGGACATAGCACCTCAGATGAAAGCGGACAGGTGTGGTCAGGCATGCGCGGCTCCCAAGACAGGGCCACACGGTCGCGCCCGCATCTTTTCGCTTGGTAAAGCGCATCGTCTGCCGCCCGGATGGCCATATCAATGGTCTCTTCCTGAGCTTTCATCGCGGCACCGACAGAAATTGTTACGCGCAGTTTCTGACCGTCGAAGTCCGTGTAGGCATCTTTCACCGAGGCGCGCAGACGTTCCGCGACGTCCTTCCCATGTGCCTCGTCGCTTCCTGGCAGGAAGATCAAAAACTCCTCGCCCCCAAAACGGCAGACGATATCTTCCGTACGGCACTGAACACGCAGCGCGTTGGCTACTGTGCGAATGACTTGATCTCCAGCCATGTGGCCATGCGTATCATTCATCCGCTTGAAGTGGTCGATGTCTACCATCAGAACAATTCCGCTGACCCGCGGGCATCGCGACAGACGTTCGAACAGGAAATCGCGCGTGGAGACGTCGGTCAGCCGGTCACGAAACACGCGGCGGCGCAGTTCCTCGGCAGTGCGTGCGCTGCTTTGTGCCTGTCGGATCAGCGATCCCGCAAACAGCACCGTGAGTCCGCCAGAAAATGCAAGGCTCGCCAGCAGCCGCAAGCCCTGCGGTATCGACACGCCCATCATCATGACCGTATTGGCAACCAACAGGTTGCTAAACGAGGTCACCAGCAGAATAGCGACCAACAAATATCCTTTGTGCCATGCCATTTGACGTTCCTGCTCGGCCCTGTTGGCGACCCTTCGGGTCGATGCTCCAGCCGGTTTCTCCAAGCCGTTCCAATACACGGATCGACGACAAGGCAACGCCTATCGCCGGCGACAGCCCTTGCCAGAAGAGGCGCTAGCCGCCCTGTGTGTATGGCACAAATGGCATGGGAAATCTTTAAACGATACTAACCGAATAGATTGGATTTTCTGTAAATCAGATCAGATCGAGCGGCCCGGCGCGGCGTTCCTCGGACAACAGGACATTGGCCTCCAGATTGCCCACCCCCGGCAATGTCATGATCCGCCGCCGCAAAACCCGTTCGAAATCAGGGATGTCGCGTGCGACGACACGCAGACGGTAATCAAACAGACCAAGAACATGCTCCACGATCTGCACCTCGGGAATTGCGGAAACCGCTCGCTCAAAATCCTCAAGGCTCACCCGCCCCTTCGTCGCGAGCTTAACCCCTAAAAACACCGTCACGCCAAAGCCCAACGCCTCGGTATCCACGTCCAACCTCGATTCGCGGAAGACATTCGCTTCGCGCAGCCGTTTTATGCGCCGCCAGCACGCCGGTTGCGACAGCCCAAGCGCGCGCCCCAACGCTCCCGCCGTTTGCGTGGCATCCTCTGCCAACGCCCGGATCAAGGCCCGGTCCGTATCGTCAAGCGAGATCATAGCGGCAGCGCCTCCGTATCCTTGACGCGTGCCACATGCATCAGTGCTTCGATATCGTTGATATGCGGCAGGGTCAGAAGGCGCTTGCGATAAAGCTGCTGATAATGCGCCATATCCCGAGCGATCACGGCGAGGCGCACATCCGTCTGACCGAGGAAGGTCTGGATCTCCATCACCTCTGACACCTCACGAGCGGCGGCGATAAATTCGTCAAATGCGCGTGGTTGCGTTTTGTCCAGCGTGACACGCAATGACACCTCCACCTCCCAACCCAAAGCCTGCCAATTTATTACACCACACAGCCCCCGCAGGATGCCTTTGTCCCGTAGTCGCTCCAATCGTCGTGTCAGCGTAGATGGCGTCACCCCTGCCCGCTCGGCAAGATCCGATGCCGCGATGTCCGGCTCCGCCTGATAGTGTCGCAGAATGCGTCGATCAGTGTCATCAAGCATGATTTCTCCGATAATTTAGGAAATGACGAATACTTGTATTTCTGAACTTTGAAAACACTCAAAAAACGCAACCGCTCTCGCATCGCAACGGCGTAAGTTCCGCTCAATCCATAAGCACTTCGAAAACCCGAGGAGAGACACATGCGCGTTTACTATGACCGCGATTGCGACGTGAACCTGATCAAGGATAAAAAAGTCGCCATTCTGGGCTACGGCTCGCAAGGCCACGCACACGCCCTGAACCTGCGCGACAGCGGCGCAAAGAACCTTGTCGTGGCTCTGCGCGAAGGCTCTGCCTCCGCCAAGAAAGCCGAAGCCGAAGGCCTTCAGGTCATGGGCATCGCAGAAGCCGCCGCCTGGTGTGATGTCATCATGTTCACCATGCCCGACGAACTTCAGGCCGAGACCTACAAGAAATACGTCCACGACAACATCAAGCCCGGCGCCGCCATCGCGTTCGCCCACGGCCTGAATGTGCACTTCGGCCTGATCGAGCCCAAGGAAGGCGTCGACGTCATCATGATGGCGCCCAAAGGCCCGGGTCACACCGTACGAGGCGAATACACCAAGGGTGGCGGCGTGCCCTGCCTCGTGGCTGTTGACACCGACTCCACCGGCAAGGCGCTGGAAATCGGTCTTTCCTACTGCTCCGCCATCGGTGGCGGCCGCTCTGGCATCATCGAAACCAACTTCCGCGAAGAATGCGAAACCGACCTCTTTGGTGAGCAGGCGGTTCTGTGCGGCGGTCTCGTGGAACTGATCCGTTGCGGCTTTGAAACTCTGGTCGAAGCCGGCTACGCGCCCGAAATGGCCTATTTCGAGTGCCTGCACGAAGTGAAGCTGATCGTGGACCTGATCTACGAAGGCGGCATTGCAAACATGGATTACTCGATCTCGAACACCGCCGAGTACGGCCAGTACGTAACCGGTCCGCGCATTCTGCCCTACGAGCAGACAAAGGCGGCCATGAAAGCGGTTCTCACCGACATCCAGCAGGGCAAATTCGTGCGTGACTTCATGCTCGAAAACGCAGTGGGCCAGCCAACGATCAAAGCATCGCGCCGCGCCAACGATGAGCACATGATCGAAGAAACCGGCACCAAGCTGCGCGGCATGATGCCGTGGATTTCAGCCGGCAAGATGGTCGACAAGTCCAAAAACTGATCTCGCTTACCGAGACGACAGAAAATGAGGCGGCATCGAATGCGGTGCCGCCTTTAGCTTCAGGGCGGAATTACACGTCCGCTGGCTTCCCGGTCGAAGACTTGTCTTCGGCCAGCGTAGATTTCGTGGCGGCAGGATCATGGCGGCGGTCTTCGATCTTTTTCTTGCTGACAAGAGCAAAGACCAATACTGCTCCAAGCGTGACGAGAAAGAGAATTACAACGATCTCTGTAGCACCCATTCCAGTTCCTCCTTGTAATTAATGAACTGAACACGCGTGGCCCGCCTGACGTTCCCGCGGCGCGACATACTGCCGCGCCTTTGGTCCTCCGGCCACCAAACAGGACCACCAAACGATGCCCGAAATCACTGCGCGAAGCTGGATCATGGTTCTGGCGCTTGGCCTCGTCTGGGGCGCAACCTTTCTGTTGATGGAAATCGCCTTGCGCGGCATGACACCGTTTTGGCTGGCGGCGTATCGCATTGGCTTTGCCGCTGCACTGACCGTGGTCATCTGGCGCGTCCTTGGCGGGCGGCTTTGGCTGACGGACACCCGTGCATGGCTGTCGCTTGTCACTGTCGGACTGCTGTCGACCGCCGTGCCCTTCATGCTGCTCAGTTGGGGGCTGCAGTATGTGACCTCCGGGTTTGCGGGCGTCAGCATGGCCGCCGTCGCGCTGATTGTCTTGCCGCTGGCGCATGTGTTCTTACCCGGAGAGCGCATGACCCTACGGCGGTTTATCGGCTTTCTGATCGGCTTTGTCGGGGTGGTTGTGTTGATTGGACCAGAGGCGCTGGCCTCCACCGGTGAAGCGATGGAGCCGTTTGGTCGCCTCGCGTGCCTTTGCGCCGCCGGGTGTTACGCAGTCAGCACCGTCACCATGCGCCGGATGCCGCCCGTCGATCCCATCGGGCTGGCCGCCGTGCCGTTGGTGATTGGCTCTGCCTTGGTCATTCCCGTGGCGCTGCTGCGTGAGGGGATGCCGGTCATGCCCGATACGCAGACGCTTTTGGTCGTGGCTGTGCTAGGGTTGGTGCCCACTGCCGGGGCCAATCTTTTGCGGGTGTTGGTGGTGCGCTCTGCCGGACCGGTGTTCATGAGCCTGACGAACTATCAGGTGCCGCTGTGGTCTGTCGTTTTGGGCGTTCTGGTGCTGGGTGAGCAACTGCACCCCTCACTGCTGCTGGCAATGGCCTTGATCCTCGCCGGAGTATTTCTGAGCCAGTGGGGCGCGCTGAAACGGCTGTTCGGTAAATGAAAAGGCCCCGCACGCGGCAGGGCCTTCACGGGGTCTGTCCAGTGCGGATCGCTTACCAGCAGCTTACCAGGACAGTCATATCAGTGGCCTGCGCCGTCAGATCTTCTGGTGCCAGCGTCCCGACGCTGCTCTGCACCGTGGACTGCACACCGTTCGCCCGAAGGAAGTCCACGATCAACTCCCCCTTGGCGGCAAAGCTTACCTGATCGGGCAGGACGCGCCCGCCGTCCGTGTCACGCGGCAGCAGCATGCCCATCACCTGACCGCCCGCATCAAAGACCGGGCCGCCCGCATCGCCGGGCATGACGTTCATGGCCAGACGTTTGACTGTCTCCTCGCCAGCCAAGCCTTGCGTGTCTTCCAGCGTGCCATACGTCAGGGTCGGCGCGGTCAGCACCCCCCCAAAACTGAAGCCGGCGACGGCAACTTCGGACTGCAAACGTTGCGTTTCAACCGTGAACTGCGCGACGCCACGCGGCGACAGGGTGTCCACAGGACGCAGGAGTGACACGCCGAGCTGTGTATCGGTGGCCATGACCTCCGCATCATAGCTTCCGTTGATCGTCACACGGTCGCACTGACCGACAGTCGTGGACGAGGCCAGAACAGTGCCTCGATCATCAATGAAGAAGCCCGAGCCATTGCCCTTTGGCGTGCGCACGCGCAGGCCGGACACAAGGTCTACCGATTGGCCGTCATCGGTCACGGCCGCCGGGTCCAGAACACCATCGACGCGCTGGTAGCTGTCCTGCATCAGCGCCAGTACGCGCGTACGCCGCTCTTCGTCCCCTGCGGGCCAGATCAGGGTAAAGCCCTTGATCTCGCCGTTTTGCAGGCCGACTTCGGTATGGGAGACGATGCGGTCGTTCGCACCGGTCAGACGGAAGCCACGCTGGTCACGGCTGCGTTCTCCCTCGGTCGGAACGATTTCCAGCGTCTGCATGATCTCATACAGGCCGTTGAGCGTGCGCGAGTCTCCGGGCTGAGAAATCAGCAGCACCCGCGCCTGCAAGTCCCCTGTCGGTTCAAAGAGCGCGAACGGCGCTTCGTATCGATCAAAAGACACGACACCCATCGGCATCTGCATCACGATGCCCGCCCGGTTGTCGAGGTAGTCGCGCATTCCCAAACCATCAAGCACGGCGTTGTACTGGCGCAGCAGCTCTTCGCGCTGAAGCGTTGTCAAAACGCCTGTGGCCTCCAGACCATTGGCGTCTTGCCAAGCGGCCATGGAACGGCGCGTGCCGCCACCGAAGGCGCCATCAATGCGACCGTCGTAGAAGCCGGCCCATTGCAACGCGATCTGCAGCGCGTCCCGCTCATCCCTGTTTAGCAGCCGTTCGGAATTGCGCGCCTCGCGCGGGGTTTCCTCGTCGACATCCACAGGGCGCACCGATGGGGTCTGCGACTCAACAACTGCCTCATCTGTCACCGGTGCCGGTTCTTCGGCATCCTGGACAATCGCTTCGCGCGTGCGTTCGGTCAGATCCGTCGCGTCCTCGGCCAATTGCTGGCGCAGTTCCGAGACATCAGCCGCTGACTCTTCGGTCGCCGCATCCTGAGTGACTTGAGCCCCGACGGGCCAGAACTGGCGGCCATAGACGTTGCTGCTTTCGATGTAGCTGTCCGGCGGAATATCTCCGTTCACCATCATCTGGCCCAGAAACGCCTCTGCCTCGTCGCGGTCGGCGAAGGGGCCAACGGCCACGCCGTACCATCCACCGCCCAGGGAAAAGCCGTTCACATTTCCGAGAGTTCGCGAAAACCGCCGCACCGAGGACTGCGCGCCCGTCAAAGACGTGCGTGCCTCGACCTGAATATAAAACTGCTCCGCATCCGGCGCTGTCTGGCCAAACGCGGTTTGCCCTGCGAGGGCCAGCGCAAAAACGAGGTATTTCAAATGGCTCGGCATATGTGTCACGGACCCTAGCTACAATTCGACAATCAACAGGTTACTTACCAGATCAGGCAGGCTGTGCACGCGAAAATCAAGCCCCGTTCAGATTGACCCCGCGCCTGTTGCCGCCTAATCAGGCCGCAACCGCCGCAAGGGAGCCCGAAATGCCCGAGACCCAATCCACATCGCTGCCCAAACCGACCTCTTTCCAAGAGATCATTCTGCGTTTGCAGACCTATTGGGCGGGCAAGGGCTGCGCCGTGTTGCAACCCTACGACATGGAAGTTGGCGCGGGCACGTTTCACCCGGCCACCACGCTGCGGGCACTGGGATCGAAGGCCTGGGCCGCTGCTTATGTTCAGCCCTCGCGCCGTCCCACCGATGGGCGGTATGGCGAGAACCCCAACCGTTTGCAGCACTACTACCAGTATCAGGTGATCATCAAACCCTCGCCGCCGGACCTTCAAGCGCTGTACCTCGGCTCGCTCGAAGCCATCGGCATCGACATGTCCAAACACGACGTGCGCTTTGTCGAGGACGATTGGGAAAGCCCGACCCTCGGCGCATGGGGCTTGGGCTGGGAAGTCTGGTGCGACGGTATGGAAGTCTCGCAGTTCACCTACTTTCAACAGGTTGGCGGTCACGACTGCCATCCAGTGTCCGGTGAATTGACCTATGGATTGGAGCGTTTGGCCATGTACGTGCTCGGCGTCGATCATGTGATGGACATGCCGTTCAACGATCCGCAGTCGCCGATCGCCCTCAAATACGGTGATGTCTTTCGCCAGACCGAGGAAGAGTATTCGCGCCACAACTTCGATGTGGCCAACACCGAGAAACTCTTCGAAGACTTCATCAAGGCAGAGGCCGAATGTGCTTCGATCCTGGCGGCAGACCATACGGACCCGAAGACCGGCAAGCGTATCATCATGGCACATCCGGCCTATGACCAGTGCATCAAGGCGAGCCACCTCTTCAACCTGCTCGACGCGCGCGGCGTGATCTCCGTCACCGAACGCCAAGCCTATATAGGCCGCGTCCGGGCGCTGGCAAAAATGTGTGCCGATGCCTTTGTCCAGACCGAAGCCGGTGGGTTCGAGCCCGGAGAAGCAGCGTGACCGGAAAGATATTTGCGGCGGCCATCGTGATCGTGGCGCTCGTTTTCGGTGCCGTGGTCTACTACACACAGGTGTACTACTACTACGAACCGGTGCAGGCCAATGGCAGCACCGACGTCATGTTGTTGAACACGGCCACGGGCGAACGCGAACCGATCCTTTACGAGAACTTCGAGGCCATCGACGCCAACAGCTCTCCCATTCGGTATCGCGCGTGCTTTACCACACCGATGTCGATCCCGATGCTGACAGAAACATACGAGATCTACGAGGGCGCTGAACCGCGCGTTGCGCCGGGCTGGTTCGACTGTTTCGACGCCGAGGCCATCGGTGGTGAAATCGAAGCCGACACTGCGGTGGTCTTTGTTGACGAACGCAACCGCGAATTCGGCATCGACCGCGTTGTGGCAATCACAGACGACGGACGCGGCTACGTTTGGCACGAGGTCAACGATTGCGGCGACAAGGCTTACGACGGCACGCCACTGGGCGACGAGTGCCCCGAGCGCTGATTTGAGCCGGCACGCAGGATCGACAGCCGGAACGCGGCAGTTCGGCCTGCGGA
The DNA here is from genome assembly GCF_014196795.1 of Sagittula marina. GTDB lineage: Bacteria > Pseudomonadota > Alphaproteobacteria > Rhodobacterales > Rhodobacteraceae > Sagittula > Sagittula marina. The sequence continues at coordinate 218,705 of NZ_JACIEJ010000004.1, forward strand.
GACAATGCTTTTCTGCCAAAAGGGTTTTGGACCGCCGCCTCGATTTACTGCTGTGTGAAAAGTAGCCGAGATAAGGTCATCGGGCGGGGCGGAATTGCCCCGTCTCCGACGCGACTGATGGCCCGAAGTTGGCGAAATCTTGCCCACCTCGGAACCTTTCCCCTCCTCATGCGCTGTCCCTACAAGCAACAGGAGGAAGCCCAAATGTCCGATAAAGCCCCAGCGTGGGTCCCACCCGTCATGCGCGCAGGGTATTATGCCCGCGCCGCTGTCTACACAATTGTCGGGGTGCTGGCCTTCCTCGCTGCCGTTCGCGGAGGGCAGGCCCAGGGCACAACCAACGCACTCGCCGACCTGCGCTCTGCGCCTTTGGGCGTCTTTGCCCTCTGGGTTATCTCCATAGGTTTGTTTGCCTACATGGTCTGGAGACTCGTCGACGCCGCACTCGACCTTGACGACTATGGCAGCGATGCCAAAGGCATGTTTGCGCGGATCGGTCTGGCAGTCACCGGTTTGATCCACGGTGCCATCGGTGTGTCGGTTGCGGCCACCGCAATGGGCGGCGGCAATGGCTCCGATGGAGGGGGTGCCCAAAGCGCGACGCAGAAACTGATGTCCATGCCTTATGGACCGTGGCTGGTGGGTATTGTCGGCGTCATCACCATCGGCGCCGGTATTTACTACATGCGCAAAGGTTGGGGCGAGAAGTACAAAAAACACATCCGCGTCACTCCGACCACACAGAAACTCGACCCGGCCATGAAGTTCGGCTGCATTGCCGAAGGTGTCGTCGTTGGCTTGATCGGTATTTCTATCCTCATTGCTGCCATCAACACCGATCCAAGCCAAGCTGGCGGCGTCGGCGAAGCGCTTGGTCAACTGCGCTCCATGTCGTTTGGCCGCATCCTGTTGGGCGCTGTTGGTCTCGGCCTTATCGGCTTTGCCATCGAAAACGCCGTTGAAGGCACCTATCGCATCCTGCCGCGTTACGCTGGACCTGACGTCATGACAATGGCGAGACAGGCCAAGCTGAAAGCCGAAGGCAAGCTGCACGAAGCCACTGCCTGAGGCCATTTCCCCTAGGGGCGCTTGCGACCCCGCGCCGGGGCCGCTAGACACCAGCCACAACGAGACACGCCCGCGCCAGATTGGTGCGGGCAAAGCTGTGGTGATACGATGCCGGACCTTCTGATCGAACTCTTTTCCGAGGAAATCCCCGCGCGGATGCAGGCCAAAGCCGCCGCCGACCTTCAGAAGCTGGTGACCGATGGTTTGGTCGAAGCAGGACTGACCTACGCTTCGGCAGCGGCGTTTCACACCCCGCGCCGTTTGGCATTGACGGTCGGCGGCCTAACCGCGGAATCCCCCACCCTGCAAGAAGAGCGTCGCGGCCCGAAAGTCGGCGCACCGGACAAAGCGCTTGAAGGGTTCATGCGCGGCGCCGGCGTGACCCGCGAACAGCTGGAAGAGCGCGAGGAAAAGAAGGGGAGCTTCTACTTCGCCACTGTCACCACTCCGGGCCGAAAGGCCGATGCGATCATCGCAGATGTGCTGGAAAAGACGGTGCGCGGCTTTCCCTGGCCAAAATCCATGCGCTGGGGCTCGGGCACACTGCGCTGGGTCCGCCCCCTGCATCGCATTACGTGCATCCTGACAACGGAGGAAGGCGCGCAGGTCGTCGATCTGGACATCGACGGGATCAAGGCGGGCAACACGACCGAAGGTCATCGCTTCATGGGCGGCAAACCTTTCGATGTGACGTCTTTCGATGATTACGATGCGAAATTGAAGCAGGCGAAGGTCATTCTTCAGGCATCTGAGCGCGAACAGCATATCTGGAACGACGCAACCAACATGGCATTCGCCCAAGGCTTGGAAGTCGTGGAGGACAATGGGCTGCTGGCAGAGGTTGCAGGCCTGGTAGAATGGCCGGTTGTTCTGATGGGCGACATTGCCGAGGATTTCCTAGGTCTGCCGCCAGAAGTGCTGCAAACCTCCATGAAAGAACATCAGAAGTTCTTTTCGGTTAAGAACCCCGAGACCGGACGGATCGAGAAATTCGTCACGGTTGCCAACATCGAGACCAGCGACAACGGCGCAACCATCCTTGCAGGCAACCAGAAGGTTCTGGCCGCACGGCTGTCGGATGCGAAGTTCTTCTGGGAAAACGACCTGCGCGTGGCGACCACTGACGGGCTGACCGCCTGGACGGATCGTCTGTCAAACGTAACCTTCCACAACAAACTCGGATCGCAGCAGGGGCGCATCCAGCGCATCGCCGCGTTGGCCGAGGCATTGGCCCCGCAGGTCGGATCCGATGCTGCATTGGCCCGTCAGGCTGCTGAAGTCGCCAAGGCCGACCTGTCGTCGGAAATGGTTTACGAATTCCCGGAATTGCAGGGGCTGATGGGCCGCTACTACGCCGAAGCAGCGGGCCTGCCCCCTGAGGTCGCCAACGCCTGCGAAACACACTACTCCCCGCTAGGTCCGTCCGATGATGTCCCGTCTGAGCCCGTGGCCGTCACCGTGGCACTGGCGGACAAGCTCGACACGCTGACCGGCTTCTGGGCCATCGACGAGAAGCCGACCGGGTCCAAGGACCCCTTCGCCCTGCGCCGCGCTGCGTTGGGAGTGATCCGGCTGGTACTGGTGAATGATTTACGGATGTCGCTAAAAGACGCGTTTTCCTCGCAACTTTCAAAATTAGCAGCTGAATTGAATTGGCAAACTTACATTAAGCAAGCTGATGAAATCCGTGAAAAGGGTCGCGCACTTGGTTTTGATGGCGGTGAAATCGAGAAAGCTGCAGCAAAGTTGGCTACAGAAGCTGCTGAACATGGGCTGATCGTCTCGAACTATGAACCAATCGCCACCGATGATGGCCGACAACTGATCTCCCGCGACGGATTCGATGAGGCCGCCCTTACGAGCGAACTTCTGTCGTTTTTCCATGACCGCCTGAAGGTGCACCTGCGCGCTGAAGGCATCCGTCACGATGTGATCGACGCTTGTCTAGCGATGGATGGCGCGGATGACCTCGTGCTGCTGGTCAAGCGCGCAGAGGCGTTGCAAGAGCTGCTCAGTTCCGAGGATGGCGAAAACCTCGTCCAGGGCTTCAAGCGCGCCAACAACATTCTTTCTCAGGCCGAAGAAAAGGACGGCGTCGAGTACTCTTTCGGCGCGGATGTGAAGTACGCCGAGACCGACGCGGAGAAAGCACTGTTCGAGGCTCTCGATGCGGCCGAGGAAAAGATCACCCCGGCCATGCAGTCCGAAGATTTCGCCGCTGCAATGGAGGCGATGGCCGCTCTGCGCGCGCCGATCGACACGTTCTTTGATGCGGTTCAGGTCAATTCCGACAACAGTATCATCCGACGCAACCGCCTGAACCTGCTGTCACGGATCCGGACCATCTGTCTTCAGGTTGCGGATCTGACCCGTCTGGACGGCTGATCACAAAACGATCGTTTCACGACGACCATGGTCCGGGGGAAAGCCCCCGGTCCATAGAGGTCCTTCCAAAGCAAATGAACAAAGCGGTCCGTATACGGGCAGCACACAGTCTTCACCGCTTGGGACCGCGACCATTCCACATCTTGTCACATGATTTTCTCTGCGTATTCTGCGCGCGAACAAGACAGGTGCTGCAGTGCAGAAAGCCCTCCCGGATCACCGTGACGTGACGCTCATCACGCCCTCTGCGCCCATGGCGACGCCGACCCATGGCGGTCGCGCAAAATGTTTGCAACGCTTGGTGCGCCTCGATCTGCCAGTGCCTTGCACCGTGGCATTGTCCTTTGACGAGGTGCATCGGATCGCTGCCGGGACCTTGCCGGATATGAGAGGCCTGCTTGCGTCTTTCGACAGCGATGCCCTGCTCTGTGTCCGACCGTCGTCCGAAGATCCCGATTGGGGCGGGCCGAGCGCGATTTTGAACATCGGCATGAACGATGCACGGTATAAGGCCCTGTCCGATGAGATCGGGACGCAGGCGGCAGCAGCGCTATACCTTCGGTTTGTTCAGTCCTACGCCGTGCATGTGGCGCGGCTCGACCCTGATGAATTCGACGAGAGCGACGACAGTGGCACAGCCGGCCTGTCCGATGCATTGGCGGCCTATGAGGCAGAGGCTGAGGAGCCCTTCCCGCAGGATCCGGCTGTACAGTTGCGTGAGGTTCTGCGGTCCATGGCGCGCGCCTGGGAAGGCACAACCGCGCGCCTTTTGCGCCAGGCAAAAGGCGCGCCTGTGGATGCGGGGCTGGGCCTTGTGGTGCAGGAGATGGCACTGGGTCTGGGACACGGTGAATGCGGTTCAGGCGTCTTGCAACTGGTCGAAAGCGACACCGGGCTGCCCCAACTCACCGGGCGCTATCTCAGCCAGAGCCAAGGCCGGGATGCGCTGCGCAAACGCCATTGCAGCCTGTATCTCGAACGCGATCCGCGTGGACCGTCATTGCAGGACCTCGCGCCAGAGGCCTTTGCCAAGCTGAACGATTTCGCCCAGCTCGTGCGCCGCAGGTTGCGTGAGGAAATGCAGATCGAGTTCACGATCCGGGGTGGCGAGGTGCATATTCTGGATGGCGTCCGCGTGGCGCGCACGGCCCGCGCGGCGGTGCGGATCGCTGTGCGTCTGGCGCAAGATGGCATCATATCCGAGCAGGAAGCCGTCATGCGGATAGAACCGAGGGCCCTTTCAGAGTTACTGCACCGACAGATCGCCCCAGGCGCTGAACGCGATGTGATCGGGCGCGGCATCGCCGCCTCCCCCGGTGCGGCGACGGGGCGCGTGGTGTTCACATCAGCAGACGCGCAGGCCAGTGCTGCGCGTGGCGAGGCCTGTATTCTGGTGCGACGTGAAACCTCGCCCGAAGATATACGCGGGATGCACGCGGCCGTCGGCGTTTTGACGGAGCGTGGCGGCATCACCAGCCACGCGGCGGTGATCGGGCGCGGACTTGGTCTGCCCTGTGTGGTCGGCGCGGCGCGGATGCAGTTCCAGTTGCACCGCAAAATGCTGATCGGTGAACGTGGGCGCAGTTTCAAGGAAGGCGACGTCATCACGCTGGATGGCACTTCGGGCGAGGTGTTGCTGGGCAGCCCGGAAACGGTAGAGGCCGCGCTCGATGACGCGTTTCAGACGCTCATGGGCTGGGCGGACGAGGTTCGTGACATCGGCATTCGTGCCAATGCCGATACCCCCGCTGATGCAACCACTGCCCGGCGGTTTGCGGCGCAGGGAATCGGTCTGTGCCGGACGGAACATATGTTTTTTGACGCCGAGCGCATCACGCCCATGCGCGAGATGATCTTTGCAGATACGCCGGAAGACCGGCAGGCTGCGCTTGCTGTCTTGTTGCCCATGCAGCGCGCCGACTTCACCGAGCTGTTCCGCATCATGGAGGGGTTGCCGGTCTGCATTCGTCTGTTTGACCCACCGCTGCACGAGTTCCTGCCGAAAGACCGCGCCGGGCTGCGCGATCTGGCGGAGGCGTTGGACATGCCTATCTCTGACGTGACGCGTCGGGTGGAATCCTTGGCGGAATACAATCCAATGTTGGGACTGCGCGGCGTGCGCCTTGGCATCACGGTGCCGGAAATCTACGACATGCAGGCGCGCGCGATCTTTGAGGCGACACTGGATGCCTCTCGTGAAGGCGCACCCGTTGTGCCCGAGATCATGCTGCCCTTGGTTAGCGCTAAACGTGAGGTCGAGATTTTGCGCGCCCGTATCGACGCGGTCGCCGCCGAGGTGCGCGCCGAACGTGGACGCTATTTCACCTTCCGCCTTGGAGTCATGGCAGAGACGCCCCGCGCCTGCCTGCGTGCGGACGATATCGCGCCGCATTGCCAGTTCCTGTCTTTCGGGACCAACGACCTGACACAGATGACCTATGGCCTTTCACGCGACGATGCCGGGCGTTTCATGTCAGATTACGTGCAGCAGGGCGTATTTGACGAGGACCCGTTTCACCGTCTGGACATAGAGGGCGTGGGAGAGTTGATCGCCGCCGGGGTGCAGCGCGCCCGTGCCACGAACAAAGATGTGATGCTGTCCATTTGTGGTGAGCATGGCGGCAACCCCGAATCTATTGCCTTCTGCCGCGAAGTGGGCATGGATTATGTCAGTTGCTCCCCCTTCCGGGTGCCTGTTGCCCGGTTGGCAGCGGCGCAGCTGTCACTTCGTGAGACGGGTGTTGCCCGACCGACACGGCGCTAAGTCGCCGCGATACAAGGGATTCCTATGCGGACGTTGACCCTTGGGCACCTTCACGCCCATTGGGACACGCCCTGCGCGGTCCTGTCGCTTTACGCAACTGTTTAATTTCGGTAGGTAACGCCCCGTTCCGACTGGCAAATGCCCGGATTGAGACAATTGATTTCATATTCAGAGAGCGCCCCATGATCCAAGCCTTGACCCGCGCCCTTTGCCTTTTAGCGGCGGTCACCACCACAGCCCTGCCGGCAATGGCCGATCAAGTGCGCAGGGCGCAGACCCTCGTCGCTTTGGAAACGCGCGCGCTATCGCGCACGCAGTCCAGCCATCTCAAAAGCTTGGTCACGCCGATCCCGGCCTCTGCCATCATGGGAGCCGGCCGAATTAGGTACGATCGTGCGTGGTTGACCACACAGCCGATTGCCAGAGGCGGTGCCGAATGGGAATGCCTCGCAGAAGCGCTGTATTTCGAAGCCCGCGGAGAAACCGTCAAGGGTCTGTTCGCTGTGGCCGAAGTCATCATGAACCGCGTGTCGTCGCCGCGTTTTCCCAGCTCCGTCTGCGGCGTGGTGAACCAAGGTACGGGACGTAAATATGCCTGCCAGTTCACGTATACCTGCGACGGCCACCCAGAGAACATTCACGAACCCGCAAGCTGGGCGCGCGTGGGCAAGGTTGCCAAAGTGATGTTGTCCGGTGCGCCGCGGCCGCTTACCAAAGGCGCAACCTACTATCATACCAATGCCGTGCGCCCGAAATGGTCATCGGCCTTTATCCGCACCGCAAGCATTGGCGACCATTTGTTTTACCACAACCCCCGGTAAATCGACCGTTTTTTGGTTGTGATGCGCCGTTTTGGCCCTGCCATTCCGGCGACGCATGTTTATTGTGGCGCGAACAATCCTACCGGCAAGGAGCCCGCCATGGCCTCTGAAATCCGCCTCGCCTTTGCGCATCCGTCCGAACGGGCCATCGCTACAGCTGGCGACGCCCCGCGCGACCGTATTTCGCTGCGCGACCATGTGGTCGAGGTCGAGATCGGCGCGTTTCAGGCAGAGCGCGGCACAAAGCAGCGCATTCAGTTCAATGTCGTGGTGGAGGTCGCGCCTTTTACCGGTGATCTTGATGACGACGTCGACCGCATCCTGTCCTATGACCGTGTCACAGAGGCCATTGCGCATGAGCTGGCTGCCGAACGCCTCAACCTTTTGGAAACTTTGGCAGAACGCATAGCAGAGCGGATCTTGCTGGAGCCTCAGGCGCTGCGGGCCTTTGTCCGCATTGAAAAGCTTGATCGTGGGCCTGGCGCCCTGGGCGTCGAAATCGTGCGTGCCCGCAGCGATGTGGCGGCACATCTTAATGCCTTGGCCGATGAAACCGCGTCAGAGCGTCCGCATCCCCGAGTTGTCCATCTGTCGAACGACGCCATGGATCACCCTGATCTGGGGCGCTGGGTGGACACCCTTGTGGCGCGTCGCGCTCCGGTGGTGTTGTGCTGCGGCCTGCCACCAGAGACACCGCTGAGCACGAGCCACCACATGACGCAACGCCGCGTGGATCTACTGGCCATCGAGCAAAATGGATGGCGGCTTGCGGCACGCGACCTGCGGTGCAAGGTCGTTGCCACGCGAACGGAACTCGATTGGGCGATGAAGAACGGTCAGACCTGTGTCTGGGCGCCGTCCAAGATCGTGCTCGATGCCATCGAAGGGCCGAGCGTAGAACCTCAGGATGCCACGGCGCTGAGCGCTTGGTTTGCGCAAGAGATGGAAGCCTGCGAATTGCTGATCATCGGCGAAGATCTGCCAGACAGCACGCACGTCCCTGCCCGCGCCATCGCAGTGGGCGACCCGCTTTTCTGAAACCACACTTGAAGAACCGAGGCGAATGGGTCAGGGAAACGGTATGATGACATACTACAGGCCCCTTGTCCGCTTTGACCTGCCCCGTCCCGACGATGCCCTGACGCTGGCCGGTGGGGCGGGATGGTTCACGCAGGTGGTGGCTCATGTTCGCGGTCAGACACCGCGCACATTGGGCGTAGAAGCGCTGCCAGAAGTCTGGCGGATGCGCCTGACCGGGTCCCGCCCTCCCATCGCCGGAGTGGAGATGAACCGCACCCGCGTTATGGGCATTCTGAATGTCACACCCGACAGCTTCTCGGACGGCGGGCGCTATCAATCCGCAAGCATCGCCTTACGATTGGCGCAGGACATGGTCTCCGCCGGGGCGGACATCATCGACGTGGGTGGCGAGAGCACCCGCCCCGGCGCTCATACCGTCCCCGTCGAAGCGGAGATCGCCCGCGTCGAGCCGGTGATCCGCGCCATCGCGTCAGAGCTTTCCATGCCGATCTCCATCGACACGCGCAAATCTGCCGTGGCCGAGGCCGCCGTGCAGGTTGGGGCCAGACTGGTCAACGATGTCTCCGGCTTCACCTATGATCCGATGCTTGCGGCCTACTGCGCGCGCAATGGGGTGCCTGTTTGCGTGATGCACACCCTTGGTGAGCCTGAGACGATGCAAGCCAATCCGCAATATGATGACGTGCTTCTGGACGTCTACGATTTTCTTGAACGGCAAGTGCAAGCGCTGGAGGCTGCTGGCCTGACCCGTGGCCAGATCCTCGTCGATCCGGGCATCGGATTTGGCAAACGGGTGACGCATAACCTGGCACTGCTGCGGCATGTGGCGTTGTTTCATGGCCTGGGCTGCCCAGTGCTGGTCGGTGCCTCTCGCAAAGGCTTCATCGGCAAGATCACCGGCGCCAGTCCTGCGGACGCGCGCATGCCAGGATCGGTGGCAGTGGCTCAGGCCATGGCCGCGCAAGGCGTACAAGTTGTGCGTGTCCATGATGTCGCTGAAACCGCGCAGGCACTCGCCATGGAACGGGCTATTTCAACAGGAGTATTTTGATGAACCGCAAACTATTTGGCACAGATGGGGTGCGCGGCACCGCCAATGTCCACCCGATGACAGTAGACATGGCCGTGTCGTTGGGCGCTGCGGTGGGACGCTATTTCCGCAATGAACATGGCGGCGTGCACCGCGTTGTGATCGGCAAGGACACCCGCTTGTCGGGCTACATGTTCGAAAACGCGTTGACCGCAGGTCTGACGTCGACCGGTATGAACGTGCTGCTTCTTGGACCGGTCCCGACCCCGGCGGTCGGGCTGCTGACGGCGTCGATGCGCGCGGATCTGGGTATCATGATCTCGGCGAGCCATAATCCGGCGGATGACAACGGGATCAAACTTTTCGGGCCGGACGGGTACAAGCTTTCCGATGCCGTTGAGACAGAGATCGAGACGATGGTTGCGGAAGGTGTCAAACCCGCCAAGCCACGCAACATCGGTCGTGCGAAGCGTATCGAAGACGGGCGGTTCCGCTATCAGGAGCGGGTCAAGGGCACCCTACCGGCTGGCCTGCGGCTTGACGGGATCAAGGTGGTCGTCGACTGCGCCAACGGGGCGGCCTACCGAACCGCACCGGAAGTCCTGTGGGAACTCGGTGCCGATGTGATTGCCATAGGCACGTCGCCCGATGGTCTGAACATCAACAAGGACTGTGGCTCTACACACCCAAAGATGGCTGCCGAAGCTGTCCTTGAGCACGGAGCCGACGTCGGCATCTGTCTTGATGGTGACGCCGACCGCATCCTTCTGATCGACGAAATGGGCCAAATTGCTGACGGCGACCAGATCATGGCGCTGCTGGCCGCACGCATGGCTGAACAGCAGACGCTCAAAGGCGGCGCGCTGGTGGCCACAGTGATGTCGAACCTCGGGCTTGAACGTTTCATGACCGACAAGGGATTGCGACTGGAACGCACGAAGGTGGGCGATCGCTATGTGGTCGAACACATGCGCGCTGGCGGCTTCAACCTTGGCGGGGAGCAATCGGGCCACATCGTCATGACGGATGTCGCAACCACGGGTGATGGTCTGATGGCCGGCCTGCAGTTTCTGGCAGAAATGGTGCGCTCGGGGCGTTCCGCCTCCGAGTTGACCCATGTCTTCGATCCGGTACCGCAAATGCTGAAAAACGTGCGCTACGGAGCTGGCCAGACCCCGCTGGAGGACGCCGCCGTCAAAGCCGCAATCCGCGATGCAGAAGCCAAGCTGGACGGCCATGGTCGTTTGCTGATCCGGCGCTCCGGCACCGAGCCGCTGATCCGGGTCATGGCAGAATGCGAAGACGATGAGCTGCTGGCCCAAGTGGTCGATGGCATTGTCGCAGAGGTGGAAAAGGTCGCGACCACCGCTGCCTGAGATCTCAAACTCTGCGGCGTCTGATCGGGCGTCGCAGAGTCAGTACAAGCCGCCGCAGAAAGCCGAAGATGAGCGTCAAACCCAACCATCCGGCGACAAACCCGGTCCCGGCAAAGGTCGCGCCCTCAAATGTGGCTGGAACAGCGGGCTTATAAGTTTCACGCGCCCGGGCCCAGATCTGCGCATCGCCCAAGTGGGTGGCCAGTTTGGCCCGCATGAACGGCCCCGCGCCCTGCAATGCCCCTAGATCTGCTGCCAACTGCTCATAACGGGCCATGTCTGAAATCATGTTCTGTGCCTGAGTTCGGGCGAGCGGCCCCTCTTTGGCCAGCCGATCAAGATAATCCGGTAAGGTCATGCCCACCTCTGCGGCATCGGCCGCGTAACGGGTAATCTGGCGGTCCAGTTCATCCACGGCACCGCCGAGCCGCTGCATGTATTGCTGCGAGAACTCCGGAAATTGAGACGCCCCGATAGCCCCCATCATCCCGGCCCCCACCGCCAGTGCGCGCAGGATCATGCCCTTTTCCTCTCGTGCCTCGGGTCGGCCTCTCTTGAGGCTCTGTTATAGGAGGGCAAAGGCCCTCGCCACAGTCTAGTCAAAACGAAACCGCCGCCAAGCCCAAGGCTCGACGGCGGCAAATCAACGCTGAGAGGCGGGATCACTCCTGCGCTTGCGCGACACCGTAAATCTCGGCGATACGGGCCACCGCCTGCTCTGGCGGCAGCTCTTCGCTTTCTCCCGTGCGACGAGAGGTCAGTTCCACCACGCCGTTTTTCAGCCCGCGCGGGCCGACCGTAATGCGCCAAGGCAGACCGATCAGGTCCATGGTGGCGAACTTGCCGCCTGCCCGCTCGTTGCGATCATCATAGAGTGGTTCCAGACCCAGCGCGGTGAGCGTGGCATAGAGCGCCTCGCAGGCTGCATCGGCCTCATCATCGCCCTGCTTTAGGTTGACGATACCGCAATGGAAGGGCGTGACGCCTTCGGGCCAGATGATGCCCTTGTCGTCATGCGACGCCTCGATGATCGCGCCGAGCAGACGCGACACGCCGATCCCGTGCGAGCCCATGTGCACCGGCACCTGTGCACCTGTCTGATCCTGAACCACAGCATTCAACGCCTCGGAATACTTGGTGCCGAAGTAGAATATCTGACCCACTTCGATACCACGCGCCGTGCGCTGACGGTCCGCAGGCACATCGGCCCAGACCGCCTCGTCGTGCGTTTCATCGGTGCGCGCGTAGCGAGAGGTGAACTCTTCCAGCACGGCTTGGCACTGGTCGACGTTGTCAAAATCGATCTCGCGCTCGCCAAATTTCAGATCGGTGATTTCGCTGTCATAGAAGACCTCGGATTCGCCGGTGTCCGCCAGCACAAGGAATTCATGCGTGTAGTCGCCGCCAATGGGACCACCATCCGCGCGCATGGGGATCGCCTGCAAGCCCATGCGTTCGTAGGTGCGCAGGTAGCTGACGAGGTGGCGGTTGTAAGCGTGCAGCGCGTCTTCTTTTGTCAGATCGAAGTTGTAGCCGTCCTTCATGTAAAACTCGCGGCCCCGCATCACACCAAAGCGCGGGCGGATCTCGTCGCGGAATTTCCACTGGATCTGGTACAGCGTCAGCGGCAGATCCTTGTAGGAGCGCACATAAGAGCGGAAGATGTCGGTGACCAGTTCTTCGGCCGTGGGGGTAAACAGCATGTCGCGGTCATGGCGATCGGTGATGCGCAGCATCTCTTGGCCATAAGCGTCGTAGCGTCCGGATTCACGCCACAAATCGGCAGACTGGATGGTCGGCATCTGGATCGGAATGTGACCGGCGCGGGCCTGTTCTTCGTGGATGATATCCTCGATCTTGCGCAGCACCTTGAAGCCCAGCGGCAGCCAGGAATAGATCCCGGCGCTGGCCTGTTTGATCATGCCAGCACGCAGCATGTAGCGATGAGAGACGATCTGCGCCTCGGCAGGCGTCTCCTTGAGAACGGGCAGGAAATAGCGGGACAGGCGCATATGGACCCCTCATGAATACGGTTTGAGAGGCGTTGTGGGGGATGCAGCCAAGCTTGGCAAGCCTCCTCCCCTTCCCCCGGCTGTGCAGACACGCCATGGTGGCGGCGCATACATAGAGATTCAACGTGGAACCGCGATGGCCGACCATACCGAACCCCTTCCACTTCCCTTCGGCCAGGAACCGCCAAGGGTGCCCCATATAACCGTTGGTGAAAACATCGCGCAGCTTCTTGACCTTGCCTCCGCCCCAGTCCTCCTCACCCTGCTCATAGCGGCTCTGCTCACTGGCGTATCGGTACCGCTCTACCGATCCTACCGCGACCGGGCGCAAAAGATGGCCGAACCGGAGCCGGAAACCCTCTCCGGGCTGCGCGTACTGGCATGGATACTGGCCTTGGTGGGCATACCGCTCTTTGCCTTCATCCTCACCGCCGTCATCGCCATCATAGCAACCTTCGATCCAGTATCTCTTGGCAAGGAACTGCGCTGGCACGTGCTCGCCTTCGTCGGCCTGATCACATCGCTGGGTGCCCTCATCTCCGCCCCCCTCGCCCTGATCCGCGTCTGGACCACCGAACGCCAGACCCGCATTTCCGAACAAGGCCACATGACCGACCGCATTTCCAAAGCGGTGGAGCACCTCGGGGCGGAAAAAACGGTCAAGCGCGACGGTGTCGAAGAATCCCGCCCCAACATCGAAGTCCGAATCGGCGGCCTCCTCTCTCTCGAACGCATCGCACAGGACAGCACCGCCTATGACAAAGGCCGCGACCATGTCCGCGTGATGGAGATCATCTGCGCCTACGTCCGCGAAAACGCGCCTGCACGCGACGCGCATGACTTTCCCGAACCGGATTGGAAACCACTGAAGGATGATGCGACGGAAGAGGAAAGAACTGCGCATCTTGAAGCACGCGAGATACGCTTTGGAGGAACCGTGAAAAACTTCTTCGCCAAAGCTTCGATCTGGGCCCAAACCCTCCCCAAACCTCGCGAAGATATCGCCCTCGCCGTCCACATTATTGGCCGCCGCACGCCCGTGCAAAAACGCATCGAAGCCCGCTGGGGGCCAAAAGCGGCAGCCGATGCGGAGTGCGTCTTTGATACACCGTGCCCGGAATTGCCCGAGCTAACAGAAGAAGAAGCGCCGCTCGGTAACACAGTGATCCACGCTTTCAACACCGATCTGACGACATGGAAAAAAGCCTTGGCAACCTTCAAAGGCTATCGACCGGACCTGACCAACACCAGCCTGCAACGCCTCGACCTCTCGTCTCACGACCTCTCCGGATGTCTTTTGGCACGGGCGAGGCTGGAGGGAGCGGACCTTAAGGAGACGCGGTTGCAGGGGGCAAACCTCCAAGAGGCGCTGCTGGATGCGGCGGACCTCACAGGGGCGCGATTGGAAGCGGCAGACCTAAGGCAGACGCGGTTGGAGGCCGCATATCTAGCAAAGGCGCGGATGCAGGGAGCGGACCTCGAAAAGGCACGATTGGACGGAGCGTCCCTTCTCGCGGCACTGTTGCAGGGCGCGGACTTAACGTCGGCTCGGCTGGAGGCGGCGTGCCTCGTAGGCACACGTTTGGAGGGGGCAGACCTCTCAGGGGCACGGTTGCAAGGAGCTTCCCACACAGGGGCGCGGTTAGAGGGGGCGGTCCTCAAAGAAGTAAGGTTGGAGGGCGCGTCCTTCACAGGGGCATGTTTGGAGAGGGCAGACCTCAGGGGAGCCCGGCTGGAAGGTGCCAGTTTTATAAATGTCGATAGTATCCAAGGTGCGGCGTTGAAGCAGATGTCACTTTTCAAAGGCTCGCTGTCTGAAAAGCAGGTCACCACAACATTCGGGGATGCCAGCGTGACCAACCTTCCCGGCAACATGCCTCGTCCTGCCCACTGGCCCAGCAACGAACTCGACAAGTACGATTTCTACAACGAATGGGCCAAGTGGCTGGCTGATCCCGACAACTACACGCCGCCCATGGGCTGACCCCGAAGCGGCGCACAGCGTAGCGTCGTCACTCGGACGTATCGCGTCTCCCCCCTTGCCTTACCATGCTGCACGGGCGAAAAAGGAAGCGAACAGGAGAACGCGCATGGCTCTGCCGGTACGGCAACAACTCAAGTACTGGGGGATCGCCTTTGCGATCTTCGCGGTCGTTTTGTGGTTCCTAGGCGACGTGCTGCTGCCCTTCGTGCTGGGCAGCGCCATCGCCTATGCGCTCGACCCGGTGGCTGACAGGCTGGAAAAATGGGGATTCAGCCGCGCCGCCGCGACGGCCACCATTACAATAGCCTGTATCGTGCTTTTCATCGTGGTGCTGCTGCCGGCCGCGCGTATGCTGGTGGACCAGCTGACACAGCTTTTCTCCATCGCGCCAGAGCTGTTCCTTGATCTGCGCGCCTTCCTGACAGAGAAATTCCCAACCCTGATGAGCGAAGGCGGCGCGCTGCATTCGGCGCTGGCCTCCATCGGCGACACCATCAAGCAAAAGGGCGGCACCGTGGTGGAGACCGCGCTGACCTCGGTCGGATCGTTGCTCAATATCCTGATGTTGTTTCTGATCGTCCCTGTGGTCACCGTCTACATGCTGCTCGACTGGGACAGGATGACGGCCAAGGTCGACGACCTTGTTCCGCTGGATCACAAGGAGACCATCCGTCATCTCGCCCGCGAGATAGACGGCGTGCTGGCGGGGTTCATCCGTGGAATGGGGTCGGTGATGGTCATCTTGGGCACCTATTATGCCGTGCTCTTGTGGCTTGTGGGTCTGCAATTCGGCCTGGTGGTCGGGGTCGCGGCGGGCATGCTGACTTTTATCCCATACGTCGGCGCGATCGTAGGCGGGGGACTGGCGATCGGCCTGGCGCTGTTCCAGTTCTGGGGCGAATGGTGGTGGATCGTGGCCGTATGGGCGATTTTCCAATCTGGTCAATTCCTTGAGGGCAACGTCATCACGCCGCGGCTCGTGGGCGATTCCGTTGGACTGCATCCTGTCTGGCTGCTGCTGGCCCTGTCGGTGTTTGGCGCGCTGTTCGGGTTTATCGGCCTGCTGGTGGCCGTGCCGCTGGCGGCGGCGCTGGGGGTGATCGTGCGTTTCCTCGGGCAGCAATACAAAGGCTCGAAACTCTATCTTGGATATTCCGCTGAACGGGACGGCGTAGAGAAATGAACACGCCAGAGCAATTGCCCCTGCCCCTGCCCGCCCGTGAGGCGCTGGGGCGGGAAGAATTTTTTGTGAGCGAGGCCAATGCCATGGCCGTTGCCCTGGTCGAAGGGTGGCAGGACTGGCCTACGCGAAAGATGGTGCTGTGTGGACCGTCCGGTGCAGGCAAAACGCACCTGGCTCACGTCTGGGCACGATTGGCCAAGGCGCAGATCGTGTCCGCCGGGGCGATCACCGAGGGCGTCGTGCCTGCTTTGGCGCGGTCCCCTGTTTGTGTCGAAGACATCGAAGCGGTCGCAGGACAGCGTGACGCTGAAGCAGCCCTGTTCCACTTGCACAACCTCGTTCTGGCGCAGGGGCATTCACTGCTGTTCACCGCAACCCGAGAGCCGACGCACTGGCCGCTGATCCTCCCTGATCTGAAAAGCCGCATGATGGGCGCTCAGGTGGCCCGCCTTGGCGCACCGGACGACGCGCTGCTAAGCGCCATGCTCATGAAGCTCTTCGCCGACCGCCAGCAGATGCCCGCGCCGGAGGTGTTGACCTATCTGACCCGTCACATGCCCCGCAGCCACGCCGCCGCGCGAGAGATTGTCACCGCCCTAGACGAGGCAAGCCTGGCTCATAAGCGGAAAGTGACGCGGAATATGGCATCCGAGGTGCTGACGCGTTGGTTGGCGGCCCGCAACGGTCGATGACACCTGCCCAAATCGTAGCTTTTTCCAAGCGGACGCTATATCACGGTGGGTGACATGAATTGTCATAAATGTTTTGCAAACCCATAGGCATAAGCCGCTCATGACCATCGCAGATTTCCTCAAAAGCCCGCTGTCGCCCGCCACCGAATTTCCGGATCTGAACCTGACCGGGCCGGGGCGCTTCTATAACCGTGAGCTCAGCTGGCTGGGCTTCAACTGGCGTGTGCTGGAGGAAGCCGAAAACCTCCGTGTGCCGCTCCTTGAACGGGTGCGCTTTCTGTCGATTTCTGCGGCGAACCTCGACGAGTTCTATACAGTCCGCGTGGCGGGTCTTCGGGAGCTTGCCCACAATGGCAACACCACACCGGCTGCCGATGGGCTGACCCCTGCAGAACAGCTGGTGCTGATCGACGAAGATGCACGCCGCCTGATGTCGGAACAGCAGCGCGTTCTGGGCGTGCTGAAATCACGCATGGCGGAAACAGGCATTCACGTGGTCACGCGAGACGATCTCACGGAAGCGGACCGTGCGCATCTGAACGAGGCATTCCTGAATCAGGTGTTCCCGGTTCTCTCGCCCTTGGCAATCGACCCGGCGCACCCCTTCCCCTTTATCGCGAACATGGGCTACTGCCTTGCCTTGCAGTTGGAGCGCAACCGCGACAAACGCCCGCTTCAGGCGCTGCTGCCGATCCCGGCGCAGATCGACCGCTTTATGCGGTTGCCCTCCGAGGAAGGGACACACCGTCTGATCCTGCTCGAAGACGTGGTGCTTTTGCACATCAACTCGCTGTTTCCCGGCTATAAATCCAAGGATCATTTTGGCTTTCGCGTTCTGCGCGACAGCGATTTGGAAGTCGAGGAAGAGGCCGAAGATCTCGTGCGCGAATTTGAGGTCGCCCTGAAACGTCGTCGCCGTGGCGAAGTCGTCCGTCTCACCGTCTCTGCCGGGGCGCCCAAAAGCCTTCGCGATATCGTCATGCGTGAACTTCATGTTGACGCCGACGAAGTCATCGAACTCGAAGGGATGATCGGCGCCGCGGACACCAAGGAGCTGGTGATTGACGCGCGCCCTGATTTGATGTGGCCGGTCTTTACTCCGCGTGTGCCGGAGCGCGTACAAGACCACGACGGCAACATGTTCGACGCGATCAAGCAAAAGGACATGCTGCTGCATCACCCCTACGAGACCTTTGACATGGTGGTGCGCTTCCTTAATCAGGCGGCTTTGGACCCCAACGTGGTCGCGATCAAACAGACGCTGTATCGTACGTCCAAGAACTCCCCGATTGTCGAGGCATTGTGTGAAGCCGCCGAAGAAGGCAAATCCGTCACCGCATTGGTGGAGCTGAAAGCGCGGTTTGATGAGGCAGCCAACATCCGCCAGTCACGGCGGCTGGAACGGTCCGGTGCGCATGTGGTCTACGGCTTTCTAGACTGGAAAACCCACGCCAAGATCAGTCAGGTGGTGCGCCGCGAGGGCGACAAGCTGGTGACCTACACCCATTGGGGCACCGGCAATTACCACCCGATCACGGCAAAGATCTACACCGACCTGTCCTTCTTTACATGTGATGCCGCGCTGGGGCGCGACGCGGCGAAGATCTTTAACTATCTCAGCGGCTACGCCATGCCAGAGGGGTTGGAGAACCTCTATATTTCGCCTCACTCCCTGAAGTCCGGCATGATCGAGATGATCGACAAGGAGATCGCCCACGCCAAGGCTGGCAAACCCGCGCATATCTGGATCAAGATGAATTCTCTGATCGAGCCGGACATGATCGATGCGCTGTATCGCGCCAGCCAGGGCGGCGTGAAGGTCGACTGTGTCATTCGTGGCATCTGTGGCCTGCGGCCGGGCATCAAGGGGCTTTCCGAGAACATACGCGTCAAGAGCATCATCGGCCGCTTTCTGGAACATTCGCGCATTGCCTGTTTTGGCAATGGTCACGGACTGCCGCATGGCAAGGCACGGGTCTTCATCTCCTCCGCAGACTGGATGGGGCGCAACCTGAACCGGCGCATCGAAACCGGTGTCGAAATCATGAATGCGACGGTCAAGGCCCAGATCGTCAGTCAGGTCATGGCCGCGAATCTGGCGGACACGGCACAAAGCTGGGTCATGGAACCCTCGGGCCAATTCATGCGTCACCCGGTGCCGGAGGGCGAATTCGCCTTCAACTGCCACCGTTTCTTCATGGAGAACCCGTCTTTGTCGGGGCGCGGGTCGGCAGGTGCAAAAGATGTGCCGAAACTGACCCACACAAACGAGGAAATCCCTGTACCGACAAGCCGGGAAGAGCCGCAGACACGCGGCTGATCCTTAATAAAATCACTTTATAACAAGGCGGTAACTTGAAACGTTACCGCCTTTTTCATGGTTTGGGCGCGGCTGTGGCAGCCTGCCCAATTCGTGCCGTGAAATGACCCCTTGAGGGCCGCAAAGTGTTAAACGCAGGTTAAGCGCATAAGTGCAGTTTGCATCGTGCACAGACCAGTGGCGCGGACGGGTTCGAATGGAACGCGGTCCGTAACGTCAGAAAGACGGTTCGAAAGTCGGGCGATCAGCCCGGCACACTCCGGCGCAAATGCGCCAAGAACCGAAAGGCGAAACTCATGTCGAGTATTCTTACCAACAACGGCGCAACAGCTGCGCTTCAAACGCTCAAGAACATCAACAAGTCCATGGGCAACGTCCAAGAGCAGATTTCCACCGGCAAGCGTGTGAACTCCTCCAAGGACAACGCCGCCGTATGGGCCATTTCCACCGCGATGGAATCCGACGTCGCAGGTTTCAAGAAAGTCTCCGAGTCGCTTTCTCTCGGTCAGGCCACCGTGTCCGTCGCCCGTCAGGGTGCTGAAACCGTTGCGGACCTGCTCACCCAAGTGAAGGAAAAGGTGGTCTCCGCTCAGGAAGAGAACGTTGACCGGGCCAAGATCCAGACGGACATTGCTGCTCTGCGCGATCAGATCACTGCCGTTGTTGGCGCCTCTCAGTTCAACGGCCAGTACATGCTCGAGAACACCGGCACCGCCGAAGATTCCGGTGGTATCAACGTTCTGGCCTCCCTCGACCGTTCGTTCTCCGGCGTGTCCTCCTCCGACATTCGCGTGTCCAAGGAAGATCTGAGCCAAGGCGCAGCCACTGCAGGCTCCGTCTCGGTGGACGCATCGCTGGGCAACACGGTGGTCGCGGGCGAGTCCAACGACGTGGCGACCTTCGTCGAAGACACTGCAGGCGGCCTGACAACTGGCAATACCTACCAGTTCACATCTGGCGGCAACCTGGCCCTGAGCGAGGATGTGGCCTATGTGGCACGCGAAGGTGACACTCTGGAAGACGTCACCAACGGCCTGGTAATGAAGCTGAACGAACAAGCGGCTGCCGATGGGTTGGACGTGACCTTCTCGCAAAGCGATACCGGCGTTGGTACGATCTCCATGACCAACAACACAGACGCCGACATTGCCGTGGCCGCCGGTGAATTCCAGCAAGCCGCGCTTGATGGGTCCGAAGACGACGGCGGCATTGGCGGTCGCCTCGAAGTGCTGGCATCCATGGACGTTTCGACACAGGCGGGTACAGACTCTGCTCTGGCAGTGATCGACGGTCTGATCGAAGTTGCCATCGACTCGGCAGCCGCCTTCGGCTCTTCCGAGATGCGCCTCGAAACTCAAGCCGACTTTGTGTCCGGCCTGACCGACGCTTTGAAATCCGGCATCGGCACTCTTGTCGACGCCGATATGGAAGAAACCTCCGCACGTCTGCAAGCGCTGCAGGTCCAGCAGCAGCTGGGCATTCAGGCGATGTCCATCGCCAATAGCGCGCCGCAGTCCCTGCTGGGTCTCTTCCGCTAACCCAATGAGGCGCCCCCGGGCGGCGTCTCCCTTGCGAGAAAAATTCCGCAAGATTGATGAACCCCGGGGGCGCCCCTCTGCCCCACCCGATGTGGGACGGAGGAAACGGATCCTCTCGCGAACGCGGGCGGTTCGCAGGCCGATGAAGGACCTGCACGTGTCAGAACGACGCTTTCGAAGCCGTGTATGCGGCACTCACCCGGCGTAAAAACGCCAAACTAAGAAAGCGACCAAAATGTCCAGTATTCTTACAAATCCGGGCGCAACATCTGCGCTGCAAACCTTGAAGATGGTCAATCGTGACTTGGGCAGCACCCAGAACATGATTTCGACAGGTAAAAAGGTCGACAACGCAAAGAGCAACGCCGCTGTCTGGGCGATTTCCACTGCCATGGAATCAGATGTGGCCGGTTTCAAGAAGATCTCTGAATCTCTTTCTCTCGGTCAGGCAACTATCGACGTGGCACGAAAAGGTGCAGAGACAGTCACCGACCTTCTCACCCAGGTAAAAGAAAAGGTTGTCGCGGCTCAGGAAGAGAACGTCGACCGCGCCAAGATCCAGACGGACATCGTCGCACTCCGCGATCAGGTGTCTGCCGTTGTCAACGCATCGCAGTTCAACGGCCAGTATATGCTGGACCACACCAGCTCGACAGATAACTCCGGCTCAATCAACGTACTGGCGTCCATTGACCGTGCGTCGAACGGCATCGTGACCTCCACCGACATCAACGTGTCCAAGGAAGACCTCGGAACCGGCACATCCGCTGCGGGTACAGTCTCCGTCGACCGTGGTACCGCTGGCTCCGTGGCCGCAGGCGCAACGGCAACCGTTGTGACCTTCGCAAACAACACTTCTGGGGATGACACAGGTGCAATTGGCGCTGGCCAGACGTACCAGTTCACCACAGGTGGTGCGTCCGGGCTTACGGCGGATGTTGCATACGTAGCGCGCGAAGGCGACGATCTGGGAGATATCACCGCCGGTCTGGTCATCAAGCTGAATAAACAAGCCAGCGAAGACGGTTTGACCATCAGCTTCTCGCAAGGCACGACCGCTGGTACGATCGACATGACAAACGATGGCACTGCAGCCATTGCTGTTGTCGCAGGTGACTTCCAGCAGTCCGCGCTCGACTCGACCGAGAACAACGGCACCATCGGTGGCCGCCTCGAAGAGCTCGCAAATCTCGATGTGACCACCCAATCCGGTGCGGACTCCGCGCTGGCAGTCATCGACGGTCTGATCGACATTGCAATCGACTCCGCAGCGGCATTTGGCTCATCTCAGATGCGTATCGAAAGCCAATCCGACTTTGTGTCCGGTCTGACCGACGCGCTGAAGTCAGGCATCGGTACCCTTGTGGATGCGGACATGGAAGAGACATCGGCCAAGCTGCAGGCACTTCAGGTTCAACAGCAGTTGGCGGTTCAGGCCCTGTCCATCGCGAACCAGGCGCCGCAGTCTCTGCTCTCGCTCTTCCGCTAATATTCTGAAGCAACCTTCGGACCGGGCATTACTGAATGAGGAACTCATTCGATGTGACCACGACCGAAGGCTCCTCCTCGCCTCGAATGAGGCGGGGATCCCCATCCGGCCCGTAAGGGCGGTTGGTTCGCAGGCCAATGCGCGACCTGCACGTGTCAGAACGACGCTTTCCGAAGCCGCAATTGCGGCGTGAACCCCCGGCGTAAAAACGCCAAAGCATAGAAAGCGACCAAAATGTCCAGCATTCTCACCAACACCGGCGCAATGACCGCACTCCAGTCCCTGAAAATGGTCAACCGTGACCTTGGCAGCACTCAGAACATGATCTCCACCGGAAAACGCGTGGACAATGCCAAGAGCAACGCTGCTGTCTGGGCGATTTCGACCGCCATGGAATCTGATGTCGCCGGTTTCAAGAAGATTTCTGAATCTCTGTCTCTTGGTCAGGCAACCATCGACGTGGCCCGCAAAGGGGCGGAAACGGTCACCGACCTGCTCACGCAAGTCAAAGAAAAGGTCATCGCAGCGCAGGAAGAGAACGTCGACCGCGCCAAGATCCAGACGGACATCGTCGCACTCCGTGATCAGGTGTCTGCCGTTGTCAACGCATCGCAATTCAACGGCCAGTATATGCTGGACCATCAGGACACCACAGCAGACTCTGGTTCCATCAATATTCTGGCCTCGATCGACCGCTCGTCCAACGGCATCGTGACCTCCACCGACATCAACGTATCCAAGCAGGATCTTAGCACCAAGGCCTTGACTGCCGGGTCAGTCTCTGTCGATTCAACAACAACAGGGGGCGTGGCAGATGGTGCGACGTCAACCGTCGCGGCCTTTGTCGAGGACACCGCAGGCGGCTTGACGGCAGGCAATACGTATCAGTTCACCAGCGGCGGCGGCATCGCGCTTACAGAAGACGTGGCCTACGTTGCTCGCGAAGGCGACACGCTGGAAGATGTGACTGCCGGCCTTGTTCTGAAAATGAACGCGCAAGCGGCTGAGGATGGCATCGATGTTTCCTTCGCTCAAACCAGCACAGCTGGCGAAATCCAGATGACCAACAACACCGGTGCAACGATCACTGTTGCTGCTGCCGAATTCCAACAGGCGGCCTTGGACGGATCTGAGGACGATGGTGATGTCGGTGGACGCTTGGACTACCTGAACGATATCGACGTGACTTCGCAAGCTGGTGCAGATGCCGCGCTGGCCGCCATTGATGGCCTGATCGATATCGCCATTGACTCGGCTGCCGCCTTTGGTTCCTCCCAGATGCGACTGGAAACACAGTCTGACTTCGTATCAGGCCTGACAGACGCGCTGAAATCCGGGATCGGCACACTTGTGGACGCCGATATGGAAGAAACCTCCGCCAAATTGCAGGCCCTTCAGGTCCAGCAGCAGCTTGCAGTTCAGGCACTTTCCATCGCGAACCAGGCGCCGCAGTCGCTGCTGTCGCTCTTCCGCTAACGCAGAGGGGACGCCCCTGAGGGACGTCCAGTTTATTACGCAAAACCAAAGTGGCCCGCATCCTCAGCGGGCCATTTTTAATGAGTAAGTACCTCACTTGGTTACAAACCTTAGCGTCAGGTTTACCTCTATCCTCTATCGTGACGAGGCACTTACCCGAAGTGGCGCGAGACGGCCGTCAGCCAACCCGCATAAGCAGAAGCCCCCCACGGCCAAAAGCCAGTGAGACGGGTGTCCGACAACAAGGGTTTGTGTGCATATGTCCAGCATTCTAACAAATTCCGGCGCGATGACAGCGCTGCGCACCTTGAAGGCAATCAATCGGCAGCTGTCCGACACGAGGGAGATGATCTCCACCGGGAAACGCATCAACTCTGCGAAACACAACCCTGCCGTCTGGGCAATCGCCAAGACGATGGAATCTGACGTGGCTGGGTTCGCACGTATCAGGGACAGCCTGAATCTTGGTCAGTCCACTGTTGCCGTGGCCCGGAAGGGTGCAGAGACTGTGACCGACCTTCTCACGCAAATGAAGGAGAAAATCATTGCGGCGCAGGAGGAAAATGTTGATCGCGCCAAAATCCAGACCGACATCGAGGCGCTCAAGCAGCAGCTCCGCAGTACTGTGGGCGCGTCTCAGTTCAACGGCTTAAATCTTTTAAACAATCGGGAGCGCCCCGCCGGCAGCGGAGATATCAGCATTCTCGCCTCTCTCGACCGTTCGTCGAACGGCAGGGTACGTGCATCTGACATTGATGTCTGGAAACAAGATCTGAGCATGGAGATCTCGCAGATCGGTGGGGGCCTGTCGGCAGAAGCGATCGCCACGAACGACATTGCGGGCAATGGCGACGGCACGACCTTCGCCATAGGTGGGGCGGCAACGCCAAACACCGCCACAACGGCTTTCGGCACCGGCTCAAGTGACCGGCTCGCGGCGGGAGACGCATTCGCCATACAGATTTCCGCCACATCGGGAGATGCGCCCGCAAACACCACAGCCGCGCGTGAAATTCGCTACGTCGCACGCGACGGCGACACCATGGCGGATGTAACGCGCGGTTTGGCACTGTCCTTCAACCAATATGTCGTCGGCAATATGGGGCAGACCGCCGCCGGGTCGATCCAGGCATCCTTCAGCGGAAACGAACTGACCATCACGGGAGCCACGGGCGCGGGAAATGATTTTTCCATCCAGATCGACAAATTTGCCGCTGATGCCACGACCACCATCGGTGGAGGACTGGAATATGTGGACAGTATCGACGTCACAACACAAAAGGGCGGCGATGCTGCGCTGGCCGCCATCGACGGACTGCTGAGCACTTCAATCGACGCGGCTGCGGCTTTTGGTTCCGCGGAGATGCGTCTGGAAACACAGCACGATTTCATCTCCAGCCTCAGCAGTTCCCTGAAATCGGGGATCGGCACTCTGATCGATGCAAACATGGAGGAAGCTGCGGCCCAGCTTCAGGCGCTACAGGTGCAGCAGCAGCTCTCCGTTATTTCCTTGTCGATCGCGAACCAAGCCCCGCAATACTTGCTCCGGCTGTTCCAGTAAATTCCCCGGCACGAAAGTTAACGCTTTGGTAGGGGCGGACATTTCTTGACCGCCCTGCCCCACCCACATAGGAGAGCGGTAACGGGGAGTGCGCGACATGAACAGTCACGACGACAGCCATGGTCATTGGGATGCGTTTGGGCGTCCATTGTTCGACGATCCGCAGGCGCGCGCGCTGAGCCGCGTCGGTGTGGTGGACATGGGGTCCAACTCGGTCCGCATGGTCGTCTTCGACGGCGCGGCCCGCAGTCCGGCGTATTTCTTTAACGAAAAGATCATGTGCGGCCTCGGCGAAGGGATGAACCAGACAGGGCGACTGAACCCCGAGGGACGGGAACGCGCCATGGTCGCCATGCGCCGGTTCAAACTGCTGGCCGAAGGCATGGAATTGTCGGACCTCTCGGTTGTGGCCACCGCCGCCATGCGCGACGCTGAAGATGGTCGAGAATTCCGCGCCAGTGTGGAGGCCGAGACCGGCCTGAAAATCCATGTCATCGACGGCGCCGAGGAGGCACGACTGTCGGCCCAGGGTGTGCTTTTGGGCTGGCCTGGCTCTTACGGTCTCGTCTGCGATATTGGTGGATCGTCTATGGAGCTGGCCGAGATTGGAGAAGGTCAGGTTGGCCGTCGTATGACCTCGGCGCTTGGTCCCTATAAGCTGATGGATATTTCCGGCGGGCGCAAAGCGCGCGAGAAGCACATCAAGCACGAGCTGAAAGCCCTTGCGGGGTATATGGGCACCCAGCGCGATCGACTGTTCCTTGTGGGCGGCAGTTGGCGCGCCATTGCCCGGATTGACATGCTGCGCCGGGACTACCCGCTGCATGTGCTGCATGAATATCGGATGAACGCCGAGAACGTTCGTGAGACGATCGAATTTCTCGAAAACGAAGATCACGATGCGGTGCGAAAAGCAGCAGGTGTATCCTCCACCCGGATGGCGCTGGTCCCGTTCGCAGCCGAAGTTCTGGAAGGCGTGGTAAACTGTTTCGAGCCCTCCGATATTGCAATTTCCAGCTATGGCATCCGTGAAGGGTTGCTTTATGAACAGATGCCTCAAATGCTGCGGGATCGTGATCCTCTGATCGAGGCATGCCGCTTTGCCGAAGCAAAGGATGCCCGCCTGCCGGGCTTTGGTCGCCAGCTTTATCATTTCGTTTTGCCACTGTTTCCCGATGCATCGGACGCGCGGAGACGGCTGATCCACGCAGCCTGCCGGCTGCATGATGTGTCTTGGCGCGCGCACCCGGATTACCGGGCAGAGACCTGTTTCGACAATGCCACCCGTGCCAACCTGGGCGGGCTAAAGCACTGGGAGCGCGTCTATCTTGGACTGGCACTGTTGCACCGCTACAAAAACAAGCGTGAAGGCACCCGGTTCGAGGACATGTACTCCCTGCTCGACGACGCCCATCAGCAAGAGGCGGAGGTGCTGGGAAAGGCCATGCGCTTTGGCGCAATGCTCTGGACACTGGAAGCGAGCGCCGGACATGCGCGATTGTCCTGGGACGGCACACGGCTTGCGCTGACCTTGGACCCGGACATGATGGACCTTTACGGCGAGGTCGCCAGATCCCGATTCAAGTCGTTGGCGCAGGCGCTGGGGGCCGAAGATTTTGGCGTCGAGGCAGGCTGATCCAGATATTGGCCGCCAAGCTTACAGCTCGATTTCCTCGGGCGCAGCGTCTTCGGCATCCGGCTCAAGAGGTTCTTTGCGACGGATGATGATGTCGCCATTCTCCAGCATTTCCGGTGCCTCATAGACGGCCCAATCGTCCACCTTTTCGAGGATGCCTTTGAGAGTTGGACCCATTTCCACCAGAAAATCCTGCATCTGAGGACCAACTTCGCGCATGGTGCGCTGCAACTCTTCCAACGTCGGCTCCACCTCTGTCATGAGGCCCTCAAAGAACTGACGCGCGCCTTCTTCCATCAGGTTGAATCCATCCTCCTCCTCTTGCGCCGCAACAGGCAGAGCGAGAAGTATGAGCGCTAGAAAGGCTGCGAAACGTGTCATGCTTGTAGGATATGCATGCCCTGCGTCCATGCCAAGGCGTTCTTCCAGATACTGACAAAAAGAAGCTCATCACTCCACGAAAGTGGAAGGCCAAGATAGTGCGAGACCAAAGCGCCCTCCAGCGGCCGCTGAAGTCGGCTGAGCATGTAATTGCGCTATCAGGCAGTTTCGCGGGCAGAGATTTCTTCCCACGCTTGATTGATGTCAGCCATGCGACGTTCTGCGAGCCGCACCCCTTCCTCGGGCAATCCGCGCGCCATCATCACATCTGGATGGCTATCGCGCACAAGCTGCCGCCAATGACGCCGAATCTCTGGCAAGGGCATGTCAGGCTCCACGCCGAGAACCCCATATGGATCAGGCTGCGCATCGGGAACGAAGCGCGCGCGCAAGGCGCGGAACCGCTTTTCCTCCATCCCGAATAGCTCAGAAACCCGCTCGAGAAACGCATCTTCCGCCGGATGATAATCCCCATCAGCCAAAGCGATGTGGAACAGCCCTTCCATCAGATCACACAGGGTCCCCATGTCAGAGGAAAACATCGTGCGAATGCGACGCGCATATTCTTCGAATCCAGCCACATCCTGCCGTGCGAGGTTAAAGACGCGCGCAGCGTCTTTCTCATCCTCCGGCGCGATGACAAAGACCTCGCGGAAAGCTGTAACCTCATCCCGTGTGACCAAGCCATCGGCCTTCGCCATCTTGGCGGACAACGCGATTACGGCGATGGTAAAGCCCACAGACCGCTCAGGCGGCGTGCGCATCCGTTCGAAGAGCTGATTCAGCCCTTCGCCAGAGGTCAGCGCTGACAGCGCCTGCGTTATGCGGGACCAAATCGACATCTTTCCAATATACCGCACTGCAGAAAACCTGTCAGGTAAATCGAAACGCATTCACGGTAATTTTTGCACAAACACCAGATCCGTGCAGCGCACGACCTTGCTCCCAAGTGAAGAAGCTGGATCTGTGCCAGAAACGATCCCCTCATCATGTGTACACCACCGTGAGAGTCACCACTGCGGACTACAGCGTGCGTCAACGGCTTTGCCTGACAAACTCTGGCGCGACCTGGCCCGGGCTTTCATAGTTCGGGCGCAGCTAAGAGCTCGCTGTAGGCGGAAAATTCAGCAAATGGCGATGCGCCTCTGAAACTTAAAAATTACGACACCGAAAGCAGGGTCACGAACAGACCGCCTCGACCTTCCGCTCAAAGGTTCAAATGACAGAGCCTCAGTTACCGATCGCATCCCAGATGGCGTGGTGTGTTGCACACCGCAAGAAAGCACAGGATCAGGACAGCAGAATGTCCTGTTCCGCATGTCGGATTCGCGCGACCAGACCCGCTGCGCCAGGATTGAAAGAAACCAAAGCATCGTCCAGATAAGGCGCCAAGATCGTCTGAAGTAATTCGGCCTCGGGATGCGACACCGTCAGCGACAACAGCTCGGCATCATCAGCGGTCAAGGCTTTCCCGGGCGGTACAGGCACATGCCATTGAATCAACGCAGGAAAAAGCCCATCGAAAGGAAGCAATCCGTCTTTCGGCACTGCCATGGTCCAGCTTAAACTACCCCGTGTGAGCTGAACAGGTTGACCCGCCATAGGCAGCGCCGCAACCGCCGCTTCAATATCGTCTACGGTACACACCCATTTGTCCAGGCGCGGCGCCCCCTTGAAGTGGTCCAATCCAAACCAACGCGCGTCCGGGAGAGCCGGCGCAGAGGGGGCAACTGCAATAGCTTCGATATAAAGATCGGGATTCAGCCCGATCAAATGGTTGTGGGTCCCAAAGCGTTCATGCGAACCGCCCGGCTCCATCGGTCTGGCCAAGGCAGCCTCTACATGGCCCACAGCTTCTGCCAGCGTTTCGGCAAGAACGGCAATATGATCGAGGGCAAGCTTTACCATTTTCCAACTTTCGTAGGGTCGCAAGACGTTAAGCCGCGCACCGAATACTGCAAAGGTGAAAAACCGCAGATCAGGACGAAAAAATTCATCACGTTGCAGAGACTTTCATCTGCACGTCCAGCGCATGAAATCTCAAACCCGCTGGCCAACGACCAAAGCCGAGACACTCGGTACAAAATTGTTTTGAATTGAAAAAAGCTTAGTTGGGCTATCTCGCGGGTTAACGGCCCGACCTTTTTTCATGCTCGCAAGGGTCTCAGATACTGGGTAAGTCAATTTTGCGCGCGCCGTCATCCTTCATGCTCTTTTCGAGCAAGCACAACTCCAGCGTCGATTCCGCAATGGCTTGCTGTAGAAAGCTGGCGTTGCGGCGCAGTTTCTTCATCTCTTCGACGGACGGGTATCTCCTACCAAACGGCGGCACGGCCCAGCACTTCTGCCCTCGCCTCGCACCCCACTCAAGACACTGCGGATTTTTTACTCAGTGGAAAATCGCACACCTCATGTTCTCAACGATCTTCTCGGCAGGACGCTTCGTTGTTTTTCCCACCGCCCACGGCTCAACGGGTGTAATGAGCCAGAAACACACATGTATAAAATTGGCCAATATGGACCGATGGGCTACTGACGCCGGCCCCGCAGAGACGTTCGGACAATGTGGTGCGATAATCCACTAAATTCTCTGCGCATACAGCGTCTTAGGGCATATATAGCCTTCGACAACTTCGCCACGAGCCCCTGCTTTGCCGACATGCGCTGCGCAGCACCACGCAATGCATGGTGCTGCGGCTATGATGGCCAGTGTTACTAGCCAACTATCAGGCGTCCCCCCATCAGGACCGTGCGGAGCGGATCAATTTCAGAATATCCTGGGCTGCTTCAGGGATATTCGTTCCCGGGCCAAAAATCGCCTTCACCCCTGCATTATGGAGGAACTCGTAGTCCTGATGCGGGATTACACCGCCGCAAATGACAAGGATGTCTTCCGCGCCCTGATCTTTCAGCGCTTGCACCAGTTGCGGAGCGAGCGTCTTGTGACCCGCAGCCTGGGACGAGATCCCGATGACATGCACGTCATTGTCGATCGCGTCTTGCGCCGCCTCATCCGGCGTTTGGAACAAAGGACCCACGTCCACGTCAAAACCGATGTCCGCAAAGGCGGTGGCGATCACTTTCGCCCCGCGGTCGTGACCGTCTTGACCCATCTTCACCACCAGCAAGCGCGGCCGCCGGCCCTCTTCCTCGGCGAAATCTTCGATGGATTTCTGAATTGCGGCAAAGCCTTCGTCCCCTTCGTAGGCGGCACCATAGACCCCCGCAAGCGTCTTGACCTCAGCGCGGTGACGGCCAAATTCCTTTTCCATAGCCATGCTGATCTCTCCAACCGTTGCGCGGGCGCGGGCGGCCTCGACGGCCGCTTCCAGCAAATTGCCACCCTCTTTGGACCGACGGGACAGTTCCTCCAACGCTGCGGTGCAGGCTGGTTCGTCGCGCGTGGCACGGATTTTTTCCAATCGCGCGACTTGGCTTTCGCGGACTTTGGCATTGTCGATGTCGAGGATGTCCAGGTCCTCTTCCTGCTCCAGGCGGTATTTGTTCACGCCGACGATCACATCGGTGCCACGGTCGATGTCGGCCTGACGCTTGGCGGCGGCCTCTTCGATGCGCAGCTTGGGCATACCGGACTCAACGGCCTTGGTCATGCCGCCCATCTCGTCCACTTCCTCGATCAGCTTCCACGCCTCTTCTGCCAGCTGGGCGGTAAGGCTTTCGACGTAATACGACCCCGCGAGCGGATCGACCACGTTGGTCACGCCGGTTTCCTCTTGCAGTACCAGCTGCGTGTTGCGTGCGATGCGGGCCGAGAATTCGGTCGGAAGGGCAATCGCCTCATCCAGCGCATTGGTGTGCAGCGATTGCGTGCCGCCCAGCACCGCCGACATCGCCTCGTAAGCCGTTCGGATCACGTTGTTATACGGGTCCTGCTCGGCCAGGGAGACGCCGGACGTCTGGCAGTGCGTCCGCAACATCTTGGAGCGCGGGTTCTGCGCCCCCAACTCCGTCATGATACGGTGCCACAGCAGCCGTGCGGCGCGAAGTTTGGCAATCTCCATGAAGAAGTTCTTGCCAATGGCAAAGAAGAACGACAGCCGCCCGGCGAACTTGTCGATGTCCATCCCTGCGTCCATGGCGGTCTTCACATACTCCTTACCGTCTGCCAACGTGAACGCCAGCTCCTGGACGAGGTTCGCGCCCGCTTCCTGCATGTGATAGCCGGAAATGGAAATGGAGTTGAATTTCGGCATCTCGTTCGAAGTATATTCGATGATGTCCGAAATGATCCGCATCGAGGGAGCCGGCGGATAGATGTAGGTGTTGCGGACCATGAACTCCTTCAGAATGTCGTTCTGGATGGTCCCGGACAGCACGGACTTGTCGTGGCCCTGCTCTTCACCCGTAACGATGAAGGAGGCCAGAACAGGGATCACAGCGCCGTTCATGGTCATCGAAACCGAGACCTGATCCAGGGGAATGCCGTCAAAGAGCAGCTTCATGTCCTCGACGGAGTCGATTGCCACGCCAGCCTTGCCCACATCGCCCACAACGCGGGGGTGATCGGAATCGTAGCCACGGTGCGTGGCAAGATCAAAAGCGACGGACACGCCCTGTTGACCGGCGGCGAGCGCCTTGCGATAGAAATTATTGGACTCTTCGGCAGTTGAAAAACCAGCGTATTGCCGGATCGTCCAGGGACGGCCCGCATACATGGTCGCCTTCACCCCTCGGGTGAACGGCTCTTGCCCCGGCAGGCTGCCCATGTGGTCCAGATCGTCAGTGTCGGCAGCCGTGTAAAGCGGCTTGACCGGGATGCCCTCGAGCGTGTCCCAGGTCAGATCGTCTACGGAACGTCCGCGCAGCTCTTTTTCAGCGGTCGCGCGCCAGTCTTCGGGCAGGTCGGTCATGTCGTTGTCCTCTCAGTTTCGAACCGGCTGCCGGGAATGCCCCGCAGCGTGCCGGGTCCGCGTCCGATTGCAATGTCGCCAGACCCTCTGCCCCGGATTGGAGCCAGAACAGATCGTCGGCATAAGCCTCGCGCAGCGCAGAACGCTGGCGGGCGTCGAAGGGCATATAGCGCCCCTCTCCCTCAGGTAGGCGGTCAGGATCTTCGCCCCGATCCGAAAGTGTTGCGCGCAGCTCCGACAGCTCGGGCCTGCGGTTGCGCCAGAATTCTCCGGGTTTGACCGTCGGCAGCGCCGCCAGCCCCGTGATCATGCCGAGCTGCTTGTCAGGCCGGTCGGTAAACCGTTCAAACGGAGTCACGGTGATTGCGGCCTCCGGGCAGGCGCAGGCGATGTCGATGATCACATCCCGCCATGTGCGCGTGCCAGCGGCGATGGCGGCAATCTTATCCTTCTCCGGCAGCCTTTGACCGCGCGAGATCAGATAACTGATCAACGACGACCACCACATATCCTGTGCCCTGATCTGCAACGTGATGCCACGGACATGGCCAAAGGCGCTGGCAAGACGGGCAACACGCTCTCCTGCACCCGTATAGAGCACGCCGTCGCGGAGGCAGCGACGCGGCGTGCCAAGCATGTTTTCGTCACTGACCAAAAGATGTTGGAAGCCTTTTCGTTGCGCCTGTGCCACGGCCAGTTGCACGCGTCCCGCCGCCCGCTGTGCCTTGGCATGTGTGTCGGGCCGCTCCACAACGTCGTTCAACAGCCCATTCCGCGTGCGCCATGGACCCCAAAACCCAAGACCCGCGCTGTTCAGATCGTCGCGATTGCTGCGCAAATAGGCCTGAAAGCTGGTGGAAGCGGTGCGATGGGCGCCAAGATGCAAAAAGATTTCCATAACGACACGCGCCCCGAGTGCGGCGGTCGCACCCCATGTGTCGACCCACCTATTGATCGTGGAAAATGCGCGCGGCGGCGTGACGATGTCGTTAAAGTTAAAATTTTCGTGGGCAGTGCACGTGTCGCACTGTGAAAGCGCGTCGCATCCACATATGTTCACCGGTATGAAAAGCACATATGTACTGCTCGGACTTCTCGGCGCGCTCTGGCTTGCATCGCCAGCACAGGCCGCCGACCTCGACGAGGACGGCGCGGTTGAAATCGTGCTGGATGCCGCAAACACCACGCTTGCAGATTGGCTCTGGATCAAACGCCCGGTGGTGGTCTTTGCCGACAGCCCGGCCGACCCGCGCTTCCAGGAGCAGATTTCTTTGCTCACGGGACGATACAGCGCCTTGGAAGAACGCGACGTGGTGATCATCGCGGACAGCGATCCATCGGCCCGGTCATCTGTCCGCATGGCGCTGAGACCGCGAGGTTTCATGCTGGTGGTCATGGCCAAGGATGGCACCATCGTCACGCGAAAGCCGGGGCCTTGGTCGGTGCGTGAAATCTCTCGCTCCATCGACAAGCTGCCGCTTCGCAAGGACGAATTGAAAGGTTTCTGAACCGCGCCTAAACGTTGCCCCGCATGAAGAACAGAAGTTGTCGTGGTCGGTGCAACAACATGATCGCGTTCATGGTTGGGTCGTAGATCGTCAAAGTGTCCTGCGACATCAGCGCGTAGTACGCGTCTACCTGAAACTGATCGTCCATGCAGGCGAGCGACGGTCCCACGAAGCTGGAGATCAGCCCCATCCCTGCATAAAGATTTATGGACATCATCTGTTCGGACACCATGTTGGGCGTCAGCCCCGGCACATCGAAGGCAACCGCGCGCCCCTCTTGTACCAGTTTCAGCCCGGCACGCACATTCGACACGGTTCGCACAGCCTCTGACCGCACGCCGGTTCCCGCCAGGTCGAAGATCGCCGCTGTGCAAGTCGCCTGTGATTCGAACCGCCGCGTTTGTGCGAGATAGACGAACTGCTTCAGCTCCTCTCGCAGCTCCTCCTCTGCATCCATCGTAAAACAAGACGCCAGCAGCGTGAGCCCGATCAGCCCCGCCATACTGCGCGCCCAAAGCAGGCTCAATGTTCGCCAACGTGTCATTACCGGGCACCCTGACACCGACAGGTTGAGACTTCGTTGCCGCCCTATCAAAGACAGCAAAGCTCATGTCTCGTCCGCCTCTGACGGGATGGCGCGCCGCATCATGCTCAATCCCCCTGCCAGAAACAGCAGCACGTAGCCTGCCACACTGCCCTGTCCGACGGTCAGAACATGAAGAAAGACAAGCCCAAAGACCAATCCCATGACCCCCAGAACGATCACCGGACCAAGAAGGTAGTAGGACCAGCCCAATTCGATATCCAGAAGCAAGCCCACCAGCGTCAGGTAAAGGCCGTAGCCCGCGCCCACCGCCACGATGGACACCGCGAGCGTAAGCCCGAACAACATCCACGTCGGGCCCGTCACGGGAACAATTGTCCAAAGGCCGACCGCCACGACGCCACTCAAGACCAGTCCCGCCACGTAGGCGAGACTGTGCATGAGCCAGATCATGGCGGCACGGCGAACCATCATTCGAATTCCATGATCACATCATCAACCGCAAGGCTCTCACCGGCGGCGGCGTTGATCTTGGACACGATGCCCTTCTTCTCGGCGCGCAGGATATTTTCCATCTTCATCGCCTCGACGGTGCACAGCGCCTGACCTTCCTGCACCTCGTCGCCTTCTTCGACGTCGACTTTCACGATCAGGCCGGGCATCGGGCAAAGCAGCAGTTTGGACGTATCCGGCGGCAGTTTTTCCGGCATCAGGGCAGCGAGTTCAGCCTGACGCGGCGAGCGCACGTTGACCTTCAGGTCCGCGCCTCGCGTCCGAAGACGGAAGCCCTGGGTGATCTTGTCCACCTTCAGCACCAGCGGCTGACCGTTGATATTCATGCGCGACAGGCTGTCACCGGGTGTCCAGTCCCCCTCGACGCGCAGTTTTTCACCATCGGAAAACACCACGGTGGCGCCGTCCCGGTCGGCCTCTGTCGTCACGTCAAAGGAGATGCCTTGCAAAGCCACGTTCCATTCCGTGCCCACGCGGCGTTCATGGTTGCCCACGGTCCCCGTGACGCGGGTGCGCCGGATCTCGGCCACTCGGTTCATCGCTGCCGCAGCCGCCGCCACGCGACGCAGGTGGTCGTCGTCCAGGGTCACGCCCTCGAAACCGTCGGGATATTCCTCGGCGATAAACGCCGTGGTCATCTCGCCGGAGATGAATTTCGGGTGGTCCATAACGGCGGCCACGAAGGGCAGGTTGTGGCCGATGCCCTCGACCTCAAAGCTGTCGAGCGCGTTGCGCATGACTTCGATGGCGCCCTCGCGGGTTGGCGCCCATGTGCACAGCTTTGCAATCATAGGGTCGTAGTACATGCTGATCTCGCCGCCCTCAAAGACGCCGGTGTCATTGCGCACGATGCCGTCGCCCAGCTTGCCCTCGGCAGGCGGGTTGTAGCGGGTCAGACGCCCGATGGAGGGCAGAAAGTTCCGGTAGGGATCTTCGGCATAGAGCCGGTTTTCAATCGCCCAACCGTTGATCTGCACATCGTCCTGGGTGATCGACAGCGGCTCGCCATTGGCGACCCGGATCATCTGCTCCACAAGGTCGACGCCCGTGATCAGCTCGGTCACAGGGTGTTCCACCTGCAAACGAGTGTTCATTTCGAGGAAGTAGAAGTTCTTGTCGCCGTCAACGATGAACTCCACGGTGCCCGCCGACGCGTAGCCCACAGCTTTTGCCAAAGCGACGGATTGATCTCCCATGGCTTTGCGTGTCTCGGCATCAAGGAAAGGCGACGGAGCTTCTTCGACGACCTTCTGATTGCGGCGCTGGATCGAGCATTCCCGCTCGTTGAGCCAGATGCCGTTGCCGTGTGCATCGCACAGAACCTGAATTTCGATATGGCGCGGCTGGGTGACGAACTTCTCGATAAAGATCCGGTCATCGCCAAAGCTGCTGGCCGCTTCGTTCTTGGATGACTGGAAACCTTCGCGACATTCATCGTCATTCCACGCGATGCGCATGCCTTTCCCGCCACCCCCGGCAGAGGCCTTGATCATCACCGGATACCCGATCTCGTTAGAGATTTTGACAGCTTCGTCAGCGTCTTCGATCAATCCCATGTAGCCCGGCACGGTAGAGACGTTGGCCTCCTGTGCGATCTTCTTGGAGGTGATCTTGTCCCCCATCTTCTCGATGGCACCTACCGGCGGGCCAACGAAAGCCACACCAGCGGCGGCCAGAGCCTCGGCAAACTTCGGGTTCTCGGACAGAAAGCCGTATCCCGGATGCACCGCCTGAGCGCCCGACTGTTTCACGGCATCCATGATTTTGTCGATCACAATGTAGGACTGATTGGCCTGAGGCGGACCGATATGGATCGCCTCGTCCGCCATCTCTACATGCAGCGCGTGTCTGTCCGCGTCGGAGTAGACGGCCACAGTCTTGATGCCCATCTTGCGCGCGGTCTTGATGACACGGCAGGCGATTTCTCCGCGGTTCGCGATCAGGATCTTATCAAACATTTCTGTCCCTTTGTTCCGACGTGCCCACGGACACGAAAATTTCAAACGGAAAACGCCGCCCGGACCCCTCGGTCCGGACGGCGTTCACATTACGATCAGGCGTGCGGGTTAGCTGCGCACGCGAAAACGGTTCAGCGGCAGAGTTGCGGCGTGACATCGTCGCAGATGACGCCGGCTGCGCCACCAACAGCCGCTGCGCCCGCGACGTTGCCGCCGGTCGCCGATGCTGCTGCTGCGCCAACGCCGGCACCAATGACGCCGCGCTCAAGGTCGGTGCCTTCGCAAGCTGCAAGACCAAGTGTCGAAGCCGCCACAAGGGTAAGGGCAAGAATACGCATGATATGTCCTCTCTGTTCCGAGCCGTTGCTCGCAAGTCTATTGTAATACCAAACGACCTGTTTGTCAGAAAGGTTCCACGCTTTTCACACTTCGTTACCTTTTTCTGCCGATCATGGCTCTGCGCCTGCTCAAAAACAGTATCAGCAGCGTCAGCAGCGCGACGGGTATTGGCTGCAAAAGGCCATGCTGTCGGAAGCGATATTGCCTGGCGCGCCAGACAGGGCGTCCTTTTCCAGGACAAGAGCTGACGCTCCGCCCGAGGCCATCCCGACCTCCGATTGCGAGCCAAACATGCTCCCGCAGGAAGCGAGGAAGATTGACGCCAACATGGAGAGGAATACGCGTTGCTTCTGCATGGGCTCGCCTCAGATTTGTTTTTCTTTTGCTCTGAGAGTGTAACTGAGCAACGCGACGGATCGATCAGAACCTTGTTGCATACAGGTTGATCCAAGCCAGACCGTTGCAAATCAGACATGAAACAAAAGATAGACCGGTGGGGCGATCGCTCCGGGGACTCGGTCGACCGCCCCTTCTTGGGGGAATGAACAGAGGCTGAACGAATGGCGCGATGCAGCCGCGTCCCCTGCCCTGACGTCAGGTTTGCAGACCCTCCGCGTCTTGCACAGCCTGTTTTGCGACCCGTCCACGGATCGGCAGCGGGCCGCGCATTCTCAGAAGGGATCGGCAAGTCCACGCGCATCAGTTTTCCCACGGCTCCGCTTCGTCGAAAGCCTCGGGGAAGGACGCACGCGCGGCTGTCTCGTCTATGACAAGAAGCGCCTCGTAATCGGTCGGGTCGAAGTCATCTTTGTTGTACGGCAGAACTTCGCGGCCAAACAGCCACGAGAGTCGCCCGGCATCAAGGTTGCCTCGCTCAAACGGCTGATCTCCGAAGTGGTGCCATAGCGCCGACATGAACACCCAGTCGGCCTTGCGATCAGGCGGACGGCGGTCACGGTAGCGTTCGCGTTTTATGATCTCGGTCGCACCCTTCGGGTTCGCGCGCCGGACCGTAAATTGATAATCGGTGCCCGGGAGACGTCCCGGGAAGCCGCGATGCTTCAGCATATCCGGCCCTCCTTGGTTGGGGCCAGTTCAGCCGTGCTCGATAGGAATGTCGAGGCGAGCGGACACGCCCGCCCCGATAGTTTCTTACTTGTACTTGCCGGTGTAGACGGGCTCGATCGAGATGGGCTCGGGATCGACCACGACGTACTCTTCTTCTTCCTGCTGTGCGCAAGCCGAGAGGCCGGCGACAACCGAAAGCATGGCAAGAAGCTTGATGCTCTTGGACATCTGTGACTCCTGTCAAATTGCAAGGGATCGGTCAGATCCGTCCCTCGTTCCGTTGTGTCGATTGCGGTGATGCAATCAAGAGTAAGATTAACGTGCGTCCTGTGGAAAAGATACGCACCCAAACACAGGATCTTTTTCTGTGACTCTGAAGACGCATAAAGTTGTTCCAAGCCCGCCTTGAGCGCAACATCTTGTGGAAACATCAGAACGCCTCCCAGATGCAGCGGCCATCTTCCACCGAATAACTCTCGAAAAATTGCCGCACATCGGCGGTCGCGTAACCGAACTCCACCGGTTGCGCCATCAATGTCACGATGACGCGGTCTGGTGTGGCACCGATTTCAGCCAAACGCGGCAGCGCGTCTTCTGCACACAGGCGCGCCATATCGTCGGACACCGTCATGTAATCGACATCCGCGTCCTGCAGCGCGGGTACGACGTAGCGCACGCGGTAAACCATCGGCTCGGAAATTTCGTCATGGAACGTCACCTCCAGGCCACTGGGCAAAAACGGCTGCCCCGCTGACGCAACAGGACCGGCAAGCGCCGAGCATATCAAGATGGCAATGGGTGTATCAATGAAGCAGCCCCGACACAGTCGTCCGAAGACGTCCGCTCCTCCCGTCGGGGCCGCTTTCGCAGTGGGCGCACCCTCTGCGGAATTCCGTATCATGTGGGTCATTTCCCTCTCCGGGCCCAGGTTTTCCATCGGGCGCGGCGCGCCGGATCGTCCAACAGAGCTTGAATCTGCGACTCGATTCCGTGAGGTATACGACCGTCTACACGCCCCCCAGCGGTAACAGCTAAACCACCCGTGGTAAAGAGAATTTGCACGACGGGAGAGAAGCCACGCAGGTTTTGAACGGCCCTCCAAAGGTCCTGACGCACCTGCCGCGCAAGACGCGACGCGCGCAGGTTTTCGAACTCCGATGTGGCCTGCACGTCGAACCTCGGCGGCCAGTGGCGCGCCAACACATAGCCCGCGTCGGACCGCGCCTCCAGCCAACCGCCTTTCAGACGCGTGACCCTGTCAAAGCCTTCCCCCACCATCTCTTGCGTGTCCTTACAGCGGGATATTGTCGTGTTTTTTCCAAGGGTTCGTCAGCTGCTTGTTGCGCAGCATGGCAAAGGCCTTGGACACCCGGCGACGGGTCGACTTGGGCTGGATCACTTCGTCAATAAATCCTCGCTCCGCTGCAACAAACGGGTTCGCAAAGCGATCCTCGTATTCGGCAGTGTGGGCGGCGATCTTCTCAGGGTCTTTCAGGTCAGCGCGGTGAATGATCTCCGTCGCACCCTTGGCCCCCATCACGGCGATCTCGGCCGTGGGCCAGGCGTAGTTCACATCGCCGCGCAGGTGCTTGGACGCCATCACGTCGTAGGCGCCGCCGTAAGCCTTGCGGGTGATGACCGTGACCTTCGGCACAGTGGCCTCACCGTAGGCAAAGAGCAGTTTCGCGCCGTGCTTGATGACACCGCCGTATTCCTGCGAGGTTCCGGGCAGAAAGCCCGGCACATCCACAAACGTCAGGATCGGAATCTCGAAACAGTCACAGAAGCGCACAAAGCGCGCGGCCTTCCGCGACGAGTCGATGTCCAGACAGCCCGCCAGAACCATCGGCTGGTTGGCCACGACCCCCACTGTCCGCCCTTCAAGACGGATGAAACCGGTAATGATGTTGCCCGCGAAATCTTTCTGGATCTCGTAGAAATCCCCTTCGTCCGCGACTTTCTGGATCAACTCCTTCATGTCGTAGGGCGCATTGGCATTGTCAGGAATAATGGTGTCGAGCGATGTCTCGATCCGGTCCACATCGTCGAAGAACGGACGCACGGGTGGCTTTTCGCGATTGTTGAGCGGCAAGAAGTCCACAAGGCGGCGCACTTCGGCAAGCGCTTCCACATCGTTTTCAAACGCGCCATCGGCGACGGAGGATTTGCGCGTGTGTGTGGTTGCGCCGCCAAGCTCCTCAGCGGTGACGACCTCATTGGTAACGGTTTTCACCACGTCGGGGCCAGTGACGAACATGTAAGACGAATCCTTCACCATGAAGATGAAGTCCGTCATCGCCGGCGAATAGACCGCGCCGCCAGCACAGGGGCCCATGATGACAGAGATCTGCGGAACAACCCCCGAGGCCAACACGTTGCGCTGGAATATCTCGGCATAACCCGCCAACGCGTCAACGCCCTCCTGGATGCGGGCACCGCCGGAATCATTCAGCCCGATCACGGGCGCGCCGTTCTGAACAGCCATATCCATGATCTTGCAAATCTTCTGCGCGTGCGTCGCAGAGACGGAGCCGCCAAGCACGGTGAAGTCCTGGCTGAACACATAGACCATGCGGCCGTTGATCGTGCCCCAGCCTGTTACCACGCCGTCCCCATAGGGGCGATTGTTTTCCATGCCGAAGTCGGTGCAGCGATGGGCAACGAATGTATCGTATTCCTCGAAGGATCCCTCATCCACCAGCAGCTCGATCCGCTCCCGAGCGGTCAACTTGCCTTTGCCATGCTGCGCGTCGATGCGATTTTGACCACCGCCCAGCCGGGCATTTTCCCGGCGATCGTGCAATTCCTGAATGATGTCTTTCATCGCAAAGGCCCCTTTTGGTTTGCGCGGACCATACAGCGCAGACGCAGCATAACAAGAACTTCCTCGCAAATTTGCAAACTCAGAAAACTACCTCTCTAGCAAATTGCAAACTGGCATAATTGCGTGCCTTGCACATGCAAATGATGGACAAAGCTATTTCCTCACCCTAACCCCATATCATGACCACCGTTCCCTCGAAGCGCCTCTTTGACCGCGCCACACCGCCCAACATCGTCACACTGGTGCTGCTGTCCAGCATGTCGGCGCTGACGCTCAACGTTTTCGTCCCGGCTTTGCAGCTGATGGCCGACTGGTTCGACACGGAATATCACATCATTCAGCTGGCCGTCACATTGACGCTGGCCGTGAACGCGGTGCTTCAGCTGATTATCGGACCGCTGTCGGACAAGTTCGGGCGGCGTCCCGTGATTTTGTGGGGGCTGACGGCCTTCACCGTGGGCACCGTGGGTACGCTCGTCGCAGAGGATGTGACGACCTTCCTGGTCTGCCGCATGATCCAGAGCGCGTCGGTCGTCGGCATGGTCCTCAGCCGCGCCATCGTGCGGGACCTCTATCCGCCGGATGAAGCAGCGTCCCGGATCGGATATGTCACAATGGGCATGGCCTTGGTTCCCATGCTTGCGCCGATCTTCGGCGGCGTGCTGGCCGAAACCTTTGGATGGCAGTCGAACTTCTGGCTCCTTCTTGTGTGCGGCCTGGCCATGGTCTGGCTGTGCTGGGCCGACGTGGGAGAGACCGCGACCAAATCCGGCCTGACGCTCACCCAACAGTTCCAGCAATACCCGGAGCTGTTCCGCGCACCGCGTTTCTGGGGATACGCGCTGGCCTGCGCCCTGTCGTCGGGTGCATTCTTCTCCTACGTTGGCGGCGCGTCTTTCGTCGGCATGCAGGTGTTCGAACTCTCGGCACGCACCTTGGGGTTCTTCTTTGGCGCGCCCGCGGTGGGCTACGCGTTAGGCAACTTCGCCTCGGGCCGCTACTCCGCCCGGATCGGCATCAACAAAATGGTGCTCTGGGGCGGGTTGATCGTGTCTGGCGGTATGGCAGCGTCGCTGATTTGTTTCGCCTTGGGTCTGGACACGCAATGGACCTTCTTCGGCTTCATGACCCTCGTGGGTCTCGGCAACGGGC
This sequence comes from Sagittula marina, assembly GCF_014196795.1. GTDB lineage: Bacteria > Pseudomonadota > Alphaproteobacteria > Rhodobacterales > Rhodobacteraceae > Sagittula > Sagittula marina. The sequence continues at coordinate 260,239 of NZ_JACIEJ010000004.1, forward strand.
TGACCATTCCCAACGCCACGGCAGGTGCCCTGTCAGTACGCCCTCACCTCGCAGGTACGGCGTCCGGGCTTGCCGGCGCCATCATGCTCGGCGGCGGCGCGATCCTGTCTCAGGCCGCCGGCACCCTGCTCACCATCGAAACCGGCGCATGGCCCCTGCTCTGGATGATGTTCGGCTCTGGCGTTGCATCGGTCTTCGCCATTCTTCTGGTGATCTGGCGCGAGCGTCGCGTCGGGGGGCTGGACCTGGCGCGCTGAATTTGCAAAACATTTGCCAGAAATTGGCAAAGGTGCAAACATGGCGACGCAGAAACTCTACGCCGGGGCAAAGCTGCGCGACATCCGCGGCCGCCTTGGCCTGACGCAAAAGGACTTTGCCGCAAAGCTCGGCATATCCCTGCCCTATCTGAACCAGATGGAGAACAACAACCGTCCCGTCAGCACCACCGTGGTGCTGGCGCTGGCGCAGGAGTTCGGCTTCGACGTTACCGAGCTTGGACAAGGGGATGCCGAGCGGCTTGTCACCGACATGCGAGAAGCCTTGGCAGACCCGGTCTTTGGCGAAACCACACCGCAACTGGCAGATTTGCGGCTCACGGCCTCCAATGCTCCGGTGCTGGCGCGCGCCTTTCTTGCTCTGCACCGCGCCTATCGCCAGACCCACGAGCGCCTCGCCTCTCTGGACGAGGCACTGGGCCGCGAAGGATCGCAACTCCAGCCGTCCCCATGGGAGGAGGTGCGCGACTTCTTCCACTACTGCGACAACTATATCGACGCCGTGGACCGCGCTGCAGAACGCTTTGCTGGTCAACTGACGGCCCAGGGGGATCTGCGCTCCGGTGCGCTCGCCCGCCTCGAAGCTGATGGCTACACCGTGAATTTCGCCCAAAGCACACCGATGCGGACCTTCGATCCTGTGCGAAGAACCCTGACCCTCTCTTCTCTGCTCCCACTCGAAACGCAGACGTTCCAGCTGCTTGTCCAACTCGCGCTGTTGCGACAAAACCAACTGCTCGATGCCACGCTTGACCTTGCGCGTTTCCAGTCCGAGGAAGCCCGCGCCATCGCAAAACTTGGTCTTGCCAACTATTTTGCCGGGGCGGCCTTGATGCCCTACGGGGCTTTCCTGAGCGCCGCGCAGGACACACGGCACGATCTGGAACTGCTGGCTGCAAAATTCGGTGCCTCCATCGAACAGGTGGCCCACCGTTTGTCCACCCTGCAGCGCCCTGGCGCAAAAGGCGTGCCGTTCTTCTTTGTCCGGGTCGATCAGGCTGGCACCATCACCAAACGGCACTCTGCCACCCGGCTGCAATTTGCGCGTTTCGGTGGTGCCTGCCCGCTTTGGAACGTGCACCGCGCCTTTGAAACCCCGGGACGTTTCTTGCGGCAGCTGGCCGAAACCCCGGACGGCGTGCGCTATATCTCTCTGGCAAGCGATGTGTCGAAATCCGGCGGGCATTTCGGGGCCCCGGTGCGCCGCTATGCGATTTCACTGGGCTGCGAAGTGCGCCACGCCTCCGCCCTCGTCTATGCTGACGGGCTGGACGTGACGCGCGCCTCTGCGTTTGAGCCGATAGGCATTTCCTGTCGCATCTGCGAGCGGACGAATTGCCACCAACGCTCTGTCCCGCCACTGGAAAAGCGGCTGACAACCACGCCGAACATACGCGACGTGCTGCCCTACAGGCTTGAGTGACGCATGTGGGGCCACCGCTGGGCCAAATCCGCCATCAGCCCCCGATCCATATCGTCCAGCGGACCATGAGCCCACGGCCGAAATCGCAACCGAAATGCGGCCAAGACGTCGGCGGCCTCCCCCCGATACCCAAACCGCAGCGCGTCGAGATCAAAATCACCCGGCGCAACACACTGGGGCCAAACGCCAAAGCCTTGCATCGCCAGCCTTTGCCAGTCGAACTTTGGACCGGGATCAATCTTGCGCGCCACAGCACTGTCGGAATGACCCAGCACGCGCTCCGCTGCGATACCCCACCGCGCAACAACGCCACGCAAAAGATGCTCCAACGCCGCCATCTGAGGCTCTGGAAACGGATGGGTCGCCGGATTGGCCAGCTCAATACCGATGCTGTGAGAGTTCAGATCTTCGCACGCGCCCCAGGCTCCGCGCCCTGCGTGCCACGCCCGATCTGCCTCGCGCACCATCTGCCAAACCCGCCCATCCTCTGCGATCAGGTAGTGCGCGGACACCTCGTAGTCAGGATCGCACAGCCGGGCCAAAGCGGCTTCCGCAGTTTGCATCGCCGTGTAGTGCAGCAAAACGCAATCCGGCGCGGAACACCCGCGCCGGTCGCCGAAATTCGGGGAAGGATGCCAGACGGCCTCAGCCACCTCGGAAATCAGCCCTTGGCCGCCCGGAATGGGGCCGGGTTCCAACCGCAGGCATAGCCATCGCCATCCGGGTCCATGCCTTTGCGGTCCTTTTCGGGCCCGCCCTGCGCGAGGAATTCCTCCTGCGCCAGATCCGCCGAGGGGAAGCTGCCACAGGATTGCGCATACTTGGTCTCTGCCCGGAAGGATGACCGCTTGTACAGCGCGGTGCCAACCGGGTTCGTCGATTGCAGTGCAAAGGCCACAATGTTCGGACGGCTGGAGCCGGGGCGCGCCGGCACATCCGTCGGCTGGATCACCTCATACTGGGCGCGGTTCTGAGCAATCATCGCCGCGTCCGCGCTGATGTCACGCTGAGCAGACACCGCGTTGAAATCGTTCTCACCCGAAATCCCGCGCGCGTTTTCAACGATCGCAGGCGCAGGGTTCGAGGGAGACGCATTGACCGGGGCCTCGCCTGAGTTCAGCGCAGCCGCCGCCTGGCGCGCGATGGCGTCGGAATTGTCCTGGACGCCGGATGCACCACCGGTCAGCTGGGTTTCGCGTTCATCGCGATAATCATCATAGTTGCCAAAGCCCACGCCCTGCCCGGAATCCGTGACCCCAGCGGCGCTGTCCGGCACCGACGTCGTACATCCGGCCAAAGCCGCTGCCGCCATCACACCACAAAGAATATACCGCATCGTCCGCCCCACATGTCGATGCGGGGGCCATCGTGCCCCCGCGTTGGTCGCGCCTTACCACCATTTCCCGGGCTTGGAAACAAAGCCAGCGGCCCGTTCCAGCGCATAGGCGGTATTCAGCAAATCACCCTCTTCCCAAGGGCGCCCAATCAGTTGCAGCCCCAGCGGCAGCCCTTGCGCATCCACGCCTGTCGGCACGGCAACGCCCGGAAGCCCGGCAAGGTTCACCGTCACAGTGAACACATCGTTGAGGTACATCTTCACCGGATCGGCGTCTTTCATTTCGCCCAGACCAAAGGCCGCAGAGGGCGTTGTCGGCGTCAGGATCGCATCCACGCCCTGCGCGAACACATCCTCGAAGTCCTTCTTGATCAGCGTCCGGACCTTGCGCGCCTTGTTGTAATAGGCGTCGTAAAAGCCAGCAGACAGCACGTAAGTGCCGACCATCACACGGCGCTTGACCTCTTCGCCGAAGCCCTCGGCACGGGTCTTTTCGTACATCTCGGTGATGCCGTCGCCCTGCCCCAGCTGTGCGCGGTGGCCGTAGCGAACACCGTCATACCGCGCGAGGTTCGACGATGCTTCGGCCGGTGCAATGACGTAGTACGTCGGCAACGCGTATTTGGTGTGCGGCAGAGAGATATCGACGATCTCCGCGCCCGCGTCCTTCAGCATCGCGCGGCCCTCAGCCCAAAGCGCCTCTATCTCGGCGGGCATGCCATCCATGTGATATTCCTTGGGAATACCGATTTTCTTGCCCTTGATATCGCCTGTCAGCGCCGCTTCGAAATCCGGCACGGCGAGGTCGGCAGAGGTGCTGTCCTTCGCATCGTGACCACACATCGCCTGCAGCATGATCGCCGCGTCGCGCACGTCCTTCGTCATCGGGCCCGCCTGATCCAGCGAGGAGGCAAACGCCACCACACCCCAGCGCGAGCAGCGCCCGTAGGTCGGTTTGATACCCGTGATGCCGGTGAAGGCGGCAGGCTGGCGGATAGAGCCACCGGTGTCGGTGCCCGTCGCGCCAAGGCAAAGGTCCGCAGCCACAGCCGCAGCAGACCCGCCAGACGAGCCACCCGGCGTCAGCTGGGCCTCGTCATTGCCACGTCGCCACGGATTGACGGCATTGCCATAAACAGATGTTTCGTTCGACGAACCCATGGCGAATTCGTCCATGTTGAGCTTGCCCAACATGACTGCGCCCGCGTCGAACAACTGGCTGGTGATGGTGCTCTCATACTCGGGCTTGAAGCCCTGAAGGATGCGCGAGGCCGCCTGACTGTCCACACCCTTGGTGCAAAACAGATCCTTGATCCCAAGTGGAATACCACACATCGCAGGCGCATCGCCCGACTTGATACGTGCATCGGCGGCGGCAGCCTGTTCACGCGCGATTTCGGGCGTTTTGTGCACAAACGCGTTCAACGCACCGGCGCCTTCGATAGCGGTCAGGCAGGCCTCGGTCAGCTCGGCAGAGGTCACATCCCCCTTGCGAAGCGCATCACGGGCTTCGGCGATCTTCAGTTTTGTCAGTTCGCTCATTATTCGACCACCTTCGGCACGGCAAAGAAGCCCTCGCGCGCATCAGGCGCGTTTTTCAGGACCTTGTCCTGCATCCCGCCATCGGTCACGCCGTCCTGACGGCGTTTCAGACGCATGGGCGTCACGGAAACCATCGGCTCCACCCCGTCCACATCCACCTCGTTCAACTGTTCGATGAAGCCAAGGATATCGTTAAAGGCGTGGGCCAGATCCGGCAGCTCGTCCTCTTCCACCTTGATCCGCGCGAGCTTGGCGACGCGGGCGGCAGTCTCGATGTCGATCGACATGGGGGCCTCATTTGCGAAAATATCTTGGGCCGCTTTACCCGCCCAAGTCGCGGGTCGCAAGTCCGCCGGACGCGGCGCGCGCGATGATCTTGGGTCGCGCTTGATGGTGCCGCGGGTCGAGCCGCATCCGGGGCGATCTACCTGCGCACCAGAACAGTGCTTTCGGCTCCGCCAGCGGCTGCCTATAGTCACGTGAAAACAGACCTCGGGACGAGCAGAAAAACCATGGCCACGCCCCCGCCCAACACGCAGCCCGTCAACATTCTGATTATCGGTCAGAATGGTCGCCTCGCCTACGAGGCACTGCTTTTTGCGGCCTCTCGCGCGTCTCGCTCGGCCAACGACGGCTTTCGATTGTATGTCGCCGAACCCGCGCCCGGCCCGCTCTGGCCCAATGATCCCACGATCCGCGACCCCGATCTGCGCGCCGCGCTCGAAGGCTTCGGCGCCGAAATCATCCGCTTCGACAGCCAGCATTTCGGCCACGTCTATCCCTATGGCAACAAGATCGAGGCCCTCTTCGCCCTGCCCAAGGGCGAGCCGTTCATCTTCTTCGACACCGATACGCTTGTCCTGGACGACCTTGCCTCCGTCCCGTTCGACTTTGACCGCCCCACCGCGTCGATGAATCGCGAAGGCACATGGCCCAAGCTGGAACTCTACGGTCCCGGCTACACCGAAATCTGGGGATCGCTTTACGAGCGCTTCGGCCTGGACTTTGACAGCAGCCTCGACCGCTCTCAACCCGACGAATACTGGAAGCGCTACCTGTATTTCAACGCGGGCTTTTTCTTTTATCGCTGCCCGCATGAGTTCGGCACGCTGTTCCGCGATTACGCGCTGGAGATCCGCGACAATCCACCCCGCGCCCTGATCTGCCAAAGCTTTGATCCATGGCTCGATCAGATCGCTCTGCCGCTTGTGATCCATGCGCTTGGCGGTGGGCGGGACACGCTTCCGGCAGGTCTGCTGGATGGAACGGTCACCTGCCATTATCGCACGCTGCCGCTGCTCTATGCGCGCGAAGCAGATGATGTGGTGACCCTCCTCGAAGACATCTCCGCCCCCAACGAGGTCAAGAAGCTGCTCAAGCAATATGATCCGTTCAAGCGCATGATTTACCAGAACCGTGGCCAAAAGGTGCGCAGCCTTTTCGACCAAAACGACCTGCCACGGCGTGAACAGGCGATCCGCAACACCATCAAACGCGAAGGGTTCTGGATGCGTTGACGCCCGCCGATGCGTCAACGGTTGCCCCCGCAGAGGCACGGCCTCAGACGGGTCTACTTTGCCCCCATACAATGAACGCGACCAGCAAGGCGGGCCGGGCCAACGGCCTCCGGTCCGTCGTTGACAGACACGTCCCGGAACTGCCCCGCGCTACCGGCGTTGTGATCACATGGACATACTCTCCCTGATCTCCGATATGCTGTACCAAGGTTGGCAGGACATCTTTCGCACGGTGTTCGTCGGCGTGCTCGGCTACGCGGCACTGATCACGATGCTGCGCATTTCCGGAAAGCGCACACTGGCCAAGCTCAACGCCTTTGATCTCGTGGTCACGGTCGCCATCGGCTCTGTCCTTGCGACGATACTGCTGTCCGAGGACGTGGCCCTGGCCGAGGGAATCGCCGCCTTGTTCACCTTGATTGGCCTGCAATGGGCGCTGGCCCGCGCCTCCATGGCGTCAGACACATTGGCACGGGTGGTGCGCTCGGAGCCGCGCTTGCTGATGCACAAAGGCGAGATATTGCACCAAGCCCTGCACGACGAACGTATCCTCAAGAATGAACTGATGACGGTCATCCGCAGCGCCGCCCCTGCTGACCCGGACAAAGTCACTGCAGTGATCCTCGAAACCGACGGCAGCTTCAGCGTGATCGGACACGGAGCAGACGGCGAGCCGGTGAACTTTGCCCGCGCCGGGCTGAACGTTGCCCAAACCGGCCGATAAGACCGCTGCCTTGAGGCGGGGCCCGCTGCGCCGCTTGCCGCTGTCGTGCGGCTGTCATACGGTCCCCCCGAACAACTTTCAGGGAGAGACACCCCCATGACCGATGAACCCAACTACGGCTTTGACACGCTGCAAATTCACGCAGGCGCGCGGCCCGATCCGGCAACAGGCGCACGTCAGACGCCGATCTACCAGACAACGGCATATGTATTCCGCGATGCTGAACACGCGGCGGCGCTTTTCAACCTCCAAGAGGTCGGCTACATCTACTCGCGCCTGACCAACCCCACGGTTGCCGCGCTGCAGGAACGCATGGCCACGCTCGAAGGCGGCGCAGGCGCGGTCTGCTGCTCCTCGGGCCACGCAGCCCAGATCATGGCGCTCTTCCCGCTGATGGGACCGGGCAAGAACATCGTGGCCTCCTCGCGCCTTTATGGCGGGACGATCACCCAGTTCTCCCAGACCATCAAGCGTTTCGGCTGGTCCGCGACCTTCGTGGATTTCGACGACCTCGACGCTGTGAAAGCGGCCATCGACGACGACACCCGTGCGGTCTTCTGCGAGAGCATCGCAAACCCCGGCGGCTACATCACCGACCTCGACGCGATTTCCGCCATCTCTGACGCGGCCGGCATCCCGCTGATCGTCGACAACACCTCGGCCACGCCCTACCTCTGCCGCCCGATCGAGCACGGCGCGACGTTGGTGGTGCATTCGATGACCAAATACCTGACCGGCAACGGCACGGTCACCGGCGGCTGCGTGGTGGATTCGGGCAAATTCGACTGGTCCGCCTCGGACAAGTTCCCCTCGCTCTCCGCCCCGGAACCTGCCTACCACGGGTTGAAGTTCCACGAGACCTTTGGCCCGCTGGCCTTCACCTTCCACGGCATCGCCATCGGTCTGCGCGACCTCGGCATGACGCTGAACCCGCAGGCGGCGCATTACACCCTGATGGGCATCGAAACCCTGTCCTTGCGTATGGAAAAGCACGTCAAAAATGCGCTCGAAGTGGCCGGCTGGCTCGAAGGGCATGACGCTGTCGAGGCGGTGACCTATGCCGGGCTGGAGAGCTCGCCCTATCATCACCGGATCAAGAGCATCTGCCCCAAGGGGGCTGGCGGCCTGTTCACCGTGGCGCTCAAAGGCGGCTACGAGTCCTGCATCAAGTTCGTCGATTCGCTGGAGATCTTCTCTCACGTGGCCAACCTTGGCGACACGCGCAGCCTGGTGATTCACTCCGCCTCCACCACGCACCGCCAGCTGAACGAAGAGCAACAGATCGCCGCGGGGGCCGCTCCGAACGTGGTGCGTATTTCCATCGGGACAGAGGACGCGAAGGATCTGATTGCCGATCTGGATCAGGCTCTGTCCAAAGCGTAAGCACATAATCCATAGGCCGGGGATCACCCCGGCCTATGTTGAAAACCACGCTATTCAGGCGAAGCGCATCCGGTCGGTCAAAACCCTTGGCCCAGAGACACGCATCAAACCCGCTCGAAAACGGTCACGCCGTTACTGAGCGATCTCGAAGACCATTGTCACCTCAGCGCGCACCGTGACCTCTCCGACGGCCACCGGAACGGCCTTAGCCTGCCCGTCTTCCATCATCATGGGTTCTGCCATACGCATACGCGGTCCTTCGACCAACGGCTCCGCGGTGTCGTCGATGGAGAGCACACGCCCAACCTCGACCCCGGCCGCTTCCGCGAACAGGCGTGCCTTCTCCATCGCATCCGTAACGGCCTCGCGGCGCGCCTCTGCCCGCAATGGCGCATCGTCCTGCATCTCGAAGCTGATGCCGCCCAAACGGTTCGCACCCTCGCCCAGGACCTGCCCCAGAACGTCACTCAACAGGTCCATGTCGCGGACCCGCACCTCGACCATGTTGCGCGCCAGATAGCCGATAAAGATCTGTTCGTCGCGTTCCTGGTTCCAGCGCGTCTCCTCGTTCACCGAAAGATCCCGCGTCTGGATGTCCTTCTCTTCGATTCCCAGCTCGGTGAGCCGTGCAATGATACCGTCCAACGCCTGCGAGGTGGCGTCCATCGCCTCCACCGCCGTCTTGCCACGGCCCTCGGCCCCCAAGGATACCGATGCCAGATCCGGCGTCGCCGTCACGCGCGCCTCACCGGAAACCGTCATCCGGGCCACCTGTGGCGCCTGAGCCTGAGCTTCCTGCGCTTGCACCGCAGGCACGCAGACCGGCCCCGCCATCAGAATCGCCGTGAAAATCGCCTTGTGGAGTTGCATGCTCAACCTCTGAGTTTTGCTTAAAAAATCTTTAATAACTTCGTCTTTGCCGAGGGCGCAGGCAATCCCTCGCACCACGTCTTTCTTTTCCTCGGCAAAGAGTTGCCATATACTGTTCGCAAAAGGGATTAACCCTCCCCCGAGCATAGCAGGACTGGTAAGACCCGACACATGGTACCGAATTTTGCGCTCGCCCTGTCATTCGAAGGCATCGCCCTTCTGCGTCGTCTCGGCCCCTCGTGGGCGGTGATCGACGAAGTTGCCATCGACCACCCCGACCTTGATGTCGCGGTGATCGCCATGCGCGACCGCGCAGAGGTGCTCGATCCAAAGGGGGCTGACGTCGCCCTGATCATCCCCAATGAACAGATACGCTACGCGGACCTGCCCGATCCTGGGGGCGATCCGGCCAGCTGGGACACCGCCATCCGGTCGACGCTTGACGGCGCGACCCCCTACGCGCTGGATGATCTGGTCTGGGACGCGACACAGGCTGGCGGACGTTTGCAAATCGCCGCGGTCGCCCGGGATACGCTGACAGAAGCCGAAATTTTTGCCCGCGATCACGGTTTCACGCCGATCTGCCATCTGGCCCACGCAGAGACCGCGCAATTCGAGGGGGCGGTGTTTTTTGGCAAAGCTGACGGTTGGCCCACGTCTGTAGATCGGCCCGCGCGACCGCTGCACATCGTTCCGGCAAGCCCGGAGGCTCTGACCCCTGTTACATCTCCGGACGTCGAAACCGCCCGTCCGCCGGAACAAGCGGCTGAGACAGAGCCGGTCCCTGAGACACCTCAAGACCCGGAAGATCTGCCATCAGAGCAGATCACCGCCCCTCACGATGCAAGTTCCGGCACACAGGCAGAGCACCTGCTGGATGAGGCACCTGCCCCGACCGAACCCGAGCCGAAAGAGCCCGTTGAACCAACCGAAACTGTCACTGCGGACACCTCCGCACCTGAAGATCTGAAGTCAACGCTGGCGCAGTCTGAAGTTGAAACCTCCGACGTCAACGGTCTCCCGGAACACACGGAACTGGAGACTGGTGAGGATAAAGATATCCTTTCGACGCCTCCCGCATTCCCCGCCGCGCCCGCAGAACAGGACGCGCTGCCCGTCTCTTTCGCGTCCAGCCGCGGGCCGCGGTCTGAAACCGATATGTCCCCCGCAGCCAGCATGGCTTTGGGGGCAGGCTTTGCAACGCCGCCCAAGACGACCGAAGCGATTAAGCCGCGCTTCACGCCGTTCTTTCCCGAGAGCAGCGCGCCCAGCCCGAAGACAGCAGAGGCCGCGCCGCGCGCAGAAGGTGCTCCGCTGCCGAAAGCCGACGACGTGTCACCGGCCCCTGCCGCCAGCCCCGCAGAAGATACGTCGAGCACGGAACGCGCCGCATCTGAACCGTCCGCGGCGCCCGAAACGTCAGAGCTGCCGGCCGACACCAAAGCACCGTCAGTGGTTGCGCCAGTGACAAACCCTCTGGGACCAGTCGCGCCCTCCGTTCAAGCAAAATCGCTCACGGCGGACACCCCAGACGCCGCCAGCCCGGCACCAAGCCTCGGGCCAGCCGCGCGTCCGGACACCGCGTCCAGCCCCAGCCTCGGCGCAGTACAAACCGATGTTGCCGCAACCTCCGCCGTCAAAGCTCCGGTGCCGACGCGCAACAAAACCGCCAAGCCCGGAAAGCCCGCCAAACGCCCCAGTCGTCTGGGCCTGCGCCGGGCATCCAAATCCCCTGACGCGTCTGAGCCGCCGGCGCCCATCATGCCGACCACCGGCAGCGCCGCGCCGCAACACGACAGCATGCCTGAACGCCCGCGCTCAGCCGGGCCTACACCCCTCGCGCGTCTCGCCGCGCTACGCAGCCCCGGCATCACCGGCCCTGCGCTGGCCAAGGCACGCCCCACGCCTCCGGCCCCAAGTGCCGAGGCGTTGACACCTCTTGCGCTGAAACTTCAGCCGGAGCGTGAGCAAGCTGAAGCGCCAATGATCGCTCCCGAGCCAAAGCCGACCCCGGCAGACACGGATGATCTTTCAACGGCAGCGCCCGCCAAAGACATTCCCGACGACCTGCCGGAAAACGGTCCGGCCACTTCAGCTCCCAAATCCGCCAAGGCGAAGCCTGCCAAGGACACCCGCTCCGCCGCACAAAAAGAGCGCGAGCAAATGACCGTCTTTGGCGCGCGCAACCGCGCACCAGAGCGCCAGACGCCCCGCGCAACGGGCCTCGTGCTTACCGCAGCTTTGGTGCTCCTCCTGCTTGGGATCGGTGCGTGGTCCTCGGTGTTTATGAACGATGGGGTGTCCTCCCTGTTCGGCGGTGATGATGAACCCGCAGTGGCCACGAGCCCGCAAGAGGCCGCGCCCGACGACATCGTCCTGCTGCCCGAAGAAACCGCTCCAGAGGTTGCCCCGGCAGAGGAAACCGTCGCCACCCTGCAACCTTCTCAACCCGTTGTGGAGCCGGACCTCCCCACCCCATCCAGCGATCTGCTGACCCGTGACGAAGCGGCTGCCACCTACGCGGCCACCGGCATATGGCAGCGCGCCCCTGCGCCGCCAAACACCCCGCCAACCGACGGTGTGGAAAATGTCTACGTTGCATCCATCGACCCTACGATCCCGATTTTCGACGCCATTGCACTGCCCAAAGCACCAAACGTGCTTGGCGCGCCGGTTCCGACCGACCCCGGCCTGCCGCCGCCCGCTGGCATGACATTCGACATCGACGAACGAGGTGTCGTGCGGGCCACGCCCGAGGGCGCTCTGACGCCGGACGGATTGCGGGTCTATACCGGGCCGCCGCCCGTGGTGCCCCCGCTACGCAATGCGGTGGCCACCCCTGCGGCTCTTCCAGGGCCTGCGCCAGATCCCGCGCCCGACGCCGCCCCGGCCCCTGCACCCATAACGAATCCGCTTGGTCAGAAGCGCCCAGAAGCACGCCCCGATGACGTGGTGGAACAGCAGGAGCGCGCCACGCTGGGCGGTATTTCCCTCGATGAACTGGAAGGGTTCAGGCCGGCGGCACGCCCGCTGACCGTGCAGGAACAAGCCGTCGTCGATGAGCCGGAGGCCCGCGCCACGGCACAGGCCGTGCGCGCCTCCTTGCAACCCGTGACGCGGCCACGCAACATGTCCGCAATCGTCGAACGCGCGGAAAAAGAGCGCCCGACCGAAGCCGTGCAGACCGCAGCGGTTGCGCCCCGGACAGTCCAACCCTCCGCACCGTCCAGCGCCTCCGTTGCGTCCTCCGCGACCGTGCGCAACGCGATCCGGCTGAACCGCATCAATCTGATCGGCGTTTATGGCACGCCAGCAAATCGCCGTGCGCTGGTTCGCCTGCCGTCCGGCAAATATCAGAAGGTTCAAGTGGGGGATCGCCTCGACGGTGGACGCGTCGCCGCCATAGGCGAATCAGAACTGCGCTATTCAAAAGGCGGCCGGAACCTCACCCTGCAAATGCCGCGCGGCTAACTGCGCGGGACGGTGGGCGGGGCGCCTTTGCCGCAAGGCAAACAGCGCCGATCACCGGATGTTGCAACTCGAAAATACCGAACCTTCTGCGCTGGAAAAGGTGTAGTCAAGCGCTGAGCGTTAGGCGCAAACGTACCCACTGCGCGCACCCAACAGTAAAAATACGCAAAGCTCGGCTTTACCTACGCGCTTATTGCGCGCATCTTCGGGATTTCCCCGTCCAATCCGGCCCCGAGAGACGCATTCATGCAAGATCCCCGCACACCCCTCGACCCCACAGACATCGCCCTGCTGGACAGATTGCAACGGCGCGGCAATGCCACAGCGCAGGAGTTGGGAGACACCCTGAACCTCTCCGCCAGCCAGGCCGGGCGGCGCAGGCAGCGATTGGAAGACAACGGCACAATCCAAGGCTACCGTGCCCGTCTCGACCCCATTCGCCTCGGACTACATGTTCAAGCCTTTGTTCAGGTGCAAATGGCGCGTCACGGCACGGAGCAAAGTGCTGATTTCAGCCGCCTTCTGCGCACGCGTCAGGAAATTACATCAGCCTGGACCATGACAGGCGAGGCCGACTACCTGCTTCGGGTCTGGTGTCCGGACCTGCCAGCGCTGAACAAATTGATTCACGACGTTCTGCTCGCCCACCCCACGGTGGCGCGCGTGCATTCGCAAATCGTCATGGACCAGCCCAAGGACGATTCGCCCCTACCTGTGGCCTGAGACATATCAAAACGGCACGTCGTCCGCCGCCACGAGAAAGCGCGCCACAACCTTCTTCGTGCCAGCCTTCTCAAAGGTGATTTCCAACTTGTCACCTTCAATCCCTGCGACGGTGCCGTAGCCGAATTTCTGGTGGAACACGCGCTCCCCTATGCTGAAGGCCGACACGGCGGTCATGTCGATGACCTGCGACTTGCTTTCGCGCGGCTGGCTGAGGGGGCGATCATTGGCGCGCGACTGCAATCGCCGCCACCCCGGTGAATTGTAGACATTCGCCTCGGCCGCAGCCGTTTCCAGACCTGAGTTGCCGTAGCCGGCCGAAGCAGAGCCAAATCCGCCGCCGCCGCCGTACAGCCCCGGCGGCGTCAGCACCTCTACATGTTCCTCGGGCAATTCATCCACAAACCGAGACGGCATTTGCGACTGCCACTGTCCAAACACGCGCCGGTTGCCCGCAAAGGAAATGGTGCAGACCTCTTCGGCCCGCGTGATGCCGACATAAGCCAGCCGCCGCTCCTCTTCGAGACCCTTGACCCCGCTCTCGTCCATCGACCGCTGCGAAGGGAACAGCCCGTCTTCCCAGCCGGGCAAAAACACCGCCGGAAACTCCAGACCCTTTGCCCCGTGCAGTGTCATGATCGACACTTTCGCCCCGCCGTCATCGGTTTCATTGTCCATCACAAGGCTGACGTGCTCAAGAAACCCTTGCAGGTTCTCGAAGTTTTCCAAAGCCTTGACCAGTTCCTTGAGGTTCTCCAGACGCCCCGGCGCCTCAGGCGTCTTGTCGTTCTGCCACATCTCGGTGTAGCCGGATTCGTCCAGGATGATCTGCGCCAACTCCACGTGGCTGACCTCTGGCGTCGATGGCATCGGCTGCGCCATGTCCTCCAAAACGTCATCATCGCTTTCAACTGTCACAGTTGCCCGCGTCATGCGCCCCCAGCGCGCCAGATCCGTGACCAATTGGCCCAGCGCCTTTGCGCCCTTGCCCTTGATCGCCCCTTGTTCGATGGCCAAAGCCGCACCGTCCACCAGTGCAACACCGTTTTCACGGGCGATGCGTTGAATGGTCTGCTGTGCCTTATCGCCAAGCCCGCGCTTCGGCGTGTTCACAATCCGCTCGAACGCCAGATCGTCCGCAGGCGACACGACCACGCGGAAATAGGCCATGGCATCGCGGATCTCCATCCGTTCATAGAATCGCGGTCCGCCGATGACCCGATACGGCAGGCCGATGGTCAGGAACCGATCCTCAAACGCACGCATCTGATGCGAGGCGCGCACCAGAATCGCCATGTCGTCCAAACTGAAGGCCCGCATCCCGCGCGTGCCATTTTGCATCGATTCGATCTCTTCTCCGACCCAACGCGCCTCTTCCTCGCCGTCCCAATGGCCAATCAGACGGACCCGCTCCCCCTCCTGAGCGTCGGTCCACAACTCCTTGCCCAAACGGTTGGAGTTGCCACGAATGACGCCAGAGGCTGCTGCCAGAATATGCGGGGTCGAGCGGTAGTTCTGTTCCAGCCGCACCACGTGGGCGCCGGGAAAGTCCTTTTCAAACCGCAGGATATTGCCCACCTCGGCCCCACGCCAGCCGTAGATGGACTGGTCGTCGTCGCCCACGCAGCAAATGTTCTTGTGTGCGCTCGCCAGCAGGCGCAGCCACAGATACTGCGCGACGTTCGTATCCTGATACTCGTCGACAAGGATGTAGCGGAACCAACGCTGGTATTGCTCCAGAACGTCGCCGTGTTGCTGGAAAATCGTGACCACATGCAGCAGCAAATCGCCGAAATCGCAGGCGTTCAGCTCTTTCAGCCGCGCTTGGTACTCCGCATAAAGCCTTGGACCCATGTGGTTGTATGCATCGGCATCGCCTGACGGCACCTTGTCTGGCGTCAGCGCCCGGTTTTTCCAGTCGTCGATGATATTGGCCAGCATCCGCGCGGGCCAGCGCTTGTCATCAATACCATGCGCCTGAATAAGCTGCTTGAGCAGGCGCAGCTGATCGTCGGTGTCCAGAATGGTGAAATTCGATTTCAGCCCGACCAGTTCCGCATGGCGGCGCAACAGCTTCACGCAGATCGAGTGAAACGTGCCCATCCAGGGCATGCCCTCCACCACCTGCCCCAACATATTGCCGACGCGGAACTTCATTTCCTTCGCGGCCTTGTTGGTGAAGGTCACCGACAGGATCTCGTTCGGACGCGCGCGCCCTGTGTTCAGCAGATGGACCACACGCGCTGTCAGCGCCTTGGTCTTGCCAGTTCCGGCCCCCGCCAGCATCAGGACTGGCCCGTCGAGGTGTTCCACGGCCTCCCGCTGCGCCGGGTTCAGCTGATCCAGATAGGGCGCGTGCGTTGACCGCGCGGCCATGGCGCGCGCGGACAGCGAAGACTGCTCAAAGGCGTCGAATTCGTCGAAACTGCTCATGGACGCAATTTAGCGTCTCGGGACGGAAAGGGAAAGGACCGTTCTCCATTCGTTCCAAAGCTTCCTGTATCGCAGGAACGGGCGTGGCAGAAACCTGTCCGCCCGTTCGTTTGTGCTGCGCTTTGCCTGCAAGATCAGGCCGACATCAGCGCGCCTGTGGTGACCCCGACCAGTCGACGGCGGGAGCTTTGAAAGATCGGGTGGCTGTCCGCAGGTTTCGCCGCCTGACGCAGCGGCACCGGATCGTTGGATGATGCCGCCGTCCCTGCCGAATGCGCTGCCGGTATAGCAGGGTTCTTTTCGGGCGCAGGCGGCGTGGTGGCGCGTCCCGCCACGGCGGAATGAGGCACGTCATGCGCCCGGCTCAGCGGCGCGACCGAGGGCGCTTGCCCCCTGCCCGGTGCACCACGCTCGGGCGCGGCGGTGCCTTCCACCCGAGATGGCGCAATCCGCTCCGCCTTCAGCGGCTTTTTCGGCATGGGGTGATGCTCCATTGGGGGCGCTTCAGGCTTGCGTGGCGTCTGCGCGGCGCGGGTTGCCGCCGCGTAGTCCAGCGCCCGCTGTCGCGCAATCGCCCGTGCCTGCACCAGGCGCTCCTCATGTGCCGCCTGAATGCGGGCCTGTTCCGCCTCACGGCTTTCGGGCGTTGGCGTCGCCCGGGCAAGCTGCTCCGCCCGCGCCTGACGCTGCTCAAGAACCTGACGGGCTGCCTCCATCCGCTGCTCTTCCGGCGTCGGGCCGGTGGGCTGGGCCTGCGGTTTGGCATGGATCACCGCCGGTTGCGCTTTCTGCTCGGGGTGCTCTGCCAACGCCGCGCGCTCCGCTTCCGCGGCGCGCTGTGCGGCCAGCGCAGGATGCACCTTCAGCGCCGGATAACCGTCGCCCACCGTGCGCGCCGCCTTTGGCGCAGGTTGAGCGGCCTGTGGCTTCGGCATCGGCTTTTGCGCGTGTTGATGCGCCTTTGCCCGCAAGGCCTCGCCATCAGCCGCAGCCCCCTTAGCCGCCTGCGGCGCTGGCCCGGCGGCCTTTGCCCCGCCGCGCCCACCAAGCGCCGCACGTGCCATGCGCGCCACCTTTCCAGGGTCACTGTCGTGCTCCATGACGCCGTGCAGCGACTTGATCCGATCGGCACAGGCATCCGCCATCGCGTCAGGATCCCCTGCCAGCATCAGGGTCACCACCTTTAGGTTGCGTCGCTCCGCCATGGCCGCGATGTCGCCAGCATAGCCCCCGGCGGCGGTTTCATCCATGAGCAGCACATCCACCATCGCGCGCCTCAGACAACACTCCGCCACGGCAAGATTGCCCGACCCGGTCACGTGAATGCCAGCCTCCAGAAACGCGATCTGAAGACGGTCGAGGCGGTCAGGGCGGCTGTCCAGTAGCAAGGCGTGCATAGCGCTCTCCGTTCTATAAAGCTGCCCTGAGATTTGCGCGAAGTCGCTTAAAATATGTTGAACAATTGAAGCGAATGCTCAGATACCTCTGGCACAAAAGGAACAATTGTCGGCAAATAGCCTATGGATCCGCACAGCCGATATTTGACCATCGCCGACCTGCGCGCCCGTGCCCGCCGCCGCACACCACATTTTGCATGGGCCTACCTGGACACCGCCACAGGCACAGAGGCGACGCTGCGCCGCAACCGCGCGGCCCTGGATGCGGTGGGGTTCGTGCCCTCCATACTGCATGGGGAAATTGTCCCCGACCTGTCGACCACGCTCCTCGGCCAGCACCACGCCTTGCCTTTTGGCGTGGCCCCTGTGGGTCAATCCGGGCTGCTCTGGCCTCGCGCGGAACAGACACTGGCCCACAGCGCCACCGATCTCGGCGTGCCTTACGCGTTATCCACTGTCGCCAACGCCACACCAGAACAGGTCGGGCCGCACACCGCTGGTCAGGGCTGGTTTCAGCTTTACCCGCCCCGCGATGTGGGCATCCGCCGCGACATGTTGGACCGGGCCCGGTCGAGTGGCTTTCGCGTGCTTGTTCTGACGCTTGATGTGCCGGTCGCCTCGCGGCGTGAACGCCAGGTCAAGGGCGGTTTGGTGCAGCCGCCGCGCCTGACGCCGCGCATCCTCGCGCAGTGTCTGCGGACCCCGGCCTGGTCACTTGCCCGGCTGCGCGCGATGCGCACGGATGGCATGCCGCGGATGAAAACACTGGACCGCTACAGCACCGACGCCGAGACCCGCGATCCCACCGCCCACGTCGGCTATCTGCTGCGCACCGCGCCGGACTGGGACTATCTTGACTGGATACGGGCGCACTGGGAGGGGCCGCTGGTGGTCAAAGGCGTTCTGCGGCCCGAGGATGCGCTGCGCCTTGAACAGCATGGCGTCGATGCGATCTGGGTGTCGAACCACGCCGGACGCCAGTTCGATGCCGCCCCCGCCAGCATCGAAGCCTTGCCCGCCATCCGCGCGGCCACGCAGCTGCCTTTGATCTTCGACAGCGGGATCGAGTCCGGTCTCGACATCCTGAGGGCCGTCGCGCTCGGCGCTGATTTCTGCATGATGGGCCGGGCATGGCACTATGCGCTGTGCGCCCTGGGGGAAGCAGGCCCCGCCCACTTGGCAGAGATCCTGCGCCGTGACATCATCGCAAACCTTGGCCAGCTTGGCGTCGCCCGCGCCACCGACCTGCGCGGACGCGCGATCCCGTTGCAGCGCCCAGCGCCAAGCGCCACCCCGTCCCCAAACCTCCCGGCCTAAGGCATGGCGCTGTTGCAAAGCGCCTGAAAATTCAGCACCCAAAGCCCCGGCGCCCAATTCCGGCACCGCTTACACGGCATACACCACCCCAAACATTCTCTCCGCTGGATCTGTGCACGCCATGCTGAAAGACTGGTGCGAAATCTCGGCCAACGGGTGATTTGTGGTCAAACTGCATCCAACCACGCGGCTGTTTCGGAGGCGGACAGGGGCGGTGCCGCACAGCCCTTCCGCCACCGATCATTTTAGTTTCGGCAACCTGTCGAAACCGCCTCGCTTTTAAGCAGTTTGCAAACCACCCCAATTTTTACAATTAATTTGCAAACCCCCTTGCGCCGCAACGCAGCGTAGGCTCACAGTAATAATGTTGCGCAACCAAGCAATAATAATGCGTCGGAGGACCAGCGCTCATGGCTGAATTCGAAAAAATTCTCGTGGCCAATCGTGGTGAAATCGCGATCCGTATCATGCGGGCAGCAAACGAGATGGGGAAGAAGACCGTTGCGGTCTATGCCGAGGAGGACAAGCTGGGCCTTCATCGGTTCAAGGCTGACGAAGCCTACCGGATTGGCGAGGGGCTCGGCCCGGTACAAGCCTACCTGTCGATCGAAGAGATCATTCGCGTGGCCAAGGCCTGCGGTGCTGACGCCATCCATCCGGGCTACGGCCTGCTGTCGGAAAACCCCGACTTCGTGGATGCCTGCGTGGACAATGGCATCACCTTTATCGGGCCACGCGCCGAAACCATGCGCGCGCTCGGTGACAAGGCCAGCGCGCGTCGTGTGGCGATCGAGGCCGGCGTTCCGGTCATCCCTGCCACCGACGTGCTGGGCGAGGATTTCGATGCCATCACCAAGGAAGCCGACGAGGTTGGCTACCCCCTGATGCTGAAGGCCTCCTGGGGCGGCGGCGGTCGCGGCATGCGCCCGATCGAGAACGCCAAGGAGCTGAAGGAAAAGGTGCTCGAAGGCCGCCGCGAAGCGCAGGCTGCCTTTGGCAACGACGAAGGTTATCTCGAAAAGATGATCATCCGCGCCCGCCACGTCGAGGTGCAGATCCTGGGCGACAAGCAGGGCCATATCTATCACCTCTACGAGCGCGATTGTTCCGTCCAGCGTCGCAACCAGAAGGTCGTGGAACGCGCCCCCGCGCCCTACCTGTCCGAGGCCCAGCGCGAGGAAATCTGTGAACTGGGGCGCAAGATCTGCGCCCATGTGAACTACGAATGCGCCGGCACCGTCGAATTCCTGATGGATATGGACACGGGCAAATTCTACTTCATCGAGGTGAACCCCCGCGTTCAGGTGGAACACACCGTTACCGAAGAAGTCACCGGCATCGACATCGTGCAGGCGCAGATCCTGATCGCCGAGGGCAAATCGCTCTCCGAGGCGACCGGCAAAGCCTCGCAGTATGACATCCGCCTGACCGGCCATGCGCTGCAAACCCGGATCACCACCGAGGACCCGACCAACAACTTCATTCCAGATTACGGCCGCATCACCGCCTATCGCTCTGCCACCGGCATGGGCATCCGTCTCGACGGCGGCACGGCCTACGCGGGCGGCGTCATCACGCGCTACTACGATTCCCTGCTGGTGAAGGTCACGGCCAAGGCCCCCACCCCGGAACAGGCCATCCGCCGCATGGACCGCGCCCTGCGCGAGTTCCGCATCCGGGGCGTGACCACCAACATCGACTTCGTCATCAACCTGTTGAAGCACCCCGTCTTCCTGAACAATCAGTACACGACCAAGTTCATCGACACGACGCCCGCCCTGTTTGACTTCAAACAGCGCCGCAACCGCGGCACCAAGGTGCTGACCTACATCGCGGACATCACCGTCAATGGCCATCCGGAGGTCCAGGGCCGCGCCAGACCGCACCCCGATCTCAAACCGGCCAAAGCCCCGGCGAACCGTGCCGATGCCCCCGCCTTTGGCACCCGCAACCTGCTCGAAGCCAAAGGCCCCAAAGCCGTCGCCGACTGGATGCTGGAGCAAAAGCAACTGCTGATCACCGACACCACCATGCGGGACGGCCACCAGTCGCTGCTGGCCACGCGGATGCGGTCGATCGACATGATCGGCGCGGCCCCGGCCTATGCGCATAACCTGCCGCAGCTCTTCTCCATGGAATGCTGGGGCGGCGCGACGTTCGACGTGGCCTATCGCTTCTTGCAGGAATGCCCGTGGCAGCGCCTGCGCGACCTGCGCGAACGGATGCCCAACCTGATGACACAGATGCTGCTGCGCGGCGCCAACGGCGTGGGTTACACCAACTACCCCGACAACGTGGTGCAGGCCTTCGTCAAGCAGGCGGCAGAGACCGGCGTCGATGTCTTCCGCGTCTTCGACAGCCTCAACTGGGTCGAAAACATGCGCGTCGCGATGGACGCCGTGCTGGAGAACAACAAGGTTCTCGAAGGCACCGTCTGCTACACCGGCGACATGCTTGACCCGGATCGGTCCAAGTATGACCTGAAATACTATGTCAGCATGGCAAAGGACCTGCGCGACGCAGGCGCCCACGTCATCGGCCTCAAGGACATGGCTGGCCTGCTCAAGGCAAACGCCGCTTTTGCGCTGGTCAAGGCGCTCAAGGAAGAGGTGGGCCTGCCCGTCCACTTCCACACGCACGACACCTCTGGTGCGGCCATCGCCACCATCATGGAAGCCTCCCGTGCGGGCGTCGACTGTGTGGACGCGGCGATGGATGCGCTCTCGGGCAACACCTCGCAGCCGACCCTCGGGTCGGTGGTGGAGGCGTTGCGCTTCACCGAGCGGGACACCGGCCTCGACATGGATGCGATCCGCGAAATGTCCAACTACTGGGAAGCGGTGCGCGGCCAATACGCCGCCTTCGAATCCGGCATGCAGGCCCCCGCCTCCGAGGTCTACCTGCACGAGATGCCCGGCGGCCAGTTCACCAACCTCAAGGCACAGGCGCGCAGCCTCGGGCTGGAGGAACGCTGGCACGAAGTGGCCCAGACCTATGCCGACGTGAACCAGATGTTCGGCGACATCGTAAAGGTCACGCCATCGTCCAAAGTTGTCGGTGACATGGCGTTGATGATGGTGTCGCAGGGCCTCACCCGTGCGCAGGTCGAGGACCCCAAGACCGATCTCAGCTTCCCCGACTCGGTCATCGACATGATGAAGGGCAACCTCGGCCAACCTCCCGGCGGCTGGCCGAAGAAGATCCAGAAGAAGATCCTCAAGGACGAAAAGGCGTTCACCGAGCGTCCCGGCCTCAAGGCCGCGCCCGTCGACATCGAGGAAAAGCGCAAGGAGCTGCAAGCCGCCTTTGACGGCGTCGAGTTCGACAACGAGGATCTGAACGGCTACCTGATGTATCCCAAGGTCTTCACCGACTACGCCGCCCGCCACGAGGCTTACGGCCCTGTGCGTGTGCTGCCGACGCGGACCTTCTTCTACGGTATGGAGCCCGGCGAAGAGATCACCGCCGAAATCGACCCCGGCAAGAAGATGGAGATCCGCCTCCAAGCCGTGGGCGAGACGCAGGACGACGGCGAAGTGCGCGTCTTCTTCGAACTCAACGGCCAGCCCCGTACCATCCGCGTGCCGGACCGCAAGGCCAAGGCGTCCAGCGCCGCACGCCCCAAGGCCGAAGTCGGCAACCCCAACCACATCGGCGCGCCGATGCCGGGCGTTGTGTCCTCTGTCGCCGTCAAAGTGGGTGACAAGGTCAAGGAAGGCGATCTGCTGCTCACCATCGAAGCCATGAAGATGGAAACCGGGATGCACGCCGAACGCGACGGTGTGGTCGCCGCGGTACATGTCTCCGCCGGGGGCCAGATCGACGCCAAGGATCTTCTCGTCGTTCTGGAATAATCCGCCCGGACCGCCTTAGTCGGAGGCCCGCCCTGCTCGGCGGGCCTCCTCGTATCTCCGGACAACCATGCGCTAAGCCCCGCCGATCCTTGCATCCGTCGGGCTGATGGCTTCCCTGTCGACACGGCAGCGTGCTAGTCGGGAAACACCACCCCCAACCATTCACGGGAGAACGCGACCCTTGACCATCTCGTGTCGCCTGACCGCCCTGCTCACCTGCCTCGCCACCGCCACCCTGGCACAGGAAAGCACCATCCCCTTCGCGCAGAGCGACCCGGACATGAATGCCGCCATCACCGAGGCGCGCTCGCATCTCGATGCGGTACTCTCCCGCCTCATCGGCGCGGACGGACAGGTTCACCCGGCTCTCAACCTCAAGGCCAGTCTGCCGGTCACCCATTTCGAGGTGGAGAACGAAATTATCTGGATCGACAGTCTCGCAGTGACCGAGGATGGCGGCTTTACCGGGCATCTTGCCAATGTCCCCTCTTATATGCCGGGCCACAATCTTGGCGACACGATCACATTCGACACCTCACAAATCGTGGATTGGTCCGTGCTGGCCGACGATGGACGCATGTTCGGCCACTATACGACGCGCGTCATGATGGGCCAGATGACCGCCGCCGAGGCACAGCAGATCGGCGACCTGATTTCTGCCGATCCCATGCCCGACGCGTGGCGCTAGTCCCGCGCGTAGGCAAAGACTGGACGCCGCACCGCCCCTGCCCCTAGGCTGATCTTGCTCAATCAGCCAAACAGCAAGGGGAACCACATGCCAGAGCTCAAGGTCACAGCCGCGGAAATGGTCACCGCCGCCCGCGCGCGCATTCCAGAGATCGAGACAGCCGACGGCATCGCTCTGCTCGACGATCCGGACACCGTAATCGTCGACATTCGTGATATCCGGGAACGCCAGAAACAGGGCTACATCCCCGGCTCGGTGCATGCCCCGCGCGGCATGATCGAATTCTGGGTCGACCCCGCCAGCCCCTATCACAAGCCCGTTTTCGCGGAGCAAAAACGCTTTGTCTTTCACTGCGCCTCCGGCTGGCGCTCGGCCCTCACGGTCGCAACGCTACAGGACATGGGCTTCGATGCCGCCCATCTGAAGGACGGCTTCTCCGACTGGGTCAAACAGGGCGGCCCGGTGGACAAGGACACCTGATGGGCCTGCGCCTCGCGCTCTGCGCCGTGCTGGTCCCGGACTATGACCCCGCCATCTGCTTCTTTACCGAAACGCTGGGCCTCGACCTGCTTGAGGACAACGATCTCGATGGCGGCAAACGCTGGGTCCGTGTCGGGCACAAGACCGGCGGAACGGAGTTTCTCATCGCACGTGCCGTGGGCGATCAACGCGCAGCCATCGGCCAACAGGGCGGAGGCCGCGTCTGGCTTTTTCTGCACACCGATGATTTCGCCCGCGACCACGCGCATTTCATCGCGCAAGGCATCGAATTCGAGGAATCGCCTCGACACGAACCTTATGGCACCGTCGCCGTGTTCCGCGATCCTTGGGGCAACCGATGGGATCTGATCGAACCAACGCGCCAATGAAAAAAGGGGCTTTGCCGCCTCCGCGAAAAAAATCCCGCCCGCGCGTTTTTTTGTGCTTGCAGCCCCCGCCCACCAGCCTTATACGCCGCTCCACACCATCTGGTACGCGGGCGTAGCTCAGGGGTAGAGCATAACCTTGCCAAGGTTAGGGTCGGGCGTTCGAATCGCCTCGCCCGCTCCAAATGGTTGGCTGACCGGTTACCCACCGGACAGCGCTGAACGGGAAACCGCGAAGCAATGATGACAGACTGGTATGCGGGCGTAGCTCAGGGGTAGAGCATAACCTTGCCAAGGTTAGGGTCGGGCGTTCGAATCGCCTCGCCCGCTCCAGTCGTCAACCTCCCTCCACGATAGCATTACAATTTCCGACCGGCCTGCACCGGTCCCGGCTGCGTGTACGTGGCATCAACCCTCCGCAATTCCGCAGTCGCCCCCTTTCCGCGCCGCGCCGCGCCGCCTATAAGGCGCGCGACCCGCCAAAGGAGACCGCCATGCGCCGCGCCACCGTCACCCGCAAGACATCCGAGACCGCGATCTCCGTCGAGATCAATCTTGACGGCACGGGCACCTACGACAACCAGACCGGTGTCGGCTTCTTCGACCACATGCTCGACCAGCTGTCGCGGCATTCACTGATCGACATGACCGTGCGCGCCGACGGCGACCTGCACATCGACGACCACCACACGGTGGAGGACACGGGCATCGCGCTCGGTCAGGCCCTCGTGCAGGCGCTTGGCGACAAGAAGGGCATCCGCCGCTACGGTTCCTGCCTGCTGGCGATGGACGACAGCCTTGTACGCTGCGCGCTCGACCTCTCCGCCCGGCCCTTTCTGGTGTGGAACCTCGACATGCCCTCAGCCAAGATCGGCACCTTCGACACCGAACTTGTGCGCGAGTTTTTCCAGGCGCTCAGCACGCACGGCGGCA
Source organism: Sagittula marina (assembly GCF_014196795.1). Classification (GTDB taxonomy): domain Bacteria; phylum Pseudomonadota; class Alphaproteobacteria; order Rhodobacterales; family Rhodobacteraceae; genus Sagittula; species Sagittula marina. Next base: position 284,991 of record NZ_JACIEJ010000004.1, read on the forward strand.
TCACCCTGCACGTCGACCGTCTGCACGGGCTGAACAGCCACCACATCGCCGAAGCGGCCTTCAAATCCGTGGCACGCGCCCTGCGGGAGGCGGTCGAACCCGACCCGCGCATGACCGACGCGCTTCCCTCGACCAAGGGCGCGCTCTGACACCCTCAAGGTCGGGACCAGATCCCGACCGCCCCACCGCTGCAACCGATCAAGAGGCCACCCATGCTCACTGCCATCATCGACTACGACAGCGGCAACCTGCACTCCGCCGAAAAGGCCTTTCAGAAGATGGCCGAAGAAACCGGCGCAGGCTCCGTAGTGGTCACATCCGACCCCGAAACCGTGGCCGTGGCAGATCACATCGTCCTGCCCGGTGACGGCGCCTTCCCCGCCTGTGCCGCCGCGCTCCGCGCCTCTGGCTGCTTCGAGGCGATGGTCGAGGCGGTCGAGACCCGTGGCCGCCCGTTTCTGGGGATCTGTGTCGGCATGCAACTGATGGCCCGCGAAGGGCACGAATACGAAACCGTCCCCGGCCTGAACTGGATCGACGGCGCGGTGCAGGCCATCACGCCGAATGACCCGGCGCTGAAGGTTCCGCACATGGGGTGGAACGATCTGGTTCTGGACAACCCGCACCCGCTTCTGGACGGCATCGAGACAGGCGAACACGCCTACTTCGTCCACTCCTACCAGATGCAGATGGACGACCCGAGCCAGCGCATCGCCCATGTGGACTACGGCGGCGACGTCACCGCCATCGTGGCACGCGATACCCGCATCGGCTTGCAATTCCACCCGGAGAAAAGCGCCGACGCCGGTCTGCGCATGATTGCAAACTTTCTGGCGTGGCGGCCCTGACCCGCGCCAGTTGTCCCCACAAAAAAGGCCGGGCACCATGGCCCGGCCTTCTCATACGTTAAATCGGCTTACTGAACCCGTGCCCAGGTCTGCTTTTTGCAGATCAAGCCGCCGGCGACACAGCCCGCCAATTGCAGACGGTCCCCGTTCAGCGTCATTTTCCCCATAAAGATGCGGTCCTTGGACGGTTGCCAGACCTTGCCCTCGTACTTGCCGCTCCCTTGCGGCACCATGTCGATCACCAACTGCTTGCCGATGTTGGGCGACTGGTACTCCCCTGCATCGTTGAACGTTCGCGCGATCACACCACAGACCTTCGGCCCGCCACACGGGGCCATTTTCACATAGGCAAAGCTGCCGTCATCGACCTGCGTCTGCCAGACCCCCTCCACCGGATCTGCCAAAGCCGCGCCCGCGCTCAGCGCAACAGCGGCCACAATTGCCAGAAATTTCATCTTGTTGTCCTCCCTTTGACTGTTTGACATCTTGACGCCCCGCCCCCCATGCGTTCAAGCGTTCCCCAAGGTTCAAAGGCAGATGTCACGCCACGTCACAGCCCTCGTGACTGCATCCTGCCAAGACTAGACGTTCGGAAAGGCCATGCTCATGATCCTCTACCCTGCAATCGACCTCAAGGATGGCAAGGCCGTGCGCCTGCTGCGCGGCGACATGGACAAGGCCACCGTCTTCAACGACGATCCCGCCGCACAGGCGATGGAATTCGTGGCGCAGGGCTGCGAATGGCTGCATCTGGTTGACCTCAACGGCGCCTTCGCAGGCGAGCCGGTGAACGCGGCCGCGGTAGAGTCCATCCTGGCGCAGACCAAGACGCCCGCCCAGCTTGGCGGCGGCATCCGCGACATGAAAACCATCGAAACCTGGATCTCCAAGGGTCTGGCGCGCGTGATCCTCGGCACCGTTGCCGTGGAAAATCCCGCGCTGGTCCGCGAAGCCGCCAAGGCCTTCCCCGGCAAGATCGCCGTGGGCATCGACGCGCGCGACGGCAAGGTCGCCACCAAGGGCTGGGCCGAAACCACCGACGTCGACGCCACCGATCTGGCGCGCAGCTTCGAAGACGACGGCGTCTGCGCCATCATCTACACAGACATCAACCGCGACGGCGCGATGCAAGGGCCGAACGTCGAGGCCACGGAAGCGCTCGGCAATGCCGTGTCGATCCCGGTGATCGCCTCGGGCGGCGTCTCCTCGCTTGCAGACCTGAACGCCCTGCGCGACTGCGGCGCACCGCTCAATGGCGCGATCTCTGGCCGCGCGCTTTATGACGGGGCGCTTGACCTGAAAGAGGCACTTGCCGCGTTGAAAGGCTGACGCGCCTCTATATTCACGTCGCGAGCGCGCGCCTTCAACTCTCTGCTCATCATCACCGCAATGGCCCCTTTGGTCATGTACCGCGTGAAATGGACCAGCGATCTGGCTGCGCAACACGGGTGCCGCCTCGATGGAGCTGACATCTCCTCCTGCGCCGTGACCGGCGAAGGTATTGAACCGAGCTGTCCAATGCCTTTATCGGCGACTGGTAAGCCGTCGTGACGGCGCCACCGTCCCTGGCCTGCGCCGTCATCTTGATCGTGATGCCCGTCAAACCTCTGAGGGCGCGAGACCGCGCATGACGGTCAGTTCGCGTCTGCCGCTTTCTCGGTCAGTGATTTCAATGCCTCGTGCATCTTGTCGATTTCCTCGACTCCGGAATCGCCGTTCACCGAGATCAGCATCTGGTGCGGCTCCTGGTAGACAAACCATGTCTTGTCCTGATCCCAGACGGCCAGCACCCGCAACGGCAGCACCAATCCTGCGCGAAAGTTCTCCTGCATGACCGGCGTGCCCAGCTTCGGGTTGCCAAAGATCAGCAGTTGCGAGTTCGGCAGCGACATGTCCACGTCCTTCGCCCCCTGACCGTGGTCTATGCGGGCAAAGACCGTGGCCCCGGCCTCCTCGACTGCCGCCTCCAGCCGGTCCATCGCCTCCTGCACGGTGCCCTCGGCTTCGACCCAGTCGAGCTTCTCGTCAGCCTGTACGACGGTTGCTGCCATGATGGCGGTGGCTGCCAATAGATATTTCATTCTTGATGCTCCCTGTTCGAGGATCCGACCCAAGGTTTCACCCGTCGTCCTCGCAAAGCCCAACACTCCATGTGGCCTGCGGTTCCGCGTTCAAGGGGGCCGCGAGACGCTTCGCAATTCCCCGCCGTCGCCGCAGGCTGATTTCGGCAGGGCGCCGCTCGCGCGAAACCACCCCCTTGAGACCCGGGCCCCACGGCCACAAGTCTTGGGCAAGGCAGCGCGGCACCCTCACGCCGCGCCGCCACACACTAACAGACGGAGACGACCATGACCTTCCGCAAGACCCTCGTAGGCAGCGCCACCATCGCAGCACTTCTCGCAGCACCTCTGGCGCCAGCCTTTGCACAGACCGCCGAAGGCACCACCAACGGTAAGCCCGAGATCAAGCAGGAGATGCAGCAGACGGAGACCCAGAACTTCACTGATGCGCAACTGCAAGGCTTCGTAGATGCCGCCATGGCGATCAGCGAAATCCGTCAGGACTACCTGCCACAGCTGCAACAGGCGAGCGACGAAGACGCCGCAACCGAACTGCAGATGCAAGCCATGGAAGAGATGCAGACCGCTGTCGAGGACACCGAGAACATGAACCTCGATCTCTACAACCAGATCGGCGCAGCCATGCAGGCAGACCCGGAGGTCGGCGAACGCGTTGCCGCCCTGGTCAAGGAAGCCGAAGAAGCGAACACCCAAGGCGAAGGCTGATATCCCCCACAGCCCAAGCCGACGCGCCGCTCCCCTCTCCGGGGGGCGGCGTTTTTCGTGTTACATTCCTGTCACCCCTGCCCCGGACAAATCGCGCAATCGCGCGGCAATCTTTCCACGATCACAGAATCGGGATAACCGGGCGACATGTTGAAAACGCGCATCATTCCCTGTCTCGACGTCGCCGATGGCCGCGTGGTCAAAGGCGTCAACTTCGTCGATCTGATCGACGCCGGGGACCCTGTCCAATCCGCCAAGGCTTATGACGCCGCAGGCGCGGACGAGATCTGCTTTCTCGACATCCATGCCACGCATGAAAACCGGGGCACAATGTTCGACGTCGTCACACGGACGGCCGAACAGTGCTTCATTCCACTCACCGTAGGCGGCGGCGTCCGCACGGTCGGTGATGTCCGCGCCCTCCTGCTCGCGGGCGCGGACAAGGTCAGCTTCAACTCCGCAGCCGTGGCCAACCCCGACGTCGTGGCCGAGGCCGCCGATCAGTTCGGCAGCCAGTGCATCGTCTGCGCCATCGACGCCAAGACGGTCGCCCCCGGCAAATGGGAGCTGTTCACCCACGGAGGGCGCAAACCCACCGGGATCGACGCTGTTGAATTTGCGAAATTGATCGCAGCCAAGGGCGCGGGGGAGATCCTGCTCACCTCCATGGACCGCGACGGCACCAAATCCGGCTTCAACCTTCCCATGACCCGCGCCATCGCGGACGCTGTGGACATTCCGGTGATCGCCTCGGGCGGTGTCGGCACGCTCGACCACCTCGTCGAGGGCGTCACCGAAGGCCACGCGTCCGCCGTTCTCGCCGCTTCGATCTTTCACTTCGGCACGTTTACCGTGGCCGAAGCCAAGGCACATATGGCTGCCGCAGGAATTCCTGTCCGTCTCTGACCGCTGATGACCGCTCGTTAACCCTCGCAGGGTATTGAACACGGCAGGCAAATGCTCGAACGGAACGAGGTCCATGTTTTCAGACGGCACCGATGTCACTGTCCGCGAGGGCGAGGTAGAACACACCTCCTGTAATTGTTGCGGCAAGCTGACCACGGTCGTCTCTGGCTATCTTGACGTCGGTGACAAATCCGCAGGCTGGTACACGGTCGGCGTCACGTTGGACGCGCCCAATCACCTGCCGCTCTGCCGCGTCTACATCGGCGACTGGTCGCAGGAGGCGGGTCCTGATGAACGCTGGGGCATCCGCATCGGCATTGCCCCCGACGGCCCGCAATTGCTCGATTGGTCCACGGACGAGGCGGCAGAGGCAAAGCCGGTGTTTACCCCCTTGAATCGTCTGCAAGTGCTTGGCACACCACTGGAACCACAACTTTGGAAGCTGATGGACAAAATCATCGGCTCAGACAGCCGCCTGTAGCAAGGACCGCCATGACCCTCGAAGACCTCGAACAGATCGTCGCCACCCGCGCTCAGGCCTCCCCCGATGAAAGCTGGACCGCCAAGCTGCTCGCAAAAGGCCCTGAAAAATGCGCTGAGAAATTTGGTGAAGAAGCCATTGAGGCCATCATCGAAGCCGTGAAAAACGACCCCGACAAGCTCGCTTCCGAGGCCGCGGACGTCCTGTTTCACCTCTTGGTCATGTTGCGCAGCCGTGGCGTCTCCGTCGCGCAGGTCATGGACGTGCTGTCAGCGCGCCAATCGCAATCGGGCCTCAGCGAAAAGGCCAGCCGCACAAGCTGACCCTGACGGGACGGTGGGCGGGGCGCCTTCGCGACAGCGAACAGCGCCGGTCCAGTCCTATCCCTTCGGCTCTTTCGGCTTCATGCGTTCCAGCTCTGGCGTGATCGGGATGTGCTCCTGATCGTCCCCCACCGGGAGCGAGAACAGCCCCTCCCCCCATTGCGCTGCCTTCCAGTCTTCCTTGGCTTTCTCGATGCGATCTTTCGAGGAAGATACGAAGTTCCACCACAGATACCGGTGCCCCTCCATCGTTGCGCCTCCCAGCGACAACAGGCGCGCGCCGCGCGGCCCGGCCTTGACGCTGATCTGGTCACCGGGCCGGAAAATCAGCATCCGGCCTTCCTCGTAAACCTCCCCCGCCACCTCGATCGCCCCCTGCGCCACAAAGATCCCGCGATCCTCGTGATTGTCCGGCAGCGGATAAGACGCCCCGGCCTGCAAAGCCACGTCGATATAGAATGTCTCGCTCTGCATCGTCACCGGGCTGGTCTGTCCATGCGCCGAGCCAAGGATCAGCCGCGCGCGAATGCCCTCCGCCTCCAGCAGTGGCAGCGCGGCTTCCTTGTGGTGTTCAAAGGCTGGCGCAACCTCTTCACGATCTTCGGGCAAGGCCAGCCAGGTCTGCACACCAAACAGGCTGTGCGGTGTCTTGCGCACATCCGGCTGCGTCCGTTCGGAATGCGTCACGCCTCTGCCCGCCAGCATCCAGTTGACCTCGCCCGGCAGGATTGCCTGCTGCGCCCCGGTGCTGTCGCGGTGCTCGAATTCACCTTGGAAAAGATAGGTCACCGTCCCCAGACCGATGTGCGGGTGCGGACGCACGTCGATGCCGCCTTCGGTGATGAACTCCGCAGGCCCCATCTGATCAAAGAAGATAAACGGCCCCACCATCTGCCGCTGCATCGACGGCAACGCGCGGCGCACTTCGAAGCCGCCCAGATCGCGCGCACGCGGCAGGATCACGGTCTCGATGGCATCGGGATCCACATGCGCGGCCAGTGGGGCGTGGGCAGGGTTCCAACTCATGTCGTGTCTCCTCAAGGTGAATGCCAGAGAGTGTGCGCCAAACGGCGGACCAATCAATTCCCTGATGACGACATGCCTATGTGCACTTTCGCACAATAACGCACCGAAGTAAAATATCTCAGCGCCCCTGCACGATTAACCATTTTTGACGCAACGTCATCCTCTCAGGGATTTCAACAGTTAACATCGGACCGCTTTTTGCCGCCAAACCGGTCGGTTCGCGCATTAACGCAGGTTAACCTCGCTAAAGATCGTCTGAATCTGTCCTGTACCATTTCTCACAGCCCGCCAGATCTGGTGTCCGTCCGATGCCTTAACCACAGCGCACGCCGCAGTAATCGGGCGGGTTTTACAGTTTCGAAGACAGAATCCCGGTGTTGAACCCGCCCATGCGCAGCTCGCCGAACAGGCGCTGATACTCGATCTTCGGGCAGCGGTGCATGATAACGTCTTTGCCGTGCTCCTGCGCCAAGGCTTCTGCCTCGTGGTTCACCACGCCGATCTGCATCCACACGGTGCGCAGATCGGGCAGAACCTCCAACGCCTCCTCCACAATCGGTAAAACATGTTCAGAGCGGCGGAAAATATCCACCATATCAACGTCTTTCGGGCAATCTGCGAGCGATGCGCGCACTTCCTCACCGAACAGTATCTTGCCGGCATGGCCCGGATTGACCGGGATCACGCGATAGCCCTTGAGGCTCAGATAACGTGCCACATAGTAGCTGGGCCGCACCGGGTTCATCGATACGCCCACCACCGCCACCACTTTGGTTCGGGTTAGCACATCTTTGAGAAAAGCATCTTCGTATGTCATGCCAGTACCCTACGCGGACTTCGGACAAGAAAAAAGCGTCCGGAACATTTTCCGGACGCCAGTTACGGAACGAGGGACAGTGAAGGTTTCGCGGGGGTTCCGTCCCCACGACCTGATCAAGAGATAGGCGCAAATGCCACAGATTAAAGGGCTGTCAATAAAATGTGAAATTTTTAATTGACGTCCCGAAACCCCTATTCGCCCGGCTGCATTGCGCCGCTCTGCGGGCAGGCCGTTTCAATGCTGTCATGCATTCTCTCTGACGGATCGTCACCCATAACCCTCTGACGGCGAAGCAAAAACGCCTTCCCAAAACCCTGCCATGTTCCGACCGATGGGGCCGTAATATCGCAAGGAAACCGCTGCCGCCAGCCAGTCGGGAGCGACAGTGCGCAGGCTTCCAGACGTTCCAACATCCAGACCAGCGGTATATTGGCCAGCGGTCGCGCTTGTTGAAAACTGCCCAGCATACCGCCCACATCACCATGGGTCCCGCGAAACCACACTTGCTCCATCACGCCGTGCCACCCGTCAGGACGGGTCCAGAGCACAGGTGAAAACGTATCGCGCGTTTCATCCATCGCCAAAGCGTGAAACCCATGTCGCACCGAATGGCCCAAAGCGTGATTATGGAAAGCGTGACGCGGTTCCGACAACCGCCACAACAAAGGCCAGCGAAATCCCAATGCCTTGACCGTGTCCCACACGCCAACCATTTCGATCAAAGTGACGTCGTGGCAATATCGGTGGGCAAAGACTTCCGCACTCTCTCCATCGGGGGCGTATTCATAGAGGCGATAAACCTGACGGATGTTTCGCTCCGTCGCGTGTTCGGGGCGCAGCAAACCCACCCGATCTATGATCCCGGCCAAGGACCGCACGGCATAAGCACCGCGAGAAAATCCGAGAAAGAAGATCCTGTCCCCAACGCGATAGCGCGAAGCGAGGTGACCATAAGCGCGCCGGATCTGGCCGTTTATGCCGCGTCCTACGATGACATCGCCCGTGGTGCGCCAGTCGGACCACTGGATGCCCGCCTCGTAGTAGAGCGATAAGTCGCCCTGTTCTTTCAGCAACTTATAGGTCAGCCCCGCGTTGGTTTCCCGCCCATCGCGTAGGGTCGATGCAGTCCCATCCAAGATGATGACATGATCACGCGGGCCACGACGCGGCTCGTACACCGTCTGTCCGGAGGCGCGCGGCCTCCGAAACAGTCTGGCAATTGCTTTATTCAGCCGCGATACGATCATCCCTCAACATCGTCCACACTCGGGCAGGCGTGAAAGGCATGTCAGCCTGCCGGATTCCAACATCCCACAGCGCGTCTTGCACTGCGTTCGACACTGCCGCGAGCGCACCGACGGTGCCCGCCTCGCCGCAGCCCTTCATGCCCATGGGGTTCGCGGTTGACGGCACCGGCTCTGTCTCGAAACCGATCATCGGGACATCCTGCGCGCGTGGCATGGCGTAATCCATGAAGCTCGCCGTCAGCAGTTGCCCCTGATCGTCATAGCCCACCTGCTCGCACAGCGCCTGCCCCAACCCCTGCACCACCCCGCCATGCACCTGCCCTTCGGCAAGCATGGGGTTGATGAGGTTGCCGAAATCATCAACCACGGTGTAGCGGTCGCAGACCGTTTCGCCAGTGTCCCGGTCAATCTCCACCTCAGCCACATGGCAGCCGTTGGGAAAGGATCGTCCCGGCAGCTTGGCAGTGGTTTGCCAGACCAACAGGTCGTCGCGCCCGGCCTCTCGCGCCATCTGAGCAGCCTCCAGCATGGTTGGGCTGACATTCGATCCCTCCGCACGGAACCGGTCGTCGTCAAAGGACACGTCCCCTGCATCAACGCCCATTTCCCCGGCCAGAAAATCGGCGAAGCCGTCAACCATCGTCGCCACAGCGGCCAAGGTCGCGTTCGCCTGCACCGTGACAGACCGGGACCCACCCGTTCCACCGCCGGACGGGATCAGATCGCTGTCCCCTTGGATCACCTGGATTTGCGCCGCCGGGATGCCGGTCTGATCGGACAGGAATTGGCGGAACACCGTCTCGTGCCCCTGCCCGTTCGACTGAGTCCCGACGTAGATCAGCGCGCCGTCTTCCACGAATTCCACTTTTACATCCTCATGCGGTTGGCCAAGGATACTCTCGATGTAATAACAAATCCCCAATCCGCGCAGCTTGCCCGACTGTGCGCTACCGGCTTTTCTTGCCGCAAATCCGGCAAGGTCCGCCGTCTGGGCCGCGTGCGCTTGAACGCGCGCGAACTCCCCCACATCGTAGGTTTCGCCGGCCGCCGTGGTGTAGGGGAACGCGTCGGGCTTGATGAAGTTGATGCCCCGTAGCTCCATCGGGTCGACCCCAAGCTCGCGCGCTGCACGGTCCATAACACGTTCCAGCACATAAATCGCTTCGGGGCGGCCTGCGCCGCGATAGGCATCCACCTGGGTCGTATTGGTGTAAAACCCCTCCGCGCGCTGGAATACCGTTTGGATATCGTAGACCCCGGTCAACACGCGACTGAACAGAAACGACTGGATCATCTGACCGAACTGCGAGTTATAGGCCCCGAGGTTCGACCGCGTATGCGTGCGGTAGGCAAGGATGCGGTTATCCGCGTCAAAGGCAAGCTCGGCCGTCGTCGTCAAATCGCGGCCAGCATTGTCGGACAGCATCGCCTCTGTCCGGTCGGACATCCAGCGCACGGGACGTCCCGCCTGCTGCGCCGCATAGGGCAGCACGAAATATTCCGGGTAGGCCATGCCTTTCATGCCAAAGCCGCCCCCCACATCGGGGTTGGTGCAGCGGACCTTGTCGGCGTCCACGCCATAGCAACGGGCCAGTTCGATTTTCATGCCCCAGACGCCCTGCCCGCCAAAGGCAAGGTGCATCCGATCGCCATCCCATTCGGCAAAAGCGCCGCGTGGCTCCATTGAATTGACGATGATGCGGTTGTCGCCAACCTCGAGTTTGACCACACGCGCGGCACTGGCAAAGGCAGCCTCGGTCGCGTTCTCATCCCCCATGCCGTAGTCATAGGCCCGGTTGTCCGGCGCCTCCGCATGGATCGTCTCGCCTCCCGCCTCAAGCGCCATGGACACCGGAAGATCCTCGTAGTCGATTTCGATCAACTCGGCGGCATCCTTGGCCTCTGCCAAGGTTTCGGCCACGACAACCACCACAGCCTCCCCAACAAAGCGCAGCTTGTCCGTCGCCAGCAAGGGACGTCTTGGCGCTGCGCCCTTCGATCCGTCTCGTTGCGGGGCGCAGGTGAACGTCATCTGCGCGTCCAGGCCGGCAGCCTCCAGATCGGTCTGTGTCAGCACCATCGAAACCCCGGCGGCGGCCTTAGCCGCCTCGGTGTCGATGCCTTTCAGCACCGCATGTGCCACAGGAGACCGCAGGACATAGGCGTGCAACGCCCCCTCTGGCGCGATGTCATCGACGTAGCGGCCCTGCCCGGTCAGGAACCGCGTGTCCTCGACCCGTGTGACCGATTGGCTCTTGCCGAACTTGTCCATGCTGTCCTCCCTGGCGTTTCTGCGCGGGAGACTAGCGACATGGCCAGCACTGTCCAGAGCCGCCAGCACCGCTGCCCCAACTGCGCCGGGATCGTTTGGCGGACGCTCAGGCGATCAGCGTCACGATGCGGCGTGCACCATAGCCATTAAACCGGGTGGACAGCGCCGTGCTGTAGGCGCCGCAGGCGTGAAACAGCACAAAATCGCCTTCTTCCAGCGACATGGGCATGGCCACGCGATCCGACAGGCGGTCAAGACTGTCACAGGTGGGGCCGAAAACTTCGCGCTCCCGAAGTGCTCCGCCGCGCAACGAGCCATCTGACGCATAGACCGTCAGCCGCTGCGACGCCTGCAAGTCGCGCCATTCACTCAAACCACCGTAGATACCGTCATTGAGAAACACCGCCGTGCCAGAGATCGCCTTGACCCGAAGCGCCAGTTCAAACGCGCTCGCCACCAAGGCTCGGCCCGGCTCACAGACCAATTTGGGCAGATCAGGTCCAAAGGCCTGCGCCACCGTTTCCGCTATGCGGTCAAAAATCGCCTGAAGGTCCGGGTCCGGATCCTCACGATGCGCCGGAAATCCGCCGCCCACGTTCAGCCGGTGCAAGGTGACGCCAGCCTCCTGGGCGCATCTGGCCGCCGCCTCGATATAGGCCACCCAAGCCTCAGCCGCACGGCATTGCGTGCCCGGATGAAAGGTCAACGATGGAACGCCGCCCCGCGCCGCCACGCTTCGCAGCAGGTCCACAGTCTGCGCCTCGGATGCGCCGAACTTCGCTCCAAAATCATAGACGGCACCCGCCACGGGCAGCTTCAGGCGCACCGCGATTTCGACCCCGACGATATCGCCCAGCTTATCCAGTTCGCTTTCGCGATCCACCGACCAGGATGTGATGCCGTAACTGCGGGCCGTGGCGACCTCTGCCTTTGATCGGACCGGATTGTGGTAATGCAGCCGCGCCGAAGGGGCGACATCGCGCACCAACGCCATTTCTTCGGGTGAGGCCACGTCAAACGCCGTCATCCCGCCACGCGCCAACGCCTCGATCACCAGCGGATCGGGGTTGGCTTTGACCGCGTAGGTCACCTCGCCGGGAAAGCCTTCGTGGAACCGGCGCGCCTGTGCCTCCAGTTTAATTGGGTTGTAGAAAAACACCGGCTCATCGGGGGCTTCTCGCGCCAGCCATCGCGCGGGATCGCTGCGGTAGGTCTCTGTGTACATCGCCTGAACTCCTGCTCGCTCAGGCAAAGTTTGCGTGCACGTCTCGTCGAAAGGAATCGGCAAAGCGGGCGATATGTGGCAATCTGCCCTGCAAAACGACGAGAGCACCATGCAACTTGACGAAACTGACCACGCACTGATCGCGGCACTCTCTGACAACGCCCGCACGCCAGTGGCGGACCTGGCGCGCAAGCTGGGCTTGGCCCGCACCACGGTTCAGGCGCGGCTTGACCGTCTGGAACGTCGTGGCGCGATTGCAGGATACACATTGCGACGCGGTGAGGCGCTGAAACCGATGTTGCGCGCCACCGTGCTGATCGCCGTTGCCCCGCATGAATCGCCCACTGTGTTGACCCGACTGCGGGCCATCCCGGAGGTGGAAACCGTCCACACCACCTCTGGCAGGTTCGATTTGCTGGTGACCTTGACCGCCGACAGCACGGCGGCGCTGGACGCCACCCTGGACAGGATCGGAGAGGCGAAGGGCGTCCGCAGCTCCGAAAGCCTCATCCACCTGAGCACGAAAATAGACCGCTCCGGTTAGGGCCTATTCCGCCTTGTCGTCCTCGGAGCTGTGCTCCTTGAACAGGTTGCTTTGCGTGGCGAAGAACACGAAAATCGCCGCGGTCAGGCCGAACGTCTTGAAGTAGACCCATGTCTGGGTCTCCATCGAGCGCCAGATGATCTCGTTCAACACCGCCAGACCAAAGAAGAAGTACATCATCCGCCGGGTCAGGATCATCCATCCCTCATGCGTCAGCGGCATCGCCCCATCGAGCACCGATTGCAGCCAGCTTTCGCCACGCATCAAACCGATGGCGAGCGCCCCACCAAACAGCAGATAGATCAGTGTCGGCTTCATCTTGAAGAACCGGTCGTCATTCAGCCAGACCGTCAGCCCGCCGAACACCACCACCAGCACCGCCGTCACCACCTGCATCTTGCTCAGGTGTCCGGTCAGCCACCACAGCGCCGCCATGGACGCCAGCAGCACGGGCACAAACCCCGCTGTCACCAGGATAAAGCCCTCGTACTCGGTGCCGCCGATGGTAAAGACGCGATCCTTGAGCCAGAGATAGGCCACGAAAAACGCCAGCACCGGGCCGAATTCCAGCCCCATCTTCAGCGTTGGATTGATCGGGCGTGGCCCGGCTTGCTCGGTCATGAAAGGCTCCCTTTTGGGATCAGATAAAGTGTTCCGGCCCGTGACTCAATGTGTGCCCGCTCAAAGCTGTGTCACCAGGCGTTACCCACCAATTTCCACGATCACGGCGCCGATGGCGATCAGCGCCATCAAGGCCACGCGCCGCGGGCCGACGGTTTCCTTCAGCACCAGCCATCCGATGACGGCGGCAAACACGGTGGAGGTCTCGCGCAGCACGGCGGCCTCCCCCACTTTGTCCAGACGGGTTGCCAACATGATCGACCCGAAGCTCAAAAACGCCACCAGCCCGCCGACAAATCCGCGCGCCATCAATGGCGGCAGCGCGGGCGGAACCGGCATGGCCCGATAGCGCACCAGCGCAACAATCGGCATCAGCCACCCGTCGATAAAGAAGAACCACGCCAAAAAGGTGAACGGATCCGCTGTCGCACGGATGCCATAAGCGTCATAGGTGGTGTAAAGCGCCACGAACAGGCCCGTGGCCACGGCAAAGGTCAGCGCGGCAGGCAGCGTCTCCCGCGCAACTTGCAGATACATCAGGTTGTAGACCGCAAGGCCAAAGATCCCGGACAGCAGCACCCCGACGCCCAGCCATTGGACCGCGCCGAAATGCTCTCCGAACACCAGCGAGGCCCCGATGACGGCGAACAGCGGCCCCGTGCCCCGCACCACCGGGTAGACCACCGTGTAGGCACCCCGTGTGTAGGCATAGCCCTGCAAGATCTTGTAGACGGTGTGGATTCCGAATGCGCCCGCGAAGATGATCCACATATGCGGCTCCGGCCAGGGCACCACGAACAGCGCGAAAGGCGCAGCCATCAGGCAATAGAAACCGTCAATTGCACCGCGCGAGAGCCAAGGATCATGCCGCCCCTTTTGCAGCGCGCCAAACACCGCGTGCAGGAATGCCGCCGCCAAGGCCAGCAGCAAAGCCAGCTGATGGCCCGCTGCGGTGCCTTCCAGTGAAATCAGCCAGTCGCTCATCCGTCTCTCTCAGGGAACCTGTTGCGCCCCCGCCTTGTTTGTTCTGAAGCAACGAATTGGAGGGAACACATGTGGAGTCAGATTGCCGATGAACTCGGCGCCAGTTTCTCGGTGGTTCCCGCGTCGCTTGCCTTCACCCGCCTACTGGTGGCGGTCTTTCTCTGTGCCATTGTCGGACTGGAGCGCGAGTTGCAAGGCAAACCAGCCGGATTGCGCACCCACATACTCGTTGGCATAGCGGCCTGCCTGTTCGTCCTTGTGGGTCAGGAACTCTCCGCAATCAGCTTCGGCGACACCGGCGAACAGCGCCACGATCCGCTGAGGATGATCGAAGCGGTCACCGCCGGGGTCGCGTTTCTCGCCGCCGGGGTTATTTTCACCTCCGGCGGACAAGTCCAGAACCTGACCACCGGGGCGTCCCTGTGGCTGTGCGGCGCGATTGGCCTTGGCTGCGGCGCGGGCAGCATTGCCGTGTCAGCCATGGCGACCGCGATCGTCGTCACGGTTCTGTTTGTACTGGGTCAGATCGAACGAAAATTCGACACGGGCAACAGAGGGTAACCCGTCGGCGTCACGTCTCCAGTCCCGTAAGGGCCGCGGCAAATTCTTCGGGGTCAAAAGGCGCGAGATCGTCGATTTGCTCCCCCACCCCGATTGCGTGGATCGGCAACCCGAACTTGTCCGCCAGGGCCACCAGAACACCGCCCTTGGCCGTGCCGTCCAGCTTTGTCATCACAAGCCCGGACACATCCGCCAACTGGCGGAAGGCCTCTGTCTGCACCAGCGCGTTTTGCCCTGTCGTCGCGTCCAGCACCAACAACGTGTTGTGCGGGGCGTCGGGGTCTTTCTTGCGGATCACGCGCACGATCTTGGCCAGCTCTTCCATAAGATCCGCACGGTTTTGCAGGCGACCGGCGGTGTCGATCATCAACAGATCCGCGCCCTCCGCCTGCGCTTTCGTCATGGCATCATAAGCAAGGCTCGCGGGGTCGGAGCCCTCCGGCGCGGTCAGCACCGGCACGCCAGCGCGGTCCCCCCAGACCTGAAGCTGCTCGACAGCCGCGGCACGGAACGTGTCGCCCGCCGCAATCACGACCGACTTCCCGGCGGCCTTGAATTGGCTGGCAAGTTTTCCGATGGTCGTGGTCTTGCCAGAGCCATTGACCCCGACGACCAACACCACCTGCGGCTTTTGCGGGTAAAGCGGCAGCGGACGCGCCACCGGCTCCATCACGCGGGCGATTTCCTGCGCCAGAAGCTCCTTGATTTCCCGCGCGGAAACGCGGCGTCCCATACGGCCTTCGGCGATGTTCGACGTGACGCGCAAAGCGGTATCCACCCCCATGTCAGAGGCAATCAACAGCTCTTCGAGGCTTTCAAGCATGTCGTCGTCCAGCACACGCCGGGGCGCATCATCATCGGTCTGTCCACCGCCGATCAAGCGGCCCAGCAGACCGGGACGCGCGGTGCCCTGAGGCTCCGTTTCTTCCGGCAGGGGCATCGGGTCCATCACCGCCATCGGGGCCTGCGGCGCAGGAACGTTGGGGGTCGGGCTCTCGTTTGCGACAGGCTCGGACGCGTCGGGCGCCGCGCCGTCAGCGCCCTCCTCGACGATGGCGTCCAGCCCCTCATCCAGCTTGGAGGACGACTTGAACAGCTTGTTTTTCAGATTGCCGAAAAAGGACATAGAGGACGCCTCCCAACTTGCGTTCCCTTCACCTAATACGCCGCGCCCTTTAATGAAAGTGTGAGTTGACCCCGGTTCGTGTCGCGCTCTTATTACGTCATGCGGGTGTTGTGGCGTGTTCTTTTGCTCTTGTGTCTCTCCGGGCAGGCCCTGGCCGAGCCCGGCACATTGTGTTCCACAGGCCAACATGCGCAAACCCAGTGCATCCGCCCGTCGCATTTCGTGCACGACACCTGTCAGGCGATCGAACAATTCGCCATAGCCAACGACCTCGATCCCGGTTTCTTTGCGCGGCTCATCTGGCAGGAAAGCCGGTTTGATCCCAATGCCCTCAGCCACGCCAATGCCATGGGAATCGCGCAGTTCATCGCCTCCACCGCTGCCCTGCGCGGTCTGAAAGACCCCTACAATCCCGCCGAAGCGCTGGAATTCTCCGCAGAATATCTGGGGGAGATGACCCGCAAATACGGCAACCCCGGCTTGGCCGCCGTCGGGTACAATGGCGGCGAGCGCCGCGCCGAAGGGCTGATCGCAAAGACCGGGGGACTGGCCCGTGAAACCATAAACTACGTGAAGATCATCACCGGGCTCACCGCAGAAACATGGCGCGACAGCCCGCCCGAGGACCATGACTTTCGTCTTGATGGCGACACGCCGTTTCAGCCCGCCTGCCACGCGCTCGCCCGCCACCGTCGCTTGACCGCCTACCCGGAACCAGAGCCTGTCTTACCGCCGTGGGGCGTCCAGGTGGCCTTCGGACTCTCCGAAAGCGCCGCGTTGAGCAAGTATCGCGCAACGACCCGCAGCTGTCGCCGCACGATCGGCGGGGAGGAGCCGTTCCTGATCTGGTCGAAAAGCCGGGCAAGCCCGAAGGGCGGCTACTACATGGTGCGTCTGGGGCGCAACAGCCGTGACGCTGCGTGGAAGCTTTGCGCGGCGCTCAAACGAAACGGCTGCATTTGCGCGGTTTACGCCACGGATTGAACCAGCACATTCGCCACATTCAAGAACGAAAATGGGCGGCCTGACCGCCCATTCCGTCACTATTTCCACTTATTTGAAATCTCGGGTCAGATTTCTTCGGAGAAGTGCTTCATCACCAGACGGATCGGGTTCGGCGCGGCCTGCCCCAGCCCACAAATCGACGCATCGCCCATCGCCTGGCACAACTCTTCAAGCAGTGGCTGGTCCCAAGTGTCGGCGCTCATCAATTTGACGGCCTTTTCGCACCCGACACGACAGGGCGTGCACTGACCGCAGCTTTCATCCTCGAAGAAGCGCAGCATGTTGAGCGCCGCATCGCGCGCCGAATCCTGATCCGACAGAACCACGACCGCCGCCGAGCCAATAAAGGTGCCGAGCGGCTGCAACGTGTCGAAATCCAACGGCACATCCGCCATGGATGCGGGCAGCAGGCCAGAGGATGGACCACCCGGCTGATAGGCTTTGAAAACGTGTCCGTCTCGCATTCCGCCCGCAGCATCGATAACATCGTTGATGGTCGACCCGGCGGGCAAAAGATACACGCCCGGCTTCTGCACCCGCCCCGATACGGAGTAGGACCGCAGCCCTTTGCGTCCGTTTTTCTCAACCGAGGACAAAGCCTCAGGCCCTTCGCGGCACACTTTGCAGACCCAATGCAGCGTCTCGACGTTGTGCACCAGAGTTGGCCGGTTAAAGATCCCGACCTGCGCCACATAGGGCGGGCGGTGGCGTGGGATGCCGCGTTTGCCTTCGATCGACTCGATCATGGCGCTCTCTTCGCCACAGATATAGGCTCCGGCACCACGACGCAGGTCGATGTAGCCGTGATCCACAACACCTGCGTCTTCCAGTGCCTTGATTTCGCGACGCAAAATCGCCAACACTGCCGGATATTCGTCGCGCATGTAGATGAAGGCGCGCTCTGCCTCCACCGCCCAGGCCGCGATCAGCATTCCTTCAAGGAAAACATGGGGTTGCCGCTCGAGGTAAAAGCGGTCCTTGAAGGTTCCCGGCTCTCCCTCGTCGCCATTTACCGCAAGGTAGCGCGGACCTTCGGCCCCGCGCACGAACCCCCATTTGCGGCCCGACGGAAAGCCTGCACCGCCCAGACCGCGCAGGCCGGATGACAGCACCGTTTCCTGCACCTGCTCCCAATCGCCGCCGTCCCGCAGCTCCGCCAGCTTGCTGTAGCCCCCCTGCGCCACGTAGGCCTCGTAGCCCTCGTACTCGGGCAGATGGGCATGCGTGTCCTGCGCGGCGATGGCCGCTTCGACCTTCTCAACCGTGGCGTGGTCGATGTGGTTGTGCCCGATCTCCAAAACCGGAGCCGTGTCGCAGCGGCCCATGCAAGGCGCCCGAAGCACACGCACCTGCGAGGGGTCCATCCCGTCCTCCAGGGCGGCCTGAAGCTGTTCGGCCCCGGCCATCTCGCACGACAGGGAATCGCACACCCGAATCGTCAACGCGGGCGGCGGTGTCTCGCCTTCCTTGACCACATCGAAATGGGCATAAAACGTCGCGACTTCGTAAACCTCGGCCATGGAAAGCCGCATTTCCTCTCCCAGCGCGCGCAGATGCGCTGCGGACAGATGGCCGTATTTGTCCTGAATCAGATGGAGGAATTCGATCAAAAGGTCCCGACGCCGGTCCTGGTCACCCAACAGCGCGCGCACGTCGGCCCATGCCTGATCCTCGACCTGACGGCCTTTCGGGGTGCTGCGCCCCTTGCCACGCGCATTTTTCCACACGCCCTTGCGCTCGTCGAGTGCCATGGCCTTACTCCCTCTTGTACTTGCTGCGCAGTTTATCCGCCGAGTAAGCTTTTGCGCAGGTAAAAAACGACGCCTTGCGGTGGGACAACGCCCACAAAAGCCCCGGGTTTTGTCTGATGCGTGACGGAAAGTTCCGATAGAGGTAAGACATCCAATGGTATCGGGCGGGTTAAAATGGGGATGAGATGACACGATTCACCTTGGCGACCTTGGGGATGGTCGTGGCACTGACACTCGCCATGACACTTGGCGCGCCCTTCGCGTTGATCGCGCTCCTCTACATCACCGTTTTCACCTACGGCATGGACAAGCTGACCGCCCTGGCCGCGCCGGATCATCCTGACGCAGAATTCCCGGCGGGCGATGCGCTGTCTGTCACATTGGGACTGCTGCACTTCCCGCTGCTTTACGGCGGCGTCTGGGTGCTGGCGGAGGGCGACCTGGCACTCTCGGACCGGCTGGCGCTGTTCCTTGCGCTGGCCCTGTTCCTTGGGCAGGTGAGCAACTCAAACGCGCATGAGCTGATCCACCGCGCGCCACGCTGGATGCGACGTTTGGGCGTGGCGGTCTACAGCTCGGTCTTGTTCGGATTTCATGCCTCGGCGCACCCTCGCGTCCATCACATCCATGCCGCGACGCCGAAGGACCCCAATTCCGCGCGCATGGGCGAAGGCTTCTGGCACTTTGCCGGGCGGGCCTGGCGTGGCGCGCTGGTGCAAGGCTACCGCGCGGAACGGCGGCTGCGCCCCAGCGGCCTGACGCCCTACACCGCCTACGGGCTGCTCGCGCTGATCTCCATGGGCATTTCACTGGCGCTGGCCGGCTGGGCGGGCGTGCTGGCGCTGGTGCTGCTTGCGGCCTACGCGCAGCTTCAACTGCTGCTGTCTGATTACGTCCAGCACTACGGGCTGCAACGGCAGCAGATCGCAGCCGACAAGTTTGAGCCCGTCGGTGCCCGTCACAGCTGGAACGCGCCGCAGGGGTTCTCCTCTGCCCTGATGCTGAACGCACCGCGCCATTCCGATCACCATGCGCATCCCGCGCGGCACTATCCCGGCCTCGATCTGGACCGCGACCAGATGCCGATCCTGCCGCATTCCCTGCCCGTGATGGCCGTGATCGCCCTTGTCCCACCGCTGTGGCGGCACATCATGGACCCGCGCGCCCGCGCATGGCAGCCGACCACAAGCGGACCCTCGCCCGAAGAGCGCCACGCTTAACCAATTCTAAAACTGTCCCTTGCCGCGCTGCGGAAATCTGGCAGAATTGTGGCATGAAACATATCCTCGCCGCCGCCCTCACCGCGTTGACCGCTCTTCCAGCGTTTGCCGCCGAACCACTGACCGCCCGCGACTTCGAATCCTACGTGGACGGCAAGACGCTCTATTACGGGCTTGGTGGCGACTCCTACGGGGTGGAGGAGTACCTCCCCGACCGCCGCGTGCGCTGGTCCTTCATGGATGGCGAATGCAAGGAGGGGTACTGGTACGAGGCAGAGACCGGCAACATCTGCTTTGTCTACGAGGACGCTCCGAACGCACCGCAATGCTGGAGCTTCTTTCAAGACGGCAGCAAGCTGCGCGCCGTGTTTGAAAACGACGCCTCCACCACGGTTCTGTACGAAGCGCAGCAAGACGATAAGCCGATGCTGTGCTACGGACCAAAGATCGGCGTCTGAGGCGTCAGGCCGCGTCGCGCGGTCGGCGCGCGCTGTCCGCGCCCACCTGCATCATGCCCTGGCGGATGTAATCGCACAGAATATCGGTGATCGCCTTGCGACCGTTTCCAGCGTAAAGGTTGATGCGCTGCGTCCCAAGCTGCGGCAACGCATCGTCCT
Organism: Sagittula marina; assembly: GCF_014196795.1. Lineage (GTDB taxonomy): Bacteria > Pseudomonadota > Alphaproteobacteria > Rhodobacterales > Rhodobacteraceae > Sagittula > Sagittula marina. The sequence continues at coordinate 305,354 of NZ_JACIEJ010000004.1, forward strand.
CGATATACTCGACAAAGGCCGGTGCGTGCCCCTGCAACCGGGCCGAGATCGCGAGGTCGGCGCTCACCGTGGCATCCACCGTCATGTCACTGTCCGAATCCACCGCCAGTTCCCATTGCAGGTCCGCTGAATCCAGCGCGCCCAGTGCATGTTCGCGAAATCCGCAGGACCGGCAGAAAGCCACGCGCAACGGCCGCGCCCTGCGGGCTTGTCCCTCCGGTGCGCCGACCCAAAGCATCGGCACCTCCAGCAGCGTTTCCCCACCACTGTCCACCCCGGCCTCTGTCGTCAGGATCACATCCACCTCACCCCGCGCGAACTGCCGTTTCAGCGACCGCGTGAACGAGCTGAGCAACTGTATTTTCACCCGAGGATGGGTGCGCGCCATGCGTCGCAGCACCTGCGGGATCACCGGGTAGACGATGTCCACGGGCACCCCCAGCACGATCTCCCCCTCCCATTCCTGACAGGTCAGGCGTGTGTAGATCTCGTCGTTCAGCTCCACCATCCGCTGGGCATAGCCCAAAAGCTGCGCCCCCGCCGGCGTCAAGGTCACACCCCGGCCTGACCGGTCGAGCAGCTTCATGTCCAGCATCTCTTCGAGCCGCTTCAGCTGCATGGACACCGCAGACTGAGTAAGGTTCAGAAAGCCAGCCGCCCGCGTGACGCCGCCCGCCTCAGCCACAGCCACAAAGGACCGCAGGACGGTGATATCCAGATTTCGCATTCATCAAGCTCCGTGATGCTGACCGTCAAAACCATTCGTTTCAAAGATACAGCACGTCACCCTATATATCAATCATCCCGATGGGATTCGTAAAAACCTAACAAACTGTGATGAACGCTTTGCGCTGCGCCCCTGCAGTGCCTCCGCCCCTGCGCGCATCACGCCAAGACAAAGGATTCGTGACATGATGTCGCTCCACCTCTCTCCCGCTTTGCGCGCGACCTCCCCCCGTGCGCCACGCTCTCTTCGCGCCCGCCTGGCCGCCTGGACCGAAACCGCCCGCCAGCGGCACGCCCTTCGCCAGTTGGACCGCGACACCCTGCGCGACATCGGCATCAGCGTCCAAGCCGCCAAAAATGAAGCCGACCGCCCGTTTTGGGACTGCCCAGATCATTGGCGTATGTGAAACAGACCTTTTCTAACGATCCAAAGCCCGGTTCCGCTTGAAAACCTGTGCCAGACTGCCAATATCTGACGCAGGGTCCGCGTTGGCACGCGGGGTCCACGCTTGCGCGTGGAGTTCAACAGGTACCAATCGGAGGCTTTCATGGCTGAATTTAATACGATCCGTGCGACAAGCGCCACAGGCGCACGCTCGGCTCAGATTGACGAAGGGCTGCGCGCCCATATGAACAAGGTGTACGGCACCATGTCCATCGGCATGGTGCTTACTGCACTGGCCGCATGGGCAATTTCCGGGCTGGCCGTCACCTCCACACCGAACGAATATCAGATTGGCGCCGACCGCTATCTGACTGACATCGGCTACATGCTGTATGTCTCACCGCTCAAATGGGTGCTGATGTTCGCACCACTGGCTTTCCTGTTCTTTGGCTGGGGCGCATTGATGCGTCGCGGGTCTTCCGCAGCGGTTCAGCTGGGCTTCTTTGCCTTTGCCACCGTGATCGGCATCTCGATGGGCACGATCTTCATGATCTACACGCCCTACTCCATCGCGCAGACGTTCCTTGTAACGGCCATTGCCTTTGCCGGTCTGTCGCTCTGGGGCTACACCACCAAGAAGGACCTGTCCGGCATGGGCACCTTCCTGATGATGGGTGTGATCGGTTTGCTGGTGGCCATGCTGGTCAACCTGTTCCTGCAATCCAGCGTGATGATGATGGCCATCTCCGCCATCGGCGTTCTGATCTTTGCCGGTCTGACCGCCTTCCACACGCAGGAGATCAAGAACACCTATGTGGCGCACGCCTCCCACGGGGATCAGGAATGGCTGAACAAGGCCGCCTTTGACGGCGCGCTGAGCCTCTACATCTCCTTCCTGAACATGTTCCAGTTCCTGCTCATGTTCATGGGTCAGAACGAATAACGCCTCTGACATCGCACGAAGACGGGCCGGTCCATGTGACCGGCCCTTTTCTTTTGACCTCTCGGATAAGAATCACGCTAAGCTTCGGGAAAACGGGAGGGATTTATGACAGTGATCACCGAAGACGATGTGCAGCGCGATTCCGGTGACGGTCCCTTGGGCGCATTCGAGGCCCTGCTGTTCAGCGACACCGGCGGATTGACCCAGTTCGGCGCCTTTGTAGAAATCCTCCAACCCGGCGCAGCCAGCGCGCATCCGCATTGGCACGAGGAAGAGGACGAGATGGTCTATATGCTCGAAGGCGAGGCCACACTGATCGAGGGCGACACCACAGCGCCCTTCCTCCCCGGCATGGCCGCCACCTTCGCCTCTGGCACGCCCACCGGTCATCGGGTGGAGAACCGCTCTGACACGCCCGTGCGCTATCTGGTGATCGGCACGCGAAAGCCACGGGACCGGGTACATTACCCCACGCAGGGCGACCGGGTGCTGCATTTTGACCGCAGCACGGGGGACGCCCGCTGGGCATGGGCCAATGGCGCCCCCGCCGATCCGATCCCGAAATAAAAAAGCCGCCCGGAAACCCGAGCGGCTTTTCTGATAAAGGTGTGACCCGATCAGTTCATTGCGACCAGCGCCGGTGCGGAGGCGTCGGCCACAACATTCACGGCGTCGCCCTGGCGAGCGAAAGTGAACATCTGGCCGACATGGCCCGGAAGACCAAAGCTGACGGAGTCGCCATCTGTCAGCGCCATCACAAGACGGCCGGTGTCTTCGGCATCGGTGCGCGAGGCGTAAATTGCTGTCAGCTCATAGGCGTCGCCCTTGGCGGTCCAGTAGACCGACATATCGACAGTCGCGCTGTGCACGGTTGCGCCAGACATGTCGGATGCAAGGGTAACGGTCTCGGCGGATGCAGCGACAGGCAGGGCAAGCAAAGCAACGGCGGCAAGGGTACGAAGGGTCATAGGATATCTCCACGCTCGGGTGAGAGGTCCGCACCAAACGCGCAGCCTCATTTTCTGCGTTGCAGCATCGCATATAAAGCACCAGCGAGCTACGCACGTCAGCGCATAGCCGACATGACATGATATCAATGGGTTAACAGCATACTACGGTAGACCAAACCGGGCAACCTCTTTCTGCACTTGCATAATACCCTGCGCGGCAGCGGATCACCTCGAAACGCGATCCGCCAAAAGCAACAAGGCCGCGTGGTTTCCCACACGGCCTTGCAGAATTCCAAAAGGGATCAAGATTACTTGATCTTGCCTTCCTTGTACTCGACGTGCTTGCGCGCGACCGGGTCGTACTTGCGTACGGTCATCTTCTCGGTCATCGTCTTGCCGTTTTTCTTGGTCACGTAAAAGTGGCCAGTGCCTGCGGTCGAGTTCAGGCGGATCTTGATGGTTGCTGGTTTCGCCATAGTAAGTCTCCCGGGGTTGTCCCTAGCAACGCCGGGGGGCGCCCCGCGCGTGAAATAGATATGAAGCCTGCCTTTTACCGGTCGAGGCTGCGGAGTCAACTGCCGTCACCCTTATTGTGACGGGAAAAGTAAGTGCGCGGAGGGCCTGTAAGCCGGATTCTGTTATACGACGGGTTGCCCCGCCCTCAGACGACCATTCCTCTGGGCCACATGTTGCCACGTGGCTCTAGCTGCCAACCCGGATCTCTCGGGCCAAAGCCGCCCTGCCCCGATATGCCGCAAGCGGCATCAGACGGGCGCGAGATCCCTATTAGGCATTGCTCCCGGTGGGGCTTGCCATGCGGGCGATGTTGCCATCCCCCCGGTGGGCTCTTACCCCACCGTTTCACCCTTACCGCACCGATCCCCCGGACAGGTCCGGGCGGCACGGCGGTTTGTTTTCTGTGGCGCTGTCCGTCAGGTTGCCCTGCCCGGGCGTTACCCGGCACCGGCGCCTTGGTGAGTCCGGACTTTCCTCTCGGGGTTACCCCCAAGCGGCCGTCCGCCCCTCCGCGCGCTGTCCACATAGAAACACTGTGCCCCCGGCGCAATCCCAATGTTGATGCAATCGCGCTGAAGGCGCGGCTGCGTCAGCGCAGCACCAGGGGCATTGCCAGCCAATCAGACAGTGCATCGGCCACGGCATCGGGCTGTTCGAGCATGGAAAAATGCGCCGCGTCTTCGATCACGCGCAGGTGCGCGCCGGGGATCAGCTCCGCCATGAATTCATGCCGTTTGACCGGAAGCTGCCGGTTCTCCGCACCACAGACCACCAGTGTCGGCATGTTGATGCGCCGCAGCGTGCCCTGCTGGTCCTTGCGGCGCTGCCATGCGCGGGTCTGGCGCACCAGAACCTCCGGTCCCAGCCCCAGGGCCATGTCGCGGATCAGCGCCGCGACCTCACCCCGCCACGGGCTGGCCACCAGATCACCCAGATGCAGGGCCTCGTCGATGACGCTTTCGAACTTCCCCGCGCGGGCACGGATCAACAGCGGATCGCGTGCGGCGGCTTGCTGCGGGGTGTCCTGCAACGGAGAGCTGTCCATCAGGCACAGGCGTGTCAGCCGATCCGGCGCGCGTCTCACGATCTCCAGCGCCACCGCCCCGCCCATGCCACACCCAACGATGGCAGAGCGTTTCGGCAATTGATCCAGAAGGTTGGAGGCGATTTCCTCGATCCGCTCGCCGCCGGTGATCGGCGCGGCCATCACGGCACGACGCCCGGACAGCGCCGCCAATTGCGGCCCGAACAGACGCGCATCGCACAGCATATCCGGCAAAAAGACGATGGGTTCAGGCATCCCCCGTCCCCTCGCGTACCTGCGCTGCTGTCACGCTCGTCACCATTATCCTCTTCAAGACATCTGCAAACGGTCGGGTTGCCCAACGATCAACCGTGGGGCAACCTAACAGATGCCCCGTCAGGTGAAAGGGGCAGAAAACACCACTGCGCAAAACCGCCCAGCGCCGCCCGCCCGACGAAGACCGAGGCTCATCCGCCGCGAATCACGGGCTCTTTATCTCGTCCCAGAACACGCCAAGATGCCTGGACACGATCTGGCCATAGCGGTCGCTGTCCTTCAGCGCCGCCAGTCCCGCGTTGAACCGATACAGGAACGTGGTTCCGCGCCAGTGGGTCTTGGAGATCACCACATGCAGCCCCTCCACCGACAGCGGCTTGTCCAGCGGAACCACCTGCCCGCGCAGCCCCATCTCTTCGATGGTTTGCGCGCCAAGGAACACATTCACCGTGACCGCATCCACCTGCCCGTCTTGCAGCAGAGTGAAACAGGCCTCTGGCGTGTCCGGCTGGATCAGCTTGATCGCGCCACTGCTCAGCCATTCGCGGCCGGGCCGGTCAAGATCATGGGTGAAATACCCTTTCGGACGGCACAGCGTATGCCCCACCATGTCGGCGTCGCTTTGGTAATCAATGCCGGAACCGGCCCGCACGAACAGCAGCACAAGGATCTCGGCCAGCGGCTCCGAGAAATGAAAATTGACGCAGCGCTCATTGTCCGGCGTGGCCGCGCAATCGGGCTTGTACCAAGGAAACCCCATGTCGAATTGCTTCCCCGCCAGCGCGGGGAACAGATGCTGCGACCAGTCATCCTCCCATGTGATGGAATAGGTCACCGGCGCGGGCGTCGCCTCCATCGCGGCATTGACGATTTCGGTGATCATGCCCTGTCCGGGCCAATCCGGGTCGGTGAAGGGCGCGAAATTGCCGCCGGTCAGCAGCTTCAGCTCGGCATCGTCCTGACGCAAGGGCGTCGCGTCCTCGACCACCTCCGTGCCCGGCGCACAGGGAAGCCTCAGGCTGTCGCCCGGCGTTACCTGAAACACGGAGGCCTGAAGCGCGGCCTCATTGGCGTAGTAGATCAGCGTCCATTTCTCCGGGTCGCCATATTTTCCCGCCGCGATGGTGAACACCGTGTCGCCGGGCTGAACGGTGTAGGTCTCAGGCGTGCATGTCTGTGCCCATGCGGCGCCAACGCCCAGCATCATGCTGGCAGCCAGCGCGCCCGCCGCGCTCTGTCGCAGTGTCATGGCTCAAAGCCCCGCCCAGATCGACGACATATGCGTGTCGATGACCTTCAGATACGCGCCATTGTCGCGCAGCGTCGCCAGCCCATCATCGAACGCCGCGATCAGATCCTCGGCGCGCGGGTTGTTGCGATGGGCCACGGCGTGCAGGCTTTCGATCGCCAGAGGCCGGGACAGCTGAAGCTCCACCGCATCCTTCAACCCCATCTCCTTGAGCACGACGCGCCCGGTGAATTCATTCATCGCCACACCGTCCGCCTGACCGGAGACAAGCCGCATGAAGCAGTCCTCGGCGCTGGCGGGCTGCTGCAACCGCGCGCCTGCCTGGGCCAGGTACCCGGCGCTGCCCCCCTGTCGCGTGGCTGTGGTGTGCCCCAGCGGCGAACATATGCGCAGCCCGTCCAGATCGCCTTCGGATGTGTAGCGCACGCCGGACCCCTTGGCGGTAAACAGCACCACGAGCATTTCGAACATCGGTTCGGAATACACGAAATCGGTGCAAAGCGTGCTATCGGGATGCGCAGCGCAATCCGGTTTCCGCCATGGAAAGGCCAGATCCACCATGCCTTCGGACAGCATCGGATCTAGGTGCACGGACCGATCGTTGATCCAGTAGAACTTGTGCTGGCCGGTGTCGTCATTGGCAACAAAGGCGCGGTTCACAAGGTCCGTAATCATGCCGGACGACATCTGAAGCCGATTGGTAAAGGGTTTGAAATCGTCCCCCGCCAGCAGCCTGACATCCACGCCCTGACGGCGCTCTGCCTCGGCACGGGCGCGTTGCGCCTGCACCTGCGTCGGGGCGGTTCGCTGCGGTGCGGTGACCTCAGCCAGGGGTGTGCCACCTTCCAGCCCCGTCGGCAGACCATTGATGCAGGGCATCCGGTACGTCTGGCCAACGCGGATCGCGTCCGGGCTGGGAATGACCTCAAGGTTGGTGCGGTAAATCGCGCTCCACTGCCCCACGTCCTTGTAAAGCCGGTCCGCGATCATCGACAGAGAATCCCCTGACTTCACACGATACAGTCCGCCGCAGGTTTCCTCGGCCGAAACCCCGACTGTTCCAACACCGAAACAGGCCGCCGCCGCAAAGATGGCACGCTTGATCATACTCATTCCCCCAACTGAACTTGTGTAAAGGTGCGCCCATGTTGTGGGTTTGGTCAACAATTCACCTAGGGAATGTGTGCTTAACCATATCTATCAAAGGGTTCCGAAGGGGCAAACCACGTAAAGGTGACGCCCTTCAGGACCGAACGCGACACCGACACCACCTTATCCACAGAATCAATGGCGTGATGCGCGAGGGCTACCGGGCGAACTGATATGCAACAGATCAATCTGAGAGTGCTACGCGGTCCAGACGCCGCATGTGAGATACGACGCTCAGCCCACCTCTGCTAGGATCTGCATCCAGACCGCCACCGCATCATACAGCGTCCATTCCCGCCTCAGCCCGTCTGGACCGAACTCGGCATGGCTGATGCCCATCACATGGACCCTGGCATTGGTGGGCCGTCCGAACGCGCCCCACCCGGAATGACGCCCCGTCAACGACCAGCGCAGTGCGGCGCGGGGCGGCAACATGGCCTCTTCGATCCCGATGCGATGGTGCACGACGAACTGCGCATCCGGCAGCGCCGCGCGCAATTCGAGCCAGAAATGCTCTGCCGCCGCAAGCCCATGCCGCTCTGCACCGCCGGGATGGACCAACTGGCAGGCACGGTCGTAATGACTGCGGATCGCTTGCCATTCCCCGGCCATCAACTCGGTCAGCACCTGCTCAAAGGCAAGCCCCCAATTCACCTCATTCCCACGTCCGGTGTAGGGGCCGGGCACGTCAACCTCCGGGCAAAAGACCGGCTCATCACCGTCGTACTGCTCCAGCCGCGCGCGGGCAAACTCCTGCAACTCCACATCCATCTGCCTCAAGACAGCTGCGGTATCCGTCACCTGCCATTCGTCGCTGATGCGGTTCTGCTTGGCAAAGCGATCGGCCATCACGCGAAAGCGCAAGCGCCGCCCGGTTGCAGGCCCCCAGGGCCCCTCGACCGTGTGCCGCCCCGCAACCGTCAACCGGTGCGAGCCAAGGAACCCGCGCCTGTCATTGCCGGTCCAGATCACATCCTCGCCCAGCACCTGCCGGTCAGGAAAGGCCGCAAGCCCCGGCATCTGCGCGGCCAGCAAATCGTCGACCCCTTGGGCAATGCCGCGCGCGTCACGATGGATGATCGCCGGGTGATACAGGCGGTGCAATGCCTGCCCCGGCGCGCGCCCTTCCCAGACCTCGCGCGCCCCGGTCAGGATGTAGTCCGGAAAGTCCCTGAAACGTGGTTCGAATCCCTGCATGACGTCCTCCGGCCAACGCGCATCGTGGTAAAGGAATGCCCGCAAATGGTGGACAATCCGTATACGCGGCCGGGGCGTTCATGCCGAAAGACGGGTCAGTCGTAGCCGTTCCATCGAAATGCGCCATCCGGCCCAAGGCGGGAAAACGGGTTATGCGCCACCTCCCAAATGTGGCCTTCCGGGTCCGCGAAATAGCCGATGTGGCCGCCCCAGAACACGTCATGCGCCTCGCGCAGCACCTCGCCCCCGGCTGCGCGCGCGGCGTCAAGCACCTCTGCGACCTCATTCTTATCGCGCACGTTGCAGGCGTAAGTGGCAGCGCCATGGCCGAGCCGCTCCGCCGGGACCCCCATGTCGCGGGCCAGATCCTCCAGCCCATACAGGCCTAGCGTCTGCCCCAGCAGATCGAACACGACGATGCCCTCTTCGCTTGGCACACGCGTCCAGCCCATCGCCTCGTAAAACGCTGCGGTTGCTGGAATATCGCGGCAGGCAAGTGTGATCAGGCTGATACGTTGATCCATGGTCGTCATCCTTTCGGGGGCAAGAGAGGGCAGTCCGATATCTGGCATGCCCTCCTGTCAGAAAACATCAAGAGCCCGCGCCCAGCCAAGCACCCGCTCTGCCACCGGCTGCGTCTGGCGCGGCGACAGGATATCGCCCGCGATGATGTGATGGCCGGGGTCATCGCCCGGGCCGGTCTCGACCCGCATGACCTCCGCAGGGCCGCCCCATCGAGCGGCTATCTCGACTGTGCGCGTGTGGTCCACCAACCCGTCGTTTTCGTCGAAGACAAAGAGCGCTGGCACCCGCACCGCCGCCGGATCTCGCTTGGCCACCGCGCGCACAGCCGCGGCCATGGGCAGCACGGCAACCGACGGGTAGCGCGCGGTCCACGCCCGCCCGTGCGCCTCTGTCAGCGGGGTAAACCCCCGATCCCGACCGATCAGCCATGGCAGAAACCAGCGCGCGCCGGGCCACGTGAGGACAGAAGCCTTGGCATCGCGGAGCTTGTAGTTCGGAGAGACCATGACAGCGCCCGCCACGTCGTGGCCCATCCCGGCCTGCATCGCAAGGGTTAACAAAGTACAGCCGGTGGAGCAGCCCATCACAAGCACGCGGTCCCCGATGGTGCGCCCAATGGCCAGCGCCTCCGCCACGTCCTGCATCCAGTCGTCGACACCCGCCTCGGCCATGGCAGCACCATCGCAGCCATGCCCCTTCAGGCGCGCAAACATCAGGTTCGCGCCCAAACCCTGCGCCACGAGGTCGGGCAGCGGACGCAGCTCTTCGGAGCTGGCGGAAAAGCCGTGCACATAGACCACGGCCCACGGCGTAGGAGCCTCCGGCGTGCCATGCCAGACCACGCGCTTTTCGACGCCGGGCCGCAGATGTGGCACCCCGCGCTCCGCCTCCGCCAGATAGTCGGATACGCCGCGCGCAAGGCGCGTCTCGTCGAACCCCACATCAAGTGACACCGGTTCGCGCGGCAACAGGGTCCAGACCACGACCAGGGCGGCCACGATAGCCAACACCATCCAGATCATCGGGCGCGCCCTCCGTCCGTTGCGCCGGAGCGCGGCAGGCCTATCCGCCGACGCGCATGATCACATGCTCTATCCGCGCAAGGCAGGCCGGCGTCGAAAAGCGGTGATCCACATCGCGGACAAAGGTCAGCGACACATCCGGCCCTTCGAGGTGATCGAGCAACCGCAACGCCGTTTCGCGGCTGACCGCTTCGTCACGGGTGCCCTGCAACAGCCGCACCGGCCATGGCATCCGCAGTGCCGCGCGCAGCACAAGGTTCTTGCGACCATCCTCGATCAGCTTGCGGGTCACCACATACGGATCTTCGAAGGCGGAGGGCACGATCATCTGCCCTTCTTCCATGATGGTGCGGCGCTGTTCGGTGCTGAACCCGGACCAAAAGCTGTCCTCGGTGAAATCCGGCGCAGCGGCAATCCCGACGAAGCCAGTCACCCGTTTCAACTTGCGCGCCAGGATGCAGCCGATCCAGCCCCCCATCGAAGACCCGACAAGAACCACAGGCCCGTCGCCTGCCACATGACGCACGACGGCCTCCGCATCCGCGGCCCAGTCCCCGATGCAGCCATCCTCGAACGCGCCGCCCGATTGCCCGTGCCCGGAGTAGTCAAACCGCAGAAACGCCTTGCCGCGTTTGGCCGCCCAGGCTTCGAGGTGGACCGCCTTCGTCCCTTCCATGTCAGAGCGATAGCCAGAGAGGAATACGATACAAGGCCCCTCCCCCGGCGTATACGCATAGGCCAGCTTGTTACCGCGCGGACCATTCATGAAAGTTACTTCAGACATGTAGTTCTCCCCCTTTTCACGCGACCTTACCTAAGTTCACGACGACGCCAAGACCCGAAATGCGCCAGACACCCTTGCGCTGGCTGCAAAGCACGAGGGACCGCCCCGAGGCGACAGATGGCGCGAAATTGTCAGCTGACAATTTTCCGCGTCTCCAGGGGTCGGTCGCTTTGGCGGGTGTCACTCGGTCTCGACCTCGTCGAGGCCCAGCGCCAGGACACCGCCCAGCAGCGACAGCACCGCAAAGCCCGCCAATGCCGCCTGCGGCCCGACAAAGGCCAGCGCGCCGCCGACCGCGCCCACGATCAAGAGCAAGGAGCCGATCAACGTGTTTGCCAAGGCTGCGTAAGACGATCTGGCGTCCTCTGGCGCCATGTCCACCAGATAGGTTGAACGGCCCTGCCGCACCCCCTGGTAGGCGACCATCAGGCCGAACAGCACCAGTGGCACAACCCAGACGGGGCCAACCAACCCCATGAGGTCAAGCGCCACGGCCAGAGCCATGAACGCCGCCGCGACAAAGCCGGACAGCGCCAACACCCAGCGCGACGACTGATCCGCGAGCCGCCCCCAGATGTAGGAGCTGACGAAAGACGCCGCAGCCGAGGCCAGCAGAAGCGCCCCAAGTCCTTGCAAGGCGCTTTGCCCGTCGCCGAGCATCACGAAGTACGGCGGCGCCAGAGCTGTCACTGTCAGCGCTCCGCGGGTATAGATGAAACGGCGGAATTTCTTGTCCTGCTTCAAGGGGGTCAGATCAATGGCCGGGCTGTTGTCTTCGACCCGCGAGGGTTTCTCGTTCAGGGTGGAAAACACTGTCGCCGCGCCGATCCAGAGCGCCGCCGCGACAAAGATCGCAATGACCACCGGCCCCTTTTCCTGTCCGATGCCAAAGATCAACAGAGCGGCAAAGGCGAGCACCGCCAGCGAGGCCGAAGATCCGGCAACGCCCGTGACCGCCCCGCGCCGTTGCTTCGGGATCGTCTTGCCGAGGATGTCCTTGTAGCTGACCGAACACAGCGCCCGGCTGAGCGCCAGAACCGCCAAGGCCCCCGCGATGGCAAGGCCCGCGGCCCAGCCTGTCAGGAACAGCGCCGACACGGCGATCAGCGCCGACATCAGCCCCTGCCCCGCCGACCCGATGACCCAGGCCCATTTGCGGTGTGTCATGGCTTCGACCCGCCCAGCCAGGATGATCTGTGGCAGCAGCGCGCCCGCCTCCCGGATCGGCACGAACAGCCCCGTGATCGCGGCCGGCACGCCAAGGTTGCCCGCCAGCCAGCTCAGCACCAGCTTGGGATCGATCAGCCCGTCAGCGATCTTGGTCATGGAGAGGCTGAGCATGTGACGCAGGCCATTGCGGGCTTCGGTTTCAGAAGCGTGGTCCGCCCCGGTCAATTCATCGTAGACATCCGTCTCGGTCTTGGTCATGTCGTCGTGCCTCTTGGGTACGTCTCTGGTGTTGACACACCGCGCCCCCGAGGTCATTCAGGCGCCGCACAACATAACCCGCAACCGGGCGTTCCGTGGGCGCCAAACCGACGAGGAGACACTCAGATGTCCCAGATTTCCCTGACTTTCCCAGATGGCTCTAAACGTGATTTCGACAAGGGGGTGACCCCTGCGGAAGTTGCTGCGTCGATTTCCAAGTCGCTGGGCAAGAAGGCCATCAGCGCACAGGTCGACGGCCAGCATCACGATCTGCAATGGCCGCTCGAGGCCGATGCGGCCATCGCCATCAACACCCTTGCCGACGAGGCCCCCGCGCTGGAGCTGATCCGCCACGACCTGGCGCACATCATGGCGCGCGCGGTTCAGGAGCTGTGGCCCGACGTGAAGGTCACCATCGGCCCGGTCATCAACAACGGCTGGTATTACGATTTCGACCGTGCGGAGCCCTTCACCCCCGAAGATCTCGGCGCCATCGAAAAGAAGATGAAAGAGATCATCAACAAGCGCGACGAGATCCGGACCGAGGTCTGGTCCCGTGCCGATGCCATTGCGCACTACGAAAACTCCGGCGAGAACTACAAGGTGGAGCTGGTCAACGCGATCCCCGACGACGGTCAGCCCATTCGCATGTACTGGCACGGCGACTGGCAGGACCTATGCCGCGGCCCGCACCTGCAGCACACCGGCCAGGTGCCGGGCGATGCGTTCAAACTGATGTCAGTCGCGGGCGCCTACTGGCGCGGCAACTCTGACAACGCGATGCTGCAGCGCATCTACGGCGTGGCCTTCAAGAACAAGGAAGACCTGCGCAAGTATCTGAACATGCTGGAAGAAGCGGCCAAACGCGACCACCGCAAGCTGGGTCGCGAAATGGACCTGTTCCACATGCAGGAAGAAGCGCCGGGCCAGATCTTCTGGCATCCCAACGGGTGGAAGATCTACACCACCCTGCAGGATTACATGCGCCGCAAGCAGGAGCGCGACGGCTATGTGGAGGTCAACACTCCGCAGGTCGTGGACCGCAAGCTGTGGGAAAAATCCGGCCACTGGGACAACTACCAGGACCATATGTTCATCGTCGAAGTGGACGAGGAACACGCCCGCGAAAAGGCGATCAACGCGCTGAAGCCGATGAACTGCCCCTGCCACGTGCAGGTGTTCAACCAAGGCCTGAAATCCTACCGGGATTTGCCGCTGCGCATGGCTGAATTCGGCTCCTGCAGCCGGTATGAGCCCTCGGGCGCGCTGCATGGCATCATGCGGGTGCGTGGCTTTACCCAGGACGATGCGCATATCTTCTGCACCGACGATCAGATCGAGTATGAGACCGCCAAGTTCATCAAGTTCCTGGCTGGCATCTACGACGATCTGGGCTTTCACAACTGGACGATCAAACTGTCGACCCGCCCGGAAAAGCGCATCGGGTCCGAGGAAAGCTGGGACCGCGTCGAACAGGCGCTGGGCGATGCCTGCAAGGCAGCGGGCTACGACTTCGAGATCCTTGAGGGCGAAGGTGCGTTCTACGGGCCCAAGCTGGAGTTCACCCTGACCGACGCCATCGGCCGGGAATGGCAGTGCGGCACGCTGCAAGTGGACCCGAACCTGCCCGAACGGCTGGACGCGACCTACATCGGTCAGGACGGCGCAAAGCACCGCCCCGTCATGCTGCACCGCGCGGTTCTGGGGTCGTTCGAGCGCTTCATCGGCATCCTGATCGAGGAACACGCAGGCAAGCTGCCCTTCTGGCTGGCCCCGCGTCAGGTGGTCGTGGCCTCCATCACTTCGGAAGCAGATGACTATGTGCATGAAGTGGTTGAACAGCTGGTGAACGCAGGCGTCCGCGCCGAGGCCGACATCCGCAACGAAAAGATCAACTACAAGGTCCGCGAACATTCGCTGGGCAAAGTGCCGGTCATCCTTGCCGTCGGTCATCGCGAAGTCGAAGAGCGCACCGTGTCTGTCCGCCGTCTTGGTGAAAAGCAGACCTCCGTGCAGCCGCTCGACGAGATCGTGCCGAGCCTCGCGTCTGACGCCACCGCGCCGGACAAGCGGTAACGCATTCTCGTGACCGAAGAAATCGACGCGACCGAAGTTCTCAAGGCTGAGCGGAACCTGCTCTTCCATGAACTTCGGTCGGGTCCCTCGCGGGATGCGGTGACGCTTTGGGTCGACGGGGCAGAGGTGGCGGAACAGCCGATCCCCGATGCTGTACGGCGCGACAATTTTGCCGCCATCCCCGGCCCCATCCACACCATCGACAGTGAACCCGGCTGTCTGCGCTACCGCCTGATGTTCACCCGCTGCGTGGCCTATCAGTGGCGCGATGAAGCCTATGCCGAGCCGGAACCGAGCGACGACACCGAGGACAGCCCGCTACGGCTTTATCCACAGTCCCGCTATCGTGCGCAGGTCGAAGCGGCGAGCTTTGCCCATCAGGTCTACCAGGACCCGTTCCACCACTTCGCCGTTCTGACGCTGGACGCGATCCTTGACGTCATCTGCCGGCAGCCCCCCCGCGTCACCGCGCGCGTTCTGACGGAGGCTGACCTGCGCTGAAACGCTGGACGCTATGGTACCAGGCTTGACGGATGTCCTGATCGCCAGCTGCGCGCCGTCGGTTTGCATCGAAATCCTGTAACAGTCGCCCTGCCTGTCGCGGTAGAAACTGCGCGGTTGTTTCAGTATGGCGCTCTGCCTCGTTGCATTTCATTCATCCCCCTGCACCCGCGGCATCTCACCCGGCACCGAGGTGCACTGGCGTCGCCGTCAGTGGTGGGCAGGCATCGCAGAGGCCAGCGTAAAGGCACCGCTCGGGCCGCACAGCTTGGACGGTGCATATTTCACGAAGAAACACCAAGACTGCATGCATCAAGACCACTGCCACCGGCGCACAGGTCATGGAGCAAGAGAAATGCTAAGGCCATGCACTGGCTGGCGACAACGGCTGCGCTGCAGGCGCTGGCAGTTTGTAGCCATGTTAATCAGGTCCAAGCGCCCGATACTGCTGGAAAACCCGTCGTCCTACCTTGCCTTCGCCGAGAGCTGCCGGACCGAACCGGAGCTTCTGGCGGAGATCACGCCCCGCACCGGCGTCGTCCAGACGGCCACCCACATTCCTTACTACGGCGCGGCGGCTGTGGCGCGCTGGTCGACGCGCGCTACGCACTGATCGACGCTCGCATGTTTTGGGTCGTGATTCTGGCGGTGCTGGTGGTGCGCGGCGGCGGGCGTTTTTCTTCTTGGACGCCGCGACCCTTCGATGGTGATGTCAGGCCCCCAAGGCCGCTTGTGTGGCCTTGTCCCAGCCAAGATACATCTGATCGCCATCCACAATCAGCGGACGTTTCATCAGCGTCGGGTGGGCCGCGATCAAATCCAGCGGCGCGCCCTGACGCGCGGCTTCGTCCATCTCGCGCCAAGTGGTCGACCGCGTGTTCAACAGCCGATCGCCAAAGTGTGCCTGTGCTTCCGCGAGCACCTCTTGTGGCACCCCATCCGCACGCACATCGACGAAGTCCGCATTCAAGGCCTTCAGCGCCTTGCGGCAGGTGTCACAGGTTTTCAGCCCATACAGAACCATCTTAGTCCCCTCTCTATCCTCGCCCCGCGCTGTTTGGAAACCGCGCATCAGACGGACAAGGCGGCACGTCTCGCCCGCCTTCTGCGCAAAGCGCGTTAAGAAAATTCACATAAAAGGCGCGGCATTGAAACACGAGGCAAAATTTCTTGCATTTGCATTTATGTGGCTGTCCAGAATAGGACGCGATGCTCGAAAAACACCCGGATACGCTGAGTGCAAGCGCCGGATGTCCGCAAAGAAGGCTCGGGGGTCGCGGGGTGGCTTCCTCCCGATGTGGAAGTGGACGAAGACTTCAGAAGGAGCACGGGAACCATGCCAAGCGGCACCGTGAAGTGGTTTAACACGACCAAAGGATACGGCTTTATCGCGCCAGATGAGGGCGGCAAGGACGTTTTCGTACATATCTCGGCGGTTGAGCGTTCCGGATTGACCGGACTCGCCGACAACCAGCCTGTCAGCTACGAGTTGCGCGAAGGCCGTGATGGCCGCGCCATGGCCTCCGACCTCAAGGTCCGCTGATCCCGGCCCTTCGGAGCGCGGTTCTGCCGCGCCCCGAAACAGGATTTTAACGTTTTGGCCCGACTCTAAGGCTGCTCGGGGCGCAGTTTCCTTGCGCCTGAAAGGAGCCTGTCATGCCTGTCGTTGGAACCAATGCCATTGCCATCGTCGCCGGTCTGCTTTTCACCGGCGCGCTTGTGGTCGGCGTGCAATTCATGCCGCCCCTGACGCAAGCAGACCCCGAAGGGTTTCCCGCGTTTCAGAAATATCGGCCGCTGGGCGGGGACGGACAGGGCCTGATTGAAGCCAGCAACGGGCGCGGCGGCGGCGCCATCATAGATCCGGGGCAATACTGTCGAGAGACGCTTCCCGACGTGAACTGCGGATGCTTCCGCGAAAAAGCCGTGCAGGTTCTCAGCGCCAGGCGCCCCCGCGCCGCGGGCTGGCACTATGCCAACGATTGGGACCTGGCCACGTCTCAGGCCGCTGCGGATTGTCGATAGATGTTCGTCTCGCGATCTCATGCCGATTGCAGGCGCTTTGCTTCCTGCCCTGCCAGTTGGATCAGCTCCTTCATGTATGGCTTTTCCAGATCCTCGGTGCGCACCGCTGCATAAAGCCGGCGGGTCAGCCCCTCTTTCGTCAAGGGACGCGTGACATAGTCCGACGAATATTTCACCTCCCGCACCACCCAATCGGGCAGCACCGACACCCCCCGGTTGGAGGCCACCAGCAGCAGGATCACCGCCGTCAGTTCCACCTGACGGATGGCGGCAGGCTCGACCTTTGCAGGGGTGAGCAACTGGCTGAAAATGTCCAGGCGCGCGCGATCCACCGGGTAGGTGATCAGCGTCTGTCCACGAAAGTCCTCCGGCTCGATATACGCCTTTGCCGCCAGTGGATGATTGGCGGAGGCCACGAACACCGGCGCGTAGTCGAACAATGGAACGAAAGAGACCCCGGCCAATTCCTCCGGGTCCGAGGAGATGACCACATCCACCTCTTCCTTCATCAACGCGGGCAACGCGTCGAAGGCCAGACCGGGACGGATATCGACGTCCACATCGGCGAAAGTCTTGCGAAATGCCTCCAGCACAGGAAACAGCCACTCGAAACAGGCATGGCATTCGATCGCGATGTGCAGGCGCCCGTTGCTGCCGGCGCGCAGCCCCATGAATTCGTCCTGTAACGCTTCCACCTGCGGCAACACTTGCTCTGCCAACCGGAGCAAGCGCATCCCGGCGGGCGACAGTTTCATCGGTTTGGAGCGCCGGATGAACAATTCCACCCCGGCCTGATCCTCCAAACCCTTGATTTGATGGCTCAACGCACTCTGTGTGATGTTGAGTGTGTCCGCCGCCTTGGCCACGCCGCCGAAGTCGTGGATCGCCTTGATCGTCCGCAGGTGACGGAATTCGATATGCATACGCGCCTCATGTTATTGATGAGATTTATGAGTTTGTCTCACCATGGGGCATGTGCCATATAGTGTTCAAGACGCAAACGCATCGGAGAGCGTCGCAATTGCGACCCCCGAGATCCCGAGCCGAGAGAGACAGTGACATGACAAAACCCGAGATCAGCCTCGAATTCTTCCCTCCGAAAAACATCGAAGGCACGTTCCGGCTCTGGGATTCGGTGCAGGTTCTGGCTCCGCTGGCACCGCGCTTTGTCTCCGTCACCTATGGGGCGGGCGGCACGACACGGGATCTGACGCGCGACGTCGTGGCGACCATCCACAAGCATTCCGGCCTGCGCACCGCCGCCCACCTGACCTGCGTCGACGCCACCCGGGACGAGACTTTGCAAGTGGCGCGGGACTTCGCCAAGGTCGGCGTCACCGACATCGTGGCGCTGCGTGGCGACCCGCCGAAAGGGTCCGCTGGGTTCACCCCGCACCCCGAGGGCTTCAACAACTCGGTCGAGCTGATCGAAGCGCTGTCTGACACCGGCGATTTCACCATCCGGGTCGGCGCATACCCTGACATCCATCCGGAAGCTGCAAGCGCGCAGGCGGACATCGACTGGCTGAAGCGCAAGCTGGACGCCGGCGCGACCGAGGCGCTGACCCAGTTCTTCTTTGAGTCGGAAACCTTCTTCCGCTACCGCGATGCATGTGCAAAGGCGGGCATCGACCAGTATATCACGCCGGGCATTCTGCCGATCGAGAACTGGAAAGGCGCCCGTCGCTTTGCCGAGGGCTGCGGCACGAAGATTCCGCAGTGGGTGATCGAAGCCTTTGAAACCGCAGAGCGCGATGGTCGGACAGATCTGCTGGCCACCGCAATTTGCACTGAGCTGTGTGATGAACTGCTTCAAGGCGGCGTGGACAAGCTGCACTTCTACACGCTGAACCGCCCCGAATTGACCCGCGACGTGTGCTTTGCACTGGGCGTCACACCGGAAGCCAAGCTGCAAAACGTCGCCTGAAACGGCCCTGCATCAGAACCCATGCTGATGCGCCGTATCGGGATTTAGACATGACCACCGGGGAGCAATTCGCTGTCCGGTGGTTTTCCTTTGTGATGAGCATATCGGGATTTGCAGTGCCCCTTCGCCAAGGATGACACGCGGTCTATCATGGTTTCGGTGTGAAACACCGCGCCGCGCCTTGGCCTTGGCACAGGGCGCGCAGCTGATATCTGCCGGCGTTGTTTGATAGCTTTTTTATTGAGGGAACACGCGACCACGGGGCTTTCGGCGTCAACCTGTCAATGGGATCTGTAGATCTGCATGGACCGTCGGCGGGTTTGACCGACGACGAAATCCCGGAGCGGTTTTTCATCTGTCTTGCGGTGAGCCAGAACTGCCGCGGCTCGTGCAAATGACCCTGAAAATAGACGTTTGGAATAAAACGGCTACCGAGATGTCTCGGTAGCCGCTGAGTGTATTTTCCGTGAGACGCTAGACGCCGCCATATTGACCGGGTTGACCGGACCAACAAGCAAGCCGCCAAGCGTCCGTGCCAGCGGGCAAATGCCTCAACCTTTGAAGGTCTCGACCCATTTCGCGTATTGCGACATGAAGCCCGCCAGGAAGTCGCGGCTGCTGTCGACGACGCCGTCATCGGTCAGGATATCCTGCACCTTGCCGATGTAGGCCTCGGGTTGCTGCAACGTCGGCATGTCGAGGAAGACCAGCGCCTGACGCAGGTGGTGGTTGGCGCCAAAGCCGCCCGTCGCACCCATGGACGCGGTCACGACCCCGGCAGGTTTGCCGGCCCAGATGCTGTCACCATAAGGCCGCGAGCCAACATCCAATGCGTTCTTGATCGCCGCTGGCAGAGAGCGGTTGTATTCGGGCGTGGCAAAAAGCACGCCGTCCACATCCTTCATCTCATCGCGGAACCTCGTCCAGGGTGCTGGCGGTGTGTCGGTCTCCAAATCTTCATTGTAGAACGGCAGGTCCGCGATCTCGATGAACTTGAAGCTCAGCGTATCGGGCGCCAGCTTTGTCATCTCGGTGATGAGTTTGCGGTTCAGCGACGCTTCGCGCAGCGACCCGACGAGCACGGCGATGGTGTATGCCATGAGTGTTCTCCTTTGTCTCCTTTGGACCTGTCGGCCCTTCTGAAAGGTAACGTAGGACCCGTTGCGCAAACGTCATCTGCACAGGGTCGAACACGCGCGGTGCCTCAACGCGCACGACAGGGGCCGGAATGTGCTGCGCCCCGGCCTCTCTGTTTCCGCCAAGGTTACTCTGCGGCGACGGTTTCCTGGCGCTGGGTGCCCAGTCCGTCGATGGTCAATTCCATCACGTCGCCGGGTTTCAAAAAGCGTTGCGGCTTCATGCCCATGCCAACGCCGGACGGCGTGCCCGTGGCAATGATATCCCCCGGCACCAGCTTCATGAACTGGCTCATATGAGAGATGATCTGCGCCACGGTAAAGATCATGTCGTCGGTGGTTTCATCCTGCACGGTCTCGCCGTTCAGCATGAGAGAAACGCGCAGGTTTTGCGGGTCCAGCACCTCATCGGCGGTGACCAGCCACGGGCCGGTGGGGCCGAAAGTCGGGGCTGATTTGCCCTTCACCCATTGTCCGCCACGCTCGATCTGAAACGACCGTTCCGACATGTCGTTGATGACGCAGTAGCCCGCAACATGGTCCAGCGCGTCCGCCTCGGAGACATAAAGCGCCTCCTTGCCGATCACCACGCCCAGCTCGACCTCCCAATCGGCCTTCTCGGCGCCGCGCGGAATGATCACCGGATCGTTCGGGCCGGACAACGCAGAGGTCGCCTTGTTGAACACGATCGGCTCCGCCGGTTCCGCCATGCCCGTCTCGGCGGCGTGCTTCGCGTAGTTCAACCCGATGCAATAGAAGTTCGGCACCGAGGCAAGGCACGCCCCGATCCGCCCCGGCTCTGCCACCAGCGGAAGCTGCGACAGATCCAAGGCGCGCAGAGTATTCAATGCCTCGAGGGACACCCCGTCACCTGCGAAATCGCGGACGTGATCGGACAGATCGCGCACCTGACCTTGCTCGTCCAGAACGCCCGGCTTTTCCTGGCCTGCTGGCCCATACCGCAACAGCTTCATAGTCAACTCCCTGATTTATCGGTATTGTCTCTTCCTTTCGCGGAAAGGTCCCCCGCGTTGGAAAAGAAGTCTTTTACATTGAGCATCAAATGCACCAGATGCGCGCGCACGTTTTCCGTCACCTTGTTCGCGTCGCGGGCGCGCAGCCCGGCGACGATGCCCTCGTGCTGTCGCAGCACACGCTCGCGCGCGCTTTTGCGTGTCGCTGACAGGTATCGCGCGCGCCATAGGCGGGCCACGAGCGCCTGATGCATCTCTGCCAAAACGGGGTTTTTCGCCGCGTCCGTGATGGCGCGGTGAAACGCCATATCCAGCTCGAACAGGTCCAGCTTGTCCATGGTGTCGTAGCTCTCAGCCATACGGTCGGCGAGCGCGGCGATCTGCTCGATCTCCGTGTCCGAGGCCCGGTCACAGGCCAGCCGCGCCGACAGCAATTCCAGCGCGGTCATGACCTCGACGTTTTGAGCGACGCTCTCGTAGGACGGCTCCGCCACGATGGGAGAGCGCGCAGGCCGCAGCAGAAGCAACCCTTCCTTGGCAAGAATGCGGATCGCTTCGCGCATCGGGGTCCGGCTGACGCCCATCGCGCTGGCGTGATCGCGCTCCTTCACCTGTGTGCCGGGTTCGAGCTCGCCGCGCAGAATGTCGCGGCGCAGCCTGTTGGCGATCTGCTCTGGCAATGTCTGCTCTGACATGAAACCGCCTCTCCTGGGCTGTGGTGGTCTTGATGCAGCGTGACTGCGGGTGCTTTGGGACCGCGGGCGACCTTTCCCAGGCAGTCAGACCTCTGCCATTGGTGCGCGGTTTACTCGGCGGTGTGACCCGCCATCACCCGCGCCCGATGAATGGCATGTTGGTCGCCATCACTGTCATGAACTGCACGTTGGCGTCCAAGGGCAGCTCGGCCATGTGCAGCACGGATGACGCAACATGTGCCACATCCATCACAGGTTCCACCGCGATGGAGCCATCCGCCTGAGGCACCCCCTCGGTCATCTTTTGCGCCATGTCCGTCAGCGCGTTGCCAATGTCGATCTGTCCACAGGCGATACTGTAGGGCCGCCCGTCCAGCGAAATCGAGCGCGTCAGCCCGGTGATCGCATGTTTCGACGCGGTGTAAGGCGCAGAGCCCCAGCGCGGTGCCTCGGACGACACGGAACCGTTGTTGATGATCCGCCCGCCCTGCGGCGACTGCGCCCGCATCTGCCGAAAGGCCGCCTGAGCGCAGAGGAAAGATCCCGTCACGTTGATGTCCATGCAGCGCTGCCAGTCATCGACCGCGATCTCGTCTATGCTGCCGCCCATCACCGACACGCCCGCGTTGTTGAACAGGGCGTCGATCCGGCCCCACGCGGCCACGGCACGGCTGAACACCTCTGCCACCTGCGCTTCATCGGTCACGTCTCCGGGCAGAACGAGCGCGCCCGCATGACCGGCGGCAACCTCTTTCAACGGGTCCGGCCGCCGCCCCACCAGACCGACCTGCCAGCCCGCCTCGAGGAACGCCAGCGCGCAGGCCTTGCCGATGCCCTGCCCTGCGCCGGTTATGATGATCGTCTTGCTCATCTGAGCACTCCTTTTCTGGCCCACGCCACTTCTGGCCTACAGTCTGGCCCGAACGACAGTCGAGCGGCGTCTCGCAGGCCGAGGGTCACGCCCCCCGTCCTGCGAGACCCGCTTGTACCCTAGTGGTTGTCGCGCGGCAGCGTTTCTCGGACCTTCTGATAGGCTGTGGCCAGCTCAAGGCATCCGCCTTGCGCCAACTGCCCGACATGGGTGCGGTAGATTTCCTGCCACGGGGTCTGATGCACCAGTTCCGGGGCCTCCCACGCGTCGATGCGCGCCTGCCATTCGGCCTCGTCCACCAGCGCATCCATGCGTGAAGCGTTCAGGTCCAGACGGACCCTGTCGCCGGTCCGCAGATGCGCCAAACCGCCACCAACGACCGATTCCGGCGAGGCGTTGAGGATCGACGGGCTTTCAGATGTGCCCGACTGCCGACCGTCCCCGACTGTGGGCAAATGGTTCACCCCGGCGCGGATCAGCGCATCCGGCGGCTGCATGTTCACCACCTCCGCCGAGCCGGGGTAGCCCACGCAACCAACGCCGCGGATGAACAGAATGGTGTTCTCGTCGATCTCAAGCGCGGTGTCGTTGATCCGGTCGTGGTAATCTTCGGGGCCTTCAAACACCACGGCGCGGGCCTCGTGAATGCCCTCCTGCCCCGGATGCGACAGGAACCGCCGCTGGAAGTCGGCGGAGATCACCGATGTCTTCATCAGCGCAGAGTCAAACAGGTTGCCCGACAGTACCTTGAAGCCCGCATTGGTCCGCATCGGCGCGTCATAGGTCTTGATCACGTCGAGGTCGGCGCTTTCCCAGCCGGTCAGGTTTGCGCCCATGGTCTGCCCCGTGGCGGTCATCGCGCCCTCGTGCAGCCGTCCGGCCTTGCGCAGTTCCCCCATGACCGCAGGCACCCCGCCCGCGCGGAAAAAGGACTCGCCCAAGTATTCCCCGGCGGGCTGCATGTTGACCATCAAGGGCACGTCGAAACCGACAGTCTCCCAATCCTTCACGTCCAGCGCCACACCCACATGACGCGCAATGGCCTGAAGATGCGGTGGCGCGTTGGTCGACCCGCCGATGGCCGAGTTCACCACGATCGCGTTCTCGAAGGCCTCCCGCGTCAGGATGTCCGAGGGTTTCAGATCCTCCATCACCATGCCGACGATGCGTTTGCCGGTCTCGTAGGCCATGGCCATCCGTTCGCGGAACGGTGCGGGAATGGCGGAGTTGCCGGTGAGCGTCATGCCCAAAGCCTCTGCCATGGCGTTCATGGTCGAGGCCGTGCCCATGGTGTTGCAATGTCCAAGGCTGGGCGCCGAAGAACAGACCCGCGACATGAATTCGTCGTAGTCGATCTTGCCCTCGGCCAGCAGCCGTCGGCCTTCCCAGATGATCGCGCCAGAGCCCGCGCGCTTGCCCTTCCACCAGCCATCCAGCATCGGCCCGCCGTTCAGCGCAATGGCCGGAATGTCCATTGTCGCCGCGCCCATCAGCATGGCGGGCGTGGTCTTGTCACAGCCCGTGGTCAGCACCACCCCATCGAGCGGATAGCCGTGCAGCACCTCCACCAGACCGAGATAAGCCAGGTTCCGGTCCAGCGCCGCCGTGGGACGTTTGGCGGTTTCCTGGATCGGGTGCACAGGGAATTCCATCGGAATGCCGCCCGCCTCGCGGATGCCTGCCTTGATCCGGTCCATCAAGAAGACGTGGATCTTGTTGCAGGGCGCGATATCGCTGCCGGTCTGGGCGATGCCGATCACCGGACGCTCGGACATCAGCTCCTCTCGGCTGTAGGTGCTGTTCTGGTAGCGTTCCACGTAGAGCGCGGTCATCCCCGGGTTGTTGGGATTGTCGAACCACTCCTGGCTGCGGAACCGCTTGTTGGCACGGGTGTCTGACATGTGTTCTCCCTGCCCCGTAGTCGGGGCTGTCTGCTATGGCGTGACGGGTCTTACCCGCAGCGCGGTCATCTCATTGTATCGGCACGCCTGGGTCAAAGCGGCATCCACGGAGCGCCGCGTCGTGCCAGAGGAGCCGTTGCCGCGCCGTTCCCATCTGGTTGACATGGGCCGTGCAGCGCGCTTACCTCAAAATGGTATACCATCTGCGCGCCGATGCAAGCGCCAGCCGAAATATGCGGGAGACGACAATCAGGACCAGACGCTGGCATCTGTGCCGCTTTGGTTTTTTGCGCCTCCTGTTGAACCTGATCCAAAGGGGTCCGTCGAAGACCCAAGCCTAGCCCGGAAAGACCTGCAATGACCCTGTCCATGCCCGATCCAAACGGCACTTTCCTCGTTCGCCTCTGGCACGAAGGCCACGGGCCGATCATCGCGGTGCTGCGTGACAACCGGCTGTTTGACATCACAAGTCGCGCCACCCCGACCATGTCCTCCCTGCTGGAACGCGACGATCTGCTGACGTTCATTGCGGAGCGGAAAGGCACCGATCTCGGCCCGCTGGATCCTCTGCCCGACGATCTGACCCTGCTCGCGCCCTGTGATCTGCAGGTCATCAAAGCCTCCGGTGTGACCTTTGCCCAAAGCATGGTCGAACGTGTGATCGAGGAGCAGGCCGCAGGTGATCCCGACCGGGCCGAAGCCATCCGGAAGAAAGTCACCGCCGTCATTGGCGACAGCCTTGCGGGGGTCACGCCCGGATCCGACAAAGCGTTGCAGGTGAAGGACGTGTTGCAGGCCGAAGGGCTCTGGTCCCCTTACCTTGAGGTGGGCATCGGCCCCGATGCTGAGGTCTTTACCAAGTGCCCCACACTCGCGGCCGTGGGTCATGGGGCGGATGTCGGCCTGCACCCGATCTCTCGCTGGAACAACCCGGAGCCGGAAATCGTGCTTGCCGTCACCTCCACCGGCAGGATCGTCGGCGCGACATTGGGCAATGACGTGAACCTGCGCGATGTGGAGGGCCGCTCCGCCCTGTTGCTGGGCAAGGCCAAGGACAACAACGCCTCCGCCGCCATTGGGCCGTTTTTGCGCCTGTTCGACGACAGCTATACAATGGACGACATGCAGCAGGCGGAGTTGACGCTGACCGTCACCGGACAGGATGGCTTCACGCTCAATGGCCGCTCCTCCATGTCGCAGATCAGTCGCACGCCTGCCTCCATCGTGGCGCAGACCATTGGCGCGCATCATCAATATCCCGACGGCTTCATGCTGTATCTTGGCACACTCTTTGCCCCGACCCAGGACCGCGACGCGCCCGGACAGGGGTTCACGCACAAGGTCGGCGATGTGGTGTCCATCTCGGAACCCTCTTTGGGAACACTCACCAACACGGTTCGGCTGTCGACCGACTGCCCGCCCTGGCAGCTCGGGATCACGGCGCTGATGGCCAACCTCGCCGGG
Organism: Sagittula marina; assembly: GCF_014196795.1. Taxonomy (GTDB): domain Bacteria; phylum Pseudomonadota; class Alphaproteobacteria; order Rhodobacterales; family Rhodobacteraceae; genus Sagittula; species Sagittula marina. The sequence continues at coordinate 331,098 of NZ_JACIEJ010000004.1, forward strand.
CGCGGCCTGCTGTGAGGCACATCCTCGCCCTCCGCAAGATGCCCCCACGGTCCAGCCCCGGCCACGATCGCAGTAACTTACACGGCCCCAAGGGCCGACCGCCCCTTTGAAAGGACACCTCATGCCGAATTTTGCCACGTACCCCAGCCTGAAGGACAAATCGGTGCTGATCACCGGCGGCGCCTCCGGCATCGGGGCCGACATGGTGCGCTGCTTTGCCGAACAGGGCGCCAAGGTCGGCTTTGTGGATTTTGACCGCGAGACCTCGGAAAAGCTGGTCCAAGACACGCCCGGCACTGTCACCTACGCGTTCTGCGACCTGCGTGACATCGCGGAGATGCGCGCGGCCTTCGAGCGGATCGCAGAGCAGAATGGCGCACCGACGGTTCTGGTGAACAACGCCGCCCGCGACGACCGACACGGTTGGCAGGACATCACACCCGAGTACTGGGACGAACGCTTTGCCACCAACTTCCGGCATATGTTCTTTGCAATTCAGGCAGTTGTACCCGGAATGATCGAGGCCGGCGGCGGCTCCATCATCAACATGGGGTCGAACTCCTGGTGGCAGAAATCGCCGGGCATGCCGGCCTACACCGCCGCGAAATCCGCCGTTCACGGGCTGACGCGGTCATCGGCCATGGAGTTTGGCAAGCACCGCATCCGCGTGAACGCCGTTGTCCCCGGCTGGATCATGACGGAGCGGCAAAAGGAGTTGTGGGCCACGCCCGAGGCGCTTGACGAACACCTCAAGGGCCAGTGTCTGCCGGACCTGATCGACCCGATCTACGTGGCGCGCATGGTGCTGTTTCTGGCGTCCGACGATGCGGCCATGTGCTCGGCCAACAACTACATGGTGGAGGCAGGCTCTATCTGAGCCCGCCGACCACCCGGGCGGGGCTATGCCCCGTCCCCTGCCTGTCAGTTGACCGGCGTTTCCAGATCCCGCCCATCGAGAAAGGCGGTGACGTTTGCCAGCTGCAAATCCGCCATGGCGGTGCGGGTCTGCACGGTGGCGGAGGCCTGATGCGGCTGCAGGTGCGTGTTGGGCAAACGCCGGAACCGCGGGTTGATGGATGGCTCGTTGAGGAAGACGTCCAAAGCCGCCCCGCCCAGCTTGCGGCTTTCCAGCATGTCCAGCATCGCCTCCTCGTCCACCGTGGTGCCGCGCGAAATGTTCACCAGGATGCCTTGCGGTCCCAGCGCTTCGAGCACGGCGCGGCTCACGTGGCCTTCGGTTTCAGGCCCGCCTTTCAGCGCAACCACCAGCCAGTCCACGGCCCCTGCCATCTCCGCCAGATCCGTGTGATAGGTCCATCCGGGTGTCTCTTTTTCGGACCGGGAGGTGTAATGCACCTCCATCTTGAAGGCGGCCAGACGGTCAGCGATCTCGCGCCCGATGCGCCCAAGCCCGACGATGCCAACCTTGGCGCCGCTCATCTTGCGGTTCAGCGGCAAAGTCTGCTCGCCCCATTTGCCTGAGGCCACCAGCAGGTGCCCGCGCACCATATCGCGCGCCAGCCCCAGCATCATGCCGACACAAAGGTCCGCCACATCGTCGTTGAGAACGTCGGGCGTGTTCGTCACCTTCACCCCTCGGGCGGTCGCGGCGTCGACGTCGATATTGTCGTATCCGACACCGAAATTTGCGATCAGCCCAAGGTTCGGCAGCGCGGCCATCGCGGCATCGTCGAAAAGCTCATTGCCCTTGTAGGCCACCGCGCGGACCTCGGTGCGCAGGGTCATGTCCATGGTCGCAATATCCTGCGGCGTGGCAACGAAGCCGGCCGCATGGGCGCCGGACAGTCGACCACGTTCCTCATCAGTAAATGCGGACCCGACGATCATCAAATTTGTCATATACGTGCCTCCAGCAGCGTTGCGATGCGCGACAGCGCCTCGCGAATGTTCTGTGTTGAATTGGCGTAGGAAAAGCGGACGAAGCCCTCTCCCGATGCGCCAAAGCTCGTTCCTGCCACGGTCGCCACACCGCCCTCTTCGAGGAACAGCGTCTGCGCCTGAGCAGCGGTCAATCCCGTGCCTGCGACGTTGGGAAAGGCGTAAAACGCTCCAGCCGCATCGGCGCAGCGCACCCCCGGCAATGCGTTCAGCCCTTCTACGATCACCTGACGTCTTTCGTCAAAGGCGGCGTTCATGGCCTCCACCGCTGTCTGCGGCCCCTCCAACGCGGCAATTCCGGCATGTTGGGTTGCGGCGTTGACACAGGAATGGTCGTTCACGCAAAGCCGCGTAACATGCTCCACCAGGTCCTTTGGCCAAACCGCGTAGCCCAGCCGCCAGCCCGTCATGGCATACCGTTTCGACCAGCCGTCCAGAACGATCAAACGATCACGGATCTGCGGGTAGTGCAACAACGAGACATGCTCGCGGCCGTCATAAAGCATGGTCGAATAGATCTCATCCGACAGGATCGCCACCTGTGGATGGGCCTCCAGCCCCGCCACCAGCGCGTCGATCTCGGCCTTGGGCGTGACGCCGCCGGTGGGGTTCGCAGGCGAGTTGAGGATGATGAGCCGCGTGGCTGGCGTGATCTGTGCCAGCACCTCCTGGGCGGAAAAGGCAAAGCCATCCTCCTCCCGCAGGGTCATCGGCACCGGGGTCGCGCCCGTGTAGCGGATCACCGACTCATAGATCGGGAAACCCGGATTGGGGTAGATGATCTCTGCCCCCGCCTCGCCAAACATACTGATGGCAAAGAACATCGTCGGCTTGCCGCCCGGGACCACCACGACGCAATCGGGGTCCACCTCGGCGTGGTGCCGTCGGTAGAGATCCTTGGCCACGGCCTCGCGCAGCGCGGGCAAACCGTTGGCGGGCGTGTAGCCATGCGCACCGTCGCGCAGCGCCTTCACCGCGGCCTCTACAATATGGTCAGGCGTCGCGAAATCCGGCTGCCCGATGCCCAGATTGATGATGTCGCGCCCCTGCTGCGCCAGCTCTGCCGCGCGCGCCAGAACCACAAAGGCGGACTCCGTGCCCAGCCGGGACATGCGTGTTGCGAGTTTCAGGTTGGTCATGGTCGCCTCCGCGTCTGGCCCAGCACAGGGCTGTTTTCGTTTTGGTATACCAAGGAGCGGGGCATTAAAAGCGCACCGCCGCCCGCGCCTGGTGATTGATGCCGACAGAGCGACGAATGCAGTGCGTTCACTTGCAGCAATCGTCGTCGCGTTTGAGGTGCGCGCAAAAGGAAGGATCGCGACCTGCCCCGACGAAGGCGTCCCGTGGCCGCAAAACTGCGTCTTCAGTCGCGGGCAGGAAGCTGCCATGCCCGGATCAGGGATTGAAGTCAGTCTCTCGCTTTGCAGGTCGACCAACAGGATGCGACACGCCCGGCCCGCAGATGAGGGCGCCGCCGCCTGTCCGCCCCAGTTGTGATGGGTCTCGTCCCGACCGGCGCGGTGCAGTTGACCTCCCCATCACAGGCCACATACATCAGCCACGTTGCATGGGCGCGGCAGAGCGAGTTGCCAACCATGCGCGCCATGCGAAAGAAGAGAAAGGTGACATATGGGATATGTGGTGGAGCCTCAGGCGCAGCCCTCCGTGGCCGTGGCAGAAACCGAGGACCGGTTTCCAGTGCGGCGGATCTTTTGCGTCGGGCGCAATTATGCCGCGCACGCCCGCGAAATGGGGCGCGACCCGGACCGCGAAGCGCCGTTTTTCTTTACCAAGCCCGCCGACGCGGTCGTGATGGACAAAAGCACCATCCCCTACCCGCCCGAGACTGAGAACCTGCATTACGAAGCCGAACTGGTGGTCGCCATCGGCACCGGCGGCACGACGATCTCCGAGGACACGGCGCTCGATCATGTCTGGGGATACGCTGCGGGCAACGACCTGACCCGGCGTGACCTGCAAGCGGTGGCCAAGGAAATGGGCCGTCCCTGGGATTGGGCCAAGGGTTTCGACAACTCTGCCGTCATCGGCCCTGTGCATCCTGTCTCCTCGGTCGGCCATCTGTCTGAAGGTGCGATCACCCTGGCGGTGAACGGTACACTCAAACAGGAGGGGGATCTGGCCGAGATGATCTGGTCCGTCCCCGAGGTGATCGCCATCCTCTCACGGACCCTGACGCTCAGACCCGGCGACCTGATCATGACCGGGACACCTGCGGGTGTTGGCGCGCTGGTGCCGGGAGACACTTGCGTGGTCTCCATTGCCGGGCTGCCAGATCTGACCACCACCATCGGCGAACGCGGCTGACGGTTCAGAAGGCGCGGCCTTTACCCGGCCCCGCTGCGGTCTCGTCCCAGCCTGTCGGCAGGCAAAACGAGGCCGTAAAAAAGCGCGCGACGGGCGATCCCGACGCGCGCTTCAAGATGCTCAAGGCAAAACAGCCTCAATAATCCTTTTCGTAATACACCCCCACGCCGCTGGTCCCGTCAGAGGACACACGCCCACGCACCGTCACCTCTGGCGTCACAGTCAGGTTCAGGTTGATCTCGCTCGTGCCGTCCGCGCCGACGGTCACATCGGTATAGATGTTGTCAGAGATATATTTGCCGACGCTGGCCTCCACCGTGCCGTCATCCGTGGTTCCGACATCGAAATCATCGACTCCCAGACCAGAGCGGATGTTCTCCTGAATACCCAGACCACCCTGCCCCGACAGCGTGCGCACGGCTTGCGCCAGTTGCACCGCTTGTAGGGGCGACAGATCTGTCACCGAGCGGCCAAACAGGAAGAAGGCCAGCGCCTCATCCTGCGGCAGTTCCGGCGAGGAGTTCACTGTCAGTTCCGGTTCGCTGACCGGCCCTTCGAGCAAGATGGTGATGGTGGTCTCTTCGACTTCGGTAGATGCTTCGAACAGCACATAGGGCGTGAAACTGCCGCGCATGGACACCTGGCCCTGCGTCAGATCGAGGCGCCGACCCAGCAGGTCCAGACGACCCCGTACCAAGTCAAACTGGCCAATCGGGATCACGTTTGCCGAGGTGCCCGTCAGGCGCAACGACCCACCCAGTTCCGCATCCAGACCGCGCCCTCGGACAAAGATCCGGTTCGGCGCGCTCACGAGGATATCCAGCGGATAAGGCGGCAATTTCGTCTTTTCCGTCTCCCCCGATGCGCTGGGGCCGAGATTGGCGAACATCAGCGTGCGTCGCACATCGGCGGGCAGGTTCTCGTGCCGCAGACCGTCCAGCGCCGAATAGCTTGGTCCGATGGTGGGCACGCGGACTTCGACTTCGCCAAGGTCGATGCGTCCGGCAACGCGTGCGCCGCCGGTCAGCGGACCTTCGATCGTGATGCGCCCGTTCGCGGTTGTGTCAAACAAATCCGCCTGTTGCAGCCCCGCATTGCGCAGCTCCACCACCAGATTTGCACCGTAGGGCGCGCTCAACAAAATCGGTCCGGAGGCCGAGACCGTGCCCCCGGACGACAGGCTGCCCGTCAGATCCATTTGTGCACGCCCGCCTTGCAAGGACACGCCGCCGCTCAGATCATCAAGCGAGATGTCGAAGGCCGTCGCGGAGAAACGCGCACCGCTGGTCGACACCCGGCCGCTCACGTTTTCAAGTCGAGGTGCACCGCGCACGGCCACGTCGAGGTCAAGGACACCGCTTATCGTATTGGGGGCAATGCGACTGTTGGCCAGCGCCAGCGGCGCAGAGCCACTCACGTCGATGTTCACCGTGGCGAAATTCTGCGCCACCGTGCCATTCACCCGCGCGCCGATCCCGCCGGGACCTGTGCCATCGAGGTTCACGCGCCAATCCCCACCGGAATGCCGCGCCGTGCCTGACACCCGCAAGGAGCCGGGCAACTCCGGCACCAGCCGTTCGATCCCGGCCACGGTGACCTGCAGGTCAAGGTTCGCATCAGACGGTGACAGCCGACCGGTGACAGAGCCGTCAATCGACGCCCCATCCACCGTCAGCCGCTCGATGCGCAGCGCACCACCCGCATCGCGCTGCACATTCAGCGCCACATTGGTGGTGCCGCGCAGGAACGGATCTACAGATGCATTCCCGATCCCGAGGTTCTGCGCCACCAGTGTCCCATTCGCGGACACGGGACCGTTGGGCTGTGCCAGTGCGACATCTGCATCGAAGCGCAGCGATCCCGACAACTGCTGCCCCGTCAGTCCGTTGAGGGCCGACAGGCTCGGCACCTGACCACTGGCCTGACCGTCCACTTTCAGCTGCTCTTCACCAATGCCGGAAACCGTGCCGGTGAACTGCGCCGTCGCGGGGCCGTCCAGATCCAGTCGCTGCACATTGATGACGCCCTGCGCATCGCGCGTGGCCTCCACCGCCAGCCGTACGTCGCCTGCCAAAAGCGGATCAACAGCCGGAATCGACAGGGAAATGCCAGAGCCGGAGAGCATACCGGACAACTCCAGCGGCCCGTCCAGAACGCCACCGGATGCAGTCACATCCGCCCGCAGCGCACCACGCACCGCGCGCCCCGCCAGACCGGACAAAGGCGACAGCCGCGGCAGATCGGCCACCAGCCGACCATCCACGCTCAGGTCATCGACCGAGGCCCCTTCGAGCGTACCATCCAACCGGATCGTGCCAAGCCCGTCATAGGTCAGCCCATCCAGAACGAAGCGCTTATCATCGCCGCGCCGGGCCTTGAAGGACAGCTGGGAAGTGCCCTCCAGCAGCGGGTCCACCGTCGGCAAGTCCAGTTTAAGGTTCACCGTACGCGCATCGACCTCGACGTCGAACGTCTGCGCTGCGACCCGGCCTTCGCCAGTCACCGTCAGGTTCGCCGCCCCGGACAAGGCCCGCCCCGCAACGCGCGAGAAAGGAGACATCCGTCCGACCTGCGCGTTCAGGACACCGGACACGTCCGGCCCATTCTGTACCGAAGGATCGATCAGACCGCTGTATTGAACGGTCGCGACATCCGGAATCTCTCCGTCCAGATCGACCTTCCAACCGTTCGGTTGCTGCACGGCCGTCAGGGTCAGATCGGTCTGCCCTTCGACACCCGGCAAGACCAGCGATGTGTCGCGCAAAGTGACATCCAGATCCGCTTTGCCCGTGCCGCTGGTCAGTTCTGCCGTCCCTTCGATACGCGCCGCCTGCGTGGCGATCCGCAACAGGTCGGCATATAGCCCTGTCTCGTCGCGGCGCGCCTCCAGCCGAAGGGAACCGACGCCGTCAATCAGCGGATCGAGCGCCTCGATCCCGGTGCCAAGCCCGCGCGTTGTTCCGTCGAGCGCCACGTCGAAGGCACCGGTCAAGGGCTGCGCCTCCCCGGTGATCGACACATCCGCCGCGCCTGTCAACGCAAGGCCGGAGATCTCGGCAAAGCGCCCAAGGTCATCGGCCTTCAGCACCAGATCAGGCGTGACGACAATCTCAAGGTTTTCCAGGCCCTCGACGGTGACGGCCCCCGTCAGACCATAATCCGCTCCGGCAATATCCAGTTCCCGCAGCTGCAATGGGGCGCCTTTTTGCCAGTCAAAGCCCACCTGCCCGCGCAGGTCTGATCCAACGGTCCGCGCAAGCACCTCGTCTTCCAGGGTCAAACCCTGCGCCTGCATGTCCAGCACACCGCTGACCGCCTGCGTCTCGCGCGCAATCTCGCCCGCACCTGTGAAATCAAGGCGATCCAGTTCGAGCACGCCGTCACGGTCGAGGCCGACCACTTGCGCTTGCAGCTGCCAGCCATTGCCGTTCTCTGCGTCAAACGTCCCGGTCAAGGTCACGCCTTCGACGCGCGTTTCGTCCCCGCCAAGGGGCAGGACAACCGTCTCGCCCGAGGGCGGCGTGATCGACCCATCCAGATCAAGCCGTTGCGGCCAGCCATCCGCACCGATCAACGCATACCCGGACAAACCCAACGCGTTGGCGCGCAGGGTCATTTCCGACAGTTCGATCTCACCGCTCTGCTGTCGCAGCACTTCTGCGGCCAGCTGCACATCGTCGCCAAGGAATTCTTCGTATTGCGGTGCCACCAGCGCCGCCAGATCACCGCCGATGTCGACGCGGAACCGGTTCGTGCCAGCATCGCCATCGGCCCGCAGGATCACATCGCCGGAGATGCGCTCCTGCCCATCGGTGGACAGGGAAATCGCCGCCGCGAAATCGTCGATCGGGCTGTCGCCTTTTACGGTCAATGCCACAGAGGGCGCGCCCGGCACGCCTAGCGCGTTCACGATCAAACCGTCCGCGGGTTCCGTCACGCTGAGATCCAGCCCCAGCACCCGGTCATTGTTGGAATAGCTGCCGTCCAGCGCGATGGTGCCGCCGCGGTCCAGTCGATCAATCTTCAACTGCGCTTCGCCCTCGCCTCCGGCCAGCGACGCCGACCCGGAAACCTGCAGCGTCGCCTCTATCCCGGCGACGGCCTCGCCCAGTTCCACACGCGCCACATCAAGCTGTTCGAGGATCAACGACACCGGCAGATCTGGCAGGGCAAAGCTGCTGCGCGCCTCGGGCGCGGGCGTCTCTGCCGGCGCATTGGGCAAGCGCGGCACGGACAGCCGCTGCATGGAGATTTCCTGAATGTCTACCGCTCCACGCAGCAGCGCAGACCGGTTCCACTGCAAGCCGACCTCTTCTGCGGTCAGCCAGACCCCTTGCGGATCGGCAATTGTGATCCGCTCCACCGTCGCACGCGACGACAGCGCCCCGGCGAAACCTTCCAGCCGTACTGTCATGTTGTCGTTGGACAGGGCGTCCTCCAACAGACCTTGAATGAATCCACGGTCATCGTCCTGCGCTGCCGCCGCAAGCGGGCAGAGCAAGGTCAGGCAAATCACGAGCCAACGCATCAGAATGCTTGTCCAATTCCTATGTAAAACTGTACGCCGTCCGAGGTATCGCCCGAGACGGGCCCCGCCACGTCAACCCGGATCGGGCCAACGGGGGTGTCGTAGCGCACGCCGAGGCCAGCGCCCGCGTGCCAGTTGCCAGAGCCGTCATAAACGCTTTCTGGTCCGATGTATCCGGTGTCGTAAAAGCCCACGACGCCGATCTTGTCAGTGACGCCCACGCGGAGCTCACCGGACAGGCCGACAAAGCTGCGCCCTCCCAGTTCCACGCCATTGTCGTAGGTCGCGTCAAGCGAGTCATAGGGCTGGCCGCGCACGGTCCCACCACCGCCTGAGTAGAACAGATAATCCGGCGGCGCACTGGAGGCATCAGGGCCGCTCAACGATCCAAATTGCATCCGCACAGCGGCAACCACCTTGTCCTCGTCGCCAAAGCCCTTGTAGGCACGGGCATCCAGCATGAAGCGAAGCCCCGTGTCATCGCCCGATTCAGCGCCAGACAGCAGTGCAAATGGCTCTGCATCGGCCCGGACGTAGAAGCCATCAGTGGGGTTCAGCGTCACATTGCGCTTGTCCCACGTCAGCGCCGTCGGCATGGAAAAGACGTCCAGCGTCCGTGTGGGATCGCCCGGCAGGTACAGGTCGGTGACCTCCGAGCGCGACAGGTTGAAGCCCAGCTCTCCTGTCAGGGTGTCCGAAAACTCCTGACTGACACCAACGCCAAATTCCAGCGTGTCTGAAATGTAATCCGGCTCATCCTCACGGGAGATGCCCGCCGTGGCGAAAAACAGGGTGTCCGCGCCGTAAACTGCTGGCTTTTCGAACCGTGCCGACAGCGAATAGTCAGGTTTGTTGCCTGACGTGCCACCCAGCTGGCTCGCCTGCCCCTCGATACGGAACCGCTCTGCCCCGCCGAGGATGTTGCGGTGCAGCCAAAAGCCGGACACCGCCACCCCTTCGGAGGACGACAGTTCCAAACCCGCGCCGATGCGGCGCGGTTTGCGATCAACCACTTCGATACCGATGTCGAGGTCCTCGCCCGCCGTGGGCTGTTCCTGAAGCACGACAGAGCGGAACGTCCCGGTGCCGCGCAGTCGCTGGGCCGCCTTCTCCACGGCGTCGGGGTCGAAGGTCTCACCGCGCGGAATGCCTGCGATCTGGCGGATGCGCGCGGGCTTTACCGCGCTTTCGGACGTCACGTTCACATCGCCAAAACGATAGCGGCGGCCGGGATCAAGCGTCACGCCAACATCCAGACGCGCGGCGTCGTGGCGGGCCGTGATCTGCTGGTCGGCGATTTTCGCCTCTGCATGGCCAACAGCGCGCCAGCCGGTGACACCGTTCTGTGCCGCCTCGCGCACGACGGTCGCCAAAGCAGGCCTGCCGCGGCGGAATCCTTCGGTTTCAGGACTGGCAGGCGCCAAGGGCGCGACCTGCGCCGCGCCGAACTTGAACCGTTTTCCAGGTTGGACGGTGACGGTCACCGTGCCGATTTGGCTTGGTGTATTGAATGGCGGGATGGTCGCGGCCTCCCGGCCATCAACCTCGATACGCACCACGGGGCCGTAATAGCCTTGGGCATAAAGCGCCTCTACCAGCCGGGTGTAATCGCCCTGAGCAGCGGCCAGCACGTCTTGCGGTGGCGCCTTCTGCTCGTCGTCACGCAGCTCGGCCAGAAGCGACACGGCCTCCAGACTGTCGCGCAGATCGTCAGGCGCCTTGCCCGCGTACTGAAAGTCGATCTTGTCAAACGCAGACGCACCCATGGGCACACAGCACATTACACCAACAGCGCAGGCTATCCCTGCCCGTTTCAGGCCCATATTCATCCCTCACGCTCAGTCTTTGACATGTCCGATTGAAGTCTAGATCACTTTAGTCCATCCGACAGAAACAAAACACCATTTCGGCATAAAAACGCGCATATTTTGTGTATGCGGGCGGCGCAAACGCCACGGCTGCCGCAGATTTCCAGCACGTCACCCCGCTGTTGAAAGCACTTCCGGCACCATATCCACCGAATGCTGCGTCTTGTGTGGGCCCGCACTGCGCAGCGATCCCTTGACCGGGGAGACATCTGCGTAATCGCGGCCGTAAGCCACCACAACGTGATCCAGAGCGACGCGCAGATCATTGGTCGGATCGATCTCTACCCAGCCCAGTTCGCGGCCGCACCACGCCCGCACCCAGGCGTGCATGGCATCCGCGCCTGACAGCCGCGGCTGCCCCGGAGGCGGTTGCGTGCGCAGGAACCCCGACACGTAGCCCGCCGGGATCCCCACGGCCCGCAGCGCGCCGATCATCACATGGCTGATGTCCTGACAAACCCCGCGCCGCTGGGCGAAGGCCTCTGCCGGGTCGGTCGCCACGTCGGTCGCGGTGGCGTCAAAGTCGAACAGCGCGTGCAGGCCGCGCGACACCGCCAGCACGGCCTCCAGCGTAGTTAACGCCGCAGCGGTCACATCCTGACCAAAGGCGGCGATTTCGCCCACCGGCTGAACGCGCTCCGACGGGCCAAGGTAATGATGCGGGCTGTGTGGCCCCAAACTCGCAACGCCGTCGATCTCTCGTTGCAACACCGCAAGCGGAGGTGACAGGTCCAGTCCGCCATCGAAGGGGATGCGCTGCACCCGCCCCTCGAAGCGAAAAAGCACGTTCTTCAAAGGTGCTGAAAACATCAGCGATGTCAGCATATTGCCGAAAAAATCCACCTCATCCCGCCGTTCCGAGGCCTGGGGCGAGCAGATCAGCGCCCCATGCAGGAGCGTCTGCCGGGACGTGTTTATCGGAAACATGCGCAACAGGGTGCGCGCCGCCGTGGCCGGATGCTCAAACCGATACCCTATCTCAAGCGTGATGTCGTAATGCATGGCAGCCCCAGGTTTGCAGTCGGATGACTTAGCTCATGTAGCGCGCGGACAGCATGTCCGACACGGTCATCAATCGGCTCGCCACATCGCGCAACCTGTCAGAACCGACGTCTTCCGGTTTGGCCACCGACAGATCCGTGGACAGGGTCAGCAACGCACGCCCGATCGGACCCATCTGCGTCGTGTCGTAGCGTTGCGGCAGCCGCGACTGATCCTTGCGCAGCCGCTCCACCTGAAAGGCCACGGCGCGAGGATTGTCAGGGTCCAGTGCCAGCAGATCGACCACGGTTTCACGTTGGGTCGCAACGGCGTAACGCCGCCTGTGCGCCATGACGCTGTCACCGATTTCGATGGCGGCATCCAGACCACCGGTGGCCGCATTGGGGTCGGCAAAATTCGCCAGCGTTCCGGCCATCTGGATGCCCCGCTCCACCGAGCGGCCCATGCTCATGAACCGCCAGCCGGCTGCGCGAAACATGTTGTCGTTCACGAGACCGGAGAAGCCCGCAAGTTTGCGCAGCAGCTCGCTCATGGCCCGCGCGGCGGAATCCCCCGCCCCCATGGGACGCTTCGACATGTCGCGCGCCAGCGCCGACAGATCGCTCAGCGCGTGCCAGCCGTCGTCGGAAAAGCGGTCCCGCACGTGGCCAACACAGGCCAACGACGCGGTGAACAACCCCAACAGTTCCGGCGGCACTGCGGCCTCTGACATGCCCTGCCGTGCGATATCCGCCCGCAAAAGCGCCAGAAGCGGGCTGTCCAACGGGCGTACGGCGGCGCGGCGCAAATGATAGGCGCGCATGGTCCGAACCGCGTGTTCCGCCCGTTCCACATAACGGCCAAGCCAGAACAGGTTGTCAGCCGCCCGCGCGGGCAGACGTTCCGGGCGCTGCCGCATGAAAGGTCCGTCGGCGCGCGGCGTGAGACTGTCGGGGGGCACGTCCTCGTCGGAGACCACCCAGACGTCCGCCACCGATCCGCCCGATTGCATGGCCAGCGCGGTGGGATCTTCGGTTCGCCCGATGCGGGCATAGCCGCCGGGCATGACCTCCCACCCATGGGCGGTGCGTACCGCAAAGGCGCGGATCACCATGGGGCGCGGCACCAGTCGTCCGTCGATCATCGCAGGCGTCGTGGACAGCGTCACGGCCTGCTGACCCACAAGCTCCGCGCCCTTTTCCTCCAGCCACTCGCCTACGGCGATCCGGGCATTGTCGCGGAACTTGCCCCCAAGCGCCGTCGATCCGTCCACTTCAAACGGAAGCGCGGTAGACATGGCCGGCGCAATCATCATCTTGCCAAGGTTGTCGCGCACATGGGCCAGTTCCCGTGGTTGACCACACCACCACGTGGCAATGTTTGGCAGCTTCAGCGCTTCGCCGGTCAACTGCCGGCAAATGCGCGGCAAGAACGCCATGAGCGCCCGCGCTTCCAGCACGCCTGACCCCAGCGCGTTGAGCATGTCCACCTGCCCCGCGCGCAGCGCAGAGACCAATCCCGGCATGCCGATGGCCGATGCCTCATCCAGTTCCAACGGATCGGCAAAGCGGGAATCCAGCCGCCGCCAGAGCACGCTGACCGGTTCCAACCCGTTGATCGTGCGCACCATCGGGCCGTCCGGTGTCACCGTCAGATCACCGCATTCCAGCAGCAACAGTCCCAGCGAGCGTGCAATATAGGCATGTTCGAAGTAGGTGTCGGTGTGCTGCCCGGGGGTCAGGATGGCCGCATGCCCTTGATTGGGCCCGCGCAGGTCCTGTAGCGACGCGCGCAATTCGCGGAAAAAGCGCGCCAGCCGAAGCACGTTCCCTTCGACGAACATCTCCGGAAAGACCTTTGCCGTGGCCATCCGGTTTTCCAGCGCAAAACCGGGACCTGACGGCGCCTGTGTGCGGTCGCCCAACACGATCCAGGATCCGTCTGGCGAGCGGCCTATCTCAAACGCCAAGACGTGCAGATGGTGGCCGGAGCGCGGCTGCACGCCCACCAGAGGACGCAACCATTCGGGGTTCTGCGCCACCAGTTGCGCGGGCAAGAGCCCCTGCTCCACCAGTTTGCCCGGCCCGTACAGATCCGCCATCAACCGTTCCAGAAGATCGGCGCGCTGCACCAGTCCATCGGACAGTTCGGCCCATTCGGATTCGGCGATCATCACTGGAATGTGGCTCAGCGGCCAATCCCGCACATCCGAGTCCGACCCGGTATATTGGCGGTAATACACGCCAGCGTCGTGCAAATACTGGTCGCCACGGGCAAAGTCCCCGGCCAGCGCGGTTGCGCCCCGCGTGGCGAGGTGTTCGATCATTGGCCGCCAGACCGGACGGATCGAGCCATCCGCCTGCAACAGCTCATCCGCCACGCCCTCGGGCGGCTGGTATTCCAGAACCATGGCCTGCGCCGCCTTGGCACGCGCCTGTGCCACCGACAAGGCGTCGGCGATCTGGCGCTGCTCTGCCATCTGTTGACGTTCCGCAGTGGCGGCCGCCGACATGTCTGCCGGCGACGCATTTATGGTATCCGAGCGCGCAGCCTCGACCGAGGTCATGGCCCCCGCCTCTGCCCCGCCGCGCTGTGGCGGCTGATTGTCTTTCGTCTCCTCAGCCACCGGTCTCAGCGCTCCTTTTCAGGAGGCAGTCATACGCCGGGGGAACGCCTCAGGTCCAGTGTCATCGGGAACTCCGGATGCGGTGCCTCCGACGCGGGCCAGAATGTGCCCGGTGTATGGCCGTTGCCCTCGAACCGTGCCAGACGGCGCGCGTCCGCCTCGTTGGTGTTCACCGGGAAGGTGTCGTAGTTGCGTCCGCCGGGATGGGCCACATGGTAGGTGCACCCCCCGAGCGAGCGCCCCGACCACGTGTCAAAGATGTCGAACACCAGCGGTGCGTCGACCCCCAGCACCGGATGAAGCGCCTCTGCGGGTTGCCATGCCTTGAACCGCACGCCGCCCACTTTCACACCGCTTTCGCCCGTGTCGGTCAACGGCACCTGCCGCTTGTTGCAGGTGACGATATAGCGGTCCGGGTTCAGCGTGGTCAGCTGCACCTGCATCCGCTCCACCGAGCTGTCGGTGTAGCGCACCGTGCCACCAATCGCGCCGCGTTCGCCCAGCACGTGCCAGGGTTCCAGCGCTTGCCGCACCTCCAGCTTTGCCCCTTCGTAGGAGACTTCGCCTGCGAAGGGAAAGCGGAACTCTTTTTGCGCTTCGAACCATTCGGGGCGGAGCGTGAAACCGTTGTCATCAAGGTCGCGCAGCACGTCCATGAAATCCGCCCAGACAAAGTGCGGCAGCATGAAACGGTCATGCAGCTGCGTGCCCCAGCGCACCGGCTTGCCCTTGATCGGGTTTTTCCACAGCCGCGCAAGGATCGCGCGGACCAGCAGTTGCTGCGCCAGCGACATGCGCGGATCGGGGGGCATCTCGAAGCCGCGAAATTCCAGCAGACCCAACCGGCCCGTCGGCCCATCCGGAGAGAACATCTTGTCGATGCACAGCTCTGCCCGGTGAGTGTTGCCCGTCACGTCGATCAACATGTTGCGCAGCAGCCGATCCACCAACCACGGCGCGGGCTGCGGCATATCCTCGCCCGGATCGGGGATCTGCGACAACGCGATTTCCAATTCATACAGCGTATCGTGCCGCGCCTCGTCGATGCGCGGGGCCTGCGATGTCGGCCCGATGAACATGCCCGAGAACAGGTAGGACAGCGCCGGATGTCGCTGCCAGTACAACACAAGTGACCGCAGAAGATCGGGTCGCCGCAGGAACGGCGAATCGTAGGTGGTGGCCCCGCCCACAACGACGTGGTTGCCGCCGCCGGTGCCCACATGCTTGCCGTCGATCATGAACTTTTCCGCGCCCAGACGACAGGCGCGCGCATCCTCGTAGACGCCTTCGGTGATCGCCACGCAGTCCTGCCAGTTTTGCGCCGGGTGAATGTTCACCTCGATCACACCGGGGTCGGGCGCAACGCGGATCACGTTCAGACGCGGATCATTGGGTGGCGCGTATCCTTCGATGTGGATCGGCAGGCCCAGCTCCTCGGCGGTGGTTTCTGCCGCGGCCAGCAGTTCAAGGTAATCCTCCAACGCGCCCACTGGCGGCATGAACAGGCACAGGCGCCCGTCGCGCGGCTCTATGGCGATGGCCGTGCGCACGTAGCCCAGTGCGGGATCGACCCCCTCCATCATCATGGGGTTCTGTGCGGCGCGGTCGCTGCCGCTTTCCTCAGCTTTCAGCCCGGAGACCGGCTGCTTGTGCTGCTCTGTCACCTCGGGCAGCATGCTGGTTTCTTCGGCAGCGATCTTTTCCAGTTCGTCGAGGATCAGGCGACGTCGCTCGTCGAGCTCCTGATGGAAATCCGGCAGCGCAGCCACGGGCGTGCTGGGATCGGCCTCATAGGTATAGGGATACTGCGAGGCCGGAATATGCGGCAGCGTGCCCAAGGGCAGACGAAAGCCAACCGGGCTGTCGCCGGGGATCAGGAACATGTGACCGCGACGGGTCTTCCAATGCTCCGACACCCACTTCGATGCGCGCGCCTTCCCCTGCCAACGTTGAATGGGAAGGATGTGTCCGGCGGGCTTGGTCAACCCCCGATTGAACACCCGCGCAATCCGGGCGCGGGCCTCCGGATCCTTCAGCTTGGGATCCTCGGGCGTCACGTTGACCGGCAGCCCGGCCTCCCTCAGCACCCACTCGGCGGGGTCTTCGAAAGCGGGCCGCACAAAGTCATCCTCGATGCCAAGCGTCCTGGCAAAGGTCTGCATGAAGCGTTCTGAGTCCTCCGCCTCCGCACCGGTTTGCGTTTCCGGCGCCACCAGATCGGGGTTTTTCCAGATCGGCTCGCCATCACGTCGCCAGAACAGCGAGAACGTCCAGCGCGGCAATGTCTCGCCCGGATACCATTTGCCCTGACCGTAATGCAGGAAGCCACCGGGCGCGAAGCGCGTGCGCAGCTTGCGGATCAGCTGGTCGGCGCGGTCACGCTTGGTCGGCCCCACGGCGGCGGTGTTCCATTCCTCGCTTTCGAAATCGTCGATGCTGACAAAGGTAGGCTCGCCGCCCATGGTCAGGCGCATATCCTCGGCTTCCATGACGGCATCGACCTCACGCCCGAGCTTGTCCAGCGCCTGCCAGCTTTCCTCCGAGAACGGCTTGGTGATGCGCGGATGTTCCGCGACGCGGTGTACCTCCATCTCGAAGTTGAAGTCCGTCTGCGTGTCCGGATCGCCCTGAAAGCCGCCCACGATGGGCGCGGCATTGGCGTAATGCGGCGTCGCAGCCAGTGGGATGTGGCTTTCGCCGGTCATCAGGCCGGAGGTCGGATCAAGCCCGAGCCAGCCCGCGCCGGGCAGATAGACCTCGCACCAGGCATGCAAATCGGTAAAGTCGTGATCCGTGCCGGAGGGGCCGTCCAGCGCCTCCAGATCCGGTTTCAGCTGGATCAGGTAGCCAGACACAAACCGCGTGGCAAATCCCAGATGCCGCAGGATATTGATCAGCAACCACGACGTGTCCCGGCACGAGCCAGAGCCCTTTTCCAGCGTTTCCTCCGGCGTCTGCACGCCGGGCTCCATGCGGATCAGGTAGTCGATTTCCGCCTCAAGCCGCGCGTTCAACGCGACGAGAAAATCCACCGTCCCTGTCTTTTCGCGCGGAATGCTGTCGACCCAGGCCTTTAGCTTCGGCGTCAGATCCACAGCCTTGCGATACTGGTCCAGGTCGTTTTGCAGCTCGGCGGGATACTCGAACGGCCACTGCTGCGCCTCTTCCTCCAGGAAAAAGTCGAAGGGGTTGTAGACCGTCATATCCGCGACGAGGTCCACCTCGATTGAGAACTCTGTCACCGGCTCCGGAAAAACGAACCGTGCCAGCCAGTTGCCATAGATGTCCTGCTGGTGATTGACGAAGTGAGGCTCCGGCCCGACCTTCAGGCTGTGCGAGATCACCCGCGTCCGAGAGTGCGGCGCCGGGCGCAGGCGGATGATCTGCGGTGAGAGCTTGACCGGCCGGTCGTACTTGTAGTGCGTCAGGTGACGAATGCTCGCGGTGATCGCCATGAAGGCCCCCATTGCTGCGTTAACCCTCACAAGACATTTATGTGCCGATGAAGTAAAGCGAACCTATGCACAGCAGCACAATCGGCAGGCATCTGCACAGGGTCCGCCCAAAATCATCGCAAAGCGCGGAACGGCTCAGCGAGGCCAGGCCTCTTCGCGCAGCATGGATTGACCGAGTACCCGTTATGCGAAATCAGTCAATCAATTTAATCATTAATAGATTGTATTCAGCATGACCTTTGCCAGCCTTTCCGTGATCCATGCCAGCCTCCTTTTCGTGGCCAGCCAAGCCTTTGGTCAGACAGCGGAGTTTACCGATTTCTCACCGAACCCCGGCACCCTCGGCGCGCTGCTGCATGTGCCTCCTGACACTTCGCCCGGCCTGCCCTTGGTCGTGGCTCTGCACGGCTGCACGCAACAGGCTGCCGACTTCGATAACGAGACAGGGTTGGCGAACCTCGCGGACGCAACGCCTTTCCTGCTGCTCTTGCCGAACCAGAACCCCGCCAACATGTCCAACCAGTGTTTCCGCTTCTACGATCAGGCTGACAACCGTCCCGGTCAGGGCGAAAGCGCATCCATTCTGGCGATGATCGACGCGGTTCTGGCGCAACACGACGCCGACCCGGCCCGCGTCTATATTCTCGGCCTTTCTGGTGGCGGCGGCATGACGGCTGCGATGATGGCCAACCACCCTGAGCGCTTTGCCGGTGGCGCGATCCTTGCCGGGGTGCCTTACGGCTGCAATCGCCCCGCCAGCGCGTGGGACTGGCTGTGGTCGGTTTACCATTACATGCCCGTCGATGGGCTGGATGCCACCTACGCCTGCGGCATTTATGGGTACGACGCCTCAGACCGAAGCCCTCGGGACTGGGCCAGCTATGTGACCGCCGTCTCTGGCCCGCGAGACACATGGCCGCTGCTCTCCTTGTGGCAAGGCGGCGCTGATGACACCGTCGATCCCCGCAACCTGCAAGAGCTCACCGATCAATGGACTGCGGTGCAAGGGCTCGACCAGACCCCCGACCTGATCCAGAGTATCGGCACCGCGACCCGAAGCGTCTATACGGATAACAGCGGCGCCGCCCGGATCGAGACATGGGCGCTGCCGGGTTTCGACCACGCAGTGCCGATTGATCCCGAAAACGCCTGTGGCACAGCAGGCCCGCACATCGCCGATGCTGACCTGTGTGCCGTGCGCCACATCGCGGCGTTTTGGGGACTGACACCCTGACAAAACGGACCGCGCGCGCCTTGGTATCGGGCCGCAGAGGCCCCCTGACGCCTCGTTCACCTTTGCCCAATTCTGTCGCGGTTCATCGTTCAACGCACCCCCGCAGACTCGTAAAAGTTGACTCAAAGTTAAATCTGAGCAAGCATACTGGTATGACACCAGTCCTAGCAGCCTACATCAAGGCCGAGTTCTCCGGTCAGCCCGAAGCCTTTTTACAAATGGTTGAGGATCGCCTTTTCGCGGAGCGCCGCTCCCGATGGAAAGGCCGGCTGCTTGTGCTGGACTACCGCAAGGACACAGGCCACGTTACCGTGGGCGACACCTATGCCGAAGCGGTCGAAGAAACGCTGCCTTGGGATGAGTTTCGCACCTACGCCGCGCGGTGCTGACCGGAACGTGTCAGACTTGGGCCTCCGCTCGGATTGCAGCCCCCGAAGATCGAAATATGCTTCTACGTGCCGGACTTTAACGTCTTGTTAAGATTCACATGTTCTTAAGGCTTTCGACCGATGGCATCGTCACCCCCGCTTGGTGAGGTTCCGCGCACGAGCCGGGGCAAATTGTCCAAATCGACGTTTCCATCGGTCACGATCACCCATGGTCTTGCCAGCGAGGATGAGAGGGCGCGCTGAAAACACGGTGCTCTCGCATGAACACTGCTGTATTTCGGGGTTGGAGAGACCATCCCAAGAAACAGAAAAAGGCGCGCCCACCGACGGTTGGGCACGCCTTTTATGTCAGAGACTCAAGCGGCTTCAGCTGGCGAGATAGACGTTCAGTGTCGCGCGGGTGCCATCGCGCCAAAGCATGTTCAGCCATTTGGCAAAGCTCTCGGAAAAGCTGCCGTGCAGCGCGAGATCGCCGTAAATCTGGTGCTGCTCCAACCAATGCGCCGGATCTTCCTTGGCTTTCATGGCCGCTTCGGTCAGCGCCTCCCACATCGGATCATTTGGCTCAATCACTGTGCCGTCTTCGCGCTGGCCGCTGCACATGCGGGCCCAGAGCGCCTCGACCAATGACAACCCTTCGATCGATCCCCTTGCCGCGATGGCATCACGCAAAATCGGCAACAAGAACCCGGTGTGCCGGGAAGATCCGTCAAAGGCCACGCGGCGTGTGGTGTCATGGATCATCGGGTTGGCGAAGCGACGTGCGATGAGGTCGGCGTACTCCGTGGGTGCCATGCCGGGCACAGGATGGACATAGGGCACGATGCACTCTGCCTCGACCTTGGCGAAAAATGCGCTGACATCCTCGTCTTGCATACACGATGCGATGGTCGGCAGTGACAGGATTTCAGCCGCGTTGGCCAAGACCTGATGGCCCGCGTTCAAGATGCGGATCTTCATCGCCTCGTAGACGTGCACATCGTCGGTAAAGGTCGCCCCCGCCAGTTCCCATTCCGGACGGCCCGCGCAGAAACTGTCTTCGATCACCCACTGACGAAAGTTCTCATGCGTGACCGGCGCCGCGTCATCAATGCCAAGCTCTTTGGCCAGCGCGACTTCCTTGGCACCGGTGGCAGGCACGATGCAATCGACCATGGAATTCGGGAAGGTGCAGCTTTCCTCGATCCAGGCAGCCAAATTACGGTCGGACAGACGCGCGAGGCCCACGACGGTCTGTCGCAGGATGTCGCCGTTGCCCTGAAGGTTATCACAACTTTGCAGCGTGAAGGGGCCGGTTCCCGCGTCCTTGCGTGCCTTCAATGCACAGACGATCGCCCCGAAGGCCGTGCGCGGTGTATCGGGGTTGGCGGCGTCGTGCAGGATGTCCGCGTGCGCCTCGTCAAAGTCACCATTGGCGGTGACGTAATAGCCGCCCTCCGTGACGGTCAGCGCAACAATGCAGATTTCCTCCCGTGTCATGGCGTCGATGAGCGGGCGGTTGCCTTCGACGATTTCGATATAGTCAATCATCGACCCGGTGACCTCGGCGGACTGTCCTTTGGGGTCCAGTTCGATCAGGGTGGTCAGGCAATCCTGCGCCTTCAGACGGTCTCTCATGGCCGCATCGTAGGGCCGCACTCCCGCGCCAAGAATAGCCCAATCCTGTGCATGCCCCAGCTGCATCAGCTGGTGCAGATACCACGCCTGATGCGCGCGGTGAAAGTTGCCAAGCCCGATGTGCACGATACCGGGCGTCAGCGCCGTCCGGTCGTAGGTGGGACGTTTGATGCCCTCGGGCAGCGAGCCCAATGTTGCGTTCGAGAGTTTCATATCCGTGTCCTTTGCGGGCCGTACGCAGGTGGCCGACCCGTTAGCTCATTCATTTTGCCGCGTGTGCACATGATCGGCGTCAGTGTCCACCGTGGTTGCACGCGCCCTTCACCACAGGTTTCGTGGCAAAGGGAAGCCCGTTTCCGCCTGCGCAAACAGGTCTTATCAGCGCGGTCTAACCCGCCAACCGTGTCAAGCGACGGCCAGCTCATCTTTCATACGCAGGCCATCGGCGCTGAAGCGATGGATCACGTCCGGGCGGGGCGTCAGGTAGATCTTGTCCCCGTGGGTCAAAGACACCTCGCCATCCGCGCGCACCGTTATGGTCTCTGCCAGCCCGGTTTCGTGGATGTGGAAAAACGTGTCCGATCCCAGATGTTCCGCCACGCCGACGACACCGGACCAAAGACCGCTTTCGCTCGAAACATCAATGTGTTCGGGGCGAATGCCAATGGTGTGTGCGTCGTGCTTTGCGGCCTCTGGCCCTTCGATCAGGTTCATCTTAGGCGATCCGATGAAGCTTGCGACAAAGGTGTTGCGCGGCGTGCGGTACAGTTCCAGCGGCGAGCCGACCTGTTCCACATGGCCTGCCCGCAGCACGACGATCTTGTCGGCCATGGTCATGGCTTCGACCTGATCGTGCGTCACGTAGACCATCGTGGTCGCAAGCTTCTTGTGCAGCTCGCTGATCTCCATCCGCATCCCGACGCGCAGTGCTGCGTCAAGGTTGGACAGCGGTTCGTCGAACAGGAATGCGGAGGGTTCGCGTACGATGGCCCGGCCGATGGCCACGCGCTGACGCTGACCACCGGACAGCTGCCCAGGCTTACGGTCAAGATAATCCGTCAGGTTCAGCGCGCCGGCGGCCTTGGCAATGCGGCGGTCTTGCTCCGCCTGGTCCATGCCCGCCATCTTCATCGGAAAGGCGATGTTCTTGCGCACGGACATGTGCGGATACAGTGCGTAGGACTGGAACACCATGGCCAGACCGCGCTTTGCGGGTGGCAGGCCTGTGGCGTCCTTACCGTCGATCACGATGCGTCCGTCGGTGGTGTCCTCCAGCCCTGCGATGAGGCGCAGAAGCGTGGATTTACCGCAGCCCGACGGGCCGACAAAAACGGTGAATTCACCATCTTCGATGGTCAGATCCAGTGGCGGAATGACCTCGGCTTCTCCGAAACGTTTGACGACTTTCTCGAGAACAATGCGTCCCATAAGTCTCTCTCCCAATACGTGCCCTATCGCTTTCGCGGCTAGAGGGCTTTATTTCACCGCGCCGAAGGTCAGGCCACGGACGAGTTGCTTTTGGCTGAACCAGCCAAGAATGAGGATCGGCGCAATGGCCATGGTGGACGCCGCCGACAGTTTGGCGAAGAACAGGCCCTCGGGTGAGGAGTAGCTGGCAATGAAGGCCGTGAGCGGGGCTGCCTCCGCTGCGGTCAGGTTGAGGGTCCAGAACGCCTCGTTCCACGCCAGGATCAGGTTCAGCAACACCGTGGAGGCAATCCCCGGCAGCGCCATCGGCGTCAGCACGTGGATGATCTCTTCCTTCAGTCCAGCCCCATCCATCCGCGCCGCTTCGAGGATCTCGCCAGGAATTTCGCGGAAGTAGGTATACAGCATCCAGACGATGATTGGCAGGTTGATCAGCATCAGCACGATGATCAGGCCGATCTTGCTGTCCAGAATGCCCAGCTTAATGAACAGCAGGTAAATCGGGTACAGCACGCCAACCGCCGGCAGCATCTTGGTCGAGAGCATCCAGAGCAGGATGTCCTTTGTCCGCCGCCCCGGCACGAAAGCCATGGACCACGCGGCAGGCACCGCGATGATCACGCCCAGCAGGGTGGACCCGCCGGCGATGGCAATCGAGTTCCACAGGAACTTGCCGTAGTTGGATCGCTCCATGACCACACCGTAGTTTTCCAGCGTCCAGTCGAAGAAGAAGAAGACCGGCGGATCGGCGATGGCGGTGGCCTCGGTCTTGAACGAGGTCAGGATGGTCCAGAGGATGGGGAAGAAGATCAGCAGACCGATCGCCCAGGCGAGTGCGGTGTTGATCGCTTTGCGTTGTGTCGTAACAGCTCGAGCCATGATCTACCCTCAATTGTCCAGGTTCTTGCCGACGATCCGCATCAGGAATATCGCGACGATGTTGGCGAGGATGATGGCATAGACGCCACCGGCGGAGCCCAGTCCGATGTTCTGACTTTCAAGAACACGCTGGTAGATCAGATAGGTCAGGGTCTTGGTGCCAAACGCGCCGCCCGTGGTGACGAAGATCTCTGCAAAGATGCCCAGAAGGAAAATCGTCTGGATCAGGATGACCACGGAAATCGCCCGCGACAAGTGCGGCAGGATGATGAACCAGAACCGTTTCAGCGCCGGGGCACCGTCCATTTCCGCTGCTTCCAGCTGTTCGCTGTCGAGCGACTGGATCGCGGTCAGCAGGATCAGCGTGGCAAAAGGCAGCCACTGCCATGACACGATCAGGACAAGCGACGGCATGGACGCCTGGCTGAGCCATTGGATCGGCTCGGCCCCGAAGAACTCCCAGAGGTAAGAGAACAGCCCGTAGTTGGCGTCCATGAAGAAGTTCTTCCAGACCAGCGCCGACACGGTCGGCATGACAAAGAAGGGGGCGATGACCAGAATGCGGACAGGCCCCTGCCCCCACATCGGCTGATCGAGCAGCAGCGCCAGCAAAATGCCCAGCACCGTGGTGATGATCAGAACGCCGCCCACAAGGACCAGCGTGGTCTGGATCGACGGCCAGAAAGCCGAGGACGTGACAAAACGAACATAGTTTTCGAAGCCCACCCACCCAAGGTCGCCACCGCGCAGCGGCAGGTATTTCTTGAACGAGAAATACAGCGTCATGGTAAGCGGGACGAGCATCCAGCCGAGCAGCAAGACAACGGCGGGTGCCATCATCAGCCGGGCGGCCGAGCGGGAATGCTGAGTGGCCATCGGGTGCTTTCTCCCTGTTGACGGATCGCAAACGCCCGCCTTCAAAGGTTGGTAATAACGGTGAAAGATAGAAAAAAGCCGAGAGGCGGACGTGCCGCCCCTCGACCGGGAGGAGCCTTAGTAGCCGGCTGCTTCCATAGCGTCGGTGGTGAGGGCCTGAGCCTTTTCCAACGCTTCTTCGACAGACTGCTGCCCCGCATACACGGCAGAGAATTCCTGGCTTACGTCGGTGGCAATGCCTGCGAATTCCGGGATCGCCGCGAACTGGACGCCGACGTAGGGAACGGGGTCCACGGTCGGGTTGTTCGGATCAGCCGACAAGATCGAATCCAGCGTCATCTGAGCGAATGGCACGTCCTTGTAGTTTTCGTTTTCATAAAGCGAGGTCCGCGCGCCCGGAGGAACATTGGCCCAGCCTTCGTTTTCGGCAACGAGTTCGATGTAGTCCTTGGAGGTCGCCCACTCGACAAACGCCTTGGCGGCTTCTTCTTTCTGAGTGCCCGCCGGGATGCCCAGCGCCCATGCCCAGAGCCAGTTGCCGTTTTTGTCGATGCCCTCTTTGTGCGGTGCAAGCGCAAAGCCCACGGAGTCCGCAACAGTGGAATCATCGGGGTTGGTCACAAAGGACGCCGCAACGGTCGCGTCGATCCACATCCCGCACTTGCCCTGCTGGAACAGCGACAGGTTCTCGTTGAAACCGTTGGTCGCGTAGCCCGCCGGGCCGCTTTCGTTCATCATCTCGGTGAAGAACGTCAGAGTTTCGTTCCACGCATCGGTGTCGAACTGGGGCTGCCAGTTTTCGTCGAACCAGCGTGCGCCAAAGGAGTTGGACATTGCCGTGATCAAGGCGCCGCCCTCACCCCAACCGGCCTTGCCCCGCAGGCAGATGCCGTTGATGTCCGCATCGCGGTCGGTCATCGCCGCAGCGGCTTCACGGATGAAGGACCAAGTGGGCGACCCCTCGGGCATTTCCAGACCGGCCTCTTCCATGAGGTCGGTGCGGTACATGATCATGGAGCTTTCGCCGTAGAACGGTGCCGCATAAAGCGTGCCGTCGTGGCTCAGGCCACCTGCCATCGCGGGCAGGATGTCGTCGACGTCGTATTCTTCGGACAGATCGTCGAGCGGGACCAACCAGCCGTTCGCCCCCCAGATCGGGGTTTCGTACATGCCGATGGTCATGACATCAAAAGCGCCGCCCTTGGTGGTGATGTCGGTGGTGACGCGCTGACGCAGCACGTTTTCCTCCAGCGTGACCCATTCGACGTCATGACCGGTCTTTTCGGTGAAATCGTCGGTGAGACCCTGCATGCGGATCATGTCGCCGTTGTTCACGGTGGCGATGGTGAGCGTTTCGGCGTGGACAGCCGTGGTGACCAGCGTAAGCGCGGTCGCCGCACGAAGTGCGTTCTTAAGGTACATCTTGCTCCTCCCTATGGTTCAGATGTGACAAATGAACCCTAGCCGTAAATTAATCGCACCGTCAATAATTTCTTTACGCGCGATAATTTATTAGTTTGCACTCGCAGAAAAACCGTGACGGCAGCAAGGGGAGAAGGCCACTATCAAGCCGAGTCCCGCATCACCAATTTCCCCTCGAACAGATTGACCTCATAGGGAAATTCCTCCCCCTCGATGGCCCGGAACAGGGTGGCAACCGCGTGTTTGGAAACGGTATCGTAATCTTGCGCGATGGTGGTCAACGGCGGGCAAGTGTACCTGGAGAACGGGTGGTCATCCTGCCCCGCCACTCGAATCGCGCAGCCTTCTGCACGCCCGACGCTCATACCCAGCTCGTAACAAGCGGTGATAAAACCGATGGCGAGTCGGTCGTTTGAGCAAAGAACAGTGTTGGTCCGCATCTCCCCCGAGGTCAGCACCTTGTGTCCGCCTTGTCGGCCAATTTCCTCGAAGTGCCAGCCCTCACCGGCTACGCTGAACACCTGTGGCTCAAAGCCCAAAGTCCGCATTGCCTCCAGGTAGCTCTGCCGGCGTTTCCGGGCGTTCGGGTTGGCCGGGGTCTTCATCTCGAAGAAGCACGGCGGCTGCCCGCTGCGACACAGATATTCAACGATCAGCCGGGTGAATTGAGGATTGTCCATTCCGCAAAACGCCAGCCCTGTGTCCGCGATATTGGAATCGAACAGGACCGTAGGGACCTCATCACAAAAGGCCCGCACCGCCGCGACGTCCGATTCACGCCCCAAAGGCGCCAGCAACGCGCCTGCTGGTTTCAAAGCCAGCAAATTGTCGAGAATGTCATTTTCCGTCTGCTGAACGCCATGGGACGAAAAGATCGTCGGACGGTAACCAAGCTCGACGCAGCGCTGTTCGATGTTTCGGGCAAATTCGGCAAAAACCGGGTCTGCGAGATACGGCACAAGAATGCCCACGGTCTTGGTCTGCTTGCGGTTCTGATTTACGGCAAAGATGTTGGGCCGGTACTCATATGTCTCCAACGCGGCTTCGATCTTGGCGCGGGTGGAAGGGCGCACACTGTCGGGGTCGTTGAAATACTTCGAGACCGTGGGTCGGGAAATCCCGCTCACTGACGCGAATTCTTCCATATTCCGGATTTTGACCTGTGACATGAGTGACGCATCCTCCGCGCCGCCTTACTTTGGCGACCTTTTTCTTTTCGAATGTTTCACCGTTACTTGCCGCGCGGAAAAAATCAACTTGCTTCGCGCCACAACCCTCAATTGAAACTCATGGCAGGTTGACGCACTTATGCGCCAGCAGCGGCCGCAGCCTTGCGCATTTGCGACAGGGTCATGCGTGGGCTCAGCGCCTCTTCGGAAATGTTGAGATCCAGCACAGCGCCGGTTTCAGAGGCCAGCGCGCGTTCAAATGCCTCGGGGAAGTCTGCCGTGTTTTCAACACGTTCCCCGTGGAATCCGTAGGCTTTGGCGAGAGCGGAAAAGTCCGGCGACTCCATGGACGTGCCGGACACCCGCCCCGGGTAGTGCCGTTCCTGATGCGCCCGGATCGTGCCATAAATGCCGTTGTTGAGGATCAGCACGATCGGCTGCGCCCCGGCCTGCGCTGCGCTGGCCAATTCCTGCGAAGTCATTTGAAAATCGCCATCCCCGGCAAAACAGACCACAGTACGCTTCGGGTCGGCGACCTTGGCAGCGATGGCGGCAGGCAGTCCGTAGCCCATGGCCCCGGACTGCGGCGCGAGCAGACGCTGCCCCTTGCCATAGCGAAAGAAGTAGCCCGGCCAGATGGCGAAATTTCCCGCGCCATTGGTCAGGATCGCGTCCTTTGGCAGGGTCTTTTGCAGATACCTGGTGACCTCCGCCATATCCACCGGCGACGGCTGTTCTGGCACATCAAAGCCAGCCAGGTAAGCTTCGCGCGCCTGCTTGCACCACCCGGTATCCCGCCGCTCCAGCGGGCCGCCCTCGACCATGGTCATGGCAAAATCCGAGGGGTCTGCATGGATGCCCAGTGTCGGCTGATACACCTTGCCAAGTTCAAGATCGCTGCCGTGCACATGGATCAGCGTCTGCTTGGGCTCCGGCACGTCGAACAGAGTATAACCCTGCGTCGAATTTTCGCCAAAGCGGACATTTATGGCAAGGACCACATCGGCCTCGCGGATCAGCTTGGCCGTCGATGGCCACATGCCAACCCCGGCATGGCCCGCAAAACATGATGAGTGATTGTCGAACTGATCGTGATAGCGGAACACGCCGACAGCGGGGATCTTGTTCTCTTCGGCAAAGGCCTGGAGTGCCGCGCGCCCTTCCGGGCTCCAGTTGCTGCCCCCGAAAAAGATCAGCGGGCGCTTGGCCGCTTCGAGCAGTTCCCGCGCGTCATTTTCCGCTCCCGGGTTGACCGTCGGTGCGGCGATGCGGCTTGGCCCCTTGATCGGTTTCGCATCGGTCGGGGCTGAAAGCATATCCTCCGGCAAGGCAATGACCACCGGACCGGGTCGGCCCGTGGTGGCCACCGTCCAGGCGCGGGCGATGATTTCTGGAATGCGGTCGGTCTGGTCAATCTCCACCGCCCATTTCGCCATCGTCCCGAACACCGCGCGGTAGTCCAGCTCTTGAAACGCCTCGCGACCCTTCATGTCTGTGCCCACCTGCCCGACAAACACCAGCATTGGCGCGGAATCCTGCATGGCGGAGTGAATGCCGATGGAACCATTCGCTGCCCCCGGTCCGCGCGTGACCATGCAGATGCCCGGTTTACCAGTCAGCTTGCCCCAGGCGGCGGCCATGAACCCTGCGCCGCCTTCATTGCGGCAGAGCACGTAGTCGAGCTGCCCCTCGGTGTCGTGCATCGCGTCAAGCACCGCCAGATAGCTTTCCCCCGGAACCCCGAACGCCTTTGTCGCCCCAAGGTTTACAAGACATTCCACCAAGAGGTTACCGCCGTGCCGCTGTGCCATGTTGCTCGATCCCTTTGTTAACGGGCGGAGCATTGCCTGTTGTGAGGGAGAGTGCAACGCGAAGGCAGCTAGCGCTCGCACACGATGTGCCCCTGCCCCGGACGCTCACCAAGTATTACGCTGCATTAATTTGCCGGACATTTCCACGTCGACCCGGTGATCTGGGGGAG
This sequence comes from Sagittula marina, assembly GCF_014196795.1. Classification (GTDB taxonomy): domain Bacteria; phylum Pseudomonadota; class Alphaproteobacteria; order Rhodobacterales; family Rhodobacteraceae; genus Sagittula; species Sagittula marina. Next base: position 359,775 of record NZ_JACIEJ010000004.1, read on the forward strand.
TTTTGGACCCGTTCCGCCGACATCTCTAAGGCGGTGGCAGCCATGATTGCGCCGCCGAAGGTCTCATGGCTCCACGCCTTCAACGTCAGGCCGCAAACACCGACGGCGTAAGAAAGTTGGTAGATGCGGGGAACGGCGGGCACCGTCCGGGCAAAGACCTTGGGGGAGGATTTGTCAGCGCACTCACGGGATACGGCCGAGTAGCGCTTGCTCGCCAGCGTCTTGGCCGTATCTGGTGGGAAGGCCCCTCTGATCGTGTTGACTTATGCGGAATGCTCGGTGCTGCGGGTGCGCAACCGTCGTGTCGAAGGACGGTTTGATTTCACCTGAAATTCCGCCCGTGCGGCCCCGCAGTGCTTATTCCCGGTGCCATGCTCGCCAGCCGGGGCCCTGAGAGGCGGCGGTTCGGACCCATGCACAAACTGTGCTTTCCGGAATACTCATTGCCAACCGCATCGGCTTCAGATTTCCCGGCGACCGCGTTGCGCCCCCTTAGTCCTGCCGTCATAGTCCCGCCAAGGCAGGAGTTTCCCAGTGACAAAAATCCTACACACAGCGGATGTGCATCTCGATTCACCGTTGAAATCCCTCGCGCTCAAGGACGAGGGGCTGCGGACACGTGTGATGGCCGCCACGCGCACGGCCTTTACCCGCATCGTGGACACCGCGCTTTCGGAACAGGTGGCCGCGCTGTTGATTGCCGGGGATCTTTTTGACGGTGCGGAACGCAGCGCCCGCACCGCAGCCTTTCTGACCGGCGAATTGGACCGCCTGCGCGCCGCCAACATCCGCGTCTATTACATCAAGGGCAACCACGACGCCGACAATCCGATCACCGGCGAACTCAGCCTGCCTGACAATGTGCATGTGTTCACTGGCCACGGCGGCAAGGATGAGCTGGCGTCCGACTTGTGGATACATGGCGTCAGCTTTTCTGGCCGTCACGCGCCGGACAGCCTGCTCCCGAAATTCGCCCCTCCCGTCGAGGGGGCCGTGAACATTGCCATGCTGCACACCTCGCTGGCGGGATCGGAGGGCCATGACACCTACGCGCCCTGCTCCGTCGCCGAGCTGACAGCTGCGGGCTTCGACTATTGGGCGCTGGGCCATGTGCACAAGCGGCAAGTTCATGCACAGTCCCCTTGGGTCATCATGCCCGGTTGCCCGCAGGGCCGTGACATTGGCGAGGCAGGGCCGCGCTCTGCCTCGTTGCTCACCATCACCGACGGCCAGATCCAGGTTGAAGAGGTCCCCACCTCTGCCGTGGAATTCACCGCGCTGGAGATCGACGTGACCGACTGCGCCAGCGCCGACGCCTTGCGCGATCTGCTCCGCGCCCGCCTGCGCGACACTGCGCAATCGCTGACCTCGGACACAGGCATCCTGCGCCTGACCCTCACCGGTCACACGGATCTGCACTGGCAGATCCTGCGCGACCGAGATGTTTGGCAAGAGACCATCGACAAGACCGCGCAAGACACCGGCGTTCTCTGGCTCGAAAAGCTGTCTTTTGACTTGAAGGCACCGCGAACCTCCGGCCCATCGGTCAGTGCAACCGACACCTTGGCGGATCTGATGGCGCAAATCACCACCGAGCCCGGCTTTGCCGACGCGCTGCATGCCGATATGCGCGCCCTGCTTGAAGATCTGCCGGTGGCACGCCGCGCAGTCCTGCTCCCCGATGAGGACGCAGCCCGCGCCCTCGCCACTGACCTTGCCCGCAACGGCGCTGCCGGAATGCTCGCCCGTATGAAAGGGGCCACCGACTGATGCGCCTGCGCCACCTGTCCCTCGACCTTTTTGGCCATTTCACCGATCAAACCTATGATTTTGGCGCCGGTGGCGATGGAGACTTCCACCTGATCTACGGCCCGAACGAAGCGGGGAAAACCACCACGATGGAGGCCGCGCTGCGTCTGCTTTACGGTTTCCCGGCCAAAAATGACGGCTATGATTTCAAACATGGTCGCCAGAACATGCGCCTGTCCGGCGTGCTGGACATCGACGGCGCGGAGAAGTCTTTTGTCCGCGTGCCGGGGCGCAACAGCCTGCTCGATGCGCGCGGCAACGTGCTGGCGGAACAGGCGATTTCCGGGCACCTTGGAGGGCTGTCGCTGACCGATTACCGAGCGCTGCTCTGTCTCGACGACGAAACAATCGAGACCGGCGGCGAGGACATCGCAAATGCAAAGGGCGACATCGGCCGCTTGTTGTTTTCTGCAGCGGCAGGCATCGCTGACCTCAGCGCCGTGCTGACAGAGGCGCGCAACGAGGCCGACCAGATCTATCGCAAGCGCGCCAGCAGCACCCGCATGGCCTTGTTGAAAAAGGATCTGGCCGAAATCGACCGCCAGATCCGCGACAACGACACCTCCGCCACCATGCTCAAGAAACTGCGCCAGACGCAGCAGCAGGCGCAAACGCGCGAGGACACCGCCCGCTCCGAACGCGACGACCTTCACAAACGCCGCGCCGAGGTTGCCACCCTGCGCCGCGCCTTGCCCCGCATGGCTGAACGCGATGCACTGGCGGCGGAGCTCGACGGCACGGAAGGCTGGCCAGACACGCTTGATCTGGACCCGAACCGGCTGGTGCAGCTCACCACCGACGAGGCAAAGGCGCAGGCCGACCTCATCCGGCTGACCGATGCCATCGCGCAGGCAAGGCAGGCCCGCGACGCCCTGACCATCACACCAGAGGCAGAGACGCTCGTCGCTGACCTCAAGGCTCTGGACGAGTTGCACAGCCGCTATGTGTCCGCCCGTCCGGACTTGCCGAAACGCCGCCGCACCCGTGACGAGGCGCAGGAACGCATGCAGCGTCACGCGCGCGACCTGGGACTGTCCGGTGATACAGACCCCACCGCTTTGGTCTGCTCCCCGCCGCAGATCGCAAGCCTCGAAGCGGCCCGTGATGAGATGCGCGAGGCCGCGCAAACGGTGCAGACAGAGGCCGATGAACTTGCGACACTTGACGACCGGCTGGCGACCGCGCTGCAAGCGCAACGCGACCTCTCCGCGCAAACGCCGGTGGGGACGACACTCGCGGATCTGCTGTTGCGCCACGATGCCGACCGCATCGCCCGCGCCTACGCCACCGCCATGACGCGCCTGCGCAGCACCCGCGAGGCCCGCGACACGGCTTTGGTCGCCCTGACACGCGGGGCGACGGCTTTTGACGCGCTTCCAGTGGCGCCGTTTGATCCGGCAACTGCGGACGCCATTGCCGACCGTCACGCCACGCTCACCGACCAGATCGCGCGCACCACGCAAGAGATCACCGATTCCCAAGAGACCGCCGAGCGACATAGCGTGCAGGCGGCCCAGATCGGCAAGCGCGGCACCGTCAGTGATACGGATGCGACAGAGGCACGCGCCGCCCGTGACGCGCTGTGGCAAACGCATCTGGAGACGCTCGACACGGCCACAGCACAGGCGTTCGAACAGGCAATGACCCGCTTTGACCACCTCTCCGAGACGCGGCTGGCCCACGCCCAGGACGTCGCCCGCCTGCGCGAAATCGCACTCGCCCAGGCAGAGGCAAAGACACGCGCCACCCAGGCGGAGCGGCGTCTCGACACGCTCCGCGCCGAGTGTGAAACCGTCGAAGCGCAGACTGCCAACGCCTGCATCCAGGCGGGCCTGCCACACCTCTCTCCCAGCGCCCTGCGAGACTGGATCACCGCCCATACCGCCGCCGCTGAGGCACAGCGTCAGCTTGACGCCGCGCAGGCAGAGCAAGCGCCCATCCTTGCCCGGGCGCAAAGCCTACTGGACGCGTTGCGCCCGCATTTGCCCCAGCAAGACCCCGACTTCGACGCCGCGCTCGACACGGCCCGCGCCATGGCACGCGACGCCCAGCAAGATGCGCAGCGTCGCGCCACAACGGACGCCACTGTCACCGAGTTGACCCGCGACCGTGACACCCGCCAAGCCCGCCACCAAAGCGCGCAAAACACAAAGGCGCTGGCAGACAGCGCTTGGCAGACACTGGTGCAGGATCTGTTCAAAGGGCACTTGTCACCCGACGCGCTGTTGCCCTCGCTCGACCCTCTGCGCCGCCTGCGCGAGGACGACGCCCAGCGCGCCCAGGCCGTGCATCAGATCCGGGCCATGGAACAGGATCAGGCGCAATTCGCAGACGAAATCGAGCGCCTCGCTGCGCGCTTTGGCGTCGCTCCGGGCGATCCGCTCGACCGCTACGCCGCGCTTCAGGCGCACGCACGGGAGGCCTTGGACAACGCCGCCCAACGCGACCGCCTGACGGATCAGCTCACGCGACACACCGCAGACAAGCAGGCCGCGCAGGACACCCTCGACACCATTGGCCACGAGACACGCAGCCTCGCCGCAGCCTTTCCGGACAGCGCGCCGCGCGACACGCTCGACGCCCTGCGAACATCCGATGCCACCGCCCGCGAAATCATCCGCAAACGCCAGCGTTTGATGGAACTGGATCGCGGGTTGACCTCTGATCTGGGCGCAGCCGACCTCGACACTGTGCGTGACAGATTGGCCGACACATCTGCCACCGCGCTGGAGGCGGAGGAACAGACGCTCACCGCCGACCTTGACCGCGCGGAGACCGCGCTGACCCAGGCCATCGGCGACCGCGCCGCCGCCGCACGCGATCTGCAATCCATCACCGGCGACGCCGAAATCGCCGGCCTCGTCGAACGCCGCACGACGCTTGAACTGCAACTGGAGGAGGCCGCGCTCGATTACCTGCAGCGGGACTTTGGCCTGCGCCTCGCCGAAGAAGCCATTCGCCGATATCGTGACAGCCACCGCAGCGGTATGATGGAAGCCACGGAACGCGCTTTTGCCGAACTGACCAACGGCGCCTACACCCGGCTGGTGCCACAAGTAAATGGCCCGTCAGAGGTGCTGCAAGTGCTCGACGCAAACGGCACCGCCAAGCAAGTGGCGGATTTGTCCAAGGGCACGCGGTTCCAGCTATACCTCGCCCTGCGTGCCGCCGCCTACGAACAGCTTGTTTCGCAGGGGGTGGTGCTGCCGTTTTTCTGTGACGACATATTCGAGACGTTTGACGAGGACCGTACCCGCGCCGCCTGCCGCCTGATGGAACGCATCGGCCGCAGCGGCCAGGCGATTTACCTGACGCACCACCGCCACGTGGTCGACATCGCGCAAGAGGTCTGCACCACTGCGCCGAAGGTGCATCGCATATGACCCTCTTCACACGCGTCCAGAGGATCAGCTTTGGCGATTGCGACCCGGCAGGCATCGTCTATTACCCGAATTATTTCAGGTGGATGGACGAGACATTCCAAGCCTATCTGGCCGAGCGCGCCGATGGGCACAAGGCACTGTGCGAACGACTTCAATCGCGCGGCTTCGGGCTGATGGAGGCGACACTGGCCTTTCGATCCCCCGGCCTGGAGGGGCAAACGATCACCTATGCCCTGACAGAGATCATCTGGTCGTCTCGCAGCTTTGAACTGACCTATCGCGCGACAGACGGTGACCGCCTGCTGCTCGAAGGCCGCGAACGGCGCGGTGTCTTCGTGGACCGCGACGGGCGTCTGGCTGCCGGGGAGGTGGCGGCGCTGCGCGACCTGCTGGTCTGAAACACCGCTCGCAATGGTATTTTCCAGATACGGCTGCTGCACCGCACATTACACGCATTAAGTGTAATCTGGGTTCACATCTCGCGAGGCCTGAAATGGTCCAACGTCGCGTTATTGCCTATTTCATGCATGAGGAGGAGGATGCCGCCACGCAGTCCCTCCTTTCCAATGACACCGCAATGCAAAGCTTTCTCCTCGGGATTATTGACGATGCCGCTCTGACGGCACGGGGCCTGTGGATGGCGCGGATCATTGCAGGCAACCTGCTTGGCGACGGTCATGTTTTTACGCTGGTCACCACCGGGCAACGGGTGCCCGATTTCGCCGTTAACGAAGACGGCGGGCAACATAGATCAGCCGCCTGCCCGCTTGCTTTGGGATGTGCAGGCCAAGACGCGGGACGCGCGCGGGCTCCTGTCGATCCGCCCAAAGTCAGAGTGCCACCAGCGCCATCACGCCGAAACTGAAGGAAAGGCACCACCAACGCCATCAGCATCGGCGCCGCGCAGAAAAGTGCGCACCAACCTGCGTGCCGCCCCCGTACGCGCCGCGCAGGTCGTTGTCCTGCGTCCGGCCAAGGTCGGGCGCGCATGGCATCGGTTCAGTGCCTGCTGCCGCATCGGCGCAACCGGCCACACGACCGCATAGACCGCCGCCAAGGCGACACCCGAGACACCGCCTACGCCACTTGGTCCGCTGTCACAGTGCTCAGCGCGTCGCCCGTGCAAAAGTCAGAAGGCCGAGCCTTGCTGCGCCAAGCGCCAAAACCCCGCAACAGGCTCCAGACACCGCACCAATGTGACGCTGCATCAGCCGCCTTGGTGTTAGACGCTGATCGCACTGACGGTGGCATCGGCCTCCTCGGGGTTATTTTCCGTCGGCACCAGTTTCACGTGGCCCTCGCCTGCGGCCAGTTTCCCCGACATGTGCAGGCGGTCGAATACATTCGTCACTTCAAGCACGTAGGTCATACCATTGCCGGCATGTGCCCCGTCCGGATCGCTGGCCAGTGATGCCCCGAACAGCGACATGGTGCCTGCAAGATGTTCCGGGCGATTTTGGCGCCCCTTCCCGGTGGAAAGGCCACATAGACCTGAAAGACCACTGCGTCCGCCCGGCTGCGCACGTTCTCAAGGTTCAGGAAAATACGATCCGGTGTGCCGGTCCCCTCATGACAACGCATTGCGAAACAATGTTCCGACAAAGGATGCAAGTTCCGTCGGGCATAGTGCTTCAGCAAATGACCGGGGTCGTCAAAGGCGGCTTGCAGTTGAGCGGGCTTGGACTGGTCAGTGCCGAATTGCAGTACTGCGTCACACTGGAAAAATGACCTTGGCGGTGAGCAATTCGCTTCGGGGTTCGCAACGGCCGGTATATCTGTTCATCCCCTCGCGGGACATCCTTGCGTGGCGCCCTTCAGGACAATGAACGGCGCCTACGGCACCCGCGAGTGTTACGGTGCCATGCATTGCGCACCAAGGCGACCCCCGGGCGGTGAGATAGGTTGAACGGGCACTCCCGCAAAGACGAAATGGATACCAGCGCCGAAGTCGCGTTGTGGCGAAACACCGTGTGACTCGTTCTTTGCGAATCCCCTGCCGGTCAGCGGATGCACTGCTTGGCCAGCGGCCGGTAGCCGGTGGCACCGAGACCTGATTGCAGAGTGGCTGACCCTCAGGAGCGTGTTGCCGGAACGAACCGCTTCTTCACATTCGATAGAGCCGAAACGGAAGACGTGTCTCTGAGGACAAAGGGATACAAGGCCGCAACTTATGCAACAGAGTTTCCAGAATGGTCACTTGCGCCCTGCCCGAACACGATCCGCAAACTTGCAGCGAATTGAAACGCTCCGCCCTGCGGGTTGAAGCCGCATATCCCGGATGACCGACCAGCGGTCACTCGGCGCGTTTCACGAACGGCAGGTTTGGATTGTCCAAGCGGACAACTCATTGTCGCTTGTTGCGCCGCGCCTTGGTGGCCTTGTTGCCACGCGGCCCGGACAGTTGCCGTGTGTTGGTCGAATTTTCGCTGGAGAGCTTAGACCAACGGTCGAGACGTGCCTGATCGAGAGTTCCGGCTGCTACCGCGGCCTGAACCGCACAGCCCGGTTCCACGGCATGGGTGCAGTCCCTGAACCGGCAGTCGTGGGCCAATGCGACGATCTCTGCGAACAACACATCAAGCCCGGATGAAACGTCGCTCACTTGCACTGTGCGCATGCCTGGCGTGTCGATGACCCACCCGCCACCGACGATCGCATGAAGCGAGCGCGACGTTGTCGTGTGGCGCCCCTTGTCGTCGGACGCGCGTACAGGGCCGGTCGGCTGGACCTCCTCGGGAGACTTGTCAGAGAGCATGTTCAACAACGTCGATTTGCCCACCCCGGACGATCCGACAAGGGCTATGGTCTGTCCCAAACCGCACCAAGGCGCCAGGATCTGCACCGCTTCCGGCAGCTTTGCATTGACCAAGAGAACATCAAGATCACGCTGAAGCGCTTTTGTTTGGCTTAAGTATGGAGCGGTATCGGCGACCATGTCGATCTTCGTCAAAACGATCACGGGGACAATGCCAGCTTCGTTTGCCATGGCAAGGTACCGCTCCAGACGTGCCGGATTGAAATCATCATTGCAGGACGTCACGATGAAGACCGTATCTACGTTGGCGGCGATCAGCTGCCGGGGCCGGTCCCCCTCGGTTCGCCGCTCCAGCAGAGTATTCCTTTCCAATCGCCGCACCAGAACCATCGTCGCGGGGTCCACCAGAACCCAATCCCCGACGGCGAAAGCCATTGTAGAAACGCCCTCCGGCAGACCGATCCTTTCAGTTCCTGCCCCGGTCTCCACAGTCAACCTGCTGCGATGGACTGTTGCGATGCGCATCTTGGCAAGATCCGCGTCGGCTGGCGCAAGCTGATTGGCGAAATACGAGGACCAGCCAAGTCTGGCCAAGGGTGCCGATGGGTCAGAGGAATGTGTCACGAGGTCTCACATGATATCGTTTCAGGATCTGCGCAGGCTTTTGGGAGAAGTCAGAACTGGCTCGGTTAAGCAGAACAGGTTCAGGGCGTTCTCCAAGTGGTTTTCGCCTCGGTTGCTCTGTTGCCGCATCCGGCACCGGCTGTTTGAAGTTGGCCTGATCCGGGGTCTTCCCGTCAAGCGATGAATGGGGCCGCCGGGTGTTGTAGAAGCCGGGATAGTAGATAGGCTGGCAAAGCCCCGCAGGTAGACCTCCTTGAATTTGATGATCCGCCAGAGGCGTTCGACAACGGCATTGTCCTGCCAAGCTACTTTGGCATCTATTACCGGCAGGTGATGGCATGCAATCACCGAGATGCATGCCAATCTCGCTTTTCCGGCGCACCAGAACCTCGATAAGTTCAGTTGATGTGACTTGGCCGCTTTGATCCAGCAGTCCGCCTCGAGCGCCATCGACACCCGCCCGCACAGCACGCGCCTGCTGAACCAGTCCAACACGGCAGATAGATTAGGGCTCGCGCCATGGGAACTTCGGTGAGGTCCATGGCTCAGACATGGTTGGGCCGGGTGTTGGGCAACTTTCCGGACAGATGGGGGAGGCCTTGCGCCCCGGTGACGGTTTCGAGGTCGCGGGAAGCGATAAAGCGCCTCCCCCCACCCGTTTCACCCCCTGCCCGGCAATGCATCGCGACGCGATGACACGGCAGCCACCGCGCGTTTCGCTTTGAAGAACGGGCCGTGGGTCCGGCGAGGTTGTCTTGCCATAGTCTCCTCCTCGCTCGCAGCATCATGCTGCTGTTGCGCGGGAAACCCACTTGATCTTGGCTGTTCCGTTTTCCGGACTTACCTTTGTTAAGCGGCTCTGCAAGAGGTCGTTTTTGAGACAACTGAAACTATGGAACAAAAGCTATTCACTCGCGTTGCATGACGATGCATAACGGGCAAGGTCATTTTACAATGACCGGGTAATACAAGCAGGTCAGATACCCTCATGGCAAAAAACAGTAGCCGCACATTCGGCGTCATTGGTCTTGGAAACTTTGGCAGCACCGTGGCGAACGAACTGCAGCGTTTCGGAAACCATGTGATCGGTATCGATATCGATGAGGCGAGAGTTGCCCGGCATGCAGAGAACTTGTCGCAAGCCTTGATCGTGGACGCCCGCGATGATCTTGCGCTGCGCGAAGCCGGAATGGCGGATTGCGCCATCGGTCTGGTCGCGATGGGCTCTGACCTGGAAGCGAGCATTCTTGCCGCGATAAACCTCAAATTGATCGGTGTGCCGATCGTCTGGGCAAAGGCAACCACCAAGACGCACCACCGCATCTTGAGCAAGCTTGGCGTGGATCGCATCGTGCATCCCGAGGTCGAAGTGGGCCAGCACATTGCACAGGTTCTTCACAACCCTCTGGTGCGGGATTACGTCAGTCTCGGCAATGGCTACCATGTGGTGAATTTCCGAATTCCCGAGAGCCTCGAGGGGAAATCCTTATCGGATCTGAAGCATAAATCCGGCTTTGATCTGCGCTGTATCGGCGTGATGCGCGGGACCGAATTTCTGGGGCAGGATGGCAGTGATTGCGCGCTGGAGCGTGATGACCTTCTCTTGCTGTTGGGTCAGCGCAAGAACCTGCGCGATTTCGCCGGTAGCCTGTGAATACCCGGCGCCGCTTCATGCGTAAATTACGGTTCAGCAGGTCCATCAACCTGTCCCCTCCCGCTATCCTGGTATTGGCCTATACCGTTTTCATCTTCCTTGGCGCGCTGGTGCTGTGGTTGCCGATCTCGCACACAGGCGACATTGGCTTCAGTGAAGCGATCTTCACGTCGACCTCTGCCGTGACGGTGACAGGATTGGTGCTTGCCGATACGGGATCGGCTTTCACCGGATTTGGCCAGGCAGTCATCGCAATTATGATCCAGCTCGGTGGCCTCGGGTTGATGACAACAGCCGTGCTGGTGCTTGGGGCGCTTGGCATTCAGGTTGGCATGCCCCAGCGCATGATCCTGCGCGAAGAGGTAAACCAGACCTCTTTGTCAAATCTCATGGTTCTGGTGCGGATCATCCTTGTCATCGCAATGGTCTGCCAGACCATAGGTGCCATCCTCCTCGCGTTTGTATTTGTCCCGCAATACGGGTGGAACGGGTTGTGGCAAGCGGTGTTCCATTCGATCTCCGCCTTCAACAACGCGGGTTTTGCGCTTCACCCTGACAGTCTATCGCAATGGGTCGGCAACCCGCTGATCAACATCGTGATCCCGCTGCTGTTCATTTTTGGCGGAATCGGATTCATCGTTCTGGGCGATATCTATCAGAAACGAAACTGGACGCGGCTGACGCTGCATACAAAATTGATGCTGATCGGCACGCTTATCCTCATCCTTTGGGGCAGCATTGCGTTCGGTGTCCTGGAATGGTCCAATCCCGAAACACTCGGCACACTCAGCACTGGCGAAAAGCTTTGGGCCAGCTGGTTTCAGGGCGTGACCCCCCGCACCGCCGGTTTCAACACGATCAACACAGGCGGCATGCACGACAGCTCGACCTTGTTGACAATGACCCTGATGGTCGTGGGTGGCGGCAGCACATCCACCGCAGGCGGGATCAAGGTGACGACTTTGGCCGTTCTTCTGTTGGCAACAGTCGCTTTCTTCCGCAGGCGGACAGTGCTTCATGCCTTTGGTCGGTCCATCGGGCTGGAGGAAGTCATGAAGGTCATGGCGCTGACCACCATTTCCATGTTGCTCGTGCTGACAAGCATTTTCATTGTCTCGATCAGCCATGATGGTAATTTCATGGACCTGGCTTTTGAAGTCACATCAGCCTTTGGCACTGTCGGCTTGTCGCGTGGTGCGACAGCTGAGCTGGACGGGTTTGGTCGCGCAATCATTATATTCGTGATGTTTCTTGGCCGCGTCGGCCCGCTTGCCATCGGGTTTTTCCTTGCGACCCGCAGTGTCCCACGTGTGAAATACCCCTCAGGCCAGATCTATCTGGGATAGAAGGGTGGCCGTTCCCTTAACCCGATAGGGCGCCTCGTGTCCTGGATACGTTCAATACACGCTCGTGTTTGGGAAAGGTGCAAACGGCGCCTATTGGTGTCACCAAAAAAAGCCTTCAATCTCTGTGTGATTGCTAAAGGGCTGAGGCTGTCTTTGGTCGCAGGCACCCGTGCAAATCGCAGCATCGGAAAAATGGGTGCGAAGCTGTCCTGCGGCGCAACCATCCCGAAGCAGCGCGTCTTGCTCTCATGCAATTCGTCCTCGCGCAGCATCGTACGACATGGATGGCTCAAAAGCAGGCTTTCATGCCGTTCGCGCTCCGCTTGATCGCGCGGCGTCTGAGCGGCCTCCGGGACAACCTGTTGAGTGGCCGTCTTTCGTTGCGCGATAGCTGAACCAGCGATCTGTGCACTTCGAAGCAGACAGAGGCATCTTTTTGTGCCCGCCCTTGCCCAGCAAAGGCTCCAAGAAATGCGAGGCTGGCTTCGTTTCAAACCCACATGCTTATGACCCAATGCAGTGTCCGGGTGATTTTTCGAGGCGGCTTACGAGAGTGTTGCTAAAAATCATATTATATGATTTTCTTTTTTATGGCTTCGGCCTCAACGGGAGGAAATCATGAAAGAATATGTTCTCGGCGCAGCCTTTGCTGTGCTCTCTACAGGTGCGCCCGCACAAACGATCGGCTTTTCCCAGATCGGTTCGGAATCGGGTTGGCGTGCCGCGGAAACAACCGTGACCCAGCAGGAGGCGGAAAAGCGCGGTATCGACCTGCGGTTCTCGGACGCTCAGCAGCGCCAAGAGAACCAGATCGCGGCGATCAGGTCCTATGTTGCCCAGGGCGTCGACGCCATCCTGCTTGCTCCGGTCGTGGCGACCGGCTGGGATAGCGTGCTGGAAGAGGCCAAGGAAGCCGAGATCCCGGTCGTCCTGCTCGACCGGCGGGTTGACAGCTCCGAAGACCTTTACCTGACCGCCGTGGGCTCGGACCTCGTGCACGAGGGCGAGGTCGCCGGCCAGTGGCTCGTCGACAACAAGCCCGAAGGCGAATGCCGCGTGGTCGAACTTCAGGGCACCACAGGCTCGTCGCCCGCGATCGACCGAGCCACCGGCTTTCGCACCGGCATCGAGGGCAGCGACGACATCGAGATCGTGCGCAGCCAGACCGGCGACTTTACGCGGTCAGGTGGCAAGGAAGTCATGGAAAGCTTCCTGCAGGCCGAAGGCGGCGGCGACAACATCTGCGCACTCTACGCCCACAACGATGACATGGCGCTCGGTGCGATCCAGGCGATCAAGGAAGCAGGCATAGATCCGGGCGACGATATCCTGATCGTGTCGATCGACGCGGTGCCGGACATTTTCCTCGCCATTGCCGAGGGCGACGCCAACGCAACCGTGGAACTGACGCCGAACATGGCCGGCCCGGCCTTCGACGCGCTCGACGCCTACCTCACCGATGGCGTTGCGCCGACGAAATTCATCCAGACGGAGTCCGCGCTCTACACCCAGGGCGACGATCCGATGGCAGAGTACGAAGCCCGCAAGGATCTTGGCTACTGACAGAGCCAGGTCACAAGCGCCCTGCGCTTTAATGCGGGGCACCCGCGTGGTGCCCCGCAGACGCATGAGGAAAGGCCTCGCATGCTTCTTACCATCGATAACCTGTCAAAGACCTTCCCAGGCACCGTCGCGCTCGACAGCGTCCGTTTCGACCTGAAAGCGGGCGAGGTGCACGCTCTGCTGGGCGAGAATGGTGCCGGCAAATCTACACTTATAAAGTGCCTGACCGGCGTCCACGCCCGCGACAGCGGCGACGTCAGGCTTCACGGTGAACCGGTGTCGCCGGGGTCCACGCTGGAGGCGCAGGAACTCGGGATTGGCACGGTCTATCAGGAAGTTAACCTGCTGCCGAACCTCACGGTGGCCGAGAATCTGACGTTCGGCCGACAGCCGACGCGGTTCGGCATGGTCTCCGTCCGTCGGATGAGGGAGGATGCGAAAGAGATGCTGGCGGGCTTCGGACTCGACCATGTCAACGTCTCGCGCGAGCTTGGCGCCTATTCGGTCGCGGTCCAGCAGCTCATAGCCATCGCCCGCGCCGTCGCACTTTCAGGCAAGGTGCTGATCCTTGACGAACCCACTGCGAGCCTTGACGCCCGCGAGACCGAGATGCTGTTCGAAGTTGTGCGGCGGCTGCGCGAACGCGGGCTGGGAATTGTCTTCATCTCGCATTTCCTCGATCAGGTCTTCGATCTTTCCGACCGCCTGACCGTCCTGCGCAACGGGAAACACATCGTGACGGCAGAAACTGCCGGGATGGACCGCCTGGGCCTGATCCACCACATGCTCGGCCATGAGCTGGATAAAGCAGAGGATCGCAGGACAACCCGATCCATCCGCAATGAACGGTTGCACTTCAAAGGCCTTGGCCGACGCGGCAAGATCGAGCCCTTCGACCTGACAGTGCGCGAGGGCGAAGTCATCGGGCTCGCCGGACTGCTGGGATCCGGCCGTACGGAAACCGCAGACATCCTCTTCGGGCGAACGCCAGCCGACCGCGGAGAGGCCACCGACCCCGATGGCACCATCGACCTGAGCAACCCGCGCGCTGCCATCGCCAGCGGCTTTGGCTACGCGCCCGAGGACCGCAAGACCGACGGCATCATCGCCGACCTTTCGATCCGCGAGAACATCGCGCTGGCCCTGCAAGCCCGACGTGGCTGGGCAAAGCCGATCCCGCGCGGCGAGCAGCGCGCACTGGCCGATGACTACATCCGTCGCCTCGACATCCGAACCTCCGACGCCGAAAAGGCCGTCGGAGATTTGTCCGGGGGGAACCAGCAGAAGGTCGTTCTGGCGCGCTGGCTCGCGATGAACCCGCGGTTCCTGATCCTTGACGAACCCACCCGGGGGATCGACGTCGGCGCCCATGCCGAGATCCTCAAGTTGATCAGCGGGCTGACCGATCGAGGCATGTCGATCCTGATGATCTCGTCCGAGTTCGACGAACTCATCGCCGCGTCTGACCGGGTGATTGTCCTGCGCGACAGACGCCATGTCTCGGAACTCGTCGGAGACGAGATCGAGACCAGCCGCATCATCGCGGCCATCGCCGCCCACGACGCCGAAGGAGCCGCGCTTTGATCCAGAAGCTTCGCCGCCTTGCCCCACAACTGCTGACGCTCGCCGCCGTGGTCGCACTGGTCTCCATCTTCTTCCCGAGCTTTCTCGCCGTGGAAATCGCCGACGGCCGCTTTGTCGGCAGCGCGGTCGATGTCCTGAAACGAGGCGCGCCAGTTGCGGTGCTCGCCGTCGGCATGACCCTGGTGATCGCGACGCGGGGCATCGACCTCAGCGTCGGCGCCGTCATGGCGATCTGTGGCGCCGCCTCGGCCTGGGCGATCTCGAACGATTATGGTCTGGCCGCGGCGCTCGCGGTCGGACTTGGCGCAGGCCTGCTCTGCGGCCTTTGGAACGGAATTCTCGTCTCCATCTTCGCAATTCAGCCAATCGTCGCGACGCTGATCCTCATGGTGGCCGGACGCGGTGCGGCGCAGATGATCACCGAGGGTCGGATCCTGACATTCAGCCACGAGGGGCTGGCCTTTCTCGGAGCGGGCGACATCTTGGGCATTCCCACGCCCATCGTGATCTGGGCCATCACCGGGCTTGCCTTCGGGCTTCTGGTGCGACGTACCGCGCTGGGGCTGCTGATCGAAGCCATCGGCATCAACCGGTCAGCCAGTGCCCTCGCCGGTGTGAACGCGAAGGTCCTTCTGATTGCGGTCTATGTCGCGTCCGGTCTCTGCGCCGCCATCGCAGGCATTATCGTCACCGCCGACATCCGTGGCGCGGACGCCAACAACGCCGGTCTCTGGCTCGAGCTGGACGCGATTCTCGCCGTTGTGATCGGCGGCACTTCGCTGTTGGGAGGGCGGTTCTCCATCGCCGCCTCGCTGCTGGGCGCGCTCATCATCCAGACCATAGACACCGGAATCCTGCTGGCCGGCTTCCCGTCAGAGTTCAACCTCGTCATCAAGGCAGGGATCGTCGTCATTATCCTTGTCCTGCAATCGCCACGCCTGAGCCCGCATCTGTCGCGGATGGGCCGGCGCAAATCCACAGCTTTGGTCGAAGGCACAAGAGAGGCCGCCGAATGAATTCCAGGGTCCTACCGCTTTATGCGACCATTGCCATCTTTCTGGTCGCCTATCTGATCTGCTACCTACAGTTCCCGGCCATGCTGTCGACCCGGGTGATCGGCAACCTGTTGACCGACAACGCCTACCTTGGCCTGGTCGGTGTCGGCATGACAGTCGTCATCCTGTCGGGCGGGATTGACCTGTCAGTCGGATCGGTCATTGCCTTCGCAGGGGTTTTCATCGCGGTAATGCTGCGCGACACAGGCCTGCATCCGCTGGCGGTCTTCGCCCTGCTGCTCGCCGTAACGAGTGCCTTCGGCGCGGCGATGGGTGGGCTGATCCACGGCCTCGCGATGCCCCCGTTCATTGTGACGCTTGCGGGCATGTTTCTCGCCCGGGGCGCCAGCTATATGCTGACCATCGAAAGCGTCCCGATTGACCACGCGTTCTATGACGTCCTGCGCAGCTACTACCGGATGCCGGGCGGCGGGCGGCTGACACTGATTGGCGTGACGATGTTGCTGGCCGTAGTGGTCGGCATCATCCTCGCGCACCGCACGCGCTTCGGCACGGCCGTCTTCGCGATTGGTGGTGGCGCGCAGACCGCCCGGCTTATGGGGGTCGCCGTTGGGCGCACGACCGTTCTGATCTACGCTTTTTCCGGCTTCATGGCAGGGCTTTCTGGCATCGTGTTCTCGATTTATACTGGCTCGGGCTACCCGCTCGCCACCGTTGGAACCGAGCTCACGGCCATCGCCACCGTCGTCATCGGCGGCACGATCCTGACGGGCGGGTCGGGCTATGTCTTCGGGACGCTCGTGGGTGTGCTGACCATGGGACTGATCCAGACTTACATCGTCTTCGACGGTTCGCTGTCCAGCTGGTGGACAAAAATCGTCATCGGGGTCCTTTTGCTTCTCTTCATCTTGCTGCAAAAGGGCCTTCTCATCCTCGGACAGCGACAACGCAGTAAAATGACCTGACATGAAGCAACTCCTCGACACCACGAAACTCGGCACGCGGACTGGCGGGGGAAACCACGGGCGGGTCGTGGAGGGCATCGGCCGGGCCATCGTCAGTGGCGACCTGGCCGAGGGCGAGTTGTTGCCGCGCGACGAGGTTCTGATCGAGCAATTCGGCGTCTCGCGAACCGTGTTGCGTGAGGCCATGAAGACATTGGCGGCGAAAGGCATGGTCGTGGCCAAGGCCCGTGTCGGCACCCGCGTGCGGCCAAGCAGGGAGTGGAACATGTTCGACGCCCAGCTTCTGCACTGGCACATGGACGGCGAGCCCAGTGACGATTTCTACCGGCAGCTGTTTGAAATGCGCCTCGCCTTTGAACCCTTTGCCGCCCGCCTCGCCGCGCAGAAAGCCACGGCGACCGATCTGGAACGCCTCGACGCCTGCGTCGCGGCGATGCGGAGCGCCAAAGATCAAGCCGGGTTTTCGGTTTCCGACATGGATTTCCACCGGGCCGTCTTCGACGCTGCCGGCAACGCCTTCTTTCAATCGGTTGTATCGTTGGTCGGTGCGGCGCTGCTGTCGCTCCTTCGACGCTCGTCCCCGGAGCCACGGCCCGAGCAGCTCAAGCAAATCTGCGACGGGCATCAGTTGATCGCGGACGCGATAGCCGCGCGGGACCCATTGGCCGCTCAGAACGCGATGATCGCGGTGATTGACGTCGGTTGGTCCAGAGTCTTCGGTGACACAGCAGGCCCGCCCCGCCCGCAGCGCTAATCACCGGGCTTTGCGCGTTGGCTAGATCTGGGTCACCGTGAAGTTGGCTCCCATCGATCAAATCCGGGCCGTGGATCGGCTGGCCTGCTGAGTGCAGATGCCGCGTCCACGCCGCGCTCTTGGCAAGATGAACCTGTCGACGCTGATGACCGTCCTGATGCGTCACGGGTCAGTCTCAAGCACACCACGCCATCCGCAGAACGGCATGTTCCTGATCAGCGCGCGAACTTCGTATCCTGTCAGGATTTCAAGCAGTTCCGGGAGTGCCTTGATACCGTCGAGCGCTTCTTGCCAGTAGGTGAGCGCAAAGCGCGCCCGGTACGGACATGGTCGGTGAAAGAGCCGATCAAAGGTGACCTCTGCATCAGGAACGGCTTGCTCCCCATGCTCGCTGAGAAATCTGAAATGACCGCCCGTGGCGATGCGCAGTCAGGCTGGCTTTGGCATATCTTGTAACGCCTGCTTAGTTGTCGTCCCAGCCATGGGCGCGCACAGGCCTACGCAGTTGCTTTTCACTGTGAAAGACACACTGCGCATAAGTTTCCGGGAGACTGGATAATAAAAACGGCGGCCAACAAGCGGCCGCCGAATTTCATTTCCTTTCCGGTTTCGCCTCAACCGGTCCAGTTCACCGCCTGCGCGTACACCAGAAATACAGTAGCAATGCCGATCCATACCCCAAAAAGCGGTAGGAAGAACCGGATCCAGCGGTCCCATGACACGCCTGCCAATGCCAGCGTAGCCATGAAATAGCCGGACGTGGGGAAGAAGATGTTCGAGAGGCCATCGCCCAGCTGGTAGGCCAGCACGGCATTCTGGCGGGTGACCCCGATCAGATCCGAAACCGGCGCCATGATCGGCATGGTCACCAGCGCCTGCCCGCTGCCTGACGGCACCACGAAGTTAAAGCCGAGCTGAGAGACGAACATCCCCACTGCCGAGACCGAGCTTGGAAGGTCGCCGACCAAGTTTCCCAAGCCATGCACCAGCGTGTCCATGACCTGACCTTGTTCCAGCATCACGGCCACAGCCCGGGCGAGGCCGACGATGATCGCGCCCATCAGCACGTCGCGGAAGCCTTCGTTGAAGGCGTCGCAGATTTTGCCCGGGGTCAGCCCGGCAATCAACCCGACGGTCACGCCCATCAGCACGAACAGCCCCGCCATTTCCATCATGAACCAGCCACGGGTCAGCACGCCCCAGATCATCACACCAAAGAACATGAGCGCAGCAAGTCCGGCCCAGGCCTGACGGCTGGTAAAGCGCATTGCCGGCGCATCCAGATCATGCACGTAGGCTTTGCGCTTGGCGGCTTCCTTGGGGTCATTTGCCAGCAGGCTGGTGTCAGGGTTTTTCTGCACCCGCAGAGCATAGCGCATCAGATAGGCAATCCCGGCCACCAGCAGACAAATGAACAAGACAGACCGCAATCCGGCGCCGGAATAAAGCGGCAGCTCAGCGATGGTTTGCCCCAGCCCGGTGTTGATCGGGTTGAGTACCCCGGCAGTAAAGCCCGCTGTGGTCGCCAGAAGCGCGGTGCCGACTGCCGTGATCGAATCGAACCGCAGCGCGATCATCAACGGCAAGATGACCGGCACGTAGACCAGGGCCAGCTCCTGAGTGCCGATCAGCGTCGCCACCACGGCAAAGATCACCATCAGCGCAGGGATCATCATCACGCGACGCGATGCAAAGCGCCGCGTCAGCTTGTCCACCACCACATCGATCATTCCGGTGCGGCGGATCACCATGAACATGCCACCGATGATGAATGTGAAGAACACCACAGTCGACGCATTCACCAACCCCTGAGGGACGGCCAGCATGAACTGTTCCCAGCCTATCGGGCTGGCGTCGACATAACGGAAGGAGTCCGGATCGACGGCACTCCGTCCGTTTGACAAGGTCACACGGTCGTAGAGCCCGGCCGGCACGAAGTGCGTCGCAAGCGCGGCCAATGCCGTAAATACGAATAGGATCACGTAGATATGCGGCATTCGGAGCCCCGCCTCCTGCGCGTCCGCTTCAATCTCCTGTTGCTGTGTTGACATGCGTTCCTCCCTTGGCGCCACATTTATGTGGCCTGATGACATCCCATGTAACATGTTACGTATTATGCTATGCATCGTACAATCAGGGATTCCCAAAAGCATCTGCTTGGATTATTTGAAAGACTTCCTGATTTTTTTGATATTCAAGGGGTTGGGTATGGCAGACGGGACCGGATCAAGGCAGGAACTGCAGGCAGACAAGGCGTTTGCGGCGCTTCTGGTCGCTTTGGGGCAAGGTACGCTCAGGGCCAATGAGTTTATTTCCATGCCCAAACTCGCTGAATTGCTCGAATTTCCCATTGCCGCCACCCGGGAGGCCATCAAGCGGGCAGAGACGCAATCCCTGGTCAGCATTCTGCCCAAGCGCGGCATCGTGGTGATGGACGCCAGCCCGGAACTGACCCGCTCCTGCCTAGACATGCGGGCCTTGCTGGACAAAGAGGGCGCTTGCCGTCTGATCCGTGCAGGTGTGCCGTTGCCGCTCAACAGTCTTCGCGGAGCGCATGAAACGATGCTTCAGCTCGCGCAATCCGATCGCAGCCCGGATCTGCCTGCGCAGGCGCTCAAGACCGATCTCAGCTTGCATGACATGCTGGCGAGCGGGCTGGACAATCCCTTTTTGCGCAGCGTCTATGACGCCAACCGGAACCGTCTTTCAGTAATTCAGACCGCCCGCGCCTTTCTCGTTGACCGCATTGTCAGCGCCATGGAGGAACACCTCGCCATCATAGCGGCCCTGCGCGCGCACGACGTGGATCAAGTGAGCAAGGCAATCGACCACCACTGCCGTCAGACAATGCGCTGGTGGGGAGTCGACGGAGGCTGATAGCTTTGCCTGTCGCAACGATAGAAGCGCGTTTGGGAGATCTCGCACACCACCAAAGTTCAGCCCTCACAGGGGCGCGCAAACAGCGCTTAGCGGTTCTGCGGCAGCGGTGCACAATCCTGACAGGGCTGAATGTCGGCTCAGCGGATGGCGTTCCGTTTGCTGGTGCAGCTCACGATGGGCGTCTCGCTTACGGCCAGCGCGAGCCGGTCAGTCGCACTGGGCGACAGGCAGGCCAAGATGGCGCTCGTTGGATACTTAAACCTTTGCTGCAATCCGCGCTGCCGACACTCAGCAGGGCGCTGGAAGAGTACCGCCGCATACGACCGGACAGTCGCTTAAGCGGGCGCATAGGAGGGGCACAAAAACGCAACAGGTCCAAGGCAAGCAAACCTGTTTTTCCTGAATAGCAAACCAAGCTCCTTGGACCGCAAGCCTGCTTTTGCGAGCTTCACGACATTGATCATCAGTACTCCACCGCGCACGCACTTCCGCAGATCTTCACGTCTCGCTTGGAGGAAAAGGTTGCCTTGCTATCCGTGGCATGTGCCGTGGAGCAAAGCAGCGAGACAAGCAGAAGCGTCGGCACGGACCCTAAAAACCTGTGGTGGGAGCACTGGAACGGCGACACCTGGTTGCTAAAAAGCCGCGTCGTTTTACGCATACTGCCTTGAAAGCGGTCAATTGTGCTTGGACTTATCCGACGCGGAAGGCATAGAACGCAGAGCATCTTGATCGTACTCACAGAAAGAGGACGCAGCATGAAAATCCTCGGGCGAATCGCCTCCGTCATCTGCGCGATCAACGCCGTGGTTGGGACAATCCTGTCTTGGCTGTCGGTGGGGATCGTGCTCGTCTGCTTCACCGTGGTGGTGCAGCGCTATGTCTTTGCCGTCAGCCATGTCTGGATGCAGGATCTCTACATCTGGATGAACGGCGCCATGTTCACCGGTGTAGCTGGCTTTGCCCTGCTGCGCGACAACCACGTGCGGGTCGACATATTCTATCGCCCGGCCACGCCGCGAAAGAAGGCGGTGATCGATCTGGTGGGGGTGCTGCTGTTCCTCATGCCCGCCATGTACGTGGTCTGGATCTACGCCCTGCCCTTCGTCCAACGCTCCTGGCGCTACGGCGAAGGCTCCGCCAATGTCGGCGGCATGCCCGCTCTCTTTGTGCTGAAGACCTTCATCCTGGCCTTCGCGGTGCTGATCGCCCTGCAGGGGCTGGCGATGATCCTGCGCTCGATCCTGATGCTTGCGGGCCGTGAAGACCTGGTGCCCGCCCGCATCCGCTATACCCGCGCCGAAGATCCCACCCATCCCACGGAGGCCGTCTGATGGATCCCGTCCTGATCGGAGAACTTCTTTCCGGCCTCATGTTCGTCGGCATCATCGGCTTCTTGCTGATGGGCTTTCCGGTGGCCTTCACCCTGGCCGGCACCTCGCTGCTCTTCGGCGCGATCGGCATGTATTTCGGCGTCTTCGACCCATCGAACTTCGGCTCCCTCCCGAACCGCTACATCGGCTACATGACCAACGAGGTCCTGGTCGCCGTGCCGCTCTTTGTCTTTATGGGGGTGATGCTGGAACGGTCGCAGATCGCCGAACAGCTCCTGCTGACCATGGGCAAGCTTTTCGGCAACATGCGCGGCGGTCTTGCGATTTCCGTGGTGATCGTGGGCGCGATGCTTGCGGCCTCCACCGGTGTCGTGGGAGCCACGGTGGTCACCATGGGCCTGATCTCCCTTCCGGCGATGATGCGTGCGGGCTACAAGCCGACGCTGGCCACCGGCGCGATCTGCGCCTCCGGCACGCTGGGCCAGATCATCCCGCCGTCGACGGTGCTGATCTTCATGGGCGATATGCTGTCGGGCATCAACGCACAGGTGCAGATGGCCAAGGGGAACTTCGCCCCGACGCCGGTGTCGGTGGGTGATCTCTTTGCCGGGGCGATGTTGCCGGGCTTCCTGTTGGTGCTGCTGTATATCGGTTACATCATCTTCAAGGCGATCGTCGATCCCGAGAGCTGCCCCGCGACTCCTGTCCCTCCGGAGGAAAAGGCCGGGCTGAAGCGTGAGATCTTCACCGCGCTGCTGCCGCCGCTGCTTTTGATCCTGGCGGTTCTGGGCTCGATCCTCGGCGGCATCGCCACGCCGACCGAAGCAGCCTCTGTCGGTGCCGTGGGCGCGACCCTGCTGGCCGCCCTGCGTTGGAGGCTGTCGTGGAAGATTCTGCACGAGACTGCGGTCCAGACCGCCGCAATCACCAGCATGGTCTTCATCATCCTGTTCGGTGCCGCAGTCTTCTCGGTGGTCTTCCGGATGATGGGCGGTGACAATCTGGTGCACGAGTTCCTGACCGCCCTGCCCGGCGGTCCGCTGATGGCAGTCGCTGTCGTGATGGCGATCATGTTCGTGCTCGGCTTCATCCTCGACACCTTCGAGATCATCTTCATCGTGATCCCGATCACCGCGCCGATCCTGCTGGCGATGGACATCAACCCGGTCTGGCTGGGCGTCATGGTGGGGGTGAACCTGCAGACATCCTTCCTGACGCCGCCCTTCGGGTTCGCGCTGTTCTACCTGCGCGGCGTGGCGCCCGACAACGTGCCGACCTCGGCCATCTACCGCGGCATCCTGCCCTTTGTGCTGTTGCAGATCCTGGCCATCGCGCTGCTCTTCGCCTTCCCGGGCGTGGTCACGTGGCTGCCCTCATTGATCGCGGGCTAGCGCCCGGATCGGTGCGCTGTATTTTGCTGGCAAAACAAAAAGGCCCGGACATTGTCCGGGCCTTTTGCAGATCTGGAACAGGCCAGATGTTCAGAGCGTGAAATACTTGGCGCGGGCCTGAATGAAGTTCAGGTCGTTGCCCTCGGTCCGGGTGCGCATCACGTTCAGGGATTCGATGAAATGCTCGGTAACCTTGCGGGTCATCTCATCACCGCTGTCGCGCAGCTCGCCGATGATCTCCATCGAGGCCTGTGCACCGGCTTCCAGGATCTCGTCCGGGAACTGACGCACCTGCACGCCGTGCTCTTCGACAAGGGTCTTCAGGGCGCGCGGGTCGTTGGCAATGAAGTCGGCAGAGACGGTGTCATACTCGGCCTGGCAGACATCGCGCACGATCGCCTGCAGGTCGTCGGGCAAGGCCTGATACTTCGCCTTGTCGACCACCAGCTCGGTGGCGAGACCCGGTTCCACGAAGGAGGGGAAGTAGTAGTTCTTCGCCACCTGGTAGAAGCCGAGGGCCAGGTCATTGTAGGGACCGACGAATTCGGCCGCGTCCAGCGCGCCCGACTGCAGCGCCTGGAAGATCTCGCCAGCGGCCATATTGGTCACGGTGGCGCCCAGCTTTTCCCAGACGCGGCCGCCCAGGCCCGGTGTGCGGAAGCGTACGCCCTTCAGGCTGTCGAGACCGGTGAGCTCCTCGCGGAACCAGCCACCCGCCTGGGTGCCGGTGTTGCCGGACAGGAAGCCCTGCACACCGAACTGGTCATAGACCTCATCCCAGAGCTGCTGGCCGCCCATGTGCTGCACCCAGGCCGCCAGTTCGCCCGCAGTCATGCCGTAGGGCACGCCGGTGAAGTAGGACAGGGCCGTGGACTTGTTCTGCCAGTAGTAGGCAGCGCCATGGCTCATCTCGGCGGTGCCGTCGATCACGGCATCCAGTGACTGTAGCGGCGGCACCATCTCGCCGGCGGCGTAGACCTGCACGGTCAAACGTCCGCCTGAAGCAGCGGTGATCCGGTCGGCCAGGCGCTGTGCGCCGACACCGAGGCCGGGGAAATTCTTCGGCCAGGTGGTGACCATGCGCCAGGTGATACGGTCCTGGGCGACGGCGGGGCTGGCCAGGGCGGCAGCCCCGGCACCGGCGCCCGCCAGGGCGCCACGGCGGATGAAAGAACGACGATCCATGTTTCCTCCCACGGGGGTCTTTTATGTTGGTGCTGTGGGGACCGACGTTTCGGCCCCTCACGTGTCGCATCAATACAGTACATGCAGGGACAGTCTAGGCTCAGGACCCATCGATTTCGCTCGGCAGGCAGGATTCAGCGTTTGAAAACGAGCGCTGTCGTGTCTGATATCTTCGGGCTGAGAGGTCCGCAGATAGCGCCTCTTAATCCGGCTTTTCGAAATCTCATGGCACGCCGCGCGTTGACGACCGGTGCCTGCTGATTAGGATTATTCATTTATATACAAATACTTCCATAAATGCATGCGCCGAAAAACCATGGCCCGCCCAAGACTTTCTACAAGCATTGGGTGCGGTGGAGCGTCTTGGGCATCTTCGCGTAGAATCTGGTCCGGCTGGCGGTCGAGCACGTCGTGAAGAAGACTGGGGTGATTGAAGCGATTTACTTGAAGGCGCGTCGCACGGCGTCCAGTCTGGGCCATCCGGTCAACGTGTTCGGGGCCGCTTGGAAAGTCAGCGATTGCATCGTCGCGCAGGCTGTTCAATCGCCAGCCGAAGGTCGACTGGTTGCTCGGCGACCGAAGCTGCGACGTAAATTTGCTCCAGAAAGCATTGCCAAGAAAAGGCCGTTTCCTTGACAATATTTTCATCGAGAGGCTGTGGCGAACCTTGAACTAAGAGTGCGTCTACCTGCATGCCTTGGAGACAGGATCGGGGATCACGGCGGCCATCCAGAGGCGATCTTCCACCCCCTGCAGCGCCCTCGCAAAGCCCTCGTCGGCCGGCCACCGGTGCTGTTTTATTGGCACAGAATTTCAAACAATCCGATCAGCAGGTGTAGCGAGTAGCTTAATTCACGCCAGATTCTCTTCAAGGGATGGGGAGTAGCTCAAAATGCCCGAAGCGTTCGACCCTTTGCTCAGGCACTCATCTTTCTGGTGTGAGTTAAAACCTTGTCGCAGAGTGCAGACCAAGCCCCAATGTTCGCATCCGCCAGGGACGCCGGCACAGGTCGATCAACCGTTTGCGCGGGGGAGAGTGCGATGGAAGAAAGCGCATCTTGCCATCCCTCACAGCAGTGGTCAGAGACGACGACATTCCCCCGCGCAGACTGATCCCGCAACCCATCGACCGCCGACATGACGACCACGCGGCCGGCGACATTGGCTTCGATCGCGACCAGGCCGTAAGGCTCCCAACGGGACGGCATGAGGATGACATCACACGATCCGTATGCTTCGGCCGGATTGGCCGCAAACCCGGCAAATCGAATTCGGGCGTCACCATCGGCAAGGTGTTCCAGATGCCCCCTCTCCTCCCCTTCGCCAAAAAGAGTGAGCGTCAGATGAGGATCGTCGACAGCCCGGAAGGCTTGGATCAGAATGTCGAACCCTTTTTGCTGGTCGAACCGGCCAACGGCACCGAAATGGCGGATCGGGCCGAGGGGAGCGACAACAGTTGCGAGCCCTCCCAGGTCCGTCATCGGTGTGATGACGTCAAGCATATGCCTGCGGACGAGGTCGTTGCGCGCCATCCAGGCGGCCTGAGCCTCACTGACAGCAACAACGCGATCGAACAGTGCGTAAGCGGTGCGCAGGAGGCGATGAAACCGGCCGCGTGCTGTAACGTTGATCGCTGAGAAGGCTTCGGAATAGCTATGCTCGACATGCACCATCGGCACGCTGGAATACCGTGCGCGCAGGGCGATCAGACCGGGAAGACCGGACCAGCTGACCGAGAGGTGCGATACGATCATGTCGACATCATCGGGCACGCCCGAGGGGCGGTTGCGCGGCACCACCACGACCTGATGTTCCATATGCGTCGTCAGCGCCGGTGTATCCTGAAGGAAGGCAAGGTATCGGGTCACGCCACCAGCGGTGGTGTCGTCTACAAGGTGAGCGATCTTGATCATTGGGAAACTCCTTTGCGGTCAGGCGAGCCGGCGCCCACTGGCGCGCGCGATACGTTGCAGGATGTTCGGGCCGAGAGCGGAGAGCACCAGTGCGGCGCCCGTGGTTGTTCCGGTCTTGATAGGGTCTCGCAAAAGCGCTGCGGGGGACGCGGCCCAAGCGGACCTCAGGCGGGTCAAAGCTTCGGCGCCCTTGCCCGAGCTGATCGCCCGGCGAGCAAGGTATCGGTTCTGAAGCGCGCGTGCGGCGGGGGCGTGGCTATGGAAGAAACCGGGCGAGATCGCGGAAAGCTTGTCGACAAGACGCTCCCAGCTGGCGAACTGCCGGTCGGTTGCTGCCGACAGGGCCCCTGCGACGATCCGATAGCGTGTCAGCAGTCCGGGCACACCTTCGATGGTCCAGTCGGTCGTCAGGCATAGGCGCAACCAGCACTCGATGTCCTCGGACTGGCGGAACCTCTCGTCGAAAAACCAATCCCGCGCAGCTTGTCCCGACGGGCGGAAGGCGATGGCATCCAGGGCGTCCCGACGCATGACCGCACTGGATCCATTGCCTACCGGATTGAACAGGAAAACGTGCTTGGCGGTGATACGCTTGAGGCGCGGCCTTTGGGCCAGCCCGAGCGGCGCCCCATTGGCGTCGATAAGCTCGGACCCGGAAAAGCTGAGCCCCACCTGCGGGTTGGCATCCAGATGCCGGACATGTGTGGCAAGCTTGGTCGGACGCCAGAGGTCGTCGCTGTCACAGAACCCGATGTAGTCACCTTTGGCGTGATAGATCCCGGTGTTCCGTGCCCCGGCGAGCCCTCGGTTCGGTTGCTGGACGAGCCGCACCCGCTTGTCACCGAAACTCCGTACGATCGCAACGGTGCGATCGGATGACCCGTCATCGACGACGACAATTTCGAAGTCGATGAAACTCTGCGCCAAAAGGCTGCGAAGGGTTTCACTGATCGTCTCGGCGACATTATAGGCGGGAACGATGATGGAAGCCTTGGGCATGTTACACTCCGCTCAGTTGGAGAAAAGACTGCGGCGCAAGCGGCGCGGCATGATGGGTGCGGCAAGGGCCGCCAAGAAGGTCAATCCGCCGCGTTTTATGTCCGTAAAGAAGCCGACAGGGCTGGTCGCCACTCCGGCCAGCGCCATCCGCAGGGATTGCAGAGGCGGCGCATCCGTTCGCAAAGCGCGTCTGGCAATATAGCGCAGGTGGATGGCTTCGGACCGACGGTCGACCGGGAAACCCATGCGCGCTGCGGTTGCCAAGGCAGTCTCCCTCCCGATGCGCATCGCGTCGAGGTTGGCCGACAGACCTGTCGGCGAGGTCCGGTAGTGCACCAGAATTTCATCCAGCCCCAAGAACCGGCCTCCGGAGCCGGTCACTCTGATCAGCCATTCCAGATCTTCGTTGTGCACCATGGTCACATCGAACCCGCCGCTTTCAATGAAAGTCCGTCGAGTGACCGCGACATTGGACATCGTGCAGACCGGGTTTTCGCCCAGCAGTGTCTGGACCGACAGAGGACCGTCGCAGACCTGCGAAGTCGACCGCGATCCCTTGCCGTCAAAGAAGGCGACACGGGCATAGACGCCGTCCACATCGGGCCGGGCAAAGGTCTGATGCATCAGCGCCAGCTTTTGCGGGTACCAAAGATCATCAGCGTCGCAAAACGCGATCACCTTTCCACGAGACCGCATCGCGGCATGGTTCCGGGCAGAGCTTGGCCCCTGGCCTGGGTTGCGCATCACCTTGAAGCGCGAATCTTTTGCGGTGCGGGCCACAGCCAGTGCCCATGTCGCATCTGTCGACCCGTCGTCTATTATGAGAGCTTCCCAATCAACGAAGGTCTGCGATGCAATGCTATCGAGCGTGTCATTGAGCGTTTCGGCGGCGTTGAAGCACGGGATGACAATCGAGAAATACGGCATATCAAACGACCTTTGCGGAGGTGTGGGACGGGTAAGCGATACGGAGGATGGGAAGCGCGGCCAACATTTGTCCGACCGTCGCAATGCACAGATAGCCCCAGGCGACCGCGACAAGTCCATGAGGGGCAAGCAGCGCGGTGTTCAGGATCAGTGCGATCGTGATCGCTGCGGTGACGGCAAATTCGCGCTGCGGACGGTTCCTGACCCGCAAGAACTGCGCGGAGGCCGACCAGATGACGCCGGGGATCGCCGCCAGACACAGGATTGAGACCACAGCGGCCAGATGTGCCCAGTCTGCCCCGAACAGGATCGGCACGTAAACCGGTGCGGCAAGGGCTTGCAGCACTACGACAGGCGCGATGACCGTGACCGACAGCGCGAGCGCGCGGCGCAGGGCAGGCAATGGGTCCGATGCGGCACAAAGGTGAGGAAACAGTGCCACCGACAGGGCTTGTGAGAAAGAGTTGGACAGACCGAGCCCGGCATTGAAGGCCATGAAATAGAGGCCGAGTGCCTCGGGGCCCATCAGAAGACCGATGACAATCTTGTCAGCCTGAAGGCGCATGACCTTGACCAGCTCAACGGCAAGCACGGCCCACCCATAGTCCACAAAGGGGCGAAGGGACGCGGCAGAAACAGTCGCATCGTGGCGCCAGCTTTGAAGGCGGCGCATCGCGATCAGCCAGATCGGGGCAGCCAGAAGACGGGGGAGCACAAGCGCAACCGGCCCGGGGGCAATGAAGGCCAGTATCGCGGTCGCGACGTTTGCGCCCACCACCTGACCGCCTGCAATCGCAGCCGTCTGGCGCATCTTTCCGGCCCGCATGGCCAGGGCGCATTGCACCAGTCCCGCCGGCATGAACAGGTATTCGCCTGCGAGGATCGCAATCAACACGAAATAAAGGGCGTTGCCGGTCATGAACCAGACCGCAAAGCCCGCGATCAGCTGGATCGCACACAGCCCGAGACACCAGAGCCAGAAGATCGACTGCGCCCTGCGGCAGGTGGCCGCCAGGTCTTCGTCGCGCGCAGCTATGATCCGCTGGCCGACGCCGTTCTCTGTCAGCGCCTTCAGGATGTCGGCTGCGGCAAGCGCCCCGGCCGCGACACCGATTGCCGCGGCATCCATAGTGCGGGCGACCGCCACGACCACGACCAGCCGGGACGCTTTTGCCGCCATCTCGGACAGGCAGTAGGCGGCAAGACTGTGGGCAAAACTGCCCTTGTGGCTGGTTCGGGACATGACGGTCACTCCTGATGCGCCCGGATTGGGGTGCGGACTTGGGCGCCCTTTTGTTTTAACTCGGGAAAACAACATGCGCCCGCGCCCCACGGGACAGTGCAGCGGCGCAACGGTTCAGGAACATATCCATTCGGATGGAGGGGCAACCCGATCGCAATCATGGACGGATCGACACATCACGGGTTAGTCTCTCAGCCAAGAATAATGCAGAATGCTGGAGCAGATCTTGTCGATGATCGGGATGAAATCAGGGGCCAGCAGCTTGGCCCTCATGGTCCTCGTGGCCTGCTCTGCCCCGCAGAAAGCCGCCAACCTTGAGCCGGTTTCGACGGGCACAGCCTATCAGGCGCAATATCGGGATATCGATGTCAGCCGCACTGCGGCCGCATTTTTAACGTCCCCTTCGATGAATGCTGCAAAGTGCCGGCCCGCGATCGGCGGCGACCGCAATCAGAAGTTCGGGTCCGGTGCGCCGTCGTCTCTGCGCGGCGAATTGCTCTCGCGCGGGGACTTGGTGGCATTCCGGCTACCAGAAGACGAAACGTTCTCAGGCGACTATGTGGTCTCGCGCGACGGCACGATCAAACTGCCGTACATCAATCCGATTTCCGCCGCTGGCCGAAGTCCGTCCCAGGTTGCCGCGTCGATCAAGCAAGCCCTGCTGAACGACGGTCACTATGACGATGTTCCGCTGATCTCTCTTCTCGTGAAGGACTTTGCTCCGGTCCGGGTTGCCGTGTCAGGCGCCGTCTTTGAGGTCAGGCCAACCGACATCGGGGGCATTCAGGGCGATATGGTAGACGGCCGTCGGCAGGCCGCCCTTGGTGCCTCAACCGAGAACCGCAATCTCTCGGCTGCGATCCGGAATGCTGGCGGGGTCCGTCCCGATGCGGATCTGTCCGCCGTCCGGCTGACCCGCGCCGGGCGCAACTACACAATTGATCTGCGCGGTGTGATACGCGGCGAACATTTCGACGATGTCATGCTGATCACCGGCGACGAAGTCCACATCCCGTCACGCCAGTGCTTTCAAGACGATCTGATGAAACCAAGCCCCATCAGCCCGCCCGGCATCTCACTTTACCTCTCGAACCTGACCCAGCCCGCGACCGGAAATGCGCCGTCGGCCATCGGCCAGACAGTGCGCGAAGTGCCCTATGGCACGCGCTTCATGCAGGCCGTGGTGGATGCCAACTGTGTCGGCGGCGCCCGCGCTACCAGCGCGGACCGGTCTGCAGCTCTTTTCTCTCGCAATCCAATCACGCAGGTGTCTGCCGTGATAGAACGCAAGGTTGAAGTCATGCGCGCCCGCGCGGATCGCGATGACTATGACCCCTACCTTCTGCCGGGCGATGCGATCGCCTGCTATGACAGTGGGGTCACCAATATTGCCGAGATCGGCCGTGTTCTGGGCGTCGTCGGGGCCGTTACGCTGATCCCGTGACGCTGGTTTCAATCTCGGCTCAGGTCTGAAATCTGCATCCGTGTCTCCTGCCAGAGAGGCGCAAGTGCGGCCAGCCTCTCCGGTGCGATATCTTCGCCTCGCTTCAACATTGTCTCTATCTCGGCCAGCGCGGCCCGCAGCCCGCTGGCGCCGAAGGTGCCGCAGTTTCCGGCGCAGGCATGAACCTGAGCCTGCAAGGCGTCTCTCGGCAGGTCGTCCGAGACGATGGACTGGATTGTCTCGTCCGTTTCGACCAAGAAACGCGCGAGGATTTCGTCCCGTTCGCCGCTGGGTAGTCCAGCCAGAAGTGTGCTCAGTTGATGTCCGTCAAGTCTCGTATCAGGGGAACCTGAGTGGCTCGGGGCAGACAGCGGTGTCGCGCCTTCCGTGATCACGGCCAAGACCGAGAGCAGCGCCGCGCGGTCCAGCGGTTTACTGACCGTGGTCGTCATCCCGGCGGCACTGAATTCTTCAACCTCTTCGGGCAAGGCATGAGCCGTGACTGCGATGATAGGGCAATCCGCGGATGGGCCACTGCCTGCCCGGATTCTTCGGGTCGCTTCGATGCCATCCATGACCGGCATGGAGATATCCATCAGGATGGCGTCAAAAGCCCGGTTGTTGGCCCATTCGACACCCGCCTGACCATCGACGGCTTCGACAACCCTGTGACCATCGGCCTCCAACATTTGTCGCGCGACGAAGCGGTTCATTTCGTTGTCTTCCACGAGCAGTAGATCCAGCTTGCGACGTGGGGCCACCAACTGGTTGAACTCAAAGAGAGGTTGGACAGAAACCGGACCTGCGGCAGCGATGGGAATCCGCAACCAAAAGAGCGACCCATCCCCGAACTCGCTTTCGGCCCCGATTTCGCCCCCCATGAGGCTGGTCAGGCGCTTGGCGATGCCCAGCCCCAGTCCGGTCCCGCCGGCCTGACGGGCATAGGTGGAATCCAACGTCTCGAAATCGTTGAATATGCGGCTGAGGTCTTCTTCTTTGATCCCGATCCCGGTGTCCGTCACCCGAAACTCCAGGCTTTCGCCATCTGGCAGGCATTCCACCTCGATCTCGACCTCGCCGCCTTTCGTGAACTTGATCGCATTGCCCACGAGGTTCAGCAGGACCTGCCTCAGGCGTCTGGCATCGCCCACAGCCGCGTCATGCTGCTGTCCGAGCCAGTGCCACGACAGGGTGTTTCCGTTAGCTTCCGCCAGGGGTGCGGCCGTTTCGACAACGCCGTCCAGAACCCCGCTGACCCTGAAATTCTGCCGTGTCGCCTCCATCTTGCCGGCTTCGAACTTCGATAGATCGAGCACGTCATCCACAAGTCCAAGCAAAAGCCGCCCGGACCCTTCCATCCTGTCCAACAGGTCCGTCTGGCGTTCATTGAGGCTATGGTCGCGCAGCAATTGCATCGACCCCAGCAGGCCGTTGAGCGGAGTGCGCATCTCGTGGCTCATGATCGCGAGGAACTCAGCCTTTGCACGCTCACCGGCCAGCGCGCGATCGCGGGCGATGGTCAGATTGGTCTCGGCCTCTTTCCTGTCCGAAATGTCCCGCAGGAAGAGCACCAATCGCGTTCCGTTCGGTTCGGCTGCGACTGACAGCTCTGCCGCGAACCGACGGCCATTCCGGTCCACTGCGACTGTCTCGAAATGTCTGGCCATCGCTCCGGGTATATCGTTGCTTCGCAAACAGGAGAGTGGCCCGGAAATCAGGTCGGAGCGGCTTTCTTCGGGAAAGAGATTTGAGACCACCTCTGCCCCGATCGCCTCTCGCGCGGGGCAACCGAACAGTGCCTCTGCTTCGGGGTTGAAGTCCAGAATGGCTCCGGCACGGTTGGTCACGACAATCGCATCCGGCGCGGCCCCGACGATCATGCGCGTCCGCTCGCTCGCGTTGACCACGTCATCGGCGCGGGATTCGGCCAGACGGTGCAGCCGCGACAGCAGGTAGGCAAACAGGATAAGCCCGCCAAAGATCAGTCCAAGCACGACAGCGAGGGCCGCGAGCGTGCCGACCAGACCCGCGCGCCGGGCGTCCGAGGCTTCGGCAAACCCGAACAATCCGGCCAGCGACATAGACCGGACGTCTGCAAGAACCGTTGAGGCTTCGGCCCCGAGCCGAGGCAGCGCCTGTGTCAGTTCCGCATCCGGGGCATCAATCACATCGACCGCGCGGTCCAGAAAGGCGGTAACATTTTCAAGGTGCTGCGTGAACTCCGGGTCGTCGCGCACATCCTGATAGACCATGCCCCTGTCGAGGGTCGAAATCCGACTGTAAAAGATATTGAACCTGCGCCGTATACGGGAAAGGTCACCGGTCTCCCCATCCGCCTGCGCAATTGCCAGCTGGAACCGGGCGAATTCGACATCGGCCTGAGAGAGGCTCCACTGCACGTTGTCCGAGTTGGCGCGCGAGAGCTGATCGATCTCTCGCAGGATGAAAAGGGCCATGCCCGCAACAAGGGCTGCACAAAGGACAAAAGCGGCGACAGCCGATCCTGTCCGGAACCGCGTTCGCCGCTTTTCTCGCGCTCTGTCGGGGGCAAGCCCAAGGGGTGGGGTCATAGGTGTCTCACTCAAGAACTTTAATACGGTCGAGTTGCCAGATGCTTCGCGAATAGATCACTTCGCTCTGGTATGCGTCGTTGTCGTCGTAGGGGTAGATGATCCATAGGGGCCCCTTGTCACGCACCGACATCGGCGCGCCGTTCTGATGATAGGCGATGATCGGGCCGGTTTCGACCCAGTCAGACGACGGGATCTCGACGGCGTAGTCGTTGATGGCCATCGCGCTCAGACTGCTGCCTTCGGCGCCGAGGCGGTCCATGAGATCTGACAGCAGCACTCCGGTGAAGGTCTGAACGCCGTCTGTCCAGATCGTTTCCGTTTCGTAGGTCACCGTATCCATCGAGGTCAGCATGTCGAGGTCGAAAACGGCTGCATCGTCCCGGTTGGTGGTGGCGATCTCGCCTGTGACGGTGAGGACGACCTCGCTCGCAGGATCACCTAGGCCCGCCGCAAAAGCGCCCGGCGCAAGGGCCGCCAGGGCCACGGCGGCCAGGGATGTCTGAAATCTGGGAAAGCGCATCTCATTCTCCTGCGATGTGTTGTTTTATAATTACAGTCTTTTTTCCGGCCCGTCCCGGACCCGGACGGCGAGGTATTCTATCCAATCGGCTAGGAGCGGCTCAGTAAGCGCCCCTGCCCCCAAGAACGGCACGAAAGGTCATGGTGATCAGGATGATGTTCAGAAGAACCGACCGGGACCGGACATAGGCGATGTCCATGTCGATCATTTTGTCGAACCCGATCTCGGCGCGGCCTGAGACCTGCCATATTCCGGTCAGGCCCGGTTTGCAGACCAGCCGTTCGAGCGCCCGCTCCGGATAAGCGGCAACTTCGGACGGGAGAGCAGGCCGAGGACCGACGATGGACATGTCACCGCGCAGGATGTTCCAGATCTGTGGCAGCTCATCGATGGAATACCGGCGCAGGACACGGCCGAGCTTGGTAATCCGGGGGTCGGTCCTTGACTTGAAACAAACGCCTTCGCGGTCCGACGTGGCCAACAGCTCTGCGCGGCGCGCCTCCGCGTCCAGATACATGGACCGGAATTTCAGCATGCTGAAATGCTGACCATCTTTACCGACACGCGTCTGCCGGAAGAACACCGGACCTTTGCTGTCTAAACGGATTGCGGCCGCCACAAACAGCGCAAAGGGCGAAAGCAGCATCAGGGCCGCACCGGCCAGCAAAATGTCCATGACACGTGCAACGGCATCGCTCTTGTCTTGCCGGGCAAAGGCCGCCCGCGCCGCCCGCGTCAGAAAAGCCAGGTTTCCGATCAGGTACCGGCGCGCCATGCGACGGGGCTCCGACGCCAGCCGCCAGACCCATTCACATCGCGCCCCACGCACCCAAGCAGGCGCACGCCGCACGCGACCGGCAAGAAAGTCGAACAGCGCGCCGACTCCGAGGCAGATCCTGGGGTGCAGACGATGCGCATTTCGGGCGATCCAGAGATCCTGCATAGGCACGCCCGCTGCCACCAGTAGGATGTCCGGTCGGGCAAGATTGACGGCACGAATGGTCGCGACCTCGTCCGCCATACCGTCGTAGCCATCGCGGGTGCCCACAACGCGCAGTCCGGGAATATCCAGGCAAAGCCGGTCGGCCGCGTCTTCCGCAACGCCCGGTCGTGCACCGAGCAGAAAGACGCTGAGGCCCTGTGCCGCCGCTCGTTTCAGCAAGGCGGGGGTAAAGTCCGTGCCGTTGAGGTTTTCCGTCAGCGAAGATCCCGTCATGCGTGCGGACAGCTCGACGCCGATCCCGTCGGGAAGAACCTCGTCAGCAGTCATCAGGGCGTCAGCGTAATCGGCGTCGCCCGCCATGACGTTTCCGCAATGCGCATTGAAAAACGCCACACGGCTACGCCGCCCCGGGGTCAGCAGCCGGTCGATCACAACCTGCGTAGGCTGCGAAACAACATAGAGGCCAAAAAGCTCGATCGTGTCATCGGTTGGCGTGGTGGGCGGACGCTGTACAACGGGAAATGTCGGCAGCTGGGTAAAGTCGGTCTGGTTGGCAAAGGTCATGGGGGCATCCGTTGTTGGCGTGGTTCGCCTATTCGAATGGCCCGTTGTGCGGTGCGTTCTCAACATAACGCTCGGACAGGAGAATGGCCCACGCGGATCGCCTGGAACCTCTTGGGACTGACTTGTGGGACTTCCGGTCAGGAGCGATTTCAATCGGGGCACACCACCTATCCGACCGGATAGGAGCTCTAACCCTACTCTGCTTGGAGTTGCTTAGATTTTATGGTTAAGTGCTGGTAGATGCCCTATGACATCATTGCGGGCGACGTATTGTCCTAAGGAGTATAGAATGACTTTCCAAAGACATACCGCCTTGGATGACCGGGCAACCCAGACGGACCAAAACACGATGCGCATTCTCATTGCCGATGATCACGAACTGCTTCGTGATACACTTATGTTATATATTGGGAACGAACCGGGAATGGTCGCCGAAAGTGTCCAGGATCTGGACGCCGCAGAAGCCCGCATGGCGGCAGGCGAAGAATACGACCTGGTTTTGCTGGATTTCACGATGCCGGGGATGGATGGGCTCGACGGTCTGCGCCGGATCATGGGCATGTCAGGCGATCACCGCGTCGCAATCATCTCTGGAACCGCGCAGCGCGACATTGCGGAAGAGGTGCTGGCAGCCGGTGCCGCCGGGTTCCTGCCCAAGACGCTTTCCGCGAAGTCGCTGGTCAATGCGCTTCGCTTCATGGCGCTTGGCGAACAATACGCCCCGCTTGATTTCATGCGGGCGAGCGAGAATGACCAGCAGAAGCATCCACTTGCGAAACAGCTGTCACAGCGCGAATTCGAGGTGCTCGAAGGGCTGACGCAGGGCAAATCCAACAAGGAAATCGCTCGCGACCTCGATATCAGGGAACCGACGGTGAAGCTGCATGTCAAAACGCTCTATCGCAAGATCGGCGCGTCGAACCGGACGCAGGCGGCCATGATCGCCAAGGAAAAGGGGCTGTTCTGACCTATCCGACCGGGTAGGCGCACCCTTCTTCGGCGCCCATCCCCCACCCGCTGGCGCAAGAGACTTCGGCGCAGGGCACAGGGTAAACCTCCGAGCAAGGAGACCCTGCCATGCCCAGAACGATGCCCAAGCTCAAAATTCCCGCGCTGATCCGTCGGCCCGTCCTCAAGATCACGCCAGCGAGATTGCTGCGCGGCGGTCGGTTGAAAGATACCGGGCGCCTGCCCCGCTATCTCGGCCTTGCGGCCATCGGCGCGGTCTGCATCTGGACCCCGATCGGCACCTACCTGTCCACGGCTCCACTCCGCTTTACGTCAGACCTGTCCCTGATCCTTCCTGGCGCAGGGGCGTCCGCGTCTGTCAACCTGGACCGGATCGGCCAGGCGTCGTCCTTCGCCAGTTCCCCCTATGCGCACACCTCGGTCAGCCCGACGGAAACCTACAAGCGGCTGATCGTTGCAGACCGTATCCTTGGATCAGCGGCCAAGGCCGTCGGCATGGAGACCCGCGACTTTGGCAAGCCACGGATCGAACTGGTAGACCAGACCGGGTTGATCCATGCGTCCATTGTCGGCAATTCGCCCGAGGATGCGCAGGCACGGGGTGACGCCCTTCTTGCGGCTTTCTTCACCGAAATCGAAGCCCTGCGAACCGATGAACTCGACCGCCGCGAACTTGGCGCTGGCGAAGCCATCGAGAGCTATCGCCAATCGGTGCTGGCGACGCGCGAAGAGATTTCTGAACTGCAGAAAAAGACCGGCCTCATTTCGGCCGTTCAGTTCGACGCTCTCGTGGCCGAAACCGACGACCTTGCCCGCAACGCGGACGATCTGGCTGCCGCATTGGGTGAAAAAAGCGAAGCTGTCGCAGCTCTGGCGGAAACCCTCACGAGCACTCCTAAAATGGCGGCGGCTGCGCTGAAGCTGCATGCGGATACGTCTTTCACCGCGCTCATGGACGAGACAGCCGTCCAGGCGACACTCCTGTCAGGGAAATCCGCTCGTTTCGGCGCCAATCATCCCGAGGTCATGGCCGCTCGGGCCAGCCACTTCGCCGCGCAGGACGCGGCGATGGATCGGGCCGAACGCATCACCGGCTTGGACCGCGCCACGTTGTCGACGCTGGATATCTCTCATGTCGGCAGCCGGGCTGGTCTGCTCAGCGATCTGGTCTCGCTCGAGGCTGAACGCTCGGGACTTTCGAACGAATATCAAGGTGCAATTGCCCGGCTCGAAAAGGCGCGCGCACGACAGTTGGCCTTGATTGAACCCGCCGCGCGACTTGAAGACCTGCAAAGGGATTTTTCCGTCGCCGAGGCTGTCTTCGCCTCAGCTATTGCTCGGACCCAGACGAACAAAGCGGATCTCTTTGCCTCCTACCCGCTGGTGCAGGTCCTCGAAGATCCGTCACTGCCATTCGCACCGTCCTCGCCCCGGCGCAAACTGGCGATTGCGGCGGGTATTGCTGCCACGATTTTCATGCTGACCGGTCTTGCTCTGGGCTGGATGCGCCGCTCGCTTGTCGACCGATTGCTGAAACCCGCCGAAGAGCGTGACTTCGACGACCATCTGGTGCCGGCGGAATGACTGAAGTTCACGTCGTCACGCCGACCAATCTGGCGGAAAGCATCGTCATGACGACGTTGCGCTGGACCTGGCCTTTCTACGGACTTGGGGCGCTATATGTCGTCGGCCCGGTTCTCGCATGGCTATTGGCCGGGCTCGCGCTTTTGGTTCTCTACCTCGGCCCTGCGGTCAGAGATGATCTTCGCGCGCGCGGTCCTGTTCCGCCAGTTGTATGGGCTTGGATCATCGGCATGATCGTGATGCTGATCGCTTTGTGGATCGGGCATCTGAACTGGAACCTCGGCACCAAGACAACCATCAAATCCACGATCGGCTGGGCCAAGGGATGGGCGCTTCTGGCGCTTTTCCCGCTGGCCGGAGCCGTACTGCCGATCCGCCGGGACATCCTTACCCGCGGACAATGCGTGGTCGGGGCGTGGACGCTTGCCCTGCTTCCGGTGCTGGCTGTCGCGCCTTACGTCGGCCTGCCGGAAAGCATCTTCACCTCGCCCCTCAAAGCCGTGGGCGGACCTGGCCCGGAATACTTCACGGTCTTCTTCTTCACATGGGACCCCGGCAGCTGGACGCCGCGCTGGCAGTTCTATGCTCCTTGGTCGCCTTTCGCGGCCTTGCTGGGCGTCATCCAGGTTTGTTTCGCTCTGGAAGAGCGCGACCACAAATGGCGCGCCATCGGGATCGCGGCAGGTATGGCAATGATCCTCATGTCCAAGTCTCGTATGGGTCTTGTCGGACTTGTGGCCTGTACCATCGGCCCGAGGTTGCTGCCGCTGGTCCTGAAAGGATGGGCGTGGCAACTGCTGGCCGGGGCGACAGCCTCGCTCGCCGTCGTCGGCCCCGCACTGTCCCAGGCCCTGAAGGATGGCGTATCAGCATTCAAAGGGGCCCGAGCGGACAGCACCCGCGTGCGCGCGACACTCCAGCGTATCGCCGTCGAAAGATGGGAAAGCGAAGCGTGGTGGTTCGGCCATGGCCGCGTGCAACCAGGCCCGCATCTGGTAGAGTTTATGCCGATCGGCAGCCATCATACCTGGTGGGCGTTATTGTTCGTGAAAGGCATGGTCGGCTTTCTTGCGTGGACCATTCCGATTGTGTGGCAGACCGGCCTTGTCTTGGTCGATGCTGCAAAAGGCCCCCGGGGCCGATTACCTCTCGGGATCACCATGACGATCCTCTTGTTGTCGTTCGGGGAAAACGTGGAAATCGAGGCTTATCTGATCTGGCCCGGATTGCTGATGCTTGGCATTCATGCAGCGGAGGTCCGCGAGTCGAATTGAGACAGGCGCAACTCGCAAGAACTGTGCATAGCACAAGACAACTGCAGAATTTGCGAACGCGATGAGCCATCACGCAGGTGATTTGCAACGAGTGGCGGCTTCGGGACGGTTGGTCGCCGTTAAACGCGTCCAATGCCAATTGATCCGCGCCGAATTTGCCGGAGGCTCCAACTCTTGAGTAGGATGGAGCATCATGCGTAAGGCGACGCACAAATTTTCCTCCGAAGTGCGCGAGCGCGCGGTGCGGTTGGTTCTCGACAATGAGGGGCAGCATGGATTGGGCTCGCAGGCAATCATGTCGATTTCCACCAAGATAGGCTGTGCGCAGCCTTCGAACGCGTGGGTCAAGTAGGCCGAGACCGAAAGTGGCAAGCGCGCTGGCGTCGCGACGAACATGGCAGAGAATATGAAGGCGCTGGAGCGGGAGAACCGAGAACTGCACCAAGCCATTGAGATCCTGCGCAAGGCGAGCACATATTTTGCGATGGCGGAGCTCGACCGCCGGTCCAAGTGATGGTTGGGTTCATCCATTGCCAGCAGGCGTTTGCATGCAAACGCCGAGAGGGGCGACCATCGTGGTGAGCATGGAGTCGAGCCGATCTGCAAGAGACTGCTGATCTCCCCTCCCCCCATTATGACCACTTGGCGACGTGGGCCGACCCAGCCCGGCTGTAGGATCGTGTCCGGCGGGACAAGGTGCTGCGCTCCGAGATCGAGCGCGTTTTCGAAGAGAACTGGCGTGTCTATGGGCCGCGCAATGTCTTGCGCCAGCAAGATTGGGAAGGCTTCGCGGTTGTCCGTTGCACGGTGGCGCAAATCCCTTTCGGGGCATCGCCTTGCAATACCCTACCGGCCAGTGGATGAAGGGGATGGGCATTCAGGGCATCATCCGAGGTAAGCCGCACAAGGCGACCATCGCCGACAATAAGGCTCTGTGTCCGTGGGAAAAAGTGAACCGGCCATTCCGCGAGCCTGTACCGCATATGCTTGGGGTCCGCGAATTCACCTGCGTCGCTATTTGGCGAGCGCTCGTCTATGTGGCTTGTGTCATCGACGCCTAAACGGACGGTTTTCGGTTGTCCGACGCTGGATCCTTTGGAGCCGCCGGTCGCGTGGGCCTGAACCGGCGACATGCAAGCGCAGGCAGCTGCCGGTCTCGCCATGCCGCAGGAATGGCCGGGAACGCGCAGCGGTAGTAGCAGGCGGCCCTCGGTACAGGTCCCGGTCTTGGCTCAAACACATGTAGACGCTCACACGGGGCACAAGACGCCGGTTTCAGCTTACACCCTGACGCTGCCCCCAAATGCCTGCGGAGGGCACTTGCGACATTCCAGTGCCGCAAGTACCCCGCGAACCAGATCAGCCCCCGAGTTCTGCCTGCACCAGATTTACCCAGTACGCCACGCCGATAGGCGTCAGTGCATCGTTGAAATCGTACTTCGGCGTATGCACGAAGGCCGCGTCGGGCCCGTCGCCGTTGCCGATCATCACGTAAGCGCCGGGGACCTTTTCCAGCATGAAAGAAAAATCCTCAGACCCGCCTGCCGGCGGTGCCTTGGGGTTCACGGCCTCTGCACCGACCGTTTGCGAGGCTGCGGCGACCGCGTGTTGCACCTCTTCGGCCGAATTGATCAGCGGTGGATACCGTCGGGTATAGATCAGCCGGGCCGTGGCACCATGCGGCGCGGCGCAGCTCTCGGCAAATATCCCGATAGCGTTTTCAAGCATGTCACGGATTTCGGGCTTGTAGGAGCGCGCCGTGCCGCGCACGACGACTTGGGACGGGATAATGTTCGGGCTGTGATAGTCTCCCGCCGCAATGTGCCCGACCGAAATCACCGCGGATTCCGTTGCCGGAACCTTGCGCGAGATGATCTGGGACAATGCCGCGATGAATTGACCAGCGGCGACGGTCGGGTCCGTGGCGGCATGGGGCATCGCCCCGTGGCCGCCAGTGCCCTCGAAGATCACTTCCCAGGTGTCACCTGCCGCCATGAAGGCGCCGGTGCGTGTCTGGACACTGCCGAGCGGTTCTTTCGGGCCGTTGTGAACGCCGTAGACTGCATCGCAGGGGAACAGGTCGAACAGACCGTCCTCGATCATCACACGGGCGCCGCCCAGGCCTTCTTCGGCAGGCTGGAAGATGAAGTGAACCGTGCCAGCGAAATCGGGATCGGCTGCAAGTTTCTCGGCCGCGCCCAGCAGCATGGTGGTGTGACCGTCATGGCCGCATGCGTGCATCTTGCCGGGCACCTCGGAGGCATAGGGCAGACCGGTCTGTTCCTCGATGAACAGCGCGTCCATGTCGGCACGCAGGGCGATGACCCGCTGGCCGGGACGCTTGCCCTTCAGAGTGCCGACGACGCCGGTGCCGCCTAGTCCGCGATGTATCTCGATCCCAATCTCGGTCAGCCGGGCGGCAACGATGTCCGAGGTCCGGTGTTCCTCGAAAGCGGTTTCGGGATGGCGGTGGATGTCTTGACGGAGCTCTGTGAGGCGCGCAATGAAGTCGGTATCGTCGCGCAGGGTATCAGGCGTGATCAGAGGCATTGGTATCTCTTTTGGAGGCCTCGCCCTGCAGATCTGTCAGCCCGCGCGCGCAATGCGCCAGGCCGTGCAGGAAGATGGCAATGATGAAGATCGGCACGGTCACGGCGACAAAGATCGTCGGCATGTCGAAGGTCTCGGCCGTTGTGTAGAAGTTGCGTGCCAGGAAGGATCGGGCCGGGTTCAGGCCGGGTCCGTAGAAGCAGTAGAAAAGGATCGGCCCGAGGAAGGCGACCACCGACGCGCCGCGCAGCAGCGACCCGATGGCCAGCACGGGGCGCGGCAACGTCGTGGGCAGCTTGACAAGGCGCGGGTCGAAACCGGCCCGGAATGAGATTGACGCGCCCAGCAGGCCGACCCAGACCATCGCATAGCGCGCGGCCTCTTCGGTCCAGGCAGGCGGGGCCGAAAACCCGTAGCGTGCGACCACCTGCAAAGCGATGAAGGCCACCATCAGCACCAGGCAGACAAGGGCTATCAGACGCAGAACGTGATCGACACCGGCACTGAGGCGGTCGAGGAAGGTTGCAATGAAAGTCATGTCAGGCTCCGCCGGAAATGAAGGAACACGGGGGCAGGACGCGGACCTGCCCCCGCAAACGTGCGGATCAGTTGGTGAACTGCGAGATGTAGTCTACGTCGTCCTGCGACACGATCTGGTTCCAGACCGAGCGGGAGGCCTCCGCGAACTTCGCGCGTTCGCCTTCTGCCAGTGGCGTGATTTCGATGCCGCCGTCCTGAATGGTCTGTTCGAAGTAAGGGACCTGTTCCTGCGCCCATTCGCGGTTCACCGCGATGCCCGTGGCGATGGCGTCGTCGACCCAGCCCTGCTCTTCCTCGTTGAGGAAGTTGTACCAGTCGTCAGACAGCATGATGACCTTGGGCACGGGCCCGGCTTCGAGCGGCGTGAAATAGTCCAGCAGTTCGACCTGGCCTGCGGCCACGACGGTCGAGGGCGGATTGAAGTGGCCCACAGCGACGCCGGTCTGCAGCGCATTTGGCGTTTCGGCCCAGCTGACGACTGTGGGTTTGGCGCCCCATTCGGACATGAAAGTCACCTGGTCGCCATTCTGGGCGCGCAGGCGCATGTCGGCGACATCTTCAAGCGTCGTGACCGGCTTTTCGGTGTTGAACAGGCCCAGGCTACCGCCGCGCATCGCGAAACCGGCGACCTTGATACCCAGGCGCGAGGCTTCGTCGTTGATGCGATCCAGCGCCGCGCTCTCTTCCACGACGCGGTCAAAGGAGGCCTCGTCAGATGTCAGGAACGGAAGGAACAGGGTCGAGGCCCACTTTGACGCCTTCATCAGTGAGCCGCCGTTGGCGATATTGACCGCGATCAGACCTTGGGACGTCTGGTCGAAGCGGTCGCTTTCCTTGCCCAGGGTGTTGGAGGGATGGACGGTGACATTTACCCCATGCTCGGCCAGGCTCTCGGCGAAGGCATAGATAAAGACGTATTCTGCGTCGTTCTGAAGGTCTTCAGTGCCGGCGAACGCAACGATGACGTCATCCATGGCCATGGCGGTCGTTCCGGTCAGTGCAGCCAGGCTGACTGTGGCGGCGAGAAAGGTCTTTTTCATTTTGGTCTCCTGTTGGTAGGTCAGTTGATAAGGCCGAGGTATCTCGGCAGCGTGAGCGAGATCGCGGGCACGTAGATCAGCACGCCCAGAAGGATCAGCTCGACGATCAGGAAGGGCATGGTGGCGCGCACCAGGCGCCAGTATCCAATGTCGACAACGGTCGAGAGGATCAGCAGCACGCCACCCAGCGGCGGGGTCAGCAGCCCCACGGTCAGGTTGAACCCGACGAGGATGCCCATGTGCACCGGATCTACGCCAAGGGCGATTGCCGGCGGGATCAGCAGCGGACCCAGCAAGGCAACCGCGGCCTTCACGTCCATGATCATGCCCGCCGCGAGGAAGATCAGGTTCAGCACGATCATGTAGCCTGTGGCGCTCAGGCCGATCTCTCCGATCAGTTCGGCCAGCTTGCGCGGCAGTTGCTCGACCGACGTCAGGTAGCCGAAGGTTGCCACGGCCACGAGGATGATGAAGACGGCGCCGGACAGCAGCACGGTGCGGTTCAACGCCTCATAGACGTCGCGACGGGTCAGTTTGCCATAGAACATCCCCACGGCCAGCGCCGCGATCGAGGCTACGCCTGCGGCCTCTGCCGGGGTCATGAAGCCGAAAAGAATGCCCGACAGGATGATCACTGGCAGCGACAGCGCCGGCAGCGCCTGCAAGAGCGAGGGCCAGAACGGCGGGATCTCGGACCCCTTGCCGCCCGGGTGGCCGTAGCGGTGCGCCATG
Source organism: Sagittula marina (assembly GCF_014196795.1). GTDB lineage: Bacteria > Pseudomonadota > Alphaproteobacteria > Rhodobacterales > Rhodobacteraceae > Sagittula > Sagittula marina. Next base: position 403,833 of record NZ_JACIEJ010000004.1, read on the forward strand.
ATGGCGTTGACCACCATCAGGACCCCCGCCAGCAGCAGGCCCGGTACGACACCGGCCGCGAACAGCGCCACCACGGAGGTGTTCAACAGCGCCCCGTAGAAAATCAGGATGATTGAGGGCGGGATGATCGGCCCGATGATTGACGAGGCCGCGGTGATGGCGGTCGCGTAGTCGCGCGAATACCCCTGCCGCTCCATTTCGGGCACCAGCGTGTTGCCGAGTGCCGCAGCGTCGGCAGTGGCAGATCCGGAAATCCCGGCGAAGAACACCGAGGTCAGGATGTTCACATGCGCCATGCCGCCCTTGAAACGGCCCAGCATGGACAGCGAGAAGCGGATCAGCGCCTGCGTCACGCCCCCCCGGTTCATCAGCTCTCCGGTCAGGATGAACAGCGGCATTGCCAGAAAGGCGAAAACGTCGAGCTGACTCATCGCGCGTTGCGGCAACGCCGCGAGATAGCGCGCTTGGTCCTGCGTGAAGAACCCGACAATGGTCGCTCCGCCAACGAAATAGGCAATGGCTGAACCCGAGAGAAGCGTCGCAAAGAGGAATAGGAAAGGTAAGATCGGCATCAATGTCTCCTTTTGAGGAACACAACTGATGCCGGGCCTTATAGGCAATACGATAAATATTGGCCACGCTATGCATTTGGCGTATGGTCTTTCCCGAATTGTAACAAGAAATTGTAATCGCGCGGGCTTCATCTCACCGCATGCGGCCCGTTCGCCACCGGGGTCGCTGCAGTTGCAATTGCCGGCGTGATGAAAAAGTGGGCGCTTCGGAGGATCGGGCAAAGCATATGAATGGCATCAACCTGCACCGGCTTCAGGTGTTCCGGACGGTTTTCGAAACCGGCAGCGTCAGTGCGGCGGCGCGTGTCATCCGCCTTTCGCAACCCACGGTCAGCCGCCATGTCCAGATATTCGAGGACGAACTGGGGCTGCTGCTGTTTCGCAACGTGTCCGGGCGGCTTGAACCCACTTGGGAGGCTCAGAGGCTTTATGCGGAAAGCGGAGGCCTGTTCGAACGGCTGGGCCAGGTCGAGCAGTCAGTGGACTCGATCCGCCGCGGTAAACAGGAAGCTTTGCGCATCATGGCCACGGCGGCGCTTGCCAACGCGGTGCTTCCCGACGCTATCGGAAAGCTACACGGGCAGTTTCCAGACCTTGAGGTCGTCCTGGACGGAGGACGGCAGAGCAATCAGCTGCCGTCGCTGCAGGAAGGGTCGACTGATCTTGTCGTCGGGGGCGCCTGGGGGGACCGACCCGAGCTGCGGCAGTGGATCATCGGGCTTATGCCGCTCGTTGCGGTTGTTCCGCCGGATCATCCCCGCGCCGGCGAAGAGGTCTTCGATCTCGCCTGGCTGCAGGGCTGCGATTACGTCAACCACAATATCCATGCGCCGCTGGGGGCGCGGGTCGAGGCCGAGCTTGCCCGGCGCGGTATTGAACCCCGGCGCCGTCTGACGGCGTTGAGCATCCCCTTCTCGGTCGGCCTTGCACGTGGCGCGGGTCTTTGCACGGTTGTCGATCGGCTTTCGGTCCGCACTCTGCGTGGCTCAGGCATGCGGATGCTTCCCTTGGCCGAGCCGCTCGAACTGGAACTGGCGGTGGCCCAGATGGCAAACCGCCCGGAGCGCAGCCCGGTCACCGCTTTTATCTCGGCAATGCGAAGCGCCTACGCCAAAGCCTTGGCCGAACCCTTGAACTGAGAAGGATGCTCTTGGACGTTATGCTGGGGCAAACCCACAGGCTCAAAGGTAGCGTCATCCGTGCAGCGCTGGACCGAGGCCCATCTCGGTCGAATGGTTCCAGAGCCTGACCGATCCGCGCAAAACCCTGTCTCTATCAGTCTTTGAGGATCAAGCCGTCATAGCTCAATGGCGCAACTTGAACGCGCCCCCGGGAGCATAGCCGAAGGGGGCGCGGAGATGGCCATTGTAGCGGCTCAGTGGCTCCCAACAAGATGTTTGCCGAAAGGAGTAGATGTCCTTCAGCGATTTTGAATGTCCTGCACTTCAGGTAAAACCAAAAACTGTCAATTGGTTAGCGCCCGTTCTTCTGTCGCCATTCTTCGAATTTCTGCATGTTTTCGTCCTTGGTGCAGGGATAGAGCCCGATAATCGGCGCACCATTTATGACCTCTTCGAGCACGAAATCCTCGAAACTTTCCATGCCAGAGCAGACCTCGGCAATTTCATCCGCGAGATGCGCCGGGATCACCATGACACCGTCGCCGTCGCCCACGAGCACGTCACCAGGGAAGACAGGCGCGCCACCGCAGGTGACCGGCACGTTGATGTCGAGCGCCTCGTGCTTGGTCAGGTTCGTCGGCGCGGAGGCCCCTGCGCAATAGGCGGGCATGTCCAGCTTGCCGATCCCTTTCGCATCGCGAAACCCGCCGTCGGAGACGACACCGGCGCAGCCACGCACGGCCAGCCGCGTGACAAGGATCGACCCCGCGGTCGCGGCGGAGGCATCTCCCCGCGCGTCCATCACCAGGATCTGCCCCGGCGGACAGGTTTCAACCGCGATGCGTTGCGGATGGTCAGCGTTGCGGAACACCTCGAGCTGATTGCGGTCTTCACGGGCCGCGATGTAGCGCAGCGTAAAGGCTTGCCCGACCATATTTTCGGCCTTGTCGGACAGCGGAGCGACGCCCTGGATGAACTGGTTGCGCAGGCCGCGCTTGTAGAGCTGGGTGGCGATAGACGCGGTCGAGATGCGTTTGAGCTTCTCTCGGGTCGCATCGGAGAGGACGTAGTCGGTCATGGTTTAAGTCCCTTAGAAGATATCTGGTTCGCCGGCTGTCTTGCCGAAATCGGTTTGCAGGAAATCGAAGTCACAGCCCTCGTCGGCCTGCGTGACATGTTTCGAAAACATGTAGCCGTAACCGCGCTCGAAGCGGGGTTCAGGTAGCTTGAGCGCTTTGCCGCGCGCCTCCAGCTCTTCTTCGGACACGAGCATGTCGAGCGACCGCTTTGCCAGATCCAGCCGGATTGTGTCGCCGGTTTTCAACAGCGCCAAGGGCCCGCCGACATAGCTTTCGGGCGTGACGTGCAGCACGCAGGCGCCGTAGGAGGTGCCCGACATGCGCGCGTCCGAGATGCGCAACAGGTCGCGGTACCCCTGCTTTATCAAAGCCTTGGGGATCGGCAGCATGCCCCATTCCGGAAAACCGGGCCCGCCCAACGGCCCCGCATTGCGCAAGACCATGACATGATCGGGCGTGATGTCGAGCGTCTCGTCATCCACTGCCGCCTTCATTTCGGGATAGCTGTCGAATACCAGCGCCGGGCCTTCATGGGTGTAGTATTTCGGATCGCAGGCGGCGGGTTTGATCACCGCGCCCTGCGGGCAGAGGTTGCCCTTGAGCACCGCGAGCGACCCTTCGTGATAGACCGGGTTTGAAAGCGGTCGGATCACGTCATCGTTGTAGACCTCGGCCCCTTCGAGGTTTTCGCCCACGGTTTTGCCGGTCACGGTCACGCAGGAGGTGTCGAGCCGCGCCTCCATCTGTTTCATCAGCGCGCGCAGACCGCCGGCGTAATAAAAATCCTCCATCAGGTAGTCCCTGCCCGATGGCCGGACATTGGCGATCAGCGGCGTATTGCGCCCCAAGGCGTCAAGGTCATCGAGTGTCAGGGCCACCCCCGCGCGACGGGCCATCGCGATGAGGTGCACAACCGCGTTGGTCGAACAGCCCGTGGCCATGGCGACCATGGCCGCGTTGCGAACCGATGCGTCGGTGATGATCGTGTCAGGGGTCGCATCCTCCCAGACCATATCCACGATGCGCCGACCGCAGGCGGCAGACATGCGCTGGTGATTGCTGTCGACTGCGGGGATCGACGATGCACCGGACATGGTCAGGCCCATGGCATCGGCGATCGACATCATCGTCGCGGCAGTGCCCATGGTCATGCAGGTGCCAGCAGACCGCGCGATGCCGCCCTGCACGCCCAGCCATTCCTGATCCGAGATGTTGCCGGCGCGCCTTTCGTCCCAGTATTTCCACGCATCCGAGCCGGAGCCGAGGATCTTGCCCGCATAATTACCGCGCAGCATCGGCCCGGCAGGCAGAAAGATCATGGGCACGCCCGCCGACGTGGCGCCCATGACCAGACCCGGGGTGGTCTTGTCGCAGCCACCCATCAGCACCACGCCGTCCAGCGGATGCGAGCGGATCATTTCCTCAACCTCCATCGCCAGCATGTTGCGGTAGAGCATCGACGTCGGCTTGGTAAAGCTCTCGTCCACCGACAGGGCCGGCATTTCGACGGCAAAGCCCCCGGCCTGGGTGACACCGCGTTTCACATCCTTGATCCGCTCAGGAAAATGGCTGTGACAGGTGTTAAGCTCGGACCAGGTGTGCAGCACGCCGATGATGGGCTTGTCGCGGAAATCCTCCTCGGCGTAGCCCAGCTGCATCATCCGCGATCGGTGGCCAAAGGAGCGCAGGTCGTCCGGTGCAAACCAGCGCGCCGAACGCAGGTCCTGCGGGGTCTTGCGGGGTTTCTTGCTTGTCATGATCCTATCCCCGGAACTGGAAAATGAGCCAGGTTACAAGGATCGTAAAGATCAGCCCCGCGATCTCGGGCCAGCTGCCGAAATCGTGGTGATCCGCGCGTTCCTCGCCATCGAACTCGGTGGCCGAAAGATCCTCGTCCTGCTTGGTGAGATCGTCTTGGTTCATTTTGTTTTCCTTTCTCAATCCAGCATCGACGGCAGCCACAGGGCGATCTGCGGGAACGCGAGCACGAGGAACAAGCCGACGGCCTGAAGGGCGATGAAGGGCAAGACCGCGACAAAGATCTCCTGCAACTGGATTTCCTTGGGGGCGACCGATTTCAGAAAGAAACACGCCGGTCCGAACGGTGGCGACAGGTAGTACATCTGGATGTTCATCGCAAAGAGCACGCCAAACCAAATCGGGTCAAAACCCAGGTCGATCACCACCGGGGCAAAGATCGGCACCGTGATGAAGATGATCGCGATCCATTCAAGGAAGGTGCCCAGCACCATCACGATCAGCATCATCACCACGATCACCCAGATTGGGCCGACATCGAGCGAAGTCAGAACACCGCGCAGGAACTCCCCCCCGCCGATGCGGTTGTAGATCCCGATCAGCGACACGGCCCCGATCACCAGCCAGATGATTGACCCGACGGTCAGCACCGTCTGGCGCATGGCATCGCGGGCCATGGTCCACGTCAATTCCCGGCGCGATGCGGCCACGACCAGCGCGCCGACGGCCCCAATGGCGGCGGCCTCGGTCACGGTGGCGACCCCGGAATAGATCACTCCCAGAACCGTGCCGATCAGCAGGGCCGGCAAAATGATGCCCTTGAGGAACTTGAGGCGCTTGAAGAACGGCAGGCCAGTTTCGGGCACGTCGTAGATCGGCGCCATTTCCGGGTTCAGACGCACCCGGATCAGGATGTATCCGATGTAAAGCGATGCCAGCAGCATGCCGGGCACTGCGGAAGCTGCGAAGAGTTTGGTGATGGATACCTGTGCCGCCAAGCCATAGATGATCAGCACGACCGAAGGTGGGATCAGCGTTGCCAGCGCACCGGCCGCACAGATGATCCCGATGGCAAGCTTGCGATCATATCCCAGGCGCATCATTTGCGGCAAAGCGATCAGGCCCAGCATCACGATTTCACCGCCCATGATCCCCGACATCGCCGCAAGAAGGACCGCAACAAATGTGGTCTGGACCCCAACCGACCCTCGGAACCGCCCACCCATGATCGCCATGGAATCGAACATCGACTTTGCGATCCCGGATCGTTCGAGCACGTTCGCCATGAATACGAAGAACGGAACCGCGATCAGCTCGTACTTGTGGAGCACCTCGCCGACGTTGGCCGCAACGATGAAGAACCCGGCGCGTTCGCCGAAGTACAGGATCGCCGTCGCCAGCGACACGGTCAGCGTCGTGATGCCAAGCGGTACGCCAAGCGCCATCAGCCCCAGGAGGGAAATGACGATCAGCAGGGTAATGATTTCAATGCCCACCGGTCACGTCCCCTTCGGTGTGCTGGAACCAGCGAATGATGTTGGCCAGCAATTGCAGGATGTAGAAGATGCAGCCCACGAAGAGCAAAATCTTGAGGTATGTCGGCTGCGGCGAGTTCATCGCAGTGCCCGAATATTCGGTCCGCCCCATGACCTTGGCCGCGGGATGGTAAAGTGCCATGGTCAGCACAAAGAGCGCACCTGTGGCGATCAGCATCTGGATCAGGCGGAACTTGCGCCAGACGCGTTCTCCGACGATCAACTCCAGCATGGTGATCGAGATATGCCGGTGGCGCTGCGTGACATAGCCCACCGACAGCACCCAGGCGCTGGCACACAGGGTCATGGCAAGCTCGGTTGACCAGAGCGTCGGTGCGTTAAACCCGTAACGCAGCACCACTTCGGCGGCAGAGATCGCGATACAGGCGAAAAAGAGAACAGAACAGGCTTGGCCGACGAAGACGCTAAAGCTGTCCATCGCATCGGCATAGCCCGCGAAGATGCGTTTCATCGCATACCCCCGGCAGTGGAATGGCAAGGATGTGACGCACCGGCCGCGCGGACGGTGCGTCACCCGAAGTGGAGGCTTATTTGAACAGACCGATTTCTGTCATGTAGGCGATGTGCGCCGCGAGAGCCTCCTGCGCCAGTTCTGATTTCTGGGCGTAGTCTTCCCACTGCTCCCGGGCGACGACACGCAGCTGGTCGCGATCTTCCTGCGCCCAGTCGATCACCTCGATGTCGTCGGTCGCATCGTCACGCTCGGCGATCTCGGCGTCCAGCTTCGACACCTCTGCGGCCATGGCGTACATCGCCTCGTACCACCATTCCCGCAGAGCGGTCTGGTCTTCCTCGGACAGGGCCTCCCACTTGGCGGTGTTTACAGTCAACTGCATCGACGGCATCGAATGGATGCCGGGATAGAGCGGAAAAGGCGCGACGTCCTGCAGGCCGGTGGCGTCGTTGTTTACGTAGGCAGAGGCGTCCGCTGCATCCACGATGCCCTTTTCAAGTGCGCCGAAGACTTCGGAAAAGGGGATCGAAACGGGCGAAGCACCGGCTGCCGAGAACACGGCCGCGGCCAATCCCTCCGGTGAACGGATTTTCTTGCCCGCGAGGTCTTCGAAGGTGCGGATCGGGGTCCGGGCCACCAGAGCCTCGCGCGAGTAAGGACCACAAGCCACCACGGTGACTTCGCCGCCTGTCACGGCATCCGCCGCCTTCTGCATCATGGCCTCCCCGCCACCGTCCTTGCAGAAGCCCAGCATCTGTTCGGGCGTGTCGTATCCGGAGATCAGGTCGCCCATGATCGCATAGGCAGGTTCGAGCCCCGCGAAATAGTTAACCGAGGTGAAGTCGCCGTCAAGAACTCCCGCAGCCACCGCATCGAGCGTCTCTTTTGCAGGCACGACAGAGCCATTTGGCGTCAAAACGATCTGGATGCGTCCTTCGGTACGCTCGTCGATTTTCGGCAGCCATGTCTCGGTAATGTACTGGGTCGAGAAATCGCCCGCGTTGAAAGAGGTCTGAATGTTGAGGGTTTCGGCCTGCGCGCCGGATGCACAGCCCAAAGCGGTTGCGGCCAGCAAGGCAGCTTTCGAAAGTTTCATGATGTTCCTCCCATGGAATCGCGCAGAGCTCCCCCTGCTCAACAAATGTACTAATATATTAGTGTATCTTTGGCAATAACGTCTTATATGGTTGAGTGCATTGGCCGGTATCTCCGGCAACGTCACTGAAAAACCGGGGGAATAATGTCTTCGCTGGCAGTCGTCACATTGGGAAAAGCGTCAAACCGTAACGGAAAGCTTCGCAAGAGCTCTGCCAGTCAGCAGATTCGGGACGCCCTGCGCGAACGCATCATCAAACTTGATCTCGCACCGGGCGAGAATCTATCCCGCACCGAGATCGCGGGCTTCTATGGGGTCAGCCAGACACCGGTGCGCGACGCGATGATGCGCCTCGAAGAGGAAGGACTGCTCTACATCTACCCTCAGTCGAAAACGGAAGTGTCGAAAATAGACATCGATAACGCACGGGAAACTCAATTCCTCCGGCTTTCGCTTGAAATACAAGTCACGCGCCAGCTGACGTCTGCGCGGAGCCGCGACCTCCTGGGTGCGGCCGAGAACGCGCTGATCAGGCAGAAGCAGGCTTGGGAGGCGGGCGACCTGGAGCGCTTTGTTGTCGATGATCGAGCCTTTCACCGCGCCCTTTTCGAAGCAGCTGACGTACCCGATCTCTGGGATCTCGTCACCGAAAGGTCGGGCCACATCGACCGTCTCAGGAACCTGAACCTGCCCGATCCGGGCAAGGCGAGCGAGATCCTAGCGTACCATCGACGCATTCTCGATGCGATTGCGTCTGGCGACACGGCAACGGTCGAGTCCGAGGTTCGCGGTCATCTGACGGGCACGCTTGCGAGCGTTGAAAAAATCAAATCGCAGCATCCCGAGTTTTTCTGAGACCAGACCTTTCGCTTCCCTGAGGGTTTTCGGATTTGCGCCGTAGTGTGACACGATTTCGGCGTTGCGGCGGCTGGCCACATTGATCCCCTTCGAGGGAGAAAGCCACATAAGGCCTGGGGTGCCGGTTTTTATATCACCGCCCAGGCTTGGCCGTGATCAACTCGAGAGGCCCTTCATGCGCGGATTGAGCACAATGATCTTAGCGGTCAGCTTGCGTCGGATCTTCGCGGTCCGTTCTCGCTGGGCTTGCGAAAAGGCGCGGACAATTTCGAGAACGGCCTTAGCCGCGGCATTGATCTCCGCGATCTCGGACACTCTCTGCTCTTGGGTCCTCCGGAGACGCCCCACGCTTACGCGGCGAAGGCATCGGTCACTGGAAGGCCGACATGATTTACGGGCACCTCGCGCGCGGCACAGGGGTCCCAAACAACGAATTATACATCGGCCAGCCCGTCTGGAACCGCCAACGCTACTCCAAGCATCCCTGGGCCGGACGCCGGTTCTCCAAGCCGAACTTTCCCGAAACTTGGCTCACCACCGAAGAGCCTAAGCAGCGAATCATCCCCTCCCCCCCGTGGTAGGGGCAAGGCATGATCGACAGCTTCCGCAAGGAAGGCCGGCTCTCCAACGTGCCGATCTCGCGGTTGAAAGTGTCAGACAGCGTTGTTTCGCAAATCAGGTTGGAGGATGAGTTTGCCCTTCCCACCTGAGTTCAGGCGACGGCTTCGATCTCGGCCCTGCCGAGGGCCCGGAAGGTATTCATGAGTGCGATGCGGATGTGAGTTTCGACGGTTCGGCGCTCGGGGGCCGGTGACAGGATCCGCTCCCCAAGCGCTGCAGGCAGTTCATCCTGTCCCCTCCCCTGCTGCGAACATGGTATCGCGCCCATTTCTTCCGGAGCGCCCGGACCACGTGCCCGGTTGCACGCAGAATTCCGTTCCGCGCAATGATCGCGGGACAGTCTGCCTTCCAAGCGCGTTCGCTTAGACGGATGGGTCTGATCGCATGGGCCCCTCGTTCGAAAATCGCCCCATGACACCGTTGCGTGTCATGGTCACCTTCGGCGGTGACGGTATCGATAGTTCGTCGGGCGGGATCTGGGACAACAATTCTGGCAGCGGCGGGTTGTCGCCCTGACGGCTGGACGTGAACTCGACAGCGCGGACGTCTCCCGTGCCTGGGTCCATGGCGAGATGCACCTTCCGCCACTGCCTGCGGCGCGAGGCTGCATGCTTGCGGATCAGCCACTCACCCTCGGCACGGAACTTGATAAAGGTGCTATCCATTGCCCGGCAGTGCACTGCGAAGCAATGTCACGAGAGGGGATCAAAAGGTTCAGCGGCTGACCGGAGGCGCAATACAGGATCTGCACCGCGAGCCGTACTTGGCGACGGCACAAGGTCGAAAAACCCGGAACCGGCCAATCGCGTCGGGCCATCAGGATCAAGCTCTAGACAAGTCCCACCGTCTGGCGGAGCGGAAGTCCGAAAAGCCCGGGGCTTCGACCGTTCCAGGCTACATTGATCCACTGGATCAATTCCGGGACGCTCTTCACCCTTGAGCGTCAGGCAGGTTTGGATCACCGTATCCGAGAAGGTTTCGGGTCCTCCCCGTTTGCCTGACTTCTCCGAACTCTACTCCATGTCCGGGTCAAAAAAGACTGAGCGCGCGCCCCGCTGCCTGAGCGATGCGTTGTAGGTCGACCAGTTCGTCGTGCAGTAGTGTGTGGGGTGTGGACTTAGGCTTACGCCCGACCTAACCATCAGGATTCGCTAAGGAAATCCCTCCCTCCGATTTGCGCAAAAACGTCATCATCGGCCCTCTGCCTCCCCTCCCAGGGCAGCCCGTCGCTGCGGGAGCCATCCACACAGGTTATTCGCGGAACCATGCAGTATGGCCTGGTGGGCGAAGGTCAGCAGGTTGCGAACAGTAAGCTGCCGTTCGATTATCCTTGTCATCACTGCCGACGCCGGAGAGAACTGGAACAGCCTTCGACCTGCCTGATGACTGCCAACGGTGTCATCGGAAAGGACAGGTATATTTGATCATATCGGCACGGTTCACTTTTCTGGTGTTCCAACCAACGTCTGCAAGATCTCCTCAACGTCGTCCAGCAATTCCGCCCAGCTGTTCTCATCGTCCAAGCCGTTAATCCGCATCAGAAACAGGCCCTCGACCGCCAAGAAGGTCACCCGGGCGGCGCGGGATTCTGGGCCATCGCCGGACAGGCGTGCGAAGATCCCACGATACCAGTCACGGGTCTCCCGCATGTTGGCCGGATCCTCCAGATAGCTGACCAGCAGCGCCGCCATTTTGGCGTTCAGCGCCTGCTGCGAGGCGCGTGTCGCCGCGATGTAGCGCCGCACGAAGCGCACCGGGTCCTCGGGCGGTGGGTCGCCCAGCAGATCGTCGAACTGCGCGGTCCAGCGGTCAATCAGCGCACGCACGATCGCATCCTTGCTGGCGAAGGAATATTGCACCCCGCCTTTGGACACGCCCGCCGCCTGCGCCAGCGCTCCGATGGTCAGTGCAGCCCCGCCACGGCTGCGCACGATGCCCTCTGCCACGTTCAGCAGCCCGTCGCGGGTGATTTTCGCCGTCCGGCCCATCGCTTCCCTTCCCCATTGAAATCCATACGTACGTATTTAAATCAACTTCTGTCCAAAGAATCAACAGGCGCACCATGACCACCCCACATCCCAATCCCAAGCGCTGGCTGGTCCTGCTGGCGGTGATGCTAGCCTTCCTCCCGGTTGTGTTGGACATGACCATCCTGCATGTCGCGGTGCCCAGCCTGACGCAAGCACTGAGTGCCTCGTCGACGGAGGTGCTGTGGATCATCGACATCTATCCGCTGCTGATGGCGGGGTTGCTCGTGCCGATGGGCACGCTGTCGGACCGGGTCGGCAACCGACGAATCCTGCTGGGTGGGCTGGTCGTTTTCGCCGCTGCCTCGGCCTTCGCAGCCTTCGCGCAAAGCCCGGCCCAGCTGATCGCCGCGCGCGTGGTGCTGGCGCTTGGCGGGGCGATGATCATGCCCTGTGTGCTGGGACTGATCCGCAAAACCTTCGAGGATCCGGGTGAACGGGCCATGGCGCTCGGCCTCTGGGGGACAGTCGGGGCCGCGGGCGCAGCCATGGGTCCCGTGATCGGCGGCGCGCTGCTGGAGCATTTCTGGTGGGGGTCGGTCTTTCTCATCAACGTGCCCGTGATGCTGGTCGTAGCCCCGGCCTGCTATCTGCTGCTGCCCCTGGCCGAGCGCGTGACCCCGGGTCCCTGGCCCCTCGGCCAGGCGCTGCTGCTGATCGCGGGGATGATCGCGGTGGTCTATGGCATCAAGGCGGGCTTCGGCGCCAAACATCCGCCCGTGGTGACGGGCGTCGTGCTTGCGGGGGGCGCGGCCCTTCTTGTGGTTTTCGTGCGCCAGCAGCTGCGCGCGGCGGCGCCGATGCTGGACCTGTCGCTGCTGTCGCGTCCCGCCATTGTGGCGGGGCTGATGATGGCGCTGGTGGCCTCCGGTGCGTTGGCCGGGGTCGAGCTGACCCTGGCGCAGGAGCTGCAATACGTTCTGGGCAAAACGCCGCTCGAGGCCGGACTGTTCATGGTGCCGATCATGGCGGCAGCGGCTGTGGGAGGACCGGTCGCGGGCTGGCTGTCCAATCGCTTCGGTCTGCGCCTGGTGGCGGCCCTGTCGCTCGCTATGGCGGCGCTGTCGCTGCTGTTACTGGCGCATCAGAATTTTCACGCTCCCGGCTGGCATGTGCCCGCGACGCTTGCCCTGTTGGGCCTTACGCTCAGCATCGGGCTGACCGCATCCTCGATCGCGATCATGGGCGCCGTCGAGGCAGAGAAAGGCGGCGCGGCAGGCTCGCTGGAGGCAACCGGATACGAGCTGGGCACGGGTCTCGGCATCACCGTGTTCGGCGTCTTCATGGCCAGCACCTTCGCAGGCGCGATCGAAATTCCGGCAGATCTACCCTCCGATTTGGCCGACGCTGCATCCCGCAGCATCGGTGACGTCTACATTGTCGCCGCGGGGCTGTCGAAGGACCAAGGCGCGACGCTGATTGCCGCAGGCAAGGCGGCCTTCAGCCAGACACATGCCGTCCTGCTGACCAGCGCGGCGGCCGTGATCATGGCACTGGCGGCGGCCGTGTGGATCGCGCTGTCAGGGTACCGCCAGTCCACCGATGAAATGCACCATTGACCTCCAGACCGAAAGTGAAAACCATGAAACCGATCGAAACCGACCGCCTCGTTCTTCGAAACTTCCGCCGCAAGGATGCCGGCGGACTGCTGGCTTACCTGAAATCCCCGGTTGCGAGCTGCTTTCTCTCGCTGACCCTCCGGGACACGGATGCCGCCTTGGCCGAGGCCGACCGGCGCGGTGCGGACGGCGCCCAGATTGCCGTTTGCCTCAAGGACAGCGACCAGCTGATCGGCGATCTGTTCGCACATGCTGAGGGTGACACGGTCTCGGTTGGATGGAACTTCAATCCTGCGTTTTCGGGACAAGGTTATGCGTTTGAAGCTGCACATGCGCTGTTTGCTGATTTGTTTGAGGCCCAAAACATTCGACGCCTCTATGCCTATGTCGAAGATCACAACCTACCGTCACAGAAGCTCTGCGAGCGGTTGGGGATGCGACGGGAGGGGCTGTTTCTGGAATACATCTCCTTCCAGAACGATGATACCGGCCGGCCTATCTACGAGAACACCTTGCAATACGCACTACTTCAACGGGAATGGAGCGCTTCCAGTAAGCGGCCGGCGAGAGGCGAGTGCAGGTAAGTTGTCCGGCAAGGGCAATGGCAGAGCTTTATGGACTTATAGTGACAGGATGCGGCGGTGGGCATTGGGGCCGACGGCCACATAGGACTTGACCTGCCCCCCGCGAAATTTCTCTCTTTAATGGAGAGCCTGCGCCAACTTTGGAGGCGCAGACACATGCGTAAGAGCTGTTTCACCGAGGTGCAGATAATCGGGATGATCAAGGAACAGGAGGCCGGGATGCCGACGGTCGAGGTGTGCCGCAGGCATGGCCTGAGCCTGAGCACCGCGACGTTCTGCAAACTGAAGGCCAAGTATGGCGGCATGGATGTGTCCGAGGCCGCCAGGCTGAAGGCGCTGGAGGACGAGAATGCCAAGCTCAAGCGTTTGTTGGTGGACACCATGCCGGACAACGTCGTGTTGAAAGACCTACTGGGAAAGAGCTGACGACATTGACGAAGCGGCGAGACGTGGCCCTCCGGGTGATGCGGGATCACGACCTCTCGCAGCGCCGGGCGTGCAGACTGGTCGGTGTCGATCCCAAGACAGTCCGGCGTGAACGCCCGCCGGACTGCGCCGAGATCCGCAAGGAAATGCAGGAGATCGCCGGCACGCGGCACAGGTCTCGGGTATCGCCAGATCGGCGTGCTGCTGGAACGCAAGGGCATGAGCATGAACCACAAGAAGCTCTACAGTATCTACCGCGAAGAAGGGCTGTAGGTGAAACGGCGGCGCGGCCGGAAACGAGCGCGCGGCACGAGCGCGCCGATGCCGGTTGCCGCGCATCCCGATGCGCGTTGGTCATTGGACTTCGTATCCGACAGCTTCGACGCCTCGTGGAAGTTCCGAATGCTGGCGGTGATCGACGATTGTACGCGGGAATGCCTGTGCCGTGTCGCGGACACCAGGCTGTCCGGCGCACGGGTTGCCCGGGAGTTCAGCGCCCTGATCCGGATCTACGGCAAGCCCGGCTGCATCGTCAGCGACAACCGCTGCCCTGCAGGCGATTTGCACAGCAAATCTGCCGAGAGGAGCGCCGAGTTCACCAGTCGGACGATCCTGAAATGGGCCAACGAGAACAAGGTGCCGTGGCACTACATCGATCCCGGCAAGCCGCAGCGGAACGCGTTCATCGAAGGCTTCAATGGCAGCCTGCGGGACGAGTTGCTCAACGAGGACATCTTCGACAGCCTGGACGACGCACGGCGAAAGCTGGCCCTCTGGCGCTACGGCTACAATGCGGTCAGACCGCATTCCTCGCTGAAGACCCTGACGACGCAGCAAGCGCGCCGGACGCTTGAGCAATTTGAGGGCTCCGCGCCCGGCGCGCTTGCGCCAGATGCGGGACCGGAATACCAAAATCCAAACTGCAGACTCTCGTTATGAATGAGGAACCAGCAGCGGGCAGGTCAGGCTCATACCGCACTTGCGGCGCTGCAGCGGTCGATGCAGAGCGCCTCAGAGCCCTTCGTCACTCTCGACCCAGAGCTGACTTCGCACTTTATCGATGGCGTATGCACCAAAATCTTCGAAGGCGCCGTTCACCATGCTCGCGAATTACGCTGGATAACATGTCAAGTTCTAGGGAAGCCGCTTTTTCCATGAAGTGGTCGCGATGTCAGACCTTTGCGTTTGACATCTATGCGGACTGGCTGAAAAGCAGTGCGGGCTCATCCCGCTCCGCGACATTCTCAAACTCCGCCACGACTTCGCCGAGCAGATTGGTAGCAGCTGTCAAGGCAGTTGTTGCTGCGGATGTTTCTTCGAACATGGCTGCATTCTGCTGCGTAAGCCGATCAAGCTCCCCCATGGTGAGTTTCAAATCCGCGATCCCCTGCGAATGGGTTGCAACAGTAGACGCGATTTTCTCCATGGAGGCGGATGCGGTCCGCGCGGTGTCGAGGACTTTGCGCAGGACGGCACCGGCTTTGTCGACGAGTTCGGAACCCGCTTGAACCTGTCGGGCGCTGTCGTTGATCAGGGCGCTGATTTCCTGCGCCGCAACCGAGGATCGACCGGCAAGTGCGCGCACTTCTGACGCGACAACCGCAAATCCCTGGCCGGCCGTCCCTGCACGCGCAGCCTCCACGCCGGCGTTGAGCGCCAGGAGGTTGGTTTGCAATGCCACGTCCTCGATCAGAACGACGGCCGATTGGATCCGATTTGAGCTACTTTTGATCTGCTCCATTGCCTCGAGGGCACCATCGACCACTTTCATGCCATTCTCGGCATCGTTTCTCGTATCGGCTGTCGTCAAAGCGGTCTGGCTTGCATCCTCTGACGCGGAGGCCATGGCTTCGCTGATCTTGTCGATGCGAGAGGTCACACTCCCCAGTGCATTCGCCTGATCCTCTGTTCGCTTGGCGAGGTTCTCGGATGCCGACGCAATGTTTCTTGTGTCCGTCTTGATCGAGTCCGCGTTTCCCTGGACGCTTGCCATGGCGACAGACAACGAGTTTACCGCAGTGTTGAATTCGGTTCGCAGGGTTTCGAACTGCTCCGGAAAGTCCGTCTCGATCCGCGTTGTGAGATCTCCTGCCGCCAATTTGGCCAATGCCCTGCTGAACTGATCCATGACATTGGACTGTTCCGCTTCCTTTCTGGTCAGGTTCAACTCCAGTTCCCGGGAGCTCATCAGAGCATCGGACAGTCTTTCAGTCTCCTGCTCGATCTGGTTACGCTGGCCGAGTTGCGTCCGCAGAAGGAAATACAGGCCCGCAGTTTCGGCTACCCAGACGGTACCATGAAGCGTCAGGCGACCCAGGTCGATCAGAAAGCCACCGCTTGGATAGATCAGCGTCGGCAGAAGAAAGGTCAGTATCGCATGGTGGAGCACGACGATCCCTGACGCGGCAAGGAGCGCTTTCTGGTCTTGCAGGATAACCAGCACGGCCAGAACGGCGAAATAGATGAGATGAGAGTCGAGCTGCCACGAGTTCCCGGCCAGCGCCGCGGTCAGCAGTGGCAACTGTCCCATCGCGCCCAGTGAGACCGCCATCCGCCCGGTACTTCCACCACGCCGCTGAAGGCTGAACGTGACAGCGGCAATTGCCATGGAGATCGCGAAATAAGGCCAGGGTGCCAAGCCAGCCAGCCAAGCGCCGATCCCAGGAATGGGCACCATCAGAAGGCTGAGGTATCCAATCAAGCGCAAGCCATTAGCTTGGGCAACTTCCAAAGATGAGGGCGTGTTTGTCATTCTAAACTCCGCATAGCTGCGCTGCGATTGTACCATCGATTACCAACCATGCGCCTTCGGCGCGCAGGCGTTCTGGAAAGCTATCAGGTTGAGTGGCTGCAACCGCGAGAAGGGCGAGTGGGGCGCGCGTCGGGCCGATGGAATGTCCGCCCGCACGGCGCAGGATCTCCGGCAGGCCGTTCATCGGCCCGATAACGAGAAAAGCGGTTTCTGCTTGATCGGGCCGACCTGTCAGAGCCAAGACAGGGGCCACGATCAGTGGCCCCAGAATCAAAAACATCATAGTGGCAGCGACACGCATCCCGGATTCCCGATAGACTCAAACGATGCTGTGGAGATACAGGCGAGACTTTACTTTGCTGTTAAGCCTTCCCCGCAAAAACCAATTTAGCGATCCCGTCGCGGTTTTATTCATTCAACTTGTCGGAGTTGTGTCAAAGGGACTGCCCAAGATTTGTCGGCAACGCAGACAACCGACTTCACGCGACGCAGCGGCTGGACGGGCGATACTTGCTTGCGCACGACTGCAAATAAACGCAGCCTGGCCGATCGCGCCGTCAGCATACCGGGTTGAGAGAGCGCTGAGGGCATCGGTGCTTGCGATACACTGCTGGAATTCCGTGTCGGCCAGACGGGCGCCGCCGGCCTCGATACCCGATTGAACGTCCGCTTAAATATGGAGTTCGAGTTTTTCTTTAAGCTGCGGAGAACGACCGCTTCTCCAATTGGATGTGTGGATCAAGCGCGTCTTCCTTCTTTTATGTGATCGGTGATCGCTTATCCGGGCCACGCCTCTCTTCGCAGTCGGTCTTGGTGTTCGAATGGCACCGCTGCATGGATGCGTCGGAACGGTTGCGGAGAGCCCTGCTTCCCCGACGCGCTTCATTTTGCGAAGCAAACAATTTCGCCTTCACCCACAGACCTCGTCCGAATTGGACGATCCCATCAAGTCGATTGGGGAGCTTTTGGATTCATGCCTTGCCTCTCGTCTTTTCCAGATGGAGTTCTGTGCCGTCGAGCCCCATACAGTACAGTAAGACAACCAGCTTTCGTGCGACAGCGACTAAGGCGCGACGGCGACCTTTGATGCGCATCCATCGCAGGCCAAGGAATTTGATCTGCGCCCCTGCCATGGTCACCATCTACACTGCGTAGACTGCAGCATACAGCATTGCACGAACGTCTCGGTCCTCTGCCTGTGATATTCGGCCGGGGTTGCCCGTGTTCACCTGACTGATCTCTTCGCGGCTTGAGACCAAAATGCGCTGCGGCAGTGCAGAATTTTTGGAGTCGATTGGGGGTCTTCTTCTGATCGCGCCGGGGCTTGAGGATCATGCCCGGGTAAGGGCAAGACGGGCGGCGAGGAGAACGAAGGCTCCGGCAAAGCCGCGCTTCAGCCAGGCCATCACGGCGGGACGCGAGGCGACATAGTGCCGGACCTGTGCGGCCAACACGCCATAGCCCACGAAGACGACAAGGGTCATGGCCATGAAGACCACACTGTGTCCCAGCATCCGCGCGACCGGCGCCGCGGTCCCGGCGGGCACGAATTGCGGCAAGAAGGCGAGGAAGAAGATCGCGAGCTTGGGGTTGAGGATATTGAGTGCGAACCCCGCGAGCGCCACGCGCGGCATCGGCTGGGCCCCGCCTTCTGGTGCGATCTCCAGCGCGCCTTTTTCTCTCAGTACAGACCAGGCCATCCAGAGCAAGTACAGGGCACCGAGGATCTTGAAAACGTCAAATGCCATCGCGCTGGTCTTCAGCAGCGCTGCGAGCCCAAAGATCGCGGCAAGCATCGCGGGGAGGATCCCGAGCGTGCAGCCTGCGGCAGCGATGACGCTCGCCCGCGCACCTTGCGAAAGCCCGATGGCGAGGGTGTAGAGAACACCCGTGCCAGGCGCGAGAACCACGATCATCGAGGTCAGAAGGAAGGCGGGATCCATAGCTCAGGCTTCCTTTTCTGGAGAAAATTCAAAAACGGTGTCAGGCTGATCGAGCACCATTTTCTGCGTCACGGTCGCCAAGGGCGGCAGTGCCTCGGACTGCTCGGTTCCACCCGAGAAGGCCGGATATCCCTCGTGACCTTCTGCTGCGCGCACTGTCAGATCGCCCGTGATCCGGTCGAGGTCGAAGACCGCCACTGGCGTGGCTAAGGCAAGCGGAGCGGCATCGCACCGGTCGATGAGCGGATGAATTGCGGACAGGCTCCCCTCCTTGCGAAACTGCAAGATCGCCTCGGCGGCGCAGCGATTTTTCATCGGCTTCAAGGCCATCGGCACACAGGCGGCGCGCCAAGCCGTAGTCTCGGGGAAGTTCGCCTCGCTAGCCCCAATTCGTTGGGCGGCGTCGTGCTGGATGATCGCGATTGCCGGCGTAGCATCGGCACCAGCATCGACCGCGCGCTGTGCAATCGCGGCCGTCGCGCGTCCGGGGAAGATCGTTCGCATGTGAGAAGAGGAAAAGTGCATCGCGTCCTCGCCATGGGTTCTAGGATGCTTGCGAGATAGCGCATCGCAGTGCCGGCGGGCTTGAAGAATATTGCCCTTCAGGCGCGGGTCGCAGCGCGGAAGCGGCCCGGTGGCAGGCCGAACTGGCGAGCGAAGGCGCGGGTCAGGTGGCTCTGGTCGGCGAACCCCGCCGCCAGAGCGGCTTCGGCGATCGGCAGGCCCGTGGCGATTTCCTCCCGCGCGCGTTTCACCCGGTGCTGGGTCAGGTAGGCATGAGGCGTGGTGCCCACCTCACGGGCGAAGCGACGCAGGAATCCATAGCGGCTCATCCCCGCCTCGTCCGCGAAATCGCTCAGCGACAAGGGCGCCGCCCAATTCTGACCGATCATGTCGAGCACACGCGCGACCGGCCCGGTCGGCACAGGCCCGCACCGGTGCCCCGCGATGGGCAGTGCTTCGCCTGCAAGGGCGCGGATCGCGGCAAGCAGCGCCTCCTCGATCTGCACGGGATCGGGCCTTTCCTCCACCACCGCCGCGAAGGCGCCCGCCACTACGATCCGGGTTGCGGGATGGGAGAGGACCGGATTGTGCCATTCCACAGTCTCAGCCGCCACATCCCCGAAGCGGGCGAGCGCCGCTGGCGTCAGGAACAGCATCCGCCAGTGGCGCGGCGCGCCGGGTTGGCCCCGCCCATCGTGGATTTCCGCCGGATTAACCGTGATCACGTCGCCTGGTCCAGCCTCGACGAGCCCCCGCCCGCTCCAGCTTTCCTGACCGCCCGCAACCAAATAGCCGAAGCCGAATTCGTCATGGCTGTGGCACGGAAAGCTGCGGTCCGAGCAGAGTGCCAAGGCCTCGATGCCGTCAGAGGTGATTTGATGATGCAGTGCGCTGTGCATGGTCTCAAAGTAGTGGTTACGCATCTCTGGAAAAGGGACCGAAGGCCCGACAACGAAGAATGTCTCAATGCCTCCTGGCAATCGACTTGGAAGTGTCCGCTATCACGCCCATTCTGCCGCCAGGACCGGGTGCGACGTTCGCCAAACTGGGCTCTGACCGGACCTTCGCTGAACCTGCAAGTACGATCGAGATTTTTGCCGCAGATAAAGGTCGGGAGTGCGGACCTTGAGTCTTACGCAGATAGTTTCCTTTGAAGTCGACACAGCATATTTCTGACAATCACCTTGTGAGCTATACCCACCGGTATCATGTAGGCTGTGCCAAACAAATTATGCACGGTCACAGAGGATGTGATGGAGATCTCATTTCCTTGTGACGACACGCAGGTCATCACATCAAGATGCCGATCTCGTTCCGTCAGAACCAACGTGTCGTCGTCGCTGTGTTCGACCAAGAAAAAGTCCAGGTAGTCTCCTGCGCTGACAGTATCTGTTGAAGTGCCTGAGAACCCGCCAATGGACTTCACGCCAAACTTTCTCGAAACAGCATCGCGTACCTTGAATGCAATTTTCAAAAGAGGCTGCGGGTCTTCCGTGATCAGGTTCCACGCCTGCAAAGGCGAGATTTCGCGCGCCAAGCTCACAGTTTGACTGTCGAAATAGTCGAGTGTTTCCAAGGGAGCCAAGATGCGCATGTGACTGCCTGCCTTGCTGATAATCAGAGCAGCTTAGCCACGCAGCAGCATTTTGCAATATGGGCTCGTTCCGTGTCTTCACTGCGCTGCAGGGCCAAGCGCTTGGTCTCCCTTGCTTGGCGTCGCTCCCGGGCGTGATCGGACCTCGGGCGGGATGGCAATACCGCGGTGCAGCTTCGCCGAAGCGGACGCTACGACCACATGCAGCATCCGCTGAGAGGCCAAGGTCGGCTATGTGGACGCGCCGGTCTTCACCGCCCGGTAGCGTTTGCCAGACGCGATGGGCGAATACGGCCATCTCGGCCGGATCAAGCACGTCCGACACCGCAGAAACATCGCCCCCCCCCCCCTCCCCCGCAAGGGAGACCAGAGCGCATGACCTCGCGTACTCACACCGAACGCCGAAAGTTTGCCCTTCAGCAAGAACATGATCCCGCGCGCCTGCTCGGCGTTGGCGGAGCAGGCGATGGTGAAGGCCGTCAGCGCGTTGAACATCTGCGAGGCGACGATGCCCGCTGGGATGATCGCGGCTGCGGCCCGTGTGGCACGGTCGCCGCCCGCGCTTCCGCTCACGGCATGGGCCAAGACCACGACATACCCTAAGACGAGGAGCGCGCCAGTCGAGACCCCCGCAAACAGGCCCACGAGATAAGGATCGGCAAGTTGGTTGCGTAGCAGTGCCTGCAACCCGACGCCCGTCAGCGCGAGCGCCGCGCCACTACAGGCGGTGACGATGGCCTAGGGAAGGCGATAGCTCCAAATGATGCTCGTGTCGATCCGTCCAAGAAATACGCGGCGTCCCAAAGGTGATTGGCCAAAATCTGCAGGACCCTTCGACGACCAAAGTCGGCCCGGAAGCATATGGTCACGATCCTCAGGGCGGAAGTCGATGACTATGGTCTCACTTGGACCTGTCGCGCTTTCGTGCCGCCCCTGGTGCTCGTTTAAGCCACCTTTCGTTCGAAGGCGCCCGGGCTTTTCCAGCCCAGTGCTGAATGGCGGCGTCGCGGATTGTAGAACCCATTGATGTATTCAAAG
>NZ_JACIEJ010000005.1 GCF_014196795.1 Sagittula marina
AGTACGACAAGCGCCGATACAAACGGCGCAACCGGATCGAGATCATGTTCGGCAGGCTCAAGGATTGGCGGCGAGTGGCTACCCGATACGACCGCTGTCCGAAGGTCTTCCTGTCGGCAATCGCCCTCGCTGCAACTGTCATTTATTGGCTATGAGTCCTGACCCTAGCGCGCCGTTTCACGACCTTTCTACCGATCCGTCGGACGGCAGGGTGTTTCAAAGGAATGTCGCGAGAGAGGATGAAGGGAGGCAGGCGTTGCGGAATTGATCCAGTGGATCTTTTCAGCTTTGAAAGAGCGGCGTGCCGGGTATATCCGACATGGCCTTGCGGCAACTAACCGGTTTCGTCGAGGGTCTGGGGCTTCTGCTCGGTCTGAACTGGCAGGTGGCTGACTTCAGAACGCTCTCCCACCGTCGGAAGGCACTTCGCGGTGTCCCGTATTGCAGCATTCCCGAGATGAACCCCTCCTGGAATTTATGTGAAAAGAGCCCGCATCAAGGTTTAGATAGGGTTTCCAAAGACTGGTGGTGAAGCCTTCGCAGCATGATCGAGCCTCTGGGGATCATGTCAGAATATTGCTCCAGTTCAGTGATATTTTGGCGTGCGACATGAAGTTAGAAAAAGAAATCGTCGTCCGGAACATCTCCTGCGGTTTCTTCAGCTTGGTGCTGGCCAGCTCGAAAATTCGCTGCATCGTCGGGATAAAAGTGGCTGAATATTTCGCGCTCGGCCTCGATGGTGAAGCACGCATAAATTTGGGCAAGCACATCATGCGACTGAGGGTCGCCCGATCCCGTGCCCCTTGGCAGCCGAGCTGCGAGATCACCGAGCCGCTCGGTGTGCGCCCGCGCAGGCGCAAAGTCGAATTCAAGTCGCGCGACCCGGCCTCTGATTTTACCGATGACGGTCTGCAGGGGGCTCAGGTCGTGGACCACTCGCTCGATCAACGGATTAATTCGCATCGACAGGGTGGTGGGCACCTGGATCGATCGGGTGATAATCTCTTCGGATTCGGTCGTGATCTGCCGCCCTAGCGTCCCTATCCTCAGCATCGTCTCGCGTATGCGGGCGAAGCTGTCGCTGGTGTCCTGTGCCACAAACTGGATCTGTTCCGCGACCACCTTCAGAGGCGTGCCGTCGTCACCGAGCCGGGCGCAGGCAAGCACCGCGTTCATGCCAATCTGCTTGATGTTGAACTGCACTTCCTCACCCTCGTGCGTCAACGCATTGAATTGATCCAGCTCTTCGTGCAGCATCCGGTCGAGCTCGCGCGTTCGCTCCTGCATCGGCCGCACGGTTTCGAGTGTCTGCGCGATCCGAGCAGACCCATCCAACAGAGTGTCCGCGTCCAGCGCATGGTCCGTCGTCCCAGCGAAATCTGCAAGATGCTTGTCAACAAGGGTTTGCAGACTGTCCGTCAGGACCGCGATGTTGGATTCCAGCCGGGCGAGGCTGCCCGACTGTTCGCGCGCGGCATCTGTAAGCAGCGTTGCTGCCATGGGTGGCAGCAGCCCGCCGTCGCCGGTCATGGTTTCCAGGATGTTGGCCACATGTTCCAACCGCTGGCGCGTTGCGTCGCCGACCTGCAGGCCCTCGACCGCCTGAGCTGTGGCGGATTGAATGGCCTGCACCTGGCGCGCCATCTCATCGCTCGCTCCCGCGATTGCGCGCACGTTGCGCTCGAATTCGCTCACATCGGCGATCAACGCACCAAAGGCTGTGCAGACGACGCCGTTCACCGTGGCGCCGACCTCGCCGATCATGTGCTCGACCTGCGTGACGGACGCGCGAATGCCGCGAATTGCACCCTCGAACTGGTGCAGCAACTGTTGCATCTGGCCCACGATGCGCGACCCATCGTCGGTCAGACTGCTCAGGCGCTGTTCCTGTATCAGCATCGACGACAGCACCACACGCGCGTTGACCATCACGAACCGCGTGGTCATGACCGAGCGGCGGACAGAGCTGACCTCCTTGTCGAGCGTGAGGATCATGTCATTCAATCCCTTGATCCGCCCGAAAATTTCGTGAAATCCAGTGCTGAGGTCGGCAAACGTCTCGGGTTGGGTGCAAGCCTGTTCGCGCAGCCGGTCCATGACGTCCTCGCGCCCAAGGGCTGCCAGCGAATCCACCGCTGCCAGCGCGGCACTCAGCAGGTCCGACACCTCAAGCAACTGTTCGCCTGTGGACAGAAAAACGTCCTCGGTTGCGTCGCGCAGCCGCAACACATCGTCCGACAGGGCGGCGTGCGCTCCGCCGAGGTGGTGTTCCTGCTGTTTTGGATGTGCGGCAGTCATCGCGCCACGCGACCCGGTTTGACCGCAAGCTGTGCGTGGCTGTCGATCTCCTTGGCGATACGCTGCAGTGCCACGACCTTGTCGACGCCGCCGGCATCGATCGCTTCGCGCGGCATGCCCCAGACGACGCTGGACGCTTCGTCCTGCGCCACGGTGCGCGCGCCCGAGGCATGCATTTCTGCCATGCCAGCCGCACCGTCGTCGCCCATTCCGGTCATGATGATCCCCAACGCGTTCGCGCCCGCCGCTTGCGCAACGGAACGAAAGAGCACATCGACCGAAGGCCGGTGTCGGCTGACATAGGGCCCATTGACAACATCCACCCGATAGCTGGTGCCACTGCGGCGCAATATCATGTGATGGTTGCCCGGCGCGATCAGCGCCGTTCCGCGGGTCATGACATCGCCGTTCTCGGCCTCGCGAACCTCGATCCGGCAGAGCGTATTCAGTCGATTGGCGAAAGCATGGGTGAATTTCTCGGGCATATGCTGCACAACTGCGATGGCAGGAGCCTCGGCAGGCAGGGCGGTCAGCACATCGCGCAGGGCTTCGGTCCCCCCGGTGGAGGCGCCGATGGCGACAATGGGCATGGTTTCGGGAACAGGCTTGGGTGGTCGATGTGGCAGTACGACGTCAGCGCTGTACTTCTCTCCAGGAACAAAGGCCGGAGCGGGACGGCGTGTCGCATCACCATGCCGGCTGGACACCGCGGCGCGCAACGCGTCGCCGATCTGCACTGCTGCCTCGGCCCGAGCCACCTGCGTATCGAGCCTCGGTTTCGCCAACACCTCTGCCGCGCCGAGATCCAGCGCCTTTAGCGCGCCCTGCGAGCCCGCTTCAGTGTAGCTGGAACACACGACCACAGGCATGGGACGCTGGGACATGATCTTTTTCAGGAAGGTCAGCCCATCCATGTTGGGCAATTCCAGATCCAGAAGTATCACGTCCGGCAGGCCTTTCTTCATCCGCTCGACCGCGATGAAAGGGTCCGAGGCGGTCGCGAAAAGTGACAGCCCGGCATCGGCGCGGATGATCGCCGAAAAGGCGCTGCGAACGGTGGCGCTGTCGTCGACGACAAGGACGTTGATTTGGCGGTTCGGCATCAGCTTAGTCCTTGCAGAAGACGGCGGGCGCGATCTGTGTCAGCGATGGCTGGCTCACAATCATACTTTCGGAATGGCCGACAAACAGATGGCCGCGCGGGGCCAGGTGATCCACCATGCGGCTGATCACCTTGGCCTGGTCGCGGGCGTCGAAGTAGATCAGCACATTTCGCAGAAAGATGACGTCGATATTCCGGTCGATCGGGCAGTCATGGCTCAGCAGGTTGATCTGCTGGAACTGCACCCGACGGCGCAGTTCCGGCACCACGCGCCATTCGCCCTTTCGGCGGCCGATGCCTTCCATCAGGTGATGCGCTTGATTGGCGGCCGGCACCGGCGCGATCTCGGCCTGATTGTAGACAGCTGCGCGCGCACGATCGAGAACCTTGAGATTTATGTCGGTTCCAAGGATGCCCCACTCGAAAGCGCCATGGCGGGTCGCATAGTCGGCCAACACCATCGCCGCGGTATAGGCCTCCATGCCTGAGGATGCTGCCGCGCTCCAGATCTTGAACATTGAGGCGCGGCCCGTTGCCGGACGCCGCTTCAACCGATCGGGCAGGATCGTCCCTGCCAGCAGCCGGAAATGCTCAGCTTCACGAAAGAAATCGGTCTTGTTGGTCGTCACCGCATCGAAGATCACGTCCAGCTCGCCTTCCAGCGCCCCCTCGTCAAAGAGGTAGGTGAAATACTGGTCCACCGATGCAAGCCGCAGCTCGGTCATGCGCCGCCGCAGACGGCTTTCCACCATCACACGCTTGTTTTGCGGCAGGCGCACCCCGATCTCATCCTTCACGATCTGCGAAAAACGCTCGAAGCGCTTGTCCGAGGATGTCTCTGCCGTTGCGACGCTGGTGGCCATTTCGTTCACGCAGCTTCCTTCCAGATTTCTGATGTGGCCTTGCGGTAGCGAAAGAGCAGGGGGGCGCCGGACGTATAGACGTCCGGATTGGCTCCATTGCCCGGATTTGTTCGCATTTTCACCAAGGCCCCGTCGTCGCCCCGCCGTTCAATCATGACCACGATTGCGGCGATCTTTGAAGCGGCGGAAAGATACCATTTGATCAGTTTAAGCTGGGTCGCATGTTCCATGACGTTGCCAATTCTACCGAACCTGTCCATGAACCTCGCATGTTCGACTGCAAGGAAATCGTTTTTAATCGGGTTGAGACACCACAGGCCCTCCGAATTTGATTATCCTCTCTGCAAAGGTCGATCATGATCACCGGTTTCAGGCGCGGCTTGGCTGCAGCTTCGATACGTGCGGAGTGGTCGAAGGCGAAGGCCACAAATACCCACCCATTTCTCACACCCCTAAAACCGCATTCAACAAACGTATGCGGCATAGAAATTAAGACGGTACTAATCGGCGTGGTTGCACATATCGGTCGAGACAATTCATATTAGAAATCCTGAGTGTTGGCTGAGGGCATGCCAAATCCCTTTGCTACTCGATACCGCACAGCCAATTGGCGCGGTTATATGTGTCGTGTTTCGCTTTTGCTCCGGTTGGATCCGGACCTGATTCTGGCAGGTGGCGAAGTCCGCCAAGCGTGTTCATCCCGAGACCGATGGACCGGGCCATTTTGCCTGACCAAGTAGACAAAACGGGTTGGGATCACCTCAACAGACCACGCGTTGGCGAGTGGTCCCCAACCAGAGATGAATTATGCGCGCCCATCGACAGAACAGGGGGGGGGGCATGGCCGGACACTTGAAAATGTCGCACCTTCAGCCTTCGTGGTGGCGAGGGCCATGCCACGCACCGTTGTCAATCGCACCCAACGGCTGGACGTATTGGCCGGTGAGACTTGGGCGATACGAGAGGCAGCACGGTGCGCTTCGTATCCACGCGAAGCGACGATCCAGAGGCCACGTGCAATGCGTAAGACGCTTGCCACGTCGATGCCGTTGAAATGAAATCATCCGCCTCGCCGCAGGCGGCGCGTGCGCGTGCCCACAAATGGAAATCATTCCTTTGCGATGGTTTCCAATCTGCTGAAAAGCACTTTCAAGATCGTTGTGCCGATACAGCCTCCTTGGATGATATCCCGATTATTCTAACTTCATTGTTGCACAGCTCTGACGGACGAAGGGTCACATTCCAGATCGCTTCGGTCTGACGGGCGGCCTTGGGCAAGCCGAAACCTTCCCGCAAGTTTGGCGGTCCGGGCCGACGTCACTCAGTGCCCGACATGCGAGGGGAACTTCTGTCAGGGCGGCGCTCAACGTAACGCTCTCAACGGACACCGTTTGGTGTCGGTGGGCCGCAGTGGTAACGGTGACCGTACCGTGATGCCAGAGTGCCCCGACCAGTTTCACACAGGTGACGGGATCGGTGGCGTGACCACCCCCCCTCCTGTCTCATAATTTGGACAGCTTCCGTTGTAGGGCGGGTAGGGGGAAACGTGTAAAGCAGACTGTCCCTCGCCATCACGCCTGAGGCGTGTGCTGTTTTGCGACTGATGGCAAGAACGACTTCAGAAAGCCGTAACAATGGCAGACGTGTCGCGTGCGTCGCAGGGGCATTTAGCATCGCATCCCATCCGAAACGGTAATTATACGATATATGCGTTGCTTTGAGCGAATCTTTTACCCGGATGCGCCCCTCGGACCCTGCCAATAATTGCGGAAAATTGGCGAATAAGCGTCTTTTCCAGCATTTTCAGGGTCAGGCTAAGCTGCGATGTGAGCGCTAGCGGAGGTCGTTTATCCACCGCAATGCGTTGGCGATTAAAATTTAGACGCAATTTTTGTTTATTAAAATCAACAGTGTAACATTGGGTGCTGTTGAATTCGTCGCTTAAGGAGGGCTGCTGGCGCGCTTTTTTCTTCCCAGAATGGATAAAAGCGGTAACATTCACGTAAATCACATCTTTAAGACAGGACGATTACGTGCCCCAAGAGTTCGAAGCGCCATCCGTAGCTCCTGATATCTCCGGCGTAGTGACGCGGCCGCTTATGCTCGGCTCTGATGGGTTGCGCGTTCTGGTGAAGGAGTGCCTTGGCGTCTCTGGCGTGCCGACGCGATGTGGCAGCGCTGCATTTGCAGATGCCCCGGCGGAGACCGTGCACTCCGCCGTGGTCGAAAATCTGTTGGCAGCGGAGGTGCGGATCACCGGCCTGGTGACGATGCATGAGATGGCCTTTGGTGTGAGCGGCGTAAACGCCTTTGCGGGGACCGCGCCGAACCCAAATTGGCCTGATCGCATTCCCGGCGGTTCGTCGTCTGGAACCGCCAGTGCCGTGGCTGCAGGGCTGTGTGACTTTGCCATCGGCACGGACACCGGCGGTTCGGTCCGTCAGCCCGCCTGCTGTTGTGGCGTCTACGGGCTGAAGCCGACCTTCGGGGCCATTGATCGGCGTGGCGCCGTGCCGCGCGTCTCATCCCTGGATGTGATCGGGCCAATGGCGCGCGATGCCGCGATGCTGGAACGCGCGGCGTCGATCCTTCTGAAATTCAACTGCGAACAGGTTCAAGCGCCGCGACTGGCCCGTATCACGGTCGAGGCCGATGCCGACATCAATGACGCCTTGGCTAAATCGTTGGCCGGCCAGGGGCAGATCCCCGCGCTGGATTTGCCGTCCTTCAAGGCGGCTTATGAGGCGGGTCTGGTGGTGATCAACCACGAAATCGCGCAGGAATTTGGGCAGCTTGCTCGCTCCAACGCTGTCATGGGGGAGGACGTGAGATCACGCATCCTTGCCGCGCTCGAGGTCACAGACGCACAGCGCGCCGAGGCGGAAGAGGTCCGCGCCCGGTTCACCGCCGAGGTGGATGCAGCGCTCGCCACGGTCGATGCGCTGGTCCTGCCCACGATGCCCTGCGTGCCGCCAACCTTGAGCGATGCGCAAGACCCCCGCGCGCTGATCCCTCTGACGCGGCTGGTGCGCCCCTTCAACCTCAGTGGCCATCCGGCGCTGACCATCCCGATCCTGACCGACAGCGGCTTGCCCGCAGGGCTGCAACTGGTGGGACGCAAGGGGGCCGATGCCACCCTCTGCGCCATCGCCCGCAGCCTGTTCCCAGCGAAACCGATAGTGGAGACCCAAGCATGACCCGCCCTGAACCCGACTTGTCGCGCACCGCCGCGCTGATGGCGCTTTGTGATACGATCCGTGGCCGCCGCGCCGAGTTTGACCAGCTGCGCCATATCCCCCAGGATATTGTCGACGGCTTTCGCAAGGTGGGCGTTTACCGCGCGTTCGTGCCGACCCGTCTGGGTGGCGATGCGGTCACGCCCATGCAATTTCTGGAGCTGATCGAGACCATTGCCGCCGCCGACCCTTCGGCAGGCTGGGTGGCGTCCTTTGGTGTGTCGTCGACCTATCTTGCGGCGCTTCCGGTGGAGACCTTTGATGCCATTTACGGCGCAAACCCTGACACGGTTTTTGCCGGGGGGCTGTTTCCGCCCCAGTCCGCGCAGCGCGTCGAAGGCGGGGTCGAGGTGTCGGGCCGGTGGGCGTGGTGCTCCGGCTCCATGTGCGCGGATCTGCTTGGGGGTGGCATAAAGATCGACGGCGACGAGACGCCGCTGCCCCGCACCGCGGTGATGCCCCGCGACAAGGTCACGATCGACGAGACATGGAACACCATCGGTCTGCGCGGCACCGGCAGCCATGACCTTGTTGTCGACAAGGTGGTCGTGCCTGACGACTGGACGTTTGTCCGTGGAAACCCGTCCGCGATGGAGGACCGGATTTTCCGTTACCCCGCCATGGCACTGGCGGCGCAGGTTCTGGCGGTCGTGGCTCTTGGTGCGGCGCGCGAGGCGCTTGATTTCATTCGCTCGGATGCGGCGCAGCGTGCATCGATCACCGGCGCCCCGAACCCCGGCGCGCGGCCTTATGTCCAGGCGCATCTGGCCCGCGCCGAGGCGACGCTCGCCGGCGCCCGCGCGCAGTTCTACGACGCCACCGCCAAGGCGTGGGAGGAGCTGGCCGACAACGACCGTGTGTCGACCGACACCCATGTCCGCTTGCGGCTTGCCGCGACAACGGCCGCCCATGACGGCGCCGAGGCCGCCCGGCAGGCGTTCTTGATGGGCGGCGCGGGCGCGATGATGGCCGGGCATCCTCTGGGACGGCTGATGGTCGACGCGGCCTGCGTCGCGCAACACGCCTTCATGGGGGAGGGCACATGGACCTCTGCCGGGGCGGCCATGTTCGGCGAACAGACACCGCCGGGTTTCCCCTGATTTCACCGACACAGAGACAGACATCTACCGACGAAGGACAATCTCATGACCGATACACCGCTGCGCACGCTCTTGTGCTTCAACAACCACCCGACGTTTTTCTCCTTGCCGTTCGATCAGATCGGACCGGTCTGGAAGGCCACGCAGGAACTGATGGCGGGCATCGACCAGATGGACGGCGTCACCATCGTTGGCACCTTTGATGACGACCAGACCATGGTCGGCGCCAGCCAGGGCTTTCCATTCACATGGTACATCATGGCTGATTTCCCCAACCGCGAGGCGGTGCAGGCGGCCTGCAATTTGCTGCGCACCATCGTCGTGGGCGAGGGCAATGACCGGCTGTGGAAATACATGACCGTCGAGGCCCGCATGGGCCGCGCGCTGGAGATCCCCAAGCTGTGAGCGATCTGGCCCCGATCCTTGCGCGGCTCGACCGTCTGGAGGCCGAAAGCGCCTGCCGTCGCTGCCTGTCCGACTACATGGACATCTGCGACCGTTTGGATGGTGACACGGACCTCGGCGCGCTGGGCGCGCTGTTCACCACCGATGCCGTCTGGGGCGGGGCGGGCGACCGCTACGCCAAGGACTTCGGCAGCCACAAGGGGCGTGACGCCATCGTTGCATGGCTCGGGGCCTTTTGCACGACGCCGCCGCATTTCGCCATGAACGCACATTTCCTGTCGTCCGAGGCCATCACCCACACGAACACCGGTCTCACGGGGCGCTGGTTGATGCTGCAAACACCGACATTCCACGACGGGCAATCGTTTCTGATGGCCGCCCGGCTGGAGATCGACTTTGCCCACGAGGACGGCGCGTGGCGCATGGACCGCTTCTCGACACGCAATCTTTACGCGCGCCCGGTCGGCGACTGGAATGCGCCCATTCAGATCCCCGCACCCGCTGCGGGCAAGTAGAAAGGACCACCCATGTCCCTTGATGAATTCCCCTCCGGTCCGGTCGATACGGATCAACTGATGAAAGGCGACCGCGTCGCCACCGCCATGTACGAAGATCCGGCCATCTTCGATGCCGAGATGGACAAGATTTTCGGCAAATGCTGGAACTGGGTTGGCCACGAAAGCGAAGTGCCCGGCAAAGGCAACTTCAAGCTGTCGTGGGTCGGTCAGCAGCCGATCATCATTTCCCGCGACCGCAAAGGCGAGCTGCACGTTCTGGTGAACCGCTGTCGTCACCGCGCCGCCAGCGTCTGCGAGATCAAGAAGGGCAAGACCTCGTCCTTTCAGTGTCCCTATCACGGCTGGGGCTATGCGCTGAACGGTGACCTGCGGGCGATCCCCTACACCGAAGGCTACAGTGCCGACTTCGACAAGGCCAACTACGGGCTGAAGAAGCTGCGCGTCGAAACCTTCGAGGGCATGATCTTTGCCACCTTCGACTGGGATGCAGAGCCGCTGGAGGACTTCCTTGGCAACGCCAAGCCGTGGATCCGCCTGTTCATGAAGCAGGGCGGTGGCTTTCCGATCAAGGCACTGGGGGAACATCAGTTCAAGGTGCCGATGAACTGGAAGGTTCAGCTGGAAAACACCACCGACGCCTACCACTTTCCCATCGTGCACAAATCCTTCCTGCAATCGCTGGACGGTGAGGCGCTCGATACGTTCTCCTTCATGGAAGACGACGACGGCTATGTCGAAGACCTCGGCAACGGCCACTCCGTCATGGTCATGATGCCGGAACTGATCGACCTCGACGATGACCCGGACGCGCCGATCCCCGAGCGGTTTGCAGAGCTGGCCGAGACGCTGCGCAAGGATTACGACGAAGCGCAGGTCAAGCGCATCGTGCGCGCCGTGGGCGGTTGCGGCTTCAACCTGAACCTTTTTCCCAACGCGGCCTGTTCGCTGTCGTTCTTCCGCATCCTGCGCCCCGTGTCGGTGAATGAAACCGAAATTCGCCACATCGCGCTTGGTATGGAGGGCGGCCCGGAAGCGGCCAACCAGATGCGGATGCGTCTGCACGAGCATTTCCAGGGTCCGATGGGCTTCGGCTCTCCGGACGATGCCGAGGTCTGGGAACGCGTGCAGCGCGGCTCTGCCGGGGCAGGGGAACTGGACGTGATGGTGAACCGGGGCCTCGGCCTTGAAAAAGAGGGCGAGAACGGTCTGCCGATTGGCGATGTCTCCGCCGAAACCGGCATGCGCTCGGCCTACAAGATGTGGAAAAAGGTGATGGACCAATGAAGGATATGGTCGCAACGGAGGTGACCCTCGAAGAGGTCACCGCATTCCTGTGGGCAGAAGCGGATCTGCTCGACGCGCGGGATTACGACGCCTGGCTCGCCTTGTGGACAGACGATGGCCACTACGTGATCCCGATCGAAAAGAACGCCACGGATTTCGCCAACACGCTCAACATTGCCTACGATGACAAGGCCATGCGCAAGATGCGGGTGGAGCGGTTTCAGGCGGGGTTTTCCATCTCGTCGGCGCCGCCTGCGGACAGCGTGCGCACCGTGTCGCGGATCGTCATCGACAAGGTCGAAGGCGAGGTTATCACCGTGCGCGCCGCGCAACATGTCATCGAGGACAAGTTCGGCCGCCAACGCGCCTTTGCCGCCAATGTGGAATGGGCGCTGGTGGTCACAGAGAACGGCCTGATGATCCGCGACAAGGTCGTGCGGCTGTTGAACTCCGACGGGACGCTGACCTCGATCAGCTACTTGTTCTGATGGGGGCGCCTTTGCCGGATAAGATCCAGACCGCTTTGGTCACAGGTGGGGCAAACGGGTTCGGCGCCACCGCCACCCGCGCCTTGCATGCCGCAGGCTATCGGGTGGTGATCGCCGACATCGACCAGGAGGCCGCGGGCAAACTGGCCTCCGAGCTTGACCTGTCGGGCGAAACCGCCGTGACGGCGACGTTGGATGTGTCCCGCCCCGAGGACTTTCAACTGGCGCTGGACAAGATCGTGGCCCGCTGGGGCTCCGCCGAAGTGCTGGTGAACAACGCGGCCCGCACCGAAGCCAAGCCCGTGCTGGAGATCGACCCGCATGAGTTCAACGCCATCATGGCGACGAATGCCGGTGGGGTGTTCGCCGGGTGCCAGACCTTTGGCAGGCATTTCAAGGAACGCGGCTACGGCCGCATCATCAACATGGCCTCGCTGGCCGGGCAGAACGGCGGCACCGCGACAGGCGCCCATTACGCCGCCTCCAAAGGGGCGATCCTGACGCTGACCAAGGTTTTTGCCCGTGATCTCGCCGCGTTTGGCGTGACATGCAATGCGATCTCGCCCGGACCGATGGACAGCCCGATGGTGCACAACATCGTGGGCGATAACCTCGACGGATTTCTGAAGAACGTCCCCGTCGGGCAGCTTGGGGACACGGCCTTTGTGGCCCGGATGGTCACCATGCTTGCCGGCCCGGATGCTGCCTTCGTCACCGGCGCGTGCTGGGACGTCAACGGCGGCCTGTACATGAGGTAAGGATGATGAAGGACATGCAGAACAGTTCAGCCCTGGTGCTCACCGTTGCCGAACGGATCGACGACAAGGGTGACATCATGCGCCTCACCCTCACCGGGGAGGGGCCGCTGCCAGAGGTCGCGGCAGGCGCTCATATCGACCTGCTGGTGGAGACGCCAGAGGGACCGATCTGGCGGCAATATTCGTTGGCGGGGGATCCCGCAGACCGCACGCAATGGCAGCTGGGCATCCTGAAAGACCCGGACAGCCGTGGCGGCTCCGTGGCGCTCCACCAGCTTGTGAAGGCGGGGGAAACCGTCCACGTCGAAGGGCCCCGCAACCACTTTCCGCTGGCGCAGGCGGATCATACCGTCTTGTTCGGCGGCGGGATCGGCGTGACACCCATGCTGGCGATGGCTTGGGAGCTGCACGCGAAGGGCGCTGATTTCACGCTGCATTACGCCACCCGCTCGGCAGAGCGCTGTGCCTTCGCAGATGTGCTCCCGGGCCTGCCGTTTGCGGACAATGTCGTGCTTTACCACGATGACGCGCAAAAGCTCGACCTTGATGCGGTGATGCCCGCCCCGAACCCGACCACGCATGTCTACGTCTGTGGGCCGCAAGGGTTCATGGATTGGGTGATCGCGCACGCAGAAGCCAGCGGCCATGCCACCGACCATGTGCATCGGGAGTATTTCAGCGCCGACGTGGACGCCTCCGGCGACAGCTTTGACGTCGAATGCGCGCAATCCGGCCTGACCGTCACCGTCGGCCCCGACGACACCATCGCCAAGGCCCTGGCCCGCGAAGGGCTGAAGATCGAGGTGAAATGCGAAGAAGGCATCTGCGGCACCTGTGTGACCGATGTGCTGGAGGGCGAAATCGACCACCGCGACCAGTTCCTCACCGAGGACGAGCGCGAGGACAATGACCAGATTTGCGCCTGCTGCTCTCGTGGGCGCGGCAAGCTGGTCCTGGATATCTGAGGAGCGAGATGATGGAGTTACAACCCCTTTTCCGAGAAGGCATGTCGCGGCTCGGTGCCTCTGTCACCGTGCTGACAACGGATGGAAGCGCGGGCCAGCATGGTATGACGGCCTCGGCGGTCTGTTCCGTGACGGACACGCCCCCCACGCTGTTGGTCTGCGTCAATCGCGCCAACCGCAGCCATGATTTGTTCCTGCAAAACGGCGTGTTATGCGTCAACGTGCTCGCAGGCCACCACCGCGATCTGTCTGGCGTCTTCGCCAACAGCAAGGCCCCGGATCGGTTTGAACAGGCCGGGTGGACAACGCATGTCACAGGTGCTCCGGTGCTTGACGACGCGACCGTGTCTTTCGACTGCACAATCGTTGATCGGACGGAGATCGGAACGCATTCAGTCTTCTTTTGCGAGGTGCAAGAGATTGCACTTGCCCAAGGTGCGCCGGAAAGCTTGGTCTGGTGCAACCGGACGTTCCACGATTTGCGGGCGGCCTCCTAAGGGCCCTTCGCCACTTCCGCGACGGCTGCACTACGAACGGCTGCGCGTCATACTCAACCAACAGGAAACGAAACGCTTATGAAACTCATTCTTGCCTCGGCCACCGCTCTGATGATGGCCTCCACCGCCATGGCGCAAACCCAGACCACGCTGACGGTGGCGAACTGGCTGCCGCCCGCGCATCCGCTGGTGTCCGAAGTCATCGTGCCCATGACCGAACAGATCACCGAGGCCACCGGCGGCACGGTGCAGACCACCATCCTGCCCGCCCCCCTGGGACCGCCCGCTGCGCATTTTGACTTTGCCGTCAACGGTGTGGCCGATATCACCTTTGGCGTGCAGGGCTACAATCCGGGCCGCTTCACCACCACCAACCTGGCCGAGCTTCCCTTCCTCAGCGACAGTGCAGAGGCCACGTCGGTCGCCTACTGGCGGGTCTTCGAGGATCAGCTGATCGATGCCGGCGAATACGATCAGGTGAAAGTGCTTGGCGTTTTCACCCACGGTCCCGGCGAGATCTTCATGAAGGAGGCGGACGCCAGCTCCGCGGATGTGCTGAAAGGGGCCAAGCTGCGCGTCGGCGGCGGCATCGTGCATGAGGTCGCCACCACGCTCGGCGCCGTCCCCGTCGAAGGACCGTCCTCCAAGGCCTACGAGCTGCTCAGCCAGGGCGTCGCGGACGGCATCCTGTTCCCCTACGAGTCGGTCAACTTCTTCAAACTGATCCCGCAGCTCGACATCGGCATCTCTGTGCCCGGCGGTCTGTACAATACCTCCTTCTACGTGGTGATGAACAAGGCCAAGTGGGACAGCCTGAGCGCCGAACAACAAGAGCAGATCGACAGCGTCACCGGCGAGGCTCTGGCCCGCATGGCAGGCAAGATGTGGGATCGCGCCGATGAAAAGGGCGTCGACGCCATGGACGGGCAGATTGCCGTGTCGCCCGCGACCGATACGCAGCTGGAGGCATGGACAGCCGCCTTGCAGCCGGTGATCGAAAGCAAGCTGGGAGAGATGGACGAGGCCGGTCTCGACAGCGCCGCGCTTTATGATGCGTTCAAGGCAGAGATCGCCACAGCCGAAGCCGAGCTGCAATGAAACCCAGCGAGATGAGCCTTACGGATCGCTCAATGCAAACCCCGGCAGCCCATCGGCTGTCGGTCCCCGGCATCACGCTGCGGGGGGTGTTGTCGGTGCTTGGCGGTCTGTTCCTGCTGGCGATGATGGCGCTGACCGTTCTGGATGTGCTCGGGCGCTACCTGCTGAACGCACCGGTGGCCGGGGCGGGGGAGCTGACCGAGATCCTGCTGTGCGCGACGATTTTCCTCGGGCTGTGTGCCGTGGCCTTGCGTGATGAGCATGTGACCGTCGACCTGATCACCGATCTGTTGCCGGACTGGGTGCAGCCCTGGCGGCGCGTGGCTTGCGGCGTCTTCGGCTCCGTGATCCTGGGCTTGGTCACGTGGCGGCTTGCCGTCTACGCCGGGCAGATCGGCAGCTACGGCGGCCAGACCTCAACCCTGAAGCTGCCCATCGCGCCGCTGGGCTACTTCTGCGCGCTGTGCACCGGCGTTGGCGCCGTGCTGAGCACGGTCGTTCCCGTGCACCGCCTGATCCGCTATCTGAAAGGGTAACCCCATGGAATTTCTCGCATCTTGGCCCGTGGGCATGGTGGTGATCTTTGCCCTCCTGCTGGCGGGTGTCCCGATCTCCTTTGCCCTGGCCGGTGTCGGCGTCGCCGGTGTTGCGGCGATCATCGGATGGAGCCCGGCGCTCTCGTTGCTGGGCTCGACCTTCTTTGACAACGGGCGCGACTATTCCCTGTCGGTGCTGCCGCTGTTCCTGTTGATGGGCAATTTCGTGGTGCAATCGGGCATCGCGCAAGAGCTCTACGCATCGGCCTACGCGTGGTTGCGCCATCGCAAAGGCGGCCTTGCCACGGCGACCGTGATTGCCTGCGGCGCGTTCTCGTCCGTGTGTGGATCCTCGATGGCCACGGCCGCCACGATGACGCGGATCGCGCTGCCGTCGATGCGCAAGTTCGGCTACCCGGATCAACTCTCCACTGCAGCCATCGCAGCGGGTGGGACGCTTGGCATTCTGATCCCGCCCTCCGTCATTCTGGTGTTCTACGGCATCATGACCCAGCAGGACATTGGCAAGCTGTTCCTGGCGGGGCTGATCCCCGGCGTCCTTGGCGTCATCGGCTATGCCATCGCGGTGCGCATCACCGTGACCTGGCGCGGTATGGACCTGCCGGTGGAGGAAAAGCTGCCGCTGATGGATCGCATCCGCGCGCTGAAGGGCACGGCCGGGGCGCTGCTGCTGTTCGCTTTCGTGATGGGTGGCATCTATCTTGGGGTCTTCACCCCGACCGAAAGCGCCGGGATGGGCGCGGGTGGCGCGTTGCTGCTGGTGCTTCTGTCGGGCCGCTTCTCGCTGCGCGCTTTGGGCGATGTCCTCTATGACACGATGAAGACGACAGCCATGATGTTCTTCATCCTGTTCGGTGCGCTGACCTTTACCAACTACGTCAACATGAGCGGCATGACCGCTGACATCCAGGGGTTCCTTGCCAGCTTTGGCTCGACCCCGACGATGACCATTCTGATCATTCTGGGCATCTATCTTTTGCTGGGCTGCGTGCTTGAAAGCCTGTCGATGATCATGCTGACCGTGCCGGTGTTCTACCCCATCGTTGCGGCGCAGGGCTTTGACCTGATCTGGTTCGGCATCTTTGTCGTGATGGTAACGGAAATCAGCTACATCACGCCGCCGGTGGGGATGAATGCCTTCGTGCTGCGGTCTGTTGTGCCGGACGTGCGGCTGGGCACCATCTTCTCCGGGCTTGCGCCCTTTGTGGTGCTGGACGTGGTGCGGGTGGCCTTGCTGACCATCTTCCCCGGCATCGTTTTGTTCTTGACCTGAGGAGGCCAACATGACCCTCAAGATTGCTGTCGTCGGGGCGGGCAATATCGGCACCGCCATGGCCGCCCTGCTGGGAGGCACCGACTGTGACCTGACGGTGGTGGCACGTGGCGCCCGCGCCGCCCAGGTCGCGGCGAACGGCCTGCGCCTCGATGATCGTGGAACCCTGCATGAGGCCCATCCGCCGGTGGTTGAACGGCTGGAGACGCCACAGGATGCCGTTTTCCTTTGCGTGAAATCGCATCAGCTGCCGCAGGCGGTTGCCCTCAACGCAGGCGGGATCGGCCCGGACACATTGATCATTCCGATGGTGAACGGGCTGCCGTTCTGGTTCTTCGCCGGAAAGGGCGAGGTGCCCTTTGTGGACCCGGAGGGAACTCTTGCGCGCCATCTGCGGCCCGAGCAGGTCCTTGGTGCGGTGTTGCTGATGACCGTGCGGATGGAGGGGGATCTGGCCCTGTCCACCAATACGCCGACGCTCTCGCTGGGGCCTGCGGCGGTTCATCCGCCGGGACTGGTGCCTTTGCAGGACACTCTGGAACAGGCCGGCGTGCGCGTCGACCTCGCCAGCGACATCCGCGAAAAGGTGTTGGGCAAATTGCTGGGCAACATCACCACGAACCCTCTGTCGGCGCTGCTTGGCTGCACGCTCAAGACGATCGGCGAAACGCCCGAGCTGGGGCAACTGGTGTGCGCCGTCGCCGATCCGTTTCGCCAGTGGGCGGCGGGGCAGGGCGTGGCATTGCCTGACAACCAATGGCTTCTGGACCTGCTGATCGACGCCGGGGATTTTCCCACCTCCATGTTGCAGGACGCGCGCGCTGGTCGCACGCTTGAACTGGACGCCATCGCCCGCGCGCCGTTGGCTTTGGCGGCGCAGTCCGGCCACCCCATTCCCGCGCTGAAGGCGATCCTCGAAGCCATTGATGAAGCCGATAGCCTGCCGCTCTCCCCGGCCAAAGCGGGGGGCCTTCCGCCTCGCCTGCTGGCCAACCTGGAAAAGGAGTTAATCCAATGAACGATATGTCCACGGTCCAGAAACCCATCGACCAGATGACCGAGGCCGAACTGCGCGTGCAACTGACGGATTTCTATCACCTCGTCAGCTACCTCGGCTGGACCGAGCTGATCTTCAACCATATTTCGGTGCGCCTGCCCGGTGATGAGCACGCCTATCTGGTCAACCCGATGGGGCTGCACTACGACGAGGTCACGCCGGACAATCTTCTGGTGGTCGGTGTCGATGGCAAGCTGAAGCGCGAAAGCGAATACAAGCCCAATCCTGCGGGGTTCGCGCTGCATGGCGCGATCCACGAACACCGCCCGGATGTGGGCTGCGTGGTGCACACCCACACCACGCCTGTCTCTGCCATCACGATGAAGGGCTATGACATAGATCACAATTCCTTCTACGGCGCGCAGCTGTATGGGCGCGTGGCGTATCATACCTTCGAAGGCATCACGATCTACGACGAGGAGCGCGACCGCATGCTCCAGTCGCTTGGCGACAAGCATGTTCTGGTTTTGAAAAACCACGGCGTCGCCTGCATGGAGACGGACATCCCGCTGACCTTTTTCCTGCTCTGGACGTTTCAGCGCGCGGCAGAAATCCAATGCGCCTCCGCTGCGCTGCCGGGGCCGGACAGCCAGCTTCCCGAAACCATCAAGGAAAAATGCGCAGCCGATGCACAGCGGCTCAAGGAAAGCGCGTCTTTCGCCACGCTGCTGTTCGACGCCATGGTCCGCAAGATGAAGCGTGACCGCCCGGAATTCGCCTGACGACGCGCACAGGTGGGGCCAGACGGCCCCGCCTTAAAGGTCCCCGAGCTTGTGAAACACCTTCTCCAGCAGCAGGTTCATCACCATTTTTTCCTCTCGCGACATATCGTCAAAGACAGCGCGGAAGATCTCATCGGCCACGGCGCGGGCCTTGCGGCGCAACTGATGGCCCTCGGACGTCAGCGTGACCTCTGTCACGCGGCCATCGGTCTGGCGCGGGGCCGTGGTGACCAGACCCTGCGCGGCCATGCGCTGTACGATCTTGGTGGCGGTGGTGAGCTTGATGATACACAGGCGCGCGATCTCAGAGACCGACAGCGCCGGCTCCTCGTAAACCGACATGAGCACCCGCCAATAGGTGATGTCGAGCCCTTCGGCCTTCAGCCGTTGTTCCATGACCATGTTGTATTGGTTCGACGTCTGGGTGATCCAGTAGAACGGCCAATCGGTTTTGGAAAAATAGGGCTCTGTCTCTGGGCGGCCCGTGTTTTGATCGTCGGTCTGTTGCATGCGCGGGCCTTGGATGGAATGCGTTCGTCAGGGGTAGGCAAGCTCTGGGGCAACTGCAACGGCTTGGCCTGAAATCTACGCGCAATGTGGCGCATGGGTCCAGGCAGGCGAAAATCTGCGTCGCTCGTGACAAAGGTATCTACCGCCAGACGCAGGTCTCGCCAAGGCGCAGACGCGCCTTTATCAGGATTTGCAGGACAGGGGTGCGCCCCATGCGAGGAGACGGGCAGAATGACCAACATGGCGGAACGCGTCGCTGACATATTGCTGACGGCGCGCGAGACGGGGCAGCGCGGCGATGCCACCCGGCTGCCGGTGCCAGACTATGCCGAAGCGCTCGACATCCAGAGCCGGCTGCTCCGTCACCTTGGTCCGATCAGCGGCTTCAAGGTTGGCGCATTTCGCGACGGGCAGCCGGCGATGGCGCCGATCCCGCGCGCGCATACCTTTGATAATGGGGCCGATGTGCCCGCACGCGACCGGCTTGGTCTTGAATTGGAAATCGGTTTCGACCTTCTGCGCGCGCCCGACCCGGCGATGCGGGACAGGCCGCAGGACTACGTTGTGCCGCGTCTTGTGCTGGAGCTGTGTGATCAGCGGTTGTCCGGCGAAGCGCTGGACCCGGCGGTAAAGCTCGCGGACATGCAGCTTAACCACGGTCTGGTCCTCGGTCCTGTTCTGACGGATTGGGACGGGGGCGACTTCGGACACCTTACCGCACGGCTGCAATGTGGAGCGGACTTGGTGGTGGATGGCCCGGTCAGCGTGCCGGGCGGGTCCGCGCTGCGCGCTCTGTGGGTGCTGATGGACCATCTGGGCGATCACTGTGGCGGGCTTCAGGTGGGGCAGACGATCATCACGGGGTCTGTCTCCGGCCTGGAATGGTTTCCGCCGGGCACGGACGTCCAAGCCCGGATCGAAGGCTTCGGTGACCTCACCTGCCGCCTTGTTCAGGCATGATCCTGCGCCTCGGACAACAGCGCCTGCGTTCGGTCCGAGAGGTACTCTGCCACCAGACGTGCCGCGCGTGAGAGTGGCCGCCGCGCGTCAATCGCGACGGCAATCGTGGGCGGCACCAACCCCTTGTCCCGCAAGGGCAGAAACACCAGCCGCCCATCCCGCAATTCCGGCAGGGCGTCCAGTTCCGAGGTGATCATCGCCACGTCGCCTTGCAGCAGGGCGCGCTTGAGTACCTGAAGCGAATTCGACGCCAGCACCGGGGTGTTTTCGGCAAAGAACCACGCGTGCCGCGCCTCCATGTATTGGCGCATGGGCAGCAGGGCGCTTTGCGACACAAGGGCATGGCCGTTGACCTTGGCCAGCGTCGTCTCTGCCTCGGCGGCAAGCGGATGCTCCGGCGCCACGATGCAGCCAAAGCGCAGCTTTTCGCTCCATAGCACATGCTGGTGACGCAGCCGCGGCAGATTGAAGGCCATGGCCACCTCTACCGTCCCTTCGTCCAGTTCACGTGCGGCGGCGGCCGGGGTGGCGATGTCCAGTGTCAGGCGAATTTGCGGGTGCTCTGCACGCAGCCAGCAATGCAGGTCTTCGAGCACGCCATTGGCGAGGCTGTCCATCGCGACGAGCCGCACGTTGCCGCGCTCCTGGCCGCGCATCTCCTGCAGCTCCGCTTCCAGCCGCTCCGCGTCCGACCGCCAACGGCGCGCCATGACGACCACCGCTTCGCCTGCGGCGGTCGGGCGCATGCCGCGGGGCAACCGTTCGAACAAGGGCGCGCGATTCGCCTCTTCGAGCGTTTTTATGTGGCGGTCGATGGCCGACGCCGCGATTCCCAGGGCGCGCGACGCGGCCTGCACCGAGCCGTGTTCCGCCACTGCCTCAACA
Source organism: Sagittula marina (assembly GCF_014196795.1). Lineage (GTDB taxonomy): Bacteria > Pseudomonadota > Alphaproteobacteria > Rhodobacterales > Rhodobacteraceae > Sagittula > Sagittula marina. Next base: position 20,577 of record NZ_JACIEJ010000005.1, read on the forward strand.
TACAGCAGTTGGCGCGGAAAGAGGTGAAGTTTCATCAATACCCCGAATTTTGCATACTCAATTTGAGAACGCAAAATCATCTAATTTGTCATGGATGGCAATCGTCGGACTGCGTACCGTCTGTTGAAACATTACCGTTCCGCCTGAAAGGACCGCATCTCATGCAGCCCGACACAACAGTCCCCGGCGTCTTGTCCGCCTGTCCGGATGCCTTCATCGGCAACGCGACAGCGCAGGCCCGCATGAACGCCTCCGGGTCAATCGTCCCGTCAAATCTGGCGCTCATCGGCGCAACAGTCGATGTCCGGATGAGACACCCTCAAGCGGGCGTCACGGCATGAGCTATCCCCCCGTCAACGGAACCCGGATCGGGATGCTGACGCCGTCCTCCAACACGGTTCTGGAACCCTACACCTCGGCCATGCTCGCCCCCTTTGGCCCACAGGCCAGCGCGCATTTCGGTCGCTTCCGCGTGGTGGAAATCTCCATGTCCGAGGCGTCGCAGGCGCAGTTCACGCTGGAGCCGATCCTTGAGGCCGCCGAACGGCTGGCAGAGGCCAAGCCCGCGCTGATCTGCTGGAATGGCACGTCGGCCTCCTGGCTGGGTCTGGACAAGGACCGCGCCCTGTGCGCCGCCATCACCGAGCGCACCGGCGTGCCCGCGACCTCCACGATCCTGGCCTACGATGCCTATTTTCGCGCCCGTGCGGTGAAAACGCTCGGCCTCGTGACACCCTATATCGAGGATATCGAAACCCGCATGATTGCCAATTACGCGGCCCAGGGCATCGCCGTCACCGCCGCCCGCAGGCTGAACGACAAGGGCAATTACAGCTTTGCTACATATCCGCCGGAGCAGGTGGCAGACCTCGTGGCTGACGTCGCCCAAGGCAAACCGGACGCCATTGCCGTCGTCTGCACGAACTTTCGCGGCGCCCCCGTGGCCGCCGGGACCGAACAGGCCACCGGCGTGCCGGTCCTCGACAGCGTTTCCATCACTGCCGCCCATTGCCTTCGGCTGACGGGCCTCGACCCGGCGCGGGTCACCGGCTGGGGCGGTGTCTTCGACAGCTTTACCGACATTTCCTGAACGACACGAAACACCATGAACAGAGGAGACACACCATGATCCGCCCCTTGACGACGTGCGTTGCCGCACTGATGCTTGCCCTCCCGGCGCAGGCCGAAACCCTTCGCGTGATGGGCCAGCCGGTTGCCACCGGTCTGATCCAGAAAAACGTCGAACAGCCGTTCTTCGAGAACTTCGCCGAAAATACCGGCCTCGAAGGCTTCACCGCCGACTACCAGCCGGTCGACGTCACCGGTATCAAGGACACAGAGCAGCTGCGCATCCTCAAGGATGGGCTGTTCGACATCGTGTCCCTGCGCCTGTCTCAGGTCAGCCGCGATGAACCGACGATCCTTGGCCTTGATCTGGTGGGCCTCAACCCGGACTACGACACGGGCCGCAAGACGGTCGAGGCCTTCGCCCCCGTGGTGGATGAGCGCCTTCAGGCCAAATTCAACACCAAGCTTCTGGGGGTCTGGCCCTTTGGCCCGCAGGTCCTGTTCTGTGAGCCGGAAATAGCCTCGCTGGCCGATCTCAAGGGGATGAAGGTCCGCGTCTACGATCAGAACCTTGCGGAATTCGTCTCCCTGCTCGGCGGGACACCGGTGCCGTTGTCCTTCCCGGAGGTGCAGCAGTCCCTGGCGCGCGGGGTCGTGGATTGTGCGATCACGGGTCCGTCCTCGGCCAATTCCGCAGGCTGGCCCGAAGTGACCGCCTACACGCTGCCCATCGCGTTCCAGCTCGCCATGAACGGCTATGGCATCAACCTCGACACGTGGAACAGCCTGACGCCCGAGCAGCAGGATAAACTCCAGGCGGGCTTCGATGCGCTGACCGACGAGATCTGGACCTACTCCGAAGAGCTCTTTGACGACGCGGTCAACTGCAACACCGGCGCGGAACCCTGCGAAACGGGCACCGCCTATGACCTCAAACTGGTCGAGCCTTCCGCCGCAGACAAGGAACTGGTCGGCACCGCCGTTCCCAATGTCTCCTTCCCGGCGTGGAAAGAGGTTTGTGACGCGACCAATCCGGGCTGCTCCGAGGCATGGCTCGCCGCCACCGGCGCTTCCATGTGATCGACTGACCTTCGGTCTGTTCATCTGACACTGTGGCGCGCCTCGACATGGGGCGCGCGCTCTCTTCCCCAAACCGGAGGCCCGACATGGACCGCCTTGCCACATGGATCAGCCGCCTGTTCGGATGGGCGCTGCTGTTCCTCTCCGCCTTCGTCGCGTTGGAGACCGTCTTGCGCAAACTGTTCAACACCTCGCTTCAGGGCGCAGACGAGCTGGGTGGCTATATCCTGGCTGCGGGGGCGGCGCTGTCCTTCGTCGTGGCCATGATCGACCGGGCGCATATCCGCATAGACGTCCTGCACGCGCGCTTTCCATTGCGTGTGCAGGCCGCGCTGGACTGGGTGTCCGTGGTGTCGCTGGGCGCGCTGGGGCTGTTCTTTCTTTACGTGGGCTGGTTCGTGATCGGCGATACGCTCGACTACGGCTCCACCGCCGCAACGCCGTGGCGCACGCCGCTGATCTGGCCACAGTCTGCATGGTACGCGGGGCTGGTGATCTTTGCGTTTTGCGCTTTTGCCATGGCCTGGCGCGCGACCCGTCTGTTTTTGTCCGGCAACCACCGTCGGCTCGCCTCTGAATTCAACCCGTCCTCTGCCGAGGATGAATTGGCCGAAGAACTCGACCAGCTCAAATCCCGCTGAAGGTAAACTGTCATGGATATTCTCGACGTTCTCGTTGGCTTCATCACGATGATGGGCCTGCTTCTCGCAGGCTTGCCCGTGGCCACGGTCATGGTCGTCATGGGGGTCGCGGGTGGCATGATCCTCTACGGCCCGGTGCTGCTCAAAAGCATGGGGCCTGTGCTTTGGGGCACCTCGAACGAACCTGTGCTGACGGCCATTCCGCTGTTCATCCTGCTGGGGGAGCTGTTGCTGCGCTCGGGGCTGGCGGATCGCATGTATGGCGCGCTGGCGCTGTGGCTCGGACGGCTGCCGGGTGGCTTGCTGCACACCAACATCGGCTGCTGTTCGTTGTTCGCGGCGACCTCCGGATCTTCTGTCGCCACGGCGGCCACCGTGGGGACTGTCGCGCTTCCGGCCCTGACCGAGCGGCGCTACAAGCCGTCCCGCGCGTTGGGATCTCTGGCGGCAGGCGGCACTCTGGGCATACTCATTCCACCCTCGGTGAACCTGTTGGTCTACGGGTCGCTGGCCAGCGTGTCGGTCGGGCAATTGTTCATCGCGGGCGTGATACCCGGCATCCTGCTGACGCTGTTGTTCATGACCTTCATCGCCGCGCAGGACATCCTGTCCCCCGGCGGCGCCTTCGAGGATGCCAATGTGTCCTGGGAGGCAAAACTGAAGGCGCTCAAGCATCTGATCCCTGCGGCGACGGTGTTTTCCATCGTCATGGGGTCGATCTACCTTGGCATTGCCACACCGACCGAAAGTGCCGCGCTCGCGGTGATCGTCGCCTTGGGCTTCGTCGCGGCGGAGGGCAAGCTGACCCTGGGCTTTCTCGACATCTGCTTTCGCAAGACGGCCAAGACGACGGGCATGATCCTTCTCATCATCGTCGCGGCCTTTACGCTGAATGTGACGCTGGCGCTGGGCGGCATCACCGGCGTCATGTCCGCATGGGTTCAGGGGCTGGGCCTGTCTGCGGTCGAATTGCTGTTCGCTCTGATGGTCTTCTACCTCGTGCTTGGCATGTTCATGGATGTTCTGTCGATGCAGGTGCTGACCATTCCCATCGTCGTGCCGATCATCACCGTGGCCGGGATCGACCCGGTGTGGTTCGGCATCTTCGTGGTCCTGATGTGTGAGCTGGGGATGATCACGCCGCCGGTCGGCATGAACCTCTACGTGGTCCAGGGTGTGCGCGGCGACAAGGGCGCGTTTACCGATGTCATCTATGGCGCGGTGCCCTACGCCCTGTTGATGGTGCTCTTCACTTCGGCGCTGATCTTCTGGCCCGCTATTGCCATGTGGCTGCCGCAGGCGGTGGGCCGATGACCGCCCGGATGGAGGTCGGCAGGCTGCCTGACGCCTGCGCCCTGATCCAGGGCTTCCGCGACGGGACGGCAGACCCTGTTCAGGTGATGCGCGATCACCTCGCCACCATCGCGCGGCTGGACCCTGTGCTGAACGCGTTCTCGGCGCGCGCCTCGGATGCGATGGACTGCGCCGAGGACGCGCGGGCGCGCTGGGCCAACGACACGCCGAAAGGTCCGCTCGATGGTCTGCCCATCATCATCAAGGACAACCTTGTCTCTGCCGGGCTGCCCGCGGCCTGGGGCAATGCGGAGCTGGCGTCCCGAACGCCGACGCTGGATGAGCTTCCCGTGGCAGCCCTGCGGGCGGCGGGCGCGATTGTCGTGGGAAAGGGCAACACCCCGGAATTTGCTGTGGAGGGCTACACCGGCAACACGACCTTCGGGACCACGCGCAACCCCTTTGACCCGGCGTTGACGCCCGGCGGCTCGTCCGGTGGCGTGGTGGCTGCCGTCGCTTGTGGAATGGCGGTGGCCGGGCTGGGCACAGATGGCGGCGGCTCGATCCGGCGGCCTGCGGGCTACACCGGCCTGTGGGGGCTGAAGCCCGGCATCGGCACGGTGCAGCGGGGCAAGGGGCTGCCACAGGTGCTGCTTGATTTCGAGACGGTCGGCCCGATCACGCGATCCGCGCGGGACCTTGCGCTGTTCCAATCCGTTCTGGCCCCGATCCCGGACGTGACAGACCGGCCCTTGCGCATTCTGGCCGTGTCCCGGATCAAGGACGCGCCCTGCGATCCGGGCATCCTGTCGTCGTTCGCAAGCACAGTGGCGCGGCTGCGAGCCCTGGGCCATAGCGTGGTGAAGCAGCCTTTGCCGCTGGACCTTGAGCCGCTGGGAGAAGTCTGGACCGGCATGGCAGAGATCGGTCTGGCCCATCTCGCCCGCATCGATCCAGTGGTCATGAAGACCGCCGCAGACAAGTATCAGGCCATGGCCGCACGCGGCGCGGCGCGGTCTGCGGTCGACCTCTACGAGGCGCTGTCGCGTGTGTTCACGCTGCGCGAGGCGGTGCGCGGGCTCTGGGGGTTTGATGCGGTCCTGATGCCGACCGCCGCCGCGCCGCCGTGGTCCGCGACACAGGCCTACCCGGACACCATCGGCGGGCAGCCGGTCGGGCCAAGAGGCCACGCGGTCTACACGGGGTGGGTCAATGCCGCCGGGCTGCCTGCGCTCGCCTTTCCCGGCGAGCCAATGAACGGGCTTCCGATCGGGATGCAGTTGATCGGTGATCATGGGGCAGAGGCGATGCTGCTGCAGATGGCGCGCGCGCTGGACCGTTGATTGCCAGTCCGACGGGCACCCATGCTCCGATCCTGTCGACTGCGGAGGCCGTGCAAGAGACCCCTGACGCCGACGGCATCACGGAAAGGGCCCCGGCCATTCCGCACGGGAAGACGTATGGCCCGCGTGTCCGTGTGGTCTCGATCCCAGGAAAGGGGAGGGCCTGTCGGGCGTCACCACCAACATCGCCACAGAGGCAGAGCGCTGCGGCCTTCCTGAAGGCCGCGATCAGGTACGGATCCCTGCTTGCGCCATCGACCGATTGACTGGCGGGCGGTGGCACCGGGCCGCGCTGTCACGTGATGAAACGGATGAGGCTGCTGCCGGATGAGCGGCCCTCGGCGCCGGACACGTCTATGGTGATCGGCATGCCGCTCAGCCGGCGTGCCGTCGCAAGACGCAATCCGGGCACAGCACCTTACCGAAACATTCGCAGGCACGGCCATCATCTGCTATTCCAAAAGCCGGAAGGGCAGGCGCCGAAGGCGAGGATCAGCGTGCTGCGCTCGACCTGCTGCCGGGCGCGCGGGTTTGCCTTGGCCGGGCACCGAACACATATTGCCACAGGGAGCGTGAGCATGGATATTCTGGTAAAGGGTGGTCTGCTGGCCGACGGCACGCAGGCCGACATCGCCATCACAGGCGACACCATCACAGAGGTCGCGCCGGGTATCTCCGCCGAGGCGGGCGAGGTGATCGACGCGCGGGGAAAGCTGGTCACGCAGCCCTTCGTTGATGCACATTTTCACATGGATGCGACACTGTCCTACGGGCGGCCACGGGTGAACGCCTCTGGCACATTGCTCGAAGGTATCGCGCTGTGGGGGGAGCTGAAGCAGCAGCAGACGCGCGAGGACATCATCGCCCGCGCGCTTGATTATTGTCGGCAGGCAGTGGCCAAGGGCATCCTTGCGATCCGAAGCCATGTGGATGTGACGGACGAAAGCTTCAACACGGTCGAGGCTCTGCTGGAGGTCCGCGACCGTGTGCGCGGCGTGCTGGACCTGCAACTGGTCGCCTTCCCGCAGGATGGCTGGTTCCGGGCGCCCGGCGGCGCGGAGCAGGTCGTCCGCGCGCTGGACGCCGGTGTCGATGTGGTCGGTGGCATTCCTCATTTCGAGCGCACCATGGCGGATGGCGCGGCCTCTGTCCGGGCCGCCTGTGAACTGGCCGCCGCGCGTGGCCTGCGGGTAGATCTGCATTGCGACGAAAGCGACGACCCCCTGTCGCGGCACATCGAAACACTGGCCGCCGAGACCCTGCGCTGTGGTCTGCAAGGTCGCGTTGCCGGGTCGCACCTGACCTCCATGCATTCGATGGACAACTACTACGTCGCCAAGCTGCTGCCGCTGATCGCCGAGGCACAGGTGGCCGCGATCCCCAACCCGCTGATCAACATCACGCTGCAGGGACGTATGGACAGTTATCCCAAGCGGCGCGGCCAGACCCGCGTGCCAGAGCTGCGCGCGGCAGGGGTGACGGTGGCCTTTGGTCAGGATTGCGTGCGCGACCCGTGGTATCCGCTGGGCTCGGGCGACATGCTGGACGTGGCCCATATGGGTCTGCACGTCGGCCTGATGACCGCGCCGGACCAGATGCGCACGGCGTTCGAGATGGTCACCAGAACCCCGGCAGAGATCCTCGGGCTGGACTTTGGTCTGACCAAGGGCAAGCGCGCCAGCCTCGTGGTGCTGGACGCCCCGGATCCGATCGAGGCGCTGCGCCTGCGGCCCGCGCGTCTGGCGGTGATCTCCAACGGGAAGGTGGTCTCACGGACAGAGCCTGCGCGCAGTGATCTGTCCGTGACGTTCTGACATCCGGTTGACCTAGATCGCCTTTACCAGACGGAGCGCATCGTAGATCGCCGCGTGCGTGTTGCGCGCGGCGACGGCGTCGCCAATGCGGAAAAGTTTATACAGTCCTGCAGAATTGCGGCTGACAATTTGTGGTGCGCCGCTGATGAACGCGTCGTAATCCACCTCGCCAAGGTTCGACGACCCGGCCAGCAGATCGAAGTACAGATCGTCGAGCGGCCGGGTGCCGTGGTTGACCACCACCTGGTCCACTTCGCGGGTGCGGGTCACGCCGCCGTAGTCGCTGCCGATGGTGGCCCGCAGGTGGTTGCCGTCACGCGCCACCGAGTCCAGCTTCCACGTCACGGTAAAGGTCACGTCGCGCTGTTGCAGTTCGCGCATCGCCGGGGTGAGGGACATGGCCATCACCTCGGACGAGATGTTGCGGTCGCGGGTCATCAGTTCGACCCTGGCCCCGGTTGCCGCGATCTTTTCCGCCGCCTGAAGCGCCGCGTAATCGCCCGCGTCATCGTAGATCAACACGTTGCTGCCCGGCACCGCGTCGCCCGACAGGATGTCCCAGGCGGAGACGACAAGCTCATCGCCTTCGGTCAGAACCTCGGTGTGGGGCAGGCCGCCGGTGGCGACGATGACCACGTCCGGGGCGTCCGCCTGTACCGTGTCGGCATCGGCAAAGCTGTTGAAGCGAAAGGTGACGCCCATGCGTTCGCATTCGTCGAAGCGCCATTGGATCAGCTGGATCATCTCGGCGCGGCGCGGGGTCTGCGCGGTCAGGCGGACCTGACCACCGGGATCGTTGGCAGCCTCGTGAACGATGACCTCATGCCCACGGGCCGCGGCCACGCGCGCGGCCTCCAGCCCCGCCGGCCCGGCGCCGACGATCACCACGCGGTGTTTTGCATCTGCGGCGGGGACGTCGTGGGGCTGCTCCAGCTCGCGGCCCGTCGCCGGGTTGTGCAGGCAGAGCGCCATGCCGCCCTGATAGATGCGGTCGAGGCAATAGTTCGCGCCGACGCACGGGCGGATGCGGTCCTCTTCGCCGCGCAGGATCTTGGCCACGATATGGGGGTCGGCCATGTGGGCGCGGGTCATGCCGACCATATCCAGCTTGCCGCTGGCAATGGCGTGGCGCGCGGTGGCCACGTCCTGGATCTTGGCGGCGTGGAAGGTGGGGAACTGGGTTGCGGCGCGCACTTCCCCGGCGAAATCCAGATGCGGGGCAGAGCGCATCCCCTGCACGGGGATCACGTCGGTCAGTCCGGCGTCGGTGTCGATGTGCCCCTTCACCACGTTGAGGAAGTCGACCATGCCGGAGTCCTTCAGCCGCCGCGAGATCTCGATCCCGTCAGTCCTGGTCAGGCCGCCGGGCAGATCCTCATCCCCGGTGTAGCGCACGCCAACGAGGAAATCGTCACCGCAGCGTTTGCGGATTTCGGACAGGATGTCGAAGGTGAACCGCAGTCGGTTGTCCAGCGAGCCGCCGTAGGGGCCGTGCAGATCGTTGGTCAGCGGCGACCAGAACTGGTCCATCAGGTGGCCGTAGGCTTGCAGCTCGATCCCGTCCAGGCCTGCGGCCTGCATCCGCTCTGCCGCGTCGGCGTAATCGCTGATGATGCGCGCGATGTCCCAGTCCTCGGCCTTCTTCGGGAACGCCTTGTGCGAGGGCTCGCGTTCATGTCCCGGCGAGACAACCGGCAGCCAGTCGGCCTTGTCCCACCGGGTGCGGCGGCCAAGGTGGGTGAGCTGGATCATCACCGCACAGCCGTGGTCGTGGCATTCGTCGGTGAGTTGTTTCATCCAGCCGACGACCTCGTCCTTCCACGCCAGAATGTTGTTGAACACCGGCGGGCTGTCCCGCGAGACGCTGGCCGACCCGGCGGTCATGGTCAGCGCCACACCGGCCCGCGCGCGCTCCACATGGTAGGCGCGGTAGCGGTCCTTGGGCATCCCGTCCTCGGGGTAGGCGGGTTCGTGGCTGGTGATCATCAGCCGGTTTTTCAGGGTCAGATGCTTCAGTTGATAGGGCTGGAGAAGCGGATCGTTGGTCATGGCGGGCTCCCTTGCTGCTCAAGCGATTCCATAAAATGTACAGAGGTGTCAATTTAAATGTGCATCGATGTACATTTTGCATTGCCGGGGTATTTCGATGCGCTTATCGTGCCGCCATGACAGAGGTGATTTCAGACGAACAGAAGGGGTGGCGTGGTTCGCGGGAGGTCTGGCTGGAGGCCGCGCGGGCGGCGTTTCTCGACAGTGGACTGGACGCGGTGAAGGTGCAGCCGCTGGCCGCGCGGCTTGGCCTGTCGCGCACCAGTTTCTATTGGTTTTTCAAGGACCGGGCGGCGATCCTCGACGCGCTGCAAGACGACTGGGAATCCACCAACACGGCTGCGCTGGTCGCGGGCTGCGAGGCCCCGGCAGAGACCATTTCAGAGGCCGTGCTGAACTTGCTTGCCGTGTTTCTGGACGAAAACCGTTTCATGCCACGCTACGATATGGCGGTGCGCGGCTGGGCGCATCAGTCCGACGCCGTGGCCGCGCGGGTCAGTGCGGCAGACGATCAACGCCTGGCCGCGATCCGGCGCATGTTCCGGCGTTTCGGGTTCGAGGCAGGGGAGGCAGACGTCCGTGCGCGCACCGTCTACCTTGTGCAGATCGGCTACATTGCCTTGCAGACCAATGAGGCTCTGGCGGATCGGCTGGCCCGCATTCCGGCCTATGTCAAGACATACGCCGGGCAGCCTGCGACCGAGGCGGAGCTGATGCGTTTCCGCGCGCGGTTCACATGACCGACACGTCACCCCTTGGTCGCGGCCAGCCAGTCGCGAAAGACGAGCGCCTGGCGCGAGGCCTTTGTGTGTGTTTGCAGGTAGAAGGTCTGCGGCGAGGTCATGCGCTCTGCCACCAGCGGGACCAGCGCGCCGCTGTCCAGCAGATCATCAATCAGCCCGGTCCAGCCCAGCACCGCGCCCACGCCATCCCGCGCCAGTTGCAACGCGATCATGTGGTTGTTCACCACGATCCCGCGACCGGGGGGCGGGGACAACCCGAACTTCGCGAACCATTCGGACCAGCCGGTCCATTCCATGCCCTCTGCCACGACGTGAATCAGCGGCGCGCCATGCAGATCATGGATCGAGGTGATGCCCCTTGTGGCTGCGAACTCGGACGTGCCGACGGCGATGATGTCGTCACGAAACAGCGGCAGGCAGGCAGGGTCATCCTCGGCCATGCTGCCGTAATGGATGCTCAGGTCTGCGCGTCCGGGGGCCGAGGCCGCATCGCTCACAAGTTGAGAGACAATGATGTCGGGCCGCGCTTTCCAAAAATCGGTCAACTGCGGCGTCAACCAAAAGGCGCTGACCGCCGTGGTGGTCTGCACCACCACGTCCTCCGTGTCGGGACCGGCGCGGACGTCGCGCACGGCTTCGGCGATTCCCTCGAACCCGCGCTGCAACGCGACGAAAAGATAGGCGCCCGCTTCGGTCAGTTCGACGCCGCGATGCTGGCGGCGAAACATCTCGCTGCCGAGGTCGGATTCGAGTCGCCGGATCTGGTGACTGACCGCCGCGGGCGTGACGTTGAGCTCTGTCGCGGCAGTTTTGAAGCTTAAATTTCGAGCGGCCGCCTCGAAGCAAAGCAGCGCATTGAGCGAAGGAAGGTCATAGTGACGTGGCATGGTGTCGCTTTTGAGTGGCTGGGTGTCGGGAATGGTGTCAGGTGAATTAATCTAACTCAAGGTGATTTTTTTTACCATTGATGAGCGGCAGATTGATCGGCATCGCAAGAGGTGAAATCATCTTTCCTCGAATGAGGCCGCCCCCATGTCACACGATCTATCCGAGCTTTTGGCGCAACAGACCTCCGGCTATTCGCTGGACCAGGCGTTCTACACCTCCCCCGATGTCTATGCTCAGGACCTTGAGCATATCTGGTACCGCGAGTGGCTGTATGCCATTCCCGCGTGCCAGTTGACCAAGACCGGCGCCTATGCGCGGGTGCAGGTGGGCGCCTACAACGTGGTGATCGTGCGCGGTGCCGACGGCGAGATCCGTGCCTTCCACAACTCCTGCCGCCACCGGGGATCGGTGTTGTGCAAGAACCGTGAGGGCGCGGTCGCCAAGTTGACCTGCCCCTACCACCAGTGGACCTACGATCTGGACGGTCGCCTGATCTGGGCGCGGGACATGGGCCCGGATTTCGATCCTTCGCAGCACAACCTGAAGTCGGTGCACCTGCGCAATCTGGCCGGGTTGATCTACATCTGCCTCGCGGATGATGCACCCGATTTCGACGCCTTTGCCGACCTCGCGCAGCCCTATCTGGAGGTGCACGACCTGAGCCGCGCCAAGGTCGCCTATCAGTCGTCGATCATCGAAAAAGGCAACTGGAAGCTGGTCTGGGAAAACAATCGCGAATGCTATCACTGCGCGGGCACCCATCCGGCGCTGTCGCGTTCCTTCCCGCTGGACCCGGCTGTCGCGGGCGTGTCGGCGGATGGTTCGATCCCGGCGTATCTTCAGGCGCACTTTGACAAATGCGAAGTCGCCGGAGCACCGTCCAAGTTCGTGATGGCGGGCGAGGCGGGCCAATACCGTCTGGCGCGGATGCCGCTGGAAGCCAAGGCGCTGTCCTACACCATGGACCTGCTGCCCGCCTCCAAGCGTCCGCTTGGCCGGGTGTCGGTGCCGGATGCCGGCACGCTGCTGAAGTTCCACTACCCGTCGACCTGGAACCACTTCCTGCCCGACATCTCCTTGACGTTCCGCGTGACCCCGATCAGCCCGCAGGAAACCGAGGTCACCACCTGCTGGCTGGTGGACAAGGATGCCGTCGAAGGCGTCGATTACGATATGAAGCGCCTGACCGAGGTCTGGCTCGCCACCAATGACGAAGACCGCCAGATCGTCGAGGACAACCAGCTCGGCATCAACTCGCCCGCCTACCAGTCCGGCCCCTACAGCCCGGTCATGGAAGACGGCGTGGTGCAATTCGTCGACTGGTACAAACAGACCATGCTGCGCGGGCTGGGTCCGCGCGCCGTAGCAGCGGAGTGACATAATGAACGCGATTTCTCCGACGCTGGCCTTCTGGTCCGATGACGAACCGCTGGAATGCGTGTCCTTCCTGCCGGAAGCACATAACGTCGTGACCTTCACCTTTCAGTCGCCGTCCGGTGCGCTGTTCCGCTACAAGCCGGGACAGTTCGTCACGCTGGAGCTTCCGGTGCCGGGCGGGCCTCTGTTCCGGACCTACACGATCAGCTCTTCGCCCTCGCGCCCGACGTCGCTGACCATCACGGTCAAGGCGCAGGACGGCTCGCTTGGCACGCGCTGGATGCTCGACCATCTGCGCGCGGGCATGCGCCTGAATGCCAAGGGGCCGGGCGGCACGTTCTCGAACGTCAACCACCCGGCGTCCAAGTATCTGTTCATCTCCGCAGGGTCGGGCATCACGCCGATGATGTCGATGACCACGGCGATGTATGACGCGGGCCGGGACCCGGACATCGTGTTCATCAATTGCGCGCGCCGCCCGTCGGAAATCATCTTCCGCCAGCGGCTGGAGCATATGGCCGCCCGCATCACCGGGATCGAGCTGGCATGGGTGGTGGACAAGACGGACCGCTACCAGCCCTGGACCGGGTATCGCGGCCACTTCAACCAGCTTCTGCTGGGTCTCACGGCGCCGGACTATCTTGAGCGCGAAGTGTTCTGCTGCGGGCCGGAGTCCTTCATGACCGCCGTGCGTGAGGCGCTGGTGGGCCTCGGCTTCGACATGGACCGCTACCATCAGGAAAGCTTTCACGCACCTGTGGGCGCGACCGAGGACTTCCCCGAAGACGTCACGCTGGACGAAGAAACCAAGGCTCAGATCGAGTTCACGCTGTCTGGCAAGACCGTCGAATGCGCCGAGACGGAAACCCTGCTGGGTGCGGCGCGCACCGCTGGTCTGGCAATCCCGTCCGGCTGTACGTTCGGTGTCTGCGGCACTTGCAAGATCAAGAAAACCGAAGGCACGGTGCACATGGTCCACAACGGTGGCATCACCGACGAGGACATCGAGGACGGCTACATCCTCGCGTGTTGTTCCAACCCTATCGGCAAGGTGGTTGTCGAAGCCTGACGGTATCAGTTCCCCGCAACGGCCGGTTCCCGCAGGGGTGCCGGCCGTTTTTGCGTTCTGTATCGGGCCAAGCCTATCGGACGCCCGGCCTTGAATGATCTGCGCCGCACGGTCGGTGAGGGCGCTTCTGCCCGGCAGGGCGCGATGTAGCCGATGTCAAGGAAGACGCGCGCCCCGGTCTCGATCACGCGATGACGGGGCAGGGTGCAATTTGATTTCACCTTTGGTGCGTTGGCGTTTATGAGGGCACGAGTCAAATACCGGAGGATCACATGCCGCGCTATCGTTCCAGAACCAGCACCCATGGACGCAACATGGCCGGGGCCCGTGGCCTTTGGCGGGCGACGGGCATGGGCGACGACGATTTCGGCAAGCCGATCATTGCCATCGTCAACAGCTTTACCCAGTTCGTGCCGGGCCACGTCCACCTGAAGGATCTCGGCCAGATGGTCGCCCGCGAGGTCGAAGCCGCGGGGGGCGTTGCCAAGGAATTCAACACCATCGCCGTGGATGACGGCATCGCCATGGGCCACGACGGGATGCTGTACTCGCTGCCCTCGCGCGAGGTCATCGCCGACAGTGTGGAATACATGGTCAATGCCCACTGTGCCGATGCCATCGTGTGCATTTCCAACTGTGACAAGATCACGCCCGGCATGTTGATGGCCGCCATGCGCCTGAACGTCCCGGCGATCTTTGTGTCCGGTGGCCCGATGGAGGCCGGCAAGATCGACCTCGAAGGGCTGGATGTCAAGAAGGTCGATCTGGTGGATGCGATGGTCGCCGCTGCCTCCGATACCTACACCGACGAACAGGTGCAGCACATCGAGGAAAACGCCTGCCCGACCTGTGGGTCGTGCTCGGGCATGTTTACCGCCAACTCCATGAACTGTCTGGCGGAGGCGCTGGGTCTGGCGCTGCCGGGCAACGGTTCCACGCTGGCGACCCACGCCGACCGCAAGCAACTGTTCCTCGAAGCCGGTCGGAAGATCGTCGAGATCACCAAGCGGCACTACGAGGGCGAGGAAAAAGGTCTGCTGCCGCGCGAAATCGCCCGGTTCGAGGCGTTCGAGAACGCCATGTCGCTCGACATTGCCATGGGGGGCTCGACGAACACCGTTCTGCACCTGCTGGCCATCGCCGCCGAAGGCGAGGTGAATTTCACAATGGACGACATCGACCGGCTGTCGCGCAAGGTCCCGTGCCTGTGCAAGGTCGCGCCGAACACCGAGAATGTGCACATGGAAGATGTGCACCGTGCCGGTGGGATCTTCTCCATCCTCGGGGAGCTGTCGCGCGCGGGGCTGCTGCACACCGACTGTTCCACGGTGCATTCGTCCACCATGGCCGAGGCCATCGGCAAGTGGGACATCAAGGTCGCCAACAACCCCGAGGCAGAGCAGCTGTTCAAGGCCGCGCCCGGTGGCGTGCGCACCACGGTCGCCTTCTCCACCGAGAACCGGTTCAAGGAGCTGGACACCGACCGCGAAGGCGGCGTGATCCGGTCCAAGGAACATGCCTTCTCGCAGGATGGCGGCTTGGCGGTTCTGTTCGGCAACATCGCGCAGGAAGGCTGCATCGTGAAGACGGCAGGCGTCGACGCGTCGATCCTGAAGTTCACCGGCAAAGCGCATGTGTGTGAATCCCAAGACACCGCCGTCAGCGACATCCTCACCAACAAGGTGAAAGAAGGCGACGTCGTGGTCATCCGCTACGAAGGCCCCAAGGGCGGGCCGGGGATGCAGGAGATGCTGTATCCGACGTCTTATCTGAAGTCGAAGGGTCTGGGCAAAGCCTGCGCCCTGCTGACGGACGGTCGTTTCTCTGGCGGGACGTCAGGCCTGTCCATCGGCCACGTGTCCCCCGAGGCGGCGGAAGGCGGCACCATCGGTCTGGTGGAGAAGGGCGACACGATCGAGATCGACATCCCCAACCGCACCATCCACCTTGCCGTGGACGACGCGACGCTGGCCGCGCGCCGTGCCGCCCGTGACGAGGCAGGTTGGAAGCCGGAAGAAAAGCGTACCCGCAAGGTGTCCTCGGCGTTGAAAGCCTATGCGGCGCTGGCCACTTCGGCGGCCAAGGGTGCCGTGCGCGACGTGGACCAGCTGACGAAGAAGTAAGTGTATCAGCCCGCGTATCGTTAAGGTGCGCGGGCGATTTCTGCGCCTGCACCAGCGGACCGCCTGCATGAACAACCGGTCAAGGCGCAAGGCGGGTCCTCGCGGGTGACTGTATTGCGTGGTGCTGCTGTCGCTTCGTCGGGTTGCCATTGAGCGCCTTTCGCTGGCGTCCGCAGGGCTGCTCCCCATCGCGACCACGGGTGGCCGTAACTGGGTCATGCGGCGTGACCCTGCGACGACTTTGTTCCGATGCGCCTCGGTGTCCTTATGACCGGGTTTGGCCGTTCCAACACGTGTTGCACAAGGCATTCGCATACGGGGAGGCCGGGCTGCGAAGGCTTGCATCTGGCCCCTGCGCAGCGGAGACTTTCGGCTTTCAGCGGGAGGGCAGCATCATGCCAACACCATCGGCCAACAAGGCCACAGTCACGGCCTTTTACGACATGATGTTCAACCAGTGCCGCCCGCGCGAAGCCATCGCGCGCTACGCCGGGGCGGAGTACATCCAGCACAACCCGCATGTGGGGAACGGCAAGGACGCCTTCATCACCTATTTCGAGCGGATGGCGCAGGAATATCCGGGCAAGTCCGTGACCTTTCACCGGGTGATTGCCGAGGGCGACCTGGTGGTCTTGCATTGCGAACAGCGCTGGCCGGGATCGGACGACTACGCCGGGATGGACATCTTCCGGCTCGATGCCGAGGGCCGCGTGGTGGAACATTGGGATGTGCTGCAAGTGCTGCCGAAGGTTTCTGCCAACAACAACGGCATGTTCTGACGCATCCGGGGTCGCGCCCTGCGTGGGCGCCGACGGCACTGGACGGTCCTGGCCGCTTGTGCTTCGGTCGCCTGGGCTGAACTGCGCCCCGAGTGTTGATTGAGGAACCGATGACCTGGCAAACCGTGCAGACCTGGGCGACGCATTTGCATCCTGACAAATGGTCGGGGGCGCTCATCCTCCTTGCGCTTTTCATTCTTGCCGGGCTGGTGCTGTCGCATCTTCTCAAGCGGACGATCCGTCTGGTCGTGGCGCGCGATCACGACAATCGCCTTGACCGCATGTCCATCGCGTTTCTCTCGAAGGTGGCGAGCGCCTTTGTCTGGATCATGATCCTGATGCTCTACGCGCACATGATTCCGGCGCTGGACAAGGTCGCCACCGCGCTTCTGGCAAGCGTTTCGGTCGCGTCGGTGGTCTTTGGCCTTGCCGCGCAATCGACCTTGTCAAACTTCGTGGCGGGCTTCAGCCTGATCTTCTACCGGCCGTTCCGCCTTGGCGACAAGTTGCAGATCAACGCGCCGACCGGCGTCGAAACCGGCATCGTCGAGGACGTGTCGCTGGGCTACACGATGCTGAAGACCTACGACAACCGCCGGGTCATCATCTCGAACTCCTCGATTTCAAGCATGACGATGATCAACCTGTCGGCGCGTGAACCGCGGACGATGGCGGTCGTTCCGATCTCGGTGGGCTACGAGTCTGACATCGACAGGGCGCGGGCGCTGATCCTCGAGGTCGCGTCCGGCCTGCCGCAGGTCGAAGAGGTCGTCGGCTGTCCGGTGACCAATCTGGGCGCGTCGAGCGTGGATTTCAGCCTGCGCGTCTGGTGCGCCGATTCCGGCGTTGCGGCGGGTGTGAAGAACGAGGTGCTCGAAGCTGTGAAAAAGCGCTTCGACGCGGCGGGGATCGAGATCCCCTACGCCTATCAGAACGTCCTGATCAAGGAGGTGCCAGAGGCGCTGCACCGGGACGACCGCGCCGACGGGGATTGATCGGCGGATTTCCTATGACGGTGCAAAGGCCCCTGCAGCGTCTGGATCAGGCCGCGAGCAGTGCGACGAGCGGCATCGGCATCGCTGGAATTGGCTCGGGAACGGCGGTCTGCGTGGTTGCCGGAGGGTGTGCAGGTCCGCGGCTGAACCTTTCATCAATGTAAGGTCGCGGACAAGACCACTGCAAACGGGTCAGGCAGAAAGGTTCTATCGAAGCAACCCGCGCCAAAGGCCCCACATGCTGACACTCTGCCTGAAATATCTGACCGAGAGGATCGTCCCTGCGCTGATCGCCCCGCGTCACGAAGCAATCAGGGTGCCGGTTCGGTCGCCCGCCGCGCGGCTTGGCCCCAAAGCGGCCCTTCACGGACGGCCCTGCAAGACATCTGAAAGGACACCCTCATGAAACATCCCCTGCTTCCGCTGTTGACGGCCCTGTGCCTGTCGGCCCCGATGCTCGCCTCGGCGCAACCGCTGGACTGCCCCGCGCCTGCGCCCGTGTTCACCGCGGCTGACGCGGAGCCTTTTGACCTGTCACAGCTTGCGCAAACGGTGGGACAAGCCGAGCTGGACGGCACATCACTGCGCAAGGTCGCCGAAGATATCCGCGCGGACTATCCCGAGGCCAAGGATGCAGATGTCGCCGATATCATGATCACGGCCTTTTGCACCTATCTCAACACCGATGCGCCGAAGGATCACCGCAGCGAGTCGAATGTGCGCGCCTTCGAGAGCGAGGTGTATGACGCGGTCTTTGGTGGTGCGCCGGACCAGTCCTATGAAAAGCAGGGGTGGCTTTACGGAAACTGACCGGTCCCCAGCCCCGAATGCGAGAGCCCGTCACCCTTGGTGGCGGGTTTTTTCGTATTATTCATAACGGTTTGGAGAATATGTCGTGGATGTAAGGTTGCCGAAAGTCTGGTGACGAAGTGGCTCCCTAGATGTTGTTCAACGGCAGCACCCGCTGCGCGAAAGGGACGACGGACATGGCCTCAACCGAACTCAACGCACTGGTCTTGCAGGGGGGCGGAGCGCTTGGCGCCTATCAGGCCGGCACCTTCTCGGCCTTGGACGAGGCCGGTTTCGACTTTGACTGGATCGCCGGCATTTCGATCGGGGCGATCAACGCCGCGCTCATCTGCGGCAACCGCAAGGAAGACCGCGTTGCCGCGCTTGAAGCGTTCTGGGACAGGATCACCTCGAACACGCCACAATCGTTTGGTTTCTGGACCGCTTCCGCGCGCCGCGCCTTTTCGGAATTCGCCGCCGCCGAGGTGTCGATGATCGGCGCTCCGGGCTTTTTCAGGCCGCGGATGCCCGTCGCGTTCTGGCCCTTCGCTCCCGCGCCGGCGCTGAGCCTGTATGACACCACCCCGCTTGAGGCGACGCTGAACGACTTGGTGGACTTCGACCTGCTGAACGCGACCGGCCCACGGCTTTGCGTCGGGGCGACGGACGTGGAGACCGGGAACTTCACATATTTCGACAGCCGCGACACGCGGATCGACGCGCGCCACATCATGGCCAGCGGTGCCTTGCCGCCGGGCTTTCCTCCGGTGGAGATCGACGGTCGTTTCTACTGGGACGGTGGTCTCGTGTCGAACACGCCTCTGCAATACGTCATGGAGCGGGCCGAGGGCGACGCGCCGCTGTGCATTTTCCAGGTCGATCTGTTCAATGCGCGCGGCGGGCTTCCGGTCGATGTGATCGACGTGCAGCAGCGCCAGAAGGACATCCAGTATTCCAGCCGCACGCGCCTGACCACGGACCGTTACCGCCAGCTGCACGCGTTGCAGGCGGCGGCAGAGCGGCTGGCGGCGAAATTGCCCGACACGCTCAAGGACGATCCTGATCTGGCGCTTCTGCGCGAGGCCGGGCCGTCATGTCCCGTGACGCTGGTGCATCTGATCCACCGCAAGCAGGGCTTTGAGGGGGGCACCAAAGATTACGAATTCTCGCGCCAGTCGATGACGGACCACTGGGCGGCGGGGCGCGGCGACGTCACCCGCACGCTGACACACGAAACCTGGACATCCCGCTGCGTGGGCGCTGACGGCCTGCACGTCTTTGACCTTGGCACATCGGAAAACCTGAAGGACCCTGACCATGAACGCCTCTGATCTTCTCGCAAACGCCTTTGCCATGCCTGTCACCAGCCCGTCCTATCCCAAGGGGCCGTACCGCTTCGTCAATCGCGAGTTCCTGACCATCACCTACCGCACCGACATGGAGGCCCTGCGCCGCGTGGTGCCCGAGCCGCTGGAGATCCCGGAGCCGCTGGTGAAATACGAATTCATCCGGATGCCCGACAGCACCGGTTTCGGGGATTACACCGAAAGCGGCCAGGTCATCCCGGTGACGCTGGACGGCGTCGCGGGCGGCTATGTGCATTCGATGTTCCTGAACGACGATGCGCCCATCGCCGGGGGGCGCGAGATCTGGGGTTTCCCGAAGAAGCTCGCCGATCCGGCGCTTCGGGTCGAGAAAGACACGCTGGTGGGCACGCTGGACGTGGGCTCCGTCCGGGTTGCGACGGGGACGATGGGCTACAAGCATCGCGCGCTCGACCACGACGCGGTGCTCAAGGGCTTCGAGGCGCCGAACTTCATGCTGAAGGTCATCCCGCACGTCGATTGCACACCACGGATTTGCGAACTGGTCCGCTACTACACCAAGGACGTGACCCTCAAGGGCGCCTGGGAAGGTCCCGCGGGTCTTGAACTTCACCAGCACGCGCTGGCCCCGGTGGCCGAGCTGCCTGTGCGGGAGGTCGTGTCGGCCGTGCACCTGATGACCGACCTGACGCTTGGTCTGGGCGAGGTCGTCCACGACTACCTGCCAGCGAAAGGATAAGCGACCATGCCTGCCGCAGCCCCTTCCACCGCGACGCCCCGCACGTCCCGCCACACGCGGACCACGCGACTGGTCCATGCCGGGTTGGCGCTTGCCGTCGTGACGCAACTTCTGGTCAGCCTCGTGATGGAACCTGCAGAGGACGGCCATGCCGGGAACCTCTGGTACGAGATCCACGAATACGGCGGCCTCGCCGCCTTTGCCCTGATCGTGCTGTTCTGGATCGTCCTGACGGCCCGCAAGCGTGGCACGCCGGGCGGCCTCTTGTTCCCGTGGTTTTCGGGTCCAAGGCGCGCGGCGCTCTGGTCCGACATCAAGCACCATGCCGCGACACTGCGCCAGATGCGCCTGCCGCCCCATGACGACGCCAGCCCGCTGGCCAGCGCCGTGCATGGGCTGGGCATCCTGCTGATCAGCGCGATGGCCGCCACCGGCACGGTCTTCTACTTTTTCGGCGGCGGCGACGCGCACACCGGCGGTCTGGCAGGCGTCATGCTGGAGATCCACAAAGCGCTGGCGAACCTCGCCTGGGCCTACCTGATCGGCCACGCGGGCCTCGCCGTCCTCCAGCACATCTTCACCGATTTCAACCTGCGCGAGATGTGGTCCCTCCACACCGCGACCAAGAAGGAAACCAGCAAATGAACCTCAAGGATAAAGTCTGCATCATCACCGGCGCGGCAAGTGGCATCGGCCTTGGCATCGCGAAACGCTACGTCGCCGACGGCGCCAAGGTCGTCATCGCCGACCTGAAACTCGACGCGGCGCAAAAGACCGCCGACGCGCTGACCGCCGACGGCCCGGGCGAGGCGATGGCCGTCGAGATGGACGTCACCGACGAGGATATGGTCAACGCCGGTGTGGCCAAGGTCATCGATACATGGGGCCAGATCGACGTGCTGGTGTCGAACGCCGGTGTGCAGATCGTGCACCCGATCGAGGATTTTCCCTTCGACCAATGGAAAAAGCTGCTGTCGATCCATCTCGACGGGGCCTTCCTGACCTCCAAGGCGGTGATGCCGCATATGCAAAAGGCCGGGTCCGGGTCGATCATCTTCATGGGCTCCGTCCACTCCAAGGAAGCGAGCGCCCTGAAGTCCGCCTACGTGACGGCAAAGCACGGTCTGCTGGGGCTGGCCCGCGTCATTTCCAAGGAAGGCGCAAAGCACGGCATCCGCGCCAACGTGATCTGCCCCGGCTTCGTGAAGACCCCGCTGGTGGAAAAGCAGATCCCGGAACAGGCGCGTGACCTTGGCATCTCCGAAGAGGAGGTCGTGAACAAGGTCATGCTGGGCGAGACCGTCGACCAGGAATTCACCACCATCGAGGACGTGGCCGAAGTGGCGCATGTCTTCGCTGCCTTCCCGACCAACGCGCTGACCGGCCAGTCGCTGGTGGTCAGCCACGGCTGGTACATGAACTGAGACCCTCGGGAACAGGAGACCGACAATGGAAAAAGATCCCCTTCACGACCGCCTTGCAGCGCTCGGACGCAAGATCCACGCGGCGGAGCAGAAGCTTCGCGACCACGCGCATCTGTACCATGACCAAGCGCATCTGACGTCAAAAGAGCTCAAGGAGCGGTACGCGCGGTTGCAGGCCCGTCTGGACGACGAGGCCGCCGATGACGAGGCCCACGGCCATCACGTGACCGACCTCGAACGCTCGGTGCGGCAGTGGCTCGACAGCTTCGACACCTCGCACACCGCATCCAACTGACAACCCCACAAGTTTTGAAAAGGAGACCGTCATGTCCGAACTGATCGTCATCGGGTACGAAACGCCCGACAAGGCAGAAGAGGCCCGCGCCGACCTCATGAAGATGGCCGGGGAATACCTGGTCGATGTGGCCGACGCGGTTGTCGCCGTCGCGGACGCAGAAGGGAACGTCAAGCTCAACCAGATGGTCAACATGTGGACGGCCGGGGCGACCGGCGGAGCGTTCTGGGGCCTGCTGGTGGGGATGATCTTCTTCAACCCGCTTCTTGGTGTCGCCGTCGGCGCCGGGGCAGGGGCTTTGTCGGGCGCGCTGACCGATTACGGCATCAACGACGACTTCATGAAAGAGGTTGGCGGCGTTCTGCAACCGGGGCAGGCTGCGCTGTTCATGATGGTGCGGACCAATGCCTCCGACAGGGTGATCGAGCGGCTGGGCGAACACGGCGGGCGCGTGTTGCGCACCAACCTCGACACCGATGCCGAAAACCATCTGCGGCGCGCCTTTGACGAAGCACACAAGGCTGAGGTCGGCGCAACCGCGCCGGAGCAGGCATGACGTCCGTTGTGTTCGTCCAGCCGCTGCTGGCACTGATCGCGGGGGTTCTGATCCTGATCGTTCCGCGGCTCCTCAACTACGTGATCGCCGGCTACCTGATCCTGTTCGGATTGGCCGGATTGTTCCCGCATCTCTTCGGCGCCTGAGCGCCAACATACTCGGCGACGGACACCACCATCGGGGTCCGTCGCGATCTGGCAGGGGCCACCATGAAACACCTGAAACTGATCATTCTTGCTGTTGCCGTCGTCGCCGTCGGGGGCGGGCTTTGGCTTTGGTGGCAGCATGAGCGCATCCACCCCTCGACCGATGACGCCTACCTCAAGGCCAATGTGCTGACCATCGCCCCGCAGGTCGGTGGCGCGATCGAAACCGTTGCGGTCATCGAGAACCAGCATGTCGCGGCCGGTGATGTGCTGTTCGGGATCGACACGACCGATCTGGAGCAGCAGGTTCAGGCCGCTCAGGCCAGTTATGAGGCTGCGATGCAGCAAACCAGCGCGGCGATCACCGACCTGTCTTCGGTTTCGGCCCAGGTCGACAGCGCGCAGGCGGCGCTCAAGGATGCGCAGGACAGCTTTGACCGGACGGCGACGCTGTTCCAGAAGGGCGATGTGGCGCAGGCGGCGCTGGATCAGGCCACCTCCGCGCGCGATCAGGCCAAGGCCGCGCTCGACAGCGCGCAATCCGCGCTGGCGTCGGCCCGTGAACGCGCCGGACAGGCAGGCGATGACAACCCGGCGGTGCGCGCGGCCAAGGCGCAGTTGACCCTGGCGCAGACCAACCTCGCGCGGGCCGAAGTGACGGCCCCGGTCTCGGGCTGGGTGTCGAACCTCGATCTGAGGCCCGGCGCGCTGGTCGCACCGAACATGCCGCTTTTCTCGCTGGTCGAGGACGGGGATTGGTGGATCGACGCGAATTTCAAGGAAACCGACCTGGCGCGCCTGCGTCCCGGCCAGCCTGTGGCGGTCGACATCGACATGTATCCGGGCCTGACGCTGGACGGCACGGTTCAGAGCCTCGGTGCCGGGTCCGGCGCGGTGTTTTCCCTGCTGCCGCCGCAGAACGCCAGCGGCAACTGGGTCAAGGTCACACAGCGCTTTCCCGTGCGGATCGCCCTCGACACCCGGCCTGACGATCCCGCCCTGCAGCTGCGCGTCGGCGCGAGCACCAGCGTGACTGTCGATACCTCCGGTCTGGACACCGCGAAATGAGTGCCGCAGCTGTTTCGGAAGGGGCCTCCGGCGCGGGCGCGGTGCGCTGGACCATCGTTCTGGCCGTGGTGCTGACGGCTGTGCTGGAGGTGCTCGACAGCACCATCGTCAACGTCGCGTTGCCGCAGATCCAGGCGGCCTTCGGCATCACAAACGACCAGACGGTCTGGATTCTGACAAGCTACATCGTCGCCTCGGTCGTGGTCATGCCGCTGACCGGCTTTTTCGTCCGCAGGTTCGGGCGGCGGCGGCTGATCATCACGGCCATCGTGGGGTTTGCAACCTTCTCGGCGCTTTGCGGGCTGTCCTGGAGCGTCGAGATCATGGTCGCCTGCCGTCTGGGTCAGGGCATCTTCGGCGCCTTCCTCATCCCGCTTTCGCAATCCATCCTGTTCGACAGCTTTCCCAAGGAAAAGCGCGGCCAGGCCATGGCTTTCTTCGGTCTTGGCGTCGTGGTGGCGCCGGTGCTCGGCCCGACGCTGGGCGCGT
Source organism: Sagittula marina (assembly GCF_014196795.1). Classification (GTDB taxonomy): domain Bacteria; phylum Pseudomonadota; class Alphaproteobacteria; order Rhodobacterales; family Rhodobacteraceae; genus Sagittula; species Sagittula marina. The sequence continues at coordinate 44,670 of NZ_JACIEJ010000005.1, forward strand.
TGCTAACCGAGTATTTCTCGTGGCGTGCGGTGTTTTACGTCAACCTGCCCATCGCGGCCTTCGCGCTGACGATGATGACCGGGGAGCTGAAGTCCGAGGACACCAAGCGGATCACCGTGGACTGGGTCGGGCTGTCGCTGATGGTGGGGGCCATCGCGTCGCTGCAGCTGATGCTTGACCTCGGGGAAAGCCGTGACTGGTTCGCCTCGAAGCTGATACAGGTCGCCGCGATCACCCTCGTCGCCTGTGCGGTGAGCTTCGTCCTGCGCGGGCGTGGCAAGCGCGACAACATCATCGACTTCTCGCTGTTCCGCGACCGCAGTTTTGCCGGGGCGAACGTGGCCATTCTGGGCTTTGGCGTGGCGATGTTCGGCTCCATCGCGATCCTGCCGCTGTTTGTGCAGGGCCTGCTGGGCTATCCGGTGCTGGATGCGGGGAGGCTGTTTATTCCGCGCGGGATCGCGGCGGGCTTTTCGATGGTGCTGACGGGATCGGTGCTGGTCACGCGTTTCGATCCGCGAAAGCTGTTGGTTGTGGGGCTGATCCTGACGGGATCGGGCAACATCCTTTTGGGTCTGCTCAACCTCGATGCGGGTTTCTGGAACCTGGCGTGGCCCGGCGTGGTGTCGGGACTTGGCATGGGGTTGTTCTTTGTGCCGATGTCGACGCTGGCCTTTCAGAACATCGGCCCGGACCGGCAGGACGAAGCCTCGGGCATCTACGGCGTGACACGTTCGCTCGGCTCGTCGGTGGGGATCGCGCTGGTGGGCTGGCAGGTCGCCAGCCGGTTGCAGTTCCACTATGCCACGCTGGCGTCAGGCATCACGCCTTTCGATGCCGCGGCGCGGGCCTGGCTGGCACCGCTGAACCTCGACCCTGCCTCGTCCGAAGGGGCCGCGCAGATCGCCGCGCAGATCCAGCAGCAGGCCAGCCTGCTGGCGTTTCAGGATGCCTTCTGGCTGACCGGGGTGGCGGCCTTTGCGATGCTGCCGGTGGTGTTGATCCTGCAACGCCCCAATCCGCAGGCAGCGCCGGTGGCGGCGCACTGAGGCGTTACATCCGGGTCGCGAGGTTTCCCATGATCCAGAGCGTGCCGATCGCCATGATGGCCAGCAGCAGAACGGTGAACAGGATCAGTTGCAGGTCCTCGCGCTTTTGGCGGGACAGGTCGATGTGCAGGAAAAAGCGCAGGTGCACGACAATCTGCGCCACGGCCAGCACCGCAATCGTGATCGCCAGCGCGCGCCCTTCCATCAGTGCCCAATGTACCAGTGCGAAGGGCACCAGCGTCAGCGTCAGGGCAAGACCGAAGCCCGCCAGATAGAACCGGGCCTCTTTGCTGTGGTCAGGATCGGTCATGGCATCAGCCCTCCGAGATAGACGATGGAAAAGATCGCGACCCAGATCAGGTCGAGGAAGTGCCAGAAGAGGCCGAGCCGCAAGAGCCGCGTCTTGACCACCGGGATCAGACCGAGTGTCGCCATCTGCGCCAGCATCACCATGAGCCACAGGCAACCCACGGCGACGTGCAGCCCGTGCAGCGGCACAAGGCCCCAGAAGGCCGACCAGTAGCCGCTGTGCTGGGGCACCGCGCCGGCCTCGATCATGTGGGCGAAGTCCCGCAGCTCCAGCGAGAGGAACACCAGCCCAAGCAGCAACGACACCCCCAGCCAGCGGGCAATCGCCGCCCGCCCGCGTTCGTGCCGCATCGCCAGCGTGGCAAAGCCGAAGGTCAGGCTGCTGGTGAGCAGGATCATTGTCTGGGCAAAGATGCTGGCCAGGTCAAAGGCATCCTCCGGCCCGGGGCCACCTGCCATGCCCATCGGGTTGGCGACCGTCAGATAGGACGCAAAGACCAGTCCGAAGATCACCAGATCGCTCATCAAAAAGATCCAGAAGCCGAAAACGATGGTCTCGGCGCCCTCATGGGCTTCGCCGTGATGGTCCCCGAGGTTGAGGCCGGGGTGGAGGTTGGATGTGCTCATTCTGCGGCCTCGGTCCGATTTGGGCGCTCCGGCATGGCGCGGCCCATGTTGCGGGTGTGGGTTTCCTGAAGCCGGTCCACTGCCGTGGCCGCCTGAACCTTGGCCAGCCACGCGCGATGCTCTGCCGCGACCCGGGCGGCCGGGATGACGTGGTGGTTCCGGGTGTGGAACGTGCGGCCGACCAAGGCCAGCAGCATCACCGCCAGTGACAGCACGGCGAGCCACCAGATCCAGAACACCAGCGCAACCCCCATCAGCGTCGAGCAGACACAGACGATCAGGCCGATGGCCGTGTTGTTCGGCATCTCGATGTCTTCGTATGCTTCAGGCTCGGCATAGGCGCGGCCCGCGGCCTTGGCCTCTGCGAAATCGTCGCGGGCGGTGACGTGTGGCACCACGGCAAAGTTGTAGGGCGGCGGCGGCGAGGGGATCGACCATTCCAGCGCGCGCCCGTCCCAGGGGTCGCCCAGCGGCACGGCCAGTTGGTCACGGCGGCGGATGCTGATCCAGAGCTGGATCGCCAGGCAGGTGAGCGCCGACAGGATCAGTGCCGCGCCAAAGAGTGCAAGCCACATCATCGGCTGGAAGGACGGCTCGGCGAACGTGGGCGAGCGGCGCGGCATGCCATGCAGACCCAGCCAGTAGAGCGGCAGGAAGGTGAAGGAGAAGCCGACGATCCACAAGACAGCCGCCGCGCGGCCCCAGCCCTCGTGCAGGCGAAAGCCGAAGGCCTTGGGGAACCAGTAGTGATAGCCTGCCAGCAATCCGAACAGCACGCCCGGAATGATCACGTTGTGGAAGTGCGCCACGAGGAACAGCGTGTTGTGCACCTGGTAGCTGATCACCGGATTGGCCAGCATCACGCCCGTCAGACCTCCGATGGTGAAGAGGTAGAAGAACCCGACCGCATAGATCATGGGCACCGTCATGCGCACCCGACCGCGAAAGAGCGTGGCGATCCAGTTGTAGATCTTCACGCCCGTCGGCACGGCGATGGCCATGGATGCGATGCCGAAGGCGGCGTTGACGTTGGCGCTTTGCCCCATGGTGAAGAAGTGGTGCAGCCAGACGCAGAAGCTGAGCACGGCGATCGACATGGTGGCATAGACCATCGACATGTAGCCGTAGATGCGCTTGCCGGAATACGTCGTGATCACCTCGGAGAACATGCCGTAGCAGGGGATGACCAGCAGGTAGACCTCCGGGTGGCCGAACAGCCAGAAGAGGTTGACGTAGTTCATCATGTTGCCGCCGAGATCGTTGGTGAAGAAGTGGAACTCCAGGTAGCGGTCGGCGGCCAGCATCAGCGCCGCCACGGTCAGCGGGGGCAGGGCGAAGATCATGATGATCGAGGTGCAGATCACGGTCCAGCAGAAGATCGGCATCCGCAGGAAGTGCATCCCCGGCGCGCGTTCCTTGTAGATCGTGACGGCAAAGTTGATGCCCGACAGCGTCGTGCCGATCCCCGCCAGCGTGATGGCCCAGATCCAGTAATCCGGCCCCGGTCCGGGCTGGAAATCGGCCCCCGTGTAGGGCGGGTAATTGGCCCAGCCCCCGGTCGAGAACTTGCCCAGCACGAGGGAGATCATCACCAGCGCAGCCCCCGTCGCCGTCAGGCCAAGGCTGATCTGGTTCATCACCGGAAACGCCATGTCGCGCGCGCCGATCTGCAACGGCATGACGTAGTTGATGACCCCGGCGATGAAGGGCATCGCCACGAAGAAGATCATGATCGTGCCGTGGGTGCTGAACAGCTGGGAAAAATGGTCCGGTGTCAGGAACCCTCCGTCCAGACCAAAGGCCTGCTGGGTCCGCATCAGCACGCCCTCGATGACCCCGCGCGCCAGCATGATGAGCGCCAGCGCGCAATACATGATGCCGATCCGCTTGTGGTCGACGCTGGTCAGCCAGTCGCGCCAGAGCGGCCCCCATAGCCGGAACCAGGTCAGCAGGACCAGTACGCCAAGCCCGCCGAGGATCACGGCCATGGCGGCCCCCGCCGCGACCAGCTCGCTGGGGGTGGGGTCCTGGAGGGCGTGCCAGATGGACAGGGACGACAGGTCGAGCCGGCCGAAGAGTGCGTCGGTCATTGGGTGGGCTCTCCTGCCTCTGTCTGCGGATCATACTCCTGGGCACCGGGCTGGGCCGAGGGGGGCACGGGCGTTCCGTGCATGTAGCGGTGCAGGACGGTGTCGAACAGATCGCCCTCGACCGACGAGAAGTGGATGACGCCTTCGGGCAGGCCCTCTGCGGCCATCCGCTTTTGCGCCTCGGCCCCGGTGGAGGCGTCGGCAAGCACGGCGTAGCGCTCGGCCGTCAGCGGCACGCCGTCCGATTTGACCTGCGCGACCCAGGCGTCGAAATCGGCCCGCTCCATCGCGACGGCACGGAATTTCTGCTGTGCAAAGCCGGTGCCGTTGAACTGCGTGTTCTCGCCCTCGAAGCGGCCCGGGGCGTCGGCCAGGAAATGCAGCTTCGTGCGCATCCCGGGCATGATGTAGATTTGCCCCGCCAGCGCCGAGACCAGAAACGATTGCATCACGGTGTCGCTTGTCAGGTCCAGCGCGACAGAGGTCTGCTCGGGAAAGGCCAGCTCGTTGACGGTGGCGATGCCGAGTTCGGGGTAGATGAACAGCCATTTCCAGTCGAGGCCCACGACCTCGACCCTGAGCGGCGGATTGTCAGAGGCGATGGGCTTGTAAGGGTCGAGCGCGTGGGTTGTCCGGAAAAGCTGCACCGACAGCACCGCCACGATGACAAGCGGGACGCCCCACATCAGCACCTCGAGCACGGATGACCTGTCCCAATCCGGCGTGTAGCGTGCCGCGGAGTTGCGATAGCGAAAGTGCCAGAGCAGAATCGGAACAAGCAGGAAGACCGGCAAGATCGCGATCATGGTCCACCCGAGGATCTTTAACAGCTCCAGCCGTTGCGCGGCCGCGATTGGACCGCCGGGCATCAGGAACGTGTCCCCCGATCCACTGCACGCCGCAAGGGCAAGGCAGCCCAACAGGGAGGTGATTATGGAAGCTTGCCGAAAACTCATTGCTGTCCATCCTGCTGGCAAGGGGCGGCAGGTCGCCGGGCGCGCCTTTCAGCGGCCTGTCTTCCTGCCCACCGGTGTGATGGGTCTTGGTGAGCGATATCCGCTGCCTTTTCAAGACCGGGGATGTACGCTCTGCCAAGACCGAGGCAAAAGCCGAGGGTCAGGGCGATGACGTGCCCCGCGTCTGCAAGTGGCTCGGGCGCAAGTGCATATTTGACGGCCACGAGGGCGAGGATCGCGATCACGGCGGGGACGCGATGGCGCCAGGTGGCGATCAGGACACCGATCACGCCAAAGCCGCCCAGCGACATGCCCACGTCCGTCGTCTCCGCCAGCGTTGCAAGGGCAGGGACCTGTGCGACGGCGGCCAGGAGGACCAGGGTCGCCATGACATCGACCGCAAAGAACAGCCCGGCGGCGCGCCATGTGCCCCAGAGCCATTCCGCCCGGCCGATCACCAGGGCTGCGAAGGGGAGCTGGCGCAGCAGCATCGGCAGGTCATGCGACAAGACGATAGCCGAGACAAAGCGCGACAGATCCCCGTCGCGCAACGCCTCCACGCCGATCCCCCGCGCGGCCAGCACGCTTTGATCGATGTGCCCCGAGAACGTCCCGGCCAGGCCATTGGCGGCCAGCATGACTGCGAGAAAGGCACAGGTGAACGGCACCCGCCGCAGGAGGGCCGTGCAGGACGACAGCATCGGCAGATCAGGGCGCGACATGGACGGCAAAGCTCCCGAGCAATACGAACAGGGCCATGACGAGCAACAGCAGGAAGGTCTCGGCCGGGCCGTCATCGTCGGGCAGCTGCTCTTTCAGGTCGATCCGCCTGCGCTTGTGACGCATCCGCAGCCAGGCGATCATCACCACGGCACCGCCTGCGGCAAAGAGCAGATAGGTCGACCAAAGCGGTTCCGCACGCGCACTCAGCCGCGCCGCCGCAAGACCAAAGCCGACAATGGCAACGGCGGTGCGCACCCATGACAGGAAGGTCCGTTCGTTCGAGGCATGGGTTTCAAAGTTGACGATCATAAGCCCCCCTTATTTCATCAATCCACGCAGCCCGCCCGAGACCAGCACGTTGACCTCGTAGAGGATCTGCGGCGCGGCCAGTCCGCCGGGGCAGGCGAGGTAGTTGGGCGACCAGACCGGGTCGAACTTCTCCTTGTAGGCGCGCAGCCCCTCGAAGCGGTAGAAATGCTCGCCGTGCTCGTAGATGAAGCCGCCGATGCGGTTCCACAGCGGTGCAAGCTCCCGGTTCTCGACCCCGGCGAAGGGCGCGGCGCCCAGCGAGGTCCAGCGATAGCCCGTCTCGGCGCCCCAGAGCAGCATCTCGGCAAACAGCGCGTCCATGGCGAAATGCGGGGCCTCAGGCAGATAGCGCATGAGGTCCAGCGACAGCTCGTGCCGGTTGGCGCCCTGAAAGAGGTTTGCAAAGGCCACGATCCGGCCGTCGGGGTCGCGCAGCACGGCCACGTCGAAATTGCGCATGTATCCTTCGGTAAAAGCCCCGAGGGAAAACCCCTTTTCCTCTCCCTGTTTGCGGGCCAGCCAGGCGTCCGAGATGTGCCGCAACTCGGGCAGGATCGGCCCCGTCTCGGCGCAGGGAATCACCGCAAAGACAAAGCCGTCGCGGGCGGCGCGGTTGCGGGCCTGCCGCAGGTCCTTGCGCTTTGATCCGTCCAGCGTGAAGCCGCGCAGGTCGACGCGCGCGACCTCGCCGATCTTCAGGATCGACAGCCCCAGATCGAGGTAGGTCGGCAGGTAGGTCGGGGACACCGCGTAGAAGGCCACCCGTTTGCCGGCCCGGTAGGCCCGCTCCCGAAGTGCCCAGATCAGCGCCTGTCCCGCCTTCACCTCGCCCACGGGATCCCCCTTGGCGATCAGTGACTTGCCGGTATCGGCGTAGGCGATGAATGCGGTCTCGTCCGGCGAGACGAGGAACAGCTTGTCCCCTGTGAGGGCGATGTTGGCCTCTGTATCCTCGCTGTTTGCAACCAGTCTGCGCACGACGTCGGGGATCTCGCGCAGTTCCCGGATCGCGGGGCGGTGGCTGATGATCGAGTTGAGGACGACGGCCGCAAGGACGATTGCCACGATCAGGCTGGCGCGCAGGAACCGCGACGCGTCGCCGTTCCAGCTGAACTGCCACCACAGGGCGTTGCGGTAGTCGACATGGTCATAGGCAAACAGGCCGATCCAGAAGATCGCCGCGGCCAGGACGAGGATGCTGAGAATCCACCGCCGGTCCAGTCGGAACAGCGCGATCCCTTCGGCGCGGTAAAAGGCAGGTCGCAGCAGCCCCAGCGTCACGAAGGTCGCCGCCATCGACAGCGCCTCGACCCAGTCGAGCCCCTTGACCAGCGACGCGACCAGCCCGATGCCGATCAGGGCCATGGCGAAAAGCCACGCCCGGTAGAGCTTGCGGTACAGCCCCGCCGCCACGACGATCAGAAGCGCACCCACGAGGCTGCCGACAAGGTGGGACGCTTCGATGACGCCCAACGGGACCACGTCGCGCAACAGCTCCAGCCGGGTGCCTTCGGCGGGCAGGGTGCCCGAGATGAGCAGCACGATCCCGGCGAGCATCGCCAGAGCCGCCGCCAGGATCGGAACCACGGGCTTGAGCGCCCGCCAGAGCGTGCTCGACGCGACATGAAACCGGCCCCGGTTTGCCAGGGTCGCGGCAATGGCCAGCCCAAAGGCCGCAATTGCGAAGGGCAGCACGGTGTAGATCAGGCGGTACAGTACAAGCGACGCCAGAACATCGGAGCGGCCAGCGGCGCCGAGCCCGGCGATGATGGTCGCCTCGAAAGCGCCGAGGCCCCCCGGCGCGTGGCTGAGGATGCCGAGCATGACGGCCGCAACGAAGACGGTTGCAAAGACCGGCAAGCTTGGTCCGAGGTCCGCAGGCAACAGCACATACAGCGTCAGGGCCGCACCGGAGACATCGAGCAGGCCCGCCAGAGTGAGGCCGAGGGCCTGCGTGGGGCGGGGCAGATCAAGGCTGTAGGCATGTGAGCGCAGACGCCTCTGGCCGGTGGCCAACCAGATCAGGTAGCCGGCATATCCAGCCAGAAGCAGAGATCCGAGCGTGGTTTCCACCAGCTCCGGGATCGGCAGGATCGCGCTTAACCCGGTGGGGTGCAGCGTCAGCAGCGCGCCGAAGAGCAAAAGCAGCGCGGAGACAAAGCCCGACCAGGAGATCGCAACCACCGCCGAGACCTTGACCAGATCCAGACCAAAGGCCGAATAGACGCGGTAGCGGACCGCTGTGCCGGTCAGGTATGACACGCCGAGCAGGCCGGAGATGGCATAGCCCGCCGCCCCGGAAACCATCGGCACGCGGGCCGGCATGGCCTTTGGCGCGACGGCCCGCATGGCAAGGAAATCGTAGGCCGCGATTCCCGCAAAGCTCAGGGCGGTGCAGCCCAGCGCCGCCAGAAGCACCCAAGGACGTTGCGCAGCGAGGTCGCCGCGCACGTCTGCCCAACTGACATGGCTCGCCAGCTTGTGCAGCACGACCACGGCGATGATGCCGATGATGACCGGGATCACGATCTTGACGGCTGGGTGTTCGATCACGCGCAGCACGCGTGCCACGACGGTCGGGGTCTTAGCGTCGGCCATTCACGCCGTCCTCCAGAAGGTCGATCTGTATCTGCTGCAATTCGGCAAGTCTTTCCCATTGATGCGCAAGCTGGTGGTCGATCTTCTCGTGCAGCAGGCGGATTTCAAGTTCGGATTTCAGGTTCACCCGGTAGTCGTTTTCGGCGCGCAGCCGGTCCTTGGCGTCCTGCCGGTGCTGGCTCATCATGATGATCGGTGCCTGAAGGGCGGCCACGCAGGACAGCACCAGGTTGAGCAGGATGAACGGATAGGGATCGAAGGGTTTCGGGCCGAGCAAAAGCTCGTTCGCGATCATCCAGACAACCAGCACCGCGCAGAACCCGGTGATGAAGGTCCAGCTGCCGCCGAATTCCGACACCCGGTCCGACAGGCGATCGCCGAAGGTGGCGCGTTCTTCCACGTCGTCCTCGGGCCTGCGAGAGATCGGCTGCCCCGCTTCGAGGCTGGCCAGAACCTGTCGGTCGAGCGCATCGAGCTCCCCGCGTTCGCCTTCGAGCAACCGCTCGACATACAGCCTGCGGAACCGTGCCAGATCGGCCTTGCAGATGCGCTTGCCATCGGCCCAGCCGGGCGCCTCCTGCACGATCAGGGCAGAGACCCCCGGCCGGACGCCGATCCAGGGTTGCAGCGCGGATGCAGGGAATGACTTGTTGCAGACATGGCAGGTGGCGTGGGATCCACGGCCGTCGTTTTTTGTCTTCATGTCAGGCCTCGACACGTGCCGAGTTTGCCAGCATGACGACCGACAGGCCGGTCGAGAGAAAGTTCAGGCCCAGCATCAGGCCCAGCGTCCAGCTTGCGGTCCAGGGCCAGCCAAACAGGATCACCACACCCGCCGCGAAGGAACACAGTCCGCTGAACACCAGCCATCCCCAGTTCGAGACATGTGCGCTGCTGCGCAGGCCAAAGAGGATTGAAAGCAATCCCTCCATCAGGAAAGACAGCATCATCAGCAGGGTCAACGCTGCGACACCCGCGACGGGAAACAGGGCGAGCGCGGCACCGACGACAAAAAGAAGTCCGAAGGCCGCGACCCCGTAGCGCCATTCCGGCGCGGGCCGGATCGCCCAGGAAAACGCCAGCCCGACGGCGCCCCACAGGGTCAGCATCCACGCCACCAGCAATTCCGCGCCAAAGGTTGCGATGTTGGGCAGAAGAATGGCAAGCACACCAAGCCCCGCAAGGATGACGCCCACCAGTCTCAGATGTTTGAACGCCGCCCGGTCACTGTCCGGACGCTCCGACGATTTCAGATGGCTCAGATAAGTCTGCACGTGTTTTGCTCCCAGGATTCCGGTTGGCTCGACCGGCACGAAACATCACTAGGTGCGCGCCATCGCCCGGATTTCGCGCGAACCTTACTTTCATGCAAAGAAGTTTGTTTCGCTGGCGCATCGGGCGCGAATTCCCCTAGATGACGGCAAGGAGATGACGCCCATGAAGATCCTGCTCGCCGAAGACGACGCCAAGGTTGCCGACTACATTGTTGCCGGCCTCTCGGAACATGGCCATTCGGTCGATCATGTCGCCGATGGCCGGGACGCGCTCAGCTACTGCCTTTATAACGAGTGTGACCTGGCGATTCTGGACCGCATGTTGCCGGGGATGGATGGCCTGTCGGTGCTCAAGGCGCTGCGGGCTTCGGGGAAACCCTTGCCGGTGCTGTTCCTGACCGCCATGGGACAGGTCGACGACCGCGTCGAAGGGCTTGCCGCTGGCGGCGACGACTACCTGACCAAGCCTTTTCATTTCTCCGAACTGATCGCCCGCATCGACGCCATCGTCCGCCGCAAGACACAGACACGCGCCGAGCCTGTTCTGACCGTGCACGACCTTCAGCTCGACCTCTTGTCGCGCACCGCCACGCGTCAGGGCACCGTGATGGAGCTGCACAGCAAGGAATTTGCCATTCTCGAGATCCTGATGCGCAACGCAGGCCGGGTCGTGACCCGTACCCTGCTGCTGGAGCGGGTCTGGAATTTCAATTTCGAACCCAACACCACCGTGGTCGAAACCCATATGAGCCGGTTGCGCGCAAAGGTCGACAAACCCTTCGACGTGCCCCTGATCCACACGATCCGCAACACCGGGTATTCGATGCATGGACCGCGGTGACATCCTTTCGGGCGCCGCGTTCTCGGCGGTTCTGCGCTCGGCCATCGCCTTTGTCGTCGTTCTTGTGGTGTTCGGCTGGGCCGCGCTCGCCTACATCGAGCACAGCCTGATCGCCGAGCTGGGCGACGACGTTCAGCAGCGCTGGAACATCATTGCCTCCGAACACGAGGACGAGGAGGAAGGCCATCTTGAGGCGGCGATTGCCACCGTGTCGCGGACGACGACCGGCGGACATCACGCCGTGGCGTTGTTCGAGGCGGCGGATACTCTTGTCGTCGGCAATATCCTGACCCGTCCCGAGGGTTCGGGCCTGCAGGTCGGCCCCCTTGATCATGCCAGCGTAACGCCGGACGACATCACCCGTGAATACGTCTATTTTGCCGGCCCGGTGGACGAAAATACGCTGGTCGTCGGTCTGCGGCTGGACCTGCTGTACCATACGAAGATCCTTGTCTTTCGCGCCCTGACGCTGAGCGGGTTCCTGATCCTGCTCACCATGCTGTCCGTGGGCTATCTTTTGAGCGCCAAGAGCCTGCGCCGCCTGAAGGAGATCGAAACCGCGCTGTCGAAAACCTCCGAGGGGGACATGACGGTCCGCATCCCCGAGAACGGTGGCACGACGCAGATTGATCGGATCGCGCGGCAGTTGAACCAGCATCTCGAACGCTTGTCGCGGATGGTCGCCACCACCCGCAACACCGCCGCCGCGGCCGCCCATGATCTGAAGTCGCCGCTTGGCCGCGCCTATCTCTCGCTGGGCAAGGCGATGGAGCGCGTCGATCAGGGCGCGGACCCGACCGAGGCGCTGGGCGATACGCAGGACGAGCTTGAGACCATGCGTGTCATCTTCGATTCCTACCTGCAACTCTCCCGCATCGAGGCCGCCGGAGAAGAGCGCATGAGCGACCGGGTTGATCTGGCGGCGCTCACAGCGGACCTTGTCGAGACCTTCGCCCTGATCGCGGAGGACGAGGGCCAAACCATGACGTTCGAGGAGGATGCCGGACAGGACCACGCGATCATGGGCGATGCGCAGATGCTTCAGCAGATGGTGGTGAACCTGCTGCAGAACGCCGTGACCCACGGCAGCGAGGGCAACCTCATCACGGTTCGGATGAGGCGAGCGGGCGGCAGCGTCCTGTTCACGGTCGCGGACAAGGGTCCGGGCATTCCCGAAGCGTCAAAGACGCGGGTTTTCGAGCCCTTCCACCGGCTCGACCCCAGCCGGTCCAAGCCGGGAAACGGCCTGGGGCTGGCACTGGTGCGGGCAATTGCCGAAAAGCACAACGGCCATGTCGCGCTCGCCGACAACCACCCGGGTTTGATCGTCGAGGTGACGCTGCCAGCCAGCGGCGCCTAGGGAACGCCGTGCATGTCGGGCGCTGCTCGGGACAGGTTTTCAGCGCCTTCCGACGTGCGCGCGGGGGCGTCTCCTCGCCGGACCAGACACCGTCCTCAGGCGGACCAATCGTGCGTGCGCCGATCACAGCCATCGTCGTGGCCCACCGCGTCTGAGGCGCGATACGCGCGGCTTGTGAAGCCGTTTCATGCGATGATCGGCGCATACGATCTTTCAACGGCGGGATCGGTGGGGGCCGGCTACCCATACCGGAGGCGCAGCCCGGTGGGGCAATCTGCTGTCAGGCGGGCCTGTCCCCTCGCCCTCAGGCATTTCCGTGCTACTCTGCTTCAAAGGTTGGAAAGGAGACCGGGCCATGCGCATCAATGCCAATCTTGCCCTGCCAGTGACCATCGACACCGAGACGCTGGACTGGGTGCCGAGCCCCGCGCCCGGCGTGGATCGGAAGATGCTTTATCGCGAGGGGGAGGAAGTGGCGCGCGCCACCTCGCTCGTGCGGTATGCGCCGGGCAGCGCCTTTCCCGAGCATACACATGCCGGCGGCGAAGAGATCCTCGTGCTCGGCGGCACCTTTCAGGACGAACACGGCGACTATCCGGCGGGCTGCTATTTTCGCAACCCTCCCGGCACGGCGCATAGTCCGGCATCGAAGGATGGCTGTGCCCTCCTTGTGCGGCTCTGGCAGTTTCGCGCAGGCGACACTCAGCAGATCGTTCGCCCGCCCGAGAATGTGCTGGGGCCGCGTGTCCTGTTCGACGATGGGGCGGAGCGGGTGACGCTGGAACGGCGCGATCCGCATATTCCGATCATTCTCGACAACGCCCGCGGCCTGGAGCTCATGGTGCTGTCCGGTGCCCTGCGGCTGGAGGGACAGACCCTTGGTCCTCAGGCATGGCTGCGCCGTCCGGCGGGGCAGGGGATCACAGCGCGCAGCGGTGCGGATGGTGTGACCTTCTGGCTCAAGGACGCGCCCTTGCAGCATGACGACGTTCTGACGATTCCAGAGTGATCAAGGGCCGGTGTGGAACAGGGCGGGGACAACATCGCGCAAGTACGCCAGGCGTTTGAGCCACCCAATGGCGGGATAGCCCGCCTGCGCGTGCCGCTCCAGATCGCCGAGAATGGCCTACCTTGGGGGCCGGGTGGAACGGGGCGAGCCGTCGCGCTGGCCGCACGCTGCGTTGCATCTTGATAGCCCTGGACAGGGGCCACATCCCACCTCAGATCCGATGGCGTCCCGTCGCGGCGCTGGTCGATGGCTGCGAGGGACCAGACCTCGCCTGCGGGATAAGATGCAGTGCCGTGACGACCGGTTCGCGTCATGTCATCGACAGAGACCGGGTCGCGCGGACCAAGCCAACGCCATGGTGACCGCTTCGGACGGTCAGACGTCGGACAAGGCGACCTCGGTGCCCCAGTTGGCGCAGGCGCGCGACAGATCGGCGGACAGAGGGCGGTCGGTAAAGAAGGTGTCGACCTCCGCCAGCGAGGCGATCTTGGCCGGGGCAGAGCGTTTGAACTTTGAATGGTCCGCCACCAGGTAGGTCTGCCGGGATTGGCGCAGAATCGCCTGGCTGACGCTGATTTCCTGAATGTCGTAATCCAGCAGGTCGCCGTCGCGATCCAGCGCGGAGCAGCCGATCACGGCCACATCGAATTTGAACTTGGCGATGGTTTCGGCGGCGAGGGTGCCCACCAGCCCGCCATCGGCACGGCGCAGCTGGCCGCCGGTGACGATGACCTCGCATTCGTGATTGTCCGCAAGGATATTCGCCACGTTCATATTGTTGGTGATCACCATCAGGTTGGTGTGGTGGATCAGCTCACGGGCGACGGCTTCCGTGCTGGTGCCAATGTTGAGAAACAGGGAAATGTCGCTGGGAATGCGTGCGGCACATGCCCGGGCAATGGCGTTCTTGCCGTCCGGGTTGATGGCGCGGCGTTCCTCGTAGCCGATATTTGTCGTGCCAGAGGGCAGGACTGCGCCGCCGTGCACACGTTCCAGCCGCCCGGTTTCCGCCAGATCGGCAAGGTCGCGGCGGATGGTTTGCAGGGTGACACCGAAATGTTCGGCCAGCCCGTCCACCGTCACCTTTCCGTTGCGGCGCGCGATTTCAAGGATTTCAGGATGGCGAAAGGTCACTGACAATGGGGCGGCCCTCCCTCGACCGTTCATGGAACTTATCATACGGCGGGGGAGGGATGGCAATCAATGCTGCGCGCCAGTTTCTGTCCGAGAGACGAAAAGCGAACATCAAGCCCTGCGTTTTGCGGCGGTTTGTGCGGATGGGCGTCAAAAGCGAACATAAACGAAAATAAACCATTGCCAAACTGCCTGATATTTGTCACGTTCGGCAGAGCCATAAGCACTGGGGAGAAGCGGCGTGGCGCAAGCGCAAACACAGACAGTCGACCTTTTCGTGATCGGCGGCGGCATCAATGGCTGCGGCATCGCCCGCGATGCATCGGGCCGTGGGTTGACGGTAACGCTGGCCGAGATGAACGACCTCGCCTGGGCGACCTCTTCGTCCTCGACCAAGCTGTTTCACGGCGGTCTGCGCTACCTCGAGTATTTTGAATTCCGACTGGTGCGCGAGGCGCTGATCGAGCGGGAAACCCTGCTGCGCGCCATGCCGCACATCTCTTGGCCGATGCGTTTTGTGCTTCCATATCATAAGGATATGAGGTTCGAGAACGACACGCCCACATCCCGCTTGCTCAGCTTGTTCATGCCGTGGATGAAGGGCCGCCGCCCGGCGTGGCTGATCCGGCTGGGGCTTTTCATGTATGACCACCTTGGCGGTCGCAAGATCCTGCCGGGCACCACATCTGTCGATCTGACCAGCGGCCCCGAGGGCGCGCCGCTTCAGGATCGTTTCGAGACCGCCTACGAATATTCCGATTGCTGGGTCGAGGATTCGCGTCTGGTAATGCTGAATGCCCGCGACGCCGAGGCGCGTGGCGCCACGATCATGACCCGCACAAAGGTGATCAGCGCCGAACGCGAAAACGACCTTTGGCGCGTCGAAACGCAAGACGTCGAAACCGGCGCGACCACGGTTCACCACGCAAGGATGCTGGTGAATGCCGGTGGGCCTTGGGTCGGCGACATCATCCAGACCAAGGTGCGGATCAACTCGCGCGAAGGCGTGCGGCTTGTGCGCGGCTCTCACATCGTGACCAAGCGGCTGTTCGATCACGACAAATGCTACTTTTTCCAGGGCACGGACGGGCGCATCATCTTTGCGATCCCATACGAGAACGACTTTACCCTGATCGGCACCACGGACGCCGAGCAAACGGATCCCGAAAAGAAGCCCGTATGCACCCCGGAGGAGCGCGCATATCTGGTGAACTTCGCCAACGCCTATTTCAAGGCCGAGATCACGGATGCCGACATCGTCTGGACCTACTCCGGCGTGCGGCCGCTGTACGATGACGGGGCCAGCAGCGCCACGGCGGCGACGCGGGATTACACGCTGAAGGTCGACGCGAACGGTGGCGCGCCGCTGCTCAACATCTTCGGTGGCAAGATCACCACCTATCGTCGTCTGGCCGAAAGCGCGCTGGAAAAGATCGGTGAACATCTCTCCGTCTCCGGCCCGTGGACGGCAGGGGTGTCCTTGCCCGGCGGGGATTTCCCGGTGGACGGTTTTGAAAACCTTGTCCGTGATTTGCAGCGCGACTTCGACTTTCTGACGGCGTTCCACGCCCGTCGCCTGGCCCGCGCCTATGGCACCGATGCCCGCAAGATTCTGGGCCGTGCCGTCACGTTGCAGGACCTTGGCCGCGACTTCGGTGCTACGCTCACCGAGTCGGAGGTCGTCTGGCTGATGCAAAAGGAATACGCGCGCACCGCAGAAGACGTGGTGTGGCGGCGCAACAAGCTGGGCTTGCGTCTGGAGGAGACGCAAATCACGGCGTTGAATGATTGGATGGCACAGCGGCGACAGTCCGCACAGGTTGCCGAATAACGCAGGGCAGGCGACCGAACGGTTGCCGCCAGTAAGGGAGGAACACGGTGACGCTTGAACTCAAGGGCGTTTCCAAGGTCGTGGAGGGGCAGACGCACGTCTATCCCACCGATCTGACGTTGGAAAAAGGCACAATGAATGTCCTGCTCGGGCCGACCACGTCGGGGAAAACCTCCCTGATGCGGCTCATGGCGGGGCTGGACGCACCGGCCAAGGGGCAGATCATCTGGCAAGGTGAGGATGTCACCGGGCAGCGCGTGCAGGACCGCAAGGTCGCCATGGTGTACCAGCAATTCATCAACTACCCCTCGATGAGCGTGTACGACAACATCGCCTCGCCGATGAAGCTGATGGGCGTCTCCAAGACAGAGATCGACACCCGCGTGCGCGAAACCGCAGAGCTGATGAAGCTGACGCCGATGCTGGACCGCAAGCCGCTGGAACTGTCCGGCGGGCAACAACAGCGCTGCGCCCTGGCGCGGGCCCTGGTGAAAAACGCCGGGCTGGTGCTGCTGGATGAACCGCTGGCCAACCTCGATTACAAGCTGCGCGAAGAGATGCGCGTCGAAATCCCGAAGATCTTCGAGAAATCCGGCGCCATCTTCGTCTACGCCACCACCGAACCCGAAGAGGCGCTGCTGCTTGGCGGCAATGTGGCCACCCTTTGGGAGGGCCGTGTGACGCAGTTCGGACCCACGCCGGAGGTCTACCGCAAGCCGGTGGATGCGACCACGGCGCGGGTGTTCTCCGACCCGCCGATGAACTTTCTGCCGATTTCCAAGACCGGCAACCGCATCACGTTCGGTGACGGTCAGGCTGCGCCGGCCACGGGGCCGCTCTTGGATCTGGCGGACGGCAGCTATCTTGCGGGCTTCCGCCCCAACCACCTGGAGATCGGCAAACACGCGGCGGATGCGGTGGAATTCACCACCACGCTCAACGTGACAGAGCTGACCGGCTCGGAAACCTTTGTGCACCTCGACCACCACGGCGAACGCTGGGTCGGGCTGATCCACGGCGTGCACAATCTGCGGATCGGAGAGGCGTTGAAGGTCTATCTCGATCCGCGCCACGTCTACATTTTTGCCGAGGACGGCGCGCTGGTTGCGCCCGCGTCCTACGCGCTGGCAGCTTGAGGGAGAGACGAGATGGCCAAGATCACGCTCGATAACCTCGCGCATTCCTACCTGAAATCGCCGCAGTCCGAAGACGACTTCGCGCTCAAGGAACTGAACCACGACTGGGTCGATGGCGAAGCCTACGCGCTGCTGGGGTCGTCGGGCTGCGGCAAGTCCACGCTTTTGAACATCATTTCCGGCCTGCTGCATCCGTCTCAGGGGCGCATTCTGTTTGATGGCAAGGATGTGACCCACGCCCCCACAGCCGAACGCAATATCGCGCAGGTGTTCCAGTTCCCGGTGGTCTACGACACGATGACCGTGCGCGATAACCTGGCGTTCCCGCTGCGCAACCGGGGCCAACCCGAGAGCTATGTGGCGGAACGCGTTCAGGAAATTGCCCGCATGATCGGCATGGAAGACATGCTGAAACGCAAGGCCCAAGGCCTCGGCGCGGACCAGAAGCAAAAGATCTCGCTGGGCCGTGGTATGGTGCGCAAGGACGTGAACGCGCTGCTGTTTGACGAACCTTTGACGGTGATCGACCCGCATATGAAGTGGGAGCTGCGCACGCAGTTGAAGAAGCTGCACCATGATTTCGGGCACACGATGATCTACGTGACGCACGACCAGACAGAGGCGCTGACCTTCGCGGACAAGGTCGTCGTCATGTACGACGGTCGCGTGGTCCAGATCGGCACGCCCGAAGAGCTTTTCGAGCGGCCCGAACACACCTTCGTCGGCTACTTCATCGGCTCGCCCGGCATGAACGTGATCCCGGCAAAGGTCGAGGGCAACCGCGCCTATATCGATGGCACGGAGATGGCGCTGGCAAACGGCTACGGCCCGCTCAACGGTAAGGTGGAGCTTGGCGTGCGTCCCGAATTTGCGCGCCTGTCGCAGACCGAAGGCCTGCCCGTCACCGTGCGTCGTGTCGAGGATGTCGGCCGCCACAAGATCATCCGTGCCGATTTTTTTGGCCACGATATCAATATCATCGCAGGCGAAGACGACCGGGTGAGCGCAGACATGAACCGCGTCCACTTCGACCCTTCGCATGTGAACGTCTATGCCAACGACTGGCGCGTCACCCCAAAGGTCCGAACCGAAACCGTGGGGGCCGCATGATGGGCAACGCAACGTACAAGGCGCAGCAGTGCCAAGCCCGCCCTTTCAATGAGGTCACGACGACGACCGAGCGTCTGGGAGGAACCGACTGATGCAAAAGACAGTCAATCAAAAGGCATGGTTTCTGGTTTTGCCAGTGCTTTTGCTGGTCGCCTTTTCCGCCGTCATCCCGCTGATGACCGTGGTGAATTATTCCATTCAGGACACCTTCGGTGGCCAGTTTTACCCGCTCGACGACAAGCTCATGTGGTTCAGCGATCTGCTTGAGGACGAACGCATGTGGGGCGCGCTTCAGCGCCAGCTCATGTTCTCCGGCATCATCCTGGCCATCGAGATCCCGCTGGGCATCTTCGTGGCGCTGAACATGCCCAAGTCCGGCTTCTGGTCCAGCTTCTGCCTTGTGGTGATGTCGCTGCCGCTTTTGATCCCCTGGAACGTGGTGGGCACGATCTGGCAGATCTTCGGCAGGGTGGATATCGGCCTGCTGGGTTATGTGCTGGACAAGATCGGCATCGATTACAACTACACGCAGAACACGTTTGACGCATGGGTGACGATCATTGTCATGGACGTCTGGCACTGGACCTCGCTTGTGGCGCTGCTGGCCTTTGCCGGGCTGAAGTCCATCCCCGACGCCTATTACCAGGCGGCCAAGATCGACCAGGCCAACCGTTGGAAAGTGTTCCGCTTTATCGAGCTGCCCAAGATGATGGGTGTCTTGATGATCGCGATCCTGCTGCGTTTCATGGACAGCTTCATGATCTATACCGAGCCGTTCGTCGTCACCGGCGGTGGCCCCGGCAACGCCACGACGCTGCTGTCCATCGACCTTGTGAAAATGGCGCTGGGACAGTTTGACCTTGGTCCTGCGGCGGCCTTCAGCTTGATGTACTTCTTGGTTATCTTGTTGATTTCGTGGGTGTTTTACACCGTGATGACCAACCTCGACAAAAAGGGCATGTGATGACGGACACCACGATTCCCGAAAACCTGACCGCCCAGGGGTCCAACACCCGCAAGCGGTTCAAGGTGAATACATCGGCCATTGTCATGGGCTTGTACCTGCTGTTCCTGATGCTGCCGCTCTACTGGCTGCTGAACATGAGCCTGAAGACCAACACCGAGATCCTGAACGATTTCACCCTGTTCCCGCGCAATCTGACGCTGGACAACTACCGCACGATCCTGACCGATCCGTCGTGGTACATGGGCTATGTGAATTCGCTGATCTACGTGGTGATGAACATGGTGATCTCGCTTTCGGTGGCGCTGCCGGCGGCCTATGCGTTCTCGCGCTACAGCTTCATGGGGGACAAGCATCTGTTTTTCTGGCTGCTGACCAACCGCATGGCCCCGCCTGCCGTCTTTGCGCTGCCGTTCTTTCAGCTGTATTCGTCGGTCGGCCTGTTCGACACGCACATCGCCGTGGCTTTGGCGCACTGCCTGTTCAACGTGCCGCTGGCGGTCTGGATCCTGGAGGGCTTCATGCGGGGCGTCCCGAAGGAAATCGACGAGACCGCCTACATTGACGGCTACTCCTTCGGCGGCTTCTTTGTGAAGATCTTCATGCCCCTGATCGCCAGTGGCATCGGTGTGGCGGCGTTCTTCTGCTTCATGTTCTCGTGGGTGGAGCTGCTGCTGTCGCGGACGCTGACCACGGTGGATGCCAAGCCCATCGCCGCGATCATGACCCGGACCCAAGGGGCGTCCGGCATCGACTGGGGCGTACTGGCCGCAGCGGGCATCCTGACCATCGTGCCGGGCGCGCTCGTGATCTACTTCGTGCGCAACTACATCGCCAAGGGCTTTGCTCTGGGGAGGGTGTGATGATGCAGGGACATCCGCGCAACGAACGTCCCATCCAGAATTGTCAGCTGACAATTCTGGGCACGGACACCACGACGCAATTTGAAACGAGGAGCGCCTGACATGGAATGGATGGCATGGACCTGGCCGACCGCGATCTTCTTCATGGTGATCGCAAGCCTGCTGATCCTCTTCACGATCCTCGCGATCAAATTCCCGGAGACGCCGCGCACCGGCATCCTTCGGATCGAAACGACACGAGGCGACCGCCTGTTCATCACGCTTCTGGGAAGCGCCTTTATCAATCTTGCGTGGCTGGGGCTGGTTGGCGCCGACACGCAGCCGTGGGCGCTTGTCGTCTGCGGGGTCTACGCCGCGGCGGTGTTCCGCTGGGTGTAAGACAGACTTGCGCGTGGTCCCAGCCTTGGGGCGCGCGGCCTAAACAAAAGTTCACATAAGGGAGGAAACCAATATGAACTTTACGTTGAAATCCACCACCGCACTGGCGGTGGCGCTTAGCCTGACGGGCGGAGCGGCATTTGCGGACATGGAAGCCGCGAAGAAGTTCCTCGACGAGGAAATCGGCGACCAGTCGGCCCTGACCCGCGAAGAGCAGGAGCAGGAGATGCAGTGGTTCATCGACGCAGCCGCGCCGATGGAAGGGATGGAGATCAAGGTCGTCTCCGAGACCATCACCACCCACGAATACGAATCCCAGGTGCTCGCACCGGCGTTCGAGGCCATCACCGGCATCAAGATCACACACGACCTGATCGGCGAAGGTGACGTGGTCGAAAAGCTGCAAACCCAGATGCAGTCCGGCGAGAACATCTATGACGCCTACGTCAATGACTCCGACCTGATCGGCACGCACTGGCGCTACCAGCAGGTGCGTAACCTGACCGACTGGATGGCGAACGAAGGCGCGGACGTGACCAACCCCGGTCTCGACCTCGACGACTTCATCGGCACGGCCTTTACCTCTGCGCCCGATGGCAAGCTGTACCAGTTGCCGACGCAGCAGTTCGCGAACCTCTACTGGTTCCGCTACGATTGGTTCAACGACGAAAAGAACAAGGCCGATTTCCAGGAGAAATATGGCTACGAGCTGGGTGTTCCGGTGAACTGGTCCGCCTATGAGGACATCGCCGAATTCTTTACCGGTCGTGATCTGTCCCACATGGGCATCGACGACGAGATCTATGGCAACATGGACTACGGCAAGAAAGACCCGAGCCTTGGCTGGCGCTACACCGATGCGTGGCTGTCCATGGCGGGTGCAGGGTCCAAGGGTGAGCCGAACGGCCTGCCAGTCGACGAATGGGGCATCCGTGTGAACGAGCAGTCCCAGCCCGTGGGCTCCTGTGTCGCCCGTGGTGGTGCCACCAACGGCCCCGCAGCGGTCTACGCTGTGACCAAAGCCATCGAATGGCTGGAAAAGTACACGCCCCCGGCGGCGGCTGGCATGACCTTCTCCGAGGCAGGCCCGATCCCGGCGCAGGGCAACGTGGCCCAGCAGATGTTCTGGTACACCGCCTTTACCGCGGACACGGTCAAGCCGGGTCTGCCGGTGATGAACGAGGACGGCACGCCCAAGTGGCGCATGGCCCCCAGCCCGCACGGCGCATATTGGGAAGAGGGCACCAAGATCGGCTATCAGGACGTGGGCTCCTGGACGCTGATGAAATCCACCCCGGTGGACCGTGCAAAGGCCGCGTGGCTCTATGCGCAGTTCGTGACCTCCAAGACGGTGGACACCAAGAAGTCGCATGTGGGTCTGACCTTCATCCGCGACAGCTCGATCAACCACGAGTCCTTTACCGAGCGTGCCGACAAGCTGGGTGGCCTGGTGGAATTCTACCGTTCGCCCGCACGCGTGGCCTGGTCGCCGACCGGCACCAACGTGCCTGACTACCCCAAGCTGGCACAGCTGTGGTGGCAGAACATCGGTGACGCCATGTCCGGCGCCAAGACCCCGCAGGAGGCGCTCGACGCCCTGTGCGAGGACCAGGAAGATGTCATGGCGCGCCTCGAACGTGCTGGCATTCAGGGCGAAATCGGCCCGAAGCTGAACGAAGAGCGTGATCCGGAATACTGGCTTTCTCAGGAAGGTTCGCCCAAGGCGAAGCTGGAGAACGAGGAAGAAGAGCCCGAGACCATCTCTTATGATGAGCTGATCAAGTCCTGGCAGTAAGCCTGACTTTGCCGGGGCCTCCAGTCGCGAGGCCCCGGCGTTTTGACATTTCGGCGGTGTGATTGTTTTCTGGCCTCTCTGCGGATTGCAGGCCACAACGCGACACCGCCCCCGACACGGAGTTTCCCCACATGACGCTGATCCTCGCCATCGACCAAGGCACCACGTCTACCCGCGCGATGCTGTTCAACGAAGAGCTGCAGGTGACGGCCAGCGCGCAGGAAGAGTTCGAGCAGCACTATCCGGCGTCGGGCTGGGTGGAGCACGACTGTTCCGATCTTTGGACGACCACCGCCGCGACCTGTCGCGGTGTGATGGAAAAGGCCGGGGTGAAAGCCGAAGAGATCGCCGCCATCGGCATCACCAACCAGCGCGAAACCACGCTGGTCTGGGACCGCAAGACCGGCAAGCCGATCCACAACGCCATCGTCTGGCAGGACCGCCGCACCTCAGAATTCTGCAAGGGGCTGAAGTCCGAGGGGTTCGAGGACACGGTCACCGACCGCACGGGCCTGCTGCTCGATCCCTATTTCTCGGGCACCAAGCTGGCGTGGCTGTTGAACAATGTCGACGGCGCTCGGGCGCGGGCCGAAGCGGGGGAGCTGTGCTTTGGCACGGTGGACAGCTGGCTCGTCTGGCATCTCACCGGGGGCAAGCACCACCTGACAGATGCGACCAACGCGGCGCGCACAATGCTGTATGACATTCGCAAGGGGCGCTGGTCGCAGACGATCTGCGACCGCCTGGGTATCCCGATGTCGATGCTGCCGGAGGTGCGCGATTGCGCGGCCGACTTTGGCGAGACGCGCGCCGATCTGTTTGGCAAGCCGATCCCCATCCGGGGCATCGCAGGTGATCAGCAGGCGGCCACCATCGGCCAGGCGTGTTTCCAGCCGGGGATGCTGAAATCCACTTATGGCACGGGATGTTTTGCGCTGCTCAACACCGGGTCAGAGCCCGTCCGCTCGCAAAACCGATTGCTGACCACCATCGCCTACCAGTTGGACGGCAAGCCGACCTATGCGTTGGAAGGGTCGATCTTCATTGCCGGGGCGGTGGTGCAATGGATGCGTGACGGCTTGCAGATCATCCGCAACGCTGCGGAGACGCAACCCTTGGCCGAACGCGCGGATCCCTCGCAGGAGGTCGTGCTGGTGCCTGCCTTCACCGGCCTTGGCGCGCCCTATTGGAATGCGGAGTGCCGTGGCGCGATCTTTGGCCTGACACGCGGCTCCGGCCCGGCGGAGTTTGCCCGCGCGGCGCTTGAATCCGTCGGGTTTCAGACGCGCGACCTGTTGGACGCGATGAGAGCCGACTGGTCCGCGTCCGGCGACGCGGTGTCAAACGCCCCCCTGCGGGTCGACGGCGGGATGAGCGCCTCTGAATACGCGATGCAGTTCCTGTCGGACATCATCGACGCGCCGGTGGAGCGGCCTGCCGTGCTGGAAACCACGGCGACGGGGGTCGCATGGCTGGCGGGCGCGCATTCGGGGCTGTTGCCGGACATGGAAGCCTTTGCCAAGGGCTGGTCCGCCGAGGTGCGGTTTGAACCGGCGATGGATGATGCCACCCGCGATGCGCGCCACCAGTCATGGCGCAAGGCGGTGGATGCAACGATCGGCTACGCCTCCTGAGCGTTGCGGTGCCCACGGGCCCGTGACCCGGCGGCTGGCGCGCAATCCATGATGTGAGCCGGGGGCGGGGTGGAACCGCACGAGGTTATTTTGGCCCGCGCTCGGGGGTTAGCTGCTCAGCGCCAAGAGGTCCTGATAGAGCGTTTCCGATATTTCCACATAGCCCCGCGCGGCATTGCGCGCACGCGCCGCGTAGCGCCGCTCGGATGGCAGGCGCGCACCCTGTCCCCCGATCTCGGCAAAGAGCCGTTCGGCGCGGGCGTCGCTGTCTGCCACCGCGCCGCCTGACAGCCGGTCCGGGTCGAAGGCCAGCAGGATTTGTCCGTGATAGGGGGCTTCGGGGCGGCCTTCGGCATAGGCCATGCTGTCGAGGCTGGTGAGATCGCCAATCAACGGCCCGGCCATGAGTTCGACCATGAGGGACAGCGCCGACCCCTTGTAGCTGCCAAAGGTGCACATGGCCCCGTCCATCGCAGCCTCTGGGTCCGTGGTGGGCTGACCGTTCGCATCGAGCGCCACGCCCTCGGGAAGGGGCTTGTTTTCACGGCGATAGAGTTCGATTTCTCCACGGGCAAAGGCAGAAGTCGCGAAGTCAAAGACAAAGGGATCGCCGTTGCGCGGCCAGCCGAAGGAAATCGGGTTGGTTCCAAGCGCCCCGCGCGTGCCGCCCGCGGGAGCAACCCATGCGTGGCTAGGCGTCATGGAGAGGGCCGACAATCCGTGGCCTGTCAGCTGTTCGACCTCGGGCCAGAGAGCGGAAAAATGGTAGCACCGGGTCACCGCCAAAGCCGCGACACCAAACCGTTTTGCGCGGTCCACAAGGTGGGGCATGGCGGCCTGAACGGCGAGCAATGAGATCGCCCCGCCCGCATCAGCACGCACCACGGCACTGTCGTCCAAGGTCAGAGCGGGGTCCGCCTGCGGATCGACGCGCCCGGTGCGGGTGGTTTCGGCGCACATGAACAGGCGAAAAAGCCCGTGGCTCTGGCAATCGTCCATCTGGCAGGTGGTCAACATGTCCGCGATGGCCTGAACATGACGCGGGCCGTAGCCTACAGCCTGCAAGGTGCGGGTGGCGAGTCCGTGAACCTCGTCTCGGGATAGGCGGCGCATGGTCATGGACATTCTCCCGGCGGTGATCTGCCCCAGAGCTACCCGATTCTGCGCGGCTTCTCAAACCCCTGCGCGGGGGAGGTCGCATTCTATGCAGCATCCCCAACCGGCGGGCGATTCCAAAACGCCAATGTGCCCACCGAGCAAAGTCACCACTTTCCGCGCGATGGCGAGGCCCATGCCTGCCGTGCCGACCTCGTCCTTTGGGCGCAGCGTGTAGAGCGGCTGAAAAATCTTTTCCTCGTAGCCCTCGTCAATGCCCGGTCCGTCGTCCAACACGCGCAGCATGACACGATGCCCGTCCTCTCGTCCGGAAACGCGGATCTTGCCGCTGCGCGTGCCGTGGTGGATGATGGCGTTGGACAGCAGGGCCTCGATCAGGCGATCCAGATCGTTCTGCGGGGCCTGCACCGTGCCCACGACGCCAGATAGATCCAGATCGAACCCCACGTTGTCAGACATGCGGGCCCAAGCTGCGCCGATCGCACTGCACAGGCTGATCGCGCTATGCGGATCGGACAGTCTTCCGACGCGAGACAAATCTGTCAGCCCGTCCAACATGCGGTCCATGCCCTGAGCATAGGATTTGAGCATCGACATATGAGTGACGACCTCCTCGGGAAGTGTCATGCCGGCGCCATGGAGATCTTCTTCGATCCATTCGGGAATAACGCGCATCGCGCGGGAATATGTCTTCAAATCATGCGTGATAATATAAAGATAGGATTCAAAATCCTGTTGATCTGTCTCCACATCCTTCATTTTGCTTGATCCGATCAAAGCAGCTCTTGTTATCAAAGTGATATCAGCCCAATTGCGGCCGGGCAAATGCCATGGCCAGTGAATTTTCATAAATTTCGATGAAATAGCAAGGAATGCACTGTTTGAATTGAAGGGTGCACGTAGCGTAAGCTCATGCGGAGTGGGTTTGGGCAATGGAGATAGTGGTCATGGCAGATAAAACCAAGGATGCAGAGCTGGCCGCGATACGCGCAGCGTACCGCAAAGACGGCTTGCAGGACCGACAGCGCGCATCCTTCGAGGTTCTGGTGCTAGATGATAGCCGGTTTGATCAAAACCAGATCAAACGGGCCTGCGGCAAAACTGGCTTGCCAGTGACGACGCGGCTGACCTCCGACATGGACGAGTTCAGTCAAGCTCTTGATGAAAAAGCGTATGACGTCATCCTGATCGACTACATGCTGCCCAAGGGCAATGGCTTGGCTGCGCAACGTCTGGTGAACAATCACGCCATGAATTTTGGCGCTGCCGTTGTCATGATCTCGTCCGAGATGCGAACCGATGTTGCGGTGGCGTCAATGAAAAAGGGCTCGATGGACTGCCTCAACAAGGATGCACTGGATCCGGAAAAGCTGCGTGAAATCATGATGGCCTCTGCGAAGATTTTTTCCGAGGCCTCGCGTCATTGGATCGGGGAATTGCTGGCGCAGCAGCGCGTACAAATCGCACAAGACGTGGCGAAGGTCGTGCGGGACGAAATGGAGTTCGGACGATTTGTGGATACAATAGATAAGAGAATTATCGATATGCTGGCGAGTAAAGGTTTTACAGAACCGGAAAATTGGAACGTTTCTTATCTTTTTGATGCGGATGAACCATTGAAGTTCCGTTAAATTTATATGGCGTTTTGAAGTGGGGTTGTCGCGTGTATGTTATATTCAAAGCGGTGGCCAGCCGTTTCAGAACCAACTCAGGATTGTCTTTTTTGACCGTTTTCATTGTCCGCAATGACGTGCCAACATCCAAGGCTGATTGCGGAAGCTGCCTATCGTCGCGCTCCTAGCGGAATTGAGGGCTTTGCAGCACCTCATTGATCGGAACCGCGCGAGCCGCTGAGCGCGTGATGATTCCATCCAGTCACTGAAAGGACGCCTGCGGGCTGGGGAATTCAGTCGCCGCCTGCAAGCAGGTCGTTAAGCGACATGAGCAGCGACTCTGGCAACGCGACGGTCTACTGCGCTGGCGTCAGCGCACTATGCAACGCATGCTCATGTGGCGCTTGGCTGCGACTTCCCCCAAAGTCGCGCTTGCGCCGCTTTTTGACGGTTCGCGCGGTCACGCCCAAGCCTTCTGCAATATTCTTCTTTGCATCACCGATGGCCTGAAAGGGGCATACGTGCTTTGGTCTTTGTATGGCCCTGACGGTCTATGGATCAAAATTGTCACGCGGGATTCATCACGTGGCTCCCAGGCCCGCTGTCGGCAAAATGCCTTCAGGTGCCGCGAAACCCTCTTCGTTTCAGGGCATTCAAAGCCGACATTCGCCGTCAAATTCCATCACGCGCAAGGCGCCTCTTTTTTCGGCTGGGTAATTGTTCTGCCGGTTTGGGGGACGCGCAACAGGAGCCTTGTGTCACGGTCTTATCTCGCTAGTGTTCAAATATGCGGCGCAGTCGTCCCAGACTGCCTGTAAAATGAACAAAGCGTGCCGCGCTGGGTCATGTGTCTCGGGCTTCATCTGTCACAGCCCCAGCGCGCTGACAGAAATGGGCGCGTATAAATCACGGGGAGAGACACCATGCTGCATCGTAGTTTGATCGGCCTCATGGGCATCGCGCTGGCCGCACCTGCCTTTGCTGAAACCGACATGCCTTTTGCGCTGGACTGGAAGTTCGAAGGGCCGGCCGCGCCTTATTTCACGGCTATCGACAAGGGCTTTTTCGCGGACAAGGATCTGACGGTCGAGATTACCGCAGGGCAGGGGTCGCTCGACGCAATTCCCAAGGTCGCCACGGGCGCGTTCCCGGTGGGCTTTGCGGACATCAATTCGCTGATCAAGTTCCTCGACCAGAACCCCGATGCCCCGGTGATCGCTGTTATGATGGTCTACGACAAGCCGCCCTTCGCCATTGTGGGCCGCAAGTCGCTGGGTGTCGAAATGCCCAAGGACCTCGAAGGCAAAGTGCTGGGCGCACCGCCGCCCGATGGCGCATGGGCGCAATTCCCGATTTTTGCCGCTGAGAACGACCTCGATATGGACGCGATTACGGTTGAGCCGGTGGGCTTTCCGACGCGCGAGCCGATGCTGGCCGAGGGCAAGGTCGCCTCGATCACCGGGTTCTCCTTCTCGTCGTTCCTGAACCTCGTGCGCCTTGGTGTGCCGGAGGACGATATTTCCACCATCCTGATGGCGGATCATGGTGTTGACCTTTACGGCAACGCGATCATCGTGAACACGAACTTCGCCGACGAAAACCCCGAGGCCGTGACGGGCTTCCTGGAGGCCATCGCAATGGGGTGGAAAGACGCCATTGCCGATCCCGAAGCGGCCACCGCCAGCCTGGTGGAGCGCAACCCCGCCGCCGATGCGGAGCTGGAGCAGCGCCGCCTGCAACTGGCGATCGACGCCAATGTGGTCACGGATTGGACGCAGGCCAACGGTATGGGGCGCATCGACGACGATCGTTTCGCCAATGCGCTGGAGCAGATCAAGCTGACATACGAGTTCCAGAACGAACCGGACGCCAGTGCGTACTTCACGGATGCCTATCTGCCAGAGGGTGGATTTTCGCTGGATTAAGGTTCGGTGAGGTAAATCCAATATATGACCGGGCGCATCTGCGCGCCCGGTCCCGCTAAGAGGCAGGCATGAACAAACTCATCGAAATCAAGAACGTGCGCCACACCTACCAGACCCAGAACGGGCCGCTGCCGGTGCTGGACGGGCTGAACGTTTCTGTTCCCGAAGGCGGGTTCGCCGCCGTGGTCGGCCCCTCTGGCTGTGGGAAATCCACGCTGACGCGCCTGATCGCGGGGCTGATGAAGCCCGACGAAGGTGAAGTCTGGTTGCACGGGGAACGGGTGAAGGGGCCGCGCTCCACCGTTGGGATGGCCTTTCAGAACCCGGTCCTGCTGGAATGGCGGACGATCCTGCAGAACGTAGTTCTGCCGTTGGAAATCGTGCCGACCAAGCTGAACCGCAAACAACAGGAAGACCGCGCCCGCTATCTGCTATCGCTCGTTGGCCTAGACGGGTTCGAGGACAAGCGCCCCTCGGAGCTTTCTGGCGGGATGCGCCAGCGCGCCTCGCTGTGCCGGGCGCTTGTGCATTCGCCCGACGTGCTGATCCTCGATGAACCCTTCGGCGCGCTGGATGCCTTCACGCGCGAGGATCTCTGGCAGACGATGCATCAGGTGAAGGAAAAGGAGCCGTTTACCGGCGTGCTCATCACACATGACCTGCGCGAGTCGATCTTTCTTGCCGATCAGGTGATTGTGCTGTCGGGTCGCCCCGCACGCACCCAGTTCCTGCTCGATGTGCCCAACACCGGGCGTCGCACGCTGGACGACCTTTACACGGTTCAGGCGACCGAAATGCTGCACACCCTGCGGCATCAGATCGAAATCGCGCAGGGCCGCGCCGCCGCCTGACAGGCGTCCTGCTTCTCTGCTTTCCCAAGTACTCACTCCCTGCCGCACCAGATGCGACCGATATGACGAGACCCCGACCATGCGCCTGAGATCCTTCCTGACCCCCCTGATTGCCGTGGTCGTTTTCCTTGTCCTGTGGGAGGCGCTTGTCTGGGTCATGGGCTGGCCAGATTACAAGATGGCCTCTCCCTCTGACCTCGGTCCGGCCTACACCCGCTACTGGGAGCTGTTCCTCGTGATGGGCTGGCAGACGCTGTGGCGCACCGTGGTGGGGCTGCTGTTGGCCATCGTCGTGGGGGTCATGTTTGGCATGGTCATGGGCTTTTCGCGCACGATGCGGGACGCGCTCTATCCGCTGTTGGTGGGGTTCAACGCGGTGCCCAAGGCGACAGTGGTCCCCATCGTGGCGCTGATGTTCGTGGGGATGCATGACTTCAACACGGTGCTGATCGCTTTCATGATCTCCTTCTTTCCCATTGCCGTGTCGATCTCCATCGGGTTGTCGACGCTGGAACCGGAATACCGTGACATCCTGCGGTCTCTCGGCGCGTCACAAACCACGATCTTCTGGAAAATCGCCCTGCCGAAAACCTTGCCGGAGTTCTTCGGAGCGTTGAAGGTGGCCGTCACGCTGGCCTTCATCGGCACCAACCTGATGGAGATCGTCTCCCCCCACGGGCGGGGCCTTGGCGCGCTGTTCGACAGTGGCAAGACCAACTCCGACTATCCGCTGATGTTCGCGGTTCTCATTGCCTTGGCCTTCCTTGGGATCGTTCTTTATTACGTCGTCGTGGCGCTGGAGAAGATCTTTGCCGGCTGGGCAGAGCGTCAGCCCGGCTAAAGGCCCCTCGCTTCTTTGCTTTCCAAATACTTCGGGGGCGGCCGTAGGCCGGGGCAGCGCCCCCACTGCGCAAAGCAATTTTGGCGAAGCCGCTTTTTTTCGCGGGCGCAGCCCGCGCCGGTCGTCCTGCCGCAGGCAGGGCGAAACCCTTCTGTCCGACCTTGGATGCGTTGACACGACTCGACAATATTGTTTACGTGTGAACAAAAGGGCGCCGCAACAGGCCCTGTGGGAGGACATCATGGACACGACAGAAACGCTCGTCACCTACGAGCTGCAAGGCGACGTTGCGCTGATCGGGCTGAACCGCCCTGAAAAGCGCAATGCGATTTCGGACCGTTTCGTCGAAGCGATCCATGACGCCGTGCAGCGCGCCCAGTCGGAGGCCCGTGCCGCGGTGATCTTTGGCCATGGCAAGCATTTCTGCGCCGGTCTCGATCTCGCCGAACATTCCGAAAAGCCGCTGTTCGAGGCGGTCAAAGGGTCGCGCCGGTGGCATGCGGTTTTTGACGGCATCGAACGTGGCCTGATCCCCTTTGTGGCGGCGATCTCTGGCGCGGCCGTGGGGGGCGGGTTTGAACTGGCGGCCTCTGTGCAGGTCCGTGTCGCAGAGGAAACCGCGTTTTTTGCTCTGCCAGAAGGGCAGCGCGGCATTTTTGTCGGCGGCGGCGGCTCGGTGCGGATTTCGCGCCTGATCGGACCGGCGCGGATGGGTGACATGATGTTGACGGGGCGCGTGCTGAAGGCTTCGGAAGCTGAGGCCTGGGGTGGCGTGTCCTATGTGGTGCCGGAGGGCGGCGCGCTGGACAAGGCGGTCGCGCTGGCGCAGCAAATGGCGACCAATGCGGAATTCACCAACTACTCGGTCATCAATGCACTGCCGCGTATCGCGGATATGTCGTCCGAGGACGGGTTGTTCACCGAAGCGATGGTGGCCTCGCTGGCGACCATGACCGACGACGCCAAGGACCGCCTGCGGGCCTTTCTCGACAAGCGCGCGGCCAAGGTGCAGGACCCCAATGCCTGAGGGGAAGGGCGCTCTGGGGTACGGCGTCCTGAGCGACAGCTTTGGCTTTTTGCTGCGGCTGGCGCAGTTGCGCAGCTTTGCCGAATTCTACGCCGACATGGGGCCGGAGGACATCCGTCCCGGAGAAATGACCATGCTGTTTGTGCTGGCGGAAAATCCGGGCGTGCGCCAAGGGGTTCTGGCCAAGGCCTTGCAGATCAAGCGCGCTCACATGACCAAGATGGTGCACGGGATGGAGGCCGAGGGCCTGTTGGAACGCACCGTGCCCCAGGACGACAAACGCTCGGTGGAGCTGTGGTTGACCGACTTGGGGCGCGCGCGGATTGATACGGTGCGCCCGGTTTTTGTTCGGCACGAGGCACGCGATGTGCCGGGATTGGAAAGCGCCGAGGTGGCGGAGCTGAAGCGGCTCTTGCGGCGTTATGTCGGGATCGACCCCGAGGAAAAATAGGCGATCACGGGGCGTGTCCTGATCGCTGGCGGCGGCATTGGTTGCCCGATGATGGCGCTAATTCTGCACCAGATCGGCGGGCCCGGCCTCATTTGAAGAGGCGAAGGTCGAAGCCGCTGGGCGTTGGTATCAACCTTCAACCCAACGCGACGTCGGGCTTTGCCAGGGACACGTTGAACACCGCGCGGCCCGCGTGATTCCCCAAGAGGCGCGGCTGCGTGAGCCGTCAGCGGCTGAACGGCTGAAACCGGGGTCGATTGTCGCCCCGGTCTGAAAACCACATCTTGAACGCTCCTTTTTCCGGCTTTCGCTCCATGTGACTTCGCGTCATGCGGGAACGAATATTTGCCAGCAGGTCAAATTTGTATCTAGCCTGTTACAGATCGTCGCTACCGCAAGGGGCGACAGGTGGGGGTGGTTTCATCATGGGTGCATCGGGTGATCCGATCGCGGCCAAGGGTTGCCGTCATGGCCCTCCGCCGTTTGTAGCGCCAAAAGCTGATGGATCTTGAACATGCCGCTGAAAACGATGAAGACCGCCAACGCTCACTCCAAGGGGTTTTTCTCTGATATTTCTGATTGGGGGCACAGCCTGCTGCTTTTCCAGCAGACGGATTGGAATGATTTCTTCAGCCAGATCAAACGTGGGCTGGCGCAGATCTTCAGCGGCAAACACCATGGTCAAACGACGGTGACCGAAACGTTTGATGCGGATGGCAACCTGATCCGGGTGGAGGAGGTGGACAAGCGTGGGTTGACCACGACAACCACATTTGATGCGGAGACCGGGGTGAAAACCAGCGTCACCGAGACCAAGCGCGACGGACGTATCATCGAAACGCTCTATGATGGGGAGACCGGGGTCAGAACCTCTGTCACTGTGACGGATGGGGCCGACAACCGGTCATGGGAGACCAAAGAGAAGATTTACGATGATGACGGGCGGCTGGCCCAGTTTACCTATACCTTCGACAATGGCCGCGTGGTGGAGCAGCGTCTGCGCAACATCGATCCGGATGCGGCAGATGACGCGACCAGCACGGCATCCGGTGCAGCGGTTGCCGTGGATGTTCTGGCCAATGATATCGACCGCAACGGCGATGTTCTGGCGGTGGACAGCTTTACCCAAGGGGCGCTGGGGACAGTGACGCTGGACGACAACGGCACGGCGGATACCAGCGACGACCAGTTGATCTACACCGCCAGTGCCGGTGTGGCGGGCACCGACAGCTTTACCTACACGGTCAGCGATGGTGACGGTGGCACCGACACGGCAACGGTCACTGTGACCGTGACCAACGAGGCGCCGGAGCTGTCGGTCGAGGCGGCAGTCAGCGTCGAGGAAGGCACCACCGAGGTGGCCGCCATGATCGCGGGCACCGACGCCGAAGGCGACACGCTGACCTATTCCATTGCGGGCGGGGCGGATGCGGAGCTGTTCACCATCGACGCCAACACCGGGGCGCTGTCGTTCATCGCGGCCCCGGATTTTGACACACCGGCGGATGCGGGTGAGGACAACACTTACGACGTGGTGATTGGCCTGTCGGACGGGGTGAACCCGACCGTGACCCAGAGCGTGGCCGTGACCGTGACCGAAGCACCGGTCGTGGGACCAGAACGCGAGACTGTCGCCTTCGATCTGGTGGGCTCTGCCAGCCAGGGGCTGACCAGCTACACAAATTTTGCGCCGACCTTCAACTCGGCGGGCGATGGGTTCGGCGTGTATCAGGTGGGTGTGTCGGGCTCGATCCCGTTCAGCCTGCTGGACGACAGCGCGGGCGTCTTTGCGAGCGATTCCCTGGGGATCATCGACTCGGCTGCGAACCTGGACGCGTTCTTTGGCGCGACGGATACGGTGAACAGCGACACCACGGGGCCGGTTTCGGCAACTTGGGTTTTTGATATCTCCGGCTATGCCGATCTTGGGCTGAACATCGACTTCGGCGCGATGGGGGACTTTGAAAGCAGCGATACCTTTACCGTCAGCTATTCCATCGACGGTGGCGAGACGCAGGTGGCCTTTGATTTCACCGCCGACGAAGACGATAGCCAGACCTATACGCTGGCGGGCGGCGCGGTTGAGGTGCTGGACGATCCGCTGGTCGAGACGCTGACCGGCACGACCCTGTCGAACATGTTGCAGACCCTGTCTGCCAGAATCGAAGGCAGTGGCAGCGAACTTGCGCTGACCGTGACGGCCGATACCAACGGCGGGACCGAAGCCTTTGCCATGCAGAATGTCACCATCGATGGCGTGGCGCAGTCCGTCACAGGGGTCATCGCCTTTGATATGGTCGACGGAACGAGCCGGAACCTGACCGGCACGGCGACCACGGCGCCGACGTTCAGCAGTCCGGGCGACGGGTTTGGCATCTTTCAGGTAGGGGTGGGCAGCGTGCCCTTCAGCCTGCTGGATGACAGTGCGGGGGTCTTTGCCGCGGACACGCTGGGCATTGTGGACAGCGCAACGAACTTCGGCACGTTCTTCGGTGCGACCGATACGGTGAACAGCGACAACAGCGATCCGGTGTCCTACACATGGAGCTTTGACGTGTCCGGCGCGACGGATCTGTCGCTGGCCATCGACGCAGGGGCGATGGGCGATTTTGAAAGCTCGGACGTGTTTTCCATCGCGTACAGCATCGACGGGGCAGAGGCCGTGACCCTGTTCGACTTCATCGCCGACGAGGCGGCGGCGCAAAGCTACACGCTGGCGGGCGGGACAGTGGTGTCGCTGGATGATCCCTTGATTGAGACGACGACGGGCCTGTCCCTGACAAACGTCTTTCAAACGCTGGAAGCGGATCTTGCGGGCACCGGCAGCACGCTGGAGGTCATTGTCACCGCGGACACCAACGGTGGCACCGAAGCGTTTGCGCTGCAAAACCTGCTCATCACGGGCACGACGGGGGGCGGTGGCACGCCAGTTGCCCCGACCTATGCCGTTGCCACCTCTGACACCCAGGGGTTCGAGGGCGGCAGCTTTGCCTTCACGGTGACGCGCTCCGGCGATACGTCGGTTGCAGGCAGCGTGGAGTACACCATTGGTGGCGATGTGGATGCCGACGATATCAGCGGCGCGCTGGCCGGGACGGTGGATTTTGCCGCGGGTCAGACCTCGGCGACGGTCACTGTGAACACGCTGGATGATGACCTCAGCGAGGCGCTCGAGACGCTGAGCCTGACCCTTTCCAATCCGGTGGAAGGCACCATCACGACCGCCAGCGCCAGCGTGTCGGTGCAGGACAACGATACGATCACGCTGATCTCTGCCGTGCAGGGGGCGGGGGACGTGTCCGGTTTCGTCGGGCAGGATGTGACGGTGTCGGCGGTCGTCACCTACACCTTCCGGGATGGGTTCTTTGTCCAGGAAGAGGTCACGGACAGCGACGGCAACCCGATCACCTCCGAGGGGATCTTTGTGTTCACCGACAGCTTGCCCAGCGTCGCCCTGGGCGATCTGGTGCAGGTCACCGGTGGCGTCAGCGAGCGGTTCGAACGGACGCAGATCACGGCGACGGATATCGTGACCGTCAGCAGCGGCAATGCGATCCCGGACTATACGTCGATCTCGCTGGATCCGGCCTCGGCCCCGAATTTCGAAAGCCTCGAAGGCATGTTGGTGAGTGTCGACAGCGGCACGTCCGATCCGCTGACGCTGATCACCAACTTCAATCTGGACCGCTTTGGCGAATTCTGGGTGTCTGCGGGCGGCCAGACGCAGCCGACGCAGCTTTTTGATGCGCAGACCGAGCTGGCCGAGGTTCAGGCGCTGATGGAGGCGAACGAGAACGCGCGCCTGTTGATCGACGACGGGTCGAGCACGTCCAACCCGACGGAGTTCCAGTACATTCCGAACACCACCGATGGCGACAACGGCAACGGTTATCTGGACGCGGGCGACACGTTCACGGCGGATGGCGCAACCTTCCGGATCGGGACCGAGTTCACAGCACCGCTGACCGGCGTGATGGATTATGCGTTCTCTGAATATCGTTTGCAGCTTGATGACATGGTGCAGATCGACGAGAGCACGAATTCTGGCGCGCGTCCGGTCGATGCGCCGGATGTCGGCGGCAACGTGCAGGTGGCGTCGTTCAACGTGTTGAACTTCTTCACCTCCTTGTCGGACGCGGAGGCCAACAACCCGGCGGGACAGGCGCGCGGTGCGGCAAGCGAAGCCGATCTGATGCGTCAGGCAGAGAAGCTGGCCAATGCGATCCTCGACAGCGGGGCCGAAGTGGTCGCCTTGCAGGAGCTTGAAAACAACGGCGCAGAGGCCCTGACCTACCTGCTCAGCGCATTGGAGGCCGAGGCCCTCGAACGCGGTGTTACGGACCAATACGACTGGAGCGCCGTGGCGACGGACGCGGGGACGTTCTCTGGCCCGTATGGCGGCGACGCCATCACCACGGGCGTGATCTACAACGCGGCGGCGGTGGCTTTGAACGACGCGGATTACCACGTCTTTCATGAGCCGTCAGGCGCGGTGACGGCAGAGCTTGCCGGGCTGTCGGCGGATCAGTTCAACCGCCCTGCCATTGGCGCGACCTTCACCCATCTCGACACGGGAGAGACCTTTACCGTGGTGTCCGTGCACTTCAAATCGAAGGGTGACAGCGGGCTGGCCTCGGCGGTGTCGGCGGCAGACGCGGCTGTTGCCGCAGGCACCGCGTCGGCGGATCAGATCGCGCTGCTGTCCGATCCCAACGTCGATCAGGGCAATGGTCAGGGCTACTGGAACCAGGTGCGCACCGATGCCGCCGAAGAGCTGATGGCCTGGCTCGAAGGCACCAATGCGGACCCGGCGGACAATTTCCTTGGCACCGGTGTCGAGAACGGTGAGTTCCTGATCCTCGGGGATTTCAACGCCTATGCCGAAGAAGATCCGACGCAGGTGTTCTCTGACGATGCGGATTACGTCGATCTGCTGGAGTTCTACGTCGGCACGGAAAACGCCTACAGCTATGTCTTTGACGGGCAGGCGGGCGCGCTGGATCAGGCCATCGCCACGGATGATCTGGCGCTGTCGATCACCGGTGCGGCCGAGTGGCACATCAACGCCGCGGAGCCGGACCTGCTGAGCTACAGCAGTGCCTTCAACGACGAGCGCTTTTACAGCGACGATGTGTTTGCCGCCTCCGACCACGATCCGGTGATCGTTGGTTTGCAGCTGGAGGCGGCTGTCGCCTGAGACTGTCTGGCGTAAGAAATATGGACCGGTCCCCGCGTGGGGCCGGTTTTCTTATGCTGTGCGTACATTCCGTCAGCAAAGACGACACGATTGCAGCGTGGCAAGCAGCGGGACACTTTACTTTGCCTGCCTCGCGGATAAGCGTGACGCCAACACACGACGAAAGGATGCATCATGCTGAAACGCAAGCTGGGGGCCGATGGGCCAGAAGTGTCGGCGCTGGGACTTGGCGGCATGTCATTTTCGAATTTCTACGGCCCGGTGAGCGAGGCGGAGGCACATGCGGTGCTGGACGCGGCGGTGGAGGCCGGGGTAAACCATGTGGACACGTCGAACATCTACGGCATGGGCCGGTCAGAGGAGGTCATCGGGTCATGGCTGGCCAAGCGCGGCGGCGACAACCCGTTCCGCATTGCGACCAAGGCCGGGATCACCACCGATGCCAATGGGCAGCGCGCCTACGACAACACGTTCGAGCATCTCGCGTCGGAACTGGATGGCAGCCTGGCACGGCTGGGGCTGGAGCAGGTGGATCTGTTCTACGTGCATCGGCGCGACCCGAGGCTGGAGATCGAGGAGGTGGTTGAAAGCCTCGTCGCCTTGCAACAGACCGGCAAAATCAAGGCCTTCGGGTTTTCGGAGATCGCGCCGACCTCGTTGAAACGCGCGGCGGCGGTGGCGCCTGTTGCGGCGGTGCAGTCGGAGTATTCGCTCCAGACGCGCCTGCCGGAACTGGGGCTGATCCAGATGTGTGAGGCGGTGGGCACTTCGCTCGTGGCGTTTTCGTCGGTTGGGCGGGGGCTGCTGACGGATCGCCCGCCGCAGCCGGGGCAGTTTGCCGAAGGGTCGTTCATGGCGACCAACCCGCGGTTTTCCGGCGGTAACCTGGAACGCAATCTGACAGTGACCGAAGGGCTGCGGGATCTGGCGCGGGATGTCGGGGTGCCCACCGCCTCGCTGGCGATTGCATGGGTGCTGGGCCAGTCCCCGGCGATCCTGACCATTCCGGGCACACGGTCGGTCGATCACTTTGGCGAGCTGGTCACAGGGGCAGAGTCGCTGTTGGACCCGGATCTGCTGATCGAGATCGAAAAGCGCCTGCCGGTGGGCTGGTGTCATGGCGACCGATACGCGGATGCACAGAACGTGGGACCGGAGCGGTACTGCTGAGCGCGGCGCGCCTGCGCGTTACAGGTGATCCGCCGGGACTGCCCCCGGCGGTTCGGGAACGGGCGACCTCAGGTTGAGAGCGCCCAGTCGACCGTGGCCTCTGCCTGCGCCATGTCGGAGGGGGCAAGGGCGCGCCAGAGCGTGAGCGCCTGTGCCGCGCCGGAGTGATCCGCGATGCGCTGGGACAGCAGGTCCGCCGTCGCGCACCAGCACGCCCGCAGCATGGCGTCGGCGGCGAGGGCCTGTTGTGAATGTGCGGCGGTCGCAAGCCGTTCGATGAGCGTCTGTATCCGGTCGAGCAGGGGCGACGTGCCATACCGGGAAACAACGGCGTTCATCGTGTCCGGGGATTTCAGCAACCGGCGAAAGAGGATGTCCTGCGCCTGCATCCCGGTGGTGCCTTCGTAAATCGTCATGATGCGCGCATCGCGAAAGTGGCGCTCTGCGGGCCATTCGCGGGTGTATCCCGCGCCGCCCAGCACCTGAATGGCGGCATCGGCATTGGCCTGTCCCAATTCGCCGCCGAAGGTCTTGGCCATGGGCAGAAGGAACGGAGCAAGGGTCCGGGCCTGCGGGTCGCCTGCCTGCGCCTGTTGCAGGGTGACGGCGGTTTCCACGAGCAGCGCCGCCAGAATGTGGGCGCGGGCGTCCATCATCATCAGTTGGCGCTGTACGTCCGGGTGGTCGATGATTGCGACCGGGGGCTGGGCGGGGTGGCCGCCTTGTTTGCGGTCCTCGGCGTAGCTGCGCGCCAGAGTGGCTGTGGTGGCGGCAATCCCGGCCCCTTGCGTGCCGACCTGCAGGCGCATCAGCTCGATCATGTTGAACAGCGCAGGCAGGCCGCGCCCCTCGGTGCCGATCAGCGTGCCTTTGGCGGCGTCAAAACGCACAACGCAGGTGGGGGAGCCATGCAGGCCGAGCTTTTCTTCGATGCGCTCCACGTGGGTGCCGTTTTGCGGCCCGCCTTCGATCAGGAACAGCGACAGGCCCCGCGTGCCGTCCTCAACCGTGCCGGTGCGGGCGAGGCAGAGGTGGCCGATACGCTCTGCCATGTCGTGATCGCCGAAGCTGATCCAGCATTTTGTGCCTGAAATAAGGTAGGCGTCGCCGTCGGCGGTGGCCCTGGTGCGGATGCGCCCCACGTCGGAGCCTGCGTCGGGTTCCGAGATACAGATGGTGGCCGCCCATGTGCCGTCGGCCAGTTTCGGGCACCACTGCGTCGCCAGCTCCGGGGCAGTGGCGGCAAGGCAATGGGCGGCGGCGCGCGTTGATCCCAGCGCCATCATGAAGGGCAGGGCCGCGCCCTCCATCTGCGACGAGGCCGTGACGTGCAGTGCCAGAGGCAACCCCATGCCGCCCAGATCCGGCGCTAGGTCCGGGGCGATCCAGCCGTCTTCGCCCATTCGGCGAAATGTTTCGGCATAACCTGCCGGGGTTTTGACGCGCCCCTCCTCGATCCGGCAGCCTTCGACATCGGCGCGGGCCGCGAGCGGTTCCAGTTGGGTCCTTGCAAACTTGGCGGCCTCGCTCAGCACGTGCAATGTCGCGGTGTCGTCAAGATCGCTGGCGGCGGCTTGTTCGGCCCAGCCCGGCGTGGCGTTGAGGATGCTCAGCAGCGTTTCCGGCGTCATGGATGCACCTTGATGATGCGCGGGTCTTCTGCCCAGAGCGCGTCCACCAGATCGGCGCGGTGGCGCAGGACGGCACGCTGATTGATGGAGCCCTTGTCGGTCACTTCGCCCTTGTCGAAGTCCAGCGGTACGGCCATGTACATCGCCCGCATCACGCGCGACGCGGAGCCGCCAGATGTCTGGGCGGCCGCAGTGAGCCGATCTTGGGTGGCCTTTTGCACGGCAGGGTGGGCCAGCAGCGCCTCACCGTCGAGGCTGTCGTCGCCAGCGATCTTGCGCAGGGCGGAGTGGTTTGGCACCAAAAGCGCGCCGAGTTCTGTGTGGCCTTCCCCCGCAATCACGCAGTCGGAGGCGAGGCCGCCCATGGCATCGGTCAGCTTGGCCCGCAGCGGCCCGACCGCGACCCATGTGCCGGAGGAGAGTTTGAAATTCTCCGCCAGCCGTCCATCGAACATCAGTCCCTTGGCCGGATCATCGGGATCGGCAAATTTGAACGCGTCGCCAAAGCAATAGAACCCTTCTTCGTCAAAGGCTTCGGCGGTGAGCTCTGTATTCCCCCAATAGCCGGGCGTGATGGAGGGGCTTTTTATGCGGGCCTCCAGCTTATCGCCCTGGGGCACGAGTTTGATCGTCACCCCGTGGGCGGGCAGGCCGATGTTGCCTGCGGTCTGCTGGCGGGTTGTGTTGATCGTGGCAAAGGGGCCGGTTTCGGTTGAGCCAAAGCCTGTGGTCAGCAACAGGCCGCCCGGCACCATGTCGTTGGCCACATGGGTGATGCGATCCCAGACGTGCTGTCCCATACCTGCGCCGGCGTAGAACAGCATCTGCAACCTTTTGAAGAACGTCTCGCGCAGTTGATGGTCCGTTTCGAACGCGTCGAGCAGCATCTGATAGCCGAGCGGCACGTTGAAATACCATGTTGGCGAAACCTGCCTCAGGGTTTCGATGGTCTTGCCGATGGCCTTGGGTGTGGGGCGACCATCGTCGATGTAATAGGTGCCGCCGTTGTAGATCACCATGTTGAAGACCTTGTTGCCGGAGGCCGTGTGGTTCCACGGCGCCCAATCGACCACGACCGGCGGTGTGTCCACCATGAAGGTGAAACACTGCTGGATGATCTGCTGATTGGAGCAGAGCATGTCGTGCGTCTGGGTGACGGCCTTTGGCGATCCTGTGGTGCCGGAGGTGAAGAGGAACTTGGCGACCGTGTCCGGTGTGACGGCGGCGGCGGCATGTTTTTCCTCGGGCCCGGGAGGGGTGGCGAGCAGCGTGTCGAACGCAATCGTTTCGTGCCCCTCGACCGCGCCAGAGAGGCTGACGACCGGAATGTCGTCGCCGAAGACCGCGCGGATGGCGGGCGCGAAATCCTCTGCCGCATCCGCAAAGATCACGCCGGGAGACAGCTGGGCCGCGATGTCGCGCAGTTTCAGATAGTCGCCGCCGGAGAGCGCGTAGGCTGGGGCCAGCGCGGCGGAGGGCACGCCCACATGCTGCGCCCCAAGCGCCATGACGGCATGTGCGGTGGAATTGCCTGACAGGATCAGAACGGGGGTGTCTTCGGTCAGTCCGCGGGCGGACAGCCATTGGCCGACGCTGCGGATTTGCGCCCAGCCTTCGGCGTAGCTCAGACGGTCCCAGCCCCCTGCGCCGTCCTTTTGGGCCATCCACGTCTGGTCAGGGGTGGTTTCGGCCCAATGGGCAAACCGGTCTGACAGGCAGCGCGGCCATTCGGCCAGCGGGTCTTTCTGTGCCAGCAGGATGGTGCCGTCGGCGCGACGGTCCACGGTGAGATGCGGCGTCCAAAAGGACACCTCACGCTGAGATGTTGTCATGTTTCCTCCGTCCCGGCGTCCTCCTGCCGGGTCTCCTCGGGACACGTTGACTCAGATTGGAATTTTTGTCTACTAGGAAACAATACGGTTCCGTGTTGCCGCACGGAACGGAACAGACCCGGTCAAGGGGGCTTGGAGGCGGCGCTGGGCCGTGCCACCCTATGGGTCGCTGAACGGGAGGTTCCATGAACATCGACGATCTTGTCGCCATCGACTTTCACACCCATGCCGAGGAGCCTTGCTGTGGTCCGCGCGACGACGGCTATGGTGATTTTCAGGCTGCCATGGCCAAGTATTTCCGCAACCCCGCGGGGGCGGACGGGATGCTGCCCAGCGTACAGCAAACCGCCGATTATTTCCGCGAGCGCAAAATCGGCGCGGTGATCTTTCCGGTGGATGCGGAGCGCGAGACCGGGTTTCGCCGCTACTCCAACGAGGAAGTGGCGCAGAT
The DNA here is from genome assembly GCF_014196795.1 of Sagittula marina. Taxonomy (GTDB): domain Bacteria; phylum Pseudomonadota; class Alphaproteobacteria; order Rhodobacterales; family Rhodobacteraceae; genus Sagittula; species Sagittula marina. The sequence continues at coordinate 86,765 of NZ_JACIEJ010000005.1, forward strand.
CGCGGCGGAAAACGACGACATCCTGATCCCCTTTGCCAGCATTGATCCGCATAAGGGCAAGGCCGGCGCACGTGAGGCGCGGCGACTGGTCCGCGAGTTCGGTGTCAAAGGGTTCAAGTTCCATCCGACCATGCAGGGTTTTTTCCCCAACGACCGCGAAGCGGCATACGCCATCTATGAGGCGATCGCCGAAGAAGGTGCGATCATGCTGTTTCACACCGGACAGACCGGTGTCGGGTCAGGCATGCGCGGTGGCATGGGGATGCGGCTGAAGTATTCCAACCCCATGTACATTGACGATGTGGCCGTGGATTTTCCCGACACGCCGATTGTCATGGCGCATCCGTCATTCCCCTGGACCGAAGAGGGGCTGGCCGTCGCGCAGCATAAGCCCAACGTCTATCACGACATGTCGGGCTGGTCGCCGAAGTATTTCCCGCCGCTCTTTGTGAAATACGCAAACTCGATCCTGAAGCACAAGATGCTGTTTGGATCGGACTGGCCGGCGATCACACCGGACCGCTGGTTGAAAGATTTCGAGGAGATCGGCATCAAGGACGAGGTGAAGCCTTTGATCCTGAAAGAAAACGCGCGGCGTATCCTGAAGATGTGAGTTTCGCCTCGCGTGCGCGAGGCGACCGGCTGGGGGGCTTTGCCCCCCAGCCCCCCCCAAAGTACTTTCCGAAAATAAGGGGCGCTGCCTCAGGTCATGGAGAGAGCGACCAGTGCGCCGGTTTCCGACAGCAGCTGGGTGGCGCCGCAGACGTCTCCGGTCTGGCCGCCGATGCGCATGAGGGCGCGGTGGGCCAGGAAGGCCGTTGTGAGCGTCATGCCCAGCAGCGCGGCGATGGCCGGAACCCCGAGCGGTATCATCAGGAGCGCCGTCAGAACGAGGCCCGCCCCATAGGCGCGGCGGGAGGTGCTGGCGGATTGGCCAAGACCGTCCTCGCGGGCGGAGGGCAGTTCAGTCAGCACAACCAGCATCGCCATGCGGCTGGCGACGGCGAGGGCCAGCAGCGAGAGCGGGGCGTGAGAGGTGTCCGCCAGCGCGACCACCCAAGCAAGTGAGACCACAGCCAAAGCCAGCGCGCCGTAGCTGCCCAGACGGCTGTCGCGCATGATGTCGAGCGCATGGGCCCGGTCCCGCCCGCCGCCGAGACCGTCGGCCACGTCTGCGAGCCCATCGTGGTGCAGCGCGCCTGTCACCATGGCTTGCGCACCGAAGGTCAGGGTGGCTGCCAGAAGGGGCGAGGCCCCCAGCGCCGAAAGTGCCATCCAGACCAGCGCCGTGATCCCGCCCACCAGCAGGCCCACAACTGGGAAAGCCCAGCGCGCATCTGACAGATCGGGGACGGGATCGGACAGGCGTCCCACCGGCAGGCGCGTGAGGAAAACCACCGCCAGCCGGAGCTCTTCAAGGTGGCGGTTAACCACCGGAGACCTGCGCCTCGGCAAAGGTCGCCATGCCATTGTGACACTCCAGAGCCGCGCGCAGCACGCCAAGCGCCAGAGCCGCGCCGGACCCTTCGCCCAAGGCCATGTCAAGGGTCAGGACCGGCTGCTTGCCCATGGCGTCGAGCAGGCGCGCGTGGCCGGGTTCGGCGCTTTGGTGGCCGACGATGCAATGGTCCAGAAAGGCCGGATTGGCGGCGAACAACGGCACCACAGCGGCGGTGCAGATGTAGCCGTCAAGGATCACCGGAATGCGGCGGGCGCGGGCCTCGATCACGGCGCCGCAGATGGCGGCCTGTTCGCGGCCCCCGTAGGCGCGCAGCAGGTCGAGGCCGCGCGCCTTGGCGTGCAAGCTGCGCCCTTGTTCGATCACGCGGGCCTTCAGCGCCTTGCCGTCGTCGTCCGATCCGGTGCCACGTCCGACCCAGTCGGCGGCGTCCCCGCCAAAGGCGGCGCAGGCGAGGGCGGCGGCAACGGTGGAATTGCCGATGCCCATTTCGCCAAGGATCAGGATGGACGCGCTGGGCGGAATGGCTTTTGCCCCGGCCTGCATGGCGCTGAGCACTTCGGCCTCGGTCATGGCCTCGGTCTCCGAGAAATCGGCAGTGGGGGCGTCAAGCTCCAGCGCAACCACGTCAAGGTCCGCGCCAGACGCGCGACACAGTTGGTTGATCGCGGCGCCCCCGGATTTGAAGTTGGCGACCATCTGGGCTGTGACCTCTTGGGGGAAGGGGTTCACCCCCTTGGCGCAGATGCCGTGATTGCCCGCGAAAATCAGCGCCTGTGCCTGACCGATGGAAGGGTGCGCGCTCTTTTGCCATCCTGCCATGAAGCTGGCCAGATCCTCGAGCCGGCCCAGAGATTTCGGCGGTTTGGTGAGGTTGCCCTGACGGGTTTCGGCCGCCGCGATGGCGTCCGTGTCCGCCTGTGGCAGCGTTTCGGCAAGGGCTGCAACCTCGGCCAGCGTGGTCAGATCAGAGAGGGTTGTCATTGGGTTTCACCTTGATTGGGCAGCCTGCGACGGTGAGGATCACGGTGTCCGAGACCTCTGCCACGCGGCGGTTGAGCCATCCTGCGGCGTCGCGAAAGTCGCGCGCCAGCTTGTTTTCGGGGACGATCCCTGCGCCGACCTCGTTGGTCACCAGGACCACGGGGGCCGTCTGGCGGGTCAGCGCATCGGCGAGGGTTTCCCCCGCCGCACGCCAGTCGTGATCGCCGAGCATCAGATTTGTCAGCCACAGTGTCAGGCAATCCACCAGCCGAGGGTCGCCGCCGTCGGTGCGGCCCAGCGCCTCCACCAGATGGAGCGGCACGTGATGGTTGGACCATTCCGGGCCGCGCCGGGCCTGATGGGTGGCGATACGGTCGCGCATCTCGTCATCCCAGGCCTCCGCCGTGGCGATATAGACCGCGCGACCTGTGGCACGCAGGGCCAAGCGTTCGGCCAGTTCCGATTTGCCAGAGCGCACGCCGCCGGTGATGAGTATCGACTTTTCCATTGCGTCGTGAAAAAGCAGGTTCGCTCCGGTTTGAAAAGCCTCAAAATCCGTGGGCGTTCGGCTGGGGAGCGACATGACCGACAGACGACCTGAACTGGTCCTGATACGACACGCCCCTGTGGCGGTGCCCGGACGGCTGGCAGGGCGGACCGATTTCCCGGCGCGGCTTGATCCAGAGGCTGTGGCGCGCCTGCAGGGGCTGCTGCCGGACGTGGCTGCGGTGATCTCCAGCCCGGCGCAGCGTTGTGTCACGACGGCCGCAGCGGTGTTTTCGGGCGCGGATGTGGCAACGGATGAACGGCTGTGGGAGCAGGACTTCGGGACGTATGACGGTGCGCTTTTGGCGGATTTGCCAGATCTTGGCGCGCTCTCGTCCGAGGCGCTGGCCGCGCACCGCTGGCCGGAGGGAGAGAGCTTTTCCACGGTATCCTCGCGGGTTGCCCCTGCGTTGTCTGACGCGGCGATGCGGGCACAAACCGAAGGAGCTGTGGCGGTCGTGGCCCATGCGGGCGTGATCCGGGCGGCCTTGGCGCTGGTTCTCGGGCATGTGCCGGGGGCGCTGGCCTTTGAAATTGCTCCTTTGTCGGTGACGCGTTTGGGGGTCTGGGAAGGCCGCCCGGTGTCGATCCGGCAGGTGAATGGGGGCGGGCTGTGACCTCGGTTGCCGGGCATTTCGGGGAATGGCTGCAAGGGCTTATGGGCGGACGCGTGGTGCTGGTGACGATGGCGTGCCCTGCGTTGCAGGCGCATGCGGGCGGCGCGCTGCGTCTTTTCCCTGCGGACGCGATGGTGCGGTTTTGCGAGCTGCTTGGGCTGGCCGGGCCGGTGCCGGGCGTGACGCTGGACATGCCTGCGGGCGGCGGGGCCGGGGCCTCGACCGCCGCACTGGTGGCCGTTGCGCGCGCCATGGGGTTCGAGGGAAGCCCCGAGGATCTGGCCCGCGCCTGCCTGAAGACCGAAGGGGCCTGTGATCCGCTGATGTTTAACGCGCCGGATCAACTGGTCTGGGCGTCGCGCACCGGGGAGATTGTCGATCGGTTGCCCGCACCACCACGGGCGGAGGTGGTCGGAGGCTTCTGGGGGCCGCCGCTGCGGACCAATGGCGAGGATTGTGGTTTCCCGGATGTGACGGACCTGGTGCAAGCGTGGCGCGAGGCGGTCACTTGCAGCGATTTGCCGGCGGCAGCGTCGGTGGCGACGGCCTCCGCGCAGCGCTGTGATACCCTGCGCGGCCCGGCGGATCCGATGGCTGTTCTGGCCGGTGACTTGGGCGCCTTGGGCCGGGTCCGGGCGCATACGGGGTCGGCACGCGGGCTGATCTTTGCGCCCGGCGAGGTGCCGGAGAGGGCCTGTGATATGCTGCGCGAAGCGGGTCTGACGGGTGTGCTGCGCTTTACCACGGGGGGGGACGCATGAGCGCGCTGGCGATGTTGCTTGGGCTGGGTGCAGAGGCGGCCGTAGGCTGGCCTGACGGGCTGTTTCGTCGGATTGGCCATCCGGTGGTCTGGATCGGTCGGCTTATCTCGGCCTGTGAGAAACGCTGGAACACCGGGGGCCGCGTCCGACGGATCGCGTTCGGCGCGCTGACGGTTGTGGTGATTGTCGCGGTTTGCGCCTGTGGGGCGGCGCTTGTCGCCGGTGTTTTGCCCGGAGGATGGATCGGCGCAGTCCTGACCGGGGGTCTGGCATGGCCCTTTCTTGCGGTGCGGTCCCTGCATGATCATGTCGACGCTGTGGCAAAACCCTTGGCTCAGGGCGACTTGGCAGGCGCGCGTCAGGCGGTGTCCATGATCGTGGGGCGCGATGTGTCCCGCTTGGACCGCGCTGGCGTCGCCCGTGCCGGGATCGAAAGCCTGGCCGAGAATGCCTCTGACGGGGTGATCGCGCCGCTGTTCTGGGGCGTGTTTGCGGGGTTGCCCGGTATCGTGGCCTACAAGGCGATCAACACGATGGATTCGATGATCGGCCACCGTTCTGACCGGTACGAGGCCTTTGGCAAGGTTGCGGCGCGGGTGGATGACGTGGCCAACTGGATCCCCGCGCGGCTGACGGGCGCGTTGTTCGCGCTGGTGGGGGGGATGCGGGCGTGGTCCGTGATGTGGCAGGATGCGAGGGGGCATCGTTCGCCCAACGCAGGCTGGCCAGAAGGGGCCATGGCCGGGGCCTTGGGCGTGCGGCTGTCCGGCCCGCGCGTCTACGAAACCCACACCGCGCAGGAGCCTTGGTTGAACGCAGGCGCGGCTGATCCGGACGGGGCAGCGATGCTGCGGGCCTTGCGTCTTTACCGACGCGCGATGATGCTGGCGGCTGCTGTGCTGGCCTGTCTGGCGCTGATCTGAGGAGCGGATATGCGAGATCACGGAGGCAACCTCGACGCGGCGATGGCGCGGTTTGGAGGCGGGGACAGCGATTGGGTTGACCTGTCCACAGGCATAAACCGCGTGCCCTATCCCGTGGGGCCGCTTCCCGCGCGCGCCTGGACGGCCTTGCCAACGCGCAGCGACATGACCCGGTTGGAGGACGCGGCGCGGCAGGCCTATGGAAGCACGGCAGAGGTTGTCCCGCTCACCGGTGCGCAAGCGGCGATCCAGTCGGTGCCGTTTCTGCACACCCCCGGAGAGGCGCGGGTTTTATCGCCCACCTACAACGAGCACGCAGCGGCCCTGCGCACCGGTGGCTGGCGCGTGACACAGGTCGGCGTGATGTCGGACCTCGCGGGTGCGGATCTGGCGGTGGTGGTGTCGCCGAACAACCCCGATGGCCGGAGTTTTGCGCCGGGTGCATTGCGCGATCTGGCGCGGAGGGTCGGCCTGTTGGTGGTGGACGAAAGCTTTGGCGATGCCCGGCCCGGTGCCTCAGTGTCGCGCGATGCGATGCCGGAGAACGTGGTGGTGCTGCGGTCGTTCGGAAAGTTCTACGGGCTGGCTGGTGTGCGGCTGGGGTTTGCCTTGGGGCAGGGGGCGTTGATGGACCGGATGCGGGCGTTGGCGGGGCCCTGGCCGGTGTCCGGTCCGGGGATCGAGATCGCCTGCACGGCCCTGTCCAACCGCGCATGGCAGGCACAGACCATAGCGCGCCTGCAGGAGGATTGCGTGCGTATGGATGGCTTGGCATCCCGCGCGGGCTGGACACTGGTGGGGGGAACCGAGCTGTTCCGGACATATGCCACGCAGGATGCGGTCCGGATACAAGAGCAGCTGGCCGAGGCGCACATCTGGAGTCGGGTGTTCCCTTATGACCCGACGTGGATCAGGCTGGGACTGCCAGCGCCGGAAGAATGGGCGCAGGTGGAGGCGGGCTTTGCGAGCCTGTGACGTCAAGGCCGGTTTCTGAACGCTCCGTGATATGGCCTGATGCGTGCCCTTGTCCCAAGGGCGGGCGGGATTGAAATCGAGCCGCGCCGGACCCCTTTCGGGTCTGGTCGCTTTCCGGAAACCGGGAAGGGGCCTTAATGGTCAAACGCAAAAGGGCGAGGCCATCGGCCCCGCCCTCGTTTTCTGGAAGATAAGGCCGATCAGCCTTTGTAGTCGGTCCAGGCCATGTCTTCGCCGGTCAGGCCGCCCTTCATGACGCGCGTCGGCAGGCCGATGCCATCAAGCAGGGTGAAAAATGGCTTCGGGTCCAGTTCTTCGACGTTTTTCATGGTCTTGGCGTCCCATTCGCCGGTGGCCACCAGCATCGCGGCTGCCACCGGGGGCACGCCTGCGGTGTAGGAAATGCCTTGCGAGCCGACCTCTTCGTAGGCCTCCTTGTGGTCGGCCACGTTGTAGACGAAGAGTTCTACGTCCTGACCGTCCTTGGTGCCCTTAACCAGATCGCCGATGCAGGTCTTGCCGGTGTAATCGGGGGCGAGCGAGGCGGGATCGGGCAGGCAGGCTTTGACCACCTTGAGCGGCACAACTTCGCCGCCATCAGCCAGTGTCACGGACTGTTCGGACAGCAGGCCAATGTTTTTCAACACGGTGAACACATTGATGTAGTGGTCGCCAAAGCCCATCCAGAAGCGCACGTCCGCCTGCGGGTAGTTGGTTGCCAGCGAATGCACTTCGTCATGGCCCGACTGGTAGGCTTTCGACGGGCCGACCACCGGCAGATCCCACTCGTGGCCGGAGGCGAACATGGTCGTCTCCTTCCACTGCTGATCTTCCCAGTAATACACCACGCCGGTGAATTCGCGGAAGTTGATCTCCGGGTCGAAGTTGGTGGCGAAGAACTTGCCGTGCGAGCCCGCGTTGATGTCCACGATGTCGATGGATTTGACCTCGTCCATCTGATCGATGGCAAAGCGCGCGAATGCGTTCACGACGCCGGGATCAAAGCCCGCGCCGAGGATCGCGGTCACGCCTTTTTCGGCACATGCGTCGCGGCGCTTCCATTCGTAGTTGGCATACCACGGCGGCGTTTCGCAGATCTTGTCGGGTTCTTCGTGGATCGCGGTGTCGATGTAGGCGACGCCGGTTTCGATGCAGGCGTCGAGCACGTGCATGTTCACGAAGGCGGTGCCGACATTGATGACGATCTGGGCGCCGGTTTTGCGGATCAGCTCGGCCACCTGATCCGATTGCGTCGCATCAACGGCATGTGCCGTGAAAGGGCCGTCCACCTTCATGGCGGATTTTTCATGCACGGAGGCGATGATCTCGTCGCATTTGGACTTTGTCCGGCTGGCGATATGGAGGTCCCCAAGCACATCGTTGTTCTGGGCACATTTATGCGCCACCACTTGCGCGACGCCCCCGGCGCCGATGATGAGAACGTTCTTCTTCAAGCCAGAACTCCCTTTGTTGAAGGCCCCTGAACGGGGCGGTCAATCACGACAGGGCCGCCGCGAAATCGTCATATGTGAAAGAGCGGACAAGCCGCTCCGTGCCGTCCAGCTCGCGAATCGCGATAGAGGGCATTTGCAGGCCGTTGAACCAGTTTTTCTTAACCATCGTGTAACCGGCGGCATCCTGTATCGACAGGCGGTCGCCGGGCTTCAGCGCATGGTCGAATTTGAATTCGCCAAAGATATCGCCAGCCAGGCAGGACTTGCCGCAGATCATCCACTCCTGATCGCCGGCTTCCTGCATCTTGGCACTTTCGCGATAGATCAGCAGGTCGAGCATATGCGCCTCGATCGAGCTGTCCACGATGGCGAGGTTCTTGCCGTTGTACAGCGTGTCGAGCACCGTGAGTTCCAGCGTGGTGGAGTTGGTGATCGCCGCCTCGCCGGGTTCAAGGTAGACCTGTACCTCGTTTTCGCCCGCAAAGCGTTTGAGCCGCTCGGCAAAGCGGTCCAGCGGGTAGTTTTCGCCGGTGAAATGAATACCGCCGCCGAGGCTGATCCACTTCATGCGTTTGATCAGCGGGCCAAAGCGCGCCTCGATCTGGCCGAGCATCTCGTCGAACCGCTCGAAGCTGTCGTTTTCACAGTTGTTGTGGAACATGAATCCGGAGATCAGATCCGCGACCGGTTCGATGTCTTCGGGCGTGTGTTCGCCCAGACGGCTGAACGGGCGCGCCGGGTCGGCAAGGTCAAAGCCGGAGGTCGAGACGCCGGGGTTCACACGCAGACCACGGGTGTGATTGCGCGACTTTTCCTCGAACCGCTGCAACTGCTGCGCGGTGTTGAAGATCACCTTGTCCGAATTGGCCAGCACTTCGTCGATTTCATTTGGCGCCCAGGCCACGGAATAGGCGTGGGTTTCGCCGGGAAATTTCTCGCGTCCCAGCTTCATCTCGAAGAGCGAAGAGGAGGTCGTGCCATCCATGTACTCGCTCATGAAGTCGAAGACCGACCACGTGGCAAAACATTTGAGTGCAAGCAGGGCCTTGGCGCCGGACTGCTCCCGAAGGTGAGCGATCTTCTCCATGTTGGGAAGGAGGCGCGATTTGTCGACGAGGTAATATGGGGTCATCATGGGGGTCGGGCCTTTTCTGACGCGAGAAACGACGGCGGTTCGCGCCGCGTGTACCCTGCCTGTTGTCGTGTCGCAATGACCGTAGGACATATGCCGTCAGCGCGCGAGGTCCAGAAGGCCGGGCACATTCAGGTGGGTTTCGAGGTGTTCGGCCAGCGCATCCAGCGTGGCATCCACGGTGCTGTCGTAGCTGTCGCCGGAGGCCGTGACCTGCATCGCGCGCAACCAGGCGGCGCGAAAACCATCGTCGGTGAACATGCCGTGCAGGTAGCTGCCCTGAACCCGCCCGTCGGGGGAGGCCGCCCCTTCGGGTGCACCGTCCAGCGTGGCAAAGGGGCGTGCGCAGTCGGCGCCATCGGTGCGGCCGATGTGGATTTCGTAGCCGTCAAAGGGCAGCCCGGTGGCGGCATGGGTGGCGGTAACGCGGGTGAGGCGTTTGTCGTCGGTCATGCGGGTGGCCACGTCGAGCAGGCCAAGGCCGGGGGTCTCGCCTGCCGGTCCCTCTATGCCATCGGGATCCGAGACGGATTGCCCCAGCATCTGGTAGCCGCCGCAGATGCCCAAAGTTCGTCCGCCGCGCCTGTGATGTGCCATCAGGTCCACGTCCCAGCCTTGGGCCCGCAGAAAGGCCAGATCGCCACGCGTGCTTTTGGTGCCGGGCAGGATCACCAGGTCAGCGTCACCGGGGATCGCCTCTCCCGGCTCCAGCATGGTCAGCCGCACGCCCGGCTCTTGTGCCAGCGGATCGAGGTCGTCGAAATTGGCGATGCGCGACAGGTGCAGGCAGACGATATGAAACCCGTCCGGCTTGGGGGCGGAGCGAATGTCCAGCGCGTCCTCCGCCGGCAGTTTCCACGCTTCGCTGAACCAGGGGGCGACGCCGAAACCGGGCCAGCCGGTGCGCTCGGCGATATAGTCGTAGCCATCGTCGAACAGGCGCGGGTCGCCGCGAAACTTGTTGACGATGAAGCCCTTGATCAGTGCGTTGTCTGGCATTGACAGGACCGCCTGCGTCCCGACGATCTGGGCGATTACGCCGCCACGATCAATGTCACCGATCAGGACAACCGGCACGCCGCAGGCCTCGGCGAAGCCCATGTTGGCTATGTCATTGGAACGCAGATTGATCTCTGCCGGGGATCCCGCGCCCTCGACGATGACCAGATCATAGGCGTCGCGAAGGCGGGTAAAGCTGTCCTTCACGGCGTCGCGCAGCCGGGGTTTCAGCGCGGGATAATCGCGCGCCTGCGTGCTGGTCACACGCTGGCCCTGCACCACGACCTGCGCGCCATGCTCGGTCTCGGGTTTGAGCAGGACGGGGTTCATGTGCACCGACGGCTCCAGACCGCAGGCGCGGGCCTGCAACGCCTGTGCGCGTCCGATTTCGCCACCATCCGCCGTCACGGCGGCGTTGTTGGACATGTTCTGCGGTTTGAACGGCGCGACCTTCAGGCCGCGGCGCAAGGCAGCCCGGCACAGCCCGGCCACCAGCATGGATTTCCCGACATTGGAGCCGGTCCCCTGAAACATGAGCGCGGGCATCTGGCCTCCGGTCCTGCGTGCTGCGGCGGTGATAGAGCGCGCGCCCGCTTGGGTCCAGTCAGTCCTCGTCCTCGTCGTCACCGGGCAGCGGCAATTGGGCCAGATGATATTCACGGGCAAAGCGGGAGGCTGGCTTGGCCACGAACAGGGCTGAGCCGATGACGAACAGCCAGGTGGCGGAGTACATGGTGGACTCCCAGAAAAACAGGATCGACCCGATCAGAAAGGCCAGCCCCGCCAGCATGTCGATGGTGGTGTAGAGTTTTTCATAAAACCCGTAGACTTTTTCATGTTTGCGTGTGGCGTCGTGCAGTTCACTTTTGAACATTCTCATTCCTTGGTTAGTCCCAGTCGTTCGGGCAAGTTAGCGCGCGTGTCTGGGCTGAACAGGAAAGCTTGCCAACCCCGTTTGCGCGCGGCGGCAATGTTTTCCGGGGCGTCGTCCACCAGCAGGATCTGCGAAGGTGGCAGCGCGGCCCAGCGTTCGATCCGGGCAAAGAAGCCGGGGTCCGGTTTCGCCACGCCCATCCGCCCGGAGCTGAAGACGTGTTCGACAAGCGCGGCGTAGCCCATCTGCGTTTCGATATAGGCGCTGCGGCGTGTTTCGTTGTTGGTCCCGATGACATGGCGGGCCGGGTGCCGTTGCAGCCAGCCCAGTACTTCTGCGTCGGGCAGGGCGGCCTTTTGGAACCAATAGCTTAGCAGGTCTTCTGCTGTGACGGAGCCCCCTTGGGTCGCCAGCCAGGCCGCCACTGTGTCGTTCAGGTCGCGCCGTCCGCGCATGATGTCGCGAAGGCGGCCCGAGGCGTTGAGGTGAGCCGACAGGCTCGCGGTGTCCAATCCCAGATCCGCTTTCAATGTTGCGGCCCACGAGAGGTGCCCGCCGCGCATGTTGGCGTTGAGAACGCCGTCGAAATCCCAGACAATCAGCTGTGGCGACTGGGTCATGACTGTGCGGGCAGGAAGGCCTCCACCGCCGCTTGCGCAATGACCGAGACCTCTCCGCTGTCCGGATTGGTGATGTCCAGCCCGCCGTGTGTCGCCGTGACAGTGGCGCGGCCACGGGGCAGACTGGCGGACAAGGCGGCGCAATCCACGGCGTCGGGCTGTTGCACGCCGATGGTCACACGGACCTCCATCTGTGTGTGGTCGATGCCCAGGCTCGCCAGCATCGGGATCGACGAATGCCGCAGGGCGTCCTCGATCGCGCGCGCGGCGGCTTTGGTGTAGTCCTGTCCATGCAGGTCGTTGCCCATGCCCATTTCGATGATGAACCGCTGCATCAGATCCCCTCCAGCGCGACGGAAATCGCCACGTTTGCCATGACCGTGGGCAACCCGTCACCATCCGGGCGCGGCACGTCCAGCCCGCCCTTTGTGACGGTCACCGTGACAGTGCCATATGGAAAGACCAGCGCCACGGCGTCGGTATCCACGCGGTCCGGCTGCTGCACGCCCACATCGACGGTGATGCGCATGTCGGTCTTATCCCTGCCGAACAGCTCCGCCAGATTGATCGAATTGTGCCAGAGCGCGTTTTCCACGGCACGGCAGGCGGCTTGGGTATAATCCTGGCGGCGCAGGCTCGTGCCCATGCCGAATTCGGTCAGTAGACGTTTTGCCATCGGTCGTCCTTTGCGGGTTGGGTGCGGCGCGATGAAAGGCTGTTGGGCCGCGCTCTGCAAGGCTTGTCTGGACCAGCGCTGACCGATCCATCGGAATGTGTGGCGCTATGTCGCGTAGCGGGTTGCGCCCCGGCGTGAGGTGTCCACGGGTTTCGACAGCACCAAGGCCTGATGCGCACGCTGGTCGCAGTTGGCGCGCGGGCAGATCCGGCAATTGATGCCGATCTCGGTGGCGCGCGCCTCTGTCAGGTTCAACGTCTCCGCATAGCCCAGGTCCCGGGCGTGTTCGGTGGCGCAGCCGATGGCCACGGCCAGCCGCATATCCTGGGTGTGGCGGGCAAAGCTGGGGCGATCCACCGTGCGCGACAGCACAAAGAACGACGTACGGTCCGGCATTTCCACCACCTGCGGCACGATCCGTCCCGGCGTTCTGAAGGAGGCGTGCACCTCCAGCCGGGGGCAGGCGCCGCCGTGCTCTGCGAGGTGAAAGTCGGTGGCGTTGAACCGCTTGGTCACGTTGCCTGCCTTGTCGATGCGCAGGAAAAAGAACGGGATGCCGCGATGCCCGGCGCGTTGCAGGGTGGTGGCGCGGTGGCAGGCCTGTTCGAACGACACGCCGAACCGCACGGCCAAGTGGTCAAAGTCGTATTTGGAGGCGCGCGCTTCCCTGAGGTAGTGGTCGTAGGGCATCAGCACGGCGGCGGCGAAATAGTTGGCCAGTTCAACGCGGCACCGGGCCTGCCCGGTGGGGTCGGACATACCAGCCTCGCCAAGGATGTCTTGCAGCAGATCCTTTTGTTCGATCAACGCTGCGACATGCACCAGCTGGAAGAGGCGGTTGGGATGATCGAGCGCCTCGGACAGGCGAACCTCGCCTCGGGGCTCGTCGTATTCGCGCAAGGAATCCGGCATTTCGGAGACGGGGACCAGCCGCACGCGCAGGCCCAACTGTTGCCGCAAGCGGGTCTTCAGCGCGAAATACATGTCGTCGGAGGCAACGGTTTCCCCCTCCCAGAACTGTTCGGCGGCGGTCTCCAGGCGTGGAAAGTGATTCTGGTTGCGGCGAAAGAAGTGATGCACTGTGGCCTCTGGATTGGCGGCGAGCATGTGCGCGCTGTCCTCCCCGGTTCCGGCCACCGACATAAGTTGATCCGTCGCCGCCAGATAGGCGCGGTGCAGTTTGACAAAAGCGCCCGCCAGATCAGGGCTATGCGCCATCGCCGCCCGCAATTGTGTCAAATCCGGCCGCGATCCTTCGAACAACGGGTCCTGGAGCGCACCGCGAATATCTGCCAGCGCGGCCGTATCTTCATCCTCTGCAATGTCGCGCCAGTCGACGCCGTAAGCCTCGAACAGCTTCAAAAGCACCGGCACGGATACCGATCTTTCGTTCTTTTCCAGCAGGTTGACATAGGACGTTGAAATGCCGAGTTCGCGCGACATCTGGACCTGTGTGTGGCCATGTTCAATGCGCAAGCGGCGCAGGCGGGGTCCGATGAATGTCTTCATGGTATTTTACAGTATACAGATTGTGACAAGTTTACAATTGTGGATGTTTGTAAACTTTCGCATTTACAGCGCGACCCGGAACCATTTCCCACACGGCTCAGGCGTGTGTCATGACCTGTGTATTGGCGGAGGAGAACGACCATGCACAGCGGACACAGCCACCTGTTTATTCCCGGACCCACCAATGTGCCAGAAGCGGTGCGTCAGGCGATGAACGTCCCCCAGCAGGACATGCGCGCAGCGGATTTCGGGGACCTGACCCTGCCATTGTTCGACGGGCTGAAGCGTGTGTTCAAGACGACCGAGGGGGAGGTCATGATCTTCCCCGGTTCCGGCACAAGCGCCTGGGAGGCCGCGATCACCAACACGCTCAACCCCGGCGATAAGGTGTTGATGGCGCGCTACGGCCAATTTTCGACCCTCTGGGTGAAGATGGCAGAGATGCTGGGGCTGGAGCCGATCGTGGTCGACGTGCCCTGGGGCGCGGGCGTGCCGTGGAAGGAAATCGGCCGCATTCTGGGCCGCGACAAGGATGACGAGATCAAGGCGGTCTTCGTCACCCACAACGAGACCGCGACCGGTGTGGTGAGCGACATCGAGGCGGTCCGCCGCGTGATGGACGAGTGTTTTCACGAGGCGTTGCTGTTTGTGGATGGCGTCTCCTCCATTGGATCACTGGATTTTCGCATGGATCAATGGGGCGTCGATCTGGCGGTCACAGGGTCGCAGAAGGGGCTGATGATGCCCGCCGGTCTGGGCATACTCGGCGTGTCTCAAAAGGCGCTGGCGGCGTCCAAAGCCAACACAATGCGCCGCGCCTATTATGATTTTGCCGACATGCGGCAGTTCAACAAGGACGGCTATTTTCCCTACACACCGCCAACGCCCTTGCTGCACGGGCTGCGCGCGGCGCTGGGCCTGATCGACGCGGAGGGGCTGGACAACGTCATCGCCCGCCACGCCCGTCTGGCAGAGGGCATCCGACGCGGGGTGGCGGCCTGGGGGCTGGACATCGTGGCCGAGCATCGCTCGCTACAGTCCAACACGGTGACAGCCGTGCGCGTGCCCGACACGGTGGATGCGCGCGAGGTGCTGCGCATCGCCTACGAGGATCTCAACTGCTCCTTCGGATCAGGTCTCGCCCGTCTGGCGGGCAAGGTGTTCCGTATCGGGCATCTGGGCAGCTTTAACGAAGGGATGGCGCTGACCGCGCTGTCGCTGGCCGAGCTTGCGCTGGTCAAGGCCGGCGCAAAGGTGCCGCTGGGCGCAGGCGTGGCGGCGGCATCTGGATGGTTGGCTCATGGGGCGCAGACCCCGGACAAGCTGGTCCTCGCCGCCGAATAACGCGGCCCACCGCACATCAAGATTTCTGGAGCCAAGGAGGCCGGACGCTGCGACGCGACCGGACAGGGAGGCTCTGACTTTCAGGAAGGACACCAAATGTCTCATACGCTTCATCCTTTGCGCAAACAGCGCCTGCACCGTTCTGAACTGGCTGTGCCCGCGTCGAACCCATCCATGGTCGAAAAGGCGGCCGACTCCGCCGCCGACGTGGTGTTCCTTGACCTCGAAGACGCCGTCGCGCCGCCTGAGAAAGATCAGGCCCGCAAGAACGCGGTGCAACTGCTCAACGACATTGACTGGGCCGGCAAGGGCAAGACCGTGTCGGTTCGGATCAACGGGCTCGACACGCATTACATGTACCGCGATGTGGTCGACCTGATGGAGCAGGCCGGCGACCGGATCGACACGCTGCTGGTGCCCAAGGTCGGCGTGCCGTCCGACCTTTATATGGTCGAGGCGATGGTCAACCAGATCGAACAGGCCTGCGGTCTGACCACCCGTGTCGGACTAGAGGCGCTGATCGAAACCGCGCTGGGCATGGCCAATGTCGAGGCCATCGCGCAGTTCGGCGGGCGCCTGGAATGTCTGCACTTCGGCGTAGCGGATTATGCAGCGTCGATGCGCGCCCGGACCACCAACATTGGCGGCCTGAACCCCGACTATCCGGGCGATCAGTGGCACGCGTCCATCACCCGCATGGTCATCGCCTGCCGTGCTTATGGCCTGCGTGCGGTCGATGGCCCGTTTGGTGATTTCTCTGACCCTGAGGGCTACATCGCCGGGGCCAGACGCGCCGCCGCGCTGGGCTGCGAGGGCAAATGGGCGATCCATCCCAGCCAGATCGACATGGCGAACGAAGTGTTTTCCCCGCCTCAGGCCGAGGTGACGAAGGCCCAGCGCATCATCGAGGAGCTGAAGGCGGCAGAGGCCGCAGGCAAGGGTGCGGCCAGCCTCGACGGCAAGATGATCGACGCCGCGTCCGAGAAGATGGCGCAGAACGTGATCGACGTGGCCAATGCCATCGCGGCCAAGGAGCGCCCCATCGCCGCCGAGTGACACCGGGCCATCGGGGCGCGTCCCCGACGTGAGATATCCACCGAGGGCCCGACACAGGGCCCCGGCTTCGACAGCGGGCTGCTTGCCCGTCCGACGGTTTGGAGGAGACGACCAATGGACATTCATGAGTATCAGGCAAAGGACATCCTGAGGGGCTTTGGCGTGCCGGTGCCGCGCGGGCATCTGGCTTATTCGCCGGAACAGGCCGCCTATGCCGCACGCCAGTTGGGCGGGCAGGGGCCCTGGGTGGTGAAGGCGCAGATCCATTCCGGGGGGCGTGGCGAGGCGGGTGGTGTCAAGCTGTGCAAGACTGAGGCGGAAATAAAGGATTACGCCGCAAGTCTCCTCGGCCAGCAGCTTGTGACCAAACAGACAGATGCCAACGGCAAGGGGGTGTACCGCCTGTATGTCGAGGAGGCCTCTGACATTGCGCAGGAGCTGTACCTTGGCTTTGTTCTGGATCGGAGTTCCGAGCGTATCATGATCGTCGCTTCCGCCCACGGCGGGATGGAGATCGAGGATCTGGCTGAGAGCGACCCCGACAGCCTTGTGCGCTCGGTCATCGACCCTGCGGTCGGTCTGGCGGAGTATCAGGCGCGGGACGTGGGCTTTCGCCTTGGTCTGACCGGCATGCAGGTGATGCAGTTCACCACCTTCCTGAAAGCGTGCTACCGCGCCTATCGCGACCTTGACGCGATGATGGTGGAGATCAATCCGCTGGTGATCACCGGCGCGGGTGATCTGATCGCGCTGGATGCAAAGATGTCCTTTGACACCAATGCGCTGTACCGCCGTCCGCAGGTCGAAGCCTTGCGCGATGCCAGCCAGGAAGACCCACGCGAAGCGATCGCCGCCGACAACGGTCTGGCCTATGTCGGTCTCGACGGTGACATCGGCTGCATCATCAACGGCGCGGGCCTTGCCATGGCGTCGATGGACATGATCCAGCTGGCCGGCGGGCAACCGGCCAACTTCCTCGACATCGGCGGCGGCGCCTCGCCCGAACGGGTCTGTCAGGCGTTTCGCACCGTGCTGTCTGACCGCAACGTCAGCGTGATCCTCGTGAACATCTTTGCGGGCATCAACCGCTGCGACTGGATCGCAAACGGAGTGATCCAGGCCTATCGCGAGGTCGGCATCGACCTGCCCGTGGTGGTGCGCCTGTCCGGCACCAACGTCGAGGAGGGGCAAAAGATCATCCGCGAGAGCGGCCTTCCCATCATCAGCGCCGACACGCTGGCCGAAGCGGCAGAGAAAGCCGTGGCCGCCGGTGCCCAGAAAATCGCAGCGGAATAAGGGGTCAGACAGATGGCAATCCTAATCAAGGAAGATACCAAGGTCGTCGTTCAGGGCCTGTCCGGGCGCATCGGCCAATTTCACGCTCAAGAGATGATTGAATACGGCACCAAGGTCGTCGCCGGGGTCACGCCGGGCAAGGGCGGCTCCACCGTGCTGAACCGCCCCGTCTTCAACACGGTGCGCGAGGCTGTGGAGGCTACCGGCGCCACCGCGTCGCTGCTGTTCGTGCCGCCTGCCTTTGCCGCCGATGCGATGATGGAGGCCGCAGAGGCCGGCATTGAAACCGCCGTCTGCGTCACCGATGGCATTCCCGCGCAGGACATGATGCGGGTGAAGCGGTTCCTCCGTCGGTATCCGCGCGCGCGCAAGATGCGCCTGATCGGTCCCAACTGCGCGGGGATCATCTCCCCCGGTCAGGGCTTCATGGGGATCATGCCGCCGCATATTTATGAGCCGGGCCGCGTCGGCATCATCGGACGCTCCGGCACGCTGGGGTATGAGGCGGCCAGCCAGATGAAGGCGCTGGGCGTCGGCATCTCGTCGTCCATCGGGATCGGCGGCGATCCGATCAATGGCTCCTCGTTCCGCGATATTCTTGAGCTGTTCGAAAACGATCCCGACACGGATGCGGTCATGATGATCGGGGAAATCGGCGGTCCGCAGGAGGCGGAGGCCGCCGCCTATGTGCGCGATCACATGAAAAAGCCCGTCGCGGCCTACATCGCCGGTCTCGCCGCGCCGAAAGGGCGCCAGATGGGCCATGCGGGGGCGATCATCTCGGCCTTTGGCGAGAGCGCGCAGGAGAAGGTCGATCTGCTCTCCTCAGTCGGCATCACCGTCGCGCCGAACCCGTCGTCGATGGGGGACACCGTGGCGCGGATGCTGGGATCGAGGGAAACGGCATGAGCGCGCAATCCCTGATGGAGCCTGACTACACCGATTGGATCGGGCGTCAGGACACCCGCGAGGGGGGCGTCACGCCCAACCTTGCGGCGATGCTGAACGCGGCCGTGTCGCATGATCTGTCCCCGATGCATCATATTGCACCGGGCATGGTGCTGCCCTCTCTCTGGCACTGGGTCGCCTTCAACGAATTTGTTCCCATGAGCGATATTGGCCGTGACGGTCACCCGGCGCTGGGCGGCTTTCTCCCGCCGTTGCCGTTTCGGCGGCGCATGTGGGCGGGCGGTGATGTCCGCTTTGACGGACAGTTCCACGTGGGCGAAAAGCTGACCAAACTCAGCACCATCCGCGCGGTCACCATGAAAGAAGGCTCGACCGGCAAGATGGCTTTTGTCACCGTCGATCACGTCACAACAGGCGCCCAGGGCGGTGTGGTCGAGGAAGAGCAGAACATTGTCTATCTCGACATGCCAAAGTCCTTTCGTCCGCCAAAGCAGACCCCCGTGCCGGAGCGTCTGGCCTATGACGAGCGCGTGCCGATGAACGAGGTCCGCCTATTCCGCTACTCGGCGGCGACCTACAACGCCCACCGTATCCACTACGATCTGCCCTACGCCCAGCAGGTGGAAAAATACCCCGCCCTCGTTGTGCATGGCCCGATGCAGGCGACCATGGCCATAGAGGCCGCCGAACGCCACACCGGCAAGACACCTGTGCGCTTCAGCTACCGTGTGGTGCATCCGTTGTTTCACGACAGCGACATGCGTGTGGTGGGGGCCCTCGACCCCGCAGGCGGGGCGATCGACATCGGAACGGCCACGTTTGAGGGCTACTTCGGTCTGAAAGCCCGCATGGAATGGGACACGGGCGCGCGACCATCGGGGGAGCGGGTGACATGAGCATCCTGACAGGAATGCGTGTGGTCGAAAGCTCGGCCTTTGTGGCTGTGCCTTTGGCGGGGATGACGCTGGCGCAGATGGGGGCGGATGTGATCCGTTTTGACCTGCCTCAGGGCGGGATGGACGCGAAACGCTGGCCGGTGACCGCCACGGGCGAAAGCCTGTTCTGGGCGGGGATGAACAAGGGCAAGCGCTCCGTCGCGCTGGACGTGAAATCCCCGCGCGGCCGCGAAATCGCGCAAGAGATCATTTGCGCGCCCGGACCGGATGCCGGGCTGTTCATCACCAACCTCGCGGTGAAAGGCTGGACCGATTACGAGACGCTCACAAACCGTCGCAAGGATCTGTGCATGGTGCAGCTGCGCGGCGACCGCAATGGGCGTCCGGCGGTGGACTACACCGTGAACCCCAGCCTGGGCTTTCCCATGGCGACCGGGCCGAAAGGCTCTGACGATCCGGTCTGCCATGTGCTGCCCGCCTGGGACTGCATCGCGGGCAATATGGTGGTCTCGGGCCTGCTGGCCGCCGAACGCCACCGCCTGCGCACGAGGGCAGGCCAGTTTGTCGACCTCACGCTGAAGGACGCAGCGGCGGCCATGCTCGGCAATCTTGGCATCATCGGAGAGGTCGCGGTTAACGGCCAGTCCCGCGAGAAACACGGCAATGCGCTCTATGGGGCCTATGGGCAGGACTTCGAGACCGCTGATGGTCGGCGCGTCATGGTCATTGCCCTGACCGCGCGCCAATGGAAAAACCTGATGCGGGTGACCGGCACCGAAACCGACATGAACTATCTGTCGGGCCGCATGAACCGTGATCTGTCGCAGGAAGGCACGCGCTGGGAGTGTCGCCATGAGATCACCAAGGTGCTGACCCCGTGGTTCAGGGCGCGCAGGCTGGCGGATTTTACGGAGACGTTTGACCGTGCAGGGGTCACGTGGTCGGTGTTCCGCAGCTTTGCCGAGGCGCTGGCAGAGGACGCTGATCTTTCCACCCAGAACCCGATGTTCAAGGACGTGGACCAACCGGGCATCGGGCGGTACCTGACGCCGGGGTCTCCATTTACCTTCGCTGGGTATGGACGCGATGACCCGCGCCCCGCGCCGATCCTTGGTCAACATACGGAGGCGGTCCTGGCCGATGTGGCGGGGTTGCCGGAGACGGAGATCAACAGCTTGATCGACGCCGGGGTTGCCATGCAAATGCGGGGCGACGTGCGCCTTGCCTCCTGAAACCGGGCGCGTTGCGCGCCTGACAGCATCCTGCGGCGTTCATTGCGCAACAATCGCGCCGCAAGATTTCCCGCGCCATTTTGTTTTGCGGCGTGGGACAACCGGTCGGAACGGCCCCCCCGATCCGGCCGGTTTCCATACCTGACCTTTCGGTCCTCACGCGGTCTGGGTGCTGACGGTGAACCCTCCAGACGGTTGCCCGCGCGATGACTACGCTCAGGCCGTCAGACCCACGTCCTTTGCCACTTCTGAAATGCGATAGAACTGGTCCGCCAGGGGAGAAGAGTTGCGCCAAACCATGCCAATCATGCGCTTTGGTTGCGGCTCGGCAAAGCGGGCCACAGAAACCGGGGCCGAACCGGTTTCCACCCGCACGGCCATCTCCGGGATCAGCGTCACACCAAGGCCCACGCCCACCATTTGCACCAGCGTCGTCAACGACGACCCGTCCAGCCCGTCGCGCGGCATGTTGCGCCCGGTCTGGCAAAACGACAACGCCTGATCGCGAAAGCAGTGCCCCTCCTCCAGCAGCAACAGCCGCATCTCGGCCAGCGCCTGCGCATCGGGGATGGGGCGGTCTGCCTCATCTGCGGGGCGCACCAGAACAAAGCTCTCCTCGAACAGCGGCACTTCGGTCAAGGACGGCTCGGAAATCGGCAGCGCCAGAAGCGCCGCGTCAATGCGCCCGTCAATCAGTTCCGTGATCAGCCGGGGCGTCAGCGTTTCCCGAACATGCAGGTCAAGGCCGGGAAATTCCGCCGTGATATGGCCGATCAGGCGGGGCAGCAGATACGGTGCGATGGTCGGGATGATGCCCAGCCGCAGCCGCTGCATCATGGCACCGCGTGCGCTGCGGGCAAAGTCGCCAAGATCATCCACCTGCTTGAGGATGTCTGTCACACGGGCGAGGAAACTTTCGCCAAACGCGGTCAGACGCACCTGTCGCGGGCCGCGTTCGACCAGCGGCTGGCCCAACTCCGCCTCCAGATCGCGGATCTGCACCGACAGCGCTGGCTGCGAGATGGCGCAGGCGCTGGCGGCATGTCCGAAATGGCCGTGACGCGCCAAGGCCTGAAAGTAGCGCATCTGTTTCAATGTGATGTTTCTCATAAGCCCTGATTATCGGAGTGATGAAAACTTTCAACTTAATTATATTGGAAGCCCGGGTTAGAAACATTCCAGAGTGATCAGGACGAGGAGTTGGCGCACCACATGTGCGCCCGGTCCGGGGGGAGTGGAGCCCGCCGAGACCCGATCTTGAAAGCAATATTTTTAAATCTTCCCGGTGGCTTGGGTGCTTTCGGGGCGAAATGACCTATGACCTGAGGGAGACCTGACATGGACGGTAACAACGCGGGCGGATGCCCAATTCACGGCGCGACGAATTTCAAGGTGCGAGGCAACCGCGACTGGTGGCCGAACCAACTGAACCTTGGCATTTTGCACCAGCACAGCCCGGCGTCGAACCCGATGGGCGAAAACTTTGACTATGCCGAAGCGTTCAAGAAACTGGATCTGAAAGAGGTCAAATCCGATCTGACCGCGCTGATGACGGATTCAAAGGATTGGTGGCCCGCCGATTACGGCCATTACGGTCCCTTCATGATCCGCATGGCCTGGCATGCTGCGGGGACCTATCGCACCGCCGACGGTCGTGGCGGGGCCTCGACCGGGCAGCAGCGCTTTGCCCCGCTGAACTCCTGGCCGGACAACGGCAACCTCGACAAGGCACGTCGCCTTCTGTGGCCGATCAAGAAGAAATACGGCAACAGCCTGTCTTGGGCCGATCTGGCGATCCTTGCCGGTAACGTTGCCATCGAATCCATGGGCGGCAAGACCTTTGGCTTCGGCGGCGGTCGCGTTGACACGTGGCAGCCGGAGGAAGACGTCTATTGGGGCTCCGAGGCGGAATGGCTCGCGACCTCCGACAAGGAAGGCTCGCGCTACACGGGTGAGCGTGAACTGGAAAACACACTGGCCGCGGTCCAGATGGGCCTGATCTATGTGAACCCCGAAGGCCCGGATGGTGTGCCGGACCCGCTTGCCTCTGGCCGCGACATCCGCGAGACCTTTGCCCGCATGGCGATGAACGACGAGGAAACCGTCGCCCTGACCGCCGGCGGACACACCTTTGGCAAATGTCACGGCGCGGGCGATGCAGGGCTGGTTGGTGCGGAACCGGAGGCCGGCGAACTGGAGGCCATGGGCTTTGGCTGGGCGTCCAAGCATGAAACGGGTCTGGGCAAATACACGATCACCTCTGGCATCGAAGGGCCGTGGACCCCGAACCCGACCACATGGGACAACGGCTATTTCGACATGCTGCTGGGCTACGAGTGGGAGCTGACCAAATCCCCCGCAGGCGCACACCAGTGGACGCCAAAAGACCTGAAGGACGAAAACTTCGCCCCGCAGGTCGACGGCTCCGGCGAGCGGGTCAAACCGATCATGACCACCGCCGACATGGCGATGAAGATGGACCCGATCTACGGACCGATTTCCAAGCGGTTCCACGAAAACCCCGCGGAATTCGCTGATGCGTTTGCCCGCGCATGGTTCAAACTGACCCACCGCGACATGGGGCCGAAGGCGCTATACCTTGGGCCGGAAGTGCCGGAAGAAGACCTGATCTGGCAAGATCCGCTGCCCGCTGTCGATCACCCGCTGGTGGATGACGCGCAGGTGTCGGACCTGAAGTCTACGCTGCTCGACAGCGGCCTGACCGTGCAGGAACTGGTTTACACGGCCTGGTCCTCTGCGGCCTCCTACCGTGGCTCGGACAAACGCGGCGGCGCCAATGGTGCCCGTATCCGCCTTGCCCCGATGAAAGACTGGGCCGTCAACCAGCCGGAGCAACTGGCCAAGGTTCTGTCCACCCTCAACGGCATCAAGGCGGACTTCGACGCCAAGGGCGCGACCAAGATCTCGCTGGCCGATCTTATCGTGCTGGGCGGTGTGGCCGCTGTCGAAAAGGCGGCAAAGGCCGGCGGGCATGACGTCACGGTGCCTTTCGTTCCGGGCCGCACGGACGCCACCGATGCCCAGACCGACGCCGATTCCTTCGATCCTCTGGAGCCGGAGGCCGATGGGTTCCGCAATTACTCCAGCCAGCAATTCTCGATCTCTGCCGAGGAGATGCTGGTGGACAAGGCGCAACTGCTGGGCTTGTCCGCGCCGGAAATGACGGTGCTGGTCGGCGGGATGCGGGCGCTGGGGGCAAACCACGGCGGCACGACGCATGGCATGTTCGACGGGGACTACGGTGTTCTGGACACCAAGTTCTTTGAGGGCATCACCGATATGGACGTGGAGTGGAAGAAGATCGACAGCGAGCCGGGTATCTACCAGGCAACCAACCGCTCCGACGGTGGTGCGCGTTGGACCGGCACCCGTGTCGACCTGGTCTTCGGCGCGAACTCGCAATTGCGCGCGCTTTCAGAGGTCTATGCGCAAAACGACAACAAGGCGAAGTTCGTGAGCGATTTCGTCGCCGCCTGGACCAAGGTGATGAACGCGGACCGCACCGACCTGTGATGTGTCGTCCATAAACCGGAAAGGCCCCCGATAGGATCGGGGGCCTTTTGCACTGTGGCGAGGGTCTTAGTACTCGGTGCCCTTTTGCGCGACGATCCCGTCCTTGAACGGATGTTTGGTCAGCTTCATCTCTGTCACCAGATCGGCGGCTTCGATCAGCTCCGGCTTGGCGTTGCGTCCGGTCAGGCAGACGTGGGTCATCTCCGGCTTTTGCGTCAGCAGAAAATCGACGACCTCGTCGATGTCGAGGTAATCGTAGCGCAAGGCGATGTTGATCTCGTCGAGCAGCACGAATTCGATCTCCGGATCGAGGATCTGCTCCTTGGCGATCTTCCAGCCGTTCTGCGCGGCGGCAATGTCGCGCTCGCGGTCCTGCGTTTCCCAAGTGAAACCTTCGCCGGAGACAAAGAACCGGCATTCATCGGCAAAGCGTTCACGCAGAATGGTCTTTTCGCCCGTGACCCAATTGCCCTTGATGAACTGCACGACGGCGCAGGGCATCCCGTGCCCGATGCAGCGCATGATCATGCCAAAGCCGGAGGAGGATTTGCCCTTGCCATTGCCGGTGTGGACCATGATCAGGCCCTTATGCTCGGTCTTGGTGGCCATCATGCGATCGCGGGCGGCTTTGATCTTCTTCATTTTTTCCGCGTGGCGGGCGTTCGCGTCCTCTGCATCGGACATGTCGTTTCCTTTTGGTTGGGTCAGCGGCGCGGGTTTTGCCGAACCTGCTGTTGTTGCTGTGTCTGTTGGTAACAGTCAGTGCGAGAAAGGGAAGCCTCTGACGCGCGTGCGGTGTCAGCACAGCGTATTTCGCGGTCACCTGCCGGATTTGGCCCGATTTCAGACCCCGGACCGCAAGCGATGCGGGATTTTAAGTGTTTTAAGTGGATAATAGGCGACGACATTGCCACTAATAGGTCCACAATGCAGGAAACGTGAGAGCAGAGTATGATCGTAGCAGGATTCGGATGCCATGACGGGGCGAGCGTGGCCAGTTTGGGCAATGCCTACCGGCGCGCGCGTCTGGGTCAGGACGCGGTGGTCCTCGCCACAATCGAAGAGGGGTTGACCCTGCTGCAACAACTTTCACACGAGATGCAAACTCCGGCTGTGAGTGTGTCTGACAAATACATGTCGCTTCAGGAAACAAAGACCCAGTCCGAAGCGGCGCTGATGGCCCGTGGTGTCGGCTCCGTGGCAGAGGCCGCAGCGCTGGCGGCGGCGGGTCCGGGCGCACGGCTTTTGTCGACGCGGGTCATGTCAGAAGACGGCTGCGCCACATGTGCCTTTGCCATCGGCGAGGAGGAATGACCGGTTTCGTGTCCTTTGTCGGCGCCGGTCCCGGCGATCCGGAGTTGCTGACGCTAAAGGCGGTCGACCGGCTCGGGCGCGCTGATGCCGTGTTGTTCGACGACTTGTCCTCCGGTCCGATCCTGGGCCATGCGCGCGACGGTGCGACGCTGGTCGGGGTGGGGAAGCGGGCCGGGCGGCCCTCGCCGAAACAAGCCGAGGTGAGCCGCGTGCTGGTGGAACATGCGCAGGCCGGCCAACATGTGGTGCGGCTGAAAAGCGGCGACAGCGGGATTTACGGTCGGTTGGAGGAGGAGTTGGACGCCCTCAAATCCGCCGGTATCAAGTACGAGATCATTCCCGGTGTGCCCTCTGCCATCGCAGCCGCGGCGGCGGCGGGCATTCCGCTGACCCGAAAGCACGCGGCGCGCCGTGTGCAGTTCATCACCGGCCATGATGTTGTGGGCGCGCTGCCCGAGGATCTGAACCTTGCGGCACTGTCGGACCCGAATGCCGTGACGGTCGTGTTCATGGGCAAGGGCACCTTCCCGCAACTGGCGGAATTGCTGATGGCCAATGGATTGCCCGACGACACGCCCGCGCTGCTGGCGGAGGATGTCTCCGGTCCTGACCAAAAGATCACGCAGGGCACTGTGGGCGAGCTGGCGCGTCAGCTTGCTGCCTCTACGGGTCAGAAGCCTGCGCTGATCCTTTATGGGGCGCTTGCCGAGAGTTAGGCGGCGCGCGCCGTAGCCCTTGTCAACGCGCGCTGCGCGTGCAGAGCCAGCTCCATAACCAATCAGAGTGATCTGCGCCCCCCTCGAAGATATGGGCGAGGCCGCATGGATCGACCTGCGGCGCGCCGTCGATCGGACATATGCCGATCCTGTGAAAACCAGAAACAGGTCAAAGCGCGCACTGCCCATGACCGCCCCCTGCGGGCGGTGCATCGGTTGGTCATGTGCGAGTGCCTTGTCGAAATACGTGGATCGGTTGGAGACTGATTTTGAACAAGGTGGTGGAGCGGCACGGCGGCAGGCTGGATCTGATCCCACAGCCAGAGGGAGCCCGTTTTCGGGATGCCCCGCGACGTTCTACGGTCCTCGCATCCGCAAAAAATGCCACCACTACCCCGCGTTTTTGCGCCGGTCAGTGCCTGGCAACATGGGACGACGCCAACGCGCGCTAAGACTACAGCCTGTACAAGATGGGCCGCAACGGGACGATCAGGTACAACGCCTGATCCACAGTGCGTTGGAACGAGGGCGTGTCCTTGCCTACACAATCCGGCCATGGTTGTTTTGGCTGCTCGGAGGATGGTTTCTGGGAACATGGGGCGTTCTATGATCGCGTGACAGACCAGACCCAAATCGCCGCCGAGAAGAGTGTCGACCAGATCGGTCTGGCCGCCGCAGTGATGGCCGAACGACGGGCCTTTCCCGACAGTGTGACCCTGCGCGAAGGCTAGGGGCCAGTGCTCATTGGAAAGGCGATTAACGGGACCTAGGGCCGGGTTACGAGGTGCCTTCTGTTTGGGTCAGCGGCATCTTCGATCGTCTCGTGGGCGAACAGGTGTCTCGGATAGGCGGATCAGGTATTTTTCGCGCTCTTTGAAGTACTTGGCGGCGCGGTCGGCGGACTTGTCCGCCAGTTCCCCGACCGTTCATTGGACCACGCGACCGCCCACCGATATGCCACAGGCCTTTTCATCCTGTCGCTGGGGGAGCACGGGTGTGTCCGCGCATTCTGGTGCAGTTAGAACAATTGCGGGTCGGCGCGTACGGCGTCCATTCGTTGCAACGCTCCTCCAACCTGTTTTGCCAGGAGGTTTAGCAACGGTGTAAGGGAATGGTCCGTGGCAGATTAACAGTTGCGGGCTTTCGATGCCGCCTTCGGTCATGGCATTGCAGATCGGGCGGGTCCGGCTGTCATCCTCCGCCAATGTGATCTGTCCACTGAAACGGTCCCTCAAGGTGCCAATTCTCTGCCGAAAGCGGGCCAAGCGTCTCCGTACCGGCAAACGCGGTGTGGACCGCAAGGTTTGCCATTTTCGGGTCGCCGACCACTGCGCAGGGGGCCCGTTCGCGCGGCTCAAGAAGAGGCGATCAGTTGCATTGGTATCGCCTCAGCAGCATTTCGGAAAAGCGTTCAGGGCAAGCTGAGACATCTCCTCTGAGGTGAGCGGCGGTTGAGCAGGGCGGCATAGCCAGTCAAGCAGTCGTTTCATCGGTTTCCTCCAGGGTATGGGGGTCTGAGTTGCGCCATTGAACGATCTCCGCCAGCACCGACAGGGCTATGTCATGTGGGTCGATGCCGCCAAGATCGAGCCCGGCGGGTGACTTCAACCGCCCGGCCAGAGGGGGCGTGTCGAGTTTTGCGACCAAGGCGGCCGCCTTCCGCGCCGAGGCGATCATTGATACGCGACGCACGGGGCTGGACAGGGCGGACTTCAGCGCATCAAGGTCGCCCGCGCCTTGGGTCGCGATCACCACGAAATCCTGTGGGCGCATCTGCGTCAGCTCGCGATCCACGGCCTGCGTTTCGCTCAGCTCGAGGGCCGGATCGCAGGCCACGCGCAGACCGGCCAGCGCTGCGTGCTGTGCAATGGCCCGCGCGATGGGGGTTGTCCCGAAAAGCGCCAGCATCGGTGGCAGTTCGTACGGTTCGATCAGCAGGTCCACTGTCCCGCCAGAGGGGCAGCCAGAGCGAAAGACCTGCGCGCCGTCCTCGTCGGTCAATGCCACAACCTTGGCCGAGGGTTTGACCCGGATTACGGTGGTGGCCCCGGTCGCGATGGCCTCAAAGGCGGCCTCGCGCACCGCGCGTGTGACGCAACCGCCGCCCAGATGGCCCATGATTTCGCCGTCATTGGTGATTGCGGCCTTCGCCCCTGCCTTGGCAGAGGTCACATCGGCGGTGCGTACCACGGTGGCGACACAAAATGGCGCGCCGGTCTGGCGCAGAGCGGCGATGGTGTCGAAGATGTCGAGCTTGCTCATGTCAAAACCTCTCATAACCTCGCGAATTCAGGTTCCAGCCGGGCCAGGGCATCCAGCGTATTGGCCGGCAGGTGCGCGTCCAGATGGGGCAGCGCGGCCTGCATCGCAGCGTTGACAGGCGCGTAGTCGCGCCAACCCATCAGCGGATTCAGCCAGACGATGCGCCGCGTTTTGCGTCGCAGACGGGCGAGGCTTTGGGACAAGGCCTCTGGCGCGCCGGTGCAGTATCCATCCGACAGGATCAGCACGATGCTGCGTCCGGTCAGCGCATAGCCATGGCGGTCTGTCAGTGCGTTGATGGCGGCGCCAATATCGGTCCCCCCGCCAAAGCCCTCGGCCATGAGCGAAAGCCGGGTCGCCGCGCGCAGGCTGTCGTGATCCTGCAGGGCCTGTGTCACCCGCATCAACCGGGTGTGAAACAAAAACGCCTCTGCGCCGGTCTGGGCGTCCAGCAGCCCCTTGAGGAAGGCCAGGAACACCCGTGCATAGACGGTCATGCTGCCGGAAACATCACACAGCGCCACGATGCGCATCGGGCGCGGCGGCTGGGTGCGATGGTGTAAATCAAACGCGTCGCCCTTGGAAATCGCAGCGCGCAGGGTGCGCCGCATATCAAGCTCGCGTCCCCGTCTGGCCTGCCTGCGCCGCCGGGAACGCCGGTCCCGAATGGCGCGCGCGATTTTGCGGGCAGCAGCTTGGGCCTCTCGCAGCGATGCCTCATCCATCAGATTGCGCAGATCCCGTTGCGACAGCGCCTCCGTCCGGGTCGCAATCAGGTTGCCCTCGACGCCTTCGGCCTCGCCATCCTCCGTGCTGGGGGTCATGTCGGCCTCTGTGTCGTCGCCGCCGGACGACGCAAAGTGCGGTTGCCACAGCGTCGGGCGCGAAGACCTGCTGTGCACACTGGCCTGTGTGGTGCCCTCACGCGTCTTGCCAAGGTTGAACCAAAAGGCATCAAACAGCGCGTCGAAGCCGCGCCAACGGTCCGCATCCGGCACCAGCAACACCTTCAATGCGCGGCGCACTTCCTCGGGGGACAGTGCATCCACATGGGTCAGCGCCTCCAGTGCTGCCGCGCCCTCAGTGGGGCCAAGCGGCATCCCGTTCATCCGCAGATGCGCGATGAAATCAGCCATGCGCTCCGACGGCGTGGCGCGCGCGGGAAAGCGGGTGGTCTGCATCACGCCACCTTGCCCACGATGCGCGCCATGACTTCGGACGGGCAGGCGTCACGGTCCGTCGCGGTCTTCAACAGGCAGACCAAAGTCGCCTGCAAGGATTTCGGGTCGCCAGACAAATCATTCACACCAAGCCCGGACAGGGCCGCCGCCCAATCCAGCATCTCCGCGATGCCTGGTGTCTTTTCCAACTCTTCGCGGCGCAAAGCCTGCACCACGGCCACGACCTGCTGCGCCAGTCGATGCTCCAGATCAGGGGCGCGGGCGGTCAGGATCGCCAGCTCCGTTTCCCGATCAGGGAAATCCAGATAGGCGTACAAACAGCGCCGCCGCAGCGCGTCCGACAGGTCCCGCGTGCCGTTCGCCGTCAGGATCACCACCGGCTTCGTCACCGCCGTGATCGTTCCCATCTCCGGGATCGTCACCTGGAAGTCCGACAAAACCTCCAGCAAATAGGCCTCGAACTCCATATCCGCGCGGTCGATCTCATCGATCAACAACACCGGCGCTTCCTCTTGCGTAATCGCCTCCAGCAAGGGGCGCTTCAGCAAGTACTTGTCGGAAAATAGCGTGTCCTCTTGCGCCTCCTCTGCGCGGATCGCCAACAACTGTCGCTGATAATTCCACTCGTAAATCGCGTGCGAGGCATCAAGTCCCTCGTAACATTGTAACCGGATCAGCCGCGCGGCCAGCACCCTGGACAGGGCCCGCGCGACCTCCGTCTTGCCCACACCGGCAGGCCCCTCAACCAGCAGCGGTCGCCCCAGCATCATCGCCAGGTGCAACGCCATCACCAGCGTCTCGTCTGCCACGTACCCCACGCCCGCCAGCGCGTGCTTCAGCTTCGCCTGATCCATAGCCTGCTTCTTTGCTTCAAAATACTCTGGAGGGGGCCGGGGGAGGCAAAGCCGCCCCCGGTCGATCACCTCGGCACGATGGCCGAGGCGATGCCCATCATCCGTGCAGCCCCAACTCATCTGCAATGCGCCACACCCGCCAGTGGTCGTGTGGCATATGCGACTGTACCAGACCAAACGCGCGAAAAGCATCGTGCACCGCATTGGAAAACGCCGGAACCGAGCCGACGTTCGGGCTTTCGCCCACACCCTTCGCCCCGATGGGATGGTGCGGCGATGGCGTCACGGTAAAGTCCGTCTGATAGGTCGGCGTCTCCATCGCTGTGGGCACAAAAAAGTCCATCAGCGTCGCGGTCTTGTGGTTGCCCATTTCGTCGTAGGCAATTTCCTGACCCATGGCGATGGCGTAGCCTTCGGTCGCGCCGCCATGCACCTGGCCTTCGATGATCATCGGGTTGACCCGCGTGCCGCAGTCATCCAGCGCATAGAACTTGCGGATTTCGTGCTCGCCCGTGTCCACGTCCAGCTCCATGACGCAGATATACGCGCCAAACGGGTAGGTCATGTTTGGCGGATCGTAATAGCTGACCGCCTCCAACCCCGGCTCGACCCCGGGGATCGCCTGATTGTACGCGGCAAAGGCGATCTCCTTCATGGTCTTGAACCGTTCCGGATTGCCCTTCACCGCAAACCGATCCACGTCGAATTCCACGTCATCGTCGTGCACTTCGAGCAGATAGGCCGCGATCATCTGGGCCTTTGCCTTGATCTTGCGCGAGGCCATGGCCGTGGCCGCCCCCGCAACCGGCATCGAGCGCGAGCCATAGGTCCCCAGACCATATGGGGCGGTATCGGTGTCGCCTTCCTCCAGTGTGATATCATCGGCCGGGATACCGATCTCCGAGGCGATGATCTGGGCAAAGGCCGTGGCGTGCCCCTGACCTTGGGAAATGGTGCCAAGCCGCGCAATCGCAGACCCCGTGGGATGAATACGGATTTCGCAACTGTCGAACATCCCAAGCCCGAGGATATCACAGTTTTTCACTGGCCCCGCGCCGACGATCTCGGTGAAAAACGACAGCCCGACCCCCATCAGCTTGCGCGTCTTGCCGGCTTTGAAATCCTCGATCCGCTGTGCTTGTTCAGCCCGCAGCGCCTTGTAATCCACAGCCTCCAGCGCCTTGTCCCAGGCGGTGTGATAGTCGCCGCTGTCGTATTCCCAACCCAGCGCAGACTGATAGGGGAACTGCTCCTTCTTGATGAAGTTGATGCGCCGCAGCTCGGCGCTATCCATGTCCAGCTTGATTGCCAGCACTTCGATCATGCGCTCGATGAAATAGGCAGCCTCCGTCACCCGGAACGAACAGCGATAGGCCACGCCGCCCGGTGCCTTGTTGGTATAGACCCCATCCACCGACAGGTAGGCCGTGGGAATGTCATAAGACCCGGTGCAGATGTTGAAGAACCCGGCCGGGAATTTGGTCGGGTCCGCACAGGCGTCAAAGCCGCCGTGGTCGCCGATCACATGGCAGTGCAGACCGGTGATCTTGCCTTCCTTGGTGGCGGCGATCTTGCCTTTCATCCAGTAATCGCGGGCAAAGGCGGTGGACATCAGGTTGTCCATCTTGTCCTCCACCCACTTCACCGGCTTGCCCGTGACGATGGAGGCGACAACCGAACAGACATAGCCGGAATAGGCCCCGACCTTGTTGCCGAAACCGCCGCCAATGTCCGGGGACACCACGCGGATCTTGTGCTCCGGAATTGACGAGATCAGCGAGACAATCGTGCGGATCGCGTGCGGCGCCTGAAACGTCCCGTACAGCGTCAGCTTGCCGGTCACCTTGTCCATCGACGCCACACAGCCGCAGGTTTCCAGCGGATTGGGGTGCGTGCGGTGGTAATAGACCATCTCCTCGGCCACCACGTCAGCGGTGCTCATCACCTGTTCGGTGGCCGCCTCGTCGCCTTGTTCCCAAGTGAAAATATGGTTGTGATGCTTGCGCGGACCATGTGCGCCTTCGGTCTGGCCTTCGAGGTCTTCGCGCAGCACCGGCGCGTCCGGCTCCAGCGCCTTGAACGGATCGGTGACCACGGGCAGATCTTCGTAATCGACCTCCACCGCTTCGACCCCGTCAGAGGCCGCATAGCGATCATTGGCCACCACAAAGGCCACTTCCTGCCCCTGGAACAGCACCTTGCCATCGGCCAGGACCATCTGCTTGTCGCCTGCCAGCGTGGGCATCCAGTGCAGGCCAAGCGGCGCCAGATCCTCGGCGGTCAGAACGGCGACCACGCCCGGAATGGCCAGCGCGGCCTCCTTGTTGATGCTTGTGACACGGGCGTGCGCATACGGCGAGCGCACGAAATCGCCGAACAGCATGCCATCCATCTTGATGTCGTCGACGTAGTTGCCCTTGCCTTGGGTAAAGCGCACATCCTCGACGCGTTTGCGCGCGCAGCCCATGCCCTTGAGGTTCTCGCGGCGTTCCTCGGTGCTTGTGACCTCGTCCTTCATTCCGCGGCCTCCTTCTGCGCGTTAAGCTGGTCAGCAGCGGCCAGCACAGCCTTCACGATGTTCTGGTAGCCGGTGCAGCGGCACAGGTTGCCCGCGATGCCAAAGCGCACATCTTCCTCGGTCGGGCTGGGGTGCTCCTGAAGCAGGCGGTGAACGCGGGTGATCATACCCGGCGTGCAGTATCCGCACTGAAGACCGTGATGCTCTCGAAACATTTCCTGGATCACCGACAGCGTGCCATCGGGATTGGTCAGCCCTTCGATCGTGGTGACGTCCGCCCCGTTGGCCTGCGCCACAAAGACGGTGCAGGATTTGACCGACTTGCCATCCATATCCACGGTGCAGGCCCCGCAGTGCGAGGTCTCGCAGCCGATATGGGGGCCGGTGATGCGCAGGTTTTCGCGCAGAAAGTGGATCAGCAGCGTGCGCGGTTCCGCCAGCCCTTCGACCTCTTCCCCGTTCAGGGTGAACTTGACGTGCATCTTGCTCATGCTCTTATCCTTTCGCTCGGGTGAGGGCGCGCTCCATGGCGCGACGGATGACAACGCCGGCAACGTGGCGTTTGAAGGCGATGGGGCCACGCATGTCTTCTTGTGGGTCGATGGCCGCGAGGGCCGCAGCCACGGCACCATCCACATCCCCGGCGGCCAGCGCCGTACCGGCTTGCTCGGACCAGATCGGCGTATCGGCAAGGTTGGTCATCGCCACAGAGGCACCATCGCCGCTGACGATCACACCGCAGGCGGCCGTGGCGTAATCCCCGACCTTGCGCTTTTGCTTTTCATAGGCAAAGCCATGACCGGCAGCGGGCAGGGGGATCGTGACCTTGGTCAGGATCTCCTCCTCCTCGCGGGCGGTGAAATAGGCGCTTTCGTAGTACGCCCGCGCCTTGATCTCGCGCGGACCATCCGCACCTTCGACGGTAAAGCGCGCGTCGAGGCACTGCATCAAGCCGGGCATGTCGTTGCCGGGATCGCCGTTGGCGACGTTGCCGCCCAGCGTGCCCATGTAGCGCACCTGCGGATCGGCAATGAGCAACGCGGCCTCGCGAATAATCGGCAAGGCCGTCGCCAGCGCGTCACTGGTGATCAGCTCGTGCTGGGTGGTCATGGCGCCGATGACAACGCTGTCCGATGTGACTTCGATGCCCCGGAGCGACGCGATGTCCTGAAGGTCGACCAGATGCCCGATCTCTGTCATGCGCAGCTTCATCATCGGGATCAGGCTGTGACCACCGGCGACGACCCTGGCCTCGTCCCCATGCGTGTTGAGAATGGAAAGCGCCGACGCAAGGTCGGCCGGCCGATGGTATTCGAACGCGGCTGGTATCACGATCTGTCCCTCCCTGTGGTCATCATGATCTGTGCCGGAATGCTATCCGGTCGCCGATGGGGACAAACGGTTTGGCCATGAAACACAGGGGGTCTTGCACGAAATGCGAATGGGCTGCACGAACGGCGTACCTTCTGATCTGGTGCGGCGGCTTTGTCCGGTTCGTTTTGGGTGCGCAGATGCGGCATCTCGTGCCGCAGTGCAGCAGCGCAGAGGGCGGAATCCTGGGACTGGAGGCGCGCCTCAGATGCCGAGCGCGTTGCGCACCTCAGAAAGGCGCGACCGGCTGACCGGGACCTTTTGCAGGGACGCGGTGGAGGCGAGCAGGCAGACCCCGGTGTCTTTCTTGCGCTCGAACCCGGTGACGAAACTGGGATTTATCAGGTAGCTGCGGTGGCTGCGGATAAAGTGCGACGGAGCCAGACGGCTCTCCGCCTCGGAGATCGACCAGGGGCAGAACAGTTTCTCTGACCCTGCATACAACAAGGTATAATGCCCCTCCGCCCGCACCGCCGCGATGGACTTGCGGTCAAGGAATTGCGTCCGCCCTTCCTTCTCGAACGGCACGGGTGGCAGCGAAGGCTCTTCAATCTCGTGACCCGGATCGGCTGGCGCGCGTGGCTCCGGGACGGCAGGTGTGCTGACGGCCTCCGCGACCGGCTCCAGAAAACTCACCCCGGTCAGCAGGAACGCGCCGGAGATGACAAAGGCGGTGACAGTGACGCCCATGGCCATCACCTCGTTGGAGATTTCAGGCCCCACCGCAAAGGCGTCATTTGGAACAAACCCGGTGCCCGCCATCGCAATGTAATGCACCGCGCCGACAGAGACCGCGAAACACACCGTGCCCAGCAGCGTGTTGCCCCGCGTCCGCGCGCCATAGGCCACCCAAATCGCCAGGTTCGACAGCAACAGCGCGCTCAACACCGACACCGCCACCCCGGTGAGGTCAAAAACCGGCGCGCACAGCTCCATCCCCAGCATCCCGACGTAATGCATGGCCGCAATGCCAAGGCCCATGATGCTGCCCGCAGTCGTCAGGGTCACAGCGGTCCGGTTGCGGAAATGCAGGATCAGCAGGGCGAGACCCATCATCAGGATCGCAATGAGCGCCGAGACCAGCGTCATCAGACCGTCATAGTAAAACCGGATCGGCAGTTCGAGGCCAAGCATGGCAACGAAGTGCATTGACCAGATCCCGCCGCCCAGAACGATGGCCGCGATCACCAGGGTCATCTTGCGCTGCAAACTTGGAAGGCGCGACGCCCCCCGCGTCAAAGACAGGCCGCTGAACCCGGCCATCAAAGCGATGGCCAGAGACGCCATAACAAGCCAGGCGTTATGCGATATCTCCAACAGCGTCTGGTCCATCCCTTTTATACCAAGGGGTAGGGCAACACTGCCTGTCGCGCAACGATCATGGTTGCATCCAGGGTCATAATGCACTCATGGGTTGTTATGCGGCATTGCGGCAGACGCCATGCGCGAGAACCGGTCCCGCTTGGCACTGGCTGGAGTGGGTCGAAAGCTTCAGGATCTCGGTGGCTGGCGTCAAGGCACGGCCTGCAAATTGTCAGAAGGCCGCGCCAAACGCCCGGTGCACCGGTGATGGGAAGTGGCAGCTTGCGTAGGGCGCATCGAGCGATCAGACCGCCTATGCCCCTGCAAGATCGTTTCGGCTTAGGGAAACAATCAGTACGGCTCTCGATCACGTCGACATGATGGTCGACAGACGACATCGGCAAGCACCCGATCCAAACCCAGACAGGATCGAGTGCTTACACTTTCAAGGTCAGTGCTTCAGGCGCGCACGAGCGCCTCATAGGTCTCTGCGATGTCGCGGGTGATCTTGCCCACTTTAAAGACATAATCGCCAATTTGACCGACGGGCGTGACCTCTGCTGCGGTGCCGGTCAGCCAGCATTGCTCAAAGCCTTCCAGCTCCTCGGGCATGATGTGACGCTCATGCACGGTCAGGCCCTTTTCCTTCAGCAGCTCGATGACTGTCTGACGGGTCAGACCGTTCAGGAAACAATCGGGCAGCGGCGTGTGGACTTCGCCATCCTTGACGAAAAAGATGTTCGCGCCGGTCGCTTCGGCCACGTAGCCGCGATAGTCCATGAACAACGCGTCAGAGCAGCCCTTGGCTTCTGCCGCGTGCTTCGATGTGGTGCAGATCATGTACAGGCCGGCGGCCTTGGCATGAACGGGGATCGTTTCGGGCGAGGGGCGCTTCCACTTGGAGATATCCAGCTTCGCGCCGACCGTTTTCGCATCGCCGTAGTAGTTGCCCCAGGACCATGCAGCGATGGCCAGACGCACCGGGTTGCGCGCCGACGCGACGCCCATGTCAGGACCCGCGCCGCGCCATGCCACCGCACGCACGTAGGCGTCGGTCAGGCCGTTGGCCTTCAGCACCTCGGCCTTGGCCGCTTCGATCTGGTCCACGGTGTAGGGAATTTCGAAATCCAGGCAGCTTGCGGAATAGTGCAGCCGCTCCGAATGCTTGCGCGACAAGAAGATCTTGCCATTATAGGCACGTTCGCCTTCGAAAACAGAGGAGGCATAATGCAAGCCATGGGTCAGGACATGGACCTGCGCGTTGCGCCAGTCTACCATCTGGCCGTCGAGCCAGATCTTACCGTCGCGGTCATCGTATGAGGCCTCTGCCATCACGTATCTCCTCAGCTTGCGTCACGAGCGATTGTCGAAAGTTGCGCAAAAAGGGTCGTGTCTGGACACATAGTTGCGCCTAAGCTGGCGATCGCTACCAATTCGCGCTTGGAATGTCAACAAGGCTGACTTAAAATGCCTGAAAAGACGGAGGCAGTTATGGCCGAAGGGCGAGCAGGGCAGGGCGAGAGTCTTCTGTACCTGACGGACGAGCAATTGCGCCAGGGTGCGGAGGCGATGTTTTTCGCCTACCGCGGCTTTACCGCCGATCCGGACAGAATCCTCGCCGGGCTGAGCTACGGGCGGGCGCATCACCGCGCCCTGCACTTTATCCATGGCGCGCCGGGAACAACGGTCAACAACCTGCTGGCCATTCTGGGCGTGACCAAACAATCGCTGAACCGGGTGCTGCGGTCCCTCATCGAGGATGGGCTGGTGGAAAGCCGCGTGGGGCGCACGGACAAACGGGAACGTCATTTGTACCTGACGGCCGAGGGCGAAGACCTTGAGCGTGAGCTGACAGACGCGCAACGCCTGCGCATGCGGGCGGCCTTTCGCGACGCCGGGCCAGAGGCCGTGGCCGGGTTCCGGCGCGTTCTCGAAGCGATGATGGACCCGGAGATGCGTCATCAGTATCAAAGGCTCAGGGAGGGCCGGGGATGAGTGACGGTGATGCACATCTGTTGATCGTCGATGACGATGAGCGCATTCGAGGGCTTTTGCAGAAATTCCTGATGCGAAATGGGTTTCTGGTCAGCGCGGCGCGCGACGCGGCCCATGCGCGGCGGCTTCTGGCCGGTCTGGATTTCGATATGCTGGTTCTGGATGTGATGATGCCGGGCGAGGATGGCGTCAGCCTGACGCGCGGGGTCCGGGAAACCTCTACGGTGCCGATACTGCTGCTGACCGCCCGGTCTGAAACGGAGGACCGCATCAAGGGGCTGGAGGCCGGGGCGGACGATTACCTCGCCAAGCCCTTTGAGCCAAAGGAATTGCTGTTGCGGATCAACGCCATTTTGCGGCGGATGCCCGACGTCAACCCGCAGGAAACCGCGCCCAAGCTGTTGACGCTCGGCGATATCCGGTACGACATTGAACGCGGCGAGATGTGGCAGGGGGAGGAGCTGGTGCGCCTCACCGCGACAGAGGCGCAGTTGATGCGGATTTTCTCGGCCAAGCCGGGAGAGGCGCTGAGTCGCTCGACCCTCGTCGAAGAGCTGGGGCGTGACAAAGGCCAGGCGCAGGAGCGCGCGGTCGATGTGCAGATCACCCGCCTTCGGCGCAAGTTGGAGACCGACCCGAAACAGCCGCGCTACCTGCAAACGGTACGCGGATCGGGATACATGCTGGCACCTGACTGACGTGTCAGGAGTTCACGTTTTGCCAAGAACGAAAAATGAAGGGGAGGCGCGCATATGGCGACGGCATTGATCACCCACGCGGACGGTTTGGACCACGTCACGCCGAGCGGCCACCCGGAACGGGTGGCGCGGTTGGAACATGTGCTGCATGCGTTGCAGCCGCTGGAGTTGCAGCGTGTGACGGCAAGGGAGGCCAGCGAAGAAGAGCTGCTGCGCTGCCATCCGCAGACCTACATCGATCGGGTGCGCAACGCCGTGCCGGAACGTGGGCAGCACCAGCTCGATTCGGACACATGGCTGTCGCCGGGGTCCTTTCGGGCGGCATCGCGCGCGGCGGGCGGTGCCTGCCAGGCGGTGGACATGGTGCTGGGCGGCGAGGTGGCCAACGTCTTTTGCGCCACACGACCGCCGGGTCACCATGCGGAGCGTGAGACCCCAATGGGCTTTTGCCTGTTCGGCACGGCGGCCATCGCGGCCAAACACGCCTTGGAGCATCACGGGTTGTCGCGGGTGGCCGTCGTTGATTTCGACGTGCATCACGGCAACGGCACGCAGGATCTGCTCTGGGATGAGGCCCGCGCGCTGTTCATCACCTCGCAGCAGATGCCGCTTTGGCCCGGCAGTGGTGCGCCTGAGCAGCGCGGCGCGCATGACAACGTGATGAACCTGCCTTTGCCACCGGAAACCGGCGGGGCAGAGATGAAGGCACGGTACGAGGCGGAGGCCTTTCCCCGGCTACGCGCCTTTGATCCCGAATTGCTGATCATTTCCGCCGGGTTCGACGCGCATCAGGACGATCCGCTCGCCAACCTCAACTGGACGGTGGAAGACTTCCGCTGGATCACCGAACAGCTTTGCCAGATCGCGCAGGCCTCCGCCGCAGGCGGGCGCGTGGTCTCGACTTTGGAGGGCGGGTATGATCTTGCGGGCCTGAGCGCGTCGGCGAAGGCGCATGTGGAAGTGTTGATGGAGGCGGGCGCATGAGCGAAGCGCAAACACCGGTCGAAGAGATGTCATTCGAGCAGGCCATGGCCGAGCTGGAGCGCGTCGTTGGCGCGTTGGAGCGCGGCGACGTGGCGCTCGAAGACTCCATCACGCTTTATGAACGCGGTGCCAAGCTGAAGGCGCACTGCGACCGCAAGCTGAAGGACGCCGAGGAAAAGGTCGCCGCCATCACACTGGACGGCGAGGGCAATCCCGTGGGGGCGAAGCCGGTCGAAGGGCTCTGACGCCCATGCAGCAGGACACGGCAGACAGCGCAGCCGATACAAAGCCCCTGAGCTTTGAGGTCGCGCGCAACCGGGCGGCAGAGCTGGCCATCGGGCAGGTGATCTACGCGCTTCAGGGCTTGCCCGGGCCTGTGCCGGAGGCGATGCGCTATGCCATCGACGGCGGCAAGGCGCTGCGCGGATTCCTTGTGATCGAAAGCGCCCGTCTTTTTGGCATCGACCGGTCGCTGTCCGCGCCGGCGGCAGGGGCCATCGAGGCGCTGCATGCCTACAGCCTGGTACATGACGACCTTCCTTGCATGGATGATGACGACATGCGCCGTGGCAAACCTACGGTGCACCGCGCGTGGGACGAAACCACAGCCGTTCTGGCGGGCGACGCGCTGCAAGCGCTGGCATTTGAGTTATGCGCGCAGGCCGGGTGCCCCCCTGACCGGCGCCTGGAGCTGGTTCTGAGCCTCAGCACGGCCTCTGGAATGCGCGGCATGGTCGGCGGGCAGGCGATGGACATCGCCGCCGAAAGCACCCAGACGCCCTTGGGGCTCGATGAAATCACCGCTTTGCAATCCGGCAAGACCGGCGCGCTGATTCGCTGGTCCTGTACGGCGGGTGCGATCATGGCCGGCCAGCCGACTGACCCGTTGCGCCGCTATGGCGACTGCCTCGGGCTTGCCTTCCAGATCTGGGACGATGTGCTCGACGTCGAGGGCGACGCCGATACGGTGGGCAAGGCCGTGGGCAAGGACGAGGGGCGCGGCAAGGCGACCTTTGTCAGCCTCATGGGGCTGGAGGGCGCAAAGCAGCGCGCTGCAGAGCTTGTGCACGAAGCCTGCACATCCCTGGACACTTATGGGGCACAGGCCGACTGCTTGCGCGAAGCCGCCCGCTTCGTTATTTCACGCCGGAATTGACGCCTTTTTTTACGCCGCTCTCCGTGGTTTTCGCGCCCCGCCGCATTACCATTGCACGGATATTTATCAGCCGGAGGACACATGTCCCAGCGACCCGACACGCCCCACCTCGACCGAGTGCACCTGCCTTCGGATCTAAAGCAGTTTTCCGATGCCGAGTTGCACGAGGTGGCGCGCGAATTGCGGGCCGAGACCATCTCCGCCGTCTCCGAGACCGGCGGACACCTTGGCGCGGGTCTCGGTGTGGTCGAGCTGACCGTGGCGCTGCACAGCGTGTTCGACGCGCCGCGGGACAAGATCATCTGGGACGTGTCGCACCAGTGTTACCCGCACAAGATCCTGACCGGGCGGCGCGAACGCATTCGGACCATTCGCCAGAAGGACGGTCTCTCCGGGTTCACCAAGCGATCCGAGTCCCCGTACGATCCCTTCGGCGCGGCGCATTCGTCGACCTCGATTTCCGCGGCACTGGGCTTTGCCGTTGCCCGTGATCTGGGCGGCGCGTCCGAGACCGGGCATGGCGACGCCATCGCTGTGATCGGGGACGGCGCGATGAGCGCGGGCATGGCCTTCGAGGCGATGAACAACGCCGGCCACCTTGGCAAACGTTTGATCGTGATCCTCAATGACAACGAGATGAGCATCGCGCCCCCGACCGGCGCCCTGTCGTCGTACTTGACGCGGCTGTATGCCGAGGCCCCGTTCCAGGACCTCAAGGCCGTGGCCAAGGGAGCCATGGGGTTCCTGCCACCGCCGTTTCAAGAAGGGGCCAAACGCGCCAAGGAAATGCTCAAGGGCATGGCCATGGGCGGGACATTGTTCGAGGAACTGGGCTTCAGCTATCTCGGGCCGGTTGACGGTCATGATCTGGACCAGCTTTTGCCGATCCTGCGCACCGTCAAGTCGCGCGCGACCGGGCCGATCCTGATCCACGCGCTGACCAAGAAGGGCAAGGGCTACAGCCACGCGGAGCACGCCCCGGACAAGGGCCATGCCCGCGCAAAGTTCGATGTCGTGACGGGTGAGCAGAAAAAGGCCCCGTCCAACGCGCCGGGTTACACCAAGGTCTTTGCCGAGGCCCTGATGCAAGAGGCCGCCGAGGACAGCCGCATCTGCGCCATCACCGCAGCGATGCCCGATGGGACGGGGCTTGATCTGTTTGCGGAGCGGTATCCCTCGCGCACCTTCGACGTGGGCATTGCCGAGCAACATGGCGTGACCTTCTGCGCCGGTCTGGCCGCAGGCGGGATGCGTCCGTTCTGCGCAATCTATTCGACCTTTCTCCAACGCGGCTACGATCAGGTGGTGCATGACGTTGCGATCCAGCGACTGCCCGTGCGCTTTGCCATCGACCGTGCCGGTCTGGTCGGGGCCGACGGGGCAACCCATGCGGGATCTTACGACACAGCGTTTTTGACGAACCTGCCGGGCTTTGTCGTGATGGCCGCCGCCGATGAGGCCGAGCTGAAACATATGGTGCGCACCGCGGCCGCGCATGATGACGGGCCGATTGCCTTCCGCTATCCCCGTGGCGAAGGCGTTGGCGTCGAGATGCCGGAACGCGGCCAGATCCTGGAGATCGGCAAGGGCCGGGTGATGAAGGAGGGCACGCGCGTGGCGCTTCTTTCCTTTGGCACGCGGCTTGCGGAATGTCTGACTGCGTCCGAGGCGCTGGAGGCGCGCGGCGTCTCTGTCACCGTTGTGGATGCCCGCTTTGCCAAGCCGTTGGACGAGGCGCTGATCTTGCGTCTTGCTCGGGAACATGAGGCGCTCCTCACGGTCGAAGAGGGCGCCGTAGGTGGGTTTGGCTCTCACGTGGCGCAGCTTTTGGCGGAAAACGCCGTGTTTGACCGTGGACTGAAGTACCGCAGCATGGTGCTCCCCGATATCTTTGTCGATCAGGCCAGCCCACGGGACATGTACGCCGTGGCCAAACTGAACGCCGAGGATATCGAGGCGAAAGTCCTGGGCACCTTGGGCGTCGATGTGTTGGACAAGCGTGCGTGATGATCCGAAAGGGTCGGGGACATCCCCGACCCGCGGGCGTCACACCAGGCCGATCCAGAGCAGCAGCAGGATCAGATAAAGCACGGTGGCCTGCACATAGCCGGCCACCATGTAGATGCCGTCGCGGACCATCAGACCGTACATGATCATCGCCACAGCCCCGGCGCTGAAACTGGTGACAAAGGGCAACAGCTCCAGCGGTGGCCAGCTAATGGCAATGAGCGTCGTGGTCAGATATGCCAACAGCCGCGCCGGACCACTTGTCAGAAACCGCAACCGGTTGTGGCTGTGCTTGTCCATAAAGGCTGCCGGTTTGCGCAGCCAGCTCACGGCCTTCGACATGCGGGAAGACGGCACCGAGCGACGGCTGAGAAACCCCGGCAGCCACAAGTGTTTGCGCCCGATCAGCGCCTGAAGCGTGATGAGCAGAACGATAAGTCCGCCAAGCGTCGGCATCAGCGGAATGCCGGACAGTGGCGACACCAGCACCACGCAGGGAACCAGGATCACAGTCGGAAAAGACCGTGCGCCGACCTTTGACAGCACATTTTCAACGGAGACACGCTCCTGCCCCTCGTCGGGGCACATGGCGTCAAGCAGATCGCCGAGGCTTTCGGGGGGCGCCGGCTGATGGCTGCCAAGCTTGGGCATCGCTCAGCCCTCTGCCGCGAGCAGGGCGCGCAGGCCGAACTTGTAATCCGGGTATTTCAGCGTCACGCCAAGATCCTCATGCAAGCGTGTGTTATCGACGCGCTTGTTGTCGGCGTAAAAGCTGCGCGCCATGGGCGACATATCCGCATCCTCGAAATCGACCTCGGGCGGCAGCGGCAGGCCAAGCAGTTCCGCGGCATAGGCCAGGACATCTTGTGGCGGGGCGGGGTCATTGTCGCAAACATTGTAGGCCGCGCCGGGATTGGGGCGGGCCATCGACGCGCGCAGCGTGCGGGAAATGTCCTCGCCATGGATTCGAGAAAAGACCTGACCCGGTTTTATGATGCGCCGGGCGGTGCCATTGCGCACTTTCTCAAACGGGCCACGCCCGGGGCCGTAAATCCCCGCGAGGCGAAAGATATGCACCGGCAGATCCGGGATCGCGGCCCACTGCGCCTCGGCGTCGATCCGGGCGCGGGCGCGCCGGGACTGGCCGTTCAGCGGAGCAGTCTCATCCACCCAGGCGCCGTCCGCATCGCCATAAACGCCGGTGGTGGACAGGTAGCCCACCCATGTCAGACGGTTTGCGGCACGGGCGATCTCTTCCCCGATCAGGGCAAGTGACGGGTCGCCGCCGTCA
This sequence comes from Sagittula marina, assembly GCF_014196795.1. Classification (GTDB taxonomy): domain Bacteria; phylum Pseudomonadota; class Alphaproteobacteria; order Rhodobacterales; family Rhodobacteraceae; genus Sagittula; species Sagittula marina. Next base: position 130,210 of record NZ_JACIEJ010000005.1, read on the forward strand.
TCTGGCGCCGCGCTGACGAGGACATGAGAGGCCTGCGACAAGGCCTCTGCCACCGCGTCGCGGGTCCAGAGCACAGGCTCGACCCCGCTGGCGCGCAACCTGTCGCATTTGTCAGGAGAACGGGTGGTGCCAAGCACCCGCCAGCCGCCTTCGGCCAGCAAGTCATCAGCGAGAAAGCCGGCCGAGAAGCCATGGCCAAGGGAAAGAAGCGTCTGTGTCATTGCGCATAGGTGGCGCGCGGAAGGGTGTTTGGCAAGGGTTTGTGCGCCGCACGATGACCACGCCACGCACCGGGCATGACCTTCGATCTGGCAAGGGTTCGCCTATGCCGCGCCTAAAGACTCCCCAGAACCGCGATCCCGGCGTAAGAGCCAATCAGGATCAACGGCCTTTAGAGGATGTCCATGCTGCGTATCCTGATCGTCACCGCCCTGATGGGCCTTGCTGGCTGCGCCAGTGCACCTGAGCCGGAACAGGCCCTGCCGCAAGTCGAGGCCATGCCGCTTTTCCCGAATGAAACGCCCGAACTGCGTGCCAAGATCAACAAATGGTCAGATCACTACGAGCTGCCGCGCGGTCTGGTGCATCGTCTGGCGATACGCGAAAGCACGCATAATCCGAAAGCACGCAACGGCCCGTATTGGGGGCTGTTCCAGATCCTCCCGGCGACCGCCCGTGGGATGGGCTTTCAAGGGTCGAACTCCGACCTTCTGAATGCGGACGTGAACCTGAGATACGCGCTGAAGTACCTCAAAGGGGCCTATCTGGTGTCCGACGGCGATTGGGACGATTCGATCAAATGGTACGCCCGGGGCTATTACTACGAGGCCAAGCGTAAGGGCCTGCTGCACGAAACCGGGCTGCGGTAACGCTGATTGGCAACGGTGTCGGGGGCGCTGCCCCCCCGGCCTGCGGCCTTTCCCCGAGTATTTCAAAGGCACAGAGGCCGGGCGCGTGGTTCTGTCGTTTGCCTAGCTGGCGTAATTGGCGCCTTCCTCGTCCAGGATCGCTTTGAGTTCGGCCAGATGGCGCAAATCCTGTTCTGGGTAAGCCTCCAGCTCCTGAGCGGTTTTCTCGGCCACCTCATCGGACAAGACGTCCAGCGGCTGCCCGGTTTGCAGCGCCATGATGTAGGTCTGCGCGGCACGTTCAAAGTAGAACATCCGGTTGAAAGTTTCGGCCACGGTGTCACCGATCACCATGACGCCGTGATTGCCCATGACAAGGGTTTTCACCTTCGGATCGACCAGCAGTTGGGCGCAGCGAGCCCCTTCTTCCTCGAACGCCAAGCCGCCGTACTCTTCGTCGACGGCAATGCGGTTGTAGAAGGTGGCGCAGTTCTGGTCGATGGGCGGCAGGCGCTTGTCCTTGAGGCTGGCGAGGACGGTTGCATAGGGGGAATGCACGTGGATGGCACAGCGCGCGTGGGGGCAGTGGCGGTGCAGGCCACCGTGCAGCCCCCATGCGGTCGGGTCCGGCGCGCCCGGCCGGTTCAGCGTGTCGGGATCGTTGGCATCAACCACAATCAGATCAGACGCCTTGATGCGTTGAAAATGCATCTGATTGGGATTCATCAGGAATTTCGTGCCGTCGTCGTTGATCGCCAGCGAAAAATGGTTCGCGACCGCTTCGTGCATGTTCAGCCGGGCGGTCCAGCGAAAGGCGGCGGCCAGATCGACGCGCTCTTGCCAGAAATCGAGGTTGGCGAGGTTTTGTGGTGCGGTCATCGGGGCCTCCTTTGGATGCGGACATTGCACGCGTCCGGGCCGCGGATGTCAACGCAACAGGTAAAGCAGGCGGGCCTCGCTGCGGCGCAGTCCGCGAATATCGGGCGCCTGTGCCAAATCCACAGGCCTCTCGCTCAAGGCAATCACGTCAGGATGGATGTAGCTTTTGCGGGCAATGGCCGGAGTGTTGTGCAGTCGCGCGGCAGCGGCCTCGGTCATCGCCTTGATGGTCGGCGTTTCGCTGGCTTCGGCGGCTTCCAACGCGGCAGTGCTGCCGTTCCAGGTGCGAAAGGTCTTGGCGGTGACGTCTTCGCCCATCGCATCACAGAGGTAGGCGTTCACCTCCTCTGACGTCACGGCGCGGGGCGTGTCGCCGTCCAGCCACGTCACCAGCTCCGGCCCCGGTATGTCGCCAAGGCGCGTCAGGATCCGGTTCAGCGTGTGGTCGTTCAGCGTCTTGTCCACCTTTTTGCCGCCCTTCGCGGTGTAGGCGAGCCTGATCTTGTTGCCGTCGAGTTTCAGGTGCTTTTGGCGCAGCGTCGTGGCCCCGTAGGTTTTGTTGTCCCGCGCGTAATCGGTATGACCAACGCGCAGCGAGGCCCGGTCAAGCAGGGCAAGGATAGCGGCAATGGCGAATGCGTGGTCGCCGGCTTCGCCCTCTCGCAGGGAATTGCGAATGCGGCGGCGCAGGGCGGGGAGCGCCTCGCCAAAAGCCGCCAGTTGATCGTATTTCTGAGCATCCCGCCAAACGCGCCAGTCAGGGTGATAGCGGTATTGCTTGCGCTCCCGTGCGTCGCGGCCGGTGGCTTGCAAATGGCCCTGAGGCAGGGGGCAGATCCACACGTCTTCGTAGGCTGGCGGCACGGCGAGCGCCTCGATGCGGCGGCGTTCCTTGGTCGCCTCTATGCGGGTCCCGTCCGGGGCGAGATAGGAAAACCCGCGCCCGCGCCGTTGCCTGCGGATGCCGGGCTTCGAATCGGGGTAGTAGGTCAGGGAATGGCTCATGCCGGGCAAACCCGCGACAGGGTCAGGCGGTTCCCGTCCTTTGTGGGAAAACGCCCGGCAGGCCGCAACGTGATTTGCACCTGCGGTTGCGCCCCCCGCGACAAGCTGTCAACGTCATTCAAAACAAGAGAATGAGACCGCCATGCAGGACCAAGCTGACCCGATGTTGACCGAAATCCCTGACCTGCCCGAGGCGGAGCTGTTCGACGATCCGCGCGCGGCGGTGGATCGCCTCTGCGAACTTTACGACACGTCGGCCGAGTTCCTGCGCGACCGGTTCATGACCGCGATGACCGAGGGGCATCCCGGCAAGCGTGTGCGCGCCTTCTACCCGGAGGTCAGGTTCACCACCTCCAGTTTCGGCAAAGTGGACAGCCGCCTGTCCTTTGGCCATGTGACCTCGCCTGGCACCTACGCCACCACCGTGACGCGACCGGGGATGTTTCGTCATTACCTGCGCCAGCAAATAAGCCTGCTGCTGGCGAACCACGGTGTGAAAATCCAGATCGGTCTGTCCGACACGCCCATGCCTGTGCATTTCGCGGTGGCGAACTTTCCAGAGGTCACCGTCCCGCAGGAGGGCGCTGCGGATTTTGTGCTGCGCGATGTGTTCGATGTTCCGGACCTCAGCACCACCAATGATGACATCGTGAACGGTGTGGTGATGACGACGCCGGGGGATGCCATGCCGCTGGCGCCTTTCACGGCGCAGCGCGTGGATTATTCGCTGGCGCGTCTGGCGCATTACACCGCGACGGACCCGGCTCATTTTCAGAACCACGTTCTGTTTACCAACTATCAGTTTTACGTCTCGGAGTTTGAGGCTTACGCCCGCGCGGCGCTGGCGGATGAGGCAAGCGGCTACACCGGGTTTGTCTCCACCGGGAATGTAGAGATCACGACGCCTGATGCGCCGCTGGACGTCCCCGCGCGGCTGCCGCAGATGCCGACCTACCACCTGAAACGTGCGGATGGGTCGGGTATCACGCTGGTGAACATCGGTGTCGGGCCGTCCAACGCCAAGACGGCGACGGACCATATCGCCGTACTGCGCCCCCACGCCTGGCTGATGGTCGGGCATTGCGCGGGCCTGCGCAATTCGCAAAGCCTTGGAGATTTCGTGCTGGCCCATGCCTATCTGCGCGAAGACAAGGTGCTTGACGATGATTTGCCGGTCTGGGTGCCGATCCCGGCGCTGGCCGAAATTCAGGTTGCTTTGGAAAAGGCCGTCGCCGAGGAAACCGCGCTGGATGGCTACGATCTCAAGCGGATCATGCGGACAGGAACCGTGGCGACCGTGGACAACCGCAATTGGGAATTGCGCGACACGTCCGGCCCGGTTCAGCGCCTGTCACAATCGCGGGCCATTGCCTTGGACATGGAATCGGCGACCATCGCGGCCAACGGCTTTCGGTTCAGGGTGCCCTATGGGACATTGCTTTGCGTGTCGGACAAACCCTTGCACGGCGAGTTGAAGCTGCCGGGCATGGCCTCTGATTTCTACAAGACACAGGTGGCGCGGCATCTTAGAATCGGGATCAGGGCGATGGAAACGCTGCGAGACATGCCGTTGGAGCGTATACATTCGCGCAAATTGCGATCCTTCGAGGAAACTGCGTTCCTTTGACGCCGGGGAAAGTACTACAAAATGCACAATATCGCAGAATGTTCTGCCACGAATTATTGTGTTTCCCAACCATATCCGGTTTTAATGCGCGCCGGAGGCCCAAGGAAACAAGGGCAGTGAAGGCGCGTCGGGCCAACGACCGGCGCACGCAAAGGAGACCATGAAATGGCGAAACCGATGACAAAAACTCAGCTGGTTGCAGCACTGGCTGAGAAAATGGAAGCCGACAAGAAGACCGCGGGCGCAGCCCTGGACTCGCTGGTGGACATCATCACATCTGAAGTGGCCGACGGCGGTGCCGTGACGCTTCCCGGTGTGGGGAAGATTTACTGCCGCGAGCGCCCCGAGCGCATGGTGCGCAACCCCGCCACGGGCGAGCAGTTCAAGAAAGAAGCCGACAAGCAGGTCAAGGTGACCATTGCGAAGGCTTTGAAAGACAGCGTTAACGCGTAATCTGGTCGCATTGGGGCAGGTGGCATGCGGCGCCGGTGTTCCAATGACATCCAATCAGTTTGAAAGGGTCGTCCTCGGGCGGCCCTTTTGTCTTACAGGCCAGCGACGGAGGGGCGTTCTTTCCATTCGTATTTGTCGCCTTCGCTGTCGGGCTGCGTCAGGTCGAGCATGGAAGCACGTTCGTAAACAATCTGTGTGGGCACGTTCAGTACATCCGCCACGACAGCCGAGCGTCCTTCGTACCAGAGGTTTTTGAAATCCTCTTCCGGCATCAAAAGCGCGTATGCAAAAAGGCGCGCTTCTTTCCGTGCAGCTGGGTCGGTGGGACTGTAGAGTGCCTGGATACCGCAGCCAGCGTGTTTTTCGCGCGTGGTCGGCACATGCATGATCCAATGACCAACCCCGATGGCGGCAGCGATGCGGTCGTGTCGCGGGCGACCGTTTTTCGGCAGCCAGATCACAGCGCGACTGTTCAGCGGAACATCCAGAATAAGGTCATGCGGAGGGATCGAATATTCGATGTCAACATTCAGAGCACGGCACAGAGCATCCAGGGGCCCTTCCCGTAAACAGGCGTTAGGATTGTTCTCCAACAGGTCCGCAACGACGGCATCTATCTCATCTTGCGTCGCATTTACAGCGGTTGGCTCCACGTAAGGGTAGCTTGGGTATGGCGCGGGCATACGAGGACCTCCGGACAGGTTGCATCAAAACAGGTGGGTGCCCAAAGTCATGCCATGCAACAGGTTGACCGTTCCTGAATGCCGCTGTCCTAAGCTGTTAAAGTTCCCTTCAAACCGTCCGGGACTGTCGCGCAGTTGGCTCAAATTGCGTTCAAGGCGCACAATTGTCGGCCTTGATCGTCAAAGTTCGCCGGATCCAGCCAGCGTTCGAATCGCGCGGCGAGTGCAGGCCATTCGCTGTCGACGATCGAAAACCATGCCGTATCGCGATTGCGCCCCTTGTAGACGGTCGCCTGCCGAAAGGTGCCCTCGTAGGTAAACCCCAATCGCGCCGCCGCGCGCCGTGACGGGGCGTTCAGAGCATCGCATTTCCATTCAAATCGACGATAGCCCAGCGTCTCGAACGCGTAGCGCATCAGCAGAACCAGCGCCTCTGTCGCCGCGGTGGTGCCTTGCAGCCGGGGCGCGAAGTGAATCCAGCCAACCTCCATGCTCCCGACATCGGGCGCAATCCGCAGCAGCGCACATCTGCCGGAGACGATATTCTGCGCGTCGAGGATCGTGTAGTGTTGTGGATCAACCGTGCCCTGAGCCGCGCGGCACCTGTCCGCGGCCTGTTTCAAATTGGTCCAGGGCGCATCGGGCATGTAAGTCCAGTCGCTGCCGTCCCCCTCGGCATAGGCGTCAAAAAGGCCGGGAGCATCCTCTTCGCGCATGGCACGCAAGGTGCAATACTGCCCCGCCAGACCCGTATGTGGCGGAAACGGACGAGGCAGGGGTGTTTCCACGGGCAGCCCGACAGGCTGGCCGTGGTCGTTTGTGGAGACGGTCATGGATCGCTTATCATTGGACCGTGTCAGCCAAAGACCCGCGTCAGGGCACCATCAACCGAAGAGATGATATGGTCGATGTCATCCTTCGCGGCAATCAGCGCAGGGGAGAAACACAACGTGTTGTTCCGCCCGGGGACGGAGCGGTTGGTCGCGCCGATGATCACCCCTTGCGCCATGCAGTCGGCGACAACCGCTTGCACCTGCGCCTCTGGCACGACCTCTTTGGTGTCACGATCGGTGACCAGTTCTGCGCCCAGGAACAGCCCCTTGCCACGCACGTCACCGATGACCTTATGCCGGTCCGACAGGGCGCGGAGCTGGTCGAGCATGTAGTCGCCCATGGCGACGGTATTGCCCAGCAGATCCTCGTCCTCGATGATCGCCATGTTCTCGATTGCCGCCGCCGGACCGGCGGTGCAGCCCCCGAAGGTGGAGATGTCGCGGAAGTAGTTCAGCGGGTCCGTCGCGTCATCCTTGAACATCTCGAAGACGCGCTCCGAGGTGACGCAGCAGGCGATGGCCGCGTAGCCGGACGCCACGCCCTTCGCCATGGTCACGAAATCCGGCTTGATGCCGTAGTGCTGGTATCCGAACCATTCGCCGGTACGCCCGACGCCGCAGACCACTTCGTCGATGTGCAGCAGAATATCGTATTTGTCGCAGATTTCCTGCACCTTCTGCCAGTAGCCTTCCGGCGGGGCGATCACGCCGCCACCTGCGGTCACGGGTTCAAGGCACAGGCCGCCCACGGTGTCGGGGCCTTCGCGCAGGATGACCGCCTCGATCTGCTCGGCGGCCCAAAGGCCGTAGTTCTCCTCCGGTGCGCCGTCCTGCTCATGCTTGCGATACTCAAGGCAATGCGGCACCCGCACGAACCCGGGAGCAAAGGGGCCATACTGCGCGTTACGCTCGTCCTGACCGCCCGCGGACAGGCAGCCGATGGTCGTGCCATGGTAATCGCGGTCGCGGAACAGGATCTTGTGCTTCTTGCCGCCATAGCGCTTGTGCGCGATCTGACGGATCATCTTGAAGGCTTTCTCGTTCGCCTCGGACCCGGAGTTCGTGTAATACACACGGGTCAGGCCGGGCATCTTCTCGATCAGCTTTTCGGCAAACAGCGCGCCGGGCACAGATCCTGCGGAGCCTGCGAAATAGTTCAACTTCATCAACTGGTCATAGACCGCCTTGGCGATCCGCTCGCGCCCGTAGCCGACGTTGACCGTCCAGACACCGCCGGACACGGCATCGAGATGCTCCTTGCCCGCCTGGTTCCAGACGCGCATGCCTTTGCCCTCGATGATGATGTTCGGGTCTTTGGACTCGAAGGGTTTATGCTGAACCAGGTGATGCCAGACGTGGGCCTTGTCGGCCTCCACGATGCGGGTGAGATCGTTCTGGGTGTAGGTGCCGTCCATCTTGAATGACTCCATTAGAGGCGATGTTTCCACCACTTGGCCGGATTTTCGAGCGACTTATAGGGCCAAATGGAATGAGGCTGTAAGTCCAGATTTTCACAGGCCGGACAGTTGTCGATACGCTTTGCGACAAAATGCATGAATTTAAGGGGATTCGGCGTGATTTCACCCGTGTCTCCCAAGGCGCCTTGTGGACGTGGCGTCCTAAAAAAACAGTGATCCACTGCCTGTTTGCTGGTCGGATCACTCTCAGCGCCCGGCACGAGGCGCAGGCAACAAGGGAGACCCGGGATGAAGGAAACGCGTCTCAGCGCCGTGGCCGGGACGGCTGTTATGGCTGGTATGACCCGGGCAGAGACCATCACCTCCGGGCATTTCCTCGATTGGCCGATGCCGTTTGAATACGCCAAGGTCGAAGGCCTGTACGAGGACGCCATGGGCGTCGGCATCAACTGGGTCAGCTTCGACACCGGCACCGCCATGAGCGCCGCGATGGCCTCTGGCGATGTGCATCTGCCTGTGTCGCAGGGCGTGCCGCCGTTTGTGGTCGCGGCCTCTGCCGGGCAGGACCTGCAAGCCCTGGATGTCGCCGTCAGGTATTCGGACAACGACAACTGTATTGTGGCCGAGGCACTGGAAATCGACAAGGACTCCGCTGACGAAATGGCGGGCAAGAAGGTCGCCGTGCCGCTGGGCAGCGCCGCGCATTATGGCTTTAAGCAGATGCGCCACTTTGGCGTCGACCTCGCCTCGCTTGATCTTGTCGGCATGGCCCCGCCGGATGGTGCGGCGGCACTGGCCCAGGGCTCCATCGACGTGGCCTGCGGATCGGGCGGCTCACTGCGTCGCATGAAGGAACACGGCAACGTGCTGCTGACCGGCGCAGAAAATGAAAAGCTGGGCATCTTGGTCTTCGACGTAACCTCCGGCCCGACGTCCCGGGTGGTCGAGAACTCCGACATCGTTGCGCGCTGCCTCAAGGTGACAGCCGAGGCCAACGCCACGTGGGCGGATGAGGCCGACCACGCCAAGATGCTGCCGGTGATCGCCACAGACGCAGGCATGGACGAGGACGCCACGATGGAACCCCTCTCCATCTTCGTCTTCCCCACGGTCGAAAAGCAACCCTCAGACAAGTGGCTGGGCGGCGTCGCGCAGGACGTCATGCTGGGCGTGGCAGATGTCTTTGTCGACGCAGGCTCCATCGACGCGGCGCAAGAAAGCGACGCCGGCACCGTGAACATCGGGCCGCATTCACCGGGAATACCGTCTGCCCTTTGCCGATATGGGCGTCAACGCCGACCTGCGCGAGGTCAAGAAGCACCGAGGCTTTGGCGCAAAGCGGGAGGAGATCCTCGGCGTGATCTGGAACATGTAAGAGGAAATCACGGGCCGCGCGCAAGCCGTCGAAACGCCATAGGCGACGCCTAACGCCTTGCGGCGCGCGGACATACCACGGAGCGCGTCAACGCAAGGGGACAGAAGACCGCCGCGTCACGAGAGCTTCATACGGTCGTTAACTATTTCGTAAGCCAGTGTTACATACGCGATGCACCGTCTGTTCATTCTCATGAGCAACACTGACGGAGTTCGCCATATGTCTCGCCTGACATTAAGCCGCCGCCGCTTTCTGGCCGCAGGTACAACCGCCCTGACCACTCTCGCAATGCCGGGTATCCTGCGCGCGGGCCAAGCCCCGCAATTCACCCACGGCGTGCAGTCGGGGGATGTCTCTGCGCAAGGCGGCATGATCTGGACGCGCACGGACCGTCCCGCCAAGGTCATGATGGAGGTCGCAACGACAGAAAGCTTTGCGGATGCGCGGGCGCTGGCCCCTCTGCATGCCCACCCTTCCAATGATTTCGCCGTAAAACGTCTGGTGGACGGGCTCGCCCCCGGGCAGCAGGTGTTCTACCGCTTCACCGCGCAGGACCTGACGGATGTGAACGCGGTGTCCGAACCGGTGACAGGCACCTTCCGCACCGCGCCGGCCGCCGGGCAATCGGTCAAGTTCGCATGGTCCGGTGACACCGCCGGGCAGGGGTGGGGCATCGACGACGACGGGATGCTGACCTACGCCGTGATGGCGCGTCACAACCCGGATTTCTTCATCCACTCCGGCGACACCATCTATGCCGACGGTGCGATGCAGGACGAGGTCACCAACGACGCCGGGGAGGTCATCTGGAAGAACACCACCCTGATCGACGAAAAGCGCAAGGTGGCAGAAACGCTCGATGAATTCCGCGGGCAGTGGAAATACAACCTGATGGACCGTCACGTTCTGGAAATGAATGCCTCCGTGCCGACCTTCTATCAGTGGGACGACCATGAAGTGGTGAACAACTGGTCCGACAGCAAGGACTTGACCGCCGACGATCGTTACACCGAAAAATCCGTGCATGTTCTGGCGGCCCGCGCCTCCAAGGCATTCCACGAGATGACGCCGATTTCCTACGCACCGACGGAGCCCGGCCGCGTCTATCGCCGCATGTCCTATGGTCCGATGGTGGATCTGTTCTTCCTCGATCTGCGCAGCTATCGCGGCGCAAATTCCGACAACCTGCAAACCGAAAGATCGGAGGCCACGCGCATCCTTGGCCAAACGCAGCTTGATTGGATCCGGCGCGAACTGAAGGCCTCCAAAGCGACGTGGAAGGTCATTGCCTGCGACATGCCGATCGGTCTCGTGGTCCGCGACGGCGAGACATTCGAGGCCGTGGCCAATGCCGACGATGGCGACGCCAAGGGCCGCGAGCTGGAGATCGCCCAGCTGTTGCGCTTTATCCGCGACGAGGACATTCGCAACACGGTCTGGTTCACCGCCGACGTTCACTACACCGCCGCGCATCACTACTCGCCCGACCGTGCCGCGTTCCAGGAGTTCGCGCCGTTCTGGGAGTTCGTCTCCGGGCCGCTGCACGCCGGAACCTTCGGCCCGAATGCCCTCGACATGACCTTCGGTCCCGAAGTGAAGTTCGTCAAGGCGCCGACCGAAGCACAAGGGGCCAACCTCTCGCCCGCCGAAGGATTGCAGTTCTTCGGACTGGTGGAGATCGACGGCGACACCGAACAGATGACCGTGCGTTTGATGGACCGTGCCGACAGCGAGCTTTGGTCCGTGACGCTGGACCCGGTCAAGGGCTGACCCATCGCGGCAACGGCGCGGGCCGCTTCCGGCCCGCGTCCTTTAGTCGTCCTGCGCTTTGTCCAGGGTGACCGGCGTCTCGGGCGCGGCTTCATTCGGATCGGTGGCCTCGGAGCTCATGCCATCCAGCATCTGCATCAAAGCCGTGACCTGATCGTCCAGCCAGTCGCGGCCCTCGTCGATCTTGGCGGTGTAGGCGTTCAGCGCCGGCGCGGCCTGCGGCAGGGCCTCGGACAGTTTCGGTGCCATGGCGTAGGTGCTGAGCGCGATCAGACCGAGCACGATGATCAGGGCAAAGCCTTTGCCAAATCCGCCCTGCGGTCTGTCCTCGGACTTCACACTGGGGCGATTTGCGGTGTCGATCACGCGCGGCTCCGGGTTGGCGCGCAGGGTTTGGTTGATTTCATCCACATCCGGCAAAAGATCACGACGAGAGCCGGCCGCCGCCGCCGCTGCTGCCGCGTTTTCGGACATGGAGTGGCGCTCTGTATCCTCATCCGCATAAGGGTCTGCCGGCGGATGGGCTTCGGTCGGGATGGCCGGGCGCGCGGGGCGTTTCGGAGCGGCACGTCCCGGACCGTCAACCGCATCCCCCCGCAGGCGGGAAATGCGCTCCCGTGAATGTTGGGAACGCCGCTCAAGTTCGTCGTCATCCGGGTCGGTCAGCCCAAGATCCGGCTGGCTTTCAAGCGGCGCGGTTTGACGCAGCCGTGCCTCGTATTCGCGCTCTTCCCGGAAAATATCGGCAACTTCGGGATCCAATCCGCGCGGTTTCACAGGCGCGATGGACGGGTCCTGCTCTGACGCATGGGCGACTTCGTCCGGGATCGTGTCGTCCGGTAGGTAGGTTTCCGGCAGGTGGGTGTCATCCTCGACGTCATCCTCGGTGGCCGCAACACTCGCAGGCGTCTCGTCCGCGGGCTCGGAGTCGAAAATGGTCGGCGCGTCGTCGTCGTCCTCGGGGGACCATTCCGCGTCGGGCAAGGGCTGATCAAGCTCGTCGGCCAGCGCCTCATCCTGATCCGGGTGGGTCTGATACCAGGTATGGCCACAGTTGGAACACTGGACGTCGCGTCCAGCCTCTGGGATGACCTCGGTCGGGACGTCGTATTGCGCTCCGCAATTCGGGCAAATCAGCCGCATACTGCTCTTGTCCTGTCTCTGGTTCGTCCCCTCTGGAACGTTAACGCCACAATAGGTGCCTTATCGCATAGGGAAAAGTCCAATGTTCACACTTGCGGTGCGTTGCGCTATGGGGCGTGCACTGGCACAACAGAGCCACCAAAGGGCGAGGACAAACATCCCGTGATCGAGCTGGACAATGTGGCCTATTCCTACAGCGGGGATGCGCTGCTGACCGATATATCGTTGCAGCTTGCGCCGGGGACGTTTCACTTCCTGACCGGCCCGTCCGGTGCAGGCAAAACGACCTTTCTCAAGCTGTGTTACGGCGCGCTGAAACCGACGGGCGGAAGCGTGCACATTTTTGGCGACGATGTGACAGAAATGGACCGCGACGCAGTGGCTTACATGCGGCGGCGCGTCGGTGTCGTGCATCAGGACTGCCAGTTCCTCGACCATTTGTCCGTGGCCGAAAACGTGGCGTTGCCGTTGTCCGTCTCCGGACAGGCGACGCCGGATCAGGCCGAGAACCTCAACGAGCTGATGGGCTGGGTCGGATTGCAAGGCAAATTCGACAGCCTGCCGCCAGAGCTGTCAGGCGGCGAACGTCAGCGCGCGGCGCTGGCGCGGGCGCTGATCCTGTCGCCGGACGTGATTCTCGCCGATGAACCCACCGGCAACGTCGACTGGGAAATGTCGCAGCGGCTGTTGCGTCTGCTGATTGAACTCAACCGCATGGGCAAGACTGTGATGATCGCGACCCACGACCTCGGGCTGATCCGCGCGGCCAAGGCGCATGTCCAGGCGCGCGTCCTGCGGATCACCAATCGCACACTGCAAACGGCAGGGGCAGACCTGTGAGGGCGCGTCTGGATCAGGTGATCGCGCTGCTGAAAGGCGACCAGGGCGCGGACCGCATCGTACCGCCTTCGGGCTTTACCGTGCGCCTGACGCTGTTCACCTCGGCAGCCATGGCCTTTCTGACGATCTTTGCGCTGGCCTTGTCGCTGGCAGCCGGACGCCTTGGCACAAGCTGGGGGGATGAGCTTGCGCGCGCCTCCACCATCCGCATTTCCGCCCCGCCGGAGCAGATGCAGGAACAGGTGGCCAGCGTGCTGCGCCTGCTGGAACAAACACCCGGCGTGGAAACCGCCCGCGCGCTCAGCGCCGATGAACAGCGAGAGCTGCTGGAGCCGTGGTTCGGCCCGGCCTTGCCGGTGGAACAGCTTCCCGTGCCGCAACTGATCGACGTGTCCGAGACCTCCGATGGCTACGACGCCGACAGCCTGCGCCTGCGCCTGCAAGCCGAGGCACCGGGCGCCGTGCTGGATGAACACACCCGCTGGCGCAGACCGCTGGTGGCGGCGGCCTCGCGGTTGCGGCTGCTGGGCTGGGTTTCGATCCTGCTGATCGGCGCGGCCACGGGGGCAATGGTCACGCTGGCCGCCCATGCGGCGCTGGCGGCAAACGCGCAGGTCATCGCCGTGCTGCGGCTGGTGGGCGCCACAGACGGCTATATCGCGCAGGCCTTCGTGCGTCGGTTCACCCTGCGGACCCTGTCAGGCGCGCTGGCGGGCACGCTCGCCGGAATGGCCGCGCTGCTGCTGATGCCCTCGGCCGGGGATGTCGAAGGTCTGCTGACCGGACTTCGGTTTGAGGGATGGCAATGGCTCTTGCCGCTTGTGGTGCCGCCGCTCGCCGCTTTGGTCGCCTATATCGCCACATCCGCAGCGGCGCGTCGCGTCCTTGGGGGGCTGGCATGACCGCTCCGGCAAACCTGATCGACCGCATCGGGCCTTTGCAATGGGTGCGCTCCGCGCTGTTCGTGTTCCAGATGTACCTCGCCATGGCGGTGATGGGCGTGCTGTATTTCCCGTGGGCCATGCTGTCGCGGCGAGGCGCGCGCGCGGCCTGCCGGCACTACTGCCTATGGGTGCGCTGGACAGCGTCCTGGATGGTCGGCCTGAAAACCGAAATCCGCGGCAAGGTGCCGACGGGCGAGGTGCTGATCGCCTCCAAACACCAGTCCTTTCTCGACATCATCATGATCTTTTCCGTTGTACCGGCGGGCAAATTCATCATGAAACGGGAACTGCTCTGGACCCCGATCCTGGGTCAATACGCCCTGCGCATCGGCTGCGTTCCGGTGGAACGGGGCAAGCGCGGGCAGGCCATCTCGCGCATGTTGAAGGACGTCAAAAGCGGTTTGGTCGAACCTGGTCAGCTTATCATCTACCCTCAGGGCACGCGTGTCTCTCCCGGCGTGACGAAGCCCTACAAGGTCGGCGCGGCGCTGCTGTCAGAGCAGACCGGCCAGGCCTGCGTGCCAGCGGCCACCAACGTCGGCCTGTTCTGGCCGCGCAAGGGCATATGGCGAAAGCCCGGCCTTGCGGTGGTGGAGTTTCTCCCACAGATTAAACCGGGGCTGGCGCGTGAGACCTTCATGATCCGGCTCGAAACCGAGGTCGAAGCAGCCTCGGATCGGTTGATGCAGGAGGCAGGCTATGAACCGGATCAAGGACATCGCGACGCTTGAGGCGCTCTATCCGGCGCCGGTTCCCGCGTCCATTGCCAAGCAGACGGCAGGGCTGACCCCGCTTTACCGCAAATGGGTCGAAGGCTCGCGCTTTTGCATCCTGTCGACCGTGGGCGAGGGGGTGCATGGCACCCCGCGCGGCGACGATGGTCCGGTTGTGCGGGTGCAGGATGCCCAGACCCTGCTGATGCCGGACTGGATGGGCAACAACCGGCTGGAAGCGTTGCGCGACATTGTCACCGATGGGCGCGTGGGTCTGTTGTTCATGGTGCCCGGCAGCACCACGACACTGCGGGTGAACGGGCGGGCGTATCTGACCGACGATGCCACCTTGCGGGCAAGCTTCGCCAAGGGCACGCGCCAGCCGGCGACGGTTATCGTGGTGAACATCGCCGAGGTCTACACCCAATGCGCCAAGGCGATGTTGCGCTCCGGTCTTTGGACCCGCGACGACAGCGCGACCGTCCCGCGCACCGGTGACATGCTGGCCGAAGTCACCAATGGCGCGCATGGCGGAGCAGACTACGATTCGAATTATCCGGCCTATGCAGCACCCAGAATGTGGTAAATAAATTCTGAACATTTGCCCTGCGCCAGTGCACGGAACCTGTGCGCGAACCCATTGACTGAATCCTTTCGCAAAAGCGTTGTTCGAATATCCGATGCGAAAGGACCCCATATCAACGCCAACGTCATTGATCGCCGTATGCTTATGGCTGCCTTCGCCGCGTCGCCCGTAGTCGCTACGGGCATTGGCACGTTTCCCGGCAGCTTGCGCGCTCAGGCAACCTCTGCAGGGCTCGTGACGCCCAATGTCTGCATGGTCATGCCCGAGGTGACCGAAGGGCCGTTCTATCTGGATCCAAAGCTTGTCCGCAATGACATCACCGAGGATCGGCAGGGACGCCCCATGCGCCTTCAGCTTCAGGTGGTCACCGCAGACTGCGCGCCCGTCAAAGACGCCCGTGTCGATGTCTGGCACTGCGACGCCGAAGGGGCCTACTCCGGCGTGTCGAATTTTGGCGGTGTCGATACGCGGGACAAGACGTTTCTGCGCGGCACCCAGATCAGCGATGCGCGCGGGATCGTGACGTTTCAGACGATTTATCCCGGATGGTATCGCGGGCGCACCACGCACATTCACTACAAGATTTTCCTGAATGATCGTACGGTGGTAACCAGTCAGCTGTTCTTCCCTGACGCGACCTCGGAATACCTCTTTCGCAATGTCCCCCCTTACAACAGCCGTGGCGCGACACGGGACACGATGAATGGGGACGACAGCATCGCAGAGCGCGCCGGAGCGGGGGCCTACGCTGCCATTGTCGATCAACGGGAGTTCTATGACGCCTCTCTCGTTGTCGGAATTGTCAGCTGACAATTTTGTCGCCGACAGACCGTTGAGACACCAAAGGGCGACCTGTCAGGCCGCCCTTTTTCGTTGATTGCAACAGTGTTACGCGTGGATCGCGCCGTCGCCACAGGCCAGCGCGGCCTCACGCACAGCCTCGGAAAACGTCGGGTGCGCGTGGCAGGTCAGGGCGATGTCCTCTGCCGATGCACCAAACTCCATGCCGACGCAGATTTCGTGGATCAGGTCGCCCGCCATCGGACCGATGATGTGGCAGCCCAGGATGCGGTCGGTGTCCTTGTCGGCCAGCAGTTTGACAAAGCCTTCGCCCTGGAACATGGCCTTCGCACGGCCGTTCCCCATGAAGGAAAACTTGCCGACCTTATAGGCCTTGCCCTCTTCCTTGAGCTGCGCCTCGGTCTTGCCCACGGCGGCGACCTCAGGCGTGGTGTAGATCACCGACGGGATCACGTTGTAGTTCACATGGCCATGCTTGCCGGCGATGACCTCTGCGGCGGCCATGCCTTCGTCCTCGGCCTTGTGCGCCAGCATCGGCCCTTCGACCACGTCACCGATGGCGTATATGCCGTCGACGTTGGTCTTCCACGCATCGTTGACGGCGATCTGGCCACGCTTGGTCATCTCGATCCCCAGTGCGTCGAGGCCAAGACCGTCGGTGAATGGCTTGCGCCCGGTGGCGACCAGCACGACATCGGCCTCTGCGGTGTGCTCGGACTCGTCCTTGCGCAGCGTGTAAGTGACGGTGGCCTTGTTCGCCGTCGCTTCGACCTTGGACACGGCGGCGCCCATTGTGAACTCCAGCCCTTGCTTGGTCAGGATCTTCTGGAACTGCTTCTGAACCTCGGCGTCCATGCCGGGGGTCACATGGTCGAGGAACTCGATCACCTGCACCTCGGCGCCCAGACGCTTGTAGACCGACCCCATTTCAAGGCCGATCACACCCGCGCCGATGACGATCATCTTCTTGGGGATCTTGGGCAGGGCCAGCGCGCCGGTGCTGTCGACAACAACGCCCTTGTCATTGTCCACGGTCACGTCGGCACCGGGAACCGATGCCACCTCGGAGCCGGAGGCGATCAGGATATTCTTGGCCTCGTAGACGTCGTCACCGACCTTGACCTTGCCTGCCTCGGGGATCGAGCCCCAGCCCTTCAGCCATTCGACCTTGTTCTTCTTGAACAGGAATTCGATGCCCTTGGTGTTCTGGCCGATCACGTCGTCCTTGTAGGACAGCATCTGCTTCCAATCGACGGAGGGCGTCTTGCCCTTGAGGCCCATCTTGGCAAAGTTGTGCTCTGCTTCGTGCAGCTGGTGGCTGGCGTGCAGCAGGGCCTTGGACGGGATACAGCCCACGTTCAGGCAGGTGCCGCCGAGCGTTTCACGGCCTTCGACGCAGGCGGTTTTCAGACCCAGCTGAGCGGCGCGAATGGCAGCAACGTAGCCACCGGGGCCTCCGCCGATAACGATGACGTCGTATTGGGACATTGTCGGTTCCTTTCAGTAACGGGGGGAAGGGCGCGGACCCTCAGGGATTTTGACCCATCTCCCCCGGGATTTTCGGATGAAGAATACGTGGTGGGCGCTGCGTCACAACAAGCTCCAGATCAGCAGGAACACGGTTGCGAACAGACCCACCAGCCAGATGAGCGAGCGCCACGGTGTCCAGCCCCAGACATAGGCCGGGACGTAAAGCACACGGGCGATGAGAAAGAGCGCGGAGGCGATGGCCGTGGCACCCCCGGATTTGTCGGCGTAGGTCACGGCCATCACGGCGATGGCGAACAGGATCAGCGCCTCAAAGCTGTTGGCCATGGTGCGTTGCAGCCGCCCGGCCTTGCCGGTCAGCGTGCGCGGCGTGTCACGGGGAGACAGGGCATAGCCGCGCCCCACCTGCATCTGCGCCGTGATCGAATAGGCTACGAAGGTGGCCACCTGCAGCAGCGCGACCAGAACGAGGGCTGTCAATTCAGGCGTCATCCAAACAGGCTCCTGACGATCATGGCGATGGTTGCGAGAAAGCCGATCATGAAGATCACCGACCGCCACGGCACCCAGCCAAAGGCATAGGCTGGCAGGTACAGCGCCCGCGCAACCACAAAGATCCATGCGCACAGCGCGGTGAACCAGCCGTTGGTCTCGGTGAACTGTACCAGCACCACGGCGATGATGAACGGGCCGATGTTCTCCGTATGGTTGCCCAGGGCCCGACGCAGGCGCTGGGTGCGCTGACCAAGGTCGAGGTCTCCGTCACGGGGCTTCAGGTTGCCTTCGTGGCCAATGTCGGCCTCAAGCGACTTCTGCGACCACATCACGGCAAAGACGTGGATCAACACCGTGGCGGCGAGGGCGGCCAGCTCATAGGTCATCACAGGGTCTCCAGCATGTGCGACGCGGCGGGCGGATGGCTCAGCGCGCTTTCCTTGGACAGCCAGTCGCGGGCCTTCTGCCCATCGTTCACGGTGAACAGGGCCCAGCGTGCACTGCCTTCTTTCCACATCTGCAAAAGGGTCAGGCCCGCCTGTCCGCGTGCCTCTGCATCGGCGTCAAAGGCAGACTGGTCGAAATGATCGTACTTGAGAAGGAGTTGAGTGGTCATGCGGCCTCCAGGGCTTTGGCGATCCGGGCGGCGCGGTCATCAAAGGTCAGGCCGCGCGCCGAGGGATGTATGGTTTCGATATGGTCTATACCGAAACCACGTAGGACGCTGGCGGCATCTGTCCCGCAGGCAATGGGACGCCGGCCCATCAATTCGTACTGGCCCACCGCCTCGAACGAGGCGCGCTTGTCCTTCATCGGGATGACGGAGGAGCGTGTGGCGGTCAGCAGTGCAAAGACAGGCGTGATGTAGATGTCGGCGCGTGTCAGGCCCACGAGGTCGAGCACCTTGTCGATCACACGGTTGTAGGGGTTGCCCGGCAGGTAGCCCTGCTGCGTCAGGATCGCACGATTGGCATTGGCCGACGGCGCGTCGAGCCAGTCTTTCGAGATGATCATCGGCCCGGAGAGATTGCCGGAGGTCATCTGGATGGGCGAGACATAATCGCCGTCAAAGCCTTCCTCTGCGAGAGTTCTGTAACCGGGCAGCGAGAGGGCGCGACGGCGGCGGATGGCGTCGGCAGAAGCTCTACTTTTAACTGTCGCAAGTTCCATTTTCCGAAGCCATCCATCTTTCTTATTATTTTTCAAGCGCTTGGGCGATGAGCTCGATCATCTTTTCGCGTCGTTCAGTTGGCGTTGCTCCATGCGGGACGCATATTTTAGTTGCATTCGATAGAAGTCCTAGGGTCCGATTAATTCCTTCACAACGCCCCTTCATTATATCAGCTGATCGCGACATTTTAGCCTCCAACCCTGATCGAAACTTCCGAAGTATCCAGGCCATGCAACTTAGCGAAGTTTTCTTTCGCGTCGCCGATATTGATGTCCAAGATTATCTCTGAGGGATCAAGGTTTGCTTCCTCCGCCAACCGATCGCGTATTTCGGACCATTTCCAAACTGTTTTCCGGAAGTTTTCATCAACACCACGTTGCAGTTGCTCCGCAGCATCGTCATCACCCATTCCAGCTTTCGCAACCATCGTGGACGAATACCACCAATGGAAACGGGTCTTTCCGCCCCTTCGGCCGACGATGAACTGTCCGAAGCCATACTCTTCGAGAGAACGCGCGCACTCAATGGCGTAGCCTCGGTCACAATCCCACATGCCTTGTAGCTCGTTGATAGTGTGCTCAGACGCGTCAGGTTGCGAAGCCAGATGCTTCAGAAGCTCTTGCCACTCCTCGTCCTGCCACTCCTCACGAAACTTTTCGATGTTAAGCTCTGTCATTTGAAATCCCTCTTCTAACTGGCCCCTTACTCTCATAAGGGGCCAGTTAAGGTCAATAGGGATCTCTTATTTTTTTAAAAGATATGTTACAGGTCCATCAGCAGGCGACGCGGATCTTCCAGCGCTTCCTTGACGCGCACGAGGAAGGTCACGGCGCCTTTGCCGTCGACGATGCGGTGATCGTAGGACAGGGCGAGGTACATCATCGGGCGGATCTTGATCTCGCCGTTGACGACCATCGGACGGTCTTGGATCTTGTGCATGCCGAGGATGCCCGACTGCGGAGGGTTCAGGATCGGCGAGGACATCAGCGAGCCGTAGACACCACCGTTGGAGATGGTGAAGGTGCCGCCCTGCATCTCTGCCATGGAGAGCTTGCCGTCGCGGGCGCGCTTGCCCTTTTCACCGATGGCCTTTTCGATCTCGGCGAAAGACATGCTGTCCGCGTCACGGATGACCGGCACGACCAGACCCTGCGGCGTGCCTGCGGCCACGCCCATGTGGACGAAGTTCTTGTAGACGATGTCGGTGCCGTCGATTTCGGCGTTGACCTCGGGGACCTCTTTCAGAGCGTGGCAGCACGCCTTGGTGAAGAAGGACATGAAGCCCAGACGCACGCCGTGCTTCTTCTCGAACTGGTCCTTGTACTGGTTCCGCAGGGCCATGACCTCGGTCATGTCCACCTCGTTGTAGGTGGTCAGGATCGCGGCGGCGTTCTGCGCGTCCTTCAGGCGGCGCGCGATGGTCTGGCGCAGGCGCGTCATCTTTACGCGCTCTTCGCGGTCGGCATCTTCTGCGGGGGACGGGGCGCGCGGGGCGCTCGCCGGGGCGGAGGAGGCTTTCGGCGCGGAGTTCGCAGCCGCAACGGCAGCCGCCACGTCGGACTTGGTCGCGCGACCGTCCTTGCCGGTGCCTTTGACGTCGTCACGCTTCACGCCTGCTTCGGCCATGGCCTTTTCAGCGGCGGGTCCGTCCTTGATGTCTTTGCCGGGGCCTGCGTTGCCAGCGTCCGGGGTGGAATACTGGTTGTCGTCAGGCGCTTTGGACGGGGAGGCCGATGCGCCGCCGGAGCCACCCATCACAGCCAGCTTGCCGCCTGCTTCGACGGTGGAGCCTTCCTCGGCGAGGATCTCTGTCAGCGTGCCGGACGTCGGTGCGGGCACTTCGACGGAGACCTTGTCGGTTTCCAGCTCGCAGAGCATTTCGTCCTGCTCCACACTGTCGCCGACCTTCTTGAACCAGGTGGAGACGGTGGCCTCCGACACGGACTCGCCCAAGGTCGGCACCATCACGTCGACGCTTTCGCTGCCTTTGGAGGGGGACGCAGGGCCGTCTTCGGAGGTGGCTTTCTCCTCGCGGGGCTTGGTTTCCTCGGGGCCTGCGTTGCCTTCCTCGGAGACATTCGCCAGCAGAGCATCGACACCCACGGTGTCGCCTTCGTTCGCGACGATATCGGACAGTGTGCCCGCCACGGGGGAGGGGACTTCGACCGTCACCTTGTCGGTTTCCAGCTCACAGAGCATCTCGTCTACTGCGACGCTGTCACCGGGTTTCTTGAACCAGGTGGCGACGGTCGCCTCGGATACGGATTCGCCCAGGGTGGGGACGCGTACTTCGGTCATCTTCAGTTATCCTTCGATCGTCAGCGCTTCGTCGACGAGCGCCTGTTGTTGTGCCTTGTGTGCGGACGCGAGGCCGGTGGCGGGCGACGCGGATGTGGCGCGGCCCACGTACCGCGGACGAGAATACTCGGCCTTGATGCGGCCCAGAACCCATTCGATGTTCGGCTCGATGAAGTGCCACGCGCCCTGGTTCTTGGGCTCTTCCTGGCACCAGATCATTTCGGCCTGGGAGAAACGCTCCAGCTCCTTGACGAGGCTGATCGCCGGGAAGGGATAGAACTGTTCCACACGAAGCAGGTACACATCATCAAGGCCACGGCTGTCACGCTCTTCGAGCAGATCGTAGTAGACCTTGCCGGAGCACATGACGACGCGCTTGATCTCGTTGTCGGGCTTGAGCGTGATGTCGGAGATCCCCGCCTCGGCATCGTCCCACAGCACACGGTGGAAGGACGACCCGGTGGTGAACATGTCGACATCAGAGACGCAGAGCTTGTGGCGCAGCAGCGACTTCGGCGTCATCAACATCAGCGGCTTGCGGTAGCTGCGGTGCAGCTGGCGGCGCAGGATGTGGAAGTAGTTCGCCGGGGTCGAGCAGTTCGCCACGATCCAGTTGTCCTGACCACACATCTGCAGGAAGCGTTCGAGACGGGCGGAGGAGTGCTCCGGTCCCTGACCCTCGAACCCGTGCGGCATCAGGCAGACGAGGCCCGACATCCGCAGCCATTTGGATTCGCCCGACGAGATGAACTGGTCGAACATGATCTGCGCGCCGTTGGCAAAGTCACCGAACTGGGCTTCCCAAAGGGTCAGCGCGTTGGGTTCGGCCAGCGAGAAGCCATATTCAAAGCCAAGCACCGCGTATTCCGACAGCGCCGAGTCGATGACTTCGTAGCGGGCCTGACCCTCGCGGATGTTGTTGAGCGGGTAATACCGTTCCTCGGTCTCCTGGTTCACGAAGGCCGAATGGCGTTGCGAGAAGGTGCCGCGCGTGCTGTCCTGACCGGACAGGCGCACCGGGTATCCTTCGAGCTGAAGTGAACCAAAGGCCAGGGATTCTGCGGTGGCCCAGTCAAAGCCCTTGCCGGTTTCGAACATCTTGGCGCGCGCATCGATGAGACGGCCCACGGTTTTGTGGATCGGGTAGCCGTCGGGAATGGTGGTGAGCGCCTTGCCCACATCAGCGAGGGTATCCTTGCTGATGGCGGTCTTGCCGCGCTGGTATTTGCCCTCTTTCTGCTTGTCGAGGTGTGACCAGCGCCCGTCCAGCCAGTCGGCCTTGTTGGGCTTGTAGACCTTGCCGGCTTCGAACTCCTCGTTCAGTTTCGCCTGGAACGCGGCCTTCATATCCTCGATTTCGCCTTCGGGGATCAGGCCGTCCTTGACCAGACGCTCCGTGTACAGGGTCAGCGTGGTCTTCTGTTTCTTGATCTTGGTGTACATGACCGGGTTGGTGAACATGGGCTCGTCGCCCTCGTTGTGACCAAAGCGGCGGTAGCAGAAGATGTCGAGCACCACGTCCTTGCCGAACTTCTGGCGGAACTCGGTCGCAACCTTGGCGGCGTGGACCACGGCCTCCGGATCGTCACCGTTGACGTGGAAGATCGGCGCCTCGACCACCAGCGCGTTGTCGGTGGGGTAGGGCGAGGACCGCGAGAAGTGCGGCGCGGTGGTAAAGCCGATCTGGTTGTTGACGATGATGTGCATGGTGCCGCCGGTGCGGTGCCCGCGCAGACCTGACAGGGCAAAGCATTCCGCCACGACACCCTGACCGGCAAAGGCCGCATCGCCATGCAGCAGGACTGGCATGACCTGCGTGCGGTTGGTGTCGTTCAGCTGGTCCTGCTTGGCGCGGACCTTACCCAGAACAACGGGGTTCACCGCCTCCAGGTGGGAGGGGTTGGCGGTCAGAGACAGGTGCACGGGGTGGCCGTCGAACTCACGGTCGGAGGACGCGCCGAGGTGGTATTTCACGTCGCCGGAGCCGTCCACATCCTCGGGCTTGAACGAGCCGCCCTGGAATTCGTTGAAGATCGCCTTGTACGGCTTCTGCATCACGTTGGCGAGGACAGACAGACGGCCACGGTGCGGCATGCCGATGACGATGTCCTTCAGGCCGAGGTTGCCGCCGCGCTTGATGATCTGCTCCATCGCTGGGATCAGGCTTTCGCCACCGTCGAGGCCAAATCGCTTGGTGCCCATGTACTTGACGTGCAGGAATTTTTCGAAGCCCTCGGCCTCGACCATCTTGTTCAGGATGGCCTTGCGGCCCTCGCGGGTGAACTGGATTTCCTTGCCGTAGCCCTCGATGCGTTCCTTCAGCCAGGACGCCTGTTCAGGGTCGGAGATGTGCATGTATTGCAGCGCGAAGGTGCCGCAGTAGGTGCGTTTGACGATGGCGACGATCTCGCGGAGCGACGCGATTTGCAGACCCAGCACGTTGTCGATGAAGATCGGGCGATCCATGTCCGCTTCGGTAAAACCGTAGGACTTGGGGTCGAGCTCCGGATGGTTCGACGTGTCGCGCAGACCCAGCGGGTCGAGGTCGGCGGCGAGGTGGCCCCGGATCCGGTAGGCGCGGATGATCATCAGCGCACGGATCGAATCCAGCACGGCGCGTTGGATCGCCTCGTTGGAGACCTGAACCCCCTTTTCATCCGCCTTGGCGGCGATCTTCTTGGCGGCGCCTTTGGCCTCTGCCGGGACGGCGGGCATGGGCCATTCACCGGTCAGCGCGGCGGTCAGATCGTCCGTGGGCTGCGGCGGCCAGTCCTTGCGCGCCCAGGAGGGGCCTTCGGCCTCCTGCGTGACGGCGCTGTCGTCGTCGCCCATCTGGTCGAAGAACGCCTTCCATGCATCGTCCACCGCATTGGGGTCGTTGGCATAGCGCGCGTACATCTGTTCGAGGTACTCGGCATTGTGCCCCTGCATGAAGGAGGAGGCATGGAATTGATCGTTGGGGCTTTGGTCGGTCATGGGTTGCGCGTCCTTTTGTGTTCGACCAGCGGAGTGGCAAAAGGGAGACCCGCTGTTCCGTTGGCGGGTTTCCGTCGTGACACTCCGGAAACGGTCCGGGGCGGGGTGGATATTGGCCAAAATGCGTGTCTGGCCAATACCTTGAACATTGGGTCGCGGAGCCGTCGGGACAAGCCCGGACGGCCCGCTTTTGCGTCAGCCGATGGCCTTGAGCACGGCTTCGCCGAGGGTCGCGGGGCTGTCTGCCACCACGATGCCTGCGGATTGCATGGCTTCGATCTTGTCCTCGGCGCCACCTTTGCCGCCTGCGACGATCGCACCGGCGTGACCCATGCGGCGTCCCGGAGGCGCTGTGCGGCCCGCGATGAAGCCAGCGGTCGGCTTCCAGCGGCCTTTTTTCCGCTCATCGGCAAGGAACTGCGCCGCTTCTTCCTCGGCGGAGCCACCGATCTCACCGATCATGATGATCGACTGGGTTTCCGGGTCGGCGAGGAACATTTCCAGGACGTCGATATGCTCGGTGCCTTTGATCGGGTCGCCGCCGATGCCGACGGCTGTGGTCTGGCCCAGACCGCTGTCGGAGGTCTGCTTGACCGCCTCGTAGGTCAGGGTGCCGGAGCGGGACACGACACCGACGCTGCCACGTTTGTGGATGTGGCCGGGCATGATGCCGATCTTGCAGGCGCCGGGCGTGATGACACCGGGGCAGTTCGGGCCGATCAGCGTGGATTTGGACGTCTCCAGCGCGCGCTTCACCTTCATCATGTCGAGCACCGGAATGCCCTCGGTGATGCAGACGATCAGCTCCATCTCGGCGTCGATGGCTTCGAGGATCGAATCCGCTGCGAAGGGCGGCGGAACATAGATCACGGAGGCGTTTGCCTCGGTCACGTGTTTGGCTTCGTGCACGGAGTTGAAGACCGGCAGGTTTAGGTGGGTCTGCCCGCCTTTGCCCGGTGTCACGCCGCCGACCATCTTGGTGCCGTAGGCAATCGCCTGCTCGGTGTGGAAGGTGCCCTGCGAGCCGGTGAGACCCTGGCAGATGACCTTGGTGTTTTCGTCGATGAGAACGGCCATGTCTGTCGCTTTCTTCGTAAGATTATTGGGAAAAGGCCGGGGTGTGCCCAGCCAAATGAGGCACATGCGATGGCGCATGCAAAGACGACCCGCGCCACGAAATGGCGGGGTCGTCATGTCTGTTCATGGAAATGGGGGCAGGCGTCAGAGCTTGCGGCCGACGGCCTCGTCCAGAATGCGCGCGGTCAGCATGGCTGCGCCGCCGAGTATCAGCGACTTGCCAAGCTTGGTGGTGACGTTGCCCGGCGCAAAGTTCGCTGCGCGGTCCCGTGCGAAGGTCGCAGCCTTCACCCCCCTGCTTTTCTTGCGCGAAGCGCCGTACTGAAGGGGATTGGGCAGCGTCCCAAAGCGTGGATTGACCTTCTTGAGCAGAAGACCTGCTGCAATCATCCCGGCACCATACACCAGAGGCGACATGCGCGCTCTTTTGCTGGGCACCGGCAAGGCGGCTTCCTTGGCTTCGTCCAGATTGCTTTTGCGCAGTTTCTTCAACATCACGTGTACCTCCGTTGCAGAGGTAACCCGTGAAAGCCGCAACCGGTTCCCGCACAGCCGCGGAAACGGGGCAGAAAGCCTGCCGCGCTTCGTTGGACATATGATGGGAAATCGGTTGCATCTGATGCTCTCTTGTCGCTGCCCCGAGGGACGCTTAGCCCTTGACCGCTTTGACGATCTTTTCAGCACCGTCCTTGAGGTCGTCGGCGGCGATCACGTCCAGACCGGAGTTCTGGATGATCTCCTTGCCCTTTTCGACGTTGGTGCCTTCGAGACGGACAACCAGCGGAACCTGAAGGCCGACGTCCTTGACCGCGGCGATGACACCTTCCGCGATGACGTCGCAGCGCATGATGCCGCCAAAGATGTTGACCAGGATGCCTTTGACGTTCTTGTCAGAGGTGATGATCTTGAAGGCTTCTGTCACCTTCTCCTTGGTCGCGCCGCCGCCCACGTCGAGGAAGTTGGCAGGCTCTGCGCCGTAGAGCTTGATGATGTCCATGGTCGCCATGGCGAGGCCTGCGCCGTTCACCATGCAGCCGATTTCACCGTCGAGCGCGATGTAGTTCAGGTCGTACTTGGAAGCTTCCAGTTCCTTGGAGTCCTCCTCGGTGGTGTCGCGCAGCTCTGCCACGTCCGACTGGCGGTACATGGCGTTGCCGTCGAAGCCGACTTTGGCGTCGAGCACTTTGAGGTCACCGCCGGGCATGACGATCAGCGGGTTGATCTCCAGCATCTCCATGTCCTTCTCGATGAAGGCCTTGTAGAGGATGCCCATCAGCTTGACGCACTGCTTCATTGCGGCGCCTTCGAGGCCGAGCGCAAAGCCGACGCGGCGACCGTGGAACGGCTGGTAGCCGGTGGCCGGGTCGACGGAGAAGGACAGGATCTTTTCCGGGGTCGATGCTGCGACCTCTTCGATGTCCATGCCGCCCTCGGTGGAGCAGACGAAGGACACGCGCGATGTCTGGCGGTCGACAAGCAGCGCGAGGTACAGTTCGCGATCAATGTCGGAGCCGTCTTCGATGTAGATGCGGTTGACCTGCTTGCCCGCAGGGCCGGTCTGGTGCGTGACGAGGGTCTTGCCCAGCATCTTCTTGGCTTCTTCTGCGGCCTCTTCGACCGACTTGGTCAGACGCACGCCGCCTTTTTCACCGGCTTCGGCTTCCTTGAAGGAGCCTTTTCCGCGACCGCCTGCGTGGATCTGAGCCTTGACCACCCAAAGCGGGCCGTCGAGCTCGCCTGCTGCGGTCTTGGCGTCTTCGGCCCTGAGCACGGCGCGGCCGTCAGAAACAGGCGCGCCGTAGCTGCGCAGGAGGGCCTTAGCCTGGTATTCGTGGATATTCATGAGTCCATGATCCCGTGGTTGCTGCGATTTGTCCTCGGTATAGGCAACCAAACCCGTTAGGGCGAAGTGATTATTGCCGCATGTACGTAAAACTCTGTGGTTTTTGCAGTTTGTGATCACGGCCAGAAACGCTGTGATCACAGGCGGCCAGTGCAGCTATGCGTTGCATCAACGAATCACTTTACGTGGATCTTGGGTGGTAAGCCGCAGAAGAAAGAGCCAACTGTCGAACGCTTTAACGTGCCGGCCAAGCTGGGCGTCGTGCGCTCGGAACGGGACGCCGCGGGATCTTGGTGATGTTATCAATTTACAGGGCTCAGCATGTCGCGATGCCCATGAATCCGGACGAGGCCGCGCGGAAACGCCCTGCGTCTGAGAGCACTGCTGACCGTCGTTTTGAGGATGTGGGGGGTGCGTTTTGGCCACTCGCGGACGTGCGGCACAGGCTGGCGCGGATTTGCACCAGATGATTCCGTCTCGACCTGGGGGACGGAAGCAAAGGCTCGAGGTGCTCGATTTGATTCCGCGTCGGCTTGGGAAGGTTTTCACACCTGCACCCTTGTAGATGATGTCGACCTGTTCCTGACCAGTCTGGATGCGCACTGGTCTCAAACCCATCCGTAGTTTCAAAATCTGGCCGCTGACCAATGATCCCATCCGGCTGGTCCTGAACGAAAAAAGCCGCCGGACAGACCGGCGGCTTTCGTATTGGATCGAATGACGGATTTACGCCAGTGAGCTGTCGATAGCTTTGCAGGCTTCGACCAGACCTTTGACCGCTGTCACCGAGGCATCGAACATCTCTTGCTCTTCCTTGGTGAGCTTGATGTTCACCACACGCTCGATACCGCCAGCGCCGATCACGGTCGGCACGCCAACGTACATGTCCTTTACGCCAAGGTCGCCATCACAATGGGCGGCACACGGCAGGACGCGTTTCTGGTCCTTCAGGTAAGCTTCGGCCATCTCGATCGCGGAGGTCGCGGGCGCGTAGAAGGCGGAACCGGTCTTGAGCAGACCAACGATTTCCGCGCCACCGTCACGGGTGCGCTGAACGATCGCGTCCATCTTTTCCTTGGTGGTCCAGCCCATCGAGATCAGGTCGGGCAAGGGGATGCCCGCGACGGTCGAATAGCGCAGGGAAGGCACCATGGTGTCGCCGTGGCCGCCGAGAACGAAGGCTGTGACATCTTTCATGGAAACGTTGAATTCTTCCGCGAGGAAGTGACGGAACCGTGCGGAGTCAAGCACGCCAGCCATGCCACAGACTTTTTCCGTGGGCAGGCCGGAGAACTTTTGCAAAGCCCAGACCATCGCGTCGAGAGGGTTGGTGATGCAGATGACGAATGCGTCCGGCGCGTTGTCGCGGATGCCTTCGCCGACGGATTTCATGACTTTCAGGTTGATGCCCAAAAGGTCGTCGCGGGACATGCCAGGCTTGCGCGCGACACCGGCAGTGACGATGCAAACGTCGGCACCCGCGATGTCGGCGTAGTCCTGAGTGCCCTTCAACTTTGCGTCAAAGCCCTCGGAGGGGCCGGATTCGGCGATGTCGAGCGACTTGCCTTCGGGTACGCCTTCGGCGATGTCGAAGAGGACGACGTCGCCCAGTTCTTTCATTGCAGCGAGGTGGGCAAGTGTGCCACCGATCTGACCTGCGCCGATGAGGGCGATCTTGGGTCTGGCCATGGAATGTATCTCCGGTCCTGCTTGAATTTGGCAATTTGCTACGCCGCTTGGCCGCGCAACGCAAGAGCGCGGCAGTGCAGCATTGTTGGTGTTAGGGCTACCACCAAGAGGTGTACAAAGTTATAGCGCTGAAAATACAGCGCGTTTAGGGGGCGGCATGGAATTGTTAAGCTGGTCGATCATGGCATTTGTCGTGCCTGCGGTTGTGTTCGCGGGCGTGTCAAAGGGGGGCTTCGGTTCTGGCGTGGCCTTCGCATCAAGCTCGATTCTCGCGCTTGTATTGCCGCCGGCGATGGCTGTCGGGTTGATGCTGCCGTTGCTCATGCTGATGGATGTGGCAAGCCTCTGGGCCTACTGGCAGAAGTGGGATTGGGGGGTGGCCAAGGTGCTGATGCTGGGGGCGATACCCGGCACGATCCTGGGCGCCGTGTTCTGGGCCTCGGCCGATCCTGACAGGATCCGCCTGCTCATCGGTGCCGTGGCGTTGCTGTTTGTCGCGTGGCAGGCGGTAAGGGCGCTGGGGCTGGTCCGTCTGGGGGCGCGGCTCGGGTCCGGGGCGGGGGTGACATCCGGTGTCGTGCTGGGGTTTACCAGCTTCATCAGCCATGCGGGCGGACCGGCGGCAGCGGTTTACATGTTGGGGCAGGGGCTGTCGAAAACCAAATTTCAGGCCACCACCGTGCTGGTGTTCTGGGCCGTCAACCTGTTCAAGGCGATTTTCTACGGCTTCATGGGGATCTTCACCGCTCAGACGCTGATGCTGGACCTGATACTGATCCCTTTCGCATTGCTCGGCACGTGGCTGGGCGTAAAGGCCCATCACATGCTGCCGGAGCGCTGGTTCTTTGGCATAACTTACGTGGCGCTGACCCTGACGGGCGCGAAGTTGATCTGGGATGCGTTGACCTGACAGGGCAACAGAACCGGGGCACGGCCTGACGGGACAGGTGCGCCCACGGTGAAATCACGCATCGTCGCCTTTGGGAGGCAGGGCCTCGGCAAGCTCTTCGAACGCTTGACCGGACGCGACGAGACAGGTGATGCCATTGGTCATGGTCACCGTGATCGTCCACGAGCCGCTTTCGGCAGACGCGAAAACCTCCATCACGGCATTGTTGGAGCCGAGCCCCATGCTTTGGCGCGTTTCGCCGTATTTTGCGGCAAGGCGATCCACCACCTTGTCGCGCGGTGCACAGTGTTCCAATTGCTGTGCTTCGACCAGCGAGGCGGCGCCGAGCAGAAATCCGGCGGAGAGCAGGCACATCTTCATCTTTGTCGTCATCATTTTCACCTTTCGGCTGCTGGCGCTCGGATTCATCCGGCTGACGCCTTTTGGGTCCTCTCGGTTCCCGGAATGCCGACCCACGCGAGCCCTGTCGTGGCATCCGTGCCGCTTTCGAACGACATGCGAACATCCTTCGTCCGTTGCAGCTACTATCCGGTTAACGCAGCGTGCGCCCGTTGGTCTGGATGGTTCGAATGCAACCCATATGCCACGGTATACCGTAGAGAACGGCCGATTTTCTGCGTTGCAGCGCATTTCGGCTTGAACGATTTGGAAAAATATGTGCATTCATGCGCAACTTTATTTCACGACGGAGACTCCCATGGACTTGGAAACCCGCCCCTATCGGTCCGTTCTCTACATTCCGGCGTCCAAGGAGCGGGCGCTGGAAAAAGCGCGTGGGTTGACCATTGATGCCATCATCTTTGACCTTGAAGATGCTGTGGCACCTGAAGAAAAGGTCGCCGCCCGGACGACGCTGGCCGAGGCGTTGAAGCGATCCTACGGTCAACGCGCGCGCATCGTTCGGATCAACGCGCTTGAATCCGAATGGGGGGTAGAGGACGCGAAAGCCGTTTCCGAAATGGACTGCGACGCGATTCTTCTGCCGAAGGTTGATTCCCCGGCGCATCTGGATGCGCTCGCTGAGATCACCGACAAGCCGCTTTGGGCGATGATGGAAACCCCGATGGGAATGCTGAACGCCAAGGAGATCGCCGCGCACCCGCGTCTCGAGGGCATGGTCATGGGGACCAACGACCTCGCCAAGGAGCTGAACGCCCGTTTTCGGGCGGATCGTCTGCCCATGATGACAGGTCTGGGTCTGTGCGTTCTCGCGGCGAAGGCCTTTGGCAAGGTCATTGTCGATGGTGTTTATAATGCCTTCAAGGACGACGACGGTCTGCAAACCGAATGCAGTCAGGGGCGTGACATGGGCATGGACGGCAAGACGCTTATCCATCCGGCGCAGGTGGAAATCACCAATGCGGCCTTTGCCCCTGACGAGACAGAGATCAACCTGGCGCGCCGCCAGATAGAAGCCTTCGAAGAGGCGAAAGCCGCAGGGCAGGGCGTTGCAGTGGTTGACGGCAAGATCGTCGAGAACCTGCATGTGGACACCGCACGCAAGACCCTGGCCAGGGCTGAGGCCATCGCGGCGCTGGCTTCCTGAAGCGCTTCAGACCAACGAAAAGCTGATGTTGCGCGCATTGTGCCTGCCCTCGAACCGGGCGACATTGCGCGCCGCATAGCCAAGGGAGAAAGCCATGCTTATCTTGATTCTCGGTGTCGCACTTTGGTGGGCGGCGCATTTGTTCAAACGGGTCGCTCCCGATGCGCGCGCCACGATGGGCAACAAGGGCAAGGGCGCTGTTGCGCTGGCGCTGGTCGTGTCCATCGTATTGATGACACTGGGCTATCGTGCGGCTGAGGGTGCATTCTTCTGGGGGCGTCATCCCGCAACGGTTGGCATCAACAACCTGATGATGATTGCTGCGCTGTACTTCTTCTCTCCCGGACCCAAGAAAGGTGCACTGTTCTACAAGATGCGCCACCCGATGCTGACCGGTTTCCTGATCTGGGCGCTGGCGCACCTGCTGGTGAACGGCGACGTGGAATCGTTCGTCCTGTTCGGTGGTTTGGGGATCTGGGCCGTGGTCGAGATGCTCCTCATCAATCGCGCCGAGCCCGCGTGGACCCCACCTGCCAAGGGCAGCATCAAAAAGGACGTGATTTTCCTGGTTGCGTCGCTGGTCCTGCTGGTTGTCATCGGCTTCATCCACGGCCTCGTCGGCCCTATGCCTTTCGGATAATCCCATGAAACTATACAGATTTCTGTCTTCTGACGACACGTCGGAGTTCTGCCACAAGGTTACAGGCGCCCTGAACAAGGGCTGGGCGCTGCATGGCGATCCCACCTATGCCTTTGACGCGGCCAACGGCGTGATGCGCTGTGGACAGGCCGTGGTGAAGGAGGTTGAGGGCACCTACACACCAGATATCAAATTGGGAGAGCAGTGATGCAAAAGACCAATCCGGGGCGTTTCTTTGAGGACTACGAGCTCGGGATGGTGATCGATCACGCCGTGCCTCGGACGGTTTCGGGCGGGGAACGTGCGCTTTATCACGCGCTTTATCCCATGCGGCACGCACTGTATTCCTCGGATGAGTTCGCGCGTGACTGCGGGCTGCCGGCGGGTCCGCTGGACGATCTCGCGGCTTTCCACATCGTCTTTGGCAAGACTGTGCCGGATGTGTCGCTGAACGCTGTGGCGAACCTTGGCTATGCCGAAGGTCGCTGGCTGAAGCCGGTGTGGCCGGGGGATACGCTGCGGGCGTCGTCTGAGGTGATCGGACTGAAGCAGAACTCGAACGGGCGCACCGGCGTTGTCTACGTGCATTCCAAGGGCTTCAATCAGAACGACGAATGCGTGATGGAATACAAGCGCTGGGTCATGCTGCGCAAACGCGACAACGATGCCCCCGCACCTGAGACGGTGCTGCCGGATCTCAAACCCGTGCTGGCCCCCTCGGATCTGGTGATCCCCGAGGGGTTGGATTTCTCTGGCTACGATTTCACGCTGGCAGGGGAGCCGCATCGCCTGGGCGATTATGAGATCGGTGAAAAGATCGACCATGTGGACGGTGTCACGATCGAGGAAGCCGAGCATATGATGGCGACACGGTTGTGGCAGAACACGTCGAAGGTGCATTTCGATGTCACGGCGCGGCCTGACCAGCGGTTGATTTACGGTGGGCATGTGATCTCCATGGCGCGTGCCTTGTCGTTCAACGGGTTGGCGAATGCGCAGATGATCGTTGGTCTGAATGGGGGCGCGCACGCGAACCCCTGTCTTGCCGGGAGCACGGTAAAGGCGTGGTCGGAAGTTCTGGACAAGGCAGAAACGAATGCCCCCGGTGTCGGCGCGATCCGCTTGCGCCTGGTCGCCACCAAGGGCGGCAGCCCCTTCGAACTGAAAGGCGCGGATGGCAAGTACCTTCCGGACGTTCTTTTGGATCTCGATTACTGGGCGTTGATGCCTGTCTGACCTAAACGGGGCACCGCACTGGAGCACCTGACGAACGCCGGCGTTGGTTGGCAAGTCTGCTTAATCAGCAAAAAGTTGAAGCGCGAGATAGATCGTGGTTGCGCTTCTCTTTTAAGTGCCTCTGCCAACACCGGCGGGATTTCTTTGAGACCTCCCGTCGACCTCCGGGATGGAGACGCGCTGTGGACAAGGACGCTATGCGAAAAGGTGCCTTTTTCAGCTGCTTGGGGAATTGTTCGACTGGGCCGCTGTCAGCGATGCAGTCAGGTCCTCCGCGTCAATGTGTGGGATGACCGCTTTGGAAGGCAAGGAAAGCAATCCTTTTGGCAGACTTGGACGGGACCGTAGGTTTCGGCAGGCCACTGGTGTCGGTTTTGAGGCCCTCGTTCGAGGCGCAATCAGCTGTGCGGCGCATGCCGCGTTGCGGCAATTCGGCAGGTACCTGATAAAAATAATCATGAAACAAGGCGCTTTGGCAGAGTGATTCTGATTGGCGGATGTTGTCGCTCAAAATGTGATCACACCATTGGTGGCCGTGATCACAAAAGGCTATTTTGAACAAACTGCGCTAAAAAACCACGTGTCTTTCCCCCTCCAATGGGTGACAGAAGGTGAAAACCCACTAGAACGACCAACAACGGACCAAAACCGAAGGACGACGCCATGGCCGACGTGAACCGGGGCAACCGCCCGCTTTCACCCTTCATGATCGGGCAGTACTACCGCCCGCAAATGACTTCTATCTCCTCGATCATGGTGCGCATCACCGGCATCGCATCATTGGGCATGGCAGTGCTGCTTGTGCTGTGGCTGCTGTGCGCCGCCACATCGCCAGATGCATTCGCAGTGATCGACGGTCTTCTGACCGGCTTTGTCGGGGATATCCTGCTGCTGCTGGGAAGCTGGGCCATCTGGTTTCACATGCTGGGCCGTCTGCGCCATGTGATCTGGGATCTTGGCTACCGCGTAGACATTGAATTCGGGGAACTGATGGGGACCGTCATGTTCATCGGGGCCACCGTTATGGCCATCTTCACCGCCATCGTGGTGTAAGGGAGGATCTAAGGATGCATTATCTGACTGCTCGCAAGCGCGCCACAGGCCTGGGGTCTGGCCGCACTGGCACACAGTTCCACAAGCGGATGCTGGGCACCTCCATGGCCTTGGTCGTGCTGGTTCCCCTGTTCGTCTTTACGTTTTTCTCCGGCATGGGCGGCTCCTTCGAAGAGGTGCAGGCCTATTTCGCACGTCCGTTCCCGGCGATCATCACCGCTCTGATGCTTGTGGTGGGTGTGACGCACTTCAACGGCGAAACACAGGAAGCGATCGAGGACTACGTGCATGGCACGAAAGGCAAACTGCTGAGCATGGCCGTGACGGCCCTGTCCTACGTCCTGATCGCTGCCGGGCTGTTCGCCCTGGTTAAGCTGGCGCTCTGAACGAATTTCGGTGGCGCGGCGGGCAAGAGCCTTGCGAGCGCCCCACAGATACGAGGCTGAGATATGGCTGAATATACTTACGAGACGCATGACTATGACGTTGTGGTTGTGGGCGCCGGTGGTGCAGGTTTGCGCGCGACGCTGGGCATGGCCGAACAAGGTCTGCGCACAGCCTGCGTGACAAAGGTTTTCCCGACCCGCTCGCACACGGTTGCCGCGCAAGGCGGGATCGCTGCGTCGCTGTCCAACATGGGCCCCGACAACTGGCAGTGGCACATGTACGACACGGTGAAGGGCTCTGACTGGCTGGGCGACACGGACGCGATGGAATACCTCGCGCGGGAAGCCCCAAAGGCGGTCTACGAGCTTGAGCATTACGGCGTGCCGTTTTCGCGCACCGAAGAGGGCAAGATCTACCAGCGCCCCTTTGGTGGTCACACCACCGAGTTCGGCGAAGGCCCGCCCGTGCAGCGCACCTGTGCCGCCGCGGACCGGACGGGCCACGCGATCCTGCACACGCTGTATGGTCAGTCGCTTAAAGAGAACGCTGAGTTCTACGTCGAATACTTCGCCATCGACCTGTTGATGGAAGACGGCGTCTGCAAGGGCGTCCTGTGCTGGAAGCTCGACGACGGCACCATGCACGTTTTCAACGCGAAGATGGTGGTGCTGGCGACCGGCGGCTATGGCCGTGCCTATTTCTCCGCGACCTCGGCGCACACCTGCACCGGCGATGGCGGCGGCATGGTGGCCCGCGCTGGCCTTGCGCTTCAGGACATGGAGTTTGTGCAGTTCCACCCCACCGGCATCTACGGCTCCGGCTGTCTGATCACTGAGGGCGCGCGCGGCGAGGGCGGTTATCTGACCAACTCCGAAGGCGAGCGGTTCATGGAACGTTACGCCCCGAC
Organism: Sagittula marina; assembly: GCF_014196795.1. Classification (GTDB taxonomy): domain Bacteria; phylum Pseudomonadota; class Alphaproteobacteria; order Rhodobacterales; family Rhodobacteraceae; genus Sagittula; species Sagittula marina. The sequence goes on from NZ_JACIEJ010000005.1 coordinate 165,844, forward strand.
CTACAAGGATCTCGCGCCGCGTGACTACGTTTCGCGCTCCATGACCATGGAGATCCGCGAAGGACGTGGCGTTGGTAAGGAAGGGGATCACATCCACCTGAACCTGTCGCACCTGCCTGCCGAAGCACTGGCGGAGCGCCTGCCGGGGATTTCTGAGTCGGCCAAGATTTTCGCCGGTGTCGACGTGACCAAGGAGCCGATTCCGGTCTTGCCCACTGTGCACTACAACATGGGCGGCATTCCCACGAACTACTGGGGCGAGGTGCTGAACCCGACGGCTGAAAATCCGACCGCTATCGTGCCGGGTCTGATGGCCGTGGGCGAGGCGGGCTGTGCGTCTGTGCACGGTGCGAACCGTCTGGGTTCGAACTCGCTGATCGACCTCGTGGTCTTTGGCCGTGCCGCCGCGATCCGCGCCGGCAAGGTTGTTGACCGCGACGCCGCCATCCCCACGGCGCCGAAGGCTGAAATCGACAAGGCGTTCGACCGCTTTGACGGGCTGCGCTATGCTAAAGGTGGCACCCCCACTGCGGAACTGCGTCTGGAAATGCAGAAGACCATGCAGCGCGATGCTGCCGTTTTCCGCACCGCCAAGACGATGTCCGAGGGGGTCGAAGCCATGACCGCCATTGCGGGCAAGCTGAACGACCTGAAAGTCACGGATACGTCGCTGGTCTGGAACTCCGACCTCATGGAGACGCTGGAACTGACCAACCTGATGCCGAACGCGCTGGCGACGATCACAGGTGCCGAGGCGCGCAAGGAATCCCGTGGTGCGCATGCGCATGAGGATTTCACCGACCGCGATGACGAAAACTGGCGTGTACACACTGTCGCGCGGGTGCACGGCAACAAGGTGGACCTGACCTATCGTCCGGTCATCACCGATCCGCTTACCACCGAAGGGGAAGGCGGCATCAGCCTGGAGACCATCGCACCCAAGGCGCGGACGTTCTGATGCGCGCTCTGGCGATCTCCGTTATTCTGGCGGCCTGTGCCGCCAGCTCCGCTTCGGCAGAGAAGGGGGCCTTGGCATATTGCCAGGACCAGGCGAATGGGATCGCCTATTCGGGCGGCGCCAAGACTGGTTACGCAGCGCAATACAATGCCGCCGTTGACGCGTGCATGAATGGTCGCGCTTCCTATACCGTTGTCATGGATCAGTCCCGGTTCCGCCAACCGCGCAACACGCCCTCGGTCGTGGGCAACTGCCCACCCGGGGCAGCGCCATTTTATCGGGGGACGCTCTATTGCGTGGATTGATTGCTCTTAGCCTCGCCGGGCTTATGCTCGCCGGGTGTTCAACACAGGCACAGGACCAGATCGCCCGCAGCGCGGCGCGCTCGACCGTCAATCGGGTGCTTCTTGAGCGTCTGCCAGCGGGGATCCCGCTACAGCCCAGCATCGACTGCGTGATAAACAACGCCTCCGCGCCGCAGATTTACGCTCTGGCTTCCGATACGCTCGGTGGCCCGACACAAAGTTCCGTCGAGATCGTTGCACAAGTGGTCTCGAAGCCCGAAACAACAACTTGTCTGGCGACCCAAGGGCTGCCGGCTCTGCTTCGATAAGGAGAGAGAAATGGTACAGTTTACCCTCCCCAAGAACTCCAAGATCCGGACTGGCAAGACTTGGCCAAAGCCGTCGGGCGCCAAGAACGTCCGTGCGTTCAAGATCTACCGCTGGAGCCCTGATGATGGGGAAAACCCGCGGGTCGACACCTATCATCTGGACATGGACGAATGTGGTCCCATGGTTCTGGATGCGCTGATCAAGATCAAGAACGAGATCGATCCCACCCTGACGTTCCGCCGCTCCTGCCGCGAAGGCATCTGTGGTTCCTGCGCGATGATGATCGACGGCATCAACACCTTGGCCTGTATCTACGGTCTGGACGAGATTGATGGCGACGTCACCATCTACCCGCTGCCTCACATGCCGGTGGTGAAGGATTTGATCCCGGACCTGACGCACTTCTACGCGCAACACGCCTCGATCATGCCGTGGTTGGAGACCAAGACCAACCGCCCCGCGAAAGAGTGGAAGCAGTCCATTGAGGACCGCAAAAAGCTCGACGGCCTGTATGAATGCGTGATGTGTGCGTCCTGCTCCACATCTTGCCCGTCCTACTGGTGGAACGGCGACAAATACCTTGGACCGGCAGCGCTGCTGCATGCCTACCGCTGGATCATCGACTCGCGTGATGAGGCGACGGGTGAGCGTTTGGACCAGCTCGAAGACCCGTTCAAGCTGTACCGCTGCCACACCATCATGAACTGCACCAAAACCTGCCCGAAAGGTTTGAACCCGGCTGGCGCGATTGCCGAAATCAAGAAGTTGATGTTGGAGCGCGCGGCCTGACACGGCTGCAAATTTTGTCATCATTGGCCCCGGGAGACGTTCGTTTCCCGGGGTTTTCTTTGCGTCATAGGCGCTGACGCGGTTTCCGCAGCGTTCCCTATGTCCTAAATGCATGTCGTTCTTGCGATATCGGCAGATGTGAAGCAGGCGAGCCGGGACTATCTCATGGGTCGGGGAGGGGATGAAAACGACATAAAGGTCATACCCAATGCAAGAGCAGACTAAATCCCCGGCTCAGCGCGCCCTCGACGCTCTGAATGAGGCTTTCGCCTACTACACACCAACACCGCGGCCGGCCAGCACTGCGCCGGTTTATGACGATATGCCCTTCGCGGCCTGATCCTGTCCCGCGGACAGGCCTGACCGGGCGGGTGATCCGCCCGGGCCTATGAGGCTAAGTGCTTTTGCATCCCGGTCAAACGCACTAGGTCAGTCACCATGTTGATCCCTGTCCTTCTGATAGTAGCCTTCGTGCTATTGCTGATCTACAACAAGCCGGAAACGCGCCTATGCCGTTGGCGGGAATATCGGATGTCTGAGGCGACCCGCTGGACATGTGTGCATTGCGGGGCCACCATAGATTATCCAAAGGGCCAAAGCCCGACCCGTTGCCATCGTGAGGACGCCGCACAATGACCCCGCCCGAAGATGCCGACATCCGCCGCGCCGTTCCGCCGGTGATTTGCTACCCGAACGACACGCTGCCACTGGCAAATATGTCGCTTTATGCCGAGGCGCTAGAGGGCGCTGATGTGATCTCGCGCCACACTGCCGCACCGCGCGAGGCCTGCGCGTTTGAGGTCCCTGCCGGGCATTTCTTTCGCATCACCTGTGCCGAGACGCCGCAAGTGGGCGATCTGAACCTGTGGAATGCGCACGATCTGACCGAGCGGTTCTATTCTGGCAAGACCCGCGCGCTGCATGGCAGTCACGTCACCACCGGTGACCGCCTGTGGTCCGGCTTTCCCTATCTCAGGCCTATGGCGACGATCGTTGCCGACACGCTGGGCTGGTATGGACGCGACGCGTTTGGCGGGGCGGTGCATGATGTGATCGGAACGCGTTGCGACCCTTACACCCATCAGCTTTTGGCGGGGAACGATTACCACCACTGTTGTCATTCGAATTTGACGCGTGCCTTGGCCGATGCGCGGGACCTGCCCTTGGCGGAGGCGGAGAAACACGTGCATGACGTTTTGAATGTTTTCATGTGCACCGGATTTACGCATGACACCGGGCAATATTTCATGAAGGCCAGTCCGGTTCGCAAGGACGATCATCTGACATTTTTCGCGGAAATTGATCTTCTCGGGGCGCTCAGTGCTTGTCCCGGAGGCGATTGCAGCGCGGAGCACAGCTCTGACACCGCCATATGCGGGCCGCTTCTTGTCGAGGTGATGGCCCCGGCGTCCGGTGCATTGGCCGGATGGAAATCGCCCGTGATCAATGGATATGACCGCAGCCACGGGCGATAGGCTCAGGCGAAGGCCGCCTCGAGCGCGATTTCTACCATGTCGCCAAAGGAACGTTCACGATCTTCGGCGGGCAGGGCGTCCTGGGTGAGCAGGTGGTCGGAAACGGTCATGATCGCCAATGCGCGCACGCCATGTCGCGCCGCAACTGTGTACAATTCCGCAGCTTCCATTTCCACGCCAAGAATACCGTGCCGGATCATTTGCTCATTCAGATCGGGACGCTCGTCGTAGAACACATCCGCTGAATAAATCCCGCCCACATGAACTGCGCTGTCTTTTTTACGCGCGCTGGCGACGGCTGCTTCGAGCAAAGCATAATCCGCGCAAGGTGCGTAATTCAGTTCCTTGAAAATGCCACGCGAGGGGGTCGATAGAGTCGAAGCGGTCATTGCGATGACAACGTCGCGGATATTGATGCTGTGTTGCATGGCGCCGCAGGATCCGATGCGGATCAACGTGCGCGCGCCATAATCGCGGATCAACTCATTGGCATAAATGGAGAGGCTGGGCATGCCCATGCCGGACCCTTGAATGGTAACCCGGTTGCCTTTCCAGGTGCCCGTATACCCCAACATGCCGCGGACACGGTTTACGCATTTGGCATCGTCGAGAAAGGTCTGAGCGGCCCATTCTGCGCGCAGAGGATCGCCGGGCATCAGCACGGTTTCCGCGATTTCGCCGGGGGCGGCGCCAATGTGTATGGTCATTTTATCAGATCGCCATGTCGTCCAGGGACTTTCCTGCGTCCATGGCTTCGATCAACCAATTGGGTTTGCGACCACGGCCGGTCCATGTCTGAGTGGGATCTTCGGGGTTGACGTATTTCGGGGCGCCCTTGGAAGCTTTCGTTCCAGACTGAAGGACCTCATCAAGCGAGAAGCCATATTCCTTTGCAGCCAGTTCGGCGGCGCGCTTTGCTTCTGCCATGCGACGTGCATCCACAGTTTTCAGAGCTTTTTGCGCGTCTGAAATCAGCTTTTGCAGTTCTTCCCGGGACATTGTTTCGAGGTTATCCGTCATGGTGCGTTCCTTTTCATGTTGGGCCAGAAGCCAGATACGAGAAACCACGGCCGGAAGAAAGTTCGAAACTTATTGAAGAGCGAAGGAACACAGATAAATGACTTTGAAAGAACCGCCTACTTGCACAGTCTTCCGAAAGTCATTCGAAACTATTTAATCTGCCGTTTTGCCATGGTCCAAGCGTTTTCCAGCGTCCGAATTTCTTTATTGTGTGCTTTTGTATTGGTCAATTCAATTTTGAGGCTTCGAAAAGTGAAAAGGCCGAAGCGTCCGCTCCGGCCCGGTCATTTTGCGACAATTGGCAACCTGCGGCTGAAAAGCTACTTCATTCTGCAGCGACCGATTTTGGATCAACCAAAGTCACGATGTCTTTCATGATTGTATTCAGTTCGAAATCTTTTGGCGTATAGACGCGGGCAACGCCCATTGCGGTCAGACGCGCGGCGTCTTCGTCGGGAATGATGCCGCCGACAATCACAGGGATATTGCCAAGTCCGGCGTCGCGCATCTTGTTCATCAGGTCTTCGACCAGTGGGATGTGCGAGCCTGACAGGATCGAAAGGCCCACCACATGGGCGCCTTGTTGCGCAGCGGTGACGATCTGCTCCGGCGTCAGGCGAATGCCCTCGTAGTCAATTTCCATGCCGCAATCGCGGGCGCGGAAAGCGATCTGTTCTGCCCCGTTGGAGTGGCCGTCGAGGCCCGGTTTGCCGACCAGAAAACGCATGCGTTTCCCCAGCTTGTCAGAAACGGCATCGACGGCTGCGCGAAGGTCTTCGAGACCTTCGGTCTTGTTCGACGCAGCACGTGAGACACCGGTGGGGCCGCGGAATTCGCCGTGCACGGCACGCATTTCCCCGGCCCATTCGCCTGTGGTGACCCCCGCTTTGGCACAGTCGATAGAGGCGGGAACCACATTTTCGCCGGCTTGCGCGGCTTTGCGCAGGGCAGTGAGGGCGGATTTGACGGCTTCTGCCTCGCGCTCGGATCGCCACGCATCGAGCCGCGCTTTCTGATCTTCTTCCACAGCCGGGTCGACCGTCATGATGCCGCCGTCTTCGCCCATCAATGGCGAGGGTTCGCCGTGCTGCCATTTGTTCACGCCAACGACGATGGTTTCTTCGCGCTCGATCTTGTTGAGACGTTCGGCGTTGGAATCCACGAGGCGCGCCTTCATGTATTCGATCGCCCCGATGGCGCCGCCCATGGAGTCGATGTTTGCCAGCTCGGCGCGCGCGCCTTCTTTCAGGGCTTCGACCTTGGCATCCACGGCCGGGTTCCCGTCGAACAGGTCGCCAAATTCCAGCAAGTCGGTTTCGTAGGCGAGGATCTGCTGCATCCGCATGGACCACTGCTGATCCCAGGGGCGGGGCAGGCCGAGTGCTTCGTTCCAGGCGGGAAGCTGCACGGCGCGGGCACGCGCCTTTTTCGACAGGGTCACGGCCAGCATCTCGATCAGGATGCGGTAGACGTTGTTTTCCGGTTGCTGTTCGGTCAATCCGAGGGAGTTGACCTGAACGCCATAGCGGAAGCGGCGCATCTTGGGGTCGTCGATTCCATAGCGTTCTGCGAGGATCTCATCCCAGAGATCGACGAAGGCGCGCATCTTGCACATCTCCGTCACAAACCGAATGCCGGCGTTTACAAAGAATGAAATCCGCCCGCAGACGGTGGCGAAATCCTCGTCAGGGATGCGTGGCTTCAGCTCGTCCAGCACGGCGATGGCGGTGGCGAGCGCAAAAGCCAGCTCCTGCTCCGGTGTCGCGCCCGCCTCTTGCAGGTGATAGGAACACACGTTCATCGGGTTCCATTTGGGCACGTTCTTATAGCAGTACTCGGCCACGTCGCCGATCATCTTCAGCGAGGGTTTTGGCGGGCAGATATACGTGCCACGCGACAGGTATTCCTTGATGAGATCGTTCTGAACGGTGCCTTGCAGATTGGACACGTCCGCGCCCTGTTCCTCGGCGACTGCAATATAGAGTGCAAGCAGCCATGGCGCGGTTGCGTTGATCGTCATCGAGGTGTTCATCTGCTCCAGCGGGATATCCCGGAACAGCATCCGCATGTCGCCCAGATGGCAAACGGGCACGCCGACTTTGCCCACTTCGCCGCGTGCGAGGATATGGTCGCTGTCATAGCCCGTCTGCGTCGGAAGATCGAAGGCCACGGACAAGCCGGTCTGACCTTTGGCAAGGTTGTTGCGATAAAGCTCGTTGGATTTTTCCGCGGTTGAGTGTCCCGCGTAGGTACGGATCAACCAGGGCCGGTCTTTTTGGGTCTCGGTCATCAGGGCCTCCTCAGGCTGGACTTGCGCGGGCGGGTCTGTGGTGACCGTTGGCGTGAATCACGTGTGGGCAATCTTGTTGCGTTAATGACGGAATACGCGAAACATTATGTCCCTGTCAATTCGCCGCGATGCGGCGTTGCTATCGCAGCATGTCCGGACACCGGTGACCCGCGCAAGTGGTTTGAAGGTCTTATTCCGGTAGGCGCCTTTGCCCCCTGAGCTTTGGCGCAAACAGGCATCAAAGCACTTCGAGTGGGGCATACCCCATGTTTGTCTCAATTGGTCGATCTGGAACGGTTTCGCGCTGCATCGGGCGATGGCGGTGAGGCGGTTTGTGGTTGCAGAGCCGCCGCAACGGCGAAAATCGCGACCGTCCAGCGACGACAAGAACTGAATCTGTGCTGCAGCCGCACCGAAATTTCTGCGACTGCTCGGTTATAAAGTTTCAAAAATGCTATGATTGATGTTGCAAAGTTGCGCAAGCGTCCGTATTTCTCGGAGCAGCGCTGCGATTCTGCACCTGCACAACGCGGCAGACGTTAACGACCTCAGACCCTCAGGAGGCCGACATGGCACTGGATCAGCAAACGGGCATCGCGCAGTACGAGGCGCCGGAGAAAGACCTCTACGAAATCGGCGAAATGCCTCCGATGGGCTATGTGCCAAAGAAAATGTATGCTTGGGCGATCCGCCGCGAGCGGCACGGCGAGCCCAACACGTCTTTCCAGCAGGAAGTGGTCGACACATGGGAGATCGACTCCCATGAGGTTCTGGTGCTCGTGATGGCCGCCGGTGTGAACTATAACGGCGTCTGGGCTGGCTTGGGTCAGCCGATTTCACCCTTCGACGTGCACGGTCAGGACTTTCACGTTGCTGGGTCTGACGCGTCCGGCATCGTCTGGAAAGTGGGCGACAAGGTGAAGACCTGGAAAGTGGGCGACGAAGTTGTCATTCACTGTAACCAGGACGACGGCGACGACGAGGAATGTAACGGCGGTGATCCGATGTTCTCGCCGTCCCAGCGGATCTGGGGCTACGAGACCGGCGACGGTTCCTTTGCGCAGTTCACCAAGGTGCAGGCCCAGCAGCTGATGCCGCGCCCCAAGCACCTGACGTGGGAAGAAAGCGCCTGCTATACGCTGACGCTGGCCACGGCTTATCGGATGCTGTTCGGTCACCACCCGCACGAGCTCAAGCCGGGCCAGAACGTGCTGGTCTGGGGGGCGTCCGGCGGCCTCGGCTCCTACGCGATCCAGCTGGCGAACACCGCCGGTGCCAATGCGATTGGGGTGATTTCCGATGAATCCAAGCGCCAGTTCGTGCTGGATCAGGGGGCAAAAGGCGTCATCAACCGCAAGGATTTCAACTGCTGGGGTCAGCTGCCGACGGTCAACTCGCCGGAATACAACGACTGGCTGAAAGAGGCCCGCAAGTTTGGCAAGGCGATCTGGGAGATCACCGGCAAGGGCGTCAGCGTCGACATGGTGTTCGAACACCCGGGCGAGGCGACGTTCCCTGTGTCGACACTGGTGGTGAAGAAGGGTGGCATTGTCGTGATCTGCGCTGGCACCTCTGGCTTCAACTGCACCTTTGACGTGCGATACATGTGGATGCACCAGAAACGCTTGCAGGGGTCGCACTTCGCAAACCTGAAGCAGGCCGGCTCTGCCAACCGTCTGATGTGCGAGCGGCGCCTTGATCCCTGCATGTCTCAAGTGTTCCCGTGGAACGAGATCCCGGATGCGCACATGATGATGCTGCGAAACGAGCACAAGCCGGGCAATATGTCCGTTCTGGTGCAGGCACCAAAGACCGGCCTGCGCACGCTTGAGGATTGCCTGGAGGCACGCAAGTAAACTGCGACCCGGTGCCGTGGGGTCGCAAGACTCGCGCATCGGACCTCATGACACGCCCGCGAATCGCCCCAGCGTTCGCGGGCGTGTTCTCGTTTTGGACCGCGCCAATGAGATTTCAAACACTTGCTGACAGCGCCCTCGCTATTTCTGGGGAGGGAAATTAAGTGAATATGAGCGCTGTTTTCCACATGCTAAAGTGAAGTTAATGGATCGTTAACTACTTGGGTATGAGGCTTGCCATGGGAAATGACTGGATCTTGGACGTACTGACTGACCTGAAGACCTTTGCGCGCGCCAACGGTATGCCTGCTTTGGCGGCACAGCTTGACGACGCGTCCTTCGTCGCACAGGCCGAACTGACGTCCGTTGCCAAGGAAAACGGTATTGGGGTTTTTGCGAAACGCGCCGCGTCTGGACACGCTGATCGAACGGTTGGAATCCGCTGACGGGCTGGATGATCTACAGGGTCTGATCGAGGAACTGCGCGACGAATATGGTGTCGACCACATCATCTATCATTGGGTGAACGGCGCGGGGGAGCAGTATGGCTGTGGCACGTATGATCTGGAATGGGTCAACCGCTATATCGAGAAAGGATATCTTCGGATCGATCCGGTGATCCAGGGCTGCTACCAGCGCTTCCACCCCGTGAATTGGAAGCGACTGGATTGGTCCAGCAAATCGGCCCGCGCATTTCTGGAAGACGCCATCGCCCACGGCATCGGCAACCAAGGCTATTCCATTCCGATCCGGGGACCGAACGGGCAATTTGCACTTTTCACGCTCTCTCACAACGGCAACGACGACGATTGGGAGCAATTCACCACGGAAAACCGCCGTGACTTGATCCTCATGGCGCACTATTTCAACTCCAGAGCGCTGGAGTTCGAACCGGGCCGCGCGCCCGATCCCGCGCAGTCACTGTCTCCCAGGGAAGTCGAGGCGATGACGCTTCTGGCCATTGGCTACAACAGGGCGCAGGCAGCAGACACTCTGTCGATTTCCGAGCATACTTTGCGGGTGTACGTTGAAAGTGCACGCCACAAGCTGGGGGCGCTCAACACCACCCATGCCGTGGCCCGCGCGCTCAGCCGTGGGGTCATTGTCATTTGACACATTTGCCAAGCAATCGAACACCTTGGGCGAGGGATGGTAAACCAATCCTTACCCACCCGTGCGTGGCTCGTGGAATCGTTTAACCACCAAACTTGCAGGGTTCTTTCATCAACGCATCACCGCGAAGGAAAGACCCATGATCCGCTACATCTACGGCAACGACCTGCACACCTTCCCCAAACTTGCCCGCACAATGTTTCTTGACCGGGCCGACCAATTCAAGACGCGCCTCGGTTGGGCGGTCACCGTCGACGACAAGGGGTTCGAGCGCGACGAATACGACACCGAAAACCCGCTTTATGTCATCTGGGAAAATGCCGACGGCAGCCATGGCGGGTCCATGCGCCTGCTGCCCACCATCGGGCGCACCATGGTGAACGATCACTTCATCCACCTGACGGATGGCGTGCGCATCGAAAGCCCGCTGATCTGGGAATGCACGCGCTTCTGTCTGTCCCGCTCGGCCACGCCGGGCGTTGCAGCGGCGCTGATGCTGGCCGGGGGCGAGGTCATGCAGGAATTCGGCGTCGAGCATTATGTTGGCGTCTTCGATGCGCGCATGGTCCGCATCTACAAGCGGATCGGGTCCTCCCCGGAGATTCTGGGCCAAGAGGGCGAGGGGCGGTCCATGATCGCCGTGGGCCTTTGGGAGTTCACTGCCGAAGCGCAGGCGAAAGTGTCCAAAGCGGCCGGGATTTCCCCGGAACTTTCCAAGCGCTGGTTTGAACGCTCCTTCGGAGATATCATCGACGAGGCCGGTCTGGTCGCCGCCTGATCCGACCCGCAACCTGAACAAAAGCGCGCGATGCTGCCGTCGCGCGCTTTTTCGCATCTGGTCGCCGCCGGGCCGTGCAGATAGGGTGCGCGCCATGTCGAGCACAGCAATCACCTTCTCCGAAGATCAGGCCGAAGCCCATGACCGCGTGACGGACATGCTGCGCAAGGCAGGGGTCGATCTGGACAGCGGCGTCTGCCTGCCTGCCAAGGACAGCGACGCCCGCGTCATGGCCCTGATGGGCAAAGCGGGCTCCGGCAAGACCTTGCTTTTGTCGGAACTGGTGAAGGCACTGGAGGGCGTCGGAATCGAGATCGTCTCCGGCGATTACGAAAGTCGCAAGGCCTCCGACTCGCGCACGCTGGCCGTGCTCGCCCCCACGAACAAGGCAGCCTCTGTCCTGCGGATGCGCGGCGTGCCAGCCACCACCATTCACCGCATCATCTACAAACCGGTTTACGATCCGGAATACGAGAAGGTCGCGGACTGGCTGACAGGCGAGGGCGACGCGCCAGAGCTGGAAGATCTCACCGAGGAGGCACTGGCCCGCGCGCTGGCCTCTTACGAGATCCACAAATCCATTCCCGCCGCTCTGGCTGCGGCCGGTCTGCGGGGGTCGGATTTCATCACCGGATGGAAACGTCGGGATGAACCGCTCGACATCGGTTTTGTCGATGAATCCTCCATGCTGGATGCAAAGCAATTCGAAGATCTGCAAGAGATCTTTCCCAACCTGATCCTGTTCGGTGATCCCGCGCAGCTTGCTCCGGTGGGCCAGTCGGGACAGATGGTGTTCGACGGCATCCCGGAAAAGCACAAGCTGGAGCTTAAGCGCGTGCACCGGCAGGAGGCGGACAACCCGATCCTCGATCTTGCCCATGCGCTCGCCGATCCGCAGATGGGCTTCGAAGATTTCGAGAACATGGTCGAAGACATCTCTCGCCGCGATGATCGTGTGGTTTACGCGCAGCGGGTGGAGGTCGATCTGATGGCGCGCTCGCCGGTTCTGGTCTGGCGAAATGCCACGCGCATTCGGTTGCTCAACGCATTCCGCAACGTCCATAACGCGCCGCTCGACAGCTTGCTGCCCGGGGAGCCGTTGATCTGCGACGGCCTTGAGCTGCCGTTGAAACACCGTAAAAAGCGGCTTGATCTGGAAGCGCGGGGCCTGATCAAGGGCGCGCAGGTGATATACCTCGGACCGGGCCGAAAGCCGGGATTTTCCAAGCTGCATGTTGTGGGGGCCGTGGAGCCGCAAGTGTCTGCCGCCTCCATCGTCAAGATCGAGAAGCCCGATGAGGAAGAACCCTTCATCCCCTTTGCCGCGCGCATGGGCGCGACGTTCCTGCACGGCGCGGCTGTGACGATCCACAAGGCGCAAGGCTCGCAATGGGAAAACGTTCAGGTCTTTGCGCCGGACCTGTACACCGCTGCTCGCATGGGGCGGATCGAGGCGGGCCAACCTTTGTGGAAACGTCTGGCCTACGTGGCGATCACCCGCGCGCAATCGCGGCTTTATTGGGTGGTGCGCAACCGCCTGTCCAAGCCGACGGGCGAGCTGCGCATAGATGACCTTGGCGGCACGCCCGCGCCGCTGGCGTTGGAGATGGAAGGCACGCCGGATCTGTGACCGGCGCGCCGAGGATCTGCGCCCGTCAGGACACTTTGATCAGTGTCTTGCCGGTGTTCCCGCCGCTGAGCATGGCGATAAAGGCTTGCGGGGCGTTTTCCAGTCCCTCGGTCACGTCTTCAAGGTAGGCAATGTCGCCTGCGGCCACCTTGGGCGCGAGTTTCTCGACGAAATCAGGGTAGTCATCCCAATGATCGAAGATGATGAATCCGTTCACGGACAGACGTTTGGTCAGAATGTTGCGCCACGCCATCGGCAGTCGGTCCTCTGTCGAATTGACGCCGGAGTACCACGCGATTGTGCCGCAAATCGGGATGCGCCCATGGTCATTCATGAGCGGCATGACGGCCGCAAGCACCTTTCCACCAACGTTTTCCCAGTAGATGTCTACGCCATCCGGACACGCCTCCGCCAAAGCACTGCGCATGGCGCTTTCGTCCGCATGGGCGCGGTGGTCCACCGCCGCATCGAACCCGAACTTTTCCACGGCAAGGCGGCATTTTTCGGCCCCGCCCGCGACGGCCACGGTGCGCAGACCGGCGGATTTGGCCAGTTGTCCAACCATTGCACCTACGGGGCCGGTGGCCGCGGCGATGACCAGCGTTTCGCCGGCCTTGGGCCGCCCGTATTCGCGCAATCCCGTCCAGGCGGTGAAGCCCGGCATCCCCAGAACGCCAAGCGCCGTGGATGGCGGCGCAGCCTTGTCCCACTTGAACGCGCCATCGCCGGGCAGCACCGCGTGGCTCGCCCAGCCGGTGGCGCCAACCACGATGTCGCCCTCGGCAAACCCGTCGACCTGCGACGCGATCACGCGCCCCACGCCTTGGCCGGGCATGGTATCGCCGATCTCCGTCGCGGCGGCGTAGCTTTTGACCGCATTCATCCGACCGCGCATGTAGGGGTCGAGCGACAGGGTCTGCACCTCCACCAGCATTTCGCCTTTGGAAACCTCGGGCAGGGGGCCTTTTTTCAGCCCGAAATCCTCTGGCACGGGGGTGCCTTCGGGGCGGCGCGCAAGGGTGATGCGGGTCATTTGATCGGTCATGGGACCTCCTCTACGTCACGTCCTGGTGGGACGGGTATGAAAACCGGTTGCGCAGGGCCGCGCATCTTGCGCAGTCTAGGTCAACGACTGACGACGGCAAGGGAGGGCCAGATGCAGGGCATGATGATGCAGATGCCGTTGAGGATCATCGAGATTCTTGACTATGCTGCCACCGCGCACCCGAAGGGAGAGATCGTTTCCCAGCGCACAGAAGGCGACATTCACCGGCAAACCTACAAGGACACCTACAAGCGCACCGCGCAACTTGCGCATGGATTGGAAAGCCTCGGCGTTGGCATGGGCACCCGTGTCGCCACTTTGGCGTGGAACGGCTATCGCCACTTCGAGCTGTATTATGCCATCAGCGGCATGGGGGCGGTCTGTCACACGATCAACCCACGGCTGTCTGCCGAGCAGATGCTGTATATCATCGGCCATGCGCAGGATAAGGTGCTGTGTGTTGACCTGACCTTTGTTCCGATCATCGAAGCACTGGCCGAACACCTGCCCGAAGACCTGCAACTGGTTGTGATGACGGACCGGGCCCACATGCCCGACAGCGCGTTGGACCTGCTGTGCTACGAGGATCTGCTCGACGGGCAAGCGGACAGCTACGACTGGCCGCTGGTTGATGAAAATACCGCCGCCTCGCTGTGTTATACCTCGGGCACCACGGGCCATCCGAAGGGTGCCTTGTATTCCCATCGCTCCACCGTTTTGCACGCATTGTTTATCTCTGTGACGCTGCCAAAATCGCTGAACGAAGGCGGGCGCATATTGCCGGTTGTTCCGATGTTTCATGTCAATTCCTGGGGGCTGCCTTATGCGGCGCCGCTGGTGGGGGCGTCGCTTGTCATGCCGGGGCCAAAGCTGGACGGGCCATCGCTGTACCAACTGATGGAGGCGGAACAGGTCACCGCATCCTGGGGCGTGCCGACGGTCTGGCTGGGCTTGCGCGCCGAAGTCGAGGCGCAGGGCAAACCACCGGAGGCGCTGTCGCAGCTGGTGATCGGCGGCTCCGCTGCCCCTCGTGCGATGATCGACTTCTTCGAGCGCCAGGGGGTCGACGTTTGCCACGCTTGGGGCATGACGGAAATGTCGCCTGTCGGGACGCATGCGCAGGTGCCCGCCGGGATGGACTTGTCTTTTGACGAGCGTGTGTCGCTGAAGGCCACGCAAGGGCGGCGTGTCTTTGGCGTCGAAATGAAGATCAATGACGAAGACGGCAATGCGTTGCCACAGGACGGCACGGCCATGGGCGAGCTTTTCGTGCGCGGCAATGCGATCATTTCGGGCTATTTCAACAATCCGGAAGCTTCGGAAAAGGCGTTCGCCTCAGAAGGGTGGTTCGGCACGGGCGACGTGGCCAGCATCTCGGCGGATGGCTTTCTGACCATCCAGGATCGCAGCAAGGACCTGATCAAATCTGGTGGCGAGTGGATCTCTTCGATCGACTTGGAAAACATCGCCATGGCGCACCCCAAGGTCGCCAATTGCGCCGTCATCGCCGTGTCGCACCCCAAATGGGAGGAGCGCCCGCTGCTGGTCGTGGTGCCCAAGGACGGCGGCCCGACGCTGGAGGAGGTGCACGCCTTGATGTTGGAGCATGTCGCCAAATGGCAGTTGCCCGATGCGATGGAATTCGTCGACGATCTGCCTCTGACAGCGACGGGAAAAGTGTCAAAACTGACCCTTCGCCAGCGCTTTGACGGCTACGAGTTGCCCGATGCTGGCTGATGAACTGCGGTCAATGGCCCCCGCAGAAAGCGAGTGGTTCAAGCTGGACACGGCGCGGGTCAAGGCGTTTGCCGATGCGACCGAGGATTGGCAGGACATCCATCTGGACGCGGAGTTTGCGTCCAGATCAGCGTTTGGTGGCACCATTTCACATGGGTTCCTGACGCTGTCGATGCTGTCAGCCATGTCTTATCAGGTGATGAAGGGGATAGCTGGCGTGGCGTCCTCGGTGAATTATGGCTTTGATCGCATTCGCTTTGTTTCGCCCGTACGCGTCGGCCGACGTGTAAGAGGGCGCTTTTCCATCGCCGGTGTCGATGAACCGGAGGAGGGGGAAGAAGGCGGTTGGCTTGACGTGCATTGGGACGTGGAGGTCGAAATCGAAGGCGAGACACGCCCGGCGCTTGTGGCGAACTGGATAACGCGGGTCTACGTGGCATAATCGTGATGGGCTAGCGGCGCGCGGGTCGCGCCGCAGCCGACGCGGGGCTGTGGTGAGGGAGAGTGATATGGATTTAGGCATGACCACGCGGGTCAAACCGCTGGTGGAGGCGGTGCGCCGCATGATCAGCGACGAAATCGCACCTTTGGATGCGGAGTTCCACGACGAGGTGGGTCAGCATCCAGACGGACGTTTTCATCACACCGCCCGCCAGTTGGAGATCCTTGATGGCCTGAAAGAGCGGGCAAAGGAACGCGGGTTGTGGAACTTCTGGCTGACGGATTCGGATCGTGGGCTGGGGCTGACGACGGTGGAATACGCCTACCTCGCCGAGGAGATGGGCAAGGTCGGCATCGCGGCGGAAGTGTTCAACTGCAATGCGCCCGACACCGGCAACATGGAAGTGCTGGAACGCTACGGCGCGGATTGGATGAAGGCCCGCTGGCTGGCACCTTTGCTGTCCGGCGACATCCGGTCGGCCTACGTGATGACGGAGCCGGATCTGGCGTCCTCTGATGCCGCACAGCTTGAGTTTTCTGCCGTGAGGGACGGCGACGACTACGTGCTGAACGGCGAGAAATGGTGGATCAGCGGGGCCGGGGATCCACGCTGTGGCCTGTATATCCTGATGGCCTGCACCGATCCCGAGGCGCCAAAGCACGCCCGGCATACCATGTTTGTCATGGACCCGGATCTACCTGGGATAGAGGTGTTGCGCCCGATGAAGGTGTTCGGCGCTGATGACGCGCCGCATGGCCATATGCACCTCCGCTTTACCGATGTGCGGGTGCCTGCGGCCAACATCGTTTTGGGCGAGGGACGGGGCTTCGAGGTGGCGCAGGGGCGGCTTGGACCCGGGCGTATCCATCACTGCATGCGGGCCATTGGTCAGGCGGAAAAGGCGCTGGAAATGATGTGCCGCCGGGGTCAAACGCGTGAGGCCTTTGGCAAGAAGATCATCGAGTTGGGGGCGAATTACGATATCATCGCCAATGCCCGGATGGAGATCGAGATGGCGCGGCTGTTGTGCCTGAAGGCAGCGTGGATGATGGACACTGCGGGCGTCCGTGCCGCGCAGCCCTGGATTTCGAAGATCAAGGTCGTGGCCCCGCTCATGGCGGGGAAGGTCATCGACGAGGCCATGCAGATGCACGGTGCGGCGGGGATTTCGCAGGACTTCGACCTCGCGCATATGTGGACCCATGTGCGGACCTTGCGGTTTGCCGACGGGCCGGACGCCGTGCATCGTCGGCAAGTGGCGCGGGCTGAGCTGAAGAAGTACAGCAATGACTGAGGACGAGCTGGCCCGCGTGTCCGGGTGGATGCAGGCGCATGTGGCGGACTTCGAGGGGCCGCTGGTGGCGGAGAAATTCGCGGTGGGCCAGTCCAATCCGACCTACCTTTTGCGCGCGGCGTCAGGGACTTATGTGTTGCGGCGCAAACCGGCTGGGGTGCTTTTGAAGTCCGCGCACGCCGTGGATCGAGAGTTTCGGGTGCAAGCCGCGCTGGCGCAGACCGACGTGCCGGTGCCGAAGATGCTGGCGCTTTGCGAGGACGAGGCGGTGCTGGGCGTGACGTTCTATGTCATGAGCCATGTGTCGGGCCGCAATCTGGTGGACCCGAGCCTGCCGGGAGAGGTGCCGGAAACACGCGCGGCATTGATGGCGGAAATGGCGCGGGTTCTGGCGGCGATCCACGACGTGGATCTGGAGGCCGTGGGGCTGGCGGACTTTGGTGCGCCCGGCGACTATTACGCGCGGCAGCTTGGCCGCTGGAGCAAGCAGTACCGTGCCAGCGCCACCGAAGCGCAGCCGGGCATGGATCGTCTGATGAGTTGGCTGGAAGAGAACCTGCCGCAGGAGGACGGGCCGCGCACATTGGTGCATGGCGATTACCGCATTGATAACATGCTGTTTTCCGAGAACGGGCCGGATTGCCTCGCGGTGCTGGATTGGGAGCTGTCGACCGTGGGGCATCCCTTTGCGGATCTGGCGGGCGTGATTATGCAGTGGCAGTTGCCGACAGGTGTCGACGGGCGCGGGCTGGCAGGATTGGACCGGGCGGCGCTGGGCCTGCCGTCTGACGAGGGCTTTATTGAAATGTATTGCAAGAACAGGCGGATAGAGCCCCCGTCCAATTTCGGATTCTATGTGGCCTTTGCGTTCTTTCGCATGGCGGCGATCTTGCAGGGGGTGAAAAAGCGGGCGCTTGACGGCAACGCGGCGAACCCTGACAAGGCGATGAAGCTGGGTGCCTACGTCCCCCAATTCGCGGAACTTGGATGGGAGGCACGCAAGCAATATGGATGAGCGTTTCAAGGAAGAACCCTATCCTTTTCAGGCACATGTGGGCATGACTGTCGCCGATTGGGGCCACGATATGTGCCGCATTGCGCTGCCCATCGAGCACCATCTGATGAACCGTCACATGAACGTGCACGGCGGGGTCTATGCCTCGCTCCTGGACACTTGCATGGGCTACGCCGGATGCTGGACCGGCGATCCGGACCGGGTGCAGCTGTGCCTGACCCTGTCCCTGAATGTGCAGTTTATTTCCCGACCCAAAGGCGTGCTTTTGACCGGCGTGGGCACGCGCACCGGCGGCGGGCGGGCGACATTTTTCGCCGAGGGCGAGGTTCATGACGAGACCGGCGAACTGGTGGCCAAGGGCACGGGCGTCTTCAAGTATCGCAAGCCGTCCTGAGGCCGGTTAACGCGCCGTGCGGTGTGATGAACACTGCGACCGCACACAACATATCGACCCGCCTGGCCGCAATTCTTAACGGCGTTAACCAGAACGACCGACTGTTCATGAATTGTTAGAGGACGAACCGACCGGTTCGCGCCGAAAAACCGGTCGGATGTTAAGCTTTGCGGGGCAGGGGCGTCCGACGTGGCGAAAAGCTGGTTAACGGGCGATTTTGTCGCAGCCGAGTACCAGATCGCCGACCGCAGAGGCAGGACCGGCGGCGCGGCGTGCCGATGGCATCAAGAAGGGGGAAGCGTCGTGGAAACTTACCTGAATTCACTCCGCCCGGTGCAGTTGCGATTGGTGGCCGCCGTCGCCTTGCACGGAAAGCTGGGCCTTGCGGCCAGCGCCTGTAACATGACGACGCCTGCGGCCTCTCGTATGTTGGCCGAATTGGAAACGCAGATCGGGACGGAGCTGTTTGAACGACGGCCCAAGGGCATGTTGCCGACCCCCGCGGGCATTGTGCTGTCCAGACACGCGCGCAAACTGGTGCATGACATCGACCAGATGGCGCAGGATTTCATGTCTCATCAAGGCGGCACGGCGGGCACCGTGCGGGTCGGGGCGGTCACTGGCGCCGCGCTCGCTGCGGTGATCCCCGCGATCCTTGCGCTGAAGCGCGATACCCCCTTGGTGGATGTGCAGATGGATGTCTCGACGTCCTCCCAGTTGATGCGCGGGCTGGAACGGCAGGCCTATGATTTCACGCTCAGCCGGGTCGGCCCGTATGACTATGCGCGGGATTTTGACATTCACCCGGCCAACAACGAATCCGTGTTTTTGATGGTGCGGCAGGGGCATCCGGTGGCGGGGCGCAACGGGGTGGCCCTGCGGGATCTGCGCAACCACATGTGGACCATGCAGGACAAGGGCGCACCGATCCGGCACGCGCTGGAGATCGCCTTTCATGAGGAAGGCACCGACCTGCCGGGAAACATCATCGAGACCGCATCGGTCGTGGCGATCATGTCGCTGTTGCGCGACTCGGACGTGATCGCGGTGGTGACACAGGAGGTTGCGGACCTGCTGCTGTCCCCGCCCTACAGCGCCGATCTGGTCCTGTTGAAAACGACGCAGCCGATCTCGATCGAGCCGTATCACATTCTCTGCCCCACCGACCGGCTGATGTCGCCGGCGGCGGAACGCCTGCTATCCTTGGTCAAACAGCAGATGAGGGGCGAGGTGTTACCAATGCTGTCAAGGCGAGACGCCAAGAAGTAAATTGTTTGTTAACGCGACTCCCGCCTAAGGTGCTTTTACTTCAGGACTGATACCTTGGGAGGGGACATGAAGGTTCGTGCCACGATCCACCGGGATTTCGCGCTCGCGCAGATCGACAACCGACTTTACTCTGCGTTCATCGAACATATGGGCCGCGCGATTTACACCGGGATCTACGAGCCCGATCACCCCACCGCCAATGCCCACGGGTTTCGCCAGGATGTGCTTGACCTGGTGAAGGCGCTCGACATTCCGGCGATCCGTTACCCGGGTGGCAACTTCGTCTCTGCCTATAAGTGGGAGGACGGCATCGGCCCGCAGGCGGACCGGCCCGTGCGGCTGGATCTTGCGTGGCGCTCGAAGGAGACCAATCAGGTCGGGATCAACGAATTCGCCCGCTGGGCCGATGAGGCGGGCATCGAGATGATGCTGGCGGTCAATCTCGGCACCCGCGGCATCGAAGACGCCCGCAACTTTGTCGAATACTGCAACCATCCGTCCGGCACCGCGTGGAGCGATCTGCGCCGGTCGCACGGCGTCGCGGACCCTTACGGTGTCAAGATGTGGTGCCTCGGCAACGAGATGGACGGCCCCTGGCAGATCGGCCACATGGAGGCCAAGGAATACGGTCGCCTCGCCGATGAGACGTCCAAGGCGGTGAAGGCCTTTGGCGGTGGCATCGAAACCGTGGTTTGCGGCTCGTCAAACGACGAAATGCCGACCTACCCGGATTGGGAACGGCAGGTGTTGGAGGAATGCTACGAGAACGTCGACTATATCTCGCTGCACAAATATTTCGGCAATTCCAGCCGCAACTCCCTGAATTACTTTGCCAAGATCGAAGAGACCGGGCGCTACATCCAGTCCATCGCCGGGGTCATCGACTATGTGAAGGCCAAGAAGCGCGCGAAGAACGACGTCTTCATCTGCTTTGATGAATGGAACGTCTGGTATCACAACCGCGAAGAAGATTCAAAAAACTGGCATAGCTGGGACTGGCCGGAGGCGCCCGCGTTGCTTGAGGAGGATTACAACCTCGAAGATGCGCTTTTTGTCGGTGGCTTGCTGAACGAATTCATCCGCCGTTCGGACCGGGTCAAGATCGCCTGCATCGCGCAGTTGGTGAATGTGATCGCCCCGATCCGCACGCAGACCGGCGGCCCGGCCTGGGCGACGTCGATCTACTATCCCTACCAGTTCGCCAGCCTGTATGGGCGCGGCACGGCGCTGAACGTGGCTGTGGACGGGCCGCGCTACGATGCAGAGGTGGCGCAGGATGTGAACTACCTCGACGTGGCGGCGGTGCTGGCACCGGGTGGCAAGGAGATCACCGTCTTTGCCATCAACCGTCATCTGGAAACCGAGATGGACCTGAACATGGCGCTGCACGGCTTCACCAATGTGACCCTGATCGACCATCAGGTGATGGGCGGTGACGCATCGCAGGCCCGGGTCGCCAACACCTGTGCGCAACCCGATCTGGTGAAACCGCGCAAAGGCGACAAGCTGTCGGTGGAGGACGGCGGTCTGACGGGTCAACTGCCCGCCTTTTCATACAGTGTCATTCGGCTGTCAGTCGGGTGAAACAGCGTGAGGAGGCAGGGAGCGCAGATTTGACAGGGGGGAGCGAGATGAACAGCACCGGCGTTCAATTGAGATCGGTGGAGAAAAATTTTGGCGCAGTGAAGGTCATCAAGGGCGTTGACATGGACGTGCAGCGCGGCAAGTTCGCGGTGTTCGTCGGCCCCTCCGGCTGTGGCAAGTCCACGCTGCTGCGGATGATTGCCGGGCTGGAGGAGACCTCCGGCGGCAGCATCCACATCGGCGACCGCGACGTGACAGATGCGGACCCCGCCGATCGCGGCGTGGCGATGGTGTTCCAGTCCTACGCGCTTTACCCGCACCTGACGGTGTTCGAGAACATGGCCTTCAGCCTGCGGCTTGCGAAACGCCCCAAGGCCGAGGTGAAACAGAAGGTGCAGGAGGCCGCGGCCATCCTGCAACTGACCGACCACCTGGACAAGAAACCCTCGCATCTGTCGGGCGGGCAACGACAGCGGGTTGCCATCGGGCGCGCCATCGTGCGCGCGCCAGAGGTGTTTTTGTTCGACGAGCCGCTGTCCAACCTGGACGCCGAATTGCGTGTGCAGATGCGTCTGGAGCTGGCGCGGCTGCACCAGAAACTTGGCGCGACGATGATCTACGTCACGCACGATCAGGTGGAGGCCATGACACTGGCCGACACGATATTTGTGCTTCAGGGGGGCCATGTGCAGCAATCGGGCGCGCCGCTCGATCTGTATGACGATCCGTCCAACCGTTTCGTGGCAGGCTTTATCGGGTCGCCGTCGATGAACTTTGTCGAGGCCACGGTGGAGGCCGTCACCCCGACCGGCATCACCGCGCAGTTGACCGGCCAGCCTGATGCGCGGTTTGATATCGCGCTGACCACGCCCCCCGCGACGGGCACGCCGATCACGCTGGGGATGCGCCCGGAGCATCTGACCATAACGGAGGGGACGGGGCTGCGCGTCACCGTGGATGTGGCCGAGGAGCTTGGCGGCGTTTCCTACCAGCACGGCACGCTGGCCAGTGGCGAGCCGATGATTTTTCAGCAGACCGGCGCACGCCACGGGATGCACGGCACGGTTCAGACCGTTCTGCCAGACGCCCAACGGATATTTGTCTTCGATGCGGAGGGAGACCGCATTCGATAGGCACCGCGCGGCACGACACATAACAAGGAGGAGGACTTATAATGAAACTGTTCACGAAACTGGCGACAGCCACGGCGCTGACCATGGGGCTTTCGACCTCGGCCATGGCGCAGGTCGAGCTTGAATGGTGGGATTTTCTCGCCGGCGGCGACGGTGTCCGGATGAAGGCGCTGATCGACGAGTTCAACGCCGAACACCCCGACATCCAGATCAGCGGCACCACGCTGGAATGGGGGCTGCCTTTCTACACCAAGGTGCGCACGGCCACCGCTGTGGGCCAGGGCCCCGATATCATGACATACCATTTGTCGCGCCTGCCGCTGGCGCTCGAAGAGGATGTGCTGACCCCAATCACCGATGCCGAGATGGGCGCCGCTGGCCTGTCCAAGAGCGACTTTTTCGAGGCCTCGATCACGGCTGCGTCGACCGACGACGGGCAGCTTATGGCGGTGCCCTTCGACATCCACGCGGTGGTCGCATATTACAACAAGACCGCGCTGGAAGGCACCGAGTGGCTGGGCGAAGACGGCAATCTGACGGGCATCGATTCGATCGAGGACATGACCGCGCTGCTGCAATGGGCCAAGGCGGAGGGCTTCTCTGATCCGCTTAGCTTCCAGTCCGAAGGTGGCGGCGGCACGTGGCGGATGTTCTACACGCTGCTGCGTCAGCAGGGCGGCGAAATGATCACCGATGGCGAAGTGCTGGCAGGTGACAACATGGACAAAGCGGTCAAGGCCATTCAGATCTTGGCTGACTGGCGCGCCGAAGGTCTGATCCCCGAACAGGCCGCTTACGAGGCCTCCGTTGCGCTGTTCTCTGGCCAGAAAGCCGTGATGCATATCAATGGTGTCTGGGAAGTGCCGACCTTCAAGGACTCCGCCGCCGATGGGTCGCTGGGCTTTGACTGGTTCGCCAACGAGGTGCCTCAGATGCTGGACCAGCCCGCCACCTGGGCGGATTCCCATGCCTTTGCCATTCCGAACAATCCCAACATGACCGAGGAAGAGCGCGAAGCCGCCCTGACCGTGATCGGCTGGATGCAGCAACATTCGATGGCATGGGCCGACGCGGGCCATATCCCGGCCTACAAACCCACGGTCGACAGCGACGAATATGCCGCGCTGGAACCCAACGCGACCTACGCGTCACTGGCGGAAAACGCGGCCTTTGATCCGCGGTCGAAAATCGCTGGCGTCGCCTCGCCCGTTTATGACGCGGTGGACAACCTGATCGCACCGGCGATTCACGGGTTCCTCAGCGCCGAAGACGCGGCCGCCCAGATGAAAGACCAGCTTCAAGGTCTGATGAACTGAGCTACGCCACAGGAGCGGGGGCGCGTTGCCCCCGGTCCACCCTTTGGACAGACCGGAGAGGGAGGCCGAGATGTCGCACTCCAATCGACGCAACCGCGAACTGCGGGCCGCTGCGCTGCTGGTGGCACCCTTTGTCTTTGTCTTCGCGGTCTTCTTTTTATACCCGACATACAAGGTCGTGGCGCTTAGCTTTACCGATGCGCCGCTGATCGGCGAGGGCACCTGGGTCGGCCTGGAAAACTACGCCAAGCTGCTGGGGGATCGGCTGTTTTATACCTCGCTGTGGAACAACTTCTACTTCGTGCTGCTGACCGTCATTCCCACCACCGTCATTGCTTTGATGATCGCGCTGTCCGTGAGCAAGCTCAAAGGCCGGATGCAGGCGCTGGTGCTGACACTTTTCTTTCTGCCCTACGTGCTGCCCGTTTCGGTCGTCACGATGATCTGGGCGTGGATGCTGGATTTCCAGTTCGGCATACTGCAACCGTTGATCGCCGCAGTGACCGGCAAGGCGGTGCCCGTGTTCAAGAACCCGCATTGGGTGATGCCGATGATCGCCGTCGTGACGGTGTGGTGGACCAATGGTTTCAACGTGCTGCTGCTGATCGCAGGGCTGCGCAACATTCCCGAAGATCTGTACGAGGCCGCCGCGCTGGACGGCGCGACCCCGTGGCAGCGGTTCTGGCGGGTGACGTGGCCGCTGCTCTGGCCCATCATCTCGCTGGTGCTGACGCTGCAATTGATCTTGCAACTCAAGCTGTTCGATCAGGTCTATCTGTTGTCGAATGGCGGCCCGTTCAACCAGTCTTATGTGGTGTTGATGCAGATGTACCGCGAGGCGTTCCAGCTGAACCACGGCGGCTATGCCTCTGCAATCGCTATGGTTCTGTTCCTCGTGATCGTCATTGTCTCGGTCCTGCAATTCCAACTTCTGCGTATCGGAGGGCGCAAATGACCGCCAAACGTGCCCGCAATTTCGCCTTCTCCGGCATCGTCCTGATCGCCGCGTGCATCTGGATCTTCCCGCTTTACTGGGCACTGACCACGTCGTTGCGCAGCGAGAACAGGATCGTCTCCGACGGTGCCGGGTGGCTGATCGACGAGCTGAACTTCTCCGCCTACGCGCAGGTGTTGTCGAACTCCAAACTTCCCGTCTGGTACCTCAACTCCGTCGGCACCTCGCTCATCATCACGGTGATCGTTCTGGTCACCGGCATGATGTGCGCCTACGCGTTGTCACAGCTCAGATTTCCCGGTCGTCAGACATTGTATCTGTTGGTGGTTGCCAGCTTCATGGTGCCGGTGCCGGCGCTTTATGTGGCGCAGTTCGTGCTGATGAATGACCTTGGACTGGTTAACACGTGGTGGGGCATCATCCTGCCGCAGCTGATCGTTCCGGTGGTGGTGATCGTCTACAAACAGTTCTTCGACGCCATCCCGAGGGAGATGCGCGAGGCCGTTTTGCTGGACGGTGGCGGTGAGTTCACGTTGCTGTTCAAACTGTATGTGCCGCTGAACTGGGGCATTACGGCGGCGCTTGGGATCATCACCTTTATCTCGGCGTGGAACAACTTCTTCTGGCCATTTCTTGTCTCCACGAGCGAGGGCATGATGACCATTCCCGTCGGCATCACGCAGGTCAACGACAGCTTTGGCGTGGCCTATGCACGGATGATGGCGCTGGCCCTTCTGGCGGCAGCCCCCGTGATCATCGGCTACCTGATTTTCCAAAAGCGCGTGACCGAAGCGGTGATGATTTCCGCAGGCGTAAAAGGGTAGGGGTCATAGACGGCGCAACACCTCATCGCGCAGGCGTTGTGCCATCGGTGACAGCGCATGGTGCCGCGATTGCAGCACCAGAAAAGGCGAGACCACGATGCTTTCGGTGGTGGTGATGACATCCAGATCCATGCCGGTCCGAGCCAGCATCTGCGCCACCTCCCGCGTCAGCGGCGCAATGGCGTTCGACCCGGTGATCAGGCTGAGCGCCACCAGGAGAGACGAGCTGTTCGTGACCTTGTCTGGCGTGTGCAGGTGACTGGAAAGAAAGGCGTTCTCCAGTGCGTTCCGGATTGGGGAACCCGCCTCCTGGATGACGAAATCATAGGGCTGCGTTTCGGCCAGAGACACCGTTTTACCCGCCAAAGGGTGCGACGCGCGCACCAGAAAGGAGATCACCTCCGTTCGGCCGGGATGCGCTTCGAAGGACCTTACCTGATTGTCGCCCACCAGCCGCGCCAGAACGAAGTCGAATCTCCCCTCATCCAGCCCTCGGATCAGAGTGACGGAGGGGGCGACTTCTATCGTGGGTTGAATATCTGGCACCTCCGCCCGTATCGCCGTCAGCGCGGGGACGAGCGCCGAGACCGCAGGGCCGGTCACCGTGCCCACCCGAACAACGCCGGCCTTGCCGCCGTGCAGCTTGCCCACTTCCGCGGCGAGGGCGTCGATTTCCGTCAGGATCACCCGCGCGTGGCGCACAAAGGCGGCGCCGATCTCGGTGGAGACCATGCCGCGCGGCAGCCGTTCGAACAGGGGGGCGCCCACATGTGTTTCGATCTCTGCCAACATGCGCGAGGCGGCAGGCTGCGACATGCCCACCGCTTCTGCGGCGAGTTGCAGCTTTCCCACGTCGTGAATGGCGCGGATCAGTTTCAGTTGCGGCGGTCGCAACCGCTGGATCAGGGGAGCACTCATGGTGAAGACATACCATTTTTGTTAATCAGGTGGGCGGAAATAGCATTGGCTTGATATATAAAAGTGAAATAGCCAGTGGGGGCAAGGCGGAGTCGGAGGAGAAGACGCCGCCGCATGAGGAGGAAATTATGACCCTGAAGTCCATTCTGGTCAGCACCGCGCTGGCCACCACACTTGCGACCGGCGCATTTGCAGACGGCCTTGTCGGGATCGCGATGCCGACGAAATCCTCGGCGCGCTGGATCTCGGACGGCGAATCCATGGTGAAGCAGTTCGAGGAAGCGGGTTACGACACCATCCTGCAATACGCCGAAGACGACATTCCCAACCAGCTGGCGCAGATCGAAAACATGATCACCAACGGCGTCGACGCGCTGGTGATCGCGGCCATCGACGGCACGACCCTGTCCAACGCGCTGGAAAACGCCAGCTACGCGGGCATTGATGTTGTCGCCTACGACCGTCTGATCCGCGACAGCGAACACGTCAGCTACTACGCCACCTTCGACAACTTCCAGGTTGGCGTGCAACAGGCCGAAACACTCGTGGCGGGGCTCGAGGAACGTTTCCCCGATGCGGACGTCTGGAACGTCGAGCTGTTCGGCGGCTCGCCCGACGACAACAACGCCTACTTCTTCTACGATGGTGCCATGTCGATTCTGCAGCCGCTGATCGACGACGGCAAGGTCAACGTCGTGTCCGGCCAGATGGGCATGGACACCGTGGGCACGCTGCGCTGGGATGGTGCGGTTGCTCAGGCGCGCATGGATAACCTGCTGTCGGCGCATTACACCGATGAAAAGGTGCACGGCGTGCTGTCTCCTTACGACGGTCTGTCCATCGGCATCCTGTCGTCGCTCAAGGGTGTCGGCTACGGCTCCGGCGACATGCTGATGCCCATCGTCACGGGGCAGGACGCAGAAGTGCCTTCGGTGAAATCCATCCTCGCGGGCGAGCAGTATTCCACCATCTTCAAGGACACCCGTGAACTGGCGCGCGTGACCGTGGGCATGGTCGAGGCGCTGCTCGAAGATTCCGAGCCGGAAATCAACGACACCGAAACCTACAACAACGGTGTGAAAATCGTGCCCGCTTACCTGTTGGAGCCGCTCAAGGTGACGGCTGACAACTGGGAAGAACGTCTGATCGACACCGGTTACTATACCGAAGACCAGATCAAGTAAGACCGGGGACGGAACTCCTCCCTGTCTCTGGTCCGTCTGGTCGCTGCGCCTTTACGGCAGCGACCAGACAACCCCATGATTTCACTCCTATTCCACGAGGTCGCCACCATGCAGGATACGCTGCTGGAAATGCGCTCCATTACCAAGACGTTTCCCGGCGTCAAGGCGCTGGACGACGTCTCTCTCAAGGTCCGGACCGGCGAGATCCACGCGATCTGCGGCGAGAACGGTGCAGGCAAGTCGACCTTGATGAAGGTCCTGTCCGGCGTCTATCCGGCAGGCAGTTATGACGGCGAAATTCACTACGATGGCCAGTTGGCGCAGTTCCGCAATATCTCGGACAGTGAAGCCAAGGGCATCATCATCATCCACCAGGAATTGGCGTTGGTGCCGCTGCTGTCCATTGCCGAGAACCTGTTTCTGGGCAACGAGAATG
Source organism: Sagittula marina (assembly GCF_014196795.1). GTDB lineage: Bacteria > Pseudomonadota > Alphaproteobacteria > Rhodobacterales > Rhodobacteraceae > Sagittula > Sagittula marina. The sequence goes on from NZ_JACIEJ010000005.1 coordinate 193,913, forward strand.
CAAAGGGCGGCGTCATCGACTGGCGTGAGACCAACCAGCGGACCGAAGGCCTGCTGCGCAAGGTCGGCCTGCGCGATGCCCCCACCACGCTGGTGGACAAGCTGGGTGTTGGCAAACAGCAGCTTGTGGAAATCGCCAAGGCACTGGCCAAGGACGTGCGTCTGCTGATCCTTGATGAGCCCACAGCCGCCCTGTCGGAATCCGACAGTCAGGCGCTGCTGGATCTGATGCTGGAGCTGAAGGCGCAAGGCATGACCCAGATCATCATCAGCCACAAGCTGAACGAAGTTCGCCGCGTCGCCGACACCGTGACCGTGATCCGCGATGGCCAGTCGGTCAGCAGCTTCGACGCGGCCGAGGGCATCACCGAGGACCGCATCGTGCGCGACATGGTGGGCCGGTCGATGGAAAACCGCTACCCGTCGCGCAACGTGACCACGGGTGAGATGCTGATGCGCGTCGCCGACTGGTCCGTCTACCACCCCGAGCACGATGACCGTCAGGTGATCCGCAACGTCGGTTTTGACGTGCGCGCCGGAGAGGTCGTGGGCATCGCCGGGCTGATGGGCTCGGGCCGGACCGAACTGGCCATGTCGATCTTTGGCCGATCCTGGGGGCAGAATATCTCCGGCACGGTCGAGATGCATGGCACGCCTGTTGATGTATCGGACGTGCCGCGCGCCATCAACACGGGGCTGGCCTACGTGACCGAGGATCGCAAGGGCCTTGGCCTGATCCTGGACGACACGATCACCCGCAACATCACCCTGTCCAACCTGCCGGAGGTCGCGACCGGCGCCGTGCTCAGCCAGCACCGCGAAACCCAGGTGGCCGAGAAATACCGCCGCGATCTGGGTATCCGCACGCCGGGTGTCTTTCAGAAGGTGGTGAACCTGTCGGGCGGCAACCAGCAAAAGGTCGTGCTGTCCAAGTGGCTCTTTGCCGGGCCGGAGGTGCTGATCCTCGATGAGCCGACCCGCGGCATCGACGTGGGCGCGAAATATGAAATCTACGGCCTGATCAACGATCTGGCCGCCGCCGGAAAAGGCGTGGTCATGATCTCCTCGGAGATGCCCGAACTGCTGGGCATGTGTGACCGCATCTACGTGATGAACGAAGGGGCCTTCGTGGGGGAAATGCCCGCCGCCGAGGCCAGCCAGGAGCGCATCATGTCGCTCATCGTCAACGAATAAGAAGAGGGACCGCGCCAATGTCTGCGTCTGACACCACCACCACGACCAAAGGCGTCGGCAGCTACCTGAAAGCGCACCTGCGCGAATACGGTTTGCTGTTCGCCCTCATCGCCATCATGGCATTTTTCCAGATCGTCACCGGCGGCACGCTGCTGAAACCGATCAACCTGACCAACCTTTTGCTGCAGAACAGCTACATCGTCATCATGGCGCTGGGGATGCTGATCGTTATCGTGGCGGGCCATATCGACCTTTCGGTCGGCTCTGTCATGGGGTTCATCGGCGCGCTGGCTGCCGTCATGGTGGTGAACTGGGACGTCTCCATCGGGATGACCATGCTGACCTGTATCGTGGTCGGCGGCATCATCGGCGGGGCGCAGGGTTACTGGGTCGCCTATTGGAACATCCCCTCGTTCATCGTGACGCTGGCGGGGATGCTGGTGTTCCGGGGCCTGTCGCTCTGGCTGCTCGAAGGGCAATCCGTGGGCCCGTTCCCGCGTGAGTTCCAGGTCATCGCCACCGGCTTTGTCCCCGACATCCTGCCGGGCAGCGACGCGTTCAAGGGGCTGTTCGGCACCCGCAACTTCAACGTGCTGGCCTTTGCCTGCGGCATCATTGCAGCCGCCTGGGTGGTCTGGTCCGGCCTGCGACAGCGTGCCCAGAACAAGGCCTACGGGATCGAGGATGAGCCGAGCAGCTTCTTTTATGGCCGCACAGCGATCATTGCCCTGGCGCTGGTGTTCATCCTCTACAAGCTTGCCACGTTCCGTGGTCTGCCCAACGTGCTGCTGACCATGGGCGTATTGACCATCGTCTACGCTTTCATCACCGAACGCACGATCCTTGGCCGCCGCATCTACGCGCTTGGCGGCAATGAAAAGGCGGCCAAGCTGTCCGGTATCAAGACCGAGCGCCTGACCTTCCTCGCCTTCGTGAACATGGGCATCCTCGCCGCCATCGCCGGTCTGGTCTTTGCTGCCCGCCTGAACACCGCGACGCCCAAGGCCGGGTTTGCGCTGGAGCTGGACGTGATCGCAGCCGTGTTCATCGGCGGTGCGTCAATGTCCGGCGGCGTGGGCAAGATCGTCGGCGCCGTGGTCGGGGCCTTCCTGATGGGGGTTCTCAACAACGGCATGTCCATCATGGGCATCGGCATCGACTACCAACAGATGATCAAGGGGCTTGTTCTGCTCGCCGCTGTCATCTTCGACGTCTACAACAAGAAGAAGGGCTGACCCAATGGCATTCACACCCGCCCCCTGGCCCCGCAAGCTGCGCTCTGCCGAATGGTATTCTGGCAGCACCAAGGACGTCATCTACCACCGTGGCTGGATGAAGAACCAGGGCTATCCCGACGACCTGTTCGACGGACGCCCGATCATCGGCATCCTGAACACATGGTCCGACATGACGCCCTGCAACGGCCACCTGCGCGAACTGGCTGAAAAGGTAAAGGCCGGCATCTGGGAGGCCGGTGGCTTCCCGATGGAGGTGCCTGTCTTCTCAGCGTCTGAAAATACGTTCCGCCCCACGGCGATGATGTTCCGCAACCTCGCCGCCATGTCGATCGAGGAGCAGATCCGCGGACAACCTATGGACGGCTGCGTCCTGATGGTCGGCTGCGACAAGACCACGCCAAGCCTTTTGATGGCGGCCGCGTCTTGCGATCTGCCCTCCATCGTCGTGACCGGCGGGCCGATGCTGAACGGCTGGTTCCAGGGCGAACGGGTCGGCGCGGGCACGCACCTGTGGCGCTTTTCCGAGGCGGTCAAGGCGGGCGAGATGACCCAGGACGAATTCCTGTCGGCCGAAAGCGCCGTCACCCGGTCGTCGGGCACCTGCAACACCATGGGCACCGCCTCCTCGATGGCCGCCATGGCAGAGGCTTTGGGCATGGCGCTGTCCGGCAACGCGGCCATCCCGGCGGTGGACAGCCGGCGCAGCGTGATGGCGCAGCTGTCGGGGCGCCGCATCGTGCAGATGGTCAAGGACGACCTGAAGCCCTCCGACGTGCTGACCCGCAAGGCGTTCGAGAACGCCATTCGCTGCAACGGCGCCGTGGGTGGGTCCACCAACACGGTGGTGCATATGCTGGCCATCGCAGGCCGTGTCGGCGTGGATATCACGCTGGACGACTGGGACCGCTGCGGGCGCGGCATCTCGACCATCCTGAACCTGCAACCGTCAGGCAAATACCTGATGGAGGAGTTCTTTTACGCGGGCGGTCTGCCGGTTGTGCTCAAACGCCTTGCCGAGGCGGACAAGCTGCACAAGGACGCGCTTACCGTGTCGGGCGAAACCGTCTGGGACGAGGTCAAGGACGCCAGAAACTGGAACGAGGATGTGATCCGCCCGGTGGACAACCCGCTGACGGAGAAGGGCGGCATCGCAGTGCTCAAGGGCAACCTTGCCCCGAACGGCGCGATCCTGAAACCCTCCGCCGCGACGCCCGCGCTGATGCAGCACAAGGGCCGTGCCGTGGTTTTCGAGGACATCGACGACTACAAGGCCAAGATCAACGATGACGCGCTCGACATCGACGAGACCTGCATCATGGTGCTGAAGAACTGCGGGCCCAAGGGCTACCCCGGCATGGCCGAGGTCGGGAACATGGGCTTGCCGCCGAAGGTGCTGAAGAAGGGGATCAAGGACATGATCCGCATTTCGGACGCGCGCATGTCCGGAACCGCTTATGGCACCGTGATCCTGCACACCTCGCCGGAGGCCGCTGCCGGCGGGCCGCTGGCGGTCGTTCAGAACGGTGACATGATCGAGGTCGATGTGGAAGGACGTCGCATCCATCTCGATATCTCTGATGCGGAACTGGCGGAACGTCTGTCGCACTGGCAGCCGATCCATGATCGCGCCGACAGCGGCTATGCCTGGCTGCACCAGCAGCACGTGCAAGGCGCGGACACCGGCGCGGATCTGGACTTTCTCAAGGGAAACCGGGGCGCTCCGGTCGGAAAGGACAGCCACTGATGAAGGTCGCGCTTGTAGGTATTGGCAAGATCGCGGTGGATCAGCACGTCCCCGCGATCACCAACAGCCCCGATTGGGAGCTGGCCGCCACGGTCAGCCGCCATGGCTCGGTCGATGGGGTCGAGGCCTTCACCGATCTGGGCGAACTTTTGGAGACCCGGCCCGAAATCCGCGTGATCTCTCTGTGTTTGCCACCCGTGCCGCGCTTTGCCTACGCCATGCAGGCCTTGCAGGCGGGCCGTCACGTCATGCTGGAAAAGCCCCCCGGTGCCACGCTGGCGGAATGTCACGCGCTGGAGGCCGCGGCCAAGGCGGCGGGCCTGACGCTTTATGCCACCTGGCATTCGCGTGAGGCCGACATGGTCCCGGCGGCCAAGGCCTGGCTGGCGGACAAGGTTCTGAAAAAGCTCACCGTGACGTGGAAAGAAGACGTGCGCCGCTGGCATCCCGGCCAGGACTGGATCTGGGAGCCGGGCGGTTTGGGTGTCTTTGATCCCGGCATCAATGCGCTGTCCATCGTGACCGAAATCCTGCCCCACGACATCCACGTCACCGATGCTGTTCTGGAGGTGCCGGAAAACCGCCAGACGCCCATCGCGGCGCAGATCGGTTTTCACCACCCGCAAGGGGCGGATGTTTCGGCCACCTTCGACTGGCGTCAGGACGGCGACCAGATCTGGGAGATCGAAGCTATCACCGACGGTGGCACCCTGCGCCTGTCGGGGGGCGGCGCACAGATGGAGATCGACGGCCAGCCCAGCGGCGAAGCGGCGGCGCTCGACGGTGAATATCCGCGCCTCTATGACCGCATGTCGGCGTTGGTGCAGAAGGGCGGATCGGATGTGGATCTGCGGCCGATGACGCTTGTGGCCGACGCCTACACGCTGGGCCGACGCGACACCGTTGCTGCCTTTCACGAGGATGGCTGATGCCCGCGGATACCAACATCAAGTCAATCGACGCGATCCAGATCGCCAATGGTCCGGTCCGGGCCGAGCTGATGTGCTATGGCGCAACTCTGGTGTCCCTGCATATGGACGGAGTGGAGCATTCGCTGGTGCTCGGGAGTGCGGATCGGGCGGCGTACCTTGGGCCGATGCAGTACTTCGGCGCGATCGTCGGTCCGGTTGCCAACCGCATCGCCGGGGGCCGAGCGCCCCTGGGCGAAACGGTTCTGGATCTGCCCACAAACGAGAATGGCAATGCGCTGCACGGCGGCCCGGATGGGGTGTCGCAGCGGATCTGGTCTGTCACCGATCACAGCGCGCACAGCGTCACCTTTGCCCTGACCCTGCCTGACGGCAAGGACGGGCTGCCCGGGCCGCTGGGCGTTTTGGTGACCTACGCCATCAAGGTGGATGGGGCGCTGACCATCGACATATCCGCCACGACAAAGGCCCTGACACTGTGTAACCCTGCGTTCCACGGCTACTGGTGCCTGTCGCCCAACGGCCTGTCCGATCACCGTTTGTCCATTGACGCAGATCATGTCCTGCCGGTGGACGACGCCATGCTCCCCACGGGGCATATCGCGCCTGTCGCCGACACGCCTTTTGACCTGCGCGCGCCCACACCGCTGCCGACGGGCACCGATCTGGACCACAACTTCTGCCTCAATGGCACCGGGTTGCGCCCCGTCGCCCGGTTGGAGACAGACCAGCTTGCCCTCGTGATCGAAACCGACGCGCCGGGCCTTCAGGTCTATGACGCCGCGCGGCTCGACACGGCGCCCTTCGACGGCCATCACGGTGCGCCCTATGGCGCCCACGCAGGCATCGCGATGGAGCCGCAGCTCTGGCCCGATGCCCCCAATCACCCGGACTTCCCGCCGATCACGCTGCGCCCCGGCGCAGCTTTCACGCAGTCCTCCCGCTTTCGTTTCATCCGCAAGGAGACACCATGAAACATCCGCTGACAGGTATCCTCCCCGTCGCCCCGACGCCGTTCTTTGATGATGGCAGCATCGACACCGAAGGCATGAAGCGTGTCCTCGATTGCATGATCGACCAGGGTGTCGACGCGATCTGTATCCTCGCCAACTATTCCGAACAGTTCGTGCTGTCCGACGAAGAGCGCGCCATTCTGACGAAAGTATCGTTGGAACATGTTGCCGGCCGCGTGCCGGTGATTGTGACGGTCAGCCATTTCAGCACGCAGGTCGTCATCGACCGCGCGAAATCCGCCGAGGCGCAGGGCGCGTCGATGCTGATGATGATGCCGCCCTATCACGGGGTTGGCCTCGCCCCGGCAGAGGCCGGCATCTTCGAACACTTCGCTGCCGTTTCTGATGCGATCAGCATTCCGATCATGGTGCAGGACGCGCCGCTGTCCGGCGTCACCCTGTCCGTGCCGCTGTTGGTGCGCATGGCGCGTGAGATTGAAAACGTCAGCTATTTCAAGATGGAAACCCCCTTTGCCGCCGACAAGCTGGCCGCATTGATCGAGGCCGGTGGCGACGACATCGTCGGTCCGTTCGACGGCGAAGAAGCCGTGACGCTGCTGGCCGATCTGGATGCTGGCTGCACCGGAACCATGACTTCGGCCTTGCAGCCGGAGCTTATCAAACCCATCCTTACAGAGTACCGCGCAGGCAATGTCGATGTGGCGCTGACCCATTGGCGCGACTGCCTGCCGCTGATCAATCACGAGAACCGCCAGTGCGGCCTGCGGGCAGCCAAGGTGGTGATGAAAGAGGGCGGCGTGATCACCTCCGATCATGTGCGCCACCCGCTCAAACCCATGTCGGCGCGCACGCGCGACCGGCTGCTTCAAATGGCTGCTGATCGCGACGTGATCGCGCTGCGCTGGGGCAAATGAAAGGCATTCCAATGACATACACTCCACATGGCAAACACCTGATCGCTGGCGAATGGGTCGCCTCCGATGACACCTTCACCTCGCAGCCCGTGACAGGCGAGGCGATGACTGTCTCCGCCGGGGGCGCGGCGGAGGTCGATCGCGCCGTCAAGGCCGCCGAAGAGGCCTTTGCCGTTTATGGCTACACCAGCCGCGAGGACCGCGCGAAATTCCTCGACACCATCGCCGACGAGATCGACGCCCGTGGCGAGGACATCACCCGACTCGGCACGTCGGAAACCGGCCTGCCCGAGGCGCGTCTGCAGGGTGAACGCGGCCGCACCTGTGGCCAGTTGCGCATGTTCGCCGAGCACATCCGCAAGGGCGAATACCTCGACCGGCGCCATGACGTGGCGCTGCCCGACCGCGCGCCGCTGCCGCGTCCCGACCTGAAGATGGTGCAGCGCCCCATCGGTCCCGTCGGCGTGTTCGGTGCGTCGAACTTCCCGCTGGCGTTTTCCACCGCAGGCGGTGACACCGCCTCCGCGCTGGCTGCGGGCTGTCCGGTCGTGGTCAAGGGCCACCCGGCTCACCCGGCCACCGGCGAAATCGTTGCCGACGCCATCGCGGCGGCCATCGAGAAATGCGGCATGCCAAAGGGCACCTTCTCCCTGATCCAGGGCACCAGCCACGAACTGGGCGGCGCCTTGGTCAAACATCCGCTGATCAAGGCTGTCGGTTTCACCGGCTCGCTGGGCGCGGGCCGTGCGCTGTATGACATTGCCGCGTCGCGTCCCGAACCGATCCCCTTCTTTGGCGAGCTCGGCTCCATCAACCCGGTCTTTGTCATGCCCGAGGCGCTTGGCGCACGCGGCGCGGACCTTGGCGCGGCATGGGCCGGTTCGCTGACCATGGGCGTGGGTCAGTTCTGCACCAACCCCGGCATCGTCGTCGCCCCGGAAGGCGCGGCGCTCGACGCCTTTACCGAAGCGGCACAAACCGCGCTGGCGGATGCGGGTCAATCCGTCATGCTGACCGAAGGCATCGCCGAAAGCTACCGCAAGGGCGTGTCCGAGGTCTCCGCCGCTGCAGGTGTGCAGGAGCTGGTCGCTGCCTCTTGCGAGAACCGCAACGCGGCACCGGCCGTTTACAAAGTCAGCGCAAAGGACTGGCTGGCCAATGAAACCTTGTCCGAAGAGGTCTTTGGCCCGCTCGGCATCGTGGTCACCACCTCTGGCGTGGACGAAATGCTCGACGTGGCGCGCAGCCTGAAGGGGCAGCTGACCGTGACGCTGCAAATGGACGATGCCGACACCGACACGGCGAAACCCTTCGTTCCGGTGCTGGAACGCAAGGCAGGCCGCCTGCTGGTCAACGGTTTCCCCACCGGCGTCGAAGTGGCGGACGCCATGGTTCACGGCGGTCCTTATCCTGCCTCGACCAACTTTGGCGCGACCTCTGTGGGGACGCTGGCGATCCGCCGGTTCACGCGCCCGGTGAGCTATCAGAACATGCCGGACGCGCTGCTGCCCGCTGATCTGGCCTGAGACCACACAGCGATTTAATCGCTGTCCGCGCCCTGCCGCCATAAAGGTGGCAGGGCGTTCTTTTTTGGAGTTGCCGGTTTCAGCGCCCCGAGAGGTCGGAGATCAGGGCAGGCAGATCACGCCACCTGGAAAACTGGCGGATGTGGGGGAGAGCCTCAGGCGGGCTTTTGCGGTAGCCTTCGGTAAAGAGCAGGAAGCGCACATTGGCGGCCTGCGCCGTTTCGCAGTCGGTTTCCGAATCGCCGATATAGAGCGCTTGCGCCGGGTCGGCGCCGTCGAGCGCGGCATGCAGCATCTCTGGCTCCGGCTTGCGCGTGGCGAGGCTGTCGCCGCCGATCACCACGTCGAAATAGGGGGCGAGGCCGGTGCCGTCGAGCGCCGTCCGGGTCGCGGCGAAGGGTTTGTTGGTGCACAGCGTCAGCCGATGTCCGGCGGCCTTCAGCGTGTCGAGCGCCGCAATCACATCCGGATAGAGCTGTGACGGATCGGAGGGCGTGTCCACGTAGTAGCGCATCGTGCGGGTATAGAGGTCGTCCTGCAACGCCGGATCTGCGCCCAGATGGGCGAGCACGTTTTCACACAGGACCGGCAGGCCGCGCCCGACGAAACCGGGGGTCTCTGCCACGGTGATTGTCGGCAAGCCCATATCCGAGAGCGCCTGCGCCACTGCGTGATGGATATGCGGCACGCTGTCGAGCAGCGTGCCGTCGAGGTCAAAGGCAATCGTGGTCACGAGAGCGACGCCCGGATCGCCCGCATGTTGTCGCCGTAGACCGAGGAGTTGCTGACGGAGCCGCCCTTGAACACGGCCGATCCGGCGACAAGCACGTCGGCACCGGCATCCACCACCAGCGGCGCGGTCTCGGGCGTGACACCACCGTCGATCTGGATGTGGATCTCGCGGTCACCGATCCAGTCGCGGATCTGTCGGACCTTGGCGGTCATGTCGATGAACTTTTGCCCGCCAAAGCCGGGGTTTACGGTCATCACCAGCACCATGTCGGCGAGCGGAAGCAGGTCGCGCACGGCCTCTGCCGGGGTGCCGGGGTTGAGCGCGATGCCCGCCTGCATCCCGGCGGCCTTGATCGCCTGCAGGGTGCGGTGAGGATGCGGCCCGGCCTCGACATGGGCGGTGAGCATGTCGGCCCCGGCGTCGGCGTAGGCGTCGATATAGGCGTCCACCGGGGAAATCATCAGGTGGACGTCCATGAAGGTTTTCACATGCGGACGGAAAGCTTTGACCGCAGGGGGACCGAAGGTCAGGTTCGGCACGAAATGCCCGTCCATGACATCGACGTGGATCCAATCCGCGCCTTCCTTTTCGATCGCCTGGATCTCGCGCCCAAAGTCGGCGAAATCGGCGGAGAGGATGGAGGGGGCGATCTTTACTTTGCGGTCAAAAGGCATTTGGGCGCTCCTGGCTGGGTCGCCTCGCGTTTAGTAGCCTGCGGCGCGATCGACAAGATGGTGCAGGGTCTCACCCCGTTCTGCGCGGGCGATGTTGTCGGCAATGACGCGCGCGGCGCTGTCGGGCCGGGTGGCAGAGGCGATATGCGGCGTGACGGTGACCTTGGGGTGTGACCAGTAGGGGTGGTCTTTGGGCAGCGGTTCGGTTCGGAAGGTGTCCAGCGTGGCGTGGCCCAGACGGGGCAGGGCGGCCAGCAGCGCGTCGTCGTCGATCAGCGTGCCGCGTCCGGGGTTCACGATCACCGCGCCGTCGGGCAAGGCCGCGAGGGCGTCGGCATCCAGCGTGTTTTCCGTCGCGGGGGTGTCGGGCAGCAGCAGCACGACGATCTGCGCACCGAGGAGCGCATGGCGCAAACCCTCGGGACCGGACAGACATGTGATGCCGGGGATGTCCTTTTGCGAGCGGCTCCACCCGGTGACGGAAAAGCCGATCCGGGAAAGTTGGCTGGCACAGGCTTGTCCAAGCACCCCAAGACCAAGGATCGTGACGGGGCGGTCCTTGGCCACCGGGGGGGGCGTGTCATCCCATGTCTGATCGGGGTTCACGATGTGCGCATCCATCCCGAGGTGATGGCGCAGCACATGACCGGTGACCCATTCGACCATGCCCTGTGTCAGCCCCTCGGCATCGACCATGCGGGTCAGGGGGGCTGTCAGGGTGGGGTTGTTCACCACCTGCTCCACCCCGGCCCAGAGGTTCATCACGGCCTTCAGCCGGGTGTAGGGGGTAAAATCCTGCACCGTCGCGTTGGGCGCATATATGATGTAGTCGACCTGGTCTGCGGGCAGGTCGGTCGCGAGCGTGTAGTCAAGGCCGGTGGCGTCGAGCGCGGTGGTCAGATGTGTCTCGTATTTGGTCCAGGCGCTTTGGCTGGCGGCGAAGAGGATATTGGTCACGGGGGGCTCCTGTCTGGGGGCGCTGTGAGGCGCTGCCCCGTCAGGCTTGCGGCCGTGTCGCCCCGGGCATGTTCTCCGGCCCAGAGAAGCAGCGGGCCGGGGAAATCGCAAGCGGTTAGCGCGGTCTGTGGACGTGAGCGCTTTGGACCAGTCCGAAGGCCAGCATGAGCACCAGCATCGCGGAGCCGCCGTAGGACACCAGCGGCAGAGGCACGCCCACGACGGGGGCAAGGCCCATGACCATGGACATGTTGACGGCGTAGAACAGAAAGAAGGTCAGCCCGATGCCAAGGATCAACAGCGACGAAAAGCGGTCCCGGTTTTGCAGTGCCGCGGTGATGCAGAAAAACAGGATCAGGACATACAGCGCGAGCAGGGAAATGCCGCCGACGAAGCCGAATTCCTCTGCAAGTGTGTTGAAGATGAAGTCGGTGTGCTTTTCGGGCAGGAAGTTGAGACGGCTTTGCGTTCCTTGCATGAAGCCGCGCCCGGTCCAGCCGCCAGAGCCCATGGCGATCTTGGCCTGCGTGATGTGGTAGCCCGCGCCAAGCGGATCGGAGGAGGGGTCAAGGAACGTGTCGATGCGGCGGAACTGGTAGTCCTTGAGCAGTTGCCAATCGGTGCCGCGCGATTGAAACACCGCGTAGATCCCGCCGATGCCGGCGCTGATGACCGTGGCGAAATAGGCCCAGTGAACGCCGGCCAAGAACATCATCAGGCCGCCTGCGATCATCAGCAGAAGGGCGGTGCCAAGGTCCGGCTGCATGAGCGTCAGGGCGGTGGGCGCAAGGATGATGATGATGGGAAGGGCCACCCATAGCGGGCGCGACGTGCGCGACAGCGGCAGCCAGTCATAATAGGCGGCCAGAAACACGACCAAGGAAATCTTCATCAGTTCAGAGGGTTGCAGCCGCATGAAGCCAAGGTCGATCCAGCGTTGTGCGCCCATGCCGACGGACCCGAAAAGCTCTACCAGCACCAGCAGAAGAAACGCCAGTGCGTAGAAGACCAGCGCCATGTTTCGCCAGAACCAGATCGGCACCATGCCGGCGAGGATCATCACGGCCAATCCCAGCACATACCGCTTTGCCTGCGGTTCGGCCCATGGGGTCCACGACCCGCCCGCCACCGAGTAGAGCATGAGAAAGCCGATACAGGCCACGGACGACAGCAAAAGCACGAGGGGCCAGTTCAAAGCCAGGACCTTGCGCCAGCCGGAGGGGACCGTTTTGACGTTATATTCAAGATACGTCATGTTGCTTGTGCCTTGTCTGTGCGGATGCCTGTGTGGTCAGGGCGCGCAGATGTTCCGATGGAAACCGCTTTCGCGGCTGCGCGCACAGCCCGGATGGGTGACGCCATGGCATGATGCATGTGCCGAGCGGCAGACGGCTCTGCCGCCAAGCCATGACAGACGCGTGTCCTCGTGGCAGGGGGCACCCCACAAATCCGGCGCGTCATGCACGGCTCGCGCTTTGGTCGCGGCGTTGCTGGCGTTCTCGGGCGAGCCGTTCCTGCTGCGCCTTGATCTGGCTGCGGTCCTTTGACGGGTAGGCGTCCAGCGGCGGGTCGCCATTGTACAGTGCCTGAAGCGTCACATCGCGTGCGATGGGCGCTGCGGTCTTTGACCCGCCGACGCCGTGTTCCACCACGACGGACACCGCGATGCGCGGGTTGTCGTAGGGGGCGAAGTTCACGAACAACGCGTGGTCGCGGTCTTCCCAGGGGTCGGCCTCCGAGGTGATGCGGGAGACCACCTGCGCGGTGCCGGTCTTGCCCGCCAGCCGCATACCGTCGGCGATGATTCGCGTGCGGTAGGCCGTGCCGCGCCGGTCGTTGGACACGGCGTACATACCGCCTTGTACCATCTTCAGATGGTTTGGGTTCAGCCCCAGATCCTCGCCGCCCATATGCGGCGTCTCGATGCCGTCGATGGAACGCACAAGCCGGGGGCTGACCGAGCGCCCGGTGGCGACACGCGCCGTCATCACCGCCAGCTGCACGGGGGAGGCGAGTACAAAACCTTGGCCGATGGCCGCGTTGACGCTGTCACCGATGACCCAATTTGCGCCACGCTCGCGTTCTTTCCAGGCCTTGTCCGGCACAAGACCGGAGGTGACGGCGGACATGGGAAGCGGCGGTGCTTCGCCCAGACCCAGGCGGCGGGCCATGTCGGCGATGCGCTCGATCCCGACCTTCAGCGCGAGGTCGTAGTAATAGACGTCGCAGGAATGCTTCAGCGACCCTTCGAGGTTGACATGCCCATGGCCGGAGCGTTTCCAGCAGCGGAAGGCGCGGCTGCCGACCTCGTAGCTGCCAGAACAATAGACGGTTTCATCGGGGCCTATCAGACCGGCATCCAGCGCCGCCAGCGCGGTCACCATCTTGAACGTCGAACCGGGCGGGTAGGCGTCCTGTACCGTCTTGGAGGCCAGCGGACGGTGGTCGTTCTGGTTCAGCGCATCAAAGGCGGTGTGGGAAATCCCCCGTACAAACAGGTTCGGATCGTAGGAGGGGGCAGAGGCACAGGCAAGAATGTCGCCTTTGGTCAGGTCGATCACCACGACAGAGGCGCTTTCTTCGCCCAGACGTGCCTGCACATAATCCTGCAGCTCCGTGTCGATGGTCAGCTGGATGTCGGAGCCGGAGGTGCCCTCGCGGCGGCCCAGCTCTCGCATCACGCGGCCCACGGCGTTGACCTCCACCTGTTTGGTGCCAGCCTCACCGCGCAGCATTTCCTCGTGCTTTGATTCAACGCCGACCTTGCCCACCTGGAAGCGCGGGATTTTCAAAACGGCGGGCGGGTCTTCGTAACGGCTCAGATCGCGTTCAGACACCGGGCCCACGTAGCCCGCAACATGGGCGAAGAGATCGCCATGAGGATAGAGGCGCGACAGACCGACCTCCGTGGTGATGCCGGGCAGGGCGGGTGCGTTGACTGCGACGCGAGAGATATCTTCCCACGAGACACGTTCTGCGATGGTGACCGGGAAGAAGGGCGGCGTGCGCTCCATCTCTGCAAAGGCGCGGTTGAGGTCGTTTTCGTCCAGTTCGATCAATTGGCTGAGCCGCCCGATGACATCGGCAACGTCGCCGGCGTCCTCACGTTTCATCGTGATGCGGTAGGTCGGTTCATTGTCCGCGACCACCACGCCGTTGCGGTCAAAGATGCGCCCGCGTGCAGGGGGCAGCAGATCGAAACGGATGCGGTTTTCTTCGGCGAGCAGGCGGAATTCGTCGGCCTGATCCACCTGAAGGTGGTGCATGCGAAAGCCCAGCACAGAGGCGAGGCTCATTTGAAGGCCGCCTAGAATCAGCCCGCGGCGCGAAATGCGGCGGGCGCTGTCGGCGGTTTCCTTGGGGCTGCGTCTCATGGTGATGTCCGGCGGTTTAGTGGGTCAAAGGCTGCGTCCGGCGTGATCGTATTCCCCCGGCGCAGAGCGTCTGACGCCAAAGGCGATATAGGACACGGCGGTCACGAGCGGATAAGCCATCACGGTCATACCATATTGAATCACGCTTAGGGACAGCATTCCCTCAGATATCATCAAGATTGCGAGAGTCAGCCGATAGAGCACGGTGATCGTCAGCAAGGCCGTGGCAAAGGCCAGCCATTCCGCGACAAAGGTATTTTTGCGCAGATCCCGGGCCCGTGATTTCAGGAACTCTGCCGCCAGCAGCACCAGTAGCGACCAAAGGCCAGGCGGACGCTGCAACAGCAGATCGCACAGCAACATCACGCCGGCGATGGACAGGGCAGGGACGTAATCGGGACGTCTGAGCGCCCAGGCCAGCGTCAGAGCGGTCAGAATATCCGGCCCGGCCAGGCCCGCAGGCAACATGCGCAGGGGCAGCAGGTGCACAAAGATGATCAGCAGCGCCAGCGCCGGATACAGCGCGCGCAAGGTCCAGAGGCGGGCGGGACTGTTCTCAGCCATCGGAGGCGGGCGCTTCGACGGGGGCTGGCTCGGGCGGGGCGGAATCCGGCAGGTCCTCGGGCAGAATCAGCCCGGACGGGTTGGAGACGCGACGCGCACCATGATCGCGCAGGACGCGCAGGAATTCGAGCCGCTCGTAGTCGGCAGCAAGGCGCACGCGCAGGCGGCCTCCGGGGTCTTCCGCGACCTGGCCGATCAGCAGACCGGGGGGGAAGACCTCGCCGTCGCCGGTGGTGACGATGCGGTCACCGGGGCGGACGAGGTCGGGGTTTTCCAGAAAGTCGATGGGAGGCGCGGCGGTGTTGTCACCCGCGATCAGCGCGCGCTGGCCGGAGGGCTGGATTTCGGCCGGAATGCGGCTGGTGGCATCGGTGAGCAGAATCACCCGGCTGGTGTTGCGGCCGACGCCCGACACGCGGCCCACAAGGCCGATGCCATCCATCGTTGCCCAGCCATCCACGATGCCATCGCGGGAGCCGACGTTGATCAACGCCGATTGCCGAAAGGGGGAGCCGGAATCGGCCAGAACCACGGCGGTGATATAGGTCAGTCGCGGATCGAGGCGCACGTTGTTCAGATCGCGCAGGCGGGCATTTTCCTGCTCCAATTGCAGGGCGGCCTCTTTCCACGCGGTCATCTGGCGCAGCTCGCGGCGCAGCTCGTCGTTTTGCTGACCCAGCCGCTTGTAGCTTTGCACATCCCGCACCAGCTTGATCGTGCCGGTGACCGGGGCCATGGCCCAATCCATGTTGGGCACAACGCGGTCGATGACCTGCGCACGAAACCGTTCCATGCGCGGGCTGTCGATACGCCAGAGCAGGAAGATGCCCAGCAGCACAATGACCAGCACCGCGAGAAGCAAACGCTTCAGCGGTGTGGTGAAATCATCGGAGTTTGAGCGGTCGCTGGCCATGGGGCAGGTTACCGAAACCGGAGGGCATGTCGCAAGGCGGGCGGAAGGGGCGCAGGGTCAAAGATGAGGAACGCCCCCTGTGATCAGCTGTCGTAGTCGATGGCGTGACGCAGGAGCTTTTCGTACTCCAGAGCTTTTCCAGTGCCGAGTGCCACGCAGTTGAGCGACTCGTCCGCGATGGACACGGCAAGGCCGGTCTGTTCGCGCAGGGCAAGGTCGAGATCGCCGAGCAGCGCGCCGCCTCCGGTAAGCATGACGCCACGGTCGACAATGTCGGCGGCGAGGTCAGGCGGGGTCGCTTCGAGCGCCTGCATGACCGCGTCGCAGATCGACTGAACCGGCTCTGCGAGGGCTTCGGCGATTTGCGCCTGGCTGATTTCGGTTTCCTTGGGCACGCCGTTGAGCAGGTCGCGACCGCGTATCTGCATCGAGGAGCCGCGCCCGTCGTCGGGCATACGTGCCGTGCCGATGGAGGTCTTGATCCGCTCGGCCGTGGATTCGCCCACCAGCAGGTTTTGCTGACGGCGCAGGTAGTTGATGATCGCCTCGTCCATGCGGTCGCCGCCGACACGCACGGAACGCGCATAAACGATGTCACCGAGCGACAGAACGGCCACTTCGGTCGTGCCGCCACCTATATCGACCACCATGTTGCCCGTGGGATCGGTGATGGGCATGCCCGCACCGATGGCGGCCGCGATGGGTTCCGCGATCAGCCCTGCCTTGCGCGCACCCGCGCTGAGGACAGACTGGCGGATGGCGCGCTTTTCAACGGGGGTCGCGCCGTGCGGCACGCAAACGATGATCTTAGGCTTCGAGAAGGTGGAGCGGCGATGCACCTTGCGGATGAATTCCTTGATCATCGCCTCGGCGGTGTCGAAATCGGCAATGACACCTTCGCGCATCGGGCGGATCGCCTCGATGGAGCCGGGCGTGCGGCCCAGCATCAGCTTGGCGTCCTCGCCCACGGCGAGCACCTTTTTCTGACCGTCCTTGATATGATATGCGACGACGGAGGGCTCCGACAGGACGACGCCCTTTCCCTTGACGTAGACCAGCGTGTTCGCGGTCCCGAGGTCGATGGCCATGTCCGAAGAGAACATGCCCAGGAGTCCATCCATGCCAAACATTGTCTACTGCCTCATTGCGCCGAGTGCGCCGGTAAGCGGATCTTCCGGTCGCCTATTGCCTGAAGGGCCGCCACCCCGTTTGGGGTGCAACCGCTGCCCTTATAGGCGTGGGCCACGGCAGGCGAAAGGGGCGGTTCCGGCTAAATCAGCGGGGAATTGCCGCATAATGCGCGTACTGGCTGCGGGACTACCGTTTACAGCACCATCGCCAGTCGTTTCACGGGCTGGGTGCGATCCGGGATCGTTGCCGACTTTTTGTAACGCTGCATTTCGCGGCACCGGCCCGCGGTGGGCTGTTCTCCGCCGTCGTCCTTCTGTCCCGCTGTCGGTTTTGAGCATCCAGAAGTCGGGCACGATCTTCGTTCAGACGCCGTTAGGGTCATAACGGGTAAAAGTGAATCGCAGCCGGAGCCTCGCCCGATGAAAACACATGTCAAAGCCCTCGTCGTTGGTGGTGGTGCCGTTGGCACCTCCATCGCGTACCATCTCGCCAAGGCGGGCTGGGACGACGTCATGCTCCTGGAGCGTGACGAGCTGACGTCCGGCTCCACCTGGCACGCGGCAGGTCTGCTGCCGTATTTCAACATGTCCTTTGCCACGACCCACATCCACGATTATTCGATCAAGTTCTATAAGACGCTTGAGGAAGAAACCGGGTTGGATGCGGGCTTTTTCATCGTCGGCAACCTGCGCATGGCACAGACCAAAGAGCGCATGGACGAATACATGGTCTATGCCACCACGGCGGAAACCTGCGGTGTGCCTTACGAATGGATGACCCCCGCGCAGATCAAGGAGCGGTGGCCGCTGGTCAATGTCGAGGGCCTCGAAGGCGCGATCTATCACCCGACCGACGGCTACATTAACCCCGCTGACGTCACCATGGCGATGGCCAAGGGCGCCCGTCAGCGCGGTGTCGTGATCGAGCGCAAGTGGCAGGTGGACGGCTACGAGTGGACTGGCTCCGAGTGGAAGGTCACGCTGACCAAGATGGGGGAGAAGGGCGGCAACCTCGTGCCGACCGAAGAGACCCAGGTCATCACTGCTGAACACGTCGTGACCGCCACCGGCAACCACGCGCAGCGCACGGCGAAGCTGCTGGGCATCAAGATCCCCGCCATCCCGGTGGAGCACCAGTTCATCGTCACCGAGCCAGACCCCGAGCTGGTGAAATACCGCGAAGCCGGCAACGAGCAGCATCCTGTTCTGCGGGATGCGGACGCCAAGTGGTACGTGCGCGAAGAGCGCGGCGGCTGGATCCTTGGCCCCTATGAGCTGAACGCGCCTGCCTGCTTCCAATATGGTGTGCCGGACAGCTTCCGCGCGGACCTCTTCCCGCTCGATCTGGAGCGGATCGAGGAGGAATACATGTCGATGATCGAGCGTATCCCCTCGACCGAGACTGTCGGCCTGAAGGACGATTTCAACGGTCCGATCTGCTACACGCCGGATGGCAACCCGCTGATCGGCCCCGCGCCGGGTCTGCGCAACATGTGGCTGGCAGAGGGCTTCTCCTTTGGCATCACCGCCGCCGGTGGCGCGGGCTACTACCTTGCGCAGATGATGGTCGAGGGTGAGGCCGACATCGACATGGCATCGCTCGACCCCAAGCGCTTTGGCGACTGGCAGACCATCGACTGGGCCGTGGAGAAGAACGAAGAATCCTACGAGCACGTCTACATCCTGCACCACCCCGATGAGGAACGCCCGGCGGCCCGCCCGCTGCGCACGGCTCCGGCCTATGAGCGTCAGAAGGCGCTTGGGGCGCAGTTCGGCTGTGTCAACGGCTGGGAGCGTCCGAACTATTACGGTCCGCTCGACGCGCCGGAGAGCTTTGACCACGACGCGCGGTCCTTCCGTCGCGGCGGCTGGTGGAAATACGCCATGGAAGAGGCCAAGGCGATCCGTGAAGGCGTGGGCCTGATCGACGCCACAGCCTTTGCCAAGCACACCGTGCGCGGCAACGGGGCGACCGAGTTCCTCGATCAGTTCACCTGCAACAAGCTGCCGAAAATCGGCCGTATCAACCTGACGTACGCGCTGACGTCCGCAGGGACCACGCGGACCGAATACACCATCGTCCGCAATGGCGAGAATGACTACTATCTGGTGTCTGCGGGTGCTTGGCAGGCCTATGACCACGATTACCTGGTGAAGGCGGCCGAGGACTTCATGGAGCAGACCGGCAAGCTGGTCATCATCCAGGACGTGACGACTCAGTGGGGTGTCTTTGCCATCGCCGGGCCGAAAACCCGTGATGTGCTCAACGAGGTCATCCGCGACGCCGATCCGGCGACCGCGCTGTCCAACAAGCGCTTCCCCTGGCTGTCGGCGCGTCAGATCGAACTGGGCATGTGCCCGGTCAACGCGATCCGCGTGGCCTACACCGGTGAGCTCGGCTGGGAATTGCACCACCCGATCGAAATGCAGGCTTACCTGTGGGATCTGCTGATGAAGGCGGGCGAAAAGCACGGTCTGAAGCCGGTTGGCGCGCGCGCTCAGAACTGGTTGCGTCAGGAGAAAAGCTACCGAGCGTTTGGCAACGAGTTGGGTCGTGATGCGACACCGGCGGAGGCCGACCTGCCGCGCTTCATCGACAACTCGAAAGAGTTCTACGGCAAGGCCGAGATGGAAGCCAAAGGCGTGCGTTCCAAGTGCTGCACCCTGCTGATCGAAGGGCCGGAGGATGCTGATCCGTGGGGCCGCGAAGTGCTGTACACGCCAGAGGGCGAGCGCGTCGGGCGTCTGACGTCGGGCGGCTATTCGGTGGCGTTCGAGCAAAGCATCGGCATGGGCTACATCAAGCCCGAGCTTGCGGTCGAAGGGACGAAGCTTAAGGTCAAGATGTTTGACAAGCTTTGGGATGCAACGGTCACATGCGACAGCCCCTACGATCCGAAGAACGAAACCATCCGCAAGGACGGCTGAAGGGCGGCGTGCCAACGCGTCTGATCCTCAGTCTTGTGCTGGCCGTCGCCCTTGTGGCGGCGGCCTTCGCGTCTGTGAACCCGGCCACGCGTGCGGCGCAGGGCTATGCCCGCCAGATCGCCGCCACAAGTGCGGGCACCTACCTGACGCTGCGCACGCTGAATGCGTTTCTGTCCACCGCCCAGGAGGTGGAGGTCGGCGGCAGCCTTGTGGTCCAGGGCACGGCGCAACCTTTGAAATGGCTGGAACCTGTCGATGACACCGTGGAGCGCGTGGCGCAGGTGGTGTTCGTGGTGATGGTCGCGACCGGGGTCCTGTCGGTGGCGCTGGTGCCGGTGACCGGGCTTGGCTGGGCGATGCTGGCGGGGGCGGCTGCCGTGGCGCTGTTCGCCAGAAGGCACGCGGTTGCCGGGCGTATTGCCAGAGCGCTGGGACTGTACGGCGTGCTCTTTGGCGCGATGCTGCCGATTGCACTGATCCTGTCGTCGGCGCTGGCCGATCGGATGACTGCGCAGGTGTGGGAAGACCATTCGGCGGTCATCGCCGAGATCTCGGCGGACGTAGGGCCCGCGCTGGCCAGCGAAGAGGCGGGCGGCATGATGGCCGCGCTGCAACGGGCGGGCAGCGATTTGGACCGCTATCGCACGATGGCTGTGGCGATTTATGAGCGGTCGGACGAGTTGGTCAGCAGTTTGTTGGCGCTGGTCTCTGTCTTTGTGTTCAAGCTGTTTGTTTTGCCTGCGCTGTTGCTGGGGGCAGGGTGGGGCGTATTGCGCGCCTGTCTCCGGCCGTGAGGACTGGATGAACCGATTGGATGCCATTGCAGGACGGGCTAATGTCCGCGCGATAGCGAAGGAGATGATGAAATGACGTTGAAGGTTTATCTGTCGGGCGAGATTCACACCGATTGGCGCGACCAGATCATGAACGGCGCGGCGAGCCTTGGCATCGAGTTTGACGCGCCCGTGACCGACCATGCGGCCAGCGACGATTGCGGAGTCGCGATCCTTGGGGCCGAGGACGACAAGTTCTGGCATGACCGCAAGGGCGCGCAGATGAACGCCATTCGCACCCGGCGCGGGATCGAGACGGCGGACGTGGTCGTGGTACGCTTTGGCGACAAGTACAAACAGTGGAACGCGGCTTTTGATGCCGGAATGGCGGCGGCGCTGGGCAAGTCGTTGATCATCTTGCAGCCCGAAGAGCACGACCATGCGCTGAAGGAGGTGGATGCCGCGGCGCTCGCCGTGGCCCGCACACCACAGCAAGTGGTGCAGATCCTGACCTATGTGATCAACGGCACGCTGCCCTCCTGAGCGTTGCCCGTCAACAAAGAGGTGTCGCAAAAGCCGGTTTTCATCTGGGGGCCGGCCTTTGATCACGCTAAAAGCGTGACGTAATCCGGCGCGAAGACGTCGGCCGGGACATGTGGGGATTGATACATGATTAACGAATTCAAGGATTTCATCGCCAAGGGAAATGTCATGGACATGGCCGTGGGGATCATCGTGGGCGCGGCCTTTACGGGGATCGTGCAGTCTTTGGTGGGGGATATCATCAACCCGATCATTGCGCTGTTCACCGGTGGGATTGATTTCTCGGGCTGGTTCTATGCGCTCGACGGTGAGACCTATGCCTCGCTGGAGACGGCGATGGAGTCCGGGGCGCCGGTCTTTGCGGTGGGTAAGTTTACAATGGCGGTGATCAACTTCTTCATCATCGCCTTTGTGGTGTTCATGTTGGTGAAGATGGTGAACCGGATCAAGGCGGCGGCCGAGAAGCCGGACGAGGTTGCACCTGACGTACACAGCGGCCCGTCGCAACTGGACGTGTTGCTGGAGATCCGAGACGCTTTGAAAAAGTGACGGCATCGGGACGCATTCGTGAACACCAGTGATGCGCTGTTACGGAAAGGTCGGGGAGAGGTCCCCGGCCTTTTTGTTGCGTCTGCGTCAGACTGGCAGGGCTGTGGTCTTGAACACCGTGCGCAGCGCAAAGGATGATTGCATCTGGGCGACGCCGGGCAGGCGCGTCAGGTATTGGCGATGGATGCGTGCGAAATCCTCCGTGTCCTGGGCGATCACCTTCAGGATGTAGTCGGCGGTGCCCGCCATCAGGTGGCATTCCAGAACGGCGGGAACGCGCTGCACGGCGGTTTCAAAGGCATCAAGAACGTCGTCCGCCTGCGTCGAGAGCGTGATCTCTACAAAGACCGTGGTCGGCAGGCCCATCTTTCGCGCATCGACGAGGGCCACATAGTCGCGAATGTAGCCGTCGGTTTCGAGCCGCTGCACCCGGCGATGACAGGCGGAGGCGGACAGATTGACATGCTCCGACAGCTCGGCGTTGGACATGCGCCCTTTGCGCTGAAGCACCTTGAGGATGCGCCGATCTGTCTCGTCTAGCGTCATTTGCGAAGAATCCTCCGGCCAAAGCGGTTTCACGTCGAAGGATCGTGCGCCCTGTGGCGCGGTATTGACCGTGTTTCGAAGCTATTTGCAAGGGGGCTGTGTCACGCTTTGCCGCAATACAACCAAGGCCACAAGGCCATCATTTCGCACCAACAGGAGCTTATCATGCTGATCGGATGCCCGACAGAGATCAAACCGCAGGAATTTCGCGTAGGCGTCACACCCGCTGCCGCACGAGAGGCCGTGACCCATGGTCATGACGTTCTGATCCAGTCTGGTGCAGGTGTCGGGGCGGGTTTCTCTGACGAGGATTACAGCGCGGTCGGTGCCCGGATTGCCACGACGGCGGCGGAGGTTTTTGCCGAGGCGGAAATGGTCGTGAAGGTAAAGGAACCGCAGGCGGCGGAGCGCGCCATGCTGCGCAAGGGCCAGCTGTTGTTCACCTATCTGCATCTGGCCCCCGATCCCGACCAGACGCGCGATCTGCTGGCATCCGGCGCGACATGCATTGCCTACGAGACCGTGACCGATGCCCGTGGCGGCTTGCCGCTGCTGGCGCCCATGTCCGAAGTCGCAGGCCGTTTGGCGCCGCAGATGGGCGCTTGGTCACTGCAAAAGGCCAACGGTGGGCGCGGTGTGCTGATGGGGGGCGTGCCGGGCGTCACACCGGCAAAGGTCGCGGTGATCGGTGGCGGCGTGGTGGGCACCTTTGCCGCACGTGTGGCCGCTGGAATGGGCGCGGATGTCACGGTGCTGGACCGCTCCTTGCCGCGGATGCGCTACCTTGACGATACGTTCGGGAACGTCTTCCGCACGCGCTACGCCTCTGGCGAGAATACCGCCGAGATGGTGGCCGAGGCCGACATGGTGATTGGTGCGGTTCTGGTGCCCGGTGCCGCCGCGCCCAAGCTGGTGTCGCGCGCGCAATTGGCGACGATGAAGCCCGGCGCGGTGATCGTCGATGTGGCCATTGACCAGGGCGGTTGTTTCGAGACCTCCAAGGCCACGACGCACCAGGATCCGATCTACGAGGTGGATGGTGTGGTGCATTACTGCGTGGCGAACATGCCGGGCGCCGTTGCGCGCACGTCGACCATTGCGTTGGGCAATGCGACGATGCCCTACATGCTGGCTTTGGCGGACAAGGGGTGGCGCACTGCCTGCAAGGCGGACGCGCATCTGGCAGCAGGTTTGAACGTGCACGCAGGCCAGTTGACCAATGCGCCGGTCGGCGAGGCGCTGGGCATCGAAGCCATCACGCCGGCGATGGCGCTGAGCCATGCTTGATTGAATGTGGGGCGCTTGCTGCGCCTCGTGACCTTCTGGGGTTCTACGCAAGTGATGAAGCAAGGGCGCACTGGTGGGTGCGCCTTTTTGCTGTCAGGCGTCAGGAGGTTTCGGTTTGTCGTCGTATTCGCCGGACAGGATGCGCCGCGCATCGCCTTCGGGGTCGTCGTACTGGTTCGACCGGATCGTGAAGATAAAGAACAGCAGGCCCATGCCGCCGAGGATCAGTGAGATCGGGATGAGGTAGGTGAGGATGTTCATGCGGGCTCCTTTCAGCGCAGGCGCAGCGCGTTGAGCGAGACGGTAATCGAACTGGACGACATGGCCAGTGCGGCGATGAGCGGGGAGCATAGACCGGCCACCGCCAGCGGCACGGCGATGATGTTGTACCATGTGGCAATGGTGAAGTTTTCGCGGATGCGTTGCGTGGCTTTGGCCGCCGTGGTCAACGCATCAGGGATCGGGGCGAGGCTTTGGCCCAGCAGGACGATATCAGACGCGACGCGCGCAGCGTCCAGCGCCGAGGCGGGGGAAATCGAGGCATGGGCCGCGGTCAGTGCTGCGGTGTCGTTGAGGCCGTCGCCGATCATCAGCACCTTGGCGCCTTTGTCGGTCAAGGCCTGAATGCGTTGGGCTTTGTCCTGTGGAAGGGCTTCGGCCACCCATTGCGTGATGTTCAGCCGTTTTGCGAGGGTTTCGACCGGGCTGGTGGTGTCGCCCGACATGAGGATCACGGACTTGCCTTGGGCTTGCAGGGCCGCGACGGCCTCTGCCGCGCCGTCGCGCAGGCGGTCGGTGAAGAGGAATGGCTGTGGCTTGGCGCTGCCGATCTGGAGCCACGCGGCGGTTTGGTCGGTCGCTGTGCCGCCGACCCACGATGCCCGGCCAAGGCGCATGGTCTGACCGCGCCATTGGCCTTCTGTGCCGAAACCGGGGACTTCGCGCAGGTCGGTGACCTCGGCCGGGGCGATATCCTGCGTGGCTTGCGCGATGGCGCGCGAGAGCGGGTGGTTGGAGCCTTGAGACAGGGCCTGTCCGATCGCGAGATCGGCGCTGGTAAAGTCATTACGGTTGGTCAGTTCGGGCGTGCCCGAGGTCAGCGTGCCGGTCTTGTCGAAGACGACGGTGTCGACCTCGGCCAGTCGTTCCAGCGCGGTAGCGTCCTTGATGAGCAGGCCTTTGCGGAAAAGGCGGCCAGACGCAGCCGTGGTGACCGCCGGAACCGCCAGACCCAGAGCGCAAGGGCAAGTGATGATGAGAACGGCGGCGGCGATGTTGAGCGCGACGCGCAGGTCGCCGCTGTAGGCAAGCCAGCCGAGAAAGGCGAGGGCAGACAGGATGTGTACGCCCGGCGCGTAAAGCTTGGCCGCGCGGTCGGCCAGAGAGGTGTAGCGGGACCGGCCGGATTCCGCGATGGCCACCAGATCAGCCATGCGGTGCAGGGAGGTGTCGCGGCCCACGGCAGTGGCGCGCACGGTGAGCGGGCTGGTCAGGTTGACCTCTCCCGCGCTGACGTTTCGTCCCGGTTGGGCGAGCACGGGCAGCGTTTCCCCAGTCAGCAGCGCCCGATCAAGTTCGCTCGTGCCCTCGGTGATTTCGCCGTCCACGGGCATCCGACCGCCCGGGCGGACGAGGATCAGGTCGCCGCGTTTGAGGTCGGCAACGGCGACGGTTTCCTCACCCGTGTCAGTCAGGCGGGTGGCGCGGGGCACTTCGAGGGCGGCCAGTTCCTCGGCCGCGGAGCGCGCAACGGAGCGGGTCCGGTGGTCCAGATACCGCCCGGTGAGCAGGAAAAACGTCAACGTGATGGCGGCGTCGAAGTAGGCGTGTTCGCCCGACAGCGAGGTTTCGTACAGCGAGGTGACAATCGCCAGCGCAATGGCGAGGCTGATTGGCACGTCCATGTTGAGGTGCCCGGCCTTCAGCGCGGTCCAGGCGTTGCGAAAAAACGGCTGGCCAGAGAAGGCGATCGCAGGCAGCACGATGGCGGCGGAGATCCAGTGAAACATATCGCGCGTTTCGCCCGCTGCGCCGGACCAGACAGCGATGGACAGCAACATGACGTTCATGGCGGCGAATCCGGCCACGGCAAGACGCATCAGCAGGTCGCGCCCGGCGCGGTCCGTTGCCGTCGCAGCCAGCGCGGTGGTGTCGAGTTCATGCGCCTCAAAGCCTGCGGCTTCGACCACCGGGACGAGGTCCGCGGCGGTCAGATCTGGGGTGGCCTCGATATTGACGCGTTTCAGCGTCAGATTCACCCGCGCAGAGCGGACGCGTGCATCGGCCTTCAGCGCGCGTTCCACAGAGGACATGCAGGCGGCGCAGTGGATCGTCGGCAGCGAAAGGATGATGTGCGTCTCTGTCGGGGCCTGATATTCGGCAAGCTTTTCGGCCGCAGGCGCGGCGGCGCAGGCGGGGCAGGCAGAGGCGGGGGGGCGCATCATGGCGGTCATAGGTGTCGTCCGCGAAAGTGTGGGTTGGCCGGGGAATATCCCCGACCCGTGGGGGCCTGTCAGCGACCCATTGTCATCTCGAGGCGCTGTTCAAAGACGGTGCCATTTTCGGCCCGCGCCTTGATCCACAGATCCCAGTTGCCCGGTGCAAGGTCCGCATCGGCCACATAGGCGGTGCCGTCCCAATCGAAGGCGGGGCTTATGTCATCGACCACGTTGGTCGGGCGGCCCAGGGTGGTCTCCAGGCTGGTCACACGGACGGGATAGCCCTTGGCGTCGTTGATGGTGAGAACAACGCGACCGTCTTGCAGACGCGCGGCAACCTCCCAGCCCAGGGCCAGCTGCGCGTCGCGGCGGGTGTCAAAGGTCTGGGAGGCGAGATAGGAATTGTCGCTCTCCAGCCCCGGAAACGTGCGCACGGCGTTCACGGCCAAGGCGATGTTCACGCTGATGATGATGCCAAAGGCACCGACGAAGCCCGCCAGGACATGCCAGCCCTTGATACGAAATCCGGTGTCTTTCGGGTCAGTGGTCATCATCAATTTGTCCGTCCGTTGAAAATGGTGTCGGTGTGCGCCCGGTCGCCGTTGGTCAGATCTTCGACCCAGAAGCGGAATTCCGTGCGCTCGGCCTCTGCCGCGTCGGAGCCGCTGGGCGCCAGCACATAGACCCGGGTAAGGTAAGTTTCGTTCGCCGGAACGTCCACTGTCTCGTAAGGTGTCCCCTCGACCTGAACACGCAACGCGCTGTCGCCGGTCAGGGTGATGCGGAATGGGCGATCCTCGCCGTGCTTGTTCAACAAGCGCACATCATAGGTGTTGCGGATCGTGCCGTCGGACAGCGTGACAAAGGTCGGATTGCGCACCGGAGCGACCGTCATCTCGATCTCTGGCCGAATGAACAGCGCAAAGACAAGGCCGATGCCCACCAGGCTCCAGAGCGTGGTGTACAGGATGGTACGGGGGCGGAAGACGTGTTGCCAGATGGGGCGAGGCGCATGGCCCGCACGCTCACGAGGTTCGTCCGAAAACGCAAGATAGTCGATCAGGCCGCGCGGCTTGCCCAGCTTTTCCATAACGTCGTCGCACGCATCAATGCACAGCGCGCAGGTGATGCATTCCATCTGCTGCCCGTCACGGATGTCGATCCCCACTGGGCAGACGTTCACGCAGGCATTGCAGTCAATGCAATCGCCGAGGCCTTCTCGGGATTTGCCTTTGCCCCGCGGTTCGCCCCGCCATTCGCGGTAGCCCACGGTCAGCGTGTCCTCATCCATCATGGCCGCCTGAATGCGGGGCCACGGGCAGGCATAGATGCAGATCTGTTCACGCGCAAAGCCGCCAAAGAAGAAGGTGGTCAGTGTCAGGAACAGCATCGTCGTGTAAGCGACGGGATGCGCGTTGAGCGTCACCAGATCGCGCAGCAGGGTGGGCGCGTCGGCGAAGTAGAACACCCATGCGCCGCCGGTGGCGAGGCCGATCAGAAACCAGGTGACCCATTTGGTGAGCCGCAGGCGGACCTTGCGAAAATCCAGTTTCTTTTGGCGATGAAGGCGCAGGCGCGCGTTGCGGTCGCCCTCGATCCAGCGTTCCACCAGAATGTAGAGGTCGGTCCATACGGTCTGCGGGCAGGCATAGCCGCACCAGACGCGGCCAAGAGCGGACGTGAAAAGAAACAGCCCAAGCCCGGCCATGATCAGCAGCCCCGCGACGAAGTAGAACTCGTGCGGCCAGATCTCGATCCAGAAGAAGAAGAAGCGGCGGTTGGCCAGGTCGATCAGCACCGCCTGGTCCGGCAGTTGCGGACCACGGTCCCAGCGGATCCACGGCGTCAAGTAATAGATACCCAAGGTGAAGATCATCAAGATCCACTTGAGATTGCGGAAGTTCCCCGAAACGCGACGCGGGAATATAGGTTCACGCGAGGCGTAAAGCGAAGGCGCAGGAGAGTTGTTGTCTGACACGGGGGGAATCGCTCCGTAAGGACGTATTTTCAGGCCCGTTCTCACAGAGCTGCGCTTGCCCGGCTTTGACCTGAATCAATAACTGACTCTGTGATCTAGGTTTTTGCCGCTTCGCGTCGGAGCCATGTCAGAAAGGCTTTCAGCGGAGGGCGTGCGACACCGGGGCGGGTGACGATCCAGTAGCCTTTGGACCGTGTGTCCTCGAACAGAACGCGCAGGCGTCCAGCGGCGATATCGGGTTCCGCAAACACGCGAGCGAGGATGGCGATGCCCTGGCCCTGACGGGCGGCTTCCAGCATCAGGTTTCCGGGCAAGCTGGTGTACCCAAGGCCGCTGTCCCGCTCGATACCGTATTGTGCGAACCAGGAGGTGGCTTCGTTGGTGCCGAACTCTTGCAGCCAGTGAAACCCCTGAAGATCCGCAGGCGTGTCGATGCGGCGGTCGTCGATCAGGCCAGGGGCGGCGACGATCGCAATGGGGGAGCGGACGAACAGCTCTGCCTCCAGCCCCGGCCAGTCGCCATTGCCGTAGCGCAGCGCCATGTCGATGCCGCCGGGTGAAAGCGGGCGCAAATCAGCGGACGGGTCGATCATCAGGCTGATCGCCGGGTGGGCGGCGCGAAAGCTGGCCATGCGGGGCAGCAACCAGGCAGAGGCGAAGGTTGGGGTGGTCGACAGTTGCAACGCGCGTTCTGCGTCTGCCCCGGTCAGGGCCTCGACGGCGGCAGAAATCTGGCCGAAGCCTTCGTCGAGGGCACGGGCGAGGATCTCGCCATCCGGTGTCAGGGACATGCGTCGCCCACGGCGTTCCAGCAAGGCGATCCCCATGTGCTTTTCGAGCACGCGCAACTGCTGGCTGATCGCGGCATGGCTGACATTCAACGCAGCCCCGGCGGTGCTGACAGAGCCGCTGCGGGCATAGGCCGCAAAGGCGCGGAGGGCGGAAAGCGGGGGCAGGCGGTGCCAGTCCATGAGATGCCTTATGTAATTCAAGCTTACAAAGCGGATGTCTTGTTGGCTGGCATGAAAAGCCGTTCTGCGTCAAGTCTGGAGCCATCGGATCGCCACGGACAGGAGGCAATGATGTTCGGAATTCTTGCAAAGACTGCGCTGATCGCAACACGGATGACCGGTCTTGAAGAGCCGGTCGCCCCGCATCGTCTGCGGGCGGACCTGCCGAAGCTCGGGCTACGGGAACAGACGCGTCCGGGTCGTCGAGCGGTCGAAAACTCGGATGGTGGTGATGATTGATCCTGTGCTGCTTCGCGCCCTTCAGTTGAAGGACCCGGAAACGCAGCGGCTTTGGCTTCGGCTGGTGCGCCGGTCCAGGCTGCGTTGAATCTAGCTAATAAAAAACGCCGGTGTCCCAGGAAACGCGCGAACAGGACAGGACACCGGCGCATACACCCCGATCTTGCCATCGGGTGTCTGTTTGGGCGGGGGAGGATCCCGTGCCCTAGGCGTTGAATACGTCAGGTCTGTCTGGATGGGCCTTGACGTAAATCAAGTTGCTGTCGCGCTGTGAAGTTTTTTCGGCAAAATCGCTTTGGTCTGCGGGGATGTCACAGTCGGCAGGTTCATCCCGGAAATGAAGCCGTTGCTGGTGACGCAGTTGCGACCGGCGTTCTTTGACGCATAGAGCGAGAGGTCGGCGCATTTCATCCAGGCTTCCGGGCCGGGCAGGTCGGGATCGAGCTCTGCCACACCGAAGCTGGCAGTGACCGCCGGAAGATCGGTCCAGGCGGCGCTGCCCGTGGCGACACATTCGCGCAGACGCTCGGCCTGAATTGCACCTGTGTCGGCGCGGGAGCCTGGCAGGATGATGGCAAACTCCTCGCCGCCGACACGGTAAAGCCGGGCCTGCGCGCCGATGGTGGATTGTACCAATCCCGCGATTTCTGTGAGTACCTTGTCCCCGACATCGTGACCGTAAGAGTCGTTCACGGATTTGAAGTGGTCCACATCCAAAAGGATCAAGGTCGCGGTGGACCCATTCCGGCGCACCAATTGAAACACGGCGTCGAGATCGAGATGGAATTGACGGCTTGAGGCCGCTCCGGTGAGCCAGTCCTCGGTCGCGGCACGTTCCAGCGCGTGAATCTGAGCCTCTTGGGCCAGAAGGTGCGAGACGGCAGTGCCGATGGAGCTGACGAGGTCTTTTTCGCCGGGCGTGTGAGGGGGGCGAGGCAGGGGCGTCAGGAAGCTCAGCACGCCGGCAATCTCTCCGCCAACCACCAAACGCGTGGCGATTGAACCGCGCACGCCGATTCCGGGCAACAGTGGATGGGGTCTGACCATCCCTGCTTCATTGGTCTCCATCAACCCGGGGGCGTGGATCGCGGCAGAACAGTCGTTGTCGACAGCAGGGTAAGCAATTCCCTTGAGCGATGGCGTGAGGGTGGAGCGGGACTGAAACACTTTCAGGACATCCTGCTCCCTCAGCGCCACGAGACCGATGGGCATACAGAGCAATTCGCAGGCGAGGCCAAGCAGATCGTCGATCTTGCCCGACGGGGTCTTTTCCTGATCGCTGAGAATGTCGAACATACGCTGACGTGCGGTTTCGATCTTGTTCGGAAGCGTCTGATCCCGCAGCAGTTTGACGTAACACAACACGGTGTGGTCGGTGCTGAGCACCGGCCATGTCATGACTTCGACCTCTATCAGCAAGCCAGTTTTGTGGACCAAAGCGGTCTGGATGCCGCTGGCAGCTGGAACGCCGATCATGCTTTCGTAAGGGGCGACGCTGCGCCCAAGGGCGGGGCGGCTTTTGTACAGTTGCGCTGCGCTTCTGCCGTGCAAGTCACCGGAGGTGAAGCCGCTCATCGCCTCGAGGGCCACGTTGCACCAAAGCACTTTTTGATTGGCATCCGTGATCAGCACGGCGTCGGGAAAATCCTTGAAAGCCGCCTCCACATGATCGCACGTCAGATCGCATTCGATTTGTGTAATTGAAGGGTTTCCATGCATCGCATCATCTCACTCAATACATTGACGATTTTTTGTCGACATTATTTGAGATTTCGTAAACGACATCGGGATAATTTTATCGAAAAGCCGCCCCCGACGGAGCGGGGACGGCCTGGTTTTGGTCAGCGATGTCTATCGGTGGGTTATTCCGAGGCTTCCCCGCCACCCAAGCCGTGTACATAAAGCGCAACGGCGCGGACCTCAGCTTCGGACAGGTCGGCCCCGCCCATCGGGGGCATTTGGCCGTAGCGCGCGTTCATGACTGTCTCGTAGATGGTGTCGTAGTCACCGCCATACAGCCAGATCTGGTCGGTCAGGTTCGGCGCGCCTTGCATCCGGTCGCCGGTGCCATCTTCGGCGTGGCAGGCGGAGCAGTTGTTCTCAAAGACCACTTGACCGTCAGCAACCAGATCGGGCTCAGGCACATCCATCCCGGACAGGGACATCACGTAGTTGACCACAGAGGCGATCTCGGGCCGTTCCAGCAGGCCGTCACGTCCAAAGGCCGGCATTTGCGACTGGCGCAGCCAATCCTCGTCCGTGGGCTGGCGGATGCCAGTGTGGATCGTGGTGTAGATGTCCTCGATCGAGCCGCCCCAGAGCCATGCGTCGTCTTGCAGGTTCGGATAGCCTTTTGCCCCCGCCGCACCGGAACCATGGCACTGCGAGCACCATGACTTGAAGATCGCGCCGCCCGCATTGTTGGCATAGCGGTGCAGATCGGACCCACTGTCAGAGGCCAGCGCCACGAGATCGGCATTGGCCAGCTCCGCGTTGATCGACGCGTTGGCCTCGTCGGCGCGGGCGATCTCTTCGGCCACCTGTCCTCGGGTGGAATAACCCAGCAACCCGGCGGTCGCGGAGCTGATTCCCGGCCATGCCGGATAGGCGATGGTGTACCCGATGGCCCAGACGATGCAGGCGTAGAAGGTGTACAGCCACCATTTGGGAAGCGGCTTGTTGTATTCCTCGATGCCGTCCCAGCTATGGCCGGTGGTTTCGTAATCGTGGCCCGGCTTGATGTTTTTCTTGTCGTCGCTCATCGAATGAGCCTCCTTAAGTGTCGGACGGGTCGGCTGCGGCGGGGCGATCTGCCCCGTCCTCCGCAGCGGGCCTGTCATCGTGCCGGAAGGGGATATTTGCCGCGTCGCTCTGGCCGGTGCGTGATCCGGGCAGCAAAGCCCAGATCACAGCGGCAGAGAAGAAGACGAACATCGCGAGCAAACCCCAGCTGTCGGCGAAGTGGCGCAGGAAATCATAAGTGCCCATATCGCCCTCCTTAGCGGCTTGCGTCGGGTGTGAAGGTCGAGAAGTCGACCAACGTGCCCAGCATCTGAAGATAGGCAATCAGCGCATCCATCTCGGAGACGCCCGGCTCCCCATCGAAGTTACGGATGTTGATCTCGGGCGACCCGAAACCTTCGGAGTACCGCGCCTGAAGGTCGTCGTATCCTGCACTGTCGGGATCGCCCTGTGCCAGGAAGTCCGCGCGGGAGCTTTCCAGCATTTCCTCGGTATAGGGCACGCCGACCATGGCGTTGGTGGCCATGATGTCACCGATGGCCTCCGCATGGATCATGCCGCTTGCAAGGCTGACGCCATCGTCCAGCATCCGGTCCGACAGGAAGCCATATTTCGGCATCACCGATTCCGGCACCACGGATTGCGGGTCGGTCAGGTGATCGACGTGCCACTCATCGGAGTAGCGGCCGCCCAGACGGGCCAGGTCCGGCCCGGTGCGTTTCGACCCCCACTGGAAGGGGTGGTCGTACTTGCTTTCAACTGCCAGCGAGTAGTGGCCGTAGCGTTCGACCTCGTCGCGCATCGGACGGATCATCTGGCTGTGACAGTTGTAGCACCCTTCGCGCAGGTAGATTTCCTTGCCCGCCAGTTCCAGCGGGGTGTAGGGGCGCATGCCCTCCACATCCTCGATGGTGTTTTCGAGGTAGAAGAGCGGCACGATCTGTACCAGCCCGCCAATGGTCACCACAAGAAAGGCAAAGACGGCCAGCAGGGTGACGTTTTTTTCCAGGATCGCGTGTTTGTTGAGAATACCCATGATCGCTGCTCCTTATTCAGCCGGAGTCGCGGCATGTGCGGCGGCAGTGCTTGCCTCCACAGCAGGCGAGCGACGCGCGGTCATGTAGAGGTTGTAGCACATGATGAGAGCGCCGGAGACATAGAGCAGGCCGCCCACCGCACGTACGATGTACATCGGAAGCTTGGCGCTGACGGTGTCGGCAAAGGAGTTCACGAGGAAGCCATTTGCATCCACTTCACGCCACATCAGACCTTCCATGATGCCGGTCACCCACATGGCGGCGGCGTAGAAAACGATGCCGATGGTGGCGAGCCAGAAGTGCCAGGAGACCAGCGACAGCGAGTACAGGCGCTCACGGTTCCAAAGCTTGGGCACCAGATAATACAGCGCGCCGAAGGTGATCATGCCGTTCCAGCCAAGCGCGCCGGAGTGGACGTGACCGATGGTCCAGTCAGTGTAGTGCGACAGCGAGTTGACCGCGCGGATCGACATCATCGGCCCTTCGAATGTGGACATGCCGTAAAAGCCGACAGAGATCACCATCATGCGGATCACCGGGTCGGTGCGCAGCTTGTCCCATGCGCCGGACAGCGTCATCAGGCCGTTGATCATGCCGCCCCAGCTGGGCATCCACAGCACGATCGAGAACACCATCCCAAGGGTCGCGGCCCAGTCTGGCAGCGCGGTGTAGTGCAGGTGGTGCGGGCCGGCCCAGATGTAGAGAAAGATCAGCGCCCAGAAGTGGATGATCGACAGCTTGTAGCTGAACACCGGACGTTCGGCCTGCTTCGGAATGAAGTAGTACATCATGCCGAGGAAGCCCGCGGTGAGGAAGAAGCCCACGGCGTTGTGACCGTACCACCACTGCACCATCGCGTCTTGGACGCCAGAGAACACCTGCACCGACTTTGACCCCCAGATGGAGACCGGGATGGCGAGGTTGTTAAAGATGTGCAGCATGGCAACGGTGATGATGAAGGACAGGTAGAACCAGTTCGCCACGTAGATGTGCGGCTCCTTGCGCTTCACGATGGTGCCGACGAAGACGAGGAAGTAGGCGACCCAGACGATGGTCAGCAGCCAGTCGACGTACCATTCGGGTTCCGCGTATTCCTTGCCGTGCGTCGCGCCGAGGATGTAGCCGGTCGCGGCCAGCACGATCACCAGCTGGTAGCCCCAGAAGACGAACCAGGCGAGGTTGCCGCCCCAAAGCCGCGCCGCCGAGGTGCGTTGCACCACGTAAAACGACGTGGCGATCAGCGCGTTGCCACCAAAGGCGAAAATCACGGCGGAGGTGTGCAGCGGCCGCAAACGGCCAAAGTTCATGTAGCCCTCGGCCCAATCGAAATTCAGCACCGGAAAGGCAAGTTGGGTGGCGATGAACGTGCCGGCAAGAAAGCCGACCACGCCCCACAGCGCGGTTGCAACGACGCCAAAGCGGATGACGCCGTCCATATATTGTGTTTGATCGACAGGCTTGACCGGTTCGTCGGTATTCCGAAGAATGATGACGAAGGCGATTGCGGCGGCCAGCATGACTGTCAGCGCGTTCACCAGGTAAGCCACATCCTGTGCAAAATTGGCTGCAACCGCGGCAAAGATCGCGATCACGCCAAGCACGATGAGCTTGAGGTAGTTCTGCATGTTTCGTCCCTTTGTCTGACCCGTTCCAGATCCCTGCGATTCGAGAGACCGCTCGGGCGGTTTTTTAGACTGCGCCCCTCTTGCCGCGTTTTGGCCAAAGTGATCTTTGATCTGCATCAATCGAAGCGGACGAGTTGTTTGACGCGGGTCAATGTGTGCCGAAGCAGGCGGCGTTACGATGTGGCTGAGTTCGAACAGGAGATCACCGGACATGGCTTACAAGACGCTGCTGACCGTCGTCACGGATCAGGAATTGATCGCACCCACTCTGAACGCCGCCATCGCGATGGCCGAAGCATTTGACGCCCATCTGGATGTGATGTGCCTTGGCGTGGACCGCACACAGACCGGCTATTACTACGCCGGGGCCGATGCGATGGTGCTACAGGAATCCCTGTCCCGCGCCACCACGGAGGCTGAAGAGCTGGTCGCTGATGCGCGCCAGATTCTTGGCCGCTCGGACGTGCGCTGGGCGGTCGATCACGGTGTGGCACAACTGGCCGACGTAGGCCGCCACGTGGCGGCGCGGGCGCGGTTTGCGGATCTTTGCATCCTTCCGCAGCCTTACGGCGATGGGCGCGGAGTTGAGCTGGAACCGACGTTGGAGGGTGCGCTGTTTGAGGGCGGGGTGCCTGTCATCGTCAGTCCGGCGGCGCCCGTCTCTGCCACGACCGCACCCAAACGTATCGTTCTGGGCTGGAACGAAAGCAGCGAGGCGTTGCGGGCCGCGCGCTGTGCCCTGCCGATGCTGAAGACGGCGGATGTCGTGCATGTGGTGGTCATCGACCCTCCGCAGCATGGGCCGAACCGTTCCGATCCCGGCGGGATGCTGTCGCAATATCTGGCACGGCACGGGGTAAAGACCGAGATCGACGTGCTGTCCAAAACCATGCCGCGTATCTCGGATGTGCTGACGCGCCACGCCGCCGACGTGGATGCCGATATGGTGGTGATGGGGGCCTACGGGCACTCGCGCTTCCGTGAGTCGATCCTTGGCGGGGCAACCCGGCACATGCTGGAAAAAGCGACCTTGCCGGTGATGATGGCCCACTGAGGGCACCGGTCAATCAGCCTCCCGTTCAGACGGGGCCGCGCAAATGCTTGCCACGGCAGGTGTTTGTGCGGTCCCGCGGCAGGCTTGGGATTGGAGGCCGGTTCACGTTGGCGCGTGGACAGGGGGCAGGGCGATCCGGCCTTCGCTGATGGGAACGGCGGTTCCGGAGACACGGATTTTCGAGATTATGCCAGCTTCGACGCGGATGGTCAGGCCGATCTCGGACGGACGACCCATCTCGATGCCTTGGCGCAAGGAAAGCCGCGTGTCGCCGTCCCCCAAGGGGGTGCTGGCATGCAATTGGGCGGCCAGAATAGCGGAGGCCGAACCCGTGGCGGGGTCCTCTGGAACACCGCCATCAGGAGCGAACATGCGGGCGCGGAAATCGCAGTCCTCGGCTGGCGTATACAGATAGGCGCCCTCCATCCCCGACATCGCCATGGCGTCGTCCCAGGCGTGTCTGTTTGGCTGCGATGCGGCCAGCGCCGTGGTGTCGGCGACCGGGATGTACAGATACCCGGGTCCGCCCCGCCATATCCCTGCACGATGCGCGCCGAAGCCGATTTTGTCGGCCGTCAGACCCACGGCCTCTGCCAGCAGCGCATCGCCAGGCAGCGTTCCGGTTTCGGGCCAGTAGGGCAAAACTGGCGCTGTGAACTGCGCTCTCATCTTACCGGCGCGGCGAGACACGTCGACCGGCACCAGACCGGCCTGTTCCTCAAGGGTGATCACCGTATCGAAATCGCCATCAGGGGCGCTTTTCAACGCCAGGAAAATCGCGCAACCGATGGTCGGGTGACCAGCGAAGGGAATCTCGTCGTTGGGAAAGAAGATCCGGACCTTAGCGGTGTGGCCGGGATCGTCGGGCGACATCACGAAAATCGTCTCGGAGAGATTGAACTCGCGCGCGATGGTCTGCATCTGCGCAACGCTCAGGGCGTCGGCTTGCTCGACGATGGCCAATGGGTTGCCCGCGTATGGCTGATCCGTGAACACATCGCAGGTGGCGGCGGGCAGGTCAGACAAGCAACCCACCATCGGAATCGTCGCCTGCTTCTTCCATCAGGCGTTCCATGTCGGGCACGGTCACATGCCGCTTGCCTTCGAGCGAGATCACACCGTCCTTGCGCAATGCCGTAATCTGCCGGGACACGGTTTCAAGCGTCAAGCCAAGGTAATCTGCCATAGCCTCGCGCGTCAGCGGCAGATCGAACACGATCGGCCCCTCGATGCCGGAACCCGCCTTGAGATGCAGCGTAGCGTCACGGCGCGCGATGATTGTCAGCAGCGACGCGATCTTTTCCCGCGCGGTCTTGCGCCCCAGCACCAGCATCCATTCGCGGGCCGCGTCCAGTTCATCCAGCGTCATTTCCAACAGGCGCTGCGCGATGTGCGGCGTGTTTGCCATCATCTCCTCGAACGGGGTTTTGCGGAAGCAGCACATCACCAGGTCCGTGGTCGCCACAACATCGTAAGCGGCAGTGGCACGGCCCGGACGGCCGACAAAATCCGATGGCAGCAACAGGCCCACCATCTGGGTGCGCCCATCTTCCATCGTCTGGGTCAGCGACGCGATCCCAGAGACGACGGAGCCGACGAAATCCATCTTGTCACCGGACCAGATCACCATCTGACCGGCTTCGAACTTGCGATAATACTTGATCTGTTCGAGACGCTCGAGCTCGTCGGTTTCACACCGTGCACAGACGGCGCGGTGCCGAATGGGGCACTCCTCGCATTCCTGACTTATAGTAAGGCTTCGCTCGTTAAACATGACGTCACCGCCTTTACAGTTTGATCTGGCGTTTTGATCTGGGTCAAAGCCCCGGATCGTCTTGCTGGCTAATGCTACGCTTATGGCGAAGCGAACACAACTCGGGCGGCTAGGCCTCTTTGATGCCAAAGTGCCGCGTTACACCTCATATCCGACGGCACCACACTTTGCTGGGGACGTCGGTCCATCTCGATTTAGTGAATGGGTTCAAGCCGTTCCTGAATACGGGGAGATTTCTCTTTACTTACATGTCCCCTTTTGTCGCAGGCTGTGCTGGTTCTGCGCCTGTCGGACGCAGGGCACGGCGACGGCCAGTCCTGTTCGTGCATACGTTGAAACGCTGGAGGCCGAACTGGCCCTGTTGCGTCAACATTTGCCACGTGGGGTAAAGCTGTCGCGCCTGCATTGGGGCGGGGGCACGCCAACGCTGCTGGAGCCCGACCTGATGAAGCGGCTGATTGCCGCGGTGCGTGAGACGGCTGATTTCGGCGAGAGCGCAGAGTTCTCTGTTGAGATCGACCCGAACGAGATCGATGCCGCGCGGCTGGATGTCTTGGCCGAGGGCGGGATGAACCGTGCGTCCATCGGGGTGCAGGACTTCGATCCGCTTATCCAGGAAGCGATCGGCCGCGAGCAAAGCTACGACGTGACGCGGGCGGCCGTGGACATGATCCGCGAGCGGGGCGTTGCCAGCCTGAACACCGATATCCTGTTTGGCCTGCCGCATCAGAACACCATCCGGATCACCGAGACGGTGCAAAAGCTCCTGTCTTTCGCGCCTGATCGCGTGGCGCTTTATGGCTATGCGCATGTGCCCTGGATGGCGAAACGACAGCAGATGATTCCATCTGACAAGTTGCCCACGCCAGAGGAACGGCTGGAGTTGTTCGAAACCGCGCGCAAGTTGTTCCGCTGGGATGGCTATTCAGAGATCGGCATCGATCACTTCGCCGCCCCGAGCGACGGTTTGGCCATTGCGCAGAAGACAGGAAAGCTGCGGCGCAATTTTCAGGGCTACACGGATGACACGTCCGATGTCTTGATTGGCCTGGGTGCTTCGTCGATTTCCAAGTTTCCCCAAGGGTTTGCCCAAAACGCCTCTGCCACGTCCGAGTATACGAGCGCGGTCCGGGACGGGCGTTTTTCCACAGCGCGCGGCCACACTTTCAAGGGGGAGGACCGACTGCGCGGTCGCTTGATCGAGGCGTTGATGTGCGATTTCCGTATCAACGCGGCAGAGATCACGCGCGATTTCGACATCTCCCGCGTGCGCCTGTTCGAGATGTTCCGCGCGACCAACGCGCAGTTCGAGAACATTCTGGAGATCACGGAGGATGGGCTATACGTGCCCGCCGATGCGCGTCCTTTGACCCGCATTATCGCCCGCAGCTTTGACGCTTATGATCTGAGCAAGGCGGGGCATTCCTCTGCCATTTGACGTGGGGCGCCCGGCAGAGGAGGCCGGGCGCATTTGTCAGACCACTTCGAAGGCAGCGTTCAGCAGGGTTCGCGTATACTCGTTCTTGGGCGCATCAAAGATCTCTTGCGCGGTGCCGGCCTCGATCACGTCGCCCTGTTTCATCACCATGACCTTGTGCGACATGGCGCGCACGACCTTCAGGTCGTGACTGATGAACAGGTAGGCGAGGTCGTATTTGCGTTGCAGATTGCGCAGCAGGTCGACGATCTGCACCTGCACGGTCATGTCGAGCGCCGAGGTCGGTTCGTCCAGCACCACCAGCTTGGGACGCAGCACCATGGCCCGCGCGATGGCGATACGCTGACGCTGGCCCCCGGAAAACTCATGCGGATAGCGGTGCATGGCGGCGGGGTCCAGGCCGACCTCCACCATGACCTCGGCCACCTGCTGGCGGTATGTTCGCTTGTCCGCCGAACCGTGCACGTGCAGCCCTTCGGCGATGATCTGTTCACAGGTCATGCGCGGGCTGAGCGACCCGAAGGGATCCTGAAACACGATCTGGATTTCGGACCGCAGGCGGCGCAGTTCCTTGGTGGACCAGTCGCGCACGTTCTGGCCGCGATAGCGGATGTCGCCCTCGGATTGGATCAGCCGCATGATGGCCAGTGCCAGCGTCGTCTTGCCTGATCCGCTTTCGCCCACGATCCCGACGGTTTCGCCCGCGCGCACAGCGATGGAGGCATCGTTGACGGCCTTGACGTAGCCTACGGTGCGCTTCAGCAAACCCTTCTGGATCGGGAACCAGATTTTCAGATGCTCGGTGCGGGCGATTTCCTCCGCCCCGTCGGCCACGGGATCGGGAACACCGACACTTTCGGCAGAGAGCAGCTTTTGCGTGTAGGGGTGCTGGGGCGCGTCAAAGATTTCGCGCGTGTTGCCCTGTTCGACAATTTCACCGTCTTTCATCACGCAGACACGGTCGGCGATCTTGCGCACGATGTTCAGGTCATGGGTGATGAACAGCATCCCCATGCCTTCCTTCTGTTTGATGTCTTCCAGCAGGTCGAGGATCTGCGCCTGAATGGTCACGTCGAGCGCAGTGGTGGGCTCATCGGCAATCAGAAGTTCGGGCCCGTTGGCCAGTGCCATGGCGATCATAACGCGCTGCCGCTGGCCGCCGGACAGTTGGTGCGGATAAGCGTTCAGACGGCTTTCGGGGTCGCGGATGCCGACCCGGTGCAGCAGTTCTATGATGTGCGCGCGCGCGTCGGTGCCGGTCTTGCCCTGATGCAATGCGATGGACTCGGCCAATTGCTTTTCCAGCGTGTGCAACGGGTTGAGAGAGGTCATCGGCTCTTGGAAGATGAACGAGATATCGTTGCCGCGCACCCGTTGCAGCCGCTTGGGGGAGGCGCCGATCATCTCGTCGCCCTCATAGGTGACGGAGCCTGACACCTCGGCATTGTCACCCAGCAGCGAGACAGTGGACAGGGCGGTCACCGACTTGCCAGAGCCGCTTTCCCCCACCAGTGCGACGGTTTCGCCCCGGTCGATGTGAAAGGACACACCTTTCACCGCGAGGCTGGTCTTGCCGTCCTGGCGAAAGGCGACCTTCAGGTCTTTGACATCGAGGATCTTGGTCATGAGAAGGTCTTTCTCGGGTCGAAGGCGTCACGCACCCCTTCAAAAATGAACACCAGCAGCGACAGCATGACTGCAAACACGGTGAAGCCGGTGAAGGCCAGCCAGGGCGCTTGCAGGTTCTGTTTCGCTTGCAAGGTCAGCTCACCCAGCGAGGGGGCCGAGGACGGCAGACCAAAGCCGAGGAAATCCAGTCCGGCCAGCGTGGCGATTGTGCCAGTGACGATGAAGGGCAGGAAGGTCAGCGTGGCAACCATGGCATTGGGCAGCATGTGGCGGAACATGATTGTCCGGTTCGACACGCCGAGCGCCTTTGCCGCGCGCACATATTCGAGGTTCCGCGCCCGCAGGAATTCCGCGCGCACCACGCCCACCAGCATCGTCCAGCTGAACAGGATTGTCAGCACCAACAGCAGCCAGAAACTTCGCCCGAAAATCGCGAACATGATGATGATGACGTAAAGCGAGGGGATTGCGCCCCAGATTTCGATTACACGCTGAAAGATCAGGTCAAGCCAGCCACCAAAGAAGCCCTGAACCGCGCCAGCCACCACGCCGATGATCGACGCGAAGAAGGTGACAACGAGGGTAAAGACGATGGAGAGGCGGAAGCCGTAGATGATGCGGGCCAGCACGTCCCGCTTGGTATCGTCTGTGCCCAGCCAGTTGTCGCCGCGAATGTCCGCAGGCAGCAGGCCGAAATGACGCTCGCCGTCCTCGCCTTCATAAAAGCCGATGACATCCGGGGGCAGGGGGGCCGCGCCCATCCGGTCCACCGGTGTATCATAGCTGTAGCGGATCGCGGGCCAGATCAGCGATCCCTCGTCAAAGCCTTCTTCGGCAAATGTGCCCGCGTTGATCTGCTCGATGATGCCTTCCGGATCGTCAAAACAGCTTTCCAGGCCGCCGGAGCGGATCAGACAGGCGACTTCGGGCGCGCGGTAGTCGGCCTCCGTGCGGAAATCCCCGCCGAACGCCGTTTCCGGATAGAAGTTGAACACCGGAACAAAGGTCTCGCCGCGATAGGTGACGAGGATCGGTTTGTCGTTTGCGATGAACTCGGCCACCAGCGACAGTCCAAACAGGATCAGGAAAAGCCACAACGACCAGAAGGCGCGTCGGTTCTTGGTGAAGTTGACCCAGCGGCGTTTGTTCAGCGGCGACAGTGTGAAGACGCCGCGCTTGTCCTCGGGGATCTGGGTGATGTCGGTCATCGCTCAGCCCTCCCGCTTTTCAAAGTCGATACGTGGATCGACAAAGACATACATCAGGTCCGACACGATCTGCATCACCATGCCGATGATCGAACTGAGGAACAGCGTCCCGAAGATGACCGGGTAATCGCGCTGCACGGCCGCCTCGAACCCGAGCCGCCCAAGCCCGTCGAGGCTGAAGATCGTTTCAATAATGATCGAGCCGCCGAAGAACACGCCGATAAAGACCCCCGGCAGACCGGCAATGACAATCAGCATGGCATTGCGGAAGACGTGGCCATAAAGAACTTTCTTCTCCGACAAACCCTTGGCACGGGCGGTCATGACGTATTGTTTTTTGATCTCGTCAAGAAAGCTGTTCTTGGTCAGCAGCGTCAGCGTGGCAAAGGCCGAGATGGTCGAGGCCCCGACCGGCAGCGCGATGTGCCAGAAGTAGTCGCCGATCTTGCCCAGCAGACTGAGGTTCTCCCAGTTGTCGGACGTCAGCCCTCGGAGCGGGAAAATCTGCCAGTAACTGCCCCCCGCGAACAGCACCAGCAGCAGGATCGCAAAGAGGAACCCGGGGATCGCATAGGCCACGATGATGATCGCAGAGGTCCATGTATCGAAGGAGGTGCCATCGTTGACCGCCTTGCGAATGCCCAACGGGATTGAAATGAGATAGGCAATCACCGTCGACCACAGGCCCAGCGTGATCGACACGGGCATCTTTTCCAACACCAGATCGATCACGGAAATCGAGCGGAAGTAGCTCTCCCCGAAATCGAGGCGCATGTAGTTCCACATCATGTTGAGGAAGCGTTCCAGCGGCGGCTTGTCGAAGCCGAATTCACGCTCCAGCTCCTCGATGAACTCCTTGGGCAGGCCACGGGCGCCGACATACTCACTGCTGGAGCCGAAAGTTTCCTCCCCCACGTCGTTTCCGCCGCCACTGAACCCGGCTGTGACGTCGCCCTGACCCTGCATCTGGGCCAGAACCTGTTCGACGGGACCGCCGGGTACAAATTGTACCAGTACGAAGTTGAAGATCATGATCCCCAGAAGCGTGGGGATGATGAGCAGAAGACGTCTGAAGATATAGGCGGCCATGTCGTGTCAGTTCACCTGATTCTTGTGGGGCGCAAAGGGCAAAAAGCGGGCGCTCATTTCAGAACGCCGCGCTCCTGCAGGGCCTGTTGCTTGTCTTCGTTCATCCACCAGAAGTCCAGAACCCCCAGCGCATAGGGCGGCAGGTCTTCGGGGTGTTCGAACATATCGTATTGCGCGGTCCAATATTCGGCGACAAAGCCATCGGGCACCTGCACGCGTTCCCAGCGCAGCGCACGGTCCAGCGCGGTAAGCGCCACGACCTCGTCTTCGCGGGTGGTGGTGGCCAGCGCCGCTTCGATGATGGCGTCGACCATCGGGCTTTGCAGAGCAGAGGGGTTATAGGACGACACCACCGCCGTTTCCGAGCCGAAAAGCTGCTGCAACCCGGTTCCGGCAGCGGCAAAGGTCAGGATGCGCGTCTGGATCAGGTCGTAATCTTTGTCCAGAAAGCGCTGCTGGCCTTGCGCGCTGTCCACGGTGGTCGCATCAACCGCGATGCCCCAGTCCGTGAGCGTGCGCACATAGGTCTCGATAGAGGCTTTTCGAACGTCATCCCACGCGGAAATCACTAGGAAGTTCAGCGACATCTGCTCGCCATCGGCATTCACAAGCTGGCCAGTTTGGTTCAGCGTCCAGCCTTCC
This sequence comes from Sagittula marina, assembly GCF_014196795.1. Lineage (GTDB taxonomy): Bacteria > Pseudomonadota > Alphaproteobacteria > Rhodobacterales > Rhodobacteraceae > Sagittula > Sagittula marina. The sequence continues at coordinate 237,306 of NZ_JACIEJ010000005.1, forward strand.
TGTTTCAGCAGCGCGAGGCCTTTGCGCTTGTTGCGGCGGTCGATTGGATTGCGCGGATCAGATGTGTGCGGCATTACCGCTTCTTCGGTCAGCACCTCTGGCGGAACCACCTCGCCCAGTGATTTCAACAGCTCCAGTTCGGCCCCTGTGGGCACGCCCTTGGCCTCCCATTCCTGCCCTTCCACGAAAGAGTTGCGCTGCGTAGTCAGGCTGAACTGAAGCGACTCACGCACCCACTCAAAGTTGAACGCCAGACTCAGGGCGTGGCGAATGTTCCGGTTGTCCAAGGGCGCGCGGGTCGTGTTGAAGATGATACCGGAGTTGTTTGGCGCGGTCTGGTCGGGGATGGTTTCCAGGATCACGTCGCCGCGCTGCACAGCCGGAAAATCATATCCCGTGGACCAGCGTTTGGTAGAGCCTTCGGTGCGGAAGGTTGTGACGCCGGCCTTGAACGCTTCGAATTCTGCGGTGTCGTCGGCGAAGTATTCGAACCGGACGCGGTCGAAGTTGAAGCGCCCCTTGTTCGCAGGATGATTCCACCCCCAATAGTCTGGATTGCGCTCATACACGACGTAGCGATTGAACTCGTAATCCGCGACCTGGTAGGGGCCCGACGCCATCGGTGACAGCACAGAGGGTTCATCCAGCCGTTCGCCGGTTTCCTCGTACCAGTCTTTCGAGAAGATCGGCGCGCCCCCGACCTGAGAAATCAATGAGCGGCGGGAAATGTCCGGGGCAAATTCAAACCGGCAGGTGAGGTCATCGATGACTTCGGCCCCGATCACGCGTTCGCCGACACTACGTGCGAACGACCGGATGCCCTGTTCGAGAAAGAGATTGTGGGTAAAGATCACGTCTTTCGCAGTGACCTGCTGGCCGTTGCGAAATTTGACATCATCGCGCAGGTGAAACACGACCCAGGCCTGGTCCTCGGGATACTCGACCTCACGCGCCACAAGGCAGTAGCTGTCGGTGATCGTATCGGCGGGCAAACCGCCGCCCCATGGCATCTCACCGAACAGGCTTTCCGCGACAACGCTTGAGTTGCTCTCGGGGTTGCCGCGCCATGCCCAACGATTGAAGCCGTCGAATGTACCGCGTGCCCCGATGGTGATTTCGCCGCCGCGCGGAGCATCCGGGTTAACGTAACCCCAGTGGGGGTAGTCCGCTGGGTACTTCAAATCGCCATAGAAGGAGTAGCCATGCGCCCGGATCATCTGCGCCGCTTCATGAGAGTCGGCCCAACCGGTGCGGGGCAGGACGCTGGACACGGCCGATGCCCCCAAAAGCCCGAGGGCCTGACGGCGGTCGATCTGGAACGGCTTGGATCTGGTCATCGGTGCTCTCCCTTTGGGGGCGGTCGCGCGCAGGCAACGCGTCCTGTCCATGTCTCGGCAATATTGGTTAAAATTAAGCTAAGTGCACAGCGGGGCCACATTCAAGGTGCGAATGTTTCATCTCACGCAAGCGTTTGCGTGAACGCGCGCAGAGGGCAGACCCTTGGCCTGCGAAAAAGGCCGCATCCCGAAGAATGCGGCCCCTGTGGCAACCGATTGCGATCCGCTTTTTGCGATCAGCTTTCGGATTCGATATAGGCAATGACGTTTGCGCGGTCTTCGGCGCTGGACAGACCGTTGAAGCCCATCGCGGTGCCGGGCGCTGCGGCCTGCGGGTTGGTCAAAAATGCGCTGAGGTGATCGTAATCCCAGACATCCCCGATCGGCGCCAGCGCGCCAGAGTAGTTGAACCCTGCAACCGACGCGATATCGCGGTTGACCACACCGTTCAGATGCGGACCGACACCATCAGTGCCGTCAAGCTTGTGGCATGCCTTGCACTTGTTGAAGACGCGCGCGCCAGCACCCGCATCGGCGGAGGCCATCAGCTCGGCGAAATCGACTTCGGGTTCCGGCTCGGCCGGCTCGCCGCTGTCGGTTTCAATGACGTAGGCGGCGGCGTGCTCTTCGCCGTGGCCTTCGGCGCCGACGTGGTACACGGTCTCTGCGGCCCATTTGCCCATCAGGTAGATCAGCAGAGCGCCGCAGACGCCGCCCACAACTTTGGTCATTGTCATCGTGTCAAACATGAGGTGCCCTGTTCATCTTGAGTATCCATCGCGCGGGTAACTACGACTTCCCTTTGCCCGTGGCAAGCGGTAGAAGCCGCGACCAAACGCCCGCCCCGGGTGAGAATGCAGAGAATTTGCCGGAGGTCCCCAAAAATGACGCAGCGCATCGCCTTTCAGGGCGAATTGGGGGCTTATTCGCATCAAGCCTGTGTCGACGCCCGCCCAGAGGCGGAGGTGCTGCCCTGTCAGACCTTTGAGGACGTGATCGAGGCGGTGCGGGTTGGCAACGCGGACTTGGCGATGCTGCCGGTGGAAAACACCACCTACGGGCGCGTGGCGGACATCCATCGGCTACTGCCGGAATCGGGACTGAGGATCGTGGCCGAGGCCTTTGTCCGCGTGCATATCTCGCTGATGGCGCTGCCGGGCGTGCCGATCGAAGACCTGACCGAAGTGCGCGCACATCCGGTTCTGTTGCCGCAAGCGGGAAGCTTTCTGCGTAAATACGGCATCAAGGGCGAGGCTTGGGCCGACAGCGCCGGGGCCGCCGCCGAAATCGCGGCCGGAGGCCTGCGCACCGTGGGGGCCTTGGCCTCTGACCTTGCTGCAGAGATCAACGGCATGCACATCCTTGCCCGGCATCTCGAAGACCATTCGCACAATACAACCCGGTTCCTGCTGATGTCGCCGGAGCCGGACAATACGCGGCGTGGTGCGCATGGCATGATGACCACTTTTGTCTTTCAGGTGCGCAACATTCCGGCCGCGCTTTATAAAGCGTTGGGTGGATTCGCGACCAATGGTGTCAACATGACCAAGCTTGAAAGCTACATGGTCGGTGGCTCCTTTGAGGCGTCGCAGTTTTATGCCGACATCGAAGGGCATCCGGAGGATCCTGCAGTGGCGCGCGCGCTGGAGGAACTGGGCTACTTTACCTCGACCCTGGATATTCTGGGCGTCTATCCGCGCGACCCCCGGCGAGACTAGCTCCGCGCGCCTCCGGGCGCGACTGGATGAGCGCGCCGCCGGGCGCGACTGGATGAGCGCGCCGCCGGGCGCGACTAGATCAACAGGCCGGCAGCGCCTTCGTGGCGCAGCAGCCAAACCTTTGCCTCAACGCCGCCGCTGCCAGAGAAGCCGCCAAGCCCATTTCGCCCCAGGACGCGATGGCAGGGGATGAGCAGCGGAACAGGATTGCCGCCGCAACCTTGGCCGACGGCCTGCGCGGGCACACCCAGATCGCGGGCAATGTCGCCGTAGGTCCGCGTCTCTCCAAAGGGAATCGCGGTTATGGCGTCGCAGATCGCGCGCTGAAATTCGCTGCCCATGACACGCAGCGGCAGATCAAAGCGCGTCCGCGCGCCCGCGAAATAGCCGGTCAACTGCGCTTCGGCCTCTTGCAGCAGCTTTGAACCGGCGATTGTCGTCGTGTCCGCGCTGCTCGCCCAGCGCAAAGTGGTGATGGCGCCGTCGTCCTCGGTCACTGAAATGTGGCCAAGTGGACTGGCAAAGCTGTGGTGGCGGGTGGTCATCGGCTCGCTCCTGCGGTCGGCGCAGCATCAACATGCAAAGGACGTAGCGCAACACGCTTTCCGAGCCGCACCCAAGTCGATAGGAGGGGCGGGACCAGACAAGGGGACGAACCAATGGCGGAAGAATTGACACGGATTGGCACATCGGCCCCGCGTCGTGTGCTAGGTGTGAGCGCGATGACGGCTCTGGGTGCCATGCTGCTGTACGTGGCGTTTGCCGAACCGCCAGCCAACTGGCTGTGGCAGGTCTTTCTCGTGGCGCTCGGCCTCATTGCGCTGTGGTTTTCGGCCCGTATGTGGGAGGCGACCGGTCACGAGTTGATCCTGACCGACGAGGCGTTGACCGACAGCGACGGCACGGAACTTGCGCGCCTCGATCAGATCGCCAAGGTGGATCGGTCGGTTTTTGCGATGAAGCCGTCGAACGGTTTTATCATTCTTCTCAAAGAGCCGATGCCACGCGCGTGGCGACCTGGCCTGTGGTGGCGGATGGGGCGTCGGATTGCCGTTGGCGGTGTGACCTCTGGCGCGGCGACAAAGCCGATGGCAGATATCATCGCCGTTAAGGTCGCCGACCCGGACGTCTGATACCTGCACGGGCTTTTCAGCCTATCGTCTCGTTCAGCTTCTGCCCCAGCCATTGCCTCTGCCCGGCCAGTTTCCGTACCAGGGATTTCCCCAGCCATTGCCGTTGCCGGTGTCATCGTCATCCGAGGATGACGACCCTCCGCCCCCGGTATCATTTCCGGCAAAGGGGATCTGGGGCGCATAGCGCGGCGCGGTAAAGCTGTAGGTGCGGATCTGGAAGGCGCCGATGCCAATGTCAAAGGCAGGCTCCCAGTCTTCCCAGGTTTCGACCAGAACGAGCTGCTGGTTGTCCATGGCGGGCGGCAGCCGATCACCAAAACTGACGAGGTCGGCGTCGGTCAGGGCGCTGGCCACGCCGGACATCGCGTCGCCCCGTTGTTCGGACCATACGACCGACCAACGGTCTCTCCTCGAGGAATATTCGACAACGGCCGTCCGCATGTCTGTGATGGCACTGTCGGACTTTGTCAGCGTCGTCAGAAGGTTGAATGCGTTGTCAATGTAAGTGGACGACACGCCATCGGTCTCACGCGAAATCATGTCGCCGATCACATAGTTCGCTTTCTGGTTCACGCTCTGCTGGTGAAACGCGTCGAAATAGACCCAACCCGCGCCAAACAGCCAAAGCATCACCGGCAGCACGATCACGGCCTCGGTCGAGATGTACCCGCGGTCATTGGCGGCAAAGCGCCCTAGGCGGCGTTTCAAAAAGGAGGTTAGCATGTTGATGTCTCCTCAGCTCGGCTCGTTGACGAATGCACTGGTCGAGACCAGCCCGGTGTAGCCTTCGCCATCCTTGTTCAGGCTGGCGTTCAGCGAGCCGATGGGCGTGACCGGTCTGAACTTGTAGCAGGCGCGCAGGAACATGATCTGTCCGCCCTGACCGTTTACGAAATGACGCTGGGGGGTGACCGGCTCTGACAGGTCGACACAATCCGCGGCCGCCGCTGGTTGCGCCCAATTGTTGATGTCGAGCGGGATCATTTCCAGATGCAGCGTCTGAGCGCATTCGGGCAGGATGCGGGCCCTGGCGCAGATGGCGGCTTTCATCTGGGCGTGGGTCGTGGGGCCGATGCCGAGCTTAACGTCACGCACAGTCTGATCCAGCGCACGTTCCAGAACGGTGTGTCGGATCGTGACGATGCCAAGCTCCATCGACGATATGATGAGCAGTAGGAAAATCGGCATCCACAGCGCCACTTCAGGGGCGACCGTGCCATCTTCACGGCGGCCAAACCGGCGAAGGAGGGGCAAAAGAGTACGGGTCATCATCTTGGTTTGGCCTCGGTCAGGGGTTACGGTCACGGAATTCAAACAGGGCGTACCTGCGGGTCGCCTCGGGGCCCGCATCAAACAGATACGGGGCCGGAGGATCATTCGGTCAGGCGCAGCTCGACCAGCATGTCGGAGATGGAGCCGAAGGTTTCCAAAAGCTCATCGCCCTCAACATCGTAGAAATGCGCGGTGGAAGAGGCGCAGTCATTCATTGCCGACAGTCCGGCTCTCGGGGCTTCGACACCAATGGCATAGACGACAATGCCGGCATCTTTGGCTGCGTCGCAAATGCGGTGCAGACGGTTATCGGCGGCCGAACCGTCGACACGAACCTCCCAGGTATAATAGGCGTTATGATACTGCTGGTAGAAGGCTTGCCCGTCTTGATACGCCTGCCAATACCACGTGTTGGCGTATTCAGTGGTCTTGATTGTGCCGAACAGCTCTTGCCAGTTCAGGCGCACCGGCGCGTAATTGGAGCAATCACCGTCGGAGCCCGTCAACCCATCGACGTCCATATCAGCGTAGTCGGTCGACAATATCCCTTCGACCAGCGTGCTCTGGGCCGAATTTGCGCCTGCGCCCTTGTAGCTGGAACAATGCGCCGTGTTGGCTGTGTCCTGGCCGATCGTTGCAACGTCGCCCACCATGGTCGCTGCACCCCGAACGACCCAGCTATACGGTCCATTCTGATAGGCGTTCCACCGGCCCGCCCGGTGCGGCCAGTAGAAAACATCGTTTCTGTCACCTGGCCTGTCTATGACGCGGATTGACCAGCGGTCATCGCCTGTCCCCGGTGTGCCATGATCGTCTACCCATACATCGGACATGGCGGCCGGATTTTTCATCCAGTTCGGAAGGTCGTATTGCTGCGTGTTCTGGCCGTCGGTCATGACAACGACGAATTTCTGCGCGGCAGCCTCGTAAGGGGCAGGGCGGTAGCGTGCTGTTTCCGGGGCGAGGCCGCGGTTGGCAAGCTCCTCCACAACAGGCTGCGCCGAAGGGTCAAGCAGCGCCGTTCCCCATTTCATGCCAAGGTCGATGGCCGTGTTGCCCTGTGCCTCCAGGCTGTCGATGAAGTCCTTCAGCGCGTCGGGGTCTGCACTGTGGGCGATGATGTTGCCGGTGGTTCCGGTCGAACACCATGGCGTGTCCACGGTCATCCTGCCGTTTGAGATCGGATCAAAATGCGCGATTTGTTCAAGGGGCTGATCGGGATCCAGGGACACACTGTTGAAATCACTGCTGTCAAAGGCCGCACAGGTGGACATCGTGTGGTCCAGGTCAAGCGTGTAGAGCTGAGACAGCTCCGGCCCCAGATTCACTGTTGCGTTGTAGGGCACAATGGACACGGTCACACGGCTGTTGTCGCCACCGGAGCCAAGAACGGTATCAACGAACTCCTTTGCGGCGTCCTTCAGCTGGGCGATCTTGGCGCCTCGCATGGAGCCGGAGATGTCCAGAACAAGGCTGATCTCTGTGGGGGCAATGGCATTCTCGGCGGTGGCCCTGCCGTAGACATCCAATTCGGATACGCCAATGAGACTGAGGAAATCCGAGCTGATACTGGCATGACCGTCGGCCGTGACCCTTTTCGCGCCAAGGCCATTGTCCACCGCAACGCCGGAGAGTTCGTCTTCCATGTTCATCGCGCGGAAAAAGTCCTGCACCACAGATTCCGGATCAAGGGTGTTGTTCAGGTTGGCCGCGGACAGAACCGCGCGATCCAGTGTCTGCTGCACTTTGTTACGCTTGAGTTCCGCATGCATCATGTCGATGCCGACGCCGCCGAAGATCATCATGATCAAGGACCCCACGAGCGCCACATAGGACATGGCGCCATCCTGCGCTGTCCAGAAACGGCCCAGAAAGCCGCCGGTGGCGGAACAGTCGTTTGTCGTTTTCCGGGTCAAAAGGGTCATCATAAAGGCACCTTGTCAAACGCGACGTCAGTCAGGCTTGCGACTCAACCTACGCCATTCGGGATGCCCGTTTTTTGCCCTGTTAACGTGGCTAAACTTGGGCAGTTTGACATGCCTTTTCATAGAATTTTAAGCAGTTTAGCGCACAAAACCGCTTTAGACTGCGGCTTTGTTTCCAGGCTCTGGACAGATGCGCTATACCGCGCTGATCGAGGCCCGAAAGACAAAGCACCATGGATCCGATTTCGGTTCAACCCTGCCTGCCTCCCGATGCTGGTTTTATGATGTGGACACTCAGGCGTCCCGCGCATCTCGTACGAAAGCATCGAGAAAATTGAGCCGTAGGGCAGGGCAGTGCCCCTGTGGTCGGGCTTGGCGCGGGGCAGGGGAAGTGCGCGACGAGCCTCCCGCCGGAAAGCCGCAGTTCGGGGCAGTGTTTCGCGTGTCGTCTCGCCCCAAACGGCGGCTCAAGCCCGGACGGATATTTTGGCTTCTCTTAAAATCCTATGGGAAGTCCGCTTCGCTGCCGCATTCGCATCCGGATCGTTGACCGAATCTTACCCGAAAAACGTCTGAGACTGCGGCAGAGAGCGTCTGCCGTCCCAACACGACCGATGATGGCACGACGAGGAGACACCCATGCGACAGACCGGCACCCGCAGCCCGCTTTCCCGGACAGTCGCCCGCTTCGTGCACGAAGAGGACGGCAATTTGACCGTTTTCTCGATCTTCATTCTGATGTGCGTGATGCTGATGTGCGGCGCAGCCGTAGACCTCGCGCAACAAGAAAGCGAACGTGTGCGGCTGCAAACCACGCTGGACCGTGCGGTGATCGCGGCGGCGGACCTTGATCAGCGCCAGCAGCCGGTGGATGTGGTCGCTGACTATGTGGCCAAAGCGGGCTTGGGCAACTATCTGACCTCCGTCACGTCCACGCCCTTCTTCAACGAACGCACGGTCGGTGCCGACGCCGGCATGACGATGGACACGCTGTTCCTGAGGCTGGCCGGGATAGACACGCTCGATGTGCGCGCCGTTTCGATGGCAGAGGAGCGCATTGCCAATGTCGAAATCAGCCTCGTGCTGGACATCTCCGGCTCCATGCGCTGGAACAACCGGATCGAAAACACCCGCGAAGGGGCGGCCAATTTCATCAGGAAAGTGCTGACCGAGGAAAGCGAAGGCATTACCACGCTGAACGTGGTGCCCTTTGCGGGCCACGTGAACCCCGGCACCGATATCTTTGCCTATCTGCGCGGCGAGCGCCCCAAGCTGAAGGGCAACAACGGGTGGGGCAACGGCGATCAGGACGCGCCGGGTGGGTCGCTGTGCAACAACAATGCCGAAAACGCCGAGGAGGGGGCGGAGGCAGATGAATGCTCCGACGGCACGGCCACGGCCCAGACCGGTCATTTCGCGGAATGGACGCAAGCGATTTCCAACGTGGTGCTGTACTTCGACACCGACGGCGATCAGGTCTTTGATCGCGCGCACAAGATCGAAGGTTTCCCCGAGAACGCTCCGCGCGACATGGACGACCTGTATAAAGGTGCGGTGGCATGGGTCGCTGCGCGCGACAACCGGATCGACGCTTGGGATTTCCTGGGTGTGTCGATCAAGGGTGGCCGGGAAAAAACGCGCTATTTTCAGGTGAAGGGCAACCTGAATGGGCCCGGCAGCGACCTTGGCCCCACCAAGAACAATGGCAAGCTTCCCGGCAGAACTTACAGATACAGTGACATCGACTTTGCCGGTTGGGAGAGCCTCTATCCCGACGCATTGGAAGCGGCTGACGACGTCAACGTGAATATGCCCGGCTCCTGTGTGGAGATCTACGACAGCGAATTCTCCAATTCAGCGCTGCCGACATCCAGCGACTATGTTCCGCACTTCCAGTTCTGGCCGCGTGAGGCGGAAACGATGGATTGGGGCTGGTGCCCGGGGGAGGACACGGCGATCCAGTATTACTCGTCGAATGCCACTCAGCTGGTCGATTTTATCAACAACATGCGCCTGCACGACGGCACTGGTCTGCAATACGGCCTGAAATATGCGCTGGCCTTGCTGGATCCGGCCACCCGGGCGGCCGTCTCGTACCTGATTGACGAAGGTATGGTGGACAGCCAGTACATCGGCCGCCCCATCGCATGGGGCGATCAGGAGACCGAGAAGTTCATCGTGGTGATGACCGATGGCATCGTGACGGAGCAATTTCGCCCCGCAGATCCGGACAGTCCGCTGAATGGCGAGCTTGAGCTGCAATCGCAAGGGCGGCACAGCTATGTGGAGGCCTCTTCCCAAGGCAATAACCTCGACAACATGCACACCCAATGCGCGCTCGCGAAAAGCCAAGGTGTCACCGTTTTCATGGTTGCCTACGAGACGACGGATGCCGCCGCAGCGGAACTGAGCCACTGCGCCTCATCGGACAGCCACTTCTTCCACGTCCAAGGCAGTGATGTGATTGAAACATTCGACATCATTGCTCGTCAGATCAACAATTTGAGGCTGATCCAATGATGTCCCGCATCCAGAGCTTTGCCGCCCGTTTCTGCAACGACGAAGAGGGAGCATCTGCCACCATCGAGTTCATTTTCTATTTCCTTGCGTTCTTCGTGATCTTGATGACGGCCTTTGAAATTTCCGCAATCAACATTCGCCATGCGATGCTTGAACGCGCCGTGGATATGTCTGTACGCGATATCCGTCTGTCGACCGGTGATATTCCCAGCTACAGCGACCTGCACAGGCAAATCTGCGAAGACGCAGGTGTGATCGAAAGCTGCTCGGACAACCTTCGCCTGGAAATGGTGCAGGTTGATCCGCGCGACTTCTGGACGATTTCAGATTTTCCCGATTGCAAGAACGCAGAACAGCCGCCGCGCCCGGTGCGCAACTTCGTCGAGGGTCAGGACAATGCACTGATGCTGGTGCGGGCTTGCCTGAAGTATAAGCCGATCTTTCCGACCACTGCGGTTGGCGCGGGGCTGGATCAGGATGCGCAGGGATATGCCAAGCTGATCGTCAATTCTGCATTCGTCCAAGAGCCGAGGTAATCAAAATGACCGCGACGTATTTCACGCGATTTCAACGGATCAAGCGACGACTATCTGTCCGCGCGTTTCTGCGCGACACGGAAGGCTCGATGACGATCGAGATGATGCTATGGCTTCCGCTGATTTTGACGGTCATTGCGGGCACATTTTCGCTGCACGACGCCTTTCGCTACAAGACGTTGAACACGAAGGCCGCATACACGATTTCTGACGCGATCTCGCGGGAAACGACTGCGATCGACGGCCCTTACCTGGATGGCATGGTTGATCTGATGGCCTTCCTGACCCGATCGGATGGGCCGTACAGCCTGCGGGTCACGCTGGTGCGCTTTGACGCCGGCGAAGACACAACTGATGGCACGACACCCGCGGCCACCGGCGAGTATCTGGTGGAGTGGTCTCAAACCCGTGGAGAGTTCGGGGAGCTTCAGACCATGGATCTGGCGGACATGACCGACCAACTGCCGGTCCTGCTGGACAATGAACACGTCATCGTGGTCGAGACGGAAACCGATTATATTCCCCCCTTTGCGGTTCCCGCACTGAACGAGGCGCGTATGTTCTATACCTTCGGTTTCACGCGCCCCCGTTTTGCGCCCAAGATCACATGGGCCGAAGGGTAGTGGGCGAGGCAATCTCCGCCTTGAGCGCGGTCAGTCGTCTTCACGAATGCGTCAATCCGCACAGGCTGATCCCGGAGTGGACATGAGGTGACGCTGCGGCACCCTGTAGAAATTCGATATGACTTCAAACGTTTGCGCAATGCTGGCCCGCGATCTGCAATAAGCCGCCGATCCCGTTCCAGCCGTTGCCGGGCAGGGGGCTGTGCACTAAAACCAGTCCAGACCCCAATGTCGGAGACGAATGATGCGCAATGCCGTGCTTGCCCTGATCCTTGCTGGCCTGCCTGCTGTGGCCGTAGCCCAAGATGACGCGCTTGAGACCTGTGCCCAGACCGAGGCGTGGTTCAACCTTGCCGTTGACAGCCGCAAGATGGGGGAACCCAAGCGTACTGTGCAGACCACGATGCGCGACGAGATGGACCGTGCCGCGGCCGATCAACTGGTGGAGTTCGTCTATGCGTTACCCGAAGGCCAGCTGACACATGCTGTAGGTGCCATGGCGCGTCAGCAGTGCGAAGGGCTTTGACGCAAAACCGCACGTTTCCAAATCTCAACGATAAAGAAGCGCGGTGCAATGTGCCGCGCCCCCTTGAGAATCGCCTCGGACACGGAGGATACTGCGCGCTATGAGTCTCCCCCCCGGTTTCCTGGACGAATTGCGCAATCGCCTCACCCTCTCCGATGTGGTGGGCAAGAAAGTCATGTGGGACAAGCGCAAGTCCCAGCCGGGCAAAGGCGACCTGTGGGCGCCGTGCCCCTTTCACCACGAAAAAACCGCCTCGTTCCACGTGGATGACCGAAAGGGATTCTACTACTGCTTTGGCTGTCATGAAAAAGGCGACGCGCTGAGCTTTGTGCAAAAGCTCGACAATGTGGGCTTCATGGAGGCGGTGGAGATCCTTGCCGGGGAGGCCGGGATGGAAATGCCCGCCAAGGACCCGAAGGCGCAGGAAAAGATCGACCGCCGCACGCAGCTGACCAAGGTGATGGATGAGGCCGTGCGCTTCTTTCGGTTGCAGCTTAAAACCAACGCGGGCCGCGAAGCGCGTGCCTACCTGGCGAAACGCGGGCTGGACGAGGCCGCGCTGGACCGTTTCGAGATCGGCTTTGCGCCTCAGGGCTGGGACAACATTCGCAACGCGCTGACCGGTAAAGGCGTGCCGCTGGATCATTTGCTGGCCTGCGGCCTGTCCCGGACGTCGGACAAGGGGCGCGAACCCTACGACGTCTTCCGCAACCGCATCATGTTTCCGATCCGTGACGGACGTGGCCGCGCCATTGCGTTCGGTGGTCGGGCGATGGACCCCAATGACAACGCGAAATATCTGAACTCACCGGAAACGGAACTGTTCGACAAATCGCGCAACCTCTATAACTTGCGCCCCGCGCGTGAGGCGACCGGCAAGGGCAAACCGCTGATCGTGGCCGAAGGATACATGGACGTGATCGCCCTGTCCGAGGCTGGGTTTCATGCTTCTGTCGCACCGCTTGGCACCGCCGTGACGGAGAGCCAGCTCAATCTGATGTGGCGCGTCTCCGAAGAGCCGATCATCGCGCTCGACGGCGACAAGGCCGGCTTGCGGGCCGCCTATCGTGTCATCGACCTTGCGTTGCCACTGCTGGAAGCCGGGAAATCGCTGCGCTTCGCCATCATGCCGGAGGGCAAGGACCCCGACGATCTTCTGCGGGCCGAGGGGCCGAAAGCGGTGCAAAAGGTCCTGGACGATGCCATGCCCATGGTCGATCTGCTCTGGCGGCAGGAGACAGAGGACAAGACCTTCGACAGCCCGGAACGCCGGGCCGCATTGGACAAATCCTTGCGCGAACGTGTGAAGCTGGTGCGGGATCGCAGTCTTCGCCACCACTACGCGCTTGCCGTGCGTGACAGGCTGGACACGCTTTACGGGCGCACGTCTGGCGGTACTTCCAGCTTTGACATGACATTTTCCAACACGGGCTACGGCGCGGGGCCGGATCCGCAATTTGATGATCCCGGCCCAAGCTATGCGCCAGCCTTTGATCCCGGATACGATGCGCCGCCACCCTCTGCACCAGATTACGATCATGGATATGAGCCCGCCGGCTTCAACAGCTACGCACCGGTGCCAGAACCGGCACCGCAACAACGCCCTGTCGGCCAGTCGGGCAATCAAAATGGCGGCTCAGGCGGATTTACAGGCAGTTTCAAGGGCAAGGGCCGACGTTACAAAGGTCCACGACGTCCGTGGGATCCGCCCGAACCACCCAGCCCGACGGCGAAGGCATCGCTTTTGGCGTCCGGTGGAGAGGCGCCTGAAGTGCGCCTGCGCGCAGAGGTCATCCTCGCCACGCTCTTCTGTCACCCCGAATTGACCGAGGATTTCGACAGTCAGATCGAGGACATGACCTTCACAGACGCCAATTTGACCGCTCTGAGGGACATTTTGCTGGCCTGTCGTGACCGTCCCGCCGACGTAAAGGACGAGGCCGCGCGCAGAATCGGCTCGGCACGCCTTGAATCCCTGATGGCCTCGCGCCATATCGCAGTCGTTCCTTGTATCCGCTCGCCCGGCGCGCTCGACATTGCCCGCACCACGGTGTCCGAAGAACTGGCGAAGCTCGAAGCTATGCGGGGTTGGCATGCGGAGCTAAAGGAGGCCGAGGAGGATCTTCAGGAGGAGGCCGACGAAGCGATGACATGGCGACTGGGCCAGGCGGCCCGCGCGCGTTCCGATATCGGTCGACGCACAGACGAAAGCGAAATGGACTTTGCGGTCGGCAAGAACGGCGCGCTGATCGACAAGGACGAGCGAAGTGCTTTTGATTCGCTGCTTTCGACGATTCGATTCGACAAAGGGCGTAAATAATCCTCACCTCGGTGAGAAAAAGGTAAACATATAAGGCTAGACGGGTGTCCGAATCGCCGAATCACGATAAGTAGTCGGATTAACGAATCACCCAGTCCGTCGCCCCGATCAGGAGAGCCGCATGGCAGCCAAGGACAACGAAGACACTAAGTCCCAGGACCAAGACGAAGAGATCAGCCTCGACATGTCGCAGACTGCGGTCAAGAAAATGATCGCCGAAGCGCGCGAGCGTGGGTACATTACCTATGATCAACTCAACCAGGTTCTTCCGCCGGACCAGGTGTCCTCTGACCAGATCGAGGACGTCATGTCGATGCTCTCCGAGATGGGCATCCAGATAACCGAGGACGACGAAGAAGGCGAAGACGAAGACGCCAAGGGCTCCACTCAGCTGGTGGAACAAAAGCGGGGCGGTGACGTCACGCTTGGCTCCGGGACCTCCGAAAAGCTGGACCGCACCGACGACCCCGTCCGCATGTACTTGCGCGAGATGGGCTCTGTCGAACTTCTGTCGCGCGAAGGCGAAATCGCCATCGCCAAGCGGATTGAGGCGGGCCGCAATACGATGATCCTCGGGCTTTGTGAAAGCCCGCTGACCTTCCAGGCGATCACCATCTGGCGCGAGGAACTTCTGTCCGAAGACATCCTGTTGCGCGACGTGATCGACCTTGAAACCACATTTGGCGACCAGGTGGGCGAGGACGGCGAACTCGGTGCGCCTGTCGTCGATCCCAACGCAGCTGTCGGGGCAGAGGCGCCTCAGTCGCAAAAATCCGACGAGCCGGAATACGATGCCGATGGCAACCCCATCTCGAAGGATGACGACGACGAGGACGATGACGAGCAGGCGAACATGTCGCTTGCCGCCATGGAAGCCGCTCTGAAGCCAAGTGTTCTGGAAACCCTCGACCGCATCGCGCAAGACTACGAAGCCTTGGCGGAGATGCAGGACAGCCGGATTTCGGCAACGCTGAACGAAGACGGCTCCTTCGATTCGACCGACGAGCAGATGTATCAAAAGCTGCGCTCTGAAATCGTTGAGTTGGTTAATGGCCTGCACCTGCACAATAACCGCATCGAAGCGCTGATCGACCAGCTCTACGGCATCAACAAGCGCATCATGTCGATCGACTCCGCCATGGTGAAGCTGGCCGACCAGGCGCGCATCAACCGTCGTGAATTCGTCGAAGAATACCGCAATCACGAGCTGGATCCGAACTGGCTGGAACGCATGGGCGAAAAGTCCGGGCGCGGCTGGCAGATGTTCATCGAACGCTCCACCGACAAGGTCGAAGAGCTGCGCTCTGACATGGCGCAGGTCGGTCAGTACGTTGGTCTGGATATCTCTGAATTCCGCCGCATCGTGCAGCAGGTTCAGAAGGGTGAGAAAGAAGCCCGTCAGGCCAAGAAGGAAATGGTCGAGGCGAACCTGCGTCTCGTGATCTCCATCGCGAAGAAGTACACCAACCGTGGTTTGCAGTTTCTTGACCTCATTCAGGAAGGCAACATTGGCCTGATGAAGGCGGTGGATAAATTCGAATATCGCCGCGGTTACAAATTCTCGACGTACGCGACATGGTGGATTCGTCAGGCGATCACGCGCTCGATTGCCGATCAGGCGCGCACGATCCGTATCCCTGTCCACATGATCGAGACGATCAACAAGCTGGTCCGCACCGGTCGCCAGATGCTGCACGAGATCGGGCGCGAGCCGACGCCGGAAGAGCTGGCCGAAAAGCTGCAGATGCCGCTGGAGAAAGTTCGCAAGGTGATGAAAATCGCCAAGGAGCCTATCTCGCTCGAAACGCCGATTGGCGACGAGGAAGATTCGCAGCTTGGCGACTTCATCGAGGACAAGAACGCGGTTCTGCCGTTGGATTCCGCCATTCAGGAAAACCTGAAGGAAACCACGACCCGCGTGTTGTCGTCCCTGACGCCGCGCGAGGAACGCGTTCTGCGCATGCGCTTTGGCATCGGCATGAACACCGACCATACGCTCGAAGAAGTGGGGCAGCAGTTCTCGGTCACACGGGAACGCATCCGTCAGATCGAGGCCAAGGCGCTGCGCAAGCTCAAGCATCCCAGCCGTTCGCGCAAACTGCGTTCGTTCCTGGATCAGTAATGTCGTTTTGGAAGAAACTCTTCGGGACCGGCGGTGCGGCTGAAAAGCCCGCCGCCGAACCCATCGAATACAAGGGCTTTCGCATCACGCCACAGCCCATGTCCGACGATGGCGGCTACCGCATCTGTGCCTTGATAGAAGGCGAGGTCGACGGCGAGACAAAGACCCATCAATTGATCAGGGCCGATGTCATTCGCGACGCCGAAGAATGTGCGGCCGCATCTGTCGCCAAGGCTAAGCAGATGATTGATCAAGTTGGGGCCGGGGTGTTTCGCGCCTGAACCTGAGCGCCACCGCCACGGATCCAGACCGATTTCGAACCGGAGCAAGCGTTAGCCTTGCTCCGGTTTTTTTTGATCAGCCCGTGGGCATGACGAACATTTCCTGAACGCAAGCATGCGCAGGTTGCTCCAGCGCGTAGACGGCCGCACGCGCGATATCCTCCGGCTTCAGCTTGTCCGGCTTCGCTTCGTCAAAGAACGGCGTATCCACCATGCCAGGTGCAATCACCGTGCAACGGCCGCCCCATTCGCGCATTTCCTGCGCAAGGTTGCCGCCGTAACCATGCACGAACCATTTTGAGGCACCGTAAACCGACCCTTTGATATGTGTGCGTCCAGCGGCGGAGCCGGTGAGCAGCATGTGGCCGGTGTTGGCCTTAAGCTGCGGCATGGCGGCCTTCACCGTCCAGAGAAGGCCCAGCACGTTGAGCTTTACCAGCGTTTCCCATTCGTCGGGGTCGCCTTTCTCCGTGCCCGCAGCGGAAAGCCCCATGCCTGCATTTGCAAAGGCCGCGTCCAGCTTGCCATAGCGCTCTACCAAGGTGCCAATCGCCGCGCGCTGCTCGTTGAGGGAGGTCGCATCACCTGGCAGGGCAAGCGCCTGATCCCCCAATTCCTCGACCAGCGCGCCG
Organism: Sagittula marina; assembly: GCF_014196795.1. Lineage (GTDB taxonomy): Bacteria > Pseudomonadota > Alphaproteobacteria > Rhodobacterales > Rhodobacteraceae > Sagittula > Sagittula marina. Next base: position 254,251 of record NZ_JACIEJ010000005.1, read on the forward strand.
AGTTTATCCTCGGATCGGGCGAATAGTCCGACGTTCCACCCGGATTCGACAGCCGTGCGCGCCGTGGCAGCGCCAATGCCCGAGGACGCCCCTGTAATGAAAAGTGTCTTGCTCATAAACTATTCCTTCCTGCTTAGGTTATGCTTGGTTCGGCTGCCCGTTGGAGGCCGACAACCCGCCATCCACCGGCAGGTTCACACCATTGACGAAGCGCGCGTCGTCGGAGGCGAGGAAGGCAATCACATCTGCGATATCCTCGGGCTCTGCAGCGCGGCCAAGCGGTATTCGGTCAGTGAATTTCTTCATCAGATCATCGTTGTCGAACATGCCGTCCGTCAGCTCAGACCGCGTCAGGGACGGGTTCACTGCATTCACCCGAACGCCAGACGTCGCGGCATCCAATGCCAGCGCTCGCGTCATGTTTGTCACGCCGCCTTTGGCTGCGTTGTAGGCGAACATGCCCCAGTCACCGCCGGTGCCTGACACCGACGAGGTGTTGACCACATTGCCCTTGCTCGCCTTCAGCGCAGGCCAGGCGGCCTTTGTCATATGAAAGACGCCGGTCAGATCGGTGTTGATCACCGTGTCCCAGCCGTCCTCGTCCACCTCATCAATGGTGCCCGTGGTTACGACGCCTGCATTGTTCACCAGCACATCTACACTGCCAAAGGCACTTTGCGCCTCGTCGATGACCCGCTTGGCATCTTCCTTGTTGCCGACGTCGGCGGCTACCACTTTTGCGTTGGGAATGTTTGAAGCCACGCGTTTCAGTTTGTCCTCGGAACGGGAAACCAGAACAACATTGGCACCTTCGCGGCCAAAACGTTTGGCGGTCGCGGCGCCAATGCCTGAGGACGCGCCGGTGACAATGACGGTCTTGTTTTCAAAGCGGGACATAAGGTTCTCCTTCGCCTTCAATTTGCTGAAGGGTCAACGCGAAGCAGGGGCAGCCGTTCCGGAGCATACTGCAACCTGGCTATGCGACTGAAACAACCGGACCCGCCGCATCATCACGCCAAGGCGGGCGAAGGCACGGGTCCGCTACGTCCCCTAACGAACCCGGAGACCCGTCAAGCCACGTTTGACTGTTTCATGGCCACGTCCCGCAAGCGCACCATGGTTTGGTTCAGCAGAATATAAGCGATTTCGCCAAACGTCGCCGGGCCAGTGAAGGTGCCGGTGGTTTTGCCCTCCAGCTCACCGAAAATGTAGTTCAATATGCAGTTGCAGCTCATCTCATTTGCGCCATCTCCGTTTGCCCGTGAGGCAAAGACCTTCGCGTAATCTCCCGGGTTGCGGGCTATTCGGTATTCGACGCCTTCGACGACTGGCGCAAAGAAAGAGCATTTTCCGGCGCTGGCATCGACGTTCTGAAAAGACACATTGATCATCGCGCCCGCATAGTTCGCCACAAGCGGGCGTTGCGTATTGATGTTGTTGTCCAAAACCCATTTGGCGAGATTGACCTCTTCGCCATTGATGATCGCCGTCGTGGCAGAAAATCCGTCAGCCCTGAACAGAATGGTTGGGCTCTCGCGGTCCTGCTCGAACAGGTTCAGGATGTCGATCTCCGCCACGCGGCCAGCAGGCATCTCCACATGCAGCAGAACCGCTCCGTCCTCGTGGACATGGCCGGTCGCGCCGTCAAACACCTTCGGAGCGACCTCGCCTATGTCCTCCAGCGCCACGCCGGAAATCCAGCCGATCAACGGCTGAGCAAAGATGTCGGGATATCCCGCCCCATCAAGTGCAAAGCGCTGGTGAGCGTCGGAGAAGGCGGGGATCAGAATCATCGTTGCGCCATTCTCGAACTGCTGATCGGCCAGGGACGACAGGTCTTCGGTGGGGACGAAACGCGTCCTGGAGGCACTGCCCTCGGCGACCTCGGTGACAAAAACCATCTCGTGATCCTGCCGAGCGCCCGTCTCGGTGACAAAATAAACCGCTGTGCCACCGATCCACTGGCCTTTCGGCAGGCGGGCAAGGGCCTTTTCATCGCCGGCGATCACGAGGGTCGCGCCCTGTTCAATACGTGCTGTCGCGTCCGCCACCGTCATCATCGCATTTTTCATCTTTGGGCTCCTTGCTGAAATGTAGCTGAAAGCGGCAGGCTCAGAGCGCCCGCAGGTCCTGCTGTGCGAATGGATATTTGGCAATGAAGGACTTCAATTCAGAGAGCGCAGTGGCGAGGTCGGCGGGCTGGCTGGCCACGTCCACACGCAGTCGGCTGACAAGGATCTTTGTCGCCAGCGAGGCCTGGCTCAGGTCAGAACCGCTGGTAAGCACATTCTGAAGGGTCGTATCGTCAATCGACAAAGCATCAGCTCCTTACATGACGGAATTTCGGTCCGTGCGGGATCGCGGTCTCTGACAGGATGCTGGCTCTCATAGCGCGCAAATGTTTCCTGATCCTTTGGATCGTCGACGCAATTTTCCCAATCGGGAACAAGGTCTTTTGCGGTTCGGGAACCTTTTGTCCGTCAGATGGTTAAGCCCCTGAAGGAGATAGACATGACCAAGCTTTCCGCACTCGCAATTCTCATGGCCGCAACAGCCACAGCTGCATTTGCCGCGACGGACATGATGGCGCCTTCACAGCCCGAAGTCATCGAGATCGAGGTCGCGCCGCACGAGTTGGCACAATGCCGTGAAACCTTGGCTCAGGTCGCCTCCATGCCGGTTGTCTCCGACGAAGGATATGCTCTTCCCGTTTCCGCGTCCGAGGGGCTCCCGACCGTGGCATGCGTCTCCCGCGACGCTTGACGCTTTGAGACACGCTGCTGCGCGCGATATGTTAAGGCGTTCTCACAAACGTCTTGAAAGGCAATCGCGTGCAGACTTCATTCACGATCATGACGAACGGTCCGGGATTGTACGATTTCACCCGCGAGGTGAACCTGTGGCTTTCGGAAGCGGCTCAAGACGGGCTGCTCACGCTTTTCATTCAGCACACTTCCGCATCTCTTCTGATCCAAGAGAACTGTGACCCGGAAGTTCAGACTGACATTGCTGAATTTCTGCATCGTCTCGTCCCGCCGACGACCGACCCGTCAATGCACTACCTCACGCATGTTTACGAAAGCCCGGATGACATGCCGGGTCATATCAAGGCGGCTTTGCTGCCTGTATCCTTGTCTGTGCCGGTAAGGGCGGGCGCTATGCTGCTTGGTCGCTGGCAGGGTATCTATGTGGTGGAACACCGCTCTGCCCCTCATAGCCGTCAGGTTGTGGCGCATTTGTCTTAGACGTCCCGCGCCGCGCTGCATGCTTCATCTAGAGGATGAAATATTTCCCTACCCAAAACCTAGGCGATGGCCTACAGTGGCTGTGGATAAGGGGGAGCAACCCCCAATCGAGGCGGGAATTATAAGACGAGGGGACAGGCAATGCGCTGCCCGTTTTGCGGAAATATTGACACACAGGTAAAAGACTCGCGCCCAGCGGAGGATCATGTTTCGATCCGGCGCCGTCGGTTCTGTCCGGCATGTGGCGGGAGGTTCACAACCTACGAACGCGTGCAACTGCGTGATCTGGTGGTGATAAAGACCAACGGCCGTCGCGAGGATTTTGACCGCGACAAGCTAGAGCGCTCCATCCGGACTGCTTTGCAAAAACGCCCCATAGATCCCGAACGCATCGATCAGATGATCTCCGGCATTGTCCGGCGGCTTGAAAGTATGGGCGAAACCGACATTCCGTCCAAACAGATCGGTGAGATCGTGATGGAGACGTTGGCACGGATCGACACCGTTGCCTACGTGCGGTTTGCGAGCGTTTACAAGAACTTCCAGGCGGCCGATGACTTTGACAAGTTCGTTTCCGAACTGAGCCCCGATAACATGCAGCCGCCCAAGTGACAGACCACGCACGCTGGATGACCCAGGCCTTGGCCTTGGGCCGTCGTGGCATGGGGCAGACTTGGCCCAACCCGGCGGTTGGTTGCATCGTCGTCGCCGACGGTCGTGTGGTCGGGCGGGGCTGGACCCAGCCCGGCGGTCGTCCCCATGCCGAATCGCAAGCCTTGGCAATGGCTGGCGACGCCGCGCGCGGTGCCACGGCCTATGTGACGTTGGAACCTTGCGCACACCACGGCAAGACGCCGCCATGCAGCGATGCCTTGATCAACGCCGGTGTGGCGCGTGTGGTTGCGCCCTTGGCAGACAGCGATCCCAGAGTTTCCGGCAAAGGCTTTGATCGGCTTAGGGAAAATGGTGTCGAAGTCATCACCGGGATCCTGGCCTCCGAGGCGATGCAAGATCACGCAGGCTTCTTTCTTCGGGTGGAGCAGGGGCGCCCTTTTCTGACGTTGAAGCTCGCCATGACGCTGGATGGACGCATTGCGACCGCCACGGGCGAAAGCCAATGGATCACCGGGGCCTCTGCGCGTCACGCAGTCCACGCCCTTCGCGCCACCCATGACGCGGTCTTGGTCGGGGGCGGTACGGCCCGCGCAGATAATCCAAGATTGACTGTACGCGGCCTGTCTGTGGCCAAACAGCCCGTGCGCGTCGTCGCCAGCCGTCACCTGGATCTGCCATTGCTGAGCGACCTCGCACGCACCGCGACGGAGGTGCCGCTGTGGCTGTGCCATGGAACAGACGCCCGCTCTGATCTGGTGACCGCGTGGAAGCAGATCGGCGCGACTTTGTTGCCGACCCCGCTGTCCGGCGGCCGTCTGGACGCTGCCGCGATCCTCTCGGCTTTGGGACAACAGGGGCTTACACGTGTTTTCTGCGAAGGGGGTGGTCAACTGGCCGCGTCGTTGCTGGCGCAAGACCTCGTGGACGAGCTGCATGTCTTCACTGCGGGCATGGCGCTCGGGGCAGAGGGGCATCCCGGCATAGGGGCGCTTGGCGTTGATCGCCTGGCAGAAGCGCCGCGTTTCGAGCTTGTGGATGTCCGTGCACGCGGCGGAGACATTCAGCATATCTGGCGCCGACCATCCTCAGCATAACCAAGTGTTCTCAGGGTCTTGTGCGGGTCTTTTGGCAGCGCTGCGTGACTGTCTTCCTGTGTGTAACTCAGGAAATTAAGTATTATCAATAAGATGGCTTTATCTGTTTCTGCACGGTCTAGCGTCGCCACAAATGCGCATAACTCGCCAACGCACCCTGCGCTTTCGACAGGCTCCGATTGGCCAGCGACTGCCGGATATTTCGGCCGTTGGACAAGCGCAGAACCACGGTTTCCACGGGGCAGGGGGCCTTGGTGACCGGGTCGAAGTACCTTGGATAATCCACCAGCGCGGCGTGCATCAAGGCCTCGATCGTCGGACGCGGACCAGCAAGACGGCGCTCCGGCACAGGCTCAAGATCCGTGGTCAGGCCCCAACCTGCATAGAATGGTACGCCCAGCGTTGTCACGCGACAGCCGCGCATCAGAGCCTCAAACCCGGTGCCAGAGGTCAGCGTCCAGACCTCATCCACGGCGTTCAATACCGCCGCCATGTCGACGTCGCGCAGGGTTGTGTCGGCCCAGCGTTCTGGATCCGTCACCACCCCCTTGCGCAGGCCAGCCTCCACATCTGGATGCGGCTTCCAGATCAGGACCGCATCTGGATTTGCCTCGCGTGCCAGCCGCAGAAGCTCTGCGTTCGACCGTAAATCAGGGGAGCCACGCAGGATCGAGGCATCATCTTCCACCTGTCCGGGCACTAGGATGCGGCGACCTTCAGGCAATTCCGGCAATGGTCCGGTAAGGTTGTATTTGGTCAAGCCAGCGTCCAGTAATGACCTCTTTAGCCTGTGGATACGTTCGAATTGGTCAGGTCTGAGTCCCGCAGCACGTCGCTGAATCCACTGTTCCAGCGTCGATGGGGCTCCGGGATCGAAGTGAATCCCCACTTCATCCAGCGCCAGCGACAGGGGAGGCACCAATTCTGCCCCCAAGCCGCGTGACCGCAGAAAGCCGTCCTCCATACGAACGCCGTCAGCGATGCCTTTGCTGGCCCAAGACAGCAGGCGCCGCCCGTCCCTGGCCGCGACCTCCCTGGCTTTTTCCACATCATCTTCGAACCGCAAGCGCCTGTATTGACCAAGAAAATCCTGCAAGGTGCGTCTTTTCCACAACCTCGCGCCTATCATGACCCAACCGTTTCGATCCTCCCGCCACGCGCGCGCTTGCGCATCCAGTGCGCCCAGTACGGTTTCCACGTCACACAGGCAGTCGCTGTAGGGGTCATACCACGTCGGAAACAGGACCAGCGCCCCGGCCACCAGTTGCGCACGTGTCAAAACACGGGTGCGGCGGGGAAAGGTCTCCTCATCCTCGGTCAGGCCCCAGCCTGCATAGAACGGCCTGCCAAAGACACGCGGTTTATGCCCGGCGAGGATCGCCTCGAACCCCATCTGAGAAGAGAGCGTATAGACCCGTGTCGCCCCTTCGAGAAGCGTCCAGGGGGATGCGCTGCCGTCATACAATCTCACCGGGCCAACAGCGTCGGCTTCGGTGAAATGCCCTTCGCGCAGACCAGCGGTGGTTTCAGGGTGCGTTTTTATCAGTATGTTTGCGCCGGGGTTTTCCTCCCGCGCGACAAACAGCATCTCCAGAAAGCGCGACCGATCTCCATCTGAGGCGCGCACCGATGCATCGCCGCGCGTCTGGTCGACCACCAGGACATAGCCGGGGGGCGGCGCGTCTGCGTCAGGCAGGGTGGCGCTGTATTTGGACAGATGTCCCTCTCGCATCCGGGCGATGACCCCACGGGCGCGGTCAAGGATCGCGCTGTCGTCCAGCGGGTCGGTCGCCAGCAGATGCTCAAGATCTGACGGGTGACGCCCGTCGAAATGCACACCCGTATGGTCAATCATCAAGCCAAGCGGCGGATCACCGCTGCGACCGGGATGAAGCGACCGCAAAAAGGCATCCTCGATCCGAACCACGCGTGCCCCGCGTTGTGCCGCAATGCGTTCTCCGCGGTGGGCGTAGGGGGATTGCCCCCACACGCCGACCAGATCATCGGGCGCAGGCACGCCAAGCGACAGCCGATAGCCAGCCAGCCCCAAAATGCGCCGCAGTCGTTTTTGCGCCAGGAAGCCGCCGCTGTAGACGTACAAACGCCGGGAGGTTTCCCCCCCGGCGCGCTCATGTCCCTCGTCGTGTTTCAACGAGATTATTCCGACGCTCTCAGCGTGTCCGCGATGGAGGTCACGGTGGCAATAGAGCCCAGCGAGCCGGTCAGCGAGGCGATGGTCTTGTCCCACTGCACGTAAGGCGCCTCGGTCACATAAAGCGTGTCCTGATCGCGGATGACGAAATCCCGCGCCATGAACATGCCGTTGGGCTTCGTCAGGTCCAAAACGTAGACCATGCGCTGTGCGCCGATCAGGTCGTTGCGGCCCAGAACCGAATTGGCGATCTCCGCCGGTTCGTTGCGGAACACAAACACGCCCGTCGGATCAGCTGTGGCTGACAGCAGGCCGCCCACGGTGGCGATGGCCTCCACGGCAGAAATGCTCTGCGCTTCGAACGGCACGCGCGCCTGCGCGCCTGTGGCGCCCAATGCGGTAAATGCGCGGGTATCTTCCTCGACCAGAATGCGGTCGCCTGCGCGCAGGGCGATGTCGAACTCCGGGTTCTTGTACAGATCCTGGAACCAGACGGTCTCTGTCTGGTTGCCGCGAATGATCTTGATCTGCGCAATCTCCGGCTCGATCGTCACGCCGCCGGCGCGTGCGATCATGGCCGACAGGGTGCGGGTGGGGCGTTCGATGGCGAACACGCCCTGACCGCCAACTGCGCCCACCAAGCTCACGGTTGACCCATCCCCTGCGAGACGGCGCACCTGCACCTGGGGGTCCGGCGTCTGGTCTTCGAGCTTTTCGGTGATGATCTGACGCACGCGTTCCGGGGTGTTGCCGGCTGCGCGAATACGTCCGGCGTAGGGAACAAAGATGAAGCCGGCACCGTCCACCTGTACCTCTTCGAGGGTGGTGGAATTGCTGGCTTCCGGGGCCAGAAGCCCGTCGTCCACGTTTTCCCAGATGGTCAGGCCCAGCGTATCACCGGGCTGAATAGTGTCTGAACCGACAATGGCGGCATTCAGGAAGGCTTCGGAAAAGCCCAAAGCCGGGACGACAGCGGTGGACCGGGTGACTCGATCATTGACGGCAACGACAAATGCGTCGCCTTCACGTTGCACGGATCCGGCATAGATTTCGCGTTTGTTCGGGCCCACGCGCGGCAGGCCGCAGGATGCCACAAGAGACATCGCGACCAAAACGGCGACGCTCCGCACGAGGCGGGTTGGTGTTCTTTTCACTGCTCGGTCTCCTCGACCTGTGTTCTGCCTCAGTCTTTTTCTTGCAGGCTATCCACAGATGTCAGAAAAATCCAGCACTCGTGCGAATCAGCGTCAGTGCACCACGCGCAACTGTTGCCGAGGAGCCGCGGTTCCGGAGGCGAAGCTGTCGTAGGGGTCCTCCGGCGCCAGCATCAGATCCACAACCTGTCGTAGCAATTGCCGACGACCTCGGGCGGAGTAGAAGCCACCGGGAAGTTGCGAGGTTTCCAGCAGGTAACGACGGTAATCCTTGTAGGCTTTGTTGTCGGGGCGGAAGGGCGTGCCGAAGAAATCCGCGAGCGGCTGGGTCGATACGAATTCCGGCTTTGCATAGACGGCATCACCGAAAACCTTGAGTGGAATTCCGCGCCACAGCACCTGCTGGGCGGCGGTGGAATTCACGGTGACCGCCGTGCGCGCGTCGTTCAACAGCTGCGCCAGCTTGCCGCCACGCACGTAGTGCACCCGGTCGGATACACCGTGACGGCGCGCGGCCTGTCGGATGGCGTGACGAATGCCGGCGCGGTCATCCTCCAGCGGATGGGCCTTGAACACGAGGTGATGATGGCCGGGTGCGCCGTCGCGGAACCCGGCGATCACCTGCTCGACGAAATCTGGCATCGTGTCGAAGGGGCTGTGCTTTTGAAAACTCGAATCATGTTCAAGCTGCATCAGGCACAGATGATACGGGAAGCCCCCCATGCGGATGCGCGTGGTGGCGATCACCCGGTCGATCCAGCTGATCGGCATCAGGGTCAAGCGTTTGAGGTACAACATGAATTCCTGCACCACAGACAGCGAGCGATGCGGTTGGAAATTGCGATACTGCCCGTTCCGAAACATTACGAACCAATGGTACAGCGCGCCGTAAAAGATGTGATGGCGCATGTCGCCCCAATGCGCCGGGGGCAGCGGGGCCTCCATATCCGACAGGGCCAGCGCCTTTTGCATATCGGTGACCGACATCTCCATCAGCTTTGAATTGCCGTTTGATCCGTCGCGCTCGTAGGTCACCCAATAGGGGCGCATGTAGCCTTCTTCGAAGACATGCACGGTCAGTCCGCGGCGGCGTGCTTCTTCGATGGCTTCTGCGTGGATGCGGCGTACGTCGCCGTAGAGCACAAGATCCGTGACGCGTTTTTCATGTACGAGATCAATGAACCATCCGCGCCAGGCGTCCTGTGTGCCGCGATAGGGCAGGTAGCTCGACGGCTTGAACCAGAATGCCCGGTCGCCCGCGTTGAACCCCACGCGCCAGACCTCTGCCCCCGTCCGGCGCAGCATGGTGCCAAGCCGGTGAAAAAACGGCCCGTGCGGTCCCTGAAGGAACAGAAACACCCGTTGATCGCCGGTAGATCGCGTCATGTCTGGTCTCGTCGGTGGGTTGCTCACAGTGAAATCAAGTCCGTGTCTATGGCAATGGTCGCCGGGGTCGTCTTGCCCATTTCGGCGCAGTGTGTGAATGCTTTGTTGACAAACTAGCAATAGATGGCGGCGAAAATAAGGCCCGCCGCCAGACCGGTCAGGAGCGCGCATGTTCACGGGAATCATCACAGACATAGGTGAGGTCAAGTCCTTGGAAAACCGGGGGGATCTGCACGCACGGATCGGCACCTCCTATGACACCTCAGGTATCGACATGGGGGCGTCCATCGCCTGCAACGGCGTCTGCCTCACCGTGGTCGACCTTGGCCCCGATTGGTTCGATGTTGTCATCAGTGCGGAGACCCTGTCCAAAAGCAACCTGCAAAGCTGGGCGCAAGCGACGCGGGTGAACCTGGAACGCGCGTTGAAGGTCGGCGATGAGCTGGGTGGGCATATTGTCTCTGGCCATGTGGACGGCGTGGCGACGGTCGTGTCCATGGTGGATGAGGGCGAAAGCACGCGCGTCACCTTCGAGGTGCCCGGGGATCTGGCCAAATACATCGCGCCCAAGGGGTCGGTTGCGCTGAACGGCACGTCGTTGACGGTGAACGAGGTGGACGGATGCCGGTTCGGCGTCAACTTCATTCCGCACACCAAGGAGGTCACCGTCTGGGGCGACACAACCGAAGGCGACCGCATCAATCTCGAAATCGACACGCTGGCGCGCTACGTCGCCCGGCTGCGTGAATTCGACTAGACCCTGCTTCGCAGGCTGAACCCCACGATAAGCTGGCGCAGGCCCAAAGCCGCGCCGGCAAAGATCGCCGCAAAGGTCACGGGTCCGGACAGCGCCAGCAGGGAAAAAGCCGACAACCCCTGACCAATGGAGCACCCCAGCGCGATCACCGCGCCAGTGCCCATCAGCGCCGCGCCAAAGATCTGGCGGCGCAACTCGCGCGGGTCTTCGCAGGCTTCCCAGCGGAAATGCCCCTTTATCAGCGATCCGACAAAGGCTCCCGTCCAGACGCCCGTCACCGAGCCCACGGCAAAGGACAGGGGCCGCGCGGAGCCGGTCATCCACCACAGGATTGTGTCGCCCAGTGGCGCGGCAAAGCTGTGAGACACAACGGGCAGCGCCTCGAATCCGGTCTGCGCCACCCAGGACGTTCCCGCCCAAGCAAGCACCACGGACATTCCCACCGCCGCCGCCCAGGCCACATGCGACGGCTTCTGCCAGACCGCGCGCGAGGCGGCGGATCCGAACAAAATCAACGCACCCACAGACATGCCGATCCACGTCACCGGTATGCTAGAGATCGCGGCCAACTGGTGCGCGATGCCAGGGGCGATATCTGTGGTGACAGGGCGCTGCGGGAACAGGTAATCGCGCAGCGGCGCAAGGGGGCCGGAAAGCACCACGAACGTCGCCACGCCCATGACCAGAACAATGACAAAGCTGCGCAAATCGCCGCCACCCAGCCGCGCGATCGCGCCGTAGCCGCAGTTTCCCGACAGCGCCATGCCATAGCCGAACATCAGCCCACCCACGATAGAGGCCATCGGAAGCCAGCGAATCGATAGATAATAGGTCTGCGTCGCCACAAGCGCGCCGCTGGCCATCAAGGCGAAGCTGCCAATCACCGCAAGGCCGATGGCAATCCCCCACATGCGCAGCCGCACCGTCGATCCGCCGTACAGCGCATCTTCAATCGCGCCGAGCGTGCAGAACCGTCCCAGCCGCGCCGCAAGCCCAAGAAGCAGACCGCTCCCAAGGCCGATCAGCGCCATCAGGTTGTGTTCTCCGAGTGTGTCCAGCAAGACAAAGCCCTCCTCCAGACCAGCCGTGGCTGAGCGAGTATGAGGAGGATGGTCTTGAAATTCAAGTTTTTGATTATGATTATATGTTTGCGCGCACCCTGCCGGCGGCCTTCAGGCGTCGTCGCCGCAGAACAGTTCGTATACGGTTTCCAGCATCTTGCGCGGACGATCGTCGGCGAGGCGGTAGTAGATCGCCTTGCCATCGCGACGCGGCACCACCAGCCCCTCAAGCCGCAGGCGTGACAATTGCTGACTGACCGCCGCCTGACGGGCAGAGAGCAAGTCCTCCAGCTCCGTCACGGATTTCTCACCGCTGACGAGGTGGCAGAGGATCATCAAGCGTCCCTCGTGGCTGATCGCCTTCAGAAATGCGGAGGCCGCAGTCGCCTTATCCGCGATCTTGTCCAGTTCTTCTTCGGACAGGTCGTCATGAAATACAGGTAGGGACACGTTCATGTCTTTTCTTCTTTGTCACTCTTGCGGCACAAAATCGGTGTTCGTTTCAAGAAGTTTGGAAAGCAGCGGCCAAAAGAAATCCTGGCCCACATAACCTTCCATGCGGGCGATTTCCTGTCCATCCTCCACAAGTATGAAGGTCGGTGTAAACATGACACGACGGTCGTATGTGACGCCCTCGGGCGCGCCGGCACGCAGATCGGCACGCTGCAATGGGGCAAACTGGCCTTCTTGCGTCTTCTCGTAGGCGGGCGCGATCTCGTCATCCCAAGCGGCGCAATAGGCGCAGCCCGGCTGTTCGACCATGATCAGTGACAGATCGGACGCAGCCACGGGCAGCGCCCACACCATAAGCCCCGCCGCCGCACACCGGATCGTTGAAAAGAAACTTGCCACTCCGGTCCTGCCCCGATTGACCTCTGCTTTAACCGACAACATAATCTGAATATATGAATTATTCAAGGAAAGGCGCGCAGCGTGGTTGATGCCTCTTTCGGCTATGCCCTTTTTATGGGCTTTCTCAGTTTTTTCTCGCCCTGCATCCTGCCGATGGTGCCGTTTTACCTATGTTACATGGCCGGGCTGTCCATGTCCGAGCTGCGCGCGGATGAGGGGATTGCCCCCGGCGCGCAGAAACGGTTGATCGTCTCGGCGATCTTCTTTTCGCTCGGTGTCACGACGATCTTTGTGTTGATCGGCATGGCCGCCGCAGGGGTGGGGGCGCTTTTTGCCGACAGCATGGACATCCTGCGCTACGTGGCTGCGGCAGTTCTGGCGATCTTCGGTCTGCATTTCCTTGGCGTTATCCGGGTGCCGTTCCTCTATCGAGAGGCGCGGATGGAAAGCCAAGCGGACCCCAAGACCGTCTTTGGCGCCTACGCCATGGGGCTTGCCTTTGGCTTTGGCTGGACGCCCTGCGCGGGGCCTGCGATCTCTGCCATTCTGGCCATCGCCATGATGGGCAGCGTGACCAAGGGCGGCGCGCTGTTGCTGGTCTATGGCATTGGCATGACGGCGCCGTTTGTGGTGGCGGCGCTGTTCTCCGGCGCGTTCCTGCGCTGGTCTGCGCGGCACCGGGACAAACTCGCCTACGTCGAAAAGATCATGGGCGTCATGCTGTTGCTCTTTGCGGTTCTCATCGCGACGAATACAGTGAACTATATCGCGGAACTGATGCTGCGTCTGGTGCCCAGCTGGGGCCGGATCGGTTAACGAAAGCAGAGGGAGGATGACATGAAGGCATGGATCGGAACGGCCGCAGCGATCTTGATGGCGCTGCCCGTCTGGGCGCAGGACATCGGCGATGATGGCCTGCACAAAACGCCGTGGATGCGCGACACCTTCAAGGATCTGCGCGAAGACCTCGAAGAAGCCAATGCTGAGGGCAAGCGGCTGGTGATCTTCTTTGAGCAACGCGGCTGTATCTACTGCACTCAGATGCACGAGGAGGTCTTCTCTGACCCGGAGGTCTCTGACTACATCGCGGGCAACTACTTCGTCGTGCAGATGAACCTGCATGGTTCGACCGAGGTGACCGACCTTGACGGCGAGGCGCTGACAGAGAAGCAGGCCGCGCGCAAATGGCGGGTGCTGTTCACGCCCAGCATCATCTTCCTGCCGGAAGAGGCGCCCGAAGACACCAGCGCGGCAGAGGCCGCCGTGGCCGTCATGCCCGGCGCCTTTGGCAAGGGTACGACGCTGGATATGTTCACCTGGGTCGCCGAAAAGCGCTACGACACGGTCGACGAAACCGGCGAGGATTTCCAGCGCTATCACGCGCGGCGCATCCAGGAACGGTCGGACGGGGCCACCGACTGACATTCTCCCGAATCGTGACCGACGGGGCGGCGCCGAAAACGCGCCGCTCGATTTCCACCATCGGTCGCGGGCGGGGTAGGCGGTTCAGCCTTTGGTTGCCCACCGTCCCGCCGACCGGTGCATCAAAAGCCGAAACATCGGGTTTGTGCGTTCCCGGGCCCTGACAAACCTGAACCAAAGCCTGTCCGCCCGTGTGAACATTATGATATTGTTAATGTCTGGCGCGCAGCCTTGCGCGTACGGCATGGTCCGATAAGGAACGATTGACGGTTACGACTTTTGTCTGAAAGCTCCAAAAATTCATATCCGTGAATTTGTTGTTGCGTGAAGCGGCGGTGGTGGCCTACGGTAGAGACAAGCCAGTGCAGAGGTCAGCCTTTGCATGGGCGCGCAAGCCTAGGGAGGGAACATGAGGCTTACAGCAATTGCAGCAGCGGTGACGCTGGTGGCGGGAGTGGCACATGCCGAAAGCCATAGCGGCGCGGTAGCCCCCGAAGACGTTCAATACGGCGAAACCGGTGCGGTTGCCACGTCCCTCAGTGGGATGCCGGGCGATGCCGCCAATGGTCAGGTCGTGTTCTCGACAAAATCCATGGGCAACTGCGTGTCGTGTCACGCGGTCGCGCAACTGACCGATGTGCCCTTTCAGGGCGAAGTCGGGCCGGAACTGACCTGGAGCGGCGAGTCCCGCTCCGAAGAGGAACTTCGCGGCATTGTCGCCAACGCAAAGATGTCCTTCGACGGCACGGTCATGCCGGCGTTCTACAAGACGAACGGCTACATCCGTCCGGGCAATGGCTACACCGGAAAGGCCGCGGAAGGCGATCTGCCACCGATCCTGACGGCACAGCAGGTCGAGGACGTTGTCGCCTTCCTGCTGACCCTCAAAGAGCAATGATCGCCCGCGCGATCAAACGACCCTGATCGCGTCCAGCGATCTACTGATTAAGGAGAACTGAGCATGGATTTCACGCGTCGTGAAACGCTGGCACTGGGTGCTGGCGCCGCGCTGATGACAGTGCTGCCGCTGCGGGCCTATGCGGCCACAACGGACGAACTGATCGCAGAATTCACCGGTGGGGCAGATATTGCCGACACCGGCATCGACTTCACGGCCCCGGAAATCGCCGAGAACGGCAACACCGTTCCGATTTCCGTCTCGGCCGAGGGCGCCTCGGCCATCATGGTACTGGCGTCCGGAAACCCGACCCCGCCGGTCGCAACCTTCAACTTCGGCCCGCTCGCAGGCTCGCACTCGGCATCGACCCGCATCCGGCTCGCCGGAACGCAGGACGTGATCGCCATTGCAAAGCTTGCGGACGGATCCTTCGCCCGCGCGTCCAAGACCGTAAAGGTCACCATCGGCGGCTGTGGCGGCTAAACAGTTTATCAGGAGAATAGAACATGGCAGACGGTGTTAAGCCCCGCGTCAAGGCCCCGAAAACGGCCGCAGCTGGCGAAGTTGTCACGCTGAAGACCCTGATTTCTCACCCGATGGAATCAGGCCAGCGCAAGGACAGCGACGGCAATACGATCCCCCGGTCGATCATCAATCGCTTCACCTGCGACTTTAACGGCGAGAACATCATCGACGTGAAGATGGAGCCGGCTATCTCGACCAACCCCTACTTCGAATTCGAAGCCAAGATCCCCGAAGCCGGTGATCTGAAGTTCACCTGGTACGACGACGATGGCTCTGTCTACGAAGAGACCAAGTCGGTCGCCATCGGCTAATCGGTTCTCCCTGCCCCGCTGCGCGAGCGGGGCAGGGCGCGCCTTCAGGGAGGGAAATGACAATGAAATTCAAGGCAATGACGGCCATAGCCGCACTGCTGCTCGCCCCCGCCGCGTTTGCCGGTGGGGCTGATGACGATGTCCTCGTCATCAATGGCGAGATCGAAATGACCACCAAGGCAGACGCCCCGGCGCACCTCGACGGCGCGTTGGATCAGGTGATCTCTGGCTGGCATTTTCGTGCGGACGAGACGCAGCAGCTCGAAACCGACGATTTTGAAAACCAGGGCATGATCTTTGTCGATCAGGCCATCGACCAGTGGAACACCGCCGCGGGCTCCGAGGGCAAATCCTGTGCCGATTGTCATGGCGCGCCCGAGGACAACATGGCGATGGTCACCGCGACCTACCCCAAGTACGACAGCGACGCAGGTGAGCTGCAAACCGTTCAGATGCAGATGAACGAGTGCCGCACCGAGCGTATGGGCGCCGACCCATGGAAATACGACTCCGGCGCCGCCGTGAACATGGAAGCGCTCATCGCCTCCGTCGGTCGTGGTACGCCGGTTCAGGTGGCCATCGACGGTGACGCCGCGCCCTACTACGAGCAGGGCAAGGAGATGTACTACACCCGTTACGGCCAACTCGAACTGTCCTGCGCGAACTGCCACGAGGAAAACTTCGGCAATTACATCCGTGCCGACCATCTCAGCCAGGGCCAGATCAACGGCTTCCCGACCTACCGCCTGAAGAACGCCAAGCTCAACGGTGTGCAGTCGCGGTTCAAGGGCTGCATTCGTGACACCCGTGCGGAAACCTTCTCGCCCGGGTCCGACGAATTCGTCGCTCTGGAGCTGTATGTGAAATCGCGCGGCAACGGCCTTTCGGTCGAAGGCCCCTCTGTCCGCAACTAAGATCCCGTCGCCCCGCGTGTCCAAGGACGCGCGGGGTTTCGTGCTTACAATTCATTCACACATGCGCATGTGTGTCATGAGAGAAAGACCCTCCCCATGATCTCAAGACGCGATTTCCTGCAAGTGTCCATGGCGGCCTCCGCGCTGATCGGGGCCTCCGGCTTCGGCAACTGGTCCCGGCTGGCCGCGCAGCAACGCCTGACGCAGGATCAACTGCTGAACTTCGACACCTTCGGCAATGTCAGCCTGATCCACGTCACAGACATCCACGCGCAGCTGAAACCCATCTACTTCCGCGAGCCATCGGTGAATATCGGTGTCGGTCGCAACCGGGGGGAGGTGCCGCATGTGACCGGCGCCGACTTCCGCAGGCTCTACGGCATCGAGGACGGCTCGCCGTCGCATTACGCGCTGTCGTCGGGGGATTTCTCCTCTCTGGCGCAGGCCTACGGCAAGGTCGGCGGGCTGGACCGCGTCTCGACCGTGATCAACTCCATCCGCGCCGACAGGCCGGACGCGCTGCTTCTCGACGGTGGCGACACATGGCACGGCTCCTACACCTGCCACCACACCCAAGGGCAGGACATGGTGAACGTCATGAACGGGCTGAAGCCTGACGCCATGACCTTTCACTGGGAATTCACCCTTGGCGCCGACCGCGTGACCGAGCTGGTCGAGGGGCTGCCCTTCGCCGCGCTGGGTCAGAACATCTTTGACGCTGAATGGGATGAACCGCTGCCGGATCTCTTCCCGCCGTACAAGTTCTTTGAACGTGGCGGGGTAAAGATTGCCGTGATCGGTCAGGCCTTCCCCTATCTGCCGATCGCCAACCCGCGCTGGATGTTCCCGGAATTCTCCTTCGGCATCCGCGACGAGAACATGCAGGCCATGGTGGACGAGGTCCGCGCCCAGGGGGCCGAGCTCGTCGTTGCCCTGTCGCACAATGGCTTTGACGTGGACAAGAAGATGGCCTCCGTCGTTACCGGCATCGACGTCATCCTCTCCGGCCACACCCATGACGCGCTGCCTGAACCGGTTCTGGTGGGTGAAACCATCATCGTCGCCTCCGGCAGCAACGGTAAATTCGTCTCCCGCGTGGATCTGGACGTGCGCGATGGTCGCATGATGGGCTTCCGGCACAAGCTGATCCCGATCTTCTCCGATGTGATCGAACCCGATGCGGCCATGACAAAGTTGATCGACGAACAGCGCGCGCCCTTCGAGACGCAGCTCAAGGAGGTCATCGGCACCACGGACGAGCTGCTCTATCGACGCGGCAATTTCAACGGCACGTGGGACGATCTGATCTGCAATGCGCTGATCTCCGAGCGGGACGCCGACATCGCCATGTCGCCCGGTGTGCGTTGGGGGCCGTCGCTGATCCCCGGTGACGACATCACGCGCGAAGACATCTGGAACGTCACCTCCATGAGCTACGGCGAAGCCTATCGCTCTGAAATGACGGGTGAATTCATCAAGGTGATCCTCGAGGACGTGGCCGACAACATCTTCAACCCCGACCCCTACTACCAGCAGGGCGGCGACATGGTGCGCATCGGGGGCATGGGCTACCGCATCGACGTGACCAAGCCGCAGGGCGAACGGATCTCCGAGATGACGTTGCTCAAGACCGGCGAGGCCATCGACCCGGCCAAGACCTATGTCGTCGCGGGCTGGGCGTCCGTAAACGAGGGCACAGAAGGCCCGATGATCTGGGATGTGGTCGAAGATCACATTCGCAAGCAGGGCACCGTCAAGCTCGATCCGAACACCTCCGTTGAGGTCGTCAACGGCTGAACCAACATGGCCCGGCGTCCTCGCGCGTCCGGGCCAATTTTCTCAACCATTTATTCACATAGATGAATGAAATGATCTGATGAGGAGATAGACTTATGTCAGACACTCCATCCGAAAAATCCCCGGGGCTGGCCTCGCGTCGGCAGTTCCTGTCCGGGGCAGCGGCCCTCGGGGCAGGGGCCGTGGCCGCGACAGGCGCGCGCGCCGCCGGTCCTGACCCGCTGATAACCGAGGTGCAGGATTGGGCCACCGGGCTTGGCGATGGCGTGGACGCCACGCCTTATGGCCTGCCGATCCGGTTCGAGGATGATGTCATCCGCCGCAACGTGGACTGGCTGACCGCCGATACGATCTCCTCGATCAACTTCACGCCGATCCACGCGCTCGACGGCACCATCACCCCGGCGGGCTGCGCGTTCGAGCGTCACCACTCCGGCGCGATCGAACTGGCGAAGGACGATTATCGTCTGATGATCAACGGCTTGGTCGATAGGCCGCTGGTCTTTACCTACGCCGATCTGGAGCGGTTCCCACGCGAACAGCAGGTCTACTTCTGTGAATGCGCCGCCAACACCGGCATGGAATGGGCGGGGGCGCAGCTGAACGGCGTGCAGTTCACCCACGGCATGATCCACAACATGGAATACACCGGCGTGCCCCTGCGCACCCTGCTGGCCGAGGCGGGGTTGGACCTCGCGGGCGATCTCTCTGAGAAATGGGTCTACGTCGAAGGCGCGGATGCGTCGTCGAACGGCCGCTCGATCCCGATGGACAAGGCGCTCGACGATGTGCTGGTCGCGTTCAAAGCCAATGGCGAGGCGCTGCGCAAGGAACATGGTTACCCCGTGCGCCTCGTCGTGCCGGGCTGGGAAGGCAACATGTGGGTCAAATGGCTGCGTCGGATCGAAGTGACCGACCGGCCTGTCGAATCGCGCGAAGAGACCTCCAAATACACCGATACGCTGGCCGACGGCACCTCGCGCAAATGGACCTGGGTCATGGATGCGAAATCCGTTGTGACCTCGCCCAGCCCGCAGGCCCCCATCACCCACGGCCCCGGCCCGATGGTCATCACCGGCATGGCGTGGTCCGGTCACGGCAAGATCACCCGCGTGGACGTGTCCAAGGACGGCGGCAAGACCTGGGAAACCGCACGTCTGGCGCAGGACGGCGCGAACAAGGCGCTGGCCCGCTTCTACCTCGACACCACGTGGGAGGGCGAAGACTGGCTGCTGCAATCGCGCGCCATCGACGAGACGGGATATGTGCAACCGACGAAGGCGCAGCTGCGCGCCGTGCGGGGCCTTAACTCGATCTACCACAATAACTGCATTCAGACTTGGCATGTAAAAGCCAACGGGGAGGCAGAAAATGTCGAAGTCTCTTAATCTCTACGCAGGCTCGGCGCTCGGCGTTGGTCTGACCTTGATGGCGGCCTACACGTTCGCGGATCGCAACGTGGCGGACGCCCCTGCCAATCCGCCGGTGCTCGCAGCCGCGCCTGCGCAGCTCCCGAGCGCACACGCGCCAGCCCAGGCAGCTGCCACTGCCTCGACCGATCAGGCCGTCGGCCTGTTCATCGGGGCGGCCCATGCGGACACTATGACGGATGGTGCGCGCTTTGGTCTGGGTCGCGAGGCCCTCCCCGAGGAGGTTGCCGCCTGGAACGTCGACGTCTCGCCCGATGGCACGGGGCTGCCCGATGGATCCGGCACAGCCATGGAAGGCGAGCCTCTGTTCGAGGAGACCTGCGCGGCCTGTCACGGGTCCTTTGCCGAGGGTGTTGGCAATTGGCCGAAGCTCGCAGGCGGTGACGGCACGCTCGCCGATGCCGACCCGCTGAAGACGGTTGGTTCCTACTGGCCCTACCTGTCGACCGTCTGGGACTACGTGCACCGCTCAATGCCCTTCGGCAATGCGCAAAGCCTGTCTGACGATGAGGTTTACGCCATCGTGGCCTACATCCTGTATTCCAACGACATGATCGAAGACGACTTCGAGCTCTCGCGCGAGACCTGGGATCAGGTCGAGATGGAAAACGCCGACGGCTTCATCGTCGACGACCGGGCGGAGGCCGAGTATGCCGCATGGCGTACGGAGCCTTGCATGGAAGACTGCAAGGACACGGTGGAAATCACAATGCGCGCCACCGTGCTGGACGTCACCCCAGAGGAAGACACCAGCCCGACAGAGGCCGCGACGGAGATGAACCACTCCAACGACGCGGCCACGGTGCAGCCCGAGGAAGAGCCAGAGAAGGCCGACGCCGAGGTCCAGGAGGTGGCGGCCGAAGCCCCTGCCGCGCCGGACCCGGAGCTTGTTGCTGCCGGTGAGAAAGTCTTTCGCAAATGCAAGGCCTGCCATCAGGTGGGCGAGGGCGCGGCGAACAGGACCGGACCCGTGCTCAACGGTGTCGTGGGTGCCGACATCGCGGGGGTCGAGGACTTCAACTACTCCGGCGCCATGTCGTCGATGGAGGGCAACTGGACAGTGGAGGCGCTCTCGGCCTTCCTTGCCAAGCCGCGCGACTATGTGAAGGGCACCAAGATGGCCTTTGCCGGACTGCGCAAGGACGAAGACATCGCCGCTGTCATCGCCTATCTTCAGGCGCAGGATTGATAGTATCGAAGCGGGGGCTTGTGCATGCAGGCCCCCGCTTATCTCGCCTGCCGGAGTAGCGTTGGTGAGCCGGCAGAGAGGGGCCTGCGCAACCCGCTACAGAAAATTGTCAGCTGACAATTTACGGGTATCAGCTTCGCCATGAGTCAACCTGCCCAGAGCGTACCTGGTACACTGTCATCAAAGAGGCAGGGCCCGGCTGATACGGGCGCGAGATCGGGTGGGTCTTGTTGAACTTATCGTGAAGACAGAAACGTCAGCCGCGCTTTGGCTGGCGGCAAGTCCACGGGTGGCTTGACCTTTTGTCAGAGGGGGCGCTTTTTGTCGGCATGCCACATGGACACCATCATCACCACCACGTCAGCGCCAAAGACGGAGACACACGCGTCGCTTGGGCGGTCGCGGTCAACGTCGGCCTGACGGTCGTGCAGGTCGTTGGCGGCCTGCTGTCGGGCAGTCTCTCTATGATTGCCGACGCGCTACACAACCTTTCGGACGCTGTGAGCCTTCTGATCGCGGTCTGGGCGCGGCGAATCGCGCGCAAACCTGCCGACGACAGTATGACCTTCGGGTATGGCCGGGCAGAGATCGTGGCCGCGCTTGTCAATCTGACGACGCTGATCGTGATTGGCCTGTATCTCGCCTACGAAGCGGTGGTGCGCTTTTTCGAGCCGCAACCCGTGGCGGGCTGGATGGTTGTTATCATCGCCGGCTTCGCCCTTGCCGTGGACCTCGTGACAGCGGCGCTGACATGGGCCATGGCAAAGGACAGCGTGAATATGCGCGCGGCGTTCTTGCACAATGTGGCCGACGCGCTTGGATCGGTGGCCGTGATGCTGGCGGGGACCTTGATCCTCATCTTTGGGTGGACATGGGTGGACCCTGCGGTGACGCTTGGGATCTCTGGCTATATCCTTTGGATGGCATTTGGTGAAATCGGCGAGGTGGTCCGTATTCTGATGTTGGGCGCACCGCCGCGCCTGCCGTCGGAGCAGGTGTTGCGCACGGCGGAGGGCGTTGCAGGCGTGGACAACATCCATAACGCACATCTGTTTCAGATTGATGAACACCGCAGCGCCTTGCAGGCCCATGTGGTGATCTCAGCCGGGGAATGGACCAGGGCCGACGCCATCAAGACGGAGATCAAGGCCCGGCTCGATGCCGCGCACGGGCTGAGCCACGTCACACTGGAGGTGGAGTGCGCGGCTCATAGCTGTGCGCATCCGGCGCGAATCGGCGCTTAGACGGCTTCGAGACCGCGAATTGCACCCAGCAGAGACGGGATGTGATCCTTGAACTTGAAGAACCCCTTGGTGGCGTGCGGCCATGCGCGGGCGTCGTAGGCGCGCAACGCGCGGCGCACCGGCAACCCCTCCATCAATGCCAGGTTCTCCGCCACTGGACCGACTGTAGCGTAGGGCGTTACGATCTGCTCCGCCCCCGCGGCCAGCGCGGCAGAGACCGCCTGTCCCGGCGCGCAGGGGATCACCTCGCCCAACTGGTCGCCCAACCGCGTGGTTGCGTCCAGCAGGGCGCCGCTGCGAAAGCTCTGAACCTTCTCGGACATGGCCAACGGGGTCATGCGTTCGGAAGGGGGCAGCATCACCGTCACCACAGGTCGCAACCCCGCCTGCAAAAGCCAGTCTGGAGACAGATCATCCTTGTGCAAAAGCAGAGCAGAAGGGCGCGCGAAATCAATGTCTTCCGGTATTGGCGCGTCCGTTGGAGACGGGTTTTCAAAGCCCTCGACAGCCGGGGCTTCTGTCGCAAGTTCGCCCTCTTTCGGGGTGAAGCGGCCTTCGGTGTATCTGGCGATATTGTCCGGCTCCGCAAGGTAGGTCTTGCCGCGCGTTTGCAACCCCGCGACCCAGCGCCATGACAAGGTGTTGGAGGCGGGGTCGCCGTCGAGCAGATGCCGCAAGAAGAAGTCCGCGCCCAACTGCCACGGCAGGCCGAGGGTGAAAATCCAGATCGAGGCGAACCACATGCGGGCGTGATTGTGCAGGTAGCCAGTTTGGGCCAGTTCCTGCGCCCAATGATCGAAGCAGGCGATGCCGGTATCGCCCTTGCAGGCATCCTCCCACCGCTGGCGCAGCCCGTCCTGGGATTGCAGGTCGTCCCAGGCGCGCAGCAGGTCTGCCTGATAGGCGGTCCAGACGGCCGGACGCCGTTCCAGCCAGCCTTTCCAGTAGGTGCGCCAGAACACTTCGGAGATGAAGCGGCTGGCGGCATCGGGAGAATGCGCGGCCATGACGGCGCGCAGCACCTCTTCTTCGGTTATCAACCTTTGGCTGATATAGGGCGACAGGCCCGACACAGCGCCGTGGTTTCCCGCGCCCCGATCAAATCCCCTCTGCTCTGCATAAGTTTTCCCGGCGAGGGGTACAAAACGCCGCAAAGCTTCAAGGCCGGCGGAGCGAGTCGGTTCAATGGGATGATCGTTCATAAACAGTATGCTAGACCCGGCAGGCACAAGTTCAAGCGGATCTTTGCCGGAATCGTGATGCGTCGCCGCCCCTTGCAGCCCCTCCGGCCGGATACTAAGACTCAATTAACACTGAAGATATAGTAACGCTTCTTGAAGCAGCAGCAGGCGAGATACCGAATGCAAGATCCCATCGAAACCTACATGAACCTCGTTCCAATGGTGGTCGAACAGACCTCCCGCGGGGAACGCGCCTATGACATTTTCTCCCGCCTGCTGAAGGAACGCATCATCTTCCTTAACGGGCCTGTGCATGATGGCATGTCGTCCCTCATCGTGGCGCAGCTGCTGCACCTTGAGGCGGAGAACCCGTCCAAGGAAATCTCCATGTACATCAACTCGCCGGGTGGTGTGGTGACCTCTGGCCTGTCGATCTACGACACGATGCAGTACATCAAGCCGAAGGTGTCCACGCTGGTCATCGGTCAGGCGGCGTCCATGGGGTCGCTGCTGCTGACCGCCGGCGCGCCGGGCATGCGCTACTCGCTGCCGAACTCGCGCATCATGGTGCACCAGCCCTCCGGCGGGTATCAGGGTCAGGCGACGGACATCATGATCCACGCCGAAGAGACGCTGAAGCTGAAGAAGCGTTTGAACGAGATTTACGTGAAGCACACCGGCCAGACCTACGAGGCAGTGGAATCCGCGCTGGAGCGTGACAACTTCATGGATGCCCAGAAGGCCAAGGATTGGGGTCTTATTGACGAGATCGTGACCAACCGTGTGCCGGATGAAGAAAAACAAAGTTAATCTGTCTGGCCCCCTCCGCGTTAGGGATGGGGCCAATTTTCGGATTGTGGCGCTCCGGTGGGTGCCCTAAGCTGTCCGAATACTGGCGCACAGCGTGTGTTGCGACCGCCCGACGCGGTCGCGCAGCGGCACACGCAGACGACGAAAACCGGGCGACCCGGGAAAGGTGCTGAGCATGGCGACGAATTCAGGTGGTGACAGCAAGAACACGCTCTACTGCAGTTTCTGCGGCAAGAGTCAGCACGAGGTGCGCAAGCTGATCGCGGGGCCGACCGTGTTCATTTGCGACGAGTGTGTTGAGCTGTGCATGGACATTATCCGCGAGGAAACGAAAGGCGCCGGGCTGAAATCAGCTGACGGTGTGCCGACGCCGCGCGAGATCTGTGAAGTCCTTGACGATTATGTGATCGGGCAGGCCAAGGCCAAGCGCGTTCTGTCTGTCGCGGTCCACAATCACTACAAACGTTTGAACCACGCGGCGAAGTCTTCGGACATTGAGCTGGCAAAATCGAACATCCTTTTGATCGGTCCGACTGGCTGCGGTAAGACGCTGCTGGCCCAGACTCTGGCGCGCATCCTTGACGTGCCCTTCACCATGGCCGACGCGACCACACTGACCGAAGCCGGTTACGTGGGCGAGGACGTGGAGAACATCATCCTGAAGCTGCTTCAGTCGTCCGAATACAACGTTGAACGTGCGCAGCGCGGCATCGTCTACATCGACGAAGTGGACAAGATCACCCGTAAGTCGGAGAACCCGTCCATTACCCGCGACGTGTCAGGCGAGGGTGTTCAGCAGGCTCTGCTCAAGCTGATGGAGGGGACCGTGGCCTCGGTTCCGCCGCAGGGCGGGCGCAAACATCCGCAGCAGGAATTCCTGCAAGTGGACACCACCAACATTCTGTTCATCTGTGGCGGTGCATTTGCCGGTCTGGATCGGATCATCAAGCAACGCGGCAAAGGGTCGGCCATGGGCTTTGGTGCCGATGTGCGCGATGACAGCGAGCAGGGCATTGGCGAGACATTCCAGGAGCTCGAGCCAGAAGACCTGCTGAAATTTGGTCTGATCCCGGAATTCGTCGGCCGTCTGCCTGTGGTGGCGACGCTGGAAGATCTGGATGAGGACGCTCTGATCACCATTTTGACCCAGCCGAAGAACGCTTTGGTCAAGCAGTACCAGCGCCTGTTCGAGATGGAAGATACCGACCTGACCTTCACCGATGACGCCTTGTCGTCCATCGCCAAGAAAGCGATCGAACGGAAGACCGGTGCACGTGGTCTGCGCTCCATCCTTGAAGGCATCCTGTTGGACACGATGTTCGAACTGCCCGGCATGGATGAAGTGACGGAGATTGTTGTTAACGAGGAGGCTGTCGGCACCGACGCCAAACCGCTGATGATCTATGGCGACCAAAAGAAGGAAGAAGCGTCCGCCTGACGGAGCTTTTCTGACCGGACAACAGGGCGGGGTTTTCCCCGCCCTTTTTCGTGGGTAAGGCTCAAGCATATCAGGTCAAGGAGACAATAGATGACCATCAAGCGCATTCACACTGGTAGCCCGTTTGAGTCCAAGATCGGCTATTGCCGCGCTGTCGTGGCCGGGGGATTTGTCCACGTGGCTGGGACTGTCGGGCAGGGGGATACGGTGCAGGACCAATGTCGGGCCGCGCTGGACGTGATCCGCAAGGCCCTCGAAGAGGCCGGGAGCAGCTTTGATAAAGCGGTGCGCGTCAATTATTACCTGCCGGACGCGGCGGAGTTCGAGGCGTGCTGGCCGCTCCTCACCGAGACGTTCGGTGACAACCCGCCCGCCGCCACCATGGTGGAATGCAACTTGATCGACCCTAAATACCGGATCGAAATCGAACTGACCTGCCTCGCGTAAGGTCAGTCCTGCGGCGTATCGGTGACCAATTTGTATTGCGCGCCGAGCGCCGATTGCAGGTCCGCCTGCGCTGGTTGCTCCCATGCGGGGCCATCTGAAATGAAACCGCCAGCGATCAGGTCGCGCTGCGTGGCGGCAAAGTCCGGCTCTCCGATCCAGAGGCGTTTGCGAGGGGTGTCCAGACGTTGCCACATACGCAGCAGCCGGTTGACCAAAAGCGGCTTTGCTCCGGTGAAGCTTTCGATATGGGTCGCGATATGACCGGTGGCGGCAGATTCGCGGCGCAACAGGACGGCCACGTCGGTTTCGGCTTTGCCGACGAAGGCGTAGAGGTGCAGCGCGGATCCTTCGGCCGCGATCACCTTTTTCGCGGCGCGATAGCGGGCGATCTGAACCTCCAGAGAATGCTGTTGAGGGTGGAAAACCTCATAGCCCTCCGCCTGCAAAGCGATTTCCAAACGGTCCTCACCGAGCAGCGCGCCCCGTGCAGGGCCAAGTTGCGAGCGGCTGATGTATAGCTTTTCAGGCCCATCCGGTTTGACGGTCGAGGCGAATTTTTCGGCCATGACAGCACGGTATTCCGGTGTGCCTTGGCTAATCTCGCCCAATCCAAACCCCTGGCCCGGCACGACAAGGTTTTCTACAATCAGGGGACTGCGGGCCTCGTGGATGTCCAGCGTGCAGTCGAGCAGATCAAGGAAGGCGCGTTGAAAGGAGGGAGGCGGCCCCTCGACATTGGGGTTCTTGGGAACGAAAATGATCCCGCTGAAGTCGCTTTGATCGAGTTGTGCGAGGGCCCAAAGCCGCGTGATGCTTTCTGTCACGAAGTGAGGGAAGTAGCGCCATAAGGTGCCGCCCCACAGCCATTTCCCCGGCAGGATTTTGGTCTCTTTTTCCGCAGGCCGGAAGGGGGCTACGGTGAGAAGCCGTTTGCTACGCCACAAATTGGCATGCGCCACAGACGTTCCATCCGCGGTCAAAACGCCCGTGGTCTGGACATGCTTCCTCTCGGTCGGGGGGACGACGAAGGCATCCTTGAGAGCGACAATTTCGCGGGACCAGCCACTGTCGGGATCTGGCGGCACCGCGCCGAAGTCGCGCCGCTCACAGGTCCAGACGAAGCGTGTCGAGACGTCGCTGTTCTTTTGAAAGCCTGCCGCTCGCAGGATGTCCTTGCACTGCACGGCCCCCTCGCGCCCGTAGTGGTCGGGATGAAACTCGATCACCATGGCGCGTATGGTGCTGAGATCTGCGTGCCTCAGAAAATCGAGCTCGCCGCCTTCGATGTCTATCACCAGCACATCCGGCCTGAAGTCGCGGACCAGCTTGGCGAAATTCACTGTCGGAACATCGACGGGGGTGGTTTTGCGGTTGTCACTCTTGATCAGCGAGGATGCGAGGTAAGTGCTGCGCAAATGGAAGGTCACGGTGCTGGGCTGGTCCGGCCCGGTCAGAACGATTTGGTTACGCACTTCCATACGGTCGGTGAGATCATTGAGCGCGTAGAGCTCTTTGATATGCGGGATGAGGTTCGGATTGGCCTCAAAGGACAAGACGGCCTCTGGTTTCGCGTTGTGTGCGATCACTGCACCCACCACGCCCAGCCCTGTGCCCATTTCGAGCACGCGGTCCCCTTCTCGGACGATGGACAGGGCGCCGGCGATCTCCGTGCCTTCGTAGCGGGCTTCTTTCATGCGTTTGATGCGCATGTCGTTCAAAAACGGGGAAAAGGGAACCCGCACGCCCTTGCACAGAGCTGCGACAGCCTGATCTTTCATCTTTGCTGGCCTATCGGTCATGGGGCATGGCTTCTTTTGTCTATTGCATACACGGCTTGGGTGTTTTGCGGGAGATATTTCCCTATCCCGCTATGTTTTCAAAGCGTCCGTGTCCGGTTTGACGGGGCGGGTGTCGGTTTTACCTCGTTTTGCTCGGGAAAAAGGTTGAGGCGATGATGACCGGGAGCCAACTTGTCCGGGAAGCTTGGCAAGGGGCGGTTGCAATCCAGACAGGGTTGACGGACTGCAGCGACTTTGGCGAAAAATCGCGTGATGAGGGTGATTTGCGGCGTTCCGACCACTGGACGGGCCGGGCGAGATTCGCCATACAGGCAGGGAAACCTGAAGGAGTCGTCCATGGGCATTGTCAAAACCCTTCTGCGCGCCGTCACTTGGTGGAATGGCGCCACGCTCAACACGCTTCTCTGGACGAAGCGTCACGGCACCAAAGTTGGTGAAGATGAGCAGGGCAATGCCTTTTACCAAAGCAGCGACGGCCGGCGTTGGGTCATCTTCAACGGTGAATCCGAAGCTTCGCGCGTGTCCCCTGACTGGCACGGCTGGCTGCACCACACCTTTGACGAAAAGCCGGGCGATCGGCCTTTGACCCATAAGGCGTGGGAAAAACCGCATCAGGAAAACCTGACCGGCACCGCGTTGGCCTATGCGCCGCCCGGATCGATCCGAAGCCCGCTGCCCGTCGAGCGGTCCGATTACGAGGCATGGTCGCCCGAATGACCCAATCCGCTGGCGAGGTGGCGCTGGGTGGCGTTGTCCTGGCAGGTGCGCTGGCCTTCGGCATCTATACTGTGCAGAGCACCGGATTCTCGCTGGCGCGCGATGGCTACGATCTGACCGCGTCCTTTCGGTCGATTGAGGGCGTGAGCGTCGGCACCGATGTGCGTCTTGGCGGGGTCAAGGTTGGAACCGTCACGGATATTCAACTCAACCCGCAGACATATCGGGCGGATACCGTGGTGACGGTGTCGGACACTGTGCAGATCCCTGACGACAGCGCCATCGTGATCGCGTCAGAGGGGCTGTTGGGTGGCAACTATGTCGAGATTTCACCCGGTGGCTCTCCGTTCTTCTTTGCCGAAGGGGATGAGATTCTGGACACCCAAGGGTCCGTCAGCCTTCTTTCCCTTCTTTTGAAATATGTCGGAGGCAGCAACGAATGAAGCGGTTTCTCAGTATTCTGGCGCTTTGCCTGCCTGTCGCAGTGTCCGCCCAGGAGGCGGTCAATCCGGGCACCGGTGCTGTGCTGCGTGGTCTGGATAAGCTCAACGCCAAGGTCGCGGATTTCACCCTTCCAAATGGCGGAATGGAAGTGATTGGTCTGATGGAGGTCAACCTTCGCGAATGCCGTTATCCGGCAGGTGATCCTACGGGGAACGCCTATGCCTACCTGACAATTCGTGAAGCTGGCGTCGCTCAGCCGGTCTTTGACGGGTGGATGATCGCGGGGTCGCCGGCCCTGAACCCGCTGGACCACGCGCGTTACGACGTTTGGGTTCTGCGCTGCACAACATGAGCGCGGCTTAAGCGCGTCTCGTACCTCGGAGCAGATGCACCACATCATCGGCGTCGCCGGGCAGGGGGCGTGTGATCGGCTGCGGGTCCGTGTCTATGGCTTCGGACAATTTAGCGCGGTAGTCGGCTCTCGTGATTTCTCGACCGCCCAAAGAGGCCAGATGCGGCGTCAGGAACTGCGTGTCGAACAACGTGAAGCCGCAGGACCACAGGTGCGCGACAAGCCACGACAGGGCGATTTTCGAGCCATCTGTGATGCGTGAGAACATGCTTTCTCCGCAGAATGCGCTGCCAACAGAGACACCATAGATACCGCCCACGAGGCGATCCTCCTGCCAGACTTCGAGCGAATGCGCGTAGCCCAAGGCGTGCAGTTCAGCGTACAGAGACAGGATTTCGGCGTTGATCCATGTTTCCGGCCGATCTGCGCAGCCTTCGATCACCTCGGTGAAGGCGCGGTTCAGGGTGACGCTGTAGTCTGCGCGGCGCAGGCGTTTGGCCAAGCTGCGGGAGAGATGGAAACCGTCCAGCGGAATGATCCCCCGGCGGCGCGGATCGACCCAGAAGATTTCCGGATCATCGCGGCGTTCCGCCATCGGAAAGATACCAGACCGATAAGCGTGGAGAAGAAGTTCAGGCGTGACGGTCATGATCCGCAGTCTTGTGCCAGCTTAGCTGTTCGCGCAAGACCTACTAGCTCAACGGTGGATCCGCAAACGCTTGTGTTCATGTCAGATCAGACAAAAAAAACGACGAGGCTTTCGCCTCGTCGCCTTTAATACCAATTGGCGTGAGCCAATCATGCACGTAATCAGTCGTTTGTGCCAGTCGAGGAGTCCGACTTGGACTCAGCCGCTGCAACTGCGACGACGACGGCAACGCCACCGATGATAGCCAGCGCCGGGATGGCGGACAGCTGTGTGGAGACGAACGGATCTGCTTCCTGAGCAGATGCGGCGAAGGGGGCTGCTGCCAGCAGAGCAACGGCTGCGATCTTTGCGAATTTCATTTCAATGCACCTTTGTTTAAGTGGTCCTAAGGGTCGTATAACAGTCTAGGCGCGGTGTCTGTCAATACGAATGACAGCAATTCGCGCCTGTGACTTATAATAGCGCCTTGTTGCTGTTGATCCAGCACAGTCGTTAGGCGCATTACCGCGTAATGGGGCGGATTCATCAGTCAAATACGAGGAACTTTTCAATTTCGAATTTTAGAAATATTGGAAACTGATTGAATTGCCGTTGCGTCATTTGATCGGAGCGCATCTCGCTCCGATCAAATTGATTCTCAAGACAAAGGACCTGATTCGAGCCATTTCTCCAGCCAGTGAATATTGTATTCGCCGGTGTGGATGTCTTTTTCCTGCAAGAGCGCATGGAAAAGCGGCACAGTGGTGTCGACGCCATCCACGATCAGCTCTCCCAAGGCACGATTCAGGCGCGCCAGTGCCTCTGGTCGGTCGCGGCCGTGGACGATCAGCTTGGCGATCAAGCTGTCGTAGTAGGGCGGGATCCGGTAGCCGTCGTAAAGCGCGGAGTCCATGCGGACGCCAAGGCCGCCGGGCGCGTGGAAGTGCGAAATCGTGCCCGGAGAGGGGCGAAATTCCGGGAGCTTTTCGGCGTTGATCCGGACCTCGATGGCGTGACCGTTGATCTTGAGGTCATCCTGGGTGAAGGACAGCTTTTCGCCCGCAGCGACGCGAATTTGCTCACGGACAAGGTCCACGCCGAAAATCGCCTCGGTGACCGGGTGTTCGACCTGAAGACGGGTGTTCATTTCGATGAAGTAGAATTCCCCGTCCTCGTACAGGAATTCGACGGTGCCCGCGCCACGGTAGCCCATTTGGGCAATGGCATCGGCGCAGATCTTGCCGATGCGCGCGCGCTCTGACGCGGTGATGGAGGGGCCGGGGGCTTCCTCGAATACCTTCTGGTGGCGCCGCTGGAGGGAACAATCGCGTTCACCCAAGTGCACGCCGCCGCCCTGACCGTCACCAAACACCTGAATTTCGATGTGGCGCGGTTTTTGCAGGTACTTCTCGATGTAGACTTCGTCGTTGCCAAAGGCCGCTTTGGCCTCGGACCGCGCAGTCAGGAAGGCACGCTCCATCTCGGCCTCGGAGGTGGCGACCTTCATGCCGCGCCCGCCGCCACCGGCGGTGGCCTTGATGATCACGGGGTAGCCGAAGTCCGCGCCGATCTGTTTGGCCTCTTCAAGCGTGGCGACACCGCCAGCAGAGCCGGGCACGCACGGAATACCAAGCTCCTTGGCGGTCTCCTTGGCGGTGATCTTATCCCCCATCATCGAAATATGTTCCGCCGACGGGCCGATGAATGTGATGTCGTGGTCTTCGACGATCTGAACAAACCGCTGATTCTCGGACAGGAAACCGTAACCGGGGTGAATTGCCGTGGCCCCCGTGACTTCGCAGGCAGAGATGATCGCCGGGATGGACAGATAGCTTTCCGCGCCGGACGCCGGTCCGATGCAGATGGTTTCGTCCGCCATGCGCACATGCATGGCATCGCTGTCAGCGGTGGAGTGCACCGCGACGGAGGGGATGCCCATCTCGCGGCAGGCACGGATCACCCGCAGGGCAATCTCGCCCCGGTTGGCGATAAGGATTTTGTCAAACATGCCGGGCCCTTTATTCAAGGATGACAAGAGGCGCGCCGTATTCGACGGGGGCGCCGTCCTCGACGAGGATGCGCTTGATTGTACCGGAGCGGGGCGCCGGAATGTGATTCATGGTCTTCATGGCCTCGACGATCAGCAGTGTGTCGCCTTCCGTGATTTGTGCGCCCACGGAGATGAACGCCGGAGCGCCCGGTTCCGCCTGCATGTAAACCGTGCCGACCATGGGGGAGGTGACCGCGCCGGGGTGCGAGGCGGGATCCTCGGGCATTTCAGCTGCGGCGGGGGCCGCGACCGGTGCCTGGGCCGGGGGGGCTGCCGCGGGGGCGGGCGCCGGCGCGGCGTAGGTCACTTGGGCCGCTGCCGTGCGTGCCACCCTGACGGTCAGACTGTCGTCTTCGCCGTATTCGCGGTTGACCTCCAACTCGGTCAGTTCGTTCTCTTGCAGAAGCTCTGCCAGAGCCTTGATAAAGGCCACGTCCGCTTCGTGGGTGTTTTTGCTCATAACGTCCTCGTGCCAAATAGCCTTGCCGCTAGCGCCAACGCGCGGCTTGTGGTGCTTATAGGTCAGGTTTCGGGCGGTGAAAAGCGACCGCATGCCGTGATAACGGGGGCAAATGGCAGTCTGATCCGGCTAATTTCGGCAAAATCTGGCTGGTGGTCGGAAAAAGCGAGGATGGCATGAACCTTTTGAACTGCTTGTTGCGGGTCGCAGAAGCCTCGCCGCAGGGCGGCGCCCTCTAGGATGGAACGGCGCTTTTCTGGGATTAGGCCGGTTTTCGGGGGCGCGCCGTGCGATTGGCGGTCGTGCTGATTGCATCTGCATCAAGCAAGGCGATCGCGTCGTTGTGGTCCTTTTGAACCGGCCGGATTGTCTTGTCGCCTTGTTCGGGATCTGGGCGGTCGGCGCGGTGGCGGTGCCTTTTGGCGATGTGGGGGCTTATGCGCGGTGATCTGGGTATGCCGGGTATTGGCAAAATCCGGAGGCGGCAGCCAAGACCTTGGGGGCGGCTTGCTTGGGACAGGGGACATGGGGGCGCTGGCCGCGGACGGTTCCCTGACGCAGAAGGATCGGTCAGAAACCCTATCAGTTCAGACGGCAGCACAATTCATCCGCGTGAGGTCGAGGGTTTACTGCAATTTCATCTCGACGTGCTGGAGGTCTCGGTGATCGGACGCCCCGACCCTGAATGGGGCGAAGATGCGGTAGCCTTCGTGGTGCAGCGGCCGGTGTGCGGAAGGCTGGAACGCGTGTAGGTCTTGAGCGGACCGGACGGTTCAAGCGTCCAGAGGCCTACCTGATGGTTGAATCGCTGCCGAAAAACAGCAACGGCAAGGTGCTCAAGACATCGTTGCGCGAGATGCTGGCGGCTTCCTGATAAGCGGCGGGCGCCTGCGACATGGTCGGGGAGGGCTGCGTTTGCTGCGCGGGGGCCGCGCGCACGGGCATGTTCATGGGCGCGCGATCCGGTGTGGGCGCGGCACGGGTGGCAGCCAGCGGGTTCGTCTGGTTCTGGTTGGTTTTGGTCGTGCGGTTGACGGGTGTTGCGGTCGGCCCAGCCATCGGATTGGGGCCAGCTGCGGTCACGCCCTCCGCCGCGTTGGTGGAGGCCATGGCGTCCTCCGCGCTTTCGGCCTGATCGCTGTTGTTGGCGAGGGTGTTTGTGCCCCGGTTTTCTGCCAAGGCCATGCCCGTGGCAGGGATCGCATCTGAAATTGCGTTGCTGTCAACCAATGACTGGGTGCTGTCTTCTTTCTCGGGGGATTTGGCCTCACCGACGATCTGATCCTGCAACATCTGCGAGATCTTGATTTGCATGATTGATGGCGGTGGGTTGTGCGTCGTCGGGTCGGGCTTGTTCTGCGCCGCACGCCAAAAGCCAGAGGGGGATGTGGCGTTTCCCAACTGAGTCTCGGGCCTGCGGGCGTCGAGAATGGGTTGAACCTTTGTCACCGAGCGGGTGGTGTCCGGTGCGCCCGGCAGGCTGAGGGGATGCCCCGTGGCCAGTGGCGCACTCTGATAAGAGAGGCCTTCAAGTTGCATTTCAGTGCTCCGTCCAGCTTGCCCCACCGCTGCGTCCAGTTAGCCCCACCGGACTACCCTAACATATAGAGAACATCTTCGCAGCGGGACCGGTCAAAATGGAAGGACTTTCACATCGCTTGATTAACATCACCTAAGATCGTCTTGTTCTTGGAAACAATGCGCGGGGATACCCTGCGGTCGTTAACGGACATCGTGAGATGATAGTCACAAGGAGTTGCCAAATGTTTCGGGTCGCCGGGTGCCCGGTGTGATCTCTGTTACGACAGCGGGAGAGGGGGCCTTGTCCGGTCAGCGTTTAAGTGCCTGCGAAACAGAACGAAGGGCGCGGGAGGCTTTAGAGGAAACCTGTCAATTTCCTCAACGTCTTGCGGAGCGGAACCTTTATCGCAAGGCATGTCTGGATTGCCGCGCCGACGTATTGCCGAGGTCGCCGGATCATCTCAGGGTCAAACCGGATTGTCAGCGGGACCGGGGACCGGAGGGCGTGGTCATTGGCCGGCCAGTTTATGGAATCATATAATCGGCGAGCTGACCGCTCAGCCTTACCAGCTAAAAAGCTGACACCCGCATGGGGGTTTGTGCAATGGCGCCCAACTCAGTGGAAGAGAGGCACCATTGCTTGTTTACCAACGTTTATTTCGACTCATTCGCCCCGGTTCATGCGGTTTTCGATGAGGTCATCGACCACCTGTGGTTCTGCTAGGGTGGATGTGTCGCCGAGCGCGCCGTAGTCGTTTTCGGCGATCTTGCGCAGGATGCGGCGCATGATCTTGCCGGAGCGGGTTTTCGGCAGGCCCGGCGCCCACTGGATCAGATCCGGCGAGGCGATGGGGCCGATTTCCGAGCGGACCCAGGTGCGCAGCTCCTTGCGCAGGTCTTCGGTCGGCTCGACGCCGTTCATCAGGGTCACGTAGCAGTAAATGCCCTGGCCCTTGATCTCATGCGGGTAACCGACGACCGCAGCCTCGGCGACCTTTTCGTGGGCGACGAGGGCGGATTCCACCTCTGCCGTGCCCATGCGGTGGCCGGACACGTTGATCACGTCATCGACGCGGCCGGTGATCCAGTAATCGCCATCCGCGTCCCGGCGGCAGCCGTCGCCGGAGAAATAGTAGCCTTTGTAGTCCGAGAAATACGTCTTCTCGAACCGTTCGTGGTCACCCCAGACGGTGCGCATCTGGCCCGGCCAGCTGTCGGCGATGGCCAGAACGCCCTCCGTCGGGGAGGCGTCGATTTCCTGCCCGCTCTGCGGGTCCAGCACCACCGGCTGAATGCCGAAGAATGGCTTCATCGCGGCGCCCGGTTTGGTGGCATGGGCGCCGGGCAGGGGGGTCAGCAGGTGCCCGCCGGTTTCCGTCTGCCACCATGTGTCCACGATGGGGCAGCGGCCACCGCCGACCAGGTCGTTGTACCAGTTCCAAGCCTCCGGGTTGATCGGTTCGCCCACCGTCCCGAGGAGTCGCAGCGAGGATAGATCGCATTTCGTTACGAATTCGTTGCCCTGGCCCATCAGCGCGCGAATCGCCGTGGGCGCGGTGTAGAACTGGTTCACCTTGTGCTTTTCACAGACCTGCCAAAAGCGGCTGGCGTCCGGATAGGTCGGCACGCCTTCGAACATCAGCGTGGTCGCGCCATTGGCCAAGGGCCCGTAAACAATATAGGAATGGCCCGTGACCCAGCCCACATCGGCGCTGCACCAGAAGACGTCGCCGTCGTGGTAATCGAACACGACCTCATGCGTCAGGCTGGCGTAAAGCAAATATCCACCAGTGGTGTGTACAACGCCCTTGGGCTGACCCGTGGAGCCGGAGGTATAGAGAATGAACAGCGGGTCCTCGGCCTTCATTTCCGCCGGCTGGCAGTGGTCGGAGGCTTCGATCGCCATTTCGTTGTAGTCGTAGTCGCGGCCGTCGACCCAGGTGGTCTGGCCGCCGGTGCGTTTCACCACGAGGCATTTGACGCTGTCCTTGCAGTGCAGCAGCGCCTTGTCGGCATTGGTTTTCAGCGGGGTCTTGCGGCCGCCGCGCGGGGCTTCGTCCGCGGTGATCACGACCTTGGCGTCACAGCCGTTCACACGGGCGGACAGCGCGTCGGGGGAGAAACCGGCGAAAACGATGGAATGGATCGCGCCGATGCGGGCGCAGGCCAGCATGGCATAGGCGGCCTCGGGGATCATCGGCAGGTAGATGATGACCCGGTCACCTTTGCGCACGCCCATGGTTTCCAGCACGTTGGCCATGCGGCAGACGCGGCGGTGCAGGTCGTTGTAGGTGATCGACTGGGCGGCCTCGTTGGGGTCGTCGGGTTCAAAGATGATGGCGGTCTGGTTGCCGCGGGTTTCAAGATGGCGGTCGATGCAGTTGGCGGCGACGTTGAGCGTGCCATCGCGGAACCATTCGATGCTGACCTGGCCGAGGGTGAAATCAGTGTTCTTGATCTCGGTCGGCTGCGTCATCCAGTCGAGCCGCTTCGCCTGCTCGCCCCAGAAGGCCTCCGGATCCGCCACCGAGCTCGCATACAGCGCGTCGTACCGCGCGGCGTCAACGTGGGCGCTTTTTGTCAACTCTTCGGACGGGGCGTATGTCTTGGTCATGGGGTCTCCTCCTGAAACGCTTGGGGCCAAAGGAATATCCCTTGGCCCCGAAAACAAGTCGTTCTTTGGTGCCGGGGCGCGGTCAGATGGCCAGATACTCCGCGCGCAGGCCTTCGTTTTCAAGCACCTCGGCGGCGGAGCCATCGAACACGATGCTGCCAGTGTCGAGGATGACGGCCCGATCCGCCAGTTGCAAGGCGCGCACGGCGTTCTGCTCTACGAGGATCGTTGTCATGCCTTGCTCCTTGATCAGGCGCAGCGTCTTTTCGATCTCGTCCACGATGACAGGGGCAAGGCCCTCGTAGGGTTCGTCGAGCAGCAAGACTTTGATATCGCGGGCCAAAGCGCGCGCAATGGCCAGCATCTGCTGTTCGCCGCCGGACAGGGTTACGCCCTCTTGCTTGCGGCGTTCGCCCAAGCGGGGAAATAGATCGTAGAGCCGTTCCAGCGACCAGCCGATGGGCGGGGTGATCTGTGCCAGCTGCAGGTTTTCCTCCACCGTGAGGCCGGGGATGATGCGACGGTCCTCGGGCACAAGGCCCAGACCGGCGACAGAGGCCTGATGCGATTTCATCCGGTGAAGCGGCTGGTGGTCAAGCCAGATTTCCCCTTTGTTCACCTGGGGATCGTCAAGCCGCGCGATTGAACGCAGCGTGGTCGTCTTGCCCGCGCCATTTCGGCCGAGCAGGGCGAGGATCTCGCCCTCGTGCACGTTGAAGGAAATGCCCTGCACGATGTAGCTCTCGCCGTAATAGGAATGCATGTCCCAGACGGAAAGGAAGGCGGGCGCGGTTTCGGCGTGGTTGGCGTTCTTGGAAAAATCCGGACGAACGTTCATCTTGGGGTCCTTTCGAAAAGGCGTGATCTAGTCGCGAGGTGCCGTGGGGCGGGGGTGGCCCGCCCGCGGTCAAAGGGTCAGGCGTGCGCCGTCTCGCCCAGGTAGGCTTCTTTCACCTTGGGATGGCCTTTGATCTTCTCGGGCACGTCTTCCACCAGCGGGGTGCCCTGGGCCAGAACCGTGATCCGGTCAGCGAGGCTGAACACCACATGCATGTCGTGTTCGATGATGGCGATGGTGATGTTGCGGCTGTCCTTGATCTGCTTGAGCAGGTCGATGGTGTTGTTGGTGTCCGCCCGCGCCATGCCGGCGGTGGGTTCATCCAGCAGCAGCAGTTTCGGTTCCTGGATCAGGCACATGGCCATTTCCAGCCGCCGCTTGTCACCGCGCGACATGGAGGCCGTGTGCATGTTGCGTTTGTCGAGCATGTTCACGTCGGCAAGCATTTGTTCGGCTTTGGTAACGAGCTCCGCCTCGGAGAGAACGCTGTGGTAGGCGTGCAGGCGATAGGCGCCGTCGCGACGTGCAAACAGCGGGATCATCATGTTTTCCATCACCGACAGATCGCTGAAGATTTCCGGCGTCTGAAACACGCGGGAGATGCCCATCTGGTTGATCTCATGCGGGGAGCGGCCCAGCACGGATTGGCCGTCAAACATCACGGACCCGGTGTCGGGGATCAGCTTGCCCACAAGACAGTTCAGCAGGGTGGATTTGCCTGCACCGTTCGGCCCGATGATCGCGTGGCAGGTGTTCTCCGCCACGCTGAGGTTGACGTCGGAGAGGGCTTTGAGACCGCCGAAGCGCTTGCCCACGTCTTTGACTTCGAGAATTCCCATGTCAGGCGCTCCTTATTCCGCGGGCTCGGTTTTGGCGGACGTGTCGTCCGTCGGTTTCTTTCGACCAAACATCCGCCCAATGCGCTGCCCACCTTCGACCAGACCGCCGGGCAGAAAGGCGACCACCAGCATGAAGATGATACCAAGTGTCAGGTGCCATCCCTTGCCCACGAAGGGGTGCAGAATGCCGACCATCAGGTTCTCCAGCCCGTCGGGCATGAAGCTGAACCATGTGTGCAGGACGTTGTCGTTGATCTTGGAGAAGATGTTCTCGAAGTATTTGATCATACCCGCGCCCAGCACCGGGCCGATCAAGGTGCCGGCGCCGCCAAGGATGGTCATCAGAACGACTTCGCCAGAGGCAGTCCATTGCATCCGCTCGGCCCCCGCAAGAGGGTCCATCGACGCCATCAAGCCACCGGCCAGACCCGCGTACATGCCCGAGATCACGAAGGCTGCCAGCGTGTAGGGCTTTGGGTTCAGGCCAGTGTAGTTCATCCGTGTCTGGTTCGACTTGATCGCGCGGAGCATCATGCCAAAGGGCGAGCGGAAGATCCGGATCGACATGTAGAAGGCGAGGATCATCAGCACCGCGCAGACGTAGTAGCCCATGGAGAACGTGAAGGACCACGCCCCGAGTGCAAGATCCGTGGTGGCGCGCATCTCCATACCGAAGAGGTTGGTGACCGGGATCGAGCCGTCCGCCGTCTGGGAGATGCCGAGGATGCGCGGGTCGTCCAGCGTGATTTGCAGGCCGGTTTCGCCATTGGTGATCGGCGTCAGCACCGAATAGGCCAGCGCAAAGGACATCTGGGCAAAGGCCAACGTCAGGATCGAGAAGTAGATCCCGGTCCGCCGCAGGGAGATCCAGCCGATGAGCAGCGAGAACAGGCCAGCGATGACCACCGACAGGATGATCGCCGGAAGGATGTTCATGCTCAACAGTTTGAACATCCAGACCGCCGAGTAGGAGCCGACCCCGAGAAAGGCCGCGTGGCCGAAGGACAGGTAGCCGGTCAGGCCGAACAGGATGTTGAACCCGATGGCAAAGATCCCGAAGATCACGAAGCGTTGCATCAGGTCCGGGTAGCCCGCGTTGAACTGGGCCAGCCCGCTGTCGGTGGGGAAGGGGTTGAGGATGAAGGGGGCCAGCATCGTCAAGGCAATGACGATCAGCAGCAGGTTGGTGTCTTTTTTCTGTAGTCCGAACATAGCGTTTTACTCCATCACACCTTTGCGTCCCAACAGGCCGCGCGGACGGACCAGAAGGATGATGATTGCCACGAGGTAGATGATGATCTGGTTGATACCGGGGATCAGGTCGATCACCCAGGTCATGGAGGCAAAGCTCTCGAGGATGCCGAGCAGGAAGCCCGCAGCCACCGCGCCGGGCAGGGAGCCCATTCCGCCGACCACAACCACGACGAAGCTCAGCACCAGAAAATCCATGCCCATGTGATAGTTGGGCGCGTTGATCGGGCCGTACATCACGCCCGCCAGACCGGCGACGCCTGCGGCAATGCCGAACATCAGGGTGAAGCGTTTGTCGATGTCGATGCCCAGCAGGCCGACGGTTTCCCGATCCGCCATGCCTGCGCGGACCACCATGCCGAAGGTTGTGAACTGCAAAAAGGCAAAGACCGCGCCGATGACCACCAGCGAAAAGCAGAAATAGACCACGCGCCATGCCGGGTAGAGGATGCCGGGCAGGACCTCGACCACACCGGACAGCGCCTCGGGGGCGGGGGTCTGGATCGGGTTCGCGCCGTAGAAGGCCTTGATGATCTCCTGCAATACGATGGCGAGGCCAAAGGTCACGAGGATCTGGTCCGCGTGGGGCCGCTTGTAGAAGTGTTTGATCAGGCCGCGTTCCATGACGTAGCCGATGACCAGCATGATCGGTATGGCGAACAGGATCGCCAGCGGCACGGACCAGTCGATGATGGCGGCCCCGGTGCTTTCGCCAAACCAGTCGATGACGTAGGGCGTCTTTATCACGGCGGGATTGCCGAGGAAGTCGGTGCGCGTCGGATCGACCGTCTCGAAGGACAGGTTCAGGATCCGCTGCAGCGTGACCGAACAAAAGGCGCCGATCATGAACAGCGCGCCGTGGGCAAAGTTCACCACACCCAGTGTGCCGAAAATGAGTGTAAGCCCCAGCGCGATCAGCGCATAGGCCGAGCCCTTGTCGAGCCCGTTTAGAATTTGAAGCAGAATTGCGTCCATTGACCCCACCTTTGGGTTGCGTCGCGCGGATTGAGTGTGCCGAAGCCCCTGGCGTGGGTGGCCAGAGGTCGTGTCAGGCTGACGAAGTTGACGGTGTGCAAGGTGTTGGCAGGGAGGGGCGCGCCCACCCTGCCGGTTGCCTTACGCGCCCGGGTTGCAGGAGCCGAGCTGGCCGCCTGCGAACATCGGGTTGTCGGGCGAATAGGTCACCTGCGCGGCCGGGGTCACTTCGACGACTTCCAGAAGGTCGAACTCGGAGGTCGGGTTCTCCTTGCCGCGCACGACCAGAACGTCCTTGAAGCACTGGTGATCCTCGGCGCGGTAGAGGGTCGGGCCGTTGC
The DNA here is from genome assembly GCF_014196795.1 of Sagittula marina. GTDB lineage: Bacteria > Pseudomonadota > Alphaproteobacteria > Rhodobacterales > Rhodobacteraceae > Sagittula > Sagittula marina. The sequence continues at coordinate 295,002 of NZ_JACIEJ010000005.1, forward strand.
CCATGCCGTCGAATTCAAAGCCTTCGAGAGCTTCGACCACGGCGCAGGGGTTGAACGATCCGGCGCGGGTCACGGCATCCGCATACAGCAGGGTCTGCACATAACAGGTGTGCGCGGCCTGGCTCGGCGGGAAGCCATATTTGGTGCCGAAGGATTTGACGAAAGCCTTGGAGCCTTCGTCCTGAAGCGACCAATGCCAGTTGGTGGAGCCGACGATGCCCTTGATGTTCTCGCCCGCGCCGCGTGCCATGAGACGGGAGAAGAGCGGAACCACGATTTCGAAGTTCTTGCCGTTCACCTGCTTGTTGCGCAGGCCGAACTGCACGGCGTTGGTCAGCGAGTTGACCATGTTTCCGCCGTAGTGGTTCAGAACCAGCACGTCTGCGCCGGAGTCCAGAACCGGGGCGATGTACGACGAGAAGTCCGTCGCCGCCAGCGGGGTCAGCACGTTGTTGACGGTTTCCCAGCCGAGCGCCTCTGTGGCGGCGGCGATGGATTCCTGCTGGGTCCAGCCCCAGGTGTAGTCTGCGGTCAGGTGGTACGCCTTGCGGTCGTTGCCATACAGACCTTCGAGAACCGGTGCCAACGCGGCCGCGGACATGTACCCGTTAAAGAAGTGACGGAAACCGTTTGCCTTCTTGTCCTTGCCGGTGGTGTCGTTGGAGTGTGTCAAACCGGCCATGAAGATCACGCCGGCCTCCTGGCACAGGCCCTGCACGGCAACCGCCACACCCGACGAAGAGCCGCCGGTGATCATGATGGCGCCGTCTTTTTCGATCATCGACTTGGCGGAGGCGCGAGCGGCGTCCGATTTCGTCTGCGTGTCGCCGGTGACATATTCCACCTTGCGGCCCAGTATGCCGGTACCGTCGAGCACTTTCGACGAGAAGGTGCCCATCATGCCGCCATCGCCGCCCCCGTTCAGGTGCTCGACGGCCAGTTCGTAGGCGCGCAATTCGTCGGCGCCCTCGTCAGCGTACGGCCCCGATTGCGGAACGTTGAAACCCAGGGTGACGGTGCTGTCACCCGGTGCGTTGGTGAAGCCGGAATGGCTGGCGGCAGACAGATAGGTGGGCAGCGCGAGGCCTGCACCAGCGACGGCGCCTGTGCGCAGAACGCCACGGCGGGTCAGGTTGGTTATGGACATTAAAATCCTCCCAGAATTTTTTTGAAGAGCGTCCCGCAAGCTCCTCAACGAACGGGACACGTGCACTTTCGTGCAAAGACACTATGGGGCATGGTCGGAAAATTGCGCAACAAGTCGCTTTCAAGTAACAGTTTTTTTGTCAACGATTGAAAAGTAGACCGTGATATACTGTAAAGTCATTTATGTCGCAGTGCAGAAAGTGCTTGATTACGTTGGGGAATGGCAATGCCTAAGGATACGTTAACGGGGTCACGCATCCGGGAGCGACGGATTGCGCAGGGGGTGCGGCAGGCCGAACTGGCGCGGATTGCCGGTATTTCTGCTTCCTACCTCAACCTGATCGAACACAACCGGCGCAGAATCGGCGGCAAGCTGTTGCTCGACATCGCAGAGGCGCTTGGGGTGGAGCCGACGCATCTGACCGAAGGGGCGGGCGCTGCGCTGATCGCCGGGCTGCGCGAAGCGGCGAGCGATCTGCCCGACGCCGGTGCAGAACTGGACAGAACCGATGAGTTTGCCGGACGGTTTCCGGGATGGGCGGCGGCGTTGGTGGCCACACGGGCCAGGGTGGCGCAGTTGGAACGGTCAGTCGAGGTGCTGACGGACCGAATGACGCATGACCCTCAGTTGGCAGCGTCCCTGCACGAGATGCTGTCCACCGTGACGGCGATCCGCTCCGCCGCGTCGATCCTTGCGGAACCGGGGGATATCGACCCGGACTGGCAAAGCCGCTTTCACCGCAACATCTACGAGGATTCGGCACGACTGGCAGAGACGTCGCGCGGATTGGTGACCTACCTTGAGGCCGACAATGAGCAGGCGACGGAAACCGGCACCCCGCAGGAGGAGCTGGATGGCGCGCTGGAGAAGGCGGAGCATCACATCCCTGAGCTGGAGCAGCAGGCCGATGTGGCGCAGGTCATGACGCGCTTGGGTCGTGGTTTGTCCAGCGCCGCGCAAAGTTTGCTTCGAGCTTGGTTGGAGCGGTATGCAGCCGACGCGAAGGCTTTGCCGATGAATGATCTGGCCAAAGCGCTCACCGCCCATGGCACGGATGCCTTGGCGCTGTCCGTGGCGCTGGACCAGCCGCCGACGCGTGTCATGCGCCGTCTCGCCGCTATGCCGGCAGAGGTGCTGGGCGATCCGGTGGGGCTTGCGATCTGTGATGCCTCAGGCGTGCTGTCCTACCGCAAGCCGCTGCCCGATTTCCCGATGCCACGCTTTGGCGCGGCTTGCCCGCTTTGGCCGCTTTATAAGGCGCTGAACAGACCATATGCGGTGCTTTCGGCAGATCTTGTTCAGCTGGGCCGCTCTGGCGCCACTGTCCGGGTGGAGGCGCAAGCCACGCCAGTGGGACCGCCCCAAGCCAATTCCGATCCCCTGTTCGAGGCGCATATGCTGGTGCGCCCGCTGCCGGTCAGCCGCGAACCGGCCAGCCCGTCCGCAGATGTGGGCATCACCTGCCGCATCTGTCCGCGTGTCAAATGCATTGGCCGACGGGAGCCATCCATTCTGTCGGCGCTGTAAGGCTGCGTACACTCTAAGCGACTCTCTGGCGTGCCGTGGCGAAAGAATATTGCTCGACCCGCATTGGCGTTTTGACTCCGCTTTTGAAAAAGGCCTACACTCTGCGAACTTGCGGGGGGAGGAGACCCTGTAAACGGGGACCGCCGGGTGAGGGGCAGCGTATGAGTGGAAAGGTTCTTCTGATCGAAGATGAACCGAACATCATCGAAGCGATCAAGTTTATCCTGTCACGTGAGGGGTGGCAGGTGCACGCGCATTCGAATGGTGAAACAGCGGTGCAGACTGTGCGGGATCGGACACCGGACGTGTTGATCCTGGATGCGATGCTGCCGGGGCGGTCGGGCTATGACATATTGCGCGAGTTGCGCGAGGACATCAGCACACAGTCGCTGCCCATCTTGATGCTGACCGCCCGCGGTCAGACTAAGGATCGTGAAATGGCGGAGCGTGCGGGTGCGAGCCGGTTCATGACGAAGCCCTTTTCCAACTCCGAGGTGCTGGACGCCGTAAAGGCGCTGTCAGGCGCGTGAGCGACCCGGCCCCGCGCGATGATGCGCAACGTCATAGTGCCTATGAGCTGGAAAGGCGCAGTTTTCGCCGCAGACGTATGGTGGATGCCGCCTGCGCACTGCCCCTGCTGGGGCTTTTTCTGTGGTGGGTGCCGTTGCTTTGGCAGACCGGTGAAACCGACATCACGATGGCGGAAGCGCTGATCTACATCTTCGCCGTCTGGCTTGCCCTGCCCATCGCAACAGGTTTGCTGATCTGGGCGATCAGACGTTCCAGCGCACCGGACCGACCCGAGGCGCGACTGTGACTACACTCAACGGGCTTGCGGCGATTTCGCTGACCTATGTGGCGTTGCTGTTCGGAGTTGCGTTTTTCGCGGAACGCGCCGCAGCGCGGGGGCAGGTCAACTGGCTGCGCGCGCCCGTCATATATACCCTTTCACTGTCGATCTATTGCACGGGCTGGACGTTTTACGGCGCGGTGGGCAGTGCCGCCCGATCAGGGGTGGAGTACCTGACCATCTACCTTGGCCCGAGCCTTGTGATGGTGGGATGGTGGTGGATCCTGCGTCGCCTTGTACGGATCGGGCGCAGCCAACGGATCACGTCGGTCGCTGACTTGATCTCGTCTCGTTACGGGAAATCCAACCTGCTGGGCGTCGCGGTCACGATCCTGGCCGTGGTGGGCACGACACCTTATATCGCGCTGCAATTGCAATCCGTGACCCTGTCGGTGGATGTGTTTGCCCATTTTGACGACACGGGCACGCACACGCCGCCCAACACGGCCTTCTGGGTGGCTGCGGGTCTTGCGGTGTTTACCGTGATCTTTGGCACCCGGACGCTGGATTCCAGCGAACGGCATCATGGGGTGGTCATGGCCATCGCCGTGGAAGCGGTGGTGAAGCTGACCGCGCTTCTGGCGGTGGGCAGCTTTGTGGTTTGGGGATTGGCGGGCGGCGTGCCCGAGGTTCTGGAGCGCATCGATGCCTCCCCGATGGGGGAGTGGCAGATCAATGGCGGGCGCTGGGCTGGGCTGATGTTGCTGTCGGCGGCCGCGTTCCTGTGCCTGCCGCGCATGTTTCAGGTGCTGGTGGTCGAGAACGACTCCGATACGCAGCTGCGGACCGCCGCTTGGGCCTTTCCGTTGTATTTGATGCTGATGAGCCTGTTTGTGGTGCCCATCGCTGTGGTGGGCATGGACCTGTTGCCCGAGGGCGCGAATCCCGATCTGTTCGTTCTGACCCTGCCGTTGAGCCAAAATGCCGATGGGTTGGCCTTGCTGGTGTTTCTTGGCGGGTTCTCCTCCGCGACGTCCATGGTGATTGTGGCCGCCATCGCGCTGTCGACCATGGTTTCGAACCACATTGTCATGCCGATCTGGCTGGAACTGCGGCGCGGCACCGCCTCTGTTTCCGGCGATGTGCGGCAGGTGGTGCTGCTGTCGCGGCGGCTGTCGATCGCGGGCGTGCTGCTGTTGGGCTACCTTTACTATGCGCTGTCGGGCGGCGGCGCGGCGCTGGCGACGATTGGCCTGGTGAGCTTTACCGGCGTGGCGCAGGTGCTCCCGGTGATGCTGGGGGGCATTTTCTGGCGGGGCGCGACGCGGGCGGGGGCCTTTGCGGGGCTGACGTTCGGTTTCGTCACATGGCTCTATACCCTGTATATCCCGAGCCTCAGCGGCGGCGTTCTGATCCCTGACAATTGGTTCATCGACGGTCCGCTGGGCCTCGGCTGGCTGCGGCCCGAAGCGCTGTTTGGCATCGCGGGCCTGGATCCGCTGTTGCACGCGGTGTTCTGGTCTCTGACGCTGAACACCATCGCGTTCCTCGCGGTGTCGATGGCGAGCTTTCCGTCCCCGGTGGAGCGTCTGCAAGCCGCACAATTCCTGGCCGTCGATGCGGCCCCCGGCGGTGCGCGGTCGTGGCTGGCCGGAAGTGCCCAGACCGAAGACCTGATGATCATGGCGCAGCGGATCCTTGGCGCGCGGGACGCGCAGGCGGTTTTCGCGCGCGAGGCATCTCGACAGGGCGTCGAAGGTGATCTGCCCGCGCCGACACCGGATTTCCTGCAACGGCTGGAGCGTGAGTTGGCGGGCTCGGTCGGGGCGGCGACGGCACACGCCATGGTGGGGCAGATCACCGGCGGCATGTCTGTGTCGGTGGAGGATCTGATGGCCGTGGCCGACGAATCGGCACAGCTGATGGAGTATTCGGCGCGGCTGGAAACCCAATCGCGTGAAATCAGCCGCACCGCCGCTGAACTGCGCGCGGCGAATGAAAAGCTCACCCGCCTGTCGGTTCAAAAAGATGCGTTCCTCAGCCAGATCAGCCATGAGTTGCGGACGCCGATGACCTCCATCCGGGCCTTTTCCGAGATTTTGCGAGATGCCGATGGGCTGAGCCGGGCCGACCGCAACCGCTACGCCTCAATCATACATGATGAAGCGATTCGCCTTACTCGCCTTTTGGATGACTTGCTGGATCTGTCCGTGCTGGAGAATGGGCAGGTGAACCTGAACCTGTCCGAAGGGCGGCTGACGGATGTTCTTGACCGCGCGGTCGCCGCAGCGCTGGCGGATGAAGGGGGACACATGCGTGTTCACCGACGCCATAAGGACGAGCAGATCCGCTTGTTTACGGATCTGGAACGTTTGAGCCAGGTGTTCATCAATCTGATCGCAAACGCCCGTAAATACTGCGATGCAGCGCAACCTGAGTTGACCATTGCGGCCAATACTCAGGACGGCTGGCTGAAGTTGGACTTCATCGACAACGGTTCTGGCGTCGGTCCAGAGGCGCGCGACCTGATCTTTGAGAAATTCGCCCGCGTGTCGGACCAAAAGGCCGGCGGCGCCGGGTTGGGGCTGGCCATCTGCCGCCAGATCGTTGCGCGGCTTGGGGGCGAGATCAGCTACATTCCCGAATTGGGCGGCGCGGCTTTTCGCGTGAAGTTGCCCATACGGCAGGACTCCACTGCATGATAAAGGGCACTTTTGGGCGGATGCGTTCAGTTTCTTCCAAAATTATGTGCAAGATTTATTTATAAGGCAGATCGTTAAAGCGGTTGGTAACCAAATCCGCGCATAACCGTCCCCGGAGGCAGTTTCTATGACGGGCGTGACATTGCATGGCTGACGGTGCACGAGATGACGTATTGGGCCAGAAGGCACAGGCGGCCCTGCGCGCGTTCGAAGCGCGGGGGATGTCGCCTGCCAAGGCGCTCAGACGTGCATTGTCCAAGACGGCGGATGTCCTTTGGGACCTCGCGCTGGTTACGCAATCCGTCACTGTCGAAAATCTAGATCAGGACGGGGTTGTCGAGTCGCTTTCTCCGTCTGACCTTGTGTTGCTTCTGGATGGGCCGGACGGAGCGATCGGCCTCGCCACGGTTGATCGGCAGGTTCTGACCGGTGTGATCGAGGTGCAGACCATCCAGCAGGTCACCCAGATGCCGATCGAAGAGGATCGGCCTCTGACTCAGACCGATGCCGCGATGATATCGCCGCTGCTCGACGGGGCGTTGATGCGAATGGTCGCGGTTCTGGAAGACAGTCCTTTGACCGAGATGCTGGAAGGGTTCTGCTTCGGCGCCATGCTGGAGGATGCGCGGGCAGCCGGGCTGTTGCTGGATGCGTCCGGCTACAAGGCGTTTCGCGCCGATGTGGATCTGGCGCTCGGGCGCCGCAAGGGGCGGTTGTCTTTCATTTTGCCCGAACGCAAGCCGAAGCGGCACAGCGGTGGTGCCGGGCAGGGGCCTGGTCCGCATGCGGATATCTTCTCTCGTGTGCCGGCGCGCCTGGACGCCGTATTGTCACGTGTGACGTTGCCCTTGTCCAAAGCGCAGGCGCTCAAGCCCGGCGATATGCTTCGGCTGTCGCCAGATGCGCTTGACCGGGTAGAGGTCTACGCGGCCCACGGTCAGCTGGTCGCCAAGGGGCGTATGGGGCAGATGAATGGCAATCGTGCCGTGCGTCTGACGTGGCCGGTGCTCGGACCGATGGCTTTGTCAGGCCCGTCTGAGGCTGGCGACGGCTTCGGCGAAGGCAACGGGAAAGTGAGCGGCGGGTTGCCCGAAATTGCGCCGCAAGAAGAGGACTTCCCCGATCTGCCAGCGCTGGGCGACGACGATGGGGCAGAGGACCTGCCGGAACTGCCTGCGATGGATTTCGAATCCGAGGCAGGGGATTTCGACTTTGGCGATCTTGGCGGCGACTCATCTGTCGAGGACTTCGACATGGACTTCGGCTCTGCGCCGCTTGACATAGATATCAACGACTAGGATGCGCAAAAGCCCGCAACGGCTGCGTCGCGGGCTTTTACTTTGGATCGAAGGCCATCACGCTTGCGCAAGAGCCTCAAGCGTTGGACGCAGACCGGCGATGTCGTAACCGGCCTCGCGGGCCGTTTCGATCACTTGGTCTGGGCCTTGCGACTTGGCATTGCCCAAAGCCCAGATCACGGTGCACCGCGTTCCAGAGGCACAATAGGCCAGAACCGGCCCGCCTGCATTGGCAACGATCTCTTGCTGGCGCAGGATGTTCTCGGCGTTCATGGTCTGGTGGGTCAGGGGCAGCACGTCAAAGCGCAGCCCCTCGGCTTCTATGGCCTGGCGCATCGCCTCGGCCTGAAGCGGGGCGGGGTTTTCTTCGTCCGGGCGGTTGCACAGCACCATGACGAAACCTGCCTCGCGAATGGCCGCCGCATCCTCAGGAGAGATTTGCGGCGACACGCTATAGGTATCGGTGAGTTTTCTCGGGGTCATGGCACTGGCTTATTCCGCTGGAACGGCTCTGTCCAGCCGCGCGCGCAAGGAGGGGGCCACAAGCATCCCGGTCAGCATTGCTGCCAGAAAGACATACAGACCCGGCCCGCCGTAAGACAGCGCGGCGATGGTCGGCCCGGGGCACAGGCCGGCCAGCCCCCAGCCCATTCCGAACAGAACGGAACCGACGACAAGTTTGCGGTCAATTTCGGACGAGGCGGGCGGCGGCAGCGGGGCGCCGGTCAGTGCCGTGACGCGTCGGTTGCGCACCAGCCACGCCAGAGCCATCGGGATCATTGCGCCCCCCATGACAAAGGCCAGCGTCGGGTCCCAGTCGCCGAAAACATCCAGCCAGCCCTGAACTTTCGCGGTGTTTGTCATGCCTGAGAGGAAGAGGCCGGATCCAAATAACCCGCCTGCGATCAATGCGATGATGTGGCGCAGCATATCAGATCACTCCAAGGATATGGCGGAAGATGACGACACCCAGACCGCCTGCAACGATATAGATCCCGGTGGCAACGAAGCCCCGGATCGACAGGCGCGACATGCCGCAGACCCCGTGGCCGGAGGTGCATCCATTGGCAAGCCGCGTGCCCACGCCCACCAGCAGGCCGGCGGCCACCAGCACGAGGTAATCGTCAGTGATGTTGGTTGTCACGCCTTGGAAAAACGGCATGAGCACAGCGGGCATGAGGGCGACGCCCAGCAGGAACAGCGTGCGTTCGAGCGCTGTGGCGCGGCCAGAGCCGTCAACCAGCCCGCCGATGATGCCGCTTGCACCCATGATCTTGCCATTGCCGAGCAGGTAAACCGCACCACCTGTTCCGATCAGCAAGCCGCCGATCAAGCCCCAGATCCAATCCATTGGCATGTTTCAATTTTCCTGATTTTTGCGAAACGCGGTTCGCATTGGGGGAGGCTCGTGCGCCTGTTTTAAAACGGGTACACGTCCGTCACAGTTTGTTCACCGGCACCTTCAGGAACACGTCGCCCTTGTCGTCCGGTTCCGGCATCTGACCTGCGCGCATGTTCACCTGCAGCGAAGGGATGATCAGCCTTGGCATGGCGAGCGTGGCATCGCGGGTGTCGCGCATGGCAACGAAGTCGTCCTTCGAGGCGCCATGGCCAACGTGAATGTTCGCCGCCTTTTGCTCACCGACGGTGGTTTCCCAGGCGTAGACGTCGCGGCCCGGGGCCTTGTAGTCGTGACCAACGAAGATCCGGGTGTCATCCGGCAGGGCGAGGATCTTTTGCACGGAGTCATACAAGGTCTCCGAAGATCCGCCGGGGAAGTCACAGCGCGCCGTGCCAAAGTCCGGCATGAAGAGCGTGTCGCCAACAAAGGCCGCGTCGCCAATGATATAGGTCAGGCAGGCGGGCGTGTGGCCCGGCGTATGCAGCACGTCGACCCGCATCTGGCCGATGTGAACGCTGTCGCCTTCGACGAACAGCTCATCGAATTGAGAGCCGTCGCGCTGAAACTCCGTGCCTTCGTTGAAGACCTTGCCAAAGGTGTCCTGCACGATCTTGATGTTGTCGCCGATGCCGATTTTGCCGCCCACTTGTTGCTGGATGTAGGGCGCGGCGGACAGGTGGTCGGCGTGCACATGGCTTTCAAGCAGCCATTGGCATTCGAAGCCCTTGTCCTTGATGAAGGCGACGATCTGGTCGGCAGACCGCGTGTCCGTGCGGCCGGACGGATAGTCGAAATCCAGAACGCTGTCGATCACGGCGCAGGCGGTCCCGTTCGGATCGCGCACGACATAGGAAATGGTGTTGGTGGCGTCGTCAAAAAAGGCTGTGACTTCAGGTGTCATGGCGATAACTCCTCGTTTCGGTCATTCATATATACAAAACAGAATATGTTTCAAGTCTTGGGGTGTCGTTGACGTGCGTCAAGGTGCGATTTGTTCGGTCCTGTGTTGATTGTGGACACATGGAGAGGCCGCACCCCATGCCATAGCATTCGGGAAAACAAAACGTCTCGGCAGATCGCCCTACTTTGACGGCAGAGTGACGGGCCCGGAGCGATGCTGGCCTTGGCTGCCCCTCCAGTTTGGACGACGTGCAGATCGAGCGCGACAGTGAGGCCGTGCTGGCACGGGTGAGCCATTTTGGAGCGCTAACGCTTATCGGCCAGCGGGTTCGACGTGAAGTTTCTCGCGTACCGACGAAAACGAGGAGCATGCGATATGACCGAGGCCTTGAATGAACGGCTCGCGGCTTTGAACTTGGAACTGCGCGACGCCCAAGGGGCGCAGCGGATCGAAGCGCTGGACCATCTGGCGCAGACGGTGCGCCAGCTTGATATGAAACGTGCGCCGGTGCCAGCTTGGGCGCGACACAGGCTTTCTGCTGCGGAAGAAGACCTTGTCGAAGACCGTTTCGACAATATGCCGATCTGAAAAACGTGGCCCGGAAGCCAGATATTCGGGTTAAATCAGCATAATAGCTGGCAAAAAAATTGCCTCCCTGTCTGGTTGGGATACTACTGACCTATAAAATGGCGCAAAACTGCGTCACTCGGGCATAAAGGGTGCGTCAGCTTAGGCGGTGCGCGATAGGCATATGGAAGAAGGTCTCCATTATTCGGTGCATGAGGGTGTGGCCATCCTCAGCGTTGATAATCCGCCGGTGAATGCGCTGTCTCATGCGGTGCGGGTCAGTCTGGTGGAGGCTCTTGCGCGGGCCGAGGCGGATGAGCAGGTGCAGACCATTGTGCTGATGGGAACGGGGCCGACGTTTCCCGCGGGTGCAAATCTGACAGAATACGAAAGCGGGCTGCGTGCGCCTTTCCTTCGGGATGTATGCGCCAAGGTCGAAGACTGCCCTAAACCCGTGGTCGCGGCGCTGCATGGCACGGTTTACGGGGGGGGTCTGGAACTGGCTTTGGCGGCGCACTACCGGCTGGCGCTGGACGGCGCGCGGGCCAGTCTGCCTGAGGTGCGCATGGGGCTGACGCCCTCTGCCGGGGCGACGCAGCGCCTGCCGCGCCTGGCTGGGACGGCGCTGGCCTTGGACATGATGATCTCGGGGGCGACCTGGCCCATGACGCGCGGACCGGGGCTGGCGTTGGTGGATGAGACCTGTACGGGCGATCTGCGGGCTGGTGCGCTGACGTATGCCCAAAGGCTGCAGGCGACCGGGCACGGGCCGCGGCGTACCCGCGATCTGCGCGACGGCTTCGCCGATTATCGCGCCCACGGCAACGCCATTGCCACGCGCCGTGCGAAACTGACCGACGAGGAGAGCGCAGCGGCGCAGGTCCTGCATCTGGTCGAGGCCGCGCCGCTTCTGCCTTTCGAGACCGGCATCGCGATGGAGGAGGACGCCTTTGTGCTGTGCCTTGCCTCTGACGCGGCGCGGGCATTGCGCCATGCCTTTACCGCCGAACGGCTTGCCCGCCGCTTTGCCTTGCCCAAGGGGACGGTGCAGCCGGCGGTCAATCGGATCGCTGTTCTGGGGCAGGGGACACTGGCGATGCAGATCGCGGTGTCTGCGTTGAACGCCGGGATCGGCGTGAACTGGGGGGCGCGGTCGCCGGACATGCTGCAAGACGGGGTCGAGCAATTGCGCGACGTCCTTGCTGCCGGGGTGAAGGGCGGCGGTCTGTCACCAGAGCAAAGCCAGGCGCGGTTGAAGCTGCTGCATTGGGGCGACGCTGCCGAGATGATGGGCGGCACAGACGTGATTATTGACGCAGCGCGTGACCCATTCGATATGCCGGCACCGCGCGGTGTTGTGCGCGCCTCTGCCACATCGGCGCAGGTGGACGAGCTTGGCCTGCGCTTTGCGCCACCGGTGTTTTCCACGCGGTTGGTCGAGATCGTTCAGGGCCCGAGCGGTACGGACGAGCAGGTGGCCTATGGATTGGCGCTGGCGGAACGGATGCACAAGGTGCCTGTGCATGTACGCTCCGCCGGGGAGAGTGTCGCCGGAACGCTTGCGGCGGCGATGCATCGCGCAGCGGATGCGCTGCTGGACCTTGGCGCGGACCCCTATGAGGTCGATACCGCCGTTGAGGCCTGGGGCTGGACGCGGGCGCCGTTCCGTTCTCGCGATATGAGCGGGCTTGAGGAATGGGCCAGGGCGCCTCGCGCAGAAGGGGCGGAGAACTGGTCTGCGTTGCTGGTGGAGATCGATCGCTTTGGCTGGGTCTCAGGGCAGGGGTTCTATGACTGGACCGATGACGGCGCGCAGCCTGCCGGTGGCATGAGACGCTTGTTGAACGGCCAGCGCAGGGCGCAGAAGATCGCGCCGGAGACCCTGGTCATGCTGCTGGTGGGGGCCATGGCCAACGCCGGCGCGCGCATGGTCAGCGAGGGGATGGTACATAAAGCGTCGGATATTGACGCGGTGGCGATCCTGGCGCTGGATTTCCCGCGGGTGAGAGGCGGGCCGATGATGGCCGCGGGTCAATGGGGCATGTTGAAGGTGATGAAGCTGCTTGAGCGGCTGGACCACCCGGATCATGAGTTCTGGAGGCCTGACCCATCCTGGGCAGAGCGGATCAAATACGGTCGGACGTTCTTGAGCAAGTAGACCAGGAACGCCGACCTGACCGCGCTTCAGATCAGGAAGATGCCCACGATCACCATCATCAGGCCGATGGTCGACAAGAACAGCGACCCGAGGTTGAGCGGCATGGCGCGGCGCACGGTTTCGCGGATTTCGTCATCGCTAAGCTGCCCACTGCGGGCGCGCCAGACCTTTACGATGCTCATCAGCAGACCGATGAGGCCGATTAGGGACAGCGCCGCCCCGATCCAGACAATCCATTCCATGGTGCCACCCTCCCGTCCGTGATGCGTTTGAAACGAGGCTTCGCGTAAAGCAGCCTATGCAGGCGCGCAACCCCTTGATGCGCGCCCCGCACGGCTGTATCCGATCCGGAAACCCGCAGGAGGCAAGATATGCAGGATACCCCCAGTGACAGCTATGGTGTCGCCGCAGGCGAGCTGACCCAGTTCATCGAACGCGTCGAACGGCTGGAAGAAGAGAAGAAAGAGGTCGCAGAGCAGATCAAGGAAGTCATGGCAGAGGCCAAAGGCCGCGGCTACGACACCAAGGTCATGCGCAAGGTGATCTCTCTTCGCAAGCGCGACGCTGACGACATCGCCGAAGAAGAAGCGGTGTTGGAAATGTACAAGGCCGCGCTGGGCATGGCCTGACGGCACTTATTTCGATCACTTGGGGGCGTGCTTTTTTATTGCCCGTCAAAGCCAAGCACTTGCGAGCAGGGCACCCGTATCGGGTGCCTTTTTTTTAAGCATTTTACCTCTTTGTTATGAATTTGCAATGTCTCGCATTGATCCGAGAGCAGCTGCCAACTAGCGTCAAAGCATACGAGTAAAAGCGACACTCCAAAGTGACGGGTCGGCAGAGCGGGGGCTTGATGGGCGATACGCCAATCTTCGATGAAATGAACGGAATGGGCGATGGTATTCGCCGTCCCTATGAAACGTTCAACAACTGGTTCGAGGGGGAAAACCCCAAGGAACTGCGTGCAAAACAACGAGAGGCGGAAGAGCTGTTTCGCCTGACCGGCATCACCTTCAACGTCTACGGCCGCGCCGAGGCGGAGGAGCGATTGATCCCGTTCGATCTTATTCCACGGATTATCTCGGGGCGTGAATGGCAGCGTCTGTCCAAGGGGATTGAACAGCGGGTGCGGGCGATCAACGCCTTTTTGCACGACATTTACCACGGCCAGGAAATCGTCAAAGCCGGGCGCATCCCCGAAGAAATGATATCGCGCAACGAAGCCTTTGAACCGAAGATGATCGGGGTGACCCCACCGGGGCGCATCTACACCCATATCGTCGGCATTGACCTTGTGCGCACCGGGCCTGACGAATTCTACGTGCTCGAAGACAACGGTCGCACACCGTCCGGCGTCAGCTATATGCTCGAAAACCGCGAGACGATGCTGCAGATGTTCCCCGAACTCTTCAGCACCAACCGCGTGCAGCCGGTGCAGACCTACCCCACGGATCTGCTGAAATCGCTGGCGGCCTGCGCCCCTGCTTCTGCCGGGGATCGCCCGACCGTCGCTGTGATGACGCCGGGCATTTTCAACTCCGCCTATTTTGAACACTCGTTTCTGGCCGATCAGATGGGTGTGGAACTGGTCGAGGGCAACGATCTGCGGGTCATGGATGGCAAGCTGTGCATGCGAACCACCCAAGGCTACAAGGCCATCGATGTGGTGTACCGCCGGATCGACGACGATTTCCTCGATCCGCTGAACTTCAACCCCGAAAGCGGTCTGGGCGTGCCCGGCATCATGGATGTCTATCGCTCCGGACGGCTCACCATCGCCAATGCGCCAGGAACGGGGATCTGTGATGACAAGGCGATCTACAGCTATATGCCTGAGATCGTTGAATTCTACACCGGAGAGAAGCCTCTCCTGGAAAACGTGCCGACCTGGCGCTGTGCCGAGCCTGAGGCGCTGGCCTATGTGCTCGACAACCTCGAAGAGCTGGTGGTCAAAGAGGTGCACGGATCCGGCGGCTACGGCATGTTGATCGGTCCCACGGCGACCAAGAAGGATCTCGCGCTTTTCCGCAGGAAGTTGAAAGCCCGTCCGTCCAACTACATCGCCCAGCCGACGCTTGCGCTGTCTACGGTGCCGATCTTTACCAAGGCAGGGCTAAGCCCACGTCACGTGGACTTGCGGCCTTATGTGCTGTGCAGCCCGCAGGGCATCAACATCACCCCCGGAGGCCTGACGCGCGTGGCGCTCAAGAAGGGCTCGCTGGTGGTGAACTCCTCGCAGGGCGGGGGGACCAAGGACACCTGGGTGCTGGAAGACTGATGCTCGGAAAAACTGCAAACGGACTGTTCTGGATGTACCGCGCACTTGAGCGGGCAGAGAACATCGCGCGACTGATCGAAACCGGTCAGCGTATCGCACTCACACGGCTTGGATCATCAGAGGATGAATGGCGCTCTGTGCTCCAGACCTCCGGCTCTCTCGACGCTTACGAAACGTTTTATGACGAAGTGAACCGTGACCATGCGGTCGATTGGTTGCTGCGATCAAAGGACAACCCCGGATCGGTCATGTCCTGCATCAGCCAGGCGCGGCAGAATGCGCGGATGGTGCGGACCGGACTGACCACAGAAGTCTGGGAAGCCACCAACGCCGCCTACATGGTCGCCAAGGATTCGCTGGCGCGCAAGGTGCCGGACCGCGACATGCCAAAGGTGCTGCGCATGCTGCGGCAGCGGGCGGGTATGGTGCGCGGGGCCACGCACGGCACCATGTTGCGCAACGATGTGTATGACTTCGCCCGGATCGGGACATTCCTTGAGCGGGCCGACAACACGGCGCGGATCATTGATGTGAAGTACTACGTGCTTTTGCCGACTGTGGCCTCTGTCGGGTCGTCCATCGACAACGTGCAATGGGAAATCCTGCTGCGGTCTGTGTCTGGCCGGGGCGGGTTTCGCATGGCCTATGGCGCGCAGTTGGAGCCGAGGGGGATTGCGACATTCCTGACGCTGGACCGCCGGATGCCGCGCAGCCTCGCGTTCTGCACGTCCAAGATCCTCGGCAATATGAACTATCTCGAATCCGACTACGGAGTTCGGCTGCAAAGCACCCAGATGGCCGAAGACCTGCAACAGCGTTTTATGCGCATGTCCATCGACGATGTGTTCGACTACGGTCTGCATGAATACATCCAGAAGGTGCTCGGCGATATCGCCGCCATCGGGCATCAAATTGAAATCGACTATCGATTCTATGAGTGATCCCATGCGCCTCAAAATATCTCACACCACGCGCTACAGCTTTGATGCGCCGGTTTCGTCTGGAATGCAGCAGCTGCGTCTGCGGCCTCGGTCGCGTCGCGCGCAGGAGGTCACGGAGTGGAAAATGACGCTCGAAGGGGCGGTGCACGAGGTGTCTTACGAGGATCAGCACGGCAACTGCGTGGATCTCATCACCTTTGAGCGCGACTGCACCGAACTGGCCGTGCATTGCGAGGGCGAGGTGGAGTTGAGCGAATCCAACGGCGTGATCGGGCGTCACACGGGGCCGGTGCCCTTGTGGCTGTACAAGCGCGTGACCGAGCGCACCAAGGCCGGGCCCGCGATCAAGGCGTTGCTGAAATCCGTCGATGCGGGCAACGAACTGGGCAGATGCCATGCGTTGATGCCAGCTATCGCCAAATCGGTCGTCTATGAGACCGGCAGCTCCGAGAGCGATTGGTCCGCCGAGGAGGCGCTGGCTGCCGGGCGAGGGGTGTGCCAGGATCATGCGCATGTGATGATCGCCTGCGCCCGCGAGGCCGGTCTGGCCGCACGCTACGTTTCCGGCTACCTGATGATGGATGACCGCACACAGCAGCAGGCCATGCACGCCTGGGCCGAGGTTCATGTGCCCGATCTTGGCTGGGTCGGCTTTGATCCTGCCAACGAAATGTGTCCGGATGAACGCTATGTGCGCGTGGCTGTGGGTCTGGATTATGCCGAGGCCGCGCCTGTCAACGGTCTGCGGTCCGGCGGCGATACGGAGACCCTGTCCGTCGCCATAGAGGTCGCCCGCCAGTCACAATCGCAAAGCCAATCCCAATAGACCGGGGGAGGGCGCGCGTCATGCGCCGTCCAGCCACGGTGCCACCATTTTATAAGAATGCACCATGCCTGTGTTGAATTGCGACGATATCGCACTTGATTGCTGGCTCGACATGGTCCTAAACCCTTTCTGCTGAGCAGGAGTGGAGCAAAATGACCTATTGCGTCGGAATGATGCTGAACCGCGGACTGGTGTTCATGTCAGACACCCGGACGAACGCGGGCCTCGACAACATCTCGACCTTTCGCAAGATGTCGATTTGGGAAGAGGAGGGGGAGCGCTGCATCACGTTGATGAGCGCTGGTAACCTCGCCACCACACAGGCCGTCGTGTCCGAATTGGATGAAAGGCTGAAGGCGCCTTCGGAGCGGGCTCCGTCTTTGCTGGCGGTGCCGTCGATGTTTCAGGCCGCGCGTCTTGTGGGGGAAACCCTGCGCGACGTGATCGACCGCCAGGCGAACTCTGGTCAGCGGGCCGACACTGCCTTCAACGCGACGCTTCTGCTGGGTGGTCAGATCGGGGATAATCCGCCGCGCCTTTTCCTGATATACCCCGAGGGCAACTTTATCGAAGCCTCTGAAGATACGCCGTTCTTTCAGACGGGCGAGATCAAGTACGGCCGCCCGATCCTGGTGCGGGCCTATGACCCGGACATGTCTTTCGAGGAGGCAATGAAGTTGCTTCTTGTCAGCTTTGACTCCACGATCAAGGCAAACCTGACCGTGGGTATGCCTGTGGATTACCATTGCTACACGACTGACAGCCTGAAAACCGGCGTGGTCGGCCGCGTGGAGGGCGATGCGCCTTACTTTCAATCGATTTCACAGGGCTGGGGTCAGGCGCTTAAAGACACGCTCGACAGCTTGGCCCCGTTCAGCTTCGACGACTAAGCGGCGTTTCGGGCTTGGGATGTGCGGTCAGTACCGCGACACCCCAAGCGGGCTGCTTAATCGAGCACGACAATTCCTTGGTGCTTTGACTTGTGCTCTGGCTCAACATGGATCGTAACGCGGCTTTCGGGCACGGCGTCGTGCATCGCTTGTTCGACGCGGTCGCAAATTTCGTGGGCGTCGAACACCGTCATCTCTCCCGGAACGACAAGGTGAAATTCGACGAAGGTCGCTGAGCCCGCGTGGCGGGTTCGCAGATCATGTGCCTCCACCGCGCCGTCGGCATTTTCGGCGATGACCTCACGGATGCGGACCAGCTCGTTCTCCGGCACCGACTCGTCCAGCAAGCCACTCAGCGATGAGCTCATCACCCGCCAGCCGGACCACAGGATGTTCGCGGCAACCAGCATCGCCATCAGCGGATCGAGCAGCCACCAGCCGGTCATCAGTGCCAGAAGAACCCCCACTGCCACCCCGGCAGAGGTCACGACATCGGTCCAAAGGTGTTTGCCATCCGCCACCAGCGCAGGCGACTTCAGCGCGCGCCCGCGACGCACCAGCACAAAGGCCCACAGCCCGTTCAGCGCGGTGGCAAAGCCGTTGACCGCCAGCCCCTCAAGAGGGGCCTCCAATACGGTCGGGGCCTGCAGGCCCTCCCAAGCCTCGTTCAGAATGAACAGCGCAGCGACGCAGATCATCACGCCTTCCAGCACGGCGCTGAAATATTCCGCCTTGTGATGGCCGAAGGGATGCTGCGAATCCGCCGGGATCGCAGCCACCTGCACAGCAACCAAAGCGGCAAAAGCCGTGCCGAGATTGACGGTGCTTTCCAGCGCGTCAGACAACAGCGCCACGGACCCGGTCAGCCACCACGCCAGCGTCTTTAGCGCGAGCACCACAGCCCCAATGATCAGGCTGCCCACCGCAAGTTGCAATTTGGTGTTCATGCTGCCCTCATTCATCCGTGGCTTCCCGATACAGTCGGTGATCAAGGGGCTCAACCCGGTCTGTCCGATTGGGTGTACTTTGTTGCGGCGAGCATCTCAAAGGCTGGCCGCCTCTAAAGGTTTAATCAAAACGGTTCGCGCGCAATGAGCCTTTGAAATGCTTGAGACGCGGATACGGTCGATCCTCCGGCATTGCGGTCCTGACCTTCGCACCCGTGCGTATGGCCCCGTGTCGTCAAGGCGTGATCAGGGTAACGCCCGGCATCCGCCCGATTTTCTCGAGATCTTCCTCGTACAGTTCGGTCAGCATATCCACATAGACAGCATCCCAACCGGGCAGGTCCACGGACTCTTCGATCTCCTCGTCCTTGGCATATTTGTCGAGGAATGCAGCCATAACCTTGCGCTTCTGTCGCTCGTTGATGTCCGGGTTCTCAGCTATGAAGGCGCGGAAGCGTCGCATCCCTTCTCGGTCGATAATCTTGCTGAACACGTCAAAGGCCCCAGCGATGCGTCGCGTGATATCGATTCCGGCCATTTCGCGGATGATCTGGCCCCAGATCAGCGGCGTGTCCTCGTTGCACCAGAGAGTGATGGGCACATGCGGCAACCGATCACGTATCCGGTGCACAAGGCTGGACCACCGCATCTGCATCGGGTCCACGCCGTTCATGAAGCTCTCGAACGTTGCGTGGGGCGTGGCCGCAAAGGTCGCCGGCAAAAAGGTCGCGGGATCCCGCAAACCCATGTAAATCTCCAACTCGTCACGGGCGAAAATGTGCGAAAAGGTTTCCAGCCTCTGCTCAGCCCAGCGATAAAGAACCTGATTTTGGAACGCCAGTTTCGGCACCGAAAAGAAATTCTCGTTGGACAGAACAAGACGATCAATTTTGCTCGGGTCTTCGCTCAGGATGGCATCCAGCAGAACCTCGCGGACGTCGTCTGCCGGTACGGATCCCTTGAGCTTGGAAATCGAGTCTGCCAGCAAGTTCCGATAGTTGGATGGTCCCGGAATTGCCACACCCTCGTGGCGCCATGCTTCGGCGTTGCGCAGCAAGCACTTGAGAATCTGATCCTCATCGGTGCAATGCACGCCTGTATGAAGGATTACCTGCATCTGAACTGATTTCTTAGGGTTTTAGTTGGACAGAGGCACCACTATAGGCTTTTTCTGCGAAAGCGAAACCGCAGAAAGGGACCGCGCATGGCAATGATTGAAACAGGCCGACGCAACTTTCGTCTACCCAGTCGCTGGTCCGTGGGGGCCGCGTTGATCGCGCTGGTGGTTGTGGCGCCGATCATCGCCGTGTTTGGCATCGCTCTCTTCCCGAAAGAAAACATCTGGCCGCATCTGATTTCCACCACATTGCCGCGCTATCTGATGACGACGGCCAAGCTGATGTTAGGGGTCGGTATTCTGGCGGCGATTGTGGGAACCGGTGCCGCGTGGCTTGTGGCCCGCTATGATTTCCCCGGACGGCGCTGGCTGGAGTGGCTCTTGCTGCTTCCTTTGGGCATTCCGGCCTATGTCGGGGCCTACGCGCTTGTGGATTTTCTCGAATATGCCGGGCCGGTGCAAACCACGTTGCGGAGGATGTTCGGGTGGACCAATGCGCAGGATTACTGGTTCCCGGAGATTCGGTCCCTGGGGGCTGCGATCCTCGTGCTCGCGGCGGCATTGTTCCCCTATGTCTATCTGCTGGCACGGAATGCGTTTCGAGAGCAATCAGCCAGTTCCGATGAGGTCGCGCGCTCGCTGGGCGCAGGTCCCTTTGCCCGGTTTTGGCGTGTGGGTTTGCCCCTCGCGCGGCCTGCCATCGCGGCCGGCGTCGCCATCGTGATGATGGAAAGCATTAATGATTTCGGGACAGTTGACTACTTCGCTGTGCAAACGCTGACCACGGGCATTTTCTCGGTCTGGTTGGAGGCCAATAATGCCGGAGGGGCGGCGCAGATTGCCTCGGTTGTCTTGCTCTTGGTTGTCTTGCTGGTCACTTTGGAAAAGCTCTCGCGACGACGGATGCGGTTCTTCAACCTCTCGACACGTTATCGACCGGTGGCGCGTCGTCCGTTGCGCGGTGGTTTTGGCTGGCTGGCCACAGTGGCCTGCACTTTGCCGCTTTTGCTCGGGTTCTTTCTGCCCTGCGGCGTGATCCTGTCCCACGCGATCGATAACGCCGAGAATTGGCTTGATTCGGAATTGTGGCGGGCTGGGCTCAACACACTGGTCGTTTGTGGGACGGCGGCCGTCATCACCGTGGCGGCTGGGGTCTTCCTCGTTTACGGAGTTCGGCTGTCGGGGCAAAAGCTGCCCCGTCTGCTTTTGCCGGTTACTACGATCGGTTACGCGGCTCCGGGCGCGGTTCTTGGCGTTGGAATCCTGATCCCGCTGGCGGCTATCGACAACACCGTCGCCGATGCGATCTGGAGCACGACGGGTTGGGACCCGGGCTTGGTCATGACGGGCACGGCTTTCGCCTTGATTCTGGCTTATTGCGTCCGATTCTTTGCGATAGCTCAGGGGGCTGCGGACGCGGCCATGGGGCGCGTTTCGCCGAATTTGCCGCTGGCCGCGCGGTCTCTGGGGCGAAATCAGAGCCAAGTCCTGACGTCGGTTTACTATCCGTTGATGCGCGCCTCCGTGGCGTCGGCTCTGCTGCTGGTCTTTGTCGATTGCGTCAAGGAGCTGCCGGCCACCCTTTTGCTGCGCCCGTTCAACTATGAAACACTGGCAACGCGCGTTCACGAACAGGCGTCTTTGGAAAACCTTGGCGGCGCGGCTCCGGCGGCCATTTTGGTGATCCTCTTCGGTCTTTTGGCGGTCGGTTTTCTGGCCCGCGCAAATCGTTGAAATTCACCCTTTTCAAGAGAGATAAACTTGGCTAAACGGTGCGGCGTGCCCCTATAGCTCAGCTGGTAGAGCAACTGATTTGTAATCAGTAGGTCCGCGGTTCGAGTCCGTGTGGGGGCACCATTAATCCAATAATGCGCTGATATTATTGAGTATTTCGGGCCAAGTGCCCCACGAAATAACTGCCGTGGGGCACTCGCTTACCAATCGAACTCAGAAAGTGCCGTCAAAGCCTGCTCAGCCAGCAGTCGACGTTGGGCGGATTGCGTGTAGATTCGCGTCGTTTGCACCTCGGTGTGCGAGAGGACCGCGCCGATCTGCTGGTCGTTGATACCGGCCTCGGCCAACAGCGTCGCCATTCCCTTTCGGACGCCGTGCGAGGAGCGATCTTTCAGTCCGGCGGCATCGCACCACCGACGAACTCTTGTTCGCAGTGTCTCAACGTTTTTGAACGGCTGGCCACGCTCCGAAAGAAGGTAGGTCGAGCCGACGACAGGCATGGTCTTGATCGCGCGCAGGAGTGGGGGGAGAACGGGCATAGATACCGGCGCGCTTCCCTTTTTACCCGGTTGCCATTCCAGCCAAACCGCGCCGTTGTGCGAAACCTCATGCTGACGGCCAAGCAAGCACAGGTCTCCGATGCGGGCGCCGGTGAACATCGCCAGCGTCAGCCAGAGGAAAGGCATGGTCCCTGGCTGATGCGTTTTGGCAAACTGTCGCATGTCTGCCGCGCTCCATGGTGTCGCGCCGCCCTTGCTCTTGTGGATCTTGCGGATACCGTCAGCCGGGTTTGCGTCGAGGTCTCCCGCCTCCACTGCGAAGCGATACATGGCCTTTGCGGCCTTCATCATGTTGTCAGCCTCTGCGGGCGTGTCTGCGCGCGCGTTGCGCACGCGGATCAGGGCGGGCTGGGGCAGGTCGAGGTGCAGATCGCCGTATCGGTCTCCGTCGCCGTCGAGGTGGTCGCATAGCCGGGTCAACAGGCTGCGCCGCTGCTTGAGTGTCGATGGGCTGGCGTTGCCGCCCTTCACCATTCTGGCAAGGTGGTCGAGGTACTTCTCGCGTAGCCAGTCGAGGGAATGGCGCGGCGCTTTCGGCTTCGAGGCTTCTCCGTGCCATTTCTCGCCAGCGCGGGCGGCACGGTAATGTTCTAGGAAGTCGGGATGATCCGGACCCACCGGGACCGTTGTTTTCTTACGCTTGTCCCCCTGCTTGCGCACGACATGGCGCACGCTGCCGGAAGGCAGAGTCTCACTATACCAGCCGGGAAAAGGGTTGTGAGGAGTCATTTTTCACCATAGCGCTTCGGGCCAGCTTGGCGTTTGTTGCCAGCTTCGTCTATGCCGTAATCGAACCGGACGCCATCGGGGCCCACGGAAACAATACGTGCAGCCGGGTTGATCTGCTTGACCGCTTCCCATGCGTCTTTGATTTGCGTGGGCGTTGGCATCGATGGAGCGGAGGGCCTGGCCATCTCAAACCTCTTTCGGTGCTGGCGTGGCGAGAAGTGCGCTTGTTGCCGTCATGTCAGTCTCCCATGTGCTCGGGGCCCGTCGCTGTGGCGAGCGTCGAAGAGATACCAAGCGCAATCTGTGGTGCCGTCTTGGGTGGTGTCAGGTATCCAGCGGAGCCTGCCCACGGCCACAATGTGCTGGCACATCGGCAGGAACGGTGCCGCCTGTTTGGTCATCCACCAATCCGCATCGAACAGAAGCCAAGTCGGCCGCATGGAGGCGAAGTGGGTGATCATCCGATGAAGGATCGATCTGGACCAAGGCGTGTTGCTGATGATGTGCGTGGCGCCGGTGCTGTCCAGGTCTTCGCGGGTCACGGTCAAGGCGTCGACGCGAAAGACTCGCTCGTCGCCCGGCGTGATGTCTGATGCTACTACGCAGCGTGGGCCCATGGCCTCGATCTGCGCGGCGAGGTCATAGGCACCGGCGCATGGTTCCCAGAACACAATGGCCGGACTGATGAAGTGTCTCAGAGGTGGCGTGGCGCGCTGATCGAAGGTCAAGTAGCGGTCCTGAGGGATGCGGGCGCGGGGCTTCATGCCGCTGGTGCGGGTCCGTTTGCTCATGCCACGCTCACCTGTGCCAGTGCCGCGCCGCCCCACTGCGTCGCAGCGGCGGCCATCATGCCGGGAAAGGATCGGCTTCGCAGGCGAGCGCGTTCCGGAGTGTTTGGCATCCGGTGTATTCGATTCCACTTTTTCCATTCGTCGCTGCCGCGATCTGGCTCGGCCAGTAGGTTTGTCGCGTTCAGCTCGGGAAGCCCGTGCAGAAACCATCCTGTTGCTTTGTAGGCCGGTTCGCCAAACCAGAAGGGCTGTACGATCTGAGGTGCGGGTAGGTCTGGAGGCATCCGATCTTTCGCCAAGTCATTCATCTCCGGGTTCTCTATGGCGCGCCGAGGGATCGGGGCGGCCCAGCATGTGGTGAAAATGCTCACTCCAAGTTCGAACTCTTCGCGCATGTCGGCGAGCGTTCGTCCTTGCGGAAGTTTCTTGGGGTGCGTCCATTTGCCGGGGCCTGACATCCATCGACGTCCGGATCTGCAAAGCCGAGTGCATGGCGGGTGCATGACGCACAGGAGGTCCCAGCCGTCGTTCAGTATGCCGTCGCGGATGTCGCAGCGAATGTGGCGATTGCTACCGTCTTCGGCTGGTTCGATGTCACACGACCAGACATCATGTCCAAGCGCATCAAAGGCACGCCTTGCGATGCCGGAGGTTTCGCAACCGATAAGGACACGTAAGGTCCGCATCATGCTGCCCCATCCCTGCTGTCAGAAACGCCATGGCGCTGGCCGAAAGAACGAAAATGGCGCGCGTGGCGGATTTCCTCAGGAGTGCCCTGTTCCATCACCAGGCGCGCGGCGTCGCGGATCTCGGCGTCGTCGTGGGTGGAGGGGGAGGCGAGGATAGCGCGGGCTTTGTCGAGGGTCATGCTTGTTATCCGGTTCTTGGTCTGGCGTCCGTCGATGCGGCCCGCTCTCGGGCCGCAGAAAGAGGCGTCAGCGTTCGGGAGTTCCCCACATCAACGGCAACTGCGTTGCGGCCTGTGCGCGGGCGCATTCGCCTTCCATGGCGTCGCGCAAAGCGATGTCCGGTTGAAACACCTGAAGGCGGAACTTCACCGTCGAGCTGGATTTCCGGTAGGAAAAGCGAGCAGTCAGTCGATAGAGGTCCATCCCGTCAAAAACAGGAATTGCGATGAGGAACAGGCTGGGCAGCTTCAGTGGCCGCCCTTCGTCGTCTTTGTGTTCGTTGACGAACTGGAGGCTTGTGGTGCCATCATTGCGGTTGGCCGTGACTTTGAGGTCGGAGGTCTCGTTGATGGTGAATTGCCGTGACAGGTTGACCAGCTCGTGTGGCTGGCCAAAGCGGCCATCGATCTTTTCCGCGATGGTTGCGCACCGTTCCTCCCAAGGGGCGGGGTCGCTGCTGCTGGCGTTAAGCAAGTATGGCGTGGGCTCGATCACATCGAGGATGTTGTTGTCGATGAACTCCGCCAGCTCTTCGCGGGTCAATTCCTTACCGCTGACCGCCATCCATCGCTTCCATTCTTCGGAAAGCGGAAACGTGTAGACGCCGCGGTGATCTGCGAAACCTGCGCCCGCCTCTCCGGTTACGGCGTCCCAGCTACGGGGGCCGTGCTCGTGGTAGTTGGCAACGGTCGTCAGCTTCAATTCCGGTGTGTAGGTGGCAAACATGACGCTTTCGTCGCCCTTGAAGCGGTTCGACCAGGTTATGAGGCTGTCGAGCGTGACGTGGTGGCAAATGCCGGAGCGCCGCTCTGGTTACATGCGCAAGGTTGCGTCGCGCAGATGCTGAGACAGGTCTTGCACGGTTCGGCCTACAGGCACGCTGACCAGAAACGGGGTCTGAAGGTCATGCGTGGGCGGATCGATATACTCGACATCGCCAAATTCGCGCAGAGTGTCCCGCATGGTTTGCGCGACGTTTTCGGTGGTGGGAAAATCGGTCATTGGTTTCTCCGTGGGGTCGACTTGTTTGAGGGATCAGGCGTCGCGAATGTCGCGCTCGCCGGTGACGTCTCGGATGCCTTCATGCGCGCGGCGCAGCATTGGGGAGTGAAGGGACAGCTGGCCTCCTTCGTTTACGTAGGCGGCGCCCATGGCTTTGGGCGTCTTCGGCGGGGTGATCTTGTAGTCGCCGGAAATCGCGACATCGCCGTTTTTGTGCATCTCGTATTCGATGCTGAGGGTCAGCTTGCCTTTGGGCTTGCCGCCAAAGGCCAACTGGTGGTCGCGCAGCGTTTGGCGTAGTGCGGCCAGTTCGGTCTGTATGAGGCCAAGGAACTCGCCTTGGTCCAGCAGGTTCAGTTCCTGCTCAAGCGTTCTGATGTCGTAACTGTTGCTCATGATGCATTCCTTTCAGCGTTGGCTGGCGATGCGACCGGTCCAGGCGTCGAACTCGGTGCGCAGCGTGGCGAAGCGGGTGGCCGCGTCGTTGTCGGTGTCCAGATCGCGGCGGCTTGTGACGTGGCAAAAGCGGCGCAGGTATTCAGCGGCGGCTTCGGTCGTGGCTTCGGCGGTGGGGAGTCCGGACCGTTGCGCTGCAAAGCGTCGAAACCGGGTGTCCTGGCAAAGCATGGCCGCGCGTCGGGCGATGCGGTTGGGGTGGCCTGCTGCTGGCATGTCCGGACCTTTCGCGATTACAGATTGAGAGCGGCTTGATCGGCATCGCGCGGGGTGGCGATGTGGACTGATTTCAGGACGGCGTAGTCGGCGCCGCTGGTGGCGGCCAAGCTTGTGGCGGCGGCGCAGGCTTCGTCGTAGCTGTCGTAGGCGCGGCGGGCGTTGCTTTTGCCAGCGCGGGCCGCACCTACGTGCGCGACCATGTAGAAGGATGGCACGCTCATTGTGCTGCCCCCGATCCGATGCTTTGGGCCAATTCGGCAAAGCCATAAGCCGAACTGGCCACCACGGCGGTTAAGCCTAGGCACAAGAGGTAATCGAACCCTTCCAAGTCACTGCGCGGATTTAAAAAGCCGCCGATAGCCGCCGCGGCCAGCGCAAGGATGAAGGCAGTGACCCATGCGGCGATCTGATCAATGGTTAAGGCGAGCATCAGCATCATGCCGCCACCTCGGAGCCGATTGCCCGGTCGTAGAGCGTGGCAATGATCGCGCCGATTTTGGCATCCGCGACGCCGAGGAAGATCCGGATGTGGCCACTTGGCGCGACCTCGACGATCATCGACGTGACGGCGCGGCCTGTGCTGGCGTCGCCGATCTCGTATGTGAAGACGTCGGGCGTGCTTGATGTCATCGAGCGGGCAAATCGGGCCGGCGTGACGGTGAAACCGGCGCGGCGCAGGTCCAGTAGAAGACGGTCGCGCGCGCCTATTTGCGTTGCGGGGTCGCGCGCTATTGTGTTGCCGATCAGGTCGAGGTCAGTGGGTTTCATGCTGCGCCCCCCTGGCCCAGCCGTGCTTGCACCGCGGCGGTGATGCGCGGGCGCGCGGCGTCGATGTAGGCTGCGAGCGTATCGTCGTTTACCGGCACGATGGGCCATGCGCAGTGCTGAGCGCGCATCCTGTGCAGGCGTGCGGCGCGGTCAGGCGTGATCCGTGCGCTGGTGCCGTCTTCCAAGGTCTGCGCCTCTTTGGCAGCCCTCCAGCTTTCGAAGCTCTTGAGCGCGTCTGGAGGCCGCTTTGAAACAATGAGGTCCGATGTTCCTACACCGGCTAGGACTGTGGTAACTCGGCCAGAAGCGTGGCGCATGATCGACTCCTATAAGCATAACCGTTCACACTATAAGCATTGGTTAGATGCTAATAAGCGTCGTGTAAACTAAAAAGTCCACACTCTGGCAGCAACCTTCCGTTAATTTCGGTAGCCGTTGGTAAACTGGAGGCTGAAAATGAGACTTTCCTTGGCGTTCGCTGCTGCGAATCAATGCACCACCTACCTCGCGCAAAGAGGTTTGGAGGTTTCTTTGTCCCAAGATCCGTTAGAGGTTGCCGCGTCAGTTGCAGCGGTCGGAAAGCCGTATCTGACGCCTTGGCTTGACCCTTTGAGCAACGACTTTGGGGAGCGTAATTTCTTTTGGGTGATTGGTCGCTCTAAAGATGGCGTTGAGATGGTAGGTGGTGGTCGGATTGATGACCTCGGCGAACGTCCTAGCGGATTGATCAAGCGACTATTTGATCGGACTTACGGCGTTGGGACGGTCACGGGAGTATCAGAAAGGTGCGATGATGCGCTGCAAGGCCGTGTTTGCTATCTGGGTGATCTCTATAGCCGAAGCACTCGCGGCTTGGGGCGTGAGCGCGTGCGGGCGTTCGTTGGAGTCGCACATGCCTTCGCTGCAATGTCATTCTCGGTAGATGCGACCTACAGCTTTATGCGCAACGCCGATATTTTGCGAGGTAGTGCGGATGTTAATGGGTTTACGCGGCGCGTCCTGGACCCCGTGACTTGGGGGCAAATGCCAGAGGCTCGTAGCGAGACAGAGCAGATCGTCTATCGTCATCGGTCAGATGATGCTGTCTATTTTAATGGTCTCATACGGGAATTGGGGCGCAGTGAAGTAGCACAGCGGCATTGCCGAATTGATCCACAACGTGAAGCCCCAAGCGAAGATAGCTCGCCCGAACTCGAAGTGGACGCGTAGTTAGGCGTTGATCGAGGAACACGGTGTCCATAGCGACCCCGTCGAGCACAGTCTTGTCGTGAAATTTTCGCACCATTGCGATGTTCCGTAGGTCCATCGCGTCTAATTCAGTTTGCGCTTTTTTACGGTCAGTGGTGCCTAACCTCAGGCAAAAAAGGGTCTTTCTGCCGAGGCGCCTTATGCGTGGCGCCTCGTCGGTTCCTGTGGGTGGTTCGTATAGGTCGAAGAAGTCCTGAAGTTGGTCGAAGGCCGCCAATTGACGATCACCGCGCCACCACGCTTCCATGAAATCATTGACCGATGGGCCATCTGATTGAGGTTGATTGAAGTCTTCAGGCCCAGCCGGATCGCAGTCGATCTCTTTTAGGATCTGGTGAAGCGGGGTTCCTAAAGCATCAGCGAGGCGCACCATGTTAAAGAGTCCTGGCCCGGCAGCGCTGTTGTCAAATTTGCCTCTTAGGATTTCGCCGAGCTGAGGTGCCGACATTTCTGCGGCTATGGATGCCCTTCGTTTGCTCTCAAAACTGCTTTTTTCATAGGCGGTTTGTAGATGTTCGCGGAATGCAACAGAAAGCAAGGTCTACCCCTCCGTTCGTCTGTATCTCCGGTGAGGATGGAATTTATAAATTCCATTGTAAAGCGGTTTTGGCTTTGTGGCGCTAATAAGGGTTGCGCACTTAGGTTGCATGAATAAGTTGGTCGAGTTGTATATGGTTGTGAGGGACGTGATGAAGATAACTCGATTGGCGTTTGCCATTGAGAGTGGTGAGCTCTCACGCCTTCTGGCTGAGGCTACTTCAGAAGCGTTAAAAGAGCGCGAAATCGTTCCGGATTCTCCTGCATCAGCTCGAAGATCTCCTCTGCGTCTGCCGGGATCTGTGTTCCATACATCACGTAAGGAAGTGAGAGACCTAGCTCGCGACAAATAGCGTCAAGGCGATCAACCGTCGGGATTTGGCCTCGGGTTAGAACATTGGTCAGATATCCCTTTGATTGGCCGCTTGCCAGCGACACCTCTGTACGGCTCCGGCGCTGACGTCTGATCTCAACGTCTAGACGCTCGCGCATTTTCTCTATGTCAAACTGCTGTCCCATGCCTATTGCTTACACTGCGCTTATAAACGTCGCACGTAATAAATAATTTCCATTGCCGTCGATGCTTATAATGGTTTAAGCAATGCTTATGAGCGTCAATGAATCACATGCAGTTTCGCCAGATGATGGCTTCGTCGGCACGCGGGAGGGCTTTGTTCAGGAGGTCGAGGACTTTCTGACAGAGTTTGGAATTTCAAGCAGTTACTTCGGGATGAAGGCGGTTCGAAACCCTAAGCTCGTTGAGCGACTGAGGGATGGCTTTGGTTGCCGTCCTGCAACAATGCTCAAAGCTCGGCAGTTTATGTCCGCCCAGCGTAAAGCCCGCGATGCTGTTCCCGCTACTTCGTACTTCTGCCCAACATGCGGCTCAAAGGTAGATCAATGATGGTTGCTTTGGGTCGCCACATTCCCCGCAAGGGGAAACCTGCGCTGCGGGCATCTGCGCCCGTGGCACCTTCACCGTCGTCGCGCGGCTCATCGCAAAGGGTATCCTCCTCCCGCCCTTGTGCGCTGTGCCCCGCGACGGCGGATTTTTTCATGAGGTGAATCGATGGCGGATGCCCTGACAGGACAAGAGCGCGCGTTGATCGAAGCTGCGCTGCGATCTGGCCGCGTGACGCGGATTCCGCGCGGCGCGTCTGGACTCAATCTTCCGTATTGGGACGCCAAGGCGGGCCAGCTGCGATATCAGGATCAAGGTTTTGCAAAGGCGCAGTTCAATTCGGGAAACGCGCGCAACGCGGCAATGGCTCGGGCGCGGGTCGCTTCTGCGAACAAGTGGGCGTCGTCTCCTGAAGCGGCTGCCGTTCGCGCGCGCCGGGGCCGGGTGGCCGGTTTGGTGGCGCGCGGTTTCTCGACAGCGCAGATTGCCGACCGACTGAACATTAGCCAGGACATTGTGCGCAAGGATGCGGCGCGTCAAGGTTTGTCCATTCGCGGAAAGCCCACGCGACCGGCTCCGGATCACGTCAAAGCGCGGCGCGATGCGCTTTTGGACATGTGCCAATTTGTGCGGACGGTTCCGGACGTGGCGAGGGTTCAAAGTCTCTGCCGGCGGGTTGTTTTGGAAGATCTGGCCGTGCTGGGCATTGATCCAAGACAGGTCGGTCGGACGTGCCACATCCCCGCAGATCGGTCGAAGGTGTTGGCGCGGCGTGAGCAAGTCGCGGCGATGCTGGCGGGTGATGTTAGTTTGGAGGAGATCGCGGAGGCGCTGGACGTGCCGCCCGAGGTCGCGCGGTTCGACGTGCAATGTGTCGGCGGCGCTGCAGCGTTCGCGAGGGTCGCGTGATGCGCTGTTCCTCAAAGATTGATGAGCCGACATTGGATTTGATCGTGCGCGTGGTGGCCGATGTCTGGGGCGTTCCGGTCGCCGACATTCTCGGCCCAAAAAAATTCCCAATGCTCGTGCGGCCCCGTTTCGCCGTGATCCTGTTGGCGCAGCGACTGACCGAGTTTTCGCTGGCCGAGACGGCGCGGTTTCTCAAGCGCGACCACACGTCCGGCGTCAACGGGAAGAAGCGCGCCGAGCACTTTGAGGCGACCTCGATCAAGTATGCCGCGCGCATGCGCCAAGCGGAGCGGTTGTTAAGGTTCTCGACCGGGCCGGTGGTCTTCGTCCGCTCGCCGAGTCGAGTGAAGGCGCCTTTGTTTTTGCGGTCTTCCAGCGGTGAGGTTTTGTCATGAGCGTCGGTGCTTTGACCGCGTCAGTGCCTATGGGGCTGCTGCGCCTCGATCTTGGCGCAGTTCCGGGCGGCGTGCCCAGGTGGACGCTTGTTGAGCCGCGCGACGGTTCGCATGCGGACAAGATGTTGGCACATGGTGACCTTGGCCCTGACGGTATGACGTCGAGCATGATGCTTTCCGTCGCGTGGAACGTGGACGCCTTCGAGCGGATCGCGGGGATCGCTGACAATCCACGGCCTGACCTGGTCGCCGTGGCCACGGTTCTGGCGCTGGCGACATTGGGCGGCGCCGAGGTGCTGCCGCTGTTGCCGGTGGTCGATGCGGCCATCAAGCCGCCTCTGCCGGAGGGCGATGCACGAAGCGGTATTCGCAACGCCCTGTCGATGGTTGAGCACGATGCGTTGCGCGGGGATCAGCCCGCGCTCGATACGTCCCTGCATGTTCTGCGGGTCGAGGTGATGCGCTGCGCGGCGGTGCGCGGCGGGCTGACCGAGGCGCTGCCTTGGTTGAAGGTTAAAGGGGAGGCCTCATGCAAAGAGGAAAATTGAGCGTCGTGGACGCTAATACGTCACCGGAGCAATATCCCGAGGAGTTGTGTGATCCTGAACTGGCTCGCAACTATTTCGTGATGTGGCATCATCGGCGGTGGTTGTCGTCGCGCCTGTGTTTGACTGCTTCGCTGGCGGTTCAAGGCGCTGCACAGAACCTGTTCTGGTTGTCGCAGGAACAGAACCCGATTGGATCGCTTCCTTCTGACCACGTGCTGCTGGCACGGCTCCTGCGGATTACAGATCACGAGTGGAACGGACTAATGGCCGAGGCTGTGACGCCTCTGCACGGCTGGCAGCAGTATATTTATGGCAACGAAATCCTCTTAGGCCACCCGGTGGTTATCGAGGTTGCATGCAATGCTGCGGCGAAGCGGGAAGAGCGCAAGCTGAGCAACCAAGGGCGTTCGGTCAACAAGCGGCGCGAGCGCTTGGCGGAGAGCATGGGCGAGATCGGCTGTTCTGCCAAGGTGTGCCAGGACGCGCATCTGGTGGCTTGGCTGGACGGCTGGTTGGTCGAAAACCATCCGGGCCAGCGGCGGCGGCCGGCCATTGAAAGCTCGATTCAGAGAGGTCTGGAAGCGGCACATCGGGCGGGCCTGTTCGGCAAGTCCTAATCTGTCGTTGCGACAGATTGCGACAGTTTGGAACTGTCGCGGACAGTTTGGTCAGTCCTGCGACAGTCCCGCACAGAATAGAACAGAACAGAATATAAAAGAGAATACGGGCCGAAACGCGACAAACCGGAAACTCCGGGCTGTGGATAAATCGGAATATGGCTGAGAAAGGGGTGAAGGCGATGGACAGTGCAGCGCAGAAGGCGGGTGAGACCCGCGTGAGGCAGAACCTGATCGATCCGCTGTCGCGGCTGGGGCTGTTGCGGCCCTCGGGTATGAAGGTGGACGCGTTTGAGGCGATGCAGCGAGAGCTGTGCCAGAGGCTCGCCTACATGCCGGAGACGCATATCGAGGCGCTGCGCGAGACGGTCGAGGACAACCCGGCCGGCAAGAGCCGGGATCGGTGGCCGGCTGCGACGTGGATCCTTGACCGGGCCAAGGAAATCAGCCCGCCGTCGCCATCGGCATCGCCTCTGATGCGCGCGCTTTTCGGCCACGCTTTCGGTCAGCAGGCGCTGGAGGGTGGCTGGGCGCCGGAGCTGCTGGACCACGTCAAGAAGGTGCGTCGATTTCCGACCCAAGACCAGTGCAACTACGTTCAGCAAAAGGCGCGCGATAACGTGGACCGCGCCAATCGCTTGAAGCGACGGCGCGACCGGGGAGAGGCGTTGCAAGAGGATGATGGCGATTGGCTGAAGCGGCGC
This sequence comes from Sagittula marina, assembly GCF_014196795.1. GTDB lineage: Bacteria > Pseudomonadota > Alphaproteobacteria > Rhodobacterales > Rhodobacteraceae > Sagittula > Sagittula marina. The sequence continues at coordinate 327,519 of NZ_JACIEJ010000005.1, forward strand.
GAGACCAGGGAGCAGCAGTGCCGAGAGATTGCGGAAATCGGGCAGGGTGGTGACGTATGAGGAGCGCAGTGAAGGCCGATGTGATCGTGGTCGATAGTCACGCCGTGGCCCGTGTTCAGTTGGAGCAAATGGACGCGGCCTGTGCAGCGGTCATCCGTCGGGCCACGCCTCCGGATCGTGTATCACCTGAGATTGGCGTGGCACCGGCGCGAGGGGCGATGATTGCCGAGGTCCCTCGTGAGGTGGTGCATTCCTCCAGCGGCCCTCGCGTCGTTCGATCTGGTCCGTCAGGCTTTGATCGTGTGCGTCGTGGCGATGCTTTTGATCTTATGGAGGAGCAGGCGCGGCGGGCTCATCCGGAGATGATACGGCGTGCGCTGGCTGACTATGAGCGGCGAGAGGCTGAGGGTTGGCCAAAGGAGCGGGCACGGCATGATGAGGCTATGGAGAAAGTCAGAGCGGGCGGCGGTCGCATAAGGCGCTTCCGTCCGCCTGCTTTCGTCGCGCCCATGTTTGAGCCGCCCTTCGATGGTGGGCAGGTGCAGGCGGGCCGGGACTATGCAGCGCTGACCGAGCGTGTTGCCTCATCTGGCGTGAAGTGTGCTTCGCTGGAGGCGCTTCGCTCTGGTGGTGGCGGTGGGTCGGGCGGTGTGTCGGAGGCGGTCGCGCGGGACATGCAAAGGCTGGCCGCGCTGCATGTGCGCATCGGTGCCGGTCTTGCCAAGGATGTGGTTCGCCCGTCTCGTGGTGGTATGCGTTCAACGATAACGGTTCGGACCTTGGTGGATGATGTGTGCTTGGGGGATAGAACGCTGGCGCAGGTGCTGAGACGGCATGGGTGGGCGGACGACACGCGGGTCAAGGCGGTGCTTCGGGGGCATCTGAGGGGCGCCTTGGACCGTATGAGGGGCTACAGCTTGGCTCAGCCGAAAAATAACGTTTGACTTCTATCCCGGCCCGTACGATGCATTCTGTCATCATCTACACTAGCGCCCGCAGCAGAGAAGCTGCCGGGCGCTTTGTCGTTTAAGGGGGCCGAGATGGGCAAGCTGGCAGGTCGAGGAATGCCCTCGCGCTTGGGGCGTCCGGTCTCCCGTCTGGTTTCAAAGCGGCCCGAAGCAGCCAAGCCAGAAGGCCAGCGCAATGCTTGGCACAAATGGTACAACACCACGCGCTGGCGCAAACTGCGTTGGAGCGTGATCGAAGCGGCGAACTTCACGTGCCAGCGTCTCGGCTGTGGTCGGATCGAAGCGGATACCTCGAAACTTGTTGCGGACCACGTCAAGCCGCATCGTGGTGATGCCGCGCTGTTCTGGGATCGCAAGAACCTGAAGTGCCTTTGCCAGTCGTGCCACAGCGGCGCGAAGCAACGCGAGGAGGCAGCGGCGCGCTGGCTCTGACCCGCAAAAAAAAAGCGCGAAATGCGAAAAAAAGTATTGACGCGGAGTTGTGTTTCGGGGGTGCGGTAGGGGGGGGTGAAAAGCCTGATTCGGGCCTATCCCCGAAACCGGACACACCATCATTCGGAGATTTTTTTCTGTGGCTGTGGAATTCGACCTGCTTGGTGACCCCATCCCGGAAGGGCGCGGAAAGGCTGGGCGGACTGGTCACGTGCCGACCTCGGAAAATGCCAGTAAAATCAGAACCCTACTGGTTGCCGGAATGACCAATGCGCAGATCGCGCAGCAGCTGGGCATTACGGTGCCCACGTTGAGGAAGCATTATTTTCATTCTGGCCGGGTGAAGCCAAAGCTGGCCCGGGAGATGGCGGTAAGCGAATCCAAGGCCAAGTTGATGCTCCAGCTTCAGGGGCAGGCAGACAAGGGCAGCGTCTCGGCGATGAAGGCGCTTTATGCCATCTTCGACAAGGCTGAGCTTGCGATACTGGAGGAGAAGCTTGGACAAGAGCAGCCCAAGGAAAAATCACAAGGTGTGAAGCGGCATCGCGAACTGATTGGCCGCGATGCAGACGATGCGCTTGAGGCCGAACTGAGCCGAGAGGTCCATGGGCTTCATTGATCGCGCGCCGCTGTTCTCTTGCCCTGATTGGTGGGAGAAATTGCAGCGCGGCGAGACGCCGATGGCCGAGGTGCCCGTCAACAAGGCGAAGGCAAAGAAGGCGCTGGCCTTCTTCAATCGCCTGCGCCTGCCGGATGTGCCCGGCAACCCTCGACTGGCCGAGGCGTGCGGCGATTGGTTCCGCGACATTCTGGTTGCATTTGTTGCCAGCGAAGACCCTGAGACGCAGCAACGGCTGGTCTGGGAACTGCTTTGCATGGTTCCCAAGAAGTCGAGCAAGACAACCTACACCGCTGGTCTGGCCCTGACAGTTTTGTACATGTGCGACGTGCCTAATGGTCAGATGCTTCTGATCGGCCCGTCGCAGAACATCAGCGCGCGCTTGTTCGACCAGGCGCAGGGGATGATCCGACTGGATGAAAGCTTGCGCCAGGTGTTCAAGGTGCAGGATCACTTGAAGACCATCACGCGGTACAAGACCGGCACAGCGATTGAGGTGAAGACTTTCGACACGTCGATTGTTACCGGCGAGATTCCACTGGTCACGATCATCGACGAGCTGCACGAGCTGGGAAAGAAAAACGGCGCGCAACAGGTGATGCAGCAGATTCGCGGTGGTGGGATCACCATGACGGGTGGTCAGCTGCTGATGATAACGACGCAGTCCGACAAAGAGCCGGCAGGGATCTGGAAGTCGGAGATCATGAAAGCGCGCGCGATTCGCGACGGTCTGTCCGGGCCCCGCCCGATCATGTTGCCGGTGCTCTACGAGTTTCCGGAAGAGTTGCAGAAGAAAGAGGAGTTCTGGCGCGACCGCGAGAACTGGCCGCTGGTGCTGCCAAACCTGAATTTGTCGATTAGCCGCGAGAGGCTGGAAGACGACTATCAGAACAACGGGCGGATCTCACCCGAAACAGAGCAGATCTGGGTATCACAGCATCTCAACATCGAGATCGGCCTCGGCCTGCATTCAGAGCGGTGGAACGGGGCCGATCATTGGACGGCCGCCGCGCGGCCGGATTTGACGCTGGAAGAAATCATCGAGACATCGGAGGTTTGTGTCGTGGGGCTCGATGGCGGAGGTCTCGATGACCTTTTGGGTGTTGCCGTTCTGGGGCGCCATGCCGAAACGAAGGTTTGGCAACATTGGGGGAAAGCCTGGGCTGATCGCGGCGTGCTGGAGCTGCGTAAAAGCATTGCGCCGGAATTGCTGGACCTTGAGGCGGCCGGTGACCTGATATTGGTCGACAACCTCGACCTGGAAGCACATCCGGAAATTGTCGAGATCTGTCAGAAGCTGAGGGAGGCGGAAAAGCTGCCCGAAGAGGACGGCATCGGTATGGACCCGGAGGGGGTGGCCTCAATCATCGACGCGCTGATCGATGAAGAGTTCGAGATCGAGGATATCCGGGCGATCAGCCAGGGCTACAAGCTGAATGGTGCCATCAAGGGCGCGCCGGTGAAGCTAAAGAATGGATCGCTCGTGCATTGCGATCAACCAATGATGCGATGGTGTGTTGGCAACGCCAAGGCGGAAACACGCGGCAACGCCGTGATCGTGACGAAGGCCAAAGCCGGGTCGGCCAAGATCGACCCGCTAATGGCTTTCTTCAACGCGGTGCAGCTCATGAGCTGGAATCCGGTCGCGGCAACCAAGAAGACTTTCACCTATACGGGGATGTGAATTTGGGACTTATGGACCTGTTTCGGGGCCGCGAGAGCGCGGCACCCGCCGCGAACCTGCGCTCTGAGCCGCCGGTCACTGCGTCTGGCGCATCGAACGTCCAAAGCGCAACCCAGTGGTCCAATGGCTATGTAACGGCGGGGGCGTCTCGTGCCGGCGTGGCAGTCAGTGAAAACTCCGCCCTATCAATCCCGGCGACGCTTCAGGCGCTGCGCATCCTGACCGGCGTCTTCGCGATGACGCCGCTGCATGCCTACACCAAGGGAGAACGCGGACGCGCATCGGCGGACCATCTGCCATCGGCCAAACTGTTTCGTGAAAGCCCGAATAGCCATCAGACGCCCTTCAGCTTCATGGAGTTGGCGATGGCCGATCTGATGCTGTCTGGAGACTTTTACGCCTACGTCAGCCGGGGCAATGGTTTTAGCCCCAGTGCGCTTACGCGTCTTTTGCCTGGGTCAGTTTTGCCGGTTCAGCACTTTGATCGAGCCGACGGCATTACTGTGTTTTATGACGCCACGCTGCCGGATGGCACCCGCGAGCGGTTCCCGTCTCGGGACATTTTGCATGTCGCCGGGTTTTCGCGCGACGGCATCAACGGACTTAACCCGATCCGCTATGCGCGTGATGCGCTTGGATCGACTATCGCGACCAACCAGCACACCGCCGACTTCTGGGGGCGCGGTGGCAAGCCGTCCACCGTCCTACAGACCTCTGGCAAGATCAGCCCAGAGGACAAGAAAGCCATTCGGTATGATTGGCAGTCTCTCTATTCCGGGTTGTCGGGCGAGTCCGTGGCCGTTCTCGATCAGGATCTGAAAGCCGAGTTCCTGACGCACAACATGAAAGACAACCAGATGCTGGAAACCCGGCAGTTTCAGGTTGTCGATCTGGCCCGCCTTTGGGGAGTACCGCCGCACCTGATCTTTGAACTGTCGCGGGCGACCTTTTCAAACATCGAACAGCAGTCGCTTGAGTTCGTGATCTACCACCTCGGCCCTCACTACACGCGGTTCGCCCAGGCGATCACGAAGGCTTTTGCGCCGCATGGTCACTACTTCGAGCACCTGACTGATGCGCTGACACGTGGCGATCTCAAGAGCCGCATGGAGGCGTACTGGCAGCAGCGTCAGATGGGGATGGTCAACGGCGATGAACTGCGCCGCCGCGAGAACCTGTCGGAGATCCCTGATGGCGCCGGTCAGGAATATTGGCGCCCCAGCAACATGGCAATCGCCGGTCAGAGGCCGGCAGAGCAGGAGACCGACAATGTCGAAGAATGATCTGGCTTGCGTACTTGCCGCCATCCGGTCGCAGCCTTGGGCAATAGTGCCTGAATACCTGGAAGCAATCGAGGCTATCGCGCTGCGTGCCATGGATGCTGAGGTGCTGGAGCGTGTGGCAAAGGATGGCCATGTCCCGATGGTCGAGGCCAGCCGCACAGCCGTTGCAGCCATGGGCCAGAGATTGGACGGGACGCAGATGTCGATGATCCGCGGCAATGTCGCCGTGGTCCCGCTGATTGGCACGATCTTTCCGCGTGCCTCGCTTATGGGGGCCTCCACCGGTGGCACAGCATTGGCAACCTTCATGTCGGATATGCGGGTTGCCTGGGCCTCCGAGAGCGTGGACCGCATTGTGATGCTGGTGGACAGCCCCGGGGGTGTCGTCTCTGGCTTGGGGGAAGCGGCGGAGACGCTGCGCGCATCTCCGAAGCCGATCACTGCCTTTGTCACAGGCACCGGTGCCAGCGCCGCCTATTGGCTGGCGAGCCAAGCGCAGGAGATCGTTTTGGATCGCAGCGCCATGGTCGGGTCCATCGGTGTGCTGGCGACCCTATCGCGACAGGAGGGACCGGATGCCAGCGGCAATCGGACCTATGAAATCACGAGCAGCGGCGCACCAGAAAAGCGCCCGGACCCTGCGACCGAGGAAGGCCGCGCCGCCATCCAGCGAATGGTTGATGCTGCCGAGAGCGTATTCATCGGCGATGTCGCGGCGGGCCGGGGCGTCAATGCAGCCACGGTGCGTTCCGAGTTTGGACGTGGCGGCATGTTGACCGGTGCCGGTGCCGTTGCCGCTGGCATGGCCGACCGGATCGGCACGCTGGAGGCCGAGCTAGCAGGCAAAACCACACAGAGTTCCGGGCGCACCCGGGGATCAGGGGCAGGACGGCGTGCGCGTGCCGCAGCCCAGATAGAGACGCGGCGTCGGGCCGCTGAAGAAAGGAACTGAGGATGCACAAGATCCTTGAACTGAAGGCCCGCCGCGAGGCGCTTCTGGCCGATATGGACGCAATTGTGAACGCGCAGGGCGATGACGGCGATGCTGATTGGTCCGCTGAAGACGAAGCAAAGTTCGATGCTTTGAAAGCAGAGGATGACAAAGTGGCCGCGCAGATCGCGCGCTTCGAAGACGTCGAGCGTCGCAAGGCTGCTGCTGCCGTTCCGGTGGCGGCTATGCCTGCTGCGATTTTGGCGAACCTGTCCGACGCTCCGGCACCTGCGCAAGCCGCAGAGCCTGGGCTGCGATTCGCGCGTATGACCCGCACCATCGCTGCCGCTGGGGGCAACGCCTACGTCGCGCAGCAGATCGCCGAGGCCAATGGTGACTCGGCGCTTTTTGCCAACCAATCTGCTGGCATTGCCACGCAGGGCGGGTTCCTCGTGCCGGAGGATGTCTCCTCTGAGGTGATCGAATTGCTGCGTCCTGCATCCGTGGTCACGGCCATGGGGCCACGCTTCATCCCGATGCCAAATGGCAACCTGACCCAAAACCGCCGCGCAACGGGTGCCAACTTTGCCTATGGCGAAGAGCAGACCGATGCACCGGCAACCGGTGTCACCTTTGGTCAGGTCCGGCTGTCTGCCAAGAAGCTGCGCGGCATCATTCCGATCTCAAATGATCTGCTGCGTCAGACATCGACCGCAGTCGATCGGTTGATCCGGGATGACGCCGTCGAGGATGCTGCGCAAATTCAGGACCGCTATTTCCTGCGCGGTGTTGGCACGGAATCGACCCCGAAGGGGCTGCGCTACCAGCTGGTGGGCACACCGATGGCAGCAAGCAATATCTTGGTGTTTGGCGCCACCGCGACACCGAGCATTCAGCAAGTCGATAATGAACTTGGCTCACTGGAGCTGTCGCTGCGCAATCGCAACATCGTCGTCACCGGCGCGCAGTGGGTGATGTCACCGCGCATCGAGAACTTCCTGATGAATCTGCGCGATGGCAACGGAAACAAGGTCTATCCGGAGATGGGCGACGGGATGCTGCGCAAGAAGCGGTATCACGTCACCACCGAGATCCCGGACAACCTCGGTGCGGGCGGGAACGAGTCCGAGATCGGCCTGATCCATCCAAGCCATGTGATGATCGGGGAGCACATGGGCATCGAAGTCGCTATGTCAACCGAGGCGGCCTACAAGGACGCCTCCGGCAAAATGCAGGCGGCGTTCTCGCGCGATGAGACCCTGATGCGGATGATCATGCAGCATGATATCGGCCTTCGCCACCTCGCCGCCGTGGCGTGGGGCACGGGCGTGAGATGGGGCACCGACTGACGATCCGCGCTGATTGACGGGCGGGCCGGATCGGCCCGTCCATGACCTTTCCATCATGGAGAAACCAAAAATGACCGTGCTAAACCGAAACATCGGCGCACTGATTGCTGCGCTTGCGGCTGTCGCGAACACTGCCGCAACGGCAGGCGACGCCGGAGATGGCGTGCAAGCCAATGGCTACACCATTGACCTGCTGGCCATCGGTACGCCCTCCTCGGGCGTCGTCGCCATTCCGTTCTCGGCAGCCCTGGCTGAGGATGAGACGTTGGGGCTGACCGTAACGGTCTCTTCCGGGTCCTCCTCTGATCTCTCCGATGCTACCGAGCTGACCTCCTCGACCGTTGTGGCGGCCACGGGCGGCGCCGGCGGTTCGACTGAAACAGGTTGTGTCGAGGTGGACGTGACCTTGTCAGCAGCGGCCCGCTACGTCCGCGTGAGCATCACGCCTGACCTGAGTGCGGGTGACACCGATACAGCCGCGCTTTCAGGCATCCTGATTACCGCCGGCGCGGATCGGGTGCCGCAATGAAGGCGGTCACGTTCATCGCCACCTGGCTGAGCTATCAGCCAGGTGAAACCGCAGGTTTTCCCAAGGAACAGGCCGATGTGCTCATTGCCAGTGGAAAAGCGCACCCGGCCAAGGCCGAGGAGGAAGAAGTCGAAACGGAAAATCCAACCGGCCAAACGTCGGCGGAGGTTCCAGAGCGAAAAGACTTGATCGAGGGCCTGATCCACCAGCTCGACCCGGAAACGGACTTCACACAATCGGGCAAGCCTGAGGTTGGTGCGATAAATGATCTGCTTCCGGCCGATACCGATCCGGTCACGGCGGAAGAGCGCGACTTGATCTGGCAGGCGTTGAACGCATGAGGCTCACTCGGATTAGCGCATCTGCCACCTCGCCCGTCACTCTGGGCGCGGTGAAAGCATACCTGCGCGTGCTGCACGACGATGAGGATGCGCTGATCCAGAGCTTGATTGATGCCGCGGTGACCTATCTCGATGGTCCGATGGGCATTCTTGGGCGTCCAATCATGTTGCAGACATGGGAGGTCGCCCTCGACAGTTGGCCGGCATCGGAGCTGCGTCTGCCGGTGGCCTCGGTCACTTCTGCCACCGTCGACTATTATGACTCCAGCGGAGTGGTTCAAACGCTTCCGCCGGATTCCTACAGTATCGACCCTCTAACCGAGGCAGCCGTCGGGGCTGCGCGTCCCGTGTTGCGGTGGGTTGGTGCCTTTGCGCGTCCTGAGCTTGGCGATGGCCTTTATCCGGTTCGGCTAGAATTGACCGGTGGAGCTGCCGATGCAGGCGCTCTTGATGCGGGGCTGGCCACGCTTGTGACTATGATCGCGGGCGAATGGTACAAGCGCGATGGTGATGGTGGTGCGGCGAAGGACTGGCCCATGGCAATTGAGGCGCTGTTGGCGCGCTATCGGGTGAAGCTGTGAGCCAAGCAATATCTAACCGTCGCCACCTGGTTGCGTTCGATGCGCCGACCTTTGAGCCGGACGGCTATGGTGGTCAGGTCCAAACGTGGCAAGAGTCATTTCGCGCTTGGGCAGAGTTTATCTATCGACGCGGTTCAGAAGGCGTCGAAGGTGGGAGGTTAGCGGAACAAGCGACTTTCCGTGTGCGAGTGCCGATTTGTGAGGCTGCGCGTTCTCTGACACCTGATTGCCGGATGCGTACTTTGAGGCATGGGTTGCCAGTTGGAGTAGAGGGGGATGCTCTGCCGGGTGATCGTTTCAATGTGCGCTCAATAGATATGAGGACCGATCCGAGCAATGTCTGGCTGTTGGCTGAAAGTGGGGTTGCAGTATGAGTGCGTCGAGCGCGCTGCAGAAGGTGATCATTGCCGCACTTCTTGCCGATTCCGGGGTGGCCCAGGCTGTCGGTAATCGTGTATTTGACCGCGCGCCGAAAGGGGTTCGTTATCCCTATGTGAGCCTCGGGCCTTCATCGTTTTTTCCGGAGCGGCGCGATTGCATGACAGCGCGCGTGGAGACTGTTCAGCTTGATGTCTGGGCGCGGAACAATGAGCGCCGCCAGCCATGCAAGGCGATATGCGATGCTGTGGAGGCTGCGCTCGATATGGCGGATCTGTCCCTCGAAGATCCGTATGGGCTTGGGCGCTTTGAGCTTCGCCTAAGTAGAGTTTTGGATGATCCAGACGGCATCACAACACATGGTGTTATGCAGTTTGAGGCGGAGGTTACTTATTAGCGCAGATGCCTTCTGAGTAATCCGTGGCGAAACCATCAATTCCCAGATTTTCCTTTTGATCCGCAATCGAATCAATGATGCGATTGGCAAGTTCACGCGTTTCAGGCCCTGAAAACTCGGATTTAAGCCCCGAAATATCAGCTTCAAGGTTCTCCAAGTATCGGTCTGCTACGCGCAGCATGAAGTTCGCATGAGACCATCCGGCGCAAGCTTCCAAGAGTTCCAATTCGGGGTCCGCTTTCAACGGCGTGGCTAGAAGGAGCATGGCAAAAATCAACCGCATGGAATCAACCTCATGGTGCAAAACGCAAAATTCACAAAGAAGATGCGCGCCATGCGGTCGGAAGTCAAAGAGGCGCTGGTCCGAGGCGTCGAGCGCAACGCCGAAAAAGTCTGCGATGAAATGCGCCTCATGCTCGCGGTCCAATACCCAGCCGTCGCTGCAAAGGTGGAAATCGGCTGGACTTGGGGCGACGCACCTACAGGCTCTTTCACCATAGCGAGAGCCAGCAACGGGGCCGAAACGACTGCCCTCTCAGTTGCGATCTACGCACGCGGCAAGCAGGGCAGCGGCCTCAGCGCTGCATGGTTTGAGTTCGGCACGGCAGAGCGCGTCACGAAGAGCGGCGCACGCAGAGGCCGAATTACCGCAGGCCCATTTTTTTACACGGTTTTCCGCGCCAATCGGCAGCGGGTTCAAGCAAGCCTTCGCGCCACACTTCGTCGCGCGGTGAAGAAGATCAACGCCAGCTAAGGAGTTCTGACCATGGCGATTGCAGATACAATGGACTATGATGAAATGGTCCTTGAGGTTGAGTTCGACCCGGTGGGTGATGCAGGCACATGGGCGCGCGTTTGCGGCATGACTGACATCACATGGAACCGATCAAAGCAGGCCAGCACCGATGAAGTGCCGGATTGTGCGGACGAAAGCCTACCGCACCATATCCGGCGCTTTACCACGTCCATTGACGTTACGGCCTCCGGCACCGGCAAGTGGGCGCTGTCTTTCGACAAGCGTATGCGGGATTGGTTCTACAACGACACCACGCTCAATGTACGTCTGCGCAATGCCAAGGTAGAGGCGGACGGCGCGACCGGTGACTATGAGACCGAAGTGGTTCCGATGAAGCTTCTGAACCTGTCAAACTCCCGCACCAAGGGCGCGACGGTCACTGCTGAAATCGAGATTGGCCGCGACGGCGCGGTTTCTCTGACCGAGAAGGCTGCTTGATGCAGTCGGTGCACTTGACTTGGCCGGGAGGCTACAACGCTTTCCGGCTTCGTATCGGTGAACTGCGAGCACTCCAAAATGCCACCAACGCAGGGCCGGAAGAGTTGCTGAACCGAATCCGAGTTGGAAAGTGGCGGGTCGATGATCTGATCCAGGTTCTCCGCTGGGGTCTAGTCGGGGCAGATGAAATGAGCGCGGCTGATGCCGCAACAGTCGTGACGCCTCTCTTGGACCTGCATCCGCTTTCAGAGTTTCGAATTGCCGCCTCGGCGGTCCTCTTGGCCGCATTGGTTGGGGTGGATGATGACCCGGTGGGGGAGACGGTGGGGGTAGCGGAGACGCCCCCGGAAAATGGAAGTTCTCTGAGTTCTATGCCGCAGGAGCCGTGATCGGCTGGACGCCTGAACAGGTGAACCAGATGGGTCTTTGGGAATTTGTGGCGGCTACGTCTGGCTACGCCAAGGCGCACGGCGGCGGGAAAAAGTCGGGGGGCGAAGGCATGAGCGATGAGCGCATGCGGGATCTAGGCATTGAGGGTATGTGATGGCTGAAGGTGACGACCTCCTTGTCGAAATCGGTCTTTCTGAGCGCAAATATGCGCAGGCTCTCGCGCGGTTAGAGCAGTCCAGCAACAAGGCAGCTAAGGGGATTGAGAACAAATTCACCCGCCAAAACCGGTCCTTTGTGCGCGGTGCTGAGAAGGCGAACCAATCCGCCAACGCATTCGCAAATGGCGGGTTGAAAAACATCGGCATGCAGCTTTCGCAAGTGGCCCAACAGGGTGCTGTGACTGGCAATTACCTGCAAGCCATGTCGATTCAGGCAGCAGATATAGGTCTGGCGTTTGGCACGGCAGGGATAGCTATAGGCGCTCTTATTTCTGTGCTTGGGCCGATTGCGATCAATATGGCGGGGTTTGGAGACGCCGCTAAAGAAGCCGAAGAAAATGTCAAAATGCTTGCAGATGCAATGTCCAGGCTTGAAGCTGCGAGGGCGGGTTCAGGTCGTGGTCAAAGTGACCTGATCGGTGAATATGGGGCGCTTGCGGAGCGCGCTCAGCGTCTTTTTGAGATTGAGCAGCGGATTGCTGAGATCCGCGCGGGTGATGCGTTCAAGGCAGCTACACGTTCTGTAGCGCAAGGTTTGGGGGCAGGTCAGGTGTTCGATCTTGATCCTTCTCAAATCCGTGACGCGGAAACTGCCTTTGCCGCTCTCCGCGCCGAAATGGATTCACTGTCTAACGCATCTCAAATGACTGATGCTCAGATGCGGTCGGCCATTGAGCGATTGCGGGGTATCCAAGGTGAGATCGGCGCGCTTCGCAGTGTAACCGATAACTTCGATGATTTGGCCGATATGCTTGGCGTCACGGAGGAGCAAGCGCAAGAAATTGCAGCCCGCTTCGCTGAGATTGGCAGATTGGATGCAGGGCAAAAGCAGGCCGATGCCATGATTGATCTGGCGGGGTATATCTCAGAGGCGTCGGGCAATTTGACGGAGGCCGAGGAGGAAGGGCAGGACCTATATGATCGCCTACTGCAAGCCGCTGTAGCGGCGCTTGACTTGGCGGCAGTGGACATGACTGCGCCAATCGCCTCAGCTTCTAACGCTGCTGACGGTTTGGTATCAAAGCTGTCCGCTGCGGTGGCGCTGTTCAACAGGCTGAGTCTTCAGGATTCCAAGGTCTACAGCGGTCGGGGTGGAGATCCGCGTCAATTCATGGAAGGTGGCTCTGGGTCCGCCGAAAACTACTCAGCAAACGTGGATTACACACCCATTGATGAGATCATCGCCGACGCTAGGGAAAAGGCCGCTCGCGCATCTGGTGGCAAGAAATCAGGGCGAAAGAAGGGCGCTAAGTCTAATGCTGAAAAGGAGCGTACGGCAGCGCTGCGCGAGGTGGAGCGCCACGTTGAGCGGACGCGTACTGCGGTTGAAGCTTACCATCATGAACTTGATGAACTGGAAAAGTTGAAACCTTTCTTTGAGCAGACCGGCAATGCAGAGGCGTACTCGCGCGCGGTGCAGGATGTACACGAAGAATTTGATCGGGTTCAATTCGAAAAGATATACGAAGGAATAGACAGCGTTTCCGACGCAATGGCGAATGCAATCGTCAATGGGGAGGACATGGGTGAGGCCCTGAAAGGGGTGTTCCGTCAGATCGCTGCTGATCTTCTTGCATCTGGCATTCAAAAGATGCTCACCAACCTATTTACAGCAGGAGTCGGTGGCGGGGGCGGCGGAATTGGGAAGCTGTTCGCGGGCTTCTTCGACGGCGGCGGCAACATTCCGACCGGCCAATTTGGGATCGCGGGCGAAAATGGCCCCGAGATTATCCGGGGGCCTGCCAGCGTCACAAGCACGAAGGCCACGGCGGCAATGATGCAAGGCAGCGGATCGACCTCTGTCGTTGTGAACAATTACAGCGGGGCGAACGTGCAGACCCGCACCACCACGATGCCGGGCGGCGGCAGGCGCGAGGAAATCATAATCGGGCAGCAAATGGCGTCAGCCATGACAGCACCGGGCAACCCAGCCCGCCGAGCGCTGAACAGCATGGGCGCGCGTATGCCTGGGGAGGTCACATAATGCCGCTCGCAAATTGGCCCTCTGATGTTCCCGGGCCGACCCTGTCAGGCATTTCCATGTCACCTCAGAACGCCCGAAAAGAGCGCACGGGAGACACCGGCCCGCCGCGCTTCCGGCGCAAGTTTTCGGCGGTCTCTGAGGGGCTCTCGATGCAGTGCATCATGAACCTGACGCAGTTTCACACCTTCAAGTACTTTTACACTGAAACATTGCAGCAAGGTTCATTGCCGTTCATCATGCCAGACAGAGTGCAGACCGGTGCCCCTGTGGCGACAGAAGGCGGCGCAATACTTCTGACAGAAGACGACTTCCCCATAGCTGTAGTGCGCAATCGTCTTTGCGTTTTTGGCGAGCCATATTCCGCCAACCGCTTTTCACTGGCTTGTGACTTCACGGTGTCTTTCACGTTGTGGGATCTGCCAACGTGAGCCGGATCAGCCTGACCGCGCGGGATCAGCTGGACGCCCAATCTTCGGCAGAGGTTGAGGTGCTGTTGCTGTACCTGAACCACCCTTCGTTTGATGGACCGGTGCGCGTTTCGACAGACCCGACTGTAGCGCTGTCCTATGAGCCGCTGATGTACGGCACGCGCTCAACGTGGATAGATGGAACGCCGGAGGAATATCTATTCGTCGCGGCTGGAATCGAGCGCCCGAGCGACCAAGAGGATGAGCCTGCATCATCAAGGATCGTTTTGGACAACTTCGACGCGGCCAGCGTCACGGCCCTACGTCAATTCTCAGATTTTGCCACCGCGCACCTTGCCATCGTTCTCGCCAGCACGCCGGACCTGATCGAATATGAGTGGCGGGATCTTCAGCTCATGGGGATCAGCTACGGCAACGGCGCGCTGTCCCTGAGCCTGTCCCGCGACCCTATCGAAAACGATAACGTGCCCATGGACAGCATGACCCCCCAGCGGTTCCCGGCGCTGAACTGATGGACTGGTCACGGTACGTGGGCATTCCCGAGCGCGACCTTGGCCGGGATCGGTCGGGCGTCGATTGCTGGGGGCTGTACAGGCTGGTCATGGCCGAGGCGCACGGCATTGAATTGCCGTCATATGCCGGGGATTACCTCTGTTCGCGCGAGCGGGCGCAGGCGGCGGCTGTGGCGCGTGGTGAGTTGGCACAAACCCCGTGGCACGAGGTGGAAACCCCGCAGCCCTTCGATCTTTTGCTTTTCAGAATGCACGGCCACGCCTCCCATATCGGGGCCTGCGTTGACCGGCTCCACATGCTCCACACAGAGCGCAACGGCGCATCCGTGATCGTCCGCATGGATGATGCATGGAAACGCCGGTTGCGCGGCATTTACCGACACGAGGCGCTTTTATGATCCACGGTATCGCGATCAACGCGGCGCTACCTGACGTTGGCCGGAAAACGGTTGACCTGCTGGGCGAGCAGACCGTTGCGGACGTGGTCGCGGCGCTCATTCCGGGGGCTGCTGAGCATGTTCTCGACGCTGCGCGTGTGACGATCCACCATGACGGAAAAGAGGCTCTTGTGCCGCGCTCAGCGTGGGCGCGCACCCGCCCGCATGATGGCACGCGCGTCGTGGTTGCTCTGCCGCCGGAGGTCAACGCGGTTTTGGGCATTGCCGGGGTTGTCGCGAACTACATCACGGGGTCTCTATATTACGCTGGGTTCACTGGACTTGGGGTCGCCGGAACCAACGCGATATTTGTCGGCACCGTTGTCGGCCTTGGCGCTCTGGCGGTGGCGGGCCTCAATGCTCTGGTGCCGACGTTGCCTGAAATGAAAAACGGGCGCTCACAGGAGGATGCCTACAGCATTTCCGGCTGGCGCAACCAAGCTAGGCCCGGTGAGCCAATCCCGCTCCCGCTTGGGCGTATCCGCGCCGCCCCCGTATTCATCGCACCGCCTTACACTGAGGTCGTGGGCGACGATCAGTATCTTCGGGCTTTGTTCTGCTTTGGGTATGGGCCGCTGAAAATCTCCGACATTCGTATTGGCGACGTGCCGATCGATGACATGACCGGCGTGCAGTACGAGGTTCGCGAAGGCCGTCCCGACGACGCGCCGATTTCGCTGGTGCGCGAGATCGTCCAGGAGCAAGGCGTTTCGCTCGAATTGGAGGGGCCTCAGCCGCCTACAGACGCCGCGGGAAACCCCATCGCAGGCCCTCTAGAGGATCGCCCGTACATCATGACCACTGCGGAGAATAGCACCCGCGTGCGCGTGATCTTGCAATTCCCCGGCGGTCTGCATCGGATCTCCACCAGTGACGGTGACGTGCGCCCGCGCGGTGTCGAGGTTCTTTACAGCATCCGGCAGGCGGGCACTGAAGTTTGGCAGGAGGTCGAGGAAGTCGGCTATGCCGGTCAAACCACTCAGGCGTTTTTCCGAAGCTATACGTTCGATCTGCCATCGCGTGGCCGTTGGGATGTGCGGATTGACCGCGTGGGTGTGAAAAGCACAGACCCGGTGCATTCGGAAACGGTGAACCTTTGGTCGGTGCAGAGTATCAAGCCGGAATACCCGATCAATTTTGGAAAGCCCCTGGCACTGTTGAGCGTGCGAATCCGCGCAAGCTTCCAGCTCAACGGCACGCTCGACAATCTCACGGCCCTGACAGAGCGCTATGTGCGGGACTGGAATGGCAGCGATTGGGTAGAAGCCACCAGCGCCAACCCTGCCAGCGTCTACGCGTATGCACTGACCGCCAACCACAACCGCAGGCCAGCTTCCGACAGCGAAATTGATTGGGATTTCCTGCAAGACTGGCATGAATACTGCGCCGCCAACGGTCTCGAATATTCGCACAACCACATCGACCGGACGCCGCTGCGTGAAATGCTGGTGCATATCGCTGCAGCCGGGCGCGCTTCGCCGCGACACGATGGCGGCAAGTGGGGCGGGATCATTGACTGGAAGCGGTCGTTCGTTTCCCGCCATATCAGCCCCCGCAATAGCCGCGACTTTCAGGCCGAGCGGTCTTATTTCCGCCACCCTCACGGATACCGGGCGCGTTTTCGAGACGAAGCCGAGAGCTATGAGGAGCGGGAAATCGTGGTGCCGTGGCCGGGTGTGGCCGCTGGCGACGTAGAAGAGGCAATTCAGCGGACAATCAAGGGCGTCACATCTGCGGACAAAATGCAGCGCGCGCTCTATCGGTCGATGATCGAAGCAGAGCGCCGCCGCGACCGATGGTCTGTTGTCATGTTCGACGTGTCGGAGCATGTCGAGCGCGGTGATAACGTGGCGCTTTCTCACTATGAACTGAGCGACAGAATGACGACTGGCCGTGTGTTGCACGTTTCGGGCAATCAGGTTGTCCTCGATGAGCGGGTGACCATGGTCGAGGGCGAAAGCTACGGCATTTCGTGGCAGCACTATGACGCGGACGACACCACCGGAACCAAACGCACCGCCGAGGTTGTCACGGTTCCCGGCGAAACGTCTGCTTTGGGCGTTGTTGGCCAGACCCTGCCGCCTGTGGGCGCTCTGGTGTCGTTCGGCCCCGGTGAAATGATCACCGAGGATGCAGTCGTCCTGTACGTCGAGGCGGGTTCTGAGGGCGCGCGGGTGGTTCACATGACCAACGCTGTGCCGGAGCTTGATGCCCTGACAGCGGCCTATGAGCCTGCCGAGTTCTCGGGGATCGTAGGAGAAGTGGTCGGTTCCGACGCTGTACCGCTGGTGCCTGTGTTCACCGGCGTTTCTACGGAGGTTCCAGAGGGTGAGTATGGCCCCACGGCCCGGGAAGTCAGGGTTTCGGCGCGGGCCGCATCGGCTGATACGGCTCTCATTGCAAACATTCTTGTTGAGCATCGCCTGACCGGCGAAACTGAATGGGATCAGACCACGATCAACGGGGCCTCTGGCACTGCCTCTATCCTTTACGATGACGAGGATGAGATTGACCTGCGCGCGACAGCGTTGCGCGCTGATGGGGTATCGGGCGATCCAACTGCAGTTGTTGAATATGTGGTCGGCTCCGATCTTGGCGACCTTCCGGCGCAACCTGACCTTGCCACGCTCTCGGCAGAGGGCGGGCTTGGGCGTGCTGTCATCGAACTTCGACACTCAGACCCGAACACCACGGCGCTTGAGGTCTTCCGCACGGCGGTTGGCAACACGCTCGACACCGACGCGGACAGCCTCGGCATTTACGATCTGGCTCCGGGTATGACCATCGCGGTCATCGACGGCGATACATCGCGCGTGGATCTTCTGGACTCTCTGGATTTCTCCGGCGCGGCTGGTTCGACGGTCTCGAACGCTGTCGCCATCACGGATGGCCGCACGTATCGCGGGGCGGTCACGATCACCGGCAGCACAGCGGGCAACGTCACATTGGCCCTAACCGGCACCGGAGACGATGTGGAAACCGCCGCGCTATCCGGGAATGCGCTGCACCTTGTCAGCCTCGTGGCAGGCCCGGACCTGACGGACGTTTCTTTGACCAGATCAGCAGACTTCGACGGCACTGTCACGGTCGTTCTGATAGAAGAGAGCGCCGCCAGCGCACCGCAGGGTGAGCAGGAATACCGTTTTGCGGCACACGACGGCGGCGACCTGTCCTCCGCCATCACGGCTCCTTTAACAACCACAATCATTTAAGAGGCGTGCAATGAAGCCACCTATCAAAGTCCCGACGCTCGGGCTGATTTCTGATGCCGTGACACTCTTGGGCGTTGATGGCCTTGGGAGTGTCGGGCGCTACCCTGTGGACAGCCTGGCATCCAGCGCATCGGTCGCAGCACTCTCAGCTTCCGTCGATTCTATTTCTGGCGACTACGCCACCGGAACCGCGCTGACCGCGTTGCAGGCGGAAGTGGACGGGCTGGTGGCGATCCAGTCAGACCTGACCTTTATTGGTGGCTGGGACGCCTCTGACGGCGTATTCCCGACATCCACCACGGCGGGCGAATACTGGATCACTGAAACCGCCGGGACCGTGGACGGTGTTTCGTTTGCTGTTGGTGATAAGGTCATCGCGACCGTGGAGGATGCCTCCACTACGACATTCGTAGGCAACTGGCTGCGTGACCCAGCACCGCAGTTTGACGCCGAGAACCTGACGTTGACCGGCGAGACCACGGCGGATTCTCTTGTCGTCGATGGGCTACCGGTCGCACCGACGGTCAAGTCCGCTGCCGGGGCAGATTGGCTTTGGCCTGACCCGTTTTTCAAGAGGGTAAGATTGGGTGAAGATTTTGACGGTCGGGACGTTTGGCTTGGAGACGTGGCTGCGAATTGGGAATTTGTTGACAATGCAGTATTTCCAAACGGGCGAGCTTTGCAGTCCGATGATACCGCAACCGGCCTTACCGGCCCTATCATACCTCTCCCTGCGTCCAGGTTTCCTGCGGGTTCGGATCTGACCGTCCGAATGCTGGTCGTGGGGGACGTTGGGGTAACAGTTTCCACCGGCGCGCGCTGGTACGATGGAGGCTCTAATCTTGGCGGCGATGGAATATCCGCAAATGAGGTCACGGCGACCTCCATTCCGCAAATGGTGACAGTGACATGTCTCGCCGCCCCCGAAGGTGTGGACGGTCTCAGGCTCTATCCGTATGTCAAAAGCGGCACAGGGACGTTCCGAATTCTCGCGATGTGGGCGTATCTCGGTCAGGATGGACCCGCGTGGCCTGTGCAAGATCGCGCCCTTGATCCCCTGCGGGAGCCGCGTCCGGACACCTATCGCCCGCAGATGCCCCGCCTTGCCTCCAAACTGGTGCAGGGCCAGTGGGCCAGTGTGGCTTTCTTGGGCGATAGCTGGACGAATGACCCCGTTCGTATCATGCAGCCAGTTCAATCGCGTATTGCGGAACAGTGGAGCGTTACATCAGCTGGCTACATCAGTACCGCGACATCTGCGATATTCAAACCCCCGCTGTGTGCTCGGTCGCGCAGTGGGGTGTGGGTTGAGAGCGACTTTGGCCCAGGCTTTGGCCCCGACGGCGCGCACGCAACCACGGATGAGGTTGGCGCGTCGTTCACGGTGGACCCGGACAGTGGTGCAGTTAACAACGCAATTCGCCTGCACTACCTCCAACAACCCGGCGGTGGAACCATCGATTGCAGGGCCTACGATAGCGGCTCGGAAGCGGTACAGACAGTTCAGACCGTCGATACCGATGGGGCGCTGTCCTATCAGACTGTCACTATCCCTCATACTTCAGGCTACGCAATGACGTTCCAAGTCGCCACGGCGGGTTCTGGTGTGACGATTATGGGCGCAGAGATCCTCAACATTGCGGCAGGTGAGGTCGCTGTACACAAAATAGGTAATGGCGGCGCAACTGCGGCCGATTTTCTGACTATCCCGGAGGACTATTTCGGCGCGGCTATGACGGCTATCGCGCCAGATTGTGTTTTCCTGACGCTCGGCACGAATGACATGTCAGGCAGTGTCCCGCCACGTGAGTTTCGGGAGCAAATCGCGCTGATCTGTGACCGCATTCGGGCGGCGAAAAATCTCTGCGATATAATCTTGGTGGCACCTGCTCAGAACGGATTGACGGACAGGGTATACCGGATGCAGGACTATGCCGACGCACTGTTTGATTTGGCGCGCGACCAAGGCTTTGGCTTCGTGGACCTGTTCGGAGTGTTCGGTCCAAATCCTGTCCTTCCGGTTTCCGCAGGCGTGTACCAAAACGATTTCGTCCACCCCAATCAATTCGGCGGTCAAATGATTGCAGGGCACCTTTGGGACGCCTGCTTTCGTCGCCTGACCTGAGGTGCGCCTGCCACCTGCCATCTGATCTGTGAGCAGCGTCCTGCGCGGCCCGAAAAACCTTAAAAATACAGGAGGCAACTGATGGAGCCGGCACTGGGCTATACAGAATATGGCGTGCTTGGCCTCACGGTCTTCGTCTTGCTTTTTGCAGTCTGGAAGCTCTGGGAGCGTGTCGTGACCCTATCTGACAGATCTTTCGAACGTGAAGCCACGATGACGGATGTTCTAAATCGGACGCTTGAAGAGCTACGCCGGGGGCGGGGTGGCTTGTGATGTGCTTCATCGATTGGTTCCTGCCTAAAAAGACAGCCGCGCGCATTGAGGCGCTGGAAGCGCAGCGCCAGAAAAATGACGAATTGCACCGGGCTGTTCTGCGCGAGCTGTCTCGGCACTTTGAGGAGCGCGATGACCGTGACTGACTTCTTTTATCCGGCGGTAGCGTGTATCGCCCTTGTGTTTCTGCTGCTCAATGCCGTGGCGTTCCGTCGCTACGCTTTCAGCTGGGACGATGATCCGCTGAATAACCTTGGCGGCGGCATGTTCTGGATGAGCGCTGCTGGGGCGATCCGGCTTCTGTGGTGGGACATCTTAAGGGCTTGGTCCATCGCCCTGAACCCGGGATTATGGGAAGCGCTTAATATGCTGGGCGTAGGCATCAACGTGATGTTCAACGCTGCCGCAGTTTACGGCGGATTTCGGAAACTGCGCGGCTTTTGGTTGATGATACCTCTTGAGAACAGGGGGGATTATCCTTTGCTGCTGGCCGCATTTTATCCACGCCGGCTGTCTTTGTGGCCTCTATGGCGCTGGCCTTCCGACAGGCGGAAGTGACATGCGACGCGCGGTGGTTACGCTTCTGCGCCGCTACGCTGCCCCCGCGATCGAATGGACCTCCGTTGAGATCCACTGGCTGATATACCGTGACCGCTCCATGAGCCTATGCGCGCGGGCTTGGGTATACAGAGAGCATTTGTTCTGGCGGGCGTGGGTGGCTGTTTTTGACACCCTGTTGCTTGGTTATGAGCCGGACCATTGCCGCGCCAGTGCTGAGAGGTGTGGGAGGTAGCGCGGGCCGCTATCGTTGCAGGCTGGTTAGGCCCGCTATTGTCGCTTGATGCCGTCGCCCCCGGCGATACCGCCGACCAAGGCAGATCTTACCAGCGGTCGCACATCGCCCGCGCCCCTCTCCCTACCACATCGACCCCCACGACACAACCGCGCCGCGTGCGCGCTCTCCACACATGAAAGGCGAAGGCCATGACCGTAGAAGCACTGCTTGATTTCATCGCAAAGCCGGAAAGCGGCAATGACCCCAACATCGTTTGGGCCGGGATCAAAGCCAAGCACCGCCCGCCGCGCCCCCTCACCACCATGACTGTGCAAGAGGTGCTGGACTGGCAAGACAGCATTGACCCGCTCTACATGTCCGAAGCCGCTGGGGAGTGGCAATTCATGGAGGATACGCTGCGAGGGCTGTACCGTGAGGCCGGGGTGTCCCTGCGAGATACCTTCGATGAGGCAACGCAATACCGGCTGGCCTATGCGCTGCTGCGCCGCCGTGGGCTGGATGACTACCTTGAGGGCCATATCACAGCGGAGGCGTTCGCGCAGAACCTGTCCAAAGAGTGGGCTTCACTGCCGTGCATCACTGTGGACCGAAATGGGCGCGCAGCGTCAGGGCAATCCTACTACGCGGGTGACGGCCTAAACAAGGCGCATGTGAGCCGCGAGGATCTGTTAAGGCACGTTCGCGCGCTCAAATCCCGACCGATCTTCTCGCACCCCATGCCGCCGGCGCCAGAACCTGCAGTAATCCCGGCAGAGGTCAAAGAGATGATCGAGGATGGCCGGAAAGGGTGGGCGCAGTCCGCCACCATCCGAAACGCGCTGAAACAGGCCATCGGCGGGCCGCTGCTGGCTGTCGGGGCGTGGTTCGCCGCGCAGCCCGGTCACGTCCAGATCGGTGCCGCTGTGGCTCTCTCTGCGGGCGCTGCGGCGATCCTCTGGGGCGCTTGGCGGGTTATCAGCGAGCGGCGGCGCAAGGCTCATGCTGCTGAGAAGGCCGCGCGCGCTGTGGACCCGACCCCGGACGCTGCGGCGATCCTCTCTGACCCGCGCGTCTTGGCGGCGTTACAGGCGTTGGCTCGATGACCCGCGCCGCAATCATCTGCGGGGCGTTGGCGCTTGTCATTGCCGCGACATTCTGGGCCGGTCTGCGATGGAACGCCGGACAGGCCGACCGTGACAGGATACGGACACTCGAAACCGTTGACCAACTTGAAAAGGACGCGCGCAATGCAACGGACGACGATCTCGCTGACAGTTTGTCTGACCCTGTGCCTAGTTCTGGCGGGCTGTGGTGACGGGGATTTCTGCGACGTGTGGCAGGGTCCGAAGTCGTTTCACCCGGACACCGCCAAGCAGATCGTGAAGACGGACCGCCCCGATGCCGAGGGGATCAAGGTCGAGAACGATTATGGTGCAGCCAACTGCCATGAAAAAGGCCCGCCCTGACCGGCGGGCCTTTTGTGTTTAAGGGGGGTCAGGTGGATTGTTCTTGGGTGGGGTAATGCTCTGCCACAGCCGAAACGATGTCAGCCGCTGCGCATCGGTGGCCGCGTGTAAACAGAGGCTTCGAGCCATCGACCTGTACGTAGCAGCGCGGCGACGGGTCGTAGGCGATCCGGCGAGGGTTCAGTTGCATGTATCTGCGCAGGTCATGGCTGGCCTGCTGAACCGACATGCGAAACGCACGCGCGATGTCGCTGCGCTGAATCTGCCCTTCTTCCTCGATCAAGTCATCAATCCACATGAGGCGGACTACAGTGGCGAAAGCGTCGGTCATGGTGCCCCCGGGCTATTTGGATCAGCGTTTGTGCTTCTGGACTTCGGCCTGTGCGGCGAGGATTGCCGCGATGGCTTCACGGCTCACGCCGTCCCAGATGGCTTCGGTTATCAGCCCCTCAATCGAGCTTTGAAAGCCTGCGGCGGTCATCGGTTTTCCTGGCATGGTGCCTCCGGGGTTAAATGGACAGCTCGCGGCCTGCCGCGATGGCCAGCCGCTTGAGCATTTCGACAGGCACCGTCACGACGACTGTCGCTTCGTTGCCGGGGTGCGGGCTGGCGGCGATCAGAGCATTTGCCGCCAATTCGACCTGATGCAGCCGGTCAAGTTCTTTCGCCGCTTTGGGTGGGATCTCTGCGGCCGCGTCCCATGCTTCCCATTTCGCGACTGCCTGGTGGCTTCCGCAATCCGGGCAGCAAACCTTTCCGTCATGTGCCATTTGTGCCTCCGGGATGTTTGGATTGGGACATTTCGGCGTCTATGTGCCGGTCCAGATCTTCCCCGTTCAGGACAACATTTTCCGGCGTCAGGCCGGCGAAAACGCCTCCTTTGTGAATGGTCTCGAGATCGCGAGATTTGAGCCACCTGTAGCGGGCGGCATCGCGCTCTGTGGCGGTCGGGTTCTCTGCCATAGGGCCTCCGGGGGTTACTGGACAGCCGCGAGCGGTGCCGGATAGCCGTCATGCACGACGCCATCCAGTTCCCGGCCCTTGGCCTTGATTTCACGTTGATTGCGGCCTTCCCATTGCTTGAACAGGAAGGGTACATCAGCGGTGGCGCACTGGTCGCGTAGGCTGCGGAACCAGTCAGGGTCAGCAGGACGATAGGCGCTGCCGTTTTCGCCCCCGGTAATGACCCATTCCAGCCCGTTGATATGCTGCGACAGATCGACCGGTCCAAGCAGCGGCTCCATGCTCAAGAAGTGAACCACGGCAGGCACGGCAGTCAGGTGGGCCAGCCGGTCTGCTTCTTTCTGGCTTTCGACGGTCGCCCCTAGCCAGACGTTCGGATAACCGTTTCCCCAATCCTCGGGCAGATAGCGCGCGATGTTCTGCGGGCGCTTTGTCAGCAGAAGCCAGTCAAGGTATGGCGTGCGGCGAATGAGCCGCCATAGGTCTGCCCGCCACTCCGGCTGAATGCTGCGGTGGTTGTCGAACACATCGGCAAGAGATGCGCAGAAAACTCGATGCCGCCTGCCACCTCCAGGTGCCTTGCGGTGCCAAGTCATAACCCTCTTCCAGTTTGCATCACTGGTGCGCGTTCTCGGCGCATGTGGCCCCCAACGCTCACCGCCGAAGCGGTTATCCCAAGCCTCGGCATAGCAATTGTCACACGCCGCGCTGACGCGGGTGCAGCCGATCCAAGGGTTGAAGGTGTGGGTCGTCCATTCGATGCCGCTGTTTTCTGCCATGTCGGCCTCCGGGGATTACTGGATTGCGAGAATGGCGACCCAGATCAGCTTGCAGCTAATGTGGAGCGCCTGGTCTATGTTGACCGACCTCGGGCCGGTTCCGAATGCGCCGTCGCTCTTGAGGTAGTCTATCAGGAAGTGCAGCGCGGTCTCCGCGATCCCGAGCCATAGCGACCCGGTGATGATCCCGACGAACCCGCCATGGATTACAGAATGCGCGGCGAGCGACTGATACCAAGGGTATCCGCTGGGGTGCGGCGCACGGTGGCTTTTGGTTGTCGCGATCCATGTCGCCTGCACCGGATAGTCGGCCAGCGCGTGAGCGAAGATCAGTAGGGCGAGTGTCTCGAACATGGTGCCTCCGGGGGTCAGTTGGATTGCGCCCGCAGCGCTGTTGCCGCAGGCGGTATGGTGTCGAGGTGCAGGCCGAACGGAAGCCGCCCGCGCAGCACCCAGATGTGGAACATGTCGGCTTCATCGACCACCTGATCGCACGGCGGGTAGACCTCGATTGCCGTGGCTTCATGACCGGCCAGTTCATCCTTGATGCGCTGCATCTCGGGCCATGTCGGGCGCTGGCCTGACAGGCTGCTGACGGCGAGGTGCCTCACGCCAGCCTCGGCCTGCCGATCAAGGACGCTGAAAACCTTGTTGCGGTGCGCGGTCGTGATGAATGCCGCCCATCCGCTACCGGCCTGTCCGGGCATGAAGGTGAGCGTTTCCCAATCGCCCCAATCTCCGCTGCGCCGGCGTTTCCTCTCGCGGGCCAGAAGGGCCGCTTGGTCCTTCTTCGATACGCCCTGCATCGCTCTATTCATGGTCTCTCCGGGGTCAGTTGGCCCGGCGGAAAAGGCCCGCCAGCTTGTCGACGAAGTATCCTGCCGTCTGATAGAGCGCGACGGCCAGCAGGCCGCCGATAACGGCCCCAAATCCGACCGACACGCCAAGGTCAAAAAGCGCGCTGTCGGCAATCACGATGATCGGTCTGTCTTCCATTTCGGCCTCCGTTCCGCACTTTCATATCAATTACAGAAAGCAGATTATCTTGACGAAGACAAGCCGCTTCCTTATCGAATAAAGAAAGCAGACAGAAAGCGGGCGGCATGAAAGACAGTAAGGAAGCGGATCGCTTCAACGGGAAATGGGGCGTCATCACGGTGAACGAGCGCCTGCCGTCGAGGGGTGAGCAGATCGCCCGCGCCCGCGCCTGGGGCGTGACTGAATCCATGCTGGGACGGCGGGACATTTCCGCGCTGATCATTGATGACGTGACCGGAAAGCGCACGACCAACTGGCCGGGCCTGCTGGCGGCGCGGGCGTCGTTCCTCGACACTATGGGCGCCATCCTGCCCGCCGGGGATCAGGTTTTCTTCGCCACGCCGCTATGCGTCGGGTTCTCGCCATCCCACGCGCGGCAGACCATAGAGCGGCTTTGGTCGTGCGGTATGATGGTCTACGTTCACACGGTGCGGGGCAATGGATCGGCCCTCTACGCCGAGGGGGACGATATCACGGACCTGCTGGAAATGGTGGCCGCAGAACAGAACGCTGCGAACGTGCGCAAGTCGCGCAACAAGTCCTAGAAGGGAGACCGACGATGCCGAGCAAGCAGGTCGAAGATGTCTATAACGCGATGACGCCGGAAGAACGGGCTAGATGGGGTCGTAGGCACGATAGCGTGGCTGACCTTGAGCGGCGACTGGCCGCCGCAAAGAAGCGCGAAGCTGATGCTGCGGCATCGCACTGCCTTAAGTGCAATGGTGCGGGGTGGTTCGAGGACACCACCTACGACCGCACCGGCGCTTGGGCGAAGTGCGGCCATTGCCACGGCACCGGCTGGCCGATTGGCCGAGTGAGGCGTGTATTCGATGCCGCATTCGCAAAGCACGTCCAACCAAAACCCTAGTCCTAGAAAGGAGCGCGACATGCCTTGCATCGACATAAAGTGTGACGCCTGCGGCAAGCGCGGTGTGTTCCAATCCTCAATGCGCGGCAGTTTTGGCCTGACGCAGATAGGCGGGATGATGATGGCGCAAGGGTGGTCTGCATCGGTCGTGACGGGCAAGGCCGCTTGTTCGGACGATTGCCGCGCTGAATTGGCGCGCAATGTGACGCCGGAAGTGCTGGCGATAGAAGTCTAAACAGGAGCGACATTCATGAACAACACAGAGGAAGAAGGATACCGCGCCGGATTGGTGAGCGGCCAGCGCGTGCCCCGTGACCCGGACCACTTTGACGCGGTTCATGCGAGCAACGTCGGTGGACCGAAATATGCGGACGGTTTCCTGCGCGGCGTGACCGATGCGGGCAAGCCAAAGCCCAAGTAAGGAGAGCGAAGCGATGCACATGGCGTTCGGTCATCACCCGGTCAACATGGGAAATGCTCACCTCGATTGCTGGGGCCGTGGCCCGCTGCTGTTGCGCTACGGCGGGAGGGAGTGGTGGTTCGAGTTCTCGGATATGTTCGGGCCGCTGCTGCTGCGGAAGGTTGATTTCGAGCCTCGCGCAACTCAACCGAATGACCCGCGCCACCCGTTCTGGGAAGCCCTCAATGCGTGGACACGCGCGGGGCGGCGGCATCGCCCGATCTGGTCGAAGCGGAGCCGGATCAGCGGCCTGCCGCCGCGCATCAAGTTCTATCTCTGCCACGCGGATCGTGGCGAGGTGCTGGTCTGAAACAGGAGGGGTTATAATTTTGAATTCGTATATTGCAGACCTGATCACGCTCGCAGGGCTATTACTGACTTTGGTTGGTGCCGGAGTGACGGCAAAAGCCGTGATACTTAGAGAAGATGACGCAATTAAGATCGGTCTTTCGAGGTATTCTGGAGGTACGAAAGAGGGGAACTTGAAGTTGCCCATGGTGCAGAACCTGCTTTGGTCATCGAAAGCTGCAAAATGGGGCTTGGTCACGGTGGGAGTCGGAACCCTACTCCAAGCTGTACCCGTACTCTTTCGGGTGGTCTTTTAAGGGAGGATGCCCCATGACCAAAGCCGCGCTTATAATCGCCGGTGCAATTCTGATCTCTGCGGGGGTGCAGGTCTACTACTCTCAGCACATGATGTGCATACGTGAAGGCATCGCACCTCGCGCGTGCGTTTTGAACTTTGGCCCCCGGTGAACGCGCTCTGGTTCTCCTGCGCATCCTGCGGCGCAGACAACAATATTCAGGCCCCGGCGGAATCGCTTGGCATGACCCGCGATAAGATCCTGCCCCGATGCCAGTGCCGCTGGTGTGGGTGCGTGGGCGCGGATGATATGCGCCGGTACTTCGACCCCATGGTTAATGCCCTGGATGGGGCACGTGAGAAATAGGGGCGATCTTTGTTTTACAAAACGCGCGAAACGTCGGCTGGATGCCCAGTAGTTGAGGGAATGATGGGTGCGACCTGTTCTAAGTGCGGAGCTGACGATTTCGGCGGGACTGGTTTCTGTGCCAGTTCAGTAGAGCGAAACCAGCGTTTTGAGCCTTGGGCACCCGTTGCCGCTTCTGAACGAAGATGCCCAGATATCGTGGGGCACCCCCTATATAACCTATTGATCTTTAACGGGCGCTCTATTTACCCCCGTGGGGCACCTAGCGTATGAATTTTAAGGGAAAAACCTTTAATAAGGCGCTCCGTGTGGGGGCACCATTTACCAAACCATCTTGCGTCTTCCTGCGCGAATTTGACAGCAATACAAAGGCTTTGTCCCTTGGGTCCGCGCCGTTGCTTCCATTGGCGAGCAATTTCGCGCTTACAATTCCCCATAAATGACGCACTTCGGGACAGAGTGGGGGACGGCGACCTTCTCAAAGCAGAACAGTGGCTGGCGCGCACAGGTGCAAAAGCACGGCGTGCGGCGGTCTAAAGTGTGGCCGACGAGACGCCAGGCGCAAGATTGGGCCGCGCGGCAGGAATATTTGATCGTCAACGGGGAAAAGGTGGCGACGGAGCAGAGCCTTTCACCTCTGTTCGATGATACCGTAGAGAAGTCTCACCGAGCAAGCGCGGGCACCGCTGGGATATCGTGCGCCTTGACCGGCTGCAGAGTAACATGATCGCGGCGATTCGGCTTTTTGATCTTGAGGCGAGCAATTTTTCAGAATGGTGTGATCGCTGGTTGCGTGAGGTTGCCCCCGGATCGGTCAAGCGCGAAATGATCCTGATTGGTACTGGTTTCAGTACAGCGGTCACTAATGAATGGGGGTTCATGCCGACAAACCCGATGTCGACCATTAAAAAACCGAAAGAGCCTGCCGCATAGCGTTGATGCGTAAAGGCTGCCCGGGAATCACATCACGAATCCGGTAGGTTAGATCGGTGGCATGCCGAAGGCGTCCTCCCCCGCTATCGAACCGCAAACTGGTCCAGCTACAACAAGTCGTATCGAAGCCAGAATGCGATGCCTCAAGGCGTTCGGGCGGCGTATCATGTTGCGGGATCCAGTTTGGCAGACTGCTGAGATCCGCATCGCGCTTATGAGCCGCTTCGCGACCCTAGAAACGGCCGAGATCACCTGTGTCAAATGATCAAATTTGGAAAGGGGCTAATTCGCCCTCTACCCGCTTTATGCAACAACGCCGTTTTTCGTCGGCAGATCTGTCGTGGTCACTATAACTTGTTAGAAAGATAGAGGTGTTTAGTGCGTGTGAAACTCGACGGCGGTGCAGAGGTGGATTTGCCGCTTGGCGGCGTGGAGCAATCCGGCAATGCTCAGGGCAGATCGCTTCATGGCTTCGTCAGATAGTTAATTTGAGAACCTCAAGGGAGTCGGAAAAGGAATAGCATGGCCGACAGGACTATCCTCATCGTGGGCACCTTCGACACGAAAAATGCGGAACTCGACTACATTGCGGATGTGATCCGGGGGCAGGGCGGCGGCGTGCGCACGATGGATGTTGGTGTGTTGGGGGAGCCCGCAAGGCCATGCGATTATCCGAAGGACGCGGTGGCGGAAGAGGCGGGCAGCTCCATCGCGGAGGCCATTTCTTTCGCGGATGAGAGCCGCGCCATGGAGATCATGGCATGCGGCGCGGCCCGTTTGGCTTTGCGGCTTTACCACGAAGGGCTTTTTGACGGGGTGATTGTTCTGGGTGGGACCATGGGCACTGACCTCGCGCTGGACGTCTGCGCCGCTTTGCCGCTCGGAGTGCCGAAATATATTGTCTCAACGGTCAGTTTTTCGCCCTTGATCCCCGCAGAAAGGCTGGCCTCCGACATCCAGATGATGCTCTGGTCCGGCGGACTTTATGGGCTGAACTCGGTGTGCAAGTCTTCCTTGTCTCAGGCCGCCGGCGCTGTGCTCGGGGCTGCCCGCGCGGTGGAGAAACCGCAGACTGAAAAACCGCTGATTGGCATGACGTCCTTCGGGAAAACCGTTTTGCGTTATATGGTTGCGTTGAAACCTGCCTTGGAAGCGCGCGGGTTCGAGGTCGCCATTTTCCACGCCACAGGCA
Source organism: Sagittula marina (assembly GCF_014196795.1). GTDB lineage: Bacteria > Pseudomonadota > Alphaproteobacteria > Rhodobacterales > Rhodobacteraceae > Sagittula > Sagittula marina. The sequence goes on from NZ_JACIEJ010000005.1 coordinate 357,248, forward strand.
TGGGAGGACGCGCGTTCGAGACGCTTGCGGCTGAAGGGGTTTTCGCCTGCGTGATGGATTTCGCTCCGCAGGAGGTTGGCAATCATTTGATGGGGTCCGCGCTCTCTGCCGGGGCGGATCGCATGACCAACGCCGGAGCCAATGGAACGCCTCAGATGGTGTCCATCGGGTGTTATGATCTGGTCGATTTCATTGGCTGGCACAACGTGCCGGAGGCGCTGCGCGGGCAGGAGGTGCAGACGCACAATCGCTTGCTGTCCTCCGTCTTGATGACGACTGAGCAGCGGTGCGCGATGGCGCGGGAGCTTTGCGCCAAGCTCGCAAACGCCCAGGGTCAAACGGTCTTTCTGCTCCCGATGCACGGCGGAAATGAGTGGGATCGAGCGGGCGGGCCGCTCAGCGACCCTGACGGGCTGGCCGCTTTCGTTGGTGCGGTTCGCGAGGCCTGCCCGGCGAATGTTGTGCTGAAAGAGGTGGACGCACACATCAATGATGCGGCTTTCGTTGACGCAGTGCTCGGTCAATTTGACCAGTGGTGCGCCGCCGGAGTCATTTCGGCACGTTAACTTTTTGCGCTGCAATAGGGGGATCGTACGCCGCAGTTAACCCCGCGTACGGTCCACATTTGGTGTCCGGGCAAGGGCTCGTCCACATCGAAAAAACGCAACCTTTACCAAACCTAACATCGTGTAGGGTGTGAACCGACCGGTTCGCCGGGGTTTTCCGGTCGGTTGTTTACTTTCGAATCGAAAAGCGCCGCGCAAACCCGTTGCGCGGCGCTTTTTGTCATTAACTACAAAAAAATCAGGCGGGTTCGGAGGCGTTCGCCATTTCGTCCGAGCCCAGATCCAATGCGCGCATCTGGTCCTCCGCCCAGAAGCGGACATCCTGCTTTTTCACCAAATCGCGGGCGACTTTCATACGGCCCCGGCGTTCGTCCTCATCCATGGCAAGCGCATGTAGCAAAGCGCTGTCCATGCTCTTGTAGCTGAATGGATTCGTCGGAACGGCGGTGGCAATCTCCACCGCGGCACCGGCAAATTCGGACAGTACCAGAACGCCGTCTCCATCCGTCCGGGAGGCGCAGTATTCCTTGCACACAAGGTTCATGCCATCAGCGAGCGGCGTGATCCACGCCACGTCGGCGGCGCGATAATAGGCGACCAGCTCCTTGAACGGCACGGGGCGCGAGATCAGGACCAGCGGCTGCCATTCAAAGCTGCCAAAGCGGCCGTTGATCCGGCCTGCCATGCTTTCGAGATCTTCCTGAATTTGCTGATAGGCGGTCATGTTCGCGTTGGCCGCGACGGAGACGTGCATCAACTGGATTTTGTCGCGCAGCTCCGGATGGTTTTCCAGGAGGCGCTCATAGCTTTCGAGCTGTTCAATGCCGCCCTTTGTGTAGTCGGTGCGGCCCACGGAGAGGATCAGGCGGCGGTCGCCCTGATTTTCGCGGATCTCTGCGAGCTTTGTGGCTGTTTCTTCGCTTTTGGCAAGGTTTTCAATGTATTCCACATCGACCCCAACCGGGCTGGCGGCCAAGCGCACGGTGCGTCCTTCATACGCCAGTTCAGTGACGACAGACTGCTCGGAGAGGGCAGAGGTCTGGTTGTTCAGCTCCGGCTTCACCTTCTCACGCTTCTGTGTGTCGACTTCGAGCAAGGACCGCGCGGCGGACACGAAGTTGTTCACATAGCGCGGAATGTGGAAACCCACCACGTCGCAGGCCAGCAGTGATTCAAGGATTTCCTTGCGCCACGGCAGGACGTTGAAAATGTCCGCGCCGGGGAAGGGCGTGTGGTGGAAGAAGCTGATTTTCACGTCAGGCCGCAGGGTGCGCAGGTAGCCCGGCACCAGCCATAGATTGTAGTCATGCACCCAGACCACGGCACCCTCGGCGGCTTCGGCAGCGGCGGCCTCGGCGAAAGCCCAGTTCACTTCACGGAACGTGGACCAATCGACGGGGTCGTAGTTATAGCGTTCCTTGAAGCCGTGGAGGATTGGCCAAAACGCTTCCTTGGACGTGACGTGATAGAACGACGTGACCTGTTCCGGCGTCAGCGGCAGGCGGGAGACGTTATAGGTGCCATAGGCGTCCGAGATCTCCACGACGCGTTCAAAGTCGGGATGTGCCGGGTCGTCGGAGTTTTTCCATGCCACCCACGCGCCTTTGTCGAACCTGCCAAAGAAGGACTTCAGCGTGGGCACGATGCCATTGGGTGACTTGTTCTCATGGTATTCGATCTTGCCGTCTACCTCGACCTCTTCGTAAGGCTGACGGTGATAGACGATGACCAGATTGGAGCGTTCTCTCGAATCGGACGGCATGATTTATCCTTTCGGCGTGTCGTGAAGGTCGAGCGCGGCGATGGCTTCGAGGATACCTGCGGCGCCGTGGGCCTTGGCGCGATAGGTGTCGTGGCCATCAAGCCGGGCGACCAGATCGGGTTCGGAATTGCCCACGGCGACGGCGGGCAGGCCGCAGACCAGCATGGACAGATCGTTGAGGGTGTCCCCGGCGCACAGCACGCGCGCCTCGGGGATGCCCAGATGTTCGACGAGACGGCGGATGGAAGGGCCCTTGGAGACCCCCTTGGGCAGCACGTCGAAATACTTGTTGTCGGAGATCAGCCAGTCGAGGCCCATCTCTTCGACGCGATGCTTGGCGCTGTCGTCGAAGCTCGCAGGGTCGAGGTCATAGCTCACGCGGTATCGGAAGGGTGTCGGCTGCAGCGTGAGACCGGGGTGCCCGTCCAGCGTGGTGCGGACCACGTCGCCGCTGTCTTTCCAGCGGTCGGCGATGTCCTCTTCCAAGGCGGGAATGGGGGTGACATGACCGTCTGCCGTGACCTCTGCGATGGTCGTTCCGACGTCGCCAACGACGTATTCAGGCCACGGGAGGTGGCGATCACGGCACATTTCCATGATGAATTCCGGATCGCGTCCGGTGACGAAGATCAGGCCAACGCTGTCGCGGTTCTCTTCGATCCAGCGGTACAGTTGGTCACGCTCGGCATCGGTGCCACCTAGAAAGGTTCCGTCAAGGTCGGTGGCCAGAGTAAAGCGGCGGTCGGCAATGGCGGGGCGAGGGGTGGCGTGGACGTTCACGACGGTTCTCCGAATTGCAGGGATTGTTTGGGGGCGGGGTGGGCCAGCAAGAGGTCCATGCCAAAGGGCTCCGCCTCGATCGGGCGGGCCCAAAGCGCGGAAAATGCCTCCTGGAGGTCGGCGCCTTCGTGCAGCACGGAATGCACCGTGTCGCAGATCGGCATGGGCACACCAACCCGTTTGGCGAGGTCCGTCACGGAGACTGCGTTGACTTCGCCCTCCACGACGACATTGCGGCCTTCAAAGCAGGACGGACGCGGAATACCTTGTCCCAGTTGATGGCCGAGCGACATGTTCCGCGAGGTGGTGGACGAGCAGGTCAGTGTCAGATCGCCCGCGCCGGACAAGCCGGTCACGGTCTCGCGACGTCCGCCCAACGCGGTGGCGAGCAGCTTCATCTCGTCAATGCCGCGTGTGATCAGGGCCGCGCGCGTGTTCTCGGCAAAGCCTGCGCCGGACATCATCCCGCAGGCTATGGCGATAACATTCTTCACTGCGCCGCCCAGTTCGACCCCAACGAGATCGTCGGAGACATAAGGGCGAAAGCCGTTGCCGGACAGCGTCAGCGCCAGTCGCGCGGCGGGGCTGGCATAGGGCGACAGGCGATCCGTGTAGGAGAAATTGAACGCCACGGTCGCGGCTGTCGGGTGGTCCAGCGCGGTTTCACGAGCGAATGTCGGACCGGAGACGGCTCCGACCGCGTGGCCCGGAAGCTCATCAATGACCACTTCGCTCAGCAGCAGGCCCGTGCGACGCTCGACGCCCTTGCAGGCCAGTGCGATCGGGATGCCTGTGGGCAAGTGCGGCGCGATGGCCTGGCACATGGCGCGCAGGGTGGAGGAAGGGGTGACGAGAAGAACGGCCTCTGTGCCATCAAGCGCTTCTGCCAGATCGCTGGTCGCGGTGATGCCCTTGGGCAGGTCGATGCCGTCGAGGTAATCCTTGTTCTGCCCGGTCTTGTTGATCGCATCGGCTTGATCGGGGCGGCGAGACCAAAGGCGGACCTCGTGTCCGTTTCGGGCAATCACCGCAGCGAGAGCCGTGCCCCAACTGCCTGCACCGAGAACGGTCACGCGCGTGTAGGGGGCTGACGATGCCTTGTCTTCGGGGCCGTCACTGGGGGTAGAGGCGGGGTTGGTGGGGATATCCTTGATCGGGTGCTCCATTGGTCCACTTGGCTTTCGCGCTCAAAATTTCAGCGCGTGAGCGTTTGCGCTCACACGGGACACTAACGTCAAATTGGCGGAGGGGTTCCGAAAACGACCCTATTTTTCTGCAATGCGGCGTAAGATCCGAAGCAGGAGCGGATTTCTATGGTTTTTGCCTAAATATGCGGCGGAATGAAAACTGGCGGGCACGCGGCGTCAGACGATCGCCGGTGACGGTCACGCATTCGCAATTTCAATCTCCGCACGCTCGGCGGAGGCAGAACGCTGTCCGACGCCAGCCTGGCCCCCCTGCGTGGAACTGGCCATTGCATTCTGCGGAAACAGGAAGATGCCCAGGGAAATGAGCGCGAAGGCCAGTTCGTAGACCTCCCATTTGCGATCAACCGGGATCACGCCAATTATGACGGTCACGATGAAGGTCGCCAAGGCATGTTGCAGACGCGGCACTGGCACCGCAAGCCATGTGCCCAGATTGCGAACCCACGCAGCGCGCGACCAGAGGAGCGGCAGCAGGATCAGATAGCTCAGGAGAACCACAGACAGAAGGTTGCCGAAAACGACCTCGTCCAGTTTGACACCGCCGATGACCATGTTGTGCAGGGTCAATTCCTGTTGGTCGTTATGCTCCAGGAAGATGCCGGTCGTATCAATGCCAAGGATCCGCTGGCCCCAGGACACTTCCTCGCCCGCGGCAAAGATGAACAGGGCTCCGTACATCACAGACAAAATGGAAAAGCGGAGGCCAACCAGTTCATGACCGGCAAAGGCGCGCCTGAACAGGGTGAGAGCGCCAAAGACCAGGAAGATGGCCGTGCCGTATTCGACAATGCCGTCCTCTGCCGCGAAAGAGTCTTTGAACATGACAGGATCCGTCACGGCGATTGCAATGGTGGCGACCATCAAGGCGGCCACAAGTGCCATCAGGGCGGCATTGATGCGGGGATGTGTTTTCATTTTCGGTGACTTAGCGAGGCTTTTCGCCAAAGCAAAATGTCACCTAACGTAATTCACAAATTTATGACGTCCGCATATGCATGCTTACGGCATGAAAATGCCCCCGCCGTAATCGGCGGAGGCGCTTTTGCGTCGTTGGTCGGATCAGTGGCCGAGGATCTGGCTCAGGAAGAGCTTTGTACGCTCGGACTGTGGATTGTTGAAGAAGGCCTCCGGCTCGTTTTGTTCGACGATCTGGCCCTGGTCCATGAAGATGACGCGGTTCGCCACTTGACGGGCAAAGCCCATTTCGTGCGTGACGCAGAGCATTGTCATGCCTTCCTCGGCCAGTTCGATCATGGTGTCGAGCACCTCCTTGATCATCTCCGGGTCGAGGGCCGATGTCGGTTCGTCGAACAGCATGACACGCGGTTTCATGCATAGCGAGCGCGCGATGGCCACACGTTGCTGCTGACCGCCGGACAACTGGCCGGGGTACTTGCTGGCCTGATCGGGGATCTTCACCTTTTCGAGGTAATGCATCGCGGTTTCGACGGCTTCCTTCTTGGGCGTCTTGCGGACCCAGATCGGTGCCAGCGTGCAGTTTTCCAGGATCGTGAGATGCGGGAACAGGTTGAAATGCTGGAAGCACATGCCAACTTCGGAGCGCACCTTGTCGATGTTCTTGAGGTCGTTGGTCAGGCGCGTGCCGTCAACTTCGATGATCCCTTCCTGATGTTCCTCCAGCGCGTTGATGCAGCGGATCATCGTGGATTTGCCCGATCCGGACGGACCGCAGATGACGATACGCTCGCCGCTGTAGACGGTCAGGTTGATGTTACGCAAAACGTGGAAGGAGCCGAACCATTTGTTCAGGCCGGAGATTTCGATGGCTATCTCGTCAGAGACATTCAGCGCGGTGCGGGGGGCGGTTGCCGTGTCGGTCATTGCAATAATCTCCTCTTACCGGTGCGACCGGTCGAGTTTGCGTTCCATGTGGACGGAGTAGCGGGACATGCCGAAGCAGAAGATCCAGTAGATCAGCGCGATCACGAGATAGCCTGTGTAGGCGGTTGAGGCGGTTGCCCATTCCGGGTCTTTCAGGGTCGCCAGAAGGATGCCCAGCAAGTCGAAGATCGAGATGATCAGGACAAGCGTGGTGTCTTTGAACAGGCCGATGAAGGTGTTCACGATGCCCGGAATGACCGTCGTCAGAGCCTGCGGCATGATGATCAGCCGCATCTGCTGCCAAAAGGACAGGCCCAGCGACATGCCGCCTTCGTACTGGCCCTTCGGGATCGCTTGCAGGCCACCGCGGATGACCTCTGCCATATAGGCGGAGGCAAACAGCATCACGCCGATCATGGCGCGCAGCAGCTTGTTGAAGTCCACGCCGGGCGCGAGGAAGTAGGGCAGCATCGCGGAGGCGAAGAACAGTACCGAGATCAGCGGGATGCCCCGGACGACTTCGATGAAGATCACGGAGGAGTAGCGGATGATCGGTGCGTTCGAGCGTCGCCCCAGCGCCAGCAACATGCCAGCGGGCAGGGACACGACGATGCCGGCAATCGCGACCACCAGCGTGATGGTCAGCCCGCCCCATTTGTTGGTCTCCACCACTTCGGTGCCAAGCGCGAGGTCGAGGGTCATGGTCACCAGCGGAAGCACCGCAAAGATGCCGACCACGATCACGCCCATCAGCAAGGCGGGGGCAAAGGCCTGACCGACGTCACCGAATTTGCCGGAACTGGCCAGCCACCAGCCCGCAAAAAGCACCGCTGCCACGAGGGCCGGGAACCAGATGCCCGCAAAGATGTGGCCAAGGTCGCCGTCGTCTTCGACAGGCATGCCGTTGAGCATGACGTAGGCCAGGAGAGGATAGCCGAACAGCATGAAGGCCGCGACCTTGCCCTTGTGCGACGGGCCGAAGACCAGCCACCCGATGCCGGCGGCCAGCAGCGCAAACAGCACGTTGATGCGCCAGACCTGGTCGTCGGGATAAAAGCCGTACATGAACTGATACCACTTCGCCTGAACATAGGGCCAGCAGGCGCCGTTCGGGTTGGGCAGGCAGGCTTCACGCTTCAGGCCCTCGGGATCCCCGAAGGTGGCCGAGAACACGGCGAAGTCCAGCATCGTCCAGATCATCCAGATCAGGGCATAGGCGGTGAAAACCGTGATGATGGTCATCAGGATCGACGCCACGGCCCTGGGGCCGGAGGAATAGTCCGCCATGGAGGCGAAGATGTTCTTCCATAGCCACGCTTTCACGCCAATCTCGGACGTCGGTGCCGGCAGGGTTGGCGCGTCGTCAGTGCGCACATAGGCGACTTCGTGATCGACGGCGGGATATTCTACAGGTCTGTCTACCATGTCTTTTCCTTACCGTTCGACCAGCGCAACGCGGTTGTTGAACCAGTTCATGAAAAACGATGTCACCAGCGAAATCACCAGATACACAAGGATCACGACGGCAATGATCTCGATCGCCGCGCCGACCTGATTCAGCGTCGTGCCGGCAAAGACCGCCACGAGTTCCGGGTAGCCGATGGCTGCGGCCAGCGATGAGTTCTTGGTCAGGTTCAGGTATTGCGAGGTCAGAGGGGGCACGATCACGCGGAACGCCTGCGGCAGGATGACCTTGCGCATGGCGATGCCTGCAGGCAGGCCAAGTGCTGCGGCGGCTTCGGATTGTCCCTTGGGCACGGCCTGAATGCCGGCGCGCACGATCTCTGCGATGAAGGCGGCGGTGTAGCTGGCCAGCGCCAGCAGCAAGGCCATGAATTCCGGCGCGATGTAGCTGCCGATGCCCCGCTCGAACCCACGGCGCAGCATCGGACCGTCAGACACGAAGTTCGGCCATTCGATCGTCATCGGACGCCCCATGATCAGATAGACGACAACGGTCAGGCCAATGATCAACCCGGCAGACACCAGAGCAACAGGGGAGGGCTGCCCGGTGGCGTCCTGACGTTTCTTGGCCCATTTCGCGTAACCGATGGACGCGGCGACAGCGATCAGGAACGTAATCAGCACAAGGCCGAAGCCGTCCTCGAGGATGGGGTAGGGGCCGTAGATGCCCTTGGCGTCGAATTGGAACAGACCGGGGATCAGCGTCGAATAGGTGCCGCGTTCTGACGGGGCAACCAGACGCAAGACGGCGGTCCAGAAAAAGATCTGCAACAGCAGCGGGACGTTGCGCAACAACTCGACATAGATGGTGGCAAAGCTGCGCAGAACAAAGTTCGGAGACAGACGGAAGATGCCAAGCAGAAACCCCCAGAGCGTCGCAATGATCACGCCGACAATGGACACGATCAGCGTATTGGCAATGCCCACTAGAAAGACGTCAAAGACAGTGTGTTCCCCTGCCTCGTAGCCCGTGATCCATGTCCCGAAGGTCGTCAGGATCTGAATATCGGAGGGCCTGTCAAAGAAGTCGAAGCCAAATTGCTTGTTCTGCGATGCAAGGTTGTCGGCGGCGTTTCCGATGGCCACCCAGATCAGCGCCAGAATGGCCAGCGCGAGAAGCGCCTGAAAAAAGAGGGATCGGGCTTTTGCGTCGAAAACCAGCGCTGCCAGACCGGTGCGCTCTTTCGACGACTTGCCTCCGGCGGGTGTGCCGCCTTCGCTCATCGAGCTCATGGATGTTTCCCCACTGTCGTATCGTTTGTTTTTATTATGTAGAAAGGGACGGGCGAACCCGTCCCCTTCCAAGGCCAAACTGATTAGCGGATCGGCGGAGCGTACATCAGGCCACCGTCGGTCCACAGCGCGTTCACGCCGCGGTCGAGACCGAGCGGAGTGTCCGGACCCACGTTGCGCTCGTAGATTTCACCGTAGTTGCCCACGGCTTCGATGGCGTTTTTCGCCCAGGAAGCGTCGAGACCCATGGGCGAGCCATAGTCGTTTTCACCCGCACCCAGCAGACGCTGAACGGAGGGGTTCTCGGAGGACATCATCTCTTCGGTGTTCTCGGAGGTGATGCCGAGCTCTTCGGCTTCGACGAGTGCGTTCAGCACCCAGCGGGAGATCTTTTCCCACTGTTCGTCATCGGCACGCACGGACGGGCCAAGCGGTTCCTTGGAGATGGTTTCCGGCAGCACCATGTGCGCGTCGGAATCCGCCAGCTTCAGACGCTCAGCGGCCACGCCCGACCGGTCTGTGGTGAAGACGTCGCAACGGCCTGCGCCGTAAGCTGCGACAACCTCGTCAGAGTTTTCCAGCGCGACCAGTTCGAATTCCATGTCGTGCTGCTTGAAATAGTCGGTGATGTTCAGCTCTGTGGTGGTGCCGGTGTTGGTGCAGATCGTTGCGCCATCCAGCTCGAGCGCGGATGTCACGCCCAGATCCCGCGGGACCATCATGCCCTGACCGTCATAGTAAGACACACCAGTGAAGGAGATGCCCAGATCGGTGTCGCGGGTGATTGTCCATGTGGTGTTGCGCGACAGCACGTCGATCTCGCCGGAGGACAGCGCGGTGAAGCGGTCCTTGGCCGACAAGGATACATATTCGACAGCGTCGGCATCGCCCAGAACCGCGGCGGCGAGCGCCTTGCAGTAGTCTACGTCCAGTCCGGTCCAGTTGCCGTTGTCATCGGGTGTGGAAAAACCGGGCAGGCCCTGGCTCACACCACATTTAAGTTGTCCATTCGCTTTGACGTCGTCCAGCGTGGCGGCGCCTGCGGCTCCGGCCGCCAGTGTGACGGCTGCTGCGATCGGCAGAAGGGTGGATTTCATGGTTTGCTCCCTATTGATGCAATTTTGATGCTCAGAACGCCGGACGTATTCCACGTCACAGGACCCTGCATTGTGCAGGGCCTTGGCGATTGTCGTCTTTGTTTGCGTTCGTCCCAGAGCATCTGATCAAATACTTGGCTAAAAAGTACCGCGTGTAAATTCTTGCGTCGCGCTGATCGAGGTTACGTTGCGGTGGTCAGATGCCGGGTTTGGAGAATGTATGAACGGGATCAAGCGGTTACTTGCATATCGCCGTGACATCGAGGGTGCCAAATTTTTGTGCGAAATCGACGAGGCCATTGACTAACGGGTCAATGAGGCTGACCTGCCTGCAGTAATGAAAGCGGGTTTTGACATGAATTTTGCGCAAATCGGCTGAAATCGCAGCGACTGCGAAGCGCGATTCCAATGATTCTTCATGGGCTTGCGAACCGACCTGCGCACCGCGCACAGTGACCGGAAATACGAGGAGGAGAGGCGTCGGGATGTTTTTGTTTGACGGGCCACAGGCGGCACAGCTGACCGTTGTTCTGGCACACGGAGCGGGGGCCGCAATGGACAGCGGCTTCATGCAGGACATGGCAGCGGCTTTGGCCGGGCAGGGGCTGCGCGTGGCGCGGTTTGAGTTCGCCTACATGGCGCAGCGTCGCGTTGGTGGCACCAAGCGCCCGCCGCCGAAGGTGGACCTTCTCTGCGCAGAATATCGCGCGGCGGTGCGCTTGTTGGCGGCGGAGGGGCCGCTGGTGATCGGGGGGAAATCCATGGGCGGGCGCGTGGCAAGCATGGTGGCGGACGACCTCGGCGTGGCCGGGCTCTTGTGCCTTGGCTATCCTTTTCATCCCATTGGCAAACCCGAAAAACTGCGCGTGGCTCATCTGGCAACTTTGCAGACGCCGACCCTGATCTGCCAAGGCACCCGAGATCCCTTTGGGACGCGAGATGAGGTGGCGTCCTATCCGCTTTCGGACCGTATCTTATTGGAATGGCTGGAGGGTGGGGAACATGACTTCAAGCCGCGCAAGCGTGTGAGCGGCCATACGCAGGCTGATCTGATCGCGCAGGCGGCGCGCGCCGTGGCCTCATGGTCCGCCGAACTCCACCCGGGTTGATTTATTAGACGGATCGGTCTAAATATTAGGGCATGACCGAAGAGGCCGCCCCAGATCAGCCTGTCTCCCCCCGTCGCAGGGGACGTCCGCGCACCGCGCCGGACCAGTCCGAGACGCGGGCCAAGCTGATCCGCGCCGGATTGGCTCATCTCACCGAACGGGGCTACGGGGCGTCGGGCGTGGATGAGATCCTCAGTACAGCCGGGGTGCCCAAGGGCAGCTTTTACCATCATTTCGGGTCCAAGGAGGCTTTTGGATCTGAACTGATCGCCGCGTATGACGCGTACTTCCTGACGGTGCTCGACCGGAACCTTGACGATACGAGGCGCGCGCCCATCGACCGTCTGCGCGCCTTCGCCAAGGATGCCGAAGCGGGCATGGCACGACATGGTTTCCGTCGCGGATGCCTGATCGGGAACCTCGGCCAGGAGATGCCAAACCTGCCGGACAGCTTCCGCGCGCGGTTGAGCGCGGTCCTCGACGGGTGGCAGGATCGGACCGAAGCCTGCCTTGCCAAAGCCGAGGTGAACGGCGACCCGAAGGCGCTGGCGCAGCTTTTCTGGACCGGGTGGGAGGGTGCCGTGCTGCGCGCCAGGATGGTGCAGGGGCCAGAGCCTCTGCACGCCTTCACCCAAAGTTACTTCAGCCTGATTTCAAAGACATAAACCAAGTGGGAGAATGACATGTTCGACGCAATCGTGATCGACAAATCCGACGACAAGCAAACCGTCAGCCTGACCCAGGCCGGCGCTGACCAGTTGCCAGAGGGCGATGTGACCGTTGACGTCGCGTGGTCCACGCTGAACTACAAGGACGCGCTCGCCATCACCGGCAGCGCCCCCGTTGTGCGTAAATTCCCGATGGTTCCGGGGATCGACTTTGCCGGCATCGTCACCGACAGCCAGCATCCCGACTACACGCCCGGGGACAAGGTCATCCTCAACGGCTGGGGCGTCGGTGAAACCCATTGGGGTGGCCTGGCGAAACAGGCGCGGGTCAAGGGCGACTGGCTGGTGCCGCTGCCCGATGGCATTTCCATGCGTCAGGCGATGGAAATCGGCACTGCGGGCTATACCGCGATGCTCTGCGTGCAGGCGCTCGAAGCCAACGGCGTCACGCCGGACAGTGGTCCGATCGCTGTCACAGGTGCGGCGGGCGGTGTCGGGTCCGTGGCAACGGTTCTTCTGGCCAATCGCGGATATAAAGTGGCAGCTGTCACGGGCCGCGCCTCCGAGGCGGACTACCTCAAGGGCCTTGGCGCCAGCGAGATCATCGACCGCGAAGAATTGTCAGGCAAGGTACGCCCGCTGAACAAGGAGCGCTTCGCGGGTGGCGTGGACGTGGCGGGCAGCACCGTTTTGGCCAACCTGTTGTCCATGATGCAGTACGGCGGCACTGTGGCGGCTTGCGGTCTGGCGGCAGGCATGGACCTTCCGAGCTCCGTTGCGCCCTTCATCCTGCGCGGCGTGACGCTTGCGGGTGTGGACAGCGTCATGTGCCCCGCCAAAAAACGCCGTGCCGCTTGGGATGCACTGGCCAAAGAGCTCGACCTTTCCAAACTTGGCGGTCTCGCTGTTGAAGTGCCGCTCTCCGAGGTCATTGCCACGGCGCCGAAATTCCTCGACGGCCAGATCCGTGGTCGCGTGGTTGTGCCCGTCGCGCCCGAGCTTGGCTGACATGATAGGGGGCGCGGCGAAACCCGCTGCGCCCCTGTTTCTAAACTTCAAAGTACACCGGGGTGCCGCGAGGGGCTGGCCCCTCGCGGCACTCTCATCCTACGATTTCACAAGCATCTTGCGTGGCAGGTCGCAGAATACCTCCGGGTCGCCATCGGTAATCGCAATGGATTCCGTGGTCTCGTATCCCCAGCTTTCCATCCACAAACCGGTCATGAAGTGGAACGTCATGCCCGGCTCCAGCTCCGTCATATCGCCGCGGCGCAAGGACATGGTGCGTTCGCCCCAGTCCGGCGGGTAGCTCAGGCCGATTGAATAGCCACAGCGGTTGTCCTTGACGATGCCGCGTTTTTCCAACGAGTTGAAGAACGCATCCGCGATATGGTGACAGGTGTTCCCGGCGCGCGCGGCCTCCAGTCCGGCTTCCATCCCTTCGATCACAGCCTTTTCCGCATCCAGAATTTCCTGCGGAGGCTTTCCTAGAAAGATCGTTCTTGAGAGCGGGACGTGATAGCGCTGGTAACAGCCCGCGATTTCGAAGAACGTGCCTTCGTTGTTCTTCATCGGCAGATCGTCCCACGTCAGATGTGGCGCAGCGGCGTCCGGGCCCGATGGCAGCAGCGGCACGATGGCAGGGTAATCCCCGCCATGACCATACCATTCGTCATAGCGCAGACCGGCGTCGTAAATCTCGGCCACCAGATCGCATTTGCGGACCCCAACGTCGACCTTGTCGGCAATACGGTGGTGCATCCGCTCGACGATGCGCGCCGCCTGCCGCATGTATTCCAGTTCCTTGTCGGACTTTACTGCACGTTCCCAGTTGATGAAGCCGGTGGCGTCCTGAAATTTCGCATTCGGCAACCCGTGCTGCAGCCGCTCATAGGCGCGGGCGGAGAACCAGTAATTGTCCATCTCGACGCCGATGGTTCCCTTGTCCCAGCCCATATCGGTGAGCTTTTCGCAGAGAAATTCCATCGGGTGGCATTCGGTGGACTGCACATAGTGATCGGGGTAGCCGATGACGTTGTCGCGCGAGATCCAGACGGTGCGATAGGCACCCTGCGCGTCCTGTGATCGCCCGAACCAGATTGGGTCGCCGGTCGGGCCCACTACGACGCATTGATGCACATAAAAGGACCAGCCGCCGTATCCCGACACCCAGGACATGTTCGACGGGTCGGAGAGGATGAGCATGTCCAACCCCTGCTTTTCCATCTTCAGTCGGAGTTTGGACAGGCGTTTGCGGTATTCCTCGGTCGTGTAGCGCTCTGGCGTTCTCTGGAGCTTGTTCATGAAGGGCTTTCGGTCGGAGTGAAAATCCGATGCGGGCAATGTATGCCTGACACATCAAGCAACACTCTGGCCGGGGCGCCACGGCTGGGCAAGGGGTCAGATGCGTAAAGTGCACAGGCGCCACGCTCAGTCCGGCGGTTTGCCCATTTTATGGCGTGGTTTTTTCAACAGCCGCGGGCGATTTTTCCGCCAAAGAGGAATGCTGTCTGATCGGGTTTCAGACGCTGAGGGCAGATGCCCGATTGATGAAAGGCGTTTTTGATTGCGGTGCGGAACATGTGATCCGGTGCGTGGCGTGTCTGAGCGATGCTGCATGAACGATCAGTGTGCGAGCGCCCGTTACGGATCTTGTACTTCGCAAGGAAGCACCGGCTCATACACTGTTGTAACCCTTTTGGATCCGCAGAGGGAATTCGTTGGCGTATTCGGCCAGCACTGCACATGAAGGGCGTGCAGAGGATGGTCCAGCAGCAGTCGGCCCCAAAGGCAAACACTCTCGCTGCTTCGGCCTCGGTCAGAACCGGTGAGTTTGGCTCGGTGGGATTGGTCTTCAGCTGCCCTGACGTTGCACGCTTTCGGTAGGTGGCGACCTTTTTCGGATTGAATCTCAAATCCGGTTTCAATTGTGCGGTCGACAATTAACTGTCCGCTCAATTTGAAGCATAAATCCCGCATCCCCGTTTGCAGAACGTCAGGGAAGCCATGCCTTGGCGTGGCTGTATGCTCCGAATGCTCTGTCGGACCGCTGTAACTTCCTTTAGCTTGAGGCCAAACATCTCAGGGAGCAGATATGGACCTCATCGCCAAAGCAACAGCCATGGTTGGCGGCTCGATCGCCTTTGTCCGGCGTATGGGCGCGCCGTCGCATCAGGCATTCGGCACGACGCCCGATATCCCCGCGGCCCGCAAGCAAGGCATCATGACGCTGAAAATGCCCGCCGCCGAGGGCTGGAAGGACGGCCATGTGCCGACCTGCGCGCCGGGTCTGAAAGTGAACGCCTTTGCCTCCGGTCTCGACCATCCCCGCTGGATCGAAGTCCTGCCCAACGGCGACGTGCTGGTGGCGGAATCAAAGGAACAGGCAGGCCCGCCGAAAACCCTGATGGACCACGCCGCACAGGCGACCATGCGGCGTGTCAAAGCCATTGGCAAAAGCGCCAACCGCGTGACCCTATGGCGTGATGCGGATGGCGACGGTGTCGCCGAGGTCCGCAAGGTGTTCGTGGAAAACCAGAACCAGCCCTTTGGCATGGCGTTGGTGGGCGACCGGTTCTACCTTGGCAACACGGACGGCGTGCGCGTGTTTGACTATGCTTCTGGCGACACGGCGCTGGCGGGCGAGGGCGAAAAACTGGTCGATTTCAAACCGCACGGCCATTGGACGCGCAGCCTGCTGGTCTCTCCGGATGGCAGCAAGATCTATGCCGGCGTCGGGTCGCTGACCAACATCGCCGATCAGGGGATGGAGGTTGAAGAAGGCCGCGCCGCCATTTGGGAACTGGACGTCGCAAGCGGTGCGGCACGCATCTTTGCCTCCGGTCTGCGCAATGCGGTGGGCATGGCGTGGGAACCCGTGACCGGCAAGCTGTGGACCGTGGTGAACGAACGCGACGGGCTGGGGGACGAGACCCCGCCGGATTATCTGACCTCGGTTGAGGAGGATGGTTTCTACGGCTGGCCGTATTGCTATTGGGGGCAAACGGTTGATGACCGCGTGCCGCAGGATGCTGCCATGGTCTCCCACGCTGTCACGCCGGATTTCGCGCTTGGTGGTCACACCGCGTCGCTTGGTCTGTGCTGGATGCCCGACGGCACGTTGCCCGGTTTCGGCGCGGGCATGGTCATTGGCCAGCATGGGTCGTGGAACCGATCGAAACTCAGTGGCTACAAGCTGATCTTCGTGCCGTTCGAGAACGGCAAACCCAGCGGCCCGTCGCGGGATATCCTGTCTGGTTTCCTGTCTGAGGATGAGAAGCTGGCTTATGGGCGGCCGGTTGGCGTGACGCTGGGCCCGGATGGGAAATCACTGCTGATGGCCGACGATGTGGGCGATATCATCTGGCGCGTCACCGCCGCCTGATTGAGCCTGCGCCCTTGCTATCCGGGCGATCATCACCGACAGACGGGGCCAGTCCCCGTCTTTTGGAGCTCAGGACAGATCATGGCGCAAAAAGCCACCATATATAAGGTCGAACTGTCGGTCTCCGACATGGATCGTCACTACTACGAGACGCACAAGCTGACCGTGGCCAAGCACCCGTCGGAGACGGATGAGCGGCTGATGGTGCGCCTCGTGGCTTTTGCTTTGAATGCTCATGAACATTTGGAGATGGCCAAGGGCCTGTCCACTGATGACGAACCTGACATCTGGCAGAAAAGCCTGAGTGGCCAGCTGGATGTCTGGATTGCCTTGGGACTGCCCAGCGAAAAGGTCGTGCGTCAGTCCAGTGCCAAGGCAGGCAAGGTGGTCGTCTACGCTTATGGCGGCAAGACGGCTGACATCTGGTGGGACAAGATCAAGAACAGTACCACCCGGTTCGACAACCTGCAGGTGGTCAATCTTTCAGAGGTGGAAACCGACGCACTGGCAAAGATGGCAGGCCGCACCATGAAGTTGCAAGTCAACATTCAGGACGGCGATGTGATGGTCAGCGTCGATGACAGCGTTGTCTACGTCAGCCCGGTGATGTGGAAGGCAGCCGTCTCGGGATAATAGTTCTCTTGAAACGTCCTGTTCAGAGGGTGCGCTGCCACGCGCGGGGCAGGTGCTGCGTCGCTTTTCCATTAGGTTTGATGTTCACGATCTGAATGTTGCCGTGCCGCTAGGCCAAGCACCTCTCCGATATGATCGCTGCGCCATGTTGCCGAGGTGTCGCCCCTTTGCTGTTCGGCAGGGTTCGCCTGAGCAGAACATGGTGCGCGCAGCCGATCCGGCCGGCGGATCCTGTCGCTTGACCTCAGACGGCTGCCGGGCGGGGTTGGCGGCAGAGACGAGCGTTCCAGTCGTCTGCCAAGTCGCCGGACATTGAGATGTGGACGACCGGTTTCAGGAGCCGCACCATCTGGCGTTTTGGTCCCGATGCGCTGGCATGGCGTCACTCAGGAAGCGGGCCTTGCCAATCCATCGCCTTGAAACCTTCGCGGAAGGCGAAGCGTTCGAGGTGCTTGTCGATGATGTGGCGTGCTTTTGAAAGACCTTCGGCGTCGGCGGCAGAGATCACGGCTTCCAGTTGATCATCGGTCGCACGCAGCTGCGCCGGACCCATCAAAAGTGAAATTGTGCCAGCCGTTTCATCGTATTGTACCTCTGTCTTGTGGCCGAAGTGCTTGCACAGCTGCTGCAGGTAGCGGCTGGCATGTGTTGTCGAAAACGTGCCGGTGTCGTGTAATTGAGAATGCATCACGCGTGTTCCTGATCTTTTTACATGGGTAAAGTTGATGTAATTAGTCGGGATTGTCTAGGCCAAAGGGTCCTCGCGCCGAGGGCGCTCTTTGTGGAGGGGTGCGTAGGTGCGCGTCATTGATACGGGCACTACGGTCAATAAGTCTTCCAACGATGAGATGGGGATCAATACCCAGGACGACGGCAGGTTAATCCGCGCAAATGGTCTACGTCGAGGTAATGAAGCTGTGCGGCAGGGCCTGGTCGTTGACGGGCACTGACCGAAGCCTTGAGCCGCGCTGCGGACAATTTGTGACATAAACGGCAGTGGCCACAACTGTACCGCTGCCCGGGTGGAGCGGGGGAGGGGGCCTGCTTGGCGCGGCGGACCTTTTTACAGGTGATCTCGATCGGGAGAGAACTGAGGCGCAGCTGGTTGGTGTCGCAAAAAAAGCCCGGACGCGAGCCCGGGCTTTTTGTGTTCAATGGGATGCTTGCGCAATCAGGTGTGTTTGCGCTCGTTCACGAGGCCGCGCCAGACCGCGACACACATGACGAGCAAGACAACCGTGAATGGCAGGCCGGTGGAAATCACCATGGACTGCAACGACTGCAAGCCGCCCGCAGACAACAGCAGCACGATGGCCACCGCGCCTTCGAAGATGCACCAGAACGCACGCTGGGGCACAGGGGCGTCGACCTTGCCACCCGCCGTGATGGTGTCGATGACCAGAGACCCGGAGTCCGAGGAGGTCACGAAGAACACGATCACGAGCACGATGCCGATCAACGACGTGATGGAGGTCAACGGCAGAACATCGAGCATCTTGAACAGTTTCAGTTCAAGCGATGCTTCCTGTGCAGCGGTGTAGCCGTCGTTGATAACCTGATGCAGAGCGGTGCCGCCAAAGACAGACATCCACAACACGCAAACCATCGACGGGATCAGCAGCACGCAGACGATGAACTCGCGGACGGTGCGGCCACGGGAGACCCGTGCGATGAACATGCCCACGAAAGGGGACCAGGAAATCCACCACGCCCAGTAGAACGATGTCCAGCCTTGAACGAAGTTGGTGTCTTCGCGGCCAATCGGGTTCGCAAGTGCCGGCAGGTATTGCAGATACGCCAACAGGCTGTCGGCGAAGAATGTCAGCAGGTAGACCGTGGGGCCGACCAGCAGGACAAAGAGCAGCAGGACAAAAGCAAGGCCCATGTTGATCTCGGACAGGATCTTTACACCGCCGTCGAGACCGCGCAGGACCGATACCAAGGCGATGGCCGTGATGGCAGAGATCAGGATGACCTCGGTCGTTGCATTCACCGGAATACCGAACAACTCGTTGAGACCTGCGTTGGCCTGTGTCGCGCCAAGACCAAGCGATGTCGCCAGACCGAAGAGCGTCGCGAACACCGCAAGGATGTCGATGACGTGGCCAGGCCAGCCCCAGACCCGTTCACCCAAAAGCGGATAAAAGGCAGAACGGAACGTCAGCGGAAGGCCTTTGTTGTAGGAAAACAGCGACAGCGACAGCGCAACCACAGCATAGATCGCCCAAGGGTGCAGGCCCCAGTGGAAGATTGTTGCCGCCATACCAAGGCGCGCGGCCTCTGCTTCATTTCCGGCGGCCCCGCCAAGCGGAGCCCAGTCGGTGCGCACGCCATCTTCGCCCATGGTGACACCGCCCAATGACGAGGAAAAGTGGCTCATGGGTTCCGAAACGCCGTAGAACATCAAGCCGATGCCCATGCCAGCTGCGAACAACATCGCAAACCAACCGACGTAGGTGTAGTCCGGGGTGGCAGATGTACCGCCGAGCCGGACGTTGCCCAACGGCGTCACGATCAGTGCTAGGCAAAACAAAACAAAGATGTTTGCCGCACCGATAAAGAACCAGTCAAAGCCCTGCGTTACCGAGCTGAACAGCCAGGTGAAGACCGAGCCAGCCTGTTCCGGCAAAGCCAGCGTGTAGAACACAAAGGCCACGATCGCCAGGCCGGAGATGCCAAAGACCGGGTTGTGAATGTCAAAGCCGAACGGGCCTACAGACCCTTCGAAGTTGTCCTGACCGATTTCGTATTCCGTGTCGATGATATGAGACGCGCCGTCCGGGGTCGGTATCCCGTCGGCTATCTCGGAGTTCTCGTCCGTCATATGTCCTCTCTTTCCTTTTATTGTCCTGTTCGCAGGATTTCTGTTGCGGGGCGGTGCGCCCCGGTCCGTGCTCCTCAGTCGCGCACGAGGAAGACGGATGCGTCTGCATGAGCCGCAATCGATGCGCCGTGGCCCGACCAGATGTAGTCGGCAGCATTGGGCGCATGTGTCTGCATGACCACAAGGTCGGCGCCGATGTCCTTCAGCGCTGTGAGCAGTTTTTTGTCCGTATCCACGGCGGGATCCGGTGCGGTCAGAGCTTTCGCCGACGTGGCAAAGCCTTTTTGTCCCTGCGCCGTGGCGAATTCGGTCAGCTTGGCTGCGTATTCTTCGGGGCTGTGGGCGGCCGCGGTCGGCGTTGTGGCGGTCACCCCGACGTAGCAGACTTCGGCCCCGTGGCTCATCGCCAGATCAGCGACGATCTGCAGCGTATTGTTGAGTTTGTCCGCGTGGGTCAGGTCGACGGGTACGACGATCTTTTGGAACATATTCCCTCCTGTTGTAAGTTGTTCGTTGACGCAAGGAGGCTTCCCCACCCCTGCATGGCTATTACGTAGGGTCGGATCCATGCTCGCTTGTACGCAAGCGCCGCTTTGGGGGTCAGTCTCGCCCCTTTCGGGGCGGCGATCTGACGTGATCGACCCTTTCGGGGCAACGTGAACCTTTAAACCTTGTTAAGCAAGGTTAACAGCGGATGGACAGCGCCGCATGTCGTGCGCGTCACACATCCGCTACTCCGCGAGCATCGCGGCAAGGTGCAGCTAATGTTTGATGTCCCCTGTGTCCAGCACTGGGGAGGCGTCAAGATCCTCGGCGTCCATCATGCTGGCCACACGTTCGAGCATGGCCTGCAGCATTGTCTGTTCCCAATCTTCCATCGCAGCGAACTTGCGTACGAAGCGCTGTTGCAAAGGATCCGGCGCATTTTCGAGCGTGTCGCGTCCTTGTTCGGTTATGCAAATGTCGGTCTGACGGCGATCCGTCTCCGATTTTTCGCGCGTGACCATGTTTTCGCGCACCAGCTTGTCGACCAGCGAAGTCACGGTCGCCTGGCTGACCCGCATCCGTGTGCTGACTTCCTTGGCCGTGGCATATCCTTTTTCGCCGATGATCTGCAGGGCGCGGAACTGTACGGCCGTGATACCGGCGATCTGTTTCAGGTCGCGACCGTAAAGCTCAGTCGCACGGATGATGCGGCGTAGGGCAATGAGGCTGTTGTCGACCCGATCCATAGTGACCTCTTTAACACGATGGTGAAGCACTACCGGGGCCTCAAGCTGGCTGCAAGGTGGTTTTACTTTGAGTGACAAAGTGGGCTATCTCCCGTTTCGATTGATTTATCTAAACAAATATGGGTGTTTTTACGCAAAAGTCCATTTTTTTACTTAGACACTTGAAATAACCGTCCGATCAGATACTTTGTCTATCGAAGGAAACAATACGAGAGAGCCTCATGCAACATCCACGCGATCTGGCGCGAGCCAAAATCCCGACACTGCGCATCCCGAACGCAGAGGATGGGACTGCCATCTGGGATCTTGTCAGCGCCTGCAAGCCGCTGGACGAGAACTCGATCTACTGTAACCTGCTGCAATGCGACCACTTCGCCGACACATGTGTCGTTGCTGAATTGGATGGCGAAGTGGTGGGCTGGGTTTCCGGCTATGTAAAGCCGAGCGAACCGCACACGCTTTTTGTCTGGCAGGTGGCTGTCAGTGAAAAGGCGCGGGGCCTTGGCCTTGGCGTCCTTATGATGCGTGAGATCCTTGGACGTGACGTCTGCGATGGCGTCGATACTCTCCAGACAACCATCACCAGCGATAATGCTGCGTCATGGGGTCTGTTCCGAAAGTTCGCCCGCACCATGGGCGGTGATCTGAGCTACAAGCCGCACTTCAAGAAGGCAGAGCACTTCGACGGTCAGGCTAGCACCGAGAACATGGTGACCATCGAATTCGACGAAGAAAAAATGGAGCGCGCCGCCTGATTGGCGCCCCGCTTTCTTCTGTCTCAATCCTTATTTATTCATAGAAAGGAGCTGTCCATGACTGCTTCCAATTCTTCTGTGCATCCTGTTTTTGAACGCCGTGAATCCGAGGCGCGCAGCTACTGCCGCAGCTTTGACACGACATTCACCTCGGCCTCCGGGTCGGAAATGACTGACAGCACTGGCAAAACCTATATCGATTTTCTGGCAGGCTGTTCGTCGTTGAACTACGGTCACAACGACCCTGACATGAAGACGGCGTTGATCGAGCATATATCGAACGACGGCATTGCGCATGGCCTGGACATGTACACCGATACCAAGGCGGCGTTCCTCGAAACTTTTGAGGAAAAGATCCTCAAGCCGCGCGGCATGGACCACAAGGTCATGATGGTAGGCCCGACCGGTACAAATGCGGTTGAGGCCGCAATGAAGCTCGCGCGCAAAGTGACCGGACGGTCAAATGTGATCGCCTTCACCAACGGCTTCCACGGTATGACCATGGGCGCGTTGGCAGCGACCGGTAATGCGGGCAAACGTGGCGGCGCTGGCATGGATTTGCATGGCGTGACCCGGATGCCATTCGAAGGCGCGTTCGGTGACAACATCGACACGCTGTCCTTGATCGAGCAGATGCTCGACAATCCGAGTTCCGGTGTCGATGCGCCTGCTGCTTTCCTTCTGGAGCCTGTGCAGGGCGAGGGCGGTCTGAACGCCGCGTCCAAGGAGTGGCTCGAGGGCATTGGTCGTCTGGCAAAGAAGCACGGTGCGCTGCTGATTCTGGACGATATCCAAGCTGGCATCGGTCGCTGCGGCACGTTCTTCTCATTCGAGGAAATGGACGTTCAGCCTGATCTTATCCCGCTGGCCAAGTCGCTGTCCGGAATGGGGCTGCCCTTCGCCGCGCTGCTGATCCGTCCGCAGTACGACATCTGGAAGCCTGCGGAGCACAATGGCACCTTCCGTGGCAACAACCACGCCTTTGTTACGGCGCGCGTTGCCATCGAAAAATTCTGGTCAGACGATCAATTCCAGAAAGACATCGCTCGCCGTGGTGAGATTGTGAAAGCCGGTCTGCAACAGATCGCCGACATGGTGCCAGGCGCCACGCTGAAGGGTCGCGGCATGATGCGCGGCGTGGATGTGGGGTCGGGCGATGTGGCCGGTGCGATCTGTGCGCGCGCTTTCGAAAAAGGTCTTATCATCGAGACCTCCGGCGCAGAGGACGAGGTCGTCAAGATCTTGGCCCCGCTGACGACACCTGACGATGTGCTGCAAAAGGGCATCGACATCCTGACGTCCGCAGCCGCCGAAACCCTTGAAACAACCAAAATTGCAGCGGAGTAATCCCCATGATTGTTCGTGACTTTAACGAAATTGCCAAATCCGAACCCACCCGTGTCGTCTCGGACGCCAAGTGGACATCTGTCCGCATGTTGCTGGCCGATGACAAGATGGGCTTCTCCTTCCACATCACCTTCCTTGAGGCCGGGTCGGAGCACACGTTCCATTACAAGAACCACTTCGAGAGCGTTTACTGCATGCAGGGCAGCGGCTCGATCACGGATCTTGCCACCAATGAAACGCATGAGATCAAGCCGGGTGTGATGTATGCTTTGAATGAGCATGACAAGCACATCCTGCGCGCAGATGAAGAGCTGGTGATGGCCTGCTGCTTCAACCCACCTGTGACTGGCAAAGAAGTGCACCAGGCCGACGGCTCCTACGCCGCTCCCGACCTGGAGGATGCGTAAGCCATGACCCATACGGTCGAGAAAATCGGCGGGACATCCATGTCCCGCCTGAACGAACTGCGTGACACGCTTTTCATCAAGGATGGTGAGCCGCAGTATGGGCGTGTTTTTGTTGTGTCAGCCTTTGCCGGCATTACCAACGCGCTGCTCGAACACAAGAAGACGGGCAAACCCGGTATCTACGCCAACTTTGCCGACGGCAATGGCGAGGACAGCTGGAACGATGCGCTGGACCAGACACGCGCCACGATGATCGAGGCGCACAGCGAGATACTTGAGGATGCCCAGGACGTCGCCGATGCGACAGATTTCGTGAACGAGAGAATTGAAGGCGCCCGCAATTGCCTGGTCGACTTGCAGCGTCTGTGCTCCTACGGGCATTTCAGGCTGAACACCCATCTGCTGCAAATCCGTGAGTTGCTGTCCGGTTTGGGCGAGGCGCACTCGGCGCTGGTGACCGTGCTGCTGTTGCGGCGGGCTGGGGTCAGCGCCCGTCTTGTTGACCTGACCGGCTGGCGTGACGAAGACGAAGTCACCCTGGAGCAGCGGATCATGTCCGCTCTTGAAGATGTGGACATGTCCAACGAGCTGGCCATCGTGACAGGGTATGCGCAATGCTCTGAGGGGCTGATGCGTGAATTCGACCGCGGCTACTCCGAAGTGACGTTTTCCAAGCTGGCAGCTTTGACGGGCGCACGCGAGGCGGTCATCCACAAGGAATTCCACCTGTCGTCCGCCGACCCGAAACTGGTTGGTGCCGACAAGGTGCGCAAGCTTGGCCGGACAAACTACGACGTTGCCGACCAGATGGCGAACCTTGGGATGGAGGCCATCCACCCCTCGGCGGCGAAAACCCTTCGCCAGGCTGGCGTGCCGTTGCGTGTGGCCAACGCCTTCGAGCCGGAAGATCCGGGTACATTGATCGACGACCAACCTGCGGACACCGCGGCGGTAGAGATTGTGACCGGTCTGGAGGTTCTTGCGCTGGAAGTGTTTGAACAGGATATGGTTGGGGTGAAAGGCTATGATGCCGCGATCCTCGATGCACTGA
The DNA here is from genome assembly GCF_014196795.1 of Sagittula marina. Classification (GTDB taxonomy): domain Bacteria; phylum Pseudomonadota; class Alphaproteobacteria; order Rhodobacterales; family Rhodobacteraceae; genus Sagittula; species Sagittula marina. The sequence continues at coordinate 381,610 of NZ_JACIEJ010000005.1, forward strand.
CGCGCCATGGTGTGCGCATCGTGTCCAAGGTGTCGAATGCAAATACGATCACGCACTATGTGGATGCTTCCATGCCGGATGTGCGCCGTGTCGAAAAAGACCTGATGCGCATCTATCCGCAGTCGGAAATCAGCATCCGTGAAGTGTCTATCGTGTCTGCTGTTGGTCGCGACTTGCTGGGTCTCTCTGTCCTGACCCGCGGTTTGCTGGCACTCGACGAAGCTGGCTTAGCCTCGCTGGGGGCGTCCCAAGGACCGCGCAACGTGGATGTCCAGTATATCATGCCTCGTGGCGACATGGGCGCGGCGATCAAGGCACTGCACGACAAGTTGGTCACTCAAGACGGGCAAGCCTTTCCGCTCGCCGCCTGAAAGGCCGGATGGCCGTGACCTTACTTTTACTGATCGGTTGAAGCGGCGCTGCCTTCGGGTCGCGCCGCTTTTGTTTTGGGGCAGGGGAGGGGGCTTTGTAGGCTTTTCGCAGAAGTGCTGCGAAACTGGGCGTGGGTTGTGTGCGAGGTGTTTGGCCCTGTTTTGTTGGGGATTTGGCTGCAAAGGTCGCTTTTATCGAGGGGCGCATTTTTCAAACTGCGGTTTGGTTCCGTGTGAATTTGGATTTTTGGTGAGAAAGTTGAAAAAAGGGGTTGCGAGTCGTTTGGTGTAACCGTAAAAGCCCCTTCACCGGCGGCGCTGAGGCGCTGCGGGACGGACCGGACGGAGCGGACGAGGCGCTGAGAGGCGACACCGAAGCGAAGCGAGGTTGAAGCATACCGAGGATATTGTCAGGCGGGCGCGCTGAGAGATTAGCGCGGCGGTCTGGTTTTTGCCCTCAACGTTATTTGAAATCGCTAATATCTGAAGAGATATGTGGGCGGCCCTGGTCCGATCGATGGATCAACCCTCTCATATCAACGCTTCTAGGGCTTCGGTCCGATGATGAAGTGTCAGCTTCACTGTTTGGAGCGGCTTTCGGTTTTCTGATGAAAACCAGAAGCACGTTATCAAACAGATGACTTCCAATGCGTGTTCAATCCTTAGCCGGGTGGACATAGGGATCTGCCCCCGAGGTGGTCCTGAGTATTGGAGATGTGCAGAGGTTCGAACGTCAAGGATATGCGGTAACGCATTTCAACTTGAGAGT
>NZ_JACIEJ010000006.1 GCF_014196795.1 Sagittula marina
CCTTGTCCGACCATTGGCGCGGGATGGAGCAGCCCGGTAGCTCGTCAGGCTCATAACCTGAAGGTCGTAGGTTCAAATCCTACTCCCGCAACCAAAGATAATTTTTCAATACTATCAGAACCTTAAAGCCGTGCGCTCACCCGAGTGCGCGGCTTTCGCCGTTTTTTATGACCCCTGCCGACCCCGTCGCAAGGCGCAACAGCGCCGCAAGATCCCCCTCCAACTCGATCTCAACGCCTGTGCTCCCATCCGACGGGGTCAGCACAAGCCGGTTGACCTGCTCCCCTGAAAAGTCCGCGATTTTGGGTTAGTCTGTTCCTATCGAAGGAGACAGACGATGAAGCGATCAAGGTTCACGGAAGAACAGATCATCGGGGTATTGAAGGAGCATCAGGCTGGGCTTGGCGCGAAGGAGCTGTGTCGCAAGCACGGCGTCAGCGATGCGACCTTTTATAAATGGCGTGCCAAATTTGGCGGCATGGAAGTGTCAGATGCGAAGAAGCTGAAGGCGCTGGAAGCCGAGAATGCCAAGCTCAAGAAGCTGCTGGCCGAACAGATGATGGACGTGTCCACGTTGAAGGAAATGCTGGGAAAAAACTTCTGAGGCCTGGTGCGCGGCGGCGTGCCGTGGACTGGGCCATGACACAGAAGGGATACCGTCAGCGGCGGGCCTGCGCTTTGGCGGGGCTCGATCCGCGTGTCTATCGGCGACTGCCAACCCGACCGGAAGATGCTGACCTGCGGGCACGGTTGAAGGAGCTGTCATCTGAGCGGCGGCGGTTCGGGTATCGGCGTCTGCATCTTCTGCTGCGGCGCGAAGGCTGGTCTTTGAACTGGAAGAAACTCTACCGGATCTAAAAAGAGGAGGGCCTGACCGTGCGCAAACGTGGTGGCAGGAAGCGAGCTTTGGGCACCAGATCCCCGATGGCGATCCCACAGGGGCCAAACCAGCGGTGGAGCCTCGACTTCGTCTCCGACAGCCTGTCCTGCGGCCGCCGGTTCCGGATATTGAACGTGATCGACGACTTCAGCAGGGAATGTCTGGCGGCCGTCGTCGACACATCGCTGTCCGGCATCCGGGTTGGCCGGGAACTGGACCGGATCGCAGAGATGCGAGGCTATCCCTGCATGGTGGTCAGCGACAATGGGACGGAGCTGACTTCCAACGCCATCCTGAAATGGCAGGAGGACCGCAAGGTCGACTGGCACTACATCGCGCCGGGTAAGCCGATGCAGAATGGCTTCGTTGAAAGCTTCAACGGCCGCATGCGCGATGAACTGCTGAACGAGCACCTGTTCGACAGCTTGCGCCATGCCCGCAATTTAGTGGCGGCATGGCGCGACGACTTCAACCACCACCGCCCACACTCAAGCCTCGCTGGCATGACACCGTGGGAATATGCTAACCGGTCAAAGGAAGACCAAAACCTGAACAGAGCTAACTCATAATCGGGGACTCTCAGGGGAGCAGGTCACGGTCCACCAGTGTCCGCAGCGCGTCCTTGGCAGCGCCCATCTCTGACCTGTTGCCCAGACCCGAGATCAACGCCGCCACATGCTCGCGGTAAGTCACAGCCATCGACGGGTGGGTCAGGATCGAATCCGGGGCAGGGGAGGCGGAAAGCCTCCTCTCCAGCCTTTGACTTTGCTGGTCCAGCTCGATTATCCGGTCTTTGACCTGCTCCGCCGGAACACCTGCGATAATGGCATCCACCAGCTTTCGGTGATCACGTTTGGTCTGGGCCAAGGCGCGTTCCAGGGTCTCTCTCGCGCCCTCTGCCTCTCGGCGCAGCCGATTGCGTTCTTAGGCATGGGTTCGCTAAAGACCGCAAGCGCCTCTGGATCCATCAGGTGGTGGCTCAGCGCTCTTGATTTTCATAGAGAACTGACCCGGTATTTTCACCAAGATTTGACCCACCCTCAATTATGCGTCGTGGTTTATGACGCATTAATGCTTTCGTCTCCTTTGCAGTTTTCGTTGCTGCCTCGGAACTGGCTTGGAAGCGGTAGCTGTCGTTTCCGGTTTCGAGGATGTGACAGCGGTGTGTGAGCCGATCGAGGAGTGGGGGCCATCTTTGCGTCGCCGAAGTCCTGCGCCTATTCTGAGAAGCTGAGGTTTGTGGTGATGATGACGCTGGTGCGCTCGTAGAGCTTGCTGAGCAGATGGGAAAGCAGCGCCCCGCCAGATGAACTGAACGGCAGCTAGCCGAGTTCGCCTATTACCCGGCAGGCGATTTTGCTCGCAAAATCTGCCGAAAGGGCAGGATGACCAAGTCGACCTTCGTCAGCATCTCAGCCAGTTTCCCTGCCTTTCCAAGCGCCTTCTCCTGCTCCAGCGCGTCGACCAGTTCCACGGTCGAGAAGAAGCGCACCTTACGCCGGTGATGTTCGATGGCTTGGACGCCGATTGCCGTGGCTGTGTGGCTCTTGCCCGGTCGTCTGTTGAGGCGCCATTGGTTCGAGCCCAATGGACGACAGGCCGCCGATCAAAACGACATTCTCGGCCGCTTCCCGTCTCATCGTTTGCACTGCAAACGATGAGACGGGCTATGGATAAACTCGCATCGGTGTCGCTGCCGCACTGTCGCTTCGTTGATCTCACTCGATGCAAAGTCGAAGCCCGTCAGGTCCTTGTATGCTGGGGTAAGGCGGGAAAACAGTCCGGGGGACTGTTTTCCCGCCGAACGGCGACCTGCGTGTGATAGGCGATAGACCGTACCTCGCGTTCGGCAATCTCGGCCTTGAGCAGCTGTGAAAGCATTGGCATGGCAGCTTCGAACGCTGGCGCGCCCTGGGCAACCAAGTCTTCAATCGCATGTGCTATGCCATAGAGCTTAAGACTGCGTGAACCATGATGACGATAGAGGCCCTGCCGGGCCATGATGCATGGCGCTTCTCCTCAGTCTGTCGCAACCCGTCATGGCGATCGACGTCGGCCTCTGGCGTTGTTTGCAATGCCAGAGCGTCCGGCGGATCGACCTCGGGGGGATCTGTCGGTCTGGACGTCTTGACCTTCGGTTTCACCAAACCTTCAGGCAGATACTTCGTGATCGCGTTCCGAGACAAACCCGTCCGCCGGGCAAGCTCCAGGATTGGCATTTTGTCACGCAATGCCCAGCGTCGAATGACACTCGAGAATCCCATGTCGATCACTCCAAATTCCCCCCCCCACCAAAACCGTCGGAGAAGTGTGTTCACATGGGTCAGCTCTCAGTGACAATTTATGGGGCTACCGGATTAGCTCTCAGGGGCAATCAAGAATAAATAACCAAATATCTCGCCGAACTGCATGTTCACTTCGCGCGTGTGCAACCAGTGTCACCGATGCCAAAGGCAAGGTGACACTGGAAAGACAGGCACGAACTGAAAACGGCGCAGTGCTCAGTGCCGTTTTCAGCTTCGCTGTTTCGGGATGGCGAGCGTCAAAGATCCTTGACGCTCGTTGCGATTGCATCGACCGCGCGCAGCGACAGTGCAGCAATCGTCAGGGTCGGGTTCGCCGTCGCGGACGTGGGAAACGTGCCCGATCCCAGCATGAAGAGGTTTTTGTGATCGTAGCTGCGCAGATCGGCATCCACAACCGATGTCTGCGCGTCCAAGCCCATCCGCACCGTGCCGATGATGTGACCCGCGCCTTCAACAGCAGGAGAATGGTGGATGTCCGACGCATTCAGGGCCTCGAAGATCTCGTCATGTGCCTCTTGAGCCGCGGCGAGGCCGGCCAAGGTGTAATCTGAATAATCGTAATGGATGCGCGGCATCGGCACGCCGTTCGCGTCTCGTCTATCTTCATCGAGCGTCACGCGGTTTTCGGCATCGGGCGACTGCTCGACCAGTGAGCTGATGCGGATCTGCCGCGAGGTCGCCTCCCGTATGGCGGCGTCAAGCTCGGCTCCACGCAGGCCGGAATTGGCAAGGTCTGCCGCCGTGGACTCGGGCGCGCCGGTGGGCCAGCTGTGACCGTCGTTTGCGATCTCGATACGGAACGCCGCCCGCTCCTTTCGAAAATCGCCATCGCGCAAGTTCTCGACGCCGGAGGTTGAGAGCGGTCCGCGAAAGGGAAAGACCGGCTCGGCCGTCGTCGCCCAGCTGAGCTTCGAGGGATGGTCCATCAGGTTGCGCCCCACCTGATCGGAACTGTTGGCGACGCCGTTCGCAGCCCCCTCCTGAGCGGAGTTCAGCAAAAGGCGCGGCGTCTCGATGCCATGGGCGGCCAGAACGACAACAGTGCCCGAGGCCGTGCCCGTGCTGCCATCTGAGCGGCGAAAATCGACTGATGCGATCCTGCCATCAGTCCCGAGGTTCAGCCGCGTCGCGGTGGTTTCGTCATGCACAGTTGCCCCGGCATCCTCGGCAAGGCGCACGTGGACGGTCGCATCGTATTTGGCCTGAATGGGACACACGGGAATGCACGAGGCGTTGCCGCAGCAGGCCGGGCGGTTCGCGTGAAATGCCGAGTTCCTTCCCTGCGGCGTGGAGCGCATCTTGAACCTCGTGCCGTCGAGCGCAGCGCCGACATGCTTGTCGAGATATGTGACTGGAATTTGTTCCATCGGATAATCTCCGGAACGCGGCGAGCCAAGATCTTCGCTGCTGTCGCCGGCGACGCCGATTTCCTGTTCGGCCGCCAGATAGAACGGCTCCAGCGCGTCATACTTGATAGGCCAGTCGACCGCCTGACCGTAGAGCGAGTTCAACTCGAAGTCGGCGGGAACGTTGCGCAAGGTCGTCCCCAGCCAGTGCCAGGTCGTACCGCCAACCACCTTGATATATGTGGATTTGAACGTCTCCGGACCGGTCTGATTGTAGAAGTCATTCGGCTTGTGGGTAAGTGGGTGTTCTGCCGTCGGGTCATTCGGGTAGGCGGATTCAGGGACCTTGATCTTGGCGTTCCAGAATTTCTCGACCGCATCGTAACGGTCGATGCGCTTTCCGCTTTCCAGAAATGCGACCTTGAGGCCCTTCTGAGCCAGTTTCGCGCCAGCCAAAGCGCCGGCGATGCCGGTGCCGATGATCAGAACGTCTGCCGTGATATCGTTAGCCATTATGAGAAGCCTTGAATGTGAGTGTATTGGGTTGGGCGAAGGTTGCGCATCACGCGTCTGGCGCGTTTCCCCAGTAGCCCATTTCGCCGCCGCAGACGGCCTGCGGTTTGGTGAAATCCATCGCGTCCCACATCAAGGCGTCGGTATAGCTCACCACCTTTAGATCGTCAGGATCGGGGGAAACGCCCGAATACCAACTGGCCACAACGGAATTGGCGAGGTCGCGATCCTCCGCGCCGTCCGCCAATTTGGCCAGATCCTCCGCGCGGTTCGTCGCGGTGAAGGCTTTGAAAAAGTCGGTCCCGATGCTTTCGGACAGCTGATCGCGAGCGGTCAGTTCTTCAGAGAGGCGCAGAAATGCGTCGACGTCGAACTCTGCCGCGAAGGCTTTGGCCGGCCATTGCGAAAGAGCCATGACGGGCAGTGCCGAGGCAGCGGAGAGCAGACCCCTGCGCGTGATGGTTCCTGACTGCGCGGCGTCTGTTCGTGACATGCGTCTCACCCCTTATCTGGTTCTCGGATCAGCGCCCAATGCGCCTGGTAAAACAACGCGCGTCAGCCAACATTCGTTCCGAATGAAGCACTTGAGCGCCGGAGCTCGCTGAAAACTGGGTTCTACCCCGAGATGACCCGGGATGCCGCGTTGACAGGCAAGCGTGGCCGTCTAAGGGCCGACAATGCTCTTGGCATCCCCGACCTGCCTGACTACCGCCCTGTATTTCAGAGCGAAATGTCCGGCATCAGGCAGCACGCGCATCCAAGTTTGCAGCTTCTACCGTTCGGTGAAACGGACGATGACTGGAGTGCTATTTTATGCGCTGAGATTGCTCAACGTTGAGAGGTCTTGTGCAGACCGGGTGAACGCCACCATCGCGCTCGGCTTATGCAAGCAGCGCAGTCAGGAACAAAGGAACAATGTCCCCTGCTGACGGCCGCTGCAGACTCAACACTTCGGAGTAATATGGCTGAGGCAACAGCAAGTGTCTGTATTCATATCCAAAAGCCACGCATCGCGACCGAGATCAGCGTACCCAGAGCTCAGGGGAAACGAGGTGAATGACGACAGCTTTGGTCCAGCTTCTCAGAAATTCCTTGTCAAACCTATGGACAGGTACTGATTGTCATGGCGCGCGAGCGGTATGTTCGACTGGTTCTTTCCTGCGCCGAGGATCAGTTTTGGGGCAAAACTGCCGATCCGAAAATCGCGGTGGTAGACAGAAAGCGCAATCGCGGTCTTGCGGTCTTCACGGGCGACGTCGAAGAAAGGTTCTTTTCCCCGGCGTCGGTCCAGGTGGTGGGAAACTTCGACCGAGGTCATCAACCCGCCTTTCCAGGCATAGAGGGCCGTGGCGGCAATACCCGCGCGTTGACCGGTGAGCGTGGGCAGACCGCCGCCTGTGTCTTCGAGGTATCCTGCAAGGTCGAGACGCGCGTTGCCGTTCAGCGCCAGCGTGTAGCCACCGTACAACAGCGTACGATGGCTGTCGGGTTGCATGGTGAAGGCTTCGATCTTGCTGACCTCGACGCCAGCATTCAATCTACTTCGACTGCCGATCAATTGGCTGTACTCGGCCCAGACACCGGTCGAGCTGGAATAGGCGTCGTCCGCCACCCAACGGTTGCCATGTAGCAAACCAAATGCAAAGGCGGTGCGTTGGTTGGGACGGTACTGAAAACCGGCCCGGCCGGTCAGCTGCGTGTCCCGCAGACTTCTTTCTTCATTGTGTTTCACGTATGCAGACAGCGAGACGAGGCCGCTCCACTTTTCCGAGAGCGCCTGCGTGTAACCGATTTCGGCATTTGTGATCAGGCTGGCGCCGGGCTTTGCCCGCGAATCGGGTCGCAGAACGAATTGCATCCCGTTTGCGGCGACCGTTCGATCACGGGTTTGTCCATTGGCGTTGGATTCCGATTTCATCTCAAAGCTCAGCGCCCCTGACCAGGCGCTTTTCGCTTCTATGGCTGCCAGAAATTGGGTCACCAATCGCGCTTCGGAAGGAGTCAGGCTTGCGCCGCGCACTTGTTCAAGCTGCCATTTGGCCCGGAATGGGCGCTCAAGCCTGTATAAAGCGAGCGCCAGCTCAAAACGATAGTGTTTGTTGTCGGGGTGCGCTGAGACAAGCTGCTCCAGCAAAGGCAGAGCAGCGCGCGTCTGCCCGGCTTCCATAAGCTCCAGTGCGGTAGTCCAGGTATCCGGCGCGGCCGTTGCCCCGTCGGGCTGAGTGCAAATCGCACCCAGCCCCAGAAGCAGAATGGCAATCAGACGCCGCATGGTGCCCACTACTTGTCAGCCCAAAGGCTGCCGCCGGTGGCGATCGTCGAACCTCCACCGAAGGGTGTGATCGTGGTCTGATGACCGCCGCCCATCTTGGCGCCGCCGGCCTCTTTCAAATTGCCGCTGAGGATCATGCGCGCATCCCCCGACAAGGATCCGGTCGGATCACTCAAGGTACCGCGCAGGGTCGCCGTGGCACTGGTTAGAGTCCCCGCGCCAGTCGACGTTGCAGTCACCGAATTTACATCGCCTGCAATCGCGTTGGCGGTGCTCAGTGTGCCTCCGATGGAGGTCGCGGTGCCGTTCACCTCACCGGCAAAGTTTCCGGCCGTCGCGGTGACCGGGTTGGTTGCGCCGGCATCGAAATTCACGGTCATGTTCAGGTCACCGACGACGGCTTCGGCTGTGTTGCCCGCATTCGCCTGGGTCAGCATGGAGATTTCGCCGGCGTAATCAGCGGTGCCAGTGAGTCCGGTCGCTGTAGGCACGAGCAGGTTGTAGTTCAGAGCCTTGGCATCGAAAGCGGCGAGGCTGCCGGTCCCGGTCGGCGTGCCGCCCGATGTCGTGCCGCCGCCGCCGCCGGTCGATGTGCCACCTCCGCCCGATGTCGTGCCGCCGCCACTCGATGTGCCGCCTCCGCCCGATGTTGTCCCCCCGCCAACCGCGGTTGCCAGCCCGCCGGGCGATCCACTGCTTCCGTCACACGCGCCAAGCGTCATCAACGCCACACCTGCCGCCGCTATAGTCATCACTTTCAAATGGTTCATGCTACCTGTCTCCCCACAGTGTTGCCTGAAGCGCCCGTCGCTGGCGCCGCGAATCCGGCGCCTCTCGTTGCGGGCGCTGGTACTTGCTTGCCGCCAACTGCTTGCCTTTGGCACTCCCCTGTTCAGGGGGGCTCCCGAAAACAGTTGCTATCGACGTCGAAAAGAATGTTTCATTTGCGTTAACGTGGATGTGTCATTTTATTCAGGTCAGACGAGTTGAAGTTTTTTCACACCCCAGGGCTGCTTTTTCTGGCCTGCACATTGGTCAGCTTCGTGCTCGCGGCATTTGTCGCGTATGTCGCGATGTCACAGCCGTGGATCGGTCTCTCGCTGGCCACAGACAACAGCCGCGGCGCTGTTACTCTTCACGCCAGCGGCCCCGTTCCCGAGGACTTCATCGGGTTCGACCTGGCGAGCGTGCAGGCTGCGGGTCAAAATCCGATCTCCGTGACGCCAGACACGCTGATCGAAGAGCCTGACATGATCGCTACCTTCGAGGGCCTCCGCAAATTCTACACCGATCAGGGCGCGATATTTCGGGCGCTCCTGACCGGGGAGGTGACACTTGCCTTCCGCGCGCCGGGCGCTGCAGACACCACGATCCCTGTCGTGGTAGAGGTCCAGCAGACCCGCCCCCTCAGCAGCTTGCCGCTGAAATTCTGGACGCAGCTTGGCGTGGGTGTCGTCGGCTTGGTGATCGGGTTCTGGCTTGTAAGCCTGCGCATCCGCGATCTTGCTGCGTGGATGGTTTTGTTGACCGGGGTCGGGCTTGCGCTCGCGGCTTGGACTGCCAGTGTCTACAGCACCCGCGAAATCGCGCTGGGTTATGCGACCTTCAAGATCGCCAGCCACATCAACGGCGTGGGGACGCTGGTGTTCGGGATTGGCATGCTGACCCTGTTCCTGATCTATCCCAGGCGGATCGTGCCCCGCCTGCTTGTCCTTCTGCCCACCCTCGCGATCGGCGGTATGATAATCTTCATTCAGGTGTACGATTGGCCGCGCCATGTCGGTCTGCTACAGGATTCGGTCGCCGCGACCATGCTTGCGTTGCTCATCGCGATTGCGGTGCAGGTTTTCGTCAACCGTCACACTCCGACCGCCCGTGCCATGTTGGGATGGCTGGGCGTGGCCGTCTCTGTCGGAGCAGGCGGGTTTGTCGTAACGGCAATTCTGCCGACGATGTTGGGCCAAAGCGTCTGGCTGGCGCAAAGCACGGCGTTCCTGTTTTTTCTGATCATATACGTGGGCATTGCACTTGGCGTCGCGCGCTATCGACTGTTCGACCTTCCGATCTGGTCCTTTCGGATGTTGTTCTACGGGGTTGGCGTTGTTCTGCTGCTGTTGCTGGACGCGGCACTGATCTTTGGTCTTTCCGTGGATCGCGCCCCTGCCTTGGGGATGTCTCTTGCGATCATAGGGGCGGTGTATCTGCCCCTGCGAGAACGTGCCGGCGCGTGGTTAAGCCGCGACCGGACGATGCCGCCGGAAGTGATTTACCGACGTATCACGGAGATTTCTCACGCCATGGCCCCCCAGAAGAAGCAGGAAGAACGCCTGAACTTCTGGCAGGACGTCTTTGATCCGCTCTCGATCGACACAGTGACGTCTGAGGCCCCGGGCGACTGCCGCCTCGAACAGGATGGGGCGGCGCTCGCGCTGGCTCCGGTCTTCGGGCTGCCGCCACTGCGGCTCTCATGGGCCAGAAAAGGCACGCGGCTGTTCTCGTCGCGGGATCTTCAGCGGGCCCGGACATTGAGTGCATTCATGGACACGAGCCTGCGGCAGAACCAGACATACCTGGATGCCATCGCCTCTGAACGGAGGCGCATCAATCGCGACATGCACGACAACATTGGCGTATTGCTGATCGGTGCCTTGCGTTCCGACAGTCAGGAAAGAAAAAACGATCTGATCCGGCAAACACTTTTCGACCTGCGTGAGATCGTCTCCAACCCGGATCAGGATGCCCACCCGCTCGGCCACATTGTTGCGGATCTTCGCGCGCAAGTGTCCAGACATCTTGAAGACGCCCGCATTGCGGCTGAGTGGCAGGCTGGGCCTTTCCCGCATGTCGAACTGAACACAGCCCTCGTTCAAACCCTGCGCGCTTTGATGTTGGAGGGCACGAACAACGTGATACGCCATTCCGGCGCAACTCAGGTCATGTTCCGTATCACATATGATGCGCCAGACCTGAGCGTAATGATCATCGACGACGGATCCGGTTTCAGCACTGAGGCTGCTCGCCCCGGCAGCGGATTGAAAAACCTCGCCGAACGGGTGTCGCAGGTATCTGGCACCTTTGATCTGGAACGCACGACCACCGGATCGGTCCTGTCAGCACGACTGCCCTTGGTTCCAAAAGAAGCGAGTGCTGAGCTTTGAAGCGTATCCTGATCCTTGAGGACATTGCCGAAGCCCGAAATTGGCTGGAAAGGATCGTCCTTGAAATCTATCCGCAGGCGGAGGTCGTGACGGCGTCACGCGTTGCGGTCGCCAAGACGCTCGCCCTGCAACCGATCGACCTCGCCCTGATCGACCTGGGCCTGCCCGACGGATCCGGCCTAGAGGTCTTGCGCATTTTACGACGGAGCAACCCTGCTGCAATCAAGGTCGTGACCACGGTCATGGGCGACGATGCAAGTATCGTCTCGGCGCTGGCAGCCGGAGCCGACGGCTATCTGCTGAAGGAAAGCAAAACTTCGATGCTTGTGCAGCAGCTGCAGCAACTGGGGCACGGTATCCCCGCAATTTCGCCAGCGATAGCCCGGCGTATCATGCAACATTTTCGTCTGACCGGCCCTGTCACCACCATCGAAGATCGTCTGACCGCACGAGAAACCGAGGTCCTTTCCCTTATCGCCAGCGGACTGCGCAACGCCGAAGTGGCGCATGTGATGAGCATCGCTGAGTCCACCGTCGCAGGCTATATCAAGGTTGTTTACCGCAAGCTTGGCATCAGTTCGCGCGCTGAAGCCGCGTGGCACGCGACGCAACTTGGGCTACGCTCGGGCGGACCGGTCGAGGACTGAAGGACGCTGATCTTGAATCAGCAACGTCCTGATAAGTTGCCTGTTGGTTGTCAAACGTGGCAACCGGGATGGAGCTGTCTCGAGAGCCCGAAAAGCAATATCTTGTTTTGCGTCATTTCAAGGCGCGCTCAAGTTCCCCGCTAAAATCGGGCGAAGTTCCGGCGAACCACATGACATAACGGAAAAAGCCTGCCGAAGTGGGCTTGATAGACGAAATTTGTGAGCGGGTTCAGGCAGATTTCCGGACAGCGCCCAAGGATCCGACGTCAACATGAATGGCACAGACTTCGGGTTTTCCTGCATGGCGAAACCCTGAGGTCAGCTCCTCCTGTATGTCGGTAAACATGTGCTCTAACTGTTTGGCGCCTCGCTGACAGGCATAGCTGTCACTGCAAAACCTTGAGGGCACCGTAGGCATTCACGGTGACGGTGGCATCATACCTCAGGGTCCCTGCGGTGCCCGACGGCTCTCCCCTGAGCCCCCCCGTGTTGGCATGTGAACATGGCGCCCTCCAGCCAATCATCAGTGCCGACAGACAGGCGATAAAGGAAATGTCTGTAGTTTTACATTTTGTCACCTAACCGACATATCAGCATGGCAATCCTCCGCTCGCGATGGAATCGCACGGGCCCCACCAGCCCGGTCCAATTTTTCCAATCCCGATGGATACCATGCAGAACAAATTCTCCTTTTCACGCTCCGCACGGCGGCTCACGCGCGCCGGCCGCGCCGGGCTTCTCGGTAGCGTCGCCGCTGTCGCTTTTCTGACATCGCCTGCGATTGCGCAGGATCAGGGCACGCTGCGCGTGCTCACCATGAACACATGGAACGACCAGTTCCGGAACGACCTCGATGCCATCAGGGACGTTTTCGTCAACGGCAATTACGATATCATCGCCCTTCAGGAACTGAGGAGCGAACAGTACCTCACCGGCCTTCAGCAGATCCTGCGCGACGAGGGTCTCGGCGAATATGAGTTCATCAAACAGGGCGATACAGGTGTGCTCAGCCGCGTCGGCGGTGCGTTCGGCACGAACACGCAGGGCGACTCGGTGGCCTACCAGACGGCGCAGCCCGGTGGCGGCGTGCCCGACACGGTTGTTGGCTCCGTCCACCTCGACTATCGCGACCCCTCGCAGACCCGCCTGAACGAAGTGCGCGGCATCACCGAGTGGGCGAAGTCGACCGGTGGCCCGGTCATCCTGACCGGCGACTGGAACGCCGGTGACACGTCCGAGCGCGGCCTGCACCGTGCCTCCCAGCAGAAGCTGATCCTCCAGAACTACCTCAGAAGCGGCAACAGCTTCTACGAGACACTGCTCGACGAATATGCCGTCGATGCCGACGCCATGCAGGCTTTCATCGACGCCAACCGCGGCGCGCGCCTGTCGCTCGACGACATCCCGGACGATCTGTTCGCGGAGGAAACCTATCCGGTCGAGCACAACACACCGGTCACGCTCAACCTGCTGAAGAAGGACTTCATCCTCCTACACGGTGACGTCCGCGAAGGGTTTGAACCGCACGACTTCGACGACGGCGTCACCACCTGGCCCTCGGCCGGAGAGGACGCCACCAACACATGGCCCAGCTGGGACCGCGTGCGCATCGACCACTTCCTTGCTTCGCGCCCCTTCGGCAAGTGGTACAAGGTGGCCGACGCAGCCGACGATGCCTACACCGGCACGCTCGACCAAGTCGACGTGACCGAGGACGGCACAGCCTACACCGACCACGAACTTGTCGCCCATGACCTGCGCTGGGTCGGCCCCAAGCTCGAGACCTACGACGCAGACGGCGAAGATCAGACCCGCTTTGTCTGGAGCGACGAGGCCACCACCTTCGACGAAACCGGCGGCGAATTCGTTCTCACCCGCAACAACATGCGCGACGACGTCTACCTCGGCCAGATCGCCGACGAGAACGGCGAACCCGTGCTCGACTGGCTGACCGCCGAGGAAAAGAAGACGCTGCTCGACTGCACCACCGACGACCCGCGCCTGCAGGCCGCCGTCGCCGAATATTGCATCGATGACCACAGCTTCATCGGCGAAACCTTCGTGACCGCCGGCGGCACCGTCGTGGTGACCGAGGACGCGGCCCTTGGGGATGCCGATGCCAGCCTGCGCCTCGACAACGGCGGGCTTGCCGTCGAAGGCGCACAGATGGGTGCGCTCGACCGCGAAATCTCGCTCGAAGGCACCGGCGGCTGGCTCGACATCCGCGACGCGGCGGCAGCCGTGACCACGGAACGTGACATTTCCGGCACCGGCGCGCTTTCCAAGCACGGCGCGGGCGCCTTGATCGTCGCGGGCGACACCACTTACACGGGCGAAACCACCGTGGACGGTGGCGCGCTGATCGTGAACGGCTCCACCGCGGCCTCCGCGCTCACCACCGTCAACGACGGCGCACGTCTTGGCGGCAGCGGCACAACCGGCAACCTCGCCATTGCGCAGGGCGGCACGCTGGGCGCAGGCAACAGCATCGGCACGCTTTCCGTCGCCGGTGATCTGAGCTTTGCCGAGGGTTCCACCTTCGAGATCGAAGCCAACGCCGAGGGCGAGGCGGACCGCGTGGACGTGACCGGCGCGGTCGATATCCAGGGCGGCAGCACCGTCGTGGTGGCCGAGGGCGGCACCTATCTGCCCTTCACATCCTACAAGGTGCTGACCGCCGAAAACGGCATCAGCGGCACCTTCGACGGTGTGACCTCCTCGCTGGCCTTCCTCGACGCGGGCCTGACCTACGGCGACACCAGCCTGACGCTGGCGCTCGATCGCAACGACACCGCCTTTGACAGCGTCGCCTCCACCCGCAACGGCCGCGCCGCGGCCCGCGCACTGGAACCGCTGGGCATGGGCAACCCGCTGTTCGACAGCGTCGTCATGCTGGGTGAAGCCAGCGCCGACACCGCTTTCGAGCAGATGTCGGGCGAGCTTCATGCGGCCACCATGGGCGCGCTGGCCGAACAGTCCGCCGCAGTCACCGACAGCGCCGCCGACAAGCTCCGCAGCACACGCGACAGCAGCGAAACTGGCGTCCAGTTCTGGTTCGAAGGCTATGGTGCCGGCGCCGACATCGACGGCAACAACAGCCGCGACGTGGTGCGCTCGGCCTACGGCACGCTCTTCGGGGCCAATGCCAAGCTCGACAGCGGCCTGACCTTCGGCTTTGCCACCGGCCTCGGCCAGGGCGAGACCAGCCTCGACGGTCTGCGCGGCGAGGCGGAAACCGATGACCTGCACTTCGCCCTCTCGGCGGGCCAGCGCTTCGGTGCCACGGCCTTCAGCCTCGGAGCCAGCTACACGCGCAGCCAGGTTTCCACGTGGCGCGACGTGTCCTTCACCGGCTTCGACGAGACGCTCAAGGCCGACTACGACGCGGACACCACGCAGGTCTTCGCGGAACTGTCGCACCGCTTTGCCTTGGGCACCACGATGCTCGAACCCTTCGGCGGCCTCTCGCATGTCCGGGTTGCAACTGACGGCGCCTCGGAAAACGGCGGTGAGGCGGCGCTGCGGTTGCAGGACTCCGAGTTCGACGCCAGCTTCGCGACAATCGGCCTGCGCGCCGAAAGTGCCTTCGACGCGGGCACCACGCCGCTGCGTCTTTCGGGTGCGCTGGCATGGCGCCACGTGCTCGACGCCTCCGACCCCGAGGCGGACCTCGCCTTTGCCGGTGGCAGCGACTTCTCGGTCGCCGGGACCGGCCTTGCAGAGGACGCCTTCGAGATCGGCCTTGGCGTTGCCATGGACCTGAGCGACCGGGCGGTGCTTTCGGTCGGCTACGACGGCGCCTTCGGCGAAGACGGCCAGTCGAACGCTGTGAACCTCGGCGTGCAGATGCGTTTCTGACGGTACCCGCCCGTCACGAGACGCGAGGCCGCGGCACCCACAGCCGCGGCCTCGTTTTTTTCTCGAAAAGCAATAGACCTCGCGTGTATCAAGTCAGGATAGCGAGGCAGGAGTCCCGGGCAATGGATACAGACAGGAAGGGAACCCGCCAGCAGCGCCTGATGGAGCAGTTCGCGGCCCAGAGATACATCTCGATCGAAGACATCGCGCGCCGCTTCTCTGTGACCACGCAGACCGCGCGCCGTGACATCATGGAGCTCGAACGTCAGGGCCAGGTCCGCCGCCTTCACGGGGGGGCCATGCTGGCCAACTCGGTCGAGCCCGGCGAGCTGCGCCGACGCCGCGTGACCAACTCGCTCGCCAAGGACCGCATCGGCGCCCGCGTGGCAGACCTGGTCGAGGACGGCGCCTCTGTCTTTCTCGACACCGGCACCACCTGCGAGGCCGTGGCCCGTGCGCTCGTTGTGCGCGAGAACCTGCGCGTGGTCAGCTACAGCCTGCGCATCGCCGCCTTCCTGCGCGAGGTCACCGATTTCACCATCGCCATCCCCGGCGGCTTTGTCCGCCAGGTCGACGGCGGCGTCTTCCAGGAACAGGCGCGCTCCTTCATCTCGGGCTTCAAGTTCGACCTCGCCATCCTCTCGGTCTCGGGCATTGACGAGGACGGCGACCTCGGTGACGACGACGAAGCCGAGGTGGAAAGCGTGCGCACCGCCATGCAGCATTCCAGCCGTGTCCTGCTTGCCGCGGACGGCAGCAAGTTCGGCTACCGCGGGCTTGTCCGGCTGGGCAGCATCGGGGACGTGGATACCATCGTCACCGACCGCCCACCGCCCCCGGGCATCGCGGCGCTTGCGAAACAGGCAGGCGTGGATCTGCACCTCGGTTGAGCCACACTTCAGGCTCGACAGAAGGGCGCGGTGCCAATCGGTGGCCCCCCGTCACCGACCTCGCACCAGCCTCGCCGGCCTGACGCCGACGCAAGATGCGAACCGGTCAAAGAAAGAGCCGGTGTTCTGAAAACCATCTGACGATCCTTTTCCCCTGTCCCGGACGGATGTGTTCCAGGGCTTTCGTGACAGGGGTGCCAAGGTCAAGGTCGTGCGCCAGCAGCCGCTGCCCCATCATTTTGATGCAATGTGCACCTGACCGGCAGGATGTTTCCAAGGGAAATGTTCCGCGAGGTCGTGTCTCGCGGCGGCCCCAGCTGTGGTACCCGCTCCAGCCTTGCCAGAGTGCTCGCCCCAGATTATTGATGTCCACCCAGAAGGGACCCGGGGTTTCCATCCATAAATAACTCACATTCAGGTTATGTTTCGGGGGTCAGGGAGAGGCATCGCAGACATCATTCCGCAGGTCGCGGCGGCGTCACCCTCGCAATGCCGCTGACGGACGACACATTGAGGTTGATCGGCCGGGCCGGCACAGAGGTGCGAGATCGACCGGAACTTCGAGGGCCAGTTCTCGCCCTTCGACCTCATCGACACCGACGCCGCGCAGCAACTCGACGCAAGGACGAGGGCCGGGTTGAACCGTTGAGCTTTATGGTGGCTCCGATCCGGATCAGCCCGTGGCAATTGATCGCTCCACGCCGAAGGGGCCCGCCGACATGACCGGCCCTCACCAGTCATTGGCCAAGATCAGCATTGCCGCAGCGCGGCTTCCCCATACCGGACCTTCATGGCACCGCGCAGCATAGTCCAAGGCCCCAAGTGCAGCAGTGCGGGACAAAATTGCCGTTCGTCATCGGCCCGAGGCCGTGCCGTTGCACTCTGAGCCACGACCACTCATACAGTGGGAAAAACTAGGATAACTATTCCATGCCCGATCTGCTCCTGTTTCTGCCCGTGTGCTTTGCGCTGAACCTTGCGTTTGGTCCAAATAACCTTCTCGCCATGACCCACGGGGCGCAAAAGGGGGTCCTTTTTGCGTTTACGGCAAGCCTTGCCCGTCTGGGTATCTTTATTCCAATGATCACGGCGAGTGCCTTGGGACTCGGTCTCCTGCTGTCGGCCTCGGCACTGGTGTTCAACGCGGTTAAGATTATCGGCGCTGCGTACCTCATCTGGATGGGCATCAGGCTACTAAAAAGTGCGCCGGGAAAGGCAGATTGGGACGCCGAAGACATGAAGCCTTCGCTCCAGAAAGCGTTCCGGGGCGAAGCCCTTGTGGCCGTCAGTAATCCCAAGGCCATCCTAGTCTTCGCGGCATTCTTCCCACAGTTCATCGATACCTCGCACTACTGGACGAGCTACGCGATTCTTGGCGCCAGCTTCATAGCACTCGAAGCCATCGCAATCCTGATCTATGCGACAGCCGGGCGTTTCGCGGTGGCCTTCGCTTCAACGAAGCTCCATTGGTTTCAGCGAGCATCCGGAAGCGGTATGATTATCTTTGGGCTGCTTCTTCTTTTGAGCCGCCAACCCGGTCGAGGTGCAGCCTAGCGCTTGATCTACGTCTGTTGACCGCTCGGAACCACCAGTCGCGGCGCGTCTGAGCGGCGGCACAGCGGGACGACGCGGATATTGTGGACGGCGACGCGCACCGCCATTGCCCTCTCGGGTGTGAATAGGAACGGCGATCTGACATGCCAAGGCTATATCTGATCGGGGCATCCTGCTCGGGCGTCTCGACGCTCGGGGCGACGCTGTCGGCGCGCCTGCGCGTGCCGCTGCTGGATGTCGACGACTTCTACTGGTTGCCAACAGATCCCCCATTCACGACGAAGCGCCCGCCGGAAGATCGGGTCCGCCTGATCCAGGAGAGGCAATCCCGGACGGACGGCTGGGTTCTGTCAGGCTCCTTCATCGGCTGGGGGGATAGCCTGATCGAGCATGTCGAGATCATCGCCTTTCTGTATACTCCGTCCGAGATACGGCTGCGCCGTCTGGAGCACCGGGAGACACAAAGACATGGTGATCGGATCCTCCCGGGTGGCGACATGTATGAAGGTCATCTGGCATTCCGTGACTGGGCCTCTCGCTACGATGATCCGTCGTTCACGGGGCGCAATCTCGCGCAGCATGAGCGCTGGCTCGAAGCACAAGCCGCTCCGGTTCTAAGGCTTGACGGCACACAGCCTGTTGGCGTGCTGGCCGATACGGTCACGACTGCGCTGGACCGGCTCTGAGGGGCCAGGACGCGCGCGATCCCGACCGGCGCGCAGGTGGGCTGGCAGGGAATGGCCCTGCCAGCCCTGGTCTCAGGCCTTGATCCGGAGGGAGGCATTCGGGAACGGGAAGCCGGAGTCATCGACCGCGCGCCGGGACACCTCCTGAAATCCGAGCCGCCTGTAGAAGCGGACGGCTTGCTCATTCTCGGTATATACCTCGAGGGTCAGTTCGTCCTTCCGGGCCAGGGCGTCGGCGATAAGCCTGCGCCCGATCCCGTGGCCTTGCCAGCCCGGCGCGATGAAGATTCCGCCGATGAAACAGTCCAAGAGGCTGATAAAGCCAACAGCGTCTCCGTCAAGGCAAGCCACGGAGGTCTCCGCCTCTGGCAGATACCTCTCCTCGATCAGCCTGCGCTGTTCCGTCAGCCTTGTTTCACCGATGAAGGGGTGCGCCTTCAACGAGGCGTCGAACCATATGGTCGACAGTCTTTCCAGATCCGTTGCCGCGTCGAAGGGCCGGATCACCACGTTTGCGTTCTTCATGAGAACTCCAAAGAAATCATGCAAAAAGGGTCGGCATCCGTGTGCCGAGCGATGCCGCTAGCTGCGGGTCAATCGAAGCCTCTGTGCATAAATCTCCGTCTGTGGCGGGCCTAGCATAGGGCACCCCGCCACCAGTTTCAATGGCGGCAGAGGGCTCCAAGCAGACTTGCGGTGGCGCAGCAGGCCACACGCCTTGGCGCGCCAGGCCTGCGGGGGCCCGCGGCCTATTCCGTTGAAAAACTCCGCTTGCCTGAAGAGCTGGCCGCTGCTTCAATTTGGCTGCGGCAGCTTGAGGTGAACGGCGATGATGGGGTCCCGGCAGGAAGCGCAAGGCGCTCTGTTCTAAGAGTTCTCGATCGAAACGCACGTTCCGCCGGACCACATACTCAGATCGGTTGATCAATTCGTCGACCTGGCCAGCATCCGGCAGCACCTGGCGCCATTCTACAGCTCCACCGGACGACCGTCGGTTGATCCGGAACTGATGATCCGCATGCTTCTGGTGGGTTACATCATGGGCATCCGGTCCGAGCGCCGGCTCTGCGAGGAGGTCCATCTCAACCTTGCCTACCGCTGGTTCTGCCGCCTCGATCTGACCCTCCCGGTGCCGGATCATTCGACCTTTTCCAAAAACCGCCACGGCCGCTTCCGCGACAGTGACCTGTTGCGCCATCTCTTCGAGACCGTGGTGGCGCGCTGCCTCGAGGAGGGCCTCGCCAGCGGCCAGCGCCTAGCCGCGGACGCCAGAATTATCGCGGCTGACGCGAACCGGCAGAACTCCACGCCGAAGTCGGACTGGCAGTCGTGCAGCATCGATCCCATAGACGCGCCTCGGGCTGTCAGGGAATATCTGGACACACTCGATGATGCCGCCTTTGGCGGAGCGAGCCCGGTCGAGCCGAAGTTCACCTCCCATTCCGATCCCGCTTCGCAATGGACCGGGGCTCGGGGAGGTCCGGCCTACTTTGCCTATTCCACCAACGACCTGATCGATACCGACAACGGCGTGATCCTTGATGTGGAGGCCACCCGGTCGATCCGCCAGGCCGAGGTTGGATCGGTGCGGACGATGATCGACCGGGTGAACGATACATTCGGCATCGCACCGGAACGGCTGATCGCCGACACCGCCTACGGCACCGGCGCCATGCTGGACTGGCTGGATCAGCAGCGCGGCATCGCACCCCATATCCCGGTGTTCCACTGCCCGTCAGGCGATTGCGAAGCAATCTGCCGAGAGGGACAAGTCAGCCCGTAGGGATGGGACATTCGAGCGCGCCGACTTCGCCTATGATGCCGAGAGGGATGTCTACATCTGCCCGGGCGGCAAAGAGTTGAAGCAAAGCCGCCGGACCTTCACGAAACCCCGGGAGAAAAAACCCGATGAAGATGGCATGCTTCGCTACCGCGCCGGCAAGGCCGATTGTGATGCCTGCGACCTGAAGGCGCGCTGCTGCCCCAAGGAGCCGTCTCGAAAGGTAACCCGATCAATCTTCGAGCCCTCCCGGGATCGGGCGCGTGCGATCGCTCAGATGCCCGACTACGCGATCTCCTGCAAGCTCCGAAAGAAGGTGGAGATGCTCTTCGCGCATTTGAAGCGAATTCTGGGCCTCAGACGTCTCCGATTGCGAGGCCCGAGCGGCGCACGAGATGAATTCCACCTCGCAGCCACCGCACAGAACCTCCGGAAGCTCGCAAAGCTCCTTCCGACCCCACCGGTCTCCTGTTGAGGTAGGACAGGCACAGGCACCTCAAATCCTGGGCGAGGGTCAACGCGATCGCCGAGCCGAGTTTTTCAACGGAATAGGCCCAGACCTGCCGTTCGAAGCGACCGTCGATGCGGCAACGCACCGTCACCGAAGCAGCCATTCGTGCATCGCGCAGCATTTTTCGTGGGTGAAGGTCAGCGATAGCGGACGAAGCTGCCCTTCGCTGGGTTATAATCGAGGGTCCGCTTCACCTACGGACAACCGCGTTCTGGGTATCATTCGCCAGTCATAAGAATCTTTGACATCCGGTCACGCGCACGTCGCGGCACTGCATCCGGCAGCGGCGATGCACCGTCGACGTCCCCCACGTCGATAATCATCACCATGCCCATGGCGTAATGCGGTGAGCACTTGATGCCGTAGCGTCCCTTGATCTCAAAGCTGACGGAAATCTCTTCGTCGATTTTTCCAATAAAACGTTCGGCACCTTCGGGTAGCATCTCGGGAATGGACGCTGCGTAGTGACCGCGCTGCGTGGCCAAGAAACGGACCGTGTCGCCAGAAGCGATCTGCAGGTGAGCGGGCTCGTAGACCATCGCGCCGGTGTCTCCGCGCGTAAGCATTTTCACTTCATGGGTTTCGGCTTATGCGATGGACGGCAGTAGGGTGATCAACGCAGTTAGAAGTCGCATGGTCGATCCTTTACAGAGCATGAGAAAAATGGAGGCGTGGCGAGCCGTCCGGACCGGCATGGCGCATGGCCGCCACGCCGAAAACTTCGGCAAGCAGCGGCTCGCTCAAAACCTCGGTCGGGGAGCCGGTGGCGAAAAGGCGACCACCTTTGAGCACCCCGATCCGGTCGCAGGCCGTGGCCTGGTTCAGATCGTGCAGCGCGACGACGCGGGTTATCGGCAGGCTCCCGACCAGTTCCATGAGCGAAAGCTGATGGCGGATGTCGAGGTGGTTGGTGGGCTCGTCGAGTAGGAGGAGATCGGGTGTCTGCGCAAGCGCGCGGGCTATGTGGACGCGCTGTCGTTCGCCGCCCGAGAGGGTATGCCAGAGGCGATCGGCGAACGTGGTCATCTCCACCGCGCCAAGGGCGTCCGACACTGCAGCATCGTCGACCCCGCTCCAGCCCCGCAACGGCGAGAGGTAGGGCGTCCGCCCCAGTTCAACTGCTTCGCGGACGGTCAAGCGATCCGTGGTGTCGGCCTGCTGCTCAACGAATGCGATGCGCTGCGCACGCGTCCGGGCCGGAATCCTTACAAGGTCCGCACCTCCAGCCAGGACGCGCCCGACGTAGGCCCGGCGCAGCCCGGCGAGACAGCGCATCAGAGTCGACTTGCCCGATCCGTTAGGGCCGATCAGGCCGAACAGCTCTCCAGGCTCGATCCGGAGCGTGATGTTCTGAAGGAGCGGCGTGCGATGCACGCGCGCCGACAAGGCCTGCACTTCGAGCCTCATCGCTGCGCACCTCGAACGAGGTTCAACGCAAAGGCCGGGGCGCCGACGAGCGCGGTCACCACTCCGATGGGCAGGACCTGACCCGGGACTATGACGCGGCTGATCACATCGGCCGCGACAAGGAACACTGCCCCGGCAAGGGCAGATGCGGGCACCAGACGGTCGTGGCGCGTGCCTACGAGAAATCGCATGGCATGTGGGACGACTAGACCCACAAAGCCGATTGCCCCCACCTTCGAGACGAGAACGCCGACCATGATCGCGGTTGCGGTGATCAGGCTACCGCGCAGGGCCGGCACATTGATCCCGAGCGATGCCGCCCCGTCCGCCCCGAAGGTGAAGGCGTCAAGCCCGCGCCGGTGCCAGAGACAGAGGCCCACCCCAGCAAGGGAGACCAGCGTGCATGCCGTGACATCTTCCCAACGAATGCCAGAGAGGTTGCCCATCAGCCAGAACATGATGCCCCGTGCCTGCTCGGCATTGGCCGAGCGGGCGATGGTGAAGGCCGTGAGCGCATTGAACATCTGCGATCCGGCAATGCCCGCAAGGATGATTGCGGCCGCAGCCTGTGTGGCGCGGCCGCCACCGGCGCCTCCGCTCACGGCATGGGCCAGGACCACGACACACCCGAATGCGAGAAGCGCACCAGTCAGTGCCCCGAACGACATGGAAATCACGCCGCCGCCGACGCCTGCAACCGTTACCAGAACCGCGCCGCTCGAGGCTCCCGCCGAAAGGCCCATAAGGTAGGGATCGGCCAGCGGGTTTCGCAGGAGCGCCTGAAGCACGACGCCTGTCAACGCCAGCCCCGCGCCGCAACAGGCGGCGACGATGGCCCGAGGGAGGCGATAACTCCAGATGATCCCCGCCTCGATCCCATCCACGGGATAGCTTGCGCCCCAAAGGTGGTTCGCCAGCGTTTGAAGGACGGTGGCGAACGACAGCCGTGTCTCGCCGATAGCCGTCCCGGCGAGAATGGTGAGACCGAGGATCAGGGGCGACGCCCACAGGCTGCGCCCCGGCGCGATCTGTGGCGTCGCGGACACCATCGTCATTCGAACGACATCTCCGAGAGCGCCTCGGACAGCGTTTCCAGCCCGTAGATCGAGCGCATCGTCGCGCTCATTGCATGGGCGTCGATCTGCACGATCCTCCCCTCCTGAGCAGCCGTCATTTGGCTTGCCACTGGATCGTTGCGCAGGAACTCCAGCTTTTTCTCGACATCATCGGCCGGAAAGCGGCGGCGATCCATATATGCGATGACCATGATGTCCGGATCAGCGCGGGCAATGGTCTCCCATCCGACCGTCGGCCACTCCTCATCCGAGTCGATAACGTTCTCGATGCCGAGAGCGCCCATCATGTAGCCCGGCGCGCCGAGCCGCCCTGCGACATAGGGATCGATCTCCAGATCGGCCGAAGAAAACCAGAATACCGCCGACAGATCGTCCGGCAAATCGAGCCCCTCGGCCTGGGCGACCGCGTTGGCCTCAACAGCCTCAAGCTCTGCAACCAGAGTTTCGCCCGCGCCCTGCACGTCGAAGATCGCCGACAACTCCCGGATGCCCTTGTAGACGGACGCCGTCTCGAAGGCTCCCGTCCGCGTGCCGTCCCCGCCGGTGGAATTGTCCTTGGTGTCACAATCGGCCGGCATGATGTAGGTGGGGATGCCGATGTCATGGAACATCTCGCGCGTCCCCACGATCCCGCTTTCGCCGACGTGCCATTCGTATTGCACGGCAACCAGGCCGGGCTTCTTCGCGACCACGCTCTCGAAGCTCGGATCGTTATCGGCAATCCGCTCGATCCCTTCGTTCACCTCGGTGAATTCCGGCAGGACCGGATTGAACCAGACCGTAGTGCCCGAGACCTTGGTCGCAAGACCTAAAGAATATAGGATCTCCGTCGCAGACTGGCCAATAGTCACGGCGCTGTCCGGAGCGGCGTCAAAGGATATTTCGACACCACAATTCGTGAGATTGAGGGGGTAGTTTGTTTCCTGCGCTTGCAGGGGTAGTGCGGCGCTGGCCACCAAGGTGGCTGCAATCAAGGTCTGTCTCATCCGATCCGTCCCGTCAGATAGGACCGTCAGGGGCAAGACGTGAAACAGAATAGGCCAAGACGACCACGTCGAGTTTCCCGCCCCGGCACACCCCGTCCGGTCGTAGTTTCATGTCCGTCGGCAGGTCTCCTGACTGGCGGGTTTCCGCACCTCTCGCCTTCCCGGGATAATCCCAGTGGCATTCGAGAGGCACTCGTCGCCTACAGTTGCGGGGGCAGTTCCGTTTACCGGCCAAGGCCGGAACGGATTCCCTTTTCATTCCCGAAGGAAACCGACGCCGAGATCAGTTGCAGAGTCTCCGGCCCGCCGCAAGCGTATTATGAGTGGGCCTGCTGCCAGTCGTATGTGATCGCCATAGCTGCCGTTCGGCCTTTCCGCAGCATATGGAAGTACGGGCTCGAAGCGGTCATGCGGCGTTGCAGCAGGACACGCGCCTGGACTTATCCCCGCGTCCGTCGCTCCCGGCCCGTTGCTGCCGTTCACGCCAGGTACAGATGATGACCGGTGTCGGCCCTATCCGGACCTTCATCGGGCCAGCCTACGCGGCGATGCAGTTCACCGAACCGGCCATTCGCAGCGCTGTGCAGCATGACCCGGCGGCCCGATGTCGGTAGAGCGGACCAAGCGGTCATTGAGGTTACCTTCGCTCTCACGCTTGCAAACACACGTAGTCTTCGCGAACGTAACTATACAAGGATGGGGAGCTATTCGGGGGAAATTGCAATCGTGAATAATGGGAGCGTGAAGATGTCGAAACTGCCAGTAAAAGGGCTTCCTTCAGGTGATGGCGGGCGTCTTCTCGTTCGTGTGCACGACCACTACAAAGTCGGCATTGAGCGATACGATATCGCAAAACTCGCCAACACAGAAAACGGCAAGTCGCTTCTTGTGCTCGTCCTTGGACACGACGACGCCGGCGCAATCTTTATGCCGTATGATATCCGCCGGGCGCTTGGTGTCGATAAAGGCGGAAAGCTTGATTTCTCGATTGAGAAGGTCGGGAAATGCGGCAAGTTGCGCTGGTACTTTACGACACCCGATCCCGCAGTCCATGTACCTGCCTGGATTGCAGCAGTTGCTTTAGGGCTTTCTATTTTGGGTGCAATCCTTGGCGCAGTCTCACTGCTCTGTTGAGGCCGCGGCAGTCGCATCTGCGGCCCTCTGTCGTTCCGTTTCTAATGGTTTCTCAGAGAAGGTACTGATCCAGATGTCTGGGACCTCCAGGTCTTCGGTTTCGTACCCGCGCTGTGTGTGGTGAACTAAAACCGGCCCAAAGCGGCCAGTCGCTCCAAGCGTAGCGAATAACCGGTCTCAGTCCTAGCCTAACTTCTCTCGAGTTTCTTCCTTTCTGAAACTTGCACGTCGAAATTCAGGAAATGGTAAAAGAAAAGAGCGGGACGCCCGCTCACTGCCGGTGCCGAAGCGGGTTATCAGGACGAGCAAGAGACCTTTTCCACCCGGATTCAGCTATTGTTAACAGAACCCATGTCAGATTCCGCCTAGATGGAGGGCTGTCGGATGATCCGTGCCCCTTAACAGCGGGCTCTGCGGATGCTCCATTCGTCTTTTGGTACACGCCTGGTTGTGCTGGTCGCTTTTCTCACGCTGGTGATCTCCATCGGCATGGGTGCGCTAAACTTGTTTTCGTCTTGGACGGAATTAAAACGCAATGCCGAGCAGCACTTGAACAACGTTGCGCGTATCTCAGCCGTGCGCGTCATGGACAGACTCGAGGATATGCAAAAAGACGCTGTGCTTATCGCGTCGGCCCCGCAGACACAGGCTATCGTTCAAGCTTTTGCCTCAAGTTTCGATGGCGATCCCGAAGACACCGGTGTCGCCCCGCAACGCGTCGCGCTGGAACAGCTTTTAATCGGGGTTCTGCAGGCGAGAAGCCCCTATGCACAGGTACGTCTGATTAGCGTGTCCGCGGATGCGCGGGAGTTGGCGCGCGTTGACGCCGGTCCATCAGGGCCGATCGTCACGCCTGCCGACAGGCTTCAGTTCAAGGGCGAGGAAGCATACATGCAGCCTCTTCTGTCAGAGGCTCCACCGACAGCTGGCTACCTCACTCGTATCTCTATGAACCGGGAGAACGGCCGCGTGGAAGCCGATGCTTCGGCGATGCTGCGCTATGTTTTGCCTTTGATTGGTTCGGATGGGCGGGTGGCTGCGGCCGTAGTAATCAACGCATTCGCACAGGATCTTTTTGCGGCGACTATTACAGAACTGGCTGCCCATACCCGCGTAGACGTAGTAAGCGCCAGCGGCACATATCTGACATTCGCGGAGGGCTCCGGGGCTCCGACGCTCCATTTGCCTGACATGCCAGGCTACCAAGGACTGGACTTCCTCTCCGTCTTACCGGAACAAG
This sequence comes from Sagittula marina, assembly GCF_014196795.1. Taxonomy (GTDB): domain Bacteria; phylum Pseudomonadota; class Alphaproteobacteria; order Rhodobacterales; family Rhodobacteraceae; genus Sagittula; species Sagittula marina. Next base: position 26,245 of record NZ_JACIEJ010000006.1, read on the forward strand.
ATGGCTTCGCTCTCGATGAAGAGGCCGGGTATGCGGTGGTAACCGAAGAATTGCCGGGACCTGCCGGACCGTTTTTCGTGCGCTTTATTGCTTCTGAAGACCGTTCCGCACTCTTCGAGCCGTTGCGGCAGGGCCTATGGCAGACGGTTGGTGCGACGCTGATCGGTTGTTGCCTTGCTACAGCCATAGCAATCGCGATCACATCGCGACACCTGCGCCCGTTGAGGAAGCTGTCGGATCATGCCAGCGCGCAAAACGCACCTTTTCAAAAAATGTCGTTCAACTACGACAAGATGGATGAGATTGGCAGCATCGCACGCAGTGTCGAAGCGCTTGTGAACCGGATCATTGAGGACGCGCATCATCACCAAGCCGTGTGGCACAATTGTACTGAGGGGCTGCTCACCGCTGACGGCAATGGCCTCATCGTGCAGGCCAATCCGGCCTGCGAGGCGCTGTTTGGCTATGGCGAGGGCGAGTTGCAGGGGCAGGCGCTGCATGGGCTCTTGCCCGTCGAAGACCGTGAGCGGCATGCGGCACTGGTCCAAAGCTCCAACGATGAAGCCCCACGGCGAATGGCGCAGGACCAGATCGTGCATGGCCTGCGCGCGGATGGCAGGCTCGTGCCGCTCGAAATTCGAATTTCCAGCTTCACCAACGATGCCCGCAACTTTTCCCTCGTTGTGATACGCGACATCAGTGCCGAGCGCGAGCAGAAGGCAAAGCTTGAGAATGCAGTGGAGGCCTTGCATCGCTCGAACGCGGAGCTGGACCAATTCGCCTACGTTGCTTCGCATGATCTGCGCGCACCGCTGCGTGTGATCCGCAACGCGGGCCGCTGGATCGAGCAGGACATTGGCGAGGATCTGGACGAGGAGACAAAAGAGAACCTCGCACTTATGCGCAGCCGGGTCGATCGCATGGAGAAATTGCTGACCGATCTGTTAGAGCACTCCCGCATAGGCCGCGAAAAACTGGACGAGCAAGAGATCACCGGTGCCGAGATGCTCGACGAGATCCGTGACCTCATCGACGCCCCCGATTGTTTCAACATTACCGCCAGCGAAACCTTTTGCTGGGCGACCTTGCCAAAGCTGCCTTTGCGCACCGTTCTGCTGAACCTAGTGTCCAACGCCGTGAAGCACCACCACCTGGCAGCGGGCGAGGTGTGCATTGACCTCGGTTGGACGGAAGATGGACGCGCTCGCTTCAGCGTGCTGGATGACGGGCCAGGCATTGCGCCTGAGTTCCACGACCGCATCTTTGGCATGTTCCAAACATTGCGCCCAAGGGATGAGGTGGAAGGCTCCGGCATGGGGCTGGCCTTTGTGTCAAAAATCGTCGCCCAAGCCGGTGGCTTGGTGGAGCTGCACTCAAAGCCAGGTGAAGGCAGCTGCTTCACCTTCACCTGGCCTGCGTTGAACTCGCTCCCTGGTACTGATTACTCCAGAAAGGAAAAAAACGATGAACAAGGTTTGGAGCGAGAAGGAGCTCAAGGCACTTACAATCTTGCTGCTGGAAGATGATGACGGCGAGGCGAAGGCCGTTCTGCGCGCTTTTCGCAGCTCTCGGATTCTTAATGAAGTAGTCCGCGTGACCGACGGAATTTCCGCACTCGAGGAATTGCGCAAACGCCAGCAGGCAGGTGACGAAAATCCCATTGTCGCCCTCGTCGATATCAACATGCCCCGAATGAACGGTCACGAGTTTGTCGAAGCGATCCGTGCTGATCCGGAGCTGCACGATTTAACGATGTTCATGCTGACCACTTCTGGGGGAACGGAAGACATACAACGTGCCTATGCCCAAAATGTTGCAGGATACGTCGTGAAGGAACGCGCGGGAGAGGATTTCATCCACCTTGTGTCCACGCTGGAAACGTATTGGCGCGTTGTTGAGTTTCCCCGAGTTTCGAAGTGGAGGGGAAATAGAAAAGCGACATGAAGGACGAGAGTGATATGAAGCGAGATCCGCTTGCCGTCTTGATCGTGGACGATGACGTCGGTGACCGCCGTTTGGTCCGTAGGGCGTTGTCCGACAGCGGTCTGATGTTCGATCTGTTCGAAGCGCCGACCTTAGCACAGGCAGAACAGCATCGCGGGCGGATGATAGACCTCGTGGTTCTCGACAACCAATTGCCGGACGGTGAAGGCATCGAGAGCATCAACTACATACGAGACACCTTTTCTGAAGCCGCGATCATCGTGGCCACGGGCAGTGGCGACGAAGAAATCGCTGTCAGGGCTATGCATGGTGGCGCTGAGGATTACATCAGAAAGTCGCGCATCACGGGTGAGACGCTGCAACGCAGCGCGTTGAACGCGATCCGCGTGACGCAACTGCGCCGCAAGTCTGAGAGGCAGGCAGAGGAACTAAAGTTCTTCGCGCATATGCTGGTCCACGATTTCAAAGCACCAATGATGAACATCCGATTTCTGGCTGAGGCAGCGGATGAGGATCTTGGTGACCTACCTATCGAAGAGACGCGGGCATCGCTACAGGACATTCAAAAGTGTGCAGGTCGCCAGCTCGACCTCATCGAAGCATTGAAAGTTCACATTGGCTTTGCCGAAAACGCCACCTTTGAGCCGCACGACATGGGCGATCTTGCGACCGAGGTTGTTCATATGCTGCGCCCGATTGTTGCGGAGCGTTCTGCGAGTATTGAGGTCGAGCCAATGCCGGAGGCGCATTGTAACGCGCCTGAAATCCGACAGTTGCTGCAAAATCTAATATCCAACGCTATCAAGTTCTGCCCTGATCGCCCGTTGATCCGTGTTGGTGTCAAGAAGGATGGCTACTCATCCGTTTTTACGGTCACCGACAATGGTGTGGGCATCCCAAAGGAATATCATACAAAGATCTTCCAGCCTTTCTGCCGTCTCCAGTCGCAAGACAAAGTTCCAGGCACCGGACTTGGCCTTGCCACGTGCGCCAAGATCGTTTCGCGTCACAAGGGAAAAATATGGTGCGAAGATGCTTCAGGCGGCGGCCTTCAGATCTGCTTCACCCTTGGCCAAGCGACCGCTGATGAAAAGCCGGTCTTGCAGCCAATTGAAAAGGATTCTTGAAACGTAGTGTCGGCGATCGGTTGGGGCACAAGTATAAATGTGGCCGCATGAGTGGAGAGCTTTTATGTAGGCGCCAGTTTGCAAAACAGGCGTTGGGCACGATTTGTCTCCGCCGTATGTTACCCCGCACAGTGGAGCCCCAATGGGGCCATAGTAGATAAGTAAAGACGGTTCGCCTTCAATCAGTGTGCACGCATTCAATTGCCACCATTCGTTCAAGATTCACCTAGACATGAATGAAGTAACTATGTGCGGTCTGCTGACTGCGAGTTGCGGTCATTGGTTCAAGATGCAGCGAAAGTCCGCAATCCGCCTTTTGAGCCAGGGCAGATCATCTTGCAGCGCCGGGCGTGAGCGGTGACTATGAAACCATTCGCCCCCAAGAGCGATGACGCTTCGTGTATTCGTAGCTGGTGTTGAGCCCAGCACCCCAGGAAGCCCCTTGGAGGCGTCACTCAGGTCTGATCTCGCGCAGATGGCGAGCAAGAAGGGTGACCAGTCTTCTGCCGGAAATCACCTTCTGGCGTTTGAGGTGGACGAGCCCCCTTTCAACCGGGTCGAGGTCAACGTCGTCTCCAGAGACGTGAGCAACGGTGTCGGCGTAGACATCTGTTGCTGTGACGGGCACCTGACAATTTCTCCGACGCTGATATCGGCTGAGGATCATAGCGACAGCTTGCGTCGGCTTAATGGTCTTCATTGAAGTTCCCACCGCTTTTAAGCGACCTCGTGTCCAGGCTCTCACTATCGCAAGCCCAGCCCCACTGCGCCATGCTCAGGTTCATACGGGGAGGGCACAAGGGCCCTCCGCCGGATCCGCCGCTTCATGCCACGAACCGCACCTCCCCTTCATACGCGAAAGGCGCCGGAGCGTCTGCCCCAGCGCCTCTATCACCGTCTTTCAGAGAGCAGCCTAGGGACAGCAGGCGGTACGTTTCGGCCGACACCCCTTGCGCATTCATCTGCTTTCTCTGATTACGCCTCGCCGAAGCGATCGGCCTCTCAGTCCAGTGGCGTCAACAAGCGCAGGTTGCGCGCCGTCTAAGCGGATCCATCCGAGATCTTATGGCCGGTCCGAGCGCCTCACTGGACCGGCTGCCTGAACGAGTGACTAAAAAGCCGAGTAAAGATGGGATGCATCCCAGCCCTTCGAAACAGACCTTGGCTGCCCCATGTGTCCTCTTCATCCGAATATTGACTCCGATCGATCCGAGACGGGGGGCGATATCAACATATGGAGAAGGCGCCCAGCGGGCGCCCTATATGTTGATCAAAAATTGTCTTCGCGAAATCCTTGCCCCGATTTCGAGACAACTTTGCCCCGATTTACAAAGCTCAGTGCGTCCAGGGCGTCCGGCGGTCCACGGCGAAGTTTTCGGCGTAGCCGCGTGCGCGGAGGTTGGCCTTGCGCTTCTTCGGTTCCGTGACCGTGGCAGTGATTCCATGCTCCTTGGCGTAGGCGAGCGCGGCGTCCTTGGTGTCGAACCGCAGGCGAACCTGCTGTTGGGTGTCCGACGAAGAAGTCCAACCCATCAAGGGATCGATCGACTTGGCCTCATCGGCCACATAGTCGAGATACCAGTGTTTTGTCTTGCCTTGCCCGGACGACATTGCCGTTCTCGCGGGCTGATAGATGCGTGCGCGCATGTCCACACCTCCTGTGATCATCATCGCTTATCTGAAATTCTCGAGCCGAGAGCAACCTTTGATGCAATGCCAATTTTCACGGTCTTCGTCACAGGGCGCAAGCAGCCTTTCGGCTGCGGTCCAGTCGCCACGGGGAGCGAGGGGTGGGTCTTGTGGCGGCGGCACGCCGTCGGCTGCTTGCCTGAGAAAGATACATCTCTGGTGCGATTTCACGCAACGGTTAAACACTTGTTTATCTTTGGGCGGCAGGGTGGCCATCCCCGCGAAATCATCTCTAACCAACTCAGGAAAGGCGATTCTTCCTGACGGGTGCAAAAGCGTGGTCGACCAAAGTCGGTGGTCTCATGTCGTCTTCGACAGCGCTTCGATGAGTTCTTCGGCAGAATAAGAAACGATAAAATTGTTCTGGTCTTCGATTCTGTAGCCATCGACCGTTTGCTGGAACATGCGGCCCGTTCCAAAGCCGGCATCCGAATCGACCAGAATGCCGCGTCGTGCACCACGACGGTCCGGCAGTTTTTGCAGATCAAATGCCAATGTGCGAACCATGTCGCTGGTGCATTGGGCGAAATCGCAGCCGCGCAGATCCCACAGTGTCGCGACATTCGCGGGATAGTCCGACGTTGCACAGATCTGCTTCAGAAGAGGCCGCAGGACATCGCGGCTCAGCGAAACAGGTGGGCGGACATACAAGAGGTGGGGCGACGTTCTCAAAAGAATGATGCAAGGCGTCGCGCTTTCGATCCTGTCGGGAAGGCTGACCTCGAAGGTGCTTTGAGACGGCATGGGAGGAGACCTTGATTCGACGGGAAAAGAAGTCGGGCTTATCGTCTTCTGCGTGTTGAAGGGCCAGTCCTTGTAAAAATTACGCCCCGTCACGCGCCTTGGATCACCGATCGCAGGCCCCTCGTGACGCTTTCCGGCAGCAGCAGGGGTGGTCGTGGGCCGCCACTGACCCTATTTCCATGCGGACAGCCCCGGTCAGGACACCTCAGATGCACAACAACAGCCCGCAATCCATGCCCATCCTGCATTCGCCGGCGCCGGACGTGCGAGAGCGTGAGAAGCTGGAAGGTGGCAAGCAGTTCTTTCTCAAGACCGAGTTCTCCCCCGCCGGGGACCAGCCCACGGCGATCGCGGAACTGACGGAGGGCGTGAACAACGGCGACCGGGATCAGGTGCTGCTTGGGGCGACCGGCACGGGCAAGACGTTCACCATGGCGAAGATCATCGAGGAAACGCAACGCCCCGCGATCATCCTTGCGCCGAACAAGACCTTGGCCGCCCAGTTGTACGGCGAATTCAAGGGCTTCTTTCCTGACAACGCGGTGGAGTACTTCGTCTCCTACTACGACTATTACCAGCCCGAAGCTTATGTCGCGCGCTCTGACACCTTCATCGAGAAGGAAAGCCAGATCAACGAGCAGATCGACCGGATGCGTCACTCGGCCACCCGTGCGCTGCTCGAACGCGACGACGTGATCATCGTGGCTTCGGTGTCCTGCATCTACGGCATCGGGTCGGTCGAAACCTACGGGGCGATGACGCAGGACCTGTTTGTCGGCCGCGAATACGACCAGCGGCAGGTCATGGGCGATCTCGTGGCGCAGCAGTACAAGCGCAACGATCAGGCGTTTCAGCGCGGGTCGTTCCGCGTGCGCGGCGACGTGATCGAAATCTGGCCAGCCCACCTTGAGGATCGCGCATGGCGGCTTTCCTTCTTCGGCGAAGAGCTGGAGGCGCTGACCGAATTCGACCCGCTGACCGGGCGCAAGACCGACACGTTCGAGCGCATCCGCCTGTATGCCAACAGCCACTACGTGACGCCGCGCCCGACGATGAACCAGGCGGTGATCTCCATCAAGAAAGAGCTGCGCCAGCGCCTCGATCAGCTGGTGGGCGAGGGGAAACTGCTGGAAGCGCAACGGCTTGAACAGCGGACCAACTTCGACATCGAGATGCTGGAAGCCACCGGCGTCTGCAACGGGATCGAGAACTACTCTCGCTATCTGACGGGACGCGCCCCCGGTGAGCCGCCCCCCACGCTGTTCGAATTCATCCCCGACAACGCGATTGTCTTTGCCGATGAATCCCACGTCTCCGTGCCGCAGATCGGCGGCATGTACCGGGGCGACTATCGGCGCAAATTCACACTGGCAGAGCACGGCTTTCGCCTGCCGTCCTGCATGGACAACCGTCCGCTGAAGTTCGAGGAATGGGACGCCATGCGCCCGCAGTCGATCTTTGTTTCCGCCACGCCCGCCGCGTGGGAGCTGGAGCAATCCGGCGGCGTATTCACCGAACAGGTCATCCGTCCCACAGGTCTGCTCGACCCGGTGGTCGAAGTCCGTCCGGTGGAGATGCAGGTGGACGATCTGCTCGACGAAATCCGCAAAGTCACCGCAGAAGGCAAGCGCACGCTGGCGACCGTTCTGACCAAACGCATGGCCGAGGATCTGACCGAATACCTGCATGAACAGGGGATCAAGGTCCGCTACATGCACTCCGAAATCGACACCATCGAACGGATTGAAATCCTTAGGGATTTGCGCCTTGGTGCCTTTGATGTGCTGGTCGGGATCAACCTCCTGCGCGAAGGTCTGGACATCCCCGAATGCGGGCTGGTGGCGATCCTCGACGCGGACAAGGAGGGCTTCCTGCGCTCGGAAACCTCGCTGATCCAGACCATCGGCCGCGCCGCGCGAAATGCCGAAGGCCGCGTCATCATGTATGGCGACCGCATGACCGGCTCGATGGAGCGTGCGATTGGTGAAACCAACCGCCGCCGCGAAAAGCAGATCGCGTACAATGTCGAACACGGCATCACGCCCACCACGGTCAAGAAGAACGTCGACGACATTCTGGCCGGTCTCTATCAGGGCGACACCGACCAGGCCCGCGTCACGGCCAAGATCGACCCGAAACATCAGGGCTCGAACATTCAGGCGGTGCTGGACGGGCTGCGCACGGACATGCGCAAGGCGGCGGAGAACCTCGAATTCGAAGAGGCCGCGCGTCTGCGCGACGAGGTCAAGCGCCTCGAAGCGGTGGAACTCGCGGTGTCCGACGATCCGCTTGCCCGGCAACAAGCGGTGGAGAAGGCCTCCGAAGAGGCCGTCAAGGTGCGCGGCCGGTCAACCGCGGGCAAGCCTGGTCAGCGCGGCGGGGTAAAACGCCGCAAGCGCTGAGGTTCAGCGCGTCGGGATGGACACGCGAAAGGCCACCGTTTCGATGCCGGGGTTCTCGTCGTAGATCCCGGCGTTAGACCTGTGGTCATAGCTCAGACCCATGCGCAGGCCGCCGCGCGTTTCCCAGCCCAGCTCCACGCCAGAGCGGAACTCGATCGGCCCACCGAGGTCGTAACCGCCGTTGTCGAAATACAGCCCCGGCATCGCGTGTAATTCACCGTACAGCGGGGTCGAGGCGAGCTGCATCTTGTACGTCTGGCCGAACCCGACCCATGTTTCACCATCTTCACCGATGGACAGGCCGATGGCTTCGCCAAAGGGGCCGCGTTTATGGGGCAGGTCGTAGCGCAGATAGACCTCGGCGCCCGGTTCGGCGTGACGCTCCAACACATTCCCGCCAGAGATCATGATGCGGCCTTCGGTCGGCGTCTTGCCAAGGCAGCCTGTTTCTGTGCCGCAATGATTTACGCCCATGTCGGTCAGCCCGAGCACAAGCATCAGCACTGCAAAAGTTCCGTCTGCCATCTGAAATCTCCCCAATCCGGTGTCTCTGTGATGGCGAAGTTTCGGCGCTGTGTCCAGAAGCCTGCCGTCGACGGAACGCAACTGTTGCAGGTCTTGCGGGTCAATCCAACGTCATTAACTTTTTGCTTACCTGATCGTGCGACAAAGTCAGCGCGGTGGGGGACTTGCTGACGCAAGGCAAAAAATTGCTCTCTCTGGATATTGTGTGACGGAGACCGGTTTATGAGCTCGAACCCGCAGAATGGCTGCTTGGCGACAGAGGGGCCGACCCGAACGCCCTGCAACCGGGACATGCTTCGCTCATGACCAGGATCCTCATCGTCGACACCGACACGTCACGGGGGGAGGAGACGGCGGCGCTGGTCTCTGAGGCCTTGCCAGACGGCTTGAAAATCAGTCTGGCGACAGATTCGGAAAGCTGTACCAATCTGCTCGACGGGCCCCTGTTGGTTGATTGCATCCTGATGGACGAACAGCTGGTCGGCTCATCGCAGGACGGGCTGCTCGAGGACTGTCTGAAGAAAGATCCCTTTCTGGCGATTATCGTGACAGGGGCGGGCGGATGCGAGGACAGTGCCGTAGATGCCATGAAACGCGGCGCGTATGATGTCTATCCTTGGCACAAGTTTACGCCCGTCGGGCTGGGCCGCGCGATCAAAAACGCCTTGTCGCGCGCCGCCATGGCCCGCCAGATCGAGGATCAGCAAAATAGCCTTCGGACCTTTGCACATGTTCTGGTGCATGATTTGCGCGCGCCCTTGCGTTCCGTCCGAGGGGGGGTGGACATGCTGCTCGAGGATTTGCCGCCGGACGCACAGGCAACCCACGCTGAAACGCTCGGTTTCATACGCAACGGGGCGGAGCATATTGACCGCTTGCTGGTGAATTTGCACCGCCACTGCAACGTGTCCGATGCGCCGCTCGAACGCAAAGATGTTCCCTTGAGCGATATCGTAACGCAGGTGAAGGACGCGCTAAGACAAGATCTTATGGAGCACAACGCCGAACTTGTCGTCCGGGATACTCTGCCAGAGGTGCGCGGTGATCCCGTGCAGCTTACGCAATTGCTTCAGAACCTGGTTGGAAATGGCCTCAAGTTCAACTCATCTGACGCCCCAAGGGTGGAGATCAGCGCCAGGGACCATGACGAAATGTGGTGCATCGAAATCTCCGACAATGGCATTGGCATCGAATCTTCATACATCAAGGAAATTTTTGAACCCTTTCGTCGGCTGCACACGCAGACAGCGTTCGCGGGCACGGGGTTGGGGTTGGCCACCTGTCGCCGCATCGCGTTGCGCCACGGCGGGAGCCTGTCCTGTAGCTCCGTAGTGGGTGTCGGGTCGACCTTCGTGCTTAATCTGCCCAAGCCGGTGGCGTGCAGCGCGGGGGAGGGCGGCGGCGGAATGGTGGTCAATGACGCGGTTGCGGCGAACGCAGTACGTTGATATTGCGCGACGCTCTGCCACCCAAACGCCGCGCCGCCTTGTATCTCGGCCCATGATGCTTAGAATAGGGACAACAACAGACCCTCAGGCGGCCCGGACACGAGGCCGCTTTTTCAGTAGGAAGCTCCGATGTCGTGGACTGATGAACGCGTTGAACTGCTCAAGAAGATGTGGTCGGAAGGCCAGTCAGCCAGCACGATTGCCAAAGAACTGGGTGGTGTGACGCGCAACGCCGTGATTGGCAAGGTGCACAGGTTGGGCCTGTCGAACCGGGCAGGGGCCGCACCCGCGCCCGCCCCGGCTGCGGAGGTCAAGCCAGAGCCCAAAGCCGCCCCGGCCAAGCCCAAGCCCGCGCCAAAACCCGTGGAGGCCAAGCCGGACCCCAAGCCCGAGCAGACACCGGCCCCCGCCGCCGCGACCCCTGCAACGATTCCCGCGCGCAAGCAGATCATTCCCGCTGGCCAACCCCTGCCGCCGCAGCCGTCGACCAACGAAATCAGCCCTGAGGCGCTCGCAAAAGTGAGCGAGGTCGAAAAGAAGGCCAAGAAGCTGACGCTGATGGAACTGACCGAGCGGACCTGCAAGTGGCCCGTTGGCGATCCGGCCACGGATGACTTCTGGTTCTGTGGCCTGCCTGTGCAACAGGGCAAACCGTATTGCGAAGCGCATGTGGGCGTGGCCTTCCAGCCGATGAGCGCGCGCCGCGACCGCCGCCGCTGACAGTCCGACAGTGCTATGACAAAGGCGCCCCACCGGGCGCCTTTTTGCGTTACTCGGTGTCGTCCGCCTTCTGTATCGGCAAAGGCTCCTTGAACGTAAGCGTCCGATACGGAAAGGGAATTTCGATCCCGGACTGATCCAGCGCGCGTTTGATCGCGGACACTGCCTTATCCCGGCTGCGATGCTCTTCGATAGGGGGGGAATTCACCCACCAACGCACGAGAAAGTCGATGGACGACGAGTTGAATTCCGTCGCAAACACCTGCGCAGGCTTGTCGCTTTCGTGTTCGGCCACAGGTGTGATGGCGCGTTCAATGACGCTCCGCGCAGTGTCGACATCCTCGCCGTAGGCCACGCCGACCACGATCGAGACGCGGCGCAGCGGCTCATCCGTCAGAATCTCCACCGGATTTTTGAACAGATGCGAATTGGGCACGAGGATCAGCTCGCCGGACCGCTTGCGCACGTAGGTGTCGCGAATCGTGATCTTCTCCACCCGGCCACTGATGCCATCGCATTCGATGTCATCGCCATGCCGCATCGGCTTGCGCAGCAAGATCAGGAACCCTGCCAGGAAATTCTCGAAAATATCCTTGAACGCCAAGCCAATGGCAATCGAGCCAAGGCCCAGCCCCGCCAGCAGCTTTGTCGGCGTCAGGTTCGGGAACAAAATGGTCATTGCGATCAATATGCCAAAGACCCAGACCGTCAGGCGCACCAACTTGCGCACCGCCTCGACCAGGGAGGCACGCGCTTTGGACCGATTGAGCAGGCGCAGGACCATTGCACCGGCCCCCCAGGCCACCAGCCCGGTCAGCAGGATAATCACCAGCGCGGCCAAAAGGTTGGGCAACAGCGCAATCGCCCCCTGTATCAACCCCTGAAGCTGTTCCGTCACGATCTGAAACGGCTTGATCTGAGTAATCATCTCTGTCGTTTGGTCCATCGTTGGCTCCTGCTTTGACATCTAACGGACCAGAACGGAGGGGGTTCCCCGAGACGTGACAGAGGCGTATACGCCGCTCATGCAGAATCCTCCTGATCTTCGCCCAGACCTTGCGCGTGCCCGCGTTTCCGAAACTCGCCGTGATGGCCAGCCAACCATCGGGATGGTGTCGCTCGGCTGCCCGAAGGCGCTGGTGGACAGCGAGCGCATCCTCACCCGCCTGCGGGCCGAGGGGTACGGCATCAGCGCCGATTACGCCGGGGCCGACGCGGTGATCGTGAACACCTGTGGCTTCCTCGACAGCGCCAAGGCCGAAAGCCTCGAGGCGATTGGCGAAGCCCTGTCCGAAAATGGCAAGGTCATCGTCACGGGCTGTCTGGGCGCAGAGCCGGACTACATCACCGGCGTGCATCCGCGCGTGCTGGCGGTGACCGGCCCGCATCAATACGAACAGGTGCTCGACGCAGTGCATGGCGCCGTTCCGCCGTCGCCCGATCCGTTCGTGGACCTGCTGCCCGCCACCGGGGTCAGCCTGACGCCGCGCCACTACAGCTACCTGAAAATCTCCGAGGGCTGTAACCACAAGTGCAAGTTCTGCATCATTCCGGACATGCGCGGGCGTCTCGCCAGCCGTCCGGCCAAGGCGATCCTGCGCGAAGCGGAAAAGCTGGTCGAGGCCGGGGTGCAGGAGTTGCTGGTGATCAGCCAGGACACCTCCGCCTATGGCACCGACTGGAAGGACCGCGACAGCAAGTTTCCCTTCCTCGATCTGGCCCGTGACCTGGGCGAGCTCGGTGCCTGGGTGCGGATGCATTACGTCTACCCATACCCGCATGTGCGCGACGCCATTCCACTGATGGCAGAGGGTAAGATCCTGCCCTACCTCGACATTCCCTTCCAGCACGCGCATCCCGACACACTGCGCCGCATGGCGCGCCCCGCCGCCGCCGAACGCACGCTGGACGAAATCGCCGCATGGCGCGAGACCTGTCCGGACATAACGCTGCGCTCCACCTTCATCGTCGGCTATCCCGGCGAAACCGAGGCCGAATTCCAGCATCTGCTTGACTGGATGGACGAGGCGCAACTGGATCGCGTCGGTTGCTTTCAGTACGAAAACGTCGATGGCGCGCGCTCGAACGCGCTGCCCGATCACGTCGCCCCGGAGATCAAGCAGGACCGCTGGGACCGCTTCATGGAAAAGGCGCAGGCCATTTCAGAGGCAAAGCTGGCGGCCAAGGTCGGTCAGAAAATCGATGTCATCGTCGACGATGTGGACGATGACGGCATTGCCACCTGCCGGACCAAGGCCGACGCGCCGGAGATCGACGGCAACCTCTTCATCGACGAAGGGGCGCGCCACCTGAAGCCCGGTCAGATCGTTCGGGTCGAGGTCGACGAGGCCGGGGAGTATGACCTCTGGGGCCAGCTGGTATGAGCAAGACGCGTCAGGATTTCCGGGACAAGACCGCTCAGGACTGTCTTGCCGCGCTTGCCGCCATGCCGCGCAAGCAGCATCTCGCGCAGGCCCGCTTGCTGATCTACAAAAAGGGCCAGCGCCCGCGCGACCTTGGCGAACAGTTCGATCTGCTGGATGGGCTGACGAAAGATCCCGTCCTGACGGAATTCGACCGGCTCTATGCGTTGATCGCCGGCGGGCACAAGCTGTCCGAACAGGTTTCGCCGCTGTCCTCGGACTGGCTGGATCGCATGGTTGTCGCGCTCGACGAGGTTCTGGCCATGCCCATCGGCTACGGGCTGCGCAAGGACCGCACGCATCTGGTGTTCTCTGCGCTGAACGTGATGATGAACCTCGATCTGGCCACAGGCGCGCATCAGGGCGACCGTCTGGCGCAGATCAGTTTTGACGAGGCCGCGGCGCTGAATCTGCGGCGCATGACGCCTTACCTCTTCAACTCCGTCTGCAATCTCGTGAAGGTCGTCGGCATCGCCCTTCTGCACCGCCCCGATGCGGCGCATCAACAGGCAGAGCGCTGCGCAAAGCTGATGTCCTACGCCATCGAGATCAACAATTCCGAACATTGGTGGGTCTTCTCGCGGTTCAAGGCGCCGCGCCGCGTCGACGACCTGTCCCTGCGCGCGGCCTTTGGCTCCTTCCGCAACACGATGAAGCGTCTGGACGCCATCGAGCAGGCCGCCAACGCAGACGCTGCCGCGCGCCGCCCTGCCTTCGAGGCGGTCGCGGACCTATGCGTTGGTCAAGCGCAACCGGCACAGAAAGCGGCATTGATCGCAGCAGCATCGCGGGTTCTGGACCGCACGGTGACGTAAACGCGCCTCGGTCGGCGCTTTTCGCTGGCCCCGGTATCTTGTCCTTCGGGCGCGGCTGTCGCAAAAGCGCACCATGGCCAAGCTGCATTTTCATTTCTCCACCATGAACGCGGGCAAGTCGACTTTGCTGTTGCAAGCCGCGCATAACTATAACGAACGCGGGATGGACACCTACCTGCTGATCGCGGCCTTTGACGACCGCGCAGGCAAGGGGCGCATCGGTTCGCGGATCGGTCTGTCACGCGCGGCGGATGTCTTCGGCGCCGACACCGATCTGTTCGACATGATCCAAAAGCGGCTCGCCGAGGGCAAGGTCGCCTGCATATTCGTCGATGAAGCCCATTTCATGACCCGCGATCAGGTCTGGCAACTGGCGAAGGTGGTCGATGACCTCGGGGTGCCGGTGATGGCCTACGGGCTGCGCGTCGACTTCCGGGGGGAGCTGTTCCCCGGCTCCGCCGCGCTGCTGGCCATTGCCGACGTGATGCGCGAGGTGCGCACCATCTGCCACTGCGGGCGCAACGCGACCATGGTGATCCGCCGCGGCCCGGACGGGCGCACGGTGATGGACGGCGCGCAGGTGCAGGTCGGTGGCAACGAAATGTATGTGTCGCTGTGCCGGCGTCACTGGCGGCAGGAAGTGGGGCAGTAATGGGTGGCATTCAGGCGCTCGCAACGGGCTTCGTCGTGGCCATCGTCGGGTTCTTTTCCTCCTTCCCGATTTTTCTGGCAGGGGTGGAGGCGATGGGCGCCACCGCGCCGCAGGCCTCCTCGGCACTGATGGCGGGCGGGGTGGCCATGGGGCTGTCGGGCATCGTGCTTGCCTTGTGGTTCAAGGCACCGGCATCCTGTGCATGGTCCACACCCGGCGCGGCGTTGCTGGCAGGATCGGCGGCGGACTCGGCTGGGTTTTCCGGCGCGGTCGGGGCCTTCCTGATTGCGGGCGCACTGGTGGTGGTGGCGGGCTTCTGGAAACCCTTGGTCCGCTTGGCCCAGGCCATTCCCGGCCCGATCACCCTGGCCATGCTGTCGGGCGTTTTGCTGCCGATCTGCTTTGCCCCGTTCCGTGCCTTGGCAGAGGCTCCGGTGGTGGGTGCGGTGATCCTGCTGACGTGGTTTGGGGTCTCCCGCGTGTCGCGCCTCTTTGCCGTTCCGGCGACGGTTCTGGCGGCCGTGGCGCTGGTGATCTGGTGGAACGGCACGCTGCCGATGCCGGACCACATCCTGACGCCGCCAGTCTGGGTGACGCCGACCTTCTCGCTCTCGGCGCTGATCGGTCTTGCCCTGCCGCTGTTCATCGTGACCATGGCGACGCAGAACGTCCCCGGCGTCGCGGTGCTGAAAACCAACGGCTACACGCCGCCCACCGGCAAGATGTTCGTCACGGTCGGCACAGCTTCGATCCTGACAGCCCCGTTCGGTGCCATCGCCACCAACCTCGCCGCCATCACGGCGGCCATGTGTTCCGATGAAAACGCCCACCCGGACAAGGCCCAGCGATACTGGGCGGCGGTCTGGGCAGGGCTGTTCTACGTGCTTTTCAGCGTGTTCGCCGCCGTGGTGACATTCGTCGCCGCCTCTGCGCCGCCAATGACCATGTCCGCCCTCGCGGGGGTGGCTCTGTTGCCGGTCTTCATGACCTCCGCCTCGGCCGCGCTAAAGGACGAGGACACCCGCGAAGCCGCCGCGCTGACCTTTGTCCTCACCGCATCGGGGCTGACCCTCTTCGGGATCGGCAGCGCGGTCTGGGGCCTGCTGCTGGGGTCACTGGTGCATATGCTCAACGTGTGGCGGCGGCGATGATCCGGCCCGCCCGCCCGGACGACGCTGCCCGTGTCGCCCGGATCGCCGAGGCCGGAAGGCGCGAAAATCGGGCGATGTATCCGCATCTAGGCTACACCGAAGTGGTCCGCCGCCGCTTGAACGGCTTCGACCGGGTGTTCTTTGAAAAGCGCGTTCAGGCGCGTTCGATCAGCACCGATCCCACGGAATAGCCTGCGCCAAACGAACAGATCACGCCCTTGTCGCCGGGCGTCAGATCGTCGGAATGCTTGGAAAAGGCGATGATCGAGCCGGCGGAGGATGTGTTGGCGTAATCTTGCAAGATGTTGGGCTGTTCGCCCTCTTCCGGCACGCGGCCCAGCACTTTCTTCCCGATGAAATCGTTCATCGTCTTGTTGGCCTGATGCAGCCAGAGCCGCTTCAGATCGCCGGCCGCCCATCCGGCATCGTCCATGTGCTCTGCGATGTGGGTCGACACCATCGGCAGCACTTCCTTGAACACCTTGCGCCCGTTTTGCATGAACTGCATCTCGCGGCGGTCGCCCATCTGGTCATGTGTCCGGCGCAAAAAGCCATTGTTGTTGCGGATGTTGTTGGAAAACTGCGTCGCGCAGCGCGTGGATATGACGTCGAACCGCGCACCCTTGGCATCCTCCGACCGTTCCAGCACCACCGCCGTGCAGACGTCGCCAAAGATGAAATGACAGTCCCGGTCGCGCCACTCCAGATGGCCGGAGCAGATCTCCGGGCAGACCACCAGCGCGCGCCGCACCGAACCCGCGCGCACCATGTCCGCCGCCGCCTGAATGCCAAAGGTTGCGGAGGAGCACGCCACGTTCATGTCAAACCCGAAGCCCGCACAGCCCAGCAACTGCTGGATCTCGATGGCAATCGCCGGGTAGGCGCGTTCGTGGTTGGACGCGGCACAGATCACAAGGTCGATCTCACCGGCGTCGATCCCGGCCATCTTCAGCGCTTTGCCGCAGGCGTCTACCGCCATCTCTGCCATGTAGGACGGCTGTTCGTCGTCACGCGCGGGCAGGGCGGGAAACATGCGTGTCGGGTCCAGCACGCCCGCCTTATCAAGCACATAGCGCTGCTCGATCCCCGACGCGTTGAAGATGAAGTCGGACGACGACTGCGGTTTCGCCTCAACCTCACCCGCTGCGATGGCCTCGGCGTGTTCGGTGTTCCACAGATCTGCATAGGCGTTGAAGGCCACCACCAGTTCATCGTTGGTGATGGATTGCGTGGGGGTAAAGACACCGTGGCCGGTGATCGCGGGCTGGTACATGACGGTTCTCCTCGGGTGCAGGCCACAATCGCCATGCACGGCCCCAAGTCAACCCAACCAGCGATTGCCTTAACGGAACAAATCATGGGCTGACGTGTTTTTCAGACATGATTTCTCATCAGGAGGCTGTCATGAATCGCAATCTCACCTTTTTCATCGGCCATATGGCAGGCGTCAGCGTCGCCTATATCGCCACAATTGCTTTCTTTGTGTTTGGATGGGTCAGCATCTGGTCTTTTGTGACCGCGGCGGCCTTGGGCTTGATCGCCGCATGGCCCTTGGGCAAGCTGATCTCCCGCCGGATCAAAAAGGATGACCCGACGTGGAGCGCGCGTCACGATGCGCCGATCCCCTCGAACACGACGCAAAGCTGACTTAGCTCAGGCGGGCACCGTTGTTCACCGGGTGATCCGTGCGGCTCAGTGTGACGTTGCCGTCAGCATCATGGACGCCAAGCACCAGCACCTCTGACATGAACTTGCCGATCTGGCGGGGTGGAAAGTTGACCACCGCCAGAACCTGTGTGCCCACCAGATCTTCGGGCGCGTAATGTTGCGTGATCTGCGCCGAGGTCTTGCGCTCTCCGATCTCCGGACCAAAGTCGATCCACATCTTGATGGCCGGTTTCCGCGCCTCCGGAAAGGGCTCGGCGCGCAGCACAGTCCCCGCCCGGATGTCGACTTTCAGGAAATCGTCGAATGTAATCTCAGCCATTTGCCAGCTCCCGCGACCGATCTGCGGCAGCCTTGACGGTCGCGACCATAAGCGGCGGCAAACCCGTCCCCTCGTCCATCAGCACCTCCAGCCCCGCTTGCGTGGTCCCATTGGGCGAGGTCACATTGCGCCTCAGCTGCGCCGGATCGTCGTCCGCCTGCTTCGCCAAGGCGCCGGCCCCCGCGACGGTCGCCTTCGCCAGGGACATGGCCAGCTCTGGCGACAGGCCCTGCGCTTCGCCCGCGGCGGCCATGCACTCGATCATGTGGAACACATAGGCCGGACCAGAGCCGCTGAGCCCCGTGACCGCGTCCATCTGCGTCTCGGACTCCAGCCGGACCACCTCGCCCACGGCGCTCAGCAGCGTCTCCGACAAGTCGAGGTCTTCGGCGGCGGCACGACCGTTGCCGATAATCGCGGTGATCCCCTGACCCACGGCGGCAGGTGTGTTGGGCATGGCGCGGACGATGGGCGTGGCCTCGCCCAGCAGCGTCTCGTATGTGGCGATGGAAATGCCAGCGGCAACCGACAAAAACAGGGTCGGGCCGTTGCCCATGGCCTTCAGCGACGGCAGGGCGTCGGCCATCATCTGCGGCTTCACGGCAATCAAGACAATGGCGGGGGCGTCCGGCAGGGGCGCGTTCAGGTTCACACCTTGCGCCTGCACCCAATCCGACGGGTTCGGATCATTCACCCAAACCGAGGTGGCAGGCAAACCGCGCTTCAACCAGCCTTCGAGCATGGCCGAGCCCATCTTGCCGCAGCCCAGCAGCACCAGCCCGCGCTCTGCGATCACACCGTCTTTCATCCCGCTCTCCCGTTGCATCTGTATGGTGCACAAAGGGGTAACCGGAACCGCAGGTCTTCGCAATCAGCGGCGCTCAGGCGTGGCCGTAGGCTTTGGCGATGGCGATTTGCAGCGCCTCTTTCGCCGTCTTGTCGGTCCAGCACATCAGTTGAAAGGCCGGATAATAGCGCTCGGCGGAGGTCACGGCAGCGGCGATCATGGTGTCGATCTGCTCGGGCGTCGCGATATTGCCGCCTGCCAGCATCAGACCGTACTTGTAGACCATCAGCTTTTCCTGCGCCCAATAGCTGAAGCACCCGGCCCAGCATTGGTCGTTCACGGCGTTCAGCCCCTCGTGCAGGGTGGCCAGCCGTTCGGCGGGCGGATCGATCTCGAAGGTGCAGATCAGCCGCAGTGTCTCGTCGTTGTGCGACCAGGCCAGCGTGATGGAATAGTTGCGCCACTGGCCATCCACCGCCATGGCGATCTGGTCGTCTTCGAGCCGATCAAAGTCCCACTCGTTGTACTGGGCAATGCTCTCGACGATATCGATCGGATGCATTTCTTCCGTCAGGTAGTGCTCGGACAGGGCCATTTCGCCACCTCGTTTTTATCATTTTTAGCGCGGGGTGCGGATCAATCCCCCAACGCTTGCAGACTGCTCTAGGGCTGCGGTGCCTGTCCCGCGCCCTCACAACATATCGTGCCTGCCCTGCGAATCGGCGTAAAGGAAATATTCAGTGACTTTGGCAATAAGTTGTGGATAGGTGGCGATTCGCCGCCGATAAAATGGTTAAGATTCAAGGGCCACACGCAGAGATTGTACAAAAAGCTGCTGTGACCGGCTGCTGGCGGCCTCTGGCTGCGTCATCAACCCCACCGGTCCGGCGGTCAGGCTCAGGTCAAAGGGCAGCGCGTGCAGCCGCCCGTCGGCCAGATCCTGCGCCACGACCCCTTCGGAAATGAACCAGACCGCGTCCGAGGCGCGCAGGTAATTGCGCCCAAAGGCACCAGACACGCAGTCCACCTGATCGCGAAAGGGCTGCACCCCATGGGCCAGGCACCAGCGGTCCAGAAGGGGGCGGATTGCGGCGTCTTCGGGCGGATACAGCACTGGCCAGTCGGCCAGCCTGTCGAGGTCGGGCCTTTCGATCAACGGATGGCCAGCGCGCGTGACGCACACCACCTTCTCCACGTACAACTGGGTAAAGGACAGACCTTGCATGGTCTCCGCCCCACCCATGCGGCCGACAACGATGTCCAGTTCTCCGGCCCGCAGCAGCGCCGTCAGTGCGCCATGCGCCCCGTCGCGCAGCATCAGCCGGGTGTCCGGTGCGACGCGCCGAAAGGTCGCCACCGCCTGCGGCATCAGCCGCGCCGCCACGGAGGGCAGCGACCCCACGCGCAACGTCTCGCGCCCGCCGTGGCGCAGATCGGACAGCCCTTCGACGCCGCGATGCAATGCCGCGAGGCTTTGATTGGCAAACCGCAGAAACAGCGCGCCCTCCGCCGTCATGCGAATGCCGGCCCGGTCGCGGTGCATCAGGGTGGTGCCCAGCGTGTCCTCCAGCTCCTTGAGGGTTTTGGACAGGGCAGGGGGCGACAGGTGCAGATGCGCGCAGGCCGCCCGCAGGCTGCCGTGCCGCGCGATGGCGGTCAGCGCCTCAAGATGGCGCAGCTTGATCCGGTTAGTTGTCATTTTGGGAAACTAAATCGCATAAACCGTCAATTTACAATGCGTTTTGGTTCAGCATTATGCCCGCAAAGGGAGTTGGATCATGAGAACACAGGTTTGCATAATCGGAGGCGGCCCCTCCGGCCTGCTTTTGGGTCAGCTATGTCATCAGGCGGGCATCGACGCCATCGTTCTGGAGCGCCGGACAAAGGACCACGTCCTCAGCCGCATCCGCGCGGGCGTCTTGGAACAGGGTCTGATCAACCTGCTGGAGGAAGCCCGCGTCCCGACCCGCATGGGCACCGAAGGCTACCCCCATGACGGCACGGTCATCTCCTTCGAGGACATGGAAGTCCGCATCGACTTCACCAAGCACACCGGCACCGCGGTCATGGTCTATGGCCAGACCGAGGTGACGCGCGACCTGTATGCTGCGCGGGAACAGACCGGCGGCACCACCCTGTTCGAGGTCGACGAGGTGGAGATCCACAATGCCGCATTGGAGGGGGACGAGGGCGCCTCCGTCACCTTCATGCACCAGGGCACGCGCAAGACGATCGAATGTGATTACATCGCGGGCTGCGATGGGTTTCACGGACCGTCGCGTCAGGCCATCCCGGCAGACAAGCGAAAGGAGTTCGAGCGGGTGTATCCCTTCGGCTGGCTTGGCGTCCTGTCAGAGACCAAGCCCGCGCACCACGAGCTGATCTATGCCAACTCCGAACGCGGGTTTGCGCTGTCCTCCATGCGCAACGAGAACCTCAGCCGCTACTATATTCAGGCCCCATTGACCGACAAGGTCGCGGACTGGTCGGACGACGCCTTCTGGGAAGAGTTCAAGCGCCGCATTCCCCGCCGTGTGGCCGAGCAGATGGAAACCGGCCCGACCATCGAGAAAAGCATCGCACCGTTGCGCGGGTTCGTCTGTGAGCCCATGCAGTATGGCCGTCTGTTCCTCGCCGGGGACGCTGCGCACATCGTGCCGCCCACCGGGGCAAAGGGTCTGAACACTGCGGCCTCCGACGTGCACTACCTCTTCCGTGCCTTGCAGGCGTGCTACCTCGACAAGGACCCGAAGGCGCTGGGCGGCTATTCCGAAAAGGCGCTGGCGCGGGTCTGGAAGACGCAGCGCTTCAGCTGGTGGATGACCAAGACGCTGCACCGCTTCCCGGACACTGATCCTTACGAGCTGCATATCCAACGCGCCGAGATCGAGCATCTCGCCAGCACGGAAAGCATGCAAAAGACCATGGCCATCAACTATGTCGGCCTGCCATATTGACCTTGGGGAGATCACTATGACCAACCGTTATGACACCGGGATGCAGGTGCGCCGCAAGGTTCTGGGCGATGCGCATGTGGATCGGGCAGAGGCCGCCAAGACGCCCTTCGACGTGCCGTTTCAGGAGCTGATCACGGAAACCGCCTGGGGCAATGTCTGGGCCTCTGACGCGATCAGCGACCGGGAGCGGTCCATGCTGACGCTGGCGCTGCTGGCGGCCACCGGAAACTTCGAAGAGATCCCGATGCACATTCGTGCCACCGCCAACACCGGCGCGACAAAGGAAGACGTGACGCAGGCCTTCATGCATGTGGCGGTCTATGCTGGCGTGCCGAAGGCCAACCATGCCTTCAAGCTGGCCAAGGCGACTTACGCCGAGATGGAACAAGACTGACCGACCCGGGGAACGCGCACCCCCTGCCGGAGAGGAGACCGGACACCATGACAAAGACAAATGGATATGCCGCGCGTGACAGGAGCTGGCACCCGCCCGCGCTGACGCCGCTATACAAGACCAGCGTGACGCGCAGCCCGCGCTTTGCCCCCATCGGCGCCGCGACCTCGCTGTCCGAGGAAACCGGACCGGTGTTCGGCCATGATATCCTCGGAGCCAAGGACAACGATCTGATCACCAACTTCGCCGCGCCCGGAGAGATGGCAATCGGCCCGCGCATCGTGGTGCAGGGCCATGTGCGTGACGAGTTCGGCCGCCCCGTGCCGCACACGCTGGTGGAGGTCTGGCAGGCCAATGCAGGCGGGCGCTACCGTCACAAGAAAGAGGGCTACCTCGCACCGCTCGACCCCAACTTCGGCGGCTGCGGGCGCTGCATCACGGACGAGAACGGCTTTTACGAATTCCTGACGGTGAAGCCCGGCCCCTACCCCTGGCCCAACGGGCCGGACGACTGGCGCCCGGCGCATATCCACGTCTCGGTCTTTGGTCATTCGTTCGCGCAGCGGCTGATCACCCAAATGTATTTCGAGGGCGACCCGATGATCTGGCAGTGTCCCATCGTGGGCACCATCCCGACGCGCGAGGCGATCGAGACGCTGGTGGCCAAGCTGGACCGCCCCGGTTCCATCCCGATGAACTCGCTGTGCTACCAGTTCGACATTACCCTGCGGGGCCGTCGTCAAACCATGTTCGAAAACCGCATGGAGGGCATGTGACATGAACCGCTACAAGGAAAGCCCTTCGCAGACCGCCGGGCCGTACGTCCACATCGGCTGTACGCCGAACTTTCTGGGGATCGACGGGATCTTTCCCGAAGACCTTGGCACGACGATCATCACCGGCAACCCGGAGGGCGAGCGCATCACCATCAAGGGCTCGGTGTTCGACGGCACGGGCAACCCGTTGAAGGATGCCCTGATCGAGATCTGGCAAGCCGACCCGTCTGGCAAGTTCGCGGGACGTGGCGGTGTCGAGGGTTTCACCGGCTGGGGCCGGTCGCCGGGCGACATGGACACAGGCGAGTTCACCTTCGAGACGCTGAAGCCCGGTCGCGTGCCGTTCACCGATGGGCGCTTGCAAGCGCCGCATGTGACCTTCTGGATCGTGGCGCGGGGCATCAACCTGGGTCTGCACACGCGCATGTACTTTGCCGATGAAGAGACCGCCAACGCCGAGGATCCGATCCTGACCCGGATCGAGCACCAGTCGCGCATCCCGACGCTGATGGCGGTCAAGGAAGGCGATCACTACCGGTTCGACATCCGCCTTCAGGGCGAGGGAGAGACCATCTTTTTCGATATCTGATGATACCGAGAATGAAGAACGGAAATTGTCAGCTGACAACATTATGATTTTGTTAACGAATCTTGCCGGGGCAGTGCCCTTTGCCCCGGCTTCTCAGTGCGACGAACACGCAGTACACTGCGCAAAATTCGCAGACCAACGCCCGAGGACCCTATGACAAAGCCCTGCATCATCTGTGTTGCCATCACCGGCTCCCTGCCGAAGAAGGCGGACAACCCCGCTGTGCCGATCTCTGTCGCGGAGCAGGTGGAAAGCACGCAGGAGGCGTTCGAGGCCGGGGCGACCATCATGCACGCGCACGTGCGCAACGACGATGAAACGCCGACCTCCGACCCGGAAAAATTCGCGCGGCTGGTGGAGGGCGTCCAGAAACACTGCCCCGGCATGATCGTGCAACTGTCCACCGGGGGCCGCTCTGGCGCGGGTCAGACGCGTGGCGGGATGCTGTCGCTGGCCCCCGACATGGCATCGCTGTCGGTGGGGTCGAACAACTTTCCGACCCGCGTTTACGAGAACCCGCCGGATCTGGTGGATTGGCTGGCCTCCGAGATGAAGACCTACAACGTCAAGCCGGAAATCGAGGCGTTTGACCTGAGCCATATCCTCAAGGCCGCCGAGATGAACAAGGACGGTCGTATTCCCGGCAAGCTGTATGTGCAGTTCGTCATGGGGGTGAAGAACGCCATGCCTGCCGACAAGGAGGTCTTTGACTACTATATCAAGACCATGCAGCGCGTCGCGCCCGAGGGGGAATGGTGTGCCGCGGGCATTGGCCGGCACCAGATCGAGATCAACGAATGGGCCATCGCCGCTGGTGGGCACACCCGTACCGGTCTGGAGGACAACATTCGCATTGATCGGTCGACCCTTGCGCCGTCCAACGCCGCGCTGGTGAAGCGGGCGGTCGAGTTGTGCGAAAAGTACGAGCGCCCGGTGGCGTCCTTTGCGCAGGCGCGCGAGATCCTGGGACTGCGCGCGGCCTGAGTTACAGGCCGCCGAGATAGGCCGCGATGGCTGTCAGATCCTTTTGCGGATCGACGATCGTCGGGAACAGAGCATAGTCATGCGCGGTCTTGATGCCATCCATGGACCGGCCGCGCAGGTCGGCACCGCTGATCTTGGCGCCGTCGGCCCCGTGACAGCGCTGGCAGGCGGCGGTGTAGATGACACCGCCGATGTCGGACTGGGCGGAGGCGGCCTCTGCCATGGGCAGCAGCGCAAGCGAAAGAAGCAGGGTGTGGCATTTCATGGGCTCATCCGATCCAATACATCATGACATTGGCACGCTGCCGCGGCAGGCGCGCTGTACGGCGGGAACACTTCCGGCGGGCAGGACGGTGAAATGCTGCTCCAGGACGATGTCATCTGCTCGTGCAATCTGAAAACGCCAGTCGCCCTGAACAAGTTCATATGGCAACTCGAATGTGAACAGGTTGAGCGCCGGATCGCCGGGGGACAGCGTGGTGGTCCAGCTTTCGACCGTCTGTCCCTGCGGCCCCATGGGCGGGTGCGTGACGATGATCGAAAAGGTGCCGCCCTTGGCCCCCTCGGGGAGGTCGGCGCGGATGCCGAAGCTCAACCCCATTTCCGCAGGAACCGTGGCGGTGTGGACGTCGATGGGGTGATGCTGGTTCACGACGTTGAGGACGCCTGACACGGTGTCGGGCGCTGGGCGGGTGCGCCCCTTTTCGATGTCGCAGATCACCCCGTAGCCGGTCAGCGCGAGGGCTTGGGCGGATAGCGGGCTGGCGAGCAGGGCGAGCGTTAGGGCGAAGCGCAGCATCGGAATCTCCTGTCTGTCGGGGCGCAGAGTATCAGGTCTGCGCGCAGATACGAGCGGCCCCCTGTCACAGCTTCGTAAACGCAAAAGGCCCCCCGCGCTGCGGAGGGCCTTTCGTTCAGGAGCGCGGCGTTCAGCCGATTGCGGCGGCTTTCACGTCCTCGTCGATGTAGGGCACGTACTGCGCAAAGTTCTCGGCGAACATGGCGACCAGTTTGGCCGACTGCGCGTCATAGGCTGCCTTGTCATCCCAGGTCTTCTTGGGGTCGAGCAGCATGTCCGGCACGCCTTCGACGTGGGTGGGAACCTCGAACCCGAAGTTCGGGTCCTTGCGCATCGGAGCGTTGTTCAGCGAGCCGTTCAGCGCGGCATGCAGCAGGGCGCGGGTTGCCTTGATCGGCATCCGCGAGCCGGTGCCGTAAGCGCCGCCGGTCCAGCCGGTGTTCACCAGCCAGCAGGTTGCGCCGTGCTTGGCGATCTTGTCGCGCAGCAGGTTGCCGTAGGCCTCCGGACGACGCGGCATGAAGGGCGCGCCAAAGCAGGTGGAGAAGGTCGGCTCCGGTTCGGTCACGCCACGCTCCGTCCCGGCCACCTTGGAGGTGAAGCCGGACAGGAAGTGGTACATCGCCTGCGCCGGGGTCAGACGCGCGATCGGAGGCAGCACGCCGAAGGCATCACATGTGAGCATGATGATGTTCTTGGGGTGGCCGCCAAGCGCGGTCTTGGACGCGTTGGAGATGTAGTTCAGCGGGTAGGCGCAGCGCATGTTGGCGGTCAGGCTGTCGTCCTCGAAGTCGAGGTCGAAGGTTTCCGGATCGAAGACCATGTTCTCGATCACGGTGCCGAACTTCTCGGTGGTGGCGTAGATTTCCGGCTCAGCATCGGCGGACAGGTTGATCGTCTTGGCGTAGCAGCCGCCTTCGAAGTTGAAGGTGCCGCGATCCGACCAGCCGTGCTCGTCGTCGCCGATCAGCACGCGCTCCGGATCGGCGGAGAGCGTGGTCTTGCCCGTGCCGGAGAGGCCAAAGAACACGGCGGTGTCGACCGGGTTGTTCGGCGCGTGGTTGGCAGAGCAGTGCATCGCCATGATGCCTTTGCCCGGCAAGATGTAGTTCAGCAGCGTGAACACGGCTTTCTTGTTCTCGCCGGCATATTCGGTGTTGCCGATCAGGATGAGCTTCTTGTCGAAGTTCAGTGCGATGACCGTTTCCGTGCGGCAGCCGTGCTTTTCCGGGTCGGCCTTGAAGCTCGGGCAGTTGATGATCGTGAAATCGGCGACAAAGCTGTCGAGATCTTCGCGGTCGGGACGGCGCAGCATGTGGCGGATGAACAGGTTGTGCCAGGCCAGTTCGGTGATCACGCGCACGTCGATGGCGTTGGCCGGATCTGCCCCGCCGACGAGATCCTGCACGTAATAGTTGCCGCCTTTCATGTGCTCCAGCATGTCGGCGTGGAGACGGTCAAAGGCGTCGGCGTCCATCGGGGCGTTGTTTTCCCACCAGATCGAGTCCTCGACCGAAGGGGTGCGGACAATGAACTTGTCCTTCGGGGAACGGCCGGTGTAGGTGCCTGTCGTCACGAGGAAGGAGCCGCCTTTGCCGAGCGTGCCTTCTTCGCCTTTGAGCGCGGCTTGTATCAGCGCGGGCTCCATGAGGTTGTAATAGACATTATCAAGCCCTTCGATCCCCTGATCCTCAAGCTTGAACTGCGGGTTGACCCGTCCAAATGTCATCTGCCTTGCTCCTGTTGCAGCGCTGCGCGCGAAAGAAAGTTGCGGCGCGGTATGCGTCGGTATTCGTTCCTTTAGCATGACGTTTTTCGGAAGTAACAGGACGCAAGTGCGCAGTTAGCGCAACCAAATGAAGTTTAGCGTTACCACCCACCCGCATTGGCAGATCCGTGCCAAGATTGAGGTCCGACTATCCAAAAGGGGTGGTACATTTTAGTCATTCCTTTGCCAAATTCGGGTCCCATGAGCGTGCGGCGCTTTGCTGATTCGCACTTAATGATTGCCGCAAGGCAGGAATTCGCTGATACTTGGGGAAAAAATCAGGTAACAGAGCAGCATAAGGACAATAAAATGTCTAAGATCGCCCTAGTGGACGATGACAGAAATATCCTGACATCGGTTTCGATGACTTTGGAAGCCGAGGGGTTCGAAGTCGAGACGTATAACGACGGACAAGCCGCGCTGGACGCCTTCAACAAGAAGATGCCCGACATGGCCGTTTTCGATATCAAGATGCCGCGCATGGATGGCATGGACCTGCTTCAGCGGGTGCGCCAGAAATCCAAGATGCCGGTGATCTTCCTGACCTCCAAAGACGACGAAATCGACGAGGTTCTGGGTCTGCGCATGGGCGCCGACGACTATGTAAAGAAACCTTTCAGCCAGCGGCTTCTGGTTGAACGCATCCGCGCGTTGTTGCGCCGCCAGGAAGCCGTCGCCGGCGACGTGGTGGGGGACACCGAGGAAACCAAGCTGATGACCCGTGGGTCCCTGACGATGGACCCGCTGCGCCATGCCGTGACATGGCGGGGACAGGACGTGTCCCTGACGGTGACGGAATTCCTGTTGCTGCAGGCGTTGGCACAGCGACCGGGCTTTGTTAAATCGCGGGATCAGCTTATGGACGTGGCCTACGACGATCAGGTCTACGTCGACGATCGCACCATCGACAGCCACATCAAGCGCTTGCGCAAGAAGATGCGGACTGTTGATACAGACTTCTCCGCCATCGAGACTCTTTACGGTATCGGGTACCGCTACAACGAAGAGTAATTGATGGCCCTGGCCGAACGGATTCCCATGCGTGATGGGGACGATGACAATCGTCGAGATGCAGATGTTGTGCTGGGAGACGATTGGGTCGCCCCGGACAGCACCGTCGAAAAGGAACTGCGCGACTCGCGTGCGCAGCGCGGTCTTTTCACGCTTAATCGATCGCCGCTGACCCGCAAGATCATCACGTTCAACCTGATTGCCTTGAACGTGTTGGTGGCGGGGGTGCTTTGGCTGAACTCCTCACGGGATACCCTGGCGATACAGCGCATCAACGCGCTGCAGTCCGAAGTCGAGCTGATCGCTGACACCTTTGAGGTCCAGATGCAGGTCAATGCGGCTCCGCTGGGCAGCAGCGGTAGCGTCGATGTGGCCAGCACACTGAACGGGATCGACCTGCGCGAGGGGATGCAGGTTCTGGTCTATGACAGCGCCACCTTTCTTGTGGGCGAGGCCGTCGGACGTGTGCCGCCAGCGGTCGAAGTGTCTGCCGAGCAAGATGACCCCACGCTGATTGCCGATTTTCTCAACGGGCTGTGGCAGGGCGTTGCCGGTCTGTTCACCTATTTTTCCGATGAGCCGGATCTGGTGCTCGAAGACCGCCTGCGGCGCGAGATCGAGACCGGCGACCCGGCACTCACCCGCGTGGTGCAGGCCGGAGGGGGAGGGGAGACGGTCTTTTACGCCTTTTCGCCCATTCGCGTGGGGGATGCGATCCTCGGCACCGTGGCGCTGGCGTCCTCTGCGGCAGAGATCGATGCCGCCGTTCGCAAGGAGCGGGAGCGCGTGTTGGAGATGTTCATCATCGCAACGCTCGTGTCCATCGGGCTTAGTCTGGTGCTGGCCTCGACCATCGCGAACCCGATTTCCGACCTCGCCGACGCGGCAGAGATCGGGCGGGACCGGGACCGCAAGCACAAGACGACGGGGCGCATCCGCATCCCGGACCTGACCGCACGACCTGATGAGATCGGGCGCCTGTCAGGGGCGCTCAGGGGGATGGTGTCCGCGCTTTACGACCGGATCGACGCCAATGAGCAGTTCGCGGCTGACGTGGCGCATGAGATCAAGAACCCGCTGGCCTCGCTTCGATCGGCCGTGGGGTCGATGCGTATGGTCAAGAAGGACGAGCACCGGCAGAAGCTGTTGGATGTGATCGAACACGACGTGCGTCGGCTGGATCGCCTGGTGTCCGACATCTCCAACGCGTCGCGGCTCGATTCCGAACTGGTGAAGGAAGAGGAACAAGAGTTCGATCTGCTGAAGATGATCGGCAATATCTCTGAATTCCTGGGCGAAGATGCGCGGTCGAAAGGGATCGAGTTCATCTCCGACCTGCCGAAAACCAAGATCACGACGAATGGTCTGGAGGCGCGTCTGGCGCAGGTCTTTGTCAACCTGATCACCAACGCGATATCGTTCTGCGAGGACGGTGATGCGATCCGCGTCTGGGCGCGCAGGCGCGACAACAGGGTTCTGGTTGTGGTCGAGGACACCGGTCCCGGCATTCCCGAAGAGGCCTTGCAGAAGATCTTCAAACGCTTCTACACCTCGCGTCCGCAGTCGGATTTCGGCAACAACTCCGGCCTCGGTCTGGCGATTTCCAAGCAGATCATCGAGGCGCATGGCGGCGTGATCTGGGCCGAAAACATTCGACCGACCGAAGCCGATGTGACATCCGAACCGTTGGGCGCACGCTTTGTCGTGGGCCTGCCGATCTGATAAATGGAAGAGACGGTCCACAGCAGTTCGGTTGCAATCGAAGGGCGCGGGCTGTTGATATGCGGCAGGTCCGGGGCGGGGAAGTCTTCGCTGGCGCTTGCCATGATGGCGCTGGGCGCACAGCTGGTGGCGGATGACCAGACGCGGTTGTGGCGAGAGGGCGGGACGGTCTGGATGCAGGCGCCGGAGGCCATTCGCGGGATGATCGAGGCGCGTGGCATCGGCGTGCTGGCCGCGAAGAGCACGCGCGCCGAATTGGTTGCCGTGCTCGACCTGGATATCGAGGAGGAAGATCGCCTTCCGCCTGAACGATTGAGAAATGTGCTTGGGGTAGACTTCGCGGTGCTTCACAAAAGCGCGGGTCCCTATTTTCCTGCCGCTCTCATGCAATATCTGAGAACGGGACGCAGAGAGTAACATGGACTGTTCGACACAAGAGACCAAACGGATTGTACTGGTCACCGGGCCTTCGGGCGCCGGGCGGTCTTCGGCGATCAACGTGCTGGAAGACCTCGGCTTTGAGACGATCGACAATATTCCCCTGAGCTTCATTCCGAAGCTTCTGGAAGGGGATGACGCGCTGAACAGACCGTTGGCGCTGGGCATTGACGTGCGCAACCGGGATTTCAGCGTCGGCGGGCTTTTGGAACTGCGGGAGACGCTCGGCGCGCCGGATCGGTTGATCGATCTGCTCTATCTCGACTGTTCGGTCGAAGTGCTGATGCGCCGCTACTCCGAGACGCGGCGGCGGCACCCCCTGGCTCCGGATGAAAGCCCGTCGGATGGGATCGAGCGCGAGAAAGCGCTGCTGGAGGATCTGCGCGGCCATGCCGACATCCTGATCGATACCAGCGAGCTGACGGTGCACGACCTGCGGGCCGAGATAGAGGGCTGGTTTGGCGTGGTCACGGGGCAGGGTATGGCCGTCTCCGTGCACAGCTTTTCCTACAAGCGCGGCCTGCCGCAGGGGTTGGACATGGTGTTCGACTGCCGCTTTTTGCGCAACCCGCATTGGGAGCCGGAGCTGCGGCCGCACACCGGGCTCGACAAGGAGGTGTCTGAGTACGTGGCCGAGGATCCGCGCTTTGCCGCGTTTTCCGAACAGGTCAGGGATCTGATCCTGTTGGTGCTGCCCGCCTGTGTCGAAGAGGGCAAGGCGCATTTCGCAATAGGCTTTGGCTGCACCGGCGGAAAACACCGGTCCGTTACCCTCACAGAAAGCATGGCTGCGGCCCTTGCAAGCGCGGGCTGGCGCGTGTCTATTCGGCACCGGGAGTTGGAACGCCGCACTGCAGCACCGTCGGTGCCGGGATCAGCCAATCTAGGTGGAAGGAAAGCCGGGTGATCGGAATCGTGATCGTCGCACATGGTGGACTGGCCCGCGAGTATCTCGCGGCGGTAGAACATGTCGTCGGGCAACAGCCGGGCATGGCGGCCATCTCAATCGAGGTGGATTGCGACCGGCAGTTGAAGCAATCCGAGATTTGCGCCGCCGCCGATGCGGTGGATCAGGGAACCGGTGTCGTGCTGGTGACGGATATGTTTGGCGGCTCCCCGTCCAACCTGTCGTTGAACGCCTGCCGTCCGGATGATCGCCGGATCTTGTATGGCGCGAACCTGCCCATGCTGATCAAACTGGCCAAAAGCCGCCACATGGCCGTCGGCGACGCCGTGCGCAGCGCGCTGGAGGCCGGGCGCAAATACATTGACAGTCAGAACGTTCCGGCTGATCCAGCCTGAGACGCGAGACAGCAGGAAAGACCGACAGTATGAGCGATTCCGTTCGCAGAGACCTCAAGATCATCAACGAAAAGGGGCTGCATGCCCGCGCCTCGGCCAAACTGGTGGAGGTGGTCGAAGGGTTCGATGCCAATTGCGAGGTGTCACGCGACGGCATGTCCGCCGGCGGAGACAGCATCATGGGTCTTTTGATGTTGGCAGCCGCGCGTGGAACCACTATTGAGGTTCAAACCTCTGGCCCGGATGCAGAGGCTCTGGCTGACGCTGTGGAGGCCCTTGTGGCTGACCGTTTCGGCGAGGACTGCTGAGTTCGGGTCTCCAGAACGGGACGCATAGGGGCTATGGTAGACAGCACCCAGACCACTGAGATGACTGGCCCCGCCGTCCCGGCGGCGGAGCCCTACGACAAGAGTCGCGTCAGCTACGCCAACACCTTCACCAACCCATGGAAAGCCAACATCATCCGCGTGATGGAGTGGACGACCGGCAAGCTGCCGCTGTTGCGAATGGTGCGCCGGTTCGAGGCGATGGGCGCTGCGGAGGGGCAGGCCTTTTGGGGTCAGGCGCTGAAGGTGATGGGCATTGATCTGAAGACGCCCGACGCGCAGGTCGCCAACATCCCCAAGGACGGCCCGGTGATCGTGGTGGCCAACCATCCGCATGGGCTGGTCGATGGCATGGTGCTGGCCGAGCTGATCGGACGGCAGCGGACGGACTACAAGATCCTCGTGCGGTCCCTGTTGACCGGGGTGCAGGAGGTCGATCCCTTCATGATCCCGGTGCCCTTTCCTCATGAGGCAGATGCCCGCGAGCAGAGCCTTGAGATGCGGGCCAAGGCCATGGCGCATCTCAAGACCGGCGGCGTGATTGCGCTGTTTCCGTCGGGGGTTGTGGCGTCTTCCAAGGATTGGTGGGGGCCGGCAGAGGAGCAGGGCTGGAATCCCTTCACCGCCAAGATGGTGCAGCGTTCCGGTGCGACCGTGGTGCCAATCTACTTTCCGGGGCAGAATTCGCGCGCCTATCAGATCGCCAATCAGCTGTCCGCGACAATGCGTCAGGGCTTGTTGATCCACGAGGTCGTGCATGCCTGTGGCCGTCCGCAAAGCCCGGTGGTGGGCACACCGATCACCCCCGAGGAGGTGAAGGCCTTTCCCGGCGGTCAGCGGGAATTCGTCGCGTGGCTGCGAGAGCGGACGTTGGCGTTGAAAGACAGCTGAACGGTTGGTCGGGTCGGGGGCCGCAGTGCCCCCTGACCTTTCTCCGGGATCAGCGCGTGGGGACGGGCTCTTCGCCACGATAATCGTAGAAACCACGCTGCGTTTTGCGACCGAGCCAGCCCGCCTCGACATATTTGGTCAACAGTGGGCAAGGCCGGTATTTTGTATCCGCCAACCCGTCGTGCAGCACGTTCATGATCGCAAGGCAGGTGTCCAAGCCGATGAAATCCGCCAGTTCGAGCGGCCCCATGGGGTGGTTCGCGCCGAGCTTCATCGCCATGTCGATGGATTTCACGTTCCCGACACCTTCGTAAAGCGTGTAGACGGCCTCGTTGATCATCGGGATCAGGACGCGGTTCACGATGAAGGCGGGGAAATCCTCGGCGCTGGCGGCGGTCTTGCCAAGTTTGTTCACCACGGCGAGGCAGGCGTCGTAGGTGTCCACGTCGGTGGCAATGCCGCGGATCAGCTCCACCAGCTGCATCACCGGGACGGGGTTCATGAAGTGGAACCCCATGAATTTTTCCGGCCGGTCGGTGCGCGATGCCAGCCGCGTGATCGAGATCGACGAGGTGTTCGAGGTCAGGATCGTCTCGGGGCGCAGGTGTGGCGCGAGCGATTCAAAGATCTTGTGCTTCACCTCTTCGCGTTCTGTCGCGGCCTCGATCACCAGGTCCGAATCGCCAATGGCGGCCATATCCATCGTGGTGCTGATTCGCCCCAAGGCGCCGTCACGGTCTGTCTGGCTGATCTTTTCGCGGCTGACCTGCCGGTCGAGGTTCTTGGTGATCAGGGCGAGCGCGTCGTCCAACGCCTCTTGGCGGACATCGTTGAGGCGGACATTGTACCCTGACAGCGCCATGACGTGAGCAATCCCATTGCCCATCTGCCCTGCGCCTACGACCCCGACTGACTTGATTTCCATGACGCATCTCCAGGCTGTTCGGCGCAACCATATGGCCGCGCGCGGTACAATCGCAAGGGGCGGAGTTTTATCGTCTTATCGAGGAATTTTAACATTAGCGAATTGGCAAAGGGTTTCAGTGATTCTCCTCCCTGGGTGAAGAAAAAGGGGTGTTGCTATGTCTGTACATGGCGGGGGTCATGGGGCCCTGGAGTACTATCCGTGCCGTTACGGAAATTCGCGCGTGCTGTTTCGCGGTCCGTGCAAACAGTTGGATGGCGATTATGTCGCGTTCCTGGGGACGACGGAAACCTACGGTCGGTTCGTTGAAGAGCCGTTCCCGCAGCTTGTCGAATCGCAGCTGCATGTGCCTTGCGTCAATTTTGGTGTCGTGAATGCGGGGGTGGATCTGTATCTGAACGATCCGGCTGTGATGGATCTGGTGATTCAGGCCAAAGCGAAGGTCGTTCAGGTCATGGGCGCGCAGAGTATGTCGAACCGCTATTATTCGGTGCATCCTCGGCGGAACGACCGCTTTCTGAAGGCGTCGGAGCAGCTGGAGGAGCTCTTTCCGGAGGTTGATTTCACCGAATTCCATTTTGTTCGGCATATGTTGGGACGGTTGGCCGAGGTCTCTCAGGATCGTTTCGCGCAGGTGGTGGATGAGTTGCGGCTGGCTTGGGTGGCGCGGATGAAGAACATGCTGACCCAGATCCGGGGGCAGGTGATTTTGCTTTGGTTTTCGGATCATCCCATTCCGGAAGACGATACGCCCGACATGCGGCAAGATCCGCTTTTTGTCACACGGGATATGGTCGACACTTTGCGTCCTCGGGTAAGCCAGGTGGTGGAGCTGATCTCCTCCGAAGCGGCGCGGATGGAGGGGACGGCCGGGATGGTTTTTTCGGATTTCGAAAGCTGCGTCGCGGTGGAGTTGCAGGGGCCTCGGGCCCATGCCGAGGCAGCCCGCGATCTGGTGGACGTCCTGCGCCCGATGGTGGGCGGGACGCCGGTCCTGGATTGAGGCCCTCCGCAGGACGGAGGTGGCGTCGATTTTGGCGTGGTGCCGCGCTGAAACGAAAAGACCCGCCACGGGGGCGGGTCAAATCGGCTGTGTGGGTCAGGGCTGGTGCCCCGACAGGCTCACAGTTTGTCGGTCAGCTCGGGGACGGCCTCGAAGAGGTCCGCAACCAGACCGTAGTCCGCAACCTGGAAGATAGGTGCTTCTTCGTCCTTGTTGATCGCGACGATCACCTTGGAGTCCTTCATGCCGGCGAGGTGCTGGATCGCGCCGGAGATGCCAACGGCGACATAGAGATCCGGGGCGACGACCTTGCCGGTCTGGCCGACCTGCCAGTCGTTCGGAGCAAAGCCCGAGTCGACTGCCGCGCGGGACGCGCCAACGGCCGCGCCCAGCTTGTCCGCCAGCTTTTCGACAATGGCGAAGTTCTCTTCGGAACCCAGGCCACGGCCACCGGAGACGACGATACCAGCGGAGGTCAGCTCCGGACGGTCGCTTTCAGCCACTTTGTCAGAGACCCATTCGGACACGCCGGGGTTTTCGCCAGTCGCGATGTTTTCGACAGAGGCGGAGCCGCCGGTTGCCGCCGCATCGAAGGTCGAGGTCCGGAAGGAGATCACCTTCGTCGCGTCAGACGATTTGACAGTCTGAATGGCGTTGCCCGCGTAGATCGGACGTTCAAAGGTGTCGGCATCGACAACACCGGTCACGTCGGTCAGCACCATCACGTCCAGCAGCGCAGCAACGCGCGGCAGGATGTTCTTGGCGTCGGTCGTGGCAGGCGCAACGATGTGCGAGTAGTCGCCTGCAAGCGAGGCGATCAGCGCCGCAACCGGCTCTGCCAGGCGGTGGCCGTACAGCGCATCCTCGGCGACAAGCACCTTGGCGACGCCGTCGATGGTGGCCGCTTCGTTCGCGGCCTCCGTGGCGGAGGAGCCCACGGCCAGAACGGTCACGTCACCCAGTGCTTTGGCGGCGGTCACGGTCTTCGCGGTTGCGTCCATGGACAGGGTGCCATCGGTGATTTCGGCAAGCAGAAGAACAGCCATTACACGATCCCCTTCTCTTTGAGTTTCGCCACCAGTTCGTCAACCGAACCGACGATCTCACCCGCGGAACGGGTTGCCGGTTCGGAGGTTTTCACGATCTCGAGGCGCGGGCTCACGTCGACGCCGTAGTCCGCTGGGGTCTTGGCATCGAGCGGCTTTTTCTTTGCCTTCATGATGTTGGGCAGCGAGGCGTAGCGCGGCTCGTTCAGGCGCAGGTCGGTGGTGATGATGGCGGGCATCGACACCTTGACGGTCTGAAGACCGCCGTCCACTTCGCGCGCCACAACGGCGGAGTCACCGTCGACTTCGACGGAGTTCGCGTTGGTTGCCTGGCTCCAGCCCAGCAGGGCGGCCAGCATCTGGCCTGTCGCGCCGAGGTCGTTGTCGATCGCCTGCTTGCCGAGAATGATCAGGCCTGGCTCTTCGTCCTTGACGATGGCGGCGAGGATCTTGGCCACGGCGAGCGGCTCGATGTCGGTGTGCACGTCATCTGCGGCCTCGACGAGGATCGCGCGATCAGCGCCCATGGCCAGAGCGGTGCGCAGGGTTTCCTGGCTTTGCTTCACGCCGATGGAGACGGCGATGACCTCGGTGGCCTTGCCGGCTTCTTTCAGGCGGATCGCCTCTTCGACGGCGATTTCGTCGAAGGGGTTCATCGACATTTTCACATTCGCCAGATCGACCCCGGTGCCGTCCGCTTTGACACGGACCTTCACGTTGTAGTCGATCACGCGCTTGACGGGTACGAGTACCTTCATAAGCGTGTCTCTCCTCAAATGGCGGGATTTTCCCGCAAGATTCATCTGTCAGTGGGTGTAGCGCGCGTGGCCCCTTGGAAACAGGGCAAAAACGTCGCGTTGCGCACGTCCTACGTCACGAAATGGCCTCCCCACTTTGGCAGGCTTGTTACCGTTGGCGCACAATCATTACAATAGCAGCTCTGGAAGTGGCACTTAATTACGTTGCGGCGGATTGGCCGGCTGTTTCACGCGTGACCGGGGATCAATCGCAGATGGATTGCAGGGCGCGCCACTCTGCATCAGTCAGAATCGGGGTGGTGTCTGATTGCGTTTCGGCAAAGGCCTCTGCCTGCGCGGCGCGGTTTGCGGTGACGGGGTGGGATGACAGGTATTCCGGCAAATTGACCGGCTCCATCTCTGCCAATGTTCCGAAGAAGTCGGCGAACCCCTCCGCGTCAACCTGCGCATCCGCCAACATGTCGAGGGCAAAGACATCTGCGGCGCCTTCTGCCTCGCGCGTGTAGGAGGCCGACAGCAGGTTTTCCCCGATGAGCGCGATGGCCGCGCCGCCGGTGAAATCACCGATGATCATGGTGAGGATCCCGGCAGAGCCTGCGGCGCGCAGGGTCAAGCGGGTGGCGTCGCGGCTTTCGACGTGGCCCAGTTCGTGGGCGAGAACGCCGGCCACTTCCTCAGGCGAGTTGGCTTTGTCCAGCAGGCCGCGCAGGATCACAACCTGACCGCCGGGCGCGGCAAAGGCGTTGACCATCGGGTGGTCGAAGACCTGCAATTCGATCTGATACGCCATGTCCTGCGGATCGGTCAGGCGGGTGAGCAGCTTGTCCAGTGCGGCACTGCCTTTTGGTGACGCGCAGCCAAGGTCCCCGTCGGCGCCCATCCAGCGCAACTGCCGTTCCATCTGGCGGGTGACGGCCTTGCCAAAGGCGACCTCACGCTCGATGGGGATCAGTCGGGCCAGCGTGTCGGCCATGGCGGGCAAAATCACCAGCAAAACCAAGGCTGTCGCTGCAATGGCCCCGGCGGCATAGAACAGCAGCTTGCGCAGCGCGCCGGGGTGGGTTTCGGTTTTGAACAGGTCTGGACGTGTGCTGTTCAGCCAGCGGATCAGATCAGGGTCCAGAATGACCAGACGCGCGACGTCGCGCGGCGCTTCGTCGTCGGAGGCCGTGTGTCGGGTGACGGTCAGGCGGGTGTCGTCCGCCGTGTCCGACAGCGCACGGATATCCATGAGCCGCCAGTGCAGCGGCTCCGGCAGGCTGTCGCCCGTGATGATCAGCGCGTGTTTGTCCGGCGTCAGGGCAACAGTCACCCGATGGCGCGCCGCCGTCAGACCGTCGAAAAACTGCGCCTCTGTGCCGTGTTGCATCAGATCGCCCCGCCGATATCGAGCGCATCTGCGAACCCGTCCGCATCAATCCCGGTCAACGCCTCACGCTGGCTGACGCGATCCAGACCTGCCGGGTTCAGTACGGTGATCGTCTCGATGTAATGGGCGAGAATCGGCTGGGTGATCAAAACCATGGAGAGCGCCTGCATGACGACAATGCCCACGAGGTAGCCGATCCCGGCAACCAACGCGACGCCCACCATGCGGAACACCATCCCCGACTGGCCGCTGGGGTCGTCGGTCATGAAGGCGTCCTCCATGCCCAACATGAACGGCGTGACCAGCACGGCGACGGCACCAAACACGATTGAGGACAGCAATGCCAGCAGCAGGCCGCCGAGGATGTAGGTCTTGATCACCTGACGGGTGCGCGGGCGGGCGTCGAAGCGGATCTCATCCTCCGGCGTGTCCGCGACGACAACCTTGTGGCTCATCAGGTATCCGAAGGACCAGACGCCGTAATACAGCATCCCCACCATCAGCCAGACGTACCCGACAAAGATCAGCAGCCCACCCAGCACGGCGAGCGCGATCGTTTCATTTGCCATGCCGAAGCCGAATGCCACGCCAGACGCCAACAGGATGCCCAGACCGATGAAGACATGCTTCATCGCCGGGTAAAGCGCGGTCCATTTCCCGTCCTGGCGCAGCGAGGTGGTGCCGTAAAAGCTGCGGTCGGTCATGAATTTTTCCAGCCGGAAGGTCATGAGCGGCGCGAGCAGCCCCAGCGTGAGGATGCTGAGCAGGCCATAGCCCATGGCGCGGATGACGTAGCCCCATGCGCCTTTCTTCATGCCGAGGCGGATGCCGCGAAACCGTGTGCGGGCCATCTTGTACCGGCGCGCGCGGTAGATCGCGAACAGGATGAAGGGCATCACCGCCAGTGCAGAAATGTAGAGGGCGGCCATCTGGCGGACGATCTGTTCATTCGAGGCAGTGTCCGGGTCCACCATCATGTTCAAGCCAAAGTAGAACAGCACCATCTGCACCAGGCCGAGGTAAATGGCGAGAAACACGATGGCGACGAGAAAGCCGAGAAACTTTTCCAGCCCGGTTCCGGTGTATTCAAACGTGTCGCCCCCGGCGTTGACGGAGGACCAGATGTACTTGCGAATGCGCGTTTTTTGCCAAAACCGGTACAGCCCGAGCGTGATGAGCGACAGCAGGCCGGTTTTTAGCGTCAGGCCGAAAAGGGGGCCCTTGCTGCCGGAATACTCAATCGCCATCTGATTTTGTTCTAATGCCATGGGGTTTGCCTTCAAATTATTTTCGGCGGACCTAAAATGTATGGTTGTGCGGGTAAAGTCAGGTTTGCATGGCTCGGTAGGCCACGATGTCAGGTATGGCTGAAAAGCCTGACGAGGGGGTGAAAAAAAAGGGGGTGTCCGCAAACCGTGTTGGCGCCCGCTCGACTCCAGCATTCCTTCCGGTAACCGAGTATATTCTTTCGCGCTTGTTAAAATAGCCCCACATTCACTCAAACGGAATGATGCAGGAGAAATCTGTCATGGACTGGAAGAAGAGGAGTCTTCGTGAGCTCGCTCGCATGATCTGCGGGGACGAGGAGGCGGGTCCGTATTTCCCTTACCGTTCCAGCTCCTACCTTACCGAATTTTTCGAGGACTGCGACCTTGAGTATGTCCATGACGGCAGCACACGTTGGCGCTGGGTGGCGGATCGGCTGGAAGAGGTCATGGCGCTTCCTCAGCAGTCGCCACAACTTCCTCCCGACCCGTTTATTCGCATCATTCAAACACTGCTCGACAGCGGCGAAGCGCAGACAGGAGACGACGACCGCGCCTGTGCGCTGTCTGCCGTGAATACGGTGCTGCGGCGAGAAGGTTGGGAAGTTTTCTACGATGATGGCGCCATCGCCCAGATGCGGCACATCAAGACGAACACGATCGCCCAACTCGTAAATCCTCATCGTCCCTTGTCGTCAGTCGAGATCGCGCGTGGGAAGCATCTTTCCGACTATCTGGACCGGTGCTCCGAAGATGAACTGATCGAGGAAGTGCTCTTACCCCTGTTCCGACAGTTGGGTTTCCACCGCATTACTGCGGCGGGTCACAAAGATAAGGCCTTGGAATACGGCAAGGATGTCTGGATGAAATATACGCTCCCGACACTGCACGTGCTTTACTTTGGCATCCAGGCAAAGAAGGGAAAGCTGGACTCCGCTGGAGTGGGCAAGTCTGGAAATGCAAACGTCGCAGAGATTCATAACCAGGTCAGTATGATGCTGGGCCACGAAATATTCGATCCAGAGCTGAACCGGAGGGTCTTGGTTGACCATGCGTTCATCGTAGCCGGGGGCGAGATCACGAAGCAGGCCAGGAACTGGCTGGGCGGAAAGCTCGACGCTTCAAAACGATCACAGGTGATGTTCATGGACCGAGGCGATATTCTCAATCTCTTCATCACGACGAACCTTCCACTTCCTGCCGGCGCACTCCCTAAGCAACCTGCTGAGGATGATGAGATCCCTTTCTGATACTTGGGCCGTCGCTCAGGCTATCCCGAGTATGTCAGCGGGCTTCACCCCTGCAAGCCTGGCCTCCAGCCATCGTATGTAGCCGCAGAGGTTCTTCGTGGCCGGTCCACAGAAGGGCTTGATGAACCTTTTGTAGCGGGCGTGCAGGGAGTTCACGTTCTGGATGTGATAGCAGCCTGAAGCCACGCGCGTGCCTGGCTTGC
Organism: Sagittula marina; assembly: GCF_014196795.1. Taxonomy (GTDB): domain Bacteria; phylum Pseudomonadota; class Alphaproteobacteria; order Rhodobacterales; family Rhodobacteraceae; genus Sagittula; species Sagittula marina. Next base: position 66,435 of record NZ_JACIEJ010000006.1, read on the forward strand.
TGCCGACTACGCAGTGCTCCAAGCCGACCGCTGCCGCCAGGTTCATGTAGCCATTCCCGCCATCCGAACAGAGCACGGCATCGCCGGGCACCAGCGGCCTCATTGCGCGCTCAAGTGTCACGCCCTTGCGGTTTGGAAGGCGCCTGAAAAGGCGCGCCCCACCTCGGTCAGCGACCGTAAGAATCGGGACTTGCCATCTGGAGAGCCCTCGCATCATCTTCAGCCCTTTGGTCGTGTAATCTTCCCACCTGGGACGGGGCGGCGCCGCGACATTCTTTGGATCTGCGAAGTGACGAACCCATTCGCGAGAACCCTTACGCGACTCCCGCTGGTAGGTTTCATCCGCCTCGATGATTCCCGAGAAACTCGCCGCCACGCTGCTGTTCGCGATGATCGAAAATACGAGCATCCGCCAGCGCCAGACCGTGTATTTGTTGACGTCGAGCTGCGTGGCGAGCTTGCGCACCGACTTCGGTGCGGAGGTGCCCAGCATATCCCGCAGCGCCACCATGAACAGGTCCGGGCGATGAATGCGGCCGATGGCGCTGCCGGTGCGGCCGGAGTAGGTCTTCTTGCAACCGGAGCATCGGTAGCGTTGGATCTTGGTGCGGGTGCGCCCCCACTTCTGGCGCCGTTCGTCGCCGCAGAACGGACACTTGTGTTCTTGGTTTGTCCGTGCTTCGATCTCCGAGATTGCTTCCGTCTTTCTCCGGAGATCTCGGATCTTCGTTTGGGCATCCTCGATCTGGGCCGGGTTCAGGCGGTTGAGGGCGTTGAGAAAACGGCGAAAGTCGTGGTGTAGCAAGGGCATCCTCCGTGGGCAAAGCGGAGAGATATAAGCCATTTCAAAAGATCACGAAGCACACCAACACAGTTTGCGGACACCCCCAAAAAAAATGGGGCGCCGCAGCGCCCCACCCTTGGATCAGTTGAACTTGTTGTCGCGAGGGAAGCCGCGTGGTGCCATGCGCCCGGCGCCAGCACGCTTGGCGGTCCATTCCGCCAGCTCCTCCCCCGTGACAGTGCGGGTCCGCCCTGCGGGGTCTTGCCAGCTCAGCCCTGCCTCCAGCGTGAAGGTGCGCGCGTCGGACATGCCGCCGTCCTTGTATTTCTGCATACGCACGCCCTTGCCACGGCCCATTTCGGGCAGCTCGTCGAGCATGAAGACCAGCAGTTTGCGGTTCTCGCCCACCACGGCCACGGCGTTGCCGGTGACGGGTTTGCAGACCAGCGCGCGGGTCGGGGTTCTGACGTTCAGCACCTGCTTGCCGGAGCGGGTCTGCGCCACAACGTCGTCTTCGGGCACGATAAAGCCGTCACCCGCAGAGGACGCCACGATCAGGCGTTGGCCGGGGCGGTGGATCATGATGTCGAGGATTTCCACATCGTTGGGCAGATCGACCATCAGGCGCAGCGGTTCGCCCATGCCACGACCACCGGGCAGGTTGGCGGCCATCACGGTGTAGAAACGCCCGTTCGATCCGAAGACCAGCAGCTTGTCCGTCGTTTCCGCATGGAAGATGAAGCGCGGGCCGTCGCCGTCCTTGAACTTCAGCTCGCGGTTCAGGTCGATGTGACCGGTCATGGCGCGAATCCAGCCCATCTGGGAGCAGACCACGGTGACCGGCTCGCGCTCGATCATGGCCTCCAGCGGGACGTCCTCGGTTTCGGTCGCCTCGGCAAAGGTGGTCAGGCGCTGGCCGCGATCATAGTCCTTGGTGAACTGCTTCTTGACCTCTTGCAGCTGGTCCTTGACCTGACCCCACTGCATGTCCTCGGAGTCCATCAGGTCTTCGAGCCCGGCGCGTTCCTCCATGAGAGCGTTGCGCTCGTTGACCAGTTCCAGCTCCTCGAGGCGGCGCAAGCTGCGCAGACGCATGTTGAGGATCGCCTCGGCCTGCACGTCGGACAGCCCCTCGGACCGGCCGGAGAAGCGGCGCGGGATGGTGGCAGGACCGTCTTCGTCCAGCAGGACCCCACGGGCGACAGCGTTGGGATCGTCGTGCAGTTCCAGTGCCTTGACGTCGATTCCCGCCAGTGGAGACTGGTAGTCGCTTTCGTCCGTGGCGCGGACGATGGTGGCCTGATGCGGCTTTGACCAGTCCTCGTACATCAGCGCGGCCTTGGGGTCGTCATCGTAGCGGATGATATCGATCACGCGGTCGAGGTTGAGGAAGGCGATGATGAGGCCTTCGAGCACTTCGAGACGATTGTCGATCTTCGCCATGCGGTGCTTGGACCGGCGGATCAGCACGTCGCGGCGGAAATCGAGGAAGGCGCGGAGGCACTCCTTCAGCGAGCAGACGCGCGGCGTCACACCGTCGATCAGCACGTTCATGTTGAGCGAAAAGCGCGTTTCCAGATCGGTGTTGCGGAACAGCGCATTCATCAGCACGTCGGGGTCGACGTTCTTGGACTTCGGTTCCAGCACCATGCGGACGTCTTCGGCGGATTCGTCGCGCACGTCTGCGAGGATCGGCACCTTCTTGATCTGGATGACCTCGGCGATGCGTTCGACCAGCTTGGACTTTTGCACCTGGTAGGGGATCTCGGTGACGATGGCCTGCCATTGGCCCCGGCCCAGGTCCTCCACATGCCAGCGGGCGCGCAGACGGATGGATCCGCGACCCGTGCGATAGGCATTGGCAATGTTCTCAGCCGGTTCGACGATGACGCCCCCGGTGGGAAAGTCCGGGCCCGGCACGTATTGCATCAGCGTGTCGTCCACGGCGTTGGGCGATTTGATCAGATGCAGGCAGGCGTTTATCAGCTCGCCGATGTTGTGCGGCGGGATGTTCGTCGCCATGCCGACCGCGATGCCCGATGACCCATTGGCCAGGAGATTCGGGTAGGAGGCGGGCAGAACGGAGGGTTCTTCGAGGCGACCGTCGTAGTTCGGACGAAAATCGACGGCATTTTCGTCCAGCCCGTTCAGCAGCGCTTCGGCCATCACGGTCATGCGTGCTTCGGTGTATCGGCTCGCCGCCGGGTTATCGCCGTCGATGTTGCCGAAGTTGCCCTGACCGTCCACCAGAGGGTAGCGAATCGTAAAGTCCTGCGACAGGCGCGCCATGGCGTCGTAGATCGCCGCGTCGCCGTGCGGGTGGAAGTCCCCCATGGTGTCCCCTGAAATCTTTGCAGATTTTAGGAAGCCTCCCGTGGAACTAAGTCGCAGCCTGCGCATTGCATATAAGATACGACGATGGACAGGCTTCAGCCCATCCCGCGCATCGGGCAACGCACGGTGCATAATGGTCGAAAGCGCGTACGTTAAGTAGCGCTCTCCGATCGCTCGCCGCAGGGGTTCTGCGGGGTTGCGGATGGGATCGAGGGGATCGAGTTCATCGTCTGACATGAGCGTCGTGATATCGCTGCCTTTCGGGCGCAGCAAGCGACAGTCTGGGAATAAGTCCTGCAATTTCCCTTAGGCGATCTAAGGGGGGCTGATAAACGTAACGCGTTGCTGTCTTGCAGGCGACGGGGTGTCGGGTTGCGACCGATCGCCTCTTATAAAAGTGGGGGTATTTGGGGAATGGTACGTCTTTTCCTTGTGACATTTGGTCTTTTGGGTTGGGCTTGGTTCGAGCTGTCGGGGGGCACAAGTTTTGTGCCCGGCGAAAACGGAGTGCAACTTGTTGCCATTCCAGACGTCGAGACGCCTGCCAGCGTTCAAGTGGCCGCGGCACCCGCCGAGACGCCAGAAATTGTCGCCCGTGACACCCCTGCTGATCTGAATGCCGTTGTCATGCCCGCTGTTGCTGCGCGGCCTGCGCAGGTCAAGACGGTATATGCTCCCTCAGCTGGCGATGCCGTCATCACCCCCGCGTCGATGACCGCAGCGATGCCATCGGATGAGTCCGACTTTGGGATCGACGTGAGCCGCCCCGCCGAGATCGAAGCCACTGTGGCCACTGCCGCGGTCGTGGATTACCGCGAGGTCACGGCGAGCCGTGTGAACCTGCGCGGTGGTCCGTCGACCAATTACAACGTCTTGACGCAGCTTTTGCGCGGTGAAGAGGTCGAAGTGATCGACGACACCGGCGCTGGGTGGGTCAAGCTGCGTGCGCTTGATGGCAACGACATCGGCTGGATGGCCGACAGTTTCCTCACCGCGTCCAACTGAGTATTGACGCGCGGCGGCGAAACCCGTCTGTACCGCGCATGTCTCAGAAAACGATCCTTATCACCGGGTGCTCTTCGGGCATTGGTTTGAACGCCGCTCATGGGTTGAAAGCTCGTGGGTGGCGTGTCTTTGCGTCCTGCCGACAGGAGGCGGATTGCGTCCGGTTCCGGGAAGCGGGCTTTGACAGTCCGCGCATTGATTACACCGACACCGCAAGCATCGAGAGCGGCCTGACCGAGGTGCTGTCCGCCACGGGCGGCACGCTGGATGCGCTGTTCAACAACGGTGCCCATGCCACGCCCGGCGCGCTGGAGGATCTGCCCACAGACGCGCTGCGCGAGATTTTCGAATCCAACGTCTTTGGCTGGCATGAACTGACACGCCGGGTGATTCCGGTGATGCGCGCGCAGGGGCATGGGCGAATTGTGAACCATTCCAGCGTGCTTGGGCTGGTGGTGATGCCTTGGCGGGCGGCCTACAGCGCGACGAAATTCGCCATCGAGGGGCTGACCGATACTTTGCGAATCGAGATGCGCGACACTGGCATTCACGTGATCGCGCTGAACACCGGGCCGGTGACCTCGAAAATTCGCGTGAATTCCATCCCGCATTTCGAGAAATGGGTGGATTGGGAAAACAGCCCCCGTGCCGAACAGTATCGGGGCAGGCTGCTGAAGCGGCTTTACGAATCACGCGGCCCTGACCGGTTCGAGCTGCCGCCCGACGCCGTTACGGAAAAGTTGATCCATGCGATCGAACATCCCCGGCCGAAACCGCGCTATTACATCACCCGCGCCACCCATCTGATGGGTGCGGCGCGGCGGCTGCTGACGACCCGGCGACTGGACTGGCTGATCTCCAAGGGCTGACGTGCCGCAGGTGCGCGGGCTTCGCTTTTGCGATGAGGCGCGCTAAGTCGTCAGTCAAAGCGGTCGCAGGCCATTCCGGTCGGCGCAAAGGGAAGGAATCGACATGACAAACGATCCCCTGTTCATCGTCATGGCCTTGGTCATGTTTGCCGTGGTGGGCGTTTTGCTGTTCGGCATCGGCAGTTTTGCCAAGGGCGGGGATTTCAGCCGCAAGTGGTCGAACAAGGCGATGCAGTGGCGCATCGCTGCACAATTCGTCGCGGTGGTGTTGATTTTGCTCTTTGCCTATTTCCGCCAAGGCACCTGATCCAAGACCAAGTGGGGGCGACATGGTTGTACTGAACAAGATTTACACGCGCACGGGCGACGCCGGAGACACGGCGCTGGGCAATGGCACACGGGTCAAGAAGTATGACGCGCGGGTGGAGGCCTACGGCACATCTGATGAGCTGAACTCGTTCGTTGGCGTGGCGCGGCTGGCGGCTGAGGGGGACATGGATGACGCACTCGCGCGCATTCAGAACGACCTCTTTGATCTGGGCGCCGACCTGTGCCGCCCGGACATGGCCAAGGACGCGGAGTCCGAATATCCGCCGCTGCGAATGGTGGAGGCCCAGGTGGAGCGCCTGGAGGCCGAGATCGACGCCATGAACGCAGATCTGGCCCCTTTGCGGTCCTTTGTGCTGCCGGGCGGATCGGCTTTGTCGGCGCATCTGCACGTCTGCCGGACAGTGGCGCGCCGGGCCGAGCGTCTGTCGGTGGAGCTGGCCTCTGAAGCGGACATCAACGCGGCAGCGGTGAAGTACCTCAACCGCCTGTCCGACTGGTTTTTCGTCGCCTCGCGCGTGGCCAACAGCAACGGCGCACAGGACGTTTTGTGGGTGCCGGGCGCGAACCGTTAAAGGCAGCCGGGCGTCCCATGGATGGGGGCCCGGCAACTCTAAGGGCGGGGCCTACCTGCGGATCAGACAGGCTCTGCCTCCAGCCAGACGCCGCCATTGGGGCGGAGTGTCAGGATCATGACCGGTTCCGGATCGCGCCCTTTCACTGCGGTGAAGCGGAAATTCGCGACCAGTGAGGCGAGGATGATTATCGCCTCCTGCAGGGCAAAGCTTGCCCCGATACAGATGCGTGGCCCGTCGCCGAAAGGCAGGTAGGCGTAGCGCTCCGGTTTTTGCTCCCAGCGATCCGGGCGGAAGGCGTGCGGCGAATCATAAAGCAGATGGTTGCGGTGCAGCGCGTAGATCGGGATGATGACCGTATCGCTCTTGCGGATCTCCCGGCCGCACAATTCATCCGCTGCCCTGGCTGTGCGCGATACCATTCCCGCGGGCGGATAAAGGCGCAGGGCCTCGTCTATGACCTTGCGGGTGAAGGGCAGCTTCGCCACATCGTCGCCGCTGACGGTTTCTCCGGTCATGAGCGCGCGGGCTTCGGCGCGGACGCGGTCCTGTGCCTCCTGGTCGAACGCCAGCAGGTACAGCGACCACGACAGGGTCAGGGCCGTGGTTTCATGCCCCGCGACGATGAAGGTCAGCAGGTTGTCCCTGAGCTCTGATGGGGACATGCTGCGGCCGGTTTCGGGATCCTTGCCCACTTGCAGCAGGTCCATGAGGTCCGGCACCCCTTCGGCAGGGCGGTCGGCGCGGGCGGCAATGGCCCGGTCTGCCATGTCCTTCATCTGGTTCACGCCCCCGGCGTGAAAGGCGCGCCCGGGCCGTGGCACCCAATCCGGCGCGCCCAGAATGTCGAACAGCGACACTTTGCCCGCCTCGGAGATGTAGGCGTCGATGGCCTTGTGCACCCCGTCGCGGTCAAAGGTGCTGTCGCCGGAGAATGTCACGTCGGAGATCACGTCGAACGTCACGCTGACCATCTCGTCGAGAAAGTTCACCGCGCGCGGCCCGATCTGGCGAATGCGGTCGATGCTGCGCTGGGCGGCGGCGCTCATCACCGGGGCAAGGTTCATCACGTTGCGATGCGAAAACACCGGCGCAGCGGTGCGTCGCTGCCACCGCCAATGCGCGCCCTCGGCGATGAACAGACTGTCGCCGATGGCGGGCTTCAGCAGGTTTTTGGTCACCAGCGACTTCGGGTAATTGTCGAGGTTTTCCAACAGCATCCGGCGGATTGCACCGGGGTCCATGACCATGTGCCAGCGTTTGCCGGTCTTGCCGGACACCATGGGCTGCTTTGTGGCGATTTCGGGAATGATCGACAGGACGTTTCGGCGCGTGGCCTGCAACGAGGCCCATAGGCTCATCGGCTCTGTCACCAACGGTACCTGAACCGGCACGCCGGGCGGCGGCATCTGTGTCATGGGAACCCTCCAGGCGCGGCCAAGAGCGGCGCTTTGCGTGTTGTATCCTTGCAAAGATAGGCGGGAATGCGCCTTTGGCAAAGTGGTGCGCAATTGCACCTATGCCCTGTTCGCGCTACGGGACAAAACAGGATCGAAGGGGATGGAAATGGTTCGTGTATTTGCCATTGTAACGATGATGCTGTCGCTGGTTGCCTGTTCGGATGCGACAAAGGATCTGGCGCAACCGGTGGAACCGTTGGGCGATTTCACTCTTGGGCACGCGATCGTGGTGGCGCCGAACCTTCAGCAACTGCTGGTCTCGCGCAATGCGACCGAAGACGAATGGATCAGCACGGTGGACAAAGCCGTGGAGAAACGGTTTCGCCGCTTCTCTGGCGGGCGATACTATCACCTCGGGATTTCGGTCGAAGCATATAGCCTGCCGCCCCCAATCATCCCTGGCAAATCTGCCCTCGCTTTGCGTCTCACCGTCTGGGACGATGCCGCCAACGCCAAGCTGAACGCCGAGACCGAGCTGATCCACGTGATTCAGGTGTTCGAAACCCGGCTGAAGTACACGCGCGAAGAGCAAATGACCCGCCTCGCGGATCAGGCGGCCCTGCAGATCGAAGACTGGCTGCGCGAGAAGATGGCGGAGGAGGATTGGTTCTCCACCGCGCGATCCGCGCCCATGATTGTGGCCGAGCCGTCACCAGAGGCCGCTTCTGTAAACGCTCAGTGATTTGACGGGGTTGATTTTTCGTCGCCGACTCAATATGTGCCCCGCGATGGAAACCCGGGCCTCCTGTCTGGCCCCTTGAATAACGAGGCGTCTTTAAGAGATGGCAAAGGAAAAGTTTGAGCGCAGCAAGCCGCACTGCAACATCGGCACAATCGGCCACGTTGACCACGGCAAGACCACGCTGACCGCGGCGATCACCAAGTATTTCGGTGACTTCAAGGCCTACGATCAGATCGACGGCGCACCGGAAGAAAAAGCACGCGGCATCACCATCTCGACCGCGCACGTCGAGTACGAGACCGAAGCACGTCACTACGCGCACGTCGACTGCCCCGGCCACGCCGACTACGTCAAGAACATGATCACCGGTGCGGCCCAGATGGACGGCGCTATCCTGGTCGTGAACGCTGCTGACGGCCCCATGCCGCAGACGCGCGAGCACATCCTGCTCGGCCGCCAGGTGGGTATCCCCGCCATGGTCGTTTTCATGAACAAGGTTGACCAGGTCGACGACGAAGAGCTGCTCGAGCTCGTCGAAATGGAAGTCCGCGAACTGCTGTCCGCATACGACTTCCCGGGCGACGATATCCCGATCATCGCGGGGTCCGCTCTGGCCGCGATGGAAGGCCGCGATCCCGAGATCGGCGAGAACAAGATCCGTGAACTGATGGCCGCCGTGGACGAATACATCCCGCAGCCGCCGCGCGCGACGGACCAGCCCTTCCTGATGCCGATCGAAGACGTGTTCTCGATCTCGGGTCGTGGTACGGTTGTGACCGGCCGTGTGGAACGTGGCGTGATCAACGTTGGCGACGAAATCGAAATCGTCGGCATCCGTGACACCACCAAGACGACCTGCACCGGTGTGGAAATGTTCCGCAAGCTGCTCGATCGTGGTGAAGCAGGCGACAACGTCGGCATCCTGCTGCGCGGCATCGACCGTGAAGGTGTTGAGCGCGGTCAGGTTCTGTGCAAGCCGAAGTCGGTGAACCCGCACACCAAATTCGAGTGCGAGGTCTACATCCTGAACAAGGAAGAAGGCGGTCGTCACACACCGTTCTTCAAGAACTACCGTCCGCAGTTCTACTTCCGCACCACGGACGTGACCGGCACGGTTGAGCTTCCCGAGGGCACCGAGATGGTGATGCCGGGCGACAACCTGAAGTTCTCCGTCGAGCTGATCGCCCCGATCGCGATGGAAGAAGGCCTGCGCTTCGCTATCCGTGAGGGTGGCCGCACCGTGGGTTCCGGCGTCGTGTCGAAGATCCTCGCGTAAGCGATGATCCCGAGATGCGCCATGACCGGTGTGTCGAAGATCCTCGCTTGGTCAGCTACTGCTGATCAGCCAATAGAAAGGCCGTCCCCAAGGGCGGCCTTTTTTTATACGCCTCCATGCGTTCGACGGGCGCTTATCACTTGCTGAGACGTCGCCTCGACGTATCTTGAGCGTATGAATGATATCATCCCCCATCCCGATACACTTTTGCAGCGTGCCTATATCTTGAACGGCCCAGATCGCTGTCAGGCAATGTCTCCGGCAGATGCGCCGAGGGTCCTGCAATCCGACACTCTTGGGTGGGTCCACCTGTCGGCGGGCCATGCGGAAACGCCGGGTTGGATCGTGGACAACCTTTCGTATCTCGACGAATCCATTGTCGACGCCCTGGTGACGGAAGAGACCCGCCCGCGCGTGACCCGGGTGGGCGATGGGCTGATCGTTATCCTGCGGGGCATCAATACCATAGACGGCGAGGCCCCCGAGGATATGGTCGCTGTCCGGCTCTGGATCGACCCCAATCGCATCATCAGCCTGTCGCGGCGGCGCGTGCGCGCGGTGGAGGATATCGCGAACATGATCGAGAGCGGGCAGGGGCCGGAGGATGCATCGGAGTTCCTGCGGCTTTTATCAGAGCGGCTGAACGTCCGGATCGAGGCCTTTTGGCGTGATTTTGACGACACTGCCGACGCGCTGGAGGAGCAGGTGCTGGACGGCGGAAACAAGGCGATGCGCCAGCAGGTCGCCGACTTGCGGCGGCAGACCGTGGTCCTGCGCCGTTATCTGCAGCCGCAGCGCGACGCTGTGCGACACCTTCTGCAAAGCGCGCCAGACTGGATACAGGAAGACGATCATCGTCAGATGGGCGAAGAACTGGATGCGCTGCAACGTCTGGTCGAAGATATAGACGCGATGCGTGACCGACTGGCGCTGGTGCGCGATGAGCTGTCCGGGCAATTGTCCGACACGCTGAACCAGAACATGTACCTGATTTCCATCCTGTCAGCGGTGTTTTTGCCGCTGGGCTTCCTGACAGGGCTGTTCGGGATCAACCTCGCCGGAATGCCGGGAGCGGCGCATGAGGCGGCGTTCTGGATCTTTACCGCGTCGCTAGCAGTGCTGGTCGCGGTGCAGATCGTGGTCTTTCGCAAGCTGCGCTGGATCTGATCCCTCCAAATGTTAAGCCGCGCCCCGGTAAGGGACGCGGCTTTCACAGACCTCGCGCGAGGGAGGAGGGGCGCGCGACGTCAATGCGAGGCTGGCTTTACTGCGCCAGCGAACGGATCACGGAACGCTTTTCGTTGTAGTTGCCACCGGCGTGCACTGCGGCGTTGATCTGGTGGATTTGCGTGTCTGTGAGCGCAACGGTTTCTGCATTCGGCAGGTAGCGCAGGGCTTCCGGGGACAGGCGCGGCGCGGTCGTTGCGGACGCGGCACCAGCGAAGAGAACGGAAGCGGTCAGGGCGGTTGCGATAAGCGTTTTCATTGTTTTAGTCCTTTACAAAGTCGCCGGCTGATTGTGTCCGGCATATAACAGGGAGGGGGGCTTTCCGGGTCAGCGAACCGATATGACGGTGCGCAGGCCGGGGAGAGCCGTATCAGTTCAGGATGGAACGGATAGCGGAGCGGGTTTCGTTGTAGTTCTTGCCGGAGTGAACGACGCTGTTGATCGCGGCGACCTGGGTGTCCGACAAGTTGCTGTAGTTTGCATTCGGCAGGTAGGTTTGCACTTCGGAGGAGACCGGAGCGGCCTGCGCTGCGCCTGCAAAAAGTGCGGTCGCGGTGAGTGCGGATGCGATGAGAGTTTTCATAGTGATACCTTTTAAGATTTGGGGCGAGACGCCCCTGTGTGTGTTTCCAAGACTGTGTCGCCTCGGATGAGACAGAGATAGGCTCTCTTGCTGAGTAGTTGAAATCACGGAATAATCTCGGATCAGTCGCGAAAAAGTGAGCTTGAAATTTGAAACTCTGGGACGGCGTGGCGTTGCCCCTTTATTTCCTGAGGAAATCGCTAATCCTGCACGGGAGATCGTTTTCCGCAGGGCCAACTTGTGCGTGAAATGGGGAGGTTGCACAGCTTCTGTGCGGTTTGCGCACAGACGAGGTGGGGGTGCAAAAGCGCCTCTTTGGCGGGCTTTTCCGACGCGGGAAGAGGGCTTTGAATTTTGTCTGATGCGGGCTCTTGAACTCTGTGCGGAGCGCGTGTAAACGACGACACGGTCTTAAGTGGCCTGTAGGGGTATAGCTCAGTTGGTAGAGCGACGGTCTCCAAAACCGTAGGTCCCGGGTTCGAGTCCCTGTGCCCCTGCCATTTCTAAAATTTCCAAGCCTCATCAGTGATCGAATGCGAGCCTATTGGCGTCGTAATATGTCTCGCGTACGTCGGTTGCTGGAGTGGGAGGCCTGATGACTTTGCGGGTGCCCCGCACGCGCGGCTGTGCCAGGGTGCCTTGGACGTGACGCGCTGATCCTGCCCTCTAGTGACCGCAAGGCTTGGGCATGAGCGACAGTCAAACGCAAAAAGGGCTGCCCTAAGGCAGCCCTTTGAATTGGTGCTGTAAGCTTGAATTAGTTCATCAGGTAGGAGCGCATTTCACGCTCTTTGTCGTTGTCGTTGCCTTCTTTGGAAGCAATTGCCACGAGAGCTGCTTTCTGTTCGTCGGTCAGCGTCTCGATGTCGACGTCCGGCAGGAAGGAGGCGATAACCTCATCGAAATATTCGCCATCATCTTCGGCGGCGACTTCTTCGGTCACGACAACGGAGTCAGCAGGAACGACCTTGACCACGGTTGTTGTCTCGGGCTCTTTGAAGACGCCGATGTAAGAACGCATTTTCTGCTCTTTTTCGGCTTCGTCAGCGGAGGTCGCGATACCAACGAGAGCGGCGGCTTGCTCGTCTGTGAGGGTCGAGACGTCGAGCTCCGGGATGTACTGGTTGATGGTCGTGGTCGAGAAGTCGTCAGCGGCAAATGCGCCGGTTGCGATCACGGTCACCAGTGCGGTAGCGGTCATAAAGCGTTTCATCAAGTAGCTCCTAACGTATTATTGTTCTTGGCAGAGAGCTTTCCCTCTGTCTTCTGGTGGGTAAACTTCCCTGACCTGGGTTTGGTTCCCGATATTTTTGCAATCTTATCAAGTGTTTGTGATGCGTTTGCGGCAAACGAAAAAAGGCCGCCCGAATGGGGCGGCCTTTGAGTGCTCAAAATTCAGAGAATTCAGTCCATCAGATAGGAGCGCATTTTCTGTTCTTTGTCGGATTCATCCGCGGAGGTTGCGATGCCAACCAAAGCAGCTTTCTGCTGGTCAGTCAGTGTCGACTGATCGACATCCGGCAGGTACTGGGAGATGGTCGGGTCGTCCATCGAGGCATCAGCAGTCGTCATGGTGGTTGTCGTCGTGTCGACGGTTGCCGGGGACGTCTGCACGCCGAGGTAAGAGCGCATCTTCTGCTCTTTGTCGGCTTCGTCGGCGGACCCGGAGATTGCGATCAGGGCATCCACTTGCTCGTCGCTGAGGGTGGATACGTCGACTTCAGGGACGTACTGGTTAATGGTCGATGTCTGATACTCGGTCGCTGCGAATGCGCCCGTAGCAATGACAGATGTGAGGGCGGCTGCGGTGATGAAACGTTTCATTATCGAGTCTCCTTAGTCTAATTACTTTGGCAAGCAGTGTTCGTCTCGCCTTCTGCACACCCAACACCGATCAGCGAGAGTCGTTCCCAAATAAATTTGAAAATCAGCCATCGGCCTGAAAACCGATTTCAGAATGCCGTGGGCTTCAGGCGGCCAAGCAGAATGACTCTTGGGGAATATGGGTGAGGTGTGTCCGGTTCTCCCGAAACGACTGGCGCATTGGCGAAGCGCGGGACGTATCAAGGCAGCATAAGGGCGACTTTATAATATGGTGAAAAGGGCCGACGCCCGCAACGCCCCAGCAGCGCCAGCCGGACGTATGAGGCCACCTTCCAAGCCGTCAGTGTTTTGCTTCACAGCCTTGCGAGCGCCATAGACCTTGCGTTTGTGAGCGCGCTTGCGTAAATGCGCCTGAACGCAGCCTCCGACTCCGGTCGTTTGGCGCACAGTGATACGGGAATTTTCAGCATGGCGACGACGAACCCGCTTCAGTTCATCCAGCAGGTGCGCGCGGAAGCGGCCAAGATCGTTTGGCCGACGCGCCGCGAAGTGACGCTGACCACAATCATGGTCTTTATCATGGCATCGCTGGTGGCGATCTTCTTTTCATTGGTGGACATCGCGATCCGCGCGGGCATGTCCGGCGTGCTGACCTACTTCGGGACCAACTGAACGCAGGTCGGTTGGCGGGGCAGGGGCCTTGCCATCTTGACTTGCGTGGTATATCGGACTGGCTCAGAATTGAGGCGCGCGGCTGTTACAAGCTCGCGCGCCGTTTCATTTCCAGAAGGCGCCTCCGACACGCGGGGGCAATTCGCGAATGCGCCCGCGGTGCGGGCAAGCTAGGAACAGAGGTCGGACATGGCAAAGCGGTGGTATTCGGTGAGCGTTCTCTCGAATTTCGAGAAAAAGATTGCCGAGCAGATCCGGACGGCGGTTGAGGAGCAGGGGCTCGAAGAGAAGATCGACGAGGTTCTGGTGCCGACCGAAGAGGTCATCGAAGTGCGTCGCGGCAAGAAGGTGACCACCGAGCGTCGCTTCATGCCCGGCTACGTGCTGGTGCACATGGAGATGTCGGATCAGGGCTATCACCTGATCAACTCGATCAACCGCGTCACGGGGTTCCTTGGTCCGCAGGGCCGCCCGATGCCGATGCGCGATGCCGAAGTCGAGGCCATTCTTGGCCGGGTCCAGGAAGGCGAAGACGCCCCGCGTCTCGAGATCCGCTTCGAGATCGGCGAAAAGGTCAAGGTCAACGAAGGCCCATTCGAGGGCTTCGACGGCATGGTCGAGGGTGTCGACGACGACAATCAGCGCCTGCGCGTTGCGGTGTCGATCTTTGGCCGCGAAACTCCGGTCGAGCTGGAGTTTTCCCAGGTGAACAAGCAGTAACCGGCTTTTACAGGTTTCCGAAAAGGGCGTGTTGCATCGGCAGCGCGCCCTTTTCTTTTGTCGCTTAGCGTGGCGGCAGCTTGCAGCCCGCTTCGGTCAGGGCTTTCGCACCGTCCTCCGTCGTCGCCTGCTCGGCGGTGAACGCGGTGGCGCTGAGGCTTCTGAGGCGCGGCGCTTCGTTGCCCAGGGCCTCCCACAGGAAGGTGCCGCATTCCATCAGCCCATGCTCGTAGCGCGCCAGATATGCGAGGGCGACGGCGTCCTCGTTGGGGTAGAGCGTAGCATCGGTCACTTGAAAGCCGATCAGCTTGCCGGTCTGTTCGGCGTGTGCGGTTTCCACGTTGCGGAACATGGTGCGGGGCTGCTGGCTTTGCAGGTCGGGCACCAGAGTGGTCCAGTTCAAATCGTGCGCCCCGCGTTGGCGGTTCATCAGAAAGGTGTTGGTGGCCTGATTGACGGCGTCGATCCGAGCTGCGCCCTGCGGCGGCAGTTGCTCCTGCGCGATAGCGGGGGCTGCGCAGAACAGGCCGAGGGCGAGAAGAAGGGATTTCATACACAGGCTCCGTGTCGTGATGCGGCAAAGCTAGGCTTGCCCGCCCGGAACGTCCATCGCCGGGCTTGCAATCCGGCGGAGCGGCGCTCAAGCATGGCCTGACGGAAGGTGGGAGGCCGCGTGACAGTCTTGCGCATATCGAACGCCGACGCGCGGCGACTTTGGCTTTCGGCACATGGGTTGTCGGGCGCGCCATCGGGGTCGGATGCGATGGGCGTGATCCGTGAGCTGGGCTTTGTGCAGCTTGACACCATTCAGGTCGTCAGTCGCGCGCATCACCATATCCTCTGGTCCCGTGCGCAAAGCTACCGCGAGCCCATGCTCGACAAGCTGCTGCGCAAGCGACAGGTGTTCGAGCATTTCACCCATGATGCCTCTGTGCTGCCGATGGAGATGCTGCCGCTCTGGCAAAGACAGTTCGCGCGGATGAAGCGCAAGGTCGGTGGATCGTGGTACGTGGGCGTCGCCTCTGACGTGTTGACGCAGGAGATCCTGACCCGCGTCCGGGAGGAGGGGCCGCTGTGTACCCGCGACTTTGATACGGTGGTGGAAAAGCGCGCCATGTGGCAGCGCCCGCCGCATAAGAAGGCGCTGGAGTACCTCTGGTATGCCGGAGAGCTTGCCACCTGTCACCGTGAGGGTGTCATAAAGTATTACGATCTGGCCGAACGGGTGTTTCCGGAGGTCGAGGTCTTGCCCGAGCAGGGGCAGATTGATGGCTTGTGTGCCGCGGCGCTGGACCGGCTTGGCTTCGGCTCTGTAACGGAGATCCGCAAGTTCTGGGATGCGGTTGATCCGGCGGAGGTCAATGCCTGGGCCGACGCGGCTGACGTCATTCCGGTGGAGATCGAGGCCGCAGACGGCACGTGGTCCGCCGCGCTGGCCGCGCCGGATATCGAGGCTCGGCTGTCGTCTGTCCCGGAGTCCACCGGGCGGCTGCGTATTCTCAACCCGTTTGATCCGGCGATCCGCGACCGGGTTCGGCTGAAGCGGCTGTTCGGCTTTGACTACACTGTCGAAATGTTCGTGCCAGAGGCCAAACGCCAATGGGGATACTATGTGTATCCACTGCTGGAGGGCGCGCGGTTTGTGGGGCGGATCGACGCCAAGGGCGACCGCAAGCGCGGGACGCTGACCGTCAATCGCGTATGGTGGGAGCCGGGGGTGCGCCCGTCCAAGGCCCGCGATGCGCGGCTGGCGGCGGAACTGGACCGCTTGTGCCGCTTGGCCGGGCTGTCGCAGGTGCAGTGGGCGGCCTGATCCCTCTTGCCAAAGCCCGACCTCTGGTCTAGACGGCCCCTTCATGCCGACCGGGGCGACTCGGGTGGTGTGTCAATCGTGGGAGGCGAGGGCATCGCGATGTCCGGACCTGACCACGCCACAGATGGCCCCGCGACGCGTCAACGGGCGATGGAACAGGAGATTAGCCGATGGCAAAGAAGCTCGCCGGCAAGATGAAACTGCAGATTGCTGCAGGCAAAGCCAACCCCTCCCCGCCGGTCGGTCCGGCGCTGGGTCAGCGCGGCATCAACATCATGGAATTCTGCAAGGCGTTCAACGCCAAGACGCAGGAAATGGAGCCCGGCGCGCCGTGCCCGACCGTGATCACCTACTATCAGGACAAGTCCTTCACCATGGACATCAAGACGCCGCCCGCGTCTTACTACCTGAAGAAGGCCGCCGGTCTGAAGCCCGTGGGCAAGCGTAACCGCCCCCGTGGTGCCGAAGCGCCCGGCCGTGAGACCATTGCGTCCGTGACCGTCAAGCAGGTCCGCGAAATCGCCGAAGCCAAGATGAAAGACCTCTCGGCGAACGACGTGGAAGCGGCAATGAAGATCATCGTTGGCTCCGCCAACTCGATGGGTATCGAGGTGAAGGGTTAATCGTCATGGCAAAACTCGGTAAGCGCACCCGTGCAGCCCGCGAAGCATTCGTTGGCAAAGAAAACCTCACCGTTGAAGAAGCGGTTTCCCTGATCAAGTCGAACTCCAACGTGAAATTCGACGAGACCGTGGAAATTGCGATGAACCTCGGCGTTGACCCGCGTCACGCAGACCAGATGGTCCGCGGCGTGGTTGGCCTGCCGAACGGCACAGGCAAGACCGTCCGCGTGGCAGTCTTTGCTCGTGGCCCGAAGGCGGACGAAGCCAAGGAAGCAGGCGCAGATATCGTTGGCGCAGAGGACCTGATGGAATCCATCCAGTCCGGCACCATCGACTTTGACCGCTGCATCGCAACCCCGGACATGATGCCCGTGGTTGGCCGCTTGGGTAAGATCCTCGGCCCGCGCAACTTGATGCCGAACCCGAAGGTTGGCACCGTGACGATGGACGTGGCGCAAGCCGTTTCCGACGCCAAGGGCGGTCAGGTTCAGTTCAAGGCAGAAAAAGCCGGCGTCGTGCACGCTGGTGTGGGCAAAGCCTCCTTTGACGAAGCGAAGCTGGTGGAAAACATCCGCGCGTTCGTCAACGCAGTGTCCGCAGCAAAGCCTGCCGGCGCAAAGGGCTCCTACATGAAGAAGATCTCGCTGTCTTCCTCCATGGGCCCGGGCGTGTCTGTCTCTGTCGACGACGCGAACGCACAGTAAGATATTTCCCATCTCGGGATGAAAAGGGCGCCTTCGGGCGCCCTTTTGCGTTTTTGGAGACAGGCGCATCAGGGGCGGTTCAAGGTGCCGATGCCGGGTGTGGCAGGTCTCCCCGACGTTCCTGTCGCGGCGGAGCCCTGCGCATCGGACTGAAAGCCAAAAAAGTCCTTCACAACAGCCCGCGTTGCGCGTAGAGACCGATCTTGCAGAAGCCCTGCGATTCGTGGGGCTTTCGCATTCGTCCGAGACGGTGGGTTGGCTTTGGTCAATAATTCCTGCCTGAGACGGGAAGAGACATTCTTTCTCCTCGATGTTCGCATCGGGAAGCACAGGATGCGTCGACCCTCATCGGACTTTGTCGTTCGGGTTCGCCCGGACAAAAAGAGCCGGAGGGTCCGCCCTCCAACAATTGGAGTGAAACTGTGGATAGAGCCCAGAAAGAGAAATTGGTCGAGGAACTCGGCCAGATCTTCGAAAGCTCTGGCGTCGTGGTGGTTGCCCGCTACGAGGGTCTCACGGTTGCAGAGATGACGGACCTGCGTAACCGCGCTCGCGGTGCAGAAGCGACGGTCCGTGTCGCCAAGAACAAGCTCGCCAGAATTGCTGTCCAGGGGACCCCCGCTGAGGGGATCAACCAGTATCTGGACGGTATGACGGTGCTGACCTTCTCCGAAGACCCTGTGGCTGCGGCCAAGGTCGTCGAAGACTTCGCCAAGGACAACAAGAAGATTGAGATCCTTGGCGGTGCTATGGGCGGCACCACGCTGGACCGTGCCGGTGTTGAGGCCGTGTCGAAAATGCCGTCGCGCGATGAGCTTATTGCTTCCATCGTCGGCTGTATCGGCGCACCCGCATCGAACATTGCCGGCGCAATTGGCGCACCTGCTTCGAACATCGCCTCCATCCTGTCTACCATCGAGGAAAAGGCAGAGGCGGCGTAAGCAACCTGTTGACCCGCGTAGGGAATGCTCCCTGGCGTTGGAACCCATATCTAAATCGGAAAGAGTCTCAAAATGGCAGATCTCAAAGCACTGGCCGAACAAATCGTTGGCCTGACCCTCCTGGAAGCCCAGGAACTGAAGACCATCCTAAAGGATGAGTACGGCATCGAGCCCGCAGCTGGCGGCGCAGTCATGATGGCTGGCCCGGCAGACGGCGCAGGCGCAGCGGCTGCTGAAGAGCAGACCGAATTCGACGTGATCCTGAAGTCCGCTGGCGACAAGAAGATCAACGTGATCAAAGAAGTTCGCGGCATCACGGGTCTCGGCCTGAAAGAAGCCAAAGAGCTGGTCGAAGCCGGTGGCAAAGCCGTCAAGGAGCAGGTCTCCAAGGACGAAGCCGAAGAAATCAAGAAGAAGCTCGAAGAGGCAGGCGCCGAAGTCGAGCTCAAGTAATTCTGTCTTCGGACTGGTTACGAGAAACGCTCCCTTCGGGGAGCGTTTTTTTGTTTGCTGCTATGTGATTGTGTGGCTCTGCAACGGCCTTTGCGGTGGCGACACGTCTGGACAGGCCACGCGGTGGGCGGGGCGGGAATATCGGCACGGTAGACCAGTTCCCCACCGCCAGCGACTACGTCATCCCTGCGCGCAAACAGGTAAAGCCAACTTTCCATGCCTTTCAGGCCCAAGACGTTCTGATTATGCGTCCTTCTGAATGGAATTTGTGCCCTCGGACTATTTTGTCGGAAAAATTAACCATACAAGCCTGCCAGCTTGACCATCGCGGCGGTTTTTGTCATTCTGGCGAGGCGCTGATTTACGCAAACCTCTGCGAGGGGTATTGCGTTCGCGTCATTCACATAATATTCGGAAGTCTCTTGCGGGGTCGTGCGATTCGATCCCGTCGACGCGCGTTCCGGACATGAGGTGGCTCACTACACGTTGAAATCAAGACGACAGCCCCTGAAACCGGACATCGCCCACACATCCGGACATTGGCAAACCTGAACCACAGACACCCGTCTTGGCAAGCCCCGTGCACAACGCGTGCGGAGTTTTCCAAGGCAGGAAACCCTGGTCGAGTGGCGCGCGGTGGGACGCGTGCCGAGAATGGACCTGTTTCATGCCGTCACTGACGTGAACCGACGCTGTGCCCCCGGCAGCGTATAGGTTCGGGCAGAGAAAAATCGAAAGGGTGCTCCCCTCATGGCGCAAAGTTTCCTCGGTCAGAAACGCCTTCGCCGCTATTACGGCAAGATCCGCGAAGTTCTTGAAATGCCGAACCTCATCGAGGTTCAGAAATCCAGCTACAAGCTGTTCCTCGATTCCGGTGATCAGCCCCAGCCGCTTGACGGCGAGGGGATCAAAGGCGTCTTTCAATCGGTTTTCCCGATCAAAGACTTCAACGAGACCGCCGTTCTCGAATTCGTCAACTACGAGCTGGAAAAGCCGAAGTACGACGTCGAGGAATGCATGCAGCGTGACATGACCTACAGCGCTCCGCTGAAGGTCACTTTGCGTTTGATCGTGTTCGATATCGACGAAGATACCGGCGCGAAATCCGTCAAGGACATCAAGGAACAGGACGTCTTCATGGGCGACATGCCCTTGATGACAAAGAACGGCACGTTCATCGTGAACGGCACCGAGCGGGTCATCGTTTCCCAGATGCACCGGTCGCCCGGCGTGTTCTTTGACCACGACAAGGGCAAAACGCACTCCTCGGGCAAGCTGCTGTTCGCCTGCCGTATCATTCCGTACCGTGGCTCCTGGCTCGACTTCGAGTTCGACGCCAAGGACATCGTGTTCGCCCGTATTGACCGTCGCCGCAAATTGCCGGTCACGACGCTTCTGTACGCCCTTGGTCTCGACCAGGAAGCGATCATGGACGCCTATTACAACACGGTCGATTTCGAATATCGCCGTGGCGAAGGCTGGGCGACCCGGTTCTTCCCCGAGCGTGTGCGCGGCACCCGCCCGACGTTCGACCTTGTGGACGCCGACAGCGGCGAGATCATTGCCGAAGCCGGCAAGAAGGTCACCCCGCGCGCCGTGAAGAAGCTGATCGACGAGGGCAACGTCAGCAAGTTGCTGGTGCCTTTCGAGCACATCGTCGGCAAGTTCGTGTCCAAGGACATCATCAACGAAGAAACCGGCGCGATCTACGTCGAGGCTGGCGATGAGCTGACCTGGACAATTGATAAGGACGGCGAAGTCTCCGGCGGTACGCTCAAAGAGCTGCTGGACGCAGGCATCACCGAGATCCCGGTTCTGGACATCGACAACATCAACGTCGGTCCGTACATGCGCAACACCATGGCGCAGGACAAGAACATGGGCCGCGACACCGCGCTGCTCGACATCTACCGCGTCATGCGCCCGGGCGAGCCGCCCACCGTCGACGCTGCGTCGAACCTGTTCGACACGCTGTTCTTTGACGGCGAGCGTTACGACCTGTCCGCCGTTGGCCGTGTGAAGATGAACATGCGTCTGGCGCTTGAAAAGCCCGACACCCAGCGCACGCTGGACCGTGACGATATCGTCAAGTGCATCAAGGCGCTTGTCGATCTGCGTGACGGACGTGGCGACATCGACGACATCGACCACCTCGGCAACCGTCGTGTGCGCTCCGTTGGCGAGCTGATGGAAAACCAGTACCGTGTTGGCCTGCTCCGCATGGAGCGCGCGATCAAGGAACGCATGTCTTCGGTCGAAATCGACACGGTGATGCCGCAGGATCTGATCAACGCCAAACCGGCGGCCGCGGCTGTTCGCGAATTCTTTGGCTCCTCGCAGCTGTCGCAGTTCATGGACCAGACCAACCCGCTGTCCGAAGTGACGCACAAGCGTCGCCTCTCGGCGCTTGGACCTGGCGGTCTGACACGCGAACGCGCCGGCTTTGAGGTGCGCGACGTGCACCCGACGCACTACGGTCGCATGTGCCCGATTGAGACGCCGGAAGGCCCGAACATCGGTCTGATCAACTCGCTGGCCACCTTTGCCCGCGTGAACAAGTATGGCTTCATCGAGACCCCGTATCGCGTGGTCAAGGACCGTCAGGTCACCGACGAAGTGCACTACATGTCCGCGACCGAGGAAATGCGTCACACCGTGGCGCAGGCCAACGCGCAGCTGGACGAAAACGGCCGCTTTACCGCGGACCTCGTGTCGACCCGGAAATCCGGTGACTACACGCTTGCTCCGTCGGAAACTGTCGACCTGATCGACGTTTCGCCGAAGCAGTTGGTCTCCGTGGCGGCCTCGCTGATCCCCTTCCTCGAAAACGACGACGCCAACCGCGCTCTCATGGGCTCGAACATGCAACGTCAGGCGGTTCCGACCCTGCGCGCAGAAGCGCCGCTGATCGGCACCGGCATCGAAGAAGTGGTGGCGCGTGACTCCGGCGCGGCCGTCATGGCAAAGCGTGCGGGCATCATCGACCAGGTCGATGCGCAGCGTATCGTGATCCGTGCGACCGAAGACCTCGAACTTGGGGACGCGGGCGTCGACATTTACCGTATGCGCAAGTTCCAGCGGTCCAACCAGAACACCTGTATCAACCAGAAGCCTCTGGTGAAGGTGGGTGACACGGTGCGCAAGGCCGAGGTTATTGCTGACGGTCCGTCCACCGACATCGGTGAACTGGCTCTGGGCAAGAACGTCATCGTGGCCTTCATGCCGTGGAACGGTTACAACTACGAAGACTCGATCCTGATCTCCGAGCGGATCTCCAAGGACGACGTGTTTACCTCCATCCACATCGAAGAATTCGAAGTGGCGGCGCGCGACACCAAGCTTGGCCCGGAAGAGATCACCCGCGACATTCCCAACGTTGGTGAAGAAGCGCTGCGCAACCTCGACGAGGCGGGCATCGTGTACATCGGCGCGGACGTGGAGCCGGGCGATATCCTCGTGGGTAAGATCACGCCCAAGGGCGAAAGCCCGATGACCCCGGAAGAAAAGCTGCTGCGCGCCATCTTTGGCGAAAAGGCATCTGACGTGCGCGACACCTCGTTGCGTGTGAAGCCGGGCGACTACGGTACTGTTGTCGAAGTGCGTGTCTTCAACCGTCACGGCGTCGAAAAAGACGAACGTGCGCTGCAGATCGAACGCGAAGAGATCGAAGCGCTGGCCCGTGACCGGGACGACGAGATGGCGATCCTGGACCGGAACATCTATGCGCGCCTGCGCTCGATGGTCGAAGGCAAGGTGGCCGTCAAAGGTCCGCGTGGCGTGAAGTCGAACTCCACAGTCGATGCGGAGCTTCTCGAAAGCCTGCCGCGCAGCCTGTGGTGGCAGCTTGCCCTTGCGGAAGAAGACGACGCCAAGCACGTCGAGGCGCTGCACGAGCAGTACGAAATCCAGAAGCGTGCGCTGGACGCCCGTTTCGAGGACAAAGTCGAGAAAGTGCGCCGCGGCGACGATCTGCCCCCGGGCGTGATGAAGATGGTCAAAGTCTTCATCGCCGTGAAGCGCAAGCTTCAGCCGGGCGACAAGATGGCCGGTCGTCACGGGAACAAGGGTGTTGTGTCGCGCGTGGTTCCGCAGGAGGACATGCCGTTCCTTGCGGATGGTACGCCGGTCGACTTCTGTCTTAACCCGCTGGGCGTTCCGTCGCGTATGAACGTCGGTCAGATCCTCGAAACCCACATGGGTTGGGCGTCTCGTGCGCTGGGGATCCAGGTCGACGAGGCTCTGCAGGAGTACAAGCGTTCGGGCGATATGACCCCGGTGCGTGACGCTCTGAAGATCGTCTACGGCGACGAAGTCTACGCAGAAGGCTTTGCCGACGCGGATCAGGACGACCTGCTGGAAATGGCGGGCAACGTGACACGTGGTGTGCCGATCGCAACGCCGGTCTTTGACGGTGCGAAAGAGGCAGATGTGGACGACGCGCTGCGGCGTGCCGGTTTCGACACAAGCGGCCAGTCCCGCCTGTTCGACGGCCGCACCGGCGAAGAGTTCTCGCGCAAGGTGACAGTGGGTATGAAGTACCTGCTCAAGCTGCATCACCTGGTCGACGACAAGATCCACGCCCGCTCCACGGGACCGTACTCCCTCGTCACGCAGCAGCCGCTGGGTGGTAAGGCGCAGTTCGGTGGTCAGCGCTTCGGTGAGATGGAAGTCTGGGCTCTGGAAGCTTACGGCGCCGCCTACACCCTGCAGGAAATGCTGACGGTGAAGTCGGATGACGTGGCGGGCCGGACGAAGGTCTACGAGTCGATCGTCAAGGGTGAGGACAACTTCGAAGCCGGCGTGCCGGAATCGTTCAACGTTCTCGTCAAGGAGGTCCGCGGCCTGGGCCTCAACATGGAACTCCTGGATGCGGAGGAGGAAGACGCAGAGTGACGCCAGTCACCCATGTCTTCGGCGGGGCGCGATCTGCGCCCCCTCCCAACCGCTTCTCTCTGAATTTGTGAGGAACACATGAACCAGGAACTGACCAACAACCCGTTCAATCCGGTGGCCCCGGTCAAGACCTTTGACGAGATCAAGGTGTCGCTGGCGAGCCCGGAACGGATCCTTTCATGGTCCTTCGGCGAAATCAAAAAGCCGGAAACCATCAACTACCGTACGTTCAAGCCTGAGCGGGACGGCCTGTTCTGCGCGCGCATCTTTGGTCCGATCAAGGACTACGAATGCCTGTGCGGCAAATACAAGCGCATGAAATACCGCGGCGTTGTCTGCGAAAAGTGCGGTGTCGAAGTCACGCTGCAGAAGGTCCGCCGCGAGCGTATGGGCCACATCGAGCTGGCCGCGCCTTGCGCCCACATCTGGTTCCTGAAGTCGCTGCCTTCGCGCATCGGCCTGATGCTGGACATGACGCTGCGCGACCTCGAACGCGTTTTGTACTTTGAAAACTACGTGGTGATCGAGCCGGGCCTGACCGACCTGACCTACGGCCAGATGCTGAACGAAGAGGAATTCCTCGACGCGCAGGATCAATACGGCATGGACGCCTTCACGGCGAACATCGGTGCCGAAGCCATCCGCGAGATGCTGGCTGCCATCGACCTCGAGTCCGAGGCAGAGAACCTGCGCGCCGACCTCAAGGAAGCCACTGGCGAGCTGAAGCCCAAGAAGATCATCAAGCGCCTGAAGGTCGTGGAATCCTTCCTCGAGTCGGGCAACCGTCCCGAGTGGATGATCATGACCGTGATCCCGGTCATCCCGCCGGAACTGCGTCCGCTGGTTCCGCTGGATGGTGGTCGTTTTGCGACCTCCGACCTGAACGACCTGTACCGCCGCGTGATCAACCGGAACAACCGTCTGAAGCGTCTGATTGAACTGCGCGCGCCTGACATCATCGTCCGCAACGAAAAGCGGATGCTGCAGGAATCCGTCGACGCCCTGTTCGACAACGGCCGTCGTGGCCGCGTCATCACCGGTGCCAACAAGCGCCCGTTGAAGTCGCTGTCCGACATGCTGAAGGGTAAGCAGGGTCGCTTCCGTCAGAACCTTTTGGGTAAGCGCGTCGACTTCTCCGGCCGTTCGGTCATCGTGACCGGCCCCGAGCTGAAGCTGCACCAGTGCGGTCTGCCCAAGAAGATGGCGCTCGAACTGTTCAAGCCGTTCATCTATTCGCGACTGGAGGCCAAAGGCCTGTCCAGCACCGTGAAGCAGGCGAAGAAGCTGGTGGAAAAAGAGCGTCCCGAAGTCTGGGACATCCTCGACGAGGTTATCCGCGAGCACCCGGTTCTGCTGAACCGCGCGCCCACGCTGCACCGTCTGGGCATCCAGGCGTTCGAACCCACATTGATCGAAGGCAAGGCTATCCAGCTGCACCCGCTGGTCTGTTCGGCGTTCAACGCGGACTTTGACGGCGACCAGATGGCTGTGCACGTTCCGCTGTCCCTCGAGGCACAGCTCGAAGCGCGCGTCCTGATGATGTCGACGAACAACGTTCTGTCGCCAGCCAACGGCAACCCGATCATCGTTCCGTCGCAGGATATGATCTTGGGCCTGTACTACGTCACCATTGCCCGCGAAGGCATGAAGGGCGAAGGCATGGTCTTCTCCTCCCCGGAGGAAGTTGAACACGCGCTGACGTCTGGGGAGGTGCACCTGCACGCCAACATCAAGTGCCGCGTCAAGCAGATCGACGAGAACGGTCTTGAAGTCTGGCAGCGGTTCGACACCACGCCCGGTCGTGTGCGTCTTGGCGGCTTGCTGCCGCTGAACACCAAGGCACCGTTCGACCTGGTGAACCGTCTCCTGCGCAAAGGCGACGTGCAGACCGTCATCGACACTGTCTACCGTTACTGCGGTCAGAAAGAGTCCGTGATCTTCTGTGACCAGATCATGCGCATCGGCTTTACCGAAGCGTTCAAGGCCGGCATCTCGTTCGGCAAGGACGACATGGTCATCCCGGACAACAAGTGGGAACTGGTCGAGGAAACACGCGATCAGGTGAAGGACTTTGAACAGCAGTACATGGACGGCCTGATCACCCAAGGCGAAAAGTACAACAAAGTTGTCGACGCCTGGTCGAAGTGTAACGACAAAGTCACCGAAGCCATGATGGGCACGATCTCCGCCAAGCGTTACAACGACGCCGGTCAGGAAGAAGAGCCCAACTCGGTTTACATGATGGCCCACTCCAAGGCCCGTGGTTCCGTTACGCAGATGAAACAGCTGGGCGCGATGCGCGGCCTGATGGCGAAGCCGAACGGCGACATCATCGAAACGCCGATCATCTCGAACTTCAAAGAAGGTCTGACCGTTCTCGAGTACTTCAACTCGACACACGGCGCACGGAAAGGTCTGTCGGACACCGCTCTGAAAACAGCGAACTCCGGTTATCTGACCCGTCGTCTGGTGGACGTGGCGCAGGACTGCATCATTCGCATGAATGACTGTGGCACGGACATGTCGATCACTGCCGTTGCTGCCGTGAACGATGGTGAAGTCGTCGCAACGCTGGGCGAACGCATTCTAGGCCGTACCGCGGCCGAGGAGCTGAAGCACCCGCTGACCGGGGACATCATGGTGCGCCATGGCGAACTGATCGACGAACGCACCGCTGATATGGTCGAAGAGTCCGGTCTTCAGACGGCGCGCATCCGCTCGCCGCTGACCTGTGAAGCCGAAGAAGGCGTTTGCGCGACCTGCTACGGTCGTGACCTTGCACGCGGTACGAAGGTGAACACCGGCGAAGCCGTGGGGATCATTGCGGCGCAGTCGATCGGTGAACCCGGCACGCAGCTGACCATGCGGACATTCCACATGGGCGGCGTTGCGCAGGGTTCGTCGCGGTCCTTCCTTGAGGCCTCGCAGAATGGTAAGATCCAGTTCGTCCTGCCCAGCGTTCTTGAGAACGCGGCTGGCGAAATGATCGTCATGAACCGCAACATGCAGGTCATGATCGTCAACGACCAGGGTGAGGAAATCGCATCCCACAAAGTGGGTTACGGCTCCAAGCTGTATGTCAAAGACGGTCAGGACATCGGTCGCGGCGACAAGCTGTTCGAATGGGACCCCTATACTCTGCCGATCATCGCAGAGAAGGACGGTGTCGCGAAGCATATCGACCTCGTGAACGGCCTGGCCGTGCGCGAAGAGACCGACGATGCGACAGGTATGACCCAGAAGATCGTGGTCGACTGGCGAGCTGCGCCGAAGGGCAACGAGCTGAAGCCGGAAATCATCCTGCAGGATGACGACGGTGAGCCGGTGCGCAACGAGCAAGGCAACCCGATCACCTACACCATGTCCGTTGACGCGATCCTGTCGTGTGAAGACGGTCAGACGGTGAAGGCGGGTGACGTTGTTGCGCGTATTCCGCGCGAAGGCGCAAAGACGAAGGACATCACCGGTGGTCTGCCGCGTGTGGCCGAACTCTTTGAAGCACGTCGTCCCAAAGATCACGCGATCATCGCGGAGATCGACGGCTACGTGCGCTTTGGCAAGGACTACAAGAACAAGCGCCGTATCTCGATCGAGCCGCAGGACGAAAGCCTCGAGCCGCGGGAATACATGATCCCGAAAGGCAAGCACATCCCGGTGGCTGAAGGCGACTTCATCCAGAAGGGCGACTACATCATGGACGGCAACCCGGCGCCGCATGACATCCTCTCCATCATGGGGATCGAAGCGCTGGCGAACTACATGATCGACGAGGTGCAGGACGTCTATCGACTGCAGGGCGTGAAGATCAACGACAAGCACATCGAGGTGATCGTTCGCCAGATGCTGCAAAAGTGGGAGATCCTCGACAGCGGCGATACAACTCTGCTGAAGGGCGAGCACGTCGACAAGATGGAGTTCGACGAGGCCAACGCGAAGTCCGAGAAGAAGAATGGTCGTCCCGCAAAGGGCGAACCGATCCTGCTCGGCATCACGAAGGCGTCGTTGCAGACCCGTTCGTTCATCTCTGCGGCGTCGTTCCAGGAAACGACCCGCGTGCTGACCGAAGCGTCCGTACAGGGCAAGAAGGACACGCTGATCGGTCTCAAGGAGAACGTGATCGTGGGCCGTCTGATCCCGGCGGGCACCGGTGGGGCAACCCAGCAGCTTCGTCGTGTGGCGTCGGATCGCGACAACGTCGTGGTCGAGGCGCGCCGCGAGGAGGCCGAAGCGGCCGCCGCTCTGGCTGCTCCCTCCGCGGTGGACGAGCCGACCAGCGGCGATGCGTTCGATACGCTGACCGTGGAGACGCCGGAAAGCCGCGATTGATCGTGCGCTAACCAACCGATCCTGACATCAAAGGGGCCTCCGCCAACGCGGGGGCCCTTTTCCATTGGGATCACGAAACCGTCAGGGATGGAGCGCGCTCTGCTTCCATGCGTTGTGGACCCATAAAACAGGGAGAACATAATGAATCGTATCGCTTCGACACTGACAGCCTTGGCCGCATTGGCCGCCACGCCCGCCGCCGCCCAAACCCATGAATGGGGGACGAAGAACGCCGAGTTCGAACCGGCCTTCGAGAACCAGACCCGCGCACCTTTGGTCGCATCAGACTACAGCTACACGACACAGACCATCGCTGATGGTCTTGTTCACCCCTGGGCCGTGGAGGCGCTTCCCGATGACGGCGGCCTGCTGATCACCGAACGCCCGGGCCGGTTGCGTGTGCTTCAGATGGACGGCACCCTGTCTGAACCAATCGCGGGTCTGCCGGAAATCTTCAACGAAGCGCCCGGCGGTGGAAACACGCAGGCCGGGCTTCTGGACGTTAAAGTCGGGCCCACCTTCGCCGAAGATCGTTGGATCTATTTCACCTATTCTAAGGGGATGGGCGATGGCATGTCTGTCACCGCCGCCGCGCGCGGCAAGCTGTCCGAGGACATGACCGAGCTGACCGAAGTTTCAGATATCTTCGTGCAGGACCCGCCGAGCCCTGTGGCCATGCACTACGGCAGCCGTATCGTTTTTGATGGCGCCGACCATGCCTTCATAACCACGGGGGAGCACTCCAGTCAGGCGGAGCGCGTCAAATCGCAGGACCTGTCCACCACCTACGGCAAGGTCATACGCGTTGCGCTGGACGGCTCTACACCGGACGACAATCCTTTTGTCGGGCAGGAGGATGCCGTGGATACCATCTGGTCCTACGGGCACCGCAATGTCCAAGGCGCAGCGATGCGCGGCGATCAGCTTTTTACGCTTGAGCACGGCCCGGCTGGCGGCGATGAAATCAACATCACCGAGGCGGGCAAGAACTACGGTTGGCCGGTGATCTCTTACGGGATCAATTACAGCGGCACCCAAGTGGGGGAGGGCATCGCGGTTCAGGAGGGCATGGAACAGCCCGACTATTACTGGGACCCGGTGATCGCACCCGGTGACATGTCTTTTTACGAAGGTGAAATGTTCCCGGAGTGGGATGGCGACTTGCTGGTTGCCGCTCTTGTTGCGCCGGGCATCGTCCGCCTTGGGTGGGACGGCGACAAGGTCGCAGAGGAGGAGCGCTTGCTGACACAATTCGGCCGCGTGCGCGACGTGGAGATCCTCGATGACGGGTCATTCGTCCTCGCAACCGACTACGAGAATGGCGAAATCATCCTTGTGACCAAGTCGGACAGCGACAGCTAAGTTCCGGCAAACACACGGCGGACATGATCCGCATCAATGGCGAAGCGGTCCAGCAGGTCTGCTTCGCCGTCTTGACTCAGGCGGGGCAGGGGCATCGGTTTGACATGCTTTTTCTGCCGGGAGTCATTGTGAGCATTGTGGCCACGCAGATACATGACTTCATCGGTGAAGGTCAGGCAGGGCATGTATTCCATTATCTTGCGATGACCGAAGTTCATGATCGTTTGCCGCACCCCCGCCTGAACATGTGTGGCCTGTGCCACGCCCCAGAACGGCGTGACCTGAACCTCCCCGCAGATGCCATTCGCGTCAGGTCGGGCGACGTAGCCACGGTTCCAGTCAAAGCCGACCATCCGATGTTGCTTTAGCAGCGGTCCTACGTCGGAAGCCGCCTTTCGCAGCCGTTCAACGAAGGTGATCGCCACGGCATCGTCGTCATCATGCCTGAATTGAAGGCAGGGTTGATCCATGTCGCGCGCGGAATTGATGACGCGTTGGCATACTTTCCGATGCGGCCCCGACGGGCGGGCGGCCACCGCCGCCTGTGGGACATCTGCGATCAAGTCCCGCAAGCGACCGACCCACGGCTCTGGCAGGTTCTCTCCGATCAGGATGACGAAGGTGAAGTCCGGGTCGGTCTGCGCTCGAATCGAGGGCAGGCAGATGGTCTCGAAATGCCGCAGACGTTCTTCCATGCGGGCAGGTGCGTAAAGATAGGTCAATCGCTCGTCCATGGTCGCGTGCCCGACCTGAAAGCCCCCCTCGGCAGGATAGGAGAAGCGACAAAAACCAATGACTTGCATATCCACGCCCATCCGTGACATCTGAGCTCACAGTGGCAGCGTGCTAGGTTTGTGTCCAGTCAGAGGTCGGCGCAAGACCGGGTGGACACGCCTCTTGCGGACCTGCGACATGCTACGGCGGGCAGAGCTGTTGACAGCCGCTGCGACTCTGCGTATACGCCCGCTAATCCGTTGCGCCCGGGACCCCTCAGGCGCATCGTTTTCATGACGAGATTGCGCTCAAGACCGCGGGCGATGCAAGCCCCGGTCCTCTGGAACGCCCCCGCGTAGGCCCTCCGGTAAGGGGTCTGATGCGGACCAAAAGTCGTTTGTGCCACGGTCATCGACCCGGTTGCAGATGCGCCCATCACCGGCCGCCCCGCGGGGAAGGCCCGACCTGAACCGCCGGTCCGACCGGCACGATTGAGAGAAGCACGGGGAAACCGTCCACATGCCCACGATCCAACAGCTGATCCGCAAACCGCGTCAGCCCAAAGTCAAGCGTTCCAAGTCCCAGCACCTGGAGCAATGCCCCCAGAAGCGTGGCGTCTGCACACGCGTCTACACCACCACCCCGAAAAAGCCGAACTCCGCTATGCGGAAAGTTGCGAAGGTTCGCCTGACCAACGGTTACGAGGTGATCTCCTACATCCCCGGTGAAAGCCACAACCTTCAGGAGCACTCCGTGGTTCTGATCCGTGGCGGTCGTGTAAAAGACCTTCCGGGTGTGCGTTACCACATCCTGCGCGGTGTTCTGGATACCCAGGGCGTCAAGGACCGGAAGCAGCGTCGCTCCAAGTATGGCGCGAAGCGTCCCAAGTAAGCACACCAGGAATAGGATACAGATATGTCCCGTCGTCACGCCGCTGAAAAACGCGAAGTCCTGCCCGACGCCAAGTATGGCGATCGTGTGCTGACAAAGTTCATGAACAACCTGATGTACGATGGTAAGAAATCCGTCGCAGAACGCATCGTCTATGGCGCACTCGACCGTGTCGAAGCCAAGGTGAAGCGCGCTCCGGTTGAAATCTTCCACGAAGCGCTGGAAAACATCAAACCGTCCGTCGAAGTGCGTTCGCGCCGCGTCGGTGGTGCCACCTACCAGGTGCCCGTCGAAGTGCGCCCGGAGCGCCGTGAAGCGCTGGCAATCCGCTGGCTCATCACTGCCTCGCGCAACCGCAACGAAAATACCATGGAAGAGCGTCTGGCCGGTGAACTGATCGATGCCGTTCAGTCCCGTGGTTCCGCTGTCAAAAAGCGCGAAGACACTCACAAGATGGCCGACGCCAACAAAGCGTTCAGCCACTACCGCTGGTAATCACCAGTCGGGCGGCCGGGATCGCTTGGCCGCCTGATCGCATTCAGGCCACACTTAGGCGCGAAAGCGCCCTTTGTGCTGTCTGACGCGATGCTCTGCTTGAACATATCCGACGCGAGGGTTAATCGCCCGCGCAGAGATTACCCCTAGAGGACCCAGACCCATGGCACGCGACTACCCTCTCGAGCGCTACCGCAATTTCGGGATCATGGCGCACATCGACGCAGGTAAAACCACCTGCTCCGAGCGTATTCTGTTCTACACCGGCAAGTCCCACAACATCGGTGAGGTCCACGACGGTGCGGCCACGATGGACTGGATGGAGCAAGAGCAGGAACGCGGCATCACCATCACCTCCGCTGCGACGACCACGTTCTGGCAGTGGCAGGAAGATCCCTCCGCCGAAGGTACTTACGACACCAAGTACCGCATGAACATCATCGACACCCCCGGCCACGTTGACTTCACCATCGAAGTCGAGCGTTCGCTGGCCGTACTCGACGGCGCCGTTTGCGTTCTCGACGCCAACGCAGGTGTTGAGCCGCAGACCGAAACCGTCTGGCGCCAGGCTGACCGTTACAAGGTTCCGCGTATCGTCTTCGTCAACAAGATGGACAAGATCGGCGCGGACTTCTTCAACTGCGTCAACATGATCGAAGACCGTACCGGCGCGCGCGCCGTTCCGATCGCGTTCCCGATCGGTGCCGAAAACGAGCTCGAAGGTCTGGTTGACCTCGTGACCATGGAAGAGTGGACCTGGAAGGGCGAAGACCTCGGCGCTTCCTGGACCCGTCAGCCCATCCGTGACGAGCTCAAGGACATGGCCGACGAATGGCGCGGCAAGATGATCGAAGCGGCCGTCGAAGAAGACGACGACGCGATGGAAGCTTACCTCGAAGGCGAAGAGCCCGACGTGGCAACCCTGCGCAAACTGCTGCGCAAGGGCACTCTGGCGCTGCACTTCGTGCCGGTTCTGGGCGGTTCTGCGTTCAAGAACAAAGGTGTCCAGCCTCTGCTGAACGCTGTTGTCGATTATCTGCCGTCCCCGATGGACGTCGTGGATTACATGGGCTTCAAGCCGGGCGATGAGACGGAAACCCGTGACATCCCGCGCCGCGCAGACGACTCCATGCCTTTCGCTGGTCTGGCGTTCAAAATCATGAACGACCCCTTTGTCGGCTCGCTGACGTTCACCCGTGTTTATTCGGGTAAAATGAACAAGGGTGACTCGATCCTGAACTCCACCAAGGGCAAGAAAGAGCGCATCGGTCGTATGATGATGATGCACTCCAACAACCGTGAAGAGATCGACGAAGCCTTCTCCGGCGACATCATCGCGCTGGCGGGTCTGAAGGACACCACCACCGGTGACACGCTGTGTGATGCGAAGGATCCGGTTGTGCTTGAAACCATGACCTTCCCGGATCCGGTGATCGAGATCGCGGTTGAGCCCAAGACCAAGGGCGACCAGGAAAAAATGTCGGCTGGCCTTGCCCGTCTGGCAGCAGAAGACCCCTCCTTCCGCGTGGAGACCGACATCGAGTCCGGTCAGACCATCATGAAGGGCATGGGCGAACTTCACCTGGACATCCTGGTTGACCGTCTCAAGCGCGAGTTCAAGGTTGAGGCCAACATCGGTGCGCCGCAGGTGGCATATCGTGAGACCATCTCCCACGAGGTCGAGCACACCTACACCCACAAGAAACAGTCGGGTGGTTCGGGTCAGTTCGGTGAGGTCAAGCTGATCATCACGCCCACGGAGCCGGGCGAAGGGTTCTCCTTCGAGTCCAAGATCGTTGGTGGTGCTGTTCCCAAGGAATACATCCCCGGTGTCGAAAAGGGCATTCGCTCCGTTATGGACTCCGGTCCGCTCGCGGGCTTCCCGGTCATCGACTTCAAGGTCGCTCTGATCGACGGTAAGTTCCACGACGTTGACTCCTCGGTCCTCGCGTTCGAAATCGCTGGCCGTATGTGTATGCGTGAAGGCATGCGCAAAGCTGGCGCGAAGCTGCTTGAGCCGATGATGAAGGTCGAAGTGATCACCCCGGAAGAATACACCGGCGGTATCATCGGTGACCTGACCTCCCGTCGTGGTCAGATGTCCGGCCAGGAGCCTCGCGGCAACGCCGTGGCGATCAACGCTTTCGTGCCGCTGGCGAACATGTTCGGCTACATCAACACACTGCGCTCCATGTCTTCGGGCCGCGCGCAGTTCACGATGCAGTTCGACCACTACGATCCGGTGCCGCAGAACATCTCGGACGAAATTCAGTCCAAGTACGCATAATGCTCGGTGCGCCTGAAAAGGCGCACCCTACAACCACCCGTAGGGTGCGCAACTGATGCGCACCGAACGACCAAAAAAGGAGCCATCACATGGCAAAGGAAAAGTTCACACGCGACAAGCCGCACTGCAACATCGGCACAATCGGCCACGTTGACCACGGCAAGACCACGCTGACCGCGGCGATCACCAAGTATTTCGGTGACTTCAAGGCCTACGATCAGATCGACGGCGCACCGGAAGAAAAAGCACGCGGCATCACCATCTCGACCGCGCACGTCGAGTACGAGACCGAAGCACGTCACTACGCGCACGTCGACTGCCCCGGCCACGCCGACTACGTCAAGAACATGATCACCGGTGCTGCCCAGATGGACGGCGCGATCCTGGTCGTGAACGCAGCTGACGGCCCCATGCCGCAGACGCGCGAGCACATCCTGCTCGGCCGCCAGGTGGGTATCCCCGCCATGGTCGTTTTCATGAACAAGGTTGACCAGGTCGACGACGAAGAGCTGCTCGAGCTCGTCGAAATGGAAGTCCGCGAACTGCTGTCCGCATACGACTTCCCGGGCGACGATATCCCGATCATCGCGGGGTCCGCTCTGGCCGCGATGGAAGGCCGTGATCCCGAGATCGGCGAGAACAAGATCCGTGAACTGATGGCCGCCGTGGACGAATACATCCCGCAGCCGCCGCGCGCGACGGACCAGCCCTTCCTGATGCCGATCGAAGACGTGTTCTCGATCTCGGGTCGTGGTACGGTTGTGACCGGCCGTGTGGAACGTGGCGTGATCAACGTTGGCGACGAAATCGAAATCGTCGGCATCCGCGACACCACCAAGACGACCTGCACCGGTGTGGAAATGTTCCGCAAGCTGCTCGATCGTGGTGAAGCAGGCGACAACGTCGGCATCCTGCTGCGCGGCATCGACCGTGAAGGTGTTGAGCGCGGTCAGGTTCTGTGCAAGCCGAAGTCGGTGAACCCGCACACGAAATTCGAGTGTGAGGTCTACATCCTGAACAAGGAAGAAGGCGGTCGTCACACACCGTTCTTCAAGAACTACCGTCCGCAGTTCTACTTCCGTACCACGGACGTGACCGGCACGGTTGAGCTTCCCGAGGGCACCGAGATGGTGATGCCGGGCGACAACCTGAAGTTCTCCGTCGAGCTGATCGCCCCGATCGCGATGGAAGAGGGCCTGCGCTTCGCTATCCGTGAGGGTGGCCGCACCGTGGGTTCCGGCGTCGTGTCGAAGATCCTCGCATAAGCGATGATCCCGAGTTCGCTCGGTTGAGATAAAGAAGGCCGCCCTTACAAGGGGCGGCCTTTTCTTTGGTTTGTTCACGGATCCTGATGTGCGCATTGGAACGCCCCGAAAATCGTAATAACGCGCCAATGGTGTTGCCCTTGCCACGCCGCGCAGCAGTGGCTTCCGCACGAAGGGCCCAGGATGTGGTTTTAGCACTCTTCTGAATTAGGGAAGCCGCGCCACGACGGATCTGCCTTTTCACTTTTCGATTTTAAGGAGCATCTCCAAAATATAATCAGAAATTTCCTGACGGCTCAGTTTTTCTTCAGGTTCTCCGCTAGCGGTCATGGTCAACCAAGCAATTGAGCCATCGTCATTGTTGAAAGCGATACTTGGCAGTTGATTGCGCTGGCGCACGTCGCGCCCCATTGGTTGCAGTTTAGCAAGGGGAACTCGGTAACGCGCCAATATATCTTTGACCGGTTTCAGGGAGTTGCATCTAAAGCAGCTTGCGTCCCGACAATAAACGCTTCTGTTCTTCGTGCCGCCGCATGGCACATCGCAAGTTTCCCGGACGATCTCATACACGGCAAATAGCCATGTTTTTGAAAGCGATAATTGAATGAACAATGGGCCGCCATCCATTGGGCCACCCGTTTGGTTGATGATTTCTTTCTGCTCGCTTTCCATAACCCGCAAAATAAGGTCTAGGTTCGCGTCCAGGTGTTCCATTGCGTGTCCGCGCGGATCACTTCTCGCGTACGCCAGCCTGCTGCCCACTGCGGTCCAGGCTCCGTAAAGGTCCGCATGTTGCTTACGTGCGAGGGAGCCCGCATCGTGAAGAAGGTACGTCATGGGGAAAGAACCGTGAAGTTCGTGAAAGATCATTTAAAACCACCGGATTTGAAATCTCTATATTGAGAATATCCTCTGCAAATGTGTGTACCACCAAAACAAGACCCTTCCGCCGTTTCGCGCTGCCATCGACCGATCTGTTGGGGCGCGCTAGTTCAGCGGGAGCCTACGATTGCCCCCTTGCCCCACACCCACAAACGGCCTATAGGCGCGCAACGGCCATCGTGTCGTGAAGGGCGGAGTGATTCTCCGCCCTTATAGGTTCGACGAGGGTGCGCGGTGGTCGTGTATCCTCCTCTCAACCTAAATGCCAAAATAGGACTGTTCGATGAACCAGAACATCCGTATCCGGCTCAAGGCGTTTGATTACCGCGTGCTGGACGCCAGCACTCAGGAAATCGTCAACACCGCCAAGCGTACCGGCGCACAGGTCCGCGGGCCAATCCCGCTGCCCAACAAGATTGAGAAATTCACTGTTCTGCGTGGCCCGCACGTGAACAAGAAATCTCGCGACCAGTTCGAGATCCGCACGCACAAGCGTCTGCTCGATATTGTCGATCCGACTCCGCAGACCGTGGACGCCCTCATGAAGCTCGACCTCGCCGCCGGCGTTGACGTCGAGATCAAGGTATAAGGGGGATGACCATGCGCTCTGGTGTGATCGCAAAAAAAATCGGCATGACTCGCGTCTTCATGGAAGACGGCAAGCAGATCCCCGTCACCGTTCTGCAGCTCGACACCCTTCAGGTTGTCGCGCAGCGTACGGAAGAAACCAATGGCTACTCCGCTGTCCAGCTGGGCTGTGGCGTTGCAAAGGCAAAGCGCACCTCGCAAGCGATGCGCGGCCACTTCTCCAAAGCAGGCGTAGAGCCCAAGCGCAAAGTGGTGGAATTCCGCGTTGCGCCTGAGAACCTGATCGAAGTGGGCGAGGAAATCATCGCCGACCATTACTTCGAAGGTCAGTTCGTGGACGTCTCGGGCATCTCCATCGGTAAAGGTTTTGCCGGCGGTATGAAGCGCCACAACTTCGGCGGTCTCCGCGCGACCCACGGTGTGTCTATCTCTCACCGTTCGCACGGCTCCACCGGTCAGTGTCAGAACCCCGGTAAGGTGTTCAAAGGCAAGAAAATGGCCGGCCACATGGGCTCCGTTCGTGTGACCACGCAGAACCTGCAGGTCGTCAAGACCGACAGCGACCGCGGCGTCATCATGATCAAAGGCGCTGTTCCGGGTCCGAAAGGCTCCTGGGTCACCGTCAAGGATGCCGTCAAGAAGCCGACCCCCGAGAACGTGATCCTTCCGGCCGCTCTGGCGAGCGCCAAGAAGGAAGCACAGCGTCTCGCCGACGAAGCTGCTGCCCAGGCCGCTGCAGAAGCAGAAGCCGAAGCAACACGTCTCGCCGAGGAGCAGGCCGCACAGGAAGCCGAGCAGCTGAAAGCTGCGGAGGCGGACATCGAGGCCGAGAAGAAGGAAGGTGAGGAATGAAACTCGACGTAATCAACCTCGACGGCGGTTCCGCTGGCGAAGTCGAGCTGGACGAGGCCCTGTTCGGGCTGGAGCCGCGCGCCGACATTCTCCACCGTGTGGTCCGCTGGCAGCGTAACAACGCGCAGCAGGGCACCCACAAGGTCAAGACCCGCTCGGAAGTGTCTTACTCCAAGAAGAAGATCTATCGCCAGAAAGGCACCGGCGGCGCACGCCACGGTTCCCGCAACGCGCCGATCTTCCGCAAGGGTGGCATCTACAAGGGTCCGACGCCGCGTTCGCACGGCCACGACCTGCCGAAGAAAGTCCGCGCACTTGGCCTGAAAATGGCTCTGTCGGACAAGCTCAAGAACGGCTCGCTCGTTGTGATCGAGAACATCGACGGCGCAGACAAGACAAAGGCCCTCGCGGCACAAGTGTCGAAGCTGGGCTGGAAGCGTGCGCTGATCATCGACGGTGCCGAGGTGAACGCTGGTTTCGCCAAGGCAGCGCGCAACATCGAAGGTTTGGACATCCTCCCGACCATCGGTGCCAACGTTTATGACATCCTGAAGCGTGACACCCTGGTGATCACGAAGGCGGGTGTCGAAGCTCTGGAGGCACGACTGAAATGACCGTTAAGGCAGAACAGTACGACGTGATCCGCAAGCCGATCATCACCGAAAAGACCACCATGGCGTCCGAACACGGCGCGGTTGTCTTCGAAGTGGCCATCGACGCAAACAAGCCGCAGATCAAGGAGGCCGTCGAGGCGCTCTTTGGTGTCAAGGTGAAGGCCGTGAACACGACCATCACCAAAGGCAAAGTGAAGCGTTTCCGTGGCAAGACCGGCAAGCGCAAGGACGTGAAGAAGGCCTACGTGATGCTCGAAGAGGGCAACACCATCGACGTGTCCACCGGCCTGTAATCAGACCGGACTGTTAAATTGAGAAAGGCCCTCGCAGCGATGCGGGGGCCTTTTTCCATTAGAGAATGGGTGTTTACCCGCGCGGGCTATGAACGGTTTTGAGGCCGGTTTTCCGACCTGGAAACACACTGACGTGTTGGTTCTTGCCTCTTGCCGTGTTTGTCCGTTGAATGAGCACGGATATATTGAGGTGAGACGCTCTTTATGCCGTGGGCGGAGCTCCCGTGCGTCTCGTTTTGGCAATGTCTTCGGGGTTTGCGTGGACCACAACAAATGTGACTTGAAAGGTGGCGAAGTTGCCAGCCGTATATTTTTTGAAGCAGTGGGAGCTTCCTGAATACTACTTTGGGCGGGTTGGGGTGACCGAATTAAGTTTCGCGGACCCAGATAGCGCTTTTTCTCTGAAAATTAGGCAGAAACCCGGATCGCCAATGATGGGCTTTTCTATGTCCGGAAAAACGCAGCGCGACTTTCCGGAGGTCGATGAGATTGGAAAATTTATCGACGCTTTCGAACGTGGTGATTTTGACGCTTATTGCTGGCATGACCTATCCGAAGGCTTGCGCCAGATATGCGAGGAAGCGGATGATGAGATACGCACGAAAGCGATGCGGGTTATTTCACTTTGGAGGTGGAGGGATAAGGCCGCCGGGCCAGTAGAAATTATCGATAAGCCTAGCGTCTCCCCCGAACTTTACTGGCGATTGGAAACATCAGGCAAATACCAGGGTGTGCCGCGACCTGAAGGAATCTTTGCTTGCATAGATCGGAACGCAAGCCGTGGGTTTGA
Source organism: Sagittula marina (assembly GCF_014196795.1). Classification (GTDB taxonomy): domain Bacteria; phylum Pseudomonadota; class Alphaproteobacteria; order Rhodobacterales; family Rhodobacteraceae; genus Sagittula; species Sagittula marina. The sequence continues at coordinate 105,560 of NZ_JACIEJ010000006.1, forward strand.
TCCGAGAACTATTGAAACCGAGGCTTTTAACAAGCTCTGGGCGGAAGCGAAATGCGGTGAACCTCTAGGTCATCAAATGCTGCGGGAGGCTTTGCAGATTTCACATCACAGTCCGAACGCAGCATTGCTGATAAGCTATTCCGCGCTTGAAGTCGGATTGAAGCAGCATCTTTCTACCCAAATACCGGGAGCCGAGTGGATACTTAAGGAAGCGCCGACCCCACCAGTTCCAAAGATTTTCAAACATTATCTTCCGGAAGTTCACGGATGTCAGGGTGTTTTCAAAATCGCTGGCGAACGATTGAGGCTATGGAAAACACTTGAAGAGTTTACCAAAGCCCGCAATGCGTTGGCTCATAGGGGGACGACAGACGAAGTGAAGCTTGTCATATACCTGCAACTTACGCAGAATCTCCTGTATCTGTTGGATTGGCTGGCGGGCCATACATGGGCGGAAGATAACTTTAGTCCTGAGTTCAGAAATGCGTTCTGTCCGAAAAATTCTCCTCCTTGACCCCACGCCCCAAACCCCCTAAACGACCCCATCGGCTGCGGCCCCGGATTCGTCCGGGGCTTTGCATTTTGCGCGGCGGATAACGAATCGGGCACCTTCGGGGGCCTATACCTACAGGCCACCTTCGGGGGGCTTACACATAGGGTCCACCTTGGACCCCCAAGCTTACGGAAGACAGAAAGCATGGCACTCAAGTCGTACAAGCCGACGACGCCGGGCCAGCGCGGGCTGGTGCTGATCGACCGTTCGGAGCTGTACAAAGGACGTCCCGTCAAAGCCCTCACCGAGGGTCTGACGAAATCGGGCGGCCGGAACAACACCGGACGTATCACCTCCCGCCGTCGTGGCGGTGGCGCAAAGCGTCTCTACCGGATCGTTGATTTCAAGCGCGGCAAATTCGATGTCAACGGCATCGTGGTTCGCATTGAATATGACCCCAACCGTACCGCATTCATCGCACTGATCCAGTACGATGATGGCGAACAAGCCTACATCCTCGCCCCCCAGCGTCTTGGCATGGGTGACAAGGTGGTTTCCTCGGCAAAAGCCGACGTGAAGCCGGGCAACTGTATGCCGTTCTCCGGCATGCCGATCGGTACCATCGTGCACAACATCGAGCTGAAGCCCGGCAAGGGCGGCCAGATCGCACGCGCCGCGGGCACCTATGCCCAGTTCGTCGGCCGTGACGGTGGCTACGCTCAGATCCGCCTGTCCTCGGGCGAACTGCGCCTGGTGCGTCAGGAATGCATGGCAACGGTTGGCGCGGTCTCGAACCCGGACAACTCGAACCAGAACTTCGGTAAAGCGGGCCGCATGCGGCACAAGGGCATCCGCCCCTCCGTCCGTGGTGTCGTCATGAACCCCATCGACCACCCGCACGGTGGTGGTGAAGGCCGGACCTCCGGTGGTCGTCACCCGGTGACACCCTGGGGCAAGCCGACCAAGGGCAAGCGCACCCGCAACACCAACAAGGCGTCGCAGAAGCTCATTCTTCGCTCGCGCCACGCCAAGAAAAAGGGTCGCTGATATATGTCACGCTCTGTTTGGAAAGGTCCCTTCGTCGACTCTTATGTCTTGAAGAAGGCCGAAAAATCCAAGGAATCCGGTAAGAACGAGGTCATCAAGATCTGGTCGCGCCGCTCCACCATCCTGCCGCACTTCGTTGGTCTCACCTTTGGTGTGTACAACGGCCACAAGCATGTTCCGGTCAACGTGTCCGAAGACATGATCGGCCAGAAGTTCGGTGAATACGCCCCGACCCGTACCTATTACGGTCACGCGGCGGACAAGAAAGCCAAGAGGAAGTAAGCCATGGGCAAGGATAAAAATCCCCGCCGCGTGGCGGACAACGAAGCGATGGCCAAGCTGCGCATGTTGCGCACAAGCCCGCAGAAGCTGAACCTCGTCGCCGGGCTGATCCGTGGCAAGAAGGTGGAAAAGGCCCTCACGGACCTCACCTTCTCCAAGAAGCGGATCGCCGTGGACGTGAAAAAGGCCCTTCAGTCCGCTATTGCGAACGCTGAGAACAACCACGGTCTGGACGTTGACGAACTCATCGTCGCCGAGGCCTATGTTGGTAAGAACCTGATCATGAAGCGCGGTCGCCCGCGGGCCCGTGGTCGTTTCGGTCGCATCAACAAGCCGTTCTCGGAAATCACCATCCTGGTGCGTCAGGTCGAGGAGCAAGCCTAATGGGTAACAAGACCAATCCGATCGGGATGCGCCTTCAGGTGAACCGTACCTGGGATTCGCGTTGGTACGCGGACACCAAGGACTACGGTGACCTCCTGCTGGAAGATCTCGCGATCCGCGATTTCATCCACAAAGAGTGCAAGCAAGCCGGTGTGGCGCGCATCATCATCGAGCGCCCCCACAAGAAGTGCCGTGTGACCATTCACACCGCACGTCCGGGTGTCATCATCGGCAAGAAAGGCGCAGACATCGAAGTCCTGCGCAAGAAGCTTGCCGCAATGACCGACAGCGAGCTGCACCTCAACATCGTTGAAGTGCGCAAGCCGGAGCTGGACGCAACGCTGGTTGGTGAGTCCATCGCTCAGCAGCTGGAACGTCGTGTCTCCTTCCGTCGCGCGATGAAGCGTGCGGTTCAGAACGCCATGCGCATGGGCGCCCTGGGTATCCGGGTGAACGTGGCTGGTCGTCTGGGCGGCGCAGAAATCGCACGGACCGAATGGTACCGCGAAGGCCGTGTGCCCCTGCACACCCTGCGCGCCGACATCGATTATGCCAACATCGAGGCGACCACGCCTTACGGCATCATTGGTATCAAGGTCTGGATCTTCAAAGGCGAGATCATGGAGCACGATCCTGCTGCTCGTGACCGGAAGAGCCAGGAAATTCAGGATGGCCCAGCACCTCGCGGTGCAGGTGGTCGTCGTGATGACCGGAGGTAATCATGCTTCAGCCAAAACGCACTAAATTCCGTAAAGCCTTCAAAGGCCGGATCAAAGGTGACGCAAAGGGCGGGTCTGACCTGAACTTTGGCACCTACGGCCTGAAGGCTCTCGAGCCTGAGCGCGTCACCGCGCGCCAGATCGAAGCTGCACGTCGTGCCATGACGCGCCACATGAAGCGTCAGGGCCGTGTCTGGATCCGCATCTTCCCGGATGTGCCCGTCACCGCAAAACCCATCGAAGTTCGTATGGGTAAAGGTAAGGGTTCCGTGGATCGCTGGGTCTGCAAAGTGAAGCCCGGTCGCGTAATGTTCGAGATCGACGGCGTCGCCGAGGACATCGCCCGTGAGGCGCTGCGTCTGGCCGCGATGAAGCTGCCGATCAAGACTCGCGTCGTGGTTCGCGAAGACTGGTAATGGCCGGGCGGGCGACCTGCCCGCTCCGACTGAACATCAGAGCCCCCGGTGCAGTCCAGCATCGGGGGTTTTTCTTTTTGGCGGGGCAAGGGCGCGCTCCCGTCGTTTGCCGCCAGAGCGTCCCGCGTCTCGGCGTTGGCATTCGGGCGAGCGGTTTCAAAACCCAATTTCGGGGGCACGGGACTTGAACCAGAGCGTAATCCGGGCCAAAGGGCACACAGCACAGGAGGCTCGCATGTCCAGCATTCGCCAACTTTTCACCACGCCACTGTATCAGGCGCATCTGTCAGAACATGGCACTGTTGATGCGCAGGAGCTGGAAGCGTCATGCTATTCCATTGCCGAGGATGACGAAGCCGGGCAGGAATGGTGTGAGACGCAAGGCTACCCCGGCTATACCTCCTACGCCTCGCTCACCGATCTGCCGTGGCGATTTCCGATATTTGCCGATCTGGTAAAAGTGCTCGACGCGCATGTGAAAGCCTTTGTTGCGGAACTGGATTTCGATTTGGGCGATCGCGAGATCCAGCTCGAAGACATCTGGATCAACATCCTTCCGCCCGGCGGGACTCATTCCAGCCACATCCATCCGCATTCCGTGATTTCCGGCACGACCTATGTGGCGATGCCGGAGGGGGCGTCGGCGCTGAAGCTTGAGGACCCGCGCTTGCAGATGATGATGGCCGCCCCGGCGCGGACCAAAGATGCGCGTGAAGGGCTGAAACCGTTCATCTACGTCAAGCCGGACGTGGGCGACGTGCTGTTGTGGGAAAGCTGGCTGCGCCACGAGGTCCCGATGAACATGGCGGAGGACGATGAGCGCGTCTCTGTCAGCTTCAACTACAAGTGGGGCGACTGAGGTTCGCCCAGTTTTCCTTGAATTGCGCGCGGAATCCGGTCCGGGCTTTCTGCGGTCTTTACGCCTGATGCGGCACACCTCTTGGGGTGGGCAAAACGGGGGAAGAAGATGAGTGAATCCGCGCAGATCAACGGCCAAAGCGACGCGCATCGGCATTTGATTGAAACCGAGGGGCGATCAGGTGACGCCGCCGGTCGTGGCGCCAAGGCGGAACCACACTTGGGCGAAACCCAAGGCCGTTTAACCTCTCTCACCGCGCAAGAGAAGCGCAACGCGGGGCGGGCAGAGGCGGGTGTTCAGACGCCGCCGGCTCAGTTCGGTGGGGACAGTTATTCGGCCGTGGTGCAGACTGTTTTCGCCAGTGTTGATCCAGGCGTTGGATTTGCCGGCGCGAACAGTGCCAACTCCGCACATCCAGAGACTGGCGATCTTTCTGACGATAAGACGGTCGCAATAGCCGGCTTTGGTGCCGAGTTTCCTGCCTCGGAAGAGACCAATCCCGATCCTGCCAAAGATCCGGCAGCCACGGGTTATGCCGCCTCTGCGCTGGTTGTTTCAGCAACTATCGCGCCTTCCGAGATCCGGGATTAGGTCCACGTGGCATAAAGCTTTTCCAGCGTCTCAGGATGCGTTATCCCCGCACGAAACTGCGAGCAGGGCGGGGCGATGGACTCTCGAAAACTGGAAATGACTGTGTTGATGACCCCGGATATGGCCAACTTCAGTGGCAAGGTTCACGGGGGCGCTTTGCTCAACCTGCTGGATCGCGTCGCCTTTTCCTGCGCCTCGCGGTTTTCGGGGCGATATGCTGTGACTTTGTCCGTGGATCAGGTCGTGTTCCGCGAGCCGATCAACGTCGGTGAATTGGTGACCTTCCGCGCCAGTGTGAACTCGGCCGGACGCACCTCCATGGAAGTCGGTATCCGCGTAGAGGCCGAGGACATCCGGTCCGGCAAGGTGCGCCATACGAATTCCTGCTACTTCACGATGGTCGCGGTGGATGACGCGGGGAAATCGACAGAAGTCCCGGAGCTCAAGGTTCTGACCAATGTCGAAGCCCGGCGGGAAAAAGCGGCTTTGGTGCGCAAGGGGTTGCGCAAACGCTTCGAGGAAGAGCTGGCCAACGCATCTGCCGGGTAAGCACAGGATTGTAATAGGTATGTGACGGAATATATGATCTCCGCATCTGGCGGAGTTCCCATGGCGCATATTGAAAAGCTGTCCCATCCCTATCTTGATCTGAAGCGCGCGATTGAAGCCCAGGTCATACGCAAGGTTGCCCGCGACAAATGGAACGTGTTTCGCTTTGGCGAGGATGCGCCGCTTTCAGATATGGCAATCTTTCCAGCCGCCAGCGAGGTGACACAATCGCTTGCCGGGAAAAGCATCGTCACCCGCAGGCGTCGCCAGATCAGCGGCAAGGTCCTCGGCGGGAGCTGGGACAAGGAGCGCAGGGATCTGGTCGGCAACACCAAGCTTGAAAGCTGTCGCATGCGCTGGGTGGATGGTGCCGATTGGGAAGAGACGCCGCAATTTCAGTCCATGGCACGCAAGATCGCGGAAGGGGAGCAGCCGGACGACTGTCGGTCGCTCGCGGATCTCAGGAGCCGCTATGCCCGGCTGGACATCATCTTCGCGGAAGCGCGCCATCGGGGCCGTTTGCTACGAATGTCAGAACTGCCGGATTACCGGTACCGGCGCGAACACGGGGCAACATTGATCCACGTCGGGCACGACGGGGCATGTCTGCGCCATGGCGGCGGGGCGCATCGGTTTGCAATAGCAAAAATCCTGGACCTGCCGGAAATCCCGGCGCAACTGGGCGCCATTCACCCGCAGGCGATCCGGGATGGCCACTTGGCACGGCTTCGGGTGTCGCGCTTCGATAGCTGACCGGGCCTAACTGGCCGGGATCGGCGTTATTTGGGCCGACAGGCACCCGTCATGCAGCTTTCGCCATGTCAGCACGTTTTGCGAAGACGCGCAGCGCGCGGTGAAGCTCCGCCCACTGACCGTCAGGCAAGCGATCTGGCCTAGGGGGACCTCGACGCCATCACGGTTCAGGCAGGCGCAATCCGGTTTGACCGTCTGTGCCATGGCCGGAGATATCGCAAGTGCCAGCAGGATCAGGGTTGTGCGTAACATGTCGCACCATACCACGGTTTGCGCGATTCGCGGTTGGGGAATCTGCTGCGCCCCTCGGCCGGGCTCCTGGCCATGCATCAATGGCCGATCTCCGCAGCAAACCCCTTGCCACATGGGGGATTCGGGCGTATAGGGGCCGCTCATCCACGGACTCCACTGGAATCAGGGTGACCTTGCACGCCAACGCAGGCAAGGGCCCTCCAGTGATGTTGATTGAAAAGGAGAGGTGCAATGAGCGCCCAAGACCTCCGTGACAAGACCCCGGATCAACTCCGGGACCAGCTTGTCCAGCTGAAGAAAGAAGCGTTTAACCTGCGCTTCCAGATGGCCACCGGCGAAGTGCAAAACTCCGCGCGTATCCGTCAGGTTCGCCGCGAAGTTGCGCGCGTCAAGACCATCTTGAACGAAAAGGCCACAGCGGCCGCATCCGTGGAGGCCTGATCGATGCCCAAACGAATCCTTACCGGCACCGTCACCTCCACCGCGAACAAGCAGACCGTGACCGTTTCCGTCACGCGTCGCTTCAAGCACCCCGTGCTTCAGAAGACGATCAAGAAGTCCAAGAAGTACCGCGCGCATGACGAGAACGAACAGTTCAACGTTGGCGATTCCGTGCTCATTCGTGAATGCGCACCGAAGTCCAAGACGAAGCGCTGGGAAGTCATGAACGACGAGATGGTGGCCGAACATGAGAAGGTGCGCGCAGAAGCTGCCGCAGAAGCTCAGAAGGTCGAAGACGCTGCGCATGAAGCGGAAGCTGCTCACTAAACGATTTGGGGCCTCGGTCGAGGCCCTGATTATATTCGAAACCCCCGGGCCAATGTTCTCTGCAGAGCGGTCCGGGACGTCGGGAGACTAACAATGATCCAGATGCAGACAAATCTGGATGTCGCTGACAACTCCGGAGCCCGGAAAGTTCAGTGCATCAAGGTTCTGGGCGGTTCCCACCGCCGCTATGCCTCTGTCGGCGACATCATCGTGGTGTCGGTGAAGGAGGCCATTCCGCGTGGTCGCGTGAAAAAAGGTGACGTCCGCAAGGCCGTCGTCGTGCGCACCGCCAAGGAAGTTCGCCGTGAAGACGGCACAGCAATTCGCTTCGACCGCAACGCCGCCGTGATCCTCGGCAACAATGGCGAGCCGGTCGGCACCCGTATCTTCGGACCGGTTGTGCGTGAGCTGCGTGCCAAGAACTTCATGAAGATCATCTCGCTGGCTCCGGAGGTGCTCTGATGGCTGCGAAGCTCAAAAAAGGCGATAAGGTCGTCGTTCTTGCCGGTAAGGACAAGGGCAAGACCGGTGAAATCACCTCCGTCGATCCGAAGGCCGGCAAGGCCATCGTTGACGGTGTGAACGTCGCAATCCGCCACGTGCGTCAGTCCCAGACGTCGCAGGGTGGTCGCACGCCGAAGGCGCTGCCGATCGACCTGTCGAACCTGGCCATCGTGGATGCAAACGGCAAGGCAACCCGCGTCGGCTTCCGCATGGAAGACGACAAGAAGGTCCGCTTCGCCAAGACCACGGGAGACGTGATCTGATGCTGGATACTGCAAACTACACACCGCGTCTGAAGGCTCAGTTCCGCGACACCATCAAGGCGTCGATGAAAGAGCAGTTCGGCTACACGAACGACATGCAGATCCCGTCTCTGCAGAAGATCGTGCTGAACATTGGTTGCGGCACCGAAGCGGTCCGTGATTCCAAGAAGGCCAAGAACGCCGTCGAGGAACTCACCAAGATCGCCGGCCAGCAGGCCGTCGGTACGGTTGCCAAGAAGTCGAACGCAGCCTTCCGTCTGCGCGAAGGCATGATCATCGGTGCAAAGGTCACTCTGCGTGACGTGCGCATGTACGAATTCCTTGACCGCCTTGTCACCATCGCGATGCCGCGTATTCGCGACTTCCGTGGTGTGAAGCCGTCGTTCGATGGTCGTGGCAACTTCGCCATGGGCATGAAGGAACACATCGTGTTCCCGGAAATCGAATTCGACAAAGTCGACGAAGTTTGGGGCATGGACATCATCGTGACCACAAACGCCAAAGACTTTGGTGAGCACAGCGCAGATGCACAGGCGAAAGCCCTGCTGACCGCGTTCAACATGCCCTTCATTAAGGCGTAAGGAGAGAACGACATGGCCAAGAAATCCATGATCGAGCGCGAAAAAAAGCGCCAGCGCCTGGTGGAAAAGTATGCCGCCAAGCGTGCCGAACTGAAAGAAATCGCAAACGACGAGTCGAAGTCGATGGAAGACCGCTTCAAAGCGCGTCTGAAACTGGCGAAACTGCCGCGCAACTCGGCACCGACACGTCTGCACAACCGCTGCCAGCTCACTGGTCGTCCCCACGCGTATTACCGCAAGCTCCGCATCTCGCGGATCATGCTGCGCGAGCTGGGCTCGAACGGCAAGCTGCCCGGCGTTGTGAAATCCAGCTGGTAAGGGAGGGTATAAGATGAACGATCCTATCGGCGATATGCTCACCCGTATCCGCAACGCTCAGATGCGCGGCAAGTCGACCACGTCGACCCCCGCATCCAAGCTGCGCGGCTGGGTTCTGGACGTGCTCAAGGACGAAGGCTACATCCGTGGCTACGAGTCCAGCACTGACGACCGCGGTCATCCCGCGTTCGAGATCAGCCTGAAGTACTTCGACGGCACCCCTGTCATTCGCGAAGTGAAGCGGGTCTCCAAACCCGGTCGTCGCGTCTACATGAGTGTCAATGACATCCCGCAGGTCCGTCAGGGTCTGGGTGTGTCGATTGTCTCCACCTCCAAAGGTGTGATGTCGGACGCAAACGCACGCGCAGCCAATATTGGCGGCGAAGTGCTCTGCACCGTATTCTGAGGAGGCCTGATAACATGTCTCGTATTGGTAAGAAGCCGATTGAGATGCCTTCGGGTGTCTCGGCCAGCGTCTCCGGTCAGAGCGTAGAGATCAAGGGCCCGAAGGGCACTCAGATCTTCAACGCGACCGACGATGTGACCATCACCGTTGAGGAAAACTCCATCTCTGTTGAGCCGCGCGGCAAGTCCAAGCGCGCTCGTCAGCAGTGGGGCATGTCCCGCACCGTGGTGGCCAACATGGTTCATGGCGTTTCGAACACCTTCAAGAAAGAACTTGAAATTCACGGCGTTGGTTACCGTGCTCAGCTCGCAGGCAAAGTCCTGAAGCTGAACCTCGGCCTCTCGCACGACGTGGACTTCCAGATCCCTGACGGTGTGACTGTGACTGTTCCGAAGCCCACCGAGATTATTGTCGAGGGCCACGACATCCAGGAAGTGGGTCAAGTTGCGGCAAACATCCGCGACTGGCGCCGTCCGGAGCCGTACAAGGGGAAGGGTATCCGCTATAAAGGCGAATACATCTTCCAGAAGGAAGGCAAGAAGAAGTAAGGACGCGGAAAATGGCAAGCAACAAACGTACGTTGTTCCTCAAGCGCCGTCTGCGCGTCCGGAACAAACTCCGCAAGGTCAACGCTGGTCGCGTTCGCCTTTCGGTTCACCGTTCGAACAAGAACATCTCGGTGCAGCTTATCGACGACGTTGCAGGCAAGACCCTTGCCGCAGCATCCACGATGGAGCCCAGCCTCGGCATGGTCGGCAAGAACAATGTAGAAGCAGCGGCCAAGGTTGGTTCGGCGATTGCCGAGCGCGCCAAGGCAGCCGGTGTCGAAGAAGCATACTTCGACCGCGGTGGCTTCCTGTTCCACGGCAAGGTGAAGGCTCTGGCCGACGCTGCCCGTGAAGGTGGTCTGAAGATCTGAGGATCGTGCAGGTCGGGGATGTCCCCGGCCTGCGCATTTCTCTTTGGGGGCGCCTTGGCGCCCTCTTTTGCAGGCAGCGATGCCTCGATGATCCGGGCTCTTGAGGGCACCTGGATTGGATAACGGGCTCTTGGGCCCACAAGTTAAGGAAATGCCAAATGGCAGAACGTGATAACCGCCGGGGCAACCGTCGTGACCGCGACGAAGCACCGGAATTCGCAGATCGCCTGGTCGCGATCAACCGTGTGTCCAAGACCGTAAAGGGTGGTAAGCGCTTTGGCTTCGCCGCTCTTGTCGTCGTGGGCGACCAGAAGGGCCGCGTCGGCTTTGGCAAAGGTAAGGCGAAGGAGGTCCCCGAGGCCATCCGTAAAGCCACCGAAGCCGCCAAGCGCAAGATGATCCGCGTCCCGCTCAAGGAAGGCCGCACTCTGCACCACGACGTGAAAGGTCACGCCGGCGCAGGGAACGTCGTCATGCGCACCGCGCCTCAGGGTACTGGTATCATCGCCGGTGGTCCGATGCGTGCCGTGTTCGAAATGCTGGGCGTTCAGGACGTTGTCGCAAAGTCGACCGGCTCCCAGAACCCTTACGCCATGATCCACGCGACACTCGACGGCCTGCGCAACCAGCAGTCCCCGCGCAACGTCGCTCAGCGTCGTGGTAAGAAAGTTGCTGACATTCTGCCCAAGCGTGATGAAGCGCCGCAGGAATCCAGCCAGATCGCCGAGGAGGCCTGAGTCACATGGCAACTATCGTTGTGAAGCAGATCGGTTCCCCGATCCGTCGCCCCGAAATTCAGCGCAAGACCCTGATTGGTCTGGGCCTGAACAAGATGCACCGGACCCGCGAGCTGGAGGATACCCCCTCCGTGCGCGGCATGATCAACAAGATCCCGCACCTTGTGGAAATCGTTGAAGAGCGCAGCTAAGCCTCTTTTACGGATCTGAATTGGAAACGCCCTCTGACACGGTCAGGGGGCGTTTTTCTTTGTCCTGTCACTGGCGTGTAGACCGACGGGCAAGCATGCTTTGCTCGATCACGGCCGGTCACATTTGGCTGAGATCGTGGACCCTGACCCCGATGCGCCCGGTCTTCATGCGTAGAATCGTTGCCCTGTGCCCCAGTGAGCCTACCATCCACTGCGAGACAAAACCGGGAGACTACAATGACGATCAATCGCCGCACGTTCCTCCACACCGCTGCCGCCATGGGCGCGGTCACCGTGATCCCCTTCGCCGCCCGCGCAGAGGCGCATATGGGCGACACGTTTGAGACCGAGATGGGCAACGTGACCATTCATCCGGTACACCATGCCTCTATCGTGATGGAAACGCCCGTTGGCGTGATCTATGTCGACCCGGTTGGAGAGGCATCGGAATATGAAGGCATGCCAGCGCCCGACCTGATCTTGATCACGCATGAGCATGGCGACCACTACAACGCCGAAACCCTCACCGCGCTGAAGCCGACAGACAAGCCGGTTGCGGTCTACACAAACCCCGCTGTCTACGACATGCTCGAAGAAGACATCAAAGGCAGCGCAGAGGCGATGGCCAATGGGGATTCCAAGACGTTCGGTGATCTGACCATCGACGCCATCCCCGCGCACAACACCACCGAAGATCGCATGAACTACCACCCAGAGGGGCGGGACAATGGCTACGTGCTGACCATGGGCGACTTCAAGATTTATATCTCCGGCGACACGGAACCGACGCCCGAGATGGAAGCGCTGGAAGGCATCGACGTGGCGTTCCTGTGCATGAACCTGCCGTTTACCATGACTGCCGAACAAGCCGCCGATGCCACCAAGGCCTTCGAGCCGAAAGTGGTCTACCCCTATCACTTCCGTGGCCGTGATGGCGGCACGCAGGATCCCGAAGCCTACGCGGACATGGTCGGCGATGTTTCAGAGGTGAAGATTGGCGATTGGTACAAGCCAGGCGAACTGGGCTGACGATCGTCGAAATTGGCAAAGGGCCGCTTGTCTGGGCGGCCCTTTTGCTTTGACAGCTACTCTCCGGCCACGCTCCGGCACCCATTCCAAAGAACTTGGCGCGGACACCAAGTGCCCGCGCCATTTCGTTATCCATTTTCTGGCCGCACATCAGCGCGGCGACAGCTCTCAGGCCGCTTTGGAGCGACGGTTACGCTTTGGCGGACGCGAGGACTTGGGCGCGCCTTCGGAGCGGAAACCACCGCCACCGTTGCCACCGCCGCCAGACCGGCGACCACGGCCTGCACCGCCACCGCCGCCGCCACCACGGTTCGGCTTCTTCTTGGGAACACCTTCCCAGGCTGTGCCGCCGGCGACGTCGATCGTACGACCCATGACCTTCTCGATGGCGCGGAATTCGCCCATCTCGTCGGGGGCGCAATAGGCAATCGCAGAGCCTTCACGGCCTGCGCGGGCCGTCCGGCCAATACGGTGGACATAGTTGTCCGCAACGTTCGGCAAGTCGTAGTTGTAGACGTGCCGCACGGCCGGGATGTCGATGCCGCGGGCCGCAACATCCGTGGCCACCAGAACCTTCAGCTCGCCTTCGCGGAACGCCTTGAGCGCGCGATCACGCTGCCCCTGGCTCTTGTTGCCGTGGATCGAACCGGCGGCAAAGCCACGCGCTTCGAGCGTTTTCTTCATCTTCTCTGCACCGTGCTTGGTGCGGGAGAAGACCAGCGCCAGCTCTTCGCGGTGTGCGCCGAGGTGCTCCAGCAGAAGCTCCATCTTGCGGGACTGCTCAACGAAGTGGACCGACTGGTCGATGCGTTCGATCGGCTTGCCCGGAGGGGACACTTCGACGCGGATCGGATCTTCGAGGTAGGCGGAGGCGATTTCTGCCATCTGCTTCGGCATGGTGGCCGAGAACAGCATGGTCTGACGGGTTTTCGGCAGCGCCTTGGCGATCTTGCGCAGCGCATGGATGAAGCCGAGATCCAGCATCTGGTCCGCTTCGTCCAGCACAAGGAATTTCGTCGCGTCGAGACGGATGGAACGACGTTCCATCAGGTCCAGCAGGCGACCGGGGGTCGCAACCACAAGGTCAGAGCCCCGCGCCAGACGGTTTTCCTGACCGGAGATGGAGACACCGCCGGTGACGATGCCGATACGGACCTGTGTCCCGGCGGCATAGTCGCGCAGGTTGTCGACGATCTGCTTGGCCAGCTCACGGGTCGGCGCAAGGATCAGGCCACGCACGGTTTTCGGCTCGGGCTTGCCTTCCATACGCAGCAGTGCGGCGAGAAGGGGCAGGCCGAATGCGGCGGTTTTGCCTGTGCCGGTCTGGGCCAGGCCCATGACGTCGCGGCCATTCATCGCGTGCGGGATCGCCTGCGTCTGGATCGGTGTCGGTTCGGTGATGTTCAGTTCGGCGAGGTTCGCCTGAAGACGGGACGGAAGCCCCAGCATGTCAAAATCCAAAAGTATATCCTTACAACGCCAAGAGGCGCGTTATGGCCCGGCGCGTGGATCGCGCGGACGCAAGGGGACCGCAGAAGAAGGCATCCGACCGTGTGCCGAAAAGCCTGTTGCGGGTCTGAACCCATGCGTGATGTGGGGTCATATTCGGGAGGTGCAGCCGGTGGACACGTAGGCGCCCAGCGTTCCACTCACGCGGCGGATACGGCTGGGCTCCACATATCGCGCTGCAGCGCAGAAGTCAATGGTGTTCGCAAGCAGGTGTGGGGGCACCGTCTGATGCCCCCCGAAAGTCACCAGGCAATACCGCCGGGCAAGCCGCTACGGTTGCGACGGTTGCGCCCCCACAAGATGGCGATGACCACCGCGCCGTTCATGCCCAGCATATAGACGGGGTAGGCGAGCAATAGGGGCACAGGCGGGATCACCGCGAGGATGGCAAAGAAGGACGCCACTGTGCCCGCGATCCATGCAGAGATCGCTTCGGAATCGGGGGCATTGAACGCTTTGATTACCGTTGCCACGCCGCCGAGCGCCGAGATCGCGATGGTGATTGCCAGCGCATAGGCCGCCGTGTCCGTCAGGAAATATGTCACCAGCCCTGCGCCCGCCAGCGTCAGGATGGCGCTGTCCTGCCTCGACACAAAGCTGCCCGCGCCATGGCGAATCGACAATATCGCCACCAGACCAGCGCCCATCACCTGGACGGCTGCGAACCACAGCGAGGCTTGCGCGCCCTCAACCCACTGCGAGAACAGGCTGATGGATCCAAGAACCATCCAGATCAACCAGCTTGCGCGTTGCGGGCGGCAGCGGCCTTTGAGCGTGGCATATGTATAGGGCAGAAACGCCACCGCACTCAGCGCGCCGGAAATCAGGCCGCACCACAAAGGGAGGTTCAGGTCGATCATGGCGCGGTCCTTTCGTGGTTGTGGGTGGATTCGATGTCCCTTTGCCGCAGGGCAGCGGCTGCGTCTAGCCCGGCAGCGACAGGTTTTGCGACAGTGTTCAGCCTGATACTGTGGCTTTGAAAAGGGCAGGGCAGATCACTTCCTTTATGAGGGCTTGCGTCGGGGAGGTGTTCGGACGATCACGGGCCATTCAGGAACAGCACTTGATCGACGGCACAAGCGCCGTTATACGCCCCCGGTGGCCCGAATCCCAAAATCCGTTTTGGGGCGGTCCCGGACTCAACAACCAAGAAAAGCCGTGGTTGACCCGTTCACGCTTCGAGGGTCACATCCGGCAATGGAGAAGCGACATGAAACTGAATGAACTGCGCGACAATCCCGGCGCAACCAAGCGCAAGCAGCGCATCGCCCGTGGTCCCGGCTCAGGCCGTGGTAAAATGGGTGGCCGTGGTATCAAGGGTCAGAAATCCCGTTCGGGTGTGGCGATCAATGGCTACGAGGGTGGCCAGATGCCGCTCTACCAACGTCTGCCCAAGCGCGGCTTCACCAAGCCGAACCGCCTGTCCTACGCTGTCGTCAACCTGGGCCTGATCCAGAAATTCGTCGACGCGGGCAAGCTGGACGCCGGCAACATCACCGAAGAAACCCTGGTGACCTCGGGCCTCGTGCGCCGCAAGCTTGACGGCATCCGCGTTCTCGCCAAAGGTGAGACAACCGGTGCCCTGACGATCACCGTCACCGGCGCATCGAAGTCCGCTGTCGAAGCGGTCGAAAAGGCCGGCGGCAAGCTGACCACCGCGGCAGCCGAGTAACGCCTCGGGCACTGGCGCTTGAATCGCCTTGTGAGCGGCGCCTCAGCCGCTTACATAGCCCACAGTTTTCCTTGAGCGCCGCCAGACGGAAAACCGTCTTGGCGGCGTTTGCCTGATAAGAGAGATCCGCATGGTATCCGCAGCAGAGCAAATGGCCGCCAACACCAGTTGGGCGGCGCTTGGCAAAGCAACCGACCTGCGCAACCGCATCTTCTTTACCCTCGGACTGCTGGTCGTATATCGCCTCGGCACGTATATTCCGGTTCCGGGCATTGACGGTACGGCCCTGCGTGAGTTCGTCGAACAGGCGAGCACGGGCGTTGCAGGCATTGTTTCGATGTTCACCGGCGGTGCGCTGGGACGCATGGGGATCTTTGCTTTGGGCATCATGCCCTACATCTCCGCCTCCATCATGGTGCAGCTTCTGACGGCCATGGTGCCGTCGCTGGAGCAGCTCAAGAAAGAGGGCGAACAAGGCCGCAAGAAGATCAACCAGTACACGCGCTACGGCACGGTGGTGCTGGCGACGTTGCAGGCCTACGGTCTGGCGGCCAGCCTTGAGGGGGGCGACCTCGTCACCGACCCCGGCTGGTATTTCCGCGCATCCTGCGTGATCACGCTGGTCGGCGGCACGATGTTCCTGATGTGGCTGGGTGAGCAGATCACCGCACGCGGCGTCGGCAACGGGATTTCCCTGATCATCTTCGTCGGCATCGTGGCCGAGCTGCCCGCCGCTCTGGCGCAGTTCTTTGCCTCCGGTCGTTCTGGCGCCATCAGCCCCGCCGTGATCGTGGGGGTGATCATCATGGTCATTGCGGTGATCGCCTTCGTGGTGTTCATGGAGCGCGCCTTGCGCAAGATCACCATTCAGTATCCGCGCCGTCAGGTCGGCATGAAGATGACCGAAGCCCAGCAGTCGCACCTGCCGGTCAAGGTCAACCCGGCGGGCGTGATCCCGGCGATCTTCGCCTCCTCGCTTCTGCTGTTGCCGGTGACGATCTCGACCTTCTCCGGCGGTGAAGGCACCAGCCCGGTGATGGCGACGATCCTTGCCTACTTTGGTCCGGGTCAGCCGCTGTACCTGGCGTTCTTTGGCGGGATGATCATCTTCTTCGCCTACTTCTATACGTTCAACGTGTCGTTCAAGCCGGACGATGTCGCGGACAACCTGAAGAACCAAAATGGCTTTGTTCCCGGCATTCGTCCGGGCAAGAAAACCGCCGATTACCTCGAATATGTGGTGAACCGCATTCTGGTGGTCGGCTCGCTTTATCTGGCGGCGGTTGCGCTGCTGCCGGAAATCCTGCGCACTCAGCTGAACATTCCGTTCTACTTTGGCGGGACCTCTGTGCTGATTGTCGTGTCCGTGACAATGGATACGATCCAGCAGGTGCAAAGCCACCTTCTGGCGCATCAATACGAAGGTCTTATCCAGAAATCCAAGCTGAGTGGTAAGGGTAAGGCACGTAAGAAACGGGGAGGACCGGCGCGTCGATGAATATTATTCTGATAGGCCCCCCGGGGGCGGGTAAAGGGACACAGGCCCGTATCCTGGTCGAAGAACGTGGCATGGAGCAGCTCTCCACCGGGGATATGCTCCGCGAAGCCAAGGACAGCGGCACCGAAATGGGCAACAAGGTCGCGGATGTCATGGCGCGGGGCGACCTCGTCACCGACGACATCGTGATCGGCCTGATTCGCGAAAAGCTGACGGGCTCGTCGGGCAACGGTTTTATCTTTGACGGTTTCCCACGCACGCTGAAACAAGCGGATGCGCTGGGTGAATTGCTCAAGGAGGTTGGTCAGACGCTCGACAAGGTGGTGGAACTGCGTGTCGAGGACGAGACGCTGGTCAAACGCATCACAGCGCGCTCTACCTGTGGCGATTGCGGTGAGGTCTACAACGATATCACCAAACCGATCCCGGCCGATGGCAAGTGCACGAAGTGTGGTGGCACCGAGTTCAAGCGCCGCTCCGATGATAACGCGGAAAGCCTGCGCACGCGGTTGATGGCGTATTACAAGCAGACCGCGCCCCTGATCGGTTACTACTATCATTCAGGCGACCACTGTCGTGTTGATGGCCTTGGCGAGATCTCCGAGATCAAGGACGCCATCGCCGAGAAGCTCGACTCCTGATCGCTTCGAAATTCATGTTTACGGCGTCGCATGTGCGGCGCCGTTTTCGTTTTGGAAACGGCGTGCTTCTGTCGCAATTTGCTGCGAGCGCTGATGCTGTCGCTGCTAAATAGCCTTTTAACGGGCGGAGGCTCTGCCTGATGCGTTTCGAGGGCTGTAATGATTGCGATACTGCTTGGGTTTGGACTGCTCGGCCTCGTTGTCGGTGGTGTCTTCGACAGCGATGACGACTCCGCGACCGCCGAGGACGACGCGGCGCGCGACGTGGGGCCATCGCTGGAGGCCACGGAAGAGCTTTACGTACGAGATGAACCGATCGACTCCGATTCCCTCGAATACAGAGACCGCATCGGCTACCCGAGCTTCTCCGATGTTGCCGAGGATCTTGAGGATAACTATGGCGCACCCATAGAGGACCGCGAGGACTACATGGACCTGCTGGCCTCGCTGCAGGGCGGGCCGATCTACCCGACGCTGGGCACCGAGAACGCCGACCGCATGACCGGCGGTGACGATGACGAGGATTTCTACGCGTGGGAAGGCGATGACACGATCTTCATGGGTGGTGGCGACGACTTCTACACACCGATTTTCGAGAACGAGGACGCAGGCGACGATTTCATCCGCGGTGGCTCTGGCAATGACGTGATCTACAGCCAGATCGGGTCTGACACGTTGCGCGGCGATGCTGGCGACGACTACCTGACGGCCCGTGACCTCACGGGCCGCGGCGAGCCGGACATGGTTTACGGTGGTTTCGGCAATGATGTGGTGATGGGCGACGATGGCGACACGCTGTCGGGTGGCGAAGGGGCGGATTTCTTCGGGATCTACCTGCCGACCGGCGACGTGGACCCGGTGGTGGTCAGTGACTTTGACGCGGCGGAGGACGACCTGATGATCTACGTCGAGACCGATGTACCCCAGGCGTCAGTCGATTACACTGTCAGCGTCACCGAGGAGGATGGCGATTCCGTGGTCAGCGTGGACGCGCGCACGGTTGCCCGGTTCAGCGGCGTGACGGGGCTGGATCCTTCATTGATCCGGGTCGGGAATTACCGCGTCGGCTGAGACATTTGCGTATCGGACGGAGAACTTGCTTGACAGTCGGGTTCATGGGGTTGACCTCGCGGCCCTGCGCCCTTAGTTAGCCCCATCCCGCTAGGGAGACCGTCCGAATCGTGTCGGCTTTGTGCCGCCCCGAGAACGACAGATCACCTGAGATATGACGGACAGCCCGGACGCATTGCGCCGGGCTCATGTTGTGAAAAAAGGGCCCGGAGTGACGGGCTCGCAACGAAAGGATAAGAGACTTGGCTCGTATTGCCGGCGTCAACCTCCCGACTGCCAAGCGCGTTCCGATCGCGCTGACCTATATCACCGGAATCGGTCACACCTCCGCTCAGCAGATCTGCGAAGCGGTGAACATTGACCAGACCCGCCGCATCAACGAACTCTCGGACGCCGAAGTTCTCGCAATCCGCGAGCACATCGACGCGAACTTCACCGTTGAAGGTGACCTGCGTCGCGAAGTCCAGATGAACGTGAAGCGTCTGATGGATCTTGGCTGCTACCGTGGCCTGCGCCACCGTCGTAACCTCCCCGTTCGCGGCCAGCGGACACACACCAACGCTCGTACGCGCAAAGGCCCTGCAAAGGCCATTGCCGGCAAGAAGAAGTAAGGGAGATAACGACCAATGGCACGTGATACTCGCCGTGGTGGCAAGAAGAAGGTCTCCAAGAACATTGCAGCTGGCGTTGCACATGTGAACTCGACCTTCAACAACACCAAAATCCTGATCTCCGACGTTCAGGGCAACGCAATTGCATGGTCCTCCGCTGGCACCATGGGCTTCAAGGGTTCGCGCAAGTCGACACCTTACGCAGCTCAGCTCGCCGCCGAAGACGCAGGCAAGAAAGCACAAGAACACGGCGTGAAAACGCTGGAAGTTGAAGTGCAGGGCCCGGGTTCGGGTCGTGAGTCCGCGCTGCGCGCGCTGGCTGCTGCAGGCTTCAACATCACGTCCATCCGCGACGTGACACCGATCGCGCACAACGGCTGCCGCCCCCCGAAGCGTCGCCGCGTCTGATCGACATTGATTACTGGACGAGGCGGGGCCCTGTGCCCTGCCTCGTTCTGTCGTTTTCGAAACCTCGGGCGTCGGCTCCTATTGGACATGGGGAACCGGCAGGTATGGAGGGAACTGCATGATCCACAAGAATTGGGCAGAACTGATCAAGCCGACCCAGCTTGAAATCAAGCCGGGCGCCGATCCGTCGCGTCAGGCTACCTGTGTCGCAGAACCGCTGGAGCGCGGCTTTGGTCTGACACTCGGCAACGCGCTGCGTCGCGTGCTGCTGTCCTCGCTGCAAGGCGCGGCCATCACGAGCGTTCAGATCGACAACGTCCTGCACGAGTTCTCGTCAGTGGCCGGTGTGCGTGAAGACGTCACAGACATCATCCTGAACCTCAAGCAGGTCGCTCTGAAGATGGAAGTGGAAGGGCCCAAGCGTCTGTCCGTTTCCGCCAAAGGTCCGGGCGTTGTCACCGCAGGTGACATCCAGGAATCCAACGGCATCGAGATCCTGAACCGCGATCACGTGATCTGTCACGTGGACGAAGGTGCCGAAGTGTACATGGAATTTACCGTGAACACCGGCAAAGGCTACGTTGCCGCCGACAAGAACAAGCCGGAAGATGCGCCCATCGGTCTTATCCCGATCGACGCCATCTACTCCCCGGTCAAGAAGGTCGCTTACGACGTTCAGCCCACGCGTGAAGGCCAGGTTCTGGACTACGACAAGCTGACGCTGAAGATCGAAACCGACGGGTCCGTGACGCCGGAAGACGCGATTGCCTACGCGGCGCGCATCCTGCAGGACCAGCTGTCGATCTTCGTCAACTTCGACGAGCCGGAAGCCGCAACACGTCAGGACGACGAAGATGGTCTCGAGTTCAACCCGCTTCTGCTGAAGAAAGTGGACGAGCTGGAACTGTCCGTGCGTTCCGCGAACTGCTTGAAGAACGACAACATCGTTTATATTGGCGACCTGATCCAAAAGACCGAAGCCGAGATGCTCCGCACCCCGAACTTCGGCCGCAAGTCGCTGAACGAGATCAAGGAAGTGCTGTCCGGTATGGGCCTGCACCTCGGCATGGACGTCGAGGACTGGCCACCGGACAACATCGAGGATCTGGCCAAGAAGCTGGAAGACTCGTTCTGAAAATCGGCGTAGGTCGGGGATTTCCCCGACCTTCCCAAATCCGGGCATCCGCCCCAAGGTGAGTCGGTGACACGCATCATCGGCCTGACAAAGCAAAACAGCCCGTAGAGGGCACATTAGGAGTTAGACAATGCGTCACGCAAAAGGTTACCGCCGCCTGAACCGTACCCACGAGCACCGCAAGGCGCTGTGGGCGAACATGGCCGGCTCGCTCATCGAACACGAGCAGATCAAGACCACCCTGCCCAAGGCAAAAGAACTCAAGCGCATCGCCGACAAGCTGATCACGCTGGGCAAGCGCGGTGACATCCACGCCCGCCGTCAGGCGCGCGCGCAGCTCAAGCAGGACATGCACGTTGCAAAACTGTTCGACGTCCTCGGCCCGCGCTATGCCGAGCGGAACGGTGGTTACACCCGCGTTCTCAAGGCTGGCTTCCGCTACGGTGACATGGCGCCCATGGCCATCATCGAGCTGGTCGACCGCGACGTTGACGCCAAAGGCGCAGCGGACAAGGCACGTCTCGAAGCGGCTGAAGCCGAATAATTCCACGACCCTGTCGTGATAAAGGCCTCTCCGTCGGAGAGGCCTTTTTTTGTTTGTCTACGATGTTGAGATCAGTTCGACATTTCGCGTCGTCGCATGGGCATCTCGTCAATCCGGTCAAACAGCAAGCGCGCGGCAACCGGCGTTTTCTGCCGTAACTTCACGCTGCCATCTTTCCCCACCAGCACGACTTCGAAACTGTCGACGGCCAATGCGGTGCGCAACTTTCCATAAATCTCTGGCTCGGTGTCCATGAGCACAACAATATCGCGCTCCATCAACCCGTTGCTGGCCTCACGCAGTTCTGCCAGTTGATCCTTGAAATCCGGATCCTCTGCGTCGGGAGCAAAAACCAAAAGCGGTCTATACTCGCCTTTATAGTCGGACAGGTCCTTTTGCGTGGGCGACAATGTATTGAAGCCCGCGCCTTGGGCAAAGACCGCCGACCCGAACATGCTCAGCGCGGTGACCAACGACTGTTTGAACGTACTCATGGTAGATCTCCTGCCAGTGACGGGTGGGGCGGTCCCCACCCAATCGGCAGGGCGCCGCTTTACGCGGCGTCCAACTCCTTTTTAACTAGATCCTCGATCTCGTTAACCGGATGGTTGGTCAGAGTTTTCGGCACTTCGGCGATGACCTTGTCGGACACTTCCTTGTGCATTTCATCGCGCAGAACACCCAAGACCTGCGGCGAAGCCACAATGATCAGCTTGTCAAACGAGCCCTTGTGCGCCTCGGCGTATAGCTTGTCAGCCAGATCTGCGGCGAAGCGATCCTTGGCAAGCTCGTGCCAGTCGGTGTCCTGATAGGCGGATTTCTGTCCAACACCGTTGTCCTTCATCCGACCCGGGCGGTTGGCCGACTGTTCTTCATCGGATGGGTTGTCCTGTTCATCCTCGTCGAACACGTCGAGGTTCGGGTTCTCGTGGTCCGTCATGTTGCGCAGGAACAGAACCTTCTCGCTGTCTGCCACGACGACCCAGGTTCCCTTTTTCAGTTCAGCCATCTCAGGTGCTCCCTTTTTCTGTTCCGTGATGACCACCAAGATTGCCTTGGCCGGCCTCGTCGGATTTCGTCACACGTGTCGCGCCCGGACGATCCTGCTCGGCACGCTTTTCGTCATCTCTTGTGCCCACTGCGCGTTCCAGATTTCCCTGCGCACGACCTTGATCCGACGGGGTGGCAACGTCGTCCGTATAGGCTTCGGTTTCCCGTGTACCGTCCTTCGATCTTACTCGCTCAGCCATTGGGTCCTCCTGTTTCTTTGTTTCAATCAGTCAACGCGATAGCGTCTGTGGACGTTCCATAGCGACCTTCTAAGCTGACGCAGGGGCAGTCTGTCTGACTTGAATCCTGGCAGCCGTGACGGCATATCTGATCGACATCCACAAGGAGGCCCCGAATGCGCAAAGTGCTTGTCTGTCTGTTGCTGATCTGGGGCACTGTGGCAGCGGCGGACACCCGTGTGCCGGCCTCCCAGGCCGAGATTTCCCTCAGCTTTGCCCCCTTGGTGAAACAGGCGACGCCGGCTGTGGTGAACATCTACGCAAGTCGGGTGGTGCAGTCGCGCAGCTCCTTTGCCGACGATCCGTTTTTCAACAACTTCTTCAGGGATTTTCAGCCACGACCACGGGTGCAGAACTCGCTGGGGTCCGGGGTGATCCTGTCCGATGACGGCATCGTCGTGTCCAACTACCACGTCGTGGGACAGGCGACCGACATTCGCGTGGTGCTGAACAATCGCCAGGAATACGCAGCGAAGGTGCTGCTGGGGGACGAGGAGTCCGATCTGGCCATCCTCCAGCTCGAAGGGGCCGATGACATGCCGCATCTGACCCTGCGCGACAGCGATACGGTGGAGGTGGGGGAGCTGGTGCTGGCCATCGGCAACCCCTTTGGCGTCGGGCAGACGGTGTCCTCCGGCATCGTCAGTGGCCTGGCGCGCTCTGGCACGGCCACGGGCAACGCGCGGGGGTATTTCATCCAGACAGATGCGCCGATCAATCCCGGCAACTCCGGCGGCGCGCTGATTGATGTCCAGGGGCGCCTGATCGGGATCAACACGTCGATCCTGACGCGCTCCGGCGGGTCGAACGGCATCGGATTTGCCATCCCTTCGGCGCTTGTCGCGCAATTCGTGAAGCAGGCGCACGACGGCGAAACCCGATTTCAACGTCCTTGGGCGGGTGTCACCGGGCAGTCCGTGGATTCGGATCTCTCTGACAGTCTTGGGCTGGGCATGCCGGGGGGCGTGATCCTGTCAGAGCTGCATCGCGCCAGCCCCTTCGCCAAAGCAGGCCTGCAGCGCGGCGATGTGGTGCTGGAGGTGGATGGCTTGGCTGTGAACACCCCGGCAGAGATGCTGTTTCGCATGTCGGTGCGCGGGATCGGGGAGACGGCTGATGTGCTGTATGCGCGCGAAGGTGCGCTGGTTCATGCCCGGGTCGAGATGATCACACCGCCGGAGACCCCCGCGCGGGAGGCCATTTCCCTGGGCGAACGCGCCGTGCTGCCCGGCTTGCGAATCGCGCGGATCAATCCTGCGGTCGTGGACGAACTCGGCACAGGTCTGGCGGTGGAGGATGGCGTCGTCGTGGTGGAGGCAGGTCCCTATGGCGCGCGGGCTGGTCTGGCCCGCGGCGACGTTCTGTTGCGAATCGACGGCCGCCGTGTGGAGGCCCCCCGCGATGTGGAGACGTTGATGCGGCAGGCCGGGCGCCGCGTGCAGATAGAGGCCCTGCGCGGCACGCGTCGCATCATGCTCAGCTTCCGGGTCTGACCGGTGGCGGACCTCTTCGACACCGCGCCCGACGCGTTGCCTGACACCGCGCCGCGCCCCTTGGCGGATCGTCTGCGGCCCGCTCGGCTGGACGAGGTGATCGGTCAGCAGCAGGTGCTTGGCCCTGAAAGCCCTCTGGGCGTGATGCTCTCCGCCGGAACCCTGGGGTCGATCGTCTTCTGGGGGCCGCCTGGGGTGGGAAAGACCACCATCGCGCGGCTGTTGGCCGATGCCACGGACCTCTACTTCGTCCAGATCAGCGCGATCTTTTCCGGCGTGCCGGAATTGCGCAAGGTCTTCGACGCGGCAAAGCTTCGGCGCAGCCAGGGGCGCGGCACCTTGCTGTTCGTCGACGAGATCCACCGCTTCAACAAGGCGCAACAGGACAGCTTCCTCCCGCATATGGAGGACGGCACCATCCTGCTGGTCGGTGCCACGACGGAGAACCCCAGTTTCGAACTCAACAAGGCCCTGCTGTCCCGCGCGCAAGTGCTTGTTCTTGATCGATTGTCAGCTGACAATTTATCCGACCTCCTGACCCGTGCCGAAACGCTGCTGGACCGTGAATTGCCCCTCACGCAACCCGCACGCGCCGCGCTGGTGGAGATGGCGGATGGCGACGGGCGTGCGCTGCTCAACCTCGTGGAACAGGTGACCTCGTGGAAGACGGACACCGACCTTGGTCCGGACGCGCTGAAGACCCGGCTGATGAAGCGCGCGGCCCAATACGACAAATCTGGCGACGGGCATTACAACCTGATCTCGGCGCTGCACAAATCGGTGCGCGGCTCGGACCCGGACGCCTCGCTCTATTGGTTCGCGCGGATGCTGGAGGCGGGGGAGGACCCGCGCTACCTCGCCCGGCGCATCACGCGCATGGCGGTGGAGGACATCGGCCTTGCTGATCCGCAGGCGCAGACCGCCTGTCTGGATGCGTGGCAAACCTACGAACGGCTCGGCTCGCCGGAGGGGGAGCTGGCGCTGGCACAGGCACTGGTCTACGTCGCGCTCGCCCCCAAGAGCAACGCCACCTACACGGCCTACAAAGCGGCGCGCAAGGCGGCGAAGCAGACCGGCTCGCTCATGCCGCCCAAGCATATCCTGAACGCGCCCACCGACCTGATGAAGGACCAGGGCTACGGCAAGGGCTACGCCTACGACCATGACGCAAAGGAAGGCTTCTCCGGCCAGGACTACTTCCCCGAAGACATGGACCGTCCCCAGTTCTACGATCCCGTTGACCGGGGATTCGAACGCGAGATGCGCAAGCGCCTCGACTATTACGCGCGCCTGCGGGCGGAGCGGGCAAAAGACTGATCTTTCGTTTCTTTGGTTCACAAATACTGCGGGGGAGGCCGCAGGCCGGGGACAAAGCCCCAGTTTCCTTGACAAGCCATGCCACAAGCGCCACAGCACCGCTCATGACACCGCTTTTTCAAGTTGCCCTCGGCGGCGCGCTCGGCGCGTCAGGCCGCTATCTGACGGGCCTGTTGATGGTCCGCCTCATGGGGCGTGACTTTCCATGGGGGACGTTGGCCGTGAACATTCTCGGCTCCCTTCTGATGGGCTTTCTGGTGGTCGCGTTGGCGCATGTCTCGGGCAACCGGTTTGCGCCCCTGCTGACCACCGGGTTCCTTGGCGGGTTCACGACCTTTTCCACCTTCTCACTGGATGCGGTGACGATCTACGAGCGCGGCCAGATCGGGCTGGCGGCGGGATACGTCATGGCATCGGTGGGGGTGTCCATCGCGGCGCTCTTCGCCGGACTTTACATCGCACGGAGCCTGACCACATGAGCCGCGTACAGACGATAACAGTGGGGCCGGGCGACGGCGACCAGAGGCTCGACCGCTGGATGAAGCGCATCTTCCCCCACGTGGCGCAAAGCCGGATCGAAAAGATGTGCCGCAAGGGCGAGATCCGCGTCGATGGCGGCAGGGCAAAGGCCTCGACCCGCATCGAGACCGGCCAGCAGGTGCGCATTCCGCCGTTGCCCGAACCGGGGCAGGTCGAAAGCGCGCCAAAGCCGCGGGTCACCGATGGCGATGCGGAGCTGATCCAGTCCTGCGTGATCTACAAGGACGACCACATCATCGCGCTGAACAAGCCGCCGGGCCTGCCGACGCAGGGTGGCAGCAAGCAGACGCGCCACGTGGACGGCATGGCGGACGCTCTGAAGTTCGGCTTTGACGAGAAGCCCCGCCTTGTTCACCGACTGGACAAGGACACCTCTGGCGTTCTGCTGCTGGCACGCACCCGCGCCGTGGCCAAGGCGCTGACCGAGGCCATGCGCCACCGTGAAACGCGCAAGGTTTACTGGGCGCTCGTGGCAGGTGTGCCGGTGCCCTACCTCGGCGAGATCAAATACGGTCTGGTCAAGGCGCCCGGTCACGGCAAGGGCGGCGAAGGCGAAAAGATGATCTGCGTGCATCCCAACGAGGTGCATAACACCGAAGGCGCCAAGCGCGCGCACAGCTACTATGCCACGCTTTACCGTGTGGCGTCGCGCGCGTCATGGGTGGCGCTGGAGCCGCTGACAGGCCGCACGCACCAGCTGCGGGCGCATATGGCCGAGATCGGACACCCTATCATTGGCGACGGCAAATACGGCGGCTCGGGTCAGGAAAACCTCGGCGACGGATGGGGCGCTCAGCTGGGCGGCCTGATGTCCAAGAAGCTGCACCTGCACGCGCGGTCGATGACCTTGCAGCACCCGGTGACAAAGAAGCCGCTGACCGTGACCGCGCATCTGCCGGACCACATGGCGCACAGCTGGGACACGCTTGGCTGGGAAGAAGACTACGCCGACGCCGACCCCTTTGAGTCGTTGCATTGACCGATCTGAAGCTTGTCATCTTTGATGTGGACGGCACGTTGGTGGACAGTCAGGGAGATATCCTTGGTGCCATGAGCGCGGCCTTTGCCGGCGAAGGATTGGTCGCGCCGGATCGACCGGACGTGCTGCGTATCGTTGGCCTGTCGCTGCCGCAGGCGATGGAGCAGTTGGTGCCCGACCTTGGCACTGTTCAGCGGACACGCATGGTGGAGACCTACAAGGCCGCCTATGCCGCACAGGTGACGTGCACGGCCTCGCCGCTGTACGATGGCATACCGGAGCTGTTGGACCGTCTCGGAGACATTGATGATCTGCTGCTGGGTGTGGCGACGGGCAAATCCCGGCGCGGCTTGTCACGCCTGCTGAAGGCGCACGGCCTGACCGGACGCTTTGTCACGACGCAGGTGGCAGACGATCACCCATCGAAGCCGCATCCGGCGATGCTGTTTTCTGCGCTGGACGAGCTTGGGTTGGACGCGGCGCAGGCGGTGATGATCGGCGACACAAGTTATGACATGGACATGGCCGAGGCGGCGGGCATCCGCGGCATCGGTGTGACCTGGGGCTACCATCCGGCGGATGCGCTGGGGGCGGCGGTTCGGGTCGTGAATGACACGCAAGAACTGGCAGGCGCGATTGGCGACATGCTGGAGGTGACGATATGAGCGAATGGGCGCTGAAACGATTCTGGAAAGATGCCACGGTGGAGCCGGTCGAGGATGGCTATGCCATCAAGCTCGACGGACGCGGGGTGAAGACCCCGGCCAAAACGCCACTGGTGGTGCCGACGACGGGCCTTGCGGAGGCGATTGCCGACGAGTGGCGCGCCCAGGAGGACAAGGTGAACCCGGCCCTGATGCCGTTTACCAGAACCTCGAACTCTGCTCTGGACAAGGTGGCGACGCAGCACGCCGAAGTGGCAGAGATGCTGGCGGCCTATGGCGACAGTGACCTGTTGTGCTATCGCGCGGACCGCCCGGCGGAACTGGTCGCGCGGCAGAACGCGGAGTGGGATCCGCTGCTCGAATGGGCGGCAGAGGCTTTTGATGCACGGCTGACCGCGCAGCCCGGCGTCATGTATCAGGCGCAGGATAAGGCGGCGCTGGACCGGCTTTCACAACATGTTCATGGGCAGAGCGCATTTGAGCTCGCAGCCTTTCACGATCTCGTGGCGATGTCGGGGTCGCTGGTGCTGGCGCTCGCCGTGGTGCATGGTGCACGTGACCCGGAGACCGCCTGGACCCTGTCACGGCTGGACGAAACCTGGAACGAGGAACAGTGGGGCGTTGACGAAGATGCCGCTGCAACCGCAGCGATCAAGCGCGGAGAGTTTCTGCACGCGGCGCGCTACCACGCGCTGGCGACCGGGGCCTGACGTCGGTTGCGCCTGGGGTAAGGGTGATCCTGCCTTGACCTCTTGGCTGTAATCCGCCCAAACTGCGGGCGTTCCAAATAGGTTGGACGGTCACCCGTCCGTGCGGACAAGGCACTGGCCCGCTGGCCAGTTCCAGTGTGATCGGGCACGACCATGATGAGAGGACGGCATGTACAGGACTTTTTGCGCCGGCGCGCTGATGCTGGCCGCAACCACCGCGATGGGCGGCACGCTCGAGGACGTCAAGGCCCGAGGCAGCCTGAATTGCGGCGTGAACACTGGCCTGGTTGGCTTTGCCTCCAAGGACAGCAACGACAATTGGCATGGCTTTGATGTGGGGCTGTGCAGGGCTGTTGCGGCTGCCATTCTGGGCGACCCCTCTGCCGTGACCTTTCACGAGACCACAGCCGCCAGCCGTTATCGTGCGCTGAACGCCGGTGAAATTGATGTCCTTGTGCGCAATACCACCTGGAGTTTTTCCAGCGACGTGGACCTGAAAGTCGATTTCGCAGGGATCAATTATTACGACGGTCAGGCGTTCATGGTCCCCAAGGCGCTGGGTCTGTCCTCGGCACGCGAGTTGGATGGCCGGAAAATCTGTGTGCAGGCGGAAACCACCAGCGCGCAGAACGTGGATGAGTATTTCAACCGCTACGAGATGACCTACGAGGCGGTGCCGGTGGATGGCACGGCGGAGGCGCAGACGCTGTACCTGGAGGGCGTCTGCGACGTCTACAGCTCCGACGCGTCACAACTGGCCGCGATCCGGGCGACGTTCGCTGCGCCGTCAGACCATGTGTTGCTGGAAGACATCATCTCCAAGGAGCCGCTGGGCCCGGTTGTGCGCCACGGCGATGACGATTGGACGGATCTGGTGCGCTGGGTGCTGAATGCGCTGATCGCGGCCGAAGAGCTTGGCGTGACCTCTGCCAATATCGACGAGCTGCGCGCGAAAGGCACCAGCACGCCAGAGATCAACCGGCTTCTGGGGCTGGATGGTCTGATTGGGGAGATGATGCGGCTGGACCCGGAATGGGCCGTGCGCGCGATCAAGGCGGGCGGCAACTACGGTGAATTGTTCGCGCGCCACATCGGGACCAACACGCCGATTGGCCTGTCGCGGGGGCTGAACCTGCAGTGGACCGAGGGCGGGCTGCTCTACAGCCCACCGTTCCGCTAATCGGTCAGGTCGCGTCCCACGGCAAACCCGAGGGGCGCGCCGCTGCCGGGCAAAAGATCTTCCCACTTTTCGATATCAAACTCTGCCACCAGCGTCGCGCAGGTGGGATAGTCGTCGAATCGCTCATGCTCGGGCTCTTGCGAGACCAGCATATGCGCGCATTGGCCAACGCCCGGATTGTGTCCAAGCATCAGGACGCAGTCGCCAGAGGCGCCACGGAGCGCGCTCAGCATGGTCTGTGAATCAGCAAGGTAAAGCGACTTGCGGTAGGTGGTCGGGGCCTTCAACGCCAGCAGATCCAGCGTCTCACGCGTGCGCGTGGCGCTTGAGCACAGGATCTCATCCGGCATATGGCCCATGTCGCGCAGCCACTGGCCCATCGCCTCGGCAGAGCGTCGCCCGCGTCCGTTCAGCGGCCGGTTCGCGTCGGCGGTGCCCGCGGACCAGTCAGACTTGGCATGGCGCATCAGGATCAGTCGTTTCATACGGGATAATGTCTCATGAAGGATGCCATGTGAAAAGCTGACTGCGCGGGGTCACGGCTGAAAGAGGTGGAAGGGGATGATGTGACCGGACAGGCGCGGCGCACCAGGCAGCCTGCGCGACAGTCGCTGCCGTCCGGACTGGCCACATGCGCCTGGCAGAGCGGCACATCGTAGTCCTGGCCGGGCTTGAGTGCGCCGACCGGGCACGCCGTGGTGCAGGGGGCTGCACATGCGTCGCAGGGACGCGGTGCCGGCGATGGCAGATCGAGGCGCTCGGTCAGGGCGATCGCACCACGAAAGCTGACGAACAATCCGGCGGTTTCATGCACCAGCAGGCCAACCGGGGAGGGCAGGCAGGCCCCGGTCGCCTGTGCCCAAGCGATAAACGGCGGGTAGGGCGGCCCGTCGGAGGGGAACAGCGCGCGACCGCCCAAGTCCTGTGCCACCGCCCAAAGGACGCGCTTTGACCAGCGATCCATCGGATCGTCTGCCCCGTCACTGTATTCCGGCGCGGCGGTGAAAACTTGCCAGAAACGCGGCTCATCCGGCCCGATCATCAGAATGGTGCCGGTGCCCTTTGGCGCACCGTCCAGCGGACCGGGATGGAAGGCCCCGCGCACGGCCAAAGCCTGCGCGCGGACCATGGTGTCCACCGCCTGAAGGCTGGTCACTTCTGGGTCAACGGGGGCAGTGCCTCGTCCCGGATCATCGAGCCGGAGCCGTGCTCCGTGAACAGTTCCAGCAAGCAGGCATTGGACACGCGGCCGTCGACGATGACCACGGCCCGCACCCCTTCCTGAAGAGCTTTGAGCGCGGTCTCGGTCTTGGGAATCATGCCCCCCGCGATGATGCCCTCGTCGGTCAGGCGTCGAATGTCCGCGGGGCTGAGCTCTGTCATCACCTCGCCCTCCGCGTTCTTGACGCCGGCGACATCGGTGAGCAGCAGCAGGCGGTCGGCCTTCAGCGCGCCCGCGATGGCGCCGGCAGCGGTGTCACCGTTGACGTTGAACGTTTCCAGAGGGTCCATCCCCGTTGCGACAGGGGCGACGACGGGGATGA
This sequence comes from Sagittula marina, assembly GCF_014196795.1. GTDB lineage: Bacteria > Pseudomonadota > Alphaproteobacteria > Rhodobacterales > Rhodobacteraceae > Sagittula > Sagittula marina. The sequence continues at coordinate 136,427 of NZ_JACIEJ010000006.1, forward strand.
TCCCGGCGTTGAACAGATCGCGCAGCACCTGCACGTTCATTTCGATCGGGCGGCCGACGAAGCCCAGTTCCGGATCGTCCGCCTCGCAGACCATCAGGTCGTCATCCTTGCCGGACAGACCAACGGCGCGGCCTCCCTCGTCCATGATCGCCTGAACGATTCGCTTGTTCACGAGGCCGGTCAGCACCATTTCCACCACTTCGACGGTGGCCTGATCGGTGACACGCTTGCCGCGCACGAAACGCGATTCGATGTTCAGTTTGGCGAGCATCTCGTTGATCATGGGGCCGCCACCGTGGACGACCACGGGATTCAGGCCGACCTGACGCATCAGCACGATGTCTCGGGCAAATTCCGCCATGGCATCGGCGTCGCCCATGGCGTTGCCGCCGAACTTCACCACCACGATGGCCCCGGAATAGCGCTGCAGATAGGGCAGGGCCTGGGACAGGGTGCGGGCGGTGGCTTTCCAGTCTTTGTTCATATTGCGCGGTCTCATCTGGTCTTCCTCGGACGGCTTCGGTTCAACATGCCCCGAAGCGGCGGTGACTTCCAGCCTAGTCGAGCCCGGCAATGATCGCCCTGAGCGTCGGAATGCCGTCGCCCTTTTCCGAAGAGGTGACGACCATTTCAGGGTAGGCGGCGGGGTGCTTGTTCAGGGCGTCGCGCACCTGTTCGAGAATCTTGTCCTGATCCCACTTCTTGACCTTGTCCTGCTTGGTCATCACCACCTGGAACGGCACGGCGGAGCGGTCCAGCAAGGTCATGATTTCATCGTCGACCTTCTTCACGCCGTGGCGAAAGTCGATGAGCACAAAGGCGCGTTTCAGAGTGGCGCGACCGGAAAGATACTGCTTCAACAGGCGCTGCCACTTTTCCACCACCGGCAGCGGGGCGTTGGCGAAGCCATAGCCGGGCAGGTCGACGAGGTATTTTTCAGGGCCGAGCGTGAAATAGTTGATTTCCTGCGTGCGGCCCGGCGTGTTCGAGGCGCGCGCCAGTCCCTTGCGACCCGTCAGGGCGTTGATGAGGCTGGATTTCCCAACGTTGGATCGCCCGGCAAAGCAGACCTCTGGCCGGTCATCTGGGGGCAGTCCGTCCATGGCGACGACGCCTTTGACGAAGTCGACCTCATGCCCGACGAACAATTTGCGCGCGGCCTCGCGTGCGGCGTCATCGGGATCGTCTGCGATGGGAAAGGGCAGCTTCATCTGGGCGTCTCCTGCGGTCGGAACTCGGTGTTCCGGAGCCTTCTATAAAACAACCGCGGCCGTGAAACCATCACGACCGCGGTCCAATTGTGTCATCGGTGGGTTTACTTGGCCTTTTCGGCCTTCTTGCCCTTGATGTTGCCGAGGATGTCCGGCTTGTACCCGTGCTTGCGCATGATCAGGTACTGTTGGGTGAAGGTGATCACGTTGTTGGTGATCCAGTAGACCACCAGACCCGAGGCAAAGCCGCCGAGCATGAACATGAACACCCACGGCATCCAGGCAAAGATCATCTGCTGGGCCGGATCGGCCGGGGCCGGGTTCAGCTTTTGCTGCAGGAACATGGACACGCCCAGCAGGATCGGCAACACGCCGATGAAGACCAGTGCCATGATCGACCCTGCCTCTGGCGCGGCCCAGGGGAGCGCACCGAACAGGTTGAAGATCGAGGTCGGGTCAGGCGCGCTGAGGTCGCGGAAGGGACCGAAGAAGTCCGCGTGACGCAGTTCCAGAGTGACGAAGATCACCTTGTAGAGCGAGAAGAAGATCGGGATCTGCAGCAGGATCGGCAGGCAGCCCGCAGCGGGGTTGACCTTCTTCTCCTTGTACAGCGCCATCATATCCTTTTGCAGCTTCTCGCGGTTGTCGCCTGCGCGTTCTTTCAGGGCTTCCATCTCTGGCTGGAGCTCTTTCATCCGCGCCATGGAGGCGTAGGATTTATAGGCCAGCGGGAAAAGCAGCGCCTTGAGCAGAACGGTCAGCGCGATGATCGCGACACCCATGTTGCCAATGGCGAGGTTCAGCCAGTGCAGCACAGCGAAAATCGGTTTGGTCAGGAAGAAGAACCAGCCCCAGTCGATGGAATCGATGAACCGATCCACGCCCGCGGCCTGATACTCCTTGATGGTTTCCCATTCCTTGGCGCCGGCAAACAGCTGGGTGTTGACGTCGATGGTCTCTCCCGCAGCCAGTTCGCGCGTGGCGAGGACGGCTTCGGACTGGTAGATATCGCTGCGGGGATCGTATTTGACGACGGATTTGAACGGCTGGTCCGCACCCGGCACCATCATGGCCATCCAATAGTGATCGGTGAAACCGACCCAACCAGTTTCGGTTACACGCTCCACGGTGGCGGGCGCGCCTTCGCCGGCAACGACGTCGAGATCCGTCATGTTGCTGTATGTGGTCAGCTCCAGAATGCCGTCCGACATTTGCATCGCGCCTTCATGCAGCACGAAAAACTTCTTGCCGTCGGGTTCGCCATGACGCGCCACGATTCCGTAGGGCGCAAGGCTGACGTCCGCGTCCGTGGGGTTTTCGACATTCTGGGAGACGGAGAACATGTAGTTCTCGTCGACAGAAATCGCGCGGCGGAAAATGAGGCCCGCCGGGCTGTCCCAGCGCAATACCACCGGCGTGTCGACGGTCAGGGTTTCGCCGGATTCGACGCTCCATTCCGTATTGGCGCCGGGCACGTCTTCGGCTGTGAGACCGGCGCCGGGCGCCCAGCCGTAAAGCGCGTAATACGCCTTTTCAGACCCGACCTGTTTAAACATCTGCACGATCTCGTCGCTGTCGAGCGAGACGGTGTAGTCCTTCAGGCGCAGATCATCGAGGCGACCGCCCACAAGGGAGATGCTGCCTTCGAGCCGCGGCGTGTCGAGTTGCAGACGCGGGGCGTCGGCGGCGGCGGTTGCCTGATCGCTCGGCGCATCGACGGGGGTCGCGCCCGGCGCTGACGTCGGCGCGGTTGCGACACCATCGGTGGTGACGGTTTCCGTGACCGCAGCGGGATCGTTGGGATCCTCAACTGGCTCTGGCGGTTGGAAGAAGACGAACCAAACCAGCATCACGGCAAAACTGAGCACCGTCGCCAGCAGTAGGTTCTTGTTCTGTTCGTCCATCGGGGGGGCCTGCCTTTCCGTTTGAAAGTCCCGGTGGGTTCAAACCCCCCAAGCCTCAAAGGTCAAGCATATTTCCGTTACATAAAGGTGATGTGTCTTTCCGCCTGCAATTCTAATGGGTATTTGGCGTAGCAGAGCCGGAAGCGGAGGTTGCCATCGCCTTTTAGGCGAGCGCGGTTTGATCTGTTGTCTGGATTTCGGGAAGGGGTTGTCAGCCAGAACTCCGTCCCAGGTTCTGCGCCTCGGCAATGCGGCTGGCGTGCTGATTGCCCCAGTCGACCATTTGATCCGCAGGCATTGGCCGGGCGATGCCAAAACCCTGGACGTGGTCGCATCCGAGTTGTGCCAGAAGGGCGTGCTCCCCGACGCTTTCGACGCCCTCGGCCAAGGTTTCCAGTCCGAGACGATCCGCCATGCCCAAAACGGCGGCGAGCATGCGGTGCTGTTCCTCGTCCCGGTCGACGCGGGTCACAAAGCTGCGGTCGATTTTCAGGCGGTGTACCTTGAAACGGCGCAATGAGGTAATGGACGCATGACCTGTGCCAAAGTCATCCAGATCAATGTGGCAGCCGAGTTTGCTGAGTTCGACAATGTTGCGGGCAACGATGCCTTCCGGTGATCCGGCAATCACTGTTTCCAGAACTTCGATGCCAAGTCGCTGTGGCGTCAATCCGAAACGATCCAGCTCCCACTGAATGCGTTCGACGAGACGAGGGGCGCGCAATTCGGAATCAGAGAAATTCACGCTGACACGCGGAACATCCAGCCCGGCGGCGTCCCAGCTGCGCAGCGCGGTGAGGGAGTGCTGCAGGATCACTTCGCTGAGCCGTTCCATGCGGCCGGCGTCCTCCAGCACGCGAAGGAACTGTGCAGGCGGGACAATGCCGCGGGTGGGGTGGATCCAACGGGCCAGCGCTTCGACGCCGCTGATGCGGCCGGTAGAGGTGCAGATCTGCGGTTGAAACCAAGGCTGTATCTGGCCGTTGTCCAGCGCGCGGTCCACTTCGGCCTTTAGGCTTTTCTGTTCAGTGTGAGCCATGCGCATGTGCTCTGACCAGGCGCGTATTGCGGAGGGGCCGTTTGCTACCGCCTCTGCCAAGGCCACATTGGTCGCCTCCAAAAGCTCTTTGCCAGTTGCGGCGCGGTTCAGCCGAGGACTGCCGCAGAAGCCGACGGACGCTGAGAGGTAGCGCATGGCATTCTCGACGGAGGCGGGTTCCTCAACCGCGCCTTGCAGCCGCGAGGCAAGTTGCAAAAGCGGCTCCAGTTCCATGCGCAGGGAGGGCCCTAAAAGAATCAAGAAGCGCCGTTCGCCGATACGAAGCACCTTGTCATCGCGCCGGAGGATGTTGATCAGCCGGGACAAGGACAGATCCCGCAGCGCCTCCACCGTGCTTTCCCCGGACAGTTGCGCTGCTTCGTCCAGACCGTCGATGTCCACAATGATGCAAGCGGTCGCGAGATTGGCGGCCTGCGCGCGGTCGAGTGCCTGCTGCGCCAGCGCCTCTGCCTCGGCTTTGCCAATCACGCCGGACGTGGCATTGCGCCTGCCGTCATCTGTTTCCTGATTGGGCGCCCGGCTGGTGAGCAAGTATAGAAACGGCGCACCAAGGGCTGTGAAGATCAAAAACGCCTCTCCGCCCGTCCAAAAGGCGGTCAATGCAGCTGCGGGGAGGAACGCCAGGGCCTGCGGGCCATATAGCCCCCGTCGCAGGATCGTGCGGACCTTGCTGACATTCTGCTCGATCAACGCTTTCATCGCGTGCCCTTCCCTCGTTCGAAAAAGACACTAGGGGAAGGGGGTAACTTGCTTATTAACTCGACAGTTAGTTTTTGTTCGAATTGCGTTCTTTCAGCTCAAGCCCCTGGAAGTCCCAGAGCTTGGGGTCGAGCAGGTGCGAGGGCCGCGCGTTCGTCAAAGCCCGGAACATCACCTGTCGCCGGCCGGGGGAGTTCTTTTCCCACTGGTCGAGGATCTGCTTGACCTGCTGGCGTTGCAGCCCGTCCTGAGTGCCGCACAGGTCGCAGGGAATAATCGGATAATTCAACGCGTTGGCGAACTTCTCGCAGTCGGCCTCGGCAACATGGGCGAGGGGGCGATACAAAAAGAGGTCGCCCTCTTCGTTGACCAGCTTCGGCGGCATGGTCGCGAGGCGGCCGCCGTGGAAGAGGTTCATGAAGAACGTCTCGAGAATATCGTCGCGGTGATGACCCAGGACAACGGCTGAGCAGCCTTCTTCGCGGGCGATCCGGTAGAGGTGACCGCGGCGAAGGCGCGAGCAGAGCGCGCAGTAGGTCCGCCCGGCGGGAACCTTGTCGGTGACGATGGAGTAGGTGTCCTGGTATTCGATGCGATGTGGGACGCCCATTTTCTCGAGGAACTCGGGAAGAACCGTCGCCGGAAATCCCGGTTGGCCCTGATCGAGGTTGCAGGCCAGAAGGTCCACGGGCAAGAGGCCGCGCCACTTCAATTCGACAAGAATTGCGAGCAGCGTGTAGCTGTCTTTGCCGCCTGACAAGCACACAAGCCAGCGCGCGTTGTCGCCCTCCACCATGCCGTATTGTTCCACGGCTTCGCGAACGTTGCGAACGATCCGCTTGCGCAGTTTTCGGAATTCCGTCGTCCGCGGAGCGCCTTGGAAGAGGGGGTGAATGTCATCAAGATCATCGGTCATGAGCGACGCTATACGGCAGAGTCTTCGCGGGCGGAAACCCCTTCTCGACCACATGTTCCGTCAGAGCCAAAAATGTCTCGGATGACGTGGCTGCGTTGGTTGGTCTCGTCCTGCAGCTCGGTGCTCAGTCCGGGACGTTGTCGATGCCGGAGCTGCCCCACGGATGGCAACGCCCGATGCGACGGGCGGCGAGCCAGCTGCCTTTGAGAGCGCCATGTTTTTCCAGGGCTTCCATGGCGTAGGCAGAACAGGTTGGATGGAAGCGGCAGCCGTGGCCAACCCATGGAGAAGCGACCAATCGGTAGGCGCGCACGGGCAAAGAGACGACCCAGGCGAAGGGGGTCATGTCCGGGGGCCGTGCAGCTTCACGATGGCGCGGCGCAAGTCCTCTTGCAGCAGCACAAAATCCCGCTGCGCGGTCTTTTCGGCGCGACCGATCAGAACGTAGTCGTGGTCCGGCAAACCGATGTCGGCCAAAACGAGGCGCGCAATTTCGCGCAGGCGCCGCTTGGCCCGATTGCGCGCCACGGCGTTGCCCACCTTTTTGGAGCAGGTGAAGCCTATTCTCATCCCGTCTGCCTCGCCCTCGCCGCGCTGGCGGGCTTGCAAAAGGAAACCTTCGCACGGGACCCGACGCGCCTTGGCGGCGCGGAGAAAGTCGGCGCGTTTCGCGAGAACCTGAAAAGACGAAGAACCCGCCGCGGGGTGAGCCGGGGCGGGTGCTTGTGTCGTGACCATGTGAAGGCCCGTCCGGATCAGGCGCTCAGAACCTTGCGGCCACGTGCACGGCGCGCGTTCAGGATTTTGCGGCCTGCTTTGGTTGCCATGCGGGCACGGAAGCCGTGACGGCGCTTGCGGACGAGGTTCGAAGGTTGAAAAGTGCGTTTCATCGCGGCTACTCCGGGTTCATTGGAGGCGACGTGAGTCGCCGCCAGGGAAGTTCGAAGCCCGTCCTATAGGGGGGCTTCATTATTTTGTCAAATGTCCGATTGCCAGAACTGCGAAAAGATCTGCATCCCGGCCATTTTCGTGAATATACGAGCCGACGATCCGATAATACCCTATTCTACAGGTGAATTCAGGACCGCGACAGACTGCGTTAAAGTGCAGCGGTTGGCCTTTGGGTCATGTTACAGCTTTTGCCAAATGCCGGCAGCCTATGTTTCAGTCGTGCGAGATTACGCGCGATTCCCTCACGGATGGGCTTTCTCGGATCAACCCCGCGTGAACCCGTGCGGCCAAGGGAGGCGGAGCCGTCACGTTTCAGGCAGATTGCCCGGAACGAAAGGCCCCAACACAATGAGCGATATGACAGAGACCGACGAGACTTCGGACCAGCCCAAGAGCTGGACGCGCCATTTGCCTCTGATCGTGATCGGCGTGGTGGCGGTGTTGGGGGCTTTTACCCTGCGCGACTACATCAGCTTTGACACCCTGGCGGCCAACCGTGAGGCGTTGCTGGCGCTGCGGGACACGCATTATGTGCTGATGGTGGCGGGATTTCTGGCGATCTACGTGGCGATCGTCGCGTTTTCCCTGCCGGGGGCGGCTGTGGCGTCGGTCACGGGTGGCTTCCTGTTCGGCCTTGCGGCGGGCACCGTCTATAATGTGTTGGCGGCCACCATTGGCGCGACGGGGATCTTTCTTGCGGCGCGGGCAGGTCTTGGGCGGACGTTGGCGGCAAAGGTGGACGCGGCGGAGGGCAATTGGAAGCGCATCCGCGACGGCTTGCGCGAGAATGAAATCTCCGTTTTGTTCATGTTGCGGCTGGTGCCGGCGGTGCCGTTCTTTGTCGCCAATCTTTTGCCTGCGCTGGTGGGCGTGAAACTGCGCAATTTCGTCATGACCACCGCGCTTGGCATCATTCCCGGTGCTCTGGTGTTCACCTCGATCGGGGTCGGTCTGGGCGAAGTGTTCGACCGGGGGGAGCGGCCAGATCTGTCGCTGCTTTGGGCGCCGCATGTGATCGGGCCGATCCTTGGGTTGGCGGCGCTGTCCGCGTTGCCAATCGTCATCAAGGCCGTGCGCGGCAAGAAGGAGATCTGAGATGGATAGCCTGAGCTGTGACCTTTTGATTGTTGGTGCCGGATCAGGCGGCCTGTCGGTGGCTGCCGGGGCGGCGCAGATGGGCGCCGATGTGATCCTGCTCGAAGGCCATGAGATGGGCGGCGATTGTCTGAACTACGGGTGTGTGCCGTCCAAAGCGCTGATTGCCGCCGCCGCGCGGGCGCAGGCGATGCGCGGGGCGGGGACATATGGCATCGCGCCTGTGGCACCGCAGGTCGATTACGCCGTTGCCAAGGACCATGTGCAGGAGGTTATCGCGCAGATCGCCCCGATGGACAGCGTCGAGCGGTTCGAGGGCTTTGGCGTGCGCGTGATCCGCGACTTCGGGGCTTTTGTGTCCGAGACGGAAATGGAGGCCGGCGGCTACCGCATCAGCGCGCGGCGGATTGTGCTGGCGACGGGCTCTTCGCCCTTTGTGCCGCCGATCGACGGGCTGGAGACGGTGCCCTACCTCACGAACGAGACGCTTTGGCAGCTGCGGGAGCAGCCCGCGCATCTGCTGATCATCGGCGGCGGCCCCATCGGGATGGAGATGGCACAGGCGCACGTGCGGCTCGGGTCCAAGGTCACCGTGATCGAAGGGGCCAAGGCGCTGGGACGCGATGATCCGGAGGCGGCCGCGCTGGTGATCGACCGTTTGCGCAGCGAAGGCGTGGAGATCGTCGAGGACGCCAAGGTCACCGCCGTGCGCGAGGGGATCACGGTGGAGGTTGAGGATGGCCGCAGCTTCACCGGCTCTCATCTGCTGGTGGCCGTGGGGCGCAGGGCGAATACGGAGCGGCTGAACCTCGACGCTGCCGGGATCCAGACCACGCGCACCGGCATCAAGGTGGATGACCGGCTGCGCACCTCGAATCGCCGTGTCTACGCCATTGGCGATGTGGCGGGCGGGATGCAGTTCACTCATCTGGCCGGGTATCACGCGGGGCTCATCGTGCGTTCCGCCGTGCTGGGCCTGCCTGCGAAGGCGAAGACCGACCATATTCCGCGCGCCACCTATACACAGCCTGAACTGGCGCAGATCGGTCTGACAGAGGCCGAGGCGCAGCAGCGGCATGGTGACGCGCTGGAGGTTGCGCGCTTTGATTTTCACCATAATGACCGCCTGATCGCAGAACGGCAGACGGCGGGTTTCATCAAGGCTATGGTGGTCAAAGGCAAGCCCGTCGGCGTCACCATCGTGGGGGCGCAAGCCGGCGAATTGGTGAACCTCTGGTCGCTTGTCATTGCCAACGGGCTGAAGATGAGCGCCGTGTCGAACATGGTTTCGCCCTATCCGACTGTCGGAGAGATTAACAAACGGGTTGCCGGTGCCTATTTCACACCCAAGTTGTTTGAAAACGAAACCGTGAAAAAAGTTGTGCGGCTCGTGCAACGCTGGCTGCCATAAGGTCCTGATGCTCAATTCGCTCTCCGGTCGCTTCCTGATACTGACAGTCGTCTTCGTGATGCTGGCGGAGGTGCTGATTTTTGTGCCTTCCGTGGCGCGCTTCCGCGAAGATTACCTGCTGGCACGGCTGGAGCGTGCGCAGATCGCCTCGCTTGCCTTGCTGGCCGATGAGATGCTGTCGGAGGAGTTGGAGCGCGAGCTGCTCGACAATGCCGGCGTCTACAACGTGGTGCTGCGGCGCGACACCATGCGGCAATTGGTGCTGAGCTCGCCGATTCCCGGTGAGGTCGATAAATCCTTTGATCTGCGCGAAGCAGGGCCGCTCGACCTGATGCGCGATGCGATGCTGCGGCTGTGGGATACGCAGCCGGGCATTATTCGGGTGATCGGTGCGCCTTCGCTGGATGCGGGGCAGTTGATCGAAGTCACCATGGACACGGCGGGCCTGCGGGTGGCGATGCTGGACTATGGTCTGCGCGTTCTGTTCCTGTCTGCCGTGATCTCCATCGTCACTGCGTGTCTGCTGTTCATGGCGGTGCGGCGGCTGATCGTGCGCCCGATGAAGGGCGTGATCGGGCACATGAAACGCTATGCCGAAGCGCCGGAGGACGCGCGCCGCATCATCACGCCACAGGCCACGGTGCGCGAACTGCGCGAGGCAGAGACCGCGCTGCAAGCCATGGAAACCCAATTGACGCAGGCGTTGCGGCAAAAAGAGCGCCTGGCCCAGCTGGGGGGCGCGGTGGCACGGGTCAGCCATGATCTGCGCAATATCCTGACCTCGGCGCAGTTGTTCACCGACAGGATCGAGATGTCCGAAGATCCTGCCGTGAAACGCATGGCGCCGAAGTTGGTGAACTCCATCACCCGTGCGGTCAGTTTGTGCGAGAACACCCTGGCCTTTGGCCGCGCGGAGGAGCCCGCGCCGGTGCTGTCGCTGTTCAACCTGTCGGAGCTGGCCTCCGAGGTTCTGGAGGCGGAGCGGCTGGCCATCGGGGAAGAGGACATTTCCCTGTCGGAGGACATTCCTGCCAGCCTGGTGATTCGTGGCGACCCCGAACAGCTTTATCGCGCGCTGGCCAATCTGGTGCGCAATGCCCGTCAGGCGATTGTCGCCACCGGCGACGCGGGAGAGATTTCCGTGGCCGCCTGGGCGGAGGATGACGCCTGGATCATCGAAGTGACCGACACCGGGCCGGGTCTGCCGCCAAAAGCACGCGAACATCTGTTCCAACCCTTCCAGGGAGGGGTGCGGAAGGGGGGCTCCGGTCTGGGGTTGGCAATCGTATCGGAGCTGATCCGCGGGCATGGCGGTATGCTGGCGCTGAAAAGAACCGATGAAACAGGCACTTGCTTTGAAATTCGCCTGCCGATGGGCGAAATGTCATAAAAAATCGAAAAAGGCGCTTGCGCCCTCCGCGCGGCATATGTATTCCCCGCCTCACGGACCGATAGCTCAGCTGGATAGAGTACTTGACTACGAATCAAGGGGTCGGGGGTTCGAATCCTCCTCGGTCCGCCATAATTCAAATTGTGGGGTGTCAGGCAAAACTGACTTTCATGTCAGATGCCTGACCCCGCAGGCGGAAGTTCCAGGACGCGGAGTGGCGTTGCCCAGTTGAGCTCGCGATCGTAAGGTCAGGACGTTCCTGCCTTTGTCTGATCCCGGAAGTCTCGTTTGGCCAAGAGCCTCTCTGCCATCCCTGGAAATACCTTTCCTCAGTTGCCGCTGACCGTGCCGCATGCCGCGTTCGAGCCGGCTTCGTCTTTGCTGTCCCGAATCGCGGCGAGGGGCGGCGCAAGCTCCATGCAGCGATTCTGCGGCGACATTGCCTTTCCGGTCGATCCCTTGTTCCGCGGTGAGAAGGTCGCGATAGGGCAATTGGCGCAGCTGGCCGGGTGCGATGCGGCTGCGTTGGAATGGGTGTCAGTCCGCCACTTCGGGAAAGGGCATTTCCGACTGCGAGACGAATTTGCCTCCCTCCAGAGCTTTCAGCGCCTGCGTGTCCGTGTCTGTCCGGAGTGTGTAAGGGCGGAGGCGTCGACTGCAGCTGAATCGTGGCGTGTTCCGCGCCGCCTGCAGTGGAAATTCTCGTCGATCAGAAGCTGCCCGGAGCAGGATGTATGCTCGTGACCCTCCCGCCAGAGAAGTTTAGTAAAGGTGCCAGGGACTTTTCGGCGCAGCTTCGGAAGCATTACGGGTGGCTCTTGGATCAGCCGATGATCCCCGCAGACCTCAGCCCTTTCGAGCAGTACCTCACCGACCGCATCCTGAAAGGGCGGGGCGATCGATGGATCGACCGTCTCGAGCTCAATGTGGTATCGCGCGCATGCGAGGTGTTGGGGCTGCGCATTGCTAAGGGGCCAGACGCCTCGCTAGCGGGGCACAGAGGGGCTGATTGGGTGAGTTTCGGTGGCTACGGCTACGACGTGCTGAAAGACGGCCCTGTGGCCCTCTCAGACTGCCTCGCGGCGTTGTCGCGTGAGGACGGGGTGGATGGGCGTTTCTTCGGTCGTGTTTTCGGTCCCTGGACCACGTGGCTGAAAAGCCGGAGCCTCGGTGACGAATTCGAACCCCTGCGTGACGTCGTGCGGCGGCACGTCTTCGACCATTTCTCTGTCAGAAGAGGAGTGCTGGTGCTTGGGGTGCCGTCGGAGGGAAAGGCTTCGTCGAACGCAGAGAAGCCATTTCCGCTCAAGCGCTTCGCCAAGCGCAACGCAGAGGACTTGGTGCGCCGCGGCCTCGCAAAGCGTCAGCCTGATGGCAGCATTGTTCCGATGGGCTTTGTCACACAGCGAATGCTTGAGGCATACGAGCGCGAAAAGAAGTTCTTTCCAGCTCGTAAGGGCTCGGGTGCAAGCGTAGCTGGCGAGGCGCATGGTGCCGACGGCGCAGCGGTAGAGGGTGAAGCCCATCTCTCCATCAGCGCCGTCGCACAGAAGCTACGAGTCACCGCAAAGACGGTGGGGTACCTCGTTGAAAACGGATTGCTGCACGGTGCGGATGCTTCGGAGCTCTACCGTCGAGGGGCAACCGTAGTTACCGCTGGTAGTCTGATGCAGTTCCGCGAAATCTTTATATCTTTGGGCGAGCTTGCCGACGTCGCTCGGCGCCCACAGGGCGCTTTGTCTATGAAACTGAGAAATGCAGACGTGGCCCTCTTGGCGATGCCACACGACTTGAGCAGAATTTTCTGGCGCGAGGACGTGCGCGCCTACGTCGCGACCGAGCAGTAACATTTCGGCCCAGAGCTGACATCGCGCACAAATCCTGCCCGCTGGAGTGCGACCTTTCAAACCGGCCGTTTGCTGAGCCTTGACCTTGCTTGCCGCTTCTTATCTCCACAGCGTCAACATGCGTACGCACCTCATGCCTTCAGAGGCAGGTGCGTCAGATTGCAGTTCGCACTGTTCGGGAAGCTCGGTTGAGGGGGCGGCGAAAATCACTTGTAGATTCAGCTTGTTATGTTCGCTAGAAGTTTCTCTTTAGTACTCTAGGCTATCAACAAATTAAGATCGGCATAGGATAATGAAGTTCGCAGCAATAGGGACTTGCTGAAAATCCTTTGCAGCACAGAAGCATCGATCCCAATCTGAGGATTAAACTACACCATGAATCCGATTTCAAAGATGGATTGGGAAATCATCGACGCGAGAGTGTCGAGAACCTGCGAGAAACATCAGTTTGCTAAGAAGACAGTGGGTTTCCTTGCGATCGTCTTGGGCCAAATTTTTCCTGGACATGATGATCAGCTGCAAGAGATTATCACCGATGGCCCCGACGATCGTGGGATCGACGCCGTTCATATCATTGAAAGCGAAAGCAGTGCCGAGGTCTTTCTGTTCCAGTCGAAGTATCGGGAGAGCCAAGGCACTTGCCATAAGACAATCAACGACACAGAAATTCTGAAAGTTTCCCTTTTCCTTAACGAGCTGTTCGAAAAATCAGAAGGTTTGGCTACCAGTGGGAATTTTCGGCTTCAGGAAGCTGTTCGACGAATTTGGGACCTCCACAACAAGGGCAAGATCTGCCGCTACAAGGCGATCTTCTGTTCGAATGGCGAGGGCTTCTCGACCTCAGCCTTAGGAATTATCGAGAGCATAAAGGCGTCACATTCATCTGTTTCGTTTGAGTTCTATGGCGGCCACAGTGTCATTCAGGCCATGGCGGGCGAAGGTCGAGCGCGCGCAGATGGTCAATTGCAGGTCATTGGCCGAGAAATCCTTGAGCGATCTGATGGTGATGTCAGAGGTGCGATTGCGTCAATTGATGCAATGTCCTTTGTCGATCTGATCACCGAAGATGATGGCGAAACCATCAAACGACACCTGTTTGATGACAACCTACGCGTGTTCCTCGGAAGCAAGGGCGGCTTCAATCAGGCGATCATTTCGACCGCGACCTCGAACGACAGCTACCTGTTCTGGTATCTGAACAATGGCGTCACGATTACCTGCAAGAGCTTTTCCTACAACAAGGGGCATACCAATCCGAAATTGGTCTTCAAAGACTTCCAGATCGTCAACGGTGCGCAAACCTCGCACTCACTAGTTGAGGCCGCGCGAACCGACCCCGAGGCACTGTCTGATGTTGTCGTAATGGTGCGCATGTATGCAACCGATCGGTCAGATATCGCGGAGAGGGTGGCCGTTGCGACCAATAGTCAGGCGCGTATTCAAAGCCGTGATCTCATGTCGAACCATGAAGTCTTGAAAAAGCTGGAGCTTGCGTTCAAGGAGAAGGGCTACTTCTTTGAGCGCAAGAAGAATATGCACTCTGAGCAGCCAGACGATAAGAGGATCGACGCCCTGAAGTTGGGGCAGATCATCTTGTCGTTTGATCTCAGAGAACCGGATCGGGCCAAGACTGAATCAGACTCAATTTTCGATGCCCGCTTCCAGCAGATATTTGGCAGCCGCCAGAACATCGATGAGTTGATCAAACTTTATCGGATCTATGGAATCATCGAAGAACTTCGCGATGCCTACCAAGCAAAGTTTGGCTCGTCGCCTGAAAGCGGACACGAGCATCAGTACCTAGTCTATGGGCAGTGGTTTATTCTCTTCGCGTGCAAGCTTCTCCACGTGAAGTCTCAAAAGGCCGAGGTGCCCGAGGGAGACTCCGCGCTTGAGCTAGTAGAGGAGGCCATTCGTCGTGTTGCGGCTGCCTGCAGCCAGCAGAAAGCGGTCGCTCACTATCAGATGTTCAGAAGCCCAAGAACCAAGGAACGCATTCTTGGTGAGATCAGCGCAAAGCAGATAGATTTCTTTGATCTCTTGGCGGTTTCGTAGTCAATTCTGGAGCTCAAGTTTGGTCGCGCGGATGGGGGGCAAAAATTGCCCTTACCGCGAGCCACTCATCGCGAAAGACCGGCGCGTTGCGTTTCTGGCAGACTACGGGGCACACTAGAGCATCCGTTCGCCCAGATCACAGTGAACGACCGCTTCCCGCCATATTGACCGCCAACGCGCCTTAGAGAGCCCTTCTCCCCCTATTGCCCGTTAGAATATGTCTGGCGGCCTTGAGTACGGGCAGCTCGGCAACGACTGAAAACAGGAAGAGCACGATCACACAGAAGGCTCCGATGAATGCCCAGTCCGTGCCGTTGACCCCGAAGCCAAAGGGGAGCCCCAGCCCCAGCGCGACATGCTTCGCGGCGAAGTACAGCGTTGCGCTGAGAAACGCGTAGTCGCGGGCTTTCAGAAGATGCTGGCCAAGGGGAGAGTAGTTCCGCTCCCTGGATTCCAGACCCTCTCTCCTAAGCTTCAGCCAGCAATCTTCCTCCGCCCCAGTCACTGCCGTTGCGCTTGGAGACAGCTCAGCGCCGTCCAGCCCAATCGCGGCGGCCATTTGGTCGCTGGCAAGAGGGTCGATCTTGAATAGCTGAATGATGGTCAGCCGCGCAGCCTGGGGCAGCTCGCGTTCCCCGTGCTCATAGCGGCGTAGGGTGCGGTCCGAGAACCCTATGGCCGCGGCGAACTGGGCTTGGCTCAGTCCCGTGGACGCACGAATGGCCAGGAGGTTGGCCGCACCAAGCCGCTGAGCGATCGATTCGTGATCTTCCTGTGGCGTGACCAAATCCGCTGATCCGATGTCTGAGCTGTTTACCCTTATCAGGAACCTTAGCTCGGAATGCTGGCCAGCGGTTAGGAAAACAAGGGCATCGGACCGTTTGGTCCGTGCGGACCAAATGGTCCGGGTGGTTTTTTGTTTTACGGCAATATCTTGAGAGATTGACTGCTTCGGATGGAGTTCCTTAGCTGGATGACGAGTCCGGCTGCTTTTGCTCTCTCAGAACCAGGAGATCGCCCCGATGCGCACCCCTACAAAGGCGGATTTAGACGCCCACGAGCGTCTGAAGGCGGAACTTCGGATCCGCGGAACGTCACTGGCGCAGATCTCGCGTGAACTTGGTGTCAGTGACTCTGCGCTGACCTTGGTCGGTAAGCGAATGTGTCGGTCTCAGCGCATCGAAGAAGCACTTGCGCAGGCCGTGGGCATGTCGCCGGAAGAATTGTTCCCCGTCCACGAAGAGGAAGGAATGACAATGACCTAGAAAAGCAAAGGGCCCGAGGAGTTGACGCTCCCAAGGCCCTTCAGGTGTATCAAGTTGTAGCCAGATACACCTCATTCATGACCCAACTTTCGGCCCCGGTCAAGCGTGCAGAGACTTCTGCGGGCCGGGGCTCCGTGTCTCCATGAAAGAGGACCCCGTTGCACCGGCAGGTATGCCTGCGGTGCCGGGAGCAACAGCCTATGTATGACGAAGATTTCGGGGGGCCGTACGCCCCGCCCGAGCGGACGCGCGCGACCCGGATGTTCCCGGCCCGATCGCGGGCGAGCGCACGAGGGTTTCTGGTCGCGAAACTGCGTGCCCAGGCCGCTTGGCGGCAGCTGATCTTCGAGAGCCACCTTGAGCGCAAGTGCCTCCTGGTGCTGCTCTCCCAGCATGCGGTCGTCGACGTCTGGGATCAGCCGCCTCAGATCACCTATAGAAATCAAGATGGGAAGCTGAAGCCTCACACCTTCGATTTCCTGGCAACGTTGGACGACGGCAAAAGGATCGCGATTGCCGTCAAACCGGATGGGCTGGTCGAACGAAATGGTTTCGACCGTGAGTTCGCGCTGATCAGAGCTCAGACCGCGAAGCAATTCGCAGACGACGCGCTGCTCGTCACAGATAGCAGCTTCTCCGCAGCCGAAGTGCGCAACGCGGAGCTGCTGCACATGTTTCGGCAGGTTGAGGATGCCGAAGCAGATGCGGCGGTTCAGCAGGTGCTCCGTGGCATGAACCGCGAAATGTCTCTGGGGCAGGTTGTTGCCGCGACCGGTCTGCGGGGGAGGGCATTCCGCGCAGGCTTCAAGGCAATCTTCGACGGGACCGCCATGACGAACGTGTCTGTTCCTGTGACCGAGGCCAGCATGCTCTTGCTGCCGGAGGTGCGCTGATGGCAGTCAGGCTACGTATCAGCAAATCAGATGCACTGGTCGTGGGCAGCACCGTGCATGTGGTCTGTGGCGTCTCGGATAGCACGCTCGAGCTGCGTCCATTGGACGGCAGCTCGGATTTGCTCTGCTTCAGCCATGCCGATGTCAAACGCATGATCGATGAGTGTAAGGCATCCATCGAGTACGGCTATTTTTCCGGTGCGCAAGCCGCGCGCCGCGCCTTGGCGAGCAGCGCGCTCATCAGCCGGATGGACGCAGCCGAAAAAGCCGAGATCTTCCGCAAGCAGCTCTATGTCGATTGTTTTCTCGAAGCGGAGGCGAATGGCGAGGTAAACCGCTCCAATGACCCCTGCGTCGCATTCCTCCCTCAGTTGGAAAAACGTGTCGAGGCCAAGATATTGGAGCAGATACGCCATGGTGGGGATGGGGCGGAGCTGGGGAAACTTCTCTCCAAGAAGCATCCCGGTCGCACGGCCCTAATGGCTTCGGTGCGACTTTGGCAGGAAACACGTGATCCCATGTGCTTCGTCAAGAAGAGCCGGTTTAACGAGGGCAATGCCAAGCGGGTCTCGTCTCAGGTCGAGAGTGCCATACAGGCTGCGATCAAGACATACCTGCATCCGGGCCGGGTCAACATCCGGCACATCGCGGATGAGGCAAATCGAATTATTCGTGAATTGAACAAGTCGCTTGCGCTGAGTGACCAGCTTCCGGAGCGGGAGACTTGCCAGAGTACGGTGCGACGACGCATCGCCGAACTCGACCAGTTTGAAACCTGCGCGGCTCGGGAAGGAGTAGCGAAGGCCAAGAACAAGTTGGGACCTTACGGTCAGGGTCTTGAGATTGAAGCCCCCTTGCAGCGCATCGAAATGGACGAGTGGCAGATCGACCTCATCGCCATGCTGGAAGAAGCCGGGATCGATGTCAGCGAGCCGAAGTTTGACGAACTTCGGACAGGGCGCTTCTGGGTCTGCGTCGCAATCGATGCCGCGACGAGGGTGATCTTGGCCATCAAGATGGCGAGAACGCCGAGCCACGAGACCGCACTGGCAACCCTATGGTTGGCCATGCGGAACAAGAGCGAGATATCCAAACAGCTGGGGTGCAAGACAGAGTGGAGCCAGCACGGCCACATTTTCAACGTGGTGGTGGATAACGGAGCTTCCTTCGTCAACCCGGAGTTCAAGGCGGCGCTCGCAGACCTCGGGATCGGGTATGAAGTGCTGCCAGCAGGTGTGCCCAAGCTGCGGGGACGCGTAGAACGCGTCTTCCGGACGTTCGTCACGATGCTCATGCCACTTCTGACCGGCAGAACGTTTAGCAATCCGCAGGAGCGCGGCGACTACCCGTTCGACAAGTACGTGGTTCATACCGCAGACAGCATTGTGGAACTTATGGTGCGCTTCGTCGTCGATGCCTACCACCATCGCGCGCATCGTGGCTTGGAATACGCGACACCCGCCGACACCTGGAACCGATTGATGGCGCTCTACGGGCATAGCCCGGCCAAATCACCTCATGTTCTCCGACATTTCCTCGGTATCCCGCAGAAGCGTCAGCTTGGTCGTCACGGCGTCCTAGTTTGCGGCATCGCCTACACGAGTCGCAAGCTCGCCGCCTTTTTCCAGCGGAGGGGGGCGCAGCAGATCGATCTTCGCATCGACCCTGAGGACATGGGGTACGTCTCTGCCTGGTTCGATGATGCATGGCACACCATTCCGGCTGGATTGCCGAATGCACGTGGAACTTCGCTCGCCGTTTGGGAAGCGACCATCCGGGAATTGCGACGGTCGAACAAGGCAGCCGCACGCCTCCATATCGAGGTCGTCGATGCCGCCCTCGAGCGCATCAAGCTGATTGATGATCACCAACGCGCGTGGCGCCAGATCGGGCCACTGACCGTGTCCGCAAAAGACATTCGCAGGGCGGAGCACGAAAGCTTCTACGGCCTGAGTTTCGGGATCGTCCCCGGCGAGGTCATCGAAAAACCGGCGGCCGCGGGGACGGCAAGCCTGACCAGCTCGCTCTCCGACATTGCTGCGTCAAAGGGGGCGAACATCCAGGGAGTGCCCCCGGTCGACGACTCTTCCGACCAGTTCCAGCTGCCGAATGATCCCGAAATCGAATGGAGATTCAGTGATGAAGACGAACAAGAGTAGTCCTGAGGTCCGGCAGATCATTCAGGACATTCGGGGCGCGTATGTCCCGACCATGGCCTACGACCGCCTCGATGAGTATTTCGAGCAGTTGCTCGAACAGAGGCGCGCGGACCTCGCCGAGGGCATTGTGTCCGACCTCAGGGGCATCGTCCTCGTCGGTCGCTCAGGGGCGGGCAAGACGACGGCAATTCAGGAGCTGAGGCGGCGCTACCGGAAAAGATTGGTGTATGACGACCCGGACGGCGTGAATGAGATGATCAGCCTCAAAGTGCCTTCGCCCGCTACGATGAAGTTTGTCGCGACGGCTGCGCTGCACGCGGCGGGCTATCCGCTTGTGCGTGACCGGTCCGCAGCGGTCATCTGGGGTCTCGTGAAGCAGCAGTTCAAATTGCGGAAAACCCTCTTCATGCACATGGACGAGGCGCAGGACTTGGCTCAGCACCAGACCGACAAGGAGCGGCAGGCCATCGTGAATACGCTCAAGTCCCTGATGGAGAACAGTCAGTGGCCCGTCGGCCTCCTCCTGACCGGCATGCCCGGCCTCAAGTCGATTATCAATCAGGACGCGCAGCTGGCACGCCGCATGTACCCGATCGAGATCGAACGCTTGTCGCCATATGCAGGGCAGGATCAGGTCCTTGGCCTTGTGGCGCGTTACTGCGACAGGGCGAAGGTGCAGCGTGACGACGATGTCAGGGAGGCGGAGTTCGCGACACGTCTCATGCACGCGGCGGACTACGAGTTCGGGTTGCTCGCTCAGTTCATCGTAGAGGCGCTGACGCGCGCTCTCCGGGCCGACGGCTTAGAGGCATGTCTGTCCAGGCGGCATTTCGCGGAGGTCTATCACATGCGAACTGCCGTCGGCCCGGGACTGAACCCGTTTCTCGCCGAGGACTTCCACCGGATCGATCCGCGCCGGTGTTTCGATGATGGGGGTGACGATGCCTGACGACGACATGCACAATGTGCGACTGGCGCTGACCGTTTCTCCGCTCAATGGGGAGACTCCCGCAAGCATCGGCTCACGGCTCGCTGCCCGAAATGGCGTCAGGCCACGAGACCTTTGTTCCGACATGGGCATGCGGTGGCCGTTTCTTTGTTCCGGGCACCCGGACCAGCTTGCTCTGCTCGCCGACGTCGGGGACCTTGAGTTGTCTCATCTTGAGCTTTGGAGCGCAGCGCAGGTTCGGACCGGTCACTACCGGGTCGGCCGCACCAAGAGCAGCACGGGCGTGTTCCGGCGCACGTCCAGCCGGGTTTGCCCGACATGCATCGAAGAGGTGCCTGCGGAAATGGGTCGGTATGGGGCGCATCAGCTGCTCGAGTGGAATGTCCTGTGCCTTTCCGGGTGCGCGCGCCACAAAACGGCTCTTCTGGACCTGCCGCGTGCTGCAACCTCGCATGAAACCTACGATGTCGTGGCCCAGGTCGATCTCCACCACGATCTGGTGAAGCAGGCCGCGGACCGGCAGCAGGCATTTGAGCCCACCAAGTTTGAAACGTACGTCCGCGGCAGAATTTACGGGGGGCCACAGGATGACTGGCTCCGTGGTTTGGAGCTCACTCATCTGCACGGTGCATGCATGACGCTGGGCGCGGTCATCTGCGGCGCGCCATTGCAGCATTTCTCAGCCTACGGTCAGGACCAGGAGCGCGAGTTTTGCGTTGAGGGGCTTCGAGTTCTTTCCGCCGGTCCAGAGAGCCTCCTTCGCTGCATGGAGGAGCTAAAAGCGCGCTCCCGCTCGCGCCGGCCGTACTATTCGACTGACCTCGGCGCGTTCTACCATTGGCTCCGCGCCGCACACGAGCGCCCGGAGCTGCAAGGCCTAGTCGCCTGCGTCCATGCCTTCGCGGTGCGCAGCTACACGATGAAGCCCAACAGGCGCGTGTTGGGCAGGCCGGTGCCCGGTGTCCAGCGCATGTCATTTGATACAGCGCGCAGGCAAACCGGCCTTGGGGTCGCGCTGCTGAAGCGGCTGATCGGCCACGTCGATGGTCTTTCCGATACAGAGACTGAAGCCCTGACGGAAACGACGCCGGAGCAACTCGACAGGGCGATGGAATTCTGGGGCGGGTTGCGAAACCTCAAATCTACGGCTGCTGCACTGAACGTTCTGCCGACGCAGGTAAAGGGGCTCATCGACAAGGAAGTTCTGCGTTCGATCAGGTTCGGTACGGCGCTGCGCTATGTTTACGCGGAGGATGTGGGGCGGCTCTTGGCAGATGTGGCTGCTTTGCCAGAAGCGCCCGGCGTCGGGAGCTACCTCCCGCTTCGTGACCATTGCCGAAACCATCGTATTGGTTTGGTCCGCCTGATCACGCTCTGGCGGGAGGGCGAAATCGAGGGGCTCGCCCGTTTGGCAGACGTGACAGGCCTCCAGGCGATCCTCGTGCCACAAGAGGTTGAAGTCGGCGCGCGAGAGATCCTGTTCGCGCCGCGCGATCTGACGCCGCTTGAGGCCGCAGCCTACCTGAAGATCGGGGTTGGAGCCATTCGGGCGCTTCGGGATGCCGGGTATCTCTGCCAAGCGAAATGCGTGAACGCCGACACCAATCACCGACACGCCCTGATCACTCTGTCCAGCATTCGTGAGTTCGAGGCACGGTTCCTTACACTTGGGCAGCTCGCCAAGGCGTCGAAGGTGGCCCCGATCCATTTGGCACGGAGGCTGGATAGGGAAGGGGTTCCGACAGTCAGCTGCGGGGGGCGACATGTTCGAGCCTATGAGCGATCGCAGGTTGCCGCTCATGGAGCACCCATGAGGATTTCGAGCGATGGACGATGACATCGAACGCCTGAGGAGCTTGCTCTTGGCCATGAACGAGGTGGATGTGGAGGCTGCGGAGTATCATAAGCTACGGGCCCAGTTAATTTCCGAACTCGTTCGGATGCGGGCAGAACAAGACCTGCTCGAACGGTTGCGGCCAATTCAGGATCAGGTTGAGCGCATCGGCACTCGAGACCCCGACTTTGACCTGAAGAGCTTCATGGATGCTAGTTGGGAGTAGCTGGCGAAGGTTGCTAGTAGCGAGGGTCATGGTATGGCAGCGACGCGAGGGCTCCGGTCGTGCGCCGCATCTGGCTCGGGTGGCAGCCTAGCGCTGGAAGGGGATATATGCACCCGCGGCATGAGAGGCGGTCAGGCGCAGGCCTCGGACCTCGCTCGGAGTCCGCGATGCAGGTCAGGAGGCACCCCGACGGCACAAAGACGCGCGCCTCGTTCGGCGTGGAGTTGACTACCGCGTTACATCCGGCGCTAGACAGCCGCTTGCCCTTGCGCTCCCGAGATCATCGTTGAAAATATCAAGAAATGGACTTCCACAGCCTCCGCTCTTTGGTGCAGCGGTACACCTCAAGGAGCGCTCTCTGTGCAGTTGAGCCATCAAGGCAGATCGGGTCGACTTCCACTGGTGGGAAACCTATAGCGGCGCAAGCAATCGACATTTGGTTGTCACCAAACTTTGGGATACGATCCTAAGAACGGCATGGTAAACATGTCAACTTACTGAGAAGGCACAGAAAGATGGCGTTGGGCGGTTCGAAAAGTAAGTCTGATCAACCTGACGGAGCGGTCTTTAGGAAAGATGAGTCCCTAGACCGGCTCGCAGCTACATGCAACGTAGCGCAGTTTGTAAGCTTCGCGCCTTCAGTCGACGGACCCGCACAGCAATTCTGCCGCATTGCAGGCTTCGAGGCCAACCACCAGTTCGAGTCCGTCGTCGATGCCATACAAACTCTCATCGAACGCTGCGCTGAACGGACGGTAAACATTCGTAGCTTCAGCGCTTATCAATCCCAAAGCCGCGAGTTCATATATGGTGTCGATAATGTTGCTGCTGCAGTCGCCGCTGTTGAGCGCATCGCCAATGAAGGAGCGTTCACAATTGTCAACGAAACGATTGATGTCTCGGATGGAGGCGTCTCTGGAGTCGTAATCGGCGACGTAGTTGAATTTCGTCCCGATATGACTCCTAGGGGCGTCGAGAAACCAGGCTTCGCCCGGCTTCCCACGCAGGGGGCGATACAGCTTTTCAAGAAGGTCTATGGAGTA
The DNA here is from genome assembly GCF_014196795.1 of Sagittula marina. Classification (GTDB taxonomy): domain Bacteria; phylum Pseudomonadota; class Alphaproteobacteria; order Rhodobacterales; family Rhodobacteraceae; genus Sagittula; species Sagittula marina. The sequence continues at coordinate 159,335 of NZ_JACIEJ010000006.1, forward strand.
GATGTAGACTTTTCCCATGGCCGCAACGGCCGCTTAGAGTTCAGTCTTCATCCTAGACCTCGGGGATGGAAAATGGACAACGTGATCTTTTGGGAATACGCTGAGGACTTCGCTCCCGGAGGGCCGGTAAGGGTGGAGTGGCCTAACGATTTCAGTCGCATGATAGGTGACAAGGCCTATGGACTTCTGATTGCGGATATCAATGGGTTTCCGGTGCCGAGAACCACGGTGATAGGTCGACGGGTAGCGCCATTTTCTTTCGGACGGCACACTGGTCTTGAAGAAGTGTGGATACGGACCAGCCCGAGTGAGCAGGTCCCCGGAAAATTCACTACAGCACGTGGATGGAAAGATCCGTTTAAATTGCTCCAAGCTGAGGATCCTGACGGGACCGCTATCTCTGCGGTGCTTTCGCAGCAAGGCATTGCGGCTCAGTGGTCCGGAGCCGCCATCGAGACATCGAGTGGAGCTCTGGTGGTAGAGGGAATAAGCGGAACTGGAGACCACCTCATGGTCGGACAGGCGGATCCTGAAGTTGTGCCAGAGGAAGTCCTTACGAGGGTTCATGACCTATATGCTCGGCTTCTGGCCGTTTTCGGGGCCACGAGATTCGAGTGGGTCTTTGATGGAAGCGAATTGTGGATAGTACAACTGCATAGCGGCGCTAGCGTGTCCGATGGGGACGTCATCGTGCCTGGCGAAGCTATGGAGTGGGCTGACTTTGATGTTAGTCGAGGGCTGGAGGCGCTCCGGTTGCTATCCTCCGAGCTAGAACCACACGTTGGTGTCATGCTTGATCGAAGGATCGGGTTGACCAGCCACTTGGCCGATGTCCTGCGTAAGGCCGGGGTGCCCGCGCGAGTGCGGCCACGATAGCACTGCTTCAGTGCATGACTACAAGTCAGGCACTGGATTAACCTGCGCACGACCGTTATGAAAAAAGGCGCTGCGCTATTTGGGAGAAAAATAAATGGCTTATTCGGCAATTTTGGAAGCGCGACAAGCGGTAGAGGCAAAGCAGGACAATGTTCGCGAAGCAGTGCGGCTCGGACTTCAGATGAAGCGGGAAGAAGAGGCTAGGAAGGCCGCACTCCGGCAACAGATTCCTCTTCCGCATGCAAGCCAAGAATGAGTAAAAGCATGTATAGGGATGAAGACTGGCAGCGTCAGAATGGCGAAGTTGCGGAAGTCGATGCTTGGCGACCGCCTATTGTCAGAGACTACGGTAGAATTATTCACAGTGCCAGCTTCAGGCGGCTCCAAGGCAAAACACAAGTTTTTCCTGGGCACGAGTCTGACTTTTTTAGAAACCGTTTGACTCACTCACTAGAGGTCGCGCAAATCGCAGAAGGTATCGCCGACCGTTTGAATCATGTGTACAAGAAAGAGCTAGAGGGGCAAGAGATCAACAGTAGGCTGTGTGCGGCCGCGGCTCTTGTGCATGATATTGGGCACCCACCGTTTGGGCACAACGGCGAGCGGGCACTCGATAGAAAGATGAAAGAATATGGCGGATTTGAGGGAAACGCACAGACGTTACGAATTTTAAGCCGACTTGAAAAGAAGGAGACTTATCAAGAGCCTCTAGATGGCGACGAGCGCGCGGGGATGAATTTATGCTTCCGCACACTTGCGGCCGTCCTGAAATACGATTCAGAAATTGAGTTTGAACGGCCTGAAGCCAAAAAACCAAAAAAAGGCTACTACGCATCTGAAGCTAAAATCGTCGAAAAGATAAAGCTGAAAGTTTTGGGTGGAAAGCCGCTGCCACCCGACGTGAAATTCAAAACTATCGAATGCGCCATCATGGATATCGCAGACGATATTGCCTATTCTGTTTACGATCTTGAAGATAGCCTCAAGGCTGGTTTTCTCACGCCCGCGTCTATTTTGGCGACTGATGACGAGTTGCTCAAGAAAGTCGCCGCGACCGTATCAAAGCAGCTTGCGGGAGAGTATGATGGGGATATTTCTCTTCAGAAAGTCCAAGCCACTTTGGTTCGCATTTTCGGCGATATCTTTGCTGCGAGAGAGAGCAATGCCTCACGTACGGCGGATGACGAACGGCAGGATGACATCTCCAATTTCATCTATGCTATGAGGGCATCCCGAGATTTGCACATGGACGCAGGGAGAAGGATGAAGCTTTCTTCTGAGCTAGTTCATGAGTTTATGAACGGGGTTGAGTTGGAGGTGAATGAAGAAATCTTACCTCTCTCTAAGGTGAAACTAGTAGAGAAGACTCGTATCACTGTAGAAATCCTTAAGCAGTACACCTATCTCTCGACGATTTACTCAAACCGCGTAAAACTCGGCGAGTATCGCGGAACCGAATTGGTTACAGACATCTTCGAGGCTCTTGAGAGGGAAAACGGACAATTGCTCATGCCAGATGACGTGCGCAAGCAAGTCCAAGACGCCGAAGGCGACAAGGCGCTGAAGGCTCGCCATATTTGCGACTTTGTCGCAGGCATGACGGATCGATATGCTATAGAATTTTGGGCAAGGCTTAGGTCCGACGCAGCCGAAAGCATGTTCAAGCCTATCTAGGGTCAGGACCCATTGATTTGGTTGGGCGAGCGTGATTCACCGTTCGGAAACGAGCGGTGAACATGCCTGATCTTTTCTGGTTGAGCGATGCGCAGATGGCGCGTCTGGAGCCTTACCTTCCCAAGTCGCACGGCAAGCCTAGAGTTGATGACTGGCGTGTCCTGACCGGGATTATCTTCATCAATCGCAATGGCTTGCGGTGGCGAGATGCGCCGAGGGAACGCGGCCCGCACAAGACGCTCTACAACCGCTGGAAGCCTTGGAGGTGAGTGGCCAAACGCCATTGGTTCGAGAGAGGCCACGAGCGGGGGGGCTTCGCCCGGATCATGGCGGGGTTGGCGGTCGAGCACGGTGAGGAGACGACCGTGATGATCGACGCAACTCATCTGAAGGCCCATCGTACGGCGTCCAGCCTGGGCGTCGAAAAGGGGGCGTGGGCGTCTGATTGGCCGAACCAAAGGCGGCATGAATGCGAAGCCGCACGCGGTCTGCGACAGCCAGGGCCGGCCCATGGACCTATTCCTGACCGCCGGACCCATCAGAGATTACATCGGGGCGCGTGCCCTGGTCAGCGGGTTGCCCACGGTGAAGTGACTGCTCGGAGATCGTGGAAATGATGCCGATTGGTTCAGAGAAGCCTTGCAGGACAAGAAGATACGTCCTTGCATCTCGGGCCGGAAAAAACGGACAACGCCCGTCTGGTACGGCAAGCGCAGATACAAACGTCGCAACCGGATCGATATCAGTTTCGGCAGGCTCAAGGACGGAAGGAGGGTTGCGACCCGTTATGACCGCTGCCCACAAACCTTCTTCTCAGCAATCGCACCCGCGGCGACCGTAATCTTTTGGCTTTGAGAGAGAACGAGTCCTGCCCCTAGGGTGCCTCAGTTCACTGGCGCGCTCAGCCCATTCCTGCCGTTCACCAGACAGGTCATCGCTGCGGCGCGGCTCTCTCACAGCGGATCTTGGTGATAAGCGCCGGACCTGGCGGCTCCGAAACCACATTGATGCTTCGCGCTGCCGACCTATGGCAAGCCAGTCGTAGACAATAGGACGTGGTGGGATAAGCTTAAACAAAATTGTCGATTAAGGGGTAAGTACCTTTGGCCAAAAGTTTACTGAGTGTCACGCTGAAGGCTATGAAGGCCGCGGAAAAAGATCGTGTTCGTCGCGCAAAAGCTGCGGAACGTCGTGACCTCGCCGAGCGGAGAGAGGCAGCACGTCAGGCGAAGGCTTATGAAGCCAAGGTCCGGAAAGCAGAGGTCACGGATGAGCGGGATCGAAAAGCTCACGAGAAGGCGGTTAAAGCCGCACATGCCGTGGCCCAGCAATCCGAGGTCGAACGAATGAATTCCGAAGTTGATGCGGTCTTTGATGATCTGGAAGGTCTACTGGCCGCCACGATCGACGTCGATGACCATATAGACCTTGACACTCTTCGAAAGCCGTTTGATGCGACACCATTCGACATGCCTGATTTGGAGATTCCCTTAGTCGCTCCGAAACGACCAAAGGTCCCATCCGAACCAACATACGTAGAGCCAGCGAAGCCCAAAGGCTTCTTCGGTAAGAGGCGGAAGCTTGAGGAAGCGCGTGCCATGGCGCGGCAAACTCACGAGACGCGAAAAGCGGAGTGGGCCAGTGGGGTTTTGGCCTTAGAAGAAAAGTACGCAATCGAATTGGCCGCCTATGAGCAGGCAGAGGCCGAAAGGGTTGATACCCTGGCAGCAGAGAAAGATCGGTTCCGGCGGGAACTGGACGATTACAACCAGTCCATCGACCAATTCATTACGAACCTTTCCTATGGAGACGCTGAGGCGGTTCAGGAGTACATCTCGCTCGTCGTCGAGAATTCCACCTATCCCGATCACTTTGAAGTCACCCATGAATTCTCGTTCGCACCTGAGACAGCCGAGCTTCGGATGAGTGTGACGGTCCCAACCCCAGACAGCTTTCCGGCGGTAAAAGGGTACAAATACGTAAAGACGTCCGATGAGATACGCGAGGTCCCATTGTCCCAGACGGAGATCAAGAAACGGTATGCCAGCGTTCTGCATCAGGTCGCGATCAGGTCGCTCCACGAGGTGTTCGAGGCGGACAGGCGCGGGCTGATCCGAACGATCTCGCTCGAGGTCGGCACGAAGGCACAGCACCCTGCCACGGGACGGCTCGATTTCCTTCCCTTTGTAGGTGTCAGCGCTGAGCGTGACAGTTTCATGGAGTTCGATCTCTCCGGCCTTGTCCCGCTGGCAACGTTGAAGCATCTCGGCGCCGCGATCTCCAAGGACCCCGTCGCCCTGGTCGCCGTCGATGTGAAAGGAGTGCGCAAATCGTGACGAAAGGACCGACGTTTAATCCGCCGCCTGGGTGGCCCAAGCCACCTAAGGGGTGGACGCCACCAAAGGACTGGAAACCCGACCCGAGTTGGCCCGCCATGCCTGAGGGATGGGAGCTCTGGGTATTGGACGCCGGCGACACGCCTCAGGCAGAGCCAGCGATCGAGTTGGATAGTGATCCGACTGACTCGGAAATGCCGCCTAACGAGCTTTTCGCGTTGAAGGCCGAAGTGGCGATGCTGCGGGCGCAACTGGCCGACAGTTCGACTGCTGCATCGGAAACCATCTCCCTCGACGACCAGAAGATCCTGCAGGACATCGGGATTTACCGATACCATCATCCCCTCGAGAATGCCGCAGGATACAGAGCCGAACTTGAGCGGATCGAGGTTGAGATCGCCAAGATCGTGCGGGAGCAAAAGGCCATCGAGCTCTCGTCGACATTCACGTTCGAGAACTCCTTGGCGGCAGGCCGAAAGCTATCGAACGACCTGGGAAAGCTGATGCTCCGCGCCTACAACGCTGAATGCGATAACTGCATCCGTTCACTTCGCAACGGAAATCCGGGCGTGGCCAAGAAGCGGCTCGAAGCGTCACGAAAGGCGATAGCGAAGCTGGGCAAAATCATGGAGATGCAAATCAGCGCGGGGTACCATGACCTTCGGGTCCGAGAGATCGAGCTTACGGCCGACTGGCTAATGAAGAAGCAGGAAGAAAAGGAAGCGGAGAAGGAGAACCGGGCGAGAATTCGTGAGGAGAAACGGATCGAGAAGGAGTTCGCCGAAGAGCGCGAGCGGCTTGCTAAGGAGAAGAGCCACCTCGAGAATGCCATTGAGGCCCTGCGGGAGAAGGGAGAGAGAAACGCTCACTTGGAGGAGAACCTTTTGGCGTTGGAGGACGCCATAAAGCAGAACGAATACCGGCTGGCAAATATTAGGTCCGGATATGTTTACGTCATTTCCAATCAGGGTGCGTTTGGCGCGAACGTCGTCAAGATTGGATTGACGAGGCGGCTTGAGCCAAACGACCGGATAACGGAGCTTGGCGGCGCGTCCGTTCCCTTTCGGTTCGATGTTCATGCCCTTTTCTTTTCTGAAGACGCCGTGTCGTTGGAGAATGAGCTCCACACCCATTTTCGGGACAGTGCTCTGAATGCGGTGAACGCCCGCAAGGAGTTCTTCTTTGCGACACCTGCCGAGGTTCGCGACGTCCTTATGGACAAGGTCGGAAGCCTTCTAGAGTTCTCGGAGGTAGGTGAATCTCTTGAGTACCATCAGTCTAGAAAATACTGGCCGGACCGACCGGCGGAACTAAACTAGGGCATGGCTCCTCCGGGCCGACGGTCATCGTCGGCCCGCAGTCAAATCTTCTGGCCGCTCGCGCCCTTTCCGATCATCTACATGTACGTAAACTCGGAAAATTTACACCTTCGAATGCCTGATTTCGCACACGGAGTATCTCAAGTGCCAAAGGCGGAGAGTGCCCAAGTTCCGCCCCTTCGTCCCGGCTCCTGCCGCCAAGCAGCGCCTGCCTCTAGTGCCCGCTTAGGGCTGCCTGCGGACAGGTGTCACGTTACCAAGACGCCACGATAGATGACGGCCTGTACCTGGGTCAGAAATGCTTGGCGTTTGGGTCGGGATTGCTTGGCAGAGTATGAGTGGGCGACCAAGATTTTAAGGCGATCCCCGGCGCCGAGAGTCGCTTTAGCAAGACATTCGACATCAAAAGACCGTGTCAGTTCGCTGACACGGTCTTTTCATTTGTCGCATATATAGTTCCTGAGACGCACGCGCTGCGTTTGCCAAACTGCGGCTTCGGGAGGGGCGCATGCCTGAGATCGGAGAGCAGATTGCCGCATTGCCCCTGCGCTGGGTCGATGACGGACGGGTGCGGGTTTTGATGGTGACCTCTCGTGACACCGGCCGTTGGGTCATGCCCAAGGGCTGGGAAATGGACGGCAAGAAGCCGTGGCGCGCGGCAGAGATCGAAGCGCTCGAAGAGGCAGGGGCCGTCGGCTACATCGCCTCGGAGGCTTTGGGCACCTATCGCTATCCCAAGATCATGAAGGACGGGCGCATCGTGCCCTGTACGGTGCGTGTCTACCCAATGATCGTCCAGAAGCTCAAACCGGATTGGAAAGAGCGTAAACAGCGCGACCGGCGTTGGTTCACGCCGAAAGCCGCAGCGAAAAGGGTGGTCGAGGACGAGCTGGCCGAGATCCTGATGTCATTGCACCGTGACTCGATGCAGGCTGGTGTGCGCGACCTCATGAAGAAGGCGCCCTGAGGCGCCCGCTTCGATCAGTCGACTGGCAAGCCTGACGGCACCGTGTCAGGGCGGCCCATCGGGCGTTGCAGGGCGGTTTCTCCGGTCAGTGCGTGCAGGAAAGCCTCCAGCGCATCAATGTCGGCGTCGATCATCTTGACCGGTGTGATGTCGAGCGTGGAGATCTGGCGCTGCTGTTCCTCGCCGTGTGCGACAATCGTGAAATCGTCTTTGGCCAGCCACGGCACGTCGGGCAGGCGGGCCATGCCCGGGGACCACTTGGCGCGGGTGGTGACAGGATCGCACATATGGCGAATCATCTCGCGCAGGCTGTCATATGCGCCGTTGTGGCCCCACGGTCCCGAGAGCGCCACGTTGCGCAGGCTGGGCGTGCGGAATTTGTAGGCGTCGGCGGGGTCGCGGGTGGTTTCCATCCGTCCCATGTCGCGCGGGAGATCGTTGCCGTCGAATTTACGGCCCGGCCCGAACTGCGGCACCCCCGCAGCGTAGAAGTTCTGATCGGTGAACAGCGGCCCGGCGTGACACCCTGAACAGCCGGCATCGCCAAAGAACAGCGCGCGCCCACGTTCGGCGAGCGGCTCCAATGGTGTGCCGTCGCGGACGTAGGCGTCATACGGGCTGTCGAAACTCTGCCATTCCCTGCCTTCAAAGGCTGCGATGGCGTTGACGATATGGGTGATCGAGATGTCCTCGGCGCTGTTCACATCGGGATAGGCGATGCGAAAGGCGGCCTCGTAGCCCGGTTTGTCGCGGACACGCTGCGTGATGACCTGCCAGCCTTCGGTGAAGCTGACGTCAAACGCTGCGGCGACCTCGTTGTCCTCGGCGTGTCCTTTCATCTCTGCCGCGGAGGTCATGGGAAACAACGCCTGCGCCGCAGCGATGGAGTTCAGGCCGAGCGGGGTCTGATCCTTGGCGGGTGTCCTGAAGCCGGACGGCTGGTCGGGGTCGGCCTGAAGGCGGCCGTCGTGAAACAACGTGTGGCGGTCTTTATGGCCAACATTCCACAGGGCAGGGGCGTTGCGGGGAATGCGCTCGTGAATCCGGGTCGAGCCGATGGAGGCGGAGCGCCGGGCGGTCCCGAGGCCAAACCCGCCTTCGCCAATCCCCAGGCTCAGACCATCGGTGCCGTTCAGGCTGTGATGGTGACAGGTTGCGCAACTGATGTTCATGTTCCCGGACAGGATCTTATCGTAAAACAAAAGCTGTCCAAGGCGCGCCTGCGCAGGATCAAACCGGGTGAAATCATCCGGCCCCATGGTGTCGGCCTGCGCGGCAGTGGCGGATACCCCGGCAAACAGGCAGGCAAAACGGACAAGTCGCCCCAGGGCGGTCGAAATAATGTGGATCGCAGGCATGGCAGACCTTTGACTAAGTTATGAAAGAACTACTGACTAAAATGTGATCTGGATGTGATCTGAAGGCAAGTCTTTGATTACCGGCTGTGTCGCCAGACTTACCCACAGAAATACGCGAAATCTAACCTGTTTGCGGGAATTGTTTCCGCTTTCGGTCCGGTGCGCTTCTAATCCGCCTGGTCAAGGGATCGCATGTCGCGTTCCGGCAGAGAATCAATCTGCTTCGGCAAGCCGTCCGTAGAACCCGGCATGGAACAGAAGCGGGGCGCTTGGCTGTCCTGCCGGACGGATGCCGACCCGTGTTACATGGCCTACGATAATAGTGTGGTCGCCTGCGTCATGCGCGGCTTCCTGCGTGCATTCGAAGCGCGACAGGCAGTTTTCGATCAGCGGCGTGCCATGCGCGTCGTAGGTCAGATCGCAGTGGTCAAAGGCGTCTCCCGACTTGGTGAAGCCGTTGCAAATCGCCTCCTGGTCCATGCCCATGACGTGGATGGCGAACCGCTTGGCCTGCACAAACATCGGGTGCCGGAAAGACTGCTTTGCCGGTGACCACAGCACCAGCGGCGGGTCGAGCGACACGGAGGCGAAACTGTTCGCCGTGATTCCCAACGGGCCGTCCGGCGTCGCGCAGGTGACAACACAAACGCCGGTGGCAAACCGCCCAAGCGCATCGCGAAACGCGCGGGGGTCGGCATCGGCGGGGTTGAATATATGTGGCGTGTGGTCTGTCATGCTGCAGACTTAGGGCACCTCATGCCCGAGGGCGAGGGTATAAAGTTCGAACCACGTCTGTCGATCAAGATTAACCTCCAGCGCGTCGCCAATCCGGGCAATGCGGCTCAGCGTGTTTGTGCCCAGAACTGGCAGGATGCACGCGGGGTGGCGCAGCAGCCACGCCACGGCGACGGCGGCCGCATCGGTATTCGTCTCTCGGGCGATTTGGTCCAGCCGGGCGCGCAGCGCTGCGGAGGATTCCGCAAACAGCGTGCCACCGCCCAGCGGGGACCACGCCATCACCGGATGCGCCTGACGTTGATGAAAGGCGAGGTCGCCATTGGTCAGCGGGGCATGATGCAGCAGTGAGACCTCAATCTGATTGGTGGTGAGCTGTGTCTCCATCCCCGATTGCAGCAGCTCCCAGTCCCAGGGGCGAAAGTTCGAGACGCCGACCGCGCGAACTTTGCCCGCATTGACCATTTCATCCAGCGCGGCGCCTGTTTCCAGGTGATCCATCAGCGGGTCGGGGCGGTGGATCAGCAACAGGTCGATGTAATCGGTCTTCATCAGTTTGAGTGAGGTGTCGACGGACTGACGAATATGGCGACGGGTGGTGTCATAATGTTTGACGCGGGCGCTGGCGTGACGGCCCACGGGCGCGACGATGTCACATTTCGTGACGATTTCCACCTTCCTGCGCAGCTCAGGGGTCAGCGCCTGTCCCAGGATGTGCTCGGCCATGTAGCCGCCGTAGATGTCGGCCTGATCCATGGTGGTGATGCCCTGATCGAGACATGCGTCGATCTTGGCGCGCACATGCTCCGGCGAGGTGTCGCGGTCATCGCCCAGCCGCCACATGCCGTATACAAGGCGGGAGAGGGAGACCTCGTCGGTCAATTGTACGCGGTTGAGTGTCATTGGGGGCGCTCCGAAACGTGGCTGTCCGGCACACTGCCACAGCACGTCCCGCGCCGGTAGATGCCGAAAGGCCCGCATGGCCGCCAAGAATTTCACATTGCACAGATCCGGGAATGCGGTAGCTCATTGGGTATGACCCTCCTCATGCCAGAGATGCCTGACCGCCACGCCTTGCCGCTGTACCTTCAGATTTCCGAGATGCTGATCCGCGACATCAACGCCGGACGGCTGGCGGATGGGGTGCGCCTGCCGCCGGAGCGCGCCTTTGCGCAGGAGTTGGGCATTTCCGTCGGCACCCTGCGCAAAGCGTTGGAAGTGCTGGTGCAAAAGGGGCTTTTGGAGCGTGTTCAGGGCTCCGGCAACTATATTCGGGCCAAGGTTGATGTGCAGGCGGTCTATGCCTTCTTTCGGGTGGAGCTGTTGGAAGGCGGCGGCCTGCCCACAGCGCAGGTTCTGGACGTCACGCGGATGCGCAAGCCGGATGATTTCCCTGCCTTTGGTCGAGGCCCTGAGGCACATCGCATTCGTCGCTTGCGCTTCCTCAACAAGGTGCCAGCGATCCTTGAGGAGATCTGGCTTGATGCGGAGTACGCGCCCCGGGTCACGCGGGCTGACCTGTCCGAGTCGCTTTACCTGTATTACCGCGACAAGCTGGGGTTGACTGTGCGTCGGGTCGAGGATCGCATGAGCGTCGCAGAGGTGCCCGCTTGGGCGCCGCTTGCCTATGGGGTGGCGCCGGGTGGATTGACGCTGTGCGCGACGCGGATCAGTTTCGATCAGGAGGGACGCCGTGCCGAAGTCTCGCGCGGTTGGATCGACACAAGCGTCGCCACCTATGTCGCGCGTTTGACATAAGGCGCGACGGTACGCTTTACACGCTAGGGTGTGTGCCACATTTTCAACACAGGCTAAAAGGGTTTTAGGGCTTACGTGCCACAGACCCCCGTCATTTGGGCGCCACGACACTTTGAATCTGGCGAATGTGGCGAAGTTACGGTAACAAAAAGTCAGAGCAAAAAGCCTGCCGCATAAAAAACAAGGCGGGCACAGAGGTTAGAGTGGTGTATTCATGAACGCGATTGATTTCGTGATCCGTACCGGTGCGGGTACGGTGGAGCGTGGTTCTGTGGGCGGTGAAGGGCAGGAATTTCTGCTGGATGCCGGATACGGAAACGATATTTCCCTGAATTTGAGCCAGATGGACCTGAGCGGCTATGACCGCGCAGACAATGACCTGTTGATCACTCTGGCCGATGGCCGGGTGATCGTGCTGGAGAATTATTTCAGCGAGGGTGCGCTGGGCGCGGCGAACAGCCGGTTGTTTCTCAGCGCCAATGGCGAGTTGAACGAGGTCAGCTTTGTTGAGGCCGAAGGCGGCGCATTGTTCGCGCAATACGGCCCGACGGAGACGTGGGGTAAGTGGAGCCCCTCGGACGAGCTTATCTTCATCAACGATCCTGAGGTCATGCCGCAGGTTGCAGGCGAGTACGAAGAAGAAGAAGTGGGCATGGCCGCAGCGCTGCCTCTCTTGGGTCTTGGTGGCGGTGCGATGGCCAGCGGCGCTGGTGCGCTGCTGGGGCTGCCACTGTTGGTCGGCGGTAAAGGCGACGGCGGCGGCTCTGGTGGAGGCGATTGGACCGCTCCGACCGTAGACAATGCGGACGCCACCCACGGCGTCAGCGGCAATGACGACGCTGTCCTGGTCATCACCGGCACGGCAGAGCCGGGCTCGACCGTAGAGATCGTGATCGGTGACAGCACGGCTGTCGGGACGTCCGGGGACGACGGCACATGGGAAGTGGTCTTCGAAGAGGGCAGCTTCCCTGGTGATGGTACGTACGACGATGTGCCCGTGACCGTGACCGACCCGAACGGCACTGTGACGGATCTGGACGGCCCGTCGTACAATATCGATACCACGCCTCCGGCCATCGAGATTGCCGAGGGCACGGTTTCCTTGGGCGATGTCGAGAATGCCGCGGAATTTCAGGACGGTGTGACCGTTGGCGGCACTGGCGAAGCGGGCGCAGAGCTGACCATCACCGTCGGCGACTACACCGAGACGCAGACCATCGCCGAAGACGGGACATGGTCCTTTACCTTTGACGAAACGGTCTTTGCCGAGGGTGAATATACCACCGACATTACGCTGACAGCGACCGATGCGATGGGCAACACCACCGTCGTCACCGATGCCGTGCGCGTCGACACCGTCAATACCGTGTCGCTGGACAACGCGCCGCTGACCGGGGACAACCTGATTTCGGCCGAGGAACTGGACGCGGGCGTGACCTTGACCGGCACAACGCAATCCGGCGCCGAAGTCGTCGTGACCATTGAGGGTGTGTCCCAAAGCTTGGTTGCGGGCACTGATGGTGCGTGGAGCGTGACATTCTCTTCCACCGATCTGGCGGACGGGACCTATGACACCACGGCGGAAATCACCTCCACCGATGATGCGGGCAACGTCACCACCATCACGCATGGCTTCTCTGTCGATACGGACCTGGGCCTGACCATCGACACCGACACCTTTGCGGGTGACGGCGTGGTGAATGCAGCGGAATTTGCCTCTGACGTGACCCTGACCGGCACGGGTGAAGCGGGCGCGACCGTGGTCGTTGCCTCTGGTGCAAACGCGCTGGGCACCGCCACCGTGGCGGCGGATGGCACCTGGTCCATCGTTTTTGACCCGACATTGCTGGACGGTGGTCCGGGCGATGCGGATCTGGGGTACACCGGGACGATCACCGCGACGGCAACTGACGCGGCGAGCAACGTCACGACGACCTCTGGCCAGGTCACTGTGGACACCAATACCTCCGTTATCGGGATGTTTGACGACGGCGACCAGATCATCAACGCGGCCGAGCGTGCGGATGGTGTAAGCCTGAGCGGGGCAGCAGAGCCGGGCGCGGCCATCTCGGTGGTCGTGGCGGGGGAAACCCTGACCACCACGGCACTGGCCGATGGCACATGGTCGGTGAATATCGCCGCCGCTCTGATTCCCACCGGCGAGACAACCCTGACCGCAGAGGTCACGGCAACGGATCTGGCGGGCAACAGCGCCTCTGCCAGCATCAACGTCGCCGTGGACACGACTGTCTTTGTCGATATGGATGCCTCGGCGGTCGAAGGCGACGGCACGGTCAACGCCTCCGAGCGGGCCGATGGCGTGCAGTTGAGCGGCACCACCGAGGCGGGCGCTTCGGTTGTCGTCACGGTCGGTGGCACTGCCTATGAGGCCACCGTCACCGATGGCACATGGTCGGTGACCGTTCCTGCAAACGCAGTACCGCAGGGCGAAACCAGCATGACCGTGGGCGTTGCGGCGACGGATGTCGCTGGCAACACCGCGACGGAATCCTACGCTGTCGACATCGACACCACGACGGCGGTTTCGCTCAACACGGGCATCGTCGCCGGGGATGGCACTGTCAACGCTGCAGAATATGCCAGCAGCGTAACGCTGACCGGCGCGGGTGAAGCAGGCTCGACCATCGTCGTTACCTCGGGCTTCAACACGCTGGGCACGACCACTGTGGCCGCAAACGGCACCTGGTCCATCGCCTTCAGCCCCTCGCTGATCGACGGCGGGCCGGGTCACTCTGAATTGGGCTATTCCGGCACCATCACCGCGACGGCCACAGACCTTGCCGGCAATACCTCGTCTTCGTCCGGGACGGTCGCGGTGGACACCAACACCACCGTCTTGGGCTTCTTCGAGGACAGCGATCAGATCATCAACGCGGCCGAGCGTGCCGACGGGGTGACCCTGAGCGGCACCTCCGAGGCGGGCGCGGCGATTTCTGTCGTGGTCGCGGGCGTCAGCATGAGCACCACGGCACTGGCCGATGGCTCTTGGTCTGTTGATGTGCCGGCGGCGATTGTGCCGACGGGCGAAACCACCATGACCGCCGCTGTGAGCGCCACCGATCCGGCAGGCAACACCAGCGCGGCAAACATCAGCATCGCGATCGACACGATCACCAACGTCGGCATGGACCCGTCCACTGTCGAAGGCGATGGCACCGTGAACGCGGCGGAACGCGCGGATGGTCTGCAACTGACCGGCACGACCGAGGCGGGCGCCTCTGTGGTGGTTGCGGTCGGCGGCGCGGAATACAACGCGGTCGTCACCGGACAGACGTGGTCGATCACAATCCCCGCAGCCAACGTGCCGCAGGGAGAGACCAGCCTGAGCGTCGGCGTCACGGCCACGGATAAAGCAGGCAACACCGACAGCAACGTCTATGCGGTCGACATCGACACGACGACCTTTGTCACTGTCCCGACCGATACGGTCGAGGGTGAAGGGGTGGTCAACGCGGCCGAACGCTCTGACGGGGTTGTGCTGAATGGCACGGCAGAGCCGGGCGCAAGCGTGACCGTCACCATGGCGGGTGTCACCCATGACGCCACCGTCATGGCAAATGGCAGCTGGACCGTGAAGTTCGCCGCATCGGAAATCCCGACCGGCGAGCAGACCGTGACAGTGACAGCCAACGCCATCGACCCGGCGGGCAACGCTGAAACGGCCTCCAGCACGATCGACGTTGACACGCTGGTGCGCAACTTCGGCATCACATCCACGCCCGGCGGCGCGGATGGTGTCGTCAACGCGGCCGAGGCAAGCTCCGGTCTGGAGCTGACCGGCACCACGGAACCCGGCGGTGCGGTTCAGCTGACGCTGAACGGCCACACGGTCACAGCTTCGGTGGCGGCGGACGGGTCGTGGACGGCGCGTTTCAGTGCCAGCCAACTGCCCTCCGGCGAAGTGACCACCACTCTGACGGCGGTCACCACTGATCTGGCAGGCAACACCGACACCCTGACCCAAAACGTCGTGATCGACACGGATGCGGGCAGATTGACCATATCCCCCGATCCGGTTGAGGGCGATGATGTCGTCAACATGGTCGAAGCCTCTGACGGTGTGGTGCTGACCGGCACGTCCGATCCGGGGCAATGGGTCGACGTGACCATGAACGGTGTCAGCCACACTGTTCTGACCGATGCCACCGGCACCTGGGTCGCGCCGTTCTCGGGGTCCGAGATCGCACCAGGCACCTATGATGCCGCCATCACGGCGACCATCACCGACAGCGCTGGCAACACGCTGACCCGGACAGACAGCGTGCATGTGGACACCGAAGTTCTGAACTTCGCCGCATCCGGTGATCCGGTGGAGACGGACAATGTCATCAACGCTGACGAGGCCTCTGATGGGTTCAGCCTGAGCGGCACGACCGAAGCGGGGGCCACGGTGACCGTGACCTTCGAAGGCGTGACCCAGACGGCCACGGTGGCCGCGAATGGCAGCTGGACGGTCAACTTTGCAGCGTCGGATATCCCGTCGGGTGAGATGAACACGTCGGCGACCGTGGACACCACCGACATCGCGGGCAACACCGCGACGACCACGGTGAACTTTGCCATCGACACCTATGTGAATGCGCTGTCCATGGACAGCAACGCCACGGGTGATGGCGTGGTGAACGCAGCAGAGGCACAGGCGGGGATCACCCTGACCGGCGATGTGGAGCCGGGTTCCACAGTGTCGGTCACGCTGGGTGGTGTGGTGCATACGGCCGTGGTCGCAGCGTCCGGCGCGTGGAGCGTGGACATCCCGTCCTCCTCCATCCCGACGGGCACGCTGGACACACCGGTGACCATTGCGGCGACCGATGCGGCGGGCAACACCGACAGCATCAGCCAGACGCTGAGCATCGACACCGAGGCCTCCGAGACGCTGAGCTGGACCGGCTACGGACGCTCTGGCGGCGGTGTGGCGCAGGTCTGGACCGAGGCGACGGATGACGCGATGTTCCTTGGCCAGGTGGACAATCCGTCTGGTTCGGCAAGCGTGTCCGAGGTGAATATCGCGAACACCGTCGAGTCCGGGAACGATGCTTACCTGTTCCTTGATGCGCCGGTGGCCGATGGCACGCACCTTGTGCTGGCGTCGACCGATGCGGCGGGCAACACCTCCGGGGCCTACCTCGTGACGGACGATCCCTCCACGAACCAGGTACAGATGTCTGACGATATCGCCAGTGCGCTGCGGGTCTACAACGTCGACACCATCGATCTGCACTTTGCCGAAGATTCCAACCTGACCCTCACCGAGTCGCAGATCGCGGAACTGTCCGCGACCTCTGACACTGTGGCGATCCGGGGCGGGGCCGACGACAGCATCACGATTGACGGTGCCGTGGCCGGAGGCACCCATTCCGAAGGTGGTGTGAATTACAACGTCTTCACCCTTGGTGATACGACGGTGCTGATTGAAGACGATATTACCAACATCACTACGGTCGTTTAACGATTATTTTCCGGAGGCCCGGATCAACCGGGCCCCGGATCCCGCGGCAATACATTTTCGCGCCATAACGGGGATATGACTATGAGCAAGAGCAGGCAAAGCTTGGGCATGATCGCTATTCTGGCGCTTCTGCCGGGCTGTATGAGCGATTTGGGAGAGACGGTCTCGCGGTTTCGCGGATCGGAGGCCACGGCGCCGACCGGCACCGGGCCGGTGCAAAAAGCCGTTGTGAAACCATCGGACGCGTCGGAACTGATCCATGCGCTGCAGACGCGGCCAACGGTGATCATTTCAGGCACGCCCTATGCACAGGTTGCCGACGCGGTGATCGCATCCGACACCCGTGTGGCGGCTGCGGAGTTGCGTGTGGCGCAGTTGCGGGCCGAGGCCGCGCAAAAGAACTGGATGCCGCGCATCGGGCCGAACATCTCGCTGACATCGCTTGGCGATGTGGTGGCGCAACTGGTCATCAACCAAGTGCTTTTTGACAACGGGCGCAAAGTGGCGGAACGCGATCTGGCCAAGGCCAACGTGGAACGGGCGGCCGTTCAGCTGGTCGAGGACGGCAACAGCCGCGTTTATGATGCGCTGTCGCTGTATGTGACGGCTGAGGAAAACCGTGATCTGGCGACACATTTGAACCGCGCCTACGACGACATGGCGCGATTTGAGTGGGTGATGCAACAGAGGGTGCAGGGCGGCGTGTCGGACATGTCCAACCTCAATGTTGTGCAACAAAAACTGGCGTCGATCCGTGCGCGATCCGGGGAGGCCCAGGAGGCCGCGTCTACCGCCTTGGCGGAGCTGAACGCCATGTCCGCACGGCCCCTGTCCGACTTGCGTGGTCTTGGCCAGGTGCGCGATGCCGAAGCGGGTGAGCCGCTCGGCGTGCTGCGCGCGCGGGCAGAGCGGGAGCAGGCCATGGCAGAGGCACGCATCGCCCGCGCCAGCCATTTGCCGGGCCTCGCCGCCAATGGGTCGATTGATCGTGATGGTACGATGGGGGGTGGTCTTGAAGTGACCACCGACACGCTGTTCGGCTTGGGCACAATGGCCGAGTTCAAGGCGATCGAGGCCACCAAGGAAACCGCCGATCGCAGAGTCGCCGAGTCCCGTGAAATCGCCGCGCGTCACATCGCCAGTCAGCAATCGAAGCTGACAGCTTACCGCCGCCAGGCCGAAGAGGCGATTGGCCTGCGGCAAGCGGCGAAACAAAACCTTGAGCTGTTCCAGCGCCAATTTGAAGGCGGCCAGCGTCAGGTGATGGATGTGGTCGGCACCTACGAGACCTTTGCCCGGGCGCTCGAAACCGAGATCCAGCTGAAGTACAAAGCCGCCCGTGCGGAGCTTGAACTGTCACGCCTGCGGGGCGCGTTGGCGGAGGGAGCTTCGATTTGAGCCAAGTCCTGCAGATGGCTGCTGCGGTCCGCAAGGCGGTTCCGAAGTCCAGCACGAAGACCTCCAAGTTTTCACAGAAAGCGACGTCGCGCGCGGACCTGATCCGCGTGCTGGCGGGGCGGATGGGGGTCGAGGCCAAGGCGACAGACATCCTTGAAGCGCTGTCGCAAAACGCCGGCTGCGATGACAGTTACGACGCGTTTGCCTTGCGCATGGGCGCCGAGGCCGCTGGTCTGCTGGCCTTGGAAGACGAGCCGGACAAGTTGGTTCCCGACCTGTGGCCCGCCATCGCGGTCATGTCCAATGGCCAGGCGGTTCTGGTGTTGAGCCAGGACGCAGGCGAGCTGATGATCTATGACACCACCACGGTGTCACGTCAGTCCGAAGTGAGCGTGGCTGAGTTTGGGCGTTACTTCAGCGGGCAGTTGATCCGGGCCGAGGCGCCGGTGTCACTCCTGGCGGAAACCCATGCGCAGGTTGATCGTGAAAAGCACTGGTTCTGGGGGCAGTTCGGCAGATTTTCCAAGCAGTTCGGCGAAGTCGCCCTCGGCTCTTTCGTGGCAAACCTGTTGGCCGTGTCCGTGGCGCTGTTTTCCTTGCAGGTCTATGACCGGGTGATCCCGCACCAGTCCGAGGCAACGCTTTGGGTGTTGGCCGCAGGCGCCGGTTTGGCGCTGCTGCTGGAGGCGTTCTTGAAAGTTGCGCGCTCGCAATTGCTGGATGGGGCAGGGCGCCAGATTGAACTTGGCGTGCAGAACCTGCTGATGAAGCGGCTTCTGGGCATGCGGTCTGATCTGCCGGGCCGGTCGCCCGCGCAATTGTTCAGCTCCATGCGGGAGTTCGGGTCGGTCAGGGAGTTCTTTACCGCCTCCACGGCCGGGGCGCTGGCGGATATACCTTTTATCTTCGTCTTCTTGCTGCTGGTCTGGTCCATTGCCGGGTCTGTCGTCTGGGTGCTGATCATCGGCGGTGTCCTTATGGTCGTGCCGGGCCTGTTGATGCAGCGCAAGATGATCCGCCTGACACAGGAAATGCAGGGCGCCTCAACCAAGATGTCGCGTCTGCTGCAAGAGGCCGTGGTCGAACTGGACACGATCAAAACGCAGCGCGCCGAGGATCGTTTTGTTCGTTTGTGGGAAGAGCTGACAGCCGTTCAGGCGCTCAAATCGTCGGACCAGCGCAAGCTGGCAGCGAGCCTGGGCTTCTGGTCCCAAGGGATGCAGCAGGCGACGTATGTGGCGGCAGTCATCACCGGCACATACCTTGTGTTTGCCGGTGACTTCACCGTCGGCAGCATCATCGCCGTGGGTATCCTGTGTTCGCGGACACTGGCCCCGCTGACGCAGCTGTCGGGTATCATGGCGCGCTGGGGCAACGTGAAGTCCGCGCTCGATGGGTTGGACAAGATCGCGCATGTGCCGCAGGATCGTTCCGCGGCGCGGACGTATCTGCGGCGGGAACGGTTCGAGGGCAAGTTCGAGCTGGACGCCGTGACCTACCGTTATGATCCCGAAGGCGCTGCGGTGCTGGATCTCAAGGGGCTGCAGATCCTGCCGGGGCAGGTGCTGGCCGTGCTCGGCGCGAATGGGTCCGGGAAATCGACGTTGCTGAAAATGCTGACCGGGCTGTATGCCCCTGCCTCCGGCAAGATGCTGATTGACGGCACCGAGATGACGCAGATCGAGCCAAAGGATCTGCGACGCGGTATCGGCTATCTTGGCCAGGACGTGCGTCTGTTTCACGGCACGCTGCGCGACAACATGAACCTGTCCTTGCTGGAGCGCGATGACGACCGATTGATGGAGGCGCTCGATTTCGCAGGCCTCGGGCCATATGTGCGGGCACATCCCAAGGGCCTGGACCTCGACATTCACGATGGGGGGGAAGGGCTGTCTGTCGGGCAGCGTCAATCCATCGGCTGGGCAAGGCTTTGGTTGCAGGATCCTCAGATCTGCTTGCTGGACGAACCAACCGCCGCGCTGGATCAGACGCTGGAAAAGGCGCTTATCACGCGGTTGGAAACATGGCTGGCCGGGCGCACTGCGGTCATTGCAACGCACCGGGTCCCGATCCTGCAACTGGCGACGCGGACAATGATCCTCGCCCACGGGCGCATGGCCGTGGACGGGCCGCGCGATCAGGTTCTGGCGCATCTGCGCAAGGGAGCCGCGTGATGGCAATATCGTCGACCAACCTGCAACGGCAGTTGTCAGGACGGATGCGCGGGCCGTCGATGACCATCTGGCTGTGCGCGATTACGGTCTGGTGCTTCATCATCTGGGCATCCATGGCCTGGCTGGATGAGATCGTGCGGGGCGATGGCGAAATCATCTCCTCCTCTCGTCCGCAGATCATTCAGAACCTCGAAGGCGGAATCCTGTCGGAACTGATGGTCAAGGAAGGCGACGAGGTGCTGCGTGGCGATACACTGGCGCGTCTGCAGGGGATCCAGTTTCAGTCGTCGGTGGACGACCTGAACGACCAGATCACCGCGCTTGAAATCCGGCGTTTGCGGCTTGAGGCCGAACTGGCGGGGGCCTCGGTTGTCGATGTGCCAGAGGCCTTGCGGGAGCGTCTGCCAAATATGGTCGCGTCGGAGCAATCTCTGCTGGCGGCACGGCAGTCAGACTATTACTCGCGCCGTGCTGGTGCGCAGAAGGTGCTGGACCAGGCGGCGGAAGAGCTTTCTCTGCTGGAGAACCTCCTCGACAAGAAGGTCGTGGCGCTGATCGAGGTAACCCGCGCCCGCAAGGCCGATGCGGATGCGCGGAAAAAATACGATGAGATCGTGACGCAGACCGAACTGGGCCGGGCCGAGGAATATTCCGAGACGCTCAAGGAGCTTGCGACGCTGAAGCAGAACCTCAAGAGCTCAGTCGATCAGCTGAACCGCACGGTGCTGACCTCCCCCATGCATGGCGTGGTGAACAAGTTGTCGGTCACCACCATCGGCGGCGTGGTGCGCCCGGGTGAAGAGATCATGCAGATCATCCCTGTGGATGAGGAGCTGTTCGTCGAAGCGAAAGTGCGTCCCGAGGATATCGCCAACATTCGCCCCGGCCAGGAAGCGACGATCAAGCTGTCAGCCTACGACTACACGATCTACGGAACGCTGAAAGGGCGGGTGGATGTGATCTCTGCCGATACGTTCAAGGACGAACAGCGCCCGGAAATGCCGCCGCACTACAAGGTGACGGTGCGGGTGGATCTGACGTCGCTGACCGATCGTCAGGTGAGCATGGCGATCCGACCGGGGATGCAGGCGCAGGCAGAGTTGCACACGGGAGAGAAGACGGTGCTGCAGTACCTCTTGAAACCGCTGTACAAATCGCGGGAGGCCTTCCGCGAACCGTGATCCGAATGAGCGCTGGCGCGCGCTTCGTTTCTCGTTCGCCCGCCTTTGGCGGTCTCCTCGGGTCTGCGGCGCGCAAATATCTCGCGGTGCAGACCTGCGGCGATCAGGCGTCAGTATCCATCCAGATTGTCACGGGGCCATCGTTGGTCAGGCTGACCTGCATGTCCGCGCCAAAGCGGCCATTGGCCGTCTGAATGCCCTGCGCCGCGACCTTTTGGGTAAAGTAGGTATAAAGCGCTTCGCCTTCTGCTGGCGGGGCCGCCGCAGAGAAGCCGGGGCGGTTGCCGCGTGAAGTATCGGCTGCCAACGTGAATTGGCTGACGATAAGGGCGCCGCCGCCCGTGTCCAGCAGGGAGCGGTTCATGCGTCCCTCGTCGTCTTTGAAAATGCGAAGTTTGGCAATCTTGGCAGCCAGTTTGTCGGCCTGTGCCTCTGTGTCGCCCTGCATGGCGCAGATCAGGATCAGAACGCCCGGGCCGATCTGGCCGACGGCCGTGCCGTCTATATCGACACGGGCTTCTGTAACACGCTGGACAAGGGCTCTCACAGCTCGGTGCTCCACGGTGGGTTGGCGCCTGCGCGGCTGACTGTGATCGCGGCCGCCTGAACGCCGAGTTCTGCGGCGTCTGTGAGATCTGCGAGCCAAGCGGCGGCGAGTTTTTCGCGGCTGAGCAGCCCTGCGCGATCGAGACCGGCAAGGAAGCCCGCGTTAAAGGTGTCGCCAGCGCCAACGGTGTCGACGACCGTGACCTTATGGGCGGCAACGCGTTGTGTGCCTTCGCGTGACACCATATCCACGCCATCGGCCCCGCGGGTCACGAGCACCAGCGCGCAGCCGTTCTTGAGCAGGGCTTCGGGCGTGGTGCCGAGCCAGTCCATGTCCTCGTCCGAGATTTTTACGATGTCGGCGCGGTTCAGCATCTTATCGAGGCGCGTGCGGTAGCGGGCTTCGTCGGTGATGAAGCCGGGGCGGATGTTCGGATCAATCATGATCACGCGGTCGTCGGCCTGAGCGCACAGGGCGGCGTAGGTATCGGCGGCGGGCTCACCGACGAGGGAAATACCGCCAAAAAACAAAGCCTTGATCGTATCGGTGAGATTCGGGAGATCTCCCGGTGCGAGCAGTCGCCCAGCGGTGTTTTCGTCGTAGAACGCGTATTTGGCGTGACCGTCCACCAGCGTAACGAATGCCAGTGTCGTGGGCTTGTCGGATCGGGGGCAGAGGCTGTGGTCGACCTTCGAGGCGGTGAGCGTTTCGGCAAGGATCTGACCGAAAAGATCATTCGAGATGCCGCCGAAATAGCCCGATGAGGCGCCAAGCCGACCGAGTGCAATGGCGGTGTTCATCACCGCGCCGCCTGCGTAGGGAGCAAAGGCCACTTCTCCCGCAGCAGTGGTGCGCGGGAGCATATCGATCAGAGCTTCGCCACAACAGAGGATCATCGCAAACCGTCCTTGAATGAGAATGTTTGCGCTATCTATCAGAAATTGTCCCTGTGTAGAAAGGGAATATTGCGCGCGTTAACTTTTGCAATGTGTCGCGCGACCATAGCCTGGGCGACACAGGTTGAAATTCGGTTACTCAGCCGCCCTTCGCATAGAAATATCCAATGACGCCGGCCACGAGCAAGCCGAGGATCACGGCAAACGCGATTTTCCACGCGGACCAAGGGCGTTCGCCCTGCACCCGGCCAGTCCGCCCGTTAACTACAAAACGATAGCTTTTGCCCTGGTACTTGTAAGCGGCCAGCCAGACCGGCAGCAGGACATGCTTGAAAGTGATGTCGGACACATCGGTGTCGATGCGGTTGATCCTCTGGCGATCGCCGCCGATGTCAAATTTCACGTCACGTTCGATCTGGCGGTCCATTTTTTGACGCGCTTCGACAAAGCCTTCGTCAAGGTCGACCTGATAGCCTTCGGCCCGAAAACCCGCAAGAAATTCAGGGCGATAGGGCTCCATCGCGGAGAGGTCCCAAGGCTCCAGCGCATCCGTGAATTTCTTCGGCAGAGCCTTGGAGGCCAGAACCAGCACGTCGTCGAAGAAGCGCGAGACCCGGCCTGATGCGGATCTCCAGCGGACCTTTTGCACCTGCACGGTTTGTGGTTTCCCGTCGCGCATCACGGTCCTTGATTCATAGTAAACCGTGCCGCGCGCGCCTGTGTAGGCGGAGCGCGTTTTGGCATCGAAGGTCCAGTACGGGACGTAAATGCCCTGCATCTTGCGGCCTTTGCGGGCGTATTCCTGAAGGCCGTTAGGTGCAAACCAGAGGCGACCGAGCCAGTCGTTCATCGCGGCGCGGCCCGCGCTTTCGTCCAGAGAAAAAGGCAGCAATCCCCGTGGCTTGATGTGCCTGTGCATTCCGGTGTCGGTGACAACGGGCGTGGCGCAGAAGGGACATTCCGTGGCGTGTACATCCGGGTCAAATTCGACCTGCGCGGCACAGTTGGGACAGGTGGTGACGCGGATCTCTTCCATCTCCTGCAAGGGGAGGAGGTTCTTCAGGGCCGCGTCGAAGTCGAGCTCTTTGATGCCGCCTTCCCACGGGCCGGTTTGCTCAACCACGTCCCGTGTCGATCCACAGAAGTCGCAGATCAGCATATTTCTTTCAGGATCAAAGCGGTAGTCGGCACCACACTGGTCACAAGGGAAGCGGTGTTCTTCGGTCGCAGTGGGATGTGCCGTCGTGGGCGCGGGCGGCGGCGTGTCGGTCATGAAAGGCGTGCTCCGGTGCGCTGTCAGGTTTCCGGCATCCTAAGCGGTGAGGCGCGGAGCGAAAGAGGTAAACCGGCGTTCAGGATCGGCTTTTGTTAAGGCTGCGTCCGCTGAGATGAACGCGGCGTGCGGTGGCAGATGTTGTTGGGGGTGAAGGACGAAACCCCAACAGCGGAAGAATTTGGTAACAGATGTTATCTGTTTGGAAGGTGTGAACCGACCGGTTTGGGCCTGAAATCCGGTCGGATGTTAACCTTGCAGACGTGATCTTGCATGACCTAACGTCAATTCGTCTTAACCTTTGAACTATTGGCATGGCGCAAACCCGCGTAGAGGCGCCTTGCCGGCTTGTGGTCGGTGTCTGGGCGCGTAGGTTGTGTGCGTATCGACGGGGGGCATGGGAATGAGACTGATCTGCTTGGCAATGGTGGTTGCGCCGATGATGGCGCAGGCCGACGAAGTGTCCTGGCATTTTGCCTGGAACGGCAACGGTGGCTACGCGGTACGTGGCGGAATGTCCTATGAAACAACCGCAATCAACGGGCCATTGGTCACCGGGTCCGATGTGTCATGTTTTTTCATCGAGGGCACCCGGAACGGCGAGACCATTGGTCAGTGGGGCCTTGCTCTGCTGAATGAAGAGACCTGGTGGAGACTTTATTTCGATCCGGTTGCCGAGGCGTTCCTTGTCGAAGGCATGGGCGTGGACATGCCGCAGGCGTGGAACATGGACGGCTTCGGAACAAGCTGTGGCGCGGGCGGTTTCGGCTTTAACATCGGCTCTGCGGCGCAGGACATCTGCATTGACGAGCAGCTGATCGTTGAAAGCCAGGTGGACCCCTACACGCCACTGTCGGCGGTGCGTGATGATGCCCTCGCGTTCCCGAGCTACGCCTGTGAAGGTCCGTCGCTGCTGAGCCGTTTGGAACTGGACTAGCGGCTGAGAGGGCGATGCGCCCCCGGCCTTATGTCTTGCTGGTGAACTGGCGGCGGATCACATCGGCGGTGGGGGCGGCGGCATCACGGTGAAAAGCTGCGCCAGTTCCGTGACCTCGCCGGCCTTCTTCCAGCCGTCCTGACCCGGTGTCCAGACGTTGGTGTCACGGTCGAAGTCGCCACTCGTGACCATCTTGCCGAGATCCGCCTTGGAAAACGGTCCGGTGGTCTGACCGGCCTTGGCAAGGTGCCAGACATGTTCCACCGGCGGCGGGGGAGGCGGAGGCGGCGCACTGGCCGCGGGCTGTTGCGGGCGCTGGCCCCACGGGCCGGGTTGCGCCATTTGCTGTGCCATATTCATGCCCATGCCAGCCCCAAAGCCCATGCCCATCGATTGATCCATCGCACCACCCTGGCCCATGGCCTCGGCGGCTTTCCACTTCATGTGATCGTCGAGATTGCCCGCCAGACCGCGCGAGGTCCGGGCATCCAGCGCCTTTTCCACTGCCGGCGGGAGAGAGATGTTCTCGATGTAAAGTTCGGGCAGCGACAGGCCGTAGGCGGCGATGGTGGGGTCGATGGCCTTGGCAATCAAGTCACTGACCTCGCTCACATTGGCGGCCATGTCGAGCACGGGAATGCCGCTTTGCGCGATCGCCTTGGAGAACGCCTGCACGATGATATTGCGGATCTGAAAGGTGACTTCGTCCGTGGTGAATTCGCCGTCGGTGCCGACGATCTCGGTCATGAACAGCGCCGGGTCCGCGACCTTGATCGCGTAGGTGCCAAAGGCCCGGATGCGCGTCGGACCAAATTCCGGGTCGCGCAGCATGATCGGGTTCTTGGTCCCCCACTTCAGGTTGGTGAAGCGGTTGGTGTTGACGAAGTAGATCTCGGACTTGAACGGACTTTGAAAGCCGTGGTCCCAGTGTTGCAGCGACGTCATGATCGGCATGTTGTTGGTTTCCAACATGTACAGGCCGGGGGTGAAGACATCGGCCATCTGCCCTTCGTGCACGAACACGGCGGCCTGGCCCTCGCGGACGGTCAGCTTGGCGCCGTATTTGATCTCGTGGCCTTCGCGTTCAAAGCGCCAGACGAGCGTGTCACGTGTGTCGTCCGTCCAATGGATGACGTCGATAAACTGACCTTTGAGAAAATCCCAGATCGGCATGAAAAATCTCCTTCCCTGAAATCTTTGCTTAACTTGGCGTGTCGTTGCCCGTGAGCGCGGCGGCTTTGCGACGGACGATGGGCAGCGCGTCCTCGGCGGACATGCCCGGTGTCAGTGCCGGATCGTAAAGGATCTGTAGCAAAAGCTCGTCGTGGCGGGTGAGCAGCGCAAATTCGTCGTCGTCGTTAAAGATCGTCGGACGTGCCTGGGGGCTGTCGTTGGTCAGTCCCAAGCCCTGGGCGATTTCCTCGTGCACACAGGAGCGCCGCATCAGTTCGGGGTGTTCGGACCGGATCACGGCGATGGCGTTGCCGTAGTCGTAGCCGCCGTTTTCCGTGGCAAAGGCAACCACCAGACAATGAATGCCGCGAGGGAGGTTGCGGAACAGGTTCAGGGCCGTGGGGTTCACGCCGGGAACGATTTCGCGGATGCGATCCGCGACCAGCGCGTGATCGTCCTGCGCGGTGAAAATAACGTGAAAGTTCGGGTTCTGATCCGAGACCATGATCGGATGGCCCGTGATGCCGCCCAGACGCTTGGCGTATTGGCTGACCTGAGCCTCGTCCCATGCGCGCTGATCGCTTGGCACGTTGGGCGTGAATTCGGTGGTCATCCGCACCGGCTGGGTCCATTTTTTCACCGCAGAGGTGGCATTCGCGCCGGAGGGACGCAGCCCCTGACCGCGCACGTATTCCTCTTCCAGCGCGATGGCCATGAAGTGCCGGACCAGCATCGTGTCGGTGAAGGGCGAATCCGGACCGCCGCCGTCGGTGCGCAGCAGGCCCTGGGCCAACAGATCTGCCTGAACGCGCCGGTAATAGGCGGCCATCGGGCGGCTGGCTGCTGTCTCCTGAATCGTCAGGTCGGGCGTCGCGGCTGGCGGTGGCGTGGCCACCGTCGCCGGACGCGTCTGTGGGCTGACGGCTGTCTCACGAGGAGCAAGCGTCGAGGTCTCGCAGGCGGCGAGCGCCGCGAGGCTGGTCAGGGCCAGCGCGCGGAGCAGATGGGGCGTCGTCATGTCAGGACGGCACCGAGGTCGCGGCCATGTCGCCTGTGCCGGTTTTTGCGGCCTTCGCGGAGGCAAGGGTGTCGCGCAGATCTTGTTCCATCTTGATCAGCTCTTCCTCTGCCTTGGCGCGGCGGGCCTTGCCCTCGTCTGCGATGCGCATGGAATCCTCAATCGTGCCGATAAGGTCCGCGTTCGCCTGCTTGACCGCTTCGATATCGAAGACGCCGCGCTCCATCTCTTCGCGGATCATGGCGTTGCTGTCGCGCAGGTTGGAGGCGTTGGAGGTCAGCAGCTCGTTGGTCAGGTCGTTGGCATCGCGCACGGCGGCAGCAGCCTGTTTGGACCGTTGGAGGGTGACGGCCTGCGCCAATTGTGTTTCCCACAGCGGCACGGTGTTCACGAGTGTTGAATTGATCTTTGTCACCAGTGACTTGTCGTTTTCCTGCACCAGTCGGATCGACGGCAACGACTGCATCGTGACCTGACGGGTCAGCTTCAGGTCGTGCACGCGGCGTTCCAGATCATCGCGGGCACCGCGCAGGTCGCGGAGTTCCTGGGCCTTCATGACCTGCTCGCCTTCGGGGGCGTTCTGGACTTCGTTGTCCTTGGCAGGGATGGCGATGCTGTCCAGTTCCTGCAGCTTTTCCTCACCCGCCGCGATGTACAGCGCCAGTTCGTCATAGAATTGCAGGGTCTTTTCATACAGCAGATCGAGCGACTTGATGTCCTTGAGCAGCGCGTGCTCGTGCTTCAGAAGATCCTCGGTCACCCGGTCGATCTGGCCTTGCACCTCTTCGTAGCGCGCGGTGAATTTCGCGAAGGGGGCGGCGCGGCCGATCAGTTTTTCCCACCACGAGCGATCACGGCGCACGTCCAGCTCCGAGACAGAAAAGCCCCGGATCGTGGTGACGATACCGCGCAGACTGTCTCCTGCGGGGCCCACGTCCTTGTTGCGCACATCCGTCAGCATCGCCTGCGAGATGGTCTGCAGCTCCGCCTGTGCTGCAGAGCCAAAGGAGACGATGGACTGCGTATCGTGCATGTCGATTTCATCCATGCGCGCGCGGATTTCTTCGGAGGTTTCCGAGGTCGCGTCTTTCATGGGAACGATGGCATTGGCCTCCTTCGGCTCCGGCAGAACTGTGGCGTTCACTTCGTCAACCATCTGGAGCGTCTGTTCAGCGCCTTGGCGCACGTTCTCGGACATTGGGAAAATTCCTCATTTCGTAAAAATCAACGCATCTCGCGATCAAGATGAACGCCCTCGCGCTGCAAACGATCCCGCAGCACGTCAATTTCAATCGTCAGATCGGTGTTGTCTTCCAACAGCAGCTTGCGATGTTTCTGATCAAAGCTGTCTTCGAGATCGGTCAGCAGCATCATGAAGTCGCTCTTTGCTTGGCGATCCTGACTTCGGGCGTAGATATCAGCGAATTTGATCGCCGCATCCTTGGCCCCCATCAGGTAGACGCCCAGATATCTGCGCGCAGCGGTCAGGTCGCGGGGATCTTCTTCGACGGTGCGGATCATCTCGCGCACCTTCAGGGCGAAGCGGTCCACGCGGGCCTCGACAGTGCGGTCGTCCGCGCGTTTGACGGCGTCGATCATGTCGGCGAGGTGCCTTTCGGCCTCATCGATAACGCGGGCCACGCGGTCCTGTTGGAACGTGTCGATGCCTTCCATGCCCTTGTTGGTCATCGGGTCGATGCCGAACGCGCCGATGTGCAGCGCCGTTGCGACGACACCGTAAATCGCCGGAACCACGAGCCCAACGGAAGATGTCCACGCGGCCAAGGCTGCCCCGACGCCACACAGCGCAGCGGCAAACAGTTTGCGCGGGATGGCGGGGCGGCGGGCGATCTTGCGGTCGTTGTAGGCTGCCTCGGCATTCATGCCGTCGCGCAACAGCCATGCACCGAGCACCAGCGATCCCGCCCCGAGCAAACCCATGGCCATATCCACTGGCGCTTCGTTGATCGAGGTAAACGCCAGGATCAGACCGGGGATGAACATGACGTTCGACCGGGCACCCGCGGGCGCGACCCTGGCGCCTTTATACGCGGGGCGATCGTCTTGATCCACCGCAGATTGCGAGCCGCCGTCAGGGCTGTATTTGCCGCCGAACCGTCTGGCCATGCTTACAGCCCCCCGAGCCAGCCGGTGGTTACTCCAAACAGGAGCATAAGCAGCAGCACGAAGCTGATTTTCTGCAAGGCTTTTCCGGACATGCGTGCCCCTTGGCGTTTCACTCTATGCGTGAAACTTAGGGGCTAAATGCTGCACTTGCTAGGGGCAACCGTTTGAGGACTGCGTCGCTCGCACGAATTCTGGATTCATTGCCGCGTGTCGGGGCAGGGGTGTCCTGTGCGATCACGCGGCGGTGTTGCTGGGCATCCGGTTAAGGAGGATGTCAGCCTCAACCTCGAAGGCGTCCTTGTCGCCGCGCACGCGGATCTTGCGGGCGCTGGTTTCAAAACTCTCAGTCATGACCTCAAGTTTTGCAATGTAGCGACGGCGGGCAAAAGCCGAGCTTTCCCGCGCATTTCCCATGCACAGCCGGTTCGATTCCGCGTCCAACAGGCTGATGAATTTATCCATCGGGCGCTGCAGCCTCAGCACAGATTCCGGGTCACGGGTGAAGCTGCGCAACAGGCGCATGACCAGGTGGCGCGCGGCCTCTGTCCGGCGGGTCAGTTCCGCGTCTTCGAGCATGGCAATGCGGTCAGCGATCTGCGTCAGCGCGTGTTCCGTGCGCTCCGTTGCGATCTGCGCTTGCAGGCCCGTGTCAGGGGAGGCGGTTGCGAGGGGAACCTTGTCGCGGAGCGGGTCGGTTCCGAAGGCGGCATTGCCGAGGCCGACGGCCATCCCGCCGATTATCAACGGCACAAGAATGCTGTCAAAGTGGTGCCCTGCCAGAAGCGTGACCAGCAGGCCCAGGAGCACTTCGCCAAGGATTTTGCGCGGAATGCGCGGCGCGCGCGCGCCGGGGGTGTTGGTGTAGGCATAATGTCGGCGTTGGCCTGTGGCGATCAGGCGAATGGCAACGCACAGCAGCCACAGTTGCATAAAGGCCGTCGCCACATCGGAAAATGTTCCCTCGAAGAACCAAGCTATCAATGGAAGGGCGGCGATGAGCAGGATGTTCAGGCCGGAGTCGATTTCCGCCTCGGATGGGGGCGTTTCCATGTTTCGGTTGTGCAGCAGTGCGCGTGGCATGACAGTCACCCCCAGAAGCTCAGCGTAAAGATCAAAAGCCACAGCAAGGCGAAGGCCGTGCGTCGTGTCAGCTCTCCCTTGTCGAGGAAGCGCTTCGTGCTGACTCGCAGCATCTCGTAGGTGTCCTGAACAACAGAACGGAGATTTGCCAGCACCATCAGTGCGGATCCGAAAAGGATAAGAAGGGCGAGTGTCGTGGTCATCATGAGGCTTAACCTGCGGACCAAACCGGGCGAAAACGCGGCGGTCAGCGGGAAAAACCTTGAATTCGTAAATGGAGGGTTAACGCTCCACAAAAAATTTATGAATATCAGTTACCCGATGAGCGCCCTTTGCCCGCCCCGCGAGAGGGCCCCTTGCCACCGGGTTTTGGCCCCTTGTTGAAAGGCTTTCCGCCCGGCTTGTTGGGTTTTCCGAACGACTTGCCGGCGCCGGCAGGTCGATCACCGGGTTTGCCAAAGCTCTTGCCTGCCCCCGTCGGACGATCGCCGGGCTTGCCTGCGCCTTTGCCATAAGGTTTGCCGGACGCGCCGCGCGCGTTTTCCGGGAGGCTGTCGTCGCGCACTACGCCACGGCGCACCGGCGGACCACGGCGACCGGCAGGCTTGGTGCTGCGGGCCTCTTGTGCGACGGGGGCGTCCGGACGTGGCTTGCGATTGCGCGTCACACGAGGTTTGCTTGGCGCCTCGGGTTCCGGCGTGTCGGGCATGCCGAGCTGATCGCGCAGGATCTTGCGGCGGATTTCCTGAACTTCGCCTTCCTTCAGCTGGCCCAACTGGAATGGTCCATAGGAGACACGGATCAGGCGGTTCACGTTCAGGCCAATGTCCAGCATGGCGCGGCGAATCTCGCGGTTCTTGCCCTCGCGCAGGCCGACGGTGAGCCAAGCGTTGGCACCTTGCTGGCGGTCGAGAGACACGATCATCGGCTGAAAAGACTGCCCATCCACGGTGATCCCCTCGCGCAGTGGCTGCAGATCCGCATCGGTCGGGCGCCCATTGACGCGCACGCGATAGCGCCGCAGCCAGCCGGTCGACGGCAGTTCCAGCTTGCGCTTCACCCCGCCGTCATTGGTCAGCAAAAGCAACCCTTCGGAATTCAGGTCAAGCCGACCCACGGACATGACGCGCGGCAGATCCTCCGGCAGATCGTCAAAGATCGTCCTGCGGCCCTGCTCGTCCTTGGTGGTCGTCACGAGGCCGGTGGGCTTGTGATACATCCACAGGCGCGCCTCGTCGGCGGCTTCCAGTGGGGTGTCATCCACTGTGATCCGGTCGGTGTCGGTGACATTCAACGCGGGCGAAGTCACGGTTTCACCGTTCACGGTGACGCGGCCTTCTTCGATCATGCGTTCGGCTTCGCGGCGGCTGGCGCGGCCGGCGCGGGCGATGACCTTAGCGATTCGGTCTCCGGGAGGGGTCTTGTTATCCATTTTGATCCCATAGCGCGCGAAGGGGGGCGGGGGGAAGCGGCTTTCCCACCTGCGACGCGCAAGGTACAAGGCGCAATGAGCTTTCGGTCTTATATGGATGAGGCGCTGAGCATGGCGCGCGAGGCCGGTGCACGTGGCGAAGTGCCGGTGGGTGCGGTGGTTGTGTCGCCATCAGGGGACGTCGTGGCGCGCGATGGCAACCGCACGCGGGAGCTGTGCGACCCCACCGCACATGCGGAGGTGCTGGTCCTGCGCGCGGCTTGTGCCGCCCTCGGGTCGGATCGCCTGCCCGGGCATGATCTGTATGTCACGCTGGAGCCGTGCCCCATGTGCGCGGCGGCGATCTCCTTTGCGCGGATCGGGCGGGTGTATTATGGCGCGTCGGACCCGAAATCGGGGGGCGTCGAACGCGGCGCGCGGGTGTTTTCCCAGCCGCAGTGCCATCATGTGCCCGAGGTTTATGACGGCATATCGGCGGAGCCCGCAGCCGCGCTGTTGCGTGATTTTTTCAAGGAGCGACGGTGATGGCGCGTGTGATTTTGCTGAACAAACCTTTCGGGATGTTGTCGCAATTTACCGACAAGAGCACCGAAGGATCTGCGCGCCCGACCTTGAGCGACGTGGTCAAGGTGCCCGGCGTCTACCCCGCTGGCCGATTGGACCGCGATTCAGAAGGGCTTTTGGTGCTGACAGATGACGGCAGGCTTCAGGCGCGCATCGCCTCGCCCAAGTTCAAACAGCCTAAGACCTATCTTGTGCAGGTCGAAGGCACGCCAGATGCCGCGCAGTTGCAGGCGTTGCGCGACGGCGTGACACTCAAGGATGGCAAAACGCTGCCCGCCACCTGCGAGCAGATCGACCAGCCCGACCTATGGGAGCGTGATCCGCCGGTGCGATACCGCAAGACTGTGGCCGATTCGTGGATCTCCCTGACGATCCGCGAGGGCAAGAACCGCCAGGTGCGGCGCATGACGGCCCATGTGGGCCTGCCTTGCCTGCGGTTGGTGCGCTGGTCTGTGGGGGATTGGGCGGTTGAAGGACTGGCCCCCGGCGCGTGGCGCGAGGGCTGAAGGTCATACCCCGGCTCAGACCCATTTCGCCAGGGGCGGCAGGCTCATGAGAACCGCATTTGCGTCATGCCCTGTGGCGAGGCCGAATTTCGTGCCTCGGTCGTAGACAAGATTGTACTCGGCATAAAGCCCGCGGTGGATCAGCTGCACATCCTTGTCGGCGTCGTCACAGGGCTGCACACGGCGCTTTTCCACCAATGGCAGGTAGGCGGGCAGGAAAGCGCGGCCAATGTCCTGTGTCAGGGCGAAATCCGCCTCCCAGTCGCCCGTATTGCGGTCGTCCATGAAGATGCCGCCGACGCCACGCGCGCGCTTGCGATGGGGGATGTAGAAGTATTCGTCCGCCCATGCCTTCAATTCCGGATAAAGGTCCTCGCCATGCGGATCGAGGTGGGTCTTCTGCGTGGCATGGAAATGCGCAGTGTCGTCGTCGTACTCAATGCAAGGGTTCAGGTCGGAACCGCCGCCAAACCACCATGCGCCGGGCGTCCAGAACATGCGCGTGTTCATGTGCACCGCCGGACATTGCGGGTTCTGCATATGCGCCACGAGAGAAATGCCCGAGGCCCAGAACCGTGGGTCCGCTTCGATCCCCGGCACCCCCCGCGCGGCCATTGCCTTCTGCGCAGGCGTTCCAAGCGTGCCGTAGACGGTGGACACGTTGACGCCAACCTTCTCGAACACGCGCCCGCCGCGCATCACGCTCATCAAGCCGCCGCCGGCGTCGGACCCATCGTCTGCATGACGCTTTGTCTGCGTGACCTCGAACCGACCGGGTGCATCTTCGGAAAACGGGCCTGTGTCGTGGCTGTCTTCCAACGCCTCGAAGGCCTCGACGATCTGATCACGCAGCGCGCGGAACCAATCGCTGGCGCGTTGCTTTTCGGTGTCCATCATGTCGCTCATGGCTGAGGCTCCTCCGTCCCGTTTCGGCGCGCAGCCTAGTGGCGTCACCGGACAGGGGCAATGTGTCGTCGATGCTGCGCGGCTGTCTTCATTGGTTTGAAAAAGACTCTGCGGGTTTCGAGGCAAAGCCCACATCGGGTTGCCTCGTCGCCGCGAGGCGACGTCAATGAATAGGAGCGGCCACCGGATCCAGGAGCGAGCGGCCCCCGTCGACGGTCATCACCTGTCCGGTCATGAAGCCAGAGCCGTCGGAGGCCAGGAACTGTACGGTTTCCGCCAGCTCCTTCGCTGCGGCAATGCGGCCCAGCGGCGTGTGTGCCTCGATCAGCGAACGCAGCTCTTTGTTTTCCTTCAGGACTTGCTTCAGGCTGGTGGACATCACCGATCCAAATGCCACCGCATTCACGCGAATGCGTTCCGGCGCCAAGGCCACCGCAAAGGAGCGCGTCATCTGATCCATGGCCGCACAGCTTACCGAGTAGGCCAGCAAATTCGGGTGCGTGCGGCGGGCGGCGATGGAAGACAGGTTGACGATGGCTCCGACCTGCCCTTCGGTCTGCCCTTCGGCTTGTTTGATCATACGTTTGGCGACCATCTGAGATAGCCTGTAGGCGTTCGACAGGTTCTGACTGAGCATTGTGTCCAGAGTGTCATCTTCCGGATCCAGCGGATCGGACGGCAACACCTGCCGCGACCCGTTGATCAGAATGTCGACCCGGTCATAGGAATCCAGCGTTGCCGAAAGCAGGTTGGCCATGGTCAGCCGTTCGCGCAGGTCGCCCGCGAAGTACTTGATGTTGCCGTCTTCATCGACCTTGTCACACTCTTTGCAGAGCTTTTCCTCGTCCATGTCGGCGAGCATGACATTCGCACCTTTTTCAGCGAAGTGCCGCGCGATGGCGAGACCCACCCCGGTTGCGGCACCTGTGACGATGGCGGTCTTGCCTTCGATAGAGAAGCTCATGAACGATTCCCTGATGGTTTAAGGGGCACCCTAGCGCGGCTCACCGACGAGGGCGAGACGGCCGCGAGGCATGCAGCAGTTTGAAACGATTGTCGCCGCCGACTTCGGAAACTTCCTTGAAGTTCTCGCCAAGCGCGTTTTCGTAAGGAAGGTGCCGGTTGGCCACCATCCAGAGGTGGCCGTGCGGGGCCAGCATTCCGGCGGCGGAGGCGATAAAGGCACGCCCCAACGCGGGGTCTGCCTTGCGGCCCACATGGAACGGAGGGTTCATCACCACCACATCCAGCTTTGCCGGAGGCGTCCAGCTGGTGGCATCGGCCCAATGGAATGCGGCACGGGGATCGGTGACATTCTTACGGGCGCAGTCGAGCGCGGCGTGATCCGCTTCCACCAGATGCAGGGATTTGACACCTTCGTGGCGCAGCACCTCGCGCGACAGCCAGCCCCAGCCCGCGCCGAGATCCGCCATGTTGCCTTTGAACGTTTCGGGCAGTGCGGCGGCCAGTGCGACGGAGGCCGGGTCCGGCGCATCGGCGGAGAACACGCCGGGCGCAACCCAATCGCCATGGGCGTTTTGTGTCATGGCCGGGCGGGCCCAGTCGGACAGCGCGTCGCCTGGTTTCAGCCAGAGGCATTTGCCATGCGCCTTCGACACCTGCCCATCCAGGGAGGCGCGCTGTTTCACGGCTTTCATAATGGATTCGATGCCGTCGGTCTTGGCGCCGTCGATCACCAGCAGCGGAGCATGGGCGGCGGCCTGTGCGATGCGTGCCTCTGCCAGATCGCGGGCGCGGGGCAGGGTGACGATGGCGGCGGCATAGTCGCCGTCCGGCGCGGTCTGAACCGCAATGCCGCGGTTCTTCCAGGCTTCAAACGCGACCGCATCGGGTTGGATCACGGTGATCTGCGTCGGGTCCAGTCCGTCCAGCGGCGCATCCGCGGGGGCGCCGAACAGCGCAACAGGACCGTCTGGAAGGACAAGGCCACCCTGTTCGATGGCATGAAGGATGCGTTCGGAACTCATGGCGTTAGGCCCCAGTGGTTATGAAAACCCCGGCCCTATTCCTTTTCCATGGTGCACTGCAAGGGGTGCTGGTGCCTGCGGGCGAAGTCCATCACCTGTCCGACCTTGGTTTCCGCGATTTCGTGGCTGAAAACGCCCACAACTGCGACGCCCTTTTTGTGTACGGTCAGCATGATTTCGAACGCTTGTGCGTGCGTCATGCCAAAAAACCGTTCCAGCACGTGAACGACGAATTCCATCGGCGTGTAATCATCATTGAGCAGGAGCACCTTATACAGCGGCGGTTTTTTGGTCCGCGGCTTGGTGTCGACGACGACACCTGCGTCGCCTTCGCCATCGTCGGGCGCGTTTCCTGCCATTGTCCAAGTCAAGGTGGATTGCATCATGAGCGGTCTTGCTTTGCGTTTCCGGAATAGGCCTCATTATATAGCGGGACGAGCCGTGGCGAAAAGGGGTTCACGGAGTATGAGGTGTAAATGGCGCAGAATCTCTTAACAATTGGTTTCGATGCGGACGATACGCTGTGGCACAACGAGCGTTTCTTCAAGCTGACGCAGGACAGATTCGCGGACCTGCTGAAGGATCATGCCGATCGTGACCATCTTTCGGAGCGTCTGGTGGCGGCGGAGCGGCGCAACATCGGCCACTATGGCTTTGGCGTGAAGGGGTTCGTGCTGTCGATGATCGAAACCGCGCTGGAGGTGACGGACAATCGCGTCCCGGGTGCCGTGATCGGTGAGCTGATGGAGGCCGGGCGGGAGATGTTACATCACCCGCTGGAACTGCTGCCGCACGCCCGCGCCGCCGTGGAGGCTGTGGCTGAAACGCATCACATCGTTCTTATCACCAAGGGGGATTTGCTGCACCAGGAGCGCAAGCTGGCGCAATCCGGGCTGGGGGAGCTGTTCAACGGCATCGAAATTGTGTCCGACAAGCAGCCAGAGGTGTACCAACGGATTTTTGGAGGGCGGCCCGGCGGTGTGGACGGCGCGATGATGGTCGGCAATTCGATGAAATCCGATGTTGTGCCGGCGCTGGAGGCGGGCAGCTGGGGCGTGCATGTGCCGCATGATCTTGCCTGGGCCTTGGAGCATGCGGACGTGTCCGAGGGGTCATCACGGTTCCGTGAGATCAGCGACCTGTCAGAGCTGTCGGGCTTGGTTGCGGAGATCGGGTGACGCGGCTGATCGGGCCGCCATAAAGTCGCCACAATTCGCCACAATTGAAACACAATCCCACTGGTAGGGGGTGGGAACGCCCTTTGCCCTAGATGTGGACGTGACGTGACTGCAAAACACCATGGAAATCAACAGCCTACGGTCTTTCCGGGAATCACTTATCGTGTTAAGTCTATTTTAACCACGGCACTCGCAGAATGGTGTTGGGCAAGAAGATCACCCACCGAAATATCGGGGGTAAGAGGCAGAAAGGCGGGACTCGTGACGGCACGTCGCAGGCAGTGGGGCCAGTATGGTCTCTGGATATTTACGTTCATGTGGCTGGTTCTTCTCCTGCCACTTCAGGCAACCGCCGCACCTTATGCGGCATTGGTGATGGATGCGCGCACCGGCAAGGTGCTGCACGCGCGCAACGCCGATACACGGCTCCATCCGGCATCCCTTACCAAGATGATGACACTCTATATCGCCTTCGAGGCGGTGCAGAACGGCGAGTTGTCGATGGATACCCTGGTGACCATTTCGCGCAACGCCGCGGCAGAGCCGCCGTCGAAGTTGGGTTTGCGGTCCGGTCAGACCATCGCGCTGCGCTATCTGGTGCGGGCCGCCGCCGTGAAGTCGGCCAATGATGCAGCGACGGCCATCGGCGAAGCGATCGAAGGGTCCGAGGCCGCCTTTGCCCGCCGTATGACCCGCACCGCAAAAGCGATGGGCATGTCCCGCACAACGTTCCGGAATGCGCACGGCTTGACCGAAGAGGGGCATCTGTCCACGGCGCGCGACATGTCGGAGCTGGGGCGGCACATGATCTATGACTACCCCCAATATTATAACCTGTTCAGCCGCGTGACCGCGGATGCGGGCGTCCGCAAAGTGTCGCACACCAACCGTCGCCTGCTGCAAAGCTACAAAGGTGCCGACGGTATCAAGACCGGTTACACCAATGCGGCCGGGTTCAACCTGGTGGCGTCGGCGGAGCGCGGCGGCGAGCGTATCATCGCCACGGTATTTGGCGGGCGCTCCACGGCGTCGCGCAATGCAAAGGTCGCGGAACTGCTGGACCTCGGGTTCCAGCAATCGCCAAGCCGCGTGGCGCTGCATCGTCCGACGAAGCCGCCCTATCTGGGCAAAGGGGCAGGGCCGTCGGGGATCGTTGTGGCGAACACGGCCGCGGCAGTGCCGGGCACCGGGGCCAAATCGATCCGCGTGGCGAGTGCCGCCGTCAATCGCAGCCTGCGCCCCGCCGCCCGCCGCGCTGTCGCCGTACCGGGTGTTCCGGTGGGTGAAGTCGCGCCGCTGGTGGCCGAACTGGAAAACGAGATCGAAAACGTGTTGCGCGATGTGCAGGAAACCGCAGCGGCGTCTACCGTCCCTGTTGCCAGCGCGCCCCCCGCAGCGCCGGTTCAGACTGCGTCGCTTGCCACGGCTGTCGTGGCACCGAAAGCTTCTGCAAAGCCAGCGGCCCGCCCGGCGGGGGTGATTCCCGCCCGCGTCGTGACCTTGGATAAGCCGACCCAGGGGCGCGAAGCCGAAGTGGTCACGCGCCTGTCCACCAATGACAGCCGTCATTGGGGCATCAACATTGGCCGTTATCCCAGCCGTTTCGCCGCCGAAAAGGTGCTTTTGAAGACCGCTTTGGCCGAAACCGCCACATTGGATGGATCGCTGCGCAAGGTGGTGCAGGGCAACCGTGGGTTCGACGCGAACTTCATGGGGCTGACACGCGACAGTGCGGAACTGGCCTGCAAGCGCCTGCAAGCACGCCAGATCAACTGCTTTATGGTCGGCCCAAGCTAAAACCTTCAGGCAGGTCGGGACGCGCCCGACCTGCCAATACGTCACAGAAGCTCAGACCTTCAGGACGATCTTGCCAATGTGGGTGGAGCCTTCCATCCGGGCATGGGCCGCCGCGGCCTCCTCAAGCGGAAATTCCGAATCCATCACGGGGGCGACCTTGCCTGCGTCGAGCAGCGGCCAGACCTTATCGCGGAGCTGCGCGGCGATCTCTGCCTTTGCGGCGTCGCTTTGCGGGCGCAGCGTGGAGCCGGTGATCGTCAGCCGTTTGGCCATGACCAGTGCAAAGTTCAGCTCCGCCTTGGGCCCTTGCAGAAAGGCGATGTGCACCATGCGCCCGTCGGTCGCCATGCATTTGACGTTGCGGGGGATGTAGTCGCCGCCCACCATGTCGAGGATCAGATCGGCACCGCCCTCGGCATTCAGCACCTCACCAAAATCTTCCTCGCGGTAATTGATCGCGCGCTCGGCGCCCAGGTCGGTGCAGGCCTTGCATTTGTCCGCCGATCCCGCCGTGGCAAAGACCCGCGCGCCGAAATGCGTCGCCAGCTGGATGGCCGTGGTGCCGATGCCGGAGGAGCCGCCGTGCACGAGAAACCGTTCGCCCGCTTGCAAGCCGCCACGCATGAAGACGTTCGACCAGACGGTGTAGAAGGTTTCGGGCAGGCACGCGGCCTCCTTCAGGCCCATGCCTTCCGGGATTGGCAGACAATGCGCGGCCGGCGTGGCCACGTACTCTGCATAGCCGCCGCCGGGCAGAAGGGCGCAGACCATGTCACCGACCTTTGGCCAGTCGA
The DNA here is from genome assembly GCF_014196795.1 of Sagittula marina. Classification (GTDB taxonomy): domain Bacteria; phylum Pseudomonadota; class Alphaproteobacteria; order Rhodobacterales; family Rhodobacteraceae; genus Sagittula; species Sagittula marina. Next base: position 198,797 of record NZ_JACIEJ010000006.1, read on the forward strand.
CGCCAGCCCCCACCGCCGTGACCTCGCCAGAGGCCTCCAGCCCCGGCAGATCAGACGCGCCCTTTGGCGGCGCGTAGCTGCCGGCCCGTTGCAGGGCGTCGGGGCGATTGACCCCGGCGTAGGCGACCTTGAGGATCACCTGCCCGGCCTGGGGTTCAGGCACCGGCCGGGTGCAGAGTTTGAGAACCTCTGGCCCGCCAGCCTCGGTGATTTCGATTGCGCGCATGTCAGTCATCGCTGCCTCCCTGTCATTTCGGGAGAAAGCTAGGGCGCGCAGGCCCGAAGGGAAAGCCCCGCCAGATCAGGCACCGGGCGTCCAGCCGCCCGGCAGGTCGTCGCGACGCGCAGAGGCCGGTGGCCTTACCCGGCCCAGAATGCGTGACGGCCCGGCGAACAGGGCGCTCAGCAGCTTGTTGTCACGAACGCCCGCCTTTGCCTTTTCAATGCGCATCACGTCCTCGATGCGGCGATCGAGAAAGGCCCAGGTTGCTTCATTTTCCAGCGAATCATCGCCCAGCCAGTACAGCACCGTAGACGAGTACACAGCGGAGAGGGTTGCGCGCTTTGTGTACCAGTTGAAATCCTCCGAGGTGTCGCCCAGCGCGGTCCAGATCGCATCCGCCGTGCCCCAGATTAGCTTGGCCCCGTCAGCTGCGTAGACGGGAAGCGAAAACAGCGTGGTGCCGCGACGCACGGCCTCGCGGTCCTCTGCCGCTTCGATCCGGGTGCGGACGGCAAAGATAACCTTGTCGCGGAAGCGCATTTCCGACAAATCCGCCGCCTCCAGGCGTTTCAGCATCTCGGCATCGCCGCGTCTGTGATAGGCGACGGCGAGGTCCACGGCACCACGGGGAAACAGCGCACGCGCCACGGTCATGTTGACGTCTGCATCCTTGACGGCGGCGCGAAAGGTGGTTTCTGACCACCCGTCAAAGGCGACGTGCATCATGGCGGCGTCCAGCAGGCGGTCTGCGGTATCGGGCATCAGGTGTTCCTTCCTTGGCGTTGACCACAGGGTAGACAAATAGTGCGGTGCTTGCTATAGGGCCACCTCCTGCACTAACTGAAACTCAAACCTAGAAAGGTGGTGAAAACCACATGCAGGTCAGTGTTCGTGACAACAATGTCGATCAGGCGCTCCGCGCTCTGAAGAAAAAGCTGCAGCGCGAAGGCGTGTTCCGCGAAATGAAGCTCAAGCAACATTTCGAGAAGCCGTCCGAGAAGAAAGCCCGTGAAAAGGCCGAAGCGATTCGTCGTGCCCGCAAGCTGGCGCGTAAGAAGGCCCAGCGCGAAGGTATGCTCTGAGAGCTGTAGCTTCCGAACCTACAAGAGTTGACGACCCCCGGGACAGCCGTCTTCGGGGGTTTGTCGTGTTTTAAGGGGAGGCCCGCGCGTCTGGTCGGCAGCGGTAAGGGTCGCGCTTGCCCGAATGGTTGATAGCGTCCGGTGTCCGCTGCGTGTGCACGTCGGTCGGGCGCGGCGCGTTCGACGTGCAGTTCGCATCCGCACCACGCCACATTTCTATCCGTGGACACGCTTGCGATTCCTACCGAGAGGAAACGACGCCTCGGCTGGAAAAGAACATGGGCTGGCTCAGAGGTGGTCGAAGAAATCCGGCCCGGCCTTGGCGAGCAGCTCCTTTGCCAGGCTCTCCCCCAGCGCAGCGCCGTCCTTGATAGAGCCGCTGATTTCGCCCGCGTAGGACAGGGAGCCGTCGGTTTTCAGTATCTCGCCCCGCAGGCGCAGTTGGTCGCCGTCCAGTTCCGCAAGCCCGGCGATGGGCGTCTCGCAAGAGCCATCCAGCGTTTTCAGAAAGGACCGCTCCGCCGCCAGCCGCAGGCCGGTGTCGTGGTGATGCAGCGGCGCCAACAGGCGCTCGGTCAGCGCGTCTCCGACGCGGCGTTCGATACCGATGGCACCCTGCGCCAGTGCCGGCAGCATGTCGTCGGTGTCGATTGGGGTCATGGGCACGCCGGGGATCTTCATCCGTTTCAAGCCCGCGCAGGCGAGAAATGTGGCAAAGGCCACGCCGTCCTCAAGCTTTTTCAGCCGGGTTTGCAGGTTGCCGCGAAATTCCACGACCTCAAGATCGGGACGGCGGTTCAGCAGTTGCGCGCGACGGCGCAGCGAGGAGGTGCCGACGACCGCGCTTTGGGGCAGATCGTGGATGGTGTCCGCATGGGAGCAGATAAACGCGTCGCGGGTGTCCTCGCGTGGCAGGTAACAGTCGAGCATCAGGCCCTCGGGCTGCACGGTCGGCATGTCCTTCATGGAATGCACCGCGATGTCGATGCCGCCAGCCAGAAGCGCTTCTTCGATCTCCTTGGTGAACAGACCCTTGTTGCCGATTTCCTTCAGCGGAATGTCATTGGCAATCATCGAGCGGTCGTCCCCGGTCGTCTTTATGATCACGATCTCGAACGCCTCCTGAGGCAGATCGAAAGCTGTCATCAGACGCTCGCGCGTTTCATGAGCTTGCGCGAGGGCCAACGGCGACCCACGGGTGCCGATTTTCAGTGGAGCGGAGGGAGATGGCATCTGTGTCATGGGTGAAAGCTTTATTCGGCAGACTGTCGGCTGGCAACCATGACAGTATTGCCCTAAGTGCGAAGCAGAGACTTGAGGGAGGCCCCGATGACAAAGACCATTCTGCGCGCACTTGCGGGCGAAACGCTTGAAACGCCACCGATCTGGATGATGCGCCAAGCGGGTCGTTACCTGCCGGAGTACAAGGCCACGCGCGCCGAGGCCGGGGATTTCCTGTCGCTGTGCTACAATCCTGAACTGGCCGCCGAGGTGACGCTGCAGCCGCTGCGCCGCTATGGGTTTGACGCGGCAATCCTGTTTGCTGACATCCTGCTGCTGCCGCAGGCGCTGGGCGCGGATTTGTGGTTCGTCACCGGTGAGGGGCCGCGCCTGTCCACAGTCACGACGCAGGCGGATTTCGACAAGCTGGGCCGTGGGGAGATGATCCACGACACGCTCAACCCGATCTACGAGACGGTGAAAATCCTGCGCCGTGAATTGCCCGAGGATGTGACGCTGATCGGCTTTGCCGGTGCGCCCTGGACCGTGGCGACTTACATGATCGCGGGGCAGGGCACCAAGGACCAAGGCCCGGCGCACGCGCTGAAGGCCGAAAACCGTCCCTTGTTCGAGGCGCTGATTGACCGGCTGACCGAAGGTACCATCGACTACCTGACCAAACAGGTCGAGGCCGGCGCTGAAGTGGTGAAGATCTTCGACAGCTGGGCTGGGTCGCTCAAAGGCGAAGATTTCGACAAATACGCGCTGGAACCGGCGCGGTTGATCACGTCAGAGCTGAAGTCACGTTTCCCGGACCTGCCGGTCATCGGCTTTCCGCGTCAGGCGGGCGACAAATACATCGGGTTCCACAAGGCGACGGGTGTTGACTGTGTGGCAGTGGACGATTCGGTCTCGCCTGAGTGGATTGCCGAGAACGTGCAGCCGGGCGGATGCGTGCAGGGCAACCTGAAGAACACGCATCTGGTGACCGGCGGCCAGGCATTGATCGACGAGACCAAGCACGTGGTCGAGGCGCTGTCCAAGGGGCCTCACATATTCAACCTTGGTCACGGAATCACACCGGACGCTGATCCGGAAAACGTGCAGATCATGATCGACGCAGTGCGCGGATAAGATCAGTGGGGCGCAGATGCCGGTTGGTCATCTGCGCTCCCCTCGACTGCGGCGTCCCGGCGGTGTTCTCGTAGATGCACGAACAGGCCAGAGGCGATATCAACGGGCAGCCGCGCCACGTCGTGAGGCCGGGCCATTCGCCAAAGGTCAGCCAGCGGCAATCCGATGTTTCCGAAGGGCGCAGTTGTGATTGCGGCGTCGGCACGGCGGTAGGCGGCGCTCAGGCCTTCGCCATTCAGCCCAGTGATGATACCCAAAGAGATGAAGATTGGCCAATCGGCGTCCCTGGGCCAGTGGCTACGCGCGCAGCGGGAAGCCGAGGCTTTGATTTTCGGGCCCGTCGCCAAAGCGTCCGTCACCCGCGGACAGTCATTTGCTTGGCATGTCGTTGACCGTGATCGCAGCCACCCCCAAACAGATGCCAAGGGCAGGGGAGGCAGTCTGTAAGTCAGGCCTTGGCCAATGCATGATCCGCGCGTGCTGAACGCATCTGAAAGCGTCATGAAGATGGCCTATGCGTTATTGCACAATTGCATTCTGACCCTGTCAGTCTAGGTTCCGTTTGCGCAAACGAAAGGCATTTTGCATGACGATGGTCGAGATTTCAGGCGTGAAAAAACGCTACGAGGGCGGGTTCGAGGCGCTTCGCGGCGTGGATCTGATGATCAAGGAAGGCGAGATTCTCGCGCTTCTTGGCCCGAACGGAGCGGGGAAGACGACGCTGATTTCGGCCGTTTGCGGAATCACCCTGCCCACCGAGGGCACAATTCGTGTCGGCGGGCATGATGTGGTGACCGACTACCGTGCGGCGCGCGATCTGATTGGACTGGTGCCACAGGAAATCAACCTCGAACCATTTGAGAAAGTCATCAACACGGTGCGCTTTACCCGCGGTTTGTTTGGCAAGGCGCGCAATGACGCTCTGATCGAGGACGTGCTGCGCAAGCTGTCGCTGTGGGACAAACGCGATTCAGCGGTCAAGGAGCTGTCCGGCGGCATGAAACGCCGGGTGCTGATCGCCAAGGCGCTGGCGCATGAGCCGCGTGTGCTGTTCCTCGACGAGCCGACCGCCGGTGTCGATGTGGAGCTGCGCCGCGACATGTGGGAGGTGGTGGCCGAGCTGAAGCGCCAGGGTGTCACCATCATCCTGACCACACACTACATCGAGGAAGCCGAGGCCATCGCCGACCGCGTTGGCGTCATCAACCGTGGCCAGATTTTGCTGGTGGAAGAAAAGGATGCGCTGATGGCGCGTCTTGGCCAGAAAGAGCTGCGCATCGACCTGTCCGATCCGTTGGATGCCGTGCCGCCCAGCTTGGAGGAATTTGATCTGACACTGACCGAAGATCGGCAGCGGCTGGTCTACACGTATCACAGCGGGGCGGAACGCACGGGCATTGGCCGACTGATGGCCGCGGTTGCCAGCGCCGGGCTGAAGGTGCGCGATGTATCTACGGCGCAGAACTCGCTCGAAGATATCTTTGTCGGTCTTGTGGCCGAGCAGGAAGAGGAGGACGCGGCATGAACTGGCGCGCAGTTGCAGCGATTTATCGCTTTGAAATGACAAGGTTCTTTCGCACCCTTTTTCAGAGCTTCATCTCTCCGGTGATCTCCACCTCCCTGTATTTCGTGGTGTTTGGCGCGGCGATCGGGTCACGCATCGACACGGTGGAGGGTGTGGACTACGGCGCCTTCATCGTGCCGGGGCTGATCATGCTGTCGGTCATGACGCAATCGCTGTCGAACGGGGCCTTCGGGATCTATTTTCCGAAATTCGTCGGCACTATTTACGAACTCCTGTCCGCGCCGGTGAACTTTTTGGAAATCGTCATGGGCTACGTTGGCGCGGCGGCGACCAAGGCCTTGTTCATCGGGGTTGTGATCCTTGGGACCGCGTCGTTGTTCGTGGACCTGACGATCCAGCATCCGCTGGCGATGCTGCTGTTTTTGGTGCTGACCTGTCTCAGTTTTGCGCTCTTCGGGTTCATCATCGGGATCTGGGCAAAGAACTTTGAGCAGTTGCAGCTGGTGCCGCTGCTGGTGGTGACGCCGTTGGTGTTTCTTGGGGGCTCTTTTTACTCTGTCTCCATGCTGCCGCCGGTCTGGCAGACGATCACCATGTTCAACCCGGTGCTTTACCTGATCTCCGGGTTCCGCTGGGCGTTCTTTGGTATGGCTGATGTGCCGGTGGGCGTGTCGCTGCTGGCGATTGCAGGGTTCTTTTGCCTGTGCCTTGGTATCATCTGGTGGATCTTCAGAACCGGTTGGCGCATCCGCAGCTAATTCGGGGCGCAGGGAGAAACACAGGCCCGGCGCAGGGGTCAGATGTGCGCCGGGGTTCCTTGACCGCCGAGCAAACGGTCGGTGGTCATCCCCCCAATCCACATGCAGAGCAGGGCGAGCCACGCGGTTCCGGCGAAGATCGATCCGCCGGAGACACCCGCGCCGATGGCACAGCCCCCCGCCAGCATTCCGCCGAAGCCCATCAATACCGCCCCGATCATGGCGTTGCGCATGGGGGTGGGGCCTTCGAACCCCTGCACGGACAGTTCTTTGGCCCAGAAGGCCGAGAGGAACGCGCCAAGGACCACGCCCGGCACAAGCCCAATGTCGAAGTCCAGGTTTCTGCTGCGATCAATAACGAACATCAATGTGTTGGCCGATGGACCGGTGAAGGTCAGGCTTTCGATCTGCACCGGGTCAAAGGCGCTTTGCGCCAGCGTATAGGTCAGCGCGTAGCCCACGGCAGCGGCAAACCCGACGCCAGACGCAAAGATCAGCCGTGACGCGCCAATGTAACTGCGACGGGACAGTTCCAAAGCGATCAGGGCAATGACCAGACCGATGACCAGGCCAGCCTCGCGCGGCAGATGCAGCGCTGAAAGCAGGTCCATATTGCGCCCGCCCGAGGTGATCCAGAGCGCGGCCAGCCGATCCCGCAAGGGGGCCAGCCAGCCGGTCATCGCCATCTGAGCCGTCACTGCAAAAATCAGGCCGGACACCAGCGACCTCAGGTTGCCTGTCGCCGCCAGCACCAGGAGCCGTCCGGAGCAGCCGCGTGCCAGCACCATGCCTGCGCCGAAAAGGAGACCGCCGATCACCGCGCCGGACCACGATCCCGGCACAGCCATCATGCGGGCGTCGCGCGTGTCGAGAATCCCCGAAAGCTGTGCGCCTTGCACCCAGACCACAGCGGTCGAAAAGGTCAGCAGCCAGACCGCGACCTTGTCCTGCATGTGGCCCCGCGCGAATTCCACTGTTGCGGCGCGCAGACAAAACCGCGAGCGCTGTGCCGCGATACCAAATATCACCCCGGTGATCAGGCCGAAAAGCGCGGCTGTCGGGCTTTCTCCGATCCGATCAAGCAGGGGTACGATGTCCATGGCTGGGCCTTTCAAGCGATGTATGCGCGCTTGTGCCAGAAGTTGTGGCGATGTGATTTGACTCAGATCAGTCAGATGCGAATGTGTGCATATCTATGACCTTTCCTGAATCGACAACAACTTTGATGCCTCGCGCATGTAAATTTTCTCGCCAAGTCGCGTTTGCGCCGCTAAGGGCATAGGCATGAAACCGATCTCCATTGCCGAAGCCCATACGCTGCCGATCTGGCGGCGTCCGATCACGCTGCTGTTTCTCATGGCGATTGCCATGCCGCTGAGCTTTGCCACGTGGTCGGCTCTGCTGAACAACTTTGTCATCGAGGTGGCGCAGTTCGATGGGTCCGACATCGGCTGGTTGCATACGGTGCGCGAGATCCCGGGCTTCCTCGCCATTGGTGTGATCCTGGTCATCATGGTGATGCGAGAGCAGGTTCTGGCGTTGGTGTCGCTGGCGCTTTTGGGCGTGGCGACAGCGGTAACCGCATGGTTTCCCACCATGGGCGGGCTGCTGATGGTGACGCTTTTGTCGTCGATCGGGTTTCACTACTACGAAACGGTGAACCAGTCCCTGCAGCTGCAATGGCTGACCAAGGACCGCGCGCCGCAGATGCTGGGCTGGCTGATCGCTGCGGGCTCTGCCGCGACGTTGCTGTCCTACGGGGTGATCGTTCTGACGTGGGAGACGCTGGACCTGAGCTATGACACGGTGTTCATGGCGTCCGGCGGGCTGACCCTGATCATCGTGGGTTACTGCGCAGCCGTTTTTCCGCAGTTTGAAAGCCCCAACCCGCAGGTGAAAAAGTTTCTCCTGCGCCGCCGGTACTGGCTCTATTATGCGCTGCAATTCATGGCGGGCGCGCGGCGGCAGATCTTTGTTGTCTTTGCCGGGTTCATGATGGTCGAACGCTTCGGCTTTGACGTGCATGAAGTCACGGCGCTGTACCTGGTAAACCTCGTGGCGAATATCGTGATCGCACCGGTTTTTGGCCGGGCCGTGTTCAAATTCGGGGAGCGTAACACGCTCGTGTTCGAATATGTCGGCCTGGCCGTGGTGTTCGCGCTGTATGGCGGGATCTACTGGTTCGGCTGGGGGGTGGCTCTGGCGGCGACGCTATATGTGGTGGATCATCTGTTCTTTGCCATGGCCTTGGCGCTGAAAACCTATTTCCAGAAGATCGCTGACCCCGGTGACATCGCCCCCACCGCCGCGGTTGCCTTTACCATCAACCACATCGCGGCTGTGTTCCTGCCTGCGGGCCTAGGATATCTGTGGCTTGTGTCGCCCGGAGCGGTTTTTGGCATGGCGACCGGGTTTGCGCTGATCTCACTGGTGTTGGCGCTGATGATCCCGCGCCACCCGGAGCCCGGCAACGAGACGCGGTTTTCGGCCCTGCTGCCGACGCCTGCGGAGTAACGCGCCTTCTGGCGTGTGCCGCCAAGCTGGTGTATGCGCGTCGCAACGCCTTACGGAGAGACCCCGATGCCCACTTGGACCGCCTTTACCACGCTTAACGACAAAGACCGCGCCGAGGCGCTGGGCGAGGCCATGGAAGAGCTGGAGCCGGAACCCACAGGGGTTGGCGTCTTCGAGATCGAGGATGATTCCGGCACATGGGAAGTGGGCGGCTACTTTATCGAGACCCCGAACGAGGTCGAGCTGGCGCTGCTGGCGGCTGCATTTGGCGCAAAGCCTTTCGTCGTCTCCGAGGTGCCTGACACGGATTGGGTGGACAAAGTGCGCCGTGAGCTGACGCCGGTCGTGGCGGGCCGCTTCTTTGTTTATGGCAGCCATGACGAAGACAAGATCCCCGAAGGGTCGGAACCGCTGCTGATCGAGGCCGCCATGGCCTTTGGTACCGGACACCACGGCACCACGCAGGGGTGCCTTGAGGCATTGGATTCGCTGGCGAACGAGGGGTTCGTCGGTCAAAATGTGGCGGATATCGGGTGCGGCACCGCAGTTCTGGGCATGGGGGCTGCGCGCATCTGGCCGAACCCGGTGATTGTATCAGACATTGACGAGGTGGCCGTCGAGGTGGCCGAGGCCAACGTTCGTGCCAACAACCTGACCGACAAGGTGATCTGCGTCGAAGCCGCTGGTTTTGAAAACGACGCCCTGCATGCGCGCGCGCCGTATGATCTGGTCTTTGCCAATATCCTGAAGCAGCCGCTGATTGATCTGGCGCCCTCGATGAAGGCGCATGTGAGCGACGGCGGCTATATGATTCTCTCCGGCATCCTGACTCGTCAGGCAGACGACGTGGTCGCGGCCTATGCGGAGCAGGGCATTTCTGAAGTCCGGCGCGGTGTGATCGGCGATTGGGTGACACTGCTGCTGCGTAAATAAGACTGGTTAACGGCTAATTTGCGTAAAATCAGGGGCAGATGCCGCAATTCCGCCGCAATCTTTGGGTAGAAATGTGTTCATCGGTGGGGGCCGGTTTTTTTAACGAGGCTGCCATGCAAGATGCTCTCAGCAGTTACCACCGTCGCCTAGAGTCCGTTCGTCGCAATCATGCGCGGATGGCGCATGGCTATGTCACAAAGTTGGACAAACGCACCGGGAACTTCGTTCAGGTGCCTGACAAGAAGACCTCCAGGGTCTCGCTGAAAATCATCCTCTGGACTGCGGTTCTGTTTGTCGGGTTCAAGGTGCTTTTGCTGACCGGTCTGGGCGCGGAAGCGTACAACGGCCATGTTGCGAGCTTGTCGCAGGGCACCGCGTATGAGCGTGCAGGCGCGTGGTTCATGCAGATTGATCCAATCACCGCGCAGCTTTCCAGCCTTATTTCTCTTGGTGTTTCCCGACACTGATATTTGGGGCTGGTCTGCGGGGCCGCGCCAAGGTGAGCTTACATGAAAAAAGGCCGCGTCTCTGATCCGAGGCGCGGCCTTTTGCCAGTGGAATTGAACATCGAATTACCGACGCGAGACGGAATCGATATCACTGCGCATCAGGCCGATGTCTTCAAGTTCGCGGTCAGACAGGGCGGACAGGATCTTGCGTGTGGCGCGGGCATCTTTCCAGCGTGCGAACATGCCTTTGCGCGCAACACGGGTTTCGTTCAGCGTGCCATACAGGCCAAGTGCGGAGTTGAAGAACGTGCCGATGCGGTAATCTGCGTGGGACGGAGTGTTGGTGTTGAAGGTTGCCATTGTCGTGCTTTCAAAAGAGGGATGCATGTTTACAAACCGCACGTAATTTGTGCATGGCATTCGAGCAAGCCGCCATTTCTGCATATTACGAATGCGTTTTTTGCATAGCTTAAAAATGCATCAATTGTCTGTAAAGTTTAGATAAATTCCGCTTGATGAGGTGTCGTTTACAAGCCGCCGATGGGCGATTTCAAACCTCAGTTCCGGCCAGGTGTCGCGTGCAGTCGGTAGGGTGTCGCTTTTCGCCCCTCTTGTATTAACCTTGGTGTTTGTTCGCGTTTCGTGCTACCCGTGACCGCAAAACAACAAGAGTGGGCAGGTATGCGGGTTTTGGGCATTGATCCGGGGTTGCGACACCTCGGATGGGGCGTGATTGACGTGGATGGCAGCCGCTTGCGGCATGTGGCGAACGGGGTTTGCGATTCGGAAGGCACCGATCTGGCGCTGCGGCTGCTGTCGCTGCACGGCCAGTTGACGCGGGTTTTCCAGAAATACGCACCGGAAGAAGCGGCCATCGAAAAGACTTTCGTGAACAAGGATGCGGTTGGCACGCTGAAACTGGGGCAGGCTCGCGGCGTCGCGCTGTTGGTGCCGGCTCAGTTTGGCCTGTCCGTCGGGGAATACGCCCCGAACCAAGTGAAAAAGACTGTGGTCGGAGTGGGCCATGCGGACAAAAAGCAGGTGCAGCATATGGTCATGATGCAGCTTCCGGGGTGTAAGCTGGCGGGGCCGGATGCGGCGGATGCGCTGGCCATCGCCATTTGCCACGCGCATCAGTCGGGCACTCAACGAATGAAAGTGAAAGCATCATGATTGGACGGATTGCCGGAGTGATCGTCTACAAGGGAGACGATCATGTGCTGATCGATGTGCGCGGCGTGGGCTATGTCGTCTATTGCACCGACCGTGTGCTGGCCTCCTTGGGCCGCGCAGGAGAGGCGGCAGCGCTGTTCACCGACATGTTGGTGCGCGAAGATTTGTTGCAGCTTTTTGGCTTCCCCTCGCTGGTGGAAAAGGAATGGTTCCGGCTGCTGCTGTCCGTGCAAGGCGTCGGGGCGAAAGCATCGCTGGCGATTCTGTCGGCAGTGGGGGCGGACGGGGTGTCGCGCGCCATTGCCCTGGGTGACTGGAATACGATCAAGGCGGCCAAGGGCATAGGCCCCAAGACCGCGCAACGGGTGGTCAATGAACTCAGGGACAAGGCCCCGGCCGTCATGGCCATGGGCGCGGGGATTGAGGCAGGCGCTGCCAGTGCTGCCAAGGTCGATGCCTCCGATGCGGATCATGTGATCGATCCCGTGCCATCCCCCGCAGCAACAGCCGTGCAGATGTCGGCCTCTGCTCAGGCTGAGGCGCTGTCCGCCCTGGGCAACCTTGGCTATGCACCGGGCGAAGCGGCAGGGGCGGTGGCTCAGGCTGCGGGTGAGGCGCCGGAGGCCGATACTGCCGGTTTGATCCGCGCGGCGTTGAAGCTGCTGGCCCCAAAGGGATAGAGGTGGGCGTGACACTCACCCGACGGACAAGGGAAGCTCATGGAGCCTGATCCAACTTTGCGGCCCGAGCCGATGGACGACGAACAAGGCGGGCTGGACCGTGCGCTGCGGCCTCAGATGCTGGACGACTTCATCGGTCAGGCAGAGGCACGGTCAAACCTGCGGGTTTTTATCGCGTCCGCGCGCCAAAGGGCCGAGGCGATGGACCACACGCTGTTCCATGGCCCGCCTGGTTTGGGGAAGACCACGCTGGCGCAGATCATGGCGCGGGAACTGGGGGTCGGCTTTCGCATGACCTCCGGCCCGGTATTGGCCAAGGCCGGTGATCTGGCCGCGATCCTGACCAACCTCGAACGCAACGACGTGCTCTTCATCGACGAAATTCACCGCATGAATGCCGCTGTCGAGGAGGTGCTGTATCCCGCGATGGAGGATTTCGAGCTGGACCTTGTGATCGGTGAAGGGCCCGCTGCGCGCACTGTGCGGATCGAATTGCAGCCTTTTACGTTGGTGGGCGCGACGACGCGACTGGGGTTGCTGACAACGCCTTTGCGGGACCGCTTTGGCATCCCGACGCGGTTGAATTTCTATACGATCCAAGAGCTTGAGACCATCGTTGCCGGAAATGCGCGCAAGCTGGGCGTCAAGATCGAGGGCGATGGCGCGTTGGAAATCGCGCGGCGCGCCCGTGGCACGCCCCGGATCGCCGGGCGTTTGCTGCGGCGGGTCGTCGACTTTGCGGTGGTCGAGGGCGGCGGTGTGGTCAGCCGTGCGCTGGCGGATTCGTCTTTGACCCGCTTGGGTGTGGACGCCAAGGGCCTGGACGGTGCGGACAGGCGCTATCTGACGCTGATCGCGGAGAGTTACCTTGGCGGGCCTGTGGGCATTGAAACGCTGTCGGCGGCACTGTCCGAAAGCCGTGATGCGCTGGAGGAGGTGGTGGAGCCTTACCTGCTGCAACAGGGCCTGATCCAGCGGACGCCGCGTGGCCGGATGTTGACGCAATCGGCGTGGCAGCATCTGGGTCTGAACCCGCCACGCACGCAGGAGCCGGGGCAGGGCACACTGTTTGACGGCTGAAGCCGGGTTGAGCGCCGCAGCCACGCGGTGTACCAAGCCGACCCACAGCATCGACGAGGGCGAGATTTTGAACGAAGACACCGCAGCTTTGACGCCTGAGGACATCACAGCCTTGTTCACCCGCTCTGACGGCCAGTATTTCTGTGCGCGTTGGGGGCGACCCTTGGCACCGATCGTGTTCGGCGTGGCGGATGAGACACTCTCCGTGGTCAAAGGTGCGTTCGAGGCCATCTGCGCCCTGACGGGCCACAAGATGACCGAGCACGACCCTGAACTTGGCACCAATCTGATGATGTTTTTCGTCCGCGATTGGGCGGAGTTGCGCGATGTGCCGGATCTTGACCGTTTGGTCGATGGGTTGCCCGCCCTGGTGGACCGTCTGGAGGAGGCGCGTGCGCATCAGCACCGCTCGTTCCGGTTCGACACCAATGGGTCGGTGAAGGCGTGTTTTGTCTTCTTGCGCATAGACGATGAGCTGGCCGAGATGTCGGCAGAGGCGCTTGCCCTTGGTCAGGCAGTGCAGAGCATGTTGGTCTGGTCTGATACGGCTTTTGCAGAGCGCTCACCGCTTGCACGTGTTGGCGAGACAATCGTGCTGCGGTCAGAAATCGCGTCGGTCCTGCAGGCAGCGTATGATCCGATCTTGCCCCCGGTGGCGCAGGATAACAGTCACGCGCTGCGGGTTTTTGCTCGTGCTAACGCGGAGGCCCCACGCTCGTGAGGCAGACCGTGCGCGACGCGAGTGTTTGTTAAGACCTCACGCGACAGGTTCACCGGCACTTGCCAGTTGCCTTTCCAGGCGGTCATCTGCGTGGTTTGGAGCCTTTAGCGGCATGGCCAGCCCGGAGGTAAAAGGGGCGCAACCTTTGCGGCGCGCCCCATGCTCGGTTCAACGAACCATGCCAACGATTTCGAGTGTCTTGGCTATGACCGGGTCGGCGATCTCGCGGGCGCGGTCGGCGCCGCGGCGCAGGATTGCGTCGATCTCGTCCGGTGTTTCCGTAAGGCGTGCCATCTCTCCTGAGATCGGGGACAGTTTGGTTACGGCCAGATCGGCCAGCATCGGCTTGAACTCGGAGAACTGCTTGCCACCCACGTCTGCCAACACCTCCGCCTGCGTCTGACCATTCAGGGCGGCGTAGATGTTCACGAGGTTGCGCGCCTCGGCGCGGCCTTCGAGCCCCTCTGGCTCGGACGGCAGGGCGTCGGGATCGGTCCGTGCCTTGCGGATTTTGCCAGCGATGGTGTCGGCGTCATCGGTCAGGTTGATGCGCGACATATCCGACGGGTCGGATTTCGACATCTTCTTTGACCCGTCGCGCAGGGACATGACCCGCGTCGCCGTGCCTTCAATAACGGGTTCCGGGACCGGAAAGAAGTCGACGCCGTAGTCGTGGTTGAACTTGATCGCGATGTCGCGGGTCAGTTCGACGTGTTGCTTCTGATCCTCGCCCACGGGCACATGCGTGGCCTGATACAACAGAATGTCGGCCGCCATAAGCGCCGGATAGGCAAACAGACCCAGCGAGGCGTTCTGCTGGTTCTTGCCCGCCTTGTCCTTCCACTGGGTCATGCGCTGCATCCAACCCATGCGGGCGACGCAGTTGAACACCCATGCCAATTCGGCGTGGCCGGACACGGCGCTTTGGTTGAACAGGATCGATTTTTCCGGATCGACACCGGAGGCGATAAAGCCCGCGCAGAGCTCACGCGTGGCGTTGCGCAGCTTGGCCGGATCTTGCCAGACGGTGATCGCATGCATGTCGACCATGCAAAACACGGACTGCACGCCGCTGTCCTGGCTGTCGGCGAAACGCTTCAGCGCGCCAAGGTAATTGCCCAAGGTCAGCCCGCCCGAAGGCTGGATGCCCGAGAACACGCGCGGGGTGAAGGCGGCATTGGTCTGACCTTCGGTCATATCGGGTGTCTCCGTGGTGGCATTGTCAACGCAGGTGGCTTACCGAGGGCGCAGAGGACCGTCAAGGAAGAGGCCCCCATGAGCGACCCTAACGACCCATTCCGCCCGATCAACGAGGCGCCCGTAAATCCCGTGCCCCCCGTCGTGGTGGCCTTGTTTCTGGTGCTGTTGGGCATCGAAGCGGTGTTTTCCCTGTCCGAGATGGGGCTGATCGGCGGCCGGGATGCCGTCGGACTGCGTTTGGAATATATCGAACGCTTCGGTTTTTCGGGGCGGCTATTCGATTGGATGGTCGACAATGGAACATGGCCGCCGGAGCATCTGATCCGTTTTGTGTCTTACGCCTTTCTCAGCGGGTCGTTCTACAACGGCGTATTTGCCATGGTGTTCGTTCTGGCCATGGGAAAGGTCGTGGCGGAGGCCATGGGGCCGTTCGTTTTTGTGACGATCTACGTGGTGAGCGCGATTTTCGGCGCCCTGGCCTTTGGCCTGTTGAGCAACGATCCCTGGCTGGTGGGGGCCTATCCGTCGGCCTTTGGTCTCATCGGAGGGTTTTCCTACCTGCTCTGGCTTAAGCTGGGGCAGAGCGGCGCGCCCCAGATCCGCGCATTTGCGTTGATCGGAATGCTGATGGGGATCCGGTTGGTGTTCGGCTTTTTGTTCGGCGGTGATGACACGTGGATCGCGGATCTGGCAGGCTTTGTTGCCGGATTTGGGTTGGCGGTGGTGCTGGTGCCCGGTGGGCTGACGCGTTTGCGGGACCGACTGCGGCGGTAACATCTGTTCAGCGTATCGGGCGGACGCGATGATATGCACGCGCCGCTCTTGGTGGCTCGCAAGCGGGCATCGTGGCGATGATCCGCGGCGCGCGTGCGACCTTTGCCCGCCTGCCTGCTGCGAGGCACCATACCCGCGCCGCGGGATCAGAGTTGTGGAAAGCGAAAAATCGTCTTGTGCCGGGCGCTGTCTCCCAGCGCTGTACCCGCCGCCGCCCCGGTTGGCAGCGCCTTGGTCATGAAGCGCTGCGCCGGCGAACGATGCTCTTGATCTCGGACAGGCTGAAGGCGCCAAGCAATTGGCCCGCCAGACCGTAGACCACGCTTCCTAGCGCGATCAGCGCGAGCAATGCCGGAACGCGGGCCACAGGCTGCGCGAGCCAGGGTTGCATCGCGACTTGCCCGCCGTAGAGCGCCGCGCCCATCACGGCACAGGCGGCGAGGATGCGCATCAGGCGGCTATAAAAACGGGCGTCAAATCGCGCCACGTCGCCCATGCGCCGCGCCCCGAATGCCAGTTGCAGGACCATGGTCCACCCCGCCAGCGTCGTGGCAATG
The DNA here is from genome assembly GCF_014196795.1 of Sagittula marina. Taxonomy (GTDB): domain Bacteria; phylum Pseudomonadota; class Alphaproteobacteria; order Rhodobacterales; family Rhodobacteraceae; genus Sagittula; species Sagittula marina. Next base: position 214,821 of record NZ_JACIEJ010000006.1, read on the forward strand.
GCCGGGGCAATCCAACCAATCACCGGGGCGAGACCGATGGCCGCCACAGCGTTCACCGCCATGGACCAAACCGCGTAGCGGAAGGGCGAGCGCGTGTCTTCGCGCGCGAAGTACAGCGGTTGCAACACCTTTTGCAGCACAAAGGCAGGCAGGCCCAAGCCGTATATCGCCACGGCGAGCGACATGGCGCGGGCGTCCTCCGGCCCGGTGCGACCATGTTCAAACAAAACAGATACCAGCGGGTAAGGGATGACCACCAACGCCACGGCGCAGGGCACGGTCAAGGCGAGGCTCAGCTCTCCCGCGCGGGAAAATGCCATACGCCCGCCTGCGTGATCCTCGGCTTTCAGACGGCGCGAGAGGTCGGGCAGCAGCACGATGCCGATGGCGATGCCCACCACGCCCAGCGGCAGCTGGTACAGACGGTCAGCGTTGAACAGCCAGCTCACGGCCTTGTCGAAATGAGAGGCCACCTGCTGTCCCACCAGAAGGTTTACCTGCATCACACCACCTGCCAAGGCAGCGGGAATGGCAATGCGGGTGAGGCGCTTGATGTCCGAGGTCAGACGAGGACGGCCCGGTCGGATCTTCAACCCCGCGCGCTCTGCCGCGATCCAGACCAGAACCAGTTGCGCCACACCCCCAAGAGGGATGCACCAGATCAGCCACCAGATCGCGTCGCCCCCCAGATAGCGTGGGCCAAGGACCAAAGCCGTCACGATGAAGATGTTCAGCAGCACCGGCGCGGCGGCGGCGGCGGCAAACCGGCCCATGGCGTTCAGCGCGCCGGAAAACAGCGCCGCCAAAGAAATCAACAGGATGTAGGGAAAGGTCACACGCCCAAAAGCAATCGTCAGATCGAACCTCTCATCGCCTGCAAACCCGCCTGCCGTGGCCCAGACAAGGACTGGCATGAACACAAGTGCAAGGCCCGTGAGCATCAGCAACACCAGGGCCAGTCCGTTGAACGCATCGCGCGCGAACTTTTGGGGGTCTTCTTCGGCTTCGACCTTTTTGGAGTACATTGGCACGAAAGCGGCGTTGAAAGCGCCTTCGGCAAAGAAGCGGCGAAACATGTTCGGCAGGCGGAAGGCCGCGACAAAGGCGTCCATCAGCGGGCCGGGGCCGATCATCGTGGCGATGAGGATGTCGCGCGCCAGCCCCAGAAAACGGCTGGCGAGGGTCCAGAAGCCAACGGTGAGGATGCCGGTGATTAAACGTATGGGTTTCATGGGCGTAACGCGCTCCGAGGTCTGCACTGCGGCTTAGCCGATAGAAAAGGTCTCTGCCACCCCAGTGCTGTGCAGAGGTGGCAGAGACATGGTGCAGAATCCGCGCAGGCGTCAGCCGGTTTCGTAGGCGCGCTGCGACCCCGCGGCCAGGGCCAGTCGCAGCTTCTTCTCGATCAGGTCACGCTTGGCCTGACTGTGAAGTTTCAATCCGAACATGTCTTTCACATAGAAGGTATCGACCACCTGCTCGCCGTAGGTCGCGATGACGGCAGAGGCGATGTAGATGTTCTGATGCGCCAGCGTCCGGGTCACATCATAGAGCAACCCTGCCCGGTCGCGGGTGTCGACTTCGATGATCGTGAAGATCTCGGAGCCATCGTTGTCGAAGGTGATATGCGTCGGTACCTTGAACGCCTTCTCGCGCTTTTTCAGCTTGTCCTTCGGTTTGATGGCTTCGCGGGCGACGATTTCGCCCTTGAGCGTCTTGAGGATCATCTGACGCAGACGCGGAATGCGCGTGTTGTCGTAAGGGGTGCCTTCGCCGTCCTGAATCCAGAACATGGCCACCGCATAGCCATCGCGTGTGGTGAAGGTGCGCGCATCCACGACATTCGCACCGACCAGCGCCAGCGCGCCGGTCAGCCGCGAGAAGATGCCGGGATGGTCCTGAAGGGCAAAGGCCACGCGCGTCGCATCGCGGTCCTCGTCCAGATGGATGTCCATGCCGATCTCGTCGTTGCTCAGCTCGCGCAGGAGCTTGGCAATGATCACGTGGCCCGTGACATGCAGTCCCTGCCAATAGGGTTCGTAATGGCGTGTGGTTTCGCGGGCCACTTCGGCTGCGGACCATTCGGACAGCGCGTCGCGCAGCGCTTTCTTTGCCTCGGCACCACGGTTTTCGCGGTTGAGGTCTTCCATCCCGCCTTCGAGCGCGCGGCGTGTTTGCCGGTAGAGCCCCCGCAGCAGCGCGGCTTTCCAGTTGTTCCAGACGCCGGGGCCCACGCCGCGAATATCGCAAACGGTTAGCACGGCCAGCAGATCGAGCCGTTCGCGGGTCTTTACCGCCTTGGCAAAGTCGCGCACGGTGCGTGGGTCGGCGATGTCGCGTTTCTGCGCCATGTCCGACATCAGCAAATGATAGCGCACCAGCCATTCCACGGTCTCGGATTCCTCCTTGGTCAGGCCAAGGCGCGGGCAGACGGTGCGGGCGATGCGAGCGCCCAGGATGGCATGGTCTTCGTCGCGCCCCTTGCCAATGTCGTGCAGCAGGAGCGCGATATACAGAATACGCCGGTTGACCCCTTCGGCCATAATGGTCGACGCGACGGGCAGATCTTCTTCGAGTTGATTGTTCTCAATCTCGGACAGGTGCCAGATGCACTGGATGGTGTGTTCATCCACCGTGTAATGATGGTACATGTTGAACTGCATCATCGCCACGATGGGGGCGAACTCCGGCAGGAATGCTGCAAGGACGCCCAGTTCACTCATCCGGCGCAAGGCGCGTTCCGGGTTGCCGTGGTTCAGCAGCAGGTCGAGGAACAGCTCCTGCGCGGCGGGATCTTGGCGCATGTCTTTGTCGATCAGGTGCAGATTTGCCTTCACCAGACGCATGGCATCGGGATGGATCAGAAGCTCCGTGCGCAATGCTTCTTCAAAGATGCGCAGAAGGTTCAGTTTTTGGTTCAGAAAACGCTCGTCGTCCTGAATGGCCAGACGTCCATGGGTGACGGTGTAGCCGCTGGCGGTGTCCGGCGTGCGCGAAAAGATCCGTTTGAGCAGGGGCGGACCTTTGGTGTGGTCGGCCTCCAGTGAGGTCAGCAGGATCCGGGTGAGGTCTCCTACTGCCGTCGCGTGACGGAAGTAGTCCTGCATGAACCATTCGACGGCGCGGCGGCCACTGCGATCATTGTAGCCCATGCGCGCCGCGATGTCGGGCTGCGTGTCAAAGGACAGCTGCTCCACTGCGCGTTTCGAGATCATGTGCAGGTGAATGCGGACGGCCCATAAAAAACGCTCGGCCTGCACAAAGGTCTCGTATTCTTCGGGCAGAAACACACCCTTGCCGACCAGTTGTCCCACATCTTCGGTGTGGTGCACGTATTTGATGATCCAGAACAGCGACTGCAGATCGCGCAGCCCGCCCTTGCCCTCCTTGACGTTGGGTTCGACCATGTAGCGCTGGCCTTGCTTGTCATGACGCAAATCCCGCTCTTCGAGCTTGGCGGCGACGAAATCCCGCGCCGTGCCTTCGAAGAGCTGTGTCCAGAGCGTCTCTTCCAGTTCTTCGTACAGGTCGATGTTGCCGGTCAGGTGACGGGCTTCGAGCATGGCGGTGCGGATCGTGTAGTCTTCTCCGCCCAAGCGCACGCAATCGCGCACGGTGCGGGAGGCGTGGCCCACTTTCAGTTTCAAGTCCCACATGATGTAGAGCATCGATTCAATGACGCTCTCGGCCCAGGCGGTGATCTTGTAGGGGGTCAGAAAAAGCAGATCGACGTCGGAAAACGGCGCCATTTCACCCCGGCCATATCCGCCGACGGCCACGACGGACAGCCGCTCGCCTTCGGTCGGGTTGTATTTGGGGTGTATAACCTGTGTGGCGACTTCGAACGCGAGGGTGACAATCCCATCGGTCAGCCAGGTGTACGAGCGGGTGGTGCGACGCGAGCCAAAGGGCTCCTGCTCGAAGGCGGCCTGAATGACCTTGCGGCCGCGTTCAGCCGCGCTGGAAAGGTGCGCCACGGTGGCCTTTCGCACCTCGGATTCTGACGCGCCGGGCTTCAGGGCGGAAAACAGGTCGGCCCGTATTGCCGGCACGTCAAATATATCGGCTGCCGGCGCAATCAAATCCGCCGGCAGGACGTTTGAGTCTGGCTCAGAAACCGGTTCCGGATAGGCTGCTGGGGGCAGGGTCAAGGATCACCATCTGGTTGTTCTGGATCGAGGCCACCGCCAGCGCGCGCTGGTTGACGCCATTGTTCAACAGGCGGAATACACCGCCGGTCCCAGTAAATCCAGCAGAGGTGAGGCTTTTTCCTGTCAATGCGTCGGACTTCCCGCGCTTTGCCAGCAGACCGATGGCGGAAATCCCGTCATAGGCAAGCCCCGCGAGCGGGTGCGGCGCAGTCCCGTAGGTGGAGGTGTAACGCTGGTTGAACGCTTCCTGACGCTGCACGTCGGGGATCGCAAACCATGCGCCCTCGGCACCGGGCAGGGTAAACAGATCGGGACGCACATCCCAACGGGTCAGTCCGACGTACTGCACCTGGCCGGACGTCACGCCGTTCTCGGGCAGTTGGTTCAGCAGCATCGGCATCGCCGCGTTGGTGGCGTCCGTGGTGATGAAAATCGAATCCGCCTGACCGGAGCTGACAGCGGCGGCCGCCTTTTGCGCCACGGCAGATACACCGGGCACGGAGAGCTGGTAACCCTCAGAGGAGACGACCTGAATGCCGTTCACCGTGGCGGCCTGCTCAATGGCGAGCTTGCCAAACTGGCCGGGTACATCGTCGGAATAGACCACAACAATGCGCTTTTTGCCTTGCTTGCGGGCATGCGCCATCAGTCGATCTGCGGTGTTCGCAAAGGTCGGGCCGAGGATGAATACGTTTCCACCCGCAATCGCCGTGGTGTTGGAAAAGCTCAACACGTTCACATTTTCATCGGCCACGGCGGCCCCGGCAGCGTTGGCCGCCTCGGAGAAGAGCGGGCCGAGAATGATCTTGGCGCCGTCATCAACGGCTTGTTGTGCCACGGACGCGGCCTGCGCCGCCTGTCCGGAGGTGTCATAGACGCGCAGGTCGATTTCGACCCCGTCCAGCTCTGCCATCGCCAAGCGGGCGGCGTTTTCGAGCGAATTGGCGACCGGCGCGGCGCCGCTGTCGGACTTCGGCACCAGCAAAGCCACAGGAACGGGCGCGCCGACCTGGATCGCCGCACCGCCTGCATTGGAAGACGCGCCACCCAAGCCTGCAGTGGTGATGGGATCACAGGCGGCAAGAATGCCGGCGGCTGTCAGAGCGGCAAGCGGTCGCATCGCCTTGCGAAGGCGGGGCAAAACGGTGAACATGGGGACTCCCTCGTCAATTGTGTCTTGCGGGGTGAATGGCCCGCAAGGGTTTCGTGCAATCATAGGGCGGACAGAATGGCGGGACCAGTGACGAATCCTGATAAGGCGGATTTTGGCGGGGGCGGCGCGACGAACACGCTGTCCGCAGGGCTGTACCTTGTGGCAGTTCCGATCGGGAATGCGCGGGATATCACTTTGCGGGCATTGGATATTCTGCGCGACGCGGATGTTTTGGCGGCAGAGGATACCCGGTCGCTGCGCCGCCTGATGGAATTGCATGGGGTGACGCTAGGTGATCGGCCGCTGGTCGCCTATCACGACCACAACGGCGACCGGATGAGACCACGTCTGCTGGCGGACATCGCTGCTGGCAAGTCTGTGGCTTACGCGTCCGAAGCAGGCACGCCCATGGTGTCGGACCCCGGTTTCGATCTGGGCCGCGCCGTTGTCGAAGAGGGGGGCGCAGTCACCAGCGCGCCGGGGGCATCTGCCGCGATCATGGCGCTGACCTTGGCGGGCCTTCCGACGGACCGGTTCTTGTTTGCGGGTTTTCTTCCCAATGCGGGCGGTTCGCGACGCAAGGTCTTGGATGAACTGGTGGCGGTGCCTGCAACCTTGGTGTTCTACGAGTCGCCAAAGCGACTGGGGGCGATGCTGACCGAGGCCGCATCCCGTTTGGGGGACCGTCCGGCGGCCGTATGTCGGGAGTTAACCAAGAAGTTCGAAGAGGTGCGGCGCGGAAGCCTGGCGGAATTGGCAGAGTACTATACGCAAAACCCGCCGAAAGGCGAGATCGTCGTGGTCGTGGGCAAGGGGGATTCAGACTCTGGTAAGGAAATTGACTTAGAACAAGTCGTGAACCTTGCGCTTCAGACGATGTCTGTGCGCGACGCTGCGGATTACGTGGCGGCGCGCTACGGTTTCAAGCGCAGGCCAGTATACCAAATGGCAATGCGGCTGTCCGAAAGCCGCGAGGGCGAATGACATACAAGGGCCAACGGAGGGGGTTGCAGTGCGTAGAACAGGGACAAAGGTGGACTCCAGACAGCTGTCTCTCTTTGAATGGACGTCGCCATTGGCGGAGCCCGCACGCCACAGTTCGGCCCCATCGCCTGACATTTTGGAAAGACCGCGCACCAAACCCCTGACACAGCGGCAATCAAAGGGATTGATCGGCCATGCGGCAGGCGCAGCGGCTGAGCTTTGTGTCGCGCAAGATTATGAACGACGTGGGTTTCCGATTGCACGTCATCGCTGGCGCGGCCAAGGCGGGGAAATCGACCTGATCGCCCGTGACGGTGAAGGACTGGTCTTCGTTGAAGTCAAGAAAAGCCGTTCGTTCGACCAGGCGCTGGATCGGCTCTCGAAAAAGCAGATTGGTCGATTGCAGACGGCCGCCGAAGAATACATCGGAACGCAGCCAAGGGGCGCGCTTACCGACGTCCGCTTTGATGTGGCATTGGTCAACAGCTACGGCGAGTTGCGCATAATCGAAAATGCCTTCGTCGATTGCTAAGCTTCGCACAGGGGGGCTGCATTGCCTCTGCCGCCATGATGCGCCATCTATGTGACGAAATCGTACCGGATTTCTTCAGGGGATGCGCATGAAGATTGCTTTTCAGATGGACTCGATCAACGGGGTCAACATCAATGCAGATAGCACGTTCCGCCTCGCCGAGGAGGCGCAGGCACGCGGGCATGAGTTGTTTTACTATGGGCCAGACCAATTGGCCTTTGACGAAGGGCGGATCACCGCCACGGGGCACTGGATGACGGTTCAGCGCGTGGCTGAGGCACCGGCGATTCTCGGGGAGCGCGTGACTCTAGACCTTGCGGACATGGACGTGATCTGGCTGCGGCAAGATCCGCCATTCGACATGCACTACATAACCACAACTCATTTACTAGAACGTTTGAAGGGCAAGGCGCTGGTGGTAAACGACCCCTTCTGGGTCCGCAATTTCCCCGAAAAGCTGCTGGTTCTCGGCTTTGAGGGCTTCACGCCGCCGACCATGATCGCGCGAGATCTGGAGGCCATTAAACGCTTCCGGGTCAAACATGGGGATATCATTCTAAAACCTCTCTATGGCAACGGCGGCGCAGGTGTCTTCCGTCTTACGCAAGACGACCGCAATCTGAGCTCCTTGCATGAATTGTTCACGGGGTTTTCTCGTGAGCCTTTGATTGTGCAGAAATATTTGCCCGACGTGACCAAAGGCGACAAACGGGTGATCCTCGTTGATGGCAAGCCCGTTGGTGCGATCAATCGCGTGCCAGCAGAGGGCGAAGTGCGGTCCAACATGCATGTGGGCGGTCGCCCCGAGAAGGTTGAGCTCACGGAGCGAGATCTGGAAATCTGCGCCGCAATCGGCCCCACGTTGCGCGACAACGGGCAGATTTTTGTCGGTATCGACGTCATTGGCGACTGGCTGACAGAGATCAACGTTACGTCGCCTACCGGGATTCAGGAGCTTGAACGTTTTGACGGCATCAACGTCGCCGAGATGATCTGGCAAGCGATCGAGGCCAAAGTCTCATGAGCTGGCAGCTGCAACTGCTGAACGCGCAGTTGCGGCTGTTCACGCGGCCGCGCATTGGCCGAACGCGAACACCTGAGGAAGCGCAAAAGTCGGTCGAGCTTTCGTCGAAGCTGGCGATCGCGCCTCCGTATCTGCGCATTCTGGAACGGGCCGGAGGATTATACTGGATTTGCTGCGGCAGTTGCCGCCCAGACCGTGTTGTGCTTTATTTTCACGGCGGCGGCTTCATTTCAGGCAGCCCTTTGACGCACAGCGCGATGCTTGGCGCCCTGTCCTGTGACACGGGCGTCGAGGTCTGTGCGCTGCGTTACCCACTCACGCAAGAAGCGCCGTTTCCGGCCCAAATTGAGGCGGCGATGTCCGCCTGGGAGCGCTTGAGGCATCTGGGATACAAACCCAAAGACATCGTGCTGGGCGGAGACTCTGCGGGCGGTGGTTTGGCACTTTGTCTTCTGTCGCAGCTTTGCCAGCGCGGAGAGGCCCCCTCGGGTGTATTTACGTTTTCTCCCTGGACCGATCTGGCGTTGACCGGTGAATCCTTGACGGAAAATGCTCAACAGGACCCGATCCTGCCACCGGAGCGCATTCACGAATTGGCAGAGATTGTCTTGGACGGCGCCGACCCGTGTGATCCGCGCGCCTCGGCGCTCTATGCTGCGTTTCCGGATTGTCCGCCGGTCTGGATTGCATGGTCTGAAACTGAAATTTTGCGGGACGACGGGGCACGCATGGCCGCTCGTTTGCGGGATGAAGGGGCCGATGTGCAAACGGAGGTGCATTCCAGTGCACCCCACGTCTGGCCTCTTTTCCAGGGTTGGGTGCCAGAAGGGACTGAGACGTTGAAACACGCGGCGCAGTTTGTTCAGGAGTCCTTTGCGGACAACAGCCGGTAGCTCAGAGCCTCCCCGACATGTGGCCTTTCGACGTTTTCCGATCCGGCAAGATCAGCGATGGTTCGCGCGACACGAAGGATCCGGTGATAGCCGCGTGCGGATAGGCAAAATCTGTCTGCGGCCCGGATCATAAGATCGCGTGTTTCGCTGTCCAGCGCGGCAATCTGTTCAAGGACACTGCCTTCTGCGTCGGCGTTGGTGCGCATGTGCGGCGATGTGGCGAAACGTGCATCTTGAACCGCCCGTGCGCGGGCGACGCGCTGGGCAATTTCGGCGGATGTGTCGCCGGATGCGGGTAAATTGAGGTCGCTGTAGCCGACGGCGGGAACTTCAATACGCAAATCAAAGCGATCCATCAGCGGCCCGGAGATGCGGGCCAAGTAGTCTTCGCCACACAGGGGCGCTTTGGAGCAAGCGCGGTTGGCATCGGCCAAGTGCCCGCAGCGGCACGGATTTGCGGCAGCCATCATGAGAAACCGGCAAGGGTAACGGATGTGCGCATTCGCGCGGGCGACCATGACTTCACCAGTCTCAACAGGTTGCCGCAACGTTTCCAGAACAGGCCGCGGGAACTCGGGAAGCTCGTCCATGAACAACACGCCGTTGTGGGCCAGACTGATCTCGCCCGGCTTGGCGCCACGTCCGCCCCCGATCAACGCGGCCATGGACGCGGTGTGATGCGGTTCACGAAACGGACGGGTCCGGGAGATGCCTCCATCTGTTAATAAACCGGCTATGGAATGGATGATTGATGTCTCCAAAGCCTCCGCCGGGGTTAGCGGGGGCAGCAGCCCCGGCATGCGTCCGGAAAGCATGGACTTTCCTGCGCCAGGCGGGCCAACCATCATAAGGTGATGGCGGCCAGCGGCGGCGATTTCCATGGCGCGTTTGGCACGCTCCTGACCCTTTACATCGCGCAGATCGCGGTGGGTTGTACCTTGTGTGATTTCGCCGGGCTGGGCAGGTTCGAGGATGCACTGACCTGTGAAATGCTTAATGATATCAAGCAGGCTTGAGGCGCCGAGCACGTTGCAGGCCCCCACCCAAGCGGCTTCTCGGCCAGAGGCCTGAGGGCAAATCAGGGCACGATCTTCCGCCGCGGCGGTCATCGCGGCGGGCAGCGCGCCAAGGACAGGCACGAGGGTCCCGTCAAGCGACAGCTCTCCCAAGGCCAAGGTGCGAGAGACTGCATCAGGCGGGATGATGTCCAGCGCTGCAAGCAGGCCCAATGCGATGGGAAGGTCAAAGTGCGACCCCTCTTTTGGCAAATCGGCCGGTGATAGGTTAATTGTGATCCGTTTGGAGGGCAAAGCGATGGACAGCGAGGTAAGTGCGGTGCGCACACGGTCGCGCGCCTCCGATACGGCTTTGTTGGGCAGGCCGACGATGGAAAACGCCGGAACCCCAGGGGTCACGGCGCATTGGACCTCGACCGGTCTGGCTTCGACGCCTTCAAACGCAACTGTGTGTGCAGTGGCAACCATGAGTGTCCCGGATGTATGTTCCGCAGACTGTGGGTATGCATGGTTACTTTTAGATTAACTCATATTCAGCCGTGCCGATGCGCAGAAGCTCCGCCCCCTGAGTGGCAACTGAGTTTCCGACGGTGGAGTCGTGAACCGTCGCCCCGTGACACTGGCCGAGAGGCGTCTAAAGCGGATATGGTGTGGCGCCAAAATCTTCAGCGCCGCCTCAGTCGCCAAACGATGCGCGGTGCGTCCCAGAGCGTTGGCAGCATTGTCAGAGAGACCGGCACTGCCGTGACCACGATGAAGCTCTGTAGCTTGCTGACCCCGCCGGAGCCGATGGAGACAAGAATCACCGCCATGATGCCCATGGCGATCCCCCAGAACGCGCGTAGCCAGACACGTGGCTCCCCTTGAGACATGGTTTGCGCGACGACGTAACTCATGGAGTCACCCGTGGTCGCAACGAAGGCCACCGTCAACACAAGGAACGCAATCGACAGTGCTGTTCCAAAGGGGAAAGCCTGAGTGGTCGCCAGCAGGCCAGCCGGCAGGTTCAGCCCTTCGAAGGGCGCGGAGATGACGCCGGGATCCATCTGCTCGAAAATGATGCCAGAGCCGCCGATAATGGAGAACCAGAAATTGGTGACCACAGGTGCCACGATGGAGAGCATCAGGATCATGGACCGGATTGACCGGCCCCGGCTGATCCGCGCGATGAAGATCGCCATCAACGGGCCATACCCGATAAACCAGCCCCAGAAGAAGATTGTCCACCAGCCAAGCCAGGCACTGTCGCCGAAGGCACCGGCCTCGCCACGAAAGAGCGACATGGCAAAGAAGTTTTCGATATACGTCGTGAAGCCGCCCGCGAAGTTGGCGAAGATCGCCGACGTGGGGCCCACCACCAGCATGAAGACCAGCAGCACGAAAACCAGCCCTATGTTGAACTGCGACAGGATCCGTATGCCTTTTGACAGCCCGGTGACGGCCGAGATGGAGTAGATCGAAACGAGCCCCAGCACCACGACGGCCTGCGTGGTAAAGGTGTCCGGAATCCCAAACAGCGCGTCCAGTCCGTAACTGACCTGCAGCCCGAGAAAGCCAATCGGCCCAACGGTTCCGGCAACCACGGAAATAATGCTGAATGCATCGACGAGGGTGCCCAGCGGGCCGTGGATCACCCGGTCGCCAAAGACGGGATAAAGCAGCGTGCGCGGCGCAAGGGGCAGTCCGCGGTCATGGTGGTAATGCGACAGCAGTATCGTCGCCAAGGCACCTAGGATGGCCCAGCCGGGGAAACCCCAATGCAAAAACGCCTGTGCCAACGCGGCATGAGCCCGCGCATCCGGATCACCGGAGAGGTCGCCGAAAAGCGGCGGGGTCGAGAGATAATGCGCGATGGGTTCGCCGGCCGCCCAGAAGACGCCGCCGCCGCCGAGCAGCGTGCACATGATCATCGCCCCCCACTGGAAGGTCGAAAACTCAGGCGCTTCGAGGTCCCCCATCTTATGGCGCGCCCCAGGCATGAGACACAGGCCGATGCCAATGAGGAACGTCGCCAGTAGCAGCACCTGCCAGTAAAGCCCGAACCAGCGGGCCGAAAAAGCGAACGCTGCGTCGATCCAGATGGAAAGCTGCTCGATATCGAAAAGCGCGAAGGTGCAGAATGCTACAATGAAACCGCCGGTCAGTAAGACCAGTGGCACGTCGAGGCTCCGCTCCCGGAGGGAGGGACTTTGTCTGTCAGGCATATCGTCCTTTCGGGGGAGGTCGTGCAGGCGCTCGTCCAGCATTCTTGCCGTGGACGCAGGTTCTATGGGCGACATGGCACCCGAAGGGGAGGCGGCAAGCGCCCGGCGGTGAGCTGGAGGGCTCGAGTCGAGGCTGCCGCGTAACGAAAGCGCCTGTTGGTTGTCAATGCATGACTGTCCTGACTCCACGGCATTGTTCCAGTTCCAATGCCAGTGGGTGGTCGGCTTCTCGTCTACGGCGCGGTGCTTTTGTTCCTTTGGTGGAGGCTACACATCAGAGCGTTGTCTGGCCTGACATGGCGTAGTGTCGCGATCTGTCAATCATGATCCGGGCCTCAGGCTATGTGGCGAAGCCCGATCCGCCGGCCTTCGTCGATTCTTTGGCAGCCGAATGCGCCGCAATTTGCATGGCGGGGGAGAACCTGGCGGTGCAACTGTCGCAGGAGCGGATGTTCCAATATTGCAGAGGTGCGTTGCAAGCCGTTTGCCGCCCACGCAGATCCATGCGCGGGCGGTTTTGGCGGCTCAACTTTTAGAATGAAGCGCACACTTAAAGCTTGGGACCAAATGCCTCTGATTTCGGTGCCGGGTCCCCTGGGTGTTGTGGCAAGGCAAGAAAATGCCCAACCGGCGCGGGCGCGTGGTCATGCGCCTTTGCCTGTTGGGCAGGTCGTTATCGTTATGTTTCAGAGCTGATCGGCAGCCGTTGGCGTACGAGCGTCGTCCAGTAAGAGCAGCCCCAGGCAATGACATCGTCGTTGAAGTCATATTCAGGATGGTGCAGCCCCGCAGATGGACCATTGCCAACATTGATCATCGCTCCCGGCACTTCGTTCAACATGAACGAGAAATCCTCGCCGCCCAGAACCGGTGGCATATCGAGCGAGACGTTCGACATGCCTGCCACCTCTTGCGCGGCTTTGGCGGCCAGTTCGGTTTCACGTTCGTGGTTCACGGTGACCGGATACATCCGGATATACTCGAGCGTTCCAGTTGCACCAAAGCCCGCCGCAATCTGGGGCACCAGCGCGGCCAGTTGTGCTTCGATATGGGTGCGAACCTCTTCGCGCAGGGTGCGCACAGTGCCCGTGATCTCGATCTTTTGCGGGATCACGTTAAACGCATTGCCTGCGTGGATCGTGCAGAGCGACACCACAGCGTTGTCCATCGGATCAATGGTGCGCGATGTGATGGTCTGGATCGCCTGAATCAACGCCGCCGCAATCGGGAACGTGTCGATGGTGCTGTCCGGGCGGGCGGCGTGGCCGCCGCGACCTTCGATGGTGATGCGCACCTCGTCGACCGACCCCATGATCGGGCCTGACGCTATGGTGAACTCTCCAACAGGGAGGTTGGGGCGATTGTGCATGCCGTAGACCTCATCGCAGGGCCAGCGGGTGAACAAGCCGTCGTCGATCATGGCTTTGGCGCCTGCACCGCCTTCTTCGGCGGGTTGGAAGATGACGATCACGGTGCCATCAAACGCGCGGCTTTCGACCAGCTGGCGCGCAGCCCCCAGCAGCATGGTGGTGTGACCATCGTGGCCGCAGGCGTGCATCATGCCATCGACCTGCGACGCCCAGGGCTTGCCCGTGGCTTCGACGATCGGCAGGGCGTCCATGTCCGCCCGCAGGCCGATCGTTCGGCCTGATGTGTTGGTCTGTCCGCGAATAACACCCACGACACCGGTGCGCCCGATGCCTTCGACCACTTCGTCCACACCTGCGGCGCGCAATGCTTCGGCGACGGTGGCCGCAGTGCGGGTCACATCATACAGCAATTCGGGGTTCTGGTGCAGATCGCGGCGGAAGGCGGTCAACGATTCAACTTGTTTGGCGACCCAGTTTTCAACGGCCATGGCTCAGGCGTCCTTGTTCTTCATGCGGTAGCGGAAATCACAGTAGCTTGCGCCCTTCATGATGGTCTGAGTGCGCGTCATCTCCATGTCGGGGTTATAGCCGATGCAGAAATCACCATCGCGGTTGCACGACAACAGGTGGCCGATGTCGCCCAGCCCCATGTCCTTGTACATCTCGGAATAGCGGCAGCGGGTGACGTTGAAATCCAGGGCTTCTTCGGAGGCTTCCAGTGTTTCGATCCGCAACGCGTCCTCACGCGTCCAGTTCGGCTGGATTGCTGCAAAATCCGTCAGGTCCGGCGTGTGGCCCAAAGCCTCGGCAAGCTGTTTGCCCTGTTCGATCGCCGACCGGGAGCATGTTTCGCCAATAACGGCTTCTGCCTCGGCGCGGTCGGTCCGGTCGGTTATGACGTCCAGAACGTGCTTCAGGATCATCGCCTCGATTTTGCGGCGCATCAGGATCGGCACGCTGTTCACGTCCAGTCCGTCAGAGGTGTTTGTGTCAGTTGTCATGAGGCAAGTCCTTATAGTTTGGGTTCGCTCAGGTCTTTGCGTTTCAACCAGGCGAGGTAGGTTGGTGCAACACGACGGGCGATGCTGTGAACGGGGAAGGGGCGCGGTTCGGTGACGGGCAAGGCCAGCTCGTTTTCGTCCGTTCCGGTGGCCGCCCGGGCGAGCTCGCGGCCCAATGCCGTGCCAAAGGCCACACCGCGCCCATTGCAGCCGATCCATGCCCAGCCGTCGGTGCCAAGCCGGTGAATGCGTGGGAAACGGTCCCAGTTCATGCCGATGTAGCCGGACCAGACGTGGGTCATCTCGGGCGTGCCCAGTTCGGGGAATGCCTCGCCCAGACTGCGGGCGGCCTTGGCCCGGACGCGGTTTTCTACGTCATAGGCGCCTATGACCGCGCCCCCCGTGATCAGGCGGTTGCGCGCATCATAGCGGAAAAAGCGCAGGTCGCCGCGGGTGTCAGACACCGCTTGCCGGCCCGGCAACAGGCTGCGGCGCAAGTTGTCGCCAATGGGCTGCGTCGCCATTTGCCAGCTCAACACCGGAATGATGGATTTCGCCAGTCGCGGCGCCAATGAGGGCACCAGTTCGCCTGTATAGGCATTGGTGGCCAGGATCAGGGCGCGCGCCTTCAGTGTGCCGGTGGCCGTTTGGATCACCCACTGTGCGCCAACCCGCTCGTATCGGATGACAGGTGAGTTTTCGTGGATCGTTGCGCCCAGATCTTCTGCCGTTTTGGCCATCGCGCGCGCCAGCGCCAGCGGGTTGATATGGCCGCCCGTCGGGTTGAACATGCCGCCATACCAGAAATCGCTGCCCAGAATGTCGCGGGTTTCTTCGGCAGTTTTGAATTCGGCGGGAAAGCCGTGGCGTTGCCATGTATCGACCCGTGACTGACACAGCTTCACACGCCCCGGACTGTGGGCGGGCTGGAACCAGCCAGCTTGTTCCGCTTCGGCCTCCATGTCGAATTCACGGACCAAGTCGAACAGTATGTTTGCCGAATTGCCGATCAGCTGGACCATGCGTTCGCCAGCAGCACCGTAGCGTTTGATCCAGGCCGCGGGCTCTGCGGCGGTGAGGATTGGAATGACCTGCCCGTTGTTGCGCCCCGACGCGCCCCAGCCCACGGCCTTGCCTTCCAGGACAGCGACCGATCCGCCGTTACGGGCCACTTCGATAGCGGCCGAAAGACCTGTAAAGCCGCCGCCGATCACGGCCACATCGGTTTCAGCCGTGCCGCCCAGCGGTGGCGCGGGGGGGCGGTGTGGGGCTGTGGCAGCCCACAGCGAAGGTGGAAAAGCGACGTCTGTCAATGGACTGGCTCCAGGTCGGGTTGCGCGGGCGGGACCATGTCGTGGGGCATCCAGAACCAGCGCAGGGCTTCTTCTTCGGGCAAAAGGTCCGTGATCGGCGCGGGGGGCAGGTCGGCTGCCGCATCTGCCAGATCGCGGGCATAGGTCAGGCACGCCTCGAAAGTTGGCGGGGTGTCCTGTGCGCTTTCCTGCAATGTCCACAGGTCCGACAGCGAAGCCGCCGCTTTGTCCTCGACGGTGCGTTGGGCGCGCCAGACACCGGCGGTCAGATCCAGACGGTAGTACGCCAGCAAATCGAGACCGCGTTCAGCGATCAGCGCCAGTGCCGCCGAGATCCGGTCTGTATCGCTGTCGTCAAAGAACCAGTTCACCCCCAGGCGCGCCCAGCCCGGACGAAAGGCAGAGTGCCCCTGTTCGACGGCGCGTTCGTGACATTCGGACATCTCCTCATCAATGCCCAGCAACGCATGGCCGTAGGGACCGGCGCAAGAACAGCCCCCGCGCGCCTGAATACCAAACAGATCGTTCAGCAGCGCGACCACATAGTTGTGGTGCAGCAGCTTGCCCGCAACCCGGATGTTGAATGAAAACACGCCGATGCGCGGCACATTCTGAGGCCCGAGGATCTCAACCCCCGGTATGGCGCGCAGGGCGGCTTCCAATCGGTTGGTCATGGCCTGCTCGCGGCGTTCGACCTCATCCTCGTCCATGTCCGCCTTGAGTTGCAAAACCATGCCGGCGCGTATGTTTTCGACGATCGACGGGGTCCCGGCTTCCTCGCGGCGTTCGGGGTCAGAGACGTAGTTGTGGCGCAGCGCTGTCACATAAGACACGGTGCCGCCGCCGCTGATGGTGGGGCGCAGACTGTCCAGCATACGGCGGTCGGCGATCAGCAGGCCCGACGCCCCGGGGCCGCCGGGGAATTTGTGCGGTGACAGAAACGCCGCATCAATACGGTCGTTCGCGCCGTCGCTCGATGCACTCAAACGCACCGGGATATAGGGGGCGGCCGCCGCGAAATCCGCCACGCACCAGCCGCCCTCTGCATGTACAAGCCGGGCAATGGCGCGCAGGTCGGTGCGCACCCCTGTGACGTTGGAGGCCGCCGAAAAAGCCGCGATTTTCACTGGCGCATCCGCGTGCTGTTTCAGGGCGCTTTCCAATGTCGTCAGGCAAACGCCGCCCTGGTCGTTGAGCGGAATGCGCACGATCTGCGCCCCGCTTTCACGCCAGATCAGATCGTTCGAGTGGTGTTCGTAAGGGCCGACAAACACGACCGAGGTGGCGTCCAGCCCCTGCATGGACAACGCCCGGACAAGCTTGTCTGCCGCACCGGTGGCGCCAGAGCCTGTAAAGATCACGGCGTGGTTTGCGTCCGCGCCGACAGCCTTGCGCACAGTGTCCCGCGCCAGCTCGCGCAGTTGCGTGGACCGTCGACCGGTAAACGATGTTTCGGTATGCGTGTTGCCGTAGAACGGCAGCACATGCTTGCGGATTGCGTCCTCGATAAAGCTGATGGACCGCCCCGAGGCGACATAATCAGCATAGATCAATGCGCGTGGCCCGAATGGCCCGGGGATTGCCGTGCCCTCACCAATAATGGCCGTACGGATGGTGTCGAACTGAATGGTCATCGGTGGTCCTTAGGCGGCGTCTGTCTTGCGATAGGGGGGCGTCCAGGTGCGCCCCGGTATCGATGCAAGCAGGTTGCGGGTGTAGGGGTGCTGCGGGTCGGCAAAGACCTCGGCGGTAAAGCCCGCCTCGACCACTTCGCCCTTTTGCATCACGATAATGCGGTCGCAGAGTTGCGCCGCGACGCGCAGGTCATGGGTGACGAACAGCAGCGACAGGTTCATCCGGTGGCGCAGTTCGGCCAGCAGTTTCAACACTTGCGCCTGGACGCTGACATCCAGCGCCGAGACAGGCTCGTCCGCGACGATGACCTTGGGTTCCATTGCAAGCGCGCGGGCGATGCCGATGCGTTGTCGCTGGCCGCCAGAAAACTCGTGCGGAAAGCGGTTGGCGGCGGCGGGTGACAGTTCGACCAGTTCCAGCAGCTCACGGGCGCGGGCGCGAGCCTTTTCCGGGTCTTCACCATGCACGATCGGTCCTTGGGCGATTATATCAACCACCCGCTTGCGCGGGTTGAGCGATGCCATAGGGTCCTGAAACACCATCTGGATATGCTTGCGCATACCGCGCAGCTCGGCGGGGCTGCAGGCCAGCAGGTCGGTGCCATCTACTTCGACCGCGCCGGCATCGGCGTCCAGCAGGCGGGTGACCAGACGCGACACCGTGGTCTTGCCGGAGCCGGATTCGCCCACGACACCCAGTGTTTCGCCCTGATGCAGCTCAAAGCTGAGATCCTTGACCGCGACCACGGCCTTGCGCTTGCCAGTCAGCAGCCCGCCGCGCGCAGCAAAGGTTTTGCGCAGGCCTGTGCCCTTCAGCACAGTCGGTCGGGTGGTGACGGGTTTGTGCGGGGGCGGCAACAGATCGGGGACCGATGCAATCAGCGCCTGGGTGTAGGGGTGTTGCGGATCGTTGAGCACCTGCCCCGCGGGACCTTGTTCGACCACCTCGCCCTGGCGGAGCACGATCACATGATCGGCGATTTCAGCCACGACGCCAAAGTCATGGGTGATGAACAAGACGCCTGCGCCCTCTTCTTTTTGCAGGTCGCGGATCAGCTTGAGGATCTGCAGCTGCGTCGTCACATCCAACGCTGTTGTCGGCTCGTCTGCAATCACCAGTTTGGGTGACAAAGCCAATGCCATCGCGATCATCACGCGCTGGCGTTGGCCGCCGGAAATCTGGTGAGGGTAGGCGTTGTATGCGGATTCAGGGTCCGGGATATGCACACGTTTGAGCATTTCAATCGCGTGGGCCTGACGCTCCTTGCGCTTGGCGCCCATGTGCAGCTTCAGAACCTCGTCAATCTGCCAGCCGACGGTTTTTTGCGGGTTCAGCGCGGTCATCGGTTCCTGAAAAATCATCGAAATGCGGTTGCCGCGCAGCTTGCGCATCTCTGCTTCCGACTTGGCCAGCAGGTCTTCGCCCTCAAAGGTGATCTCACCCCCTGCCACCGTGACATGCGGTTCCGGCAACAAGCGCATGATGGCGCCCGCCGACAAGGATTTGCCCGAGCCGGACTCGCCCACCATGCAGACGATTTCGCCAGCGTGGACATTCAGGTTCAGCCCCTGCAGCGCGAACGGACGGTCAGAGCCTTTTGGCAGGGCGATGCGCAGATCGCGAACCTCTAGAATGGGCTTTGCTTCGACGGTCATTGTTTCTGCCTCGGGTTCATTGCGTCGTTCAGGCCTTCGCCCAGAAGTGAGAAGGACAGGACTGTCAGCACGATGGCGATGCCCGGAATGGCCGAACAGTACCAGGCGGTGCGCAGCACGGCGCGGCCCTGGCCAATCATGTTGCCCCAACTTGCGTAGTTCGGATCGCCCAGCCCCAGGAAGGCCAGGGCGCTTTCCAGCAGGATCGACAACGCCATGATGACCGAGGCGTAGACGATGATCGGCGGCAGGGCGTTGGGCAGGATCTCACGGAAGATCAATGATGTATTCGACACCCCCAGATTGCGTGCAGCATCGACGAATTCGCGGTTGCGCAGGGACATGAATTCGGCGCGCACCATGCGGGCGGGGGCCGTCCAGCTGACGACGCCGATAGCAACCGTGATCCACTCGATCTTGGAGCCGAGAATGGCCACGAGAGTCAGCAACAGCACAAAGTTCGGGATGGTCTGAAACGCTTCGGTCACCCGCATCAGCAGGTCGTCCACCCAACCACCAAAGTAGCCCGCGAGCGCGCCGATCACGATGCCGATGATGATCGACACCAGCGTGGCGAGAACGCCGACCAGCAGCGAAATTCGGGCGCCGTAGAACAGTTGCGACAGGATGCTGCGGCCCAACTGGTCGGTTCCCAGCGGAGTGGAGGCATCCACGAAGGGGGGCACCAGTGGTTGACCGGCGCGGCGCAGCGGATCGCCCGGATCGACCAGGCCTGCGGTCAGCGCCATCAGTACGACGATGGCGAACAGGAACAGTCCCAGAAGGGCTGCGCGGTTGCGTCGGTAGCGCCGCCAGAAGACAACATAGCGGGGCGGTTCTGCCGGTCGCAGATCGGTATCAAGCACAGTCATGAGAGTTCAATCCGGCTGTCGAGACGTGCGTAAAGCAAGTCGGTTAGAAAATTGACGAGGATCACGATGATCGAGCACAAAAAGATGATGCCCATCAGGGTGTTCATGTCGCGCTGGATCACCGACTGGTAGGCCAGTTGCCCCAGTCCCGGCAGCGTAAAGATGGTTTCAACCACCACCGATCCCCCCAGCAGGGTGGAAAATTGCAGACCGAACAGGGTGACCGCAGGCAACAGGGCGTTGCGCATGATGTGATGCACCATCAGCCGTGTCTCGCCGGCGCCCTTGGCTCGGGCCGTGCGCACGAAATCCTGATCTGCGACCTGCATCACCGACGACCGCATCAGGCGCAGGTAGAACGACAGATAGATCAGCGACAGCGCCGCCGTAGGCATGACCAGGTGGCGTGCCACGTCCACGACGTGATCCCAGCCGGTGTAAAACCCTGCAATGGTCTTGATCCCGCCCACAGGCAGCCAGCCCAGCTTGACCGAGAACAGCAACATCATCATCAGCGACAGGAAAAAGCTGGGTGTTGCGTAGAAAATCAGCCCCAATGTGGAAATCAGGTTGTCGGCCAGCGAATAGGCGCGCCGTGCTGCAAACGCCCCCAGCGTGATACCAATCGAAAAGGCCAGGCTGAGCGATGTCGCCATCAGCAGCAAGGTGGTGCCAAGGCGATCCATCAGAACGGTTGCCACCGGTTGTTCATACACAAACGACCGCCCCAGATCGAATGTCGCCAGCTTGACCATGTACCGCCAAAGCTGCACCCAGATCGGCTGGTCCAATCCGTATTCCGCCCGCAGCCGAGCGATAAAGGCAGCGTCGGCCCCCCCCATGTCGCCGACCAGCGCGTCAACCGTGTCGCCGGGGGCCATTTTGAGCAGCAGGAAAGTGCCCATCATAATCAGGATAATGACCGGAATGGCCTGTAGAAGGCGCCTCAGGGCATAGATCAGCAGCGGGGGGATGGTCGGTTTCATCGCGAAATTCTTTCAGATGCGCGCAGGCAAAGGGGCTTGCGGTCTTGGGAGCGGGCAGGCCGACAGCGGCCTGCCCGAAGGTCGGATTATTCGTCGAGCCACAGATCGTACCAGCTGGAAGAGTTCCAGCGCGGCGTGTTGTGGTGGTTCTTCAGCTTCTTCGACGTGACCGAGATGAAGGGATGCTCGATGGCAAAGATCACGGGGATTTCTTCCATCTCTTTGCGCTGGATCTCGTGATACATCTCGGCGCGCGCTTCCGGGTCAAGCTCGGAGGCTGCGTCGTCGATCATCTGATCCATCTCTTCGCTTTTCCAGCCAAACTGATTGGACCACGGCGTCCCTTCGGGCTGGCCCGAGCGCAGCCAGACAGTCGTGGACACCGCAGGGTCGGACCGGAACTGGTGCCAGCCGTTCGCTGTGTCGAAATCATGATCGCGGTAGACGCCGTTCAGGAAACCGGGCGCGTCGTTGGTCAGGATCTCAACGTCGATGTTGATCTCTCGCATGGCTTGCGCAAAGTACTCACCCCAGAGTTGGGTGTATTCCCCCCACGGGGCAGGGCGGTGACGCAGCTTGAAGCGGAAGCCGTCGTCTTTGACAGGGTAACCGGCCTCATCCAGCATCTTTTTTGCCAGCTCGACATCATAGTCATAGGTTTTCACGTCGTCGGTGTAGTTGTCACCGCCGGCTTTCGGAACAGGCCCGCGACCGGGGGCCGCAAAGCCGCGCATGATCGTGTCGATGGCATAATCGATGTCCAGACCGTGATAGATGGCCTGCCGCACCTTCAGATCGGCAAGGATCGGGTTGCGGTGGTTGAACTCGACGGTCGAGTGGGCGACGTTGTTTTCGTAGCCTTCGGTGCCGACGTCAAAACGGTCGTCCTCTGACAGGCGGACCACATCCGCCATCGACACACCGATAAAGCCGGACTCGTGGACTTCGCCCGCTTCCAGTGCGGCCGCAGCTGCCGATTTATCCTTTATGAACCGCCAGACGATGCGGTCGAGGTAAGGGAAGCCTTCGCGCCAGTAATCGTCGTTCTTTTCAGCCATCACATATTGACCGCGTTCGTATTCGACGAATTTGAACGGCCCGGTGCCGACAGGCGCCGTGTTGTACGGGTTGTTCAGAATGTCGGTGCCCTCGTACAGGTGCTTGGGCATCGGGTGGCCAAGGTCGGGCATGGCGGCCACGAACAGATCAAGCGGCATCGGCTTGGAATAGTTGAACACGGCCGTGTGCGGGTCGGGGCAATCGACCGATTCCAGGTTGGCTTGCAGAGCCGACGAATAGTTCAGCAGCTCTTTCCACATCTCCATGGCGGTAAAGGACACGTCATCACAGGTGAAATCCTCCCCGTCGTGCCAGCGAACGTTTTCACGCAGCTTGACCGTGATGGTCAGGCCGTCGTCCGAACCGGACCAGTCGGTTGCGAGTACGGGCTCGTAGCCGTCGTAGCTTCTGTCGATCAGCGGTTCGACGATTTTGCCGCTGATGTTGTAGACGCCTGTCGATGCGCGCAGCGCGGGGTTCAGGGTCCGCTGTTCGGAAATCATGTGAATGATGGCTGTGCCACCCTTCTTGACCTCCTGCGCCGAAGCCATGCCGGGCGTCAGTGCGGTGCTTGCGGTCAAGCATGCGACGCCAAGGCCGATCAGTTGTTTCTTCATGTAAAGCTCCCTTTCTGTCGGACTCCTTGCTGGAATCGCGATTTTGCTTTCGCTCTGCTTCAACACTGCGCATGACGCAGGGGTAGTCAATGAAAATCTAACTCGTGAATATAAAATAGAAAAAAATACTATGTTTGAGAACTTAACTAGGATAAATATTCAGCATGAAGTCATTTTAAGAGGCCATAATGCTGAAAACGGTTTGGGTCACTGGTGCAGGATCGGGCATAGGATCTGCGGTTGCTCTGGGTTTTGCCAAGGCGGGCTATCGTGTTGCCTTGACGGGGCGCGGCGTGCAGGCGCTGGAAGAGGTCGCCGCCAGATGTCCCGACAGCGAAAGGGTTCTGGTGGTCCCGGGCGATGTAACCGACCGGCAAGGCATGCTTGAGGCCGCACAAAAGATTGCCAAAAGGGGCGATGGTCTGCACATCCTTTGCAATAACGCCGGACTGAACATTCCGCAACGTCGTTGGGCCGATCTGGATTGGGAAAGTTGGGACAACCTGCTGAAAATAAACATAACCGGGGCGCTGAATGTGATTGCCGCTTGTCTGCCGATCATGCGCGGCCAGCAAGACGGAATCATGATCCACACCTCAAGTTGGGCGGGCCGGTTCCATTCGCCGAACGGTGGCGTCCCGTATGGCGCATCCAAGCACGCGCTGTCCGATATTTCCGCCAGTCTGAACGCCGAAGAGGGCGTAAACGGCATCCGCTCGACCGCGCTCTGCCCGGCAGAGGTCGCAACCCCGCTGCTGGCGAAACGACCCGGTTTCGATGTTTCCACGCTGGACCATATGATTCAGCCCGAGGACATGGCGCAAACCGCACTTTACGTGGCGCATATGAACCCGGTCGTTGCAGTGCACGAGATTCTACTGGCTCCGGTGCGCAAGTGAGTTCTGCCCCAGATTAACATTTGAAAGGAAAATGAAATGTCTCATCCTGTCAAAGGTATAGATCACTGTTTTGCTCTGGTTCAGGATCTGGACAAGGCCGCCGCGCAATACGCGGCGCTAGGGTTCACCCTCTCGCCGCGCGGCCTTCATTCCGAGGCAAAGGGGTCTGCCAACTACACCATCATGTTTCCTGACGACTATTTCGAATTGTTGGGCCTGCTGCGCGCAACGCCGCTGAATGCGGCGCGCGGCAAGGCGCTGACAGATCAGGGGCAGGGGCTGCACGCGATCGCCTGCCGGATCGGTACCGCCGAAGCTGCGGCAACTCAGCTTGCGGAGCTTGGCATCGGGACGCACGGCCTTGGCAGTTTCGAGCGCCCGGTGCCGCTGCCCGACGGCGGGTCGGCGATGGCGGCCTTTTCGACGGTGGTCTTTGACGATGCGGAACTGCCCTTTGGATCCGTCTTCATGTGCCAGCACAAAACGCCTGAAACCGTTTGGCTGCCCGAGCTGCTGACCCACGCCAACACGGCTTGTGGCCTCGATGCGATCCTTGCCTTGTCCGAAGACCCGCAAGAGGATGGAAAACGCTTCGCGCGGCTGTGGGCTGACGGGTCGACCAGCGAGACCAACGGTCGCGTGACGGTCAATACCGGTGCCAATTCTGCGCCGCTTGTCCTGATGTCACAAGATGCGATGCAGGCGCTTTACCCCGGTGTCGATCTGTCTTTGACCGCCAAGGGGGCCTTTACGTCCTTGCGGGTCAAGGTGACCGACATGAATGCTGTGCGCCAATGTCTGGACGATTCCGGTCTCGCCCCGATTGTCACGCAGACGGGACTGGCGGTTGCGCCCGAACACGCGTCGGGCGTCATTGTCGAATTTGTGCCAGCATGACAGAAAAACAGCGCAAAACCGGGACGAAGTCGGCCGACACGATCACCTTTGATGACATTGATCAGAAGATTCTCGATATCCTGCAGCGTGACAGTGACACGGTGATCAGTGCCATCTCGGACGCGGTTGGTCTGTCGCCCACACCTTGCTGGCGACGGATCAAACGGATGGAGGAAGCCGGGTTGATCAAAAAGCGCGTGGCGCTGGTTGATCAGGTGCGGGCCAATGTCCCCATGACGATTTTCATCGGGGTCACCACGCCGCGTCATGAAATCGGGTGGTTGCAGCGGTTTTGCGATCTGATCGACGAAATTCCCGAAGTTGTCGAAGCCTATCGGATGACAGGCACGATCGACTATATCTTGAAGGTCGTTGTCCCAGATATGAGCGCCTATGATCTTGTCTATAAAAAGATGATTGAACGGCTGGAGTTCAGTCAGGTCAATTCGATGATCTCGATGGAAGAACTGAAGTTTACCACTTCGATTCCGACAAAATACCTTTGAGCAACGGTCTCTCGGGCGACTTTAGCAGGCCCGCGACCAACGCCGTGAGGTCGGGCACCCCGGTGCGGCACCGTCATGTGTCGCGGTGATCGGACGGGGTCATTCTTGATGCTGCCCTCGGTGGAGATCCAGGAGGCGGATTGCGCCATTGTGCAGCCGCAGGCGGACGACATTTTAAGCCTTGAATGTCATGGCGTGCGCACTGGTGTCGGCTTGGCCCCGCGCTTCTTTTCGACCCTCCATATGAGACCGGACCTTTGCGGCGACAAAACTGCGGATGACGTAAAGCCTCAATGGCTTTGATTGTGGCAGAAGGCTCGCAAGCCAAAGCGAGGAGGCCAAGAGATGATCGACGGGACACCCAAATCGGTCTGAAGCGTGTGCTCTGCCGTGTCAGGCGCGGCTCCAGGCTGGGCTGTCGCATGGGTCATTCAACAGCTCCTTCAGCTCCAGATCGAGCTGCATCACCGTGATCGAGACGCCGGCCATGTCAAGCGAGGTATAGTAATGGCCCAGCAGCGTGAGATGAACGGTGATCCCATGCGCCTCTAGTCGCCGGCGCAGCCGCCTGTTCAGGATATAGAGCTCCATCTGAGGGGTGCTGCCCAAGGAGTTGACGAGCAGGGCGACCTCGGTGCCGTTGGCGGGATTGATCTCGTCCAATATGCGGTCAACGATCAGGTCAGCGGTTTCATCGGCAGATTTCACCTGCGTTCGGGCGACCCCCGGTTCGCCATGTACGCCGACGCCGATTTCCATGTCGTCCGGGCCAAGCCGAAAGCTCGGGCGGCCTGTGTCGAGAGAGGCGCCGGGCTCCAGCGCGACACCCATGGTCAGGCAGCGGTCCGCTGCGCGCGCGGCAATGGCGGCGCATTTGTCCAGCGGCAGCATCCTGTTGCACGCCGCGCCCGCCACCTTGAAGACAAAGACATTGCCAGCCACCCCGCGTCGGGCGCTGCGCGTGTCCAGAGGGGCCGAGGCAATGTCATCCGTGGTCACCACGGTGCGAACGGCAATGCCCTGCGCTTCGGCCATTTCGGCGGCCATCTCGAAGTTCATCAGGTCGCCAGAGAAGTTGCCGAAGATGTG
The DNA here is from genome assembly GCF_014196795.1 of Sagittula marina. GTDB lineage: Bacteria > Pseudomonadota > Alphaproteobacteria > Rhodobacterales > Rhodobacteraceae > Sagittula > Sagittula marina. The sequence goes on from NZ_JACIEJ010000006.1 coordinate 240,677, forward strand.
CAGCACCCCTGTGCCGCCATCCGCCGCTTTCGTGGCGGCAAGGATCGGGTCCGGCGGCGGCGAAGCGAAGATATTGCCCACCGCGACTGCATCCGCCATGCCTTGGCCGACGTAGCCCAGAAAGCCCGGTTCATGGCCGGAGCCGCCGCCGATCACCAGCCCGACCTTGCCGGAGCGTGGCCCGTGCCGGGCGCGGATCGCACGCGGGGCGCCATCCACCGGGGCGAGGATGCTTTCATGCGCCAAAAGCGCGCCTGCGATGGCCTCGTCCACGGCATCGCGTGGGCGGTTGAGGAATTTCTTGACCCGTGTGCGCTCTGGCAGGGCCTCAGAAGGGGCGTCGGGCCTGCGGGGCGGGCGGTCTTCGTAGCCTTCGGAGGTCAGGATCGCCCGGGCCGTATCGGCATCGGTGACGAGCGTCGAGACATAGCCGCCGCGCAGGGCGGCCAGAATGGCCTGCACCTTGTCCATGCCGCCGGCGACGGCCATGCGCTCCGGCACCTTGCGGATCATGTCCAGATCCATGCCTATGGTGCGCCCTTCGAGCGGACCATCCACCCGTGCGCCGTTGGCCGAAATCATGCGGCCTGCGATGCTGCCCACCGCGGCATGGTAATGGTCGCGGATCGAAACCTCGTCGAAAAGGCCGCTGGTGTGGATCGTGCTTTCGGGCCGGAGCGAGGAAATCCCGAGAACGATACGATCGGCTTGCGCCAGAACCTCCATTTGCTCGGCAAGGACGGGTTCGTGCAACAGCATGTCCCGAACTTCGGCGGTCGATACAATGGCCGGGGCGGACAGGGGGATGCACCGCGCGCCGAGGTTCTCTGCAAGGCGGGTGGCGCAGGCTTCGGGAGTCCAGGGGATCTTGGCCGTGGTGCTGCCCGTGGCCTGCACAATGCGGACATCGCGTAGCGCGCCATGCGACATGTGGCTGGCCATGGCCAACATCGTCCGACCCCAGGTGACAGCGACGGTCTCGCCCGACTTTGTCAGATGTCTGAGAACCTGGGCGGCAGCGGCGCCAAGCCGATCCGTCAATGGATTGTCGTTGCCTTCCGAAGGGATGACCATGCAGTCGTTCAGTCCGAAATGGGTTTGCATGGCCTGCGACAAAGTCAGCGCGCGGAACCGGTCAGGGTCGATTTCGATGGAGACGATGCCGCGCGTGCGGGCGTCGGCAAGGTAAGCGTTGACCGATGGACGGGAGACGCCGATCCGCGTGGCGATCTCCGCCTGCGTCAGGCCCTCTTCATAGTAGAGCCAGGCCGCCCACAGCAACATGTCTTCGCCAAACCGGGTCGGGGCACGCTTGTCCCCAGTGGGCGCTGCGCTGCGCGGGGTTCCTCTCGCAGGCATCAGGTCAGCCGCTCATGGTCGGCGGCCCAGCTGGCCAACACGTCCAGCAAGGCAGCGGCAGAGACCGCACCGGGATCGAGGTGCCCGATGCTGCGTGGCCCCAGACGGGCCGCGCGCCCGCGCGACGCCATCATGGCGCGGGTGTCTTCTGCGCCTTTGGCGGCGGCCTGTGCGGCGGCGCGGAGACATTCGACGGTGCCGCTTGACGAATCGGATTCATGCGTCACCACATGAGCGGCAGGCCACCACGCATCCAGCATGGTCTTGTCGCCGGGCTTTCCGTGGCCACGTCTTTCGACGCCTTCGAATATAGCAGGGATCAGCGCAGGCAAATGATCGAATGGAACCTCCTGCACGGGACCAAAGGTCGTGGCGGCACGGGTCAGAGCGCTGGCATATAGCGGCCCCGTCGTTGCCCCAACAGCATTCAGCAAGACCTGCCCCGCCAGTGTGAACCCGTCCCCCAGCGTCTGGTTTTCGTCTTCTACATTGGCGAGCGCGCGGGCGGCGGCCTCGAACCCGTCGGCCATGGCGACACCATGGTCCGCATCCCCGATCTCACCGTCGAGTTCGCCCAGAAGGGTCCGTTCAGCGGCCATGCGCTGGGCAAAGGCCCGAAACAGGTCGGTCAGGTCGGATCGGGTAAAGCTGGACATGGCGCTGGTTCCGGATCGAAGGCTGCCGCTGGCAGTTTCGGCAGCGCGGCGTTCTGCTGCATACCGTCCAGCGGCCCGGCGCGCAATACGGCCCCGTCGGGATCGGGGCCGCAGCACAAGGGTCAGGCCGAGATCAGGCGGCGCGCAACGGCGTCGGCCAGCTCGTTCAGGATCAGGCAGCAGGACGTGGCCCCGGCGTCCGGCACGCCGCGCGACCGTTCACCCAGACGTGCAGCCCGGCCGAGCTTTGCCATCATATCCACGGTGCTGTCCCGGCCCGTTTCGGCAGCCTTGCTCATTGCCGTCAGCGCTTCGGAGAAGCCATTGGCCTTTGTGGCGTCGAACGCGTCGACCGCAGGCACGAAGCAGTCGATGAGGGTCTTGTCCCCGACCTGTGCCGATCCTGTGGTACGCACCCCGTCCAGCCCTGCCTGCATCATGGCGGCAAAACCCTCGGCGTCGATGGCATCGCGCCCAGCGATGGACAGCGCCATGTTCTGGAACATGAAGCCGTAGAGTGGCCCCATGGAACCGCCGATTTCCGACATCAACACGTCGGAGAGCTGTTCCAGCGCCTTGTCCAGTGGCATGACCTGTCCGGCGATGCGTTCGGCGGCACGGCCAAAGCCCTTGGCCATGTTGATGCCGTGATCGCCGTCTCCGATCAGCCCGTCGATCTCTGACAGATGCGCCTTGTTGGCGACGATAACCGCGGCCATGTCCTCGACGATGCCGGAGGCCTCCGCCAGCGGCAAGATCGGCGTTGTGGTCGGTTCGGGGGCGCGGGGCACCTTGGCCGATGCCGCGCCGGCGGTGGCCGTGCGCGTGCGGCGTGTGACCTGGCCCACAGGGGCCGTCGGTGCGCCAGTCACCACCATACCGGGCGAGGCGCATTCGACGTCGATCAATGTCTTCAGCTCATCGTCAAGTGCCATCACCGACAAGGTCGCGCCGATCATTTCCAGAGAGGTGAAGTAATTGCCGACAAAAGCGCGGTGCACGCGAAGGCCGGCCGCCTCCAGCCCGGTTTCGAGGCGGTCATAGAGCACATAGAGCTCATTGATCGGCGTCGCGCCAAGCCCGGACACCAATACGACCACTTCGGTGCCCTCGGGCAGGTCGTGATCGTCCAGCACGATCTTGAGCATGTCGTCGGCCACGTCATCTGCGGCTTTCAATGGCTCGACCCGGGTGCCGGGTTCTCCGTGGTGGCCGATGCCGACCTCCATGGTGCCCGGTGCGATCTGGAAATTCGGATGCCCGACGGCGGGCAGGGTGCAGGGGCCAAGGCCAACGCCCACGGAGCGGGTTGCATCCACCGCCCGTTGCGAAACGGCGATCACCTCGTCCAGCGACCCGCCAAGCGCCGCCTTTGCGCCGCCGATCTTCCACATGAAGATTTCGCCCGCCACGCCGCGCCGCTTTTCGCGGTCGGTCAGGGGAGCCGAGCACACGTCGTCATTCGCCACGACGGTCGACACCTCGATGCCTTCGGGGGTGACCATCTCTTTGGCCATGCGGACATTCATGTTGTCGCCGGCGTAGTTCCCGTAAAGCACCGCAACACCTGCGCCACCATCTGCTGCGCGGATCGCATCGGCAAAGCTCTTTGCCGTGGGAGAGGAAAACAGCTCCCCGACTGCGACGGCGTCCACCATGTTGCGCCCGGTGTAGCCGATGAAGGCCGGTTCATGCCCGGAGCCACCGCCGGTGACGATGCCGACCTTGCCCTCCTGGGGGGCAAAGCGCGAGGTCACCACGCGGGCATTCATCGGGTCTTTCTGCACGAGGTCGCGATGCGCCTTCACAAAGCCTGCAACGGTTTCATCCACCAGATCATCCGGATCGTTGATGAAGCGCTGCATTTCCTTGCCAGTGCCGGGCGTGCCTGTCTGATCCGTCATCATTTCACCGTATATCCGCCGTCGACCAAAAGGTCGGCTCCGTTGATCATCGCCGCCGCACCGGAGGCGAGAAAGACTGCTGATGCCGCGATTTCCTCCGGCTCGGCAAAGCGGCCCACCGGGATCTGCGCCTTCATGGCGTCGCCCTTGGGGCCATCCCAGGCTTTCTTGCCCAGTTCGGTCAGAACGACCGTGGGGGAAATCGAATTGACTGTGATCCCATGTCCGCCCCATTCCAGCGCGAGCGTCTTTGTCACGCCAATGATGCCGAATTTGGAGGCGCAATAGGCGACGTGCCCGTCGATGGCGACGGAGCCGGCCTGGCTGGCGAGGTTGATGATGCGCCCGCCGTTGCCGGCGGCGATCATCACGCGGCCCACGGCCTGGGCCATCAGGAAGCTGCCGGTCAGGTTCACGTCGATGGTGCGCGACCATGCGGAGCCGGACAGGTCTTCGGCGGGGGCAAGGTCCACGATCCCGGCAGAGTTCACCAGAATGTCGATACCGCCGAACGCGGTTTTCACATCCGAAACGGCCGTCGCAATGCTGTCGGCGTCGGTCACGTTGCAGGCAAAGGCCCGCGCCTCACCGTCCAGCGTGTCCGCCTTGGACTGCGCCGCGTCGAGGTTCATGTCCAGCAACGCCACACGCGCGCCGCAGGCGGCAAACGCCTCGGCAATGGCGGCCCCGATGCCCGAGGCGGCGCCCGTCACGATGGCGGTCTTGCCCGCAAGTGAGAAATCGATGGGTCCAGACATGTCATGTCCTTTCAGGAGGGGGGGGAGGTGCGTCCGCAGCCACGCGCCCTGAACGTCGGGCTGCGGGAGGTCGCCCCGGCGTGGGGAGCATCACGCCGGGGCCGTCTTGGGTCTGGCTTACTGGCGCTCGGCCAGCAGCTTGTCGACGTTCTCGCCAGTCACCGGGGTCCACGGAACCTGGTAGAGGCTTTCGGCACCGTCAGCCCAGTCCAGCTCGGGGTAATCAGCCCAGAGCGAGGATTGCGGCTCGTAATCGGGCATCACTGCCTTGATTGCCACGTCGATGGCGCCTTGCGCCTGACCGGTCGCATCCTGCAGGATCGAGTCCATCTCGCCGCGTTTCACTGCGTTGAGCGCGTCGGTCACACCGTCCACGCCGGCAATGGAGAACTCGGACAGGTCCATGCCAGCAGCCTTGATCGCCTCGATCGCGCCAAGCGCCATCTCGTCGTTCTGTGCGATCACGCCCTTGATGTCGGACCCATGCGAGGTCAGCCAGTTTTCCATCAGGCTCTGCGCTTCGGCGCGGGACCAGTTGCCGGTCTGACGTTCGAGGATCTTGACGTCCGGGCATTCGGCCAGCGCCTGTTCGTTGCCCTCGCCACGCTGGATCTCACCGGACTGGCCGATCGGGCCTTCGATGATGACAACGTCGCCTTCGCAGTTCATCTTGTCGAGAACGGCCTTGGCTTCCATGTAGCCGGCCTTCACGTCGTTCGAGCCGACGTAGGAGGTCAGCAGATCGCTGTTCACCCGCGCGTTGGAGCCGACGACAGGAATGCCTTCCTCGTGGGCGAGCTCGACTGCGGTGGCGCCCGCTTCGATGTCCATCGGGACAAAGACGATGGCGTCAAAGCCTTGGGTGATCATGGTTTCGAACTGGTCCTGCTGGACCAACGCGTCATAGCGGCCGTCGAAGACGGTCAGGTCGACGAGGCCAGAGGTCACTGCAGGGTGTTGCTGGGCGGCGTTGGCCCACAGCTGCATGAACTCGGCGTTGAGCCCGTAAACGGTCGCGCCGATCTTGACCTTGTCGTCCTGCGCGCTTGCGCCGGTGGCCAACGACAGGGTCAGCGCCATGGCACTTGCGGTGGTTGTGAAAGTCTTGAACGTCATGTGGTTTCCTCCTTGGTGACGATCTTGGAGCCGCCCCGGACATGCTCCTCCGGTCGGGTGGCTGCGCCACCCTCGCGTCCGGGGTAATTCTTGAAGGGTCAGGGTTGTCAGTCTTCTGTCTTGCGGGAGCGGTCGAGCATGACCGCCGCGACGATCAGCGCGCCTTTGATGACCTGTTGGTAGTAGGATTCCACGCCCAGCAGATCGAGCCCGTTGTTCATGACGCCGATCAGCAGGGCACCAATCACGGTGCCGCTGACCCGGCCAATTCCGCCCGCCAGGCTGGTGCCGCCGATGACGACCGCCGCGATGGCGTCAAGCTCGTAGGCGACGCCAGCCTGCGGCAGTGCCGACCCGGTGCGTGCCGCAAGAACCATGCCCGCGATGCCAGCCAAGGCACCCGAGATGACGTAGACTGAAAACCGGATGCGGTTGACCGAGATGCCGGAGACCTTGGTGGCGTGCGGATTGCCGCCCGCCGCGTAGACATGGCGGCCAAACCGTGTCCGTGTCAGCACGAAATGCGAGACGGCAAAGACCAGCGCGAACAGGATAATCGGCAGGGGAATGCCCGCGATGTCGCCCGTTCCGATCCAGCGGAAGCCGTCTGTCAGCGCCGGGATCGGGCGCCCGTCGGAATAGATCAACGTCAATCCACGCGCAGCCGACAGCATCCCGAGCGTCGCGACAAACGCGGGCACCGCGTAGCGCGCCACCGCAAGGCCCGAAATTGCACCGACTGCCATGCCCGTGACCACGCCGATGATCAGCGGGATGGCGGCCATGTAGGGAGTGCCGGGAATGAAGGCCGAGGAGGACGTGGTGGCAAAGCTGGCGGCGACCACGCCGGACAGCGCCACGACCGACCCCACGGACAGGTCGATGCCGCGGGTCAGGATCACGAAGGTCATGCCGATGGCAAGGATCCCGTTGATCGAGGTCTGCCTCAGCACGTTGATGATGTTGCGCGAGCTCAGGAAGTTCTCGCTGACGATTGCCAGCGCCACGCAAAGCACCAGCAGCGCGATCAGAATGCCGTATCGCTGCGCAATTGGGCCAATCCGGTCCGTCATCGTCGGCTTTTGCTCGGTGCCGGCCCCGGCGGGGGCTTCGGCCTTCATCTGCTGTTCCACGTCAATTCTCCCTGTGGGGTTTGCACGTCGCCTGTCCTGCGCGGGGGCTCAAAGCGTCCCCGGCTCAGCGCGTCAGACGGCGAGGTGCAGCAATCCTTCGGCCGACATCTCGGCCCGGTTCAGTTCACCGGCCACGCGCCCGTCGCGCATGACAACGGCTCGGTCAGCCATGCCCAGCACCTCGTCCGTTTCGGAGGACACCATGATGATGGTGCCGCCGTTGCGGGCGAAGTCGGACATGACCCGGTAGATTTCGCGCTTGGCCCCGACGTCGACGCCGCGAGTGGGTTCGTCCAGCAGCAGAATGTCTGGCTCGGTCAGGAACCACTTGCCCAGAACGACCTTTTGCTGGTTGCCGCCGGACAGGTTCGACACGCCGAGCCGGTCCGTCGCCGTCTTGATGTTCAAAGTGTCGATCATCTGCTCGGCTGCCTCTGCCTCGGCGCGGCCGTTCATCACGAAGCGCGGCGACATGGCGTCAAGCGTCGCAAGGCAGAGGTTGTCGCGGACGTCCCCTGACAGCACCAGCCCAGACCCCTTGCGGTCCTCCGTGACGTAGGCCAGGCCTGCGTCGATCGCCTGCCGGGGGGTCGTAATGTTCACCGGCTTACCGTCGATCAGGATCTCCCCCGTCGTTTCCGACGACAGACCAAAGAGACGGTCGAATATTTCGGACCGCCCTGAACCGAGCAGACCGTAAAGCGCCAGGATCTCACCGCGTTTTACCGAAAAATCCACCTCGGCCACGCCATGCGCTGCGGACAGGTTGCGCACGCTCAGCGCGACTTCGGTTTCCGGGGTGTTTTCCTTGATAAATTCTTCGGCGAGGGGGCGGCCGACGATCAGGTTGATCAGCCGGTCCTTGTCGATATCGCTCAGATTGCCATCCTCGACATAGGCGCCGTCGCGGAACACCGTGTAGCTGTCACAGATGGTAAAGATCTCGGACAGGCGGTGGCTGACGTAGATCACGCCCTTGCCACGGGCCTTGAGGGTGCGCACCGCCTCGAACAGCTGGTCGGCTTCTGCTTCGCCCAGGGCCGATGTGGGTTCGTCCATGATGATGACTTCGGCGTCATAGCTCAGGGCCTTGGCGATCTCGACCAGCTGGGTCTGCGCTACGGTGAGGTCCATCATCATGGTGTCGGCGCGGATCCCGAAATGGAAGCCATCGAGCAGCGCCTGCGCATCGGCATTCATCTTGCGGAAGTCGACGCGCCCGAGGAAACCGACAGGCTCGCGTCCGAGATAGATGTTCTCGGCCACGGTCATGGCCGGAACGGGGCTTAGCTCTTGCTCAATGATGGAAATGCCATTGGTCAGTGCTTCCGATGGATCGTTGAACATCACTTCGGACCCGTTGCGCAAAAGCATCCCGCCATCGCGCTGGTGGATGCCCATGAGAATCTTCAGAAAAGTCGATTTGCCTGCGCCATTACCGCCGCACAGCGCGTGTACGGAGCCCGGCTCCAGTCGAAAGCGGCCGTCCTTGAGGGCTGGTACGCCATTGAAGGCTTTCTTGAAGCCATCGGCCACGAGCAGTGGTTGTTGCATCTTGTACTCCCTGTCTGCTGTCTGTGCCCGGCGAGCGTCTGACTTTTGTCAGGCCGCTCCTTCCATTAGGTAAGCTACCTAAGTTCTGACATTTGTCAAAAAGTTTTTTACAAAGTTCAAGTTCCGGGTTTCCGTGGTGCCGTGACGCAGGTTGCGGCCAATGCCAAGACGTCTCGACATTGAGTGAGGCAGGGCCTTGCTGGTCAAATCAGGCTTGAGAGGTGTTCAATTTTGATTCCCTGGTGCGGCGATCAGCTTTTGGGTGTGCTGGAGGGGTCGCCAATTTTGAGGATGTCGACGAACGCGTCGGGGCGCACTTGGCCGGGCTTCGGCGGGCGCCTGTCCGAGACGAGCCTTCAATCAAGCAGTTCTGCAAGGCAAAGCGGCTCTGGCGACCTTTGATATATCAGCGCAACTACCTGCGAGCTTTGGAGACCGAATCAAAGCCGATGGCAGGCATCAGGACAAGAATGCCCCATTTCGACGGCCATCGCTTGCACTCAGGTTTTGGCGGCAGGCTGCCAGTAGTGGTCTACGGTTGAGAGTTGACAAAACCCAACCCGATCAGCAGGCGCAATGAGGAGCCGGATTTACACCAAATCTTGTCCAAATGATGCTCGCTGGCTCAGAGGGGGCTTTTCGATACGGAGGCCGGTCTGTTGCCCTTTTCGGTTGGGCCATCTATATGCCGTGTGTAGAAACAGAAAAACCAACCCGCTTTTTTACGGCTTGGCAGCATGTCCCAACCACATAGTGAACACAATGCCGGGCGGATTTCCAATCTTTACTGATATAATTAAGGCCTGTCGATCGACATACGGGGCGCGCCGTTCTGAGCGGCATAGCCACCTCGCTAGCGACGCCGCCATTTCGCACTTCCAGATTGTGAAATTTGCGCAAAGAGATGGCGATTTCGTTTCGTTCTGCCAAAGTTGCCCGAACAGATCTACACCGGTGTTTCCGGAGCCGTGATCCTCTGTCGCGTATATGAAGCGCGCCTTCGCAACACGGCAAGCATCGGCTCTTTCTACCATATTTGGCAGCAGGACGGACGCTGCGGGAGATAAGATTGCCCGCCCAAAGTCATGCGAGATGAGCGCTTGCGTGCTATCTACTATTTTGTACGGAAACTCTGGACGCGCGGTGCCAAATATTACGCCCGACGAAGTGTATTTCGGCGACGCCCACTTGACTATGCCGTGCGATTTAACGTGGACGATTGGATGCACAGCCTCAAGGCTGTTGACGAGCGCATCGCCGCAGGAGATCTAGATCACGAAGCTGCCGAAATGGTGCTTCGCGGTGCACTGAAGGTCGACCTCATGGCCTTGGTGAAGGCCAAGTTTTTCGGGATGGCCTGAAACCGAAGGAGATACGCTTCCCTGTTCCTCAGGCGGAAGAAGAAGGTCAGTGCCAAGGTTATACCTGTTGATGCCGACCCGCACCGGACCGAGGGTAACCAAATGTGTCAAATCGCGCGTTATCTGAATTCCAGTTTATTCGTTTGCTGCAATTTTGTATTCTGTCTCGACCACATCAATGTCGAAAATCGAAATTGCGTCAGACAGTGATACGCTGTTCTTAGACAACTCAGTTGTGACGCTTGCTGTCTCGCCTACCATCGCGGCGTTTTGTTGCGTCACTCTGTCGAGTTGCGAAACCGCAGTATTAATTTCCGTCAATGTAGAGGTTTGCTCTTGGAGGCCGGTTACCACAGTTCCGATCCGTTCGCTTATCAGCTCAACACCGCGGAAAATCGCTTCCAAATCGCTGCGAGCCTTTTTGACCAGATCGGCTCCTTCCTGAACGTGCTCAGTGCTTTGACCTATAAGAGATTTGATTTCCTGGGCAGAGGCGGCTGACCTTTGGGCCAGCTGTCGCACCTCGGAAGCAACGACGGCGAAGCCTCGGCCTGCCTCTCCTGCGCGTGCGGCTTCAACGCCGGCATTCAATGCCAATAGGTTGGTTTGGAATGCAATATCATCAATCACCGAGATGATTTCGGATATGGATTCGGAAGAGTTCTCAATCCTGGTCATGGCATCAGTAACGTCGTTTACGACTTTGCTGCTATCTTCCGCCGCCACTCTGGTCGTCTGCGCCTCTTTTCCGACTTCCTGCGCATAATTCGACGCGGACCTCGAATGGTTGCTCAACTCTTCCACAGCAGCTGCCGTTTGTTCCAAGGTGGCTGCCTGAGTTTCTGTGCGCCGTGACAGATCTGAAGTATTTGATGTTATTTGCTGTGACATCGCATCAATCAAACTGGCGACATTTTGAACCCGTACGATCAAGGTCGAAACGCTTTCGACCGCGGAGTTGAAGCTGTCAGCCACCTCTCTCATACGATCTTGTGACGGCAGGTTGATGCGATGTCTCAAATTCCCGTTGCTCAGGGCTTCGAGTCCCTTGGAAATCGCATGGATTGCTTCCCGTTGCTTGGTAATTTCGGTAGCAATTTTAGTAACTTGCACGACTTTGCCCGCTTTGTCGAAGACCGGAGCGTAAGTTGCCGAAAGCCAGATGACCTTGTCATCTTTTGTCACTCTTGGAAATTCATCTGTGAAGAATTCGCCGTCTCGAAGTTTTTGCCAGAAGTCTTGGTAGGCTTGAGTTTCTCTGAATTTCCTCTGCACGAAAACGCTGTGGTGCAGGCCGACGACCTCTTCGGTGGTGTAGCCGAGTGCATCAACAAAAAGATTATTCGCTGCAAGGACGATGCCGTCTGGCGAGAAGTGAATAACGGCTTGTGTGCGCTCTACAATTTGGAAGATAGCTTCCTGGGCCCCTATGGTTTGATCACCCTGGGAAGCCGTCTGATGTCGAAACCACATGCTGTTCTCCTGCCTAATCGCAGTCGGTAATAGGGGCAAAAAGCGTACAAACCTTTAATGTCCGATGGCCTTGTTGTGGGACAGAACCTTGGCGCTGTGCAGCGCAGTGGCATCAGTTTCGCCGATCGGTCCCGGTAACTGGGCACGGAAACGCACCCACAATTGGCAGTCACGTCGTTGAAAGGGTCTTCTCAAGCGTTCAAGATCTCCCGCGTTCTTCGGAAAGGCGCCCGGCGACGTTCTTGGGACGCGCGCAATTTGATCGAAGAGTGCCAGCGAAAGCCTGATTGTACCCCGAATGTCTTGCCGAAATTAAGGTTCCATCGTGGAACTTTTCAAGTTCGTAAAATGAACTTTTGTCACGCATCGGGGGGGCCTAAGGTGATCTTCAGAAACGGATGAGGCATACGGCACGACATGAAAGATACGGCGGACACGTTGAAGTTGCACCAAGGGTTGGCCCGAGCTTTGGCTTCCCACGGGACGACCCACCTCTACGGCCTCGTCGGAGATGCCAACCTGTTCATGGTGGACGCCTACGTTGATGCAGAGCTTGGCCGCTATGTCGCCTGCACGCACGAGGCCAACGCCGTTCTGGCGGCCATTGGCTTTGCGCAAGCGACGGGGCGCACCGGCGTGGCAACGATCACGCACGGACCGGCGCTGACAAATGTGATCACGGCCTTGGCCGAGGCGGCGCGAGGCGGCATCCCTCTTGTCGTGCTCTGCGGTGACACGGCCCCCGGTGACCTTCAGCACTTGCAGAAGATCGACCAGCGTGAGGTCGTGGCAAGCACCGGCGCTGTCTTTATCGAGATGCGCAGCCCGGCCACCGCAATCGAGGATCTGGATCGCGCGTTTCGCATCGCGGCGCACCGCCGGTGCCCCGTTGTCTACAACATGCGGGTCGATTTGATGTGGAATGACATTGCCGCGACCGGAACGACCGTTGCGGTGCCTGACTGCGCAATGGCACCTGCCTCGGGCGAGCCGCTGGAAGACGCAGCCGGGATGCTGGCTTCGGCCCGTCGCCCCCTGATCCTTGCGGGCCGTGGGGCCGCTACCCCACAGGCCCGCGCGGCGCTGATCGCACTGGCGGCACGGATCGAAGCCCCACTGGCTACCACGCTGAAGGCACAAGGCTTGTTCCACGGCGAGCCCTTCAACATCGGCATCTGCGGCGGGCTCAGTCATCCGACGGCCGTTGACGTCATCATGCAATCGGACTGCATCCTCGCCTTTGGCGCGAGCCTGAGCAAGCACACCACCGAAGAGCGCGCCTATACCAAGGGAAAGCGCGTGGTTCAGATCCTCCCGGATGTGCAGGAGACGCCCCGACTTGATACAGCGACCCTGCGCCTGATCGGTGATCTCGCCGGCACCGCGACCGCGCTCACAGAGCTTCTGGACATGGCCGAAATTCCCGGGTCGGGGGTCACCGACCCGGACCTTGCCGAACGCCTGCGCACCGAAGCCACAGATTTTGCCAGGGTGCCGACGGCGGCCAAGACCGCGCCGGGTACGGTAGACATGGCGCCTGCACTGCGCCGTTTGCATCAGGCCCTGCCCGAGGACCGGGTGCTTGTCGCCGACCTCGGACGGTTCGTCACAAGCGCATGGCGCAATCTTCCGGTCACCCGGCCGCAGGACCTTGTCTACACGTCACATTTCGGTGCCATCGGCTGCGGGCTGGGTGAAGCGATCGGAGCAGCGACCTCGATTGATGATCGCCCGACCGTGCTGGTGGCTGGCGATGGTGGCTTCACCCTGTCGGGTCTGAGCGAACTTGTAACGGCTGTCCGGGAAAAGGCCGACCTGATCGTGATCCTGTGCAACGATGGCAGCTACGGTGCCGAGCATGTGCAGTTCACCAACCGCAAGATGGACCCGGAGCTGTCGATGATTGCCCGGATCGATTTTGCCACGACCTGTGCAACGCTGGGCTTCGCGACGGTGCGCGTCACCGATGACGCCACCCTTGATACGGCCTGCACTGCCATCGCCGAACGCGATGGCCCCGTCTTGATCGACCTGCGTCTCGACCCCACGATGATCGAAATGTAGGGCGGCCCCGAAATCCCGCTGCGCAGTGGGGTTCTCGGGCGGTTGCGGCCTTCCTTCCCCGGGTACGCAACCGCCCATGCTATAAAAAAACCAACAGGAGTTACTTTCATGGCCTTCACAAGACGCAACTTCCTAAAGACCTCGGTCGGGGCCGCGGCTCTCGGCGCGATCGGTGCCCCGGCCTTCGCCCAGTCCGACACGTTTATTGTGAATATGTTCGGCGGCCGCTGGGAAAACGACTGGCGCCAGCACGTGATGCCGAAGTTCGCCGAGCAGATCGGCAAGGACTTCGATCTCGACATCGGGCTTGGGATGGCCTGGATCTCCAACTTCCGCGCAGCCGGTCCGGACAACCCCCCGTTCCCGGCGGTCATGCTGAACGAAAAATACACCGCGATGATCCGCAACGAGGGCTATTTCGCGGAGCTTACGCCCGAAAATGTGCCGAACATGGCCGACGTGATCGAGCCCGCGATCCTGAAAGGCAACACCGCCGTCACCGGTATGCTGGCGCCGCTGGTCATTGCCTACCGCACCGACCTCGTGTCCGAGCCGCCCAAAGGCTGGGCCGACCTCTGGGACGAGCGTTTCAAGGGGCAGCTGGGCCTCTACAAGATCACCAACTCCGCCGCGACCATGATGGCGATGTGGGCCGGTGAGCACTTCGGCTCGGGCCGCGACGACATCGAAACGGCCGTGGCGAAATTCAAGGAGCTGGGTCCGTTTCCGCAGATCGGCTATTCCGCACAGCTCACCCCGCTGCTGTCGCAGGGCCAGGTGGCCGTGGCACCGATCGACCTTGGCGAGGTCAAGGCGATGCAAGAGGCCGGCATCCCACTCGACTACGTTGTGCCGGAAGAGGGCATGCTGGTGTTCGACCACTCCTTCTCTGTGTTCAAGAACAGCCCCGACAAGCAGCTTGGCTTCGACTACATCAACTTCGTCTTGTCGCCGGAAATCCAGCTCTGGATGGCTGAAAACTGGCTCATCGCGCCGGTCAACAAGACCGTGGAGCTGCCCGAGGAACTTCAGAAGTGGCCCCTCCAGCCCGAAGTGGTCAGCCAGGCCATCCGGTTTGACTGGGACGAGACGCTCGCCATCATGCCGGGCTTGAACGACCTCTGGGAACGGACGATCTGAGTTATGGCGACGGTTGAAGTCAGGGATCTGCGCAAGCGGTATCAGGATTTCCTCGCACTCGACGGGGTGTCTCTGAAGGCCGAGAGTGGCCAGCTGGTGACCCTCCTGGGGCCGTCAGGTTGCGGCAAGAGCACCACCTTGCGGTGCCTTGCAGGCTTTCTCGAGGCGAATGGTGGGGAAATCACGGTAGACGGGGAGTCCATCCTCGGGACCCCGGCCAACCGTCGCGGTTTCGGCGTGGTCTTTCAGAACTATGCTCTCTTCCCGCACATGACCGTAGCCGAGAACATCGGCTACGGTTTGAAAATCCAGAAGCTGCCCAAACCGGAGATCACCACACGGGTGCACGACGCGATGAAGCTGGTGCGCCTCGACGGTCTCGGGGATCGGTTGCCGCGCGCCATCTCGGGTGGTCAGCAGCAGCGGGTGGCGCTGGCGCGTGCCCTGGTTTTGAAACCCAAGCTGCTCCTGCTCGACGAGCCGCTGGCCAACCTGGATGCGCGCCTGCGTGACGAGGTGCGCTGGCTGATCCGCGACTTGCAGCAGCAGTCCGGCATCACCGCGTTCTACGTGACCCACGACCAGTCCGAGGCGATGGCCATGTCGGACATGGTGGCCGTGATGAAGGCGGGGCGTGTGGCGCAATTCGCGACCCCGCGCGAAATCTACCAGAAGCCGGTGGAACGCTACGTCGCCGACTTCACCGGCGAGGCAAACTTCATCCCATGCCAGTCGGTGACACCGCATGGAGAGGGCCGCTATACCATCTCCGCCGCAGGGGTCACGCTGGAATTGGCGGGTGTCCCGGGCATCACCGGCCCCGCCGAGTTGCTGCTGCGTCCCGAGGCACTTTCGTTGACCACGCCCGAGGCGGGCACCTTCCGCGGAACGGTCACGAAATCAGCCTTCCTCGGTGCGGCGCTGCATTGCGAGATCACGCTTAACGATGGATCGGTGCTGAAGCTGGCCGCCGAGCCGAACCACCATGTGGTGGCCGGCAAAGAGGTGGGCATTGCTATCGACCACACCCACGCCTGGTTGATGCCAGAGGTCACGCCATGACCCTGCGCAATCCGAAACTTCTGCTGGCCATCCCGGCCATCGCGCTGATCTTCGTCTTCATGATCCTGCCGATCACGAACATGGTTGAGATGAGCTTTCGCACCCCCGGTGAATCGGCGCCCTTCGGCGACGATTTCACCATGATGCATTACGACCGCATCCTGAGCGACGGCTACTACTGGGCCGTGCTCGGGCGGTCGCTGCTGACCGCTGGCGTGGTGGCGGTGCTGTGTCTGATGGTCAGCTATCCCATCGCGTGGCACATGTCGAAGGCCACGGGCATGAAGGCGGTCTTCCTCTATGCCTGCATCGCGTCCCCGCTCATGACCGGGGTGCTGGTGCGCAACTTCGGCTGGATGATCGCCGCCGCGCTGAACGGCCCGCTGAACGAGGTGTTGCTCGGTTTGGGGATCATCGAGAGGCCGCTGCGGCTGTTGTTCACCCAAGGGTTGGTGATTTTGGCCTTGGTGCACGTCTTCGTGCCCTTCATGGTTCTGCCGATCAACAATGCACTTCGCAACATTTCTCCGACGCTGGTCGAGGCGTCCTCCTCTATGGGCGCCAGCCGCCGAGAGGTGTTCCGTGACATCATACTGCCGCTGAGCTTCCCCGGCATCTATCCCGGCATGATCCTTGTCTACGTGCTTGCCGTGGCGGCCTACGTGACCCCCGCGCTGCTGGGCGGACAGATGGTCAGCTACATGCCGACGCTCATCATCGGTGAACTCACCGGCACCTTCCAATGGCCCTTCGGCTCCGCGCTGGCCATCGTGCTGTCGCTCTCGAGCATCCTTGTCGTGGTGCTGTTTACCGCGCTCACGTCACGTCTCATGGAAAGGTCCAAGGCATGAGCGAAATGTCCAACACCTTCCCCCACCAGAAGCCGGTGAACATCGGCTTCGGCATCCTGATCGTGCTGCTCTATGTTTTCCTGATGGCACCGCTGGTGATGATCATCGGTGCGTCTTTCACCAACGGGCTGATGATCGAGTTTCCGCCGCAGGGCATCTCTCTGCGCTGGTATTTCGAGTTCTTTGACCGTCAGGACCTGGTGGACGGGCTGCTGATGTCTCTGCGCATCGGTGCGGTGACGGCTGTGGTGACCATGACCGTCGCGATGATGGCGGCCATGGCGGGCCAGGTCATCAGCGGCCGCCTGTCGGGCTGGTACCAGCTTGGCATGACCCTGCCGCTGCTGGTGCCCGAGCTGCTGACCGCCGTCGGGCTGCTGTTCTTCCTCTACAAGATCCAGATGGCAAAGACCGTTATGGGTCTGCAGATGGGGCACATCCTGATGTCCTTTCCCTATGCCTACGTGTCGATCGCCGCGGCGATGCGGCAGGTGCCGGACGCGCTGGAGGAAGCCTCGCAAAGCCTTGGCGCAACGGGCTGGCAAACCTTCCGGCTGGTGATCCTGCCGCTGGTGATGCCGGGTCTGGCGATGGGAGGGATCTTCGCCTTCATCAACAGCTTTGATCTCTACACCATCTCGCTGTTGCTCAAGCCGCTCGGGGGCAACACCCTGCCGCTCGCGCTGTTCGACTTCCTCACCTACGAGTTCAAGCCCACCGCTGCAGCCGCCGCGACCCTGTCGATCCTGCTGTCGATCCTTGGCGTGGCCCTTGTGCAGAAACTCGTCGGCTTGCAACGCGCGTTCTGATCCCTCGGGGTCAGGAGCCTCCCTGTCACGAAAGAAAACCCCCATGCCATATCCGTCGGCACGCCCCCGTCTTCTCTATCAACTCGCCAGTCCGCTGCACCGCACCGCCGGCGACGCGGTGGTGTCCCGTCGGCTGGAGATGCTTCGCGCTTGGGCGCCCTCGGCAGAGGTGTCGATCAACTCCCCCGAAATCGGCCCGAGCGCCATCGAAAGCACGGCAGACGCGGCGATGGTGTTTCCGGCGCTGTTCTCTGCGGCGGGGGATTGGGCGGACAAGCATGACGCGGTCATCATCGGCTGCTTCAGCGATCCTGCCGTGGACGCCCTGACCGAAGTGTCGGGCCTGCCCGTTATCGGCCCGGGGGAGGCCGGCATGCTGGCCGCCGTACAACTGGGCGAGCGCTTCGCGGTGCTGTCGTCGGATCCGACACCCAAGGGCCTGCGACGCCGCATCCGGGGCATCGGCATCGAGGGCAACTTCGTCGGTGAGGTCACGGTGGGCGGCTCTGTCGCCGATCTCAACCGCGATCCCGACACCCACCTGCCCGCCATCGTCGAGCGCGCCCGTTCCTGCGTGGCGCAGGGCGCCGACGTGCTTGTGCTGGGCTGCTTCGCGCTGTCCTTCATCCCGGGCCTGCCAGAGCGGCTGGCCGAGGCGGTCGGTGTGCCGGTCGTCAACCCGGTGATCGCCGGGCTCAAAGCCGCCGAGGCGGCCGTACTTTACCGCGCGGGCCTGCCGCGCCCGAACCTACGGAGCGCATGATGTCCTTGCAGCACTCTCCCGAAGCCTTCCAGTCGCTGGTCGACACGGCCCGCTTCCAACGCAGCCGCCGCATTCCGATCCCCGATTTCGCCTATCCCGACGGCGTGAAGATCGCGGTGAACTTCACCCTCGATTTCGACGCCATGCTGCTGCGCCGCCTCCTGAACGAGCCCTGGGGGCAGAAAGCCAAGGGCGAATTCGGCGGCCGCACCGGTGTCTGGCGCATCATGGAGATGTTCGACGAAGAGGACGTGAAGGTCACGCTCTTCACCCCCGGCCGCATCTGCGAACTGTACCCGGAGGTGCTGAAGGAGGTGGTGAAGAACGGCCACGAGCTGGCCGATCACATGTGGGAACACGAGGTGTATCCCGACCCGCAGATCGAGGACGCCCACCTGACCCGTACCCTCGCCGCGCTGAGTGCCGTGCAAGGCGCACCGATCACCGGCACACGGTCGAGCCACACGCCGGGGCTGCTGAAGTCGAAGGGCGTGGTCTACAACTCCTTCACCTCCGCGCATGACATGCCGTTCTACGAGCTGGACAAGGACGGCGCGAACCCGATCCTGCAACTGCCCTTCCACTACGCGCTCGACGACGCGATGTATTTCAGCTTCGGCTGGCTCGACACGCCGAACGATGCGCAGCGCGTGATGGATGTGGACGAAGTGTTCGAGATCTGGTGGGCCGCCTTCCTCCAGCAGTACAAGCAAGGCGGTTACGTCAACTTCCTGCTGCACCCTTTCGTGTCGGGCCACGCCATGCGGGTCGACATGATCCAGCGGCTGATCCAGCGCATGAAGACCCTGCCGGGCGTCTGGTTCCCGACCTGCGACGCGCTGGCCCAGCATATCCTGACAAACCACCCGATGCCGGAGGCGAAGTAAGCCATGCCTTGGAAAGATCACTATACCACCTCCGACGAGATCGGCATCCGCGACAGCGCCATTCGCTGGCCCGAGGGGCAGCAGATGGCCCTTGGCCTGACGGTGAACCTCAACCCCGCCAGCGCGGGCAAGGGCATCACCGCCAAGGACCTCGCCTACCCGACATGGCATTACGGGCTGAACGAAGGGCTGGACCGCTTCCTGGCACTCTTTGCCGAGCTGAACATCCGCGCCACCTTTGCCACCCCCGCCGTCGTGGCAGAGGCCTACCCGGACGTGATCGAGCGTATCTTGGGCGCAGGACACGAGATCGCCGCACAAGGCCTTTACGGTGAGGATCCCGCGCTGCTGGATGCGGGCGTCGAGGCCGGGCATATGGACCGCGCGACCGAGGTGCTGACCCGCGCCACCGGCAGCGCGCCCAAGGGCTGGTTCGCGCTCTCGCGTCCCGACGATCGCGCGGCGACCGGCTGCGCCACGGATGATACCGTCGGCCTGCTGAAGGCGCGCGGCTACGCCTATATCGGCAACGGGCTCGCGGATGATGCGCCCTATTACTGGGTCTCGGACCCCGCAAAGCAAGAGGCGCTGCTGGCGCTGCCCTACTACTACCATTTCGACGACACGTTCTTCCTGATGTTCCCGCGCGAAGGCACCGGCCTGGAGCGCCCGCAAGCGCTGCTGAACAACTGGCGGGCGGAGTTCCGGGCGCAATATCGTCGCGGCCGTTACTTCAACCTGTGCGTTTCTCCGGCGCGGTCAGGCTGGGGGCATCGCTTCGACAATCTCGCCACAGTGCTGCGCGAGGCGATGGCACATCCCGGCGTCTGGGCCGCCACCGGCGCCGAGATCGCCGCGCATTGGCAAACCGTGCAGCCCGCCGAGAGCAGCCTGAAGCTCGCCCCGAGCATCTGGCAAGACTATGCCGACAGCCTGAGCTGAGCCATGAACAGCGAAGACATCCTCAAGGGCCTCATGGCCTGGGTCGAGATTGACACCCCCACCGGCGACGTCGCAGGCATCGGTAGGCAGATCGACCTCATCCAGTCGCAACTGGAACCGTTGGGCTGCACCATCGAGCGCGTTCTTGGCCGTGACGGTATGGGCGACCACCTCGTCGCGCGCTTTGCCGGGGGCGATGGCCCGGGCGTGCTGGTGACAAGCCATATCGACACGGTCTGCGCCCCCGGCAGCGTCGACATCCGACGCGACGGCGACCGCCAGTACGGGCCAGGCATCGCCGACATGAAGGGCGGCGGCTACCTTGCGCTTTGTGCCATGCGCGACATCGTCGCCTCGGGCACCGCGCTGCCCGGTCCGGTGACGCTGATCTACAACTCCGACGAGGAAATCGGTTCACCCACCTCGCACGAATTGATCCAGGCCGAGGCGTGCAAGATGGGCGCAGCGCTCATCCCCGAGCCCGCGCGCGGTGACGAGGCGATCACCTTCCGCAAAGGCCGCGCGAAGTACACGTTGGAATTCCACGGTCGCGAAAGCCACGCTGGCTCGGCCTTTGCCGACGGGCGCTCGGCGATCCTGCAGATGGCGCGCACCATTGGCGTGCTTGAGGGCATGACCGATCTGCAAACCGAAACCACCGTCAATGTGGGCCGGGTTCGCGGTGGCACCGAGCCAAATGTGGTCGCTGGTCACGCCGCCTGCGACATTGACGTGCGCTTTGCCGATGATGCGCTTGGCTTCGCCGTCGAGGAGGCGCTGAAGGTTCTGAAATCGGACGACCCTGAGGTGCAGATCACCCTGTCTGGCGAAATCGAGAAACCCAGCCTTGCTCGCACCCCCGAAACCCTCGCCATGCTGGCTAGGGCAGGGGAGATCAACGCGGGCCTCGGCGCGCCGATGATCGAGACCCGCTCCGGCGGTGGCAGTGACGGCAACTTCACCTGTGCCGCTGGGGTGCCGACGCTCGACGGGCTCGGCGCGATTGGCAACAACTGGCATTCGCCACAGGAGCACATCCTCGTGGAGCCGCTGGCGCGCCGCATGGCGCTGCTGCGTGACCTCATTCTGACCTACGCGGGCACGCGCCCAACCGGAGACAACTCATGAAACCAAGTTTCGGACAAACCCGCTCCGACATTCGACGCAACCACGCGCTGCTGACCCCGGAAAGCCATGAGTGGATCACCCAGCCCGACTGGCCCGGTGCGGAGCTGGCATTCCTGATCAGCCCCGACATGGGCGCCAAATTCGCCATGGCGCTGGTGCGCACGTCGGATGGTCTGTCAGGGATCGCGCCCGCCGCAGAGGGCGTTGCCCGCTTCATCTTCGTTCTGGAAGGTCGCGTCAGCGCCTCCACCGGGCAGACGCTGGAGGCCGAAGGTTATGCCTTGCTGCCGCCCGATGACACGGCCAAGCTGACCGCCCCTGCCGCCACGCGTTTCGTTCTGTTCGAGTGGCGCTTCCTCCCGCGCGGCGAACTGCCTGAGCCGATCTTTGGGTCGGTGTCCGAAATCGACGGCACCCCCCTGCGCGGCGACGACTGGCTGATGGTGCAGAAAATGTTGCCGACCGACGCGGGGTTCGATGGCGAGTTCAACATCATGAACTTTCACCCCGGCGCCTCTCTCGCCTACGTCGAGACTCACTTCATGGAACATGGTTTGCTGATGCTCGACGGCGGTGGCGTCTACCGGCTGGATAACGAATGGTATCCGGTGGGCGCAGGCGACGCCATCTGGATGGGACCGCATGTGCCGCAATGGTTCGGGGCCTTGGGCCGCACCCCGTCGCGCTACCTCATTTACAAGAACTACAACAGGTCGCCGCTGGCACAACGATGAGCGATCTATCCGCCATAATTCGCGAAGATCGTCTTGATGGCTGCCGCGAACGCCACCGAGGATGCGGTCGGCGTGCGCCCCGCCAAGCGGCAGCAGGCCGCTGGCGGGCTGTCGAAGGGCAGGTCTTGCAGCTCGATGAATGCGATCTTCTCGCGGCGGATCTGCAAAAAGCGACCGACGACGATCCCGATGCCCATGCCGCTTTCAACCATCTGCCGCAGAAGCGTGAAACTGTTGGTGTTCAAGACCTCGCGAACGGTGACGTTGCTTTGCGTAAAGGCATCTTCAAGCAGATGCCGGATCGGGATCGAGTGGTCGGGAAAGATCATCTTCTCGCCCTCGATGTCTTTCAGTCTGACGCTGCGCAGCCGTGCCATCGGATGATCCAACGCGGTGACGACATAGGTGCGCCGCTTCAGGGTGGCCAACGTCTCGATCTCCGGCGACGGCGGAAAGTTGTAGCCAAGCGCGATGTCGATGTCCCCGTCCTGCATCCGGGTAAAGATTTCACGGCTATTCTCGACCACAATGGTGAACTGCAGTCCCGGATGGTTGTAGCTCATGTCACGCAGGATGCCGGGCAGCAGGTCCGAGGCGAGTACCTCGTTGACGCCAAGCCGAAGATGCCCGCGCTGAAGACCCTGCAACTGATGGATTTCGTCCTGCGCGATGGTCAGTTCGTTGACCACCGACGCACAGCGCCGCACAAGGATCTCGCCCGCCTCGGTCAGCTCAAGTCCCCCGCGGCCACGGTCGCGCCGAAACAGCTCCACATCAAGCGCGAACTCGAGGTTCTTGATCTGCTTGCTGACCGCCGAGGGGGCGACATGAAGCTTGTCCGCCGCCGCCCGGAAGGAGCCAAGCTGGGCAACTTCGATAAAATGCCGCAACCCGGGCAGGCGCCCGAGAATCTTGCTGTGGGGGGACATCGGGATCTCTCGCGGTCGAACAACGTAACTTCAAGGGGCGCATCATAGATGGACACAACAGTCATTCAACAGGACATTGCGCAGGCAGACGCGGTGAATGCGCTGGCAGAAGCCCTTGGCCCAAAAGGCCTGTTGAGGGACCACGGCGACTGTGACCGCTATGCCTCGGATCAGTCCGGCCTCTTGGGCGACAGACCCGTCGCCGTGCTGCGTCCGGCCAGCACCGAAGACGTGTCGCGCGCGCTCGCGATCTGCAGCCAGTACCGTATCGGTGTCGTGCCCCAGGGCGGGCGCACCGGGCTTTCGGGGGGCGCGTGCAGTCCGCAAGGCGCGGTCGTCTTGTCGACGGAACGGATGTCAGGCGTTGTCGAGATCGACAGGGAGGCCATGACCCTTACCGCCTTGGCGGGCACGCCGCTCGAAGCGGTGCAGGACGCTGCCCGCGCCGCAGGTCTCGACTACCCGGTGGACATCGGGGCGCGCGGCTCGGCAACCATCGGCGGCACCATTGCCACCAACGCGGGCGGCATCCGTGTCTTGCAACACGGCATGACGCGGGCCAACGTGCTGGGGCTCGAGGCGGTTCTGGCAGATGGCTCCGTGGTGTCCCGGCTGGGAAAAACGGTCAAGGACAACTCCGGTTTCGACCTTAAACAGCTCTTCATCGGCTCCGAGGGCACCCTCGGCGTGGTCACCAAGGCGGTGCTGCAACTGCGCCGCCACGTTCCACAAAGCGCCCTGGCGCTCTTCGCGCTGCCAAACCACGCCGCCGCATTGGCGTGCCTCGCCGCGGCACGCCAGCGGTTCGGTACGCGGATCAGGGCTTTCGAAGGCATGTGGCCGGACTACTGGGATTTCGTCTGCCACGAGACCTCTCTCGCGACCGCGCCCATTGCGGGGCGGCACGGTTTCTATCTGCTGATCGAGGTCGAAGCCGAAGCGGCGGAAACCAACGAAGAGCTAGAGATGTTCTTCGCCGAGCTATTCGAGCAGGGCCTCGTCGAAGACGGTGTTCTGGCCAAATCTCTGGCCGAGATGCAGGCGCTTTGGTCTGTGCGCGAAGCGGTTGGAGAGGTCGACGACGACTTCGGGCATCACGTCAATTTTGACATAGGTGTGTCACCCTCGGACCTGGGCGCCTTTTGCGATGCCGCTGATGCGGTTCTTGCCACTCTTCCCGACGCGCTCGGCGTGTTGAAGGTCGGCCACGTCGGGGACGGCAACGTCCATCTGCTCGTGGCGCACAACGGCAGTTCCGCAGCAGAAGATCAGGTTGAGGCCGCAATCTATGGCTTGCTGCGGGAGTGGCAGGGGGCCGTCACGGCCGAGCATGGGGTCGGCCGCATCAAATCGCGGTGGTTGGGGCATTGTCGTTCGCCGGAGGAGCTTGCCCTCATGCGCGGACTGAAGGCTCAAATGGATCCGCTCGGCATCCTCAACCCCTCCGCGCTTTTCATGCCAGAGGACATCTGACGGCCATATATGCTCTGGCGCAGGTTCTTGGGTGGCGTAGCGACACCGGTGACGTGCTGCGCCAACCAAAGGACTGATAGCGAACGCGGCAACGAAATGTGGAAGGCTTGATCGGCCTATGGTTTTTATTGCTTTCTACGCAAAATGGACGACCGCTTAGACGATGCCTGAGCCAACGAATTGGGCAGCCCCGCCAGTGTTCTCAGGGGTCTCCGCAACCATGATGAAATCGCGAAGGCGCAGCGACGCAGCAGGACCTCGTTTCCGACTCGTCGTAAGTTCCATTGGACATGTCCGCTTCAGATGACTGCTTTTCTGAAGGCCGTCCTGGGGGCGAACCGGACCACAATTGCCGCGCTGATCGACGTCTCGGACATTGCGACGGCAGTGACCACCGGTTGTTGCGTTCTGTGGCGAATGGAATGGGTGACTGACACGTGAGGGGGATAGCCAAACCTGTGCCGAATGCTCTCCCTCATATGTTTGCGGCGACAAGCGATGATTTGAGGAACGAGATGGATCGTTCGGCGATGTGTGAATGGCAAAGCCTTTTTTGAAGCCGGTCGATCCCGTACATGCAGCAGATCAGCGGAACGACACTGGGAGTGCAGTCGAGGTCGAGCCAAACGTCACCTCAACCGTGCCGCCCAGCAGAGCCATGGCGCCTCTCAGGCGGAGCCGTGGGCTGGATGACTGCCAGCGCAGGTGGTCAGAAGTGGCTTGGAAGTGAAATCAATTTCCCTAAACACTGGGTGCTAAATGCAGTAGGGGGCGCCTTGCGGCACCCCCTATATACAGACCTCGGGACAAACTTGCCTCGGTTTGGGACAAACTCGACCGTCTTGTTCAAGTCTCACTTCAGGTGATGCGTCCATGACAGTGTTTGAACTTGTCACCGGAGCCGCATGGGCAGGGATCGTTGCGGCCAGGGGAGCCCCACGTGGTGGGATCCGTCTCGTCGAAGTCGGGCGCGGCGCCGTCGGGAGCAGAACCGGTGGCTTGTGCCACGCCCGCAGCAGGTTGGGCTGAAAGACCGGCAGGCTCTGACGATGCAGGAGCGCCCTGGGCATCCGCGGCTGCTTGCGGTTGTTGCGCGGCCGCAGCGGCGCGTTGCATCGCTTCCTGCTGGGCGCGCAGTTCGGACATCATCTTCTGACGCTCTTCTTCGGTCATTGGCCGGACCTGAGCCAACTGTTGGGTCACGTCCTCGCGCAAACCATCGAGCAGGTTCTCAAACAGCTGGAACGCTTCGTTCTTGTATTCGTTCAGCGGGTCGCGCTGCGCATAGCTGCGGAAGCCCACAACCGAACGCAGATGCTCCAAAGTCAGCAGGTGTTCGCGCCATTTCTTGTCGATGGTCTGAAGCAAGAACTGCTTTTCGATGGAGCGCATTGTGTCGGCCCCAAAGGCGGCTTCCTTCTCGGCCATGACCTTTGCCGTGAGGGTTTCCAGACGCAGTTTCACCTCGTCCTGATCGACGCCGTCTTCGTCCCCCCAGGTCATGACAGGCGCGTCAATGCCCAGCTTCTCGATGCAGGCGGCGTAAAGACCTTGCAGGTTCCACTGGTCGGCATAGCTGCGGGGCGGGCAGTAGATGTCCACCAGCTCGTCGATGACTTCTTCGCGCATCTCGGTCGTGATCTCCGAGATGTCCTTGCTTTCCATGATCTCGCGACGCTGGGCAAAGATCACCTTGCGCTGGTCGTTCATTACATCGTCGAACTTCAGCAGCTGCTTGCGGATGTCGAAGTTGCGGCCTTCAACCTTGGCCTGCGCGCGCTCCAGCGATTTGTTCACCCAAGGGTGCACGATCGCTTCGCCTTCTTTCATGCCCAGCGAAGACAGCACCTTGTCGAGCCGGTCAGATCCGAAGATCCGCATCAGGTCGTCTTCGAGGGACAGGAAGAACGACGAGCGCCCTGGGTCGCCCTGACGACCGGAACGGCCGCGCAGCTGGTTGTCGATCCGGCGCGATTCGTGACGTTCGGTCGCGAGCACGTACAGGCCACCCGCGTCCTTGACCGCCTGCTCGTCGGCGGTGTGCGCCTCTTCGATGCGGGCGCGGATCGCTTCGGGATCGCCGTCGGGGTCGGCGGCGATGGCCTCCATCACCTTGAAGTCGACGTTGCCGCCCAGTTTGATGTCCGTGCCGCGGCCAGCCATGTTGGTCGCGATGGTCACTGCGCCCAGTTTGCCGGCGTCAGCGACAATCTGCGCTTCTTGTTCGTGCTGGCGCGCGTTCAGCACGTTGTGCGGCAGGTTCGCCTGCGTCAGCAACTGGCTGAGCATCTCGGACTTCTCAATCGAGGTGGTGCCAACGAGGACGGGCTGGCCCTTGGCATGCGACTCGCCGATTTTCTTGACGATGGCGTCGTATTTTTCCTTCGCGGTGCGATAGACGGCATCATCGTCATCAATACGGGCGATAGGGCGGTTGGTCGGCACTTCGACCACGCCAAGACCGTAAATCTCCATGAACTCAGAGGCTTCTGTGACAGCCGTGCCGGTCATGCCGCCGAGCTTTTCGTACAGACGGAAGTAGTTCTGGAACGTCACCGACGCCAGCGTGACGTTCTCCGGCTTGATCTCCACCGCTTCCTTGGCCTCGATCGCCTGATGCAGACCGTCGGACAGGCGGCGTCCGGCCATCATGCGGCCGGTGAATTCGTCGATCAGCATCACCTCGCCATCGCGGACGATGTAATCCTTGTCCTTCTGGAACAGCTTATGGGCGCGGATCGCCTGGTTCACATGGTGGACGACAGTGGTGCTTTCGGGATCGTACAGCGACTGACCCTCGGGCAGCAGGCCACGCGCCTGAAGGTTCTCTTCGAGCCATTCGTTGCCTTCGTCGGTGAAGGTCACGTTGCGCGTCTTTTCGTCGACGCTGAAGTGATCGTCGTTCATTTCGGGGATCAACTTGTCCACCGATTGGTACAGCTCGGAGCGGTCGTCCGCCGGACCGGAGATGATCAGCGGCGTCCGGGCTTCGTCAATCAGGATCGAGTCCACTTCGTCCACGATGGCAAAGTAGTGATCACGTTGATGCAGCTGCGAAATCTCGGACTTCATATTGTCGCGCAGGTAGTCAAAGCCCAACTCGTTGTTGGTCGCGTAGGTGATGTCGCAGGCGTAGGCCTCGGCCTTTTCGGCTTCGGGCTGGCGCGGGTAGATCGCGCCGGTGGTCAGACCCAGTGCGCCGTAAACATTGGACATCCATTCGGCGTCCCGCTTGGCGAGGTAGTCGTTCACGGTGACGATGTGCACGCCGCGCCCGGTCAGCGCGTTCAGATAGGCGGCAAAGGTCGACATCAGCGTCTTGCCTTCACCGGTCTTCATTTCCGCAATGCTGCCTTGGTGCAGGAAAATCCCGCCCATCAGCTGCACGTCGAAGGCCCGCAAACCCAGCGCGCGCTTGGCGGCTTCGCGGCAGTTGGCGAAGGCTTCCGGCAGCAGGCTGTCGAGGCTTTCGCCGCCAGCCAGACGTTCCTTGAAATCAGCGGTCTTTGCGATCAGGCCGGCGTCGTCGAGTTTCTCGAACTCGGGCTCCAGCGCGTTGATCTTCTCCACCAAAGGGCGGGTCGCTTTGATCTTGCGGTCGTTCGGAGTGCCGAAGACCTTACGCGCGAATTTTCCCAACATGCCTGAGTACCTGTTCCCGGTTTCGTGTGCGGCATCTGCTTGCCCGCCTCGCACCGAGCCAATACACAGGCCAAGAGACCGGCCACGCAGGGCCCTTGCGGCATGTAAGCGGCAGGCCGGACAGTGTCAATGTTCCCGCAGGTATAGGCTTGCGGATGAGGAGGACGGTATGACGAAAACCACACGAGATCTGCGCCTGAGCGCCGCGCTTCTGGCAGCGATGCTGGCGATGCCTGTTGCATCTTGGGCCGAAAGCCACGGTGGCGATGATGATTCCGCCATGACCGAAGATCACGGCACAGCCGCGGCTGCTCCCAGCCCGCAGGAAACCGCGCCCGTCGTTGGCAAAGAGGCGCTGGATCAGGTGGTTGGCACAGTGGGGGACACGCAGATCACGGTGGGTCACATGATCGTGGCCAAGGCATCGCTGCCACAGCAGTATCAATCCATCCCTGACGAACAACTGTGGGACAGCCTGTTGGAGCAACTGATCCAGCAAGAGGTGCTGGCCCAGTCCGGCGATGCAAAGGAAACGCCGCTGGTCCGACTGTCGCTGGAAAACGAGAGCCGGTCCCTGATGGCTGCCGTTGCCATCACAGCCGTCGCAGATCGCGCGGTCAATGACGACCGCATTACGGACATTTACAAGCGCGATTACGTCGATGTGGAGCAGGGCAAGGAATTCAACGCCTCACATATTTTGCTCGAGTCCGAAGAAGAGGCCCTCGCGGTTCTCGAAGAGGTCAAGGGCGGTGCGGAATTCGCGCAGGTGGCGCGTGAGAAATCCACCGGCCCGTCCGGCCCGAACGGTGGCTCGCTGGGCTGGTTCAGCTCTGGCATGATGGTCGAACCCTTTCAGGTGGCCGTGGACTCGATGGCCCCCGGTGACGTGACCGGACCGATCGAGACCCAATTCGGCTGGCATGTGATCAAGCTGAACGACACCCGCTCCCTCACGGCACCGTCGCTCGAAGACGTGCGCGCGGAGATCGTGCAGAAGGTGCAGCAAGAAGCCGTCGAAAAGCACATCGACGACCTGATGCGCAAAACCGATGTCAGCCGCGCACCGCAGATCTCGGTCGATCCGTCGATCCTGTCGCAAACCGACCTTCTGGAGAACTGAAAATGACAGTGTCCCCGCTGGCCCCGGCGGCCTTTCCCGAGCTTCCCGTCATCGAAGGCGTGCGGTTCGCCGCCGTCGCCGCGGGGATAAAATACAAAGGGCGCGACGATGTGATGCTCGCGCTTCTTGATCCGGGCAGCGTCGTGGCGGGGGTCTTCACCCGCTCCGCCACGCGCTCCGCACCGGTTCTGGACTGTCAGGCCAAGCTGGGCACTGACAGCGATCAAGGTGCTGCATTCCTTGTGAATTCCGGCAACTCCAATGCCTTCACCGGGAAGGCGGGCGACGGTTCTGTCGCCGCCATCTGCAAGGCTGTGGCCGAGGCCACCAAGCTGCCGGAGACCCGCATCTTCACCTCCTCCACCGGCGTGATCGGCCAGCCGCTGCCGCATGACCGCATCATTGCAAAGCTGGACGAGGCCGTATCGGCCCTGTCGCGCCACGACTTGGCAGCCTCGGCTAAGGCGATCATGACCACCGACACCTTCCCCAAGGGCGCCGCGCGCGAAATCATGGTGGACGGCAAGCCGGTGAAGATCGCAGGCGTGGCCAAAGGGTCCGGCATGATTGCGCCGGATATGGCGACCATGTTGGTCTACGTCTTTACCGACGCGAAAATCAGTCGCGCCGCCTTGCAAGAGATCGTCTCCAACGCCAATGCGCGCACCTTCAACAACATCACCGTGGACAGCGACACCTCCACCTCTGACACGTTGCTGATGGCGGCCACAGGCGCGTCCGGCGTGTCTGTCGAAGGCAATGCTGACTTCGCCACGGCGGTGGAGGACGTTTTCCGCGACCTTGCCCACCTCGTGGTGAAGGACGGCGAAGGCGCGACCAAATTCGTCACTGTGAATGTCACAGGTGCCGCCACTGACGAAGATGCCCGCACGCACGCCTTGTCCATCGCCAACTCCCCGCTGGTGAAAACCGCAATTGCCGGCGAAGACCCCAATTGGGGCCGTATCGTCATGGCTGTGGGCAAATCCGGCGCCAAGGCAGACCGCGATGCGCTCACCATCCGGTTCGGGAACATCCTCGTGGCGGAAAAGGGCTGGGTCTCTCCCGACTATCAAGAGGAACAGGGCGCTGCCGTCATGAAGCAGCCGGAAATCAGCATCGACGTCGACATTGGCCTCGGTCACGGCGCGGCCACCGTCTGGACCTGCGACCTCACCCACGGCTATATCTCAATCAACGCAGATTACCGTTCATAAGCAACAGTGAAGCAGGGTGCCACGCCCTGCTTCTTTGCTTCCCAATGACCTCCGGGGGAGGGGCGGGGAAAAGCACCCGTCGCTGCGCACAGCACAGTCCTCCTGTCACTACAGGACAGTATCATGAAAATCATCCTCGTATCCGCCGTCGCGCTTATTGATCCCGATGGCCGGATCCTTTTGGCTCAACGTCCCGCCGGCAAGTCCATGGCTGGTCTGTGGGAGTTTCCGGGCGGCAAGGTCGAGCCCGGCGAAACCCCCGAGGCGGCGCTGGTGCGCGAATTGGAAGAAGAGCTGGGCATCGAGACATGGGACAGCTGCCTTGCGCCACTGACCTTCGCGTCGCACAGCTATGACGACTTCCATCTGCTGATGCCGCTGTTTGCCTGCCGAAAGTGGAAGGGCACGCCGCAATCGCGCGAAGGTCAGGCGCTGAAATGGGTCCGGGCAAACGCGCTCAAGGACTATCCCATGCCGCCAGCCGACGTCCCCCTGATACCGATTCTCCGCGACTGGCTGTAAAGCCGTTGCAAATTCACAGACAAAACGCTCGACAGGGCGTGTTTGTTGAAAATTTCATCGCGTTTTGGGGTCTCTGCATATGATTGATGCATCAATCGTGAAATTTTCGTGACTTAAGGCTGTAGCAATAATCTTGCGTTAGCTTTATCAAAGAAGAGGCAATGCACGTTTGGGAGGAAGAAACATGCTGAAAACCATCACGATCGGTAACTATGTGTCTGTTCAGGGCTTGCTGGAAAAGACACTTCCAGATGGCCGTGTTTCTGTCCGCGTTGGTGAAAGCACCTACACCGGACGCCTCGTCGCAGGCTGAACCGCCCTGACGTTAGAACGCAGTTGGACGCCGACTGGCGCTCCATCACCAATGTATCCGAAGGCCTCCGATATCCCGGGGGCCTTTTTTGATTTCGGTGTCCGGACGTTGTTCTCTGGCAAAGGAAAAGGCCGCGCTCCTGGAAGCGCGGCCTTTGTTCTTTCAGATGTATACGCGATCAGTCGAGCGTACGAACGATCTCTTCACGCTCGAAGATTTCGATGACGTCGCCAGCGCGCACATCTTCATAGTTCTCGAACGCCATACCGCATTCTTGTCCGGACTGAACCTCAGCCACTTCGTCTTTGAAGCGTTTGAGCGTTTTCAGCGTGCCCTCGTGGATAACGACGTTGTCGCGGAGCAGGCGAACGCCTGCGGATCGACGTGCGACACCCTCGGTGACGAGACAGCCCGCAACCTTACCAACGTGGGAGACCTTGAAGACGTCCTTGATGTTGGCATAGCCGATGAAGTTCTCGCGCACTTCGTTGGACAGCAGGCCAGAGGCCGCCTTCTTCACGTCGTCCACGAGGTCGTAGATCACCGAGTAGTAACGGATCTCCACGCCCTTCTGGTTGGCGGCATTCCGCGCCGGTGCGTTGGCACGGACGTTGAAGCCGATGACCGGGCAGCCCGATGCTTCGGCCAGGCCGACATCGGATTCCGTGATGGCACCAACACCCGAGTGCAGTACGCGGACGCGCACCTCGTCGTTGCCGATCTTTTCCATCGCCTGCGTGATCGCCTCGGCAGAGCCCTGCACGTCGGACTTCACCAGAATTGGCAGCTCGGAGACAGTTTCGTCTTCCTTCGCCTTCTGGAGAAGCTGATCCAACGTCGTCGCAGCACCAGCTGCAGCGCGCTTTTCCTTGGCGGCGTGAGCGCGATATTCTGCGATCTCACGAGCCTGAGAATCTGTCGACGTCACGTTCAGAACGTCGCCGGCTTCAGGCGTGCCGTTGAGGCCAAGAACCTCGACAGGAACAGAAGGTCCGGCTTCGGACACGCGCTCACCCTGGTCGTTGATCAGCGCACGGACCTTACCGTACTGCTCGCCCACAACAAAAATGTCGCCTTGCTTCAGCGTACCGCGTTGCACAAGAACGGTGGCCACGGGACCGCGACCCACGTCAAGCTGCGCCTCGATCACCGCGCCTTCGGCGGGGCGGTTCGGATTGGCTTTCAGTTCCAGCAGTTCTGCCTGAAGCGCGATAGCTTCGAGCAGTTGGTCAAGCCCCTGACCCGTCTGGGCCGAGACTTCGACGTCCTGCACTTCACCAGACATCGCTTCCACCACAACTTCGTGCTGGAGCAGATCCGTGCGCACCTTGGTCGGGTTCGCGGACGGTTTGTCGATCTTGTTGATCGCCACGATCATCGGCACGTTGGCCGCTTTCGCGTGGCTGATCGCCTCGACGGTCTGCGGCATCACGGCGTCATCTGCCGCAACAACGAGAACAACAATGTCCGTCACCTGAGCCCCGCGCGAGCGCATGGAGGTGAAGGCCGCGTGGCCAGGCGTGTCGAGGAAGGACAGAACCTGTCCGTCCTTGGTCGTCACCTGATAGGCGCCGATGTGCTGGGTGATGCCACCCGCCTCACCGGAGGTCACGTTGGTCTGGCGGATCGCGTCAAGCAGCGATGTCTTCCCGTGGTCAACGTGGCCCATGATCGTGATGACCGGGGGACGGGGCTGCAGGTCTTCTTCCTTGTCTTCGATGGCCTGAATGACGTCTTCGACGTCGGCATCAGAGACGCGGACAACCTTGTGGCCGAATTCCTCGATGATCAGTTCCGCAGTATCTGCGTCGATCGACTGGTTCTGGGTCGCCATGATGCCACTGTTCATCAGAGACTTCACAACATCGCCAACGCGCTCTGCCATACGGTTTGCCAGCTCCGCGACGGTGATCGCCTCGGGCAGTCTGACGTCGCGCACGACCTTTTCACGTTGCTGCTGACCGCCCATCGCCTTCTGACGCGCACGCTCTTGCTTGCGCTTCATTGCGGCCATGGATTTCTGACGACCACCTTCGCCACCGGACAGAGCCTGGTTCAGCGTCAGTTTGCCGGCACGGCGTCCGCCGTCCTTGGCGCCACCACGACCACGGCTGCGGTCGTCCTTGTCACCATCGCGACGCGGCGCGGTTGCGCCCGGCTTGGCGTCAGGTCCGCGCGGTGCCTTGCGGGCTGCATCCTCGGGGGCCGGTTGAGCGGCGGCTGCGGCAGCTGCCTTGGCCTTCTGCTCTTCGGCTTCCTTGGCTTCGCGGATCTTGCGCTCTTCTTCCTCGGCCTTGCGCTTGAGCGCTTCCTCGGCTTCGCGCTGTTCGCGTTCCTTCAGTTCCTTCTCGGCCCGAAGACGTTCGCGCTCCTCAGTGCGGCGCTTGTCCTCTGCCTCGCGCGCGGCGGTCTCATCGGCCTCGCGCGCCCGTGCTGCCTGAAGTGCCTTCAGGCGGCGTTCCATCTCCGCGTCGGAAATCCCGGCGGGGCGTTTACCACCCGAGCCGCCCACAGGACCGCCCTTGCCGCCGCCCGCAGCGCCAGCGGCACCGGGCTTCGGCACCACGACGCGCTTGCGCTTGGTTTCCACCACGACATTCTTGGTGCGTCCATGGGAGAAGCTCTGCTTCACGCTGCCTGACCGGCCGCCACCACTACCACGCACACCCAGAGTTTTCTT
Organism: Sagittula marina; assembly: GCF_014196795.1. Taxonomy (GTDB): domain Bacteria; phylum Pseudomonadota; class Alphaproteobacteria; order Rhodobacterales; family Rhodobacteraceae; genus Sagittula; species Sagittula marina. The sequence continues at coordinate 274,270 of NZ_JACIEJ010000006.1, forward strand.
GCCGTCGTTATCGCTCATAAAACGTATTCATCCTTTCCGGCGGGACTTGCCGCCGCGATCACCCGATGTCGTCGCCGGTTGCGATGGACTCCGGAATCCCTTCAAGCGCATGGCTTCCTCTACAATACGCGGAACGAGTCCACCAGAGCCAAGCGCGGCGTGTATCACAGTTTGTCGACCAAAGGCCGCCCCCAGTTCATCTGCGGACAGCCAGCCGATGTATCGCCCGCCATACGGCGTGCTTAATTTCGTTTTGCCCCGACCCGAGCCGTCTTCGGCCTGAATCAGCACGGAGGCTTCCTCCGACTGGAGCATCGCCTTCACTTTTTCGTACCCGGCGATGGCATCCCCTGATCGGCGTGCCAGCGAGATCAAATCGATCACGCGTTTCACCAGCATCTGTTCCAGAAGATCCGTAAGCCCCTCCGGGACCGTAACCGGCTGTTTGGCACCCCGGGCGAAAAGATTCTTTTTCGCCGCGAGGTCCAGCGCAGTCCGTTCGGAAGAGACATATAAACCTCTTCCCGGCAGTTTTCCAGCCAGATCGGGCACGACCCGTGCGTCAGGGCTGACGACGAAGCGGATCAGCCCGCTTTTCGGCTGTACTTCGCCTGTGGCAAGGCACTTCCGTTCCGGCCCGTCGTCATTGTGTTTTTCGCTGCCCCCTCGGGTCAATCGCTTACTCCTCCGCCTCGACCGCGTCGTCTTCGACTTCTGCCGACTCGGACACGAGGTCATCGGGATCGACCCAGCCCAGAAGAACGCGGGCGGTCATGACCATGTTCTGCGCTTCTTCGAGGTCGATGCCGTAGGGTTCCAGCAGGCCGTCGTCCTTCACGCGCTGGCCGTTGACCGTGGTCCAGCCGCCGGCCAGCTCCCAGTCGGCGCAGGTTGCGAAGTCTTCGAGCGATTTTACGTTGTCCTCGGCCAGGGCCACGCACATTTGCGGCGTCAGCCCTTCGAAGTTCAGCAGGCTTTCATCAGCGCCCAGCTCGGTTGCGCGTTCAAGGGCCGCACGGGCCTGCGCTTCGAGGTGTTCGCGGGCGCGGGTCTGCAATTCTTCGGCGGTGCTGGAATCCACGCCATCGATGACCAGCAGCTCGTCTTGTTCGACGTAAGCCACCTCTTCGAGGTTGGTAAAGCCTTCGGACACCAGAAGCTGAGCAAAGAACTCGTCGAGGTCCAGCGTGTCCATGAACAGCTTGGTGCGCACTTCGAATTCCGCCTGACGGCGCTTCGATTCGTCTTCCTCGGTCATGATGTCGATGTCGAGACCGGTCAGTTGCGACGCCAGGCGCACGTTCTGACCGCGACGGCCAATGGCCAGCGACAGCTGCTCATCGGGCACCACGACTTCGATGCGCTCGGCCTCTTCGTCCAGAACGACTTTCGACACTTCGGCGGGCTGCAACGCGTTCACCAGGAAGGTCGGCATGTCCTCGTTCCACGGGATGATGTCGATCTTTTCGCCCTGAAGCTCATTCACCACGGCCTGCACGCGGCTGCCGCGCATACCGACGCAGGCGCCGACGGGGTCGATGCCGCTGTCATAGGAGATCACGCCGATCTTTGCGCGCGAACCGGGGTCACGGGCCACGGCCTTGATCTCGATGATGCCGTCATAGATTTCCGGCACTTCCATCTTGAACAGCTCGGCCATGAACTGCGGGTCGGTGCGCGACAGGAAGATCTGCGGGCCACGGGTCTCGCGGCGCACATCCTTGATGTAGCAGCGGATGCGGTCGCCGGGGCGATACGCCTCGCGGCCGATCTTCTCGTTGCGGCGCAGGATGCCTTCGCCACGGCCCACGTCGACGATGACGTTGCCGTATTCCTCGCGCTTGACCAGACCGTTGATGATCGTGCCTGCGCGATCCTTGAATTCGTCGTACTGGCGATCACGTTCGGCTTCGCGGACCTTTTGCAGGATGACCTGCTTGGCCGACTGCGCCGCGATCCGGCCCAGTTCCACCGGCGGCACTTCTTCGACGTAGGTGTCACCGATCTGCGGGTCGGCCATGTACTGCTTGGCCTGCTTGACGGTCAGCTCGGCCTGATAGTTCTCAAGCTCTTCTTCCTCGACCACGGTGCGGACACGGGTAAAGGTCGCACGACCGGTCTTGCGGTCGATGGCCACGCGAATGTCCATCTCCGCGCCGTAGCGGGACTTCGCCGCGCGGGCGAGCGATTCTTCCATCGCCTCGACCACAAGGCCCGGGTCGATCATCTTCTCGCGCGCGACGGCTTCGGCCGTCTGCAGGAGTTCCAGCTGGTTGGCGGATGTGATTGCCATCTCTTACTCCTCCTCGGGCCCTTCGGCCTCGATGTCGTCGTACTTGGTTTCGTCAATTGCGGCGGTCTTGCGCGCCTTGAGCATCTCTTTGATCAGCTCGTCTGTCAGAACCAGCTTGGCATCGGCCAGCCAGTCGAATTGCAGGCCGATGGTGCCGGCATCGACGTTCACCAGAACCTCGCTGCCTTCGACCCCGGCCAGAATACCACGAAACCGTTTCTGGCCGTCGATCAGATCATGCGTCTCGATCTTGGCTTCATACCCTTCGTAGGTGTCGAAATCCTTGAGACGGGTCAGCGGACGGTCGATACCGGGGCTTCCCACTTCAAGCGTGTATTGGTCAGAGATCGGATCCTCGACGTCGAGAATGGCGGACACGGCGGTCGAGATCTCGGCACATTCGTCCACTTCGATCCCGCCTTCGGGACGCTCCGCCATGATCTGCAACAAGGGTGTGTTGCCCCCCTGCAGACGGATGCGGACCAGTTCGAATCCCATGTCCTCAATCACCGGCGCGATGATCTCGGCGATCTTCTTGTCCATGCCGGTTTTTGCGATCAGGTCGGTCATGTAGTCTTGCCTTTCGGGCGCAGAAACAAAAAAGCGGGCCAGCGGCCCGCACATCTTTTCGGTGGGCGCTGCGACCTTTCAGGCCTCAGCACCTCGCTGTTGAGGGCGATATAGGCGGGCGTCGGAGATTTTGCAAGCGGAATCGCCAACGCGAGTCGGACCCTCAGCCAAGCGGCGCGTCACAGCGCCCTTTCACGGCCCAGGGAAACACGGTGCTGTCTCCCTGGGCCGCCCGGGGTGTCCGGCGGTCAGGTCATGACGTCAGGCGCATCGCGGCCCGTGCGGGTCTTGAGGTCCGTCAGCTTGTCGATGGCGGCCACCAGCGGGGCGAGCGCTTCTTGCGTATCTATCGTCAGGTCGCCGTCTGGGGGCGTGTATTGTTCCAGATACAGGCGGATCGTCGCGCCCTCGGTGCCGGTTCCGGACAGCCGCATCACGGCGCGCGCGCCACCCTCGAAAAAGACGCGCATCCCCTGGTTTTCAGACACGGAGCCATCCACCGGATCGGTGTAGGAGAAGCTGTCGATCTTTTCGATGCCCTCCGGCATGGTGCCTGTGGACAGCGACTGGAGGTCGGCCATGATCGCCTCGGCCACGGCTGTGTCCACGGCCTCGTAATCGTGGCGCGAATAATAGTCGCGGCCATAGGTCCGCCAATGGTCCATGAGAACGTCCTGCACCGACATCTTGCGCGACGCCAGCACGTTCAGCCAGAGCAGCACCGCCCAAAGCCCGTCTTTCTCGCGCACGTGGTCGGACCCTGTGCCGGCGCTTTCCTCCCCGCACAGCGTGGCCTTGCCCGCGTCGAGCAGGTTGCCAAAGAATTTCCAGCCGGTGGGCGTCTCAAACGCGTTGATCCCCGCCTTTTCGGCCACGCGATCCGCCGCGCGCGAGGTCGGCATGGACCGCGCCACACCCGCCAGGCCGCGCGCATAGCCGGGGGCCAGATGTGCGTTGGCAGCCAAAACCGCCAGACTGTCGGAGGGCGTCACGTAAATGCCCTTGCCGAGGATCATGTTGCGGTCGCCATCGCCGTCAGAGGCCGCGGCGAAGTCCGGCCCGTCTTCGGACATGACCAGATCCACCAACGGCTTCGCCCAGATCGGGTTCGGATCCGGGTGCCCCTTGCCAAAGTCCACCAGCGGAATGCCGTTCAGCACGGTGCCCGCAGGTGCGCCCAGCGTCCCTTCAAGGATCGCGGTGGCATAAGGGCCGGTGACGGCGTGCATCGCGTCGAACTTGACGCTGAAGCCACCCGCCAGCAGGGCGCGGATCGCGTCGAAATCGAACAGCTCTTCCATGAGCGCGGCATATTCGGTGACAGGATCGACAACCTCGACCGTCATTGTGCCCACTTCTGTTTCACCGATGGCGGACAGGTCGATGTCCGGCGTCCCCAGTGTCTTGTAGCCAGAGATCCCCTTGGTGTTCTCAAAGATCTTTGCCGTCACGCTTTCGGGGGCAGGGCCACCGTTGGCGATATTGTACTTGATGCCGAAATCCTCATCGATGCCGCCGGGATTGTGGCTGGCCGACAGGATCAGCCCGCCATTGGCCTCGCGCTTGCGGATCAGGTTGGACGCCGCAGGTGTGGACAGCAGTCCGTTCTGGCCGACGATGCAACGCGCCGCGCCATTGGCGGCCGCCATCCGCAGGATGGTCTGGATCGCCTCGGCGTTGAAATAGCGCCCGTCACCCCCCACCACGAAAGTCTTGCCCGCGCATCCGCCGATGGCGTCAAAGGTCGACTGAACAAAAGCCTCCAGATAGCCCGGCTCCATGAACACACGTGTCTTCTTGCGCAGGCCGGAGGTGCCGGGCTTCTGCCCGTCGAAAGGCGTGATCGGTTTGCTCACAACATCCATAAATTCAGTCCTTTTAATCAATTTGCCCATGCGTCAGGGCGCTGTCGGGCAAGGTATCGCGCAGATCCGGCGCCGTGGCCAGTGCGTCGCTGGAACAGGGCAGGCGGCGCTGCCAGTTCGGGTGTTCATCAATCGTACCGGGGAGGTTCTGCGCCTCCACCTGGCCAAAGAGATCGTCCAGTTGCAGCGCTGTCAGGCATGATGGCGACTGCATCAGGCGATTGTGGATCGCGGCGGTGATCTGTGGCTGGCGCGCGTCTGGCGGCAGGGCGCACAGTCCGCGCAGCCTGTGGCGCTGATCGGCGCGCTGGTCGTGGCGGCGGCGGGTCTCCTCGCCTGATTGCCAGCCCATGGCGTGCCACCATGCGATGTCCGTGCCGTGCCAGAACCCCGCAATCGAAGGGGTGTCATGGGTGCCAAAGCACGACAGGGCAAAGGGGCGCAGCGCCTCTGGCGGCAACAGAGTGCCGTCCTCGTGGGTCTCATATTGCCAGACGGCGTAGGACAGCAGACCGGCTGCGTTCATCGTCTCGCGGAAACCGTCCGGCACCAGTCCCAGATCCTCGCCGATCACCACGCAATGTGCGCGACGCGCCTCGATGGCGATGACCGCCAGCAGACTCTCGAAGGGCTGCGTGATGTATCCGCCGGGGCTGCCGTCTTCGGGCTGCCAAAAGCTGCGCGTCAGGCCAAGCGCATGGTCGATCCGAACCAGCCCGGCACGGCGCATCAGGTCGGACAGCATCTGCCGCAACGGTCGGTATCGTGCGGCGGCAAGCTGTCTTGGCGCGTGGGCCGCCAGGTTCCAGCTTTGCCCCTCCGGGTTCAGGTGGTCCGGCGGCGCACCGATGGACACGCCGCGTGCAATGGTATCGGGGTTCATCCAGGGCTCCGCCCCGCCGGGACGCGGCCCGACAGCAAGATCGAGGTACAGCCCAAGGCCCATCGTCTCCTGGGCGGTGCGCGCTGCGTGATCCAGTTGCCGCTCCGCCTCGGTTTGCGCCCAGGCGTGAAAGCGGGCGCGCGGACCTGCGGCAGCGCGCGCCTTGGCCCCCGGTCGACGCAGATCGGCGGGCCATGTGCGGCTGTCATCGCCGTAGCGCTCGGACAACGCCTCGAAGGTGGCGAAATCCTCCAAACCATGCTGCGTGCCAGTGATCGGGGCGCCATCCTCCATCTGCGCAAAGCGCGCCTCCAAAGCGGCATTGTGGCGACTGCGGAACGCATCGTAGTCGATCAGCTCGGCCTCTGGCGTCGGCCCCATGCCGGGCAGGGCAATATGGTCGATGTTCAGAAAGCCGCGATGCGTGGGCGAGTAGGGGGAAGTGATGTGCCTGGCGGTCCAGCCGATTGCATGGATCGGATTGACCCCAAGAAACTGCGCGCCGACCTGACCCAACTGCTGCGCCGCCGTCGCCAGATCGGCAAAGCTGCCCACCCCGCCATTGTCGTCAGATCGCAGGCCATACAGGGCACCCACCACGCCCCAGCCACGCGGCGCGCCGATCAACTCGGACACCAGCGGGGCCCCGCGCGCCGGACGACACAGGACAAAGACCTCCTCCCGCCAATCGCTGCCACGCGCATCAAGGTGGTAGTAGCCAAAGGGCAGCGGCGGCAGGGCGATGATGCCTCTGCCTTCGGCCTTCACCGCGTCGGTCTCGTCCAGCAGCACCCACTCGCACTGGGGGCAGTGCAGGGTGCAGGGCGTACCCTCGTCCAGCACTGTCTCTTGCGGCAAATGGCGGGCGTCCTGCGCGGCGGTGAAGGCGGCAAGCGCGTCCGCGACCTCCGGCTCGGTCCCCGCAGGCACATCCATTGCCACCAGAAGCGCGCGCAACGTTTCGGGTGCGGCGGTGCGATACTGCCCGCCCAGATCGTGAAACCCGGGGTGAATGCCATATGCGTTGGCAAGGGCGCGGAGCGTTTCGCTCATGTGGCCTCCGTCGCGACGAACGCGGCCAGAGAGCAGCGCGGCACGGTCACGGACCTTTCGTCGATCATTGTCGCACCCTGTTTGTCGCGCGATGTGTCAATTTCTTGCTGCCAGCGGCGCGGGGCAATGTCGGGCAGATGCAATTCCTGATCCGCGTCCTCTCGGTTCAGCGCAAGCAGGATCGTGTCGGGCGAGGCATCCCCCGTGGCAGATTCCGCAGACCCGCGCAGCAGGATGCACAGCGACGACAGCCCCGGATCCCGCCAGTTCAGCGCGCCGCCGTCAAACGCCTGCCACTCGACGTCACGCCGCCCGTCCGAGCGTTCCGCGCCATGCAGAAACCGCGATTGCCGCAGCGTCGGATGAGCGTGTCGGAACGCTGCCAGCGCGGCGGTAAAGGCGATCAGGTTGCCGTCCATCGCCTCCCAATCCAGCCAGGCTGTCTCGTTGTCCTGACAATAGGCGTTGTTGTTGCCGCCTTGCGTGTTTCCACCTTCGTCCCCGGCCAGCAGCATGGGTGTCCCCTGGCTGAGGAACACGGTGGCCAGCAGGTTGCGCACCCGCCGGCGGCGCGCTTCGCGGATGTCGGGGTCGTCGGTCTCCCCCTCGACACCAAAGTTGTCGGAGAAATTGTCGTGGTGCCCGTCGCGATTGTCTTCGCCGTTCGCTTCGTTGTGGCGCTGCTCGTAGGCGGTCACGTCCGCGGTGGTGAACCCGTCATGCGCGGCGGCAAAGTTGACGCTGGACCATGCGCGCCGCCCGCGCGTGTCGAACAGATCCGCCGTGCCCAGCAGCGCACCGCCCAGATCCTGCGCCGCCCGCGCATCGCCGCGCCAGAAGCGCCGGATCGTGTCGCGGTAGCGGTCGTTCCACTCGGCAAACTCGGGCGGAAACCCTCCCAGCCGATAGCCGCCCGGCCCGATGTCCCACGGCTCCGCGATCAGTTTGACGTTGGACAGCACAGGGTCCTGTCGCAGGGCGTCCAGAAACCCCCCGTGCCGGTCAAAGCCGCTCGGCTCTCGCGCCAGCGTCGTCGCCAGATCGAACCGGAACCCGTCCACGCCAAAGGTCGTCACCCAGTAACGCATGGAATCAAGGATCAGCCGCAGCACAAACGGGTGCGACACGTTCAAGGTGTTCCCGGTCCCGGTGTCGTTGACGTAATAGCGCGGTTGCCCGTCAAGAAGCCGATAGTAGGACGCGTTGTCGATCCCGCGAAAGGACAGCGTCGGGCCGTAATGGTCGCTCTCGGCGGTGTGGTTGTACACCACGTCGAGGATCACCTCGATGCCCGCCGCATGGAACCGGTCCACCATCGCGCGGAACCCACGCGCGCCGGAGGGGCCAAGATACTTTGGCTCCGGCACAAAGAAACCGATGGTGTTGTAGCCCCAGTAGTTCGTCAGCCCACGGTCTTGAAGCGCGCCTTCGGGGTTAAATGCCTGAACCGGCAACAGCTCGACCGCTGTCACGCCAAGCGTGCTCAGATGCTCCAGCATCGCGTCAGAGGCCATGGCGTCGTAGGTGCCGCGCTTGTCCTCTGCGATCATCGGGTGCTGGATGGTGGTGCCCTTGACGTGCGCTTCGTAGATAAACGCATCTTCCCAGTCGCGGTTCAGCGTGCGGGCATCTTGCGGCAGCCAGTCCGGGTGGCTGACCACCGACTTTGGCACAAACGGCGCAGAATCGCGGGCGTCAAAGCTCTGGTCGCCTTCGCCCCAGACATAGCCAAAACAGGCGGGATCGTGTTTGAACAGGCCGTGAAAATCACGCGTATAAGGGTCGAGCAGCAGCTTGTTTGCGTTGAACCGATGGCCCCGGTCCGGCGCATACGGCCCATCCACGCGGTAGCCATACAGCTGACCGGGAGAGAGGCGCTGCACATAGCCATGCCACACCGCACCGGAGCGTTCGGGCAAGTCGATCTGGTGGGTTTCCCTGCCATCCGTGTCAAACAGGCACAGCGTCACCCGATGCGCGTGGTCGGAAAACAGGGCAAAGTTGGTGCCCTCGCCATCCCACTGCGCGCCAAGCGCGTTGGGGCGTCCGGCGGTGACCTCATATGTTGGTGTCATTGCAGCAGGCTTTCGTACAGGCTGACGTAGGCGCCTGCCTGCTCCTCCCATCCGACGGGCTGGCGCATGGCGGCGCGCATCATGGCTTGCCACTGCTTGGGATCCGCATAGGCGGCAAAGACACGGTCAAGCGCGGCGCTGATCGCCTCCGGCGTGACCTCGTCAAAAACAAAGCCATTGGCACATTTGGCGGCCAGCGCGGCGGCGTTGGCGTCGATCACCGTATCGGCCAGCCCGCCGGTGCGCGCCACCACGGGCAACGTGCCATAGCGCAAACCATACAGCTGCGTCAGCCCGCACGGCTCAAACCGCGAGGGGATCAGGATCGCATCTGCACCGCCTTGGACAAGGTGCGAAAAGCCCTCGTCATAGCCGATGAACGTGCCGACACGGCCGGGGTGATCCTGTGCGGCCTGCTGGAAAAGTGCCTCCAACGCGGGTTCGCCCGTGCCCAGCACCGCCAGTTGCCCGCCTTGGTCCACCAGATGCGGGATGGCCGCCGCCAGCGCGTCGAGGCCCTTTTGCTCTGTCAGGCGCGAGATCACGCAAAACAGCGGCCCCGCGTGATCCGTGTCCAGCCCCAGCTTGCCCGCCAGCGCCAGACGGCTGGCGCTTTTCGCCTTGAGGGTTTTCACATCATATGGCGCGGGCAGGGCGGGGTCGTTGGACGGGTCCCAGGCGGTGGTGTCGATGCCGTTCAGGATGCCGGTCAGCGTCTCTGTCCGGGCTTGCAACACGCCCTCCAACCCCATGCCAAAGCGCGGCGTCAGGATTTCGCGTGCATAGTTGGGCGATACGGTGGTGACGTGATCGGCGTAGACCAGCCCCGCCTTGAGAAAGCTCAGATCGCCATAGAACTCCAGCCCATCGGCGTGAAACCAATCGTGGCGCAGGCCCAGTTCCGGCATCACCTGCGGGCCATACCGCCCCTGAAAGGCAATGTTGTGGATGGTCATCACGGTCTTTGGCACCGTGCGCCCGGTCTGTTTCAGGTAGACGGGGGCCAGCGCCGCCTGCCAGTCGTGGGCGTGCAGCACGTCGGGCTTCCAGCCCTCCAGTCCGTCAAAACAAATGCGCGCCGCCGCCTGCGCCAATGAGCCAAAGCGGCGGTGATTGTCGGGCCAATCCTGCCCGTCAGGCCCGTTGTAGGGTTTGCCGGCGCGGTCGAACAGTTGCGGCGCATCAAGCAGCAGAAGGGTCAGTCCCGCGGTCTCGCTTGACGCCTCCACCATGACCAGCCGCCCCGACCCGCCGGGCAGATCGCCAAAGCTCGCCACCTCGACCCCTTTGGGCAGGAGCGGAAACAGCGAGGGGTAACACGGCAGCATCACCCGCGCGTCGACCCCATGCCGGGCCAGCGCACCGGGCAGCGCCCCCACCACATCGGCCAGCCCGCCTGTCTTTACAAAAGGCGCACATTCCGAAGCGACCATCAGCACGTTCATATTGGCAGTTCCTCAAGCGGTTTGGCAAAGGGCGAGTCGGCCCCGACGGCGCTGGACCAGCCCAGCGTCGAGGTTGCAGATAGCACCGACCGCCCGCCCGGCCAGCTCAGCACCCAGCGGGTCGGCGTCACGGTCATTTCCAGCGCATCAAGCGAGGCCGGCGCCGTGGCCCCGGGCAGCACAAAGGCGCTGGCCACCACGGGGAGCGCCTCCTCGTCATCCTCGTCCGGCAGCGGCCCCGGCAGGTTGCACACCCAGACCGAACACAGCATCCCGCCGCCTTCGCGCACCAGGTACGCAAAGGCCACATGCGGGTCCACATCCAGCACGAGGGACAGATCCCCCGCGGCCCAAAGCTCCCAGCTGCCGGTTTCCAGCGTCATGACTTCTCCTTACAGGGCGTCGATCATGCTTTGGGTGATCAGGCAGATGCCCTTCTCCGTACGGCGGAACCGCTTGGCGTCAAGCTTCGGGTCTTCGCCCACCACCAGCCCCGGCGGGATCTTGACGCCCCGGTCAATGATGGCGTTCTTGATGTAGGCGCGACGGCCGACTTCGGCGTAGGGCAGGGCCACCACTCCTTCGAGCTGCGAATAGCTGTGCGTCTTCACCCCGGTGAACAACATGCAGCGATACAGCGACGAGCCGGAGATGATGCAGCCGCCCGACACCATGGAGGACACGGCCTGACCGCGACGACCCTCTTCGTTGTGGATGAACTTGGCCGGAGGGACCAACTCGGAATAGGTCCAGATCGGCCAGTCGGTGGCAAAGATGTCCAGCGGCGGATTGAAATCCGTCAAGTCGATGTTGGCCTGCCAATAGGCGTCCAATGTGCCCACATCGCGCCAGTACGGTTCCGATTCCAGCCCCGACAGCACGCAGGACCGGCTGAACGGATGCGCATAGGCACCGCCCTGCTTCACGATCGCCGGAATGATGTCCTTGCCGAAATCATGCTCCGATTCATCGTCGGGGCGGTCCTTTTCGAGGATCTCGTACAGATACTCCGCCTCGAACACGTATATCCCCATGGACGCCAATGCCTGCGTGTCGTCGCCGGGCATGGTGGGCGGATCGGCGGGCTTTTCCACGAAGTCGATGATCTTGTCGTTCTCATCCACCGCCATCACGCCAAAGGCACTGGCCTCGGCCTTGGGCACCTCGATGCAGCCCACCGTGACCTTCGCCCCGGTCTGGACGTGCTGCTCCAGCATGTAGGAATAGTCCTGCTTGTAGATGTGGTCCCCCGCAAGGATCAGGATGTACTTCGGCTCGTAGCCGCGAATGATCGAGATGTTCTGCGTGACCGCATCCGCCGTGCCCTTGTACCAGTTGGTCTCGTCAAGCTGCTGCGACGCGGGCAGAATATCCAAACCCTCGTTGCGCTCCGCCCGAAAGAAGGACCAGCCGCGCTGCAGGTGGCGGATCAGGCTGTGCGCCTTGTATTGCGTCGCCACGCCGATGCGGCGGATGCCGGAATTGGTGGCGTTCGACATGGCAAAGTCGATGATGCGTGTCTTGCCGCCGAAATAGACCGCAGGCTTGGCCCGCACATCGGTCATTTCCTTCAGCCGGCTGCCACGGCCCCCGGCCAGCACAAATGCCATGGTCTGCTGTGCCAGTGTGAAACGGTCGTTGTTATCCATGTCTCCCCCCTTTCTGGGTCCGGTCCGGCGCTCAACTCCCCGCTTTTGCGTCGGACGAAGTGAAGACCACGCAGGCCAGCGGCGGCACGGTGATCTCGATCGAATGGTCCAGCCCGTGGGCGGAAACCGGGTCGGCGGTGCGTCCGCCTGGGTTGCCCTGACCTGAGCCGCCATAGAGCGGCGCATCAGTGTTCAGGCGTTCGTTCCAATGGCCTGCGCGCGGCACGCCGATCCTGTAGCCGTGGTGTGTTACGGGCGTGAAATTGACCACGACCAACACCGGTTCGCCGTCAGCGCCCTGCCGCGTCCAGACAAAGACACTGTCGTTGGCGTTGCCACCGTCGATCCAGGCGAACCCTTCGGCCTTGCTGTCCAGCCCGTGCAGCGCCGGCGTTTCACGATATAGCGTGTTCAGATCGCGGATCAGGGTCTGCACACCCGCATGAGCAGAATTTTCCAGCAGGTGCCAATCCAGGCTTTGCTCATGGTTCCACTCCGCGATCTGGGCAAATTCACAGCCCATGAACAGCAGCTTCTTGCCCGGATGGCACCACATGAAGCCGAAATAGGCGCGCAGGTTTGCAAACTTCTGCCAGTCGTCGCCGGGCATCTTCCCGATCAGGCTGCCCTTGCCGTGGACCACCTCGTCGTGGCTGATCGGCAGGATGAAGTTCTCGGTGAAGGCGTAATGCAGCCCGAACGTCATCTTGTCGTGGTGGTACCGCCGATTGATCGGGTCCTCGGCCATGTAGCGCAGGGTATCGTTCATCCACCCCATGTTCCACTTGTAGCCAAAACCCAGCCCACCGGCGTCCGTTCGCGCGCACACACCGGGAAAGGCGGTGCTTTCCTCGGCCACCGTCATGATCCCGTCCTGGGCGGCGTAGGCCTGTTCATTCATGCGCCGGAGGAAGTCGATGGCCTCCAGGTTCTCGCGTCCGCCGTCCTTGTTGGGCACCCATTCGCCGTCCTTGCGCGAATAGTCCCGGTAGAGCATCGAGGCCACCGCATCCACGCGCAGCCCGTCGAGGTTGTATTCCTCCAGCCAGAACTTCGCGTTGGCGATCAGGTAGTTGGCCACTTCCGCACGGCCATAGTTATAGACCAGCGTGTTCCAGTCGGGGTGATAGCCTTCCTTCGGGTCGGCATGTTCATAAAGCGCCGTGCCGTCAAATCGGCCCAGCCCGTGGCTGTCCGTCGGGAAGTGCCCCGGCACCCAGTCGATGATGACGCCAATCCCGGCCTGATGCGCCGCATCGACCAGCGCCCGAAAATCGTCTGGTGAGCCAAAGCGGCTGGTCGGTGCGTACATTCCGACCGGTTGGTAGCCCCACGAGCCTCCAAAGGGATATTCGGAAATCGGTGTCAGCTCGATATGCGTGAACCCCATGTCCACCGCATAGGGCACCAGTTGCGCCGCCAGCTCCCGGTAGGTGAGGGGGCGATTGCCCTCCTCCGGCACGGTGCGCCAGCTTTCCAGATGCACTTCGTATATGGAAATTGGGGCATCAATGGCATGGGCCTTGCCGCGCTGGGCGATCCAGCCCGCATCGTTCCAATCGTAATTCCGCAGGTCGCGCACGACGGAGGCCGTGCGCGGCGGCAATTCCGCGCCAAAGCCCACGGGATCAGCCTTCAGCGGCAGCAGCGCGCCGTCGCCATTGGCGATCTCGTACTTGTAGGAATCGCCGTCCGCGACACCGGGCAAAAAGATCTCGTGCACCCCGGTCGCGCCACGCCGCCGCATCAAATGCCGCCGCCCGTCCCAGCCGTTGAAGTTGCCGACCACCGACGCGCGCCGGGCATTCGGCGCCCAGACCGCGAAATGCGTGCCCAAGACGCCCTGATGCTCCATCACATGCGCGCCAAGCGCGGTCCACAGATGGCCATGGGTCCCTTCGCCCAGCAGGTATTCATCCAGCTCCCCCATCACCGGGCCGAACCCGTAGGCATCCTCCTCAACCCAGGTCTCCGTGCCTTCGGTCATGCGCAGCGTGTAGGGAAACCACTTTTTGCGACGCGGAATGGCCCCGGCAAAGACTTCGCCCTCGATCCGCTCAAGCCGTGCGGCGCGGCGCCCGGTCTTGCGGTCGATCACCTCCACTTCGGCCACGCCGGGGCGAAACACCCGAGCAACCAACTGGCCATCGACCTCATGCAGGCCCAGAACGCCAAAAGGGTCCGTATGTTGCCCCGACAACAGCCGGGACAGGTCATCTGCGTCGATCAGGCTCATTCCGCGGCCTCCGCCACATCAGGTCGCGGTCCCACGTGCCAGATGTCCTTTGCGTAGCCCTTGATCGTCCGATCCGAAGAGAAGAAGCCCATCGACGCCGTGTTCGTCAGCGCCATCGCCGCCCAGTTGCGTTCGTTCTTGAACGCCTCGTCGGCGCGGCGCTGCGTGTCGTAATAGCTGTCGAAATCGCAGGTCACCAGGAAGTAGTCGCTGTCATAAAACGTGCCGACCAGCCCGTGATAGCGGCTTGGGTCCTGCGGGCTGAACCGCCCTTCGACGATCTGGCCAAAGATCCGCTGCATCCGGGGGCTGGCATCAATCGCCGCGCGGGCATAGCCGGGATGGGTGCGCCGCTCCATCACCTCGTCCGCCGTCAGACCGAACAGAAAGAAGTTCTCCGCCCCCACGTGTTCGCGGATTTCCACATTGGCCCCGTCCAGCGTGCCGATGGTGAGCGCGCCGTTCAGCGCGAATTTCATGTTGCCGGTGCCCGAGGCCTCCTTGCCAGCGGTGGAAATCTGTTCCGACAGGTCGGCGGCAGGGATCAGCATCTCTGCCATGGTGACGTTGTAATTGGGCGGATAGACGACCTTCAGCAGATCCTTCGTCACCGGATCGTTGTTGATCGTCGCGGCCACGTCGTTGATCAGGTGAATGATCTCCTTGGCCACGTAATAGCCCGGCGCGGCCTTGCCGCCGAATATCTTCACCCGCGGCGTCCAGCCCGCGTCCGGCCGGGCCTTCATCTCGTTCCACAGTGCGATGGTTTCGAGGATGTTCATGTGCTGGCGCTTGTATTCGTGGATGCGCTTGATCTGCACGTCGAACATGGCGGCCGGGTCGATATCTATGCCCATCTCGGCCTTGACCCAGTTTGACAGACGCTCCTTGTTGCTGCGCTTGGCCGCCATGAAAGCGTCCTTGAACTGCGCATCGCCGGACAAGGGCTTCAGCTTGGCCAATTCGTCCAGATCGGTGATCCAGCCGTCGCCGATCTGCCCGGTGATCAGGGTGGACAGCGCCGGGTTGCAGGTCTTCAGCCAGCGGCGCTGGGTGATGCCGTTGGTCTCGTTGACGATGCGCTGCGGATGCAGCTTGTGCAGATCGGCAAACACCGTCTGCTTCACCAATTCCGTGTGCAGCGCCGAGACGCCATTGACCTTGTGCGCCATGATGAACGCCAGCTCGCCCATGCAGACGTTGCCGTGTTCAAGGATACGCGGGCTGCCCGGGAACCGCCGCTGATGGTCGTCCTCGATCTCGCGCACGATCTCCAGGTGGCGGGGCAGCACGCGGCCGAACAGCCACTCCGGCCAGCGCTCCAGCGCTTCGGGCAGCAACGTGTGGTTGGTGTAGCCGAGGCAACGCCGCGCCAGAGCCATGGCTTCGTCCATCTTCAGCCCGTGATCGTCCACCAGCAGCCGGATCAGCTCAGGTCCGGCAATGGCGGGGTGCGTATCGTTAAGTTGGATCGCAGCGGCGTCGGGCAGGTTCCGGATGTCCCCGCCGTCGCTCATGAACCGCCGGATCAGGTCCTGAATGGATGCGGAGGTAAAGAAATACTCCTGCTTCAGGCGCAGCTCCTTGCCGGTCTCGGTGGTGTCATCGGGATACAGCACGCGGCAGATCGTGCGCGCCAATGCCTCGGACCGCGAGGCCGACAGGTAATCGCCGCGATTGAAGGACGCCAGGTCGAAGACCTTGACCGGCTGCGCCGCCCACAGGCGCAGGGTGTTGCCCCAGCGCCCTTTCCAGCCGATCACCGGCGTGTCGTAGGCGGTGGCCAGCACCGTCTCGCCGGGATGCCAATGCGCCTTGTCGTGGTGGTGTTCCACGTGGCCGCCAAAGGTGATGCGATACTCGACCTCCGGGCGTTCAAATTCCCAGATGTGATCCTGTTGCAGCCATGTTTCCGGGCGCTCGACCTGCTGACCTTCGACAAAATCCTGCTCGAACAGCCCGTGTTCGTAGCGGATGCCGTAGCCCATCGCCGGGATGCCCAAGGTGGCGAGGCTGTCCATGAAGCAGGCGGCCAGTCGGCCAAGGCCCCCGTTGCCAAGCGCCGCGTCGGGTTCGTCCTTCACGATCAGATCGTAGTCCTGCCCCAGGTCGGAGAGAGCAGCGCGCGCCTCGTCCACCAGCCCAAGGTTGGAGGCCATGTCTTCGACCAGACGCCCGATCAGGAATTCCATCGACAGGTAGTAGACCCGCTTTGACTTCGACTTGTAGGCGGCCTGGGTGGAGGGGATCCAGTGGTCCACCATCCGGTCACGCAGCGCACGGCTCAGGGCCATGCGCCAGTCGTAGGTCGAGGAATGCGCAGCATCCTTGCCCAGTCCATAGCGAAGGTGGCGCAGGATATCATTTTTCATGGGGGAGCCCTCGGCGGTGTCGTCGCTTCATTCAACACTAGCACGCTGAGCCCACAAGTCAGCCCGTCGTGACGTCTGTCTATGCTACCGCTAACATTTGCGGCAGGAGCATGTTTCGCGCAAGTATTGTGCGCAGTTGGGCGGCATTTCTCCGGTCCGGTGGCACCTCTGCCACAAATTTGGGCGCCGTCAGGCTGTGAGGGGCTGCAGTGACCCGACCCAGCCGGTGCCGATCGCACCGGCCCAGTCCTCCCGATCCGCGGCCCGTGCCATGGCGACCATGCGCCAAGGGTCGTAGGGCACCTGCGCAAGGCTGGTTTTCCAGCCCTGCGCCGTGCGTGTCACGATGCCATACGCGGCGGCGGGCGTGCCGGTTTCCATCACATGATACAGCGGCAAGTCGTCATCATAGCCGGGGCAGCCCACGCTTCCGGGGTTGAAGATCACTCTGCCACCGCCAATGTCCAGCCGCCGCGGGATGTGGGTATGCCCGCACAAGAACAGGCTGGCGTCTATGCCCTCCGCCTCCGCCGCGATGTCCGCCAGCGGTCTGCGATTCGGTACGCCCGAAGGCGGCACATGCTCCATCCAATAGGTGGTGTCATCGCGCGGCGTGCCGTGGCACAGAAAGATATCGGGCGTCAGGCGAAGTGTTGCGGGCAGGCTTTGAAGCCAGGTCAGATGCTCAGGCTCAAGCTGTTCAAAGGCCACCCGATCCGATGGCTGCATCCGCGCAGGCGTCTGTTCAAGCAGATAGCGGTCGTGGTTGCCCCGTATGGTGAGGATTTCGCGCGCCATCAGGATCTCGGCGGTCTCGCGTGCCGCCAAGGGGCCGCTGAACAGATCGCCAAGGTTCAGGACCTGCGTGATCCCTTGCGCGTCAATGTCCGCCAGAACCGCCCGTAAGGCATCCGCGTTGCCGTGGATGTCGGCCAGAACTGCAAAAGAGTCGCCGGTCTCGCCGATCATCAGGTCGTCCTCCGATTTTGGGAAGACGATGCACACTTTTCTTAATTATCCAAATGCAAAAAGCCCGGCGCTGGGCCGGGCAAATTGTCAGCTGACAATCACGCCGCTTTCGGCGTCAGTTGCTGTTGCTCCACCGGGGGCGGCTCCATCGCGCCGGTCATGATGGCGACCGCATCCGACATGCTGATGCTCTTGGGGTCCATCACCGCATGGCGCTTGCCAAGACGGTGGATGTGCACCCGGTCTGCGACCTCGAACACATGTGGCATGTTGTGCGAGATCAGGATGATCGGAATGCCCTTCGACCGGACGTCCTGGATCAGCTCCAGCACGCGGCGGCTTTCCTTCACACCCAGCGCGGCGGTCGGCTCGTCCATGATGATGAACTTCTTGGCAAAGGCTGCGGCGCGGGCCACGGCCACCCCCTGACGCTGACCGCCGGACAAAGTCTCGACCGCCTGGTTGATGCTCTGCACGGTCATCAGGCCCAGCTCGGTCAGCTTCTCACGGGCGAAATCCTCCATGCGCTTCTTGTCGAGCTGACGGAACAGCGATCCACGGATGCCGGGCTTCAGCAGTTCCCGCCCGGCGAACATGTTGTCCGCGATGGACAGGGCAGGGGACAACGCGAGTTGCTGGTAGACGATCTCGATCCCCTGTTCGCGCGCATCCAGCGGCGAGGTGAAGTGGACAGGCTTGCCCTCGATCTTGATCTCGCCCTCGTCGGGGATGACCGCGCCGCAGATCGACTTCACGATGGACGACTTGCCCGCCCCGTTGTCACCGATCACGGCAAGCACTTCACCGGGGTAGAGGTCGAAATCCGCGTGGTCGATCGCCGTCACGTGGCCGTAGCGTTTGACGATGCCGCGGCCCTGAACGATAGGTTGAATGGTCATGCCGATGCCTTTCTGATCCACTGGTCCACTGCGACAGCGCTGATGATCAGCACGCCGATCAGCAGATAGGTCCACTGCGCGTCCGCCCCGAGCAGGCGCAGGCCGAGGGTGAACACGCCGACGATCAGCGCGCCAAAGAGCGAGCCCATGACCGCGCCGCGTCCGCCGAACAAGGAGATCCCCCCGATCACCACGGCGGTGATGCTTTCGATGTTGGCCAACTGGCCGGAGGTCGGGGAGACCGATCCGATGCGCCCGATCAGCGCCCAACCGGCGAAGGCACAGATCAGACCAGACGCCATGTAGACGGTGATGATGACCTTGTTAGTCTTGATGCCCGACAGCTCTGCGGCTTCCTTGTCATCGCCCACGGCATAGACGTGCCGGCCCCATGCGGTTTGGTTGAGGATGTAGGCCAGCAAGACAAACAGCAGCAGCATGAAGAGCGCGCCAAAGGTCAGACGGGCCGACCCCACCTGGATCACGTTGCCGAAGAACTGCAACATCGGCGCCTCGGCTTCGATGTCCTGGCTGCGGATGGTCTCGTTCGCGGAATACAGGAAGTTGGTCGCCAGAACGATCTGCCACATGCCCAGCGTCACGATGAAGGGCGGGAGTTTGATCTTGGCCACCAGCCAGCCGTTGATGAAACCCATCAGCGTGCCGCACATCAGGCCGGCCATGATCGAGATCGGCGCGGGGATGCCATAGCGGAAGGTGAACTGGCCCATGACGACAGATGACAAAACCATGATCGCACCGACCGACAGGTCAATGCCAGCGGTGAGAATCACGAGCGATTGCGCGGCGGCAACGATCCCGACGATCTGCACCTGTTGCAGGATCAGCGTCAGCGCAAAGGGAGAAAAGAACTTTGACCCCAGCAAGACGCCAAAGGTGACGATCGACAGGACCAGAACGACCAGCGGAACAAGCGCTGGGGTGGCGTGCAGGGCGCTTTGGATCTGGGGCACCAGACCTTTGCGTTTTTCGAACGCGGCGACCGAGGCGGTGGCCTTGGACAACGAGGATTCGTAGTCCTGCCCTTTCGAGGCGGTCTCTGACATGGGGTCCTCCCGGGGATAAATGGGTGCGGTCAGCAGCGCGGACGGAAATCACGTGGTCCGGGCAAGGGACGAAGAGGCGGCACGCGCCCCTTCGTAGTGTTTCAAAGCGGCCTTAGCCCCAGCAGCGGTCAGTGCCTTCTTGGACAGAGATCGACTCGACGCCATCGACGGGCTTGTCGGTGACGAGGTTCACGCCGGTGTCAAAGAAGTCCTTGCCTTCGGTCGGCTCGGGCTTGGTGCCGTCCTTGGCGTAGGCTGCGATGGCCTCGATGCCTTTGGAGGCCATGAGCATCGGATACTGCTGCGAAGTCGCACCGATCACACCGTCTGCGATGTTCGCGATACCGGGGCAGCCGCCGTCGACAGAAACGATCAGCACGTCGTTTTCACGACCGATGGCGCGCAGCGCCTCATAGGCACCCGCAGCGGCAGGCTCGTTGATGGTGTAGACCACGTTGATCATCGGATCCAACGCCAGCAGGTTTTCCATCGCGCGGCGGCCACCTTCTTCGTTGCCGGCGGTGACGTCGTTGCCGACGATGCGGTCATCTTCTTCGTCGCCCCATTTGTTCGGGTCGCCGAGGTCAATGCCAAAGCCCTGAAGGAAGCCCTGGTCGCGCAGGACGCCGACGGTCGGCTGTGACACGCCAAGGTCGAGCATGGCGATCTTGGCGTCGGCAGCGTCCTCACCCAGCGTGGCGGCGGCCCACTGGCCGATCAGCTCGCCGGCGAGGAAGTTGTCGGTGGCAAAGGTCGCGTCAGCGGCGTCAATCGGGTTGAGCGGCGTGTCCAGCGCGATCACCAGGATGCCCTGGTCACGGGCCTGCTGCACCGCGGGAACGATGGAGCCGGTGTCGGAGGCTGTCAGCAGGATGCCGCTTGCACCGTCCGCGATGCAGGTTTCAATCGCCTGCACCTGCGTCTGGTGGTCACCGTCGATGCGGCCGGCAAAGGTTTTCAGCGTGATGCCCAGCTCTTCGGCCTTGGCTGTCGCGCCTTCCTTCATCTTCACGAAGAAGGGGTTGGTATCTGTTTTTGTGATCAGGCACGCAGTGGTGTTGTGAGCTTCTGCCAGAGCGGCTGTGGACAGCGCGGCGGTGGTCAGCACAAGCGCCGAACCCATTAAGACTTTTTTCATGGTATCCTCCCAGAGTTCGCGGGGCCACTGCGCGACACCTCTTGGCCCAAAGACCCTCCTTGGCCTCTCAGCTTCACAAAAACTGATTCGGAGCCATCGGTCAACAATAAATAAATCAATCGCATTTATTATTGACAGCGCACCGAAATCCCGATGATGTTCCTGCCATTGCGTCTTGCCGCAAAGCCGAAAAAAATCGTTCTGCACTGCAATGTTACATGCTGCGGTGCAGAAGAGGGCGAGCAACAGGGGAGGGTAGGCGATGGGACGCCAGAACAACAAAGACGGCTCGCCCGAGGGTGACCCGGTCACCATGATCGAGGGGGCGCGCGGGTCCAACCAGTCCGGCGTGCGGGCGCATAACGAACGGTTGGTGCTCACCCTGATCCGCCAGGTGGGCCCTCTCGCCAAGGCCGAAATTGCCCGCATGACCGGGCTGTCCGCGCAGACCGTGTCGGTCATCATGCGCGGGTTGGAGGCCGACGGGCTGTTGCAGAAGGGTGAACCGGTGCGCGGCAAGGTGGGGCAGCCGTCCGTGCCCATGAGCCTGGCCAAAAGTGGCGCATATTTCCTTGGGCTGAAGGTGGGGCGGCGGAGCCTTGAGCTGATCCTGACCGACTTTTACGGTCACGTCGAAGGTCGCGTGCATCTGACACACAAATATCCGACTCCGGACAGCGTCGTGCAGTTTGCCAAGCAGTCGGTCGAGGAATTGCTGGGGGATCTGACCAAGACGCAACGCGCGCGCGTCGCGGGTCTGGGGATCGCGATCCCGTTTCGCCTGCACGACTGGGCCAAGCCGCTGGGGGTGAACCCGGAGGATATGGCCGACTGGCGTGAGCGCGATATCGCCACGGAGCTCGCCGATGCATGGGAGTTTCCGGTCTATCTGCGCAATGATGCGTCTGCGGCCTGCGGGGCCGAGCTGGTCTTTGGCGATCAGAGCCGTCCGCGTGATTTCTTGTATTTTTTCATAGGGTTCTTCATCGGCGGTGGCATGGTGATGGACAACACGCTGTACACTGGTCGCACCGGAAACGCTGCGGCGCTTGGCTCCATCCCGATCGGGATCGAGGGCAACGCGGTGCGGCAGTTGGTTGACGTGGCATCGCTTAACTCGCTTGAGGACATGATAAAGGCGGCCGGTGGCTCCGCCGACATGATCTGGGGCACGCCGCAAAGCTGGCGGCTGGACGCGGATGTTCTGGAAGCCTGGATGCAGGAGGCGGTCGAGGGGTTGGCCTACGCGACATTCTCCGCCGCCAGTATGATCGATTTCGAAACGGTGATGATCGACGGCTGGATGCCGCAAACTGTGAGGGCGGAGATCGTGAGGCGCACCGCTGCCCGGCTGGAAGAGATCAGCGTGGCAGGCATCGACATTCCCGAAGTTCGCCCCGGCACCATAGGTCATGATGCGCGGGCGCTGGGCGCGGCAAGCCTGCCGCTGTCGGACAGGTTTCTCGTGGACCGCAATGCGTTTCTGAAGGCGTGAGCGGTTAATCCTCTGGCGCAAGAGTTTCTGGTCAACCGCGCAGAGATGCGGGCCCGGCGCGGCCAGTTGAGCGGGAGACGGGAAGGGCGGTTTGCGGGCATGGGGGTAGCGCGTTGTACAAAAAGCTTGGATTTTGGCGTTAGACATGAAGGCGCTCAGCTGTGTTCATCCCAAGGTTAACACCTGTCTTGCGTCCAACGATTACCCGAGGGTCCCGGCGGGCAAGCGACTGCCAGTGATGTTCTGAACGGGCACGGGTCATTTGATACGGCCCAGCGGAAGGGCGCATAACTGGATGAATGCAGTTCCCAGATGCAAGAAAGCCCCCAAGGTTTCAAAACCTTAGGGGCTTTCCATGGTGCCCAGAAGAGGACTCGAACCTCCACGGCCTTGCGGCCACTGGCACCTGAAGCCAGCGCGTCTACCAATTCCGCCATCTGGGCACTGGAGTTGGTGGAGCGGTGTCTACGGTTAGTCTGCCGCACTGTCAACGCGGTTTTTCAAAAAAATGCAGCCCTGCGAAAATCGTTTCAACACCCTGCCGAACTCAATGAAAATCGCGTCAAACGGGCACCTTGCCACGAAACCCTCATGGGCCTAAACCCTACAACAAAGGTGCAAAGGAGAGGCGCATGTCCAAGCTCGTCACGATCTACGGCGGCTCCGGTTTCGTCGGTCGTTATATCGCGCGTCGCATGGCCAAAGATGGCTGGCGCGTGCGTGTTGCCGTCCGTCGCCCGAACGAGGCGCTGTTCGTCAAGCCCTACGGTGTCGTGGGGCAGGTCGAACCGGTGTTCTGCAATATTCGCGATGATGGATCGGTTCGCGCGGCCATGATGGGCGCGGATGCGGTTGTGAATTGCGTCGGCACATTTGATGCCGGCGGGAAGAACAATTTCGACGCCGTGCAAGACGCGGGAGCGACTCGCATCGCGCGCATCGCCTCTGAGCTGGGCGTGGGCGCGATGGTTCACCTCTCTGCGATTGGCGCAGATGCGGAGGCAGAGAGCGGCTACGCGGCCTCAAAGGGTAAGGGCGAGGCAGGCGTGCTCGAGCACATGCCGAATGCCATGATCCTGCGTCCCTCTGTGGTGTTCGGGCAGGAGGATGAATTCTTCAACCGGTTTGCCACCATGACGCGCTTCAGCCCCGTGCTGCCGATTGTTGGTGCGGAGACGAAGTTTCAGCCGGTCTATGTCGACGACGTGGCCCATGCCGCCTGCATGGGCATCAAGGGCCAGGCCTCGGGCATTTACGAGCTTGGTGGCCCTGACGTGCAAAGCTTCCGTGAATTGATGAAGGAAATGCTGGGCGTCATTCACCGGCGCAAGCTGATGCTGAATATTCCTTTTTTCGTGGCGCGTCCCATGGCCTGGGTCATGGGGGTTGTCGATACGCTGAGCCTTGGGTTGGTGCCGCAACAGATCAGTGGCGATCAGGTAAAGCAGTTGCGGCAGGACAATGTGGTCAGTGGCGAGCACAAGGGCTTCTCCGATCTCGGCATCCGGCCCACTGCCACGGAGGCGGTGCTGCCCGATTATCTGTGGCGCTTTCGTCCCTCCGGTCAGTACGACGCAATCAAGGAATCGGCCAAGAACCTGCGCGCGCACTGAGTTCCTTTATTACTGTATTGAAAAGCGGGCCATTGGCCCGCTTTTTCGTGTGATGGAGTCCGGTTCGTGTGTTGGAAACCGCGGGCGGACTTGATTGCAGGAGCTGCCGTCGACGGCGCTGATGCGCCAAGGTTGATCTGCACTGATCCGCAAAATAGGTCGGTCCTGTCGTGGAGTGTCACGGTTGCGGCCGATCTGGCGCAGACCTGTTCCAAGTGTTTGGAATAGTGACCCAGTCCGAGCGATGCATCGCGGGAAGCTTAGATACCATCTGTTTCCCGGGATTTCTGGCTGGCAGCGCTCCCGCGCGGTTGCAATGAAAGACGGTTGCAGCACGCATGGTCAGGGGGTTGATGTCCCGGGGGCGGGGCTGCAATGCGTCGTTCCAGAAATGACGTGTCCAAAGAATTCGCTTGTTCAAATCGTGGGGTGCGAGAGATGGCCAGGCCGACGACTCTTGGCGGGGAGCGTCTGAAAAATGCTGTTTTTTGGATATTTATGCGCCAACCACAAAACACTTGCTGCCAATGTACCATAAGCTCGCACAGTCAGACGGTTCGGGCTTTGAGCGCCAATGAAATACCCAATTTATTTCAATGTGTTGCGGGCGTCCTTTTCGGATGTAAGGCATAAGCATGCAGGGCGGCGGTCAAAAAAGGCTCGCGGTGCTAGCCCTGAAACATCCATACCCGTATTGGCCAGCCGCTATTCGTCCAACATCATTTCCATGAGTTTGTCGCCGTCGATCATGTTGAGATAGTCGGGTGCGGAGAAGGGACACAAGCCCTGAGGCAGGCGGGAGTTCTGGGCATGGGCCTCGGAGAACATCTCGACCGTGGCGGTCATCTGGCCATGACGTCTGCACAAGCCGTAGGCGCGGATCAGCAGCTCGATGACGGGGTCCCAGCGTGAGGCGCAGGCAAAATCCAGGCGCTGCAAGAAATCGACCTCAACGAGGTCGTCGACATCGATATCGGCGCGCTCGGCATAGGTATAGACGAGCTTGTTCAGTTCGTTCATCTCCGGATCCCTTGTTGGATCAGCGAACCTACCAAGGTGGATTTGCTCGAAATGAATGTGGGAGAGGAGATGGGCGATCTGCTCTTCGGAGTTCACATGACTGGCCAGAACCGGGACGCCTGACAAGATGAGTATCAACGGCCAATCCGGCTCCTTCATCAGTGCTTTGACACGGTCGAGGAGCTTCTCGTTGGACGTTTTTCCGGAGGTGAAGGCGTGCTGGTATTCGTCGTAGTAGAGGCCAATGACGCCCTGTTCGCGGCACTGGTGGCGAACCATGTTCCAGAGTTCCCTTGGGTGCGCCGGGGGTTCGCGGGGTAACCGAGTGCCTCAAGAGTCTTGTGACCCAGATCCTTCCAGCTGATCGACCCATCCAGCTTGCAGTAAAAGATCTTACCCGGCTTCCCATCGGGCATTTCCGTCATGCTGGCGTTGAATGCCTCTATGAGCCTGACTGTCTCGGAGGTTTTGCCGACCCGAGACTCCCCCGTCACCAGCAAGCCGCGTGCTTCGAAATGCCCGCCGATGGAGGCCTTGACGTAGTAGTCGTGCAGGCAGTTTTCGAAAGCTTCGCGGAGCTTTGCCGCGCGCGGGAAGGTATAGTGGCCACGCTGCAGAGCAACCGATGCGTTGACGCGGTTCTGGTCGATGAGGCCCATGGGTAGCCTTGTATTGCTGGATGTCGTTGAGATGGCGGTAGTTACGAGAACTCGCCCTTCTGGGCGGGGCGGCCGAGCCTGACAGGGGGTTCCGAAGACGGTTTCTCCGCCTTGGGCTTCGATGTCTTGGCTGGTAGTGCTGGCGTAGAGGTCGTCTCCACAGGCGCGTGATCGATGAGGCTTGCTCCGCCGAGTGGCAGGATCCCCGGGCCCGAGATCGCGGTGGCCAGAGTACTTGGGGCGACCGTGTCGACCGGCACGTGCGTGGTGACCAGCCGAGATGAGGCAAACAGGCTCTTGGCCATCTTGCGGGCTTCACCCACATTGACATAGCTCCTCGGCAGCCGTCGCTCGACGCCGATTTTCTTGAGCTGTTCATGTCTCTCGAGGCGAACCTTTGCGATCCCATCTTCATAGAGCGTTGTCACCTCGGGGTTTTCGCGCCGGTACTGCGTCATCAGCTCCAGGAATTCGGACACGGTCAGATCGGCGAAGACGGTCGTCTGGAGTGCCAGCCTGTATGGCTCCGGATCACGCGGAATCACTGCGGTTGCAAAGCTCAGATCGTCCGGATCGATATAAACGGTGACCTTGCCTTGGTGGTGTTCGCGGGCGGCCTGGAATTCGTCTGACGAATAGAAGAGGCCTTCGAGCACACGTACACGCTCATCGTCAGGCTGCAACTTGAAGGACCAGCCCAGATGGTTACGACGGAGATCTTCATCCAAAAGACGAAACGTCTCCCTGGTCTCATTCAGTTCTTGATAGACCTCTGCTGGGCGGCGTCCGCCCATACCGACGCCCATGTGTTTCAGGGACGGGTACTCGTCGATGAAAAACTTGGTCAGGATTTCATAGAGGAAGTCAATATCCAGCACGCCCGATGCCTTCGCGTCATATCCGGGCAGTTCTCCAGCCTTCCGTCCGGTGTAGCCATGAAGCAGTTTCAACAAGATGGGCTCGGTTGTGCCGAACATGCGCTCGACGTAGGGCTTGTCTGCCGACGCGTGGGTCCGCACATCGGTATTCGCCGATGCGATCCCCATGAGCGCGGACTTGACCTCGGCGTTCCGCAGACCGGTGCCGTTGTCGTTGCGCACCATGCCGAGCCCCATGGCCGGCATAGTCTCGCCCTCGCAACCGTAGATGCGCCTCTCGCGGGTCTTGTCGCGCGTTGCCATCCGCAGCAGCTGCATCGTGGCTTCCGCTTTTGGCTGGTCGCTGACAGCCCAGGCCAGCGGCATGCGTGTTGCGACTTCGATCATGACAAAGATGCTGAGGCGGCTGCGGATCTCCTCATCCGCCCATTCCATAGCCTTCTTCATATCTTCAGACAGCGTATGCCAATAGCCTTTGGCCTTGGCCCCGGTGATGAGCGGGGAGAGCTGCCGCTTCTCGGCCTCACGCAGAACGAGTTCATTGATTTGTTCCTGGGTGGGAGACGGGACACTGACGATGCGGATCCGCGACAGAAGCGGTTCCGGCAGGCCGCGCAGGCTATTCGAGGTAAAGACCCAGTTGATGAACGACATGTCGAACTGGTTCTGGAAATAGGGGCAGGTCCACCGGCTTGCAGTCAGGTCTTCGAGCAGCGGCAGGAGGGCATTGGGAAGACTGAAAGCCCGTCCCTTGTCGGACATGACCGAGCCAGATTTTTCTATTTCGTCGATGATGACGAGCGGATTTGCAATCTGCCGTTTCAGCATCAAGCTCACGAGCCTGCGGGGGCCGGCATTTGACCAGCCGCGTTGACTTCCGACGAGCCCGAAACTGGCATTCTCCCCGGTGGCATCCACGATCATATCCGGCGTTTCCAGAAGCTGCGCGAGACGCCGTGCCCAAGCGCTTTTGCCGATGCCCGGCGGGCCATCGAGAAGAATTGGCGCAAACCGGGCGCCGGGCATGCCTTCTTCCAGGTTATGATGAAGGCTGCGCCAAACAAGGGTTGTCGCTTCCGCGACCCAGGGAAACTCCGCATGAAGCGCCGCTGCGATCTCGTCAATATGATGCGCAGAGCGCAGGTCGAATACATCGGCGCCGTCTCGGCATCCTTCCAGCATCGCGCGGTCTTCTCTTGAAAGTCTGGTTGGCTCGACGTCCTTCAGATGGTTACGATGGATCTTCTGCGCCCACCGCCGGATCCGGATCTCGAGCGATTTCGGGAGCTCATTCTGCGGATAGCGCCATAGTTCGTTGTGGGCAGCGCGCTCTTCCTGGGGAATGCTTTCGGAAATCTACCGCTTGTCCAGCAAGGCGGTGTAGAATTCCTTGAGGCGCTTGATGATGGCGGCCTCGTCGAGTGCCGGATCGGGCTGCTGGCTCAGGATGAAGCGGATTTTGGGCATGAATGGGGCTTTCGTCATAGCTCCGCCAGCCGCCATGATGACGGACATGCGGGCAGAGCCTCGGTTTGGAAGGAAGACTGAGTTTGCTGTGCGTCGAACATCTCTCTGAGCCGGAGGCTGGCCGGCCAGGACGAATTCAGCGTCAGCTAAGGGTATGTAGCGCAGGTATCATCGGGCACTCGCAGAGGACAGACATGGGATAGACGCACCATTCCATCGGGAGTGGACGATTATTCGGCGAGCCCATGCCATAGCGCCCGAACTACCGCAAGTTATTCTAAGTAGCTGATATTAGGTAAAAAATTGGTTCATTTTTTCGCAAATGCGAGATCGCCTGACCGGCAGGTGTCCTGGGCGGTGGCCGCACTTCGACAAGAGCGTGAGCCATGCAGCCCACTAATTTTTATTGCCGCGCTGCTGCAAACCTGACCGATGTTGCAGGTCCCGTAGGGGCCGTTCGGCATGCCGCCCATGAATGATTGATCAGCGATGCCATTGATACCTGGCCTGGCCAGGTAGGAAGAACCTTCACGATTGCTCACCTTGCAGCCTGATTGGCGCATTGCAGCACTGACAGACTTGACGCTTCGCCTTCAGCTCCTCGAGGAGATGCAGTGGCGCACTTTCGACAAACCTCTTGACCCGTTCAGGGTCGACATGGGCCCGACGGACACAATCCCGGTAGACGAGCCAGCAATGGATGGACCCTACGAAGCTGATCGCCATGCCAGCTATGCAGATCAACGGACCGATCATGCGCTTCCCTTTCTGACTGAGGATGCCGTCTTACTGAGAGCGTGCCTTAGGAAAACTACTCGCGGCAGCACGGGGCAGGGTCAAGCTTGCGTAGTTGGTGTGAGTCTGGCTGAGGCTCGCATTCCAAAGGGCTCACGGCCATCGCAACGTCCAAAAGAAAATGCTTTTCCATCTTCAACTTACGTGTGCCGTGTGTTCACATTGAAATGCAACGGCTCGCGAGAGGAGGGCCATAGCGAAAATGTGTTGCTCAAACGCAGAGAAGAATGGTCGTGCGTACAACAAAACGACAGGCAGACGCGACTCCGTACGCGGCATCACTGATCGAAGGTATGAGGGATTTCGGGTATACGTTGGAAACTGCAATGGCAGATGTCATCGACAATTCGGTGACTGCCAAGGCGACCAAGGTCGAAATTCTCGCAGAAACGGCGACAGATGAACCGTGGATCGCAATCGTCGACAACGGGACAGGCATGACCGAACCCGAGTTGATTGAAGCAATGCGGCCTGGGACGAAAAATCCGCTTCAGGAACGCGAAGGTCATGATCTCGGACGGTTCGGGTTGGGCTTGAAGAGCGCGAGCTTTTCGCAATGCCGCCAGTTGACCGTGATCTCCAGGAAGGATGGTCATACATCTGGCGCCACATGGGATCTCGACAAGGTTGCGGAGAGCAATGACTGGCGCGTAGACCTCGAGGATGACCTGACAGACATACCCGCTGCGGACAGGCTGCCGAATGCCGGGACCATTGTGCTTTGGCGCAAGCTGGATCGGCTCTCGACGAACTTTCGCAATGATGTTGCAAAGCGCTCAGCTGAAATCAACAAGGCCATTTCGGGTGCGGAGCGCCACTTGCGGCTCTGCTTCCATCGCTACATGGAGGGCAGCAAACCCGCTCTGCGGATACTGCTGAACGACCGAAAGCTCTTGCCGATAGACCCCTTTGCGACGGATCACCCGGCAACGCAGATGGATCCCGAAGATTTCTTGCCGCTGCTCAACGGCGAAGTGGTCACCCAGTGCTTCACGCTTCCCCATCACAAAAAGATGTCGAAGACGGCTTGGGAAGACCTCGGTGGCCCCGAAGGCCATCTAAGGTCCCAAGGCTTCTACATCTATCGTGAGCGCCGTCTCATCATCGCCGGCAGTTGGCTGGGCCTCGCACGGCAGACAGAACTGACGAAACTGGCAAGGGTGCGTGTCGACATCCCGAACACCATGGACTCGGACTGGAAGATCGACGTCCGCAAGGCATCGGCCCAGATGCCGCCAGTTGTGCGCGAACGTCTGCGGAAAATCGTTGAACGGCTCCAAGGAACTTCGAAGCGAACCTACCAGCGCCGGGGGCGAAAGCTCGTGTCCGATGAGTATCTCCCGCTCTGGAACCGCGTCCAGAAGAATGGTGGCATCGTCTACCGCCCCAATGTCGAGCACCCCTCGATCACCGGTTTCGCCGCCGCGCTGCCTGAAGATTTTCGGCATGGGTTCCGGACCTGCATCATTCTTCTGGGCAGCGGCTTGCCCATTGCTGCATTGCATGCGGACATGCTGGGCGGCGCCGAGGATGTGACGCAAGACGCGGCAGATTTCGCGGATTTCGCCGACTCGGCCGAGATCGCCATCAGGGCGTTGCTGCATTCGAACATGACAGGAAATGACGTGGCGCGAGCTCTATGCTCGACCGAGCCGTTCATCCACCACAAGGACGCGATTCGACGGCTTGTCGAAGAAATACAGGGAGAACCCTCGTGACCGCAGAGCTCAAGCATCTTGATGATGTCGTTTCGCAATCACTGGCGCATCAGCGCAAAAGCGGCACCGAACTGCGGATGTTCATAACTACGATGAACGGGGCGTTGAACGTGAATGCCGGGCCGGATGCCCTCGAGCAGCTCGCACGTGACATTGAGGAGCGTTTCGGCATCACCATGGGGCTCGGGGCGATGGTCGATGACGAGAGCTTTCGACCTTGGTTGGACGAGGCCAAGGCGTCCATCGACCCGTTCTACTGGGACCGTTACAAAAAGCTGCTGCACAAGAACGGCCTGCCACAAGACGTCATCACCACCACTGACGAACTGACTGACCGCATCCTCGGTCGCTTGGGCAATCCGGGACTCGACGAGAAATGGGATCGCCGGGGGATGGTTGTCGGTCACGTCCAGAGCGGCAAGACGGCGAACTACACCGGCTTGATCTGCAAGGCGGCGGACGCAGGTTACCGTTTGATCGTCGTGATCGCGGGCATCCACAACAATCTGCGCAACCAAACCCAGGAACGGATCGACGAAGGCTTCATCGGTCGTGATACCGGGCGGCTGGCAACGCAGGGCAAGAAGGGCAACCGCGCCATTGGTGTCGGACTGTTTGATGACCGCCATGTCCCGGTTGGCTTGACGAATACACTCGCCGACTTCCGAAAGGACACGGCGTCCACCAACACCAGCCAGATCGATTCCTACAAGGTACCGGTGGTTCTGGTCATCAAGAAGAACCACAACACGCTCCGCAACCTGCTGGACTGGCTGCGCGAGAACAGTGCCAGGGGCGACGATCAGATGATCGACCAGCCGATGCTGCTGATCGATGACGAGGCCGACAACGCTTCGATCAACACGAAGTACTCGAAGGACGAGATTACCAAGATTAACGGGCAGATCCGGGATCTACTGAACATGTTTCACCGCAGCTGTTACGTCGGCTACACCGCGACGCCCTTCGCCAACATTTTCGTCGACCCGGACCAGTATGACGAAGCGCTCAAGGAAGATCTCTTCCCGAAGCACTTCATCGTGGGGCTGGATGCACCGTCAAACTACTTCGGCGCGAAGAAGATTTTCATCGACGGAATTCCCGATGATGGCGACCCTGTCTGGCTGCGCTACATTACTGACAACGAAGACGTTCTGCCGATGAAGCACCGCATCGACCAGACGGTCGATGAATTGCCTGAAAGCCTGAAGGAGGCCGTGCGAGCGTTTCTGATCGCGCGGACAATCCGGAATCTGCGCGGCCAGGCCTCGAAACACTGCTCGATGCTGGTGAATGCGAGCCGCTTCACGAAGGTGCAGGGGCTGCTGCGGAACCGGTTACACCAATACGTCGGCGGCATTCAGGACACGCTGCGTGTCAACGGTGCGCGCGGTGAAGCTGCATTGCGCGACGCGATGATTGCGGATCTGCATGAGACTTGGGAGAGGGAGTATTTCGACGCCGAGCCGGACTGGTCCAAGGTGCTTGCGGCCATGCTTGAAGCGGTCGCGGCGGCGAAGGTCGTTGAGGTGAACAGCCGCGCCAACGGCCTCGACTATACCGGCGAGTCCAACGTTGGCCAGACAGTCATTGCCGTTGGCGGCTTCTCGCTCTCGCGGGGCCTCACGCTCGAAGGCCTGACGGTCACCTGGTTCCTCCGCAACACCATGATGTATGACACGCTGATGCAGATGGGCCGATGGTTCGGTTATCGTGGCGGCTACGAGGATCTGTGCCGCATCTGGATGCCCTCTGACGCGATCGACTGGTATGCTCACATCGCCGAAGCGAGCGAGGAACTGCATCTCGAGTTGAAGAAGATGGAGAAGGCCAAGGCGACGCCTTCCGACTTCGGCTTGGCCGTGCGCAGCCACCCGGCATCGCTCTTGGTGACTGCCCGCAACAAAATGGGGTCAGGCCAGAAACACATCCTGATCGGCCTGTCCAACGCCTGGGTTGAGACCGCAAAGATCACGGCCAAGCCAAAGGAACTTGCAGCGAACCATGAAGCCGCTGTGCGCCTGCTGGAGGGCATGGCCGCGCGAGGACTTGGACCGGCGGCAGCTGACAAGGTGAACGGTGGGCATCTTCTGAAGGACGTGCCGGTCGAAGTGATCGACCAGTTTCTGCTCGCTTGGCGCAACCATGAACAAGCCTTCCTGACCCAACCCGGGCCGGTTCGTGGCTACATACACGATCGGCAAGATGACGAACTGAAAGAGTGGGACGTTCTTGTCACCGACGTGAAGAGCGAAGCCGACAACTTTGATATTGGCGGCTGGACCGTCGGACCGCAGATGCGCCGTATCGGTTACGCCGACCTCGGCGATCATCTTCTGTCCATGAGTGGCAAGCGCGCCCGCATTGCTTCCCGTGGCGTAGAGCGTATCGGGGTCGATGAGGAAAAGGCCAAGCAAGCTGAAGCAGCATATCTGGCCGCTGAGAAACTCGATGGAACGGACGAGGAAAAGCGCCCGTCATTCCCAGACCGGATCTATCGCCAGGTCCGCGACAAGCCACTGTTCGTGCTTCATGTCGTGCAGGTTCGCCAGCCTGAGGAAAAGGACATTGATCAGTTGCGTGACAAGAGCGTGCTCGACCGGCTGCCCGAGCGTCCCGTGATCGGTTGGAGCATCAGCCTTCCCCCGTCCGCCAAACCGAATGATCGGGTGGAATACATCATCAACATGGTGAAGTTCCGCGAAATCTACGGCACCGAAGAGGATGACGATGGCGCATATGAGGACGATTGAGAGACCGTGGGCCAGCCTCGCCGAGAACGAGGCACGGCGTGTCGACAGCAAGGGGCGGTTCGACTTCTTCTGGGTGAGGATGCATGACGGGGCTCCAGGCTTGGTGCTGCGCCTCTCGGCCGGCGTCGAAGAGGTGCGCCCATTGCCGAAGCTCAAGCATGTCGGCGTTTTCTACCGGGTCGTCGAGGGCGCCAACCACCTTTGCATCACGCTGTCCGAATTCGCCCATATCGACCTTTTCGAAACACTTTGTCGGGACGTGGTTTCAGCGGGCGAAGAGGCCGCCGATCTCCAAGGGGCACTCGGCCGCGCCGTTCGGCGGGCCATGCGCTGGCACCATCTTCTGCGGGGGGGCAAGCAGGGAATGCCGCTGGAAGTGCAACGTGGCCTGGTCGGCGAACTTGCATTCCTGCGCGAGCTCGTCGCTGTCATCGGTCCGAGCAAGGCGGTGGAAGCCTGGAAGGGGCCGGATGACAGCGCGAAGGACTTCGAGCTTCCTGGCATGTTCTTCGAAGTCAAGGCGCGGAGGAGCGCGGCCCATCCGAAGATCCGGATTTCGTCCGAGGTCCAACTGATGGACATCGTCGGAGCCCAGCTGTTCCTTCGCGTCCAGGATGTGGACACCGCACTGGATGCCGTGGGTGACAACCTGAAGGATCATGTGGACAGAACGGCGAAGCTGCTCGAAGATGATGTTGCAGCGCTGGACGTGTGGGAGCAGCGCATCGCCGAAAGCCCCTATGCGGAAGACGCCGTCGAACCGGAACGTCGCTGGCACCTCGGAGCGGCACGGCTGTTTCAGGTCGTCGAGGGCTTCCCGAGGATCGTCCCGCCGCTGCCGGCAGGGACCGAAGAACTGGCTTATTCAATACGCCTTGATGCCTGCACCGGCTTCGAGACCACAACAGATTTGAAGACATTGCTATTGGGGGAGACACGGGATGTCGGAGCTTGAGGAATTCCATCAGAGTCTCATCGCGGAGGTCCAAGGTGACGCCGATGCGATGGGGGCCTACGTCCAGGAAGCCTTCTTCGAAAAGGTTGGAGAGATCCTCAACGAAGCCGGCGAGATCGAGGAAGCCGACTACTGCCATTTCGCTGGCAAGCGGGGGAGGGTCACTTTGCAGGTCAGCGGTTACAGCGGAGATCCACGTGACACCAACGGTGAGCTTGCACTGATCCTGACAGACTTCCAGATTACGCCGAAGGTTCGAAAAACTGATGGCAAGCACCTGCAAACGCAGTTTTCGAAATTGGTGGAGTTCCTGAGACACTCGAGGACGGAGCAATTCCTCGATGATCTGGAAGAAACCAGCAATGCCGCGCAACTGGTCGAGCTCATCCAGACCCGGTGGCCGCTCATCGAAAAGATCAAACTGATCTATGTCACAAATTCGGACAACCGGGCGAAGGCGGACGCCAAACCTGCAGGTGAAATTGGCGGCAAGCCCGTCACTTACAGTTCGTGGGACCTGAAACGCCTTCAGGCATACTTCGAACAGGGCAGAGCCCGCGAAGATCTGACGATTGATTTCGCCGGAGAATTCGGTGGTGCAGTGCCGGTTCTCCGGGCGTCCGGGGCGGATACGTCACTCGAAAGCTATCTCGCGGTCATTCCGGGTGCGCAGCTTGCCCAGATTTACGATCGATGGGGTGCCCGTCTGCTGGAAGCCAACGTGAGGAGCTTCCTTCAGGCGCGCGGCAAGGTGAACAGAGGCATCAGGGACACCATCAAGGATGATCCCCAGATGTTTTTTGCCTATAACAACGGGCTATCCGCCACAGCCGAAAACGTCATCTGCGAGAAGACCGAAGACGGTCTAGTGATTACTCGCGCCGAAAACCTTCAGATCGTAAATGGAGGTCAGACTACAGCCTCGATCCATGCTGCCCGCAAGCTGGCTGGCGAAGGTCTGAAAGACATCTATGTCCAGATGAAACTGAATGTCGTTCCTCCGACACTGGCACCGACGGTGGTCCCGCAGATCTCGGAATTCGCCAACAGCCAGAACAAGGTCAACGCCGCGGACTTCTTTGCCAACCACCCGTTTCACATTCGCATTGAAGAACTATCTCGGAGGATCCTCGCGCCGGCTGGAGCAGATGGATACCGGGAGACCAAATGGTTCTACGAACGGGCACGCGGTCAGTTCGCAGACGAACGCGCCAAGAAGACCTCCGCTCAGAGAAACAAATGGGATGCCGAATTCCCGAAGTCGCAGTTCTTCACCAAGACCGACCTGGCCAAGTTCGAGAACTCATGGAGCGGGCGTCCTGAAGAAGTCTCAAAGGGGGCTCAGAAGAACTTCGCGGAGTTCGCCAAGGTGATCCAGAAAGTCTGGGGCAAGAGTGGTGCCCGGGTGGACGAAGTCTGGTATCGTCAATTGATTGCGAAGGCCATCATCTTCCGCAGGCTGGAAAAACTGGTCTCGGCACAGGAATGGTATGAAGGTGGCTACCGGGCGAACATCGTCACCTATGCCATAGCAAAGGTCGCGCACGACGCCGAAGCCGCAGAGAAGCAAGTCGATCTCCAACGGGTCTGGCGCATGCAGACCGTACCACCCACCTTGGAAGAGGCGCTGCTGGTCGCCGCCGCCGAAGCACAGAGCCTGATCACCAGCCCGCCGGAAGGCATCCGGAACATGAGCGAATGGGCCAAGAAGCAGGCCTGCTGGGAGCGTTTCAGGAAAACGAAGCTGGATTACCCGGAAGACTTCAAGGGAATGCTGATAGCTCCCGAGGAAGCGCGCAGTGAGGACGACGCGATCAAGGATGACGTCGAATTGAACAAGAGCGTCGAGGATCAAACTCGGGTGTTCGAACTCGGGTCGAAGTTCTGGGACGAAGCGCGAAACTGGGGGCGGAGCCACAAGCTTTTGACTCCCATGGAATATCAGGTCTTGGGAATCTGCGCGAAAATTCCTGACCGTATCCCCACCGAGAACCAGACCGCAGTTGCAATCAAGGCGCTCGCCAAGCTGGAGCGCAAGGGCTTCGGTATCACTGAAGAGGCGACAGCGGCCGAGTGATCAGCCTTCGTCGCATCGTTTTCACGAAAGCAACCGCATGACGGCCGTTGCGATTTGATGTGCAAGGTAGGGTGGAACCGCGTTGCCGACCTGATGATACTGCTTCGTGCGTGGGCCGCAGAACCAGTAGTTGTCCGGGAACGTCTGCAAACGTGCTGCCTCGCGCACAGTCAGCGCGCGGCATTGCTTCGGATCGGGATGGATGAAGTAGTGTCCGTCCTTCGAGATGTGGCTGGTCACGGTCGTTGACGGCCTGCCTGCTGCCTGCGTCCGGAAACGGTCGGCGAAGTCTCCGGAGCTGCGATTTTTGTGTTTCGGCTGCAGAAACTCAGGGAACTCGATCAGCTTCGGGGCTTTCTTGAAAACATGAGTGTAGGCGGCCGAATACATGTACCGACCGAGGTCTTCCGGAATGTGGCCGCGGGTCTCGTGCTGGAGTGTTGTGCGCAACCGGTCGTCAGAAAACCAAGCTTGGAGATGATCCGGCATTGTTGACTTCTCACCCTTCCAACCACTGCTGCGATGGTGAGGCAGATCGTTGGCCGAGGCGATCGCGCGCGCGATTGCTTGTACATCATCGGGGATTCCACTGGCATTCGCGATGGCGAGGGCCTGCTCACGGACAGCGTGGTGCCACCTGTCAACGCTGTCCTGTCGGCTCAAACCGCTTCTCAATTGCCACATGCCGGTGATGGCCTCACCGACCGTGACCGGCGGCTGGGGTTCCCCCAGGATCGGGCCATTCAAATCCAGACCTGCCGCGATGTCCTTGCGTATCCCGAGGATGATGACACGATGGCGAGCCTGAGGAACACCATGGTCTTCGGCCCGGATAAGGAAACTGCGCGCCTCAGCCCGGCTGCCATCTTCGGGTGTCGGTTGAGCCAGGGGGAGCAGTCGGTACCCGTCCCCCGAAGCCTCGAGATCATCCAGAACCCTGCTGAAGATGCCCCCGCCATCGACCTTGCTCGATAGCATGCCTTTGACATTCTCCATGACAAAGGCCGCCGGATTCAGGCGATCCAGAATTCGCACGTATTCTCGATACAGGTAGTGCCGCTCATCCTGCTCCGGCACGTAATCAGCCTTGCCCTTGTTCCTTGAACGACCCGCGAGGGAATAGGCTTGGCAGGGCGGCCCCCCGATCAGGATCGTGTTTCCTCCGTGCGCTTCGCGGGCGTGGTCGAGTTCGACAGCCAGCTCTTCGAACACGCCGTCCCCGCCCAGAACTCGCTGCCTGACCTCCTGTTCCGCCAACCTCCAGTTCGATGGATAGAGTTCCGACCAGTCAGGAAAAGGTGCGCCCTTGTTCAGCGCATTGTAGTATTCCTGAGGAAACTCGTCGAAGGACCGCAAGAAAGCGCGCAATCGCAGCGTCTGGATGGCGTGGTCATCCATTTCGATGGACAGATGGATCTTCATCCCTGCATCGGATGCACGACCAGCCCGCGAGAAGCCCTCACCGAGGCCACCGGGTCCCGCAAATAGATCAATGATGGCAAATTTCCGGGTCATGGCAATCCTTCCTGGAGGCGCATGTCTACCAGGTTTTGCTATCAATGGCAGGTGGAAAATGGGGGCCAAATGGCTACATTTCACTCATGACCGATGTGGTGGACAAGAAGACGCGATCACGAATGATGGCGGGGATCAGGGCAACGAACACGAAGCCGGAGATGCTTGTCCGCCGGGCATTGCATGCGCGAGGCTTCCGATTTCGCATTCATGACAAACGACTTCTTGGGCGACCAGATATCGTGTTGCCTAAATGGAAGATTGCGATACAGGTTCATGGCTGTTTCTGGCATCGTCACTCCGGTTGTTCCAAGGCCACCAATCCGTCCAGTAATGCCTCCTTTTGGGCGGAAAAGTTTCGGGCCAATGTTGAAAGAGACGCTGCTGCGGTCGAGAGGCTCTTGGAGGAGGGGTGGCGCATCCTCGTGGTCTGGGAGTGCTGTCTCGACAAGGCCGGACTGGCAAAGGCAATTGATATGATAGAGGATTTCATCAAGCTTGGTCCCAATCATCCTGTCCGCTTCGCTGAAGTGGGGAAGCCAGATGTTGCAGTCGTCGAGGCGTAAAGTCGCCGCCGATTGTGGCCGCGCACTGGGAACACGGCGATGCAATGGGATGACCGTGAGCCAAGGTTTTTCGATACGATAAATCCTCGCCCGTAAACCTTTTCCGTGGGATTGGTGATAGACGCGGCAAAAGCACGTGACGAGCATTCTAGGGTCAGGATTCATAACCAGTAGATGACGAGAGCCGCGAGTGCGATGGCCGAGAGGAACACCTTTGGGCAGCGGTCATAGCGGGTCGCGACGCGTCGCCAGTCCTTGAGCCTGCCGAACATGATCTCGATGCGGTTGCGTCGCTTGTATCTGCGCTTGTCGTATTTGACCGGTGTCTAGCGTTTCTTTCGGCCAAGGATACAGGCACGAATCCCCTTGTCCTGCAACGCTTCTCTGAACCAGTCAGCGTCATAACCACGATCCCCGAGTAGCCATTTGACGTTTGGTAGGCCGCAGAGCAATGCGCGTGCGCCGATGTAATCGCTGACCTGTCCGGCGGTTACGAACAGGTCAATCGGTCGTCCTTGACTGTCACAGATTGCGTGCAGCTTGGCCCCTCTCGGGACATTTCCTACGGAAATGCCCTGCCGAGCAGTGGTTCATGACGCCTTTGGTTCGACCCCTCTCGGGACATTGCTGCGCAATGCGCTGCCAGGCACGGGGTCAGACGACCGCGCCCCTCTTTTTTGCGGCCATGCTGGTCGCCGTTCGATGGGCCTTGAGGTATGTCGCGTCGATCATCACGGTCTTCTCTTCGCCATGCTCAGAGGCCAGACCTGGCATCATCCGCGCGAAGATCCCTTTTTCGCACCAACGCTTCCACCGACGATAAAGCGTCTTGTGCGGACCATAGGCTGAAGGGGCATCGCGCCAGCGCAAGCCATTGCGATTCATGAAGATAATCCCGCTCAATACGCGCCTGTCATCGACCTGAGGCTTGCCATGAGGCTTGGGGAAGAAAGGCGCCAAACGTGCCATCTGCGCGTCGGTCAGCCAGAAACATAGCTCATGTCACCGCTCTGTTTTCAGAGCCGTGAATCACGCTGCACGACCAAAATCAATGCATCCTGACCCTAGTCATTGCCAACCGCGGCGTCCCTGAGGTAACGGCTTTGGCGCGCAGAAGGGTGAAGGTGCGACGCGATCCGCTTGGCCGGGCTGGACTAGGTGGTCGGGAGCGGCGCGGTTGCGCAAATCGGCTGACGGCCGCGCTTCGAGGCGCCGTGTTTGCGGTTGGACGCGGCGCTCAGGAAAAGCTGGCTCGGCTGATCCCCAGCAACACGGCCTGTCGCGTGAGGCTCAGCTGGTGGCCTCGACCGCCACGTCTTTCCGCCAGACAACAGGCCGGCCTTTTCCAGCGCTCCGGACAAAGAACCACCCTCCAGCGTGAGCTGGCCGATCTTCTCGAGCAGCGATGCGACCTCGGTCTCAGGCTCCTTGTTCCCGGGCGTGTCGTCGAACACGTTCGCAACGCCCTCAAGATGATATCCTTCCCCAGCTTGATCTGGTGAGGGTAAAAGTCGAACTATGTCGTCAGCTCGCTCATCGTTCAGGGCTGCCTGCGCGACCTTCGCCTTGAAGGCAGGGCTCTGGCTCCATTTCGGCCGTCTTGTCACCTTCGAACCTTCGTCCCGGCAAGGCTGCCGGATCAGGAGCGCGAAATCGTCCTGGCTGGGATGTTCAGATTTCTCCAGCCACCGCAGTCAGACGGTAATGTTCTTGCAGCACTTGATGTTGCGACAAGCGACGGGGGGGCACCCCCCCCCGCGTTCCGGTGAGACAAGACAAGAGCGGGTCTTGGGTGGGCCGCGTTCTTTCGGCTAATGCGACGGGTTCGATAGTCGGGGCCGGAGGGCCTCAGACCCGGGGGAGTTCCGAGAATATCTCGGGGCCGTCCTCGCGCAGGATCACGATCTCTTCCAGGCGCAGGCCGAACTTGCCCTCCAGGTAGATGCCCGGCTCGATCGAGAAGACATTCCCGATGGCCAGGGGCGTCTCGGAGGTGGCGGTGATATACGGCGGCTCGTGGATGTCGATGCCCAGGCCGTGGCCAGTCCGGTGCAGGAAGCGGTCGCCGTAGCCGCCTTCGGTGATGACAGCGCGCGCGGCGGCATCCACCGCGCTGGCGGGGGCGCCGGGTTTCGCGGCCGCCAGCGCGGCCTGCACGGCGGCCTCGACCAGATCGCGGACCTTCAGGAACTCGGCGTCGGGATCGGGGCCGAACCAACGGCAGCGGGTCATGTCAGAGGGATAGCCATCCAACACACAGCCGGTGTCGATCAGCACGGCCATGTTCTCGCCCAGGGTTGTGGCACCGGGGTGATGGTGCGGAAAGGCTCCGTTGCCGCCGAAGCAGACAGAGCAGAAGGCCGTGGCGGCGCCATTGGCCTTGTAATGCGCCTCGATCAGCTCGACCACCCCGGCCTCTGTCATGCCGGGCTTCAGGGCGGAGAAGGCGGCCTCGACCGCGGCATCGTTCAGCAGATGCGCGGCCTTGATGCGGGCGACTTCGTCCTTGTCCTTCATGGTGCGCAGCAGGCCGACGGTATCGTCGGTGAAGCGGCGGCGGGGGCTGTCGAGGTTGTCGAGCAGCAGCAGGGCGAAATCAGCGCGCATGGTCTCGTCCAGGACCACCGACAGGCCGGAGCGGCGAGCGTCGCTGGCGTCCAGCAGGGCCCCGAGGGCTGCCATCGGGCCATCGTCGTCGGTCCAGGTGAACAGAGGAAGCGGGGTGACCTCTTTCGCCATGGCGGCATTCAGCGCGGGCATCAGGAAGCCGGCGTGATCGGCGCTGACCAGCAGCATCACGGGGCGTTCGTCGCCATGGGGGTTGAGCCCGGTCAGCCAGGCCATGTGGCTGGAGGGGCCCAGCACCACCAGGTCGGTTTTGGTTTCCGCCATCCGCGCGCGCAGCCGCGAGAGGCGCTCTTCGGCCTGAATCAGATAGGACATTCTTTACTCCTGAAATGAAACGGGCCGCCGGCGAACCAGCGACCCTGTGATCTTGCGGGCGGTCGAAGGATTACTCCTTCTCGACCAGCCGGTAGTAGACGAAATCGGAGGTCGCGCCGTTGACGTACCCCGAGACATCCGCGCCCATGCCGACCTCGTAGGAGGCCTGGAACATGATCACGATGGGAGAGTCCTCCTGCACCTTGGCCTGCAGGTCACGGTACATGTCCAGACGCTTGTCGGGATCGGCTTCCGACAGGGCGGCCATGGTCTCTTCGTTGATCTCGTCCGGCACGGCCCAGGCGTTCCGCCAGGTGGTGGTGGCCTGGTAGTTTTCGTCCGAGTTGTCCGCGTTGTAGGCGAAGGCCTTGGCGTTGGAATGCGGGTCCATGAAGTCCGGGCCCCAGTACAGCAGCATCGCCTGGTGGGTCCGCTCACGGTACTTGGTGATCACCTGGGCGCCGGTGCCGGGCAGGATCTCGAACTCGATTCCCGCGTCGGCGAAGCTGGCCTGCAACGATTGCGCCATGTCGGTGAAGGGGGCGGAGTTGATCACGTCCAGCGTCACTTCGATGGGGGTCTCGATGCCGGCGTCGGCCAGGATCTGCTTGGCTTTCTCCGGATCATAGGTGAAGGGCGTCTCGTCGTAGGAGCCGGGGAAACCCTTCGGCCAGAAGGCCTGGTGGACCTCCATCTGGCCCTTGATGATCGTGTCGGTCATGCCGGTGTAGTCGACCAGGTAGCGCGCGGCTTCCCAGACGGCGGGATCGGTCAGGCTTTCGGTCTTCTGGTTGAAGGACAGGAAGTGGACGGCGGCCTGGGGGAAGGTCTCGACCTTGATGTCCTCGCTGGAGAGCGAGGTGATCTGGTCGGGGGTCAGGTTGCGGGCCATGTCGATGTCACCCTGTTCCAGCAGCAGCTGCTGGGTGGCGGCTTCGGCCACGTGGCGGATGATCACCTGGGACATCTCGGGCGCGCCCTTGAAGTAGTCCTCGTTGGCGGCCATGCGCACCATCTGACCGGGGGTGTAGGCGGTCAGTTCGAAGGGACCGGAGCCTGCCGAGTTGGCGTTCAGCCAGGCATTACCCATGTCGCCGTCTTCCTCGTGCTCCATCACCAGCGCCTTGTCGACGATGGAGGCGGGGCGCGCGGCCAGCACGTTCAGCACGAAGGCGGGCGAGAAGTCGCCCTCGTATTTCACCGTGACGACGTTGCCGTCGGCGGTGACCATGTCGTCCACGTTCTCCGGGGTCCAGCCGAGCTGGGCGAGGATGAAGGCGGGCGTCAGGTTCAGCTTGATGACGCGGGTCAGCGAGAACAGCACGTCCTCGGCCGTGACCGGGTTGCCAGAGTTGAAGACCGCATCGTCACGCAGGGTGAAGGTGATGGTCTTGGCCTCGGCGTCGACCTCCCATTCGGTCGCGATGCCGGGGGCCAGGACGGTGGGATCTTCCGCATCGTACTGGACCAGGCGGTCATAGAGGTTGGTCACGAGTTCACCAGAGGTGAATTCATAGGCCTGCGCCGGGTCGATTGCGACGATGTCGTCGATGTTCTGGGCGATGACCAGGACGTCATCAGGCGTGTCGGCCAGGGCTGCGGTGCCCGCGAGTGGCAGCGCGAGCGCCGAGGCAAACAGCGCGGATTTCAGCATGCTCATGTGGCTCTCCTTGTTGGGGTTGAGTTGAGTGGGACGGCGTTGATCAGCTCTCCAGCTGCACCATCTCCGGTAGTTTCATCCCGCCCTTGCGGTTCAGCACGGCCAGGGTTCCCGTCCAGAGGATCCGAACGGGCTTGTCAGTGGGATTGGTCCAGGAATGGGGGCGCAGCCCGCTGTAATGCAGGCTGTCACCGGCCTTCATCCGGATGACCTGGCCGTCGAGGGTCTGCTCGATCTCGCCGTCTAGGATGTAGATGATCTCTTCTCCCTCGTGACTGACCACTTCCGAGACATAGCCCGCAGGCACATGCAGGATGTAGCTGGACAGTTCCGCGCCGGGGAAATCGGTGGCCAGGTTCTCATACCCGATGGAGGAGCCATTC
Source organism: Sagittula marina (assembly GCF_014196795.1). GTDB lineage: Bacteria > Pseudomonadota > Alphaproteobacteria > Rhodobacterales > Rhodobacteraceae > Sagittula > Sagittula marina. The sequence goes on from NZ_JACIEJ010000006.1 coordinate 317,281, forward strand.
AGCGAGAACTGGGGCCGGGTTTCGGCGCGCGTCAGGCTGTCAGTGGGGCGGGGGGCGGCGATGAAATATTCCAGCGTCACATCCAGAGCCGCCGCGATCTGCGCCAGCGTCCCCAGCGAGGGTGTGGCGTTGTCGCGTTCCACTTGGCTGAGATAGCCGACAGAGACACCCGCCCTGTCGCACAGTGCCTGAAGAGTCAGCCCAAGCTGCTTTCGGCGCTTGCGAATAAGCGGTCCGAGCTGCGGCTCAGCTTTCTGCTTTTCCCGTGCCATGGCACGTTCCTCCGAGATTATTTCCGTTACGGTACAAAATTTTTTTTGCTATGGCAAAAAATTTTTGCAACACTGGGGGCGAGAATTCACTCGACCGATGCCAAAGGAGGCGGAGACCTTGGCGACAGAAGCATCAATGGCCGTCAGGGCGGGACGCGGTGCGCGGGGGATCGGCGGCTTCGTCGTTGTCACTGCGCTGACCTTCCTGGGCCTGCTGGCAATCACATTCTTCATCGGACGCGTGGTGCCCATCGACCCCGTGCTTTCGGTGGTCGGGGACCGCGCGACGCAAGCGCAATACGATGCGGCGCGAATCGCCATGGGGCTGGACCGGCCGCTGCTGGTGCAGTTCTTCGACTACGTCTGGTCGGTGATGCAGGGCGACCTTGGCCGCTCGATTTCGACCAACCGCCCCGTGGCCGACGATCTGCTGCGGGTCTTCCCTGCGACGCTGGAGATGGCCACGCTGGGTATCTTCTTCGGAGTCGTCCTTGGCGTGCCCGCCGGGGTCTGGGCCGCCACGCGGCGCGGCGAGTGGGTCGACCAGGTGATGCGGGTCTTTGCCCTGCTGGGCTATTCGGTGCCCGCCTTCTGGCTAGGCCTCGTCGGCTTGGCAGTATTCTATGCTGGCCTCGGCTGGGTCGCCGGACCGGGGCGGCTCGACATATTCTACGAAGGGCTCGTGCCCGCGCGCACCAATGTCATGCTAATCGACGCCGCGCTGGCGGGTGACTGGGATGTCTTCTGGAACGCGCTCTCGCACCTCCTCCTGCCGGCCTCGATCCTTGGCTTCTTCTCGCTGGCCTTTATCGCCCGGATGACCCGCAGCTTCATGCTGGACCAGCTGGGGCAGGAGTTCATCACCACCGCCCGCGTCAAGGGCGTGCCCGAGTGGCGGGTGATCTGGGTGCATGGCTTCAAGCCGATCCGCGTGCCGCTGATCACCGTCATCGGCCTCAGCTACGCCGCGCTGCTGGAAGGCTCGGTGATGATCGAGACCGTCTTCAGCTGGCCCGGCATCGGCAACTACCTGACCACCGCGCTGCTGAACGCCGACATGAACGCCGTGCTGGGGGCCACGCTGGTGATCGGTTCGGTCTTCATCCTGATCAACAAGATCTCGGACGTGCTCTACCGCGTCCTCGACCCGAGGAGCAAAGCATGAGCACCAGAGACTGGCTTCTGGACGACAGTCCCGCCACGCTGACCCAGGCCAACCTGGGCCGCGCCTGGCGCATGTTCACCGCGCTGATGCGCAATCCGCTGGCGGTGGCGGGCTTTCTGATCATTCTGCTGCTGCTGGCGACCGCGCTGTTTGCGCCCTGGATCGCGCCGGAAAGCCCCGTGGGGCAGAACCTGCAGGCGCGCCTGCTGCCGCCCACGGCCGAGCATTGGATGGGCACCGATGAGCTGGGCCGCGACATCTTCAGCCGCGTCGTCTACGGCTCGCGCATCACGCTGATGATCGTGGCGCTCGTGGCGGTGATCTCGGCCCCCCTCGGCCTGATCATCGGCGCCGTCGCAGGCTACTTCGGCGGCTGGGTCGACCGTATCCTGATGGGCCTCACGGACGTCTTCCTGTCGCTGCCCAAGCTGATCCTGGCGCTGGCCTTCGTCGCCGCCCTGGGGCCGGGCATCGAGAACGCGATCATCGCCATCGCGATCACCGCCTGGCCCGCCTATGCGCGCATCGCGCGGGCCGAAACCCTGACCTTCCGCAATGCCGAGTACATCCAGGCGGTGCGGCTGGTCGGCGGCTCGCATTCGCGGATCATCTTCCGCCACGTGCTGCCGCTTTGTACATCTTCGATGATCGTGCGGGTGACGCTGGACATGGCGGGCATCATCCTGACCGCCGCCGGCCTGGGTTTCCTGGGTCTTGGCGCCCAGCCGCCGCTGCCGGAATGGGGTGCCATGATCTCGCGCGGGCGGACCTTCATCCTGGACCAGTGGTGGGTCGCCACCATGCCGGGCTTCGCCATCATCCTAGTTTCGCTCGGCTTCTGCTTCCTGGGCGACGGGCTGCGTGACGTGCTGGATCCGAAACAGGGGGGCGAGAAATGACCGACGTACCGCTTCTGGAAATCGAGGACCTGCGGGTCAGCTTTGCCACCCCCAAGGGGCCTGTGGAGGTCGTGAAGGGCCTGAACCTGACCCTGGGCCGCGAAGAGCGCCTGGGCATTGTCGGCGAAAGCGGCTCGGGCAAGTCGATGACGGGCCGGTCGATCCTTCGGCTGATCCGTTCGCCGGGCAGGCAGACCGCGAAGACCCTGCGCTTCGATGGGCTGGACCTGATGGGCCAGAGCAACCGGCAGATGCGCCAGATCCGTGGCGCGCGGATCTCGATGATCATGCAGGATCCGAAGTTCTCGCTGAACCCCGTCATGACCATCGGCCACCAGATCGCCGAGGCGCTGCAGGTGCATGAAAAACTGCCCCGCCGAGACTTAAACGCCCGGGTGATCGAGATGCTGAACTCGGTCCGTATCAACGAGCCCGAGCGGGTGGCGAAGATGTATCCGCACGAGGTTTCGGGCGGCATGGGGCAGCGGGTGATGATCGCCATGATGCTGATCCCGCGCCCGCAGCTGCTGATCGCGGATGAGCCGACCTCGGCCTTGGATGTCTCTGTGCAGGCGCAGGTGCTGGACCTGATCGAAGAGCTTGTCACGGGGAACGGCATGGGGCTGATCCTGATCAGCCACGACCTGAACCTGGTGGCGCGCTACTGCGACCGGATCATGGTGATGAACGGCGGCGAGGTGGTCGAGGCCTGCGCGGCCGCCGATCTGCACAAGGCCAGCCATCCCTACACCAAGGGTCTGCTGGCGGCACAGCCGCGGATGCAGGAAACCCGAGACGAGCTGCCGGTCCTGGACCGCAGCGGAGGAGCAGGCACATGAGCAGCGCCGCAATTTCCCTCAAGGACCTGGATATCTCCTACGGCGACACCAAGGTGGTGCGCGACGTGACCTTCGACGTGGCGACGGGCGAAAGTTTCGCGCTGGTTGGCGAGAGCGGTTCGGGCAAGTCGACTGTGCTGAAGGCCATCGCCGGGCTTGCGCCGGAATGGACGGGAGAGGTTTCCGTGCTGGGCAAGCCGCGCGGCCATGGTACCGACCGGGCTTTCTCCGAGACCTGCCAAATGGTCTTCCAGGACCCCTACGCCTCGCTGCATCCCCGCAAGACCATCGACACGGTGCTGTCCGAGCCGCTGGCGATCCACGGCATCGGCAAGCGCAGCGAGAAGGTTGTCGAGATGTTGGGCGCCGTTGGCCTCGACCAGCGTTTCCGCTTCCGCTTTCCGCACCAGCTGTCGGGCGGGCAACGCCAGCGTGTCGCCATCGCGCGTGCCCTGATGCTGGAACCCAAGGTGATGCTGCTGGACGAACCGACCAGCGCGCTCGACGTCTCGGTGCAGGCCGAGATCCTGAACCTGCTGAAGCGGCTGCGCCGTGAACAGGGGCTGACCTACCTGATGGTCACCCACAACCTGCCGGTGGTCAGCTTCATGTGCGATCGCATGGCGGTGATGAACAAGGGCCGCATCGTCGAGATCGCCCCCAAGACCGCGCTCTATGACGGCAGCTTCGCCGATCCCTATACGCGCGACCTCTATGCCGCTTCGGGCGGCAATCCCGATGCCGATCCCGTGGTTGCGGCGGCATCCGAAAGCAAGGACCCCGCATGACCGATACCAAAAAGGCGCTTGCCGATTTCACCACCGCCCTGGCCGCCGCGACGACGGACGAGGCGGCTTTCGACGCGCTCTGCGCGCTGACAAAGGCGACAGTGGGCGCCAAGTTGTTCACCGTGATGACCTCGGACACCGATGCCATGGTGGCGCGCCGCGCCTATACCGACGATGCCGAGAACTATCCGACCTCGGGCGAAAAGCCGATCGTGCTGAACCGCTGGTTCGAACAGGTGCTGACCCGGCAGGAGGCCTTTGTGTCCAACACGCTGGCCGATATCGACACGGTGTTCCCGGATGCCGAGTTGATCGGCAAGCTCGGCTGCGGCTCTGTCGTGAACCTGCCGCTGATCATCGGCGGCAAGGTCATAGCGACGATGAACATCCTGCATGAAGAGGGCTACTACACGCCTGAACGGGTGGCCCAGATCCACGACATGCTGAGCCTGCCGGCAACGGCTGCCTGCGCCGTGGCGATGGTGCTGCGCGCCTGACCAAGGCCGCCAACTGCCTAGTGTATGGCGCCGAGGTCAAGAAACACGGAGATCGGTGGATGAGGCCGGGATCGGTCTGCCATTCTCGCCGGATGAATTGCACAGGCGTTGGCCCCTTGAGCGTCTTCTCGCGCCGCGCGGCGTTGTAGGCGCAGACGAACATGGCGAGGCAGCGATTGCGCTGCGCGCGATTGTCGTAACGGAAACGTTTCACCGTGGCGTCTTTGATGGTCAGGCTCATCCGTTGGACCTGTCCGTTGGTACAGCAGGGGCGCTTGCTCAGGTATTTGGCGGATTCAACCGGTCGTCGCAACACCTTCGATCATGTGCAGTTTAATCCGCTGGTCGATAGCTTCAGCTGGTGTTTTCCACCCTAGAGGTTTATGTGGTCGCGTATTCAAAGCATGGGCAACAGCGTTCAGCTCGTCGACGCCGTGTTTGCTGAGATTTGTCCCCTTAGGGCGTGTTGACAAAAGGGATTCACAGTTCAGGCTGATCGTGATTCAAGCTGGTATCTGCGATGGAGACCCGCTTGGCACGAGACCTGATGTCGGACGAGGAATGGGCGTTCTTTGAGCGTTTCATTCGGACAGTCCGCGCCCCGAACGGGCTCAAACCTACCAACCACCGCCTAGTTCTTGATGGGATTTTCTGGATCGCGCGCACGGGGTCTCCCTGGCGCGATCTGCCGGAAGAGTTCGGCAAGTGGTCCAGCGTCTATCGGCAATTCCGGCGTTGGACGTTGGCAGGCCTGTGGGATCAGATCATGGACGCCCTGAACGAAAGCGGGGCGGTGCCGCACGCCCTGCAAATGATCGACAGCACCATGGTTCGCGCCCATCATCCACTGCCCGGCAGGGCATTGCGCGAGCAATGTCCCGAGAGGGAGGCAGCGGGCGCACAAGGGGGGACTCCGCGACAGGGTCTTGGCTGCTCACGCGGTGACTTCACGACCAGGATCCACCTCCTCGTCAATGCAGCCGGGCTGCCCATGAGGACGGAGATCACCGCGGGACAGACCTCAGACTATCTCGGTTTTGATATGGTCATGGCCGATAACCTGCCCACGCCAAGCGTCCTGCTGGCCGACCGAGGCTATGTCGCTGACAGCATTCGTAAATCCATGGACAGGCGTGACGTTCTGCCGGTCATCCCGATGCGGAAATCACGCAAGATGCGCGTCGGGGTCAACCGCTCCCTCTACCGGCTACGCAACCTGGTTGAACGGTGCTTCAACAAGCTGAAGAACGCCCGCCGAGTTGCCACTCGTTACGATAAGACCGCAGAGAGCTTCCTCGGCTTCGTCGACATCACGTCGATACGCCTTTGGGTGCGCCATTTGTCAACATGACCTAGTGTGATCTTTCTTGCAATGGACGCGCGATGAATAGTCTGATTTCTAGCCCGCAACGCTTGGGTGCTCTGCTCGCCGAAGCTCGAAAGGCTTCGGCCTCAACTCAGGCCGAAATTGCGGAACGCGCTGACCTTCGGTAGGCAACGGTTTCAAAAGTAGAGAATGGTGATCAAGGTGTATGATTAGAAACAGTACTATCTTTGCTAGAAGCAAACGAACTTGAGCTCGTAGTTCGAAAGAAGCCAAATCTATCAAGAGCCTAACCCATTAGAATGATCGACTTGACTACCCAAGCTTTGTCTTACTGATCAACTTTTTGGCTGAATAATGATGCGCGATGCACGAATGTCTGCTTCGACGGGCCGCGCTAGAGCATCTGGCGCCGCAAGCGGAAGGCGGCTTTGCGCAGGGACCGGACATCCGCCGCGCCAAGCACGGAGGTCCGGTAAGGGCCGAGACCGGTCAGCCGCTACGCCTGGCGTGAAGGTCGGCTAAGGCCGGGAGCTACGGCCCGCCAGACGTTCGGCTCGCTGCGCCGCCGCAGTTCGGCGCCTAGCCTTATGTGACAGATGCTACGGGACGCCCCAATGGCGGCTTTTGGGCGAGCGAACCAAATATGATTTTGCTGGGGAAGGGGCTAGCAATGTGCATGGTGGGGGGCAACCTTGACCGCTCTTGGGGTACGGGTGGTCTTAGAAATGGAGCCGGAGTCACCAGCGTTGTATTTGCGACGCTAAGAGACTATGTGAGAGATACGAAAGTTGCGGCTCTCCGCGGTATAGGCGCATCAGCCTGCCAGAGCGGACCACAACCCCCATCATGAAAATTCAGCTGTCACGTCCTTTAACAGGGATCTGATGTTTGGGAAGGTTGCCGATGTCATCGCGCACGACCACGTCAGCTGTGACATTTCTTCATCCGTTTGTGGTCACTCGGTACACCGATGAATTGCCCGCGGACGACTACGAAATGTTGGCAGATGACGACGTCATGCAGAGCTACGGCTTTGCCGCGTACCGACGGACCGCGACGTTTCCATTAAACAATTGGCGCGCAGGAAAGTCAGTGCTGCGCGCAGTGGATCACCGTGAGCTGGAGGGGGCTCTGCCACAGGATCAAGCCAACGCAAACACGAACGCAATCAGAAATAGTGCGGCGGCGCTCTCTCCGTCAAAGGATCAAAAATGACGTTTCCCGAATGGACGAAACCCGGCGTTTACGGCGCCTTGGTTGGCGCAATTGCCGTCTCTATTCTTGGCTTCACTTGGGGCGGCTGGACAACTTCAAGCGGTGCCCAGGAGATGGCTGATAGCTTTGCCGCAGAGCAAGTCACCTTGGCCATGGTGCCGGTCTGTTTGGGGCTTTCAGAAGCTGATGTGCAACGCGTCGAAAGACTGGCAACGCTTCGAGAATCTTCCAGCTTTCAGCGGCGCAATGTGATGATGGAAACCGGCTGGGCCACATTGCCGGGCACAGATGCCCCGAGCCGGGATCTGGCAGACGCATGTCTTGCGGAGCTCGCCTTAGATGTATCGTAAACCACACATCACAGAGCCTCGGGGTTCGTATGCAATGGCTGCCTGCGCGCCGGCCCAAACACCGCCACTCTTGGCCCTCTTCATCGGTTCGATCTTGGCGGTCATGCTTTTGGGACTGCCTGTCTTTGCTTAAACCGCCGCACAGCCAATGCCTGAGAATGCCAGTGCCAAAAGTTACTGCGATGGTTGGGAATGCAACATTGGATTCCGACTGAACGAGGATACCTGCGTCGCGGTGGTTGTGCCGCAAAGCGCAAATGACGCCAAACGGTTCTACGGTTCCGGATGGGAATGGGCACCGATTTCGCAAAACGCCCGCCTGGACAGAGCGGGCAACCGCTGGGGATGCAACAAGATTTCCAAGATAAAAGCGGCTTTGCGTCCTTAACAACCAGGCGCGGGACACGACACCATCCCCGTTCAAAATCCGCATGTGAGGGCAATTCTGCCCTCCGTACCAACGTAGAGAAGAGAACCACAATGGAAACCAAATCTGAAACTATTAATACCATCCGCCGCCCTGTCAGGGGAGCGCAAGCGCCTCCTATAAAACAGATCAAACCTGCAGGCTTGGCGTCAGACAAGCAGATCGCGTCCTCACCAACGGCGGTCGTCTACTGCGAAGGAAACTTTGCGCAAATCGATGGCAAAACGGCAAATGGCCTTGTGCGCCATTCTCAAGCGCATCGCATCCTTTCCGTTATCGACAGCACTGTTAGCGGACAAGACAGCGGATCCGTTCTAGACAACGTAAGCAACAACATACCTGTCTTTGGTCATCTGGACGCCGCGGTTGCCCATGAAGCCGTCCTTCCCGATACGCTGATCTACGGGATGGCTCCGTCAACGGGGCGTCTATCGACTGCGGACCGAGGCGTTGTTCTGCAAGCAATTGAGCTTGGTATGAACATTGTGAGTGGGTTGCATGAATATCTGAGCGATGACCGAGAAATAGCCAACGCGGCATTAGTTCGAAATGTCACGATCCGCGACATCCGCAAGCCGAAAGCCAGCAAGGACATGCGCCTGTTTGATGGCAGTGTTGCTGACGTCAAAGCGCTGCGTATTGCTGTTCTCGGCACAGATTGCGCCATTGGAAAGCGGACGACGGCGACCGTATTGGCCCAGGCCCTGAATGCCACGGGCATCAAGACGGTGCTTGTCGGCACAGGCCAGACCGGGCTGATGCAGGGCGCGAAATACGGTATCGCAATGGATGCCATACCGCCGCAATTCTGCTGTGGTGAGCTTGAAGGCGCGGTTGTTGCAGCTTCTGAATCGGAACAACCCGATGTCATTTTGATCGAAGGTCAGGGTGCGTTGAGCCATCCCGCGTTTTGCACATCCGCCTTTATTCTTCGGGGGAGCCAGCCGGACGCTGTCATCCTTCAGCACGCGCCGAAACGTGCCCACCGCTGCGACTTTCCCGGTATGCCGATGCCTTCTGCGGCAAGTGAGATCGCCTTGATCGAAGCCTTTGCGGATACAAAGGTTATCGGCGTCACCCTCAATCACGAAGGCATGACAGAGGCCGAAATCACCGAAACCATCGCGGCCCAATCCCACCAACTCGGGTTGCCCGTTACCGATGCATTGGCCAGACCTGTTGCACATTTGCTTGCGATGGTGGTCGCTGCATATCCGGGGTTGATGCAAGGGACGCCCGTGGCCGCGCTATGAGTTGCCCACGCATCGAAGTGGATCTGGCCAAGATACGCGGCAACACGCAGACCCTTGTCAGTCGCCTTGGGCCACGCGGGATCGGCGTCACAGGCGTTACCAAGGCTGTCTGCGGCAATCCTGCGATCGCTCAGGCTATGTTGGACGGGGGCGCTTTGGGACTTGCGGATGCACGTATCAGAAATGTGCAAAGGTTGCGACAAGCAGGCATGATATGCCCGGTCACGCTGATCCGCACGCCTATGTTAAGTCAGGTCGATGAGGTCGTTGGGTTCTGTGAAGTGAGCTATAACACAGAGAGCGCTGTCATTGCGGCATTGGCATCTGCCGCCATCTGCAAAGATAAGGTTCACGGCATCATACTGATGGTCGAGATGGGCGATTTACGCGACGGGATAATGCCCGAGGACCTGGCTGACTTCGCGAAGCAGGTCATGACCATGCAAGGGGTGGCTTTGAAGGGCATCGGGGCAAACTTCGCTTGTTTTAGCGGGCTTGCCCCGACTGTGTCGCAAATGGCCGATTTTTGCGACCTCGCGAATGAGATTGAGGGCGTTTGCGGCCCCTATCTCAAGACAGTGTCTGGTGGCAGCTCAGCCAATTTGCCATGGGCACTTGGTGAGCACGCGACGGGTCGCGTCAATGACCTCCGTTTGGGGGAGGCGATCCTTCTGGGTGTCGAGCCACTGTCCGGGGACCAGATCGACGGGATGCACACCGACGCATTCACGCTTGTTGCCGAAGTTATTGAAACGGATGCAAAACCCACGCCTTCCCCTATCGCCCCGATCGATCCAACCAGGGAGCCACTTCGTATTGTGACACCCAGTGCCGCCTCTGCGCGCATGATCCTCGCGATGGGACATCAGGACACCGAAATTCCGGGGCTTACAATGCCTGTTGGAAGCACATTGATCGGTGCAACCAGCGACCATCTTGTCATTGGAACGCTCCGCCCCCTGTCAACGGTGGGATCCGAGATGAGATTCCAGATGAATTACGATGCATTGATGCATGCCATGGCCGCGCCGGACATCGAAGTGACACTGTTGGGCGAGCCATCCATGCGCCCATCACGGCTCCCGCAAGGCAAGGTCAACCACTTGGCGTTGATGTGAAACACCTCGCTTGGTCCGACCGACCTTCAACAATAAAGGAAACTGAAAATTGACGAAACTTACAAAAGACAATCTATTCAAAGTGTATGCCTCCAAACCTGAAACCGCGATGGATAAGACGACGCGTGTCGTCAGGCAAATGGTCGACGAAGAAGCGGAACAACGTGACGCCAAGAATTCCCGGCTACGCAACGCCCGCGCTGAAAGAGAAGCACACACGCCGCCTGCACCAAAGCTTCAGCAGCGTCCGAACCGCGTCGGATCAAAACCCGTTCGACGCGGTAGTTGAACTTTGGCCGGTTTGTTTGCGTGATGTCCTCCAGTGGTCAACAGGCACTTCAAAGAGGTTGAAATCGTCCAGGGCTGCTCCCAGAACTTCCAATCATTCCAGTCGATCAAAAGGATTCATCCATGACAGACGCAGAGCGTTCCCCGGAAAAAACCCACTATATCTGTCAAACGTATGTTGAGACGAAGGCTGGGCGCAATGGGCAGCCCGGCCTGAAAATTGCCAAGCAATTTGAATACTCCACTGCGTTGGAAGCAAAAAACAGAGCCGAACGAGAGGCTCTGTCCGAGGATTGCGCAGGCGCGGACGCCTACATGGTCACCGAGGATCAAACCAGTGGAGAAATCGGCGACCCAAGCTTCCTTATAAGGCTAGGCAACGTTCCTGAATCTGACGACTTCTAGAATTCAAAAGTGCGCGTGGGCGGTACGGAGTTCGCGTGCCGCAAACGCAACAATGCACTGGTCAACAGCAGCATTGCTGGCGAGGTTCTTCCACGATCCGGGCCATGCAAACAAAAGTCGGCCGCAGCGAGAGCGCGCTTTTCCCCGCTCAGCGGACTTTCGCCTTCCCGGCAATTCTGCACGATGCCCCGGATGACCGGTTTGAAGAAGCTGCACCGCGGCGATAACCGACCCGGCAAACGTCTGGAGAGGGCCGTTCACGTCGCTAGTATGCCGATCGGACCCCGCATGGCACATGCCTCTATCTTCGCTTGCCGCGACTGGCGACTTCGCTTCCGATCCCGAAACGGCTATGGAGCCGAGTATCGCAACACGTGGGGCGTTTGAGCACACAGGACGTGTATTTTCTGGGAAAGCTTTCCCTTACGGTGGAGCCCGCTGACCGCGAGACGCTCCCGTCGCTGTTTTCGCGCACGGCAATCCTGAATGGAACCGACGCTGCCAACTTCGCCCTCGATCTCGGGACCACCTTTCGGCGTATCCTGGAGCAGGACGAAGAGGCCGTCGCGATTTTTGCAAAACGCGCAGGGCTGTCGGCCACGCAGCTCGCCGAGCTGCTCTCCTGGACAGGTGAACGCATCGGAGACGTCCGGATGCGGTTTCGGAAGGAAGTCCTCGTCTCGCGGGCCCTACGAAACCCGATCATTCGGGGCTGTCCACACTGCATGCGTGAGCATGCAGCCAATCAGCCCCATCCATTGCGGCGCACTGCCTTGCGGGGGGGGCTGGCTTTGCAGAGGTGTTGATATCTGCCACCAGCACCACCATCCGCTGGTTCCCTTGTGGTCCAGCT
>NZ_JACIEJ010000007.1 GCF_014196795.1 Sagittula marina
ATCTGTTCGTCCGTAAATCGCGTTCGCTTCATTGTCCGTCCTCAAGTTGGATCGGACTCTAACCGACGATGGAGGAAAAATCCCGTGGCAGGTCAGGATCTCCATAGGTGACGATCACATCCACGCCGTCCTTTCGCAGATTGTTCGTGCCGTATGGGAATAGGGCTTGGCCTATGCCTTCGCCTTGTCGCCCGGTGGCTACCGCAGCTGGCGACAGCATGAAGGCCGTTCGGTCATCCTCGGTGTCCCGCACGGGCTTGAACGGGGCAGTGTGAGGCGGTCCACCATTCACGCGGGCACGCGCCAGACCGCCCGCCGTTCCTCTCACGAGCATCTCCAAGGGGGTGTAGGCCAGCGTCGTTACTTCGAGAATGTCGCGGGTGGGTGCCCACGTCGCTCAGCGCCGCATCAGGGCGGAGCGCGGCACCAGTGAGGTGGTGTCGCCAATCGCATGCACCTCAAAGCCATCCGACGCTTGCAAGGCATCTTTGATCATCCCTGTCCTTTGTGACACCCACGATGGTCAGACGGTCACTCATGGACTGTATTTACACCCGAGCGGGCCAGCCATCATGCACCATGAAAGCGCAAGCGCCTGTTTCAAGGCCGTCGAAGCTACGCAGAACGGGTTGCAGCGCCGATCGGCACAATGTGGTTATCCCACGCGACAGCTTGGTCTTGCAGGACGCGCGCCTGACCGTCGTTCAACGCATGAAACACACCTTGCCCTGTGGACGCGACAAAGCCATCGGTGCCTGGCGCCAGTCCGCAAACGTCGCGAAGCAACACCTCGTTCTGGAACACGGCAGAGGCCGCATCGAACACCTGCACGCGGCCGCCACGCGGCGAGGTGATGCCCACCTGTCGACCGTCACCGCTGAACGACACGCTGCCTGCGTAGCCTTCCATCGCGGCGTGAAGCGCCTCAGGCGCACGCGCCCAGACCGGGGCTTGCCCGCGTTTGTGCAGCATCAACAGGGCAGGGGCATCGGTCACCTCGCCTTGCCATTGCAGCGCCAGCGCCACTTGACCATCCGGCCCGACGGCGAGGTGTCGCATCGAGTTCTTGTGCTCCGCGTCGGGCGGCGCCACCTGTTCGAGGATCTCACCCGACAGCGACACATAGGTCAGGTTGGGTGCCATGAAGGGGATGTTGAGCTTGGCGCGTCCGGCCTCCGGGTGGGTTTCGATCCCTCCGTTGCCGATCGCAAGCGTCTGCCCGTCGGGCATCAGCCGCAGTTCGTGCGGACCGACTCCGCCAGAGCTGAATTCCCAAAGCCGGGTGTAGCCACCGGCCACATCCCAGACACCGACAACACCGCGCGCGGTTTCGAAATCGTTTTCCGTGGTGAACAGCAGGCTGCCATCGGCAGAGAACGCGCCGTGCCCATAGAAATGCCGCCCCTCGGGCGCGGTCAGTTCGGCTTTCACCTCCCCGCTCAGGCAATCCAGAACGATGGCATAGGTGCCGGGACGGCGGGCAAAGGCCACCGCCTCGGCGCGTGTGGGGTGCGCGGCCGCCGCATGGCCCCGCGTCGGTAGCGGCACAGAAAACAGGCTGACGCCATCCACCGAGACGCCGTGCAGCGCATAGCCACCTGCAGTGTGCTGCGCCGCCGCAAGGTAGCGCGGCCCGCCCACATCGGCCCATCCCTGCGCAGGCCAAAGGCCCGCCGCGATCATGCCGCTCAGCATGCCCCGTCGTGACAGCATGTCAGTCCCCATCCAAAGCGTTGAAACCTTCGACCACGCCCAGTTCGGGACCAAGCTCCAGCCCGATGACCGTGCGCACGCTGTCCACCGCCCCTTGCAACACTTCCACCTTGAAGCGCCCCATCGGCGTGTCCACGTTGGCAAAGGTCGGGCTGTCCTGCGCCTCGACCTCGGCGAAGGCGTCGGCATAGGCGTCCTGGATGTTCTTCGCGACCTCGGGGGCCTCTGCGGCCAATGCGAGGGCCAGCGCTTCGGTCCCTTCCAGCGACAGACGCACATGACGCAGCGACCGTTCGGACCGGCGCGCTTCGGCGCGGGCCGGGCGGGGACGGTCAAAACTGCCCATGGGTCGCCCGATCCGCGTGTCAGAGGTGAATTGCAGTCCGGCTGTCACGGCCTTGAACAGCTCTTGCAGGGCCTCTTCGCGGGTCTGATAGCGGCTGCCCTCGTCGGTGAACTCGACAACAAAATCCTGCCAGTCCGCGAGGATCGCGTCGGCGATGTCGGATGTGTCCCGCGCCACGGCCTGCACCAATTGGCAGGTGTAGTCGGACCCGTCGGCGTATGCCGGATCATAGAGCAGAAATTCCAGCGCGTAGAACCCGCGCGCGGCGATGGAGACCTCCTGGAACGCTTCAGGGTTCGTCACCACCGGGTCTTCGTCGGCGATCAGCCCGGCCAGCGTCCGTGGCGTGACGCCCCGGCTGTCCGGCCAGAAGGCGAGCGCAAAGGCGCGGTCGTCGACCTCTGTGGGGCCAAAGCGCAGGTGGCTGACGCGCACCCAGGCGTCGAAGGCCTCCGCCCAGGCGTCGCGCAGGGCGACGCTGTCGGGCGCGCAGTCCTGAGCGGCGGCGGCGTCAAGCGCATGGCTGCGCTCGGCCAGGGTCTCGAAGCCGGGCAGGACCACGTCCCGCACCACCTGCGCCGGATCGGGGTTTGCCATGGCGACACCGGCCAGCAGGGAAAACGTCAGCGACAGGGATTTCAGCATCAGAGACTCTCCAGAAAAGCGATCAAGGCGGCGCGGTCAGGCGGCGGCATCTGCGCCACGCTATCACGTGCGGGCTGCGCCTCCCCCCCGTGCCAAAGCACAGCTTCGAGCAGGGAGCGCGCGCGCCCGTCGTGCAGGAACTGCGTATGCCCGGAGACCTCCTGCGTCAAACCGATCCCCCAAAGCGGCGGCGTGCGCCATTCCTGACCGTCGGCGCGCGCCTCGGGCCGGTTGTCCGCCAGACCCGGCCCCATGTCGTGCAGCAGCAGGTCGGTGTAGGGCCAGATCAGCTGGAAGGATTGCTCGGGGCGATCCTCCAGACGATGAGTGACGAATTTCGGGGTATGGCAGGAGGTGCAACCGGTCTCATAGAGCAGCTGCTTGCCGCGCAAGACCTGCGGGTCGTCCACATTGCGTCGCTCCGGCACAGCGAGGTTGCGGCTGTAGAAGGTCACAAGGTCCAGGCCCTCGGCGTCGATTTCAAAGCCGCGCTCGTCCTGGTCGCCGTGAATTGTCAGCTGACAATCGACCTGAGCCGCCGTGCATTCGCCCGCCCCAGAGCTGAACAGCGGGTTGGAAATGCCAATGTCGCCGGAAAAGGCTGCCGCCGATTGTTCGCGGATTGTCGGGGCTCCGGCCTTCAGCCCGAAGCGCCCCAGCATGGGTCGGTCGAACTCCCCGGACCAGATGATCTGCGCCTTGCCGGAAATGCCGTCGCCGTCCGCATCGTCAGGGTCGGCCTGCGCAAGGATGTCCTCGGCCGGGATCGCCTCCAGCAGGCCAAGGCCGATCATCTGCGGCGCGACGCGCGGTGACAGCATCGCATCCTGGGCCAAGGGACCGTAGCCCAGATCAGCGGCGGTGTAGGTCGGCGCGCGCAGATGCGCGACCTCACCGCCGGACAGCGGCACCTCGACCTCGTCGTAGTCGATTTGCAGGCGGTATTCTGCATTGTGGCCTGCGTTGGCAAACTCCTGCAGCTGCAGCCCGTAGTTCGGTTCCGGCACGGTGCCGAGGTAGCCTTCGATCTCTGGCACCAGATCGTCCGGCCCCGCGGGGACGGAGACACGCAAGAACATGGATGTGGCGGTATCGTCCGGGCCTGCGGGCACATGGCCGCGCCCGTCCTTGATGTGGCAGCGCTGGCAGGAGCGCGCGTTGTACAGCGGTCCCAGCCCGTCAGAGGCCAGTGTCGAGGAGGGGGCCGACACCCAGACCTTCTTGAACAGGCCGTTGCCGACCTTGAAAGTCAGCTCACGTTCAAAGGAAATATTGGCCGAGGGCTGGGAAAATGCGTCCTGGGTCATCCGCGCCCGCACGGTGGCTGCCCCGCCGGACATGGTCTCGAACGGTTGCGGCGCATCGAAATTCTCGGGCGCGGCAAGCGCCCCGGCGATGCGCGCGGTTTCGTCCTTGGTTCGGGGGATCACGTTGAGATGGATGTCATCCAATTCCTGCGCGGGGAGGGTCGTTCCGCTCAGCAGCAGTGCAAACAGGGAGGTCACGCAGGTGGTCTTCATCTTCAGCCTCAGGCCCTTCGGTAAGAATGGCGAACGCCCGCAGGAGGGATGCGGGCGTTGCAGGACGGGCGGCACAGGGGGATACCAGCATGACGTGCGCCGCTCATCGTTTCACGGTCTTATTGGAAGACGGCCTCGGGATTGTCGAGGCTGTCGGACCCTTCGATGTTCACGTCGTCAGCCTGCATCAGGGCCACGACGCGTTCGATGCTGCGGGTCTGGTCGACCAGCGCGTCAACGCCACCCATGATAAGCGCCTCGCCTTTGTCGCTGCCGCGTTCCAGCATCTGGTCGTAGGCGAACCCGCCTTCGGCCGCGTCGACGATATCACCGAGCTTGTCCATGGTGGTGTCGAGCTTGGCGGTGAGCTCCGCGTCTAGGTCGGCGTCCATTTCAGCGACCATATCGCTGAGGCTGGGGCCGGTCACTTCGGAGCCGTCGACACGGGTGTAGCTGCCGGTATAGACGTTTTGCACGCCCTTGCCGTCGTAGTAGTGCGAGTTGTGCGTGTTGTCGGAGAAGCAGTCGTGCTCTTCCTCGGGGTCATTCAGCATCAGGCCCAGACGCATCCGCTCGCCCGCTTGCTCACCGTAGGACAGGGAGCCCATGCCGGTCAGCATGGCGGTGATGCCTGCGTCTTCGTCGTCCAGCAGCGTGGTGCGCGCGTCGCCGCCCTCGGCCCACTGGGCGGTCATCCACTCAAGGTCAGAGACCAGCAGATCGGTCGCGGCCTTCAGGTAGTCGCCACGGCGGTCGCAGTTGCCGTTGGTGCAGTCGTCGCCTGTGGCAAAATCGGTGGCGGGACGGTCGCCGGCACCGGCCTCGTGGCCGTTCAGATCCTGACCCCAGAGAAGGAATTCCACCGCGTGGTAGCCGGAGGCCACGTTGGCCTCGACGCCGTCCGCCTCGTGCAGGGTTTCACCGATCAGCTCCGGCGTGATCTCGGTGGCGTCAACCTCTTCGCCCGACAGGGTAAAGGTCGGGTTGGCGACAACATTCAGCGCGGCAAGCTGGTTTTCATCGGTCGGCCCGCCGTAGGTGGCATCAACGTAGTCGATCAGCCCTTCGTCCAGCGGCCAGGCGTTGACCTTGCCTTCCCAGTCGTCAACGATCGCGTTGCCGAAACGGAACGCTTCGGTCTGCTGGTAGGGCACGCGCGCGGCCAGCCATGCTTCGCGGGCGGCGGACAGCGTTTCGTCTGACGGGCTTTCCAGCAGAGCGGCGACCGCCGTTTGCAGGGTCTGCGCGGTGGTCAGCGAATCCTCGTAGCCCGCATGCGCGATATCTGCGTAGGTGTCGAGCACCTCGGATTTCTCCACGGCCAGCGCGGGTGTTGCGCACAGAGCCGCCAGTGCGACCGAACCTTTGATGAATTTCATGACTGTTTCCCTCGGTTATCCTGTCGCCGTATTCCTGAGCAATTTGCTCGGCGATGTCAATCCCGGCGGAATTAACCTGGAGAAACGGAGCGATCCGCTGTCTGATCGGGATTTGAAGAGCGGCCCGGTCAAAGCCGCTTTTCAAAAAAGAAGTCCGGGTAGGGGTCCTCGTTGAAGCGGTCGATTTCTGTCCAGCCGCGTTTGCGGTAAAAGGCGATGGCCTCTGGCAGGGCGGAGTTCGTGTCCAACCTGAGCAGGTCGATCCCCAGACTGCGCGCGCGGTCTTCGACCGTGTCCATCAACTGGCCGGCAAGGCCCATGCCACGCGCCGACTGCGCAACCCAGAGGCGCTTGATCTCGGCATAACCTTTGTCAGTGCCCTTCAGCCCGACGCAGCCAATGGGCAGCCCGTCCGACAGGGCAATCAGGAAGGACCCGCGCGGCGGGATCATATCGGTGGCTTCGGGATCGGCGGAGCGCGTCACGTCGAACCCTGTCCGCAGGCGCTGGGCGAGTTCTTCGTAATAGACCTGAAGACAGGCACGGGCGCGTGGCTCTTCTGGAGAGAGCTCCTCAAGCCTGACCCGTTCCATGCCAAGCGCAGTGGCGACGATGTCCATGGCGTTCAGCAGGATCTCCGGGCGCGGATGGCGGGCGACGATCTGCTCTGCCTGCTGGTCGGAAAGCCGCTCATATTCGGCAAATTCTGCACGACCGCTATTGGTCAGCTGGGCTTCACGGCGGCGCCCATCGGTGGAGGAGGCGGTGAGTTCGATCAGCCCCTCGTCCTCAAGTCCGCGCAACAGGCGGCTCATCAAACCGGAATCGAGGCGCAGATAGGCCCTGATCTCCCCGATATCGTGCATTCCGTGCCCAATCGCGTTCAGCACGCGCGCCGGTCCAAGGGGGCGGCCGCGCCCGAGGAAGGAGGAATCCAGCACACCGGCTTCGGTCGTGACGGCGCGGTGAAAGCGGCGCGTGCGCGCAATGGGATCAGATAACATGTGTGGCTCCGATACTTATTACCTGACATTTGTCAGCAAATTCGGGCGCGGTCAATTGCTCACGGGAAGCAAATGCGAAAACACGTGCCGGAGGCCCTTGGCACGAGGTGAATGTCGCCGCCATGCGCCTGCAAGATTGTGCGGGCGATGGTCAATCCCATGCCTGTGCCGCCGGAGTCCCGGCGCGTGGTAAAGAACGGGTCGAACACGCGGGCGGCGTTGCCGTCGGAGATGCCCGGCCCATCATCACAGACCAAGAGGCCCGTTTCGGTCTGAGACAGCGTAACGTTCTGCGCGCCCATGGCCGCGGCGTTGTTCAGCAGGTGCAGCAACACCACGGCCAGCCCGTCAGAGGACAAGGGCAAGATGGCGGTGTCCCCTGTATGATGAACCGCGATATGAACCTGTCCCAGAACCAGATCCAGGGCGCGCTGCACGGTGGTTTCGCCCAAGTATCGCACTTCGCGCGCCTGTGCGACGCGGCGCAGAGCGGCCAGCTGGGTTTCGATTTGCAGCCGCGCGCTGTCGATCTGGTCCAGCAGCCGCGCGTCCTCCGCCGTCAGCGAGCCGCCATCCTGCATCAGTTCGACCCCGGCGCGGATGCCCGCTACGGGGGTCTTCAGCTCATGCGTCACATGATCGGTGAAGGCGCGCACGGTGGCTTCGCGGTCGCGCAGGGCGTCGGCCATGGCGATGACGCGCTGGGCGGTGGCGTGCAGTTCGCGGGTGCCGTGGTGGCGTGGTCGGTCGGCAGCCCCTTCGGCGAGGGCAAAGGCCTCCAACGCGCGAATGGGGCGTAACAGCAAGCGCACCAACAGCCAGCCCAACGCCCCCGTGGCCGCGGCAATGACGGCGGCGACGAGCATCGCGGCGGGGCGAAAGCCGATCTCGGCCCCGAGGTAGCGCAGCACCACCAGTCCGGCGAGCGACATGGCCAGGGTCGCGGCCAGCGCGCCGCCAAGGACGAAGGCCAGAGAGGGCCGCCAGCGCCGCGCGGTCATCCGCAGTGCCCTAGGCGCATACCTTGGCCATGCACGGTTTCGATCGCGTCGGGCAGGCCCGCCTCGGCCAGTTTGCGGCGCAGATTGCGCAAATGGCTGTCCATGGTGCGGTCGGATTGCTGCGCACCCGCGCCCCAGACAGCGTTGGCCAGTTCGGCGCGCGACAGCAGGCGATTGGCCGCACCGACCAGAGCGGCGATCAACTGAAACTCGGTTCCGGTGAGAGACAGCGGCTGGTCGTCAATCCGGCAGTGGCGCGCGCTCAGATCCAGTGCAATGCGTCCGTGTCGTCGGGTTTCGGCGGGAGCAGCGCCGCTGGTGCGGCGCAGGATGGCCGCGATGCGGGCCACCAGTTCGCGCGGGCTGAAGGGTTTGGAGACGTAGTCGTCCGCCCCCAGTTCCAGCCCGACAATGCGATCCACTTCGTCATCGCGCGCGGTGAGAAAAAGGATTGGCACCTGAGAGGTCTGGCGGATGCGGCGGCAGACCTCGAGCCCGTCCATTTCCGGCAGGCCGATGTCGAGCACCACAAGGTCAGGGGTGCTGCGGCGGGCTTCGGTCAAGCCTTGCGTCCCGTCTGCGGCGCAGAGCACGTCATGGCCCGCACGTTTCAATGCCGTGCGCACCAGGTCGCGCAGTCGGGGGTCGTCGTCGACCACGAGGATCTTCATGGATGCTGCTCCGTTTTACTGGGGGCAGATTGGCAAGAAGCTGCGCGGTGGGAAAGCCCCCAAGGCGTGCGGTGTCTGCGCATGTGCATGGTATGCGGTGCAGAGGGTGGGGAGGGGTTATGCAGAGGCTGCGCAATCAGACGCCTTGGCCGCTGGGGAGAATCGTGCCCAGTCACGCGGCATGACAGGTCATGAGCCTGAAGTCTCAACCGCGGAGGTTGGCCTCCAACTGGCGTAAAATCGCACGGACAGGGGGTTAGCCGGGCTGGTGTTCGCGGGACAATACCGTGGCGATGGCCTGCGCCAGATGATTGGTGCTGATGGGCTTTGTCAGGTAAGCGTCGGCGAGGGTTGTTTCGACCCGCATTTCAGTCTCGGGCAGGCCTGACATGAGCACAACCGGCGTCTGCGCGTTTGTGGCGCGCAGGGCGCGCAGGAAGTCCGTTCCGTGCTGGCCTGCGCCGAGGATCAGGTCCACGAGGAACAGCTGAGGGCCGTCCTGCGCTATCGTGGATTGCAGCGCGCCGTTCACGGTGGTGGACGTGGAGACGCGGTATCCTATCGAGGTCAACATCCGCGCGAGGGCGCTTTGGACCGAAGGGTTGTCCTCCAGCACATGAATGTGTTCGCCTGAGCCGCGCCTGATCTGCCCGGGCGTTGTCGAGACCGTGGCGCTGGGCGACGTCTGCGAGCGCGGCAGCATCAAGACCACGCGGGTGCCATTGTTCGGCTGGCTGTCGATGCAGGCGTCGCCGCCGGATTGGCGAGAGAAGCCGAGGACCATGGACAGGCCCAGACCGCTGCCGCGCCCGACGCCTTTGGTCGAAAAGAACGGCTCGAACGCGCGGGCGAGCGTTTCGGGCAACATGCCGCGACCTGTGTCGGTCACGGCGATCTCGACATAGGCGCCTGGCTCCAGTTCCATGCCGAGGTTGGGCGTGTCTTCGGCCACGACGCGGTTACGAGCGCAGATCTGAAGTGTGCCGCCATTGGGCATGGCATCGCGGGCGTTGATGGCCACATTCAGCAGCGCGGCCTCCAGACGGCTGGCATCGACCCAGACGGGCCAGAGGTCGGCGTCCAGCTCCATCTTCACGGTGACATATTCGGTCAACAGGCGTCGCAGCGTGTTTTGCAGCCCGCCCAGCACCTTGCCGAGGTCATGCGCAGTGGGTTTGAGCATCTGGCGGCGGGCAAAGGCCAGCAGGTGGGTGGTGAGGTCCGCACCACGGCCAACAGCGGTCACGATCTCTTCGATCAGTTCCTTGTCGGTTTCGCCGGCTTCTTGCAAAAGCTGTGCGTTGCCTTGAATGACGGTCAGCAGGTTGTTGAAATCATGCGCAATCCCGCCGGTAAGCTGGCCAATGGCTTCCAGCCTTTGCGCGGCCATCAGCGAGGTTTCCAGCGCCCGTCTTCGGGTCACGTCGGTGAGCAGCCCGACGGAGCGAATGGGCACACCCATGTCGTCGCACAGCATGCGTCCCTGAGCGTGAAACCAGCGCACGTTGCCGTCCTTCATGACAAAGCGGACTTCTTCGGAAATCGGAGCATCGGGGGTGCGGACGAGTTGATCGACGATGGCATGAAAGGTGGCGGCGTCGTCGGGAAACAGAAGACCATCAATGCCTTCCTCGCGCAGAATGTCGTGGAATTCCTGTTTCTTGTAGCCGAGGTCACGAATGAAACTGGGGGAGAAAAAGACCTTGTTGCTTTTGACGTCCCAGTCCCAGATTGCGGCCATTTCGGTGGCAAGGGCGTAGCGTTCCTCGGAGGCGCGCAGCCGGTCGGTGCGCTCTGCGACCGTGCCTTCGAGGATCTGGTTCGCCCGTTGCTGCTGCTGGCGTTGTTGATATTGTTCGGAGATGTCTTCCTCGGAGACGATGGCGACGTAATCGCCGGTGATCGGATCGCGTCCACGGCGGGCCGACACAAGGTGCCAGTGCAGCCCGTCACTGCGCCGGACGAGCGCCTCGCACGAAAGGCTTTGATCGGCGCGGATGCGATCCAGAAGATCATGTGCAATTTCGCGGTCGACGAACCGGGCCTCCAGATCACTGCGCCCGCCGGAGCGCGCGCGCGCGGGGCCATGCCATGCGGCGGACGACGGGTTCTGCGCCAGAAGCTGACCATCGAGCGAGAAGGTGGCCACTGCCAGCGCCGTGGCGCGGGCGGCTTCCATCAGGCGCAGCGTGTCGGCATCGACGACATCGGCGTGGGTTCGGTGGACTTCGATCAGGATTCCCGCAGATGTATCGTTCAGCCAGACGGGCTGACACGACAACAGCGCGGGGATTGGCGTTCCGCCGGGATAGAGCGTCCATGTATCCTGAATTGGGGTCGATCCCGAGGCCGTGTCCACCACCTGACGCAATCGCCGCCGGGCTGTGTCCGTGTCGGTCGAAAAATCCCGCGCAAGCAGCGAGGGAAGATCCGGGGCCTTCCAGAAATGCACCGCCGCTGCATTGGCCCACCACATGCAATGCGCGTCGACGTCGAAGACCCAGATCGGAGTCTTCAGCGCGGCGAATTGGCGCAAATCGCCGTGGGATTTGAGTGTGAGGCGGTTCAAAATCTTCACGGGCTCCGGGCCAGTCGTAAAATAATAGGGTAACGATAGACGCGGCCTGTGCGATCGCGCAAGCGCCGCCTTTCAACCTGTGTGACGGATGTGCGCCGCGACAGAGGAGGGACCGGCCTGTTCGGAGTTGGGACTTGGGGGGCCTTGAGGCGTAAAATAGCGTTCGAAATTGGCGAATCTGCTGCTTTGCGCGGGGCGTGACGGTCAGGCATGTCGTAGCCGGACGCATAGGAATTACCCATTCAGGTATAAATTGCGTCGGCTTTTTCATCGTAAAGCCGGATGGAACGTCGGCGGGTGCGCTGGCGACAGAAATCCGAGCGCGGCGCATGAGAAATTTTTGTTTCCAAGTGGAAGAGTTCTGGACAAGTTGGCCTTTATCATGGTCCCATGGGGCCGAGACAGCGATGCTGTTGCCGTACGCTGCGAGGACCGCAAGGTTTCCCGCACCAGTCAAGATGTAGGGGAGGACATCATGGCACGATTTTGCGGAACGTCCGTCTTGGCGCATGTCTGCGCCTCGGGACGTCGCTGCACCCCCGGCCAACTCTGGACCCTATGCAGGCGCGTGTTGCCCCCTGATGTGGCGTGATGGCGGATTGAGAATACCAAACAAAGGCTCACAAGAGCCGGTCTTTCTGGGAGGAAATGAAATGCACACACGGAGAACCTTTTTCGGCGCAACGGCCGCCGCGCTGACGGCGACGCTGATGTCGACCACCAGCGCGCTGGCCGCGGATGTGACACTTTCGATGGAACACATGCTGCCGGCGCAGGCCACGGTTCCGACGGAGATCCTTCAGCCCTGGGCCGACAGGATCGAAGCGGAGTCCAACGGTCGCATCGAGGTAGAGATCTACCCGTCCATGCAACTGGGTGGCAGCCCGCCCGAGCTGTTCGACCATGTGCAGGATGGCATCATCGACGTGGGCTGGACCGTGGTTGGGTACACGCCGGGCCGGTTCCCGCGCAGCGAAGTGTTCGAGCTGCCCTTCATGGTCGAAGATGCGCGCGCCGCGTCCTATGCCTATGCCAAGATCAGCGAAGAACAGATGCAGGATGCTGATTTCGCAGACGTCAAGGTCATTGGCACATGGGTGCATGGCCCGGGTTTGTTTCACACCAACAAGGCGGTCAATGTTCCCTCTGACCTTGAGGGTATGAAGATCCGCGGTGGGTCACGGCTGGTGAACGACCTGCTGACCCGCGTCGGCGCGGAGCCCATCGGGATGCCGGTTCCGGCCGTGTCCGAGGCCCTGTCCAAGGGCGTTCTGGATGGCACCACGATCCCGTGGGAAGTGACCCCTGCCTTGAAAGTCGCGGAACTGGTGAGCCACCACACTGAGTTCGACGGCCCGGCCCTGTATACGCTGACCTTTGTGATGGCGATGAACAAGGACGTCTACGAGTCCATGGACGAGGACCTTCAGAAAGTCATCGACGACAATTCTGGCGTGGCGTTCTCGATCTTTGCCGGTGGCACGCAGGCGGATGCCGATGCTCCGGCGCGGCAGATCGCGGTGGATCTTGGCAACGACATCAATGTTGTGTCCGAAGAGGATGCGCAGGAGTGGGACGCCCTGGTCAACCCGATCTACGAGACGTGGATTGCGGACATGGAGAGCAAAGGCATCGACGGTCAGGCGCTGATCGACGAAGCCAAAGCCCTGATGGGGGAATATGATCCCTCCATGGACACCTGGGGCCAGTAAACCCTCAGGATGCGGGGCTGCGTGCGTTGACCGTGGCCCCGGACTTTCAACCAGAACTCAGAACTTGAGGGGAATGCTGCGATGGCCGGTTTGCACCGCATCGTGCTGGGGCTTGCGCGTGTGATGGCGCTGGCCGGGGGTACCGTGCTGACGATTTTGATCGTGATGACCTGCCTGTCCATTCTGGGCCGCGTGGGCAATTCCGTGCTGCACTGGATGACCGGGGTGGGTCTGGCGGCGGGATTTGCCCAAGGCATGATCGACGCGGGCTTTGGCGCGATCCGGGGCGATTTCGAGCTGGTGGAGGCCGGCATGGCCTTTTGCATCTTTGCCTTTCTGCCGTTTTGTACCGTCTCTGGCGGACATGCGGCGGTGGACGTGTTCACCAATGTGCTGCCGCGCGGGGTGAACCGCGCGCTGGATGTGCTGATTGCCGTCTTGATGGCCGTTGTGATGGTGGTGATCGCCGTGCAGCTCAACGAGGGCATGGCGCGCAAGATCAGTTCCGGGCAGACGACGCTGCTGTTGCAGTTCCCGGTCTGGTGGGCCTACGCGGGGAGCCTTGTGGGCGCGACGCTGACCGCCTTGACCGCCTGTTACGTCGTAATACTGCGGGTTTATGAAATGCTGACAGGGCGTGTGATCGCGCCGAACGCTTTGGGGGCGAACCATTGAGCAACCTCGAAATCGGGATCTGGTCCTTTCCCGCCCTTCTGCTGCTGATCTTCCTGCGGGTGCCGATCGGGCTGGCCATGTTTTCCGCGGGCTTTGCCGGGATGTGGATGGTGATGGGCAACACGCGCCTGCCTATGGCGCAGCTCAAGGATATCGCTTTTACAACCTTCTCCAGCTACTCGCTGTCGATTGTGCCGATGTTCCTGTTGATGGGGTATTTTGCCACGCTCGGCGGTATGTCCCAGTCGCTGTTCAAGGCGGCGGAGAACTTTCTCGGGCATCGTCGTGGCGGTGTGGCCATGGCGGCCATTGGCGCCTGCGCGGGCTTTGGCGCGATCTGCGGGTCCTCGCTGGCCACCGCAGCCACCATGAGCCGGGTCGCCCTGCCAGAGTTGAAGCGCTACGGCTATGATGGCGGGTTCTCGACCGCGACGCTGGCCGCCGGGGGCACGCTGGGCATCCTGATCCCGCCAAGCGTCGTGCTGGTGATCTACGCCATCCTGACGGAGCAAAACATTGCCAAGCTGTTCCTTGCGGCCTTTGTTCCCGGTGTGCTGGCGGCCATCGGCTACATGGTGGCCGTGTCGATTTACGTCCGGATGAACCCGGGCAGCGCAGGTGTGCGACCGCCCGTTCCGATGGGCGAGCGGTTCCGCGCGTTGCTGGATGTCTGGCCGGTGTTGCTGGTGTTTATCGCGGTGGTGGGCGGTATTTACGGTGGTATCTTCACCCCGACGGAGGGGGCGGCGGTGGGCGCGCTGGGCACCGGCATCATCGCGCTGGCGAATGGTGGCCTGACCTTTCGCACGCTGCTGGACAGCTTTACCGATACGGCGCGATCTTCTGCCATGATCTTTTTCATCGTTCTGGGGGCCGCGTTCTACAATGCCTTTCTGGCACGGACGCGCCTGCCGCAGGAGCTTTCGTCCTGGGTGGTGGAACTGGGCATGTCACCTTTGGCGGTTCTGGTGGCGATCCTGGCGATCTACCTTGTGCTGGGCTGCTTCATGGACTCCCTGTCGATGATCCTGCTGACCATCCCGATTTTCTTTCCGGTGATCATGGCGATGGATTTCGGACTGTCGCCCGAGCACACGGCGATCTGGTTCGGCATTCTGGTTCTGATCGTGGTGGAGGTCGGTCTGATCACGCCGCCGGTGGGGATGAACCTGTTCGTCATCAACGCAATGTCACCTGAGACGCCGATGGTCAGCACCTACCGGGCGGTGATGTACTATGTGATGTCGGACCTGGTGCGGGTGGTGCTGCTGGTGGCTTTTCCGGCGATCACGCTGTTTCTGCTGCCCTGATCCGCACGTGTCGCCTTCGTGGAGGGCGGGGCTATCTTTTGAGTATTTGACAAGCAAAGAAGCAGGGGCGCGGTGGCGCGTCCCGGTGTTTCGAGAGGAGACAAGATGCAGATTTCCGGACATGTGGCGATCGTGACAGGTGGGGCGAGCGGCCTGGGCGCGGCGACGGCGCGGCGGCTGGCGGCCGAGGGGGCCAAGGTCGGTATCCTCGATTTCGATGCCGACCGTGCCGCAGAGGTGGCGCGCGAGATCGGTGGTCATGCGGTGAAGACCGATGTGGGGTTGGAGGCGTCTGTGGCGGAGGCCGTGGCAGAGGTGACGGCGACCTTGGGCGCGCCTCGGATCTCGGTGTCCTGCGCCGGGATCGGATTGGCCGCGCGCGTGGTGGGGCGCGATGGGGGTCTGTCCTCGGAGTTGTTTGAAAAGACCATCCGCGTGAACCTGATGGGGTCCTATTATGTCATGAGCCACGCGGCACGCGAAATGATGGCGCTTGACCCATTGGAAAGCGGAGAACGCGGGGTGGTGATCAACACGGCCTCGGTCGCCTACGAGGACGGGCAGATCGGGCAGGTGGCCTATTCGGCGTCCAAAGGGGGCATCGCCGCCATGTGTCTGCCAGCGGCGCGCGAAATGGCCAAGCAGGGCGTGCGCGTCATGGCGATTGCGCCGGGGTTGTTCAACACGCCGATGATGGAAGGTCTGCCCCAGGAAACGGTGGATGGTATCGTGGCGAACATTCCCTTTCCGCACCGTCTGGGCCTGCCGGAGGAATATGCGCAGCTTGTCACGCAGATTTGCGAGAGTGCCTATCTGAACGGGACAGTGATCCGGCTGGATGCCGCTGTGCGCTTGCCACAGCGCTGACGTTTCAGGGCAGGACGGGCGCGCGGGTCTGATGACGGATCGCGTGGCAATGGTAGGGCGGATCGGGCCGATGGCGCGTTCCGCCCGATTGCTGAGCGCAGTCTGAGCGCGGTTTTGCGATGCATAGTCCGGTCATCAGGAGCGACCGCGCCTTGGGTCAGTTTAGGTCTGCCAGCAGGCGCCCATGGCGCTTTGTCTCGGATAGAACATCGGCCAATGTGTGCATGCCTTGTGCCTCCAGCATGGGCAGCATCCGGGCCAGAACCTCTGCCGTGGCATGGGCGTCGCCGAGCGCGGTATGTCGCAGATTCGGCGGGATGGTGACCGCGAGCCGGTCGCACAGCGCGTCCAATGTGTGTTCCTGCGAGGCACCGAACAGGATCGCGGACAGAAGTACCGTGTCAAGGATGGGGTGATCCCACTCCACCCCGATACGCCGCTTGTGCCGATGCAGAAATGCCATGTCGAAGGGGGCGTTGTGCGCCACGATGACGGAGCCGCGCGCGAAGGTGTGAAATTTTTTCCCCGCAATGGCGATGTCGGGCTGACCTGCGACCATGGCGTCCGTCACCCGATGCACTTTGGTGGAGGAGGGTGGGATAGGACGGCCCGGATCAACAAGCTGGTTCATGCGTTCGCCCGGCACCAGACGCCCGTTGACGATGCGCACCGCGCCGATCTGCACGATCTCATCCTTGTGCGGCAGCAGGCCGGTTGTCTCTGTGTCGAAAACGGTGAAGGTCAGCCGGCGCAGCGGTGTCTGGTCCAGCGCGCCATCGTTCTGGTCGAGCAGGTCGAAGTCATAGGTCAACGGGCGCGCGGCCTCTGGCGGCAGGTCCAGATGCGCGGCATCCACCAGCATCATGTAGCCACCGCTTTGCATCGGGCGCAGCCGGGCGTCGTAGCTTTGCGTGCCGTCATGGCCTGCGAGGGTGATGCTGACCTCGCGCCCGCTGCGGTTCATGCGATCGCGGGCCTTTTCCAGCGCCTTGGCATCGAAATAATCGCTGAGGTGCGCATTCAATCGGGGCACGCCCTGACTGGCCAGAACCTCGGCGGCTTGACCGTCATACAGGACGATGTGATCGGAAGCGTTGACGAGCAGGGTCGCCACCGGGATTTCCGTCAGCAGGGCGGTCAGGCGGGCTTTCTCGGATTCCAGTCGGGCGGTCTCCGAGGCGATGCGGTCCGCGGTGACCATGGTGCTGTCTGACAGTTTGCTTGACAGGGCGCCGGCGGCGGGGGCGAGGTCGCCCAGATATCGCGCGCGGCCCGTGTCCATGCGCAAGGCAACGCCGGCATGGGCCCGCGTGCGGAGGTCCGCCGCAATCCGCTCGATGGGCTTGGCCACGTTTTCGTCGAACAACAGCCAGACCCCGGCGGACAGCGCAATCAGGGCGAACGCGCAGAGGATCGCAGCAAAGATAAAGCCGTTGGTCACATCGCTTTCCAGCGCGCGTTGCCAGCCAAGGTAAAGCGCACCAAGCGTCAGGCCGGTGCCGCCCAACCCGATCAGGCAAAAGAACAGAAAGATCCGCGTGCGCAGGGACAGGCTTTGCAGCATCAGAGCGCCTCGCAGACGGTTTGAACGATGGGGTCATCGGCGCCCACCGTGCGCCAGACGGGATCTGCGCCATCATCGCGGGCAGGGTCGGCGCGGCGCTTGTTGGCACAGTCGATCATGATTTCCACCTGGGTGAGCGGCTGCCAGCGGCCGAAGAAATAGAGGTCGGTGATATAAAGCTGCGGCGTCTCCAGATTGGCCTGGGTGCGTCGGGTGTCCACCGCGATAAAGCGGTCTGTCATGGGAAAGACGTAGGTCCAAGGTCGCCACGGCGCTTTGGACGGAGCGGTTTGCGCGACCAGAACGCCCTCTGGGAGGCCATTCACGGTGCGACCGTACCAGCCATATTCAGAGGATATCGTGGCGGCCAGCATCGCGGCTCCGGCGCCGATCGGCACCAGCCAGCGCGGCAGGGCAACGAAGCGTGTGATCAGCAGCATCACGCCAGCCCCCGCGATCCCGGCAAAAATCACCGCCAGCAATTCCAGAAACATGGTCTTCCTCCTCCTCGTGCGGTCAGTGCCGCCCGTCTGCCCGACGGATCGGGCGATGTCCCTTGGCGCGCTGCGCCGTCAGCCCAACATCCCCTTGCCATGCCCAGCAGCGGATTGCAGCGATTTGACCACAACAAAAGCGTCGCGCAAATGACTTCGCTCAAAATCCGACAGGCTGGCGGGGGGAAGATAGTTGTCCGGAGCCTGACCGGACTTTACCTGCCGGGCCTGATGCTCCAGCCTGGTCTCGGCAATCAGGTCGTAGGCGTCCAGCAGGTCATGCCCGCCCGAGGCGCTGAGGCGGCCTGCGCTGATCGCGGCCTCCAGCCGTGCACGGGTGTTGACCGGGGCAAGCCGCCCCTGCAGCGCGTAGAGCCTGCCAAGGTCAACCACAGGCACGACGCCGGAATGCTTCAGGTCGATGCGGTTCTTGTGCTCGCCGGATTTGATCGTGGCAAAGCCGCGCAACAGCCCCAGTGGCGGCGTGTGTTTCAGCGCGTTGGACACCATATGTGCCACGAAGATCGAGTTCTTCGCGGCGTGTTCCAGCGTCTCGGTTTGCAGGGTGTCGAGCAATGTGGCGTCCCCGCCGATGGGCCGCAGATCGAACATCACCGAGGCCAGCATCTGGGATTCCGGGGTCGGTTTGCCGATCCAGTTGCGGAAATAGATGCGCCAGGTCTTGAGCGGTTGGCACCAGCGCGGGGCGGAGGCCATCATCTCGCCGGGGCAAAATACGTAGCCGCAGGTGTTGAGACCGGCGGTGACCTGCTGCGCCAGATCCGCAAAGTACGGCCGCATGTCTTCGGTGAAATCGTCGTGCAGGATCAGCACGTTGTCCTGGTCGGACACGCCGGTCTGTTCCTGCCGCCCCTGACTGCCGCACGCCGCCCAGACGAAAGGCACCGGGGCGGGGCCAAGGCGCGCCTCGGCCAGGGCCAGCAGGCGCCGGGTGGCGGTGTCGGCGATATCGGTGATGAGCCGTGTGACCACTTCGTGGCGGTTTCCGGCGGCGACGAGCTGAACCAGCAGCTGCGGAATGCGGGCCGTCACATGGGCCATGGTGGCGGCGTCGGGGGCCCGCGCGATTTCGGCCACCAGTTCGGCAGAGCTTGTGGCCTGAAAGCGGGTCAGATCGGTTTGCGAGACCATGCCCAGCAGGCGGCCTGCCTCTGCAATGGGCACGTGGCCGATGTGGCGCTCCAACATCATGTGCAGCACGTCGGACCCGATGGCGCTGGGCGGCAGGGTCACGGGATCCGCGGTCATCACGGCTGTGATCGGCGTGTCCAGTGGCAGGTCACCGCCCACAACCTTGCCCGACATGTCGCGGATCGTGGCGATACCGCGCAGCACGTCGCCATCGCAGATACAGATCGAGGAGACGTGCCGTGCCTGCATCATCTGGGCGGCCTCTTGGACCGTGGTCTGCGGCGCGCAGGTGAGTGTCCTGGTCGCCATAAGTGTTTCCACGCGGCTGGTGGCCAGATCAGCCGGGCGCGGTCGGGCCGGGCGCGTCCGGTCAAAGAACCGCGTGACCGCCGGCTCGTGTGTCACGAGCGTCAGGAAATCCGCGCGGGGCAGAACAAGCAGCACGCTGTCAGCGGTGGTACGCGCCTGCGTCACGGCCCGTCCGTCGCGGGTCAATCCGCGCTCCCCAAAGGAATTGCGCGGTCCCAGCACGGAGATCTGGACATCATTGCAGTCGCGTATCTCGACGGCACCGGAGTGGATCAGGTACAGCCCCTCCAGGTCCTCGCCCAAGCCATAGACGGGTTGCCCTGCGGCCAGAGAGGTTGTCCGAAACGCGGGCAGCAGGTCGTCGATCACCTCGGCAGGCAGGCTGTCATAGGGGTGGACGGTGGCCAGGAAGGCCCTGAGGGAATCTTGGTCGATGGGCATGGCTGCCTCCCTGCGGGAACTCTGTGCAGTGTATCGCGCCAAAGCGGGAAATCGTAGGGCAAACAAGCCTTTGCCCGAATTTTGTGATGCGCCCTTTGTGGTGCCGGGGCGCTGCCTCGCCCGC
Organism: Sagittula marina; assembly: GCF_014196795.1. GTDB lineage: Bacteria > Pseudomonadota > Alphaproteobacteria > Rhodobacterales > Rhodobacteraceae > Sagittula > Sagittula marina. The sequence continues at coordinate 19,506 of NZ_JACIEJ010000007.1, forward strand.
GCAATGCGACCGAACAAAAGAAAACCGGCCCCCGCGGAGGGGACCGGTCGGTTTTACTTCACGTGAGGCGTCAGTGATCGACGGCTGTCCCGGCGCCGCGCGGAACGCGCACCGATTCCACCAGCTCTTCGATGTGCTGCGGGATGGGCGCTGTGAGCTTCGACACGGTAAAGGCCACCGCAAAGTTCAGCATCGCGCCAACCGCCCCGAAGGATGTCGATTTCACCGTCAGGAACAGCGGGTCCGCATCGTCAAAGCTGTTGGTGCCCGGAATGAAGAACCAGCCCTTGTGCAGGAAGATGTAGACCAGCGTCACCACCAGACCGGTGATCATGCCAGCCACGGCCCCCTTGTTGTTCACCTTGGTGAAGATGCCCATCATCAGCACAGGGAAGATCGACGCCGCCGCGAGGCCGAAAGCCAAGGCCACCGTCTGGGCTGCAAAGCCCGGAGGGTTGAGGCCGAGGTAGGTGGCCACCGCGATGGCAACGGCCATGGCGATCCGGGCAGACATCAGCTCGTTCTTCTCTGACATATGCGGGGTCAGCTGCCCTTTCAGCAGGTCGTGAGACACCGCCGACGAGATCGCCAGCAACAGACCGGCAGCCGTGGACAGTGCCGCCGCAAGACCGCCTGCCGCCACAAGACCGATCACCCAGCCCGGCAGGTTGGCGATTTCCGGGTTGGCCAGAACAAGGATGTCCTGGTTGAAGTTGGTCAGCTCGTTTTCCGATCCCCAGCCAGCGGCTTCCATCGTCGCGACTGTTTCCGGATCCTGGTCGTTGAAATACGCGATGCGACCATCACCGTTCTTGTCTTCCCAGTTCAGCATGTTGGTCTTTTGCCACGTCGCCATCCAGTCATAGTCGGCGTCGGTTTCGATGGTCTCGGTGGAGACGGGCTCACCCGAGGCACCATTCGGCCAGAATTGCTCTGTGATGTTCAGACGCGCCATTGCGCCGACAGCCGGGGCGGTGAGGTAGAGCAGTGCAATGAACACTAGCGCCCAGCCTGCGGACCAGCGTGCATCCGCCACCTTTGGCACGGTGAAGAAGCGCATGATGACGTGGGGCAGACCGGCGGTGCCGATCATCAGCGACAGGGTGAACAGCACCATGTTGAAGGTGTCACCGTTGTGCGCCGTGTACTCCTTGAAGCCCAGCTCGGTGACGATCTGGTCGAGCTTCATCAACAATGGCTCGCCAGTGTCAGTGGAGCCGAAAAGCCCAAGCGCGGGAACCGGGTTGCCGGTCAACTGCAACGAAATGAAGATCGCCGGGATGGTATAGGCCAGGATGAGCACGCAGTACTGTGCCACCTGCGTATAGGTCACGCCCTTCATGCCGCCGAACACCGCGTAGGCAAAGACGACGACCGCGCCGATCAACAGGCCGGTGGTGTTGGAGACTTCGAGGAAGCGGCCAAAGGCCACGCCCACGCCGGTCATCTGGCCGATGACGTAGGTCACGGAGGCGACGATCAGGCAGATCACCGCCACCATGCGCGCGGTGGGGGAGTAGAAGCGATCCCCGATAAACTCTGACACGGTGTATTTGCCGAACTTGCGCAGATAGGGCGCAAGCAGCAGCGCCAGCAGAACATAGCCGCCCGTCCATCCCATCAGATAGGTGGAGTTGTCGTAGCCAACGAAGGCGATCAGGCCCGCCATGGAGATGAACGACGCCGCAGACATCCAGTCCGCCGCCGTCGCCATCCCGTTGGTGACCGGGTGGACACCGCGACCGGCGGCGTAGAATTCGGATGTGGACCCGGCACGGGCCCAGATCGCGATGCCGATATAGAGCGCAAAGGACGCGCCCACGAACAGCAGGTTGATGGTAAACTGGTCCATGATCACTCCTCCTCGACGCCGAATTCACGGTCCAGTCTGTTCATGCGGAACGCGTAAAAGAAGATCAGCGCCAGAAAGACCAGGATCGACCCTTGTTGCGCCACCCAAAAGCCAAGGTCCGTGCCGCCCACGCTGATGCCTGACAGCATCGGTCGCAGCAGGATGCCAAAGCCAAAGGGCACGATGGCCCAGATGACAAGGCTGATGAGGATGATGCGCACGTTGGCTTTCCAATAGCTTCGGTCAGCTTCGGCCTGCGCGGCCGCATGTGTGGTGTGATCCGTCATGTTGCGGGTCCTCCTTCCCAAAATTCGCCCCGGGGAAGCGGGGCGCCCCTCTCCAGTCCCGCCGCGCCGTGGCGCAACGGGGTGACGTCCCTTAGCGGGTCGCCTCTTTCACGATCACGGCCATTTTTGCCGCGATATCGTCGATCTCGCCCATGGCATTGACGCCAAGCAGCGCGCCTTGTTCGCGGTAGTGGCTGATCAGCGGCGCGGTGCTTGCGTGGTATGCTTCAAGGCGGCTCGCCACGGTTTCCGCAGTGTCATCGGCGCGACGGTTGAAGTCCGTGCTGCCGCATTTGTCGCAAGAGCCGGCCTGTGTCGGCTGCTTGAAGTCGTCGTGATAGCCTTCGCCACAACCCGCGCAGGTGTATCGGCCAGCCACGCGTGCGACCATCGCGGCATCGTCCACCTCGAGGCTGATCGCCGCGTCGATCCTGCTGCCGGTCTCTGCCAGCAGCGCATCCAGCGCCTCGGCCTGCACGGCGGTGCGCGGAAAGCCGTCAAGGATGACGCCCTTGTCGCAATCGGGTTGAGCCATGCGGTCGCGGAGGATTGCGATGACGATATCGTCGCTCACAAGCTCGCCTGCTTCCATCACGGTCTTGGCGCGCTTGCCGGCCTCCGTGCCAGCGGCGACCGCTGCGCGCAGCAGGTCCCCGGTGGACAATTGGACAAGGCCGAACTTCTCTTCGAGCATCCGCGCCTGCGTGCCTTTGCCGGCCCCCGGAGGGCCCAGCAGGATCAGGACCGGCGCGGTGTGGTGGGTCAGTGTACCATCCATGGATCACGCCCCCCGGTTCATGCGGTTTTCGATGAGGTCATCGACCACCTGCGGTTCTGCGAGGGTGGATGTGTCGCCGAGCGCGCCGTAGTCGTTTTCGGCGATCTTGCGCAGGATGCGGCGCATGATCTTGCCGGAGCGGGTTTTCGGCAGGCCCGGCGCCCACTGGATCAGATCCGGCGAGGCGATGGGGCCGATTTCCGCGCGGACCCAGGTGCGCAGCTCCTTGCGCAGGTCTTCGGTCGGCTCGACGCCGTTCATCAGGGTTACGTAGCAGTAAATGCCCTGGCCCTTGATCTCATGCGGGTAGCCGACGACCGCAGCCTCGGCGACCTTTTCGTGCGCGACGAGGGCGGATTCCACCTCTGCCGTGCCCATGCGGTGGCCGGACACGTTGATCACGTCATCGACGCGGCCGGTGATCCAGTAGTCGCCATCGGCGTCCCGGCGGCAGCCGTCGCCGGAGAAATAGTAGCCTTTGTAGTCCGAGAAATAGGTCTTCTCGAACCGTTCGTGGTCACCCCAGACGGTGCGCATCTGGCCCGGCCAGCTGTCGGCGATGGCCAGCACGCCCTCAGTCGGGGAGGCGTCGATTTCCTGCCCGCTCTGCGGGTCCAGCACCACCGGCTGAATGCCGAAGAACGGCTTCATCGCGGCGCCCGGTTTGGTGGCATGGGCGCCGGGCAGGGGGGTCAGAAGGTGCCCGCCGGTTTCCGTCTGCCACCATGTGTCCACGATGGGGCAGCGACCACCGCCGACCATGTCGTTGTACCAGTTCCACGCCTCCGGGTTGATCGGTTCGCCCACCGTCCCGAGGAGTCGCAGCGAGGATAGATCGTATTTCGTTACGAATTCGTTGCCCTGGCCCATCAGCGCGCGAATCGCCGTGGGCGCGGTGTAGAACTGGTTCACCTTGTGCTTTTCACAGACCTGCCAAAAGCGGCTGGCGTCCGGATAGGTCGGCACGCCTTCGAACATCAGCGTGGTCGCGCCATTGGCCAAGGGCCCGTAAACAATATAGGAATGGCCCGTGACCCAGCCCACATCGGCGCTGCACCAGAAGACGTCGCCGTCGTGGTAATCGAACACGACCTCATGCGTCAGGCTGGCGTAAAGCAAATATCCACCAGTGGTGTGTACAACGCCCTTGGGCTGACCCGTGGAGCCGGAGGTGTAGAGAATGAACAGCGGGTCTTCGGCCTTCATTTCCGCCGGCTGGCAGTGGTCGGAGGCTTCGATCGCCATTTCGTTGTAGTCGTAGTCGCGGCCGTCGACCCAGGTGGTCTGGCCGCCGGTGCGTTTCACCACGAGGCATTTGACGCTGTCCTTGCAGTGCAGCAGCGCCTTGTCGGCATTGGTTTTCAGCGGGGTCTTGCGGCCGCCGCGCGGGGCTTCGTCCGCGGTGATCACGACCTTGGCGTCACAGCCGTTCACACGGGCGGACAGCGCGTCGGGGGAGAAACCGGCGAAAACGATGGAATGGATCGCGCCGATGCGCGCGCAGGCGAGCATGGCGTAGGCGGCCTCTGGGATCATCGGCAGGTAGATGATGACCCGGTCACCTTTGCGCACGCCCATGGTTTCCAGCACGTTGGCCATGCGGCAGACGCGGCGATGCAGGTCGTTGTAGGTGATCGACTGGGCGGTCTCGTTGGGGTCGTCGGGTTCAAAGATGATGGCGGTCTGGTTGCCGCGGGTCTCAAGGTGGCGGTCGATGCAGTTGGCGGCGACGTTGAGCGTGCCATCGCGGAACCATTCGATGCTGACCTGGCCGAGGGTGAAATCGGTGTTCTTGATCTCGGTCGGCTGCTTCATCCAGTCGAGCCGCTTCGCCTGCTCGCCCCAGAAGGCCTCCGGATCCGCCACCGAGCTCGCATACAGCGCGTCGTACCGCGCGGCGTCAACGTGGGCGCTTTTTGTCAACTCGGCCGAAGGCGCATAGGTTGCGGCGTCGGTGGGATTGCTCTGTTCGTTCATGGAAATCTCCCCCTCCATTTCTGACCAGATGGCGTGCCTGTCGTTGCGTCACCATCAGGGGGTTACCATACGCTAAGTCGAAAATTTATCTATAACACCCATTTAAATAACAGAAAATTTGTAAATGCTGTCGATCATCAAGTGATAATCAGTAAATTAATTTGCGGCGGTGACGCTAACATCCTTGTTTTACCGTGGCTTGCGGATTTCGCGTAATGCGTGTGTTTTAAGCCCTGTGCCCATTTCTGCGCCGCAGAATTTCAGTTCTGAGGGTGCGACAAAACGTTCCGCCGCGCCTGCCTGAACGTGTGTCTGCCGCTAACATCGGCCGCTTTCTTCGAATCTCCATCGAGGCGCCAAATGTCTTGCGCCGTGGCGCGGTTCCACTAGGCTCGTGTTTAGAGCGGGTTTACCGCCGCAAAGGAGACGGGGCAGAACCATGCCCCGCAAAGGGAGGACTATCATGAATTTGACGACGAAACTCTGTGTCTCGGCGTTGGCGCTGAGCTTTGCCACCGAGGCGGCTGCCACCGAATGGAATGTCTCTGTCTGGGGCAAACGCCGCGCGTTTACCGAGCACATCCACAAGCTGGCCGAACTGGTCGAAGAAAAGACCGACGGCGCGTTCACCATGAATATCAGCTACGGCGGCCTGTCCAAAAACCGTGAAAACCTCGACGGTATCTCCATCGGTGCGTTTGAGATGGCGCAGTTCTGCGCCGGCTATCACCCCGACAAGAACCGCGCGATCACCGTGCTGGAGCTGCCTTTCCTTGGCGTTCAAACGCTGGATGAAGAGGTCGCCGTCAGCCATGCGGTCTATGATCACCCGGCGGTGGCGGACGAAATGGCTCAGTGGAACGCCATGATGCTGATGACCTCGCCCATGCCGCAGTACAACATTGTGGGCACGGGAGAGGCCCGCAGTGAGCTGTCGGAATTTGACGGGATGCGTGTGCGCGCCACCGGCGGCATTGGCCAGGCGTTCGAGGCGGTCGGTGCCGTGCCGACCTCTGTGACCTCCTCCGAGGCCTATCAGGCGATGGAAAGCGGTGTCGTGGACACGGTGGCCTTTGCCCAGCACGCGCATCTTTCGTTCGGCACCATCAACGAAGCGGACTGGTGGACCGCGAACCTGAACCCCGGCACGGTGAACTGCCCGGTGGTTGTAAACATCGACGCCTATGACATGCTGTCCGACGAAGAACGCGCTGCGCTGGACGAGAGCGTGCCCGAGGCGATCGACTATTACCTGTCCAACTACGGCGAGCTTCTGAAGCGCTGGGACGAAGTGCTGGCAGAGAAAGACGTCCAGAAGGTCGAGATTTCTGACGAGGAACTGGCCAAATTCAAGGATGTGGCCGGGCAGCCGATCCACGATGCCTGGATCGCGGACATGAGCGCGCAGGGGCTTCCGGCGCAGGAACTGTATGACCTCGTGCAGGCCACGCTCGCAGAGCAGCGCGGCAACTGATCCACGGCTGGGGTTCGGCGGGTCCGGACCCCTTTTCATGACAAGATGACCTGCAATGCGGGAGGATAGCCTATGGCCGGAGCAGCATCTGTTCTGGAGGACGACAGCCTGTTGTCGCGCCTCGACCAGAGGTTGGCAAAGCTGGAATGGGGCATGGCCTTTGTGTCCGGCCTCGGGGCTTTTGCGCTGATGATTCTGGCGGTGAGGTCCGTGGGCGGGCGCGAGCTGTTCGAGGCGCCTCTGCGCGGCTATGTCGACTGGATCGAGATGGCCATGCCGCTGATCGCGATTTTCGGCATCTCTTATGTGCAGCGCCAGGGCGGGCATATTCGCATGGACATCGTGATTGGCCAGCTGAGCGGGCGGTCCCTGTGGCTGCTTGAGCTTGTAACCACGTTTTTCGCCTTGGTGCTGATGGTGTTTCTTGTCGTTGGCGCGTGGGCGCATTTCGACAGATCGTTCGATTTTGCCGCCCAGAACTGGAGCCGGGACAGCACGATCGATATCGGCCTGCCGATCTGGCCTGCCAAGCTGGTGGTGCCTGTGGCCTTTGGCGTGGTGTGCCTGCGGATGATTTTGCAGATGGTGGGCTTTGGTCGTGCGTTCTGGTTGGGGCTGGAACGTCCGGTGGCGGTGCCGCTGGTCCTGTCTGCGGCAGAGCAGGCGCAGGCCGAAGCAGAACATATGACCGGTCATGACGCGTAACGCGCGTCTTGGGCGACGGATAATGCGCGAGACAGCGCAGAGCAGGGGAGGGGCGCGATGACAAGCACCGACATCGGGCTTTGGGTCACTGGCGGGATGCTGGTGATGGTAATTTTGGGGATGCGCGTGGCCTATGCGGCGGCCATGGCGGGGTTTGTCGGGCTGATCTGGATTTTCTGGTCCAAGACGGGCTACGCGCCGGATCGCTTTTTCTACTTCAACGAACGGCGGGAGATGTGGGACGGCGCACTCGGCAAAGCCTTCCTGACGGCGGGGCAGGTGCCTCACGGCAAGGTCACGAACCAAGCGTTGTCTTTGATCCCGACGTTTATCCTGATCGGCTATCTTGCCTATTACGCAGGCCTGACCCGTGCGCTGTTCGAGGCGGCAAAGCGGTGGATCGCCTGGTTGCCGGGCGGGCTGGCCGTGTCGACGGTGTTTGCCACCGCAGGTTTTGCCGCCGTGTCCGGCGCGTCGGTGGCAACGGCGGCGGTCTTTGCCCGCATCGCCATTCCGGAAATGCTCAAAGTCGGTTACGACAAGCGTTTTGCGGCGGGGGTCGTTGCGGCGGGCGGAACGCTGGCGTCGCTCATCCCGCCCTCGGCGATCCTTGTGATCTATGCGATCATCGTGGAGCAGGACGTGGGCAGGCTGCTGTTGGCGGGGTTCATTCCCGGCATGTTCTCGGCCTTTGTCTACGCGGCGTTGATCGTGGGGCTTGCGCTGACCATCCCGAATTTCGGACCACCGGTCACGGGGTTCACGTGGAAACAACGCTTTGAAAGCCTGCCACCGGCGCTGCCCATTGTTGCCGTGGTCGTGATCATCGTCTTCTTTGTGTACAATCCGTTTGGGGGCGATGCCTGGGGCACGCCGACCGAAGGGGGTGCCATCGGGGCCTTTATCGTCTTTCTCATGGCGCTGTGGCGCGGGATGCGTTGGCCGGAGCTGAAGGATGCCCTGGTGGAAACCGCCAAGCTGTCGATCATGATCTTTACCATCATCTGGGGTGTGCTGATCTACGTGCGGTTCCTCGGGTTTGCGCAGTTGCCCAAGGTGTTTTCGGATTGGATCACGTCGCTGGACTATCCGCCGATGCTGATCCTGATCTGCATCCTGCTGGCCTACGCCGTGCTGGGCATGTTCATGGATGCCATCGGGATGCTGCTGCTGACCTTGCCGGTGGTGTATCCGGCAGTCATGGCGCTGAACGGGGGCGAGTTTGTGTCTGCGGCGGACAGTGCCTTTGGCATGAACGGGACGATGTGCGCGATCTGGTTCGGCATTCTGGTGGTGAAGATGGCGGAGTTCTGTCTGATCACGCCGCCCATTGGCCTGAACTGTTTTGTGGTGGCGGGCGTGCGCCCCGAACTGTCGGTGCAGGATGTGTTTCGGGGCGTCATGCCGTTCTTTGTCGCGGATGCCGTGACGATTGCGCTGCTGGTGGCTTTCCCGGCCATCGTGCTGTGGTTGCCGTCTTTGGCATGAAGTCAGGTCGCCGGGCCGCGTCCGGCGACCGCAAGGGTCAGACGTGGCGCATGGCCTGATGCGCAAATCCCAGTTTCGAGCGTACCGGATCCGACAGCACAAAGGGGTACACGTCCGACAGATCCAGTGCGCGGTTGACGTGGTTGATTGCCATGGACAGATCGACCGCGAGCGTCAGCAACCGCTCTGTGTCGCTTTCGCGGTAGGCGTCGTAGCCCGACGGTGGACCCGAGGGCAGGGACAACCCTGACGCCGCCGCACTGTCCAACAGGTCGGTCAGGTGCAGCAGGTGCGCGATGGTTTCCGCCCAATCCTCGTGCGGGTGCGCGGTGGCGTAATCGGTGATATACGTCTGGCCCGGACTTTTGGGATTGGCGTAGTGTTGTTTCAATGCCTCGCCATAGTCCGCACGCTCATCCCCGAAACGCGCGCGGAAGTCGCTGAGGAAGCCTTGATCCTCTGCCAGCCGCTCGAACAAGAAGTGCGCCAGCTCGTGGCGCATGTGGCCGATCATGGTCCGATACAGTTCGCCCATGTCTTCCTGGCGCTGCGCAAGTTCCGCGTCGGAGGCTTCGGACACGTTGATCGTGATCGTGCCGGCAGCATGTCCCATGGTGACCTGCGCCTCACCCTCGGCGGTCTGTTCCGAGAGCAGTTTGAACACCGGACGCCTGCCCTGGTCATTGGCGGTGAACCAGTCCCAGCGCATGACATTGGCAAGCACCCATCGCTTGGCTTCTTCGGTGCGCTGCCACAGCGGCAGGTTGTCCGGCTCGCGCAGGTCAGGGACCGTTTCGGTCATCGCACAGGACCGGCAAAGCCCACCGGTGTCGGCTTGCGTTTCTGCGGTCCAGTTGCAGCCGATGTCGGCGCGGTTTTTACAGGCCGTCCCGTGCGGTGTCATGGTTTGTGCGTCGGGGTCAAAATAAACCTGCGTCCCGCAGGTGCAGGCCGTGTTGTGAAACCAGAGCCGCGCATTGCAGGAGGGGCAGTGAAAGATTTGCATTCTTGTATCTCCGTGACGACGGTCTCGTATCACCTGGCCCTAGTGGCTGAGGTGTGCCGGTCATCGCATCTGAACGCTTCGGATTTGTTTGCGTTCCGGGCGAGAAAGGTCTTTTCCGAATCTTGTTATTCCATTATTCTGGAAATATGGAAAAAGAAGCGATAACTCAGCTGACAGCCTTGGCGCACCCACGCCGCCTGCGCCTGTTCCGCCTGCTTATGCGGCGGTATCCCGAACAGGTGGCAGCGGGGGATCTGGCGCAGGCTCTGGGGTTGCCGGCCTCGTCGCTGTCAGCGGCGCTGACCCAGTTGCGACAGGCGGGTTTGGTGACACAGTCCCGTCACGGGACGTCGTTACTCTATGCGGCGGATCTGGGCGGGGCGGGGGCGCTGACCGATTATCTGATCTCTGATTGTTGCCGGGGCCGCGTAGAGACCTGTTTTGACAAAAAACTGCCTGAGGCGGACATGACGAAAACCTGGAATGTGCTGTTTGTGTGTTCGGGCAATTCTGCCCGGTCCATTTTTGCCGAGACGATCCTGCGAGATTGGGCGGGAGACAGGTTCAACGTGTTCTCTGCGGGGACGCGCCCACAGTCGACGCTGAATCCTTTCGCTGTGGAGCTGTTGCGCGCCAAAGGACATGACACCGGCGCGCTGCGCGCCAAACATGTATCAGAGTTTCAGGAGCAGAGCGCGCCACAGATGGATTTCGTCTTTACCGTCTGCGACACAGCCGCGAACGAAGAATGCCCGCCGTGGCCCGGACAGCCGATCACCGGTCATTGGGGCCAGGCCGATCCCGTCGCGGCCACCGGCACCGAGGCGGAAAAACGCCTCGCCTTTCAACAGGCATACGGCGGACTGAAACGCCGGATCAAAGCCTTTGCTGCGCTGCCGGTCGACACGCTCGACCGGGCCAGCCTGCAGCGGCAGATCGATGATATCGCACGTGAGAAAGAAGACCTATGACTGTTTACGCGTTGAATGGCCTTGGCCGAATGGGGAAACTGGCTTTGAAGCCGCTGCTTGAGGCCGGGATCGACATTGCCTGGATCAACGACGCGGTGGGTGATCCGGAAATGCATGCGCATTTGCTGGAATTCGATACGGTGCACGGTCGCTGGGACGCAACATTCGACCACGATGCGGACAGCCTGACCATCAACGGCACGCGCTTGCCTGTCTTTGGCGAAAAGAGTCTCGCAAAGCTGCCGCTCGACGGGGTGGACGTCGTGATAGATTGCACCGGCTATTTCAAGACGGCGGAGCGCATCCAGCCGTATTTTGACGCCGGCGTGAAAAAGGTTGTGGTCTCTGCCCCGGTGAAGGACGGCAAAACCGCCAATATCGTGGTGGGCGTGAACGACGACACCTATGATCCGGCCGTGCATGATATCGTCACGGCCGCGTCGTGTACCACGAATTGCCTCGCCCCGGTGGTGAAGGTCATTCACGAGGGGCTGGGGATCAAACATGGGTCGATCACCACCATCCACGACGTGACGAACACGCAAACACTTGTAGATCGTCCGGCCAAGGACCTTCGCCGCGCACGGTCTGCGTTGAACTCGCTGATCCCTACGTCCACGGGCTCGGCCACCGCGATTACGTTGATCTACCCTGAACTGAAAGGTCGTTTGAACGGCCATGCAATACGGGTGCCGTTGCTGAATGCGTCGTTGACCGATTGTGTCTTTGAGGTCGAGCGGGAGACAACGGTTGAGGAGGTCAACGCCCTGTTCCAGGCCGCCGCCGAAGGACCTCTCGCAGGCATTCTGGGCTACGAGGAACGTCCGCTTGTGTCTTGCGACTACATCAATGACGCAAGGTCGAGCATCGTGGACGCGCCGTCGACGATGGTGATCAACGGCACGCAGGTGAAGGTCTACGCCTGGTACGATAACGAATGGGGCTACGCACAGCGATTGGCAGATGTGGCCTTGATGGTTGGTCGTAGCCTTTGATAGGCGGTCTTTTTGCGGCCTTGGAATGAGTACGTGCCAAAGCAAAGAAGCCTCAAAGCGCAGGTTGCGCCTTTGCTTGCATAAAGACTGCCGGGTCAGCCAACACAGGGCGCTCGGGACAGAGCCCCAAACAACAGCAGGGTGCAGATCAAAATGACATTCACAACGGCGCGTCCGCTCGCGGCCTACATCACTGTCACCGGGGCCTATTGGGTCTTTATGCTGACCGATGGCGCGCTCAGGATGCTTGTGCTGCTGCATTTTCACACGCTCGGGTTCAGCCCGGTTCAGCTGGCCTACCTGTTTGTGCTTTACGAAGTGGCAGGTGTCATCACCAACCTCTCAGCCGGGTGGATCGCGGCGCGGTTTGGTTTGACCTCGACGCTTTACGCGGGGCTTGGCTTGCAGGTTGTGGCGCTGCTGGCGCTGGCACAACTGGATCCTGCCTGGGGGCTTAGCGCGTCGGTGGTCTTTGTCATGCTGGTACAGGGGGTCTCTGGCGTGGCCAAGGATCTGTCCAAGATGTCCGCCAAATCCGCTGTCAAGTTTCTGGCCCCCAGCGGGCAAGGCGGGCTGTTTCGGTGGGTCGCGCTGCTTACGGGCTCAAAGAACGCGGTCAAGGGTATCGGGTTCCTGCTTGGCGCGGTGATGCTGGCATTTGCCGGGTTCCGCCCGTCGATTTACGCGATGGCGGCGATCCTCATGGCGGTCCTGCTGGTGATTGTGCTGCGGATGCCGGGCGGGCTGCCGATGGGCAAGAAAGGGGTCAAATTCACGTCCGTCTTTTCGAGGGATCGGAATGTGAACTGGCTTTCAGCGGCGCGGGTGTTTCTCTTTGGGGCCCGCGATGTGTGGTTCGTGGTGGGGATCCCGGTCTATTTTTACGCCGTGCTCTCTGACGGATCGGAGGCTGGCAACCGCGCCGCGTTCTTCATCATCGGCAGCTTTATGGCGGTATGGACGATCCTCTACGGCGCGGTTCAGGCCTACGCGCCCAAGGTGTTGCGTGCGGCGACGCGACCCGAGGCGCAGCTTGTCACTGCTGCCAAGGGCTGGGCCATGGCGCTGGTTCCGGTGCCGCTGGTGCTTGCCGTATTGGTGAGTGTCGCGGGGGGCGCTGCCGCGTGGCTGACCGCGACGATCATCGCGGGACTGCTGGTGTTCGGCGCCGTTTTTGCCGTGAATTCGTCGCTTCACAGCTATCTGATCCTCGCCTTCTCTCACGGGGATCGGGTCACCATGGACGTGGGGTTCTACTATATGGCCAACGCGGCGGGGAGGCTGTTGGGCACGCTGTTGTCGGGGGTGAGTTACCAGATCGGCGGGTTGCCTGCCTGTCTGGGCACGGCTGCCGTGATGGTCGCCTTCAGCGCTATTGGGTCTGGCCGCTTGCGCGCGTCGGGCTGACGCCTTGCGCTGGGCGGTCGGGCCGAGATGCTCCTCGCCGCCGGAACGCACATGAAAAAAGTGGCTCAGCGTGCGGACACTTCGCGCAGCAGTGCTTCCAGTCCATCTTCCAACCCGGCGAAGGCGTCGGCCAGCCGCGCCTCGATTTCTTGCTGGTAGGCCATTGCCAAGGGAAGAAGGTCCGCCATCAGTGCGCGCCCCTTGTCAGTCAGCGCAAGCCGCACCAGCCGCCGGTCACCTGCATCCTGTGCCTTGACGATCAGGCCGGCTGCCTCCAGCCGGGATGCGGCGCGGCTGACCTTGCTTTTTTCCATGGCCACGCGCGCCTCGATGTCGCGCACAGAGACTGTCTGTGCACCGTCCACGGGTTTGGCCAAGTGCACAAGCACGCGCCATTCCGGGATCGAGACGCCAAACCGCGCCCGATACTGCCGTGCCAGTTCTTCGGACGTACGGTCGGCGGCAACGGCCAGCCGATACGGCGTGAAATGGCTTAGATCGAAGTCGGGCAGGGGAGGCTTGTTTGTCATGGCATTCCTTTTGACCCAAACCGGGCACAGGCGCAAAGGTGAACCGCCTTTACAACATTATGGTTGACTTCATTGCATATGCAACGAATATTCACGGCAACCGCAGTCACCAGGGAGGAGACGGGATGACCACGCAAGATTTGCCGCAGGGTATGATCCGAGCGCCGCAGGGTGCCGGTCCGCACGAGGGTTACATGCCGGGCTTTGGCAATGACTTTGAGTCGGAGGCCCTGCCAGATGCGCTTCCACAGGGCATGAATTCGCCGCAAAAGTGCAACTACGGCCTGTACGGTGAGCAACTCTCGGGCACGGCCTTTACTGTGCATCCGCCGGAGCGCACCTGGGTGTATCGCATTCGGCCATCGGTCAAACACTCCACGCGCTATACGCGGATCGATCTTCCCTACTGGGAAACTGCGCCCCACCAGCCTGCGGATGTGATTTCTCTCGGGCAATACCGTTGGGACGCGGTGCCGCATACCGATGAGCCGCTCACCTGGCTGACCGGAATGCGCACCATGACCACCGCAGGGGATGTGAATACCCAAGTGGGCATGGCCAGTCACATCTACCTTGTGACTGAAAGCATGGTGGACAGCTACTTCTACTCGGCGGATTCCGAATTGCTGGTTGTGCCGCAGGAGGGGCGCTTGCGCTTTTGCACCGAGCTTGGCGTGCTTGACGTGGCCCCCAAGGAGATCGCCATTCTGCCGCGCGGTCTTGTCTATCGGGTCGAGGTGCTCGACGGGCCGTGCCGCGGCTTCGTCTGTGAAAACTACGGCCAGAAGTTCGAATTGCCGGCCCGTGGCCCCATCGGGGCCAATGCCATGGCCAACCCGCGTGACTTTAAGGCGCCCGTGGCGGCGTTTGAGGATCGCGAGGTGCCCTCGACCTTGACGATCAAATGGTGCGGACAGTTTCACGAGACAAAGATCGCGCAAAGCCCGCTGGACGTGGTGGCGTGGCATGGCAATTACGCGCCTTACAAATACGACCTGACCACCTATTGCCCGGTCGGCGCCATTTTGTTCGACCATCCCGACCCGTCGATCTTTACCGTCCTGACCGCGCCGTCGGGGTCTCCGGGCACGGCCAATATCGACTTCGTTCTGTTTCGTGAACGCTGGATGGTGGCAGAAAATACGTTCCGCCCGCCGTGGTATCACAAGAACATCATGTCCGAATTGATGGGCAACATCTACGGCCAGTATGACGCCAAACCGCAGGGCTTTGCCCCCGGCGGCATGTCGCTGCACAACATGATGCTGCCGCATGGGCCGGACCGTGATGCGTTCGAGAGCGCGTCGAATTCCAACCTCGGGCCGCGGAAGCTTGAAAGCACCATGTCCTTCATGTTCGAGACCCGCTTTCCGCAGCATCTGACGGAATTCGCTGGCAAGGAAGCGCCGTTGCAGGACGATTACATCGACTGCTGGGACAGTCTGGAGAAGAAGTTCGACGGTACGCCCGGCACCAAATGAACGGCAATCCGCAATCTTGCACGTCGGAGCCAAGGGGAGGGCCTGTGCGATGATCCTGTACAGCTACTGGCGTTCCACGACGTCCATGCGGGTGCGCGCGGCGCTTAACGTGAAGGGCGTGGCCTACGACATCGCACCAGTCAACCTGCTGGAAGGGGCGCAACGCGCGTCCGACTACGCAGCCTTGAACCCTGTGGAAGCGGTGCCAACGCTGGTGCTGAAAGACGGCACAGCGCTGACACAATCCATGGCGATCCTCGACTGGCTCGAAGAGACGCATCCGGAGCCGCCTTTGCTGCCCGCCGCCCCGGTTGCCCGTGCACATGTGCGGGCAGCGGCACAAACCATTGCGATGGATATTCATCCGGTGAACAATCTCAAGGTTTTAGCGCATCTCAAAACGCGCGGCTTTGACGATCTGGCGGCGACAGATTGGATATGTCACTGGATGGCGCGTGGTCTTGCCGCGTACCAACGCTTGATTGCAAAAGAGGGGCGGTTCAGCTTTGGCGATGAGCTGACGCAGGCCGACCTGTGCTTGGTGGCGCAGATGGTCAATGCCCGCCGTTGGGGGCTGGATCTTGCGCCGCTGACCCGCCTGACCGAAATTGACAGCGCCGTGCGAGATATCCCCGCGATCCGCGCGGCGCTGCCCGAAAATCAACCCGATGCCCCGATGAAGGAGGCCATATGCCCCTGAACATAAGCTGGGTCGAAAGCGCAAACACGCCCGACACCGATTTCCCCCTCAACAACTTGCCCTACGGCGCTTTCGTCAGCGACGCGGGAGAGCCGCATTGCGGTGTGGCAATCGGGGATATGATCCTTGATGTGACCGCGCTGGAGGCTGATGGCGTGCTTGCCGTGCCCGAGGAGGAGGAGGTCTTCTTTTTCGGTGACTGGAGCGAGTTCATGACACTCGGGCCAGAGATCTGGACCGGTTTTCGTGACGCGCTGACAGAGCTTCTGTCAGAGGCCTACGCAGATCCGCAGGGCCTGACGGGCTACATGGTGCCACAAGTGGGCACGCAAATGCTCATGCCGTTCACCGTCTCCGAGTTCACCGATTTCTACGCCTCGAAAAACCATGCCAGCAACGTTGGCACCATGTTTCGCGGGCCGGAAAATGCGCTGCCGCCAAATTGGTTGTCGATGCCCATCGGCTACAACGGCCGTGCCTCGTCTGTGGTGGTCTCGGGCACCGATGTGCGCCGTCCCTGGGGACAACTCAAATCTCCTGATGCCGAGTTGCCGGTCTTCGCGCCCTGCAAACGCTTCGACATCGAGTTGGAAATGGGCGCGATCGTGGGTCAGCCATCCGAAGGGCCGGTGACGGTTGCAGAAGCAGACGACATGATCTTCGGGTATGTGCTGCTGAACGACTGGTCCGCGCGCGACATTCAGGCTTGGGAATACCAGCCGCTTGGCCCGTTTCAGTCGAAGGCGACAGCCACCACTATCTCGCCTTGGATCGTGCCCAAAGCGGCATTGGAAGAGTTCCGGGTGGACACACCCAACCGCGAACGTCCCCTGCTTGAGCACCTGACGGAACCCGGCCCGATGTTGTACGACATTGCGCTGGAGGTCGGCATGGCCCCCGAAGGCAAATCCGAAACGGTCATCGCGCGCACCAATTATCGTGAAATGTACTACTCTTCGGCGCAGCAGCTGGCGCATCACAGCACCTCCGGTTGCCCGATGCGCGTCGGTGATCTGCTTGGTTCCGGCACCATCTCGGGTCCGGAAAAGGACCAGCGCGGCGCGCTTTTGGAAATCACCTGGGGCGGCAAGGAGCCAATCACGCTGGACACCGGCGAAACCCGCAGCTTCATCGAAGACGGCGACACGCTGACCTTGCGTGGCGCGGCCATTGGTGATGGCTATCGCGTAGGCTTCGGTGCCTGCGTGGGCACGGTGCTGCCCGCACTGGACGACCCGTACAAGCGCTAAGCCGTTTCTCGGCTTCGCAAAAACTCAAATCCGCGCCGTCAACAGGCGCACCCGACAGAAGGACACGGAAAATATGGCCAAGGCATTCGCATCCGCAGGCGACATGGCAGAGAAGAAGACCAGCTTCACACAGGTGGGCGAGGGGCTTTATGCCTTTACCGCCGAGGGCGACCCCAACACCGGCGTCATCATTGGCGACGACAGCGTCATGATCGTCGAGGCGCAGGCCACACCGCGCCTTGCGCGCAAGGTGATCGAACACGTCCGCGAGGTCACGGACAAGCCGATCACTCACCTCGTCATGACGCATTACCATGCGGTGCGCGTGCTGGGGGCCTCGGCCTATGGCGCGCGGGAAATTATCATGTCGGACACCGCGCGCGCCATGGTGGCCGAGCGCGGGCAGGAGGATTGGGACAGTGAGTTCGAACGCTTCCCGCGCCTGTTTCAGGGCCACGAGGAGATCCCCGGCCTGACATGGCCGACCACGACCTTCAGCGACTCCATGACCGTTTACCTTGGCAATCGTCGTGTGGACATCATGCATCTGGGCCGCGCCCACACCGCCGGCGACGCCGTGGTCTGGGTGCCGGATCAGGAGGTCATGTTCACCGGTGACATCGTCGAATATCATTCCGCCTGCTACTGCGGGGACGGGCACTTTTCTGACTGGGAAGACACTCTGATGAACATCGCGGAGTTCGAGCCCAAATCCATCGCTCCGGGGCGCGGCGACGCGCTTGTGGGCGAAGAAATGGTGGCCGAGGCGCTCGCCAGCACGGCAGATTTTGTCAAATCCACCTACAAACCCATCGCCAAGGTCGTTGCCCGTGGCGGCACGCTCAAAGAAGCATGGGATGCTTGCCGCGCAGAATGCGACCCCAAGTTCAGCGACTATGCCATCTACGAGCATTGCCTGCCCTTCAACGTCGCCCGTGCCTACGACGAGGCCCGTGGCATCGACACGCCCCGTGTCTGGACCGCACAGCGTGACAAGGACATGTGGAATGCCCTGCAGGACTGACGACGTCTGAACAGTACATCGGGAAGGGCTTTGGAGAGAGCTCTTCCCGGTGACACCGTCGATAGAGGAGGAGCCGAGATGATCCATGACCGCTACCAGCTTGCGTTCAAGCTGTACCCTTACGCCCGCAGCGCCGATCAGGATGCTGACGCGCCTGTGCGCCACCCCGTCGTGGTTCTCGGTGGCGGCCCCGTCGGCATCGCCACGGCGCTCGACCTTGGGCTGCAAGGCATCCCTGTTGTGGTGCTCGACGATCACGAGGGGATCGGGCAGGGATCGCGCGCCATCTGCTTTGCCAAACGCTCGCTGGAGATCGCGCATCGCTACGGCTGTGGTCAGGCAATGCTGGACAAGGGCATCATCTGGAACCTCGGCAAGGTCTTTCACGACGACCGAAAGGTGTTTGAATTCAACTTGCTGCCCGAAGAAGGCCACCGCTTTCCGGCGTTCATCAACTTGCAGCAACCGTATTTCGAGCGCTTTCTGGTGGAACGGGTGCGGCAGGCTCAGGCCGAGGGCGCGCCCATCGAAATCCGTGGCCGCAACCGCGTCGACCAGGTGGAAGTTTCCGACGGCGGCGCGCTGTTGACCGTCGCTACCCCAGAGGGTCCTTATACCATCGAGGCGGATTGGCTGATCGGGGCCGACGGCGCGTCCAGCCCGCTGCGCGGCATGATGGGCCTGGACTTTGATGGACGTGTGTTCGAGGACAGTTTTCTCATCGCGGACATCCGCATGGTGAACGATGATTTCCCGACGGAGCGCTGGTTCTGGTTTGAGCCGCACTTCAAATCGGGGGCCTCGACCCTGTTGCACCGGCAGCCGGACGGCATCTGGCGGGTGGACTTCCAGATTGGCTGGGACGTGGACCGCAAGACCGAATTGCAGGAAGAAAACGTACGGGCACGGCTCGACGCCATGCTCGGCGATGTCGAGTACGAGATCGTCTGGACCTCTATCTACACTTTCCAATGTCGCCGCATGAAGAAGTTCCGGCACAACCGGGTGATCTTTGCCGGGGATGCCGCACATCAGGTGTCACCCTTTGGCGCGCGCGGCGCGAATTCCGGGATGCAGGATGTCGACAACCTCGGCTGGAAGCTCGGCGCGGTGATCCGGGGCGAAGCGCCCGAGACGCTGCTCGACAGCTATGACACTGAGCGCGTTCACGGCGCTGATGAAAACATCCTGAATTCAACGCGATCCACCGATTTCATCACGCCGAAATCCAAGGTGAGTCACACCTTCCGCAACGCGGTTCTGGATCTGGCCGAAACCAATGCCTTTGCCCGGCCGCTGGTCAATTCCGGTCGGTTGTCCGTGCCCTGCACCTACGATGGTTCGACGCTGAACACGCCTGATGCGCTGGAGGGAGGGCCTGCCCGCACGCGGCCCGGCAGCCCGTGTCCCGATGCGCCAGTTTCAGACGGGTTTCTGCTGGATGGCCTTGGCCACGGCTTCAAATTGCTGGCAGTGAATACCGAGGTGCCGCAGGGTGCTTTGCCTGTGGTTTCCGTCTCGACTGAAAGCGATCCGGAGGGGGCGCTGGCACAGCGATATCTAGGCGACGCGACCACTGCGGTCTACCTGATCCGGCCGGATCAACACGTCGCGGCGCGCTGGTCCAGCTATGACGCCCAAGCCGTATCAGAGGCGCTCTCGCGCGCCATGGGGAAGGTCTGAACGATGACGGAAATGCTCTTGAACACGCAGCCGAATATCGCGGACCCTGATGGGTTTTACGCGGAACTGATCGCGGCGCATGACGGTCTGTCAGACGAGGAAAGCCAGACGGTGAATGCCCGGCTGATTCTGCTTTTGGCCAATCATGTGGGGGATCGCGAGGTGCTTCGCGCAGCTTTGAAGGCGGCACGGGGCGACTGACGCCCCGTCCGTGATCTCGGGTCAGCCCCAATCGCGGCAGACGTATTTGATCTCGGTGAAGGCCTCCAACCCCTGCCGCGCGCCTTCACGGCCAAGGCCGGATTGCTTCATCCCGCCAAAGGGGATCGGGGCGCCGGTCACCTTGGTGCGGTTGACCGCGACCATGCCGAACTGCAACGCGCGGGTGGCGCGGTAGATGCGGCGCGGGTTCATGGTGTGGACATAGGCGACCAGCCCGTATTCGGTGTCATTGGCGCGGGCGAGCACATCGGCCTCGTCGTCGAATGGCACCAGCGCCGCCACGGGACCAAAGGTTTCCTCGCGCAGGATGTCCGCATCGTCGGGCACATCGGCCAACACCGTGGCCGGATAAAACAGCGGCCCCCGGTCCAGACGCGCGCCGCCACAGGTCAGCCGCGCGCCTTTGGCCAGCGCGTCAGCCACCTGAGATTCCTGTTTGGCAACAGCGGCTTCGTTCATCAGGGGGCCAAGGTCCCGGTCTTCCATCCCGGCGCCGATGGTCAGCGCTTTGCTGGCTTGGGTGAATTTCTCGACAAAGGCGTCATAAATCCCACGCGCCACAAAGATCCGGTTCGCGCCAAGGCAATCCTGCCCCGTCGTGGCGAATTTGGCCTTGATGGTTTCCTCTACGGCGCGGTCCAGATCGGCATCGTCGAAGATAATGACGGGGGCGTGTCCGCCAAGCTCCATCACCAGCTTCTTCATGGTTCCGGCGCATTGACGATATAGCAGGCGACCGACCTCGGTGGAGCCGGTAAAGGACAGGGCGCGCACGCGGTGGTCCTGCGTCCAAGGTTCCACGATTTCCGGCGCGTGGCCCGGCACCACGTTGAAGACACCGGCGGGCATGCCGGCGCGCTCTGCCAGCTCTGCCAGTGCGAGGGCGGAGTAGGGCGTTTCTGCCGATGGGTGCGCCACGATGGTACAGCCGGCGGCCAGGGCCGCAGCAGCCTTGCGGGTCAGCATGGCGGTGGGAAAGTTCCACGGCGTGATCAGGGCAACGACGCCCACGGGTTCGCGCCACAGCTCGACCTCGGCGTCGGGCAGGTGGCTGGTGACGCCCTCGATGTTGGGGCGGCGGGTTTCTTCGGCATAGAATTCGATGAACGACGCCGCATAGTCGATTTCGCCGCGCGCCTCCGACAGTGGTTTGCCCTGTTCGGCCACCATCAGGCGGGCCAGATCCTCTTTGGCTTCCACGACCAGATCGTACCAGCGGCGCAGAATGGCGGCACGGTCCTGGGGAAGTGTCACAGACCAGCTGGCAAAGGCGGCCTGTGCAGCATCCACCGCCTGCGTTGCCTGTGCGCCGTCGAGTTTTGCAACGCTGCCAATGGGTTGTCCTGTCGCCGGATCAGTGACGGTGAAGGTCGCGCTGTCGGTGCCAGCGGTCCATTTGCCGTCGATGTAGCCAAAGCTGCGTTGCAGGCGGCGGTCGGTCAGCTTGGTGTCGTGGGGGATGTGGTCGAGCATTTCGCTGTCCTTGGGGTGAGGCGGATTTGACCTCAGTCTAGGGCAAGCGGGGCAGAGGGTGTGTTTGAACTGGAGCGGTCAAACAGTGGTTTCCTCGGGGCAGGGGCCGCGGTGCAGAGGATCTGTCTGTTACCCTTTGAGAGGGGGCAACGGGTCCGGGGCGGTTTTGATCGTTTTTGTCACGATGTAGCCAAAGTATTTCTCGATCCCTAAGCGGTCGTCCGCGAGCAGATCGTCCATCAACCTTTGATAGGCATCCACATCCGACACGACCAGCCGCAGGATGTAATCCACGCCACCGCCCAGCGCCCAGGCGCCGCGCACCTCTGCACGGTCCTGCATGGCGGTCTCGAACGTCCGGAAATCTTCGGCCCGATGGCCAGACAGGGTGATCTGCACGAGGACTTCGGTCACGGGGGCGATTTTGCGAATATCCACCTGCGCTGTGTAACCCGTTATGAAACCGGCGCTTTCCAGCTTTTTCAATCGCTCCCAGCAGGGGCTGGGGGAGAGGTTCACGCGCTCGGCCAGGGCGACCTTTGTCATACGCCCATCCTGCTGCAGCGCGTGCAGGATAGCGAGGTCGTACTGGTCCAGTTTTGGGGCAACGGTGGGCAAGGGGGGCTCCGGCTCAGGCTGGCCGGACCTTATACCGCTTGCGCTTTGGTTGAAAGGTCACAGCGCCGAGATGCCGCCATCCAATGTGATCGCTTGCCCGGTCATGAAGCTGTTGGCGGGCGAGGTGATCCAGAGCGCGGCATCGGCCATCTCCTGGGCGGTGCCGAAGCGTCCCAAGGCATTTAAAGGACTGTGAAGGCGGGATTTTTCAAGTCCCATCGCGTCAAGCATCGGCGTATCGGTAAAGCTGGGACACAGGGCATTGACCCGGATTTTCTGGCGCTTGAGCTCATGCGCGAGGGAGCGGGTGAGGCCCACCACGCCGTGTTTTGTCGCGGCGTAGGCAGCAAGCCCAGGCGCGCCGGAAATGCCTGCCAGGGAGGCGATATTCAGGATGCGGCCGTGATCGCGCATGGCAGGGATTTCAGCCTGCAAGCTATTGAAAAGCCCGGTCAAGTTGACCGCGAGCAGGCGGGACCAGTCGTCGGCTGACAGCTCAGTGAGCTTGCCGTGCGGGCCGGAGATACCAGCGTTGTTGACTGCAATGTCGATGGGGCCGAAGCGGTCGACACCTGCAGCGATCATCGCGCGGACAGATGCCGCGTCGGTCACATCGCAGGTGGTTGCAAAGGTTTGATCCGCCTCGGTAATTTTACCCATGGCCAGGTCGGAGAGGATAAGGCTCGCGCCGTGTTCGCTGAAGGTGGCGGCCATAGCCTGTCCCAATCCGCCGGCGGCACCGGTGATCAGAACCGTCTGTCCGGTGAGGTCGATTTTCATGTCGGCTTCCTTTGCGCTGTGAGGGGCAACAAACCACAGGCAAGCGCCGGGGTTAAGAGGGCGCGCGCATAGGTTAACGCGGTTTGGGCATGGCATATATTGTGGGTGGGCGTGGCGAGGCTACGAGGATGGAACCGGATGTTAAGTCGCATTAACCCGCGAACCGACCGGTTACCGGTGCAAAACCGGTCGGTTGTTAACCTCTTCCAGGTCGTACTGCATGACGTTGGGGCAGGATTGGTTTACACCGGCGTGATTTGTGATTTCTACCGTCACCTCGAGAGCCATCTGCGAGAGACCAAGCCTCCCTCCGTGAACGTGGAGCGCCTGACCGGCCATCAGTTTCAGGATGACCGATCCGGGTGTTTCAGCCGATGGTTTCATCGTCTGGTCCTGTCGTCGGCAGCCGCGGGGAATACGCGGGACAGGCCGTCACAGAAGAGCGGCGGACGATTGGCAAGCAGGCAAGATGCCTGAAATCCCAAATTCCATCCCGGGATCAGTTTGCCCCCAACGCGCGCCTTAACGAAGCCTATGCGCTGTCGGGAGCGCCACAGTCTTTGGCCAACTTAACCGGCGACCAGCGTGCTTTAAGGCGTTGCTGCCCGGACGGTGCTGAGTGCAGACGGTCCGACGGCCTCGAAAGACGGCACACCGAGTTGGCCCAGGGCGCGCACCAGCTCCAGCTGCAAAATCTCAAACGCACGCCGCGCGCCTGCGTCACCCCCCGCGCCAACACCATAGGCAAAGGCGCGGCCTGCAAAGGTGAAGTCGGCGCCCAAAGCCCTTGCGCGCAGGATATCGGCGCCGCGACGGATGCCACTGTCGAGGATGATCGTCATGCGGCCCGCGACCGCGTCAGCAATTGCGGGCAGAGCCTCGATGGAGGGCGGACCAAAGGCCACCTGGCGCCCGCCATGGTTCGACACGACAATGCCATCGCAGCCCAGTTCGGCGCAGGTCACGGCGTCCTGGGGATGCAAGATGCCCTTGACCAGAAGCCTGCCTTTCCAGCGCTCGCGCAGGTGTTTGAGGTCGTCCCAGGTGAACCCTGGCGTAATCAGCGTTTTTTGCACCTCTGCATAGGAGGTCGCGCTTTGCAGAAGGTCGGCATAGTTGGCCACATTCGGTGTGCCGTGTTTGAGGCTGGTCAATGCCCAACGCGGGTTGCACATGCATTGAAAGATCACTTCGGGCGTAAAGCGGAAGGGCACGGCAAGCTGATTGCGGATATCGCGGTCGCGCTTTCCTGCGGCCGGGACATCGGCGGTGACCATCAGCGTTGTGTAGCCTGCGGCCTCTGCCCGGGCGATCAACCCTTCGGTCACGTTTGTGTCGCTTGAGACGTAGAGTTGGAACCAGCCGTTGCCATCGGCAGCGTAGGCCAGAGCTTCGAGCGTGGTCGAAGAGGCCGAGCTTGCCGTGTAGGGGATGTTCTGCGCCTTGCAGAGCCGCGCCAGGGTGAGGTCAGCCCCCGGCCAAAAGGCATTGAGCATCCCGATGGGGGGCATGCCGAAGGGCTGATCAAAGGTCTGTCCGAAAATGGTCGTGCGCGTGTCGATTTTTGACACGTCGACCATGTAGCGCGGTGTCAGCTCGACCTCTTCGAAGGCCTCGGCGTTGCGGCGCATGTTGCGTTCGCTTTCCGCGCCGCCATCGACCAGATCGAAGGCAAAGCGCGGAATCCGGCCCTTGGCGCGCAGGCGCAGGTCCTCGATCGAGGCGGCACGCTCCAGTCCCATCAGATCGACCACCCACCGTCGACGGCAAAGGCCTGCCCGGTGGTGAACGCCGCAAGGTCGCCTGCGAGGTAACACACCATTTCGGCAATTTCTTCGGGCTGGCCAAGGCGGCCCATGGGCTGCCGGTCCTGAAACGCGGCCAGCGCCTTGTCGTAGTCCCCCGTGGCGGCCAGGCGATCATTCAATGACGGGCTCTGCACGGTGCCGGGACAGATTGCGTTACAGCGGATGCCATCCTTGACGAAGTCAGCCGCGATGGATTTGGTCATGCCGATGATGGCGGCCTTTGACGCGCCGTAGGCAAAGCGGCGCGGCGCGCCCTTTTCGCTGGAGACGATGGACGCGATGTTGATGATTGAGCCGCTCTTGTTGGCGAGCATACCGGGCAGCACGGCCTTGGTGATGCGGTACATGGCCTTTGCGTTCAGATCGAAGGCGCGGTCCCAGACATCTTCGTCGCAATCCAGGATCGTGCCGTCATGCACCCAGCCGGCGCAGTTCAGCAGGATATTCACGGTGCCTGCGGAGGCAACGATCGCGTCGACCGCCGCGGCGTCGAGAACGTCCAGGGCGTATCCCGTGATATTGGGCGAGGTTTCCGCCAGTTCGGCAACCGCCGCGCCATCCAGATCGGTGGCGATGACCTTGGCACCGCGCGCCGCGAGCGCCTCGGCGCTGGCGCGTCCGATGCCGGCGCCTGCGGCCGTGATCAATGCCGTTTTGCCTTCGAGTGAGTGTTCCATGGTTTTCTCCTAGCGGGCGAGCCAGCCGCCATCGACGGTGACCACGCTTCCGTGGCAGTAACTTGCGGCGTCAGACGCCAGAAAAACCGCCGCCCCCGCGATTTCGGAAGGGTCGGCAAAGCGACCGGCGGGTATGCGATCCAGCAGGGCTTTTGACCGGTCGGGGTCGTCACGCAGAGCCTGCGTGTTGTCCGTGGCGGTGTAGCCCGGTGCGATGCTGTTGACGTTGACACCGCGCGGCGCCCATTCGTTGCATAGCGCTTTGGTCAGGCCAACGACCGCATGTTTGCTGGACACATAGGCGGGCACGCGCAAGCCGCCTTGTGATGCCAGGACAGAGGACACGATGATGATCTTGCCCGAACCTTGGGCCACCATGCGCGTGCCCGCCGCCTGAGACAGCAGCCAGACGGAGTCGAGGTTGACGGAGATCACGCGCCGCCAATCGTCCAGCGGCATGTCGGTGCTGTCCTCGCGGTGGATGATCCCGGCGTTGTTCACAAGGATGTCGAGCCCGCCGAGCGCGTCGCTGGCAAAGGCCACCACACGGTCTGCCGCGGCTTGATCCATGCCGGCAAAGTCGGCCTGCACGGCGGCACCCTTGACGCCCAGGGCTTTGATCCTGGCGAGCGTTTCGTCGGGTTCATGGCTTCGGTAGGTCAGCGCCACATCGGCCCCGGCGGCGGCAAGGCCGAGGGCTATGCCCTCGCCGATGCCGGTTGCTCCGCCGGTGACCAGTGCTTTGCGACCGCTCAGGTCAAACGGGTTGCCCATGTCAGTAGCGGTTCGCGATGGGCAGTTCTTCGGCAGGGAAGAGGCTGATGACCTCGCAGCCGTTCTCTGTCACGACGACTTCTTCCTCGATCCGGGCGGCGGAATAGCCGTCGCTTGCGGGGCAGTAGGTTTCCAGGGCGAAGACCATACCGGTCTGGATCTCCATTGGGTGATCCATGGACACGGCGCGGGAGATGATGGGCCGTTCGTGCAGCGCAAGGCCCAGCCCGTGACCGAATTGCAGACCAAAGGCCTGATCTTCGCTTGCAAAACCGAGGGATTCCGCCGTTGGCCAGACTTCGGCCACCTTGTCAGTAGACACGCCGGGTTTGATCATCGCGATGGAGGCATCAATCCATTCGCGGGCCTTCACATAGGCGTCGTTCTGCGAGGGTGTCGCGCGACCGACGTTGAACGTGCGGTAGTAGCAGGTGCGATAGCCCTGGTAGGATTGCAGGATATCAAAGAAAGCCTGATCGCCGGGCCGGATCAGGCGGTCGGTGAAGTTGTGCGGGTGCGGATTGCAGCGTTCGCCGGAAATGGCGTTGATCGCTTCCACATCGTCCGAGCCCATTTCGTAGAGCATCTTGTTGGACAGGGCGACGATATCGTTTTCGCGCACGCCCGGTTTCAGCTCTTCGTAGATCATGTGATAGACGCCATCGACCATGGCCGCCGCCTGGGTCAAAAGCTGGATTTCGTCCGTATTCTTGATTTCACGCGCCGCCAGCATGATCTGTTGGCCATCCACCACGTTCAGACCTTCTTGTTGCAGCGCGTGGAACATGGCCGTTTCGGCATAATCCACGCCAACGGGCATATCGGCCATTCCCGCGTCGCGGATCAATCCGGCGATCTGCTTGGCGTATTTCTGCATCAGGCCGAATTCCGGCGGGATGGTGCCGCGCATGCCCACAACGCCAGCAAGGCAATGGCTTGGCTCCAGCCAGTCGGAGTGGCGCTTGTGGTGTTCTGCGGCGGACCCAAAGTCCCAGACATAGGGGCTGTCGTCCCCTGTCAGCAGGCAGAAACGGCACATCTTGTCGCGTTCCCATTCGCCGATCTTGGTGGCGGACACGTAGCGGATGTTGTTCACGTCGAACAGCAGCAGCGTGCCCGCGTTCGAGTTCTTAAGCGACTGACGGGTCCGGGCCAGACGGTAGCGGCGCAGGCGGTCGTGGTCGATCCGGCGTTCGAAATCCACGGACATGTGGCCATGGGCGGGCAGCTTTTCGCGCCACTCCCAATTGGGTTCAAGATCCTGCGGTGTGAGCAGGTTTGGCATGAGGGCATTGCCTGGACGTTCTGACATGGAAGTCTCCTTCGGGAGCGTTAGCCCCGTTTGACATACGGATTTGAAATGCGTGGCCGGTTACTGGATGCACCAGCCGCCATCGACGTGGATCATCTGGCCGGTCATGTAGTCGCTGTCATTGCTGGCAAGGAATGACGCGGTGCCGACAATGTCCCTGGGGTAGGACACGCGCTTGATCTGAAGCGCATCGCGCACGATGTCGTCGTAGGCCTGCCCCTCTTTTTGCTTGAAGCCGATGTCCACGAGGTCCTTGTCCAGCTGTTCCCAAAGAGGGGTCACCACGACGCCCGGCGCGTAGCCGTTTACGGTGATGCCATGCTCGGCCAGCCCGATTGCGCCACAATGCGTCAGAGCGAGGCAGCCGTATTTTGATGTACAGTAGACGGTGACATCCACCAACGGCTTGCGGGAGGCGATGGAGCCCACGTTGATAAGCTTGTAGGGGTGATCTTCCATCGGGCCTTGGGCGATCATCTGGCGAGCGGTTTCCTGCATGCCAAGCCACATCGCCTTGGTGTTGACGTTCATGATCAGGTCCCAGTTGTCTTCGTCGATATCCATGAAGAACCGGGGCTTGTTCAGGCCTGCGTTGAACACGCCGACATTGATCGAGCCAAAAGCGTCGACGGTCGCAGCCACGGCGGCGGCGTTGTCTTCGCGCTTGGTGACATCCATCCTGATCGCGATTGCCTTGCCGTTGTTGGCGGCGTTGATGTCGTCAGCGACCGTTTGAGCCATCTCGAGGTCGAGATCGCCGATGCACACATTTGCGCCTTGTTCAGCGAAGGAGCGTGCATTGGCTTCACCCATGCCGCGGGCGGCTCCGGTGATGAGAATATTCTTACCTTTGAGGCGGTTGGGGTCCATGGATGTCTCCTCCTGACGTCATGATTATGGGGGTGGTGCCAAGGTTGCGTCGGCTCTCTCCTGCGCGCGACGCAGTGCTTTTTGCAGGCTGATGATCCCGCGCAGCATGTCGTGGAACTCTTCTCCGCAAATCTGGATGATCTCGCAGATTTCCGGGATCGGCGGGCGGGGCCAGAACTGAAGCTCGTCGCGCCAGGACATGGCGTCGACCGCTTCGAATATGGGCGACAGGCGGCGCACATCGGGGTCGGACCCCACGGAATACCGCGGGTTCGTCCGACTGCCGTTCTGGACATAGAGTTTTTGTGCCGGTGGCGAGGTGAAGACCAGCAAGGCCTCGACCGCCGCAGCAACACGTTCCTTGGGCAGATTTGCCGGGATGCCCATCACATAGCCCCCCACAGGTGCGATCGGTGCGCCGTTCGGCCCTGCGGGATGCGGCAGATACCCGGTCTGGCCATTGGCCGGGGACGCGTCATCCAGTTCAAAATACGGGGCGAGCAGCGTATAGCCGTACGCCATGGCAATCCGGCCCGCCGCATAGGGGCGAATGCGCTCATACCACGACATGGACAGAATATCCGGCGGGGAATACTTGAGCAGCTCGTTGAGGAATTCTGCGGCCTGCAAACCGGCGGCCGTATCAATGGTGACACGGTAATTGCGTTTCGCCAGATCCTGCGTGTCAAAGCCGCCCGCATTGGGTTTCAGATCAAGGATCGGTTGCCCGAAATCTGCCAATGTCATCAGAACGGTGTGACCCAATGCCGTGCCGCGCGCCGCATTCCAGGCGATCCCGTGCAGTCCGCGTTGCGGATTGTGCAATGCCTTGGCCGCACTCAGCAATTCATGCGTCGTTGCCGGTGGTGCGATGCCCGCGCGGGTGAAAAGATCCTTGCGATAGAACAACAGCTCCGGCGTTGTTTGCGCGGGAATGCCAAAGGCGCGACCATTCCAATGCGCCGCTTGCCAACCCGCCGTGTGAAAATCGGACGGATCGATGCGGGCAATATCCATCGCAACGTCGAGCGGCATCAAAACGTTGCTTTCAGCGAAACCACCGACCCATGGCAAATCGACGGCGATAATATCGTAATTGCTCGATTTGCGGTTTGCATTGCGCATTGTTTCTTCGCGCAAGCGGTCGATGGAAAAAGCGCGTTGGTGAATTTGCGTGCCGATTGTCTGTTCGAATTGCCGTTTGAGGTTGTCCATCACCATGAAGGTCGGATCCCCGTGGACCAGAACCCGCAGCCCTCCCGCGAGCTTGAGCGGCTCTACCAGCACCTCCATCGGCGGGATTGATTTCGCCTTCATGTAGGACTCACCGTAGTAGTATTCGGTCGTGTCCGTCGTGGCGCCGCCGTTGAAATGCGCGCTTGCCATCCGGTGCACGCGGCTGGCCAGCTGTGTCCATTGTTCCATCAGGTGAACGCTGGGATGCAGGGAAAAGCTCTTGCCGGTCGCAGTGCGTGGCCGCTGATCAATCAGCCCCGCCTCTTGCATGTCCTTGATGCGCCGGTTGGCCGTTGCGTAGGGCGCGCGACTGGCGCCGATCAAAGAGGTCATTGTGATCAGCCGCCCCTCAAGATGGCCGCGGATCAGATGAGCCGAAATGCGCAAATTCGGGGTGAGGGCCAATAGGTCGGAAGAGTTTTCAAGTTCGTCGCCGAACTCTTCTATAAAGGACAGCACGCTCAGCATGTCGGCCCTCGCTTGGGGCGGCATGAGCTGATTGAAAGTCTCTTCATTCATGA
The DNA here is from genome assembly GCF_014196795.1 of Sagittula marina. Classification (GTDB taxonomy): domain Bacteria; phylum Pseudomonadota; class Alphaproteobacteria; order Rhodobacterales; family Rhodobacteraceae; genus Sagittula; species Sagittula marina. The sequence continues at coordinate 49,405 of NZ_JACIEJ010000007.1, forward strand.
CGTTCATGCCCCTTCCAATTCCCTTTCCTTCATTTTGGCGTTGTCTTGACTGTTTTTGGTCGCTTGCTTTGTTCAATTCGGATTTTTTGGAAATCGTCATGAGCTGTGATCCATCTAGACGTGAGAATGGATCCGGAATGTATCGCGAAAAAATCCAATATGGATATTTTATTGTCGAGAATGGACGTTATTCAGGGAGGGCAGCCAAGGTACGTGGGTGCAAGGTGGCTGCGATCATACCGGCACGCCGGATGATGATTCCCCATCGGGAGAGTGGGGAGCAGACGAAATGTCTAAAATGTTCTTGGAGGAGATCACCATGACTCTACGCACAATCCTGACTGCGACGGCGGCCACCACAGCATTGAGCGTCGCGGGCGCAGCTTATGCCGAAAGCCACAGCCCGATGCGCATCGGCATCACGCAAAACAACGTCGGCGTCGACAGCTATCAAACCACCTACGAAAACGCCTTTATCGCCGCCGCCGAAGCCAATGATAATGTTGAAGTCGTGGTTCTGGATGCCGGTGGCGACGTCGCCCGCCAGATCGCGCAGATGGAAGATCTGATCCAGCAGGACGTCGACGCCATCATCATCTGGCCAACCAACGGCGAAGCGGTCATCCCCGCCGTTCGCAAGGCGCATTCCGCCGAAATCCCTGTTATCGTTACAAATTCCAACATTGCCGAAGCCGGGTTCGACTTTGTTTCGACCTTCTCCGGTCCGGACAACATCACGCAAGGGTCGCGGTCCGCAGAAATCATGTGTGACCGCTTCAAGGCGCTGGGCATCGAAGACGAAGCGCGCGTCGTGCAGATTTCCGGCCAGCCAGGCTACACCACCGCCATCGAGCGTCAGAAGGGCTTTGACGACCGCCTGCCAGAGGTCTGCCCGAATGTGACGCTGGTCGAGACCCAGCCCGGCGACTGGAACCGCGAAAAATCCCAGCAAGTCATGGAAGCGTTCCTTGTCAAATATGACGACATCGACGGTGTCTATGCCGGTGATGACAACATGGGTGTCGGCGCATTGAACGCGGCACTGGCGGCTGACCGTGCCGAAGGGATCACCTTTGTGGGGGCCACCAACTTTGCCGTTGGCTACGAGGCGATGGAGCGTGGCGAATACTGGGGGTCCATCTACCAGTCGCCGGTTGATGACGCAGAAGCCGCGCTTCAGTCCGCGATCGACCTGATCAGCGGTGAGGAGCTGCCGTTCCTTAACTACTTCGACACGCCCAAGATCACGCAGGACAACATGACGGAATTCACAAAGCCGGTGTTCTGATCACCTCCCGTGTTGAGGGGCGCTTCGGCGCCCCGCTTCGCTTTATCATCATCATAAATCTACCGGGGGACGTGTCATGGGGCGTGTGACAGGGCGGTCTTGTATTGTGACGGGGGCCGCGCAAGGCATCGGACGCGCGATTGCCGAGGCGTTGCTGGACGAAGGGGCTGACGTCTGTTTTGCGGACATCAACGGCGACAAGGTTGCGCAAGTGGCAACAGCCAACGCGGAAAGATCGGCGCAACATGGTGGCAAGGTGACCTATGCGCAGGTCGACGTCACGGATCGAGGGTCCGTCAAGGCGATGATCGCGCATACGGTCGAGCGCTTTGGCAAGCTTGATGTCAAATTCAACAATGCCGGCGTGAACCGTCCGATGAATTTCCTGGATGTGACCGAAGACAACTGGAATTTCATTATGGGCGTCAACGGATTGGGGTGCATGATCGGCATGCAGGAAGCGGCCAGTCAGATGATCGCCCAAGGCACGGGCGGCAAGATCATCAACACCGCATCCATTGCCAGCCGGCAAGGGTTCGACAATGTTGCTCCGTATTGTGCCAGTAAATTCGCCGTTGTGGCGCTGACCCAGTCGGGCGCGCGCGATCTGGCCAAGCACAACATCACCGTCACGGGGTTTGCGCCCGGGGTCGTGGCCACGGAAATGTGGGAGCAGGTCGATCAGGACCTGATGAAGATCGGTGCCGCAGAGCGTCCGGGACAAGCGATGGAAGAGTTCTCGTCCGAGATCCTGCGCGGGCGCGTTGCCAAGCCGGACGATATCACCGGGACGACGACATATCTGGCGTCCAGAGACAGTGACTACATGACCGGCCAGATCGTCATGATCGACGGCGGAATGACCCTGGTCTGATCCAGAAGCGTCAGTGGCTGGGCCTTGGCCCGTGGGAGGGGAATATGGAGAGCATGTCTAAAGCAGGCATAGGACGATTTTTGGCGCGGCAGGGCATCTTGATTGCATTTGCCGTGTTCATCATCGGGTTCACGTTGGCGAACGGACGATTTCTGAGCCCTGAAAATGTGATGGGTGTGGTGCGATCCTCTGCCATTCTGGGGGTCATGGCGCTTGGTGTGACCTTTGTGGTCATCAGCGGCAATCTGGACTTGTCCGTCGGGTCGATGATGTCGTTCTCGACCATTGTGGTTCTGGATCTGCATGACAAGATCGGCCCCGTCCTGGCCATTCCCGCGATGTTTGTCATGACGCTGTGTCTGGGGGCCTTCATCGGATTTCTGGTGGGCTACCTCAAACTGAACTCGCTGATTGTGACGCTGGGGATGCTCTCTGCGATACACGGTTTGACGCTGACGTATTCTGGCGGTCAGAACATGGATATCGCCGACAAGGAAGGGACGTGGTTCAGCGTCTTTGGCCAAGGCTCGGCGCTTGGTATCCCCGTACCCATCCTGATTTTCCTGCTTTTGGCGGCGCTCTTGGGGATCGTATTGGCGAAAACGCCATTTGGACGCAAAGTCTATGCGGTTGGCGGCAACGGAACCGCCGCGACCTTTTCGGGCATCAAGCGGGCGCGCATCGTCTTCTTGTGTTACGTGATGTCGTCGTTTTGCGTGGCCGTGGCGGGGCTTATCCAGGCCAGCCGGTCGCTGGGGTCGCAAAACACCGTCGGCCAGGGACTTGAACTTGACGTGCTGGCCGCCGTGATCCTGGGCGGCGCATCGTTGCTGGGCGGGTCTGGAACGATCTTCAAAACTGTCATCGGCGTGCTGATCCTTGGGTTCATCCAGAACGGTCTGCTGCTGGTTGGCCTCCAGTTCTATGTCCAGTTCGTCGTGACATGGGCCATCATCATTCTTGCAGTCTGGCTCGATATTGCAGCCAAGCGCGGCAAGCTTTTGTCGACAATCGCGTAAGGGAGCGGAAAAATGGAAGCTGGAAACCTGTCCAAGTTTCTCAAGAACGGCGCGATTTGGGGCTTTATCGTTATAGAGCTGATCTTCTTCAGCGTGGCGGGCGAATTCATGTCGCTGTCCGACAAGGCCTTCATGGATGTGGACAACATGCTGTTGTTGCTCAAGCAATCGGCCCCCATCGGCATCATCGCCATGGGCATGACCATCATCATGGTCAACGGGAATATCGACCTGAGCGTCGGGGCGATCTTTGCACTGTCTGCGGTGATCCTGCTCGACAGTCTGACCTGGACGGTCTTTGCGGGGCTGGGCGATTGGGTGATCCCTGTGTCATGGGCCCTGGCCTTGCTGACCGGGGTTGGTCTTGGGGCGATCAACGGATTCATCGTGTGGAAGACCGGCGTCGACGCGTTCATCGTGACGCTGGGCTCCATGCTGGGCTTTCGCGGGCTGGTGTTCATGTACAACGGTGAAACCCCGACCTCGAGCCTGAACTGGACACTGGTGGATTTCGCAGAAGCACAGTTCCTTGGGCTGCATACGGCGACCTGGTTTCTGGCCATCGTGACGCTGGTGATGTGGTATCTGATGACCCGCACGGTCCACGGGCGCAACGCCTATGCCATTGGCGACAATCGGGATGCAGCTGTGAACGCCGGCATCAAGGTTGGTCCGCACATGCTGATCAATTTCATGATCATCGGTTTTCTCGCCGCCCTGTCTGCCGTGGTGTTCTACTCTGAATCCGGGTCGGTCAATCCAAACGATGGGCAGCTTTATGAGCTTTGGGTCATCACCGCCGTCGTGCTGGGCGGCACGAAGCTGACCGGCGGGGCAGGGTCGATTGTCTCCACCCTGGGCGGTGTTCTGGCCATCCAGTTGCTGCGCAAGGGACTGGGTCACATTGGGGCCGACACGTCGACCGTGAACCTTGTGATCGGCCTGATCCTGATCGCGGTCCTGTTCCTGGACCGGCAGCTGAACACCAAAGGCAAAGAGGAGTTGAAGTTATGAGCGATCAGACACCGGCCTTGCGCCTCGAAGGGATCGTCAAGACCTTTCCCGGCGTCCGCGCGCTTGATGGCGTTTCACTCTCGGTGATGCCGGGCGAGGTCCACGCCCTGATGGGAGAAAACGGAGCCGGAAAATCAACCTTGATGAAGGTCCTGGGCGGGATCTACCAGCCGCAGGAGGGCCGGATCATCGTGGAGGAAGTGCCGACCGTCATGACCTCGCCCTTGCAGGCGAAATCGAAGGGCATCGTTTTTATCCACCAGGAACTCAGCCTCGCCGAAGAGCTGACCGTGGCCGAGAACATCTATCTGGGCGAGCTGCCGCGCCGCTCCTTTGGGCGGGTCGATTGGGAGAAGCTTTACACACAAACCGACGCGATCCTCGCAAAGCTCAAAGTTGGGTTCAACGCCAAGACCATCGTTGGCGATCTGTCCATTGCCAACCAGCAGATGGTCGAGATTGCCCGCGCGCTGACCGTGGATGCCAAGGCCGTTATTTTTGACGAACCCACGGCCTCTTTGACGGATGCGGAGAAGGTCGTTTTGTTCGACGTGATTTCGGATCTGCAACGACAGGGCGTGGGGATCATCTATATTTCTCACCGGATGGAAGAGATTTTCAAGATCACCGATCGGATCAGCGTTCTGCGGGACGGGTCGTATCGTGGCACTCTCGAAACCCGGAACACCACAGAAGAGGAAGTCACTCAGTTGATGATCGGACGCGCGCTTGATCTGTCGCGCAACGAAAGCAATCACGAACTGGGCGATGTGGCGCTTGAGGTGCGCGGGCTGTCCTGCGGACACATGTTCAAGGACGTCAGCTTTGACGTGCGCCGAGGCGAGGTTTTGGGCTTTTACGGGTTGGTCGGGGCGGGACGTACCGAGATCGTCGAGACGCTTTTTGGCCTGCGTGAGCCGAGCGGCGGCAAAATCCTTTTGGATGGTGAAGAGGTGCGCATATCCTCGCCAGCGGATGCGATCAGCAAGGGCATTTCGCTGGTCCCGGAGGATCGCAAGGGCCAGGGCCTGGTCTTGGGTATGAATTGCCGGGACAACATGACGTTGCCGCAGGTTGGTGAGCTGTCCTCCGGTCCCTTCGTGGCGCCGGGCGCTGAAACGGCGATTTTCGACAAGTACAAGGAAAAGCTGGACATTCGGACGCCGGGTTGGAAGCAGACGGTGGGCAACCTGTCCGGCGGCAACCAACAGAAGATCGTGATTGCGAAATGGCTGTCCATGCATCCCAAGGTGCTGATCGTTGACGAGCCGACACGCGGCATCGACGTTGGGTCGAAGTCCGAGATTCACAATCTGATCCGCGATCTGGCTGCGCAGGGCTATGCCGTCATCGTTGTCAGTTCCGAAATGCCCGAAGTGCTGCATGTCAGCGACCGCATCGTGGCGATGTTCTCTGGCCGGGTGATGCGGACGTTTACTTCGGAAGAGGTCACCGAGGAGAGCTTGATCCAGGCGATTTCGGGGATCACGGCCACTGAGAAGGTCGCCTGAGATGCGTGTGGGGTTTGCCGGATTGGGCCGCATGGGCGCGCATATGGCTCGCAACCTGATTGCGGCGGGTCACGAGGTGTGCGTCTGGAACAGGACCCATCAGACGGCCAGTGATTTTGCCGCGTCGGAGGGCTGCACTGCGGTCGCGACGCCAGCGGAGCTTGTTCGCGGGGCCGATACCGTCGTCACCATGCTGGCCAATGATGCGGCGTCAGATGCGGTGCATTTTGGCGAGGACGGCTTGTTCGCGGGGGGAGGGGGCGTAACCCTGCTTGAGATGGGCACCATGAGCCCGGACCACATCCGCGCACTGGCTGAACAGGCTCCGCAGGACATGCGGGTGATTGATGCGCCGGTCTCAGGGGCGACGCAGGCGGCCGAAACCGCTGATTTGCTGATCATGGCTGGATGTCGCGAAGCGGATGCAGAGCTTGCTGCCGTGTTCGATGCGATGGGCCGTGACACCATATATCTTGGCGCGACCGGGGCGGGCGCAGTGATGAAACTGGCGGTGAACTCCTTGATCCACGGGATCAATCAGACGCTTGCCGAGGCCATGTCTCTTGCCGAAGCCGCCGGTATCGCGCCCGAGGTGGCGTTCGACGTGATCGAAGCCTCCGCCGCCTGTGCGCCGATGCTGAGATACCGACGCCCGCTGTATTTGAACGAGGCCGACCATGACGTGACGTTTACCGTCTCACTGGCGCGCAAGGACATGGACGTCACGGCGCGCCTGGCACAGCGGCTGGGCACTGCGATGCCACAAGGCGAAGTCACCCTGGCCAAATTGATCGAGGCGGAACAGGCCGGCTATGGCGCCCGCGACATGGCGTCGATCTTGACCTTCATGCGAAAGGAAACGCGATGAAAGCAGCCCTGTTTGTCGGCGGTTGGGAGGGCCACACGCCGACCCACTTTGCGGATTGGTACAAAGATCTGCTCGAGGCCAACGGCTTCGCGGTCGACGTCTACGACACACTGGAGCCCCTGGCGCAGCCAGAGGATTTGGCCGATGTCGATTTGATCACGCCGATCTGGTCGTCGGCGCGGTCAGGGCATCAGGACGAGTTCGGCAACATGACCAAACCGCAAGAGGACGGTCTGTTAAAGTTGATCGGTGACGGCTGTGGGATTGCAGGATGGCACGGGCATATGGGGGACGCGTTTCGCGACCGCCCGACCTATCATTTCCTGATCGGAGGGCAGTTTGTCGCGCATCCACCGGGATGGCCCGACAATCTGCAACCGCGCGAAGACTATATTGATTACGACGTCACCATCTGCAAACCCGATGACCCGATCGTCGAAGGGATCAGGAGCTTTCGGCTGACGACGGAGCAGTATTACATGCTCGTTGACCCATCCAATGATGTTCTGGCGACCACGACGTTTTCCGGCGACCATCTTTGGTGGATCGAAGGCACCGTGATCCCGGTTGTCTGGAAACGTCGCTGGGACAAGGGGCGGGTGTTCTACTGTTCCATCGGTCATGAGCTTGATGATCTCAAGGTGCCTCAGGTCACCGAGATCATCCGCCGCGGCGCGCTTTGGGCTGCGCGCGACGCAACTGTGTAAAGCAGAGTTCCTCAATCAAACAAGGATAGGATATGAAACTTCTTCGCTATGGGGCGCTCGGCGCAGAAAAGCCGGGACTGCTGGATGCCGCAGGGCGCGTGCGTGATCTGTCGGGCGTGGTTTCGGATATTGCGGGCGATACATTGCGACCGTCCGGTTTGAACGCGTTGCATGCGCTGGATCCGGAAACTTTGCCCCTGGTCGAGGGCAGGCCACAAGCCGACCTGCGCCTTGGGGCTTGCGTGGGCGGGATCGGCAAGTTCATTTGCATCGGCCTGAACTACGCGGATCACGCCGAAGAGGCGGGCATGCCGATCCCGGAAGAGCCCATCATTTTCAACAAATGGACCTCGTCGGTGGTCGGCCCGAACGACGACATTCAAGTGCCACGCGGTTCGGTCAAAACCGATTGGGAGGTCGAGCTCGGTGTCGTGATCGGTGAGCCGGGGTCTTATATCGACGAGGCCGACGCGATGAACCACGTCGCGGGCTTTTGCGTGATCAACGATGTGTCCGAGCGTGATTTCCAGCTCAATCGGGCAGGGACATGGGACAAGGGCAAAGGCTGCGACACATTCGGGCCGACGGGGCCGTGGCTTGTGACCGTTGATGAAATTGCCGACATGAACGCCATGGACATGTGGCTGGATGTGGACGGCAAACGCATGCAGACCGGTTCTACCGCGACGCTGATTTTCAAGATCCCGCATCTGGTGTCTTACTGCAGCCAGTTCATGAGCTTGCAGGCGGGGGATGTGATTTCAACGGGGACGCCGCCGGGTGTCGGCATGGGCCAATCCCCGCAGACATATCTGCATGGGGGCGAGATCGTGACCTTGGGCATATCCGGGCTGGGGGCACAAAAATCGAAGGTCGTGCCAGCCCTTTGATGCCACAAACGCCCCGGCGGGGGCCATTGCGGCAATTTGATCGCACGAATTCACAGTGCGCTTTTGTCCGGGTTTTAATGACACATCTTGGGACACGTTCGTCGTTGGAGCGCGACGAAAGCGCCGTCCGCCGGAGCAGCAATTTAATCCAAGTGCCTGCATCGCCATGTCTCGTTGCACGAGAGGGGGTAACCCGCGGCTGGGTTGAGAGCGACGCATACGCCATCAGGCCAAAAGCGCATCCCTCTCCTCCGGGAGCATACGGTTCTCTTTCCGCAGTTCAGCGATCTCGGGTTCCGGATCGGACTGGATGGGCGGTTTCTCAGAATTGCGCCGTTCCCGCTGTATCCAGCGTTTCAGCGTCGAGAAGCCGATCCCAGAACCTGCGGTCACCTGCTTTCGCGGCAGCCCGCTGGTCAAAGCCACGCGCACTGCTTTGGCGCGGAATTCTGCGGTCGGTCGTGACCCCGTCTGCATTCGCCTTTGCCACACGATACGTGGTCAAAGTAGCGGAACACATCCGTGACAGGTCCAGATCGGGACTTGTCCGGCGCAGGGCTTCCAGAACGATTTCCCCCCGGCGCTAAATGTCCGTTCGGGATTTTCGACAAAGCGCTGTAGAGTGACCGCGAGCACCGCGGCGAGGCTACGCCGGTTGGCGCGTCCCCATGTCCGGGCGACGGTTTCAAGTCGCCTGAGTGCACGCCGCAGACGCCGCCGCGGCCAAACAGCAAGATTGCCGGTAGGCTGCACAAATCTAATCTCTGTCGTTGTGTGAATTGCAAAACGGTCGCGATGGGCTGACGTGAGCGGCAGAAATCCTTGACGGGCAAAGAAACGCATTTCCACTGGTGAGATCTGCGCTGTCTTGTCCCGCATTGCGCGCACAGGCGCGACCGGGCGATCAGCGTACCAATTGAAATGCCACGATTTTAAGTGTGAGCAGCACATTTCTCCGCCAGCTTGCACTGCGGAACGGCTTCCGATTTCGAAAAGGTCACCTTTCCGCTCTTCTTGATGCGTACCTGAGCTGTGACGCTCGGCTTGCCGGCCGTTTTGGTGCGTGTCGTGATGGTTGCGGTTTTCACGCCTTTCCTTGTTGGAAGGACGATGGGGGCGACTGATTTCGCTCGGACCTCGGGGAGCGAAAAATCCTGGTAGCCTCCCTGTCGGTGAGTGCGTGACCTCTGTAAGCTCCGGTGCTACAAGACGCGTTCCGAGTGCTGAATTTGTGGCACCGGCTGCCAAAATCGTCGCGAGTAGTGGCGAAAGATCGCAAATCGTAGCCGCCATCGACGGAGGGCCAGCCAATGAAACAAGGGAATTGCAATGTGGTTGACGCCGCCCGCCTCTCTGTCGCCCCGATGATGGATTGGACGGATCGCCATTGCCGATATTTTCACCGCCTGATGTCGACCAGGACGTTGCTTTACACTGAAATGGTGACTGCGCCTGCGTTGGTTCGGGGGGGTGCATTGCATTTGCTGGACTTCGATCCCGAAGAACACCCCGTGGCCTTGCAGTTGGGTGGCTCAGATCCACAGGAATTGGCCCAGGCCGCAAGGTTGGGGGCGCAGGCGGGCTATGACGAGGTCAACCTGAACTGCGGCTGCCCGTCGGATCGTGTGCAATCCGGAACCTTCGGCGCTGTTCTGATGAAGTACCCGGAGACCGTGGTCGATTGCATCAAGGCCATGCAGGACGCCGTGGATGTCGATGTCACGGTGAAATGCCGGATCGGGGTCGATGATCAGGATCCCGAAATCGTGCTGCCGGATTTTCTGGAGCGCTTGCAGAGGGCTGGATGCATGCGTGTCACGATCCACGCGCGCAAGGCGTGGCTGCAAGGTTTGTCCCCAAAGGAAAACCGCGATGTCCCGCCGTTGGATTACAACCTGGTGCGACGTATGCGGACGGAGTTTCCGAACATGCATCTGTCGGTCAATGGCGGGATACGGACCCTGGCCGAGACGCAGGGCTTTCTGCATGATGGCCTGGACGGGGTGATGATCGGGCGCGTGGCCTATCATCAACCGTGGGACATTTTGGGCACGGCGGATGCGCTGTGGGGCGACACCCCGCATCAGAGCCGAGAAGAGGTGGTGGCCAAGATGCTGCCGTATATCGCCGGTCATATCGCAAAGGGTGGCAAGCTGAACCAGGTGACGCGACACATGCTCGGCCTTTTTGCCGGACGCCCCGGAGCACGTCGCTGGCGACAGATATTGTCGACTGAGGCGCACAAGCCCGGAGCCGGACCGGGCGTGGTCGAGGAAGCGCTTGCAGCCGTGCTGGCAGAGGCGGCCTGAGCCGCGACGCACGGCCTTTGAGCCCGGATCGAACAGGCCCCGGGGTGGGGGAATCGACATCAGCATACAGGCTTGCTCCGGGCTCGGCCTGTTGCCGACAGGTCAAGGTCTGCGGCATCAGCCCGTCCAATTCGTCACTTCTCGATCCAATGTTTCAGGCTTGGAAACAACTGCAGGCGCGTGTCCACTTATTTCCCCTATATCTCAATTCTTGGTATAGAATTTGGCAACATCTTGTTAACGATTGATCATACGTGCGATCTGCAGCGCGTTTGCTTGTGTGAAAAGGATAAATGTCATGCTGATGCTCACCCTCTTGCCCATGTTGCTTCTGGCGGGCATCGGAAGCCTCTGGGACGACTCGTCGGATGATAGCGACGATGGTTTGCCGGACAGCGGCCCAACACCTGGGGCTGAACCAGAGACCGAAGTTGACCCCGGGTTTGGAACCAACGCGGCGGATGATGTCGTATTGGATGGTGAAAGCACACTTTTCTATGCGCTCGGCGGCGATGACATGGTTGATGCCGGCTCTGGCAGCGACACCATCGATGGCGGTGCTGGCGCGGACACGCTGATGGGCGCAGGCGGAGATGACCTTATCTATGCCGACACCGGCAATGACCTTGCCTACGGCAACGCGGGCGACGACACGCTGCGTGGCGAAGACGGGGACGATACCCTGCTCGGCAACCTCGGCGAGGACAAGTTGGTTGGGGGTGACGGCGATGACTCGCTGGATGGCGGTCCCAACAATGACAAGCTGGTTGGCGACGCAGGCGATGACACGCTGATAGGCGCCGGCGGTGGCGACAGGATGATCGGTGGCACCGGGGCGGATCTGATCGACGGCGGCATGGGGAACGATACGCTGCTGGGTGGCGGCGGCAACGACACCCTGCTGGGTGGCGACGGCGACGACTTCTTCGATCCGGGTTTTGGCACGAACAGCGTTGTTGGCGGTGAGGGCGATGACTCGGTTCAGGTGACTGGCGGTCTGGGCACCATCGACACGGGCGAGGGTGACGACTCCGTCGCCATCGTGGGCGATGAGGCGGATTCTTCTCTGGTGTCCTATGATGTGATGCTTGGTGATGGTGACGACGTCTTTGCCAGCGAGAACAGTGACAGCACGGTCGATGGCGGCGCCGGGGCGGATACACTTGTGGGCGATGGGACGCTGATCGGCGGTACGGGCAACGACACCTTTGGCGGCAGCGGCCTGTTCACCGGCGGCGCGGGCGCCGACACCTTTGTTGCGGACAGCACCACCGAGGGAAGCATCACCGACTTTGCCAGTGGCCAGGACATGATCTTGTTCCAGATCCCGGAAGCAGATCTCGACGATGCGACCACAGAGATCGAAGCGATGGCCGACGGGACGTTCGTGGCGCGTGCTCTTGTGGGCGACGAAGTTGTGGCGTTCATGACGTCTGCCACCATCGTCAACCCTGCCGATGTGGCCCTGCAGGGGGTCTGAGCTTGACCATGGTCACACACACCAACTGCGTGTGATTAGACGATCCTTTTGCCGAGTGTCTTGGGCGGCCTTCAAGAGGCCGTTCGAATCCTTGCCGTCAACACCAGAATGCCCTCGCAAAATCTGCGGGGGCAAAACCGTTGTGACGGACGGTGTCGCTGACGTTTCCAGAAGTGCTGCTCCATCACCGGCATCAAGGAACGCGCGGCGGATTCAGCCGGTCGTCATCTGCACCTCGAAGGTCGGGGTGTTGCGACGACGGGGTAACACTGCCCGGTAGGCCAGTGCCCCGGCCCAGCGGCGGCTGCTTCACGGATTCACTGCGCCAAGCGGGCGATGTATGGGACACCTCGGCCATGGGGAGCGTCTTCTCGTCGCTGAACGGACGGCCTGAAAGGTCTGCCTTACCCGCGACATCATACCTGGAAACTCGGCGCGCTTTCTCTGTTGATGATCCAGTGATCTGTGGCGGACAGGAAATGGACTTTGATAATGTCCATGCTCAGATGCGAGGCAAAATTTTTGGATGGTCTCCCAGTGGCTCTTCTCTCAGCAGTGACGGTAATTACCAAGGTTGGCCCAGTGCGACACCGGGTGAAGCGGGGCAATCCGCCTCATCCGCAATCAGGTGAGGGTGCTCTGAAGCGGCTTGAAGTGGATTGGTGTGTGCTGGCGTGGCCGTGACCCGGGTGCGAGCCCCCATTAGGTAAACGTTGCGGGTGCACTGGTTGGCACGCAAAGACGGAATGTCGCGACAGCCCGAACTTTTCACACTGAAAAAGGTCTCGTCTTGCGTTTGTTGTGCCTCTCCTCCACGCGTGCAATACTGGCCTCCAACCACAAAGAACAAACCGGGCACATTATGGCAGACGATCTCCTTCATTCCGCTTCGGAAAACGAATACGACGCCTCGTCCATCGAGGTTCTCGAAGGTCTGGAACCTGTCCGGAAACGTCCCGGGATGTACATTGGCGGCACTGACGAACGGGCACTGCACCACCTTGTCGCCGAGGTGCTCGACAACTCCATGGACGAGGCGGTCGCAGGTCACGCCAATCGAATCGAGATTTTTCTGCACGCGGATTACTCCATGGAGATTCGCGACAATGGCCGCGGCATCCCGATCGACCCGCATCCGAAATTTCCCGGCAAATCCGCGTTGGAGGTCATCCTCTGTACCCTTCACGCAGGCGGTAAATTCTCTGGCGACGCTTACGAGACCTCTGGCGGCCTGCACGGCGTCGGCGCGTCCGTGGTGAACGCATTGTCCGATTCAATGGTCGTGCAAGTTGCGAAAAACAAAGCGCTTTACGAACAGCGGTTTTCTCGCGGCATTCCGCTTGGACCTGTGGAGCAGATCGGTGCGGCACCGAACCGCCGTGGCACCTCCGTCACCTTTCACGCGGATGAGCAGATCTTTGGCGCGCATCGTTTCAAGCCGGCCCGTCTGTTCAAGATGGTCCGCTCCAAGGCTTACCTGTTTTCCGGCGTGGAAATTCGCTGGAAATCCGAAATCGACGATCAGGAAACGCCGAAAGAGGCGACCTTCCACTTCCCCGGCGGTCTGGCTGACTACCTTACGGAAACGCTCGGCAAATCAACCACCTATGCAGAAAGCCCTTTCGCCGGTGTGGTCGATTTCAAGGAGCGGTTTCAGGTTCCGGGCAAGGTCGAGTGGGCCATCAACTGGACCCCGTCGCGCGATGGCTTCATCCAGTCCTACTGTAACACCGTCCCCACGCCTGAGGGCGGCACCCACGAGGCAGGGTTCTGGGCGGCCATCCTGAAGGGCGTACGGGCCTACGGCGAGCTGGTGAACAACAAGAAGGCCGCGCAAATCAACCGCGACGACTTGATCACCGGCGGATGTGCTCTCGTGTCCTGCTTCATTCGCGAACCGGAATTCGTCGGCCAAACCAAGGACCGGCTGGCGACGGTGGAAGCGCAACGTCTGGTGGAAAACGCTGTCCGGGACCACTTTGACAATTGGTTGGCCTCCGATACCAAATCCGCCGGAGCCATCCTCGACTTTCTGATCTTGCGGGCCGAAGAACGCCTTCGGCGCCGTCAGGAGAAGGAAACCGCGCGCAAGACCGCGACGAAAAAGCTGCGCCTTCCGGGCAAATTGACCGACTGCTCCAACAAGGCGCGTGAAGGCACGGAGCTGTTTATCGTCGAGGGTGATTCTGCGGGTGGCTCTGCAAAAGGCGCGCGGTTCCGCGAGACGCAGGCCTTGCTGCCGCTCAAGGGGAAGATTCTGAACGTTCTCGGGGCGGCCTCCAACAAGCTGACGTCAAACGCCGAAATCCGGGACCTCTGCGAGGCTTTGGGCGTGGGGCTCGGCACAAAGTTCAATCTCGACGACCTGCGTTATGAAAAGATTATCATCATGACGGACGCGGACGTGGACGGTGCCCACATTGCCGCGCTTTTGATGACATTTTTCTTCACGCAGATGCGGCCGCTGATCGACAATGGCCACCTCTTCCTCGCGTGCCCTCCGCTCTACCGTCTGACGCAAGGCCCGAAGCGCCTTTATGTGGCGGACGATGCGGCAAAGGAGGCGGCGATGGTCAAAGGGTTGGGCGGCAAGGGTAAAATTGATGTCCAGCGGTTCAAGGGTCTTGGGGAAATGGATGCCAAAGACCTCAAGGAAACGACCATGGACCCCGCGACTCGCACGTTGATCCGCGTCACGATCGATGAGGACGAGCCCGGCGAAACCGGCGACCTTGTGGAGCGCCTGATGGGGAAAAAGCCGGAGCTGCGTTTCCAGTACATTCAGGACAATGCAAAGTTCGTGGAAGAGTTGGATGTGTGAGGTCGCATCGTTTAGATGCGTTGAGAAAGGTTCTTTTTCACGGATCTCGTGATTGGCAAGGTGATTGGACGTCGGCATCGCGGGTAAGGAAATGGCTGTCCCCGCAATGCTCCCCTTGTCAGCCTGCCTGAGGCCATCAACGCATTTTGGCACTGGAAGAAACGCTTTGTGATGGCGCCGTTGAATGCAGTCGGATCGGCTGGCGTTATCGCGGGGCTCTCAGCTCGGAGTCATGAAGGCAAGCGTCTGTTGCGGGCCTTGGGGCTTTCCCTCTCAGGCCTTCGTGTCTTTCAGGCGAGCGGCCCGTCCTCCGCGGCGCTTCTTCAACGCGGCGCGGCGGTTCGGCAAAGCGTCCAGGATGGCGGCGCGGCTCTCAGGAGACTTACTGCCCCATCCTGCAATCTCATCCAACGTGCGCAGGCATCCGGTGCAAATGCCCTCGCGTCGGTGAATGACACAGATGTTGATGCAGGGGCTTTCGACCTCGTCCCGTTTCCAGATGTCTTCGCTCATGTCATCCTCAACACGCGCAGCCGGTCCAGCGCGCCTTGCAGGATGAACGAGGCTGCCACATGGTCAATCACCTCGGCGCGCCGCGCGCGGGAGGTGTCAGCCTCCAGCAACGCGCGCTCGGCGGCGACGGTCGACAAACGTTCGTCCCAAAACCCGATGGGCAGATCAATGCGCTGCGCCAGATTGCGCGCAAAGGCACGGGTCGACTGGCACCGGGGCCCTTCGGAGCCGTCCATGTTGCGCGGCAGGCCAAGAACAATGCCGGTGATGGTGCGGTTCGCGACGATCGCGGCCAGTCGGTCGGCATCCAGCGTGAACTTCTTGCGCTTCACGGTCTCCAGCGGGGTCGCAACGCTGCGCAGCCCGTCCGTCACGGCAACACCGATGGTCTTTGTCCCAAGGTCGAGCCCCATCAGCGCGCCCATCGGGGGCAGGGCGGCGGCGAACTCGGTGATCTCGTCGTGGATCATTCTGCAACCCCGGCGCGTTCGGCGGCCGTTCGCAGGGGGGCCAGTGCGTCCTCGTTGCCCTCGAACACGCGCTGCGCCTCGGTCCAGATGGCGGCGGCCTGATCGGTGTCGCCCAGGGTGGCGAGCGAGGAAATCAGACGTGCCCAGTCCTGCGGCGGCCCCCCTTCGGTGGCGAGCCGGTTGGACAATTGGTCGACCATGCCGCGGATCATGGCCTGGCGGTCCTCAGGTGACATGTCGGCGGCGTTGGCGATGTCTTCAGCTGACGGGCCCGGTCCGCCGTCGAGCGGTGGTAAGGTGAAACGGTTCTGCCCGGCGCGCATGGCCATCTCCTCGATCTGGGCGCGCAGCGGCTCGACCCAGGGATCTGATGGCTGACTGTCGCGCAAAAGCGCCTCCCACATGCGGAAGCCGATGTCCGGTCGCCCGGTTTGCGCCATCATCAAGCCACCGTAGAACCGCGCAACACCATTACGAGCGTCCATGGACAAAGCGCGTTCCAGCGCCTTTTGCGCCTCTGGCGAGACATAGCCGCCCGCCGCAAGCACCATCATATCGGCCAGATCTGCATAGTCTCGGGCGCTGGCATCATCTCCCTTGAGACGGATGATGTTCTGCTGCGCCGCATAGGCCGCTTTGTAATTGCCCAGGGCTGCCTCGGACCGGGCGAGCAGCAGTTGTCCCTGCAGATCGTCTGGACGCTCCTGGGTGGCTGTGCGCAGTCGCTCCACCAACGCGCCGTAGTCGTCGGGGACATCGGCTGGGGGAAGGGTGGGGATGTTGGCTTCGGCCTCGGCCTGAGAACCTCGATCATTCAAGGTGCGCTGCGCCGCGGCGAGCCGCTTTTGCAGCGGCAAGTCTTCGTAGCCTTGCGCGCCCAGCAGGGTGTACAGGCCGAAACCGCCGCCAATCAGCGCCACGGCCATCAGCGCGGCCACAGCTCCGCTGGCGCCCGCGGGCTGGGCGCTGGCGATACTGTCGCCCTGGACCTTGGCGTCGGCGGCCAGCAGACGGCGCGAAATCTCCACCCGCAGGCGCTCGGCCTCTTCGGGGTCGATCTTTCCCCGCGCAGCGTCGGCGTCAATTTCGATCAGCTGGTCACGGTAGACCTGTAGGTCAAAGGCCTCGGCCGGGCCGGTTTCGCGTTTGCCTCGGATAACCGAAAACGCCAGCCCCGCGGCCACCACCAGCGCCACGGCGCCTGTCAGGATCCAGAACAGCATGTTTCCTCCCATGTTTCATATACTGATCTAGATACTCAAAGCGCCTCTTGAAAGGGCAAATGCCGCCAGCGCGGGACCATGTCGCAACCCTGTGATACGGGATGTCGCAGCCCTGTGATACGCCATGTCGCAACTGCGTGATATTATGACGGTTGCATGTCGCTGATTGCACCGATTGGGTGCAAGAAACGGCCAAACGACCCGGGAATCGAGACATGAAACGATATTCTGCCTTTGCCATCGCCCGCGAAGCCCTGTTCTCCGATAACAAAGGATGGGACCGCGCGTGGCGCAAAGCCCAGCCGAAAAAACGTTACGACGTTGTTATCGTTGGTGCCGGGGGTCACGGCCTCGCAACCGCTTATTACCTTGGGAAAAACTTCGGCATCACCAATGTCGCGGTGATCGAAAAGGGCTGGCTGGGGGGCGGCAACACGGGCCGCAACACCACCATCATCCGTTCGAACTACCTGCAGGACCCCTCCGCGGCGCTGTACGAAAAGTCGCGCTCGCTGTACGAGACCATGTCGCAGGATCTCAACTACAACGTCATGTTCAGCCCGCGCGGCGTGCTGATGCTGGCGCAGACGGAACATGAGGTCCGCGGCTACCAGCGCACGGCGCATGCCAATGCTCTGCAAGGTGTCGAGACACGGTTTATCTCTCCCAAAGAGGTCAAGGAGATCGTGCCGATCATCAACCTCGACGGGCCGCGCTACCCGGTTCTGGGTGGCCTGTGGCAAGAGCGCGGGGGCTCTGCGCGCCACGACGCCGTGGCCTGGGGCTATGCCCGTGCCTGTTCCTCCATGGGCATGGACATCATCCAGCAGTGCGAAGTCACCGGCATCACCCGTGAAAACGGTCAGGTGACTGGCGTCGACACCTCCAAGGGGCACATCGGCTGCAACAAACTGGGCATCGTGGTCGCAGGTCACTCCGGTGAACTGGCACGCATGGCAGGCTTCCGTCTGCCGATCGAAAGTGTGCCGCTGCAGGCGCTGGTGTCGGAGCCGATCAAGCCGATCATGGATTGCGTCGTCATGGCCAATACCGTGCACGGTTACATGTCGCAGTCCGACAAGGGCGAGATGGTCATCGGCGGCGGCACAGACAGCTTCAACGCCTTCACGCAGCGCGGCTCGTTCCATCACATCGAACATACCGTCGCGGCGCTGGTCGAGACTTTCCCGATGGTCTCCCGCCTGAAGATGCTGCGCCAGTGGGGCGGTATCGTGGACATGACAGGCGACCGGTCGCCCATCCTGTCGAAGACGCCGGTAGACGGTATCTTCATCAATGGGGGCTGGGGCACTGGCGGTTTCAAGGCGACGCCCGGTTCGGGCTGGGCCTTTGCGGAACTCATGGCCAAAGGGCATTCGCCACTTTGTGCCGACTTCGGGCTGGAACGCTTCGCGGAGGGCCGCTTCATCGACGAAAGCGTTGCCGCCGGCGTGGCTCACTAAGGAGACTGGACATGCTGATTTTCACCTGTCCCTACTGCGGCGTGGCCGCCGAGGAAACCGAACTGGCCGCAGGCGGCGAAGCGCATCTGACGCGCTTTGGCCCCGGCTCGTCGGATGATGATTTCGAAAGCTACCTGTTCACCCGCGAGAACCCCAAAGGCGTGCACTTTGAACGCTGGCGGCATGTCTATGGCTGCGGCAAGTGGTTCCACGCGGCGCGCTGCACGGTCAGCAACGAAGTCTTTGGTACCTATTCGGCACAGACCACCGAGCCGACAGCAGAGATCAGGGAAACGATTTCCAAGAAACGTCCGGGCTGGTCCTGGCGCGACATGAATGGCGAGGGATGAGGTAGAAATGATCCACATTCTTGCATATATCCAACCTATCCACAGGGGAGGTGCTGACGCATGAGCACCCGTGTCGCCAAAGGCGGTCGCCTGATCGACCGCTCCAAAACGATTGAATTCACCTTCAACGGCAAGCGCTTTCAGGGCCATGCCGGGGACACTCTGGCCTCGGCTCTTTTGAGCGCCAATCAGATGCTGGTGGGCCGCTCGTTCAAGTATCACCGTCCGCGTGGCATCGTCGCCTCTGGCGTCGAAGAGCCCAACGCCATCGTCAACCTGGGCGAGGGCAACAAGCACGAGCCGAACCAGCGCGCCACCACCACCGAGCTGTTCCACGGACTGACCGCGACATCGCAGAACCACTGGCCGTCGCTGGAATACGACGTCGGTGCCGTAAACGGGCTGTTGGGGCGGTTCCTGACCGCTGGTTTTTACTACAAAACCTTCATCCACCCGCGCCCGTTCTGGAAGCACATCTACGAACCCTTCATCCGCCAGTCTGCGGGCCTGGGCAAGGCGCCGGATCCAGAAACGCGTGATCCCGATCACTACGAGCATTTCTACGCCTTCGTCGATGTGCTGGTGGTCGGCGGCGGTGTGGCCGGTCTGCAAGCGGCGAAAGCGGCGGCAGTGTCCGGAAAGCGCGTCATGCTGATCGAGCAGACCGCCCATTGGGGCGGCCGCGCCGTGGTTGACGGTGGCGAGATCGACGGAAAACCTGTCGACACCTGGGTGAACGATACGCTGCAAGCCCTTGAAGGCATGGAGAATGTCCGCATCCGCTCCCGCATGATGGGGGCAGGGGTCTATGACCACGGTTATGTTCTGGGCTACGAGCGCGTAAACGATCACGCGCCGGAAATCGGTGGTCCGCGTCACCGACTGTGGCGCATCCGTGCCAAGCAGATTGTGACCGCGACAGGCGCGCTGGAACGTCCGCTGTCCTTTGCGGGCAACGACATTCCGGGTGTCATGCTGGCCTCTGCCGTGCGCGACTACCTTGTGAACTATGGCGTATCACCGGGCGACCGCACCGTGGTCGTGACCAACAACGATGACGCCTATCGCACTGCCATCGCGTTGAAGCAGGCGGGCCTGGCCGTGCCCTGTATCATCGACGCACGTCACGAGGGCGGTGGCCAGTTGATGAAAGAGGCGCAAGCCCTTGGTATTCGCGTGGAAATGGGACATGGCATTGCCAAGGTTCATGGTGGCAAGCGCGTGTCGGGCGTCTCGCTCTGCCGTCAAAACGGCGAGGGCAACGTGCTGGAGGACATCGACTGCGACGCAGTGGCAATGTCCGGTGGCTGGTCGCCTGTTGTACACCTCTGGTCACATAATGGCGGTAAGCTGACGTGGGATGCGGATAAGGCATTCTTCAAACCTGATCCGAGCCGCGCGCCCATCGGCGACGATGGTAAACCGAACGTGATCACTGCGGGGGCGGCCTCTGGCCATCTTCGTCTGAAGGACCTGCTCGAAGACGCTGATAACGCAGGCAAAACGTCGGCGGGGCTCGAAGCCGCTTCTGACGCACCAACAGGCAGCGATGCCGATGAGGTCGCGCTGGAACCCGTGTGGCTGATGCCGTCCGGTGCGCACTACGGTCTGCGTCTCAAAGCGTGGCTGGATTACCAAAACGATGTGAAAGTCTCCGACGTACAACTCGCCGCCCGCGAGGGCTACGAGAGTGTTGAGCACACCAAGCGTTACACCACGCTCGGCATGGCGACGGACCAAGGAAAGCTGAGTAACATCAACGGCTTGGCGATATTGTCAGGCGCACTTGGTGCGGATATTCCGAACGTGGGCACCACCACCTTCCGTCCGCCGTACACAACCATTTCGATGGGGGCGATCACCGGCGATGCGCGGGGTGATCTGTTCCATCCGGTGCGCAAGACGCCGATCTCAGATTGGAGCATTGCGCATGGTGCGGACCTGGAGCCGGTCGGCGACTGGCGGCGGCCTTATACCTATCTGCGCGATGGCGAGACTCGGGAAACCGCTGTCATCCGCGAGATCAAGGCCACCCGCGAAAGCGTCGGTTTGCTCGATGCGTCGACGCTGGGCAAGATCATCGTCAAGGGGCCGGATGCGGGCCGCTTCATGGACATGCTCTACACCAACATGATGAGCTCCCTGAAGCCGGGCAAATGCCGCTACGGCCTGATGTGCTCAGAGAACGGCTTCCTGTCGGATGACGGCGTCGTGGCGCGGATCGACGAGGACACGTTCCTTTGCCACACCACCACCGGCGGCGCGGATCGCATCCACGCCCACATGGAGGAATGGCTGCAAACGGAATGGTGGGACTGGAAGGTCTACACCGCCAACGTGACCGAACAATATGCCCAGATCGGCGTGGTCGGTCCCAATGCGCGCAAGCTTCTGGAAAAGCTCGGCGGCATGGACGTGTCCAAGGAGGCGATGGCCTTCATGGAATGGAAAGACGGCGAACTGGCGGGCTTCCCCGTTCGGGTGTACCGGATCTCCTTCTCGGGCGAGCTGTCCTACGAGGTGTCGGTCCCGGCGAGCCAGGGCCGTGCGCTTTGGGACAAGCTGATGGAAGAGGGCAAAGAGTTCAACGCGACGCCCTACGGCACCGAGGCGCTGCACGTCATGCGGGCCGAAAAGGGCTTCATCATGATCGGGGACGAAACCGACGGCACCGTGATCCCGCAGGATCTGGGGCTGCATTGGGCGATCTCCAAGAAGAAGGACGACTACATCGGCAAGCGGGCGCAAACGCGTCGCTTCATGGACAATGCCGACCGCTGGCAACTGGTGGGTCTGGAAACCGTCGATGGTTCCGTCCTGCCGGATGGTGCCTATGCAGTGGCTGCGGGCAAGAACGCCAACGGCCAGCGCAACACCCAAGGGCGCGTGACCTCCACCTACTATTCGCCGACGCTCGAAAAGGGGATCGCCATGGGTCTGGTCCACAACGGGCCTCAGCGCATGGGCGAGGTCATCCCCTTCATGAAGGACGACGGCGAAACCGTGGTCGAAGCCAAGATCGTAAATGCGGTGTTCTACGACCCCGAAGGAGAGAAGCAGAATGTCTGACCTGAAAAACTTCGACGGGCTGGTGTCGATCCGCGAGATCGAAGGCCAGGGCATGTTGGTGGTGCGCGGAGATTTCTCCGCGCCTGCCTTTCGCGAAGCGGTCTGCGCGCTGGCCGGGGTGGATTTCCCCGAACAACGCCAGGCAGTGGTGCGGGACGGTCGCGGCTTGCTGTGGATGTCACCGGACGAATTGATGGTCATGCTGCCGCGTGCCGAGGCCTCGCGTGCGCGCGCCGATTTGGCCGCGAAACTGGCAGATCAGCACGCGCTGGTGGGCGACGTTTCGGACGCCCGTGTACACTTCCAGATCGAGGGCCGCGTGGTGCGTGAAACCATTGCCAAGTTGGCCCCGGTGGATATGCACCCCGACGTCTTTGCGCCGGGCACCCTGCGTCGCACGCGCTTTGGTCAAGTGGCGACAGCGGTTTGGCTGCTGGATGAACGCACCGCGCGCGTCTTCTGCTTTCGGTCCGTGCGCGACTACATGGCCAAATTGTTGGCGGTTGCTGCCGACGAAAAGAGCGAAGTGGCTTACTTTCAGAAGTAATGCTCGTTCGGTTGTCTTTGCCGCCTCGCAAGCAGATAGTGAGGCGGCAAAGACAAAGGATATCCCTATGAAGCGGTGTTTTGGCCTGGTTGCCGGTTTGGTTCTGGCAGCCAGCGGAGCTTTGGCGGCACCGGATGTGGTCGGGTACAAGTGCATCATCAAAGGCGCTGGCGACGGCGACTGGATTCAGCCGCTCATTTTCATCGCCTATAATCGCGATGCAGAGCGCGTTGTCGTGTCTGACCCGATGATTCTTGCGTTCAACGATGGTATTCCAGTGACGGGCCGGGTCGTGACCGACAACAGCAAGCGCACCACATTTGCGTGGGATGTTCAGATCACTCTAAATGTCAGCCCAGTGACCATGGGTTTTCGGGGCACTTACGTGAAATCCAATGGTGTCTTCTCGGTTGTGGCGACGCCGCGCGGGTATTCCAACAATTTCACACGCGGTGGAACGTGCAAACTGGATCGTCTGGAGAGTTAATTTTGTTGCTTAAACCGGTGCCTTTGCAGCTTTACACAGGACTTGCGCGGTGCCGCTTCCGTCTAAATTGCACAGGATCACTTGACGTTGGGGTCCTACCGGAACAGGTAAGTAGGCGAGAGTTAACAAACAGGAGAGGGTGACCAAATGGCATTCGAACTTCCCGATCTTCCCTATGCGCACGATGCGCTGGCGTCTTCCGGCATGAGCCAGGAGACAATGGAGTATCACCACGATATCCACCACAAGGCCTACGTCGATAACGGCAACAAGCTTATCGAAGGCACTGAATGGGCGGGCAAATCCGTCGAAGAGATCGTAAAGGGCACCTACGACGCGAACGCCGTCGCCCAGTCCGGTATCTTCAACAACGCCTCGCAGCACTGGAACCACTCGCAGTTCTGGGAAATGATGGGCCCGGGCAACGAGGCTATGCCCTCCGAGCTTGAAGCGGCGATCAAGGAGTCTTTCGGCTCGGTCGACAAATTCAAAGACGAGTTCGCGGCAGCGGGCGGCGGTCAGTTCGGCTCCGGCTGGGCATGGCTGGTCAAAGACACCGATGGCGGCCTGAAGGTCACCAAGACCGAAAACGGCGTTAACCCGCTGTGCTTCGGCCAGACCGCGCTGCTGGGCTGCGACGTGTGGGAGCACTCCTACTACATCGACTTCCGCAATAAGCGTCCGGCGTATCTGAAGAACTTCCTCGACAACTTGGTGAACTGGGAAAACGTCGCATCGCGCATGTAATCCTCACTTAGGTTAGATACAGAAGGGGCGTGGCGCAGGCTGCGCCCCTTTTCTTTTCAGAGGCTGCCCGCGATTG
Organism: Sagittula marina; assembly: GCF_014196795.1. Classification (GTDB taxonomy): domain Bacteria; phylum Pseudomonadota; class Alphaproteobacteria; order Rhodobacterales; family Rhodobacteraceae; genus Sagittula; species Sagittula marina. The sequence continues at coordinate 73,131 of NZ_JACIEJ010000007.1, forward strand.
CGCAGGCGCGAGCTTCCATCGTTGGCGGTCGCTGCCGATCCTGACACTCATGCCGTTTTCGACCAGGTTGACGGCAGTCTCTGCATGGTGCGTCTTGATCCGGTGAGCCTTGTTTGCAGCAATCTTTGCGTCGTCTCAGGACATCGTCTGACCTAGAAAAGGGCACCTTGCCCCATCCAGATGCAGCAAGTCTTGACCAAGGACAAGCAGGGGCGTGACGCGCGCCTGACGAGGCTGGGTGAATTTGCCGAGATCAGCGGTGGCTCCGACCTTTCCGGATGCAACCTTTGCAATGAAGCGCCTGGCGCACGGACACGTTCTTGTCAGCGTTTTGCAGGGCAGACCTCTGGGATGGACCATCCGATCCTTGACGGACAGCGGGTTGCAGGGGGCCTGCGGCGGGCCTAAACATTCTCCCAACACTGTCGGAGCGCGCATGTCCCCCCAATTCCAAGGTATCCTCGCCATGATCGGCGCCTGCACGATTTGGGGACTGTCACCAATCTACTACAAGCTGCTCAAGGATGTACCGCCGCTGGAATTGCTGGCGCACCGCACGCTCTGGTCGCTGGTGGTCTTCGCGTCGATCCTTGCGATGCAGGGTAAGCTTGCACGACTGCGCGCGGCGCTGGGGTCTGCGCGCGCAGTGGTGGTGATCGCCTTTGCCGCGCTCATGATCTCCGCCAACTGGTACTTGTTCATCTTTTCGGTGCAACAAGGACACGTTACGCAGACCTCGCTTGGGTACTATATGTTCCCGCTGGTCGCGGTGCTGATCGGGACCGTGGTGCTCGGCGAAAAACTCAAGCCTTTGCAATGGTTTGCTGTGGCGCTCGCCGTGGTGGCGGTGGTGCAGCTGACCATCGGGCTGGGAGTCGCGCCCTGGATTTCGCTGACGCTGGCGGCGACGTTTGGCCTGTATGGGTTGGTGAAAAAGCAGCTGACGGTTGGGCCGATGGTGTCGGTCACTGCCGAGGTGCTGGTGCTCTCCCCCATCGCACTGTGCTGGCTGGCGGTGGTGCATGGCCGGGGCGACGGTGTTTTTGGCACGGACTTTGGCACCTCTGCGCTGCTGATGTTTTCCGGCTTTCTGACGGCGCTGCCGTTAATCCTGTTTTCCGCGGCCGCGCAGCGGGTGAACATGGTGACGGTCGGGCTGTTGCAGTACATCAACCCGACCTTGCAATTCTTCTGTGCCGTGGTGTTGTTCGGCGAGGCGCTGAACACGTTCCAGCTCGCGGCCTTTGGCCTGATCTGGACGGCTTTGGCGCTGTATTCCGGTCAGTCGGTGGCTCAGGAAAGAGCGCGCCGCAGAAGCGTCATGACCTCTGCCGCCGAATTCCCGCGCTGAACGAAATCCAGCAGAGACGCATCGGCAAAGCCGTTGTCCACAACGTGATCAAGCAGCGCCTTGAGCGGTCCCCAATAGCCGTTCACATCCATCAACACGATGGGTTTGTCATGCAGGCCAAGCTGCCGCCATGTGAGCACCTCAAAGAACTCGTCCAGCGATCCCGGCCCACCGGGCATTACAACCACAGCGTCGGCGTTCATCACCATGACTTTCTTTCGCTCGTGCATGGTCTCGGTCACGATAAACCGCGTGAGATCTGTCTTGCCCACTTCCATCGCCATCAGATGTGTCGGGATGACGCCAAAGGTGTCCGCCCCTGCGTCCTGCGCCGCGCGCGCGACGGTGCCCATCAGCCCGACGTCACCGGCCCCATACACCAGACGCCAGCCTTCCGAGGCCAGCGCACCGCCCAGCCGCGCAGCTTCCTCGGCAAAGGCAGAATCAGTGCCGGAGCGGGAGCCGCAGTAAACGCAGATAGACTTTTGAGACATGGCAGAGCACCTTCAGGGAAATAATGGGCTTTTGACCGTTGGTAGCCCTTGGTTTATACACGCTCAACTAATCTGTGACAGTCGGCTGGGGGCTGACCGAAACAAGAGATCGAAACGAAAGACTGCCATGAGCAATGCATTGAAGAACAGCGCGCTGGGTGGCGTGGCAGTGGTGGGCGTTTTGGCCTTGGCCTTGGCCTTGGCGACCGACGTGATCGACTGGCCGTTCGACGCGGTGCCGGAGCAGCGAGACGCTGGTCTAGCCTCTGGCAGCGCCTCTGAGGCCTCGACTACGTCTGCCGAAACTGATCAGCCGTCTGGTGTGACCGTCAGCCAGTCCGCCGAAACTGGCAAACAGACTGCTGAGACCGCTGCCCCCTCTGCCGGGACGGACGAAGCACTTGTTAAGCCTGCCGATCAGTCCGCTGTGACAGAGGAGCAGACTGCCAGCTCCGTTGCTCCGTCTGCCGAAGGCGCTGACTCGACGGCAGAGGCGAGGGCCACCACCACAGATGATACTGCCCAGACGCCTCCCCGCGACACCGACACGACATCACTATCGAACGCCGCCCCGGAGGTGACATCGGACGCGCCGTCCATCGCCATGCGCTTGTTGCCGGGCAGCAGCATCATGGTCACGGGCCGCAGCGGCCCCGGCGAAATCGTCGAAGTGCTTTTCGACGGCGCGCCGGTGACGCAGGTGCAAACCGAACGCGACGGCAGCTATGCCACGTTGATCGACCTGCCGCGCACAGGGCCGACGCGCCTTGTTCGCGCGCGCGTCACCCGGGACGGTCAGGAACGGCTGTCCGAGACTGAGCTGATCATCCCCGGCACCGATGTGCCCACAGCCCCCGAGCCGCAGGTGGCCAGCTTGGCGCCGGATGGAATGCGGGCGCCCTCCGCTGCGGGGGCCGCTCCGCAAGCGCCCGGAGATGCAGATGAGGTGGCTGTTTTGCGTCCCGACGATCTCGGCGCAGAACCGGCTCCGGGCTCCACGCCCGTCACTGCGCAATCCGCCCCGGCACCGCGTGCGAACGACACCACATCCGGCATGGCGTCCCCGCAGGATGACAGCGTGCCGACTCTGCCGCGCGGCTCCGACGCCGTGGCGGTCGTTGATCCATCCGCCGAAATGCCCTCCGCCGCACCGGGCAGCGCCCCAAAGGTGGACACACGCCCGGCACGGAACGCGACCCCCGAGACCACGGCCCTCATGCCGCAGGCCCCGACCGTCCCCGATGCGCCAGAAACCGACACGATCGAGGACCCGGCCGTCACCACGCGCAGCGAACCGGACAGAACCGACAGCCCGCAGGTCCCACGCCGTCCCGGCATCCTTGTGGCCGGTCCCGCCGGCGTCGAAGCACTGGACAAGGCACCGCTTTTGCCCGGTGACGTGGCGCTTGATTCCATCAGCTACGACACGGCAGGCGAGGTGATCCTCGCAGGCCGCGGCGTGGACGAGGCCTTTGTGCGCGTCTATCTCGACAATCGCCCGCTCACCACGTCGCGGATCAGCGGCGGGGACTGGCGCGTGCAACTGCCAGAGGTGGACACCGGCACCTACACGCTGCGCGTCGATCAGGTCGACGCCGAAGGCACCGTGATGGCCCGCGTCGAAAGCCCCTTTCTGCGCGAGGACCGCGCCGTTCTGGAACAGCTCGCCGAAGGCGCTGGCCCTGTGTCCGAGATCACCGTTCAGCCCGGCCATTCGCTCTGGGCGATCTCCAAGGATCGCTACGGCAACGGCATCGAATACGTGAAGATCTTTCGCGCCAACCGCGACCGCATCCGCGATCCCGATCTGATCTACCCCGGTCAGATCTTTGATCTGCCTTCGACGCAGCAGGCCAGTACACAACCCGCGACGGAGTAAGGTGCACAGCGGGGCAGGGGTGGTCATCCCGCGCAGTCCGGCCTAGGTAAGCGAAAAGCCGACAGTGTGCCGCCATCCCCCATCCCAGCCGGGCCGTCGCGGCCCCCAGCCAGGAGCCCCGATGCCTCCCGATACAGATATTGACGCGGCAGAGATCGCCCGCGAAGAACGCGCCTCCGGTCTGCGCACCATCAAACGCATGGCCCCCTATCTCTGGCCCGAAGGGGCGGACAAGAGGTGGGTGCGCTGGCGCGTCGTGATCGCGATGGTGCTTTTGGTTCTGGCCAAGGTCATCGCTGTCACCACGCCGCTGCTGTACAAGGAGGCGGTGGACAAGCTTGGCGGCGACGTGCCCGACATCGCCATAGGCGCCGTTGGTCTGACACTGGCGTATGGCATGACGCGCCTTCTGACGGTGGCCTTCCAACAGCTGCGCGACGGTATCTTTGCCAAGGTGGCTCAGGGCGCGCTGCGTCAACTGGCGTTGGAGACTTTCCAGCACATCCACAAGCTGTCCATGCGCTATCACATCACGCGCAAGACTGGCGGCCTCAGCCGGATCATCGAACGCGGTGTGAAGGGGGTGGAGTTTCTGCTCCGTTTCTTGCTGTTCTCCATCGGACCGCTGATCCTGGAGCTGCTGCTGGTGGGCATCATGCTCGCCTGGATGCTGGACATCTGGTATCTGGTCGTCGTGACGGCTGTGATCGCCATCTACGTGGCGTTCACCTTCAAGGTCACGGAATGGCGCGTGAAGCTACGCCGCACCATGAATGCCCAAGACACCGACGCCAACCAGAAGGCCATCGATAGCCTTCTCAACTTTGAAACGGTGAAGTACTTCGGGGCCGAAGCGCGCGAAGCGCGACGCTACGATCATGCCATGCAAGGCTACGAGACAGCCGCGATCAAGACTGCTACTTCCTTGGCTTTCCTGAACACCGGGCAGGCCGTCATCATCACCGCGGGGCTGGTGGTCGTCATGGTCATGGCGGCGATCGGTGTGCAGAACGGCGCGCTGACGGTCGGGGATTTCGTGCTGGTCAACGCCTACATGATCCAGATCACCATGCCGTTGAACTTCCTCGGATCGGTCTATCGCGAAATTCGTCAGGCCCTGGTGGACATGGGCCAGATGTTCGACCTGCTGGAGCAGCCCGCCGAAGTGTCTGACAAACCCGGCGCGCCGGCCTTGCGCGTCTCTGGCGGCGAGGTTGAATTGACCGATGTGACATTTGGCTACGATCCCACGCGGCCGATCCTCAAGGGGATCTCGGTGCGTGTGGGCGCGGGCGAAAGCGTCGCGCTGGTCGGTCCGTCAGGTTCGGGCAAGTCGACCATCGGACGGCTGCTGTTCCGGTTCTACGATGTGAACGGCGGGTCTGTGCGCATCGACGGGCAGGATGTACGCGACGTGACGCAGGAAACGCTGCATCAGGCCATCGGTGTCGTGCCGCAGGACACGGTGCTGTTCAACGACTCGATCCGCTACAACATCGCCTACGGGCGCGATGGGGCCACCGAGGAAGAGATCATCGCCGCTGCCCGCGCGGCTCAAATACACGAGTTTATCATCGCGCTGCCGGAGGGGTACGAGACCCCGGTGGGCGAGCGAGGGCTGAAGCTTTCCGGCGGCGAAAAGCAGCGGGTGGGCATCGCGCGCACCTTGTTGAAAAACCCGCCGATCCTGTTGCTGGACGAGGCGACCAGCGCGCTGGACACTGAAACCGAGGCCAGCATCCAAGGCGCGTTGAAGCGTGCGGGCGAGGGGCGCACCGTGCTGACCATCGCGCACCGGCTCTCCACCATCGCTGACGCAGACCGCATCGTGGTTCTGGAAAACGGACTGGTGGTCGAGGAAGGTACGCACGACGCGCTGTTGGAACGCAATGGTCGGTACGCAAATCTGTGGCAACGTCAGAAATCCGAGGATGCAGAAGCCGCCTGATCCATCAGTGATCGCCCACATGCGACGAGGGCCTTGTCACCCAAGGCCCTCGTGAAATCAGAAGCCGTCCAGCGCTGTCTGGATCTCCGAGATCAACGCGCCGACATGCTCGCCGTCTGTGACGGCATGGTGCACTTGAACATTCAGCGACATGTCCGCCCGTCCGTCTTGTTCGACGATCTTGCCCCAGGAGAGGCGCGGTATGCAGTCGTCAGGGCCGGGCACTGCGTGATCGAGCGCGGTGAAATCCAGCCAGGGGAGACAGGACAGATAGGCCACCGCATCGGTCTGCTCTGCGTGCTCCCGAATATCTTTGGCGCTGCGGACCTTGGCAATGTTCGCCCGCGCGGCACGGTCAAACACGTCAAAATCATCCACAAACGGCTGATAGCTATAGGCAAAACCGCCGGTGTCCCGCGGCACGGTAAACGAAAGCCCGATACTCTCATGCCGCACCACGGTGCCATCGGGTCGAAACCTGACCCTCAGCTCCGGCACCGCATTCAAGCCGTGCCCAACGGCATAGAGGCAGCCGATATACGGTGACACGCCCTCCGCCTTGCGCGCCATCAGGCGCGTGACATCCACGCGGCAGGTGATGGCGTAATGCGGCCGCCCGTAGTCTCTAAACCAGCGGTATGTGTCTGACCGATGCCATCTGTCCAGCGAGATAGGGGTGACGACAGATGTTTCGGCGAGTTCAGTTTTCAATTTACACCTTAAAGTTGATTATTCGTCTTGCTTGTGGCAAGATAGGTGCACCCCGTGACATTTCCACGGGGTTTTTTGCAAATCAATTTCACAAGGATGAGTCGCATGGCTGACACTATTTCCGTCGATGACGTCATGAACCACGCTGAACGCGCCGCCGCAGAGGTGCTGGGAAAGCCCTCGGACCTCGGGGACTATAAAATTGGCGTCTGGCGAGAGTTCGGCACCGTGGGGATCTGGATCAAGGATCCGAACTGGGAGAAATTTGAGCCCCGCGAGATGCTTGAGGTCTCCGACAAGATCACAAAGATCATGGGGCCGGTCGCCCGCGAAGCGCAGCCAGAGGTCAAGGTGATCCGCGGCGGGATCACCATGGGGTACTTTCCCGTCGACAAAGAGTTCATGGCACATTTCAAATGACCGGGAAGCTTTGTCCTTCCGCACAGCCGGATATGGCGGGCGCGCAGGTTCTTGGCGTGCACCGACCGGGACAAGACGTGGCCTACGTGGCCGGGACCGTGCCGGTCACAGATGCGGTGCTTGCGGCCACCGGTGATGTGCCGCCGACCCTGGTCTACCGCTTCGCCGCGCCTTGTGCGGAAAAGCGCTGCGGCCATTTCGATGGGGAACGCTGTCAATTGGCCACGCGAATCGCTGCGAAACTGTCCCCGGTGGAGACGCGATTGCCGGCCTGCGCCATACGCAAGACCTGTCGCTGGCACGGGCAGGAAGGGTCGGCCGCGTGCCTGCGCTGTCCGCAGGTGACGACGACCATCACCGAAGAAAACGATCCCCTGCGCGACGTGGCCTTTGCCGCCGAATGAAAGGGATCAGGACGCCCCCCACGATCCGGGGGCGTCCATAAAACGTCTAAGGTTATTCCGCGGCCAGCGCATGGGTCTCGTCGTAGAACATCTCCATCGCCATGACATGCACGGTCCTCGACATTTCGGAGATCAGGACATCCTTGCTCATGCGTCCTCCGGCATATTCCTCGAGATCGCCAGCAAGGCAGGCCATCAACCCCTCGATGCGCTGCAACTGCAGGCCCACGGTGGTGCGTTCTTCGATCAGATGTTCAAGCAGCACGTCCGGTCGCGTGGTTTCGCCCAGCGTGGGTGTCAGGTCCGCAGGCGTCACAAGATCGCGCAGCAGAACCTGCGACATGGTTTGTCTGGTCATGGCTTTCCCACCTTCTGTTGCGGATCGGTGAACGCGCGTCGTGACGGCGTCCGGCGTGTGCTTAAACGATCCTTAACGCGACCTTAACAGACCCCCGCACAGTTATCATTTCCCATGCACGTGAATGGTTAACCGGTGACACGCTCGCTGCCTTCCAAAGTGGCAAATTGCGTCGTCACGGGACTTTTGCGCGCTGGCGCAGGGGGGCTCGTGCGGCGTTCACCTTTTTCTTGCAAAGATCTTGGACTATATATCTTGCAAACAAGGAGCTTTTTCACATGACGCGGCCCATCGTCGGCATCATCGGCAATTCCCACCTCATCAATGACCAGTACCCGGCGCACGCGGGCGGAACGATGAACTCGGAGGCGGTGGCCTGCGTGTCGAATTGCATCCCGCTGCTGATCCCCGCCGACCCGCGGCTGGTTTCGGTCGACGAATTGCTGGAGACGTGCGATGGATTCCTGCTGACCGGCGGACGCCCCAATGTCCACCCCGAGGAATACGGTGAAAACTGGACTGAGGCGCATGGGGATCACGACCGCGCCCGCGATGCCATCGCGCTGCCGCTTGTGCGGGCCTGCGTGGAACGCGGCCAGCCGTTCTTTGGCATCTGCCGAGGTTTCCAGGAGGTCAACGTCGCCATGGGTGGTACGCTTTATCCGGAAATACGCGACCTGCCGGGGCGGATGAACCACCGTATGCCCCCGGACGGCACGCTGGAGGAGAAATTCGCCCTGCGCCACAAGGTGACACTCACCGAGGGTGGAAAATTCCACAAATTGTTCGGCGCGCCGGAGGTCATGACAAATACGCTGCACGGTCAGGGTATCAAAGAGCCCGGCCAACGCATCGTGGTGGAGGGCGTCGCGCCCGACGGCACTCCGGAAGCGATATACGTGGACGGGGCGACAGGATTTACCATGTCTGTGCAGTGGCACCCTGAGTGGGATGCGGCCAACGATCCGGTCTCGCGCCCGCTGTTCACCGCATTCGGGGAGGCGGTCCATGACTGGTCTCGCGTGCGCCGAGCCGGTGGCCTACTGCGTACGGCATAACCCGTTCGTGTGACGTTAATTTTAGCTGCGGAACCATTCGGCCGGTCAATGGTTCAGGCTAGATGAACGATCAAAACGCTCCCCAAGACATCCATTTACAGCAAAAAGACCCCGCCGAGTCAGACGCGGTCCGTGAACCATCAGAGGAAACCTCTGTCACGCAGGCATCCCGGCTGTCGGCCCGCCTGATTTACGAAGTCATTCGTCGCGATGGGCGCGAGGAACTGGCGCGCCCCACGGTGTCGCTGATCTGGTCAGGCGTGGCGGCAGGCATCCTCATCAGCTTGTCGGTGATCGCGCAGACGGTTCTGAAATCGCACTTGCCCGATGCCGAATGGACCATCCTGATCGAAGCCCTGGGCTATTCCGTCGGTTTCATGGTCGTCATCTTTGGCCGGATGCAGCTGTTTACCGAGAACACGATCACGACGGTTTTGCCTTTGGTGGCGGACCAATCCTTGACGTGCCTGCATCGGATGCTGCGGTTGTGGACCATCGTTCTGGCAGCAAATATCGTCGGCACCATCATCGCCAGCGGTTTCCTGTATATGCCGCACTTCTTGCCCGCACACATGACCGAAAGTCTGCTGGCCGTCTCCAGACATGCCACCGACGGCAGTTTCGGCGAGAACTTCTTTCGCGCCATCCCCGCCGGGATCATCATCGCCGCAGTCGTCTGGATCATCCCCGCAGCCCAAAGCAATGCGTTCTGGGTGGTGCTTGTGATGACATGGCTGATGTCGGCAGCAGGGTTTGCCCACGTCATCGCCGGATCGGTGGAGGCGGGCGTTCTCGTCTGGTTCGGCCAGATCGGTTTGGGCGAAGCGATCTGGCGGTTCTTCATTCCGGTGCTGGCGGGCAACGTCGCTGGTGGAACGGCTGTCTTTACGCTGCTGGTCTGGGGGCAGGTGAAAAATGAGGTCATCAAACCCTGACCCGGGGTCGGCTCATTCATTGATAAACCAGTGTTTCATGGACGAAAAAAAACACTTTCCAAACTTACCTGAGAGCAGCGCAGTCACGGGTTTCCCGCGATGTTCTTGGCCGAAACGCGAACGCTCGCCCGGAATGGGGCGAGCGCGCTTTGTTTCTGTCGAAGCGATCTGTCAGATCTTGAAATCGACATGCTTTTTCAGCGGCAGACTGCGATAGCGTTCGCCGCGCAAGTCATACAGCGCATTTGCCAGGGCAGGCGCTGCCGGGGGCGTGGCCACTTCGCCAATACCGCCCAAGTGGTCCTGCACCTCCAGTATGCTGACCTTGGTCTCCGGCATCTGGGTGATCCGCAGCGGCTCGTAGTCCGGGAAGTTCTTTTGCTGCACCGCCCCATCGGCAAAGGTGATCTCTTCGCTGATCGCGGCTGACAGGCCATAGACCATCGCGCCCACAAGCTGCGCCTTGATGTTGTCGGGGTTCAGCGCGACGCCGGGGTCGGCAGCGATCCACGCCTTGGTGATTTTCACCGCGCCGTCCTGATCGGCCACTTCGATCACCATCGCGACCGGCGTGCCAAAGCTGTAGCACATGGCCACACCGCGCCCGACACCGTCCGGCGTTTCACCGGTCCAGCCGGACATCTGCTTGACCGTGTTCAGCACTTCCCAAGCGGGCAGGAATTCGTCGCGCGTCAGGTCCATGCGGAATTGCAGCGGATCGATCCCGGCGGCCACGGCCATCTCATCCATGAAACTTTCCATGAAAAAGCCGTTCAGCGAATTGCCCACGGACCGCCAGAAGCCCACCGGAGGAAGGTCCGGCACCGCATACCCGCGCGCCCGGTAGTTCGGGATGGCGTAGGGCTGGTTCGCCGTGCCTTCGGTGATGGCAGCATCCGGCCCACCGGGGGAAAAGCCCGCCGCGCGGTCGAGCGCCGGGCCGATCACCGGGGCCGAGGACACCTGCGCATCCAGCATCACCGCCTTGCCATCCTTGACTGCCCCGGCAAAGCGCGCCTTGGCCGCCGGGCGATAGAAGTCATGGGTCATGTCCTCTTCGCGCGAATAGGTCAGCAAAACGGGGGTGCCGGGCATCTCCTTGGCGATGCGTGTGGCATAGCGGGTAAAGTCCACCTCGCCGCGCCGCCCAAAGCCGCCGCCCAGATAGGTGACGTTGAATTCCACGTCCGCCTCATCGAGACCGGCCTCTTCGGCAGCAACACGCAGGGCAAAGGTCGGCATCTGCGAGCCGGTCCAGACCTTCAGTTTACCGCCATCGAACCAGGCATTGGCCGACTGCGGCTCCATCGTGGCGTGGGCGAGGAACGGGACAGAGTACTCTGCCTCGATCCGGTCCGTGCCCATGGGCAGGGTCGACACGTCGCCGTCATCACGCAACATGGAATCCGCGGCCAGCTCGAAACCGGCTTCGAGCGCCTCGGATATGGCGGCGTCGCTGGGCAGATAAGCGGCGTCCTCCCACGTGACCGGGATCTCGTTCACCGCACGCTGGGCGATCCATGTGTTGTTGGCCACCACGGCCAACCCGTCGCCAAGGTCCACGACCTTTTCGACACCGGGCATGCGGCTGACTTCGAAGGCGTCGAACGATTTGATGCCCGCGCGGGTGGGGGACAAGCGCAGCGCGGCAAAGCGCTGGCCGGGCAGGCGCGTGTCGATGGCAAAGGTCGCGGTGCCGGTGGATTTCGCCGGAATGTCGGTGCGCCGGAATTTCGTGCCAAGGATTTTCCACTCCTCGGGCTGGCGCAATTCGACGCGGGGCGGTTCCATCTCGGCGGCATCTTCGGCCAGCGCGGTATAGGCGATCTTGGTGCCATCGGGGGCAATGACATGGCCTTTGTCTGTGACCAGCTCCGCGGCAGATACATCCAGCCGTTTGGCGGCGGCGGCCACGAGCATTTCCCGTGTGGCGGCGCCGACAACACGCATCCGCTCAAAGCCGTCCTTCATGGCGGTGGAGCCGCCGGTGACCTGCATGGAAAACACCTTGCCCAGATGGCCCATCAGCTCACCCATGGAGCGTTCGATGGAGGAAGCATCGTAGCCCGCCATCGCCTCGCCGACCAAGGCATGGTTGTAGTAGGCCTTCGCGGGCGGCCCGTGAATGATGCGCACCTGATCGAGGGTGACATCCAGTTCCTCGGCGATCAGAGCGGCCCACGTGGTTTCCGTGCCCTGGCCCATTTCCGCACGGGGGGAGACAAGCGTGATCCCCTCGCCGTCGATCACCACAAAGGGGTTCAGCGCGGTTTCACCCTCCGCTGGCTTCAGGGGGTTGGGGGCAGGTTTTGCCACCACCCACGCGCCAAAGGCCGCGCCGCCCACGACAACGGCGGTGCCGATCAGGAAGGTGCGGCGGAGGATTTTACCAGCAGAAGCCATCAGACGCCCTCCGCCACGGATTTGATCGCAGCACGAATGCGCGGGTAGGTGCCGCAGCGGCAGAGGTTTCCGGCCATGGCGTTGTCGATATCCTCATCGCTGGGGCTGGGCAGTTCGGCCAGAAGGCTTGCGGCCTGCATGATCTGGCCCGACTGGCAGTAGCCGCATTGTGGCACCTGATGGTCGATCCAGGCCTGTTGCAGCGCATGAAGCGTGTCCGGCTGGCCCAGACCTTCGATGGTTGTCACTTCGCCGTCCACATCCTCGAGCCGCAACACGCAGGAGCGCTGCGCCTGGCCGTCCACTTGTACGGTGCAGGCTCCGCAAGACGCGACACCGCAGCCATATTTTGTGCCGGTCAGGTTCAACTGGTCACGCAGCACCCACAAAAGGGGCACCTCGCCGGGCAGATCGACCTCGTGTGTCGTGCCGTTGACCGTGAGGGTATAGGCCATGGGGATCTCCTTGTCGCGAACGGCCCGTATGGCCGGTTTGCGTCCTTTGTGGTGCATTCGGCGGAGGTTGTCAGCCGAATGCGCAGATTTATCTGGATGATGCGCTGTTGTGCCCGAAGGTCAAGCGCCGGGCGTCGTGGAATGCGGCTTCGCAGCTTACGTCACGGCCTTGCGTTCTTTGTATTCGGGGGCATTCCATGCGTTGGTGGCCAGAATATCGGCCAGCACCTCGGCCGCGTGGTCGATCTCTGTCTCCGACAGGTACAGCGGCGTGATGCCGAACCGCAGGATGTCCGGCGCGCGAAAGTCACCGATCACGCCGCGCGCGATCAGCGCCTGCATGATGGCGTAGCCCTCCGGATGGCGAAACGACACCTGACTGCCACGATCCCGTGGCGCGCGGGGCGTGGCCAGCGCCAGATCTGTCGTTGCCTCCACCTTGGCGATAAACCGGTCGGCAAGCTCCAGTGACCGGGCGCGCAGCGCGTCGAGGTCCACCGTCTCCCAGATGTCCAAGGCGGCCTCCAACGCGGCCATCTGGATCACCGGAGGTGTGCCGACGCGCATCCGGTCGATGCCATCCCCCGCCGTGTAGCCAAGGTCAAAGGCAAAGGGCGCCTTGTGTCCCAGCCAGCCCGCCAACGCCGGTTCTGCCTCTGCGGCGTGTTTTGGCGCGACGTAGATAAAGGCCGGCGCACCGGGGCCTGCGTTAAGATATTTGTAGGTGCAGCCCACAGCGAAATCCGCGCCGCAGTCCGCCAGATGGACCGGAAAGGCCCCGGCGGAATGTGCCAGATCCCAGATGGTCAGCGCGCCCTTGTCATGGGCCAGCTGCGTCAGCGCCTGCATGTCGTGGCGGCGGCCCGTGCGGTAATCGACCTCGGTGATCATCATCACGGCGACCTCCTCGGTGATGGCGCTGGCCACGTCCTCGGGGGCGACCGTGCGCAGCTCATAGCCCTCTGGCAGCAGCTTCAGCAGCCCTTCAGCCATATACAGGTCGGTCGGAAAGTTGCCGGTGTCTGACAGGATCACCCGTCGATCCGGGATCAGCTTCAGCGCAGCGGCGAGCGCCTGAAACACCTTGATCGACAGCGTGTCACCGATCACCGTGTGGCCGGGCTCTGCGCCGATCAACGCGCCGATGCGGTCGCCGAGCGCGCGCGGCTTGGCCATCCAGCCACAGGTGTTCCACGCGGAAATCAGGTGCGCGCCCCATTCGTCCTGCACGGTTTGTGCCACTCGGGCTGCCGTCGCGCGGGGCAGGGGGCCAAGCGAGTTGCCGTCCAGATATGTCACCCCCGCAGGCAGGTCGAACAAGGCGCGGGTTTGGGAGAAATCAGTCATAAAGTGTCCTTTTGGCGCGCGGTTGGGGCCACGCAGTGCCCAGAGTTACATATCACCGCCAGCAATCTGAAGTGCCTGACCGTTCATGCTGCCGGAATTCTCGCCACACAAAAACAGCGCAGCCTCGGCCACCTCCTCGGGCGTGATCAACCGACCATGCGGGTTCACCCCGACCATCAGATCGCGCGCGGCGGCCTCGTCCATCCCCGTGCGCTGCATGATGGAGGTGACGTTGCGGCTGACAATTTCGGTGTCCACATAGGCCGGGCAAAGCGCGTTGAACGTATAGGGTTTGCCTGCGAAATCTGCCGCCAGCCCCCGGATCAACCCGATCAAGGCGTGCTTCGACGCGGTGTAGGTCGGCGCGCCCTTCAGCCCCTTCAGCCCGGCGATCGAGGACACGGCAATCACCCGGCCCCAGTCGGTGGTGGTCATGGACTTCAACGATTCGCGGATCGTCAGGAAGGCGCCATCCACGTTCGTCGCCATCATGTTGCGCCAGAAATCCATGTCGGTCTTCAGCAGGGCGCGTCCTTCGGCGAGGCCCGCATTGGGCACGCAGATCTGGACGGGACCACGGGCGGCGACGGCCTCTGCGATGCCATCCGTCACCGACGCCTCGTCCTGCACATCCATGCGCAGCGGGTGCAGACCATCGCCTGCCACGGCCTCCAGCGTGTCCAACCGGCGACCGGTGATCGTAACCTTTGCCCCCTGTTCGGCCAGCGCACGGGCGATGGCCAATCCAATCCCTGTGCCACCGCCTGTGACCAGCGCGTGTTTCCCTGTCAGCATGGTGTCCTCCCCTTTGCGCCAAACTGTACCGGTCCAAGGCGTGGGGACAAGCCGATGATGCTTGGCTTTTGAATGCACACATGCGAATGTTTATGAATGGTAGAGGAGGATCGCGTGATGAGGATCGCATTGGCAGGCGTATTGGCGCTGTTGGCTGGCATGGCCACGGCGCATGAGGACATCGCGGACAAATATCCGCAGTCAGAACTCTACAACAAGCCGGTGGAGTTCATCCCCGGCGTCTGGTCTGCCATCGGCGCGACCGCCCCGCCGACCTATGAAAACGCGGGCCACAACAACAACCTGTCCTTCGTCGTGACCGGTGACGGGGTCGTGGTCATCAACGGCGGGGCCTCCGTGCGACTGGCCGAGGCGCTGCATGACGAGATCAAGGCGGTCACCGACCAGCCGGTCAAGCTGGTCATCAACGAGAACGGGCAGGGACATGCCATACTGGGCAACGCCTACTGGCGCGCCCTCGGGGTTGATGTGCTGGCCCATGCCGAGGCCATCGCAGAGATCGAGGAAAACGGCGATTTCATCCTGCAAGGGATGCAACGCTACAATCAAGACAAGGCTGAAGGCACCACCGTCGCCGTGCCGAACCTGTCGTTCGACGACCGAAAGGTCATCGAGATGGGCGATGTCACGCTGGACGTGCTGCATCTTGGCCCCGCGCATGGGCCCGGCGACACCCAAGTCTGGATACCACAGTGGGATGTCGTGATCGCAGGCGACATAGCCTTTCACGAGCGGATGCCGCCGATTTTTGCCGACACCTGCACACGGTGCTGGATCGAGACGTTCGAGGGGCCATTCACCGACCTTGGCGCGATCTATGTGATCCCCGGCCACGGCCACCCAACGAATATGGCCGCCGTGACCGAAGGCACAGTTGGCTATCTGCGGGATTTGCGAGACCAGATTGGCGCGCATATTGATGCGGGCGGCGATCTTGCCGGCGCTTTTTACGTCGATCAGGCGCGCTGGGCGCATCTGGACACCTTCGAGGAGCTCGCCACAAAAAACGCAGGCCGGGTCTTTGAAGAAATGGAATGGGAATAAAACGGCTGATTGACTGAGTTTCCCGTGGTATTTCTTACGAACTTCATCTTGCGGGCCGACGTCATTGCTGATTGCGATGGGGCAGGGGATTTGTGCAGTTG
Source organism: Sagittula marina (assembly GCF_014196795.1). Lineage (GTDB taxonomy): Bacteria > Pseudomonadota > Alphaproteobacteria > Rhodobacterales > Rhodobacteraceae > Sagittula > Sagittula marina. The sequence continues at coordinate 88,855 of NZ_JACIEJ010000007.1, forward strand.
GCGCATCCCTTCCCGACCGGTGTGACAAGGAAAGGCAGAGCGATGAAGCAGTTGGACGGGTTTCCCGATTGGCCTCAGGTCTGGTTCGCGGGCGCGCTGTTGCTGGCGTGGCTGCAACCGACCTTATACCCCGTCGGCAGCTTTGGACCTGTTTGGGCGGACCTGATTGGCGGGCTTCTGGTGGGCGGCGGCATCATCCTCGCCGCTCTTGCCATTTTTGAGATGCGACGCCACGGCACAACCGTTGTCCCCAACCGTCAGGCGTCGCGCCTGGTCACCTCCGGTATATTCAAGCGGTCCCGCAACCCGATCTATCTGGGGGACGTGCTGATCCTGACCGGCCTGATCCTGTACTGGGACGCGGTGCTGGCATTGCCCCTGATCCCGATCTTTGTCTGGGTGATCGAGACGCGGTTTATCCTGTCCGAGGAGCGCGGCTTGAGGCAACGTTTCCCGCGAGATTTCACCCGCTACGAGAAAGACACCCGCCGCTGGATCTAATCGCCGCCGCTCTCGTGGCATCGAGCCGCCGGGATGACCGGGGCCTTGATCCGTCCCGCAGATCAACGGGCAGGCTTACGCTTTGATAAAGCGTATAAATTCCGAGCCGCGAATGTTTGCGTGCCAACTCATGTATCGTTGTCGCGCATCCGAGGTGACCTGATCTCGCTCAAGTGCGCGCAAGTTTGTTGCCGTATGAGTATATTTTGCGCAACAAACGAGAGGATGGCTTTAACTTTCCGTCAACCTGTGGTCTAGAAGCGCCAGATACATGTGTCAGGAGATAGGTCAGGTCTGTAGACCCTTCCCTGTATCGTGGTAGTGTCATGGGCGGAACGACCGCTCTGCGGTCAAGAATTCCTGAATAAGGGGGAAGAGAAACGTGAAAATCGGGACACCAAAAGAGGTCGAGGCCGGCGAGAACCGGGTGGCGATGACGCCCGACTCGGCGCTGGCCTTGCAGAAGCTGGGTTATGAGTGCCTCATTGAATCCGGCGCAGGCGCAAAGGCGGAGTTCTCGGACGAGAAATACCGCGACGCGGGCGTGACAATCGTGAACAGCGCCGATGAACTGTGGGCCCAGTCCGACATCATCGCCAAGGTCCGCATTCCCACGCTGGACGAACTGGACTACCTCAGCGCGGACAAGACGCTGATTACATTCTTCAATCCCGGCGGGAACGAGGAAGGCCTGAACAAGGCCAAGGAAAAAGGCGCCAACGTCATCGCCATGGAAATGGTGCCGCGCATCAGCCGTGCGCAGAAGATGGACGCGTTGTCGTCGATGGCCAACATCGCGGGCTATCGTGGTGTGATCGAAGCGTCGAACAACTTCGGCCGTTTCTTCACCGGCCAGATCACCGCAGCGGGCAAAGTGCCCCCGGCCAAGGTGCTGGTTGTCGGTGCGGGCGTTGCAGGGCTTGCGGCGATCGGCACGTCGACTTCGCTTGGCGCGATCACCTACGCTTTTGACGTGCGGCCCGAAGTGGCCGAGCAGGTCGAATCCATGGGCGCGGAATTCGTCTACCTCGACTTTGAAGAGGAACAGCAGGACGGCGCGGCGACAGGCGGCTATGCTTCTGTGTCCAGCCCGGAGTTCCGCGAGGCGCAGCTGGCCAAGTTCCGTGAACTGGCCCCCGAGGTGGACATCGTCATCACCACGGCGCTGATCCCCAACCGCGAAGCGCCCGAGCTGTGGACCGAGGACATGGTGAAGGCCATGAAGCCGGGATCGGTCATCGTCGACCTCGCAGCGGAGAAGGGCGGCAACTGCAAGCTGACCGTCAAGGACGAGAAGATTGTGACGGACAATGGCGTGACCATTGTCGGCTACACGGACTTCCCCTCCCGGATGGCGACGCAGGCCTCCACGCTGTATGCGACCAACATCCGTCACATGATGACCGACCTGACGCCCGAGAAGGACGGTCAGATCAACCATAACATGGACGATGATGTCATTCGCGGCGCGACCGTGACGCATCAGGGTGAAATCACCTTCCCACCGCCGCCGCCTAAAGTGGCAGCCATCGCGGCGCAGAAGAAAGAGAAGCCCAAGGAACTGACGCCCGAAGAAAAGCGCGCCAACGAGGTTGCCGCCTTCAAGGCGCAGACCAAGCAGCAGGTGACCTTGCTGGTCGTCGGTGCCGCCATCTTGCTGGCCATCGGCCTCGTGGCCCCGGCCTCGTTCATGCAGCACTTCATCGTCTTCGTTCTGTCCGTCTTCATCGGGTTCCAGGTCATCTGGAACGTGTCGCATTCGCTGCACACCCCGCTGATGGCTGTGACCAACGCGATTTCTTCGATCATCATTCTCGGTGCGCTGACGCAAATCGGATCGGGTGGCGGCTTCCTCGTGGTGCTGCTGGCTGCGATTTCCGTCTTCTTCGCCGGTATCAACATCTTCGGTGGCTTCCTCGTGACACGGCGCATGCTCGCCATGTTCCAGAAGTCGTAAGGGGGACATAGAACAATGGAATTCGGATTTACCACGGCGGCCTATGTGGTCGCGGCCGTGCTGTTCATCCTCTCGCTGGGCGGTCTGTCCGGTCAAGAGAGTGCAAAGCGCGCGGTCTGGTACGGTATCGTCGGCATGGCGCTGGCGGTCTTTGCAACCCTGATCGGACCCGGCTCTGGCCTGTGGGTCCTGTCGATCATCCTCATCGCCGCTGGCGGTGTGATCGGCTACCTGCTGGCCTCGCGGGTCGAGATGACCCAGATGCCGGAACTGGTCGCCGGTATGCACGCGCTGGTTGGTTTGGCGGCGGTCTTTGTCGGCTATAATGCTGAGCTGGTGATGAACAACATCCAGGCGCTGCACCACGCAGGCGACGAAGCGGCAATCGCGGCGCTCAAGGGCTTCTCGGCCACTGTGGCGCACAAGTCTCCGGTTGAGCTGAACATTCTGAAGGTCGAGGTTTTCCTCGGTGTCTTCATCGGTGCGGTGACCTTCACCGGTTCTGTGGTGGCCTATGGCAAACTGGCGGGCAAGCTGACCTCTGTCGCGAAAAAGCTGCCGGGCGGTCACCTGCTGAACGCGACGGCCGCAATCCTGTCGGTGATCCTGCTGCTCGTTTACATGAGCACAGGTGGCGGCTGGACCCTGCTCGTGATGTCGTTGCTGGCCTTCTTCATCGGCTACCACCTGATCATGGGCATCGGCGGCGCCGACATGCCGGTCGTGGTGTCGATGCTGAACAGCTACTCTGGCTGGGCGGCTGCGGCGATTGGTTTCTCGCTGGGTAACGATCTGCTGATCGTTGTCGGTGCGCTGGTGGGCTCCTCTGGTGCGATCCTGTCCTACATCATGTGTAAGGCGATGAACCGCTCGTTCATCTCCGTGATCCTGGGCGGCTTCGGCGGCACATCCGGTCCGGCGATGGAAGTCGAAGGCGAGCAGATCGCCATCGACGCGGACGGTGTGGCCAACGCTCTGGACGAGGCCGACAGCGTTGTGATCGTGCCGGGTTACGGCATGGCCGTGGCGCAGGCACAGCAGAACGTGGCCGAACTGACGCGCAAGCTGCGCGCCAAAGGCAAGAACGTGCGCTTTGCGATCCACCCGGTCGCGGGCCGTCTGCCCGGTCACATGAACGTGCTGCTGGCCGAAGCCAAAGTGCCCTACGATATCGTCATGGAGATGGACGAGATCAACGACGACTTCCCGGATACGGATGTGGTCATTGTCATCGGCTCCAACGACATCGTGAACCCGGCGGCACAGGACGATCCGAACTCTCCCATCGCGGGGATGCCGGTTCTGGAGGTCTGGAAAGCAAAGCAGGTCTTCGTGTCCAAGCGCGGTCAGGGCACCGGCTATTCCGGTATCGAGAACCCGCTGTTCTTCAAGGAGAACACCCGCATGTATTACGGCGACGCGAAGGCGACCGTGGGCGAGCTGCTGACCAAGATCGACTAAACCGACCTTAGTCACAAGACAGGGGCCTCGCCGGACACGGCGGGGCCTTTTGCGTTTGGGCTTAGTGTTTTCCGGCGATGAACGTGGGGTATCGCTCATATCTATGAGCTTCAGGCTGTCGGTTTCTTCGAGTTGGTCAAACCGCGTTTCAGGCCATCCCATCCAGTCAAGCGCTCTGGTCTTGGCCCTTCAGCGACTGGTCTCAATGTGTCGTCACCTACGTTGAGTAAGGGGGCATGGATGCGGGAGAGCCCACTATTGACGTCATCGCGGGCGTAGATCCCGATCTTTTGACCGTAGCATCGTGCAGTTCGAACATGGGCCCCCAAAGGTGCACAGCGGGGAGGTATGAGTCGCCGAAGACGATGCAGGCGCAAAGGTGCGAAGCCTCAATTTCATCCAGCTACAAGTCGCAGGGGCTGAAGGAGCGCTTATCTCTTTTGTGATGCGCGCCGCATCGCATGGGTTGTCAGCTGACAATTTATCTGATTAATTTTGTCGGAAATAGGAGGCTGTGCCATGTCCCATCCCAAAACCGCAGCGGCGCATTGGACCGCCGAGTTCCCTCAGCTGCGCGCGCCAGACCCGCGTCTGGAGATTCTGCGCTACGAGTTGATGTACGCCGAAGAGGGGCATTCGCTGACACGGTTGCGGACACAGCTGGAGAAGGCGCTGAACAGGCCGATTGAAATTGCGCTGCCCGGCGATGAGAGCCGGAGCTTTGACGAGCGCTGGATGATGGCGGTCTTCGATGCGCTGAAGACATTGGATCTGAGGTGGTATCAGTTTCTCTTGCGGTCGCGTATGGAAGCCGGAGATGCCGCGCGGGTGCACTTTGCGTTGACACAGGCGCAGGTCTGGCTGGAAGCGCGGCTCTGAAATTTGTATCCGGTCGATGCTGGGCCTTGGCGGTGATGGGCTTCGAAACTCAGGAAAGATCAACGCCCCTTCACCACGGGGTATTTGCATCTGCAAAGTTCAAGTTTGCATATTTTCTGCATGTGCATTCGCGCAATATACTTGCGAGGCGTTCAACCATCGGGCACAAACGAGCAAATATTTTCGACAGGATAGGGGGAACCCATGACACTTACTTTTGACCGTGACGTGCTGGTCGATACTTTCGGTGCGACCGAAGGTGCGGCCCTGCGCGTGAAGCAAGCTGCGCTGGTCGTGCTTGGGATTGCGATGCTTGTCGTGTTGGCCAAGATCAAAGTTCCGGTGCCCGGCTCGCCCGTTGCGATGAACATGGGCACGTTTGCCGTGCTGACCATCGGCGCCGCCTACGGCCCGCGCCTCGGTCTGACGACAATCATGGGCTACATGATCCTCGGCATGATCGGGTTCGACATTTTCCAAAGCTCGACCGCAGATCTCAACGGCATCGACTACATGATGGGCAGCACCGGCGGCTATCTGGTTGGATACGTGATCGCCGTTGCCGCGATGGGCGTTTTGGCTCGTGCCGGCTGGGATCGCTCGGCGCCCAAGATGGGTTTCGCAATGCTGCTGGGCAACGCGATCCTGTATGTGCCGGGCCTGATCTGGCTGGGTATGCTCTACGGTTGGGACAAGCCCATCCTTGAGTGGGGCCTGACACCGTTTCTGATTGGCGATGCAGTCAAGCTGGCGCTGGCAGCCCTGATCCTGCCTGCGGCATGGAAGCTGGTCGGCCGCGCACGCGGCTGAGCCAGGAGACGGGTTGAGTTCAGCACTACGGTTTCAAGAAAAGGCCGGACCCAGGTGGTCCGGCCTTTTTGCTGTTTTACTCGGGGCGGCCAGTGCGGTCATGTGGTGCGCTCGCGTGGACTGTACCGATTGGCAGGTTTTCGCTTTCCCGTCAGTGGGACACTCGATTGAATGGTTGCAGCAGCGGATATCCTGACGGGCTGTCCCGCGTGAGTGATCTCGGCGTGCAGGGCGAGGACTGGCCTCATCACAGGACGCCGCATGGACTTTGAGCTGTGTGGGGTGACCAGACGCATGTGTGGCCACCTGTGAGCGCCTAGAGACTGTCGCATGTGGCAAGGATGCGTGACGGGATATGCCGACGATCGGCCAGCGTGCTTCAAGTTCTCCCTGCATGTCGCGATTGCAAGAGCCTCAGGTCATTTCCGTGTCAATCTGTGCGCCGGTTTCCAACGTGCGGTGGACCGGGCAGCGGTCTGCGATTTCCATCAGGCGGGCGCGCTCCTCCTGCGTGAGATCGCCACTGAGGGTGATGCGCCGGGTGAAACGATCAATGCGGCTCTCGCTGCCGCTGGCATCCTGTGCGTGGACCTTGTCGTGGGTGACATCGACAGAGACGCTCTCAAGCGGCCAGCCTTTGCGCCTTGCGTACATGCGGATGGTCATCGAGGTGCAGGCCCCGAGCCCCGCCGCCACGAAGCCATAGGGCGACATGCCACGGTTGGTGCCGCCGTAGGCCTCTGGTTCGTCAGCAAGGGCGTGATGGTGCGGACCTGACATCACATCCTGAAGGAAGCCTTGGGGATCTGCCTCGGTTACGCGGGTGACGTCCTCCGGCGCACCGGGGGGCGGGGCGGGGGGCGTGAGGTTGATGTATCGTCGCGCCCAGGCCGCGATGACCCCAGCGGCGTATTCGGCATCTTCGGGGCGGCTGACGAGGTGGTCGGCGTCATCCAGCGTGACAAAGCTTTTGGGGTGTTTGGCAGCCATGAAGATTTGCGTGGCGTTGGACACACCCACGACCGTGTCGCCGGGGGCATGCATCACCAGCAGCGCACGGTCGAGATTGGCCAGCGTCGTGCCGAGGTCGTGCTGCGCCAGATCGTCGACAAAGGCCTGCCCGATGGTGAAGGGGCGCCCGCCGAGATCCACCTGCGCCTCTCCTGAGGCGGCGATCAGCGGCAATGCGTCTGAGAAGGTGTGGGTGACATGGTCGGGGTCAAACGGGCTGCCGATCGTGACCACGGCCTTGGCGGCCGCGATTTGCCCGGCGGCGCGCAAAACAGCAGCGCCGCCCAAAGAATGACCAATCAGTAACGAGGGGGCCATATCGCGCCCGTCGAGGTATTCGGCAGCCTGCACGATATCGTCGACGTTCGAGCGGAGCGTGGTGTTGGCGAACTCGCCCTGACTGTGGCCCAGCCCGGTGAAGTCGAAGCGCAGCACGGCGATCCCCATGGCGGCGAGCCGCTGGGCAATACGGCGGGCTGCGTGGATGTCCTTGCCGCAGGTGAAGCAATGGGCGAAAAGCGCCGTGGCCAGATGCGGCCCGCGTGGCATATCCAGTCGAGCGGCCAGCGCATGGCCCGCGTGGCCGGGAAAGGTGATGCGTTCGCTGGGCATGGTGTGTCCTTGATGTGTCTTGTCAAACAATGGTCGCGGCAGTTGGCCTGTGCAAGTCAATGGGCTTGCGCGTCACGGGAAGGTGAGAATGATACAGGTGGTGCTGAAGGCGGTAGCGGTTTTGGCTTGGCTGGCTGTGGTCGCCAGTTACGGAGCGCGCATTCATCCCGTCGGGGACAGCCTTGCAGTTTTCCGGGTTGGGCTGCTTGTCGTGGCGGCCTTGGCGGTGATCTGGACGGATTGGTCGCGGTGGTTGCGCTGGCCTCTGGCCTTGGTCGCGCTGGGGGTGTTGGGCTGGCATGTGTGGATGCGCCTGCCGTCGCAAAGTTTGGAGCCGGGGCAGTTTCTGCTCTATCAGCAGAACCTGCTGTATAATCGGACCGAGGACGCTGCATTTCTGGCACAGATTTCGGAGCTGGAACCTGACTTCATCACCTTGCAGGAGGTCTCTAAACGCAATGAGGCCATTACGGATGCCTTGCGCGCGACCTATCCAACGCAGCAGCTTTGCCGGGCCCAATCGCAAAGTACCGAGGCGGTCCTGTCACGGTTTCCCTCGGTGCCGGGAACGGCGTTCTGCTCGACGCCGGATGGTTTGGCGGGGGTACAGATCCAGACACCAAGCGGGCCGGTGTGGCTCATTTCTTTGCATGTCGCCTGGCCTTGGCCCTATCGCCAGCCAGATCAGGTGGACAGGCTGATGGATGAGCTTCTTGCGCTGGAGGGGCCGGTCATTTTGGCGGGTGACTTCAACTCCGTGGCATGGTCTTGGACGGTGAAACGGGTGGCACGGGCCTCTGGGACCCAACGTGTGGGCAAGCATCTGCATACGTTCGGGGATATGCCGGTGCCGATGCACCTTGGGATTGACCATGTTCTGACGACGAGCGGTCTGGGCAGCGTCGAACAAATGCCGACCCTCGGATCAGATCATAACGGTGTTTTGGCGCGGCTTGACGGGTTTTGACCTCTCTGAATGCGATGTCTTCGGGAAATCAGGCTTTCGGTGATGGTCTGAACCGCCGAAAGACGATCTGATTGGCGGATTTCGGCGGCCTGAATAGCGCAAAGGTGATCCTGCACTGAATGTCTATTGGCGAGCACCTGACGGGCGTAGCCTTTTCCTGTCTGTCCAGAATGCGGCGCTTCACCGAAATCTCGATCTTGGGCAGAAAGTGCGTGGCCCTTGGTTTGCGAGCTGTGAGCCAGCGAAGAGTGCTGGCTGGCCGCTTGTTTCTGGTGCCGGGGGTTAATTTGATGTGGTCGTTTAGCAGAGTGCGCAAGGGGCGCAGCACGCGTGTATCCGTATCGAGATGTACGGGCCCCTATGTTCGCAGGTCAATGGCGTGCCAGCCTTGTCCGAGGGTGGCGGCTTGAACCCGGGGGAGATTTGCATCGGCGCGCCCAGCGTATTGCGTCTGCAAGAGGGGGCCAGACCTTCTACCCTCTATGAGGCGGATCACCCGATGCGGCGATCCCCTGCGGTTGCGTTTTTTCGCGAATCCAAGCTAGTCTCGGGAACGGGATAGATTCCCGGGGGGATGTAACGAATGAAGAGCGAACTGACGGTTCGCCTGGCTGCGCGGCTGTCTGTCCTGCGCGCGGCCCGTGGTTGGACTTTGGATCAACTGGCTGCGGCCAGTGGCGTGTCTCGGGCCGCTCTGTCACGGCTTGAGAATGCCGAGGTCAGCCCTTCGGCAGATGTGCTGAACCGCCTTGCGGCAGCGCATGAGATGACCTTGTCGCGTCTGATGTCGATGATGGAGGACGGATTCGCTGCCCAAATCCGACGTGATGATCAGGCGTTATGGCGCGATGGTGAAACCGGTCTGTCGCGGCGGATTGTCTCTCCGGCGTCGGCCGCGTTGTCAGGCGAAGTTGTCGAGTGCAAGATCACCCCAGGCACCCATTGGGTACAGGAAGCGCCGGAAGTGGCCGGACAGGAGCATCATCTGTTGATGTTGACGGGGTACCTGCATGCCGTCGTCGACAACGAAGCGCATTACCTCGCTCCGGGCGATGCGCTGCGGTACAAAGGGCACGGCGAAATCCGCTTTGTCACGGCAAAAGGGCAGGGGGCGAAGTTCATGCTGTGCAAGATCAGCGTTTAGGTGCGGACAATGCAATCTGTGCTGCGGCCGAGGGCGACGCAGCCCCGTACCGCGGGGGACATAGGCGTGGTCGGCCGAGCGGGGCATTTCACCCTGCGCCAACAGGGCTTCGACGTCCGGTTTGGACCCGCATAAACCATAGGGTCGTTGCGTGGTGGCCTCAAGAACGGTGCGCTCTGACGGCTTCGGGCACTGCTATGAACAGCAAAGACAGAGCGGCGATGATGAACAGCCAGCTTCCCACGATCTGAAACAACAGCGCCCCGCAAAAGCCCCCGAAAGCAAAACAGGCCAGTGTCAGACTGTGTAGTCGGAGCTTTGGCGTGGCTTCTTGTCGTGACGCTTCCCCTCCGAGCAGTGCCGCAAACTCTATGCCAATATCGGTCGCCATTCCCGACACATGGGTCGTTCGAACGCGCGCCCGCGAAATCATCGTGGTCGCCGCGTTTTGAAGACCCATCACAAAACTGAGGACGATGACCAGAAATGTCTCGTGCTCTGTGGCGGATGTCATGGCAAGCTCGGTGCCGACCAGTAAAAGAACGACGGCCTCGGCTGAAATCACCAGCGCGTATATTGACCGGAGTTGCCGGCGTTCACCGGCTTGAATAGCCAGTGCCGCCATACCTGCACCGCAGATAAAGGCAGCCACCAACCCCAAAAAGGAGAATGCGATCGTGAGCGCGCCATTCGCGATGTGGTCGGCGAAGGCCGAGATGTTTCCTGTCATGTTTGCCGTGAAAGTTCCGGCGATAAGAAATCCGACAGCGTTCAGCGCACCCGCGATTGAAGAGAGCAGGCCCGCCAGAACCAGATCGATATTCGAGGTGCGGGCATCGCCAACTTTGATAAGCATCAGACTTCCAGATGATTGTATCTCTTGGGCTGGCAGCGTTTCCACGACCGGCCGTGCGGCCTACGCAATCCTTTGCGGCTTAGGGCACATCACCACAAGGATCATCGACCATTTCCGGAAGGCACTCACCGCAATCATGGCCACCTTCTAAGACCTTAAGTTCCGGAAACCAGCGGTGCCACCCGGAAATGGCGCATGCCCCAGTTTTTCAGAGCCGACGAGACAGTGGCACCGTGCGAGACGGCGACAATGAGCAAGCGGCGCTGCCCCTCTAAAGACCCCAGGTGACCCTCAATAGCTGCGTCGGGGTACTGCCTGAAGGGAGACGTTTCGGATCAATGAGGCCAAACACGATTTGTGGGCGCCCCAGATATATCTAGGGCCCGAAGATCTGAAGATTAATCCTGCTTGCTTTGCGGCGGTGGATCTTCGGGTGTACCTTTATGCGGCGACAGCGCCCCTTCCCACGTTTGGTCAGCAATTGGGGATGTTCACAGCAAGCCCTCCGAGCGAGGTTTCCTTGTACTTTTCATGCATGTCCTGTCCGGTCTGGCGCATGGTTTCGATGGCGGAGTCGAGCGGCACAAAGTGCGTGCCGTCGCCCCTGATCGCCAAAGACGCAGCGGAGACGGCCTTGATCGCGCCCAGACCGTTACGTTCGATACAAGGCACCTGCACCAGCCCCTTGACCGGATCACAGGTCATGCCGAGGTGGTGTTCCAGCGCGATCTCAGCCGCGTTTTCAACCTGTTGCGGGGTCGCGCCCATGACGGCGGAAAGACCTGCGGCGGCCATGGCTGCGGCGCTCCCGACTTCCGCCTGGCATCCCGCTTCTGCGCCAGAAATCGATGCGTTGTATTTCACGAGCCCACCGATGGCCGCTGCCGTCAGCAGAAATTCGGGAATGCGGGAGCGTGTCGCGCCGGGAACATGGTCCAACCAGTAGCGGATCACAGCAGGCACCACGCCCGCCGCGCCATTGGTCGGCGCGGTGACGACCTGCCCACCGGCGGCGTTCTCCTCATTCACCGCCATGGCGTAGACGCTCATCCAGTCGTTGCATACGTGAGGCACGGCCATGTTGGTGCCGCGCTCTGCCAACAGCTGTTCATGGATGTTGCGCGCGCGCCGCTTCACGCTCAGGCCACCGGGCAGGATGCCCTGACCTTCAAGGCCCCGGTCGATGCAATCCTCCATCACCTGCCAGATGCGCGCGATCCCATCGTCAAGACGTGCGCTGCTGCCACGGGAAATTTCATTGGCGCGCTTCATTTCGGCGATGCTTTTGCCTGAGCTTTGCGCCATCTCCAGCATCTCGTTGGCCGATTTGAACGGATAGGGCACGGGCGCGCCGTCGTCTGTGTCCTTACCAGCGGCCAGCTCGTCCGCGGTCAGCACGAAGCCACCGCCGACGGAGTAATACGTCTCCTGCAAGATCACGTCGCCTTGGGCATCGAGGGCTTCGAGCACCATGCCATTGGCATGACCGGGCAGGGCCGGACCGAAATCAAAGCGCAGGCCATTCTCCGGATCGAAGGCCAGCGGCGACAAGCCACCCGGCGTCAGTTGGCCGGTCTCGCGGATTTTGGCCAATGTCTCCTCTGCCTTGTCGTTGTCGTAGGCTTCTGGCGTGAAGCCCGCCAACCCAAGCACCGTCGCGCGGTCGGTTGCATGGCCCACACCGGTGAAGGCCAGCGAGCCATAAAGCGACGCGCGCACGCCGTGGGCGGCGAAGGGCAGGGCGCGCAGCTTGTCGAGAAACCGCGCCCCGGCGACCATCGGGCCCATTGTGTGGGACGACGATGGGCCGATGCCCACCTTGAACATGTCGAAGACGGAGAGAAACATCAGGAGGCACTTCCTTCTGGAGGCTGGGCAGAGTTTTTGAGGCCAGCGCACGCCGACGGCCTGAAACGGAGCCGCCGGTCAGCGATCCGTTTTGTCGTAGGGGCCGTGTCAGGCGCGCGGGGCAAAACATAGGTCATGGGTACATCATGCCTGACTTGCAGCGTAACCCGCATACAAAAACGCCGCGCGCGCTCTGAAAAGCGGCTTGGCGTCGCGTGGCGCAACCACACGCGAGCGTGAAGTGAATAATTGAAATTTCTCGAAACTTCATGCGCATGTCTTTCGTGGCTCTAGGCAACCGTGAGGCCAAAGTGGTCCGCGGCACTGAATAGTCTGACCTGGAGGAACACCCTATGAAAACCCTGACACTGAGCATCATCGCAGCCGCTCTGACCGCAACCGGCGCAATGGCCGAAAGCCATTCCGAGACCGGCAACCCGATGGTGGGCGGCGCGGCCATGTTCGCTGACAAGACCATCGTCGAGAATGCGGTGAACTCCCCGATCCACACCACTCTGGTTGCTGCTGTGCAGCAGGCGGGCTTGGTGGATACGCTGAACTCCGAAGGTCCGTTTACCGTGTTCGCGCCGACTGACAAAGCGTTTGGCATGATCTCCGAAGAAAGCCTCGGCGCGCTGATGATGGACGAAAACAAGGACCAACTGGCGAAAATCCTGACCTGCCACGTGGTGTCTGCCAATGCGATGTCCGACGCAATTGCCGGCATGATCGCAGATGATGGCGGCATGCACCCGGTTCCGACCGTTGGCGGCTGCACCCTGCAGGCGAAGATGGACGGCGACATGATCACGCTGACCGACGAAAACGGCCGCGAAGCGACCGTGACCGTGGCCGACGTTCAGCAATCAAATGGTGTGATCCACGTCATCGACCGCGTTCTGCTGCCGAAGCAATAAGGCTCTCACAGGCCGGGGCAGTACCCCGGTCATCTTCGTCCTCCCGCAAGCGCTTTGGCGTGTTTGCGGGAGGACGTTGGTGCCTTCGACATGACGTGCAAGGCTGTGCTGGGTCGACACGTGGAAGACGCTCACGGGGACGTGGCTTGCCTGATTGGCATTCCGCTCCCACCTTGGAACAAACTCTGGAGGAGCCACATGAACAGACGTATTTTCTTGGGGACTGGCGCGGCCTCTGTGCTGGCTGCCGCCCTGACCACCCGCACCCAAGCCGCTGGCGGTTTCGAGGTGACGCGCACCGAACAGGAATGGCGCGCCATGTTGAGCGCCCTTGAATACAAGGTCATGCGCAAAGAAGGCACAGAGCGTGCTTTCACCTCGCCGCTCAATGACGAAAAGCGAGACGGCACGTTCCTGTGCAAGGGCTGTGATCTGCCGTTGTACCCATCGGAGACGAAATACGAGAGCGGCACCGGCTGGCCGTCATTCTGGAAGCCATTGGACAATGCAGTGGAGACGAAAGCCGATCGCAAATTCTTCATGGTCCGCACAGAGGTGCATTGCCGCCGCTGCGGATCCCACCTGGGGCATATTTTTGACGATGGGCCGGAGCCGACGGGCGAACGACACTGCCTGAACGGCGTATCTTTGACGTTCAAGCCGGCCTGACGCGACGCCACGGGCCCGGCGCGATCGCAAGGCCCGTGGTCTACGGCACGTCTGTGAGTGGTGGGAGATGTTCGGACAATACCCGAAACGACCTGATCCAAGGCTAGGATATGCTGAACCGCCTGTCTACAATTTTTTCAACCATAGGTGGTGATGCGCCGCGCGTTTCCCAAGTGGTTCGCAGCTCTCCTTGTCGTTCCATATGGCAAACGGCCCGCCCCTTACGCAGGAGCGGGCCGTTTTTCAGATTGAAGATCGGCAAAGCCAGACCTGACCATCTTGGCCCGCGCCCTATTTGAAAGAGCGCGAATCCTTGATCTGGTCCCATGCCCAGACGACTTCTTGCAGCTGATCTTCCTGGCTGCGATCCCCACCATTGATGTCGGGGTGCAGCACCTTGATCAACTTCTTGTAAGCCTTGCGAATCTCGGCCTTGGTCATGTTGTCCTTGGCATCGAGAATCTCCAGCGCCTTACGCTCGGTCGGAGGCAGTTTGCGGGTGCCACCGGCCTTGGCGCGGCCAGGGTTGCGCGTTGCATTGTCACCGAGAACCTGATGCGGGTCCTCGATTCCCAGGCGCGCCCAAGCCTTTGCCTCCGGGTCGCGCCAGTCTTTTGTCTTTCTTTCCCAGACCTTGTCGGAGGATTCCTGGGCGTTCATTTCAGCTTCGGTCTTGCCATCAAAGAAGGACCACTTGGCGTTGTATTCGCGGACGTGGTCCTTGCAGAACCAATAGAAATCATCCAGCACATCCGGGGCCTTTGGGGCCCGGAACTTGCCCGGCTGGTCGCAGCCCTCGTGTTCGCACACGCGCTGCGAGGTTTCGGACTCGCCGGTCATGCCACGCCGCCCGCGCGGGTTCTTTTTCTTGGCGGACTTGATCGACATATCGAAACCGAAGGGATCGGATCTGCTCATTTCAACCTCTCTCGACTCGGACGCTGGACTTTAGACAATTCGGGCCGCGATTACAGGTCTTGACGACAAAAAAAATGCCGCGCGCGCAACATCGTGAGAAGGGATGGCAAGCCTCCGCCTGACAGTTGGGGATAGGCAGTCATCTCGGAGTTAGCACGCGTTAACAACGTGTCCGTCAAGGCTGCGCGGGAAGGCCGAGCCGAGGTGGATTGGCGGGAGTACGGTTTCTGCGCTGCGGTGGGAGAGGATTGCCTACGGTCTTTGTGGTCCTGTCCATCGGGAGGAGGGGCCGAGACTGTGGTCGCCGGGCGCCTCCCTGTTGATCGGAGGCTGGGATCGGCGCGGCGGTTGCCGCTGAGCGTGCCGTGAAAAGGGGTATGGATACCGACGGCGAGAAAAAACGGGGCCTCGTGGAGACCCCGTTCAAAATACTGTTTTCAGGCGGAGACCGTTATGCTTGAGCGAGCTTCGCCGCGACGAGCTCGTTGACGGCCTTGGGGTTGGCCTTGCCGCCCGTCGCTTTCATGACCTGTCCAACGAACCAGCCTGCCAGTTTGGGGTTCTGTTTGGCCTTTTCGACCTGCGCCGGGTTGGCGGCGATGATCTCGTCCACCGCGGCTTCGATTGCGCCGGTGTCGGTGACCTGTTTCATGCCACGTTCTTCGACGATGACTTCCGGGTCGCCGCCTTCGGTGTAGACAATTTCAAACAAATCCTTGGCAATCTTGCCGGAGATGGCGTCCGATTTGATCAGCTTGATAATACCGGCGAGCTGCATGGGGCTGACCGGGCTGTCCTTGATGTCCTTGTCGTCCTTTTTCAGACGGCCAAAGAGCTCGTTGATGACCCAGTTGGCGGACAATTTGCCGTCGCCTGCCTCCGTTACGACCTGCTCGAAATAGCCGGCGTTCACCACTTCGGCCGTCAGCACGTTGGCATCGTATTCGGACAGGCCAAAGTCCTTGATGAAGCGCGCTTTCTTCTCGTCGGGGAGTTCCGGCAGAGACGCTTCGATGTCATCGACCCAGCCTTGCTCGATCTCCAGTGGCAGCAGATCGGGGCAGGGGAAGTAGCGGTAATCATGCGCTTCTTCCTTGGACCGCATGGAGCGCGTTTCGTTCTTGTCCGGATCGTACAGACGGGTTTCCTGATCAATCGTGCCGCCGGCCTCGATGATGGCAATCTGCCGCTTGGCCTCCACGTCGATCGCCATCTGGATAAAGCGCATGGAGTTCATGTTCTTGATCTCGCAGCGTGTACCGAGATGCGCAAAATCCTGCGTTTCCTGATACTTCTCGTATTGGCCGGGACGACAGATGGACACGTTCACGTCGGCGCGCAGGTTGCCATTCTGCATGTTGCCATCACAGGTGCCCAGATAGCGCAGGATCTGCCGCAGCTTGGCAATGTAGGCGGCGGCTTCCTCCGGACCACGGATGTCGGGGCGGGAGACAATCTCCATCAGCGCAACACCGGTGCGGTTGAGATCGACGAAGGACATGTTCGGGTCCATGTCGTGGATCGATTTGCCTGCATCCTGCTCGACGTGGATGCGTTCAACGCGCACCAGACGCGCGATTCCCGGCTCCATATCCACCAGAATTTCGCCTTCGCCCACCAGTGGGTGATAAAGCTGAGAGATTTGATAGCCCTGAGGCAGGTCGGGGTAGAAGTAGTTCTTACGGTCAAACGCCGACTTCAGATTGATCTCGGCCTTCAGGCCCAGCCCCGTGCGCACGGCTTGTTCGATGCAATATTCGTTGATGACCGGCAGCATCCCCGGCATGGCAGCATCGACGAAGGACACGTTGGAGTTCGGCTCGGCACCGAATTTTGTCGACGCGCCGGAAAACAGCTTGGCCTCGGTGGCGATCTGGGCGTGGACCTCCATACCGATCACCAGTTCCCAGTCGTGCTTCGCGCCCGCGATCACCTTGGGCTTGGGGGTCTCATAGGTCAGGTCCAGCATGGCACGTCCTCTCGGGCTCGGGCGGATAGGGGCAGAGTTGAGAGGCGGAATAATTCAGGCGGGGCGCGGGGGCAAGGTCCGCGTGGCTCAGTCGCCCTTCAACATGCGCACACCGTCAGCGGAGAACACCAATCGGCGGCCGGCGTTCAACGCCGGCGCGTAAAATTCCCCCAACGCAGAGTTCGCCCGGATGCGGCCCCGCTTGGACGGGTCCTTGGTGCTGTCGCCGGGCAGGGGGCGACCGGGGGTTGGCGCCTCGGCCCAGATGACGGGGTGTAGTTCGCGCAGGTGGTCTTGTGTGATCCAACCAAGGGCGTCCGCCACGCGGCGACGCGAGGAGCCGGGTTCCGAGGGGCCTCCGACCGTCAGCCCAGTGAAGGCCGCAAGCCGGTTGGCCATGTCCTGTGTCGGAAAGCGCGCCAGAACGTCGTGTAAACCTGCAATGAAGAGTTCCGCGTCGAGGCGGCGGAAGGCCCCGGCATCGCGTTCCAAAGCGCCGATGTACACCCAAGTGTAGCCACCGACGCCCCAGACGTCTGCGGTTTGCATGGCCACGCGACGCGCCTCGTTTTCCAACACCTCCCAACTGCCGAAGCGGCGGGGTCGTGCGTTGCGGCCAAGGGCACGCATGGGGCCCGGCAGGCGCGGGTCCATTTCGATGAAATCTTCGTAGTCGTCGGCCATCCGTGACGCGGGGTTTGCATCGGCCTCCAGCACCGCGCAGCGCAACGCGGCCCAGAGGATCGTGTTATGTTCAAACGGATCGAAGCGGTCAGCGAGCGCCTGAGCCGCGCGCATGTGTTGGACATAGGCGCTGCGCCGTTGCTGCGCGAGCTTCGCCGCAGGAGATGCACCGCGCCAGGCACCGGCGGTTTCCACATGCGCCATGGCAAGGATGTAATAGAGCAAAGGCAAGTCTTCGGGGTCTTCGTCGGCGAGGCTGGCCTCGAAAGCGCGCAGGGTGGTCACGACCCGCTGCGGTTCGCCGCGTGCGACAGCCTTGCGGGCGGCAGTGCAGACATCGGACCGTGCGCCTTCGGCCAAACACATGGTCACGGGGGCCAACCCGGGGGTGAGAAGCTTTGCCGATTCGGCTTCGCGCATCTCCTTGGCCAGCTGATCCCAGGCCTCCTGGCGGGCCAGAAACCGCCCACGGCTGTGATGACGTGCGCGGTCTTCGGCGTCGGGGCAGGGGTCGCGGACCGGAATATCCACACGCGGGCGCAAGGGCGGAACGGCCTTTTCACCCGCGCTCCGGACCAAGGCCAGGCGCGCAGGGTCAAAGACGGGATGTGGCGTTGTGGGCCGATGCAGATTCATGGGGCTCCTCTAATTACGAATGCGGACAATATGACAAAAGCCAATGGAATATACGTAGTTTGAAAGGGTTTCAGGGCTGCACACTGGCTGCTCAAATGGACCAAAAGAAGGCGCGTTCTAGAAGAACAAGCGACCGGCTGTCGTTCATTGTTCGGCGAGGCTTGGGCATCCGCGGATGTGAGGCGCTGGCGCTGCAGGGCACTGGTCCATGCGCCGTATTCCGCCATAGTTCGGCAAGGCTCTGCCAACCATGCGATCAAGGCAGACTTGAATTTTACGACAATTGTAGGCAGGTTCCCGGCGTCATGTTGCGTGTTGCTGCCCTTATCACGCTCATCGGGACATTGTCGGCCGTGTCGACAGCGGATGCAAATCCGTTGCCAATGCAGGCCGAGTTAAACGCGCCTGAAGTCATTTCGGACCAGGCGGTCTCTGTCTCGTTGCGCCCCGTCACTCGCCGTTTTACGGTGCCCGAAGCCCGCTGGGATGAAAAACCCGGCCGTAAAAGCTGGACCATGGCCTCTCTCAAGGCCTTGCGATCCCATGCCCACAATCTACCCGATATCGTACCCGCGGATATCGAAAACTACTGCCCTGCGTATACAACCGCAAGCCGCGAACAGCGCGAAGCCTTTTGGGTTGGGTTGATTTCTTCGGTGGCGTGGCATGAAAGCACCCATCGTCCCACGGCCGTCGGAGGCGGAGGTCTTTGGTATGGTCTGACGCAAATCCTGCCAGGGACGGCGCGCGGTTATGGCTGCAAGGCTCGGTCGGGAAATGCCCTCAAAGATCCTGAGGATAACCTGTCCTGCGCTTTGCGAATCATGGCCGTGACGGTGGAGCGCGATCAGGTTGTCAGCTCTAACATGCGTGGTGTGGCAGCTGACTGGGGGCCATTCCACTCGCGCCGCAAGCGTCAGGACATCATGAACTGGACGAAGTCGCAGTCCTACTGCCAAGGCTTGGGCAAATCGCTGCGTCCTGTCGCCCGCGATGAGGGGCTGATGGTGCGCTTTGAACAGGAAAAGCGCAATGCCCAGATGGCGGAGTTCGCAGATATTCGGCCATTGGTGCGCCCAGTTGCGGTGCTCGCCCGCGCCTACGCGGAACGGCTTTTGCCACAAACGTTGGGTCCGCAGATCGAAAAATTTCAGGAAGCCTACGATGCGATCCCTGTGATCAGCACGCAATCTGAAAGCTGATTGTCGAACGCGGCGCAGATAACAAGAAGGCCCCCGATTCGGGGGCCTTTCGGGTTTTATCAGGCTTTGCGCCAGCTTGGGCGGCGCGTGGCGTCCAGCAATGACACCGCCGGGGCCTTCGGCCCACCAAGGGCCAAGGTGGCGCGTCGCAGCATTTCGATACCCTCTTCGGACTTTGCCGGCAGTGCAGAGGGGGAAATCGGCTCACCAATGGTGATGCGGAAGGGCTGGCGTGCTTTGTTCAGCGTCTCATGGAAGAGGGAAATGTCCCGCAGCGTGGGATGCAGAATATCGAACAGGTAGAACATGGCCGAGTTGCGCGCGCGGATGTTCACCGGGATCACCGGCAGGTCCAATTTGCGCGCGATCATCGCAGCGGAGGCCATCCAGGGCCGTTCATGCAGCGACAGCCCTCGCCGTTTGGCCAGGCGCCCGGAGGGGAAAATCACCCCAAGTCGGCCCTTTTCCACGGCGTCGCGGCAGTAGGCCATCGTCTCACGCGTCTTGGCGTGTGAGCGTTGCTCCTTGCGCCATTCCACCGGGCAAACGATGTCATCGAGCTGTGGGAGAACGCGCACAACGTCCTTGTTGGCGAAGAAGTACGCGTCCGGGCGAATGTCAGCCAAGGCGTTGTACAACATTACGCCATCGGCCAGCCCGGTGGGGTGGTTCGACACGATCAGGGCCGGGCCCTGACGCGGGATGTTGTCCAATCCGGTGATCTGCACATCGCGGTAAATGATGTCACCCAGCAGGCGAAAGCCATCCTGCGCGCTGATATGTTCGAGCTCACCCGCCACGTCGAGCGTGCGCTGGTACTGCAACAGACGCTCCAGAATACGGCGCCATGCAGCAACGGCCACGGTATCCCGGTTGAACCAGGGCGCGCGTTCCTCGATCAATGGGTCTATGCGGTCTTTCATATATCTGCCGAGATCACATTTTTGTTAAAGATTTCATGACAGACACGCCGTCATAAGTCCAGTTGCACAGATATATAACACTTTGCGAGCGGACGACCATGCGCAGAGTGAAAAACAGCGTCTTGTCTAGGCGATATCAGCGACCACCTGTGACATCAAGGATCGAGCGCGTCACATAGGATGCCCGTTCCGACAACAGCCAGAGCGCGGCTTCGGCGATTTCATCTGCCGTGCCGGGCCGGCCCATGGGGGGCGATTTGCCAATCTTTTCGAGTCGATCGGGCACGCCGCCTTTGGCGTGGATACCGGTCTCGATAATGCCGGGGCGAATGCCGTTCACGCGGATGCCCTCAGGCGCGAGTTCATCGGCGAGGCCAAGCGTGAAGGTATCAATTGCCCCTTTGGTCGCCGCGTAGTCGATGTACATGTCGGGCGCTCCCAGCCGAGCCGCCGCGCTTGAGATGTTCACGATGGCGCCGCCTTTTCTCCAGTCCCGTATCAGGCCAACGGTCTGTCGCGCCACCTCGATCGCGCCAAAGCAGTTGACGGCAAAGACCTTTTCGACACGCTCCGGCGTCAAATCCATGATCGAGCCGGTCGGTGAAACGATGCCCGCGTTGTTGAGGAGACCGACCCGTCCCGGCTTCATCTCGGCCAGTTTCACGAACATGCGCGCGACGGCCTTTGGCTTTGTCACGTCAGCCTGAAAAAGATAGGCCTGCGCACCCATGCTTTCGACGACGGCGGCGGTGTCCTCCGCTCCGGTCTTGTCCTGACCATAGTGCACCACAATCCGCGACCAACCGTTGAAGGCCGCATTGCGCGCGGTGGCAGCGCCAATTCCTGCGGAGGCTCCGGTCACAATTAAAAGTCCAGTCATCCCCGCTCCTGTTCCTTGGTCCAATGGCTCATCAGGCATGTGACAACACGCCTGAAAGCTGAGGCCAATTAAACTGCTACGGGTTGCAGCGGCAAGTCCGCACTGAAGGTATGGAGGGTGTCACGCATCTGGATCCGTCGGAGAGCGTCCCACCAAGCGCATCGATAAAACGCGGCGTGTTACCGAGGTGCCGAGGGTATTGAGCTTTGCCTGAACGGCGGTCCGCGAAGTATGTGCGGGGAAATGGCGTCGCATATATGTGCCTTTTCTTTGCATGCCAAAAAGTGGCCGCGATGAAATTCATCGCGGCCACTTTGGTCAAGACCAACTCAGATCACCCGTATCCGGCTGCGCCATGACGGGCACGTTTCTGTCGGCGTGTCAGCCCAGGATACGGCTTACCATCTCATCTGTGTCGCGGCTCAGGTTTGGCTTTGATTTGATACGCTCCAGCTGAGTGCGGATCAGCGCCTGTCGGTCCGCATCGTAGCGAGTCCACGTCTGGAAGACGGAACACATGCGGGCCGTCGTTTGCGGGTTCAAATCGTCCAGCGCGATCAGTTTGTCCGCCACCAATGCGTAACCTGCGCCATCCTTTTGGTGGAAGGCCGCATGATACCCGGACAGAGCCCCCAGTGTCGCGCGGAAGCGATTGGGGTTCTTGATGGTGAAATCCTTGTGGTTTGTCAGGGCTGCGGTGCGGGCCACGGCCTGTTCGGGGGGCAATGCGGCGATTTGCAGACCGAACCACTTGTCGATCACCAGGCGGTCGTTCTGCCATTGGTCGTAGAAGGCGGCGAGGGCGGTGTCGCCCTTGCCCGCGCGCACCAGCTGCGCCAAGGCGCTCAGTTGATGGGTCATGTTGTCGGCGCTCTCGTATTGCGCCTGCGCGGCCTTCCCACCATCCAGACGTGTTTGCAGCGAAAGCACTGCGGAGCCAAGCGAGCGCTTTCCCGATTGCTCTGCGTCGGGGGCGTAGGGGGCCGTGACGCGCGCTTCCTCGGCGAAGCGCGGCAAGAGATCCACCCAGCGTTCGGCGCGGAACTGTGACAGGGTTTCCCCCGCGTTGTAGATCGCATCGGGATCGGGAGTGTGGCCGCGTTCGTGCAACACCTGCGCCATCTCGGAATTGGTTGGTCCGGCCAGCATCAGGGCGCGATAGGCGGGGTCGAGGCTTTCGTCGCGCAGCACGTTTTCCAAGCCGTCCAGCCATGCGGTGTCGGGACCAGCGCCATCGAGGATCATCGCCAGAAGGCATTCGCGGGCGAGGTCGCGGTTGGCTTCCCACCGGTTGAAGCTGTCGGTGTCATGCGCCAGCAGGAACGCCTTTTCCTGCGCGGTTGTGGTCCGTTCCAGCACGACCGGGGCAGAGAAGCCGCGCAGCAGCGAGGGCACCGGCTTTGCAGACAGCCCGTCAAAGGTAAAACTCTGCGTGGTTTCGGTGAGTTCCAGCACAGTCGTGGGCACGACCTCATCCCCATTGGGATTCAGCAGGCCAACAGCCATGGGAATGACCTGCGGCCGCTTGTCCGTCTGGTTCGGCGTGTCGGGGGAGTGCTGTTTGAAGGTCAAGGTATAGCTTCCCTCGGCGTAATCCTCGGTGACGGAAACGCGCGGGGTGCCGGATTGCGAATACCAGAGCTTGAACTGTGCCAAATCGCGGCCGGTGGCATCCTCGAACACGCGCAGCCAGTCGTCAATGGTGGCGGCGTCGCCGTCGTGGCGTTCAAAGTAAAGGTCGAGCGCCTTGCCGTAGGCCTCGTCGCCCACCAGCAGCTTCAGCATACCAATGACTTCGGCGCCTTTCTCATAGACGGTGGCGGTGTAGAAGTTGTTGATTTCCTGAAAGCTTTCAGGGCGCACAGGGTGCGACAGCGGTCCTTGGTCCTCCGGGAACTGGCGCGCGCGCAGAACCATCACATCCTCGATCCGTTTCACCGGGGCAGAGCGCATATCAGAGGTGAACTGGCTGTCACGATAGACAGTCAGCCCCTCCTTCAGGCACAGTTGGAACCAGTCGCGGCAGGTGATGCGATTGCCTGTCCAGTTGTGAAAGTACTCATGGGCGATGATCGCCTCGATACGCTCGAAGTTTGCGTCGGTGGAGGTCTCGGGGGAGGCGAGCACACAAGACGAGTTGAAGATGTTCAGCCCCTTGTTCTCCATTGCGCCCATGTTGAAATCGTCGACGGCCACAATGTTGAAGATATCAAGATCGTATTCGCGTCCGTAAACGTCCTCGTCCCACTTCATCGACTTTTTCAGCGCGTCCATGCCAAAGGCACATTTGTCCTCGTCGCCGGGCCGGACCCAGATGTTCAACTCCACATCCTTCCCGGAGACAGTGGTAAAGCGATCGGGATGGTTCACCAGATCTCCGGCGACGAGCGCGAACAGATACGCAGGCTTGGGCCAGGGGTCGTGCCATTCGGCAAACGCGTCACCGGTGTCGCCGGGGTTCCCGTTCGACAACTTGACCGGCTCTTTGCCTTCGATCCGGACAGTGAAGGTGGCCATCACGTCTGGGCGGTCGGGATAGTAGGTGATCTTGCGAAAGCCTTCTGCCTCGCACTGGGTGCAATACATGCCGCCCGACATGTAAAGGCCCTCAAGCGCGGTATTCTGCGCAGGCGCGATCTCGACCTCGGATTCCCACAGGAAGCGGCCGGCAGGCACTTGCGCCGTAAGGCCGCGCGCGGTGACCTCTGGCGTGATGGCCACGCCGTCGATCCTGGCTTCGATCAATTTCAGGTCTTCGCCGTGCAAAAAGAAATCCTGCGCCGGGGCATCAGGGTTCGGTGCAAAGTGGATGCTTGCCAGGACACGTGTTGCGTCGGGAGACAGGCGAAAGGTGAGGTGCACAGCCTCGACGATCCAGCCGAAGGGGGTGTAGTCCTTGAGGAAAACTGTCTCCGGGGCGGTGGGGGCTTGATCCTTCATGGTGTGCTCCTTTTTTGGTGACACGATGGAACCCGCGCCGTTGCTGAAGTGTTAGGCCTGTAACCAAGCAGCGGCAACCACGCCGCAGGAATTTGTTCACCGCCGAGGAGACACACATGTCTGCACCCGACACCAATATCAAAACCCAAGAACGCCGTCACAAAGGGGCGCTGGGCGGAATGAAAATGGTCCTCGGCTTTGTGGCAGTGATCCTCTTGATTTTTGTTGGGTATCTATTTTTTGCGTCCAACGGGCCGGAAGAGGCAGAGTCGCAGGTTGAAGTTGGTCCCGGCATCGAAGTGACCGAACCGGACAACGCGATCCCGGCTGGTGAAGTCGACTGATCCTTTTGAATTATTGGCACGTACAGGAAACGGGCATGGACTGAGCGGGTCCGTGCCCGTTTTCTGTTCGGAGGGTGGGCTGTGCCACGTGGTGTGAAGAAATCGAATCTGCCGGAAAAGACCTGCGCCACCTGCGGGCGTCCGTTCACTTGGCGCAAGGCGTGGGCGAAAGTCTGGGAAGATGTGCGCTACTGCTCAAACCGCTGCCGCGCGGAAAGGCTGAAAAAGGCGTCCTCCTCAGCCCGCTGAAATCGGGCCTTTGAAAGAAAATACAGGCAGCGCTTTTGGCTTTGACGAGCCCTGTCGCCAACTTCTTAGCTTCTCGAATACTCCGCAGGCAGCACCCCATCTATGCTTGCCAAGGCCGCAGGGCTATTCCGCAGCGCGCAACGTCTGTGCCTCCGTCGGGGAGGACGGGCGGTCAATTTCTTCCCACAATATTTCAGGTGCCTTGATGCGTTTTGCTTCGCGAGCCAGCGCCCAGTCGCGGGCGATGCGCGATCCACGGCCAAAGGACAGGCGTGCGAGCTGAGTGGCGATCCACTTGGCATAGGTCGCCGCCCATATGCGCACCGCCAGCATGGATGGGGTGAAGACCAGCGTCAGGATCGTCGCCGTTGCAAGGCCAAAGACCACCGCTGTAGCAAGGTTCTTCCACCAGAGCGCCGTGGGGCTGTCGACGGAATAGCCGCCGCCGAAGAAGTCCAGCGACAAGCCGAACATCATCGGGGCCAGACCGGCCATGGTGGTGATCGTCGTCAGCAGCACCGGGCGAATGCGGTCCTCTGCCGTGCGCACGATGGCTTCCAGCCTTGGCATGTAGCGCTCGTATTCCTGATAGGTGTCGATCAGAACGATATTGTTGTTCACCACGATCCCCGCCAGCGCCACGATACCAACCCCCGTCATGATGACAGAGAACGACTGCCCCATGATCAACATGCCCCACAGCACACCGGCCACCGACATGATGACCGCCAGCAACACCAGCACCGAGTTGTAGAAGGAGTTGAACTGCGCCAGCAGGATGATGAACATCAAACCCAGCGCTCCGGCAAAGGCCGACTGCAAAAAGGCCTGAGATTCCGCCTGATCCTCCTGATCGCCGGTCCATTCCGTCGTGATCCCGGCGGGCAGCGGATTGCCTTCGAGCCATCTGTCGACTTCGGCGATGCGTTCGTTGGCGGTGACTGGGACAGCTTGCAATCCGTCGGCCGCTTGCAAGGCCGGCAAGTCGGCAGGGCTTACGGCGTAGGTCTTGTCCCCCAGAGTAAAGGACACCTTGTCGCCCGTCTTTTCTGTCTGGCCATAGGCTATCAGCGTGGCGTCTTTTCCTGTCCCCGTGTCGAAGCGGACCATGCCGTCGGCCACGCCGGCCTTCACGTCGAAGTAGCGGGTCTGGTCGATGCGATTGATCTCGGCCAGCTGTTCCACCGGCGTGCGGGTGATGAAGTTCGACAGCGGGATCAGTCCGGTGTTTGTGCGGACCTTGAGTGTGTCGAGCGTGGACAGCACACGGTCGTCCTCAGGCAGGCGCACGCGGATTTCGATTTCTTCGTCCGAGCTGTCGACGCGCATGGTGTCGAGCAGGATCCCCCGCGTCACAAGCTGCACCATGCCCCCCACTGTGGCGACGTCCGCGCCATAAAGACCGGCCTTTTCAACGTCGACGTCGATCTGCCAGTCGATGCCGGGCAGGGGGCGCGTGTCCTCGACCAGCGTCAGGCCGGGCATGTCCTCGAACTTGGAGCGGGCGGCGGCCGTGGCCGTGATCAAATCGTCCCAGTTATCTCCCTTTAGCCGCAGATGAACGGGTTTCGCCGACGCCGGGCCGCGCGCTTGTGCGAGGATCTCGACCTCGATACCCGGGATCTGTTCCAGCTTCGCGGTGAGCTCGGTGATGATCGTGTCGCCGTCCAGGTCGTCCAGCGTCACCTCGTCGGGGTGGGCGGCCGCGTAATCGGCGCGATCCTCCCAGGGGATCGTTTCAAGCTGGACCTGACCGATGGTGTCCTTGGGGGCTTCGGCCCCGCCGGTGTTGTTGTTCAGGCCGCCGTCGCCGGCAAAAGCGAAGGCGTTAAGGATGCCGGGATGCGACAGGACGACGTCCTCCGCCCGCTTTACGATCGCGTCCTTTTCGGACAGCGACAGGTTGCCCCGTGCTCGGACGTAGACAATGGCCTGCTCGGGTTCGCTGTCGACAAAGAACTCTGTGCCGTTGTTGTTTTGCCCGTAGTAGCCAAAGGTGAAGATCACGAAGCCCACGACGCCGGCGATGGTCACCAGCGGCATGATCGGGTTGCCCGCGATGAAATGCATGAACGACCCAAAGGCGGAGCGCCGATAGCTGCCTTGAATCCGGCGCGGTTTGCGCTGTGGGGCGGCAGCGTCCATCGACACAGAGGCCAGAACGGCAAACAGCAGGAAGATGACGATGCCGGGCAAGCGTGCGCCAAAGCCGGTCGCCTCTGTCGGGGCGATGTAGGACGGGTTCAGAACCATCATCGCGCCGGTGTAGACGCCGACCAGAGCCACGGCGACCAAGGCGATGCGCAGCCACCAAGGTGCGGACTTGCGCAAAGCCTGGCCCATGGTGTGGATCTGCCGGGACCAGCGGCCTGAGACACCGCCCATCACGGGAAGGTAGATCAGCGCCACCACCAGCGATGCGGACAGCACGAAAATCAGCGTGACCGGCAACATGCCCATGAATTGCCCTGCGACCCCCGGCCAGAACAGCATCGGCAAAAAGGCACAGAGGGTCGTCGCAGTGGAGGATACCACGGGCCAGAACATACGGTGCCCGGCTTCCACATAGGCGTGCATGGGGCCTGAGCCTTCTTCAATGCGCTTGTCGGCGTATTCGACAACCACGATGGCCCCGTCGACCAGCATCCCCACGGCAAGGATCAGGCCGAACATCACGATGTTGGACACGGACACATCCATCAGCGCCAGCAGCAGAAAGCACAGCAGGAAGGAGGTCGGAATCGCAAAACCCACCAACAAAGCGGGCCGCAGGCCAAGCGATGCCAGCACCACGATCATCACCAGGGCAATGGCGGTCAACACCGACCCTTCGAGTTGCGAGACCATCGACGCCACCTGCCGCGATTGATCGTTCGATGCGCCGACGTCGAGCACCGCTTGCAGTTCTTCGGGCCAGTCAGCCTCTGCCTCGGCGATCACCGCGCGTACGGCGTCGGCGGTATCAATGATGTTGAACCCTTTGCGTTTGACCACCTGTAGCGCCACAGTGGTCGCGCCATTGAAGCGGGCAGTGCCGATGCGGTCCTCGAAGGTCAGGCGGATCTCTGCCAATTCACCCAAGGTCACGGTGCGCTGGCCATTGGTTTTGACCGGCAGGTTGTAGATGTCCTGACTTTCCTCGAAGGAGGCCGGGATCTTGACCGCAAAGGTGCCCTGGTCAGTTTCGATTTCACCGGCGGCGATCAGCTGGTTGTTGTTCTGCACGACATTGATCAGCTCAAGCGCTGTGATGTTGTAGCTTTCAAGCCGCAGGGGGTCGATGATGACCTCGACCATTTCGTCGCGGTTGCCGGCGATACCGGCCTCCAGCACGCTATCGAGAGATTCCACGCGATCCTGCAGATCCTTGGCAATCTGTGCCATGGTCCGTTCCGGCACCGGGCCGGTGAGGTTCACGATCAGGATCGGAAATTCAGAAAAGTTGATTTCGTTGATGGAATACTGCTCGGCGCCTTCGGGAAACTTGGCCTCGGCGTTGTTCATGCTGTCGCGTACATCGGCGATGATCTTGGTCTTGTCCCAGCCGAATTCGAATTCCAGTGCAAGACCGGCATAGCCTTCGGACGCGGTGCCGGACATGGACTTCAGGCCGTCCAGATCGGACAGCTCGGTTTCCATCGGTTTGACCAGCAACTTTTCGCTATCGGAGGCAGAGATGCCGGGAAAAGGGACAGAGACGAAAAGCGCGGGAATCTCGATGTCCGGTTCGCCCTCTTTGGGGAGGGTCGCGTAAGCCCAGCCGCCTGCCAGCAAGGACAAGACGATGAAGGCGATGACCATCCGGGCGCGTGCGGCGGCCCAGTCGATAATGCCGGTCATTGAATGACCTCCTCGAAGCTGGGTGCAAGGGGCACGCCATCGGTGACGTATTCCTGACCGAGGATGATGATGTCGACCGTATCGGGCAGGCCGGTGACCCAGACACCTTGTCGTGTGTCGCGCAGGACGGTCACGGGCATGAAGGCGGCGGTTTCCGTGTCAGAGACGGTGCGCAGGCCAAGGTCGCCCTCATCGTTCAACGTCAGTGCGGATTGCGGCACCAGATGAGCCTGCGCGCCTTCAGCCTCGATGGCGATGTCGGCGGTTTGGCCGTCGCGGATCGACAGGTCTTCGTTCGGCACCTCCAGTTCCACACGGAAGGTGCGTGTTGCCGGATCAGCGGAACGGGAGACAAAGCTGACGTCACCGGTGACTTCGCGTCCGCTCACCAGGCGTGCGCCTGCCTGTGCGCCGACCTCTATGCGCGCAACGGAAGCTTCGGGGGCGTAGGCGACGATCTTCACCGGGTTCAGCTGGATGACAGTGGCGCAGGCAGACCCGGGCTGCATCAGCGCGCCCAGCTCGGCGGTATCGGTTTCCAGAAGCCCGCCAAAAGGTGCGTGGATCGACAGGCGATCAATTTCCGTGTCGGCAGCTGCGACACCTGCTTCGGCGGATTGAATGGCGGAGAGCGCGGTTTCCTCGCCCGTCATGGCAGCCTGCACGCCGGCTTGCGCGCCTTCCAGTTGCGACTTGGTCGAGGCGATGGCGGTCTTCGCCCCTTCAACGCCTGAGAGGGCGGAGGACACGCGGGCGCGCGCCCCTTCGATCTGGCTGCGGGCGCTTTGCACGCCTGCCTTGGCATTCGCAATCTGGGTGCGTGCGGCGATCACACCGGCCTCGGCGTTACGGATGCCGGATTGCGCAGCCTGGACCGAGGCGCGGGCCGTTTCGACGTTGCTTTTGGCGGCTTGGATGCCGGAGGCCGCGGCCAGAAGCCCGGCTTGTGCGGTTTGCACCTGCGCCTTTGCGGTTTCGAACGCGGCCTCGGCGGAGGCGAGCCGGGTTTGCGCGGTAAAGCCGTCACGGGCGAGGCTTTGCGAGGCGTTGAGGTTGATCTCGGCTTCGCGGACCTGCGCTTCGGCCTGTTGCACCCGGGCTTCGGCCTCCGGAACGCGCGATTGTGCTTCTTCGAGTGCGGCTTGCGCGGCGGGCACGGCGGCTTCTGCTTCGCGCAGGCGTGCCTTGGCTTCGGGGACGCGGGATTCGGCTTCGATCAGGCGGGATTCGACCTCCGGCACGCGGGCTTCTGCCTCGGCCAGAGCGGCCTCGGCGGCGGGCACCCCGGCGCGGGCTTCTGACAGGGCGGCCTCTGCGGCGGGAATATTTGCTTCGGCCTCCAGAATAGCGGCCTCAGCGGCCGGAACCTGTGCCTTAGCCTCCGCCAGGCGGGCGCGGGATTCCGGCAACAGGGCCTTTGCCTCTGCCAGTTTCGCCAGAGCCTCGCGTTTGGATACCTCCCGAGTACCGGGATCGATTTCGCACAGCAGTTGCCCGGCCTCGACCAGCGTCCCGTTGCGCAGCGGATCAGAGACCACCTTGCCGGAGGTTTCGGCGCGCACCTCGACCTGACGCACAGCCTGCGTCTCGCCCCGCAAGATGACGGCACTGTCGACCTCTTGCGCGACGGAGCGGCGGGCCATGACGCGCACTGAGTTGACGGTGACATTTTGTATGGCCGTCGCTGTATCGACCTGCGCCTCCTCCGGCACATCCGTCTCGGCGGGAGCCTCTGCGCCCGTCCATGCCATGAGCGTCTCACGTTCCATCACAAGCAGGTACAAAAGCCCCGCAACGATGATCGCGGTGATGATCGATACAATGCGCATTCAAGGTCTTCCCGATTGTCGCGCCGCCAAAATCGCGGCCGTCTGTTATATAAATCCAGTTTCTATCAGATACGCACGCGAAGGCGGATTGGATTGAACTGCTTGGTTCAGTTTATTAGGCTGCTGCTAGGCGTCACGCAAGCGTGACGGGCAGGCCGTGCATATAAAGCGGCTGTTTGCGACAGGTTACCTGACAGATTTTGGCAGTTGTGCCCCGGAAATGGTCGCTGAGAGGCTCTTGGCAGAAAGCGGATTGCGCTGCTGGGCGGGTGTTGGCAACGGACCGGTCAGCCTGTAAGAGAGGGCAAAATTCCGAGGGGGGCTCAGGTGAGCGACACCGACAGTTTTATCGACGAGGTGACCGAAGAGGTCAAACGCGACCGGCTTTTTGCGACGATGCGCAAATATGGCTGGATTGCCGTGCTGATCGTGCTGCTCCTGGTGGGCGGCACTGCCTATCGCGAATATGCGCAGGCGCAGGATCGTGCGCAAGCGCAGGCGCTGGGCGACCAGATTCTTGCGGCGATGGAGACCGAGGACAGCGCCGCGCAGGCCGAGGCCTTCGACGCCATCACCGCACCAACGGTTGGGTCCCGCGTCCTTGCAGAAATGCTTGCCGCCGAAGCGCAGGCCGAGGCCGGAGAAATCGAGGCTGCGGTCACACGTTTGCAAACCGTGGCGAATGACGCCGAGGCGGAGCAGATTTATCGCCAGATCGCCAGCTTCAAGGCCTTGGCATTGGGCAAAGACGTTCTGTCGGTCGAAGACCGCCGCGCGGGTTTTGAATCGCTGGCCGTCGCTGGTCAACCGCTGCGGCTGCTGGCCGTAGAGCAACTGGCCCTGATCGACATCGAAACCGGTGACCGTGAAGGCGCGGTGGATCGGTTGCAGTCAGTGATCTCTGACGCGGAGGTGAGCGCAGGCTTGCGTCGTCGCGCAAGTCAGTTGATTGTGGCATTGGGTGGCGAGTTGCCGGAACAGGCCTGAGGGTCTGCGGCAACACGCAAGAGTACAGCGCTGGACGCGGGCTTTTGGGCGCTGCGAACAGCCAAAGTGAACAGACCGAAAGCGGTCTGACGGGCTGGAAGAGGTAAGACGATGCAGCGCAAGGCTTTCATCCTGACGTGCGTCAGCGTTCTGGCGCTGGCAGGCTGCGGAAACAACGATCCGATCCTTGCCGGTGAGCGTCTGAACGTCCGTGACGTTTTGCAGACCCGCGCCAGTGGCGAGAACTCCGAGGTGGTGAACCAGGCGCGCGCCATGTCGCTGCCCGCTGCCGTGACGAATACAGACTGGCGGCAAAGTGCTGTAAGCCCCTCGGTTCGCGTCACCAACGCAGCCTTGGCCGCAGCGCCGCAGCCTTTGTTCTCGACGTCCATCGGGACCGGTGACACCCGCCGCAGCCGTTTGCTCGCCGATCCGGTGATCGCTGACGGCGTGATCTACACGATGGATTCGCACAGCGTGGTGCGCGCGACCTCTATCGCGGGGCAGCCGCTCTGGTCCGTCGATCTGACCCCCGCGCGCGAAAACGCCGGTGCCGGTCAGGGCGGCGGTCTGGCGCGCGGTGGCAATGCGCTGTTCGTTTCGTCTGGCTTTGGATCGGTCGTGGCGCTTGATCCGGCCACCGGCACGGAGCTGTGGGAGCAAAAGCTGGGTGGCACTGCCACGGGCGCGCCGAGCTACGCCGACGGGCTGGTTTATGTTGTCTCCGGCGACACCACGGGCTGGGCCATCGAGGCAGAGGACGGCCGCATTCGTTGGCAGACCGAAGGGCAGGGCAGCATCAACAATGTGGCCGGTGCCCCTGCGCCAGCAATCGGCGATCAGCATGTGGTGTTTTCCTTTGGTAGCGGTGGCGTGTCTGGCGTGTTCCGCAAAGGCGGCCTGCGGTTGTGGAGTTCTGATCTGCTCGGGCGGCGCAACGGTGTCGCGGTAGCGGCGGTGAACGATGTGACCGGCGATCCGCTGATTGCGGGCGATACAGTCTATGCAGGCAATCACGCAGGCAGCGTTGCGGCGATGAGCGTCTACACCGGCGACCGCTTGTGGACGGCGGATTACGGCGCGCTTGGGCCCTTGTGGCCAGCGGGCGACTCGGTTTTCTTTGTGTCCGATCGCAACCAGTTGGTGCGCCTCGACGCGTCCTCCGGCGAGGCGATCTGGGAGGTGGAGCTTCCGGGCTACAAGCCGACCCGCAAACCCAACAAGCGCCGCGATGCGGCCTACGCGAACCGTGGCCCGGTGATGGCTGGCGGACGACTGCTTGTTGCCGGCTCTGACGGGTTCATACGATCCTTTGACCCGGTCAGCGGCGCGCTTTTGTCGACGCTTGAGGTGCCCGGTGGGGCCACCACGCGCCCGGTTGTCGCCAACAACACCCTGTATGTCGTGTCAAAGAAAGGCGTGCTGCACGCCTGGCGCTGATCCGGCAAAGCGACGCCCCTTGCGTGAGGGGCTTTCGCTGCGCCGCGAAATGCGCTAGATGCGCGGCTTGATCCGCGGAGCCCTATTGCATGTCCTTCACTCTCGCCATCGTCGGTCGCCCCAATGTGGGCAAGTCGACCCTCTTCAACCGCCTTGTGGGGCGTCGCATTGCCCTGGTCGATGACCAACCGGGTGTGACGCGCGACCTGAGAGAAGGCGCCGCGCGGATCGGCGATTTGCGGTTCACTGTCGTGGACACCGCCGGTCTGGAAAATGAAACCGACGATTCGCTGCCGGCGCGGATGCGTCGCCTGACGGAACGTGCGGTGGACATGGCGGATATCTGCCTGTTTATCGTTGACGCACGCACGGGGCTGTTGCCTGACGATCGTGTGTTTGCGGAGATTCTGCGCAAACGCGCGAAGCATGTGATCCTCGCCGCCAACAAGGCCGAGGGCAATGCCGCCGAAGCCGGTGTCTTCGAGGCCTACGAGCTGGGTCTGGGCGAGCCTTTGCGTCTGTCGGCAGAGCATGGTGAGGGCATGGCGGATCTGTATTCGGTGCTGCAACCCTTTGCCGCCGAGTTCGAGGAACGTGCTGAGGCGGATGCGCCGGACACCGATGTGTCGCTTTCCGAGGAAGAGGCTGAGGCGGCGGACGAAAACGCCATCCAGATGCCCACGGCAGAGAAACCATTGCAGATCGCCGTTGTCGGCCGTCCAAACGCGGGCAAATCCACTCTGATCAACCAGATCATCGGCGAGGAGCGCCTGCTGACAGGCCCAGAGGCCGGGATCACCCGCGATGCGATCTCGCTCAGCCACGAGTGGAACGGCACGCATGTGCGCATCTTTGACACCGCCGGCATGCGGCGTCGTGCCAAGGTACAGGAAAAGCTCGAGAAACTTTCAGTCTCTGACGGCGTTCGTGCGGTAAAGTTCGCCGAAGTGGTTGTGGTCTTGCTGGACGCGGCGATCCCGTTCGAGACACAGGATCTCAAGATCGCAGACCTGGCCGAGCGCGAAGGCCGCGCTGTTGTCGTTGCGGTGAACAAGTGGGACATCGAGGACGAGAAGCAGGAAAAGCTCAAATGGCTGCGCGATCAGTTTGAGCATGTCCTGCCGCAGCTGCGCGGTGCACCGCTGGTGACCGTCTCCGCCCGGACGGGCAAGGGACTGGACAAGCTGCAGCAGGCCATCGTCGAAGCCTATGTGACCTGGAACCGCCGCGTGTCCACCGGACAGCTGAACCGCTGGCTCGACTCGATGATCACCCGGCACCCGCCGCCCGCGCCGCAAGGCAAGCGTATCAAGTTGCGTTACATGACCCAGGCGAAAACGCGACCGCCGGGCTTTGTCGTCATGTGTTCGCACCCGGACAAGCTGCCTGAGAGCTATTCGCGCTATCTTGTGAACGGTCTGCGCGAGGACTTCGACATGCCGGGCACGCCGATCCGGCTTTATATGCGCGGCCAGTCTGACAAGAACCCGTTCAAGGGGCGCCGTCCGAAGAAGCCCGGCGCATTGGGCAAACACTTGGGCAAATTGCAAAAGAAACAAGACTAGGGGCGGCAGATGCCTTTGGTCTGAAAATCAAAAAAAGGCAGCGCTCATGGGGAGCGCTGCCTTTTTGTTTTGCAAGGTATCCGGGCCGGTTATTCTGGAACGTGTGGGATATCCCATGCTTTTTTCACGGCATCTCGAGCCATGAAACGCTGGCGGTACCCTTCGAGGTTTTCGAAATTGTCCCATCCCAGCAAATCGGCGGCGTCGTAAAATCGGTGGATGGTTTCCAGCCACGGAACGATGGCCATATCGGCGATGGAGTAATCTCCTGCCACCCATTCCTGACCGTTGAGCTGGGTGTCCAGTACGCCGAGAAGACGACGGGCCTCATTGACGAAGCGCTCCTTGGGGCGCGGATCGTCGATCTCTTTTCCTTTGAAGGCGTGGAAGTACCCAAGCTGGCCGAGCATTGGCCCAAGGCCACCCATCTGCCACATCAACCACTGGATGACTTTCAGACGATCTGCACCGGAGGGCAGGAATTTCCCCGACTTTTCCGCGAGGTGGATCAGGATCGCGCCGCTTTCGAACAGGCTCACCGGGCCGTCCGGACCCGCGGGATCAACGATGGCGGGGATCTTGTTGTTCGGAGAGATCGACAAGAACTCCGGGCTGCGCACGTCCTCGTCGGAGAGCGAGACAAAGTGCGGCTCGTAGGGCAGGCCGGTCTCTTCGAGCATGGTGGAAACTTTTACGCCGTTGGGCGTGGGGTAGGAATAAAGCTGGATGACCGAGGGGTCTTTGGCGGGCCAGCGGTCGTTCACTAGGAAGTCGTCGGGAAACATCGGGAACCTCTGTCAGTGTCTTTGCTGACAAGTAAGGTGGTCTGTTTCCGCGCTCAGTCCAACTGCAGATACGCAAAGGTGCAGTGCGCATCTGCAGAGCGTCTACGGGCGTTATTCGGTGTCCGTGCTGCGCAGACCAAGAATGGCAACGATGCCGAGGATGCTTAGCCCCGCCACGGCGGCGTTGAGCGGCCCGGTGTTTTGTACGATCACGCCAACCAGCGCCCAGATGACGGTGACGCCGTATTCCGGGGCGCGGTGCAGACGATATTGCACCACCAGTGCCACGGCCAAAGCCATAACGAGGCACACGAGCGCCGCTGGCGTCGGAGGCAGGAGGCCATAGCCGCCCATCACCACGCCCAGGCCGACGAAGGCCGCAGCGGTCAGCCAACCTGCGTAAATGGCCACCGGGGCTTGTTGCAGCCAGCGGTCGGTGACGCCCACTGAAAACAGTGCCTTGAGGGCGGCGGCCAACATAACAAAGATCACCGGAATGGAGAGCAAGGGAGAGACGGAGGCCACAGGCAACCATGTCGCCCCGATGGCCAGACTTAGGGCAATCCAAGGACGGAAATCGGCCCAATCGGGATCATCGGCGCGCCTTACGGCACCCACTACGGCCGCCACGAACAGCCAAACGTAGATCAGCCCCCAAATCGAGAAGGCGTAGCCAGCCGGTTGAACAGGCGGGTGTTCGATGCGGTTTGGAAATTGGCTCGGCTCAAAGCCGTTGAAACCCGGTACAATAAAATAGGAGCCGAGAAAGGCCAATGTTGCAAGCAGCGTCAGATAGGCCCAGAGGCGGTTGGTCATGTGGTGTTCTCCGGTTCCCGAGAGCCTGAATTCAGGCAGGCTGCGGCGCGGCATCAGTCAATCCGACGGCGTATCTCTTGTCAACGAAACGAGGCGGTTGCGGTTCCCCGCGGTTGGTCGCGCCCCGTGTCGCTGGATCGTGATCAGGCGAGGGTGCCTTCGGCGGTGAGGCGGGTCTTGCCGCCCAAGTAAGGGTGCAGCGCCTCCGGCAGATCGACGGAGCCGTCCGCCTGTTGCCCGTTTTCCAGCACCGCGATCAGGCAGCGCCCCACCGCGAGGCCGGACCCGTTCAGCGTCGCCACGAAACCCAGCTTGCCACCGCCGGCGGGCTTGAACCGTGCGTTCATACGCCGCGCCTGAAATTGACCGCAGGTGGAGACAGAGGAAATCTCGCGGTAGCTGTTCTGGCCGGGCAGCCAGACTTCGATGTCGTGCGTTTTTTGCGCGCCAAAGCCCATGTCACCGGTGCACAGCACGACTGTGCGGTAGGGCAAGCCCAGCTTTTCCAGGATTGCCTCGGCGCAGCCAGTCATGCGGTCATGCTCGGCGATGGCCTCGTCCGGATGACAGATGGTGACCATCTCGACCTTTTCGAACTGGTGTTGGCGCAGCATCCCGGCGGTGTCCCGTCCGGCGGAGCCTGCCTCGGACCGGAAGCACTGCGAATAGGCCGTCAGGCGGCGGGGCAGGTCGCCTTCATCCAGGGTTTCGCCGTTAACGGTGTTGGTGAGCGTCACCTCGGATGTCGGGATCAGCCACCATCCGTTGGTGGTCTCGTAGCTGTCTTCGCCAAACTTTGGCAACTGGCCAGTGCCGTACATCATTTCCGGGCGGACCAGTACAGGGGTCCACGTCTCGGTCAGTCCGTGGTCATCGATATGCGTGTCGAGCATGAACTGCGTCAGGGCGCGGCTGATGCGGGCAACGGCCCCTTGCAGGACGACAAAACGCGCGCCCGAGAGTTTGGCAGCGGTTTCGAAATCCATGCCGGGTTTCACACCGGCCAGATCGTAGTGTTCCCTTGGCGTGAAGTCCAAGGCGCGCGGTTCTCCCCAGCGCTTGACCTCGACATTGTCGTTTTCATCGGCGCCCTCGGGCACCTCGGGCAGCGGCAGGTTGTCGATGCCCATCAGCAGGTCGGTCAACTGCGCGTCGAGCGCCTTTGCCTTTTCCTGCATCTCGGAGACTTCGGCTTTCTTCTCACCAACAAGCGCGCGCAGACGTTCAAATTCAGCGTCGTTGCCGGAGGCCTTGGCCGCGCCGACTTCCTTGGCGGCCTTTTTTTGATCCGCCTGTGCAGTCTCGGCGGCGAGGATGGCGGCGCGGCGCTCTTCGTCCAGCGCGAGCACGGAGGAAGACATCGGCTCCTTGCCGCGGCGGCTGAGGGCCGCATCCCAGGTTTCCGGGTTCTCGCGGATGGCGCGGATGTCGTGCATCTCATTCTCCCATGGATGTCATTGAGTCGCCCTGCTTATGCCCGATCTTTTCGCAGGACGGTAGGGCCAGCCTGATGCGATGCGCTGGCTGTGTTTGGGGATCCGTGACGCTGTGTTTCCGACTTAACCGGATTTTTCCAAATGATTGGCAAGGTTCCGCCATAGCCCGGCGACATGAGGCAGACCGGGAATCGAGGAGCACTGCAATGGGGTTTGGCCTGCTTGCGGTCATTGGGGCGGCGGTCCTGATGGCCCTTCAATCTGTTATGGAAGACGTACCCGAGCCGGGCGAAGAGGTGATCGAAGACGGCGATAGTATCGCGGGCAGCGATTACGACGATGTTATCAACGGTGATGCATCGGCGCAGATGATCATGCCGCATTCCGGCGACGATCTGGTGAATGCCGGCGGCGGCGATGATTTCGTGTCCGATTTCCCTTGGGACCAGGACAGCGTCAGCACACCCGCCGGTCTGGTGAACCCCGATTGGGATGACGACACGATCAATGGCGAGGGGGGCAACGACCGTATTCTGGCAACCGGCGGGGCCAATCTGGTCGACGGCGGGGCAGGCAATGATACGGTCAGCACCGTGGACCTTCATCCGGATGCGCCCTTTGCACCCGATAGGGTGTCGGGCGGCGGTGGCGCGGATTGGTTGATCGGTGACGACGGCGACACACTGAGTGGCAATGGCGCGACCGATTTCTTTACCGCTATCGTGGATGAGCCACAGGATGAGGTGGTCACGATCACAGATTTTGACCGGGGCGAGACGCTGGAGATTCTCCTCTATGATCCCAGCCTGTTGAACCCGGACGGCAGCGCGCCAGAGGCCGATTTGCGCGACACGCAGGATGGTGTTGTGGTGTCTGTGGCAGGCCAGGATGCTGTAATATTTGCGAATTCTCTGGCGCGGGATCTGAATGGCACAATCCGTGTGCTGGACGGTTTGTCGCTTTAACCTGCTTCGGCGCGGCCCTTGGGGCGGAGTTTCACTGATGCGCCGGGGCCTGAGGCGATCAGTCGGTCAGGAGGGCGCGCACCCAGTTGTCGATCGGAACCACCAGTGCTTCCTCCTCAACCACGGCTGCGATGACGGCGACCAGTTTGCGGGTCGCACCGTCACCAGACAGAACCGGCCCGCCGGATTGCCCGCTCTCCACCCGACAGCGGATCCGCCAGAGGCCGGAGTTTTCGTCGCCGTAACAAAAGTCGGTCTCCACTTGGCGATGTGGTGCGGAGCGTTGGTAGCCCACCAGCGTCAGTGGTCCGGGCAAACCGCCCCGGCCCAAGGTCATCGGCGGCGGTGTCAGGCGGCTTGAAAGCCGAACCGCTGCGATATCATGGCGGAGGTTGAACCGACCGTTTTCATAGGCCTTCGGATGTACTTCGACAGAGGCGATGCGCGCGCTGCCCTTGTGGGTGGCGCCGTCCCATGCGGCGACAAAAATCATATTCTCCAACCGCTTGAGATAACCATCCTCCGGGGTCGTCACGCAGTGCGCAGCGGTCAGCGCCGTATCTGGCGCGATCAGCGTGGCGGTGCACATCTCACGTTGGCGATAGCCTGCCATGTTCAGCCGACCGACCGCATCATCAGCGTGGGCGGGCAGGGCGATCAAAGTCAAAAGCAACCAGCGCAACATGCCGGCCACGATAGTCCACATGCGCGCCCGGTCCAGATGACATCACGACGCGCGGCGTCTGCCTTGCATCCGGCGCGAGGGACGCATAGGTATCGCCCACTTTCGCGGGGGATGCCCCGCTGTTTTGACCGATCCAGCAAGGAGCATCCCATGGACCAGCAAACCATGTCATCTTTTGTGATGATGGCCCTGATTTTCGCCATCATGTACTTTCTTCTCATTCGTCCGCAGCAGAAGAAGATGAAACAGCACAAGGCGATGATCGAAGCGATCCGCCGCAACGACATCATCGTCACGCAAGGCGGGATCATCGGCAAGGTGATGAAGGTCAAGGACGAGAACGAAGTCGAAGTGGAAATTGCCGAAGGTGTGAAAGTGCGTTTGATGCGCTCTACCATCGCGACGGTGAAATCCAAGACCGAACCCGCCGAGGCCTGATAAATCATGTTGCAGATCGACGCCTGGAAGCGCTGGCTGATCTGGCTCACCGTCGTGGTGGGCCTGCTTTTGGCCATGCCGAACCTGTTCTATTCCCGAGTTGAGACCCACAACGATGCGGTCAAGGCTATCGAGGGCGGCGCGGACACCACCGCCAATCGCGAGGCCGAGGCGCTTTGGCCCGGGTTCCTTCCATCGGGGCTGGTGAACCTCGGGCTCGATCTGCGCGGCGGTGCGCATCTTCTGGCAGAAGTGCGCATGGAAGACGTCTACAAAAGCCGGATGGAAGCGCTTTGGCCCGAGGTTCTGCGCGTGCTGCGCGCCGAACGTGACGAAATCGGCACCATCCGTTGGAATTCCGCTGCGGTGGACCAAGGCGAATTGCGCGTGCGGCTGGTGTCGCAGCCCGACGCCATGGAACGCGCCATCGAATTGGTGAACGCGCTGCGTCAGCCGGTTGTTTCATTGACCGGTCAGGGCAGCCATGACTTCGAGGCGCGCGGCGACGGCGACGAATTGGTCATCACCCTGACGGAGGCCGAAAAACAGGCCACGGATGACCGCACCATGCAGCAGTCGCTGGAAATCATCCGTCGCCGTATTGACGAGGTGGGGACCCGCGAGCCGACGATCCAACGTCAAGGCGCGGATCGCATCTTGATCCAGGTGCCGGGCATCGGCTCCGCAGCCGAGCTCAAGGACATCATCGGCACAACCGCGCAGCTGACATTTCAGCCTGTGGTGGGCCGGGCGAGCAACGCCAACGACGCTCCCGGAGCTGGAAATGAAATTCTGCCTTCGCTGGACCAGGAGGGCGTGTTTTACATCCTTGAACAATCTCCGGTCGTGACCGGCGAAGAGCTGACCAACGCGCAGCCGACGTTTGACCAGAACGGTCGCCCGTCGGTGAGTTTTCAGTTCAACGGCTCTGGCGGACGCAAGTTTGGCGAATATACGGCTGCCAACATCGGCTCTCCTTTCGCCATCGTGCTGGACGATGAGGTCATCAGCGCCCCAGTCATCCAAAGCCACATCGGCGGCGGTGCGGGTATCATCACCGGTGATTTCACCATCGAGGAATCGACCAACCTTGCGGTTCTGTTGCGCGCAGGCGCATTGCCCGCGGGTCTGGATTTCCTCGAAGAGCGGACAATCGGCCCGGAACTGGGCCAGGACAGCATCGACGCAGGCAAGATGGCGACAATTGTCGCATTCGCGGCTGTGCTGATCTTCATGCTGGCGAGCTATGGCTTGTTTGGCGTGTTTGCCAACATTGCGTTGATTTTGAACGTCGCGATGATGTTTGGCCTGTTGTCGATGATCGGGGCGACACTGACGCTGCCGGGTATCGCAGGTATCGTGCTGACGGTCGGCATGGCGGTGGACGCCAACGTGCTGATTTTTGAGCGTATCCGCGAAGAGCTGAAAACTGCCAAAGGTCCGGCCCGTGCCATTGAACTTGGCTATGAAAAAGCCCTGTCGGCTATTGTCGACGCTAACATCACCACGTTCATCACGGCGGTGATCCTGTACGTTATGGGGTCAGGTCCTGTGCGCGGCTTTGCGGTCACGCTGGGATTTGGCATCATCACATCGGTGTTCACGGCGATCTTTGTCACGCGTCTGTTGATCGTGGTCTGGTTCGAACGCCGCCGCCCCAAGACGATTGAGGTCTGATATGCGCTTGCGACTGGTAAAAGACGATCTGAATCTGGACTATTTCAAGCGGGCGACCATTTGGCTGGGTATCTCTGGCGTGCTCGTCGTGATCGCTTTGATCAGCTTCTTTATGCAGGGGCTGAACTACGGCATCGATTTTCGCGGCGGGACTACGATCCGAACCGAAACCTCGACGCCGGTGGATGTGGGCGAGTACCGAAGCGCATTGGACGCGCTGGGGATGGGCGATGTCGTGATTTCCGAGGTCTTCGACCCCAGTTTCCGCGATGACCAGAACGTTGCCATGGTGCGCATCGGCGCGCAGGATGGCGAAGAAGCGGTGAGCACCGAGGTCATCGAAAGCGCGGAGGCCGCATTGGCCGAGGTCGCGCCCGACATTCGGTTTGTTTCCGTGGAATCGGTTGGACCCAAGGTTTCCGGCGAGTTGATCCAGACCGCATCACTTGCTGTGGCGCTCGCCATAGGCGCGGTGCTCATCTACATCTGGTTGAGGTTCGAATGGCAGTTCGCGGTGGGGGCGGTCGTCGCCCTTGTGCACGATGTGGCGCTGACCATCGGGATCTTTTCCGAGTTGCAGATCAAGTTCGACCTCGCCATCATCGCAGCGCTTTTGACCATCGTCGGCTATTCGTTGAACGATACCGTGGTCGTGTTCGACCGTGTGCGCGAGAACCTGATCAAGTATAAATCCAAGGACCTCAAAGAGGTTCTCAACATGTCCATCAACGAGACCATGAGCCGGACCATCATGACCTCTCTGACGACACTTATCGCGCTGATTGCGCTGTTTGTGCTGGGCGGCGACGTGATCCGTGGCTTTGTCTTTGCGATGATCTGGGGCGTGTTTGTCGGCACCTATTCGTCGATCTTCGTGGCTTCGACCTTTCTTGTGAAGCTCGGGGTCAAGCGCGACTGGACCAAGCCTGATGAGCCTGGCCCTGCGGGCACCCAGTTCGGCGACGTGGACGCGTAAAAGGAGGCACCAGATGCGCCTGAACGAGATCGTCTTTACCGATGCGCGGCCCGTGGATGGCTACGGGCCGGGCTTTTTCCGCGTGGCGGGAGAGGTCCATGACGGCGCCTTGCTGCTTTGGGACAAAGGCAAAGCCGTCTGGGGCGGTATGGATGACACTGACAGCCTGTTGGGCTTTGTTGGCGAGGTCGATGTGCTGTTCGTGGGCACAGGTGCGGAGATTGCGCATTTGCCCACCGATCTGCGCCATCAGCTCGAAGAGGCGGGGTTGGGGGTTGAAGTGATGAACTCTCCCGCTGCCTGCCGCACCTACAATGTACTGATTTCCGAAGGTCGGCGCGTGGCGCTGGCCGCACTGCCTGTCTGATCGGGCGCGCTGGGGTATGCTGACAGCACAGGATCTGACCGTATCGCGCGGTGGCATCCCGGTGCTGGAAAGCCTCAATTTTACATTGAACGATGGTGCGGCTTTGGTGCTGCGCGGCCCCAACGGTGCAGGTAAGACAACGCTCTTGCGCACGGTGGCGGGGTTGCAGCCACCGATGCAAGGCACGCTAGAGGGCGCCGGCGAACGGATAGCGTATGCGGCCCATGCCGACGGGCTGAAAACCATGCTGACCGTCACGGAGAACCTGAGCTTTTGGGCGTCGGTTTTTGGAACAAGTGGGATCGAGGATGCTGTGCAAGCTTTCGATCTGTCCGCATTGCGCGACCGGCTTGCCGGATCTCTGAGTGCGGGCCAGAAACGGCGGCTGGGGCTGGCAAGATTGATGGTCACAGGGCGACCCGTTTGGGTGCTGGATGAACCGACAGTCTCGTTGGATGCCGTTTCGGTGGGCTTGTTCGCCGACGCCGTGCGCGCGCATTTGTCGGGTGGTGGCTCCGCGCTGATGGCCACACATATAGATCTGGGGCTGGAGGCAGGTGTCCTTGACGTTGGTCCGTTCAAAGCCCGTCCTCGCGCCGCTTTGGAAGACGAGGCGTTTCTATGATCGCCCTGCTGCTCCGGGATTTGCGTTTGGCCGTGCGTGCGGGCGGAGGCTTTGGCCTTGGGCTGGTGTTCTTTCTGATCGTGACGGTGCTTGTGCCCTTTGGCGTTGGTCCGCAGACCGATCTTTTGTCGCGGATCGCGCCGGGGGTCCTGTGGGTCGGCGCGCTTCTGGCTTGTCTGCTGTCGTTGGACCGGATCCTGGCCTTGGATTGGGAAGATGGCTCGCTTGACCTGCTGGCCACCGCGCCATTGCCCATGGAGGGCATCGTCAGCGTCAAGGCCTTGGCGCATTGGATCACCACGGGACTGCCGCTGGTTTTTATCGCCCCGATGCTGGGCGTGCTGCTGAGCCTGCCGTTGGAGGGCTACGTTTGGGTGCTGGTCAGCTTGCTGCTCGGCACGCCTGCGCTGTCGGTGATCGGCACGTTCGGCGCGGCACTGACAGTGGGCTTGAAACGCGGCGGACTGTTGATGAGCCTTCTGGTTCTGCCGCTCTACGTGCCTACGCTGATCTTTGGTGCAGAGGTGGCGCGGCGCGGCGCCGACGGGCTGGCTGTGGCGACACCTTTGGCAATGTTGGCTGGAATCAGTTTTGGAGTCATGGCGCTTCTGCCCTTTGCCAGCGCGGCGGTGCTGCGTATCAATCTGCGATAGGCTATGTCGGCGTAAACCCCGAGCTGCAGGCAAGGCTGCGCGGGGCGGCGAACATATTGCGTCTCACCGATATTTGAGGTGTATGGAGCAGGGGAAGAGGGTAGGGAAAACCATGGCGTCGATCTGGGAATATGCCAATCCGGTAAAGTTTGTCCGCACGGCCGACAGGGTTTTGCCTTGGCTGTCGGGCCTGTCTCTGACCGCTTTGGTGGTGGGACTGGTCTGGGGTTTTTTCTTTACGCCGGACGATTATCGTCAGGGCGCGACGGTCAAGATCATCTATCTGCACGTTCCGGCCGCGCTGATGGCGATCAACGCATGGCTGATGATGTTGGTGACCTCCCTGATCTGGATAGTACGGCGGCACCATGTCTCGGCTCTGGCGGCGCGCGCAGCGGCTCCGGTGGGCGCACTGTTCACTGTGATTGCGCTGGTGACTGGCGCGATCTGGGGGCAGCCGATGTGGGGAACATGGTGGGCGTGGGACCCTCGGTTGACCTCTTTTCTGATCCTTTTCCTGTTTTACCTCGGCTACATGGCGCTGTGGGGCGCGATCGAAAATGACGACACCGCCGCTGACCTGACGTCGATCCTGTGTCTCGTGGGATCGGTCTTTGCGATACTGTCGCGCTATGCGGTCAACTTCTGGAACCAGGGGCTGCATCAAGGCGCATCAGTGATGCGGGCCGGGGCGCTGGCCGGTGACACGGCGGAGCGCGTGTCGAACGTATATGCGGTGCCGCTTTTCATCTGCATGGCGGGATTTGCCTTGCTGTTCCTTGCGCTGGTGCTGTTGCGGACACAGACTGAAATTCGCGCCCGCCGCATGCGGGCACTGTTGATGAGGGAGCGGATGGCATGATGCCGGAGCTTGGGAAATATGCGACGGAGGTGCTGTCCTCCTATGTTGTGTCTCTGGTGCTGATCGGCGTGCTGGTTGCCATGTCCGTTGTCCGTGCGCGACGGGTCAAGCGTGAGCTGGCTGATGTGGAGGGCCGCCGCAATGGCTAAGGTGTCACCGCTGATGATCTTGCCGCCGGTGATTTTTGCGGCGTTCGGGCTGGTGGCGTACATGGGGTTGGG
The DNA here is from genome assembly GCF_014196795.1 of Sagittula marina. Taxonomy (GTDB): domain Bacteria; phylum Pseudomonadota; class Alphaproteobacteria; order Rhodobacterales; family Rhodobacteraceae; genus Sagittula; species Sagittula marina. The sequence goes on from NZ_JACIEJ010000007.1 coordinate 133,399, forward strand.
CCGGGAAGGCGCAAACGATCTCGAAAGCATGTTCGAGGGCAAGCCTGCGCCGTCGATGACCGATGTCCCGTTGGAGGGCTATCCTGCCATCACGCCAGAGCTGTTGGCGTCAGGCGAGGTAACGCTGGTGAACTTCTGGGCCTCGTGGTGCCCGCCGTGCCGTGCCGAACATCCACGCTTGCTGGAGATGGCGGAAGACGGCATTCCCATCCTTGGGGTGAACCTCAAGGATCAGACGGGCAATGCGACGTCCTATCTGGCGAAAGACGGTAATCCGTTTCAGGCGGTGGCGTTTGATCCCGCAGGGCGCACGGCAATTGAATGGGGCGTGACTGGCCCGCCAGAGACTTTCATACTGGATGGAGAGGGCATGGTCCTGTTCAAGTTTGTTGGGCCGTTGGTCGGATCGGACTATGAGCAGAGATTTTTGCCTGAGCTGCAAAAAGCGCTGGCAGGCGAGTGACATCAGCTTGATGAGGATAGACTAAAGGGCGCCCTTGGCGCCCTTCTTGGTTCCCGTTGCGCTGTCTTTATAACTCGCAAACGGCTTCGGTCTGGCTGCCGGAGCAGTGGTGGCTCGCATTCTGAGCGGTGCTCGCATAGGCGCCAAAAACTGCGAGCATCAGGAGTGCGCCCGCCTGGATCAAGGTAATGAGTTTCATGTGTCTGCCTCTGATTCTGCCGAAGGGCCTTTGCGGCCTCTGTGCATTTGATTTGGGGCTAAGGGGTGGCATTTGGAAGTCGCTATTTTTGCAATGTGGTCGTCTATAAATTGAGTTGATCTAAAATTGTGCGGATCGTCGCCTTGGTGATCTGATTCTGGCACTGTGCCGCCGACGCAAGAGTAATGAGATTACCCTAGGGCATCCCGGTATCTTTGCGCAGGTCAGGATAACCAGACCGATTGCCTGATCGGGCAGCGCCAGAACTCTCTGCTGGCTGCCGTGATCCAACGTCTTTGGTCCGCACTGAGAGCAGGGGCGGAGGCGTAGACCGTTCCAGCGTCAAAACAGACGCCAAGAAAAAAGCGCCCCGTGAAGGGGCGCTTTCAGTGCAATATTTCGGCAGGGTTAACCGCCGCTGTGTTTTATTCCGCTGCGACGGGCGCATCCTTGGCAAGATTGCGCAGGACGTAGTGCAGCACGCCACCGTGCTCGATGTATTCCACCTCGATGGCGGTATCGATCCGGCACTTCAGGGTGATCTCCTTGGTGGAGCCATCCGCAAAAGTGATGGTGCAAGGCGTTTCCTGACCGGGCTTCACATCGTCCAGACCTTTGATGTCGATGGTTTCGTCACCTTTCAGGCCCAGCGATTTACGGGTGTCGCCGCCGGTGAATTCGAACGGGATAACGCCCATACCAACCAGGTTGGAGCGGTGGATCCGCTCGAAGCTCTCGGCCACGACCGCTTTGACGCCAAGCAAAGCCGTGCCTTTGGCCGCCCAGTCACGCGAGGAGCCCGCGCCGTACTGTTCACCGCCAAAGATAACCAAGGGAGTGCCTTGGTCCTGATAGGCCATCGCAGCATCGTAGATGGAGGTCTCTTTGCCATCGGGGCCCTTGGTGTAGCCGCCTTCGACGCCGTTCAACATCTCGTTCTTGATGCGGATGTTGGCGAAGGTGCCCCGCATCATGACTTCGTGGTTGCCGCGACGGGAGCCGTAGGAGTTGAACTCACGGACGGGCACCTGACGCTCTGTCAGGTACTGACCGGCAGGCGTGCTTTCCTTGAAGGAGCCAGCGGGGGAGATGTGGTCGGTTGTGACCATATCGCCCAGGATCGCCAGAACACGCGCGCCGTCGATGTTGGAGATGGTGCCCGGCTCTTTGCCCATGTCCTGGAAGTAGGGCGGGTTCTGAACGTAGGTCGAAGCAGCTGGCCAGTCGTAGGTTTCGCCGCCGTTGACTTCGACGCCCTGCCATTTTTCGTCGCCCTTGAAGACGTCGGCGTACTTCTCCTGAAAGCTGTCGCGCGTAACGGTCTTTTCGACCAGCGCTGCAATCTCGGCGTTCGAAGGCCAGATGTCTTTCAGGTAGACGTCATTGCCGTCTTTGTCCTGACCTAGCGCATCTTTGGTGATGTCGACGTTCATGTCACCGACCAGCGAATAGGCTACCACCAGCGGCGGGGATGCCAGGTAGTTCGCGCGCACGTCAGGCGAAATACGACCTTCGAAGTTGCGGTTGCCCGATAGAACCGAGGTCGCAACCAGATCATACTGGTTGATTGCCTTGGAAATCGGGGCGTCGAGCGGACCGGAGTTGCCGATACAGGTCGTGCAGCCATAGCCCACAAGGTTAAAGCCGATGGCGTCGAGGTGCTCCTGCAGGCCAGCGGCCTCAAGATACTCGGACACGACCTGCGATCCCGGTGCGAGCGAGGTTTTCACCCAAGGCTTACGGTTCAGGCCCAGCTCGTGCGCTTTCTTCGCCACCAAGCCCGCGCCAATCATGACGTAGGGGTTGGAGGTGTTGGTGCACGACGTGATCGAGGCGATCACGATTGAGCCGTCGTGCAGCTGGTAGTTGCCTTCAGCAGTTTCCACATAGCCGCGCTTGTGGCTGCCTTCGTCGCCGGGGATGTCGCGCGGTTCGGGCTGGCCGCCTTCACCTTCCCATGTGACTTCCTGCGCAACGGAGGCGTCTTCTCCGCTGCGGACACCTTTGATGTACTCAGCGAAAGCAGGCGCGGCCTTGTCCAGCGCGATGTAATCCTGCGGACGTTTCGGACCGGAGATCGCGGGCACGATTGTGCCCATGTCCAGTTCGAGGGTCGAGGAATAGATCGGGTCGTAGTCGGCGCCGCGCCAGAAACCGTTTTCCTTGGCGTAGGCTTCGACCAGTGCGATGCGGTTCTCGTCACGGCCCGATACGTGCATGTAGCGCAGCGTTTCATCGTCGATCGGGAAGAAACCACAGGTTGCACCGTATTCCGGCGCCATGTTTGCGATGGTGGCGCGCTGTGCCAGCGGCAGGTTGTCGAGGCCGTCGCCGTAGAATTCGACGAACTTGGACACGACGCCGTGCTCGCGCAGCATTTCGACGACCTTGAGGACAAGGTCGGTGCCGGTTGTGCCTTCGACCATTTCGCCGGTCAGTTTGAAGCCGACGACTTCGGGGATCAGCATGGAGATCGGCTGTCCCAGCATGGCTGCTTCGGCTTCGATCCCGCCGACGCCCCAGCCCAGAACGGCTGCGCCGTTGACCATGGTCGTGTGGCTGTCAGTGCCGACAAGCGTGTCAGGGTAGGCAACCATTTCGCCATTCTGGTCGGTGTCGGTCCAGACGGTCTGCGCGAGATATTCCAGGTTCACCTGGTGGCAGATGCCCGTGCCCGGGGGAACAACGCGGAAGTTGTTGAACGCGGTCTGGCCCCACTTGAGGAACTCGTAGCGCTCCATGTTGCGCTCGTATTCACGGTCGACGTTCATCTGGAACGCGCGGGGATTGCCGAATTCGTCGATCATCACGGAGTGGTCGATGACCAGATCCACGGGGTTCAGCGGGTTGATCTTTTGTGCGTCGCCACCGAGCGCTTTGATGCCGTCGCGCATCGCGGCCAGGTCAACCACAGCGGGAACGCCGGTGAAGTCCTGCATCAACACGCGGGCAGGGCGGTAGGCCAGCTCGCGGTCGCCTTTGCCGCCATTGGTTGCCCAGTCAGAGAACGCCTTGATGTCGTCCTGTGTCACTGTTTTACCGTCTTCGAAGCGGAGCATGTTCTCCAGCACAACCTTGAGGGCGGCGGGCAGTTTGGAGAAATCGCCAAGGCCAGCGGCTTCTGCTGCGGGGATCGAGTAATAGGCGACGGTTTGGCCGCCTGCTTCGAGCGTCTTGCGCGTCTTTGCGCTGTCGTTGCCGACTTGAATGGTCATTGGATGCCTCCGATGGTGGACGGATTTGGGTGTCTTGCACTCTAATGCCGCATGGCAGCGTTCAACTCAAGAGGGCTGCGTCGTTTTGTATGCCATTGTACACAATTTTTCATGTCGTTTCCAAAGTGGGTTTGTCACAGGCTCTCGCAAATGATTGATTGGTTTCATCACATATCAGGAGATAAACAGTTTGAAGACGGGGCAAGAGCGGGATGCGATGCGATGAACAGAGTTCTGACACTGGGGGCCGCTGTCTGGATGGGGCTGGCCGGATTACCGGCAGGCATCGCCCATGCCGAAGACGACAACCCTGTGGTGGTCGAATTGTTCACCTCGCAGGGCTGCTCAAGCTGCCCGCCAGCGGATGCGCTTCTGGAAGAAATCGGCACCCGGGATGACGTGATCGCCTTGGCGCTTCACGTTGATTACTGGGATTATATCGGCTGGAAAGACCGGTTCGCATCGCCGAAATTCACCAAGCGTCAAAGGGGCTATGCCCGGGCTGGTGGGTGGAAGATGATCTACACACCGCAGATTGTTGTGAACGGGATGGAAGACGTCGTCGGGTCACGTCCGGGGGCCGTTTCTGCATTAATCGCAGCGCACGAAGATGCCGCGCCCAAGGCACATGTCACCTTGGAACGCGTTGGGGACATGGTGCGTATTCGGGCCGTCAGTGATGGACAGGTTCGCCCTTGCGACGTGCATGTCGTGCGGTACGATCCGGCCGAAGAGGTCATGATAGGCCGCGGCGAGAATGCCGGAAAAACAGTCAATTATACACATATTGTGCGTGATTGGGATGTCGCCGCGCGGTGGGACGGCACGGGCACCTTCGAAGCCGAAGTTCCGGTGCCCGGTGATATGCCCGTGGTCGTGCTGCTTCAATCCCCACGGCATGGGCCAATCATCGCGGCTGCGCGCCTGCGTTAAGTTTGTTTCATGGCCTTGGCGCGACGCTTTGCCATGCGCTTTGGCTTCCAGCGTCGATGCGTCCACATCCATTGGCCGGGGTCCGCTTCGATACGCGCCTCTAGCCGCTTTGTGACCTCTGTCATCATCGTGACGGGATCGGTATGTGGCACGGGTTCCTCTATCACTGCGTCAAAGCCATAGCGGTCCTCGCGGCGAATGCCGAAATACGGGATCAGCAGCGCTCCGGTTTTGAGTGCGATGTCCGCGGGCGAGGTCGCCGTCGGTGCAGGTTGGCCCAGAAAGTCGATCATCGCGCCCGAGGATTCAAACACATCGAAGGCCATGGCAGCCATCCCACCTTCGCGTACATGTTTGATAAGCCCCATCGTTCCGCGTCGCCCCTGTTCAAAGACGGGCTCACCAACGTCTCGATAGTTGCGGATGTAACGCGCGTTCATCGGCGCGTTGGACATGGGACGCAGCAGGCCGGCAACCGTGTAGCCGCGCGCAACCAACGCGGCGCGTGCGCAAATCGGGCTGCCGTAATGACCGGTGATCAACAAGACGGGGCGTCGGTTTTCACGCGCCTCTTTTAGAATGGGCACACCGGGGCCGCTGAGCGGATAGTTCGCTCCACGCTGCAGCATCTCCTCCGGATCGTAATTTTCGATCAAGGCGCGGGCGAGATTGTCGATTGATTTGCTGGCGATGGCCTTTTTGCGTTCCTCGGTCAGCTCAGGCCAAACGAAGTTGAGGTTCTCATCGACTCGATCATACCAGCCCAATGCGTGCGCCGCCACATGGCGCACCAACCATCCCGTCAGAGAAAGCCTTTGGCGGACGGGCAGCAGGCCGGTTGCACCGATGTATGCGTTAAGCGCCGCATTGGCGAAACGCTCCTTTTTGGAAGGGGAAGATGATTGATCTGCCAAGGCGTTGGTCCGCTTGTGTGGTCGGGCCGGTTCTACGCGCGCAGAAAAGGGGCGGCAAGGGGCACAGGAGCGCCCCCGCGCGGTTTACTCATCTGAGTCGGGGTCGAGCAGTTCGATTTCACCCACGCCCACGAGGTCTCGAATGGCTGAGACGACAGCGTTCATCGCTTTTTCGCCGACTTTGGGTTTGACCGTACCTTTCCCCGAGGCTTCTTCGCGGATGCTCTCGGCCAGACGCTTGGACATGTTGCTGAGCAGGAAGTCGGCTGTCGCCTGATCCTCAGGGGTTTCCGCTGCGGCGATTGCCGTGGCCAGGACATCCGGCGGCACGTCGCGTGATATCTTTGGAACATCGATCGCATTTAGGCGCTCGGGGATGTTTGCGAAGGTAAAGATCGCCTTTCGCACGGCGGAGGCGAATTCCTCATCTTCTTGTTCAAGTTGTTGAAGCAATTCGTCGCGTATCGCAGCGTTGGAATAGTTTAGAATCGCGCCAAGCCGTTCATCGGGCCGTTTGACGAAAGCCTTTTCAGGCTCCTGGTCGATCTGCGCAGCAAGGCTCAAGCCGATGCGATCCACTGCATCGGGTGTGACACCTGTGGTCATGGACACAGCGTAAGAGATCCGCCGCGCCTTGTCGCCGGGCAGCTTGCCCAGGACCAAGGCAGCCTTACCCACGTCGATTTTGGACATCATGACGGCAGCAACCTCTGTGCTTTCGGACAACACAAGCTGCTCCAGCCGCTCCGGCGGCAGGGCGTTGATGCGGTCCCACGGATCGCCTGTCTGGCGAACCCCGGCTTCCTTGCGCAACCGCGATGCCGTTCTTGGATTGATGCGCCCATCCAGCGCCGTCAAGGCGCCAGCCATATCACCGGGGAAAGAAAGCCCAACTGATTCCAGCTCATCGGCAAACTCATTTATCACCTGATTGAGCGTTTCTCGGTCGATGTAGCGCATATTGCCCAGCAGAAGGGTAAGCTCCTCCTGCAACTCGTCGGGCAAAGCAGCGAGCGGAACATCGGAGTCCTCGTTCAGGAGGAACTGTACGATGATAGCGGCCTTCGCCTTGCGCGAAAGCGGGAGTTTTCCGGCCGTGAACGGACCGGGAAGGGCGGCGAGAGCCATGTTCGACATGAAGTGGTCTCCGGACATCTGATGCTGCCCTTGGTAGACGGACAAGGTTGCCCGGCTCTTAAAGAAGAGAGGGGGGAGGCCACCTAAATTTGCCTAGAATGCGAGGTATTTGCGACGCCAGGCGTTAGGGTCGTCTTCACGCTTGCCGCCCAGTTTAAAGATGGTGGGTGCGTAAATATCGGGGATAAGGCTGGCATGGCTTGGTTGGAGCGGCAAGGGCCAGGCACTTGCCTGGTCGTGGACGACAATTCCTTTGACAGGTGTATGTTGCGGCGCTGCCTCGGGCGCGATCGCCCCGACCTTGAGCTGTTTGAGGTGGATTGCCTTGCGGGCGCGCGGGCCTTTCTGACACGTCGTGCGCCCGATATGATCCTGCTCGACCACCGCCTTCCGGACGGGCAGGGCGCAAGTTTCGCCCGTGAGCTAAAGAAGGATGAGCGGCTGTCCAATACGCTGCTCTGTGTGGTGACGAATGCCGACCCGCGATTGCTGGACCCGGATGTACTGGCCATGTCAAAGGATGACCTGACGCCGCAAGCCCTGTGGACCTTGATCGATGGCTTCCTGGCAGAGGGTAAGGCGGCTGATCGCGAACACCCGCCCACTTGGGTTGCAGAGGTGAACGCAGCCGCGCAGGAAAATCTGGCCGGCGCTGTGTCGCGGATGCTTCGCACATTGCGCCGCGCACGCAGCACGTCACGCCGCAGTATCCCCAGTGCCGCAATGAGCGACCTCGACAGTCTGGAGGAGATGCTGCTGGCCTTCTCTGAAGTTGTGGAGCGCCGCACTTAGTGCCGGCCGGAAGAGCACCCCGTAGCGCGGACGAAAAACGCCGCCCTTCATAGAAAGACGGCGTCAATTCAAGGCACTAACCCGAGATCAGTCTTCGTGGAACACGCGGGCAAAAATCGTGTCGACGTGTTTGGTGTGGTAGCCAAGGTCAAACTTCTCGTTGATCTCTTCTTCGGAGAGGGCCGCGCGGACCTCTTCATCGGCCAGCAGCTCTTCGCGGAAGTCCGTGCGATGATCCCACACTTTCATCGCGTTGCGCTGCACCAGGCGATAGGCATCCTCACGCGACACACCGGCCTGCGTCAGCGCCAGCAGCACGCGCTGCGACATGACCAGACCGGGGAACTTGTTCATGTTGTCGAGCATGTTCTGCGGGTAGACCAGCAGGTTTTCGATCACCGATGTCATGCGCGCGAGCGCGAAATCAAGCGTGATGGTGGTGTCCGGACCAATGTTGCGCTCAACAGAGGAGTGCGAAATGTCGCGCTCGTGCCACAGCGCCACGTTCTCCATCGCCGGGATGACCGCCATGCGCACAAGACGCGCGAGGCCGGTCAGGTTTTCGGTGAGCACCGGGTTCTTCTTGTGCGGCATTGCCGAAGAGCCCTTTTGCCCCATGGAGAAGAACTCTGCCGCTTCCAGAACTTCGGTGCGCTGCATGTGGCGGATTTCAATGGCGATGTTCTCGATTGACGACGCGATGACACCCATCGTGGCAAAGAACGCCGCGTGACGGTCGCGCGGAATAACCTGCGTGGAAATCGGTTCCGGCACGAGACCAAGCTGATCGCAAACATGCTCTTCGACCGCCGGGTCAATGTTGGCGAACGTTCCGACCGCACCGGAAATCGCGCCTGTGGCGACTTCCGCGCGCGCATCGCGCATCCGGGAGAGGTTGCGGTCCATTTCAGCATAGAACCGTGCAAAGGTGAGCCCCATCGTGGTCGGCTCGGCGTGGATGCCGTGCGAGCGCCCGATACGGATGGTATCCTTGTGCTCGTAGGCTCGCTTTTTCAGGGCGGCAAGCAGCCCTTCGATGTCGGCGATCAGGATGTCCGCGGCGCGCACCAGCTGCACATTGAAGCAGGTGTCCAGAACATCCGAAGAGGTCATGCCCTGATGGACGAAACGCGCCTCGTCCGAGCCGACATGTTCCGCGAGGTGGGTGAGGAAGGCGATGACGTCATGCTTTGTCACGGCTTCGATCTCGTCGATGCGGGCGACGTCGAACTCCACGTCCTTGGCCTTCCACACGGCGTCAGCGTTTTCCTGCGGGATCACACCCAGCTTTGCCATGGCGTCGCAGGCGTGGGCCTCGATCTCGTACCAGATCTTGAACTTGGTCTCGGGCGACCAGATGGCGACCATGTCGGGGCGAGAGTAACGGGGAATCATCGGCGGGGCCTCCTGCGCGTGTACGGTTGCGGGCCGTTTACGGGGCTGAGCCGCTGTCCTCAAGGGCTGGGCGGGCTGGCGCGTCATTTGGCGCAATGCTAGGCGAGGCAGATGACACGAAACTTGACGGATTTTCTGGGGCGCTGGCAGATTGCCCGCGAGATCGCGCACAGCGATGGCACGCAGGCCAGGTTCGCTGGGACGGCTGTATGGACGCTTGGCGAAAGCGGCGCCGACTATGTCGAAACCGGTGTTCTGGAGATGGGAACGGCGCGGTTCAACGCCGAGCGGCGCTATCGCTGGACGGACGCGCTGGAGGTCTATTTCGACGACGGTCGCTTCTTTCACGCGGTGCCGCAAAGTGGCGGACGTGCGAGCCATTGGTGTGATCCTGACCAATATGATGTGACTTATGAGTTCGCCGATTGGCCGCGGTGGCGGGCTGTATGGCGGGTGCGTGGGCCGCGCAAGGATTATACAATGATCAGTTGCTACACCCCAGACGCAGGGTAACATTATGTTTTGACAGGCTTTTGCGACGAGGGGTGCCGTTTGCCGGTCGCAGGTATACCGTTGCATTCCGCTAAGGCTTTGAAAAGTATGTTTAAACGGCTTTACCTTGCTGCGGCATTGCGGCATTGAAGAGCTGTGTCACTGACCACGGGAGGCTGGCCAACGATGTCGCCGATCCAGGATCACCAGCTGCGCTACAAGCTGGCCAATGAGCTGCATGCGCGGCCGTTCCCCTCTCTGACGTCCCCCTGCCGGGCGGTCTATCTGGCCGTGAAGCAGCCCAAAGATGCGGCTACTCGGGATCGGGAACTTGATCTGCAGCACCTGAAGGAGTTGCTTGATCGCTACGACGCAGCTCACCCGCAGCCCGGCGCGACGCATTTTAGTGCGCGCATCGGACAGAACACTCTGAAGTGGGAACAGCATACCGAATTCGTGACGTACACGATCTTTCTGCCGGGCTTGGGGGAGCGGCCTTACGATCCGGCGGATTTTGAGGTTTTTCCAGAGGAATGGCTGGTGCGCGCCCCTGGCGTACGCGTGACATCTGCCATGATCCGGGTCGAACGACGCATCGAGGATGAGGAAATCCGCAAGCGGCTTGAGGACTGGATGGTTCCCGAAAGCATCGCCGTGTCGGATGTGATCGACAACGAGGCGGTGATTGCCGGAGATTTCCGGATCGATACAAACGGGCATCAACGCTTTGCGGTCTTCGCCAAATCCGACGTCGGCTCGCGCCGTATCGGGCGCATTGTGCAACGGCTGTGCGAGATCGAGACATACAAGGCGATGTCGATGCTCGGCTTTACCCGTATGCGCGAGATTGGTCCGCGCATGGGCGAAATCGACATTCAGCTCACACGCCTGATGCAGGTCATGACCGAGGGCGAGAGTGAGGGCCACGAAGAGGCGACTTTGAAGGCATTGCTCTCGGCTTCGGCGGAGCTGGAGAATATTTCGGCAAAGGTGTCCTTTCGCCTTGGTGCGACGGAGGCCTATGAAGCCATTGTCATGCAGCGCATTGCGGTGCTGCGGGAGGAACGGTTCCAAGGGCGGCAAACGTTTTCAGAGTTCATGATGCGGCGCTATGATCCCGCAATGCGGACGGTGAAATCCTCTGCCCGTCGTTTGGAAAGCATGACCGAACGCGCCACCCGCGCTGCGGATTTGCTGCGAACCAGGGTGGAGGTTGGGCGGTCTGCCCAGAACCAGCAATTGCTCAAGAGCATGGACCGACGCGCAGAGCTGCAGTTGCGATTGCAACACACGGTGGAGGGTCTTTCCGTGGTGGCGATCAGCTATTACGCCGTGTCTTTGGTGGGCTATGTTCTGTACCCGCTGACCGACCTGTTCGGGGTTTCAAAGGGAACATTGACCGCGATCATTGCTCTGCCGGTGGTCTTCGCGGTCTGGCTGGTGATCCAGCGCATCAAGCATCATGGCAAAGATGGTGGGCCGGATCTTTGAACGGCTATTGAATATAAAGAAGGGGGCCGTTGGCCCCCTTCTTTTATCCTTGTGAATGCGGTTCGCTTATTCGGCCGGCTGTAACGCACCCGATGGGGCGCGGTTCAGTGCCGCATGTGTGACCACAGCGCCAGCTGCGATGGCGGCGATGGCCAGCAGGGCCGACAGACCAAGGGTCGGGACACCCGACAGACCCGCACCCACGGTGCATCCACCCGCCAGCACGCCGCCAGCCCCCATCAGCACGGCGCCGGTCAGATAGCGCCCTGTTTCGCGTGGGGAAGAAAAGCTCTGCCACGCCAGACGGCGGCCCAGAGCGGCGGACAGGAAGCCGCCCACCAGTACGCCACCAATCATGCCTGTTCCGAACCCCGCCGGGATCGACGTTGCGGCAATGAACCAGAACAGCGTGTCCGACCATGTGGAGGTGAAGGCGAGGCTCTCCATTGCGACCGGATCAAAGTCATCAAAGAGGATGAAACCTGTGCCGACCCACGCGATGGGAACCAGCAGGCCCAGCAGCGCTGCACCGATGAGGGTCACGGGGCGCGCGCCGGAGCGGGCCACGATCAGCAGCGACGCGATCGCCAACAGGGCGGTCCAGACTGGCGCGCCACCCGGCAGGGCGGCGAGGGATGTGCTGTCCCCCAGCGGAATGGTGAAGGAGCCGAGCGTGGTGCGGATCGGCGCTGCGACGCCTTTGAGCAGCGCGTGGGCGGTTATGGCGAAGACAACCAGCACCGTCAAACCACGCAGGTTGCCGGTCGCGGTCAACACCGTCAGGCGAGAGGCACAGCCACGGGTCAAGACCATGCCAGCGCCGAACAGCAGGCCACCGACCAGAATAGCGACCCACGGCAGATCTGGCGCAAGGAAACGGTGATCAGCGAAACTGATATAGCCCAGGGCCACGGCCGCCTGTGTGCCGATCAATGCGGCGGCGAGGGCCGCGAACCAGACGCCAGAGGCGGCCCGGCGGTCCTCGCCCACAAGCGCGCGGCGAAAACAAAACTTCGTACGTTCCGCAAGAATGCCGAAGGCCAAGCCAACGAGAGCAGCGAAATAGACCGCCGCCTCAGGGGCGGTGAGGTTTTCAAAGCCGAGGGATTCGTACATGAGGGTGCCTCCGGTTGGACCGATTTTGCTAATTGGCGCAATTGTCCCCCGTAATCAATGTCTGGCGCCACCTGAACAGCGAGCCTGCATGGGACATTGTTCCATAGCCAGCGGTCGCAGCGAGACGCTCCCGTACTGTGCGGAGGGGAAAAGGCGCGACGTTTCAGCGAAATCGGTCAGCGCGGGTCGCTTGTTCTTTTTTGACACGGCTGTCTGGAACGTGGGTGCGTTGCGTATCCAGCGCAACGAGTGCCCGCCGCCGCACATGGCGGTCGCGGCGGCGGGCTTTAGGATCAGCGTCCGCGAATGCGCGGATCGAGCGCATCACGCAAGCCGTCACCGAGATAGTTCACCGACAGAACCGTCAACGAAATGGCGATGCCTGGCAGCATGACCCGCTCGGGGAAACGCTCCATCCTTTGCACTGCGTCGGCCAGCATTTTGCCCCAAGTGGGAAAGTCAGACGGGAAGCCCACGCCAAGGAAGCTCAGCGCCGATTCAGTGATGATCGCTGTAGCCAGACCCAGCGCCGCCGACACAAGAATGGGCGAGAGCACGTTTGGCAGGATATGCCTCCGGATCAGCTTGCCGGGTGTCGAGCCGATGGACCGGGCCGCGAGCACGAACTCGCGCTCCTTGATGGCCAGAACGTCGCCGCGCACGATGCGCGCCGTCGGCATCCACGAGGTGATCGCCACGATGGACACGATCAGGATGAACATCCCCCCCTCAGGCCCGAACCCGGCGCGCAGGGGCTGGCGGAACAGTGTTACCGCCAGCAACAACAGTGGCAGGATCGGCAGCGCGAGAAAAAGATCCGTCAGGCGCATCAGCACACCGTCCAGCTGCTTGAAGAAGCCTGCCAGAACGCCCACTGCGGTGCCGATGAGAACAGACAGGAGCATGGCCGCCCAGCCCACTGCCATGGAGGCGCGCCCGCCCGCCAACATCTGCGCAAGGTTGTCCCGACCCAACTGGTCCGAGCCCAGCGGCTTGTTCCAGCCAACCTTGGCCGAACTGTCCCAGAGCGCGGTGTAGATCGGGCGAAAATCCTTTGCCCGAATGTCGAGCTTTTGCGGATCTACGGTGTAGATGTAGGGACCGACGAGCACGGCCAGCGTGATGAAGGACAGAAAGCCAAGGCCCAGCATGGCGCCCTTATGCTTGCGAAACTGGCTCCAGATGTCGCGCCCGCGCGAGGTGGGCGGGGCGACTGGCCCGTCATCGGTAAGCGCGCCAATGGCCTGCGGCGAGGAGGCCGCCAGAATGAGGTCGTCCTGAGGGCTGTCAGTCATAGCGGATCCTCGGGTCGAGCAGGCCGTACAGTATATCTGCGATCAGGTTGAAAACCACGATCAGCACGGCAAAGATAAAGGTCAGCGTCATGACCATCGGCAGGTCATTGGCGAACAGGGCGGTCAGCAGAAGCTGCCCGATGCCATTCACCTTGAACACGGTTTCAGTGATAATCGCACCGCCAAAAATCGCGGGAATTCCCAGCGCGATGACTGTAATGACTGGGATCATCGAGTTGCGCAGCACGTGGACATTGACGACCACGGCCTCTGACAAGCCCTTGGCGCGGGCGGTGCGGACGTAATCCTGCCCCAGATTGTCCAGCATGGAGGCGCGCATGTAGCGCGACAGCTGTGCGGTGATCTGAAAGGCCAGAACCATCACGGGCATTGTCATTTGCTTGACCTGAAACCCGAACGATTGCCAGTCATTCACCACGTGCGTGGTGTCATAAATCGAGGGCAGCACCGGCAGCCACCATGTCTCCAGCGAAATCACGGAGAAGATCACGATCAGCAAAGGCCCGGTGAAAAACGGCGGGATTGAAAAGCCAATCATGGTTACGAAGGTCCCGGCCTGATCAAAGACCGAATACTGCCGGTAGGCGGAATACACGCCGATGGGCAGCGCGATGAGGATCGCCACGACATAGGCGACGCCGACGACCCAAAGCGTCTGAGGGATGCGCTGAAGGATGATGTCCATCACCGGGGACCGCGTCTGCCATGAGATTACGCGCAGCTTGCCCTCTGCCAGTGAGGTGCCAAAGATCCAGTCGATAAGGACCTGTGGCTCGATCCAAAAGACCTGCACCAGCCATTTCCAGTATTGCACCAAGGGCGGCGCGCCGAGACCAAGCGCCTCGCGCATCTTTTGTTTGACGTCAGGCGGCACGGTCAGGGGAACCTGCGCCATGGGATCGCCGGGGGCGAGTTGCAGCAACATGAAGATGACGAAGCTGATGAAGAGCAGCGTCGGGATCGCAAGGATCGTCCGTCGCGTGGCGTAGGTGAGCATAGCGCGCGTCTGCCCTGTTGTGGTCGTTTCATTGGGGAAGGTGGCGGATCTCAATCCGCCACCGCCGAGGGTGGCTTAGGTCGGGATCAACCCCGACCTAACTGGTCACTCCTTGATGCGATACCAGTCCGCAACGTTCCACAGCTCGGAATCCCAGACGTTCAGAATCACGCCACCGAGGGTGTTGGAATGTGCCGACAGGCGACCACGGTGGACCAGCGGGATCAACCCGCCGCGCTCGTAGGCGATCTGGCTCAGCTTGCGGCCAATCTCTTGACGCTTTGCAAGGTCGGCGGTCTTGGTCAGCTCCGTGTGAAGCGCGTCGTATTCCTCATCGCAGAAGCGCGAGATGTTCTCTCCCTGCCACTGAGTATCGGGGCGCGGAGCCGTGTCGCACAGACCGTGGCCCAGGTAGGCTTGAGGGTCAGTGCCATTGAACGTGTTGGCGTACATCTCGACATCGGCATAGAACTTCTGGAAAGTGTCGGGGCTGCCTGCGTCACCGCCGAAGAAGACAGAACCGTCAACGTTGCGCAGTTCGACTTCCATGCCGATCTGCTCCCACCAATCCTTGATCAGCGCCTGGAAATCCTGACGCACGGCGTTGGTGGAGGTCTGGTACAGGATGCTCAGCGGCACGCCGTCCTTTTCACGCACGCCATCGCCATCGGTGTCGACGATGCCGGCGTCATCAAGCATGGCCTTCGCGCCTTCGATGTCCTGTGTTCCGCAGTCCTCGTTCTGATAGGCAAAGGCCTCCGGCGCGGGCACCCAGGAACAGGTCACTTTACCCGCTTGGCCGTAGCCCACTTCGACCAGCAAGGGGCGGTCGATGGCCATGGACATGGCTTTGTAGACCGCCGGATCGCTCAAGAAGGGGTGCGGACGGATCACCGACCGTTCGTCCGGGCCAAGCGCCGGATCGGGGTTGGTGTTGTTGAGCATGATGCGTTCCATAAGCGGGCCAAAGCCTGCAACGGGTTTGCCTTGACCACCGGCTTCCATCTCAGCGATCACATCGGGCGCAAGCTGCAGGTTCCACGCGTAGTCGTACTCGCCGGTCTGCATCACTGCTCGGCCCGCGCCCTCTGCATCGCCGCCGCCCTTGAAGGTCACCTTGGCAAACGCGGGTTTTGCCGGATCGCGGTAATTCGGGTTGGCGGAAAGCGTGATCACGTCGTTGGGCTTGAACTCGTCCACGACGAAGGGGCCGGTGCCGATCGGGTTGAAGTTCTGCTCCGTGCAGGTGGAGGCCGCCGCGCCAAGGCACTGTTCAAACTGCGCTTTTTGCAGGATCGGGCTTTCGCCGCCGACAAATGCCGTGAACGGATAGGGGGTCGGCTCGTTGAACGTCACGACAACGGTCAGATCGTCGGGTATCTCGACCGAGGCCACCGGCTCGAACTTGGTCAGCTGAGCGCAGCCGCCCTCGGGGTGGGTGCAGTATTCGTAGGTGAACTTCACGTCTTCGGAGGTGAAATCGCTGCCATCGGACCATTTCAGACCCGGCGTGATCTTCCATGTGATCTGGGTGAGATCCTCGCTGATTCCACCGTTTTCGACGGTGGGAATTTCATCGACGAGCCACGGCACCAGATCGCCAGCTTCATTGAAACGCGCCAAGGGTTCCACGATCAACGAAGAGGACTCCGTATCTTTGGTGCCGCCCGACAGGAACGGATTCAGGATCGAAGGGGCCTGCCAGTATATAATCTTGACTTCGCCGTCGGCACCGCGTTCTGCGAAAGCAGCGGGCGCAAGCGCGGCGCTGGCCACCGCACCCAGCATCAGGGACTTGAGGGTCATGCATCTCTCCATGTTGATCGGGGCCGTGTTGATCCAGCCCGCGTTGTTTGTAAGGGAAAGCTGAAACGGACATCGTTGATCTGGCAACCCGCAAAATGCTGTCTGTCGCGAAAGACATCCCCATACATCAATCATCGAAGCCCGCGGGCGCTCAAAATGCAAGCATTCGGAGGGAGAGGCGTGAATGTTTTTGACCTTGTGGTCAGAATCATGACGCTGATCTTGCGACCCGTCGCAGCCCTGAAATGTGTGCGGACTCAAGGGGTAAAGGTATATCCAAGGCGCGCAAGTCCGCGCGGCCGCGATTAGAACGCCTCTTTACACCCGGCAGCCCGGGCGCCTAGCCTTTAAGCAGACGACAGGGAGCCTTCTGATGCTTGACGACACTTCCACCGCGCAACCCGTTGCCCGCATCGAGAACCTGCGTGTCGAATTCCAAACCAAAGCGGGCACAGTTGCCGGCGTCAAGGACGTCTCTTTTGAGATTGGCGCCGGAGAGACGGTTTGCGTTGTCGGGGAATCTGGATCGGGGAAGTCTGTTTCCTCCCTCGCCTTGATGCGCTTGATCGAATATGGCGGCGGCACCATTGCGGGTGGCAAGCTTTTGTTCGATAGCCGGGATCGCGGGCCGCTGGACCTTGCCGATCAAAGCCAGCGCAACATGCGTGACATTCGCGGCAACGAGATCGGCATGATCTTCCAGGAGCCGATGACCGCGCTCAACCCGGTGTTCACCGTTGGCAGGCAACTGACCGAAGGGCTGCGCGTGCATCGCGGCCTGTCGAAGGCCGAGGCTCGCGCCGAGGCGCTGTCGCTACTGCAACAGGTGCGAATCCCTGAACCCGAGCGGCGGTTGGATCAGTACCCGCACGAGCTGTCCGGCGGTATGCGACAGCGCGTGGTGATCGCCATGGCGCTGGCCTGCAAGCCGCGTCTGCTGATTGCGGACGAGCCGACCACCGCTCTGGACGTGACCATTCAGGCCGAAATCCTCGCCCTTATCGATCGTCTGAAGCGAGAAACCGGTACCGCCGTGATGTTCATCACCCACGACATGGCCGTTGTTGCACAGATGGCCGACCGCGTCGTGGTCATGTTCCGCGGCAACAAGGTCGAGGAAGGCACCGCCGAAGAGATCTTTGAACGCCCGCAACATCCCTACACCAAAGCGTTGCTGGCTGCTGTGCCAAAATTGGGCGAGATGTCCGGCACCGATCTGCCGTCACCCATGAAACTGGTGGGGCAGGAGAGCCGAATTCCTGCACCCATTCCCGGAAGCACGGAGGTTTTGCTCAAGGTCGAGAACTTGACGACGCGCTTCGCTGTAAAGGGCGGGCTGATGCGCCGCACCGTCGCCAATGTACACGCGGTGGAGGATCTTTCGTTCTCTGTCAACAAGGGCCAAACCCTGTCCTTGGTGGGCGAATCCGGCTGCGGCAAATCTACTGCGGGACGGTCGCTGCTACGCTTGGTGGAGCCATTGTCCGGCAAGATTGATCTTGATGGCACGGATGTCATGGCGCTTTCACAATCGGGGCTGCGCAATGCCCGACGTGAGATGCAGATGATCTTTCAGGATCCCTTTGCCTCGCTCAATCCGCAGATTCAACTGGCTGATCAGGTGGCGGAGCCTTTGTCGAACTACGGCGTTGGCTCCCGATCAGAGCGTCAGGATCGCGTTGCGATGCTGTTCGATCGAGTGGAATTGCCGCGCAGTTTCATGCAGCGCTATCCGCACGAATTGTCGGGCGGTCAGCGCCAGCGGATCGCCATCGCCCGCGCTTTGGCGCTGAACCCCAAGCTGATTGTGGCGGATGAGGCTGTGTCTGCTTTGGACGTGTCGGTGCAGGCGCAGGTCGTGAACCTGATGATGGAACTTCAGGCGGATCTGGGTTTGGGTTACGTCTTTATCTCGCACGACATGGCGGTGGTGGAGCGTGTCTCGCACCACGTGGGGGTTATGTATCTGGGGCGCATCGTTGAGATCGGCCCGCGCCGCGCAGTGTTCGAGGATCCACGCCACCCTTACACACAAGCCCTGATGAAGGCGGTTCCCATCGCCGATCCAAAGAAGCGTAAGTCCGAAAAGGACCTGCACTTCAAACCGATCCCTTCACCAATCCATCCCGTGGGATACGAGCCTGCTCCCTCCGTCTATAATGAGGTGAGTCCCGGCCACTTCGTATTGGAAACGGACAGCGGTTACTGACGTCCGTTTTGCTTGCGGTGTTTGAAGATATCCTGATACGGCTTTGATAACGCGTGTATAATCTGCACAATGCAGCGGTATTTTTGGCGCGCTGCAGGCCTGAAAAACGAAAAGAGAGATGACTATGACGGAACGGCTTAGCCCGCGCGCGATATTGGAAAAGCTGGTCAGCTTTCCCACGGTTAGCCGCGACCCAAATGGCATGCTGATCGACTGGGTGGCGGGCTATCTGGCCGAACACGGGATTACGGCGCATGTGGTTGAAAAGCCCGGTGCACCGGAGTGGAAGGCCCTCTTTGCCCATGTGGGGCCAGAGGTCGAGGGCGGCGTGGTGCTGTCAGGTCACACGGACGTGGTGCCGGTAGACGGGCAGACATGGGACACGGACCCTTTTACCCTGACCGAACGCGACGGGCGGCTTTACGGGCGTGGGGCCTGCGATATGAAAGGCTTTGACGCGCTGGCGATCTGGGCATTGGTGGAGGCGAAGTACGCGGGTGTACGCCGTCCGCTGCAGTTGGCGCTGTCTTATGACGAGGAAATCGGCTGCACCGGCGTGGTCGACCTGATCACGGCCATGACCGACCTGCCGCGCGCTTCTGACGTAATCGTGGGCGAACCGACGATGATGAAAGTGGTCACCGGCCACAAGGGTGGCCTGTCGTATTGGGTGCATGTCCACGGCTTCGAGGTGCATAGTTCTCTGCTGCACACAGGCGTGTCCGCCATCATGTGGGGCGCAAAGCTGATCGAATGGGCCAACGCCATGAACGATGCCGCCGCTGCAAGGATGCCTGAGGGCATCGCGGAGCAGTTCAACCCACCTTACACCAACGTCCACGTTGGGCCGATCAGCGGCGGCACAGCGCATAATATCACTGCCAAGGACTGCGAGTTTGGCCTTGGATTCCGCGTTGTGCCGGGGGAAACTCTGCAACAATATGATGCGGTTCTTCGGAAGGAAATCAACGAGCTAACAGGCAAGATGAAGGCAGTGCGTGAAGAGGCGTGGATCGAGGTGACGGAACGTTTCAGCCTGCCACCGTTCGCGCCCGAAGCCGACAACGGGGCAGAGGCGCTGGCCCGCCGGCTGACCGGCGACAACTCGGACAATTTCGTCAGCTACGCAACCGAAGCCAGCCACTTCCAGACCGCCGGCTACAAGGTTGCGGTCTGCGGCCCGGGGTCCATCGAGGTGGCGCATCAACCCAACGAGTACCTATCGCTGACACAATTCGCAGAAGGACAGGCCTTCATGACGCGTCTTGTCGCGGAGGTGTCATGAGGTTCCCTTTGACGCTCGCCGGAGGCGAGCACGCCGCTGATTTGCCGGAGGCGGTTGACCTGGTGGTCATCGGGGGCGGCGTCATCGGCGTGTGTACAGCCCTGTACGCTGCCCGCGGTGGGGCGTCCGTTCTGCTGCTTGAAAAGGGTCGCGTGGCGGCAGAGCAATCCTCGCGCAATTGGGGCTGGATCAGGGTGCAGGGCCGCGACATGGCGGAAATCCCGATTGCGCTGCAGGCCCAAGATCAGTGGCGTGATCTGGATGCTCAGTGTCATGGGCGTCTGGGGATCGAAACGGTCGGCGTGACATACCTCGCCGAGACCGACGCCGATATGGCCGCTTACGAGGAATGGCTGCAAGAGGCCAGGCCGCGCGGCGTATCCTCCGAACTGTTGGAGCGCAAGGCTGCCGCTCGACTGATGCAATACCCCCACGCAGGATGGCAGGGGGCGCTGCACACGCCAACGGATATGAAGGGTGAACCGTGGGTGGCTGTGCCGGAACTGGCCCGACTTGCGGCGTCCGAAGGGGTTATGATCCGCGAGAAATGCGCGGTGCGCGGGCTGGACATGCGCGCCGGTCACATGGCGGGCGTCGTGACCGAGGCCGGCCGCGTGCGGTGCGAGCGCGTGGTACTGGCGGGCGGTGCCTGGTCCTCGCTGTTCCTGCGCCGCCACGGCGTGTTGATCCCGCAGCTCTCGGTGCGCTCTACTGCGCTGGCGACGACCCCGGTCGCAGATCTGGGCGTTCCGGCGGGGGTGGATACTGACGTTGCTTTTCGCCGACGCGCCGATGGCGGCTACACGCTGGCACCCGCAGGCTTTGCCGAATTGTACACCGGGCCTGACACGCTGCGCCATCTGCCCACCTATCTGAAACTTGCACTGGAGGCGTCCTTCGACGTCTGGCCGCGCGGCACACAGACAAAAAACATGCCGGACGCGTTCGGCACACCGCGCCACTGGACCGCGAGTGAACAGAGCCCGTTTGAACGCTGTCGCATCCTCGATCCTGGTCCGAATATGAAAATGGCTGCCGCTACGCTGGAACGTTTTGAAATGCTCTATCCGCAGCTTGGCCCGCTGCGCTCGGCGCGCATCTGGGGCGGAATGATCGACGTCTTGCCGGATGTGGTGCCGGTGGTCGATCAGGTCGACGCGCTGCCCGGTCTGGTCGTCTGCACAGGCATGTGCGGTCATGGTTTTGGTATCGGGCCGGGCTTTGGCCGTATCACTGCGGACATTGCAATGGGCCGCGACCCGGACGCCGACCTCGACCGTTTCCGCCTCAGCCGGTTCAGCGATGGCTCCCCCATGGTTCCCGGGCCGAATATCTGACCGCCGCCCCGCAGCCTTTTCCGTTTGATCAAAAAACCGGCGGTGAATGCTTGCACTCCGTATCCATCCGTCTACGCTTTGACGAAACGGGCGGTGCGGCCCAGACGACACATCCATAGGAGACAAACATGCCTGTCAAGAATCGCTTTGCCGAGTTGCAGGACGAGATCACGCGGTGGCGTCGGGACATTCACGAGAATCCCGAAATCCTCTTCGAGACACATCGCACAAGTGCGCTTGTGGCGGAAAAGCTCAGCGCCTTCGGCTGTGACGAGGTTGTGACCGGCATTGGCCGCACCGGCGTGGTGGGCGTGATCAAGGGCAATGGCTCCAGCGACAAGGTCATCGGATTGCGTGCGGACATGGACGCGCTGCCGATCACCGAGGCGACCGGCGTCGACTATGCGTCAAAAACCCCCGGTGCGATGCACGCCTGCGGCCACGATGGCCACACGGCCATGTTGCTCGGGGCGGCGCAGTATCTGGCCGAGACGCGCAACTTCGACGGCACTGTTGTCGTGATCTTCCAGCCCGCCGAAGAAGGCGGCGGCGGTGGCAAGGAAATGTGCGACGACGGCCTGATGGAGCGGTTTGGCGTGCAAGAGGTCTACGGCATGCACAACTGGCCCGGCCAGCCCTTGGGGTCCTTCGCCATTCGTCCTGGTGCGTTTTTTGCGGCGGCTGATCACCTTGAGATCACCGTGACGGGAAAGGGCGGCCATGCTGCCAAGCCACATGAAACGGTTGATCCCACCGTCTGCGCGGCTCAGATCCTGACGGCTTTGCAAACCATCGCCAGCCGAAATGCCGATCCGGTCAGCCAGATTGTCGTGTCGATCTGCTCATTCGAGACCTCTTCACACTCCTTCAACGTGATCCCTTCATCGGTGCATATGATGGGCACCGTGCGTACCCTGTCGCCGGACAACCGTGACATGGCAGAACAGCGCATAGCCGAGATCGCGAATGGCGTTGCAGCGGCCATGGGGGCAACTGTCGATGTCCATTACAAGCGCAATTACCCGGTCATGGTGAACCACGACGAACAGACCGAATTTGCCGCCGATGTGGCGCGCGCGGTGGCGGGCGAATGCGCTGATGCACCCTTGGTCATGGGGGGAGAAGACTTTGCCTTCATGCTCGAAGAACGTCCCGGCGCGTACATCCTTCTGGGCAATGGCGACACCGCCCCGGTGCATCACCCGGAGTACAATTTCAACGATGATGCCATCCCGGCCGGCTGCTCTTGGTGGGCAGAGATTGTCGAGCGTCGGATGCCGTTGAACTGATGCCCATCGCGATGGTGACAGGGGCCGCGCGCGGGATCGGGCGCGGCATTTGCGACCGGCTTGTGGCCGAGGGTTGGGAGGTTCTGGCGCTGGATCTGTCGTTCGAGGACACTTCCTCCGGCACGCAGATCAAATGTGACGTCTCTGACGAGGCTTCGGTTGCGGCGGTGTTTGAGGAGTGCGCTCGAACCTTGTCTCCGGGGCTGGATCTTCTGGTGAACAATGCCGGGGTGGCGGGGCCTGAAAGCGGTCCGGTGCAGGATCTGTCGCTCGACAGTTGGAATCGCTGGATCAGCGTGAACCTGACCGGGGCGTTTTTGATGGTGCGCTCCGCGGTTCCACATCTCAGACGCGCGAAAGGGGCTGTGATCAATATGTCGTCCACCCGCGCGCACATGGCCGAGCCCCACACCGAAGCCTATTGTGCCTCCAAGGGTGGGATCGAGGGTCTGACGCAGGCGCTGTCTGTGTCACTAGGGCCGGAGGTGCGTGTAAATGCCATCGCGCCGGGTTGGATCGTGACAGGCGACGTCCAGGATCTCACGGAAGAAGACCACGCGCAGCATCCCGTGGGCCGCGCCGGTCGGGTGGAGGATGTGGCGGAGGCGGTGCTTTATCTGGCCCAGGCGGGCTTCACCACTGGGCAGGTGCTGACGGTGGATGGCGGTATGACGCGCAAGATGATCTATGCCGAATAGGTCAGCGCGTCGGTATGGATAGGGATAGACCGAAAACAGCTTTGACACTGGCGATACCGCGCGCGGAGCGTTAGAGAGCGCCCATGACTCAGATCCAGACCTCTCAAGCCGTAAATATCATGTGCATCAAATGGGGCACTCTGTTTGGCCCCGAGTATGTGAACCGCCTCTATTCCGGTGTGCGCCGCAACATGTCACGGCCCATCCGGTTCTTCTGCATGACCGAACGCGGCGAGGGCCTTCACCCCGAGATCGAAGTTCTGGACCTGCCGGTCGAACCCTATGCCGAGCCCATGGCCGCCGCGTTGAAGGTCGCCAATCGCCAGGGGGCCATGCGCAAGACCTCGCTCTTTCGCCGCGATCTGGTCCCCGATCTGAAAGGGCCCGTGCTGGGATTCGATCTGGATGTGGTGATCACTGGCAACCTCGACGACATCCACGACCTTGCGCCGGGCACGATTGCAATGCGTCACGACTGGGTGGAAAAACGCAAAGGCCGCCCGACGGGCCACGGTTCCGTCTTCCGCTTCGATCCGGCGCAGCACGGATTCCTCTATGATGACCTCGCCGCCGATACCTACAAGGTGGTTGAGAACGCGCGCGGCTCGGAGCAGCGGTACACCTCGCACAAGGCTATGGAAAACAACTGTTTCACCTATATCCCGGAGCAGTGGGTGGTGTCATTCAAATACGACTGCAACCCGTTCCCCGGCAACTGGCTGCGCCCGCCGCATTTGCCAGCGGATGCGCGGGTGGTCTGCTTTCACGGGCGCCCCAAGATGCCCGATGCGGTCGAAGGGTGGAACGGGTCGCTGATCCGCCACTCCAAACCCTGCGGCTGGCTTCGGGACCACTGGATCGACCGCTCGCGCGCCGATCTTGGCGATGCCTGGGCCTGACACGCCAGGCTGCTGAACGCCAAAGCCGACCCCGCTCTGGCCTCTTTGCTGAGACAGAGACTCCGGGGGAAGGCGAGGCACGTGCTGAGGCTGTAGCTCCCCGGCTCACAATGCAGTTGCAGCGTGTCATCTGCTTGCCCCGGCGGGGCTAACCACGCTAAGAGACCCGCGCGATAGTTAGAGGAGAGCAGCGTCATGACACGTCGCGTTGTCGTTACCGGACTGGGATTGGTCACGCCGCTGGCCTGCGGAGTCGAAGAAACATGGAGCCGTCTGCTGGACGGCCAGTCCGGAGCGGGCACGATCTCGCGCTGGGATGCCAGCCATCTGGCGACGGATTACGCCTGCGAGGTGCCGTTTGGCGATGGCACCGATGGCACTTTCAACATCGATGACTGGATGGACAAGAAGGAAGCCCGAAAGGTCGACACCTTCATCCAGTTCGGCATCGCTGCCGCTGAACAGGCGGTGAAGGATTCCGGCTGGGCCCCGACCGAGGATGAAGACCTTGAACGCACAGGCGTGCTGATCGGGTCCGGCATCGGTGGTCTGGCCTCCATCGCGGACACGGCTGTGCTGATCAAGGAGAAGGGCCCGCGCCGCGTGTCGCCTTTCTTTATCCCCGGCGCGCTGATCAACCTGATTTCGGGCAATGTCTCGATCCGCCACGGGTTCAAAGGTCCAAACCACGCGGTCGTCACCGCTTGTTCCACCGGGGCGCATGCCATTGGCGATGCGGCGCGGCTGATCAAATACGGCGATGCGGATGTGATGCTGGCTGGTGGCGCCGAGGGCGCGATCTGCGAGATTGGGATCGCGGGCTTCAACGCGTGCAAGGCTTTGTCGACCAAACGCAAGGATGACCCCAAGGCGGCATCGCGTCCCTACGACGCGGACCGTGACGGTTTCGTCATGGGCGAAGGCGCGGGCGTGGTGGTGTTGGAAGAATACGAACACGCCAAGGCGCGCGGCGCGAAGATCTACGCCGAAGTCTGCGGCTACGGTCTGACCGGCGACGCCTACCACATCACGGCCCCGTCCGAGAGCGGCGAGGGTGGCGAGCGGTCGATGAAGGCCGCGTTGCGTGACGCTGGGTTGCAGCCGTCGCAGTTGGATTACATCAACGCGCACGGCACCTCGACCATGGCCGACACCATCGAACTGGGCGCGGTTGAACGCATGCTGGGCGATGCTGCGTCCAAGGTCACCATGTCGTCGACGAAATCCATGACGGGCCACCTGCTGGGCGCGGCGGGTGCGATCGAGGCGATTTTTTCCATCCTTGCGATCCGCGATCAGGTGGCGCCCCCGACCATCAACCTTGACAATCAGGCTGTCGCGACACCGATTGATCTGGCCCCCAACGCGAAGCGAGAGCGGGAGATTGCCTATGCGCTGTCGAACAGCTTTGGTTTCGGTGGCACAAATGCCAGTGTGATCTTCGGCAAGGTCGACTGACATCGACAGGTCCGGCGGCGCGATACATGTGCCGCCGGGAGGCTTCGGCAGAGGGCATCGGGCGCAGATCCGGGGCCGCAGTGAAAAGGGCATTGGATCATGTGGCGCAGTATCGCCTCCAACGCGTTGACCCTTCTGGTCGTCGCGCTTTTTCTTTTTGGTGGAATTCTTTTGTGGGCGCGCGGTGAATACGCGGCGCAAGGGCCTTTGGACGCGCCGATCTGTCTTGAGGTGCCGCGCGGCTCAAACTTCAGCCGTGTGTCTGAAAACCTTGCCGATCAGGGGGCGATCAAGAGCGCCATGATGTTTCGGGTGGGCGCGGACTATACGGACAAGTCTCAAGAGCTGAAAGCCGGGTCATATCTGATACCGGAGAAGGCCTCGATGGTGGAGATCACCGACGTGATCACCCGCGGCGGTGCGTCCACCTGCGGCACCGAGGTTGTGTATCGCATCGGTATCGCGCAGGCCACCGTTCAGGTGCGTCAGATCGATCCAGAGACCGGCCGCTATGAGACAATGGCGCAGTTCAACCCCTCCGAGGAAACGGCCCCCGCTGAATACACCGACGTTCGGGACGCGGGTGACACCCGCTACCGTGTGGCACTGGCCGAAGGCGTAACGAGCTGGCAGGTTGTGCAGGAATTGGGACAGATCGACATCCTCGAGGGGACTGTCGAGGTGCCCCAAGAGGGCAGTCTCGCCCCAGACAGCTACGAGATCGGGCCGGGCGACACCCGCGCCAACGTGATTGAGCGGATGCAAAACGCGCAGGAGGTCATACTGGCAGAGGCTTGGTCCAATCGTGCAGAGGGTTTGCCTCTGGAAACACCGGAAGACGCGCTGATCCTTGCCTCCATCATTGAAAAGGAAACCGGCAACGCCGAGGAGCGCGGCGTTGTGGCCTCGGTCTTTACCAATCGTTTGGAAAAGGGCATGCGGCTGCAAACCGACCCGACGGTGATCTATGGCGTGACCGAGGGCAAAGGCGTCCTGGGCCGTGGCCTGCGTCAGTCTGAATTGCGCGCGGAAACCCCGTGGAACACCTATGTCATCGCTGGTTTGCCGCCGACCCCCATTGCCAATCCGGGCCGGGCGTCCATTCAGGCGGCGCTGGATCCTGAAGATACGGACTTCGTCTACTTTGTCGCGGCGACGCTGGACCCTTCGGACGGACACCTGTTTGCGGAGACGTTGGACGAGCACAATCGGAACGTGGCGGCCTACCGCGCGTTAGAGGCAAACCGGGATAATTGATGAGATCGGCGGATCGGGACTCCTGGCAAAGCCAGATCGCCCGCCCGCCGACCCGGACCT
This sequence comes from Sagittula marina, assembly GCF_014196795.1. Taxonomy (GTDB): domain Bacteria; phylum Pseudomonadota; class Alphaproteobacteria; order Rhodobacterales; family Rhodobacteraceae; genus Sagittula; species Sagittula marina. The sequence continues at coordinate 160,157 of NZ_JACIEJ010000007.1, forward strand.
CAAAAAAGATCTTCGCAGGCCGCTAGGGTGCTGTAATGACCAAGGCCATCGTGCCGATGTAGCGTGGCGTTCGAAAGATGTTCTGCCAATGCTTCGGACATGGCAAAGGGCGCCCAGCGGTCCTCGGTCCCGTGGTGCAGATCGACCCGACAACGGATATAAGGCAGGTGCCCGGCCCACGGCTGTACATAAGCGGCCATCTCTCTCAGATAGACAGAGCGGTGGGCGGTGAGCCCCTCGGTGATTGCCTGTGTCACGACGCGTCGGGTCGGAGCTTCTGAGAATAGCGCGCGATCCGCGGGATCAGCATCCCGTGTGAGCAATTTCATGAGCAAGGCAGGCGAAACGCGGGCGAGCGTGCTTTGCACCGTTGTCAGCGCCGACAGCTGAGCGTGACTGCGCGCCATGCGGAACACCGACGCCCCCGCCATGTGTGGAAGAAAATCTCCGAGCTCCAAAGGCGCTGCGGCAGAGATCAGCGTCAGCCGTGCGACCTTCTTTGGTACCAGCGCCGCAAGCCTCAGAGCGCAAGGCGCACCAAGCGAAAACCCGACCAAATGCAGCGGACCATCGGGCAGGCGCAACGCCAATTGAGCAAAACTTCGGGCGTCTCGATCCAATGTCTCGATCTTCCATCCGGGAAGGGCTTGTTCCGCGGCGCTTCCCGGCAGACCGTGCAGGTAGATCGGTGTCATTCAGAACGCTCCTGTTTGAAAGGGCTGGGCTTTGCACAGCGTCCGTGCTAAGGGCTTCGCCATGACCACCGTAGCCATCATTTTCTGCTGCATTACTCGCTGACATTGTCGGTGGGCCGGTCTCCTATTCCCTCTCAGAGATGAAGTTGCTAAGCCCGCCGCGAGCCCATCGCCCGAGGACTTTCGCATGGACATCAGACTGACCAATTCAAAGACCCGCAGCAAGGAGGTCTTTGCCCCGCTCGATCCGCAAAATGTACGCATGTATGTTTGCGGGCCGACGGTCTATGATCGCGCGCATCTGGGCAATGCGCGGCCTGCCATCGTCTTTGACGTGCTGGCGCGGCTGCTTCGGCATCACTATGGCGCAGACCATGTGACCTACGTGCGCAACTTTACCGACGTTGACGACAAGATCAACGCGCGGGCCGCAGAGGCTGGTCGCTCGATCGGCGAAATCACCGCGGAAACAACGCAATGGTATCTCGACGATATGGGCGCTGTGGGCGTGTTGGAGCCGGATCACATGCCGCGCGCCACGGCTTATATCGGTGAGATGGTCGCCATGATCGAAGAGCTTATCGCCAGGGATCACGCTTACGCCGCCGAAGGCCACGTGCTGTTTGCAGTGGACTCGTGGAAGGGCGGCTATGGGCGTCTGTCTGGTCGCTCTGTGGATGACATGATTGCGGGCGCGCGGGTCGAGGTGGCGCCCTACAAGCGCAATCCGATGGATTTCGTACTTTGGAAACCGTCTGATACTGATGTGCCGGGTTGGGAGTCGCCTTGGGGCCGTGGGCGGCCGGGGTGGCATATCGAATGCTCGGCGATGTCCAAGGCGCTGCTGGGCGAGGTCTTTGACATCCACGGCGGCGGCAATGACCTGCTGTTCCCGCACCACGAAAACGAGATCGCGCAAAGCTGCTGCGCCAATGGCACCGACCAGATGGCGCAGGTGTGGCTGCACAACGAGATGTTGCAGGTCGAAGGCAAGAAGATGTCCAAGTCGCTGGGCAACTTCTTTACCGTTCGTGATTTGCTGGAGCAGGGCGTTCCGGGAGAGGTGATCCGTTTTGTCATGCTATCGACGCATTACCGCAAGCCAATGGACTGGACTGCGGAGAAGGCGCGGGACGCGGAGAAGACTCTGCGCGAGTGGCGGGGCCTGTTGACGGGTGTCGCGCCATCCCAGCCGAACGAAGATTTGGTCACGGCAGCCGTGGCCGATGACCTCAATACGTCTTGGGCGATCACCAATCTCAGGCAAATGGCCAAGACACTGAAACATGTGCAATACCATCAACATCACCAGACCGCACCGCTCACACAAAGCGCAGAAGTGGTTGAAGCCGAGTTTCTCGCGAGTGCGCGATTGCTTGGTCTACTGGAGGAAGATCTTGGCGGCTGGCTGGATGGACCGATCATCGACCTTTCTTCCTATACCGCCCGCATGGTGACTGCACGCGAAAAAGCGATGAAAACTAAGGACTTCTCCGGCGTCGATGCGATGAAACAGGCGCTGATCGCGGCGGGCGTCGAGGTGCGTATGTCCAAGGCGGGGGTTGAGCTGGTGCCCGGTCCGGGCTTCGACGCGGCGAAGTTGGAGCAGATCTGATGTGTCTCGAAACGGGTGCCGTCGCATGTGGGGGCAGCCCCGACACCCCCGGAGGTATTTGGAACGCAAAGAAGCAGGTGCAGTGCGCGGCTGGCTTCAAGGAGGATCATGATGGAGCGTGAGAAGCTTTATCTGTATGACACCACGCTGCGCGATGGGCAGCAAACGCAGGGTGTGCAATTTTCCACGGCAGAAAAACTGCGCATCGCCGAGGCGCTTGATGTGCTCGGTGTTGACTATATCGAAGGCGGTTGGCCCGGTGCGAACCCGACGGATTCCGCCTTCTTTCATGAGGTGGGTACCACGCGTGCAACCATGACGGCCTTCGGCATGACCAAACGCGCGGGTCGTTCTGCGGAGAATGACGATGTTCTTGCCGCCGTGATGAACGCAGGGACGCCGGCGGTCTGCCTTGTCGGCAAGAGTCATGATTTTCATGTGACCAAGGCACTGGGGATCACACTGGACGAAAACGTGAAGAATATTCACGCGTCAGTCGCACATCTGGTCGCCTCCGGTCGCGAAGCGCTTTTCGATGCGGAGCATTTCTTTGACGGGTACAAGGCCAATCCAGATTATGCCGTCGCATGTTGCAAGGCTGCGCTGGAGGCCGGCGCGCGCTGGATCGTGCTTTGCGATACCAACGGTGGGACGTTGCCGCATGAAATCGGTCAGATCGTAGCCGAAGTCATCGAAAAAGGGGTGCCGGGTGACCATTTGGGCATTCATACGCACAATGACACGGAAATGGCTGTGGCGGGCAGCCTCGCCGCCGTGGACGCGGGCGCGCGACAGATCCAGGGCACGTTGAACGGCTTGGGCGAGCGCTGCGGCAATGCCAATCTGACGGCCATTATTCCGACGTTGCTGTTGAAGGAACCCTACGCCAGCCGTTTCGATACGGGCGTCTCCATGGAAGCGCTGGAGGGTCTGACGCGCGTCTCGCGCATGTTGGATGACGTACTGAACCGCGTGCCGTTCAAACAGGTGGCTTACGTGGGCGCTTCGGCCTTTGCCCATAAGGCTGGGTTGCACGCCAGCGCGATCCTTAAAGACCCTTCGACCTATGAACACGTCGATCCCGGCGTTGTCGGCAATCGGCGCGTGATCCCCATGTCCAATCAGGCTGGCCAGTCGAACCTGCGCCGTCGTCTGGTAGAGGCCGGGATCGAGGTGGAACCGGGCGATCCGGCATTGTCCCGGATCCTTGATCGGGTCAAGACACGCGAATCCGAAGGCTACTCCTACGACACGGCTCAGGCATCCTTCGAGTTGCTGGCGCGGGAGGAATTGGGCGTGTTGCCTGAGTATTTCGAGGTTAAGCGCTATCGCGTCTCCGTCGAGCGGCGAAAGAACAAGTACGACCGCATGGTCAGCCTCTCCGAGGCGGTGGTGGTGATCAAGATCGACGGTGAAAAGAAGCTGTCTGTCTCTGAATCCATGGATGAGGAGGGCAATGACCGTGGACCTGTAAACGCGCTGTCGAAAGCCTTGGCCAAGGATCTGGGCCGCTTTCAGGACATCATCGACGATATGCGATTGGTGGATTTCAAGGTCCGCATCACGCAAGGCGGGACTGAGGCGGTCACGCGGGTGATCATCGACAGTGAGGATTCGACGGGTCGACGATGGGCGACCGTGGGCGTGTCCGCCAACATAGTTGACGCTTCGTTTGAGGCGCTGCTGGATGCGGTGCGATGGAAGCTGGTCCGCGCGGGGGCAACATGATCGAGCAGGGCTCTGATCTCTGGAATTGCGCGGCGCAGGTTGAGCGGACCGATCCTGAGCGGTTCGCCTCTGCCATGGCGGCGCCGGTTGCGGCGCGCGCCGTACTGTTTCCGCTCTATGCTTTCAACGCCGAAGTTGCCCGCGCGCCATGGGTCACCGCGGAGCCGATGATCGCCGAAATGCGCTTGCAGTGGTGGCGCGATGCGCTGGACGAGATCGCCACCGGCGGAGCGGTGCGGCGGCACGAGGTTGTCGTGCCGCTGGCGCAGGTTCTGGATGCCGAAGGGTGCGCCGTGCTCGACAGGTTGATCGAGGCGCGGCGGCTGGACATAGAAAAAGCGCCCTTCGATGATGAGGACGCGCTATGGCGCTACTTGCAGTCCACCGGTGGCGGGCTGATGCAGGTGGCCGCAAGATGCCTGGGTGACCGGGACGGGCGCGCAGCGCACAGTCTGGGAACCGCGGTTGGCCTGATGCAATACCTGAAGGCCGTCCCGGAGCTGGAGGCCAAGGCCAAGCTGCCATTGCCGGATGGGCGGCACGAGGCGGTGCAGCGTTTGGCAGAGCGTGGGCTGCAGGAAATCCGCGTCGCACGTCAGGCCCGCGCCGCGGTGCCCAAATCGGCCCGCGTGGCGTTTTTGCCCGGAGCTTTGGCTGTAACCGTGCTGCGCCGGGCAAAGTCCGACCCGGACCGCGTGAAGGCCGGAGCCTTGATGCCCTCAGAAGCGACTGTTCGATTGATGCGGCTCAAAACAGGTTTCTTGGGCGGCTTCTGATCGACTTTCTGAACGGCAGATGCGCGGCCGGATCAGGCCGTCGCGTCGTCCTTGGGTCGGAGCCAGAGCCAGATCAGCGCTCCGCCCGCAAGCACCAGGAAGGGCGCCATGGCGAGGTTGACCATCGTCCAGCCTTGCACAGGTGAGCCGCCCGAGCAGTTCATCAGCCCGCCAGACGCCAGCGATGCAAAAGTCACCCCACCAAAGACAATCAGATCGTTAAGGCCCTGCATCCTGCCACGTTCATGCGGTTCATGTGCCCCTGCAAGCATGGAGGTGGCCCCGATGAACCCGAAGTTCCATCCCAATCCCAGCAGCACCAGCGTCACGAAAAACTGGTTGAGGTCAACGCCAGACAAACCGACGGCGCCTGCGCTTGCCAAGATGAGCAGCCCCAGCCCCATGATGCGTTCGACGCCGAAGCGGGCGATCAGGTGGCCGGTGAAAAAGCTTGGCGCAAACATCGCCAACACATGTGCTGTCACAACATTTGCGGCGTCGTTGGTCTGATACCCACAGCCGACAACAGCAAGCGGGGTTGAGGTCATGACAAGGTTCATCAGTGCATAAGAAACGGCGGCGACGATCACGGCCACGGCGATGCGCGGTGTTTTAAGCAACTCCATCCGGGAACGCCCCACGGGGGCATCTTCGGCAGGGACAGGTGGTTTGGGAATGTCGAGGAACAGGAACAGAAGCGCGCCGACCACGTTGATGGCGATGACTGCGGCGTATGTCCCGAGGAAGGGGATGACATAAGCGTCTGCGGTAAATTTTACCAACTGCGGACCGATGATCGCCGCGGCCAGACCGCCCGCCATGACGTAGGAAATCGCCTTGGGTCGGAACGCGTCAGAGGCCGTATCGGCGGCGGCGAAGCGGTAGAACCCTTGCGCAGACATGTAGACGCCCGTGACCAAAGACCCCAACATGAAAATCGGAAAGGAAGCCGTGAACAGGCCGTAGGCGCCGATGGCTCCGCCCAATGCTCCCGCGGCTGCACCAAGCGCAAAGCCTGCGCGACGTCCATATTTCTGCATCATGGCAGAGACAGGCGTCGCGGCCAGCATCGACCCCAGAACGATCAGCGAAATCGGTATGGTCGCAAAACAGGGATTGGGTGCGAGACTTTGACCAGCGAGCCCCCCAATCGTGAAAATCATAGGCATCTGCGCACCAAGGATGGCCTGTGCCAGCACAAGGACAAACACGTTTCGGCGCGCGCGGGAGTCGATTTGGACGGTCTGGTCAGTCATGGCCAAAGTGGTAGGAGCGGGCAGGGGATATCACAAGGGGCGAATGTGTTTCGGGTACAATCCGACAAGGTATCAGAGTGTGATGGGCAAGTCCGAATGTTTGCTGAGAGCCTTTTGACTGCGCGTTTCCGGGCTGCTTTTCCGCGAGTATGCGGATGCCAGAATTTCCCGCCACTAGGCCGCCCCATGCCGCCTTTCTCTGAAAGACACGTGAGGGCATCATTCTCGGAAACAGACCCATCGAAAGCTGGCGCACCTTTAAGCGGCTTCGGGGAGGGCTGGCCCAAAAGTCGGTCTCATGTTCAATTTCGATCTGGCAGCGATCAAATTGCTCACTGCGGATGGTGCATAAGGCGTCGAAGGCAGCGATTGGGGTGGCTTGACGGCAGGGCCCGCGCAGGGTGATGAGGGCACATGACAGTTGGACGGATCATTGAAAGCGATGCTTGCGTGGCGGAAGGGGCGGCCTGGCTCGCGGCGCGTGAACCGCGTTTTGCCAGAGCGTTGGAGGAAACCGGGCCGCTGCCCTTGCGGCGCAGGCCAGATGGGTTCGCGCATCTTCTGAGCGCAATTGTCAGCCAACAGGTCAGCGTGGCCTCTGCCCGTGCGATCTGGGCGCGGTTGGATGCGGCGGGCATGGTGTCACCGGAGGCCGTTGCGGCCGTTGGCGAGGACGATTTGCGCGCGCTGGGACTGTCGCGGCAAAAAGCGTCCTATGCTTTGGCGCTGGCCGGGGCCGGGATCGATTATGATGCCTTGCGTCACATGCCCGACGATGAGGTGGTAAAGACATTGGTCGCCGTTAAGGGCATTGGCGTCTGGACGGCAGAAATCTATGCCATGTTCAGCCTTGGCCGCGCGGATGCTTTTGCCCCGGGTGATCTGGCGTTGCAGGAAGCCGCGCGCATGTTGTTCCAGCTCGACAGCCGGCCTAAGGAACGCGCCTTACGCCAGATGGCGCAGGATTGGTCGCCATGGAGATCTGTGGCGGCACGGTTGCTGTTTGCCTATTATCACGTGGCGAAAAAGCGCGAAGGGCTGGCCTGACGGGATTTGCCCTCGCAGAGCGGCGCGCAGAACGGTATCGCTGATGCAAAGCGCCGGAGAGGCGCAAAACCTGCAAGGAGACCGAGATGACACGGGTATTGAACACGCAGCGCAAGGAACCGGTTTCGGGGGAGACGCGCTCCTGCGTGGTGTTTTTGCATGGCTACGGCGCGAATGGGGCAGACCTTTTGGGGCTGGCCGATCCGCTCGGGGAACACCTGCCTGACACTTTGTTCCTGGCGCCCGATGCCCCTGAAAACTGCGCTGGCGCGCCGATGGGCTTTCAGTGGTTTCCGATTCCCTGGATCGATGGATCTTCCGAGGAAGAGAGCATGGCCGGCATGTCACGGGCCATCGACGATCTGAACGCTTTTCTTGATGCGCTGATGGTGGACGAGGATCTGTTGCCGGAACAGGTCTGTCTGTTCGGGTTCAGTCAGGGAACGATGATGTCGCTGCACGTGGGCCCACGCCGAGAGGATGAGCTGGCGGGAATTGTCGGTTTCTCTGGCCGTTTGTTGAATCCGGAATTGCTGGCCGATGACGTGCAAAGCAAACCGCCGGTCCTGCTGCTGCATGGCGATCAGGATGATGTTGTCCCTGTGCAGTCTTTGCCAGAGGCGGCGGAAGGGCTGCAAGCGGCGGGCTTCAAGGAGGTCTTCGGTCACGTGATGAAGGGCACCGCGCATGGCATCGCACCTGATGGTCTGTCGGTGGCGCTGGCCTTCATCCGGGACAAATGCGGCTTTTGATTTTTTGGCGGAAGGTCGCGCAATCGCGGCCTTCACGCAGACGTGCGCTTGTCAGCAGCCCCGCAGCCCCTCAACCTGTGCCCGAACCACTGGCCGCAGAGCCGGGCAATGGAGGCAAAGCATGCGACATATTCTTTCGGCCGCTTTGATGACGGGGCTGCTTGCGGCGGGGACCGCACAGGCCGGGGCTTGTGACTACAAACCCTCCCGTCTGGCCGCATCTGCCAAGGACAAGGCCGCTCCGGTGGTCGGAGGGGTCGGGACCGTCGCAAAGACCGGTGCGAAGACCATAGGTCACTACGCGTTGATGCACCCAGAGAAGAGTATTTCGCTGGTTTCATCTGTAGCAGGCTCTGGCGCGGCCTCCAGCGCAGCGGCCGGTGCGAGCGGCCTTGGCGCCACTGCCATTGCGGTGATCACAGCACCGGTGACGTTGATCGTGGGGGCGATCACTTTTGGCGCGGCGGGCAGTTATGAGGGGCTGTGCTATTTCAAAGTGGATCGTGTCACGGAACCAGACGCCGTGCGTTCCATCGTAGAGGACATCGCCTCCAATGATCCGCTGGTCTGGACGCGCAACACCAATTCCGGCCCGGTGATGGTGCTGGGCAGCCCCGAAGGCGAAACCGTCTATCCGATCAAAAACCTCTACGTCGCGGATGGCGTGATGAAGGTGCGCGGCTGGGGCATTAATGACAGCCTTGGCCCGGTGGCCTATGTTGCGCTCGAAGAGGATGCCGCTACCCCAAAAGCTATCGACACAGAGCCAGAAGCGGTGGTCACACCAGAGGCCGCCAGCGAGTGAACCGCCGTGCACAGCCTGTCACATGCGCATTACATAGGCGCTCTACACCTCTGCATAGCCACTTCATCTTGTGGGGCTTGCCGGAAGCCAAATGCGAGATATAGTGACTGATATAGCTGGGGCGGGCCGTCTCGCTCTGGTGCTTGAATGATAAGCAGTCGGAGCAAGGGACGAGTCCAGTCATGGATGGCAATTTCAGAACCAATTTTGTGCGGGAGCCGGGGGCGCTACGACATCACCCCGCTCTGGTGTTGAATGCGGACTACCGGCCGCTTTCTTATTACCCCCTCAGTCTATGGACGTGGCAGGAGGCGGTGAAGGCCAAGTTTCTCGACCGCGTCGACATCGTCGCAGAGTACGACGAAGTGGTCCGGAGCCCAAGTATGGAGATCCGAATACCCAGTGTCGTGGTCCTCAAAGATTTCGTAAAACCTCAAAAGCGCGTGGCCTTCACGCGCTTTAATTTATTTTTGAGGGACGAATTCCTTTGCCAATACTGTGGCACCAAGACAGAGCTGACCTTTGACCACGTGATCCCACGCGCGCGGGGCGGCATCACCAGTTGGGAAAACGTCGTGGCGGCTTGTGCACCGTGCAACCTGCGCAAGGGGTCGCGCAGCCTGCGCCAATCCGGCCTGAGCCTGCGCAAGGTTCCCCGCCAGCCCACAGCAGGGGAGCTGCTGAATATGGGCCGCCGTTTTCCTCCAAACCACTTGCACGATAGCTGGATGGACTTTCTGTATTGGGATGCCGAACTGGACGCGTAGCTATTCGCTCTGGCGGACGTTGACACATGGCGCGCCCATAGGCGGATGGACGTGATGCCGATGAGGCCGGGGAATATCGCGGCGACTTCCTAGCGTGGGGCGACACGAAGGGCGTTCTTGACCTGTTGCAGCAGCGCTCGACCAGATTTTCGAAGGCGATAGAGTGCGCTCACGCGTAGCTTGCGAGATTTCCGCATCGCTATCTGGATCAGCACGTTACGCATGTCCATGAAGCGGGGAATTCGGTTCGCGTCATCGCCCCGGTTTGCAAAAGGGACGCTCGCTTCGACCAGGTTTTCGGCCGTGACCAGATCCGCGCCCGTGTCCTACGCCGGAACTGCAAGTAAACCTTCGACCATTTGCGGAACCTCCCGGGTAGGGAGCGCCACGGGGTACCCGTCCGCGGGAGCCACACATAACATCAGGAACAAGGCGGTGATTGGAAGGTCTGGGCTCGTTCGGGGCGCGGATTTCCAGGCTGAACTGCTGAAAGAACGTCCGTTCCTCCTCCAACGCAAGGTTCGGCAAACCCGGTCTTTATCCTAGATACAAGCTTGTCTCATGCCTAATCGAAACTGTGAATCCTTTTTGTCGACAGGGCCTGGGTGCGTTCAACCCGAGCAGTACATATATCTGGCTGAGGCTGGTGAAATGCGAGCCATTGGATGAGTAGGACACAGGGATGTTTTCACGCGCGACCCGAGCGATCACTGGCATCGCCAGTTCGCTGTCCGTCACGGCCTGTTCAGTTTTTGGCAGTGCGGCGGCACCGGAACCTGACTACATCGTGATCCTGTCCGAGCCGCCGTTCGAGGTGCGGGATTACGGCGAACTGGTCGTTGCTAAAACCGCGATGGCCGACGGCTCGCGCGCGGCGTTCAGCCGTCTGTTCAACTACATCTCGGGTGCCAACACCGGAGGCAGTGACATAGCGATGACCGCCCCGGTTCTAAACACTGACAACTCGGACGGATCGAAAATCGCCATGACCGCACCGGTCCTGCAGAGCGGCGAGGGTGGGCGCGAGATGCTTTTTGTGCTGCCCGATAACATGACACTGGAGGCCGCCCCCGCACCGACTGATTCCGCCGTCACCCTGGACACCATAGGGCCGCGCCGGGTGGCGGTCGTGCAATATTCCGGGTTTATGGCTCGGAACGCTACAGCTGAGGAAACGCGTCTGCGCGACTGGATGGCGCGCAAAAACCTGACCGCTCAGGGCTCGGCGGACGTCGCGGGCTACAATCCGCCGTGGACGCTGCCGCCGTTGCGCCGCAACGAGGTTCTGATCCCGATCGACGCGAAATAGCACCGCAGGAACATTCATGTTCCTATCTTCTTCCGATTAACCTGTGGAATAGATCCCCAAATTTTATCGGGGCAGTGGCAGGATATCTCGACACGCTGAACGGCAACCACTGCGTCGCCGTTGAATTAGGCGTCGGTGATGAGACCTTTCCGCCGCCTCTGGTGATGCAGGGGCCGGGTCGGGCAAGACCAACTCGCTGGCGCATCGTGTCGCATACCTGCGGATCAACGTTGCCGCAACGAAGCCTGAGATGTGAAAATGACCGAACTGAGACGAGGCGCCACGCGTTGACACCCAAACATATCTGAAAGGGACCGCCATGCATATCGACACCGTGTTATTGAAGAACACTGATAAGGTAAGTATGCCCAAGATCGGAATCGGAACCTGGCACATGGGTGAGACCCCAAAGTCCGCCGAGAGCGAGATTGCCGCCCTGCGCCACGCTCGCGACCTCGGCTTCGCGCATTTCGACACCGCCGAGATGTATGGCGAGGGCGGCGCCGAGGGCATCTTGGGCCAAGCTTTTTCTGAGCGGGACCGGGACGGGCTGTTCCTGACCTCCAAGGTGTATCCGTGGAACGCAGCGAAAAACGGCATGGTCACCGCCTGCGAACAGTCGCTGAAGCGATTGCAAACCGATTACATTGATCTTTACTTGCTGCACTGGCCCGGATCGGTGCCGTTCGAGGAGACATTGGATGGCGCGCGTATCCTGCTGGATCAAGGCAAGATCCGCGCCTTCGGGATCAGCAATTTCGACACTGAAGGGGTGCGGCAGATCATCGATGCGGGGCAGGGCGACCTCGTCAGCCTCAATCAGGTGATGCACAATATGCCCCATCGCGGCGTGGAACTGGATCTTTTCCCATTCATGGCAGAGCATGACATTACGGCCGTGGCCTACTCCCCGTTGGAAATCGGCCCGACCAAGGCGATCCCCGGCATTGCCGATCTCGCCCGTGACGAAAACCTCACCGTGGCGCAGCTTATCCTTGCCTGGCATATGACCCGCGGTCTGGCGGTGCCCATCCCCAAGTCCAGCCGGATCGAGCATCTCGACGATCTGGCCGCTGCTGTCCAGGTGCAACTTTCCCCGTCAACGCTCGATCGGATCGACGAACTGGCCCCGCGTCCGCCGCAGCCTGTGCCGCTGGAGATCCGCTGACCGGGGCGGCGTGCCTAGTGTACCAAGGGTGAAGTGGACTGGGCTTTTCAGCTGCGTCCGGGGCGAACCCTTTGTTAATCGCCGTCTTGCCAGACTCTCATTTGAACGGAACATCTCCCACTTGAAGCGGACGCGATCTTCGCGCGGCCTTAAGCGGATCGTTTCTGACGCGCGAAAGCCCTCGCTCACGGGGTGAGCTTCAGATCGCCCTGAAGTCTCAGCTGCAAGGGAAATAAATTTTCAAAAAGACCGCTTGGGAAAACTCGGTCCCAAAGCCCCCATGAGATTAGTCGGCTATGGCACAATGTGCTTGCCAGAAAATCGAGAGTTTTTTTCGACATGTCGTCATGAGCTCAATGATATGCAGGCATCGCTATGCATTCCATTTGGGTTCCACCGCCCGAAGCTGGGAACGGTCCAGAAACTCAAAAGCTGCTGCACCATGGATCCAGAGTGGAAGCAGACATTTGCCCAATGTTTCGCTTCTCGTTGTCGGTGGAGATTGGTCGATACCGACGCGTCACATTGATAACTTCATCTACGCCGATGACCCCGGCGTTGATACGGACGTTACCCTTAAATATCGCAGTGACGACAAAGGAATTGACGTAAACGAAGTCTGGCCAATTGCTGAGCCTCCACCGCGTGCTGTCGGTTGGCCTGATGTCTCCCGCAGCTTATAAGGTTCCAGAGCACGCTTCACCGGTGCGGATCATCCGTCGCAGCCTCGCGCAAGCCGAGTTTCGCTACGTCATGAGGCTTCCCGCTCAATCATGGTGTCCGCTCTTTTTTCTGACCGGAAAACCGCAGGCCCCGTGGAAGTGAACTCTGCATCGCAAGCAATTTGACTGGTGCTGCTGTGACGCACCGGGAGCACAAAACAATCCGCGAAGGTGGTCGCGGCAAGGCTTTGCGTGTGACCTTTCACTTGGCCGAATTTGGTCCTGTATACTGTCTCAAAAGCCGTGCGGATGCGGCTCGATACCGGCGTGCACATGAATGGATGATCTTTCGTTATCAATGAGTTGATCCGGCAAAGATCGCTTCTCTTTTCCTGCCAAAGGCCTGCAACCTCTGGTGCGCGTCATTTCGCCAGTGTCGCCCAATCCAGTCGAGCGTCTTGGCCCGCTGCGCCGCGGCGAACGGAAAAACGGCTGCGACCCGTCCTTGTTAGGCGCAGTGCGTAGGCACGAGTGGCAGCCGGCTGGCGCAAAGCGTCCAACTGCCTGGTGCTGGCAAAGTTCTCAGGCCGTGGAAGCCTTTAATCAGCGCCCGTGTGGCATCCTTGCCAAGGCAATGTGCTTGGATATTTGCGCCCTCCAGCTGAGACCGCGAAGTTTGTCGCTGTCACAAGACAACAGTTGTTTATGCAGTTTCCGGTGAAGCCAAGGCGAGATCAGGTCGGGACGGCGGATCTGGACATGCCCGACACGTCGAGTTCGCGCAGGCGCAAGGTGCTTAAAGCGGGGCAGGGCAGGCGACGGCACTGCTGGCAACCGCAGGCCTCACCCGTCCGGTTCTCTGACGCTAAATTTGTCCGACTGCAGAGCAAACAACCCGTCGCGTACATCTTCACACCAACGGTTTGCACATGATCCGGTTGTCACGATGATCGTCGAAAATCAATCCCTTACGAGGGCGCAGCAATGATTGCCGAGGACATCGACTTGGTCGAAATCTATGGCTATGGTTCCCCACGTTGGGAGGCTGTCCGATTTTTTCAGTCGCTAGATCGGGCGGAACCGGGGAGGACAAATGACGCAGGAACTTAGCCATATCACGACCGATGAAATTCCGATCGAAGTTCTGCGCCAGGACATAAATGAGATTTGCGGCGCTTTCGAGATAGAGCCCGCTCACCGCGAAGGCCCATCGCATGGATTGGCCCGGAGCCAAAGAATGGGTGGTTTCGACGCGGCGCTCGTGTCGCTCGATGCGCAGCATGTAAACCGGACGCGAACTTGTATCCGTCGCGATCCAGCGGAATACCTGTACATGCTGGTGCAGGATGTCGGCGAATGCGTCGTGCATCAGAACGGGGCCGCAACCTTGCTGCGGCCGGGCGACATGTTTCTCGTGGATGCAACCCGACCTTCCCAATTTATCTATGACGGAAAACTGTCGCATCAGATTTCTGTGCACCTGCCCCGAGACGAGATGATCGGGCGATTTGGCAGCATCTGCGAAGGCGGAGTTGCGGTCGATCGCACCGATCCCCTTTGGGTCGCGCTCAGGGCCGTGCTATGCAAAATGACGCAGTGCCCGCCCGGCGCAGGGACGCAATTGAGCGAAGCTTTCTATGGGCTTCTGGGTGCCTATCTTCACCAGCGTCACACCCAGTTGCCTGACGCGCGCGGGCAAATCGTCGAACAGGCGTTGCACTTGATGGCACGACATTTTCGCGATCCTGACTTCGGCCCGAGCAAGCTGGCGTCGGAATTGCGCGTCTCTCTGCGCAGTCTGCAACGCTATTTCGAACCTTTGGGTGAAACCCCCGGCCAACGTCTGTTGCACCTGAGGTTGGCGCGGGCACATTCGGAACTGTCCGGCGGGCGCTGCAGGGATGGTGCAGTCGCTGACTGTGCCTACCGGTGCGGGTTCAACGATCTGTCGCATTTCTACCGTGCCTTCCGACAGCGGTATGGAACAACGCCGGGCGCTGTTGCTGCCTTGTCCGGCAATGCTGGCGTGATTGGCTAACAGATCTGTCGTCTTCGCCCAAGATCAGCTTTCGTCGGGACCATAGCCTTCGTGTCGAGGATATGTTCCGGCCTTCTGCCGGAATGCGATGACGGAGGACATCATGAAGGACACGATCGAGACCATTGGACTGATCGCAAACGGAGAGCGGGTTGAGACGATCAGCCGCTTCGAGGTTCGAAATCCGGGCACTGGCAACGTCGCAGGCTATGCGCCTGATGCGGGCCAGGACGAGCTGGACCGCGCCGTCTCTGCGGCCAAGGCAGCATTCCCGGCTTGGGCGGCCACGTCGGATGAAGAGCGCGCCGCGGCTTGCAACGCTGTTGCCGATCATATCGAGGCCCACGCCGAAGAGCTTGCCCAGCTGATCACCCTTGAACAGGGCAAACCCCTGGGCGGTCTGGGGTCGCGTTGGGAAATTGGCGGTGCCGTCGCCTGGGCGCGGTATACAGCCGCGTTGTGCCTGCCGATGAAGGTTCTTCAGGACACGAACGAAGGCAAAGTCGAGATGTACCGCAAGCCGCTGGGCGTCGTGGGGTCGATCACGCCGTGGAATTTTCCCGTGATGATCGCCGTCTGGCACATCCTGCCCGCATTGCGCAGCGGAAACACCGTGGTCAGCAAACCGTCTCCGATGACGCCACTTGCATCGCTGCGGCTGGTGGAACTGATGAACGAGCTCCTGCCTGCTGGTCTGGTCAACTCGGTCAGCGCGGCAGACGGGGCCTTCAACATGGGCGCTGCGATGTCCTCTCACGAAGACATCGCCAAGATCGTATTCACCGGGTCCTGCGGCACCGGCCAGAAGGTCATGCAATCGGGCGCCGAGACCATGAAGCGCCTGACGCTGGAGATGGGCGGCAACGACGCAGGCATCGTTCTGCCCGACGCTGACCCGCAGGCCATTGCCGAAGGCCTGTTCTGGGGCGCCTTCATCAACAATGGCCAGACATGCGCCGCGATGAAGCGTCTCTATGTGCATGACGACATTCACGACGCTGTCTGCGAGGCGCTGGTCGCCTATGCCAGCAACATCAAGGTCGGTGAGGGCACGCTTGAAGACAGTGTACTCGGCCCGGTTCAGAACAAGGCGCAGTTCGACAAGGTGGCACGTCTGGTGGCAGCCGCCAAGGAGACAGGGCAGGTGCTTTTGGGCGGCGAGCCCGGCGAAGGGTTGTTCTACCCTCCGACCATCATAGCCGGCCTCGGCGCAGACGACGCGCTTGTATATGAGGAGCAGTTCGGCCCCGCGCTGCCCGTGATCCGCTATACCGACGTCGAAGACGCCTTGGCGCAGGCCAACGCGCTGGACGTAGGTCTCGGCGGTTCTGTGTGGTCATCCGACAAGGACGAGGCCAAGGCCGTGGCGCAGCGGATGGAATGCGGCACAGTCTGGATCAACGGCCATGGCGGTATTCAGCCCAATGCGCCCTTTGGTGGCGTCAAGAAGTCCGGGTTCGGCGTCGAATTTGGCGAGGAAGGCCTGAAGGAATACACCGACATTCAAGTCATCTTTTCCTGATCCGCACAGTACACATCAACCAATGGCGCCCGCCTCGGCGGGCGCTTTCACCGGTAGGTAAAACGTTGTGATCATCATTCGTCGGGGGCTGCGGCCCTTGCCTTGTTTGAGGGGGCCGCGTTCGAGCAGCCGCTGGACGGGTTCTCCGGTCAGGAATACCAGAAGATCACCGAAATTCTCCGCGCCAGAGACTGGTCGATGATGAACCGCGTTGTTCACTGATCAAGCTAACTGTTCTGCCCGCCGTGAAATTTCTCATCGCAAGATGTAGGCTGCGCCAACTCTGAAATAGTACGCTCTTTCAGCCACGTGCCGGGAGACTTAGACGGATTGCTTCGAGTTACGCATGAGAAGGCCCGCCCCTGGAAGGGAAGGGCGGGCCAGATAGCGCGTTGCAGAAAGGTATCAGCGATGCGCATCCTTGATCATGTCCGCTGCCTTTTCCGCGACCATGATGACCGGAGCATTCGTATTGCCGGCCATCACGCGTGGGAAGATCGACGCATCTACCACCCGCAGTCCCTGAAGCCCGCGTACGCGCAGCTCGGGGTCGACCACCGCAGTTTCGCCGGTGCCCATGGCGCAGGTGCCGTTTTGGTGGTGATAGGACAGCACCGCAGTGCGGGCATAGGCGGCGAGATCCTCGTCGCTTTGCACATGTTCGCCCGGGTAGATTTCACGGCCCTTCCATTCAGCCAGCGCCGGTTGCTGCGCGATCTCGCGCATCTGGCGCATGTTCTTCACGAGTATGTCGACGTCATGGCTGTCCGACAACACCTTGGGGTCGATATGCAGCGGATCGTCAATCGACGGACCCGTCAGCCGGATCTCGCCGGTCGAGGCCGGCTGCACCCCCGATGCGTTCAGGGTGAAGGCATTGCCGGTCGGCTGCTCCATCTCGGGCGTGTAGTAGGGCACATGGAAGAAGAGGGGCTGCATGTCCGGCCCGGGCAGGGACGGGTCCGAGCGCATGAACAGATGCGCATGCAGTACGGTGATCGCCATGTCCGACGGCGCCGGGATCTCCTGCGCGCCTTCGTAGATCACCGGACAAAGCGTGTGGTCATTGAGGTTCTGACCGACGCCAGGCAGGTCATGACGGACCTCGATTCCGACCTCTTCGAGATGCGCGCGTGGACCGATGCCGGACATCATCAGGATGCGCGGGCTCTCGATCGCACCGCCACAGACGATGACCTCGCGCGTGGCCGAGACTTGCCGCTCCGCACCGTCTTGCAAGTAGCGCACGCCGGTGGCGCGGTCGCCGTCCAGCGTCACATCCAGCACGCGGGCGTTGGTGATCAGCGTCAGGTTCTCGCGCTCCAGCGCCGGGCGCAGGAAAGCCGCCGCGGTCGAGGCACGCTGCCCGTCCTTGGTGTTCAGATCGACGTATGCCACGCCATCCTGCTGTGCCCCGTTGGTGTCCTCGTTCAGCGGGTGCCCGGCTTCGACGGCCGCGTCGACGATGGCGCGCGTGATGGGGTGCGGCTCGAAATCGGCGGTGACATGCAGCGGGCCGCCGACACCATGGTACTCATCTTCCCCGCGCGAAAAATCCTCGGACTTGCGGAAATACGGCAGGACGGATGTGTAATCCCAACCTTCACAGCCGAAATCGCTGGCCCATGCATCGTAGTCCGAAGCATTCCCGCGCACGTAGATCATGCCGTTCAACGACGACGAGCCGCCCAGCGTCTTGCCCCGCGGCCAGTAGAGCTGACGATTTGCGGCGTTTTCCTGCGGCACGGTCTGGTAGCCCCAGTCGAAATCGGTCCCCCAAAGCTCGATCAGGCGCATCGGGGTCGAAATCATTGCATCCGCATCCGGTCCGCCAGCTTCCAGCAACAGCACCCGCGCGCCGTCCTCGGTCAGTCGGTTGGCCAGCACGCAGCCGGCGCTACCTGCGCCGATGATGACGTAGTCATGGTCCGTCTCCTGAGCGTCAGCCGGGTTCACCGATGCCCCCCACAGTCCGCCGCCCAGGCTGAGAACGCCGGAAGCGACGGCTGTACGCCCCAGAAAGCTGCGGCGGTTTAACTTTTGCGTCTTAGGGTCTTTCATCATGGGGTCCTCCCGTTGATTTAAAGCGGTCGGGCGCACCTCCTCGCACGCCCGTTTCCGTGAATGACGTCAGGAAAATACCGGTTGGATACGGGTATTTTCCATCATTCCGCCTTCGTCGATGCACCGTCCAGCGTCGACGTCTTGTGCCCATGAAAGGGCGCGTCGCGTTCCAGCGCCAGAAAGGGGCCGCTGCCGGGGATTCTGCGCGGGAATGATATCGGCGGTGACTGTTTGGTCACCTTCGAAGGTCAGGGACTTGTCGCGCATGTCGTGCTCCCGCTGTGCATCATAAGAAGGTCTTGGGAAACGGTAGTCGTGCGTCGCGACGGCGTCTTCGCATCCTGCGCCAGCATCATTCGCGTATCGCGCCAGTCGGCAGGGCGACCTTCTCGGGTCGGGTTGCACGACCGCCCTTCCGTAATACACTCAGCCACCCGGATGTGTGTACTTTCGGGCCAATAACGCCCAATGGCGATGCTGACCATTTGCTGGTGGTGAGCCATCGCTCGAAGTGCCGTGATCTAGCCGCTCCGTTACCAGGCGTTCTCTCCCGTCGGGCGCGCGCTCCTCGGGGAAGCAGGACAGGCCATCGCGGGTCATCTGTCTACGCATTCGCGTGCTAACCTCCCGGCCGGACGAATATTCGCCGGATGCCTCCCTCGCGATCAAGCAGTCGGATTTGATCCATTTCGGCACCTTCGCGAAATGCTGACCTTGGCTGTCGAGCGACTCCGGGAACATTTCCTTTTCTCATAGAACGAACGTTCACTTCCTCCCGCCGGTTGAGGCATACACCCGAATGCCCGGTTGGTTTTCGGGCGCTTTTGGGAGGGTCGCTGACATGCGGGCGTGGCAACATCTCTATCCGGCTCTCCCGGCGTTCCATGGCCGCGAGCAACTGCGGGCTGGTATCGGCGCGCTGATCGGGATCACCTTGTGCGCCGTCGTGGTAAGCCTCGCAGCCAGCCTCGGAGCGTCGTCGCTATCTCTTGTGGCCCCTCTCGGGGCGACGGCAGTGCTGGTCTTCTGCGTTCCGAACGCGCCTCTTGCCCAGCCGTGGTCAGCGATCGTCGGAAATGGAATTTCGGCGCTCGTCGCGCTTGTGGTCATCCAGATTGTTCCTGCCCCGTGGTCGGCCGGCGTTGCGGTCGGCGCAGCGATCACCGCGATGATGTTCGTTCGGGCTTTGCATCCGCCGGGAGGCGCTGTTGCACTGCTGACCGCGCTCGATCCGGCCGCGGCACTGAACACGGGACCGCTGTTTGCGGTGATGCCGGTCGGGCTGCTTACTGCCGTGCTTGTTCTCACAGCCATAGCCTACAACAGGGCCACCGGACGGGTGTATCCGTTTAGACAGCCCGAAACGGAGGCTGCAAGCGAGCCTGAGACTGAGACGCGGCTCGGGTTGTCGACCGAACAGCTCGGGGCATTGCTTGATCGGTTCAACCAGTCGGCAAATGTCGGCATCGCCGATCTGGGTCGTCTGCTCGCAGCTGCCGAAGCCGAAGCGGCGCAGCACCGGTTCGACGGCACCACCTGCGCCGACGTCATGACCACGGACCTTATCACGGTGCGGCCCGACACGCCGCTTGCGGAGGCAGCACGGCTCTTTGGTCACCATGCGATCAAGTGCCTCCCCGTCGTGGACCCCGACATGACATTGCAGGGGCTCGTGCTCCAGGCAGATATCCTCGGCGCCGTGCAGCTGAAGGGGCGTCATTCAGCGCTGCGCCTGCGCTCACCCGGTCGCACCGTGTCGGAGGTGATGCGTCCAGCTGGTCGAGCAGTGTCTCACGATCTGCCCGTCGGGGCGCTGCTCAATCGGCTGGCGGTGCAGGGGAGCGAGGTCGTTCCGGTCACACAAGATGGCCGCCTCCTCGGCATTCTCACCCGCTCCGACATCATTGGATTGCTACTTCATGGGGCAGGCGATCAACCGGCAGTGCCGGCGTCTGCTTGAATAGCCGGTGCGCCAATCTTATACTGGAGGCAGGCGAGGACGACCCCGCCCGGCCAAATGGTCAACACGCGGGACGGCCCGAATAACATTCGGAGCCTTTTTCATGCGCAACACCGCAGACCGTATCCGTCAGGCCGTGAGCTTTGAGCTCCTCGGTATCATGATTGTCACGCCCCTCTTTGCCTGGATTTTTGATCATTCAATGGGTGACATGGGCGTTCTGGTCGTGCTCGGGGCCACGGCAGCGACCGTCTGGAACTATCTCTTCAATCTGGGCTTCGATCACCTTCTCCATTGGCGCCGAGGCGACACCCGAAAGACTGTTCCTCTCCAGGTCGTTCATGCAGTGTTGTTCGAGGTGACGTTGCTCGTTCTTTTGCTGCCGGTTTTCGCCTGGTGGTTGAGCCTTTCTCTGGCGACCGTGGTGGTGATGGAGCTTTCGTTCGCGGCATTCTACATGATCTATGCCTTCGTCTTCACCTGGGGATACGATACCCTGTTCCCGCCGCGTCAGCCCGACTGCGAGGCTTGAAAAGGGACACGGAAAACGATGGAGGGCGCTCCTTGCGTTGTCCTCTGTTCGTCGACGGGTACACAGGTCGGTTCCGAACGGGGCGCGATGTGAGACGATCCACGTACGTCATGCGCACCCGATCTGTCGCCGCGCACGCATAGCAATAAACGCGCGATAAACGGGGGGCCGCCCTGATCGACGGTCTGAACAGCATTTTCGCGCTCGGACCAAGTTCGACGTATGCCGCTCAAATCTCCGTTCGCGATGCGGACCGTTTCAAACGTCGGGCCTTGGGCTATGTGATGAGTATAACAAGCTCAGATGGGAACCCGAATGTCTCCGACCGCCGAAACTGATCATCAGTTGTCCGCCAAAGTTGCGGAGCAACCGTTCCTTCTGCTTGGCCTCAGTCTTCTTGCAGTCTTTGGCTGTGTAGCGCTCGCAGGCTCTATTTTGGTCGCGGATTTCGTGGTTCCCGACCATGATTGGATCGCTGATACCATAAGCGACCTCGGGGCGGGACGGTACGAGTTCATCGTCGATATCGGGCTTTACACCTTTTCCGCCGCATTGATCGGCTTGGCCGTATCCGCCGCCCATGTCCATCTCGGCAGGTGGGACTGGAGTGTGGGCATCATCGCGCTCGTTGTCTTTGGGTTGTTGGTTTTCCTTATCGGGGCCCGTAACGAGTACGGCGACAACGACAGTGAAGGCTGGGTAATTCACGTCTACCTGGTCTATGGCGTCGGGGTCGCAATGACCGTTGCGTGTTTCGCGCTGGCGCGCGGCGCAGCTCGGGCCAGTCCACGCTACCGGACGATCCTGAACGGCACCGGCATTGTCTGGGTTGTCTCGGCTCCTGTATTCTTTTTTCTGCCCACGGACATCGACGGCCTATACGAGCGATATTTGGGCGCGTTGTCTTGCGTCCTAATCGTGTCGCTCGCACATCTGTTTTACCAGCGCTCCAAGCTGCGGGACGTGAATTGATGTTCACGGATATTACGGCACTCGACGTCCTTTTGCGCGGCACTCTGCTGGCCTTTATCGGCCTGTCATGGGTGGTGATTTGCGTCCGCGTGATCGGTCTGCGAGCCTTCTCGAAAATGACATCGTTCGATTTCGTGACCACCATCGCCATTGGTTCGCTTCTGGCGGGATGTGTGCAAGCCACCAGTTGGAGCACAATGCTTCAAGCTATGATCGCCATCACGGCTCTGCTCGGTATCCAATACACCTTGTCTCGAAATCGCGCCAACCATGACGATTTCGAAGCCCTCATTGACAACACACCCACCCTATTGATGCGCGATGGTGAATTTCTGGAAAGCGCACTCAGACGCACCCGAACGTCGCGCGGTGACATCATCGCCAAGCTTCGCGCCGCAAATGTGCTGCAGCTTGGCGACGTTCGCGCCGTCGTGCTCGAGGTCACGGGCGACATTTCCGTGCTCCACGGAGAGACCCTTGAGAGTGTTCTTCTGGAGGGCGTCGAGACGGGCGCTTAGCATTCACTGGCAGAACCTCAACGTCTTGTTTCTCCGTCAAACCGAAAGCCGGCATTCGCTTTTTGACCAAACGGACACATCCGCCTCGCACGTCTGTCCTTACTGCCAGACGATGTCGCCCGATGACGCGATTGACTGCTACGGAGAAGGCCTTCGATGCAGGCTTTGGCGTTTCGGTGGCCATCTCGCGATAACAGCCCGCGTTGATAAACCTCAGAAGGGCGGTCGCCGCGGAGGGGTCATGAACCGACGAATGAACTCGGGCGTGGGCAGTTGCGTCGCCTTTTTGGCGATCCTCGGGCTTTATCCGGTCATTCGCCCAGCGGAAGGCCACGGTGTTGGCATCGGCGCAATCGCAACATAACCCGCACATCCAGAAAAAACCTTGGTTTGCAGGGAGCCCACCGTGTGCCATCCTGTGACAGGCCACCTTCGGACGCGATCGTGTGGATGTGGGGATGGTGGGGCAGTGCCGATCCCCAAGTGAGTCAGAGACACAGGGCGTGACGATCCGTGCCCTCATGCGCTTGGGATCGGCGGCGATATTCATCACTCTCCATAAGCCCTTGGCCACAATAACAGCCGTAGCGGCGAGCGTAGCTCATTCTGGTCGTCAATCGGCGTCCGCTTCCTCCGCTGCGCTACAGTTTCCGAAACGTGGCGCAGCTGATGCATCCCACCCTTTCCCTTCCTGATCGGGATGACCGACTTCACCTCGATTGGCGAGGTCCCTTGACTGACTAAAAAGGCTGGGCTACAAAATTCTACATATTGAACGCGTTCAAAATAGTGAACGGTACTTGGGAGGGGCCGATGAGCTCGGGACGAGGATCTGAACGGGTGTTGATGCTGCTGGAATGGTTTTCGAGCCAGACCCGGTCAATTACGCTGGCGGAGGCCAGTGCCGCACTCAAGGCGCCGAAATCGAGCGTGCTCAACCTGCTCAGGATGTTGGTCGACATGAATTACGTCGAACGAGATGGTGACAGCGCCTATCGCCTCGTTCGTCTCCCGGGCGAGGTGTCCGCAGGTGGTGGGGCGCATGGCACGTTGGTGCGGCGCTGTGAACCTGCAGTCCACGCAGCAGTGACGGCGTCCAAGGAAAGTGGGTTCATCGCAGTCGTTGATGGCGCCTACGTCCGCTACCTCTGCAAAATCCTGCCTGACAGGGAGATCCGCTACGACCGCAATATCGAGATACCACGCCGCGCCATACAGGTAAGCAGTGGCATCGCGATTATGACCGGTTTGAGTGATGCGGCCTTGGCCGACGAAGCGGCCAAGGCCGAAGCCGAGGGGCTTGGCGATGCCGCGGCTCTGATAGCGCGTGTCGAAGAGGCGCGCTCGGTTGGCTACTCGGTCACCCGCCGTGGCATCGTCGAAGGTGCCGCCGGTGTGGCCGCCCCATTGCGGGATGCCAGTGGCGATGTCGTCGGTGCCCTGAACATCGCGGGTCCAGCCGCCCGGCTGGCCGAAAACCTCGATGATATCATTGCCATCGTACGTGCAGGCGCGGCGGAAGCCTCCGCCGCTCTCGGATGGCGTGGTGAAGACCCCCGTGCCTGAAGGGCGCGCAGAAGAAACTCAGTAAGGAGGAGATTGAGATGATGACCTTTAGAACCGTGACCAGAGCCGCCAGCATTGCCGCCGTCGGTCTGTCACTGCTGGGAACGTCCGCGTTGGCGCAAGCGTTTCCGGATCGCCCATTGGAATTTGTGGCAGGCTATGGACCAGGCGGCGGCCATGACACGATGCTGCGCACCATGGCGCGCCTGATGTCTCAAGAAGACATCACCGACGTACCGATCAACGTGGTGAACAAGGAAGGCGGCAGCTCGGCTGTGGCCATGGGCTATCTGAATGCCCGCGAAGGCAATCCCTATTACCTGATGTCGATCACGTCATCGCACATCGCAACTCCGCTGACGTCGAATATCGGCCTCGACTATTCGAGCTTTACGCCGATCGCGCGTATCGGCATCGATCCGGAGCTTCTGGTGGTAAACACCTCCAAGGGGTACGAGACACTCGAAGATTTGAAGGCCGAGGACCGTATGCTGAACGTGGGCGGCACGGCTGCCGGCAGCATCGAGCACATCGTGACGATGCAGCTGGCTGAGAAGACAGGAATGGAGCTGAACTTCATTCCTTTCCAGGGGGACGGTGAGGTGGTGACCGCGCTACTGTCCAACCAGATCGATTTCGCAATCGCCAATCCTGGCCCGGTGGGTGACTATCTTTCGAACGACACGTTCAAGGCACTCGCGATCAGCACCGAAGAACGGATCGATAATCTGCCCGATGTGCCGACGTTCGCCGAACAAGGCGTGGACATCACGATCTCACTCTTCCGCGGCTTGACCGCCGCGCCGGACATCTCGGACGAAGACCGCGACGCGTTGATCGCGATGGTCACAGAGCTCTTCGAGACTGAAGCCTGGCAGAAAGAGTATATCGAGCCCAACGCAGTGGTGCCGCTGGTGGTGACAGGACAAGATTTCGCCGACTACCTCGGCGAGACCGAGGCCGTTTACCGCGAGACGTTGACCGATCTTGGGATGATCGGAAACTAAAAAAACTGGCCGCGGGCTGCTTCATGCTGGCAGCCCGCTTTCCCCACCCACTACCTTCCCTCATTTTTCAGTCGGAGGCTGCCATGCGGACTTCAGAACTATTTCTTATTGCCGCAACGGCCGTCTTTGCGGTGGTCTTGGGTTTGCAGAGTACCGACTTCCAGTACTTCTCAAGACAAGGTTTCGGCCCGGGCTTCGTTCCAACCAACTTCGCGATACTCACACTTCTTCTGGCGGCCTACCTTGTGGTCAAGGCGCGGTTGAAATCGGGCGGGCCGTTCCTGCCCGAGGGTCTCGCGGAGCGGTTCAAAGCCGTTCTTCCGGCATTGTCTGCTGCGGTACTCCTATTCGGCGCGACCGCGCTCATGGGCTTTGGCTCCATTCTGGCCCCCTTGTACGTGGTGATGGTCATCATCTCGCTTGCGTTTCTCGGCCACGGTCTGGCGCGGGCGCTCGTCTTCAATGCCGTCACGCTTGTGGCGATCTACGGGATCTTCAGCCTGTGGCTGAACATCCCCGTCATCTGATCGGAGGCCCCCGAAATGGACGCTTTAAACAATCTCATGATGGGGTTCGGAGACATCCTGACGCCATTCAACATCGCGGTTATCTTTGCTGCCGGTCTGATCGGTACGGTGGTCGGCGCACTGCCCGGATTAGGCCCTTCTGCTGGCATCGCGCTGATGCTGCCGCTGACGTTCGGCATGCCCGAAGCGTCCGGCCTGTGTCTGTTGACCGGAGTCTACATGGGCACGATGTACGGCGGGCGCATCACCTCGATCCTGATCAACGCGCCGGGCGACGCACCAGCGATCATCACCGCGCTGGAAGGCTATCCGATGATGCAACAGGGCAGAGGGGCGATGGCGCTCGGCATCTCTGCCTTTTCCTCGTTCATTGGCGGCCTCTTCGGCTTGCTGGTCCTGATTTTCGCCGCCCCGGTCATCGCCTCCTATGCGATCTACCTTGGTCCACCGGAGTACTTTCTTCTGATGGCAACAGGGCTTGCAACCGTGATGCTGCTGGCAGGAGACCAGATCGCCAAGGCTTTCTTCGTGACCTGTCTAGGCGTGCTGGTCAGCACATTCGGAAGCGACTATGTCTCGGGTCAGATCCGGTTCGCCTTCGTGCCGGAGTTGATCGAAGGGATCGACTTCGTCGCGATTATTATCGGCCTCTACGGTTTAGGGGAGGTGTTCTACAATCTTGAGAAACGAGTGAAGCTGAACCTGGGCAAGCCCGGCTTTCGGATGAAGGAATTCATCCCCGGCAAGGCCGAGTTGAGCCAGGCTGCGGCGCCGACCTTGCGCGGATCAATCCTCGGGACCTTGATCGGAATCGTTCCCGGCGCTGGCGCCACGGTAGCGACCTTTCTCGACTACGCGATGGAAAAGCGGCTGTCGAAGAAGCCGGAAACATTCGGCACCGGCAACATTGCGGGCCTCGCCGGTCCGGAGGCCACCAATAACGCGGCTGTGCCCGGATCGCTGATCCCGCTGATCACGCTGGGCATCCCGGGATCGGGCGGTACGGCGATCATGTTGGGGGCGCTGATCATGTTCGGTCTGCGGCCCGGGCCTCTCCTGATGACAACGTCGGGAGATATCGTCTGGGCAATGATCGCGGGCCTTGTGCTGGCGAACGCGTTCCTGCTGGCGTCGAACGTGCTGCTCATCCCGGTTTTCGTCAACCTGCTGCGCGCGGTGCAGGGCAATCTTGCGAATGTGGTTATCGCGCTTTGTGTCGTGGGGGCGTTCTCGCTTGCCTACAGCCCTTTCAACATCTGGATCATGCTGATCTTTGGCCTGCTGGGCTACCTGATGAAGAAGAACGATTACCCGACCGGTCCATTCATCTTGGCAGTTGTCTTGGCACCGCTCGCCGAGAACTATTTCCGGCAGTCCGTGATGTTGGGGCAGGGCAGCGCGCGCATCTTCCTCGATAGGCCCATCTCACTGACGATCCTTATCCTGATGGCGCTGATCATTGCGCTCTCCATCTTCGGACAAGTGCGCGCCAAGCGTCGCGCCCTCCGAGCCGGAGCGGACGGAGAATGATACGGCGGACTGCACCGTCCAAGTTTCCCTCGCACAAGTGCGGGGGAGGGGCCCAATCAATATTCAATAGACGGAAAGCTAAACAATGAGCGAACATAACTGGCACACCCGGGACTTCGACGCCGATGCGACAGGTCCCATGACCGGGGTTCGCGTTCTGGACCTGTCCCGGCTCGTCGCTGGCAATATGTGCTCCCTTCAGCTGGCCGACTTTGGGGCCGATGTTGTCAAGGTTGAGCCGCAACCCGTGGGCGACCCGCTGCGCGCTTGGAAGCAGCAAGGGCAGAGCACCTTCTGGAAAACCTATGGGCGCAACAAACGCTCGATCGCGCTTGACTTTCGCGCTGATGGCGGGCTCGAGGTGCTCGAACGGCTGATGGCGCAGGCCGACGTGATGATCGAAAGCTTCCGCCCCGGCACGATGGAAAAGATGGGCCTCGGTCCCGATGTTTTAGAGAAGCGGTTCCCGCAGCTCATTCTGCTTCGTGTTTCGGGCTTTGGACAAACCGGTCCCTATTCGCCGCGTCCCGGTTTCGGCACTCTGGTTGAAGGCATGTCTGGCTTCGCGCACCGCAACGGCGAGGAGGGCGGAGACCCCTTGCTGCCACCGCTGGCACTTGCCGACATGATTGCCGGGCTTTACGGGTCCAACGCCATCATGATGGCGTTGCGATCGCGGGAACAGACAGGCCGCGGGCAGGTCGTTGACCTTTCATTGCTTGAGGCCATGGTATCCGTCCTTGGGCCTGAACCGCTCGACTATCGGCTGACCGGCGCGCCGAAACCGCGGGTCGGAAACGGATCCAACACGTCGAGCCCGCGAAATGTGTATCACAGCAAGGATGGGCACTATATCGCGGTCTCGGCATCGGTCCAGAATGCTGCGACACGAATGTTCAACACCATCGGTCGCCCGGACATGAACACCGATCCGCGTTTCTCGACCAACGAGGAGCGCATCAAGCGCCGCGAAGAAGTAGACGAGATCGTTGGCAGCTGGATGGCAAAACACACCCGCGACGAACTGCTCGAGATTTTTGAGCGTGACGGCATAACGGCGGCACCGCTGTACTCCATCGCCGATATCGCCGAGGACCGGCATTTTATCGACCGGGAAATTTTCGTCGAAGTGCCGGACGCCGAGCTGGATAGCGTTCCGATGCACAGCCCTCTGCCGCGCATGTCAGCGACACCGGGCACGTTGCGGTGTCCGGCGCCTTCGCTTGGTGAACACGGTCGCTCGATCCTCGCCGAAGCGGGGTACGAAGCGGAAGAGATTGATGACATGGTCGCCGCTGGCCTCATCGCTGTCCCTGACGAGGAGGTGACACAATGATATTGAGGTCGCTGCTCTACGTTCCTGCCAGTGCCGAACGGTTCGTCTCCAAAGCGCATGAGCGCGGCGCCGATGCGGTTATCCTTGATCTGGAAGATTCCGTTGAGGAAGGATCGAAGGACGCGGCGCGCGCGGCACTTGCTGTCGCTGTGCCACATGTCGCGCAGAACGGAGCGAAAGCCTACGTCCGGGTAAATGTCGGCCCGAGGATGGGGGATGATGCCCGCGCGGCCGTTGCCGCCGGTGCTCAGGGACTCGTGTTGCCCAAGGCGGATTCAGTTGCTGCCGTAAATGCGCTTTTGGCGGAGCTGGGCGATGCAGACGACGGAACCATCGACATCCTGGCGATCATCGAGGACGCCGTCGGTCTGCTCGAGGCGCGGCAGGTGGCGGCGCATCCACGTGTCCTTGCTGTCTCCCTCGGGGCGGAGGATTTCGCCACCTCGACCGGGGCGGAACCGGTCCCGGAGGTTTTGAAGCTGCCTAAGCTGATGGTCCATTATGCCGCAAAAGCGGAAGGCAAGCTTTCGCTCGGCATGCTGCGCTCGATTGCTGACTTCGACGATGGCGACGGTCTGGTGGCCGCCGCGAAAGAAGCTGCGCGCTTCGGCTTTGATGGATCAAGCTGTATCCACCCTAAAGTGGTCCCGGTACTGAACGAGGCGTTCTCTCCCTCTGAAGCCGCGGTTGCGCGCGCCCGCCAAATAGTCGCCGCCGCCGAGGATGCCGCGGCCACCGGCACCGGAGCATTCTTGTTGGACGGCGAATTCATCGACCTTCCGGTGCTGAACCGTGCGAAGGCAGTTTTGGCCAAGGTTGGCGAGGCCGCATAAAAGCACTCGGCCCCTAGGATGGTGGTTTGCCACCGCCAGTGGCGCGCCTGTGTCCTCTGGTCCTGAGTAACGCTTGATGACCATTTCGCGCTGCGGGTCGCCTACTTGGCGTCCCCGCGCGTCATCCGGCTTGGACCAATGGCCAATCGTTGGCGGCAAGCCATCGCTCAAGCCGAAACATGCTCGGGCGATCAGGGGGCGGCTTGAACTGGCCGAGAACAATGGCGCTCTTGCTCTCTTCAACCGGGCACCCGACAGCAAATTGCTTGGCTTCGATCCGGTCAGGATCTAAGCCCCTTACTGCGAAAAAAAAGGCGCTTTCTGGTGTGGATATCAGACCAATCATAGCCCACAGATTGGCCCGCGCTTCTCTCCTTTTGATGTGTCGCCGTTGCAGTTCACGCTGACAGCAGCCACAAACCTTAGACAAAGCAAGATGTGTGTGACAGCCGGCACGAAAGCAGAAGTGACTTCAGAACAAGCCGACACCTCTGGGAGGGCTTCTCGAACACACGAGACTAAGTTCTGCACATCAGCTTACGGACTGTTTTCCCTTACCCCAAGCGGATTTATCCCACGTCTTTTGTGACAGGGCTGTCATCCGCATTGAAGCGGTGCAGGATCGCGATGCGCACATGACCGCCCGCGACGTGGCGGTTGAAACCCTGTGCAATCAGGCTTTGGCAGAGTAGTTTCGCGCAGTGCATCCACTGTCCGGCCGCGCGTTTCCATGGGAAATGTTCCGAAAGGTTTTGTCTCGCCGCGACTCCAGCGGCGATATGCGCTTCAGGTCCACCGGAGTGCCCGAGCCAGAGATATTGATGCGCGGAGTGCGTCGTTTCTGGCGATGGCACAGGCATTGATTGGCTGGGCATTTCGGCGTGGCATAGACGCGTGCCATACACACCATCGGCAGTCACGCCGCCAATCCCATGATCGCGCGGGATCCTGTTGAGCAGATGAGGCAACGTCGATGCATCCCCGGTATAGCTTCCAGTGATCTCGACGGCTCTTTTTCCAGTGTTCGCGCCTCGCATCCCATCTGGGCCTTGCGCCAGGTGAGCCATGTCGCGCCATTGGTCTGAGTGACATCTACCCGTTTGCGGTCGCCATGATTTCGGGCGGTCCAATCGCCTTTATCGTGCCTCGACCCCGGTGCTGTCGACAGGCAGATGCAGCGGGCCTTTAGAGCCGCGCCACGAGATGGTGACCGCAGGGGTCCTCTGTCGCCGGCACATGGTGCCAAGTCAGGCCCGGCACAGTTCATCCCCGTCATCCGCAAGAGATCATCCACAAACCCAGTAGCAGGGACACGAGCGCTAACCCGGCCCGCTGTTTCGGTGGAGCATGACCAGCTATCACCACCATTTCTGTGGATCGGTGGTGATAGCTGTAGCGTTCTGCCAACCGGGTGGATGCTAGAGCGCTTCGGCTTTGACCAGTGAGTGAACCTCGTCGACACGGGCGGCGTCGAGGTCACTTTCGGTGATGCCGAATTCCTGCCCCATCAAATCTTCGACTCCTCGGACCAGCGCCAGTGCATCCAGACCGTAATAGCGCATCAGATAGGGCCGTGACCCGCCGTGGGCGTAGGTGTCCCGCAAGCCAAGCCGGATCAGGCGCTTGCCGACGCCGGCATCCGCCATCGTCTCGGCAACGAGGCTGCCGACACCGCCTTCGGTGACGTGGTTTTCCAGCGTGATCACGCCGTGCTTCACGCTGCCGATCTGATCCAGAAGCGCTTTGGAATCGAATGGCTTGATCGTATGCAGGTGCAGGTGGCGGATCGACAGGCCCGCTTTCTTCAGGGCGGCGCGGGCGCGCATGGCTTCCTCGGTGCAGATGCCGGTGGTGACGACGAGGATGTCGTCACCCGTGCTGAGTTCGCGCATCTCACCGACCTTGATCGGTGTATCGAACAGGCGCGGCACGGATCCGCGCAGCACCCGGCACCAAACCGGCCCGTCGATGCTGTCGGCGGCTTCGCAGATCGATTCCACTTCGGTCGCGTCGCCGGTTTCCAGAATCGTCATGTTCGGGATCGACCGCATGACCGAAATATCCTCGATCGACTGGTGCGTCATGCCGCCGGGCGTCGTGACGCCGGGCAGAAAGCCCATCATGCGCACCTTGCGGCGCGGATAGGCAATCGAGGCCATCAGCTGATCGTAGGGACGCCGGTACATGAACACACCAAAAGTGTGGATGAAGGGGCGATAGCCCGCCAGACCAAGACCGCCGGCAAAGCTCATCATGTTCTGTTCCGCCATGCCCATTGACAGGAACTGATCGGGATGGCGATCGCGGAAGCCGTCGATCTCGCAGGACGAGGTCAGGTCCGCCGAAAGGCACAGGATGTCGGGATTGCCGGCTGCGAATTTCTCGAAGGCCGACGCGTAGGGGCGTGAAACCATTTCTACCATGTGTCGGGTCTCCTTAGTGGGCGTAATCGATCGGGTCGACGCCCAGATCTTTTGCGATGGATTGGTTCATGCGCGCGCGCTCGTCTTCGGACTTGAACCGCACGTAATGAAGCCGCGGGAAGCGTTCCTCGAGGATCGACATCGCGTGGAAGGGGTTGGTGCGCGCCAGGATGATCAGGGGCTTGCCCTCGTGATTTTCCTGCGACGCCTGTCGGATGGCATTCAGGTCGTGACCGTCAACCTCGACGCAATGGGCTCCGAAATTGGTGAACTTGGTGCGCAGGTCGCCGACCTCCATCACGCTGTCCATGGCACCGTCGCATTGCTGGTCGTTCACGTCCATGATCGCCTTGACCTCGATATTGTGGAAGGCGCAGGCCTGCACCGCCTCCCAGGTCTGGCCCTCCTGGACCTCCCCGTCGGACATGAAGACCCAGGTGTTGCCGGTGTCTCCGCGACGCTTGCGTCCAAAGGCAAGGCCCGCTGCCGTCGACAGGCCGATGCCCAGGGTGCCGTTGTGGACTTCCATGCCGGGGCTGTGCTCCGCGCCGATCATCTCGACGGAGGAGCCATCCTGGTTGAACATCTCAAGGCCCTCGGGGGCCATACGCCCGACCTCGATCAGCGTGGCATAGGCGACCAGCGCGTAGTGCGCGGGGGCGATGAAGAGCCGATCGTATTCAGGCCCCGCCGGGCCGTTGTAGCCGGCGCCCGTGTGATAGTCGGGATTGTTCGGAGAGGGCACGCCTTCGAACGGTTTGGGAATCATTGGCAGCGTTGGCTGACCAAGGTTCAGCGCTTCGTTGTAAAGCCAGGCAAGCTGTTCGCCCGCCGAACACGCCTGGCTGAGATATCCGCCGTTGTTGCGCATCGAGTGTTCAAACACGCGGCGGCGAATGCCAAGCGCGATATCTTCCGTCGTCTTTTCATTCCTCACGGGGATCTCCTCTGATCTTTACAAATGTCATTAAAAGATGCAAATGTAAAAAACAAGAGATGATTGCAACGTCCCGGTCTTGGAAAGGTGCGACATGAGACGAATGAACGCTATTCGGTGCCATGGTTTCGGCGGACAGCATCGGTTTGAAACCGGGCTGAACGTACCAGAACCGGGGCCGGGTGAAGTGCTGGTCCGGGTCGACGCCAGCGGGGTCTGTGCCGCTGACAGGGCCATGTGGAACGCAACCGGGCCGTGGGACCTGAGCTTTCCGTTCACGCCGGGGCATGAGTTCACCGGGACGGTTGTGGCGCTTGGCGAGGGCGCAGGCGCGCGGCATAGGCTGTCCGTGGGCGACCGGGCCATTGCCGAGCTGAACATCACTTACGGGAATGACTTTTTCCGCCAACGAGGTCTCTACCACCTGTCGGACAGTATGGATGTCCTGGGCGCGACGCTGAACGGCGGCTGGGCAGAGTACATGATCTATCCTGCGGACGCGGTGATCCACAAAGTGCCGGACAGCGTGTCGAACCGCGCGGCCTGCTATACAGAGCCGTTGGCGAACGCGATCCACGGGGTTCAGCGCGCGGAGATCGGGTTCGAGGACGTGATCGTCATCGCCGGGGCAGGGCCTATCGGGATGGGCATGATTCAGGCCGCCCGGCTAAAGACACCGCGCAAGCTGATCCTGATCAATCCGGGCAAGCCCAAGCGTGACTTGGCTCTGAAGCTGGGTGCCGATCTTGCATTTCATCCCGAGGACCCCGATTTGCGCGCCGCGCTGAACGACCTGACGGACGGCCGCGGCGCTGACGTATTCCTGGAGGCCTCGGGGCAGGGGGCGGCCTTTCTGCAAGGGCTGGATTTGATCCGCAAGGCCGGGCGCATGGTGGTCTTTGGCGTCTATAAGGATCCGGTGCCATTCGACCTCAACATCCTTGGCGAGTTCAAGGAACTGGATCTGCGCGGCGGCCACCTTGCGCCGTTTACATATGCCACCGCGCTTGATCTGATGGGGCGGGGCCTGATTGACGGTGACGCTTGCGTGACGCATTCCTATCCTCTGGAAGAGTTTGAAACTGCCATCGTCCGCACCCCGGACCCGGACGAAGTGCAGATCAAGGTCATTTTTGAGCCGAACGGCACGGAGGCTTCGTGAAATACACATCTTCCCATTGGGGCAGCTACCAGTTCGAACCCGGCGGCCCGTTGATGCCGCTGGCGAGCGACCCCGACCCTTCGCGCATTGGACGCGGCTGGGCCAGTGCTTCGCAGGACCGGCAAAGCCGTATCCTGCGCCCCGCCATCCGGCAGGGCTGGCTGGACGGCGACAAGGGCCGGAACCGTTGTGGCGACAGCTATGTCGAGGTGTCCTGGGAACGCGCGATCTCGCTCGCCGCCGGGGCGTTGGGCGACACGGTTGAGGCGCATGGCAACGGCGCGGTCTTCGGTGGATCTTACGGATGGTCCAGTGCGGGCCGGTTCCACCACGCGCAAAGCCAGATGCGGCGGTTCCTGAACCTTGCGGGCGGCTGCGTGTCGTCGCGCGACACTTATTCCCATGCCGCCGCCGAAGTGATGTTTCCGCATATCCTCGGTCTCAGCAACAAGGCTTTTCAGGATCAGATGACGGCGATGCCGCTGGTCGCGGAGCATTGCGAGCTGCTGCTTGCGGTCGGCGGCATTTCGCGGCGCACGGCGCAGATCACCTCGTCGGGGACCACGACGCACGAAGTCGGCCCATGGCTGGAGCAGATGCGCGCCAAGGGCACCCGGATCATCGAGTTGTCGCCCGCCCGTGGCGACGGTGCAACGGAATGGCTGTCCATCCGTCCGGGCACGGACACCGCCTGCCTGTTGGCTCTGGCCTATGAAATCCATGCCGCCGGTCTGGCGGATGAGGCGTTTCTTGCCCGCTACACCAGCGGCTGGGAGACGTTCCGCGATTACCTGACCGGCGCTGCGGACGGCACGCCCAAGACCGCCGACTGGGCCGCGCCCATCTGCGACCTCGACGCGCAGGTGATCCGTGATCTGGCCCGCGATCTGGCGGGGTCCAAAAGCATGATCGCCGTGGCCTGGGGCCTGCAACGCGCTGAATACGGCGAGCAGCCGCTTTGGGCCGGACTGGCGCTGGCGTCGATCATCGGGCAGATCGGCCAGCCGGGCACCGGGTACGCCTTTGGCTATGGTTCGACCACGCCGGTGGGGCGGGCGGCACGATTGATCCCCTGGCCTTCGATGCCGCAGGGACGCAACCCGGTCGACGATTATATCCCCGTGGCCCGGATCGCTGACATGCTGCTGAACCCCGGCGGTGCCTACAAATACGACGGCGAGACCCGGATCTATCCCGACATCAAGCTGATCTGGTGGACCGGCGGCAATCCATTCCACCACCACCAGGATCTCAACCGGCTGGAAGAGGCGTGGACGCGCCCCGATACGGTCATCGTGAACGATCACAGCTGGACGGCCACGGCGCGGCGGGCGGATATCGTCCTGCCTGCCACGGCACCGCTCGAACGCGAAGACATCCTGATGAACCGGCGTGATCCGACGCTGCTGTGGATGTCGCGGTACCACGCCCCCGTCGGCGACGCGCTGGACGATCACGAGATCTTTGCCCGCCTCTCGCAACAGATGGGGTTTGGCGATGCCTTTACCGAAGGCCGTGACACCGAGGGCTGGTTCGCCTGGCTTTGGGAGCGCTCGCAGGAGGTTGCAAAAACGCATGGGTTCGCGTTGCCCGACCTGAACAGCTTCCGCGCAGAGGGGCGGTTCGACATCCCCGACGCGGCAGAGACGCGGATCGCGCTGGGCGATTTCGTGGCAGACCCCGAGGCCAATGCGCTGGCCACGGAAAGCGGGCGCATCACGCTTGCCAACGAATGGATCGGCGCGCTGGGCCTGCCGAACTGCCCGGGTCACCCGACATGGATGGAGCCGACCGAATGTCTGACACGGGCGCAGCCGGATGAGTTTCACCTGGTGTCTGGCCAGCCGGACACCAGGCTGCATTCTCAGAACGACCGAGGGTCCGAGGCGCTGGCCGACAAGATCAAGGGGCGCGAGGCGGCCAGCTTTCACCCCGACACGGCAGCGGCTCTTGGCCTTGTCGCCGGGAACATGGTGCGGCTTTACAACGAGCGGGGCGCGTGCCTCGCAGGGGTGCGGTTGAACGACGGGCTGCGGCGCGACTGCGTGTTCTTGCCCACCGGGGCCTGGTTCGACCCCCAGACCGTGAATGGCGCGCGGCTGGAGGTCCATGGCAACCCGAACGCCCTGACCCGCGACGTTGGCTGTTCAGAGCTGTCGCAGGGCAACACCGCTCATTCCTGCCTTGTCCGGGCAGAGAAGTGGACCGGCGTGGTGCCGGACCTGACCATCGACACGCCACCTGTCAAAGCATCCTGACGAGGGCAGGGTGCTCAGTCGCCGTCGGCGCTGCGCATGTTGCGCTGCGCCACGGCGAGGGCCAGCGCCGACACGAGAATTATTCCTGACAGCGCATCCTTGGTGTTGAAGTTCAGCCCCATAAGATTCAGGCCGTTCGTGACCATACCCAGGAACAGAACACCCGCCAGCGTGCCCAGCACGTTCGGTCGTCCGCGCGGATGCAGGGCCGCGCCGATGAACACGGCGGCGATGGCGTCCAGCAGGTAGGCAAAGCCGGACAGTGGCGTGAACATACGAATGTTGGCCGCCGCGATCAGCCCGCCCACCGCGCAGGTGATCGAGGCAAAGACAAAGCACGCGATCAGGATACGGTTCACGCGAATGCCAGCGACGATGGCCGCGGACCGCTGCATGCCCATGGCATGAACCCGCCGTCCCCAGACCGACCGTTCCAGTACGAGATAATAGATCACCACCAGAACGGCGGCGATGATGACTTCGGTCGGAATTCCGAACAGGTTGCCCTGCGCGATGTTGCGAAAACCGTCAGGCATCTGGCGATAGGAAATCGGCCCGCCGCCGTGGGTGAAAATACGCTGAACAGATGACCCGATGAAGAACGTGCCCAGCGTCGCCAGGAAAGGGCTGATCCGCAGCCCGACCACGAGCGCGGCGTTCAGCAACCCCACCAGGGAGCCGCCGAGCAGCCCCACGCAGGCTGCCGGGAACCACCCCATGCCGTAGGACTTCATTGCCACCACGGCAAAGGCCGCCCCGAAGTCCAGCGCGATCCCCACCGACAGGTCGATGCCGCCGGTCGCCACGATCAGCGTCATCCCAAGGGCAATGATGATCAGGATGGCAGAGCCCTCGACGATGTTCAGCAGGTTCTGACCCTGCACGAAAACCGGGTTCCAGGCGGCGAAGAACAGGAAGAAGGCAGCAAAGACGATCAAGAAGCCGAAGCGCATCAGGATCTTGCGCGGCGAGAGCCAGTTTTTATTTGCAAAAGTATCCATCACTGCACCCGTTGTGAAATTGCCGACAGCGCCACGACGATCACGATCAGTGCGCCTTTGATGAGGTCGGTCCAAAAGACATTCACCCCGATGGTCTTGAGTCCGATGGAGATCGCCGCGACCAACACGGCCCCCAGAATGGCGCCCCAGACGGTGACGATCCGGCGTGGCGAGAACGCGGCCCCGAGAAAGGTCGCCAGCACCATTTCAAGCATCAGGTTGTCCTGCGCGCCGGGGGAGTAGCCGTTGGCCCTCGCAAGCATGAAGAACCCGGTCACGAACCCCATGAACGCCGCCAGAAGGTAGGATTGCGCCACCAGCCGGTCGACGCGGATGCCCGAGATTTCGGCCGCGTCACGGCTTCCGCCGGCCGCCTGAAGGTTCAATCCCCACTTCGAGCGGTGCAGGAAAAACCAGGCAAGCAGGCTGAGTATTGCGACGAGCAGGATGCCAAGCGGAATGCCGGGTACGATGTCGCCGCGCAACGCGGCGATGGAGTCTGCGTTGAGGTTGAGCCGCTTGCGTTCTGTGATGACATTGGTGATGCCCACCACGGCCACGAACATGGCCAGCGTGGCCAGAAGCGGCGCCATGCGCAGCCGCGTGATCAGCACCGCGTTCACGACGCCGACGAGCATCGACGCGACCAGCGCAGCCCCGGCAGCCAGGATGACCGGCTGCCCCGCGCTGGTCATCACCGCGACGATCCCGGCACAAAGTACGGCGGTGGCCGGGATCGACAGGTCAATCCCGCCAGAGACCACATCGTCACCGCCCGCCATGACCACGGCAGACAGTCCGATGACGGATAAGACGACCGTCAGGCTTTGCGTCAGCACCAGTTTCAGGTTCACCACGGTCAAGAAGTTTGGCGCGTTGAGACCCACGTAGAGCAACAAGGCCAGGAAGATGATCAGTGGCAAGAGCCCGACGATTGTCGCCAGCCGGTGCCTCTGGTGTCGCGCGCTAGCTTGCATATGCGGTCTCCGAAACGGTGGTGGCGCCGGTTGTGACCGCCACGAGATGGTCCACGTTGAGGTCCGGCTTGTCGATGATCGTGCGGACTTCGCCGCGCATCATTACGGCCACGCGGTCACAGGTGCCGACAAGTTCCACCGGATCGGAGGATGACATCACGATGATCGCGCCCTGAGAGGCGAGGTTTTCAATCAGCTGGTAGATCTCTGCCTTGGCACCCACGTCGACGCCCACCGTGGGTTCGTCAAAAATAAAGATCCGGGCGCTCTTGGCCAGCCAGCGGGCCAGAACGACCTTCTGCTGGTTGCCGCCCGACAGGAAACGGGTGACCGCCAGCGCATTGGCGGGCCGGATGTCCAGGTCCTTGATCAGCCGCTCGGTCGCAGACCGCGCTTTTTTACGGTCGATCAAGCCAAAGCTTGCGTTCTCGTCGAGCGTGGCCAGCGTCGCGTTCTCGGTCACTGTCATCGGCAGGACCAACCCGTCGTGGCGTCGGTCGCGCGGGACAAGGACCATGCCGTTTGCCACCGCCTTCGCGGCGGTCTTGGTGTCCAGCGTCGCGCCGTCCAGCGTCAGTGTGCCTTGCGACTTGCGCAACCCGTAAAGCGCATCAATCAGCTCATCGCGGCCCGATCCGATGAGGCCCGCGATGCCAAAGATCTCACCCCGCCGGACGTCAAGGTGCACATCAGAGAAGGTCTTCCCGTCGTCGTATCCGGCCAGTCGCAGGCTAACCTCGCCCGGCTGGCGGTCGGTGGTGGGAAAGAAGTTGTCGAGCGCGCGCCCGATCATGGCAGAAACAAGCTCTGACCCGGTATTCTTGGTGACCTCGTCGAAGACGGCGACGTTCTTGCCTTGCCGAAAGACAGTGACGCGATCGCAGATGTCGATGATTTCGTTGAGGTAATGCGACACATACAAAATGGCGATGCCGCGCGATTTCAGCCGTGCGATAGCCGTCATGATCGTGCGCACATCCTCGCTGGCGAGCGGGGCTGTCGGTTCGTCGAAGACGACGACCTTCGCGGCCCCGTCAACCAGCGCGCGTGCGACCTGCACCAGTTTGCGCTCCGCCGGGCCCAGGTCGCGGATCAGGCGATTTCCCGGCAATTCCGTGCCGAGTTCATCGCGCATGAAAGCCTCCGCGCGGCTGCGCATCTTCCTCTTGGACAGTCCAAACGGGCCGGAAATTTCCTGCCCCATAAACACCGATTCCGCGACGGTGAAATGTGGCACAAGATGTAGTTCCTGATGGATGAAACGGATTCCGGCATCGCGGATCTTTTCAGGCGTGGCAGGGGAAACAGAGGAGCCGCCCACCTCGATCCGGCCTTCGTCAGGCTGGTAAACACCGGCCAGGACCTTGATGATCGTGGATTTTCCGGCGCCGTTCTCACCGACGAGGCCGTGGACTTCGCCGGGGTAGATCGTCAGGTCGGCTCCGTCGAGCGCGCGGACACCGGGAAATGTCTGAACGATTCCGCTCAGCTGAAAGGCTGCTTCGGTCATGTCGCCTCGTCGGGTGAAGAAGAGCTGCGCACATGCGGGAAGATCCGCATATGTCTAACGGTCGCGACAGCCGTTTCACCGGCTGCCGCATTGCCAACAGAATAAAAGGTTACTTGATCTCGCCGTAGCCCAGTTCTTTATAGGCGGCCTTGGCTTCTTCCGGCCCGTTGACCGGCACCACGTCCACGTAAGTCTGCGGCAGAAGGGTCTCACCGGCAAAGTAGCGCGCCACGTTTTCTGCGGCGGTCTGGCCGATCAGGCGCGGCTGCTGGGCCACGTTGGCCACGAAGGGGCTGCCCTCTTCGGCCATGATTTCCATCGTGTCCGGACCACCGTCGAGCGCGGTCACGATTATGTCGGTACGACCGGTTTCCTCAAGCGCCTGCACGACGCCGATGGCCGGCTGATCCCAGCAACCCACGTGGATGGCGTCAAGCTCGCCCTCGGGATACTGGCTGAGCAGGTCGAGCGTTTGGCGGCGCGCATCCTCGGGCGCATTGGCAAACTCTTCGGCCAGCTCGGGCTGGATGATTTCGATCTCGGGATAGTCCTGCAAAACGTATTTCCACAGGCCGGTCCGAATGCCACAGATCCGAAGGGAGTTTTCAAACGCGTTGAACACGGCAACCTTGCCTTCGCCCCCCATGGCGTCGGCCATGTAGCGACCGATGGTGGTGCCCATGTAGTAGTTGTCCGACGTGGTGTTGTTCACCACATACGGGCTGGGGTGATCGACGGAAAACACCGGAATGTCGGCGGCTTGCAGCGCTTCGAACTTCGGGTCGACAGAGCCATCACCGAGGATCGAGATCACGGCGTCAACGCCACGGTTCATAAGCACGTCGTGGTTATCGGCGTGGACCTGGTTGTCACGGCCACCATCGACAGCCACCACGGTTCCGCCAAGGTCTTCCACCTTGCTGGTTGCGCCGTTAAAGGCTTCGCGGTCCCAGAAATGCTGTGTTCCCACGACAGCGACGCCAATGGTTTTGCCCTCAAGGCTTAGCTGGTCTTGCGCCCAGGCGGTGGACACGCTCAACACCGCGATCGCACTGGTGGCGGCTAACAGTTTCTTCATGATTATTCCTCCCGGTTGGCAAAAGGTACCTCCTCGTACCTGTTGTCAGAACCAGAACAACCTTCTTTACAAATGTCAACAATCAATTCATTTGTATAAATCGGGAGGACGGCACGTGAACGAAATTAGAATTGGCCTGGACGTCGGGACGACAGCGATCAAGGCAGCGGCCTATCGACCGGACGGCACCTGCGTGGCGCGGGCGGAACGGAGCAACAAGGTCCTGCGGGCCGGCCCCGGTCAGGCGGAACAGGATATGGAGCAGGTCTGGCAAGGCGCAGTGTCGTGCTTGGCCGAGGTCGCGCAAAGCTGCGACGGTGCGACGATCCAGTCGGTCGGAGTTTGCGGTCAGGGTGACGGTCTGTGGGCGATGGACGCAGACGGGCAACCGGTTGGCAACGCGATGCTGTGGAATGACACGCGCGCGGCGGCCGACTTGGAAGGGCTTGTCGACACCGATCGAACCGACGCCATCGGCAGAGGATCGGGCACGTCGCTTTGGCCCGGCACATCCGCAATGCTGTGGCGCTGGCTGGAGGCGCAGCACGCTGATGTGGCCTCCCGGGTCGCCACCGTTTTCACCTGCGCCGACTGGATCGGCTACCGCCTGACAGGGGCGGTGGCGACAGACATGTCGAATGGGTCGATCCCTTTCATCGACCTTGATGCGCGTCGCTACAGTGACGAACAATTTGCGTCGGTCGACTGCGAGGGGCTGAAGTCCCGGTTGGCATCGCCCCGTCGCGCCTCGGACCGGCTGGGCGGCCTGACAGCAGAAACCGCCCGCGCCACCGGCCTTCCCGAAGGATTGCCAGTGTCGGTCGGCACGCTCGATCTGGCGGCGATGATTGTCGGCATGGGCCTCGATCAGCCTGGCCAGACCATGCTGATCATGGGCACGACGGCGGTGGTCAACATCCTGACCGATGTCGCGGACCGCGTTCCGGTCCCCGTGGGCGCGTCAGCGCTGCACGCCACCAGTGACGCGATCATCCGCATCTTTGCCCCCTCGACCGGCGCGGCGGCATTCGACTGGTTCGCCCAGTTGCATCCCAAAAGCCTAGGTGGCGACACACCCTCGGAGGTCGCGGCAAAGCTGAATGCCTTGGTGCAAAGCGTTCCGGTCGGTGCAAACGGGGTGACCTTCCTGCCGTATCTGAACGGCGAACGCGCGCCCTTCGTCGCTGCCGACATGACGGCGGCCTTCCACGGGATGCGCTCCGACACGACAAAAGCCGACCTGGGACGCGCGGTTATGGAAGGCACGGCGATGAGCCTGCGCCACTGCTTTGAAAGCCACTCCGGATTGCCGACAGAGCCAGTCCAGTTGACGGGCGGTGGGTCGCGCAACACGGTCTGGTGTCAGATCATTGCGGACATCATCGGTCAGGACGTGGTGGTCAGCCTGCAATCGGACCAGGGTCTGTGGGGGGCGGCCTGCCTTGGTGCAGCCGCCGCTGGCGCGGGCGATGCCATGTCCCTCGTGCGGCGCGACGAGGACACGACCACCTATGTGGCCGATCCCGAAAAACACGCCGCCTACAGCGCAGTCTACCGACGCTACGAGATGATCTCGTCCGCGATGCGGCGGCTGCAGAAAGACCTCAATTCAGTCAAGGACCCTTTGCCATGAGCAACATGATGAAAGCGGCGATCCAATACGCCATCGACGACATTCGCATCGAAGAGCGACCGGTCCCTGAAATCGGCCCCGGCGAGCTGCTGCTCAAGACCCGTGCCTGCGGGCTGTGCGGGGGAGAGACGATGGCGTGGTACAAGACGGAGCCAAAGGTCTTGGGCCACGAACCCTCGGGCGAGGTGGTCGAGGTGGGCGCCGGCGTGACAGACTACAAGATCGGCGACCGGGTGTTCGTAAACCACCACGTCGGACGAGTGGACAGCCACCTGTCCCGCCGCGGCCACTTTACCCGCGATCCGTTCTACAAGACCATGAAGCTCGATCCCGGCGGCGTTTGCGAGTATTTCCGCGTCACCGCCCAGCACCTTGCGATGGACACGCACAAGCTGCCCGACAGCATCTCGGATGAGGCTGCCGTCACCATTGAACCCTGGTCCTGCGTGCTGTCCGGTCTCAAACGCTGCATGATCCAGCCGGGCGATACCGTGGCCGTGGTCGGCGCGGGCTTCATGGGGCAGGGCTTCGTGCATCTCGCGCCGCTGTTCGGGGCAGGCAAGGTGGTGGCGCTGGATTTCTCGGACTGGCGGCTGGAAAAGGCAAAGTTCTTTGGCGCGACCCACACGATCAATCCCAAGACCGAGGATGCCGTCGAAGCGATGCGGGCGCTCAACAATGGGCGTCTGGCCGATACGGTGATCGTTATCGCGCCGTTCCCCTCTGCATGGGATCAGGCGCTTGCCCTGACCGAAGTCGGTGGATGCCTGCATCTGGGCGCGCCGATGCCGCCCGACACGGACTGGGTGCAAAGCGGCCACAAGGCCTATTTCGACCAGATCACCATCACCTCGCGCTACAGTTCCGACCACACAGATACGTACAGCTACATCCGCTTGCTGGAAGCTGGCCGGATCAAGGCCGAGGAAGCCATTTCGCACCGCTTCGACATCAACGACAGCGCCGAGGCGTTCAAGATGCTGGTCGAAGCCGAAAAATCCCTGAAGATCGTCGTCTATCCCCACGGAATCCCCGATAGCAAAAAGGAGCAGGCTCATGCTTGAGGCGCTGAAGGAACTCGTCTGCGAACAAAACCACGAACTGCCTGCCAATGGGTTGGTGGTCGGGTCTGGCGGCAATGTTTCCGGCCGGGACCCTGAAACAGGTCTGGTCGTTATCAAGCCCTCCGGCGTGAAATTCGCCAAGCTCACGCCCGACACGATGGTCGTTGTCGACCTCGACGGGAACGTGGTCGAGGGGACGGCCAAGCCCTCGGTCGATACCGGCATCCACCTGTACATCTACCGCAACCGCGCGGACGTTTTCGGCGTCGCGCACACCCATTCGCCCTATGCCAGCAGCTTTGCCGCGCGGGGCGAACGCATTCCGGCAGTGATGACGCCGATCACCCACATGCTGGGCCGCGACGTGCCCTGTTCGCGGTACGCGACGCCAGGCGAAGTGGACACCGGAGAGGCCATCATAGAGGCCGCGGAAGGGGGCTGGGCGGTGCTCGTCAAGGCGCATGGCGTCTTCACCATGGGGCGCGACGCAAAAGAGGCCACGTCAAACGCGATGTATCTCGAAGAGGCTGCCATGACGACGCATCTGGCCATGACCCGCGGCCCGGTCGAGGAATTGCCACGCCAGGAAATCGAACGCTGCTATGACTGGTTCCGCAAAAACTATGGGCAATCCGGCAGCAAAATCGTTAAAGATTGATGGATGAACAAGCCCTCGAAACTCCCCACCGTCAAAAGCGACAAGGATGCGCTCCTGTCCAACATCGCCTTGCTGTACTACGGCGAGGGCCTGACACAAAGCGAGATTGCCAAGCGATATAAGCTGTCGCGGGTCACAATCGTCAATATGCTGCGCGATTGCCGGGAGCGGGGCATCGTCGAGATCCGTGTCGACGGGCAGCATTTGGCAGCCTCCAGCCTGTCGCGCGATCTGTGTGAGAAATACGGTCTGCAGGACGTCTACATTGCGGTAGACGGGATCGAGGACGGATCGACCCGCCGCAGCGATAAGCTGGCACAGGTGGCGCGTGTCGCCTCTATGGCCATTCTCGACATCGTCGAACCCGGCGACCGGATCGGCGTCGCCTGGGGCGAGACCATTGCCGCTGTCGCCAATGCCATGCCGCGAAACTCCGTGCCCGGGACGCAGGTGTGCCAGCTTATCGGCTCGCAGGAATCCGCGCGCGTCCCGGCATCCGAGATCTGCGCCATCGAAGTGGCCAACAAGCTGGGGGCCCAGTGCCATACGCTCCACGCCCCCGGCATCTTGTCCAGCGCGGAACTGGCCAGCGCTCTGAAGTCCGAAGTCACGATCCAAACCCAGCTGGCGCGGCTGTCGAGCCTCGACATGACCATTGCCGCCGTCGGTCACCTGGGCCGCGACACCCACATGGCCGCCGCCGACATCGCGTCAATCGCAGAGCTGGAAGCCGCCAGGCATCAAGGCGCCGCAGGGATCATTTGCTGCCGCTACATCGATGGAAACGGCCAAGAAATCCGCACGGCCCCCTACGATCGGATCATCGCGGCTTCGATCAATGATATCAAGGCAGCCCCCAAGAAACTGCTCGTCGTCTGCGGCAATGATCGGTTGGATGC
Source organism: Sagittula marina (assembly GCF_014196795.1). GTDB lineage: Bacteria > Pseudomonadota > Alphaproteobacteria > Rhodobacterales > Rhodobacteraceae > Sagittula > Sagittula marina. The sequence goes on from NZ_JACIEJ010000007.1 coordinate 204,742, forward strand.
GACCCGCGCCGCAATTCATGGCGGGCTCGTCACCCATCTTGTGGCCGACCGAGAGCTCGCCGAAGCCCTGATCAACAGCTAGGACGTGGTCAGGGCATCGCGCCTCTAGACCCTGCTTCGGGGCACCTCAATAGGCTGTGTTGCAGCACGCTATGGCAAACCTGGCACGGCCACACAGCCACAGTCCCTTTCTTCACAGCTATCCCAGCTGCGCTCTCAGATGTGCGCGCAGTCGCCCTGACCGGCGTAGCTTTGTGGGGCTGGGCATACTGGTAGACACGGTGTTTGATGAAAATACCGCAAAACCGGTATCTTTTGCTGAAGCGATGCTTACAGTTCATACTCGTAAGTGCCTTGCAGGGAGCCAGAGCATAATGCCGTCGCCGACTGACAAGCACCGAGTTTCGTTCGCCGCCGTTGCTGTTGGATTCGGGCTCTGTCTGCTCGTGATGCTGGGCATTACGTCCGGCAAAAGGTACATTGAAATCACCCGAACCAATATAGAGGTCTCGCGCCTTTTCCTTCGGCTGGAACAGACCATCGGTTACGACGGGTTTATACACAATTTCAAGAATTTCGTCCTGCGCCCGGATGAACCGATCTTTCAGGATCGTGCTAAGACCGATCTCGCAGAGGTTCTCGAGACCATCGAAGAGATAAGTCGCCTCGCGAGTGACCTTGGCATTTCTCATGATCTGAACGCCGTGTCGGATACTGTGCGCGAATATGGCAGCACGCTCGACCGCATCCCGGTTCTGTGGGCGGAGGGCCTGAGCAGCCAGGACATAGACGAAATCGTTCGCGTGTCGGACGTTTCTGCAAGTGCCGCAATTGAGAGTTTTCAGACGAAGGTAGAAAGCGATTTTGTCCGAAGGCAACTATTGTTTTCAGCGATATTTATAGTGGCCATCTCTTCTGTGATCGTTCTCCTGGCAGCACTGCTGTTTTTTCAAATTGTCCTCAAACGCAAGTCCCAGGCGCATGCCGAGGAAATCGAACAACGTGCCGAAACCCTTCGAAAGGCCGAGAATCTGGCGCGGCTTGGACGATGGGAAAGCAACCTGAAGGACCGGGTGATATGGTCGGAATCCACCCGTCGCATGCTCGGCGTTGATGCGGAGAAATTCGGCGAATCCAGGGAGTTTGCCTGGGATCTGGTGCATCCCGAGGATCGCGGCAAACTGCGCATGGCGATGCGCAAGGCCATCGAGGGCAACGGTCATTTCTCATGTCTTCATCGCATGATACGTCCTGACGGACAGACAATTATCGTAAATGACATCGGTGAACCCATGCTGAACAAGCGCGGTGAAATCACGGGCTTCAGCGGGACAATCCAGGATGTGACCCAGATCGTCGAACTGGAGGATCGACTGCGTCAGGCTCAAAAAATGGAAGCGATCGGACAGCTTGCCGGTGGTGTGGCGCATGACTTCAACAATCTCCTCGCAATCATCCTCGGCAACCTCGAACTGCTTGTCGAAGCGGACAACAAGGACGATGTGCATCGACACGCAAAAATTGCTCTGGATGCCACCAACAGGGGGGCAAGCCTGACCCGCAATATTCTTGGCTTCGCGCGCAAATCCAATCTTCATGTCGAGCCTACGAACCTCAACGACATGCTGCGCAAGAGCAATGCGATGGTGGAGCGTATCCTGCCTGCCACGATATCCATTGAAACCGCTTTGTCGGCGGGCCTCTGGCCAGTCGACGTGGACCGCGATCTGGCGCAAAACGCGATCCTGAACTTGATCCTGAATGCGCGCGACGCAATGCCGAAGGGCGGCCGTATCACCATCGAGACGGCAAACGTCCGCATCGACGATGACTACATTGACAGCCGTGGCGAGGAAATCGAACCGGGCCGCTATGCGATGATCGCCGTCAGCGACACCGGAAACGGCATTAGTCCAGAGAACATGAAACGTGTCTTCGAGCCGTTCTTCACCACCAAAGCGCCGGGGCAGGGGTCTGGCGTCGGTCTCTCCATGGTGATGGGGTTCATGCGCCAATCCAAGGGCACCATCCTAGTGTATTCCGAGCTGGGAATTGGCGCGACCTTCAAGCTGTATTTCAAAACCGGAAAAAGCATTGCGCCACCTGAGTCGCTGCCAGAGGAGAAGGCAATCGCTACGGATCAGGGCACAGGCGCGCGCATCCTTGCGGTCGAAGACGAGGCAGACGTCCTCGCCACCATTGAGGAAACCCTGACAAAGGCCGGTTTCGAGGTGATGACCGCGCGGTCCGGTGACGAGGCTCTCTCGCTATGGGGCGACACCGAAGAATATGATCTTCTGCTCACCGACATCGTGATGCCAGGCAGCCTTCAAGGCACGCATCTTGCCAAGAAACTCCGCGAACGGAGGCCGGATTTGCCGGTTGTTTTCATGTCTGGTTATGCGTCGGAGGCCGCAGTGCATGGCAATGGAGTCTATCCAGAAGATGGTCGCCTGATGAAGCCTGTTGCACGATCCAGCCTGATCAGTACCATCAACACAGTTCTGCAAAATAGCAGGAAAACAAATACGAAGAAGGAAGAGACAGACTGATATCCAACGCGAATATCCGTTACACTGCGCAAGACCTCGGAAACTATGGTAAACGACTTCTACGGCGTGATGCGCCGCAATTCGTATTCGGTTCTAGTAGACAGAGGAGCAACCCCGCCACATGTCGGAGGGAGCATTTAAAATCTTCATCGCAGATGACAATCAGGAATTTGCGAACTTTTGCGCGGAAGTTGCGCGAAAAGAAGGATGGATCCCCACTGTGTGTTGCGATGGACTTGAACTTCTCAGGTCACTCGAGGGCGAGGAAGATCCTGTTCTGATAATCTGCGATTTGAATATGCCACACCTCGACGGCATCGCTGTTGCACAAGCATTGCCCGAAAAAACTTCGGCCCGGCGCATCCGTTTCATTACGGGCGGTGCCGAAGCAAACGCGCTCGCGGCACGCCTCATTGCTGATGCGCGTGACCTCGCCGTCGGGCGCTTCCTGCTCAAACCAATCTCGGTCGCCCATTTGCGCGAGATTCTGGAATTCGAGCGCGCGGCCTTGAGTAAGTTGACGTCTTAATTTTCTGCCCCACCGGGCCGGGCTGATAAGTGTCCATCCGGACGACGTCGATGTGGCCAAATCAATCGAATTGACCCTCAAAGCAGTGCGGTCGTACCGCAGGTTGTCCCGGTCATGCCAACCTTGCGATGGATCTGACAACACGTGTGACCTGCGACTTCAGCCGGATCAGAGAAGGCGAGCCGTTTCCCATGCGGTCGGCGCGTCACGCTCTGACCTGATCCGAAAACCTGTGGCACCAACACAAAAGCCGCCCCAAAAGGAGCGGCTTGATTCACGCGATAAGGTAAAACTTAGCTCTGCTGTGTCGCAGGTTGTGCAGCCGCCGCGCCGCCGGGCGCTGCGCGGGTCTTGCCGCCGTTGAGCGGATCGTCCTGACGTTGCACGGATCCTTCGAAATGGGCGCCGGACTCGATCGCGATCGTCTTGTGGATGATATCCCCTTCGACGCGCGCGGTGGCGGTCAGGCGAACCTTCAGGCCACGAACACGACCGACGATACGACCGTTTACCACCACATCGTCGGCGATGACTTCGCCCTTGATGGTGGCGCTCTCGCCGATGGTCAGCAGGTGCGCACGGATGTCGCCCTCGACGGTGCCTTCGACTTGAACGTCGCCGGTTGTCTTGATGTTGCCAGTGATGTGCAGGTCAGCGGACAGCACGGATGCCGGCGGTTTCGCCTTCGGCGCGGAGGACGCCTTGTACTCGCCTGCGGACGATTTGGGCGATTCGGACACCGACGGCTTGGCCGCAGTATCGTTGCCGGGACCGGGTTCGTTGATTTTGCTCTTAGAAAACATCGTTCGCAGCCTTGATATAAGTCATCGGATTGACAGGATTACCGCCGACGCGGACCTCATAATGAAGATGGGTCCCGGTCGACCGTCCAGTGTTCCCCATATCACCGATGCGTTGCCCGCGCGAGACCCTTTGGCCGACCTTGACGCGAATTTTCGATTGGTGTGCATAGCGGGTTTCGATGCCGAACTCGTGCTGGATTTTGACCAGACGGCCATAGCCCGACGACCAGCCCGCGTGCACGACGACACCATCCGCGGTGGCGTAGATCGGCGTACCATGCGGCGCGGCGAAATCGGTACCCGCGTGCAGGCGGCCCCAGCGGCGACCAAACCCGGAGGTGAATCGGAACGGATCTTTCAGCGGCGAGGCGAAAGGCGCCTTTTGAGCGGCAATGCGATACAGGTTCAGCCGGTCCATCTGGTTCAGGATGCGGTTGGCCCGCAGGGTATCGGCGGAGGGCTCATCCCCACGGGTGGAGAAGGACAGCGGCGCCATCGGGCCACCCTGACCGGAGTAACCTTTGCGCACTTGGTTCAGGATGGTGTCCGGGTCCATGCCGGCTTTTTCGAACATCTTGTCGAGCGGCTTGACCGAGACGGTCATGGCATCTTCGAGCTGACGGAAAATCGTGTCGTTCTTGTCCTGCATCTGCTCGATCTCGGCCTGCATTTCTGCGGCGCGGATCAAGGACGCCTGGGCATCGGCAACCACCTGGTCACGTTCGGCGGCGGTGCGGGCGAGGGCATCGGACAGGATGTCCATGGTGCTGTCGTCCTGTGCGCCACCGGCCACTTCGACGTCTCCACCTTCGATCTGATCTTGCAGGTTGGTGAGTTGGTCGGAAAAGTTCTCGCGATCCTTCATCGTCTCGCGCAGCGTCGCCTGGATCACGTCAATCCCGGTTTCCAGCTCGCGGCGACGGGTTTCCGAATTCAGAAGCTCCGTCTGCATGGAGGAAATCTGCTTGAGCGCCGCGTTGAAGCGGTTTTGCGCCGCCAGCGCTTCTGCGGCGCGGCTGTCGCGTTCACCGGACAGCGCGTTGAGACGCTGCTGATAGGTGATCTGCTCTCGCTTTGCCTGTTCGCGGAAGTTGCCGGCGCCAATGGAATCCATCAGCAGGATGGCCGTTGCAATGGTGGTCCAGGACACAACCAGAACAGCCCCGGTAAAGGCCACCGCCTGCGTGCCCGACTTCAGCCGGATAAATCGCGTATCAGTGTCGGATCGGAGAAAAAGTCGGCGTTCCGGAAAGAATCGCTCTAGAATTGCATGTGTCTTGATTGCCAGACGAGTACGCACTCTGACCGTCCCTTTATTGTCCCCATTAAAGGCGAAAGGTCCCCCAACCCAGCCTCAAGGACAGGGCTTATCCACCGAGGGCAGTTGGCGCAACTTTTTTGGGCCAAGTGGACCGAGACACCGGCGAGTTGACGCCAAATGGGCGAAAATTCGCCGATTCTCAGCGGAATCAACGGGTTCGGTTAGGGGTATCTTCAGACAGCGGCCAATAGAAGTCTGGTGGCAAACCTGCTTCGGCGCGTTTTTCATCGTTGAACGGTGGTTTCAGTGCGCCTTTGAAATACCGTCGGACCAATCTGTGAAAGGCCTCTTTGGGGTCTTCATCATGGCGTCCGCACAGGAAGTGAAACCATTTCGACCCATAGGCGACATGGCCGACCTCCTCGGCGTAGATGGTGTTCAGCGCATCGACCACAGAGGTCGACTTGGCCTTCTCGAACAGGGCGATCATGCCCGGTGTGACGTCCAGCCCGCGCGCCTCCAGGACCATGGGCACCACGGCGAGCCGCCCCATGAAGTCATCCACCGTGTCCTCGGCGGCGCGCCACATTCCGGCATGGGCGGGCAGGGCCCCGTAATAGCTGTCCATCTCTTCGAGGCAGTCGCACATCAGGTTGAAGTGCTTGCTCTCTTCATCGGCGGCTTTGACCCAATCGTCGTAATATCCAAGCGGCATCTTAACATGGGCAAAGCGCGGGATGATGTCCCAATGCAGGTCAACGGCGTTCAGCTCGATATGCGCCACCGCGTGAATCAGCGCCAGCCGCCCCTGCGGGCTGCCGGGTTTCCGCTTTGGTACGTCGCGCGGGTTGAGCAGTTCGGGTTTTTCCGGCCGCGACGGGCGCAGCGGCGGCGTGGCCTCTCCCACGGGGAGGGGCGTGCCGGCCTTGCGGGCGGCGAACCATTGCGCGGCATAGTCTCGGGACTTCGCGGTTTTCTCGCGACCGTCTGCGGTGGTCAGAACATCCACCGCCATTTGGGAAAGCGTCATCATGCGGGCGATGTGCCACGGGCGCGGCGCGCAACGCAACGCCCATGTTGATACCGCTCCCCCATGACGGCTCACATGGCCCGCGCGGCCTCCAGAACCTCTTCGGCGTGGCCGGGCACTTTGACCTTGCGCCATTCCCGCATCACCTGACCCGCGCCATCGATCAGGAACGTCGACCGCTCGATGCCCATGAAGGTTTTGCCGTACATCTTCTTTTCCTTGAAGACACCCAGCCGCTCCGACAGGTCGCCGTCTTCGTCAGAGATTAGCGGCACGGTCAGATCCTTTTTCTTCATGAATTTTTCATGGCTGGCGATAGAATCCTTGGAAATGCCGAACACCTTCACACCCAATGCCTCGAACTCCGGGAGCAGCGCGGTGAAGGCTTCGTTTTCCTTCGTGCAGCCGGAAGTGTCATCGCGTGGATAAAAGAACAGCACGTACGCAGCCCCCTTCAGCGCGTCAGAGGAGACCTCGCCGTTGGTGGCGGGCAGGGTGAATGCGGGGGCCTCGAAAGGCGTCTGTTCGCTCATGCGTGTAAACCTTGCTTGAAGTGATCTATGATGGACGGCACAGCCGATGCATAACGGACAATAACGCGACAGGCACGGGCTTCCAGTGAGCGATGACACTCTGACAGAAAAACCACAAAAGCGGCGTGGACGCAGGGCTTTGCTCTGGGGCCTTGGCGTGCTGGTGGCCATGGCGGGTATTCTGGTCGCCGGCGGCTGGTACATGATCGGACGCGAGGTCGCGGCACCGCCCTGGCTGCGCGAAAAGATCGAACAGCGCATCGCGCAAAGCACACCTGGCATCGACATCGACTTTGGCCGGATGAGCCTTCGGGTCGAATCCGACGGTCTGGCGCGCGTCATCTTGTGGGATGTCGCGCTGCGCAACGATCTGGGCGTGCTGGTCGCTGAGGTCAACGACGTCGAGGCGGCGATTGCACCGGTGTCGCTTCTGAATCGGCAATGGCAATTGCGTGAAGCGCGTATTTCCGGTGCCTTCGTGACGTTGCAACGGGATGAGACAGGGCGCATCGGTCTTGCCCTCGGCGATGCCTTCGCAGCTGGAACCCAGGTGCCCGATATTGGCCAGATCATCGCGCAGATTGACCGGATGGCCGAGGACCCAAGGCTGGCGCAGCTCGATCTTTTTCAGGCGGATGCGCTGACCTTACGTTACGAGGATCTGCGCGCCGGTCGGGGCTGGACCGCTGACGGTGGCCGCTTGCGGGTGACGCGCGAACGTCAGGCGCTGCGCATCGCGGGCGATGTGGCGCTGCTGTCAGGCGGGGCAGGCGTGGCGACCGTGGAGCTCGCCGCCTCCAGCAAGATTGGCGAAACGGCAGTCGACTTCGGCATGACGCTGGACGGTCTGGCCTCCAACGACATCGCCACCCAAAGCCCGGCGCTCGCCTGGCTCGACGCTCTGGACGCCCCGATCTCCGGTAGCTTGCGCTCCTCGCTTGGCAGTGATGGCGCATTGGGTGAAATGCGGGCGACGCTGGAAATTGGCGCGGGGGTTTTGCAGCCGCGTCAGGAAACCACGCCGTTGAAATTCGACGAGGCGCGCACCGCCTTTGTCTACGATCCGCACGCCGGGCTGCTCCGCTTTGATGAGATCCGCGTCAGGTCGAACCTGCTTCAGGTCGAAGCCTCCGGTGTCACTCAGCTCGAAGGGCTCGAACAGGGATGGCTCAGTGGCATGACCGGGCAGTTTACCTTTGGTGACATCGCCGTGGCCAAAGGACCGATGATGGAGCGACCCATCGCGTTGTCGGGGGCCGAAGTCGCCTTTCGCCTTGGGCTAAAGCCGTTTCGCGTCGACCTTGGATCGTTGCGCATCACCGACCCGCAATTTCCGGTCACCGCAACCGGCTGGATCGAGGCCGCACCCGAAGGCTGGGCGGCGTCCGTCGACACTCAAGTGGCCCGCACGACCCCGCAACAGGTGCGCGATTTCTGGCCGGCCAAGCTGAATCCCAGGCCCCGGAAATGGGTGATGGAGAACCTGCTTGATGGCGAGGTCCGCGATGCAACCTTTGCGCTTCGGCTCGAACCCGGCATGCCCAAGCCAGACACCTTCCTCGACCTGAGTTTCATCGACGGACGCGTGACCTATGCGCCGGGTCTGCCCGAGGTCAGTGGCGGCGCTGGTCGCCTGACCATCTACGACGGGCGTCTGGGTTTGCGTCTGGATCGTGGTCACATCGACATGGGCGATGCGGGGGAGGTCGCGCTGGACGGCTCCGTCTTCGTGATCCCGGATCTGAAACAGCGCCCCGCCACCGGCCAGTTGGAGCTGATGGCCGAAGGCCCGCTGGAGGCTGTGCTGACCTATGTGGACAACGACAAATGGCGCGTTCTCAGCAAGGCGGGTCGCACACCGCAACTGGCCACCGGGCGGGCAACGGTGCGTGGCCGTGTGTCCATCCCCCTGCGCAAGGGGCTGACGTTCGCGGATACAGACCTCGCCTTGACTGGTCAGCTCTCTGACCTCGAAAGTGACAGCATCGTGCCCGGGCGGCGCCTGCGCGGCGAGGCGCTCGATGTGACGCTGAACAACGCCGCTTTGGCCGTGGCGGGTGGGGTAAGCTTTGATGGCATCCCCGCTGACGGGCAGTGGCGACAGACATTCGGCGGCGGTGGGTCTACCGTGACGGCAAAGGTCACGATCACACCCGACAGCCTTGCGACCCTTGGCATTCGCTTGCCCGATGGGATGCTGCGCGGCAAGGGTACCGGCGATCTGACGCTGACCTTGCCGCCGGGCGGCACGCCGCGTTTCGTGGTGGAAAGCGATTTGGCCGGTCTGGCACTGGCCATCCCCCAGATCGGCTGGTCCATGTCCTCCGGCACGCGCGGCAAGTTCCGCGTGGCGGGCCGCCTCGGGACACCGGTAGAAATCGACGAGATGACGCTGACAGGCGGCGGGCTGGACGCCGATGGCCGCGTGGTTCTGAACGCGGCTGGGGCCTTTGATCGGCTGGAGCTGACCCGCTTGCGTGTCGGCAAGTGGCTGGATGTGGCGGGGCGTCTGCGTGCGCGTGGACGGAACGCCGCCCCTGCGGTGGAGATCACCTCCGGCAAGGTCGATCTGCGCGACGCGCCCATCGGCTCCGGCGGCGCTGGCGGTGGCGGCACCACAGGCGGCGGCGCGCCGATCACGCTGGCGCTCGACAGCCTGCGCGTCACCAACACCATCGAGCTGCGCGCGTTCCGCGGCAACTTCGACACGACGGGCGGATTGTCAGGCAATTTCAGCGCACAACTCGGCGGCGAAGCACCCGTGGGGGGCGAGGTCGTGCCCCAGAACGGGGGCAGCGCCTTCCGCATCCGGGGCGAGGACGCGGGCGACATCCTGAAGGCCGCAGGCCTTCTCAAAACCGTGCAGGACGGCACCTTCAGTCTCGATCTGGCCCCTGTGCGCGGTCAGACGGGCAGCTTCGATGGCCTGCTCAAGGTCGCGGGCGCCCGGCTGCAAAAGGCGCCGACCATCGCCTCGCTTCTGGATGCGATCTCCGTCGTTGGGATTCTGGACCAACTCAACGGGCCGGGGATCTTCTTTTCCGATGTTGAGGCGCGCTTTCGCCTGACCCCCGGCCAGGTGATCCTGACACAAAGCAGCGCGGTCGGCCCGTCCATGGGTATTTCGCTGGACGGATACTACAATCTGACCTCCGGCGAGATGGACATGCAGGGCGTGCTCTCTCCGATTTACGTGGTGAATGCGGTTGGGCGGCTGTTCTCGCGAAAGGGCGAAGGGCTGATTGGCTTCAACTTCACCCTCGGCGGCACGGTGGCCGACCCGAGCGTTTCGGTGAACCCGCTTTCCGCCTTGACCCCGGGCATGTTCCGCGACATCTTCCGCCGCCCGCCACCAGAGCTGTAATGCTTTCTTTTTTCTCAAATTTCAAAAGGCTAGCCGATGAAGTTGAGCGATTTTGACTTTGATTTGCCAGAACGGCTGATCGCAACCCGTCCGGCGCGGCCGCGGACCTCGGCGCGTTTGCTGGTGGCGCAACGCGACGGGCTGACCGATGCGCGCGTGTCAGACCTTGCGCAATGGCTGCGGCCCGGTGACCGGCTCGTCCTGAACGACACCAAGGTTATCCCCGCACGCCTGTTCGGCACACGTCGCCGCATGTCAGAGCAGGGCGAAACCTCGGCCCAGATCGACGTGACCCTGCTGGAGCCTCGCGCCGACGGGATGTGGGCCGCGCTGCTCAAGCCGCTGAAAAAGGTCCGCGACGGCGAGGTGATCCGCTTTTCCGACAGCTTGTCCGCGACGGTCGAAGGGCGCGAAGACGGGCAGGGGCTGTTGCGCTTCAACCTTGTGGGCGAAGATTTTGACGCCGCGCTGAACGCCGCCGGGGCGATGCCGCTGCCACCCTATATTGCGGCCAAACGTCCCGCCGATGCGCAGGATCACGACGACTACCAGACCGTCTGGGCGCGCAATCGCGGCGCTGTTGCCGCGCCCACCGCGTCCTTGCATTTCGATGACGCGCTTTTGGCCGAGCTTTCAGCCATGGGCGTGACCTTCACCCATGTCACGCTGCATGTGGGCGCGGGCACCTTCCTGCCGGTGAAGGTCGAGGACGTGACCACCCACAAGATGCACGGCGAATGGGGCGAGGTCACGCCACAGGCCGCCTCCGAGATCGCCGCCACCAAGGCCGCAGGCGGGCGCGTGATCCCCGTCGGGACCACCGCTCTGCGCCTGATCGAAAGCGCGGCCCGGCAGGGAACGATTGCGCCCTTCGAGGGCGTCACCGACATCTTCATCTACCCCGGCTTCACATTTCATGTGTCTGACGCGCTGATGACCAACTTTCACCTGCCAAAGTCGACCCTGCTCATGCTGGTCTCGGCCTTGGTCGGGCAGGACCGTGTCCGCGAGATTTATGACCATGCGGTAACCAATGATTACCGATTTTTCTCGTATGGCGATGCATCCTTGCTGATCCCCTGAAATCGTCCCTCACGATGTCCGGCGGGCGGCGTTTTTCGCCGCGATTGGTCGCACATTGACATCGAATCGTGACATGGGTCGCATAGGGCCAACCGACAGCCGCCGCACTCCGGCAGGCTAGATAAAAGGAATTGACGCGATGTTAGGCGTTTTGGGAAATTCATGGGCGCTCCTGCTTGGGATGTTGCTCTTGATGGTTGGCAACGGTTTGCAGGGCTCCCTGCTGGGTGTGCGCGGGGCCGAGGCGGGCTTCTCCTCGGGGACCATGTCCATCGTGATGTCGGCCTACTTTGCCGGCTTCCTCTTTGCGTCGAAAATGGCGCCAGAATTGATCCGGCGCGTGGGACACGTCCGGGTCTTTGCTGCGCTCGGCTCGTTCATTTCCGCCGTGCTTATCTTGTTTCCGGCGTTGCAGCATCCGGCCGCCTGGGTGTTGGGGCGTCTGGTGCTCGGCTTTTGCTTTTGCGGCGTCTACGTGACCGCCGAAAGCTGGCTGAACAACACCGCCAGCAACGAGACGCGCGGGCAGACGCTGTCTGCTTACATGATCGTGCAAATGGCCGGGATCATTATCGCGCAGGGCTTGCTTTTGGTGCCTGACGTGTCTGGCTTCCTGCTCTTCATCATCCCATCCGTGCTGGTTTCCATATCGTTTGCGCCAATTCTGCTGTCGATTTCACCAACGCCGGCTTTTGAATCCACCAAGCGTATGACGCTCAAACAGCTTTACGCGATCTCTCCGCTGGGGATGGTGGGCATATTCTTGCTGGGCGGCGTGTTTGCCGCACAATTCGGCATGGCAGCGGTCTATGCGACCGAGGCCGGCATGACCCTCGTGCAGACATCCATCTTTATCGCGGCCTTCTACGTGGGCGCGCTCATCATGCAGTATCCGCTGGGCTGGATTTCCGACCGGGTCGACCGCCGCGGGCTTGTGCTGGTGGTGGCTGCCGGTGGCGCGGCCGCCGCGGTCATGGGTGTCATTGTCAGCAACTTCTGGATGATCTCGTTCGCCGCGCTCGTCATTGGTGGCGCGTCCAACCCCCTGTATTCATTGCTGATCGCCTACACCAATGACTTTATGGAGGTTGAAGATATGGCCGCTGCCTCCGCCGGTCTGTTGTTCATCAACGGTGTCGGCGCCATCACCGGCCCGCTGATTATCGGTTACGTCATGCAGTGGGCGGGACCGGCGGCCTTCTTCGCGCTGATTGCGGGTCTTCTGACAATGGTGTCTGCCTACGCCGCGTATCGGATGACACAGCGTCCGGCGCCTGATGTGGACCAGACCGGGGCCTATGCGCCGCTGGCACCGCAAAGCTCGCCAATGGCCATGGAGTTCGCGCAAGAATATTTCATAGATCAGGCTGAAGAGGACGAATAATTACGCCGGCACTCTTGCGTTTTTGTTAGAATGTGACAGGAATTGTGATTAGGCAGGGCAGAGACGCTGTGCGTAACGTGGTGCGACTGACGACAGGACCGCTCAGGAGGATGACATGGTGGGGCCGGAAGAAATTCTTGCGTTTTGGTTGGACGACGTCGGACCCGAGGGCTGGTACAAACAGGACGAAACGCTGGATGCCACAATCCGGGACCGCTTTGGAAAAACCTGGGAAGGGTTGATGCAGGGGCGGTTCGGCCTCTGGCTGACATATCCCTCCGGCGTTTTGGCCTACATCATCCTTGCGGACCAGTTCCCGCGCAACATGTTCCGGGGCGACGGCAAATCCTTTGCGTCGGACCAGATTGCGTTGGCCGCCGCCAAGCAGGCCATTCACCGCGGCTGGGATCTGAAAATCGACGAACCGTCGCGGCAGTTCTTTTACCTGCCGTTGATGCACGCTGAAAACCTGTGCGATCAGGACCGCTGTGTGCGCTTGATGAAAGAGCGGATGCCAGAGGGCGGGGACAGCAATTTGCTGCACGCCCGGGTCCACCGCGAAGTTATCCGCATGTTCGGACGCTTCCCCTATCGCAACGAGGCTTTGTCGCGGAAGACCACCCAGGCGGAGGCCGACTACATGGCGCAGGGCGGCTACGCCCAGACGCTGCGCGAGATGCAGGCAGAGCGGGAAGCTGCCTGACCGATCAGGGGCGGGGTCAACCCGCCCCGATGGGGTCCGAACAACCGAAAAGCGGTTGGGATTGGCGAAGATGCGGGCTAGCCTTGGGCCGGGAAACCGGCAGGGAGGGCCGCAATGCAAACCTATGATATGGTGGTGATCGGGGCTGGCCCTGGCGGCTATGTCTGCGCGATCCGTGGCGCGCAGCTTGGGCTGAAGGTGGCCGTTGTGGAACGTGAACACCTTGGCGGCATTTGTCTGAACTGGGGCTGCATCCCGACGAAGGCGTTGCTGCGCTCTGCAGAAGTTTTCCACCTGATGCACCGCGCGGCCGAGTTCGGGCTGAGCGCAGAAGGTCTGAATTTCGACCTCGACAAAGTGGTCAAACGCTCGCGCGGGATCGCAAGACAACTGAACTCTGGCGTTGGCCATTTGTTGAAAAAACACAAGGTGGACGTGATCATGGGCGCGGCGCGGCTGGATCGGCCGGGGCGCGTGCGCATTGATGACAAAGTGCTGGAGTCCAAGGCCATCGTGCTGGCCACAGGCGCACGCGCGCGCGAGCTGCCGGGCCTTGAGGCCGATGGCGACAAGGTCTGGACCTACAAACATGCGATGTCCCCGCCTCGGATGCCAAAGCGGCTTCTGGTGATCGGCTCCGGGGCGATCGGTATCGAATTTGCATCGTTTTACAACGCGTTGGGGGCTGACGTGACGGTGGTCGAAGTCATGGATCGCATCCTTCCGGTGGAGGATGCAGAGATTAGCGCCTTCGCCAGAAAACAATTTGAAAAGCAAGGCATGACCATCCTCGAAGGGGCCAAAGTTGCCGGTCTGGACCGCAGCGGTCCCGGTGTCGTGGCCAAGGTCGAGGTCGCCGGAGAAACGTCAAGCCTTGACGTGGACACGGTGATCTCCGCAGTTGGCATTGTCGGAAATGTAGAAGATCTGGGTCTCGACACCATGGGCATACGCGTCGAGCGCAGCCACGTGGTGACCGACGCCATGTGCCGCACGGGGGTGGAGGGCATTTACGCCATTGGCGACGTGGCCGGCGCCCCTTGGTTGGCGCATAAAGCCAGCCACGAGGGCGTCATGGTGGCAGAGCTGATCGCGGGTGGAACCCCGCACGCCTTGGACCCGGACACCATCGCCGGATGCACCTATTGCCAGCCGCAGGTGGCCTCTGTCGGGCTGACGGAGGCGCAGGCACGTGAAAAAGGCATCGACGTGAAGGTCGGTCGCTTTCCCTTTATAGGCAACGGCAAGGCCATCGCCTTGGGGGAGCCGGAGGGCATGGTGAAAACCGTGTTTGACGCGCGGACCGGCGCGCTGCTCGGCGCGCATATGGTGGGGGCCGACGTCACCGAGCTGATCCAGGGCTACGTTATCGGTCGCCAGCTTGAGACAACGGAGGAGGACCTGATGCAGACCATCTTCCCGCATCCGACCCTGTCAGAGATGATGCACGAATCCGTTCTGGACGCATGGGACCGAGCCATCCATTTCTGAACCCCGACCTAGGCCTTGGCGCCTTGCAGGCTGTCGATCATGTCGTGGACCTTCGGGGCGATCCAGTCCCACAGCGCGGGGGCGCCTGCTGCGATCTTTGAGCCAACGGCCCTGTCGAACGTATCGCGCGTCACGTTGTATTCGACCCATGACCCGCCGCCAGAGGCCAGGTTCTGGTTTGGCGGGTTGAAGCGGTCGAGCGATTTGGCAAAGCGCGCCTCGGGGCTCTCATTCGCCTCGAACTCGGACCAAAGCGCGCGCAACGGTTGCCCTTCCTCTCCGAGCAGGCCGAAAAGACGGTCAGCCGCTGCGATTTCGGCGGCCTCGACAGCGGCGGTATCAACCGCGCCAAAGACCGGAACGTCGCCCGCGTCGATTTCCACAAGATCGTGCAGCAGAAGCATGGTGATGACCTTGGCGGCATCGATGGGCTGCGGCGCATGTTCGGACAGGATCAGGGCATACAGCGCCACATGCCAGGAATGTTCGGCACTGTTTTCACGCCGCGCGCCTTTCAGCACGAGCGTGGCGCGGTTGACCCGCTTGAGCCGGTCAGCCTCTGCCAGAAAGGCGAGGCGGTTGTTCAGCGGCCCAGCGGCTGGCGCCTCACCGGCCATGAGAGCGCGTGTATGCGCGTCCAGAGCGGGCCAATCTTGGGCCATGCGCCGTGCACGGCCTTCGGTCAGCGTATGTCCGGCGATTTCGGGGTGGTCAGCGTGCCATTCGGGCGCGCAAAAGACCTGCAAGATCGGCTGCATGTGATCGACGCGCTTGGCAAACACAGCTGTGGGGGTGGCGTTCTCCTCGAACTCCTGCCAAAGCGCGTGTAGATGTGCGCCCTGGTCCGGCGGTAACAGCCCGAACAGGCGCACCGCAGCGGCGTTTTCCTTGCGGGCGATCTCATGCGGGTCATGCGCCACGGCGACGGAGTGGTCACCCGCGTCAATTTCCACAATGTCATGGATCAAAAGCATGGCGATGGCGCGGCTCAGGTCACAGCCCTCGGGCATATCCGGCGCAAGGATCAGCGCCCAGAGCGCCACATGCCAGCTGTGTTCGGCCACGTTTTCGGGTCGCGACAGATCGAGCAGCACGTTATGACGTTCCACACCCTTGAGCGCGTCAGCCTCGCCAAGAAAGGTCATTTGCCGGTCAAGCCGGCGCAAGTCAGTGGGCTCAGTCATACCGGATCTCACAGGTGTTCGTTGTCGACGCCGGGGGCAATGGCGGTGGGGATGGCCTCACCCTTTTTCTTTGCCTCCAGCGCACGTTGCACATGGTCGGTCAGAAAGCTTCGGGCGCGACGCTCCGCCAGCCGGATACGCACCGCAGCGCGAAAGATCTCTTCGGAGGAGGGGGAAGATGCGCCCAGAACCGCTGCGACCTGATCGGGCAGGTTTTCATCACCCAGCGCATCCATTGCCTTGATGACATCCTGGGCAAGCTTGTCGGCAAGCTCATCGACTACAGACATGGCGGTCTCCGGTCACGGCTGACGCCGGGATGGCGTCAGCACAATGCTGGTCTGCCCGCGCTTTTAGCGGGAGTTTTCGGTCAAACGGCGCTTCACATACCCGCTCACGGAATCGATCATGTGTTCCATGTGCGGCTCTTCAAAGAAGTGGCCTGAGCCTTCGACTTCTTCGTGCGTGACGGTGATGCCCTTTTGTTCGTGCAGCTTGTTCACCAAGGCGCGGGTGTCCACGGGCGGGGCCACGCGATCGGCGGCACCGTTGATCACCAGGCCGGAGGCCGGGCAGGGCGCCAGGAAGGAAAAGTCGTACATGTTCGCCGGGGGCGACACAGAGACAAAGCCGGTGATCTCCGGGCGACGCATCAACAGCTGCATCCCGATCCACGCCCCGAACGAGAAGCCCGCGACCCAGCAGTGCTTTGAGTTCTGGTTCATCGACTGCAGATAATCGAGCGCGGACGCCGCGTCAGACAGCTCACCGACGCCTTGGTCGTATTCGCCCTGCGACCGGCCGACGCCGCGGAAATTGAACCGCAGGACCGTAAAGCCCATGTTATAAAAGGCATAATGCAGGTTGTAGACCACCTTGTTGTTCATCGTCCCGCCGAACTGAGGGTGCGGGTGCAAAACGATGGCGATCGGTGCATCGCGGTCTTTTTGCGGGTGGTAGCGGCCTTCGAGACGACCTTCGGGTCCTGGAAAAATGACCTCGGGCATGGGTGCGCGCGGCTCCTGAAATTGGTGCGCCTCAAGGGGCGGTGCGATCGGGACCGGGAAATCTTGACGAGTTCACTCGGCTACTTTAGAAGCGTTCCAAAGAGGGCCATGCGGCCGGAACGGGCTTTGGTGCAGATATGCCTTTGCGCGGGCGAGGTCAATTGGCCCGCACGTCTGTGTCATGTTTCGAGCGGTTTGCGTGTCAGCGATGCTACGGGCGCGTGAGGGCGCAGGGGGAGACGGAATGAAACTAAGCACGAAGGGCCGCTACGCGATGGTGGCGCTGGTCGATATCGCTTTGCAGCCTGCCGACACGCTTGTGACGCTTGGCGACGTGTCGAAGCGGCAGGATTTGTCATTGCCCTATCTGGAACAACTGTTCGTCAAACTGCGGCGCGCCGGGTTGGTGGAGTCGGTGCGCGGTCCGGGCGGCGGCTACCGTCTGGCGCGCCCAACCTCGGAGATTCGCGTGGTCGAGGTGCTCGGCGCGGTAGATGAAACTGTCGACGCCATGCACAAGGGCGCAGGGGCGTCCGGCGGTCTCAGCGGGTCCAAGGCCCAGTCGATGTCCAACCGCCTGTGGCAATCGCTGTCGGCGCATGTCTACGTTTTCCTGCACCAGACCCGCCTGTCGGACGTGGTCGATGCCGGGCTTGTGCCCTGTCCCGCCGTTCCCGCGTTGTTTGATGTCGTCCAGGAAGACGGGTAAGGCGTGGCGTCTTGACGATGGGTCTTCGGATGCGCGGTGCCCGCGGGATTTTTGAGTATTTGTGAAAGCAGAAAACAGGGGCGTGGCGCGTTCCGGAGATAAGAGAATTGAAACGGGTTTACTTCGATCACAATGCAACCACGCCGCTGAGGGCTGAGGCACGCGCGGCCATGCTTGCGGCTATGGATGTGGTGGGCAACCCGTCGTCGGTGCATGCCGAAGGACGCGAAGCGAAGTCACTCGTCGAGCG
This sequence comes from Sagittula marina, assembly GCF_014196795.1. Taxonomy (GTDB): domain Bacteria; phylum Pseudomonadota; class Alphaproteobacteria; order Rhodobacterales; family Rhodobacteraceae; genus Sagittula; species Sagittula marina. The sequence goes on from NZ_JACIEJ010000007.1 coordinate 222,625, forward strand.
CGCGCGCGCACAGGTCGCGGCGCTGGTGGGCTGCAAGGTCAATCAGGTCATTTTTACCGGCTCCGCGACGGAGGCTGCGGCGTTGGCCGTGGCGCAAAAGGCGCGACATGGCGGACGGTTCGGGGCCTTGGAAACAGAACATGACGCGGTGCATGTGTGGAGCGATACGCCGCTTCCCGCCATCAATGACCGTGATGGTCAGTTCGATGAGGCCGCATTTGGCGAAATCATGAACTGGATCACGCAAGGCGGCCCGACAGAGTGGTCAGCCGATCATGGCCGTGTTGCCTTGCTGGCGATTTCGGGCGCAAACAGTGAAACCGGCATCATGGCAAAGAACGGTACCGTGGTGCCGAGCGGTCGGGTGAACGCCTCACATGCCGGATCTTTACCATATTCGGTGCTGTGCGATGTCACGCAAATGGCTGGCAAAGTGCCGATAGTTTATGATGCAGAGACGCCGTCCTATATGATCCTCTCGGCGCACAAGCTTGGTGGACCAAAGGGCGTCGGCGCACTGATCAATTTCACGGCCGACGACCCGGAGGCGATGCTGAAGGGCGGTGGTCAGGAAATGGGCAGACGCTCGGGCACCGAAAACACCATCGGCATCGCCGGATTCGGCGCCGCGGCAGAGGCTGCCGCCCGCGATATCGCGGAAGATCGCTGGGCGCAGACCGAGAAACTTAGAAACATTCTAGAAAACGAGATTGCAGATACGGCGAAAGAGACTATTTTTGTCGGGAAGGGCGCGCGGCGGTTGCCGAACACCTCGTGCTTTGCCACGCGGGGATGGAAGGGCGAAACCCAGGTCATGCAAATGGACCTTTCGGGTTTTGCCGTCAGCGCCGGATCGGCCTGTTCTTCAGGTAAGGTCCGGGCCAGCCGCGTGTTGCGCGCCATGGGATACGGCGATGACATCGCCAGTTCCGCCATCCGGGTCAGCCTGGGGCTGGACACGACTGAAGACGATGTGTCGCGCTTTGTCGAAGCGTGGCGAAAGAAATACCAGCGGTTCCGCGAACGAGCCGCATGAGAGAGGAAACGCGCATGTCCATGACCGAAGACGTCAACGTCAAGGAAGGGGTCGACCAGCAAACGGTCGATGCCGTCAAGGATGTCTCCACCTATAAATACGGCTGGAACACCGATATCGAGATGGAATACGCACCGAAGGGGCTGACCCCTGACATCGTGCGCCTGATCTCTGAGAAGAACGAAGAGCCGGAGTGGATGACCGAATGGCGTCTGCAAGCCTACGAGCGTTGGCTCCAGAAGGAAGAGCCCACATGGGCCATGGTCGATTATCCGAAAATCGACTTTCAGAACCAGTATTACTATGCCCGCCCCAAGAGCATGGCAGAGAAGCCGAAGTCGCTTGACGACGTCGACCCCAAGCTGCTGGAAACCTACAAGAAACTTGGTATCCCGCTGAAGGAGCAAATGGTCCTTGCAGGCGTCGAAGGGGCAGACGCTGCTCCGGCCGAGGCCAAGGAAGGTGAGCGTCGCGTTGCGGTTGATGCGGTGTTCGATTCCGTCTCCGTCGGGACGACCTTCCAGAAGGAGCTGCGCGCAGCAGGCGTGATCTTCTGCTCGATCTCCGAGGCGATCCGCGAGCATCCCGAGCTTGTGAAGAAATACCTCGGCTCGGTCGTTCCCGTGTCGGACAACTTCTACGCGACGCTGAACTCTGCGGTGTTCTCCGATGGCTCGTTCGTCTACGTGCCGCCGGGTGTGCGCTGCCCGATGGAGCTGTCCACCTACTTCCGCATCAACGCCGAAAACACCGGCCAGTTCGAGCGGACGCTGATCATCGCGGACAAGGGCAGCTACGTGTCCTACCTCGAAGGCTGCACCGCGCCGCAGCGCGACACCTCACAGCTGCACGCCGCCGTCGTCGAGATCATCGTCGAAGAAGACGCCGAGGTGAAGTATTCCACCGTTCAGAACTGGTATCCCGGTGACGAGAACGGCAAGGGCGGCATCTACAACTTTGTGACCAAGCGCGCGGATTGCCGCGGCGACCGGGCCAAGGTCATGTGGACCCAGGTGGAAACCGGCTCCGCGGTGACGTGGAAGTACCCCTCCTGCATCCTGCGCGGCGAGGAAAGCCAGGGCGAGTTCTACTCCATCGCCATCGCGAACAACCACCAGCAGGCCGACACCGGCACGAAGATGGTTCACCTGGGCAAGAACACGCGCTCGCGCATTGTGTCCAAGGGCATCTCCGCAGGCGTGGCGCAGAACACCTATCGCGGTCTGGTGTCGATGCACCCAAAGGCCAAGGACTCGCGCAACTATACCCAGTGTGACTCGCTGCTGATCGGCGACAAATGCGGGGCGCACACGGTGCCGTACATCGAGGTAAAGAACAACTCGAGCCGGGTGGAACACGAGGCCACCACCTCCAAGGTGGATGACGACCAGCTGTTCTACTGCCGCCAGCGCGGCATGGACGAGGAAGAGGCCGTCGCGCTTGTTGTCAACGGGTTCTGCCGCGAAGTGCTGCAGGCGCTGCCGATGGAATTTGCCATGGAAGCGCAACAGCTTGTGGCGATCTCGCTCGAAGGGTCCGTGGGCTGACGCCTTTGGCAGGTCGGGGCCACACCCGACCTGCACCACTGCAAGCAGAAGGACGATCACTATGGGGGGACCTTTGGAATTGCCGAAACCCGGTGGCGCGGCCAGCGACTACTTTGACGTGACAGAAGCACTCGAGGCTTTGACGTCAGGTGAGGCAATGACATTCCCTCCCATGCAGGCGACCCGTGCGCGGATCGGTGATCGCGATTTATCGTTTTTCACGAACTACCACGCGGATCCTATTCAAAAGGCCCACCGAAAAGGTCTTTTTTACGAACAGGAGGATCTGTCCGAACTGGCAAAGCTCCTTCCCGATGCGCCGCGTGTCTTGGACGTCGGGGCCAACGTGGGCAACCATTCGCTGTTCTTTGCCACGCAGTGCGGCGCGCAAAGGGTCGTGGTGATCGAACCAAACCCTTTGGCGCTCGCGCCGCTGGTGGCAAATATCGTCTTCAACCAGCTGACTGACGTGATCGGGATGGAGGCCCTCGGGGTCGGCCTTGGCGCGAAATCCGAGGGTGGTTTGTTCATGCGCACGCGCGCCCGCAACCTCGGTGGGACCAAGATGAAACGAGGCAAGGACGGGACACTCGAAGTCCACGCCGGCGATGCTCTTTTCGCGGATGAAACATTCGACCTTATCAAGGTCGATGTGGAAGGCATGGAAATGGACGTGTTGGCAGGCCTCGCTCAGACGATTGATCGCTGCCGTCCGCTACTTTTTGTCGAAGTCGATGACCAGAACACTGCGGCGTTCAAAAGCTGGTGCGACGTGAATGGCTACGTCACCCGCTACGAACAGCGCCGGTACAAGACGAATATGAATTTCATTGTCGCCCCTGCGGGAGCCCTCTCATGATTGTGACCACAACACCAAACGTCGAAGGCCACCTGATCGCCGAATACAAGGGCATCGTGGTGGGGGAGGCCATTCTGGGCGCAAACGTGTTCCGCGATATGTTTGCCGGGATCACGGATATCATCGGCGGCCGCTCCGGTGCCTACGAGGCATCGCTGGGCGAGGCGCGCGAAACCGCGCTGAAAGAGCTGGAGCAGCGTGCACGGGACGCAGGCGCCAATGCAGTCGTGGGCGTGGACCTTGATTACGAGGTGATCAACAACATGCTGATGGTTTCGGCCTCCGGAACAGCAGTGGTATTGGGCTGATCTTTTGGTTAGGGCGTTTGGGCTTAAACGGGACGTGATCTTGTCAGATTTCGGAAAATCTTGGGCGACTGCCACAATGTTGCCACTGTTTCGGCTTAAACGAACCCTGCGTGGGGGGGCGTTTCCGAGAGGGTGCCGACATGCATGGATCAATGGCCCAAGAAGACACTATATATCCGCAAAGCTCCGACTGGAACGCGATGCGCACGCAGGAGAAATCCTTGCGCGCGGCCATCCTGTCGTCCGAGATCTACGAACAAGCGCCACAGCCACGCGGCCTTCGGCTTTGGCTGCCGGGCATCGTCGGCGTCACCGTGCTGGTGACAACGACGGTCGTGCTGGGCGCGGGCGTCTTCAGCTGACAGCCCTGTGGCTCCTCCCCGTGAGGAGGGCCGCATGACACTGACCAAGACCCTCAAACGACCAGAACTGACCTTGCCTGACGCAGAGGCCGCGCTTGTGCGCAACGCTTACGCGCGGGCGGAGGTCATCCTCGAATATGGCTCCGGCGGGTCCACCGTAATGGCCGCCGAGATGCCGGGCAAATCTGTCTTCAGCGTGGAATCCGACCGCGACTGGGCACAGATGATGCGCGACTGGTTCGCCGCAAACCCGCCCGCTCAGGGCACCGATCTGGATGTCATCTGGTCCGACATCGGCGCAACCAAGGAGTGGGGTCACCCCGTCGATCACACCGAGTGGCGTCGCTTTGCACGCTATCCGCTGGACGTTTGGGGCATGTCCCACTTTCGCCAGCCCGATGTGGTTCTGGTGGACGGACGGTTCCGCGAAGGCTGCGCCCTGGCCTGCGCTTTTATGTCGAAGGCCCCTGTCGAGCTGCTCTTCGATGATTATGTCCAACGCAATCAGTATCACAAGGTCGAGGACATCCTCGGCCCTCCCGAAATCACCGGGCGCATGGCGCATTGGCATGTCACCCCGCAACCCATCCCGCCGGATCGCCTGATGTGGATCATCAGGTTGATGCAGAACCCCTGACCGGCAAATGACAAAAAGAGGACGAACAAGATATGTTGGAAATTAAAAACCTGCACGTGAAGCTGCAAGAAGAGGACAAGCAGATCCTCAAAGGTGTGGATCTGACCGTCGAAGCCGGCAAGGTGCATGCGATCATGGGGCCCAACGGGTCAGGCAAATCGACCCTGTCCTACGTTCTGTCGGGCCGTGATGGCTACGAGGTCACGGATGGCTCCGCCACGCTGATGGGCGAGGACATCCTTGACATGGAAGTCGAAGATCGCGCCGCGGCCGGCCTGTTCCTTGCGTTCCAGTACCCGGTGGAAATCCCCGGCGTCGGCAACATGACGTTCCTGCGCACCGCGGTAAACGCACAGCGCAAGGCGCGCGGTGAGGACGAGATGTCCGCAGCCGAGTTCCTGAAAGTGATCCGCGAGAAGGCCAAGAGCCTGCAGATCGACGCCGAGATGCTGAAGCGCCCCGTGAACGTCGGCTTCTCCGGTGGTGAGAAAAAGCGCAACGAAATCCTGCAGATGGCCATGCTTGAGCCGAAGATGTGCATCCTCGACGAGACCGACTCCGGTCTGGATGTGGACGCGATGAAGCTGGTGTCCGAGGGAGTGAACGCGCTGCGCAACGAAGGCCGGTCCTTCCTTGTCATCACGCACTACCAGCGCTTGCTGGACCACATCAAACCTGACGTCGTTCACATCATGGCCAATGGCCGTATCATCAAGACAGGCGGACCGGAGCTGGCGCTTGAAGTTGAACATAACGGGTATGCCGACCTGATGGCAGAGGAGGCGTAAATGTCCCTTCCCAAGGTAAAACAGGATGCAACCGACGCGCGGTTGAGCGCGCTTACGCTGCCGGCCGGCGGCTGGGCGGACCCCGCGCGCAAGGACGCGCTGTCTCGCGTTCAGGCCATGGGCCTGCCCAATGCGCGCGATGAATACTGGAAGTACACGCGGCCCGATACGCTGGTCTCTGCCGAGGTTCAGGACGCGCCTGCGATCGAGGCCCATGAGGCCCCGATCTTTGGCGAGCGTGACCGGCTTCAGGTGGTGTTCGTCGATGGCGTGTTTGATGCAGAGGCCTCTGACGATCTGGCGATGGAAGGCGTGACCATCGAACGTCTCGCCGACGCGCCGGACATTCACTGGGCCAAGGACGTCTACGGCGTGTTGGAAACCCGTGGCCAGACGCCGGTGCATCGCCCCCTGGCGGCGCTCAACACGGCCTTTGCCACCGATGGCCTGCTGATCCACGTCACGGGCAAAGCGCCCAAGCCGATCCACATCAACTACGTGCACAAGGGCGCGCAAAGCGATGCGATCCTGCACCACGTGGTCAAGGTCGAAAGCGATTGTCAGCTGACAATTCTGGAAAACGGACCGGCAGCGGCGCGCTTTAACAAGGTGATCGAGGCGGACATCGCGGACACTGGCACGCTGCATCACGTGCGCGCGCAGGGTCGCGACCACGACCGTCGCGCCGTGACGCATATCTTTGCGCGTCTCGGCTCGGAAAGCACGTTCAAGACCTTTACCCTGACGGTGAACGGTGTGCTGACGCGCAACGAGGCCGTTGTCGAGTTCACGGGCGACGATGCCAAGGCGCACATCGCGGGCGCGTGTCTGGGGGATGGGTCGTTCCATCACGATGACACCGTGTTCGTCACCCATGACGCGGTGAATTGCGAAAGCCGTCAGGTGTTCAAGAAAGTCTTGCGCAACGGTGCGGTCGGTGTGTTCCAGGGTAAGATCCTTGTGAAACCGGACGCGCAGAAAACCGACGGCTACCAGATCTCGCAAAGCCTGCTGCTGGACGAAGACAGCCAGTTCCTCGCCAAACCTGAGCTGGAAATCTATGCCGATGACGTGGCGTGTTCGCACGGCTCGACATCCGGCGCGATTGATGAGGACAGCCTGTTCTATCTGCGGGCGCGTGGCGTGCCGCGCGGTCTGGCAGAGGACATGATGACCGTGGCCTTCATCGCCGAAGCGGTGCAGGAAATCGACGACGAGAGCCTGCAAGACGAGCTGAACGAGCGTGTCACCGCTTGGTTGGCACGGCGGCGCACCTGAGCTTTGGCGGTCTCTTCTGACATCGCGGCCATGTATCGGTGTCCGGCGGAGGTGATCCGCCGGAAGCTGTCTCTTGACGAAAGCGAACCGCGCGCGCTGGCCTATCTGATGGCGGCCTGCGCGTTCATGTTTGTGGCGCAGTTGCCGTCGGTGTCGCGGCGCGTATCTCTGGCTGATCCTGACCGCTGGGCCGGCGACCCCGGCGCTTACCAGCAGGCGCTGCAACCGGCGCTGGGTGGGGCACTGCTGGCGACCATGATCTTTTGGCCGCTGATCCTGTATGCCCTTGCGGCGCTGGGGCAGATGATCCTGCGCGTGCTGAGGCAGCGCGTCTCTGGCTACGAGATGCGGATCGCGCTGTTCTGGGGCCTGCTGTCGGCCGCGCCCATTGCGTTGTTGGCGGGGCTGACGGCGGGCTTCGTCGGGCAGGGGATAGAACTGACGGTGGTTGGGGTCTTGTGGTTGCTTGCTGTTATGTGGTTCGTGGCCACCGGAGTGCGCGTCGCGCGGCGGCAACGGATCGAGGAAACGGTATGACGGCTCAGGGCTTTCTGAAACTGGCGATTGAAAGCATCGGCAGCCCGCGGGATGTGGCGCGTCTGTTGCTGTCCGCCAACATCAGCCGTGAGGCGGTCTGGACGGCCTTTGCCCTGGTGGTGGCGATGAATGCCTTTGTCTACGGGCTGGGGTTGGTGGTTGCGCCACCTGTGGGCGCGCTTCCTGTCTTTCTGGCGCAGCCCATCGGGTACGCCGTGGTCGAATGTGTGTCACTGGCCGGGATGATCGTGTCGATCACGCTGGTCGGGCACATGATGGGCGGGGCGGGGCGTTTGACTGACGTGGCGCTGTTGCTGGTCTGGGTGCAGGCGCTGAACATTCTGGTGCAGCTGGCGTCCACCGTGCTCATGCTGGCGATCCCGCCGCTTGCGGGCATCGTGGGGGTCATCGCCATCGCGATCGGCTTTTGGATATTGTTGAATTTTATCGACGAAGCACATGGCTTGGGCAACATGCTCAAGTCATTCTTTGTCTTCGTGCTGGCGCTGTTTGCGCTTGGCATCGTGTTGTCCGTGGCGCTGACAATGGCCGGGATGACACCGGAAGGGATGATGGGCAATGTATGACGTGAACGAAGTCCGGAAGGACTTCCCGATCTTGTCGCGTGAGGTGAACGGCAAGCCGCTGGTCTACCTGGACAATGGCGCGTCGGCACAGAAACCGCAGGTGGTGATTGACGCCGTGACACGCGGCTATGCCGAGGAATATGCCAACGTTCACAGGGGCCTGCACTATCTGTCGAACCTTGCGACCGACAAGTACGAAGGCGTGCGCGGCACCATCGCGCGCTTCCTTGGTGCGACGTCGGAAGACGAGATCGTGTACACCACCGGCACGACCATGGGGATCAACCTGGTGGCCTATGGCTGGGCGATGCCGCGGATGGAGGCGGGCGACGAGATCGTCCTGTCCGTCATGGAGCACCATGCCAATATCGTGCCTTGGCACTTTCTGCGGGAACGTCAGGGCGTTGTGATCAAGTGGGTCGATGTGGATTCCACCGGCGCGCTTGACCCGCAAAAGGTCATTGACGCCATCGGCCCCAAGACAAAGCTCGTCGCCGTCACCCAGGTGTCGAATGTTCTGGGCACCGTCGTCGACGTCAAAGCGATCTGTGCGGGCGCGCGCGCCAAGGGCGTGCCGGTTCTGGTGGACGGCTCTCAGGCCTCCGTGCACATGCCGGTGAACGTCGAGGAGATCGGCTGCGATTTCTATGCGATCACGGGCCACAAGCTGTATGGTCCGTCGGCCTCCGGCGCGATCTGGATCAAGTCCGACCGGATGAAGGAAATGCGTCCTTTCCTAGGTGGGGGCGACATGATCCGCGAGGTTCACAAGGACGAGATCACCTACAACGATCCGCCGATGAAGTTCGAGGCCGGCACGCCCGGTATCGTGCAGCAGATCGGCCTTGGCGTCGCGCTGGAGTACATGATGGATCTGGGGATGGAGAACATTTCTGCCCACGAGGCCATGCTGCGCGATTACACGGTGAGCAAGCTGGGCGGGCTGAACTGGATCTCGACCCAGGGCACAACCGCAGACAAGGCGGCGATCTTTTCGTTCACGATGGAAGGGGCGGCGCATGCGCATGACATCTCGACCATCCTTGACAAAAAGGGCGTGGCGGTGCGTGCGGGGCATCACTGCGCCGGGCCGCTGATGGATCATCTGGGCGTATCGGCCACCTGCCGCGCGTCCTTTGGCTTGTACAACACGACCGAGGAGGTCGACGCGCTGGTCGACGCGCTGGAGCTGGCGCACGATCTCTTCGGTTAATCCGCAGGCATCTGCCTGTTCTTTTTGCGACCCCAAGGTGTCGTTTCTAGCCATGTGCGCGTGAGTGCGCTACTCAATTGGCATCGAGACACACCTTGGGGGACCACATGACAGTTTTGGAAACGGCCGATCAGGTCTCGGAGATCGCTTTCGGCTTCATGGGGTCGAAGGCGTTGTTCGCGGCGCTCGAAGTCGGCGTTTTCACCGAATTGTCGAAGGGCCCGGCCACGGCGGCCGAGCTTGCCAGCCGCACACCCGTCGATACGGACCGGGCAGAGACGCTGCTGACCGCTTTGGTGGGGCTTGGTCTGGTGACGCGTAAGGGGGAGACCTACGCAAATGCCCCCGCAGCGGAGGCGTTTCTGGTCAAGGGCGCGAAGTATGATTTCGGCGATTACCTGCGTTTGCAGGTGGGGCGGCAGATGTACGGGCTGCTGGATCAGATCGACCGCGCCCTGATGGACACGCTGCCAGAAGGCGCGACGGCCTCTTACGCCGACTGGTTTTCCGACCCGGAGCAGGCGAAGCTCTATTCGGAATCGCAGCACGCCGGATCGCTCGGCCCGGCGCGGCAGTTGATCCGTAAGGTCGACCTGTCCGGGGCGCGCAGGATGCTGGATGTGGGCGGCGGCACGGGGGCGTTCGCGATCACGCTTTGCGGCGCCAATCCCAGCCTCAGCGCCACCATCGTGGATTTCCCCAATGTGGCGGTGTTGGGGCGGAAACATGTGGCAGATGCGGGCCTGTCGGACCGGATCGCCTATATCGAGGGCAATGCGCTGGAGGCCGACTGGCCCGGCAATCAGGACGTGATCCTCATGTCCTACCTGTTTTCCGGTGTGCCGGGCGATGTCCACACGGGGCTGTTGAGACGAGCTTATGAGACGCTTGCGCCCGGCGGGCGGTTGCTGATTCATGACTTCGTGGTGGAGGCTGACCGCAGCGGGCCGAAACTTGCGGCGCTTTGGCAGTTGCAGCATACGGCTTTCACGCCAAAGGCGCGTTCGCTGGATACGGGCTGGCTGACGGGGGCCCTTGCGAAAGCCGGGTTCGAGGCCGTCGAGATCGGAGAAATGATCCCGGAGATGACGATGCTTGCAGTGGGCTGCAAAGCTGTTTGATGCGCGTCGTGGGAGAAGAAACGCACTTGCAGCCGCGCTTCGGGCGCGGTAGATGCGTCCTCAGGCACCCGTAGCTCAGCTGGATAGAGCGCTGCCCTCCGAAGGCAGAGGCCATAGGTTCGAATCCTATCGGGTGCACCATTTGCAAACTAAACTTGTGCCAGAAACCCGCTAACGTCTGCGAAAAAGCAAGCGATAGCGTGCGCGACACGATGCCAAGAACGACATCAGAAGCGTTTTTTTTGAATTAAATTCAAGGTTTTGGTGTTTGCTTCAGCCGGCGAATAATTTCGCCTTTGCCGACTTCTTTTATGCTGATTTGAGAGCCGGAGTGAGCGGCCCTGACGACAACAGGGCCTAGCCGGTGAAGGGTGAATGTCCGGGTGGAAACGCTTTTATGGATGGAGCCTTCGACAGCGGAGAGCGGGTTTGCGTGAGATTTGAACAGGTGTGACCGGGACGGTTGTCGGTAAGTGATGCGCCAAAGGCCAACCCTTGAGCCCTCTAGAGCGCAGGCCAAGCGCGGCTGTCAAGAACAATAGGGTGGTGGCGGGCTCTTCATGCGCAGGGCCGATTCTGCCAGACGACTAAATACTCCGCCTTTTTGCCAAGTTCGCGAGGGTCGCCATTGATCGCGCGTAGGCGGCTGGACGATCCGCAGGCTGAAGCGACTGTTACACCGTCAAAACGACGCCACCGTCATGAGCGCGCGGCGACTAAATTATTGAATAACAATATCTTTATTGCGGGTTGTGGGGCGCGCTTGTGGGTCGCGTCTTGGCGTGTCACATAGTCGGCAAAGCCCGATGACAGGAGGCAAGGCAGATGGCCGATCCAACTCAACCCAGATTGCAAGAGATCGAACGTGAACGCGCCGCCATGTTCCGCGGGCCTTGGATTGCAAAGATGGCGCGCGGCGAGCTGTCGCTGGGAGAAACCTTCTGGGGCGGTTTCCTTGGGATGCAGTTGATCCTCATGCCGCTGTGGCTGGTGCTTGTTGCCTTCTTGCCCGCGTTCGTTCCTTCTGTTGGCTGGGCGACGCGGCTTGCGTTTTTCGTCTTGCAGGCCGTCTGGACGGCTGTTGTCACGCAAGCCGTTTTGCGCGTGGCCCCAAAATCCTACCAGGCTGGCGGCTGGCGCTGGGGCGCAATGATCCTGTCCGTGGTGATCCTGCTGCAGGTGCTCGTTTTGCTCGGAATGTGGTTGACCGGCGCACTCTGACCCTTGTCTTGCGGAGGGGCGCGCTAGGTTCCCCAGCGACATGACAGGAGGCCACATGACCACTTCCCCCACAATTCTTTGGGTGCGCCGCGATTTGCGACTGTCCGATCATGCGGCGCTTACGGCGGCGGTGTCGCGTGGCGGGCCGGTGATCCCGGTCTTCATTCGTGACGGTCTTGTGGACGAGCTGGGAGCGGCGCCGAAATGGCGGCTGGGGCTGGGGCTGGAGGGCTACGGGGAGGCGTTGACGGAGGCCGGGAGCCGCTTGATTCTGCGGTCCGGTCCGGCGCGCGAGGTGCTCGAGGAACTGGTCGAGCAGACGGGCGCGGGCGCGGTGTATTGGATGCGCGCCTATGATCCCGACAGCGTGGACCGCGATACCCGCGTCAAGGAGGCGCTGAAGGCGAAAAATGTCGAGGCCGAAAGCTACACCGGACATGTGATGTTTGAACCCTGGACGGTCGAGACGAAACAAGGCGGCTTTTACAAGGTTTACACGCCGTTTTGGAAATCGGTTGAAACCCGTGAGGTGCCGGAACCGCTCAGCCGCCCGTCTTCGATCCCGGCGCCGGACAATTGGCCGCAAAGCGATCATCTGGACGACTGGCACCTTGGGGCCGCAATGCGGCGCGGTGCAGAGGTTGTCCGACCTTACGTGCAATTGGGTGAGCAGGCCGCGCAGACCCGTTTGGGGGTTTTCATGCGCGACAAGGTGGCGGACTACAATGAGGCGCGGGATCGCGTGGCCGTTGACGGCACCTCGGCCATGTCAGAAAACTTGTCACTGGGCGAGATCAGCCCCGCACAGTGCTGGCACGCGGGATTGCGGGCACGCGACGCAGGCAAGGACGGGGCAGGGACCTTTCTCAAGGAACTGGTGTGGCGCGAGTTTGCCTATCATCTGATGTGGCACACGCCGCGCCTCCTGACGGAAAACTGGCGGCCTGAATGGGATGCCTTCCCATGGAACGAGGACGAGCGCCTCAAGGAGGTAAAGGCTTGGAAACAAGGCCGCACCGGTATTCCTTTCGTCGATGCCGGGATGCGGGAACTCTACGTAACCGGGCGGATGCACAATCGCGTGCGCATGATCGTGGCGAGCTATCTGACCAAGCATTTGATGTGCCACTGGAGCATCGGTCAAAAATGGTTCGAGGACTGTCTGATTGATTGGGATCCGGCCTCCAACGCCTTGGGCTGGCAATGGTCTGCGGGATCAGGCCCGGATGCGACGCCCTATTTTCGCGTCTTCAACCCCGTCACCCAATGCCAGAAATTCGATCCGAAACGTGCATACATTGATCGGTGGATCGCCGAAGAGCACGAGGCGCCGACCGACACCGCGCTGAGCTATTTCGACGCGATCCCCGAAAGCTGGCCCCTGTCGCCGGACGACAGCTATCCGGAGCCGATTGTCGATGTGAAAGAAGGCCGCCAAAAAGCGCTCGACGCCTACCAGAACCGCGACTTCTGACGCGCTGGCGGCGCCTTTGCTTTTCATATGCTCAAAATCGCGGCCGCAGGCCGCGCGGGTCGCCCCGGCAGTGCCGGGGGGAAACACCTTAGCGGGAGACGCCGGCCATTGCATTCATGGCCACCCAACCGCTGCGCCCATTGCCGAAATTCATCATGCACACAGGTTTGTCGTCATCGCAGGTCTGGATGAAGCCCCCTTCGCCCGGAAGCAGTTGCCCGGTCGACGTCGTCCGGTCCGACCCGTCATAAATTGCGATCGCATCGTCACCCATATTGAAATAGGCGATATTGCGCGGCAGATCGCGGCGCCAGTTCTGCGTCTTTGGCGCGGCTTGCTCAATGGGGGCCGGCGCGGAAAGGGTCGGCGTGCCGGACAGGGTGATCGGGCCACCGCTGGAAACAGTCCGATTCTGTGGCTGGGTCAGAGGTGCCACCGCTTTATTAACTTGTCCGCAGCCTGCCACGGTCGCAGCCGCGAGGCATATGCTAAAAATCTGTCGTTTCACGACTGTCTACTCCTGTACGGCATCGCCCGAGCCTCGTTAAGATATTGATCCGCTCGCGCGGGCCAGGCGTATAATTCTTAATAAAACACAAACTTGCCGGAATTCCCAAGCCCGAAGGCTTGCCGGTTTTCCAGACCAACATAAACTTCGTTGAAATAAATGAAAATCGAAAGCTGCACATGCACCTGACCTCACTTCAAGACCAGACCAACTTGCCGCGGTATTTCGCGCAGGTCTTTCAGATGGCCCAGAACATGGAGCGCGGCCGTCTTGACATCGTGTTGCCGGACGGCCGCATGTTTCGCGCCGACGGGGCCGCGCCGGGTCCGGTGGCAGAGGTGCATCTGCACAGCGACGATATTTTTGCCCGGCTGATCCGCGAGGGGGAGCTTGGGTTTTGCGAGGCCTACATGGATCAGGGCTGGACGACGCCGGATCTGATGGCCTTTCTGGACTTGGTGCATGCCAATGAGGACAGCCTGTTCGATGGCTTTCCTGGTCAGAAACTGTTGCAGATGTGGGAAAAGTTCCGCTTCTGGATGCAGCGGAATTCCAAGCGTCAGGCGCGGCGCAACATTTCCCACCACTACGATCTTGGGAATGATTTCTACAGCCTGTGGCTGGATGAAACCATGACGTACAGTTCCGCCCTGTTCGAGACCGGGCAGGAAAGCACCGAAAAGGCGCAAATCGCCAAATATGCCTCCATGGTGGATCAAATGGGCGCGAAACCCGGCGACCACGTCTTGGAAATCGGCTGCGGTTGGGGCGGGTTTGCGGAATACGCCGCCAAAGAGCGCGGTTTGCGTGTCACCGGCCTGACGATTTCCAAGGAACAACTGGTCTACGCGCAGCAGCGGATGCAGCGCGCCGGGCTGTCCGATATGGTTGAATTAAAGTTGCAGGATTATCGTGACGAGCGCGGTCAATACGACGGTATCGCGAGCATCGAGATGTTCGAGGCGGTGGGCGAAAAATACTGGCCGGTCTACTTTGACACGGTGCGGGACCGCCTGAAGCCCGGTGCCAACGCGACGTTGCAGATCATCACTGTGCAGCACAAGCGCTACGAAATCTACCGGCGCGGCGTTGATTTCATTCAGAAATACATCTTTCCGGGTGGCATGTTGCCTAGCCCCGAGGTGCTGCGCCTCGAAGTTGAGAAGGCCGGGCTGCAGGTGGTGCGGTCGCTCGAATTCGGCGAAAGCTACAGTCAGACTTTGCGCCGCTGGAACGAGAGCTTCAACGAGCGGTGGGACGAAATTGCGCAGATGGGATTCGATGATCGCTTTCGCAGGATGTGGAATTTCTATCTCTCCTCTTGCGCGGCGACATTTCACAGCGGTAATTGTGACGTGACCCAGATCACGATGCAAAGGCCCGTTTGATCCATGCCCACAGCCGCAAAACTTGTCGCAGCGATTTGTCTGGCTGTGGTGGCATGGTTTGCGTCTGAGGCAGTGAAACCCCTGTTTCCCGAGGGGCAGGACTTCGGGAACTTCAATTACTGGAACACGGCCATTGGGCTTCTTTGCGGCTGGGTGATCCTAGGGTCGCGGGCCGGGCGCGGCTTTTCCGCCGGTATTTCCAATGGAGCCACAGCCGTTGTGTCGATGACTTTGGTTGCTCTTTTCGTCTATGCCACGGACGAGATGATCAACCGTGCATTTCGCAGATTTTACGATGACCCGTTCGAAGCGGTGGTGGCGATCGCTGAAATGGCGTTGGAATTTGGGGTCAAGATCTTTGACGGGCAGGTCGTTGTCACGCTTCTGGTGGGGGGCATCCTGAGCGGTATTCTTACGGAAATCGCGGCGAAGCGCTGGAGATAGTTTTGAACAGCCTGTTTTGTTTCGGCACTTTGCGCGATGCGGCGCTGCGCGCGATTGTTCTTGGCCGAGACGTGCCTGTCAGTGATGCGTCCCTGTCAGGTCACGAGGTGATTGAAATCAACGGGCAGCCGTGGCCGGCCATGCGCGTCGGTCCGGGGACGGCCCGGGGTGTTTTACTTCAAGGGCTGACGGCGAACGATCATGCGCGGCTGGATTTCTACACGTCCGGGTTTGACTTTGACGCCCGTCCAGTGACGGTTCAGACTGAAACAGGCCCGGTTGAGACCCATGCCTATTTTCCTGCGGGGCAGGCGACGGAGGCGGCGCTCTGGTCGCTGGAGGCATGGCAAGCCTCCTGGGGGGAGGTCAGCCGGATCGCCGCAGGCGAGGTCATGGCGCGCTTTGGCAAACCCGGTGGGGAGAGCGCGGCCACCCTGTTGCCGTTCTTTCGCAACCGCGCCTGGTCTCAGGTGATCGCCCGCAAGGAACCGCCGCGCGAGCTGCGCACCACAATGTCGATGAAAGAAGATGTGGAGGTGCTGGAGACGCTCGACGGCTATGACGGGTTCTTTCGCCTGCAGCCGTTTCGTCTGCGATATCGTCGGTTTGACGGCTCTTGGGGCGACGAATTGCGGCGTGAGTGTTTCGTGGCCTACGACGTGGCGCTGGTGCTGCCCTATGATCCCCAGACCGACAAACTATTGTTGACGGAACAGTTGCGCTTTGGGCCAATCCATCGCGGCGATCCTGCCCCTTGGGTGCTGGAGCCGGTGGCGGGCATGATCGACGCGGGCGAAAGCCCGGAGGAGGCGGCCCGGCGCGAAACGGTGGAAGAGGCCGGGCTGGACCTGGAGGCGCTTTTGCCGATCTCTGCCGGATATGCCTCGCCCGGATACAGCACCGAATTTTACCACACGTTCATCGGCTTGTGTGACCTGTCCGAGCGGGAGGCGCAGTCCATGGCCGGCCTCGACGCGGAGCATGAGGACATCCGCAACCATGTCTTGAGCTTCGATGCGGCGTTGCATCTGATCGAGACCGGGGAGATCAACGCTCTGCCCTTGCAGATGATGATCTTTGCGCTGGGGGCGCGGCGCGCAGAGCTGCGAAAGAAATAGTATTGGTTTTGGGGAATGTGATGCGGGACGCCTGTTGGCGCGGCATTATCTGACGCAGAACCGGCGTCCCTGAGGCGGGCCAAAGCCAAAACGCAAGAACGTGCCCAGCCGGGTCTGGGGCATGGCGCGGCTCTTGAGTTCCCAAGGGCGCAGCCCTACACCTGTCAGCAACACGTTGATAAAGGATCGCAGCACATGCGCATTGCAGCCGACCTCGCCCAGGCCGTTGGGAACACCCCGCTGATCAAGCTGAAGAACGCATCCGAAGAGACAGGCTGCGAGATCCTCGGCAAGGCAGAGTTCATGAATCCGGGTCAGTCGGTCAAGGATCGGGCCGCGCTGTACATCATCAAGGACGCCATCGAAAAGGGCCAGCTGAAGCCCGGCGGCACCATTGTTGAGGGCACCGCCGGGAACACCGGTATCGGTCTGGCACTGGTGGGCGCGTCCATGGGGTTCAAGACGGTGATCGTCATGCCCGAGACGCAGAGCCAGGAAAAGAAGGACATGCTGCGTCTTGCCGGGGCGGAGTTGGTGCTTGTTCCGGCCGCGCCGTACAGCAACCCCAATAACTATGTGCGCTATTCCGGCCGTCTGGCCGAAGAGTTGGCGCAAACCACGCCAGAGGGGGTGATCTGGGCAAACCAGTTCGACAATGTGGCGAACCGTCTGGCGCATATCGAGACCACCGGCCCTGAAATCTGGGAGCAGACCGACGGCAAGGTCAACGGCTTTGTCTGCGCGGTCGGGTCCGGCGGGACGCTGGCGGGTGTTGGCATGGCGTTGCAGCCCAAGGGCGTGAAGATTGGCCTGGCCGATCCTGAAGGCGCGGGTCTGTACAAGATCTACACCGGCGAGGAAAACCCCGGCAACTCCATCACCGAAGGCATCGGGCAGGGACGTATCACGGCCAACCTCGAAGGGTTCACACCGGATTATTGCTGGCGTGTCTCCGACGCGGAGGCACTGCCGGTGGTCTACGACATGTTGCAGGACGAGGGCCTGTGCCTTGGCGGATCGTCGGGCGTGAACGTGGCCGGTGCGATCCGGATGGCCAAGGAAATGGGACCGGGCCATACCATCGTCACCATTCTGTGCGATTATGGCACACGCTACCAGTCCAAGCTGTTCAACCCTGATTTCCTGAAAGAAAAAGGCCTGCCAACGCCGCCTTGGCTGACGCGGGCCCCGGCCTCCATCCCTGGCGTATTCGAGGACGCATGACACGTATGGCTCGGTTGCTGAGCGCGCTGCTGCTTGCGGCGTCGTTTGTCGTGGGCGGGGGTTTTGCCCCCGCCTCGGCGCAGGATGTCACGCAACCCACCTACAGCGAATGGGAACTGCGGGCGCGCGCCGATGAGGTGAAGCTGGATCTGGGCACCGCATCGGTCACGGAGCTGGAGCGCATTCGCGAACGCATGGTGAATTGGCGGTCGCAATTCCTAGATGCGCAAACCACCAACGAGGCACGGATTTCCACAGTGCGGGCGCAGATCGACGCCTTGGGCGCGGCCCCGGCTGAGGGCGAAGAGGAACCGGAGGACATTGCGTCGCGGCGCAGCGCTTTGAATGCGCAGCTGGCGGATTTGCGTGCCCCCGGTCTGCGCGCCGAGGAGGCCTACACACGCGCCGACGGCATCATCCGCGAGATCGACACGATCATCCGTGACCGTCAGGCAAGCGAACTGCTGGAGCTTGGCCCAAGTCCGCTGAACCCGGTCAACTGGCCCGCTGCCGTGACTGGTTTGGTGGGCTCTGCCGTCGCGACATGGGGCGAGGTCAAGGCGAATGTCACCTCGCCCTCCTACCAGATGGAGGCACGGCGCAATCTGCCATTGATCCTTCTGCTTCTGGCGATTGGCGGCATGTTGATCGTGCGCGGCAAGACATGGGCGACCATGGGGGTCGACCGTCTGCGTGGCAACACGCGCCGTGGCACGGGGGTGTTCCGATTTCTCGTCTCTCTGGGTGAAATCCTGCTGCCTTATGCTGGCATCTACGCCCTGATCGAAGCCATTTCGGCCACCGGTTTCAGCGGCACGCGCTGGGAGTTTTTACTCAACCAGCTTCCGATCTGGGCGGCATTGCTGCTTGGCACGCGTTGGCTGGCAAATCAGACTTTTCATGAAATCGGTGACCGCAGCACGGTTCAGCTGAATGATCGAGCCAGGTGGGAAGGGCGGCGGCTGGCGAATGCGCTGGCGTGGCTGTACGTCGTGCGCGCGGTCGTGGAAGCGCAGGGAAACCTCGACGATTACAGCTCCGCCACAACCGCTGTGGTTGAGTTTCCGTTGCTGGTCTTGTCCGCCCTGGCGCTGTTCCGGCTGTGTCGTGTCATCAGCAAGGAAAGCAACGGAGAGGTTCCGGAAGGCGAAGACCGCAGTGTCTTTCGCGCCCGTCTCATGCGTTTGCTGGGCCGCGCGGGCATGGTCGTCGCGGTTGTCGGCGTATTGATGGCATCGGTGGGGTATCAGCGGTTCGGCGAGACATCGATCTATCCGTTTGTCGCTACCTTGGGCCTTGCGGCCTTTGTCATGGTGTTGCAGCGCTTCATCTTTGATTTGAACGACCTGATTTCAGACCGTTTTGGCACTGAAGGCGACGGATTGATCCCGGTTCTTGCGGCCTTCATCCTCAGCGCGGTGGCGCTGCCGTTTCTTGCGCTGATCTGGGGGGCCCGGACGGCGGACCTGTCCGAGGTCTGGACGCGGTTCCGCGAGGGGTTCGTCTTTGGTGACACGCGGGTTTCGCCCACCGACTTTCTGGTCGTCATCATTGTTTTCGTCATAGGCTACATGCTGACGCGGCTGTTGCAGGGGGCGTTGAAATCCTCGGTTCTGCCCAAGACGAAGATCGACAAGGGCGGCCAGACGGCAATCACATCCGGCATTGGCTATGTGGGGATCTTCCTTGCAGCGATCATTGCCATCACCTCTGGCGGGCTTGACCTGTCGTCGCTGGCCATTGTCGCTGGTGCGCTGTCCGTTGGTATTGGTTTCGGCCTGCAAACCATCGTGTCGAACTTTGTCTCCGGCATCATCTTGTTGGTGGAGCGCCCGATTTCCGAAGGGGACTGGATCGAAGTCAACGGCACCCATGGCATCGTCAAGGATATCTCGGTGCGCTCCACGCGGATCGAGACCTTTGATATGTTCGACATGATCGTGCCGAACGCCGACCTGATTTCCGGCACTGTCTCGAACTACACTCGCGGCAATATGCTGGGGCGGATCGTGATCCCGGTCGGTGTCGCCTATGGCTGCGACACGCGCAAGGTGCAGCAGCTGCTGTTGACCATTGTCCGGCGCCACGAGGACGTGTTGATGAACCCGGAACCGGGTGTGGATTTTATCGGATTTGGTGCGGATTCGCTCGATTTCCAGATCCGCGCGGTGCTGTACGATGTGACGATGGGCTTGGATGTCCGGACAGAGATCCGCCACCAGATCACCGAGACCTTCAAGAAGGAAGGCATCGAGATTCCCTTCTCGCAACGCGATGTCTGGCTGCGCAATCCGGATGCGCTGTCGCCAAAGCCCGCAAAACCTTTGCCCGAGGCGAAGGCGGAAAAGCCGACCAAGGACACGCCATTGCCAGACGCCGAGGACAAGCCCAAGCGCGTTCCCGGTGGCGGGCTCGATCTGCCTGAGGGGCGCGGTGATGGCGAGACGAGTGGCGATGGAGGAATAGACAAATGACAAATGGGCGTTTTCTTTACCATGAGGATGCTTACCTGCGGGAAGCACCGGGACGTGTCACCGCCCATACGCCTGAGGGCGGTGTGATCGTTGACCCGCCGCTGTTTTATCCAAAAGGGGGCGGCCAGCCCGGCGACAGCGGCTGGATCGAATGGGACGGCAAGAGCATGCCCGTTGCCACTGCCGTCAAGGCAGAGGATCGGCTGGCGTCGGTTCTTGTGCCGTCTGAGCCCATGGGCTTGCCCCCTGTCGGGGCGCATGTGTTGCAGGTGCTCGACTGGGATCGTCGGCATCGACACATGCGGGTTCACACCGCGCTGCATTTGCTGAGCGTGATCATTGCGCTGCCGGTAACTGGGGGGCAGATCGCGGCACAGGGCGGTCGGTTGGATTTCCTCATGCCGGAGCCGCCTACGGACCGGGAGGGTATCGAAGATGCGCTGAACGCGCTGGTGGATCGTGATCTGGAGGTCAGCGAAGGCTGGATCGCCGAAGAAGAACTGGATGCGCGTCCCGAGCTGGTGAAAACCATGTCCGTCAAGCCGCCGCGCGGTATGGGCAAGGTGCGCCTG
Source organism: Sagittula marina (assembly GCF_014196795.1). Taxonomy (GTDB): domain Bacteria; phylum Pseudomonadota; class Alphaproteobacteria; order Rhodobacterales; family Rhodobacteraceae; genus Sagittula; species Sagittula marina. Next base: position 243,321 of record NZ_JACIEJ010000007.1, read on the forward strand.
GTCCGGATTGGCACCGGAACAGAGCAGGTTGATCTACAGCCCTGTGGCGGGACGCATGTGGCGCGCACCGGCGAGATCGGGACTCTGACCCTTGGCAAGATCGAGAACAAGGGCAAGCAGAACCGGCGCGTGAATATCTCGTTGAGCTAAACGCTGTCAGGGCGCGGGTTGATTGCTCGCGCCTCGGCCCAGCGGGGGCGTTCGCGGGTCAGCGCTTTTTCAGCGGGACGCCGTATAATTCCATGCGGTGCCCGGTCAGGCGATAGCCCAGCTTTTGGGCGATGCGCTCCTGCAAGGCTTCGATGTCGGGGTCGACGAATTCGATGACTTCGCCGGTAGCAAGGTCGATGAGATGATCGTGGTGTTCACGTTCTGCATCTTCGTAGCGGGCGCGACCGTCCCCGAAGTCCACCTTTTCGAGAATACCGCTTTCTTCGAGCAGCTTCACCGTCCGGTAGACGGTGGCAATGGAGATCCGGGAATCGCGGGCGGCGGCGCGGGCGTGCAGCTCCTCCACATCAGGATGATCGGACGCGCTTTCCAGCACCTCGGCGATGGTGCGCCGCTGCTCCGTCATGCGCAGGCCCTTGGCAGCGCAGCGTTCAGTGATTGTCTCGGTCATGATCTGGGGCCGCATCGTGTCGTCGTGGCCTCACTTGTAGGCAATGAGGCCGCTGAGGCCAAGGGGCAGCGGCGCGCGGGCGAAGTGATTGACGCGGCACTCTCCAGCGTGTCCTTGGGCTTATGAAACGCAAGGATTCTCTGGACCTCAATGGGGTCGTTGGTTTGGTTGGCTTTGCCGTTGTGCTGGCTTTCAACCAAGTGGTTATCAAGTTGATGAACGGCGGCTTCGGCCCGGTGTTCGGCGCGGGGGTACGGTCGCTGTTGGCGCTTGTCGTGCTGGGGCTGTGGATCGCCTTTGGCCGTGGGCGGATGGGGGCGCTGCGGGCGACTCTTTGGCCGGGGTTGCTGCTGGGCCTGTTGTTTACGTTTGAGTTTATCTTTGTGTTCACCGCGATGGATATGACGTCCGTGTCGCGGGCGTCCATCACGTTTTATTCGATGCCGATCTGGCTGGCGATTGTGGCGCATTTTGCCTTGCCGGGAGAGCAGTTGTCGCGCCGGCGTGCCCTCGGTCTTGGGTTGGCGATGCTGGGCGTGGGCTGGGCGCTGGCGGATCCGCACAGCCGTGCAGAGGGGGACTTGCGCGGGGATCTTCTGGCGCTGTTCGGCAGTTGGTGCTGGGCGGGCATCGCTTTGACGGTGCGGCTGACGCGGGTGTCAGAATTGCCCGCCTCCGGTCAATTGATCTGGCAGCTTGGGGTGTCGGCGGTGATGCTTCTTGCGCTAGCGCCCTTGATGGGGCCGCTGTGGCGTGATCCGGGGCTGCTGGAATGGTCGGCGATGGGCTACGGCGTTCTGACGGCCAGCATTGGCTTCACGTTCTGGCTGTGGCTTATGACCATCTACCCGGCCTCGGACATCGCGTCCTTCAGCTTTTTGACGCCGGTGCTGGCGGTGCTGTTTGGATGGCTGGTCTTTGGCGAGCCGGTCGGGGTGCAATTCGGTCTGGCGCTGCTTTTGGTGGCGGTCGGCATCGTGCTTATCAACAAGCGCCGACGCTGACCGCCTGTCCAGATCAGGTGCCGCAAAAGGTGGCGGCAACTTCTTCGTCGGGGGCAGGGGCGCGTTTAAGCCATTCGTTGTCGGCGCTGGTCTCGTAGGGGTGCGCCAATGCCGCGTGCAAGCGATGGAATGGGGCATCGTCACCGTTGGTCGCGGATTGAATCGCGGCCTCGATCTGGTGGTTGCGCGGAATGACACGTGGGTTGACCGCGGCCATCGTGACCTGAGGGGCGTCTTCCTCTGTCAGCCGGGTCTGCCAGTCGGCATGCCAAAGGTCGTAGGCGTCGCGGTCGGCGATCTGGTCGCGGGCGGTGCCGTCGGTGAGCGCAGCAAAGGTATTGGTGAAGTCCGAGCCGCCTTTGTGCATCATCTCCAGCAGGCGACCAATCAGCGCTCCGTCTGTTTCACGCGGTGCCGCGATGCCGATCTTGGCCGAAAAACGGCTCAGCCATTCGCGGCGCAACAGCTCTGGCATGTCTTCGATCATGGCCTGAAAACTTTCGATGGCGGCGGCCTCATCGGGCATCAGCGGGATCAGGGCGGAGGCCAGCTGCGCCATGTTCCAGACAATGATGTCGGCCTGCGCGGCGTAGGCATAGCGCCCCTGACGGTCGATGGAGGAATACACCCGGCGCGGGTCATAGGCATCCATGAAAGCGCAAGGCCCATAGTCGATGGTTTCACCGGACAGGGTGCAGTTGTCGGTGTTCATCACCCCGTGGATAAAGCCCACCGACATCCATTGCGTCACCAGTTTGGCCTGCTTCGCAATGGTCGCGCGCAGCAGGTCAGCGGGGGTTTCGGCGTCAGGCGCATGGCGTGCACAGGTGTGGTCGAACAAGGTGCGCAGGCTGTCTATGTCGTCACGTGCCGCGAAATACTGAAAGCTGCCGACGCGGATATGGCTGGAGGCCACGCGGGTCAGCACGGCGCCCGGGAGCGGGCGGTCGCGGATGATCTCTTCTCCGGTGCGAACGGCCGCCAGCGCTCGGGAGGTGGGGATGCCGAGGGCGTGCATCGCCTCGGACACAAGATACTCGCGGATGACAGGACCGAGCCAGGCGCGGCCGTCGCCTCGACGGGAGAAAGGGGTGCGACCGGAGCCTTTGAGCTGGATGTCAAAGCGGCCTTGCGGAGTTGCGACCTCTCCCAGAAGATGGGCGCGCCCGTCACCGAGTTGGGGCGAGAAACCACCGAACTGGTGGCCGGCGTAGACCTGCGCGATGGGCTCCGCCCCTTTGGGCAGCGTATGTCCGGAGAAGAGGCGCGCCAGCGTGGCGTCATCCTCCGAGCCTGTGATGCCGAGGTCGCTCGCCAGCGCGTGATTGAACGCGATCAGTGTCGGGGCCTCTGCGGGGGAGGGGTTCAGGCGGGCGAACAACGGACCCTCAAGGCGGGCGAAGCTGTTGTCGAAGGGAATGTGCAAGGTCATAGGCTGAATATAGGGCGTGGTGCGGGTGCGTGACAGAGGGGCGGTTGCGGTTTTCGCATAAGGCGCACTGTGCCGGTCTTGCTGCATTTCACAGGGACTGCTCGACGAGGCGTGGATCGAAGCGCGCTTTGTAACCGCTCAGAGCACCCGAGACATAAAGATGTAGCGGTCACGCGGCTTGAACCGGGCACGGGCGTAGAACTCTTTGGCGCGCTCGTCGTCGCGGTCCACTTCGAGATGGAGCGCGCGCACGCCCGCGTCCTTGAGGGCTTTGGCAATGCCATCGATGGCATCATGGCCCATGCCCCGCCCGCGCACGGCGGAACGAATGTACAGCTCATCCACGATAGCATCCAGGCCGCCATATTCAACGGACCAGCCAAAGGTGATCGCGATGTACCCCACCGGCGCACGTCGCAGTCCGATCAGCCAGATCGCCCCATGCGGAGAGCCGTCCAGCAGAGGGGCGATGGCACCCTCCTGATGTTCGGCGTTGGTGTCATACCCCATTTCTGCGTGAAACCCGGCGATGAGCGGCAGCAGCTTGGACAGGTCGTCCTGGGTGGCGAGATGGAGCGATTTCATCCGATGTGCTTTCTCAGAGACGTCCCAGACGGTCGGTGAGCAGGTCGAAAAATTGGTCAGCCTCCAGATCACCGATGAAATTGGCGTTGGGCGGACGATCCGTGACGCCCCACCAGTCAGCGACGGTCATGCCCATGGTCAGGGGCGACTGCGTTTCGATCTCGACATTGATGTGACGGCCAGAGAACATATGCGGCGCAAGCAGATAGCCAATGACGCAAGGGTCGTGCAGCGGGGCCCCTTCGGAGCCGTATTTCGCAATGTCGAAGCGTTCAAAGAAATCGGTCATCTGCGCCACAGCGGTGCCGACGGGGGAGTTCAGCGCACGAAAAGCGTCGTTTCGCTGCTTTGTCACCAGTGCTTTATGCGTGACGTCCAACGGCAAGACTGTGATAGGCGCACCACATTTGAAGACGATCTCGGCAGCATGGGGGTCAACGAAGATATTGAATTCGGCGGTCGGGGTGATGTTGCCGACCTCGAAATAGGCCCCCCCCATCAGAACGATTTCCGCGATCCGGGGCGCGATATCGGGTGCCTTTTGAAGGGCCGTGGCGATGTTGGTCAGCGGACCCAGCGGGCAAAGCGTGACGCTGCCTTCCGGCTCATTGCGCAGGGTGTCGATCAGGAAATCGACGGCGTGCTGATCTTCGACCGGCATGGTGGGATCGGGCAGCACTGGGCCATCCAGACCGGTTTTGCCGTGTACGTGTTCGGCCGTCACAAGCTCGTTGGCGAGGGGACGGTCGCAGCCGGCAAAGATGCGGGTCTGCGGCTTGCCTGCCAACTCACAAATGATGCGGGCGTTGCGCGTGGTCAGATCGAGCGGCACGTTGCCGGCGACGGTGGTGATGCCGATCACGTCGAGGTCTTCGGGGGAGGCAAGGGCCAGCAATATGGCGACGGCGTCGTCTTGCCCCGGGTCGGTGTCGATGATGATCTTGCGGGGCTGTGTCATGGTCGTGTCTCCTGTTGGCGAGGTGGTGCCACGGGGAGAGGGCCTGCGCAAGCCGGTGTGGGAGATCGGGCGGGTCGTCGCCGGTCTCCAACGTCTGCGCTTTCAAGCGTTAAACGGACGTGTAGCGGTGCCCCATGTCACGCGGAGCAGCTGGCGCCGCCGAGAACGCAGAATTTCGCGCAATGCGGATGATTGAGCGGGACCGCACCTTCGGCGTCGGCCAGGGTTTCGCCCAGCTCGAACTGCGCATCGTAGGGCAGGAGGGTGCAGGCCAGCACTGCGGGTTTCTCTGCGCCACGACGCTTGACCACCATTCGGGAGGAGGAGCACATGACCGATGTCGGCTGCTTGTCGAGAATGCCCCAGCAGGCGGTGGTGATTTCCGGCACTTCGACGGTTTCGTCCATTTCGGGAAACAGCACACAGATGCCGGGATCCTGGGCGTCGATGTCGAAGCCTTCGGCCTTGAACAAGGCGGCGTAGCCTTCTCGGGCGTCGAGGTCGGTTTCGTGCCAAAGGCTGCGCCCCGCCACGGCCATGCGGACGCCCGCGTCTCGCAGCCAGCGCATGCCGTGAAGGGTCTTTTCGTACGCACCTGCCCCGCGCTCCGCATCGTGGCAGGCCGGGTCATGGTGATCGAGCGAAATACGCAATGTCAGCTTGTCGCCGAAGTCCGCCTGCAGAGCGGTCAGACCGTCCAGCACGCGCTGCCGCATCATCGGCCGCATGGCATTGGTGAGGATCAACACCTCGTACCCACGCGAGAGGCTGGCGCGGGCGATCTCGATCATCTGCGGGTTCATGAAAGGCTCGCCGCCGGTGAAGGCGATTTCGCGCACGCCCCACTTTCGATCTTCCAGTTGGTCGAGGTAGTCTTCGACCTCGGACTTGGTGATGTAGACCAACCGGTCGTTTTCGGGGGAGCTTTCGATATAACAGTTGGCGCAGGTGATATTACACAGCGTTCCGGTATTGAACCAAAGGGTCTGCGGGTCGCTCAGCGCCACATGAGCGCGGTCCTGACCGTCGGCGGTGACCTTCGGGTTCTGAAACTTTCCGGCGTTGGCGGTATCTTTCATGCCTGTCTCCCTGCTGCCGTTTCTAGCTAGGGCACCTAGGACAAAGGGGCCAGCCCCAAGAATTTTCCCCACGCCATTGTGAAGCGTGACATCGCTGTTAGACTTCCCCGCAAACATAGATTAAACGAGCCGCAACAGGCTGCGTTACCGCTAACATGATCTGCGTGCGGGTGGGTCGCGTGGCTCGGACAAGAAAGAGGACCAACCGTCATGGTGTCACGCGTCATTCCTGTAGACCCTTTTGATCTGGTGATCTTCGGCGCCACCGGCGATCTGGCGCGGCGCAAGATCCTGCCGGGCCTGTTCCGGCGCTATTGTGCCGGGCAGATGCCGGAGGAGGCGCGAATCATTGGCGCAGCCCGGTCCGAAATGGACGACGACGGCTTTCGCGATCTGGTGCGCGAGGCGGTGCGCAAATTCGGCGGCGGTCGGGATTGCTATGATGAAGCGCTGGAGGGCTTTCTGGCGCATGTGGGCTACGAGCACGTCGATGCCATGGGCGAGGGCGGCTGGGAAACCCTGAAGGCGCGGCTGCGCGACGGCATGGTGCGGGCGTTCTACTTCTCCGTGGCGCCGTCGCTCTTTGGTGCCTTGGCGGAGCGGTTGCGCGGCTTCGGTCTGGCGGATGACGACAGCCGGGTGGTGGTTGAAAAACCGTTCGGCAAGGATCTCGCCTCGGCGCGTGCGCTGAACAGCACGCTGGCGGAGCATTTCGATGAAACCCAGATTTATCGCATCGACCATTATCTAGGTAAGGAAACCGTCCAGAACCTGATGGCCGTGCGCTTTGGCAACATGCTGTTCGAGCCGCTGTGGAACGCGCAATTCGTCGATCACATCCAGATCACCGTGGCAGAAACGGTCGATGTGTCCGGGCGCGGCGCCTACTATGATACCTCCGGTGCGATGCGGGACATGGTGCAGAACCACTTGATGCAGCTGCTTTGCCTGATCGCCATGGAGCCGCCCGCGCGATTCGAGCCGGATTCGGTGCGCGACGAAAAGCTGAAAGTTATCAGGGCATTGGACCCGGTCGACTATCACCATATCGTGCGCGGCCAATACATAGCGGATGAAAAGCAGCCGGGGTACCGGTCGCATGTGGAAGACCCAAGGTCGACCACCGAGAGCTTTGTTGCGATGAAGATCAGCATTTCCAACTGGCGATGGGCGGGCACACCGTTCTATTTGCGCACCGGCAAGGCGCTGAAGTCGCAGGCCTCCGAAATTGCGGTGGTGTTCAAGGACGCCCCGCATTCGATCTTTGGACCCGAAGCGGGACGTCATGCCAATGTGCTGGTGATCCGTTTGCAGCCGAATGAAGGCATGACCCTTGGCGTGACGATCAAGGAGCCGGGTCCCGGCGGGATGCGTCTGAAGGACGTGGCGCTGGATATGTCGTTTGCGGATGCTCTGGGGCCGGACGCAGAAGATATCCCCGATGCGTACGAGCGATTGATCATGGATGTGATCCGAGGCAACCAGACGCTGTTCATGCGCGGCGACGAGGTCGAGGCGGCCTGGACCTGGACCGATCCAATCATCGAAGGCTGGCAACGTCGCGGAGAAGTGCCGAAAGAATATGATGCCGGATCCAGCGGCCCGGACGATGCGTTGATGTTGATGCATCGTGACGGTCGCAAGTGGCGCGACATCAAGGCGTAAGGACAACCTATGACCTACGAATTCATTGAATATGCTGATCGAGAAATGCTGTCCATCGAACTGGCACAGCGTCTGGCGGGCGATTTGCGCTCCGCGCTTCAGCACGAAGATCGTGCTGCTCTGGTGGTGCCTGGTGGGACCTCTCCCGGCCCGATTTTTGATGACCTTTGTGCGGCCGACCTGGATTGGTCGCGGGTGGATGTTCTGTTGGGAGACGAACGTTGGGTGCCGGAAGACAGCCCACGGTCGAACACCACGCTGGTAAAGACCCGGTTGCTGGTTGAGCGTGCAGCAAAGGCGCGTTTCCTGCCGCTTTATGCCCCCTACGACACGCCCGAAGAAGGTTTGGCCGAATTGGGCCGCCCGATCGAAGACGTGCTGCCGCTGGCAGTTGTGCTGCTCGGGATGGGCGCAGATATGCACACGGCCTCGATCTTTCCGGGGGCGGACAAGCTGCAAGAGGCGCTGGCCCCCGACGCCCCGACGTTGCTGGCGATGCGCGCGCCGGGGGCGCCGGAACCGCGCATCACGCTGAGCGCACCGGTGTTGGACGGGGCCATGGCAAAACACGTTCTGATTTTTGGCGACGAGAAGCGCGCGGCGCTGGAAAATGCACGTGGCAAGCCGCCGATGGAGGCACCGATCAACGCGGTAATCTCCGATTCCAAGGTGCATTGGGCGGCGTGAGCCATGACTTTCATACAAAGACGGGGACGGGCATGTTCGACAAGGTAAAAGCACAGGCGCAGCGCGTTGCGGGGCATCGGATCGAGGACCTATTCGCGGATGCGGGGCGGGCGTCGGAGTTCAGTGTCGACGCGCTTGGAATGCTGTTTGATTATTCCAAGACGCAAATCGATGCGGACGCCCGCGCAGCCCTTCTGGAACTGGTCGAGACGGGGAGCGTTGCCGAACGGCGTGACGCCATGTTTTCAGGCGCCAAAATCAACGAGACGGAGGGACGTGCGGTGCTGCATACGGCGCTGCGCAATCTGGACGGCGGGCCGGTCATGGTCGATGGCCAAGATGTCATGCCGGAGGTGCTTACCACCTTGGCGCGCATGGAAAAGCTGACCGAAGAGTTGCGTGCCTCCGATGTGACGGATGTGGTGAACATCGGTATCGGCGGGTCCGATCTTGGTCCGGTTATGGCAGCTTTGGCGATGGCCCCGTATCACGACGGCCCACGCTGCCATTTCGTGTCGAACGTGGATGGCGCCGACATTGCGGACACGCTGAAGGGCTGCGACCCTAAGCGCACGGCTTTTATTGTTGCCTCCAAGACTTTTAGCACCATTGAAACCATGACCAACGCGCGCACCGCAAAGGCTTGGTTGGCGGAGAAGGGCGTGTCTGACGAGGGCAAGTTTATCGCTTTGTCTTCCAACAAGGCGGGCGCGGCGCAATTCGGCATCCCCGAAGATCGCGTATTCGGGTTCGAGGATTGGGTCGGCGGGCGCTACTCCGTCTGGGGGCCGATTGGCCTGTCGGTCATGATCGCCGTCGGCCCGGACAATTTCCGCGCATTCCTGCGCGGGGCGCAGGCAATGGATCAGCACTTCCGCTCAGCCGCGCCGCTGGAAAACCTGCCGGTGATGCTGGCATTGGTCGGCATCTTCCACAATCAGGGGCAGGGGCACGCGACCCGTGCAGTGCTGCCCTATGACAACCGCCTGATGCGGCTGCCCGCCTACCTGCAACAGCTGGAAATGGAGAGCAACGGCAAGGGCGTCAGCATGGACGGAGCCGACCTGTCCTACGACAGCGGCCCCATCGTCTGGGGTGAACCCGGAACAAATGGTCAGCACGCCTTTTATCAGCTGATCCATCAGGGCACGCGGGTCGTTCCCTGCGAATTTCTGGTGGCCGCGACGGGCCATGAGCCGGATCTGCGCCATCATCACGAATTGCTGGTGGCCAATTGTCTCGCCCAGTCCGAAGCGCTGATGCGCGGTCGTTCACTGGACGAGGCGCGTGCCAAGGTCGCGGACAAATTCGAAGGCGATGAGCTTGAGCGCCAAGCGCGACACAGGGTGTTCCCGGGCAATCGTCCTTCGACGACGTTGATTTACGACAAGCTGGACCCTGAAACGCTGGGCAAGATCGTGGCGCTTTACGAACATCGCGTGTTCGTCGAGGGGGTGATCCTGAACATCAACTCTTACGATCAATGGGGTGTTGAACTGGGCAAGGAGCTGGCAACCGCGCTTGGCCCGTTGGTGAGTGGGGACGCCCCGATCGCCGGCAAGGACGGATCGACGACGCAGTTGCTGAACTACGTGCGCGCCCGGGCCTGATATTTCGCGCACCGCCTGGGCGCTGGATGACGAGATGACAAAAGACCCGGGCCGCGTGGCCTTGGGTCTTTTGCCGTTATGGGATGTCGAAACCGGGTGCGGCGAGGTCGAACCCTTCGAAGCGGAAACCCGGGCTGACGGTGCAGCCCACGAGCGCCCACCCGTCCAGAGCGTACGCGGCTTGCCAATGATGTTCTGGCACAATCAGCTGCGGCTGTTGTCCGGCAGTGATGTCCGGGCCAAGCAGATCACGCCGGCATGGACCTGCGTCGGTGGGTGCTTGGGACAACTCCAGTGGCGAACCTGCGTACCAGTGCCAGATTTCGGTGGCGTCTACGCGGTGCCAATGGCTGCGTTCGCCGGGCTTTAGCAGAAAATAGATGGCGGTGCCTGTGGGGCGTGCGCCGTTTTGTGCGTCGGCCACCCAGGTTTGGCGGTAGTGTCCGCCTTCAGGGTGGCGTGAAAGGCCAAGGCGATTGATGATGTCGTCGGGGGAAACGGTCCCCAGCGCGGGGGTCATGAGGGGCAACGTGCGCTCCTGTGAAGATTGGTTAACCGCAAAAGCACAGCCTGCTGGCCATCGAGCGCGGCTCGACGAGCAGAACAGGAGGCTGAAACAATGGCCACGACACATCACGTTCGGCAGATGGCCGAAGAAATCGTTGCCCGTGAAGGCGGCTATGTCAACGATCCCGACGACCCCGGTGGTGCGACCAAATACGGGGTGACGATCCACACGATGCGACGGCTGGGCCTGGACCTGGACGGCAATGGGCGCGTCGATGTCGAGGACGTCAAGCGCATCACGCGCAAACAGGCGGTGGACCTGTACCTTGACCATTATTTTCTGCGCCCACGCATTGCGGAGCTGCCGGAGGCCCTGCAGGCGACGGTCTTTGACATGTATGTGAACGCGGGCAGCGATGCTGTGAAGATCCTGCAACGGCTGCTGAACCAGATGGGCGAACGCTGCGGCGTGGATGGTGGCATCGGGCCAGAGACCATCGGCGCTTGTGCCCGAGCCTATGCCAAGGCGCCGCATCACATGGCAGATGCCTACGGTATCGCCCGGCGCAATTATTACTTCCGCCTTGCGGATCAGCGTCCGGCTTCGCGCAAGTATGCGCGTACGCGGGCCGGGGGCAAAGGCGGCTGGATCAAGCGCGCGGAAGAATTCATCTCTGCGAAATATCACATGACGGACGGGGAGTTCAGCGCGCGGGTGGCGGCATGGGAATGATTCAGGCTCTCACTGGTTTGCTGTTCGGCTCGGGCCGCAACGTGGTGACGGAAACCGCGGAGGTGTTTCGCGTCAACGCAGAAAAGGAGGCCATGCGCGGCGCCACGGCACAGGCGGCGGCCTTGTCACAATTCGGGGCGGAGTTTCGCGTGACGGAGCGGTCCGTGTTCGACCGTGTGATGGATGCGCTGAACCGCATTCCGCGTCCCGCGATGGCGCTTGGGACTTTGGCGTTGTTTGTGTCCGCGATGGTGGACCCGGTGTGGTTTGCAGCGCGCATGGCGGGAATCGCTTTGGTGCCGGAACCCTTGTGGTGGCTGCTGGCGGCCATCGTGTCGTTCTATTTCGGCGCGCGGCATCAGTCGAAGGGACAGGATTTCCAACGTGAAGTCGCCGCCACCATGGCGGCTGTGCCGGGCGTCGTGCAAACGGTGCGCGACGTGGAGGCACTGCGCGATGTGACGCCGGGACCGGTGGTGGAGACTGAGAGCTTTGCCGAAGCGGGTGGGAATCCCGCGTTGATGGACTGGCGACGCGGCCAGGCGTAAATGAAGAGGGGCGGGGTCGATCCCGCCCTGAACCCGCGGGACGCGTCGGCGTTGCGGTGCCCCGCGACAAAGTGAACACCCGGCGGTGGCGATTTCCATTGGCCGAAATGCACCTGTTATCTATAACGCTGCATATGATAGCAGAACTCGGCCACTTCGCCCTTATCCTCGCCTTTCTCGTTTCAATCGTTCAGGCGGTCGTGCCGCTGATCGGTGCGCACAAACGATGGCCGGGATGGATGTCCGTCGCAGAACCCGCCGCGACAGCGCAATTCGTGCTTGTTCTGGGGGCTTTTGCGGCGCTGACCTATGCGTTCGTGGTATCTGACTTCTCTTTGCGGCTGGTGGTGCTGAATTCTCACTCGGCCAAACCGATGCTCTACAAGATCTCAGGCGTTTGGGGGAATCACGAAGGATCGATGCTGCTTTGGGTGTTGATCCTGGCCCTGTTTGGCGCGATGGCTGCATGGTTCGGTGGCAATCTGCCGCCCACGTTGCGCGCGCGCGTTCTGGCGGTTCAGTCGCTTGTGGCGACGGCGTTTTATGCATTCATCCTGTTCACCTCCAACCCGTTTCTGCGCATGGCGATACCTCCGATGGACGGGCAGGATCTCAACCCGTTGCTGCAAGACCCCGGTTTGGCATTTCACCCACCGTTCCTGTACCTCGGCTATGTGGGCCTGAGCATCTGCTTCAGCTTTGCCGTCGCCGCCCTGATTGAAGGTCGCGTAGACGCGGCGTGGGGCCGGTGGGTGCGCCCGTGGACGCTGGCGGCCTGGATCTTCTTGACCATTGGCATCGCGCTTGGGTCCTGGTGGGCCTACTATGAGCTTGGCTGGGGCGGTTTCTGGTTCTGGGATCCCGTGGAAAATGCCTCCTTCATGCCGTGGCTCTTTGCTGCCGCGCTGCTGCACTCTGCCATCGTGGTGGAAAAGCGCGAGGCACTGAAAAGCTGGACCATCTTGCTGGCCATCCTGGCCTTTGGCTTCTCGCTGATCGGGACGTTTATCGTGCGCTCCGGCCTTCTGACATCGGTTCACGCCTTTGCCAACGACCCGGAGCGGGGCGTCTTTATCCTGATGATCCTCGTGTTCTTTACCGGCGGGGCGCTGACGCTGTTTGCAGCACGGGCCAGCGCGATGGAGGCCAAGGGCGTCTTTGGCGTGGTGTCCCGCGAATCCGCGCTGGTTGTGAACAACATCCTTCTGGCGGTGGCGTCTTTCGTGGTGTTTGTCGGCACGATATGGCCGCTGGTGGCGGAGATGGCCTTTGACCGGAAGTTGTCAGTGGGGCCGCCATTTTTCGAGATGGCCTTCACCCCCTTCATGGTTTTGCTCGGGTTGGTTTTGCCGCTTGGATCAATGCTGGCCTGGAAGCGCGGATCGCTGTCGCGCGTGGCGCGACAACTGGTACCTGCGCTGATCCTTGCTTTGGCGTTGGCCGGTCTTGTCTGGACGATGCAGACAGAGCGGTCGATGCTTGGCCCGATTGGCGTGTTTCTGGGCACATGGTTGATCGCCGGAGCCTTGACCGATCTTTGGACACGGACCGGTCGCAATCGCGATCTGACCCGACTGCTGCGGCTGCCGCGCGCGGATTGGGGCAAGACTGTCGCGCATTCGGGGCTCGGGATCACGATGCTTGGTATCGCGGGCCTGATGGCGTGGGAACAGGAAGACATCCGCACCGTGCAGATTGGGGCGCCCTGGCAGGTGGGCAAGTTCGAATTCGAATTGCTTGACGTGACACGCGAGCAGGGTCCGAACTACACCGCGACGCGCGGAGAGGTTTCCGTGCGTCCCGCGGGTGGGGATGGCAGTGAAATCGCGCATCTTTACCCGGAAAAGCGCGTCTATCCGGTGCAGCAGATGCCCACCACAGAAGCAGCGATCGACTATCGGTTTTTGCGCGATGTTTACGTTGTTGTGGGGGATGCACAGCCGAACGGCGGATGGGTCATGCGTATTTATATCAAACCGCTGGCCAACTGGGTCTGGGGCGGATGTATCCTGATGGCCCTTGGCGGACTTTTGAGCTTGTCTGACCGCAGGTATCGTGTGGCCGCTGGCGCGCGCAAGACAGCATCTGTGCAAGGGGTCCCTGCAGAATGACGGGCTTTTTGCGCCAAGGTGTTTTGACGCTGGTGTTTTCGCTGGTGGCGACGCTTGCCTTGGCGGTTCAGCCAGACGAAGTCCTCGACGACCCCGCTATGGAATCGCGGGCCCGTGAGATCTCTGCTGGGCTGCGCTGCCTTGTTTGTCAGAACGAAAGCATCGACGAGAGCAATGCCTCGCTCGCGAAAGATCTGCGGCTGCTTGTGCGTGAGCGGCTGGTGGCTGGCGACACAAATCCGGAGGTGGTCGAGTACATCGTGGCCCGGTACGGCGAATTCGTTCTGCTCAAGCCCACCACAGGGGGCTGGAATTGGCTGCTCTGGGCGGCTGGTCCGGGGATGTTCCTCATCGCCGTTGTGTTAGGCGCAGTGTACGTGCGCCGGCGTTCAAAGGCGGTCGCCCCGGCGGAGCGGCTGAGCGCCGATGAACAAGAGCGTCTCGACGCGTTGCTCAAGAGGTGAACCTCTGAAACGAGCGCATGGCTGCGCTTTGGACGTAGCGTAGCGGGGCAGGGTTTCACATTGCTCCCGGTGTCTGTGCGGTGTTTCATAGCGCCAAAGCGCGGCGCCTACGCGCGGGAGAGGAGACCCCATGATCTACGACACCATCACCTACGAGGTGGCGGAGAATATCGCCACTGTGACGCTCAACCGGCCCGACAAGATGAACGCGCTCAACACGCAGATGCGGGCGGAGATCACCGATGCCGTGGCCCGCGGCGGACGCGAGGCGCGCGTTGTGGTGCTGACCGGGGAGGGGCGGGCCTTTTGTTCCGGCCAGGATTTGGGCGACCGCGAAACCGCTGCGAACCTCGATCTGGAGCGTGTTTTGCGCGATGAATACGTGCCGATGCTGAAGGCGATTTACGACTGCCCTGTCCCAACAATTTGCGCCGTGAATGGTCCGGCGGCCGGGGCCGGGGCGAACCTTGCGCTATCAGCTGACGTGGTCATTGCCACGGAAAGCGCTTTTTTCATGCAGGCATTTACGCAGATTGGCTTGATCCCGGACGCAGGCGGCACGTGGTTTTTGCCTCGGCAGATGGGGATGGCAAAGGCCATGGGCGCGGCGCTTTTCGCGGACCGGATATCAGCCGCGCAGGCGGATGCCTGGGGCATGATCTGGGAGCACGTCCCGGATGAGGCGTTCCGCGCGCACGTTGGCAAACGCGCGGCGCATTTGGCGAATGGGCCGACGATGGCCTATGCTCGGATCAAGCAAGCGATGTTTGCGGCACAGGACAATACCCTCGAGGCGCAGCTTGGCGTGGAAGCGAAACTGCAGGGTGAATGCGGCAAGACGCGCGATTTCAAGGAAGGCGTCGTTGCCTTTATGGAAAAGCGCCCGCCAGTATACGAGGGACGCTGAGCGCCAGACTTCGCAGTCGTGCGAAGGGGCGGACCGATATCGGTCCGTTCTTTGCTGTAACCCTTGGCGGTTGTCTGAATGACGCTGCCGAGGCATCCAAGGCCCGCATTTTCCGAAAACCGACTTCTAAAGGCTGAAGTTCTGCGGAAGAACTTCAATTAAAATCATTGGATGGATCAGGTGATACCTGACCAAAAAAGCCCCCGGTGCAGAGCACCAGGGGCCTTCAAAGCAACGCCGTTCCAACGATCAGCGGTTTTCGATATCTACATAGTCGCGCTCTGTTTCGCCTTGGTACAATTGGCGCGGGCGACCGATCTTCATCTGCGGATCGTTCAGCTGCTCTTTCCACTGCGACACCCAGCCAACGGTGCGCGAAAGTGCAAAGATCGGCGTGAACATCGAGGTCGGGAAGCCCATCGCTTCGAGGATGATACCCGAGTAGAAGTCCACGTTCGGGAACAGCTTCTTGTCTGCAAAGTAGGGGTCCGCGAGAGCGGCCTCTTCCAATGCTTTCGCAGTTGCAAGCACGGGGTTGTTTTCCACGCCCAGCAGGTCGAGCACCTCGTCTGCGGACTGCTTCATGACCTTCGCGCGCGGGTCGAAGTTCTTGTAGACCCGGTGACCGAAGCCCATCAGGCGGAACGGATCATTCTTGTCCTTGGCGCGGGCGATGTACTCCGGAATGTTTTCGGGAGACCCGATTTCCTTGAGCATTTCGAGGCACGCCTGGTTCGCACCGCCATGCGCCGGACCCCAAAGGCAGGCGATGCCAGCGGCGATACATGCGAACGGGTTTGCACCAGAGGAAGACGCAAGACGCACGGTCGAGGTCGAGGCGTTCTGCTCATGGTCGGCGTGCAGCGTGAAAATGCGGTCCATGGCGCGCGCCAAGACCGGGTTCACGTTGTACTGCTCCGCTGGCACGGCAAAGCACATGTGCAGGAAGTTCTCGGCATAGGTCAGATCATTGCGCGGATACACAAACGGCTGGCCGATGGAGTACTTGTAGGCCCAAGCTGCGATCGTCGGCATCTTGGCGATCAAACGGTGCGATGCAATTTCGCGCTGGCGCGGGTCCGAGATGTCGGTGGAATCGTGGTAGAAGGCCGCCATCGCGCCGACCACGCCCACCATAGTCGCCATCGGGTGCGCATCGCGGCGGAAGCCACGGAAGAAATACACCATCTGTTCGTGGATCATGGTGTGGCGTGTGATCGTGCTTTCGAAGCTTTCCAATTCATCGGAGGTCGGCAGGTAGCCGTAGAGCAGCAAGAAGCAGACTTCGAGATAGTGCGATTTCTCGGCCAGTTGGTCGATCGGATAGCCGCGATGCAACAGCTCCCCCTTGTCACCGTCGATGAATGTGATCGTGGAATCGCACGACGCGGTGGAGGTGAAGCCGGGATCGTAGGTGAACACGCCCGCCTGGCCGTAGAGCTTGCGGATGTCGATGACGTCCGGGCCTGCCGTGGGCGTGTGGATCGGCAGATCGTAGCTTTGGCCGTCGATCGTGAGTGTTGCGCTTTTGGGGGTCTCAGCCATGCTTGTCATCCTTCCTGAATCGGTGGGGCCGGGCCGCTGCCGCGCGGCCCGACAGGTCATCGCACATGACCGAGCCGTGCCGGTCAGGCAGGGATCTCGGCCGCTTGGGACAGACGCGCGAGGCTTTCGTCGCGGCCCAGTACCAGCATCATATCGTAGACGGAGGGTGTCACGGCCCGACCAGCGAGAGCGGCCCGCATAGGCGCTGCAAGCTTGCCGAATTTGGTCCCCTGTTCGTCGCAGAAGCGGGTCATCGCCGCCTCCAATTCTTCTCGCGTCCAACTAGCATTATGCAGATGCGGCGTCAACTTGCCCAGTATACCACGGGATACAGCGTCAAGCGCTTTCGCGGCCTTCTCGTCGGCTTCTACCGGGGTCTCAGTTAAGATAAAGTGACCTTTTTCAAGAAGTTCCGGGAAGGATTTCGCGCGCTCCTTCAGGCAGTACATGCCGCGTCCCAGACCGTCGCGCTGCGCCTGTGTCAACGCAATGCCACCGGAAGCAGCAAGAAATTCCTCTATTTCTTGCAGCAGCGCGGCATCCTCAGCCACGGCGATATGCTGGCCGCACAGGTTTTCCAGTTTCTTGAAATCAAACCGTGCGGGCGACTTGCCGATTCCGTTGAGATCGAACCACTCTTTTGCCTGTGCATCGGTGAAAAATTCGTCATCACCGTGGCTCCATCCCAGGCGCGCAAGATAGTTACGCATACCTGCGGCCGGATAGCCCATCTTTTGATACTCATCCGCGCCAAGTGCGCCATGGCGTTTGGACAGCTTTTTGCCATCGGGTCCATGGATCAGCGGGATATGCGCGTAGGTGGGCAGGTCCCACGCCATAGCGGTGTAGATGCCCATCTGGCGCGCTGCATTGTTGAGGTGGTCATCCCCACGGATGACATGCGTCACGCCCATGTCATGGTCGTCCACAACCACTGCAAGCATGTAGACCGGCGTCCCATCAGAGCGCAGCAGCACCATGTCGTCCAGCTGGTCATTGCGGATCACCACCTTGCCCTGAACTTCGTCGTTTATGGTCGTTTCCCCGTCTTTTGGGGTCTTTAAGCGCACGACGTAGGGCGCATCCGGTTGGGTCGCGGGATCAGCATCGCGCCACGGGCTTTGAAACAGGGTCGAACGCCCGTCGGCACGGGCCGCTTCGCGGAAGGCTTCGATTTCTTCCTGCGTGGAAAAGCATTTGTAGGCCGCGCCCTTGGCGAGCAGCGCGTGCGCCACTTCGGCATGGCGGTCGGCGCGGTCGAATTGGCTGACAACCTCTCCGTCATGGTCAAGGCCGAGCCAATCGAGACCTTTCAGAATCGCTTCCGTTGCCTCTGGAGTGGAGCGGGCTCGGTCCGTGTCTTCGATCCGCAGCAGAAACTTTCCGCCACGCCCACGTGCGTAGAGCCAGTTGAACAGGGCGGTGCGCGCGCCGCCAATGTGCAGAAAGCCGGTGGGCGAGGGCGCAAAGCGGGTCACGACTTGGGTCATCTTGGTTAACCTTTTTCTAACGGTGGCAAGGTAGCCTTTGATGGTTCCATACCCAGCCCCGCGCATCGGGGCAAGCGGAGGGCCGGTGTCATGGTGCGTTACCTGCTGGATCTGCCGCAAGCTTTGCTGGGCGGTCAGCGTGGGCATTTGTTCGCATGGACGCCTGTTCTGCTGGCCTGTGGGATCGGCATCTATTTCTCCCTGACATGGGAGCCGCCGGTCTGGATGCTGTGGACCGCGCTGCTGGCTGTGGTGTTCGTGCCAGCGCAGGCGCTGATCGGTCCACAGCCTGTTCTTGGGCCGCTCGTGGTGGCGCTGAGTCTCATCAGCGGGGGCTTTGGATTGGCGGGGTTGCGTGCGCACCAAGTCGCCGGACCGGTTTTGCACTTCCGATATTATGGTCCAATCGAGGGCCGCGTCGTAAATATTGACCGATCCGCGTCTGACGCAGTGCGGCTTACGCTGGATCAGGTGGTTTTGCAGGATATGGACCCGGCGCGTGTTCCCGTCAGGGTTCGAGTGTCTTTGCACGGGGGGCCGAACATCTCTCCGCAGCCGGGGATGGTGGTGATCCTGACCGGGCACCTTGGCCCCCCCGGGGGCGCGGTCGAGCCGGGTGGTTTTGATTTTCGGCGCCATGCCTGGTTTCTGAGACTTGGTGCTGTGGGATATACCCGGACGCCTGTGTTGATGTTGGAGCCACAAGGGTCGGGCCTGACCGTGTTTAGGGCGCGTATGTCTTTGTCGGCGCGGGTTCAGGATCAGCTACCGGGAGAGACCGGAGCGTTTGCGGCTGCCGTCATGAGCGGAGACCGCTCAGGCATGGCGCAGGGCACGCTCAGCACATTGAGAGACACCAATCTGGCGCATTTGCTGGCAATTTCCGGACTGCATATGGGGTTGCTTGCGGGGTTTGCTTTTGCGTCGTTGCGGATTGGCCTGCTGTTGGTTCCCCGGTGCCGGCATTATTGGCCGGTGAAAAAGCTCGCAGCGGTGGGCGCCTTGGGCGCAGCGGCCGGCTACTTGGCGCTGTCAGGGGGCAACGTCGCAACCGAACGTGCTTTTATCATGGTGGCCGCTGCCCTGACGGCACTGATGCTCGACCGACGTGCCCTCTCGCTGCGCTCTGTCGCGATGGCCGCATTGATTGTCTTGGTCTTTATGCCGGAAGCCCTTTTGGGACCGGGATTTCAAATGAGCTTTGCCGCCACCGTCGCGCTGGTGGCAGCCTTTGAGCAGGTCACGACTGCGCAACGCGGCCACCGTTTGCCGGGCTGGGTCTCGGCGGTGCTTTCTGTCATAATTTCCTCCGCCGTTGCGGGTGCCGCCACGGCGCCGGTGGGTATGGCGCATTTCAACCAGGCATCGGTCTACGGACTGTTGGCCAACCTGGTGTCTGTGCCGGTGATGGGGGCCTTGGTGGTCCCATTTGGAGTTGTCGCGGTCTTGCTGATGCCGCTCGGGTTGGAGTGGGCGCCACTATGGGGGATGGGTTTGGGATTGGACTGGATTTTGCTGGTGGCGCAGCACGTTGCGCAGTGGGAGGGCGCGGTACGCCCGGTCGTCGCACCGGGAACAGGGGTCCTTGTGATCATCGCAACGGGCGGTTTGATCCTGTGTCTTTGGCGTGGATGGGGGCGCTTGGCTGGCGTTTTGCCTTTGCTACTCGGGATGTTATTGTGGAACGGCGCGGCGCGACCAGAGATCCTGATTTCGGACACAGGAACGCTCGTGGGCGTTATGACAGCGCAAGGACGGGGCCTGTCACGAGAGACTGGCTCAGGATTCATTGCGGACAATTGGTTGGAAAACGATGGTTTTGGCGGCGATCAGATGCGGGCGGCCGCGAGATGGCCGGGTGCGGTGCAGTCCCGTCTCGCAGAGGCATCTGTCTTTGGCAGGCAAATTTTGCACGTTCAAGGAAAGCGCGCGGCGCGGCAGATCAGCGGATGTGAAGCCGGCAAAATCGTTGTATCCAGTGTACCGCTGTCGCTGGAGGGCGATTGTATGATCTTCGACCCAGAGCGTTTGAAACGCACAGGGTCTATCGCATTCTGGAAAACCGAAAACGGCCTTGAGATGGTCACGGCGAGCGACGTCTCTGGCGACAGGCTATGGCACGACATTCCGAAAAAGCGCGCCGTCGACGACGGTGCCTTGCGCCGTGCGAGGATCGATCAATAAGTCCGGATCAACCCGACCAGACGACCTTGGATGCTGACATCGCCGCTTGGCAGAATGCGCGGCTCGTAGGCGGGGTTCGCGGCTTCGAGCATAATCATGTTGCCCTTGCGGCGGAAGCGTTTCAGCGTTGCTTCGTAGCCTTCGATCTGCGCGACGACTATGTCGCCTTCTTCCGCGTCAGAGGTTTCACGGATCACCACGACGTCACCGTCATTGATGCCGGCCTCGATCATTGAATCGCCTTTCACCTCAAGCGCGTAGTGATGGCCGTTGCCCTTCAGCATCGAACCGGGCACCGCAATCCCAACTGGCTGTTCATTGATCGATTCGATGGGCACACCTGCAGCGATACGGCCCATGATTGGCAATTCGGCGACACCGGACGACGACACCTCAACTGCGGCGCCTGGAATGCGATCCGGGCGGTCGCCATCAATCACCTGTGGCGAGAAGCCCAAAGGCTGTCCGCCAAGGCTTTCGGGAAGTTTTACGATTTCGATGGCGCGGGCGCGATGCGCGAGGCGCCGGATAAATCCACGTTCTTCGAGCGCTGTGATCAACCTGTGGATGCCAGACTTGGAACGCAGATCCAGCGCGTCTTTCATTTCGTCAAAGGAAGGCGGCACGCCGTCTCGTTGCATCCGTTTGTTGATGAAGTTCAACAAATCGAGTTGTTTCTTAGTCAGCATATGCGCCCCCGTGAACAGTCGCTGCCCGAATGATCGGCAGGTGTCGTGGTTTGTTCTACGCCTGTTCTTGTTTTGTGTCAACTGCGCTGCGTTGGCAAACTACAATGGCAAGTAGTCTACGACTTCATTTTTGGCGCGTGCGGGATCATGCGGAGGGCGCACAAGCAGCGCGTTGGCTTGTCCCAAAACACTCAGTAGGCTTGAATCCTGGCGATCAAAGGCGGTCAGCCCTTCCTCCGTCAAGGTGGCGCGCATGTAGTGTTCGCGTGGGCCGTTTTGGCCAAGTTCTCGCGCCAGTGGTGCCCGCAGACGCGGCGCGGCAACCGGCGGCAGGCCCAGCATCACGCGCACGACAGGGAGGACGAACACATGGCCGCAGACCATGGCGGAGACCGGGTTGCCCGGCAGACCGATCATCATGGCCCCGCGTTCGCCCGAGAGGCGACCAGACATCAGCGGCTTACCGGGACGCATGGCAACCTTGTGAAAGGCCCGCTGCATGCCTAATTCCTCAGCCACAGGCGCGACCAGATCATGGTCGCCCACCGAGGCGCCGCCGATGGTGATCACGAGGTCGGCGTCATCCACAAGGCTGAAGGCGTGTTTCAGAGAGGTTGCATTGTCCCGCGCGATAGGCAGCAAACGCGGGTTCGCGCCTTCGCTGGAAAGCAACGCGTGAAGGCCAAAGGTATTGGACGCAATGATCTGGTCCGGGCCTGGCGTCTCGCCCGGCATGACCAATTCGTCACCCGTGGAAATGAGAGCGACCTTCGGGCGCCGTGCCACGGGAACGCGGGCAATGTTCATAGACGCCAGAAGAGCAATGTCACTGGCGGAGAGTTTGCGTGGCGCATCAAATTGGGCACCTTCGGCAAAGTCACCGCCCGCAGGCCGAATATTGTCACCGGAATCGAGGCGATCACCGATCAGGATGGTGCTGTCCTGCCGGGTGACATCCTCTTGGATGACGACGCGGATTGCACCGGCGGGCACAGGCGCTCCAGTGAAAATGCGCACCGCCTCGCCGGGTACGACGGGCCGGTCAAATCGATGGCCTGCCGCGCTTTCACCGATCACTGTCAACCGATCCCCCGGGGCCGCGGAGGCCACTGCGTAGCCATCCATGGCGGAGGACGCGAAGGGTGGCTGCGTCCGGCGCGCCGACATAGGGCGCGCGAGGATGCGACCGGCGGCCTCTATCAGCGGAACCTTCTCCACGCCGGTGGGTCTGGCAAGGGCGAACAGCTGATCGAGGGCCTCTGTGACTGTGATCATGATGGGGCTCCACGTGTGATAGCCGAGAGTTTTGCGTCTTCCCACTCAGCGAAGCTGCGACCGTCTGGTAGCTTCCATTCGGTCCGCCCGTTAGAGGACCGGCCCGGTATGACTGCCGCTGCGGTGGACAGGCTGGAGAAGGCGTAGTTTGTTCGAAGGGAAGAGAGCGGGCTGCCCAGGCTCACAACATCTGAACCGATCAGGTCAGCGTGTCGTTTTTGATAGCCGACGCTGTGCTTGCGACTGCCCACCCAGTCTGTCACCATTTGCGATCCGGCCGCGACGATGACCTCTCCGTCGACCAATCGAGCACGTGCGGTCAACCCTTTTGCGGGGGAGGTCAGGATCAGGGAAAGTGTTTCTTCTGCGGTGTCTATGGCCTTTGGAGGTGGCGTGCGTCGCGGGCTTTGAAAAAGGTCCAGCCGGATCGCTGGTAGCACCATCTGTAAAGTGTCGAGAAAACTCTCCATGTTTGCTGTGGCTGCTTCGTTCAAACTGGAACGAGGCGGTATATTTCCATTTTCCAAATAGCACTGATCTGCTGTCTTGGCGATTTCCACGAGCCGGCTTTCAAGATATTTGACGTGCGCCTTGTGCAGGGCGTCTCCCGCTGTGGTGATGAGAACCGCTGTGTCCCACCAATCCTTTTTGGCAGCGTGGTCTTTCAACCGGCTCGCCATGTCCTCGGCTTCGCCGATATAGGCGAGTGGGCCATCTTGATTTTCGCCGGACAGGATATAGACGCCGGTTTGTCGTGCTTCCGGGCGCGCTAAACCTTTGGTCAGTTGGACCTTGGGGATCCTGAGCACATGGCCGGTCCAATTGAAGACTTCTGCAGTCAGCATCCCATCGGGCCTGCCATCAACAAAATACAATTCAAGGGAGCGGCCGGTACTCATGCTTAGCCGGCCTCGTAGCGCCCTGATTTCCCGCCGTCTTTGAGGGTCACGTGGATGCCGCCGATTTCCATGCCCTTGTCCGCGGCCTTCACCATGTCGTAAACCGTCAGCGCACAGGTGGAGACTGCGGTGAGCGCCTCCATCTCGACGCCGGTTTGACCTGTCGTTTTTACGGTGGCCTCGATCCGCAGGCCGGGAAGGTCGGGGTCGGGGGTCAGGTCAACGGAGACTTTTGTGACCGGCAGCGGGTGACAGAGCGGGATCAGATCGGGGGTCTTTTTCGCCCCCATGATCCCCGCCAAACGGGCGACGCCAATCACATCGCCTTTCTTGGCTTCACCGGAAGTGATCATATCGAAGGTCTCTTGCGCCATCTTGACCCAACCAGCCGCTGTGGCAACGCGTGAGGTTACGGCTTTGTCCGAGACGTCGACCATGTGCGCCGCGCCGGAGGCGTCAAAATGGGTCAGTTCACTCATGCGAGCACAGGATCTTTAAGCAAGGTTTTCGTCGCTTCCTGCACGTTCTCTTGCCGCATGAGGCTTTCCCCGATCAAAAAGGCGCGTGCGCCGTAGCTGGCCATGTCAGCAAGATCTGCGGGCGTATTCAGCCCGGATTCAGAAACTAAAAAACGGCCGTCAGGCACACGTTTTGACAACTCGCGCGTGGTGTCCAGCGTGGTCTCAAACGTTTTGAGATTGCGATTGTTCACGCCGATCAGCGGGGATTTCAGGGTCATGGCGCGGTCCAGTTCAGGGCCGTCGTGCACTTCGATCAGAGCATCCATACCCCATTCGAAGGCGGCGGCCTCCAGTTCGGCGGCCTGAGTGTCAGACACTGAAGCCATGATGATCAGGATGCAGTCGGCGTTGAGCGCGCGGGCTTCGGCCACTTGATATGTGTCGTACATGAAATCCTTGCGCAGCGCGGGAAGCGAGGTCGCGGCGCGGGCCCGTACGAGGAAATCCTTGGCGCCTTGGAACGAAGGTGTGTCCGTCAGCACTGAAAGACAGGACGCGCCACCTGCCTCATAGGCCTGCGCCAACGTCGCCGGCTCGAAATCGTCGCGGATCAAACCTTTGGAGGGGGAGGCTTTCTTGACCTCCGCGATCAGCCCGTATCCTGCGGTTGCAGCCTTGGTCAGCGCGTTTGCAAAGGGTCGAACAGGGGCGGCGGCGCGTGCCTCTTCTTCGACGTCGCTGAGGGATTTCGCGACCTTGTCGGCGGCGATTTCCTCCAGCTTGTAGGCTTTGATTTTGTCGAGGATCGTTTTGGTCATGGCACCTCTCCGGTCCAATCAATTTGGGGTTGGCCTTGGGTCATAAGCCAGTCGTTGATGCGCGAAAAGGGGCGGGAGCCGAAAAAACCGCGTCGCGCCGACAGCGGAGAAGGATGGGCCGTCGCCAGAATCAAGTGATTATCGCCCTCGATATGATGGGCAAACGATTGCGCATGCTTGCCCCAGAGCAAAAAAGCGCGCGGTCGATCCGACAGGCTGGCAAGAACTTGTGCGGTCAAGGCGGACCACCCCAATTTCGCGTGCGCGCCTGCCTGTCCAGCCGGAACGGTGAGCGAAGTGTTCAACAAAAGCACACCTTGCGCGGCCCAATGGCGCAAATCTCCTGTCGCTGGATGCGCCCCGATGTCCGCGTCCATCTCTTTGAAAATATTACTCAGGGAGCGCGGCAGTGGGACCTCAGGCTCTACCGAGAAGGCAAAGCCATGGGCGTGACCCGGCGTGGGATATGGATCCTGGCCAAGGATGACGACGCGAGTTTGCTCTGGCGGGCAGGCGTCAAGGGCAGCGAACCGTTGGTCCGCAGGCGGCAGAATATTGGCTTCATCGACGAGAGTGCCTTCGATCCGGGGCAGATCATGCTCGAAAAATGGCAGATTCTGCCAATCGGCAGGGGGTCTCATGCTCCCTGCGTGGCCTTCGCCAGCGCCTCGGCTTTGGCCAGTGCTGCCCCACTGTCTACGGCTTCGGCGGCGATTTCCACGCCCTCGCGCAGGCTGGACGCTTTCTGAGCAATTATCAGCGCGGCGGCTGTGTTGAAAAGCACGGCGTCGCGGTAGGCAGATTTCTCCCCCTCAAATAGCGCGCGCATGGCTTTGCCGTTCTCGGCGGGCGTTCCGCCAAGGATTGCCGAGAATGGGTGCGTTGGCAGACCGGCGTCTTCGGGGTGGATTTCCAACGACTTGATCAGCCCGTCTTCCAGCGCGGCCACCGACGTCGGCCCGCAAATGGTGATCTCGTCCGTACCGTCGGAGCCGTGCACAAGCCACGCCCGATCGGACCCGAGCTGTTGCAGCGTTTCCGCCATGGGAAAGATCAAGTCGATGGCGAAAGCGCCGGTCAGCTGACGCTTGACACCTGCGGGGTTTGTCAGTGGCCCAAGAATGTTGAAGATCGTTTTGCAGCCGAGTTCCGTGCGCGTGGGCATGACATGCTTCATCGCAGGGTGGTGCATTGGCGCCATCATGAAGGCCATGCCACAGGTGTCGATCACACTCTGGACTTTATCGGCGGGCAACATGATCTCGATGCCGAATTCGCTCAACACATCAGCAGAGCCGGATTTGGACGATAGGTTGCGGTTGCCGTGCTTGGCCACAGGCACGCCCGCGGCGGCCACAACGAAGGCCGTCGCAGTGGAAATGTTCAGGGTACCTTTGCCATCGCCGCCAGTGCCGACGATGTCCATCGCGCCGTCAGGCGCCGTAATCGGTGTACACTTCGCGCGCATGACAGAAGCCGCGGCAGCATATTCAGATACGGATTCGCCACGCGCGCGCATGGCCATGAGCAAGCCGCCGATTTGCGAGGGCGTCGCCTCTCCGTCGAATAACAGGTTGAATGCGGCTTCGGCTTGAGCGCGGCTTAGCGGGCCTTCGGAGGCAGCGTAGATCATGGGCTTCATGGCGTCACTCATGCGGGCACCTTCAGGATATCGAGGAAATTCTGGAGCATGGCGTGACCGTGCTCCGATGCGATGCTCTCGGGGTGAAATTGTACCCCATGAATTGGCAAGCTCTTGTGTTGCAGACCCATGATCGTGCCATCCTCAAGTTCTGCGGTGACTTCGAGGTCTTCGGGCAGGGACGCGCGGTCCACTACGAGGCTGTGATAGCGGGTCGCTTGCAGGGGCGAAGGAAGGCCTTTGAACACGGATTTTCCAGCGTGTTGGATTGCGCCCATCTTTCCATGCACGATTTCGGTATGTCGCTGCACAGTCCCACCAAAAACCTGGCCTATTGTCTGATGGCCGAGGCAGACCCCAAAGAGCGGAGTGCCTGTTTCTGCGGCAGCCTCTGTAAGGGCGCAACAGATGCCTGACTGCGAGGGAGTGCCTGGCCCGGGTGACAGTACGATGCCTGCGGGTTTCATGGCGATCGCTTGCTGCACATCGATCGCGTCATTGCGCCAGACTTGAACCTCTGCTCCCAGCTCTCCAAGGAAATGCACGAGGTTGTAGGTGAAGCTGTCGTAATTATCGATCAGAAGCAGCATGATGAGCCTTTCTCAGAGGAACTGGGGCTGGCGGGCAGGCCCCCGGTCGCGGTATACATGCGCAGGCGGCGCTTGGGAGGTCAAGTGTCACCGGGGCGGACCAGGGACGGACGACGAAGCCGAAACCTGTTCACGCAGCGCCAAAGTGAACGAGCGGTAGGGAGCACAGGGTATGGCACGCGGATTTCTGGCAGGTGTGATCTGGGGAACAGTGGTGACCACAGCGGGGGCCGGCGCACTGTCTCTGATGGTCGATCGCTCTGTCCCGTCGGGGCCAGATGTGGTCACCGAAGCTCCGGACGTGGCTGACCCGGAAAGCGTCCGACCGGTCCAGATCACCGTAAATGAGGACAATGCTCCCGAGGCGGTAGATCCTGAGAGCATGCGAGAGATGTCGCGAGACGAAACGCCAAAGCCGGCGGCGCAGACGCCTGTGCCTGAGGTCAGCGATACCCCTGAGGCGCTTGCGCAGGTCGAACCCATCGGCGACGATGTGGCCATGGTTGTGACAGGGGATGATGCGCCTACTGTGCAAGATAATCTGGAAGTCGTGCCAAACATGCCCTCAGCCGACGTGGAACCCAACGCCGCAGAGGAAAGCGCACCAGTGGAAACCTCGAAAGAGGCCCCGGAAACGGTTCAGGTGGTTGAGCTTGACACGCCACCTGTCGGGCCCGACGCGGAGGCTGACAACGCACCCAGTGTAGAGGCGCCAGCGCTTGCTCCGGAACCCGCTCCCGAGGATGCGCCACGCGCTGCGGTGAACGAGGTTTCTGATCGGCCACGCATCGGAAAGCCCGCCGCGTCTTTGACAGAGCGTGACCCGGCAGTGCCGCAAGGTCGGTTGCCCGCTGTGACGTCTTCCTCTGAAAAGGACGAAGCACCGGATACTGGTGAACCTGCGGCGTTTGGCGCCTTGTCCAATGATAGCCCGTTGGTAAAATTCTCGGTGCCTTTCAAGCCTGAGGATGGCGTCCCGCGCATGGCGATCGTCTTGATCGACGACGGCAGCGGTCCTATGGGCCCGCCCGAATTGGAGACATTCCCCTTTCCGGTGACGTTTGCCATCGACCCGGCGCACCCGAACCCTGCGGAGGCAGCACGGGGCTACCGCGAACGTGGTTTCGAGGTTCTCGCGTTGGCCGATATGCCTGATGGCGCTCAGCCATCCGATGTTGAGGTGACCTTGGCAGGATTGCTCGATACTGTGCCTGAAGCGGTCGGCGTGCTTGAAGGGCCTTCGGGGGGCTTGCAGAGCAGCCGAGCTATTGCGTCTCAGGCCGCGGCTTTTTTAGGTGCGTCTGGCCACGGTTTGGTCATGGAGCAGAATGGACTGAACACTGCGCAGAAATTGGCGGCTAAGGAAGGAGTGCCTTCTGCTTCTTTGTTCCGTGATCTGGACGGAGAGGGGCAGGATCAGGCGCTGATCCGACGCACCTTGGATCAGGCGTCGTTTCGTGCCCGGCAGGAAGGTGAGGCTGTTATGCTAGGCCGTATCCGGGCCGATACCGTGTCTGCGCTTTTGCTTTGGGGCCTTCAGGATCGCGGTAACACGATCACTTTGGTGCCGATCTCAACGATCCTGCAAGAATCCGTCAAGAACGTATCTTCAAATTAACACACTGCCCAGCGTTCCAGAGTGGTTGCGAGCTCCCCGTATCCAGTAAAGCGCCGCTCGAACGCTAAGCCCATTCGATCTGCGGCCTGTCGGGCGCTGGCGGTCAAGACCGGGTCGTCGGTTTGTGCCAGGTAAACCAGCGTCTCGTAGTGGCCGAAGTACATATCCAAAAGCTCTGGATGGCGGTCCAAACCCAATGGTTTCCAAACAAAAGCGTCGAATTGTCGGGTCAGGAAATCGGTAAGGTAAAACGCAGTAAGTTCTTCGCGGGCGGCGAAGCGGTGGAGCCCGTCAAAGAAGGCATAACAATGTGGGCCGGGAACCATTTCGACGCCCATCTCATTGCAGGCCTGCTCAAGCAGCCCGCCTGTGCCGCAGTCGGCGTAGACAATGGCCACACGACGATAGTTACCTCTGTGGCGCGCCACGGCATCGCGCACCGCATCAGTAATTTTCTCGGGATGATTGTGCAGAATGGCTGGCAAACACGTTAAGTCGACCTGAGACCAGCCGTTCATACGTACCAAGGCCACGACTTCTCGTGCCAAGGCGCCGCATGCGATGAGAAGAACGCGCCCATCGCCAGAGGGTGCCATTCCTTGGGTCGTCAGGGTGCTGTCGGTGGGAAGCGGGCTATGTTGTGCTGTCGTCATTTGGCATCGGAGCCGCGGCCCACAGGCCGAAAAGCACCAGTCCAAGGATCACACCAAGTACAGTTAACGCACCCCAGCTCGATAGCGCCCAGAGCGCAAGAACAAGCGCAACCAAGGCCGACAGGACCAGAAGGGCGAAAGACGTGACAGGCATACCGTTCTCCTCTTGTTGAAGAGTATGGTGCAAAGGTGGAAAAAGGAAAAGGTCCCTAAGCCGAAAAGGGACCTTTTGTAATGATTTTCCGCGACGTCATGGCGAAGGAGCGTCAGCCCGCGGCCATCTGGTTGTGCTTGCGG
Organism: Sagittula marina; assembly: GCF_014196795.1. Lineage (GTDB taxonomy): Bacteria > Pseudomonadota > Alphaproteobacteria > Rhodobacterales > Rhodobacteraceae > Sagittula > Sagittula marina. Next base: position 272,394 of record NZ_JACIEJ010000007.1, read on the forward strand.
GAAATGTACTCCTTGGCCGTTTCAACGGCCACGGCGGCATCGCGACAATACGCGTCGGCGCCGATTGCCTTGCCAAACTCCTCGTTCAGCGGTGCGCCGCCGACCAGCACGATGTAGTCATCGCGGATACCTTGCGCGATCATCGTGTCGATAACGACCTTCATATACGGCATGGTGGTGGTGAGCAGCGCGGACATGCCGAGAATGTCTGCCTCCTCCTTGGCGATGGCCTCAAGGTAGTTTTCAACGGGGTTGTTGATCCCAAGGTCGACGACCTCGAACCCGGCGCCTTCCATCATCATGGAGACGAGGTTTTTACCAATGTCGTGAATATCGCCCTTCACGGTGCCGATGACCATCTTGCCCTGTTTGGGCGCGCCGGTCTCTGCCAACAGCGGCTTGAGGATGTGCATGCCACCTTTCATCGCATTGGCGGCCAGCAGCACCTCGGGAACAAAAAGGATCCCGTCGCGGAAGTCGTGACCGACGATCGTCATGCCTCCGACCAAGGCCTTGGTCAGGATGTCATAAGGTTGCCAGCCGCGCTCCAGCAGGATGTTGACCGCTTCTTCGATCTCTTCCTTGAGACCGTCGTAGAGATCGTCGAACATCTGTTGGACAAGCTCCTCGTCATCGAGTTCGGAGAGGATGATGTCGTCTTCTTCGTCGGACATTGTGCGTTTCCTTTCTGCGGGCGCAGCGGTCATAGACCTGTTCTGCGATTAGTTGTCATTTTTCCCCTGCCTCAATTGGCAGATTGCGACATGGGACAAGGCCAATCCGACTTTGTGCACGGAGATTAGGCAGAGATTGTAAATGTTCCATTTATGTTCTAGTTTTACAGAGTGGACCATGAAGAGAGGATCATAGCGCCCGAGCAACGGCGCGGCAGGGGGGCAGCCACCCGCGAAACCGGTCGATTCGAACGGTTTAGCCGTATAGGTTGCAGTGACGGTTGGGATATCCCCGAAGAGCAGCGTGTGCTGCGCACTGAAGTCAGACCCGAACAGGCGCGGACAATCATCAACTACGTCCGCTCGCCGGATCTTCCATTTGACCGTTCGCTGAACCCTTATCGGGGCTGCGAGCATGGCTGCATCTACTGCTTTGCCCGGCCGACACATGCCTACATGGGACTCTCGCCGGGGTTGGATTTCGAAACCAAGCTGACCGCCCGTCGAAACGCGCCGGAAGTCTTGGCGCGAGAACTGTCGGCCAAGCGCTACAGCGTCGCACCTCTGGCCATCGGTACGAACACGGACCCCTACCAGCCGGTCGAGCGGGACGAGGGTGTGATGCGAGCCTGCCTTGAGGTTCTGCGGGATTTTCGCCATCCGGTCGCCATCGTCACCAAAGGCACGCTGATCGAACGGGATCTGGATATTCTTGCGCCCATGGCGGCAGAGGGTTTGCTGCGTGTTGGCATTTCGGTCACCTCGCTGGACCCGGATCTGTCGCGTCGGATGGAGCCGCGCTGCCCCGCGCCCGCGCGCCGTCTGGCGACAATCCGGGCGTTGGTGGGGGCTGCCATTCCGGTGCGGGTGATGGCCTCGCCATTGGTGCCCGCGCTCACTGATCCTGAGTTGGAGCATATCCTTGAAGCCGGAGCGGACGCCGGGGCGACCTCCGCCAGCTATATCATGCTGCGGTTGCCGCGCGAGGTCGCTGATCTGTGGCAGACGTGGCTGGAGGAGCATTATCCGGACCGTGCTAAGCGCGTGATGGGGCATGTCAGGGACATGCACGGGGGTGAAGTCTATTCGGCGAAGTGGTTCCACCGGATGAAAGGTGAGGGCGTTTACGCAGAGTTGATCGCGCAGAGATTTCGTCGTGTGACTCGGGCGCTTGGTCTGGATGAGGCACAGCCAGCGCTGCGCTGCGACCTGTTTCGAGTGCCGCCCAGGGAAGGTGATCAGTTGAAACTCTTCTGAGCGCCTTGGGTCCACGTCTCGTTTAACTGCGACGACGGCCGCGACGCTCGCGCGTTTTGGTCGGCTCGCCAGTGCCGTCACTGTCTGAGGAGAAACCGCCAAGCTTTTCAGAGATATCTTCCAACGAGGGAGCCGCGCCACGTGGGCGCGTTTCCAACGCTTCACGCATGGCTTTGAGGTGCTCGGGCAGGGTGCCGCAGCAGCCGCCGATGATACTGACACCGGAATCCCGCGCGAGGCAGGCGTATTCGGCCATCAGTTCTGGCGTTCCGTCGTAATGGATATGACCATCGACATATTTCGGTATGCCAGCATTGCCCTTTGCGATCAGGGGGCGTTTCGTTCCGGTGGCGGTGAAGCCCAAAACGGTGCGCATCAGATCGGACGCGCCGACGCCGCAGTTGGCACCGAAGGCAATGGGCGGTGTCGGCAATCCTTCGACCATCTCAACCATCGCAGGGGCCGTCATACCCATCATTGTACGGCCTGCAGTGTCAAAGGACATGGTTCCACACCATGGCGCTCCGATATTGTTGAAGGCTTCGGCGGCAGCTTTGTATTCCTCGGGGGCGGAAATGGTTTCGACCCAGAGCACATCAGCGCCGCCGTCCATCAGGCCTTTTGCGGTTTCTTCGAACATCGCAACCGCGTCGGCGTGGCCGAGCGATCCGGCGGCCCCCATGATTTCGCCCGTCGGCCCGACGGAGCCCGCGACGATGACCTCACGGCCTGCGGCATCGGCCACTTCGCGTCCCAATTCGGCGGCAATCTTGGACAGCTCGTAGGCGCGATGGCCCGCGTCGTGCAGTTTCAGCCGCGAGGCATTTGCACCAAAGGAGTTTGTCAGGAAAAGATCTGACCCGGCCTCCACTGCGTTGCGATAAAGTGTACGGATTTTCTCCGGCTCGTTTTCATTCCAGAACTCCGGCGCATCGCCAGATTGCAGCCCCATGTTGAACAGATTGGTGCCGGTTGCGCCATCGGCCAGCAGCCAGTCGCGGGTTTCGAGAGCACGGGACAGTGCATTGGTCATGTGAAAGGCTCCTCGGGGCTTTGACAAGTCGTGTTCCACATCGGGCAGCATGACGCAAATGCATAATCTGCATCATTGTCATGAGGTTGATATGGCCTACTGCAAGATCCACAGAGGCAGTCGGTCCTCGGGCACAAGCCAGGCCGCCATGGTCCAGCCAGCGGCACGCGGTATGTTTACGGCCCACGCGGCCACTTCTCGGACACGCGCGCGGAGGGTGCCTTGGCCGGGGCGTGGCACTTTGGGGGTGGCGCAGACGGAAACCGCTTTTCCGGCCCAAAGGAACGAGGCCGCCCCTCGAAGCGCGTGAAACGGTTCGGTGACGACGATAAGGCGTGTATCTTCCGGCAGGATCTCAAGGCTGAAGCGGGCGTTTTGCAGAGTGGACTGCGAGGCAGGTTCAACAAGGATGCCCTCGGAATCGACGCTCATGTCGCGTGCTTTTCGTGCCATGGCTTTGGCGGTTGAGGCCTGACCCAGCGCGCCGGCCCCAGTCATCAACAGGCTGTCGACAGTCCCGGTCTGGTAAAGCCGTACGCCCGCAATGACCCGCGCGGCGGAATCGATGGACAAGCCGTCGGTTGTGCTTCCGCCGCCAAGAACAACGGCCACGTCGAAATGCGACCGCAGCGCATCACACCGCTGGACCAGATTGATCGACAGCAGAACCAAGGCTGTGCAAAACAGGATGTAGCCGGCAAACAGTTTGATCAGAAGACGCATGGTCGTTCCCTAAAACAAAAGACCCGGCGGTGAGCCGGGTCTCAGGTTTCTTACTCCAGCTCGATGGTCCCTGGGGGCTTCGAGGTGGTGTCATAGAACACACGGTTGATTCCGCGCACTTCGTTAATGATCCGAGTGGAGGTCTCGCCAAGGAAATCATGGGTGAACGGATAGTAATCCGCAGTCATCCCATCGACCGAGGTCACGGCCCGAAGCGCCAGCGCATAATCGTAAGTCCGACCGTCACCCATCACGCCGACGGTGCGCATGGGCAAGATTGCGGCGAAGGCTTGCCAGATTTCGTCATACAGATTGTGTTTGCGAATTTGGTCGATGTAGACGGCATCGGCCTTTCGCAAGATCTCCAGCTTTTCGCGGGTGATCTCGCCGGGGCAACGGATCGCAAGGCCGGGACCGGGGAAGGGGTGCCGGCCGATAAACGACGCGGGCAGGCCAAGTTCCTGACCCAGCGCGCGGACCTCGTCTTTGAACAGCTCGCGCAATGGCTCCACCAGCTTGAGCCCCATCTTCTCTGGCAGGCCACCGACGTTATGGTGCGATTTGATTGTGACCGAGGGACCACCGGAGAACGACACTGATTCAATAACATCAGGGTACAACGTTCCCTGAGCTAGGAATTCAGCGCCTTCAATGCCGTCAGCGTATTTCTGGAAGACGTCGATGAACAGCTTGCCGATGATCTTGCGCTTGGTTTCGGGGTCAGAAACGCCCTCAAGTTCGCCGAGAAACAAGTCGCTTTCATCAGCGTGGATCAGGTTCAGGTTGTAGTTGTCGCGGAACATAGCGACAACTTGCTCGGCTTCGTTCTGCCGCAGCAAGCCATGATCGACGAAAACGCAGGTCAACTGGTCACCGATGGCCTCGTGCAGTAGAATGCCGGTCACAGAGGAATCAACACCGCCCGAAAGCGCGCAGATCACCTGTTTATCGCCCACGTCTTCGCGGATCTTCGCAATCATCTCTTCGCGGTAGGCGCCCATGGTCCAGTCACCGTCGAAGCCAGCCAGCTTGACGAAGTTTTCGTACAGCGTCGCGCCGTTCGGTGTGTGATGCACCTCGGGGTGGAACTGCACGGCATAAAAGCGTCGATCCAGGTCGGCGGTCATGGCGAAGGGCGCACCGGTCGAGGTGCCGTAGACCTCAAATCCAGGTGCCAGCTCGGCCACATGGTCACCGTGGCTCATCCAAACCTGTTCGCGGCCGGTGCCGTCCAGGAACCAGCCATTGAAGAAGTCGGTTGTGCGCTCGGTCGGTGCGACCCATGCGCGGCCGAACTCTGCTGTGTGGCTCTCGCCGGCTTCGATGCGGCCGCCGAGGTCTTGCATCATCACCTGTTGGCCATAGCAGATGCCAAGGATCGGCACGCCGAGGGTGTAAACGGATTTTGGTGGACGTGGCGACCCGTCTCGGGTCACGCTGTCAGGGCCGCCGGAAAAAATGACGGCCTTTGGGGCGAAGTCCCGCAGAAACGCGTCTGTCACGTTCTGATAGGGATGGATTTCGCAATAGACGTTCAGTTCGCGGAGGCGGCGCGCGATGAGCTGCGTCACCTGGGAGCCAAAGTCGATGATAAGGAGGCGCTGGTGCTGGATCTGGGTCATGGCGCATGCCATAGGCCGCACGTCACGCGCGCGCAAGAGGCAGGCGGTATCCTGGCATCAGTTCAACGTTTAGAGACGCTCTGGCGCACGCCGTGGCTGTGGTCTTCTCGGAAAACACCGCTGCGCTCCGCCTAGGCATGCAGCGAGGTTGGGCCGACACGGGCAAAGATCGGCTGCACCTTCCATGTGACTTGACATGGAAATATATCTCCTGAGAGTACTTCGGTGCTGAGGTTGAACCATGCAACGCCACAGGGCGCCCGGTGCAGGTTGGACCTGCCTTGGCTTGATGGGGGGGGGGCTCGGTCCCGCGCGTCTCTGTTCTCTGACCTTCGCCCATCGTGCTCGACCCCATGGCCATAACTTGGGAAACCGGACAAGATATTGTTTTCACTTGTCATTTAAATGCCTCCGGAGACACATTCGATCTGAAATCTGACGAATAGCGTTTTCGTTCGGTCATTTCTGTACGGTCTCCCTGAGGCGCTACAGCTTAAAGAGCGGTCCGAAACCTGACTATCATCATCGTAAACCGGTTTTTGACCATCCTCACTGCTAAGCTCCCTGCTCGGCTGCGCAAGCGAAGCCAGCGGGCCTGGGGATGGCAAGGCGCGCAACGCTGTCAGTCTATGGCCGCGGCGTGCTTTCCAAGGTGATTTGCCATGCATATGGACTGGGGAGTAGTCGTATGTGGCAGTGCCATGACAAGCTTTCCCATAATGCTTGCTAAGGTTTTCTGGAAAACGGGCACCGAGAAATCATGGTATCAAGCATCTGGAAAGATTTCTGTGGCACCTAGAGGCCACCTGAAATTTGCGTGCGTACATGGTTGATTAAGGATTCGATGGCGCTGGCGGCTTTTCGATGTCGTTTTCAGGTCTGACACGCCGGAAACGTCCAAGGCCGGGACTGGTCCAGTCGTTACAAAAGGTTTAATCACGGGGGACGACGGTCGCCCCCCGGCCAGCCGCGAGGGCATGATAAGATGGCAGAAGCAGCAGCGCGCAAGCGGGGCAAAGGTGGCGGTGGCGCGGCGCGTCGGGCGGAGCGCACATCCACGGTGATCGACACGGCGCGATTCATCGAACGCAACATTCCCAACTTCGAGGTGCTGAACGAAGAAGCTCTGCAGATCATCGAAGAGAATGCGGAAACGGTTCTTGAAGAAATTGGGGTAAATTTTGTTAACAACCCCGCTGCGCTGGAACGTTGGCGCGCCGCCGGTGCAACGATCGAAGGTGAACGAGTGCGTATTCCGCGAGGGCTGGCGCGCAAACTCGCCTCCACTGCGCCGTCGCAATTCACGCAGCATGCTCGCAATCCTGAGAGAAACGTCGAAATCGGCGGAAAGAACCTCGTGCTGGCGCCAGTGTATGGCCCACCTTTTGTGCGGGATATCGATGGTGGTCGCCGCTACGCAACGATCGCAGATTTTCGCAAGTTCGTGAAGCTTGGTCAGCAGTCAAAATGGTTGCATCACTCTGGGGGCACAGTCTGCGAACCGACGGACGTCGCAGTTAACAAGCGCCACCTGGACATGATGCTGGCACATATGACGCTGTCAGACAAACCGTTCATGGGCTCGGTGACTGAACCGAGTCGCGCGGCGGATTCCGTGGAAATGTGTGAGATTCTGTTCGGGAAACAGTTTGTTTCCGAAAACACGGTAATGACTTCGCTGATCAATATTAACTCGCCGCTGACCTTTGACGACACGATGATGGGGGCGCTCGAAGTCTATGCCGCTGCCAACCAAGCCTGCATCATTTCGCCCTTTATCGTGGGCGGTGCGATGGCCCCTGTGTCTATCGCGGGAACGCTGACTCAGGTCCTGGCAGAGGTGCTCGCCGGGGTGGCTTATAGCCAGTTGATCCGCCCCGGTGCGCCCGTGATCTTCGGTGCTTTCGTGACGTCGATCGACATGAACTCCGGTGCTCCGACCTTTGGTACGCCAGAGGCGTCCCACATCACGTACGGCGCAGGGCAGTTGGCGCGCCGATTGGGACTTCCGTTCCGTTCCGCTGGGTCTTTCTGCGGATCGAAATTGCCGGATGCACAGGCCGCGTATGAGACTGCAAATTCGCTCAACATGGGCCTGCTTGCGGGCGTCAATTTCATGCTGCACTCGTGTGGTTGGCTCGAAGGTGGGCTGGTGGCCTCGTTTGAGAAATTCGTCATGGATGCCGACCAGCTTGGCGCGTTGCACGGACTGGCCAAAGGTGTCGCGATGGACGAAAATGCGCAGGCTATGGATGCCCTGCGTGAAGTTGGTCCTGGCGGTCACTACTTGGGATGCGCGCACACTCAGGCAAACTTCAAAAGTGCCTTCTGGCGCTCAGAAGTTCTTGATTACAAACCGTTTGAGACATGGTCAGAAGAAGGTGGGCGTGACACGGCCACTCTTGCCCAAGCGCGAATGGAGAAGCTGCTGAGCAGCTATGTGGAACCCGCGATGGATCCCGCAGTGCGCGAAGCCTTGCATGACTATGTAGCGGAGAAGAAGGCTTCCATGCCTGATAGCTTTACCTAAAAGCGCGTGTCGCAAAAATCTCATGGTGCGGCCCTGGTGGGCCGTCCATGACCTCAATGTAGATGAAGCGTCAGCGTGCCGTGTCTCCGAGCAGACGGGCCTCTCCCATCATGGCTGTCAGAACCTCGACATGGCGGGTGACGCTGTAGCTGGCATCGGCGGTGCGACGTTGTTCGTCGATGTCTGCTTCGATCTCGATCAAACGCATGACAGCTTCACCCGGTCGGGGCGTCTGACCCTGGCCTAGTATGCGGTTCAAACACGAACTGCGACGGTAGTCCTGCACCCCGATCCGCGCTGCGCGGATCAACAGTTTCGGTCGGCGCAAGTCATTTAGTATACCCAGCAGATCTTTCATTTTCAGCCTCCTCGTTGTGGGGCCCTCCTCCTGTGGAAAACAGCCCGACCTCAACCCAAGATAGGCACACACGGAAAGGGTGTTGCGTACACACCGACTGCTGCGTTCGAGTGATTTACGTTTGATTATCTATTGTTAGGAAAGATCAGACTCGAGAAATACTGTTAACCAAAGAGTAACCTGAACACCCATAGGTTGCGATTTAGTAAATGGGGATAAGTCTGTGCAAAACCTTCCGCGGACGGGATGCTTCAAATGAAGGTAACGCCGTCTGATAACTCGGATCGACTGCTGCCTAGATGGGTACCTGATGAGGTGCGCCTCTACATGGAGCATACCGAATTCGGACGGTCCATTCGGGAACTGGCGCGTCAATCGGCACAGTATCCGTCGACTATTTCGCGGCAAGTCCGGAAGATCGAGTCGCGTAGGGACGATCCTCTTGTTGATGCAGCTTTATGCAACCTGGGGGCAGCCGGGGACTGGAACCTGGCATCAACGACCAGAAAGGACGATGAGCTTATGACTGCTGCCGTTAATATGCCGGCTCTGCCGGATGAGATCACTCTGACGCGTGAAGCGCGTCGCATTCTGCGCCGCCTGTGCGAACCGGGCGCCATTCTTGCCGTCGCCGCGGAGATGGAAAAGGCGGTTGTGGTGCGGGACACCGGCGACGGGGGCAGCGCGCGCACCGCTGTCACCGATATGTCCATTGCGCAGGCCATGGCGCTGAGGGAATGGATCACCTGTGATCGCCCCGCGCGCATTTCCCAGTATCGGATCACCCCCGGCGGACGGTCAGCGTTGAACCAAATGGTGGCGCAGCAGGAAAACCGGGTGCGCGGCTTTGCTGAAGCGCAGGCAGGTTTTGACAATGGACGCGCCGCCGAAGCGGCATTGGACGAGGTGGATCGCGATCCACGCGTGCGCAAGGGCCGATATCTTTTGGCTGAAAGCCCTCTCACCGCGTTGGGCAGACGTCGTGACCGAGATGGTCAGCCTTTTTTGACAGAGGAGCTGATCAGCGCGGGCGAGCGGTTGCGCGAGGATTTCGAGTTGGCACAGATCGGGCCTCGCACAACGCAAAACTGGGATCAATTTCTAACCTCTGGTATTACGACATCGCTGTCCGGTGGTGAGGATGGCGCCACGGAGGCACAAAAGCGACTGCAGTCGGCTTTGCGCGATTTGGGTGCGGGGTTAGGGGACGTCGCACTGCGCTGCTGCTGCTACCTTGAAGGGTTGGAAACGGCGGAAAAACAGCTTGGGTGGTCCGCGCGATCCGGAAAGATCGTCTTGCGCATAGCCTTGCAACGGCTGCGCCGCCACTACGAGGAACGTGGTCGCGGAGGTGGTGATTTGATCGCCTGAAGCTGATCAACTCACCCTTCATATTCGATGAGAGGCTGCAAAATTCCACATCTTCAGTGGGATGATTTCCGCGAAACGCTTGATGCATTAAAGGTCTGGCGTGCTTTCAGCCGCAGGGGGATACTTAACAAGGACATTTCGGAAGCGATTGTACCGAGAGAGCATGGTCAGGTGCAAAGGGGGCTGCAAACCGCGTTAGGAGCGTTCACGGCGAGAATCTTGTGGAGGGGGGATGGGGAGAATTGTTTGCGCACTGTTCTGCTGGCCAGAGGATCGTCGCCTTCGGGGCTTGAGCCCGTCGATATCGGGAATCTTGTGCATCTTATTGGTTTTGATCGGAAATGTTACCGGAAAGCCGTCGTCTCTCGTTAAACCTCTGTGGTTCGACCGGATGGGAGGCGATGCATCGCTAGGGCGATCGGCCTGCATCTGAAATTGCAAAGGGCGGCCCCATACACAGGGCCGCCTTTTGATTTTCTATTCAGCTGCTTTGACCGGTGTGTCATCCGTCACTGGTAGGGCGGGAGCGCTCTCGACCGCTTCGCGGACACCTTTGGCGTAGTCAGGGTGGACCCGTTCCAGCACTGCGTACCAGCGTTCCTTTACACTGTCGGAGCATGGGGCCATGGCCCCAGCCATGTTCTGGTGCAAACGCACACGTTCGTCGTCGGTCAGAACATCTTTGTACAAAGCACGCGGCTGCACAAAGTCCACCTCTTCCGTTTCTTGCGGATAGCGGTAGGCCTCCGGATCAATCTTCAGAGGAGGTTCCATGACGGACGGATCGGGGCGTGGTGCGTCTTCGTATTGATTCGGTTCGTAATAGGCGTTCGAATTTCCCGTATCGTTCTGGAAGAAGCGCATTGCGCCGTCCTTGTGATAGTGCGCGACGGACGCGGCCTTCGGAGCGTTGGCTGGCAACGCTTCATAGTGTGTTCCCAGCCGATAGCGGTGTGCGTCGGCATAGGACCAAACGCGCGCTTGCAGCATCTTGTCCGGCGAAAAGCCGATGCCTGGAACGACGTTGGATGGCGAGTAGGCTGCGTTTTCCACCAGTTGGAAATAGTTTTCCGGCACGGTGTGCATTTCCAGCTCGCCCACTTCGATCAAGGGGAAATCCTTGTGCGGCCAAACCTTTGTTACATCAAACGGGTTGAAGTCGAGGCTGGCGGCCTGTTCTTCTTCCATCACTTGGATCTTCAGCGTCCACTTTGGGTGTTTGCCCGCTTCGATCATGTTCCAGAGATCTTCCTGATAGCTTTCACGGGTTTGACCGATCAGCTCCTTGGCTTTCTCGTTGGTGTAGTAATCGTGGCCCTGATGGGTTTTGAAATGAAACTTGACCCAGTAGCGCGTGCCCTCGTGGTTCCACATGGAAAACGTATGCGAGCCGTAGCCGTTCATATGCGTCGGGTTCTGAGGAATGCCCCGGTCTGACATCAGGATCGTCACCTGGTGTACGGATTCGGGCTGACCAGCCCAGAAATCGAACATCGCCTCGGGGGAGCGCAGGTTGGTCTTGGGGTGACGTTTCTGCGTGCGAATAAAGTCCGGAAACTTGTAGGCGTCACGAACGAAAAAGACGGGCGTGTTGTTGCCCACCATGTCCCAATTGCCCTCTTCGGTGTAGAACTTCAGCGAGAAACCGCGGACATCGCGTTCTGCGTCGGCGGCCCCGGCTTCCCCAGCCACGGTGGACCAGCGAGAGAGCACTTCAGTTTTTTTACCAACTTCAGAGAAAATCTTCGCGCGGGTGTACTTCGTGATATCGTTCGTCACGGTAAATGTGCCCTGCAGGCCCCAACCCTTGGCGTGCACAGTCCGTTCGGGGATGCGCTCGCGGTTTTGATGAGCGAGCTTTTCGATCAGTTGGTAGTCTTCGAGAAGGACTGGACCGCGTGGGCCGGCCGTTTTCGATGTTTCGTTGGTGGGGACGGGCGCGCCGGCTGTGGTGGTCTGGCGTTGGGACATGAGGTCCTCCTGTAGAGGTTGAGATCTTATGGGTTCAACGGGCCGACCGCATCGTGGTTCCATCATAGTTTCGGTGGTGTGCGATAAGTTATTATTATCGGTGTGAGGGGTATGAGTGTTGCTGTTGCGAAGAGGGTGTCGCGCTGTAGCCGTCGAACGTGGAACATCTCAAGTTGAGGCCGACGCCCACGCACAGCCGCCATGCATTGGATGCAAGGCGATCAAGGGTGGAAAAGCACGTCATATGTGCGTAGATACATCCGCAACCCAGTCTTTGCGAAAGGCCCAGAGCCATGCGCGATCTTAAGATCCCCGGCGAACGTCACCCTGAAAAGGCGCACCGCCCCGACAATGCCCAGCCCAAGAAACCGGATTGGATCCGCGTCAAGGCGCCCGGCGGCGCGGGCTATGCCGAGACACGGCGCATCATGGATGAGCACAACCTCGTCACCGTGTGCAAGGAAGCGGGCTGTCCGAACGTCGGCGAATGCTGGAGCCAAGGACACGCCACCATGATGATCATGGGCGAGATTTGCACGCGCGGATGCACGTTCTGCAACGTGGCGACGGGCCGCCCCGACACCCTTGACGTGTTCGAGCCTGGCAGAGTGGCGGATGCAGTGCAAAAGCTGGGTCTGAACCATGTGGTGATCACTTCCGTGGACCGCGACGATCTGGACGATGGCGGGGCAGAGCATTTCGCCCAGACCATTCGCGCCGTGCGCCACCGTGCACCGGGCACCACGATCGAGATCCTGACCCCGGATTTCCTGAAGTGCGCGCCCGAGGTTCTGAAAACCGTCGTCGACGCAAAGCCGGACGTTTTCAACCACAACCTCGAAACCGTGCCGGGACTTTATCCGACGGTGCGTCCGGGCGCGCGGTACTTCCACTCGCTGCGCCTTTTGCAGCGGGTAAAAGAACTGGACCCGTCGATTTTTACAAAGTCCGGCATCATGGTTGGACTTGGTGAAGACCGCCAATCTGTTTCGCAGGTCATGGACGACATGCGCGCGGCGGATGTGGACTTCCTGACCATTGGACAGTACCTGCAACCAACGCCGAAACATCACCGGGTGGACCGTTTCGTGACACCGGAGGAGTTTGCAGGTTATGAAAAGACCGCTTACGGCAAGGGTTTTCTAATGGTCTCCGCCACGCCTTTGACGCGCTCTTCGTATCATGCCGGCGACGATTTCGCCCGTCTGCGCGACGCGCGCAAGGCCAAGCTGGCAGGCCGAACGCCTGCCTGATCTGACAGGACTATTTGACGTTTTGACGCGGCTGCTTTGACAGTCGCGTCTTTTCGTCAGTCGGACGCGGGCAGTGCCTTGACGTAGGCGGCGACGGCCTCCCGGTCCTCAGGGGTCAACTTGGAGAAATTCTCCACCACCTCGGCCATGTGTCCGCCCACGCTGTCGTAATCGGGGGTGAATCCCGACTCAAGATAATAAGCCACGTCCGTTGCTGACCAATCCAGTTGCGTGGGCGTCAGTCCGGGGATCTCGCCGCGACCCGACGGATTCGGCGCCCCGGCCATCCAGCGGGAGGTGTCCAATCCACCAATAGCATTTCGGGGCGTATGACATTCGGCGCAATGGCCCAAGGTTTCCACCAGATCCCGCCCGCGTTCGGTCACACCCTCCGGCAGATCGGTCATGACGTAGTCGTCGGAGAAGAAAAGCAATTTCCACCCGCCAAGGCTACGGCGAATATTGAAGGGGAAGCCCACATCATGCGGTTGTGAGGCCGTATCTGAAGGTGGCAAAGTCTGCATGTACGCGTGAAGGTCAGCGACTTGCTGGTCCTGCATCTTTGTGTAGGCCGTGTAGGGGAAGGCCGGGTAAAGATGTTCTCCCGCTTTTCCAACGCCCTGCTTCACGGCATTGGCGAGATCGACCACGGACCAGCCTCCGATCCCAGCGTCTGACGGGGAGATGTTTGGTGCATAGAATGTGCCGAAGGCAGACGCAAAAGCCTGCCCTCCGCTCAGCAGAAGTTTGTTGTCAGAGCCCGAGGCATGGTGACACGACGCACATCCGGCGGCGGTAAAGATCGTCTGGCCAGCATCAGCATTCCCGGTGAGAGCTTCGAACCTGGCGGCGTCGACCTTTGACGGAGCTGTAAGCCAGACGCCTGCGCCGACCCCGAGGACCGCCAGCGGCAGGAGAATTTTCAGCGCCCGGTTCATGGCTGCACCTGAGCGAGAAGCGGGCAGGGAAACGCGTTGGACATCAGGTATCTCCGTTGAGACTTCATTCGCAGGGCAGAGGTTAAGCCTTCACCGATGATCCTAACATGCCGAGCGCGCGGGTGGGGATGAACCGCCTAGACGTCGGTGAACCGGACCTTTCCAATGAACGGCAGGTTACGATTACTCTGAGCAAAGTCGATGCCATAGCCCACGACGAATTCATCGGGAATGTCGAAGCCTATCCAGTCGGCGCGGAAGTTCACCTCACGACGCGTCGGTTTGTCGAGGAGGGCGATGGTCTTCAGCCGTGCGGGTTTGCGCGCGCGCAGCATGTTCACAACGTGGTTCAGCGTGTGGCCCGTGTCGACGATATCTTCGACCACCAGCACCTCGCGCCCCTCGATTCCGGAGCGAAGATCTTTCAGAATGCGCACCTCGCGGGAGCTTTCCATGGCGTTGCCGTAGGAGGAGGCTTCGAGAAAATCGACCTCCACATCCAAGGACAATTCCCGCACGAGATCTGCGATAAATATGAACGACCCGCGCAGCAGGCCCACAACCACCAACTTGTCGGTATTGGAAAATTCGCGCTCGATCTCCATCGACAAAGCTTCGACCCGCGCGGCGATGGCCTTTGCAGTGATCATTTCGTCTACGACATAAGGACGCTCTGGCATCACAACCTCTTGATTTTCCGTACGTGGCGTACGACATCCATCTTGTATTGTCACATGAAAGAAGCGCGCCGCCAAGCTGATGCCGACCCATTCCGAGACCCGCAAATTGCCCTACACGGCGCAACAGATGTACGATCTGGTGGCCGATGTTGAATCCTATCCAAAGTTTTTGCCGTGGGCAGCTGCGGCTCGCATTCGGTCACGCCAGGACGAGGGCGACCATGAGGTCATTCTGGCGGACCTCATCATATCCTTCAAAGTCTTCCGCGAAAAGTTCGGGTCGCGCGTGACGCTCTATCCCGAAGACATGCGCATCGACACGGAGTATTTGGACGGTCCGTTTCACCACATGGTGTCTAACTGGGGCTTCAAGGATGTGGAGGGTGGCTGCGAGGTGTCTTTCTTCGTCGATTTCGAATTCCGCAATCGCATCCTTCAGGGGGCTGCCAGCATGTTCTTCAACGATGCCATGCAGCGGATCGTGAGAGCGTTCGAACGACGCGCGGCTGAGCTTTACGGTTAAGGGGACTGTCGACCACGCGATCAGGTGACAGGCAGGTGCCGCTGCATTTGACATTGCATCGGTCTCCGCCCTGTTGACGAGGGTCTCGTGAGATCAATCCTCTCGTCAGTGCAACGACTTGCGTGGTCAGCGCCCGGCTTTGCAGCCCTCGCGCTGCTGCCTATGTGGTTGCGGCAGACTGACAGGCAACACTCGCTCGACCCTGAACATCAGGTTAACCAGCGACGGAAGTTTCCTGCGGAACACGGGGCCTTTGCCCCCGTTTCGCCTGATTCTGAAGGCATCCCTAATGCACGAGTGACACAGCTTACGAAGGGATGACCAAGATGCCTTCACTTTTTTCGGCACCGACTTACACGCCCGGTGCGGCCCTGCCGCAACGGTCCATTCAGGAACTGCAACAAACTCCCGCTGCGCAATCGCGTGAGGCCGCGAGTGGGTCCTCATACCGCGAGTCGCCGCAGGGCGCAGGGTTGCCCGCTGCCACAGGGGCGACGGCAGAACCGACCCCTGTCACGCCTGAACCTGCTCCTACGCCGGCCGTTTCCACATCGCAAACAGGGCGCATGACGGCCCTGGTGATAGATATGCAGGCGCGGCAAGACGCTGTTGAAACCGATGAGCAAGATGCAGAGGCCAGCGAAGCACAATCTGAAGCCATAAGGGAAAGCGCCACGCCGCGTGGGACCGATCAGCAATCCGTTGAATTCCGCGAGCGACGCTCGGAGATTGCCGAAGCTGGCGGCCCGGATGAAACCTCGGTCGGCACCTCCGAGGCAGAGGATCCGGCGCGTCAGGCGGCTCAAAACTACAGAGATGCCAACGAGACAACATCCGGCGTAGAGCCTGCCAAACTGCTGATGGACGCCTGATCATTTCATGTTGGAAATCAGTCGATGGCAAAGGGGCCCCCGTAGGGCCCGTTTGCCTTCATGAATATCCTTAATCAGGATGCGTGATCGTAGGCACGTTCGCCATGGACTGCGAGGTCGAGGCCGGTGACTTCAGTCTCTTCATCGACACGCAGTGGTGTGATGGCCCGCACCACAAAGATCAGCGCCACTGTGACCACAATGGTAAATCCCCCAACGATCACAAGCGCACCAAGCTGCGCAGTCCACGTACCAAGCCCAAAGGCCGCGATCATGATCGTGCCGAAGATGCCACCGACACCATGCACGGCAAAGACATCCAGTGTATCGTCGATCTTCAGCCTGTTACGGATCAGGTTCACCGCTTCCTGACAAAGCACGCCTGCCACCAAACCAATGATCAGCGCTTGCACCGGGGTCACGAATCCAGAGGCTGGCGTGATAGAGGCAAGACCGGCAATCGTGCCGGTGACGAGGCCGACCAGGGAGGCTTTGCCGAACTTGATCTTCTCCCACAGCGCCCAGGTGAGCGAGGCCGCCGCCGCAGAGATATGCGTCACGGTCATTGCCATGGCTGCGCCGCCGTCCGCTGCAAGTTGGGAGCCGCCGTTGAAGCCAAACCAGCCAACCCATAGCATTGATGCGCCGATCATAACGTATCCTGGGTTGTGCGGCGGTTTGGAGTGTTCTTTGCGCGGACCGAGAAATACGGCAATCAAGAGGGCGGCCAGACCGGCGGTTTCATGGACGACGATGCCCCCGGCAAAATCCTTTACGCCGACCTCACCGAAAATGCCGCCGTCCGCCATCATGCCGCCGCCCCAGATCCAATGTGTCACGGGCGCATAACACAGCAGCATCCAGAGGCCGGAAAACAGAAGGACGAATCCAAACGAGATCCGCTCTGCGTAGGCGCCGACGATCAGCGCGGGGGTGATGATGGCAAAGGTCATCTGAAAGGCGAAAAACAGCACTTCGGGAATAGTGCCGGCGAGGGTTTCGGCGTCGATTCCGTTCAGGAACATCTTGTCCAGACCACCCCAAAACCCGTTGCCTTGGCCAAAGGCGATGGAATACCCGGCTGCAAACCAAAGAATGCTCATCAAACACGCGATTGCATAGCAGTGCATGAACACGCTCAAGACATTTCGGCCACGCACAAGCCCACCGTAAAACAATGCAAGCCCCGGCAGCGTCATGAACAGCACCAGCGCTGTGGCGACGATGATCCAGGCGGTATCCGCTCCAACCATGAAGGTCTCCTTCCCTCGGACACGCGGCCATTTACGTAGGCCGCAATTTCAGTCCGCGTGCGGTTAGGAGAATTTCCGTGCTGAACAAATGGTCAAAGGGGCCATGGGGCGATTAATTATCACGCGATTTTTCAAAAGCCCGCTGATAGGGCGGTATTTTCAGAGTGAGCATCATTTTTGAGCGTTTTAAAAAAGCCTACGCTGTGCTCCATCGCATCCGTTCTGCCGTCATGGGTACGGCCTGCATTAGCCGTTGGGGAGCGCGTCTCGTAATAGTTTCAGTGCATGCTGTGTGGCGGCAGCGCGCACATTTGCCCGACCTAAAGCGCCATGGTCGATAGTCTCTGACGAGACGGAAGAGGCCGTGGCAACGGCATAACAGACGCGACCTTCAGGCTTGTGTTCTGATCCGCCGGGGCCCGCGATGCCGCTTATAGCCACGGCGATATCCGCCTTGGCGGCCTGTCGCGCGCCTTCTGCCATTTCGCGCGCCACCTCTTCTGACACAGCGCCGTGAGCTTCAAGCGTCTCCTCCTGAACCTCAAGCATTTCTGTCTTGGCGGCGTTCGAATAGGTGACAAAACCACGCTCAAAGACCACCGACGAACCGGGCACATCGGTGATGGCGGCCGCGACCATGCCGCCGGTGCAGCTTTCTGCGGTGGTCACGATCGCACAGGCCGCGCGGGCACGTTGCAAAAGATCCTCGGCAAGGGTCACATCAACACTCCATGCGCCAGACCGGCAAGGACGATGGCGACAGCGGCGGCAAAAATGCCCGCGATGACGTCATCGAGCATGACGCCCAAGGCATCACCGCGACGGTCTGCCCATCCAACCAAAAGCGGCTTCCAGATGTCGAACAGCCGGAACAATACAAATCCTGCGATCCAGCCCGGCCACAGTCGCCAGATCTCGACCCCCATCATGCCCGCACCGTAGCTTACGGGGAATAGGGCGATCCATTGGCCGACAACTTCGTCAATCACCACCCAGGAGGGGTCGTGATCATCGCCTTGAGTGACTGTCTTCGTCGCCCACCAACCGAGCCCGAAAACAAGCACGGTCGCTGCCAGCAGGAGGCCGAAACCGCCAAGCTGATGGATGAAGTAGCCCAAAGGCAGTGCTGCAAGCGATCCCCAAGTGCCGGGAGCAGGGCGCAAGTATCCGACGCCCGCGACGGAGGCCACCCACCTCACGATGCCACCAGCGTGGCGGTTGCGATGGCGGCGATGCCTTCTTCGCGGCCGGTGAAACCCAGCCGTTCGGAGGTCGTCGCCTTGATCGAGATGCGTCCGGGGTCGAGATCCATGATGCGGGCCATTTCCTGTGTCATCGTATGCGCGTGCGGACCAACCTTGGGGCGTTCGCAAATCAGGGTCACGTCGATATTGCCGATCCTGAACCCACGCTTCGCCGCCAGATCGACCGCGTGCTTTAGAAATATCTCGGATGCTGCGCCTTTCCACTTTGGATCGGTCGGCGGGAAGTGGCGGCCAATGTCGCCCTCTGCCATGGCCCCGTAAAGCGCATCCGTCACGGCGTGCATCCCGACATCCGCATCGGAATGGCCCTTGAGCTTGCGATTGTGCGGAATGCGCACACCGCACAGGATCACATGGTCACCCTCTTCAAAGGCGTGGACATCATATCCATTGCCCAATCTTACATCCATATTGCCTCGCAACAGTTTTTCTGCGCGCAGAAAGTCTTCTGGCGCCGTGATCTTGAGATTGCTTTCGCTGCCGGTGACGATTGCCACATCCATACCACTGGCTCGGGCGACTTCCACGTCATCGGCGGTGGCGAAATCACATGCACGGTGTGCCGAAAGTATTTTATCGAAGTGAAACCCCTGTGGCGTCTGCGCACGGTATAGGCCGCTCCGG
The DNA here is from genome assembly GCF_014196795.1 of Sagittula marina. GTDB lineage: Bacteria > Pseudomonadota > Alphaproteobacteria > Rhodobacterales > Rhodobacteraceae > Sagittula > Sagittula marina. Next base: position 291,341 of record NZ_JACIEJ010000007.1, read on the forward strand.
TCTTGGGTCCCGGTCACAATGTCGTCTGTGCCCGTCCACAAAGCATCGCTGACGGGTAGGGCGGGGGCGGCACCGGGATGGGTGGTCAGCGCATTGCGCACGGCCTGCACGGTAGACGGCGGCACGCAGCAGCGTGCGACATCATGGATCAAGACATATTTTATGCCTTGTCCCACCAGCGCCTCCAAGCCGCGCCTGACCGAGACGTGGCGCTCCGCTCCGCCATCTACGAGCAGGACATCCAGACCGTCACATACGGCTTCCGCGTCTGTTCGATCATCGGGGTGAATGACCATCACCAACCGCCCGAAAGGCGCCAACGTGTCCAGTGTCCAGCGCGCAACGGGTTTTCCAGCGACGTCTCGCCACTGCTTGGGAACGCCGCCGCCTGCGCGTTTACCGCGCCCGGCGGCGACGATGACGATTGCCGTGTCCATGCGTCTGATATCCTTCGCTTTCCTTGTCATAGGGGGGCATAAGCCGCGGTGCAACCGTGGCGCTGGGCGATTAAAAAATAGGCGAAGTTTTTCGAATGCACGCAGAACAGGCGTCAAAACATTGAACAAATACAAGAGCACGTCTACTTCGGACAAGTAAGGATGCAGTTTTGCACCTCCGCACAAGGACTAGGCAATTGGCCCTTTCCATAGGAAACCGTTCGATAAATCCGCCCGTTATGCTCGCGCCGCTGGCGGGAATCACTGACTTGCCGTTTCGCACTTTGGTGTCGCGGTTCGGCGCCGGCCTCGTTGTGTCGGAGATGATCGCGTCCGGCGAGTTTCTCACTGCGCGTCCAGGCACGCGAGAAAAAGCCGAATTGGGCGCGCAGATTGAAAACACCTCTGTGCAGATCGCGGGGCGAGAGCCTGACGCGATGGCAGAGGCCGCGCGCATGGTTGCGGATATGGGCGCGAGACTCATCGACATCAACATGGGGTGTCCCGCCAAGAAGGTCACAGGCGGCTGGTCTGGGTCGGCGCTTATGCAGGTGCCTGATCATGCCTTGCGTTTGATCGAAGCCGTTGTGAACGCGGTCGATCTGCCGGTGACGCTGAAAACACGTCTGGGCTGGAATGATGAAGCGCGCAACGCGCCGGATTTGGCCCGTCGGGCAGAAGGGGCCGGGGTGCGCATGGTCGTGATCCATGGCCGGACCCGCTGCCAGTTTTACAAAGGCTCCGCCGATTGGGCGGCCATCCGAGACGTGCGCGATGCGGTCGATATACCGGTCGTGGCCAATGGCGACATCATCGACGCCGATACGGCTCGTTTGGCGCTGAAGCAGTCCGGCGCCGATGGCGTGATGATCGGACGTGGCGCGCAAGGGGCGCCTTGGGTTCTGGCTCAGGTGGCGGCTGATCTCTACGGTGCGCCGCCCCCCGATATTCCAAAAGGAGACGATCTGATTTCGATGGTTTCAGAACATTACGAATCTATGCTGGATTTCTACGGTCCGACCTTGGGCAACCGCGTCGCCCGAAAGCACCTTGGCTGGTACATGGATCACGTGCAGACGCCGCCGGAACTGCGCACGGCGCTGCTGACGGAGCGGGACACTACCAAGGTTCTCCGGCTGATCCCGGAAGCATTGTCCGCGCAAGCGCAGGCGGTCGCGTGATGGAGAATGCACAGGACATGACGATCTGGTCGTCGTTGCCCGTTCCGGCCATCCTGATCGACGAAAAGGAGCGGATCGGAGATTTGAACCCGGCTGCCGAGATTTTTCTCAACAATTCGGCCAAGTGGTTGCAGGGCCAGCCAATTTGGGACCGCCTCGCTGTCGATGATCCGTTGGAGGAAAGTCTCAGCCGGGCGCGGGAGCATGGCACGCCCTTGTTTGTGAACGATGTCTACGTCGGGACCGGCAGCCGTGCGCCCCTGGTTTGCAATCTGCAAATTGCGCCACTGCAAGGGCGCGAGGGGTGGATGGTCATGCTGATCTCGCCGCGTGAACTGGCAGGCCGCATGACGCAGAATCACAGCGTGAAATCCGCTGCCAAATCCGCCATTGGCATGGCCGAAATGCTTGCGCATGAAATCAAGAACCCGCTGGCAGGCATCACCGGCGCCGCGCAACTTCTCAGCATGAACCTTCCAAAGGAAGATCTGGAGTTCACGGATCTGATCGTGGCCGAGACGCGCCGTATCGTGAAACTGCTGGAGCAGGTGGAGCAATTCGGCAACCTGTCAGCGCCCGACCGGCGCGAAGTCAACATACATGACGTTCTGGACCGCGCCCGCCGCTCCGCTTTGCTGGGGTTCGGCGCACATATGAAGATCATCGAAGACTATGATCCCTCACTTCCGATGGCATGGGGGGATCCCGATCAACTACTGCAAGTGGTGCTGAACCTGATCAAAAATGCATCCGAGGCCGCTGATCCGATCAGCGGCGGCACCATTCGTCTGCACACATATTACGAACACAGCTTTCGCCTGCGCCGTGCCGATGGCAGCGGCCAGACGCTGCCGCTGCAATTCGAGATCATTGACGATGGTCCCGGCCTGCCGCCCGCAATCAGGGGGGACATCTTTGACCCCTTTGTGTCGGGCAAGGAAAACGGCACGGGTCTCGGGCTCGCGCTTGTGAGCAAAATCATATCCGATCACGACGGTTGGATTTCCGTGGACTCCGTACCTGGACGTACGGTGTTTCGCATATCGCTGCCCCGCCCCCCCAAGGCGAATAAGGAGAAGAGCTGATGGACGGCACCGTTCTTGTCGCGGATGACGACCGCACGATCCGCACTGTGTTGACGCAGGCGTTGACGCGCGCTGGATGCAAGGTGCACGCGACCTCCTCGCTGACGACATTGATGCGTTGGGTTGGCGAAGGGAAGGGGGATGTGGTCATCTCCGACGTGATGATGCCCGATGGAAATGGCTTGGAGATGTTGCCGAAGATCAGGGAGGATCGTCCCGGCCTGCCGGTCATTGTCATTTCCGCCCAGAATACGATCATGACTGCCATTCAGGCAGCGGAGGCGGAAGCCTACGATTATCTGCCGAAACCCTTCGATCTTCCGGACCTGATGAAGCGCACGGCCAAGGCTTTGGACAGCCGCGGCCGCACGCCGCGCCGTGACGAGCAGGTGGTTGGCGCGGACGAACCTGACGAACTGCCATTGGTGGGCAAAACACCTGCGATGCAGGCGCTCTATCGTCTGGTGGCGAAGGTGATGAACACCGATTTGCCGGTTTTGATCACGGGCGAAAGCGGCACCGGTAAGTCATTGATTGCAAAGGCACTGCACGATTTTTCTGACAGGCGTACTCTGCCTTTTGTGACTGTGACGGCAGGCGATTTGTCAGACCTGGACGGTCCGGCTCGTGTCTTGGCGCGGGTGAAGGGCGGCACGCTGTTGGTGGATGAGATCGCAGATGTGCCCGATGAAATTCAGGCGCGCATTGTCCGCATGATGGATGTGCCGGGCGACCACGTGCCGCGCTTCCTCGCGTCCAGCCAAATGGATCCGCAATCGCTTATCGAAGGCGGCAAGGTTCGGCAGGATTTGTTCTACCGTCTCGACGGCGCCGCCATTCAGGTGCCGAGCCTGCGTGAGCGGGTTGAGGATATCGCCCTGTTGACGGAGCATTTCCTTGCGCGAGCAGAGCGCGAGGGGGCGCCGAAACGCTGGCTCTCGGAAGGGGCCGTGGATCTGTTCCGCGTCTATTCGTGGCCGGGCAATGTGCGCCAGTTGGAAAACGCTGTGCGCCGTCTCAGCCTGACCAGCCGCTCCGAGGAAATCGCGCGCAACGAAGTCGAAGCGGTTCTGGGCAACCAGCCTGAAACTGGTCCTGTTCTGCGCGGTGGTGACAGCGACAAGCTGGGAGAAAGCGTTGCACGCCACTTGCGTCGCTATTTCGATCTGCATGGCGCGATGCTGCCGCCTCCGGGATTGCATGGCCGTATTATCCGCGAAGTCGAAGCCCCGCTTATCGAAATTGCGCTGGAGGCCACGGGCGGGAATCAGGCGAAATGCGCCGATCTGCTGGGCATCAATCGAAATACTCTCAGGAAAAAGATCACAGATCTGGATATTCGCGTGACACGGCGCCGCAAATTGATGTAAAACAGCCACAGTAAGTGTGACCCCGCCGCAATGCTTCGTGAAAATCTTCGCGGGCGGCGCGGTGAGAAGGTGCACGATAAATGGCGGTTTTCGCGCAGATGACCTGAAAACAGGCATCCGTCGCGACATTGATGAGGGTGGGCTGTGGCCACGCGGGCACGTATTGCGTTCCGGTCTCCGACATGGGCTTGGCTCATGCGGATGCGCCGGAGACGGTGGTTTAACAACCTCATGACCTTTTTGTTGGTCGCGCTTGGGCCTGTTTTGGCGTTGGCGACCTTCATGGTTTTGGGGCCGTTGGACCGGGGCACTTCGGCGCTTAGCCTTCGGCTGGTGCTGTTGGCGGATCTTGTTTACGTGCTGTTGCTGGCGGCACTGGTTCTGACGCGCGTGGCGCGCATGGTGTCTGCGCGGCGAAATCAGTCGGCCGGCTCGCGCCTACACCTGCGTTTGACCGCAGCGTTTGTTCTGATGGCCCTTCTGCCAACGATCACGGTTGCGGTATTTGCCGTACTCACAATCAACATCGGTCTGGAAACGTGGTTCTCCACACGTGTGCAAAACGTGGTCAGCGCGTCACGCGCCGCCGCTGAAGCCTACGAAGACCAAACCCGCGACGGGCTGGCGCAGGATGCTCAGGCCTTGTCGCAGTATCTTGATATGAACCGCCGCGCGACCGTCATCGTGGACGATGGCGCGCTGAGGAGGTTGCTGGGGCAGGGGCAGGGGCAGATCCAGCGTGGATTGCGCGAGGCCTTCGTAATCAACGGGGCAGGGGACATCCGGGCCCGCGGCGAGCGGTCTTACCTGTTTGACTACGAACAGCCAAGGCCGGAAGATTTCGCCCGTGCCGAGGCCGACGGCATCGCATTTGTCACAGATTACGACATTAACGAACTTCGCGCTCTGGTCCCGCTGGAGGCGTTCGTCGATCGCTACCTTTATGTCAGTCGTGATGTCGATGGAAAAATCCTGAAACTGCTCGACGAGACGCAGGAGACTGCGCGCTTTTACCAGCAACAGGAAACCGAACGAGGCCGCCGCCTCTTCGACTTTGCCCTTCTTTATCTAGGCTTTGCCGTACTTTTGATACTCGCCGCCACCTTGGCCGGTCTGTGGTTTGCAGAGCGTCTAGCCCGACCGGTAGGGCGTCTGGCCGGTGCCGCGCAGGAGGTCGGGCGTGGCAATCTGGATGTGCAGGTGCTCGAAGAAGAGACCGACGACGAGATCTCCATGCTGGGCCGGTACTTCAACCAGATGACCCATCAGCTGAAGGCGCAGCGCGAAACGCTTTTGGAAAACACCCGCCAGATTGAGCGCCGCCAACGCCTGTTCGACTCGGTCCTGACCAGCGTGACATCGGGCGTTGTGGGGCTGGACCCGATGGGAAAGGTGACTTTCGTCAACCGTTCGGCCGAGCGGTTGTTGGGATGGCACGATAACCACCGGTCTGATCCGATCATGGTGGCTGTGCCGGAATTCGGCGAGCTTTTTGAAAAGCTACGCAGCGAGAACCGCGAGATGATTCAGCAGGAGATCAAAGTCGTGCGCGAGGGGCGTCTGGAAAACCTGTTGGTCCGGGTGTCCACGCGCCGGCGCAGAGACGAAAGCCTCGAAGGTTATGTCATGGCCTTTGACGATGTGACCGACCTTGTCAGTGCGCAGCGCATGGCGGCTTGGGGCGATGTGGCCCGTCGGATCGCACACGAGATCAAGAACCCGCTGACCCCGATCCAACTGTCGGCTGAACGCATCAGGCGCAAGTTCGGAAGACAACTCGACGAAGAGGACGCAGAAAAACTTGAAGACATGACTGGCGTGATCATCCGACAGACGGATGGGTTGCGTCGAATCGTGGATGAGTTTTCCAAATTTGCGCGGATGCCGGAACCCGAACGGCGTCCCGAAGACATCGGTGATCTGCTGCGCGGCGCGGTTCTACTGCAAGACAGCGGACAGCCAGACGTGCGCTTTCACAGCGATATTCCAAAGGGTAAGATGCGATCTGAGTTGGACGCCGGCATGATTGGACAGGCTTTCACCAACTTGATCAAAAACGCAGGCGAGGCCACGCAAAGTCTGATTTCGGACGGTGCGCCGGATGATTATGAGGCGCAGATCCGTATCGCGGCCGAGGTTGATGGCAGTGACGCGGTAATCCGCATCATGGATAACGGCATTGGTCTGCCAGAGGATCGCGCCGCCTTGTTTGAACCTTACGTCACGACACGGAGCGAAGGTACCGGCCTTGGTCTGCCTATCGTCAAGAAAATCATAGAAGAACACGGCGGTACGCTGAGTTTGGACGACGCGCCCCCCTTTGACGAGGGGGGGCACCGTGGCGCGATGGCAACCATCCGGCTGCCTCTGACACCGGCTGCCGGGCAGCCAGACACCGACTTTGAGAACGAAACCATGGAGAAAACGGCATGAGCGATATTTTGATTGTCGACGACGAACGCGATATCCGTGAATTGATCGGAGATATCCTCGAGGACGAGGGGTACAAGACACGGCTTGCTGGAAACTCCAACGATGCCATGGCCTTGATCAACGCGGAACCGCCTTCGCTGCTTATCCTCGACATCTGGCTGAAGGACAGCAAGATGGACGGGATCGATATTCTCAAAACCGTCAAGCGCGACAATCCTGATATCCCGGTAGTCATCATTTCCGGCCATGGCAATATCGAGATCGCGGTCGCAGCGATCAAGCAAGGGGCGTATGATTTCATCGAAAAACCCTTTAATATTGACCAGTTGCTGGTGGTGATCCGTCGCGCGATGGAGGTCTCGACCCTGCGGCGCGAAAACCAGCAGCTTAAGCGTGGTGAAGTCAAACAGGCAGAAATGATCGGTGAAAGCCCGTCTTTCCGTGGACTGCTCAGCCATCTTGAAAAGGTGACGAAGTCCAACGGCCGCGTGATGCTCACGGGTCCTGCCGGTGCGGGCAAAGATGTGGCGGCCCGCTACATCCACTCTAATTCAGCGCGCGCCACGGCGCCATTTGTCACCGTGAATTGCGCAGGTGTCGAACCGGAGATGATGGAGGCCATGCTCTTCGGCAAGGAATCTGCAACGCGCGGCATCGAGCCGGGCCTGTTGGAGCAGGCGCATGGCGGCGTGGTCTATTTTGACGAAGTCGCGGACATGCCACTCGGCACTCAATCAAAAATCCTGCGCGTATTGGTCGATCAGCAATTTCAAAGGGTTGGCGGAAACGACAAGGTGCGTGTGGATCTACGCGTGATTTCCTCGACCAACCGCGATCTGCAAGAAGAAATCGCAGCTGGTCGTTTTCGGGAGGAACTGTACCACCGTCTGAATGTGGTGCCGATCGCGGTCCCCTCGCTTGCCGAACGGCGCGAGGATATTCCGGTTCTGGCGCGTCACTTTATCGAAGGATGCAATGCCTCCCAAGGGCTGCCAATGCGTGACCTGACCGACGACGCTGTCGCATTGATGCAGACGATGACATGGCCGGGCAACGTTCGGCAGTTGAAAAACCTGGTGGAGCGTGTGCTGATCCTCGGGGATGGGAATGGCCCGATCGAGGCGCGCGAACTGCCGCAAGAGGCCGGTGTCGAAGAGGCCGGAGAAGGGCGTGTGGTGCTGTCGGGAACGCTGGCAACACTGCCGTTGCGAGAAGCGCGCGAAGCGTTTGAGCGGGAGTATCTGCTGACTCAGATCAATCGGTTTGGCGGAAACATCTCGCGGACGGCGTCATTTGTTGGCATGGAGCGTTCTGCTTTGCACCGCAAACTGAAATCGCTGGGGGTTGTCACCTCTGCCAAAACCGGCGCAAGGGTCGCCCACGTCAACGACGACCACGTTCAAGAAGTCGGTTAGAGCACGAAAACCGGCAGGAAAGATCATATGAAACAGATGATACGGGCCGTAGCGCTTTGCGCCCTGACGGGGCTTGCCACCGGCTGCACAATGCCAAAGACGGACGCCAGTATGCCGAATTTGGCGTTTTCCGAGCAACAAACGCCGGAAGCGGCCAAGGTTATGGCTTTGAAAGCGGATTTGCTGGCGCTTGGTCCCGGTGTTGATCCGGACGAGGCGCAGCGTGTCGCTGAAGTCGCCGTGATGGAGCCTCTCGAGTGGGCCCAGGAATGGAACGTCGAAGATCCGCCGCTCCTCCACAATATGAAGGTCAATCACGGCCTGCGGCCACGCGGTTTGTGTAAGGACTGGGCTGATGATCTTCAGGTCGCCATGTGGGGACTTAATCTCCAAACCATTGATTTGCATCGCGCAATCGCGAACTCTCGTAACATTAAACTGGAGCACTCTGTTCTGATCGTCTCTGCCAAGGGCGCGGCGATGGAGCAGGGGATCGTACTCGACCCATGGCGGCAAGGGTTGGGGCGCCTTTGGTGGGGGCCTGTTCTAGAAGACCCGCGCTATCATTGGGATGCGCGCGAAGATGTCTTTGCCTGGAAGCGGGAATGGCAGGCGCGCGTGGCTGAAGGTGGGTAACCTGGTCGATATTGACGGCGCACGGTGCCCGTGCAATGCCAAGCCAAAGAACTGGAGGCGGCCATGAAGGTCATTATTTGTGGCGCGGGTCAGGTCGGATGGCAAATCGCTCGTCATTTGTCCGGTGAGCGCAACGACGTGACAGTCGTCGACAATAATCCCGATCTTGTGCGGCGCGCGACCGATACACTGGATGTTCAGGGCATTAGCGGCTTTGCCTCCTATCCGGATGTTTTGGATCGGGCCGGCGCAAAAGATGCGGACATGATCATCGCCGCGACCTTCTCGGACGAGGTGAATATGGTCACCTGCCAGGTGGCGCATTCGGTGTTTGCTGTTCCGCGCAAGATTGCCCGATTGCGTGCACAAAGTTACCTGACCGCGATTTATTCAGACCTTTATCGCCGTGATCACCTCCCTATCGACGTCGTGATTTCCCCAGAGCGGGAGGTGGCTGACGCCGCCTTGCAGCGCCTATATGCGCCTGTGGCCTTTGACACCGAGAAATTTCTCGATGGAAAGGCCCAGCTTATGGGCTTGGCGATCGAAGACGATTGCCCCATCGTCAACACGCCACTTCGCCAGCTGTCCGACCTGTTTTCGACACTTCGCGCCGTGGTCGTTGGCGTCCGTCGAGAGGGGACCTTGTTTGCACCGGAAAGCGCCGATCAATTATTCCCGGGCGACAGCTGTTACATCATGGTCCATGCGGAGGACGTGCAGCGAACGCTGGAAATTTTTGGCAAACAGGTACGTAAACTGGAGCGTGTCGTTATCGTCGGAGGCGGTAATGTCGGCCTTTCCGTGGCGCGTCAGCTGGAAAAACGGACGCAACGGGTCCGGGCCAAAGTCATTGAACGCAGCCGAAAGCGCGCGGAACAGGCCGCAGAGGCCCTGGAGCGCACCATCGTTTTGCATGGCGACGGTTTGGACCAGTCGCTGTTAAGCGAAGCAGGCATCGAACGCGCCGACGCTGCGCTGTGTGTCACAGACGATGACAAGGTAAACATGTTGACGGCCGTGCGCGCCAAGGCTGCTGGCTGCCGGATGGTGATCGCGCTCATCAACGATCCGACTCTGGTGCCGCTGATGGAACCGCTCGGTATCGACGCCTATATCAACCCCCGCTCCACCACCGTTTCCTCGATCTTGCGGCATATACGGCACGGCAAGGTCAGTATGGTCTACTCCATCGGGGATGCTGAAGCTGAAGTCATCCAAGCAGAAGTGCTCTCGACCTCGCCAATCAGCGGCGCACTAATACGGGACATTGATTTTCCGGAAGGTGTGCTTGTTGGCGCGGTCCGCAAAGGCGATGAAGTGGTCAGGCCCAAAGGCAGCCTGCGCATTGATGAGGGTGACCAAATCGTTTTGTTCTGCCTGTCCGGTGACGTTCCCGAAGTTGAGCGTCTACTGCAGGTGTCGATTGATTTCTTCTGACCACAGAAGGGGTTACCCCATGTGTGCTACTGATATTGTGTGCCCGCGGTGAAGACGCTGTCCCGTCTTCCATTGTTCTTGTCCCTGATGGGACTGGCCTCTTTGTCGATGCTGCTGCCGGCAGGGTTTGCCCTAGCGATTGAAGAACATCACGACGCGCGTACATTCCTGTACGGTGCAATCATTGGCAGCGTTTTAACGGTGCTGGTCGGCATTGCCCTGTCCAACCGAAGCCACAACCGCAGCCCTTTGCGACAGCTTCTGGCACTCGCCGCAGCATTCGTATTCCTGCCCCTTTTCATGGCGATACCCTTCCAGGAGGCGGTACGCACCACAACGTTTGCCAGTGCTTATTTTGAGATGGTCTCGGCGTTTACCACCACCGGTGCCAGCCTCTTCGATCCGGTTCGATTGTCAGGGCCTGAACATCTTTGGCGCGCGCAAGTTGGCTGGATGGGGGGGCTTTTGATGTGGGTCGCGGCATCCGCAATCATGGCGCCTCTGGCGCTTGGCGGGTTCGAGGTGACAGCGCGTGGTGAGCCAGGTCAATCGATTTTGACCGGAGTGGTGCGCAGCGGTGTGAGCGACCCTCAGTTTCGGCTTTGGCGCAGTGTCGAAGCTTTGGTTCCCCTGTATTTTGGCCTGACGCTGGCCCTGTCGGTCATGTTGCTGGTGGCGGGCGACCCACCTCTGATCGCGCTGACACACGCGATGGCAGTGCTCTCCACATCCGGCATTTCGCCTCTCGGGGGTGTTGAGACTGCGCCCAGCGGCATTTGGGGCGAAGTTATCCTCTTTCTTTTCTTGGGCTTTGCCCTGTCCCGGCAGACCTTTTCCAATGACACGCGGCAAGAGCGCGGCCTCTGGTATGACCCCGAATTTCGGCTGGGCCTTATCATCGTAGTTGTCGTGCCTATCGCGCTATTTTTGCGGCATTGGGCAGCGGCATTCGATGTGGGCGACGAGCAGAATTGGCTTGCCGGTTTGCGCGCGCTGTGGGGCGGGCTCTTTACAGCGGCGAGCTTTCTGACAACCAACGGGTTTGTCAGCGCCGATTGGGACACTGCGCAAGACTGGTCCGGATTGCCTACACCAGGCATCATCCTGATGGGCCTGGCATTGGTGGGTGGCGGAGTTGCGACCACTGCAGGCGGGGTAAAGCTGTTGCGTGTGTACGCGCTTTATCTCAATGGCAAACGCGAGATAGAGCGATTGGTGCATCCGTCATCCATCGGCGGTGCCGGCCTTTTGGGGCGAAGATTGCGGCGCGAGGGCGCGTTTATCGCGTGGGTGTTCTTTATGCTCTTCGCTGTCACGCTGGCAATTATGACAATGATCCTAGGTATTTACGGGTTTTCCTTCGAGCACGCGATTGTTGTGACAATTGCCACGCTGGCCAACACTGGACCACTGATCGATGTCGCGCCGCAGATTGCACTGGACATCAGCGCACATGCTTGGCACGCAAAGGTTCTGCTGTGTGGGGCAATGGTGCTGGGGCGCTTGGAATTGCTGGCGGTTATTGTCATGCTCAGCCCGGACAGCTGGCGGAGTTGACCCTATGGCAACAGGTGCCATATAGGGTTAATTTTTCGTCTGGTATCTCCGGCACGTGTTGGACATACTCGCCGACGCGTGGGCGGCCCAGAGGGACGGGCTAAAGGCAAGAACAAAGGCAAACCAATGGCTTCCGACAGACAGAATCTCCAGGATGCGTTCCTGAACCATGTGCGCAAGACAAAGGTGCCGGTCACCGTCTTCCTCATCAACGGCGTTAAACTCCAAGGTGTTATCACTTGGTTTGACAATTTTTGCGTGCTGTTGCGCCGCGATGGTCAATCACAACTTGTGTACAAGCATGCGATTTCGACCATTATGCCGGGCCAGCCGATCAACCTTTATGACGGTGAAGACAACTGAACGAAAATGACACACCAGTGACCCGCGCCTGGGTCCTGCATCCCGATATCAAGGCTCCTGGGACACGTCGCGCCGCCGATTTGGCCTTGGAAGAAGCCGTTTCTCTTGCTTTGGCGCTCCCCGATCTGGAGGTCGTGGGGGCCACTGTTGTTCCATTGCGCGACCCGCATCCCGGGCATCTGTTTGGTACCGGAAAGATCAGCGAACTCAAAACCTTGCTAGAGGATAATGAGATCGAGCTGGTTCTTGTCGATGGCCCTGTCACGCCTGTGCAGCAGCGAAACCTTGAAAAGGAATGGAAGGTCAAGCTGCTCGACCGGACCGGCTTGATCCTGGAGATCTTTTCGGATCGGGCTGCGACGCGTGAAGGCGTGCTTCAGGTCGAGATGGCGCATCTGAGCTATCAGCGCACGCGTCTGGTGCGGGCCTGGACCCACCTGGAGCGGCAGCGAGGCGGGCTTGGCTTCGTCGGTGGCCCCGGTGAGACACAAATCGAGGCGGACCGTCGCGCGATTGATGAGCAGCTTGTGCGCCTGCGTCGCCAGCTCGACAAAGTGGTTAAGACACGTGAGTTGCACCGCAAGGCGCGGGCCAAGGTGCCGTATCCCATCGTTGCTTTGGTGGGCTATACGAACGCGGGAAAATCCACGCTTTTCAATCGTTTGACCGGGGCGGAGGTGATGGCGAAAGACATGCTTTTCGCCACGCTGGACCCGACCATGCGGGCCGTTCAGCTTCCCACCGGTGCGGATGTGATCCTGTCTGATACCGTGGGCTTCATCAGTGATTTGCCGACCGAACTGGTGGCCGCCTTCCGTGCGACGTTGGAGGAGGTTCTGGCCGCCGATGTGATCGTGCACGTCCGAGATATCTCGCATCCGGAGACAGAAGCGCAAGCGAGGGACGTTCGGACGATCCTTGACGGCCTCGGCGTCAATGAGGAAACGCCGCAACTGGAATTGTGGAACAAAATCGACAAGTTAGATGACGAAGCTCAGGAAGTTTTGGCGACGCGCGCCGCCCGTGATGACACGGTTTTTGCCACTTCCGCCATCACGGGGGCTGGGTTGGACGCCTTTTTGGAGGCCGTCACGTATGCGCTTGGCGAAGAACGGCGGCAGGACGACCTGCGTTTGAGCTTTAGCATGGGGCGTCAACGCGCCTGGCTGTTCGAGAAGGGGCTGGTCGAAACCGAAACGCAGGATGAGGACGGCTATCTTCTGTCCGTCAACTGGTCTGCGAGGGATCGGGCGCGCTTCGAATCGCTTTAACCTTTGGCAGAATGAAGGCAGCGCGCGGTGGTGTTAATCCACCGCGCGCTTCTATTTTGCCTACCAAATGTTGGGGAAAGCCAAGCCGCGCGACACCACGCGGAAGATTTTCTTCATTGGTCTTAACGATCTGTAAGGTCTGAACCGACCGGTTCCGGCGCTTAACCGGTCGGTTGTTCACACTTGCATCCAACCGACGCAAAAAGTGGTTAATGCTGGTCAGTCCAAGCGTCAGAGGATCAGGACATCGCTGTCCAGAAGCCCGCGAGCAAAATCCAGCCTGCGGGTTTGCCGCCGCGACGGGGCGGTGGGCGTGTTTGCCCAAACCCAATGACAGAAACAGCGTTGCAGGAAGAGCCGCACAGGTGGCGCGGTGTGGCGGTCGGCGTAGGCTGCCCGCAGAGATGCCAATGACGACACATTTCCGATGGTGGCGATGTCCAATGCCAGCGTGAAGAGGTCACGGAGGGGTTCGTCTTCGCGCATGTTTTCGAAATCTATCCCTAGAACACGTGTCTCATCGCGGACGAGGTTCGACAGGGTCATATCCCGGTGCGTGACGGCGCGGGTGGCCTTTTGTTTTCGCGCCGCCTCTGCGTATTCCCGTGTACGGTTTGCGGCCTGACGAAAGGCGGCTTGGTCGGGAATGTGCCTTTCGCCGCTGTCGGCCTGGTCGAGCAGGCGGGCCAACCATTTAACATGCCCCGCCGGGCGGAACGGAAACCGGCGAAGCGTCAGGGCATGATAGGCGCGCAGCCATGTGCCTGCCTCAACCGCGACGCTCGCATCTGCCTTCTGCCAGAGGGTCGCCAGATCTGGGCCGCCAAGGTGGGGCATGGCGAGGATTGTGTTTTGTTGAAACAGGATTGGCGGAGCAAGGCCGCTTTGCGCGACGTTGGCTTGTGCCTTCGCCTGTGCTGTGGCGCGGGTCAGCGCGTCCGGGGCGTAGACCTTGTAAAGGGTTCTGCCGTCACTGAAGAGTTGCGCCTGCGCCGGAGGCCGATCCGGATCAAGTGGGCGCGGGTCCGACGTAACGCCCTGTACGGAAAGAGCCTCCCGCAGCAGAGCGTTGGCCGCTGCGACGTCTATCACGGTTTGACAAGTCGGGTGATGCCGGTGGCAGCAGCACGAGCGAGGTCGATGTCGAGCGACATGGGGATATACTCGCCACGCCGCCAAAGCTGGCCAAGGTCATCGTAGTGGCGTGACAATGGGTGGCCGGATTGCCCCGTTGAGGTGATGAACACCGAACTGTCGGGATCGGCGAAATCATAGACCCCGCGATAAGCGGCAGAATGCACGTTGGAGAACGGCTCTGGCCCGGTGCCGGCGGTGCGCCCACGCAGCAGGGTGAAATCGCCGCCGGAGGTGTTCTGGCGGATGTTCACGATGCTGCGCAGAATAGGCGTATCGCCCAGTACGGTGTGCTTGTGAATCGCCACATGGGCGTCCCCCCAGCGCAGGGATTCGAGCTGTGTGCCGTAAGTCTCGTCGATCCACACCAGCGCATCGTCGAGCGCAAGGCGAGAGATGTCGGAGCAACTTTCGATGCGGGCGGAGCGAATGATGTCGCACCAGCCCGCAGCGCCGTCCACATTGCGAAACACTCGCTCGATGAAAAGCGGCTCGATATGAGTGTACTCTTCGGCCAGCGGGCCGAGGTCGTCGCGGATCAGCCGCTGCTGAAGGAAGCGCAGCCACGCGGAGTAGAGCAGCGGTTCCGGCATATGTTCGTTCATCTCGCCGTTCCAGTCGGCGAGCAGGGCAAGCGCCTGCTGGCGGCGGCGTTCGGGCGTGCCTTCGGGTGCGGATTCACCCGTGTACCAAAGGTCGCGACCGATCAGCGGCAGCAGGGTGCGCGCGGCCGTGGAGACCGTGTCGAGCTGTCCTTCGATAAAGCTGTCACGGGTGTGGACCTTGCGGCCCTGCATCAGGGTGCGCCAGCGTTGTACCCGCTGGCTGTCGCCCCAGTCGAAGGAGACGTGATTGGGAAACGGCCGGTCGATGACCTTGTTGTTGGTGTTGCCGACGATGCCCCCCTCGGGCGCGATAAAGGCCGGATTCGAGGAATAGGGCAGCACGCCCTGCCAGCGGTTCTGCGCAACCCAGCCGGGCGCGGGCATGCGGCCAAGACTTTGATGGTTCGGGTCGCGTTTGGGCATGTGGCCGACGAGCTTCATCGCGACGGTGTCCGCATCGACCAATGTGAGATTTTGGGAGGGGGCGACGAAGTTGCGCGAGGTCTCGATCGCCTCCGGCACGTCGCTGGCCATCATCAGCCCGACGGCGGCGGACATCGACGTGTCCTCACCCGACAGCGCCGTCCAGCCGAGGGAGACGACGTGGCCGGGCGGTGTGATCTTGTCGATATCGAACTGTGAGCCGGGCAGCACGGGACCATTTTCGGTGAAGCGCAGGGTTATGGTGATCGGTTGAGCATCGTCGATGTCGATGATCGACTTGCGGGTCTGGAAGCGTTTCCAGCCGGTGGGGGTGCGATATTGTTCGGGGTCGTCAGGGTTCACCTCCTCAAAGAACAGGTCCTGATCGTCGAGGTAGGAGGAGGTCAGCCCCCAGCCGAGCTTTTCTGACCGGCCGACCATGATCGCCGGAATGCCGGGGATCGAGCCGCCGATAACGCCGCCGGATTGCAGTTCCATCCGCGCGAGATACCAGATCGCGGGCGCGGTCAGGCCAAGGTGCGGGTCGTTCGCCAGAAGCGAGCCGCGCGACGCCGAGCGCCCCGGCGCGGCGGCCCAGGCATTCGATGCGCCAGACAGGCCACGGCGCGGGCTGGGCGGCAGAAAGGAGTCTTCGGCCTCGGAGGCGGCGTATCGTGGGATGGTGTCGAGGTCCACGCCGGGCAAGAGCGAGGCCACGTCGGGTAGGGCCGCCACACCGTCGCCGGGAATATCCGGCAGGATGTCGGACAAACGGCGCTCGTCGTCCAGCGTCAGCGCGGTGCGAAACCGCAGCACTTCTTCGCGCAGGTGGCCGGTCAGCTGCAATGCCATGAGTTTGACGATGGCGATGGAATCGGCGGGCTGCCACGGCGCCATGGCGGAATCGAACAGGAAGAATTCCGGCGCGCCGCGCCCCAAAGCATCTGTGTTGATCTCCTGGATGCGGGCGTTGACCCCGGCGGAATAAGCCTCCAGCGCGTCGAGGGTGCGCGGGTCCTGATGCTGCACCGAGGAGACGGCCAGCGGGTAAAGGTCCAACCGCCGCAGCAGTGTGTCGGTGCGCACGGTGCGTTGGCCGAAGATCTCGGACAAACGCCCTTGGGCGGTGCGGCGCATCAGCATCATTTGCCAGAGGCGGTCCTGCGCGTGCACATAGCCAAGCCCGAAGAACGCATCGCGGTCGGACAGCGCCATGATATGCGGCACGGCGTTGTTGTCGCGTATGATTTCAATGTCGGCTGTGATTCCCGCAACGGCGCGGGTCTTGTCGTATTCGGGCAAGGAGCGCAGCGCCAGATGGCGCACCAGAACGAATCCCAGCAGGGACAGGATCAGAAGCGCCGTCGTCAGTCTGAGAAGCCAGCGGAACAGTCGGGCCATTTCCCTCTCCTGCCAATTTGGGGTAATTGGGATGGCACTGGACTTAACTTGCGGGGGGCAGCTTGCCAAGAGGCGGGGCCCGAAGCACGACGGAGGCAAGATATGGCGAAACTGGCGTTTTTGGGCCTGGGCGTGATGGGGTATCCCATGGCAGGACACCTTGTGAAAGCAGGGCACGAGGTCTGTGTGTATAACCGCACCGCGGCAAAGGCCGAAAAGTGGGTCGCCGAGCACGGCGGCGCCATGGCGGCGACCCCGCGCGAAGCGGCGCAAGGTGCTGAATTCGTGCTATCTTGTGTGGGCAATGATGACGATCTGCGGGGCGTTTGCCTTGGCGATGACGGTGCATTTGCAGGGATGAGCGCGGGCAGCGTTTTCGTCGATCACACGACGGTGTCGGCCTCGGTCACGCGCGAGCTGTACGCGGTGGCCAAAGATGCGGAGATCTCTTTTGTCGACGCGCCGGTGTCCGGCGGACAGGCCGGTGCAGAGAACGGTCAACTGGTTGTGATGTGCGGCGGCGATGAAGACGCCTACAACCGCGCCGCGCCGATGATTGATGCCTTTGCGAAGCTGTGCAAGCGGTTGGGAGAGACCGGCGCCGGTCAGATTTGCAAATCCGTCAATCAGATTTGCATCGCAGGCTTGATGCAGGGTCTGTCCGAGGGGCTGCACTTTGCCGAGAAGGCGGGCCTGGACGGTCGCGAGGTCGTCGAAGTGATCGCGGGCGGCGCTGCCGGGTCGTGGCAGATGCAGAACCGCTTTGAGACGATGCTGGACGGCCATTTCGAGCATGGCTTCGCCACCGACTGGATGCGGAAGGATCTGGCGATCTGCTTGCAGACGGCGGAGGAAAACGGCGCGTCTTTGCCGGTGACGGCCCTCGTGGACCAATTCTACAAAGATGTTCAGAACATGGGCGGCGGACGCTGGGATACGTCGAGCCTGTTTGCGCGGCTTCGGAAGCTGGCAGACTAAGCGCCGAGGGGCGATCGTCTTTCTGGATGTCAAAAGACAGAAACGAGCGCGGGGCGCTCGTTTCCTGACAGCCTGCGGGTTTGGCTGGGTTTATCCGCCGGTATGGCTCATGTGGCGCGACACACGTCCGTCGACCGTCTGACGCGAATAGTCGAAATCATGGCCGAGGGGCTTCAGCCGGATGGCGGCGCGAATGGCGTCTTCCAGCGCGGCATCTGATTCCGGGTGGTTTCGCAGCGCGCTGCGCAGGTCTGCGTTGTCCTCCTGGCCAAGACACATGAAGAGTTCACCGGTGCAGGTCAGGCGGACGCGATTGCAGCTTTCGCAGAAGTTATGCGTCAGCGGCGTGATGAAGCCGATTCTCTGACCCGTTTCCTCAAGCCGCACATAGCGGGCCGGGCCGCCGGTGTTTTCTGGCAGGTCCGTGAGCGTATAGCTTTGCGCCAGTTGCGCGCGCAGATCGGTGAGCTTCCAATACTGGTCAAGCCGGTCTTCGTTGCCGATGTCGCCCATGGGCATGACTTCGATCCAGGTCAGATCCATGTCCCGCTCGGCGCACCATTCGGTGATGGAGACCAGTTCGTCGTCGTTGAACCCCTTGAGCGCGACGGCGTTGATCTTGACCCGCAGGCCAGCGCGTTGTGCGGCGTCGATGCCCTTGAGCACCTGGGGCAGACGGCCCCAGCGGGTCACATCGGCAAACTTTTGTTCGTCCAGCGTGTCGAGCGAAATATTCACCCGGCGCACGCCAGCGGCGTAAAGATCGTCGGCGAACCGCGCCAGCTGTGAGCCGTTTGTGGTCAGTGTCAGTTCCTTCAGCGTGCCGGCGTCCAGATGGCGCGTCATGCTTTGGAAGAAGGTCATGATATCGCGCCGGACCAAGGGCTCTCCGCCGGTGATGCGCAGTTTTTCCACACCCAGCCGGACGAACGTGGAACACATGCGGTCGAGCTCCTCCAGCGTGAGGAGTTCCTTCTTTGGCAGGAAGGTCATGTTTTCCGACATGCAGTAGACGCAGCGAAAATCGCAGCGGTCAGTGACGGAAACCCGAAGGTAGGAGATCGGGCGCTGGAACGGATCAATCAGGGGTGCTGTCATAAGGGCAAGGTAGGGCTCGGCGATATTATGAGCAAGGGGTTGCGCGCGATTGTGTACGAAAGGCGGATACGTGTATGGAGGACCGCAAGAACCAGTACATGAGGGATACGATGCGGACGGGAATGATGGTTGGGCTGATGGCAGCGGTTGCGCTGGGGGCCTGTTCGGACAGCGGCATGTTCAAACCGAAGAAAGCGCCGGTGCAAGAGGCCTCGGCAGAGCAACGCCGCCCGGAAGCGCGTCCCGCTGGTTCGACGGCGACCAAGCCGCCGGCCAATGCACGCACGGCGGCGCAGTTCGATACGGTGTCCGAGGAGGAAAAGCAGGCAGCCAAGGCGGCCCCGGCGGATCCGTCCGGCGAGCGCGCCTTGGGGGATACGGTTGTGTCGCTTGGCGATCCGTCGAAGCCGGGGCTGTGGCTGGAGACACCATTGGTGTCCAGCGTGCAGCAGGGCCGCGTGGCCTACAAGGGCGAGAGCGCCAAGATGGAGCTGCGGCCCATTGACGGCGCGGCCACGGCTGGCAGCCGCATGTCGCTGTCTGCGATGCAGTTGATCGGCGCGCCCCTCACGGACCTGCCGACGGTTCAGGTTTTCGTCGGCGGCTGAGGCGCGACCGGTCAGGGGAGGGCGCGCCCGTCCTCCCTACGCTGTGCCGGGCAACTTGCGGGCAGCGTCCTTATGGGCGAAGGGCTTCATCTTGCTGCCGTGCTCGGCCAGGAACATCCGGCAGCGTGCCGCATCGTGCCCCGACAGATCGCGCAACCACCAGGCAACGGCTTTTTGGATGAACCACCGCTGGTCGGTGGTATAGTCGGCCATCCAGGCCAGAACGCGTTCGCGTGCGGCCAGTTGCTCGGAATTGGGATGGTTGAGAAGCGCAAGGGGCAAGGTCATCACGAGCGCCGCCCTTTTCGACCAAAGATGGTCGGAAGTGGTCCAGTCTTCCAACGTATGGAGCCGTGACAGATCGGCCATGATGCGCCGCCCGCCCGATGAGGCCGCATGGTCCGCCACCGCCCAGCCGTCGAATTGCGGCACCCAGCTTTGGATCAACTGCCAGGCGTGCTCGTCCGAGGGCCGCATCCGCGCCTGTGCCAGAAGCTTGGCCGCCGCAATGCGCGCCTCGTGCACGTCCGTGTCCCAAAGCCCGGCGGCCAGCGCCAGCCGTTGGTCCAGCGTCAGCCGGTCGCGCCATTCCTTGACCAGCGCATTGAGCTGCGGCATCGCGGTCCCAAGGTAGCGGCGCGTTGCCTTGTGATAGCTGGCCATGCCAACGGATTTCTCGGGATCGCCGGCGGCTTCCAAGGCGGCAAGCGCCGTGTCCGGGGTCAGATCCTCCGGCAGGGGGAACGTTTGTGTCATGAGCCTCTTTTCAGTGAATGCAGGTGTCGCGTGCGATGCGACAGGAACGGGTCGAGGGCGCAGCCCCCCGCGCTCAGGTGATGGCGTGGCATCGGGAAAGCGAACAACTCTTTTTATATTATAGGGACCCCGGATGGCGAAGCCCGCCTGAGGCGGCTCATTCCACGGTTACGGATTTTGCGAGGTTTCTGGGTTGGTCGACGTCTGTGCCTTTTGCGACGGCGGTGTGGTAGGCGAGCAGTTGCGCGGGCAGGGCGTAGAGGATGGGGGCGAGCAGGTCGGAGACCTCGGGCATCTGGATCACGCGCCAAGCCTCGGCGCCGGCGCTTTCGGCCCCTGCGGCGTCGGTGATCAGCACCACGCGGCCGCCACGGGCCATGACCTCCTGCATGTTGCTGACGGTCTTGTCGAACAGCCGGTCGCGCGGGGCCAGGACCACCACCGGCACATGCTGGTCGATCAGCGCGATCGGCCCGTGTTTGAGCTCTCCGCTCGCATAGGCTTCGGCGTGGATGTAGCTGATTTCCTTGAGCTTCAGCGCGCCTTCATGGGCCAGCGGGTACATCAGGCCACGCCCCAGGAACAAGATGTCGCGGGCCTCAGCCAGCTCTTGGGCCACGTTCTCGATCACCTCGTCGCGGCCAAGGGCGGTATTGAACACCCCCGGCAGCGCGCGCAGGTGCGTCAGGATCTCGTCGCGGGCGGCAGGCGGCAGATGGCCACGGTCCTCCGCCGCCTTCAGCGCCAGCAGCAGCAACACGGTGAGCTGGCAGGTGAAGGCCTTGGTCGAGGCGACGCCGATTTCCACACCGGCGTGGATCGGCAGGGCCAGGTCGCTTTCGCGCGCGATGGAGGATTCCGGCACGTTCACCACGGAATAGAGCGCGCTGGCCTTGCCCTTGCAGTAGCGCAGCGCGGCGAGCGTGTCGGCGGTTTCCCCGGACTGGGAGATGAACAGCGCGGCGGTGTTCGGCGTGATCGGCGGCTCGCGGTAGCGGAATTCAGAGGCCACGTCGACTTCGACCGGCAGGCGGGCGATCTGCTCGAACCAGTATTTCGCGGTGAAGCCCGCCAGGTAGGCGGTGCCGCAGGCGGTGATGGTCAGCCGGTCGAGCGCGGCAAAATCGATGCCCGGATCGGGCAGGGCGATGCCGCTGTCGGTCAGGTAGGCGTTCAGCGTGTCCGACAACACCGACGGCTGTTCGGCGATTTCCTTGGCCATGAAGTGCCTGTGCCCGCCCTTGTCGACGCGCGCCGCATCCATGGAGATCTTGCGCATCTCGCGGGTCACCCGCGCGCCGGTCAGATCGCGGACCTCCAGCGAGGTGCGGGTCAGAACGGCAAAGTCGCCCTCTTCGAGGTAGGTGATGCGGTTGGTCATGGGGGCGAGCGCGATGGCGTCACTGCCGACATACATCTCGCCCTCCCCATGGCCGATGGCCAGCGGGCTGCCCTTGCGCGCGGCGACCATCAGGTCTTCCTCGCCGTCAAAGAGGAACGCCAGGGCAAAGGCGCCTTCGAGCTCGTCGATCGTGGCCCTGGCGGCCTCCACCGGGGATTTGCCCGCGTTCAGGTGCAGCTGCGTCAGCATGGCGACGGTTTCGGTGTCGGTGTCGGATTCCGGCGTCTGACCGGCGGCGGCCAGCCTGGCGCGCAGATCCTTGTAGTTCTCGACGATGCCGTTGTGGACCACGGCGACGGGTCCGGCGCGGTGCGGGTGGGCGTTGATCTCGTTCGGAGCGCCGTGGGTGGCCCAGCGGGTGTGGCCGATGCCCGATTTGCCCGCCAGCGGCTCATGCACCAGCAGATCGGAGAGGTTGACCAGCTTGCCCAC
>NZ_JACIEJ010000008.1 GCF_014196795.1 Sagittula marina
GTTAGCCCGCTGGTCAGT
Organism: Sagittula marina; assembly: GCF_014196795.1. Classification (GTDB taxonomy): domain Bacteria; phylum Pseudomonadota; class Alphaproteobacteria; order Rhodobacterales; family Rhodobacteraceae; genus Sagittula; species Sagittula marina. Next base: position 19 of record NZ_JACIEJ010000008.1, read on the forward strand.
GCTATCCGCACCGCATCCTTGCGAAACTCGTCCGTCCGTTTCAGTCCCATAGTTCATCTCCTTTGTTGCAGTAAATGATAACAAAGGAGCGGCATCAAACCGTGACATGTCTACTTTGGCACAGCCATGAACCAGTTGGGATGACTTTTCACCTTACTGGTTTCTGAAATCTTCCTTTTCGGAGATACCCACAACGAACTGACAAACACGATTGCTGACGGACCACCCGGTCCGGTCCGAACAGTTTGTAATTATTGTTCGAAAGAATGGGAACCTGAACAGTGCGCTGCGCGTTTGAGATTCAAAACAATTGCGCTTGCGGTATGGGATGGCGATAACCTCATGAAATCTATAAACTTCGCGCAGAAGGAGGAGGGTGGCTTTCGTCACGCACTTCGGCTGGCGAGCCGCGATGCCCATGACAGCGCCGAAGCGCAGTTTTCACGTTTTCAAGCCGACCCCGCGAGAGAGATGAATTGGTTTCTTGCTGCGCAGCGTTCTGGGTTGGCTGCCTTGAGCCTCGCGCGTTCAGATGCCTCACAGGGGGTGTGCTGTTTGGTGCTGGATGACCTCATCGGGCGGCTTGATTTCGATTTGGAAAAACGCGGCGTTCGTGCCGATGCTGTAGTTTCTGATCATCCTCTCAATGTGACAGCGGTTGATTATTTGGTGCTTGGGTCTCGTTTGGGGACAGAGGTTCTGCGACGCGGATTGGCACCTCAGTTGACGCACTCGGAAATGCCAACCTATTTCCTTGCGCCGGCGGCCGGTGCTCTATGGCAACGGCACTGCAGGTTATTGGACGCTGTAGACCCCAATGGGCGGGAGGCCGCCCGCATTAAGGATGATGTAATCTACGGCTTTGAATTGTTTGACAGAGCTGGTAAGGCGCAGCGCTCATCCAGAGTAGACACTGAATTCGAAGGACTGCGCGCTTGACGACGTCGCCCCCTCCCTTGTCGTCAACACAGCCCGTTGATCTGACAAACTGTGATCGTGAGCCGATTCATCAACTCGGTCGCATCCAATCCTATGGTGCTTTGCTGGCTGTGTCTTCGGATTGGCTGGTGCAGCACGCATCTGAAAACCTTCCGGATATCCTGGGCGTGGCGGTGGATGAGGCGCTTGGGCGTCCATTGCACGAATTGATCGTCTCCGATGGGTTTGATCGCATCCGGTCCAGTCTGCGTCTGGTAAATGCCCTGGACACGGTGACGCGCCTGTTCGGTGTCGCGCTCAAGGCCACCGGTCGCAGCTATGATATCTGCGTCCACCAGTCGGGCGAGATGCTGATCGTGGAGTTCGAGCCAAAGGTTGACGCCAGTCCGCGTGACCCGTTGACCGAAGTGTATCCGCATATTGCCACGCTGCGGAAGAATGACGATCTGCGACACCTGACCCGTGATGCCGCGCGTGCTCTACATGCCCTTTCCGGCTTCGACAGTGTGATGGTTTACCAGTTTCAGCCTGACAATTCGGGCAAGGTGGTCGCTGAATACCGCGCCGACGGGCGGAAACGCTATGATGGTATGATGTTCCCGGCCTCTGACATTCCGGTACAGGCGCGCGCGCTTTACACGCGGTCGCTGTTGCGCTTGATATCGGACGTGAACGATCCCGGAGAGCCTGTGGTGCCGGGTGTGTCCATGATGGGCGAACCGTTGGATTTGTCTCTGGCGGTGACCCGTGCTGTCTCTCCCATCCATATCGAATATCTGAAAAACATGGGTGTTCAGGCGTCCATGTCTGTGTCGATCATGAAGGACGGCAAGCTCTGGGGCTTGTTCGCCTGCCACCATGATATTCCGCGCTACATCGATTATGAGCGCCGCACGGCGATCGAGATGTTCGCGCATATGTTCAGCTACGAGCTGATCAACTTCGAGGAGCGTGCCCGCAAGGTAACGGAGGAGGCCACGCGCCGCCTGCAGACCCAACTGATGGCGCATCTGGCCAACGGCTCCTCGCTCGACAAAAGCCTGCTGTCCGTATCTGAGGAAATCCGCAATATCATCCCGCATGATGGGCTGATGCTCTATGAAAACGAAGAACTGCGGACCGCTGGGGATGTGCCGAGCGAAGAGCAGTTCCGTGAAATTTGCCGGATGCTGGACCGTGGCGCGTCTACGGGTGTGTTCTCCACTGACCGCTTGTCGAAATTCCTCGAGAGCGCTCAGGACTATCAGGATCGCTTTGCCGGGATCATGGCGATACCGATTTCGAAACGGCCGCGTGACTATCTGGTGCTGGTGCGCCGCCCCGTGTCCGAGACGATCGATTGGGCAGGTGACCCGACAAAGCCGGTGTCGTTCGGCCCGAATGGCACACGCCTGACGCCGCGCAAGAGCTTTGATGTTTGGAAAGAGGATGTACGGGGGCGCTCTGCCCCTTGGACGCCACAGGAGGTGCACGCAGCAGAGTTGCTGCGGACGGTGTTGCTGGAAGTTTTCCTGAAGATCACCGATGCCACCAATCTGGAGCGCAAACGTGCGCAGGAACAGCAGTCATTGCTGATCTCGGAGCTGAACCACCGGGTTCGGAACATCTTGAACCTGATGCGGGGATTGTTGTCTCAATCTGCATCGGGCGCAAAATCCATGGAAGAACTGACTGCCAACCTGGACGGTCGCATTCAGGCATTGGCGCGGGCTCATGATCAGTTGACCTCCGAGCAATGGGAACCGACTTCGCTGAAGACGTTGATCCGTACCGAGCTCGAGGCTTTTGCTGATCGTAAATCCGACCGTATGGAAGTGACAGGGCCTGACGCGATGATTTCGCCGCAAGCGTTCACGACAATGGCGCTGGTGATTCACGAGATGACGACTAACTCGATTAAATACGGCGCGCTTTGCGACAGCTCCGGCAGGGTTCTGGTGACGACGAAGGTCGACGCCAGCGGGGGGTTCCTGATCCACTGGAAAGAAGTCGGGGGCCCGCCAGTCGCACCGCCCAAACGGCGTGGATTTGGATCGACCATCATCGAAAATTCCGTGCCGCACGAACTGCGTGGCGATGCGGAAATCTCTTATAAGATGACCGGAGTTGAGGCGCACTTCCGGCTGCCGCCAAGTGTCATCGCTGCAGTCAGGAAGGAAGGCGAGACCGTTTCGTCGAACGATCTGCCGTCGCAGTCTGATAGCGCCTATAAGATCTCCGGCAAGGGTATGGTGCTGGAAGACACGCTGATCATTGCCATGGATGCGGCAGATATCCTCAGTGATTTGGGGGCGTCCGATGTCAAAATCGTCTCATCCGTCGACGCGGCCATGTCATATCTCAACACGACGCAGGTGTCTTTTGCGCTGCTGGATGTGAATCTGGGCGATGAGCAGTCCTTGCCGGTTGCTGAGCGCTTGGCGGCCTCCGGTGTGCCGTTCGTTCTGGCGACCGGATATGGCGCGGCGGAGGAATTGGTGGAGGCCTACCCGGATGGCGTGGTGATTGTACAAAAGCCGTTCTCGCAATCTGCGCTCGAAGGAGCTTTCGAAAAGGCGTTTGCGAAGCGCGGCCGCATATAAGCGTCGAAGATCCAAGACCATTCCCACGGCGTGATTGCACCATATTGCCGTGGGATCTAACGTCTAAACCATTTCGATCACACCCTTGTCTATCGCCAGAACATAGCCCTTGCGCGCGATGTTCTTCACCAAAAGCTCCGACACCATCTGATTGCCTAAGCCGTCGCGTAGTCGCTTGATCCGCGTGGCGCCGGCGGCTTCTTCGCAGTCCGACGCGTCTCTGCCCGAAATCATCGCTTCGATCTGCGCACCTGTGAGAAGTTCGTCATCCAGCCGCGCTTCGGCCAACACGGACATGGTTTCGATCATCGCATCGGTCAATTTGAAGCCCATCGTGTTGAGATAGACGGTGCGTTCCTCACGTGAAATAATCAGGCTCGACACCTCGATCCCGGAGCGTTCCACCTGCGCCATGCGTCGGTTAAGTGTCATCAGCATAACAACAAATACAAGCGCGGCCGCCAGCAGCGCGGCGGCAAAGATCATCAAGACAAGAATGATCATCCGATAACTCGCAAGCACGTCGGCAAACGCCGTGCCTGACTGGGCGAGGATCATCAGAAGCTCCACCTCGCCTTGGCTTTGGAGCGCGTCGTTGTTGGCAAAGAGTTGCGCGACCTGATCGTTGAACGCCTGCCCATCCGGCAGTGTCAGAAACAAGAATCCGGCCGCAGCGCTGAGGATGACGATGATGGCCGCGACACCGCCGGTCACGAGCCGCGTACTCTGGCGCAGGCTATCAGTAACGGAGGTAGTATGTGCCGGCATTGGCTTGCTCCCCGGCTGAGGGTGGGCCGTCTTTAAAGCTGACAACATTCAGCAGTGTCCATCCGCCAGAGGCGATGCGATTTGCTGTTTGGGTTGCAGCCGTGCCTTTGTCCGGGCAGGTCCCGGGCAACGACAGTATACCAAAGTGCAGCTCCAGCGGGGGCTGTTTTTTCGCTTTGTAGGCGACATAGCAGTCGGCGGCTGCCGTCGACGGTAGGCCGAGCGAAAGCATTATGATGGTCATGGCAAGGATCTGTTTCATGCTGCTGAACCTGCGCGGCGCTGCTGGGAAATTCAATAACCAAAGGCGCCAGTGGGCCGCGATATCCGATAACCGGGAGCTGATATTGTGATGAACAGGACGCTGCGGCCAGCTTGGGATCATGAATTTCCTCCCGCTGTGGAGGCTTTTCAGACTGATCCATGAAAGGACCATCCCAATGGCTTTAAAGCATCTCAAGTACATTACTTCGATCCTCACCATCGGTGCCCTTATCGCTGCGCTGGCTGCGGCGGCTCCTGCGCAGGCCGCAGACCGAGACAAGACCAAGGCGCTGATCGGCACGGTTGCCACTGTCTGGCTATTGCATGAGTTGAACAAGAATGGTGCCTTTCAAAAGGCTGAACGCAAAGACGAGCGTAGCCGTTCCTACAGCGGACATCAGCGTGGTGCAGAGCAGTGGCGTCGGCACAATGGCAACCGCAAGGCCGCGTCCAAGCCTGCTCTCCCACGTCACTGCCTGCGCGAAACGCGTCGGCATGGGCTTGTCCTTGGATCGGGCTGCTTGAACCGGAACTATCGAGCGGTCCGCCATTTGCCGCAGGCCTGCCATACGAACTTCCGCGCAAACGGCCAGCGTCGCAGCGGTTATGATTACAGCTGCCTTCGAAACCGCGGTTTTTCGATTGCGCGTCGGTAGGGATAAGGCCGGTCGGGTGGGGGCTGGCCCCCATCTTGCTGCTTTCGAGAACTTCGGTCCTGTCCACGGGTGGGGCGGGGAAAGCCATCTGGATGGGACCGGATCTAAGGACCCTCTATTCTGTGATGACCAAAGGCACGGGCAGGCGACATTCCTGCAAGTTGGAGGTCTGGCCTATCCGGTCGATCACGGCAAACAGCCCCGGCACATGCAACGGTGTCAGGACACCATGCCATGTACCTTTGTGAAAGTTGACGCCTACCCCCGGGGGCACACGAAATGCATGGACAGGGCCGGGGGTGTCTCCGGCCTCCGCCACAATGACAAGCCATTCATTGGAGTGCATCGGGATGAAGGCCTGACTGCCCTCAGGATGCCGTTCCAAGATATTGAGATGATAGGGAAGGTCGCGTGGCTCCGCATCGAAAATGGATATACCTGCGCGTCCATCGGGCCCGAAATCCAAAAGCGCCCGGTCGTGAAAGCGACCGCCCATCCCGTGGTTGATCAATCTGTCGGGAATGCCCGCGGCCTCCAGAACATCGCCGAAGGCGGAGAAGTCCACGGCGGTCAGTGGCTTTATCTGGATGTGGTCCAAGGTCATGGCGGCAACTTTACGAGGGCTTTCACGTCTTTCTACAGAAAGTGTCTGAAGGATTCCTTGACGGAGGCCATAAAAACTACCGGGAAAAAGGCGAGCAACTCCATGCAATCGGGAGGATCGACATCGACCCAGCTTCGATTCAGAGAATTGCCCGCCATACCGGACCAGACGTTAAGCACGTGTTCCATCACATGCGTTTTGGCAAAGGCGTGCGTCAGATCGGTGTGAAATTGCTCTTGGTGGTAATGATCGATACAATTTTGTTCACGGTGTTCATTTGCGAACCAGTGACTCCAGACGCAGGCGCGCAATACGTTCGACCTGCCGACAGGCTTCGGCAAATTCGGTGTCGGGGTCGTTGGCCAGACGACGTTCAAACGCGGCAAGGATCTGCGCTTTATCGTGGTCGCGCACGGCTATAATAAAGGGAAATCCTTGCTTTTCTGTATACGCTGTATTGAGCGTTGTGAATTGCGCGCGTTCCGAATCTGTGAGCGCGTCGAGCCCGGCCGCCGCTTGTTCCGACGTGCTCTCATCGGTCAACCGCTTGGCTTGCGACAATTTTCCAGCGAGGTCAGGGTGCGCGCGCAGCACGGCCATGCGCTCCTCTGCCGTCGCGCTGCGAAATGCGCGGGCCAGCGCGTTCGCGAGACCTGCGGGGCGATCATGCGCTGGTCCGAGTTCCAGATCAAAGGCCCGTTCAGCGACCCATTGTGAATGTTCGTAAATTCCGCCGAACGTGGCGACAAAGGTGTCTCGATCCATGACGCTGGGGCGCGGTGCGCGCGTTGGTGGATGGACCTTGGCCCAGTGGTCGGCAATGTCCTCCCGACGTGGCACCCAGACATCATCGAACTGCTGAATGTGGTCGAGAAAGCGCGTCAGCCCTGCGATTTTTCCCGGTCGGCCCACCAGGCGGCAGTGCAGACCGACGCTCATCATGGCAGGCGCGCCAGCGTGCCCTTCGGCGCGGAGCGTGTCGAAGGCGTCGATGAGGTATTCTTCAAAATCGTGGCCCGTGACCCACCCAGGGGCTCCGGCGAAACGCATGTCGTTGGCTTCAAGCGTGTAGGGGATCACCAATTGGTCGCGGTCGCCCACCTGCAACCAATAGGGCAAATCATCATCGTATGTGTCTGAAATGTAATCAAGCTTTCCGGTCTCGGCCGTCAATCGCACCGTATTCATCGAGCAGCGGCCGGTGTACCAGCCACGCGGCGGCGTGCCGACGACCTCTGTGTGCAAGCGGATGGCCTCCGCGATCTGCGCGCGCTCTTCCTCTTCCGGCATGTCGCGGTGTTCGATCCATTTCAGCCCGTGAGAGGCGATCTCCCACCCGGCGTCCTTCATCGCTTCGACCTGCTCTGGGGACCGGGCAAGAGCACTGGCCACACCGTAGATGGTCAGCGGCAGATTTCGCCCCGTAAACAGGCGATGCAGCCGCCAGAACCCGGCGCGTGCGCCATATTCGTAGATCGACTCCATATTCCAGTGGCGCAGGCCGGGCCAGGGCTGCGATCCGGGGATGTCAGACAAGAAGCCTTCAGACCCGCCGTCACCATGTAAAAGATTGTTTTCGCTGCCCTCTTCGTAGTTCAATACGAATTGAACACAGATTTTTGCGCCGCCGGGCCACTGCGGATCAGGGCGATCAGGGCCATAGCCGATCATGTCACGAGGATAGCGGTTCATCTTGACCTCCCACTGGATTGCTTTCAACCATCTGAAAAGCGCCACCACGGCGCAATTTGCAAGGGGATGCAACCGAAATGAGCGAAGGTTACCTGACCACACACGTGCTGGATACGGCGCGAGGATGTCCGGCGGAGGGCGTTAGAATATCATTATATCGCATCGAAAGCGATGTGCGCCACAAGATATGCGACCTGACGACCAACGCGGATGGACGGACGGATCGCCCAATTCTTGGGCAGGCCGATTTTGCCAAGGGCTGCTACGAGCTTGTCTTTGAGGCGGGCGATTACCTGCGGGCCACCGGAACGGCGGGGCCGGAGCCGCTGTTTCTGGACGTGGTGCCGATCCGTTTCGGCATGTCCGAGGACGACCATTACCATGTGCCGCTGCTGATCTCTCCCTACGGCATGTCGACCTATCGCGGCAGCTGATCCAAGGTTAACTTAAGGGGCCGGAAACAGAGCGCGCGCCGGAATGAACGCAGCGCGCGCAGGCCACATGATGTGTTGCGCATGCGGATGCACCACAAGGCGGAAGGATATCTTAAGCCGCCTTTACGGATTTTAACCGACGAACCGACCGGTTCGCGGCGAAAACCGGTCGGTTGTTAAGCTTTGTACGCAAGCCTGTCAGAAATGTGGTTAACGCGACGATTTTTCACGCTGCGATCTTGGGTCACAACCGCCCTCGGGGCGGTTCGTGACAAGCGATATCAGGTTTCACCTATTCGATTTGCGCGCCGGGCCGGACAGGGCTGCGGGCTGTAGCGGTATAAGGTTCGGCCGGCTCTGGTCGCGGATGCTATGGTGGAGCCGATCCAGCGCCAGCCGGTATCGGTTCAAGCGCATATTCAGGGTCGGATATGTTGACGCAGATGTCATATCCTCGAACGTGAGGTGCCTGCGCATGTGATGTCCGTGATGGCTGTGAAAGCGCCTCCTATGGACAACCCGATCAAGCGCCCCTATCTAGACCAGCCATGGCACAGAAACCCAAATCCGACCCGAACTACAAAGTGATAGCCGAGAACCGGCGCGCACGTTTTGATTATGCCATCGAGGATGACATCGAGTGCGGCATGATCCTGACCGGGTCGGAGGTGAAATCTCTGCGCGAGAACACCTCCAACATCGCCGAAAGTTATGCGGCGGTGGAAGAGGGGGAGCTTTGGCTGGTGAACTCCTACATTGCGCCCTACGAGCGCGCGATGTTCAGCCACGAGCCGCGCAAGCGCCGCAAGTTGCTGGTGTCGCGCAAGGAGCTGTCACGGTTGTGGAACGAGACCCAGCGCAAGGGCATGACCATCGTGCCGCTGGTGATGTACTTCAACCACAAGGGCATCGTGAAGCTGAAGGTCGGCATCGCGAAAGGCAAGAAGAACCACGACAAGCGCGAAACCGCCGCCAAGCGGGACTGGAATCGTCAAAAACAGCGACTGCTCAAGAGCAACGGCTGATCGGCCCGCTGTGTTGGCGCTACCGCTGTTGCGGTTTTGCGCTGACAGCGCGACCTTGGGCGCAAAGCCGGTGGTTCGCCTTGCAGAATGGTGCGCGCTTGCCTAAGCGTGTGGCCCATGACAAGGGCGAGGGGCGACATGGCCACAGACGATCCCAAGGTGCTGGTTTCGACCGATTGGCTTTCGAAACATCTGAACGATCCGGATCTGCGGATTCTGGACGCAAGCTGGTATCTGCCGGACGCCGGGCGCGATCCTAAGGCGGAATACAAGGCGGGCCATATTCCCGGTGCGCGGTTCTTTGACATTGACGAAATCTCGGACGCGCGCTCGGACCTGCCGCATATGGCGCCTGAGCCGGAGAAGTTCATGTCGCGGATGCGTGCCATGGGTGTGGGCGACGGCCATCAAGTCGTCGTCTATGACGGCATGGGCGTGTTTTCTGCCGCGCGCGTCTGGTGGCTGTTCAAGTTGATGGGCAAGACCGACATTGCCGTTCTGGACGGCGGCCTGCCCAAGTGGGTCGCAGAGGAACGCCGGGTGGAGGATCTGCCGCCGATGATCCGTGACCGTCACATGACCGTTCGCCGTCAGGCGCATATGGTGCGTGACGTGACGCAGGTCAGCGCGGCGGCCAAGCTGAAGGATCACGAGATCCTCGATGCGCGCAGTCTGAAGCGGTTCAGTGGCGAAGCCGAAGAACCCCGAGAGGGTCTGCGCTCGGGTCATATTCCCGGCTCAAAGAGTGTGCATTATGCGCGCCTGCTGACCGAAGACGGCTGCCTGAAGTCGCCCGACGCCTTGCGTGCGGAATTCGAGGCCGCAGGCGTGGATCTGTCCAAGCCCGTGATCACGAGCTGTGGATCCGGCGTTACAGCTGCCATTATCAACCTTGCGCTGGAGGTCATCGGAAAGACTGACCACGCGCTTTATGACGGGTCATGGGCGGAATGGGGTGCCTTTCCGACGTTGCCTGTCGCCACCGGAGAAAACTGATGTTCGAACTTCTCAAAGAACAACCCGAAGACAAGATCCTGATGCTGATGCAGGCCTACCGCGAAGATCCGCGCGAGGCCAAGATCGATCTGGGCGTTGGCGTTTACAAGAACGCCGAAGGCAAGACGCCGATCATGCGTGCCGTCAAGGCTGCGGAAAAGCAGCTTTGGGAAGTGGAAGAGACCAAGAGCTACACCGGGCTGGCCGGCGACGTGGGCTTTGCGGATGCGATGTTCGATCTGCTGATCGGTGATGCCTGCCCGCGCGATTGCGTGGCGGCGGCGGCGACACCGGGTGGCACGGGCGCGGTGCGCCAGGGCTTTGACATGATCCGCATGGCCAACCGGGAGGCGCGTGTTTTCGTGTCCGATCCAACGTGGCCGAACCACCTGTCGATCCTCAAGCACATGGAAATGCACATTCAGCCCTATCGGTATTTCGATTCCGAGACGCGGTCGGTGAACTTTGCCGGTATGATCGAAGACATCGCCGATGCGCGCGTCGGCGATGTGGTGTTGCTCCACGGGTGCTGCCACAACCCGACCGGCGCGAACCTGACGCTGGAGCAATGGCAGCAGGTCATCGACACGCTGTTGAAGACCGGCGCAACCCCGATGATCGACATTGCCTACCAGGGCTTTGGCGACGGTCTGGCCGAAGATGCGGCGGGCCTGCGCATGGTCGTGGCGCAGATGCCGGAAGTGCTGATTGCGGCGTCATGCTCCAAGAACTTCGGTGTGTATCGGGAGCGGACAGGGCTGCTGTTGGCTGTCGCCCAGGACAAGGTGCGCCGTCAGGCAAACCAGGGCATGCTGAACTATCTGAACCGTCAGAACTACTCTTTCCCGCCGGACCACGGCGCCCGTCTGGTGACCATGGTGCTGCAGGACGACGCGTTGCGCATGGATTGGGAAGAAGAAGTTCGTGAGATCCGTGAAGGCGTGCTGGCCTTGCGTCAGCAGCTGGCGGGTGAACTGGCACGTTTGACCAACTCGGACCGCTTTGCCTTTGTGGCCGAGCACCGGGGCATGTTCTCGCGGCTTGGCGCAACGCCGGAGCAGGTGGAAGCCATGCGTGTGAGCCACGGCGTTTACATGGTGGGCGATTCGCGCATCAACATGGCCGGTCTGAACAAGGATTCGGTGCCGGTGCTGGCCGAAGCCATGGTCGCCGCGGGCGTCTGAGGCTTTACCTTTGTCAAAATGAAAAAGGGGACGCGGGCATTGGCCCGCGTCCCCTTTTGCTTGTCTCTCCTCGCGCGCCTCTGGCGCACTTCGTCGCGCGGATCACAGCCCACCGAAATATATTTCAAGCGGTGCTCTGTGACGTCCTCGACAGCTTGGCTTTCGTCTTGGCCGGTTCGCGGTCTGCTGTGCCGTGGTCGCGCAGCATCTGGGGATCAGGGCATGTCAGCGATCAACCGCACGCTTATCCTTTCAATACGACAGTGACATGCGTCTGTCCGGAGTGGTGAGCGACTGTAACCTGAAGCTGTCATCCCCTTCCATAAGTGGGCATGTGGGTGACGATGGCGATGGAGGCGTGCTGGTCCACTTCGGCGGTCAAAACCTCAAGATAATGGCGGGGCGGGTCGCCCTTGTTCGCCGCGCTGTTTTCCTGCCTCGTCCAAGGGGGCAATGGCGCACCTGCACCGGCAACGTTTGTCCGGGCTGTATCGACGCGGATGTGGGCCGTATCATGTGGTGCGGAGGCCGCCCGCTTGTCGCGAAACATGCGCTCTGCTGTCTGGCGCGCGCGCGATTTCCTTGCTGTTCAAATACCTCTGGGGGAGGTCCGCAGGATTGGGGGCAGTACCCCTCGTGCGGTTGGCCGGCGGCGGCGTCAGGATGTGGCGCAACAGGGCCACGGGATGCGCGCGCAGGCTCAGACGCATGGCGACGTAATCTTCGACGACCTCTTCGCCCAGCGTCATTTCCGGAAGGTGGGCGGTGGGTTCCAGAATCGCCTCGCCGTCCAGATCGCCGGAAAAGAGCGGCAGCTCCGGGCCTTTCACCAGCGCCTTGGCCTGCCACAGCGCCTCGCGACGGCTGAGACCCATCGGGCGGAAGGCGTCGGCCTCGGCCAGTCGGGCCAAAGTGGCCGGGGCCAGCCCCGCGCGGCGCCAGACGTCACGCACCGATTGGTAGCCGTTGCCGCGCGCGCCTGCGATCCATTGGGCGTCGTCCTCCGCCAGCCCCTTGATCTGGCGAAACCCCAACCGGAGGGCGAGGCCGCCGCGCTCGTCTGGCTCCATCACATTGTCCCAGTAACTGGCATTGATGTCGATGGGACGCACCTGCACGCCATGTTCGCGGGCGTCGCGCACGATCTGGGCGGGGGCGTAGAACCCCATCGGTTGGGCATTGAGAAGGGCGCAGGCAAAGATGCCCGGATGGTGGCATTTCAGCCAGGCAGAGGCATAGACCAGCAGGGCAAAGCTGGCGGCGTGGCTTTCGGGAAAACCGTAGGAGCCAAAGCCCTCGATTTGGGAAAAGCAGCGTTCGGCAAAATCGGCATCATAGCCGTTGGTCATCATCCCCTTCAGGAAGCGGGTGCGGAATTCGCTGACGTTGCCGTGTTTCTTGAAGGTGGCAAGGGCGCGGCGCAGGCGGTCGGCCTCGGTCGGGGTGAAGTTCGCGCCGGTGATGGCGATCTGCATGGCCTGTTCCTGAAACAGCGGCACGCCCAGCGTCTTGCCCAGCACGCGCCCCAGCGCATCGGAGGGGAAGGTGACCTGTTCCTCGCCATTGCGGCGGCGGATGTAGGGGTGGACCATGTCGCCCTGGATCGGGCCGGGGCGGATGATCGCCACTTCGATCACCAGGTCGTAGAAGCAGCGTGGCCTCATGCGGGGCAGAAAATTCATCTGCGCGCGGCTTTCCACCTGGAAGACGCCCAGACTGTCGGCCTTGCACAGCATCTGGTAGGTCTTTGGGTCTTCGGGGGGCAGGGTGGCGAGGGTGTGCGTGGTGCCGTGGTGGCGTTTGAGCAGGTCGAACGCCTTGCGGATGCAGGTCAACATCCCGAGGCTGAGCACGTCGATCTTCAGGATCCCCAGCGCGTCGATGTCGTCCTTGTCCCAGCAGATCACGGTGCGCCCCTCCATCGAGGCGTTTTCGATCGGGACAAGTTCGTCCAGCCGTCCTTCGGTGACGATGAAGCCGCCCACGTGCTGGGACAGGTGGCGCGGAAAGCCGATGATCTCGTAGATCAGCTCCATCGTCAGTTTCAGCCGGCGGTCTGTGGGGTCGAGGCCGATCTCACGCATCCGCTCTTCCTCCAGTCCGTTGGTGGAGAAAAATCCCCAAAGCTGGGAGGAAAGCGCGCCGAGCGTGTCCTCTGACAGGCCCATGGCGCGGCCCACTTCGCGGATGGCGCGTTTGCCGCGGTAGTGGATCACGGTGGCGCAGAGCCCCGCGCGGTGGCGGCCGTAGCGTTCGTAGATGTGCTGGATGACTTCTTCGCGGCGTTCGTGTTCGAAATCCACGTCGATGTCGGGCGGCTCGTCGCGGGCCTCGGAGACGAAGCGCTCAAACACCATGGTGCCGATCTCGGGGGAGACGGAGGTGACGCCGAGGCAGTAGCAGGTGATGGAATTGGCGGCCGAACCGCGCCCCTGACACAGGATTCCGCGCTCCCGGGCGAAGGCCACGATGTCGCGCACGGTCAGGAAATAGGGTTCGTATTTCAGCTTGCCAATGAGGTCGAGTTCATGGGCGAGCTGCGCGCGCGCGTGGTCCGGGGCGCCTTGGGGGTAGCGCCAGTCCAGGCCTTCGTGGGCGAGGCGGGAGAGGCGCTGGCGCGCGGTCTCGTTCTCGGTGACTTCGGAAGGGTATTCGTAGCGCAGGGATGCGATGTCAAAGGTGCAACGGCGGGCAAGGTTTGCGGCACGGGTGACAGCCTCGGCATGGGGGCCGAGCAGGCGGCGCATCTCTGGGCCGGAGCGCAGGCGCTGTTCGGCATTGGCGCAGGCGGCGCGGCCGAGTTCCTCGATCCGGCAGCCCCGGCGAATGGCGGTCAGCACGTCGGCCATGCGGCGGCGGCGGCCATGGTGCATCAGCGGGGCGGCGCTGGCGATGGTGGGGATGTTCAACCGCTGCGCCAGCGCGCCGAGCGCGTCGAAGCGGGGACGGTCCTGTCCGTCATAGCAGGGCGCGAGAGCAAGATGCGTTTCGACGCGGCGCGTCAGCTGCTGCGCCAGTGTCGACCATGCGCCCGCGCCGCCCTGTGAGGTGAGCGCCTGTGGCGGATGGAGGATGGCGACGAGGCCGCTCATGTCCGCGGGCAGGTCGGCCATGGTGAGCAGGCAGGTGCCTTTCTGTGCCCGGCGGCGGCCCAGCGTGATCAGGCGGCAGAGCGTGGCCCAGCCTGCGCGGGTGGTGGCCAGAGCGGTGAAGCTGATGCCATCGGTGAGGGTCAGCCGCGCTGCGGGGATCAACCTCGGGATATTGCGGGCGGGCAGGGAGGGCGGCTTTGGCAGGTGCGCCGGGGCGGGCGGGCCGATAGGGCCATCGCGTGCCTCGATCTCGTCACGGGTGCGGATCTGGTGGGCGATGTCCTTTGCCTGCGTGTGGGCGCGCACGATGCCCGCGACGGAGTTGTCATCGGCAATGGCGATGGCGTCGAGGCCAAGCAGGGCGGCACGCTCCATGTACTCCTCCGGGTGGGAGGCCCCGGTGAGAAAGGTGAAATTGGAGGTGATGCAGAGCTCGGCGAACATGAATCACATGGTAGTTCATGATTTGTTCTTTTTGGAGTCCTATTATCGGATTGCGGCGTTGGCACGCTGTCAGGGGGCAAGCCGAAAGATGTGCTTTCACTGGACTATGGGGGGCGACATGAAAACAGACGCGAGGAGGTTACGCTTTGCGGTGTGGGCCTGCGAGGGCGGTCCCGCCAAGGATAAGGCCGGAGACCGTGGCGATCATCCCGGCGGCGGAGACGGAGGCCTCTGCGCCCAGCCAGAGTGGTCCGTAGCCTGCGAGCACATAGCCAAGCGTGGCCGACAGTGCGGCGAAGGCGAGGGACCATGCGATCTGGTGTTTCAGGTCGTTGGTCATCAGCCGCGCGCTGGCGGGCGGGCAGATGAACATGGCGATCACGATGATCGAGCCAACGGCGTCGAATGCCGCGACGGCGGCCATGGCGGCACAGACCACCAGCCCGAGGGAGAGGGTCGTGACCGGCAGGCCGAGGCTTTGCGCGAAACCGTTGTCAAAGGTGGCCAGCGCCAGCGGTCGCCAGAAGATCCACAGCGCCAGCGCGATGACCGCGAGTGTCAGGGCCATGCGCGTCAGCTCTGGCGGGAGGGTCGCCAGCGCCTGCGGGTCGGTCAGGGCGCCGGGGACAAAGCCGTCGAGCCAGATCAGGCTTTCGAGGTTGCCGTAAAGGGCGTGTTCGACGTCGAGGTGGACCGATGCCGTGTCGGTCTGTTCCAGCAGCAGCACGCCCGCCGCGAACATGGTGGTGAAGACGACACCCATGGCCGCGCCCGGCTCCACCCGGCCGAAGCGACGGATAAGTTCGATGAGCACAACGGCCAGCAGGGCGGCTGCGGCAGCGCCCAGCATCATCGGCAGCGCGGCGAGCGAACCGGTGAGCAGGAAGGCCACCACGATACCGGGAAGGACCGTGTGGGAAATGGCGTCACCGATCAGGCTTTGACGGCGCAGAAGCAGAAAGTTGCCGGGCAGGGCGCAGGCCATGGCGGCCAGCGTGCCGATCAGCATCGGGGGCAGGGAAAGGGCGATGAACTCGCTCATGAGCGGGCCGTGGCGCGTTGGCGGGTGTGGCGAAGGGCGGAGGCGAGAAGGCCACGGCGGGGCGCGCAGAACAGGCTGACGGCAAAGGCCGAGAAGGCGGTGAGCACGATCAGCGGGCCGGTTGGCAGATCCGGCGCGGAGGCGGAGAGCGCAGCACCAACGTAGCCTGCACCTGCGCCAATGACCGCGGCGATCAGGGCCATGCGCGGCGCGCGGTCCGTCCAGAAGCGCGCGGCCACCGGCGGGATCACCAGCAGCGCAACAATCAGGATCAGGCCGGTGATTTTCAGCCCGGTGACGGTCACGGCCAGCACCAGGCCAAGCAACGCAAGGTCGTAGTGCGCCACGTTCAGACCGCGCTGGGCGGCATAACCTTCGTCAAAGGCGATCATGAGCAAGGGGCGCCTCAGCGCCATCGTCGCCAGCAAGGTCAACGCGCCCCCTGCCGCGATCAGCAGCGCATCGGCGCGCAGCATTCCGGCGGTGGCCCCGAGCAGAACGCTTTCCAGTCCGGCTTGTTGCCCGGCGTCGAGGGTCTGGATCACGGTCAGCAGCGTGATCCCGGTGCCGAAGAAGACCGAGAGCACCGCACCGATGGCGGCATCCTGGGGCAGGCGGGTCGCGCGGGTCAGCCATGTCACAGTGGCCAGCCCGAGCGCGGCGGTGATTGCGCTGCCCAGCATCAGCCCGGCGAGGTTGCGCCCGGTGCCGCCAAGCGCGACCATGACAAGGAACGCAATCGCGACGCCCGGTAGGGTCGCGTGGCTGATGGCGTCCGATACCAGAGACCGTTGCCGCAGGTAGAGGAAGGTGCCCACAGTGCCTGCGGCCAGCCCCAAAGCCGTTGCTCCGAGGGCGACCAGCGTCGCGTTGTACCCGAGGTTCAATGTAAGAGCATCAAGGAGCATCTGGTCAGGCCGCAGTGGGCAGACGCCCGTCGTAGGTGCGCATCAGGTTGGCGTCGGTGAAGGTTGTGGCGGTCGGCCCCTGGGCCACAGTATGCCGGTTCAACAGGCAGACATGATCGAAGTATCGCGGCACGGTCGACAGGTCGTGGTGGACGCACAGCACGGTTTTCCCAGCGTCGCGCAGCCCATGAAGGACGGTGATGATGGCGGCTTCGGTGGCGGCATCCACACCGGCAAACGGTTCGTCGAGCAGATACAACTCGGCCTCCTGGGCCAGCGCGCGGGCGAGGAAGACACGCTGCTGCTGGCCGCCTGACAGCTGGCCGATCTGACGATCCGCGAGGTCGGACATGCCGACGCGATCAAGGCAGGCCAGCGCCTTGTCGCGGTGGTGGGGGCGGGTGCGGCGCAGCAGGCCGAGCTGGCGGTAAAGACCCATCAGCGCGACTTCCAGAACCGTGGTCGGAAAGTCCCAGTCGACGGAGGCGCGCTGTGGCACATAGGCGATGCGGTCCCGCTGTGCGGCCAGTGGCTGATCCCAGGCCGTGATCGTCCCGGACAGCGGTTTGACCAGACCGAGCGCGGATTTGAGCAGCGTGGATTTGCCCGCGCCGTTGGGGCCGATGATGGCGGTCATCTCGCCCTCGGGCACTGTCAGGTCAGCCCCGGTCAGCACGGGATCGCCGCCGTAGGAAACGGTCAGGTCCTGCACCTGAAGCGGGGCGGAAAGCAGCGCGGTGTCCTTCATAGGCCTGCCGAGAGCTTGCCAAGGCGCCCCGAGGCGGGCGCGGTGCCGCCCAGGGCGCGGGTGATGGTCGTCGCGTTGTGGTCGATCATGCCGAGCCACGTGCCTTCATAGGTGCCGGGAATGCCCATGGCGTCGGAAAACAGCTCTCCGCCAATGCGCACCGTGTGGCCGCGCGCTGCCGCGCCTTCGACCAGAGCGCGGACGTTGCGATCGGAGACGGAGCTTTCGACGAAGACGGCACCGATCTGGCGGGTAACGAGCGTGTCCACGAGGGCGGAAATGCGCGCCAGACCAGCCTCGGATTCCGTTGAGATGCCTTGAATGCCCAGAACCTCGAAGTCGTAGGCGCGGCCGAAATACGCAAAGGCGTCATGCGCCGTCACCAGAACGCGGGCGTTCGGCGGCACGGAGGCAAGCGCCTCGCGGGCATAGGTGTCGGTGGCGCGGACCTCGGAGAGATAGCGGTCGGTGTTGGCGGCCAGCAGATCGGCGGCGTCGGGGCGCAGGTCGGTCAGCGCATCGCGCGTGGCGGTGATGGCGTACTCCCACAACGCGGGCACCATCCAGATATGCGGATCGGGGCGGCCCTCGTAGATTGTGTTGTAGAGCGTCTGATCTTGCGGCAGCGCCTCTGCCACGGCGGTGACGGGGGTGCGGGCGGCAAGTTTGTCCAGCAGATCGTTCAGCTGTGCTTCGAGGTTCAGGCCGTTGCGCAGGATCAGGTCGGAGCGGCTGAGCGCCACGATATCGGAGCGGGTCTGACGATAGCCGTGCGGATCCACCCCCGGTCCCATGAGGGCGGTGACCTCTGCCAGATCCCCGGCAATGTTACGCGCTGTGTCGGCGATCATCCCGGTGGTGGCGGTCACGGTCAGCGCGGACGCGGCGCGGGCCATCTGCGGGAGGGTCAGGGCAGCAACGGTTGCAGTCAGCATGTGGCGGCGAGTGAGGTTCATTTATCGCTCCTTTGAGTGATGAATATGCGAATCATTCGCAAGAAGTCAACGCTTTTGCGAGTTAGTCGCAACAAAAGCTATAGGTGGGGGCCTTGCCGGTCAGAGGCACCGCGTCACCATTTGCCGGAACGGAAGTCTTGCAGTCCGCTCGACCCGCAGGCAGGGTTGCCGCGCCGCCAGAAGGAGACCCGCGATGACCATCACAGATCAGCAGACTGCCCTCGGGGCGGCGCAATTGCCGCAGGTGCATGGCGCGCGCAATCCGGGCATGGCGCTGGATATGGACTGGGTGCTTTCGGCACGGGCGAACCGGTCCGCGATTGAGCGACGCGCGGCGACGTTGCCGGGGCGGCGTTCGGTCAAGAAGGATCATCAGGCGGCCTGGATGGCGCGGGCGATTTCTTGCATCGACCTGACGACGCTGGCGGGGGATGACACCGCAGGTCGCGTGGCGCGCTTGTGTGCCAAGGCGCGCCAGCCCGTGCGCGCCGACCTGCTGGAGGTGCTGGGCCTGCCGGATCTGACCGTCGGTGCGGTGTGCGTGTACCACGACATGATCGCGCCCGCAGTGAAGGCGTTGGACGGTTCGGGCATTCCGGTGGCCGCTGTGTCCACAGGATTTCCGGCGGGACTGTCACCGATGCACCTGCGGATCGCGGAGATCGAAGAAAGCGTGAAGGCGGGGGCGGAGGAGATCGACATCGTGATTTCGCGCCGCAAGGTGCTGACCGGCGACTGGCAGGGGCTGTACGATGAAATGAAGGCCTTTCGCGCGGCCTGTGGCGAGGCGCATGTGAAGGCGATTCTGGCCACCGGCGAGCTGGGCACCTTGCAGAACGTGGCGCGGGCGTCGCTGGTGTGCATGATGGCGGGCGCGGATTTCATCAAGACCTCCACCGGCAAGGAATCGGTGAACGCGACACTGCCTGTCAGCCTTGTGATGATGCGGGCGATCCGCGAGTACCATCTGCGCACCGGGGTTCGCGTGGGCTACAAACCTGCTGGCGGGATCTCCAAGGCGAAGGACGCGGTGCTGTATCTGTCGCTTGTGAAAGAAGAGCTGGGCGACCGCTGGCTGCGACCTGACCTGTTCCGCTTTGGCGCGTCGTCGCTGCTGGGCGATATCGAGCGGCAGCTGGAACATCACGTCACCGGGGCCTATTCGGCGAGCTGGCGGCATGCATCGGCGTGAGGCCGGTTCGGGGCGCGGCCTGACCTGCGGGGAGGGCGTCGCCTTGGGCGATGAACATTTGAACCAAACAGATACAGGGGCGTCGGGCCGATGAATATGAGCGCGGAATGGTCGCTGGCCATGGTGTTCGTCTTTGCCGTCACGCTGGCAAGCGGGTGGCAGCGGGCAAAGATCCGGCGCGCGGTGCGCAACTTGTCCACCGCCGCGCAACGGCAGTTGGGCGAGGCACCGACCTACGCACCGCCCACGGGCGACGCTTTGACGCCGGAGCTGGCGGACTATGCCGCCGTGCATCGGCGTGTGGGCTGGATCGTAAAAGGCGTCTGGGTGCTGGCGCTTCTGTGGCTGGCCTATGTGGCCTGGCTGATACTCGGGGGGATATGAGATGGCGGCTAAAGCGGATCTTCAGGAATGGGTTCTCGAAGCGCTCCGTGACTCTGGTGGGGAGGCTCATCTCACAACGATTGCGAAGCACATTTGGGAAAAACACGAAGCAGAACTCCGGGCGTCCGGGGATCTGTTCTATACTTGGCAATACGACATGCGATGGCAGGCACAGCACCTCAAGAAAGCAGGCAAGTTGGAGAAGCTGTCTAGGAGCTGGAGATTGGCATGAGCGTTAAAGAGATATTCGAGACCATGAGCTATGGACCGGCCCCGGAGCAGGCAGGCGACGCGCTGGCGTGGATCGTGGACCGCGGCGCGCGGTTCGGACACTTCATCGACGGGGCGTTTACCGAGCCGGGCGAGGGGTTCGAGTCCAGGAACCCGGCCACCGGAGAGGTGCTGGCGACGCTGACCCAAGCCACCAGCAGTGACGTTGCGGCGGCGGTGGATGCGGCGCGGCTGGCGCAGCCCGAGTGGGAAGCGCTGGGCGGCAAGGGGCGTGCGCGCTACCTCTATGCGCTGGCGCGGCTGTTGCAAAAGCACGCGCGCCTGTTCGCGGTGCTGGAAACGCTCGACAACGGCAAGCCGATCCGTGAGGCGCGCGACATCGACGTGCCCCTGGCGCAGCGACATTTCTACTATCACGCCGGTCTGGCGCAGCTGATGGAGCAGGAACTGCCGGGACGCGCGGCGCTGGGCGTATGCGGTCAGGTGATCCCGTGGAACTTTCCACTGCTGATGCTGGCGTGGAAGGTCGCGCCAGCACTGGCCATGGGCAATACCGTGGTGCTCAAGCCCGCCGAATGGACGTCTCTGACGGCTTTGTGCTTTGCGGACATCTGCCAGCAGGCGGGGCTGCCGAAAGGTGTGTTGAACATCGTCACGGGCGACGGTGCGGTGGGTGAAATGGTCGTGAACGCCGAAGTCGACAAGGTCGCCTTTACCGGCTCGACCGAGGTGGGGCGCAAGATCCGCGAGGCCACGGCGGGGCGCGGGATCGCCCTGTCGCTGGAGCTTGGCGGGAAGTCTCCGTTCATCGTGTTCGAGGACGCGGACATTGATTCGGCGATTGAAGGCGTCGTGGATGCCATCTGGTTCAACGGCGGCCAGGTCTGCTGTGCCGGAAGCCGCCTGTTGGTACAGGAGGGAATCGCCGAGGATTTCCATACCCGGCTGAAGGCGCGCATGGCGACGCTGCGCGTGGGCGACCCATTGGACAAATGCATCGACGTGGGGGCCATCGTGGACCCGGCGCAAAAGGCGCGCATCGCCGCGCTGGTGGATGCGTCCGGCGGCGAGGTGTTCCGCGCCGGTGATGCGCCTGAGGGGTGCTTTTATCCGCCGACGCTGATCTCCGGCCTGTCGCCGGCAGATCCGCTGATGCAGGAGGAGGTCTTTGGTCCGGTGCTGGTGTCCACCACCTTCCGCACCCCGGCGGAGGCGGTGCAACTGGCCAACAACACGCGCTACGGGCTGGCCGCAAGCGTCTGGTCGGAAAACATCAACACCGCGCTGGATGTGGCGCCGAAGCTGGTGTCGGGCATCGTCTGGATCAACGGGTCGAACATGATGGACGCGGCGGCGGGCTTTGGCGGCGTGCGCGAAAGCGGATGGGGCCGCGAAGGCGGTTGGGAAGGCGCGCGCAGCTACACGCGCCTGGTTGACGATTTGCCCGCGCTCACGCCCGTCGAGGGATTCGCTGGCGAAAAGGTCGAGCCTGTGGCCGTTGACCGCACCGCCAAGATGTACATCGGCGGCAAGCAGGCCCGGCCTGACGGCGGCTACGCCAAGGCCGTCTATGGCGCGGATGGCTCACTGATCGGGCAAGCGCCCATCGCCAACCGCAAGGATATCCGCAACGCGGTGGAGGCGGCACGCGGGGCCGCAGGCTGGGCCGGTGCGACGGCGCACAATCGCGCGCAAGTGTTGTATTATCTGGGCGAGAACCTGTCCGCGCGTGCAGATGGGTTTGCGGCGCTGATTGACCGGATGACCGGGGAGACCGGCGGCAGGGCAGAGGTCGAGGCGGCTGTGGATCGCCTGTTCACCTATGCGGCCTGGTGCGACAAGTTCGAAGGCGCGGTGAAGCCGGTGCCGGGGCGCGTGGTGGCCATGGCGTTGAATGAACCCTGCGGCGTGATCGGCGCGCTTTGCCCGGACGAGGCGCCCTTGCTGGGGTTGGTCTCCGTGATGGCGCCGATCATTGCCATGGGTAACCGCGCTGTTCTGGTGGCGTCCGAGCCGTTCCCGATGGCGGCCTTGGAGTTCATTCAGGTGCTGGAAACCTCGGACGTGCCGGGCGGCGTGGTGAATATCCTGACGGGCAGCCATGCGGAACTCGCCAAGCCATTGGCAACGCATATGGATCTGGAATGCGTCTGGTCTTTCTCCTCCACCGATCTGGCGGCAGAGATCGAGCGCGGCGCGGCGGGCGTGGTCAAGCGGACATGGGTTGACGGGCTGGCGCGGGATTGGCTGACGGCGCAGGGCGAGGGGCGTGTTTTCCTTGACGCGGCGACCGAGGTGAAGACCGTTTGGGTGCCCTACGGCGCCTGAAACCTGCCTCGGGCTGGGGTTGAACATTGACCGACTTGCAACGCTTCGGCCCTGTGCCGTGGCGGAATGCAGCCGCCGACACGGCTGACATTGAGATTTAACACACCCGGTGTTATCTTAGGTCTATCCCAGCGCCGGGGATGTGCGGCGTTCGATGCAAAGGAGGACTATGTCCTGTCTGCCATGCAATTTGCGGGTCATACCGCAGCACCGGGTCAACCCATGACGGCCACGACCCATTCCACCCCGTCGAGCGAGCAATTGCGCGACGTGGTTTTGTCCATCCTTGATGACAACAAGGCCGAAGACGTCGTGCAGGTCGACCTGCGCGGCAAGACGTCTGTCTGCGACTTCATGGTGATCGCGTCCGGTCGCTCGTCGCGTCAGGTTGCTGCGATGTCTGAGATCCTTTCGGACAAGCTGAAAGCCGATTACGGCTTGCTGACCAAGATGGAAGGCAAGGAAACCGGCGACTGGGTTCTGTTGGACGCAGGCGACGTGGTCGTGCACCTGTTCCGCCCGGAAGTGCGCGAGTTCTACCAGCTTGAAAAGATGTGGGCGCCCACGGCGGCGTCGGCCTGACACTCACGTGAGGGTGCATCTGTGCGTTGTGGGCCGGCTGCGGGCCGGTCCGGAGCGCGAACTCATATCCGATTATCTCGACCGTTTTGAAAAGACCGGGCGCGGTATGGGGCTTGGCCCCGTGACTGTGCACGAGGTCGAGGATCGCAAAGGCGGCGGCATGGCGGCAGAGGCCGCTTTGCTGCGCAAGGCGCTGCCGTCCGGCGCAAAAATCTGCATCATGGATGAACGTGGGCGGGTCATGAGCTCGCCTGATTTTGCCGGGCAACTGGCAAAATGGCGGGACACTGGCTGTTCCGACCTGGCGATCGTTATCGGCGGCGCGGACGGAATAGATCCGGGCCTTCGGGCAGAGGCCGATTTCGCGCTGAGCTTTGGTGCGATGGTCTGGCCGCACATGCTGGTCCGCGTGATGCTGTCCGAGCAGTTGTATCGTGCGGCGTCGATCCTTGGCGGCGCACCGTATCACCGGGTCTGACGAGGCTGATTTGTGCGCCACCCCGAGAGCGTCGCTCCCGGGATAGTATCAGCCGGCAGACATCAAACTCTTGCGTCAGCCGGTGTAGGCAATGCCAAGCAGGATAAGGCCAAGGATCACCCGGTAAATGACGTAAGGTGTAAAGCTGACAGATTTCAGCAGGCGCATCATGAGCGCAAGCGCACCGAAGGCGGCGACAAAGGCAAAGGCTGCGCCGATGGCTGCGTCGCGCATGAGCGCGGCATTGGCTTCGGAGGCCACTTCGAGGCCAAGCAGCGTGCCGGAAGCCAGGATCGTCGGGATCGACATGAGCATCGCGAGCTTTGCGCCGTCCTGGCGTTTGTAGCCCAGCATGCGCGCGGCGGTGATCGTGATGCCCGAACGCGAGGTGCCCGGAATCAGGGCAACGGCCTGCCATAGGCCCATTTTTATGGCGTCAGGCAGGTTCCAATCGTGATCTTCCTTGATTTCCGGGCCTGTCTTGTCCGCCCAATAGAGTAGGATGCCGAAAACCAACATCGTCCAGCCGATCACCGCGGTTGACCGCAGCAGGTCGTTCAGGCCCGTGATCTTGAGGATCAGTCCGGCGATGATCACGGGGATGGTGGCGACCAGCAGGAGGAAGGCGAGCCGCGATCCGGGGGTGTCGGTGCGACCCGTCAACATGCGGGGCGTTCCAAGCGCTGCCTCGCGGACGTCATGCCAGAAGTAGAGGATCACAGCCCCCAGAGTGCCGACATGCACTGCGACATCAATCGCTTGTCCCTGATCTGCCATGCCCGTGAGATTCGGGAGCAGAATAAGGTGACCAGAGGACGAGATCGGAAGAAATTCCGTAACGCCTTGGACCAGCGCAAGAATCATTAGGTAGAACAAAGGCATTGGCGTTATCCTGAATATAGTATGCCTTGGGTATAAGACGCTGTTTCCGAAAGAAAAGCGGGAATAAACGTCCGGTTCGGACCTAAATATTCTTGGGGTCACCTGAAATATCCGCCTTAAGTAGGTGGAAAAGCGCAAATAGGTCAGCACTTGTGACTTTTATTTGCTGGGGGCGTCGGGTAAAGAAGCCGCACACCCCTGAAGTCTACTCCTTGAAGAGGTTCAGCGACACATGGCAAAGCAGCCGATGTTGAAATTCGTTACCACCGCGCGGGAAATGCCCGAAAAGCGGGAGGCTACTGTCCGCAACAAGGATTTCGACGAGATTTACGCGGAGTATGCAGAGGCGAAGGCCCACGAGCAAGCGTCTCGCTGTTCGCAGTGTGGCGTGCCCTATTGCCAGAGCCACTGCCCCCTGCACAACAATATCCCTGATTGGCTGAACCTGACGGCAACCGGCCGTTTGCAGGAAGCCTATGAGGTCAGCCAGGCCACCAACACGTTTCCGGAGATCTGCGGCCGCATTTGCCCGCAGGACCGTCTGTGCGAAGGCAACTGCGTGATCGAGCAGTCCGGCCATGGCACCGTGACCATCGGCTCTGTCGAGAAGTACATCACAGACACCGCCTGGGAAAAGGGCTGGGTCAAGCCGGCGTCTCCCTCTCACGAGCGGTCCGAAAGCGTCGGCATCATTGGCGCGGGCCCCGGCGGATTGGCGGCGGCGGACATGCTGCGCCGCGCTGGCGTGCAGGTCACGGTCTACGACCGCTACGACCGCGCGGGCGGTTTGCTGACCTACGGCATCCCCGGCTTCAAGTTGGAAAAGGAAGTGGTCATGCGCCGGGTCGAGCAGCTGGAGCAGGGCGGCGTGCGCTTTGTCCAGAACTGCAACGTCGGCGACACCATGTCCTTTGACGAGATCCGCGCACAACATGATGCGGTGATCATCGCCACGGGCGTCTACAAGTCGCGTGACCTCGGCGGTCCCGGTGCGGGCGCCAAGGGCATCGTGAAGGCGCTGGACTACCTGACCGCATCGAACAAATCCGCGAACTTTGGCGACACGGTTGCGGACTTCGAGGACGGCACGCTGAACGCCAAGGGCAAGAATGTGGTCGTCATCGGTGGCGGCGACACGGCCATGGACTGCGTGCGGACGGCGATCCGGCAGGGCGCTTCGTCGGTGAAATGCCTGTACCGTCGTGACCGTACCAACATGCCCGGTTCGCAGCGCGAAGTGCAGAACGCCGAAGAAGAAGGCGTCGTGTTCGAGTGGCTGACCGCGCCTGCGGGCTTCAAGGGCGGTGACGTTGTCAGTGCGGTGACGGTGCAGAAAATGCGCCTTGGCGCGCCGGATGCCACGGGCCGTCAACGTCCCGAGCTGATCGAAGGGTCCGACTATGACGAGCCTGCAGATCTGGTTGTGAAGGCGCTTGGGTTTGAGCCGGAAGAGCTGCCGACCCTCTGGGGTGTGGACGGGCTGGACGTGACCCGCTGGGGCACCGTGAAGGCCGAGTTCACCACCGGGCGCACCGCGCTGGATGGCGTCTATGCCATCGGTGATATCGTGCGTGGCGCGAGCCTTGTCGTCTGGGCAATCCGCGATGGCCGCGACTGTGTCGAAGCCATTCTGGAAGACTTCAACGCCAAAGCATCGGTTGCTGCGGAGTAACTCAAGCGTGTTTTCCGCTCGGATGTATCGCCTTCAGGGTGTGCAATCCGACCGGAAACGCGGGGCAAACCGGTCGGTTGTTAAGACCGCTCACGTGGGAACGCGTAAAGGTTAAAGGTCTGCAAGGCTGACCTGAACTGTGGGAGAGGTGAAATATGTCTGAAGCAATGCGTCACTTGAGCATCGCGGGGCTGTTGGCCCTGATGCCCTTGTGCGCGCAGGCGGCAGACGTGTTCCAGGCGCCCGCAGGCTGCGAGACCTTTCTGACGGTGCAGATGAAGGAATGCCGCGTCGAGCATCATTATAGCTGTGCGGCCAGCGGCTCTGACCAGTGGCGCGCTGTCTACGTGGAGCAGGGGCCGATCTTTATCAGCCGCATCGACGCTCAGGCGCAGTGGCTGTCCAGCATCGACATCGCATCGGGCCGTGAAACGGTAACGGTGATGCCGGTGAAGGATCCGTCAGACGTGACAGCCCTGATCGAAACCGGGCAGGACGCGTTCGATTTCCAGCAGCGTCGCGCGGATGGATCGGTGGAGCGTGTGTTCGGCGAGGATCGTATCGTCGAGCGCAACGTGCTGCTGGACGGCGAGCTGCTGCACCGCACGGTGTTCGAGGTGACCTATCAGCGCGCCGATGGCAGCGAGATCGGGACGTATTCCGGTTCGGAATATGTGTCTGATACGCACCAACGGTTCTTTGCCGGGCGGGGCACCAGTGTGTTCGATGGCGTGTCGTCGTCGTTCGACCGCACGCCACAGGAGTTCATCTATCCCGGCGAGCCGGGCTTTGCTTCGGTCACGCCTGTCTACGACTGTGGAATGATGATGAGCGCCCTGCGCTAGAGGATTGGGGACGGCGGGCTCCCCCCGCGTCCTGAGTGAATTTGAACCAAGGCGAGGTTGCGGCCGGATCTTGGGATGTAATCTGGTCGCCTGCGGGGGACCGAACGGATGAGACGGCCACCCGGCGTGGCCTATATGGAGGGCGTGAGCCATGACCAAGTTTGACGCTGAATGGGTGCGCAACGAGGAAGCCAAGCGCAAGTGGATGTCGGAAAACGGCATGTACCACGAGAGCGAGGAGCATTCGTCGTGCGGTGTGGGCCTTGCGGTGAGCCTTGACGGCAAACCGTCGCGCAAGGTTGTGGAGGCGGGCATTTCCGCACTGAAGGCAATCTGGCACCGCGGCGCGGTGGATGCGGATGGCATGACCGGCGACGGCGCAGGCATCCACGTTCAGATCCCGGCCCCCTTCTTTTACGATCAGGTGGAGCGCACCGGCCACACGCCGCGCATGGACCAGCGCATGGCCGTGGGTCAGGTGTTTTTGCCGCGCACGGACTTCGGCGCGCAGGAAGCCTGCCGGACCATCGTCGAGACCGAAGTGCTGCGCATGGGCCATTCCATCTACGGCTGGCGCCACGTCCCGGTGAATGTCGGCTGCCTTGGCGAGAAGGCGAACGCCACGCGCCCCGAGATCGAGCAGATCCTGATTTCCAACGCGCGCGGCGTGGATGAGGAACAGTTCGAGCGTGAGCTCTATGTCATCCGTCGTCGCATCGAAAAGGCGGCTGCGGCGGCTGGCGTTGCGGGCAACGGCGGGTTGTACATCGCCTCGCTGTCCTGCCGGTCCATCATCTACAAGGGCATGATGCTGGCGGAACAGGTGGCGGAATTCTACCCCGACCTTCAGGATGAGCGGTTCGAGAGCGCCTTTGCGATCTATCACCAGCGCTATTCCACCAACACCTTCCCGCAGTGGTGGCTGGCGCAGCCGTTCCGCATGCTGGCGCACAACGGCGAGATCAACACGCTGAAGGGCAACGTCAACTGGATGAAGTCGCACGAGATCCGCATGGCGTCGTCGGCGTTTGGCGATCTGGCCGAAGACATCAAGCCGATCATCGCAAATGGCGCGTCTGATTCGGCGGCGCTGGATGGCGTGTTCGAGGTTCTGGTGCGCGCGGGCCGCAACGCCCCGATGGCCAAGACCATGCTGATCCCCGAAAGCTGGTCCAAGCAGGCGGTCGAGCTGCCCGAGGCGTGGCGCGACATGTATTCCTACTGCAACTCGGTGATGGAGCCGTGGGACGGTCCTGCCGCGCTGGCGATGACCGATGGTCGCTGGGTCTGTGGCGGTCTGGACCGCAACGGCCTGCGCCCGATGCGGTATGTCGTGACCGGCGACGGTATGCTGATCGCCGGGTCCGAGGCGGGCATGGTGCCGGTGGACGAGGCGACCGTGCGTGAAAAAGGCGCGCTTGGCCCGGGGCAGATGATCGCGGTCGACATGGCCGAGGGCAAGCTGTTCCACGACACCGAGATCAAGGACGTTCTGGCCGCATCGCAGCCGTTCGGTGACTGGGTTGGCAAGATCAACGAGCTGGACGGGCCGCTGGCCGAGGTCACCGAAAAGCCGCTGTTCGAGGGCGCAGAGCTGCGTCGGCGTCAGATCGCTGCCGGCTACACCATCGAGGAGCTGGAACAGATCCTTGCGCCGATGGCCGAGGACGGCAAGGAGCAGCTGGCCTCTATGGGCGACGATACGCCCTCTGCCGTGCTGTCCAAGAAGTACCGCCCGCTGTCGCATTTCTTCCGCCAGAACTTCTCCCAGGTGACCAACCCGCCGATCGACAGCCTGCGCGAATTCCGCGTGATGTCGCTGAAGACACGGTTCGGCAACCTCAAGAACGTGCTGGACGAATCCTCGTCGCAGACAGAGATCCTCGTGCTGGACACGCCTTTCGTGGCCAATGCGCAGTTCGACGCGCTGAAGGAGAACTTCAACGCGACCTCCACGACCATCGACTGCACGTTCGGGGCTGGCAAAAACGAGCTGCGTGACAACCTCGCCCGCATTCGGGCAGAGGCCGAAGAGGCTGTGTCTTCCGGCGCGGGGCATTTGATCCTGACGGATGAAGGCACCTCGGAGGATCGCGTTGCGATGCCGATGATCCTGGCCACCAGCGCGGTGCACAGCCACCTGACGCGCAAGGGGTTGCGGACCTTCTGCTCGATCACCGTGCGGTCGGCGGAATGCATCGACCCGCATTACTTTGCGGTGCTGATCGGCGCCGGTGCGACCATCGTGAACCCCTATCTGGCCGAAGACAGCCTTGCCGACCGTATCAAGCGCGGTCTGCTCGATATGACGCTGAACCAAGCCGTGGCGAAATACCGCGAGGCCATCGACCAGGGTCTGCTGAAGATCATGTCCAAGATGGGTATCTCGGTCGTGTCGTCCTATCGCGGCGGTCTGAACTTCGAGGCGGTGGGCCTGTCCCGCGCCATGTGTGCCGAATACTTCCCCGGCATGATTTCCCGTATCTCGGGGATCGGTGTGAACGGTATCCAGCACAAGGCCGAGCAGGTCCATGCGCTGGGCTTCAAGAACGGGCGCGACGTGCTGCCCATTGGTGGCTTCTACAAGGCGCGCAAATCGGGCGAGACCCATGCGTGGGGTGCGCAGACCATGCACCTGATGCAGTCCGCCTGTGACCGCGCGTCCTACGAGCTGTGGAAGCAGTATTCCAACGCGATGCAGGCGAACCCGCCGATCCATTTGCGTGACCTGCTGGCGGTGAAGCCGCTGGGCGCGTCCGTCCCGCTTGAAGAAGTCGAATCGATCACCTCGATCCGCAAGCGGTTCGTGACGCCGGGGATGTCGCTGGGCGCGCTGTCGCCGGAGGCGCACAAGACGTTGAACATCGCGATGAACCGGATCGGCGCAAAGTCGGATTCCGGTGAAGGCGGCGAAGATCCGGCGCACTTCGTGCCGGAGCCCAACGGCGACAACCCGTCCGCCAAGATCAAGCAGGTGGCGTCGGGCCGTTTCGGTGTGACCGCCGAATACCTGAACCACTGCGAAGAGCTGGAAATCAAGGTCGCGCAGGGGGCCAAGCCCGGCGAGGGCGGTCAGCTTCCGGGCATGAAGGTCACCGACCTGATTGCGCGTCTTCGGCATTCGACCAAGGGCGTGACCCTGATCTCGCCACCGCCGCACCACGACATCTACTCGATCGAGGACCTCGCGCAGCTGATCTACGACCTCAAGCAGATCAACCCGCGCTGCAAGGTGACGGTGAAGCTGGTGGCGTCGTCTGGAGTGGGCACAATCGCGGCAGGCGTGGCAAAGGCGAAGGCCGACGTCATCCTGATCTCGGGCCACAACGGCGGCACGGGCGCATCGCCTGCGACCTCGATCAAGCATTGCGGTCTGCCGTGGGAGATGGGGCTGTCGGAGGCGCATCAGGTGCTGTCGATGAACAACCTGCGCTCGCGCGTGACGCTGCGCACGGACGGTGGTTTGCGCACCGGGCGGGACATCGTCATGGCGGCCATGATGGGGGCCGAAGAGTTCGGCATCGGCACCGCGGCGCTGATCGCCATGGGCTGCATCATGGTGCGCCAGTGCCAGTCCAACACCTGCCCGGTGGGCGTGTGTACTCAGGACGAAGCCCTGCGGGACAAGTTCACCGGCAACGCGGACAAGGTGGTCAACCTGATCTCCTTCTATGCGACCGAAGTGCGCGAAATCCTGGCCGAGATCGGTGCGCGGTCGCTGGATGAGGTGATCGGTCGTGCGGACCTGCTGACGCAGGTGTCGCGCGGTGCAGAGCATCTTGACGATCTGGACCTGAACCCGCTGCTGATCCGCGTCGATGGGTCCGACAAGAACGTCTACAACCGCGACAAGCCGCGCAACCCGGTGCCTGATACGCTGGATGCGGAAATCGTGCGCGACGCCGCACGCTTCTTGCAGGATGGCGAAAAGATGCAGCTGTCCTATGCCGTGATGAACACGCACCGGACAGTGGGCACGCGGGTGTCGAGCCACATCGAGTCGAAGTTCGGGATGCGCAACGCGTTGCAGCCCGATCACCTGCACATCAAGCTGACCGGCTCTGCCGGGCAGTCGCTGGGCGCCTTTGCCGCGCCGGGGCTGAAGCTCGAAGTGTCGGGCGACGCCAACGACTACGTGGGCAAGGGCCTGTCGGGGGGCACGATCGTTGTGCGCCCGCCGCTGGTGTCGCCGCTCAAGGCGTCGGAGAACACGATCATCGGCAACACTGTCCTGTACGGTGCGACCGACGGCTATCTGTTCGCGGCAGGCAAGGCGGGTGAACGCTTCGCGGTCCGCAACTCCGGCGCGAAGGTTGTGGTCGAGGGCTGCGGCTCCAACGGGTGTGAATACATGACCGGGGGCGTGGCGGTGATCCTGGGGGAGATCGGTGCGAACTTTGGCGCGGGGATGACCGGCGGCATGGCGTATCTGTACGATCCCGAAGGCAAGGCCGACGCGTTGATGAACATGGAAAGCCTCGTGACCTGCAAGGTGACCGTGTCTGCGTGGGAAGATCAGCTGTTGGGCCTGATCCAACGCCATGCGGAGGAAACGCGCTCTCAAAAGGCCGCAGAGATCCTGCAGCATTGGGATCTGGAGAAGGGCAACTTCGTTCAGGTCTGCCCGAAAGAGATGCTGAACAAGATCCCGCATCCGCTGGGCATCGAAGACGCCGTGGCGGTGCCGGCGGAGTAAGCTGGCCTCGCTTTGAAATCACACGCCCCGGGGGAAACCTCGGGGCGTTCTTGGTTTCTGAGGGTAGGCTTTGTGGTGGTTTGCCTGATGTTGGGCGGGGACAATATTTTCTGGTCCACCGCACATGTCGCGGGCTGATGTTCAGTTCCTTGTCCGTAAGGATATTATTCGGGTTTAGCGTGGTACAGATTTGGGGCGGCCGGCGAAGGCCGTTGATGTCCGGGTCACGTCAGGCGGCGACCGCTGCGGTGCCGTCTCGTTTTTCTGCTAGCCCCTTTGGCACGGGTGTGTAGACAGGGGACATGGCTACCAAACGGACAAAATCGACGCCCAAGAGCAAGGCGCGCAAGCAGGACAAGACGAAGTTGCCTTTGCGGCGGCGGCTGAAACGCCTTGTGTATATAGGAGCTTTGGGGATGGCAGCCTTTGTCGTTCTGGCGGTGGCGGCGTTTACCGTGCTGAACCCGCCCACCACGCATACGATCTGGAGCGAGAAGCAGCGCCTTGGCTCTGTGGACCGGTCCTGGGTCCGATTCGAGGATGTCGCCCCGGTGATGGGCCGTTCCGTCGTGGCGGCCGAGGATGCCAATTTCTGCGAACACTGGGGATTCGACATGACGGCGATCCGCGCCGCCATTGCGGAAGGGGCGCAGCGTGGCGGCTCCACCCTGAGCCAGCAGGTGGTGAAGAACGTCTATCTCTGGCAAGAGCGGTCCTGGCTGCGCAAGGGGTTGGAGGCCGGGCTGACACCCTTGGTCGAAGGCATCTGGTCCAAGCGACGTATTCTCGAGGTCTATCTCAACGTGGCGGAGTTCGGCGAGGGCGTGTTCGGGGTGGAAGCGGCCTCCTGGCATTATTTCGGCGTCGGGCCGGAGGCTTTGACCGCGCGACAGGCGGCTTTGCTGGCGGCTGTCTTGCCCAGCCCCAGAACGCGGGATGCTGGCCGTCCTTCGAAGGCCGTGAGCCGGCGGGCTCAGGCGATCATGGATGGGGCGGCGACCATCGCGGCGGATGGCCGGGCGGCATGCTTTGAGGGCGGTCAGGCCGGCTGAAATCGGCGGGAGGCAGCCTGCTTGTGGTCCGCAGAGGGGCGCAACCTGCGGCGGGCGCTTGAAACCGGGTGGCGATGGACTCTATTAGAAGGCATTCCCGAAACGCAGGATTATCATGGCCAAGCTGTATCACGTTCCCCTTTCTCCGTTCTGCCGCAAGGTGCGGCTGAGCCTCGCCGAGAAAAAGATCGAATGCGAATTGGTGGAGGAGCGCTACTGGGAGAAGGACCCCGATTTCCTGCGGCGCAATCCGGCAGCCAAGGTGCCGATCCTGCGCATGGACGGCAAGACGATGGCCGAATCATCTGCCATTTGTGAGTGGATCGAGGAAAAATACTCGGACCCCTCGCTGATGCCGCGGTCACCGGATGCCCGCTATGAGGTGCGGCGCCTGGTGGGATGGTTTGACGACAAGTTTCACAACGAAGTCACGTCCAAGCTGCTGTATGAACGGGTGAACAAGAAGGTGATGAAGGCCGGTTTTCCGGATTCGGGGAATGTGAAGTCCGGCGCGAAGGCGATCAAATATCATCTCGATTACCTCGCTTGGTTGCTGGAGCATCGCCGTTGGTTGGCGGGTGATTCCATGACGTTGGCGGATTTTGCCGCTGCCGCGCATCTGTCGTCTCTGGACTATATCTCTGATGTGGACTGGAACCGCAGCGAGGCGGTCAAGGATTGGTATGCGAAGATCAAATCGCGCCCGGCTTTCCGGTCGATCCTTGCGGATCAGGTGCCGGGTTTCCCACCGCCCGCGCATTACGCCGACTTGGATTTTTGAACCCGCCTTTCGGGGCAGGGGGGGGCGCTGCCCCGTCCCATTGGGACATCCCCGGAGTATTTGAAAAGCCAAGAAGCAGGGTGACCGCGTGACCGATCTGACCACAGCGCTGAAAACGGAAGCGGGCGCGGTCGGGTTCTCTGACTGCCGCATCTGCCGTCCGACGGATGTGCCAGAGGTCATGGCGCGCTTGCAGGCCTTTGTCGCCGAGGGTCGGCATGGGCAGATGGGGTGGATGGCGGAGCGCATGAACTGGCGTGGCGATCCCGCGGCGCTTTGGCCGGAGGCGCGGTCCGTGATCATGCTGGCAGAAAATTATGGCCCGGAGAGCGATCCTCTGGCCGTCTTGTCAGAACGGGACCGTGGCGCGGTCAGCGTTTATGCCCAAGGGCGCGATTATCACGACGTGGTCAAGAAGCGGCTCAAGCGGCTGGGGCGCTGGTTGATTGATGCGGCTGGAACCTCGCCTGAAATCAAGGTGTTCGTCGATACGGCCCCGGTGATGGAAAAGCCGCTGGGGCAGGCGGCCGGGTTGGGGTGGCAGGGCAAGCACACCAACCTTGTCAGCCGCCGTTTGGGGTCCTGGTTCTTTCTCGGCTGCATCTTTACCACCTTGGATCTGGAGGTGGACGGCGCCGAGGTGGACCACTGCGGATCGTGTCGCAAGTGTCTGGATGTCTGCCCGACGGGGGCGTTTCCGGCGCCCTATCAATTGGACGCCCGGCGGTGCATTTCCTACCTGACGATCGAACACAGCGGTCCGGTGGACGAAGCCCTGCGCCCCGGACTGGGCAACCGGATTTACGGGTGCGACGACTGTCTGGCGGTCTGTCCATGGAACAAGTTTGCGCAGGCGGCCTCTGAGGTGAAGTATGAACACAAGGTGGGGGCGCCTGTTTTGACGGACTTGGTGAGGCTGGACGACGCCGCATTCCGGGCGCGGTTTTCCGGCTCTCCGATCAAGCGGATTGGCCGGGATCGCATGGTGCGCAACGTGCTTTACGCAATCGGCAATGCAGGTGAGGCGCGTCTGCGGGAGGCTGCGCGGCCGTTGTGCGAGGATGATGACGCGACGGTGCGCGACGCAGCGCGGTGGGCCGTGACACAACCTGTGGATTGAGCGCGGCGCAGAGGCCACATTCTCAAGAAGACTGTCGGTTCGATGGACGCCAAGTCAATCCGACTCTTGCATGCGATAAAAAAGCATGTTGAAGTCGTCAGGCCGAGTGGGGGACGTGCTGCCAACACAAAAATCACTCTATGGCTAAGGTAATAGGTAACCGTTTTCGGTTGCCCCTTGATGGTGCATGCAAACTGCGGTGTCATGGGGTGGGTGTGACGGGCGCAGAGCTGCCATCTCCGCGCCCGAGGCGACTCTTGCGGTCTTGGGAGAAAGCTGTCGTCACCCGCCTGTTACATGGCAGGCCGTGACCTTTCTCGCAACCCTCCCCCACGAAGCTGTGTGCAATGTTTCGCCGCCCCTTTGCTTTACGGCAACAGACCCCATTTAACGCAAGACAGCCGAATGGAGGTACACAATGGCAAATTATGAACGACGGCCGGAGGTTATCGAACAGTTGACCCCGGAGCAGTACCGCGTCACCCAGCAAAGCGGCACGGAGCGTCCGGGTACCGGGGAATACCTTGGAAACAAGGCCACCGGGATTTACGTCGACATCGTCTCCGGCGAGCCGCTTTTCGCCAGCGCTGCAAAGTACGAATCCGGCTGTGGCTGGCCGAGCTTTGTGAAACCCATCGAGCCGGACAACATCGTCGAGCTGCGCGACACCGCTATGGGCATGGTGCGCACCGAAGTGCGCTCGCGGCACGGAGACAGCCATCTGGGCCACGTGTTCCCGGACGGACCACAGGAGCGCGGCGGATTGCGGTATTGCATCAACTCGGCGGCGTTGCGGTTCATCGCGAAGGAAGACATGGAAGCCGAAGGCTACGGCTCATATATCGATCAAGTGGAGGACGTGTGATGAGCGAACGTGCTGTTCTGGCGGGCGGTTGTTTCTGGGGCATGCAGGATCTGATCCGCAAGCTGCCCGGCGTCGAAAAGACCGTCGTCGGGTACACCGGCGGTGATGTGCCCAACGCGACCTATCGCAACCATGGAACCCATGCTGAAGGGATCGAAATCATCTTTGATCCGGAGAAGACAAGTTATCGGCAGTTGCTGGAGTTCTTCTTTCAGATCCACGATCCGTCAACGCCCAACCGGCAGGGAAATGACGTGGGCATGAGCTATCGCTCCGCCATCTATTATGTGAATGAGGCGCAAAGGGACGTTGCGTTGGACACCATTGCCGATGTGGACGCGTCTGGCCTGTGGCCCGGCAAGGTGGTGACCGAGGTGGAGCCGGTGGGTGATTTCTGGGCGGCTGAGCCGGAGCACCAGGATTACCTGCAAAGGCTTCCGACCGGGTATACCTGCCATTATCCGAGGCCCGGGTGGGTGTTGCCGAGGCGGTCCGCCGCTGAATGACGGTGTTGATACGGGCGCCTCGTGGGGCGCTACGATCCCTGCGGGCATGCGGCGTTGGGCGTCGAGGCGGCCAACGAGGGCACCCGTCCGGTCGGTGATCCGAGGTTCAGGACGGGGTCGGACGCTATTTGCGCAGGCGCAAAGGCGCCCCGCCCACCGTCCCGAAGGGGCTTGCGGATGACCTGTGCCGATCTGACGTGACGTAGAAGGGTGACAAGGTCAAAGTGATGGTGTGTGCTGTGCCCTGAGACAGGGAGGTTTCACCATGACCACGTATCCGCATCTGCTGCGTCCGCTCGACCTTGGGTTCACCACGCTGAAAAATCGCGTGTTGATGGGGTCGATGCACACCAACCTTGAAGAACGCGGCGATTGGAACCGGGTGGCGGAATTCTATGCCACGCGGGCGCGGGGCGGTGTCGGTCTTATGGTGACAGGCGGCATGGCTCCCAATGTCGAAGGTGGGGTGTTTCCCGGCGCTGCCGGCTTGTTTTCCCAACAGGATATCTCCAACCACCGGATCGTGACGGACCGCGTGCACGCAGCAGGCGGCAAGATTGCCATGCAAATCCTGCACGCCGGTCGGTATGCCTACGGACCTGAGTGCGTCGCGCCCAGTGCGATCAAATCACCGATTTCACCATTTCCGCCGAAGGCGCTGGACGAAGACGGGATCGAGAAGCAGATCGCCGACATGGCCACCTCTGCCGCCCGCGCGCGCGAAGCGGGATACGACGGCGTGGAGATCATGGGCTCCGAAGGATATTTCCTGAACCAGTTTCTTGTGTCCCACACCAACAAGCGCACGGACCGCTGGGGCGGGTCGTATGAGAACCGGATGCGCCTGCCGGTGGAGGTGGTCAAGCGTGTGCGCGCTGCGGTGGGCGAGGACTTCATCGTGATTTTCCGGCTGTCGATGATCGACCTGATCCCGAACGGGTCCACCCATGAGGAGGTGGTGATGCTGGCCCAAGCGGTGGAGGCCGCCGGGGCGACGATCATCAACACCGGCATCGGCTGGCACGAAGCGCGGGTCCCCACCATCGCCACATCTGTGCCGCGCGCGGCCTTTGCCTGGGTGACGCAAAAGCTGATGGGCAAGGTGTCGGTGCCGCTGATCACGTCAAATCGGATCAATACGCCGGACGTGGCGGAGGGGATACTGGCGGACGGTTGCGCCGATATGGTGTCAATGGCGCGGCCTTTCCTTGCGGATCCGGATTTCGTGAACAAGGCCGCCCAAGGCCGCGCCGACCTGATCGCGCCCTGCATCGCCTGCAACCAGGCCTGTCTGGATCACACGTTTTCCGGCAAGGTGTCGTCCTGTCTGGTGAACCCAAAGGCAGGGTTCGAGACAGAGCTGGTGGTCACACCAGCAGAGGTGGCGAAGTCCGTGGCGGTTGTGGGAGCGGGTCCGGCGGGCATGGCCTCGGCCATAACGTCGGCGGAGCGTGGGCATCGGGTGGTGTTGTTCGACGCGCACGATGAGATCGGCGGTCAATTGAACATGGCAAAGCAGGTTCCGGGCAAGGAGGAATTTCACGGGCTGGTGGAGTGGTTTGGCGCGGCCCTGAACGAAGCGGGCGTCGAACTGCGATTGGGCCAGCACGTTGACGCCGACGCGCTGAGTGCGTTCGACACGGTGATCGTCGCCACAGGGGTGTCGCCGCGGGATCCGGAGATCGCTGGGCAGGACCACCCAAAGGTTACCGGCTACATCGACGTGCTGCGCGGCAAGGTCGAGGCCGGCGGTCGAGTGGCTGTGATCGGGGCAGGGGGCATCGGGTTTGACGTGTCCGAATATCTCGTTACCGGGGACAGCCCGACAGAGAGCCTGCCGGAGTGGATGCGTGAATGGGGCGTGACAGACCCGGCGGATCAACGGTCTGGACTGTCGCCGGAGGGGCCGCAGCCTGCCGCACCTTTGCGGCATGTGACGCTGTTGCAGCGCAAGGCGGAGAAGCCCGGCAAGCGCTTGGGCAAGACAACCGGCTGGATTCACCGTGCCGGGCTGCAGATGAAGGGCGTGCAGATGAAAGCGGGCGTGAATTACGAGCACATCGACGACGACGGATTGCATATCTCTTACGGAGAGGCGCGCGAACGGCCCGAGGTCATCGCCTGCGATACGGTGGTGCTGTGCGCAGGGCAGGTGAGTGAGCGGTCTCTGGCGGATGATCTGGAGGCTGCGGGCGTGTCGTGTCACGTGATCGGGGGCGCGGATGTGGCCGCAGAGCTGGATGCCAAGCGCGCGATTGACCAGGGCGTGCGGTTGGCGGCGACGCTGTAGGAACGGGGGCTGCATCATCTTTTTGATCGTTTGCCTTGCGTAAGGCTGCCGCCGATCATGGAACCAAATCCGCGTCTCTCCTGTTGTGGGTATGAAAGAGGAACACAGGGTTTTGTGTTCCGAACGACGAGATAGGAGAGACACATGACCAAGATTACAGACGCGAAAATTCTGATCATCGCCACCCACGGTTTTGAGCAATCCGAACTCGAATTCCCGCGCGACCAGTTGCGGGCCAAAGGTGCAGAAGTGCATGTTGCAACCCTTGACGGGAAGGCAATCAAGGGCTGGGAAGGCTCTGACTGGGGCCGCGAGGCCGAGGCGGACCTGAAGATCGCTGACGTCGACGCCACCAAGTACGATGCAATCGTTTTGCCGGGCGGTCAGATCAACCCCGACCTGCTGCGCGTAGATGCGGCGTCGGTGGAACTGGTCCGCAGCTTTGCGCGCCAAGGCAAGGTTGTCGCAGCGGTATGCCACGCGCCGTGGTTGCTGATCGAAGCGGACATCGTCGCGGGCCGCGAAGTCACCGGCTATCCGTCGATCCGAACCGACCTGAAAAACGCAGGTGCCCGTGTGATGGATGAGCCCGTCGTTGCAGACAGCGGCATCGTCACCTCGCGTAATCCTGACGATCTGAAAGCCTTTGTGTCCAAGATCGTTGAGGAAGTGGAAGAAGGCCGTCACAATCAAAAGGCTGCCTAAACCAGCCCTTTGATCATTCGGATCATTGCCTTGCCCCCGCCCAGCCCCGCTGTGGCGGGGGTTTGCTTTGCATTTTCCCGTTTCCGGACGCGGCACGGTGAGGGCAATAACCGCGATATTGTCTCTCCCCTGCCTAAGTTCAGCCGCGATTCACCGGCATTCCTTGTATCCAACGCAGGAACGACGAGGAGACGGAAATGGATCGTCTTACCGAAATGGAGGCTTTTGCCACCGTGGTAGACCAGGGCGGCTTCACTGATGCCGCCAAGAAGATGGGGATTTCCAAATCGGCCGTTTCCAAGCATGTATCCAGCCTGGAAGCCCGGCTTGGTGCACGCCTGTTGAACAGGACGACACGGCGGGTTTCGCCGACGGAGATCGGGCTGGCGTATTACGACCGAGCCCGGCGTGTCTTGAACGACGCAGGCGAAGCGGATGCGCTCGTGACCTCGATGCAAAGCGCGCCGTCCGGCCTGCTGCGGATTTCGGTGGCAACGGATTTCGGGGTGAACCACCTGTCGCCGGTGCTGGGCGAATTCCTCGCGGAGTTTCCCGATATCACCGTCAACATGGTGCTGAACAATCGCTATGTTGAACTGATCTCTGAAGGGTTCGACATGGCGATCCGCATCGGTGAGCTGGAAGACAGCACATTGAAAGCGCGAAAGTTGACCGAGACCTGCAAACGTATGATCGCAGCTCCGGCCTATTTCGAGAAATACGGGCGGCCTCAGCGGATCGACGATCTGAACGAACACAAGCTGCTGCACTATTCGAACCAATCTTCCGGCAGCATGTGGAAGCTGACCGCTCCGTCGGGCGAGAAGCGGCAGGTGCGCACGGCTGGCTGGCTGACCGTGAACGACGGCCAATCGCTGCTGAACGCCTGCGTCGGCGGGCTCGGGATCGCGTATCTGCCGTCATATCTGTACCATGATGCCATGGAGGCCGGGCTGGTCGAGGATGCGATCCCCGATCTGCCGGTGGAAACCCAGGGTGTCTACGCCGTCTATCCGCCCGGCCGCTTCACGCAGCCCAAGGTCCGCGCCTTCATCGACTTCCTCGTTCACTCCTTTGCCGACAAGGGTCCGAACGTCTGGTGACACCGGTGGGCGCCTGTCGCCCTCTGGAACTGCTTTTCCTCTGCCTGATGCTAGGCACCAACTGCCCCCGTCGACAGAAAGGTCGGTCGGGGGCTTCTTTTTTGTGGTGCCAGGATCTCGGTGGGTCGACTAGATCAAGGGCCGGGTCATTCGGTCGAGAGCAAGACGGCTTCGATACGGCGGTTGGCCTCGCGCCCCTCCTCGGTGAGGTTGGAGGCGACAGGGGAAAGATACCCCGCCCCCTCGGCAGAGAGTTGCGCGGTGGGGGTGCCGTGGCGCTCGCGCAGGTAACTCACCGCGGACCCGGCCCGCCGCAAGGAGATGGCACGATTCGCGTCGAGCGAACCTGTGGCGTCGGTATGGCCAACGATCAGCAACCGGCGCGAGGGGTTGGTCGCGAGGTAGTCCGCGAGCGCATCAAGCGAGGCGATGGCGCCTGCGCCAAGCGTCGTAGAGCCGGTGTCGAAAATCACATCCGGCAGGATCACATGGCCGTCGGCCTCCAGCCTCTGCGCAAGGTCGCCGGTGGCAACGGATCGGATCGGCGCGGCATCGGTGATGGTCTCTGCTTGCACGGCGTCGCCCGCGCGGATGATCTGGACGTAGCCGTCACGCGGTCCTTTGCTGGCCAGCAGGGAGATGGCACCGGCGCCCGGCTTTTGCGCTGCGACAAAATGGAAGTCATCGAGAGAGACGAACATCTCCGGCGCGGGCAGCACCAACGTGGCAAAGCGGAAGTCGAAGCCGCCACAGCGCTGCGTCGCACAATCCAGCGTGATGTCGTAGCCGTCGGCGATCAGCGCGTCGCGCAGCGGCTCGATCAGCTGGAACGACGATGCGCCGCTCTGCGGGATACGCCAGCTTTCAATCTCGATCCGGCCTTCGATCCGTGTGGTGGGCAGGGTGCCGCTGCGGACCGGTCCGGTGGGCAGGGCGTAGGTGCCCGGCTCCTGGACCGTGGAGTAGGTGCGGGTGGCGGTCTGCGGCAGCGACAGGTTCTGCGCGGCCAGTGGACCTGCGCAGAACGCCAACAGCAACCCCAGCCGTTTACCGTGCTTGCGCGTGGTAGTCGTCATTCGGCCGCATATCCGTGGCCGAGGCCACCCGGTTGGTCATGTTGAAAAAGCCCGCCACATTGACGATGTCCCAGATGTCCCGCTCGGAGAACCCCGCATCGCGCAATCCCTCGCGGTCGTATTCACCGATCTTGGCGCTTTCGATCGTCATCTTTTCAGCAAAAGCGAGCATGGCGCGATGACGGTGTTTCAGGTCGGCCACGCGCCAGTTCATCACCAGCATCTCGCCCAGCTTGGGGTCGCCGGACAGGTCACGCACGGCAGCACCGTGGGCGGTGAGGCAGTAAAAGCACTTGTTCACCGAGGAAACAACCACGGCGATCATCTCGCGCTCCAGCTTGGTCAGGCCGCTGTCTGCCAGCATC
Source organism: Sagittula marina (assembly GCF_014196795.1). Taxonomy (GTDB): domain Bacteria; phylum Pseudomonadota; class Alphaproteobacteria; order Rhodobacterales; family Rhodobacteraceae; genus Sagittula; species Sagittula marina. The sequence goes on from NZ_JACIEJ010000008.1 coordinate 41,506, forward strand.
AGATCGTTGTAGAGGGTGGTGAAGGCGTTCAGCTTGTCGATGTTAAACGCATAGGCGCGCAGGACGTTCGGAACCATGCCGAGCTTTTCTTCGCAGATGTCGAAGTACTTCTGCGTTTGCTCTGGCAGCGGGTCGACCGGCAGCAGGTTCAATGCGGTGGGTTTGTCGGTCACTGTGTATCGCTTTCGCTATCAAGGATGCGGTAATGGTAACGCCCCGCGACCTCCATCTGCAACGACCGATACAGCGCGGAGGCCGCAGTGTTTTGTTCGGTCGCGGCGCAGGCGATCCAGCGGGCGCCTTTCGACGCGGCCCAAAGCGCGGCGCAGCGCATCATCCAGCCCCCCAGCGCCTTTCCGCGGTGCTGTTCGAGGATATGGAGTGCGTGAACCATGGCTATGTCGTCGTGGATGGCGCAAAAGCCCACGCCGGCAGCCTTGTCCGAGACACGTCCGAACAGGCCCGTCTTGGGCGGGGCGGCGCGGTTCATGACGCGCTGCCGAGCGGCACCGATATCGCCGTCCTCCCAGAGCTCGCGCATGATGGCGAGGGGCTCCCAGATGGCAAAGGCCGAAACCCGGGGCAGGGATCGGTCGGTCAGATGGTCAATCGGGGCAAGCCAGATCTGTGTCGGGTCGGCTCGCGCATAGCCCTGGGCCGCCAGCGTCACATCCAGCGTGGTGTCCGAGGGGGTCAGGTCGGGACGGATCATGAAAAGCGGGTCTTGCCCCATCATCCGCATGGCGCTGTCCGCCGCTGTCACATCGTCGAGCCGCCAGGCGTCACGCGCCGTTGCGGCTGACACACGTTTGCCGCCGCCACGCCCCTCCCGCAGGGTCCAGGGCCCGGTGTCCACCTTGGCCGCAGCGGGCCATGTGGCGTCCAGCACGTCGAACAACCGGGGAAGATCGGGCCTGGTCTGGCTCATGCGGCCGCGTCCGTGAACAACGCGTTCAGGCGGGTCATGGCGGCATCCAGACGGGCGCCGTCCGATCCCCGCACCACGAGGTTGGTGCCGTAGATGCCGTCCTTCTGGAATGGGTAGGAGCCGAATTGGAGATCGTTGAACTCCTCGGCCAATGCGCCCAGCGGCTGGGCAACGTCGCCTTCGCCGCGCATGACACGCAGGGTTTGCGACAGGATGGGCGCGCCACCGGTCAGGGAGGGAAGCAGGCTGGCGACCATGGCTTGAAAGACGCTCGGAACGCCGGCCATGACGTGGACGTTCTGCAGGGAAAATCCCGGCGCGATGGAGACCGGGTTTTCGATCAGCGTGGCGCCATCGGGAATGCGGGCCATGCGCAGGCGCGCTTCGTTCAGCTCCGATCCGGTGCGGTCGTAATGCGCCTGTAGCAGCGCACGGGCATCGTCACGCACGGTGATCGGCACACCGAACGCCTCCGCCACGCAAGGGGCGGTGATGTCGTCATGCGTTGGGCCTATGCCGCCAGAGGTCACCACGTGGTCATAGGCTGCACTCAACGCCTGCACAGCGGCGACGATGGCGGCGTGATCGTCAGACACCACGCGAACCTCACGCAGGTCGATGCCGTGGCGGGTGAATTCATTGGCAAGGAAATGCATGTTGCTGTCGCGGGTGCGGCCTGAGAGGATCTCGTCGCCGATCACCAGCATGGCGGCGGTGGGGTTGGACATTCTGGACTTCCTTTCGCAGCGGTCGGGCAGCTTGCGCCGGGCGTTGCGTAAGGTATAGGGCTCAGATCATGCGCTTTCAAACACAACTGGTGCCTGCGACATTGATACGCCGTTACAAGCGGTTCCTGGCGGATTGCCTGCTGGAGGACGGTCGCGAGGTGACGGCCCATGTGGCGAACCCCGGCTCCATGCTGGGGCTGGCCGACGAGGGCATGCGGATCTGGCTGGAACCGAACGACGACCCAAGGAAAAAGCTCAAATGGGCTTGGCGGCTGGTGGAGCAGCCCGGAGGGCATTTTATCGGTGTCGATACGGGCGCGGCGAACCGGCTGGTCAAGCCCGCACTGATGGCGGGTCAGATCGCCGGGCTGGACGGCTACGACATTGTTCGCCCCGAAGTCATGTACGGAGAAAGCAGCCGCGTCGACTTCCTCCTCAGCGGTGGCCGACCGGATTGCTACGTCGAAGTCAAATCTGTCACGCTCTCGCGGCAGACGGGGCTGGCGGAGTTCCCGGACAGCAAGACGGCGCGTGGCACGAAACATCTGGGTGAGCTGGCGGCCATGGTCGCCCAAGGGCACCGGGCGGTGATGCTCTATCTGGTTCAACGCACCGACGCCGAACGCGTCACGCTCGCCGCTGACATCGACCCGGTTTACGCCGCAGCCTTTGCGGAGGCGACGGCCGCGGGTGTCGAGGTGCTTTCCCTGAGCTGCCAGATCACCCCCTCCGGCATAACACTCGGGCAGCCGCTGCCCTTTCAGCCGCCGAAATAGAAAAGGCCGCGCCACAAAATGCGGCACGGCCCTTGTTTCTATGCGTCCCGACAGTGGTCCGGGGTCCGGGGCAGCGCCCCGCACCGGTGTTCAGGCTCAGACCTTCAGGTTCGGGATGATCTGCTTCTTGCGGGACATGATGCCCGGCAGAACCACGGTGTCGCCGTCAACCGTCGCGCCAAAGGACTTTTCCGCCACGGCTTTTACCCGTTCGTTGGGGACCAGCAGGGTGGCTTCTTCCTTCAGAATGTCCACGACGAACAAGAGCACTTCGTCGACGCCGTCTTCGGACTGAACGGTGTTGTAGGTGTTCATCAGGCTTTCTTTGCGGTCGAGCGGGATCTCCGGTGCGGTGGTTTCCAGTACGGAGACACGGAATTTCACGCCGTCCACTTCGTATTCCTTGGAATCCATGCGGATCAGTTCAGCGTCAGAGAACGCCGAGACATCGGATTTCGCGGCGAACATCTGCGCGGCAAAGTCGCCCAGATCGACGCCCAGATCCTTGGCGAGGCTTTCGGCCACTGCGCGGTCATGGTCGGTCGTCGTGGGGGAGCGGAATTCCAGCGTGTCCGACAGGATGCAGGTCAGCGCCGCGCCCTTGATCTCTTTCGGAGCCTTGGCCATGTCCGCTTCGCCGATCAGGTCGACCATGATCGTGGCGGTGCAGGCCAGCGGGCGCACGGTGATGTCGATGGGGCCTTTGGTTTCCAGCCCGCCGACCAGCTTGTGGTGGTCGATGATCGCGGTGATGTTGGCCGCGTTGATCGAGGCGGGCAGTTCGGCGGGGTTGTTGGTGTCCACGATCACGACGTCCTGACCTTCGGCCACGTCCGAGATGATCTCGGGCTTGTCGAGGCCCCAGTGTTGCAACATGAAAGCCGCTTCGGTGTTGGGTTCGCCCAGCAGAACCGGCTTGGCGTCGACGCCCTTGGACTTCAGGTACCACGACCAGAAGATCGGGGAGCCGGTAGAATCGGTGTCAGGGGATTTGTGGCCAAAAACAAGCGTTGTCATGGGTGTCCTCGCGGTTCAAATGCATTTTGCCGCGCTATAATGCTGTGCTTGCGTATTGTCACCCCGGGACGCGCCATGTGCGACCATGGGAGCAGGGCACCGCACCGACGGGGTATCAGCGTGGCGGTGGTGTGCTGGCTTGCACGTATGGCGTCCAATCGGTGATGTCGGGGTAGTATCGGGCGCGCCACGCGCGGACCTTGGGGTTCATGACGCGCTTCCAGACCGGCGGGATCAACGCGGCCATTGCCATCAGCGGGTAGCCGTAGGGCAGTTGCGGCGCTTCGTCAGCGGTATAGGTCTGCAACAGCGGGAAGCGGCGGTCGGGCTTGTAGTGGTGATCCGAATGGCGCTGAAGGTTGATCATCAGCCAGTTCGTGGCCGTGTGTGATGCATTCCAGGAATGGCGCGGCTGGACGTGTTCGTATTTTCCCTCGCCCAGATGCCGGCGGGTCAGCCCGTAGTGTTCAACATAGTTGACCAATTCGAGCTGCCAGATCGCCACGCCCGCCTGCACGGCAAACAGCAACACGCCAAGCCAGCCACCGACCACATAGGCCAGCACCAACATCGCCGCCTGTAGCGCCCAATAGCGCCAGAAGGGATTGCTGCGGTGGGTCCAGGGCAGGGACTTGCGGGCCAGCATCGCCTTTTCGGCCCGGAACGACGAGTGCAGGGATTGCCGCAGGACACGCGGGTAAAAGCGGTGGAACCCTTCGTTGTAACGCGCGGTCACCGGATCGCGCGGTGTGCCGACGTAGCGGTGATGCACCAGCAGGTGTTCGCTGCGAAAATGCGAATACAGCACCATGGCCAGCAGAATATCGGCCAGCCAGCGTTCTCTGGCGTTGCGCTGGTGCAGCAGTTCGTGGGCGTAGACGATGCCGACGGTCCCGGTCATGACGCCGGTGCCGAACATGACGCCGTAGATTTCCCAGCCGTTCAGGTGGTCGGCGCGGGTCACGTAGTACAGCAGGCCAAACAGCGTCACGAATTGCAGCGGCACCCAGATCTGCGTGAGCAGGCGATACCAGAAAAGCTGATCTTCGGTGGTGTCCAGATCGGCGTTGGCGGTGTTCAATCCGGCGAGGGTGTCGATGGCAGAGAACAGATACCATGTGGCCAGCGGCACGAGCAGCACCCAGAGACCGCCTTGTATCGCACCGATCCAGACCAGCGGGATCAGCACGAAAGACAGGAAGAATGGCGCGGCAGCGGTAAAGCGCGCCACGCGGGCCGCCGGGATGCGGGTCTGTGCGTCGGGCCGTTCTGCAATGCTCATGGGCCTACTCCGGTTTTTGTCTATATAGACGCTCCGGCAGATTGTCCCAAGCGATGTTCATCCGCCTTGCGCAAGGTCAAACGCCTTGCGCATGACGGTTGGCAGATCGCTGGGGCTAAAATTAGACAATTCGATGAATTCTCCGCGAGAAGCGTTGCGTTCCATCGGCACCAGAGCGGTTTTCACCGTCAGAATCAGGTGGAAATGGGTGAAGGTGTGGCGGGCTTCGCCGCGGACGGTCTTCCATTCGGCGCGGATTGGCGGATCCTCGACGGGGGCATCCAGCGTCACATCCAGCCAATCGGTGCCGGGCCAGCCCAGCATCCCGCCCAGCAGCCCCTTGTCGGGCCGGGTTTCCAGCAGCCAGGCACCATCGACGCGGCGGGCGAGGTAGGCGGTGCCGCGACGGATGGGCTTTTTCTTCTTCGGAGTTTTCTTGGGCAGTTCGGCGGCGGTGCCTTCGGCCCAGGCCGCGCAGGACGTGCGCCAGGGGCACAACCCGCACGCGGGACGTTTCGGCGTGCAGATCGTGGCACCCAGGTCCATCACCGCCTGGGCGTAATCGCCGGGGCGCTGGGCGGGTGTCAGAGCGGCAGCATAGGCCGTCAGGATCGGCTTTGCCTCTGGAAGAGGCGTGTGTTCGTCGTGCAGCCGCGCCATGACGCGTTCGACGTTGCCATCGACCACCACCTGCGCGTCGTCAAAGGCAATCGCGCTGACCGCCGCTGCGGTGTAGGGGCCGACTCCGGGCAATTTCAGCAATTCCGCGTGATCCGCCGGGAACTGCCCGCCATGGTCCGCCACAACAGACCGCGCGCATTTCAGCAGGTTGCGGGCGCGGGCGTAGTAGCCCAGCCCGGCCCAGGCGGCCATGACGTCCGCATCCTCGGCAGCGGCGAGATCCTCGACCGTGGGCCAGCGCTCTGTAAAGACGCGAAAATACTCGCGGACGGCTGCCACCGTGGTCTGTTGCAGCATGATTTCTGACAGCCAGATGCGGTAGGGGTCTGCGGTCACACCGGCGGCGCGGGCCTGTGGGCGAATGCGCCACGGCAGGTCGCGGGCATGGCGATCGTACCAGTCGAGCAGGTCGGAGGCTTCGGCGGGGTCACGCAAGGGTGAGGGTCCTGTGACAGAAGGGGGCTGGCGCCCGAGGGGAACGGCCCCTTAGAATAGGGCCAGTGAACGGGAGTCAACGGGGTCCACCATGGCCAAGCGCAAGACAACCACCTACGGGTTCGCCCGTACCGAAAAGCTTCTGACGGGGCAGATCCGCAAGGCATCGGAATCGCGGGGCTTTGCCGAAAGCCGCGTCCTGACCCATTGGGAAGAGATCGTCGGAGAGGAACTGGCCCGCATGAGCCGCCCTGTCGAGGTCAAATATGGCCGCGTGCGGCTGGAGGGCAAGGTTCACAACGAATACGGCGCAAAGCTGGTGGTGCTGACCAAGGGGGCCTTTGCCCCCATCCTGGAAATGCGCAAGGCGGAGATCGTCCAGCGCATCAACGCGGTCTACGGGTTCGAAGCGATCCGTCACGTGATCGTGACCCAGACCGCGCCGGTGGGTTTTGCCGAAGGGCAGGCGAGCTTTGACCACGGCAAACCCAAGGTCCACGAACGCGCGCCCAAGCCCGAAGCTGTGGCGGAGGCCAAAAGCCTGTCCGAAGGGGTGGGGGACGATGGTCTGCGCGCAGCGCTTGAACGTCTGGGCGCAAATGTCATATCGAAGACAGGGCGGCGCGAGCCCCGCTCTGCGAAGTAGGAAAAGGCAAGATTTATGAACAAGCTACTGACCTCTGGCGCGGTTGCGCTTGCCCTGATCGCGGGCGGCGCGTTCTACATGACGCAAGGTGCGACGACCAACGCCAACGGCACAATCACTGTTCCGGGCGCAGCCGTTGCCCAGACACAAGAGGGTGGTGAGACCGAGATCGACACCTCCTCCGTCGTGGAAATGACCATGGGGGCCGAGGATGCGCCGATCGAAGTGATCGAATACGCCTCCTACACCTGCCCGCATTGCGCCAGTGCCAACGAGACGCTGATCCCGCAATTGAAAAAGAACTACGTCGACACCGGCAAGGTGAAATTCACCTACCGCGAAGTGTATTTCGACAAGTACGGCATGTGGGCGTCGCTGATCGCGCGCTGCGGTGGGCCCGAGAAGTTCTTTGGCATCTCCGACATGATCTACAAGGCTCAGGACGATTTCATCGCCCCTGCGCGTGAAGGTGACGAGGCCGGTGTGGCCGACGAGCTGCGCAAGATTGGACGAATGGCCGGCCTCGACAACGACCAGCTCGAAGCCTGCCTGACAGACAGCACGCAACTGCGCACGCTGCTGACCTGGTTCCAGGAAAATGCCACGGCGGATGACATCAACTCGACGCCGTCGTTCATCATCGACGGCGAGAAGTACTCCAACATGAGCTACGCGGACTTCTCCGAGATCCTGGACGAGAAACTCGGCGAATGACGTCGGCGCCGCGCGGCCCCCTTGCAGGGGTGAAGGTCATTGAACTGGCCCGGATTCTGGCCGGGCCGTTCGCGGGGCAAACCCTCGCTGATCTCGGCGCGGAGGTGACAAAGATCGAGGCCCCCGAAGGCGATGACACCCGTCGCTGGGGGCCTCCGTTCATCGACCGTGACGAGGATCACACGGCCGCCTATTTCCATTCCTGCAATCGCGGCAAGCAGTCCGAAGTTGTGGACCTGCGCAGTGCCGAGGGGCAGGCGCGGGTGTGCGAACTGGTGCGGGATGCCGATATTCTGATCGAGAATTTCAAGGTCGGCGGGCTGAAGAAGTACGGCTTGGATTATGCCTCGCTGGCAGAGGTCAATCCCCGGCTGATCTACTGTTCCATCACCGGGTTCGGTCAGGATGGACCGTATGCGCATCGCGCCGGCTATGATTACATCATTCAGGGCATGTCCGGCTTCATGTCGATCACCGGCGATCCCGAGGGCGTCCCGCAGCGCGCAGGCGTGGCGATCACCGATCTGTTCACCGGGTTGTATAGCGTGTCCGGCATTCTGGCGGCGTTGCATCAGCGGCACCAGACGGGCAAGGGCCAACACATCGACATGGCGCTGATGGATTGTGCGGTCTCCGCCATGGCGAACCAGGCGCTGAACTATCTGTCCACCGGCACGCCGCCGGAACGGACGGGCAACTATCACCCGAATCTGACGCCTTATCAGGTGTTTGAATGTTCCGATGGCCACATCATCATCGCCACCGGCAATGACTCGCAATACCAGCGCCTGACGCGGGTTCTGGGGGTGGGCGACATGGCGGAGGATGCCAGGTTCCTGACCAACTCGGACCGGATTGCGCATCGTGACGAGATGACGGAGCGTCTGACCGCCGGCACGCGCACGTTCACAAAGGACGCGTTGCTGGCTGCCTGCGAGGCCGACGGCATCCCCGCCGGGCCGATCAATGACATGGCCGAGGTTTTTGCCGATCCGCAGGTCGTTGCACGCGGGATGCAGATCGCGCCGGGTGGCGTGCCGGGGGTGCGTGCGCCCTTCCGGTTCTCGGATGCGGACCTGGTGCTGGACGCGCCCGCGCCAAAGCTGGGCGAATAAGGCGTAGGGGCGGGGTGTCACCCCGCCCGGCATGTTCAGGTCAGGTGATCCACCACCATCAGATGTTGCGCCAGTCCGTGCACGCTGTCCAGCCAGCGGTTCACAAGCCGTAGATCGGACGGCGCGGCACTGACGCCCGCCGGGATCTCTCGGGCCAGAACGCTTTCCACAGCCCAGCTGACCGGTGTGGACACCAGTCGTGCCATGGCAGAGCCACGCGCGTCGCCCCAGGCATCCATCACGTAGGTCTTGTGATAGACCGCTTCGCCGTCCTTTTCCGCCCGCAATGAGACGCACAGCACGACGCGATCCGCTTCGCCGTCGTCGTAGGCGTTCTCTTGCAGAAGCTTGTCGGCGATGGCTTGCAATTCCGCGTCCGAGGCTTTGGGGGCAACCTTGAAAATATCGTCCCACGCATCGGCCCAGCCGTTCAGGCGCAGGGTGCCGCGCACGAAATCCTTCACCTTCCAATCCGGGGCAAAGCCGTAATCCGTCATAAACGGCAGGCTGTCCCGGTTGGGATAGACCTCAAAGCTCTCGGCGCGCGGCAGCGGGGCGTCGTAGCGGGTCAGCGCCTCCCATGGGTGGGCGACCTCCAGCTCGGTGAAGTGGCGGATCGACCGCGAGGGGGAGCGCAGCGCCTTCAGCACGCCCACCGGGGCCCAGCTGAATTTGTAGCGAAAGGCGTTCGGAACCTTGGGAACACCGCCGCAGTACGAGGTGAAGGACAGCGCGTTGTCCGTGTCGAATTCCGAGGACGCGCGATAGTCGGCCACCAGCCAATGCGCCATCAGGTGATCGAGGCCCGGGTCCAGACCGACCTCGTTTACAAAGCGCAGGTCGGCCTCTTTCGCGGCGGCGTCCAACGCGCGCATTTCGGGCGCGATATAGGAGGAGGACACGAAATCCGCCCCCTTCGCCAGCGCCAGTTCGGCCAGCGGGACGTGCCAATCTCCGGGCAGCATGGAGACGATGACGTCACCCTTTTCCACCGCCGCGCTCAACGCAGGAAGGTCGAACGCCCGGATGTCGTCGGTCAGGTCGCCCACCGCGGCCTCGGCCTTGGCGGTGGTCCGGTTCCAGACCGTCATGGGAATGTTGCGGCCCAGCAGGCGCCGCAGGCCGGGAACTGTGGACAGGCCCGTGCCGCACCAATGTACTGTCATGCCTCAGGCTCCTTTTGAGTGCTTTTTGAACATATCATATGCCCGCCCCCAGACACCTGAGTCGATCTGATCCAGCGTGGCAAGATGGGGCAGGAGCTGCTCGGCAAAATCCAGAGAGGATTCCAGCGGCAGCAGCGAAGGCAGGTTGTCGATGGCCATCACATCCAGCGGCGGAGTATCGTGCACGCGGGTGGCGGGACGATCCCAGGTGGTCGCCGCGTCGTAGACCGGCACCGGGTTGAACGGGCTGGTGGGGTCACAGGCGATGTCGCCGATCACCCGCAGCGCGCGGTCGCGCTGACCTGCGTCTGCGGGGACAAATTGCGGCACGCCGGGCGTGGCCAGAATGCAGTTGAAAAAGACGTCATGCGCCAACACCTCAGGAAACGGGCCGCCGTGTGCGGTTTCCGCCATGTCCCAGGGGGTGACGGTGACGCCGACCTCTTCGCACAGTGTCTTCGCGCCAGAGCCGACGCGGCCCTTTGCCCCGATGACGATGGCGCGCAGGGTCTGGCTGTCGATGGCGGAGGCAACCTCGGCGCGCATGGCGGGGGCGTCCTTCCACGTTGTCACAGGCGGGCAGGTGTCGCTACGGGCCTGTGCAGCCAGTGCCAGAAGCGACACCGCCGCACCGGCGTATCCCGCCCAGTAGCCAAAGGCCGCCACGCGCCGCCCCTGAGGATCGACGAGGTACTCGAGGTCATACAGCGCCCCGCCGCCCCGCGTGAAGCGGTCCAGGAAGTCCTGCGCGCCGGTCTGATTTTTGTAGGCGTGGCCGAACATGATGTGGCGGTGGGGCAGGGGGCCGTCGCCCTCGGGCAATTCCTTGAGCCCAAAGATCAGCGCATCACGTGGCGCCTCGGGCCAGCTGCCGTCCGGCGCGATTGCGGCACCGGCGTTTGCGAAATCGTCGGTGGGCAGAACGCGGGTGGCGCTGTCCTCGACCGTGACCTGAACCCCCTTGGCGATCAATTTACGCACGCCGTCAGGGGTGATGCCCACCCGTTCCTCGTTGGCGCGGCTTTCCGCGCGGACCCATAGATGTGTCACCCACTGCTCCATCTGTGCGTTTGATCAAGTTTCCCGGCCAAACAACCTGTCCCGTCGGGCAGGTTCAACCCCTATTCCCGGTCGGACGGGGCAACTGTGGCCTTACAGGTGGCTGCGGGCGAATTGACGGTCCGGGTTGTCCAGGTGCGGCAGCGCATTGAACTGAGTCAGCAGCAGGTCGTCCCCGAGAGGCTGGATCCGATGCAGAGAGGTGTTCTCGATTGCGAGGCAGGCGGCGGCGAGCGCTGAAATGTCCAGCCGCATCACGACGCGCATGGTCATGCCGATCAAGCCACCTGACGTGACGATCAGCGCGCGTCCCTCGCCGGCGGCGATCTCTGTCACGGCGGCGCGCACGCGGGCCTCGAAATCGGCAAAGGGCTCGGGGGCGTCGTCCACCTTATCCTGCTGCCAAAGGTCAAACACCTTTGGCAGATGGGCGACGAACCCCTCCCGGTCAGTGGGCATCATCAGCCCGTGCTGGGCCTCGACCGCCTGAGCAAGGTCGAAATATGCCATCTCGTTCAACCGTGCGTCCCGCACCGGAGCCGTGTCGCAGACCTTGCCGATCCCTTGAGCGGTTTCCACATGTCGAACCAGCGTACCTGTGTAAACGCGGGCAAAGCGTTCGCCCGTGTCGCGGAACCAGTCGCCCAGCCAGTGCGCCTGCTGCCAGCCAAGGTCAGAGAGCTTGTCATAGCTCACTTCATCGCGGGCGGCCGTGTTGGCCTGCCCGTGGCGAACAAGGGTGACATGAGACATGGGCGCGGGCCTTTCCAGAGTGTGCGGCGCAGGCTTACGTCGGGCGCGGCCTGAGGGAAAGCAGCATTCCCGCCTTGCCGCGGCGGATTGACCCGGATTTTGGCCTCGTAGGTGTAAACGTCGCGTTGCCAAGCGCGCGGTCTGGCATCTTTGGCCGAAAGCGCCTAAATCACGAAAAAACCATAGCATCGACGCCCCAAAGACCGACGCCGCACAGACCAGGAGACCCGCCTTGAATCAGGAACACGCAGGCCGCATCACCCGAGATGGCATTCGCATTCACGACGATGCGGACTTTGCCGGAATGCACGCGGCGGGACAGGTGGCGGCGCAGATCCTCGACGAGGTGGCGGACAAGGTTGATGTGGGCGTGTCGACCGCCGAGTTGGACGACTTTATCACGCGGCGGGTGACGGAGCTGGGCACCGTATCGGCGACGATCGGGTACAAAGGGTATCAGCACGCCTCCTGCATCAGCGTGAACCACGTGGTCTGTCACGGCATCCCGGACGACAAGAAAAAGCTCAAGGACGGTGACATTCTGAACATCGACGTGACGGTGATCCTTGATGGCTGGTTCGGGGACAGCTCGCGCATGTATGTTGCGGGCAAGCTGTCGCGAAAGGCGGAGCGGTTGATCCAGGTGACGCACGATTCGCTGATGAAGGGGATCGACGCGGTAAAGCCCGGCGCCACATTTGGCGACATCGGACACGCGATCCAGAGCTATGTGGAAGGCCATCGCATGTCGGTGGTCCGCGATTTCTGTGGCCACGGGCTGGGCACGGTGTTTCACGCGCCGCCGAATGTGTTGCACTACGGGCGCCCGGGGATGGGGCCTGAGCTGGAAGAGGGCATGTTCTTTACCATCGAGCCGATGGTGAACCTGGGCCGCCCTGAAACGAAGGTCCTGGCCGACGATTGGACGGCTGTGACACGCGACAAATCGCTGTCGGCGCAGTTCGAGCATTCGATTGGCGTGACGGCAGATGGGGCGGAGATCTTTACCCTGTCGCCTGCGGGACGGTTCCACCCCACCTATTGACCGAAGCGCCTTTGGTCGGCTCGGGCTGCCTCCGGCGAGCGGTATTTGGAAAGCAAAGCAGCAGGGCCGCGCGTGACAAATGACACGCGCCGCTTTTGTTTCAGGGGGTTAGCCCCATTGCCAGAGCGCGGGCACGAATTGGTAGGTGCTGCCCTCTTTTCGGACGTGTCCCACACCGGGGAAGGGGAAGTGGTAGCCCAGCACCGCCATGCGGTCCGTTGCAGCCATGTCGAGCAGACGTTTCCGCGTGCTGACCGTTGTGTCGCCGTCCATGTCGAAATTGTTGTACCACTCAGGATGGGCAAAGTTCATGTAGGCGTGGGTCATGCTGTCGCCGAGGGCGATCAGCTGCTGGCCGCCGCTTTCGACCACGACAGAGACATGGCCGGGTGTATGGCCGGGCGTGTTGATGACGCGCACGCCGGGGACAACCTCGTCTTCATCGTTCAGCAGTGTCCAGTCGGCGCCATCGACCCGCAGCGAGTTTGCGGCCCCCACGGCGAATTGCTGCATATCCGCTGGCATGCTGGCGGCGAGACCGTCCTGAAGCCAGAACTCATGCTCGGCGGTGGAGACGAAGTACTGCGCCTGTGGCAGGATCGCCTCGTCGAAATCGTCGCGGATGCCCCAGATGTGATCCGGGTGTGCGTGCGTTATGACGACATGCGTGATGGAGCCGGGATCAATGCCGGCTGTTTCCAGATTGCCTATCAGCTCACCCGCAGTGGGGAGGAACCGATTTCCCGAGCCGACATCGACCAGCACCTTGTGGTCACCGGTCTCGATCACGAGGTGGTTGGCGTGGGAATAGTTGGTGACGGGCGACAGGAAATAGCTTTCGAGGAAGGCTTTGACCTGGTCGGCGTCGGCATTCACGCCAAGATCGGTGGCAGACAGTTCGAGACGGCCATCCGAGACAACGGTCAGCCGTGCCTCCCCGATCGTGAAGGCGAAGTGCTGCGGATTGCCGCCGGAGGGTGCGCCGAGCGTTTGGGCACGGGTCAGTGTCGGCAGGGTCAGCGCTGGCGCAGCGGCTGCCATCGCAAGAACTTCGCGACGGGTGGGGCGGATGATGGACACAAGAGACCTCCCTTTCATGCATGTCTTTGAATGCGACTGTAGCATCGTGGGCGGAGGTTGCCACAAAAAGTACGGCCTGCGGGTTGTACGGGCATGAAAGAATGCGTCTTTTCGAACAGGGGCACGGTCAGTGATCCGGATCTTGAAATCTTTGCAATGGCCGGATTGCGCGTTCGGTCCCGGCATGTGGTGGATTGGGTTTGGGCATCCTCCACATTGATCTTGTGTTGGTGGGGCTCATGACAAGCAGACCCCTGCCGGCCAAAGCGCCCGTTGGTATATTCACGCTGCCGGTATGCGTTGCTGCGCGGTCGCGGTAGTCAAACGGAGCAAGCCCTACCACGGTGCATAGGCGTGGCCGAGGTGCCTCAGTTGGCCGATGCGTGACGCGCCGCGACATTTGCGCGCTTTTCTCGCGGTGACAGGGCAAAACTTTTGCGTTATCTGTCTTCGTCGAAACGCTTATACCCAACGGAGGGACGCGATTATGGCCGCAGATCACAAGCACGGCACCATGGACGTCACAGTTCAAGAGAAGACCTTCGACGGCTTCATCAACTTCGTCATCAAGGCCTGCACGGTGATTTTCGTCATCGTCGTGTTCATGGCGATCTTCGCCGCCTGATATGACGCGGGGGCGCCGCATTTTGCAGCGCCGAAGGTACAGGAAATTTTGCAAGGCCCGTGGTCACTTGAATGTGATTCGGGCCTCGTGCTTTTGTCTGACAAGACGCGCAGACAGATGACAGGTGGGAACCTTATGACACTGATACAGGGCCTTCGGGCTATTTTCGCGCTGGGCGCACTGCTGAGCATGGCCGCCTGCGCCGGGACACAAATGTCCGGTCCCAACGCCACGCCCGAAGAGGCCGCGCGGGTCGCCTATCGCTCGTCAGAGCCGCCCTCAATCACGCTGTACACCATGATCAACAACCGGACAAACAACGGTGCGCATACGTCGATCAAGGTGAATGCTCCGACACAGCAAGTGATTTTCGATCCTGCTGGCTCCGCCCGGTTCCAGAGCGTGCCGGAGATTGACGATGTGCTGTATGGCATCACGCCCGAAGTGGAGCAGGCCTATGAGAGCGCGCATGCGCGGTCTGCCTATCGGGTCAAGATCCAGCGCGTTCAGGTGCCGCCGGCGGTGGCAGAGCGGGCCTTGCAACTGGTGCAGGAGAACGGCCCGGTCGGGCCTGCGGCCTGCACGTCCCAGACCGCAAGGTTGTTGCAGAAGCTTCCCGGTTTCGAGAGCATTCCCAACGCCTTGTTCCCAAACAAGCTGATGGAGGCCTTTGCGGAGTTGCCGGGTGTCGAGACCCGTGAGCTGCGCGAAGAGGATGGTGATGACAAAGACCTGGCCATTCAGCGAATCGAAGCGGGCTGGGCCGCCAACGGCGTGCCCGACAGGTAAGCTGTCAGGCCCCGAGCAGCCAGCCGCCGCCGAACATGACCAGCGCGCCAACGCCAAGCGCGGCATAGAGGTTCCGGGTCACGGCACCAACAGCCAGGGCAAGACCCGCCGCCGTCACGCGCAGCGGGTCTGTCTCTCCGCCGGTCGCGGCGGGCCAGATCACCAGGGGCGCAACCAGCGCCGGGATCACCGCGACGGCAGTGTAGCGCAGATGCCGCAGCAGCCATTCGGGCAACTCGCGGTCCCCGATCACTCCAAGAAACACGAACCGCAGGCCGAACGACCCCAGTCCCAGCAGAACGATCACTGTCCAAAGCGCGGTTTTGTCGATCATGACTTGCCCTCCTGCGGCAACATGCGTCGCTCGAATTCCGCCCCGGCCATCATGCCCAGAAGCGCCCCGGCGATCAGGCCAAGGTTATAGGGCAGGAAGGCGAACACCAGCGCCGCCACACCGCCGACCGTGGCCGCCACGCGATGTGCCCCGGTGCGCAGGCTTGGGCCGAGCATCGCGATGAAAGCCAGCGGCAGAACAAAGTCGATCCCGAGCCCCTCTGGCACCGCATTGCCCAGCCACGCGCCCACAAGGGTAAAGACATACCACGGCGGGCAGATCGGCAGCACGACCCCCATGAAATACGCGAACTTCTGCGCCAGCGTCTGGTTTGGGTGTTTCTCGTAATTCAGCGCGGCGGCGGCGTAAGTCTGATCCACAAGGAAATACGCCGTGATCATACGTTTCCACAGCGGCAGCGCGCCCAGATGTGGGGTGATGGAGGCAGAGTACATGGCCATACGCAGGTTCACCGCCAGCGCAGAGGCCAGAACGACCACCACCGGCGTGTTTTCCGACAGCAGTTGCAGCGCGGTGAACTGCGCCGCGCCTGCGATCACCACGACAGAAAAGCTCAGCGTTTCAAACACGTTCAGCCCCGCTTCGGTGGCGATCACGCCAAACAGAAGGGCAAAAGGTCCGACCACCAAAAGAAACGGCAGGCCGTCGCGAACTCCGCGCCAGAAGCTTGACATCACGTTGGGCTGGGGCATGGTCTGGACCTCTGGAATTGCCGGATAATGCCTAGCGGGGGAGCGCAGCGGATGCAATCGCATGACGACAGCACGGATTATATCATTGCGCCGGACCCCGGTGCCGCGCGGCTGACGCGGGCCGTCAATGGCATCGACCAGGCAGGGCAGGTGGTTCAGATCAACGTGGTCGAGGAACGCCCGCTGACCATCTATCTCAATGGACAGGAGATCGTCACCGCCATGACGATCGGGGATTACCCGGAATACCTGGCCCTTGGGTTTCTGAAGAACCAAGGCATGTTGCGCGACGGCGAGACGATCAAAGGCGTCGATTACGATGACGATCTGGAGGTCGTGGTTGTGCGCACCGACGGCCAGACCACCTACGAGGAAAAGCTGAAGAAGAAGACCCGCACGAGCGGCTGTGCCGTGGGCACGGTCTTTGGCGATATGATGGAGGGGCTGGAGGGGCTGACCTTGCCGGCGACGTCGGTCAAGACTTCGTGGCTGTATGCTCTGGCGCACCGCATCAACACCACGCCGTCGCTGTATCTGGAGGCTGGCGCCATTCATGGCTCGGTGCTGTGCCATGGCGACCGACCGCTGGTTTATATGGAGGACGTGGGCCGCCATAATGCCGTGGACAAGATCGCCGGCTGGATGGTGTCCGAAGGCGTTTCCGGCGCGGACAAGATCATGTACACCACCGGGCGGCTGACCTCTGAGATGGTGATCAAATGCGCATTGATGGGGGTGCCTGTTCTGGTTTCGCGCTCGGGTTTCACCGCCTGGGGGGTGGAGATCGCGCAGCAGGTCGGGCTGACTTGTATCGGCCGAATGCGTGGACGGCGCTTTACCTGCCTGTCCGGCGCCGACCGGCTGGAGTGGGACGCGGACCCGGGCTCTGTCCCCGAGGAATCGAAACGCTCCGGTCGCAAAGGAGGTGTATGATGGAGCCCGTGTGGACGATGCCCTACGAGCTTACCCGCAAAGAGGCCGCACGCGGGATGGCCCTGGCCTGCAAGCCGATCTACTCGGGCAGATGGCGGGCGCTGCAGATTGCCATTGCTCTTCTCATGGGGGCTGGTGTGGCGACATTGGGCATGATCATTGCAGTGCTCCTGGAGAAAAGCCTTGGCCTCTCCACGGGGTGGTTCGGGGTCTTTGCGCTGGCGCTGTGGGTCGTCTACGTCGCAGTGGCGCGTGGCACACGCCAGCGGATCGCCGCGGCCTATGTCGATAGCCCGATGATGGACGGTCAGCAACTGGAGCTGTCCGCGCGCGGCATCACCACAAGCAACGGGCGCTCGGATGGCGGGATTGCATGGACCGACGTCGTGGCGGTTGTCGAAACCAAGGATATGTTGGTCGCCAGCATCGGCGCTTCGGGCTTCATTCTGCCGAGCCGCGTTCTTGAACAGGCCGGTGACGCGGGAGTGATCCGGCAGCAGGTGCAGGCCTGGCAGGTCGCCGCCACGGGAGACGTCGCATGAAAGCCCCAGTGGGTGTGATCCTTGCAGGGGGGCAGGCGACGCGCATGGGCGGCGGTGACAAGGGGTTGCTGACGCTTGGCGGGCAGAGCCTGCTGGACCGCGTGATGGAACGTATTTCGCCGCAGGTCAGCGATTTGTGCCTGAATGCCAACGGAGACGCGGGACGTTTCGACGTGGGGTTGCCCGTGGTCGCCGACAGCTTGGCCGGGTTTCCCGGGCCGCTCGCCGGGGTGCTGGCGGGCATGGACTGGGCGGCCGCGCAGGGGGCCGAGACGCTGGTCAGCGTCGCCGCCGACACGCCGTTTCTGCCCTGTGATCTGGTGCCGCGCTTGCAACTGGCCGCCGAGGGGCAGGCGCTTCCTTTGGTGCTGGCTGCTACTCTGGGCGACACGGAAACGCGGTCTTCCAAGGGGCGCGTGATCCGGCATCCGACCTTTGGCCTCTGGCCGGTGGCGTTGCGGGATGATCTGCGTGCCGCGCTGGAGGAGGGCTTGAAAAAGGTCGTCCTTTGGACCGAACGCCACGATGGCCGCGAATGCGTCTTTCCCGACGATGCGGCCTTTTTCAACGTGAACACGCCGGACGATCTGGCACAGGCTGAGGCGATGTTATGAAAGTTTTCGGCATCACGGGTTGGAAGAACTCCGGCAAGACCGGATTGATGGAACGTCTCGTGTCCGAGATCAGCGCGCGCGGTGTGGTGGTCAGCACGGTCAAACACGCGCATCACGCTTTTGACGTGGACCATCCGGGCCGCGATTCCTATCGCCATCGTGAAGCAGGTGCCCGCGAAGTGGTTCTGGCCTCGCGCAAACGGGTCGCGGTGATGACGGAACTGCGGGGCGAGGCCGAGCCGGAACTCGACGAGCTGCTGACCCGCCTTGGCCCTTGCGATCTGGTGCTGGTCGAGGGCTACAAGCGCCAGCGCCATCCCAAAATCGAATGTTTCCGCGCCGAGGCCGGACATGATCTGATTGCCAAGCAGGACGACACGATCCTCGCCGTGGCCTCCGATTGTCCGGTGGACGTTGCCGTGCCGGTGCTGGATCTAGATGACACCAAGGCGATTGCCGATTTCATCATGGCGCATGTGGGGCTGTCCTGATCGACGCTGCAGGCTTGGGCTTCGACCGCTTCATCATGGTGGACTGGTCCGGGGGAAACGACCGGGGGCCGCGCCCAAAACGTGACGCCATCTGGATTGGCGAGGCCGGTCGCGCGCCGGTCTACTGCCGCAATCGCGCTGTGGCCGAGGCGCATCTGACGGCCCGCATCAGCGACGCATTGGACGCGGGCGAACGGCTGATGGTCGGCTTTGACTTTCCCTTCGGCTATCCTTTGGGTGTGGCTCAGGCGTTGTGTGATGGCGACACGCTGGCGCTTTGGGATTGGTTGGAAAGCCGGATTGAGGACAGTTCAAAAGCCAACAATCGTTTCGACCTAGCAGGTGAGATCAACCGACGCTTTCCGGGGCAGGGGCCGTTCTGGGGCAATGGCCTGAAGCGCGACATTGACGGGTTGCCACGTACCAAGGCAGGCTACGAAAATCCATTTGCCGACAAGCGTTTGAGTGAGACCCGGACCAAGGGCACCTTCTCTGTCTGGCAATTGGCCGGAGCCGGATCGGTCGGCAGTCAGGCGCTTATGGGGCTGCCTGTTCTGGCGCGGCTCAGGCGACAGTTTCCGGTGGCCGCGTGGCCGTTGGAGCCATGGGACGATGCCGCCGTGGTGTTCACCGAAATATGGCCCGGGCTGATCGAGCCGGCGGTCGCACGCCATGCGGGCATCCGCGACGCGGTGCAGGTGCGCGTGTTGGCAGAGGGGCTCAATCGGCTTTCGCCCGCGCGTCTGAACGCTATGTTAAGCGTCGACGCCCCGGACGCGCAGGAGGAAGGTTGGATCCTCGGTCTGGGCCACGAAAAGGAGCTGCTTGCCGCCATGTCACTCACCCCGCCGCCGCTGAAAAATGACTGCTTTGCCCTGCCGCCGGGGGTGGACTGGACCCCGGTGGACGAGGCGCTGGCCATGCTGCAGTCGCGGCTTACCTGCGTCTGCGCGACCGAGACTGTTGCGCTGGGCCATGCCGCTGGCCGCGTGCTGGCAGACGACGTGACCGCGCGCCGCTCCAACCCGCCGGAACCCAACACCGCAGTGGACGGCTATGGCTTTGCCGGGGCGTTGGTGGGGGAGGGTGACATCGTCTTGCCGCTGGTTGATGGCCGCGCCGCCGCAGGTGTGCCTTATGCTGGCACGGTGCCGCCGGGACAGGCCTGCCGTGTCCTCACCGGAGCAGCGCTGCCCGATGGCGTCGATACGGTGGTGCTGGACGAGGACTGCGCCACCAGTGGCGGCGAGGTCGCCTTTCGCGGGCCGGTCAAGACGGGGTCCAACACTCGCCGCGCGGGCGAAGACGTGCAGGAGGGGCAAACGGCCCTGTCGGCAGGCCGCAGGCTGACCCCGGCGGATCTGGCGTTGGCGGCGGCTGTGGGCCTGTCGGACCTGCCCGTGCGGGCGCGCTTGCGGGTTGGCGTGCTCTCCACCGGCGACGAGGTCGTCCCGGCAGGCAGCACAGCCGCACAGGGCCAGATATATGATGCCAACCGCCCGATGCTGCTTTCCATCGCTGAACGGCTGGGACACGTTGCCGTGGACCTTGGGCATGTGGGCGACGACCGCGATGCCTTGCGCGCGCGGCTCGACGTGGCCACGCAACAGGTCGATGTGGTCCTGACCTCCGGCGGTGCCTCTGCCGGGGATGAGGATCACGTCTCCGGCCTGTTGCGCGAAACCGGCGCGCTGGCGGAATGGCGCATCGCGCTGAAGCCGGGCCGCCCGCTGGCGCTGGGGATGTGGCAGGGGATGCCGATCTTTGGCCTGCCGGGAAATCCGGTGGCGGCTTTTGTGTGTACGCTGGTCTTTGCCCGCCCTGCCATGGGGTTGATGTCCGGAGCTGGCTGGCAAGAGCCGCAGGGGTTCAACGTGCCTGCCGCCTTCTCAAAACGGAAAAAACCGGGCCGTCGCGAATACCTCCGCGCACGCATCCGCGACGGGCACGCAGAGGTGTTCAAATCCGAAGGGTCGGGCCGGATCTCTGGGTTGAGCTGGGCCGAAGGGTTGGTTGAACTTCCCGACGGTGCGCAGGACATTACCCCCGGCACTGTTGTCCGTTACATTCCCTTTGGCAGTTTTGGGCTGTAAGGCGACCATTGGTCCTTTGGGCAAGAACGCATCCCGAGGGGAGGCCGCAGCCTCGCCTCGGACCGTCAGTCGAAGGTGCCCGCAACACGCCCCAGCAGCATGAAAGCGCGTGAGGTGCGGGTTCCGGCAAAGGCCTGGATGTCCTCGTCCGTCAGCTGCGATTCCACACTGGCAAACAGCTGGTCATAACGCCGCAGGAAGTGGTGCGCGGCGTCGCGAAAGATCGGGTCTTCGCGCATCCGGCCCGCGGCCAGCGCCAGCGAGGAGCGGTCGTGCACGCCCCCCAGCGGTGCAATGGCGCGACCGCGTTCGCCTTTGGCGAAGGCGCGCCAGACCTCGGTGCGGGCCATGTCCGGGCGCAGGTCATCCATATAGATGCCGTCCTGGCTCATCAGTGTCAGAATGTCCTGCGCGGCCTGAATGACCTTGGCGGCATTGCGATCTTTCAGCGCGCGGCGCAGCGCGGCAAACCCCTCGGAATCCTCGGCGGTTTCCGGAAAGTGCAGGGCGCGGATCAGATCATCGGTGGCCAGCGGCGGTTGCAGGGCCTCGGCCGGGGTGCCCAGCGACAGCGTCGGCTGGTCGTCCGCAGCGGACTGTGATGCGGCGCCGGCCTGAGGGTCCGCTTGGCGGATGCCGCCCAGCATCGCCAAGGTCGATTCCAGATTGCGGATGCCGCCGCTCAGATCGTCAAGCCGTTTGACCACCTGAGGGTGCGGCGGCTGGCCTTTCCCTGCTTGAGACTGCGCCACATAAGCCTGCCGCAGGGCGTCGATGGACGCCTGCAACCGGACGCTTTCTTCTCGCATGGTCTTGGAGGCCCGCATGGCCATGGCGGCGACCCAGATCATCGCCACCGGCAGCACAATGACCATCAGTGTGATGGCAAACCCGCCACTGGCGCTCTCGGCACCGCCTGCGAGGAAATACCACGAGGCCGCAATCAACCACAGCACGGACAACGCCAGCGCAGTGATTTCCACCGGAGTCACTCCAGCCGCATCGCCTCGACTGTACAGGCCGGGGGGCGTGGGACGGGGGTCCTTGGTCTCGGCCATGGGCTGCCTTGCTTATTTATAGGTGATTGAGAGGATTTCGTAGGCCTTCTCGCCGCCGGGGGTCTTCACCTCGACGCTGTCGCCTTCTTCTTTGCCAATCATCGCGCGCGCAATGGGAGATTTGACGTTGAGCAGACCTTTTTCGATGGAGGCTTCGTGTTCGCCCACGATTTGCCAGGTCTTTTCCTCATCCGTGTCCTCATCGACGACCGTCACGGTGGCGCCGAACTTGATCGGACCGGACAGCTTCGTTGGGTCGATCACTTCGGCCAGACCCAGGACGGATTCGATTTCCTTGATGCGGCCTTCGATAAAGCCCTGCTTTTCCCGCGCAGAATGGTACTCGGCGTTTTCCTTGAGGTCGCCCAGTTCCCGCGCTTCTGCGATGGCCTTGATGATGGCGGGCCGCTCAACGGACTTGAGCTGCTTCAATTCTTTTTCGAGCACAGTGTGACCTGTGCGTGTGAGGAGGATCTTGTCCATTTCGGATCTTCTTTATGCTGAGAGACGCGTCTGGGTATCGAAAGTGTCGCGTGTGGGCTGTGATGTAAAGCGTGAGTGGGGGGCTTGCCAACGGGTTTTTCGCAACGACAGCCAGACTGCCGGGGGTTTCTCGCCGATCATGGGGCAGGGCGGTGCAGCTCTGGACCGTGCAAAATGAGGTTATTTTGTGCAAATCGCCTTTGTATTAATGATAGCCCAAAAATAGTCCTGTGCGTTTGTTTTGTCAGCGATACTCTGCTTTAGGATTAGGACGTGACTCGTTTTCACTTCATGAAATTGTAAGGAGGATGCCGATGCCGACATCTGGCAACGACACTGTATTTGGCACCATTCTTGGCGATGTGATCACGCTTCTGGAAGGTGATGACCTCGTTTTCGGGTCGGAGGGCAATGACACCATCGACGGCGAAGCGGGCAATGACACACTGTGGGGCGGGCTTGACGACGACTGGCTGAAGGGTGAGCAGGGCGCGGATCTGCTTCTGGGTGGCGAAGGCAATGACACGCTCGAAGGTGGTCTGGACAACGACACCATGGATGGCGAATCCGGCAATGACCTGATGCTGGGCGGCGAAGGCGACGACTGGATGGTCGGCGAAGACGGCAACGACACGATGGACGGTGAGTCCGGGAACGACACTGTCGAAGGCGGGCTTGGCAAAGACTGGCTGAAAGGCGAACAGGGCGCGGATCTGCTTCTGGGTGGCGAAGGCAATGACACGCTCGAAGGTGGTCTGGACAACGACACCATGGACGGCGAATCCGGCAATGACCTGATGCTGGGCGGCGAAGGCGACGACTGGATGGTCGGCGAAGACGGCCACGACACGATGGACGGCGAGTCCGGGAACGACACTGTCGAAGGCGGGCTTGGCAACGACTGGCTGAAGGGTGAGCAGGGCGCGGATCTGCTTCTGGGCGGCGAAGGCAATGACACGCTCGAAGGTGGTCTGGACAACGACACCATGGATGGCGAATCCGGCGATGACCTGATGCTGGGCGGCGAAGGCGACGACTGGCTGAAAGGCGAAGACGGCAACGACACGATGGACGGCGAGTCCGGGAATGACCTGATCGAGGGCGGTGCCGGAGCTGATTGGCTCAAGGGCGAGGGCGGTGACGACACGCTTTTCGGTGGCAAGGGGGATGACCTGCTTGTCGGCGGAGATGGCGCGGATGTCTTTGTCTTTGCTCAGGAAAGCGGCTTTGACATCGTGGAGGATTTCCAGGACGGCATCGACAAGATCAACCTGACCGACCTGTGGGGCAGCGCAATCTCCATCGTCGATACGGCCGAGGGCGCGCTGGTCAACATCGAAGGCTACGACGTGGCGCTGTTCGTGGATATCGCGGCCTCCGCGCTGGGGCTGGACGATCTGGTCTTTTGACCGACACCGGGGGCCGTGGGTTCGCCTGCGGCCCCCGGTGTGAAAACGCGCTTTCACACCTTCCAATGTCGCTTTTCTTCGGCAAGCGTGCTGTCGCTTTGCCTAGCTGCTGCTGCGGGCCTGTGGTCTTGTGACGCTGCGCGCGCATTGACGAATGCCGCACTGGCGAGATAGGACTTTTGAAATTTTTTACCCGGAGGCGATGCCTTTTGGGGCGTCTCTGGAGGGAGTGGACATGAGCGAGATCGAACGCGAGTCGATGGAATATGATGTTGTCATCGTTGGTGGTGGCCCCGCTGGCCTGTCTGCCGCGATACGCCTGAAACAGATGGACCCGGATCTGGACGTGGTGCTGTTGGAAAAGGGCTCCGAGATCGGCGCACATATCCTGTCTGGCGCGGTGCTCGACCCTTGCGGCCTTGATGCGTTGATCCCGGACTGGAAGGCGAAAGGCGCTCCGCTGAACGTGCCGGTGAAAGACGACAACTTTTACCTGCTGGGCGAGACCGGCGAAATTCGCGTGCCCAACTGGCCGATGCCCAAGCTGATGAACAACCACGGAAATTACATCGTCTCGATGGGCAATGTCTGCCGCTGGATGGCGGAGCAGGCAGAGGAGCTGGGCGTCGAGATTTTCCCCGGCATGGCCTGTTCTGAACTGATCTACGGCGACAACGGCGAAGTGCGCGGCGTCGTCGCCGGTGTCTTCGGGCTCGAAGAAGATGGCTCTTATGGTCCGAACACCGAGCCGGGCATGGAGCTGCTGGGCAAATACGTGTTTCTGTCCGAGGGCGTGCGCGGCTCACTGGCCAAGGAAGTCATCGCGAAATATGACCTTTCCGCCGGCAAGGAGCCGCAGAAATTCGGCCTCGGCATGAAAGAGATCTGGGAAATCGACCCCGCCAAGCACAAGGAAGGCTCCGTCACCCACACGATGGGCTGGCCTTTGAATTCTTCCAAGACGGGCGGCGGATCGTTCATCTATCATCTTGAAAACAATCAGGTCTACGTCGGTTTCGTGGTGCACCTGAACTACCAGAACCCGCACCTGTACCCATATATGGAATTCCAGCGTTTCAAGCATCACCCGATGGTGGCCGAGCTGCTCGAAGGTGGTAAGCGCGTGGCGTATGGTGCGCGCGCGATTTCAGAGGGCGGGTATCAGTCGATGCCCAAGATGGTCGCGCCGGGCGTTGCGCTGCTGGGCTGTTCCGTCGGCATGGTCAACGTGCCGCGCATCAAGGGCAACCACAACGCCATGTTGTCGGGCAAGGCCGCGGCCGAGGCGGCATTTGCCGCGATCAAGGCCGGGCGCGCGTCCGACGAATTGACCGACTATGAAACCGAGGTGCGCGAAGGCGCCATCGGCAAGGATCTCAAACTCGTCCGCAATCTGAAACCCATGTGGTCCAAGTGGGGCCTCGCGGCCTCCCTGACGTTGGGTGGCTTTGACATGTGGACCAATTCGCTGTTCGGCGGGTCGCTGTTCGGCACGATGAGCCATGGTAAATGCGACGCTGAGGCCACGGGCAAAGCCTCTGATTTCAAAGAGATCAACTATCCCAAGCCGGATGGAAAGCTGTCCTTTGACCGCCTGACCAACGTGGCCTTTTCCTTCACCAACCACGAGGAAAGCCAGCCCGCCCACCTCAAGCTGAAGGACCCCAGCGTCCCGGTGAATGTGAACCTGCCGCAATACGCCGGCCCCTCGGCGCGATACTGTCCGGCGGGCGTGTATGAATTCGTCGAAAAGGACGGCGCGCAACAGTTCGTCATCAACTTCCAGAACTGTGTGCATTGCAAGACTTGTGACATCAAAGACCCCTCGCAAAACATCAACTGGACTGTTCCGCAGGGCGGCGATGGGCCCAACTACCCCAACATGTAATTGGTCTATACTGACAGTGAAGCGCGCCCCTTGGGGCGCGTTTTGCGTTTGGGTTAACCTCTCTTTCACCTGGCCGCGCCAATATAAGGTCGAATGCGTTGCGAGGTGCTCAACGATGATGGAAGAACGAGCTGACCGCTGGCCCAGTTGTTGGGGCTTTGAATTGCAGACAGAGGAGGGCGACTTTGCCGCCACCATCGTCAATGTGTCCAAAACAGGGGCATTTGCCGAGGGGGTTCTGCCCTTTGAGGTTGGGGTGCGGGTGCGCCTGACCGCCATGCGGGAACCGGTCCGGGCACATGTGGTGCGCGTTTCCCGCAGGGGCGCCGCGCTGCAATTCGATAAGCCGCTCACGGCCGCTCAGCTTGAAAACCTGCGACAATACCGCGACCTCCGGCAGATGTGACCGCTGTGGAGCCTTTGCGCGTCGTCCGGTGCATTGCCATGCTGGGCGGGCCGCTCTAGGCTTTGCGCAAACAAGCAACACGGGAGGCCGGGAAATTGACGCACTGGGCATCAGGCATTCGCGCTACACTACGGGCCAGCACCTTCGCGGTGGCCGCCGCATTCGCCACTGTGGCTCCGGCGCAGGCCAATGGCATCGCGGGTGACTACCTCGCGGCGCGCCAGGCCAGCTTCCTCGGTGATTTCAAGGCTGCGGCGCATTACTACGGGCGCGCGCTGGCCTTTGCCCCGGACCGTCCGGAACTTCTCGAACGCGCAATCCTGGCAGAGATGTCATTGGGTGATTTCGACCGTGCGTCGGCCCTGGCGGATCGAATGGAAAAGGGCGGCTTCGACAGTCAAGTTGCGCGGATGGCAACCATCGCCACTGAAGCGGGCAAAGAGAACTACACCACCATCATCAAGGCCATTGACGAAGAACGCGCCATCGGTCCGCTTGCCGATGGCCTCGTCAAAGCATGGGCCTTGCTGGGCACCGGCGACATGAGCGCGGCTCTTTTGGCGTTCGACGAAGTGGCTGACATGCAGGGCCTCGCCCCCTTCGCCGCTTACCACAAAGCCTTGGCGCTGGCCTCTGTCGGAGATTTCGTAAGCAGCGGTGCGATCTTTGAAGAGGATCAGGCTGGCGGTATGGCGGCCACCCGGCGTGGCGTCATGGCGCGCTCGGAAATCCTGTCTCAGTTGGGCCGCAGCGAGGAGGCACTCGAGCTGCTTGATACCAGCTTTGGCACCGATCTGGACCCGGAGCTGAAAGAGATGCGCAGCGCGCTGGAAGCTGGCGATCGGCTTCCCTTCACCCACGTCAGAACCCCGAAGGACGGCATCGCGGAAGTCTTCTACACCCTTGCCGGCGCGCTTTCGAACGAGGGTAGTGATGAGCTGACCTTGCTCTATTCGCGTATGGCGGAGCATCTGAGGGCCGACCATACCGATGCGATCCTGCTTTCCGGCGAGCTGCTGTCAGGTCTGGGTCGCTATGATATGGCGGAAGATACCTTTGAACGTGTCGGCCCCGAGGATCCCTCCTACCACGCTGCCGTCATGGGGGAGGCTGAGGCGCTGCGCGATCAGGGCGACATGGCCGGTGCCATCTCCACGCTCGAAGACCTGGCCGAAGCGCAGCCCGATCTCGCCGTCGCGCAAACCACGCTGGGGGATCTTTACCGGCAGGAACAGCGCTACGAGGAGGCGACCGCTGCCTACAGCCGTGCGATTGAGCTCATGCCGGAGGAAACCTCCCGTCAGTGGTTCCTGTATTACGCCCGCGCCATCGCCTTTGAGCGTCAGGATAAGTGGGAGGAGGCAGAAGCCGATTTCCGTCATGCGCTGGAGCTGAACCCGGAGCAGCCTCAGGTCTTGAACTACCTCGGCTATTCGCTGGTGGAACAGGAGCGCAAACTGGATGAGGCGCTGAACATGATCGAGCGTGCCGTCGCCGCGCGCCCGAACTCCGGCTACATCGTCGATAGCCTTGGGTGGGTGCTTTACCGCCTTGGCCGCTACGAGGAAGCCGTGCCGCATATGGAACGTGCCGCAGAACTGATGCCCATCGACCCAGTGGTGAACGATCACCTTGGCGACGTCTATTGGGCCGTCGGACGCGAGCGTGAGGCCGAATTCATGTGGAAGCGCGCGCTGTCCTTCGTCGATTGGGAAGACGCCGTAGAAGAGGCAGATCCTGAACGCATCAAGCGTAAACTCGACGTTGGGCTCGATCAGGTCCTGGCAGAAGAAGGCGCGCCCTCGTTGGAACAAGCCGCAGCACAGCCGCTCACCGATGAAGAGGGCTAAGGTCCACGCACCGGCGAAAATCAATCTGACCCTGCATGTGACTGGCCAACGCGACGATGGCTATCATCTGCTGGATTCTCTTGTGGTTTTTGCCCCGGTTCATGACACGCTCGACATGAATTTCGATACCTCTGACCTCTCCATGACGGTGGAGGGGCCAGAGGCAGATGGCGTGCCGACTGACATGGCAAACCTTGTGTTGCGCGCCGCCGATATCCTGGGGGAGCACCTTGCGGCCCATCTGACAAAAAACCTGCCCCCGGCGTCAGGCATGGGCGGTGGATCAGCGGATGCGGCGGCGGTGTTGCGTGCTCTTTTGCTGCGAACTTTGCCGCCCGAGGCCACCTTGGACGACATCGTCGCCCAGCTTTTGCAAAAGATACAGGCGCTTGAGCTGCACGCGCTCGGCGCGGATGTGCCCATGTGCATGCTCAATATGCCGATGCACGTCCGTGGGATTGGCGAACAGATGACCCCGCTCGGCGGCATCCCACCAATCAATGCGTTGCTCGTAAATCCACGTCGGGCCGTGTCGACGCCGGAGGTTTTTCGCGCCATGACAACGCGGGACAATCCGCCCATGCCAGAGATCCCGACCCTGCCGGATGCCGCCGCGCTCATCGCTTTTCTGAAAGATATGCGCAACGACATGCAGGTGGCGGCCAAGGCGATCGAGCCGTCTATCGGCGACGTGCTGACCACGCTTGAAAGAACGCCAGGCTGCGGTCTGGCGCGCATGTCGGGCTCCGGTGCTAGCTGCTTTGGCTTGTTCGCAGATATCAGCGACGAAGAGCTGGCCAAAACCGCCCAGACCATCCGGCGCGCCCACCCGGATTGGTGGGTCGCATCTGGCCCCTTGGGCAATCAGTTTTCGCTGGGTCTCCCCACGTTCAGCTGAGGCGTGCCACCACGAAATCATTGAGGTCGACCAAAAGGTCGCGCATCTCGCTTTGCGGCAGCTCCATCATGGCCGCTTTGGCCCGGGCCGACCAGCGCAGGGCCTCTTGCCGGGTCTCCTCCAGCGCGCCGTGTTTGTTCATCAACGACAGGGCGTGCTCCAGATCGCCGTCCTTCTGATCACCTTTTTCGATGACACGCTTCCAGAACGCGCGTTCCGTTTCGTCACCTGCGGCGACGGTTTTGATTACAGGCAAGGTCAGTTTACGCTCGCGGAAATCGTCACCGACGTTTTTTCCAGTCGCGTCAGACCCCCAGTAGTCCAGCAGGTCATCCACGATCTGAAAGGCGATTCCCAGCGCATCACCGTAATCGAATAGCGCCTGTACCTCCGCCTCGGGGCGGTCGGCAATCACGCCACCCACCTGCGTTGCCGCCGAGAAAAGCGCTGCCGTCTTGCCGCGCACCACCTGCAAATAGACCTCTTCGGTGGTCTTCAGATCCTGAGCGGCGGTCAGTTGCAGCACTTCGCCCTCGGCGATGGTGGCAGAGGCATTCGACAGGATGCCCAGAACCCGCAGATTGCCCGTTTCTGTCATCAACTGGAACGACCGGGCAAAGAGGTAGTCACCGACCAGAACAGAACTTTTGTTGTCCCAAAGCAAGTTCGCCGTCTTGCGACCACGCCGCATGGCGCTTTCGTCGACGACATCGTCGTGCAGCAAGGTCGCGGTGTGGATGAATTCCACGGTCGCGGCCAGATGCAGGTGATAGGGGCCGTCATACCCGCACAGCTTCGCCGCGGCGATGGTCAGCATCGGACGCAGGCGCTTTCCGCCAGCTTCGACAAGGTAGGCGGTGACCTCAGGAATGCGCGGCGCGTGCTTGGAGGCCATGCGCTCACGGATAAGCCCGTTCACGGCGTCCATCTCGGGGGCCAGCAATTCAGCGAGGCGCTCTTGCGGTTTCACTTGGCTATCCAACATCGCTCTCCCTCGGAAGGCTCGACAAGACCCCGGTCCTGTCCTTACATCGCACCCATGGAAGAGCTTCTGCGTACCACCGACATCACATTGATCCCTTTGGCCAAAACCCTTCTGGATGGCGAGGATATACCCAGCTTTGAACTAGACGTAAACATGAGCATCCTCGAAGGTAGCATTGGCATTTTGCCGCGCCGTCTGATGGTGCGCACAGCCGACCTGGATCGGGCGCGGCGTGTGCTTGAACTCGCCGGAGTTGACCTTGCGCGCTGATCCTTTTGCCGACGCGGACCTGACGCGCGACGCCATGCTGGGCGGGCTGGTGCAGATCTGGCAGCCGCGCATCGGGTATCGCGCAGGCACGGACCCGGTGTTGCTGGCCGCCTCGATCCAAGGGGTGGCGGGCCAGTCGGTGCTGGAGTTGGGCTGCGGCGGCGGCGCGGCGCTGTGCTGCCTGGGCAGACGGGTTCCCGGCATGCGTTTGGCGGGGTTGGAGATCCAACCGGGCTACGCAGCGCTCGCGCGACGCAATCTGTCAGACAATTGCCTGACGGGAGACATCTGGCAGGGCGACCTTATTGATCCGCCCAAGGAGATGAAGGCCGAGAGTTTCGATCATGTCATGGCCAATCCGCCCTATTTCGAGGCAGGGAAAGGCTTGATTGCCCGTGATGGAGGTCGTGGCACCGGGCGCGCGGGCGAGGTGCCCTTGCACGCCTGGGTGCAGGCGGCGGCAAAACGGTTGAAGCCGCGCGGCTACGCCACTTTCATCCTCCGGATCGAAAGGATGCCGGAACTTATGTCGGCGATGCGGGATCAGCAGCTTGGATCGCTGGAGCTTCTGCCGCTTCTACCGCGTGCTGGACGGCCGCCACGGCTTTTCCTGCTCCGTGGGCGCAAGGACGGGCGCGGGCCGTTTACCTTTCACGTGCCGCAAGTCATCCACCCGGATACGATTCGGGGAGATACGCCTGACAACTATACGGAGATCTTCCGCGGGGTCATGCTGGGCGGCCGACCGTTAGAATTTGAAGCAAATCGAAGCTGATTTCCGCCGATTCTTATGGTTTTGTGAAGGAAGAATGCACGCGCGGCGTGACAGGTGGCCAAGCTTGTGCTGGACTGGAATCCTGAACCAACGAAAGGAGGATCCCCATGAGCTTAACTTCGCATCTGCAGGAATTGAAGAGGAAGCACCAGTCTCTTTCGGATGCCGTGGAGCGCGCCCAGCGATCACCCGGCAAGGATGACCTGCGCATCGCGGATATGAAAAAGCAGAAATTGCGGATCAAGGAGCAAATTACACGCCTTTCGACGACCGCCTGACCGCCATCAGTCGGTGACCTGTCCTGACGTATGCCAGGACAGGTCTTTTATGGACCAGATTACAGCCAACGACCTGCCGAAAAGCATCGACAACCGCGCAGACCTCGTGCGGCGCAGAGCGTTTCAACCTCAAGACGTTTGGCGGACTCCGAGCATTTCCAATCCAAACAGCTTTGCTCCACTCTGCCTAAGGTAGTGTGCGTGTGCGCTTTGTTCAAAGAATGCGCAATCTGATAAGGCATCAAGCATTCGGCACGGACCGCTTCTCGTCGTAACCAGCGCTCACCTGACCGCGCAGTCCCGCTTACATCTCAAATGCCCCGAACCTTTGTGCTTCCGAGCGTTCGTTTTTTAACGGAGCCTTAATCTTCGATTGGCGTGAGCATCTGCTCCAGCCGATCGCGCATGTGTTCGTGCTGGGTTGGCAGTTTCAGCGCCTCGCCCAGATGAGCGGCGTCTTCATCACGATCAAAACCCGGTTCGTTGGTGGCCACTTCGAACAATACGCCGCCCGGCGACCGAAAGTAGATCGCCCAAAAATAATCTCGGTCGATCACGGGTGTCACCTGATAGCCGGTGTCCAAAAGCGCCTTGCGCACGTCAAGCTGCGCAGCGCGATCATCGACCGAAAACGCGATGTGGTGGACCGAACCTGCGCCCTGATCTGCCGCCGGCCCATTGACCTGCGTGATGTCGATGACCTGCGCATCATTGCCGCCGGCCATGCGATAGCGGGTCACGTCCCCGTCTGTCGCCTCTTTCTCATAGCCCATGAAGGTCAGCAGTTCCGCGCTTGCTGCCGCGCCGCGTGGGCTCAACCGCATATCGGCGGAATGAAAGCCGCGAATCGCCACGTCTTCCGACACGTCGGCGGTCCAGGGCGTGCGAGGGTCGTCCTGCGCCACAAGTGCAAAACCGTCACCATCCGGCCCTTTGAACAGCAGGCGCTCATCGCCCAAGCGGTTCTCACGGCGCATATCCTCTGCGTTATACGCGGCCAGGCGTTCCTCCCAAAAGGGCAGGGCGCCCTTCGGCACGGCAAAGGCGGTCGTGCCGACTTCGCCCGTGCCCGCGCGCCCTCGGGCGGCATTGGGGAAGGGAAAATAGGTCATGACGGTGCCGGGGCTGCCGGTCTCGTCTCCGTAATACAGATGGTACACGTCGGGGGCGTCGAAGTTTACCGTCTTCTTCACGCGCCGCAGGCCAAGCGCCTTGGTGAAAAATGCGTTGT
Source organism: Sagittula marina (assembly GCF_014196795.1). Lineage (GTDB taxonomy): Bacteria > Pseudomonadota > Alphaproteobacteria > Rhodobacterales > Rhodobacteraceae > Sagittula > Sagittula marina. The sequence goes on from NZ_JACIEJ010000008.1 coordinate 73,596, forward strand.
TTTCCGGCGCGCTGGACGCCAGCGACGTAACATGGTGTAGGCCATTGATCTGCTTAATCATCTAAAAATCCTCCGTGTTTGGTGAAGGATATAGAGCGTGCGTCGACATTGAGAATTGCCGTATTCTCAAGGGATTTGGTGCGCATCCGCACAAAGGCAAAGCCCCGGCGCAGGACCGGGGCTTTGGAAGCACTTGAAGCAGGCAGACCGAAGCCACCCACTGGCGAAACGAAACGGATTTACACGAAGAACTGCGCGCCGTTGGCGGAGATCGTCGACCCGTTGATGAAGCCCGCATCGTCAGAGGCGAGGAAGGTCACGCAGCGCGCGATTTCTTCCGGCTCACCCAGGCGTCCCGTGGGGATCTGGCCAATAATCGACTCGCGCACCTTCTCCGGCACAGCCATGACCATTTCGGTCGCGATGTAGCCGGGACAGATGGCGTTGGCAGTGATGCCGGCGCGTGCGCCTTCCTGTGCCAGCGACTTCACGATGCCCAGATCGCCTGCCTTGGTGGCGGCGTAGTTCACCTGAGCGAACTGACCCTTCTGACCGTTGATCGAAGAGATCACGATGATGCGGCCAAACTTACGCTCGCGCATGCCGGGCCAGATCGGGTGAACGGTGTTGAACACGCCGGTCAGGTTGGTGTCGATGACCTCTTTCCACTGGTCCGGGGTCATCTTGTGAAAGGGCGCGTCGCGGGTGATGCCCGCGTTGGCGACGACCACGTCAATGGGGCCGAGGTCGGCTTCGACCTGTGCCAGGCCTGCTTTGGACGAGTCGTAATCCGCCACATTCCATTTGTAGGTTTTGATCCCGGTGGCCTCGGTGAAGGCCGCTGCCTTCTCATCGTTGCCAGCGTAAGTGGCCGCGACCTCGTAGCCTTGCGCCTTCAGCGCCTTTGAGATCGCCTCACCGATGCCGCGCGTGCCGCCCGTAACGAGTGCAACTCTTCCCATACTATCCTCCACTTGTTGTTCAATGCTTTGGCAACTTTGTTACCTGCACCTTTTGTTATTAGCAACATTGTTGCGCGAGTTAATTTCCGTGATGGGTGTTTTATGCAGTGTCCGGTCCGTTTCCGGCCAGATATCGTTCTGCATCTTTCTCCCCCAGCGCCCAAGTGTCGCGCAACTTATCCGGGTCCGTAAAGTCAATTTTATCCGCCGGAGTTTCTTTGCTAGGCCAAACATAGGTGCGCCCTTCGACTTCGGGCAGATTCTTGTAGGGTCGGGTCAGCAACACCAGTGTGACGCCCCTGTCCGGGTCGGGCATCGGCGCCTGATCCGCCATGCCGCCATCTACGACGCGCCGATCCTCCCACAAGGGGGGCTCGAACACAGGTGGAATCACCGCAGCCGCATTGACGAGGTCCACCAAAGCGCCGTCGCGTGCGGCGGCATTCGCGTCCACCAACCGTGAGGTCAGGCCCATCTTCTGCGCCCAATTAAAATGCGGCGAATTCACCACGTGCAACTCCGCCTCGTAGGCGGCTGCAAGCGCTGTTCCCGTCAATGTGGGCAAGCCTGTGTCCGGCGGATGCGCAATCTGAATCTGAAATGTCGGGCCTTCGGCGATCGTGTTCGTCGCCTCTCTGCCCAACACACGATCCACGACGCCGCAATACATGCGTTGATGCGGGGTGATGCCATCTTCGTCCGCGTTGAACAGGTCCAGGTTGCTGTCACGCGATTCAAATGCCGCGCACATTTCATCCAACAGCCGGTCTTCTATCCCGGCCAGCCAAGCGGCTCCGGCCAAGGCCCCGCCAGAAACGCCCGTCACCCGTTCCGGCGCGAATCGCCGATCTTGCTCGAGCCGTTTCATGAATCCGCCCTGCCAGAAGCAGCGGAGGCCGCCGCCTGAAAAGACGATCTGTTTCGGGTCTTTAGGTATCTTGTTCATTGGAAGAGCGGGCCCCGAGGAGCCCGCTTTGTCAACCCTGTCTTATGGGCGTTCGAGGCACATTGCCACGCCCATGCCACCGCCGATGCACAAGGTGGCGAGGCCTTTCTTGGCGTCGCGGCGCTGCATTTCGAACAGCAGCGTGTTCAGGATGCGCGCGCCCGAAGCACCGATCGGGTGTCCGATGGCGATGGCGCCGCCGTTCACGTTCACGACCTCGGGGTTCCAGCCCATGTCCTTGTTCACGGCGCAGGCCTGTGCGGCGAACGCTTCGTTGGCTTCGACCAGGTCCAGATCTTCGGCCTTCCAGCCGGCCTTCTCCAGGGCCTTGCGCGACGCGTGGATCGGGCCGACGCCCATGATCGACGGATCCAGCCCGGCTGTTGCATAGGACGCGATGCGCGCCAGCGGGGTAATGCCGCGCTTTGCAGCGTCGTCCGCGCTCATCAGCAGGGCGCCGGCAGCGCCGTCGTTCAGACCCGACGCGTTGCCCGCGGTGACAGAACCGTCCTTGGTAAAGGCCGGGCGCAGTTTGGTCATGTTGTCGATGGTCGCGCCGTGGCGGATGTACTCATCCTTGTCCATCACGATGTCGCCCTTGCGGGTCTTGATGGTGAATGGGATCACTTCGTCGTCGAACTTGCCGGCTTTCTGAGCCGCCTCGGCCTTGTTTTGCGAGCCAAGCGCGAATTCGTCCTGCTGCTCGCGGGAAATGCCCCACTTTTCAGCGACGTTCTCGGCAGTCTGACCCATGTGATAGCCGTTGAAGGCGTCCCACAGACCGTCACGAATCATCGTGTCGATGAAGCTGACGTCGCCCATTTTGTAGCCGTTGCGCAGGTTTTGCGCATGGGGGCTCATGGACATGTTTTCCTGACCGCCCGCGCAAACGATTGATGCATCGCCAAGCTGAATGTGTTGCGCGGCCAATGCGACGGCGCGCAGACCGGAACCGCAGACCTGATTGATCGACCAAGCAGAGGATTCCTGCGGCAAGCCTGCATTGATATGGGCCTGACGGGCAGGGTTCTGACCTTGGGCTGCGGTCAGAACCTGACCGAGGATTGTTTCAGAGACTTCGCCCTTTTCGATGCCGGCACGGGCGACAAGCGCCTCCAGTACGGCAGCGCCCAGATCGTGCGCGGGGGTGTTTGCGAAAGATCCGCAAAAGCTGCCGACGCCGGTCCGGGCAGCGCTTGCGATAACGACATTGGTCATATGATGTCCTCCTGGCCAAGCGTTTCATGCACCACGCCCCGAAAGGCGACCCGCGTTTCGCGGGGTGCTTCTGTCTCGCTCGTCAGGTCATGGGATTAACCGATTTTTCGCTTTCCCAAAAGAGGTTCTGTGCGACTTTGGAACGCGGCGTAAGGGCGCATTCAGGCGTGCTTGCGTTCTTGGGGCTCTCGCCATGCGGGCGTAATGGTCGGCGCGGCAAAGAAATACCCTTGCAGACAATCGATACCGAGCGCAGTCAGGCAGTCTGCGTCCGCTTCGGTTTCAACGCTTTCCGCTACGGTGAACATATCGAATTGGTCCGCGATTCGCACCATGGCGCCCACCAGAACCTGATTGTCGGGGTCGGAGGCGATGCCCTTGCAAAATCCCCCATCGATCTTCAGGATGTCGAAGCTGAAGTCCTTGAAGTGGCGCAGAGCCGTGTACCCTTGGCCGAAGTCGTCGATGGCAAAGGTGATCCCCTGGGCCTGTAGGTCCTGCATGAAGCTGACGACCAGCTCTGGCACCATCATGGCGGAATGTTCGGTGATTTCGAGAATCAGCCGCTCCGCCACGGTCGGATCCTGAGAGAGGCCCTGGGCCAGGGTCTGAAGCCATTTCTTGTACCCGATAGAGCGAGCCGACATATTGATCGACAGTCGCAGTCCCGGCACGCGCGCCAGTTCCTCCAGCCCCATTTCCAGCGCGATACAGTCAAGAATGCGGCCATATTCCGTTTCTTCGACCGCGTGAATGAATGCACTGGCTGGGATCACACGCCCGGTTTCGTCAAGAACGCGGATCAGCCCTTCGTGGAAAGCAGGTCTGTCCTGTTGCAGCGCCTGCACAACCGGTTGATAGGCCAGAACCACTTGGCGATGTTTGATCGCGCGTCGCACCATATCCATCGTGCCAGCGTCGCGCGCATGAACCGCATACTCGAGCGGGTTAAGCGTGCCTGTCGTTGTCTTCCCCATAAAAGCAGCTCCGAAACGTTCTGCGGTCCCCATCCGTTCCGTCATTTGGCTGAGCAAACCTTAAACAAGGTTTAAAGACGGTGTTCGTTGATAATTGTCCGGATTCACGCCCGTGACTGGCCTCGCAAGGGTTGACACCCAATGCACTCCGTATATGAGGGCGACTTCATTGGTGTTGGTGGCCTCCGCAAGGGGATGCCTGTCAGACCGGGGAGCCAAAGGCCGCAGGCCCGAAGGTCCGGGAAGAGGACAACGCCCTTCGAACTTTAATGAAGGAGATCAGCCGTGACAAAACGCACGACTGCCAAGTACAAAATTGACCGCCGTATGGGCGAAAACATCTGGGGCCGTCCGAAGTCCCCGGTGAACCGTCGTGAATACGGCCCCGGCCAGCACGGCCAGCGCCGCAAGCAGAAGCTGTCCGACTTCGGTCTTCAGCTGCGTGCCAAGCAGAAGCTCAAAGGCCACTACGGCGACATGACCGAGAAGCAATTCCGCCGTGTCTTCGCCGACGCCGAGCGCCTGAAGGGCGACACCGGTGAGCTGCTGATCGGTCTGCTCGAGCGCCGCCTCGACGCCGTTGTGTACCGTGCCAAGTTCGTCCCGACCGTGTTCGCTGCGCGTCAGTTCGTGAACCACGGCCACGTTCTGGTGAACGGCAAGCGCGTGAACATCCCCTCCTACCGTGTGAAGGAAGGCGACGTGATCGAAGTGCGCGAGAAGTCCAAGCAGATGGCCGCGCTGATCGAAGCAACCCAGCTGCCCGAGCGTGACGTGCCCGATTACATCGACGCCGACCACTCCAAGATGTCTGCAACATTCGTGCGTACGCCCGGTCTGTCCGATGTGCCCTTCGCGGTGCAGATGGAACCGAACCTGGTTATCGAATTTTACGCACAAAACTAATCGCTTATCGAGCGGAGGTCGGGGCGTTCTGCTCCGACCTGCCTCGCGGCGTGAGGTTACAAAGGCTGCCTTCGGGCGGCCTTTTGTCGTTTTGGCAATGGCCTGCGTAGCAGCACGAGTGTCTATCCATCGCGCCGCGCCGCGCCCCACATCCGCACGCCAGACAAAGCAAAACCGCCGCGCCCATCGGGCACGGCGGTCTAGCGATTACCCCGTTTGAGGCGCCTCAGACGTAGAGGACGTCGCGGAAAACGTGGTGCGCGATGCGGTCGCGAGTCAGGCCACGCTTGGCCAGGTCTGCGTCGGACATTGCTTGAAGGCGTTCGATTTCCTTCATGCGGTGGCCGGATTCGGCGATCCGTGCCATGCCGTCCAGCAGGCCGTTGAAGAAGTCTGCGAAAAAGTTGCCGCTGCGTGCGGCGTCGTGCGTGATGTGTGCCATGATATCTATATCTCTTTGGTTGGAACAAAAGCTCCCCTCGGTGACACAAACCTATGCCGCGATGCGGCATTTTTCCAGTGCAGTTGCAGCATAGCGGAAGGTCGCCGTTTGCATGGCTGGAGTATCCGGCGTGGCACGACCCTCCGGCGCGGGCAAAGAAAAAGGGCGGCCTGAATAGACCGCCCGGGGGGAATGCTCAAATGTCTCGGAGCCAAAGGCTTTATAAAATTAACGCAAGGGTTATACCCCTCACGCCACTCTCTTCACTCACTGAGGGTGATCTAACGATCTGTGGTAACACCTACATGACACATCGTTCAAAAGCGACAGCCCGCCCCGGCGTTAACGGATTCTTCACGATATATTATCGCAGTTTGCGACATTCACTCGGCAGCCAGGGGCAGGTCTGGTGCGACGTCGTAAAATCGGGCGGCGATTGCCGGAGATGCGTGCACCAGCCGGCCGTCACAGATCGTCGCCTCTACCGTTTTGCGGTCACTGTTCAGGATCACCAGATCAGCGCGCAAGCCATTGGCGATCCGTCCACGGTCGCGCAGCCCGAGGATCTCCGCGGGACGCGATGACACCAGCCACCACGCGGCAGGCAGCCCAAGCCGTCCTTCTTCGGCAAGGGTCAAAGCAGCCTCGATCAACGCGGGATACCGTCCGTCCGACACCAGCGCATCGCCCAGCCCCCCCGCCAGCATATCGCGCGCAGCCATTGGACAGGGACGCGCGCCTTTGCCCAGCACCTCCGGCGCAGACAGCAAAATTGGATCACCCACAGCCCGCGCCAGTGCCGCAGCGGCCCGCCGGGCGGGCAGGGCGCAAAGCTTCGCGCCGATCTGGGTGTAGTAATCGCGCGTCTCGCCATCCGCATCGCCAAGACTGCCGTAGGGGATGCCTTTCCGGTCCAATGCGTCCGCCAGCACACACAAATGCCTCGGCACCTCTCCGCGTTGGGCAAGGGCGCGGTCCATCGCGATACGCACCGGCCCCGGCATTGCGGCCCGGTTGCGCTGCGCCGCCTCCAACCCATCGCGAAACAGCAGGCTGGCCACGGGTCTCTCGTCCAGCAGCGCAAGAAGGGAGGACTGTTGGTCGACACTATGGGTTTCCACCACCAATTGGCCGCGCAGATCGCATCGCAGCAATGGCGCCAGGCCGTCGAGCGCGCGGAGAGCCGTGCGGCAGATGTCCGCGAATTCCGTTTCGCCAGTCCAGCCCCAGCGCAATGTCACACAGCCAGTTGTCACGCCAGCGGCGGCGGCGGCGGTGTCGGCGCGTAAAATGGCAGTCTCGGCGGGCAGACCTCGTGCGAGCGGCGCTTCCAGACGGCACCCGTGTAAATCGACCATGCCCGGCAGGATCAGATGGCCTCGCAGATCGACCTGCGTGAAGCGGCCCTCCGCCAATCGCCCGGCGGACACGCCGACGGTGTCGCAGGTCATCACCCCATCGCGCAGAACCTGCGCGCCGGTCAGACACAGATCAGGAAGGTATGCAGGCATGGCACCGCTCACGGTCACAGGTGTTTCTACCTGCCTAGCAGCCCTTTGTATCGCGCGAGTGACACCCGTTCCATTTCAACCGCCAAGTTGCCCCAACAGCAGCGCCATCAGCAAACCGCAGGTCACTGCAATGCCGGTCCAATAGCTGTCATCGCGGAACGCGGGCGGAAAGACCTCGGTCGCCAACGACGCCGCCACCGCCCCGGCGGCAAAGCACTTGATCGCGGCCACCGTCTCGTTCGACGCCTGATCGAGCCCGAAATAGCCGCCAAGCGCCGCCGCCGACAGCAGCGCAGCCGTCCCGGCCCAGATCGCAACGGCCTTGCCGCGCGCCATTCCGTCAGAGGTCATCTGCTTTGCGCCGCCGGCCGCCTCTGGCAGGTTGGACAAAAAGATCGACCCGGCCAGCGCCGCCATCTCCAGCGGTTTCGACCCGATCAACGCCGTCCCCAAGGCAAGGTTTTCCGGCACCCCGTCCAAAGTGACGGCCAGCAGCAGGCCCAGGCCCCCGGCGTTGGTGATACGTGCCTTCACCTTGTAGTCGGACCAGGTGAACGCGATCGCCCCCAGCGCGACGGCGCTCACGACGATCCACAACGGCGCGGTCTGCGTGGCGGGACGGATCAGCTCGTCCATCACGGATACGATCAAAGCGCCCCCGGCCATGGCCACCAGAAACCCTTCGGTTTGCGGTTTCATGGCGCCGTAGGCCCCCCAGATTGCCCCGGCGAGCAGGGCAAAAGAAACGATGAGAACGATCACAAATACTGTCATGGTGAGCCAATGCCGCGGGTCGAAGAAGGTTCCCCTACGGTGATTGAGGACGATGGTCCACGTCTGTAGCGTTAAACGTGAGTGGTTTGAGTGAGGTGAAGATGCAAGGCGACGAAACTGATGCGGCCCCTTGGGCCGACGACCTCCTTGGATATGATGAGATCGGCCGTGCCTTCACCAACCTGATCCAGTCCATCGACGACGCAAAGGTCATCTCCATCGAGGCGGGCTTTGGTCGGGGCAAGACATTCTTCCGCGAGCGCTGGGCCAGGCAACTCAAGGCCGCCGGAGAAACCGTCATCGAAATCGACGCGCAGAAGTCAGACCATTCGGGAGATCCGGTTGTGACGTTCCTCGGCGCGTTGATGGAGGCTTTGCCGCCAAAAGAGCGGTCTGCATGGCTGACCGCCTGGGCCACGGGCAAGAAACTGGCGTGGGGCGGTGTCAAGATCGGCGTGTCCGTTGTGGGCCGGAAGGCCGGCGAGGAACTGGCGGAGGCCGCAGAAGACCTCTGGTACGAAGACCGCAACACCGACCTGGAGGACGTCATCGGCGCATTTGGCAAGGGCGTCTCAAGGGCGCTCAGCGAGCAGGTCATCGCCCAGCTGTCGGCCGAGCGGGTCCGAACGCAGGAGATGCCCGGCCAGATGCAGGCGCTGCGCAAAGGGCTGACCGGGCGCGATGATGGCCGCGTGGTGATCCTGATCGACGAGCTGGACCGCTGCCACCCGGAATACACGATACGCTTGCTCGAGGCGATGAAGCTGGTTTTTGCCCAGAAAGGATTCGTCTTCGTCCTGATGGTGAACGCCGACTATCTGGAGACTTTGGCCGCACATCGGTTCGGGGAATTTGAGAAGGGCGAGCGGTATATCGAAAAATTCGTGGATTTTAGATTGCGCCTACCTTTTGATCAGGCGGACCTGGAAAATGCCGTCAATAGCTTGGCACACCTGAAGTTGGAGTTTGAGATTTTGCGCCCTATGCTCTCCAGAAGCAAAGCTGCGCAGAGGCAGAAGGTTCAAAAGCGCCCGCCGTTCTCCGATGATCCACAGTTTGGTATAGCGGCCGCCTGCGCACTGGCCGCAACACTGGCAAGGCCAAGTGGGCTGTCTTTTCGTCAAATTGAAGCGGCGCTTTCAAGCGTTGAGTTGGCTTTGCGAATGGCGCGTTTTGTGCCGGTAGACTTTCCGCTGCTTGTCTTCCTTGCTTTTCAACGCGCGGCGAAAATGGACCTGAGCCAATATTTGCCACGGTCACGTCTGACTCCTGAGAAGAGCAAAAAGTATATACATGCCTTTGAAACAGGCATTTACGATGACCATGGTGATATCGACATGTATAAATCTGAAATGCTGGACGAAGAGTTCAGCGGTAATTTCCATCCTTTGCGGGACGTGCCGGTTGTCCTCGAAATGAAAAAAAGTGCACGAGTTGCCTTCTGCGGACAGCACGCTGATGCACATATTTGCGAAAGAGTATGTGCCCAGTCACGAGGCGCTGCTCAACTTCACCAGTAAAGTGCACTTCGCAAGCGGCGCGTCCGAGGTTTCGCAGGATTGACCTTAGGGTGATATGCCTCGCCACACTTGACCCCGCGCCCTACACAAGCTATACGCGCGTCCGTCGACAAGGCATTAAACGCCGCGACACAGAGCGAGCAGGGCCGGAACCACCGGCCCTCTTTGTTTTGCGGCAAGCTCAGAGACCAACCAAGACCGGCGGAGCCAACCGTTTGGCCAGTGAAAACCGATGAAAAGGAAAACGGACATACATGTCTAACACATCCATGGAAGAATTCGAAGCACTCCTCAATGAGAGCCTCGAAATGGACACGCCCGACGAGGGCACAGTTGTCAAAGGCCGGGTTATCGCTATCGAAGCGGGCCAGGCCATCATCGACGTCGGCTACAAGATGGAAGGCCGCGTTGAGCTCAAGGAATTCGCGGAACCGGGCGAGCAGCCCGACGTCTCCGTCGGTGACGAAGTAGAGGTTTACCTCCGCTCCGCCGAAAACGCCCGTGGCGAAGCTGTTATCTCCCGCGAGATGGCGCGCCGCGAAGAAGCATGGGACCGTCTCGAAAAAGCCTACGCCGACGACGAACGCGTCGAAGGCGCGATCTTCGGCCGCGTCAAGGGTGGCTTCACGGTCGACCTCGGCGGTGCCGTGGCCTTCCTGCCCGGTTCGCAAGTCGACGTCCGCCCCGTGCGCGACGCAGGCCCGCTCATGGGTCTCAAGCAGCCGTTCCAGATCCTCAAGATGGACCGTCGCCGTGGCAACATCGTTGTCTCCCGTCGTGCGATCCTCGAAGAGTCCCGCGCCGAACAGCGTGCCGAAGTCATCGGCAAGCTGCAGGAAGGTGACTCCATCGACGGCGTGGTCAAGAACATCACCGAGTACGGCGCATTCGTCGACCTTGGCGGCGTTGACGGCCTGCTGCACGTCACCGACATGGCATGGCGCCGTGTGAACCACCCCTCCGAGATCCTGTCGATCGGTGAAACTGTCAAAGTGCAGGTCATCAAGATCAACAAGGAAACGCACCGTATCTCCCTCGGCATGAAGCAGCTGCAGGAAGATCCGTGGGATCTGGTGGGCGTCAAGTACCCGCTGGGCTCCGTGCACAAAGGCCGCGTGACCAACATCACCGATTACGGTGCATTCGTTGAGCTCGAAGCTGGCGTCGAAGGTCTGGTCCACGTCTCCGAGATGTCCTGGACCAAGAAGAACGTGCACCCCGGCAAGATCGTCTCCACCTCGCAGGAAGTGGACGTGATGGTGCTGGAAATCGATCCGGCCAAGCGTCGTGTTTCCCTTGGTCTCAAGCAGACCATGCGCAACCCATGGGAAGTCTTCTCCGAGACCCACCCGGAAGGCACGCAGGTCGAAGGCGAAGTCAAGAACATCACCGAATTCGGTCTGTTCATCGGCCTCGACGGCGAGATCGACGGCATGGTTCACCTCTCCGACCTGTCCTGGGATGAGCGCGGCGAAGACGCCATCCAGAACTACCGCAAAGGCGACGTCGTTCAGGCGGTTGTCTCCGAAGTGGACGTCGAGAAGGAGCGCATCTCGCTCTCCATCAAGGCACTGGGCGGTGACAAGTTTGCCGAAGCCGTTGGCGGCGTGAAGCGCGGTGCGATCATCACTGTCGAAGTGACCGCAATCGAAGACGGTGGCATCGAAGTGGAATATGAGGGCATGAAGTCCTTCATCCGCCGCTCCGACCTGTCCCGTGATCGTGCAGAGCAGCGCCCCGAGCGTTTCTCCGTCAGCGACAAGATCGACGTGCGCGTCACCAACATCGACGCCAAGACCCGTCGTCTGGGCCTGTCGATCAAGGCACGCGAGATCGCCGAAGAGAAAGAGGCCGTGGAACAGTTCGGCTCCTCCGACTCCGGTGCATCGCTGGGCGACATCCTTGGCGCGGCTCTGAAGGGCGGCGACGAGTAATCGTTCGCACGACGCACATGCGTCGAGATAACGGAACGGCTTCGCACTGCGCGGATCCAATCCGGATTTAGGACACGGGCGGCAGGCAACTGTCGCCCGTGTTCCGTTTCGCCGGCGATTGAGTTGGACGTTCAGACAACCCTTTGCGCTCGCTGAATTATTAAGGCGATAAGGTGCGCCGCCGCCCTGCGGCAAAGCCCTTTCCCGCCCTCTCGTGACGCGCACAACCCGAAAATTCCGACCGGGCAGCAGGCCCTTCTGGCGCCAATCAAGGGGTGGTGTGGAGCTTGCGAAGGGGCTGATCGTGCGCGTTTTTTCCGCCACCGGACCAGCGACTATGACAAACGGGCGCGCGCGACGGCCGACCTGGCCAAGCCTATCTTGGATCCAACACGCTTTCGCCCCCCTTAGGTGAACGGTTTTCCCGCGCTGCCGTTTTGGTCAGCGGATGGCGTGACCAGCCCCGAACAGCCCCATTTCAACACTCTCGCACCTGACGTCAGCCGTTGCGTCCTCCATGACAGGCGATGCCGAAAGTCTGGCCCGGTGTTTGCCTGACAAGATCGCGTGCTACTATTTCCACCCACGCGGCGTTATGAAAACGTCACACAACGAAGCGAGATGCCGAATGGAGAACCGTCAGCCGACCGAACCGGGGCGCGATGCCGTCATCACCCACGGGATCGTCACCGACAATCCTGTGGGGTTGTTGCGCGGAGAAGGCTGGCAAGCTGTGTGGGGCGTCGTGCGCGAGGCAGGCTTGCGCCTGTGGAGCGATGACGCTTTCGGATTGGCCGGCAACGTCGCGTTCCGCGTCCTTCTCGCGGTCTTTCCGTTTCTCATCTTCACCTCTTCGATGACCGCCTTTGTCGGCAGTCAGAGCATGGCCGAAGATCTTGTCTCTTTCCTGATCGCCATCGTTCCCAAAACGCTGATCGAGCCCATCATAGCGGAGGTTCAGCAGGTGATGACGGTTCAGCGGGGTGGGGTGCTGTCCACAGGTATCCTCCTGACGATCTGGTTTGCCCTCGGGGGTGTGGACGGCGTGCGGATCGGTCTCAACCGGGCCTATGGCCTGCGCGAAACCCGTTCGTGGTACGTCCTTTATCCGGTGATGGTCCTGATGGTTGTCATTGCCAGTCTTGTGCTTGTGCTGGTCGGGTATCTTCTCGTGCTTGCGCCCCGCGCGGGCTCTTGGCTGCATATTCTTTTTCCGGGCTTCGATCCGGCCTCGGTGACCATCAAGCTCGTGCGCTATCCGGCCGCCGCGATTATCTTGGCGTTCTCGCTTTTCCTGGCACATGTCGTGCTGCCCGCGCGACGAACACGTTTCTCCTCAATATACCCCGGCGTTCTCTTTACCATTGCCATGTGGACCTCGCTGACGGCGGTGTTTTCTTTCTACCTCGCCAATTTTGCCAGCTATGCGACCTATTACGCGGGGCTGGCGGGTATCGTCGCGGCGCTTTATTTTCTCTACCTTGCTGCGCTGGTTCTTATCTTCGGCGGAGAGCTCAACCGCGCCATTCGCATTCGTCGCCTTGCCCGCGCCTTGCGCCAGAATTCGGATGACGAGCAAGATCAGCCCATAACGCAGGACGCATAAGCCCGCCCATTCGCTAAGCTGCAACAAAGCCATGGGAGGAGCCTGTCGCGCACAGCGGCTGATCGCGTTGACCTACGGCCCAAAACCCTGATCTGTCAGGTCTGGTCGTCGTCCTCACGCTGCGCCTCTGCATTCTCCACCGCCCAGCTGCCTGCGGCTTCGACGGCGATGGTGGTACTGGTGGGCAAGACGTTCAGGTAGCTGTCGGACTCGTCGACAGAGGGGGCCGCGCGTTGCGACATGCGGTACAGCGCGTACACGACGATGGCCAGGAACCCGGTCCCCAAGGTCAGCCAGAAGGCCTGAGGCCCCACCGCCTGCATGGCCCAGCCGGTGGCAAGCGGGCCGACAATCGCACCCAGACCAAAGGTAAAGACAAGCCCGCCGGAGGCGGCAGGCATGTCCTCGACCGCCAGCGTGTCGTTGGTGAACGCAAGAAACAGCGCATACAGCGGTGTTGTCACGCCACCCGCCACAAACGCCGCGCCCAACAGCGCGCCAAAGCTGCCTCCGGTAAACCAGCCCATGGCGCAGGCCAAGGCCCCGACACTCGCAGATCCAAAGATCAACTTGCGCCGGTCCATTTGATCGGACAGCCAGCCGATTGGATATTGCAGCACCAACGCCCCGGCAAACAGCATGGCGACAAACAGGGAGATCTGTGTCGCGGTCATCCCGACCTTTGATCCGAACACCGGCCCCATACCGGTTTGCGTGGCATAGACGCTTCCCAACAGGAAAATGCCGATCGTCGCGAGAGGGGCGCTGCTGAACAACTGGCGCAACGGCATGGGGCGGGCCACTTCGACGACCGGCACGGGTGTGATGGACAGCAAGATCGGCGCAAAGGAGATCGACACCAGGATCGACGCCCCGATGAACAGGGCCGATGTCCCGGCATCCCCCAGCGTCAGCAGGCCCTGCGCGCCGATGATCCCCACCGTTTGCGCGATCATGTAGGCCGATAGCACCTTGCCTCGGGTTTCGTTCGTGGCGGCGTCGTTGAGCCAGCTCTCCGCGGTGACATATACGCCAGACATGCAAAACCCGATGATCAAGCGCAGCAGCGTCCAGGCCCAGGGTTCTGTCACCAGCGGGAACGCAATCAATCCCGCTGACATGAAACTGCCCAGGGCGGCAAAGACCCGGACATGCCCCACCCGCCGGATCAGCTGCGGCGTGACCTGTGCGCCGGACAGAAAGCCTATGAAGTAGCCGGAGGTCACAATCGCCAAAGCGGTGGAGGAAAACCCCTCCAGCCCGCCACGCAAGCCGATCAGCGTGAAATGCATGCCGTTGCCCAGCATGATCAGTACAATTCCAAGCAAGAGCGCCCAGACCCCCGACAAGACTTTGATCATGGCGTCGCTCCGCTTTTGGTAGGATTGAGTTGCTCCTGTGACCGTTCTCCAGATCGCGCGGCTTGGCAATCTCATGGACGACCTGCCCCCTGCGGTTTTCGCCATTTGGGATCAACGGTGCCAAGATTTTCGGCGCATCGCGTGGGGCAGGGGCCGTCATCGCGGAGAAGACGTCGGCATCCCTTGCGAAGGTCCCGGTCGGCTCTCCCTCAAGGGGCGCCGTGGGCCTCGGGTCAGGCCGGCCTGATGCGTTTCGGCAAGCTCCAAAGGCAGATCAGCGCCAGGACTGCTGGCCCGGCATACAGCAGGGTAAAGATCAGCAGGCTTTCGGGCGCATCGCCATGGCTGCCACGCCACAGACTGCCGGCCCAGGCCATCCCCCAGATCACCGCAATCAGCCAAAGACCGGGGCGCAACAGGCGAGGGGTCGGGCGCGCGCCGCGCAGCACTTGCAGAAAATGCCAGGCGTTCAGCAGCGCCGCCGCCAGCATCGCCGGACACACCACGAAATAGAGCACCATCACCAAAACCACACCATGGGTCAGACCCTCGGCGCTGCGAGCCAGGATAATGCGCGTCAGATCGACGGCGTAATACAGCGCCATTGCGGCCAGCAGGAGGGCGCTTGCGGTGCCGAGTATCTGCGCACGGGTGAGGGGCATGGGCAGGTTTCTTTCGCTGAAAACGGAGGGACGGTAACGCGCCCGCCCGAGGCAGGTCCTACGCGCGCTGGTTCAGCAGCGCGGTCATCACGGCGGGCACGTCGATGTAGCCCAGCGTGGACTGTCCGTCGGCCACCAGCACCGGCAAGTCGCCCGCGGCGATCATGGGGAGGATCTCGCGGATTGTCGTCTCCGGTGAAATGGACCGCAGGTCATCGGCGCCCTGATCCGGCACCGGGCCCATGATCTCCAGCGCACGCAGCACGTTGAGCGGGTTCATATGCGCCACAAAGTCCGCCACGTAGTCGGTGGCGGGGGTCAGCACGATCTCCTGCGGCGCTCCGCATTGCACGATGCGCCCGCCTTCCATGATGGCGATGCGGTTGCCGATCTTCAGCGCCTCATCCAGATCGTGAGAGACGAAAATGATCGTGCGCCCCAGCTTGCTTTGCAGCTCCAGCAACTCGTCCTGCAACCGGTTGCGGATCAGCGGGTCGAGGGCCGAGAACGGCTCATCCATCAACAGGATCGGCGCTTCGGTCACCATGGCGCGGGCCAGCCCCACACGCTGTTGCATGCCGCCGGACAGTTCGCTGACCTGCCGGTCCGCCCAATCGGTAAGGTTCACCAGCTCCAGTTGCGCGCGCGCCCGGTCATGGCGTTCCTGCTCCGGCACGCCTGCGATCTCCAGTCCGAGGGCCACGTTGTCGATCACCGTCCGCCATGGCAGCAGCCCGAACTGCTGGAACACCATGGCGACGCGTTGAATACGGATATCGCGCAGCACCTTGTCCGAGGCGCTGGCCACATCGACCAACCCGTCCTCGGTGCGCACTTCGACACGGCCGCGGGCCACGGGGTTCAGCCCGTTCACCGCGCGCAGAAGCGTCGACTTGCCAGAGCCGGACAGCCCCATCAGCACAAGGATTTCCCCGTCATGCACATCGAGAGAGCAGTTATGGACGCCCAGGACCTGCCCGGTCTCTTTCTGGATTTCGGGGCGGTCCTTGCCGGCATCCATCAGGGGCAGGGCGGCCTCCGGATTGTCGCCAAAGACGATGTTGACCGCGTCGAAGCGCACCATGGGATCTTTTTGGGTCATGTTATTTGCTCCGCTTGAACATGCGGTCAAAGATGATGGCGACAAGCACGATGGCGATGCCCACTTCGAACCCTTTGGCAATGTTCACCGTGTTCAGCGCGCGCAGCGTCGGCACGCCAAGCCCCGAAGCACCGACCAGCGCCGCAATCACGACCATCGACAGCGACAGCATGATGGTCTGTGTCAGCCCGGCCATGATCTGCGGCATGGCGTAGGGCAGCTCCACCTTCCACAGCAGCTGGCGTGGTGTTGCGCCAAAGGCGGTCCCGGCCTCGATCAGCGCCGTGGGCGTGGAGGTGATCCCAAGGTGCGTCAACCGGATCGGCGCGGGAATGGCAAAGATCACAGTGGCGATCAGGCCGGGCACCATGCCAAGACCAAACAGGATCAGCGCCGGGATCAGATACACAAAGGTCGGGATCGTCTGCATCAGGTCCAGCACCGGCGACAGGGCGTTCATCACCCAAGGGCGACGCGCGGCGGCGATGCCCACGGGCACGCCCACCCCCATGCAGACCACGGCGGACGCGATGACCAGTGCGAGCGTCTCTGTGGTTTCTTCCCAATATCCCTGGTTGATGATGAGCAGCAGACCGCAGGCCGTGAAAACTGTGAATCCAACGGATTTTCGCGCAAACCAGCTCAACACGGCAATCAGCGCAACGATCAACAGCGCGGGCGGCGTTTGCAGACACCACAGCATTGCGTCGATGACAGCTTCCAGCGCCCGCGCCAGCCCGTCAAAGAACCATGCGGCGTTGTCCGTCAGCCAATCAACGAAGGTCTGCACCCCTTTGCCGATCGGCAGCTTGTTATCTTCGAGCCATTCCATACGTGTCTCCGTTTGGGGCGGATGTGTTCATTGACTGGCCAGTCAATAGCGAGTTGGCGCCGCCATGTGAACCGGACTTGTCGCAAATATCTGTCAAAGCGTCGGAAATCCCCCGCGAGTGTCCGGCGGATGCCGTCGACTGCGGCACCTGCCTGCGCTGATCGTGACGCTATCCTTCTCTCGCCCGGATGCACAAACGAAAACGCCCCGACCGCGAGGGGCCGGGGCGCGTTTCATCTCTCTCGCATCACGATCAGTCCAACGCGGCCTTCACCGCCTCAACCGCGTCACCACCGTCTTTCGTGGTCACGCCGTCCAGCCAGCCGTCCAGAACGTCGGTGTTGGAGGACAGCCATTCGGTCGCCGCGTCCTGCGGATCTTCGCCATCGTCGAGGATCTTGGCCATGATCTCGTTTTCCATGGCCAGCGTGAATTCAAGGTTGTTCAGCAGCGCGCCGACGTTCGGGCATTCTTCCACATACCCGGCAGAGGTGTTGGTGTGCACCGTCGCACCACCCAAGTTCGGGCCAAAGTAATCGTCGCCGCCGGTCAGGTAGGACATGTCGAAGTTGGCGTTCATCGGGTGTGGTTCCCAACCGAGGAAGACCACCGGCTCGTCCCGGCGATCGGCGCGGGCCACCTGGCTCAGCATCCCCTGTTCGGAGGATTCCACCATTTCGAACCCTTGGAGGTCAAAGGCGTTCTCGTCGATCATCGACTGGATCAGGCGGTTGCCATCGTTGCCCGGCTCGATGGCGTAGATCTTGCTTTCGAGCGCATCGGCGTTCGTCGCGATATCGGAAAAGCTGGCAATGCCCAGATCGGCTGCGGCCTTGTTCACGGCCAGCGTGTACTTCGCCCCTTCGAGGTTGACGCGAACGCTGTCGACGCTGCCTTCGTCGCGGTACTTGGCAATGTCCGCCTCCATTGTCGGCATCCAGTTGCCGAGAAACACATCCACATCGCCCGATGCAAGCGAGGTGTAGGTGACCGGCACGGACAGGACCTTGACGTCGGTCTCGTAGCCCAGGGCCTCCAGCACGACAGAAGTCGCGGCGGTGGTGGCGGTGATGTCGGTCCAACCCACGTCAGACAGGGTCACGGTATCGCATTGCGCCAGCGCGCCGGTGGCGGTCACGCTCAGCGCGGCAACGGCGCAAAGGGTCTGCTTGAACATCATGGGAAGTCTCCGCTGTTGTGTCATTTTCGGTTAACATCGGTCATAGGACCGCGCGTGGCAACCCGACAGGCGGAGAAACCTGACCGCCGGCTCAATGCGCGCCGATGCTGTGCGGAAAGCCGCTTCGGTGGGCGGGTGGGGGCCACCACCGCCGGGTTTTGTCTCCTCCAAAGTCACCACGGGGGCGGCATCAGGCGGTGACGACGGCCCGGCCGGTGCGCGTTCGTCAGCGCCAGGCCACAAAGCCTAGATGCAGCGTTGGCGATTTCTGAAATCTTGGGCATTGCTGCGGGCGCCAAGGCACGGCCAGCTTGCGAATTGGTCCGCGAGGACAGGCGCCAGGCATGCAAAAGGCGCAGGCATTTGGGCCGCCTGCGCCTTTGTCAAAACCTCGGAACGGATCAGTCTGTGCCGGTCATCCGTTCATGGGAGGACACGGTCGGCACCAGCGCCAGCACAACCTCTTTCATGGTCAGCTTGCCAACGGCCATGCCCTTGCGCATCACCTTGAACGTCAGGTCGGTGCGCCCTTCGGCGCGCGCGATGACGCTTTCCAGCGTGTCCTCGGCATCCACCTCGCCATCGGTATGCTCATCAGGGGCAATGCCCTCCTGCATCACGGTGCGGGCGCGCAGAACGCGGGCGCGGTTGATGTCAGCGATGAAGTCCACGATGTAGGGATCTTCGGGATGCATCAGGATCCTTTGCGGCTCGCCCTGCTGCACGATCTCGCCATCCTTCAGGATCACCAGGTGATCCGCCAGTTTCAGCGCTTCGTCCAGGTCGTGGGTGATGAACACGATGGTCTTGTGCAGTTCTCCCTGAAGCTCCAACAGAAGGTTTTGCATGTCCGTACGGATCAGCGGGTCCAGGGCCGAGAACGCTTCGTCCATCAACATGATGTCCGAGTTCGACGTCAGCGCGCGCGCAATGCCCACACGCTGCTGCATCCCACCCGACAGCTGGTGCGGATAGGAGGGGCCGTAGCCGTCCAGCCCCACACGGGCGAGCCATTTCTGCGCCTCCGCATGGCGCTTGTCCTCGGCCACGGCACGCACTTCCAAGGGCATGGCCGCGTTGTCCAGCACCGTGCGGTGCGGCAGCAGGGCGAACTTCTGAAACACCATGGACATGCGGGTCTGGCGCAATTCGCGCAGCTCCGCCGCGTTCATCTTCATCACGTCCTGCCCGTCCACGAGGATTTCCCCCGTGGTCGGTTCGATCAGCCGGTTGAGGTGACGGATCAGCGTGGATTTGCCCGACCCGGACAGACCCATGATGACCGTGGTCTTGCCCGCATGGATGTCGATGTCGATCTCGCGCAGGCCGACGACATGCTGGTACTCGGCCAGCACGTCCGGCTTGGACATGCCTTTCTCAACCTCTGGAAGAACCTTTTGCGGGGTGCTGCCAAAGATCTTGTACAACCCGCGAATGCGGATCTGCGGTTCGGTCGTTGTGTCAGTTGCCAACTCGGTCATCGGGTGCTCCGGGATACATCGACACGCGCCAGCGCGGCCTTGGAGGTGCGGTCAAGCATGACGGCCAGCAGCACGATGCCCAGACCGGCAATCAGGCCAACGCCGATTTCGAGGTTGCGGATACCACGCAGCACCAGCACACCCAGACCCGGTGCGGACACCAGCGAGGCGATCACAACCATGGCAAGGCTCATCATGATGGTCTGGTTCACACCGGCCATGATGTTGGGCAGGGCCAGCGGGATCTCCACCTTGAACAGCTTTTGTTTGGAGGTCATGCCAAAGGCATCTGCGGCCTCGATCACGTCCTTGTCCACCAGTCGGATGCCCAGATCGGTCAGACGGATCACCGGCACAACGGCGTACAGGATGATGGCGATGCCATACAGCTTTGATTCCGTGACCGAAAACAGGAAGATGAGTGGGATCAGGTAAACAAAGGTCGGCAAGGTCTGAAGCAGATCCAGAACGGGTATGCCGGTCTTCTGCAAACCGTCGTATTTCGACATGGCGATGCCGATGGGCACGCCAATCAGGACACATAGCCCGGTACAGACAAAGATGATGGACAGCGTCGCCACCGCAACTTCGAGGTGGTCGATCGCGCCGAGAAAGGCAAAGGACAGCGCCACGAAGATGGTGACCGGCTTGGACCGCGACACCCACCACGTCAGGGCGATCAGCAGCGGGATCAGGATCCACCACGGCGTCGAGGTGAACAGCCAAAGCGCCCCGTCCAGCATCCAGGACAGCGGTTGCGTCAGCGGGTCCAGAACCACCTTCAGGCTGTCCTTGGCATCCAGGAAGAAGCGCTCCAGCCCGGCGGTCATCTCGCGCGTCTGGGGGATCTTGCCACAGGCTTCGTGGAGGCTGTCCAATGAGGGGAAGGGCAGCGGCCCCGTGGTTTCGTTTGCGTCCGCGCCCTGTGCTTGCGCCAGAAGCTGCGCCATGGTCATGGGGCCGTCTTCTTTGCCCGCGTCGCACCACTCACGCAATCCCAGCGCATTAAACACGCCGTCGTAATGTGCCATTCTGGAATGTCCCTGTTCTGTTGCACCCGGTGTGCTGCGGGCGCAGGTCGCCCGTGTCACGGGCCCCATAGGTGAAAAAGGCGGGCGCTGTGTGCTGCCCGCCTTCTCCCGATGTGTTTACTGCAGCAGCGCTGCGAGCTTTTCCTTGGCGTCGTCGTTCAGCCACTCGCCCCAGATGTCCTTGTAGGTGGTCAGGAAGTAGACCGCCGCTTCGTCTGCGGAGGCGTTGTTCTCTTCCTGCCATGCCAGCACGCCGTTCATCTGCTCGTTGGTGAACTGCATCTTGGACAGCATATCGGTCACGTCCGGGTGCTCCTGCGAGAAGCTGTCGGTGACCACGGTCAGAACCTTGGCGCGCGGGAAGGCCGACATCTGAGGGTCGGCGCAGTCTTCCTTGCCGTTGCAGGCATGGGCTTCGGCGTCATAGGGGCCGATGTCGACCATCGTCATCGGATACTGGCCCAGAACGGAAGTCGGCGCCCAGTAGTAGCCGAACCACGGCGCTTTGTCCTGATAGGCCGCGGCGATGGAGGTCGCCATGGTCTCACCGGAGCCGTGCTGGAAGATTTCGATGCCGGCATCTTCGACGCCAGCAGCGCGCAGCAGGTTGCCGGACACGGTCTTGCAGGCCCAGCCATCCGGGCACTGGTGGAAACGGTTGCCGACCAGCTCGGGGTTGTCGAGGATGCCCTGCATGGTTGTCAGCTCGGGGTGCTCTTCGGCCAGGTAGTTCGGAATCCAGAAGCCTTCGACGCCCCCATCGGACAGCACGTCGGTCAGCGGCTTCACTTTGCCTTCGGCAGCCAGGCGGTCATAGACCGGCGCGGCGTTGACCCAGAGTTCGGTCAGGATGTCCGGCTCGTTGGTTTCCGCCACGGAGGTGAGCGCCGGGTTGGTGGAGGACGGCACGCTCTGCACGTCACAGCCGTAGCCCTGTTCCATCAGGAACTCGCCCACGGCGGTGACGACGGCGGAGGACGCCCAGTTCATTTCGGTGATGGAAACTTCGCCGCAGTCGCTTTGAGCGAAAGCCGGGGCAGCAAAGGCCCCGATGAGAGCGGTAGAAAGCAGAATATTGCGCATTTTTATTATCCCTGTTTGTCTACGATACAGTACGCGATTGTCCGCGCTTTTTTGCCCCAAAAGGGGATTGAGCGACCAGTCAATCATGCCTGGTGCAATCCTACGGGAGGGTCCACCGGGAATGAAAGGCCGGAACGTGCAAAAACGACATGAAATGTCGCTAAAACGGATAGTGTTCTGTCGCGATGGGCGATGAGATGACATCAAACGCCCGCCTTGGTGGAGCAAGCGGTTTTTCCGCTGCGCTGTTGTGTTTCCCAGTCTGGGGCGATCCACGGCTCGGAATTGTCAGCTGACAATTGTGGTCGGCCAAGGATGTGGTCGGCTGCCTTTTCGCCGGTCATGATGGAGGGCGCGTTGAGATTGCCGTTTGTGATGCGCGGAAAGATCGAACTGTCCGCCAGCCGCAGGCCGTCCACCCCGATCACGCGGCATTCGGGATCGACCACCGCCATGGGATCGTCCTTGGCCCCGATGCGGGCCGTGCCGCAGGGGTGGTAGGCGCTTTCCACATGCTGACGGATGAAGTCGTCCAGCTCGTCATCGGTCTGGCAATCCGCGCCGGGTTGGATCTCGTGCTTGTAATACGGCTTGAAGGCGTCTTGCGCAAAGATCTCGCGCGTCAGGCGGATGCAGCGCCGGAAGTCTTCCCAGTCCTGCGCGTGTGCCATGTAGTTGAACAGGATGCGCGGCGCGTCCTTTGGATCGGCACTGCGCAGTGTCACCTCTCCGCGTGACGGGGAGCGCATCGGGCCGGTGTGCGCCTGAAAGCCGTGGCCTTCCGCGCTGGCCTTGCCGTCGTAGCGGATGGCGATGGGCAGGAAGTGGTACTGGATATCGGGATAATCCACACCCGGCTGAGAGCGGATGAACCCCGCGCTTTCAAATTGGTTCGACGCACCGGGGCCGGATTTGTTCAACAGCCAGCGCGCACCGACATAGGCCTTGCCCGGCAGGTTCCAGTACTTGAACAGGCTGACCGGCTGGCTGGCGGCGGCCTGGATGTACAGCTCAAGGTGGTCTTGCAGGTTTTGACCGACGCCCTGGCGATCTGCGATCACCTCGATGCCATGCTCCGCCAGATGGTGTGCCGGGCCGATGCCCGACAGCATCAGCAGCTTGGGCGAGTTCAGGGAGGAGGCGGCGAGGATGACTTCGGCACGGGCCTTGACCACCTCGATCTTTCCGCCGCGCTCGATCTCCACGCCGATGGCGCGGCCGTCCTCGATCACCACCTTGCGGGCGAGGGCGCGGATCAAGTCGCAGTTATCACGCTTGAGCGCCGGTTTGAGATAGGCATTGGCGGCGGACCAGCGCTGACCTTTCCAGACGGTCATGTCAAAGGGGCCAAAGCCCTCTTGTTGGTGGCCGTTGTAATCGCCGGTGATCGGATAGCCTGCCTGTCCGCCTGCCTCCACAAAGGCCCGTGTCAGAGGGTTCTCCCGCTTGCCGCGTGTGATGTGCAGCGGACCATCGGTGCCACGCCATGCCGGGTCGCCGCCGTGACCGCCCGAATGCCAGTTCTCCAGCCGTTTGTAGTAGGGCAGCACGTCGGCATAGCCCCAACCTGCCGCGCCCTGATCGCGCCAGTGATCGAAGTCGCGGGCGTGGCCGCGCACGTAGATCATGCCGTTGATCGACGACGAGCCGCCGATCACCTTGCCGCGCGGACAGGCGAGACGGCGACCGCCCAGATGCGGTTCCGGTTCGGTCTGATAGCCCCAGTCGTACATCTTCATGTTCATCGGGTAGGACAGCGCGCCGGGCATCTGGATGAAGGGCCCGGCATCGGTGCCGCCGTGTTCGATCACCAGCACGGATTTGCCCGCCTCCGACAGGCGGTAGGCCATGGCACAGCCGGCCGAGCCTGCGCCGACGATAACGTAATCTGCCGTAAGCTGGCCTGCGGTGGTGGCGGGCATTCCGCGTCCTTTCGGGTCGTGTCGCCGGGGGAGGGGGGAGATGCCTCCGGCGGGAGGTATTTTTGAAGCAAGGACACAGGGGCGCGGTTGTCCGGCCCCTGCGTTCGGGATCAGAAGGGGGCTTCGACGTCGCCCATGCGCACGTAGACGGATTTCATCTGGCTGTAGTGCTCGATGGCTTGCTTGCTGTTCTCTCGGCCCACGCCGGAGGCTTTGACGCCGCCAAAGGGTGCTTCGACCGGGGCGTCGTTGTAGCTGTTGATGAAGCAGCTGCCCGCCTGAAGCTGCCCGATGACCCGATGCGCGCGGGAGATGTCTTTGGTGAAGACACCGGCCGCCAGACCGTAGGGTGTGTCGTTGGCGCGGGCGATCACTTCGGCCTCGTCGTCGAAGTCGAGCACGGCCATGACCGGGCCAAAGATTTCTTCCCTTGCGATGGTCATGTCGTCGGTGACGTCGGCGAAGACCGTGGGCGCAATGTAGAAGCCGTCGCGGTCGAGGCGGGTGCCACCGCAGATCAGGCGCGCGCCCTCTGCCTTGCCTTTGTCGAGGTAGCCGAGAACGATGTTCATCTGCGCCTCGGAGACCATCGGACCGATGGAGGTCTCATCCTCGCGCGGGTCGCCGATCACCGCTTGCGATGTGCGTTCGGCCAGACGGGCGAGGAACTTTTCCTTGATGGATTTGTGCACGAAGACGCGGGTGCCGTTGGAGCAGATCTGACCGCTGGAGTAGAAGTTGCCAAGGATCGCGCCGCCCACTGCATTTTCGATGTCGGCGTCGTCAAAGACTATCATGGGGGATTTGCCGCCAAGTTCCATGGTGACGTGCTTCATCTCGGCTGCGGCCGCCGCGTAGACCTTCTTGCCGGTGGCGGGGGAGCCGGTGAGCGAGACCTTGTCAACGCGCGGGTCGGTGACCAGCTGCGCGCCGGTCTGACCCATGCCTTGCACGACGTTGAAGACGCCCTTGGGCAGGCCGGCCTCGATCAGGATTTCGGCGACCTTCAGCGCGCAGAGCGGCGTGGTTTCCGACGGCTTGAACACCATTGCGTTGCCGCAGGCCAGCGCGGGCGCGGCCTTCCAGCAGGCGATCTGGGTCGGGTAGTTCCAGGCGCCGATGCCGACGCAGACGCCCAAGGGTTCGCGCACGGTATAGACCCAGTCTTCGCCCAGCGGGATGTGCTCGCCGGTGAGCGAGCCTGCCAGGCCGCCGAAGTATTCCAGCGCATCGGCGCCGGAGGTGGCATCAGCGACGCGGGTTTCCTGGATCGGCTTGCCGGTGTCGAGGGTTTCGAGCTGGCTGAGATCCTCGTTGCGCTCGCGCATGATCTGGGCGGCGCGGGTCAGCACGCGACCCCGCTCCCGCGGGGACCACGTGGCCCATTCCCTTTGCGCCGCGGCGGCGGCGGTGAGCGCCTGGTCGATGATGGCGGGCGTCCCGGCATGGAGTGTGGCCAGCGTCTCGCCCGTGGCGGCAAAGACGACGGGAATCGCGTCGCCTGCCGTGTCCTCGACATAGGCGCCGTTGATGAAGTGAGACCCTTTGGGTTGGACAGTCATGTTATTCTCCACGTGGGAAGCGGGCGTTTTCTTCGACGACGTTGAGGTCCATGTGATTGCGCATGAACCGTTCCGAGGCCTTCTTCAGCGGCTGGTGGTCCCAGGGGTAGTATTTGCCATTGCGCAGCGCCTCGTAGACGATCCAGCGGCGGGCCTGGGAGCGGCGGACTTCCTCGTCGAAGCGATCCAGATCCCAGCGGGCCTCGGCTTGCGCGCGGAAGTCGGCGAGCACCTCGGCGTGGGCAGGGTCGTCGGTGAGGTTGGTCAGCTCATGCGGGTCGTTTTCCAGATCGAAGAGCTGATCGGGGTCCAGCGCGCAGCGGTTGAACTTGTACTTGCCCTGGCGCAGCGAAATCAGCGGCGCGTAAGAGGCCTCGGCGGCATATTCCATGGCGACGGGCGTGGTACGCTCCGTCCCGCTTGCGAGCGGCAGGAGCGATTCCCCTTGGGTCCACGGCGCGACCTCATCCATGGAAATACCGGCGATGTCACAAATCGTCGGGCAGACGTCGATGTTGGAGACCGGGGTCGCCTCGTGGTGCGGCTCCAGCCCCGGCGCGCAGAGCATCATCGGCACGCGGGCCGACCCTTCGAGGAAGCTCATCTTGAACCACAGGCCCCGCTCGCCCAGCATGTCGCCGTGGTCGGAGACGAAGAGGATCACGGCCTCTTGGCGGGTGCGTTCCAGCGTGTCGAGGATCTCGCCCACCTTGTCATCGAGATAGGAGATGTTGGCGAAGTAGGCCCGGCGCGAGCGTTTGATGTCGTCATCGGTGATGTCGAAGTCGCGCCAGTTGTTGGCGTCGAAAATACGCTTGGAATGCGGGTCGTGGTCCGCATAGTCCATCGCCGGAACGCGCGGCAGCAGATGCTCGCACTCCTCGTAGAGATCCCAGTATTTCTTGCGCGCGACGTAGGGGTCATGCGGATGGGTGAAGCTGACGGTCAGGCACCAGGGGCGGTCATCGTGGCCGCGCGACAGGTCGTAGATCTTTTGCGTGGCCTCAAACGCGACTTCGTCATCGTATTCCATCTGGTTGGAAATCTCGGCCACGCCGGAGCCGGTGACGCTGCCCATGTTGTGATACCACCAGTCAATGCGCTCGCCCGGTTTGCGATAGTCGGGGGTCCAGCCGAAGTCGGCGGGGTAGATGTCCGTGGTCAGGCGTTCCTCGAAGCCGTGGAGCTGATCGGGGCCGACGAAGTGCATCTTGCCCGACAGGCAGGTGTGGTAGCCCGCGCGGCGCAGATGGTGGGCGTAGGTTGGCAGGTCGGCTGGAAATTCGGCGGCATTGTCATAGACACCGGAGATCGACGGCAGTTGCCCCGACATGAACGAGGCCCGCCCCGGCGCGCACAGCGGCGAGGCCGTGTAGCAGTTTTCGAACCGGACAGATCTGGACGCCAGCCGTTTCAGGTTCGGCGCGTGCAGCCAGTCCGCGGGACCATCGGGAAACAATGTGCCGTTCAGCTGGTCGACCATCAGGATGAGGATGTTGGGCTTGCTCATTGGGGCTGTCCGATTTCCTTGTTCAGCGCGGCGAGCACATGTTCTGCCGCGTCATGTCCGTGGAGCGCTTGGGGGATGATGGCGCTGCGCAGGTAGAGGCCGTCGATCAGGCCGGCGATGCGTTCGGCCACGCCTTCGGCCTGGTCGCCCACCAGAGGGCGCAGGTCATGCACGAGGTTGGAGTGCAGGCGGCGGTGGTAGACCGCCAGCAGCCGCTTGGCCGCGTCGGAGGATTGCGCCAGCACGTAGAAGTTCAGCCAGGCCGAGATCACCTCCTGCCGAAAGTTGGTGGTGGAGAAACTGGCGCGGATCATCGCCTCGACCCGGTGACGTGGGGTTTGGGCGGTGAGGAGCGCGCCCCGCACCTCGGCGCCATAAATCGTCAGGATGTGGCGCATGGCGGCGAGGAAGAGGTGCTCCTTGTCGCCGAAGTAGTGGAAGGCCAGGCCCGAGGAGACGCCCGCACGTTTCGCGATGCGGCTGACCGTGACATTCAATGTGCCCGCTTCACCGATCTCGTGAACCGTCGCTTCGATCAGCTGACTTCTGCGCTGCGCTTCTGTTGCCATGGCGTGCCTCCGTTTTGCGGGAAGCTTAGCAATTGTTGACTGACGGATCAATCAATAATAGGCGGCAGGACTTGGAGGCGCGCCGTCCGTAGGGTGATGGTTTGGTTTTCACCGCCACGCGGCGTTAGGGCGTGCTGCGTCGACGTGGCGAACTTGACGCAGCGTTCGCACGCAGAAGTTGCATTTTACCTCTTGACAATCGTTAACATATGGAGAATCGCATGTGTCAAAGAGGCGACTTGCCATCTGAATAATAAGTTCAAAAGCTATTTCCGGCGTGTAAAGCTGTCGTTACACAGTCGTTCCTCTGAAGGCCCGAGCAAACTTTTGTTGTTCTTGTAAAGTGTATTTCGGGGCGTGCCGAGGTCTGTAGCCGCGTTGCAGATCGAAACACGCCCGCACCTTGTCGGGCCTTCGGAAACTATTGTCCTAGTGGTGAAGCGGGGTGCCCTGTGGGCGTTTCGTGTATCAAGTATCAATGCCTGTCCCGAGGCATTGCTTCGTTTCGTATCGCTTTTCTCCAAAAGCGGTTTTGTGGTTAGTGCTGTTGTGTGACGGGCCGTCGTGGCCCACCGGATCTGGATGTTGGCCACCCGTTGACATCCAGATCCACCTAACCCCCCCAATTCCTCAGTCGATACGACCGCTTGGGCGGTAATTTCAAGCGTCAAGCTTGACCATGCCCATTCTGCGCGTCAAGCTTGCGACCGAGTATTTCAGTACAGTTCATATGCAGCCTTCAGTAGATTGCGGGGTCGCAGAAAGGGGAGGACATGCCTGTCCGGTCTGATTTTGAACACCAACGCCTGTCGCGCCGAAGTTTTCTAAAGACCGCCGCAGGCACCGTTGCAGTCACCATTCTCGGTCTGCCGGGCGGCGGTGGGCAGCGTGCGATGGCTGCCGGGGCGGGGTCCTCTCCGCTGGGGCCTGTTCCGGGGGTTGCGGCGCAGCGCGTGGAAGGGCTGGCGAAGGTCACGGGGCAAAAGATCTTTGCCCGCGATCACAATGCCCGCGACATGGAGGGCTGGCCGGACAAACAATGGCATGCCATGTATTTGCGCGCCCGCACCACGCAGGAGGCTTTTCTCGGCATCGACCTGACAGTCATGCCGCCAGAGGCGCAGCCCACCAAGCAGATCCTGGCCGATGACCTGGACCCGCGGCTGTTCGATGTGCCGTTGGCGTTCAACCGTGACCTGCATGTGGATGCGCGTCTGATTGAACGCGAAGCGGCCGAGACGGGGGCGGACAAATCCAGCTTCAACCAGCCGGACGGTCTGCAATTCGATCTGCTTGTGATGCCTGGGTATACCGCGAATTACCTCGGACAAGCCGTGGCGCTTCTGTTGTTTGACAGCCTGTCCGCGTATCGCGCCGCGCATCGCTTTCTGGCGTTCGACGATGGCCGGGTGCAGCGCTACGGCGCGGGCAAGGGGCCCGAGGGCACACCTGCGCCGAACACGCCGTTCAATTACCCGACCCATTATGTAAAAAGCGGCGACTTCAGCTATGCCGCCGCAAAGACGTCGGAGGTCTACGACGCTGGGCTGGCAGACGCCGAGGCCGAGATTGCCGCGGCGCTGGCGGAGCCCGGTCTTCTGCAACAGCCGATCTCCATCGATATGCGCGCCATGGACCCGATGTTCATGGAGCCGGAGGCCGGCCTCGTCTGGGTCGACATGCAAGCCAAGGAGATGAACGTAGTTCTGGGCACGCAGTCGCCCGACGGCGACGTGCAGAACATTGCCAGTATGTTCAAAAGCGACGGCTCCCCGATCCGGGATCTACAGGGGGTGACACTGACCAGTTGCTACCCGGGCGGCGGCTTTGGCGGGCGTGACAGCTCGCCGTTCTCGTTGATGCTTGCGCTGGCGGGGGCCTTTGCCGACGGCAATCCCGTCCGTCTGGCCTATGATCGGTTCGAGCAGTTCCGCGTCGGGTTGAAACGACACGCCACCAAGGCCGAGGGGACGCTTTACGCCAACCCGGACATGACGCTGGAGGCGATTGATCTGTCGATGGTCTTTGATGGTGGCGGGCGACGCAACCTGTCGCCTTACGTGGCCTCGCTTGGGGCGCTTTGTGCAGGTGGCAGCTACAGCTTTCCCATGGCGAACATCCGTGCGGAGGCCGAGCATACGGAGAATATCTCCGGCGGATCGCAGCGTGGGTTCGGCGGCCCGCAGGCGTATTTCGCCATCGAGACCGCCATGGACGACCTCGCCGTCGCGCAGGGCTGGGACCCGGTGGCCTTTCGGCGGGCGAACCTGATCGAAGAGGGCGGGCAGACGGTGGTCGGCGGCCCGATCGAGCAATCCTTGCGCCTTTCCGACATGATGGACATTGCCGAAGGGCATCCGCTTTGGGCGGATCGGGCGGGGATCAAGGCGGCCTACGAGAACGCGGCGGGGCATGAAAACCGCCGCTACGGCACCGGGATCGCCATGTCCTTGCAGGCCTACGGCACCTCTGGCGACGGCATGGTTGCGGCGGTGAAGCTGGCCCGGGACGGCACGCTGACGGTGCAGTCCGATGCGGTGGATATGGGCAACGGGTCGGCCACGACGCTGGGTGTGACCATCGGTCCGATCCTTGGGGCCAATGCGACGACGGTGGATATGGGCGGCTACACGCTGTTTCCGCAGACACAGATGAGCGATGTGCGCAGTGACGTTGATCTCTGGACGGTTGATCCGATGTGGACGAAGAAGGGCACCGGGTCGTCCTCGGCCTGTCTGACGGGGCTGCATCAGGTCCACACGGTGCAGCAAACGGCGATGGCGCTGCTGCGTGGGTCCCTGCTGGTGGCCGCAGCCGAGGTATGGGGGCTGGACGGTCTCGAACCCGAGGATGCGGTCTGGGTGGATGGGATGCTTGTCCCGCTCGGGGGAGGGGAGCCGCTGCCGCTGAGGCTGCTGGCAGAGATGGTCTACGACTTGGGCCTTCCCACCGGCGCGCTGGGCCACGCCTATTTCCAGAACACATGGGTCGAAGCGGAGTTTGACACGCGCGGCGGTGCGCTGCGGCTGCAACTGGACGGGTTGGCGTATTACACAGAGGACGGTGACACGCCGACGCCTATCGCGCGGCAAAACGGCAGCTACCCGGCGCCAGGCACCGCGCGCTATTCGCGCTATGTCTGGGCGCCCTGCATCAACGTGGTGGGGGCCAGCGTCGACACGACCACCGGCGATGTGCGAGTGGAAAACGTGCTGAGCGTGTTGAACGCCGGATATATCCATGTGCCACAGATGGTGTCGGGGCAAAGCCAGGGCGGCGTCGCCATGGCCATCAGCTATGCCCTGCTGGAGGATATGCCACCCGGTATGGCCGGCCCTGCCGATGGGACATGGAACCTCAACCGGTATCATGTGGCGCGCGCGACGGATGTGCCGCTGGGGGGTGTCTACGCCCCCGGCGCGCGGGCGCAGGAATTGATCACGCTCGACCCGCCGCCGGGCACCGGGCGCGTGGGGCGGGGTATCGCGGAGGCGGTCATGTGCTCCGTCCCGCCGGCCATTTCCAACGCCTTGCGCGATGCAACCGGGGTGCGCTTTGGCTCACTGCCGATCACGCCGGAGAAAGTTCTGGAAGGGCTCAAGACATGACCATTCGTTTGACCGTCAATGGCACCGCGCATGAGATCCCCGACAGCCGCGGCACTGACACCCTGCTGGATTTTCTGCATGACGATCTGAACCTGACGGGGACAAAGTTCTGCTGCGGCATCGGGGTGTGCCGCGCCTGCACCGTGCAAGTGTCCGAGCCGCTCAATCCTGTGCCGACGCCAACCATCAGTTGCTCTACCGCGCTGGCGACATTGAACGGAACCGAGGTGTCGACCATCGAATCCGTGGCGCGCGACGGCCAGCCCGATCCGGTGCAGCAGGCGTTCCTCGATGCGTTTGCCTTTCAATGTGGCTACTGCGCGCCGGGGTTTGTCATGGCGGCGCGCATGTTCCTGATGGGGCTGAGAGCGCAGCCCGTGCCGGAGGACCAGTTGGAAAGCGCGATGATGGACGCGATGGGCACGCATATTTGCCGCTGCACCGGCTACGTGCGCTACTTCGATGCGCTGCGCAGTCTCGCCACGTCCATCAACGCGGGGGAGGCCATCGAGCTATGACGCGTCCTTTTATCGCCTTGTTGGCTGTCTGCGCAGTCCTGACCGCTTTGCCGGATCGTGTGCCGGCGCAGTCTTCCTCCGCCATCTACAGCCAGGCCTGCGCCGCCGAGATCGAAGCGATCCCCAGCTTTGAGTGCGCTGATGGCGTGACAGTTCCCATCACGATTGACGGGGTGGAGGTCACCGACCGTGCCCCGGCGACCTGCGATCGTCCCGGCCTCTTGGACAACGGCCATGGATCGGATGGGCAATGTGTCCCGTTCTCGCGCATTCTGAACCTGTCGACGGAGGCGGCTCAGGTCTCTGTCATGTGTCGGCAAAAGAAGTTTCGCAGCCATGACGCCACGGAGTACGACGAGATCGACGTGATTGCCCACAATCCGGACACCGGCGCCACATGCTGGTTTCAGGCAAAGGCCGACGATGGGGGCACGGTCAGTGGCGTGGCGGTGCCTGCGCCGACCTCGGCCACGGACACAAGCTTTTGGGTGTCTCCGGAGGCGGTCGTCGCAGATGATTGCGGCAGCTGTCACGACAATGACCCGTTCATGTACTCTCCCTTTGTAAGCCAGGTCTGGGACCACGTGCCGACCAATCCGTTTGGGCCCTATACCCATGTGGGTCAGGACCTCGGCTTTGATGCCTGGCCCCGGTGGGAGATGGCGCCGCGCGACAACACCTGCCTGAGCTGCCACCGCATTGGCACCGGACAGTGGACTGGCGACGGTGCGCCCACGGACGATCAGAACCACGAAAAGCCCGGCACCTGCGGACAACTCGCGTCATGGATGACGGGCGCGCCCTTTCCCGGCGCGGATGAACTGGCGCGCAGCTACCCGCTCAGCCACGCCATGCCGCCGAATATCGGTATGACGGAGCAGGAATGGGCCGTGCGGTATGGTGACTTCGTGGCGCAGGTTCATTCTTGCTGTGCGGACCCGTCGCAGGCATGGTGCAACGTGCGCGAGATTCGTTCATACGTGGAGGATCAATCCAGTCCATGAAGAATTCAGTGGCCTTTCCGCATTTGCTGAAAGCCAAGCTCCTTACTGACCTGTCGCCTGACGACAAAGCAGACTTCTTGAACCGGTGCACCGCCCGGATGTATCAAACCCCGGAGATCTTCCTGCATCAGGGAGAGCACTCTCCGGGCCTGTTTATCGTGGCGCACGGGCGTATGGATGTCTTGCTGACCAGTCCGGGGGGCGAGCAGACCCTGTTGGCCCACCTCGGCCCCTGCGAGACCGTGGGTGAGATCGAATGCATCTCTGGCGGGACCTGTATCGCCTCGTGCCGTTCGCAGCCCATGACCACAATGTTGTTTTTGCCGACCGATGTGTTGTTCGAATATCTGCGCATGCCGATCTTCATTCGCAACGTCGCTGCGGTGTTTCGCAGTCGCATGCAACAAGACAACGCGGTCAAGGCGTTGGATCTGCATGGCACGTTGGATCAACGGCTGTTTTTGCGGTTGCGGACCCTGTGCGACGGCAGAGACCGCGTGCGCGCAAACCAGGCTCATCTGGCCGAGATTCTCGGCTGTTCGCGTCAGAGCGTGAACAAGGCGCTGGGTCGACTGCGGACGGAAGGTATCATTGATGTGTCCAAGGGCGAGGTGCGCATCCTGCAGCCCAACGCTGTGGTCGAAGGCCTGTCGAACCTGCAAGACAAGTAACCCCGGGATCTGAGGGCCGCGACAAGAGCGGCGTGGGTCTCTTCTGCCGGCGAAAATCCTCTCGCCACTGCCGCTGCGATTTCCTATCTTCGGGCGAATCGAGACGCGGTGGGAGGTTTTCGATGCGATTGTTGATGGCGGTTTTGGCGGTCACGCTCGGCGTGTCGGGGGCCGTTTGGGCGCAGGACCAGATCGTTCTGCCCGACGACGGCATGGATGCGCCGGGGCAGGGGGGGCAGCCGCCGCTCGCTGGCGGGACGGAATTTGTCATGAAACCTGTCACCGTGAAGGACCAGAACCAGCTGCGCGGACGATACGGTGCCGCCTGGACAGATGGCGAAGTCAAACAACGCGCCGCCGTCACCTGCGCCGAAGCCGGAATGCGCCTGGTCTATTTCAAACCCGACGCCCCCGACACCAAGGGGCGCAAGGAATTCGCCGCCGTGTGCCAATAGCCCGGCGCGCCTCATGCGGCTGCGCCAAAACCCGTGGGTTACGCGAATCGTCGCGCCTATCTGCCGGAGCAGCCCCCGCGCAGGCGCGTCATCAGGTGCCAAACGTTGCGCGTTCTACACACTTTAGTGGCAAACCTATGCAATATCTTTCAAAATCAGTCATTTCCCCTGTTTTATCCTGTTCCCGTATCGGGGCAGGATGCGTATAGTTTTGGAATTAACGCGGCTCATATTGCGAAGACGCGACAGGGGGATATGAAGAATGATCAGATCGGAACTGATCCAGAAGATTGCGGACGAGAACCCGCATCTGTATCAGCGTGACGTAGAGCGGATCGTGAATACGATCTTCGAAGAAATCACCACTGCCATGGCCCGGGGCGACCGGGTCGAGCTGCGGGGCTTCGGAGCGTTTTCGGTCAAGAAACGGGATGCACGCACCGGCCGGAACCCTCGCACGGGTGAATCGGTTGAGGTCGAAGAGAAACATGTGCCGTTCTTCAAGACCGGGAAGCTCTTGCGGGACCGCCTGAACGGGAATTAACTCATGCGCTACATTCGCTTTGCTGTCTACGCGGTGGTCGCCATCGTGCTGATCGTGATTTCTCTGGCCAATCTCAGCCCGGTGGAACTCAGCACTTTGCCGGACGGTCTGGCAGCGGTGCCCGGTATGGGGTGGCTGGCGGTATCAGTCCAACTGCCTTTGTTCATTGTGGTTCTGGGCGCGATGCTGGCGGGCTTTGTGCTGGGTGAGCTGTTCGAATTCCTGCGTGAGCACAAGTATCGCGTCGAGGCCCGCAGCAAGAAGGGCGAAGTTCGCAAGCTGGAGCGTGAGCTGAAGAAAACCCAGGGCGAGCGTGACAAGGACAAGGACGAGGTCCTCGCGATCCTTGACCAATCCCGCGCCTGACAGGCAGCAGACCGACACGGCAAGGGCGGCTCTTTGAGACGCCCTTTTCCCTTTTGAAGGAGCCACCCTTGGCTGACATTCGTGTAAAGATCTGCGGTCTGACCCGGCCGCAGGACGTCGACGCCTTGGTGCAGGCCGGTGCGGCCTATGCCGGGTTCAATTTCTTTCCCAAAAGCCCACGGTATGTGACGCCTGTACAGGCGCGCGAACTGGCGCTGGATTGCCCGCCGGGACTGGCCAAGGTCGCGCTCGTGGTAAACCCCGACGACGCTCTGCTCGATGAGATCACCGCCATTGTGCCGCTTGATTTCATCCAGTTGCACGGTCAGGAAACGCCGGAGCGCGTGGCCGAAGTGCGCGCCCGCTATGGTCTGCCCGTCATAAAGGCCGTTGGCCTGTCGTCCGAGGATGACCTGCCCAAGATCGACGCCTTTATGGCGGTGGCCGATCAGCTTCTGATCGACGCCAAAGCGCCCAAAGGGGCCAAGTTGCCCGGCGGCAACGGGCTGCCCTTTGACTGGCGGTTGATTGCGGGCCGACGTTGGCCCAAGCCGTGGCTGCTGGCCGGTGGTCTGACCGCCGACAACGTGGCCGAGGCCATCGCCATGACCGGCGCTGTGCAGGTGGATCTGGCCTCTGCCGTCGAAAGCGCACCGGGGGTCAAGGATCCCGCCAAAATCGCGGCCTTCATCACCGCGGCACAAGCGGACCCCGTGCCACGCTTCTGACCGACGGCTTAGAGCAACTCCAACACGCGTTCCGGTGGACGCCCGATCACGGCCTTCCGGCCTGCGATCAAAACCGGGCGCTCTATCAGCTTTGGCTCCTGCGCCATGGCGGCGAGAAGGGTCTCGTCATCGGCGTCTTTGCTCAGCCCCATCTCCTTGAACGCGGCCTCCTTGGGTCGCATCATTTCGATCACCGGGACACCGAGCAGCGCGCGCAGGCCCCGCAGTTCATCCGCACCGGGGGCGTCCTCCAGATAGCGGCGCACCACGACCTGCGCTCCGCGCGCTTCGAGCAGCGCCAGGGCTTCGCGCGATTTGGAACAGCGGGGATTGTGCCACAAGATCATAGCCATTTCTCCCGTCCGGTGCCGACTGCGTCGGCCACGTTGGCAAACCCGTCCCGCGCCAGCAAGCTGTCCAATCCGCGCGCGATCTCCGCCCCCAGTGACAGCCCGCCGTAGATCAGCGCCGTGTAAAGCTGCACGGCAGAGGCCCCGGCGCGGATCTTCTCATACGCTTGTTCGGCAGAGCCGACGCCGCCCACGCCGACCAAGGGCAGCTTGCCCCCGGTCAACTCTGACAAGCGGGCCAGCGTGCGCGTCGACTTCTCGAACAAGGGCGCGCCCGACAGGCCGCCCATTTCGCCCTTATGCGCGGAGTGCAGCCCGGCGCGGTCGAGCGTCGTATTCGTCGCGATCACCCCGGCCACACCAGAAGACAGCGCCACCTCGGCCACGTCCCGCAGGCCGTCGGCATCCAGATCCGGCGCGATTTTCAGAAACACCGGGATCGGTTTGGCCAGCCCATCCCGCGCCTCCATCACGCCTGCGAGCAGCGCCGACAGCGCCTCCTTGCCCTGCAGGTCTCGCAGCTTTTCGGTGTTGGGCGACGACACGTTCACCGTGGCGAAATCCAGATGCGCACCGCAGCGTGTGAGCACCTTGGCGAAATCTGCGGCGCGGTCCTCGCTGTCCTTGTTTGCGCCAAGGTTCAACCCCAGCACCATGCCAGCCGGCCGCGTGGCGAGACGGGCGGCGGCGGCTTCCATCCCTTCGTTGTTAAAGCCAAAACGGTTGATCACGGCGCGGTCTTCCGTCAGGCGAAACAGCCGCGGCTTGGGGTTGCCGGGTTGCGGGCGCGGCGTGATTGCGCCCACCTCGACAAAGCCAAACCCGGCGCGCGCCAAGGGCGAGAGCGCTTCGGCGTTCTTGTCAAATCCCGCCGCCAGACCCACCGGGTTCGCCAGCGCCATCCCTGCCACAGTGCAGCGCAGCCTGTCCGATGTGACCTCCCCGGCCAAAGGCGCGAGGCCAGAGGTCAGCGCCTTCAGCGCCATCCCATGCGCCGCTTCCGGGTCCATCCGGTGCAGGGCCGCCAGCCCCAGTTTCTCGATCGCCTTCATCCGAAGATCTCTCCTGCCTCAGAGGGGGCGGTGCGGATCAGTCTCGAATCGGCCACAGCCGCCTGCCGATGCACCACGGCCTTTGCATACTCCGCGTCCTTGACCATCGCCAGGAACGCATGCGCCGACGGATAGCGTGCGATGAACATATGGTCCCAGACCTCGTCCGAAGGCCCGATCAGCGTGCCGCGAAAAGTGCCCCGCCACAGGATCGACCCGCCGACGCGCGCCAGAACCGGGCCGCTCTCTGCGCCGTAGCGCGCATAGGCCTCTGCCCCGCTCATGGTCTGCCCGAACAGCGCGTGCCCGTCCGGGTAGCTGGCCACCTCACGCAGCCGCACGAGGTTCAGCATCTCGCAAGGCTCATCGCGATCCAGACCTTTGAACAGGTCGAACTGCGCGCGCGTCGGGTCGATGTTCACGCGAAGCCATCCGGGAAGCGATGCGCGCCGTCTACCAGCGGCAAGGGCTGGCACCATTCGATGTGCTCCAGCTTCAGCGGGCCGTAGTAATGCGGAAACAGCGCGCCGCCACGCGATTCCTCCCACTTCAGGGCGTCTTCCATCCGCTTCACCTCCAGCGCGGCAAGGAAGAGACCGTCCTCACCGGCGAAATGCTTGGCGGCGGTTTCGCGCGCTTGTTCGGTGGTGGAGAAATGGATGTAGCCATCAGCCACGTCGATGGGGGCGCCTTGGGTTTCGCCCGCCTCGCGCAGGGCGACCCATTCGTCGGTCCGGAGAATCTTGTAAATCTGCATAGGGGAGGGGATGCCGCGAAGCGCAGCGTGGGTCAAGGCAGGAGCCGTCGCGGGGTCCATGGGGCCACTGGGCGTCGCGGTGATTTCGGGCAGCCCGTCATGCGGCAGTCACTTGCCGTAGCGATACCCCTGATCGGCCTTTGACTCTTTGAGAAAACGGGGGTCTCCTACCCGCATAAGAACATCGACGGAGAGGTTTTTCATGTTCCGCACAATGACCAGCGCCGCAGCGCTTGCCCTGATCGCAGGGTCAGCCAGCGCCGACTATTCCCTGACCATCCTGCACACCAACGATTTCCACGCCCGGTTCGAGCCTATCTCGAAATACGATTCCGGTTGCTCGGCAGAGGACAACACCGCCGGCGAATGCTTTGGTGGCTCGGCCCGCCTGCAAACCGCGATCACCGACGC
This sequence comes from Sagittula marina, assembly GCF_014196795.1. Classification (GTDB taxonomy): domain Bacteria; phylum Pseudomonadota; class Alphaproteobacteria; order Rhodobacterales; family Rhodobacteraceae; genus Sagittula; species Sagittula marina. The sequence continues at coordinate 111,151 of NZ_JACIEJ010000008.1, forward strand.
CAAGGCGCGCAGCGACAACCACATCCTTGTGGATGGCGGCGACCAGTTTCAGGGGACGCTGTTTTACACCTATTACAAGGGCAAGCTCGCCGCTGAAATGATGAACCAGATGGGCTACGACGCGATGACCGTGGGCAACCACGAATTCGACGATGGCCCAGAGGTGCTGCGCGGATTCGTCGATGCGCTCGACTTCCCGATCCTGATGTCCAACGCGGATGTCTCGGGAGAGCCGCTTTTGGCTGACACCCTGATGAAATCCACCGTGATCGAACGTGGCGGTGAAAAGCTTGGCCTGATCGGCCTGACGCCACAGGACACGGATGAGCTGTCCAGCCCCGGCGCCAACATCATCTTCACCGATCCGTCAGAGGCCGTTCAGGCCGAAGTCGACAAGCTGACCGAGGAAGGCGTCAACAAGATCATCGTCCTGTCCCACTCGGGCTACGGCGTGGACCAGAAGGTCGCTGAAAACACCACCGGCGTCGACGTCATCGTGGGCGGCCACACGAACACGCTTCTGGGCGACATGGAGGGGGCAGAAGGCGCATACCCGACCATGGTTGGCGACACGGCCATCGTGTCGGCCTATGCCTACGGCAAGTTCTTGGGTGAGCTGAACGTGACCTTCGACGACGAGGGCAACGTCACCGAGGCCTCCGGCGCGCCGATCATCATGGACGCGGCCGTGACCGAGGACGAGGCCACCAAATCCCGCATCGCCGAGGCCGCCGTGCCTCTCGATGAGATCCGCAACAAGGTCATCGCAGAAACATCCGAGGCGATCGACGGCTCTCGCGATGTCTGCCGCGCCGGCGAATGCCAGATGGGCAATCTCGTGACCGACGCCATGCTGGCACGGGTCAAGGATCAGGGCATCGACCTTGCGATCAATAATGGCGGTGGTTTGCGCGCCTCCATCGACGGGGGCGAGGTCACCATGGGCGAAGTGCTCACCGTGCTGCCGTTTCAGAACACGCTGTCCACCTTCCAGGTGACCGGCGCCACCATCAAGGAAGCGCTCGAAAACGGTGTCAGCCAGATGGAAGACGGCGGCGGTCGCTTCCCGCAGGTCTCCGGCATGTCCTTCACCGTCGATCCCTCGGCAGAGGTGGGCAGCCGCGTGTCCGAGGTCATGGTCGGTGACGCCCCGCTGGACGAAGGCAAAGTCTACGGCGTTGTATCCAACAACTACGTGCGCAACGGCGGGGATGGCTACGCGATGTTCCGTGACGCCGAAAACGCCTATGACTTCGGCCCCGATCTCGCCGATGTGACGGCGGAATTTCTGGCAGAGGTGGGTCCCTACACGCCCTACACCGATGGCCGCATCAAGGTCATGGGCACCGAATAAGCCGCGCCGCATAAGGCGATCATGATTACGGGCCCTTCCCCATCCGGGGGAGGGCCTTTTCAGTCCTGCCAAGGGGAAAAAGCAAATGATCCCGGCATTTTGCGGCTTCTTCGCTTCAACAATACTGCCGCTGGGGCGGGGCAAAGGCCGCTTCTGACGTCCGGACCACCGCGCGCGTAAACCGTTTGTGACCTTTTGTCACCGCGACGCGTGAACTACCGATCGGAAGCACGCTGCAAGCTGGCCTGTTCGTGCGTGACCGACGGGTAAACCGGGCACAGAAAGCGCCGCCAAACAGCGGATGCAAGAAAAAGCTGGTCCAGAAACTGCAACGCGCGATGGGATCATCCCACCGCGCGTTGATTCAAGTCTTGTATGGGGCAGCCCGGTTGGACAGTCAGGCGGCGTTGGCGCCATCGGTGAACTGCAACCGCGCCAAGCGCGCATAGAGGCCGCCCTCAGCCACCAGCGCGTCATGGGTGCCCTGCGCCACGATGCGCCCGCCTTCCATGACCACGATCCGGTCGGCCTTCTTCACCGTTGCCAATCGATGCGCCACGATAATGGTTGTGCGCCCCTCCGCCAGACGGTCCACCGCGTGCTGCACAAGCCGTTCGCTTTCGGCATCCAATGCGCTGGTCGCTTCGTCCAGCAGCAGCACCGGCGCATCCCGAAGGATCGCACGCGCTATCGCCACACGCTGCTTTTGGCCCCCGGACAGCATCACGCCGCGCTCGCCCAGCCAGGTATCGTAGCCCTCTGGCAGGGTGGTCAAAAACTCATGCGCAGCCGCTGCATGTGCCGCCGCTTCGACCTCGTCATCCGTCGCATCGGGGCGGCCAAAACGGATATTGTCGCGGGCCGAGGCGGCAAAGATCACCGGGTCTTGCGACACCAATGCCAAGTGCTGGCGGAAGCCTTCCCGCGCCATATCCGTCAGCGCCACGCCGTCCAGCGTGATGCGTCCCGACCGCGGATCGTAGAACCGTTGCAGCAGTTGTATGATGGTGGTCTTGCCTGCCCCCGAGGGACCGACCAGCGCCACGGTCTCTCCGGCGCGAATGTCCAGCGTCACGCCGTCCAAGGCCGACACGCCGGGGCGCGAAGGATAGGAGAAGTGTACGTCGTCGAACGATATGTCACCGCGCACCGGGGCGGTCAGGACCTTGGGCTGCGCCGGGTCCTGAACGATGTCTTCGGCCTGCAACAGCTCTACCAGACGCTCCGTCGCGCCGGCGGCCCGTTGCAGTTCCGAGAATGTCTCGGACAGCGCGCCGACGGCCCCGGCGACCATCACGGAGTAGATCACGAACTGGATCAGCGCCCCGGCGGTCATGTCACCCGCGCGCACGTCCCATGCCCCAATCCAAAGCACGCCGACAATGCCGGTAAAGACGAGGAAGATCACGATCATGGTCAGCGCCGCACGGGTCCAGATGCGTTTGCGCGCGGCGACGAAACTTTTCTCCGTCACTTCGGCAAAGGCCGAGCGCGACAGCGTTTCGTGAGAATAGGCCTGCACTGTCTGCACGCTGCTCAGCGCCTCGGATGCGTTGCCCGAAGATGCGGCAATCCAATCCTGGTTTTCGCGGCTCAGCACGCGCATCCGCCGCCCCAGCACAAGGATCGGCACGATCACCAGCGGCACGATCAGCAGCACCATCCCGGTCAGCTTCGCCGAGGTGAAGAGCATCAAGACCAAGCCCCCGGAAAACAACAGGATATTCCGCAATGCGATAGATATGGAGGAGCCTATAACCGACAGGATCAGGGTGGTGTCCGTGGTGATCCGCGACAGCACTTCGCCGGTCATGATCTTCTCGTAAAACGCCGGCGACAGGCCGATCACGCGGTCGAAAACGGCCTTGCGAATGTCGGCCACGACCCGCTCGCCCAGCCGGGTCACCAGTGCGTAGCGCAGCGCCGTGCCGATCGCCAGCACGCCCGCAATCGCCAGCGCCGCGCCAAAGTAGCGGTCCAGCATCGCGCCATCGCTGCCGTTGAAATTGTCCACCACGCGGCGCACCGCCAGCGGCAGCACAAGCGAGGTGCAGGCTGTCAGCACCAGCGCGGTGATTGCGGCGAACATCAGCCCCTTGTAGGGCCGCACAAAAGGCCACAGGGCGCGCAATGCGCCGACGTTTTTTGACTTTTCACGCTCTTCGCCAGCGGCTTTTGCCGGTTTGCGGGCCATGTCTTCTCCTGTGGTCTGACGCACAGGCGGTTGTGGAACGCCGCGACCGTGGGGTCAAGTATTCATAGGTCGCGAGGCGTCCTTAGCCGGTCTGTCAGAAAGGGGAGGGTATTGGAGCGGGTACACGGGATCGAACCGAGATAGCCTGCTTGGAAGGCAGGTGCTTTACCATTAAGCTATACCCGCTCGGGGCAGTGCCGTATCTATGCCAGCAAACGCCCCCGGTCAAGCCGTTCTGCGGCAGTTTTCGCAAGGGGGCGTCGTGGCGCGGATTCTCATTTTGTCGAGCGTTGTGGCCTGCGGTCATGTGGGCCTGTCCGCAGGGCAGCCTGTGCTGCAACGGCTTGGCCACAGCGTGACGGGCCTGCCCACCATCATGCTGTCGAACCATCCCGGCTTTGCCCATGCGGCGGGCGACCGTGTTCCGGTGGAGCGTCTGCGCGCCATGGTCGACGCTTTGGCGGACAATGGGTGGCTTGGCGTCCATGACGCGGTGCAGACGGGCTATCTGCCAAGCCCCGCGCATGTGGGTTTTGCCTGCGAGATGATCGACCGGATGCGGGCCTTGCGCCCCGGTCTGCGTGTCATCGTTGATCCTGTCCTGGGTGACGATCCCGGCGGGCTGTACGTGTCGCAGGACACGGCCATGACGATGCGCGAATCCTTGGTGCCGCGCGCCGACATCGTGACGCCGAACCGGTTCGAAGCGGAGTGGCTGGGGCATGTGCTGCCCCAGACCGCGCGCGTGGTAGAGACCTCAGCGCGGGCTGGCGCGCGTTTCGGCGCGCTGGACAGGTCCGCCGACGGGGCCACGTTCTACCCGGTGGCCAAACAGGCAAACGTGCCGCAGGGCACCGGCGACGTGCTGGCCGCCCTGATCGCGGCGGATGTGCCGCTGGGGCAGGCGCTCGGGTACTTGCAATCGCTGATTGCCGCCAGTCTTGGTGCGCCGCATCTGGCCATCGCCGAAGCGAACGACATATGGACGCGGGCAACCGCCCTGAAAGGAGAGCCACATGGCCTTTGATTTCATCCTGATGCTGACCTCCAACGACCGCACCATTCCTGACGCGCGGGTGCGGCTCGAAGAGGCGCTCGCAGGCGGTGTGCGCCATATCGGGTTCAAGGACGTAGGCCTGCCCTTCGACGAATTGCGCGGCCTGTCCGACGCCATTCGCGCCGCAGGAGGGCGGTCTTACCTGGAAGTTGTAAGCCTTGATGCCGATTCGGAAATCGCCTCGGCCCGCGCGGCGGTGGGCCTTGACGTGGACTGTCTCCTTGGGGGCACGCGCGCTGCCGAAGTGACGGAAATCACCCGCAGTCATCCCCTGCGCTACTACCCGTTTCCCGGGCGGATCGTCGGCCATCCGTCAGTGCTCGAAGGGCCGGTGGAGGCCATCGTTGACAGCGCGCGTCGCCTGACTGATCTGGAGCATGTGCACGGTCTGGACCTGCTGGCGTACCGCTTTGACGGTGAGGTGCCGGACCTGATGCGCGCGGTGTGCAGCGCGGTGGACAAGCCCGTCATCATGGCCGGCTCCATCGACTCAGAGGACCGCGTGCGCGCCGTGGCCGAAGCGGGGGCGGCTGGCTTTACCGTGGGCACAGCGGCGCTGGACGGGGTTTTTCCTGCCGAGGGAGAGGGCTTTACCAGCCAGATCCGGTCCATCCTCGATATGACAGGCCGGGCACGGCGGTTGTCTGCCGCGCCGCGCCGCATCGCTTTGGTGGCCCATGATGCGCGCAAATCGCATCTGCGCGCCTGGGTGCTGCGCCATGCGAAACTGTTGTCCGGCCAGCGCGTGATCTGCACCGGCGGCACGGGGCGTCTGGTCACGGATGCGGTGCCGGACCTGACCGTCCACCGTCTGCAACGCGGCAGCATGGGCGGCGACCAGCAGCTCGGCGCGCTGATCGCGACCGGAGAACTGGACGCGGTGATCTTCTTTGCCGACCCCTCTGATCGCCACGCGGGCGATGCGGATCTGCAGGCGCTGACCCGCTTGGCGATTTACCACGATACGCCGCTGGCGCTGTCCCCATCGGCCGCGGATGCGCTGATGGACGGTCTGATCAGCGGGTAATCTTGTGGTGCAGCACGCGCACCGTTGACATGGCGCGCGCGGCGCGCTCAACCTCCGGCAAAACTGGGGGGCCTATGTCAAAGACGGTGGTGATTGTCGGAGCGGGAATCGTGGGCGTGTCCACGGCAATTTGGCTGCAACGCGCCGGACATGCCGTCACGCTTATCGACCGCAAGGGGCCGGGCGAGGGCACCAGCCACGGCAACGGCGGTGTGCTTGCCAGCGCAGCCCTGGTGCCTGTGCCGACGCCGGGTTTGTGGAAACGCGCGCCGAGGATGCTGCTCGACCCGCACGAACCGCTGTTTCTCAAATGGGGGTATCTGCCGCGTCTTTTGCCGTGGTTGACGCGCTACATGGGCGAGGCCACCGCCGAGGGCGTCGCCAAACGTGCCCGCGCCATTCTGCCCATCATCGGCGACAGTCTCAATGACCACATCGCCCTGTCCAAAGGTACGGGGGCAGAACGCTTTGTCGTGCCAAGCGACTACCTATATGTCTATGATACGCATAAGGATTATCTCGCTGACGGCGCCACATGGCAGGTCAAACGCGATGCGGGATTCGACTGTGAGGTGATGGATGGTCCGGCCTTTCACGCCTACGATCCGTCGTTTGGCCCCGCGTATCAATGCGCTGTCCGGCAAAAGGACCACGGGCGCATCAGCGACCCCGGCGCCTATGTCAAGGCACTCGCCGCCCATGTGGAAACCGAAGGCGGACGCATCCTGCGGGGGGATGTGACGGACATCGCCCGCGAGAACGGGCGCGTGACGGGTGTCCGGGTCTCCGGCGAGCATCTCGCCTGCGATGCCGTGGTGCTGGCGGCCGGGGCATGGTCGGCAGGACTGGCGCGGCAGCTCGGGGTGACGGTCCCGATGGAAAGCGAACGCGGCTACCATCTGGAGCTGTGGGAGCCTTCGGTCATGCCCCGCGCGCCGGTCATGATCGCCAGCGGAAAATTCGTTGCCACGCCCATGGACGGGCGGTTGCGGCTGGCGGGGATTGTGGAATTCGGCGGACTGGACGCGCCTGCTTCCAAAGCGCCCTTTGCCCTGTTGGAAAACAACATTCGCAAGGCCATTCCCGGCATCACGTGGAAGCGCCGCGTCGAATGGATGGGCCATCGTCCAAGCATGTCCGACTCTCTGCCGATGATCGGGGCGGTGCCGGGTGCGCAGGGGGCCTTTGCCGGGTTCGGCCATGACCACGTCGGCCTGACGGGCGGTCCCAAAACCGGGCGTCTTCTGGCACAGCTGATTTCCGGCACCACGCCGAATATCGACCTGGCCCCGTATAGCCCGTCCCGCTTTCGCTAGCGGACTGGCGCTCTGACACGCTTGGGGCAAAGACCGTTCTTCGGACGCGTGAGCGTAGTGAATACCTAGTAATTTACGGGCTTTTCCCACTCCTGTAGAGGGATCGTTTCCATTTTCGCATCAATCTGAGCCGCGTCTCAGAGGGATATGTGGAATCGATGCCAAAATTAGCAACCAATGTCGCGGCCTTTGGATCGCCGGCGGATGCGGCCCTGTTCGGCGGCAATATCCTTGCCCCGCGCGCGCATATGACCGGTCCAGAGAGCTACGCCCAGGCGATCGAGGCGCTGGGCGTCACTGGCCTGCGCTATCCGGGCGGTTCGCTGACGGAATATCTATTTGACATGCGCAATCCGGACGCGACGACCGCCATTGATCCCCTGACCGGGGAGGAGGTCGATTTCATTCCGCTGTCCGATGTCATGGAATATTCCGCAGACACCGGGCGCGGGGTCAGCATCGTGATCCCCACACGCGACCAGTTGTCGAGCAGTGCTCTGGATGACAACGGCGACCGGATGCCCGCCATTGATCGCGACGTCCTGACCGGCTTTGTCAACGATGTGGTCTCTGGTGAATATGGCGCGGGCACGGTGACCGCCTTCGAGATCGGTAACGAATACTGGGGCTCGGGAGAGATGACGGCCGCCGAATATGGCCGCCTTTCCGCCGACATGGCGGAGATCATAGACCGTGAATTGAACGACCTCGCTGAGGAATTCCCGCAGGCGGCGGACATTGATGTTCTGGTCCAGGTGGGCACGAACTTTGGCAGCTCCGACCTCTCGGCGGCCTATGTGGGGGTGCCGGTTGACGAGGTGCTTGCGGACCTCAATGACACCTACGATCTGTCGCTCGACGACGATGTGATTTTCCCGAACGGTGGGCTCGACTGGACGGAGATCAACAATGAAATCCTGCTCTCCCACTTCGACGACACCGCCATGGCCGCAACTGACGGGGTGATCGCCCATGTGTACTCCCGCGCGCCGACGGTGGAGCATTCCCGCTGGTTCCAGCTTGAGCAGATCGAGGAACACTGGCTGTCGCGTGATCCGGATCTGGAGATCCACGTTACCGAATGGAACCAGAAAGCCAACACGGAGGCCTTGGAGGGGACCGAAGATTACGGGCTGTTTCAGGCTCAGGAAATGCTGGAACAGGTCGAGGAATTCATGCGCATGGATGTGGATGCCGCGCAGGTCTGGCCACTGATCCAGAACACCGACTCCGCACTTGCGCTGGGCCGGGACTTCGACGCCGCGACCGCCCCGGGACAGATGTTTTCCATGTTGTCGGAGAACCTTACGGGTATGCGGATGCTGGATTTCACCCCGCAGGACGACGACCGCGACACGGAATTGACCACGCCAGAGATGGATGTGCACGTCTTTGCGGATGGCGAGGACATGGTGATGTATTTCACCTCCAACCTGCGCGATGGGGTCGTGAATACGGAGGTGGACATCTCCAATCTTGTTGACGGCTTTGACAGTATGGAAATCACGACCCTCGGCGTGGCTCGAGGCGCGGCGCCGGGCGACACGCAAAGCGCGCCGCAGGTGGGTCATCCCGATGCGGAGGATCTGCATGTGGACGGTCTGATCGAGACCATCCTCGCCCCGGGCGAGATCATGCAGGTGCGCCTCGACAATGTGCAGCCTACGGCGGATTTTGCCGATGCGTTCGCGCAAACGGCCTTCGACGGCGGGCGGCCAGCCCACCAAGTGGCAGGTGTCGTGGACGACAGCGAGGATGGCATCGACGTGCCCGATCACGAAGCGCGGGCTCCGGACGACGAAGCCGAGCGGGACGAAGACGGCGGCGACATGGGCAGCATGTGGCTGCTTGGCTTGATGCCTTTGCTCTTTCTGCTGGGCTGAGCGCGCGCGTCAGAAGTCCTCAATCACCTCTTCGATCAGTTCCGGCCCGGAGGCGCGGTTGGAATTCACCTGCGTCGAAACACGATGGAACCGAAGCGTGTCGTCGGGGGCTGGCTGCATCAGCGTCGCGGCCCCGTGGCCGGCCTCGCCCAGCCACTTGCCCCAGTCGTCGGGCGGCAGCACAACCGGCATCCGGTGGTGGATGTCGGACATCGGGCCGTTGGCGGCGCAGGTTACGATGGCACAGGTGCGAAAGGCCTCATCGCCCACGACCCAATCTTGCCAGACGCCGGCCATCACAAGCGGCGCGCCGTCGCGGCGCGTGATGTACCATGGCAGCCGATTGCCGTCGGGGTCCTTGGTCCATTCGTAAAAGCCGCTGGTGGGGATCAGGCAGCGCCGTGCGCGGCAGGCGGCCTTGAACGCAGGCTTTTCGGCGATGGTCTCCGCCCGCGCATTGATCAGCAGGGGACCCGCATTCGGTGCGGTGTACCAATGCGGCAGAAACCCCCAGCGCATCGACACCAGTCGCCGCGCGCCGTCGCTGTGGACCACATGAATCTGGTTGGTCGGGCAGACATTGAAATTTGGCACCTGTGGCAAATCATTGGCCGGGCGCGCGTCGAACAGCTGGGCCATTGCGTCAGCGGGCAGGGTTACGGCGAAACGGCCACACATGGCAAACCTCCGGGTTTTCCTGAGACGTAACATGGGACAGACGGAACGCCAGTCAAAGGCTCCGCAGACCTCATCGCCCGGGCCTACATCGCTCGGGCCCGCAAGGAGACACCTTGCGGCCTCCACCGTCTGACCCGTGGCGATATCTATGCGACAGGAGCCAAAAACGCGGCCTCAAATGTCGCGATCACAGACCTGAACAGGCCGCGGACCGCCGCAATATCCATTCTTTGCTCAAGACAGCCCGAACCGGGTGTAATGCAGCAGGCCCCAATCGGTGAACTCCCGGTGCACCTTCCCCCACAGCGCGCCAAAGCGCATCGGGTCCACGCCTGCCTGTTGCGCGATCTGGGCGAGGCTGCGCCGCCCATCGGCGGCCGCGATCAAACCTGCCGCGTCTTTCGGCAGTGTGATCTGGGTTTTCACCTCTGGCAGGGAGACGGGCAGGGGCTTGCCCTGGGCCACCGCTTGCGCCACGCGTGGCAAAGACGGCAGTTGGAAGCGAGGCACCAGGCTGGACTGCGATGGCTTTGGCAGGGCGCGGTCCTCGTCGGACGGCACGAGGTAGCCAACATGTTTGCGGATGGTGCCGCGCAGCTTTTCCGCGATGGCCATGCCTTGAGCCGTCTCCATGCCAGCAGGCACCGTGGTCACGCGCGACAGATCGTAAAGCCCCGGCTGCACGAAGCTCTGCACCCGCCAACCGGTGTCGGCGCAGGTGCGCAGCAGCTCCGGCACGTCATAGGGCTTGTCCTGCCCATGCAGCAGCAGATCGTAGAACCCGGCGTCGCTTTGTTCGTGATCCATCAGGTTGGGGTTGCTGGCAAAGGGATGGCCGTCAGGCAGTTCGGCGACGATCTCTTTGGCGCGGGCCAGTCTTTCGCCGGGGGGCAGCCCGTCGAACAATGCGCCGAACGCCTCCTGCAGGGGGTAGACGCCGGAGCGTCCGTAGGTGGCGTAGACCATGAAGCCCATGCCGCCCCCCGGCGCGAGCGCGGCGCGCAAGGCACGAAAGCCCGCGTCGGGATCGGGCAGGTGGTGCAACACCCCGCAGCAGTCGATGTAGTCAAAAGGGCCATGGTCGGGCGCATCCAGCAGCGAGCCGGTCACAAACGTGATGCCCGTCAACCCGCGTGCGCGGGCCCGCGCCTCGGCAATCTCGCGGGAGGCGGTGGAGAGGTCGATATAGGTGATGTCATAGGGCGCACCGGCGGAGGTCATCATCTGTGCCAGCTGGATCAGCGCGTCGCCGGTGCCACCCCCGGCAATCAGGGCGCGCAAGGGCCTGAACCAGTCGCGTTGCCCGCCCCAAAGAAAGTGATCCATCTCGGACGGGCGCGAGGGGGAGCCTGAGATCAGCCGTTTGGCCTCATCCGCGGGATCGCGGGCGGGGTAGGGGAAGTGTTCGTAGTGTTCCTTGACCGTAACCATGTGCACCCCCTCGTGTTCGCGGCCTTTTTGCCGCATGGCAGCGCGAAAGACCAGAGAGGCCGGGGGGCTGTAGAAAGCGTCCAGAAAGGGCTTTGCCCCCGCCCCATAGGCCCCCCCCAGAGCTATTTGGAAAGCATAGAAACGGGGAGTGCGTGATGACAGCAGGCGGATTAGCGCTTTTTTGCAATCTCCAGGCGCGTGTCCATCACCGCGATCTCGGCGATCAGTCGGCGGCGTTCGGTGCGGTCGGAACACTCCAGCAGCTCGGCGCGCAACCGTGACAGCTCGTGGGCAACGGCGACTGCCTCTGGCACCGCGCCGTTGTCCTTCAGGATGCGATTCAACACGGTCGTGTCGGGGTCGTCGATGCGCGGCAGCGGTTTGCCCGCGCCAGGCAGGTTGTCGAACATGCCGTCGGCGTCTGCCCTTGCGATGCGCGCATTGATGAGGTCGATCAGCGGATGGTCCATGGCTCCAAAGTGCCACAGACCGTCATGTCGGAAAAGGCGCCATGTGAAACGCTGCGTCACGAAGCCGCTCACGCCACGTCGCCAAGCCTTGCGCCAGAGCCGCGTACAGGCCAACACTAAAGTCGGAGACATGAGGGGAGGACTGGCATGGCGTTTGCCACGATGGAGGATCGCGCGGCCCTGGAGGCCGAGAAGCCCTATGAGCAGCGGGATGTGCCCGACACGCTTTGGGCACAGCTGGAGCGCACGGCGCAGGCTTTTCCGAACCGACCTGCGGTCAGCTATCAGCTTTTGTCGGGACCAAACGACAAGGCGGAAACCCTGACCTGGGCAGAACTGCGGGACAGGACCGCGCAGGTGGCGAACCTTTTTCGCAGCCTGGGGATCGGCGAGACCGACGTGATCGCCTATGTTCTGCCCAACGCGAACGAGACGGTCACCACCTTGCTGGGCGGTGCCGTCGCAGGCATCGTCAACCCGATCAACCCCTTGCTGGAGCCGGAACAGATCGCCTCCATCCTGCGGGAGACGGGGGCAAAGGTGGTGGTCACGCTCAAGCCCTTTCCGAAAACCGACGTGCCGCAGAAGGTCCACGAGGCCGTGCGCCATGCGCCGGGCGTCACCACGGTGCTTGAGGTCGATCTCAACCGCTACCTGACCCCGCCGAAGAAGTGGATCGTGCCGTTTGTGCGGCCCAAGCTCGAAGGCCCGCGCCACACTGATTACAAGTGCTTCCGCAAGGAAGTGGCCAAGCAGCCGAAGACACTCACCTTTGCCGATTCCAAAGGCGACCGCGTGGCGGCCTATTTCCACACCGGCGGCACCACCGGAATGCCCAAGGTGGCACAGCACCTGTATTCCGGGATGCTGTACAACGGCTGGCTCGGCTCAAAGCTGTTGTTCACCGAGGAAGACAGCGTGATGTGTCCGCTGCCGCTGTTCCACGTGTTTGCCTGCCATGTGATCTTGATGGCGATGGTACGGTCCGGCGCACATGTGGTGTTCCCCACGCCTGCGGGATACCGCGGGGAGGGGGTGTTCGACAACTTCTGGAAGCTGTGCGAACGGTGGAAGACGACATTCGTGATCACCGTGCCGACGGCAGTGTCGGCGCTGATGCAGCGCACCGTGGATGCGGATATCTCGACGGTGAAAACGGCGTTTTCCGGATCCGCGCCCATGCCGATGGAGCTGTTCAAACGCTTCGAGACCGCCTGTGGCGTAACCATTTGCGAAGGCTACGGCCTGACAGAGGCGACTTGCCTTGTGTCGGTGAACCCGCCAGATGGCGAGAAGAAGGTCGGCTCCGTGGGCATTCCGTTCCCGTACACGGACGTGAAGATCCTGAAGGTCAAGGACGGCCAGCCGGTCAACTGTGGCCCTGATGAGATCGGCGAGATCTGTGTGTCCAACCCCGGCGTCTACGCGGGCAAGACCTACACCGAGGTCGACAAGAACAAGGGTCTCTTTCACTTCGGCACGCATCTGCGGACCGGGGATCTGGGGCGTCTGGATGCGGATGGTTACCTCTGGATCACCGGACGTGCCAAGGACCTGATCATTCGCGGCGGCCACAACATCGACCCCGCCGAGATCGAAGAGGCGTTGCTGACCCATCCGGCGGTCTGCTTTGCCGGTGCGATCGGTCAACCGGACGCGCATTCCGGCGAACTGCCCTGTGCCTTTGTCGAGCTGGTGGACGGTGCGACCGTGACCGAGGCGGAGCTTCTGGAATACGCCAAGGTCCATGTTCACGAACGCGCGGCGCAGCCAAAGCACATGACGATCCTCGACGAACTGCCAAAGACCGCTGTGGGCAAGGTGTTCAAGCCCGACCTGCGCAAACATGCGATCACGCGGGTTTACAATGCGGCGTTGCAGGCGGCGGAGTGCCCCGCGCGGGTGGTCTCGGTTGTGGACGACAAGTCTCGTGGGTTGGTGGCGCAATTGAAGCCGAATGGCGCCTCTGAACACGATGTCGGGCGCGTGCTGGGTGACTTCACCCGTCCATGGGAGTGGGCAGAGGAAAAGGCGACTGCCTGAGAATATTCGCCTGCGTCTGCCAGCGACCCGCTTGGGGCATCGCTGGCAGACGCAAGATTACGCTTCGCCTTCAAGGCGTTTGCAAGCCACGCGGGCAGGGGTCAGTCAGGACAGCGGAAACGCCAGGCACCATCGGCGCAGATCTCACGCGTGGCGCGGCCTTCGTGCCAAAGGTGCAGGCAGTGCGCCATCGCTTCGACCAGTGCGAGGCCATATTCGTCGGGGCGGATACGGCGCTTGAACAGCGCATGAAAACACTCTGCGGCCGTGGCAGGCGTGGTCAGATGCGCTTCGAGCCGGCTCAGAGCGCTGTGGTGATTGTCGATCATCTGCTTCAGGCGTGCCGGCAATCCGGTAAACGGCAGTTTGTGACCGCCAAGCACAAGGTGATCCTCGCGCGCCATCGGTTGAAAGCGCTTGCAGGTTTCCAGCCAGTCGGCGACCGGATCGGCCTCCGGCTCCGTGGCATAAACTCCAAGATTGGGAGAGATCGAGGGCAGCACCTGATCCCCTGCAACGATCAGCATGTCGTCGCGTGACCACAGCGTCAGATGTTCCGGCGCGTGGCCACCGCCGCTGTGCACGTCCCATGTCCGACCGCCAGCCACAAACGTATCCCCCTGCGCCAACCGCTTGTGGCCGTAGGGCATGGGGTGAACCGTGGCACGGAACATGTAAGGCGGCTCGGTCATGCGCTCGGCGATCACGTCCTCCGCCATGCCTGCGGCGCGCCAATAGGCGACAATTTCCGGGGCAGGCGTGTCATGTGGGTCCTGCTGCAACATCCGTGCCAGCAACCATGCGGTGCGCGACGCCACAACCTGCGCGCCGTTCTCGTAAAACCACCCGGCGAGTCCCACATGGTCGGGATGGTGATGCGTGACCAGCACGCGGTTGATCGGCTTGCCGCCCAGCGGGCCGGCACGAAGGGTCTCCCAGATCTCGCGAGAGTGATCTGACGCCATGCCGGTGTCGACCACGGTCCAGCCGTCGCCGTCATCCAGCGCGTAGACATTCACATGGTCGAGCTTCAGCGGCAGCGGCAGCCGCATCCAGAGCACGCCGTCCGCCACTTCGACCGCCGCACCGTGTTCGGGGGGCGTGTCGAAGGGCGTGCGGATCGGGTGGAGGCTACCGTCCATCACGCGGCGAAGTCTTCGGCTGCAGGCAAATCACTTGCACGGGCCTGCGCGCACAGGCCGGAATGTTCCGGCAGCAGGCGCGTGATGTAGAACCGGGCCAGCCGTTCAACGGCACCGCCGCGTTCGGCGCAGGCCACGCGCAGGTGCGCGTCCGCCCCCAGCACGCGGGCAAAGGCGCGCAAATAGGGCACCGCCCCGCCAAAGCGGTCCGCCATGTCGCGGGCCAAGAGGTCCTCGGTGGTTTCGCGCAGGGTTTCCGTCGCCTGCCAGACGGCTTCGGCCAGATCTGGCATGTGTTCTTTGCCCGCTTCGGCGTGGGTTTCGATTTCGTCGAGCAGGGAAAAGACCGCCTCGCCGCCGTCCATCAGCTTGCGGCCCACCAGATCCATCGCCTGAATGCCGTTGGTGCCCTCGTAGATCGACGTGACCCGCACATCGCGCATGTATTGAGCGGCGCCGGTTTCCTCGACGTAGCCCATGCCGCCATGCACCTGCACCCCCTTGGAGGCCACGTCGATGCCGGTGTCGGTGCCGAACGCCTTGGCGATGGGGGTCAATACCCCGGCGCGCGCTTTCCATGCGGCGTCGCCTGTGGCACGTCCCATGTCCAGCGCCACGGCCAGCGCCAAGGCAATGGCCCGCGCGGCGAAAGTGTCGGCCTTCATCTCTGCCAGCATCCGGCGCACATCGGCATGGCCAAGGATCGTCCCGGTGTCAGAGCGCCCCTGCTTGCGGTCATTGGCATAGGCCAGCGCGTGCTGATACGCGCCTTCGGCCACGCCGACGCCTTGCACGCCGACGCCAAGACGCGCGTTGTTCATCATGGTGAACATGGCGCGCATTCCGTCGTTGGGTTCGCCCACGATCCAGCCCTTTGCGCCCTCGTAGCTCATGACGCAGGTGGGGGAGCCGTGCAGCCCCATCTTGTGCTCCAGCGACACCACGCGCAGATCGTTGCGCTGGCCCGGCTCGCCTGTCTCGTCCGGGATGAACTTTGGCACGATAAACAGCGAAATGCCTTTCGTGCCCGGCACCGCATCGGGCAGGCGCGCCAACACCAGATGGCAGACGTTGCCGGTGAAATCGTTGTCGCCCCACGAGATGTAGATCTTCTGACCGGTGATGGCATAGCTGCCATCGTCGAGCGGCTCCGCCTTGGTGGTCAGCGCGCCCACGTCGGAACCTGCCTGCGGTTCGGTCAGGTTCATGGTGCCCTGCCATTCGCCGGTGACCAGCTTGGGGAGGTATATCTCCTTCAGCGCGTCAGAGGCGTGGTGCTCCAGCGCTTCGATCTGGCCCTGGCTCATCAGCGGGTTCAGTTGCAGCGCAAGGCAGGCCCCCGACATCATGTCGTTGACGCAGGTGGTGACCACCATCGGCAGGCCCATGCCACCATGCGCGGGGTCCGCCGAAGACGCGATCCATCCGCCCTCGGCGATGGCCTTGTACCCCTCGGCAAACCCCTTGGAAGTCCGCACCACACCGTTTTCCAGCACCGCCGGATCGGTGTCGCCGTTGCGTTGCAGAGGTGCCATGACCTCCTCACACATCTTTGCGGCCTCGCCCAGAACAGCTTCTACGGTCTCGAGCGAGGCTTCTTCGAAAAGCGTCGTCTCGGCGACCCGGTCGTAACCGACCACATGTTTCAGAATGCGGGAAAAATCACCCAATGGTGCGCGATAAGTCATCAAAATACTCCTCCGGCTTGGCAAGCCCACCACGACCTAGTAGCAAGCGGCCCGTTAGAACAAGCGTATGCACGCAGCGGGGCGCGTCCACAGGAACGCCACGTCACGGGCAGACACCCACGGGATCGACGCATGACACAGCAGTTTTCGCCAACTTCCGACGGACTGGCCCGTGCCGCAGAAATGCTGCGTGCGGGCAAATTGGTCGCCTTCCCGACAGAGACAGTCTACGGCCTTGGCGCCGATGCGCGCAACGATCAGGCGGTGGCCGCGATCTTTGGGGCCAAGCAGCGACCGTCGTTCAACCCCTTGATTGTACACGTCTCCAGCGTCGAAGCGGCAAAGGAGCTGGTGGTCTGGTCCGAGCAGGCTGACGCGCTGGCAGAGGCCTACTGGCCCGGTCCGCTGACGCTTGTGCTGCCTTTGCGTGAGGGGGCTGGCGTGTCGCGTCTGGTGACGGCCGGGCTGGACACGCTGGCGGTGCGGATGCCCGCCGCGCCCATTGCGCGCGACCTGCTGTCGCAGGCGGCGATTCCCGTGGCCGCGCCCTCGGCCAACCGGTCTGGACAGATCAGCCCGACCCGCGCAACGCATGTGCTCGACAGCCTCGACGGGCGCATTGACGGCCTTGTGATGGGCGGGGCCTGCGATGTCGGGCTGGAATCGACGATCCTTGGTCTGACGGGGCGGCCAACCCTGCTGCGGCCCGGCGGCATCACGCGCGAAGCGCTGGCCCACGTGCTGGGTGGCGGTGTGGCAGAGCGTCACGCCACCGAAGGCATCACCGCCCCCGGCCAGATCCGCTCGCATTACGCGCCGAATGCCGAGGTCCGCCTGAACGCGGTGGATTTCGTGGACGGCGAAGCCCGGCTGGGCTTTGGGGCAACGGACTGCGATCTGAACCTGTCAGAGGCCGAAAACCTGACCGAAGCGGCGGCGAACCTGTTTGAATACCTTCACCGTCTGGACGCCACCGGAGCAGAGCGCATTGCCGTTTCTCCGATCCCGCATCTGGGCTTGGGCGTTGCTATCAACGACCGCCTCAGTCGCGCGGCGGCGGATCGGTAAAAGAGCGGCCGACATGGGCGTCTGCCGCCGCCGGAAGGCGCGGCGCACATCATCAATTCTGAAAGCGCCCGTCAAAGTCCGCACCTTGTTCCTTGTCGCGCGATACGGCAAGCAGGGCAGCGATATGCATGGCGGGAGGCAACCCGCTTTTCCACGATAAGGAGCAGGCGAATGCGGTTGATTTTCATGGGCACTCCAGACTTCTCGGTTCCGGTCCTGGACGCTCTGGTCGAAGCGGGCCATGACGTGGCCGCCGTCTATTGTCAGCCGCCGCGCCCCGCTGGACGGGGCAAGAAGGAAAGACCGACGCCGGTGCACGCCCGTGCCGAGGCATTGGGGCTGGAGGTGCGCCATCCCGTCTCTCTCAAGGGGACAGAGGCGCAACAGGACTTTGCCGCACTCAACGCCGATGCGGCTGTCGTCGTGGCCTATGGCCTGATCTTGCCTCAGGCGATCCTTGATGCTCCGACGCATGGCTGCCTGAACATCCACGCCTCGCTGCTGCCGCGCTGGCGCGGGGCCGCCCCCATCCATCGCGCCATCATGGCGGGCGACGACATGACGGGCATTTGCATCATGCAGATGGAAGCCGGGCTGGACACCGGCCCGGTGCTGCTGCGTCACGCCACGCCCATCGGCTCGGGCGAGACAACGGGCCAGCTGCATGACCGGCTCAGCCAGATCGGCGCGGCGGCCATCGTCGAAGCTTTGGACAAGCTGCCCGACCTGTGTCCCGTGCCGCAGCCTGACGCAGGACTGACCTATGCCAGCAAGATCGACAAGGCAGAGGCCGCCATTGACTGGACCCGCCCGGCCTCCGACATCGTGCGCCAGATCAATGGCTTGTCTCCCTTTCCCGGGGCTTGGACGATGCTGGACGGGGCGCGGGTGAAACTGCTGGCAGCCGCAGAGGCACCGGGCACCGGCGCTGCGGGCGTCGCGTTGGACGACGCCTTGATGATCGCCTGCGGCGAGGGCGCGCTTCGGGTGCTGTCAGCGCAGCGCGCGGGTAAATCCGTTCAGGATGCAGCGACATTCCTGCGTGGCCAGACCGTTCCGGCAGGCACGGTCTTTGGCGGTTAAACCTTGGCAGACTGCGCCTGCGCCCCCATACTCAGGGTCAAAGGAGACGCCCATGTTCCCAGTCCTGACCGGCACCGTGGTGATTGCGGGTATCGTCGGTTACCTGTCTGAAAAGACGGGCTTCACGCGCAACGGCGTCTTGGCCTCCATCATCATCTGCGTCGGCGGCGCCTTCCTGTTCTATTTCATGAAGATCATGTTCGGCATCGGCTTTCGCACGCCGGCATGGAACGCAATCGTGGCCTCTCTCGGGGCGCTGTTGCTGGTGCCTGCGTCTTATCGCCCAGTCTCAAGACGCAAGCGCCGGGGACGTTAGAGCCATGTCGATCCTTTTTCTTGTGATCATCGGGGCGGCGGCGGGGTTTATCGCAACGCGGTTGATGGGGATCGAGGCGGGCATCATCCCGACCATCTCCATTGGCATCTGCGGCGCGCTTCTGGGCGGGCTGGTGTTGCGCTTCCTTTTGGTGCTGACGGGCGCTGCTGCGGGACTGGTGGGGGCTGTGCTTGGGGCCATTCTGCTGCTCGCGCTCTGGCGCTGGGGCACGCGGCGCTAATCCCGGCCCTGTGCGGGCACGCACTGATCCTATGCGGTGACCGGGATTGGCCGGTGTCGCGCGCAGCCCTAGGTTCTCTTTCAACGAAAGGGAGGACCCTATGGGCGAATTGCAAAACGGCGAATGGCACAGCGGCTGGTATGACACGAAATCCACGGGGGGCGAGTTTCAGCGCACCACCACCGGGTTTCGCAACTGGATCACCGCAGACGGCAGCGCAGGACCGTCCGGCGAGGGCGGCTTCAAGGCAGAGGCCGGGCGCTACCACCTTTACGTGTCTTACGCATGCCCGTGGGCGCATCGTGCGCTGATCTTCCGTGCCCTCAAGGGGTTGCGCGACCTGATCACCGTCGATGTGGTGCACCCCGATATGCTGGACGATGGCTGGACACTTCACGCGACCTTTTCCGGGGCAACGGGCGACACGCTTTACGGCAAGGAATTCCTGCGTGACATTTACACCAAGGCTGACCCGCAGGCCTCGGGCAAGGTGACGGTGCCGATCCTGTGGGACAAGCAGCGTGAGACCATCGTCTCCAACGAATCCTCCGAGATCATCCGCATGTTCAATTCGGCTTTTGACGGGATCACCGGCAACACCGACGATTACTGGCCCGAAGCCATGCGTGACGCGATCGAGCCGATCAATGACCGCATTTACGACACGGTGAACAACGGTGTTTACAAGTCAGGTTTTGCCACGTCGCAGCGCGCCTATGACGCCGCCGTGCATCCCTTGTTCGACAGCCTCGACTGGATCGAAGGCATTCTGGCCGAGAACCGCTATCTGATGGGAGACAGGCTGACCGAAGCGGACTGGCGTTTGTTTACCACGTTGATCCGTTTCGACATGGTCTATCACGGTCATTTCAAATGCAATCGCGCGCGAATCGTGGATTACCCGAACCTGTGGGCGTACACGCGAGAGTTGTATCAGTGGCCGGGTGTGGCAGAAACCGTATTCATGGATCACATCGTCCGCCACTACCACTACAGCCACGAAACGGTGAACCCGAACCGTATCATACCCATCGGTCCGTCGCTAAATCTCGCCGAGCCTCACGGGCGCGACCACATGAAGTGACGGCAAGGCGATGTATCAGTCAGGCGGCGGCGTAGTGTTCTGCGACCGCCGTCAGATCATCTGGTTTGGTGTCACAGTGCAGATGCGCACAAGCATTTGGATACATGAGGAAAATGGACCCGTCGGAGAAAAAGTTCGACGCGGTCACGAACAGCAGGCGCGCATCTGGCTGCAACACGCAGGCCAGATCGCTGATCCCCAGCGCCGCACGGTCCTGGATGACGATATCGAGAATAATCACATCAAAGCTGGCCTCTTCGAGAGCGCCGAACGCGTCGAATTCCGTTGCGGCGATTGTGACATCGGCGCCGCTCGCCACGAGGCTCGTCTGCCACAATTCGGCCAACTTCAGGTTGCTCTGAACGATGAGAATGCGCACGATGCGTCCAATCGAAAAGGGAATGTTGCTAGGTCGAACCCGAGGTCCTTAGTACTTTTATAAATTTATTTTACAGATATGAACAAAGGGTTAACCTCACCTTCCGTAGCGTCGGCTAGACACCTTGTGTGTAAACCTGGCGACAACCCGCCGATGCCGATGCCGGTTTTTTGCCGCCACTCAAGGCGCGATCTGCTTGCCCGCTGGTACCCCTCTGCTAGGTTGCGCGCAAACATCGCGCGGGAGGATATCATGCGTTTTTCGACCTTTATCGGGTCTGCCCTCATGGCAGTGGCCCTTGGTGCCCCGGTCAGAGCGCAGGATGTGCCCTGCGGTGGCAGTTTTTCGGGCTTTGTGAACGGGCTGGAGGACGAAGCCATCTCCATGGGATTTGATTCGGCCAGCGTGGCGCGGTTCTTCTCCGGTGTGCAGCAAAGCCCGTCGGTGCTGAAAGCCGATCAAAGGCAAGGAATCTTTCAGGATCCTTTCATCACCTTTTCCCGCAAGCTGATCTCGCAAAGCCGTCTCGACAAGGGGCGGCAACTGGCAGGCCGCTATTCTGATGTGTTCGCCCGGATCCAGCAGGACTATGGCATCGCACCGGGCGTGCTGCTGGCGTTCTGGGCGTTCGAAACCGATTACGGCGCGTTTCAGGGGGATTTCAACACGCTCAATGCGCTGGTGACCCTGTCACACGATTGCCGCCGACCAGAGCTGTTCCGGCCGCAGATCTTTGCCGCGCTTCAGCTTTTCGAGAACGGTGACTTCAACCCGTCGACCACCACGGGCGCGTGGGCGGGCGAAATCGGGCAAGTGCAGATGCTGCCAAAGGATATCCTCGAAAACGGTGTGGACGGTGACGGCGACGGACATGTGACGCTTAAAACCTCCGCGGCCGATGCGCTGCTGTCCGGGGCCAAGATGCTGTCGAATCTGGGGTGGCGTCCGAATGAGCCGTGGCTGCAGGAGGTCGAGCTGCCCGATGACCTGAACTGGTACGACACCGGCCTGCATGACACCAAAACCGTGGCCGAGTGGGAGCAGCTTGGCGTGCGCGGGCGCAATGGCCCGCTGGACGACGCGCGGCTTGATGCGTCGATCATCATTCCACAGGGGCGCCGTGGCCCGGCCTTCATCGCCTATCCGAACTTTCGGGTATATTTCGAATGGAACCAAAGTTTTACCTACGTTCTGACCGCCGCCTACTTTGGCACTCGGTTGGAGGGCGCGCCGGTCTACGACGCGGGCAATCCCGAGCCGGGCCTTTCCGGGGCACAGATGAAGTCGCTGCAATCCAAGCTTCAGGCGCGCGGTTACGATGTGGGGGAAGTGGACGGTATCCTCGGCTCCGGCACGCGCGATGCGGTGCGCGAGGTGCAGCGCGAACTGGGGATGCCCGCCGATGCGTGGCCGACCGCAGATCTTCTGAACCGTCTCTAAGGACGCTTGCCAATCCAGCAGGGCGTTCCTCGGGCAAGCGCCAATCAGGAACGTCCTGCGCGCTGCTTGACCCCGCGCCGTCCCGGAACCGCCCGCCTTTGATCCGGCGGGCGGTGGGTCGGTCAGGAAATGATCTCGAACTTCACCACGTCGACCATGCCGCGATCGGTGATCTTCAGCGCGGGAATCACAGGCAGGGCGAGGAACGCCAACTGCAAGAACGGCTCCTCCAGCGTGACACCCAGAGAGGTTGCCGCGGCCCGCAACTGTTCCAGCGCATCCCGAACCACCTCGAACGGTTCCAATGACATAAGGCCCGCCACAGGCAGCGCCAGCTCTGCCAGCACCGCGCCGTCCTTGACCACGACAAAGCCGCCTTCGATATCCGACAGTCGGTTGGCGGCGACGGCCATGTCATCGTAGGACGCACCGACGCAGGCGATGTTGTGATGGTCGTGGCAGACGGTAGAGGCAATGGCCCCCGCCTTCAGGCCAAACCCCTTCACGAACCCCGTGGCGATGTTGCCGTTCTTTCCATGCCGTTCCACCACGGCAATGCGGATCAGGTCTCGCGCCGGATCGGGCCGCTTGTCGCCATCCGCGATCTCGATGTCCTCGTGCAGATGATCGGTCAGGATCTGCCCCTCGCGGATGCCAATCACATCGGTTTCGACCTTGTTGCCGCGATGGCGGAAATCCGTGGCGCTGACGGTCGGGGCCTTCACTGACCTGCGGCCCACGGGCGGCACGATCTGGCGCGCGGCAAAGGCCGCATCCGTCACCACCACGCCGCCCGCCATGACCATCTGCGCATCGCAGGCCTCAAGACTGCGCAGGGCGACGATGTCGGCCCGCTTTCCCGGTGCGATCTGGCCGCGGTCCTTCAGGCCAAAGGCCTCGGCGGCGGACAGCGACGCGGCACGATAGGCGGCCAGGGTCGGCGTGCCCAGCCGGATCAGCTCCCGGATCATGTAGTCGAGATGCCCGTGTTCGCCGATGTCCAGCGGGTTGCGGTCGTCGGTGCACAGGCACATGTAGGGCGCTGTGCGCTCGCTCAGCAGAGGTTGCAAGGCGTGCAGGTCCTTGGACACCGACCCTTCGCGGATCAGCACACGCATCCCCTTGCGCAGCTTTTCCAACGCCTCTTCGGCGCTGGTCGCCTCATGCTCCGTGCGGATACCGGCGGAGATATAGGCGTTCAGATCCTTGCCCGTCAGCAGCGGGCAATGGCCGTCAATGTGCCCGCCCTCGAACAAGGCCAGCTTTTCCATGCAGCCGGTGTCGCGAAAGATCACGCCGGGGTAATTCATGAACTCCGCAAGCCCGAGGCCGGAGGCATGCCCCTTGAGCGCGGCGATTTCAGGCGCGTGCAGCTCCGCCCCGGCGGTTTCCATGTGGGTAGAGGGCACGCAGGAAGACAGCTGGACCTTGATGTCCATCAGAGTGTGTTCGCTGGCCTGCTGGAAATAGCGAATGCCGTCGGAGCCGATCACATTGGCGATCTCATGCGGGTCGCAAATGGCCGTGGTGACGCCGCGCGGACCGACGCAGCGGTCGAACTCGAACGGTGTGACCAGCGAGGATTCGATATGCAGATGCGTGTCGATAAAGCCGGGCACAAGGATCAGGCCGGTGACGTCGATCACTTCGGCGGCGTCGTAGCTGTCCATGATGCCGACGATGGTGTCGCCGCAGATGGCAATGTCGCCGTCCAGCAGCTCGCCGGTCATCAGGTCAAAGATCTTGCCACCGCGCAGCACCTTGTCCGCCGGGGCGTCGCCCTTGCCTTGTGCGATGCGTGTTTCCAATGTGCTCATGAGGTCCGCTCCGATGGTTTTGCCAAGAACCTACAGGATGGCCGCGCAGGGAAAAGACCTCTGCGCGGGGTTTCTGTATTCAATGCGACCGACGCAGGGCGTCCCGACCCGCGTGATGGCGGCCTGTCAGTGGGTGATGTTCGGGTCGATGGGCGTGGCCGAAAGTGCCAGCGCCTGTTCCAGGCGGCGGGCAATCTGCAACAGGCGAGCTTCGCCGCGCGGGGGGCCGATCAGTTGCAGGCCGACGGGCAGGCCACTTGGGGTGAAGCCCACAGGCAGGCTCAGCGCGGGCAGACCGGTGAGCGTGGCCAGAAAGGCAAAGCCGAGCCAGTCGAGGTAATCCCTGGCCGGGTGGCCCGCGATCTCGGTGGGGTACTCGATCTCGACCGGCAAAGGCGCAAGGCCGGTGACCGGGCAGGCCAGCACGTCATGCGTGGCAAAGAGATCCATCATCGAGGCATAGCTGCGGGCGCGCGTGATATTGGCCTGCGCGATGTCGTCCACCGTCAGCGTGCCACCTTGGGCGATATTGGCGGCGAGCGTCGGTTTGAAATGGTCAGAGACCCGCTTGGGCGTGACCTGCGCCTTGGTCCACATGCTCACGCCGCGCAGCGTCCGAAAGGCATGTTCAAGACCGGGCAGCTTTGGCCGATGCTCCGTCACGGTGAGATCGGAGGCCTGCACACGGGTCAGCGCCCCGGTCAGAACATCACGGATTTCTGCGGTGACCGGCAGCTGGCCGAGGTCGTCAGAGAACGCGACGCGCACCGGGCCTGCGTCCCTTTGGCAGGCGTCGAGGAACCCGTCACCGGGGTAGGACAGCGGGTCCAGCGGGTCAAAGCCCGTCATCGCGTCGAGAAACAGGGCCACGTCGGACACGCTGCGCGCCATCGGCCCCTCCACCCCGAAGGGATCAAAGCTGTCCGCGCCCCCGCCAGAGGCCACGCGGCCCGGTGTCGGGCGCAGGCCCACGACACCGCAGTAGCTGGCGGGCGTGCGCAGCGAGCCGCCAAAGTCAGAGCCATGGCTGAGCCAGACCTCTCCCACCGCCAGCCCGGCCGCCGCCCCACCAGAGGACCCGCCCGCGTTCATCCGTGTGTCCCACGGGTTGCGGGTCGCCCCAAAGACGGCGTTGAACGTGTTGGCGCCTGCGCCCATTTCCGGCGTGTTGGTCTTGCCCATGACGATGGCGCCACGTGCTTCCAGACGGGTGACGAGGGGATCGGAGCGTTCCGGGACATGATCGGCAAAGGCGGCGCTGCCCCAGGTGGTGCGGACCCCGGCGACGGGCGTCAGGTCCTTTATGCCGATGGGCAGACCGGCAAGCAGGCTTGTCTGATCCAGCCGTTGCGCAGCCGTGTTGGCGCGCTCCGGGCAGGGGGTGACCATGGCGTTGATCGCGGGCGAGGTTTGATTGATGCGCGTCAGGCTGGCGGCGACCAGTTCACTGGCGGAGACCTCCCCGGCACGCAGCGCCTTGACCGCGTCGCAGGCGCTCAGGCCACAAAGGTCGGGGCCGGTGAAGGCAGGCTTAGCGCGCGTCATTTGGACCTGCGCAGAACATTTCATACAAAAGGCCGATCACGCGAGAAGTGTTCTCGTTTGCGAGGCTGTAGAAGATGGTCTTGCCCTCGCGCCGTGTCTTGACCAGACCTTCCTCGCGCAGGCGTGCCAACATCTGGCTGACCGCGGCCTGTCGGATGCCCAGCAGGGATTCCAGCTCGCCCACGGATTTCTCGCTGCTGCCGAGATGGCAGAGAATCATCAGCCGCCCTTCGTGCGCCAGCGTCTTCAGGAACGCGGCGGCATTTTGGGCATTGGTTTCCATTTCTTCCGGCGGGGCCGGGGGCGCTTTGGTGTCCATGTCTCGATCTCGCTGCCTCACGCAATTGTCATATTATACAGCTTGTCATCACGGAAGGCGAGAACGGCTGAGGTCAGTGCCATGAGGGTGGAACTTGGAACGCGGTCGCGAACACGTGGTCATGTAGGTGGCTGGTTTCGGCGTGTCACCCCTCGTTCAGGATGATTTTTGCAGGCGCGCAGAAAGCGGCGCGATCTTTCACGAGGAAAGGATTTGCTTTTCACGGGTCAGAAACAGCCCGAGCGCCACGAAAATCAGCGCCAGAGACACCAGAAACGGCGCACCGGGGAAGGGATCGCGGCCCGGCGCGGTGTAGGCGGCGAAGACCGATGTCATGATCAACGGCGACACAACAGAGGCCAGCGCCGCGGTCGAGGACAGGACCCCTTGCAACGCCCCCTGGCGGTCGGGTGTCAGCGAGCGGCTCATCATGCCTTGCATCGCGGGGCCGAGGGTGCCGCCCATGGCGGCCACGGGTGTCAGCGCCAGCACAGTCATGCCGTTGTCGATGAAGGGGATCAGCGCAAAGGCAGTCCCGGCACACAGCAGCCCGAACACGGCTGTGCCACCTTCACCGAACCAGCGCAGCAGCAGGCGGATGATGCCCGCCTGTACCGCCGCGTAAGACAGGCCGAAAATGCCCAGGGAAATGCCGATGATGCTCGCACTCCAGCCGAAACGGGCGTGACCGAAGAACGACCAGACCGCCGGATAGACGGCAAAGGCCACATGGTAGAGGAACATGATAGACATGCCGCGTGTGATACCGGGCATTCTGGACAGGGCCTTGAACGCGCCAAAGGGGTTGGCTTCGCGCAAGTTGAAGGGGCGGCGGTTCTCCTGCTTGTGGGTCTCGGGGAAGGCGGCCAACCCCAGCAGCGTGTTTGCGGCGGCCAAGGCCCCTGCCAGCCAGAACGGCGCGCGGGTGCCGAATTCGCCCAGCAGGCCCCCGATGGTGGGACCAAGGACAAAGCCAAGGCCAAAGGCCGCGCCGATCAGCCCGAAGCTTTGCGTGCGTTTCTCAGGCGGCGACAGGTCCGCCATGGCCGCGAAGGCGGTGGAATGGGTGGCAGCGGCAAAGCCTCCGATGATGCGTGCGATCAGCAGCACCGTCAGGTCGTTGGTCATCGCCATGACCACGTAGTCCACCACCATCAGTCCCAGCGTCGCCAGCAGGATGCGTCTGCGCCCCACCGCGTCCGACAGGGCGCCCAGGAAAGGGGCGAACAGAAACTGCATCATGGCATAGGCCGTGGCCAGCACGCCGCCCCAGACCGCCGCGCCCGACAGGCCGCGATGCGACACCTCCGAGATCAGGTCGGGCATCACCGGCAGGATCAGCCCGATCCCCATGGCGTCGATGGCCACGGTCACAAGCAGGAAGACGACCGGCAATTGCAGTTTCGGCAGGGCCATATGTCAGCCGAGGTCCGTGGACGCTTTGGCGAAGGCGCGCGCCTCGTCCGGCGCGGTGCCAAGCGTGTTCCTGGCATCGAACAAGCTGCCGGGCAGCTCCGGGTAGGCGGTCAGAGCCAGCTCCGCCAGCGGCTTTCCGGTGGTGCGCGCCTGCGTGCAAAGCTCTTTGACTGCGGCCTGAGCCTTGGGGCGGGACATCTGGTCGGTCAGCGCAAAGGTCAGCGCCTCCGCCAGCAACAGGCCGCCGGTGCCGTCGAGCGTGTCCTGCATGGCTTGCTGGTTGGGTGCCAGTGTCTCGGCCAGCTGTTGCGCGTGGGTCATGGCGGCGGAGCAGGCAAGGATCAGCTGCGGCAGCACCAGCCATTCGGTGAACCACGCCGCCCCGTCGCGCTGTTGGCGGTGCAGGCTGGCACCTTCGAGCGTGCTGTGCAGTCCCTGGGCATGGCGGGCGAGTGCCACACAGGCCGAAGGCTGAACCGGGTTTTGCTTTTGCGGCATGGTGGAGGAGCCGCCGGAGCCACCCAGTGTGACCTCTGAGATCCCCGATTGCGTGGCAAGGATCAGGTCCTCGCCCATCTTGCCCGCCGCCAGCGCGCACCGGGTGAACCATGCCGCGATGTTCAGCACAGGGGAGCGGTCCGCATGCCAGCTGTGGCCGGGGTCGCTCAGGTTGAGTTTCTCCGCCAGATCGGCGCGCAGTCGAGCCGGATTGTCCCCCAGCGCAGAACCGGTTCCGGCCGCGCCGGAGAGCGAGACATAGAGGTTGCCGCGCACGGCGTCGGCGCCTTTGGCCAGAGACAGCAGCGGCCAGCCCCACTGCCCCACCTGCGCCCCGAAGGATGTGGGCGTCGCGTGCTGACCGTAGGTGCGCGCGGCCATGGGGGTTTCGGCGTGGGCCGCTGCCAGTTTGCCAAGCGCCGTGACCGTGGCGGTCAGACGCTCCGCCTGTTGGGTCAGCGCCTGACGCAGCCGCAGCATCAGCGCGGTGTCCTGAATATCCTGCGAGGTCGCGCCCCAGTGCAGGTAGGCGGCGTGCTCCGGCGCTTGCATCGCTTCGCGGAAGGCGGCGACCAGCGCGGGCGTGGTCACGCCGTTCTGCGCCGTGGCCTTGGCCAGACCAACGGGATCGATCTGACATTCCAGGCTGGCGCGGTGGATCGCGACGGCGGCGGTTTCGGGGATGACGCCATGCGCGCCCTGAACTTGTGCCAGCGTGCCTTCGACCAGCATCATGGCGCGCACCTCGGCGCTGTCAGAGAACAGGCGGGCGGTGTCCCCGGTGGGAAACAGGCCGCTGAGGTGGATGCTGTCAAAGGGCGTTGCGGGCATGTGTCAAAGTCCGTCTAGGTCGTGGGTCTGGCGCGCGATCTCATCAAGACGCGCGGCCAGCCGATCAGGCATGGAAAAGAAGGGCGAATGTGAGCTGTGCAGGTCGCTCACATCCTGTGGATCAAAGCGGTCTGCCATCACACGTTGAAAGGCGGGTGGAATGGCCCCGTCCTCGGTGCAGATGATGTAACTCTTTGGCAGGCTTTGTGATTGCTCGGTCAGCGCGATGGCGGTGTTGGAGGCGGCGGTGCTTTCGGGACACAGGTTCGCCACGGCGAACAGAACCGTCTCTGCCGGGCAATCGTGGTAAAAGGCATGGGTGCCGCCGGAGGTGTCGAAGGTGAAGCTGCGCTTGGTCCCCGAGGGGCGGATCAGTGGCACGAGCGGCTGTTCGTCCGCCTGCATCCGCATCTGGGACAGGCTGTGATCGGGCCAGGGCGTGTAGGCGCACAGATGCACGAGGCGGCGAATATTGTCAGCTGACAATTCTGCGGCCTGCGTGATGGAATAGCCGCCCATGGAATGGCCGACGAGGATCGTGGGCTGGTCCAGATGCTCGACGATGCGCTGGCCGTAATCGCGCAGGCTGACCTGTTCGATGTCGGCGGGATCGTCGCCGTGACCTGGCATATCTATGGCAACCGCTTCGTGCCCCAAAGCCTGCAGGGCCGGGATCACATCGCGCCAGCACCATGCGCCGTGCGATGCGCCGTGGACCAGTAGGAAACGGGCCATTACGCGCCTTGTGCCTTGAGGAAGTCGCTGAGAACGCGGCCGTATTCCTCTGGGTTTTCAACGCAGGGCAGATGTCCTGCGCCACGGATCAGGTGCTTTTGCACGCCGGGGATCAGGTCGGCGGTCTCGAACACCAGATCAGGCGGGGTGGAGCCGTCCTCTGATCCGGCGATGGCCAGCGTCGGCAGGCGCAAGCCACTGGTCGAGTTCATGAAATCCGTGCCGGCGATGGCTGCGGCACAGCCGGTCCAGCCCGCGACGGGGGTGCGCAGGAACATCTGCTGCCAGCCGGGGAATTCTTCGGTCTGTTGGAAGGACTGAGAAAACCAGCGGTCCATCGTGGGGTCGAGGATAAAGCCCAGCCCGTTTTCATTGACGGCCGCGATGCGGTCGGCCCACATGTCGCGGGTGCCGATCTTTGCCCCGGTGTTGGACAGAACCATGGCGCGCACAAGGTCGAGCCGCTTGGCTGCCAGACCCTGGGCGATCATGCCCCCAATGGACAGGCCGACGAAGACCGCGTTTTTCATCCCCACATGGTCCATCAGCCGTTCGGTGTCGGTGATGAGCGCACCCATGGAGTAGGGGGCGTCGGGCACTTCGGACAGACCGTGGCCGCGCTTGTCAAAACGCAGGATGCGCAGACCCTCGGGCAGCAGGGGCAGGATCTTGTCCCAGAGCCGGAAATCCGTCCCGAGGGAATTGGCGAAGACGACGGGCATCCCGTCCTCGGGGCCGGTCAGCGCGTAATGCAGGCGAATATCGCCGATCTGTGCCATCTGCATGTATGGTCCTCCGGGTTTGCGTGCTGTGTAGCGGCTGTGCCCGCTGGAAGGAAGAGGATGGTTTGGGGTGGTTGTCTGCCGGGCGCTGTCAGGGGCGGAGAAAGCGGGTGGCGCTGGCAGTAGTGCGGCGTCGCCCGGAAGTGTTGCGAAGCAAAGACGCTGAGAAAGGTGGTTCGGTCCGCTTGGCCAAGGGGGGCAAAGCGCGCTCCTGTTGCCTTTTGACCCACGTCGGCAGGCCAGGAAGCCGTTTGCCTCTTCGCGGCGGGCAAGAGGCTCGTTCACCTCGTCGGAGCCATCATTCGCGCCGAGTGTGATCTGGTCGAGCATCGGGAAGACACATTCCGCGACGGGGCGGCGGCGAGACCGAACCGAGAGGCCCTGAAACGAAAAGGCCCCGCCGGGGTGGCGGGGCCTTTGTATTGCGGGCGGTTCGCTTACGCGATCGCGACCAGCTCGATGTCGAAGGTCAGGTCCTTGCCGGCCAGCGGGTGGTTAGCGTCGAGCGTGACGGTTTCCTCGGAGACCTCTTGCACGGTGACGGGCATCACCTGACCGGTCTGGGTCTGAACCTGCAGTTGCAGGCCGACTTCGAGCGGGATGTCGTCGGGAATGTCGGCGCGCGGCACGGCCTGAAGCGCCTGCGGATCAGGCTGGCCGTAGGCTTCGTCCGCGGGGATCTCGACCTTTTTCTGGTCGCCGACAGTCATGCCGGTCAGGGCCTTGTCGAGGCCGGGAATGATCTGGCCGGAGCCGACTTCGAATTCCAGCGGATCGCGCCCGCGCGAGCTGTCGAACTCGGAGCCGTCCTGAAGGGTGCCGGTGTAATGAAGGCGCACGGTGTCGCCGGATTTTACCTGCGTCATGGGGTATCCTGTAGTCTTTGGGGAAGGGTTTGAGAGGCCGGTGCATCGCCCGGGTGCTCTGTCGATCCCCACAAAGATAGGGCTTGCTGTGCCAAATTGCAAACCGGGTGGCCATTTCCAAGTGGATCGGCTTAGGGTTTCGGTGAATTTTTTGCAGCAACAGGGGAGTTGTGCGGTGGCCAAGGTTTGCATTTTCGACGCCTACGGGACGTTGTTCGACGTGGCAGCAGCGGCCCGGGTTGCGGCGGAGGAGCCGGGGCGCGAGGCGCTGGCAGAGGTCTGGCCGCAGATCGCGGCGGACTGGCGGGCAAAGCAGCTGGAGTATTCGTGGCTGCGCGCGATCACCGGGGATTATGTGACCTTTTGGCAGGTGACGCAGGATGGTCTGGACTGGGCGATGGCACGCGCGGGTCTGGACGACCTTGAACTGCGTGAGCGCCTGCTGGCGCTGTATTGGGAATTGCCCGCTTTCAAGGAAGCGCCTTTTGTTTTGGCGCGGTTGCAGGCGGCTGGGGTGCGGTGCGCGATCCTGTCGAATGGCAACAAGGACATGCTGGAGGGCGCGGTGGACTCCTCGGGCCTTGGGAGCTTTCTCGAAGAGGTGATCTCGGTCGAGAGTGCGGGCATCTTCAAGCCGGCTCGAGCGGTCTATGACCTTGTCGGCGCGCGCATGGGCTGTGCGGTGGGCGATGTGCTGTTCGTGTCGTCCAATGGCTGGGATGTGGCGGGCGCGGCGGCCTATGGGTTCGAGACAGCCTGGGTGAACCGTGCGGGCGCGCCGGTGGACAGGCTGATGGCGGAACCTGCGCATATTTTGAGCGATCTGAACACGATAGAGGATCTGGTGTGATGGCGACTTTCAAGACTTCGGACGGGGTGGACCTGTATTACACGGATGAGGGCGAAGGGGTGCCGGTGCTGTGCCTTGCCGGGCTGACGCGCGACGGGCGGGATTTCGATTTCGTCGCGCCGCATCTGCTGGATATGGGTGTGCGCCTGATCCGTATGGATTATCGCGGACGCGGGCGATCCGGCTGGGCCCCGTGGGAGACCTATCAGATCCCGGTGGAGGGTCGCGACGCGGTGGAGTTGCTCGATCATCTGGGGTTGGAGAAGGCGGCGGTGCTGGGCACATCGCGGGGTGGGCTGATCGCCATGGGCCTGGCGTTCGGCGCAAAGGACCGCCTGATGGGTGTGGCGCTGAACGACGTGGGCCCGGTGATTGCGGACGCAGGGCTGGACGTCATCAAGGGATATCTGGGCAAGGTGCCTGCGATGAAGACGCTGGACGAGGTGGCGGCGCGGCGCAAACAAGTGATGACGGGCTTTGATCTGCCGGACGCGCGTTGGCGTGCGGAGGCAGAGCGGCTGTTTGTGGAAACCGAGGACGGTCTGTCGCTGACATATGATCCCAAGCTGCGCGATGCGGTCTTGGGCGGCGGGGCGCAGCCGGTGCCGGATCTTTGGCCATTCTACGACGCCTTGGTGGATTTGCCGTTGTGCGTGATCCGGGGGGCGAATTCCGACCTTCTGTCACCGGAGACCTACGCCGAGATGCTGC
The DNA here is from genome assembly GCF_014196795.1 of Sagittula marina. GTDB lineage: Bacteria > Pseudomonadota > Alphaproteobacteria > Rhodobacterales > Rhodobacteraceae > Sagittula > Sagittula marina. Next base: position 143,415 of record NZ_JACIEJ010000008.1, read on the forward strand.
GACGCAGGCCCGACGCGGTGACAACCGAGGTGCCGGGGCGCGGGCATATCCCGTTCCTCGATGAGCCGGAGAGCCTCGCCGCGCTGCGCCGCTGGATTGAGATGGTTTAGCGGTTTGTCGAAAGCGTCGAGGGGCGGTCGTCAAGACGTGGGTCCCGGTCGGAGGCATCTTGCCCCGAAGTCCACTTCCGCGTTGGGGTTGCGGTGATTGAGGCGGATCAAACGGTCTCAAACCGGCAATGCGCTGCCGGACAGTGAAGGACGGCAGTCAGCCAGACGCCGCAGCGTGCGTCGGCTTCTTTGCTGTCCAGATACTCCGGGGCGAGTGCCGAAGGGACGGGGGCAGCGCCCCCATGCCGTCAGTCGAGATTGAAGACCCGGCTGGGGTGCAGTTCACCCGCTTTGTAACGTCCGACTGCGAGCGGCTTGCCATCCAGGCTGGCCCAGCATTCGTCGCCGTATTCGACGTTCGACGCGATGACCATGCCCGGATTGCCGTTTTTCAGACGTGTGGCGCCCTCATGCGTGGCGCGCAGTTCCGGCAGATCGGTGAGACCCAGCTCGAGGGGTTTGATGAAGGCGTCGAGGTCCGGGGTGCGGGCGAGGGCATCGACCTGTTCGATGGTGATGGCATCATCGAGCGTGAAGGGGCCGGACCACAGGCGGCGCAGGGTCAGAACGTGGCCATGACAGCCCAGCGTGTTGCCAAGGTCGCGCGCGATGGAGCGGACATAGCCGCCCTTGCCACAGGTCATTTCCAGCACCGCGGTGTCCGCATTGGGGCGATCAATGAGCAGGAGTTCATCGACGTAGAGCGGACGGGCGGCGATATCCATTTCCTCGCCATCGCGGGCGCGCTTGTAGGCGCGTTCGCCGTCGATCTTCACCGCCGAAAACTGCGGCGGCACCTGTTGGATGTCGCCGACGAAGCCATGCAGCGCTTCCTTGATCTCGTCATCGGAGGGACGCTTGTCGCTCTCCGCGATGATCTCGCCCTCTGTGTCGTCGGTGTTGGTGGCTTGCCCCCAGCGCACCACAAAGCTGTAGGCTTTGAGCGCGTCGGTGATGTAGGGCACGGTCTTTGTCGCCTCGCCCAAAGCCACGGCAAGCAGGCCGGTGGCTTCCGGATCGAGGGTGCCTGCGTGGCCAGCTTTTTTCGCCTCAAGCGACCAGCGGACTTTGTTCACCACGGCAGTCGAGGTCATGCCTGCGGGTTTGTCGACGATCAACCAGCCGGAAATATCGCGGCCCTTGCGCTTGCGTGCCATGTCTTGCCTCTCGGGTGATTGAGGCGCGGGAGGTAGCAAGGGCGCGCTGGGCTGTCAATCGGCGGCGGCGGCCTTGGTTGTTTCGGGCGGATCGAAGCGCAGAATGTCGGCCCGTCGCGTGAGAAAGAGTGCGCCCGCCACGGCCCAGAGGTTCGCGGCCACGAAGGCGGCGACAATGCCGGGGAAGCCCGCGATGGTTGCGCCGAGCCATGCCAGCGGAACGTAGACCACGGCGATGCGGGACGCGGAGAGCCCCATGGACCAGAGCGCCTTGTCGCGTGCATTCATCGCCGCGTTGGCCGTGACGAGAATGCCGTAGCCAAAGAAGCTCAGCCCGCCCCATCGCAGGTAGGTGGTGGCGTGGTCCGCCGCGGCGCTGCCGTCGGTCATCACCTTGGCAAGCCACGGCGCGCCGAAGAAGAGGGCAGCGGCAAGGACCGCGCCATAGGTCAGGCAGGTGAGGAAGGTCAGCCTGACCGCGCCTTGGGCGCGGTCGATGCGGTCTGCGCCCCAGGCCTGGCCCACCACGGGGCCAATTCCGGCGGACAGCGCCAGCATCGGCACCATCAGCAGCGATTGCACCCGTGTTGCCGCGCCAAAGCCCGCGACCTGCGCATCGCCCAGCGTTGCGGCAGCGGAGGTCACCAGCAAGAGGCCCAGCGGGTTGATGGCGTTGGAGGCGGCGGCGGGGCCGCCGATGCGCGCGATCTTGGTCAGGCTGGCGCGGAGGCCCGTCAGGCAGCCTGGCGTCAGGGACAAACGTCCGCTGCGCAGGGAAAACAGCATCAGCCCAACGAACCCCAGCGCGCGGGCGATGAAGGTGCCGATGGCCGCGCCTTCGGTGTCGAGGGCGGGCACCAGCCACCAGCCGAAGATGAACACCGGGGTGACGGCGATGTTGATGATGGCCTGCAGCACCATGACGGTGGCGGAGATATGGCTTTCACCGCCCGCGCGGAACACGGCATTCAGCCCCATGCCCGCGACGAGGAAGGGGAAGCTGGCGCACCACCATGGGACGTAGGCCAGAACCTTGTCCTCGACCTCTCCGGTGGCGCCCATGAGGCCGTAGATCCACGGCGCGGTGAGCCAGAAGGCCAAGGCCACCAGCAGCCCGAGAGCGGTGGCAAAGATCAGCGCGTGCAGGCCGAGCCGCGCGGCTGTGGCATCGTCGTCGCCGTCACGGCCAAGCGCTTGACTGACCACGGCGGAGGTGCCCGCGCCAAGGCCGATGCTGAGCGAGGTCAACGCCACCGTCACGGGATAGATGAAGCCCACGGCGGTCAGGTCGGCCTCCCCCGCGCGGGCGAGAAACGCCGCGTCGGCAAGCCCCACGGAAAGGGTGCCAAGGATGCCGATGCTCATCGGCGCGGAGACGCGCCAGAGCGCGCGGGCCACGGGGCCCTTGTTCAGGTTGCGATCTGCCATGAGGCCGGAAATGTAGCGCATGGACGCGAAGGCAAGGCTATTTCCGAAGGGGATCTGTGCGCCCCTGCACGCAGTCTAGGTCAGCACCTGCATCAGGGCGTCGAGCGCGAGGCGAATCGGCGGGTCGTGGCGTGCCTCGTGGTGGGACACGAGCCACTCGTCATGGGTCAGCGCGTCGATGACCGGAGACAGGCGGATGAGGCGCGGCTCTGTCGCGGCGGTGAAGTCCGGCAGCACCATGCGGCCAAGCCCCGCGAGGGTCAGATCGAGGCAGAGGCGCGGGTCGGTGGCGGTGGTCGCGATGGCGTCACCGTGGTGTGCATGCACCCATGCCTGTGAGGGCGGCAAGGGCTCGCCGGGGAGCGTCACGAAGCCGCTTGGCGCGTCGGGCAGGCCGTAGACCGCGTAGCTCACCTGGCGGGTGCGCTGTCGAGCGAGCCAGGGGTGATCCGGCGGGCGGTTGCGGATGCCGATGTCGGCCTCGCGGCGGGCGAGGTCGAGGTGGGTGTTGGAGGGGATGAATTCGGGCAGCCAGGTCGGGGTTGGCTGCGGGGGGAGGCGTTGCGCGAGACAGCGCGCGGTCCAGACCCCGGCGGTTATGCGCACCCGGCGCGGTCCCGGTGTGCTGTCGAGATGGCGGGAAAGCCTGCGTTGCAAAGTGGTCAGCCCGGCGGTTTCGGCAGCGAGGGCACGGCCCTCTGCGGAGAGGGCGTATCCCGCCTTGCCGCGCAGGAACAGGATGCGGCCTGTCTGTGCCTCGAGCCGGGTCATGCGACGCGAGGCGGTGGGTAACGGGACGCCGGCCTCCCGCGCGGCGGCGGTAAGGTTGCCGTGCTCTGCCACGCGTTGGAACAGCGCCAGATCGTCAAGGCTCGGGGTTTCATTCATGAAAGTAGCGTTGCGCAAAGCGCGGCTATTTTCAACAGATGTCGGGTGTCAGCCTGTGGAATATGGCCCTTTGGCTTTCATAGGTGAAAATCATGCATCCGTTCCCCATCCTCAAAACCGTTTCCGATCAACCCGCCGGACCGGAGGCTGCGCATTTCGCGCGACGGGTGGCAAGCCGTCGCAAATGGGCGCGGCGGCGGCGGCGATTGCAGTTTTTGGCAGGGGTGAAGCGGTTGTGTCGCCTGACGGGTCAGAGCAAAAGGGTCATGCCCATGCCGCCGTAATACAGCCGCGAGCGATCCGCGTCCGTCCAGAAGCCCGGCCAAAGCGCGCCCATGGCGTCATGACGCCAGACCTGAATGCCGCAGTCGGCAGGCACGCTGTCGAAATCCGGCTCGTCACGGGTCTTCAGGCGCCCTGTCAGCCCCATGAAGCCATTGGTGAGAACCGTGAGGATCAGCGCCTCTTCCGGCAGCATGGGCAGGCTGCGCCACCCCGTCGGGACGGGACAATCGGGAACGGTGTACCAGTCGCCGGAAAGGAAAAGTCTGTCTGGGTCGTCGCTTCGAAAGCCAAGGCTGAACGCGCCCTGGTTCTCCACGATGAAGGTGGTGTAGCCGTCTTTGTCCGTGCGCATCACATCCGGGCGCAGGATGCGGTCCTGGGTGGTGAGCAGGGGGGAGGCGTTTGGCGTAAAGGCCCCGACGCCAAGCGCGTCGGAGACTGAAACCACCGACGCGAGGCCCGAAGGCAGGCCGGGAGGATCAAGTCGGGGCGGCACTGGAAGATCAGCCCGTCCCGCCCAGGTCAGGACCAGTCGCAGCGCATCCTCGATGCTTTTCACCAACACGCCGAACTCTCCCAGGCTATGGGGCGCGAGTCAGCCTCGCGTCCCGGCGAAACGTTGCTGCCAATCCGCGCGTTCGTCATCGGTTATCTTACGGAAGGTCACGTCCGGCACCGTGAAAGCGTGTCCGGCGGGCAACAGTTCCAGCGCGGCGGGCACATCCGTGGGCCAGCTGTCGTCATCGGTCTGCATCGCCTTGAGCAGATCGGCACAGGCGTCGGGGATAAAGGGCGCGGAAATCACGGAGTAGAGACGGATCAGGTTCAGGGCGAGGCGGATCTGCATCGCGGCCTGTTCCGGGTCGGTCTTGAAGGTGGTCCAGGGCGCGACCTCCTGCAGGTATTCGTTGCCCAGCACCCAGGCACCGCGCAACGCAGCGGCGGCCTTGCGGATCTCGATCGCTTCCATGTGCTGTTCGTATTCGCGGATCTTGGCGGTCATGTCTGCGATCAGCTTGGCTTCGGCCGCGCCGGGAGTGCCGCCCTCGGGCACCGCTTCGGAGAATTTGGACCGGCAGAATTTCGTCACGCGGGAGGCAAAGTTGCCCAGCACGTCGGCCAGATCCTTGTTCACGCCAGACTGGAAGCTTTCCCATGTGAATTCCGCGTCCGAGGTTTCCGGCACATGGGACAGCAGCCACCAGCGCCAATAGTCCGCCGGCAGGATCTCCAGCGCCTGATCCATGAAGACGCCGCGCCCGCGCGAGGTGGAGAACTGACCGCCGTCATAGTTCAGGTAGTTGAAGGATTTGATGTAATCCACCAGCTTCCACGGTTCGCCCGAACCCAGGATCGTGACCGGGAAGGACAGGGTGTGGAAGGGGACGTTGTCCTTGCCCATGAACTGGGTGTAGCGCACGTCGTCGGCGCCCTTGTCGGTGCGCCACCAGCGTTCCCAGTCGGTGCCTTTGCCGGCGTCGACCCATTCCTGACCGCAGGCGATGTATTCGATGGGGGCGTCGAACCAGACGTAGAACACCTTGCCTTCCATGCCGGGCCACGGCTGGTCGCCCTTTTGCACCGGCACGCCCCAGTCAAGATCCCGGGTGATGCCCCGGTCTTGCAAGCCGTCGCCGTCGTTGAGCCATTTCTTGGCGATGGAGGTGGTCAGAACCGGCCAGTCGACGCGGGTGTCGATCCACTCTTCGATCTGGTCCTTCATCTGGCTTTGCGCGAGATACAGGTGCTTTGTCTCGCGCATTTCCAGATCGGTGGAGCCGGAGATGGTGGAGTGCGGGTTGATCAGATCCACTGGGTCAAGCTGCTTGGTGCAGTTGTCACACTGATCGCCGCGCGCGCTGTCAAAGCCGCAGTTGGGGCAGGTGCCCTCGATGTAGCGGTCAGGGAGGTAGCGGCCGTCGGCCTTGGAATACATCTGCGTTTCAGAGACTTCGTGGATCAGGCCCTGTTCGTCGAGCACCTTTGCGAAGTGCTGGGTCAGGGTCTTGTTCGCCTCCGACGAGGACCGGCCGAAGTGGTCGAACGACAGGCGGAACCCCTCGGCGATCTTGGACTGCACCTCATGCATCTCGGCGCAGTAGTCGGCGACGGGTTTGCCTGCCTTGGTGGCGGCGAGTTCGGCGGGCGTGCCGTGTTCGTCGGTGGCGCAGAGGTACAGAACTTCGTGCCCGCGGGCACGTAGATACCGGGCGTACAGGTCGGCGGGCAGTTGGGAGCCGACGAGGTTGCCCAAGTGCTTGATGCCGTTGATGTAGGGAATCGCGGATGTGATCAGGTGGCGGGCCATGGGATGTCCTCGGCAGAAATTCGGGCGCAGGTTTGGTGCAGGGAATAGCCGAGGCGGCGCGGCGTTGCCAGTGGGTAGCTCGGGATTAATCCCGAGCTGCGCGGGCTCTTGACCTTATGGCGCGGTGGATACCCCATCAACGAGGTGGTCGCAGCCTGTGACACCGCGTGCCTTGCCCGACCGCGGGGAGGGCGTGCGGCGTGCCTTGTTCTACACCTTGCCGAGCCGTACGGGTGCGGGGTGCCCCGGCGGCGCCTGCTGGGGGGGCGGCGTCCACGCGGTCGCCTTTGTGCCGGTCCAGTGCCATGTGCTGGGCGGCAACATGCGGGCGCGCAACCGTTCCAGGCGCCATCCGGGGCGTGTCTCCATGTGGGCCGGATCGCAGCGCCAGCGGGTTTCGATCCCCGGTGCGCCGCCGTCGCCGGGCGTCAAAAGCAGTCCCAACGGGATGTGTGGGCCGCTGGTCGCCCCTGTTTCGGCAGCCAGATGCAGACGGCGAACCGGTGTCATGCCCGGAGGCTCCGCCACTTCTGTGACGACAACCGGCGCGCCGCCATCTTTCAAGGCCTCTTCCATGGCCCACAACCCGTCGCGCCGCTGCTCTGGCGTTACGAACAGCACCCGCCCCGGTGGCAGGAAGGCCGCAACGGCAGGGGCGCAAAGCATCGTCCGGTCACGGTCGGCGGTGATCCAGATCAACGGCCCGTCGCGCCCTTGCAAGGCCCGTGCGGCGACTTGCAAAGCCAGTGTACGCCGCGCCGCGCCGCAGATTTCATGCACGCGGGAAAGGGCAAAGTCGATCCCCTCCACCAAGGACAGACTGGGCGGGGAACGATGAGATCCACGGGTGAGGAGGGCGCTGGTTTTCATGCGATTCAGTCTAGCATGTTCGCGAAATGTTCTCAATTGCGCTGTAGGGGTCGGAGGCACGAAAGCTGTGGTGGTTGCGGGGAGGTGACGATGGGCGTCCTGTTTTACGTGTTGGCCGGAGGGGCGTGGGCGCAAGCAGTGCTGCACGTCCTGTGGCATGTCGTGCAACTTGGTCTGTCTGCTTTTGACAGGTTTAAGATGGACGCTGACATGACGGAGACCGTGGGGCTGATGCCTCGGGCGGGCAGTCGCTTCCTTGAACTTGCCGAGCCGTCGGGTCATTGTGTGCCAAACGCATGCAAACCGCAGGACATTCGATATGAAAATGAATCCGCTGGGCCGCACAGGTCTGATGGTCTCGGAACTGTGCCTTGGCACGATGACCTGGAGCAACCAAACCCCGGCGGAGGACGCCTTTGCCCAGATCGAACGCAGCTTCGACGCTGGGATCAACTTCATGGACACCGCCGAGATGTATCCGGTGAACCCCGTGGCGGCAGAGACCATGGGCAACACCGAAAAGGTCATTGGCGATTGGTTTGAAAAGACCGGGCGGCGCAAGGATTGGATCCTGGCCACGAAGCATTCCGGCGAAGGCAGCCATGCGCGCGACGGTGCGCTGATCTCGTCGAAGACCATTCGCCAGACGGTAGAGGAAAGCCTGAAGCGACTGAAAACCGACTACATCGACTTGTATCAGTTTCATTGGCCAAACCGGGGCAGCTATATGTTCCGCAAGAACTGGTCCTACGACCCATCCCAATCCGGCTGGACCAAACAGCAGGTCATCGAGGATATGGAAGATTGCCTTGGCGCGCTGCAGGCCGAGGTGGAGCGTGGCACGATCCGTGCGTTTGGCCTGTCGAACGAAAGCGCCTGGGGCACACAGATGTGGCTCGATGCGGCAAAGCGCGTGAACGGGCCGCGGGTGGCCTCGATCCAGAACGAATATTCGCTGATGTGCCGCCTCGCGGACACCGATCTGGCGGAGCTGATGGTTTATGAAGACGTGGCGCTGCTGCCGTTTTCGCCGCTGGCCGCTGGGTTCCTGACCGGCAAGTATCAGGGTGGCGCAGTGCCGGAAGGGTCGCGGATGTCACTGAACGAGACAATGGGCGGTCGCAAGACGCCGCGCGCCTTCGAAGCGGCGGAGGCCTATCTGAAAGTGGCCGCAGATTTCGGGCTCGACCCGGTGCAAATGGCATTGGCATGGTCGGCACAGCGGCCTTTCGTGGCGTCCTCGATCTTTGGCGCAACAACATTGGCGCAGCTGGACCACTTGCTGCCCGCTGCCGATTTGGCATTGTCGGAGGAGGTGCTGACGGCGTTGGACGAGGCGCACAAGGCGCATCCCATGCCGTATTGATGCGGCTGAGGGCGGGTCTTCGGCCCCGCCCTCAGGCCGAGGCGCGACCGGCGCGGGGCATCGGCATGGCCATTGGGCGCGGCCCGGTCAGGATGGCCTGCGCCTCAGGCCCCATCAACGCGCAAAGCGCGGCATCGTGGCTGAAAAGCCCGCCGGTGTAGGTGCCGTATGCAGGCAGGATCAGTCGCTGTGCATCCATCAGGAAGCAGGGCCGAGACAGTGTGGTTCCGCGTAGGCGCACGCGCGCTTTGGGATGGTAGTGGCCGGAGACTTCACCCCGAGGTGCGGCTGCCGCAATGTGGCGGAAGGTCAACGGGCCGCGCGTCAGATCGGCCCGATGCGCGCCGCCCAGAGCCACGGGGCCGGGATCGTGGTTGCCTTCCATCCATGTCCAGCGCCGGCCGGCTTGCAGGCGTGTGAGCCAGAGCAGGTCGTCCTCGGGCAGGCACTGGTCCAGGCCCGGCGCATCGAAACTGTCACCAAGACACAGCACCTCTGTCGCACCGGTCCACGCCAGATCGGCGTTCAACCGATCCAGGGTGGCGCGGGTCTCATAGGGGGGGAGTTGCGCGCCGCCCACCGCGGACAGCCGTGCGGACTTCCCCAGATGCAGGTCGGAGACAACCAACAAATCCGCGTCAGCCCAGTACAGGCCGCCGGAGGGCAGGGCCGTCAAGGCTTCGCCGGAAAAGGTGAATTCCAGGGTGTTCATGCTTTGTTTTTGACAGCCTCGCCGGGAAAGAGCAAGCCCGGACGCTTCTGGAAAATGTGAGGCAAATGCAAGCGACTAACCGTTCGATGGGCTGTTCAAGTTGCCTTAGATACGGCCGAAAATTCGATGTGTCGCGGAGGCGACAAGGGAATCTTCATGTTTTCAGTCCAGTCTCAAATGCATCAATTCACTCAAGCGCCTGAAAAAATGGCGTGGCCTGACATGATCAACGAAAGGGGAGAACATGCTCGGCTACAAGGTGGGCCGGTGACAACTTTTGACACCGTGGAGCTTGCCTTTGAGCTTAGTCCAGTTGCGATGCTTCTGGTCAACTCAAATGGGAAGATCTGCCTGACAAATCGCGAATTGGACAAGCTGTTCGGCTACGATGATGGCGCATTGATCGGTCGGGTCATAGAGACGCTGATTCCCGAGGGGATGCGTGAAGAGCATGTTGTGCTGCGCGATGCATTTGCCGTGTTGCCTGCCAAACGCCGCATGGGTGTGGACCGTGTCATCAACGGGCTGACTGCCACAAAGACCGTCTTGCCCATTGAATTGGGGTTGGAGCCGGTTTGCCTCGAAGATGAGGCCATGGTGATCGTCACGGCGCTGGATTTGCGGGCGCGCATGGCGGGAAAGGCGCGCATTGGCGCTATTCTGGACGCGGCGTCCTGCGCGATGTTGGTTGTGAACGGCGAGGGGCGCATTGAGTTCGTCAACCGCGCGGTCACGGAATTGTTGGGGTACACGCCGCAGGAATTGCTGGGGGAAACGGTCGAGATGCTGGTGCCGCCACATCTGCATTCTGCGCATCAGGTGTACCGCCGAAGTTTCGCCAGCCTTGCCGATCAGCGCGCCATGGCACCCGGGCGGACGGTTTGCGGCTGGCATCGCGATGGCTACGAGGTGCCGGTGGAGGGAAGCCTGAACCAGATCGAGGTCGATGGCGCGCGCAGCGTTGTGGTCACGCTGGTCGATCTGTCCGAACGCATTGCCACCGAAAAGTTGATGGCAGAACGGGCGAGGGAGCTGGAGCGGCTGAATTCCGATCTGGAGCAGTTCAATCGCTGCGTCAGTCACGACCTGAAGGCGCCGCTGTCGTCGATTGCCGGACTGCTCAGCCTGTGCCGCGAGGATCTGGTGGATGGCAGTTTCGATGATCTGGACAGCACGCTGACCCGCGCGCAGGCCATTGCAGAACGCAGCATAGGCGATATCGAAGAACTGTTGCGCGTGGCCCTGACCGCAGAGCGGGGCATCCAGAGCGCTCAGGTGGAGGTCGCGGCACTGGTGACGCAGCTTTGGGAGGATCTGGGCGGCAGGCCGGAGGAATTGACGCTGACGCTGGCGCATAGGGTCCCTTTCGACACCGAGGTCGCCACATTCCGCAGCATCCTGCGCAACCTTTTGTCCAACGCCCTACGCTATCGCGATCCGAGCAAGCCTGCCTTGCAGGTTGAGGTGAGTGCACGGCAGGACAATACATTTGTAGATTTCCTCGTGACCGACAATGGCCTTGGTATTCCGGAGGATTTCCTTCCCGAGGTCTTCGGATTGTTTAAACGACTGGGCGATCAGGGGGGATCCGGCATCGGGCTGAACCTGGTGCAACGCAATGTAGAGCGACTGGGCGGTGAAATCACTGTGACCAGCGTGTTGGGCGAAGGCGCGACGTTCAAAGTCCGCCTCCCCGTCGTAAGAGAGCAAGAAACATGATGCAGGCGTATATTGTCGATGACCGCGAGGTGGATCGCTACACAGCGCGGCGTCGCCTGTCCAAGTGCGGTCGATTTTCCGCTGTGCACGAGGCTGAAGATGGGCGAGCCTTTCTGGAAAAGCTGTTCAAGGACGTCTACCCGGTGGGTGAAAAGGGACCGCTGGTCCTGATGGATATTTCCATGCCTTACATGGACGGGTTCGAGACGGTTGACGCGCTGCGGGCGCGCATGATCAAGCTGGGGTGGCCCGACAACGTTGTGGTGGTCATGGTTTCGTCTTCGAGTGCAGCCAATGACAAGGCGCGGGCGGCTGATATGCCATTGGTTCAGGGCTACTTTGAGAAACCGATCCGCAGTGACGATGTAGACCAGATGCTGCGGTTGATGGATGGCTGCCCTTTACCCGGTTGAAGCAGGCGTAGGCCGCGCGGTGAGATCCACGGCGGCCAGGCCGCTTTCGTTCAGCAGGCGCGTGACTTCTTCTTCGAGCAAGCGTTCCTCGGCGGTGCCTTTGACCGGCACACGGCCGGGTTCAAGGAACAGCGGTGCCGCCAGCGGGGTTACGCGGTCCAGCCGGACATGGTCGATGCGGTCGCCGACGCGTTCGCACATGTCGCGGATGCGGGAAAAGTCGACCAGCCCGCGCATGGCCTCTTCGCGGGTGATCTGCATCAGCAGGTGGTCCGGGTCATAGCGCAGCAGCGTGTCGTACAGGATGTCCGACGACATGGTCGCCTGACGCCCGGTCTTGCGCTGGCCGCCCAGCTGGCGCTCGATGAGCCCGGAGATGGTGGCAGAGGCGCGAAAGGTGCGTTTCATCACGGCGTTTCCCGCCAGCCACCCATCCAGCCCATCCTCCAGCGCCTCGGCGTCAAACAGGGAGCGGGGGTCGACAACGGCGTCCAGCCCCCAGATCAGCACGGCGTAATCGGTGGCCACAAAACCCATGGGGGCCAGGCCCATCTCCTCCATCCGTTTGGTCAGGAGCAGTCCAAGCGTCTGCATCGCATTGCGCCCGGCAAAGCCATAGGCCACAAATTGCTCGCGCCCGTCGTGGGGAAAGCTCTCCACCAGCAGCCGCCCCGGTTGGGGAAGTCGCGAGCGGTCGCGTTGCAGGCGCAGCCAGTCGGCGGTGTGGCGCGGCAGCTGCGGCCAGTCCTTTTGCTGAAACAGATGCAGGATCCGGTCGGACAGTTGCGTCGATGTGGCGAATTTCGTGCCCATGAAGGTGGCGATCTTGGGCTTTTTATGCGCGTCGCGGCTGACTTCGACGGTGAGTTCGCGCAATCCTTCGTAGCGCACGATCTGACCGCCGATCAGGAAGGTGTCGCCCTTGGTCAGCGAGGCGGCAAAGCCTTCTTCGATCTCGCCCAGGGGGGCGCCGCCACGACCGCGCCAACGGACCTTCAACGTGTCGGTGTCCTGGATCGTGCCGACGTTTTGCCGGATGCGGACGGCGGAGCGCGGGTCACGCAGCTGCCACATCCCGTCCTCGCGTTGCTTCAGGCGCTGCCATTGGTCATAGGCCCGCAGGGCGTAGCCGCCGGTCGCGCAGAAATTCAGGCAGGCGTCAAAGGCATCGCGCGTCAGCCCGTGATAGGGGCCGGCGGCGGCCATTTCCGCGTACAGATCGTCCGCGTCGAAGGGACCGGAGGCGGCCGCGATCAGGATATGCTGACACAGCACATCACGCGGGCCGGGGCCACGTGGCTCACCATCCAGATCATGCGCCTTCACCGCCTCCAGCGCGGCCACGCATTCGACGATTTCAAAGCGGTTGGCGGGCACCAGCAGCGCCTTGGACGGCGCGTTGTAGCGGTGGTTCGCCCGTCCGATCCGCTGCACAAGGCGTTTCACGTTCTTCGGTGCGCCCACCTGGATCACCAGGTCCACGTCGCCCCAGTCGATCCCCAGATCGAGCGAGCCGGTGCAGACGATGGCGCGCAATTGCCCTGCGACCATGGCAGCCTCGACCTTTTCACGCTGCCCTCGATCGAGCGAGCCGTGGTGGATGCCGATCGGGAGGCTGTCCTCGTTTGCCAGCCAGAGGTTGTGAAAGAAGATCTCGGCCTGGGCGCGCGTGTTGTGAAAGATCAGCGTGGTCTTGTGTTGTTTCACCTGCTCCAGCACCGCCGGGATGGCATAGGCCGCGCCGCCGCCTGACCACGGCGGGGCAACATCCGTTTGCAGCATGGAGATGTCGGGATCGGGGCCCGGGTCGGCCATCAGGATTTCGGTCGGGGTTTCGCCGTGGGACATGAGGCGGGCGATGGCTTGGGGGTCTTCGACCGTGGCCGAGAGACCCACGCGCCGCAGATCGGGCGCGAGCGTTTGCAACCGGGCAAGTGCCAGCATCAGCTGATCGCCGCGTTTGCTTTCGGACAGGGCGTGGATCTCGTCGATGATGACGCGCTCGACCCCGTGAAAGGTGCGGGCGGCGTCCTCGTAACTGGTGAGCAGGGCGAGCGATTCCGGTGTGGTCAGCAGGATGTTCGGAGGGTCGGCGCGCTGGCGGCGTTTGCGCGAGGAGGGGGTGTCACCGGTGCGGTCCTCGACGCGGATCGGCAAGCCCGCCTCCTCGATGGGGATCAGGAGGTTGCGCCGGATATCTGCCGCCAAGGCCTTGAGCGGAGAGATATAGAGCGTGTGAAGTCCTTGGCGCGGAGCCTCTGTCAATTCGGCCAGCGTGGGGAGAAAACCGGCCAGCGTCTTGCCGCCGCCAGTTGGTGCGATCAGCAGCAATTGGGCCGCGCGGGACCGGTCGAGCATGTCGCGCTGGTGCGGGTGCACGGACCAGCCGCGCCCGTCAAACCACTCCTGCAAGGCTTTGGGTAATTCTGTCATGGCGGATAGATAGGCGCGTCCGCGGGAAAAGCGACAGCTGGTTTCGCGTCATGCGACCACAGTGGAAAGCCAACGGGTCGATCCTGACGGAAGGGGGGCGCCTCAAGCCGGCGGGTCAGACGGACTTGAGCGACGCGGTGTGCAGGGCCGCCGCCGTTTTGGCGGGCGTAGGAGGTTGCGGCGACGTGATGCTGGTAACCGATCGGACTTATACCTGCGGCGGCAGCCCCTGCCAGCGTGCAAACCGACTGTTGCAGGTCGCGGCGAGGATTGCCTTTGGCAGCGTGAATGCGCAGCGCGGATTAAACGGTTCATCTGGCGTTGGCGGGGACCCTGTCAGGGGGGCTGCAACGCAAAGGCCCCCGCGTTTTCACGCGAGGGCCCCTTTGTCTTGATCGAGATCGCTTACTGCGGGATTTCCGCGTTGAGCCCTTCGACGTAGAAGTTCAGGCCCGCCAGATCCGCGTCAGACGCGGTCTCGCCCTCGGCCAGCCAGACCGAGCCGTCCGCCTTGTTCAGGGGGCCGGTGAAAGGATGATACTCGCCCGATGCGATGGACTCTTTGAGCGCCAGCGCCTCTTCCTTGATGTCCGCAGGCACGGCGTCGGTGATTTCGCCGATGCCCACCATGCCAGCGCCGATGCCGGCCCAGGTGCTGGAGCTTTCCCACGTGCCATCCATGACCGCCTGCACACGCTCGATGTAGTAGGGCGCCCAGTCGTCGATGATCGAGGAGACGCGCGGGCTTGGCGCGTAGTCGAGCATATCGGAGGCCTGGCCGAAGGTGATGACGTCACCGGCTTCCTGCGCGGCGGCCTGCGGCGCGGTGGAGTCGGTGTGCTGCAAGATCACGTCGGCACCGTTTTCGATCAGCGCCTTGGCAGCGTCGGCTTCCTTGGCGGGATCAAACCACGTGTAGGCCCAGATGATCGAGAATTCGACATCCGGGTTCACCTTCTTGGCGTGGATGTAGGCGGAGTTGATGCCGCGGATGACCTCGGGGATCGGGAAGGACGCGATGTAGCCGATCTTGTTGGTTTTGGTCATGGAGCCCGCAATGTGGCCCTGAATGGCGCGGCCTTCGTAAAAGCGCGCGGAGTAAACGGACACGTTGTCAGCGGTCTTGTAACCGGTGGCGTGCTCGAACTTCACGTCCGGGAATTTCTCGGCCACGGCGACAGTCGGGTCCATGTAGCCAAAGGACGTGGTAAAGATGATGTCCGCGCCGGACAGGGCCATCTGGGTGATGGCGCGTTCGGCATCTGCGCCTTCTGGAACGCTTTCCTGATAGATGGTCTTCACCTTGTCGCCAAATTCGGCTTCGACTTTCTGGCGGGCCTGATCGTGCTCATAGGTCCAGCCGCCGTCACCCACCGGGCCGACGTAGATGAAACCTGCGGTTACGGGATCGCCGTGGCTTTCGGCGAAGGCTGCGCCGCCCAACGTCAGGGCGAGGGCGGCGGTGGTCAGAAGAGTGCGTCTTTGCATTTGGTTAGCTCCCATGGGTGGTCTTTTTGATGATTGCGATGTTCGGATGACTTTGCAAGGCGACGGGGCGCCTGGCCGTGGAACGGGCGGGGCCCCGGGTCATGAGGCTGCGTGGAATGGGCGCCCAAGCGAGGCTGGTGCCCCGTGTTTGCCCACTGCCGAGATCACCACCAGAACGAGGATGGTGACAAGGTATGGCGAGGCGGACAGCAGCGCCACAGGGACGTCGGCCCCGGCGGCCTGAAGGTTGAGCTGTAGCACGGTGACGCCGCCAAAGAGATAGGCGCCGATCAGCACGCGGCCGGCACGCCAGGAGGCAAAGACCACCAGTGCCAGCGCGATCCAGCCCGCGCCGGCGGTCATGCCCTCGGTCCATTGCGGCACGCGCACGAGGGACAGGTAGGCTCCGCCAAGTCCCGCACAGGCCCCGCCGAAGAGGATTGCCAGCAGACGAATGCGCACGACCTTGTAGCCGAGCGCATGGGCGCTGTCGTGGCTTTCCCCCACGGCGCGCAGGATCAGACCGGCGCGTGTGAACTTCAGAAAGGCCCATGTGGCGACGACCAGCGCAAGCGAGACGTAGACCATGATGTCATGGCTGAACAGCATGCGCCCCACGATGGGCAGATCCGACAGCGGACCGAGGTTGAGCTTTGGCAGGGTCGGGGATTTGATGCCCTCATAGGGTTTGCCGATCAGGCTGGACAATCCAAGGCCGACCAGTGTCAGCCCAAGGCCGGTGGCCACCTGGTTCGACAGCAGGAATTGCGTCAGCAGGCCGAAGGCGAGGCTCAGCGCTGCGCCTGCCACGGCGGCGGCGACAAAGCCCACCAGCGGTGAGCCGGTGTTCACCGCGATGGCGAACCCCACCACGGCGCCGGTGATCATCATCCCCTCGACCCCGAGATTCAGCACGCCGGATTTTTCCACCACCAGCTCGCCAAGCGCGGCAAACAGGATGGGCGTGGCGGATACCATGATGGAGGCCACAAGGAGGATCGGGTTGATCGAGCTCAGGTCCATGAGGGTGCCTTTTGATAGGGGGAAAGAGCCGCTTTGCGGCGACGGCGCGCGACTGTTGAAGGCTCGCAGAGATATGGGCTCATGCCTTTGCCCCCTGTCCGATGCGGATGCGGAAATTGGTAAAGACATCCATCGCGAGCAGAAAGAACAGCAACATGCCCTGGAACAGTTGGATCGCGGCGGCGGGCAGGCCGAGCATCAGTTGCGCAAGCTCGCCTCCGATGTAGGTCAGCGCCATGAGCAGCCCGGCCAGAAGGATGCCAATCGGGTTCAGGCGACCGAGGAAGGCGACGATGATCGCGGTAAAGCCGTAGCCGGAATTGAAGTCGATGCTGATTTGACCCGCGGGGCCTGTGACCTCGAACATGCCGGCCATACCGGCCAGCGCCCCGGACAGACCGAGGCAGAAAAGCACCATGCGGGCGGGCTTCACCCCGGAAAAGCGCGCGGCGCGGGGGGCCTCTCCGGTGAGGCGGACCTGGTAGCCAAGAATGTGGCGGCTCAGCAGGACATAGGCAAAGATCACGGCGATGAAGGCGGCTATGACGCCCCAATGCGCCCCGGTGTTGGAGACGATTTCGGCGTTGTGGGCGGCGTCCCACTGTTTGAAGTTGCGCGATCCGGGAAAGCCCATGCCTTCGGGGTTGCGCAGGAGACCGGTCGAGACCGAGCCCAGAAGCGTTTCCGCAACATAGACCAACATCAGGGATACGAGGATTTCGTTGGTGCCCAGCCGCGTTTTCAGAATGGCCGGGATCATGCCCCAGGCCCAGCCGCCGAGTGCGCCCGCAAGGATCATTAGCGGAAAGATCAGTGGGCTCTCTGACGGGTAAAACGCCAGTCCTGCCCCTGCGCCGCATATGGCGCCCATGATGTACTGACCTTCGGCACCGATGTTCCAGATGCCGGCGCGAAACCCTATACTGAGGCCAATGGCGATCAGGATCAGCGGTCCTGCCTTGACCAGAAGTTGTGGTCGCGAATAGGCGGCGAACTGCGGGTGGAACAGCGGGTCCCAGAACAGGGTGCGGATGGCCTCGAACGGGTTTGCGCCGAGAGCGGCAAACAGAATGCCTCCGACGATCATGGTGAGCAGAACAGCAATAACCGGCGTTAGCGCGGATATCAGCCGCGAGGGTTGCGGTCGTTTCTCAAGACGGATCATGCGGTGGCTCCGATGGAGGAGGGCAAAGGTGAGTATTTGGAAAGCAGAGACGCCTGACCTTGGGCCGCTTGTTTTTCTGTTTCACAAATACTCAAAGCGACGCTGCCGCGGGGTTTGAGGACCGGGTCACGCATGAGCGTCTTCCATATCCTCGGCGCCACCCATCATCAGGCCGATCTGTTCGATGTTCAGCTCGGCCACGGGGCGGATTTTGGACAACCTTCCCTCGTTCAGGGCACCGAAGCGATCAGAGACTTCCATGAGTTCGTCCAGATCCTGACTGATGACGACCACCGCTCCGCCGCGGGCGGCCACGTCCAGAATGGCTTGCCGGATGAAAGCGGCGGCGGCGGCGTCAACGCCCCAAGTGGGTTGATTCAGCACCAGCACGTCGGGCGCCTGCGCGATCTCACGACCCACGACGAACTTCTGCAAGTTGCCGCCTGACAACGCGCGGGCGGCGGTGCTGGCCCCGGGGGTGCGCACGTCGAATTGGGCAATGACCTCTTCGGCAAAGCTGCGGGCCTTTGGCCACGAGATAAAGCCGTTCGCCATCAGCCCTTTGCGCTGGGCCGCGGTGAGCACGGCGTTCTCTGTCAGGCTCATGTTCGGCGCGGCAGCGTGGCCGAGACGTTCTTCGGGACCGGTCAGCAAGCCTTCGTTGCGGCGGTACACCGGGCCGGTCTGGCTGATGTCGTGTCCTTTGAGGAACAATGTGCCCTTGGGCGCGCTGCGTTCGCCAGTCAGCGTGTCGAGCAACTCGTCCTGCCCATTGCCCGCGACGCCGCCGAGGCCGAGCACTTCGCCCGCTTGCACCGAAAAGGAGATGTCGCGCAGCGGCGTGCCGAAGGCACCGGGCGCGGGCAGGGAGAGGGCGCGCGCTTCCAGCAGCACCGCGCCTTTTTCCGTATCGCGCGCCACGGGGGAGGCAAAACTGCTGCCGACCATCAGTTCGGCCATGGCGCGCGCGGTGGTCTCCCTGGGGGTGCAGGTACCCACGTTCTTGCCCAGACGCAGGATGGTGGCGTGGTCGCAGAGGGTCCGTATCTCTTCGAGCTTGTGCGAGATATAGAGGATCGAGGTGCCCTCGGCCTGTAATTTGTGCAACGTTTCGAAAAGGATGTCGACCTCTTGCGGGGTCAGCACAGAGGTCGGCTCATCCATGATGAGCAGGCGGGGATCCTGAAGCAGGCAGCGGATGATCTCCACCCGCTGACGTTCACCGGCGGACAGCGTGCCAACGGTGCGCGAGGGGTCAAGCGGCAGGCCGTAGGCCTCGGACACGTCACGGATCTGGCGGGCGAGGTCGCGCAGGGCGGGGGGGGTTTCCATGCCCAGCGCCACATTTTCCGCGACCGAAAGCGCGTCGAACAGCGAGAAGTGCTGGAACACCATGGCGACGCCATTGCTGCGCGCCTCCGAGGGTTTGGTTGGCGCGAAGGGCTTGTCGTCCAGCGTCATGGTGCCGGTGTCGGGCTTCACCAGCCCGTAGATCATCTTGACCAGCGTGGATTTGCCCGCGCCGTTTTCACCAAGGAGCGCGTGGATTTCGCCGCGCCCGATGTCGAAGGACACCTGGTCGTTGGCGATCACGCCGGGGTAGGCCTTGGTCAGGCCATCGATGCGGAGGAGGGGGCTGTCCACGTCTCATCCTTCTGTCTGTCGCGGCTGAATGAGGCGCTGAGTATCTGGCCTGCAACGCCGATGGCAATGGCTTGAGGGTGTTTGCCCAGATGTTTTCGCCCAATCGGGCAGCAGATGCGGTTTATTTGAGCATCAGTGTGGCCCATAGCGCGCAAGCGTCGGATGAACCTCGCCTTTTTGGTGTCCGACCCGATCAAACCGCAGAAGGCGAACCCCCGCGAGAGCGCTGCGTCGCAGAGGGCCAGGTCAAGCGCGTGGCTATAGGTCAGGATCAGGTGCTCCGCATGAGCAGGCGCATGTGCCATGAGCCGCGCCGGGTCGGCGGCCGGGATATGAGTGACACCTTGGGGAATCGCATCGGGGAAGCGATCCGGCGCGGTGTCGACCCATGTCAGCGCGAGCTCCGGCACAGGGCTGAGCACGTCGACCAATGCGCGGCCCACATGACCCGCCCCCCAGATCCACAGCGGACGAGAGGGCGTGCTGATCGGCTCCACCATCCAATCGTCGATGCGTTGCGGCGCTGGTGCTGACCCTTGGGCGCGGGCGCGGTCCAGCAGGCGGCGCACGGCAAGGGGCATGTCGCCGGGACCACGAGCGAAGGGAGCCTCGGGCGGCAGGGTCGCGGCAGTAAAGTGTTCGGTTAGAAGAGTGACGGCCCCACCGCAGCATTGGCCAAGATTGGGGCCGAGGGGATGTCTGGTGAACCCGTCGCGGGCGAACGCCTGTTGCGCGGCGTCCAGTTCGAGTGCGCCGCCGCCGATGGTGCCGCTTTGCCCCCAA
This sequence comes from Sagittula marina, assembly GCF_014196795.1. GTDB lineage: Bacteria > Pseudomonadota > Alphaproteobacteria > Rhodobacterales > Rhodobacteraceae > Sagittula > Sagittula marina. Next base: position 163,207 of record NZ_JACIEJ010000008.1, read on the forward strand.
CCGTCGCCGTCGCGCCAGACGAGAAGCGCCGCGCCGACCTCCCGCGGGGTGGAGCCGGCGGTTTCGGCGACAACGACGCGGGCAACTTCGCCATGGGCATCCACGGCGGCACGCAGGCTGTGCAGATCAAAGCTCATACAGCGGTGCCCGTGGCGCGCAAATCCTGCAAAGCCGTCAACAGACGTTCTGGCGTGGCCGGGGCGTCGAGGGCTGGGTAGGCCTTTCCAGCTGCCGCCAAGGCGTCGGACAGGGCAAGGAAAGCGGAAATGCCCAGCATGAAGGGCGGCTCTCCCACCGCTTTGGACCGGTACACCGTGGGCACATGGTTTGCCCCGTCCCAAAGCGCGACGTTGAAGATGTCCGGCCGGTCAGAGCAGGCCGGGATCTTGTAGGTGGAGGGGGCATGGGTGCGCAGGCGGCCTTTGCCGTCCCAGACCAGTTCCTCGGTGGTGAGCCAGCCCGCGCCTTGCACATAGCCGCCTTCGATCTGGCCACGGTCGAGCGCGGGGTTCAGGCTCTCGCCGCAGTCGTGCAGGATGTCGGTGCGCAGGATGCGGTTTTCGCCGGTGAGCGTGTCGAGCACGACCTCGGTACAGGCCGCGCCGTGGGCGAAGTAATAGAAAGGCCGGCCCTGTCCGGCAACGCGGTCCCACGAAATGTCCGGTGTCTTGTAAAAGCCGGTGGCGGAGAGGCTGACGCGCCCTTGATGGCAAAGCGCGGCGGCTTCGGCAAAGGTGAGGCGCGTGTCGGAGGTGGTGACATGACCGTCGGCAAAGCGCACATCGCTGGCGTCGCCACCGTATGTCTCGGCGACATGGGCAGCCATGCGGGCGCGGATGGTCTCGCAGGCGATGGCCACAGCCGCACCGTTCAGATCCGCCCCGGAGGATGCCGCCGTGGCGGAGGTGTTCGGCACCTTGGCGGTGTCGGTGGCTGTGATGCGGATGGTGTCCAAGGGCACACCGAAGCCATGCGCAGCCACTTGCGCGACTTTCTGGAAAAGGCCCTGACCCATCTCGGTGCCGCCATGGTTCATGGCGACAGACCCGTCGTGGTAAACGTGGACCAAGGCACCGGCCTGATTGAGGTGGGTGAGCGTGAAGGAGATGCCGAATTTTACCGGAGTCAGGGCAAGCCCGCGTTTCAGGATCGGGTTCTGCGCGTTCCACTCGGCGACCGCCGCGCGGCGGGCGGTGTAGTCGGCGCTGCGGACGAGTTGTTCTGTCAGCTCATTGAGGATGAAACCCTCGACCGGCTGACCGTAGGGCGTGGTCTGCACCGAGGGCGTTTCCGGCGGAGCCTTGCCCGGCGGCGTGTGGGACTGCGCCCCGCGCGAGGTCATATCCTGGTTGGGGTCCGGGGCCGGCGGCGCCTCCTGCGGAGTGGGGGGTGTGGTGTGGGCGATGTGGTCCGCGTAGTAGTTGCGTTGGCGCACCTGCAGCGGGTCCAGCCCAAGGTGATGCGCGATGTGATCCATCACACGTTCGATCCCCAGCACGCCCTGCGGCCCGCCAAAGCCGCGATAAGCGGTGGCGGATTGGGTGTTGGTCTTGAGCCGGTGGCTTTCGATGCGCGCATGTTCGAGGTGGTAGGCGTTGTCCGCGTGCAGCATGGCGCGGTCGGCCACGGGCAGCGACAGATCCATCGCCCAGCCGCAGCGGGTGTAGTGCGTAAAGTCGACGCCGCGCAGCCGGCCGTCCTCGTCGAATCCGGCGGTGTAGGTAATACGGAAATCGTGTCGCTTTCCGGTGATCGTGAAATCGTCGTCACGGTCATAACGCATCTTTGCCGGGCGGCCGGTGGCGTTTGCGACCACGGCGCAAGCGATGGCCAGCGCGTTGCCCTGGCTTTCCTTGCCGCCAAACCCGCCGCCCATCCGGCGGGTTTCCACACGCACATCATGCATGGACAGGCCCAGAGCGTGCGCAACCTTGTGCTGGATCTCCGAGGGGTGCTGGGTGGAGCTGTGCACATGCAGCCCGCCGTCGTCCATCGGCAGCGCGGCGGCGGCCTGACCTTCGAGGTAAAAGTGCTCTTGTCCGCCCATGTCGATCTGGCCTTCGACCTTGTGCGGCGCAGCGGCGATGGCGCTGCCCGTATCGCCCTTGGACCAGATCACGGGGCCGTCTTCGAACCGACTGTCGGCGGCGAGGGCGTCCTCGATCGTCAGGATCGGCGTGTCTTCGTCGATCTCCACGCGGGCGCGTTGCGCGGCGCGGCGGGCGGCATGGTGGCTTGTGGCGGCCACCAGAAACAACGGCTGGCCGAGATAATGCACCGTACCGTCGCTGAGCAGCGGTTCGTCATGCGCCGAGGGCGAACAATCGCAATCAGAGGGCAGGTCGCCATAGGCCCAGACCTGCACGACGCCGGGCGCGGCGCGCACCGGGTCGAGGTCCATGGCGGTCAAACGGCCCCGGGCGATGGGCGAGAGGCCGAAGGCAAGGTGCAGCGCGTTGGCGGGCAACGGGATGTCATCCACATAGCGGGCAGCGCCGGTCACATGCAGTTTGGCGGCGTCATGGGGGAGCGGTTTGCGAATGCTCATGCGGGCGCTCCTGTGAGGCGGGCGTTGGCGCGGCGTGCGATCATGGCGTCACCTCCAACACATTGGTGGTCGCTCCGAGGTCTTCGAGCAGGGCGCGCGACAGCATGTTGGCGGCGGCGCTGATGCGATAGTCGGCGGAGGCGCGCATGTCGGACAGGGGTTGGAAGTCCATGTCCCACGCGTCGAGCGCGGCGATCAGGGTTTCCTTGGTCCAGGCCATGCCTGTTATCGCGTTCTCCACCGCGCAGGCGCGTTTCGGGATGCCCGCCATGCCGCCAAAGGCGATGCAGGCGTGGGCCACGATGCCGTCTGTGACGGTGATGTTAAAGGCACCGCAGACAGCCGAGATGTCTTGATCGAAGCGTTTGGACAGCTTGTAGACCTTCAGGCGGTCAGGTTGGCGAGGGATCGAAAGCGCTTCGACGAACTCGCCGGGGGCGCGGTCCTGCTTGCCGTAATCAATGAAGAAATCTTCCAGCAGCAGGGTGCGGCGGGTCTCGCCATGACGCAAATGCACCGAAGCCCCAAGTGCGATCAGCGCGGGCGGATTGTCCCCGATGGGCGATCCATTGGCGATATTGCCCCCGATGGTGGCGGCATTGCGGACCTGGGTGGAGCCGTAGCGGCGGATCATCTCGGCGTAGCTTGGGTGGTGATCCTGCATGAGCGCATGAACGCGGTCCATGGTGACGCCCGCGCCAATTGTGATCGTTTCGTCGGTGATGTCGATCTGTTGCAGGTCGGTGCAGCGGTTCAGGAAAATTGTCGGTCCGAGGTCGCGCATCTGCTTTGTCACCCAAAGGCCCACATCCGTGGCCCCGGCGACCAGCGTCGCGTCCGGATGTTCGGCATAGAGCCGCGCCAGCGCGTCGGCACTGTCGGGCGCAAAGCTGTTTGTGGCAGGGGCGGGCGGCGTGTCGGTCATGTGCGCCGGGACGGGTGCCGAGGTCGCGGCCTCGGCGGCGCGGATGATCGGCGCATAGCCCGTGCAGCGACACAGATTGCCCGCCAGCGCATCATCATGGCCCGTGTCGCCGTTCAGATGCGCCGTCGCCATGGAGACGACGAACCCGGGCGTGCAGAAACCACATTGCGAGCCATGCAGATCCACCATCGCCTGCTGCACCGGATGCAGAGCGCCATCCTCGGGATCGGCCAGCCCCTCGACCGTGCGAATCGCCTTGCCATCAAGCTGTGGCATGAAAAGGATGCAGGCGTTCAGCGTGCGGGCGCCGTTGTGATCGGTGACCATGACGGTGCAGGCCCCGCAGTCGCCCTCGTTGCAGCCTTCTTTCGTACCGGTCAGGCCGCGTACATCACGCAGCCAATCCAGCAAGGTCAGGGTGGGAGGAACGTCCGCAAGAGACACTTCTCTTCCGTTCAGAAGAAAGGTGATGTTCATCGTGCAAATCCGCCGCAGTACCGTGAACGGTTTGTGCCGTTCCGACAGTTGATACTGCCGTGCGCGCCCTCGATGCGGCGTAGAAGGCGCGCGAATGTCCCGTTCCCGACAGGCTAGGCGGGGCGTATAAAGGTTGGCAAGAGGAAATTGCCCGTCTCAGATGCGCTCTTGCGCCAGATGCTGCAAAAGTTGGCGCACTCAACCCTCTTTGACAGCCTCATCCGGGGACAGATCGGACAACGAGCCGCGCAGCTTGTTGATTTCCTCGGTCACAAGGCCACCGGGGCAAGCGGCGGTTTCGGACCATTGGCTGAACCGTTCAAGCAACGGCAGGAAGGTGGCGATTTCCTCCGCGCTCCAGTCTTGCAGGTAGCTGCCCAGCACGAGGAATTTATAGGTCCGCACCGCGTCGACAACGCGGGCGCCCTGGTCGGTCAGCTCCAGCACGGTGCGGCGGGCGTCGGCTTGGCTGACGGCGCGTTTCAGAAAGCCACGCGTGATCAGCTCGGACGTCATGCGGGAGGCACGCGAGGGGTCGATATGCAACCGCTGCGCCACGGTCGACACCATGGTTTCTGACCCATCCTCGCCGCCGAATTCATTGGCCGGGGCCCAGACCGCCATCAAGACGTCCAGTTGCGGCAGGTCCAGCGGCAGATCCAGTTCAGACAGCGCCCGATAGCCCAGTTCGCGCTTGAACACCTTGCGGCGCCAGGCCTGCAGGATGGCGTCGATGTCGAGCGCCGATTGCGCGTGCTCTGCATCGACGCCAGCGTGGGCCAGCTTCTGCTTCAGGATCTCGTCGCGATCGGTCATTCTTACACACCCTGTCTGCGCTTGTGCGCATCATTTGTCTCAGTTCCGGTTTTGCATGCCGTTGACATGCATCTGCCCTGAGCACATATTTACTGCCAACACCGGCCCTTTTCAATGACGGCTTTTTTGATGCACCCCATCTGAAAGGTCCATTCGTGTCGCCGAATTTGAACGAATATACCCAAGGACTTGATCAAATGTCACTCACTGATACCGCCAATCTGGAACAGCCGAGGCCGCAAACCGAGGCGGACCCGGCGATGATCCGGTTGATCCTCGGGGCGGTGGCGGCGACTTTGCTGTTTGCCTCGCTGGGACAGACCATCGTGTCCACCGCACTGCCCACCATGGTCGCCGACCTTGGCGGGATGGATCATATCACCTGGGTCATCACGGCCTATCTGCTGGCGTCCACCGTGGCGGCGCCGCTCGCAGGCAAGTTGGGTGACATGTACGGGCGCAAGCTGGTGCTGCAGTCGGGCATCGCTGTCTTTATGGTGGGGGCGGTGCTGTGCGGGCTTGCGTCGTCGATGAATATGGTGATCGCCGGACGCGCGGTCCAGGGGTTCGGCGCGGGCACATTGATCGTGACCTCCATGGCAACGGTGGGTGATCTGCTGCCGCCGCGCCAGCGGGGCATGGCGCAGGGCATTCTGGGCGCGGCCTTTGGCGTGTCGACGGTGGTGGGACCGCTGCTGGGGGGCTTTATCGTCCAGACGTGGAACTGGCATTGGATCTTTTTCGTGAACCTGCCGGTGGGTGTGTTGGCTTTTGTCATTCTTGGTATGGCCCTGCCGACGCGCACGGACCGCAATACACGAAAGGTCGATTATGTTGGCGCGGCGCTGCTGGCGACGCTGTTGTCCACGGTGGTTTTGCTGCCCAACGCAGCGGCAGCCGGTGGTGGATGGGCCAGTCCGGTGGTCGCCGCACTGGCGGTGCTGGGCGTCGCGGCCGTGGCCGGCTTCGTGCTGACGGAGACCCGCGCCGAAGAGCCGATCCTGCCCATGAGCCTGTTTCGCAACAACACTTTCATCGTCATTAATACGGTCGGCTTTCTTGTCGGCATGGGCATGTTCGGCACGATTACCTTCCTGCCGCTGTTCTTGCAGGTGGTCAAAGACGTCACCCCCACCACGTCCGGTCTGTTCCTTGTGCCGATGATGGGCGGGCTGATCTTTGCCTCTACCGGCGCGGGGCGGATCATGTCGAAGACCGGCCGGTACAAACTGATGCCAACGCTGTCGACCGGCTTGCTCGCCATGGCGATGGTGGCGCTGACGACGCTGTCGCAGGACACGCCGCTGTGGATGATCGCGGGCACGATGGTGCTGGTTGGTCTTGGCCTTGGGCCGGTGTTCTCTGTCGGTGTGGCCGCGATCCAGAACGCCATCCCGCGCAGCCTGATGGGCGTCGGCACGGCCAGTGCGAACATGTTCCGTCTGATCGGCGGTGCGCTGGGCACAGCGTTCTTTGGGGCGGTGTTCAGCGCCGGTCTGGCGCGCAACCTTGCCGGGCATGTGCCTGGCGCGATGGAGGGCGGCCTGCGGTCACTGGGGGCAGAGACCGTGCGCGCCATGCCGCCAGAGATGCAATTGCGCGTGATGGAAGGGTTCAGCGCGGCATTGCACCCGGTGTTCTGGATCGCCGCGACAGCCGCCCTGCTGGCCTGCCTGTTGTCGACGCGGTTGCGGGAACTGCCACTGGCCAACTGACAGAATTCAAAGGTGTCTCCCCCGAACGCACAGCGTTCGCACCTGCCGGCTCTCTGAACCAAGAGGAGAGCCGGCTTTTTTGTGTCCGCTCAGACCTTGGGGGCCATCAGGAAAGCCGTAACCTCCGCTGCGGCGTGTTTGTTCGACAGGATAGTGTTGTGCCCGGCGCGGTCGAACAGGGCGATGCGCGCGCTGTCGGACAGTTCGGCGAAGCGCTTCACGTCCTGCACCGGGGCGGCGTAATCTTCCTTTGAATGAGCGATCAGGATCTCTTCGGTGCGGGATTCGGCGATCGGCTGCCAGGGTGTGTCGAGGTGATAGGGCGTACACAGGGCATCCAGTTCTGCAACGAAACGGTCCAGTCGCGGGCCGGACAGCCCGTAGTGCATGCCGCTCAAACGGGCCAGACGCACGAGGTCCAGCGGCGTTGAAATCATCGCAATGCGCGGTATTTTCAGCCCCTCTTCCAATGCGGCAAGGGCCGAATTTCCGGCGACGCAATGGGTTACCATGCTGTCATAAGGGCCTTCGGCGGCGACAGCGCGCAAGATCGCGTGGGTCGTATGGCGCATGGAGCAGACAGTGTGGTCCGCCTTCATATGTCCGGGCAACACAATCACATCGACCCTGGCCTGCGCCTTTTCGAGGCTGCGCAGCAGGCGGGCGAATTGCCGGTAGTGGCCGTTGTGGCCGGGCACCAACAGGACGCGCGGCCCTGTTGCGCCGGCGGGGGCATGGCGCAGCACTGCAAGGTCTGGTGCGAGCTGCACCACCTTGAAACGCTTGTCGCCACGGTCTGTCAGCCCGTCCAGAAACCCATGCGAGGCGTAAAGGGAACGGCGCGCGAGCAACCGCGCCGTAGGCCCGGGCGCCAGCCGCGCAAGCGTCAGCAGTGCCGCGCGCCGCAGCTTGGCTTTGGGGGTGGTCGGCGTGGGGATGCCGCCGGCCGGTATCTGGCTGACCAACGATTGGTCGTGCTTTGTGACATCACTCATATGTCGTCCCTGGTGAACGGTCGGCAGGCCTGCGTATTAAGCTTAATCGTTTACCATGAAAATGGCGTGAGTTGGGCGGTACTGTTTCCGATTTATGTAATCGTTCCTGCCGCGACGAACAGGCTTTTCGGCGCGGTGGCCGCGCTTTAGGGTGCGCGCATGTCAGATCCTCGATTCATTCACCTCCGCACTCACACCGAATATTCCCTGCTCGAAGGCGCGTTGCGCCTGAAGAAGCTGCCCGGCACCATTGCCGGGATGGGCATGCCCGCCGTGGCGGTGACGGACACCAATAACCTCTTTGCCGCGTTGGAATTTTCAGTCGGTGCGGCGGGTGCGGGCGTGCAGCCCATCATCGGCTGCCAGATGGATTTGCGCTACGTCGATCCGCAGCCGGGTGAGCGTGTCAAAGATCCCGCTCCCATCGTCCTGTTGGCCCAGACGGAGCGCGGTTACGAACATTTGATGAAGCTCAACTCCTGCCTATATATGCGGCGGGACAACGAGCTTGGCCACATCACGGTCGATGAACTGGCAGAGCATTCCGAGGATATCATCTGTCTGACCGGGGGGCCGGATGGGCCGCTTGGCCGCCTGCTGCGGGTTAACGGGCGCGGCGCGGCAGAGGTCCTGCTGCGGCGGCTCGGCGATATCTTTGGCGACCGGCTTTATGTGGAGCTGCAACGCCACCCCGAAGAAGACGGCCAGTTGCCCGAGGCGGAAAAGCTGACGGAGCGTGGTCTGGTGGAGATGGCCTACGAGCTGTCGATCCCCCTGGTGGCGACCAACGACGTGTATTTCCCGAAAACCGAGATGTACGAAGCCCACGACGCGATGATCTGCATCGCGGAAGGCGCCTATGTCGACCAGAACGAGCCGCGCCGCCGCCTGACTGCGCAGCACTACCTCAAGACGCCGCAGGAGATGGCCGTGCTGTTCGCCGACCTGCCCGAGGCGTTGGAAAACACCGTTGAAATCGCAAAGCGCTGCGCCTTCATGGCCTATCGCCGCGATCCGATTCTGCCGCGCTTTGCCGATGATGAGGTCGCGGAACTGCGGCGCATGGCGAACGAGGGGCTTCAGGCGCGTCTTGCGGTGATCCCGCACGCCGTGCCGGTGGAGCAGTATCAGGAACGGCTGGATTTTGAGCTGGGCATCATCGAGGGCATGGGCTTTCCCGGCTACTTTCTGATCGTTGCGGACTTTATCCAGTGGGCGAAAGACAACAACATTCCCGTCGGGCCGGGCCGTGGTTCTGGTGCGGGCAGTCTGGTGGCCTACGCGCTGACCGTCACCGACCTTGATCCGCTGCGCTATTCGCTTCTGTTCGAACGCTTCCTGAACCCGGAACGTGTGTCGATGCCCGACTTCGACATCGACTTCTGCATGGACCGCCGAGAAGAGGTGATCCGCTACGTTCAGGACAAATATGGCCACGACCGCGTGGGGCAGATCATCACCTTTGGCGCGCTGCTGTCCAAGGCTGCCGTGCGCGACATGGGCCGGGTCTTGCAGATGTCTTACGGGCAGGTTGACCGCCTGTCGAAGATGATCCCGGTCGAGGGGGTCAAACCGGTGTCCATCGAACAGGCGCTGCGCGACGAGCCGCGTCTGGCCGAAGAGGCCCGCAACGAGGCCGTGGTCGACCGGCTGTTGAAATACGGCATGCAGGTCGAAGGGCTGCTGCGCTCGGCTGGCACGCACGCCGCCGGTGTTGTGATCGCTGACCGCCCGACCGATGAGCTGGTGCCGCTTTACCGCGATCCACGATCCGACATGCCCGCGACGCAGTTCAACATGAAATGGGTGGAACAGGCCGGTCTGGTGAAGTTCGACTTCCTCGGTCTGAAGACTCTGACCGTGGTGCAGAATGCCTGCGACCTGATCTACAAGTCCGGTCGGGACCTGCACATCGCCGCCGATGGCACGGAGCTCTATGAACCAGCGGAGGGCGGCGAAAACCAGATCAACCTCATTCCGCTTGATGATGAGATCACCTACAAGCTTTACGCCTCGGCCAAGACCGTGGCCGTGTTCCAGGTGGAATCCACCGGCATGATGGACGCGCTCAAGCGGATGAAACCCACCTGCATCGAGGACATTGTCGCGCTCGTTGCGCTCTATCGTCCCGGCCCGATGGAGAACATCCCGACGTATTGCGAGGTGAAAAACGGGTTGAAGCCGATCACCTCCGTGCATCCGCTGATCGACCACATCCTTGAGGAAACCCAAGGTATCATCGTCTATCAGGAACAGGTGATGCAGATCGCGCAGGTCATGGCGAAATACACGCTCGGCGGCGCCGACCTGCTGCGCCGCGCCATGGGTAAGAAGATCAAGGAGGCGATGGACGCCGAACGCCCCAAATTCGTCAAAGGCGCGCAGGAAAACGGAGTCGACGAAAAGAAGGCGATGGAGGTCTTTGACCTGCTGGAAAAGTTCGCCAACTACGGCTTCAACAAGTCGCACGCGGCGGCCTATGCGGTGGTGTCCTATTACACCGCGTGGCTGAAGGCGAACCATGCGGTGGAATTCATGGCCGGTGTCATGAACTGCGATATCCACCTCACAGACAAGCTGTCGATTTACTTCGAAGAGGTTCGCAAGGGGCTGAAACTGCCTTGGGTCCCGCCTTGCGTGAACCGCTCTCTGGCGTCCTTCGATGTCGTCGACCAAGAGCTGGTCTACGCCTTGGGTGCGCTCAAGAACGTGGGCCTAGAGGCGATGAACCTCGTGGTGAACGCGCGGGGAGATAAGCCGTTCTCGACCATCTTCGACTTTGCCCGCCGGGTGGAACTGAAGAAGGTCGGCAAGCGCCCGCTGGAGATGATGGCCCGGGCGGGATGCTTTGACGTGCTGGACCCGAACCGCCGTCGGATCTTTGATTCGCTTGATGCGCTGGTGGCCTATTCTGCGGCGATCCATGAACAAAAGGCCTCTGCGCAGGTGTCGCTGTTTGGCGAGACCGGGGATGACCTGCCGGAGCCGCGTCTGTCGCCTGTCTCCGACTGGTTGCCTGCCGAGCGACTGGCCGAAGAATTCAAGGCCGTGGGGTTCTACCTCTCCGGCCACCCCATGGACGACTACATGCCAGCGCTGAAACGCCAGGACGTTGTGACACTGGACGAGGTGACCGCCAAGGCAGAGCGCGGCCCGCTGGTGGCCAAGCTGGCAGGCGTGGTCGCGGGACGGCAGGAACGGAAATCGGCGCGCGGCAATCGCTTTGCCTTTGCGCAGTTGTCCGATCCGACAGGCGCCTACGAGGTCACGATCTTCTCCGACACGTTGGAAAAATGCCGCGAGTATCTGGAAACAGGGTCCAAGGTGGTGGTCACGGTCGAGGCGACGATGGAATCCGACCAGCTCAAGCTGCTCGCGCGGGGCGTGACGCCGGTCGATATGATCGCGGCTCAGAGCGGGCCAATGGGGCTGCGGATCTATGTGGACACGCCGATGGCGTTCTCGTTGATCGCGGGCGTTTTGGGCGATGCCTCGGAAAAGATGCCGAAGGCCGCGCGTGGTCCGGTGCATCTGCGCCTTGCCGCGCCCGGTCTGCCCGGCGAGGTGGAGATGGATCTGGAGCAGCAGTACCCGGTGACCCCCGAAATCAAGGGCGCTGTAAAATCACTAGAAGGTGTGATGGCGGTCGAAGACTTCTGATGTCCGCCGATTGGATCGGCGCCGCGCGACTTATTGCCGGGGCAAATCCCGTCTATGCCATGGCGCAGTGGACCTTGCGCGGTGCTCTGCGGTAGGAGGGGGCAAGAAGCCGAGGGAATATAATGCATAAGCTCTTTCTTGCACTTGGAACGTCTCTCGTGCTGACGGCCTGCGCGGGGGACCCCTTGCGCGATGTGCCGCGTCTGGCCGATGTCGAGGTCGCCGAGGCTGACGGTCAGGCGGGCGTCATGGCCCCCGATGGCGAAACTGCCGCGGATACGCTGCCCCAAGCAGCAACCTCGGAAAGTGCTGCTCCGCGTCGTGGTCTGCTGGGAATGCTGAAACGTCAGGCCGACGCGGCCAAGTCGCGGACGCCTGATGTGACTGACGCGGCCGAAGCCGCGCTTGACGATACCTCCACGGACGCCGCGCCTGAGCCGGAGCAAGTGGTCATGGTCGCCCCAAAGCCCACGCCGCGCAAAAGCGGTCTGGCCCGTTTGTTCGGGGCCAGCGGTGGCAGCAGCGGCGGGGGACGTGGCGGACCCAAACCCGGTGCCCCGGATTACGAGCAGGTGCCGCTTGGCACACGCTTGCCCTACGGCGAGATCGCGCGCGTCTGTGGTGTGTCCAATTCCGAGCTGGGTCAGGCGACGCAAAGCTGGCCTGAGGGGGGCAACAGCTACACGTTGTACGACAGTGCGCCGGGCAACACTGGGGCGCATATCTTTTACATGACCGGCTTTGGCGACGATTGCGCGCGTACATTCACCGCCGCTTTGGTGATGTTCGGCTCGCCGGAGACCTGGGAACAGATCCACTACGGCCCAGCGGGCGCCTCTTTGCCTGTCTCCGCGACAGACAGCGCCTATGAGGACGTGAAGTCGGGCTTTTGCCGGGTCAAGCGTGGCGAGCCTTGCGGCAAGCGCCTCCCGGCCTTGGAAAAACACACAGTTTTTGTCAGCGTTTACGAGCGTTTCGAGGACAACACCCGATGGAAGAACATCCTGCTCCATGACGGCGAAGTGGTGGCCATCGACGTTAAAGGCTAGGCAGACGCCGAGCCTTTGCAAGGAATTGTGCCGCGGCGCAGCATCTGGGGCTGGTTGTCGGAGCGCGGCTTCGGCATAGTCTTCTGGAAGTGTGAAATTCCGGAGGGCTGTCTTGGCGCTTATCGTGTTTTCCGATCTGGATGGAACGTTGCTGGACCATGGCAGCTATGCATGGGCGCCCGCCGCCCCCGCTCTGGATGCGTTGAGGGCACGCGGTGTGCCTTTGGTGCTGGCGACCTCCAAGACGTCTGCCGAGGTGGCCAGCTTGCACGCGGAACTGAAGCTGGGCGACACCCCCGCCATTGTCGAAAACGGCGCAGGGCTGTATCGCCCCGGCGCGCAGGCTCAGGGTGGCGACGATTACGCCCGTATCAGGCAGGCATTGGCCAATGTGACGCCTGATCTGCGCGCCAGCTTTGAGGGGTTCGGCGATGTGGATGCCGCGCGCATCGCGGAGATGACGGGCCTGTCTGAGGACGCCGCAGCGCTGGCGCAGAAACGTCTGTTTTCTGAACCCGGACGCTGGACCGGGACCGCTGCGGACCTGAGTGATTTCAAAGAGATGCTGGCGGTCAGCGGGATTGAGGCGCGCTACGGGGGCCGGTTTCTGACCTTGTCCCTGGGCCGCACAAAGGCGGATGCCATGGCCGAGGTGAAAGCAGACCTTGGCGGCACCACCACCATCGCGCTGGGCGACGCTCCGAACGATATCGAGATGCTGGAGGCGGCGGATCGCGCGGTGATCGTGCGCAATGACCACGGCACCGGCCTGCCGCATTTGGCGGGCGAAGACACAGGACGCATCCGGCGCACCAAGGCGCCGGGACCAACGGGCTGGGCCGAGGCGGTGCTGGCCCTTCTGGACGAACTCGACAAGGACGCGAGCCATGGCTGACTTTCATCAGAACGGCAACATTGCCCAGTTTCACAACCTGCGTCAGCGCCCGATCGAGGAGATGGTCTACGAGATCGAAAGCTACGCGCAGACGCGCAAGATCAGCCTCGTTCTGCCCTCGCTGTTTTCCGAACTCGAAGGTCCGGCGCTGGCAAATATCCTCAAAGAATTGAGCGAAGTCAGTTATTTGCACCGTATTATCATCGGCCTTGATCGTGCGGACGAGGACCAGTTTCGGCGGGCAAAGGATTTCTTTTCGGTGCTGCCGCAGGACCATGTGGTGCTGTGGAACGACAGCCCGCGCATGACGGCCTATATGGAAAAGCTGCAAGGCCATGGCCTCGCCCCCCAAGAGCCGGGCAAGGGCAAGAACATGTGGACCTGCATGGGCTACATGATCGGCTGCGCGGACACGTCGGTCATGGCGCTGCATGACTGTGATATCGTGACATATCAAAAGGATATGCTGGCGCGACTGGTCTATCCGGTGGTCAATCCGAACTTTCGGTATCAGCTGTCCAAGGGCTATTATCCACGGATCGGCGACGGAAAATTGAATGGTCGGGTGACGCGATTGCTTGTGTCGCCGCTGCTGATCGCGCTGAAAAAGGTGATCGGGGATCGCGATTATATCGACTACCTGCGGGCCTTTCGCTACCCGCTGTCCGGGGAGTTTGCGTTGCGCACCGGGTTGGTGCCTGACCTGCGGATCCCGTCGGACTGGGGTCTGGAAATCGGCGTGTTATCAGAGGTTTGGCGAAATTCCGGACGGCACTCGGTCTGTCAGGTGGAAATCGCCGATGCCTATGATCACAAGCATCAGGATGAATCAGAGGCCGATGCGCAGGGCGGGCTGAACCGCATGTCCACCGACATCTGCAAGGCGATCTTTCGCAAACTTGCGGCGGATGGAACGATCTTTACCGCCAACACGTTCCGCGCCCTGAAAGCGACCTATTACCGTATAGCTTTGGATTTGTTGGAGTTTTACGACAACGATGCGCGCATGAACGGGCTGACCATCGACCGGCACCGCGAGGAAAAAACCATCGAGCTGTTTGCGGAAAACATCATGGCGGCCGGGCATGTCTTCCTCGCCAAGCCGAACGAGGCACCGTTTATCCCGAACTGGAGCCGCGTGAACGCCGCTGAATCCGGGTTGGTGGCGGAATTGCGCGGGATCGTGGCCGCCGACAACGCGGAGTTCGCGGCGAAGCCGTTTTGATGAACCGACGTCATCGTAAACGCAGCGCGCGCCGGGGTTAATCCAGCGCGCGCTGGCTGCATGTTGGGGATGACGACCCATCAAACCACAAGGCGGGAAGGGGTCCTTCATACCTCTGAAGCGGTGTTAACCGCTGAACCGACCGGTTTGGCGGGAAAAACCGGTCGGTTGTTAACCTTTGCGGATGCCGCGCCGCAGAATGTGGTAAACGGGCGCTTCTGCCGCACCGGGATTCACGTTTTGTTGGTAATCCAGCGGCATTGATAGGGGGCGAGTTTCACGCCGTCTTCTTCGGGGTGCAGGGTCTCTCCGGTCAGCAGGTCGATCCAATGTTCGTCCGCGATCAGGTTCATGGCTTTCGGCGGCAGATCGACGGTTTCGGCGCTGACGTTGTGCAGGGCAAAGATCGACTGGGACCGATCCGGCGCCTGACGCCAGACGGCAAAGACGCGCGGATCGAGGTTCAGCGTGAAGTTTGTCGCGTTGGGGTGAAACGCCGCTTGTCTGGCGCGGATCTTCAACCGTGCCGACAGCGCGCCGAGCGCCTTGGACTGCGTGCTGTCGGGATCGTCGAGCAGTTTGCGCAGTTCGGGGTAGTCCCAGCGGTGGCGGTTGATGGCCCGGTTCATGCCGCGCCGCGCCACGCCGTCGATGTCATTCTCGGTCGCCAGCATGGCGTGGATGTAGAAGGCGGGGACCCCTTCGAGGGACATGACCACGGTCTGCGAACACAGGAACCGGTCGAGGTGGTGCGCGGTATCGCCTGTGTAGGTGCGCGCCACGGCGGAGAAGAAGGTGGCGTTCAGCTCGTAGACGGCGGTGCCGCCATCGGGCAGGGCACGCATGGAGGCGCGGCCACCGGAGTCCATGACGGTGGAAATCATCTTGGCGATCTCTTCGTCTGGCAGCAGACCCTCGGCGGGGCGCATCCCGATGCCGTCGTGGCTGGAGGTGAAGTTGAGATAGGCGCAGCCTTGCGGCGCGGGCGGCATGGCACGCATCCAGTTGGACAGGTAATGCGCGTCGCCGGATAGAACCGCATGCAGGATCAGCGGCGGCAGGGGGAAATTGTAGATCCAATGCGCCTCGTTCAGCTGGCCAAAGTAGGAGAGGTTTTCGGCCTTGGGGACGTTGGTCTCGGTCAGCAGGATCACCGGCTCCTGCGCGAAATCACACAGCACGCGCAGCAGTTGCACGATGGCGTGGGTTTGCGGCAAATGGATCGAAGGCGTCCCGGGCTGTTTCCAGACGAAGGCCACGGCGTCGAGGCGGATAATCTTCACCCCCATCTCCACATGCAGGCGGATGATGCGGACCATTTCCAGCAGCACGTCGGGGTTCTTGAAGTTCAGGTCCACCTGATCGTGGCTGAACGTGCACCAGACGTGCTTGAGGCCGTTCGACGTTTCGACCTCCTGCAGCAGCGGGGTGGTGCGGGGGCGGACGACCATGGACAGATCGTCGTCGGGCGACGCCTCAAAGAAGAATGTGTCGTAGGGCTTTTGCCCCTGCCGGTAGGCGTTGAACCATGTGCCTTGGGAGGAGACGTGGTTCATCACCAGGTCGGACATCAGATCCCAATCGTCGGCAATGCGAGAGATGTCGGGCCAGTCGCCAAGCGCGGGATTGACCTTGGTGTAATCGGTGACGGCAAAGCCATCGTCGGAGGTCCAGGGAAAGAACGGCAGGATGTGCACGCCGTTGACCACGCCCTTGAGGTTCTGGTCGAGGAAGTCGCGCATCAGGTCGAGCGGTTTGTAGACGCCGTCGATCAGGCTGTCGCCATAGGTGATCAGCAGGGCGTCCTTCTGGGTCCAGAGATTGTTGCCCGGCTTGCGCGCGCGGCCACGGGGGCGGGTGCCCTCGGGCCAGAAGGCATCGGCCACCTTTTGCGACAACGCGTCGGTGTCATGCTCCGGGTAGAGCCGCATCAAAAGCGCGTGCAGACGGTTCAGCAGCGCGGTGGGTGTGGGGGGCTGTGTGTCGGGCATCTGGATGACCTCTGGTCTTGATGGATCAAGGCTATCGGCGTGACGCTGAACAGGGAACAGGGGAACCGGCAGTTTACGCGCATTCCGGGCGGGAAATGCCCGCTATTTGGGCAGGCGTGCGTCATCTTCGTGGAAACGAAAACGCCCCGCCGAGATGGCGGGGCGCTGAATGCTCAGGCGTGGCGGGGTTTAGTCTGCCAATGCCTTGTCTGTGACGACGCTGGTCCATGCGCCTTCGGGCTGCCTGGTGATGACCGGATCGGAGCCGCCGGCCAGCAGGGTTTCGACCGTGCGCTGGTAATCAGCCTCGTCCAGCGACCCGTCGGAGCCTGCGGTCAGCTTGGCCACTTCGCCCATCATGCGGATCTGGTGCGCCTCGGACTGGGCGCCGGTCTCGTCATAGTCGAGCACGATCATGGCCGCTTCTTCGGGGTTTTCCTCGGCCCATTTCCAGCCCTGCATGGAGGCATCCACAAAGCGCGCCATCTTGTCGACGAAGGCTTCGTCTTCGAGGTTTTCTTCGAGCACGTAGAGGCCGTCTTCCATGGTGGCGACGCCCTGGTCCTGGTACTTGAAGGTGATGAGCTCATCCTCGGAAACGCCCGCGTCGAGCACCTGACCGTATTCGTTGTAGGTCATGGTGGAGATGCAGTCGGCCTGACGTTGCAGCAGCGGATCGACGTTGAAGCCTTGTTTCAGCACTTCGACGGAGCCTTCGGCCTTGCCATCGGTGGCGATGCCGAGCGCGGACATCCACGACAGGAACGGGTATTCGTTGCCGAAGAACCAGACGCCCAGCGTACGGTTGGCCAGGCTGTCGGGACCGTCGATGCCCACGTCGCCCCAGCAGGTCAGCATCATGCCGGAGTCCTTGTAGGGCTGGGCGATGTTGACCAGCGGCAGGCCGTTTTCACGGGCGGCCAGCGCGGCGGGCATCCATTCGACGATGACGTCCGCGCCGCCGCCGGCAATGACCTGCGTGGGGGCGATGTCCGGGCCGCCGGGCATGATGGTGACGTTCAGGTCGGCCTCGTCATAGTAGCCGTTTTCGAGCGCGACGTAGTAGCCCGCGAACTGTGCCTGCGTGACCCATTTGAGCTGTAGCGTGACATCATCGGCGGCGAGCGCCTGGCTGGCCATCAGCGCGAGGGCGGATGCGGTTGTGAGAGCGAATTTCATGGTGACCTCCAGTTGGTTGCTCCCCCGATTCTTTGCCGGGGGATTAGGGTTGGTTTAATGTTTTCGCTGGCTTGCGTGCCAGAACGTTGCACGCTTTTCGAGCAATGAGACAAGCCCGTAAAACGCGGTGCCCGCCAAAGCGGCAGTGACGATGGCGGCCCAGACCAGGGCCAGATCAAGCTGGCCGATGGACGTGGAAATGCGGAACCCCAGCCCTTGGGTCGGGGAGCCAAAGAACTCTGCCACGATGGCGCCGACAAGCGCGAGGGTGGTGGTGATCTTCAGCCCGTTGAAGATGAAGGGCAGCGCGGCAGGCAGGCGCAGCGCGGTCAGGGTTTGCGACCAGCTGGCGGCGTAGGTCTTCATCAGGTCGCGCTGCATGCCGGTGGTTTCCGACAGGCCCGCGACAGTGTTTACCAGCATGGGGAAGTAGACCATCAGGACCACGACGGCGGCCTTTGACTGCCAGCCAAAGCCGAACCACATCACCAGGATCGGTGCGGTGCCGACGATGGGCAGCGCCGCCATGAAGTTGCCCAGCGGCAGCAGGCCACGTCGCAGATAATCAGAGCGGTCGATCAGCAGCGCCGTCAGAAAGGCCGCGCCATTGCCGATGATGTAGCCGGACAGCGCGCCCTTGAGGATGGTCTGCACGAAGTCCGCCCAGAGCATCGGGAGGTTGTTGCCAAAGGTGACCGCGATGTCCGACGGCGGCGGAAGGATGACGGTCGGCACATCGGCGCCACGGGTGATGAGCTCCCACATGGCGATGAGCGTGATGCCAAAGATCAGCGGCACGGCGAGATGCACGGCGCGGCTTTGGCGGGCGGGGCCGTTGGCCAGCGTGGCGTTCAGCGTCCAGCCCGCGGCCCAGAGCAGCAGGGCGAGAAGGATGAGGGTCATCGGCGGGCTCCTGACCGGGGCCGTGCGGGAGGCGTGGCGGGGGTGGAAAGAATGAGTGTTTTCGAAGCAAAGACGCCGGGGCGCGCTGCGCGGTGGGGATGCTGCATCATTGGGCCATTCCCATGCGTTTGAGGGTTGCGCGCTCTGCCGCGCCGATGGCCCAGACCAGCACGGCGGCGAGGGCGGCGGCCATGATGAGGGCGGCCCAGATCTGGGCGGTCTGGCCGTAGTAGCTTCCCGCCAGCATACGGGCGCCGAGGCCGCCTTTTTGCACCGGCAGTTCGCCGACGATGGCGCCGACGAGGCTTGCGGCGATGGCGATCTTGAGCGAGGCAAAAAGGTAGGGCGTCGAGGCGGGCAGGCGCAGTTTCATCAACCTGTCGCGGGTTGAGGCAGAGTAGGTGGTCATCAGGTCCATCTGCATTGAGTCGGGGCTGCGCAGTCCTTTGACCATGCCGACCACCACCGGAAAGAAACTGAGATAGGCGGAGATCACGGCCTTTGGCAGAAGACCCTGCACGCCAACAGAGTAGAGCACGACGATGATCATCGGGGCGAGCGCCACGATGGGGATGGTCTGGCTGACGATGGCCCAGGGCATGACCGACATTTCCATCACACGGCTATGGACGATGCCGACAGCCAGCAGAATGCCAAGGCCGGTGCCGATGAGAAACCCGAGCGCCGTGGCGTTCAGCGTGATCAATGCATGGTGCAGCAGCCCACGGGTCGAGAGCGAGCCGGAGCGGGCCAGGCCACGGCGGCCGTTGAGCTCTTCGTCGACGGTGGATTTGTAAAGCTCGGCCACCACCTGATGCGGGGCGGGCAGGCGGGGGCGGTCCAGCGACCAGCTTTCGCCCAATGCGTGGGTATTGCCGAACACCAGCGCGAGCGCGCCTGTGTCGCGACGCTCCACAGCCGAAGGGGGGGTGACGGTGACGCCGGCGCGTTCGGCGCGGGTCAGCGTGTCCTGCACGTTCATCGGCACGACGGCGATGTACCACAGGGCAAAGAGCGCCAGCAGGACGCCCACAAGGGGGGGGATGAAACGGGTCATTGGGGTCTCCACCATTCCATGCGCAAACCTGCGACGGGGTAGTCGGACATGGGGGATTTGCCGCCGATCGGGACAAAGCCTTCGCGCCGGAAAAAGCTCTGGATCAGGGGATCCATGAAGGGGGTCTTGAACCACAGAAAATCGCGGTCCTGTTTGGCTTCGTTCAGCAGTTTTTGCCCGAGAGCCGATCCGCGCGTGCGCGAAAAGACCGCGCGCACCTGGGCATTTTCGGCGTCCAGCGACAGGAATGCAGCAACCGCGCCATTTGGTTCAGGGTCGGTCAAGACACGCATATGTCCGGCAAGAATCGAAAAGGTGACGCGCCGTTTGACGAAGGGGCGCGTCACGCTGCGCGGTATCCACTGGCAGCGGGCCATCCAGTCTTCGACCAGCGCGATGCAGTCCGGAATGTCGTTGGTGCAGGCCGGACGGCTCGTGTTCGGGCACGTCACGGGGGCGGGGGAGAGGGGCAAAGTGGCGGTCATGGATGTGCCGTCCAATTCATGCGGATCATGTCCGGGACACTGCGCGCCATGGCGGGGATGTGCTCGCGCGGGGCGCGGCGGATCTGGGTGTCAGGCATCTTCGTACCCCGCGCGCAGCCCTTCGCGGACGCGGTGGGCGATCTCGATGAATTCCGGCGTGTCACGGATGTCGAGAGGACGTTCGTGTGGCAGGGGGCTTTCGATCACGTCGGTGATGCGCCCCGGACGCGGGGACATCACGACGATATGGGTCGAAAGGTAGACCGCTTCGGGGATGGAGTGGGTGACAAAGGCGATGGTCTTTTGCGTCTTGGCCCAAAGGCTGAGAAGTTCCTCGTTCAGGCGATCCCGGACGATTTCGTCAAGTGCGCCAAAGGGTTCGTCCATCAAAAGCAGGTCCGCGTCAAAGGCCAGCGCCCGCGCGATGGAGGCGCGCTGCTGCATCCCGCCGGACAGCTGCCAGGGGAATTTCTTCTCGAAGCCGGAGAGTTCCACCAGGTCGAGAACCTTGGCGATGCGCTTGTTCTGTTCGGCCTTCGAGTAGCCCATGATTTCCAGCGGGAGGGCGATGTTGCGCCCGATCGTGCGCCACGGATACAGACCCGCGGCCTGAAAGACGTAGCCGTAGGCGCGGGCCTGACGGGCATCGTCGGGCGTCATGCCGTTGACCGTCAGCGTGCCGCCGGTGGGATGTTCCAGCGCGGCCATGCAGCGCAGAAACGTCGTCTTGCCACAGCCCGACGGGCCGATGAACGAGACGAAGGCCCCCTTTGGGATGTCCAGTGAGACGTCCTTGAGGGCGTGGACGGGGCCGTCAGCGGTCTGGAAGGTCAGGTCGAGGTGTTTGGCCTGAATGACTGGGGTGGCTGTCATGCTCGGTTGCTCCGGGTCTTGCGGCGGGCGCGCGTGTCACGCGGGGCCGTGTCATGAAGAGGGAAAGTCAAAAGGGTATCGACGCGGTTGCCGCGCGTTTTGGCGGGTATCGCAGGGCAGGGGAGTTGGCTCATGTCGGACCCTCGTTGATGGCGGGGCCAAAGACCAGACGCGTGGACAGGCCCGTGGGCGTTCCATCCAGTTCAAGCAGCCCGTCGTAGGTTTCTGCCGGCGTGGCGCGTCGCGTGATCGACACGCTGCCGAGGCGCCCGTTGCGGCAGGTGACGGCGCCGATATGAAGCGGCGCGTTGGCGGTGCCCGACGGCGCAGGCCGCGGGTTGGCGGTGCAGCGTGTATCCGCCAAGCGCAGGATCATGCGCCCCGGACCGGATTGCAGCGATCCGCTGGCCCCCACCGGCCCGATGGTCAGCGGCAGGTCCGTGCGTGCGCCGGTGCAGCCGGCAAGCGTCAGCGCGACGACCGGGAGCAGGTAAAGGCAGGGAAACATGTGCGGCATGGCTGGCTTTCGGCTGGCCCTGAGATCAGGTTGCGGTGGAAAAGGCGGGCGGGGGGCTGGCGCATCCCTGCGGCAAAGGACCCCGCAGCCCACGGACGTGTGACGGATCACGCGCATGATCCGTCACGTCGCCTGTGTACTGGAGCAGCCCACGCAAGGTCACCTTCGACCTTGGTTGGCTGTGGCTGGTGGCAGATCTTGTGCCAGAGCCTGAAGGGCCCGGCACGGCGTCCCACGCCACCTGCGCTGCGCGTCGCGGACGTGCCGGTGCGTTGGCGTCGAGCCAGCTGCGCATGGTGGCACGGTGCGCGGTGTCCTTGGCGGACACCGCATGACGCGCCTTCACGCGGCCCATCAGACGCCCGTGGCGGGGATGCCTGTGCGCTCCACCGGGCGCGGTGCTGTGAGGTCTTTCCACTTGGACAGCGCCGTGTTGGTGGGGGTGTTCGCCGGGCGCTTGACGAATTCGCCGTGGCCCTCGCGCGAGGTCAGCGTGCCGTCGGTGACGGAGACATGGCCACGGGAGAGCACGAAGCGGGGCAGGCCTTTGACCTTCTTGCCCTCGAAGACGTTGTAGTCGATGGCGCTGGTCTGGGTTGCAGCCGAGATCGTCTTTTCCTTGTTCGGGTCGAGCACGAGGATATCGGCGTCCGATCCGACGCGGATCGCGCCCTTGCGCGGGTAGCAGTTCAGGATCTTGGCGATGTTGGTGGAAGTGACGGCAACGAACTCCTCCGGCGTCAGGCGGCCCGTGCCGACGCCTTCGGTCCAGAGCATCGGGATGCGATCTTCCAGCCCGCCTGTGCCGTTGGGGATCTTGGTGAAATCGCCGACGCCGTAGCGCTTTTGTTCCGTGGAGAACGCGCAGTGATCCGTCGCGACGACCGACAGCGACCCGGACATGAGGCCGGCCCAGAGGCTGTCCTGATGCTGCTTGTTGCGGAACGGGGGCGACATGACGCGGCGTGCGGCGTGGTCCCAATCGGTGTTGAAGTATTCCGACTCATCCAAGGTGAGGTGCTGAATCAGCGGCTCGCCCCAGACGCGCTTGCCCTGCTGGCGGGCGCGGCGGATGGCTTCGTGCGCTTCCTCGCAGGAGACGTGCACCACGTAGAGCGGCACACCGGCCATGTCGGCGATCATGATGGCGCGGTTTGCGGCCTCGCCCTCGACCTGCGGCGGGCGGGAATAGGCGTGCGCCTCCGGCCCTGTGTTGCCTTCGGCCAGCAGCTTGGCGGAGAGTTCTGCCACAACGTCGCCGTTTTCGGCATGGACCATGGCAATCGCACCAAGCTGACCGAGGCGCTGGAACGAGGCATACATCTCGTCGTCGTTCACCATCAGCGCGCCCTTGTAGGCCATGAAGTGCTTGAAGGTGGTGATGCCGCGATCCTCGACCACGGTTTTCATCTCGTCGAACACCTGCTCGCTCCACCACGTGACGGCCATGTGGTAGGAGTAGTCGCAATGGGCGCGCCCCGCCTTGTTGTCCCACATTTGCAGCGCGTCCAGCAGACCCTGACCGGGGGAGGGCAGGGCGAAGTCGATCACCATCGTGGTGCCGCCCATCAGCGCGGCCTGTGTCCCCGTGTCAAAGTTGTCGGTGGAATAGGTGCCCATGAACGGCATTTCGAGGTGGGTGTGCGGATCGATGCCGCCGGGCATGACGTAGCAGCCTGTGGCGTCCAGTTCTGTATCGCCGGACAGCCCTTCGCCGATCTCGATGATCTTGTCGCCGTCGACGAGGACGTCCGCCTTGTAGCTGAGGTCCGCGGTGACGACTGTGCCGTTCTTGATGACGGTGCTCATGTGATTACTCCCTGTGGTGAGTTCGTTGTGTCGGTGGTTTCGCTGCGCTTTGGCAGCCATTTTTGAATGAAATCCGCCGGGGTGTGGTGGCGCGGTTTTGCGTGGCGCGGGGTCCCTGCGCCCCTGAGGGCACTGATGCGCGCCGCGAAGTTCGGACGGGGAAGGATGTCTTCCGGCTGGGATGGCGTTCGCGAGACCGCATCGGTCTGATGGATCGGGCGGACGGGCGCCTGTGCCTCCTCCGGCGCGGCGTGGGTGATGGGGAGGATCTGCGCAACAGGCATACGGAAGCTTTCGCCAATAGTGGCGCATGTCCGTGTGACTGCCTGACTGTGGCGCATCAGTTCCCTCCTCTGGAAGCGAGCAGCGCCGCACGGGAAAGGAAGGCAGCGCGCGTCAGGGTGGCCATCAGGCCTCCCGTTGGCAACCGCGCTGACGCGCCAACCCGGATCAGTGGCAGGCCGCTCATGCCGTGACCTTTGGTGCAACGCTTGCGGGGCCTCGTGCGTTGAGGGACGAATTGCGACGAACCGACCCAGAAAAGGACACGTCATGGCCGACGCCGACACAAAGACCCTGATGCGCGAGGCGCTCGACAACATGTTCGAGACCGCCACCAACAATGGCAAGGACAGCCTTGAGGTGACGCCGGCAGAGCTGAAACAGGCCACCGAGGTCGAAGGCAAGACCCATCCCGAACCACTGGAAACCGCGCAGCATGTCCTGCATGCCGAAGCGCGGGACGGCGACGAGATCAACGGCACGACGATCAAGTTTTCGCTGCCACGCTGATGCCGTCGGGGGCAACGATGTGCCCCTGCGCCCCGTCGCCTTGATCCATGCGATGTGGATCAAGCCACAACCTCCGCTGTTTCCAGAACCGCGTGCAACAACACGTCGGTGCCCGCCTTGGCCCAGTCCTTCGAGATGTCTTCGGCCTCGTTGTGCGACAACCCGTCGACGCAGGGGCACATTATCATCGCGGTCGGCGCGACGTCATTGATCCAGCAGGCGTCGTGGCCGGCGCCAGAGACAATGTTCATGTGGCTCAGGCCGAGACGTTCCACTGCGTTGCGCACGGCACTCACACAGCCCTCGTCAAAGGTGACGGGGTCGAAATGGCCGGAGGGTTCGATGGACAGGCCAAGGCCCAGCTCGTCAGCGATCTCCTTGGCTTTCACCTCGAATTGCGAGCGCATGGAGGTCAGCTTTTCCAGGTCCGGGGACCGGAAATCCACGGTGAAGACGACCTTGCCGGGGATCACGTTGCGCGAGTTGGGATAGACATCGCAGTGGCCGACGGCACCGACCGCGTGGGGCTGATGGGCCATCGCGATCTGGTGGGCCGCCTCGGTCATGCGCGCCATGCCCAGCCCGGCGTTCACGCGCATGTTCATCGGAGTCGATCCGGTGTGCGCGTCCTTGCCGGTGACGGTGCATTCCAGCCACCACAGGCCTTGGCCATGGGTCACGACGCCGATGTCCTTGCCTTCGGCTTCGAGAATCGGGCCTTGTTCGATGTGCAGCTCGAACATGGCGTGCATCTTGCGGTCGCCGACCTTTTCGTCCCCCTTCCAGCCGATGCGCTCCAGCTCCGCGCCGAATGTCTTGCCGTCCGCATCTTCGCGGTCATAGGCCCACTCAAGCGTGTGCTTGCCCGCGAATACGCCGGAGGCCATCATGGCCGGGGCAAAGCGCGTGCCCTCCTCGTTGGTCCAGTTGGTCAGCACGATGGGGTGTTTCGTCTGGATGTTCAGATCGTTCAGCGTGCGCAGCACTTCGAGACCGCCAAGAACCCCCAGCACGCCATCGTATTTACCGCCGGTGGGCTGGGTGTCGAGGTGGCTGCCCATGTAAACCGGCAGCGCGTCAGGATCGGTGCCTTCGCGCCGGGCGAACATATTGCCCATCTCGTCGACGCCCATGGTGCATCCCGCGTCCTCGCACCACTTTTGATACAGGGCGCGGCCCTCGGCGTCCGCGTCGGTCAGGGTCTGGCGGTTGTTGCCGCCTGCAATGCCGGGTCCGATTTTGGCCATGTCCATCAGGCTGTCCCAAAGACGGTCCCCGTTGATGGTCATGTTCGCCGCGAGGTTTGCCGAAGCTGATGCCATTTTATACACTCCCGGTTGGTTGCCCCTTTTTGGGGTCCTTGCAATTTGACCAAGTGGTCAAAACAACGCTACCAAAGGTCGAGTTTCAGTCAAGCGTTCCGCTGCCAGTAACGGCGTTTGCATAAAGATTAAGCATAAGAGGCCGAGATATGGACGGGAAATTGGCGACACCACGACCGGGTGAACCGAAACGGACGGGAACACGCATCCAGAAAGAAAAGCGCGCCGCCATTCTGGAGGCTGGCCTGACGGTCTTTGCCGAAGCCGGATTTCGCGGCGCCACGCTGGACCGCATCGCAGGAGAGGCGGGTCTCTCGAAGCCGAACCTGCTGTATTATTACCCGTCGAAAGAGGCCATCTACGACGCGCTCTTGCGCGATTTGCTGGCGAACTGGCTCGATCCGCTCAAGTGTCTGGACCCTGAGGGCGAGCCGGTGACGGAGCTTTTGGCCTATGTCCGCCGCAAGCTGGAAATGAGTCGCGATTTTCCGAGGGAAAGCAGGCTGTTCGCCAACGAGATCCTGTCGGGCGCGCCGGAGATCCTGCCGGTTCTGGAGGGGGAATTGCGCGAATTGGTCGAAAAGACTGCACTGGTGATCGACGGTTGGGTGGCGGACGGGCGACTCGCTCCGGTCGACCCGCGGCACCTGCTGTTTTCGATCTGGGCGCAGACGCAGCATTATGCGGATTTCGACGTGCAGGTGCGCGCGGTGCTGGGCGGGCCGGATTTCGACGGCGCGGCGCGGCATCTGGACTTGATGTTTCGCCGGATCTTGGAGGTCTGAGGACCACTGAAGAGATGAAGTGTGTGCCAGCGGAGACAGTGTTTGCCCGTCGGCTTTGGCTCAAAAACAGCGCGGCGCGCGCAAGATGCCGATCCTGCGCGCGCCAAGGGTCAAGTCACGCCAAAGCGCTTATTCGGCTGCCTGCGCCGACGGGTTGTTGGGGTGCTGTGTCCAGTTGCCCGGTTCGGCAGAGACTTCGCGGCCCGTGCGGGGATCGACGACGCCGGGGGCGAGCTCTTCCATCGTGATGCAGTTTTCCACCGGACAGACATCGACGCAGAGGTTGCAGGCCACGCATTCCGCGTCGTTGACCTCGAACGTGCGGTCCTCGTGCATCCAGATCGCCTGGTGGGAGGTGTCCTCGCAGGCGGCAAAGCAGCGGCCGCATTTGATGCAGTCGTCCTGGCTGATCCGCGCCTTTGTCACGTAGTTGAGGTTCAGATACTGCCAGTCGGTGACGTTCGGGACACCCTTGCCGATGAACTCGGACGTGCTGGTGTAGCCCTTTTCATCCATCCACTGCGACAGGCCGCGCTTCATCTCTTCGACGATCTTAAAGCCGTAGGTCATGGCGGCGGTGCAGACCTGCACGTTGCCCGCGCCCATGACCATGAATTCGGCCGCATCGCGCCACGTTGTCACGCCGCCGATGCCGGAGATCGGCAGGCCGTGAGTGTTCGGATCGCGGGCGATTTCGGCGACCATGTTCAGGGCAATGGGTTTGACCGCGGGGCCGCAATAGCCGCCGTGGGTGCCCTTGCCGTCGATGGTCGGTTCGGGGGCAAACAGGTCGAGGTCCACGGAGGTGATGGAGTTGATCGTGTTGATCAGCGAAACCGCATCCGCGCCGCCATTCTTGGCCGCCTGTGCCGGGCCGCGAATGTCGGTGATGTTGGGTGTCAGTTTCACGATGACGGGGCGGTCGTAATACTGCTTGCACCAGCGGGTGACCATCTCGATGTATTCCGGCACCTGACCCACGGCGGACCCCATGCCGCGTTCCGCCATGCCGTGCGGGCAACCGAAGTTCAGCTCGATCCCGTCGGCGCCGGTTTCCATGACGCGGGGCAGGATGGCCTTCCACGACGCCTCGTCACAGGGCACCATGATGGAGGCGATCAGCGCGCGGTCGGGGTAGTCCGCTTTGACGCGCGCCATTTCCTCCAGGTTGGTTTCCAGCGGGCGGTCGGTGATCAGCTCGATGTTGTTGAGCCCCATCAGGCGACGGTCTGCGCCGTAGATCGCGCCGTATCGCGGGCCATTGACGTTGACCACGGGCGGGCCTTCGGCGCCGAGGGTCTTCCAGACGACGCCGCCCCAGCCGGCCTCGAACGCGCGGCGAACGTTGTATTCCTTGTCCGTGGGCGGCGCCGAGGCCAGCCAGAACGGGTTGGGAGATTTGATGCCGATGAAATCAGTGGTGAGGTCAGCCATGGGTGTGCTCCTTGAGGGCCGCGCCTTTGGCACGCGTGTCGTCTGAGTGTTCGGAAAGCAGGGAAACCGGGGTCATTGCGCTGTGCCCATGAGGGTCGCGTGAATGTCCTCGGCGGCATCGCGGCCATCGGCGACAGCGACCACTGTGAGGTCTTCGCCCTTGGTGCAATCGCCGCCGGCCCAGACGCCCTTGGCCGAGGTGCGGCCCGCGCCGGTGACGGCGATCTTGCCGTGGTCCAGATCGGGGCCGTCGAAGGCCGCGAAGGTCTGGCCGATGGCGCGGAACACCTGGTCGGCGCGCAGGCGGAGGGTTTCGCCGGTGCCCTTGAGCTTGCCGTTCTCGGAGGTGGTGTATTCCAGTTCGATCTCCGTGGCGGTGCCATTGCCGTGGATGGCCTTTGGCATGGTCTCAGACAGGATGCGCACGCCCTTGGCGGTGGCGAGGTCCTGTTCGTAGCGGCTGGCAGGCATTTCGGCCTGCGTCCGACGGTAGGAGATGGTGACGTTCTCCGCGCCCAGCAGCTTTGCCTGAACGGCGGCGTCTACGGCGGTCATGCCGCCACCGATGACAACGACGTCGCGGCCAATGGTCAGTTTCGACAGGTCGGCGGCCTGACGGAGGTCCTCGATGAAGGAAACGGCGTCGGCCACGCCGCCCTTGTCGTTGCCGTCGCAGGTAAGGGCGTTGACCGCGCCGAGGCCGATCCCGAGAAAGACCGCGTCGAAGTCGGTTTGCAGCTCGTTGAGCGTGAAATCTTCGCCCAGTTTGCGGCCGGTGTGCAGGGTGATTCCGCCGATCTGCATCAGCCAGTCGACCTCGCGCGCGGCAAAGTCCTCGGTCGATTTATAGGCGGCGATGCCGTATTCGTTCAGGCCGCCGGGCTTTGGCTTGGCGTCAAACAGGCTGACCGTGTGGCCATGCATCGCCAGACGGTGCGCACAGGCGAGGCCCGCAGGCCCGGCCCCGACGACAGCGACGGTCTTGCCGGTTTCAGCCGCGCGGGTGAACGGATGGCTGTTGGCGCGCATCACGGCGTCGGTGGCGTAGCGTTGCAGGCGCCCGATCTCCACCGGTTTGTGCTCTGCGGTCATCCGCACGCAGGCCTCTTCGCAGAGCGTCTCGGTGGGGCAAACGCGGGCGCACATGCCGCCAAGAATGTTCTGTTCCAGAATGGTGCGGGCCGAGGCCTCCGGCTGGCCGGTGCTGATCTGGCGGATGAACAGCGGGATGTCGATGTCCGTCGGACAGGCGGTCACGCATGGTGCATCATGGCAGAAGTAGCACCGGTCGGCGGCGACGGCAGCCTCGTGCGGATCAAGCGGCGCGTGCAGATCCGAGAAGTTGTCGACGAGCGTCGTGGTGTCGAGGCGGCTTGCGGCCAGTCCCGGTGTGCGGGGGCTGTTCATGGCTGGCGTCTCCCTGTGGTGATTTGCTGTTGTTGTTGCAAACACAGTGCCACAGGTTGAAATTTTATCAATTGGTAAAAAATGGAATGAGGGCGGTTTCCGTGGAGTTTGCTTATTTATCGGGCAGGCGTGCTTGTCGCTGTCTGTCGCGTCGCAGAGTTTTTTACAGTCCGTCACCGAAACTTTTACAGCAACGCGATTTTGGCGGGGGCTTGTCCCCCTTGAAGCCCTCCTTGCCGTCAGGTGCTCATCCCGCCCGTCAGGTTCGTGGCGTTGATCATATGGCCGTCGAAGTCGTTGCCGTTCACCAGCCCGCCGTCACGTTGTCGTCCACGTCCTCCGCCTGCGCATGGATGCCAGTAAACCACTTGTGACATGGCCCCGGCGACCGCTTCGGCAATCGCGTCCGCCCCGGCCATCTGTGCGCTTCGGAGGGCAACCGCATCCTGCGGAACGCTTGAATCCTTATGGCGCAGCGCGGCGATGCACCGCCTGACCAGGTCCGCGGGGCGGTGGACCTCTGTGGGCGACAGTGGCAGGATCACGCAAACACTTGATGGGAAAGACAGGTATGAGCGCAGTTCAGACGTTATCACAGACGCGGTGTATTCTTGGTGAAGGGGCGCTCTGGCATCCTGAGCGTGGCTCTTTCTTCTGGTTCGATATCCTCGGGCACAAGCTGTTCGAGCATGACGGGTCGGCGCAGCGGGAGTGGTCCTTTGACCGTGCGGTGTCTGCTGCGGGCTGGATTGATGACGGCAAACTGCTGGTGGCCTCCGAAGTGGATCTGTTTGTCTTTGATCTCGATACCGGCGCAGCAGAACACATCGTTCCGCTGGAAGCAGATCAACCGGCGAACCGATCCAATGACGGGCGGGCCGATCCCTTTGGCGGCTTCTGGATCGGCACAATGGGCTACGCCTGTGAGCAGGGCGCCGGGGCGATCTACCGCTATTATCGCGGTGAGTTGCGCAAAATCGTGTCCGACATCACGATCACCAACGCGATCTGCTTTGCCCCGGACGGACGCAGCGCCTGTTTCGGCGATACGCCGAAACAGACCATCTGGCGCGTCGCTTTGGATGATGAGGGCTGGCCCGTGGGGGACCGTGAGGTGTTCGTCGACATGAGCGCGGAGCCTGGGGTGCAACCCGACGGTGCGGTGATCGATACGGCGGGCCGCTTGTGGACGGCCCAGTGGGGCATGTCGCGTGTGGCCTGCTACGGCACGGACGGGACGCTGGATCATGTGGTGCCGATGCCGGCGCGGCAGGTGAGCTGCCCCAGCTTTGGCGGACCGGATCGGCGGCGGCTGTTCGTAACCTCAGCCTCCGAAGGTTTGCCCGAAGGGCAGGCCGGGGGGCAGACATACTACGTCGATCTTGACGGGGTTCAGGGGCAAAAAGAGCACCGGGTGGTCCTTTAGACGAGCGGTCTTACCCAACACGGCGATGCCTGGCGCCCGAGTGAGATCGCGGTGCGCAACGGACGCGGGGCTGCGCTATGTCGGGTGGCTGCACCGGCCCTTTTCACCTGCGAGGCCAGCCCGCGCCATCGCGATCATGAATGCGGGCCGGACTTCATCGGCGGGCTCGATCCGATCCATTGTGCGGCGCTGACGCGGATGGAAGGGCGCAGCCATCTTCAGTTGAAAACGGCGCGGCGCGCTTTTTTGGTATGGTCGGGTGGCACTTGTCCACCTTGCTTTGCCCTGACCTTCCCGCTGCGGCCCAAGCCGATTGACGTCTCTGTGCAGGTCTTGCCCGGCGGGAGGACGCTGTTGGACGTCAAGCCGGTCACCGACGGGAAAGACACAGGTTAGAGGCCAAAACCCATCTGCTTGAATGTGCCTTTGGTGCCGGTCCATGTCGCCGCCATCTCATGCGATAGCTTGCGCAGGGCCGGAATGTCTTCGTGCTGTGCGTCCACCTGACATTGACGAAGCTGCTCAGCCAGCGGCATGGCGCCAAACACACCGGCAGATCCGGCCAGGCGATGCGCCTCTTCCGAAAGGCTCGGCAGGGGCGGGCTGTCCGTGGCCAAAACCTCGGGCAGGTCTGTCAGGAAGGCGTCAATTTCAGTGGCAAAATCCTCCAGAACCTGCTGCAATCGAGCCTTGGGGAGGTCCTCGCTCAGCTCGTCGAAATGCTCGTTGTCGATGAAAGGGGGGGACGAATTCGGCGCAACTGGCATGGAAACACCTGCCTCCAATATTGCGGATTTGCCTGCCGCCGGGGAGTTTTCATTCCCGGTGAACGACAAGGATTCCGCCCCAAGCGACAGCGCCTCCGCCAGCGCGTGACGCAAAGTCGCGGTGGTGAGCGGTTTGGTCAGAACGGAATTCATCCCGGCGTCAAAGAAGCTGGTGACCTCGTCGGGCAGCGCATGGGCGGTGGTGGCCACGATGGAGGTCTTGGCATTTGGCCCGCCGCCACTGCGAATGGTGCGAGCGGCGGTGATACCATCCATGCCGGGCATGGAAATATCCATCAAAACCACGTCGAATTTCTGCGTGGCGGCGAGGGCCACGCCGCTTGCACCATCCTGTGCGATGACGACCACATGGCCATCCCGCCGCAGCATCTGGCCTGCCACCTCGCGGTTGATGGCGTTGTCTTCCACCAGCAAGACATCCAGTGGCGGCAGCATAGGGGCGGTTTGCGTGCTTTTGCGGGGAACGGGGGGCAGCGTGATGGCGTCGTCGGGAGGCTTCATCGGCAGGCGCAGCCAAAAGACCGACCCGTCTCCGGGCTCGCTTTCGGCGCCCAGTTCGCCGCCAAGCGCGGTGGCCAACCTTTGCGAAATTCCAAGCCCGAGGCCGGTGCCCGCATGACGACGCGAATAGCTGGAATCGATGGTGACGAAATCATCGAAGATGCGTTCCAGATCGGTCGCCGAAATTCCGACCCCGGAATCGATCACGCGCAGCTCCACTTGGCTGAGTCCTTCGGAACAGTCCGCCTCGATCGTCACTTGGCCATCGCGGGTAAATTTGATGGCGTTGGACACAAGGTTGAGCAGGATCTGACGCAGACGATCCGGGTCAGAGTAGACGTGATGCAGTTCCGGGCTGGGCGGGGACAGCACAAGGTGGTTGCCCTGCGCGCGGGCCAGTTCCGTCTGGCTTTCGACCACCTGTTCGAGCAGCGCCACAAGGTCGAACCGCGTGGTGTTGAGGCTCATCTTGTCGGCATCGAGGCGAGAGATGTCCAGCACGTCATTGACATGTGCCAACAGCAGCTCACCCGACTGACGGATGATGCGCAAATAGCGGCGGTTCTCGGCCTCCAGCCCGTCGGCGTGGAACAGGTCCAGCGTGCCAAGAATGCCGTTCAGCGGGGTGCGCATCTCGTGGCTCATGACCGCAAGCAATTCGGCCTTTTGCTTTTCCCCGGCGATGGCGCGGTCGCGGGCGGTTTTGAGCGCCTGCTCCCCACGCACCCGGTCCGAGATATCGCGGATGAAGGCCACAAAGATCGCGCCGTCGGGCGATTGCGCCTCGGCCAGCGACAGATCGACGGGGAAGATCGTGCCATCCTTGCGCCGTGCCTCAAGCTGGATGATGCCGCGGCCAACGATGCGGGCTTCGCCGGTTCTGATAAAGCGACGCATGGCCCTGCGGTGCATCTGCTCGAACTGCTGCGGCACGATGAGGTCGGCCATGTCCGCGCCGATGGCTTCGCCGTTGGTGTAGCCAAAGACCCGCTCTGCCGCACCATTCCATTCGACGATGCGATCGTCGCTGCCGACGGCGACCACGGCATCAAGCGACGTGGCAATGATCGTTTCCATCCGCTCGCGAGTTTCGCGGTTGCTGCGCGCCTCCAGCTCGCGTTGACGGGCCAGACGCAACAGAGCCAGCATAAGGATCAGCAGCACGCCGACCAGCGCCACGGTGACCGCACCGATAGAACTGAGGATGCGCGAAATCTCCGCACTGCGCAGGTCGCCCGCCGATGCAAAAAACGCAACACCGTCGAGGGCAAACCGCCGAAGTGCACCACGAATGGCCTCCGTTTCGGCGTAGAAGGCCGGCAGCGCCTCTGCCAGCCGGTCGTCGGGGCCATCCACCAGGGGCACCCAATCTTCACGATAGTCGAGTGCTTGAACGAGCATGGGCGGTACGGTGGGCAGACCTCGTAAATCGGCCAGCACTTTTGCCCGCTGCAACGTGTCGATCCGGCTGTAAACAATGTCGAAATTCAGGCGGACATCTTGCAACGCATCGGCGTCACCCGGCCTATTTTGTGCCCGCAGGATCGCGATCTGCAGGCTCATGACCTCTGTTTCGGCCTGACCCAGCGTCCATTGCACATTTTCTGAGGCCGCAGAATCCAGTTGGTCCAGCTGACTGCGCACGTCAAGCGCGAGACTCAGTATCACTGTGATCAGCAGGGCCACGACACAAGCTGCCAGACCACGTCTGAACAGCGTGTTACGGGAAAAAAACATGCGGCGATGCTTGGTCACAGCAAGGGCCTACCAAGGGGTCGAATGCGCATCCGGATATGCCGTGCATTTTCCAAAAGACGCGCTCAGGGGAGCACGTTGATGGCCACCAGCTGCCACACGCTGCGCGAATGATAGACCTCTGACCGATACTTGCGATCCTGATCGAAGGGGAAGATCAGCCAGATCGGCCCCTTGTCGCGGACCTTCATAGGTTGTCCGTTGCGATCAATCGCCAGCAGGGCAGCGTCGTCCTCCGCATCGGAAAAGGGGATATCCACCGCGTAATCGTTCACTGCGACGGCTTGTAACTGATTGCCGCGAATGTCGAGCCTTTCGGCCAGCGCCTTCAGCGTCACACCCGTAAAAGTCTGCGGCCCCTCCGTCCAAATGGTCGACGTCGTGAGCTCCGTCGCGCCAAGCGCAAACAACATGTCGCGATCGAATTCTGCGGTCTCGCCGTTATTCGTGACACTGATGTCGCCGCGCACTGTCAGGAGCACAGGGCCCGTGGGCTTCGGAAGTTCCTCCGCAGATGCGGGCGCGTTCAAAGCCGCAATGAGGAGGAAAGTTTTGATAAGACTGACAAAGGTCTTTCGCACGGGGCTATCCTCCGATAATGAGTTTGGCATCAAAAGTCCCATCGGAAAGTATCGCACCCGACGCGAGTCCGCTAC
Organism: Sagittula marina; assembly: GCF_014196795.1. Taxonomy (GTDB): domain Bacteria; phylum Pseudomonadota; class Alphaproteobacteria; order Rhodobacterales; family Rhodobacteraceae; genus Sagittula; species Sagittula marina. The sequence goes on from NZ_JACIEJ010000008.1 coordinate 197,192, forward strand.
CGTATTTGTTGTTATTGGGGTCGCGCATCCGTATACATCGTGCCGATGTCGGTCCCAAATGTGATGAGCTTTTACCTATATCCTGAAAGAGTTAAGTTTCTGCAACCTTGGTACGGGGTGTTGTACTTTCTGTAGAGAAGTACTTTTGGGTGTGTATGTAAAAGCTGTCTTAATGTTCCTCCTGCATAAAGGGGGTCCGGGACCGCGAGGTTGAGGAACATGTCAGTATGTGGGCCGCCAGTGCCTATTGACCTGTTATTTGGAGGGAAGATCGCGATGCGGATTCTTGTGGCGGACGATCACGATCTGGTCCGAGAGACCATAGCTGCCTTTCTCGACGGCTCTGACATAGACGAGGTGCAGACAGTCGCAACGCTGGATGAGGCGGTCGCTGCTGCTCAGTCTTCGGGCACTTTTGATCTTGTTTTGCTTGATTACAACATGCCTGGCATGAACGGTCTGGAAGGGCTTGGCCGTATGAAGGAGGCCAACGAAGGGCGGCCAGTTGCCATTCTCTCCGGCAGCGCCTCGCGCGACGTGGCTGATGCGGCGCTGAAATCCGGTGCGCAGGGATTTATCCCCAAAACACTGAGCGCGCGGTCTCTGCTGACAGCGGCTCGGTTTATGGCAGCGGGCGAAATCTATGCTCCTATTGACTTCATGCAAGCATCCGGCGACGGCGGAACTGCTTCGCTGACGCGGCGCGAACTGGAGGTTCTGCGCGGCATCTGCGAGGGGAAGTCGAACAAGGAAATTGCCCGGGACCTGCAACTGCAAGAGGTCACGGTAAAGCTGCATGTCAAAACCCTCTCCCGAAAGCTGGAGGCGCGCAACCGCACCCACGCGGCCATGATCGCCCGAGACCGCGGACTGGCCTGAACGACGCGCGAGCCGTCGTCGTCGGGCGGCTCAAGATGATGAAGTTCATACCTTTTTCAGAAGCGTTTCTAGGGGCATGTGCTTTTTGGGTGCTTTGGCCATGGGCGTTTGATGTCGCGGCCTGATCCTGTCGCGGTCGACGGAATGACGATTGCCCGCCGCTGGGCAACTCGTGCGTCAACGCATGGCCAAGGGCACAACTTTTTTGGGAGCCCGTGGACCAATGTAGGTCCCATGCGGCAGGGTGAAGCCGCGCGGCTGGATCAAAAAAGCCCCGCCGGGAGGGGCGGGGCTTTCGGTGTGGTTGTAAGGTCCGGTCAGTCCAGCGCGGCGTCGCAGCGCGCGCAGGTGGCCGGGTGGTCGTGCGTGCCCACATCGGGGAGGATCTTCCAGCAGCGCTGGCATTTCTCGCCCTCGGCCTTGTGGAAGACCACCGCGATTTCCGGCACCTCTGCCATGCGCGCGGCGTCTTCGGGGCCTGTCCCCTCGACCAGCGTGATGTCGGAGGTGATGCAAATGTCCTCGAAGGCCACAGATTGCAGGTTGGCCAACATGGCCGGGTCAGAGACGTAGACCGTCGGCGCGGCCTCCAGCGACGCACCGATGACCTTGTTGGTGCGCTGCACCTCCAGCGCCGCGGTGACGGCGCGGCGGGCGCGGCGCACGGCCTGCCATTTGGCCGACAGATCGGCGTTCTGCCAGTCGGCGGGTGAGGCCGGGATATCCTGCAGATGCACCGAGCTGTCGTCGCCGGGGAAACGCTCCAGCCAGACTTCTTCCATCGTAAACGTCAGGATCGGCGCAAGCCACGTGGTCAGGCGGTGGAACAGAGCATCCATCACCGTGCGCGCGGCGCGGCGGCGCAGCGTATCGCCATCGCAATACAGCGCGTCCTTGCGGATGTCGAAGTAGAAGGCCGACAGCTCTAGCGTGCAGAAGTTGAACACCTGCTGGAAAACGCCTTGGAAATCATAGGCGTCGTAGCCTTTGCGCACCACGTCGTCGAGCTCTGACAGGCGGTGCAGAACGTACTGTTCCAGCTCCGGCATGTCGGACGGTGCGACGCGCTGATCCTCGGTGAAGTGGCTGACGGCCCCCAGAAGGTAGCGCATGGTGTTGCGCAGGCGTCGGTAGCTGTCGGCCACACCCTTGAGGATTTCCGGCCCGATGCGCAGGTCGGCGGTGTAGTCCGACTGCGCCACCCAAAGCCGCAGGATGTCCGCGCCGTACTGCTTGGTCACGTCTTCCGGGGCGATGGTGTTGCCCACGGATTTGGACATCTTGTTGCCCTTGGCATCCAGGGTGAAGCCGTGGGTCAGCACGCCACGATAGGGCGCATGGCCCGTGGTGCCGACCGATTGCAGCATCGAGGAGTGGAACCAGCCCCGGTGCTGGTCGGTGCCTTCGAGGTAAAGGTCGGCGATGCCGTCCTCGGATCCATCCTCGCGGTCGCGCAGCACAAAGGCATGGGTGGAGCCGGAATCGAACCACACGTCCAGCACGTCGAACACCTGATCGTAGTCGTTGGCGTTCACGAGATTGCCGAGGAAGCGCTGCTTGGCCCCTTCGGCATACCATGCGTCCGCGCCTTCGGCCTCGAAGGCTTCGCAGATGCGGGCGTTGACCTCTTCGTTGCGCAGCAGGAAGTCCGGATCGGTGGGCAGCGTGTCCTTCTTTGTGAACACGGTAAGCGGCACACCCCAGGCCCGCTGGCGCGACAGCACCCAGTCGGGGCGCGCTTCCATCATGGAATACAGGCGGTTGCGGCCTGCCTGCGGCGTCCACTTCACCTGGTCGATGCAGGTGAGGGCGCGTTCACGGATCGTGGTGCCGTTGTCGTCCTGGCCGTCACCCACAGCGCGGTCGATGGACGCGAACCACTGCGGCGTGTTGCGGAAGATCACCGGCGCCTTGGAGCGCCACGAATGCGGGTAGCTGTGCGACATGCGGCCACGGGCGATCAGGCCGCCGACGCTGACCAGCTTGTCGATCACGGCGGTGTTGGCCTTGCCTTCCTTGCCCTTGTGGTCAAAGACCCGCAGCCCGGCAAACAGCGGCACATGCGGCAGGAATTCGGAATCCTCGCCCACGTTATGCGTCATCCGGTCGAGCCAGTTGCGCGTGAGGAAGCATTCGTAGTCTTCCTGACCGTGGCTTGGCGCGGTGTGCACGAAACCCGTTCCTGCGTCATCCGTGACGTGATCGCCGTCGATCATCGGCACGTCGTAATCCCAGTAGCCTTCGCCGTCTTCGACGCCCCGGAAGGGGTGGGCGAGGGTCAGGCCTGCCAGCTCATCCGCTGTCACATCGCGGACACGTGTGAACTGCCCGTCTTCGAGGCGCGCTTTGGTCAGAACGTCCCCCGCCAATTTGTCGGCAAGGATGTAGGTGTCACCGACCGAGACCCAGCTTTCCTCAGGTGTGCCGGTCACCTCGTAGAGGCCGTAGGCGATGCCCGGACCGTAGGCGACGGCCTTGTTCGAGGGGATCGTCCAGGGGGTCGTTGTCCAGATGACAACGCGTGAATCAGACAGCGCACCGCCCGAGACAACGGAGAACGGCACCCAGATCGTGTGCGACTTGTGGTCGTGGTACTCGATCTCCGCCTCGGCCAGCGCGGTTTTTTCCACCGGCGACCACATCACGGGCTTGGAGCCCTGATAGAGCGTGCCGTTCATCAGGAACTTCTGGAATTCCTCGGCGATGACGCGCTCCGCGTGGAAGTTCATCGTCAGGTAGGGATCATCCCAGTTGCCGGTGATGCCCAGACGTTTGAACTCCTTGCGCTGGACGTCGATCCAGCCTTCGGCGAACTTGCGGCATTCCTGGCGGAAATCGACGACGTCCACCTCGTCCTTGTTGCGGCCCTTCTTGCGGTACTGCTCCTCGATCTTCCATTCGATGGGCAGGCCGTGGCAGTCCCAGCCGGGGATGTAGCGGGCGTCGCGGCCCAACATCTGCTGCGAGCGCACGATGAAGTCCTTCAGCACCTTGTTCAGCGCGTGGCCGATGTGCAGGTGGCCGTTCGCATAGGGAGGGCCGTCGTGCAGGGTAAAGGGCTTGCGCGTCTCGGTCTTGGCCTTCTCGCGCAGCGTGCCGTAGACGTCGATCTTTTCCCAACGCTCCAGCCAGCCGGGCTCGCGCTTGGGGAGGCCGGCGCGCATCGGGAAATCCGTCTGCGGCAGGGCGAGGGTGTCTTTGTAGTCAATCGTGTTCGTGTCGGTGGTGTCGGCGCACATGGGGGGCGTCCTGTCGATCTGTCGGAATTTTCGGAAGGGGTGTCGCGGCGCGGAGAGGCCATGCGCCTTGTCCCGGCGTCTCTGATCAGAGCGCCGGGCCGGTAATTCGAATGATGGAAACATACGTCATCATGGCCGCCTTATAGGACGGGCGCGCGGCGCGGTCCAGTGGTCAGCGGTGGCCAGTGCTGCGGCGGTGCGCTGCATGGTTTTCGGCGGCCCGCGCTGTTAGGTAAAAGGGCAGGCAGAAGGGGCGCTCCATGACGGCTTTGGCGAGATTCGACATCACACGGGACGAGATCGAGCGCGTCGTGGCGCGGTTCTATGAACGGGTGCGCGGGCATCCGGGTCTGGCTCCGGTCTTTGCGGCCCATGTCGATGACTGGCCCGCGCATGAGGCACGGGTGGCGGATTTCTGGGCCAACGCGATCCTGATGGAGCGGTCCTACGATGGCAATCCGGTCGCGGTGCATCGCGATGCGGGCAACGTGCGTCCCGGCATGTTCGAGACGTGGCTGGCGCTTTTCGACAGTGTCCTGGCCCAGGAGCTGACCGAGACGCAGGCGCAGGCATGGTCCGCGTTGGCGCACCGCATCGGCAGCAGTCTGCGCGCCGGTGTGGTGGAGCGGATGCGCGGGCCGGGCGGTGTGCCGATTCTGCGTTGAATGTGCAGCCTGGGGGTGAGTCGCAAAGCCAATTTTCGCCCGATCAAGGGGCAGATGCGCGCATCGGTGAAATGCAGCCGATGTCTTGGCGGGATTTGAGCGAATTCAGGCCGGCCTTTGCGGCTTTGAGGTCACAGGGCTTGAGAAACTCACCAATCGGCTCAACCTTATTTTCCACGGGCCACGGATGCCCGTTGGTATCAGGAGGTGCCCCATGACCTACGAGGCTCTAGACGCTAAAGTGATACGATACGGTCGCCTGCACGGCGCACGGCCCCCGTTGCGCAGCACCCGTTTGCCCGTCGCCTCGTGGCTGGGCCTGGCGGTTGCGGTGATGCTGATTGTGGCCGCAGCTGTGACGCTGTCCCTGTCCCCCGGCGTGTCCGACCAACAGATCAGCCGCATTGACCCTGCGGAATACATGACTGTGCAACTTATGAAAAAGAACGTTGGCGCAGAAGCCGAAATCGGTATTTCGCCGCAGTTGTGACGCGGCCCGGTACGCTGCCGGACCACATATCCCCCACATCTGTGCGCGGATCAGGGCCGGGGGCCTTCGGGTCTCCGGCCTAGGTGAGTCCGGGGCGATTGATGTTGTGCCCCGGACGCGGCTGCGGGAAGGAACAACAGCGGCGTCCGGGGTCTCGGATCACGCAGCCGGATGCCTCCCGGGGAGCGGGTCGGGGCCATTCGGAGGATCCGAGAGTATCGTCTGACCTGAACCCGGCGCCGGGGCATTCAAAGGATCAGACCGGCCAGCATGAAATGATGTGGCCAAGGGGGCAGGCTCTGAAAGTGCTTTCTCAAATGGAAGTTGATTTCCCGTCTGAGGTGAATCTGGCGGGTCAATTGCACTTACTATCTGCGATTGCCTGCCCTTACGGAAGTGGGGAATACCTCACCCTAGCCGAACAGCGTGCCCACGCCGTAGGCGATGCCCGCAGCCGTTCCGCCGATCGCCAGCGTCTCCAGCCCCGACCGCCACCACGGCGTCAGTGACCACAGGCTTTTCAGCGTTCCGATTGCGAAAAAGACCGCCAAAGTGACGGCGGCCGAGGCCTCGAAGGCGCTCCCAAGCCCAAGGATGAAGGGCAGCAACGGGACAATCCCGGCGATCAGAAAGGCGCCGAAGGTCACCAACGCCGCACGCATCGGATGCGGGTCTACAGGGCCAAGGCCATACTCACCTTCCATCATCAGGGCGATCCACGCCGGGTGGTTGTGACTGATCTGTTCTGCCGCTTCGTCCAGGGTCCTGCCGGTCAGCCCCATGCGCATCAGGATAGCGCGCAGCTCGGCCTTTTCGCCTGCTGGGAAGCGCGCGATGTGATCCTCTTCGACGCGGCGCAGACGCCGGGCGTTGTCGCGCTCTGCCTTCGTGGCCGAGTAATTCCCCGCTGCCATGGAAAACCCATCCGCCAGCACGTTGGCGAACCCCAAGGCGAGGATGACAAGAGGCGGCAATCCCGCGCCCGCAACACCTGCCACGATGGCAAAGGTGGTCACGGCCCCGTCGATGGCGCCGTACACGATGTCTCGCAGGTCTCCGCGTCCCGCGGGCGCATCAAGCCGGGCGTTGATCTCGGCGGCGGAGTGGCCGTGATCTGGGTCGAACATATCTGGTCCTGGCGGTGGCTGGGGCACCGACACAGGAAACCAGAAAGGGGGACGGCGTCCATGCGTTGGATCAACCCGCCGCCCAGATGTCTATGGTCGCAGCAGGCGTTAACGCTTGTCCTGCGCGAACAGCCCGCTCAGGGACGCGCGGATCACCTGACGAACCGACGGGCGGCGCTTGGCGGCAAAGGGCAGCGGGCGGCAGACCTCCATCGCGGCGACGCCGACACGGGCGGTCAACGCGCCGTTCACCATGCCTTCGCCAAAGCGACGGGACAGCTTGGCCAGAATGCCCGCGCCAAAGATCGGCTCCAGCATATCGTCGCCCACGGCAACGGCGCCGGTGGCAATCAGGTGCGAAAACACCGCGCGCGTCAGCCGCCAACTGCCCAGGGTGCCGGACCGTCCGCCATAGATCTCTGCGATGCGGCGGATCATCCGCAGGTTGGACGTCAGCGCCGCGACCACATCGGCCAGCGCCAGCGGCACCATGGCCGTGACGGCGGCCACCTGACGGGCGGCGGCCTGCACTTCCTTTTGCGCAAGAGCGTCCAGCGGGGCGAGGATCTCTGTCTCCGCGTGGTGGATCAGCCCGGAGGCGTCAAAGATCTCGTCGCGCCGCGCGGCAAAGCGATCCCGCCCCCAGCGCGTGTCCTCGCGACCCTTGTAGAGCGTGACCAGTTGCGTGGTCAGCGCGCGCGCTTTTTCCAGACTGTCCTCTGCCAGCGCCTCGTCTGCTGCGCGGTGCAGGGTGTCGATCTTGGCCAACCGCGCGAATGCGGACAGTTCCTTGATGACGATCAGCACGCAGACCAGCAGGAAGGCCGCGATCAGCGCCGTGACGGCGTAGCCAAGGATCGGATTGGCCACGATCAGGCCCACGGCAAAGTTCCACGCCGCCAGCGTAATCACCGTGACCAGCAGCGCGCCCAGCAGACGCCAGAACCATGCCGCCAGCCGCGAGGGCCGGTAGGCTGCCACCGCCGCGACTGTGCCCATTGCCGCGCCCTCCGGCATGGGCGTCAGGTCGGGAACCGGCGGTGCCTCGGACGGGGAGGGGCCGGGACCCGCGTCGAGGTCAATCAGAATGGGGCCCTTGGGCGGCTGTGTCATGCGCTGTCTCTTTGTCTGCGGTCTGTCTTACATAAGGCGGGGCCGCCCGGGCTGCCACCTTTGCCGAAAAGATGGGCCGGCGCGTCGCGAAAGTCCTCCCCACACGGGGCCGCGCATGTCGCGGAATGCCCGGACGGCGGCGTCGATCACATCTTTTTCACGAAAGCGTGGAACTCCTTGCCGTCTCGATGTGTTCATCCGGTAAAGCCCGGCAGGGGCACGGCACGGGGGCGGCGCTGCGTGGGGCGATATATCCTTTTATCTTTAGGTCTGTTGATGCTTTCCGGGTGCGACGGGCGGCACAACTGGATGGCCGGTGCGGGCGAGGAGTCCGCACAGGTTAAAACCTTGTTCATCGTGTTGATGATCGGCGCGGGGGTGATCTGGTCCGCCGTGGTCGGCGCGGCGATCTATGCACACAAGCGCGGGGCGCACCCCAATCTGGAACGTGAGGCCCGTCAGTTCGTGATCTGGGGCGGCGCGGTTCTGCCCACGGTTCTGGTCGGCGCTCTGCTTGTCTGGGGGCTAATTATTCTGCGGGACATCACCGCCGATGATGGCGACCTGACCGTCCGCGTCGATGGCGAGCGCTGGTGGTGGCGGGTGATCTACGAGACGCCGGAGGGTGATGTGATCACCGCCAATGAAATCCGGCTGCCTATTGGCCAGCGCGCGCTGTTTCGCCTGACCGCCGATGATGTGATCCATTCCTTCTGGGTGCCCGCGCTGGGTGGGAAGATGGACATGATCCCGGGCCGTGAGACCACGCTGACCCTCACGCCGCAAACCTTGGGCAGCTGGGGTGGGCTGTGCGCCGAGTTTTGCGGCGGAGCCCATGCCTTGATGCGCTTCGATGCGATCGTGATGGAGCCGGAGGCCTTTGATACATGGCTCGCAGAGCAGGCCGAGCCTGCGAAATTGTCAGCTGACAATCCGGGTTTCGAGGTCTTTCAGGCAGAGGGCTGCGGCGCCTGCCACACCATTCGCGGCACCGATGCGCAAGGCCCGGTCGGCCCGGACCTGACCCATCTGGCCAGCCGCGACAAGCTGGGCGCCGGCATGTGGGACATGACGCCCACGAACATGGCGCGCTGGATCACCGACACCCACGAGATGAAACCCGATATCGACATGCCACCTTATCCGCACCTGAACGGTGCGCGGCTGGACACGCTGGTCGACTTCCTGATGAGGCTGGAATGACGAACGAAATCGACCTGTCGCAACTGCCTCCCGCTGAACCTTACGACAAGGCCCGCGACGAGGCGCAGCGCGCCCGCCTGATGAAGGCCTGGGCCGCCCCCAAGGGGTGGAAGATCGTCTCGGCGGTCAACAACTCCTTCATCGGCAAATGGTATCTGCTGACCTCTTTCGCCTTCTTCACGTTCGCGGGGCTGCTGGCGCTGCTGATGCGCGCGCAACTGGCGGTGCCGGAAAACGATCTGGTCAGCCAGTCGCTGTTCAACCAGCTGTTCACGCTGCACGGCACGGCGATGATGTTCCTGTTTGCCGTCCCGATCTTCGAGGCGGTGGCCATCCTGATCCTGCCGGAAATTCTCGGCGCGCGTGACTTGCCGTTCCCGAGGCTCAGCGGCTTTGGCTACTGGTGTTTCCTGATCGGCGGGATCTTTGTCTGTGGCTCGATCTTCTTTGGGGTGGCGCCCAGCGGGGGCTGGTTCATGTACACGCCGCTGTCGTCGGACCCGAGGTTCAGCGACCTTGGGGCCGACATATGGCTGCTGGGCCTGTCCTTTATCGAGGTCTCGTCCATCGCCGCAGCGGTCGAGCTGATCGTCGGCGTGCTCAAAAGCCGCCCGCCGGGCATGCGCCTGAACCTGATGCCGCTGTATTGCTGGTATGTTCTGGTGGTCGCCGGGATGATCCTGTTTGCGTTTCCGCCGCTTATCGCGGGCGATCTGCTGCTGGAGATGGAGCGGGCCTTTGGCTGGGCCTTCTTTGACGTGGACCGGGGCGGCGATCCGATGCTGTGGCAACACCTGTTCTGGATCTTTGGCCACCCGGAGGTCTACATCATCTTCCTGCCCTCCATCGCGCTGATTGCGACCATGCTGCCGACCTTTGCCGGGCGGCCCATGGTGGGGCATTCATGGATCGTCTTGTCGGCGGTGGGCGTGGCGTTCCTGAGCTTTGGCCTCTGGGTGCACCACATGTTCACCACGGGGCTGCCGGAAATCTCGCTGTCGTTTTTCTCCGCCGCGTCAGAGGCGGTGGCGGTGCCGACGGGCATCCAGATCTTCTGCTTCATCGCGACGATGCTGGTGGCCGAGGTGCGGCCCTCGGTGCCGATGCTGTTCGCGGGCGGGGCGCTGGCGATCTTTGTCTTTGGCGGGCTGACGGGCGTCATGGTGGCGCTGGTGCCCTTCGACTGGCAGGCGCATGACAGCTATTTCGTGGTCGCCCACCTGCACTACACGCTGATCGGCGGGATGTTGTTCCCGCTCTTTGCCGGGATCGTCTATTGGTATCCCTTCGTCACGCAGAAGATGATGAACGACCGGGGCGGCAAATGGGCCTTCTGGCTGATGTTCGGCGGCTTCAACCTTGCGTTTCTGCCGATGCACTGGACCGGGGTCATGGGGATGCCGCGCCGCGTCTGGACCTATCAGCTGACCGACGGCTGGGCGGTGCTGAACATGGTATCGACCATCGGGGCGTTTGTGTTTGCGGCCGGGTTCGCGGTGTTTGCGATCAACGTGCTGTGGCCGCGCGGCAAGCAACCGCTGGTGACGCGCAACGTCTGGAACGCGGGCACGATGGAGTGGGGCGCAGAGGTGCCGGACAAGCCGTGGGGCGTGCGCTCCATCCCCTATATCCACACGCGCTATCCCTTGTGGGAGCAGCCTGAATTGCTGGGCGAGATGGACCGGGGCGAGTGGCTGCTGCCGGATGCCGAGGAAGGCAAGCGCGAGATGATCGTGACCGACATCCTCGATGCGCGGCCGCTGTTCGTGCAGCGGGTCGGCGGGCCGTCCTTCCTGCCGATTGGCGCGGGCGTGTCGCTGGGGGCGGTGTTCATCATCGCGACCTTCCATTTGTGGACGCTGACACTGTTGTGCTTTGCGGCCTTTGTCGCCTTTACCCTGACATGGCTGTGGACCGGCACGGCACGGGTGCCGGAGGCGCCGGAGAAATATGTGGGCCGAGGTCTGACCCTGCCGACCTATGCGCAAGGCAATCGCGCCGTGGGATGGTGGGCGGTGTTCATCACCATGACCGGGGACATGACCGCCTTCACCGGCCTTGTGTTCAGCTACTTCTTTTACTGGACGGCGCTGCCGAACTTCCTGCCAGAGGCCGCGCGCCTGCCTGCGGTCCTGCCTTTGACGGCGGGGGTGGTCTTGTTGCTGGCGGCGTGGTGCATGACGGTTTTCGCGCGGAGCACGCTGGGCAAAGGCGGGCGCGGGCTGTCCATGGCGCTGCTGATCGGCGCGCTGCCTGTGGGGGCGTTGGGCATCGCTGCCTGGGCGTGGGCGGCGCAGGCTGCGGGGCTGGACCCGACGCGCGACAGCTTTGACGCGATGGTCTGGATGCTGATCTTGTGGATGTTCCTGCATCTGCTGCTGAGCTGGGTCATGCATCTGTACGTCGCCGCGCGGATCGCCGCGAACATCTGCCAGCCGGAGTATCGCGCCGACCTGATGAATCTGACGTTGTTTGGCCATTTCAACGCCATAACAGCGGTGGTGACCTTTGCGCTGCTGGCGCTGTTCCCGATGCTGATGGGGGTGTGAGACATGCCTAAGACACCACATTATGACGCGCCGAGCGTGATGGACCAGGGCTCGATCTGGATACTGGTGGCCGCCCCCTCGATCTGGGCGGCGCATTTCCTTGTCAGCTATTGGGTGGCGGCGGTCTACTGCGCCAAGTCGACCACGGGCGCGCTGGGCGGGTTGATGGAGCCGCGCTGGATCGCGGTCTGGCTGGGCCTTGCCTGCATCGCTGTGATCGCCTGGCTGGGGGTGATCGCGGTGCGGCGCTACGGCGGGGTGTTCGTGATCTTCGAGGAGATCACCGAAAGCTCGGAACGCGGGCGCGACAAGTTCATCGGCCACGTGGCACTGTTGCTGTGCGTGCTGTCGGTGGTGGCCATCGTGTTCACCATCATTCCCGGACTGGTGTTCAACGAATGCTGAGGGCGCTGGGGCTGATCCTGCTTGCTGTCCTGTGGCTGTCGCCTCTGCCAGAGCTGGCTGCCGGGTCGATGGTCCTGCACATGGTGTTGCATCTGGGCGTGACGGCGGTGGTGCCTGCGCTGCTGATGCCGACGCTGCCGGTGCGTGCGGTGGGGGCCGTCTGGCTGCTGCTGGGCGCGCTGGTGGAAATGCTGGTGGTCTGGGCCTGGCACCTGCCTGCGCTGCACCTGTGGGGGCGGCTGACGACGGTGGGCTTTGTCTTTGAACAGGCGAGCTTTTTCGCCGCCGGGATGCTGCTCTGGGCCGTGGTGCGCGCGGCGGGGGCCTTTGGTGGCGCGGTGGTCTTGATGGCGACAACGATGCATATGACCCTGCTGGGCGCGCTGATCGGGCTGTCGCCCCGGCCTTTGTGGGGAGAGATCTGCGCTGGACATCTGGGGATGACGGCGCTTCAGGAACAACAGCTTGCGGGCGTGCTGATGGCTGGCGGTGGTGGGGCGCTGTACCTTGTGGCGGCGCTGACACGGCTGGGCCACGCGGTGCGCGGGCAGCAGGAGGAATGGGCATGAGGCGTTGGATCTTGGGCGGGCTGGCCGGTGTGGCCGTGGCCGGCGGGGCGTTTGTCTTCTTTGCGCCGTACAACATTGCCGCCTCGCAGGCGCATTTGCCCGGTGTGGGCGAAACGCTGCACCTGTACTTGCGCAGCGCGGTGAAAGCGCGGTCCGGCGCGATTGAGGTGCCGGACCATGTGGATCTGTCCGACGACGGCTTGGCGCGGCTTGGCGCAGGGCATTTCGCCACGGGCTGTGCCACCTGTCACGGGGCGCCGGGCATTCCGCGCAATCCGGTGGTGGAGGGGATGCAGCCTATGCCGCCAAAGCTGACGTCGGACGAATGGACGGAGAAGGATTTCTACTGGATCGCGCGACACGGGTTCAAATACACCGGGATGCCCGCCTGGCCGGGCGAAGGGCGGGACGACGAACCTTGGGCTTTGGCCGCCTTTCTGGCGCGCTATGACAGCTATGATGCGGCGAGTTATGCGGAGGCGGCCTTTGGCGCGCCGGATGCATGGCAGGCGGGGGCCGTGCGCTTTGGCGAGCCGTCCAATGCCGTGGCGCAGGAGCACGCCTGCGTGCGCTGCCATGGCGACGACGGGCTGGGCCGCGACGGCACCGCGCCCAAGCTGGCGGGCCAGTCAGAGGAATGGCTGGCGCTGGTGTTGGACGCCTATGCCGAGGGCCACCGCGAGAGCGGATTTATGGAACCTCTGGCTGCCGGTCTGCGGCCACAGACACGGGCGCAGATCGCCGCGCGCTATGCCGGGATGCAGGCGACGTGGGACGGCGAGGTGCTGCCTGTGGGCGACGCCGCCCGTGGCGAGGTGCTGGCCCAGCAGGGTGACGAACATTTCGACATTGCCAGCTGTGCTTCTTGCCACGAGGGCGCCGGGGCGGACGGCCTGTCGCCCAAGCGTGCGGACACGCCGCGCATCGCCGGGCAGGACGGCTATTGGCTGGTGAACTGGCTGACCATGTATCGCGACGGGCCGCAGCCCACGACACCGCGCGCCCATCTGATGTCGGCGGCGGCAAAGCCGCTCACCGACGAGGATATCCGCGATATCGCTGCCTATTACGCCGGGCGCTGAGGCGAGGCTTCGGCCTTGGCCTTGGGGCGTTTGACGTTGGCGGAGGTCGGCGCGGTCAGGGTCTTTGCGGGCGCGCGCTGCCAGAGGAATTTCACGTCCGGCAGCCCTTCGTCATTGGACGAGCCGTCGGTTTCCTCGATCAGCTCGAACCCCTCGCGCCGATAGAACCGCTGCGCATCGGTGTTGGTCTGAAAGGTCCAGAGTTCCAGCCTGTCCTGCGCCGCCTTGGCATCGTCCAGCAAGGCGGCGCCGACCCCGCGCCCCTGTTCCGCCTCGGCGATGAAAAGGCAGTGGATGTAGCTGTCTTCGCGCGCGATGAACCCGGCGGTCTGGTGATCCAGCTCCGCCACCGTGATCCAGCCTTTGTCGATCATCTGTCCGGCGTGGGCGATGTCCTCGACCGAATTGTGCAGGCGCGGCTTCCACTTGGCGGCCAGTGTGGCCTGCGTGATGATGTCACCCAACCGCCCGGCGTCGAGGGGATTTGCAGGGCGCAGCCGGATCTCTTTCGACGGATCAGGTGCCGCGCCGGTGGGGTTGGGGTTGGTGGGGATCTCCTGTGGCGGGGTCTGTGGCCTGGGATCAGAAATCCCCGGTGTCTCCATGGGACGCTCCTGCGGCGGCAGGTCCGGGTTGGGCGCATCGGGCACTTCGATCGGGGCGTCCGGCTGGGTTGGCACGTCGTCGGGCATCTCGTGGCCGGGGCCGCGCGGCAGATCGTCGGGCACCTCTGGCGGGGTCTGGCCGGGCATGTCCGGGGCCGGGGTGCCGGGCACCTCTTGCGGCATGTCGGGGGGCGTTTCCACCGGGGCCTCGGGCTGCGGATCGTTGGGGCGCGGCACGTCGGGGCCGGGGGTGGTCGGTGTGAAGGGGTCAGGCTTGGTCACAGGCGGTCTCCGATCAGGAATTGCGCGGCGCGGTCGAGCCTGATGTGCGGTGGACCTTCGCCGGGTTTCAGGGTCAGCCGCGCGGGCGCAAAGGACATGACGGAGTAATCCTGATCGAGCCAGGCGTCCGTCCCTGCGCGCGCGGCGCTCAGCAGGTGGTTGGGGTCTTCGGGTAGATCTCCGGGATAAAACGCCGCTTGTTTGCCGCTGTCCATCAGAGTGCCACGCACGCAGGGCAGGGTGGTCCCCTGATGAGAGATCATCTCTTCGGTGGTGGCGCGCAGGGCGGCTAGCGACATGGCAGCGGTTTCCGCCCCGGCAAAGCGCGCGCGGTCGCGGGCGTCACGGGTCAGCGCCTCCATGATGGCGGTCAGCTTGCCGTGCTGGGTGTGGTGCAGGTGGTCGGCCTTTGTCGCGGCAAACAGGATCTTGTCGATGCGTTTGCCCAGAAAGATCTGCGACAGGAACGACGAGGTGCCGGGACGAAAGGCAGTGAGAATGTCGGCCAGCGTCTGGCGCAGATCCTCCACCGCGCGGGGTCCGGCATTGATCGCCCCAAGCGCATCCACCAGCACGATCTGCCGATCGAGGCGGGAAAAGTGGTCCTGAAAGAACGGCTTTATCACGCGCGATTTGTACGCATCGAAGCGACGCTCGAACTCCCGATACAGCGTGCCGCGCGCCGGTTTGTCCACGGGGGGCAGAGGGGCGAATGTCAGCACGGGCGAGCCGGCCAGATCACCGGGCAACAAAAAGCGCCCCGGCGAGCAGTCGGAGAACCCCTCGGCCCGCGCGGCGTGCAACGCGGTGGTGTAGGCGGCGGCCATGCGTTGCGCCACCGGCTCGTCAAGCTTGGCGGTGGCGGCGTCGGTCGTGGCCATGGGCAGGAAATGATCGGGGTCGGGACGGTGCGCCATGCGGGTCAGCATCGCCTGCGACCATGCGTCGTAGGATTTGTCCATCATCCCGAGGTCGAGCAGCCATTCGCCGGGGTAATCCACGATGTCCAGATGCAGGGTGCGCGGCCCTTGCAGGCCTGACAGCAGGCCGGAGGGGCGCACCTTCAGCGACAGGCGCAGCTCTGACACGGCGCGGGTGCTGTCGGGCCAATGCGGCGTCGCCCCCATCAGTGCGCCGAGGTGGGTTTCGTAGTCAAAGCGCGGCAGGGTGTCGTCCGGTTGCGGCTGTAGAAAGGCCGTCAGAATGCGCGCCTCGCTTTGCGCCACCAGTCCGGGCATCCGCCCACGGTCCATCAGATTGGCCACCAGCGACGTGATGAACACGGTCTTGCCCGCCCGCGACAGGCCGGTCACGCCCAGCCGCAGGGTCGGCTCGAAAAATGTCTCGGAAATCGTGTTTCCGGCGCTTTCGACGGTGCGGGTGAGGCTGTCTGCGATGCTGGTCAGGACCATTGGGAGCCTTTGTTGTCTGCTCAGGTGTTAACTTAGGGCGTCGAGGGCGGGCCTGCCAGTGGTTGCGGCTCTGGACCCGGGCGTTCGTGAGCGCTATTGCGCAGGCCATGCCCAGATACGCGCTTCTTATCGAATATGACGGACGGCCCTTTGCAGGCTGGCAACGGCAGGCGGACCAACCCTCGGTGCAGCAAAGCATCGAGGAGGCGCTTGGGCGGCTGGAGCCGCGCGCCCATACCATCGGCGGGGCCGGGCGCACCGACGCCGGGGTTCATGCGCGCGGGCAGGTGGCCCATTGCGACATGGTAAAGGACTGGGAGCCGTTCCGCCTGTCGGAGGCGCTGAACTTTCATCTCAAGCCCGCGCCGGTGGCGATCCGGGCCTGTGTGCAGGTGGCGGACGACTGGCACGCGCGGTTTTCGGCCAATGAACGGCGCTACCTGTTTCGCCTGCTGACGCGGCGGGCGCCCAGCACGCTCGAGGCGGGGCAGGTCTGGCGGGTCAATCACGCGCTGGACGTGGACGCAATGCGCGAGGGCGCGGCTCATTTGATCGGCCTACATGACTTCACGACCTTTCGATCCGTGATGTGTCAGGCGAAATCCCCGGTCAAGACATTGGACGCGCTGGATATTGATGTGGTCGACGGGCTGGCGGGACCGGAGGTGCAGTTTCGCCTGCGCGCCCGGTCGTTCCTGCACAATCAGGTGCGGTCCTTTGTCGGCACGCTGGAGCGCGTCGGGGCGGGCACCTGGGCCCCTGACCGGGTGCGCACGGCGCTGGAAGCCCGTGACCGCGCCGCCTGCGGGCCGGTGTGCCCGCCCGATGGGCTGTATCTGACCGGCGTGGGCTATCCGGACGATCCTTTCCCTGACGCCTAACCCGGTTTTAACCCTGTCGCGGGCAAGATCCGCGTGATGAGCCTCTTGCGTCTTCCGAGCCTTTTGCTGCCTGCGCTGATCCCCTCGTGGCGGTTCTTTCGGGCCATCGCGCCCTCACCACGTGTGGAGCTGCGCGTGAACGGCGGGCCGTGGCAGGAGGTGGCCGTGGCGCCGGCGCATCTGTCGCTTGGTCAGATGCTGTTGCGGCTGATCTGGAACCCGCAGCGCACTGCCGCGCTGTATCTGGTGTCGCTGTCGGAACGCATCGTCGAGCAAGGATCACACCGCGCGGAGGCCGAGCTGCTGGAGCGGCTCGCGCGCGACTATGGGCGCGAACACCGGCTGGAGGCGCGGCTGACCTTTGTCACACGCGGCGCGGCGGGGCTGGAGAGTGAGGTGCTGTATGAAAGTGCGCCCTTCACCGGCGGGCGCGGCTGATGGACTTCCTGCTTGCCTTGCGCCTGACAGAGGTGATGATGGCGCTGGCTTTGGCGCAGCAAAGCCTTGAGCAGATCGCCATCGACCGTCGCGATACGCCCTGGCTGCTGGCACGATTGGCGCTCTGCGTCGCGCTGTTGGTGGGGCAGGGGGGGGCGGTCTTTGGGCTGTTTGCCTTGGGCCTTTATGCGCTGCACCGGTACGATGGCCCTTTCAATGGCGGCAGCGACAAGATGAGCCTGCTGATCCTCGCGTGTCTGAGCGTGGCGGAGGCCGCGCCGACGGTCTTCTGGGCAGAGATGGCCTTTGGCTACCTCGGGGTGCAATTGGTGCTGTCCTATGTGATCTCCGGTCAGGTGAAGCTGGCGAACCCTGCATGGCGAAGGGGTGACGCCTTGCGCGATGTGTTCCTTTATTCCGCCTACCCGGTGAGCGAAGATTTGCGGCGGCTGGCGGACCGACGGCTGGTGACGTTCTGGGGCGGCTGGGTGGTGATGGGGGTGGAGGCGGCGTTTCCTGTGTTTCTGCTGCATCCGCTCGCGTTGCTGGCTGGCCTGTTGCTGGCGGCTGCCTTTCATCTGGCGAATGCGATGCTTTTCGGGTTGCACCGGTTCTTCTGGATCTGGCTGTGCGCCTACCCGTCGCTGATCTGGTTGCAGGGGCGATTGGCGGGAGCCTGGACTGCGGGGTGAGCGGCGTGTGCCGGCTTGTCCGGGCGTCGGTTGCATGGGAAGGTCACGGCAAAGGAGGCCTGACCATGTTCGACACGCTGACCGAGGTGGATCTCACCGCCTCCCGCGCCTTGCGCCATACGCTGCACCGCGCGCCTGAACTGTCCGGGCAGGAGGGCACCACCGCCGGATTGATCGCCGCGCGCATGCGCGCGTTGGGCGCGGAGGTGGTCACGGGGCTGGGCGGCACCGGCGTTGCGGCGATCTTTGGGGACGGCGCTGACGGGCTGATGATCCGCTGTGAACTGGACGCCTTGCCCATCGACGAGACCGGCACGCCAGATTGGCAATCGCAGGTGCCGGGGGTCGCTCATTTGTGCGGCCACGATGGGCACATGGCGATTCTGGACGCTGTGGCGCAGCGCCTGGCGCAGGCAACGCCCAGGACCCGCGTGATCTTGCTGTTCCAGCCCGCCGAAGAAACCGGGGCAGGGGCCGCTGCGGTGCTGGCCGACCCTCGGTTTGCTGCGCTTGGGGCCAGGATGGCCATCAGCCTGCACAATATGCCGGGGCTGCCGTTGGGGGCTGTGGGCTTGCGCGCCGGGCCGATGAACTGCGCCTCACGCGGGTTGAAAATCACGCTCACCGGACGCACGGCCCATGCCAGCGCCCCGGAAACGGGCTTGTCACCGGGCACGGCCCTGGCCGCGCTGATCCCGGCCTTGAGCAGGTTGAGCCGCGATGTGCCCACCGAAGATCCGGCCTTTCGGCTTGCCACGGTAACCCATGCGCGGCTGGGGGAGCCGACCTTTGGCGTATCCCCCGGAACGGCGGAACTGCGCGTGACCCTGCGCAGCTTGCTCGACGATCAGATGGCGGCGTTGGAGGCCGAGGCCCGCGCCCTGATCGTTGATGCGGCCGGCCCGTTGTCCGTCGACATCACGGTGCACGAGGCCTTTGGCCATTGCGTGAACCACCCCGAGGCAGTGGCCCTGTTGGAGCAGTCGGTTGCTGGAATGGCACGCACGGAACAGGGGTTGCCCATGCGCGCTTCCGAGGATTTCGGGCGCTACGGCGCGGTTTTGCCCTCCGCCATGTTCTTGCTCGGATCGGGCGAAAGCTGCCCGCCGCTGCACGCGCCGGATTACGATTTCCCCGATCAGCTGATTGCGGTCGGGGCGCAGATTTTCCTGCGGGCCGTCGACCAATGGGCGCGCGATCTACGCCCTCAGGCGTGAAAATCGCTTGATCTTTGTCGCGCAGCCCGCCATGACACCGCCATGACCAAAGCGACCCAAATCCGACGAGCCTGAACGCTCTTCCCCGTCTCCGCCACCGTTGCGGAGCAGTCGCTATTGTCTAAACCCCAATCTTCACAACTTGACAGGTCCCCGGTGCCTTGCCACCAATCGGCCTTCCACCCTGCGCCCCTGCCATCGCAAGCGCACCACGCGAGGATAATTTCATGACCTCTTCTGTCCTGCCGACGTACAACCGCGCGCCGCTTCATTTTGTGAAGGGCGAAGGCGTATGGCTGATCGAGGAGGATGGGCGCCGATTCATGGACCTCGGCTCCGGCATCGCGGTGAACGCGCTGGGCCACGCGAACCCCGATCTGGTGCAGGCACTGACCGATCAGGCAAACAAGCTGTGGCACGTGTCCAACCTCTACGAGATCCCGCAACAAGAGGCGCTGGCCACCGCGCTGACCGATAACACTTTTGCGGACCGGGTGTTTTTTACCAACTCCGGCACCGAAGCCTGCGAGCTGGCGGTCAAGATGGCGCGCAAATACTGGTACGACAAAGGCCAGCCCGAGAAGGTTGAGATCATCACTTTCTCCGGGTCGTTCCATGGCCGGTCCACCGCAGCCATCGCCGCCTCGGGCGCGGAAAAGATGGTGAAGGGCTTCGGCCCTGTGCTCGACGGGTTTGTGCATGTGCCATGGGGCGACCACGACGCGTTCAAGGCGGCGATTACCGAGAATACAGCGGCGGTGCTGATCGAGCCGGTGCAGGGCGAGGGCGGTATTCGCCCGCTGCCGGACCAATGTCTGAAAGGCCTTCGCGAGATTTGCGACGAAAAGGGCATCTTGCTGGTGCTCGACGAGGTGCAATGCGGTGTCGGTCGGACGGGTAAGCTTTTTGCCCACGAATGGGCAGGCATCACCCCGGACATCATGATGGTGGCCAAGGGCATCGGCGGCGGCTTCCCGCTGGGCGCTGTGCTTGCCACAGAAGACGCGGGGTCCGGCATGGTCGCAGGCACGCATGGCTCGACCTATGGCGGCAACCCTCTGGGCTGCGCTGTGGGCAAGGCCGTGCTGGACCGCGTGACCGATCCCGCGTTTCTGGATGCCGTGAATGCCCGCGCGGGGCTTCTGCGTCAAAAGCTCGAAGGGCTGGTGGCCACGCATCCGCAGGTTTTCGAAGGCGTCCGTGGCGTGGGTCTGATGCTGGGGCTGAAGGTCAAGGTCGCCCCCGCGGATCTGGTTCAGGCCGGTTACGCCAGCGAGGTCATCACCGTGCCTGCGGCAGACAACATCGTACGTTTGCTGCCACCGCTCAACATCACCGAAGATGAAATCACCGAGGCCATCGCACGCCTCGATCGCGCGGCCGCGACCCTCGCATCCTGACATACACCGCAAGGACGCGCCTGTGCGTCTTTGCTTTCTCAAATATTTACGGGAGGTCGGGGGCAAAGCCCCCGTCACGCCAGCCAGACAAAAAGAGCCGATCCGATGAACCATTTCCTCGATATCCATAAAACTGACAAAGACGCCCTGCGGGGCATTATCGACAGCGCCAGAACCATCAAGGACGCCCGCAAGGGCCAGCCCAAGGCGGCGCTCGACGCGGATTTGCCGCTGAAAGACCGCATGGTCGCGCTGATCTTTGAAAAGCCGTCGACCCGGACGCGGACCTCGTTCGATGTGGGCGTGCGGCAGATGGGCGGGCAGACCATGGTTCTGTCCGGTTCCGACATGCAGCTGGGACATGGCGAAACCATTGCCGACACGGCGCGCGTCATGAGCCGCTACGTGGACATGATCATGATCCGCACGTTCGATGAATCCGTGCTGGAGGAGATGGCGGAATATGCCTCCGTTCCGGTCATCAACGGCCTGACCGACCGCACGCACCCTTGCCAGATCATGGCCGACATCCTGACGTTCGAGGAGCACCGTGGTCCCATCGCGGGCAAGAAAGTCGTCTGGTGTGGCGACGGCAACAATGTCTGCGCGTCCTTCCTGCACGCAGCGGGGCAGTTTGGCTTCGATCTGACCTTCTCCGGCCCGGTGCAACTGGACCCTGAGCCGGAATTCGTCGGTTGGGCTCGCAACCAGGGCGTCAATGTAGAGATCGAGCGTGACCCGGCCAAGGCGGTCGATGGCGCGGATCTGATCGTTGCGGACACATGGGTCTCCATGCACGACGCCCAGTCCGCGCGGGAGCGGCGGCACAACATGCTGCGCCCCTATCAGGTGAACCGTGATTTGATGAACCACGCCAAACCCGATGCGCTGTTCATGCATTGCCTGCCTGCGCACCGCGAGGAAGAAGTCACCTCCGACGTGATGGACGGCCCGAACTCGGTGATCTGGGACGAGGCCGAGAACCGTCTGCACGCGCAGAAGGCGATCATGAAATACTGTCTCGAAGGGTGAGACCCTCTGGCAGGTCGGGTTTGAGCCCGGCCTGCGCGGCGTTGCGCGGTCAGTATACGGCCTGCGTCAGCCAGTAGATCGTGCCCGCCCAAAAGGCCGGCACCACTGTCCCAACCAGCGCCCAGATCACAGGGCGCGCCGGGTGCTCCTCCTCCCATTGGCGCGCGCCGCGATAGGGGACGAAGGGCGCCGGAGCCGTCTGTCGGACCGGGCTTTCGGGATCTTGTGCGATCGCCGCCATGGCCGCTTGATCCAGGAAAGAGTCGGTGAGCACTGTTCGGGACATTTTGGCCTCCTGTCT
The DNA here is from genome assembly GCF_014196795.1 of Sagittula marina. Classification (GTDB taxonomy): domain Bacteria; phylum Pseudomonadota; class Alphaproteobacteria; order Rhodobacterales; family Rhodobacteraceae; genus Sagittula; species Sagittula marina. The sequence goes on from NZ_JACIEJ010000008.1 coordinate 218,773, forward strand.
CGGTGTCCGTTGCCGAGATCGTGCCAAAGAGCGGTTAATTTTCCGTGTTTTGTTTCCGACCGTGACGTTTGCGCCACGCCACAGGGCGGGCCGCTAGTACAGGCGTTCCGCGGCCCAGACGATTGTCGCGGTCCAGCAGGCGGGCACGAGGACCAGCACGGCACCCCACACCAAAAGCGACGCGTTAGCGGTGCGGTCATCCGGCCGCAGCGTGGCCGCAGCGGCCCTGTATGGCTGAGAGTTGAAGCGCGGCACGGGGCGGTGCTGTCGCGACAGCGGAGATTCGGGGGCAAGCATGATCGACGTCCTTGTACCGGGAGATTTTCGGCACACTGCGGCGCGTCTGTTAACGCAGCGCGAGTCGATGCGGGCAAAAGCGGGGCGTTTTCGGGCCTGCGCGGTTCTCTGCGCGAAAGCGAGCGTTATTTGCGCGGTTTGGCACGCAGGGTTGGATCGGCTTCTGTCGGGTCTTCGGGCCAGGGGTGTTTGGGGTATTGCGCGCGCATGTCCTTGCGCACATCGGCATAGGACCCGGCCCAGAAGCCCGGCAGGTCCATGGTTGTCTGCACTGGACGCCGCGCGGGGCTGAGCAGCGTGACCTTCAGCGGCGTGCGCCCGACCAGAGGGTGGGTTTTCTGGCCGAACATTTCTTGCAGGCGCAGGCTGATTTCTGGCGCGTCGCCGCTGTAGTCGATGGGGATCTGGCGGCCCAGCGGGGTCGTGAAATGCGCAGGCACCGCGGCGTCCAGCGCCTGCATCTCGCCCCAGTCCAGCCGGGCGCGCAGGGCGTTGAGCAAATCAAACCGTTTCCAGTCATCCCGTGTCTTCACGCCGTCCAGGAAGGGGAGCAGCCAGTCTTCGATGCTGTCGAGCAGAGCCTCTGCCGTCATGTCCGGCAGCGCGTGCCCCGCGTCGCGGGCCAGTTCCACACGCGCAACAAAACGGCGGTCCTTGTCCGTCAGGCTGAGACCCAGATCGCGCACCCCGTCCAGCATGGCACGGGCAATGGCGTCGGAGGGGGCGTCCTTCCAGATGCGATCATCCAGAGCGATGGCACCGAGCCGCTCTTGTTGGCGGGCCACCACGCGGCGCTCGCGTTTGGACCACTCGCAGCTGTCGATCCATGCGATCTGATCGGCGAAGAGCGCGCGCACCTCGGACAGGGAAATGGCCACCGCTTGCCGAATGCGCGCCTCTCGCGGATTGCCGTCGGTGTCGGTCACGACGATGAGACGCTGGTTGGCGAGCGGGTCGGTCTCGATCATCACCGCGCCCTTGCCGCCAGACAACTGAAAGCGTGGCGCGTCCCCCTTGCGCCGCAGGCCGATGCGGTCCGGGTAGGCAAGCGCGGCCATCTCGGCGGCGCTGTACGGTGTTTTGCCAGCCTGCTCAGGCAGATCAGACGTTATCCTCGTGTTCTTTGACAGGCGGCGCGCTTCGGTCCGGATGCGTTCCAGCGCGGGCCTGTGGATGGAATAGGGTTTTTCAGCAGCGAAGCGCTTGGGGTCTTCCAGCGCGTCCAGGCGCAATGTCAGATCTGTGGGCGCACCTGTGAGCGGATCGCGTTCGGACAACAAAGCGGCGAGCGTAGCGGCATTTTTCCCCGAAACCTGTAGCATATGGGCAAGGCGTGGGTGCAGTGGATATGTGGATAACTTCCGCCCGTGCGGGGTGATCCGGCCATGATCGTCCAGCGCGCCCAGCATCGTCAGCAAGCCAACGGCCTCTCCATAAGCGCCCTCGGGCGGTTGGGTCAGGAAGGGCAGAGCGGTGGGCTGTGCGCCCCACAGCGCCAGCTCCAACGCCAGCGCGGAGAGGTCGGCGGCCTCTATTTCCGCGGGTGGGAAAAGGCTTAGCGCGCCCTCCTCACCCTTCGTCCAGAGCTTGTAGGCGGTGCCCGGAGCGACACGGCCCGCGCGCCCGGCACGCTGTGTGGCCTCGGCGCGGGTGACCTTTTCCGTCACGAGCCGCGACATGCCGGAGCCGGGATCGAAGCGCGCGCGCCGGGCGCGTCCGCCATCGACCACGACGCGGATGTCCTCGATGGTGAGCGAGGTTTCCGCGATGGAGGTGGCGAGCACAAGCTTGCGGCCTTCGGTTTCGGGACGGATGGCGGCGCGCTGGTCCTTCAGGTCCATGGCTCCGAACAGGGGACGGATGTGGGTGCTGGCGGGCAGGCGTTTCTTCAGCGCGGCTTCGGCACGCCGGATCTCGCCCTCGCCGGGGAGGAAGGCCAGGAGGCCGCCCGTCGTTTCGTCGTGCGCCTGCGTGATGAGGTCGGCCATTGCGTCATCGAACCGGGATCGTTTCGGAAGGGGGGCGGGCAGCCAGCGCGGCTCCACCGGGAAAGCGCGGCCCTCTGACGTCACGATGGGGGCGTCCATCAACGCCGCCACGGGGGCTGCGTCCAGCGTGGCGGACATGGCCAGCAGGATCAGGTCATCCCGCAGCGCCCCGGTGATTTCGAGGCAGAGCGCCAGCCCCAGATCGGCGTTCAGCGAGCGTTCGTGAAACTCGTCAAAGAGCACCGCGCCGACACCGGCCAGCTCTGGGTCGGACTGGATCATGCGGGTGAGGATGCCCTCCGTGACGACTTCGATCCGGGTGTGTTGGGAGACCTTGGAGTCCCCCCGGATGCGGTAGCCGACGGTTTGACCGGGCGCTTCCCCCAGGTGTTCTGCCAGCCGCTGGGCGGCGGCGCGGGCAGCCAGGCGGCGCGGTTCCAGCATGATGATGCGGCCCTGTGTCACGCCGGCCTCCAGCATGGCGAGCGGCACGCGGGTGGTCTTGCCCGCACCCGGCGGGGCCTGCAGCACGGCGCGGCCACGGCTGCGCAGCGCGTCCAGCAGTGCGGGGAGGGCGTCGTCGATGGGGAGGCGGGCCTGTGTCATGTGTCGCGATGTAGCGACGAGGGGGAGGTTTGGCCAGCGTTGCGCCGTTTGAGGTATTTCCTAAGGATAGACGCCTTGGCGATATCGGCTCCGTTGCGCAGTTGCAGGCTGAGGGATTGGGACCGCGTTCCTCTTGGTTCTGTAACCTTTCACGGCGCGCCTTCTGACGGAGAGGAGAGCACGCAGCGGGGCTACGGCTGCCCTCGGAACGATCCGGCGTCGTGATATGGTGTCCGGGTCAAGCGCGGTCAAAGCGCCTTTTGTCGCGTGCGGAGGGTGGGCTTTGACCTGTGGTGGTCTGCGGGAATGCCCATCGGCGGGGCAGCGTCGTCGGCGCTTGTGCGGCTGGACTTTTGCGCGAAGGCGCGGGATGAAAGCGGTATGGATATGGATGATCTCAGGGACCGCCTGCTGGCGGGGGAACGCCGCGCGCTGGCCCGTGCCATCACGTTGGTGGAATCGGGGCGCGCGGACCATCGGGCGCAGACGTTGCAATTGTTGGAAGGGCTGAAGGGGCCGGTGGCCATGGCCGACAAGCCCGCGCTGCGCATTGGCTTGTCAGGCACGCCAGGCGTGGGGAAATCCACTTTTATCGAGGCGTTCGGCATGATGTTGACCGCTCAGGGACTGAAGGTGGCGGTGCTGGCGGTGGACCCGTCTTCGGCGCGCTCTGGCGGGTCGATCCTGGGCGACAAGACGCGGATGGAGCGGCTGTCCCGGGACAAGAACGCCTTTATCCGGCCATCCCCCTCGCAAAGCCATCTGGGTGGTGTGGCGCGGCGCACGCGGGAGGCGATTGATCTGTGCGAGGCCGCGGGCTTTGACGTCATCTTGATCGAGACCGTGGGCGTCGGCCAGTCGGAAACTATGGTGGCCGAAATGTGCGACCTGTTCATGTTGTTGCTGGCGCCGGCGGGTGGCGACGAGTTGCAGGGCGTCAAGCGTGGCATCATGGAGATGGCGGACATTCTGTTGATCAACAAGGCGGATGGCGAACTGAAGCGGCAGGCGGTGCGGACCTGTGCGGATTACGCCGGGGCCTTGCGGCTGCTGCGCAAGCGTCCCCAGGATCCCGAAGGCTTTCCGAAGGCGCTGACAGTGTCGGCGGTGGAAGAAGACGGGCTGGAAAAGGCCTGGGAAGAGATGAAAACGCTGGCTGAATGGCGGCGCGAGACGGGGCATTTCGCCGGGCGGCGCGCGGAACAGGCGCGGTTCTGGTTCGAAGCCGAAGTGCGCGACGGGTTGCTGGCCCGCTTGCGGGCGCCGTCTGCGCGTCAGGCGATGTCTGCGCTTGCGCAAAAGGTGGCCGAGGGCAAGCTGTCGCCCGGGAATGCAGCGCAGACTATGCTTGCAGATCATTTGCAGACATGAGGCCGCACGCCGTGTTCGAGGGGCGTGCCTGCGGGCGACGGCTTTTCGGCCCCGGCGGCGCAAGCTTTTGGTGACGTTTCGGCAGCAGGTCGGACAGCCGGGGGCAATTCCACGACGCGCGCCCTGTCATGGGGGTTCTGCGCGCGGGCTTTGCCCATCTTCATCTTCAGTCGCGCGAGAACGACTGGTTCATCAATGCCGACACCGAAGCGCTGGAGGAACAGCTGGCGCACTTTGTCAGCCGGTACGATTAGGTCGTGGCCATGGGATTTTCCATGGGCGGCTACGGGGCATTGCGGTTCGCCTTGGTGCTCAAGGTACAGCGCATGCTGGGGATCTCGCCTCAGGTGTTCATTGATCGGTCTTTGGGTGTGTGGGGCAAACGCTATCACGCGGAGGCGCAGGGCTGGGATGGTTGCCTTGGGGCATTGGCGGGCCGTGGCACGAATGTGCGCGGCGCGGTGCTGGTCGACCCCTTCAAGCCGCTCGATCTGCGAGCTCTATCCGCAGTTCACGCGGGTTATGTTGCCCAACGGCGGCCATCCGGCCACGCGGGCCACGAGGGCGGGCGGACGATTCGATCGGCTCAAAACCGAATTGGCTGAGGGGCTGGCGGATCCAAGAGCCATCGGGCGTGTGCATCGCGCGGTGCGGCACCGGTCTGAAAGCTACTGGCAACACCTTGCACAACAGCCAAGATGGCGTAATAGAGAGGCTCTGGCGGTGCGCGCAGACGCGCGGGCACAAGCAGTGTCGCAAGGGACTTGACGATTCCCCCGGTTCTGCCTAGAAGCCGTCGATACGAGATTCCGGGCGCCCCCCGAACACAAACGGGCGGCGCCTTTTGATATTGGAACGGCGTGGGCATTGCCTTGGCCGACTAAGATGAGGACGAAGCGATGTCGCGTGTTTGCGAACTGACCGGTAAGGGCCCGATGGTTGGCAACAATGTCAGCCACGCCAACAACAAAACCAAGCGGCGTTACCTGCCGAACCTGAACGATGTGACCCTGCAGTCCGAGACTCTCGGCCGTGGGATCAAGCTGCGCATCTCTGCGCATGCGCTGCGTTCAGTGGACCACCGCGGTGGTTTGGACAAGTTTCTGGCGAAAGCGAAAGACATTGAACTGTCTGACCGCGCTTTGAAGGTCAAAAAAGAAATCTCCAAGGCTCAGACTGCAGCCTGAGTTTTGTTACAGATTTTGCGACAGCCCCGGTCAGAGATGGCCGGGGCTGATTGCATTTCGGGAATGACAGAGCTGTGCGGCATAGGTATATCCGGCGCATGTTCGTGATGCGCTTCCCCTTGGCAGTCTTGCTGTCGTTGACGCTGGTGGTGACCAGCGTGTCGGCGGGCATTGCGCGCGGACAAGCGACACCAGTCGGGACGGTTGAACTGTGTCGCGGCTTAACGACCGTGTCGGTGCAGGTCGATGCCGACGGCGTTCCCGTCACACATGTGCATCTCTGCCCCGATGGGGTGATGACGCTGGTGTCGGATTTGTCCGACGGCCACGTTTTGCTTGTGCCGCTCGCGGTCTGGGCGCGCGATCGTCCTGTCAGCGTGGTGACTGTGCGATCGGGCCGCGATGTGCCGCGCGCAACCGCGCGGGGGCCGCCTCTTTCCGTTTGATTCTCAAAGATAATCGAACAATTGAAAAGGAAAGAGACATGTTGAAATCCCTCCTGAGCAGCGCCGTTGCGCTGACGCTCGCCTTGCCCGCATTTGCCGATATTTCGGTGGCCGACCCCTATGCCCGCGCGGCAGGCCCAACTGCCAAGGCCGGCGCGGCCTTCATGGTCATCGAAAACACCGGAGACAGCGATGACCGACTGGTCGGTGCGGCGTCCGACATCGCCGCCCGTGTCGAGCTGCACACCCACAAAGACATGGGCGAAGGCGTGATGCGAATGATGCAGGTTGAAGAAGGCTTTGCCGTACCGGCGGGTGGCACACACGCGCTGGCCCGCGGCGGCGACCATGTGATGTTTATGGGGCTGAAGCGTCCGATGAACCAAGGGGACATGGTGACGGTCACGCTGACTTTCGAGAAAGCGGGCGACATCGAGATCGACGTACCGGTCGATCTGGAGCGCCAGCCGGACACCGAGATGCAGCATGATAGCGCGGATCATGGCGATGGTATGAAGATGGATCACTAATCCGAAAGGGCGGGGCTTCGGCCCCGCTTTTACCTTTGAAGCAGATCTGAAACCCATTTCGGCAGTGTGTCTGTCGCCGGACCGATCCGGCGGGCGTGAAATTGGGGGGAGGTGGCTTCCATGTTCAACTCGATCGTCTGTGCCCCTATATCTTGTGCCAGTTGCGCGAACCCCGCGGCTGGGTAAACTCGGCCAGAGGTGCCGATGCTGGCGAAGAGGGTGCAGGTTTCGAGGTGCGTCAGGATGTCATCCATGCAGTAGGGCATTTCGCCGAACCAGACGATATCGGGGCGCACGGTCTGCCTGCCGCACGCGGGGCAGGGCGTCGTTTGGTGCATGTCGCCCGTAAAAGCCCAGCGATTTTCGCAATGAAAACAAAGCGCTGAGGCTAGGGCGCCGTGCATGTGGATGGGCTGGGCGCCGGCCTTTTCGAGGAGGTCATCGACGTTTTGCGTGATGAGGATGACCTCGCCGGGATGATTTTGCTGGAGATCGGCAAGTGCATAGTGGGCCGCATTGGGGTGGGCCGCGGCGGCTTGGGCGCGCCTTTTGTTATAGAAATCAAGCACTAAGGCGGGGTCTTTTGAGAAGGCGTCAGGGGTGGCGACGTCTTCGATACGGTGCTGCGCCCAAAGGCCACCCTCGTCGCGAAAGGTTGACAGGCCCGATTCCGCGCTGAGCCCCGCGCCGGTGAGGATGACGATTTTATCGTGTTCTGACATAGGGTTGGTGGCCTTGAGAAATTACTGTCGGGGGCGTAGGGTCAGGTATGACCCAGCGTATCCTCTTTGTCTGCCTTGGCAATATTTGTCGCTCACCTTCTGCGGAAGGGGTGGTGAAACGTAAAGCGGCGCAGAGGGGCGTTAACCTTGACTTGGACAGCGCCGGAACCGGGGCCTACCACGTTGGAGAGCCGCCCTATGCTGCGATGCAAAGCGCCGCGATTTCAAGAGGGTACGACCTGTCCAACCTGCGCGCACGGCAGGTGACGCGCACGGATTTCGCCGCGTTTGACCTGCTGGTGGCAATGGACGCGGATAATCTGGCACATCTGGAGCGGATACGACCCCAGGGCGGGGCGGAGGTGGTGCTGTTCACCGATTACGCGCCCGACTGCGGAACGGATGCGGTGCCGGACCCGTATTATACGCGCGATTTCGATGGCACGCTGGATCTGATCGAGCGCTGCGCTGAGGGGCTGCTGGACGCCCTGGAGGCTGCGCCCCGGTAGCCTGTCTTATCATCTTGTAAATGGCCCGCCTGTGGGGCGCTGAGGGGGTCCTCCGGCGGGAGTGTGACGCCGGGTTGAGGCGGCGTGCGCTGGATTAACCGAGGTTGCGCAAGAATTTCTTAAGGTGAGTCCCGACCGGTTCGACGAAGAAAAGCGGTCGGTTGGTAACCTTTGCGCTGATTGAGGACCGTGGGGCCCCGGATGCGCGCGCAGAATCGGAGAAAACCATGATCGGAAACATCAAAGCCATGAGCATCACGGAGTTCCGCGCCACGGCGGCAGAGCAGCTGCGCTGGGTCGAGGAGAGCGGCGAGCAGATCTGGCTGAAACGCCGGGGCCGCGTGGTGTCGGCGGTGGTGCCGCTCTACCAGCTCAAGGTGCTGGACGCGCTGCTGGCGACCTCTGTGGAGGAAAAGGCACGGGGGATGCAGGCGGAGTACAAGGCCCACGCGCTGGCAAAGAAGATCCAGGCGCGGGAGGAACTTGCCCGGCTGGAGCGCGGGCTGGACTGCGGCGGGGGCCTGCGAACCCGAATGCTGCGGCGGCAGTTGGAGGTGGGGCGGGACCCTTGGGAGAGGGATGGGGTGTTGGTGGTGGTTTGAGGTGCCGACGTAGCGCTTTGATGGAGGGACTTTTTATCAGTGACTTGAAATATCGCTGCTTACAACCTCACAGTGCGCTTTAACCGCATCCAAGATATGATCTGCTAAAGGAGTGAGTAACGGCGAGAGTTGGCTTGCTCCCCAAACTTCTCCGTGCGCGGCGGCATGTCTTAGGGCCACCGCAGGTCGAAGGATTGAAGCGGTTTCACCTTGAATAAACCGGTCCCACTCGGCGCTAAGGTTATTACCTAGCGAGTTTCGGATTTTGCTAGCGGGGGTATTCTCCAAGGTATACCTAAGAAGAGAAGTCTGTTGAAATTCGGTATGTAATATATCCGGTCCAAGCTGGTGCCATTCTCGACCAAACACTTTGCAATACTGTTCCAGAGCAGCAACGGACAAAGTGAGTTTAATCAGGTTCGAGTAGCTCTCGGCAACAGCCTCGGAAAACCCGTCAAATGTTCCTCCAGAAAACGCATCGGCCTTCCTCCACTGTCGCGAGGCATGGTCGAGGTGCTGTACCCAAAATTCAAAGCCGTTGTTTCTGATCTCTAAGCTAAACACCTCATTTGCTCGAAGAGAGTTTTCTGAGGATATGCAGGCAGCTATTTGCAGTAGAGTAAAATGAAGCGGTGCTGATGTGTTGCCAGAAAGTGGTTTAATATTTCTAGTCAATAATCTATTTCTTTTCTCATTGATCGCCTAAGCCGCCTCTTCTCCACCATGCCCGGCCAACAGCGCAGGCACCGAGATATCCTCGTCCAGCGCTTCCCAGTGCAGGCCAAAGGGGCTGACCTCTACCGCCGACAGTTGCTCGGGGCTGGCCGACAAGAGGCGGGGGAACCACGTCAGGGGCACGCCCAACGTGCGGCCGTCCGAGAGGGAGACCCACATGTTCGCCTCGTCGAAGCGGACGTCAGTGGCCGAAGTGGTCATGCCATGCTTCCTCGATCAATACGGCGTTGTCGGAGACCAGCGCCGCGATTTGCCTCAACGTGCGGGCGTCAAACCCGTGGCTGCGTGAGAGCGCAACGGGAGACACCCAGAACTTTGCCTCGGCGCCGTTCCGCATGACGTGGATGTGCACGGGTTCGCGGGGATCGCCTTCGTTCGAGTAGAAGAAGAACCGGAACCCGTTGAGGCGGAAGACCGTCGGCATAAGGGGAAGATAGCACGCGATAAGACGTTTGTCATCTTAGGCGTTTGTGGCGGGTAAGGCGCCCGGAATGGAGGGGGGTGGGCACGCGGAACCTGGCTGCGCCAGAACCCGCTTTCGCCCCGTCGCGGTTGCGCTCCGCTTCACGGTGCGGCTACGCGAAGTGCTTTGCACGTTCGCTGCCAGCCGCCAACACTTGTCCGGGCAAGCCCGGAAAGTGCTTAATCGTCCATCTTGAGTGCGGAGATAAACGCTTCCTGCGGGATCTCGACCTTGCCGAACTGGCGCATTTTCTTTTTACCGGCCTTCTGCTTCTCCAGCAGTTTCTTCTTTCGCGTGGCGTCGCCGCCGTAGCACTTGGCCGTCACGTCCTTGCGCATGGCCGACAGGGTCTCTCGGGCGATGACCTTGCCGCCGATGGCCGCCTGAATCGGGATCTTGAACATGTGGCGCGGGATCAGGTCCTTGAGCTTTTCGCACATGGCGCGGCCGCGCATGTCGGCTCGGTCACGGTGCACCATCATGGAGAGCGCGTCCACCGGCTCGTCGTTCACGAGGATCTGCATCTTGGCGAGGTTGTCCTCGCGGTAGCCGACCAGCTGGTAGTCGAAGGAGGCGTAGCCCTTCGTTACGGATTTGAGCCTGTCGTAGAAGTCGAAGACCACCTCGTTGAGCGGCAGGTCATAGACCACCATGGCGCGGGAGCCGGCGTAGGTGAGGTCAAGCTGGATGCCGCGGCGGTCCTGGCAGAGCTTGAGCACGTCGCCGAGGTATTCATCGGGCACAAGGACGGTGGCCTTGATGCGCGGTTCCTCGATGTGATCGACCTTTGACATGTCGGGCATGTCGGCAGGGTTGTGCAGGTCGACCTTTTCGCCGTCCTTCATGTAGACGTGGTAGATCACGCTCGGCGCGGTGGTGATCAGGTCGATGTTGTATTCGCGCTCGAGGCGGTCGCGGATGACCTCGAGGTGCAGCAGGCCGAGGAAACCGCAGCGGAAGCCAAAGCCGAGGGCGGCGGAGGTTTCCATCTCGTAGGTGAAGGAGGCGTCGTTCAGGGCGAGCTTTTCGATGGCGTCGCGCATGTCCTCGAAATCGTTGGCATCCACGGGGAAGAGGCCGCAGAAGACCACGGGGATCGACGGTTTGAAGCCGGGGAGGGCTTCTGTCGCGCCCTTCTTCTCGGTGGTGATGGTGTCGCCGACGCGGGTGTCGCGGACCTGCTTGATCGAGCCGGTGAAGAAGCCGATCTCGCCGGGGCCGAGTTCCTTGACGTCCTGCATGGCGGGGCGGAACACGCCGAGCTTGTCGACGCCGTATTTGCCACCGGTGCGCATCATCATGATGTTGTCACCCTTGCGGATGGTGCCTTCCATCACGCGGATCAGGACGACGACGCCGAGGTAGGGGTCGTACCACGAGTCCACCAGCATCGCCTTCAGCGGCGCGTTCGGGTCTTTTTCCGGCGGGGCGGGCAGGCGGGTGACGATGGCCTCCAGCACGTCGGGAATGCCGATGCCGGTCTTGGCGGAAATCAGGCACGCGTCAGAGGCGTCGATGCCGATCACATCCTCGATCTGTTCGGCCACGCGCTCTGGCTCGGCCGCCGGAAGGTCGACCTTGTTCAGCACGGGGACGATCTCGTGATCCGCATCGATGGCGGTGTAGACGTTGGCCAGTGTCTGCGCCTCGACCCCCTGGGAGGCGTCGACCACCAGCAAGGACCCTTCGACCGCACGCATGGAGCGGCTGACCTCGTAGGCAAAGTCCACGTGTCCGGGCGTGTCGATCAGGTTCAGGATATAGGTGTTGCCGTCCTTCGCCGGGTATTCGATGCGCACGGTGTTGGCCTTGATCGTGATGCCGCGCTCACGTTCGATGTCCATGGCGTCAAGCATCTGCGCCTTCATGTCCCGTTCCGCGACGGTGCCGGTCAGCTGGATCAGCCGGTCGGCGAGGGTGGATTTCCCGTGGTCGATGTGGGCGACGATGGAAAAGTTGCGGATCAGGTTCTGGGGGGTGCTCATGGCGAAGAAGTCCTTCGGGGAAGGGCTGAGGTTTGATCCGTGCATATGCCGTGGATGGGGAAGGATAGCAAGGGGGTGAGCCCCGGTGCGCCGAAGGTGGCCAAGGCCCCGCGGGTGCCTTTGCGGGTGACCGCGCGGAGAGCCGGGGTTGATATACATGAACGGGGCGGTAATCTGCCCGTCGGGGCAATTTTGCGAGTGGGCCGTGCAGTTTAAAGATGACGACGAATTCGAGGCATGGCTGGAGACGCAAAGCCAAGAGGTCTGCGTCGCGATCGCCACGCGCGCCGCGCTGCGCGTCATGCCCATTCTTTTGGCGTTCGATTTTTGGGAAGATACGAAGAGTGCGCGAGATGTGCAGATACGCTTTGTTCCCTTTCCAGCGCGGTGTAACCTGATTTCGGGTGTTGCGAGCAAATATCCGACTCCCGAAATCAAATTCGCGTCCTCCCTCGCCTCCCCTGACGCGGACGCCGCCGCCGCCCTCCCCTACGCCGCCCCTGACGACGCCGTTGCCAACGCCGCCAACGCCGCCTCCTTCGCAGCTGTCGCCGCCGCTTCCTCTGCCGCCGCCGCTTCCTCTGCCGCCGCCGCTTCCTCTGCCGCCGCCGCTTCCTCTGCCGCCGCCGCTTCCCTCGCCGCCGCCGCCGTCTCCTCCACTGCCTACTCCGCGGCCTCTTCTGCCGCCGCCGCCGACTGTGATTTTTCCGCGCAGGTTATGTTTGCTCAGCCGCTTTGGCACGGGCTTGCGCCACCTGAAGGACTGCGCCAGGACGACCTAGGGCCATCGCTGCTCGATACAGATCCGCGCTTTGACTTTTTCGCCCGGTGGTACGATGGCATCTCCAAGGGCGCGCCGCTGGACTGGTCGCTGCAACAGCGCGTTGTGCTGATCCCGCCGGAAACATGGGACGCCGGCATCGACGCGGTGGCCAAGGCGATTGCCAAGATCGAAGACGACTGGTCCTCTGACCGTAGGGGGGAGACACCTCGTGCGCCGGAGTTCGAGCCAAAGAGCGTTGCGCATCTGTTTGAGCATCCGCGTTCGGTGACGGCGACCTTGTCTTTTGCCACTGCCGCAATCACCGATGGCATGACGCAATTCTGCAATGTGGCGCAGGAAAACCGGTTACCCGAATTTCTCAGTGCGATGGAGGCAATGCCTGCCAGCCTGCAGCGCATCGGGGATATTCTGGCGCGCGGTGAACGCTCCGAGGCCATCGAGCACACATTGTGCGAAGAGATCGGCAAGCTGCAGGCGCGCATCGCAGAGCTTGAGTCGGATTTGTCGAAGGCTCGGGCAGATCTGGAGCTGCGCAAGAAGCCGTGGTTCGGAAAGCTGGCGGCCCTGAGCACCGCAATTGCGGCAATCCCCGGTGTCATCTGGACCGTGTCCGGTGACGAACTGGGGCCGAAGACACGCTGCGAGATGATTTCCGAGTACTGGGCGTTTTTCGGGGGCGATCCATTCGTCTGTGATACGCCTGAGGTTGTTCGGGAGCGCCCAGTCCTACCTCACAGCGTAGACACATGAAGATTGGCGTGACAACCGGCCCTGTGGCTTGTTGGTTTTATTGGTAATCCGATCTTTACCCAAGGTCGCTTAACCTGCCTCCGGATCGGAGGGCTTATGACAGAGATGATGCAGATTGATCCCCCGCAGGGGATTCTTGATGACTTGGTTTCACTCTATGATCGGGACGCGCGTGACGTCGTGGTCGAGGAAGTGGGCAAGCTGCTGGAGGCTTTTCCGGCCTCCTACATGCTGTGGAAGCTGTTCGGCGCGGCGCTGATGTCCGAGGGGTTTCCCGTGCAGGCGGAAATGGCCCTGAAGCAGGCGCTGGACCTGCGGCCGGAGTCCAAGGAGGCGCAGTCCAATTACGCCATCGCGCAGAAGCTTTTGGACGATCTGGTCAAGGCCGAAGATGCGGACACCACGCTCGCGAATTGTTGAAGGTTCTCGCGCCCTCTGCCATGATAGGCGCAGAGGGCAGTTTCGGGTGAGATGGCAAAGCCACCCCCGTCAAAGAGGACAGGTAGAATGACAAGAATGATGCTCGGGTTGGCCGCGTGCCTTGCCCTTGCGGCCTGCGGAGGCGGGTCCGACAGCCGGAATCAGCGCGGCGTATCGGTAGAACGACAGGCGTTTTCCACGGGACAGATCTCCCGCGCTTGCATGACCAGCGGACGCAAGGCGGCGAATACGCGGCTGTGTGGCTGCTTGCAGGCGGTGGCGGATGAAACGCTGCGCTCCCGGTCGGATCAGCGGATGGCGGCGGGCTTCTTTGGCGATCCGCACGAGGCGCAGGTGATCCGCCAGTCGGACAACCCCCATCACGAGGATTTCTGGAAGCGCTACAAAGGGTTCAGCGGCGAGGCCGAGCGGGTCTGCAAAGGTCTGTGATCTAGCTCGCGGCAGAAACGGATCGCAGCAGGCGGGCTTCGGCGTTAAGTGCGCGGCCTGTCATGCATTTGCCATGGCCCATACGGCTGGCGGCGCGTGCACTGTCGGGCAGGGCTTGCGGATCGGCGCGTTGGAAGGTCACGGTTTTCAGCAACTTGTGCACGGATATTGCGCCTTTGTGCCGCGCGGCGCTGACCGGGGCGGCAAACGGGCGTGGCCTGCGGCTTTGCCGTCGGATGCCACGAGGATCAGCGCCACAGGGAGCCGCGAAGCAAATGCAGTGCGCAGGCACGTCCGGTGCGCGAGGTCGGTTCAGTGCAGATGCAAATGCTCCGGGCCGTGCCGGTGGGCCTCTCGCGCATACGCGTTGTCGGGGTTGGTGAGGACATCGGCGCGCGGCGTGTCGAACAGCCCGCAAGTCAAAGCTGCGGTGGCCCGCACGCACCGTGACAGAGGATTGCGCCAGTCCCGACAAGACGCATGGCCTGGAGGGTCGTGGGATGAATGCTTTACGAACCATGCGGCGGCGGTGATCTGCGGCACGCTGACCACTGTGGCGGTGGGGCCGTCATGAGCGGGTTGGCATTTGGGCGTGTCACCGAGTTTGACCTTAAGGCTGCGGCGTTTTGCACGGCAGGCTGCGGGGCTAAAGCATCGTGTGTGGCTCAGTCTCGAACTGGAAGAGGGAGGCGCTTTGTGCTTTGGCAAAGTGGTGGACATCGGCATGGCGCAGGTCAGAGCGGTGCGCAGATCGTCCGGGTCATGAGCGCAGGCAGCGACGGTGGTCTTTGACACGGCCACGATGGATTCGGTCCAGCCATTCCGGCGCGGGGCATGAACTTTCGCGGCTGCCGCGCCACCGGTTTTCAGGCGTGCGGGGATGATCTGGAAGGAGGCGCGGATGTCCGCGTCGCAGGCCGGGGCAGCTTTTGTCAGATGCGGCATGGCAGGCTTCTTGACGGACCCGTGAATTTGAGAATGCTGAATGTGACGCGTGAAAGGATTGGCAGATGATTATGAAGGGGGTGACGCTGCGGGGGCTCGAAGTGTTCGAGGCGCTGGCGGAGCATGGCTCCGTCGCCGGGGCGGCCCAGGTGACGGGGTTGAGCCAACCCGCTGTCAGCCAGCAGATGCGCAACCTTGAGACCGCGCTGGGGGTCGACCTGGTGGACCATGGGCGGCGTCCGATGATGCTGACCTCTGCGGGGCGTTCATTTTTGCAGCGCACGCGGTCGGTGCTGCGGGAGTTGCGCCTTGCCGGATCGGAACTGACGGTCATGGACCTGGCGCATTTGTCGACGCTGAACCTTGGCGTGATCGACGATTTCGACAACGATCTGACACCACGGCTGGTGACGCTTCTGGCGGAAAGCATGACCAAATGTCGGTTCAAGCTGATCACCGCGCCAAGTCACGAAATTTCCGAAGAAATCCGCGCCCGCCACCTGCACCTGGCGATTGCGGCCAGCAGTGGGGAAGTCATGCCCGGGGTGGTGGAATACCCTTTGGTCAGAGACCCCTACATATTTGTTTGTGCCAAGGGCGCCGTCGCTGAAGCGGGGGGCATTGAGGCTTTGATGCAGGCCTTGCCGTTGTTGCGCTATGACCGGGCGCAGCTGATCGGTCGGCAGATCGAAGCGCATTTGGCGCGTCTGAAACTCAGCTTCCCGGAGCGGTTCGAGATCGGCGCGCATCTGTCGCTGATGACCCTCGCCGCGCGTGGCACCGGCTGGGCGCTGACCACGCCCCTGGGGTATATGCGGGCCGTGCGGTTACATGATCGGCTGGAGGTGCACCCGGTTCCATTTGCACCTTTCGCGCGACAGATCTCTTTGTTTGCAGGACGTGACTGGACCGACGATGTGCCGCGCAATGTGGCGCACACAATGAAAATGCTGGTGTCCGACATGGTGATCGGCCCCGCCTGGGCGAGCCTACCCTGGCTGGAGGGGGAGTTGCGGATACTCGAAGACTGAGCGCCGCGTCATGCGGCCTGCAGTGCCGAATGGTTAATGCCTGTCCGGCGGGGCGGTCCCGGATGTCAAAACGCTGGCCTGCAGTTTTGAAAACACTGAATGTGCGCTCTGTCAGGCGACCGCTTTGAGGAAGGCGCGCACAGAGGCCTCGAATCCGCGCGGATCGTCGGCGTGCAGCCAGTGGCCCGCGTCGGGCATCTTGGCGAAGCGCGCCTTGGGGAAGTAGGCCCGGATGGTATCGCGGTGCTCGGGCAGGACGTAATCTGATTTTCCGCCCGACAGGAAGAAGGTCGCGCCATCGTACTGGCCGTCGAGATCAGGGAAGGACAGCACCTTTGGCATCTCGGCCTCCAGCGCGTCGAGATTGTATTTCCACGCCTTCGCCTTCACGTCGAGCGACTGGGTGAAGAAGGCTTGCAGGGATGTATCGTCCACCTGCTCGGCCAGTTGCGCGGCGGCGTCGGAGCGCTTTTCGACCTGTGACAGATCCACGGCGCGCATGGCGTCTATGTACTGCTGTTGCGAGTGGCCGTAGCTGACGGGCGCGATGTCGGCAACCATGAGGGAGGCGACCTTTTGCGGGTGGAGCAGGGCGAGCGCCATCGCGGCCTTGCCCCCCATGGAGTGACCGATCACATGGGCGCGGCCGCCGTGGGCATCAATGAGATCGGCCAGATCCTGCGCCATGTCGGGGTAGCCGTGGCTGTCGCTGTGCGGGCTGTCACCGTGGTTGCGCATGTCCGGGGTCAGCAGGTGATAGCTGTCGGCAAGGCGGCGCGCGATGACGCCCCAGTTGCGACCGGAGCCAAAGAGACCGTGGGCGATGAGGACGGGCGTGCCGCCGTGATCGGCGCCGTATTCGAGCGTGTTCAACATGGCGCACGTGATAGAACGCTGGCGGGCGGAGGGCCAGAGGCTTTGCCATCGTCAGACAGCGCGGGACAGGGACTTGATCGGGACGGGCGATCCGGTTGCCGACGGCTTGCGCGCGGCTTGTCAGTCGGCCA
Source organism: Sagittula marina (assembly GCF_014196795.1). Taxonomy (GTDB): domain Bacteria; phylum Pseudomonadota; class Alphaproteobacteria; order Rhodobacterales; family Rhodobacteraceae; genus Sagittula; species Sagittula marina. The sequence continues at coordinate 235,601 of NZ_JACIEJ010000008.1, forward strand.
TCGGGTGTCCGCGCAGACGCAGAAACAGGCTTTCTTCATCGTCGTTGCGAAAGAATGGGACCGAATCCGGGGGGGTGATGTCATGCGCGCGGGCGGCGACTTCGGCGAGCACGACTTCGGTGATGAAAGGCAGGTCGTAATTGCGAATCTCGTCCACGGCGATCCACTGCAGGTGGGACAGCTCATCCGTGGCGCGGCTGAAGTCATCGGGATCGGTGGCCAGAGCTTCGGCGTCGAGCAGGAAGAAGCGGGCGTCGAAGCGGCGCGGGCGGCCCGGCGGCGTGATGGCACGAAACACGAATTGCAGCCCGTCGGCCACGGGGCGATGGCCGGTGCCCGCGAAGGTAAGCCAGTCGTCGGGAACATCGCCGGGCCAGGGGGCGGGGTGGCCGACAATCTGGCCGGTTTCCTCCCAAAGCTCCCGCACGGCGGCTGCGGCCAACGCGCGGGCGATGCCGGGTTTGGCGTCTTCTTCGAGGCGGGCGGCGCAGAGCGGCGGCAGCGGGCGGGACAGCTGGACCTGTGCGTCGGCGGGATCGACGGCCCCGCCGGGAAAGACGACCTTGTTCGGCATGAATGCCGCTTTGGACCCGCGCTGCCCCATCAGAACCTTTGGCCGGGTGGTCCGGTCGCGCATCACGATGACTGTTGCGGCGTCACGGATGGCGGTCTTGTCGATGGGGGCGGGGGTGGTCATTGGTCGTCGTGCCTCGGCTGTGGGCGACTGTCGGCGCTGGCGAAACCGCCCATGCCGCGCGCCCATTGGAACGCGACCATGCCGCCTTTCAGTCGAGGCAGAAGGTAGAGGGAAAGCGTGACGCTTCCAATTGCAAATATGGTGAAGAGCATGAGCGGTTCCGGACGCCATACCTCGAACACCCACAGCAACATTGGCGCCATGATGTGCCCGACGATGAGAATCGTCAGATACGCGGGGCCATCGTCGGCGCGGTGGTGATTCAGTTCCTGACGACACACCGGGCAGTTGTCGCGCACCTTCAGGTAGCCCGACAGCATTGGGCCAGAGCCGCAGCGCGGGCAGCGCCGACGCCAGCCGCGCCAGACCGTTGGCCAGATAGATGTGTCTTCGGGGATGTTACCCTGATGTGCCATGCGTCCTTTTCCTTCACACGAGAGCGAAAGATGACCGTTGTCTACGACTTTCGGAAGGGGTCGCAGTGTCCTTGCGGCGGCGTGTCACACGCGGCACATCCCGGCGACGCCAGGGGCAGGACCGGGCGTGATGCCAGTTTCGTGATGCTGTTGTGAGCGAAAATTATGGCGAACGTGCGACGGAAGCGGCGAGCTGGTTCGTGGAAATCTGCAGAAACGCCGGGGAGATGGGCGGTGCCGAACGGCAGGCCCGAAGGACCGCAAACACGGCGTTTCATGAAACAGCTTGAGACCACCACGGAGACAACACAATGACGACGACCAAAACCAAGACGTTCTGGATCACCGGTGCCCTTCTCGTGGCGATGGGCGCCTCCGGCGCGGCCATGGCGCATGAGCGTGGCGGCAAGGGCCGTGACGGCGCGGGGCCGCGTGGGATGTTCCTGCAGGAAATGTTTGCGGAGGCGGATGCAAATGGCGATGGCAAGATCACCGAGGAGGAAATGGCGGCCGCAGCAGCGCAGCGGTTCAGCGATGCAGACACCGACGGTGACGGCAATCTGAGCGCCGAAGAACTGACCGCACAGGCGGAAGCCCGCAAAGCCGCACGAGAGGCCGCCCGCCGTGAGGCGCGCAGCGCCGCAATGATTGAGCGGCTCGACACCGACGGCGACGGTCTGCTGAGCCAGGAGGAAATGAGCGCGCGGCGCCCTGCGGACAGATTTGCCAAGATGCTGGAGCGTCTGGATGCCGACAAAGACGGTGCGCTGAGCATCGAAGAGATGAAGCAGGCCCGGATGATGCGTCACGGTGGCAAGCACGACAAGCGCGGTGGCGACGATATGCGCCGGGGCGATCATGCCGCGCGCGACGGGCAAGAACAGCCCGAGCAGACCGACTGAGCCGGATTGCCAAACAGGGGGCCGAACCGTTTGACGGGGCGGCCCCTGCGGCGCGCAGCGTTGTGCTGCGGGCCGGGACGCGGTAGCGCAAGGGCGATGAACACGGGATGCCTTACGACGCCATGAGCGAACGTGCTGACGAGGAGTTGCTGGCCGCCTATGCCAGAGGCGACGCCGCGGCGGCGCGCGCGCTGACACAGCGCCTCGCTCCGCGTGTGCTGGCCCATGCGTACCGGATGCTTGGCGGCGACCGGGCGGAGGCGGAGGACGTGACGCAGGAGGCCCTGTTGCGCCTGTGGAAGGCCGCGCCGGAGTGGCGCCCGGGCGAGGCCAGAGTGACGACCTGGCTGTATCGCGTGACGGCGAACCTGTGCATCGACCGGATGCGCAAACGCAAACGCATCGGCACGGACATCGACGCCGTGCCGGAGGTGGCGGATGCCGCGCCTTCCGTTGCGGAGCAGATGCAGCAAAGGGCGCGAGCCGAAGCCTTGCAGGGGGCGCTGGACGCGCTGCCGGATCGCCAGAAACAGGCGGTGATCCTGCGTCACATCGAGGGGCTGTCGAACCCGGAGATTGCCGAGATCATGGACATTGGCGCGCGCGCCGTGGAATCTTTGACCGCGCGCGGGAAACGGGCGCTTGAGGCCGTGTTGGCCGGGCGTCGGGCTGAACTGGGGTATGAGGACGATGACTGACGGACACACAGAGCGGATGGATGATGCGGGGCTGGAGGGCCTCTTTGCCGCAGCGCGTGACGATGCGCCGGTGCCGTCCGGCGATTTCATGGCCCGTCTGACCGAACAGGCGCTGGCCGAGATGCCGGTGGCGGGCGCGCAAGTGCCAGAGCCGCGGCCGGGCCTTTGGGCGCAGCTGTGGCCGGCGCTGGGCGGGTGGCGCGGTCTGTCGGGCTTGGTGACGGCCTGTGCCGTTGGCGTCTGGCTGGGGATCAGCCCGCCTGCTGCCATGACAACGGGCCTTGGGCTGGACGATCTGTGGGGCCGCAACGCGGATCTGGGGGAGATGGGCGTCGACCCGCTGTCCGGGTTCGAGCTGGCATTGCTGGAAGGATAAGGCATGAGCGATCAGGGATCCGGGGCCCGGACCGGCAAGGTGGGGCGCGGTGTGCGGCTGGCGCTGCTGGCGTCGCTGGCCGTGAACCTTGTGGTTGTGGGCGCTGTTGCGGGGTTTGTCTGGATGGGGCCGCCATCCCCGCCGCATGAAAGGTCGGGCGGTCCCGATGCGGTGATGCCCTACATCCGCGCGCTGACGCAGGACCAGCGGCACGAACTGCGGGACACCTGGCGTGGCGGGGGCGGCCCGAAAGATCGGCGTGACATGCGCGGTCTGCGCGCGCAGATGATGCAGGAGTATCAGGCGGCTGCGGCCGTGTTGCGGGCCGATCCCTACGATCCGGCGGCGTTGGAGGCCGTGCTGGCGGCGCAGGCGGAGCGCAGTGCAGCGGTACGCGCCCGGGGGCAGTCGGTCTTGTCCGAGTATGTGGCGGGTATGACGGCCGAGGAGCGCGCAGCCTATGCGGATCGGCTGGAAGACTCCCTGGAACGGTTTCAGCGTCGGGGCGCGCCCGACCGGGATCACAAGGGGCGCGACTGAGCCGATCGTACGGTTAGCTGTGGCGCAACTTCGGAAGTGCCGGACCGTAAGTCCCGGTCTGCGGCAGATCATCCATCGGGCCGTACTCTGCCTTGGGGGCTTCTCGGGGGGGCAGGGCGGTCACCGTGTCCGCCATGACCACGGTGTTTCGGCCCTGATGCTTGGCCGCGTATAGCGCATTGTCCGCTCTGGCAATCAACTCCTCCGGCAGGTCGTCTGCGCCGTAGCCGATGGCCACGCCGACGGAGAGCGTGACGAGTATGTTTCGCCCGTCTGGCAGTGTGATCGGAGTTTCGGAGATCAGCGCCGTCACCCGTTCAGCGGTGCGCTGGGCGATCTGACGGTTTGTGTCCGGCATGGCGACAAGGAACTCTTCGCCGCCCCAGCGGGCGGTGAGATCCCCGGCACGAAGGTTGTCCTTGATCCTGCGCGCGACGGTCGCCAGCACGACATCCCCTGCGGAATGGCCGTAATCGTCATTGATGTGCTTGAAGTGATCGAGATCCGCCAGGAGGATGGCATAGGGCTTGCGGCTCACGGCGGTGCGTTCTGCCAGGCGGGTGGCATAGGGCAGGGCATATCGACGGTTGTAAAGCCCGGTGAGCGGGTCGATGACCGCGGCCCGCAGGCCGTCGCGCATATTGGCGCGCAGGCGGTCGTTGGTCCGTTTGCGGGTGATCTGCTTCTTCAGCCTGATGGACAGTTCCTCGACGTCGAAGCCGTTGACCATCAGGTCATTCGCGCCCAGGTCGAGGGCGGTTGCCGCTTCTCTGCGTTGGTTGGACTGGGCGACATAGATCAGCGCGCAATGGCGGGTGGAGCGGTTCGCGCGCAGTTGGGGCAGCAGCGAGAGCCCGGTGCCCTCCGTGCCCGGGGCTTCGGCCACGACGACAACATCCGGCGCGCGGGCTGCGGTCTTGAGCGGGTCATCGGTGCCCACCAGTTCGATACGATGCTCGGTGCGTTGCTGAAGCTGGTGAACGAGCGTGCTCATCTCGGGCTGATGCCCGGTGCTGATGATCCGGATGCGACCCGGTGTGGCGAATTCCGCGGCTTGCTCTTCAAGCCCAAGCGCCCGGCGGGTGTCATCGCGCAGTCGCAGTTCCGCTTCGGCGTCACGCGCGCGCAGCAGGGACCGCAACCGCGCCAGCATCACGAGGTCATCAATGGGCCGTTCAAGCAAATCATCCGCACCTGCGGCCAGAGAGGCCATGCGCTCTGCCTTGTCATTGGCGTTGTGGGTGATAATCACCGGCGTGGCCGGACCGCGCCGGCGAGCGGATTTTTCATACACAGCCGCGCACAGATCGCGCCCTGACATATCCGGCAACTCGGATGCCGTGATCACAAGGTCGGGTGCAGATGTGCGCATCATGTCCAACGCGGCGGTGCCGGAGGAGGCCTGCACAACGTCATAGTAGGCTGCCGACAGCTTCACCCTCAGGATGATGCGGTTGGTTGGCACGGCGTCGACGACCAAAATCCGGCTTGTCATGCGCTGCGCTGCCTCCTGCAGTTGTTGGCGAGGTTGAAATGGAAAAGGCGTCCGCGAGTTGAACTTTCTATTAACGTAATGTTTGGTTGAAATTGGTTAACAAACCCTTTCTTTAGGTGATGAGAACATGAGCTTTACGCAAGATCGTGCTGAAATGATCGGTGTGCAGGCCGTGGCCTGGCTGGCCGCGAACGACGAGCTTCTGCCGGTCTTCATGGGCGCAACAGGCGCATCTGAAACGGACTTTCGCGACGGCGTACAAGATCCGGTGTTTCAGGGATCGGTGCTGGATTTCTTGATGATGGATGACGCGTGGATCGTGGGCTTTTGCGATTCGGTCAGCCTGTCGTATACCGTAGTGGCAGAGGCGCGCGCGGCGTTGCCGGGCGGGGAGCAACTGCATTGGACATGACTGAAGTGCGCGCGGTGCTGTTTGACAAGGACGGTACCCTGTTCGATTTTGGCGGCACTTGGAACGCCTTTGCCACGCGGCTGTTAAAGCGGCTGGGGCGCGGGGATGCGGTGCTGACGGCGCGCGCGGCAGAAGTGATCGGCTTTGACCTTCGGTTGGGGCGCTACCGGCCTGACAGCCCGGCCATTGCGGGCACCAACCGGGAGGTGGCGCTGTTGCTGGCATCGGTCCTGCCGCAAAAGGTGGGCGCCTTGGTGGCAGCCATCGACGCGGAAGCCGAGGCGGCACCGCTGGTCGAGGCCGTGCCGCTTGTCCCTTTTCTGGAGGGGTTGCGCGCGCGTGGCCTGAAGCTGGGGGTGATGACCAACGACTCGGAAGCGGTTGCGTACACGCACCTGGCCGCCGTCGGCGTAAAGGATCATTTCGATTTCATTGCCGGCGCTGACAGCGGTTTCGGGGCAAAGCCCGCGCCGGACCCGCTGCTTGCATTTGCCGACGCCATGGGCCTGGCCCCGGCGGAGGTGGTGATGGTGGGCGACAGCCGCCATGACCTGATCGCGGCGGAAAGGGCAGGCATGCGGCGCGTGGCGGTTTTGACGGGCATGGCGGATCGCGCGGCGCTGGGACGCTATGCGGAAACCGTGCTGCCTGACATCGGCCATCTGCCCGCCTGGCTGGACGGCGAAAGCTAAGCGGAAAATACTTACAATTTGCAACTGTTATGCCTGCGTTAAGACCCGCCGGGTCAGATGGTCCGGACTGACGGAGCAACGCAATGCATGGGCTGATCCTGAGAACCTTTCAGGTTTTCGTGCAAGACACATATGGGCCGGAGGCCTGGCTGGATATATCCGGCCGGGCAAATCTCGAGATCGTCGATTTCGAGGCGATGTTGATCTACCCTCCGGAGACATATGATGCGGTGATAACTGCGTCAGAGGACGTGATGCACAAGCCCCGGGACGTCTTTCTGGAGGATGTGGGCACCTATCTGGTGTCTCACCCCAACAGCGAAGGCTTGCGGCGTTTGCTGCGGTTTGGCGGCGTGGATTACATTGATTTCATGCATTCGCTTGATGATCTGCCGGACCGGGCGCGGCTGGTGGTTGCCGACCTGAATTTGCCCTCTCTCGAGATGCACGATGACGGGCAAAACCAGTATCGGTTGCTGGTCGGACCGGGTCTGCCGGGATTTGGGCATGTGATGGTCGGCGTATTGCGTGCCATTGCGGATGACTATGGCGCGCTGGTGCTGCTCGACAGTCGTGCGGAGACTGCGGCCGAGGTTCAGGTGGTCGAAATCTCATTGTTCGAAACAGCCTTCGCTGAGGGGCGAGAATTCGACCTGGCGGGACGAACGCCGCTTAGGGGAGGCGCCGGATGACGCTGCCTGAAGAGGCCATGCATGCGCTGTTGCCCATGCACGCGGTTCTGTCCCCCTTGGGGTGTATCCGGCAGGCCGGGCCGACGCTGCACAAGCTGAGCGATACCCCCCTGGAGGGCGCGTGTTTTCTGGAGCAGTTCGAGGTCTACCGTCCGCGCCTTATTCGCAGCATGGCCGCTTTGCTGGAGGCGCAGGGTCGTAAACTGTCCCTTCGGGTGCGCGGCACGGATATGGAGCTGAAGGGCACTGTTGTCGGCACCGGCGATGGTGGGGCGGTGGTAAACCTGAGCTTTGGCATCGCGGTGGTGGATGCGGTGCGCCGCTATCGTCTGACCAGCACGGATTTCGCATCGACCGATCTATCGATTGAAATGTTGTGGTTAATGGAAGCGAAGGCGCTTGCGATCAATGCCTCGCGCAGCCTGAACACACGTCTTCAGGACGCCATGATCCTGGCGGAGGAGCGGGCCTTCACCGACACACTGACCGGCCTGAAAAACAGGCGCGCGCTTGACGGCCATTTGGACAAGCTTATCCGCCAGCGGCAGGCGTTTTCGCTGATGCACCTGGATCTCGATCTGTTCAAGCAAGTGAACGACACGCATGGTCACGCTGCGGGCGACCATGTTCTGCGACAGGCTGCGCGCGTCATGCTGGAAGAGACGCGCAAAGACGACCTGGTTGCGCGCGTTGGCGGTGACGAGTTCATCATCGTTTTCGCCAACCTGACCAGCCCGGCCCGGCTGGCGGAGCTGGCTGTACACTTGATCAAACGGATTGAAGAGCCGGTGACCTACGATGACGCGGTCTGCCGGATCTCTGCGAGCATCGGGATCACGATTTGCATGGGCGAAGAGGTCACGCCTGCCTCTGTCGTGGAACGCGCGGATGAGGCACTTTACGCCTCAAAACGGGCTGGTCGTGCACGATACAGTTTTTACGCAGAGGGCGATCCGGAGGTGCCCAAAGCGATTGGTGAAAAGAAATGAGATTTTTGCAGAAAGAGGGGTTGCGCGTCTCTGCGAGCTTTATTAGAGAACGCCCCACGGTTGGGGTGTAGCCAAGTGGTAAGGCAACTGTTTTTGGTACAGTGTACCGTAGGTTCGAATCCTACCACCCCAGCCAATACTTCCGAAAGTCGCAGTGATTTTAGTCGATTGGCCCCACCGGCTCGGTAGGGCTGAGGTGCAGGTTACACAAGCGTTTACACACGGGGTCACACAGACCTTGAACGTAGGCGCCGGGACTTCCGAGGCGATGACCGACATGAAGGGCGGTCGTCATGGTCACCACACCGTACCTCTGCGTCAGACGCGGACGCTTCTATTTTCGACGTCGCATCCCGAGGTTATCCACACCTCATGTGCCCGTGATGGTCTCCCTGGGGACGACGGATCGCGCGGCAGCGATTAGGTTATGCGTGCAACTGACTGCACACATGGACCGAATGCTCGACGACAACCTTCATATCGACCTGCCCGAAGCGGATGTGGCGGCCTTTTTCAAGGCCGAGCTCAGCCGTTGCGTGTCGTCGGTGCGTCGTACGCGCATGGTCGAGCGTATGGATGGCAGCCTGACGGCGGAGAAGGTACGGCGGAATCGCCTCGAGACGTTTGTGCTGCGCGGGCTGGTCGAGGACGGGCTGCGGGAGGAGATGGCGACGGAGCGGCTGAACTTTCTGGAAGAGGATGAAAGGCCGCAGGCGCAAGAGATCCAAGCCGAGATGTTCCGGGAGTTCATCTCGCCCGGCTTCAACGCCGAAATCCAGAAGCGGGCGCAGGTCGGACGCACTCTGACGCAGCTTGATGTCCTTCAGTTGCGGTGGGCGGCAATCGAAGCCCGCATGGCAGCGCATGAAGCCGCAGAGACCGTCCCGCTCCATAATGCCGAAGGCGCGCGCGAGGCCGCCGTTTCCATGCTCTGCGGGTTGATGCAGGAAGCTGTCGGCGGCGAGGCGATGGCGACAGCTCATGTCGATCCGGTTGTTCCCACGGTCTCGGCCACCCCTCAGCCAGCGACCATTGCGCCGACGATCGCACAGCCCGTTGCACAATCAATCCTCACACCGGGCGTCTCCCTGATCGAAGGGCGAATGACCGGGACCGCAATCCTCGCGCAGTTCGATGCGGCGCGCCTTCAGCCGAAGGACGAGGAGTTCGACGGGTCCGCAGAGAATGTGGTCGTCGAGCGCATTTTCGGCGATGATATCGCCGGGACTGCGGTTCAGATGATCTGGCGGTCCACCGCTCAAGAGGACACCAAGGAACAGAAACTGAAATCCATCACGCTGTTCATGTACCTGACCGGGCTCCAGAGAATGTCCGACATCCGGCAGCACCATCTCGACAGGTTTTCCAAGTTGCTCGAAACCCGGATGCCCCGGAAGTACTGGAAGCGAAAGTCGGAATTCGATCTGACCAGCCATGAGATCATTGAGGAAGCCAAGCGGTTGGGTAAACCTTGCGGGATGAAACCCTCGACTATCCAGCGCCACGTGGACACCCTCATGGCCTTGCTGGATCATGCGCGATCAGAAGGCACCGTGATCGACTTCGTTGCGAACAAGAACGGGCTGGTACCGGTTGATGACCGCTCAGATGACGAAAAGCGCGAGCCCTTTACCCTTGATGAGATGCAGGCGTTGTTCGGTCATTCCCTATGACAAGGGTGCTCGTCGAAAGGCAACAGGCATAAGCCGGGGCCCCTGGTGATTCAGGACCATCACTACTGGGTGAACCTTTTGTTGGGTTACACAGGTGCCCGGCGTGCGGAGATTGCCGGTCTGCTGGTGGATGACTTTGGCGTCGCGGACGGAATCCCCTTCGTGCATGTTCGGCCCAACCACCTGCGAGGCCTCAAGAACGCTGGCGGGCGTCGTCGGATCCCGCTTCATCCCCACATCATGGAATTGGGTTTTGCCGAATTCGTCGAAGCCGCACGGAAGCGGAAGTGGGTTGCTCTATTCCCGCAGGCGGTACCGGAGAACATTCGCCATCTCGCTCATGTCGTCACAGAGGACAAGGACGCCCATGATCCCAAATTTGGGGATGTGCTGGATTACATGTTGCGGACGTCTCTGGACAAAGCGCTGAATGGCAATCCCCGCAAGCTTTCCTGTCACGGATTCCGGCATTACGTGAACGATCACTTCGCTAGTCTTCGGCAAGATGACGGCAGTACCTTGGCCATTCCCGACGTGGATCGGCTTGATGTGTTGGGTCACAAGCCAAGGGACGTGAACTTGGCGACATACCGCCGTGCCGAAAAACCTCTCCGCCCCTTGTATCAGGCCATCCTGACGCTGCCGCGTCTGTTCTGATCGGCAATAGCCCGCTCTTCTGAAAAGCAAATCTATGATGAACCGACGCGCCCCGGCTGCTTCCGCAGCCGGGGTTTTTTCGTTGCACGGCCGGGATCGTCAGGATGCCTTGTTGTGCAGTACAACGGCTCGCTCTGTTGCAACTGTAGCAACAGTTGCGCAGGCCCGATCGGCTTGGGGGTACGGCCACTACAGATGTAGCCGGACGGAGGTTATCCACATCTGTCTCGGCGCCAGGGGGGCGAAAGGCCGGCCCAAGAGGCATAGCTTCGAAGAAATCCTGAAGAGGCAGAGATCATGACCGTAGAAATTGAAACTGTGTTCGCAACCGCCGAGGCCATGCAGGCTGAGGGCGTCGCCCCTTCGGTGAGGAAGGTGCAGGACCGGCTTGATGTGGGAAGGCACGGGTATATCGCGCCCTATCTGGCGCTCTGGACGCGGCGGGAAAACGATCTGGCGGCGGTCGAGGATCTGCCCGACGAATACGTCAAAAACGCGCTCCAGTCGGCTTTGCGTGTCTGGGAGATGGCGCAGAAGACCGCGGGAATTAAGGAAGCAATCCTCGTTCAGGAGATTGAGAGGCTGAACCGGCGGTTCGATGAACGAGAAGATGAATTTGGTGCCGAAATGCGTGCGCGGGAAGAAAGCTGGGAGAAAGAGAAGGCGGCGCTCGTGGCTGACCGCGACGAGCAGGCCCGCGCCGATGCAGGGATGAAAGGCAAGGTGCAGGAGCTTGAACTGAAGCTTTCGGAAATGAAAGAGCGGGTCGAGCGGGCGGAGAGCACGAAGGCAAAGGCCGAAGACCAAAGGGATGCAACCGATGCACGCTATGCCGATCTATCCAGCGCGTCGCGAAGTGAAGTTGCGAAACTGGAAAAGAAGGTCGAGGACCTGCTGGAGCGCGCCTTGGGGGCTGAGCAGCGCGAAGCCGCGTTGGACGAGCGGCTTCGGGATGCAAGGCGCCAATGGGATCACGATGCGAAGCGCCTCGATGACCTGATCACGAGGCTTGTAGATATGGTGCCAGAGGAGCCAGTCAGGAAGCGCCGGACCGGACAGGCATCCGCCCCATCCTGATGCAATGCAACATCACCCCTCCGGTGAAGTAGTAAGATTCGAGTCGGGTGCATGCGGATCGATTTCTGTTTCTCCCAAGAAAATACCGATGGGGAGGTCAGGGGAGGTGGCCGAAGTCGCGGGAACGGCACTAACGTCTCGCAGCAACCGCTCCAGCTGCATGGCATCAAGCTCGCGTTCCTCGAGCAGGGCATCCGCGATCGCGCGAACGACTTTGCTATTTGCCTGCACCGCACGAAGCGCCAGTTTCTGCGCGTCAGCCATGCGCCTCCGGATTGCAGTTTGCAACTCCGGCGGCCAGGTTTCGGGCTGATCGGGGGGGATATGGGAGATAGATTGGCATCAAGATGCCTACACAAATGCGTGTTTCCGAGGACAGGGCCAGACGTGTTGCTTGCGCGATATCGGTCTCCGCGCCAGATGAAGCGTCCCCCATCTCCAGCAATTCCGCTGCGCGGCCAGCAAGCATCGTCGCCATCACCTGCTCGACTTCAAGGAGGCGAAGTGTTGACGGTGCTGGAGATGAGACATGCGACGTCTCGGTGGAAAGCACCGCGCTTTCCGGCAGTCGCAGGCCAACAGCAGCGCGGACCACTGCATGGCCGGCCTCGTGAATCGCAATTCGCCTGATTTGCTCTTCGAAACCCGCTGATGCAGGCTGGTCGATGGCCTTCACCAAGTCGTCATTGGTAAGCAGACGACTTGCACGTCGCGCGATTGCAACTGCTTTCGTAGCGGTGGTTGCGACATCCGCGCCTGACATACCGACGAGCCGTCGGCTGGCTGCGCGCAGATCGAGCGTGCTTCCAGACGAAGACAGGCGCTTGCGCAGGATCGCTTCGATACCTGCTCGATCGGGAGGTCCGACATAGACGTGGGTATCAAGGCGACCAGCTCGGATGAGCGCCGGATCAATGTTCGACACATGGTTGCTCGCAGCGAGCAGAGCGACACCGGGTGTTCGGTGCAACCGCGTGAATAGCTCCAACGCGTGATTCACGACGCTGGTCATGTACGCGTCGTTGTGAGCGTGATTTCTTGCACGATCCGGCAGGGAATCCAGTTCATCTACAAAAAACAGGCTCGGAGCGTTTCCAATGGCCTCTGCGGCGCGCTTCTCCATAGCCCCCAGGTAATGCGACAGGGATCCAGCGGCTTGTGCCTCGGCATATGAGCCACTGACGTAATGCAGCCCGGCGGATCCCGCGAGCGCCAACGCCAATGACGTCTTCCCATTGCCCGGCGGGCCACACAGTAAGGTGCTGCACGAAACGTCCTCCCATGCGAGCGTGCTTTCTCTCCATTGCTCAATGTCCGCGACAATACCGTGGAAATGCGCTGAGATTTCCTTGGTCAAGTGGAGATCTTCCAGGCTCATTCCATGCCGCTCGGGTTCATTCAGACGATCGATGGCATCGAGGATAACACGAACCGTTCTTCTTGGATCGGCGAGGCGCAAGGCGCCGATGACAATGGCGGCCGGAAGGGATCCGATTGCGTCGTCTCGTTCGGTCAGACATGCTGCGAGCTTCCGAGAAGGCGCGCGTCCGAGCGCGCGCATGACCTCAGCGATCATGCGGCCGTCGATCGGGGGTAAATCGTAAGAACGTGTCAAAAGCGTCCGTGCAGCATCTGAGAGTTCCGTTGGAGCGCCGACAATTGTGAGGACGCTCTTACCGCGGACCAGTGCATCATCCAGATCGTGTTGGAAGCGCTCATTCCGGTACGTCCGGTCCCTACGGTCGGATAGCTCCAGGGCAATGACGCTGAGATCTGTCATGAGGTCGACACCAACCTGGTCGGATAGTGCTACAAGGATGGCTTCCGATGCGGACATGAAATGACCGCGCAGGTCGGAGGCATTGTGAATGAGCGCGGTGACTGTCATCGGGGCAGCCAAGTCGCGCGCCGAATCTGACTTTTCCAGTGTGCTGGGCGTTGTTGCGCAAATAAGGTTCGGGGATGAGTTTTCCCTTTCCCACCTGAGTTCAAGTTACGGCTTCGATCTCGGCCCTGCCGAGGGCCGAGA
>NZ_JACIEJ010000009.1 GCF_014196795.1 Sagittula marina
CCGACACCGGCATCGATGTTGTCGACCACGGAGGAGAGGAACTCCTGCTGGTTCTCGATCGACTTCTCCGACTGGCCCAGCTTGGTCGCGATGTCAGTGACCTGGCTTGCGAGACCTTCGGTCGTTGCCAGCGCGGTTGCCAAGAAGTTGTCGGTGGTGTCACCTGCTGCCGCGGTTGCGCCAAAGCCAGTGACATTGTCGCCACCGGTGGTCGTCCCGGCAACTTCCACGATGGCCTTGAACGACGCGACAAGCTCCGCCATGTCGTGGGTCCCCACCTCGATCGAAGTGGTCGCGTAGGTGCCGCCGGCGCGGCTGATGCCGGTCACGGTGTTGCGCGCAACGCCCACCGTGGCGTCAGCGTTTGTCACCGCAGTCCCGATGGTGCCATCGACCGACGCAATCGCGTTGACCGAGCCACCGGCGTCGTTGACGATGTTGTTGTAAGATCCCGCGCCCAGCATGTCGTCGCCGTTGAAGGTCGACTGGCTCAGCGTGGTTTCCATTTGCTTCACGAGCTCGGACAGGTCGTTTTCAACCTCGTCGTAGCCGCCGGTCGCGCCCTGCGCGAAGGCCACCTTGTCGAGGAATTCCTGTGCGAGGCCGTTGATGGTTTCTGCGCCAAGACGTGCGGTCGAGACCGAGTTCTTGGTCAGGGTGAGGCCTTCGTTGATCGACGCGTAGACCGAGCTGTCGCCCTTCATGGTCTCGGAGATCTGGAAATAGGCCGCGTTATCTTTGCCCGATTGTACCTGTAGACCGGTCGAGATGCGGCTCTGGGTGCCTTCGAGGTCCTTGTTGACCTGACGAAGGGTCGACAGCGCGTTCATGGCGCTGGCGTTGGTGTTGATGGAAGACACTTGGTTCTGCTCCGATTTCTATCGTTATCTTTCGTCTTTCTGACGAAAACGGACTTTGCCGTAGAACATGCGTAACACGCAAAATTGGAACAGTATAAGTTTTTGAACCGGTCGATTCAGATCGATTTGTCAAACCGTTGCGAGGGAGTCACAGATGCTTGTGCCGGGGCACCCTCTCGATCGTAGACACCGCGAAGGCTTTGACGATCCCGGATTCTTTCGATTTCCCGCGCCACGGCGCCTGTGGCCTCCGTCATGCGCTTCAACAATGCCAGGTCCGTCTGGATGAGATCGCGCAATTCATCGAGCTTGCGGTGCAGTTTCCGGCTTTGGGCATCGTCACCGCCGAAATATTTTTCGCCCGATCCAAATGCCGTCTCAATTTCGCCCAGAAGCTCTGCCTTTCGCGGGTACAGCTCGTCGATACGGGCCAATTCGCCTTGCCCGATGGCGGCGATCTCGTCGCGCAGGACGCGGGCCAGACGGTCGATGAGCTGTCCGGCTTCGGCATGTGTCATCGCTGGCATCTCCCTCACTCCATTTTCCGTGTCTGGCTGTACGCCGAAAGCGACCGCTCCAGGCTGGCGGACAGCCCGGCACCACCCTGTTCGACGATCTCGCGGCTGAAGGCTTCCGCCAGGAAAAAGCGCCAGGTGTCCTCCGCCTGCCCGCCCCCGAAATCACCGATATCCACCTGCTTGAGCATCTCGTCGACCATCTGGGTGAGAAACATGGTCTCGAATTCCTTCACCGCGCTGTGCGGGGCATCGGGCGCGGCGGCCCCCGGCTGAGCGACCTGCGCCCCCGTGACCTGAAGCGCCGCCATGTTGCTGCCGATGTCCATGCCGAGGCTCCTCAGATGATTTCCAGATCGGCGTGCAAGGCGCCGGCGGCCTTGATCGCCTGCAGGATCGAGATGGTCTGCGTCGCGCTCAGGCCGATGGCGTTGAGCGCATCCACCAGCCGCTGAAGGCTGACATCGGCGCCCTCGAGGATTGTAAAATGCGTTTCCTGCTCCTCGACCGCGACAGAGGTCCGGGGCACCACGACTGTTGTTCCGCCGATGGTGATCGGGTTCGGCTGGCTGACTTCCGGGTCCTCGCGCACCATCACCGTCAGGCCACCCTGGCTGACCGCCACCCTGTCGATGCGCACGTTGGCGCCGATCACGATGGTCCCGGTCTTGGCGTCGATCACGACCTTGGCGATGCTGTCGGGTTCCAGCCGCAGGTTCTCCACCTCCGAAAGCACGCCGGGCACGTCCCCCTTCCCGGCTCCGTGCAGCGCAAGCTCCACCGTCCCGGAATCCAGGACCTGCGAAGAGTTCCCCCCTAGACGGTTGTTGATCGCATCCGACATGCGCACTGCCGTGGTGAAGTCCGGGTTGCGCAGGGCGATACGCACGGAGTCCAGAGCGGAAAGCTGGAAATCCACCTCGTTCTCGACGGTTGCGCCGTTCTCGATCCGGGCAACGGTGGGCACGCCCTCGGTAATCGACGCGGCGACCCCGGTGGCCGAGAACCCCGCGACAGCGATCGGGCCCTGCGCCACCGCGTAGACTTCACCGTCGGCCCCGGTCAGGGGCGTCACGATCAGCGTGCCACCGCGCAGCGATGTCGCATCCCCGAGCGACGAGACCACGACGTCAACGGGCGATCCCAGTCGCGCAAAGGGCGGCAAC
Source organism: Sagittula marina (assembly GCF_014196795.1). Lineage (GTDB taxonomy): Bacteria > Pseudomonadota > Alphaproteobacteria > Rhodobacterales > Rhodobacteraceae > Sagittula > Sagittula marina. Next base: position 2,542 of record NZ_JACIEJ010000009.1, read on the forward strand.
ATGGCAGTCACCATCACGGCGGCGGTGTTGGTCGTCTTGATGCGGTCGTCTGACAGGTTGCCGACCCCCAACCGTTCCAGCATTGCCTCGATGCTCTTCTCGGTGAACGGCGAGTTGCGCAGGCTGTCCCCCGTGCCGTTCAGCCCGACGACAAGCCCGTAGCCCACGAGCTGGTTCTCGCGCACACCTTCAAAGGTGGCGATGTCCTTGATCCGCACGTCCGCGACGGACGGCACGGCAAGGCAAAGAGCCCCGATGAAGGCGGCAATACTGGCTGCGATCCGCATGAAGCTTCCGCGTCGAAGGGTTTCCATTGCTCAAGATTAAACATGGATGCACCCTTTTCAGCAATGATTAAATCAAGGATAGAGAAACTATTCTTGTCTTATACTTGACCATCGGGCCGGACCGCATCATGATCGGCGCACTCAGTCATGGATAACAAGATCCAACGACCTATCGGGAGTGCGTGGTGCATATCTATCTTTACGAGCCGCGATCCAACGCCTTTCACGGCCTTCTGTCGAGGTTGGACGAGGCGGAGTGGGAACCCGTGTCGGTCGATGACGATCTCTTTGATCGCGACCTGGATCTGCTCGGCCGAGATGGTTACGCCGCGCGGCCCGTCGTGCTGGCCGAACACCCCAAGCTGGTGGAGCGCATCGCGCGACTGCGGCGCTCCGGCTGCCGCAATCCGATCCTTGTGCTGCGCATGGTCCGCAATCCGCAAGCTGCGATGCAAACACTTGATGCGGGCGCCGACGACGATATCGTCGGACCGCTGACAGGGCTTGAACTGCGCAGCCGGGTCAATGCGATCACCCGCCGGTTTCACGGACACGCTGCCAGCTGCCTGCACATCGGCGATCTTACCGCGTATTTCGACGGGCGCGATCCGGACGTGGCGGGCAAACCGATGAAGCTGTCGCAGCGCGAACTTGCGATCTTCCAACAGCTTGCGCTCTCCGCCCCCCGGGTGGTGTCGAAATCGGTGATCTACGACGCGGTCTACGGCATGGCTCAGGATCAGCCCTTCGACAAGGTGATCGATGTCTATATCTGCCGCATCCGCAAGAAGATCGAAAGCATGTCGCCCACCGGAGACCCGCATATCCGCACGATCCGCGGTCGTGGCTACAAGCTGACACCCAGGACGGCACCCGAACTGGACGCCGTGCGGACGGACCCTACGCGCCTGCCGAACACCTCCGGATCACCTCATGAAGTTCAGAAAGCTCAACTGTGACAGCCGCGCCGTCACGGCGTAGCTCGCCTGAAGCTGAGTTTCGAGTGCGGTGATCTCGGTCGCCGCCTCGTAGCTGTCCACTTCCACCAGCTCGGCCACGCGCCCCTTGTAAAGGTTCGCGCGATCTTCCATCCCCGTATTGGCCTCGTCGATCCGCGCCGATGCCGTGTCGAGCTGGACCTGGCTGTCCAGCAACCCTTCGAGGCCGCTGCTCAACCGTGCCGCTGCCGTGTCGACCCAGATTGCGTATGCCTCTGCATCACCGATCTCCGATGCGTCGGTCGTGGCCAGCATCACCAGTCCCTGCAAGGCCTGCCGGAACGCGTCATCGTTCGCCTGAACCCCGTAGTTGACCGTGATCCCGTCGCCGATCCCCGCAGACATGGGGTCCGCCGACGTGGCACCGGTAAAGAACAGCGCATCGAAAGTCTCATCCGGGTTCGCGGCGGTATTGGAAAAGATCGCGTCGAGCTCCGCGATACGCGCGGTGGCGTCGGATACGGACCCCAGCCCGCCCGCCATCACGCCGTCGATCACCACACGGGGCGACAGCCCGGTCTCCGCCCGGGGCGTGTCGTAATCCTGCAACGCGCGGGCTCCGTCCGAGGGGCCCGCGAAAAGCGGGGTGCCACCGTAATTCGCGTTGGCCATGGACATCAGCGCATCAAGCGACGCCCGGGCCGAGGTCTGGAGACCGCTGGCCGTACCACCGTTGAACCCGCTGTTGGTCACCGCCAGTTGCAGGGTGGACTGCACGGCCTCGCCCATGGAGCCGAGCGCGCTGCTCATGGTGTCGAGCCGCCCGCCAAGCAGCTTGTTCGCCGCGATCTGCGCCGTATCACGAGACAGGGCAGCATCGAGGCTCAGCGCTTCGGCCGCCGTCGGTCCGAGCGATTTGTAGATGTCGCTCTTTATGCCGGTGGCCAACTCCTGTTCGGCGCGCGACAACTGCGCCTGCATCTCCGCATTGGCATTTCGACGCAACAGGTTGCTGTACAGCGTCGACGGGGCGCGGGTGAAACCGATCATGCTGGGCTCCCGGGTCACACGGCTGCCAGCAGGGTGTCGATCATCTCGGAGACGGTCGAAAGGGCCTGCGCGTTGGCGCCATAGGATTGCTGGATCATGGCGAGCTGCTGAAGCTCGTCATCGACATTGACGCCCATGAAGGACATGCGCGACGTCTGCGTGGCGATGGCACCGGCGGCCAGGCGTTCGGCGGAGGTCTCGGCCGAGGCGCGGGTGCTGTTCTGGCTGGCAATCAGCGATGACATGAAGCGCGACAGCGGCACGTCGCTGCCCAGACCGTGCGCCTCGTCGAACGTCAGGCTGCCATTGAGCGCATCGGCAAAATCCATGACCTGGCCGTTGGCTCCGGCCGCGCCCGGCACCACCGCACCGACGCCGTCACGGATCCGCCAGAGTGCGCCCCCGACCTCGGGCACCACGGCCTCGTTCACCGCGATCCGGCGGGCCAGCCCCGGCGCGACCGGATCCGTCAGCGCGGCTCCTGCGTCCGTGAAAAGACCCGCCTCACCGGGCAGAAGACTGGCATCCGCCGCCTCCATTCCGGAGATCAGCGCGCGGGCGGTTTCGTCCAGCTGCGCCTGCATCTCCGGCAGAACCGTCGTGTAAAGCGCCACCTTGCCGGAAATGGAGCCTTCGGAAATGCCCCGCTTGCCGGAAACGCCCGGTGTGATGTCGACGCTCCCGGCCCACAGCGTTCCGCTTTCGGCGTCAAATCGCAACGTCTCCGGCCTGCCGCCGGTCAGCAACGCGGTGCCACCCGAGGTAAAGACCTCCATCCGGCCGTGACCATCCGTGCGTGTCGTGACGTCCATGTATTCCGCAAGCGCGTCAAGCTCGGCGCCAAGCGCGTCGTGAACCGAAAGCGGCGCCTCGCCATTCCCGTCGGAGGACGCCAGCCGCTCGCTGAGCGCCGCGATCCGCCCAAGCCGGTCGTTCACCGCCGCAACATCGGCGACGACACCCTCTTCAGCGCGCCCCATCGCGGCATCGAGGGCGCCCCCCGCACGATTGAGCGCCTGCGCCAGTTCCTGCGCATCGGCGACCGTGGCCCGCTGCAGCCCGGTGTCTGCTGGCGAGACAGACAAAAGGCCAAGCGCGTTCTGGAAATCTGTCAGCCGCGTCAGCATGGTATCGGTGCTTTCGGTGTCACCGAGCAGCGCGGTATACCCTGCCAGCCCCGTGGCGATGGCATCCTGCGTTGCGGTCCGGCTGACCTCGGTGCGATAGAGGCCGTCCAGCGCACTGTCGACGGCGCGGGTGATCTCGCTGACTTGGGCCGCGCCCTGCGCGTTGGTGGTAATCTGCGTTTCGCGCCGGGCGTAGCTGGCGTTGTTCGCGTTCGCGATATTCGTCGATACGGTATCGGCCCAGCGGGAACTGGTGCTCATGCCGCTGCGCGCCGCGTTGAGAGCGGAAATCAGGCTCATGGTGTGTTCCTATCCGTCGGCGGCGCCGATCAACGCTTCAGGTTCACCGTCTCGTTCAGCATCTCGTCCGCCGTGGTGATGATCTTGGCATTCGAGGAATAGGCGCGCTGGCGCTGGATCAGGTCGGTCAGCTCTTCGGCGATATCGACGTTGGCAGACTCCACGCCCCCCGAGCTCAACGATCCGGTTTCGCCGGTTCCGGCCTGTCCGAGATAGAAGCCGCCGGAATCGTTTGACATATGGAAGGTCGAGTTGTTGCTGGTCTCCAGCCCGTTGGGGTTTGCAAAAGTGGCCAAGGGGATCGAGTACAGCGCCTTGCGCGTGCCATTGTCGAAAACGCCCCAGACGTCCCCGAATTCGTCGAACTCCACGCGGGTCAGGGTGCCGCTTTCGCTGCCGTTCGGCTTCACGGTCATCGGCGTGTAGTCACCGGCAAACTGCGTCAGGCCGTCGAAGCTGCCCGGCGCACCCAGCGACATGGTGACGACCTGCGGCGTGTCCGCATTGTTGATGGTCAGCGTCATCTCACCGGTCGCAGGGTCAAAGGCAAACCCGCCGGGCGCGGTCGCGGTCACCGTGACATCGTCGAAGGACGCAGGGGAGCCGGCATCCGGGCCACTGTCATTGAAGGTCATCGTGACGCTGCCGTATTCCGTCGTCCCGTCCGAAATCGTCACCACCCACGCGTCATCGTTTCCGGTGGGCTGGAAGGACAGGGTCAGACGCTCGGCCTCGCCCAGGTCGTTATAGTATTCCGCCGAGGTCACGAAGGCTTCGCCCGGCGTATCGAGACCGGTTTCCTGTGACGGCAGATTGCCAGACAGCGATGCCGACGTCGTCGCCGTGCCGCTGATCGCCTGATTGGCGATATTCACCGGCTCGAGGTCGCCAAAGCTGGCACGGTCCACAGCCCCGAGGGTGCCATCGCCTCCGTAGGGAAAGCCCATCAGATAAAGCCCGGCGGCGTTCACCAGATTGCCGTTGTCGTCAGGTTCGAAGCTGCCCACGCGGGTGAACATGTTCCCGGCGGTATAGGAGGCGTCGATATTCGAGTTCACCACGAAGAAGCCGCTGCCGGTGATCGCCATGTTGGATCCCACGGCGGTGTCCATGAAGCTGCCTTCGGCGGTGTTGGAATGGGTCACCGCGGTCGCAACGCCCGTGGCGAAGCTGCCCGAAGCCGAGGTCGAGCCGGAGGTAATCATCTGCGAAAAGCTGCGGCGATACCCCACCGTATCGGCGTTCGCGATGTTGTAGGAGATGTTTTCGACCGCCTTGGAGTTGGCAAGCAGGCCGCTGACCCCGGATGCCATCGCGTTGGAAATACTCATATCCGCCTCGTCTTTTTCTGTCGGTGATGACCCACCGTTCGTTAACCAATTAACAGAACTCGGTTACACCACGGTTAAAGATTTGTTTACTTGGCAATTTTTGCGGGAATCTTGCCTGCTCAGACCCCTGCGCGGCGCATCAATTGAGCTGTTCTCGCCCCGGCAAGGTTTCGAGCACCTCGCCCGCACTCTCGATCCGGGCGCGTGCCGTGTCCTGCCGCAGCGGCAAAAGCTCGGGCGCGGCATGGGTCAGGCTCCGAGAAATGTCGGCCCAGGCGGGCAACTCCGTCAACGCGGGAAAGGTTCGCGCGATTTCTGCGGTGCGGACCATGTCCCCGCTGCGGTGGGCTGCAAGAAGATAGCGGATGCTGTCCGGCAGGGGCATATCCCCACCCAGCCGGTCGTGCAGCCGGCCATAGGCCGTCATCGCCTCCGGCCACTCCGCTGCGTCGAACCGGGCCTGCGCACGCAGCCTCAGCACCTGATCCGGGGCGTCCTCGGCAGTGCCGGTCAAAAGTTCGCTGCTGCGCCCCGTTTCCTGCAGGAGACGCACGGAAACGCGCTCGAGACGGCGGCGCAAGTCGGGATCGTCCAGGTCCAACGGTTGCGCCAGCAAGGCGCCGAGCGTTTCCCACTGCCCGCCCGCCGCCAGCGCCTCCGCCTCCTTGACCTTCAACCGCTGCAGCGCACCCTCGGGAATATCGACAATCCCGAGGTCCTGCCCAGCGACGAGGTAATCATGGATGGTCGCGTATTCCCGCGCGGCGATGGTCGTGCCGCCCGCAGCCAGAAACGTATCCGCCAGCAAAGTCGCGGCCTCCGAGAAATTCAGCGTGAACCGAAACAGCGGCGCGATGCGCTCATGCGCGGCCATGTAGCGCGTCAGGGACATGTCGCGGGCAGCCCCTCGTTGATACAGGGCATCAATCAGGGTCCGGGCTTTCTGCTGCGCGTCGCTGGCCTGCGTCGTGCCGGGATGGCGCACCATGAGCTGGCCGTAGGTCTCGATCGCGCCGACCTGATCCTCCGCAATCATCTGCAGCGAGGCCAGCGCGTGCAGCGTTTCTGCCGCCTCCGGACCACCGCGCCACATCTGCGCCTCCTGCGACAGCAATCGTACCGCCTCATCCGGCCCAAGAACGTCCTCGCCCAGTCCAAGATCGACCAAGGCCCGCCGCGCGCGATGCGCCCAGAGGTCGTCGCCCGACTGCGCCCGCACGAAACTGTCAAACGCGGCCAGCGGGGCCTCCCCCGCGCTTGCAACTTCTCCCAGCAGGAAATGGTAGGCCGGGCTGTCCCGGAGCGAAGGATACGCATCGAAGGCCGCGGCGATATCCCTGGCCAAGCGCCACCGTTCTGACCGAATTGCGCATTCGAGCAGACCCGGCAGCACCCTTTCCTGCACGGAGGACGAGAACCGCGCGAGGCGACCGACAGCTGCATCCAGCAAAACGGCAGCCTCGGAACAACGCCCCTCTCCGATGTGATGCAACGCCAGAAACAAGGGCTGGTCGGCCCAGTCGCGATGCACCGGGTCCAGAAGCGCCTTGGCCCGTCCTGTCAGGGGGCGCTCACGCAGGTCTATCAGGCCGAGCGCAAGCTCGAAGGCGGCTGCCCGCAGCCGATGCGCCAGCGGCAGCTCCGCACCGTCGACAGAGGCGAGCAACGACAGACCTTCGGGCGCCATGCCATGCGCAAAGTGGAATTCAGCGAGATCCGTGAGCGCCCGGGCGCGCGCCGTCGCATCCTCTTCTGCACCTTGCAGCCGGCGCATCAGCTCGCGGCGTTCCTCCAGGAAGGGACGCGTTTCGCGGCGGCTCAGGTACAAGGGCGCCGGGTCGATGACCCGCATGGAGCCGAGCGCCGGCGCTTCGAACGTCGTGACCGACGCGCCTGCGTCCCGCTCCGCCAGCACCGGAACAGCGCAGAGGATAAACCCGGCCGTCGCCAAGGCTTGTCCGAGGAAAGCGCAAGGATAGGTCACTTCTTTGCTCGCCTCTTCCTGATAATACTTGCTTTATCCTAGCAAAGCCCGCATTCTTCGCAAGAAAAGAATGTACAGATAAGCTTAGATTGGAGGTTCACATGGATAATTCGACATATGTCGCGCTGTCCAAGCTCTCCGCGCTTGAGCGACAGCTTGATGTGACCTCCAACAACATCGCCAATGCCAGCTCCAGCGGCTTCAAGGCAGAGCGGGTCCTGTTTGAAAGCTACCTGGAGAAGAGCAATGCCGCAGTGGACGGCGAAGGCACGCACTACGTGCTCGACCGAGGCTCCTACGTGGATGACACCCCCGGTGTTGTCGTGCAGACCGGCAATCCGCTCGATCTTGCGCTGACAGGCCAAGGCTGGTTCGCCTACGAGATGCCCGATGGTCGCACCGGGTACGGTCGCGACGGTCAGCTTGTGCTGAACGCGCAGGGCCAGGTCACGACGGCGAACGGCGCACAGATCCTCGACCTTGGAGGTGCGGCGCTCAACATCCCTCCGCAGTTTGCGAACGCTCTGGCGATTTCCGATGACGGTGTGATCTCGTCGCCCGACGGCGGCGTAATGGGCCAGGTCGGCATTTTCGAGCTTCCCGACCGCCAGACGCTCAGCCGCGCCGGAGGCGGCATGTTCGTCCCGCAGGCCGAGGACGCAGGACTGGTGCCGGACGACACCGGGTCCACTGTCATCCAGGGCGCCGTGGAAAGCAGCAACGTCCAGCCGGTGACCGAGGTCACGCGACTGATCCAGATCCAGCAGGCCTACCAGCATTCGCTGAACCTGATGGCCTCCGACGACGAACTGAAAAAGGAAATGCTGAGCCGCATCGGACGGAACAGCTAAGCGAGGGACGCAGATGAAGGCACTGGGCATCGCCGCAACCGGCATGATGGCGCAACAGACGAATGTTGACGTGATCTCGAACAACATCGCCAACGCGAACACCACCGGGTTCAAGAGCGCGCGCGCCTCTTTCACCGACCTGATCTACGAGAACCAGTCGCGCGAAGGCGCGGTCACCGCCGAAGAGGGCACCACGCGCCCGGTCGGGCTGGACATCGGTCTGGGCGTGCGGTCGGTGGGCACCCTGCGCCTGAACACGCAAGGCGGGCTGACGCAGACGGAAAACCAGCTCGATCTTGCCATCGACGGGCGCGGCTATTTCGCCGTCAACATGCCGGACGGAAACCAGGCCTATACACGCGACGGCTCCTTCCGGCTCTCTGCCGAGGGGCAGATCGTCAACCACCAGGGGTTCGAGATCGACCCCGGCGTCGTGCTGCCGGACAACACCACCGCCGTCGAAATCAGCGAAACCGGCATCGTCAGCGCCTACGTCGATGGCGATCCGATCCCGGTGGAAGTCGGCCAGCTCACCCTCACCACCTTTGTCAACGACGCCGGGATGCGCCCGCTGGGCAACAACCTGTTGGAGGCGACCGTGGCCTCCGGCGATGCGATCCCCGCCCTGCCCGGAGACGAAGGCGTCGGCATTCTGCGCCAGGGCTATCTGGAGGCATCCAACGTGGACATCATCCGCCAGATCACCGACCTGATCCAGGCGCAGCGGGCCTACGAGATGAACTCCAAGGCCATCTCCACCGCCGACCAGATGATGTCCGCCGCAAACCAGATCAAGTAACCCCATGTTTCGCCGTCTGATCTCCCTGCTCTGCGCCATCCTCATGGCGGGTTCGCCTGCCCTGGCCGAAAGCACGTCCGTCCTGATCGAGGAACAGGTGCGGCAGCGCTGGGGCGACGAGCTGCCCGTGGAGGCCACCATTCACGTGCGCTTCAGCGCCGGGTCCGTGAAGGAAGCGGAACTGATTTCCGCCTTCTGGATCGACCCGGACAGCGGCAGCTTCCTTGCCAACGCGGTGACCGACACCGGCGTGACCCACCGCCTGCAGGGGCTGGCGCTGGCCAAACTCAGCCTGCCGGTGCCCACGCGCCGCCTGATGCCCGGCGAAATCATCGGCGAGGCCGATTTCAGGATCACCGAGCTTCCGGTCGCCCGCGTCGGAGCCTTTACCCTGACAGACCCGGCATCGCTCGAAGGCAAGCAGGTGCGTCGCATGTTGGCGCAGGGCCGTCCGGTGATGCGCCAGTCGGTGATGGAACCGCTGGTGATCGGGCGCGGCGACAAGGTGAACATTCTCTATGACGACGGCAGGCTGGTGGTGACCGCGCCCGGCCGGGCGCTCTCTGATGCCCATCGCGGCCAGGATGTGCGCATCGTCAATCTCGTAAGCAACAATTCCCTGACCGCCGTGGCCCGCGCGGATGGTCTTGTAGAGGTGATCCGATGACGTCTCCCCGCGCCCTCCTGCTGACCGGAACCGCGCTGATCCTTCTCGCAGGCTGCAGCACGGCCGCCTTCGACCGCGAACCCGAACTCAGCCCCGTGGGCATCGACCCGGGCGACCTGGCCGCCGCGCGCAACATCAACGTGCCGATGCCACCGCCGGAGATCGCGACCGCCCCCTACCGTGCGGAACGCGCCTCGCTGTGGGAACGGGGTTCCTCCGGCTTCTTCGGCGATCAACGCGCCACCAAGGTCGGCGACATCCTGACGATCATCATCGACATCGACGACCAGGCCAGTCTGAACAACGAATCCGACCGCAACCGCACCGGGCGCAGCACGCTCGCCTTCCCGAATTTCTTTGGCTACGGCACCCAGATCGACAAGGTTCTGCCCGGCGTCGGCCCCGAAGACCTGCCGGAGGGCAACCTTGTCGACATCACCTCCTCCACAGGGGCATCCGGGGATGGCTCGATTGCCCGCAACGAGGCGATCTCCCTGCGGATGGCGGCGCTGGTCGTGCAATCCCTGCCAAACGGGAACCTCATCGTGCTCGGCCGGCAGGAGGTCAAGGTCAACGAGGAATTGCGCGAGCTGAGGGTATCGGGCATCATCCGCCCGCAGGACATCGGCCGCGACAACTCCATTCCCTACGACAAGATGGCAGAGGCGCGCATCGGCTACGGCGGCCGTGGCGCGATCAGCCGCCAGCAGGCGCGCGGCTACGGCGAGGACGTGATGGACATCATCCTACCGTACTAAGCCAAACTTTAACCATATTTGAATACAACTATTGCCTGAATTGGAATTCATAACCTTACTCGAACAGGAACATTCGGGAATCGGTCATGAAGAAAGCCCATATCGCCTTTGCAGCCCTGCCGGTCCTTTGCGGGGCCGCGGGCTTCGCAGGCGGGCAGTTCATGCTGTCCGGCAGCGCCGCTGACCACGCCACCCCGGCGCTGACCTCTGCGGCTGAAGAAACCTTTGAACATGGCCGGCGTAACGCGGCCGAGCAGGTGCTGGATTCCCTTGCCGAAACGGCAATGACCGCCCCAAGTGACGAGGATGGAAGCCACCGCCTCGACACACCCGGCCATGCCGAAAAAGCCGCGCATCGCCGGGCGGAGGACCACACCGCCAGCCTGTTGCGCAAGGACCCACTGGGCGATGGCAGCGTCGTGCGGCTCGGCCGTGTCAGCGTTCCCGTCTATCACCCCGACAGCGTGACCTATGTTGTCTCGGAAGTCGGCGTCGCGATGCGCGACACGGCAACCGCGCAGGCCTTCAACGTGGCGGAGAACGCCTCGCGCCTGCGGGACGTGATCCTCGCCTCAATGCATGACGCGGCGGGCACATCGACCATGCAGGGCCCCGATATCGACACCGAGAAATTGACACGCGCCCTGGTGTCCGACCTTCAGGCCGATTTCGGGGACGGCGTCACCGACGTAATGTTCCTGTCGATGGTCAAAGCGAACGTGCCGCGCAGCTGAAACCTGCGGCGCGCGCTTACCACACCTCTTCGATCAATCCGGCGCTGGTGGTCTCCCCATTCGCCAGGTGCAACGTGGCAAGACCGTTCTCATAGGTCATGCTGCGCACCGTCGATGCGGCATAGGTCTGACCTGGCACCACGTTACCCGCCGCATCCTCGGCACGGATTTCAAGGGAATAGCGGCCCGACGGGAGTGGCAGGCCCTCGTAATCCAATCCATCCCACGACAGCGAGTGAAGCGTGCCCGCGCTGCGGTCCAGGTCGTCGTAGCGGCGCAGCAGGGTGCCGTCCGCCGACTTGATGGAGACGGACACCGAGGCCGCGTCCGCCGCCAGCCTGTAGCCCGCGATCGCCTGACCGTCCTGTAACGCCACCTCGTCGCTTGGCGCGACCACGTTTTTCCCGATCAGGTTCAGGCCGCCGATGGCCGACATGCTCGACAACTGGCCAGAGATCCCTTCGAGGTTGTCATTGACCGCAACGGACTGTTCGACCTGGCTCAACTGTGCAAGCTGGGAGATGAACGTGGTGCTGTCCATCGGCTCCAGCGGGTCCTGGTTCTGGATCTGCGCGGTCAGCAGCGTGATGAAGCTTTCGTAATCCTCGCTGAGCTGGCTCATGGAGCTGGAAGCGGTGGTACGAGCACCGGTCACGGAACCGGGGCCGAAGGGATCAATCGCCACGGCGGTCTCCTCTCGATTCAAACTTGGATGTCGACGCCGCCGAACCCCGGCAACGTGACAGTGATATGGTCCGGGTCGACGTCCGCCCCGGTATCCGTGGCGGCAAACAGCCCGGCAGGCGTGGCGTGACGGCCCCCCTGCCCCTGCGTATCGCCCTGCCCCGACTGACGGGCGCCAAAATCGGAGAAACTCAGGCCTCGATCATCGACCTGATGACCGGCGTCGCGCAGCATGGCCAGCAGACCGTCACGGTCTGCCCGCAGCGCCGTCAGCACCGATGCCTGCTCCGCGCGCACCGTCACCCGAAGCTGACCGCCATCATCGGCGGCAAGGTCAATCTCCAGCGACCCCATGCCGTCCGGGTTCAGCTCCACCCGGATGCGGCCGGTCTCACTCACGCTGGCGCGGACCTGGTTGAGGATCTGATCGGAACTCGGGGCAGGCATCTGGACGGGGCGCGCGGCTTCCGTCGGCATGACAGGGACCGGTTCTGGCGCCACGCTCACGGGTGGCAGGATGTTGGCGGGCGATTGCACCGACGGTTGAGCCGCCTGCTGACCCTCCGCGCCCGAGGGCGTCTGGCCAATGGACGTCACCGGCGTCAGCACCCTGTCGGGAAATGTGCCACGTGTTTCCGGCGATGGCCGATACTGCGCAGCATCGGCCCCCTGCCGCTCAGAAGTGTCCGGCAAGTGCTGCGCGGGAACCGGGCGCGCGCGCCCTGTCTCAACCTGCGCGAGCAGATGACCCGACAGGGCGCGAACACCGGGCGTGCTGATCTCTTCAGGAGCAGGCTGGGGCGCCGCGACATCGAAGATACGGCTCAGCACCGGCACGGCCTCTGCAAATGATCGCCAAGACACATCCTCCGGCTGCGGGGCGCCCGCCAGATCCACCTCGACCGCCAGGGACAGCAGCTCGACGGCCCCCGGCATAGCCCGAAGTGCCTGCACAAGATCCTCCAGCTTGGGTGTCAGGGCCGCTTCGATCTCCATATCCGTCATGTCGGGGTCGGCCAGCGCCACCTCGATCTCTTCGAGCAGCGACAGGAGATCCGGGGCCGCCTCTTCGATGGGACCGCTCTCTTCGCTGCGGAGAAAGGACAGGAACGAAGCAAACGCCGCCTCCGCCCCTTTGGCGGCCGGGGCGACCTCACCGATCCGCGCCGAAGCGGGCTGCGCGCCAAAGATCGAAAGGAGGTTCACCATTTGAGGCCGCTTTCCTGACAAGCCGCGGTCGACTTGGACCCGGCGGCGCGACGTCGCGCTTGATCCAAGCAGACGATGGCGCGCAATCCTTGCGCAGTCTCATCGTAAGCAGGCCTGACACACGCGAAATCACCTGTTCTCTCAAGAACAAGTAAACACAAATCGCGCCGCCTCGGAAGGCTATTATGATTTACTGAAGGTTAAAGCGCGCGGCCAGGCCGCTGTGAACTGGCGCGGGCTCCCGCTCCGGCGCGCCAAGGACGGCCCGCATCACCGCCTCCATCCGGCTGGTCCATTCCGGCAACTGGAGCGGCTGGTCGGAGACCCCCAAAAGGTCCGCGCTGATGATCCGGGGGTCGGGCGCGGTGAAACCGGGATCGAGCCGCGCAAGATAGTGCGTCAGGGAGGGCTGCCAGAGAAAATCCTCACGCGCGAACAGCGTCGGATCCATGATCTGTGCTCCGCTCGAACCAGCCCAATGTCGTTGCAGGCATCCCGCCAGCCCGAGGTTGAAGGCCCCCGGATCAACCGGGCACCCCCGCGCGGCCAGCCCGGCCACACGCCGCACCGCCGCATGCGCCAGAAGGTACAGCGCATCGGTTTCGCGTTCCATCGGGACGCAGGCGAGATTGATCATCAGTTGAAAGGTTTCGCCAACGGCCCCACCAAGAAGCAGAGACATGTCGGTCTCCCACTCGGGAAGGAACAGCACCATCGTGCCGTATGGCAGATCAAGCGGGAGTTCCTCCACCAGCACGTCACCCAGCGGCAAGGCAGGGGCAAGTTCGAGCTCGTCTGACATGGCGAGCGGATGGGGACACGCCTTCCCGGCCAGAAGAGCAGCCGTCCGCACCGGCAGGATCTGGCCAAAAAGCGCCTCGAAATTGCGATGACCACCATCTGACGGGAGGGCCACGCCGTCGCGCCAGATCAGGCCAAGTATCTCTCCGCTGCGCATTTGTGGCCGCCTCCCTTGTTTAGTGTCTGCTTGGGACCACAGTATTTAGTGGTAGGGAGCCGGTGAAGCCGCCAAGTGTTAAGAAAAGGTTAACATCTGAGCGGGCTCGAAACTTACGGGCCAAACTGCCCGAAGCTAGAGTTTATGCGCAAGCATTTGGTTTCAATACATGAATCCAGACCGCCTCGGAAGCTCAGACACCAGAACACGCCTCCACAACCTCGGAGTCTTCTTAACATACTTTCAAAAAGGTGTGGATATAATGGTGGAGCAAACTGGGTATATACTACATGTGGTGGCACTGCACCACTTCGCGACATCTACTGGAATCAGTCTTGAACTTGCACAGGTTCTGCGTCTTGCGGGTATTGCACCGTCACGCTGATCCGGCGGTTCTCCGGAGCGTCCGGCGCCGCAGCATCCAGCGGCTTCGTATCCGCCAGACCCGAGATCCGCGTGATACGGTCCGCCCTGACCCCACTGGCTATGAGCACACGGCGAGTCGCGTTGGCACGATCGGCGGAAAGCTCCCAGTTCGAATATGTCTCCGACCGCGTGAACGGCATCGAATCGGTATGCCCTGAGATTGCAATATCGTTCGGCAATTCAACCACGGCTTCCGCAATGATGCGGATCAGGTCGCGCGTGCGCGCCTCGATCCGCGCGCTGCCCGTTGCGAACATCGATTCGCCCCGATTATCGACGATCTGGATCTCCAGACCGTCCTCGGTCCGGTCGAACCGCAAGTTGTCCGAGAACCGCTCCAGCTCGGGGCTCGTCACGACCTCCTGCATGATCTGCTGTTCGAGGCGCGCCTGGTCTTCTGCCCACTTCTGCGCGGCCCGCTCAACCGCCGCCGCGACACGTGCCGCCTCCAGCGGATCGCTGCCCTCTTTGATCGTGGCGCTTTCCTGACGTCCTTCGGGCCGCGTGTCGTATTCGACCTGGATATTGGGATGCGTGTCACGCAAACGACTGTCGAACACTGCCAGGGGATTTTCCTGCCCGAAGCTCGGCAGCCGCTCCGGACTGGCCGGGCCATCATTCCCGCTCATCACGCCATCTTCGGCCAGGACCGTGCCATCCAGCAAACCATCTCCGCGCCCACCGCTTTGCGACAGGCTGGGCGTAAAGTAATCAGCCAGGCCCCGCAGCTTTTCCTCGTCGGATGCGGCAAGAATCCACAAGAGCAGGAAGAAGGCCATCATCGCCGTCATGAAGTCGGCATAGGCCACCTTCCAGGCGCCGCCATGATGCCCTTCGCCGCCCTCTTCCTCGATCCGCTTTATGATGATGGTCTGTTCGTTGCTTCCCGCCATGGGTCAGCTTCACTCCTGAGGGACAGGCAAGGATCGCGTGTATCGGCCCAGCCCCGCTTCCTTGGCATGCGCCGCCTTTTTCTGCGAATAGCTGGGCGCGACCAGCGGGAAATCCTCGGGCAGGCCGAAAGCCGCGCGGTACTCCGCCTCGGTCATGCCGTGTTCCGCCCCCAGGTGACGCTTGAGCATCTTGAAGCCGCGTCCGCAGCAGAGGCAGAACACCTTGTCTTCGGTATAGGCACGGTCGAGCGGTACGGCCGGGCGCAATGCAGCACTGCTGGACGCCGGCGCAACCGCCTCGACGAGCCCCTGCTTGGCCAGTTCGCCGGACAAGCGGTGATATAGCGCAACGATGTCATCCGGGCTGACGTCCGACCGGGTCGCATAGGCCGCAACGATACGACCGACGGTGTCCTGCTTGTGATCCTCTGCACTCATGCTGATCTTACCCCTGGCTGCCATAATATCCTTGAGCGAAATACTCTGGATTCAAAGTGTACAATGAAAAAACCATTGAAAAGTTCCCTTATACTTAATCTTTTGGGCAGATTTTCAAGCCTATCCTTGCCTTTTCATGGATCTGGCGGCTTTCCGCTGATCAGCGTAGGCGCGCGACACCATCGGATAGTCTTCGGGCAGGTTCCATTTGGCGCGGTATTCCTCGGCGGTCATGCCGAGCGTCTCACGGAGGTGCCTTCTCAACAGGGGTCTCCGTTGACCTGTCTCCAGGCAGCGCAGGCTGGCGCACGTATCATCGGGTGAAACCGCGCGTTCCCCGGTCGCGGGGTGTTGCCCCAAAACACGGTTCAGAACTTGGCGCAGGTTTATCCTCATGTCCCGGCTCTCTTCTTGTTGTTAAATGGCATTCGCAATGACATCTCGGTCACGGCACAAATTAAGGAATACGCAGGTAAGGTTAATCCTTGATGAAAACTTACCGAAATATTGACAATTCTTGAAGATGAGCGAGCAAAAGCACAACCCAAAAACGAAAGTCTTTTTGAGATCACCCTTTGCGGTGGCGCTGGATCGGGACACGCGCTGTCGAAGCCGCTGGGCAGACCTGCTTAGGGACAGTGGTTTGCGTCGCGTCCTGCGGCGCGCCCGACCTGCGGAAATGGAGGATCTGATCGAGGCGTCCGTGCCGTTGACGGCAATGATCGTCGGTCTCTCCGCGCATGGTGCGCGGGATCAAGCGATGTTGTCGCTGATCGCGTCCGTTCGGCGTCAGATCCCGGATGCCGTGATCGTCGCAGTCGACCATGGCAACCGCCCTCGCGGCGTCAGCGAAGCCTTCGTTGCGGGCGCCGATGATGCCGTGAGAGCGGAAAACGATCCGTCGGAGCTGAAGGCCCGCCTGGCGGCGCGGCTGCACCGCGCGGTGCAGGTGGGGCAGCGGGCCGCCTGGCTGGCGCAGGTCGGGCTGACGCCTCTCGAAGAACGCATTTTCACGGTCCTCAGCACGGGGGGAGACAGCGTTGTCAGCCGGGCCACCATCGCCCAGGCCTTGGGCGAAGATGACTGGACCTACGGGGATCGTCGGCTGGATGTGCATATTGCCCGGATAAGGCAGAAGCTTCAGGTTGCTTTCGGCGATGAGCTGCGCCTGCGTACGATCCGGGCCCAAGGCTACGTGATGGAGGGCAAGCCCCTGCTCTGAAAAGGCTCAGGCTCCGGCCTCCACCGACGCCGGCAGCGGGTTCAGCAGCACTGGCAGCCCGTCCGCTTCCAGCGCCTCGATCATGGTTCCCACGGTCAGGCTCGCGACGGCCAAAAGCGCCACGGCAATGCTGACCGGCGTGAGAAAACGCCGGCGCTTGCGTCGGGGCGATGTGTCCTCATTGCCCCCGGACGCGTCCCCCTGTTCTGCAAGCGCACTTCCCGGTGCAACAAAGACGCCCTGGGCTGTAACGGTGATCTCTGCCGAACGGGCGAGCTTGAACCGTTCGCGCAGCCCCGCCGGAAAACGATCCTCGGGAATGTCGATCACCAGCGGCTCCCCAGGAAGCCAACCGTCGA
This sequence comes from Sagittula marina, assembly GCF_014196795.1. GTDB lineage: Bacteria > Pseudomonadota > Alphaproteobacteria > Rhodobacterales > Rhodobacteraceae > Sagittula > Sagittula marina. The sequence goes on from NZ_JACIEJ010000009.1 coordinate 19,557, forward strand.
CGGCCCCGCGGGGAAGAACGAACCGCGAAAAATCATCGCGAAACCCGACCTCCTGCACGAGGCGCGTGCTTGTCTTGATGTCCACCATGTCCGCGGCGAGGGCAAGCCGGACACCACGATCGCCCAGGCGCAGCTCTCCGTCCGCGAACCAGCACTCGCTCTGAACGGCATCCTGCGACGGCAGGTACCCCTCCGGCATGTCGGGCTTCTTCGGCTTGAGCGTCCGCTTCGGCGTAACTTTGGACCGGACCTCCGACAGATGAAGCCTCGGCCGCCACGTAAAGGGTTCGATCAGGCGCGGGCCCAGTTCAGCCTGTCGCGCGCGGGCCGCTTCGGCCTGCTGGCGTTCACGCGCCTTCCGCGCCTTCTCAAAGCGATAGTTCATGAGGTAGTCGGCAGCCATTTCCGCAAGATCCGCTTCGCCCTCGACCAATGCCAGAAGCTTCTGCTCGTCAGAGAACATCACCCGCCGCGTCGGATAACCGTCCATTGCCGGCACCACCGCGAACTCTCCGGCACCACGCCCCAGCAAGGCCCCGGCTTTTTTCAAAACACCCTGCCCCTCTTCGGCATGGTGCAGCAACATCTCGCAGGTGCCTGATTCATCCAGACAGAGCACAAGTCCGATGTCCTCGGGCCACTCCTCGAACACACAGCCAAGAGCAGATGCATCGAAAAAGTATGCCAGTTGTTCGGCGATCATGGTCACTTGCCTCGGCTATCCTTACATATTTCAATTTATCCTTGTTTATACTTGAAAGAAAGTCAAATTTACTTAAGAAATAATGGCAATTGCCGTTCCGGCGGCTTCGCTTCACAGAGCAGAGACCACACCCTATGACGATGATTCTGGGACTTGCCCTCGTTTTTGGCCTCGTGTTCGGGGGCTTCATATTGTCGGGCGGCAAGATGGACATCGTGCTGCATGCCCTGCCCTTCGAAGGCATGATGATCGGGGGCGCTGCGCTCGGCGCCTTTGTCATCGCCAACAGCGTCGACGTCATCAAGAAATCGGCCGCCGGTATCGTGAAGGTGCTGAAAGGTCCGCGCTGGAAAGCCGAGGACTACAGCGACCTGCTGAAACTGATGTACGAACTGACCCGCATCTACAAGGCAAAGGGCATCCTTGCGCTGGATGGCCATATCGAGTCGCCTTCAGACAGCGACATCTTCAGCCGCTACCCCCGGATTGCCGCGGATCATTTTGCCATCGACCTCATCCGCGACAGCTTCCGTATGCTGTCGATGCAATTCGACGACAAGTACGCCACCGAAGATGTCATCAATCGCAAGATCAAGAAGCACCACCATGAATCGTTGGCATCGGTTCATGCGATCCAGCAGGTCGCCGACGGGCTACCGGCAATCGGGATCGTGGCCGCCGTGCTTGGCGTGATCAAGACGATGTCCTCCATCGACCAACCGCCCGAGATTCTGGGTGGCATGATCGGCGGCGCTTTGGTCGGGACGTTCCTGGGCGTCTTCCTTGCCTACTGCATGGTGCAGCCCATCTCCGGCCGCCTGAAGCAGATCGAGGAGGAGGACGGCACATTCTACCTCATTATTCGTGACATCTTTGTTGCGATGGTCGCCGATCACCCGCCAAGCATTTGTGTGGAAATTGGTCGCGGAAGCATCCCGACACGCATGCAGCCCGACTTCTACGAGGTCGAAGCCGCGCAAAAAGAGCTTCCTGCGGCATGATCCGCCGCACGGCCCTGCCCTTGCTTATCCTTGGCGCGACAAGCCTCCATGCCGCCGATCCGGCACCGGAGCCGGAGGAAACAAGTTTCACCTCGGCGGCCGTGGGCGGCACGTTCAGCAATCTGCCCCCGTCGGAATATGGCTTCCCCCAGGAGGTGCTGGGACGGATGCGCGAGGCGCTTGGCGGCACAGCAGCCCCGACCGCCCTGCCCCAGCCAGTCGAAACGCCCGAAGATGAACACTGACCGGCAACGGCGTTTGCGGGCGCTCGAAGTCATGGAACGCCTCAAGCGCATGGACACCGAACGCGAAGCGCAAAGCACCGCGTCACTGCGCGACAGCATGGTCCAGCTGGAGGCCGAGAAGACAGCCCTCCTTGCGCGGCTGTCCGGAGAATCCCGGATTGAGGGACTGGAAGGGGCGCCATACCTGGGTCGGTTCATTCGGTCGATGCGGGCCGAACTCGACCGGATCAGCCACGAAATCGCCAGGCTGCAACCCGAGGTCGCCCAGGCAGAGGACAGGCTTCGCGCCGCTCTGTCGGAGCAGAAGACCTATGAGACCCTCCGCCAGCGGCGCCAAAGCGAAGGCAGAAAGGCCGCGCGAAAGCGTGAAGCCCATGACATGGATCTGCTGACGGTCATGCGTTGGGAACCTTGACACCCGGCTGACAGCTTCCCTGCCGGAACGGACAGCGCGCGCGATATCTGGCCCTCATGGGTGGCCCTTGATCGGCTCAGTTTCGGATACACCTTCATCCAGAACGTCCTGGACAGCCTCGATTGCATGTTGCACCCCCGCCGATCCACCAAAACGAAGCCCACTTCGGATAGGATCCATCACGCACCTTTGCGGGCCACACCCGGCGGACCGACCTGTCGGTGGGAATCCCGACACAGGATGCCCCAGACAGTGCTCCCGTCCTCGACCTCGGGCATGGCTATGTTGATGGCCTGAGCACAACGGCATAGTGTGATGCCCTGGAAAAGGGTCCACGTCGCCAGCAAAGCCACGCCCGAGTGGCAGCCGCGTGTCGTCAGGGGTCTTCGCGCAGGCTGGAGCCGTCCGGCGGTGCGCGGCGAATGTTGCGTTCGAGGTCCATCACGTAGCCGATGATGGCGGCCACAGCTTCCCAGTGTTCGACCGGGATCTCCTTGTCCAGCTCCGCCACATCGTGCAGCGCGCGCGCCAGCGGGCGGTTCTCGACCATGGGAACCTCGTTCTCCCGCGCCAGAGTCCGGATGCGCGCGGCCATCAGGTCGGCTCCCTTCGCCACGCAGACCGGCGCCATGTCGACACCCGTTTCGTATTTCAGCGCCACCGCATAATGGGTCGGGTTGGTCAGGACCACGGTGGCGCGCGGCACCGCCTGGGCCAGCCGCTGCCGGGCACGGTCGCGCCGGATGTTCATGCGCTTGGACCGGATCAGCGGGTCACCTTCGGTTTCCTTGACCTCGTCCTTTATGTCCTTCATCGACATGCGCTGTTTGCGACGGTGTTCAAAGCGTTTCCACAGGATGTCAGCCACGGCGACCACGGTGACAAAGCCAAGCGTGATGAGCAGCATCCGCGCCGCCTCGACCCGCACGAAACCGAACACCATCTCCGGCAAAAGACCCTGCGTCTGCCAGATCCGGCCAACCGCCTCCAGCACGACCCAACCGGCAATCACACCGACGATCAGCACCTTGGCCACGCTCTTGAAGAACTCGACGAAGGCCGCCACCGAAAACAGCCGCTTGAAGCCGGAGATCGGTGAGATCTTCGACAGTTTCGGCTTCAGCCGCTCGGCGGCAACCACGACATCCCCCTGCAGGGCAACCCCCGCCAGGGCCCCGACGACCATCAGTGCCATCAACGGCCCCAGCAAGATGCCCACGCCGCGCAGAACCTCCCAGCTGACCAGTCCAAGATCGCGCAGTCCGGCGACGCCGGTCCCGATCTCGACCGCGCCCGCGGTTTCCAGCACATTGCGCAACACGCCCGCCAGCGGTGCCGAAACGGAGGGCAGCACGAAGGACGCGATGGCGAAAAGCGACAGCACGGCCATGACGTTGCCCGCTTCCTTGGAGGAGGCCACATCGCCTTTCTCGCGCGCCTTGCGCAGTTTTCGCTCCGTCGGCTCCTCGGTCTTGTTGTCCTTGTCGTCGTCCTCATCTGCCATGGTTCAGAACACCATCATGCCAAGCCATTCACCGAACCGTTCGGCAAATTCGCGCAGCATCACCGGCGTTGCCATGACCAGAACCAGAAGGCCTGCCATGATGAGCACGGGCGCGGCCACGAAGAAGACCGGCAGCGAGGGCATCATCCGCGAGGCCAGCCCCATCCCGAGGTTGACCAGCAGGCCCATGACGTAGAACGGCGCCACGATCGACAGCCCGAGGTAGAAGCTTTGCGAGACCGCCTTGACGATCTGCTGCGCAAGGTCGGACGGCAGGATCTGTCCCGGCGGGAAGATCTGGTAACTCGAAATCATGGCCGCGATGATCAGGTGGTGCAGGTCGGTGGCAAAGATCACCGCCACACCGCCCAGCATCAGACCAGTCGAGATCAGCGTCGAGCCCTGAAACGAGCCAAGGCCGGGAGAGAAGGCATTCGACAGGCCGGAGACCAGGCCGATTTGCGAACCGGCAAACTCCAGCGCGCTGAGCAGGATACGCGCGGTCAGCCCGATCCACAGGCCCAGCGTCAGTTCGATGGCGATCATCCCCACCAGCGGGCCCGGCGCATCAAGCGAAATCGGCCCCTGCGGCACGGCCGGATACAACGCCAATGCCAGCACGAGCGCCAGCGCGAGGCGATGTCGCACCGGAACGAAGGACTCTCCGAAGGCCGGCATGAACATGACGATCCCGCCGATGCGCGCAAAGACCAATGCCACGCCAAGGAACTCCACGCTCAGAAGGGCGGCCAGATTCACCTCACTGGCCCACGGTGGCAAGGGTGCGCAGCGCCGTCTTGCGATGGATCTCGTTGTGCGACAGAACCACCGTCATCGGGCTGACCCGCTCCAGCATGGACCGCACGAAACTGCGGATCTCGGGGCTGACCAAGAGCGCGGGCCACTGGTCCTGTTCCGCGAATTTCTGGATCTCCCTGCGGGCCTGCAGCACGAATTCCTGCACCCGTTGCGGCGACATGACGAAGTTTCGGTCATCGCCGTTCACCCGCAGCGCCTCCAGGAACTCCTTCTCCCAGGCGGGCGACATGGAAATCACCGAGATGAAGCCCGTATCATCCTGAAGCGCCTTGCAGATCTGGTTCGACAGCCGCCGCCGCACGGCCTCGGTGATCTGCGTCACGCTGGAGGTGGACCGCTTGGCCTCGGCAATCGATTCAATGATGAGCGGCAGGTTCCGGATCGACACCCGCTCCGCCAACAGCGCCTGCAGCACATGCTGGACCAGGACCATGGGCGCACTGCCCGGGATCTCTGCCACGAGCTTCTGGTATTCGCGGTCGAGCCCCTCGACCAGATCCTGTGTCGCGCCGTAGGTCGTCAACTCAGGCAGGTGCTCCTTCACCACTTCGGTCAGGTGCGTGATGATGACGCTTTCGGGATCGACCACCGTCAGGCCCATCGCCTCGGCCCGCGCGCCGGTTTCCTTGTCGACCCACAGCGCATCCAGTCCGAAAGTCGGGTCCTTGCCACGCTCTCCCGGCAGGCCGCACGCGCCGGGATTGACCACCATCATGCCCGTCGGGCGCAGCTCGCCGCGCGCCACTTCCACGCCCTGCACGAGGATCGCGTAGGTCTGCGCCGGCAGCATGGGCTCGTCCTTGATCCGCACGGAGGGCAGGACGAAACCGAACTCGCGGGCAAAGAGATTGCGCAGGCTCTTGATCTTGCCCGTCAGCGCCGCGTCGCTGTTGGAGATGAGCTGCACCAGCCCCTGCCCCAGTTCGAGCCGCAGCCCGTCAAGCTTCAGCGTCTCCTGGATGTTGTCCTCCGGTGCGACGGCTTCGGCGCGCTGTCTTGCGGCGTCCTCGCGGTCCACAGAGGCCTGCGCCTCTTCGGCCTGCCGCATGACAGCCACCCCCAAGACGGCCATGATGATGGCGAGGGCCGTGAAGATCAGGCTTGGGAACCCTGGTAGGAGCCCGATCCCGAACAGCAACAGGGACGCCATGAACAACGCCTTGGGAAACTTCGAAAGTTGCCCGAGGACCGCTTCGTTGGCGGCCCCCTCCGTGCCGCCCTTGGTCACGATCAGACCCGCCGCCAGCGACACGATCAGCGCGGGCACCTGTGTGACAAGCCCGTCACCGATGGTCAGCACGGTGTAGAAATCCGCGGCCTCCGACAGGGACAACCCGTGCTGTGCGACGCCGATCAGGATGCCGCCCACGACGTTGATCAGCGTGATGATCAGCCCCGCCACCGCGTCGCCGCGCACGAATTTCGACGCACCGTCCATCGCGCCGAAAAAGCCGCTTTCGTCCTCGACCTCCTTGCGCCGCGCGCGGGCCTGATCTTCGTCGATGATCCCGGCGCCAAGGTCGGCATCGATCGCCATCTGCTTGCCCGGCATGGAATCGAGCGAGAAGCGCGCCGTGACTTCCGCGATCCGGGTCGACCCCTTGGTGATGACCACGAAATTGATGACGAGCAGGATCGCAAAGACCACGATCCCGATGATGAAATTGCCCGACACGATGAAGCGAGAGAACCCCTCGATCACGCCCCCCGCCGCGCCCGGCCCGGTATGGCCCTCGGACAGGATCAGCCGCGTGGAGGCCACGTTGAGAGACAGCCGCAACATCGTGACCACAAGGAGCAGCGTCGGAAAACTGTTGAACTCCAACGGTTTCGGAATCCACAGGGCCACCATAAGCACCAGCACGGACACCGAAAGCGAGACCGCGAGCCCGAAGTCCAGCACCGCCGCAGGCAACGGAACGAACAACACGGCAAGGATCAGGGCAACCGCAATCGCAAAGCCCACGTCGCGGTTGCCATGCCCCTTGCTCAGCCAGCCGGCAAGCCCGCGGGAAGACGCTTCGCTCATCGCCATCAGAACATCTTTCGGAAGGCCGGAAGCACCGGTGACAGCACCTCTCGCCCGAAAAGGCTTCGCCCGCCCGACGCGGCTGCCCCGGAACGCAGGGTGATTTCGGAGGTCCAGAAATGTCCGCCGGGCAAAGGATCGGCCACGACACGGCCCGACGTCGACGCGATGGGCGACCGCCCTGCCCCACCACCTGCGGCCGCGAGTTGGCGGAAGATGTCCAGCCGGTCGTTGGCGATGCCGACGTTCTGCTCCAGCCGGCCAAGATAGACCTCCTGCTGTGCATCGGTGGCGGAGTGGTAATGCCCTGCCGCCGCGATCCAGTCGCCCTCGCGGTCATGCAGCCGCTTTAGAAACCGGGCCGCGTAGTCGACGTTGCGCGCGGGGTCAAAGCCCTCCTCCAGGGCGGCAAAGGCCTCCGGATGCCAGCGCAGGTTCACCTGCATGCAGCCGATGTCGATAGAGGAGACGCCGGATGCCTGACGCGCCCGCACCCAGCTTGCCGCTTGTGCCGGCGTGTCGAAGAAGCGCCCGTCTCCATCGGCATTTGCGACCCAGGGCCAGATCGTCAGCTCGCCCTTGTGCATCATGCCACTCTCCTGAAGGCCAATGCCAAGCAGCAGGTTGCCGGGGATCTGGTGCTTCACCTGCGCGCGCAGGATTTCCCGGACGCAGATGCCAGCGGGGTCCCCCTCCGATCCGGCGATGGCTCCCGACGAAACAGTCGCGGACGGACGGTAAAAGTCACTCCAATCGGCAAGCGCCCCCTGCCCCGCCAGAACCGCAGTGCAGACCATCGCGACACGAAACACCCGCATCACAGGCCCCCGCTGACGATGAGGTCGAACACCCGGTCGGAGAGTCGCCGCACCACGGTGTACATCAAAGGGGTGAAGACCAGCAGGCCGATGAAGATTGCGACGATCTTGGGCACGAAGGTGAGGGTCATTTCCTGCACCTGCGTCAGCGCCTGGAAAAAGGCGATGAGCAGTCCGACCACCAGGGCGATCGCCATGATCGGACCGGAGCCGTACAGCACCGTGAGAAAGGCGTCGGACAGGATCGTGTAGGTATCGCTTTCGGTCAAGACCGCCTCCGAACCGATCAGATCGGCATACGAATGATTTCCTGATAGGCCTCGACCAGACGGTCACGGACGGCGACCGCCGTCTTTACCGTCGTGTCCAGTTCCAGCGTGGCTTCCACCACGGTCTGCGTGTCCGCGTTGCCGCGAAGCCCGGTCTGGGCCGTCGCCTCGGCCTCGCGGACCGTCTGCAGCGCATCGGCCCCGGCCTTGGACACCATGTCGCCAAAGCTGGGGCGCGCGGTCTCCTGACCTGCCGGTGCGGCATTCCTGGCCGTCATGTCCCGCGAGGCGCGATAGGCCCCCGAGGCAGCGTTCACGGACAGCAGGGAGGTGGGATCGGTCGCCATGGGTCGCCCTCTTATTTCAGGAGGTCGAGCAGCTGCGTGCGCATGGTGCGCCCTGTCTCGAACATGTTCAGGTTGGCCTGGTAGCTGCGCGACGCCTCGCGCATGTTGCTCATTTCGAGGATCGTGTTGACGTTCGACACCTTGACGAAGCCGTCCTGATCCGCTGCCGGGTGTGACGGGTCGTAGCTGAGATCGAAATCGGCAGTGTCACGGCGAATGCTCTCGACCCCAACCATCGAGGCGCCGCTGTCGCGGTCGATCATTTCCTGAAAGGAGATGATCTTGCGGCGATAAGGGTCGGCGCCGTCGGTGGTACCGGTCGAGCTGGCGTTGGCCACGTTTTCCGACACGACCTTGAGCCGCTCGCCCTGTGCCCGCATGCCACTGGCCGCAACGGAAAGAACCGATTTGAGTGTATCCATGTGTGCCCCCTTACCGCACGCCCGTGACCGCGATGGTCAGCAAGTTGTGCCCCTTGCGGTACAGCTCCGCCGCAAGCCGGTAGTTGCCGGCGACCTCGGCCGCCGCGATCGTCTGCTGTTCAAGCGCAACGGTGTTGCCGTCGATGCTGCCTTCCCAGGCCGTCTCGTCTTCCTGCACCTGAACACCCCGAGGCGTTCCGCCGCCGCTGCCGATATGTTGGGCGTCCGTCGTTCTCAGCCCCTGCATCGCCTCTGAACCGCTGACCATGGCATCGAAACCACTGGTGGTCTTGGCCTTGTAGTTCGGCGTGTCGGCGTTCGCGACGTTCTCGGAAATCACGGTTTGACGGGCACCCAGCCATGTCATCCGCTGAGACGCCAGCTGAAAAAAGGACATTCCCCCAAGCTTCATGACCAGTTTCCTTTTACCTCAATCAAGGATAGCATGATTAAATCTTGCTTAGCAATGGATAGTACCATGCATACAGCCTTTTCAGAGCTTTCTAGTCTTGCCCGCTCGATTGACCGGACATCCGTGAAGGGCGAAGTCACTTCGGCTCTGGGATTGGTGCTGACCGTCTCGGGTCTGGAGCGGGCGGTCGGCATTGGTGAGCATTGCACGGTCCATGGCAGCGGCGGCGCCGTTCTAGCCGAAGTCGTCGGCATCGATGTCACCGGCATCAAGCTCCTCCCCTTCGGCAGCTGGGATGGCGTGCGCACCGGCGATCAGGTCGAGGTCACGACATCCGGCGCGGACATTCGCCCCGATGACGCCTGGATCGGGCGCGTGGTCGATGCGCTTGGCAGACCTCTCGACGACAAGGGGCATCTGCCGGAGGGGGACAGGCCCCGTGCCTTGCGCGCCGCGCCGCCTCCCGCCTTTGCCCGCCGTCGGGTCGGTCCCCGCCTCGCCACCCGGCTCAAGGTGGTGGACGCCTTCGCACCCCTGTGCCGTGGTCAGCGCATGGGCGTCTTCTCCGGCTCCGGCGTCGGGAAATCCACCATGATGGCCATGCTGGCGCGCAACGCGCAGGCAGATGTCATCGTGGTGGGTCTCGTCGGGGAACGCGGGCGCGAAGTTCAGGATTTCCTTCAAGACGACCTCGGCGAAGAAGGTCGCGCCCGTGCGGTCGTCGTCGTCTCCACCGGTGATGAACCGCCCCTGATGCGCCGGCAGGCCGCCTGGACCGCCACGGCTGTGGCGGAACACTTCCGCGACCAGGGCAAACAAGTGCTGCTTTTGCTCGACAGCGTCACCCGCTTTGCCATGGCGCAGCGTGAAATCGGTCTGGCCGGGGGCGAGCCCCCGACCGCCAAGGGCTATCCTCCCACCACCTTCGCAGAGCTTCCCCGGATGCTGGAACGCGCCGGTCCGGGCACCGGTGATGCCGGTGATATCACCGCGCTCTACACGGTTCTCGTGGACGGCGATGACATGGACGATCCCATCGCGGACGCCGTGCGGGGCATCATGGACGGTCACATCGTCCTCGACCGGCGCATTGCCGAACAGGGTCGCTTCCCGGCGGTCAACCTGCTGCGGTCGATTTCGCGGATGCTGCCGGATTGCCATGCGCCGGAGGAATACGCCATCTACCGCACGGCCCGCCGGGCGCTTGCCCGATATGTCGATATGGAAGAGTTGATCCGCATTGGCGCCTACCGCCCCTCAAGTGACCCGGAGGTCGATGCCGCGATCAAGCTCTACCGCCCGCTGGAGGCGCTGCTTGGTCAAAGCAAGCGAGACGCCATGGAGCCGTCCGAGACCTTTGCCCGTCTCCATGCCTGTCTGACAGATGCCGGGATTGAGGTGCCCGACACCAAAAGCTGAGTCACCCAAGGTCTCGCTCTCGATGCGCCAAAGGCCAGCCTGTGCAAGCCGCGCAATCCTTGATGCCGCGATCCGCCAACTCCGCATGGCCGCCCGCAACCGCAACAGCGCCACCGTGGCTTGCAGCTCTAACAGGAAACTTCTGGGCGATCGGCGCGCTGTGGGGCGCGACGGCCAAACACTGGATTTCCCGCTGTACGAGCACCGCGTCGAGACAACCGTGTTGAAAGTCCTGGCCAAGGCAGGCGTGCAAAATCCTCTACCAAGAGCCCGCGCCATTGAAACCAGCGGTGCAGACTCGGTGGGTTTGCCGGGCAATAACACCGTGCTCAAAGGCGTCGGACCCTCGCGCGGGATCAGGGTCCGCAGGTCAAAACACCTCGGCAGCACCGCCAAGCAGCATCATACGTCGGATCAGGCGCATAACGGGCGCAAATCAATCCCGCCACCCGCGCCCGCACTGGACCGGATCAAACGCCGCACATGTTCGGGAAAGACCGACTGCGCGGAGCGTCCGTTCAAAACCGTCGCAAGCCCGGCCGCCTGAACACTGTCGCCAACGCGTCATATCAGCAGCAATGAATGTTCATGACAGGCCCTGATTTTCACCATCGTTAATTTTTAAATAATATTTCTCATGGAGTGTTCAGAGGAGACCCAGCCCTCTTTCGGAGCGCCCCATGCCTGCCACAGACATCAACACCGGCACGCAGACCGGAGATGCCGGGCTGGCGCTCGGTCTGAATGGCATCGCCGATTTCTCGACCCAGATGCCCTTCCTCGACATCATGAAGACCGCGCGCCCCTGGACCGGCCACCTGGAAGGGCAATGGGGCGGGATGGGAGAGGACGACCTCCGCGCCGCCGGGGTTCTGGACGCCAATGGCTGGCCGACCGAGATTCCCGCAGGCGTCACACATATCGAAACCTTCATGCTGACCGAATACCCCGCCGAGGCGGTGTCAGCCGCGGGCACCTACCGCCTCAGCTGGTCGGGTGAGGGCGAGATCACCGTTTTCGGCGCCGAGATTCTCAGCGTCACGGACACCGAGATCTGGCTCGACTACACCCCCACCGGCGAGGCGCTCTTGGCCGTCGGCATTGCCGAAACAGACCCCAATGGCACCGGAGACTACATCCGCGACATCAGCCTTGTGCACGAGGACAACATCGCCGCCTTCGAGGAGGGCGAAATCTTCAACCCTGACTGGCTGGCGGTGGTGGAGGACGTGCACGCGCTGCGCTTCATGGACTGGATGCAGACCAATGGCAGCACCGACGAGGACTGGGCCGACGCGCCACAGATCGACGATTACACCTACGCGGGCGGCGTCCCGGTGGAGGTCATGGTCGCCCTGTCCAATGCCACCGGCACAGAGCCGTGGTTCAACATGCCCTTCGGCGCCTCGGAGGACTACATCGAAACCTTCGCGACCTACGTGCGCGACACGCTCGACCCGGATCTGCGCGCGCATTACGAGTTCTCCAACGAGGTGTGGAACTTCACCTTTCCTCAGGCCCATGCCTCCGCTGCCGAAGGCGTGGAGCGCTTTGGCGAGGCCCTGCCCGACGGCTGGATGCAGAACTACGGCGCGCGCGCCGCGGAAATGGCCGATGTGCTCGACGAAGTCTACGCCGGGCAGGAAGACGCACTGGTCAAGGTCTTTGCCACCCACACCGGCTGGCCGGGGCTGGAAGATTCCGCGCTGAACGCCCCCGCCTGGCAGGCCATGGGCAACCCGCCGCCCTCCGAGAGTTTCGACACCTACGCGGTCACCGGCTATTTCGACGGCGCGCTGGGGCGCGAAAAGGCCGACACCGTGCGCGAGTGGATCGAGGACAGCCAGTTGGCGGCGGAGTCTGACGCCGACGAGCTGGGCCTGACCGGCTCCGAACGGGACGCCTATGTCGAGGCGCACCGCTACGACATGGCGACACCGCTCGCGCTTCAGGAATTGCGGGACGGCTCGATCACGGGCAATCCCGACGGCAGCCTTGCGGCGCTGTCAGAGATGTTTGAATACCACGCCGCCGTGGCCGAAGCGCATGACTTGTCCATGGTGATGTACGAAGGCGGGACACATGTGGTGGGGATAGGCGAGAACGCCACGGACCCGGAGCTTGCGGAGTTTTTCCAGCATCTGAATTATTCCGACGGGATGGGCGACCTCTACGGTGAGCTGCTGGAGTCCTGGGACGAGGCCGGCGGCACCCTGTTCAACGCCTTTGTCGACGTCGCCCCGTCGAGCCAGTGGGGCAGCTGGGGCAGCCTGCGCTACCTCGAGGACGACACCGCGCGTTTTGACGAACTGATGGCCTTCAACGACACCAATCCCCGGCCTTGGGATGATCCTGATGGGGGCGCAGTGGGCGGTGATCCGGACACCGATCCCGACGATGACGACGATCCCGACACAGACGACGATGGTCCGGGCCTGCCGCCGCTGGAAGAGGAGGAAGATCCCCCCGAAGAGGATGAGGAAGACGAAGACGACAGCACTGGCGGAAGCAGCGGCGCGGGCAGCTGTTTCGTCGCCACCGCCGCCTACCAAAACGCCTGGCACCCGGATGTGGTCGACCTGCGCCGCCTGCGCGACGAGCATCTGGTACGGACGGCTCCGGGGCGGGCCTTCGTGGCGTTCTACTGGCGGGTCGGACCAGTCCTTGCGGTGCCTGTCAGGCGCAGCCCCGGTCTGTCGTTGATCGCCCGCACGGTGCTGTCCGTGCTGGTCCGGCTGCTCCGCCGAACCATCCTGCGCCGGACCTGAGCGAGGGGGGCGCGCCGTCAGGCCGCGTGCCCCCCGCGCACGCGCGCCGTCAGGCGAAGCGCGCGAAAGCGGCCGCGATTTCCTCTCGTGTGGCGCCCTGCCCCAGCAGGGCCGCCAGCAAAAGCCGCGCCTTGTAGGGCGACAGCTCACCGGCCAGCAGGCAGCCTGCCTCGACCAGCGTCGTGGCGCCGGAATCCTTGCCGTAGACCGCCATCGTCCGCCCCTCGGCGCAGCGCGTCGCCACGATCACCGGGATGCCCTTGTCGATCAGCCGTTTCGCCGCATCCGCAAACCCCATCGGCGCATTGCCCCGGCCAAAGCCCGCGATCACCACGCCGGACACGCCGCTGGCACCGCAATGGTCGAGCAGGCGCGGCGTGGTGCCCAGCCCGGGCGCTATGATTTCCACATCCGGATCGAGGGTCGGCGTCGACAGGGTGACGCGCGCGCCGGGCCTGCGCCCGATATGCACCCGGCCTTCGTCCACGTCGCCAAGCTTGCCAAAGCCCGGCGAACGGAACGTGTCGACGCGCGAGGCATGAACCTTCGTCACGTCGCGCGCCGCGTGAAGCTCGCCCTCAAACAGGATCACCGGGCCGACGCCGGTCAATGCATCGCTGGCGGCGCAGGTGATCGCATCGCCAAGGTTGCGCGGCCCGTCGGTGTCCGCGACGCCCGCATGACGCTGCGCCCCGGTAAAGATCACCGGCTTGTCAGAGCGCACCAGCAGATCCGCAAGGAACGCGCTTTCCTCCATCGTGTCGGTGCCGTGGGTGACCACCACACCGGCCACCGCCGCGTCCGCCAGCGTTTCGGTGATCCGGGCACACAGCGCGTGGATCGTCGCCAGATCCAGCGCGTAGCTGCCGCGCGCCGGGAAATCCTCAACCCGCACCGCGATGCCGTCCGGCTTCTGATGCAGCGAATCCAGCAGACGCTCGCCCGCCAGTGCCGCGTTGACCGGACCGCCCGCATGATCCGAGACCGACGCAATGGTCCCGCCGGTGGAGATGAGTACGACCTGTTTCATGTGTTATCCCGTTTTGCGTGCTCGTCCGTTGCGCGGCCGGGCTGCGGCAATCAGATCGCCCCAGCGGCGCACAAGGAAATTGTGTTCATCCATCGTGGTGTTCCAGACCGCGATGCGGCTGGCGCGGTCGCGGTATGACCCGCCGGAACGGATTTCGCCAGCCCTGATGGCGGGCCGCCCCGTAGGATCCGGCAGGTCGCGCGCCGCCGGTTTGCCGCCGTACCAATAATCCCATTCGTCGGGCTCCAGCACCGCACGCACCCGGTCCGGCACGGACATGTAGTAGCCCTGTCGCGCCATGGTGGCCCCGGCCCATCCGGCGAGGAACCAGTTCATCCAGGCATAGGCCATGTCGAGCTTGCGCCCCGCCAGTCTTGCCGACAGGCACATGCCCCCATGCCAGGCGCGGTAGCCTTCGACCGGGGTGGCCTGCCGGATCTTCAGGCCACGGCCCTTCATTTCCACCACGGAGGGCGACCAGATCGACGAGATCGCCAGCTCCCCCGAGGCGAACCGCGCAACCGGCTCCATCGCCTGCCGCCAGAACGGCGCAAAGTGGCCGCTTCTCGTCAGCTCAAGGCCATGGGCGAACATCTCCTCGATCTCAGCGATGCTCATGTTGCCAAGGTCACGCACCTGCATCCGCCCCGCCGCGATCAGCGCCATGGTCAGGTCGAACGCCCCGATGGCCGGTTCGTCGACCAGCGACACACGCCCGGCCCACCGGTCGTCCAGCAGCTCTGCCCAGCTGGTGATGTCCCTGTCCACGTCAAGGTTCGAGACTTCGCTGTTCACCGCGAAACTGTCGAAGTTGTAGACCGTCGGCAGCATGGAGATGCGCCCCGTGGGCGTTTCCCCCAGCGACGCGTCTGACTGGACATACAGGCGCGAGGCAGGTCGGTCCCCGGCGCCCTGCACCACGCCATGAACGGAGGACTGCCCCGTCCGGGCAAGCCCGGCCATCTCGTTCCAGGTGTCGATGCGGGCCACGTCAATCGGCTGGATTGCGCGCCAATGCCAGACGATGTCGAGATTGTGGAAACACTGGTCATAGACATCATAGGTGTCAGGAGACATGGCGGCCGTGCGCTGCGCCCCCACGAAATCCTGTTCAAGGAACTCCAGCTCGAAACCAAGATCCTGCTCGGCCTGCGCTTTCAGCAGCCGCCAGGGCAGGATTTCGGTACACAGGATTCGCAGTTTTTCCATTCAGGCGGCCTTTGCCCCGGTTGTGTCGTCCAGACGCATGAAGGCATGGAACGACCGCCGGATCAACGCAGGGTCGATCCCTTCGAGGATGAACACAAGTCTGGAGTGACGCGGCCCGTCGGGCCAATGCTCCATGTGGACGGGCGCGTGCACCAGGTGCTGAACGCCGTGGACCGCCACGGGCTGGTCCTCTCCGTCGATGGCCAGAATGCCTTTCACGCGAAAGATCCTGTCGCCGTAGCGGTGCAGCAGCAGGGTCAGCCAGATGCCGAAGTCGGTCCAGTCAAGCGGGTGCTCCACCGTCAGCGAAAAGGTGACGACGCCGAGGGTGTCATCGTGGTGGTGATGATGATGCCCGTGATCGTGGTCATCGCCGTCGTGGTGATGCCCGCAGGTGCCACAGGCGTCCGGCTCGATGAGGCTGTGCACGGCGTCGAGATCCCCGAGGATGTCCGACGCCCCCATGTCCGAGGTCACGACACGCGCCACCGGGTTCACGCGCGCCAGCGCGGCGCGCAGATCGGTCACGTCGCCGGCAAGGTCGGTCTTCGTCAGAACGATACGGTCCGCGGCGGCGATCTGGCGCACGGCCTCTGCGCGGTGGTTCATCTGGGCGGCGGCGTTCACCGCGTCCACCGTCGTCAGCACCCCGCCGGAACGAAAGTGGCTGCGCAGCACCGGGTGCGCCTGCAGCGTTTGCAACACCGGGTAGGGATCGGCCAGACCTGTCGTCTCGATCACCACGCGGTCAAAGTCGATCTCGCCGCGCGCGCGCATCTCGTCGAGGTTGATCAGGGCGTCCGCCACCTCTCCGCGCACCGTGCAGCAGATGCAGCCGGATTTCATCAGCACCACGTTGTCATCGATCCGGTCAAGCAGCTGGTGATCCAGCCCGATTTCACCGAATTCGTTGATCAGCACGGCGGCGCGCGCCATGTCCGGATCGGTCAGCAATTTCTGCAGCAGCGTCGTCTTCCCCGAGCCGAGAAATCCGGTGAGCAAGGTCACAGGTGTCATCAAGGGTCTGGTCATTGGCGCTCCATGAAGGCGATCAGCTCTTCGTCCAGCGGGTCGAAACCGCGCGTGGCGAGGGCCTCCGCCTCCGGCCAGAGGTGCGACAGCGCGTCGAACACCCGCGACGCGCCGGTGGGGCTTTTCAGCACATAGGACGTGCCGTGGAACTCGGACATCTTCAGGCGGCGAAAGTCCAGCACGCGGTTCGCGGCCTTCAGCCGTCGCGCACCCTCGCTGCGCCGGGCATGGCGGTCGGTGTTGCGCGAGTAGACGCCGGGGCGGTCCACGGCGCTGGTCCAATGATCGTCGCATCCGAGGATGCCGCAAAGCGAGCACATGGCGCTTACCTCCTGAAAAAGGGGGGGGGAGCGCGGAACGCTCCCCCGGTTCGGCTCAGCGCGGGAAGCGCTTGTCGAAGTCGTCGGCCATTTCGTCCATAGTGACGAAGCGCACGCCTTCCTTGCCCTTCATGTAGTTGATCAGCCGCTCCAGCATCAAGAGAACCTGCGGACGACCGGACACATCGGGGTGAATGGTGATCGGGAAAACCGCATAATCCATGTTTTCGTAAACCCAGTCGAACTGGTCACGCCACATTTCCTCGATGTCGCGCGGGTTCACGAAGCCGTGGCTGTTCGGCGCGGTCTTGATGAACATCATCGGCGGCAGGTCATCGAGATACCAGTTCGCCGGGATCTCGATCAGGTCGGTTTCCTCACCACGCACCAGCGGCTTCATCCAGTCCGCGGGTTTGCCGGAGTAGTCGATCTTGGTCCATGTGTCGCCGACGCGCACGCGGTAGGGCGTGAAATCGTTGTGCATCAGCGAGTGGTCGTACTTGATGCCGCGCTCCAGCAGCAGCTCGTTGGTGACGTTGGAAAATTCCCACCAGGGCGCGACGTAGCCGGTCGGACGCTTGCCCGAAAGCTCGGTGATCAGCTCGATGCTCTTGTCGAGCACGGCGGTCTCCTGCTCGCGGGTCATGGCGATCGGGTTCTCGTGGCTGTAGCCGTGAATGCCGATCTCGTGGCCGCGCTTGGCCACCTCTTTCATCTGCTCGGGAAAGGTCTCGGCAGAGTGGCCGGGAATGAACCAGGTGGTTTTCAGCCCGGTCTTGTCGAAGAGGTCCAGCAGGCGCGGGGAGCCGACTTCGCCTGCGAACATCCCGCGCGAAATGTCGTCGGGGCTGTCTTCACCGCCATACGAGCCGAGCCAGCCCGCCACGGCGTCCACGTCGATGCCGAAGCCTACCAGAATTTCCTTGGTCATGTGTTGTTCCTTTGTTGGTCTGAAAAGTCAGGAGTGTCAGGATTGAATGAGCGTGACCGCCGCAGGATCGACGCCCAGAGTGATGGGCTGGCCCGGGGTCAGGGCCTGCGCCCCCGGTGTTGCAGCGTGGGTTTCGACGCTGATCTCGCGGTTGTCGGCCAGCCGCACCCTCAGGTGCCCGACCGAACCGACCAGCGACTTGCCGGTCAGCGTGCCGTCGAGCCGGATTTCGCCGGGGGTGCCGGCGGGCGTGATGCGAAAGGCCTCGGCCGGGATCACCGCCAGGTCGCCCGCGCCCTGCCCGCTCAGCAGGCCCAGCGGCGTGTCGATCTGCCCCGCCCCCACGGACCGGCCCGCGATCATCGTGTTGGACCCGATGAAATCCGCAACAAAACGGCTCACGGGACGGCGGTACAGCTCCTTGGGCGGCGACACCTGTTCCACCACGCCATTCGACATCACCACCACACGATCCGACAGGCCAAGCGCCTCGGACTGCGCGTGCGTGACAAAGATAAAGGTGATGCCCAGTTCGCGTTGCAGCAGCTTCAGCTCGTTTTGAATGATGCGGCGCAGGTTCGCGTCAAGCGCGCCAAGCGGTTCGTCCAGCAGCAGGATCTCCGGCTCCACCACCAGTCCACGCGCCAGCGCGATCCGCTGACGCTGTCCACCCGACAGCTTGTCCGCGCGACGGTCGGCAAAGTCGTTGAGATCGAACATGTCGAGGATGCGGTCGACCTTGTCGTCCTTCTCCCATGTCGGCATCTTCTTCAGATCGAGGCCGAAGGCCACGTTCTGCCGCACGGTCATATGCGGGAACAGCGCGTAGTTCTGAAAGATCATGGAGGTCGGGCGCTGCTCCGGCGGCATCGCGGACACGTTCTGCCCCTTGATGAGGATCTCGCCGTTGGTGATGTCCTCGAAGCCCGCGATCATGCGCAGCGTGGTGGACTTGCCGCAGCCGGACGGCCCGAGGAAGGCGACAAACTCGCCCTTCTCGACCTTCAGGTCGAAATCCGACACCGCCACCGTGCCGTCGGGATAGGTCTTGCCGACCTGGATCAGTTCAAGATCGTGAAGCATCTTGGCCCCTCGTTGGATGGTGGGGGGAGGACACACGCCCTCCCCCCTTGGGTGATCAGGCGTTGAGGAACTCGTCCCACTTCTGGATGAGGTGGTCGTATTCGTCCGGCCACTGGTGCCAGTACGCCACGTTGGAGGAGCGTTCCTCCAGCGAGCCGCCATCGCGCAGGTCGCCGGGGTTGATGCCGCGCTCGGGTTCGCCTTCCCATGGTGCGCCCTCGTACCAGAAGGCGTATTTCGCCGGATCCATCGTGTCCTTGATGGATGTGGACGGCGAGTAGTAGCCCTGCTCGGTCACGGTGATGCCCGGCTCGCCCGACAGCCAGTAATCGGCGTAGGCGATGACGGCCTCGCGGTTCGGCGTTCCGGCCAGCATCGACGGGCCGATGGCCCAGCCGCGCGTGCCTTCCTTCGGCGAGGCGTAGCGCGCGGGTTTGCCCTGCGCCTTGACCGCCATGACGGCGGGCTGCCACGCATCGCAGACGACCATCTCGCCGGACGCCATCAGGTTCACCAGCTCACCGAAGTCGCCCCACAGCGCGCGGAACTGGCCGTCCTTCTTCTTGGAGATCAGGAACTTCGCCGCCTCGTCGATCTCTGCCATGGTCGGGTTGCCGGGGTTCTTGGCCTCCAGCATCCCCAACGAGTTCAGCGCCAGGATGGCCTGACCGATGGCGATCAGCGGGTCGACGTTCAGACCGGAACGGCCTTTCCACTTCTCGTCAAACAGCGCGGTCCAGGTGTTGGCCTCTTCCTCCGACAGAACCTCCGGGTTGTAGCCGATGGAGTCGAAGTTGTAGACGGCGGGCACCATGTAAAGCTCGGTCTGCGCCTCGTCCGCCCAGATCTGGCCCGCGATCTGCGCGGAGGGGGCCCACTTCGGGTTCACCGTGGTAAAGACATCGCGGATCGAATCCCAGTTCTGCAGAGCCGATGTCGGAATGGTCTCGACATTGTTTGTGGCGATCAGGGCGGGCAGGCGCTCGCCGATGATTTCCCAGCAGTCGTAATCCGCCGACCCGGACAGGATCTTGGTCTGTGCATCGGGAAAGGTGGCCGGAGTGCCGGAAACGGACTCGACGCCGCTTGCCGCCTGAAAGGCGTTCAGGATGCGGTCCTGCACGGTGGTCGACAGGCCGGTGGTGCGCAGCGACTGACCGGACAGATCCTGCGCCATCGCCGCACGGGTCCATGGGTGAATGCCGGACCCCAGGGCCAGGGCGCCAAGCGCCGCGCCGCCCTGCAGGAAACCCCGACGTGTCGGTTTGCTATAGGTTGTCATTTTTCATGTCCCTGTTGTTGAACTGTTTTTAGTAGCGGCCCGGAAGCAGGCCGCCGTCGACCGTCACCACCTGCCCGGTCAGGTAGGAAGCGTCGGAGGATGCGAGAAACCCGATGACCGATGCGATCTCTGACGGCTCGCCGAGGCGGCCCATCGGGATGTAGGGGGAGGCGATCTCTGCCGCCTTCGGGCCAAGGCTGTTCTGTTCGCTGAGCAGCTGCGCGGTGCGGATGTAGCCCGGCGCGACGCCGTTCACCCGGATGCCGCGCGGCGCCAGCTCCACCGCGAGGCCGCGCACAAAGCCCACGACACCCGCCTTGGCCGACGAATAGTGCACGTGTTCGTCCCAGCCGTAAGCCACGCCCATGATGGAGCTGAGGCAGACGATGGACGCGCCTTCCTTCATCGCGGGCAGCGCCGGGCGGACAACGCGCAACATGCCCTTGAGGTCGATGTCAAAGGTTTCATCCCATTTCTCGTCCGTCATCTCGGACATGGGCACACGGTGGGCGATGCCCGCGTTTGCCACGATCACGTCGATCCCGCCGTGGCGCGCCACCACGTCGGCCACCAGCGCATCTGCGGCGGCAGTGTCGCGCACGTTCAGCGGCTGGAATTCGGCGCTGCCGCCCGCGGCCTCGATGGCGTCCACCACGGCTTGGCCCTCATCGGCCAGCACGTCGGTCACCACCACATGCGCCCCCTCGCGGCCAAAGCGTTCGGCCACGGCCTTGCCGATGCCGATGCCGGCGCCGGTCACGAGTACGATTTTCTTGCTCATAGCATCACATCCCCGGAGTTCGGGCCAAGTGTCTGGCCCACGAAAAGCGCCGCATCGTCCGAGCACAGGAAGGACACGACGCCCCCCACCTCGGATGGCTCGCCAAAGCGGCCGAGCGGCAGTTCTGATTTCTTGACCCGCTTCCAGTCCTCGGAGAGGGCCTCGACCAACGGCGTGTTGATCGGTCCGGGCGCGACGGCATTGACGCGCACCCCCCTGGCCGAGACTTCGCGGGCCAGCGATTTCGTCATGCCGATGATGGCCGCCTTCGCCCCGGCGTAGTGGGTCAGCTCGACCCCGCCCACTTGTCCCAGCTGCGAGGCGATGTTGACCACGACCCCCTGCCCCGCCTCCAGTATCGCCGGAAGGCAGGCGCGGGTGACGAGGAACGTGCCCCGCACATGCACCGCAAAGATCCGGTCGAACATGGCCGGTTCAATCTCCATGAACGGTGCCTGATGGCCGAACCCCGCGTTGTTCACCACGATCTGCGGCGCGCCAAGGGTGGACCGGACCTCGTCCATCATCGCGCCCACCGCCGTCTCGTCGCTGACATCCGCGGCAAAGCCCTTGGCCGTGCCACCCGCCGCGGTGATCTGATCCGCCACGGCCTGCGCCGCATCGAGGTGAAGATCGTTGACCGCGACGGTGTGCCCGTCCTCGGCCAGCCGCAGGGCGATGGCCGCCCCGATGCCGGAGCCCGCACCAGTGACCAGAGCGATCATGCCGCCTCCTCCTGGCCTTTGTAGCTGCCCGATTTCACGGCGGTGAACCGCTTCATCAGCAGGCCGTAGACCACCAGAAGGGTGAAACTGAACACCGTGGTCAGAACCCCGAAGGCAAAGAGGTTGGGATAGATTTCGACCGAGAAGGTCCCGTAGATCGACAAGGGCAGCGTCAGTTCGCGCCCGATGGTGAACAGCGTCCGCGAGAATTCGTCATAGCTGAGCGTAAAGCTGAACAGCATGGCCGACAGGACGCCGGGGAAGATGATCGGGAACGTCACCCGGCGAAAGGTCTGCGCCGGAGAGACGCCGAGCGAGAGGGAGGCTTCCTCCACCGTGCGATCAAAGCGGTTGAAGATCGCCAGCATCACCAGAAAGGCAAAGGGGTAGGTGTAGACCACGTGCAGCACGAAGGCCGTCCCCCACCACGCCCGCGACACGCCGATGAAGTTCGACAAAAGCGCCATGCCGAGGCCCACCAGAACGCCGGGCACCATCATGCCGAGGATGATGAGGTAGAAGGCCGGGCCGGAGCCCTTGAAGCGAACGCGGAAAGCTTCGGCGCTCATCACGCCCAGAACGGTGGACACCACGGTTGTCATGAAGGCCAGCACAAGCGACCGCAGCAGGCTTTCTCCGACGGGCAGTTGCGACACCCGGCTGGTGTCCGTTGCCCCGAAAAGGTGCTGATACCAGTAGGTCGACCATTCCTGGACCGGGAACTGCGGACCACCGTTCGGGCCCTGGAAGCTGAGGATCGCCAGCACGATCAGCGGGCCGTAGAGGAACAGCAGGAACAGGCCGGTGTAGGCCGCGAGGCCGGGCTTGAGAAGGTTGGTGTTCATTGGCTCACATCTCCTTGCGCAGGTCCACGACGCGCAGGGCGAGCGTGATGACAGCGGTGATGATGATGGTCAGGACAACGCCCGCGACGGCGGCAAAGGCCCATTTCAGCGATCCGACCTGGCTGACGATGATGTTGCCCAGCAGGTTGACCTTGCGACCCGAAAGGGAGGCCGCGGTGGCGAATTCGCCCAGCACCATGACAGAAACGAAGATCGCGCCGACGATCACACCCGGCATGGACAGCGGCAGCACGATGCGGCGAAAGATCGTCCCGAAGGAAGCGCCAAGGTCACGCGCGGCCTCGATGGTGCTTTCGTCGATGCGGGAGATCATGAAAGTGATCGGACCGACCATGAACACGCAGTAGATCTGCGTCATGCCCACCAGGACCGAGAACTCGGAAAACAGCAGGAAGGTCAGCGGCTCGTTGATCAGCCCGAGGTTCATCAGGATCGTGTTGATCGCGCCTTCGGTGCCCAGCATCGGACGCCAGGCAATCACGCGGATCAGGAACGACGTCCAGAACGGGATCACGCAGGCCACCAGAAGCGCGGTCTGCACCGTCTGGTTTTTCACGAAAAGGCCGATGAAAAGCGCCACCGGATAGCCGACGACCAGCGTCGCCACCAGCACGATGGCCCAGATCCGCAGCGTTGTCCCGATCGCCCCGAGATAGGTCGCCGAAGACAGGAAGCGCTCCCAGCTCGCCGTGGTCAGCGTGTCGTTCACGGCAAAGGTCGTCTGCGTCCAGAACGACACGTAGATCACCATCAGCATGGGCAACACCATGAAAAGGATCATCCACAAAAGGCCGGGTGACAGCAGCATCAGCGCGCGGCGCCGCTCGTTGGCCTCCCGCGCGGCGGCGGGGCTGGTCTCGGTCGTGTCGGGCATGTCTGTGGTCACCGTTGTCATGTGGAGGCCCCCTCGAAAAGCAGTGCATCCCCAGGCGCGTAGTGCAGCGCGTAGCTGCGGCCTTCGGTCAGCTCGGGCAGGCGCGGATCGCCCAGGTGATCGACCACCTGGATCAGGGCACCATCGGGCGCACGAAAGAAGGACAGCGCCGTGGGGCCGTTGAATTCACCCGTGACGTAGCGGGCGGTGAAGTGGCTGCGCCCGCCGGGCACCGCATCGAGGTCCGACACACCAAGCTGGTCGAAGCGCAACGCGATCTGGGCGGCGGCACCCTCTGCCAGAGGGCGCGACAGCGGCAACATCCCGGCGGACGTGTCGAGGGCACCCGCCCATGCCGTGCCTTCCAGCAGGTTCCAGGCGTTCAGGTGGCGCGCGGCGGCCGGGTTGTGCGGCCGGGTGAACAACTCGGTCGATCCGTCCGCCTGTACGATGCGGCCATCCGACAGCACCGCGACCGTGTCCCCCATGGTCAGCGCCTCGGTTTCCGAGCCCGTCACGTGAAGGAAGCTGACACGCAGGCGTTCGCGGATGGCGCGCAGTTCGTCGCACATCCGGTTGCGCAGATTGGCATCGAGCGCGCCCAGTGGCTCGTCCAGCAACACGATGCGCGGCTCGGTCACCAGCGTCCGCGCCAGCGCCACACGCTGTTTCTGCCCGCCGGAGATTTCACCGACGCCGCGATGGCCAAATCCGTCGAGCCCCACAAGCTGCAGTGCGTCCGCAGCACGTTCCGTCAATTCCTTGGGATCGGCGCAGGCCCCGGTCTCACGGTACTTCAGGCCGAATTCGACGTTTTCCTGAACGGTCAGGTGGGGAAACAGCGCAAAGTTCTGAAACACGAAACCGATGTCGCGCCTGTGCGGCGCCTTGCCGTCGAGCCGTTCACCATTGAGCGAGATCTGGCCCGCGTTCGGTTCCTCGAAACCGGCGATCAGTCGCAAGAGCGTCGTCTTGCCCGCGCCGGAGGCGCCGAGCAGCGACATGTAGGTGTCGTCCGGCACGATGAGGTTGAGGTCTTCGAGCGCGACGGTTTCACCGTATCGCCGCGTCACCCCGCTGAGATTTAGCACGCTTCACTCCCCGTTTTTGATTTTCTGCACACAAACATCGTTTTTTGATTCCGGCAAGAAATAAATGATCTTTGCGTACAAAATTCGTAAACCGCCTGAACTCTGTGCGTTTTCGCTTGGCAAAGCGTACTTTTGAGGGCTGTATTGCGTGAACAGGACGCAAAACGCCAAATTTTCGCCCGCCTGGTTGTGGTGATTGCATGCAAACAACCAAAAGACTTGGTGCACGTTATAAGGTACAACTGTGGGACCGACCCAACGGCCCCGACGAAAAGGACCCGCAGATGCCAGAGGATGCCTTCGGCCCCAGGCGCAGCCCCCTGTTCCAGAGCACCGCAGATATTCTGCGGCGCAACATCGACAGCGGCACACTGACACCGGGCCTCGTGCTTCAGGAAAGTGCGCTGTCTGAACGGCTGAGCGTGTCCCGCGCCACGGTCAAACGCGCCCTGTCGCTGCTGGCAGACGAAGGCCTCCTCTGCCGTTTCGACGGTCGCGGGTATCTGGTGGCCGGACGCGACAGCCCCCGGCGGCTGGACCTGCGCAGCATCGAGCTGGACCTCGATCAGCTGGACGAGGATGCGGGCAAACCCAACTGGCAGCGCCTGCAAGAAGAGATGGAAGCCGACCTTGCGCGCTGCCTGATCTTCGGCCGCTATCGCATCATCGAGGCGCTGGTCGCTGAACACTTCGGTGTCAGCCGCACGGTTGTCCGGGATGTTCTCGGGCGCCTGCAGGAGCGTGGTCTGGTGACCAAAAGCAACACCTCCCGCTGGGTCGTGGAGCCGCTGACCGCGCAACGGTTCCGCAACAAGTTCGAGCTCGCCTCCATCCTCGAGGTCGCCGCGCTGGAGACCGCAATGCCCGATATCGAGGCGCTTGGCCGCCTGAGCGCCGACATCCGCGCCCTGCCACAGGACGGGCCGGATGATCCCGACATCTGGTTCGACCTGGAGGGCCGGTTTTACGATCTGGCGATCCTCTCCACCCCGAATGCCGACCTTGCTGGATACGTCCGGTCCAATCGCGCCGCGCTGCGATCCTCGCAGAAAGTGCTGTTTTCGCTGGGCCTGCCGCCGGATCGACAAACCCTGTCGGAGCACGGGATGGTCGTCGACCTCATCCTGGCGCAGACCCGGTCCGCCGCGGCCAGCATGCTGTCGACGCATCTCGGGAACGCGCTGAACCGAACCATCGCCCAGCTCAAGATCGTCTCCGTGCTCGACCCGCCGGACGACCTTGCGCCCTACCTCCAAGCGGGCTGACCCCCTGCCCTGCGGATCACACTTCCCGGCAAGCACCTGCGGGCCATGGAGCAGCGCCGCCAAAAGGATCTGAACACTCGATCCGAAGCCAGGAAAACTGGACCGTCAGGCTCAAACCACCCGGCCAGGCGCAGCAATTTTCCTTCGCTCACGGTCACCCCTGGGATGTCCGCCACCCATATCGCCAAACCTTCGGCCGCCTCCTGCCGTCAATCCAACGCCGTCGCACATGGGATGGGGTCGATGGGCGTTGATGATGTAACCGCCCCCGACGGCACTAACTTAGCAAGGCCGCATCCGAGCTTTGTTCAAAACGACACCTTATTTGCGCAGCACCCGACCGGCGGCCTTGGGCCTATGCGCTCCGCCTGAGGAGCACCTGTTCCGCTGACATGGCGGCCTGAGCGAGGCGCGGCTCCGGGTCTGGTCCTGACACAATAACCTGTCAAAGCCCCCCCGTTCGCGGCAAATGAGATAACTGGCGATATCGAAAAAACCCGCGCGTCACCCGCGCAGTGGCCCGCGCCTGCACCGGTCACAACATGCGACGGAGGTGGTACCCCCCGTGGGTGTCTTCGGTCGAAGTGCGCCACCAAACCTCGCGGATCGTGCGACTCGCCCGCTCCGAACGACGGCGCAGACAATAAACTGCACCGGCTTGCCCCTGTCAGGCGTGCGGCGCGGAACTCAGCAGAAGGTCGCGTAGAAATGGGAGGCCACATTTGCTAAGGTCACGGATGATCTGAACCAGTGCGTCGCTGCGAATCGTAAAGGCTGGAGGCATCTGGAAAGACCCCGAATTCGCCGGATATCAAGATGGAGGAGACGCTTGATGGAAGGGTTACTGTCATTTGAAGACCTGCCCGACTGGGTGCCGGGCGACGTCCTTTTGTCCAGCGACGGTCAGGACTGGCGGAACGTCGCGCTGAGGTCCTACCACTATCGAGGCCAGGACGTGGTCGTCCCCGCGATGAATGATTTCATGCTTGTCAGTTACAAGGCCGGCAGCACGCCCATGCAGCGACGTTTCGATGGCCGCTGGACGCGGGAGACCCTCGGACCCGGCGCAACATCACTGCTGACGCGGGCGCAGAAATGCTGCTGGAACTGGCGTGAAACAATCGACGTGACGCACCTTTATCTGTCTGGCTCTCTGGTGGCCGAGGTCGCCAGCGAGGTGATGGACTGCAGCGTCAGCAAGGTGGCACTGCATGATATCTTGCGCACGGACGATCCGGTGATGTCGCACGCGGTCGACGCAATCGCCGAGGAAACCCGCAGTCGCGGACTGGGCGGCGCGCTCTACGTCGACACCGTCGCGCGCGGGCTGATCATTCACATGCTGCGCAACTATGCCTCCGTTCGTGTGCAAGAAACCAGACGGTCTGGCGCGCTCTCTCCCCTGCAGGAACGCCGGATCATCGAGTTCATCGATGCGAACCTGAACAGCTCTCTGGACCTGAAGATCATGGCGACGGCTCTCGGCCTGACGCCCTGCCTGTTTGCCCGGCAGTTCCGGCGCAGCTTTGACAAGCCGCCCTATGCCTTTGTGACGACGCGCCGTCTGGAACTGGCGCGGCGCCTGCTGGCCACCACCGACCTGCCGATCAAGGCCATCGCCTCGGATTGCGGCTTCTCCGATCAGGCGCATCTGACACGCATGTTTTCGACCGAGTTCGGCCAGACGCCCGCCGTGTTCCGCCGTCAGGCGTCCTGACCCGGCCCGATCTGCGCCCGCGTGTGTTTCGTTCAAAACCACCGGCGCCATGTCCGGATCATTCAAAAACACGCACCCAAACGCTCAAGACACCCCGCAAGAGCGGCTCCACACTCGCCTCATGTCCCCGTCGCGGGACGGACGACACGGCCTGGAGGAGGCCGCACCAATGGAGGAGGAGAAGCGCATGTTGGATACCACGAAGGACCGAAACCCGATGCCGGAGGAGCTGGACGCCCTGGTGATCGGGACTGGGGTCTCCGGACTTTACGAATTGCACCAGCTTCGCCAGATGGGGCTGAAGGTCCACGCCTGTGACGCCGCATCGGACGTGGGCGGCACATGGTACTGGAACCGCTACCCGGGCGCGAAGTTCGACAGCGAGGCCTATATCTACCAGTACCTCTTCGACGAACAGCTCTACAAGAAATGGACATGGAGCGAACGGTTCCCCGGTCAGCGCGAGATCGAGCGCTGGATGCATTACATCACCGACAGCCTTGACCTGCGCCGCGACATCACCTTTTCGACCACGATCACAAGCGCGACCTGGGACGAGACAAGTGGCCTTTGGACGGTCGAGACCGATCAGGGCGACAGCGTCCGGGTGCGGTATCTGGTCTGCTGCACCGGGATGCTCTCCGCGCCGCTCACCGACCGCTTTCCGGGGCAGTCGAGCTTCGACGGGCAGATCGTGCACACCGCCCGCTACCCAAAGGAGGGTCTGGACCTGCAAGGCAGGAAAGTCGCGGTGATCGGGACCGGCGCCACCGGCATTCAGGTGATCCAGACCATTGCGCCCGAGGTGGACCAACTGACCGTCTTCGTGCGCACGCCGCAATACGTTCTGCCGATGAAGAACCCGAAATACGGCCCCGCAGAGGTGGCCTGGTACAAGGGCCGCTTTGACGAGCTGAAATCCACCATCCCGCACACCTTCACCGGCTTCGAGTACGACTTTGAACAGGCCTGGGCCGACCTGACGCCGGACCAGCGCCACCAAGTGCTCGAAGACACCCACGCGGACGGTTCGCTCAAGCTCTGGCTGGCGTCCTTTGGCGAGATGTTCTTCGACGAAGAGGTCAGCGAGGAAATCTCGGAATTCGTGCGCGAAAAGATGCGCGCGCGGCTGAAGGACCCGCGTCTGATCGACATCCTCGTGCCCGGTCCCGACGACTACGGCTTTGGCACCCATCGCGTGCCGCTCGAAAGCCAGTACCTCGAAACCTATCTGCGCGACAATGTGGAGGCGGTCAGCGTCCGCGACAATCCGATTGCCGAGATCGTGCCAGAGGGCGTCAAGCTGCAGGATGGCACCGTCTACGAGGTCGATGTCATCATCATGGCCGTGGGCTTTGACGCGGGGTCCGGGGCGCTGTCCCGGATCGACATCACCGGAACCGACGGCATGACGCTGGCCGAAGAATGGCGCAAGGACATCCGCACCACGCTGGGGATGATGAAATACGGCTTCCCCAATCTCTTCATGACGGGCGCTCCGCTGGCCCCGTCCGCTGCGCTGTGCAACATGACCACCTGCCTGCAACAGCAGACAGAATGGATCACCCGATGCATCCGGGATCTGCGCGACAGTGGCAATGACGTGATCGAACCGACACAAAGCGGCGAAGACGCCTGGGTCGCGCATCATGACGAGACCGCCAATGCCACGCTGATCTCGAAGACGGAGTCCTGGTACAACGGCGCGAACGTGGCCGGAAAACCGCGTCGCGTCCTGTCTTACACCGGCGGTGTCGGCACCTACCGCACCCTGTGCAACGAGATGGCCGAAAAGGGCTACCCGTCCTTTGTCATGCGCAAGACAGCCATCCCGGCGACCGCCTGACCGCTGTCAAACGACCGGTCCGCCCCGATCACGTCGCGGGGCGGACCACCACTCGGTTCAATAAATGGGAGGATACCATGAGCCATAGTTTCAATGCTGACGCCATCCTGAAGGACGTCGTCGCGGGCGATCCGGCCGTGCCCGGTGTCGTGGCGATGGTCACGGATCGTGAAAGGAACATCTACGAAGGCGCCGCAGGCCTCCGCCGGACAGACGGCGATACCGCGATGACCACCGACGATGTCTTTGCCATCTTTTCGACGACCAAGGCGATCACGGCCACCGCCGCGCTACAGCTTGTGGAGGAGGGCAAGCTGGATCTCGACGCCCCGGCCAGCACCTACGCCCCCGAGATCGGAGAGCTGAAAGTCATCGAGGGCTTCGACGCGGCAGGCGAGCCGATCCTGCGTGCCCCCAAGCGCCCCGTGACGACCAAGCATCTGCTGCTCCACACCGCCGGTCTCGGGTATGACTTCTTTTCCGAAACCTACAGCCGACTGGCGCAGGAAAAAGGTCAGCCCAGCGTCATCACCGCCTCAAAGGAAGCCCTGATGACGCCGCTGCAGTTCGATCCGGGCGACAAGTGGGAATACGGCTCCAACATGGATTGGTGCGGTCAGGTGGTCGAAGGCATCACCGGCAAGCGCCTCGGAGAGGTGTTCCAGACGCGGATCTTCGACCCGCTCGGGATCGAGGACATGACCTTCGAGCTCACCGACAGCCTGCGCAAACGGTTGGCCGGGATGCATGCGCGCGGCGCGGACGGGTCGCTCACACCGATGGACTTCGAACTGCCGGACAAGCCCGAGGTCCACATGGGCGGGCACGGGCTGTACGGCACGGTTGGCGACTACATGAAGTTCATCCGCATGTGGCTCAATGACGGAATGGGCCCGAACGGTCGCGTGCTGAAACCGGAAACGGTGGCCATGGCCGAAAAGAACCACCTGGGCGACAAGAAGATCGGCATGTTGCCGGGCGTGATCCCGTCACTGTCGAACGACGCCGAATTCTTTCCCGGCCTGTCGAAATCCTGGTCCTACAGCTTCATGGTCAATGACGAGGAGGCCCCCACAGGCCGTCCCGCCGGGGCGCTCGGCTGGGCGGGTCTAGCCAACCTGTTCTACTGGATCGACAGGGCCAACGGGGTCGGCGGCTTCTGGGCAACGCAGATCCTGCCGTTTGGCGATCCGGCTTCGTTTACCGGCTACATGGATCTCGAAACCGCCTTCTACGCCTCCCTGAAGGCAGCCAAGGCGGCCTGACCGAACAACCGCGACCGCCGCCCCTCCGGCGGTCGCCCACTAATGTGCAGACAGGTGGCAAACCTGATCGCTGGCCGCACCGGACGCACAACAGACCGACGACGCGGGGCGGCGGACTGATTTGCCCCGCCCTGCCCCAATGTTGGCTTTCCCGGCACGTTGCAGCGTCCTTTGGCAGGCGCGCATGGTGTCCACAGATCGGGTCGCTGAGGGCCAGCCATGGACTTGCCCACCAGCGATGGATCGCACGGAATTTCATGCCACGTGAGGCCACCTCATGACGCCGATGGCGCTGGATCACGTGTCATCACGGTGCGCACAGCCCAACCGGTCACGCCCCTTACGCATCATGGTGCGGGGCCGGGACCTTGCAGCACTGAAACGCTGCTCGGCACCCCAAGCACGCCTAGCCCACCGGGGCGACCGCCTCCGGCATCAACAACGACGCCGCCCGGATCACCCGCCGATCCTCATACCGCCGCCCGATCAGCGACACGCCCACAGGCAGCCCCGCAGCCGTGCGATACATCGGCACGTTCACCACCGGCACCTGCATCAGCGTCCACATGCTGTTGTACGTCGGGTCGCCCGTCCCGATGCCCTCTGGTGCAACCCCGGTGGCCGAAGGCGCAAGGATCAGATCCAGCCCACCCTCGAACAGATCGTCCAGCAGCCCACGACACAGGTCCGCCTGCCTGTAGGCCGCGCGCGCCTCGATCGCCGTCGGCGGCGCTGCCACCATGTCGGAAAAGAAAGCACCCAGATCCGGCGTGGCCCGCACCTCGTTCAAAAAGGCCGACGCGCCTTCGCGGGCCAGAACAACCCGGTGCGACTCCAGAATGCCATCGAACGCTTCGGGCAAGGTCAGGTCGAACACCTCCGCGCCCAAAGCCAGCAGCACCCCTGCCCCGTTTTCCATCGCGGCGCGGCTGTCCGCATCGGCGGCCTCCGGCGTGGTGCCGTAGCTGATGCCGATCCGCAGCCCCGCAAGGCTGTCCGGCACATCGCACCCGTCAAAACCGAACACATCGGCCAGCAGCTCCAGATCCGACGCCGCCCGCGCATACAGGCCAACGGTGTCGCAGGTGGCGGAGTACATCTTTGACCCCTCACGAGAGATGGCGTTCCACGTGGGCTTCATCCCGAAGACCCCGCAGAATGACGCGGGCCGGATGGTCGAGCCTCCGGTCTGCGTGCCCAGGGCAAGCGCCGTCATCCCCGCCGCCACGGACGCCGCAGAGCCAGAGGACGAACCGCCCGGCGTGCGCGCCGCATCATGCGGGTTCGTCGTGCCCGGCCCGACGGTCGTTGACGCAAACTCCGTGGTGCGCGCCTTTCCGGCGATCAAGGCGCCCGCGCTGCGCAACGTGTCGACGCAGGCCGCATCAATCCCCGGCTGCGATCCCGCGTAGCGCGCAGAGTTATGCGCCGTGGGCATGTCCCGCGTCAGCAGCACGTCCTTCACCGCAACCGTCACACCTTTCAACGGGCCGTCGGGCAGCGCATCCGCCTCGGCCCGCAGCCGGTCCGCATCGAAAAACGCAAAGGCGTTCACCGCAGGCTCGACCTGCTGCACACGTGCGATCATATCCTCCGCCACGGCCATGGGAGGCGTGCCAGCGGCCACCGCCTCGACCATCTGCCGCGCGGTGCCTGCATGAAATGTCAATGGCTTGTCCATGGTCAGACCATCACGCAGGCGTCGTCAAAGGACAGGCGCGGCAACCGTCCCCAGACCTTGTCCGGGTCGCCATAGCCGATGTTGCAGATGAAGTTCACCTTCCACGTCGTCCCCGCCAGGAACGCCTCCTCGACCTTGTCCGCCTCGAACCCCGACAGCGGCCCGCAATCCAGCCCCAGCGCGCGCGCCGCCATGATCAGGTAGCCGCCTGCAAGCGATCCGTTGCGCATGGCGGTCTCTTCGATCAGGGCCGGCGAGCCGGTGAACCATGATTTCGCATCCCCATGCGGGAACAGCTCCGGCAGCTTCTCGTAGAATTCCATGTCGTGGCACACCAGCACCGTCACCGGCGCGGTCATGGTCTTGTCCACGTTGCTTTTCGACAGCGCCGGGGCAAGCTTTTCCTTGCCCTCGGCCGTGCGGATGAACACGAACCGTGCAGGCGAACAATTGGCCGAGGTCGGCCCCATCTTCACCAGATCATACAGCTGTTCCAGCGTCGCATCGTCCACCGGCGTGTCCCGCCAGCCATTCTGCGACCGGGCCTCCAGAAACAGCTGATCCAGCGCCTCCGGGCCAAGCGTGTCTTGCAATTCCAGATCTTTCATATCGTCGTCCTTTACTATTTCGTCCGCCCTTCAGGCGGGTTCCGGCACGCGCAGGCTCGCGGTTTCCAGCGTCCGCGCCAGATCGGCCAGCACATCCTCAGAGCACGGCGCCCCCACCAGTTGCAGCGACAGCGGCCCCCGGTCGGTCCAGGCCACCGGCAGGCTGATCGCAGGCAGCCCCAGCACCGACGCAGGCCGCGCAAACCGTGTCATGGCAGAGATCATCCCCGCAAGCGACGCCCCTTCAAGCCGCGCCAGCGCGTCGATCTGTGGCGGCACATCGGGCAGCATCGGCAGCACGATCACGTCCACATCCCTGAACACCTCGGCGATCTTGCCTTGGGCAATGTCGCGGATCTGACGCGCGCGCAAATACGCCTGCGCCGAAATCGCCGCGCCCTGCACCAGCCGCGTTCTGACCTGATCGCCATAGCTGTCCGCATGCGCGCGCAAGCGGTCGGCGTGTACGGTGGCCGCTTCCCCCATGGCGATGACGTTGGCAGGTTCGTCCAGCGTGCCCAGCCAGCCCAGATCAAGGTCGCGGTCCGCATGACCCGCCAGAACCAAGGCTTTGCGCTCCTCGTCCAACACCTGCGCCATATCGGGCGACAGATCGCAGGCGAAATCGCCCGCATCAAAGCCCAGCCGCAGCGGCCCGGTCTCTTGCGTCTCCGCCCGTGTCGCGCCGCCGGTCAGAACCGACAGCACCCGCCGCGCGCAATCCACGCTGGCGGCGAGCGGCCCGACGCAATCCTGTGTCCAGCTGAGCGGCATGGTGTGCGACATGGGCACCCGGCCCGGCGTCGGCTTGATGCCCACAACGCCGTTGCAGGCCGCGGGCAAGCGGATCGACCCGCCGGTGTCGGACCCCAGCGCCGCGGGTACGATCCCCATGGCCACCGCCACGCCGGACCCCGACGACGACCCGCCGATGATCGCCCCCGGCACCACCGGATTGGGCGGCGCGCCGTGGTGGTGGTTCATGCCGGTTGGCCCCATGGCGAACTCCGACATCTGCAAGCGGCCCAGATCCACGGCCCCTGCCCCGTCGAGCCGCGACAGCACCTCGGCGGTGTTCTCCGCCACATAGGCCGCCGAGGGATGCGCCCCCCGCCCCATGCGCGCGCCCTGCCGCTCGAACATGTCCTTATGCGCCAGCGGCACCCCGGCCAACGGACCCAAGGCCGCCCCCGCCGCGCGGGCCGCATCCACGGCCTCCGCCTGCGCACGGGCGTTATCCAGCTCCACCGTCGAAAACGGCGAGGCTGTCCCGGCGGCCGCAATGCGCGCCTCGGCCTGATCGACCAGGGCACGGGACGTCACGCGCCCCGCCTCCAGATCGCTGAGCAGTTTGGCAATGGTCATGCGCTCTGCCCTGCCTCGAACGGGGCCCGCGCCGCCAACCCCGTGCGGGTCTCGCGCTCATCCCACAGCGGATGCGACATCACGCCGAACTCCACCCGCGTGCGCTGATCCTCAAAGATCGCGCGCTCTTCGTCGGTGGGCGAGCGGCCCAGATAAGCGCGCAGCGCGTCATGTTGTGTGTCTGTCATGGTCTCGTCTCCTTGTCGTGTATCAGCCAAAAGTCAGCCAAAGTTCTGCGGTTGCCGCTTGCGCACCAGCTGGCTCAGCGACACGGCCACGATCAGCGCGCCGCCATAAAACAGCGATTGCACAAAGGCATCCGCGCCCAACATGGTCAGCCCGGTGATCCCGGTGATGAGGAAATAGACGCCCACCAGCGTTCCGATGGGGTTGAACCGCCCCGGATAAATCGCCGTCGCGCCCAGGAACGCGGCCGCAAAGGCCGGCAGCAGCAGCGACAGACCCGACGTCGGATCCGCCGACCCGGTCATCCCGGCGTACAGCACCCCGGCCAGCACCGACAGCACGCCCGAGGACACGAACGACATCGCCCGCACCCGGTCCACAGAGATGCCGTTCAGCCGCGCCACCTCGCGCCCGCGCCCCACGAACAACAGCTTGCGGCCCGCGATGGTGTACTCCAGCGCCCACCACATGATCAGCGCCACCGCCAAACCGTAGTAAAACGCCAACGGCACGCCGAACAGGCGCTGGATCACCACGACCTCCACCAGATCCATCGACACGCCCGCCACGGTCCGCGAGTCCGAGATCCACAAGGTCATCCCGTTCAGGAACGTCCCCAACCCCAGCGTCACGATCAGGCTGTGGATGCGGAAATACAGCACAAAGAACGCGTTCACCGCGCCAATCAGCGCCCCGATCACCAGCACCACCACCACGGACCAGCCGACGCCCCAGCCCCAGTTCACATCCGACACCGCCACGAACATCGCGCCGAACACCAGCGCAGAGGCCGCCGAGAGGTCAAAATCCCCCGACGTCAGCGGCACCAGGATCGCCAGCGCCAGCACCACCAGCACCGCCTGCGATCCCAGCATCGACGAGATCGTGCGCCATTTCAAAAACGTCTCCGGCAGCATCGCGCCAAAGACGCAGAACAGCGCCAGCCACGCCAGCACCAGCGCATAGCGCTCCGCCTCGCGCTTGAGAGAGAAACCCGAAAACGCGGACCGCGCCCCGGAGGATTGCGGATTGTCCGTCACACTCATTGCGCGGCCTCCTTCAATGGGTTTGTGTTGGCAACGCCCGGATCATGGAAACAGGCGCGCGCGATACCTTCGCGGGTCAGCGCAGCGCCACTCAGGCAGGCCACCGCCTGTCCTCGGTGAAACACGAACACCCGGTCACACATCTGGGCAAGTTGTTCATAATCGGTGGAAGCGCACAGGATCGTCGTCCCCTGCCCCACCGCCTGATCGAGCGCGGCAAAGATCTGTTGCCGCGCGCCGTAATCCACGCCCTGCGTCGGCTCATCCAGCAACAACAACTTGGGCGCTTCGGCCAACCACTTGCCCATGATGACCTTTTGCTGATTGCCCCCCGACAGCGTCGACAGGTTGACCTCGGTCCGCGCGGGCCGCACGTCATAGGTGCGGATCAGATCCGCGGTGCTTTCGGTCAGCGCGGTGCGCCGCAGACCCAGCCGCCCACGCATCCGCCCCAGCCCAAGGAACGTGGCATTTTCCTCCACCGTCAGCCCGCCGATGCAGCTTTGGTGCATCCGGTCGCCGGGGATCAAACCAAGGCCCGCCCGAATGGCACGATCGGGCGAATGGCGCTTGATCTCCACCGGGGTTTGATCGCCAAGGCTCAGACGCCCCTGCCCCGCCATCGCGCCGAACAACAGATACGGCACCTCGGCAAAGCCCGAGCCGATCAGCCCCGTGACCCCCACGACTTCGCTGCGGTGCAAGCTGGCATCGAACCCGGCCAATCGCCCGCCGGACAGCCCCTCGATCCGGGCGACGACATCCTCGCTGGCTGTGCGCGGCGCGCGTTCATAGGGTGCAATAGCGCGCCCCACGATGGTATCCAGTACCTTCTGACGGGAGGTCTCTGCCGTGGTCATCACCGCGCCGACACGCCCGTCGCGCATGATCGCCACGCGGTCGGTGATCGCCAGCACCTCGTCGATATCATGGGTGACGATGATGACGCTGGCCCCGGTTTTCTTGATCTGGCGCAGCAGGGTGAACAGCTTGTCCACGTCCTCCGCCGACAGGAACGGCGTCGGCTCATCCAGCACCAGAATGCCCTCGCCAGACCGCCCGGCCTCTGACCGCCGCAGCTCTGCCAAGGCGCGCAGGATTGCCACGTAGGCGCGCTCCACCGGCGACAGCTGCTCCACCGTATCGGAGGGCTCGATCTGCAAGCCGAACTCCTCGAACAGCTTCCGCATGGCCGCGCGTTCCTGCCGCCAGCGGATGCCAAAGGGGCGCGGGCGGGCGTCATCCGCCACCAGCATGTTGTCCGCCACGCTCAGCGACGGGATCAGCGCCAGATGCTGATGGACAAAGGACACGCCCATCCCCCGGATGCGAGCGGGGTCGAGAGGCAGGGGCAGCGTCTCGCCCCACAGCGTGACCTTGCTGCCCGGCTCTGGCGAGTTGAATCCCGCCAGAACCTTGATCAACGTGGACTTGCCCGACCCGTTTTGCCCAAGCAGGCCAAGGATCTCGGCCCGCTTGAGGTGGATCGACACGCCCTTGAGCACCTCGACCGGGCCGAATTTCATCCGCACGTCGGCCATGCGCAGAACGTCGGCCTCATGCTGGCTGACAGGCGATGTGAGGGGCGCGACATTCATCAGTCTTCGAGGCCCCAAAGCTTGCGAAAGCCCGCCAGATGGGTGTCGCCGTAGCCAGAGTCGAAGTCCGCCGGAACGCCCGCCGTCTCGACATTTTCCGCATCAAAAACCAGCAACGGAATACCCAGCGTTTCCGGCACCTCCAGCCCGCACAGCGTGCGCATCTGGGCGTCCACCGCCGCATACCCGGCCCAGCCAAGGCTCTCGCCGATGTTCATCTGCACCGTGCCCTCGCGCACCATGTCCAGAACGAAGGGGGTGCCGTTGAAGGACGCCATGCCCACATCGGTCGCGCCCGCAATGCGCAGTGCCGGTGTCACGAACTGCGTCATGGAATCGTAGATCGGCAGGATGTAATTGAGGCCCGGATCAGACAGCAACGCCGATTGTGTGCCCGACTGAATGCGCGTGGCCCATTCGTTCACCGGCACGTTCAGGTATTCCTGTTTACAGTCCGGGCAGTATTCCGACAGGCTCTTCTGGATCTGCTCGACGAATGGCCCGGTGGGCAACACATCGTCCGACCCGATGATCAGCACGTTGGGCTTGCCCTCCGTCTCGACAAAGGCCCAGGCCGCCAGCAGTTCCCCTGCCCCGCGAAAGTCCACCTTGGCCGATCCGTCCACGAAGTCCGCCTGCTCCTGGCTTTCGTCATACAGATGCGAGGTGGTGACTTTCAGCCCCGCCTCGCTTGCCTCGCGCAGTTGCGGTCCCAGCATCTCCGGGTTCAGCCCCCCGGCCACGTCCACCAGATCGTAGCCTTGCGCAATCGCCTGGTTGACCCCTTGGATCCAGGTGTCCGACGCGCCCTGGTTTTCCCAGGTGGTGTAGGTAAAGCCCACGTCGGCGGCGGCGCGTTTCATCGCCTTTTGCAGCTCCACATTGAACGGGATCGCCATGGACACAGGGATGGAGAAGACGCTTTTGTCCGCCATGCAGGCTTTGGCATCGAAGGGTGCGCCCTGCGCCTCGAACGTGGGAATTTCACGGTGCGCCTCGATCACCGCCAGTGCGTCGGACATGGCATCCGCCACGGCGGAGCTGGGCAATAGCGCGGGCGCGGCCATCAGCGCCGCAGCGGTCAAAGTCAATTTCTGCGTGGTCATCATCAATCCCCTGTTGCCAAACGCGAAGCAGATCTTGCGCCTCTTCGCTTGGGTTTGATTGTCCGTACTTTTGCACATATCAAAAGGGATTTTCTGCAAGGACCCTCGTATTTACGGAAACTCTTCGCGCCAAAGATTAACCTTTAAGCAAACCTTCGGCCCATTCACGCTAAAACAAGTCCGTACTCATTTTTCGATTCGGCCGCGCGCCGCCTGACGGAACGACAGCACCGCCCCCACCAGACCGATCGCGGAGAACAGCATGAAGCACTGCTCATATGTTCCCACCACATTGTAGACCAAGGCAAAGACCGACGGCCCGATGATCACCCCGATGAAGGTGTAGACCAGCAGCGCCCCGGTGTTCGCGCCCACCTTGCCTTCGGGCGCCGTGCGGGCCGCCGCTGCCAGGAACACGCCGTTCCACCCCGTCGCCACCGATCCCAGCGCCACCAGCAGCACCGCCTGCGCCCAGCCCGGCATCACCGCGATCCAGCCCAGGCTGAACATGATGGCCCCCGCCAGCACGCCGATCACCCCCAACGTGCGGAACCCGCCCAGCCGATCCGCCGCGACGCCCCAGCTGATGCGCCCGACGGCCCCCGCCAGTTGCAACCCCGCCGCCACCGCACCAGCCGCCACCAGCGACCAGCCGTGCTCCACCAGCATCACCACAGTGAACGCCGTCGCCACCAGTTGCAGCGCAGAATACAGACCGCCCAGAACCGCCAGCGTCCGCAGCCGGTCGTTGCGATACAGCTCTGCCTGATCCTGCGCCGCGCGCCGGAACGGGTTGCCCCGCCCGGCCCCGCGCCGCACCGGGGCAAAGCTGAACCTCGTCCACGACCACACCATCAGGCTCAACGGCACCAGCGCCGCCGCCACCAGTGCCAGCCGCCAACCGTCCTGCGCGCCGTGAAACAGCACCGCCAGCGACGGCAGCGTCACGGACGCCAGCACCGCACCCAGCGGCACGCCGGTCTGCTTGATGGAAAAGATCAGCGAATGTCGCCCGCCCCGCGCCGTGCGGTTCAGGATCTCCGACGAGGCCGGATTGTTCAGCCCGTAACAAATGCCAAACAGCGCCGACCCCAGCACCATCAGAACCGGCTGCGCGCTGGCCAGCAACAACAGCCCCACGGCAAAGGCGCCCATCTCGAACACCACGACCCGCTCGGCGTGGAACGTCTCCACCACGCTGCCCGCCACCGCAGAGGCAAACACCCCGGCAAAGTAAATCAAGCTGATCTGGTAGCCGATCCAATGCGCGCCGATCCCCAGCGAGGCCGCGACCTCCGGGGCCAATGCGGTCAGCGCCAATGTGCTGAGCGTGGCGGCGACCTGCACGCAGGTCATCAAGATCAGGGCTTTGACCCACTCGGGGCGCCCTGACACCTCGGGCTGGCTCGACACATATTCATTCATTGGTATTATGTCCGTACTCATTCAACGCTTTCGCTGATCAAACACCAGCGCGCCGCGTCGAAGCAATAACAAAAGTACGTACTTATAAACAATACCGAAACTGAATCGGGAGGAGAGCCGAGCATGAAAGACGACGAGATCGATCAATCAGAGAGCACAAACACACCGCTGTACCTGCGTGTGGCGCATAAGCTGGAACGCCAGATCGTCTCTGGCGAGCGCGCGGTGGGCACCTTGCTCCCGCCAGAGGCGGAATTGGCCGTGCAGCTGGGTGTCAGCCGCCACACCATGCGCCAGGCCATCGCTCAACTGCGCCAACGCGGGATGCTGTCGGCGCGCAAAGGCGTCGGCACGCGTGTCGAAAACGCCCGCCCGCAATGGCGCGACAGGTTTCGCGACAACAACCGCGATGATCTGTTCGAATTCGCAAGCGAAAGCGAGATGTTCATCCGAACAAAGGAACGCCGTGGCCTGCGCGGCAAAGAAGCCGCCGAACTGGGCGTGCGCCCCGGTAAAACCCTTATTTATATGGAGGGTCCGCGCCACTTTATCAACGAACCGCTGCCGTTTTGCTGGAACGAGGTCTATCTGGATCCCATTGCCGAACCGGTGATCAAGGACATGGAGGTGCAACGCTCCTCGCTCTTTCACCTGATCGAGGCCCACACCGGCGAACGCATCGTCGACATCCAGCAAGAGATCCGCGCCGTCACCATTCGCCCGGACATCTGCGAGCAGATCGGCCAACCCGAGGGCACCATCGGGCTGCGAATCACGCGCCGCTATCTGGCCTCCGGCGGACGCCTGATGGAATTTGCCATCCAGACCTCCCCGGCAGACAGCTTTGCCTATCGCACGCATGTAAAAGCGACCTGACCCGCACATTTGCCCGTCTTTTGTGCAAGACGTCAGTTTTCGACATTAGTACGGACTTATTTCAGAACCTTTCTCTAGACCGGCTCAGAAAACGCCCTGTTAAGTTCGGACTTATCGAACACACCAACAGGAGGTCTTTCTCATGGACATGGGCGTCTTCATCCCGATCGGAAACAACGGCTGGCTGATTTCCGAGGCTGCACCGCAGTACAAGCCAAGCTTTGAGCTTAACAAACAGATCGTGCAAAAGGCCGAAGGCTACGGTCTGGAATTCGCGCTCTCGATGATCAAGCTGCGCGGCTTTGGCGGTAAGACAGAGTTCTGGGACCACAATCTTGAAAGCTTCACCTTGATGGCGGGCCTCGCTGCGGTCACCACCAAGATCAAGCTATTTGCCTCCAGCGCGATCCTCACCCTGCCCCCGGCGATTGTCGCCCGGATGGCCAGCACGGTATCCAACATCGCGCCGGGCCGCTTTGGCGTGAACATCGTGACCGGCTGGGCCGAGGCCGAATACAGCCAGATGGACATGTGGCCCGGCGATGCCTACTTTGGCTACCGCTACAATTACGCCGCAGAATACGTCAATGTCATGAAGGAACTCTGGTCAAAGGGATCGTCCGATTTCAA
The DNA here is from genome assembly GCF_014196795.1 of Sagittula marina. Lineage (GTDB taxonomy): Bacteria > Pseudomonadota > Alphaproteobacteria > Rhodobacterales > Rhodobacteraceae > Sagittula > Sagittula marina. The sequence continues at coordinate 60,566 of NZ_JACIEJ010000009.1, forward strand.
AGGCGAGCACTTCAAGATGACCGACTGCAAGCTCTCCCCCGCGCCCGAGGGCAAGGTGGAAATCGTCGCTGCGGGTCAGTCCCCCAAGGGCATGAAATTCGCCGCCGACTACGCCGATTATAACTTCATCATGGGCCAGGGGGTGAACACACCGACCGCTGTGTCCGAGATCTGTGACCGGCTGGCAACCGCCGCCACCGAGAGCGGCCGCGACGTGGGTGCCTATTGCCTCTACATGATCATCGCAGAAGACACCGACGAGGCAGCACAAGCCAAGTGGCAAAAGTACAAAGACCACGTGGACGCCGATGCCCTCGCCTGGATGGCCGACCAGGGCAGCAAGGACAACGCTGCCGATGCGAGCTCCACCGCGAAACACATCAACCTTCCTGAAGGCGCTGTTAACTTCAACATGGGCACGTTGGTCGGCTCTTACGAGACAGTGGCCGCCATGCTCGACGAAGCCGCAGAGATGCAGGGTGTGGCCGGTATCATGATGGTGTTCGACGACTTCCTCGAAGGGCTCGACAAGTTCGGTCAGAAGATCCAGCCGCTGATGTCGTCTCGCGCACAGGTGCAGGCCGCGGCCTGATCCCCTGCCCTTTTCTGGCGCATGATTTTGCGCCGCACCTTCGGGCCGCTGGCAGGACAGCGGCCCGTTTGCATTCCACTCTTTGCCAACCGGAAAGCCAAGACATGATCCCTATCGATTTCAAACAAGGCATGCGTCGCCTCACCGCGGGCGTCAGCCTGATCACCGTAGACACTGGCACGGCGCGACACGGGCTGATCGCGACAGCGGTGACATCGCTGTGTGCCGAACCGCCAAGCCTGCTGATCTGTGTGAACCAGACCGCGTCCATTCACGCGCATCTGGCAGACGCCGAAAGCTTTTGTGTGAATGTCCTGTCACAGGATCAACAAGCCATCGCCCAACGCTTTGCCACACCCAAGAACCGGGAGAGCCGTTTCGACGTGGGAGAATGGATGACGCTCGATACCGGGGCACCCGCCTTGGTCGGGGCTCAGGTCAGCTTCGACTGCAAGCGCGTGGGACTGACTTCCTTTGGAACCCATTCGGTGTTTATCGGAGAGATCGTATCGTTAACCGACTGGCAAACGGACTGTGATCCGCTGATCTGGCACGACGGAAAGTTCACAGCCCTGCCGCAGATGGAGACCGCCTGACATGTCGGACAGAGACAGCAACTACGCTGGCGTCTATGACCGAAGCGTCGGCTTTGGCGAGCGACCCGCATTGCTCATGGTGGACTTCGCGCAAGCCTATTTCGATCCGGAGTGCCCATTGTACGGCGGAGATGGATGTGCAAACGCATTGTCAGCCGGACTGGAGCTCCGGCGGGCGGCTCGCGCGGCGGGTGTTCCTGTGATCCTCACGCGGGTGAGCTATCATCCAACCGGTGTCGACGGAGGCCGCTTCTTCGAGAAAGCCGCACCGCTGGAAGCGTTTCTACCGGGACGATCCACAGCGGAGTTTGCGGACGGACTGACACCTGAGACGGATGAGGTCATCGTGACCAAGCAGTACCCTTCGGCGTTTTTTGGAACATCCCTCGCGCCGATGCTGACCTCCATGGGGTGCGACAGCGTGCTGCTGACAGGCTTGACCACATCGGGGTGTGTCCGGGCGAGCTGCGTCGATGCCATGAGCCACGGGTTTCGGACGCTGGTCGTAGCTGAGGCCTGTGGAGATCGACATAGCGCGCCACATGAGGCGAACCTGTTTGATATGAACGCCAAGTACGCAGACGTGGTGAGCCTGCCTGAGACATTGGCGTATTTGCAAAGGCACGCGTGTCAAACTGTCAAAATTGTCAGCTGACAATTCTAACGATTAGCTCTGATCCGAACGCCGTTCCCAAAAGTGGGGCGGCGTTTTATCTTGCCTGAATCCGAAAAGTGGGAAAATTGTCAGCTGACAATTCCGACGATTAGCCGTGATCCAAGCGCCGTTCCCGAAAGTGGGGCGACGTTTTTTTGTGCCCGAAGCCGCAAAGTGAAAAAATTGTCAGCTGACAATTATCGGACTTTTGACTTGGCGCGAGGTTAACCATGCGCACGCTCGATTCAGACAAAATTGTCAGCTGACAATTTTGCAGTTTTCGCCGCCTTAAGCATTCCTTGCATGTTGAACAGGCCACTCTCGGAACGGGCGGAGAGGGCGCGGAGGTAGGCTCCCGGGGATTTGACGCTGCCGAGCATCTCAAGAATGCAAAGGACCGCTGTGGTGGCTCTTTCAGCGCCCATACGACGCTTTGCATCCACGTAGACCTGTTGGTCGATGCCCATCATACCATGCAGGCGGCTTGCCACAGTGTGAAGCGCTGGCCAGTCGGGCGCAGGCGTTGGGAAGAGCGCCTGGTATTCATGGCAACTGTCCAGCACGTCGGATAGGGCAGGGGCTTCGGAAGGTTGAGAAACCGTTACGGGAGCGTTCTTAGATACAGATATGGATTTATCTGTATCCTGTATGTGCCGCTCATTTTGGTGGGGCGTGGCGCTCATTTCTTTGGCGGGTGCGACGATTGTCAGCCGGTCTTCCACAGCGTCAGCGAGTGTTTCCAAGCTGTCGGTGCTGAGTTTCCGGCGCAAGGAAAGGCGCGCGTTTTCGATCATTGGATCGTCGCTGGGGCAACCGTCATCAAGCAGGCGCTGCCGGGCTGCGGCGATGCGGGCGCGCAGGGCAGAGACATGGGCACGTCGTTGCACAGCCTCTTCTGCGGCGTCGAACACCTCGGCGGCAGAGCGGGCCAGCGGGCTGAGATCGAACCCGAACGCCACGCCGCCAAACCGGGCAAAGCGTTTGCGGTTGGCACTGTCATGACGGACCACGAGGCCGGACTTCACCAAGGTGGACAGGTGGCGCCGAAGCGTGCTTTCGGGCATGCCGTTGAGCCTGTCGCTGAGAACCCGGTTCGAGGGATAGACCACCCCGGCACCGGCAGTGCGCGGCAGGTCACGGTCGGGAAAGAAGCTGAGCAGAGCGCGCAGCACATTCAGGCTGCGGTGGGTGAGGCCGAAATTCTCGGCCGCCTGGGTCAGCGCATCCAGCAGCGCCCATTTGTCAGCCGGGAAATCCCTGGCCTCTGGGCGCAGCAAAACGGGCTGTCCAGCATCAATGCGAGACAGTTTTGTCATTTTTTAGTTCACGAAAGACAAAAAAAGACCGTCCACCGAATCGGTAGCGTTGACAGGATCAGGGGATACGGGCTATCTCAAGAGTGCGAGAAATGAGAGAGCTCTCCGGGACCAGTCCTGGGGGGCTTTTCTTTTGTCCTGTTGTCGTGCCTCCTTGGGGTTCAGGTTTCGGGGTCTTCTGCCTGCTCGGACATCCAGCGGGCATGAAGGTTGAGCATCACCTCTTCCGCGTTGGCGTTCATCCAGTCTGCGAAACCGGCACCGTCCGAGGCGGGGATTGTGAGGGTCAGCGCGTTTTCACTGCGCTTGACCTTGGCGAGGGCAAAGCCATGCGGGCTGAGCACTTTGCGCGCGCGGGGCAGGGCGGGTTTGACCGCCTTTGGCGCGGGCGCATGGGTGGCCCAGGAAAGCACCTGCTCGAACCGCACGTCGCTGTCGTTGATGCCGTCCAACGCGGGCAGGCGGTCAAGGGCGCGGTCGCGGTTGGCGGGGACTTCCATCGCCTCGGCCAGCTTGAGCCAGCGGTCGCGGCCAATGCCGGGGGCGGAGCCGATCTGTTTGAGAAAGTCGATTTCGAAGGCGCGGCCCGTGCGCAGCATCCGGCTGACCATGGGCATGTCGATCGACAGGGCCGCGGCGATTGTCTGCCGTTCATAGCCAAGCGATTCGAGTTGCGCGGCAAAGCTGGCCTTTTCGATGAAGGACAGGTCGCGGCGCGCGGTGTTTTCCTGACCCTGGGCCAGCACGAGCGCGTGGTCGTCGAGGTGACGCACCATCGCCTTGACCGGCATACCAAGCGCCTTGAGCGCGCGCAGACGGCGGCGGCCATAGACGATTTCATACTCGCCGGGTTTGGCGTGGTGGGGACGCACCAGAACGGGCACCTGCTGGCCGTATTGGCGCAGGCTGTCCTGAAGCGTTTGGTCGGCCTCTGCATCGGTGCCCAGGCGGTCGGTGACGCCCGCGTCGTGGATCAGATCGGGGGCGAGATCCTGGACCGCGTTTTCCTGTAGCTTGGTGAGCGAGCTTTGCAGCGCACCGACCGCGCCACGGGGGCCGGCGGGCGCGCGCCGGCTGGTGGTCGGGCTGTCAGAGGTGCCTGTGCTCAGAATTCCTTTACGTGCCATCAGCGTCCTCCTCAGCGGCCCCAGGCCTGTTGCAGAAGCATTTCGATCTCGTCGTTGACCGCGTTCAGGGATTCCATCGCGCGGTCATAGGTGGATCGGTGAAAGGCGGAGCGTTCCACCTCGTAAATGGTTTGCTGAGTCAGCCCGGCGTCGGAGATCGCGGTGGATTTCAGCATGGGAGAGGTCATGACCTCCTCCCCGAAGAGCTGGCGCAGGAAGGCCACCACCTGTTGCTGCGGCCCGTCGGAGGGCTCGTAACGGTTTATGAGGAAACGCAAAAAGTCGAATTCCATGCGCGCGCCAGCGTTCGAGACCACGTCGAGCAGGTCGGCTGACATCTGGAGGAACTGTGACATTGACGCTACGTCAAGCATGTTGGGCACAACGGTGATCAGCACGCCCGTCGAGGCACACAGCGCTGACATGGTCAGGTAGCCCAGCTGCGGCGGACAGTCGAAGATGATGATGTCGTACTGATCCTCGACCTCTTGCAATGCGGCGGCCATGCGGGCGTAGAACGGCGGCTGGACGTTGTTGCGCAGCGCGGTCGGGGTCTCGTGCTCGAACTCTTGCAGGATCAGGCCGCCGGGGGCGAGGTGCAGGTTCGGGAAGTAGGTTTCCTGAATGATCTCGGAGAAGGGCAGGGGGTCATCGTAGCGGATCGCGTCGTAAATGCTGCCCGAATGCAGGAAGTCGTATTCGGGCTGATAGCCGAACAGCGAGGTGAGCGAGGCCTGCGGGTCGATGTCCACGGCGAGAACGCGATAGCCCTTGAGCGCAAACCGCTGGGCGGCGTGGATCGAGGAGGTGGTCTTGCCCGAGCCGCCCTTGAAGTTGAGAAAGGAGAGGACCTGAACCTTCTCGCCCTCGGCGCGGCCCTTGAGGTAGGCGCCCTTGGTTTTGGCTTTGTCTTCAAGGATATGGCGGATATTCAGCACGTCCTGTGCGGAGTAATGGCGGCGGCCTCCGGCGGTGGTGTGCACGTCCGGCACGCGTTCCTCGAAGTGCAGCTTGCGCAGGAAGGAGGCGGAGATGCCCAGCAGGTCGGCGGCTTCGCCCGCAGAGAAGAGCCGCAGCTCCTTGCGCGCATCGGGGGCAAAGCTTTTCAGCAAATGCTGCTCCAGCGCGCCCGCAAGGTTTTGCGCGTTCTCCCGAATACGGGTATTGATGGTGATGGGCTGGGTCACTGCCATCGTCTGTCCGCCTCGTTGCTTTTGGCGTTGGTCCCGTGACTGAGGCTTTTTCGGGGCCCCTTCGTCTGGAACGCTGTTTTCCGCCAACGCTTTGTTTTCCGTTTCTTTACGAAAGGGAGAGGGGTCTTGGCAACTGTTTCTTGGAGGTGGGAGGCCGGTGCGGGGGAAGTTTTCCGAGGCTTCGTTCATGTTATGCGTGCAGAGGCATGGGTAAGCGTCTGATAATTAATGGTAAATTAAATATTTGGCAGGTGGTGGATTTTTCTCGGGCTGATGCACGGATACGGGCAACGCGGTGGTCGTGCCGGTGACCGGGCGGAGGGCGTACGAATCGTTATCCCGAAGGTTATCCACAGGCGTGTGCCCCTGGGCGGATGCGATTTCATGGGCTTGGCCGTGGCGTTGTGCGATCGGGGCGTGCTATGAATGAGGTCCGGTGCGGGCACGCCTGAGCCGACGTAGCGTTAAGGTGAGGGGCAGGGCCATGAGTGGCGCGACACAGTCTGATGAGACGGGCAAGGATGCGCCCCGGCCTTTGCACAGTGCCAGCATCGCGGCCACGCTGGAGGCGGAGATCGTCGCCGGCACCTATGCCGCCGGGGAAAAGCTGGATGAGCAATCGCTGACCAAACGGTTTGGTGTGTCGCGGACCCCGATCCGGGAGGCGCTGCACGAGCTGGTGGCGCGGTCGCTGGCAGATCGACAGCCGTACAAGGGCGTGATCGTGGCCGATATCTCGCGCGAGCGGGTGGAGCAGATGTTCGAGGCGATGGCCGAGGTGGAGGCGCTCTGCGGCCGTTTTGCGGCAGAACGCATGACCATGGGCGAGCGGGTCGCTCTGGAAGAGCTGCACGCCACGATGGAGCGCCTGTCGCAATCAGGCGCGCAGGACGACTATGACGCGGCGAACACGCGGTTTCACCAGCTGATCTTTGACGGGACGCGCAACGTGGATCTGACCGGCCTGGCGAATACGCTGCGGCTGAAACTGGCGCCGTTCCGCAAGTTCCAGCTGCAAAGCGGTCTGCGCATGGAGCGGTCGCACGCGGAACATGAAGAGATCGTGCAGGCGCTGTTGGACCGTGATCCCAAACGCACCGAAAAGGCATTGCGGCGGCACCTGATGAGTGCCGCGCGCGAGGTTTTGACCCGGATGACCTGAGGGGTCAGCTGAAGGCCGCCATCAGCATCCGTACCGCCGTGATGGCGAGGAAGACGGCAAAGGCGCGCTTGATCCAGATGCCGTCGAGGCTGTGCGCCAGTTTTGCGCCCAAGGGGGCAAAGCCCACGGTGAAGGGCAGGATCAACAGGGCGGCTGGCAGGCTGACGTAGCCCAGCGACAGCGGCGGACGATCCGGCAGGCCCCAGCCGGAGATGATGAACCCGGCCATGGCGGGCAGGGCAATCAGGATGCCAAAGGCACTGGCGGTGCCCACCGCGCGACGGATTTCAAAGGAAAAGGCTGACAGGGTGGGGACAGAGAGCGTGCCGCCGCCAATGCCCATGAGCGCGGAAATCAGGCCGATCACCAGCGACATGGCCCCGTTTGCGGCGCGGCTTTTGGGCAGCTGATCGGCGATGACCAGCGTTTTCGGCGTGGACATGTTGATCGCGACCAGGATGGCGATACTGCCGAACAGGATTTTCAGCCCGGCGGGGTCGATGAAACGCGCCCCCAGCCCGCCTGCCAGGGCGCCGATCATCAGACCCGGCCCCCAGCGTTTCATCAGGTCCACATCCACCGCGCCGCGTTTGTGGTGCGCGCGCGCCGAGGAGATGGAGGTGAAGATGATCGTCGCAAGCGAGGTCGCAACGGCCATATGCATCGACAGCTCTGCGGGGAACTGGATGAAGGTCAGAATCCAGAACAGCACAGGCACGAGGACGATGCCGCCGCCCACGCCCAGAAGGCCCGCCATGATACCGGCGAGGATGGCTGCGGCGATGACGCCTGCGATGATCGGCACGAGGTCCAGCATGTCTTGGGTCTTTCGTTAGAATACAAGGGCGGCGCCGTCGGCGCGCGGGTCGGAGGCGGCCTCTATCAGGCCGGTGTCATGGCGCACCACGGCGCCGGCGTGCCCTGCGAGGTCGGAGTAGGGCGGGATCATCTCAACCTTGTGGCCTGCTTTGGTCAGCGCATCAATCAAGGCGGTGTCAAAGCGGTCTTCGAGTTTGAGCGATGTGGTGTCGTCGCCCCATGTCTTGCCCAGCAGCCAGCGCGGCGCGGTGACAGACTGTTGCAGGTCCATGCCAAAGGCGACGTGGCGGGTGAAGACGGCGGCCTGGGTCTGCGGCTGGCCTTCGCCGCCCATGGTGCCATAGGCCATGACACGGCCATCGGTCAGCCGGGCCAGCGCCGGGTTGAGCGTGTGGAACGGTTTGTGACCGGGTTTGAGTTGGTTGGGGCCGGGGGTCAGGCTGAACCCCGCGCCTCGGTTTTGAAAGAAGACGCCGGTGTCGGGGCAGGTGAGGCCGGAGCCGAACTCCCAGTAAACGCTCTGGATGAAGCTGACCACCGTGCCGTCGGCGTCGGCTGCGCCCATCCAGATGGTGTCGCCGTCCTTTGGCTCATGCGGCCAGGGCTGGGCGGTTTGCGGGTCGATCCTGGCGGCGAGCTGGTCGAGGCGGTCGCCGGTCAGCCAGTCCTGCGCCGGGGTGGCCATGGCGCGGGGGTCGCCCAATTCGGCGTTGCGCTGGAGGAAAGCTTGTTTCGTGGCCTCGATCAGCCCGTGCAGGTGGTCGAACCCTTCGCCGGTGCTGACACCGAGGCGGTCGAACAGCGCGAGGATCATCAGCGAGGAGATGCCCTGGGTCGGTGCGATCATGTTATAAAGTGTGCCGTGCGAGGTTTCGACGCTGAGGGGCGTGACCTGTTCGGCGGTCTGGCTGGCAAAGTCGGCGGCGCGCAGCGGGCTGCCGTTGGCCTCGAGGAAGGCGGCGTGGGTTTTGGCGATGTCGCCGGTGTAGAAGCTGGACAGGCCGTGATCTGCCAGCGATTGCAGGGTGTCGGCCAGCGCCGGTTGGCGCATCAGGTGGCCGGGGGCGGGGGGCTGGCCGTCGACGAGGAAGGTCTCGGCAAAGCCGGTCACATCGCGCAGCCCGTCGAGCTTGTCCGTCGTGGTGCGGGACTGGTTGCCGGTGACGGCGATGCCGTCGCGGGCGTAGGCAATGGCGCTGGCCAGCAGGTCCGACAACGGCAGGCGGCGGGTTTCGGGGACGAGCGACAGCGCGGCTTCCCACCCGCCGATGGTGCCCGGCACGGTGAGGGCAGCGGCACCGCCACGGGTCGGCAGGGTGGTGTGGCCCTGATCGGCGTACCATTGTGGGGTGGCCAGCGCGGCGGCGTGACCGCAGGCGGAAATGCCGATGGGGGCCTCGCCGGGGCGCGAGATGATCCAGAAGCCGTCACCGCCGATGCCGTTCATATGCGGATAGGTGACCGCGATGGTGCTGGCGCTGGCGACCATCGCCTCGATCGCGGTGCCGCCTCGGGCGAGGATCTCCTGTCCCGCGAGGGCCGCAGCGCGATGGGGGGCAGACACCGCCCCCCTATACCCGAGTGCAGAGTGCAGCATGATTTACCATCCGATTGCTTGGGGCAGCCATGTGGCGAGCCCGGGGAAAGAGAAGACCAGCGCCAGCCCGACCAGCTGAAGACCGATGAAGGGCAGGACGCCTTTGTAGATGTCCCACGTCTTGACCTGCGGCGGGGCGACGCCCTTGAGAAAGAACAGCGCCCAGCCGAAGGGCGGCGTCAGGAACGAGGTTTGCAGGTTCACCGCCACGAGAATCGCGATCCACGCCATGTCCACGCCCGCGTTCATGAAGATCGGCAGGAAAAGCGGCAGGGCGATGTAGGAAATCTCGATCCATTCGAGGAAGAACCCCAGCACAAACAGCAGCACCATCAAGAAGAAGATCTGCCCGTTGATCCCGCCCGGCACCATGGCAAAGGCATCATGCACGAGGTTTTCGCCACCCAGGCCCCGGAACGCAAGGCCGAAGGGCTGCGCGAAGATCAGGATCAGGAAGACCATGGCCGACGTGACAAACGCGCCGCGCACCGCGTCGCGCATCACGCCAAAGGACAGTTTGCCCGACATCGCCGCCAGGACGATGGAGCCGAGCGCGCCCATGGAGGCGGCCTCTGTCGGGGCGGCGATGCCACCGATGATCGACCCCAGAACGGCGATGATCAGGGCGATGGGCGGCAGGACGACGCGCAACAGCTTTTTGCCCAGGTCGGCGCGCGACAGGGCGGCGCGTTCCTCGGCGGGGATGGCGGGCAGGGCGAGGGGTTTGAAGAACCCCAGGATCAGGACGTAAGCGACGAACAACCCCGAGAGCAGCAAGCCGGGGAACAGCGCGGCGGCAAACAGCGTGCCGACGGATTCGCCCATGATGTCAGCCAGCAGGATCAGCACCAGCGAGGGCGGGATGATCTGGCCCAGCGTGCCGGAGGCGCAGATCACGCCGCAGGCGACGCCGGTGTCATAGCCTCGGTTCAGGACGGGCCCTAGGGCGATCAGGCCCATGGTGACGACGGTCGCGCCGACAACGCCGGAGGCCGCGCCCATCAGGACGCCCACGAGGATGATCGCCAGCGCCATGCCACCGCGCAGGCCGCCCATGGCAAAGCCGATCACGTCCAACAGCTCTTCGGCGATCCTGGATTTCTCCAGCATGATGCCCATGAAGATGAACAAGGGCAGCGCGAGCAGCGTGTAATTGGTGATGACGCCAAAGATGCGTGCGGGCAGCAGGGTGAACAGGAACGAGCCAAACCCGGCGTAGCCAAAGACAAAGCCGGTGACGCCAAGGCAGACCGCGACGGGCACGCCCGCCAGCAGCATCAGGAAGAATGCGCCGATCATCACCAGCGCCAGAATTTCGGTATAGGGCATGTCAGCGGACCCCTTTGGGACGCAGCAGCGTCAGCAGTGCATGGCCGGTCATGGCGAGGCTTTGGATGGCGAGCAGGATGAAGGCCACGGGCAGGCAGGCTTTCAGCAGGTAGCGGTAGCCAAGGCCGCCGGGATCGGGGGACCCTTCGTTGATGGAATAGCTTGCATCGACATAGGCGAGGCTGAGGTAGGCGATCAGCAGGGCCACGGCGGTCATCAGCACCGCGCTGACGACGTCGATGGCAGCCTGCACGCGGGGCGGAAACTTGGCATAGGCGATGTCGACGCGGACTTCGCCGCCCTGGTTCAGACCGTAGGCCATGCCAAACAGCGCGCCAACAGCCATGAGATGCCACTCGGCCTCTTGCAAGGCGACGGAGCCGTAGGAAAACAGGTAGCGCGAGAGCACGTTGAACGCGACCAGAAGGACAAGGGCCAGACCGCTCCATGCTGCGATCTGGCCGGTGATGCGAACGATGCCATGGGCACCGTTCGTCAGTTTTTCGAGCGTTGCGATCATGCGCGTCAGCCCGGCAAGCCGTAGAGCGGCTTTTCGGACACGGCGGCCCAGGCGGCGTGCTCGGTCTTGAAGGCGGTGAAGGCGTCGTGGACCTTTTTAACCTGCGCGTCCTGTGCGGCGAAGTCGGCCAGCACGGTGTCGGTCGCGGTCTTCAGTTCGGCCACAACATCGTCGGGCAGGGTCTGGGCAATGACGCCATCGTTTTCGACCAGATCCTTGAGCGCCTCGGCGTTGTTGGCCTCGCACCATGTGTGGCTTTCGAGGTTGCAGGCCATGGCGGCGACCTTGACGATTTCCTGAAGGTCGGCGGGCAAGCTGTTCCACGCCTGCGTGGACATCAGCAGTTCGGTGACGTTCGACGGTTCATGCCAGCCGGTGGTGTAGTAGTATTTCGCAGCGTTTTGCAGGCCGAGGCGACGGTCCTGATAGGGGCCGACAAATTCCGCCGCGTCGATCACGCCGCGTTCCAGCGCGGGGAAGATCTCGCCACCCGGCAGCAGTTTCACATCGACGCCAAGGGTGGCGTAGACTTTGCCCGCAAGGCCGGGGATGCGCATCTTCAGGTTCTGGAAGTCCGCGACGGATTCGATGGGTTCGCGGAACCAGCCGGTCATCTGAACGCCGGTGTTGCCCATGGGCAGCGCCTTCAGGCCGAGCGGTTCGTAGAGTTCGTCCCACAGCTCCATCCCGCCGCCATGGTAGAGCCAGGCGTTCATTCCCTGGAAGTTCATGCCGAAGGGGACGGTGGTGAAATACTGCGCCGCCGGGATCTTGCCCGCCCAGAAGTAGGCGTTGGCGGCGTTCATTTCGATCGCGCCGGAGCGCACGGCGTCGAAGCCTTCGAGCGCGGGGATCAGCTCGCCTGCGGCGAAGTGCTGGATCTTGAGGCGGCCATCGGACATGGCCTCGACCTTTTTGCAGAAGTCGGTGGGGCTGCCGGGGCCTTCGACGTAGAAGGGCGAGCCGGGGCCGTAGGCGTTGGTCATCTTCCAGTTGAAGGTGGATTGGGCGCGGGCCACGGCGGGCGCGGCAAGGGCGCCGGTGCCGAGGGTGGCAGAGGTCGTGAGGAACGTGCGGCGGTCCATGTCAGATCCTTTCGGTGATCGGTGTCATGGGGGCAGGTTCCTGCAGAAACGGGGGTGGGCCAGACTGCGTCGACGCAGCGAGCGGTCTTTGCCTCACTTTGTATACAAAAGCCGCCAAAGTAAATCGGTTTGGATACAAATTGCGCAGAATGTGAAGACGGGGCGCGGTGTTGAATCGGGCGAAAGCGATGCTCTCTGTCGGGCGCGGTCTGTGCTGGACAGGGGCGTGGCGGCGGAGGACACTGGGCAAACCCTTGAAAACAGGTAGGTCGATGGCCCGGATCCTTTTGATGAACCCGAACAGCAATGCCGCCACCACGGCGGCGATGGTGCGGATTGCCCGGACGATTCTACCCGATGCGCAGGGATGGACCGCACCGAGCGGCCCGCCGATGATCGTGGACGCTGCGGCGTTGGACGCGGCGGCGGAGCTGGTGGCCGGAGCGGATCTGCCTGCGGTGCGCGGGGTGATCGTCTCGGCCTTTGGGGATCCGGGGCAGGGGGCGCTGGCGCGGCGCTTGTCCTGCCCGGTGGTGGGCATCGGGGGTGCGGCGGCTGTGGCGGCGGCAGCGCACGGGGCGTTTGCGGTGGCAACGACGACGCCGGGGCTGCGCGGGCGGATCGACGCTTTGATGTCGGCGCAGGAGGGGTATCTGGGCTGCTTTCTGACAGAAGGCGATCCGTTGGACTTGATGGCGGAGCCGGAGCGGTTGGACGCGGCTTTGCGTGTCGCGGCAGAGCGTGCGGTCGCGGCTGGGGCCGAGGCTGTGATCATCGGCGGTGGCCCTTTGGGGGAGGCGGCAGAGCGCCTGTCAGCGCAGGTTTCCGTGCCGCTGATCTCGCCCATTCGTGCGGCGGCGCAGCATCTCGAAAACCGCCTGACGGACGGTTGACCGACCAACCACTGCTTGATTCTGGCGTCAAACGCCTGCTGCCTGCTTATTAATGCGGCAGTGCAGCGTGATTGTGCACAACATCTATGCGGATGGGTCGAGATTGTCGACAATCATCCCCGCTTGACACGTTTCTTCGCTGGTCAGGAGGAACGCCGCGTTGCCACGGTTTGCGCACAGACGGGCCGCGTCAGGTTCGACTGACGGCAAACAAAGGGACCGCGCCCAGATGTGCGGCACGCAACGGAGAGGTACATATGTCAATTTTTGGAAAGGGGTTCACCGCCCTGGCGACCGCCGTGGTCTTGGCCGGCGGCACTGTCGCACAGGCTGAGGGCACGCTGCGGATCGGCATGACCGCGGCGGATATTCCGCTGACCACGGGCCAGACCGACCAAGGCGGCGAAGGCATGCGGTTCATGGGCTACACGGTCTACGACTCGTTGATCGAATGGGACCTGACGAGCGCGGACAAGGCCTCGACCCTGATCCCCGGTCTGGCGACAGAATGGTCGGTGGGCGAGGATGAGCTGACCTGGACGTTCAAGCTGCGCGATGGCGTGACGTTCCACGATGGATCGCCGCTGACCGCCGAGGTCGTGGTCTGGAACCTGGACAAGCTGCTCGATGACACGTCGGAGCAATATGACAGCCGTCAGGCCGCGCAGGGCAAATCCCGCATCCCGGCTGTGGCGTCCTACGAGGTGGTCGACGATCTGACGCTGACCATCACGACCAACGAACCCGACGCGACGCTGCCCTACCAGCTGGCGTGGATCGTGATGTCGTCCAAGGCCAACTGGGAAGCCATGGACAAGGATTGGGAAAAGGTCGCCATGTCGCCCTCTGGCACCGGTCCTTGGAAGCTGACCGAGTTCGTGCCGCGGGAACGTGCCGTGCTGGTGCCGTTCGAGGACTACTGGGACGAAAGCCGCATCCCGCAGCTTGACGAGATGATCCTGATCCCGCTGCCGGAGCCGAATGCCCGCGCCGCCGCGCTGATGTCCGGTCAGGTCGACTGGATCGAGGCCCCCGCGCCCGACACCATCCCCGCGATGGAAGCCAACGGATTCAAGATTTCGTCCAACGCCTATCCGCACAACTGGACCTGGCACCTGAGCCGTGTCGAAGGCTCGCCCTGGAACGATATCAAGGTGCGCAAGGCCGCCAACATGGCGATTGACCGCGAGTCCATGATGCCGCTGCTGGGCGGTTTGATGATCCCGGCGAAGGGCTTCTTGCCGCCGTCGTCCAACTGGTTCGGCGAACCGGAATTCGACCCGTCCTACGACCTCGAAGCTGCCCGGGCACTGATGGAAGAGGCCGGCTACGGTCCGGATAACCACCTGGAGGTCAAGGCGCTGATTTCTCCGTCGGGGTCGGGCCAGATGCTGCCGCTGCCGATGAACGAGTTCGTTCAGCAAAGCCTCGCAGAGGCGTGGATCGACGTGGAATTCTCCGTCGTGGAATGGAACCAGATGATCAACCTGTGGCGTGCAGGCGCCGAGGATGAGGCGGTGGATGGCGCACAGTCCATCAACTTTACCTACTTCATCCAGGACCCGTTCACCGGCCTGATCCGTCACCTCGATTGCGATCTTATCGCGCCGAATGGCACCAACTGGGGCCACTATTGCGACCCGGAAATGCAGGCGCTGTTCGAGAAGATCAAAACCACCTTTGATCCCGAAGAGCAGGAAGCCGTTCTGCAGGAAACGCACGAGAAATACGTCAACGACGCGCTGTTTTTGTTCGTGACGCATGACGTGGCGCCGCGCGCGCTGTCGCCCAAGGTCGAAGGCTTTGTGCAGGCGCAGAACTGGTATCAGAACTTCTCCTCCATCACGATGGCGGACTAAGACCAAAGCCCCCGCCCGTGCCGTGGGGTGCGGGCGGGGGATCACGACTTTTGTGGAAGGCGCGATCCCTTGCTGACCTATCTCATCCGACGTCTTATCCTTGTGCTTCCGGTGGCCTTTGGCGTGTCGGTCATCTGCTTTCTGCTGGTGCAGATCGCGCCCGGTGATCCGCTGACCGCCATCATGCCGGTGGATGCCACCGCCGAGGAACAGGACGCCATGCGCGCGGCCTATGGCCTCGATAAACCGCTGCCAATCCAATACGCCATCTGGATCGGCAACCTTGTCCAGGGCGACATGGGCAAGTCCATCGCCACCGGACGTCCCGTCGCCGGAGAGGTGTTCGGCGCGGTGCAGAATTCGCTGCTGCTGGCGGTGTCCGCGGCGGTCATCGCCTTTCCCATCGGGACCGCGCTGGGGTTCCTTGCGGGCTATTTCCGCGACACGCTGGTGGATCGGGGCGTCACGGCCATTTCCATCGCCGGTGTGTCGGTGCCGAACTACTGGCTGGGCATCGTTCTGGTCATCATATTCTCGGTCAATCTTGGGTGGTTGCCATCCATGGGCGCCGGTCCGGGCGGATCGTCCGAGTGGCAGTGGAACTGGGAGCACATGCGCCATCTGGTGCTGCCCGCCGTGACGCTGGCCGTGGTGCCCATCGGCATCGTGGCGCGCACGGTGCGCGCGCTGGCCGGCGATATCCTGAGCCAGGATTTCGTCGATGCGCTTTATGCCAAGGGGATGAGCCGCGTGGACGTGCTGCGCCACGTGGCGCGCAACGCGGCCGCCACGGCGCTGTCGGTGATGGGGCTGCAACTTGGCTACCTGCTGGGCGGGTCGATCCTGATCGAGACGGTGTTCAACTGGCCCGGCTCCGGCTTTTTGTTGTCGAACGCGATTTTCCAGCGCGATCTGCCGCTGTTGCAGGGCACGATCCTTGTGCTGGCGCTGTTCTTTGTCGCGATGAACCTGATTGTCGATGTGGCGCAGGCCGCCATCGACCCCCGCATCCAGAGGACCTGACCCATGGCCCTGACTGACACCACGGGCGGACAGGCGGTCGAGCCCGCGCCCATCGAAAAGCCCCAAGGCTATTGGTCCGGCGTGGGCGCGCGTCTGGTGCGCGACCCGTTGACGATGATCTGTGCGGGCGTCGTGCTGGCGTTGATTTTGGCGGCTGTCTTTGCGCCGCTGCTGGGCCTTGCCGACCCGTATAAAGGGTCGATGATCGCGCGCCTGAAACCGCTGGGCACCGAAGGCCATATCCTTGGCACCGATGAGCAGGGGCGCGATATGCTGGCCCGGTTGATCTACGGCGGGCGGCTGACGCTGTTCATTGGCCTGATGCCGGTGGTGCTGGCGTTCTTTATCGGCTCGGCGCTGGGGATCACCGCAGGCTATGTGGGGGGGCTGACCAACACCATCATCATGCGCACGGTCGACGTGTTCTTTGCCTTCCCCTCGGTGCTGCTGGCGATTGCCATATCCGGGGCGCTGGGGGCGGGGATCGTCAATTCGCTGGTCTCGCTGACCATCGTGTTCATCCCGCCGATCACCCGCGTCGCGGAGGCCGTGACAAGTGGCGTGCGGGCGCTGGATTACATCGACGCGGCGCGGGCGACCGGCGCCAACGCCTGGACGGTGATCCGCGTGCATGTGATCGGCAACGTGCTGTCGCCGATCTTTGTCTATGCCACCTCGCTGACGAGCGTGTGCATGATCTTGGCCGCCGGTCTGTCGTTCCTTGGCATCGGTGTGCGCCCGCCGGAACCGGAGTGGGGGCTGATGCTCAACACGCTGCGGTCGGCGATTTACGTCAACCCGTGGCTGTCGGCGCTGCCCGGCGTGATGATCTTCATCACCTCGCTGTGTCTGAACCTGCTGAGCGATGGCCTGAGGAGTGCAATGAATGTCCGTGACTGAAACCTACGCCCCGAGCGCCGACACCGGCGGCCCCGGCCAGCCCCTGCTGATC
This sequence comes from Sagittula marina, assembly GCF_014196795.1. Classification (GTDB taxonomy): domain Bacteria; phylum Pseudomonadota; class Alphaproteobacteria; order Rhodobacterales; family Rhodobacteraceae; genus Sagittula; species Sagittula marina. Next base: position 77,284 of record NZ_JACIEJ010000009.1, read on the forward strand.
GTGCGGGACTTGCAGAAACATTTTCCGGTGAGCGGTGGCCTGCTGGGCCGCACGCAGGCCAAGGTGCAGGCGGTCGACCGGGTGTCCTTTTCGGTGAAGAAGGGCGAGACCTTGGGCATCGTCGGCGAAAGCGGCTGTGGCAAGTCCACCACCGCCAAGCTGTTGATCGGCCTGACGGAAAAGGACAGAGGCGAGATCATCTTTGACGGTCATGCGCTGGGTGAACGACTGTCGCTGAAGGATCTGCGCCGCGGCGTGCAGATGGTGTTCCAGGACAGCTACGCCACGCTGAACCCGCGCCTGACGATCCTCGATTCCGTGGCTTTTGGCGCGCAGGTGCAGGGGCTTGCCGATCCGAAGTGTCTGGCGCGCAAGATGATGGACCGCGTGGGGCTGGACCCCAACCGCTTTGCCCATCGCTACCCGCATGAGCTCTCCGGCGGGCAGCGGCAGCGGGTGAACATCGCGCGGGCGCTGGCCATGTCGCCGCGCCTTGTGGTGCTGGACGAGGCCGTGTCGGCGCTGGACAAATCGGTGGAGGCGCAGGTGCTGAACCTGCTGGGCGATCTGCGCGCCGAGTTCGGGCTGACCTATATCTTCATCTCTCACGATCTGAACGTGGTGCGGTTTATCTCGGACCGGATTCTGGTGATGTATCTGGGTGAGGTGGTGGAGGTCGCGCCGGTGGACAGCATCTGGGCGGAGCAGGCGCATCCCTACACGCGCTCGCTGTTTTCCGCGATGCCGTCGATGGACCCGGACGACCGCACCAAGGAGCCGCCGCTGGTGGGCGATCCGCCGAACCCGATCAATCCGCCGAAGGGCTGCCGGTTTCACACGCGCTGCCGCTTTGCCGCGGAGGCGTGCAAGACCAAGGTGCCGAAACTGGCGGGGCTGAGCGGCAACGCAGATCACCTTGTGGCCTGCCATTTGCACGATGCGGCCTCGGGGCATCCGAAGGCGGGGCAGGGGGTGCCGGCATGATCCTGTCGCGTCCTGCCAAACCCTGTCGCGCGCCGTTCTGGACCGCCCCGGCCCCTGACCCTCAGGAGGGAACATGACCAAGCTTCTGGAGATCAACGACCTCACCGTGCGCTTTTCCGGCAAGCGGACGGTACATGCGATCAACAACGTGTCCCTGTCGATGGAGCAGGGGGAGACGCTGGCGCTGCTGGGCGAAAGCGGCTCTGGCAAATCGGTGACGCTGAAGGCGCTGCTGGGTCTTTTGCCGCCGAAACGGTCCTCGGTGGAGGGCAGCATCCACGTGAACGGCACGGATGTGCTGTCGCTGTCGGGCAAGGCGCTGCAACGCTATCGCGGGGCGGAGGTGTCGATGGTGTTCCAGGAACCGGCGCTGGCGCTGGACCCGGTGTACACCGTGGGCCACCAGATCGCGGAATCGGTGATGCGCCACAAGGGGGTGAGCAAGGCCGACGCCCTGTCCACCGCTCTGGACATGCTCGACCGGGTGCGCATTCCGTCGGCCAATCGCCGGCTGCACAGCTATCCGCATGAGCTGTCGGGCGGGATGCGGCAACGGGTGATGATCGCGCTGGCGCTGGCCTGTCGTCCGCGCCTGTTGCTGGCGGATGAGCCGACAACGGCGCTCGATGCCACGGTGCAGATCCAGATCCTGCTGCTGCTGCGCGAGTTGCAGAAAGAGTTCGGCATGGGCGTGATCTTTGTCACCCATGACATTGGCGTGGCGGTGGAAATCTCGGAGCGGGTCGCGGTGATGTATGCCGGACAGATCGTCGAAGAGGGCACCACGCGCGAGATCATCCGCGACGGGCGGCACCCCTATACGCAAGGGCTGTTGGCGGCGAACCTGCATGACGTGGCGCGCGGGGCGCGGCTGAACGCCATTCCCGGCGCGCCACCCGCGCTGGAGGTCAAGCCGGACGCGTGTCCCTTTGCCCCGCGCTGTTCCCATGTGATGCCGGCCTGTCGCGCGGCGCTGCCGCCGATGGTCACGACCGAAGGCCGCCGCCGCGTGGCGTGCCTGCACGCCGATGCTGTTGTGGCTGCTGAATAGGATGGATGTATGCTGATCGAAAATGACCCCTATCGTTGTTTCATGCCCTATCCGGGGGTGGAGGTGCCCTCTGGCGCAGGTCCGTTGGACGGGCTGACGCTGGCGGTGAAAGACCTCTATGACGTGGCGGGCTATCGCACCGGGTCTGGCTGCCCCACCGCGCTGGCCATGTCGGAGGTGAAGACCGAGAGCGCCCCGGCGGTGCAGGCTTTGCTCGACGCGGGCGCGCGGTTCGTGGGCAAGACCCATACCGATGAGCTGGCCTGGTCGCTGTACGGCATGAACGCGCATTTCGGCACGCCGGTGAACCCCGCCGCGCCGGACCGCATTCCGGGCGGGTCGTCCTCTGGGTCGGCGGTGGCGGTGGCCGGGGGCCTGTGCGACATCGCGCTTGGCACGGACACCGGCGGGTCGGTGCGCGCGCCTGCGAGCTTCTGCGGCATCTGGGGGATGCGGCCCACGCATGGGCGGGTGTCGCTGGACCTGACGCAGCCCTTGGGGCGCAGCTATGACACGGCGGGCGTCTTTGCCCGCGACGGCGCGATGCTGCTGCGGGCCATGTCGGTGCTGCTGGTCGAGGATGTGGAGGTGGCAGAGCCGCGTTTCCTCAAGCCATTGGAGATGTGGGATTTCCTCGGGGAGGCGCAGCGGACGGTTCTGGAGGAGGCCTTTGCCGGGGTGGAGGCCGCGCCCTTGGAGGGGCTGTATCCCGGTGGGATCGACGCGGTGTACCAGAGCTTTCTCACCACCATGAGCGCGGATGCGAAGCGCGATGTGGTGCCGTTTATCCGCTCGTCCGGGATGCCGATGGTGCGCGGGATCGACGGTCGCGCGGCGGCGGCCGAGGCGTTGACCGACGCGCAGGCGGCCGACGGCCAGGCGGCGCGGGAGGCGTTCCGCGCCCATGTGGACGCGGTGCTGGGACGCGACGGCGTGCTGCTGGCCCCGGTTGTTCACGACGCGCCCTTCAGGCTGGATGCACCGGTGGAGGTGTTCGACGACTACCGCCATCAGGCCATGCGGTTGCTGTGTGTCGCGGGGATGGCGGGCTTGCCGCAGGTGGTGATGCCTGCGGGGCGGGTGGACGGTGCGCCTTATGGGGTGTCGCTGATCGGACCGCGCGGATCGGATCTGTCGCTGATCCGGCTGGCCGTGCAAATCGCGGCGGGTTTGCCGCAGGCGGTGGTCGCATGAGCTGTCCGATTGAGGCCAAGCTGGCGGAGATGGGTCTGGCGCTGCCGCCGTCTGCGCCGTCGCGTGCGTTGTTTCTGCCGGGCAAGATCACCGGCAACCTGTTGTTCCTGTCGGGGCAGATTTGCGAATGGGAAGGCGTGCCGCAGTATTTCGGCCCGGTGCCGGAGGTGTTTGACATGGCCGAAGGGCAGGCGGCGGCGCGGATGTGCGCGCTGAACCTGTTGTTCTGCATCAAGCAGTTGGCCGGATCGCTGGACGCGGTGGCGGAGGTCGTGCGGTTGGGCGGCTTTGTCGCCGCGCCGCCGGAGTTCGGTGACGGCCCGATGATCGTCAACGGTGCGTCTCAGCTGTTGATCGACCTCTATGGCGACAGGGGCCGCCATGCGCGCACGGCGGTCAACGTGTCGTCCCTGCCCGCCAACGCGCTGGTCGAAGTGGATGCGGTGATCGAGCTGCGTTAGGGTCTGGCGGGTGCGCGCGGCGCTGGGGGCGACAGCGCGCACACCGAAAAGGGTTTGGCCGGGACTGTCGCCTGCAAATTTATCCCTGCCGTGGCAAGTGTCGGCCCATTTGCCGCGGCGGCCTCCGGCTCGTCGGTCGCACACCGGTCCTGACGGGGCGCGTGCTTTTTGGCGAGCCGAGGCGGGGCTGTCTTTGCGAAGCTGCCGATATGCGCTAGCGCGCGACGACCAAATGCGCGCCGCTGTCGGCGATCATGCGGCTGTGGTCGGGATCAGGCTGGGCGTCGGTGATGACGGTGTGAAATTCGCTCAGGCCCGCCAGCACGTTCAACGCGGTGTGGCCGAGGCGGCTGTGGTTGACCATCAACACGCGGCGTTGCGCGGCGTCCATCATCAGCCGTTTGACCCGCGTGATATCATCGTCCATGTGAAAGACCTGACCGGCGGCCACGGCGGGGGTGGAGATGAAGGCGAGGTCGGCGCGCAGCCCTTCGAGCGCGGTCTCCGTCACGCGCCCGACCCATGCGTTGTATTTCGCGGAATAACGTCCGCCAAGGGCGATGACCGTCATGCCCGGCTCTGCCTTTAACGCTTGGGCCACCGCGTCGTTGTTGGTGATCACGCTCAGCGGGCGACGGTCCACCAGGGCGGTACCAAGCGTGGTGGCGGTGGAGCCGTCATTGACCATGACCGTCATGCCCGGTTCCACCAGCTTCAGAGCGGCGGCGGCCATGCGGGCCTTGACCTCGTGGCCCTGCAACTGGCGAAACCTGAAGTCGCTTTCGAACTGGGTCCCGGCCTCGATCGTGGCACCGCCGCGGATCTTGCGCAGCAGCCCTTCGGATTCGAGATCGTCGAGATCGCGGTGAATGGTCATTTTCGACACGCCGAAGGTTTCGGCCAGATGGTCGAGCTGCACCTGCCCGTCCTGGACGAGAGTGTCGATAATCCGCTGGCGGCGGTCGTCGCGTTTCATCAGCTATCCTCAGTCGAGAAGGGCGCGCGCTGTCAACTCGTCAGTGATCAGCCCGGCCACGCGGCCCGACCGCAGGACAGAGCGGATCGCCGCGACCTTTTCCGGCCCGCCCGCGATGGCGACGATATCCTCTTCGCGCGCAGGATCGTAGCCCACGGCAAGCGTTCTGGCGGAAAGCGTGGTTTCCACGACATGGCCGTCGGCGTCAAAGAAATCCCCCAGCATTTCCCCCTGCGCCCCGGCGCGGGCGATCTGCTCGATCTCGGACGGCTCTATCATGCGGCTGGTGACAAGCTGGGCGTCGGCGTCCACCGTGCCGATGCCCACCACCTTGAGCGTGGCGGACTGGGCCATGCGGAAAACCTCGTCCACGCCCCGCTGGTTCAGCAGGACTTCGCGGTCCTGCGGAGTGTTGGCAAAGAAGGGCACCGGCATGACATAGGCGCGCGCGCCGGTTTTTTCCGAGATACGGTGCATGACGTCATGCGGGTTGGCGGCAAAGTTGCGGGTCAGCCCCCCCAGCAGCGAGACGAAGTGCAGCCCGGTGGCATCCATGCGCGGCAGGGCGCGGGTGGCTTCGGCGAGGGTGCGCCCGTGGCCCAGACCGATGATGGTATGCTCGGCGGTTTCGAACTGGCGCCTGAGGTAGGCGGCCCCGGCCAGGGCGAGGGTGCGCAAAGGCAGCCCTTCTTCGCCGACGTCGGGAGCCACTTCGCAGAGTTTCAGATCGTAGCGTTCATAGAGCGCGGCCTCCAGCGCGACGCATTCGACGATGTCGCCCTCGATGGAGACCTTGACGTTGCCATCGGCCACGGCGCGGGCAATCAGGCGGTGCGTCTTGACCGAAGGCAGGCCCAGCCGTTTCGCCACCTTGGCCTGCGTCAGCCCGCCGATGTAGTGCAACCATGCGGCGCGGATGGCGAGGCTTTTCTCATCTTCGGTCATGGGCGCTGTGTGGTCCTGAGCTCTACCGGTGGGGCAGGGTAGGGGCAGGGCGTGCCGGTGGAAAGCCCTGCCACGATTTTAGATGTTCAGGTGCTGCTCACCCGTGTCGATGTGCGGCGCCCAGAAGGCGATGGATTCGGCGATCTGGGGGATCACCTCGCGGTCGTTGGGCTCGCGTTCCTTGAAGCTGAGTTCGAGGCAGATCTCGTTGTCCTGCGCGCCGCCCTCGGCAAAGGCGGCCAGAAGCGGGTCTGGCTGGATCTTCCCCTTGGCGTTGAAGGCGGCGGTGAAGGGGCGGTGGCCGCCCTTGTCCATCAGGCTTTGCTTGATGTGAATGATGGGGGAGACCTTTGGCACGGCGCGCGCCCAGGCGTAGGGGTCGTAATCGTCGGGGTCCGTGCTGGTGACATCACCGTGGTCGATGTCGGCCATCATCCACATGGGAATTGCCATGTTCGCAGCCGTCAGCCGGCCTTGGAGCGCCATGCACTCCGCGATGGTTTCGCCAAATTCGCGGGCGATGCTCATGGGTTCCCAGAAGACGGAGTCGAGGCCGGCCGATTTGCCGTGTTCTGCGACCTCGGCCCAACAGTCCATGGCGATCTTTATCATCTCTTCGCGGCGGGCGGGATCATCCTGTTCACGGTAGGTGAGGATGGCGAACTGCGTGCCGACGGAGGTCCCGCCAAGGTCGGCGGTGATGTCTGCGAAGGTCTTGAACCAGTCCACGTAGTAGCGGCGCACGTCGCGGTCCGGATGGCCGAAGTGGTTCAGCCGCCCGTATGGCCCGGTCATGCCGGAGGTCACGCGGACGCCGGTGCGGTCCAGCGCCGCGCCCATCTGGCGGGTCAGGCGACGGATCACCGGGGCGGGCCAGCTGGGGTTGATGAACTCATGCGTCAGTTGCAGGTCCCTGATCTTCAGGTCGCGTGCCACGGTGTCGATCAGGTCGTCGGGATCGGCAAAGCGGTTCACCAGCGGGTTGGTGTTGAGGCTCAGCGTCAGGGGCATCAGGCGGCCTCCGCATGGGCGTCGTTGAACCATTGGGTGAAGCGCGCAATTTCCGCGTCCGTCATGTCGAGGCGGTTCTTGGTGCGCCGCCAGATCACGTCCTCCGGCGTCTGGGCCCATTCGTTTTCAACGAGATAGGTGACTTCTGCCTCGTACAGGCAGGCGCCGAAATGCTGCCCGAGGCCGTCGACGGAGGTCGCCGTACCGATGATGTCGCGTGTCAGCGTGCCATAGCGCCGCCCGTAATATTCGCGCATCTCGCGGCTGAGCCAGGGGTAGTCGGCCTTGAGCGTTTCGCGGAAGGCGTCGAAGTCGGCATCCGGCATGTCGCCGCCGGGCAGCGGGGCGGTTTCGGTCCAGTCCTTGCCCATCCTGGGGAAGATCCTGTCCAGCTGGTGCATGCCGCGTTCCGCCAGTTCGCGGAAGGTGGTGATCTTGCCGCCAAAGATGTTCAGCAGCGGCGCGCCAGCGGTCTCATCAAGGTCAAAAACGTAATCGCGAGTCACGGCGGAGGGGTTGCCCTGCCCATCGTCGAACAGCGGGCGCACACCGGAGAAGGTTTCGAGAATGTCCTCGGGGCGGAGCTTTTCCTTGAAATAGCGGTTCACGCAGTCGAGCAGGTAGCTGACCTCCGCGTCGTCGATGGTCACATCCTCGGCGCGGCCCTCGTAGGCGATGTCTGTGGTGCCGATCAGCGCCTTGTCGCCCTCGTACGCGTTGATGAAGATGACGCGCTTGTCGTGGTTTTGCACCAGATAGCTGTGCGGCCCTTCCCAGAACTTCGGCACGATGATGTGAGAGCCTTTGACCAGCCGCACGTTGCGGGTGGAATTGGCCCCGGCCACGCGGGTCAGCACATCCGTCACCCAAGGTCCGGCGGCGTTGACGAGGCATTTGGCGAGGAATTCGCGCTTTTCCCCGGTCAGGGTATTCTGCGTGGTGACGTGCCATTTGCCATCCTCGCGGCGCGCGGTGACAGCGGGGGAGCGGGTCAGGATGGTCGCGCCCTTGGCCTTTGCGTCCAGCGCGTTGAGGATCACAAGGCGGGCATCGTCCACCCAGCAGTCAGAGTATTCAAAGCCGCGCTTGTACTGGTCGAGAATGGGCGCGCCTTCGGGGTCGCGATGCAGGTTCAGCGTGCGCGTGCCGGGCAGCTTTTTGCGGCCGCCGAGGTTGTCATAGAGGAACAGGCCAAGGCGCACGAGCCATGCGGGACGGTCCTGCGGGCTGTGCGGCAGAACGAAGCGCAGCGGCCAGATGATATGAGGCGCGGCGTTCATCAGCACTTCGCGTTCGATCAACGCCTCGCGCACCAGCCGGAATTCGTAATATTCCAGATAGCGCAGCCCGCCATGCACCAGCTTGCCGGAGCGCGAGGACGTGCCCTCCGCGAGATCGTCCTTTTCACACAGCACGACGGACAGGCCGCGCCCGGCGGCGTCTCGTGCCACGCCAGCGCCATTGATGCCGCCGCCGATGACGAACAGGTCTACCTCTTGGGTCATGTCAGGATCCTTTCGTGGACGCGGTCACGGGACCGGCGTCAAGCGAACGTTCATTGGTTTCAAGCTGGCGCTCGTGGCTGGCACGGCGATGCTCCGCGAGCTGGTCCCAGACCGGTGTCAGCGCGTCCCGCGCGGCGGCATAGGCGGGATACAGTCCGGCGTAGGTTTCGGTCAGCAGCGGGTCGGGCTGCTCTGCGTCGCCCAGCAGGGGCGTCACCCATTCGGCGATGCAGGCGTCCATGTCGGGGTAGGCGCCAATGGCGACAGCGGCCATCATGGCGCAGCCAGCGGCCCCGGCTTCTTCGCGGGTGGACACGCGCACGGGGGCCTCGACGCAGGCGGCCAGCACGGCGCGCAGAGCGGGGGAGCGCGCGGCCCCGCCGGTGATGCGCAGTTCCGAGGGCATGTCGCCCCCCGAGCCGGTGTTCATGGCGGCGTAGCAATCGCGGGCGGCCATGCCCAGCCCCTCGACCACGCCGCGCATCAGGTCGGCAAAGCGGTGATGTGCGGCCAGCCCGATAAAGCCCGCGCGGGCGTTCGGATTGACCATCGGGCCGCGTTCCCCTGCCTCGGAGACATAGGGTTGATACAGCAGCGCGCCGGGGGTGGAGCGGCCCATCCAGCCGTCGATGCGGCCCACGAGGTCGGCGTAGTCGTGCGGGTGGCCGGTCTCGCTCATCAGGTCGGCGGCCATGCGCAGCGCCCAGTCGATGTTGAGCGTCGCGGCCATGTTGGTCTGGACCTGCGTCACCATGTTCGGGGCAGGCAGGCAGATGACGTAGCCGCTTTGTGCGCCGTCTGTCAGATGCACATCGTCGGAGGTCACGGCGCGCATGTGCACGCCGGTCGATCCGATGGTGGAGCAAGCGGTGCCCGCGTCGCCGGTATGGACCCCTGCGCCGAGGGCGGTCATCACCATGTCGACGTAGCCAAGGCTGACCGGCGTGCCTTCGGGCAGGCCGGTTTCCCCGGCCGCTTTGGCAGACAGCGGGTGCGTGACGCGGGTGCCGTCGATGATCTGCGGCAGCAGGGCGCGGCGGTGGGTCAGGCCAAGCGCGGCAATCACGTCGTCGTCGTACTGACGGGTGCGGAAATCACCGAAGGTAAAGCTGGCTTCCGAGGGGTCGGTGGCACGTTCCCCGGTGAGGTTGAGATAGAGCCAGTCCTTGCAATGCAGGGCGGCCTCGGCACGGTCGAGCAGATCGGGGCAGTGCTGGTCCATATGCGCCATCTGCGCGCCCATCTGGCAGGTGTTCAGCGCGGTGCCCGTGGCGGCAAAGCGCGCGGCGTTTTGCGGTTTCGCGGCGAGGTCGGTGGTTGTGCGGGCGGCGCGGGCATCGAGCCAGAGCCACGCATCGGTCACGGGGCGATTGTCCGCCCCCACCAGCCAGGTGCCGTCGCCCTGGCCCGTCACCGCGAGCGCCGCGACCCGTGCGGACAGGTCATCGACCTTGTCCTGCAGGCCCCGCAAGGCGCGGGCGCAGTCCGCCCAGGTGCGGGCCATGTCCTGTGTCGCCGCACCGTCGGGCGCCGTGTCATAGCTGTTGAGCACGGCGCTGGTGCCCACTTGGGTGCCGTTCAGCGTGAAGGCCACAGCCTTGATCACCGAGGTTCCGGCGTCGATTCCGATGATGATGTCGCGATCAGCCATGTCGCGCCCCGCAGGGGGCATACCAGGCAGCGCAGGGGCAAAAAGCCATGCGACGTCCTCCCTTGTCCTGTGCCCGAAGCTCCTCCAGCCACGGGGTCGACGACGGGCGTGAACCCGTGCCGGTCGCCAAAAGCATATCGGAGGATCCGGCCACGTCTAGTGTAATTTTTTTCTTCACTCGAAAAATATTTCAGATAAGGTGGCCTTAACGGATCAAGGACCGGCACGGGGCATTCGGAGGATAACCCCAAGCCTGATATGGGTTTTTTGATCTCAAGGTAGGCCCGTGACACATGTTCCGGGGTGCGAATCAAGGGAGGGAGAGGCGCCGGCGAAAGTCGGCCCTCGACGGATGACAGCGGCGCCGGTCCGGCATCTGCACGGTCGTTCTGTACCGCTTTGCGGCGGTGGCATCCCCCTCTTAGTCAGACAATGCAGCGGCCTTTGGGGCGCGAGGGAGGGAACATGACGGCGACAGAGATCATCAAGAGACCGCGCGTCTCGAAGCGGTCCATGCTCATCGGCGGCGTGGCTGTGGCGGTGCTGGCCGCGATGGCGCTGGACACCACCGTTGTGCGCATCGGGTCCGAGCAGGATGCGCGCGCCGACGGGTTTTCGCCCGATGCCTTTGGGGCCGAGACATTCCCCCGCGTGCGCTCGTTCGTGACCGAGAACGCGGTGGAGGCCGGCACGCTGGTCGCCGCCATAGCCCAGGACAAGTCCGCCGCAGGGGAGCAATATGGCTCTGGCGGGATGATGCCGGTGATCCCGGTGACGTTTTCCGGCGTGGTTGGCGAAGGAAAGGGCGGCGTGTATGACGTGGCCGTGCCGGAGGCTGAGGGCGTGCGCATCCGCGTGCAGACCGGCCCGGCGGTCAACGGCACGGATCTGCGCGATGCGCCGGGCGATATCGCCTTTGGCCAGTTCAAGAACCAGATCGAATATCAGGACGCGGGCAGCGGTATCAACCGCGCGATGAAGGCCGCCGTGCTTGACGGGATCGACCGGGACAGCCTGCCGGGCAAGACCATCGAGGTGACCGGCGTTTTCAAACTGCTGAACCCCAAGATGTGGCTGGTCACGCCGGTCGAGGTGTCGGTGCAATGACGGTGCAGGGCAGCCTCCAGCCCGCCGCGGGGCGCATTGGCGACGTCGTGATGTCTGCCCGCGACGTGGCCAAGCACTACGGCGCGGTTCAGGCACTGAAGGGTGTGAACTTTGACATCCATCGCGGGCAGGTCACGACGCTGTTCGGCGAAAACGGCGCTGGCAAATCCACCTTGATGAAGATCCTGTCCGGCATCGTGACGCCGACGCATGGGGAGATCATCCTTGATGGCAAGCCGGTGGTGTTTGCCAACGCCACCGATGCATTGGCGCAGGGCATTTCCATCATCCACCAGGAGCTGGCGCTGGCGCCGAACCTGAACGTGCGCGACAATATCTTTATGGGGCGGGAAATCCGCACCGCGACCGGCGTGAATTTTGCCGAGGAGTCGCGCATCACCCGCGAGCTGATGGCAGAGCTGGAAGAGGACATCGACCCGCTGACCCCGGTCGAGGATCTGCGTCTGGGCCAGCAGCAGATCGTGGAGATCGCGCGGGCGCTTCAGGCCAATTCGCGCATCCTCATCATGGACGAGCCGACCTCTGCCCTGTCTGCCTCCGAAGTGGAGGTGCTGTTCAAAGTCATTCGCGATCTGACCGCCAAGGGCGTGAGCATCGTCTATATCTCTCACCACCTGGAGGAGGCGCTGACCGTGACGCATCACGCGGTGGTGCTGCGCGATGGCATGATGACGGCCAACGCCCCCCGGTCCGAGATCAATCTGGAATGGATTGTGCGCAACATGGTCGGCGAGAACTTTGACCTTGGGTCGCCGCCGGAGTCCGAGATGGGCGCGCCCGCGTTGGTGATTGACGATCTGTGTGTGCCCGATCGGTCGGGGCAGGGGAACGCGGTGGATCATCTGGATCTGTCGGTCAAGGCGGGGGAGATCGTCTGCATTTACGGGCTGATGGGCGCGGGCCGCACGGAGCTGATGGAATGCGTGGCGGGACGCCTGAAAGCGTCGTCGGGCGCGGTAAGGCTGATGGGCGCGGACGTGTCCCGGCTGAGCATCGCACAGCGGATCGAGGCCGGGCTGGTGCTGGTGCCCGAGGACCGTCAGCGCGACGGGTTGGTGCAGACCATGAGCGTGGGGCAGAACCTGTCGCTGGCCTCCATCGGGGCGTTTACGCGCGGGCTCTTCACCTCGCGCGGGGATGAGCAGACGGTCATCGACACCTCGATCAAGGAAGTCACCGTGAAAACCGACGGCGGGGACGCGATGATCGGGTCGCTGTCAGGCGGCAACCAGCAAAAGGTCGTTATCGGCAAGATGCTGGCAACGCAGCCGGACGTGATCCTGCTCGACGAGCCGTCGCGCGGGATCGACGTCGGGGCCAAGGCAGAGGTGTTCAAGCTGCTGGCCAGGACCGCCCAGGAGCGTGGTCTGGCTGTGGTCTACACCACTTCGGAGGTGGGCGAGTGCCTGTCCGTCGCGCATCGCATCATCGTCATGCGCCGTGGCCGGATTTCGGCGGAGTTCGACCACACCGTTTCAAAAGAAGACATCATGGCCGCCTCTGGCGAAGCCGTGCACCATTAAGGGAGGGGCCGTCATGGCGGACATCACATCTACAAGCACGGGGTCGGGCGGAATGAACATTGGCAAGATCCTGTTGGAAGGCCGCGCGTTCTTTGCCCTTGTGGCGATCATCATCGTGTTTTCCATCCTGTCGCCGGTCTATTTCTCGGTGGGCAACTTCCTGATCATGTCGAGCCACGTCGCGATCTTTGGCCTGCTGGCGATCGGGATGCTGCTGGTGATCCTGAACGGCGGCATCGACCTGTCGGTCGGCTCTACCCTGGGTCTGTCCGGGGTGGTTGCGGGCGCGCTGATGCAAGGGGTGGAAATCCCTGCGGCGGGCGTGATCCTGTACCCGCCGGTCTGGGCGGTGGTCGTTTTGACGCTGTGCCTCGGGGCGTTTGTCGGGGCGATCAACGGCGTGCTGATCGCGTTCTTTCGCGTGCCGGCGTTCGTTGCGACGCTGGGGATGCTGTACGTGGCGCGCGGTGTGGCGCTTCTGATGACCAACGGTCTGACATTCAACAACCTTTCGGGATCCGAGGCGCTGGGAAACACGGGCTTTGACTGGCTGGGCTTCAACCGTATCGGCGGGGTCCCGATTGGCGTGATCGTGCTGGCGGTGGTGGCCGTGGTGGTTGGCGTGACCCTGGCGCGCACGGCGTTCGGTCGCTGGCTTTATGCCTCGGGCGGGAACGAGCGGGCGGCGGAGCTGTCCGGCGTGCCGACCAAGATGGTGCAGATCAGCGTCTATGTCCTGTCGGGCATGTGCGCGGCGATTGCCGGGCTTGTCCTGTCCTCGCAGCTGACCTCTGCCGGGCCGACCGCTGGCACCACCTATGAGCTGACGGCCATCGCGGCGGTGGTGATCGGGGGTGCGGCGCTGACCGGCGGCCGGGGCACGGTGCGCGGCACCATGCTGGGTGCCTTTGTCATCGGCTTTTTGTCCGACGGCCTCGTGATCATCGGCGTGTCGGCCTATTGGCAGACGGTGTTCACCGGTGCGGTGATCGTGCTCGCCGTGTTGCTCAACAGCCTCCAGTACGGCGGCAAGAAGCGCTGATCTATTCAGGAATTTCGCTTGCATCGCGGGCCGCAAAGGCTCGCGGACAAGGAAAGGTTGCCCGGAAGACGGGCACGGAAAGACCGCCCGGGGCACCGGGCAACCAACACTTAAAGGGAGGAACTATCCATGAAACTCACGAAACGCGCTCTGCTTGCTGCCGTCGCCACCCTGCCGCTGATGGCGGGCTCTGCCTGGGCGGATGGCCTGATCTCGATCATCGTGAACGACCCGGCGAACCCCTACTGGTTCACCGAAGGCGAAGTGGCGAAGGCCACCGCCGAAGAGCTGGGCTACGAGGCCAACGTCGCGGCGCACAAGGGCGACACCAACGCGGAATCCACGCTGGTCGACACCGCGATCACCAACCAGGCCAAGGCGATCATCCTTGACCCGGCGAATGCTGACGGCTCTGTCGGTGCGGTCAAAAAGGCGGTTGAGGCGGGCATCCCGGTCTTCATCGTGAACGCCGAGATCAACGAAAGCGGCCTGGCCAAGGCACAGCTGGTGTCCAACAACGCCCAGGGCGCGGCGCTGGGGGCAATGGCATGGGTCGATGCGATCGGCGGCGAGGGTTCCTTTGTCGAGCTGTTCGGCGCACCGTCCGACAACAATGCGCAGACCCGGTCCAATGGCTTTGAAACCGTGCTGTCGCAGTATCCCGATCTGGAGAAGAAAGCGCAGGAAGTGGCCAACTGGGACCGCACGCAGGGCTACACCAAGATGCAGTCCATGCTTCAGGCGAACCCCGACATCAAGGGCGTGATCTCTGGCAACGACGAGATGGCGCTTGGCGCGATTGCGGCGCTGAAGGAAGCGGGCAAGATGGACGGTATGGTCGTCGGCGGCTTTGACGGCTCCCCTGATTCAGTGGACGCGATCAAGGCGGGCGAGCTGACCTACACCGTGCTTCAGCCGGTTGCTGTGTTTGCCGAGGACGCGGTGCGTCAGGCGGATCACTTCATCACCACCGGCGAGCTGAAAGTGGCTGAAGAAAAACAGCTGTTCGACTGCATGCTGATCGATGAATCCAACGTCGACAACTACACTGCGGCCTTCACGCTGGAGCAGTAAGACTTTCTGAAATGCTATGGGAAAGGGGGCCGTCTGGCCCCCTTTTTCGTCTTGCGTGGTTTGGTTTTCCGGCGTGTCTTGAGGTCTCAAAACCGCGCGCGGTCTGGACCGGAGCGAGTGCCGTTGACAGGATGCCGAGCGGCGGAAGTTCGGGCGAGTGGTGCCCGACCGGCGGCCGCTAGCCCGCGTCAGTACCGCCGGGCCATAGCATCCAGTGCCAGCGGCGTGATCTTGTTCGCATGACCTGCGGTGCCGAAGGCCTCGAACCGGGCGCGGCAGAGGTCTTTCATCAAGGACAGGCCTTCTTTGAGATACTTGCGGGGATCGAACTCGCCGGGGTTTTCGGACAGCACGCGACGCACACCTGCCGTCATGGCCATGCGGTTGTCGGTGTCGATGTTCACCTTGCGCACGCCGGAGCGGATGCCGCGCTGGATTTCTTCGACCGGAACGCCCCAGGTGGGACGAATGTCGCCGCCGTAACTGTTGATGATCTGTTGCAGATCCTCGGGCACCGAGGACGAGCCGTGCATCACCAGATGGGTGTTGGGCAGACGGCGGTTGATCTCTTCGATGACGGTCATGGCGAGGATGTCGCCGTCCGGCTTGCGGGTGAATTTATACGCGCCGTGGCTGGTGCCCATGGCGACGGCCAGCGCGTCGACGCCGGTGTCCTTGACGAATTGTTCCGCCTCGGCGGGGTCGGTCAGAAGCTGGGCGTCGGACAGCTTTTCGGTGGCGCCGTGGCCGTCCTCCTGATCGCCCATGCCGGTTTCCAGTGAGCCGAGCACGCCCAGCTCCCCCTCGACGGAGACGCCACAGGCATGGGCCATCTCCGTCACGCGCCGGGTGATGTTCATGTTGTAGGCATAGTCGGCCGGCGTGGTGCCATCGGCCTGCAAGGAGCCATCCATCATCACGGAGGTAAACCCGTGCTGGATTGCCGTGGCGCAGGTGGGCAGGTCGTTGCCGTGGTCGAGGTGCATGCAGACGGGCACCTCCGGGAAGGTTTCCACCAGACCGTCGATCAGCCGCGCCAGCAGCCTGTCCCCCGCGTAGCTGCGCGCGCCGCGCGAGGCCGCCAGGATCACCGGCGCATTGGCCTCGCGCGCGGCGGTCATGATGGCGAGCCCCATCTCCATGTTGGAGATGTTGAAGGCGGGCACGGCGTAGCCATGCTCGGCGGCGTGGTCGAGCAACTGGCGCAGGGTGATACGGGCCATTCAGGTCTCCTGTAGATATCGGGCGATGGTGTCGACCTCCTCCGCCGCGCCAAAGATCAGGGCGACATTGGCATGCGGGTCGGCGGGGATCAGGTCGAGGATGCGGCGGGTGCCATCGGTGGCCTTGCCGCCGGCGGCTTCCATGAGAAAGGCGACGGGAACGGCCTCGTAGGCGAGGCGCAGGCGGCCATTTTCGTAGCCTTTGCGACGATCAGCGGGGTACAGAAACGCGCCGCCCGTCAGGATGATGCGATGCAATTCCCCCACTGCGGCGGCAAGCCAGCGCATGTTGAAATCGCGCCCGCGCGGACCGTCGGTGCCCAGCCGCAGATCGCGCGCCCAGGCCTGCAGTCCCTCGGGCCAGTGGCGCTCGTTGGAGGCGTTGTAGGCAAGGGTGGAGGCAGTGGGCTTCAGCATCACGTCGCGGGCTGCCTGGCGGAAGTCCTGCCCGTCGAAGGTGAAAATCTGGATGCCGCCGTTTGGAATGGGGCCGAGCGTGTAGCCAAAGTCGAGCGAATGGCCGAAGGATGCGTAGCCCGCGGCGATGGCCTCCGATCCGGGTCGGGCGAAATCCGCCGGGCCGGTGGGGTAGATCACGAACAGCATCCCCAAAGGCGCGCCGATCCCGATGGAGCCGGAGCCGTCAATCGGGTCGATGGCGATGTCATAGGCGCCGTTGGGATCAATCGTTTCGACCGCTTCGGCCTCTTCGGAGAGAAAGTGCTTTACCCCACAGCCGCGCATCTCCGCGAGGATGTGATCGTGCGCGCCGACGTCCAGCGCCTTTTGCGCATCGCCGCTGTCGTTGGTGCCCACAAGGGCGGCCGGGTCGCCCGGCAGTTTGCCCGCCGCGAGCCGTGCTGCAATGGCGGGCAGGGCGTGGGCCAGGGCGTTGATGATCCGGCCGGTGCCGTCCTCTGGCAGGCAGGCGGGCAGGATCGGCGCATGGCTCAGGGCGTCGTTGGGCAGGGTCAGCATGGGAAGCTCCGTTGGTGGCGCGGCGGGAAAGAGGAGGATCCGCCGCGCCGCCGGATATCACGCGTTTTAAGAGGAGACGTGATATTTCGCATCGAGCGCGTCGATGGCGCGCACGTTGTTGGCAGATTTGCCCTCCGGGTCAAAGGCCGCGCCAAGGAATGCATCGGCGATGTCCTTGGCCAGTTCGACGCCGACCACGCGCGCGCCCATGGTGATGACCTGCGCGTTGTTGGAGGTGGCTGCCTTGCCCGCGGAATAGGTGTCGTGGGTCTGCGCCGCACGGATGCCGGGCACCTTGTTGGCGCTCAGGCAGACGCCGATCCCGGTGCCGCAGCACAGGATGGCCTTGTCATAGGTGCCATCAAGCAGGCCCGCGCAGACGCGGTCGCTGAGGTTGGCGTAGTAATCGTCCAGCTCCGCCCCGACGCGGGAGGCCTCTGTCACCTGGTAGTTGGCGTTCTGCGACAGGTGGTCTGCGAGGGCTTTTGCGAGGGGTTCGCCGGCGCTGTCGCCGGCCACTGCGATCTTCATGTGGCGTTCCTCCGAAAGTTTGTGATTTATCACATTTTGTCCAGCGTCGCGGAGACGCGGGACAGGATGTCGAGATACCCTGCGATATCCCATGCGGAGCGACCGATAAAGAGGCCGTCGATATGGGCGCAGGCGATGAGTTCGGCGCAATTGTCGGGGTTGACCGAGCCGCCATACAGGCAGGGTACGCGACGCCCTAGAATGTCCTCGGCGGTGGCGATGATCTCTGCCTGCCTGGCGTCGGCATAGTCCGAGGTCGCGGGGATGCCGTTTTCGCCAATGGCCCAGACGGGTTCATAGGCAAGCCAGATCTCCGCGTCTTTCTGGTCGCCCGACAGGTTGCCAAGGGCGCTGCGGACTTCGTGCCCCAACACTTCGGTGGCGCGGCCCGCTTCGCGATCGTCCAGCGTTTCACCGATGCAAATCAGGGGGATAAGGCCGTGGCGCACGGCGGATTCGACCTTGAGACCGACGGTTTCGTTGGTTTCGCCGAAATGCGCGCGCCGTTCGGAGTGGCCGAGCTCGACGATATCGAGGCCGCAGTCCACCAGCATCGGCGCAGAGACTTCGCCGGTCCAGGCGCCTGCCTCGGCCCAATGCATGTTCTGGGCGCCGACCTTGGCCGGGCTGGAGGCGAGCATGGTGGCCACCTCGCGCACGGCGGTGAAGGGCGGGATGACGAAGGACTGGATGCGCGGGTCGAGATCGGCCTGCGCCAGGCCGTCTGCCCAGTCACGGGCCTCGGCCAGTGTTTTGTTCATCTTCCAGCTGGTGCCGACGCGAATCTGGGTCATGGCTGCGTATCCTCCCGCTTCTTGGAACAAGAAATACCATCAATACATAACAAAGCAACACAATAAATGTTACAAACCTTCACTGGCGCAGGGTCACATCGCTCCGGAGGCAACGCAGGTGTTGGATCGCTTCATGCGGCCACTTACCTTGTGTTCGAAAAGCGGGCATCCGGGAGCGTAGGGTCTACCATCCCGAAGACAGGCCGCGAGTGGAGAACCGCTGTGATCGCAGAGACTGACGGAGACGCGCGCGGAATTGAGCGCCTGTATCTTGACTTCGACAGCTTCTTTGCGTCCGCCGAGCAGCATTTCAATCCGTCGCTCAGGGGCAAGCCCTTGGGCGTCGTGCCGCTGGATTCCCCGAACACCAGTTGCATCGCTGTCAGCCGCGAGGCGAAGGCGCGCGGGGTGAAATCCGGGTGCTCGATCAAGGCCGCGCGACAGGTCATCCCCGACATGATTTTTGTCATCGCGCGCCACGACGTCTATGTGCGGCTGCACAAGCGCATCCTGACGGTCGTTGATGCGATCCTGCCCGTCGGGAAGGTCCGGTCCATCGATGAGCTGGTCTGCAATCTATTGCCCGAAGAGGCGGAGCAAGGCGCAGCCCTGTCCGCAACGATCAAGAGCGCGCTGGCGGAGGCCTTCAGCCCGCAGTTGACCTGTTCCATCGGCATGGCGCCGACAGAGCTTCTGGCCAAGATCGGCGCAGAGATGAACAAGCCGGACGGGTTCGCGCTGATCCACAGCACCGATTTGCCGGACAAGCTGGCCGATATGGAGATCACCGATCTGCCCGGCATCTCGAAGGGGATAGAGGCCCGGCTGGCGGCGGCGGGCGTTGCGGATTTCACCGCGCTCTGGTCGCTTGCGCCCAAACAGGCGCGCGCGATCTGGGGCAACGTGGAAGGGGAGCGGTTCTGGAACGGGTTGCACGGTTACCATTCGGAGCGGCCCGCGACCAAAAAGAGCATGTATGGCCATAGCAGGAACCTGCCGCAAGGCTGGCGCACCCCCGAACGGGTGGCCGCCTGTGCGCGGCAACTGACCCTGAGCGCCGCGCGCCGGTTGCGCCGCGAAGGCGGGCGCGCCACGCGGCTGACCGTGTCTTTGAGCGGTGAAGGGCCGCGCGGACGCGGCGCGCGCGATGGCGGCTGGAGCTGGGAAAGCGTCTTTCCGCCCGCCCGCGATGATCGGACCTTTTTGCGCGCGCTGGCCGAGGGGCTGGCGCAGGCGGGGCAATCGGCGCGATTTGCGCCACGTTCCGTCAGCGTGGTGATCCATGGATTGAAGGACGAGACGGAGTTGACGGGGGATCTTTTTGGCGGGTCGGTCGATCCGCACGGCGCGGGCGAAAACGATGCCACGCGTGCGAAGTGGGAAAAGGTCAGCGAGCTGCTGGATGATCTGCGCCGGTCGCACGGGGCGAAAGCGATTTCCTACGGGCTGCAGGAGGACATGCCCGGCGGCTACATCGGCGCCAAAATCGCGTTTGGTCGAATACCTGATGAGGAGGATTTCAGCGAAACGCCCGTCGCTGATGAACAGACCCGCTTTCTGTCATATTGAACGCGGGTCCGTGTTTCGTTCAGGCGCAGGCAAAGCCCGTTCTGCGCTCCCGGAAAACCACGACCGCGAGGATGGCGCCCACAAGCGCGGCCGCGGCAAAGACCATGAAGGCCATGTGGTATCCGCCTGCCTTGATCAACGGCTGCGACAGGATCGGAGAGATGAACTGTCCGATGAAGAGGCTGAAGGTCAGCGCCCCGGACGCCACGCCGTGATGGCGCATCGGCACCGCGTCGAGGGTCGAGTTGAGCAGCGTCGGCACGATCAGCCCCGGCCCCATGCCCACCAGCAGTGAGGCCACCGCAATCAGCGGCACAATTTCAACGTAGCCCAACGTGAAAAAGCCTGTTGCCAGCAACACGAAGCCCGCACCAAGCACGCCGCCGCGGCCAAGCGCCCGACGCAGCTTCGGGTAGACCATGGCAATGGTGCCGGCAGCAAAAGTCACGCAGACCATCATCAGGGCAGCGGTGCTGGGGTCGGTATGGCCCAGCTCTGCCAGATAGAAGGCGATTTGCGTCGGCAGAATGTAGAAGGTCGAAAACGACAACACCATCAGCAGCAGGCCGAGGCCCAGCACCATCGGCCAGCCGTCCTGTCCCGCGTCGGACGGATGGCTGCCGTCGGTGTCGGACTGGCTTTTGGGCTCATCCAGACACAGGTACAGGATCGGAAGATAGATCAGCCCCACCAGATAGAGCGCGAAGGGATAAAAGGACGAATGGTTCGCCAGAAACCCCGCCACCGCGATGAAGACCAGCCCGCCGAAGTTGATGAAGGTCATTTGCAGGCCCATGAACCTGCCGCGCTCTGGCCCGCGGAAATATTGCGCCACCAGTGCCGTCATTGCGGTCATCAGCATCGCGACGCCCATGCCCAGCAGCAGCCGTGTCGCCAGCAGGACTTCCAGCGACGGGGCCCACAGGCCCGCGCTGCCCGCGACGCCGAACAGGCCGCTGCCGATCATCAGCATCTTTTTGCGGCCAACGCGGTCCACCAGCAACCCCGCGAAGGGCGCGATGAGGGCCACCGTCAGCGAGGGCGCGGTGATCAGAAGGCGCGTCAGAAGATCGGCGTTCGGCGTCGCGGCAAAGTATTCCCCGATGCCCGGCAGTCCGGGGCTGATGATCGCATTGGACATGACTGTCAGTGTCGCCGCCAATAGCAACGCGACCGCGCGACGGTCCTTGAGAAGAGACCCCATAAGAGACACCTGCAGTGAGAGAGGAGATTACAATTTACAAAGTATGTAACTTGTAAGAAAATCACATACAAGCTTCAAGCAGGACGGAGAAGGTCGAAACGATGCCGCGCACAGGTCTCGCCCCGAAAGAGCTTAGACGTCGTGCAATCGAGGCGGCCATCCATCGCATCAAAACTGTCGGCTACGCCAAGTTGCGGGTCACGGATGTGGCCGCGGAACTGGATGTGAGCCATGCCGCGCTCTATGCCCATTTTTCAGGCAAGGCCGATCTTTTGGACGCGGTTGTGGGCCATTGGCTCGACGTGTCGCAAGAGGATCTGCGCGCGGCTGTGTCTGGCCGGGGGACGCCTGAGGAACGCCTGGAAAACTGGCTGATCCAGCGGCTGCGGCTGAAACGCGAAGCCGCGGTGAAGGACCCGGAATTGTACGAGGCCTATTGCCACGCGTCGGATCGGATGCGCGACGTGGTTCAACGGCACAAGATGCTTTGGCGCGACCAGATCGCCGTGCTGATCGTTCAGGCCATCCCCGACATCAAAGACCCCACACATGCCGCGCGGCTGGTGCAATCGGCGCTGTACGGCTTCAACCACCCCCGGTTGGTGCTCGATGATCTGGACACGCCGTCAGATGAGGTCGAGACCCGGCTGCGCGATGTCCTGCATACCCTGATCGCCGGGCTGCGCGTCGCGTCGTGATCCCGGCGGGATCCTGCGCGCAGAGGAGCGGTGTTTTCGTGAGCGGCGTGCTCGGTGTCAGGTGAGGCTGCTTGGCTTTCGCGCCGGAACCTGACGGAAAACGCTGTGCAGACGGCAAATTGGTGGCGAGTTGCGACGCCTCGGTGGGGGCTGAACCTTGAACGCTGCTTTTCCATGCGCCCGGACGATCTGTTCCTGAACGGGAGCGCGTTGTCGCCCGCAGACGGTGACGCGGACCGGGTGTCGCGACGTTCCTGCTGGCGCCGCTGCCGATCTGCATGGTTTATGGTATGCGGGTGATGGCGCCACGAACACGTCACCACAATGCCGCCAGCAGAGAGGACAGACCCGATGGTCACGACACCCCAAGCCAAAGCGCGGCGCGCATGAGGCTCGCCATATTGCAATGTCCCGCAGCTGGTGGTGACCGGAGCGCCGCAGAGGCCCGCCTGACAGAGGCGCTGACCGCCGCCGGACAAGCGGGCTGTGACCTGCTGCTTGCGCCAGAGCTGATGCTGCCCGGATACAATTGCCCGGAAACCCATGCCCGAGAGGCCCGCAGCTTTGATGAGATGTGCACCGATCTGGCGCGCATGGCGTCCGCATCGGGATGCGGGGTGGTGACCGGCTGGGTCGAGCGTGACGGCGACACGCTGTATAACGTCGCCACTGCCATCAGCGCAGAGGGCGCGGTGCTCGCGCATCACCGCAAATGCATGTTGTTCGGGGATATGGAACGGGCGGGCTTTGCACGGGGGACGGGTGCGCCGTGTCGGTTCGACTATCGCGGTCGCCGCTTTGGTCTGCTGATTTGCTACGAGATCGAGTTTCCCGAGCTTGCGCGTGATCTGGCCCGCAGTGGGGCAGAGGTGATGCTGGTGCCCACCGCCAACCCCGCCGGGTTCGAGCATGTGCAGCGCATCCTGCTGCCCGCCCGCGCCAATGAAAACCGCGCCTTTGTGGCATATGCAAACTTTTGCGGCACGGAAAACGGTATGACGTACTCGGGGCGATCCTTGCTGGCCGGGCCGGATGGCGAGACGATCATGGCCGCCGGGCAGGCCCCTGCCTTGCTGATCGGCGAGCTGCCGCAGATCGGGGACTATCCGCAAGATGTGCTGTCGATACAGGCGCAGGACCTTGACGAGATGCAGCGCGGCTGACCCTTCACACAGATCACGGAGATCGCGCGGTAAGACGCGCGCCGCAGAACGAGGACACCGACCATGACCAATGCGCCGCTCACTGCCTTTGGGCCGGATTTTCCCTTTTCCTACGAGGATTGGATCACCCATCCCGCCGGGACGGGCACGATCCCGAAGGATGCGCTTGGCGAACCTGTGGCGATCATTGGCGCGGGTGCGGCCGGGGTGATTGCAGGCTTCGAGCTGATGAAAATGGGCCTGCGCCCGGTGTTCTACGAATCCGCGCGGTTCGGGGGGCGGCTGCGCTCCAAGCCGTTCGAGGGCACCAATGGCGTCATCGCGGAACTGGGCGGAATGCGCTTCCCGGTGTCGTCCAAGGGGTTTTACCATTACCTCGACCTGACAGGATGCGAGACGCGGCCCTTTCCCAACCCGCTGACCCCCGCGTCGGGATCGACCGTGATCGATCTGGAGGGCGAGACGCATTTCGCGCGAACATTGCAGGATCTGCCCCCGCTCTACCGCGACATTGCCGCCGCGTATGACGAGGCGCTCGCCAATCAGGCGGCGTTCCCCGAGTTGCAGGCGGCGATCAAGGCCAAGGATATCGCCGCGATCAAGTCGATCTGGGATCCGCTGGTGGCGGACTGGGATGAGCGGACCTTTTATGATTTCGTTGCCCATTCCGACGCCTTCCAGAAGCTGGATTTCCAGCATCGTGAAGTCTTTGGCCAGGTGGGCTTTGGCACTGGCGGCTGGGACAGCGACTTCCCGAATTCCATGCTGGAAATCCTGCGGGTCAACCTGCTGGGGCTGGATGATGAGCAGCGCTACGTCGTTGGCGGCGTCGAACAGATGCTGCACAAGCTGTGGCACACCGCCCCCGATTGCGCCCATTGGCCCCAGGGCACGACGCTTGCGCAGCTCAACGGTGGGGCGACGCGCAGCCGCGCAACCGCGCTCAGCCGCGCGGGTGACATGATCCGAGTCAGCGACCAATGGGGCAACGAGGACAGCTATGCCGCCGTGCTGGCCACCTGTCAGACCCACTTGCTGACCACCGCTATCGACGTCGAAGAGGCGCTGTTCGCGCAGAAGATCTGGATGGCGCTCGACCGCACGCGCTACATGCAGTCGGCCAAGACATTCGTCATGGTGGACCGTCCCTTCTGGAACGACATCGACCCGGCCACGGGGCGTCCTCTCATGTCCATGACGCTGACCGACCGCCACACGCGGGGCACCTATTTCTTTGACAACGGGCCGGATCAGCCCAGCGTCATCTGCCTGAGTTATTCGTGGATGACCGATGCGCTGAAGGTCCTGCCGCTGTCGGACGAAAAGCGTGTCGATCTGGCGCTGAAGGCTTTGGCCAAGATCTACCCCGGCGTCGATATCGCACGGCACATTCGGGGCGCGCCGATCTGCGTCAGCTGGGAGGCCGACGAGAACTTCCTCGGAGCCTTCAAGGGCGCTTTGCCCGGACACTATCGGTACAATCGCCGCATTTACGGGCATTTCATGCAAGACGCGCTGCCGGATCAGGAAAAGGGGCTTTTTCTGGCGGGCGACGGGGTCAGCTGGACGCCCGCCTGGGTCGAGGGGGCGGTTCAGACCGGTTTGAACGCGGTTTGGGGCATAATGACTCATTTCGGCGGCCAGACGTCCGCGCAAAACCCCGGGCCGGGCGATCTGTATCCAGAACGCGCGCCCGTCAGGCTGCCCGATTAGATCGCACCGGGTTGATCTCGCATCCTGTCATGTCATGGTGGTCGACACGTTTCATATGTCGCGTGAGGCGCCGATCTGCCAAACCCCGACTGTGAAGTGCCAAAACAACAGGGAAAGCGTCGACAAGGCGTGCCCGACCACCAAAACAACAACAGAGAGACCCGCCATGAAATTCACATCACTTTCCATCCTCGCCGCGACCACCGTCCTGGCCGGTGCTGCCACCGCCGAGACATGGGACATGCCGATGGCTTACCCGGCCTCCAACTACCACACCGAGAACGCGCAGACCTTTGCTGACGCGGTCGCAGAGTGCACGGGCGGTGAGCTGGAAATCGTGATCCACGCTGGCGGCTCGCTGTTCAAGGGCGACGAGATCAAGCGCGCCGTTCAGCTGGGAGAGGCCCAGATCGGCGAGCGCCTGCTGTCCGCTCACGCCAACGAAGACGCGATCTTTGCCTATGATTCCGTGCCGTTTCTGGCCACGTCCTTCGAGGCGTCCGAGAAGCTGCGCGAGGCGGCGCTGCCCACCCTGAGCGAGGTCCTGGCCGATCAGAACATCGTACCGCTGTATTCCGTGCCGTGGCCGCCGCAGGGTCTGTATTTCTCCAAGCCCGTTTCCGAGCCGTCGGAAATGGAGGGTGTGAAGTTCCGCGCCTACAACTCGATCACCGCACGGGTGGCAGAGCTGTCCGGCATGGTTCCGACCCAGATCGAAGCCGCCGACCTGAAACAGGCGCTGGCCACGGGCGTTGTGTCCTCGATGATTTCCTCCGGCTCCACCGGTGTGGACGAAAGCGTCTGGGAAGACATGACCAACTTCTACGACGTCAAGGCCTGGCTGCCGCGCAACACGGTGTTCGCCAGCAAGGACGCTTTTGAGGGCCTGTCAGACGAGGTGCGCACCTGCCTGACCGACGAAGCCGAAAAGGCGCAGGCCCGTGGCACCGAAAAGGCGGCGGAGCTTGCAGGCGGTTTCGTGGACACGCTCGCCTCCAATGGTATGGACGTGAACCCGCCCAGCGACGCGGTGACGGCCAAGCTCAAGGAGATCGGTGAGACCATGACATCGGAGTGGCTCGAAACCACCGGCGAGAAAGGCCAGACGATCATCGACGCCTACAAGGCTGACTGATCCGGCGCGACACCGGGGCGGAGCCTCCCTTGGCGGGCTTCGCTTCGGTGTGACATTCCATGACACATGCGATCGCCGTTCCACCGGGGTCCGACACGTAAAGGTTGCTCATGCGCCAAACCTTCGACCGTATTTACACCCTGTCCCGCCTCGGAGCCTCGCTGTCGCTCATCGCGATCCTGTGCCTTGTGGTGGCGCAGATGGTCAGTCGCTGGCTGGGCGTCCTGTTTCCCGGTGGGGCCAATTACGCGGGATATGCCATGGCGGCGGCGTCGTTTCTGGCGCTCGCGGACACGTTTCGCCACAACGAACACATTCGCGTTGGCATGGTGATCGAGCGCAGTGGTCGCTGGCGCAGGGGCTTTGAGATCTGGTGCTACACCGTCGGTGCCGTGATCGCCTTGTTTTTTGCGTGGTATGCGGTTGAGACACCCTTTTTAAGCCACAAGATCAATGACGTCAGCCAGGGTCAGGACGGCACGCCCCTGTGGATTCCGCAGCTTGCCATGGCGGCCGGGGCCGTGTTGCTGGCCATCGCCATGCTCGACAGCCTGCTGTCCATTCTCTTTCGCGACGGGCTTGGCGTCGACGCGCCGACCAAGCCGATGCTGCAAGACGCGCTGAAATCCATAAAGCCGCGTCTGATGCTCTTTGCGCTGAGCGCCTTGGTGATCTACGCCGCCGTCACACTGATGACCGGCTTTGACCGTGACGCCGTGGGGCTGAAGATCGGCGTCTTTCTGTTCGTGCTGTTCTTTCTGCTTGGGTCGGGGCTTTGGGTGGGGCTGGCGCTGATGGGTGTCGCCTATATGGGCATGATCGGTTTCACCCCGCGCAATCCCGGCAGCTCCATGAGCATCACGGTCTGGACCTCTGCTTCGAGCTGGACGCTGACCTCACTGCCGCTGTTCATCTGGATGGGCGAAATCCTGTACCGCACCCGGCTGTCCGAAGACATGTTCAAGGGGCTCGCGCCGTGGCTGGCGCGCTTTCCCGGCGGCCTGCTGCATTCCAACGTGGTGGGCTGCACGGTCTTTGCGGCGGTGTCCGGGTCCTCGGCGGCGACGCTGACCACCGTGGGCAAGATGTCGATCCCGGAGCTGCGCAAACGTGGCTACCCGGAATTCATGATCGTGGGGACCCTGGCCGGGGCGGCGACGCTGGGCCTGATGATCCCGCCCTCGCTGACGCTGATCGTCTATGGGGTCACCGTGCAGCAAAGCGTCACCAGCCTGTTCATGGCCGGGGTCATTCCGGGCATCGTGCTGGCAACCATGTTCATGGCCTACATCGCCATCTGGTCGATGATCCGCAAGGATCAGGCCCCCGATCCGGAACCGGACACCACCTTCACCGAAAAGCTGCGCACCTCGACCCTGCTGATCCCGGTCATTGCCCTGATCGCGATTGTCATCGGCTCGATGTACCTTGGTATTGCCACGGCGACCGAAGCGGCGGCCTTTGGCGTCATTGGCGCGCTGGTTCTGGCCGCGATGCAAGGGTCGCTGGATTGGGAGGCCTTCCGCCAAAGCCTGACCGGCGCCACGCGGACCTCTGCCATGATTGCGCTGATCCTGATGGGGGCGAGCTTTCTGACGCTGGCGATGGGCTTTACCGGCGTGCCGCGCGCCCTGGCAGAGGTGATCAGTGCGTGGAACCTGTCCCCGGTGGCGCTGATCGCAGCCCTGACCGTTTTCTACATCATCATCGGCATGTTCCTTGACGGGATCTCTGCGGTGGTGCTGACCATGGCGATCATCGAGCCGATGATCCGGGCCGCGGGCATTGACCTGATCTGGTTCGGAATTTTCATCGTTGTCGTGGTTGAGATGGCGCAGATCACGCCGCCGGTTGGCTTTAACCTCTTTGTTCTGCAAGGCATGACCCGGCACGACATGAGCTACATCGCCCGCACGGCCATTCCGATGTTTCTGATCATGGTCGTGATGGTGGGCATTCTGGTTGCCTTTCCGGGGCTTGCCACCTGGCTGCCCGAGACCGTACAGGCACGGCAATAACACGGCGGGGCGCGCACCGGCCGGGTGCGCGTCACGCTGTCTGATAGGTGTTTCATGGCCCGTTTTATCGGGATTCTCAGTCTCGACACCCGATTTCCCCGCATCGTCGGGGACGCGGGCAACGTCGAAAGCTACCATCTGCCGGCCCGCGTGCGCGTGGTGCCGGGGGCGGGCAGCCCTGACATCGTCAAGGACGGGCGACCCGCGCCGGAGCTGGTCGCAGGTTTTCGTGATGCCGCGCACGCACTGGTGGACGAGGGCGCTTGCCTCATCACCTCCACCTGCGGGTTCCTCATCACGGTGCAGCGCGACATCGCGGCAAGCCTTCCCGTGCCGGTGCTGCTGTCGGGGCTTAGCCTGCTGCCCACGGTGCGCCAGATGGTTGGCGGGCGTCCGGTGGGGGTGCTGACCGCCTCCGCCACGGCACTGGGGCCGGACGCGATCCGCGCCGCGGGCGTCACGCCTGATGACGTGCGCATCGCGGGAATGCAGGACAGTCCGTTGTTTACAGGCACGTTTTTGGCCCCAAAGACCAGTCAGCGCGCGACCTTTGATACGGCAGAGATGCAGCGGGAGGTCTGTGAGAGCGCCCTGGCCTTGCTGCGGGCCAGTCCGGAAATCGCGGCCATCGTTCTGGAATGCGGCAACCTGCCGCCCTACGCCGAGGCCATTCGGGCGGCCACCGCCAGGCCGGTCTTTTCCATCCTTGATGCGGCGCGCCTTGTGGGCGGGGTCTAGGCCGGGAAAACGATGCCGACGTCGAAGCGGTGGCGGGCTTGTGCAACCGGCGATAAGCCCGCCCCGTCAGGCATTTGCCGCCGCTATGACGGTGCGGCTGGTCCGGTCCTTACGCGGTCTGCTTCGACATTTCGCGCACAATCTGATCGAGCGCGGCAGTCAGTCGGTCAATTTCGGCCACCGTGTTGTAATGAACCATGGAGACGCGCAGCACACCGCCGTCGTGCGTTTCGCCGAGCATCTCAGCCAATCTGCGCGAATGGAAATCGCCATGCCGGATCGCGACGCGATGGGCGTCCATCGCACGGCAGATTGCCTCTGAATTCAATCCGTCAAAGCGGAAGGCAATGGTCGGCACGCGGCTGTTGTCGGGGTTGGTCGCCGCGCCAATGATCTGACAGTCGTTGCGCCCGCGTAGCCATGCCAACAGGTGATCGGTGAGGACCTGTTCCTGCAAGGCCACGGCCTCGAAACCACGTTCCAGCGCCTCGCGGTCCTCTCCGCCGCCCAAGGCAGACAGATACGCGACCACGGCGGTTGTCGAATAGGCCAGTTCATAGTTCGGATTGCCGGGTTCGAGTTTGCCGGGGACTTTGTCCTTGCCGTAGAAGTAGTGATACAGCCCGTCGAGAGACGCCAGCAGGTCGTATTTCCCGTACATGATCGCGGTGTGTGGACCGTAGCACTTGTAAAGGCTGAAGATGTAGTAATCCACGTCCCATCCGGTCACGTCGATGGCGCGGTGCGGCGCGTAGGCGACCCCGTCCACGACGATCTTGGCGCCATGGCAATGCACGGCCTCGGCAATCGCGGCCACGTCGTTGATCTGGCCGAGGATGTTGGAGACGTGATGCACGCAGACCAGCCTGGTCCGCTCAGTCATCAGCGGCTCCAGATCCTCAAGGCGCAGGCTGCCGCTGGCGGTATCGAAGGGCCAGACGACGATCTTGACGCCGAATTCTTCCAGCCGCAGCCAGGGACCGATGTTGGATTCATGGTCCGCGTGGGTCACGATGACTTCGTCGCCGGGTTGGAACTGGCTGCGCATGGCGGCGACAAGGGTCTGCATCAGCACGGTGGTGGAGGGGCCAAAGACGATCTCTTCGGGGCGGGTGGCATTCACCAGCGTCTGCGCGGCGCGGCGGCCGTCCATCAACGCCTCGGCGGCGGCGCGCGAGATTTCGTAGCTGCCACCGATCTGCACATCGCGATGGGTCAGGAATTCGGTGATGCGGTCAATCACCGTCTGAAGGGTCTGCGAGCCACCGGCATTGTCGAAAAATGCCCAGTCCTTGGCCAGCGCGGGGAATTGGCCTCTGACATGGGCCATATCCAGATGATCTTGGGGCATGGGAGGGTCCTTTGTATTAGTGGTCCAGCACGGCGTGCAGGAAATTCCGCGTCCGCTGTTCGACAGGGGCGGAAAATAGCGTTTCGGGCGGGGCGGCTTCGACGACGGCGCCTCCGTCCATGAAGATGACGCGGTCGGCAACCTGACGGGCAAACCCCATCTCGTGCGTGACGACGACCATGGTGACACCGGTGCGCGCGAGGTCGCGCATCACGTCCAGGACTTCGCCCACCATTTCGGGGTCGAGGGCGGACGTGGGCTCGTCAAAGAGCAGCACCTGCGGTTCCATTGCCAGCGCGCGCGCGATCGCCACACGCTGTTGCTGTCCGCCGGACAGGCCGCTGGGGTACTTGTCGCCCTGCTCGGACAGGCCAACGCGCGCCAGAAGCCGATCCGCAAGCCCCTGCGCTTCGGCCCGAGGGGTGCCGCGCACCCGGCGTGGGGCGAGCATGATGTTTTCGCGCACGGTCAGATGCGGGAACAGGTTGAAGTTCTGAAAGACCATGCCGACCTCGGCCCTGACCTTGGCGAGGCTGCGACCGGGCACAACGGGCACGCCATCCACGGTGATCGCGCTGTCGTTCGAAAAGGGTTCAAGCCGGTTGATGCAGCGGATCAGGGTGGATTTCCCAGACCCTGACGGACCGATCACGCAGACGACTTCGCCTTGGGCGATTTCGAGGTCGATGCCCTTGAGCGCGTGGAAGGTGCCATAGTATTTCTGCAGGTTTTTTATGCTAATGTATCCGGCCATTACACCTGTCCCCGGTTCATTCGGCGTTCGAGCCGGGACACCAGCAGCACAGCCGGCAGCAGAAACGCGAGGTAAATCGCAGCAGCACCAATCAGCGGCGTCGGGTTCGCCGTCAGGGCCTGCGCCTGCGTCGCCTGCTTGAGAAGGTCAGGCATGGCGACCACCGACGCCAAGGCGGTGTCCTTGATCACGTTGATAGAGTTGTTGGTCAGCGGCGGGATCACAACGCGGATCGACTGTGGCAGGATCACATCGGTCATCGTCTGGCGATGGTTGAGGCCCAGTGCGGCAGAGGCTTCGAACTGACCTTTTGGCACGGCTTCGATTCCGGCGCGGAAGATCTCGGCGGTGTAGGCGCCCGACACCAATGTCAGCGCGGCCATCGCAGAGACGAAGGCCGACAGGCGCACACCGACGAAGGGCAGGGCGTAGTAGACAACGATCAGCAGAACCAGAAGGGGGATGGAGCGAAAGATGTCGATGTAGGCTCGGGTCAACCAGCGAAGCGGCGCGATGGCATACAGCCGCGTCAGACACAGGATCAGCCCCAGCACCAGACCGGCGAGGATGCTCGCCACGCCAAGCTTCAGCGTCAGCCACAACCCCTTGACCAACATTGGCCAGGTGCGTGCCAGCACATCGAAATTCAGAAAGGTTTCAAAGAGGTCCATGTCGGTCCTTTGTCTGGGGCCCGGACAGTCGCCGGGCCCGCAAGGGTTATTTCGCGGCAGGCATGTCGAGCACGGTCACGGTCGAGGTTTCGGCCTCGGGCGCAGCCCCGAACCATTTTTCGTGCAGATCGGCCAGCGTGCCGTCCTCCTTGAGGTCGGTCAGCAGGGCATTGACGTCGGAGGCCAGCTCCGCGTCCTTGGCAAACATGAAGGAGTACTTTTCACCGGTGGCGATGCGTTGCACGACGTCAAGGCCGGGCTTGTCCTTGACGTAGTATTGCAACGCCGGAATGTCCGAGATGTAGCCGTCGATCCGGCCCGCTTGCAGGTCCAGCATGGCGGGGGCCAGGCCTTCGTAGCGGCGGATGTCGGCAAAGCCATAGTCCTCGGCGTGTTCGGTGGCCCACATGTCGCCCGTCGATCCGGTGTCGACGCCAACGATCTTGTCGCCCATCTCGTCCAGCGAGGCAGGTCCGCCTGTCGCCACGGTCAAGGATTGATCGCTGTCGTAATAGGGCTGTGCAAAGCTAACCGATTGCAGGCGTTCGTCGGTGATGGTGATGGATGACATCGCCATGTCGATGCGGCCCGACTGCACGGCAGAGAACAGGCCGTTGAACGGGATGTTCACGATTTCAACGTCGCGGCCCAGCTTTTCGGCAACGGTGTTGGCAAGGTCGACTTCGAACCCCGTGAAATTGCCGGCCTCGTCCTGGAATTCCCACGGGACGTTGCCGATGTTCGCGCCGATTTCCAGCGCGTCCTGGGCCAGCGCTGTGGACGCAAGGCCGAGTGTCAGCAGGCTTGTGCTTATGATGGTCTTGAACATTTTATCTCCCTGATTGCGATAGTGCACCTTATTTTGGCGCTTAAACTGGTCAGACCAGTCTTACCGGTAAGGACACGCTGGCGTGAGTCCATGCGATATGCAATGAAGAAATGAAAGAAAGCGCACGACGCTCCGACAACTGCACAAAGATTGGACAAGGCCGATGCAGCAAGACTACGGGAAACTGCCGGTGACCGAGGTCATCACCCGGCGGATCCAGGAAATGATTCGAAGCGGGGAGTTCCCGCCGGATGCCAAGCTTCCGTCGCAGCGCGTTCTGGCTGACCGGCTGGGCGTCTCACGCCCGTCCTTGCGCGAGGCTTTGTTGACGCTCGAAACCCTCGGCTTGATCCGGACATTGCCCGCGCGCGGAACCTTCGTGGTTGGCGAGAAGGATACCAAAGCCCCGATGGCGTGGCGGTTTGGCAATAGCTTTTCGCTGCTCGAGGTGTTCCAGACCCGGCTGGTGGTCGAAGTGGAGCTGTGTCGGCTGGCTGCGCCGCAGATGACCGATGACCAGTTGGCCCGATTGAACGCTGCGGCGACGCGCTTTGAAGAGGCGTGGCGTTCCGGCGATCTGGTGAGCCACGTGGCAGCGGACCTGGCCTTTCATGCGCAGATCGCCGAAGCCTGCCCAAATGGCATGTTGCGCGCTTTTTACCAGTCCATCACCGACATGCTGACCGAGAGCCAGCGCGCGCCCATTCCGCGAACAGAAGTTGATCGCATGGAAGCCTCCATCGCGGAGCATCGGGACATCTATTCTGCCTTGCAGGCAGGCTGCGCGTCCGACGCCGCAGATGCCATGCGCGCGCACATTCGCAACACCGGGCGTATTGCCGGGCTGACATTGTAATTTAACGCGCAACCTTGTTGAGGCAGCCCGACGGTCGCGACCTATTCAGGAGCGGGGCCGGTGCTGCCACGCGGAATGAGGTGCACGGTGATGATTTCAGACTGTCCGTCCTTGGTTTTGCTGGCGATCATGTCCATCAATATTTCGGCGGCCCGGACGCCAATATCCGTGCGCGGCTGACGGATGGTGGTAAGGCCGGGGGACAGATGCTGGGCGATTTCGATATTGTCGAAACCCACGATGGAGACGTCTTCCGGCACACGGATGCCACGGCTTTGAAGCGCGCCCATGCAGCCAATCGCCATCTCGTCCGATGACAGGAACAAAGCGGTGGGGCGGTCTTCGAGGTGACACCATGCCCGGGCCGCGGCGGCGCCGGAATCCATGGTGAAATCGCCTTCGAGAATCCAGTCGTCGTGGACGGGCAAACCACGGTCGGCAAGAGCGCGGCAGAACCCATCGCGCCGGGTTTCTGTCAGGACGTTGCCCGGGGGGCCGGTGACATGGCCAATCTTGCGGTGTCCGAGGTCTGCAAGATGATTGACGGCCAGCGCCGCGCCGCGGGCGTTTTCCACGCGGACCGATGGCAGGGTGCTTCCCATCCATTCACACACCAGCACGGCCGGGGGGACCAGCGGGCCTGACAACGTCTCTGGCGACAGGGTGCCGTCCAGAACGACAAGCCCATCGGCCTGCCCGGAGGTGAGGTAGTGCGTCAGGCGTTGATCGGCATCGGGCCCGGTCTGCGTGTCTGCAATGAGCATGCTGTATTCCGCAGGCGTCAGAACGGATGCCAGCCCGGCGAGGATCTGAGAGAAAAACGGGTTTGCGATGTTGGGCAAGAGCACAAGAACGGTGCCGGTGCGCTGCCGTCGCAGATTCGACGCCGTGGTGTTGACGCGATATCCCGTCTCCGCAACGGCGCTCAAAACGGCCTCACGCGTGGCCTTGGCCACGACATCGGGTTTGGAAATCGTACGACTGACGGTTGCAGTCGATACGCCAGCGACACGCGCAACGTCCTGAATCGTGGCGATTTTACTGTCCATCATCTTCCCTTCGAATGGCCGCTTAACATCGCCCGAAATAAATCTGTTGTAAACGATTGCATCCTTTGTCAGGCTGCCATGTAAACGATTTCATCGTCGCCGGTGGGGAGACTGGCGTGAGGAGGACATCTTGAAGACAATTAAGGGGCCAGCGCTGTTTCTGGCGCAATTCGCGAGCGATGACGCACCTTTCAACAGCTGGGACGGGATCACCCGCTGGGCCGCTGACTGTGGCTATGCAGGGGTTCAGGTGCCATCATGGGATGCCCGGCTTTTCGATCTCGACACCGCTGCGGAGAGCAAGACCTATTGTGATGAATGGGCGGGCAAGGCGCGGGACAATGGCGTCGCCGTCACCGAGCTATCGACACATTTGCAAGGGCAACTGGTGGCGGTGCATCCGGCCTATGATGCCGCCTTTGACGGCTTTGCCGCGCCTTCGGTGCATGGCAATCCTGCCAAGCGTCAGGCATGGGCCGTCGATCAGATGCAAAAGGCGATCCGGGCGTCGGCGCATCTGGGCCTGACCGCGCTGCCGACATTTTCCGGCGCGCTGGCGTGGCCTTACATCTACCCGTGGCCGCAACGCCCCGAAGGGCTGGTCGAGATGGCCTTCGATGAGTTGGCAAAGCGCTGGCGGCCGCTTTTGGACATGGCGGACGCGCATGGGATCCACCTGTGTTACGAGATCCATCCCGGCGAGGACCTGCATGACGGCGCGACCTTTGAGATGTTTCTGGATCGCGTCGACCAGCACCCGCGTGCCATGATGCTGTACGATCCCAGCCATTACCTTCTGCAATGTCTTGATTACAAAGCGAACCTCGACATCTACGCCGACCGGATCGGCGCGTTTCACGTCAAGGATGCGGAGTTCAATCCAACGGGTCGCCAAGGCGTCTACGGCGGATATCAATCCTGGGTCAATCGCGCCGGACGGTTCCGCAGTCTGGGCGACGGGCAGGTGGATTTCGGCGCGATCTTTGCCAAGCTCGCGGCGATGGATTTCGACGGCTGGGCCGTGGTCGAATGGGAATGCGCGCTGAAACACCCCGAAGATGGCGCGCGGGAGGGGGCGGCCTTTGTGCGCGATCACATCATCCGGGTGACGCCGCATGCGTTTGACGATTTCGCCGATGGTGGCGCGGATGAGGCCGCCAACCGCAAGATGCTGGGGCTGTCGCAATGAACCGGTTCGAGGGCCGCAGCGGGCCGATCCGGCTGGGCATGGTCGGCGGCGGGCAGGGCGCGATGATTGGCGGCGTTCATCGGGTGGCCGCCCGATTGGATGGCGCGTTTCAGCTGGTGGCGGGGGCGCTGTCGTCGACCGAAGACAAGGCGCGGGCCTCTGCGGAGGAGGTCGGTATCGCCGAAGATCGGACCTACATCGACTATATCGAGATGGCCAAACGCGAGGCGCGCTTGAAAGATGGCGTCGAGGCCGTGTCGATCGTGGTGCCCAATCACATGCACCTGCCTGTGGCGCGTGAATTCCTGAAGCGTGGCATTCACGTCATTTGTGACAAGCCGCTGACCGGGACGCTGTCGGATGCAAAGCGGCTGAAGACAGCCGCGGAGAAATCCGATGCTCTGTTTATCCTCACGCATAATTATACAGGGTATCCGCTGGTCCGTGAGGCGCAGGCGCGGGTTGCACGCGGGGATCTGGGCGATATCCGGCTGGTGCAGGTGGAATATGCACAAGACTGGCTTGCCGAAGCGCCGGACGCCGACAACAAACAGGCCGCGTGGCGCACGGATCCGGCCAAAAGCGGTGCGGGCGGCGCCACTGGTGACATCGGCACCCATGCCTGGAACCTGCTGCGGTTTGTCACCGGGCTGGCACCGGAGGCCATCGCCGCCGACTTGCAGAGTTTCGTGCCGGGACGCACGCTGGATGACAACGGCCATGTGATGTTGCGGTTTGAAGGCGGCGCACGCGGCACGCTGTGGTGCAGTCAGGTTGCGGCGGGGCGGGAGAATGATCTGCGCCTGCGCATCTTTGGCACGCGTGCAGGGCTGGAGTGGCGGCAGGAAAACCCCAACGCCTTGCAGATCACACCGCTTGGCGGCAGCACCGAGATCATCACGCGCGCCTCGGCGGCGACCACCGCAGGCTCACGGCGACTGACGCGTATTCCGCCCGGACATCCGGAGGGGTTTTTCGAAGCCTTTGCAAACATTTACGGCGAAGCGGCGCAGGCCATCCGCGCGGCGCGCACCGATGCGCCCTTGCCGGAGGGCGTGACCTTTCCTTCTATCGCGGACGGGGTGGAGGGCGTGGCCTTTGTCGAGGCTTGCGTGCGCTCGTCCAAACGCAACGCCGCGTGGGTTTCGCTATGACCGCCATTCTTGAGGCCCGTGGTGTCACCCGGTCCTTTGGACCGATCGAAGTCCTGCACGGCGTCGATTTTTCACTGGTCCCCGGCGAGATACACGCCCTGATCGGAGAAAACGGCGCGGGCAAGTCGACGATGATGAAGATCCTCGGCGGCTATCTGGCACCGACGACCGGCGCGCTGATGCTTGATGGCAAGCAGGTCAGTTTTGCCGATCAGCGGGCAGCCGAAGCCGCTGGCATCCTCATGATCCACCAGGAATTCAATCTCGCGCTCCAGCTTACAGTCGAGGAGAACCTCTTCCTTGGCCGGGAAAAACGGCGCGGGCCTTTTCTGGACGGGCGGGCCATGCGGGAGGAGGCTCGCACGCTTTTGGCGCGGCTTGATTGCCATGTGGATCCGCGCAGGCGCATTCAGGATCTGTCGGTGCCCAATCGCCAGATGGTCGAGATCGCCCGCGCGCTTGGGCGACAGGCGCGCGTCCTTATCATGGACGAACCGACGGCCGTTTTGACGGGGCGCGAGACGGATGTGCTGCTGGAGCAGATCGAACGGCTGAAGGCCCAAGGCACCGCGATCCTGTACACCAGTCACAAGCTGGACGAGATCGCCCGCATCGCAGACCGTGTTACGGTTCTGCGCGATGGCACGCATATCACCACCCGCCCGGCCGAGGGGTTTACCGAACATGCGATGGCCGAAGCAATGGTGGGGCGCGAATTGTCGGACCTGTTTCCGGCCAAGGCAAAGCCCGGTGCCGACGTTGTGCTGGAGGTCGAGGGGCTGACCGTGCCCGGCTATGTGCGCGATGCGTCGTTCACGCTGCGCCGGGGCGAGGTTCTGGGCTTTGCCGGGCTGGTCGGGGCCGGGCGCACGGAACTGATGGAAGGGATCGTCGGCCTGCGCCCCGCGCAGGGCACGGTGCGGGTCAACGGCACGCCGCTGAAACCCGGGTCAGTGCGGGCCGCGCGTGAGGCCGGGCTGGTCTATCTGACCGAGGATCGCAAGGACAAGGGGCTGCTGCTGGGCAAGGCGCTGACCGAGAACCTGACGCTGCTGGCGCTCGACACGTTCGGCGGCGTGTTCATCGACCCGCAGGCCGAGGATCAGGCGCTGGATCAGGCGATCGAGGAATTCGACATCCGTGTGAAGGATCGCAAGCTGCTGGCTGGCAGCCTGTCGGGCGGTAACCAGCAAAAGCTGCTTATGGCCAAGACGATGCTGGCCAAGCCTCAGATCGTCATCATCGACGAGCCGACACGCGGCATCGACATCGGCACCAAGCAACAGATCTATGAGTTCATCGCCGCGCTGGCCGCACAGGGGAAAAGCGTGATCGTCGTGTCTTCGGAATTGCCCGAGGTGATCGGGCTGTCCTCGCGCGTGTGCGTGATGGGACGGGGGCACATCGCCGCTGAACTGAGCGGTGCCGAAATCACCGAAGATGCCATCCTGCGCCGCGCCATGGGCGTCAGCGAAACGACCGGAGAACCCGCATGACTGACACGACCGTAGAAAGCGATGCCACGCCGCGCCGAGGCGCCCTTCGCCTGCAAACCATTGGTCCGGTTCTGGCGTTGATCGCGCTGATCATCCTTGGTGCGTCGCTGAATTCCAATTTCCTTGGCTATGCCAACGTGACCAACGTGCTGGCGCGGTCTGCCTTTATCGGCATCATCGCCATCGGCATGACCTTCGTGATCACCGGCGGCGGGATCGACCTGTCCGTGGGGTCGATGGCGGCCTTTGTGGCAGGCGTCATGATCATGACGATGAACGCGCTTATTCCCGTGCTTGGGATTGGCGTGCCCCTGGTTGCGGCAGGTATGGCCGTGGCGCTCTTGACCGGGCTTGCCGCCGGGCTGCTGAACGGCGTCCTGATTGCCAAGGTGGGCATCGAGGCGTTCATCGTGACGCTTGGCGCGATGGGGGTGTACCGGTCGTTGACCACATGGCTGGCGGATGGCGGCACGCTGTCACTGAACTTTGACGCGCGCAGCTTTTATCGCCCGGTTTATTACGACGGCCTTCTGGGTGTGCCGTGGCCGATCATTGTCTTTGCCGTTGTCGCCATCGTCGGTGAGATCGCCATGCGCAAGACCGCCTACGGCCGCCATTGTGCGGCGCTGGGGGCGAATGAGCAGGTGGCGCGCTATTCCGCTGTCCGCGTCGATGCGGTGCGCATGTCGACCTACGTGTTGCTTGGTGGCCTCGTTGGCCTTGCCACAATCATGTACGTGCCGCGCCTTGGCTCCGCCTCCGGGTCCACCGGAACGCTGTGGGAGCTGGAGGCGATTGCCGCCGTCATCATCGGGGGCACCGTGCTGAAGGGGGGCTTTGGCCGCGTCTGGGGCACCGTGATCGGCGTGCTGATCCTGAGCCTGATCGACAACATTCTGAATCTCGCCTCGATTGTCTCACCCTATCTCAACGGCACGATCCAAGGCGTCATCGTTATCCTGGCCGTGGTTTTACAACGGCAAGGAAAATCTGCCGACTGAACGGCACATAAGGGAGGAACCACATGAAACGCAGACATATCCTGAAGGGGGCGGCGCTGAGCCTCGCGCTTGCAGCAGGCCCCGCACTGGCCCAAGAGGACAGCTACACCATCGGCGTCGCCATCCCCTCGGCCACTCATGGCTTCATGGGCGGGCTGAATTATCACGCGCAGGCGTCGATCGCACGGTTGGAGGAGACCTACCCCCAGATCGAATTCGTTCTTACCACCGCCGGGGACGCCGGGAAAATGGTGAACGATATCGAGGACATGGTCGCCACACGCGGCATTGATGCGCTCGTTGTCCTGCCCTTTGAGTCCGAGCCGCTGACCTCGCCGGTGCAGGCCGTGAAAGAGCAGGGCATCTGGGTGACGGTGGTTGATCGCGGCCTCGCCGTGGAAGGGATCGAGGACCTCTATGTCGCGGGCGACAACACGGGCTTTGGCCGCGTGGCCGGCGAATATTTCGCCGAAACCCTGGGCGAAGGCGACAACATCGTTGTGCTGCGCGGCATTCCGACAACGCTCGATAACGAACGTGTGGAGGCGTTCGAGGCTGCAATCGAAGGGTCCGGCATCAACGTGCTCGACATGCAGCATGGCAACTGGAACCGCGACGATGCGTTCAACGTGATGCAGGATTTCCTGTCGAAATATGACGACATCGACGCTGTCTGGGCGGCAGATGATGACATGGCGATTGGCGTTCTGGAGGCCATTGCCCAGGCCGGGCGCGAAGACGACATGTGGGTTGTCGGCGGTGCAGGCATGAAGGAAATCATCGCGCGGATCATGGAAGGCGACCCGCAGATTCCGGTTAACGTGACGTATCCTCCGGCGCAGATTGCAACGGCGATCGAGCTGACGGCGCTTGGCCTTGTGTCGGCAACGCCGGTCTCGGGTCGGTTCATCATCGGCAGCCAGCGCATCACGCCCGAGAATGCGGAACAGTTCTACTTCCCCGACAGCCCGTTCTGATCGGGATTGCGAAACGGCGACAGGCGCACAGACTGCGCGCCTGTCGCCAATACCGGCGGACAGTGCCTTTATCAGGCCGGTGTGTCCCACGCTTCGCCGCGATAGGCACTTTCCCAGAACATCCACTCGTGCCACGACGCGCGTGTAAACGCGGCGGTCATCGCTTTGCGGGTCTCCTCATCGGCCTGTGCGGCCAGTCGGTTCGTAAGGTCCAGCATGGCCGTCACGGCGTCCTCGAAATCGGGGCTGGCGTAGGTGTCGATCCAGGCGGAAAACGGATTGTCGGGCTTGGCGCGGGCGTGGATCATCACTCCGATCTTATGGTAGATCCAAAAGCACGGCAGCAGGGACACGACCGCCACCGGAAACGGCTCGACGGCGGCCGACCGGATCAGAAAGCTGACGTAGTGGTCGCAGGCGCGCGATGGCGGCGTGGCGGCAAAGTCCTCGGCGGAGACATCGAACCGGTCCATGTAGTCCGCGTGCAGCAGACGTTCCACGACGATGGCCCCTTTGGCTGACCCTGCCAGTTGCGCAACGGCGTCGGCATCCGGCGCGCGGGCGGCGGACAGGGCCAAAGCGCGGGCAAACCCCTCCAGGTAATGCGCATCCTGAATGATATAGCGGCGGAAAGTCTCCGGTGGCAAAGTTCCGTCCGCCAATTCGGTGTTGAACGGCATTGTGGCAATGACGTTCTGAAGATCTGAGGTGTCCGTCCAAAGCGTGTCGGTGAATGTCATGCTATCCCTCCATCGAGGCTGTAGAAGTGGTGAACCGGGCCGTGACCGCGGCCCACCGTCAGGTGATCGGCGGCGGCAATAGCGGCGGAGATGTAGCTCTTGGCGCGCTGTGTCGCCTCTGCCAGCGCGTGGCCCGCGCCCAGGTGCGCCGCCAGCGCAGAGGACAAGGTGCAGCCTGTCCCATGGGTGTTCCGGGTCGCCGCGCGTGGTGCGGCGAGGCGCTGGCTGCCCTTGGCCGTGACCAGTACGTCGGTGGCGTCACTGTCGGAGAGGTGGCCGCCCTTCACCAGGACCGCAGTGCATCCGAACTCTCGCAGACGCTGACCATGTGCGGCCATTTCCTCCAACGTCTTTGCCGGCGTGGTGCCCAACAAATCCGCCGCTTCCGGCAGATTGGGGGTCAGGACCGTTGCACGTGGAAGCAGCAGATCACGCAAGGCATTGACGGCTTCGGCAGCCAGCAACCGATCGCCACCCTTGGCGACCATCACCGGATCAAGGACCACGGGAACGTCGAGGCCGTCCAATGCCTCGGCCACCACGGCCACGGTGGCGGCGTCGCCAAGCATGCCGATCTTCACCGCATCAATGCGAATGTCGTCGCGGAGGGCGGCGATCTGGGCGCGGATCATCGCGGGCGGTATCATGTCGACTGCCTGAACGCCGCGCGTGTTCTGCGCGGTCAGCCCCGTAATGACCGCCATGGCATAGCCGCCGTTGGCCGATATGGCCTTGATGTCGGCCTGGACACCAGCGCCGCCAGAGGGGTCGGACCCCGCGATGGATAGTATATTGGGGATCATGGTTCGTTCCAGTTTTGCACAAAGGTTTGCGCGGCAGCCTCAGGGTTCGTGGCCCGGGAGATGGCAGAGACCACGGCCATCCCGGCGCAGCCCGCACGGCGCACCTGTGCCGCATCGTCTGGCCCCAGTCCGCCGATGGCCATGCAGGGCAGGGCCGTGCGGGACACGATGTCTGCCAACCCTGTCCACCCCAGCGGTGGCGCGTGATCCGGTTTGGACGCCGTGGCCCGGACCGGCCCGACACCCAGGTAATCGACGCACCCCGGCGGCACGGCGGCTGCCTGCTCGGCGCTTTCTATCGACAGACCAAGAATGGCCTGTGGCCCGATGCGGGCGCGGGCGGCACGTGGATCGCCATCGGACTGGCCAATGTGCAGACCCGCTGCGCCAATGGCGCGCGCGATCTCTGTCCGGTCGTTGACGATCAGTTTCGCGCCAAGCGGTGACAGCCGGTCCATCATCTCGCGCGCCATATCGGCAAACGCCGCATCGGCAAGGGTCTTGTGCCGCAACTGCACCCAAAGCGCACCGCCGCGCGCCGCGCGCTCGGCCTGCTCCAGCATGGACCAGGGCGCCTCGGCATC
The DNA here is from genome assembly GCF_014196795.1 of Sagittula marina. Lineage (GTDB taxonomy): Bacteria > Pseudomonadota > Alphaproteobacteria > Rhodobacterales > Rhodobacteraceae > Sagittula > Sagittula marina. Next base: position 119,047 of record NZ_JACIEJ010000009.1, read on the forward strand.
AGTGACAAAGCAGAGGGGCGGGATCATGTCGTGCTGATCCGTGCGCCCTCATCCAGATCCGGCCCTGTCATGGCGTAGAGCGCATCCAGAAAGGCAGGCTGGAAACTGCCGGGTCCCTGTGTGGTCTTTGCGGCGACTTCTCCGGCGAGACCGTAGTAGGCCAGCGCCGCGACCGTGCTGTCAAAAATCGGCCCGGAGGTGATGAAGGCGCCCACCACGCCTGTCAGCGCACAGCCCAATGCGGTGACGCGTGTCATGATCGGGTCGCCATTGGCCACTCTGGCGGTGCGGGTCCCGTCCGTGACAAAGTCGATGGCCCCGGTGACCGCCACAACGCCGCCGGTCTGTGTCGCAAGGGCGTGCGCGGCCTGCTCGGCAGCCTCGACCCCATCAGCGGCATCCGCGCCCCGTCCGCGCGTGTCAGCGCCCGCCAGCGCGAGGATCTCTGAGGCATTGCCACGGATCACTGTCGGCTTCAGCGCGAGCAGCCGCTGGCCAAGCGCACGGCGCATGCCCGTCGCGCCGACGGCCACCGGGTCGAGCACCCAGGGCGTGCCATGATCCTGCGCCGCGCGCGCCGCCAGGACCATGCACTCCGCCCATTCCGCATCGAGCGTCCCGATGTTCACGGTCAAGCCCTGCGCAAGGCCCGCGAACTCACTGGCTTCTTCTTTGGCATGGACCATGGCGGGCGATGCGCCCCCCGCCAACATGACATTGGCCGCGATATTCATGGCGACATAATTGGTGATGTTCTGGATCAGCGGCGCCGTGGTGCGCATCGCCAAAAGGGAACGGGAGGGATCGGTCATCGCATCTCTTTCCTATTGGGCGGAGATGCAGAGAGGACCGCACAAGGCGACCGTCATACAACTTCCTCCGCCGGTATGAGCCGGTTCAGGTTCAAAGGGTGCTTCTCAACCCGGCGGATGCCGGATGCCCCTGTTGTGCGCTTTGGATTGCACATGTCTTTTGGAATGTCGATAGGTACGTCTCGCAGGGACCACCGGGGCGCGGGCTGTTGGCTGACCTTCGGTCGTTTTACCGCGATCGTCGTGCGCAGTTTTTTCGAGGGTAAGCGCGGGCAGGGGCGTCCCTCGCAATCGTCAACGGGGCGGAGGGCCGTCTTGCGGTCGAGCGCGGAATGCAGTGTCACGTTTCGGGCTGTCGGTCGGTGCGTCCCGGCATCAAAGATGCTGAAACCCTCGACGGAACGGACCATCGGGCACGAGGGGAAGGCATTGAACAAACGTCGCTCTTTGTGCTTTTCGAGCGCTGCACGATCATGGTTGCATCGGCATTGAAAGACGCGGGGCTGTCCCCGCCGGGGGGGCTTCGGCCTGTTCATGCGGGTGGTTGAGTTCGGACCTTGGGGGCATCATGATGAACGGGGCCAATGGGGCGGCTTTGACCCCGCGGCCTCCACACATTGAGGCTTGTCGAGCCGGTGCAAAAGCCCGACATGCTGGCGGGCACACCATGGGCCCCGACGACCATCGGCGGGGGCAATCTGCCTTGCGTCCGACCCGAGCAAGCATACCTGGAGGGAATGCCAATGATTGACGCTTCGGTGATGCCGCACGCCACGGGGCGCTGGCGGATGCTGGCGATCATTTGCGTCGGCGTTGTCGGTGTGCTTGCGACCTGGTTCTCGGCGACGGCCATCGTGCCCGAGCTGATCCGTGTCTGGCAGCTTTCTCCGGGGCAGGCGGCGTGGCTGACGAATGCCGTGCAATTGGGGTTTGTCGTGGGCGCCGTGGGCGCGTCTCTCGTCAACCTGCCAGACATCCTGCCCATGCACCGCCTGATGACCGGCGCGGCGCTTCTGGCGGCGTCGTCGAATGCTGCGCTGCTTGTGGTCGGCCCGGACACCGCGGTGATTGCCCGATTCGTGACGGGCGTTGCGCTGGCCGGGGTCTATCCGCCGGCGCTCAAGCTCATGGCGACCTGGTTCGTAAAGGGCAGGGGCCTCGCGCTCGGGTTTCTGATCGGGGCGCTGACCTTTGGCTCCTCCATGCCCCATCTTGTGCGTGCAGTGGCCGATGGCGTCGATTGGCATTCGGTGGTCTGGGCCACTTCGGCCTCTGCCCTAGGTGGCGCGTTGATATTTGGCCTCTTTGTACGTGAGGGACCAAATCCATTTGGCAGAGCCACCTTCAACCCGCGCCAGTCCCTTACCGTCTTTACCGATCGGCCACTTCTGCTCGCCAACATCGGCTACTTTGGCCATATGTGGGAGCTTTACGCCATGTGGGCCTGGTTCCTCGCCTTTGCCGCCGCGGCCCAAGCGGGGGTGCACCCGTTCCCCTTCGGCTCTCCTTCGATGCTGAGCTTCGTTGTGGTCGCATCCGGGGTGATCGGGTGCCTTGCCGGAGGCTGGCTTTCGGATCGGATCGGGCGCTGCCTGACCTGCGCGGGCATGATGATCGTGTCGGGTGCCTGCGCGATGCTGATCGGTGTCTTCTTCGACGGGCCGCCACTTCTGCTTGTGCTGCTGGCGCTCCTGTGGGGCGTGACAGTCATCGGCGACAGTGCACAGTTCTCGGCAGCCGTGACAGAGCTCGCCGACAGTGCCTTCGTTGGTACAGCGCTCGCACTCCAGATGGGGATCGGCTTTGGCCTGACGGTCGTTTCGATCTGGGCGCTGCCCATCTTTGCACAGTGGATCGGCGGATGGCAGTGGGCCTTTTTGTTCCTGGTGCCGGGACCGGTCATTGGCACGTGGGCAATGCTTACTCTTCGTGGCCGCCCCGAGGCACAGAAACTCGCAGGAGGGGCGCGCTAGGCAGGACTTTCGTGCGCGGGCTGAACGGGCGGCAGAAAGTGTCTGGCTCAGGCTACGACGTCGGCAAAGGGCAAGGTTTTGTCGCGCTCCCAACCGCTTGGCGTCGAAAATCGTCACCGCGTCTGGGTGCCTTTGCCGGTCCTTTGTTTGGCGTGCGTTGCTGTTGGAAAACCAAAACAAAGGTGAAGCAGGTCCACCTCAATCCGGCACATTGCGATGCGGCCGGGTGGGATGGTGACGCTTTCGTTGATACATGTACTCATTGATAAATGGGTTCAGATTTGAGCGGGCGTCTTGCCAAGCTGGGTGCGCGTTGACTTCTGGCGAGCGGGGTTGGCGCGTGTTGCGGAACGAAGGCAGAGCAATGCGCCTCCCCTACGCTGACGCTGCCACAACAAGGCGGGTTCATAAACGCAACGAAGCACATTTGCCGGTTCCAAGGCTGTCAAAGATCTTGACGATCTGAGGCGTTTTTCCTCTCGCACCCCGCGACAGGCTTTGCTATCTAACGCCGAATGTGCGGGTGTGGCGGAATTGGTAGACGCACCAGATTTAGGTTCTGGCGCCTTTGGCGTGGGGGTTCGAGTCCCTTCACCCGCACCATCTTGATTTCAAAGGAAAAGTTGCTGAAGTGGAAACGTTGCGCTCAGATCGAGCGCCCGAGTTTGGCACTTTGTTACCGCTTTCCGGTTTCGTTTCTGCTCTGTTCGCGTGCCGTCTGCGCCCTTCTGGAAGCGGCTGTCTGGTTAGCCTGGGCGGTATATTTCTGAACCATCGAGAGCGTCTTGTGGCCGGTCACGGCCTGAATGTCGCGCATATCGACGCTGGCGTCAGCCAGCTGTGTTGCGGCGGTGTACCGCCATCCGTGCGGCACGAGACGGTTTGTCCCGGACAGTACGCCGATGGCTTCCCGGATAGCCTCAACCTTCTTCTGCACCTTACGTTTGCCCATATGCTGCGTGGGGTTCTTCGCGAGAATATGGGTCCCGCTCCGAGGAACGGTTTCCAAGAAGCGCTGCAGGCGCGTGGGGCAGTATACCTGAATCTTGGCTGAGGTCTTCTCCTGAACGACTTTCATATACTCGCCATCAAAGTCATCCCATTTCATCGAGATGCAGTCTCCAAGCCGCTGGCCCGTGCCGATCGCCAGCTCATAAACAATGCGCTCCACGCTGGCTTCCTCGCACTCTGCCTCAAACGCTTTCAGCTTGTCCTCGGGCCATGGCTCATATTCGCCGCCCGTCAGTTTCTCGACGTCCACGACCGGGTTGCGGTCGATCCATTCGAGGTCAATGGCGTGGCGCATGAGAATCGAGAGGACGGCCACGCGTTCATTGGCCTTCGACCGGGTGACGGCCAGAAAGGGGGCGTCTGGACATGTGTGCCCTTCCTTTCCGGCGGCTGTCCTGCGTGAAGTCGTCTTGGCAGTTTAGTGGGGATTAGGGCCTGCGGGGATGAGGTAGTCCCCGAACACGCTTGAAAAAGGTGGATAACGGCCCGGATTTGCGGAGAATTTCTGTTTTGGAGGGGATGTCCTCTGATAGGACGTCGCGCATGGCGGGCAGCGAACGCTTGGCAAAATTTTCTTGGAGAGAGTATTCCGGGAATACGCGAACCCGAGCTGCGCTTTGAGCGTGTGGATGCTCAAGACGCGGCGAGCCGGTATAGACTTGTCGTGTGTGTCGGTAGAAGGGGCGACAGGTCGGAGGGCGTATAACCAAGCCGCTGCGCAAGGGTCCGGGCGGTCATTTTGCGCCGATGCACCAGGTCGTTCGAGACAATCAACACTGCCCGAACAGCGACGCTCGAAAGATTACCCGCGAAGAGCACCAAGATGCGCGGGACTTCCGGCAGACCGAGCAAGACGCGGTCTCATCCAGCCTCCGAAAGAAGGTCGAGATGCTGTTCGCCCACCTCGAGCGCATTCTCGGCCTCGGTAGGCTCCGATTACGCGGCCCATCCATGCGGCACGAACGAGAAATTCCTCCTCGCGGCCACCGCCCAGAACCTCCGGAAACTGGCAAAGATCTTTCCCGCACCGCAGTAAGCGCGAAAAGCCCGATGGGGAAGGCGCGCGCGCGTTTAGCGGCCGTCAATTTTGGCGCTCGCGAACGGGTGTTTTTCAACATAGTCAGCGGTTTGAGGACCCTCGCGGGTACCCCCAAACCAAAAATAGGCAATCGTCAGATAGCGCACTTTCCGGACTGGGATGAGGCAGTTTCCGGGGAGCAGCTGCGGCGAAGGTACAGATTTCCACCGAATTGATCGATACAGCGTTTTGTGCGAAAGATCGCCACGATCTTTTTGACGCGCCCCTCGCTCAATAGCCTTTCCGCACCGAAGTGACGGTCTGGTGCGGACGGCCATTGAACAACCGGTTTGAGAGGTCGGTGACCAGGCCGCAGCCTGCACATCGCTACTCTGGAAGTGCGATGGCTTTCACCTCGAGAAAGTCGCGCATACCTTCGGCCCCGCCTTCGCGCCCGTTTCCGGACGATTTGTACCCGCCGAAGGGAGAGCCCGCCGCCAGGTAGGCCCCGTTCACATTGACAGTGCCCGATTGCAGCGCCTTGGCGACGCGAAGCGCACGCGCGGGATCGCCGCTTTGCACGTAGGCACCAAGACCGTAGGGCGTGTCGTTCGCCAGCCGGATGCCATCCTCTTCGTCGTCGAAGGGGATCATCACCAGCACCGGGCCAAAGATCTCTTCCTGCGCGATCCGCATGTCGTTGGAGACGTCGGCAAATACCGTGGGCTTGGCGTAATAGCCGGTCTCGAACCCCTCGGGTTTGCCCAGCCCGCCGCAGACCAGCCGCGTGTTTTCGTCGAGGCCGACCTGGATCATCTTCTGCACCCGGTCGTATTGCATCTGGCTGACCAGCGGCCCCAGATGATCGCCGGGCTGCGACGGATCGCCGATCTTGACGCGGGCGCACTTCACCGCGGCCAATTCGACCGCGCGATCATAGACCGGGCGCTCGACCAGCATCCGCGTGGCAGCATCGCAGCTTTGGCCTGAATTGATGAAACAGGCGTCGATGCCTTCGTCGATGGCGCGCTCGAGGTCGCAATCGGCAAAGACGAGGTTGGGCGATTTGCCACCAAGCTCCAGCGTCACGCGTTTCACCGTGTCGGCGCTTTCCTTGAGGATCGAGGTGCCCGCCCGCGTCGATCCGGTGAAGGACATCATGGCGATGTCGGGATGGCGCGACATCGACGAGCCAACGGTGGGGCCCGCGCCGTGTACGAGGTTGAAGACCCCGGCCGGGACGCCGGCCTCGTCCATGATCTCGGCCAGCAGGTTGGCCGAAAGCGGAGTGAGTTCCGACGGTTTCAGCACCATGGTGCAGCCTGCCGCAAGGCACGGCGCGATCTTGAGCATCATCTGGTTGACCGGCCAGTTCCAGGGCGTGATCAGCCCGCAGACACCGACGGGCTCCATCACGATCAGATCGCCGTTAAGCAGGGTGTGTTCAAAGGCAAACGCCTCGAGATCTGCGACCATGGCGGTCAGGATGTCGACGCCGACCTGAGCCTGCTGTTCGCGCGCGAAGGAGATCGGAGAGCCCATTTCGATGCTGATGGCCTGCGCCATTTCGTCGATGCGGCGGGAGTAGACTTCGAGGATACGCTCCAGAAGCGCGCGCCGCTCGAGCTTGGTGGTGGCCGCGAAGGCAGGCCGGGCTGCCTTGGCGGCGGCAACAGCGGCATCGACATCGGACGCGTCGCCCATGGCCAGCACCGCGACGGTTTCTTCGGTCGCAGGGTTGATCATGTCGAGTGTGTCGCGCCCGGATGGGGCCACCCACCGGCCATTGATGTAGAATTGCGAAAGATCGATGGTGGACATGTGTTCATCCCTTGAGGCGGCGTGATTTGGCGGTGTTGATGCCCCCGCAGATCGGGGGTGTGAGGGTCGGGCCTGTCTACGCAGATGCGTTCCGAGGCAGGGCGAGCGCGGCGATCGTCCTGGTCATGTCCATGATCACCTTGTTGAGATCGTCGTAGGTCGATCTTTCCGACCAGGTGAATTCGAAAAAGAGCATGTTGGCGTTGTTGAAGATCGTGGCGCCGAACGCCTCGCAATCCAGATCGGACGACAGGCGGCCTTGGGCTTGCAGGGCCACTGTCAGATCAATGATCTGCTGGCGCAGCACCCGGTCCGACTGGCGCAGCCTGCGCGCCTCGGCCGTAGCGGGCGCCGCGAAGGCAAAGGCAAAGCCCTGCCGCCAGAGATCACGCTGAAGGACCATGTGCTGCGCGTTGAAATGCATGCCGACCAGGGTGCAGAAATTATCCTCCACCGAGGCTTCAGCGCTGGGTTCGAAATTCGCGCCAAGCTCTGCCAGACGTTCGTTTTCGATGGACGTAAGGGTCAGCAGGATTTCGTTTTTACCACCGAAATAATTGTAGAGCGTCCCGACGGAGACATCGGCCATTTCCGCGATGCGCTCCGCTTTAACGGCATCAAATCCGTGCTCAAGAAACAGGCACGTGGCCGCGTCCAAGAGGCGCTGCATGCGTTCGGATTTGTGTTTTTCGCGTAAACTCATGTTTGCACCTTGACTCAATTTTTATCTGACTACAAGTTTGAACCCAACTACCAAATTGAAGTTCACTATAATTTCTCTGACGCGACCGAACTTCGTGACGAAGTTTCGGACCCGGCCAGCTTGAGGAGGATAAATCATGTCAGGCGTTGTACAAGCAGCGGACGAGACTTGGAAAACCGACGACCACTTCCTGCATCCCTGGCAGGACGTCACCGCGATGGACCGCGATGAATGGACCCATCTCGAAGCCAGCGGCGGGATCTATGTGCGCGATTCCAACGGCAATCAGCTGATCGACGGGCCGGGCGGCATGTGGTGCGTCAACGTTGGCCACGGCCGCGAAGAGATCGTGGAGGCGGTCGCCGACCAGATGCGCAAACTCAGCTATTTCTCGCCTTGGTCGATGGCTTCCACGGCGTCGTCGGAGCTTGCCCAACGGCTGACCGCCATGACGCCCGGCGATCTCAACACCGTCTTTTTCACCACTGGCGGGTCGACCGCCGTGGATTCCGCGCTGCGATTTGTCTTTTTCTACAACAACTGCCTCGGGCGCCCGGAAAAGAAGCACATCATCTCGCGCGTGAACGCCTATCACGGCAGCACTTATCTGACGGCAAGCTGTTCGGGAAAGATGCGCGAGAAAGCGCAGATGGACATGATCGAAGACACGATCCATTTCCTGCCATGCCCAAAGCCCAAGGACCGCGCCGCCGACATGTCGGTCGAGGCGTTCTGCGACGAGAAAGTGGCGGATCTGGAGAACAAGATCCTGGAGCTCGGCGCGGACAAGGTTGCGGCCTTCATCGCAGAACCGGTCATGGCATCGGGCGGCGTGATCATCCCGCCCGAAGGCTACTACAAGCGCTGCCACGAGATCTGCAAGAAACACGACGTTCTTTTCATCGCGGACGAGGTGGTGACGGCCTTTGGACGCCTCGGATACTACTTCGCCTCCGAGGATGTCTTTGGCGTGACGCCGGACCTGCTGACCACCGCAAAGGGGCTGACCTCTGGCTATCTGCCGCTCGGGGCGTTGTTCATCTCGGACCGGCTGATCGAAGAGATCAAGTCCGTCAGCAACGAGCCGCGGAGCTTTTTCAGCGGTTTCACCTATTCCGGGCATCCGGTGTCGGTCGCGGCGGCGCAGGCCAATCTCGATATTTTTGAAAACGACAAGCTGCTCGAACATGTGCGCGAGATCAGCCCGTATTTTGCCAACGCGCTGAAATCCCTGAGCGATCTGCCCGTGGTCACGGACGTGCGGGTGCAGGGCATGATGGCGGCCGTCGAGTGCGAGCTGGACGCGGGCACACCGGATGAGAACCGCGACACGGGCTTTACGGCGAAGGTGGATGCGATCTGCCAGGAGCTCGGTCTGCTGGTCCGCCCGACCTATAACGCGTGCGTGATGTCGCCGCCCTTGACCATCACCAAGGCCGAAATCGACGACATGGTGGCCAAGCTGCGTGAGGGCATCACGCGGGCCATGCAAGTCGAGGACTGATGTCGTTGCGACGACCGAACGGGGCGGCGGACCACCGGTTCGCCCCCCGGGCAAAATCGAACAGGGGACAGGAATGCAGGACGCGATCACAATCAACGGGCTGACAAAGTCCTATCCGGGGACACCGCCGGTGCGGGCTTTGAAAGGTTCGGATCTGAGCATCCGGGACAATGAATTCTTCACTCTGCTGGGGCCGTCGGGATGCGGCAAGACGACCTTGCTGCGCCTCATCGCCGGCTTCGAAGTGCCGACCGACGGCACGCTGAAGCTCTTTGGCGAGAACATTTCAAAGCTGCCGCCCGAAAAGCGACCCGTGAACACGGTGTTTCAGCACTACTCCCTGTTTCCGCACATGAACGTGCTTGAAAACGTGGCCTACGGGCTGCTTCGTCAGGGCAAACCCGATGCCCGGCGCACGGCGCAGGAGATGCTCGACCTCGTCCACCTGGGAGAGTTCGCCAAGCGCCGCCCCTCGCAACTATCGGGCGGGCAGCAGCAGCGCGTGGCCCTGGCCCGTGCCCTTGCCCCGCATCCGCGTGTTCTGCTTCTTGATGAACCGCTGTCCGCGCTGGACCTCAAGTTGCGCCAGTCCATGCGCGCGGAATTGAAGCGTCTCCAGCGCGAGACCGGGATCACCTTTGTCTTCGTGACGCATGATCAGGAAGAAGCGCTGTCGATGAGTGACCGGATCGCGGTCATGTCGCAGGGTGAAATCCAGCAGGTAGCCAAGCCTGCGGAAATCTACGAATACCCGGCCACGCGATTTGTGGCAGAGTTCATCGGGGATGCGAACTTCTTCGAGGCCACGCCGCGTGCGAGCGGCGACAGCGCCGCCACCTACCACGTTTCCGACAGCATCCGGTTTGCCGGTCCCGCCATGCCCGCCAAGGCGAATGGCGGCAAGGTGACGGTGATGTTCCGGCCCGAAAAGGCGCGCATCGTGCCCGGGCGCGCCGACGGCGGCCTTGGCGGCACAATCAGCGACATCGAGTATCTCGGCAACCAGACGGAATACCGGGTCACGCTTGATGACGGCTTGAGCGTCGCAGTGCGCAGCGAAAACCGCCAGGACGGCAGCGCGCTCGCCGATGTAGGGTCCCGGGCCACGGTCGAGGTCGACCCCGAAGCCATCCGGGTGCTGGTGGCATGAGCGATCTTCTGGAACGATTGCGGCACTATATCGGTGTGCTTCCCGCGACATTCATGATCGTCGTATTCATGCTGGCGCCGCTGACGATCATCTTTGTCTATTCCTTCCTGACACCCGGCGATTACGGCGGGGTGAAATTCGAATTCTCGACAGAAGCGTACACACAGCTTCTGTTTCAGAAGAACCTCTTTGACGAGGTCGAGTTCGACACATCCTACCTCACGATCGCCTTCCGGTCGATCTGGGTTGCCACGGTTGCGGTGTTGGGGTCGCTGGCCCTGGGCTTTCCGGCGGCCTACTACATCGCACAGCAACCCGAGAGCCGGCGCAACACCCTTCTCTTGCTCATCACCATTCCGTTCTGGACCAATCTGCTGATCCGCACCTATTGCTGGATCCTGGTCCTGCGCGACACCGGGTTGATCAACAACCTGCTGATCGGGCTTGGCCTGACGGACGAGCCGATCACCATGCTCTATACAGAGGGCGCGATCGCGCTGGGGCTGGTCTATACCTATGTTCCCTTCATGGTGCTGCCGATCTACGCGGCGCTCGAACGGCTCGACAAGCGACTGATCGAAGCCTCCCGCGATCTTTATGCCAATCGCTGGACCACGCTGCGGCACGTGACGTTGCCGCTGGCGTCTCCGGGGATCGTGGCGGGCGCGATCCTTGTCTTCATCCCGGCGCTGGGGGCGTTCATCGCCCCGGACCTGCTGGGGGGCGGCAAGAAACTCATGCTGGGGAGCCTCGTTCAACTGCAGTTCTCTGCCGCGCGCGACTGGCCGTTCGGATCGGCCCTGACCATGGTGATCATGTCCGTGGTGCTGATCTGCCTGCTTCTCTTCGCGGTGAACCAGCGTCGCAACGAAGGAGGGTTCCAACATTGATACGCTCTTCCGATAGGGACATCCGCTGGCTTCCGGGGTTCAACTGGATCACGCTGTGCTTTTTCCTGTTCCTCTATCTGCCGCTGATCATCCTGGTGATCTTTTCCTTCAATGCCACACGCTCGGCCACCGTCTGGGAGGGTTTCAGCCTTCAGTGGTATGCCAAGGCATTCTCGAACGACGACATCCAGAGCGCGGCGAAGAACAGCCTGATCATCGCGGCGGTCTCGACGCTCTTTTCGACGGTCTTTGCCACGATGGCGGCCATCGCTCTGGGTCGAAACCGCGAGATCAAGCACAAGACTGCGTTCGGTGGATTGTTGCTGTTGCCGCTGATGATCCCCGAGATCGTGACGGCTGTCGCCACGCTGACCTTTTTCACGGCGATCAACCTGTCTTGGGGGATCGGCAACATCATCATCGCCCACACGGTGTTCTGCATTCCGTTCGCCTACCTGCCCATCCAGGCGCGGCTTCGGGGGTTGGATGCAAGCCTCGAGACGGCGGCGCGCGATCTCTATTCGGATCGCAAGACGACGCTGCGGCTGATCACTTTGCCGCTGCTGGCGCCGGGCATCTTTTCCGGTGCAATGCTGGCCTTCATCATCTCGCTCGACGATTTCATCATCACGATGATGGTCGCCGAAGCCGGGTCGACCACGCTGCCGATCTACATCTACGGCCTTGTGCGCACTGGCGTCACGCCCGAAGTCAACGCCGTCTCGACGGTATTGCTGGGGATCTCCGTCATCGCCGTTCTGATGTCGCAGTGGTTCGCAAAGAAACAATAAAAAACCAATCAACAGGAGAAAACATGTCCTTCAACCGCAAGACACTTCTTGGCCTTGCCAGCGCGGGTCTGGGCCTGACCGCAACCATCGCCTCCGCCGACGGCGAGCTGCAGCTTTACAACTGGACCGACTATACCTCGCCGGAGCTTATCGAGAAATTCGAGACGGAAACCGGCATCTCGGTCACCGTGGACACCTACGATTCCGGTGAGACGCTGCTGGCGAAGCTTCAGTCCGGCGCGGCTGGTTATGATATCGCGATCCCGACCCACAACTTCGTTCCGATCCTGATCTCCGAAGGTCTGGTCCAGCCGATCAACGCGTCCGAGCTCGAAGGCTACGACCGGATCGTGCCCAACCTGGCCAGCCCCTGGTGGGACGAAGGCAATGTCTATTCGATCCCATGGCACTGGGGCACCACCTCGTTCACCGTCGACACCGCCGTCTATTCCGGCGACGTCGACGACTACGACGTGATCTTCAATCCGCCCGAAGAACTGGCGGGGCAGATCGCGATGTTCAAATCCCCCGACGAGGTCATCACCATGGCGCAGGTCGCTCTGGGCCTGCCGTTCTGCAGCGAGGACCCGAACGAAATGCAGCAGGTGCTCGACCTGCTGATGGGGCAGAAGCCGCATGTGAAGACCTACAATTCCGACGGGATCCTGGAACGGCTGGTGTCCGGCGACGTCTCCGTGCACCAGAACTGGAACGGCTATTCGCTGCTTGCGCGCAAGGAAAAGCCGTCGCTGCAATATGCCTTCCCCGAAGAGGGCGTGGTCGCCTGGGCGGATAGCCTGGTGGTGCCCAAGGGCGCACCGAACTACGACAATGCGATCACCTTCATCGAGTTCATGCTGGAGCCGGAAAATATCGCCATCCAGTCGAACTCCTCCGGCTATGCCAATGGCGTGACGGGCAGTGAAGCCTTCATGGACGAGGGCCTCAAGGACGCCGCCGAGCTGTCGCCCCCCGAAGGCACGCCGCTCAAGTTCATCGAAAGCTGTTCGCCCAAGGCCGTTGAGCTTCAGAACCGGGTCTGGACCGCGCTGCTGAAGTAAGACCGTTTCAACGGGCACCGTGCCGCATGGTCGGCGCGGTGCCATTTGCAAGGAATGACCATGAAGACCGTATTCTCCGAAAAGCACAAACTGCGCGACGCCAAGGGCGAACTCTATCAAGGAGAATTCGTTGCGCCGTTCGAATGTCCGCGCCGGGCCGAGATCATCATCGACGCGGTGCGCAGCCGCGGCCTTGGCGAAGTGCTGGCGCCCGAGGACTATGGCCTGGATCCGGTCTTGGCGGTGCATGACGAAGGCTTTGTCGAGTTCCTGAGAACGTTCGAGGACGAATGGGAGGCCGCTGGCTTCAAGGGCGAAGCACTCGCCCCCTGTTGGCCGAGCCGGTCGATGACCGCGTCGCAGATCCCGCTCCACGTCGAAGGTCGGCTTGGGTATTACGCGCTCAGCACCGATACGGTGATGTCGCCCGGAACTTGGGAGGCGGCGATGTCCAGCAAGGATGTCGCGCTCACTGCGACGGATCTCGTGCTGGATGGCAAGGAAAACGTGGCCTTCGGGCTGTGTCGCCCGCCGGGCCATCACGCGGCGACGGACCAGTTCGGCGGCTACTGCTTTTTCAACAATGCCGCGGTTTCGGCCCAGCATGCGTTGAACACGGGCTGCGCCAAAGTGGCCATCCTGGATGTGGATTTCCACCATGGCAACGGCACGCAGGAGATCTTTTACGATCGCGACGATGTCCTGTTCCTGTCGCTGCACGGCGACCCCATGCACACCTTCCCGCATTTCCTTGGCCATGCTGGCGAGACGGGCCGAGGCGCCGGAGCAGGTTTCAACCATAATTACCCATTGCCGCCGGGTGCCAGCTACCAGATGTGGCTGGCGAAACTGCAAGACGCGCTGGCGCGAATTGAAGCCTATGACCCGGATCTGGTGATTGTTTCGCTTGGCGTCGATACATTCGAAAGCGACCCGATCAGTTTCTTCAAGCTGACGCATGACGATTTCGTCGACTATGGCCGAAGGATCGCGGCACTTGGCAAACCCAGCGTTTACCTGATGGAGGGCGGATATGCCGTCGAGGAAATCGGCATCAACACCACCAATGTGCTCTTCGGGCACGAGAGTTGATCACGATGTTAAATGCCACTGAGAACTGACCTGCCATTGTTGCCGAGATCTGGCCCGCCCGTTCGTTACGTGTCCTGATTGGGTCAGTGCCACTGTCTCCTCCTATTTTTTGCTGTCTCGGAGCTGATTTTGAGCCGATAACTGTCGTATCCGGTTTCAAGGATGTGGCAGCGATGGGTGAGGGGTTCGAGGAGCGCAGTGGTCATCTTGGTATCCTCTGCCTCGCTCCAGACGAACTGGAACGCCTTGTCCGGGTGGACCACCAGCGGCACGAATGTTCCGCGATCGGTCGTATGCTGCGGGCGTTGCCGCCCATCCTTCCAAACCCGCACGAAGGCTGCGACCCGCTCATACGAGCTGTCATAGCCAAGCTGGACCAATTCAGCTGACATCTGCGTCGCGGTGCGCTGGTCCTTGCGCGACTTGCGCTGTTCCGTCACTCGCCAGACTGTCAGCTTCGGGGCATTCGAAGCCAGTTTTCTCTGCCCTGATGCTGTACGGACCTTGGGGTCAATGGTGCCCGCCCAGATACCTCCTGGTGGTATTGCGAGACTGCCCGGTCAGCCGTGCAACCATCGCGGATGGGCATCTTGAACCGCAACTCCCAACGTCGAATGACGCTTGAAACTCCATGTCGATCATTTCCGGCAAACGTTCCCGGCATGAGCAAAGAGGGATCGGGGCAGGCACTGATCCGACATTGGCGTAGGTCAAATGCGGGGCCGTCTTCAACGACGGTTTACAGACCCTTGGAACCTCCGGATATAGTAAGTGTTGCTGACTGAATGATGCCGGATGGCGCTGTCCCGTGGCAGGAGCCAGCGCGCCCGGCGGCGCAGGGCAGGGAGGTCGGATGATGATGAGCGAGCGGCAGTTCTTCAACGTGGAACCCGAGGTTGCGGGTGGGCTTGCCGAGGGTACGGTTCTGGATCGGTCGAGCCATCCGCCCGTGGTGTCCAAAGTGCATTACCGGGTCGAGGGCTGGCTTGGCGACGCACTGATCGAAAGTTTCCCGGTCTTTCTGCTGCGCCAGGAAGCCTGGAATGCTGTTGTTGCAGAAGGTCTGACCGGCGCGCGCATCGATCATGCCGAGATACCGCCGGTCTAACCGTTAGACCCTCGATACTGGGCGTTCGTATCCATCATGTCGAAGGCGACGTGCGTCGGAATCCAGATCCTCCCAAGCCTCTTCGTCCGCAGGCGCCCAAGCGTTGAGCCGTGTCAGCCACAGGAGGACCATTTGACCGTCCTCCGCATAGAAACGATCCCATAGCGCGAGAAGCCGGTAGAGTGACGCCGCGGAGGGAGCACTGCCCCACAGAACGGCAACCTTCGCCATTCTATCGCATGGCAGAAGGTCCTGCAGTGTGGACCTCAAGCTGCCGCACGACGCTGCCCCACGCTGCGAAGCGCCCGGTCCGGAGAAGCCGCGCTGCAACAAGCGCCTTCTTGGCGAACGGAAGGTTTGGGCGAAAGCGACACTCTACACGACGGGCGGAGAGCCGTTGTTCGCTGTGGTGGCAATCCGGCCGTCAGGCAAAACTTTAGGCTGACACTCAGGGCTGTCCAACATCGAGCTTTCCCCTGCATATCCGCATAGCGGAACAAACCACAGAAGCGACCGGTGTGGCGTTTACGTCGATTTTGCGCAGACAGCGTTTCGATAATTTCCGCGTTATCCCGACATCTTGGTTTTAATGACCTTCTGGATCAGTGCGATGAATTGGCGCTTTTCATCTTCGTCGAGACCGGCCAGTCGCATCGCGTTCTCTTCCTGGGCCGCCGTGATGGCGGGGTCGCGAAGGTCGCGGGCGCGGTCGGTCAGCCAGACGCGTTGAGCCCGCCCATCGTTTGCATCCTTCTTGCGCACAATCAGGCCGTCTCGCTCCATGCGCGCCAACGTATTGGCCATTGTCGCCTGTTCGATGTCGAGCCGCTCCGTGAGCTGCTTCTGGCTCAGACCATCCGTGTCCCAAAGCTCCAGAAGTGCGGGAAACGTGCCGGTGGTTAGGCCCAGAGGCTTGATCCGCGAGGTCAGGCCTTGCGCGAAGATGCGCGCCATGTGGTTCGCGAGGTATCCCGCCGATTGATCCTTCGAAAAATTCATGGGGACGTCTTAGCACTTGCATAGCTCGCTATACAAGTTTTATATAGCTAGCTATATAAAATTCACTGCGACAAGGAGTTTCGTCATGTCGAAAACCATTCATCCTATAGCCGGAACGATAGCTCTGATTACGATTTTAAGTTTCTGGCTTTCCACTACTTGGTCCGAGATTTTTGCCGGAGAACAGGCTGTTACGACGGTCAAGACTTGGGTTCCCTATGGCTTCCTCGTTCTGCTTCCTGCCCTGATGGCAGCAGGCGGCTCGGGGTTCAGGCTGGGCAGGAAAATGCGCGGTCCTGTGGTCAACGCCAAGAAAAAGCGGATGCCGTTCATCGCGGCCAACGGCATCCTGATCCTGATCCCCTGCGCACTGTACCTGTCTTTCAAGGCGCAGGCGGGGGCGTTCGATATGGCTTTTTATGTGGTGCAGGTGATTGAGTTGCTTGCGGGTGCGGCCAATATAACCTTGCTGATACTTAACATGCGGGATGGGCTGCGGTTGTCACGCAGACGGACGGCCCATCCATGAAACAGGGCCGACCATGGACCTTCGCCAACCCGGTCTTGACCCGATCTCGAACGGACAAAAAGAGCCCTTGCGGTCGCGTTCCTGACGAACCGGACGGGTGAATTATTTGACCCTGAATGGCGACGGGGGAGTATGCGAGGCTTTCGAGCTTTGACAACACCGGCTCCCCCGAACGCTTGTCGCTCTAGCTCTGCGTCGGCTGACCTATCACAGCCACTGCGATAAAGTTGACCAGCCGATCGGCCCGATCTTCGAAGACGAGCTGATCGCCGATCCAACCGGCCGCGGCGATGAGGGCAAAAAGGTCCTCTCCGTCGATATCGGTGCGGGCAACACCGTCTTGCTGTGCGCGGCGCAGGAGGACTGCCCCGGCCTTGCGCAGGTTTTTGCAGTCTTCGTGAAGCGCGGAGCTGGGATCAGCGAGCGCCTTCGCCATCAGGTCGACGACCCCTTTGAAGACGTGGACGAATGCGGTTGCTTCAGTGAACCAAATCGTCAGAGCGGTATTCGACGGATGGTCGCGGGAAAGGGTTTCGGATCGCGCGATCAAGTCGCAGAGCGCCTTGTGCAGCAAAGCTTCCAACAGGTCCTCGCGGGTCGGAAAGTGGCGGTACAGTGTCGCCAGCCCGACCCCAGCCCGCCGTGCGATGTCACGAAGCGAGGCATCGACGCCCTGTTCGGTAATGACCTCGCGCGCGATGGCGAGGAGGCTTTCGTAATTTTTCTTTGCATCTGCACGCATTCGGGCGCCCCAGTCTCTTCCTGTTGACATTCGGATCACTGCTCCACATATAAAGCGGAGCAGTGATCCGAATGTAGCGTATCTGCATCGGATTTGAAAGGTCACACCGCCCACACGGGCAGGGTTGGCGTGGAAAGTGGAGATGAGAATGCGATACAAACTCTTTGGGGAGCACACCGGGCTGAGGGTGTCGGAATTGGTGCTTGGCACTTCCAATTTCGGCACGCGCTGGGGGCATGGCACAGAACTGGCAGAGGCGCGCCGCATGCTGGATGCTTATGCCGACGCAGGCGGCAATATCCTCGACAGTTCCAATGGGTACCAAAGCGGCCAGTCGGAAGAATTCCTTGGTGACATTCTGCAAGGCCGCCGCGACCGGTTCGTGCTGGGCACGAAGTTCGCGGTCGCGACGGACGAGACAGCAAACGTGCTGACAACAGGGAACAGCCGACAAGCGATGCACGCTTCGGTAGAGGCAAGCCTGAAGCGTCTGGGAACGGATCGTATTGATCTTTACTGGGTTCACGTTGCAGACAGCGTTACCCCGATGGACGAGATCATGCGTGGCTTCGAAGACCTCGTGCGGCAAGGCAAGATCCTCTACGCCGGGCTGTCGGACTTTCCGGCTTGGCGGGTGTCCCGTGCGGCGACACTGGCGGAATTGCGCGGGACAGTTCCTGTCGCAGGTCTGCAATTGGAACACAGCCTCGTCGCCCGCACCGCCGAAGCCGAACTGATCGAGGCAGGGCGCGGTCTGGGCCTCGGGATCACCGCCTTCTCACCTCTTGGTGGGGGCGTCCTGACGGGCAAGTATCGCAAGCCGCTGACCGAAACCGGTCGCGAGGAAGGCTTGAACGGGGCCGCATTCCACCCCGAGGACACGGCGCAACGCACCGCGATCCTGGATACCGTGATTGCAGTGGCCAAGGAGCACGAGGTCACGCCGGGCGAGGTGGCCATAGCATGGGTCGCGTCGAAGGGGATTTTCCCGATCATCGGCCCGCGCACCATGGCGCAGCTCACGGAAAACCTGGCTGCCGCCGACCTGCATTTGTCGGCAGACCAGATAGGGCGTCTTGATCGGGCCAGCGCGATTCCTGACGTCTTTCCGTACACGGTTCTGAATGACGCTCGAATCCGCAGTTTGATCACGGCCGGACAGGATGCGTGCATCGACATGCCGAATTTGCCCGTGGCCTGAACAGCGGTTCGTTGGAGCACCCAGCGGACCTCATCCCCTTCTTAGCAATCAGGAAAACCGATATGATTACGCTCTATTACCACCGGGGCGCTTGTTCGACCTCGAACCACTTTGCCCTTGAGGATGCCGGCATCGCCTACGAGGCCATCGAAGTGCATCTTGATCGCGAAGACGATCCCATTGCGCAGAAGGTGCGTAAATTGAACCCGATGGCAATGACACCGGTCCTCGTACTCGAGGACGGCGAGGTGCTGACCCAGAACGCCGCAACGCTATCCTATATAGCTGATCTTGTGCCAGAGAAGTCGCTTTTGCCGAAACCTGGCACCCTTGCGCGGGCCCAGGCGGACAGCTGGATGGCCTTCGTAGCCTCTGATCTCCATCCCGTGATCATCGAATACATCTACAAGGGCTTTGGTGAAACGGATGCCGAACGGGCACGTCTGGTCGCATTTTACGAAGACCGGGTGGCGCGACGCCTAGCTGTGCTCGAAGATCGGCTTACCGACCGACCCTATATCCTCGGCAGTGACTACTCTGTCATCGACGGCTATGCGTTGATCGTTCTGAACTGGTCCCTCCCTGCCGGGCTTTCACTCGATGCCTATCCGTGCATCCGCAGTTACATGGATCGGATCGAAGCCCGCCCGACAATCCAAAGGGTCCGCGAGGCCGAAGGCTCGATCACCTGGTAAGACCTGATTTCAGCACAAACTGTCGATTTCAACTTCTCCAGCGGCAATGGCGACTTTGGGTGTCGTCATTGCTCGTTGCGCTGCACAACGTCAAAAGAAAGGATGCCAGAGGTTGGTAAATTGGAATTAGAAGACGACGGGTCTAAAACTACCTTTGTAGTGCATCTCTTACTGTCGGATTATGCTGCAAAGCGTCACGAAAGTTCGGTTTGGCCAAGCTGCGCCGCAACAATGGCCAGTTTGGCGAAGGTCTGATCAGGATCGCCTCTCCCGCGTCACACTTTCGACAGCAACGGCGATTGCGGTCCTCCGCTGCAGATGCGTGAAAGACCATCGCTCGCGTCCAGAGCGGACAGTCATCCACACCTTTACCAGGAAGCAAATTCTAAGGGTTTGTTAAGGCGGATACCTCAGATGGCAGAGAAACTTCCAAGACTACAACATCATTCCGGCCTCGCAAATCATCTGGCAAATGCGCTTCGATTGCAGCTTGAATCTGTGAGGCGGATTGGTAGGTATGACGTGTTGATCCTGCGACCACTCCTGAGCACCGTGCCAGAGGACAAGGTAGACTGCCTGTTCATCGCGTCCGGGTGCATGGCGTATGGTTGGCGCTGTATCCCATGTGCTGTTTTCGTCGGAATCGTGAAACTCCTGCTCCGGACACTTGATCGTGTCAGACGTAATTGCTGGCTGCGGCCGGTGACAGTGGGTCCTGAGGCAGCCTGGGGCGGATCCCCTTGTGCCGTATTCCCGCCTTTCAGATCCGTGCCGGGGTTGGAACTCGATCGCATCTGGAATTGTTCACCATCCGACGCGGTGGGCACCGGTGCCCCAGCACGCAAACTCTCGCAAAGGTTTTCGCAATGAGTGAATTCATCGGGGCGAACGCGCCCATCATCGCGCTCGTTATTCTTGCATTGCTCTTCATCGCGTTCACCCTCGAAAAATACCCGCCCGAAGTGACAGCCGCCGGTGCGGCAGCCCTGTTTATCGTGCTCGGACTGGTGCCGAACAACGATGTCATGAGCGTATTCTCCAGTTCCGCCCCAATCACCATCGCTGCAATGTTCGTCGTCTCCGGTGCGTTGGTACGGACAGGGGTTCTGGACGCTATCGCCGGTCTTGTGATCGGTCGGGCAAAGAACCGGCCGGTTCTGGCCATCGGCATTTTCATCTTTGCAACCATCGCCGCGTCCGGTTTCATGAACAACACCCCGGTCGTTCTGGTGCTGATCCCGGTGGTCATCCGCCTTGCGGCCAGCCTGAACGTCGCCTCGACCCGGCTTCTGATCCCGCTGTCCTATGCCGCGGTCCTTGGGGGGACCTGTACGCTGATCGGAACCTCGACAAACCTGCTGGTCGATGGCGTCGCACGCGAAGCCGGGCTGGAGGCTTTCTCCATTTTCGAAATTGCGCCGGTCGGCATCGTCGTTGCCATCGTGGGCGGTGTCTCAATGTTGCTTCTGGGCAATTATCTTCTGCCGGATCGTGCTTCTCAGAGCGATGAAGGAGAGAGCGCCGAGACAGCGTTTCTGTCCGAAATCACAGTGCTTGCGGATTATCCGCAGATCGGTATGCCCCTGTCCGACATCGCCGACTTCCAGCGCAATGGCATTCGGGTCACCGGGTTGCGTCGCGGCACCCAGATCCTTCGCAAGGATTTGCCGGAACAGGTCCTGCGCAAGGGGGATGCGGTGCTTGTTCTGGCGCCGACCTCGGAGTTGCTGACATTTGCTGAAGCATCGGGCCTGCGGGTCGGACTGCGGCGCACGGTCGAGCTGGACCCCGAGGCGCAGGTCCGCGTCGCTGAAGCAATCGTCACACCCTCGCGGCGCAGCTCGGGCATCCGCATTGCCGATCTTGCTCTGGGGCGGCGCGCCGGCATGCGTGTGCTGGGTGCATTCCGTCCCGGCCACTCGGTCGCCGGAGCGGATCTGTCGAGCGTGCGTTTGCGCCCGGCCGACAAGCTGCTGCTTGAAGGCACGGTTGAGGGGTTCGACGAGTTGCGGCGCTCAGGTGACGTTGTCTCGGTTTCTGCCCCGAACGGGCGGGCGTTCCGTCGACGTCAGGCTCCGATCGCCATCGCAACGCTGGTCGGGATCGTCGCACTGGCCGCATTCAACATCATGCCGATCGGTATCCTAGCGCTTGTCGGGGTTGCGGCCATTCTCGTGCTGCGGTGCATCGACAACGACGAGGCCTGGGCATCCATTGATGCATCCATCCTTGTGCTGATCTTTGCCATGCTGATTGTCGGTGCCGGGCTGGAACATACCGGCGCGGTCGAACTGATCGTCAAAGTGCTGACCCCATGGCTGCAGGGCTTGCCGCCTTTCCTGACCTTGCTCGCGATCTATGCCGTCGGCTCGATCCTGACCGAAGTGGTGACGAACAACGCCGTCGCGGTCATCTTCACACCCATCGTTATCGCGCTGGCCGGGCAGCTGGGGGTTGATCCACGACCCTTCGTCGTGGCGGTGATGTTCTCGGCCAGTGCAAGTTTTGCAACGCCCATCGGATACCAGACCAACACCTTGGTCTACGGTGCCGGAAACTACAGGTTCACGGACTTTCTGAAAATCGGCATTCCAATGAACCTCATCGTGGGCATAACCGCTGCCTTGGCGATCAGTGTGTTTTTCCCGCTTTGATCTGGGCAATTTTTAAGGGGTTGGTGTCGGGCAGTTCTGCGCCCCACAACCCCGATCAACCTAGAAAAAAGCTGCGGCAGATTGCGTGGTCGGGTTTCACATGCGGCACCGCATCATGAAAAGTCACCTTAACCCGGAAAGTAGTTGAGTCTGCAAAGGCGGCTCCCTGCCGGTGGAGCGGTCTGCCGCCTCATCGAGCGCTGTAGCGAAGTGCGGTGCGGCATCTTGCAGGAAGCTGGCGTAAGGATTTCGCACGGGCAGCGTTGATCTCGCTGCACCATGAACGAACGTCTTCACAGGGCTGTCACCAGTCAGGCCCACCAAACTTCACACGTTATTTTGCTGCAGATGTGCTGCCGGACCGCCGCAAGGCAGCTCTTCGCCCATAGCTACAGATTTTCCTGTCTTGCAGAGCACAAATGTTCCCTATATGTTCTTATGAGAAAATACGAGACCAAAAAAGTGAATTACCAGTGCGTTAATCACTTGGAACCAAAGCAATCGGAATATGTAACGACAGGATTGCCAAGAAAGGCGAGACGGTAGGTCTTTCTTTCTATGCGTTTTTTGCGAACAAAAATGATGATCCAGAGCTGCTCATGGAAGCCGCGGAGTGGTGGATCAAGACCCATGAACTTGATCACTTCGAGAAAGCGACAAAAATCCGAGATATGATCTGTTCGGGTGATTGAGCAAAGCCCGCAATGTTTCGCTGAGCCGCCCTCCCGCCAACAAAAATGCTGCACAATATGTTGCACGGCTGCTTCGCGAAGCTGAGATGCAGCACTTGGACATCTGACCGTAGGCGGGTGGAGGCCGTTCACGTCGATCAACGTGAGAAGCGTATTCTGGTGAAAAACGCCTGTTTGATTGTGGCCTGAACTACTGATGCATTTCCTGCAACGGGCGGGAGGATCGGCGATGATGGAACCGCGGCAGGAGGCGCAACTGGCGCGGTTCTACGAGCTGTCGCTTGAAGTTCATGTGCCCCAGAACCACCTTCTGCGTCCCATCGACCGGTTCGTGGATTTGTCCGGCATCCGCCTCTACCTCGCCGATTTCTACAGCCATGCCGGGTGGCCTTCCGTCGTTTCCCACGGAGGATTGGGACCCAGCGCAGATCGGTCCCGCCGACGCACCCCGAGCCGTTCGTGAGTGTCTGGACACCGTGAACGAGGCCGTCTTCAGCGCGGCCAGAGAGGGTCAGCCAAAGTTCACATCGCATCCCGACTCGGCCAGCCAATGAAACGCGGTCCATAAAGGCCCGGCTTTCTTCAGTTATCCCGACAATTATCTGATCGACACAGACCACGGCGTCATCGTGGACGTTGAGGCCACCAAGTCCATCCGGCAGGCCAAGATCCTTTCCGCACTGCAGCAACCGCGAGATACCTGACAGGGAAGGCGCTCCCACCAAACCAAAGCGACGAAATTCTGTGCCCGCGAACGGGTGCTGTTCCAAGGAACCGGTGTGAACCGGTCATGCGGCGGCGCGCGAATTGGAGTGGCTGTTTCAGCGAGTGCGGACACTCTGAAGGCGGAGGGCAACCTGGAAATGCCTGTTCGTGCCACACGACAGCCTGCGCTTGGCCCGCCGTATTGAGGCAGTGGCAGAGGTGCTGAACCAGATCATCCTTGAAAAGATTTCGATATTCGAACCGCGAACTTATAATCGGTATGATCCGGGCGTCCGGTTGGTCCATTTGTGAAAAGCTCGGTGGAAGTTCGACGGTGCAGAAAAGCCGGTGTCAAAGGCGATCTTTTCGATGCTGTCCGTGCGTTGTTGAAGCGCCCCGATGGCGATGTCACGGCGCAAAGCGTCCTTTATTTCCTGAAAAGATGTCCCTTCTTCTTTCAACCGGCGATTCAGCGTCCGGGGCGTGACTTTCAGCGCGCGGGCCGCATCCGGAAGTTGGCAGTTTTGCCAAGTCTCCCCGTAAAGGAAAGCGCGCACGCGAAGGCTGTTTGTATGCACGCGCGAGCTGGTGAAAATCCAGTCGATCGGCGCGCGTTCAAGGAACACGGATGCCTCCGCCGGGCTGCGGCTGATCGGACTGTTGAATTGGCGTGGATCGAAAAGGATGCTGGTGTGCGGAGCGTCAAATTCTACCGGACAAGGAAAGACAACCGCGTAATCTGCGGCAAAATCCGGACGAGCGAAGGCAAAGCGAACTGCTTTCACGGCCGTTTCCGACCCGTCGAGCCAAGACAGGAGACCATGCGCCAATTTCAGCATTAACATGTGGCCAAATCGCTGCGGGCGGGTTTCGTCCGAATAGGGGATCAACGACAGCTCCACTTCCTCTGGGCTGTTGCGCAAGTCCAGACGGAAATCATCCAAAAGCAGGTTCCAGAACGTCGAGAACCGATACAGCGCCGAGACAAGGCTCTTCGCTTCACGCTGCACTGTCACAAGATGTTGCAGTGTGCGGGGCCGGATCGGGCGACTCCAGAGGCCCATCATCTCGTCGCCGATCTCTGGCGCCGCAAGCTGATACAGCCGGGCGATTTCTTCGAGCGTG
Organism: Sagittula marina; assembly: GCF_014196795.1. Taxonomy (GTDB): domain Bacteria; phylum Pseudomonadota; class Alphaproteobacteria; order Rhodobacterales; family Rhodobacteraceae; genus Sagittula; species Sagittula marina. The sequence goes on from NZ_JACIEJ010000009.1 coordinate 143,323, forward strand.
ATGCGCTGAGTGGGCGCCATCGGGCTGGTTTGCAGGCCAGCACGCTCCAGCAGCGAGGCCATCTCCTCTGACGTGCATCGAGATTTGAGCGCTTCAAGCCAGTCCCGGATGAAACCTGCTGAAACGGTCGTCAGTGAGATGGGGTCATGACTAGCCATGCAAAGGCCTCTTCTTGGCGTGATCGGATAGTAAATTGGCAAAAGATGAGCTTATTGGCAAGAAATACCGCGTATAAATGTCGGGAAGTCATAATTTCCGTCGGAGAGTCAGGTATGTCCTATCAGCCGCCCGTGCAGGATTTGATGTTCTGCATCGAACACTTGTCCCATTGGGAAACGGTGTCCGCGCTGGAGGTGTATTCCGAATGCGAGCTGCCGGACGTAGGCGCGGTGCTGGAGAGCTATGCCCGGTTCTGCGCTGAACAGATCGCGCCCTTGTCACAGGTCGGGGACACGCAGGGCGCTCGGTTTGAAAAAGGCCGTGTGACCATGCCCGACGGCGACGTGCAGGCCTATGCTCAATTTGTCGAAATGGGCTGGCAGGCGCTGACCCACCCGGTGGAATATGGTGGCATCGGGATGCCGCGTGCGGTTGGCGCGGCGGCGGTTGAGATGCTGAATGCTGCCGATATGAGCTTCGGTCTGTGCCCCCTGCTGACCGACGGGGCGATCGAGGCGCTGCTGCTCACCGGTTCGGACGAGCAGAAGGCCACTTACCTTGGGCCGCTGATCGAAGGTCGGTGGTCCGGCACGATGAACCTGACCGAACCGCAAGCGGGCAGCGATCTGGGCCGGGTGGCGACAAAGGCGGTGCAACGCGCGGACGGCAGCTATGGCATCACCGGCACCAAGATATTCATCACTTATGGCGCCCATGATCTGACTGAGAACATCATCCACCTGGTGTTGGCGCGTACTCCGGATGCGCCCGCTGGGCCGAAGGGGCTCAGCCTCTTTATCGTGCCGCAGAAACTGGTTGAGCCGGATGGCACGCTCGGGGCCGCGAACGCGGTCAACTGCGTGAGCATCGAACACAAACTGGGCGTACGCGCCAGCCCGACGGCCGTGCTGGAATACGATGACGCTACCGGATTCCTGATCGGCGAGGAAAACAGCGGGCTGGAGTACATGTTCATCATGATGAACGCCGCGCGGTTCTCGGTGGGTGTCCAAGGGGTTGCGATCGCTGAGCGGGCCTATCAGCGTGCTTTGGCTTACGCGCGCGACCGCGTTCAGAGCCGACCGGTGAACGGTCAGATCAAGGACGCCGTTCCGATCATCGAACACCCTGATGTCCGCCGTATGCTCCTGCGGATGCGCAGCCTCACCGAAGGCGGACGGGCCATGGCGGCATCGACCGCGGGGTTGCTGGATATCGCGCATCACCGAGAGAATCCGGAATTTGCCGCGCTGGCCGAATTCATGGTTCCCTTGGTCAAGGGTTTTTGCACTGAACGCGCGGTCGAGGTCGCTTCTCTGGGTGTGCAAATCCACGGCGGCATGGGCTTCATCGAAGAAACCGGCGCCGCACAGCACTACCGTGACGCCCGCATCCTGCCGATTTACGAGGGCACCACAGCCATTCAGGCAAATGACCTTCTTGGACGCAAGGTGATGCGGGACGGTGGGGCGACCGCCCGCCTGTTCGCCGCTCAAATTGCGGAAACCGAAGCAAAGCTGGCAAGCGGCGACGCGTCTGCACGCGCCATCGGCACAGGCCTCGCACAGGCGCGCGCCGCTTTCGAAACTGCACTGGACTGGATGCTGGAAAACAGCCGCACGGATATCGACGCAGCCTTCGCCGGCTCCGTGCCCTTCCTGATGCTGACCGGAGCATTGGCCGCCGGGTGGAGCCTCGCCAAAGGCGCGCTGGCGGCGCAAACCGGGCAGGACAACGCGTTCCGGACCCAGAAGATCGCCACCGCGCTGTTCTATGCCCAGCACATCCTGCCCGAATGCGCCACCGAACAAAATCGCATCCTGTGCGGCTCACAAAGCCTGCTGGACGCGGCTTTCCCCGATTGATCCCTCGAAAGGACCCAGCCCATGAATGACGTCGTCAACCCCGCCACCTATGAACGCCTCGCGATTTCCGCGCGCGACAACGGCCTTTATGTGCTGACGCTGAACCGCCCTGACAAACGCAACGCGCTCGATGAACTCACCATCGAGGAACTGATCCGCTTTTTCAGCGGCGCGCGCTTGGCAGGGGTCAAGGCGGTGTTGCTGGAAGGGGCGGGCGACCATTTCTGCGCGGGTCTCGATCTGGTCGAACACTGGAAGGCAGACCGCAGCCCCGACGACTTCATGCATGTTTGCCTGCGCTGGCACGAGGCCTTCAACAAGATGGAATATGGCGGCGTGCCAATCATTGCCGCGCTTAAGGGGGCGGTGGTCGGCGGCGGGCTGGAACTGGCCAGCGCGGCTCATGTGCGGGTGATCGACCCCGGCACCTACTTCGCCCTGCCCGAAGGCCAGCGCGGCATCTTTACCGGAGGCGGTGCGACGATCCGGGTCTCCGACATGATCGGCAAGTACCGCATGATCGACATGATCCTGACCGGCCGCGTGTATCAGGGGCAAGAGGCCGTCGATCTGGGGCTGGCGCAGTACATCACCGAAGAGGGGGACAGCTTTGCCAAGGCGATGGAACTGGCCGACAAGGTCGCGCAGAACCTGCCGTTGACGAACTTTGCAATCTGTTCAGCCGTCAGCCACATGAACAACATGTCCGGTATGGATGCGGCCTATGCCGAAGCATTCGTGGGTGGGATCGTCAACACCCAGCCGGCTGCGCGCGAACGGCTCGAGGCCTTCGCCAACAAGACCGCTGCCCGCGTGCGCCCAAATAGCTAAGCCACGCCAGTCGCAGAAGACGGTGTAGACCGGACGAAGTTCGATCAAAATCTGCGGGGTACTATTGATAAGGAAGACGTCCGGGAGCTGATAAAGGAGCTATTGGAAGGTGGAGAACGGGCGTTTTTAACGCGTCTAAGAAAATGTGGTTTTAACATATGCTGCATCAGTCGTGCGTCATTGAACGCCACAATCGATACTGCGCTTGCGGTGAACATAAGCAATAAAGGCCGTGATCTCAGCATTGCGATGGTGCTTTGGACGGCAGCTTTGGGTCGAGGTGCCACATGGCGCGGCGCAGGTGGTTCTCTTTGCCCAGTTTTCGAGACACGCGAAATGGGCGCTGTCTACCTCGGGCGCATCAATGAAGCGGTCTTTGCGGTCCTCGGAGGCGATGCAAGCTTCCATGGTCCGCAGAGCCTCTTCGGCCCGGTCTGCCGCCAAGTTCCGTCGCGCAGCATCCTGCGCAAACGTGTGATCCGTCAGTTGCTGCGCTGTACTGCGACAACCACGCATCCACGTCTCCCTGGGCGCCGGCAATGTCGGATAGGATAATTCGGAGCGCGCGGTCGCGGCCGTCTTCTGCCATCTCAAGGCGTTTTTCTGCGCACAGGGCTTCCGGTTTCTGCTTGTTCAGGGATTTGTCCTGCCAGTGTCCAAATTATTCAGATGCGTTGCCAAAACGAAAGGGGTCCTGGCCGCCGTTCCAAACGGGGACTTTCGTCATGGCCTTCTGAAAATCCGTACTTTGAAGGAAGCCGTCCAGCCAAAGGATCACATGGGGCCAAGGCTGTGCGTCAAACCACGCGCGGTCAATGTGGGCGAACTGCCTCACAAACGGAAAGATCGCAACGTCGGCGAGGGTTGGCATGTCGCCCGTCAGGAACGCTTGCGCGGCCAGCCGTGTCTCAAGCGACTGAATGAAATCAGAGGCTTTCGCGCGTTCTGCCTTTGGATCCAGATCAGGATAGCGGACGGCGTATTTTGTATGATCAAGCGCGGCTTTGAAGGGGCCATCGTTCTGGGCAATCAGGGTTTTGCCTATGTTTGGCATTTTCAGAAGCCCATGCGGATCACTTTGCCCAAGCACCCAGAGCATGATGTCGAGACTCTCATCCAAATTCAGATCGCCCGCTTGCAGGTTGGGAACCGTGCCGGAGGGTGAGGCACTGAGAAACGCCTGCGGCTTGTCTTTCAATTTGATCTCGCGCAGTTCCACCTCGAGTCCCGCGCTCAATACTGCCATCCGCGCCCGTATTGCATAGGGGCAGCGTCGAAAGGACCACAAGATCGGTCGAGGTCTGGTCAATATGCTTTGCATCATTGGGACAGTGTAAGGGTATTTCGAATTGCACACAAAACCGAAGCCTTCGGATGAATGTCAAGCCGGTAAGAGAATGACCACTTCGCTTGTTGGCACCGGCCTCCGCCCCTTGTCCATTGATAAAATCGCAGCGAATGACGGCTCCTGCAGGCCGTTGGCGCAACGGCGCGGCTCTTGCGCCAACGGCAGCAAAGGGTCGCGAGTGACGCCGCGCAAGCGAGAGCAGACGCTTGGCCCTGCCGCACAGCGATGGTCGGGAACGACCCCATCTTTCGGATGCCGCACCGCGCCCAACCGGCGGCTACGCGCAGTGAATCGGACACGTGTTGAGGCTGGGCCGAGCGCAGGTGGCATGTCACGTCGGTGCGATACGGGACGGCGGTCCGAGCGTGTCAGCCTTTGCCCCTTAGCAGCCAGACGAAGAAGATGCCGCCAACAAGGCCGGTGACGATTCCGATGGGCATGTCTTCGGGGGCCATGATGGTGCGGGCCGCGATGTCGGCCCAGAGCACGAAGACCGCGCCCACGAGCGCCGAGGCGGGCAGGACGCGCCGGTAGTCTCCGCCCACCAGGAGCCGCACGATATGCGGCACCATCAGCCCGACGAATCCGATGATGCCGGAGAAGGCAACCATGATGCCGGTCACCAGTGCGCCCACGACAAAGACGGCCAGCCGAAACCGCGCTACGGGAATCCCGAGCGTCGAGGCGGTCTCGTCGCCCACGGTCATGGCGTTCAATTGATCCGACCGGGCCACCAGCCAGGCACCGCAGCCCAGCAGGATCACCAGCGGGTAGGCAAGCTGGCTCCATTGTGCGAGGCCGAGACCACCGAGCATCCAGAAGACCACTGTATGCGTGGCCCTGGGATCGCCGAGGAAAATCAAGATATTGGCCCCGGCCATGATGATGAAGGACACGGCCACACCGGCCAGCACCAGCCGATCGGCGCTTGTGGCCTCGGTGAACCGCGAGACAGCCAGCACGATCAGGGTCGCCCCCAGCGCGCCGAGGAAGGCCAGCAGAGGCACCGTCAGCAAACCGATGAACAGTCCGGTATGCAACAGCGCCAGGATCGCGCCAAAGGCACCGCCAGAGGAGATCCCCAGCAAATGCGGATCGGCCAGCGGGTTACGGGTGACCGCCTGAAGGCTCGCCCCCACAAGCGCCAACCCTGCACCGACCATCATGGCCAGCAGAGCACGGGGGAAGCGGATTTCCCAAACGATGGCCTCGCGGCCCTGCGTCCAGTGCGGCTCGATCAGCCCGGGTACGAGCTTGTTGCCAAGCACGCCCCAGACCGTTTCGATCGGCACGCGCACCGCGCCGACCGAGATGGCAAATGAGAGCGAGGCGAGCAGCAGCATGCCGCCCAGCACAAGGACCAAGGGGCCTTTGACACGATGGCGGTGCGGCACGGTGTTGAGGGTCGTCTCGCTCACGGGATCACTCGCCCCAGAAGGCGTTTGCCAGCGTCTTGACCGCTTCGATATTGCGCGGTCCCGGCGTGGCCTCGACGTATTCCAGCGTGACGAAACGGTCGTTCTTCACCGCGTCGAGATCGGCGAAGGCCGGATTGGACATCATGAAGTCGCGCTTTTGCTCGGCGGTGACCTCGCCGTAGTTGACGATCACCACGACCTCCGGATTGCGCTCAACCACCTCTTCCCAAGTGACGGTGGCCCAGCTTTTCTCGAAATCGTCCATGATGTTGGTCCCGCCCGCGGCCTCGATCAGGGCCGTAGGCATGGCATAGCGCCCGGCGGTAAAGGGCGTGTCTTCGCCGCTGTCGTAGACAAAGACGCGCAGCGGCTCCCCGGTTTCCAGACCGTCGGCAAAACGCGCCAGGTCTGCGCGGTAGCCCGCAACGAGGTCGTTTGCCTTGTCCTCGACGGCAAAGATGCGTCCGAGGTTCAGCAGGTCGTTGTACATGTCTTCGATGCTGGCCTTGTCCTTGGCCATGATGTGGGTGCAGCTTTCGGTCAGCTCGTAGACCTTGATGCCAAAGGGCGCCAGCGTCTCGGGGGTGACCTCGCCGCCAACTTTCATGCCGTAGTTCCACCCGGCAAAGAAGAAATCTGCGTCGGCGCCCAGCAGTACCTCCTTGGTAGGATATTTGGCGGAAAGCTCTGGCAGTTCTTCGACGCCCGCGCGCATGTCCGCGTCCAGGGTCTTCCACCCGGAAATGCCGGTGTATCCGACCATCTTGTCCGCGAGGCCAAGCACCAGCATCATCTCGGTCAGGTTCACATCGTTGGAGATGGCGCGCTGCGGCGGGGCCTCGAAGGTGACCTCGCGGTTGCAGCTTTCGACGGTGGTGCCAGCGGCAGCAAGGCTGGCGGTGAGCGCCAGGGCAGAGGTGATGAGAAGTGTCTTCATGAGGTGTACCCTTGGGTCTGAAGATGAAAGGAAAGGTGATCGGTGTTCGAGGGCGCGAGCCGTTCGCGCCGGGCGTCGACCCGGAACACGCGCGATACTGCGACCTCTGACAGGACGGTCTGGGGCGCGCCAAAGCCCACCATGCGGCCCGCGTCGAGCATAAGGATCGTGTCGCAGATCCCCGCTGCGAGGTTGAGGTCATGCAGCGAGGTGGCGATGGTCAGCGGCAGGTCTCGGATGAGTTGCAGCACTTCGAGCTGGTGGCGGATGTCGAGATGGTTGGTCGGCTCGTCGAGGATCAGCAGGTGCGGCTCCTGAGCGAGCGCGCGGGCGACCATGACGCGCTGGCGTTCGCCGCCGGACAGCGCGCTCAAATGCCGGTCCGCCAGCCCGTGCAGGTCCAACCGGTCGAGGACCTGCGTGATGATCTGCTGATCCCGCGCGCCAGTGCTGCCGCCGAAGCCCCGGCGATGCGGCGTGCGTCCCAGCGCCACGATCTCGCCCACAGTCAGGGCAAAGTCACTGGGCTGCTCCTGCAGAACGGCGGCGATGCGCTGTGCCGCTACACGGGCAGACAGCTGCCAGATGTCGTCACCATTCACCGCAACGCGCCCGCTTGCCGGGCGATGATAGCGATAAAGCAGCCGCAACAGCGTCGTCTTGCCTGCGCCATTCGGGCCAACGATGCCCAGCACACGGCCCGGTTCAAGCGCGAAACTCAGGGGATGTACGAGGGTCTTGCCGGTGCGCGTCGCCCAGGACACGCCATCCACCGTCAGGGAAGCGGCGCTCATGAGACCTGCGCCTCGCTCTCCTCAATCACCATCATCGCCGCAGGCACCCTTGCGAGTGTCGAGCGCCGCAGCTTGCCGGGGCGATCCACCGAGGAGCACCATCCGTCCTGCAGATATGCGTACTGGCGCGCGAAGGCGACGAGGTCTGCGATGTCCGTGGCCGGATCGATGTCGCCGAAAAGATAGGTCGCCTTGCGCGTGCCGTGATAGGCCACGGTGCAGGGGCGGTCGCATCCGGCCATGCAGGCCACGCCGGAAATCTCGAAGTCTTCGGGGACCGCATCGTCTGCCTCCGCGATGGCGCGGCGCAGTTTGTCGATCAGCTCATAGCCGGGGCGGCAATGGCTGCCCTTGTGCTTGCAAGAGGTGCAGACCGTGATCCTGTGGCGTGTCGAAAATGTTGTGCTGGGTGCCATGGGGCCCTCCGCCCGGAATGCGGGGGGCGCGTGCAAAACCATGTCGTTGCGGGAAAAGCCGCTGTGTCATCATGATCTCCTGACCAGGCACCCCGCCTGATGGGTTGGAATTCCACCCGTGGGATCACGGGCGGTGATGGCAGGTCTCCTGACTTGCGGGTCAACGCTCTCCCGAACCTTCCCGGACGCGGACGTCCAGTGGCCTTTCGGGGTCGCTCACCGCTTACAGTTGCGGGGGCAGTCGCGGACTTGGCACCCTGACAGGCACCGCACCACGTTCCCTTTTCATCCCTGCCGCCAGCGCAGAGCGCGGACGTTCGGGAACCATCTGCCCCTAGATGAGGCATGCGCGCGGTGGATTGCAAGGACGAAAGGCCATGCGATCCAAGATTGATTTTCAGTGGCAACCTACGGTATCCCGTCGTCTCGCTTTCACGGACCGCGGAGCAGACATGACTGCCATTTCCCCCGAACGACTGACCGAAATCCGCAAGCTGCGTGGCCTTGGTCGCCCGAAGCTGGCAAAGCTGTCGGGCCTGTCGGAACGCCAGCTTGCACGGCTCGAAGGAGCCTTGCCGATGAAGGACGCGCCGAGCGCGGACATGCTGACGAAGCTGTCCGACACGCTGCGTGTGCGACCGGAGGCCTTCTCTGGCACGGAACCGCTGACCGACGCGGATTTCGATTTCACGCACGGTGTCTCCTGTAGCTGCTGCTGAAGCGGCCTGTCCTTTGTGAAGACAGGCCAACCCGGGGCGTCTTCGATCAGGCAGGGACGATCACCCCGGGCAGGTCATTGACCAGCATCGTCTCGGACGGCTGGAAGTGGATGACCGAGCGGATCGACTGCCCAGCGTGCAGCAGATCGAAGGCGGTGTTGATCTGCTCATGCGTCATGTTGTGGGTGATGTAGGGATCGACGTCGAAGTCGCCCCGGAGCCATTCATCCACCATGCCGGGCAGCTGGCTGCGCCCGAGCACGCCGCCAAAGGCCGACCCGCGCCAGACACGGCCCGTCACCAGCTGAAAGGGCCGCGTCGCGATCTCTTCGCCCGCGCCCGCCACGCCGATCACGGTGCATTCGCCCCAGCCCTTGTGACAGCATTCCAGCGCCGAGCGCATGACGTTGACGTTGCCGATGCATTCAAAGGAATAATCGACGCCGCCGTCCGTCATCTCGACGATGACATCCTGAATGGGTCGCGCGAAATTCTTCGGGTTGATGCACTCATGTGCGCCAAGTGACTGCGCCAGCGCGAACTTGTTGGGGTTCGTGTCGATGCCGATGATGCGGGACGCGCCTTGCATCTTTGCCCCCTGGATCACCGCCATGCCCACCGCGCCGAGGCCGAAGGCCGCGACCGTTGCACCCGGTTCCACCTTGGCAGTGTTGCGCACGGCGCCCATGCCTGTCGGGATGGCGCAGCCCATGACGGAGGCCTTCGCCAGCGGTGCTTCCTTGGAGATCTTCGCCAGCGCGATTTCGGGCAGCACGGTGTATTCGCTGAAGGTCGAGGTCCCCATGTAGTGATGGATCATCCGGCCCTTGTAGCTGAACCGCGAGGTGCCGTCGGGCATCAGGCCTTGGCCTTGGGTCTTGCGGATGGTCTGGCAGAGGTTGGTCTTGCCGGACTTGATGTAGGGGCAGTTCGGGTCTTCAGGCGTGTAGAGCGGGATCACGTGATCGCCGGGCTTCAGCGAGGTCACGCCGCGCCCCAACTCCTCGACGATGCCCACGGCTTCGTGGCCGAGCACAGCCGGAAACAGACCCTCTGGATCAGCACCGGACAGGGTGAACATGTCGGTGTGGCACAGGCTAGTGGTGACGATGCGAATGAGGACTTCGCCCTCTTTGGGACCGTCGAGATCGATCTCTTCGATTTCCAGCGGGCGGTTCGCTTCCCAGGCAATGGCGGCACGGGTTTTCATGGCTGTCTCCTTGTCATGTGTCCGGGAGTGTGTGTAATAGTATAACATATTAATCCGTGACGCCTTTACCGGGCGGATCGGGTCAAGCACCCTGTCTTTCAGGCCAAGGACACCCCCGATGCCGACACCCACCGCAGGACCCATGACCCCGGATTACCGGCGCGAGGTCACCCTGATCGTCTATCCCGGCTTCAAGACGCTGGAAGCCACCGGCCCGATCAGCGTGCTGGGCTATGCCTCGCAACATTTGCAGGCGGCGGGCCACAAGGGCGGTTACGAAGTGACCATTGCCGCGCCGCGCACCGGGTTGATCCCGTCGGATACGGTGATGTCGCTGGAGGCGGAGGTGGCCCTGCGCGATCTCGGCGCCTGCGACACGGTGATGATCGCGGGCGCGCCACGCATCGAAAAGGTGCTTGACGCCGAGCCAGAGGTGGTGCGGTGGTGTCGCCAACACGGGCGCGAGACAACGCGCTGTGCGGCGCTCTGCACCGGATCGTTTTTTCTGGCAGAGGCGGGCTTGCTCGATGGCCAGAGAGCGGCGACCCACTGGAACTACGCCGCGCGGATGCGCCTGCGTTTTCCCGATGTCAGTGTCGATGCGGATGCGATCTTTGTTCAGGCAGGCAATTTCTGGACATCGGCGGGGGTGACAGCGGCGATTGATCTGGCCCTTGCTTTTGTCGAACAGGACTACGGACGCGATATCGCGCTGGCCGTGGCGCGCGACATGGTGATGTATCTCAAGCGTCCGGGCGGGCAGTCGCAGTTCAGTACCCTGCTCACCGGCCAGTCTGCCGGGGCGACGGGCATGGGCGATGTGCTAACGTGGATGAGCGCTCGGCTGGATCAGGCGCTGACCCTCGAAGACATCGCCCGCGCCGCATGTATGAGCGTGCGCAGCCTGACGCGCGGGTTCACTGCCGAGTTCGGGGCTTCCCCCATGGCCACGCTGGAGCGGCTGCGCTGTGACCGGGCCAAGACGCTTTTGCTTGATACCGACTTACCCTTGAAGACGGTGGCCTTCCGCGCCGGATTCCAGTCGGACGAGCAGATGCGCAAAGCCTTCCGCCGCCGCTTCTCATTGTCGCCACGCGACTACCGCGCACGCTTCGCGACCGCTGGCTCGGAACCGGCCTAAACGAAGGGCCGCAGCAGCGCCGCAACCGCCGTCACGATCAGCAGACCGGCAAACACCTGCATCACGGGCGCGGCGAGGCTTAGCTTGCCATTGGGATCGAGGCGTACCGCCAGCCGTCCGAGGCCAAGCCCCGCGCCAGCGACGCCGAGGTTGAAGGCCGCAGTGCCAAGGCCCATTGCAAAGGTCGCGATGACCCCGGCAGACAGGATGCCGAAGTGCCAGCAGATCACAAGAAGGAAGAGCGCACCGGAACAGGGCCGCATGGCGATGCTGATCACGAGGGCGCTCATCTCGCGCAGGCTCATTTCCTCGCGGATGTCGGACATTTCCGGGCCATGCGCGTGGCCACAGCCGCAGGCTCCATGGGCATGATCGTGGCCATGGTCATGATGCGCCTGAACCGGACGTTGCCGCCACAGCGCGCGCGCGCCGCGCAAGGCAAGCCACAGGCCAATCAGCCCGATGAACAGGTAGCTGAGCGGGGCAAGTGCCTCCTCGGTCAGGCCAACCAATTGCTCGCTGGTCACGCGGATCAGGCCGATGCCAATCAGCACCAACAGGATCGCGGTGAGCGACTGTCCCAGGCTCGACAGCAGGGTCAACACCGTCAGCCGCCGCATCCGCGCACGGCTGGCCAGCGCCGTGCCGCCCAGCAGAATCTTGCCGTGCCCAGGGCCTATGGCGTGGACCACACCGTAAGCAAACGTCAGGCCACACAAGGACAACAAAGCGCCCGCTTCGCCGCGTTGCACGGCGCGGACGCCGGTGGCCATTGTGTTCTGGATCTCCCGCTGCGCCTGTGCCGCCCACCACGTCAGCCGCGTGGTATCCAACAGCGTCGCCAGGAGCACAGTCACCGCGACAACGGCGAGCAAGATCAAGGTGATGCGTGTCAGGGACATGTCAGCTCGAGCGTTTCGGCAAACAGCCCGCCGACATTGGGGTCGTCGGGGATTTCTTCTCGTGACAGTGCCCGCAGCTGGTCTTGCAGCTTGGCGATTTCCTCATCAGGATCGAAGTGGATTATCTCAAAGCGACACGCGCCTGCCGGACCCTCGACCGCGCTTTTATCGGTCACGGTGTAAGCGTAATAGTAGATCGGATCGTAGAGTTCGAGCGTCGCAGTGCGTCCGGTCATATCAATGGGTTTGCCTAAAGAGAGTGTGAAGCCAACGCCGATCTGGTCGCCGGGTGCCTCCGCCCAGGCCTTCTGCGGACGTGACAAACGGACCTTTTCCCCGTCGATGTGGAGGTATGTGTCACCTTCGTAATCCGGTGCCCAGTCCGTCTCGCCTTCGATGATGCGGTTCAGATCGGCCTCGTAGAGGGTGCCGTCCCGGTCGGGATCAAGCCCCAGGTTCTGGATGACCATCAGGGTCGTGAAGGCATCGTAGAGCCAGTGGATACGCACTGCCTCCAACTGGCCGCTGTCATTCAAGACGAAGCTGCCGGTCACATCCACAAAGACATGCGGATGGGCCTCTGTTCTGGAGGGGAGACTGGTCACGAGGGTCACCGCGGCGAGGAGGGTAATGAGGATACGCATGGACGCCAGACGGGGGCGCTTTCGCGCCCCCGTCAAGTCACGCTCAGGACGTGCCAAGACAATCGGCAAGATTTGATCCGAGGTTCCGGATCAGTTGCGGATAAAGCTCAGCCCCCGGTGCCAGATCAGCGCCCAGCGGATCAAGGACACCGACGGTTGCCTCGGTGCCCCGGAACACGGTGTCGATCATGCTGGCATTGTATTGCGGCTCCGAGAAGGCGCAGGTGATGCCCAGTTCCTGAACCTTGTCGTGGATTTCCTGAATGCGGGCCGGGCTGGGGTCGGAGCTGTCGCCCACACGGATCGAGCCCGCCGCCGGAAAGTCGAACCGGTTTTCGAAATACTGGTAGGCATCGTGGAAGACAACGAAGGCCTGTCCCCGCACTGGTCCAAGGCGGGCCATCACATCGTTGATCGTTGCGTCGACCTGCTGCTGACCTCTTGCGGCATTCGCGCTGTAGGTTTCGGAATTCTCCGGGTCCAGCTCGGAGAGTTCAGCGGCAATCACGTCCAGCCAGACACGCGCGTTTTCCGGGTCGAGCCAGGCGTGCGGGTCGTGGCCACCGTGGTGATGGTGGTCGTCGTCATGCGCTTTTTCATGATCGTGGTCCTCATGAGGCTCGGCGTGCTCTTCCTCGACATGTTCGTCATGCCCGTGTTCTTCCGCATGATCCTCGTCACCGTGGCTGTGCTTCTCAAAAGTCGCGCCTTCGCGCACCTCGAGTTCGGTCACCCCATCGGCTTCGATCAGCTCGACGACATGCGCATCCGAGGCCAGCGCCTCCAGAGGACCTTCGAGCCAAGGCTCCAGATCCTCGCCGATCCAGAAGACCAGATTGGCCGCCACCAGAGCTTTCGCTTCTGAGGGCCGCATGGAATAGCCGTGCGGCGACGCGCCGGGCTGCACCAGCAGGTCTGGGCTGCCTAGATCCCCCATCACCATCGAGACAAGCGAGTGCACGGGCGCAATATCGACAGCGACTTTCGGAACATCCGCCGCAGCGGAGGTGGCGATGCCGATGACCGAGACGGTTCCGAAAAGCAGGGTGCGGGACATGGAGAACTCCTTGATCTATTTTGCCTGAGGTGTATTAAGTATGTTATAACCTATCAAGTGAAAAATCGAAGACATGAGCCCGGACGCATGCAGATGAAGCCTTATCAATTTGGACCGCATCCCGCGGAAAGCGCGGTCTCTGCCCGTTTTGCGCGCGCCGAGCATTTCTTTGAAGGCAAGCGCAAGCGGCTGACGCCGATCCGTCGCCGGGTGCTAGAGACTCTTTCGGTGCGGCGCAGTGCAATGAGCGCCTCGAAGATCCTCGATCAGCTGAAGACCGACGGCAAGGCGCCGCACACACAGGTCGCCTACCGGGCGCGGGAGTTCCTCGTGGAGTTCGGCTTTGCGCACAAGAACGAACACCTGAACACCTATGTCGCCTGCACCCGGCCGCACGCGCATCACACGCCGGCCTTCAGGATCTGCCGGATGTACGACGAAGCCACGGAAGCGCCCTCTCCGGCCTCCGGCGACACGATGCAAAGGCCGGCGCAGGAGACTGGCTTCGTGGTCGCGGCAACAATATTGAAAGCCGTCGGGATCTGCCCCGGTTGCCTCGACGACGCAGGATCCAAAAGGAACACATGACCCTTTTTACATTTGGCAGCGTTGGGCTGTCCTTCGGAGACAGCGCGATCCTCAAATCCGTGTCCTTCGAAATGGGCGCAGGCGAAATCGTTACCATCGTCGGGCCGAACGGCTCCGGCAAATCGACGTTGCTGCGGCTGTTGATCGGCTCCATCGCGCCGAGCACCGGGCGGATCACCTGTCAGGCAGGTCTTCGCATCGGGTATGTCCCGCAGAAGCTGGCGCTCGATCCGACCTTGCCGATGACTGTCGACCGATTGTTGAGCTTGCGACGGCGCGCGAGCCGCGCGCGGGTCGCGCAAGCGCTTCAGGAGGCCGGCGTTCCGGGGTTTGAGCGCCGCCAGATCAGCGCCTTGTCCGGGGGACAATTGCAGCGCGTGATGCTGGCGCGCGCGCTGCTGGGTGAACCCGATCTGCTGGTTCTGGATGAGGCAACCCAAGGCCTGGATCAACCGGGCGTGGCGGCCTTCTACCGTCAGATCGAAGCGGTACGGCAAGAGCATGGCTGCGGTATCTTGATGGTCAGCCATGATCTTCATGTGGTCATGAGCGCCTCTGATCGGGTGATCTGCCTGAACGGGCATATCTGCTGCCAAGGCACGCCGCAGCATGTGGTCTCCGCCCCGGAGTATCGCGCCCTGTTTGGTGAAGGCACCGGCGGCGCGCTGGCGCTCTACTCGCACCATCATGACCACCGGCATGACCACAAGGAAGGTGCGCAATGAGTTGGGCAAACGCAATACTCGACGATTTCGTTTTGCGCGCCATTCTCGCCGGTATCGGGCTGGCGTTCGCAGCGGCGCCTCTGGGGTGTTTCGTGGTCTGGCGACACATGGCCTATTTCGGCGATGCCACGGCGCATGCTGCGATCCTTGGCGTGGCGCTGTCGCTGACATTTTCCGTGTCGATCTTCATGGGGGTGATGGGGGTGGCGTTGGTGATGGCCTTCACCGTCTCCACACTCGGCGGACGCGGCTTTGCAATGGATACGATACTGGGCGTGCTGGCGCATTCTGCGCTGGCCTTCGGCCTCGTTGCCGCGTCCTTTCTGTCGGGCATCCGGATCGATCTGATGGCTTATCTTTTCGGCGACATTCTCGCGGTGATGCCGCGCGATCTGGGTGTGATCTGGGGCGGCGGCGCGCTGGTCGTTGGTCTGCTGATCTGGCGTTGGTCGGCCCTGCTGACATCGACGCTCAACCCCGATCTGGCCTATGCCGAGGGGGTGGATCCCCGGCGCGAGCAGATGGTGCTGAACGTGGCCTTGGCTATCGTGGTGGCCGTCGCGATCAAGGTAGTGGGCGCCTTGCTTATAACCGCGATGCTGATCATCCCCGCCGCCGCCGCACGCCCGCTGACCCGCACGCCCGAGACCATGGCCCTGTTGGCCGGAGGGCTGGCCTCTGCCTCCGTGGTGGGAGGCATTCGCGCGGCCTGGGTCTTCGACACGCCGACCGGCCCGACAATCGTCTGCGTCGTGGCTGGAGTCTTTGCCCTGTCGGTGACTGTCGGTCAGGTTTTGGCGCGGCGATAAGGCGGCGACCCCGGTGCGGGGATGCGCTGTCTCGGTTCACGTAGTCCGCGGCGATTTCTTCCTCGGGATCGGCAATCGGCGGAGAGCGCTGCAGCAGCCCCGACAGCGGAGCCTTGGGCCTGCGCGTGCCGGTGTCGCCATAGATGCATACCAAACGCGCCGTCACCGCGGCGATACAGATTTTGCGGCAGGCGTTGGTGGTCGCCCTGTGTCACGCAGTCGTCGAGGCCGGGGCACGCCATCGTGGCGGCTGGCGCATGGGTCATCGTGTCGTCGTCCGATCAAGGCTGACAGGGCAGCGAGGATTGACGAAGAATGATGCGCAGCACCCCCGCATCGTCGCGTTTGCAGCCAAAGCCCTTATCGTTCTTGGTCACCGTGCCGGTCTGGCCCGTGAGGCTCTCCCAGCCCATCCATAGCGCAATATCGCCCTGAATGAACTCGGCTCCGGTTTCGCTCTCCATCGACCGCCAGCTCTGGATAGCGAAGCCCGCGTCCAGCGGATAACCACATCGGACAGGCTCTCGCCCCGCTCGTCGCGGAAATCGAAGGTCACGGAGAGGAGACGGGCAGCGGCTAGGACATGTTATTGACGATAGCCGCAACGCGGCGGCCTTAGCGGTTGTTCAGCACGCGGTTCAGAAGCGTGATTCTCCCGGCGCCAAGAAAGCCGCTGACGACGGTGACTGGCAAACGGCTGTCGATGGCGGACATAGCAGTCTCCTTTAATATATGGGTCAAAACGGCATCTCACCGGAGGGAATGAGATCGATGTCTGGATTGAAGCGTGAGGCGGGCAGTCTGGTGAGGCTGAAGGGGGCCGCCCCGCTCTGAATATTGTGCTGAAGTTTCGGATGGCGGTGCCGCAGAGCCGGCATGGATTGAGCTTTGAGGCAACCGAGTGCATGGTTCGGGACCGGCTTAGCTGGATGAGGGTCTGTTGGCTCGAAATCGCGGACACCGTGCCTCCCTCTCGTGACATCATTGCGTCATGCACTGCCCGGAAGTGAGCGCGAATGCCCTGTGGGGTTTCCGCGCGGCGCTGACCAAAGCCGAAGCTCTCGACGCGTTGTTCCGGGAACTCGATCAAGCCGCTCACCAGGCGGATTTCATTCCGTGCGCGGGCAGATCATCCCTCTTGTTTTACGATTTTAGCAGTTCTTGTTGCATGATGGCGGGGCAAGGATTGTACGCCTTTGGGTCAGGATGGACCGCTCCCGAGTATGGACCGCTGACCGGCAGGGTCTTGCGTAAAAAAGAGCCCGAGAGGTGCCCCGGGCTTTCTTCGATCCTGAACGAAGTTCCAAAGGGCCCGCAAATAATCCGGCAGGTCAATCGCCCGAATGACAGGCGTTGGTTAGGCATGACAAGACAATGTAGAGGAGTTCCATGCATAATGTGATTGGGATCGACGTGTCCAAGGCAACTCTGGATGCGTATTGTCTGACAAGAAACAAGCGTCGACAGGGCGTGAAAGCGACCTACGGGTTGGCTTCACTCTTCGATCGCGTTTCCATGACCGGGCGTTCATCGTGTTCGAAGGTAAGGCGGATAAGGCGACGATCCGAGGGATTCTTGCCCAACCGAATGACTCCTGACTGTTTATTTGAAGCGCATGTTGTCAATCCACGGCAGGCGCGATGATGCGCCGAAGCCATGGGCCGTGCCGCCAAGGTGGATCGTCTGGACATCGAGATGCTGGCGAGAAAGGGAAGCGCCCTGTAACAAGGCCACGCAAACGCATTCCGCCGCCCTAGGCAACCTTCGCGAGTTAATTTTTTTGCGCAGCGGTGTGATCAGGGGTCGGACCGCTGCCAAGACACGTCCGAAGATCGAAATGCATGCGATGCTGCGACGTCTGCTCATCCAGTGATTGGGCCAAATCGAACCGCAGTTGGCGCGAGTGGCTGCCGCCGTGAAGGCGATCGTGCGCTCTGTTCTCAGACTGGCCGATCGTTTCGAGATCTTGCCAGCATTCCCGACATTTCGACGAGGTCAGCGGTCGTTTTGCTCGCAGACATGCCGGGAGCGGCGCGATCAAGCGCTTGACCCTTCCGTGCAGCGAAGGTCCGGTCCTCGAGCCCTCCCTACCGAATTGCTGCGTGACAGCGAATGTCGGCTTTGGATAAAAGGCAGGTCCGCAGCTGCAAGAGCGACACCAACTTTTGCGGAGCTTTAGGTTTCGAACTTGTGAGTCGATTGATGTGGGGTGCATGATGAAAGCACCACAACTTTCCATGCGGGAGAGCAGGCATGACGCTTGTCGTTTGTCGAAAGGAAGATCATGAAGTCTTCGTCCAGTCAGACTCCAAAGTCATCGACTGTTTTGGCGTTCTGGATGAGCGTTCCCTCCGTCAGAACAATATGCTCGATGGTCTTCTGAAGACTGTAATACTTCATCCGCATATTTGTCTTTCTTTCGCTGGAGCCTCTCTCCACGCCACGAGTTTTCTCAAGAGATTTATGGCGAGCAACATACGAGAATGGAACACGCCTCGCCTAATCTCAGAACTTTGGAACGTTCACAATGAATCCGATATGGCGTGCGACTTCATCCTTTGTGAGTCAGTCGAAAGATCACCACGCATCACCTTGATAAAAGGCGGAAGTGTCCGTGAGGATCAGCCGAGTGCGTGGATTGGGAGTCAACCAGCCTTCAACAAGTATCAGACAGCATTCCACGAACTTGAAGACTCATTTCCTTTGAATCAGAGAATGCGCCATGCATTCCGTGAAGTTATTGATGACGAGGTCATTTCTGAAGTTGGGCATTTCCATATCGAGGTCTATCTGGAGCATCACTTCGCCAATACAGGGCTGATTGGCGGCGGTCCTGACAGTGTGTTCACCTACGAAATCAAGAGCGAATGGGATACTGGAAATCAGGTTTTCCACATTAAGGCGAATGAACCTACAGCTATTTCGATGGGATGCGCTCCTTACGGCGCTTATGGAGTCAGCTATTTTCGTTCACTGTCGACTAAGCGGCATGGTGTGGCGATGCACTTTCCGCACGCCAGATTTGGGCTTCTGATGTGTCCGCAAATTAATTGTGAGAAACCGATCTTCTTCAATGACTGTGTTGCCACTGAATTGCTGGACCAAATATGGGAGACATATCAGATTTCTATGGAGGGCGTGGCTGTTGTTTCCGAGACGGAGTTTCGACTGATTCGAAGTGGACGAAATTAGACCGCAATGTAGGAGAGCAGCCGTTCGAACTTGTAAGCTGAACGCCAGCTTTCTTCCCGCAAAGCTGACCTTGACCCGCCAGAGCATGCTGCACGACGCGACCGATGCCCGGTTCGGCGAAGTTGCACCGCATCGAGCCCCACCTCGGAGCGGGTTCGCAGAGGGCCGCGTGCGTCACGACACCGGCTTGGAAGGCTGCCCGCCGCCGCATGACCGATTTTCACCGGTTCCGTGGAAAACACACCCGTTCGCGAGCACGGAATTTCGTCGCTTGAGTTGGGCAGGAGAGGCTTTCCTGTCGGGTGGTTCGCGGTTGCTGCGGTGCGGGAAGGATCTTGGCCAGCTTGCGGAGGTTCCGGGCGGTTGCTGCGAGGAGGAAGTCGTCATTTGCGTCGCATGGGCCGAGGAACGGGAGCCGGTTGAGGCAGCGGATCCATTTGAGGTGGGCAAAGAGCATCTCGACCTACTTTCGCAACTTCATCGAGATGACGTATTGGTCGGTTTGGGCAATGTCGCGGGCGACCTGACGGACGTCTTCATGTTCCTCGCGGGTGATCTTACGTGCATCCACGTTCGGGCAGCATTTCGCCTGGGAAGGACATGCCTTGGGGTCAGGACTCATAGCCAGCAGATGACGCGTGCTGCGAGGGCGATGGCTGACAGGCAGACCTTCGGGCATCTGCCGTAGCGGGTTGCCACACGGGGCCAATACTTCAACCTGCCGAACATGATCTCGTATCGCTGCCCGGCAGGGCATCACGGTACGTGATGTCCCGAGAGGTGCGGTTCCGGCGTTTGTATCGGCGCTTGTCGCTCGCCCGGCAGGGTATTGCGCAGCAATGTCGCGAGAGGGGTACTTTACCGGTTCCTTCCTCTGCCTCCGGCCAGGGATGCATATTGCACGTCCCCAAACTGCGGCCGGGCCTTGGGACTGGGCGTCCTTGGCTCTCTCAGCGGGACGTGCGGCGCAAAAGGTAGCTGTCCATGATCCATCCGTATTGAGCGCGAGCGTCGCTTCGGGTTTGAATGATTTCGTCGCAAACCTCGTCGAGCAGGCCGTGAATGAGGATCTGGTTCCTTGTTCCCAGGTAGGCGCCCCACCAGATGTGTAGCCCATCCGGTGGGAGGTCCTTAAAGGTACACTCCCCGTCGAGCATCACCACTGTCGTATCGCCCTGAGGCAGCCCGTGCGTGCGCAAACGGCGCCCGGTGGTGACATGCACTGCGCCGTTGACGGTGTTCAGCGGGATCGCGTGCGCTGCCGTCAGCGCCTGTATCGCAGTGATGCCGGGGATCACGCGCACGTTGGGTTCGGGTGTCAGCCGCGCGGCAATACGCAACGTGCTGTCATACAGCGACGGGTCCCCCCAGACCAAAAGCGCCACGGGGCCTTCGACCTGGGCGGTATCCAGCGCAGCCGCCCAGCGGTTTGCGATCTCGTCATGCCAGAGCGCCACACGCTCCTGATAAGGCAAAGCGGGATCGCGTTCGGGATAGTCGAAATGCACCACTTTGGCCCGGGTTTCGCTGGCCGCGATGATTTGATGACGCACCTCTGCCAGATCGTCCTTGCCAGCACCCTTGCGGGGCACAAGGATGAGGGCGGCATCCCGCAAGGCGGCCACCCCCTCCAGCGTGATATGCGACAGGCTGCCGGTGCCGATGCCGATCAGCCAGATGTCTTTGGGTGCGCGTATCATGGTCGTCTTTCGGTCACAAAGCTCCGGACCGCTGAAGGTGCGGCCCGGAAGCGAATGTTGGGGTCAGGCCGCGTTAAACAGCCGTTCCGTGAAAATGCCGGACGTGTTCTTATTGCGCAGCGCTTTTGCCCCGGCCAATACGGCAAGGTCGGCGACCGGCTCGACGATGACGACCAGCATATAGGCTGCGCCGAAGCTGAGTACTGAGCTCAGGTTTTCGGCACCGACGCCTTGGCCGTAGATTGCCCAGAACGCGACCCAGGCCACGACACCCCCCTGATAGAGGGCGGAGAGTTTGAGCACTTCGCCGTACCCGAGGTCGACGTAAGCCGTCTGTCGTGGAATGATCCGACGCGCCAATTCGGTGATCGCAAAGAGCGGCACCAGCAGGGTCGTGACATTGACGAAATACATCGGCATGTCGGTCGGGGCAAAGAACATCCCCTGCACCAGCAGGCCGAGCGCGAGGCCAAGCGCCGCCGGGGCCGCGCCGAGAAGCAGCAACAGGGTGGTCCCGAGGATGAAATGCACCTCTGACACGCCCACCGCGAAATGCGGCATGACTTCAAAAAAGACGAAGGTTCCAACAGCCGCCAAAACGGTGCGGGTGGCCAGTGACACAACATTGCTTGCGCGCAGTTCATCGCGCACCAGTTTGGCCGTGTAACCTGCCGCGCCTGCCGCTGTTGCGTAGGCAAATGCCATTTTGGCGCCGTCCACGACGCCGGGTTCAATATGCATGGTCTAGTCCCTCATATATGGTGCTGCCCCTCCGGCAGCGGGGATACCCGCCGGACTGGCGGGGGGGGTAATGAGTACGGCAGGTCTCCTGACTTGCGGGTCGCGGCGTTCCGGGCCTTCCCAGCCAATGGGCCAGTGGCAGTCCTTCACGCTCACCGCTTACAGTTGCGGGGGCAGTCCAGGTGTTTCACCCGGTTCCCTATTCGTCACGGGTCGTGACACCGTACGAGGCGGTCGGTGTGTCGGTCTCCTCTCGTGGTTCTCGTTTCATGTCTCTGCCAGTGGTCCGTAAAGGATCAGGGCGGGTTTGTCGGAAAGCCCCTTTTCGAGCGCCTCTGACAGGGACGTGACCGTGTGGCGTTGGATGGTCTGCTCGGGCGTGCTGATCGCCTCTGCGAGGATCGCAGATGTATCGCCCGGCAGCCCAGCGTCGCTGAGCATGGCGAGAAGTTTCGGGAACGTCCGTTTGGCCATGAACAAGACGGTCGAGGCCGTCGGGTCCGCCAGCGCGCTCAGGTTCATGTCTTCCGGCAGTTGGCCGGACACATCGTGTCCCGTGACGAATTGCACGCGACGTGCCGTCAGCCGCCGGGTCAGCGGAATGCCAGCGGCGGCGGCGGCGGCACAGGCCGATGGCACACCGGGAATGATCTCGTAACCGATGCCGGCGGCCTTCAGCGCGGTGATTTCCTCTTCGAGCCGACCAAAGATGCCGCTGTCCCCGGACTTCAGCCGCACCACCCGTTGATCCAGCTGTGCATATTCCACCAGCAGGCGGCTGACATGGTCCTGACGAGGGGAGGGGCGTCCTGCCCGTTTGCCGACGCCGACCAGATCGGCCCCCGCCCGCGCATGGCTGAGGATCGGGCCCGACGACAGGTCGTCGAACAGGACGGCATCCGCCCGCCCGAGACGGTTCACCGCCTTGAGCGTCAAAAGCTCCGGATCTCCGGGGCCTGAACTGACGAAACTGACGAAGCCGGTCATGCCGGTTCCTCCTGCGCGACGAGGTGAAAAAAAGTGCCGGATACATGGCCGCGCCAGGACCCGGTTTCCGGGACAAGCGTCCCGTCCGCGTCGCGGACCTCGGCCAGCGCGGCGTCCGGTTGCTCGATGATGCTGGAATAGTGGAACTCATGCCCACGCAACGCGGCACCGATGGAAAAACCGGGCAGGGAGGCTTGCAGGACCGCGCGGCGATACCCCAGATGAAATTTGCGTTTCTCGTAGCTGGTGACGAGACCGAGAAGCCCAGCCATTCGGTGTCGGGTGCCGGAGGCGTCGATCAGTGCTTCTCCTAAAGCCATGTAGCCGCCGCACTCGCCATGAACGGGGCGCGCTTCGGCAAATCGGCGCAGCCCGTCGCGAAAGGTCTCGGCAGCGGCAAGTGTTCCGGCGTGCAGCTCCGGATAGCCGCCGGGCAACCATGCAAGATCGGCATTTATGTCCGGCGCTTCGTCGTTCAGCGGAGAGAACGGAAGGACTTCCGCCCCGGCGTCCCTCCAGCCTTCGAGGATATGAGGATAGGTGAAGGAAAACGCGGCGTCCTGGGCCAGTGCGATGCGTTGGGCCGGCGGGCGATGGGGCATTTTCTCGCGATGCGGCAGATCGTGCCCATTCGCGGCATCGCGGATCAGATCGAGGTCGAGATGTTCCCGAACAAAGGCGGCGTAATCGGCGATTGCCGCGTCAAGAGCGGGATGCTCAACGGCTTGTATCAATCCCAGATGCCGCTCGGGCAGCGACAGATCCCCCCGCCGTGGCAGAACGCCAAGCACCGGCAGGCCTGCGCGCTCCATCCCCAGGCGCGCCAGCCGTTCGTGGCGCGGCGAGGCCACGCGGTTCAGGATCACGCCGGCAAATGGCAAATCGGGCAGGTAGCTGCGAAACCCGAGCGCGGTGGCGGCTGCCGATTGCGCCTGTCCGCTGACGTCCAGCACCAGAACTACAGGCCAGCCCATGGCCTGAGCGGTTTCCGCACTGCTTCCGAAGCCTTGTTGACCACGCGTGGCGACACCGTCGAACAACCCCATCGACCCTTCGGCGATGCAGATGTCGGCGTCCCGCCCACGTGCCGCGATGGATTGCCAAAGGTCTGTCCCCATCGCCCAGCCATCGAGGTTGAAGCTCGCGCGGCCACAGGCCACCTTGTGAAACGCCGGGTCGATATAATCCGGCCCGGACTTGAACGGTTGGACGCGGAGACCATCATCGCTCAGCGCGCGCAACAACCCCAACATCACCGTCGTCTTGCCCGTGCCCGAAGACGGCGCAGAGATCAGCAGCCCCTTCATGCGTTGGCCTCGGTCTCTTCGGTCCAGCTGGCCCAAGGGCTGTCGCTGCTTTGCGGCCTGTAGCGCCGATCATAGTCCACGGCATACAGGCAGCTTTCGTCGAACCCCTCGCCAGCGAGGGCGGGGCCCACAAGGATCAACGCGGTGCGCTGGATATCCCCGGTCACTTGCACTGCTATCGTAGACAACTGGCCGCGCAGGATGACCTGATCCGGCCAACTGGCGCGATAGACCACGGCAACGGGGCAATCGGTGCCATAGGCTGGGGTCAGCTCGGTCACCACGCGCTCGAGGTTCTGAATCGACAGATGGATCGCAAGCGTCGCGCCGGTGGCCGCAAAGTTGGTCAAGGTCTCGCCTTCCGGCATCGCGCTGGCACGGCCGGAAGTTCGCGTCAGCACCACAGATTGCGCGAGACCCGGCAGCGTGAGCTCCGTCCCCAGTGCCGCAGCCGCAGCGGCAAAGGCTGGCACGCCGGGCGTGACAGACACCGGGATGCCCATCGCCTTCAGACGGCGCATTTGCTCGCCCATGGCCGACCAGACGGACAGATCACCGGAGTGCAAACGGGCCACATCTTGCCCTGCGGCATAGGCCTTGCCGATCTCAGCCATGATCTGGTCGAGGTCCAGCGGCGCTGTGTTGACGATGCGGGCATCCGTCGGGCAGAGCGCCAAGATCTCGGCAGGCACCAGAGAACCTGCGTACAGACACACCTGGCAGCTTGAGATGATGTCACGTCCGCGCAGCGTCAACAGGTCCGGCGCGCCGGGGCCAGCGCCGATGAAATGAACGGTCATAAAGGGGCTCCTTCGGCCAGGGCGCAGCTTGAAAGGCGGTCTGCGGCGTGCAGGCGCGGCGCCAGCAATCGCGCGCCCGGCCCGGCGGCGGCCAGAGCGGCGGCTTCGGCCACGGAACCGGTGCCGCGTTCTGCCGCAACGCGCAAAGACTGCGTGAAAGTGGGTTGCGCTACGAGATCTTCCGCCGTCACCGAGACCAGCGGCAAACCCAGTTCATCCGCCAACGGCGCAAGGCTGGCGGCCTTGTCGGCAGCGGTGGCAAGCATCTGGGGGGGACGATCCACGGCGGCACAGGCCGCGTTGAAGGCATCCCTCAGGCTGTCAGTTTGGGCGCGCGTAGAGAAACCGAAACCAGCGACGATCATAGCGTGTGGCTCCATTGGGTGATCGGGAAGGACGCGCGCCAGCCTTGCTTTGGGCCGATGGGCACCGCATTGGCGATCTCCATCCGCATCAGCTCACCCCCAAGACGGTTGCAGGTTTGAACCAGCAAAGCCTCGCTTTCCAGCGTCACCGCATTGATGACCAGCCGCGTGCCGGCGGGCAGGGTCTCAAGGCTGTGGATCAGTTCCGGCGACAGGCCGCCACCGACGAACACCGCATCCGGCGGCGTCAGGTTCTCCAGGGCAGCCGGGGCCGCGCCATGGACGACGCTCAGACGATCCACCCCAAGGTGCGTTGCGTTGGCGGAGATAAGGGCCACGCGATCGGCGCGTGGCTCGATGGTTGTGGCGCTCAGTGATGGACAGGCAAGCAGCCACTCGATCGCGATGGAACCGCACCCGCCGCCGATGTCCCAAAGATGCTCAGAGGCGCGTGGTGCGAGGGCCGAAAGGGTCATGGCGCGTATCGGGCGTTTCGTGATCTGGCCATCATGTGCGAACCAGTCATCCGCAAGGCCACTGACGCGGGGGAGCGGACGCCCCTCGCCGCGCACCTCTATGGCGACGCAGACAGGATGGCTGGCAACGCCATCAGACAAGTCCGCTGCTGGCAATTCAGTGACCCGTTCCCGGGGACCTCCGAGTGCCTCCATGATCACGCAATGCGAGGCGCCAAAGCCCGTTTGCTCCAGATAGGTGCCGAGTTCGACAACCGCGTCGCCGTCGCGCAGCGTGACGATGATGCGCTGCGACGGGGCAAGGTGCGGCCGCAGTCGTGAGAGCGGTTTTGCATGCAGGCCAAGGCAGACCGTCGCCTCCAATGGCCAACCCAGACGAGCCGCCGCCAGCGAAAAGGTCGAATGTCCCGGAAAGGCTTGCCATTCGTCGCGCGCCAGATGTCGGGTCACGGTGGTTCCGGCCCCGAACCAGAACGGATCGCCAGAGGCCAGCATCACCGTCGGCTGTCCGCGCCGCGCCATCAACAGGTCGACGCCTTGGGCAAAGGGCACCGGCCATTCAATCTGTTCGGCCCCGTCCGGGATCAGGGACAAGTGTCGCGCCGGGGCCATGACGCAAGCTGCCTGTGCCAGCGCATCCCGGCTTGCGTTGCACAGGCCCGCTGGGCCATCTTCGCCCAAACCTATGATTGTCAGCCAAGGAGCCTCAGACATGCGCCCGAACCTTCTGATCCTTGGCGGCACCACCGAAGCGCGCCATCTGTGCAAGGCCGTGGCTGCAGCCGGTCTGCAGGGCACCGTGTCCATGGCGGGCCGGGTGGAGCGGCCCGCGCCGCAAGAGCTGCCCATGCGCGTCGGCGGTTTCGGCGGTGCCGATGGTCTGGCGGGATACCTGCGAAAGGCCAGCATCACGCATATAGTCGATGCCACCCATCCCTTTGCCGCGCAGATGAGCGTGAACGCCATTGAGGCCGCAGCCTTGACCGGCGTGCCGTTGATAGCCCTGACGCGGGTGCCGTGGCGGGCGCAAGCGGATGATCACTGGACCCATGTGGCCGGTATAGATGCGGCGGTTGCCGCTTTGGACGGACCGGCGCAGCGTGTGATGTTGGCGGTCGGGCGTATGCATTTGCCCGCCTTTGCCGCCAATCCGCAGCACAGCTACGTGTTGCGTCTGGTGGATGCCCCGGATGGACCGCTGGGCTTTCCCGATGCTCAGGTTATCGTCGACAGGGGGCCGTTCACCGTGGGAAACGACCGCGCCTTGTTGCAAAAGCACGACATCGAGCTTGTCGTGTCCAAAAATGCAGGCGGTACCGGTGCACAGGCAAAACTCATCGCCGCCCGAGACCTCGGGCTGCCGGTGCTGATGATCGACCGTCCCGCCATTCCACAACGGGCCGAAGCGCATTCCATTGAGGCCGTGATGCACTGGCTCGATCATGCGGGCACGGATCTGGGCGTGTAAACGATAGGGGCGCGGCCCTTCCGTGCGATGACGCGCGTGTTGGAGGCACCGACGATCACCACCGTGCGCATGTCGGCCATCTCGGGTTGGCACTGGGTCAGGGGAACCACGCGGACCTCTTCCTGAGGGGTGGAAACAGCCCGCGCAAAGATGACCGGACGCGCGTCACCGCAGCTTTCTTGCAGCACCTTGAGCGTCCTTGCGAAGCCTTCGGGCCGGGATTTGGACCGCGGGTTATAAAACGCCATGGCAAAGTCGGCTTCGACCGCCAGACGCAACCGCTTTTCGATCAAAGCCCAGGGTTTCAGATTGTCCGACAGGTTGATGGCGCAAAAGTCATGACCCAAGGGCGCGCCTGCACGCGCCGCGGCCGCGAGCATGGCCGTGATGCCGGGCAGAACGCGAATATCGAGGTCACGCCAATCCACCGGTCCGTCTTCGACCGCTTCGAAAACAGCCGATGCCATGGCGAACACCCCAGGATCACCGGAGGAGACAACGACCACCTTGCGCCCTGCGACGGCCATGTCCAGTGCATGTCGGGCCCGGTCGAGCTCGACCCGATTGTCGGAGGGGTGAAGGGTCAACCCGGCACGTTCGGCCACCCGTGCGACATAAGGAATGTAGCCCACCACATCGGTCGCGTCCGCCAGGGCCGCTTCGACCTCGGGTGTGACCAGAGTGTCCGCGCCGGGGCCAAGGCCCGCTATGGTCAGGGAGCCGGTCACGGGCGCCTCCCGTTGCCATGCACGACAATGATCGAAAAGTATGGCGTGACGCGATCCCCGGCCTCCGAGAGCTTTTGCACGGATTGATCGGGCATGGCGGCATGTTCGATCAGCCACGCGGCATCATAACGACCCGCCGCACGCAAGGCCTCGCGCACCTTTTCGATGTTGCGACCGATCTTCATGATGACCAGCGCATCAGACGCCGCCATCTGCGCCACCAGCGCATCGTGCGGCAGGGTGCCCATCAGCACGGTGAGCACATCGTCGCCCCATGTGATCGGCAGCCCGGTCGCGGTCCAGGCCGCGCTCATCCCCGTGATTGCGGGAACGACGTGCACGGGGCAGTCGTCCTTCAAACGCGTGTACAGGTGCATGAAGGAGCCGTAGAAAAACGGGTCACCTTCGCTGACCACAACGACCTCCTGTCCGGCATCAGACAGGCTGCGCAGGTGGGCGGCACTGTCTTCGTAGAACGCCGACAGCAGCGCATTGTAGCGCGGATCGCTCAGCGGAATTTCGGTTGTCACCGGATATTCCATCGCGATTTCAGTAACGTCCGGGCGCAGCATCCCGTCAAGGATGCGCCGCGCCTGTCCGCTGCGTCCCGCTTTGCGGAAATAGGCCACGTGGCTGGCATTGCGCAGCAGGCGATCGGCGCGCACCGACATCAGATCAGGATCACCGGGGCCAAGGCCGACACCCCAGATCGTACCTTTCTGGATCATCTGAACGTTCATTCTGCGCGACTTGCGATGGCGTTGACCGCTGCAACGGTGATGGCGCTGCCGCCCAGACGGCCTTCGACGATACAGCAGGGCACGG
Source organism: Sagittula marina (assembly GCF_014196795.1). Classification (GTDB taxonomy): domain Bacteria; phylum Pseudomonadota; class Alphaproteobacteria; order Rhodobacterales; family Rhodobacteraceae; genus Sagittula; species Sagittula marina. Next base: position 171,475 of record NZ_JACIEJ010000009.1, read on the forward strand.
GTTGATCGGCCCACAACGCATCCTTGCTTTCGCGTGCGCCGACAAAGCCAACCGGGCAGCCGATGATGGCCGCCGGACGCGGACATGCCGGATCTTCCAGCATGTTGAGCAGATGGAAAAGCGCCGTAGGCGCATTGCCGATGGCCACCAGCGCACCCTCCAGATGGGGGCGCCACAGCTCCAAAGCAGCGGCAGAGCGGGTGTTGCCCATGGCGCGCGCGCGGTCGTGGATGCCCTCTGCGTGCAGGGTACACAGCACCTCGTTTCCGGCGGGCAGGCGGGTTCGGGTCACACCTTCGGACACCATGCGCGCATCGCACAGGATCGGCGCGCCTTTGGCCAGAGCGGCTCGGGCGGTTGTGGCAAAGCCTTTGGAAAAGCGGATGTGACGTTCCAGTCCCACCATGCCGGCGGCGTGGATCATGCGGACGGCGATGGGTTCCTCCTCCGCGTCAAAGCGCGCGAGGTCGGCCTCTGACCGAATGGTGGCAAAGCTTTCGGCATAGATGGCCGCGCCGTCTTTTTCATAATCATAGGGCATTCAGGCGGTTCCGATCAGATCAGGTAGGTCGTGCGGTAAAAGGCCGGCGGCGGCGGGTGGATCCCAGGGGGTGCCGTCACGGATCAGGTCGAACCGCCCCGACCTGCCCGTCAGCGTGACGTCGGCTTTTCCTGGTCGTGCGCATCCCTTGGCACAGCCAGACACATGAAGAGTGCCCCCCACGCTGCCCGCCAGACGCATGGCCAGATCGCGTGTCTCGACAGTGGCCTGAGGACAAAACGGCGCCCCCGGACAGGCATGTATCCGAAGCAACGGGTGGTCCGGGGCGGTGATGAAGGGGGCAATGTCGGGAACCGTTGTGGCGACCCGGATCAGACGATGCGGCAGCAGGCGCAGTTCGGTCAGACGGGCCGCCTGTATCAGCCGGATCAGATCCCGCGCAGGAATGTTGCCGAATGGCACGCCGAAGGTTGTTGCGTCATTGTCGCGCCCTGGAGCCAGTGGTTTGGTAACGGCACGCGGCGTGCAGGATTGCCATTTGTCCGGAAGGGAGACCTGCCGCAGATGACGCGCCATGCGTCCGGCCGACTTGCCCCCGGTGGCGTTGAACCATAGCAGCGCGTCCTTCACGGCGGACATGGCGTTTCTTTCGTCGATCCGCCATCCTTTTGCGGCTCCGTCCAGTCGCAACATCAAATGCCCATCACCATCACGCTCGAAGCGCAGATCGGCGGAAGCATCGCTGAGGCAGGGCGATCGCCCGGTGTCCACCGCATATCCCATCTTTTCCGGCAGATCCGGAAAGTCGGGAATGGCCTTCGCCAAAGCGTCATGCAGCCGATACGTCTGATCACCGCTGACCCAGTCCGGCGGCATCAGGATATTCCGACGGCCCTCTGTCTGCGGGTCCGCGTCAAGCAGGTCGATGTCCCACAACGCGCGGAGCAAGTCCTGATGCCTGTCAGCCGCGACGCCTCGGATTTGCACGTTCGCCCGGCTGGTCAGGTCGAGCATGCCGTTGCCAAATTCCTCGGCCAGTGCACAAAGCGCCAGCGCTTGTTGATCTGTCAGGCAAGCCCGGAACGGGCGCACACGCACCACCAGCCCATCGCCGGAGGCCATCGGACGGTGTGCGCCGGGGCACCAGCCTTTGACCTCTGCCGTCATGCGCCTGCCTCCTGCACCTTGGCCAGGACGGAATTGCGCCGGGTCTGCCAGAGCCCCGCATCAAGCAAGGAGCGGAACGTGGCCTGCATGGCTGTGTGGGCCTGCGGGTTGCTATGCGCCAGAAAGGCGTCTGTTTCCGGATCGCCCAAGGTAGCGTCGTGATAGGCATCAAAGAGATGTGGACCGACTGCCCCGGCGAGTTGCGCAAACTTGGCCATATGATCGAGGGTCGCGGCAATTTCGGCGGCGCCCCGAAACCCATGCGCCCGCATCCCTGCTATCCAGTCCGGGTTGGCGGCCCGGGCGCGGACCACGCGAGCGACTTCCTCAGGCAGCAGCCGCGCACGTGGTGTATCCGGCGCGGTGTTGTCCAGGTGATACAGCTTGGCCTTTCCGCCTGCCACGGATTGAGCGGCGGCAAAGCCCGCCTCATGTGCCGCATAATCCGCCGCAAGCAAAAGATCGGTTTCCGGCAAATCCTGCAGGTGAACAAAGCTGTCAGCTTGTGCCACCCGTTCCTGCAACCCTGCCATATCCCGTGTGGCTGTTTCGCCGTCGAGCGCCCATGCCGATGCATCAAGCCAAGCCTGACCTGCCTGCGCGCGAGCATCGGGCGCAAAGCTGTCGAGTGTAGCCCCAAACCCCAGACCGAAGTGGCCAGGCCGAGGTCCGTAAACCCGCGCGGTCTGCTCCGCTCCTGCATAGGGGTTCCAGTCCGACGCCTCGTCGCGCGCAGACAGCGCCCGAATGGCCTGCGCGAACAAGGCAGACAACGTGGGAAAGACATCCCTGAACAGACCGGACACCCGAAGGGTCACGTCGATGCGCGGGCGGTCAAGCTCCGCGATAGGCAGGACTTCGATGCCGGAGACACGCTCCGACCCCGCGTCCCAGACCGGGCGAACCCCCAGCAGGGACAGCGCCATGGCGAACTCTTCTCCGGCGGTGCGCATGGTGGCGGACCCCCAAAGATCGACCACCAGCCCTCGCGGCCAATCGCCCTCGTCCTGAAGGTGCCGCCGCATCAACTCTTCGCCCAGCTTGACGCCTTGGGCATAGGCGGCGCGCGTCGGAACCGCGCGCGGATCGGTGGTGAACAGATTGCGCCCGGTGGGCAGGACATCAGTCCGCCCGCGATAGGGGGACCCGGATGGCCCGGGCGCGATGCGCCTGCCGTCCAACGCGTCCAACAGGGCGGCGCGTTCTGCTGTAGCGCTGGCAGCGTGCGCGTCACAGGATGCACGGCCCCAGGTATGCAGCCCATCGCCGAACTGGCTTTCCTTGATATCACAGACGAACCGATCAATGCGGGTGATCGCCTCTGCCGCGCAGGACGCGCCATCAAGGCCCAGATCCTGTTCGACGCCAATCATGCGGGCTTCTGTACGAATATCGTCCTGAAGCCGATCCCGTCGTTGGGGATCAAGCCCATCGGCGGTGGAAAACTCATCCAGCAGGCTTTCAAGGCGGATCAGCCGGTCCGGGGTCTCACTTTGCCGAAGCGGTGGTGGCACATGGCCCAGAGTGAGCGCGCCGATGCGCCGCTTTGCCTGTGCCGCTTCGCCGGGGTCGTTGACGATGAAAGGATAGAGGACGGGCAAAGCGCCGGTCAGAACCTCCGGCCAGCAGGTTCCGGACAGGGCCGCAGATTTGCCGGGTAACCATTCCAACGTGCCATGTGCACCGATATGAACCAAAGCGTCCGCCGCGCCTTGCAGCCAAAGATAGAATGCGACGTAGGCGTGGCGCGGGGTGCGGGACAGATCGTGATAGTCATCATCGCGCCGTGTGGGCGTTCCGCGCTCCGGTTGCAGCGCGACCACGGAATTGCCCACTCTCAGCCCTGCGAAATGAAAGGCGCCATCGTGAACGTTTGCGTCATCCTCCGGCGCGCCCCAGTCGGTTGCCAAACGGTCCTGAAGACATTTCGGCAGACGCTGCAGGTTGGCGCTGTAGTCCGCAACAGGCAAGGCAAACGCTTGATCCTGAAGCTGTTTCTCTAACCCGACGACTGCATTCGGCAGATCGTACCCTGCGGCGTTGAGGTCTTCCAGGATCGATTGGGCCGAGGCGAGAGCATCGAGTCCAACCGCGTGGCCCAAATTCCAGTCTTTGCCGGGATAAGTGGACAGCAAAAGCGCGACACGGCGTTCGTGCACGGGCTTCGCCCCCAGCGCCACCCAGCTGGCGATCCGCGCGACGGCGGCCTCGATGCGGTCCGTGTAGGCCTCGTGTGTATGTCGGGAGAACTGCAGATCGGCGTCGCGCTCGCCCGGCTCCTTGAAAGAGATAACGCCCCCTGTCAGCCGCCCGTCCACTTCGGGCAGCACCACATGCATCGCCAGGTCGGCGGGGGACAGGCCGCGATCGGACTCGGCCCATGCCATTCGCGTCGATGTGGCCAGCGTCACCTGAAACACCGGCACACCGCCTGCATCGAGCGGCGACGTCCCGGACGCGCCCTTGCCGCTGAACGCGGTGGCATTGACGATGGCGCTCGGCTCATAACCGCGAACCTGACGCGCCAGCCAGGCGCTCGCCTCCGGGGCCTTGAGCGAGGGCGCAAACAGCGCACGAACGTGATGGCCCTTGGCGCGGAAGCTGTTGAAAAGGGCCGCGATGGGCGCAAGATCTGCCGCCACGAGGTATGAGCGATAAAACACGATAAGGATGCGCGGCGCGTCCGATACCGGCATGTCGGCCAAGGGACAAACGACGCCGTTCTCCGGAGTCCACGCGCCGACTTGCGGCATGGATTTGCTGCCACGCACAGGGCTGGCATAGAACCCGGCCGCAAGCGCCATTTGCGCCAGGGCAGCCTGCGCGGCAACTTCGCCGCCAGCGTCGCACAAATCCTTCAGCCGTCGCAGCGTCGAGACGGGCAGGGTCGAGACACGATCCAGCCTCTCATCGGCGCGCCCATCCGCTGGCAGCACGGCGACTGCGATGCCCTTGTCTTTCGCAAGACGCAGCACCTGTTGGACGCCGTACTCCCAGTAGGGCAATCCGCCAATCAGACGGATCAGGACACCCTTGGCCCCGGCAAGTGTATTGTCCACGTACGTGTCGACCGACAGCGGATGCCGCAGGGCAGACAGGTTGGCAAGCCGCAGGCTGGGCAGCCGTCCCTCAGGACCGCCGCCTCGTCGCCACCCGGCGGCAAATGCCCCGAGATCACTGTCGGAAAAGGACAGCACCACAAGATCCGCAGGGCTTTGGCCCATATCGGTCGGTGTGGCGGTCTCTTCCAGACCGTGACTTTCGCGGAAAACGACGTGCATGAGAGTGCGCTACTGAGCGAGTTGTGGGGCAGGGGTCAGGGCCGCGCCAATGACCTGCGCGTCGATGTTGTCATGTTCAGCAATCACGACCAGCCTGCCCTGTCGCGGCTCATCCCGTCGCCAGGCGCGATCAAACTGGTGCCGCACGCGACCGCCTACAGCCTGCACCAGAAGGCGCATCGGTTTGCCCGCCACGGAGGCGTATCCCTTCACCCGCAGGATGTTGTGATCCCGCGCAAGTCCTTCGATGGCGGTCACAAGCTGCGCCGGGTCCGCCAGTTCGGGGATGTCCACAACGATGGACTCGAAATCATCATGCTCGTGGTCGTCATGATCGTCGTGATGAGACGGGCGCGCAGCAATGTCATCCTCTGCCGCAGCACCAAGACCAAGGATCACGCGCGGGTCCACGGCGCCTTCGGCGACCTCGACCACTGGCAGCGCGCGCGGCGTGTCCTGCGCGATCCGGGCCATTGCCTTTGCCACACCATCAGGTCCGGCAAGGTCGGGCTTGGTCAACAAGATGATGTCCGCGCAGGCGATCTGATCCGCGAAAACTTCCGACAGAGGGGTGTCGTGATCGAGGCTGTCATCTGCCAGGCGCTGCGCGTCGACCGCTGCAACATTCGGCGCAAATCGCCCGGCGGCCACTGCCTCTGCATCGGCGAGCGCGATTACCCCGTCCACAGTGATACGCGACCGGATGTCTGGCCAGTCAAAGGCCTTCAGCAGCGGCTTCGGCAGGGCGAGGCCGGATGTCTCGATCAGGATATGATCGGGACGCGGCTCCAGCGCCATCAGTGCCTCGATCGTGGGGATGAAGTCATCCGCAACGGTGCAGCAAATGCAACCGTTTGCCAGCTCCATGATGTTTTCCGCCGGACAGTCGGGCAGGGCGCAGCCCTTGAGGATCTCGCCATCCACACCCACATCGCCGAATTCGTTGACAACGACAGCCAGCCGGCGCCCGCCGGGGTTTTGCAGCAGGTGGGAAATCAGGGTCGTTTTGCCAGACCCCAGAAATCCCGTGATCACGGTGACGGGTAGCTTTGAAAGTTCGGTCATGTCAGGCGTCCTCGGGCATGGAAACAGGGGGGATACGGGCGATGCAATTGCGTTTGAAATGCTCCGGGCGTTGCCGCCACGGGATGATGCCTTCAGCGCTTTCGTGATATTGCGCGGCACCATCGAGGATCATGTCCGGATGCACCTCTGGATCGACGCGGCCAAAAACATAGGTCCAGCGGGCATCGCCTCCGCGCAGCGCGATGGTGCAGCCATGGTCACAGTTCTGAAGGCATTCGACAGGCGTGACGGTCAGGCCCTCGGGACAGGGGCGGCTGGCGATCTCGTCAAACAACATCTGTCCGGGGCGTCGCGCGTCGGCAGGTAGGTCCTGTCCGCATCGACATTTGATGCAGACCAGAAGCTCTGCGCGCGGCTGAACTGAGCCAGCTGTGGTCATATCCTCGGTCCCATTTTGTATGGGACGCGGGTCAGATGGCGGAAGAGTCCTGTTGCCAGGGCGCACTCCGTCACCGGAACACCCCGTCCGGTTACACTCGGTTTGCGTTGGCAGGTCTCCCGGCTTGCGGATATCGGGCCTCAGGCCCGGCGGCGGTCCTGCCTTCCCGGCTTCCGCCAGTGGCTTTGGACAACCTTTCCGGTCACGGTCGCGGGGGCGGCTGTGCTTAACCCTCCAGAGTAGAGGGCCGCACATTCCCTTTTCACCTGTTCTCACAGGCACCAACACACGTGCAATTGGTTCGAAACTGATGCGCTTGTCAATCGGGGTGTCGGAGATTTTTTCGTTGATCCTGCAACCTGTCGACACGATCGGTTGTGTCAGTCGGTCCAATGTTCCTGCATGATGAGGTCGTCCAGATGCAGGCGCTGACGCCATCCGCGTGCGGCCAGTTCAGGCTGATCGAACAACTTGTCGACATAGCCCAGACAGAGATACGCCACCAGTTCGACATGTTCCGGGATACCCAGAATCTGCTTCAGTATCTCGTGGTCAAAGATGCTGACCCAGCCCATTCCGATGCCCTCTGCACGGGCGGCGAGCCACATGTTTTGGACGGCACAAACCGTTGAATATACGTCCATTTCAGGGTTGTGCGTACGCCCCAGTATCACCTTGCCGCCGCGCGTCCGGTCGCAGGTCACGGCAATGTTCAAAGGGGCATTGCAGATGCCTTCAAGTTTCAAAGCCCGATAGGCGTCGCGACGTTCATCGGGGAACATCTCGGCTGCCTCGTCATTGGCCTCGGCAAAGAGCTTTTGCACCTTTTCGCGTTGCGCCATCTCGCGAATCAGAATGAAATTCCAAGGCTGCATGAAGCCCACCGAGGGCGCCGCATGTGCCGCCTCCAGCACGCGCCGCAAAGCGGCCTCGTCCAACGGATCTGAGCGGAATTCGTTTCGCACATCCCGTCGCGCATTTATTATGTCGTACAGCGCGGCACGCTCGTCAGGGTTGAATTCACGCGCCGTTTCTGGCGCCGGAGATTTGGGCATATCAGCCTCCGCAAAAGAAAATCGCAATGTGGTGGGCTTTGCCATGATGGTCGCCCGAGGCCACGCTTAGGTATCGAACTCCCGCATGCAGTCATATCTGCGGTATGGCCAATCCGCAGGCCGCGTGTGTAAATCGAGCGTGTCGTTGCGGTTTTGCAGTCAGGCGGTGGCACTTTGGGTGGAAAGTGGCGGCGAATTCGTCATGGACTGACAGAAAGCGCGACGCCTGGCGAGGGAATTTGAACAGTCACGCGGTCTCTCCTCGCCGCTGGTGCGCCTGTAAAACGTATCAGTAAGCTGCAAAATGCTCTTAGGCTCCCCTCAGACAGCCTGCCTGTGGCACGACGCCGCTCCGGTCGCAGCGGCGGCCCCCGACCCCAATCGATATGAATAGTCGCCCCACTCATGGTCGACTTTTTCGACCATCAGGACGGCGTTCACGAGCTTTTTCAAGGCCAATCCGCTTCTCACGGCGATCCATATCATAGTTCGCGATGGTGACCAGATCGTCGCTTTGCAAACTCTTGAGCAATTGCGACACCTCATCTTGTCGAGCTGCACTATCTCCGTGATCACCGTTTACAGACCGGCGGGCTGGCCTGTGCGGAAAGGTTCTGTTCCGAAAGCCGGCAGTGATGGCGCGCACGGAAAAGGCTGGCGGCGTCAGACGGGCGGGCGAGAGAACCACGTCGATGCTTGTCTGCCAGTTCCTAAAGATCTGCCAGAATCGATATCAGGGGCTATCCATCGGGGTCACGAATTCTGCACCCGATATACCGAGGCTTGCATACAACTCTAAAGCCGTCTTTCCTCCGGCCTTGAATACGCATTTTAATCCTAACGATGACGGTATCTTACTAGACCTTCTAGTAGGAGCATTTCATCCGAATAAGCAGATGGTCGAATTTGGTTCGAGGTTGTTGAAACGGCGCGATCTGAGTATTTCGACACACCGCGCAAACAGACACCGAAGGCACACTTGAGACCTGCCGATCAGCTTTTGACACCTGTTTGGTTACGTTGATATGTCCGGCGTGCAGCTCGGGCGGGGCCGGTTTTACACGGCGCCCGCACAGGCTGGTGACCGGCTACTTGCTGCCGCCGGCAGGCAAACGGAGTGTCTGGCCGGACGCGCAATGGTCCAGCAGGTCAAGAGTGTCAGGAACCTGCCGCGCGCTTCAGGGCGCACACCTGTCTTGACCAACGTCGAGCGCGGTCTACTCGGCAGCCAAGAGCGTCGGGAAACGCGCCCTGAGAGAGTGCACCAAATCGGTGCGTTCCCAGCTAAAGCCGGTGTCGGTGGGGGTGCGTCCAAAGTGCCCGTAGGCGGCCGTGTCCCGGTAGATCGGTTGCCGCAACCCCAAATGTGAAGCAATACCCCTCGGCGTAAGGTGCATCAATTCACGCAGGGCTTTGGCGATCGCCGCTTCGGACACGAGGCCAGTGCCAAATGTCTCGCAATAAAGCGCCACGGGCGCCGCCACGCCAATGGCGTAGGCAAGCTGGATTTGACAGCGTTCGGCAAGCCCCGCTGCAACGACGTTTTTTGCCAGGTAGCGTGCTGCATAGGCGGCCGACCGATCCACTTTGGTCGGATCTTTGCCGGAGAACGCACCGCCTCCGTGCGGAGCCGCGCCGCCATATGTGTCCACGATAATCTTGCGTCCCGTCAGGCCGGTGTCGCCATCCGGCCCCCCAACCACGAAACGTCCCGTGGGGTTGATCAGCACGCGCGCTTTTTCCAGATCCCAGTCTTCGGGCAGAGCGGCGACGATATAGCGTCGCACGATCTCTTCGACGGCCGACTGCGACACGCCCTCACCGTGCTGGGTAGAGACGACCACAGTATCAACGCCGACTGCCCGGCCATTTTCATATCGGCAGGTGACTTGGGACTTCGCATCAGGCCCGAGTTCGGGAAGCAGACCGGCCTTTCGATCGCGCGACAGGGTTTCAAGGATCTTGTGCGCGTAAAGGATCGGCGCCGGCATCAGCTCCGGGGTTTCCGAACAAGCGTAGCCAAACATGATGCCCTGATCGCCGGCCCCTTCCTCCTCACCTGTTTTAGCATCGACGCCCTGCGCAATGTCCGCCGATTGACTGTGGAGCCGGTTCACGATCTCCACAGTTTGCCAATGGAACCCCTCCTGTTCGTAGCCGATGTCCCGGATCACGCCACGCACAATGGCGTCCACTTCAGCCTCACTGAGTTCCGCCCCCTTGATCTCGCCTGCGATGGTGATGTGATTGGTCGTCGCCAGCGTTTCGCAGGCGACGCGGGCCTGAGGATTGAGCGCCAGGTAAGCGTCCAGAATGGCATCGGAGATCTGATCACAGATCTTGTCCGGGTGCCCTTCTGACACGGATTCTGACGTGAAGAGAAAGTGCTTGGTCATGATTTCGATCCCGAGATACAAGTTAATACTTTGGCGGCGTTGGTGGGTTCACATAGGGGAAGATCCCCAGAATAAACCGACGTCCCATGCGGCGTGGCTGTCCTTGCTGGTATTGTGAGAAAGGTGCCTTTCGCCGGGCCGGTCACCTTGTTCGATCCGCGAAACATGGGCATCGTTTCCGGCAAGCCTTGGACGACGTCTTGACCGAGGAAGTTGTCCTCCGTGTGGCGCTTGAGGGCGCAAACATACGGCGTCAAACCGCGACGTGAAACTCAGGGCGGCTGCGATCTTGCCACGATGCCCCTCTGACCAGCCGGGGTCCCGCGTGAAGATGTCGTCATCTTTCTGCACTATCAAAGGTCCAATGGTTTCGGCCTTGGCAAACTCGACCTCGAAATGGTCAAACGCACACAGGTCTGGGTTGCCATCGTCGAAGAAGATTTTTGCACCACTTTGAAAGCCACTCTTGCCCAGATCGGGGCCGGAAAGCGCTTCCATTACCATGCAGAGCATCATCCCCGAAAAGCCTCAGCGTATGTGCCGGCGGTTAAGAAGGAATGAAAAATTTACTTTCGGATCCAGTTTTCCAAGGCAATTCGACACAAAAATAGAGCGCCAACGTCATGAGGCCCCGGTCCTTCTAAGAGGCAGACAGGATATACCCGGGTCAGGGTTTTGGGCGCCGATACAAGCTTTCGAAAACACGCGGATTAGTGTTCTCAACCACCATCAGCGTCCTGCGCAAGATGTCCCAGCCTTTGTCTACCATGCCCGCGAGGCGTTCGCGACGATCACACTCGTAGGGTTTGACCGTGACAGGGCCGCCGGCCACAAGCCTTTGCAAAAGCGGAGAGATCTGCATCTTGTTATGAGTTTGCTCATGTCGACGATGATTTTTTGCCAACTGTTCGTTTGCTGGTGACCCCGGCGATTCTGTCGTGCAATCCAGCTGTTATGACGAGAACACTGAAACCGGGTTCGGTCAGACGGTGATCGCCTCTTATTGAATGGTGACCAGCGGTATAGTTCAGTCGGCTGTTTTCAGTTTCATGGCGAGTAGTATGCCGCCGATAACCGGATCAGTTTTGAACCCTTATTGAGTGATCGGCCCGAAGAAGTGAGAAACTAGGCGGTGCATGCATTGCGAGCTGTCCCATCGACGAGTGCTTCGTTCCCTATGCTGGTATCGTCAGGGTCAGCTTGATGGGTTCGCCGTGGCCTCTCAATCCAAACCGACCACCCCAAGGCACTTGCATGCAGGCGGATGAGAGCCAAGGCAGCCTGGGCTGGAGGGTTTGGCGGCGAAATCTCCCCGCCCTTCCGGCTGGTAATCGTCTTTCAACTCAGCTGTCAGACGCCCCTGATTTTGCACCCGGACATGGAATCAGCCGTGGTGCGTAACGCGCCTTCGACATGCTCGCACAGCCGCTGACACGCCAGTCGGTCTGGAACCCGCCGCGATGCCATTCAGCGCGACTGGGTGTTAATCGAAGCGGTCGTGCGTGGACTGCAACCGCTGCTCCGCCCGCCGCAAAAATGATTGCATCGGGCAGGGCGCTTCTCCGCTTCGGCGAGATCAAGGCGTTTCGGGCCTTTGTTCGACCGTCTGCGCGGCCTTTGAGCGCAACGGCCGCAGCGAGTCCAATCTCCGCGCCATTTTGAGTAGGCAGAGCAGCGGAATATGACTTGTCAAAGCCGAACAACGAGGTCTTTGAGCAAACCAATGCCGCGAAGTTGAACAGCGCGTTGACGATGCGACTTCGAAATCGGGGCGCATGTCAAAGCTGCGCGCGGATCTGGGGCCGAGGGCTTCAGCCCCACCTTTCCAACGCAGCGCGCAACTCGGGGCTGTGCGCGCCCTTGTCAGCCAGCGTCTCGCTCTCGGCCGCCGCTTGCCAGGCTTGGCGGATGGCGCGCACCCCGGCGGCAGCTCCCATGGGGTGCCCGTGGATGCCGCCACCGCCGAGATACATCAGGTCCAGTGTTTGGCCCGTGCGCTGGTAGGTTTCCACCGCCTGACCGCCCCATTGACCGGAGCACACCACAGGCAGCGGGCGGTCGGCCTCGGAGAAGATGGGCGTCATCACGTCATGAAAGCTGCGCACGAAACTCTCGTCGGGTTCCCAGTACTTTGCGGCGATGCCGTTGATCTGAAACTGGTCCACACCCATCAGCCGCCAGAGCTTCTGATAGGCGCGGAATTCCATCCCCAGCGCCGGATGGCGCGTCAGGATATCCCACCCGTTGCGATGCGCGTGCAAACACAGGCGAGACCGTTTGCGCAGAAAGCTCATCCCGCCGGGTCCGATGGAATTGATGTTTATAACGGCGGCCTGTCCGCCCCGATCAGCCACATAGTCATGCGCCTGCATCATCTGGTCGGGATCGGCGGAAGAGATGCCGAAGGCATACATCACCCGCTTGCCGGTTTTGTGTGCGTGGGCTTCGATGACCGGCATGATGGCATCCACCCGCGCCTTCAGCGGGGCGTAGCCGGGGTTCATCATCTTTTCGTCGTCCTTGATGAAATCGACCCCGGCCTCGCATAGTTCGGCCACGACTTGCGCGGTGTCCTCTGGCGTCAGTCCCAGCGACGGCTTGATGATAGAGGCAATCATTGGCCCCTCGGTTACGCCCATCAGGCGACGCGATCCGGCGATGCCGAACTGCGGGCCAGGGTGGCAGGCCCAGGCCTGGGGCAGGTCGAAGTCCATCACCCGCACGCCTGTCAGCCCGCGTGCCGCGTAAACACCGCCGACGGTGACCGTCATCAATGCGGCGATGTCGGTGCCGATCGCCTCCAGCGGGTAGGCGATCACCGCGTCGCCGCGATTGAACGGTCCGGGCGCGTCGCTTGGGAAGCCGGGTGTCTGCGCCGGGGGCAGGGGAGTGACGCTTTCGACCCGCGCGGCGCAGCGCCGGCGCACGGCATCGGTTTCGCCCGGCAGTTCGGTGAAGGTGCCTGTGGATTGATCCGACGCGATCTTGGCGGCCATGGCCTCCACGCTGTCGGGGCATTCGATGCGATAGGTCACGCGGATGAATTCGTCGGTCATGGCTGGCTCCTCCTTGGATCGAACAGTAATACTCATCATACCTGTTGACAACGCGATAATCATCTAACAGGCTGAAGGCGATCAGGGAGGAAGGTCCGTGCCGGGCCGTCTGATCGGTGGAGGAGACATTCATGAGCATTACACGCCGTCTATTCGTATCCGGGCTGGCCATCACCGCCGTTCTGCCCACTGTCCGTGCCGCGCAGGCACAGGAAAAAGGGCTGATCGCGATCATCACGCCGAGCCACGACAACCCGTTTTTCAAGGCAGAGGCCGTGGGCGCAGAGGCACGCGCAAAAGAGCTGGGGTATGAAACGCTGGTCCTGGTGCATGATGACGACCCCAACAAGCAATCGCAGATGTTCGACACGGCCATCGCGCGCGGTGCGCAGGCCATCATCCTTGACAATGCAGGCGCCGATGCGACCGTCGCGCCGGTGCAGCGGGCCAAGGACGCGGGTATTCCGTCCTTCCTGATCGACCGTGAGATCAAGGAAAGCGGCATCGCCGTCAGCCAGATCGTGTCCAACAACTACCAGGGCGCGCAGCTCGGGGCCGAAGAGTTCGTCATGCTGATGGGCGAAGAGGGCCCGTATGTGGAGCTTCTGGGCCGCGAGGCGGACACCAATGCGGGCATCCGGTCGGCGGGCTACCATGACATCATCGACCAGTATCCGGATCTGGAAATGGTCGCGCAGCAGTCGGCCAACTGGTCCCAAACCGAAGGCTACGCCAAGATGGAGACCATCCTTCAGGCGAATCCCGGCATCAAGGGCGTGATCTGTGGCAACGACACCATGGCCATGGGGGCATGGGCCGCTCTGGAGGCCGCCGGGCGCACCGAGGTGATCGTCGTGGGCTTCGATGGATCGAATGATGTGCGCGATTCCATCCTGAACGGTGGGATCAAGGCGACCGTGTTGCAGCCGGCCTATCGACAGGCGCAGTTGGCCGTCGAACAGGCGGACCAGTACCTGCAGACCGGGTCCACCGGACAGCCGGAAAAGCAGCTGATGGATTGCGTTCTGATCAACGAAGAGAATGCCGCCCGGTTGGAGACCTTTGCACTGGCGGATGCCGCCACCAACTGATCCGCCCGCGGATCACGACCGGCGGCGCGAGAGGTCTTGCGCCGCCCCGACCCTGACTTACGGATACCCTCATGCGCCCCATTTCCATGGTGGCCACGGTTTGCCTGTCGCTGACGGCGACAGCTTGTCAGATCGTGCCCGACCCCGATCCCGCTGACACGGCCAATGTGCCCCAGACCGACGAGGCACGCATGGCCGCCTATGTCGCCGAGGCCTGGGAGAGCCAGGTGCAGCCCGTCATCGCCGAGAACGCGGTGGATTACGACACCCTGCGCAACCGACTGGCAGAGGGGATCGACGCCGCCGGTGCCGCTTACGGCCTGCGCCCCGATGGTGAAGCCAACCCGTGGAATTTTGCAGTGACCGGAAGTGGCACGGTGACGGAAGCCCGGCTGGACAGTCGCGCCGCCAAGATGCAGGTGGACATGGACGGCGACGGCGCGGCGGATGTGACCTTGCAACTTGGCCCCGTGATCCGGGGCACCGCGTTGCGCGATGCCATGCCCTTTATCGTGTTCACCGATTTCCGGGACCAGATCGAGTTTGCCAAGCTCGCCCGCGCGATGAACGATCAGGCGGCAAGCGGACTGACCAAGCCCGAGGGCGACGTGGTGGGCGAGACCGTCAGCTTTACCGGCGTCTTTACTCTTCGCAGCGCCACCGACACGCCGGAAATCGTGCCGACCGCGTTGACGATGGGCACGCCATGACCGCGCATTCGGACCTGACGGCAGAGACGACGCATCCCGTGGGCCTGTCCATCCGGGGTGGGACGAAGGTGTACCCCGGCACCGTTGCGCTGAAGGATGTGGATTTCGACCTGCGCATGGGCGCGGTGAACGTGCTGGTGGGCGAGAACGGCGCGGGCAAATCGACGATGATGAAGATCATCTCCGGGGTGGAGCAGCTGACCTCGGGAGAGGTGCGCATGGACGGCGAGGTGGTGCACCTGTCGTCGACCGACGATGCAGAGCGCCACGGGATCGGCATCGTCTTCCAGGAGTTGAACCTGTTTCCGAACCTGTCGGTGGCGGACAACATCTTTATGGCGCATGAAAAGACCCGCGGGCGCATCGACATAGACAGCGCGGCGCAACACGCCGAAACCCGTGCGCTGATGCAGCGGTTGGAACATGACATCGCCCCGGACACGCTGGTAGGTGACCTGAAGGTCGGGCAGCAACAGATCGTCGAGATTGCCAAGAGCCTTGCGCGCAACGCTCGTATCCTGATCCTCGATGAGCCGACCTCGGCCCTGTCGAGCACGGAGGTGGAAATCCTGTTCCGCGTGATTGACGAGTTGAAGGCCGAGGGCGTCGGGATCGTTTACATCTCGCACCGGCTGGAGGAGCTGATCCGCGTGGGTGACTACATCACGGTCCTGCGCGATGGCGTCATCACCGGCGCGCAGTCGATGGAAGGGGTCGATATTCCCTGGATCGTGCGGAACATGATCGGCGACAGCTCCAAGGATTTTGCCAAGGAAATCGAACATCCCTTCGGCGCGGAGGCGCTGCGGGTCGAGAACATTCGCCTGCCCGACAGCTCTGGCGGTTTTGTGGTGGACGGTGTGTCGCTTTCACTGCGCGAGGGCGAGATCCTGGGGATCTACGGGTTGATGGGGGCCGGGCGCACCGAGCTTCTGGAATGCATCATGGGGCGGCATCAGCATGCCGCCGGAGAGGTCCATGTCTCGGGCAGGAAGATGCGCAAACCCAGCGTGTCAGATCGCATTTCGCACGGGCTGGCGCTGATCCCCGAGGACCGCAAGCACGACGGTCTGGTACAGATCCTGTCGATCCGCGAGAACATGACGCTGTCCTCGTTGGGCGCGATCACGCGCGGCGGCATCGACATGGATCTCGGCGCGGAACGCACCCGCGTGGCGGATTTTGTCAAGCGCATGGTGATCAAGATCGCCTCGCCCGAACATCAGGTGTCGGCACTGTCGGGGGGCAACCAGCAGAAGGTCGTGATCTCCAAGGCGCTGATGACGGGGCCGCGCGTGCTGCTGATGGACGAGCCGTCGCGCGGCATCGACATTGGTGCCAAGGCCGAGGTGTTTCGCGTCATGCGTCAACTGGCGGCCGATGGTCTCGGCATCGTTTTCGTCACCTCTGATCTGGAGGAGGTCATGAGCCTGTCGGACCGCATCATCGTGATGGCCGAAGGCCGCATCACCGGAGAATTCAGCCATGAGACCGCCACGGAAACGGCGCTCGTTACGGCATCGGCGCCGCGCGGCGCAGAGGGGAAAGAGAAATGACCGACATGACTGCAAATTCCGCCATGGGCGGTACAAACTCGACGCTGTTGCTGGTGATGAAGGCGCGCACCTTCATCGCGCTGATCCTTGTTTTCATGTTCTTTTCGATTTTCGCGCCAAACTTTCTGTCGGCGGCGAACATGGTCATCATGTCGAAACACGTGGCGCTGAACGCCTTCTTGGCCATCGGCATGACCTTTGTCATCGTTTCAGGCGGCATCGACCTCTCGGTCGGCTCCATCGTCGGACTGTGCGGGATGGTGGCGGGCTACCTGCTGCTCAACGGGATGAACTTTGGCCTGGGCTGGTCGATCCAGTTCAACACGCTTGAGATCTGCATTCTCGTGGCCTGCGTGGGCATCGCAATCGGGGCGTTGAACGCCTTTTTGATCACCAAGCTCAACGTGGCGCCGTTTATTGCGACGCTGGGCACGCTGTATATCGCACGCGGCGCGGCCATGCTGTCGAGCGAGGGCGAGACCTTTCCGAACCTGACCGGCAATCCCGAGTATGGGTCGGCCAGCTACCGCATGATCGGATCGGGTGATTTCCTAGGCGTGCCGATTTCCATCTGGATGCTGATCGCCGTGGGGCTGCTGGCCGCCTACATCGCGCGGCGCACGCCGCTGGGGCGGTTCATCTACGCGGTGGGCGGCAACGAGCGGGCGGCGGGCCTGTCCGGCGTAAAAGTCACGCAGGTGAAGTACTTCGTCTACATGTTCTCCGGCTTCTGCGCGGCGTTGGTGGGGATCATCATCTCCTCGCAGCTGGTTGCAGCGCACCCTGCGACCGGCGATACCTTCGAGCTGAACGCCATCGCGGCGGCGGTTCTGGGCGGCACGTCCATGTCCGGCGGGCGCGGACGCATCGGTGGCACCATCGTGGGTGCCTTCGTCATCGGGGTGCTGTCGGACGGGTTGGTGATGATGGGGGTCTCGGCCTTCTGGCAGACCGTGATCAAGGGGATTGTCATCATCGCGGCCGTGGTGCTGGACCAGGCACAACAAAAGGTGCAGGCCAAGGTCGCGCTGCAGGCACAGGCTGCGGTCGGCAAATAAGGGAGGATCGAGATGAGAGGTGCCCTGATCGGTTGCGGTTTCTTTGCCCGCAACCAGTTGCACGCATGGCGCGACATAGATGGCGTCGAGATCGTGGCCATCTGTGACCAGGACGAGGCCCGCCTGACGGAGGCAGGAGAGCTGTTCGGCATCGCACGCCGGCACGCCGACGCGGCAGAGATGTTCGCGGAAGGCGGGTTTGACTTCGTCGACATCGCCACCACGGTGGGATCGCACCGCCCGCTGGTGGAAATGGCCGCCGCGGCGCAGGTGGATGTCATTTGTCAAAAACCCTTTGCCCTGAACATGGGCGATGCGCGGGCCATGGTGGAGGCGATCGCCGCCACGGGAAAAACGCTGATGGTGCATGAGAATTTCCGCTGGCAATCGGCAGTGCGCGCGGCCATCGACGCAATCCGCGGCGGGGCCATCGGCGACCCGTTCTTTGGCCGGGTATCATTCCGGTCGGGCTATGACGTGTTCTCCGGCCAGCCGTATCTCGCAGAAGGCACGCGGTTCATCATCGAAGATCTGGGCATTCATATCCTCGACATTTCCCGCGCGCTTTTCGGCGACGTGGACCGGATCAGCGCCACCACGCGGCGGATCAACCCGGCGATCAAAGGCGAGGACGTGGCCACCATGCTGCTGTCGCACGGGTCGGGCGTGACCTCGGTGGTGGATTGTTCCTATGCCACGCAGCGCCGCCCTGAGACCTTCCCCGAAACGCTGCTCGAAATCGACGGCACCGGCGGTACTTTGCGGCTGGACGCAGGGTATCGGCTGACGGTGCAGGGGGCGACGGAGGCGGTGCGCGATGTGGCTCCGCCGGTTCTGCCCTGGGCCGAACAGCCATGGCACAACATTCAGGAAAGCGTGCTGCTGATCCAGAAGCACTTTGTCGATTGTCTGCGCAGCGGCGCAGCGCCGGAGACATCCGGGCAGGACAACTTGCGCACATTTGCCCTGGTGGAGGCGGCCTACCTGTCGGCAGCGGAGAGGCGCAGCGTCGCGCTGTCAGAACTTTGAGGGATCTTTACGGCACCGAAGAGCCGCCAGCGCCCATCGAAACGATCACACATGGTGACGTTGCATTGACCCTGCAGGCGGGCGCGCTGCGCCATCTCCGCGTCGGCGGCGTGGAGGTCATCCGCTCCATCGCCTTTCTTGCGCGGGACCGGGACTGGGGCACGTTGGTGGCGGACGTCGGCGTGGTGGAGCGGCGGCATGACGGGGATGCGCTGCATCTGTCTTGGCCGCTGCGTTTCGTCAACGGCGCAGGGCGGCTGGATGTGACGGTCCACGTGACGCTGCAGGCGGATGGCTTGACGGTCACCGGCGAGGGGCGGGCGCATGGCGCATTTGAAACCAACCGTGCGGGATTCACCGTGTTGCATCCGATCGAGGGCGTCGCGGGCTGCCCCGCGCGCGTCACCCATGCGGATGGCCGGGGCGAGGAGAGCCGCTTTCCCGAGCTGATCGAACCTTGGCAGCCCTTCATAAACATCGCGGCGCTGGAGCATGAGGCCAACGGCCTGCGCGTGCGCTGTGCCCTGTCTGGCGATACCTTCGAGATGGAAGATCAACGACAGTGGGGCGATGCATCTTTCAAGACCTACAATCGGCCGCTGGCACTGCCGTGGCCCTACGAATTGCCCGATGGGGAAGAAGTGCAGCAGGCGGTCGAGGTCAGCTGGACCGCCTGCAAGACGAAAGCGCGCCCCGTGGCGCGGCCCGCGACGCCGGCCCATGTGCCGGAATTGGCGCTGGTGCTGACGGCGCAGGACGCGCAGTGCCTTGCTGCATGGCCCGACGATCTGAACGTGGTGAAGCCGCAGCGGCTGTTGTGCCACGTGGATGCGACGCTGGGCGACGTGGCCGGACAGATGCGGGCCTTTGCCGCCGCGCAGGCTGCGGCGGTGGGCGTTGCCTTTGACCTCGAACTCATCGGGCGGTTCGATGGCGTGCAGACCCCGGCAGAGGAGCTGTCCAATCACGCGCGCGCCATGGCGCAGAGCGGCTTCGCCCCGGTCTCGGTCTTTGGCTGCCCGTCCGTGGATCGCCAGTCGACGCCGCCGGGATCACAGTGGCCGGCGTGTCCGCCACTGGAGGAGGTCCACGCGGCCATCGCGACGGCCTTTCCGGATCTGCCGCACGGCGGGGGCATGGCGAGCCTGTTCACAGAGCTGAACCGCAAGCGGCCCCCTGTCGATATGCTCGATTTCATCAGCCACGGGTTGTGTCCGATCGTTCACGCCGCCGATGATCTGTCGGTCATGGAGACGTTGGAGGCGGTGCCGCATATCGCGCGGTCGGCGCGGGCGATTATCGGCGACCGGCCTTACCGCATCGGCCCTGCCACCATCGCCATGCGTCAGAACCCCTACGGCACGCGCACAATCCCCAATCCCGATGGGAGGCGCGTCTGCATGAGCAATGACGACCCGCGCCATCGCGGCGCCTTTGGGGCAGCGTATGCGGTGGGGCTGCTGGCGGCGCTTGCGCCCTTCGACGTCGCGGTCTGGACGCCTGCATCGCTGTATGGCCCGCGCGGAGTGGTGGGCAATCCCGGCCCGCTGCCGACGGTGCTGCGCGCCATGTCGGCCATGGCCGGTCAGCGGCTTGTGCGGGCGGAGGTGACAGGCGGGCAGGCCATCCTTGAAACCGACCGTGTCCTGCTGAGGGCCAACCTGACGGACCGACCGATAGATGGGTTGATGCCCTTTGGCCACGACATCCGCCAGCCCCGCTGATCGCGACAGGGGCGCGACGCCTGTGCATTGAGCCTTGACGGGGCATAGGGTACTCGTCACCAAAGATGACCAGTCCCGCACCACAGAGGCCGGGACCTTCAGGAGAGCCAGCGCCATGGACAGTTCCGCAAAGCCCGGTCACGAAAAGATCGTCCGCCGCAAGCTCTCGGAGCAGGTGCTGGAACGCCTGCACGAGATGATCCGCACGCATGAGCTGAAGCCCGGCGACTACATGCCGTCAGAGCGCGCGCTGATGGAACGCTTTGGTGTGGGACGCCCAGCAGTGCGCGAGGCGATGCAGTCGCTGCACAACAGCGGGCTGATCACCATCAGCCATGGCGAGCGATCGCGCGTGAACGAGTTGACGGCAGGCAGCGTGCTGACTCAGTCGGACGAGCTGGCGCGGTTGCTGCTGGACAGCGCCCCGGCCAATCTCGACCATCTCAAACATGCGCGGCAAATGTTCGAGCTGGGCATGGTACGCGTCGCTGCCGAGACCGCCACCGAGGCCGACGTGGCGGACCTGCGCGCCCTGATCGAGCGGCAACGCAACATGCTGGGCGATGCCACGGCCTTTATCGCCACAGACATGGCATTTCACCGCAAGCTGGCAGAACTGGCGAACAACCCGATCATCCTGTCGGTGTCCGACGCCATGCTGGGCTGGCTGTTCGAATATCACGTCAGCCTGCTGCACCGCTCGGGCAGCGAGGACGTGACGCTGGCAGAACACGCCAAGATCGTCGATCACATCGAGTCCCACGACGTCGCGGGCGCCACCGAGGAAATGCGCCGGCACCTCGAACGGTCTCGCGTGTCGTTTGAGCCGCACGGCAGTCCGGAGGATCACTCCGACGCCTGACGCGGCCCCCCGCCGTCGCGAATCCAGCCGAAGAAATCTTCGCTGCCCATCTGGCCCCCCTTCAGCGCGATCTGCAGACCGTCGTGGGCGCTGCCGCCGTGGCCAATGCACAACGCTGCGCCGGGGATGGTGGGGGCGAGGGCCTCAAGGGCCTCAAGCCCCAGGGCGCGCATCCCATGGCCCGATGTGTCACCGCCGGAGATAACTGCGCGTCGGATGCCCGTTGCGCGCAGCACACCGTCCAGCACACGGCCAAGCGCTTGGCCGATGCGCGCGTTTGCGGTGTCTGAGGACAGCTCAGATGTCGCGAGGGCCGCGCGAAAGGTGGCCACGCGCGGGTCGTCCGGCCCCTCGGCGGAGGTGAC
Organism: Sagittula marina; assembly: GCF_014196795.1. Classification (GTDB taxonomy): domain Bacteria; phylum Pseudomonadota; class Alphaproteobacteria; order Rhodobacterales; family Rhodobacteraceae; genus Sagittula; species Sagittula marina. The sequence continues at coordinate 192,792 of NZ_JACIEJ010000009.1, forward strand.
GAGAGGGCTGTGCCCCTGAGCGGCGGCCTGCGTGGCGGCGGCGATGCAGCGGTCGATCTCGGCTTCCTGCGCGGCGGCGTCCCCCAGCACGGAGACCGTGTTGAAACCGATCACGGCAAAGCCGTTTGCCGCCGACCAGGCCAGTTGCTGCGCGGTAGAGGGTGAGACGGACCCGGAAACGGCGGCGATTTGCGAGACTGCGCCAGCGCCCTGCACGGATGGGGCGGGGGCGATCTCGCCGCTGCGCTGCCAGTGCCGCACCAGTGCGTATTCCACTCCCTGCGATCCGACAGCCACCCTCAGGCGCGCTCGGTTTTCCCAGATCAGGCGACCCACGGCCTCTTCGCTGGCGGGGTCCATGCTGTCGAGGGACAGGATGCGCGCGCCAGCGTCCAGATGCGATTGCAGCGCGCTGGCGCCGGCATCGGACCAGAGCGATTCAAGGTCGATGAGCGCAGAGGGCAGGTCGGTCTGTCTGGCGAGGTGGCGCAACAGGTCGGCTTCCTGCATCGGGGTGACCGGATGACGAGACATCACCGGGTGGCGATCAAGCCGGAACACACCGTCAAAGGTCCCCGCGAAGAGATGCCCAAACGCCTGATAGCGCCTCATCTGGGGCGCGGCGACCACCATGGGCACGGCGTCCGATGCGCGCTGCTGCAAACACAGGTCGATGGCCGTGCCGATATTGCCGCTGTGCGGTGCGGAATCGAAGGTGGAGCACACCTTGTAATGCAGGATCTCGGCCCCTTTGCGATCCAGCCAAGCCAGCGGATCGGGCAGGCTGGCGCGCATCTGGTCGGGTGTCTCGGTCCGGGCGGTGGTGGCGATGCCAACCGCATCCGCATCGGCAAAGCGCGCGGCCATCGCGTCCGTTGGCACGCCAGAAAACAACACCGCGCGCAGACCGGCAAAGGCCAGCACCTCCATCACTGCGGCTGAGCCCGTGAAATCATCCCCCAGCCAAGCCAGTCGTGGCGCCATGGTCTTCCTCCTGCGTCCTTGTGGACACCTGTTGACATTACTTCATGCATATTATCTGATCATACCAGTTAAACAACCCCACCGGAGGAGAACCAAAATGACCAAAGTCGCGCTTTTCGGGGCAGGCGGCAAAATGGGGGTCCGCCTGTCGCGCAATCTTGCGAAGACGGATTTCGATGTCAGCCATATTGAGATCAGTGAACCTGGAAAGGCGCGTCTGAAGGCCGAAGTCGGCGTCGATGCCGTCGACGCGGCAAGTGGTCTGGAGGGGGCCGAGGTTGTCATCCTTGCCGTACCGGACACGGTGATCGGCAAGGTCGCGGCTTCGGTCGTGCCGCAGGTCGCGCCGGGCACGGTGATTGTGATCCTTGATGCGGCGGCGCCCTTCGCCGGGCACCTGCCAGAGCGCGATGACATCACCTATTTCGTGACGCATCCCTGCCATCCGCCGATCTTCAACAACGAAAGCACGGAGGCCGGGCGCAACGACCACTTTGGCGGTGTCGCCGCGCAGCAGGGCGTGGTGAACGCGCTTATGCAGGGGCCGGAAGAGCACTACGCGCTGGGAGAGACCGTTGCGAAAGCCATCTATGCCCCGGTCGCGCGCAGCTATCGCGTAACGGTGGAACAGATGGCCCTGCTGGAACCGGGTCTATCGGAAACTGTCTGCGCCTCGCTGCTGATGGTGATGCGGGAGGCCATGGACGAGGTCGTGGCGCGTGGTGTCAGCTATGACTGCGCCCGCGATTTCCTGCTGGGGCATATGAACATCCTCGGCGCGGTGATCTTTGACGAGATCGACGGCCAGTTCTCCGACGCGTGCAACAAGGCGATTGAGTTCGGCAAGCCCGCGCTGATGCGCGACGACTGGAAAGGCGTGTTTGAAATGGACGAAATCGCCGCCAGCATTCAACGCATCACCTGAATCGAGGCGTTCGCCTGGCATGGATGCGGCGCCTTGCAAAAGGCGTCGCATTTTTGCGGATCATCGCTGTGGTTTTTCTGACTTCCTGAATACGGCGAAGCGCGTCGGGGTGAACCCCAGAATTGCGCATTGCACTCATCCTTGGGCCAGTGAGACAGCGCCAAAACATGCGCCAAGCGATACATCCCATATGGTTGGGGAGGGACTGAGGCCGATGGCTCGTGCGCACGTCGGTTCGGGTGCTCTCACGACCGTGACAGGGGCATAGGGAACATATTCCTCCCCCAGGCAGAGGGTCTCATAGTCAAACGAATGACGAAAGGAGCGCTCATCATGAGCCGGCAACCACTCAAAACCGTGAACCCGGCCACCGAAGCCGATTTGAACAGCTATCCTCTCATGTTCGAGGATGACATCGCTCGCAGCACTGGAAAAGTGTCACACGGCCTTTTCTGCGCGGAAGCTGAAGACGCTGGACGAGCGGGCACAGACCATCGCGCGCATCGGCGAAGAGCTGACCGCGCGCAAGGAGGAGTTCGCGCAGTAGATGACCTCCGAGGTGGGCAAGCTGTTGTCTGACAGCCGCGACGAGATTGACCTGTGTGCCGGGATTTGCGCCTACACCGCCAATCAGGGCCCCCAGGTTCGGGCCGATGAGGAACGCGCCCTGCAGGATGGCCGAAAAGGCATTGTCACATATTCGCCGACCAGCGTGATCTCCGGCATCCAGCGTTGGAATTTCCCGATGTATCAGGCGGTGCACTATTCCATCGCGAAACTGACGGCCAGCAATGGTGTCCTGCTGAAGCACGCGGAGAACTGCACTGACAGCGGCCTTATGCTGCGGGATATCTACGAAGCTGCTGGCCTGCCCAAGGATCTTTTCACCGTCATGACCATTGATCATGATCAGTCGGACAAGTTGATCGCGCATGACCTGGTGCGGGGTGTGACCCTGACCGGCAGCGCAAAAGCTGGCAGCGTTGTCGCCAAGACGGCGGGCGAGCACCTCAAGAAAACCGTTCTGGAGCTGGGGTCGAACGATGCCTATCTCGTGCTTGAAGATGCGGGCCTTGATCTGGCGATCAAGACATTTGCGGCCGGGCGCCTCTATGACAATGGCGAGACATGCGTGGACGCCAAGCGGCTCGTCGTCGCCGACAAGGTCCATGACCAGTTTGTTGAAGGTTTCGTAAAGACCATGTCGGATATCATTCTGGGGGATCCGACGAAGGAAGACACAGGCTTGGGCCCGATGGCACGGTCCGATCTGCGCGAAACCCTACATCAGCAGGTGCGCGACAGTGTGGAAGCCGGTGCAAAGATTGCGACGGGCGGCGAGATGCCGGACGGTAAAGGATATTACTATCCTTCGACTGTTTTTACCGACGTGAAACCGGGTCAGCCTGCCTATGACGAAGAGCTGTTTGGCCCCGTGGCCTCTGTCATTCGGGCAAAGGATGACGAAGACGCGATGCGGATCGCCAACGACAGCCGTTTAGGACTGGGCGGCGGCATCTTCTCGAAAGATGAAAAGCATGCGGTCGAGCTGGCGAAGACGTACTTTGACACCGGGATGGTGTTCATCAACCACTTCAACCTCGCCACGCCCGAAATGCCCTTTGGCGGTGTGAAAGACAGCGGATCTGGCCGCGAACACGGCGGGTTCGGGATGCATGAACTCGTCAATGCCAAAGCAATCGCACTGGCGGCGTAAGCGATTGATAATAAAGGCGCACTCGTCTGCGGTGCGCCCTTATTTCAGGCGATTTCCTTCATCGGCATCAACGCGCCACGGTGCATAACCACCTTGCTGGCAACAGTGTGACCGGCAGCAACGGCGTCGGGGAGGGGGCTGCCAGTGGCAATCGCCGCGAGGCATGCTCCGTTGAAGCTGTCTCCTGCGCCAGTTGTGTCAACGGGCGTCACCCGCGCAAGCTCCCCTGTTTCAAACGATTGGCCCTCGTGTCGGGCGAGGATCGCGCCGCCGCCGTTTTTTACGATGACCGTATCCGCGCCGAGCGCGGCGTAGCGCGCCAGTGTGGCCGCGGGGGTCGCATCGCCGAAGCAGGCCTTTTCGTCGTCGAAGCTGGGCAAGAGGATCGTCGCGGCACGTGCGGCCTGGGTGAGGATCTCCGCTGCCGTGTCGGGGTCTTCCCAGAGCGCCGGGCGGATGTTGGGATCGAGCGAGACGGTTACACCTTCGGCCCGGCGCCGTGTCATGACTTCAATCAGCCGCCGCCGCCCTTCAGGCGGCAGGATCGCCAAGGTTATGCCCGAAACGTGGATCACCTGCGCCTCGCGCGTCATGGTTTCGAGCTGTTCCAGATCGTCCGCCAAGGTTCGCGCAGCGGATGCGCTGCGCCAGTAGGCAAAGCTGCGCTCCCCCTCGACCAGAGAAATCGCATACAGCCCGACAGAGCGCGTCGGATGCGTCTGGATGCGGTCCACCTCGATCCCGTTTTCTTGCAAAAAGGCAGGTACACGCGCCGAAAACGGGTCGCGCCCGATGCACGTGCCGTAGGCCACCTGCCAGCTATCGGGCAGACAGGCACGGGCGTACCATGCCGTGTTCAGCGTATCGCCCGCGATGCCCATCCGCCACAGGTCATCGCCAGCGCCGGACAGTTCCAACATGCATTCCCCAATGGACAAGAAGCGGCTCATGAGGCCTCGCGCGCAATGACGTCGGTCATGGGGTCAAACAACATCTCGGCAAGAATGCCTTCGACGATCGTCCAGAAATCCATGTCCGAACACAGGCTCGCCGGGACAAAGGGCGCGCCACGCAGGGCGGATACGATGTCATCCGCCTCCTTGCCCTCGGCCATTTGGCGCAATGCGTCGGCACGCGGGTCGCGCAATTCGTAGGGGGCGCAGTCGTGGGTCGCCATTGACACGTGCCGTGCCCAAGCGGCCGTGGCAAAGGCAAAGGGGCGAATGTCGACGCTGCGGGTTCGGGCATCGTCGACCGCAGCGAAGATGCGTTGCGGCATCTTTTCGGACCCGTCCATGGCAATCTGAAAGGTCTCATGCGCAATGCCGGGGTTTTCGAACCGCGCCGCCAGCGCTGCCGCATAGGCATCGAGGTCGATACCCGGGATCGGGGGCAGGGTTGCTGCTGCGGCGGCCAGATGCCTGCGCACTAGGTTGGCCAAAGGCGCGTGGGACATCACGTCACGCACCAGCGGCAGCCCGGCATGGAAGCCGGCATAGGCCAGCATGGAATGCGCGCCGTTCAGCATCCGTAACTTCATCGCCTCGAAAGCCGGAACATCCTCGGTGAAGATCACGCCAGCGGCTTCCCACGCCGGACGCCCCTGCGGGAAATTGTCCTCGATGACCCATTGCACGAAACGCTCGGTCTCGATGGCGGCGTGATCTTCGGTGCCGGTGAGGGCCTGCGCTTCTGCCAGGGTGGCGGCGGTCGCGGCGGGGGTGATGCGGTCCACCATGGTCGAGGGGAAGGCCACGGTTTCGGCAATCCAGTCCGACAGCGCCGGGTCGATCCTGCAAGCGAAATCCACCACGGCCCCGCGCAACAAGGTGCCGTTTTCCGGCAGGTTGTCGCAGCACAGGACGGTGAACGGCGCAATCCCGGCGGTGTGGCGGCGGCGCAGCGCTTCGGTCAGGAGGCCCAGCACGCCCTGAGGTGCCTGCGGGTTGGCAAGATCGGCGGCTACGGCGGGGTGTTCTGGATCGCAGCCGACTGTGGCGCGGTTCAGGCCATAGGCCTTCTCGGTCACTGTCAGCGACACGATCCTGGTCCCTTCGGCGGCCATGGCCTGCAAGGTGGGCTCCGGGTTGCCGGCAGAGCAGATGGCATCGGCGATGGCGCCGATCACGCGTGCATTCGTGCCTTCGGCGCCTTTTTCGATCAGCGTATAGAGGCCGTTTTGCGGCGCCAGATCTTCGGAGGCTTTGGGAGAACGCAGCGACACGCCAAGGATGCGCCAATCGCCGCCCTCCGCGCTCATTGCCAGATCGGTGAGCGCCGCCTGATGCGCCTTGTGAAACGCGCCGAGGCCAAGGTGAACGATCCCGACGCCATGCGCGGCGGGGTCATATCCGGGGCGAAGGGCAGCGGGCACCTGTTCAAGGGTTGTCAGACGCATCTCAGGCCCCTGCGATCAGCGGGTGCTGGAACGCGTGGTAGAGCCCGCGCAGTTCCGCCAGCCCCTTGAGACGCCCGATGGCTGGATACCCCGGCTGCGCCTGGCGCCCGATGTCGTCAAGGATGTCCTGACCGTGGTCGGGCCGGAAAGGGATTGACCAGTCTGCACGGCCTGCCGCTTTACGCCGCGCTTCCTCTGCGACGACAGCGGCGACCATGGCCACCATGTCGGTGTGGCCGGACAGATGCTCGTCCTCGTAAAGGGAATTCATGATCTCGGTGCCTTCGATGCTGACGTTGCGCAGGTGCAGGAAATGCACGCGGTCGGCCAGCGCCTTGAAGATCTCGACAGGGTTGTTGTCAGGCCGCGCGCCAAGGCTGCCGGTGCACAGTGTCACGCCGTTCGACGGCATGTCTACAGCGTCGAGGATTTTTTGGTATTGCGCTTGGGTCGACATGATCCGGGGCAAACCCAGCAGAGGGAAGGGCGGATCGTCCGGATGGCAGCACAGGCGCATACCGAGATCCTGGGCCATGGGCGCGACCTCTGACAGGAAGTCGATCATGTTGGATTGAAGCTGCGCCTCGGAAATGCTGTCGTATTCGGCCAGATGCGCCTTCACGTCATCCAGCGTGAATTTTTCGGCGGCGCCCGGCAGGCCAAAGACAACGTTGCCCGCCAGCTGCTCTTTTTGCGCGTCGTTCATCCGGGCGAACCGCTCCGCTGCCTCTGCCACGACAGCATCGGGAAAGCCGTCGGCCGCGCCAGGGCGTTCAAGGATGTGAATGTCGAAGGCCGCAAAGTCGATCAGGTCGAAGCGCATGCAGCGTGCGCCGGTTGGACGTTCCCATGCAAGGTCGGTGCGCGTCCAGTCCAGCACGGGCATGAAGTTGTAGCAGATCACGTCGATCCCGGCGTCCGACAGGTGCTGCATCGAGGTCTTCCAGTTGGCGATGTGGGTTTTCCAATCACCTTTCTGTTTTTTGATGTCCTCTGACACCGGCAGCGATTCCACCACGTCCCACGTCAAGGAGGAGGGGCGGCCATCCCGTCGGGTGGCGATCAGATCCTTGCGTGCCGCGATTTCCTCTGGGGACCAGACTGTGCCTGTGGGCACATGGTGCAGCGCCGAAACGACGCCCTCGACGCCTGCCTGCATCATGTCGTCGATGCTCACGCGGTCCTTTGGACCAAACCAGCGCCATGACTGTCGCATGATGTTTCCTCCCCTTGGGTCTTCGATAGAGCCACGCAGCTGTGATGGCCTGCGGGGCGATATTACAGGTGTGATCGATAGCATCCAATTGGGCTGTTGACTAGTATGGAAGTATGCAGTTATGGATTTGCTCAGGAGGAGACAGGATGAGCATCGAGCTACTGAATATGGCACAGATCGACCCGACGGCCCCCGTGGGACCGCAGTTGACCCGTATTCTGCGGCTTTGCATCGTGCGCAATCAGCTTGAGCCCGGTATGCGCCTGTCCGAATCCGACATCGGCACAAAGTTCGGCCTGTCCCGACAGCCCGTCCGCGAGGCCTTTATCAAGCTGGCCGAAGAGGGGCTTCTGGAAATCCGCCCGCAACGTGGCACCTACGTGCGCAAGATTTCTCTTGAGGCGGTGATGGACGCCCGCTTCGTCCGTGAAGCAGTCGAAGCCGACATCGTCAAAGCCTGCGCCGCGAACACCCCCGAGGGGCTTGTCCGCGACCTTCGGGATCAGATCGACGCGCAAAAGCGGTTGGCCGATGATCGGCCCTCGGCCTTCGTGCCGCTGGATGATGAATTCCATCGCACGCTTGCCGAGGCCGCGGGGCATCCCAACGCCTGGACCGTGATCGAAGGGATGAAATCTCAGATGGACCGCGTCCGTCAGATGACCTCGACCAATTTTCCGGTGGCGCACCTGATCGCTCAGCACACCGCAGTTGTAGACGCGATCGAAGCCGGTGACAGCGAGACCGCCAAGGACGCAATGCGCGGCCACCTGCGGATGATCCTGCAGGACCTGCCCGCGATCCGAGAAACCTACCCCGATTATTTCGACGCCCCGCAGGGCTGATCGGGATCACGAAGACGACCAAAGGGAGGAAACCATGTTCGTCACCAAGACCCTGAAGACCCTCATGCTTGGCGGTATCGCCGCCGCAGCCCTGTCCAGCGCCGCCTTTGCGCAAGACATGACGCTGAAGCTTGGCCACCCGGCCAACGAGGATAATATCTGGCACAAGGCGTCTGAAAAGTTCGCCGAGGAAGTCGAGACGCTGACCGAAGGTCGTATCGCCGTCGAAGTGTTCCCGAACGAAACGCTCGGCAAGGAAATGGACGTCATCAACGGCATGCAGCTTGGCACCGCCGACATGACGATCACCGGTGAATCCCTGCAAAACTGGGCGCCGATGGCGGCCCTGCTGGCAATTCCCTACGGCTACACCTCGCTTGAGGACATGGACGCCGTGGCCGGTGGTGAGCTGGGCGACGAAATCGAGGCGCAGATCGTCGAGAAGGTCGGCATCCGCCCGATCGCCTACTTCGCCCGCGGTCCGCGCAACCTGACCTCCAACCGCGCGATCACGTCGGTCGAGGACCTCGACGGCCTGAAAATGCGCGTGCCCAACGTGCCGCTGTTCCTGAACGTCTGGCAGGCGCTGGGGGCGAACCCGACGCCGATGGCGTTCTCCGAGGTCTTCACCTCGCTGCAGAACGGCACCATCGATGCACAGGAAAACCCGTTGGCGCTGATCAAGTCCGCCAACTTCAACGAAGTGCAGGACTACGTGAACCAGACCCAGCACGTGCGGTCGTGGATCTACCTGACGATCTCGGAAATGGCATGGGGCCGGATGTCCGAGGAAGACCAGCAAGCCGTGATGGAAGCCGCATCGCGGACGCAGGAATGGGAGCGTGAGCAGTTCCTCGCGGAGGAGTCCGAGCTTCAGACCCAGCTCGAAGATCTTGGCATGGAGTTCGTCGAAGTCGACAACGCCGCCTTTGCCGCCGCCGCAAAAGAGGCCGTGCTGAATTCTGTCGCCGACGAAATCCGCCCGCAGGTCGAACAGCTCTTCGCTGACTGATCGCAGATAAGGGGATGGCCTCCCCCTATGGGGGCCGCTCCACGGGGCCGGAGGGGTATTAAAGACCTTCCGGCCCTTGTTACAAACGTGAACGGGGGTTTCCATGCAGCGCATCATTCAGGTCCTGACCGGCCTCGCCCGCATCGCCACGGGGCTCAGCTTTGGCGTCATCATCATCGCTGTGCTTGTGCAGCTTGCGGGGCGATCCGGCCTGATGACTTCGGTCGTCTGGTCCGAAGAGTTGACGCGTTTTGCGCTGCTGTACCTGACCGCGTTCGGTGTCGGCCTCAGCTATCGGTCCGGAAATCTTGTGAACGTCGACATCCTGTCCGAAGCGCTGCCCGGTCGACTGCCCTGGATCCTGCGACTGATCTGCGCGGTGATCACATGTGGCTTCGGCCTCGCGCTGATCTCGGCGACCTGGTTCTACGTGTCCATCGGGGCGCGCCAGACTGCACCATCTCTGGGGGTTCGGATGGACTGGATACACGCTTCGGTGCTGGTTGCCGTCATTTTACTGAGCCTCTTTGCCGCCTTTCGCGTGATCGGCATGTTGACCGGCACCGAAGATGGCACTCCCGAACGCCTGCAAGAGGACCACTGACATGGAATTGACGATCCTTCTGGGCTGTTTCCTCGCGGGGCTGGCCATCGGACTGCCCGTGGCGGTGACGCTGGGCGTGTCCTCCATGGCCTACCTGCTGTATCAGGGCATGCCGCTCGTTGTGATCCCGCAAAAGATGTACTCGGGCATGGACAGCTTTGTGCTGCTGTGTATTCCGGGCTTTATCCTCGCCGGGAACCTGATGAACGCGGGCGGCATCACGGCGCGCATCGTGCGGCTTGCACAGGCTTTGGTCGGCTGGATGCGTGGCGGACTTGGCCTGACGAACGTGGCTGCCTCGATGCTGTTTGGCGGAATTTCCGGCACCGCCGCCGCCGACGCGGCCTCTATCGGGGGCATGATGATCCCCGGCATGAAAAAGGCCGGCTACCCGGCGGATTTCTCTGCCGCGATCACCGCGGCCTCGTCCACTGTCGGCCCGATCATTCCGCCTTCGGTCCCGATGATCATCGTCGGCACACTATCGGGCATTTCGGTTGGCAAGATGTTCATTGCAGGTGCGCTGCCCGGCATCCTGATGGGTGTCGCCATGATGATCACCGCCTGGATCATCGCCCGCAAAAAGAACTTCCCCAAGCAGGAATGGCAGGGCTTTGGCGAGCTGGGACGTGCCTTTCTCGGCGCCTTCTGGGCCGTGGCCATGACCGCCTTCATCGTCGGCGGCCTGCTCATCGGCTTTGCCACACCGACCGAAACCGCTGTGGTTGCTTCTGTCTACGCCTTCGTGGTCGGTGCTTTTGTCTACAAGGGGCTGAAGCTGACGGACGTGCCGCGCATCGTGATCGACAGCGCTATATCCGCCGCCGCGATCCTTGCGCTGGTCGGGTTGGCGAATGTCTTTGGCTGGATCCTCGTGTCCGAGCGCATTCCGCAGACCATCGCCAGTGCCGTTTTGTCGATCACCGATAACAAGTTCCTCGTGATCCTGCTGATCAACCTCATTTTGCTTTTTGTCGGCATGTTCATGGAGACGATTGCCGCGCTGATCATCCTCTTCGCTCCGCTGCTTGCTCTGGCAACGGGGGTGGGCGTCGATCCATTGCACTTTGCCGTCTTTGCCGTGCTTAACCTGATGATCGGCCTGACCACACCGCCGGTGGGCGTGTGCCTGTTCATCTGCGCTGACATCGGTCGCGTGTCCTTGTGGCAGGTGACCAAGGCCATCGCACCCTTCATCTTGACCAACCTGATTGTGCTGATGCTGGTGTCCTACTTCCCGTTCTTCAGCACCTGGCTGCCCTCGCTGCTCAACTGACAGGAGCCCCCATGTCCATTCGTATCGCCCGCCTGCATGGCCAACGCGACCTGCGCGTCGAAACCCTGCCCGACCCGGAACCGGCCCCCGGCGAAGTTGTCGTGGCCATCGGCGCAGGGGGCATCTGTGGCTCGGACATCCACTATTTCACCCAAGGTGGCATTGGTGAAATGATCCGCGTCCAAGAGCCGATCATCATCGGTCACGAGGCCGCTGGCACGATCACAGCGCTCGGTGAAGGCGTCGAAGGTCTGGCCGTCGGGCAAGCCGTGGCGCTGAACCCGTCTCATCCTTGTGGCACCTGTTCGTTTTGCAAAAAGGGTGCACATCAGCACTGCTTGAACATGCGGTTCAAAGGCTCGGCCATGTTCTTGCCACACGAGCAGGGCTTCTTTCGCGATCGTGTCACGATCGGTGCGGCGCAGTGCTACGCAATCGCCGAAGGTGTGCCAATGGCCGAAGCCGCGCTGTCCGAGCCGCTGGCCGTGTGTCGCCGGGCCGTGACCCGCGCGCTTGAGGTCGCGGGCACGCTTGAGGGCAAGCGCGTGCTGGTCACCGGCGCAGGCCCCATAGGCGCGCTTTGCGTGGCATTGGCCAAGCACTTCGGGGCCAGCGAGATCGTCGTGACCGACCTTGAGGACGCGACGCTCGCTGTGGCCACCGAGGTGGGGGCCACACGCACGATCAACGTGGCAACCCACGGCGCCGAGCTGAAGGACTACGAGGCCGAGAAGGGGCAGTTCGACATCACGTTCGAATGCTCCGCTGCGCAACCTGCGCTGCGGTCAGCGATCCAGTGCACCCGGCCAATGGGCACCATCGTCCAAGTGGGCGTGATGGGCGATACCCCCGTGCCGTTCAACTTGCTGGTCTCAAAGGAGATCAATCTGATTGGAAGCCATCGGTTCGATAAGGAATTCGGTCAGGCGGTCGAACTGATCAACTCGCGAGCCTTGACGCTCGCCCCGATCGTTACCCACAGCCTGCCGGTCTCTGATGCAGTGGCGGCCATTGAGTTGGCAACAGATCGCGGCAAGGCCGTGAAAGTTCAAATCACCTTCGACTAATGAAGCGCTGCTCCGCCTTATGTAATTTGGCGGAGCATAGCGGCGCGGCAAAGCCTCCGGAAGTGCGCACTATTTGAAATATAAATTACATAACTAACCTTATTAGCGACAGCAGTGTGATCAGGTGGATTCACATCCGAAGTTCAAATTCTGTGTTAAAACAGAAAGTTGTACGGAGGATCACCAATGGCCCGCTCTTACCTTCACCTGAGTTTTCAGGAACGGATCAAGATTGCGAAATGGCGTGAAGCAAAGATGTCTGTCCCGGAAATGGCGGATCGGCTTGGTCGTGCGCCCTCAACGATCTATCGCGAGATCAAGCGGAACTCGTTCACCGACCAAGAGCCGTCCTATCTGAACGGCGACTATGGCATGGCACGCAGCGTGAAGCGTCCAGGCATCGTGCGCGAAGACGCAGGCTCATCCGTTTGAACGATCTTCGCGCGCATGTCATCGCGCGGCTGAAGACCGGCTGGACGTCAGAACAAATTGCGTGTCAGCTTGTCTATGATGGCCCCCTGCCCCAGCCCGCCCGGAAGTCGATCACCTTCGACCGCGGCTTCGAGGTCCGCGCATGGCGCAGGCTGAAGTCCGGCATCGGCGCTGAGGCGTGGTTCTGCGATCCGAAAGCCCCTTGGCAGAAGGGTTCCGTCGAAAATTTGAACAAACGTGCGCGCCCATATCTGCCACGCGACACGCAGCTCGCGGCGTTCTCAAGTCGCACTATGAGGGCGATTTGAGAGCGCCTCAACGACACCCCCGGGAAGCGCCTCGGATGGCGAACCCCAACTGAAGCGTTCAGAGCAGAGATGAGGAAACCGAGTTAGCGGAAACCGTCGCAACGACCCTTGAGCCATCACCGGCCTGCATCTTGCTTGTCTCGATCCCCTCTTGAGACATTGTTGCGCAATACCTGCCGGGCAGTGGACAAACCACCGGAATCCGCATCGCCATCATGCACCGCTTTACCGCGTTCGGAGGCACCTAGATCAAAGCCGCGGTCTGAGGCAGGCAAAACAGGGCTGCGCCCGCCACAATACGGAAAAGCGCAACGCTGCCGGGCATTCCGACAAGCCTGACCCACCGGCCTATGAAAGCCGGCGGCGAAACGCCCCGCGCTGCTTGCCTTTCCATTCCGCCGCCGCTGAAATCCGTCGTTCAGTGGCGCTCGGAAACGGTGCGTTGGTAATCGTCCAATGCACCGATCAATCGGGTACCCGTGGGTCGGTTCGCGCGGGCGCAGAACTCGGACCAGACGGCCCCATGGGGCAGGCTCTTGAATTCCTCGGTCAGCATGAGCCGTGTGGTGAAGTTGAGCCCGGTCTCGGCGGCGCGCAACCGCTCATGCGGCATGAGCAACGCCTCCAGAAGCGCCTTTTGCATGTTACGCACGCCGATCACCCAGGCCGCTGTGCGGCTGATCGTGGCATCGAAGAAATCGAGCCCGATCCGCGTCCGCGCCAGCAGGTCAGCGAACACGATTTCCTGCGCCATGGCGCGGATGCTGTCGTCCAACAAAATTACATGGTCGCTGTCCCAGCGCATCGGGCGCGAGACGTGCAACAGGATGTCCTGAACCGAAAGCGCCACGGCCGTCAGCTTATCAGCCACGTTCTCCGTGGGGTGGAAATGCCCCATGTCGAGGCAGAGCGCCGTCTGGTTGCGGATCGCGTAGCCCATGTAGAATTCGTGACTGCCCACGGTCATTGCTTCGACGCCGATCCCGAAAAGCTTGCATTCCACGGCGTCCAGAAGGTGCGCCTTGTCGTGCGCCGGAGCCAGCATCGCATCGAGGGAGGCCTCCAGCCGCCGACGCGCGCCCATGCGATCCACAGGATTGTCCTTGGACCCGTCCGGCACCCAGATGTTGTTGACCACCTCGCCGCCCTGCGCCGCCCCCATCTGCGCCGCGATCTCGCGGCAGCGCTTGCCGTGTTCAATCCAGAAGTCGCGGATGCCCTGATCGGGATGGGACAGGGTCAGATTGTCGTCAGCCTTGGCGTGGGCAAAGAACGTCGGGTTGAAGTCCAGCTTCACGTCCTGCTCCCGCGCCCAATCGACCCACGGCGTGAAATGCCGGAACGCGATCTCGTCGCGGTCCGGGGTCTCGTCGGTGTCGAGATAGAAGGCATGCAGGTTCAACCGGTGCTTTCCAGGGATCATCGAGTACGCGAAGTCCAGGTCGGCGCGCAGCTCTTCAGGGGTGCGCGCACGGCCCGGGTGGTTGCCCGTCGCCTGAATGCCGCCTCCGGACGTGCCCGTGGCGCGCTCGAACCCGCGCACGTCATCGCCCTGCCAGCAGTGCATGGAAATCGGGATTGTCGCGAGGGTCGCCAGCGCGGCCTCCGTGTCGACACCCCATTCAGCAAAGGCCTCTCGGGCCAGTTCGTAAGTCATGGTTCCTCCCTTCGTGGCGTCGGGGGCGCAGCCCCACGCCGATCCCTCACGCGGTCCGGGAGCGGGGATCACCCCGCCCCCTCACACATTATCGCGTGAAGGCTTCCTTGTTGCCCGCATCGACGTTGATGATGTTGCCGGTGGACTTGGCAGACCTGTCCGATGCCAGGAAATAGGCCGCCTCCGCGATGTCCTCTGGCAGGACCGAGCGTTTGAGCATCGACCGCTGTCGGTACATCTCTTCAAGCCCACCCTTGTCGGTGCCATAGGTCGAGGCGCGCTGTTCCAGCCACTCGCCTTCCCAGATCTTCGAGCCGCGCAGTACGGCGTCGGGGTTCACCACGTTGACCCGAATGCCCGCCTCGGCGCCTTCGAGGGCGAGACAGCGCGCCAGATGGATCTCCGATGCCTTTGCCGTGCAGTAGGCGGCGGCGTTGGGCGAGGCCGCCAGCCCGTTCTTCGACGCGACGAAAACGACTGACCCGCCCATGTCCTGCACCCGCATCACCTTGAACGCCTCGCGCGAGACAAGGAAGTAGCCGGTGGAGAGAATGTCAATATTCTTCTGCCAGAGTGCCAGCGAAGTCTCCTCAATCGGCGCCGATGAGGCGATCCCGGCGTTTGACACGAGGATGTCGAGACCGCCGTAAGCCACCGCAAGATCCGCATAGGCTGCCTGCACAGCCGTCTCGTCGGTGACGTTCATCTCGACGCTGCGCACCACATCACGCCCGAAGGACTGCGTGAGCGTCTCCTGCGCCTGCGCCAGTGTCTCGGGGTTGATATCGGCCAGCATGACACAGGCGCCCTCGGACAGGTAGCGTTCCGCCGTCGCCATGCCGATACCGCCCGCACCGCCTGTGACCAGCGCCACACGGCCCGCCATCGATTTGGGCTTGGGCATCCGCTGCAACTTGGCCTCTTCCAGCAGCCAGTACTCGATGTCGAAAGCTTCCTGTTCCGGCAGGCCGACATAGTCCGACACCGAGGACGCGCCGCGCATCACGTTGATGGCGTTCACGTAGAATTCGCCGGAAATGCGTGCCGTCGCCTTGTCCTTGGCAAAGGTGATCATGCCGACGCCGGGCACGAGGTAGACCACCGCGTTTGGGTCACGCAGCGCAGGGCTGTCGGCGTGCTTGCAGCGGTCGTAATACGCCTTGTAATCCTCGCGATAGGCGGCGATTTGATCGGCGAGCCCATCGAGCACCACATCGATGTTGTTCTGTGCCGGGTCGAAATCGATCACCAACGGTCTGATCTTGGTGCGCAGGAAGTGATCCGGGCACGACGTGCCAAGCGCCGCCAGCTCACGCATGTCCCGAGCGTTCACGAATTCAAGCACGGCGGCGTTGTCTTCGAAATGGCCGACCATGTGCTGGTTGCCAGAAACAAAGCCGCGAATGACCGGCATCAGCCGCGCGGCCACGGCACGGCGCGCATCCGGTGCCAGCGACTCGTGCATCGCGCCGCCAAAGGCTGCCACGCCGGTGGTCTTGTCCGCGAACCAGTCCATCGCCTTCTGGATGATCTCCAGCGTCAGCTCGTAGCAGGCCTTTGCATCGTCATGCCAGGTAAACAGCCCATGGCTCTCAAGCACGACGCCCTTGGCCTCCGGGTTCTCCAGCGCGTATTTCTCCAGCCACAGGCCCAGCTCGTAGCCCGGCTTTTTCCACGGCAGCCAGCCGATGTCGTCGCCGAAGACCTCGGCTGTCAGCTCCCTGGAGTTCTTCGAGGCCGCGATGGCGATGATCGCGTCCGGATGCATGTGATCGACGTGCTTCTTGGGCACGTAGGCATGCAAAGGTGTGTCGATCGACGCAGCTCGGGAATTCAGGTTGAAGGTGCAGTGCGGGAGATAGCCGACCATCTCGTCTTCATTTTCGACGCCGCGATACTTGCTCTTCAGGGCGCGCAGCTTGTCCATGTAAAGCGTGGCGAACCCGTCCATCTTGATCGAGCCGACGTCGCCGCCCGACCCCTTCACCCAGAGCACTTCGACCTGCTCGCCGGTGAGCGGATCGACCTCCATCACCTTGGCCGAGGTGTTGCCGCCGCCGTAGTTCGTGATTCGCTTGTCCGACCCCAGAAGGTTCGAGCGATACAGCAGTTTTTCGGGCTCGCTCATACCCTCTGCGCGGGCATCATCCCACAGGTTTTGAAGCCGGTTTTCAGCGCGAGTCAGCATGGTCATCCTCCCTGGAACGCCGCAGAATGCGGCCTCTTGCGTCGATGGCAAGGTGAGCGGAACCACACCCCAAGTCAAGCAAAACCGATCACAATCAATCATTCTGCGGCGCAGAATGATTGATTGTGAAAGAAAATGATTGACCGAGGCGGTGAACTTGGCGTCTTATGAAAGTGGGAGGACAGAATGCACGAAACCGAACGTCACAGGATCATTCTATCGGCAGTACAGGAACGCCCCATCGTGACGGTGGCGGATCTGGTCGCCTTGACGGAGACCTCCGAAGCCACGATCCGCCGCGATATCGCGACGCTTGACGGGAAAAAACGTCTGCGCCGGGTGCGCGGTGGCGCAGAGGCACTGACGCCCCCTTCGTTGCCGGGGTTGGCGGGACGACCGTTTTCGATCAACCAGACGATCAACGCCGAGGCAAAAACTGCCATTGCCCGCGAGGCGGTCGCACTGTGTGAAGACGGCGAACCGATCATCATCAATGGCGGCACGACGACGTTCCAGATGGTGCATCCGCTGGTCAACAGGCGTGTGCAGGTTCTGACCAACAGTTTTCCCATCGCGGAACATCTGCTGCGCCATTCCAAGAACACCGTGATGGTGCCCGGCGGTGCCATCTACCGCGAACAGAACATCATCCTGTCGCCCTTCGACAATGACATGACCCGGCATTTCTACGCCCGGCGCATGTTCATGGGCGCGCACGGGCTGAGCCCCATTGGCCTGATGGAAAGCGACCCGCTGCTGATTCAGGCCGAGGAGAAACTGATCGGCCAGGCGGACGAACTGGTCGTGCTGGTGGACAGCTCGAAATTCGAAAACCGATCCAGCCTGATCCTGTGTCCGCTGGATCGCATCGACGTGGTGATTACGGACGACGGCATACCGGACAGCGCGGCCTCCATGCTGGAGGCAGCCGACATCCGGGTTATCGTGGCGCAAGGGAGCGCCACGCGTGAAACGAACGCCGGTTAAGGCGTTTATTCCTTGGGAGGAGAGACTATGAAACTGACACGCAGATTGTTTGGTGGCGCGGCCATGGCGACGGCACTGATGGCGGGCAGCATGGCCCATGCCGACGATCCGGTGCGCATCGCGCTGGTGGTCAAGGCCCTCGGCATCGGTTTCTTCGAGGCCGCCGCCAAAGGCGCCGAAGAAGCGGCCGCCGAGCTGGGGAACGTCGAGGTGATCTACACCGGCCCGACCACCACCACCGCCGAAGGCCAGATCGAGGTCATCAACGCCCTGATCGCGCAGCAGGTGGACGCCATCGCCATCTCCTCCAATGACACCGACGCGCTGGTGCCCGCGCTGAAAAAGGCCATGCAGCGCGGCATCACCGTGATTTCATGGGATTCCGGCGTCGCCCCCGAGGGCCGCGAACTGCACCTGAACCCCTCGTCCAACCCGCTGATCGGCAACATGATCCTGAAGCTGGCCGCGGACGAGCTGCCCGAGGGTGGCAAGGTCGCCCTGCTGTCCGCCACCACCACCTCGACGAACCAGAACATCTGGATCGAGGAAATGACCAAGGTGCTGGGTGACTACAAAGGCATCGAAGTGGTCGGCACCGTCTATGGTGACGATCTGGCCGACAAATCCTACCGCGAAGCCACTGGCCTGATGCAGACCTACCCGGACCTCGACGCGATCATCGCGCCGACCTCTGTGGGGATCGTGGCCGCGGCGCGCGCGGTCGAGGATGCCGGCAAGGTTGGCGAAGTGAACGTGACCGGCTTGGGCCTGCCCTCGGAAATGGCCGGCGCCATCGAAAGCGGGGCGTCGAAGTCCTTCGCGATCTGGAACCCGATCGACCTCGGCTACTCCGCGACCATGCTGGCCTACCAGCTGGCCACCGACGCCGCAGAGGCGGCACCCGGCGCGGAAATTCCCATGGGCCGCATGGGCACGCTGACGCTGGACGAAAACACCGAAGGCGCGATGGCCGATCCCTTTGTCTACGACGAGACGAATATCGACGATTTCAAGGATATCTTCTGATCTCCTTCTCCTCCCGACGCGGGTGTCGCGTCGGGACACGCCCGAGCCCGAGCGCCGGGCCCCAAAATTCCACGATTGAGCGGAGACCGTGATGCAGATGAGCGTCGAGTCCCGGCAATTCGAAAAAGTGTCGGCAGAGACGCCGGTTCTCGAACTGCGGGATATTACAAAGACATTTCCCGGCGTGAAGGCATTGGACGGCGTCTCGCTGGAGCTGTACCCGGGCCAGGTCACTGCTCTGATCGGCGAAAACGGTGCGGGCAAGTCGACGCTGGTGAAAACCCTGACAGGCATCTACCAACCCGACGAGGGCGCGATCCACGTTGCCGGTGAGCCAGTTGTCTTCGCCACGGCGCAGGATGCCTCCGCCGCTGGAATCACGGCAATCCACCAGGAAACCGTGCTGTTCGACGAGCTGACCGTGGCCGAGAACATCTTTATCGGGCACGCGCCCCGCGGGCGTTTCGGACTGATCGACTGGAAGATCATGCGGACTCGTGCCGCCGAGATCCTTACCCGGATCGGCGCCGCTCTCGACCCGGACACGCCATTGCGTGATCTTGGCATTGCGTCCAAGCACCTCGTGGCCATTGCGCGTGCGCTGTCGGTCGATGCGCGTGTCGTGGTGATGGACGAACCGACCGCCGCGCTGTCCCACAAGGAAATCGAAGAGCTATACGAGCTGGTCGATCGCCTGAAGGCCGAGGGCCGCGCCATCCTGTTCATCAGTCACAAGTTCGACGAGGTGTTCCGCATCGCCGACCGCTACACCGTCTTCCGCGATGGTACGCATGTGGGCGCGGGGCTGATGGCCGACGTGACCGAATCCGACCTCGTGAAGATGATGGTCGGCCGCGACGTGAACCAGATCTTCCCCGAGCGGGCAAAGGCCCCCGGTGACGAAGTGCTCAAGGTCGTGGGCTATGCCCATCCGACCGAGTTCGAGGACATCACGTTCACCCTGCGGCGCGGCGAGATCCTCGGCTTTTACGGCCTTGTCGGTGCGGGACGATCCGAAGTGATGCAGGCGCTGTTCGGCATCACCAAGCCATCAAAGGGCGTCACGCGGATCGACGGCCAGATCAAGGTGATCCGATCCCCCGCCGAAGCGGTGGAGGCAGGCATCGTCTACGTCCCCGAAGATCGCGGCAAGCAGGGCGCGGTGATAGGCTTGCCGATCTTTCAAAACGTGACGCTTCCCTCACTGAGCCAGACCTCTCGCAGCGGGTTCCTGCGGCTGAGCGAGGAATTCGCCCTCGCCCGCGCCTATACAGAGCGGCTGGACCTGCGAGCCGCGGCGCTCGATCAGGATGTCGGCAACCTGTCAGGCGGCAACCAGCAGAAGGTCGTCATCGCCAAGTGGTTGGCCACCAAGCCACGCGTCATCATCCTCGACGAGCCGACGAAGGGCATCGACATCGGATCCAAGGCCGCTGTGCATGCCTTCATGGCGGAACTCGCCGCCGAGCGGCTGTCGGTCATCATGGTCAGCTCGGAAATCCCCGAGGTGCTGGGCATGTCCGACCGCGTCATCGTCATGCGCGAAGGGCTGATCGCCGCCGAACTCGAAGGCGACGACCTCACACCTGAAACACTTGTCCGCCACGCTGCGGGGATCGGAGAGAGCGCATGAGCCTGCTCAAGTCACGCGAAGCCCTGCTCGGCGGGGCCATCCTTGTGCTTTTGGTGCTGATCGCCAGCCGTTTTCCCGGCTTCGTCGCGCCCGACAACCTCGTGCGGGTATTCACCGACACCTCACCGCTGCTGATCCTGGCACTGGGTCAGACCGTGGTGATCCTGACGCGCTGCATCGACCTGTCGGTGGCGGCCAACCTCGCGCTGACCGGTATGGTCTGCGCCATGCTGAACGCCGCCCTGCCCGGCCTGCCGGTCGCGGTGATCCTTGTCGTTGCTGTGGCGCTCGGCGCGGTGATGGGGATGGTGAATGGTCTGCTGGTCTGGACGCTGTCGATCCCGTCCATCGTGGTGACGCTGGGCACCATGACGATCTATCGCGGTATCATCTTTTTGATCTCGAACGGGGCCTGGGTGAACGCGCACGAGATGAGCGACGCCTTTACCGGCTTCCCGCGCGCCTCTATCCTCGGCCTGCCTGTGCTGGCCTGGTTCGGCATTCTCGCCGCCGTTGGCATGATGGTCATGATCTCCCGCACGCCGCTGGGCCGCGCCTTCTACGCAGTGGGCGGCAACCCGCATGCCGCGGTCTACACCGGCATCAGCGTGGGCAAGACGCAGTTCTGGGCCTTCACACTGTCGGGCGCGCTGGCCGGTCTGTGCGGCTACCTCTGGGTGGCGCGCTATGCCGTGGCCTACGTGGACATCGCCGGCGGCTTCGAGCTTGAAGTCGTGGCCGCCTGCGTGATCGGCGGAATCTCCATCGCCGGGGGCGCCGGGACGATCCTCGGCACCATCCTTGGCGCGCTGTTCCTCGGCATCGTCAAGAACGCCCTGCCGGTCGTCGACGTCTCGCCCTTCTGGCAGATGGCCATCTCCGGCACCGCGATCATCGTAGCCGTCACGCTGAACAACCGCAATTCCAAGGGCAAAGGCCGCATCATCCTGCGCCGCGCGCAGGACCAAGCCTCGGAAGGAGCCACCGTATGAGCGACGCAAGCCTTACTCCGCGCAGCATTCCCGACCGGCTGCACAGCCCTGCGGCGCGCCTGCTGGCCTCGTGGGAACTGCTTTTGCTGGTGGTGGCGGTGGCGATATTCATCGCCAATACCTTGGCCAGCCCCTATTTTCTGAACGCCTGGAACCTCAGCGACGCCACCTTCAACTTCACCGAGAAGGCCATGATCGCCTTTGCCATGGCGCTGCTGATCATCGCGGGCGAGATCGACCTGAGCGTCGCGGCGATCATCGCGCTGGCCTCGACGGCGATGGGCGCCGCGGCCTCGGTGGGGGTCGGCACGCCGGGGCTTGTCGCGATCGGTCTTGCCACTGGCCTCACCTGCGGGGCCTTCAACGGCGTGCTCGTGACCCGCATGGGCCTGCCGTCCATCGTGGTGACCATCGGCACCATGAGCCTGTTCCGGGGCATTTCCTTCATCGTGCTGGGCGACGGGGCCTACCGCGATTACCCGAGTGATTTCGCCTACTTCGGGCAAGGCTACGTTTTCTGGGTGATCTCTTTCGAGTTTGTGCTCTTCGCTTTGCTGGCAGGCATCTACTACGTCCTATTGCACCGCACGAACTTTGGCCGCACCGTCTACGCCATTGGCAACAACCACACGGCGGCGCAGTTCTCGGGCATCCGGGTGGCGCGCGTGAAGTTCATCCTCTTCCTGCTCACCGGGCTGATGTCCGGGGTGGCGGCGATCTGTCTGACCTCACGGCTGGGCTCGACCCGCCCCTCCATCGGCACCGGCTGGGAGCTGGAGGTTGTCACCATGGTGGTCCTTGGCGGTGTCTCGATCCTGGGCGGCGCCGGAAGCATCCCCGGCGTGGTCATCGCCGCCTTCGTCATGGGGTTGGTGACATTCGGCCTCGGCCTGCTGAACGTGCCCGGGATCGTCATGTCGATCTTCATCGGCTTGATGCTGATCGGCGTGATCGCCCTGCCCCGCCTGTGGAAAATGTGGAGGGCTTGATGCAAAAACATGCCTTCACCATGAAGCTCCACCCGGGCCAGGCGGAGGAATACAAGCGCCGCCACGATGCGATCTGGCCCGAATTGGTGACCCTGCTGCAGGACGCGGGTGTCTCGGATTACTCGATTCACCTCGATCCCGACACGCACACCCTGTTCGGCATCCTCTGGCGGCCTGACGATCACGGCATGGACGCGCTGCCGGGCACCGAAATCATGCAGCGTTGGTGGGCACATATGGCCGACATCATGGAAACCCATCCGGACAACGAGCCGGTGACCAAAACCCTCCAGCCCATGTTTCATCTGCCATGAAGGTTGCCGTTCTCGACATCGGAAAAACCAACGCCAAGGTGGCGCTGGTGGACACCGCAACCATGACCGAAATCACCGTTGTGACGCGGCCCAATCGGGTTATCGAAGGGCCGCCCTATCCGCATTTCGACATCGACGGGATCTGGGCCTTCTTTCTCGACGGTCTGCGCCAGATGCAGGCTGAGCACGGCGTTGACGAGATCAGCGTCACCACCCACGGGGCCTGTTTTGTCCTGCTGGACAACGAGGGTGGGCTGGCTTGTCCGGTGCTCGACTATGAACATGACGGGCCGAACGAAATGGCGCAGGCCTACGACGCGCTCCGCCCCGCCTTCGAGGAGACCGGCGCACCGCGACTGCCCGCGGGCCTGAACGCTGGCGCGCAATTCCATTGGTTGGTGGAGACACAGCCCGGCCTGCGCGCCCGGACGTCACAGGTGGCAAGCTACCCGCAATACTGGTCCGGCCGCCTGACCGGCACCTTCGCCACGGAGCCGACGTCTCTGGGCTGTCACACCGACCTTTGGCTGCCGCAGGAGGGGCGGTTCTCCGACCTGCCGGAACGGCTCGGCCTGACCATGGCGCCCCTCGCCGCCGCAAACTCCATCGCCGGCCCCATTTTGCCCGAGCTCGCCGCCATTACCGGGCTGGCCAGGGGGACCCGCGTTCGCTCCGGCATCCACGACAGCAACGCCTCCCTTCTTCCTTATCTGAATGGAATGGAGGGCCCTTTTTCCGTTGTCTCGACCGGAACATGGGTGATCTGCATGAGCATGGGCGGCGAAACGGTCGCGCTGGATCCGGCGCGCGACACCCTGATGAACGTCAATGCCCTGGGTGACCCCGTGCCATCGGCGCGTTTCATGGGAGGCCGCGAATACGAACGCATGAAGCCTCAGACATCGGTCCCGGATCAGGCGGACATTGAGCGTGTCCTCGCCGGGCAGAAAGCCCTCCATCCGGCAGTCGAGCCCGGGTCGGGGCCGTTCGGCGAAGGCGCTGGCGGTTGGAGCGATGACACCATGACCCCGGGCGAGAAAGGCGCTGCACTTTCACTTTACCTCGCTCTGATGACCGCCACCTGCCTTGATCTGATCGGCGCGCGCGGGCCGGTCATTGTCGAAGGCCCGTTCGCCCAGAACGTGCTCTATCTCGATATGCTGGCGGCACAGACCGGTCGAAAGGTTCTTGTGTCAAACACGGCCACCGGCACCAGCATGGGCGCATCCATGCTCTGCGCGCCCACCACCGGGTCCGAGACGTCGCTGACTGAAAGGCCTACGCCAAAGCACGCTGCGCGCCTCGCCCTCTACGGCAAGCGATGGAACCACGCCGTTGACGCCAGCCCTGCCAGTCCCGCAACCGAGACACAGCATCGTTCCGACAGACGCGCTTCGACGTGATCTGAGACCCCAACAGGATCGAGCGCCGGCTGACGAAGCCCAACCAACTGCCACGTCAGGCGGATGAACAGGACCATCAGGGAGGCGATGGTGAAATTCTGTGCGTCTCTAAAGTCTGAGATGTGCTGGCGCTGCCTTGTGAAAACCTCCTTACTCTAAGTGCTTTGGTGACGCAGAGAGGGTAGCTTGCCAAGGTGCACAAACAGCCAAAGCCCAGATATGCGCCTGCAAGAAGCAGGGTTTTTCCGCGATCGTCTAGAACATGGACGACGGTCTTCAATAAGCGCTCAAGGCCCAGATCTCTGTTATGAAGCGTCTGATGGAAAACAGTATTGCGCAGGCTGTGACGGTCTTCCACCGCTTGGCGTTTTTGCGGGGTGGGATGACGGCATTCGTACCACGGTCGGCACTGGCGTCGTGGCACTTGCAGGGGTGATATGCCCTTGGTTCGCTGCTAGCGGCCATACCCCCGACGCTCCTGACACAAACATTGCCGGGACGTTCGGTTCTGCTGCTGACCGTCCCCGGCTTTGATCTTGATCAGGTCCGCAGCGCGGGCAGGCCCACGCCCGTCGACTGGAAACCACCGTCCGACGCAATCGTCTGGCCCGTGACGTAGCTTGCCCGGTCCGAGCAAAGAAACACGATAACCGAGGCGATCTCGTCCTCGGAGCCATATCGGTTCAGCGGGATCGCATCGTGGTAGGCGTCGATGATCTCCTGGCTGTGAACCGCCATGGCGAGCTTTGTGCGCACCGGGCCGGGCGCCACGCAGTTGGCACGGATGCCGTATTCCCCGAGTTCGGCGGCCTGCTGCTGTGTCAGGTGAATGACCCCGGCCTTCGATGTGCCATAGGCCACACGCAGGGTCGACGCCCGCAGGCCGGAGATCGACGCGATATTGACGATGGCACCGGAGGTCTTGCGCAGTTCAGCCGTCGCCGCCTGAGTGCACAGGAACACGCCATCCAGGTTCGTCGCCATCACTGTCCGCCACCGCTCGAAGGACGTCTGCTCGATCGGGCCGAAGTCGGCGACGCCCGCGTTGTTCACCAGCGCGTCGATACGACCAAAGGTCTCTGCCACCTGCTCGATCATGGCAGTGACCTGTTCGGGCTGCGACACGTCGCACACCACGGGAAGCACGTTCTCCAGTGCCTTGGCCTCTGCCATCAGCGCTTCGGCGTCGCGGTCGATCATCGCAACCCGGCGGCCCTCTGCCAGGAACTGCTTCGTCGTGGCAAGACCGATACCACGCGCGGCTCCGGTGACGATGGCGGTCTTTTGCACGGATGAGTCGGTCATGACGGTCTCCTCAGTTGGCCTGGTCGAGCAGCACGAGCGAAAGCTGTGGTACGAAGGCGATAATGGCCAGCCCGACCAGGCAGACCAGTAGAAACGGTATCGCGCCTTTTGCCACGCGCTCGATCGGCAGGCGTGTCACGTTGGCGGCGACGTAAAGGTTGATGCCGACCGGCGGCGTGATAAGGCCGATCGCAAGGTTGACCATGACCAGCACGCCGAACCAGACGGGATCCCAGCCAAGCTCACGCACCACGGGCAGGACGATCGGCAGACAGATGAACATCACCGTCACCGGATCCATGAACATGCCCGCGATCAGCAGGACCAGCATGATGACAAGCAGGATCACCAGCTCGTTGCTGCTCAGTCCCAGGAGTGCGCCGGAATATGTGCCGACCAGGTCCTCGACCGTGACGACCCAGCCGAACAGGCTGGCATAGGCCACCACGAGCATCACAGTGGCAGAGGACGCCGCCGCATTCGTCAGGGAATCGTAGAGCCCACGGGGTGTCAGTGTGCGGTAGATCAGAGCACCGACCAGCAGGGCGTAGACGGTTGCAACGAGGGCGGCCTCGGTCGGTGTGAACACTCCGGAATATATGCCACCAAGGATCACCACCGGGGTCATAAGGCCCCAGAAGCTCTCCTTGAAGGACAGCCAGAGCCGCGCGCCGTAGGACCGGCCCATGTAGGGCATCGGGCTGAGCGCCTCAAGCGAGGCCGCACCGCCGCCCGCAGGTTTGGCGAAGGGCAGCGTTGTCAGCATGATGAGGCCCATGAACAGGCCGGGCAGGATCGCGGCCAGGAACAGCTTGGAAATCGAGGTTTCCGCGATCACGCCATAGATCACCAGGCCGATCGACGGCGGAATGACGATGCTCAGCGCGGCACCGGTGCAGACCAGTCCGGCGGCATAGGCTTTCGGGTAGCCGTCCTCGACCATGCCCTTGATGATCATCGGGCCGATGGCCGCGACGGAAGCCGGGCCGGACCCGCTGACCGCTCCCCAGAACAGGCAAACCACGGTGCCGACGACCCCCATGCCTCCGGGCGTACCGCCGATCAGAACGCGGAAGAAGCGGATCATGCGTTCGGCGATGCCGAGGGACCCCATCAGCGTGCCCGCAAGGATGAAGAACGGAATGGCGATAAGAGAAAACTTGGATATGCCGGTCGCGATCAGATCGCCGGCCAGTTCGAGGCCGAAGCCGATCTGCCACATGGCGTAAAGCGCCGAAAGGCCGAGTGCAAAGGCCACCGGCACGCGTAAAGCCAGCAGGATGAAGAACAGGATCACCATTTCGGTGCCGGCGGGCAATCCGGGGATCAGGTCATACATCCGGTATCACCTCGTTGTCGTAGCCGGTTCGCCATACGACCACCGCGTGCTGGAGGTAGCGCACCAGCACGAGCGCAAAGCCGAAGGGCACGGCGGCCTGGTAGTACCAGACGGGAATCTGCAGCCCGTAGGAGCGCATCCCGTTGCCCATCATGTTGGTCATGGCCTGCCACGAGAACCAGGCTGACAGCGCCAGAAGCGTCACCGAGGCGAGCACCGAAACGGCAAAGACAACGCGCCGCGCGGGACGGGGGAGCAGATCATGCACCAGTCCGACGGCCAGGTGTTCACCGCGCCGTGCCGCAATGGCGGCTCCGAAGATCGTCAGCAGCAGAAAGCCGTTGGTCAGCAGCTCCTCTGTCGCGGCGAGCGAGTAATGCGTGCCGTAACGGACCACGACGTTGGCAAAACCAAGAAAGGTCATGGCCAGAAAGAGCACCGCGCAGATGATCTTCTCGGCCTCGCGCAGGATGAAGGGCATCGTGCCTCCCGAAACTCAGGCAGAAGCGGGTGGCGTGCCCCGTCGGGGACACGCCGTTCGGTGAACTCAGTTGGCGCTGTTGATCGCGTCCTGGAAGCTTTGCACCAGCTCCGGGCCGACTTTCGCCGCCCATTCGTCGAATGCGGGTTGGGTGGCTTCCTTGAATGCGGCCAGCTCCTCGGCAGAAGGTTCGTAGACTTCCATGCCCTTGTCGCGCAGGAATTCGATCCCCGTTGCAGTCGCCTCGCGACTGATGTCGCGCTGGTAGCTCATGGCCTCCTGGGCGGCGGTGCGCAGGGTCTCCTGCATCTCAGCGTCGTAGCTGTCCCATTTCTTCTGGCTGATGCCGATGAAAATCGGGTCATAGGAGTAGTGCCACGTCGTGAGGTATTTCTGCATTTCGTAGACCTGTTGCGGAATGATCACCGCACCGATCGGATTTTCCTGGCCATCGACGACACCCTGCTGAAGGGCAGTCATCGTTTCGCTCCACTGCATCTGCTGGGGGTTGGCGCCAAGGGCGTTCATCACGTCGATATACATCGGACCGGCGACCCGCATGTTCAGGCCAGCCATGTCTTCGGGGCTCTTTACCGGGCGCGTGTTGTTGGTCACTTCCCGGAAACCGTTTTCGCCCCAAGCCAGAACGATGATGCCCTTTTCTGCAAGGATTTCCGCCAGTTGCTCACCGGGCGCGCCCTGCGTGGTGGCGTCGACCTGGTCGTAGTCGGCATAGAGATAGGGCAGCGAGAAGGCCGCCATCTCCGGCACCAGTGGCGTCACGTTGATCGCGGAGGTCACCACAAGATCGAGCGCACCGCGGCCGACCATCTCGGCCTGACGCATCTGGTCGCCGCCGGCCAGCTGGGCGTTGGGGAACACGCGCACGGAGATATCGCCGCCGGTCGCCTCGGAAACCAGCTCCGCGAACTTGTCCGCGCCCTTCTGCCAGGTCGTGGTATCGCCGGTGTTGTGCGACAGGCGTAGCGTCTCTGCCGAGGCTGTGCCGACTGTCATCGCGCCCGCCAGCATTGTGGCCAGGGCAGTCTTACCAAATTTCGCGAACATCAAATCCGTCCTCCCAAAGTCCGGGCCATCCTGGCCCCGCCGAACCGCACCTCCCCGTGCCGCCAGCGATCCATATAGTGGAATGCCTTCATTGCCACGCGCAACAAGAACTTGCAATATTGGGAATGAAGCAAATACAAATCCCGAAACATTCGTAAAACGGCAGTGGGAGATTGATCCTTTAAGGGTCATAATATGGAACGCCAAGTGGACATCACCGATGCAGACCCTCCTGCGGGCAGCCAGAGCGTGGACCGCGCGCTGGCGCTTCTGGGCATGGTGGGGCGCTGCACCGACGACGGGGCCAGCCTTGCCGAACTGGTCGCCCGGAGCGGTCTCAACAAATCGACGCTGCGGCGTTTGCTGCTGGCCCTGATGCGCAACGGCATGGTTGAACAGAACACTGAAAGCCGCCGCTATTATCTCGGTTCGGAGGCCTACGTCCTTGGCACCTTCGCGGCGCGTCGTCACGGGCTGCTGGAGCCATCGCTCGAAACGCTCAAGAGACTGGCGCAGGAAACCGGCGACGCGGCCTTTCTGTCAGTTCCGCGCGGGCCGTCGGCGCTTTGCCTGCACCGCGAGGACGGCACCTATCCGATTCGCAGCTACGCACTGCTGGCGGGGGGCATGCACCCGCTGGGTGTCGGGGCCGGATCGCTTGCCATGCTGGCCGCCCTCCCCGACACGCAGGTCGAGGCGATGCTCGAATTGAACGCCACCCGGCTGACCGAGGATTACCCGCTGCTGCCTTTGCAGGAGCTGCGCAGCCGGGTCACGCAATCGCGCGCGCAGGGCTACGCGCTGAACCCCGGCCTCGTGGTGGCCGATTCCTGGGGGCTGGGCGTGGCCTTGCGGGGCCCGGACGGCGAAATGGTCGGCGCACTGTCGCTGGCCGCCATCGAAAGCCGGATGCAGCCGCCGCGCCGTGACGCGCTTGTCGCACAGTTGCAGACCGGCGCCCGCACGATCGAGACAATCCTGGCGCGGCTTCACGCTGCGCCGCCCCGCACCTGAGGAGGACAGAATGCAGGATCCGCAAATCGTAGGCTGGGGCCATACGCCCTTTGGCAAATCCGATCACCCCGACACCGAAAGCCTGATGGCCGCCGCCGTCGCCGAGGCGCTGGACCATGCCGGGATCACCCCCGAGGACGTGGACGGCATTTTTGCCGGCGTCTTCAACAACGGCTTCTCCCCTCAGGATTTCCAGGGCGCGCTTGTGGCCATGGGGGATGAGCGGTTCGCGCATACGCCCGCAACCCGCTACGAAAACGCCTGCGCCACGGGCTCTGCCGCGCTGCACGGTGCGATGGATTTCATCGCCGCCGGACGGGGCCGGATTGCGCTGGTCGTGGGGGCCGAAAAGATGACGGCAACCCCCACCGCCGAGGTCGGAGACATCCTGCTGGGCGCGAGTTACCGCAAGGAAGAGGCCGACATCAGCGGCGGCTTTGCCGGGCTGTTCGGCCAGATCGCGGGCAGCTACTTCCAGCGCTACGGCGACAAAAGCGAAGAGCTGGCGATGATCGCCGCCAAGAATCACGCCAACGGCATGTCGAACCCGCTGGCGCACATGCGCAAGGATTTCGGCACCGCCTTCTGCAACACCGTGTCGGACAAGAACCCGTTGGTGGCAGGGCCGCTGCGCCGCACCGACTGTTCGCTGGTGTCCGATGGCGCCGCCGTGCTGGTGCTGGCCGATGCCGAAACCGCCGCCGAGATGAAGCGTGCCATCGCATTTCGAGCGCGCAGCCACGTCAACGAAATCATGGCCCTGTCCCGCCGCGACGTGCTGGAATTCGCGGGCGCGCGCCGCGCCTGGTCGCAGGCCTTCGAGCAGTCCGGCCTGACGCTCGATGACCTGTCCCTCGTCGAGACGCATGACTGCTTTACCGTGGCCGAAATGCTGGAGTACGAGGCCATGGGCCTGGCCGAGCGCGGCGAAGGCGGTCGCGTGATCCGTGAGGGCATCTCCGCCAAGGACGGCAAGCTGCCGGTCAACGCCTCCGGCGGGCTGAAGTCGAAGGGTCACCCGATCGGCGCAACTGGCGTTTCCCTGCACGTGATGGCCGCGATGCAGCTGACAGAGGACGCAGGAGACATGCAGATCCCCGGCGCGGAGATCGCAGGCGTGTTCAACATGGGCGGCGCCGCAGTGACGAACTACGTGTCGATTCTGGAGCGCGTGAAATGATCCAGCCCGCAGCCATCGACCTGTCCGGCGGATTGACCCCGGTGTCCACGCGGGTGATGAACCTGGCGCATTTCCTCACCGAAAGCGCACGCCGTCATCCCGACGAGATCGGCTTTGTCTGGGGCGAACGGACCTGGACCTGGGCCGAGATGGAGGCCCGGTCGGCTGCCTTTGCCGCCGCGCTGTCCAAAAGGTTCGGCCTGCGAAAGGGCGACCGTCTCCTGGTGCACTCGGCCAACAACAACCAGATGTTCGAGGCCATGTTCGCCTGTTGGCGCATCGGCGCGATCTGGGTGCCTGCGAATTTTCGTCAGTCCCCCGACGACCTCGCATTCCAGGCCGGGAGCGCCCAGGCGAGGGGCCTTCTGTGTGGCGCGGAATTTCCCAAACACGCCACCGCGTGTGACGGGCTGGACTTCGTGATCGGCATCGGAGAGGGCCTCGGCGAAGATTACGAAAGCCTCGTTTCGGCGCACATGGACGACCGGCCTGCCCCGGTCGACGTGTTCCGCGACGACCCCTGCTGGTTCTTCTTCACCTCCGGCACCACGGGGCGCCCAAAGGCCGCGATCCTGACCCATGGCCAGATGGCCTTTGTCGTGACCAACCACCTGTGCGACCTCATGCCGGACACAGGGCCGGAGGATGCGTCCATCGTGGTGGCCCCGCTCAGCCATGGCGCCGGCATCCACCAGCTTGCTCAGGTGGCGCATGGCGTGAAGACAATACTTCCGGCCGGCCCCAAGTTCGATCCCGACGAGATCTGGGGGCTGGTGGCGCGCTGGAAGGTCAGCAACCTCTTTACCGTCCCGACCATCGTCAAATTGCTTGTCGAACACCCGTCGGCGCAAGATCACGACCACTCCAGCCTGCGCTACATGATTTACGCGGGTGCGCCCATGTACCGTGCCGATCAGGTGCGCGCGCTCGAAGTACTCGGCCCCAAGCTGGTGCAATATTTCGGCCTGGGCGAAGTCACAGGCAACATCACTGTCCTGCCTCCGGCGCACCATTCGATCGACGACGCAAAAATGCGGATAGGCTCCTGCGGCTTTGCCCGGACGGGGATGCAGGTGCAGATCCAGGACGCGGAGGGCCGGGAGGTCGCACCGGGCGAAACGGGAGAGATCGCAGTCATCGGTCCCGCGGTCTTCGCGGGATACTTCGACAACCCCGACGCCAACGCAAAGAGCTTTCGCAATGGCTGGTTCCTGACCGGAGATCTCGGGCATATGGATCCCGAAGGGTTCATCTTCCTGACGGGGCGTGCCTCCGACATGTATATCTCCGGCGGATCAAACATTTACCCGCGCGAAATCGAGGAAAAGATCCTTCAGCACCCCGACGTTTCCGAAGTGGCCGTCCTCGGGGTGCCCGATCCCGTCTGGGGAGAAATCGGCGTTGCGGTCTGCGTGCCGCGGGGCGATGGCATCTCCGGCGAGGCGCTGATCGACTGGCTGGGACCGAAAATCGCGCGCTACAAGATGCCAAGGCACGTCGTCTTCTGGGAGGAAATGCCCAAGAGCGCCTACGGCAAAATCACCAAGAAGCTGATCCGCGAACACCTCATGGAGCGCGGTGACCTGCCAGAAGCGGCCCCGGTCGGATGAGCCTGCCCGCCCCCCTGACCCATCCGGGCCCGGCAGCGGAGGCGCGGTTCACCGCCCTGCCCTGCCGCGCCCAACCGGTCACGCTTGGACTGGCCGCCGGACGCCCCTTTGACCTTGCGGTGATCGAAGCCTTTGCGAAAGAAGGCTTCGATGCAGGATACATGCGCCTGCGGGACGCCCCCTTTACACAACTGGACTACGTCATCCCGGCTCGTGCGCCCGGTGACGGGCGCGCGGCGTGGTACAGTGAAACCCGTCACCTCGCCCCGGCGATGTTGATCGAGGCAGGACTGCACCTTGGACGCAGGAACGGCGCGCCGTTCCTGCATTGTCACGGCCTGTGGCGTGACACATCCGGGTCCGGGCCGGAGCCCGCGACACAGATGGGGCATTTGCTGATGCCCGATTCGATCCTGGCGGAGGATGTCACCGCGCAAGGCTGGGGTCTGAGCGGTGCTCGTTTCGAGGTGCAGCCGGACGCGGAGACAGGATTTGATCTTTTCACGCCCGTTGCGACGGGCCTGGCAGGGGGCGGGACCGGCGCGCTGCTGTGCAAGCTGGGACCAAACGAGAACCCGCACGCGCTTCTGCCGCAAGTGTCACACGATCTGCCCCGCGCCCGGATCGAAGGAATCGGAAGCCTGATCCGGACCAGTTTCGAGCAGGTGTGCCAAGACAGCTATGCAACGGAAGTCCTGCTGCACCATGGAGAGTTTGATGGACAGGCGGTTCGGATCGAGGCCAGCTCCGTCGGCTTTGACGGTGTTGCCGCCCGGGGCACCCTTTCTCCTGACGGCAACCGGACCTGCATCACGGCGGAGCTTCTGATTCTCGGGGAGTGAGCCGTCGTGCGCTTCAGGCCGTGCGGTGCCGGGTCGTCAAATCAGCGGTACGAAGGGCAACACAGGTCTGATCCGACGCAGGCGAGCACGACGATCATTCGCCCATGGCGGGCACGCTTCAACGCCATGGGCGACCTGCCCGCTCAAAGACGGATGTCGTCAAGCCGCTGATCTCCGGGAAGCTTCGATCGCTCCAGGATGATCTGCGAAATCGCCCGCGCCCGCACCGGCGACAGCGCGGCGAGGATCGGCGCCGCGTCCCTTTCGTTCATGGTGCCAATCACCATCACCGAGACCTCGATGTCGAGGTCGTTCATGATGGCCGCCGCCTCCTTGGGCTTCATGTTGCGATACAACGAGACCAGACGATCCACGTCCGATGTGTGGGCGGCCTCGACCTTGGCCAACAGCGCTTCGAGTTCCGCCTTCAGGTCGGCCAGCCTTTGCTGTTCTATCTCCAGCGTCTCGGCGCGCAGATCAAGCGCGGCCTCACGTTCCGCGTGCTGCTGTTTCCGGGTTTCCAGCAAAGCCCGTTCCTGCTGGATCGATTCCAGCAGATCCTCCGGCGCCTCGCAAACCTTCGGCTCGGGTGCCGCGACGGGCTTGGGCGCGGCCTCCTCTGCAGCGGAGGCCGCCGAAACAAGCGACGCGCGCTGGATGGGAGAGGCATTGTCGAAGCTTGGCTGCTCCATCAAGGTCACGCCGATCTTGGCCGCCACAGCAACGGCGAGACCGCCCAGAACAAGGGAAATCGGACGCATCGCGGATCAGGCCTCGCGTTCACGGACAGTTTCGAAGAACCCCCGCACCAGTTCGGACTTGCCCGTGGCCTTGGTCGCTCCGGCGGGGCGCTTGGGACGTTCACGCGTGCTGCGAAAGGACGGCTCCTCGCGCTGGCGCTCCGGCTCGGCCTTCTGACCAAGGGAGCGTAGCGCCGAAACCGAGCTTTCGCTGCGGTCGACCGCGGCGGAGAAATCGCCGATCATTGGCTCCATCTCCCTGAGGACGTGCATCAGGGTGCGCACGCGGCGATCCACCAGCCAAGCATAGGTCAGCGTGCCGACAAGCAACACAAGGATAGCGATATCAATCAGGAAAGACATCGGGGGTTTCCTCTTCGTGGTAGAGTTTGTCCGAGAGTTTCAGCGCGATCCGGCCGTTCTTGCGATGACCCACTTCGGCCAGCGCGATCTTCTCGCCGGCGCAGGTCAGCGTGACTGGGTCATCCACCCGCAAGCCAAGGTCGAGCACCTGGCCCGGCGCCCAGCCGAGCACCTCGCGCAGCGACAGGCTGGATTGCCCGAGCACCGCGGTGACCGGGACATTTGTCAGGTTCAGCATGTCGGTCATCTTCAACCGCCAACCGCTGTCCCCGCCAAGCTGGCCGCCGGTGAACTGTTGCGACAGGATATGACTGACAGTCTCGAAGGCCGTATTGGGCAGCACAAAGACCATCTCGCCCCGGCGACCCTCTATATCTACAGAGAGCGTCGCGCGCACGCAGGCGCTGGTCGGCGGCGCAAGCAGCAACGCTTTGGGGTTCGTTTCAAGATGGCTGATCTCGAACCGCACCGGACTGACCTTGGCAAAGGCGCCGGAAAGTTCACGCAGCACGGTGTCGGTGAAATTCTGCCCCACACGTTTTTCGATGCTGGTGAAATTACGCGATTTCTTTTCCCCGACCGATGCCGTGCGCCCGCCAAAGGTGATCTCGATTATGCCGAACAACAGCTCCGGACGCAGGATGACGGCGACGGTCCCACCCCATTCCTCCGCCGTGGTCACAGAGATGAGCGAGGGGTTCGGCTGATCCTTCAACGCATCCTGGCAACTGAGGTAGTCGACCTTCGACAGGCTGACATCGACCATGGCGCCGAGATAGCTTTTCAGGGTCTGGGCCAGCGACAGCGCAAAACGGTCGAACACCACTTCCAGCATCGGAAGCCGCGCGTAGGACAGCTTGGCACGTTCGACGATCAGCTCTTCGACGGCGCGCGTGTCGGGTATCGGGGGCTGCCGGGAGGTCATTGTACGATGAGGTCCGCGATGAGGAATTCCTGGGGCGCGTCGCTGTCTGAAATTGCCCGCGCCCGTCGCAGCAGTTCCGACTTGAGCCGGACCAGCCCGATCGAGCCTCTCAGATCATCCTCGTTGAGCTGCCG
This sequence comes from Sagittula marina, assembly GCF_014196795.1. Lineage (GTDB taxonomy): Bacteria > Pseudomonadota > Alphaproteobacteria > Rhodobacterales > Rhodobacteraceae > Sagittula > Sagittula marina. Next base: position 227,766 of record NZ_JACIEJ010000009.1, read on the forward strand.
CAGATACTCCTGGAAGCTGTCGCGCAGGAACAGCTTGCGGGCCTCGATGTTCTCGGCCCCGGCGATGCGGTCGTCATAGGCCAACGCGAGGTTGAGCTTGAGGAACCGCGAGGTCTCCCGCCCGGTGGCGGTGGTTGCGGTGATGTTGACGATGATTTCCTGGAAGGGCGTCACGATGATATGCTCGCGGGGCAGGCCGTGGGACGCCGACGCGTCATCTTCCGCTGGCTGCGCCGCCTCATCGTTGTCAGCGCTCTTCGCAAAGCCGAGGAGCGCCATCACGCGATCAGGACCGGCAGACACCGCGACACCGCCGGCGAGCGCCGCGGCACACAGCAAGACCAGCGCCACGAGCCGCAGCACCAATGTCTTCTTCGGCGTCTTGCCGCCTTGGGATGCTCCGGAAGTCTCCGCCATCGCCCCTTATCTTCAACTTGTTCTAATCTTGACCCAACATGCGCACCGCTGCTCGTTAAAGCAAGTATAAAAGCCCATCCAGTTCTTGCCGGACAAGATTAATTATGTTTATCCTTGGCCATAACTTGGAAAGAAGCAGACCCCGTGCAAGGCATACTCGACAATCTGAAATCGCTGGGCTGGCAGCGGCTGACCGTGCTCGGCGGTGCCGGGTTGGCGATGATCGTCGCCGTGTTCTTCGGGTTGTCCGCCGTGACCACACCGGAATACGTTTCGCTCTATCGCGACCTGTCCCCCGCAGAAGCCGGGCGCATGGTCGACTCGCTGGAACAGGCAGGCATCCGATCCCGAACGGACATGGCGGGCACCGCAGTGAGCGTTCCCGCCGAGGATATGGCCCGTGCACGCATGGAGCTGGCGGGGGCCGGGCTTCCGAATGATGGCACCCCCGGCTGGGAAATCTTCGACGAGACCAGCGGCCTTGGCATGAACACCTTCATGCAGCGGGTGAACCGCGCCCGCGCGATGGAAGGTGAACTGGCCCGCTCCATCCAGACCATCGACGGTGTCGAGGCCGCCCGTGTGCACCTTGTCCTGCCCGAGCGGGAGCCGTTCTCGCGGGAGCGGCCGCGCCCCTCGGCCTCGGTCATCGTGCGTGGCACGCGTCAGATCGGGGTCCGTCATGCGCGTTCGATCCGCTCGTTGGTGGCCTCCGCCGTACCAGACCTCGCCCCGACGCAGGTCACGGTTCTTTCCGCGTCCGGCGAGACCATTCTCGCCGACGATGGCGACGCGGGCAGCGAAGCCTCCCTGCAATCGGCACGCGCGCAGATCGAAGACCGGCTGGGTCAGCGGATCGCCCAGATCCTCAGCGCCCGCGTCGGCGCCGGAAACGCGCGGGTTCAGGTCAGTGTCGATCTGACCACCGAACGGCAGGTGCTCCGCGAACAGACCTACGATCCGGACCAGCGCGTCGTGCGCTCCACCGAGACCCGCGAAGAGACCCGCGAGGATCAGCGCGCCGGGTCCGGCGAGGTCGGCGTTGCCGATGACATCCCCGCCGCGCTGGCCGACGACGTGCCCGGTGGCAATCGCAACAGCTCCAACAGCACCAACGAGATCGTCAACTACGAGATCGGTGGCACCTCTTCGGAAACCGTGCGCGAACCGGGTGATATCGAGAAGGTCTCCGTCGCTGTGCTGGTGAACGGCATCTACAACGTGCAAGGCGGCGGTGACGTCGAATACGAGGAACGCAGCGCAGAGGAACTGCAACGGCTTGAGGCCCTGGTCCAGAGCGCCATCGGCTTCGACGAGGCGCGCGGCGACAGCGTCGAGGTGGTGAGCCTGCGATTCATGGATTACTCGATGGACGTCGGGGAGCCCGTCTCGCGCGGGTTCGGGCAGGTCCTGTCGGAGAACACCGGCACCATCCTGCGCGGAACCTTTGCTCTGGCGCTGGTCGCAGCGGTCCTCGGCCTCGGCGTGCGGCCCGTGCTGAACCGGGTGTTCGACCAGCCCGCCTTGGCCGATGCCAGCGGATCCGGCGCTTTGCCGAGCCTGCCGCAAGCCGGCAACCTGACTGCACAGACCCAAGGCAGCACATCGTCTTCCGCGGCGGCGTCCACGGGGCGCACCGCAGGCGGACAGCCCGTCTACCAGACCGGCACGATCCTCGATCCGCTGCCGCCCGGTTCCGATGACATGGTGGAACTGGCGGCGGTGCAAGGGGGCGTCCCGCGGGGCCTCATCAACACCGTCAGCGAGTTGATCGAACGGGAACCTGACGGCGCCGTGACCGTCGTTCGCTCCTGGCTGGCGGAGTGGCCGAAGACATGAGTTATATCTTCGAACGCAATTTCGACGCCAAGCAGGAGGCGACGCAGCGTGGCGAGGAGCCGGTGATCGGCGCCATCTTCACCCGTGCGGAACTCGACGAAGCCGTAGCCCGCGCGCACCGCGAAGGGCTGGAGGCCGGACTTGCGCAGGGGCAGGCAGAAACGTTGCAGGCGACCCAGACCTCGGCGAGCCAGCGACAACTCAGCGCGCTGGAGGCCGTCGCCCCGGCGCTGACCGAATTGATCGCAGGGGCGGATTCGCACCGCGCCGCGTTGGAGGCGCAGATGGTCGGCTTCGTTCTGGACGTCTTTGAACGGCTTGCGCCCGACGTCTCTGCGCACCTCGCGCCGAAACAGGCGGAGCGCGAAGCGCGAAACGCGATCCGCATGGCGCTCGGATCGGCCGTCCTGCGCATCTGGTTTGCCCCCGACGCTCTCGACACCTCCGGCGAGGAGGTCCGCAAGGCCGCGCGGCTTGCGGGTCTTGGCGGCCGCCTCGACATCAAGGCGGACCCCGAGCTCGGGACCGGTGACGTAAGGGCGGAATGGGATCACGGCGTCATGACCTACAGCTTTCGGGACATCTGCGCGCGCGTCCTGTCTTCGTTGGGTCGCACGCAGGAAGACATCGCACGCAGCCTCGGACAGGACACGCAGGAGAGCAGGACATGAGCGAAGAGCACGAACAGGAACAGGCCCCCGAAAATGCCACTGTCGTGCAGGCCGTGGCCGAGGAAGCCGCGGCCAAGGCAGGCGACACCGGCAACGCCAGCACGATCGACGCGATGCTCAATGTCGGGCTGAACGTGCAGATCGTGCTGGGACAGACCCGGATGCCCATTGCGCAGCTGCTCAAGCTGAGCCGAGGCTCGATCATCGAGCTGGACAAGAGTATCGGACAGCCGGTCGAGGTGGTCATCAACGACCGGCTGGTGGCACGCGGCGATCTGGTGAAACTCGAAGACGACCGCCTCGGCGTCTCCCTGATCGAGATCGTCAAGGACTACGTGTCCGAGGCATGACCCGACACGGCGGCCTTCCCGAAGCACTCTTCCCCGGCCTTCTGGCCGTGGGGTTTTTCCTGCTGGCCGCCACCCAGGCAGAGGCGCAGGCCGCCGGCTCCGACCTCCTCGGCGCGTTGGGCGATGCCCTCGGCGCGGCGCCGGAGGGATCGGATGAACGTGCCAGCCTGTCCGGGCGCATCATCCAGCTCATCGCCGCGATCACCGTGCTGTCGCTGGCGCCGGGTCTGCTTGTCATCATGACAAGCTTCACGCGGTTCGTGATCGTCTTCTCGATGCTGCGCTCTGCCCTTGGCCTGAACCAGACACCGCCCAACATGGTGCTGACCTCCATGGCGCTGTTCATGACCTTCTTCGTCATGCAGCCGGTGTTCGAGGACGCATGGGAGGGGGGCGTGCAGCCGCTGATGGCCAATTCGATCACCGAGGAACAGGCTCTTGTGCGGATCGGGGATCCGTTCAAGCAGTTCATGTATGTCAACACGCGAGACAAGGATCTGGCCCTGTTCCGGGACATTGCCGCACGCGGCAACGGCAGCCTTGCACCGGAAGAAAACGCCCCCCTACCGGAAACGGTCGAGGACGTGGGCTGGCGCGAACTGGTCCCCGCCTTCGTTATCTCCGAATTGCGCCGGGCCTTTTCCATCGGGTTCCTGATCTACCTGCCTTTCCTGGTGATCGACCTGATCGTGGCGTCCGTGCTGATGAGCGCTGGCATGATGATGCTGCCACCGGTCCTGATCTCCTTGCCGTTCAAGGTGATCTTCTTCGTATTGATCGACGGCTGGTACATGCTGGCCGGGTCTTTGATGGAAAGCTACCTGCCGCTGGTCGGCGGTGGCTGACGTGAAAAAGGGGGCACGACATGGCTGTGGCTGACGTCAAGCGGACGAACACGACACATTCCGGCAAGCCGGCACGCCGGCCACGCAAGCTCACCGGGCCGCAAAAGGCCGCGGTGCTGTTCCTGTCGCTTGGCGAAAAGCGTGGCTCGGCGCTGTTGCAGCAGCTCGACGAGGAAGAGATCCAGCAGATGACCCGCGCCATGTCGGGTCTTGGATCAATCTCCTCCGATACGGTCGAGGAGGTGCTCACCGATTTCGTGCAAGGCATCACCAACGGGGGCGGGGTGGTCGGCTCCTTTTCTGCTGCGGAAAACCTGCTGCGCTCCCTCATGCCCGGCGACAAGGTGGATGGCATCCTCAAGGACATCCGCGGCCCGCTCAAGGAACGGGATCTCTGGGCGCGGTTCAACACCATGTCGGAAAACGTCATCGCCAACTACCTGAAGGGTGAACACGAGCAGACCATCGCCGCGATCCTGTCGAATGTGAACACGGACGTGGCGGCCAAGGTGCTGCCGCTGCTCGGCCCGGAAAAGATGAACGACGTGGTAGAACGGATGATCCGCATGGAGGCCGTGCCGCATCACATGATGCAGCAGATCGAGGAATCCCTGCAGGCGGACATCATGAACGCGGGCGCACAGCCGACCACCGCCGAACAGCACAAGAAGATGGCCGACCTGTTCAACAAGCTTGATCGCAATGCGTTTGACAGCATGGCGCTGGAGCTTGAGGAGAAGATCCCCGACACCTTCAATGCGATCCGCGCCAAGATGTTCACCTTCGAGGACCTGTCGAGAATGGAGGCGCTGGACCTGGCCAAGGTCATGCGCGGCGTGCCGGGAAACACGCTGCCCACGGCGTTGCGCGGTGCGACCGAGAACGCGCGGACCGCGTTCCTGAATGCGTTGCCGGCGCGGTCGCGCGACATGCTGACCGAAGAGATGGAGAGCATGGGACCGGTGCGGCGCCGCGACGTGAACGCGGCCCAGGCGTTGATGCTCGATTATGCCCGACAGCTGGCCGACGAGGACCAGGTTCGCCTGCCCTTCGGCGACGAGGACGAGAACCTGTTCTGATCTCAGCGGCGGCGGTAGCCGCCAAAACCCTGGATCGCCTCGATGTCGATGGTCGCCGGAATATAGCTGCCGGAGCCAACGCCGAGCGCGCCGGACAGCAGGGTCACGGCAGCGTTGCGCCTGACGGCGGTGTCCGAGGTCGCTTCCCGGATCGCGACATAGCGTTTCACCAGGTCTTCCACGACCTCGGGGTCCGACAGTGTGCTCAGGTCGAGCTTCTCGGTGATGACCGCCGCCTGCCGGTCGATGTCGATACCGGCCATCGCTTCGGGCAGGCCAAAGGCCGTCCGGAAGAACTCCGACAGATCGCTGTCCCGCAATATGTCGAAAGGTGAGTCGATGCTTGCAGCCTTGCGGCGGAACTCCAGAACGGTGCCGATGGTCTCGCTCTCGTCGTTCTTCCCGTTGACGTACTGCGTGTCGACATACTTGTTGACGACGGCGGTTTTCCAGGCGGCATTCAACGTGTTGCGGTTGCCCACACCCTCCGGACCAAATCCCATCGCCTTGTGGAAGTCCTTGAACCGCTGATCCGTCAGACGGTTCACCAGCGCGGTCGGCTCCAGCGGGTCGCTCTTGAGAACCTTCTCCATCATCGCCTTGCCGAAAATCTGGTCCTCGAGGTCGTAGGCCTTCATCACGAAACTATAGAGCCGATAGTCCTCCGTCAGATCTTCGACGTTTTCGACATCACCAATATTGTCGAGGAAATAGTCGATTTCGCGGGCGTGCTGCGGCGCCTTGCGGATCAATTCCTGATCCTTCTGCTCCGTCGCGTTGACAAGCTGCAACGCCACGATGCCGGACATGCCCGAGATAGAGATCATGCGCCCGCGGGTTCCGTTCCGGGTGCGCCGAACACGTCATCCTCGCGCCGCATCAGCGGGTGCAGGTTGCGCAACGCGCTGAAATATTCGCCCTTGCTGACGTTGTTGGCGGCCTCGAAAACGTGGCCGCGCAGCTGTTCACCGAACACGGGCACCAATGCGCCGAGGCGGCTCTGGATTTCCTTGGTCAGGCGGTCCCGGCGCGCCGGTTCGATCAGCGCGTTCTGGATCAGGAAATACACCGTCCGCACCGGCGTCGAGGCCGCGTCCGGTTTCAAAAGGTCGGTCTCCCGGATGATGTCCGCACGGTTCTCGACGGTGATCGTCGACTTGCGCCCACCGTTGCGCATCATGCAGCCGTTGACGACGAACCGTTCAAACGGCTTGAGCGTGAGATTGAGTGCCATCTTGGTCCACCGCTGCTGGAGCCGGGGCCAGACCGCTGAGGCCGCCCAGGATATTCTTGTTCACGTCGATCAGGGCCTGAAGCCCCTCACCGCCACCAATCACGACACCGCTGGTGCGATCAACCCAAAGCGCGATCGACAGCAGGTTGGCGCGCAGCGCGGCCGGTAGCCGGTTGTTGCTGTCCGCCAGATCGCTGCCCAGTCGGCTCCAGAGAACACGGTTTTCAGCCACAGCGTCGCGAAGTCCGTGCGCAAGGATGGCGCTCCGGGCGACATTGTCGCCGCGCGCCGCGCTCCAGTCCGCGCTGTGCTGCTCCATGCTGCCTGTCACGCGGGCAAACACCCGTGCTTCAATCTGCTTGGGCGAAGCGCTTTCGCGGATCGTGCGTTTGTATGCCGAGATGCTCATTCGATTTCTGCCTTTATGCCCCCGACGGTTTGCGAGGTCTGTCGAATTCCGGGCCCGGTTGGTCCGCGGCTCCGGCCAGGGAGGGTGGGCGCCACGGGCGCCCACCGGCCATCTTGCCATCCGTGGACCTTAGCCCACGGTCACGATCAGCGGAAGAGCGACAGGATGTTCTGCGGCGCCGAGTTGGCGATCGACAGGGACTGGGTCGCGAGCTGCTGCTGCACCTGCAGGGACTGCAG
>NZ_JACIEJ010000010.1 GCF_014196795.1 Sagittula marina
TGCTAGAAGAAACCTTCAGAGAGGCACCCCGAGCCTCTTGACAGGGGGTGTGCATGAAAACCGCCAAATCGTGCAAGCTTATGCTTCATTGGCACCGCGCCTCTCCTTGCGGAGAAAACTTCGCTGAAAACGCCGGCTTCAAACTTTTCTCTTTTCAGGGGGGCGGAGAGCCCCCAGGAGCCGATTATTCAGGTGGAGGCCGCCTGCCTGTTCCCGATCAGCTGGCGGATTGCCGTCGGCAGGATCAGCACCACCCCGATCACCGTAGCCGTCAGGTCCGGCGCGACCAGCAGCACCGCCGCCAGTGTCAGAACCAGACGTTCGACCCAGTGCAGCGGGGCGAAAAGCCAGTTCGTGACCGCCGCCGACAACGCCCAGATGCCCAGTACTGCGCCCCCGAAGGCCAGCGCGAAGGCCGACCACGTGAAGCCTTCAGTGACCAGCAGCAGCGCGGGCTGGAACACGAAGATAAAGGGTACAAGCGCCTTGCCCATGCTCAAGCGGAAGGCCGTGTTGCCGGTCTTGAAGGCGTTCGATCCGGCGATGCCGGCGCCGGCATAGGCGGCCATGGCGACAGGCGGCGTCACATCCGCCAACACACCGTAGTAGAAGACGAAGAAATGCGCGACCAGCGGCTCGACCTGCAACAAGCCCAGCACCGGGGCGGCCACGGCGACCATGATGATATAGTTCGCCGTGGTCGGGATGCCGCAGCCCATCAGGATGCACACGACGGCCGTCAGCATCAGCGTGAACAAAAGCGTCAGCGTTTGCACTCCCATGATCTCGAACGGCAGGACAGCCAGCCAGCCGGAGACGTTCGTGGCCCAGTCTGCGGCGACGCCAGTGACCATGTAGGCGATCTTGAACCCGACCCCGGTCAGCGTCACCACGCCGATCACCACGCCGACCAACGCGGCGGCGGCGGTCACAGCCAGCGACTGGCGCGCGCCAAGGATGAAACCGTCCCAGACGCCTTGGACGGTGCCTTTGATCCCGCCCATCAGGCCCGAGGCCATGACTTGCTGGATCCCCATCACCGCGATACAGGCCGAGATCGACCAGAAGGCTGCGAAGAACGGCGTGCGACCCGACAGGAGGATGGCGACCAGGATCACCAGCGGCAAGACCGACAGCCAGCCGGCCTTGAAGACTTTCCAAGCATTGGGTAGCTCCTCGGCGGACAGGCCGCGCAGGCCAAGGCGGCGGGCTTCCAAGTGTACCTGGACCAGCACGCCGAAGAAGTGCATGAAGGCTGGCACCAGCGCGGCGGTCAGAATGGTGGTCAGCGGTACGCCGAGGTATTCGATCATCAGGAAAGCCACGGCGCCCATCACCGGCGGCGTGATTTGCCCGCCGGTCGACGAGGCGGCCTCGACCGCGGCGGCGAAGTGGCGGGGATAGCCGATGCGGATCATTGCCGGAATGGTCAGCGACCCGGTGGTGACCGTGTTGGCGATGGACGAGCCCGAAATCGACCCGAGCATCGCCGAGGATACGACCGAGACCTTTGCCGGCCCGCCCGCATAGCGCCCTGCAAGCGCGGAGGCGATATCGATGAACAATTGACCCAAGCCGATGCGCGTCGCCATAACGCCGAACAGCACGAAGTGGAACACATAGGTCGCGATCACGCCCAGAGCAGTGCCGTAGATCCCCTGCGAAGTCAGGTAGAGATGATTGACGATGTTGGACCAGCTCGCGCCGGGGTGGACGAAGATGCCAGGCATGTGCTGTCCGAAATAGGCGTAGCTGATGAAAATGATCGCGATCACTGGCAACGGCCAGCCCATGGAGCGGCGCACCGCCTCCAGCAGAACGACGATCAGCACAGTTCCCATGGCCACATCTATGGGCAGCGGGTTGCCAACGCGGAACGCCAGGTCGGCATAGATCCAAGGCACATAGAAGGCGGCGACCGCGCCTGCGATCATCAGGACCCAATCGGACAACGGCAGGCCAAGTGGCGCAGTGACCGAAGGGGATATCTCCTTGCTGCCAAAGGCCGAGAAGCTCAGGAACACCAGTGCCAGCGTGGCGCCCAAATGCAAGCCGCGGTGCGTGGTCGCCTGCGGAATGCCGAAGCCGGCGGTGTAGAAATGATAGCAGGCCAGCAGGAACAGCAGAGCGCTGGCAGCCAGCGCCAGTGGCGAGGCCAGCACCCTGAACCGCAGTTCGGGGTCGAATTTCTCTTCCAGAGCCTGAAGCTCTTCAGCGCTGAGGGTATGGATATCCTCGCCTTCCGGCGATTTCTGGCGGTCTTGGGGCATCTGGCGTCCGGACTGGCTGAGGGCAGTGAAAGGCAAACAAATAAGGGGAAAGGTCGTGTAAGGTCCGCTTGCTGCGGGGTCGGTCGGGGGCGCACGGCGACGCCCCCCCGGTTGGTATCAGGTTGGGGCAGGCCAGATTACTCTGACAGCAATCCGGCTTCCTTGTAGAAACGCTCGGCACCCGGGTGCAGCGGGATGCCGATACCGTCCAGCGCCGTATCGGCGGTGATCATCTTGCCCTTGGAATGGCCCGCGTCCAGCTGCTTGCGGGTGTTCTCGTTCCACAATGCCTTGGTGATGCCATAGATCAGCTCTTCGGGTTGATCGGCCGAGGTGATCCACTGCGCGCCGACCGACAGGGTCTCGGTGTCGTCTGCCACGCCTTCATAGGTGCCGCCCGGGATCGTATCGTTCGAGAAGTAACCGAAGTTCTCGCAGATCATCGGGGCTTCGTCGCAGGAAATCGGTACGACGGTTACGTCATGCTGGCTGGCCAGTTCGGCAATCGCGCCGGCCGGATAGCCACCGACGAAGAAGAAAGCGTCCATGGCGTCGTCGCGCATCCGGTCCGCCGCCTGATCGGGCTTGAGAAATTCGGCTTCGATGTCGTCTTCGGTCAGGCCGTAGCCATCAAGGATGATGCGGGCGTCAACCAGCGTGCCCGATCCGGGTTCGTCCATCGAAACGCGCTTGCCCTTCAGGTCTGCGACGCCAGCGATACCGGCATCGGCACGGGCGATCAGGTGAATCGACTCAGGATAGAGGTTGGCGATGGCGCGCAGGCTTTCGACCGGCTCCTTGCCTTCCCAGATGCCGGTTCCGGTATAAGCCCAAGTCGCCACGTCGGACTGCGAAAAGCCCGACTCCAGGCTCCCGCCTGCAATCGCGTTGATGTTCGCGACCGAGCCGTTGGCCGACAGCGCCGAGGCCACCAGACCTGGAACGCCGCAGGAGCCGCCTTCATCGCAGGCGCGTGATCCGGGAGGGCTGGAGATCGCGTTCGCAAGCAGCCCGCCGATGGGGTAATAGGTGCCAGCGGTGCCGCCGGTACCGATGCGGAAGAAGGACATGTCCTGCGCGCTGGCGGACCCAGCCGTCAGCGTGGCAGCGACGGCCATACCTGCCAGAAGTGTCAGATGTTTCATAGAAAGCTCTCCCTTTTGGAATTCGTCTTTAATATTAAGAACTCTAGTGTTTTTTCCGCCCGTACCACAAGACTACCTTCGCGCCCCCTTTGATTTTGGAACCGCAGCGGCCGTTCGGACAACCTGTCAGGCGGGGTGTTCTGGAAATAGAGATGGGCCTAGGTGTTTGATTCCACGGTTTGATGGTGTGATCCTTTCTCAAGCTTGGAAGGAAGCATTATGGGACAAGTTCGTCGCGGGAGCGCCACGTACAGTGACCCGGCAGGCGATTTGCGTGGCAAATCTGCCGAGAGGGCACGCACGCCGTCAGAGCAGCAATACAGCGATCGCAAGCTTCGCTCGCGCAACTGCGCCAAGAGCTGGGCATCAATCCCAAGATGGTCGCGAAGTGGCGGAGGCGTGCGACTGTCAAGGATTTGAAGACCGGTCCGAGAGAGCCGCGCTCAACCGTTCTGACCGAGGCGGGGGAAGCTATGATTGTCGCGTTTCGACGCCACACATTGCTGCCGCTGGATGACTGTCTCCATGCCCTTCAGCCCTCAATCCCGCACCTGACCCGGTTAGCGCTGCGCCGGTGCCTGCAGCGGCATGGGATCTCGTGCCTGCCGGATGTCGAGGCCCCCTCTCGGGACATTGCGTCGCAATGCCCTGCCGGGCAGTGGATATGCGCCAGCACAACCATATCCGTGCGCTGCCTGCGGCTGGCAGGCCGGCTACGGAAAGCCCGCAACCCGCGCGGGCTGACGTTCATGACCTGACACAGCCAGTCGATCGGGAAGGCACCGCGCTGTGCTTCCCCTCTCGTGCATGTAAACATGCACTGCCGGGCAGTGGACGAACCTGAACCTCATGGCTTTTGGCTCGCGAAGAACTGGGTGGCTTCCTAAAAAACACCCATGGCCTCTGGAATGGGCGCCAATGCGTAAGCCAATATTTTGGCGCGCCGCTGGAGGTTTGACAGCACACGTTGCCTATGTCGTTCGTCACAGGCTGCGGCCCCCTGATCCTGATAGGCCATGCCATGGCGGATGGCGTTGTAGAAGAAGACTGCGATCTTGCGCGCCGTGGCCGTTGCCGCCTTTTGCTTGCGTATGCGCGATGACAGTCGCCGGTAAAACGCACCCAAGGCCGTGTCGCTTTTGCCAATCGTTACGGCAGCCAAGCGCAAGAGAGCGGCCGCACGACTGAAGGACCGACGTGTCCGCGAGGATAGCAACTTGCCCCGGAGATTTTATTGCCCAGAGCCGAACAGAGCCAGGACGTGAAGTGCTTGGCACTCTTCCAGGCGCGCAGGTCTGTGCCGCATTCGGCCACCAGCTTCAGGGCCAACGATGGTCCGAGGCCATGGATCTGCGTTATGTCTGTGCCCAACACACCGTAGAGTGCGGCCCGCACGTCGAAGGACGGCGCATTGTGCTGCTGCCTTTGATCCGCGCCTTGGACAGTGGGGCCAGATCATCGTCCTCCCGGACCGTCAGGGCTGCAACCGCTGCTTCCAGGCTATGATCGAACGTCTCGATCTGTGCCTTGTAGAAATCGTAAAGCTCCAGCGACTGTGTGAAGGCAAAAACATGCTCCTCGCGGTCATTGCCGACCAGCGCAGCCTTGATCGTATCCACAGAGGATTTGCAGCGGACATCCCGGAACGCGGCAAGAACCTCCGGATCGCGATCGCCGCCGACAATGGCACGGATGATCCGCATGCCGGTCGCACCAGTGATGTCAGAGACGACATGATGCAGTTGGAGGTTCATCTCCATCAGTGCCTGTCTCGCATGTGCTGGATATGGGCAGCGGCATACTCAGTGAGCCGTTCCCGTTGGCGAACATAGGCGCGCGGAGTGGCCATCTCAGCTTCGGGGCGGAAGCTCCCACGTGAGCCAAGCCATAGGAATGCAACTGGCGCAGCCATCCAGCATCGCTGACATCGGTTTTGCGACCCGGCACATTCTTGGCATAGCGCGCATTCACCAGAATGACCTCGGACCCATGCGCCTCCAAGATCTCGAAGGCCGGTATCCAGTAAACGTCGGTGGATTCCATGGCCACGCTGGTGACACCGCACGATTGGAACCAGACGGCGAGATCGTGCAGATCCTGGGTAAATGTCCCGAAGGCTCGCACTGGCATGATATCGGTGTCAGGGTTCACAGCGCCATGTGCATCGTCGAGCCCATGTCGACCGAGGCTGCATTGGCATTGACCATCTTCAGGTCCGGGTGGTCACCGGATTTGCGCTTCGTCATGACATCTCCTCCATTCGGGGCGAAGGGCGTGGGCTTTGCTAGTTCGTCATCTTCCTAACCGGGATCGCCACGATGGCGGCGTCACCACTCTCAAGTGCGCAACGGCCCATGTGCCACGTTTTTTAACGGGGTCCAGCCCACCAATAAGCCATCGGCAACTGCCCTTCAGGCGCAGCATAGCACAGGCTGTTTATACCGCGCACAGGCGAGCAGCGGCCCGGAACGGTTTTTTAAAGTGTCCCTCTCTTCCTTGAGAATACGGATCTCGCGCCGAAGCCGCTCGTTCTCCTGTGCCAATTCGCGGTCCTCGGATGATACCACATCCGTGTCGCGGTGCGCTGTCACCCACTTGTTCAGCGTCGAAAGCCCAACGCCCAAATCATCCGCAACCTGACGCCGCGAAAGACCGCTGGTCAGCGCAATTCGCACTGCATTCTTGCGGAATTCATCCGTTCTGCCCGTGCCCATAGTTCGTCTCATTTGCTGCACATTATGCTATCAAAGGAGCGGCACCAAACCGTGACAGGTCCAGACTTCATGGCTGCCTACAACTTCGCACGCAGGCTCAAGACCCTCAACAGGCTCACGCCCTACGAATACATCTGCAGAATCTGGACATCAGAGCCCGATAGATTCATCATCGATCCGATCCTCCAAATGTCGGGACTGAACACCTAGATGCAACTGCACGAATTACCACTCCGTGCGCACTGCGGACCTTCACCGACGAAGAATGCCGCGCGATGCACGGTCGGCCGCCTGATGAAAGACATCGGTATTGAAGGCGTCATTCGGGGCAAGAAGCCTCGAATGACGTTTCCTGACAAAGCGTTATCTTGTCCACTGGATAGGGTGGAACGGCAATTCCACGCACCTTCACCTAACGTGCTGTGGCTCAGCGACTTCACCTATGCCGCCACGTGGCAGAGTTTTGTCTATGTGGCTTTTTTCATTGACGTTTTTGCACGGCGCATTGTTGGCTGCGCGCAAGCCGCACAGCCAATGCAGGCTTTGTTCTTGATGCTTTGGAACAGGCAAGTCATCAACGTAGGCCAGCGCAAGACCAACTGGTGCATCACTCAGACCGCGGATCGCAAGGCGGATTCAACCGGTCGTCGCAACACTTTCGATTAAATCCTGTTCGAGCAGTCGGTCGAGAGCCTCTGCAAATGTGCGCTATCCGAGGGTTTTGCGGGGTCTTATGTTCAACGCATGTCCGACTGCGCTCAGCTCATTGACACCGTGTCGGCTGAGATCCGTGCCTTCGGGAAAGTATTGCCGCAGCAAGCCATTGGTGTTTTCGTCACTCCCGCGCTGCCAAGGGCTTTGAGGGTCGCAAAAATAGTTTTCCAGACCCGTGTCGATTTGGAGCTACGCATGTTGGGCCATCTCCGCAGCCTGATCCCAAGTTAAGGATCGACGAAAATCTGCAGGAAGCCTCATGATTGTCCCTGCGATAGTATCGCGAAATTGCGCCTGATCTCTCGCGATACCATGCTGGGTGACCGCGACAGCTTGCGTGCGATAGCGCGGATACCTGTCCCCCGCGCACATTGCAAAGCAATCTCTTCTCGCTCATCAATGACGTCGCTGATGGTGCAAGGTGTGTCGGGGGCAATCCGCCAGAACTCGTAACCCACCGGATTCCGACAGGACCGGAAACACCCGCTTCAAAGGCTGACAATTCACTGGAATGAGCTGCGGCCACGCCCCCCAGAACCGGCAAAGATTTTCACGTTGCCAGACTGGCGGCCTTCCTAGAGAATTTAATTTGCCCCGTATCGAACGTTCGGATTTTCGTCTACCTGTTTTCTTCATCTACACCTCCTAAAATGGGGTGCTGCGACGACCGGTTGAATCCGCCCAATATCCTTCCATCAAGTACACTGAGCGGTTGACTGAGGCAAAGATTGCACCGTCTGTCGGTAGTGTCGAGGACTCGTATGACAACGCGATGGCCGAAATGGTCAACGGCCTGTTCAAGGCCGAGGTTATTTACCGGCATGTCCCATGGCGCAGCTTTGAAGCGGTCGAATACGCAACCTTGAAATGGGTCGATTGGTTCAACAACCGCCGCCTGCAGGAGCCTGGTGGGAATATCCCGCCAGCCGACGCCGAGGCGAACTTCTATGCAGCTCTGGAAAGATCAGACGTGGCCGCGTAACCAAGACAAATCAGCCTCCGGCAAACTCGGCGCGGTTCGGTCTCGTCCGGCACTGCGGGCCACACCGGGGATCCGCGCATCCGCAATGCATTCGCGGTGGCCGCCGCCATGCACCTTCATATTACTGAATGAAGTCAGGTGAAATCTCCGATAGAGTGCGCGAGCCTGTGAGCCCAGACAAGCGATCAAGGCAGGAGGCAAGGGTGGCGACCCTTGCCTCGCAAGTTTCACTCGGGGTTGGCGGCCTTCGTCTCGCGCTCGACGTCACTGTTCCAGATTGACCGATCCACCCCGTCGCCAAGTTCGGGGTATTCAGAGACCTTGAAGATAGGCTCTTTCCCGGCGCGACGTTGCGCGAAATAGTCCCGCGTGAGTTTCGCAACGGTCTTGGACAGGATCAGAATTGCAACCAGGTTCACCGTCGCCATCAGCGCCATGGACGCATCGGCGAAATTGAACACGGTCGTGACCGCCTGCAAGGACCCCCAAATCACCATCGCGACCACCAGCACCTTCAGCACCAGAAGCGGGATACGCTTGCCCAACCCGAGGAATTCCATCGCGCTCTCTGCGTAGGAATAATTTCCGATGATCGAGGTGAAGGCAAAGAATAGGATCGCGACCCCGACGAAGATCGGACCGAACGCCCCGATATGCTGCTCCAGCGCGATCTGTGTCAGCGCCATGCCGGTGGGGGCGCCTTCGGAATAGTCGACCACGCCCGACAGCAGGATCATCAGAGCCGTGGCCGTGCAGATGACCAGGGTATCGATAAAGACGCCAAGTCCCTGCACAAGCCCCTGGCTGGACGGGTGGTGCGGATCGGGGACCGCGACGGCCGCGATGTTGGGGGCGGAGCCCATGCCGGCCTCGTTGGAGAACAGGCCGCGTTTCACACCGTTGAGTAGGGCCGCCATGAACCCACCCGTGAAGCCGCCCGCCGCCGCTTCGAATCCGAAGGCCGACTTGACGATCAGGGCCAGCATGGCGGGCACTTCGGCGATGTTGATAAGCACGATGACCAGCGCCACGAGAATATAAAGCCCCGCCATGCCCGGAACGACTTTTTCAGCAACCCGTGCTATGGATTTGATGCCACCGAAAATCACGATGCCGGCGAGGCCGCCGATAACAAGTCCGGTGACAAGTTTGGGGATCGAGAACGCCTCTTCCATGGCGACGGAGATCGAGTTCGCCTGAACCGCCGAGAAGATCAGTCCGAAGCTGATGATGAGGCAGACCGAAAAGACGTAACCCATGGCGTTCGACCCGATGCCCCGCGCCATGTAGAAGGCCGGACCGCCGCGATATTGCGCATCCGCGTTTCGCACCTTGTAAAGCTGCGCCAGCGTGGATTCGGCGTAGGCCGTCGCCATACCCACGAGGGCGACCATCCACATCCAGAACACGGCACCTGGCCCGCCAAGGTAGATCGCCACGGCAACCCCGGCGAGATTGCCCGTGCCTACCCTGCTTGCCAGGGAGATCGTCAGGGCCTGAAACGGAGAAATGCCCGCGGCGGATGTGTCGCGCGATGACTTTACGACGCGAAAGAACTCGGCGAAGTGCCGGAATTGCAGGAAGCCCGTTCGCCAGGTGAAATAGATCCCCACGGCCAGCAGCCCGTATACGAGGACATATCCCCATAATATGGTGTTTAAGAAATCGACGATTGTAGTCATGCGCTGGTCCCTCTTGATTGTATTGCCAACCATTAACCATTCGGTAGGTGAGGGGAAGCCTTGGACCGGACTCACAATGTCCGCAGTGCGATCGGCGTGCGCGTCTTGGTTGAGGTCGCTTCGGTCCGATGGAAATAGTGGCGCCAACTGTCTCGCATTCGGACACTTGGCCCCGGAAGGAGGCGAAGTGTTGTGGGGAACTACCGGGCCCCCGCCTTGGTGCGCAGGGCCGGGGCGCTCCCGGAATTCCTGACCAGCTGCCGAACCGCAGCTACGTCCGGATAGGCTTTGAGTGATCAACTCAGCAAGTGCTTGTGAAGAGTGCCAGAGAAGACGGCTTCCGTCCAACGCGTAGGGTAGTCGATGGACGAAGATCGGTTTTGTCCCGCGCTTCAGTCGTTTAGGCCAGCAGCAGCGGATGGTCGGTTCGCACCCATTTTAATGACTGCGCCCCGCAGACAAGCTTCCTTGAGCAAGGGGTGGACCCAGACGACGTCTGGGCAGCCTGTGCATTCCCCCTATTTTAAAATTTGAGAAGGTCACATGGGGACCATATGATTGTCGTGACCGGCGGTCCCGGCTCCGACATCGACGAAGACATCAATCACACGAACCGGATGATCCTCGACGATCCAATCCTCCATCCGATCCGGAAACAGACTGACCTGATCCCGATCCGCGCCCTCTATATACCCCGACATCACCACCTCCACGTACTGAAGGCCAGCATACCCAAACCAAGAGTTTCCACACAGACTCGGTCGGGAGCGTCATTCTGGTCCGTCGAGGTGCACATTAGGTCTGCCGCAGCTCTCATGACCGCTTCAAGCCAAAACTACCGCACCCGGAGGGAACCTCTGCAACGGGTGCATGCGGCCTCGCGCAGCCTAAAAGGGTGTTGAATGTTACCCAGAGAAATTAACGCAATGTTGCGCGGTAGAGTTCGGGATTAACCTGTTCGAGGATTGGCGCGTTCTCCGAGCCGAGCAGCGCGAAGGCGCGTTCGACGAGCATACGATGGCGTTGTCGCATCATATGCACCGGAAAACGCAGGAGTTGACCAAAGGGTTCGTAATCAAAGCAGCCGAAGGCGCAGGCGCGGAGCTCTTCCTCGGGAAGGGTCGCGAGAAACCGTAGCGCCCCTTCGAACACCGAATCCGAGTTAATGAAAAGCCCGCGCGGCAGACCGCCGAGCCGCTCGTAAAGCGCCTTGATCGACCGCGTGGCCACGTCGAGATCGTAGGTCTCGGCGATGATCTGTTCGGGATCTACGCGGCCGACATGAGCGTAGAGCGCTTCGGAAAAGCCCGCGACACGGTTGCGGGTTGACGGGAGGGTGCGGTCGCCGCCAAGAAAATAGATCGTCTCGCGGGGGGTGTCGCCGACACCGCCGAGCCGGACCATGGACAACAGGATTTCGCGTGTAAGGACGTTTGCCCCGGTCCGGTTGTCGGTCACGACAGAGGGTGCGATGTCACAGGGCTGGTCGATGAAGACATGCGGGATTTCGGCCTCCGCACAATGGCGGCTGAGATCCTCGGGCGCGACCGAGCCGACGAAGAAAATCGCGTCAATGCTCCAGGCCGCGAGGTCGGAGACGGTCTTGCGCTCTTCCTCGGGGATACGCGCGGTGGAGATGATGACGGGGCATTGGTTGCGGGCGCGGACCTCGGCGGAGAAAGTCTGCGCGATATTGGAGAAGAAGCGGTTGTATTCCGGGATGAGCAGCGCGACGAGGCCAGAGCGGGAGGTGCGCAAAGCCCTTGCTTGCAGATTCGCGGAATAGCCCTGCTCGGCGGCGATTGCGATGATGCGTTCGGCGGTCGACTTGGCGATCCGGCGCTTCTTCCACGACCCGTTCAACGCCGCGCTGACGGTCGACGCCGAGGCCCCGGCCCTTTGCGCAATGTCGTAGATCGTCTCTTTTTGCAGCTTTGTCATAAGCTTGGTTACCGCGATCCAAAGGGTGATGAAAGAAACAGCTAAGCCGTGTTGACACAGTGGTCTAAAAATCGTTTGTTATGCAACATCGATTGTGCATCATCGAGAGGTTGAAACCACGAAGCCTGAAAAAGGGTAACGTGGTTTTTTAAGAGAGTGATGCGCAACCGATTGTGCATTGTCGGCGCGGCTTCGTGCCAAGGGAGGAAACCATGAAGACTTTGACCGGACTGGTCAGCGCGCTGGCGTTGACCGTTGGACTTTCCACATCCGCAGCCGCGGAAACCACGATGGGTATCGTGGTGAAGATCGGCGGCATTCCGTGGTTCAACGCCATGGAGGACGGCATCGAACGCCGCGCCGAGGAGCTTGGCGTCAGCGCCGAGATGATCGGCCCGGTGTCGGCGGATCCGGCGCTGCAGGTGCAGGCCATCGAGGATCTGATCGCCAAGGGCGTTGACGTGATCGGTGTCGTGCCGAACGACGAGGCCGCGCTGGAGCCAGTGCTGAAGAAGGCCCGCGATGCAGGTATCGTGGTCATCTCGCACGAGGGGCCGGGGCTGGAGAACGTCGACTGGAACTTCGAACTGGCATCCGCCGAGGGTTTCGGCGAGGCGCATGCCAAGTTGTTGTCCGAAAAGACGCCCGAAGGCGGCAAGTACGCGGTCTACGTCGGCTCGCTCACCGTGCCGCTGCACAATGCTTGGGCTGATGCGGCGATCGCCTGGATGGAGGAAAACCGTCCGGATATCGAGATCGTCGGCGACCGGTACGGCGTGGCCGAAAACGTGGACGACAGCCGCTCCACCGCACTGGACCTGATCGCGGCGAACCCGGATCTCAAGGGCTTTCTGGCCTTCGGCTCGCAGGGGCCCATCGGTGCAGGCCGCGCCGTAGAGGAGCGCCGCAAGGTCGGCGAGATTCAGGTCATGGGTCCGTTCTCGCCGGGGCAGGGCCGCAAGATGATCCACTCGGGCGTGCTGACCGGCGGTTACATGTGGAACCCGGCACAGGCCGGAGAGGTTTTCGTTACGCTCGGCGACATGCTGGCAGAGGGCACCACCCTCGAGGCCGGCATGGACATTCCCGGGCTCGGCGTGATCGAACCGGATGTCGAAAACCGCGACATCATCACGGACAACCTTCTGGAAATCAACGAAAGCACCGTGGACGAGCTGGCCGAGAAGGGCCTGTAAGACCACGCCTCGCGGCGGGCGGGGCCCACCCCCGCCCGCCCCAGATCCCCCATTCCCATAGGTGAACCATGACGACTGCCCCGGCAGAACGGTTCGCGCTGCGTCTGCACAAGGTCTCGAAGGCTTTCGGCGGCGTGCAGGCGTTGAACGAGGTCGATTTCGAGGTGCGCGCGGGCGAGGTGCATTGCTTGGCCGGAGAGAACGGCTGCGGCAAGTCCACGCTGATCAAGACCGTAACCGGCGTGCACCAACCCGAAAGCGCCGAGCTGATCGAGCTGTTCGGTGAAAAGATCGAACGCATTAACCCGGTGCAGGCGCGCGAGAAGGGCGTCTCGGTCATCTGGCAGGACCTTGCGCTATTTCCGCACATGTCCGTGGCGGAGAACATTGCCTTCGACGATCTCGTCGGACTGCGCCCCAGGTCAGTGCGCTACCGCGAGATGATTACACGGGCAGGCGAGGTGCTCGACCGTCTCGGCGTCCGGATAGCGCTGAGCGCACCCTTGAACGACCTTCCGATCGCGCAGCGTCAGGTGGTGGCGATTGCACGCGCGTTGATGAACGACGCCAAACTGATCTTCATGGACGAGCCAACGGCCTCGCTGACCCAGTCCGAGACCGACCGTCTGCTCGACATCGTGCGCAAGCTGTCTGCCGATGGTGTGGCCATCGTCTTCGTCTCGCACCGACTGGCCGAGGTGCTCGAGATCGCGGAGCGCGTGACCGTCGTGCGCGACGGCAACCTCGTGGGCGTCTACCCGACGGACGGCATGACGCAGGCGCGGCTCGGCGAGCTTATGACCGGCCACCATATCGAGAATGATGTCGCCGCCCGCGACCTGCCTGACGCGCCCGTGGTCTTCGAGACAAGGGGCCTCAGCCGTCACGGCGAATTCGAAGATGTTTCCCTGACCATCAAGGCCGGCGAGGTCCTGGGTCTCACGGGTCTGATCGGGGCAGGGCGCACGGAGCTGGCGCACGTCATGATGGGCATGCGCAAGGCTGACGCAGGGACAATGCTTCTGAACGGCGCGGACTACCACCCCGGCTCCATCCGCCACGCCATTCGCAAAGGATTGGCCTACGTGTCCGAGGATCGGCTCGCGCTTGGCCTGTTGCAGAAACAATCCATCGAGGACAACACCGTCATTTCCGTCCTCGGCAAACTGACCGCAGCCACCGGGCTGATCTCCGACACACGCAAGGCCGAGCTGGTCCGGCACTGGATCCGTGAACTCGGGGTGAAGATCGGCCAGCCTTCGGATGCGATATCGACGCTGTCGGGGGGCAATCAGCAGAAGGTCGTTCTGGCCAAGTGGCTGGCGACAAAGCCGCGCCTGCTGATCCTCGACAGCCCCACAGTGGGCGTCGACGTAGGGGCGCGGGCAGGCATCTTTCGCATCGTCCGGGAACTGGCAGAGGAGGGTCTCGCCATCCTGCTGATCTCCGACGAAGTCACAGAGGTCATGCACAATTCGGACCGCATCCTGCACATGGCCGATGGCCGGATCGTACAGAACTATGACCCGCGCACCATCTCGGTGCCCCAACTCGAGGAGCGGATCTATGCGTGATACCTTGCGGTCCTATACCATCGAAACACGGCTGGCGGTGGTCCTCGCGGTGCTTTGCGTGGTGCTTTCCATTTCGGCACCGCAATTCGCGACACTGCCCAACGCCACATCGCTGCTCAACAACAGCGCCGTGAACCTGATCTGGGCCGTGGGCCTGCTGGTCGTGTTGGTCGCCGGGGGGATCGACATCTCCTTCGCGGTGGCGTCCTCGGTCGTGCAATATGTCGCGGCCAAGATGCTGATCGGCATCGGCGGCGGCAACTGGCTGCTGGGATTTTTGTTCTGCGGCTCGCTCGGCATCCTTCTGGGGCTGCTGAACGCGTGGCTCATCCATGGCTTCCGCATCATCTCCATCGTGGTAACAATTGCCACGTTTAACGCCTTCTTTGGTCTCCTGATGTTCTTCAGCGGCGGGCGAAACATCTACAACCTGCCGGACTGGTGGACGGCGCGGATCTTCATCTTCGAGCACGAGAACGCCCAAGGCATCTGGTCCGAGCTCACGCTTTCGGTCGCGGTGATGGTCGGTTGCGTGGTGGCAACCTGGGTACTGATCCGCCGAACCAATATCGGCCGCCAGCTCTATGCATTCGGCGACAACCCCGAGGGCGCGCGCAGGGCAGGGGTCAACATCGCCGTGATGCAAGGCGTGGCCTTCGGCTGGATGGGCCTGATGGCCGGGATCGCAGGACTGATGCAGGTGAACATCGTCAAGGAGGTCGTGCCCAACGCGCTTTACGGTCGTGAACTGGACGTGCTGGCGGCAGTGGTGCTGGGAGGCGCACGCCTTGGCGGCGGCAAGGGCACGATCCTGGGATGCATCCTCGGCGTGATGTTCGTGGCGATCACCCAGAACGGGCTGAACCTGCTGGGGGTCTCGCCCTTCGCGTTCCAGATGATCATCGGTGCGGCGATCCTCGTGGCGATCTCGACCTCGAACATCGACCTCAGCCAATTCTTCCGCAGCAAGGAGGCACGGTCATGATGAGCGAGACCAAGCGCCAGCCCGCATTCAAGGGCCTCAAGGCCACCGGCCCGATGGGCGAAAACCTCTCCCTGCTGGCCATGCTGGCGCTGCTTGTAGTGGTGTTTTCCATCGCCTCACCGCGCTTTCTGACGGGGGCCAACCTCGGGTCGATGGGCTTTCAGATGCCACTTCTGGGCCTGCTGACGCTGGCCATGCTGGCCCCCATCGTGTCGGGCGGCCTGAACCTCGCCATCGTATACACTGCGAACATCAGCGGTCTGGCTCTGGCCTGGACGATCATGCAGTTTGGCGGGGCCGAGGCAGGCATCGGCGCCTTCGTCCTTGGCTGCGTCCTGGCGTTGTTCGTCGGTGCCATTGCAGGCGCGGCGATGGGGGCCGTTGTCGCTTATGTCGGCGCGCACCCGATCCTCGTGTCGCTGGCGATGATGATCTTTCTGCGCGGCCTGGGCGAGTTCCTGACCCGTGGCGGCGACATCTCGGGCTTCCCCGACTACATGCGCGTGCTGGGACACGGCAGCCTGTGGAGCGTGCCCGTCCCGCTGATCCTCTTCGCGGTGATCGCCTTCGGCTGGCATGTCCTGCTGCGCCGCACACCGCACGGTTTCTCGGTCTACATGACCGGCTCCAACCTGAAGGCTGCGGAATACGCGGGGCTGAACGCCAAGCGGACATTGGTGCTCATCTACACCCTGTCCGGTGTGCTCTGCGCCATTGCAGGCATCCTGATGGCCGCGCGTTTCAACTCCGTCAGGGTTGGCCATGGCGAAGCAATGCTTCTGATCACTGTTCTGGCCTGTTTCCTCGGCGGGATCGACCCCTTCGGCGGCCACGGGCGCGTCATGCCGGTCATCATCGCGTTGGTCATTCTGCAAGTGCTGTCCTCTGGCCTGAACCTCGTGGGAGCCAACCAACACCTGGCGACCGCGGTCTGGGGCCTCTTCCTGATCGGCGTAATGGTGCTGCGGTCAGGACAAATTCAACGATACATCGGACTAATTTCTGGAAAGGATAAATAAGATGGAAGGCTTTGGCGTACACACCAGCATGTGGACGATGAACTGGGACCATGAGGGCGCAGAGCGCGCCGTACAGGGTGCCACGCATTACGGTGTCGACTTCATCGAGATCCCTATGCTGCGCCCCTCCGAAATCGACACCGCGCACACCGCCGGTCTGCTCGAGCGCAACAATCTGCGGGCCGTTTGCTCCCTGGGGCTGCCGGAACAGTACTGGGCCTCGGTGAACCCTGAAGGTGCGATCGACTATCTGAAACTCTCGATCGACAAGACAAAGGCCTGCGGCGCCGAGGCTCTGTCGGGCGTGACCTTCGGCGGCATCGGCCAGCGCACCGGCACCTCGCCCACCGAGGGGGAATATGACAACATCGCCAAGGTGCTGGACGCCGCGTCGCGCTATGCGAAGGAGGTCGGCCTGCTCTTCGGGATCGAGCCGGTAAACCGTTACGAGAACCACTTGATCAACACCGGCTGGCAGGCGCGTGAGATGATCGAGCGCGTGGGCTCGGACAACATCTTCGTGCACCTCGATACCTACCATATGAACATTGAGGAAAAAGGCGCGGCCAACGGCATCCTCGATTGTCGCGACTACCTGAAGTACATCCACCTGAGCGAAAGCGACCGGGGCACGCCGGGCGAGGGATGCTGCGACTGGGACGAAATATTTGCCACGCTGAAGGCCATCGACTTCAAGGGAGGGCTCGCGATGGAGAGCTTCATCAACATGCCACCCGAGGTGGGCTTCGGCCTTGCGGTCTGGCGTCCTGTCGCGAAGGACCAAGACGAAGTCATGTCCAAGGGCCTGCCGTTCTTGCGCAACAAGGCAGCGCAGTATCGCCTGATCTGAGGGAACTCTTTGTGTTTACCGGAGCGTCGCAACCGACAACCTGTAAACACATTCAGAGGTCTTGATGGTTAAGCAGCGTAGAAATGTCCCACTTGGGTGCGCGCGCTCCTTGTAGCGCGGCGCCTGTTACCTGCGAGGGTAGGGGTAGCGGCCAAACTCCTCCATCATCTTTTCTTGGAAGACCTCTGCGGGGGTCTTCCATCCGAGACATTTGATCGTTGAGTTGATGACCGGTTGTGTTCACACTGCGGCAGTCTGAGTTCACGTCCTCTGCGCTGGATCTCCGTCTGCCCTGGTCTGGATCGATACCGTCGAGGTCTTGAATGCGGCCGTCCAGCGTGCGCTGATTGGTGTTTATCACCGTCTGGGCCGGAAGCCCCTCCAGCAATATCTGGGCGAGATCATCTGGCGATGGAACCACCGTGTCCCAGAGGCCAAGGTGCGGGAGCGGATGTCTGCATCTGGCCTTCCGCCTACCGAGACCACAATCGACTGGAATCCGACCCCGGTCGCGGATCAGATGCGGGGAGGGGCCCTCTGCGCCGCACCCCTTCTTGGGGGGCTATACTGGCCCAGAGAAAAGGGCTCTATGCCTCCGAGGCCTCTGGCAGTCGCGCGCGCGGCTTGCTGAAGCCATGCATTTCTTTCGCCCACTGGTAGCCGACCACCAGCCCTTTCATCCTGGGCAGCAACGCCAGCGCGAGCACAGTCGCGATCGTGCAGAGCACAAGCGCCAGAATCAGGGGATCATCCCGCAAGTAGCCGAAGAGGCCATGGAGGGCGAAACCCATCACGTGCCCGACGATCAGGATGGTCAGGTAGGCCGGACCGTCGTCTGCGCGATGATGATACAACTCCTCACCGCATTCTGAGCAGGTGTCTTTCACCTTGAGATAGCGCGCAAAAAGCTGACCTTCGCCACAAGCGGGGCAGCGATGGCGCAGGCCACGCAGGATGGCCGGCTTCGTCTCGCGTATTTCGGCAGTGGTCATTTCATCCCTCTCGACTCGAATTATAACAGCTCGAATATAGGTATCATTGATCGGCTTTTGAAGGCACATGTTGCACCATTTGTATGCGACATTATGCGCATTTATGCGGCGCTCTTTGAAGGTAAATGCATACAATCATACCTTCAATATCCTGAGGGATGACCCTATATGTCCGGAAACGCATGGAGTGGTGGCTATGAACGACTGGTGTCCCGAGATCTCGCAAAACGGAAGCCCACGCTATGTCGCGATCGCTGACGCCATCCTGCGGGATCTGGAGAGGGGCGTTCTACATGCGGGGGATCGTCTGCCGCCGCAGAGAAAGCTCGCGGAACTCTTGGGGCTGGATTTCACGACCGTCTCCCGTGGCTATTCGGAGGCCCAGAAACGCGGCTTGGTAGAAAGCCATGTCGGGAGAGGGACGTTCATAGCGGCGCAGCGGGCTCGCGCCTCCGGGCCTGATCCGGAACGAACTGGGGACGAGGATCTCACGATGAACATGCCGCCGGAGCTGCGCGACGAGCGCCTCCAGCGGCGTATGCGGGAAGGCCTAGAGTATGTTGGTGACAACCTGACGCCTTTGCTTCGCTACCAGTCTTCCACGGGAAGCGATCGAGACAAAAGCGCAGCCATGAGCTGGCTCGGCAAGCGGGGACTGAGCCCGAGTGCTGAGTGCGTGGCGATCACGCCCGGGGCCCATGCGACCATCCTTGCGATCCTCACCATTCTGGCCGATCCCGGAGACACGATCCTGTGCGAGGCCGTTTCCTATCCCGGCTTGCGCGCTATCGCGGCGCGGCTGCGCCTGAACCTCCAGGGCTTGCCCATGGACAAAGAGGGGATCGACCCCGGCGCGCTCGACCGCACCATCCAGGAGCACAATCCAAGAGCTCTCTATCTCACCCCCACCCTGCACAACCCGACCACCCTGACCGTTCCGCCGCAGCGCAGAAGGCAGGTCGCGGAGGTGGTAAATGCGCACGGGCTCCACGTAATCGAGGATGACGCCTACGGGTTCGTTCCCGCCGATGCGCCTGCGGCCCTCGCCACTCATGCTCCGGACCTCACCTGGTATATCGGAGGGTTGTCGAAGTGCCTTGGAGGCGGTTTACGGCTCGCCTACGCCACGGCACCATCCAGCCGCTGCGCTCTCAGCCTGGGGCACGCCTTGCGAAGCACGGCCGTCATGGCTTCGCCGATCTCCACCGCGCTCGCGACCCGCTGGATCGAGGAAGGCACCGCTGATGAAATCGTCAACTATGTCCGTGCCGAAAGTGCAGCGCGACAAGAGATCGCAACCGAGCTGCTGTCTGGACTGGAGTATCAATCGGCGCCGAACGCCTTCAACGTCTGGCTACGACTGCCAGAGGGGGCGGGACGCGCGAACCTGATGGGCCGACTGACAGGACGGAAAATCGGCATCATGCCCTCCGATGCGTTCACTGTCCTGGGGAAGCCTGACGAGCATGTCCGCGTCTGCCTGGGCGGCTCCATCTCGCGCGACGAACTGCGCAGAGGCTTGCTCCTGATGACCGACTCTCTGCACCCCGATGCTTGGGTAGGATAAGCAACCCCGAGAGCCAAACCCGAAGCAGTCTGCTTTCCAACGTGGATGAAAGGACATCCGTTCTCGTTGCTTTCCAGCAAGATAGGAGATTTTTCGCAACCCAGTTTGGAATCCACCCGGCAAAAAGCCTTTAACCAATAATGTGGATTATGTTACCCAGCCTACATTCGCCACGGTCGCGACATCCGGCCTGCAAATGCAAACGACTACGATGTATTACAGCTCATTCGGGATCGGCGCGCAGCCTGTGATGCCGTGCCGATGCAACGCTGCCGCGCAGTTCGCCTGCAGTCCCGAGATCACAGTTTCGTTACCATGGCGCACAACTTCTGAAGCTACCGGCGGCCCTGAACCCGCGGTCTGCACATATTATAACCTCACTCGCGCATAGGGACAATTGCGGTCGTTTCGACCGTTGCGTCAAGGCGTCCAGTGCCTCGTAACC
Organism: Sagittula marina; assembly: GCF_014196795.1. Classification (GTDB taxonomy): domain Bacteria; phylum Pseudomonadota; class Alphaproteobacteria; order Rhodobacterales; family Rhodobacteraceae; genus Sagittula; species Sagittula marina. The sequence goes on from NZ_JACIEJ010000010.1 coordinate 20,077, forward strand.
TTCGCCAATGGCCCGGTTTCGCGTTGCAATTTGACGCCGGATTGAACACAAGCCGTTAACCCTTCGTCATCCGGAGACGCGCATGTTTTCTGAAAGCAGCCTTCTGCCGATCATTGCGATCTTGCCTTTTCTCGGGGCGCTTGTGCCCGGCGTCATGATCCGCGCCGGTCGGACGGCCTGCGCCAGTTTCGCGGCTGTTCCCACGATCCTCGCCCTTGTCTTGCTTGGCAGCCTCGCGCCGGGCGTGATGGACGGCACGGTCTACACCGCCGAGCTGACTTGGATGCCGCAGCTGGGGCTGGAGGCGGCCTTCTTCCTCGATGGTCTCGGACTGCTGTTCGCGGGCATGATCCTTGGCGTTGGCTTGCTGATCACGCTGTATGCGCGGTTTTACCTGTCTGGCGATGATCCGATGGGCCAGTTCTACACCTATCTCCTGCTGTTCCAGGGCGCGATGCTCGGCATTGTCCTGTCGGACAACATACTGCTTTTGCTGGTATTCTGGGAACTGACCTCGCTGTCGTCCTTCCTGCTCATCGGCTATTGGAAGCACCTCCCCGAGGGCCGTCAGGGCGCGCGCATGGCCCTGACCGTGACCGGCGCGGGCGGCCTTGCGATGATCGGTGGGATGCTGATCCTTGGCAATATCGTCGGCAGCTACAACCTGACCGACATCCTCGCCGCTGGCGAGCAGATCAAAGCATCGGACTGGTACACACCCGCCGTGCTGCTGATCCTGCTGGGCGCGTTTACCAAATCGGCGCAATTCCCGTTCCACTTCTGGCTGCCACACGCCATGGCCGCGCCGACACCTGTATCGGCCTACCTGCACTCCGCCACCATGGTGAAAGCTGGCGTCTTCCTCATGGCGCGCATGTGGCCCGCGCTGGCGGGCACCGACCTGTGGTTTTACACCGTCGCCACCGTCGGCCTGATCACCATGGTTCTGGGCGCGGTGATTGCCCTGTTCAAGGACGATCTGAAGGCGCTTCTGGCGTTCTCCACCGTGTCGCATCTGGGCTTGCTGACCATGCTCTTGGGCTTTGGCACCGCTGAGGCCGCCATCGCCGCCGTGTTCCACATCATCAACCACCTGACGTTCAAGGCCGCGCTGTTCATGACCGCCGGGATCATCGACCACGAGACCCACACCCGCGACATCAAACGGCTGGGCGGTCTGGCAAAGCTGATGCCCATTACCGCCACCATCGGCACCATTGCCGCGCTGTCCATGGCGGGGATTCCGTTGTTCAACGGCTTCCTGTCCAAGGAAGCGATGCTGTATGAGGCCGCGCACACCACGTGGTATGAAAATCCGTGGATCGTCGGCGCGCTCTCGACGCTGGGCGCGTTGTTCTCCGTCGCTTATTCGCTACGCTTCATCTTTCATACCTTCGGCGGCAAGGTGCGCAACGACTATCCTTCGCATCCGCATGATCCGCCCCTTGGTTTGTGGGCCTCGCCCGCGATTCTCTGCGTGCTGGTCATTGCCATTGGTGTCGCGCCCTTCCTGGCGGACGACGTGGTGCGCATGGCCGCGCAGGCCGTCACCGGAGAGGATCTTGAGGTGCATTTCGCCATCTGGCACGGGGTGAACACCGCGCTGCTGATGTCCATCGCCGCCATCGTCGGCGGGGCGATCCTGCTGGCGCTGCACCGCCCGTTGGACCGCGCGTGGCTCGCCACCCCGCGCCCCGAGGCCAAGGTCATCTTCGACAGCGTGCTGGGCGGCATCGTTTCAGTCATGCGGTCGCTGACAACCGGCCTGCACAATGGGGCCATCACCCGCTATCTGGCGGTCTTTGTCGCCGTGACCACGGCGGTGGGCGTCTCTGCCTACTTCAGTGGTGACGCCGGGCCGCAAACACGCGAGCTCCTGCCGGTGCCACCTGTTGTCTTCATCGGGTGGGTTCTGCTCATGGCCGCCGTGGTCATGGTCGTCATGTTCCACCGCACACGCTTTCGCGCATTGGTGGTTATCGGCATCATCGGCCTGATGATCTCCGGCGGGTTCATCTACCTGTCCGCGCCTGACCTCGCGCTGACGCAGATCTCGGTCGAGACGGTCACGATCCTGTTGCTGCTGCTTGCGCTGCACTTCCTGCCCAAGGAAACCCACGCCGAAAGCAGCCCGCTGCGGCGCGGCAGCGATGCCACCATCGCCATCGTGGCGGGGCTTGCGGTCGCCGGTCTGGCCTTTGCCTTCATGACGCGCGACTTCAGCACGATCTCCGACTTCCACCTCGCAAATGCGAAATCCGGTGGCGGCGGCACGAACGTGGTGAACGTGATCCTCGTCGACTTCCGCGGCTACGACACCTACGGCGAGATCATCGTCCTGGGCATCGCCGGTCTTGCGATCTTCGCCCTGATGGAGACGTTGTTGAACGGTCCCGCCGGGCGTCGCCTGCGCAATGCCGACCTCAGCGCCGACCGATCCATGGACCGTCACCCGCTGATGATGGTCGTTGCCACGCGGCTGATGCTGCCGATTGCAATGATGGTGGGCATCTACATCTTCCTGCGCGGTCACAACGAACCGGGCGGTGGCTTTGTCGCCGGTCTGGTCTTTTCCATCGCGCTTTTGATGCAGTACATGGCCAGCGGTTTCGCCTGGACCACACGGCGGCAAAAGATCGAATACCACGGCATGATCGGCGCTGGCGTGCTGATCGCGGGTCTGACCGGCATAGGGTCCTGGATGGCGTCGCGGCCCTTCATGACCACAAGCTATGGCTATTTCCACTTCCCGCCGATCGAGGAGTTCGAACTGGCCACCGCCATGCTGTTCGACCTTGGCGTGTTCCTGTGCGTGCTTGGGTCTGTGATGCTGATGCTCTACGGGCTCTCGCGTCTGGCACGTCATGCGGGTGAAACCGTGAACGAAGAACCCATGGAATATGATCCAAGCCGCAGCCCCGACGCCGCGGTTGTGACTGAGGAGGTGCGCTGATGGAGCTTCTGGTTGCAGGTGCCATTGGCGCGCTGACCGCGGGCGGAATCTATCTGATCCTGCGCCTGCGGGCCTTTGCGGTGATCCTCGGGCTGGCATTGTTGTCCTATGCGGTGAACATCTTTCTCTTTGCCACCGGGCGGCTGGCGGTGAACAAACCGCCGATCCTCACCGGCTACAAGGTGACGGATTTCTCCGCCTACACCGATCCGCTGCCGCAGGCTCTGGTGCTGACGGCGATCGTCATCAGCTTCGGCATGACTGCCGTCCTGGTCATGTTTGCGCTCGGCGCTTATCTGGAATCGGGCGACGACAAGATCGACATGCCCGCTCCCGATGATCTGCACGAAGACGACGGCGCGGACGTGGGTGAACAGACCCTCGTGATCGAGATCGAACCCAAGGAGCGCGGGCAATGAACCATTGGATTATCGCGCCGGTCGTTCTGCCTGCGCTGATCGCGCCGATCATCGCCTTTATCATGCGGCACGACGTTGTGCTGGCGCGCGTCGCCTCCGTGGCGTCCACAATCGCATTGTTTGCCATTTCGGTCGCGCTGACGATCATGGCGGCCAGCGGCGAAACGCAGGTCTACTTCCTTGGCAACTGGGCCGCGCCCTTTGGCATCGTGCTGGTGCTGGACCGCTTGTCGGCCATGATGCTGCTGCTGACTTCGATCCTTGCGTTGATCGTGGTGACGCATTCGATTGCCACAGGCTGGGATGCTAAGGGCCGCCACTTCCACGCGCTTTTCCAGTTCCAGTTGATGGGCATCTGCGGAGCCTTTCTGACCGGCGACGCGTTCAACCTGTTCGTGTTCTTCGAAGTGCTGCTGATCGCCTCCTACGGCCTCATGATCCACTCAGGGGGCAAGCAACGGCTTCAGGCGGGCCTGCAATACGTTGTGATGAACCTGGCCGGGTCGACGCTGTTCCTGTTTGCACTCGGGTCGCTTTATGCCGCGACCGGCACGCTGAACATCGCTGACATTGCGCAAGTCGTCCAAAGCGGCGAGGGCGACGAGGCGATCATCCGCGTGGCCGCCATCCTTTTGCTGGTGGTGTTCGGGATCAAGGCGGCACTGGTGCCCATGCATTTCTGGCTGCCCGCCACCTATTCCAATGCCCCTGCCCCGATCGCCGCGCTGTTCGCCATCATGACAAAGGTCGGCGCCTATGCGATCATCCGCATTCACACCATCGCCTTTGCCCCCGGCAACCCGGAAACCGGCAATCTGATAGGTGACTGGCTGTTCCCCGCATCGCTGCTGACCATCGCGGTCGGCGCCATCGGCGTCTTGGGCGCGCGCCGCCTGATGCCGCTGCTGTCCTATTCGGTGATCGGCTCCATGGGCACATTGCTTTTGGCGGTGTCGGTGTTCGAACAATACGCCATGACCACGGCACTGTATTACCTGTTGCACTCGACGCTGTCGGCGGCGGCGCTCTATCTGGTGGCCGATCTGGTGATCTCGCGCCGGGGCACCGATGCGCTGACGGTCCGCACGGCCACTGCGCAAAACGGCCTGTTCGCCGCGCTGTTCTTTGCCGCCGCAATCGCCATGACCGGGATGCCGCCACTGTCGGGCTTCCTCGGCAAGCTGTTCGTGATGGACGCCCTCAGCGGGCCGGGCGTGATCGGCTGGGCGTGGTCGGCAATCCTGATCGGCTCGCTCATGACCATCGTCGGCTTTGTGCGCGCGGGCAGCCAGATCTTCTGGAAGTCCACCTCTGTTGCGCCGGACGAGGACACAGCCGCCACCGACCTGCCCCGCGTCTCCGCGCTTCAGGCCGCGCCGGCGATGGTGGCCGTGGCCTTGCTGATGGCGCTTGCCGCCTTTGCCGGGCCCGTGACAAACTACCTTGATGCAACCTCGGCGCAGCTGTTCGACAGCAGCGATTACATCAATCAGGTGCTCGCCCGCGCCACGGAGGAGGCGAAGTGATGCTGAAAAAACTGATCCCTCACCCGCTGCTTTCGCTCACGCTGACAGTTGTCTGGTTGATGCTGGTGAACAAGTTTTCGCTGGGCAACCTGTTGCTCGGCGGCGTCCTTGGCCTGTTGATCCCGGTGCTCACCGCCCCCTATTGGCCGGGCCGTCCAAACGTACGCGGACCGTTCAAGATGGTCGAATACGTTCTGATCGTGATCTGGGACATCATCGTCGCCAATGTCGAGGTTGCGCTGCTGATCCTGTTCAAACCCAACCGCGACCTGAAATCCGCCTGGGTCACGGTGCCGCTGGACCTGCGCTCGCCAGAAGCCATCACCGTTCTGGCCGGAACGATCACCATGACGCCCGGCACCGTGTCTGCGATGCTGTCCTCCTGCGGCACCTCGATCCTTGTGCACTGCCTGCACACTGATGACCCGGAGGCAGTGCGCGACGAGATCAAGAACCGCTACGAACGGCGCCTGAAGGAGATTTTCCAATGATCACCTACGCCCTGATGTTTGCCTTTGGGTGCTTTGGGTTGGGTCTTCTGGCCAACCTCTGGCGCATCATCCGCGGCCCCGGCCGCGCCGACCGCATTCTCGCGCTGGACACGATGGTCATCAACAGCATCGCGCTGATCATCCTGTACGGCATCTGGCAGGGCACGGCAGTGTACTACGAGGCGTCCATGCTGGTCGCCATGGTCGGTTTTGTCTCCACCGTCGCCTACTGCCGCTTCGTGCTGCGCGGCGACATCATCGAATGAGGGTCCAGCCATGATTGTCGATGTCATCATCTCGATCTGTCTCGTCGTCGGCGGGATCTTCGGCATTGTCGGGTCGTATGGCCTGATCAAGCTTCAGGACACCATGCAGCGTCTGCACGCCCCGACCAAGGCCACGACGCTCGGCGTCGGCGGTGTGTTGGTCGCGTCGATGTTGTATTTTCTGTTCAAGGAAGACACCTACACCTTCCATGAGCTGCTGATCTCGGCCTTCTTGTTCCTGACCGCTCCGATCACTGCGCATTTCATGGCAAAGACCCACATCCGCATGCGTGAACTGCGCGGCACCCTGCCAGAAACCCAGCGCAAGCATGGATGGTCGCTCTACGACACGCCGCCGGAAATGCTGACGGACCCCCCGGCAGACGAGGTCAAAAGCCTCGAAAGCCGTTGATCGCGAAGATCTTTCGCCGCTGATTAGGAAAAGTTGACGCCAGATCGATAGCGCGCCGTGCTGTTCAGCTTGCGCGGGATCGATAAAACGGCGCGCGTGAAAACGAGACGCGCGACGAGTATCCGGGACCTCAGTTCGCCCACGCACCCTTGCGGAACACGGGCACCGTGGTGCCATCCTTGCGCACGCCGTCAATGTCCGTGTCCGGGCCGCCGATCATCCAGTCGACGTGGATCATGGAGGTGTTCCCGCCTTTTGCCGCGATCTCGTCCGCGCTCAGCGATGCACCGTCAAGGAAGCATTTGGAATAGCACTGGCCCATCGCGATGTGACAAGCGGCGTTTTCATCGAACAGCGTATTGTAGAACAACAGCCCGGTGTCCGAAATCGGCGAGCGGTGCGGCACCAGCGCAACCTCTCCCAGACGGCGCGCGCCCTCGTCGCTGTCGACCATGCTGTGCAGCACAGTCTCGCCAGAGCTGGAGCGCGCATCGACCGCGCGACCGTTCTCGAACCGCATCTCGATCTCTTCGATGAGCGCGCCGTTGTAGGACAGCGGTTTGGTCGCACGGACCGTGCCGTTCACCCGATGGGCGTGCGGTGTGGTAAACACCTCCTCGGTGGGGATGTTCGGATTGCAGGTGACGCCGTTTTGCGCACTCGACGCCCCGCCGTGCCATTCGTGATCGTCGGCCAGGCCCACCATCAGATCAGTGCCCGGACCCGTGAAATGCAGCGCGTCAAAGCGTTCGTCATTCAACCATGCGGACCGTGTGCGCAGCGCGGCATTATGTTCGGCCCAGGCGGCGACGGGATCATCGTTTTTGACCCGCGACGCGGCAAAGATCGCATCTGCCAGCCTGGCAACCGCCTCATCCTCGGGCAGATCAGGGAAAACCTGGCGCGCCCAGCCGACGGTCGGATAGGCCGCGATGGTCCAGTTGATCGCAAAGTTGGAAATCTTCTCCAACGCGGGTTTGTAGGCCATGGAATTGGCCTTGTTGGCGCGGGACACCTTTTCCGGATCTTCCTTGGCCAGCGCCATCGGGTCGGCTCCGGCAATCGCCATGCGGGCCGCGCCGTTTTCAAAAGCCTGCGCCATGCCCGCGTACAACCAATCGGGGGCACGGTCAAAGCTGCCCTTCTGCGCATTCTGAAACCGTGCCCGCGCGATGTCATCATCGGACAACAGGGGCGTCACCACCCCTGCCCCGGCGCGATACGCGCTGGCCGCGATCTGACGAACAAGCGGCAGCGCCTCCACCGGCGCAGTCAGGACAAGATCCTGCCCCGGCTGCAGATTAAGCCCCACATGCACGGCCACGTCTGCGAGACGGCCCAGAAGAACGGGATCGGGGGAATGGGTGGTCATAAAGTTTCCTTTCAAAGTGCCAAGGCGCTTGGCTGTCAAACTGCCCGCCGTTGCGCTGAATTCAAGGGGCATCCATCAGATAGCCTCCAGAATTGCCAGCATCTTGGTGCCTATCGACGTCGCGCAAGAGCAGAGGTGGCTTTCCGCCCAAGCCTCCGCAAACAAATATATTTTGGTCTACCATGCAGAGTCTGAAACATGCGATCGAGCACTATTGAAGGGTGGCCAGCGTAACCGCCCAATGCGAAACAGGTGGCCACCCAGCCGCCGCCCCCTCGTGATGCATCAAATCTCGCAAAAGGCGCGACGACGTTTGTTCCGACCACCGCACCGAGGATCTAGAAGCGGTCCCTCAACAGCGCCAGCTCGTAAAACCTGTCCATAATTAGCTCTGGACCGGGCCCTCAGAACGGCTGCTCGCCAAAGGCACACTCCAGCGCAACCGGCGTGTAGAAACCGGATGGCTTAATCAGTGACGGCTTGACGCCACACGCACTCAGTCTCCGTTTTTGGGCAGCGAGAGCACGACGCAAACGTCCCAAAGGGCATTTCCGGATTTTGGCAATTTACCATCGAGACCTCGGCACGTTCGGCGGTCTCTGCACAAAAGCACCTCACATCGACCGGCCCTATGCCGGGAAAAAGCCTTCTGGCGTCTTCATCGCATCGAGCCCGCGCATGCTTGCGATCCATGTGGCCATGACGTCGGTCGGTTCAAGGCCGGCTTCCGCGATCCATTGCGTATAACCCCAGATGGCGCAGTCCCCAATCCCGGGGGCCTCACCGTGAAAGAAGGGACCATCGCCGAGTAGTCTGCCGAAATTGACGCAATCCACCGTGTAGCGCGCTTCGAGCCAGCCAATAACCTCGGGAGGCAAGCCAGCACTGCCTTCACGATGCGCCTCTTTTAGCTGCGGCAGGCACATGCCGATACGGTTGGCCTCCCACATCAGCAGCTCTCGCCCGCGTCGGCGGCCTTCAACGCTATCCCCACCAAGGACCGAGAACGTCTGTGCGAGCTCCATCAGGATCGCCCCCGACTGAAAAATGGCCGCTTCGTCCATCAGCAGCACCGGCACTTCTGCCAGAGGACTGACCTTCAGAAACGCCGCTGGCCGGGAGTCCGGTGTCGCCCAAATATCAATGCGCGTTACCGTATGGTCCAGGCCTGCCAGAGAAAGTGCCAAAGCCACTTTGCAGGCGTGACCTGAATCCGGGTGTCCATAAAGATGAAGGGTCATGAAATATCCTATCAGGTCTTGCTATAGTTTGCCCTGCACCGCGGGCACGTCAATCCACGATCAAGCGGTGGAAGGCGTGGAACACAAAAAATGAGAGTGGCCGGCCGGTGCCCCGACGGGCCAAACCCCTGATTTCACCGACCCGGCAAAACGCTGTCCGTCAACAGGTATCGCACCAAATGGGCCTACTTCGCAGCGCGCCAGGACACAGAGGCCACCTGCGCATCAAGGCGCGTCTTGGCGTCGCGGAACTCTGCCTCCAGCGTGGCCACGCGGGCCTCGACGGTGGTGATGTCCTGCACCGCGCCAATGCCCTGCCCCGCACCCCAGATCTCGGACCACTTCTTCGGGCGGGTGTGCTCGCGGTTTTCAGCAAAATTCATCTTTGACGGATCAGAAGCGTCAAGGTTGTCCGGGTCCAGACCCGCAGCAGTGATCGAGGGTCTCAGATAGTTGCCATGCACCCCGGTGAAGGCGTTGGAATAAAGGATATCCTCGGCTGTGCTTTCGGCCACCATCTGCTTGTACCCTGGGACGGCGTTGGCTTCTTCTGTGGCAATAAAGGCAGATCCGGCGTAGCCGCCATCCGCGCCCATCGCCAGCGCCGCCAACAGCGAGTCGCCCTCGGAAATTGCCCCGGACAGCAGCAAGGGCCCGGCAAACCAATCGCGGATCTCGCGCACCAGTGCCAGCGGCGACTGCGCCCCAGCGTGCCCTCCAGCCCCAGCCGCAACGGCAATCAGACCATCCGCGCCCTTCTCGATAGCCTTCCTGGCGAATGTGTTGTGGATCACGTCATGAAACACTACGCCCCCAACGGAATGCGCCGCCTCGTTGACCTCTGGTCGCGCCCCCAGCGAGGTGATCCAGATCGGCACCCGGTGTTTTACACATACCTCCAGATGCTGTTCCAACTGCTCGTTGGATTTGTGGACGATGTGGTTGACCGCATAAGGCGCGGCTGGCGTGTCCGGGTGTGCCTGATTGTGCCGGTCGAGCTCCTCCGTGATCCGCGTCAGCCAACCATCCAGCGATTGCCCGTCCTTCTCCCGTGCATTCAGCGCCGGGAACGATCCGACAATGCCCGCCTTGCACTGGGCGATCACCAGCTCGGGATGCGAGACAATGAACATCGGGCTGCCCACAAGAGGCAGCCGCATGTTCTGCATGATATCAGGAAGAGCCATAATGCGTCCTTTCAGAAACGGGATGTGGATTGCGCCAAAGGGCACGGCACCGCGTGGTGCGCACATTGGCAAAGCGTGCTGTTCGGGATGCCCACTGGCATTGGCCGGTTGAGCGGGCCCTCGGGCTCAATCATCGCGGTCCCCAAGAGCCGCCTTCAGGTTCCGGCGCATTTGGTCCAGCACCGTCATGGCCGCCTCCAGCTGATCCGCGTCGATTCCGGCGTTGGCCATGGCATCGACCTCCCGCCGGGCCGAGGTGATCGTGTCGAACAGCGACCGCGCACTGTCGGTGGCATAGATCCGGTTGGTTCTGCGATCATCAGGATCGGCACGCCGCTGCACAAAGCCACGCGCCTCCAGCCGGTCGATCAGCTTCGAGGTGGTCACGGTGGCAATGTTCAACCGGTCCGCCAGATCGGCCTGGCGCAGACCCTCCTCCCGCATCAGGAGAGACAGCGCCCAGCCTTGCGCCATGGTCAGATTATGCGGCCGCAGCAGCGCATCAAACAGGATACCGCGAAACCGCGCGATCTCCTGAAAGATCGGACCGCCCTTGACCGGGGGAGTGATGTGCATCGCGGTCATCGGCCCTCCTCAGGTTGGGACGCCCCTGTCCGCCTTGGCGGTAAATTTATTTAGCTTGCTCATCATATGCAAGATAATTACAAATTTTGAGACGTAGGCTGCCCCGACAGGCGGCCCAATAAGGAGTTCAATGTGGCCGAGACCATGCTGGCGTTGGAAGTGCAGGCGCAGGCGATCCTGCTGCCCAGCCGTTACAACGCCGAAGCGGTCACGCGTTTTGCCGAAAAGCGCCCGTTGAAATTCAACGCCACATGAGACCCATGTGGTCCAGCGGCTTTCTGCTGCTTGCCTGCTTCGGCGCCATTGGCGAGATTTTCACCACTGCCACGGCCTTGCGTGTCGCCGAGGCCGTCGGGCTGGTCGGCTTCATGATGCTGGAACTGCGGGGCATGTCGAAGGTGGCCTTGATCCTGGCCACCTTATGCGTTGCGCTGCCCCTGTGGGAGATCAGCCAAGGCACGTTGGACCCGGCATTGGTGGGACGCGCAGTGGACCGGGCGGCATTCTTTGCCTTCTTTCTGACCTCGCTCAGCTTCTTGCAATTTGCCGCGGCCCGATCGGCACTGATCCTGCAGTCCGGCGCGATCCTTGTGCAGCAACCCCCCGGGCGGCGCTACGTGGTGCTGACCTTTGGCGCGGCGGTCTTTGGCATCCTGTTGAATTTCTCGACGCTGGGATTGCTGGGCACGATGATCGCAAAGGGCGTCGACCCCGGCGACACCGACGAATCCCGGCGCATCGGCGCGATCCGCAAGCGACGGATGACGCTGGCAATGTTGCGCGGGTTTTCGTCGTTGCCGATGTGGTCGCCGATCACCGTCACCATGGCACTGATCACTGCCGCCATTCCATCGGTCAGCTACCCGCAAATCGCACTGTATTCGACACCGCTGGCGGTGGTGCTCTTGTTGCTGGGCTGGGGCATCGACCGGTTCAGCTATCCCCGGCGTCCGCTGCCGAACCTGCCCGAAGCGCCATCGCTTTGGGGACTGCTTCCGTTGATGGGCATCGTGGTGCTGGTGCCTTCGGTGGCCTTGGCCGTGTCGCAAGTGCTGGGGGTGAGCCTGATCCAGGCCCTGCTGATCTGCCTCCCGCTGGTTTCGCTTGGCTGGTTGATGATCCAGAACTGGCCCGCGGGCGCAGGGCGCGCGACCCTGACCAGCTTGTCCGACACTTGGCACCACCTGTTGCCCGGCCTGCCCGCCATGCGGTCAGAAATCGGGCTGTTCGCCTGCTCCGCCTTCCTCGGGGTGCTGGTGCTGCCATTGATCGACACCGACGCGCTGGGTCAGGCCATTGTCGCACTGGGCCTGTCGAGCGGCGCTGTGCTGGCCCTGTCGGCCTGTCTGGCGCTGGTGCTGTCAATGATAGGGGTCAGTCCGATCATCTCGGTGACCATTCTGGCGGGCACGCTGCCGCATTTGGCAGGACTGGAAATATCGCCCACGTCAGTGGCCGTGACCATGGTGGCCACTTGGTCGATCGTGGTGAATGTCACGCCGTTCTCCGCCTCGGTACGGCTTTCGGCACGTATGATCGATCAAGACCCGGCAGAGGTGGGGCTTCGCTGGAACATGCTTTACGGATTGGTCAGCATCAGCGTGCTGTGCCTGTGCCTGCTCGTCTTTGCGTGATCCCGCTTTCCAAGTCGCGGACCCACGTCAACAACAGAGCTTCAGTACCCGACATCGCCAAGCAAAAGCTGCTCCGACGCAATGCGCCTCTCGCAAAAACAGCAACATCTGCGACCTGAACGTCGCCCCACGACGTCGCTTTTGCGAGCGGATCGCCTTGATTATCTGGCCTCCGACGGTGTGTGCCGAGCATAGCGGGCCTTAGCACCCTTCCCAACGCGCAGCTCAGACAAACAACGACCGGGCTGCGATCCGCAACCCGGTCTGGTGTGTGTCATAGATCAGCCGTTAACCCGCCCGAGGCAGATCCATCGCCTGATCCCTCGTTGGGTGAGCGGCTCAGGCCAGCTTCTCCGCGATCATCGCGATCAGCTTTTTGTGGTCCGCGTCAAAGTTGCGGATGCCTTCGGCCAGCTTTTCGGTCGCCATGGCGTCGGCGTTCATCTCCCAGCGGAACGTGGGCTCGTCTACGCTTACACGCTCGACAGTGCCTGCCTGATCCGGCGACAACGCGCGCGTCAGTTCGCCCTCTTCGTCCTTCAGGGCATCAAGCAGCTTGGGCGAAATCGTCAGGTTGTCACACCCTGCCAGAGCCTTCACCTGCTCGGTGGTGCGGAACGATGCGCCCATCACCACGGTGTCGATGCCGTTGGCCTTGTAGTAGTCGTAGATCCGACGCACCGACAGGACACCCGGGTCCTCATCCGGGGTGTAGCTGTCCACACCATCGGCCTTTTTGTACCAATCCGTAATGCGCCCGACGAAGGGCGAGATCAGGAACGCGCCCGCATCAGCACAGGCCACAGCCTGCACCATCGAGAACAGCAGCGTCAGGTTACAGTCGATCCCGTCTTTCTGAAGGATCTCCGCGGCGCGGATCCCTTCCCATGTGGCGGCGAGCTTGATCAGGATACGGCTCTTGTCGACACCCCGCGCCGCGTAGTCGGCCACGATTTCGCGCGCACGCGCAACGGAAGCGTCAGTGTCAAAGGACAAACGCGCGTCGACTTCGGTGGAGACGCGACCGGGCACAAGGTGCGTCAGCTCTGCCCCCAGCGCAACGGTCAATGTGGCAACCAGCGCCTCGGCGGACAGACCAGCGGATTGACCGGCCTCGATCTCGCGCTCGATCAGGTCTTTCGATGCGGGGTCAGACAGCGCCGCCAGAACCAAAGACGGGTTCGTGGTACAATCCACCGGCTGCAGCCGTTTCACCAGAGCAACCTCGCCGGTGTCAGCCACCACGGTGGTCATAGTCCGCAGTTGTTCAAGAACAGATGTCATAGAGCCTCTCCTTCCGCCATGATCCTTTTGAACCACGGCGCAGCTTAATGTTAGCGTCGCAACTGAGTTACCAGCAGAGGACGCCGCCGTCGACCAGCAGAACGGCCCCCAAGCTACAAGAAACCGTCTTGAAGCGCCAGAAAACCGAGGCGCGGAAGATTTCTTACGCCTCAGGCAGGCCCGCGATTATCGTTTTGTGTTCGAATTCTTTCGTTTGTGTCGACAGCCAGCCGTTCAAAGCTTTAACCATCGGCTGTCTCCCAATATCGTTTCTGAACGAATCCCAAGCCCTGCCATTGCACAGCGATCACGTTCGAAGCCACATGGACGAGCTGCCGGCGCCCGCGCTTGGCGCCCCTCCGGACACAAAGGTTCAGCTGCGCAATATGGCGGCTGCATTCTCGCTGAACGCAGCTCGCCTGCGCCCGATCACACCGCCATTCGACGGCCGGGCACACCGCCGGGCCAGCTCGCCCTGCCACGCATCATAGACCAAGATCGTTCAGCGCCTGCCGCATGACCTCTGCATCGACGTCGATACCTGTCCAGTATTTCAGACCGATCACCCCCTGTCCCACGAGCATCCCCAGACCATCCGCCGTCTTGCAGCCGCGCGCCTCGGCCGCCTGCAAAAGCTTCGTCCGCGGGGGATTGGGGATTCCGTCGGCCACGACCATCCCGGGATGCAGGCTGTCGTGGTCGATGTCCGGCGTGCTGTCCACATCGGGATAAAGCCCGATCGAGGTCACATTCACCACGATCCCCGTCTCTGGTGGAATGCTGTAGGTGCTGTCCCACGGCTGATAGGTTGCCGTTGCGGGGGTCTTTTCGTTGATCAGCTGCGCCACCGCCTCTCCCCGGGTGGCGCTGCGGTTCACCACAGTGATCTGCGCCACACCGGCAAGGGCCAGTTCTACCGCAACAGCGCGGGCGGCCCCACCGGCCCCCAACAGTACGACTCTCATACCCTTGGGGTCACAGGTCCGGGACAACGCGCGGACAAACCCTTTGCCGTCGGTGTTCTCCCCGATCAGTTTGCCGTCACGCGCCACGATGGTGTTCACCGCACCGATGATTTGCGCCGACTCTCCCAACCCATCGAGATGCTCTACCACCGCGACCTTATGCGGGATCGAGCAGTTGAAGCCTCGCCAGCCCATCGCCCGCGCGCCGGCCACGGCAGCGGCAAGGTTGTCCGGCGTGACTTCGCAATTGATGTAGCGCCACGGCAAATCATGATGGCGGTAGGCGGCCTCGATCATGGCGACAGTGGGGTTTTCACCCACAGGGCAGGCAAAGCACCCGGTGAGCGGTTGCAGAAAATCATGGGGCATGGAGGCTCCTTTCAAGCAGCGGCTTGCGCCGCGAGGGTGCGAGAGAGATATGCGCCGACCCGCAGCCCTTGGGCGGCGACGGTCAACGCCGGGTTTACAGCGGCGGAGGACGGGAAACATCCCGCATCCACCACCGACAGGTTCGGATGATCATGCGCGCGACACATGGAATTCAGCGCAGACGTCGCCGGATCGTCACCCATCCGGACAGTGCCGCATTGATGTGAGGGCGCGTCGATGCCAAAACTATGCCTGAGCACAAGCGGAAAGCCGATCTGTCGCAATAGTTTACGTGCATGGCTGACAAAGCGGTCATGGGCCTTCAGGTCCGCCGGATGCCACGTGACCTCCGGCGTGCCGTCGGGCAAAAGGCGCACCCCGTTTTCGACCAGCGGCGGGTCCTCGGACATCACCAGCCAATCGACGCTGTGCCGCCCCAACCAATTGGCCAACGGCTTTGGCGTCATCGGATAGGTCGCTCGGATCATCGGCCCCTTGATGTTGCCGAGCATCTGGATATTGCCGCGCGCCATCGCATCACCCGGAAGGCCGTGATAAAAATCGTTTAGCGACAAGGTTTTGGGAAAGGCCGTATCGTTGGTCTCGAATGGCAGAACTCCCATCAGACCCGTCAGGTGATGGTTCATCAGGTAGCGACCGACCACGCCGGATCGGTTGGCAAGACCACCCGGACACGCTTCCGTGGCGGAGCGCAGCAAGATCAGCGCAGAATTCACGGCCCCCGCGCTCAGCACGAAATGCGGCGCCTCAATGCGCTCCAGCCGCCCGTTGCCATGGACCTCGACGGCGATGATGCGCTGCCCTTGGGCGTCAGGGATCAGGCGTCTGACCTCCACCCCGGTGCGGATTTCCACGTTGGGCATCGTCTGAAGCTGGCGAATGATGCGCGTTTCCGCGTCCCCCTTCGCACCGAACCGACAACCAAAGGCGTCGCAGGTGCCACACAACCTACAGGACCCCCCAGGCCCGAAATCGACCGCTGCGGGCATGTGAAACGGATGCAGACCGGCCGCTTCTAGGCGCTCGGCCATCCTCTTGATCACCGGCGCATGGGGCACGGGCGCATGGTCATAGCCTGCCTGGCGCGGCGGCTCTGTCGGGTCCACGCCTGCCTGACCGCGCACGCCAAAAAGCGCTTCGGCCTCGGCATAATGCGGTTCAAGCTCCGCGTAGCTGACGGGCCAGGCGGGGGACGCCGCGTCCTCGTGCCGAGTTTCGGCAAAGTCGCTTTCGCGAAAGCGGAACATGGCGGTGCCGTAGAACTTTGTGTGTCCCCCGAGGAAATAATACTGCCCGGGCCTGTAGCGCCGCCCGGTATCATCCTGCCACTGCTCCTGCGTGCGATAACGATTTTGCACAAAGACAGCCTCCGCATCGTTCAGCTCTGGTTCATTGGGCAGCGCCTCTCCGCGTTCCAGCATCAGAACGCGCAGCCCGGCGCGCGCCAATTTCAAGGCAACGGTGCCGCCGCCGACACCGCTTCCGATGACAACGACCTGCGGCGCAAGCTGATTCGACTGGGTCTGTGCGGTCATATTGTGCTCCTCCGCCCGCAACCTATCGCACCCGTTCTCCGAGACCATTCCCAAACACCGCGCATTCTTGTACGATCCCCGCACAATCACGAGGGACGCATGCAGCCTTGGTTCGAAGCAGTCACCCTGCCAGAGGGTCAAAGCTGTCTGGTCTATGACCGGCGCTTGCCGGAATTCGGGTTCAACTGGCACTACCATCCGGAATACGAGCTGACGCTGACGTTGGGCAGTCGCGGCACCCGTTTCGTCGGCAGCGACGTCGCCCCCTATGCCGAGGGCGATCTGGCGCTGGTCGGACCAAATCTGCCGCATGCCTGGCAATCGCATGATCTGGCCGAGGGCGCGGCAGAGCATCGCGCCGTCATCTGCTGGTTTACCGAGGAATGGGTGCGCGGCCTGCCCACGGTCCTGCCCGAATTGCATCTGATTACACCCCTGCTGACAGCGGCAAGCGGCGGCGTTCTGTTTGGACCCGACGATGCGGTGCGCGCCGATATCATGGCGCTGTGCGACCTGCCCCCGGCAGAGCGCGCGCTGCGTCTGACCGCAATCCTTGTGGCGTTGGCGCAGCATCCCGACCAGCGGCCACTGACCAACACCGCCCGCACACCCGACGACATGCCCCGCGACCAGCGCCGGATGGAGGCAGTTCTCGGCCATCTGCACGCCACGCTCGATGCGCCGATCCGTCTCGGCCCGTTATGTGATCTGGCGCATGTGACAGAAAGCCAGCTGCAACGTATTTTCAAACGCAGCACCGGCCTGTCGATCAGCGCCTATGTCACGCGGCTGCGCATCGGGCGCGCGGCGACGCTGCTGGTGCGCACCGACTTGCCGATGACGCAAATCGCCATGCGCTGCGGCTTTCACGACGCGGCCCATCTGGCTCGCAAGTTTCGCGAAACCACGGGGCGCACGCCCTCCGCCCACCGGCGCGATTTCCGCGCCCGCAGCGCGCTCCCTCCGGAGGGCGTCTTTCCCATGCGGAAGTGACGCGCGCCCTGAAACCGCAAACAGCCGCCACACAGGACGGCTGTTCACACGACGTACTTGGGCAGATCACACGGCGGTAAAGCCACCGTCGATCGGCAAGGACACACCCGAAATCATCGACGCCGCATCCGACAGCAGGAACACGATCGGCGCCGCGATTTCATCCTCGGTGGCCCAACGGCCCAACGGCATGGTGTCGAGGAACGGCTTCTCGATCTCGGGCTTGCCCCAGTACCATGCGGACATGGGGGTCATGACCACGGTCGGGTTCACGCCATTGACCCGGATGCCATACTCACCCAGCTCCAGCGCGGACACGCGCGTGATGTTGTCGAGCGCCGCCTTCGACGACCCGTAGGAGATGTGGCCGCGCAATCCCACCAGCGATGCCTGGCTGGAGACGTTGACGATCACGCCGCCCTTGCCCAGACGGATCATCGTCTGGCTGGCATATTTCGTGACCAGCAGCGCACCGCGCGCGTTGATGTTCATGACCTTGTCGAAAACCTCGATGTCGGTCTCCATCGGCGTGGCAATCTCGCCACCCCAGCCACCACAGTTCACGACACCATAGATGTCCAGACCGTCCATCGCAGCCTTCACGCTGTCCTCGGAGGTCAGGTCGAACGGCAGCGTGCGGCAGCCGGTCTCCTTGGCCAATTCGGCCAGCGCCTCTTCGTTGCGGCCGTTGGCGATGACCTCGGCCCCCGCCGCGCAAAGCTGGCGCACGGTCGCGCCGCCAATGCCGCCGCTGGCGCCGGTGACGAGGATCGGGCCCTTGTCGAATGCGTACATTATAAACCTTTCAAGTCGTAGGAAGTGTCGCTGCTCTCAGGCGAGCCGCGTTTCGGTTTCGGGGTCAAAGGCCACCGCTTTCGCCATATCAAAGGTAAAGCGCGCGGGCTGTCCCGCCTTGGCCGGGTTGTGCGCCCGAAAACGGCCAATGGCGTCCTTGCCGCCAAGCGCAACGGTGACATAGGTGTCGCTGCCCGCCGGTTCGACAACATCGATCGGCAGTTCGGTTTCGGTCAACGCGTTGCTGTCACGGTCGGCGCCTTCAGGGTCTGTCATCGCCTCGGGACGGATGCCCAGCACGATATCGGCGCCTTCGGTCAGATCTTCGGCGCGGGGGAATGGCACGGTGATGGTGCTGCCGTCGCCAACCTTCAACACCGCACACATCGCTCCGTTCACCCGTTCCAGGCGCGCAGGCAGCAGGTTCATCGCCGGGCTGCCCATGAACCCGGCCACAAACATATTGGCGGGGTTGTCATAGATTTCCTGCGGCGTGCCAAGCTGTTGCACGTTGCCGCCGAACATGACCGCGATGCGCGTCGACAGGGTCAGCGCTTCGATCTGGTCATGGGTGACGTAAACGATTGTGGTGCCCAGCTTTTGGTGCAGCTTCTTGATCTCGGTGCGCATGTCCACGCGCAGCTTGGCGTCGAGGTTGGACAGCGGCTCGTCGAACAGGAACACGTCCGGGTCACGGGTCAAGGCACGGCCCATGGCGACACGCTGGCGCTGGCCCCCTGACAACTGGCCCGGCTTGCGGTCCAGCAGGTTGGTGATTTGCAGCAGGTCCGCGACCTTGGCGATCTTTTCCTCGCGCTCGGCCTTGGGCACACCGTGCATTTCCATCCCGAACGAGATGTTCCCGCGCACCGTCATGTTGGGGTAAAGCGCGTAGCTCTGGAACACCATGGCGATGTTGCGTTCAGCCGGTTTGACGTCGTTCACCCGGCGCCCGTTGATGCTGATGTCGCCGGAGGTCACATCCTCCAGCCCTGCGATCATGTTCAACAGCGTGGACTTGCCACAGCCCGACGGGCCGACCAGCACCAGGAATTCGCCCTCTTCAACGGAGATTTCCGTTTCGTTGAGGACTTTCACCGCCCCGTAGGACTTCGTGACGTTATCAATATCGAGAAAACCCATGGGGATTATCCTTTCACGGAGCCGGTCATCAGACCGCGCACAAAGAAGCGCCCGGCGACGATGTAGACAAAGAGCGTCGGCAAAGCGGCCATGATCGCCCCGGCAAAGTGGACGTTGTATTCCTTCACCCCGGTCGACGATTGCACCAGGTTGTTCAGCGCAACGGTCATAGGCTGGCTGTCAAAGTCACTGAACGACGCCCCGAACAGGAAGTCGTTCCAGATGTTGGTGAACAGCCAGATCACGCAGACCACCGCAATCGGGCCGGAGTTCGGCAGAAGGATGCGATAAAAGATGGTAAAGAAACCCGCCCCGTCGATCTGCGCCGCGCGCACCAGCTCTGTGGGAAACGCAGCGTAGTAGTTGCGGAAATACAGCGTCGAAAAGCTGACGCCATAGATGACGTGCACAAAGATCAGACCGGACACCGTGCCGGAGATGTTCAGGAACCCCAGCGCACGCGCCATCGGGATCAGCACGATCTGGAACGGGATGAAACAGCCGAACAGGATCAGGCCAAACAGGATGGTGTCGCCGCGAAAGCGCCACTTGGTCAGAACATAACCGTTCAGCGCGCCGAGCAACGTGGCAATGGCCACCGCCGGGATCACCATGAAGAACGAGTTGGCGAAGTAGGGCTTCAGCCCTGTCGCCGCGACGCCGACCTGAGCCTCGGACCATGCGCTGCGCCAGGCGGCCAGCGTCCAGTCCGACGGCAGCGCCATCATCCCACCGGACGTGATCTCGTTCAGCGGCTTGAGCGAGTTGGACAGCATCACATAGAGCGGCAGCAGGTAGTAAATGCAAAACAGCCCAAGGATGACGTACAGAACGATACGCGGGATATTGACGGACGCGCGTGTCTTGCCACCCGGCGGCGGTGTGCCCGTGCCTGCGGTGACGGCTTCGGATGTGGGGGCAGTGGCCATCACTTCTTCTCCCGCAGTTCGGACCAGAGGTAGGGAATGATCACCGCGGCAATGGTCAGCAGCATGATCTCTGCCGAGGCCGCGCCGACACCCATCTGGTTGCGCGTGAATGTGTAGGAATACATGAAGGTGGCGGGCACCTCCGTCGCCGTGCCGGGGCCGCCGTTGGTCAGCGCCACAACAAGGTCGTAGGATTTGATCGCCATGTGCGCCAGCACCACGAAGGCCGACAAAAACGCCGGGCGCAGCTGCGGAATGACGATCCGGCGGTACAGCGCAAAGGTCGACGCACCGTCCACTTCGGCCGCTTTCAGCATCTCGCCGTCGATGCCACGCAATCCGGCCAGAAACGTCGCCATGACAAAACCGGAGGTCTGCCAGACGGCAGCGATCACGACGGTATAGATCGCCATGTCGCGATCCTTGATCCAGTCGAACTCGAAGCTTTCCCAGCCCCAGCCCTGCACCACGGCCTCCAGCCCGATGCCCGGATCAAGGAACCATTTCCACGCCACACCCGTGACGATGAACGACAGCGCCATCGGGTACAGATAGATCGTGCGGATGAAGCCTTCGGCCCGGATCTTCTGATCCAGCAAAATCGCCAGTGTCAGCCCCAGCAAGCAGCAGATACCGATATACAGCCCGCCAAAGATCAGCAGGTTGTTGACCGCGATATCCCAGGTGCGCAGCTTGAACAGGGTGGCATAGTTGTCAAAGCCCACCCATTCGTAGCTCGGAAGCATGCGGCTGTCGGTAAAGGACAGATACGTCGTGAAAAAGATAAAGCCGTAGACGAAGATCGCCATCATGGCGACAGTCGGGCTCAGCACCAGCTTGGGGAGCCAGTCCCGCAAGCTGCGTCCGGTCATGGGTTGGGCCACGGTGGCCTCCCTGCTTGTCATTGGGGGGAATTGGAGAACGGGCCGCCCGACGATGGGCGACCCGCGTTGGCGTCAGTGACGCTTAGAGCATCGCGGATTCGACGGCGATCTGCAGCTCTTCAACCGCATCCTGGGAGGACATGTCGGAGTTGAAGTGCTCGGTCACCACGTCAAACATCGCGCGCTGGACCGAAGAGGTCTGGCCGTGGCCGTGCGCCATGCTGCCCAGAAGCGCGTTGTTGTCAGCGGCTTCGACGATATCTTCCATCGCTTTCTGACCGCAGGCGTCGAAGTTGTCCGGCGCAACGTCGGTGCGCGCGGGGATCGAGCCTTTGACAAGGTTGAACGCTTCCTGGAACTCCTTGGACATGATCGACGCCGCCAGTTCCATCTGCGCGGGCTTGGACTCTTCGCTCACGTCAAAGGCACCAAAGAAGTCGGTGTTGAACAGGTAGGACCCTTCGGTGCCCGGAGCCGCCACACACAGGATGTCTTCGCCCGGCACCATGTCGGCACGGATGATTTCGCCCTTGGCCCAGTCGCCCATCAGCTGCATCCCGGCTTCGCCGTTCAGCAGCATCGCGGTGGCAAGGTTCCAGTCACGACCAGAGAAGTTCTCGTCCACGTAGCCCGACAGCTTGCGCATCTGGTCAAAGACCTGAACCATCGTGTCCGATCCGAGCGCGTCCATGTCCGCCTCGATGATGGCCTTGCGGTAGAAGTCGGGCCCACCGATGCCCAGAACCACGTCGTCAAAGACGGTCGCGTCCTGCCAGGGCTGGCCGCCATGCGCCAGCGGCGTGATGCCGGCCTCCTGCAGCTTGTCGGCGGCTGCGTTGAACTCTTCCCATGTGGTCGGCGGAGTCAGGCCCTGCGCGTCAAAGATTTCCGCGTTGATCCACAGCCAGTTGGGGCGGTGAATGTTCACCGGCGCGCCGACCCATTTGCCATCGTTCACGGCAAATTCCTGAACCGCTGCCGGCACGACCTCCGCCCAATTGTTCTCTTCGGCGACAGAGGACAGGTCGCCCAAGGCGCCTTCGTTTGCCCACTCGCGCAGCTGCATACCCAGCATCTGGGCAGCGGTCGGCGGGTTGCCGGCGGCGACGCGGGCCTTCAGCGTGGTAGAGGCGGCTTCACCACCGCCGCCCGCAACGGGCATGTCCTGCCAGCCGACGTTCTTGGACGCCAGATCCTCTTTCAGGACGTTGAGCGCGGCAGCTTCGCCACCGGCGGTCCACCAGTGCAGAACCTCGACCTCTTGCGCCATTGCGGCGCTTCCGATCGCGGATGTGAAAGCCACTGTCGCCAGCAACTTCGATGTTTTTGTAAAAGCCATGATTTCCTCCTCGTTGGCCCCTTGCCTGACGTCCTCCCGCCATGGCAAGGTTTGTTTGGTCGGAAAACAAACATAGCCAGTTGCGACTGTCAACCACGTTGAAATGGCAGCAGACCTGCCCCATACGGGGCCTCAGACCAGAGGGAGGACCCACCGTCATGTCGATGCCCCTGGCCGTTCGCCAGATGAACGAAGCCCGCGTTTTGGCGCGCCTTTTGAACGTGGGCCCCATGAGCCGCGCAGATCTCGCGCGCGAGCTTGATGTGACCCGCTCAACCGCAGGCAGCATAGTCGCCAGCCTGATCGAGGCGGGAAAGGTCGAGGAGTTCGATCCAAAGGCAGTGCCCGGCCTGAATCCCGGCGAAAATCATCCGATTCGCACGGGCCGTCCGGCGATCCAGCTGCGGCTTATCCCCGATCATGCGCTGTTCCTCGGCGCCTACATCGGCGCGCGGGAACTGCGGCTCTGCGTGGTCGATTTCACCGGAACGGTGCGCCACAGCTTCGTGGAACGCCTGCCAAAGGTCTACCCGTCCCCGGAGGACATCGCGCAGCGCTTGGCCGATATGGTGACGACCTTTGTGTCGACCCTCCCGATGCCAGCCACGGTACGTGGAATAAACGTGGCCGTTCCCGGCATCGTTGATTTTGGGGGGGATATCTTGCGCGCCCCGTCCATGAACTGGCGGCGCACCTCGTTCCGGGAGATGCTGCAACAGCGGCTGACGGGCATTTGCGTGCATCGTTTGGTGAATGACGCGAACGCTTTTGCCATGGCAGAAATCCAACGCCTTGATGCCGAACGGTCCCAGGAAGCCGTATTCCTCCTGCTCGAAGATGGCGTGGGCGGTTGCGTCCAAAGCGGCGGTCAACTGCTGGAAGGGACAAATGGGCTGGCCGGCGAAATCGGTCACATGCCCGTTGGCGATGGCGGGCATTGCAGTCACACCGGCATCGCGGGGGCCTTTGAAAACTACGTCTCCCGCCCAGCCGTCCTTGCGCATTTTTCCAACCTCGGCGGCATCGGGACCACGCTGGGCGACTATCTTGACCGACTCGATGCGGGCGACCCACTTGCGCAAACAGTGCTGGACGTCTGGGCCAATGATCTGTCGCGTGGCCTCGCGATCCTGACGGTGCTGCTCAACCCGGAACGCATCGTGATCGGTGGGCGCGTGGCCCAACTGGCCAAGCGCGCAGAGCTGCAAATCGCCACCTGCCTGCAACAGCGGTTGATGGCGGAAACACCTCCGCCGGCCCTTCTCGTCCCAGAAGCGGGCGAAGCCGGGCCAGAAATCGGCGCGGCGCTGATGTTGCATCGCGCCCATTTTGAGGATTTCGGACCTTTGGGGGAATTCCAGTCCCTCAGCATCGGCTGACCGGGTTTCGGGCCTCCGAAAAGCGCACCAACCCTAGACGAGCAAATGCAGCCTATCAGCGCCTGCCTGCGAAACAGTCGCGCGGTGCGCCTCGATCAGTGCTTAGTGCCAGTCCACGAAGGCGCCTTTGGCCACTGACCTCGAACGCATGGCGACACAGTGGCTTACTGCGCAAGGCGTCCAGCCGCCCTGTCGCGGCGGCATTTTGCTGTCCGGCAGAGGACCCCGCCCGCACCCAGACGATTGAAACCGATCAGCCTGACGGTCCATCGACCGCGCACGGATGCCCCCGAATGAACAGGCGGCCTCCTGACCGTCACACCTCGACGGATAGCGCAGACACCAGACCTCAGCCCACTGCCGTGATCGAGTATTCAGGCGTTCCGTCCCAGACAAGATCCCATGACGCGCCGGGACGCACGTTCTGGATGGCGCGCGGCTCGAAGCACACCAGACAATTCCCGCCGGGCGCTGGCGCCCTGACCGATGGGTAGATCAACCCACGCGAGCCGCCCCGGCGGAGATGTTGGGCGAGGCTCTGCCCCTCCGGATACCCGATTTCGGGCACCTCGTTGAGCGCCGGATGCCCCGGTTCATCGGTGATGTCGTCAAACATCCCGATGAAATCTGCCAGCAGCTCCACATAGCGAACGCGATCCACGAAACAGCCCGTGTAGCCCAGCTCTCGCGTCCGGTGAAATGCGACCTCGCTGACGGAAACCATGACGTCCCAAGCACAATACCAGGCGCCACGCTCGTCACCATTGAACCGGTTTCCGCCCGTCCGCGTGTAGGTAAAAGCAGCATTCACATGGCTTTCCCCATAAATCCGCAGATCCCGGCTGCGACGCTGCCAGGACAATTCACGCGGATCGATATGTGGATTGCGTCCGCGTTCCGCCAAAAGACGGCCACTGGTCATGCCTTCGATCTCGGCGAGAATGTCCAGTTCGTCGTCGCTGTCGACGAGGCCGCGCAGTGTCGGAGGCTTGTGATAGGTCGCAGGCAGCAAGCGCGTCAAACCACGGTCCGAAATCTCGGTTTGTTTCACGCGCCACCACGCAGCGCATCAAGATAGGTCCGTATCGCCAGTATCTGGGGCAGCCCCCCTTCGATCGCGGTCTCGACCGGACGCTGCCCGCCGAACAATGGCCCCTCGTTTGGCCGCGTGACCCAGGTTCGTGCCAGTGTGTCGGAGAAGTAAAGCTCAAGAGATTTGTAAATGCCGATCACCGCGCTGAGACGCAGCAGCTGATCCTTGGTCAGCTCGCCGGCAAAGTCAGGCTTCTTGGCACGTTTCCAGGTGCTTTCGGACATATCCGCAAGTCCTGCCGCATCCTTCAGGCTCAAGGCCCAAGCATCGACGACCCGTGCATAGGCCTTCAGCGCAACGGCGTTGATCTGTCGAGGCTCTCGTTTTTTTGCGACAACTTGCATGGCGGTTCTCCTGCGTATCCATCAATATAGACCATATGCACCCCAAGTAAAGACCACATGACCCGTGCATTTGATGGACCGGATCAAGTCCATACGTCCCCCGCCGGCCCCCCCGACCAATCTCGATGACCATCCATAATGCCCAGTCAATATGTTCAACGGCCAAGGAAACGATTCCTCCGCTGCAATGACCGAAGTGAATCCGCACCTGGAAAAGACCTTCAAAAACGAAAGGCTCATCACCTGTCGGCCCGCAGGCACCGACACTGTTCAAGGACTCGGAGCCCATCTTCCGCCGCGCTCCGTCGCCGGATCAACGCCCGACAAACAGCGCCGCCTCCGCTGATCCTACCAAGGCTCACACCGCAAAATAATGATTGACGTCAAACATTATTGCCGCCGATACTGCACCCCGGAGAGGGGGCCGTCTGCTCGACGCCGCGCCCGGAGGAGGAGACAGGCATGACGATTGACGACACCCGCATGGCGTGGTGGCGGCCGGATGGCTCCGGCCCCGCGCTGCTCGACATAACGCTGGGCGACATGCTCGACCAACAGGCCAAAGCCATGCCGGACAGCCCGGCGATCGTGGTGGACGAAGGCGCGGGCACGCGCTCCACCAGCTGGACCTACGCCGAGCTGAAGCACCACGCCGACCGCGTGGCACGCGGCCTGATGACCCATGGCATCCGCGCCGGCGACCGTGTGGCCGTCATGGCCTACAACTGCGCCGAATGGGTCCTGCTGGAATATGCCCTGGCCAAGATCGGCGCGGTTCTGGTCACGGTGAACCCGGCGCTTTTGCGCGATGAAGTCGCCTATATCCTGACGCAAGGGCGCGTGGCGGCAATGATCTTCGTCCCCCGGATGCGCTCCAACGACATCACCGCCAGCCTGCAAGAGCTGATGCCGGATCTCGCCGACCTCACAGGGGGCAAGCGAACAGCGCCCAAGGACTTGCCGGACCTGCGCCTGCTGATCGGCCTGGGCGAGGACGCCCCCGGCTTTGCCCTGCCGTTCGACGCTTTGGACAGCGCCGCCGACGACACCTCAGACGCCGACCTTGCCGCGCGTCAGGCACAGGTGGCCCCAAACGACATCTCTCAAATCCAATACACCTCCGGCACCACCGGAAAGCCCAAGGGCGCCATGCTGACCCACCGGTCCACGCTGAACAACGCGCGGCTGATGGCGGATCGCGGCGGCTTTGGCCCGGACGACACGCTGATCTCGGCGATGCCGTTTTTTCACACGGCGGGCTGCGTCTGCAACGTCATGTCCGTGCTGGTCAGTGGCGGGAAACTCGTGACGATGGACAGCTTTGATCCGCGCCGGATGCTTGAACTTTGGCACCACCATCGCCCCACGATCATCAACGCCGTGCCCACCATGATGACGCGGATGATCGAACATCCGGACGTCGATCAATTCGACATCCGCACATTGCGCACGACCTTCACCGGCGGCACCAGCATTCCACCCAGCCTGATGCGCATGATGCAGGATCTCACCGGCGGCGCACCGATGATCATCATGGGCATGACCGAATGCAGCCCGATCATCACCCAGACCAGCAATGCCGACG
This sequence comes from Sagittula marina, assembly GCF_014196795.1. Lineage (GTDB taxonomy): Bacteria > Pseudomonadota > Alphaproteobacteria > Rhodobacterales > Rhodobacteraceae > Sagittula > Sagittula marina. The sequence continues at coordinate 46,821 of NZ_JACIEJ010000010.1, forward strand.
ATCTGGAAACCCGGCTGACCACCGCCGGCACACCCCTGCCCCACACGGAAATCCGCATCGTCTCGCCCGAAACGGGGGAGGTCTGTGCCTGGGGGGACAGCGGCGAGCTTTGCATTCGCGGCTACCTCACCATGGCGGGCTATTTCGACATGGACGACAAGACGGCAGAAACCATTGACGCCGACGGCTGGCTGCATTCGGGCGACCTTGCCGAACTGTCCGCCAGCGGGCACCTGCGCATCGTGGGCCGCCTGAAGGACATGATCATTCGCGGCGGCGAAAACGTCTTTCCTGTGGAGATCGAGGACTGTCTGCTCAAGCACGACACCGTGTCCGAAGCACAGGTGATCGCCGTTCCAGACCCCGATCTGGGCGAGGAAATCTGCGCCTACGTGGTGCCCGCCCCCGGCGCGTCGGTGGACCCGAAAGAGCTTCAGATCCATTGCAAAGAGCATATGGCCCGCCACAAGATGCCGAAATATATCATCGGGATCGACGCGCTGCCGCTGACCGCCAACGGCAAGGTGCAGAAATTCGCCCTCCGTGATCAGGCCACCAAGGGCATCGCCTCCGGTGACGTGCAGCCGGTGCCACGATGAGCGCGCCCTTCCTGTTCGAGCGCGACGGCGCCACCGCCATCCTGACCTTCAACCGGCCAGAGCGGCGCAACGCGATGTGCCCGGAAACCGTCTGCCGCTTTGCCGATGCGCTGGACGAAATCGCAAGCGATGACGCCATCCGCGTCGCGATCCTGACCGGTGCCGGGGACAAGGCGTTCTGTTCCGGCGGAGATCTGGCGCTGACCCTGCCGCTCCTGTCGGGCGACCGCGCGCCGCAGACCGAATTCGACCACCGCTTTCTGGATGACCCGCGCATCAACGACCGCATCGCGGCGCGCGGCACCGCCATGAACAAGCCGATCATTGCCGCCGTCAACGGCCCGTGCATGGCCGGAGGGATGGAGGTGCTGTTGTCCACCGACATTCGCCTTGCCGTGCCGAGCGCCGTCTTTGCCCTGCCCGAAGCAGCGCGCGGCGTGATCCCCTTTGCCGGGGCGCTCGCCCGCCTGCCGCGCCAGATCCCCTATACGGCGGCGATGGAAATCATGCTGGCCAACGTGCCGATGGATGCGGACACTGCCCTGCGACACGGGCTGATCAACCGCATCGTCGCGCCCGAAGACCTGATGACAAGCGCCCGCGAGCTGGCCGACCGCATTGCCAGCCATGCCCCCGTTTCCGTCCAGCAGATCAAGGCCACGGTACAGGCCGCCATGGGCCGCCCGCTTGAGGACGGCTTTGCCCTCGAAGACGCGGCCAAGGTCCGCGTCATGGCCACCGAGGACGCCCGCGAAGGGCCACGCGCCTTCATGGAAAAGCGCGCCCCGCAGTACAAAGGACAGTAAATGGACCTCAACGGACAGGTGGCAGTGGTCACAGGCGCCGGGCGCGGCATTGGCCGCAGCATGGCACAACATCTGGCACAGGCCGGGGCCAGCGTCGTGGTGAACGACCTCGACGCCGACCCCGCGCAGCACGTGGTGGATGAGATCACCCAGGCCGGGGGAAAGGCCGTCGCCGTCGCCGCCGAAATCGGCACAGAGGGCGCGGCAGAAGCCTGCATCGCGGCAGCGCTGGACAGCTTTGGCCGCCTCGACGTTCTGGTGGCCAACGCCGGTGTGCTGCGCGACAGTGTCTTGTGGAAGACCGAGGACGAGGCCTTTGACCTGGTGATCCGCACACACCTGCGCGGCACGTTCCAATGTGGTCGCGCCGCCGCCCGCCACTTCCGCGAGGCTGGGCACGGGGGCGCCTTGGTGCTGGTCGGCTCTCCGGCCGGGCAATTGGGCAACTTCGGCCAGACCGCCTATGCCGCTGCAAAGGCCGGCATCGCGGGGATGACCCGCACCTGGGCCGCTGAGCTGCAGCGCGCGGAGGTCGCCGTGAACGCCATCATCCCCACCGCGCTGACCCGCATGACCGAAACCATCCCGCCGCTGGCCCCTTATGTGCAGGCGATGGAACGGGGCGAGCCGCTGCCCGAAAAGCTGCGTGCCGATCTGGGCATCGGCCTGCCAGAGGACATCGCCCCGCTCGTGGTCTACCTCGCCTCGCAGGCCGGGCGCGCCACCACCGGACAATGCATCGGGATCGGGGGCGACCGTCTGGCGTTCTGGTCGCATCCGTCGGAGCATCGCGTACAGACCCGCTCCGGCGGCTGGACCCCGGACAGCATCGCGGAGGCTTGGCCGGATCTGACCCGTGATGCGCTGCAACCCTTTGGGATCACGATGGATCTGTGATCAAGGGGGCGCTCAGGCGCCCCCGTCATGCGTCCGCCGCAGGTTGCCCGCCACATGGTCGAGCAGGCTCAAAAGGCTGGCCTTTTGCCGCTTGGTCAGACCAGCGGTGATCGCGGCCTCGTGTTCCGCAACACAGCGTTCCAACGCCACCAGTCGTTCCGCCCCGTCGTCGGTCAGAAAGACCCGCCGCACGCGCTTGTCCTGCGCCGACGGCTTGCGCTCCACCCAGCCTTCGCGGGTGAGCGTCTCGATGATCGGCACAAGGCTGGACCGGTCGAGAAAGATCGCCTCCGCCAGTCGGGTCTGCGGGATGCCGGGATTGGCCTGCACCAGTTTCAGCAGGCCAAAGTAGCGCGGCGCGGCGCCAAAGCCGCTGACCTTCTGCTCAAAGGATTTGTACGCGGCGATCTGCAACAGACGGATTCTATAGGAAACGGAGCCTGACAGCGCGTCAGGCTCCTGCATGTCAGCCACATCTCGCATGATGTGGTCGTCTGACGTCATTCCATGCTTCCCGGCAAGGCCAGAACGAGTGCCGGAAAGGCGATCAACAGGATCAACCGCAGCACGTCGATGGTCACGAAGGGCAGCACCCCCCGGAAGATGGTGACCAGCGACACGCGATGCGCGATGGAGTTGATGACGTAGACGTTCATGCCCACAGGCGGCGTGATCAACCCCAGCTCCACCGTCATGACCACGATGATGCCGAACCACACAGGATCGAACCCCAGCGCCGTGATGACCGGGAACACGATGGGCACCATGAGGATGATCATCGCCATCGCGTCGAGGAAACAGCCCATGACAAAGAACAGCAGCAAGATCAGCGCCAGCGTGCCGTAACGTCCGGCCCCCAGTTCCGTCAAGAAGGTCGTGATCTCCTGCGGGACCTGCGTCACGGCCAGGAAATAGCCAAACAGCGTCGCGCCGATCAGAACGGTGTAGATCGCAACCGATGTCCGCAGCGCCTCCACCAGACTGTCGAGCAGGGTGGACCACGTCAGCCGTCCGCGCAGCATCCCGATTACCGCCGTCAGCAGCGCCCCCACGGCCGCGGCCTCGGTCGCGGTGACGACGCCGAAGTAGATCGACAGGATCACGGCGATGAACAGCAGGCCCACGGCCCAGACCCCGCGCAGCGCGGCCAGCCCTTCGGACAGGCTGAACTTGTCCGCCGGGGGCAGATGCCGCCCGTACCAGACGCGCACGGTCAGCATATACATCAGCACCGCAAGGATGCCCGGCACCACACCGGCGATGAACAACATGCCGATGTCCGTCTCGGTGATAAAGCCATAGATCGCCAGCACCACAGAGGGTGGGATCAGGATGCCCAGCGTGCCGCCCGCCGCAATGATGCCCGTGGCGGCGGCGTCGGGGTAGCCGGCTTTCTTCATTTCCGGATAGGCGATCTTGGTCATGGTGGCAGCGGTGGCCACGGACGACCCGCAGATCGCCGCAAAGCCGCCGCAGGCCCCGACAGAGGCAAGGCCAAGCCCGCCTTTGAACCCGCCAAGCCACGCGCGCCCGGCGCGAAACAGCTCTGCCGACATGCCCGAATTCGTCGCCAGCACCCCCATCAGGATAAAGAAGGGGATCAGCGTCAGGTTAAAGTCGGTGATCGACGAGATCGGTGATTGCGACAGCAGGTTCATCGCGGGCACCGGATGCACCACCATGGCAAAGCCGCCCACGCCGACGATCCCCATGGCGATGCCGATGGGCACCCTCAGGGCCATCAGCGCAAACAGCACGACGAACCCGCCAGAGGCGATAAATCCGTTGGTCATTATTTTTGATCCTCAAGCAGGCTTTCGTCGATGCCGTCAAATTCACCCAGATCCACACCGTCACGCAGCACGCGCCACAGGCGCAGCGCCGTGGTGAACACCGCCGCCACCAGCCCCAGCCAGATCGCCGCAAAGAACGGCCAATGCGGCAGGCGCAGATCCATCGTGGTGTCGCCGCCGCCCATGGCCGCCTCGACCCGGTTGCCGATCTTCCACGTCAGCGCGATGGTGAAGGCCAGCAGCACCAGCCAGGCAAACACGTTGATCCAGCGGCGCGCCCTGGGGCCAACCGCCTGTGCCAGAAGGTCGACTTTGATGTGGGTGCCGTGCCATCCGACAGAGGCCAGCCCCCAGGCAATCGCCACGCCAAGGATCAGGCGCGACAAATCGAAGGCATCCGGCAACGGCCGGGCAAAACCATACCGCCCGATGGCAGAGGCCACCACCAGCAGCGTCACAAGGCCCAGCGTGATGCCCGCGATACGCTCGACAAACTGGACCACCCGATCAATCGGGCGCAAATTCGGGGATTCAATCGTCATGGGGACTCCGCAGAAAAAAGGCGCGCGACGGAGCGCCGCACGCCTTCTGTGTCAGTCTCAATAGGCGGCGTCGTTCGCTTCGAGCGCGGCCTTGTAGGCGTCCAGAATGGAATCCGCGTCACCGCCTCTGGCCGTGACTGTCTCTTTCCACTCGTCGATCAGCGGCATCGCCGCCTCACGCCATGCGGCAACCTCTTCCTCGGTGGGCGTGTTGAAGGTCTGGCCGTCCGCCATCAGTTGATCGCGCGCTTCCATATCCGCATCAGCCCAGCCCTGAGCCACTTTCCCCGACCATTCGGGGCTGCAATGCTCGTCGATCACCGCCTTGTTCTCGTCGGACAGGCGATCATAGCTGTTCTTGTTCATCACCATGACCTGAGAGGACAGGTAGAACGGCATATCCAGGTGAACGGGCACCTCTTCCGTCAGGTTGAAGTCATACATCGCGCCCCACGGAAAGGTCACGGCCTCTGCCGTGCCCTTGGACAGCGCCTCGCGCGCTTCGGGCGCGGGCACCTGCACCGGTCCACCGCCGAGCAGCGACACGAACCGCGCCATCGTGGCGTGCGCGGGGCGAATGTTCTTGCCTGCGATATCCTCGGGCGAGGTGATCGCCACCTTGCTGTGCAAGGCGCCGGGGGCATGCGGATGAACGAAGCAAAGCTTGACGTCGCTCATCTCCTCCAGTCCACCGTTCTCGCTGTACCAGGTGTGGATGGCCTTCGCCGCACCGACGCTGTCGTCCGTCATGAAGGGGATTTCGGTCAGCGAAAAGATCGGAAAACGCCCTGCGGTGTAACCGGGGTTCACATAAGCGATGTCCACGATGCCCTGCGCGGCCATGTCGTAGTGGTCCGGCGCCTTGCCCATTTGCTGTGCCGGAAAGATCTGGATGGCGATCCGCCCGTCAGAGGCTTCCTGCACGGATTCGGCCCACGGGTTGATCCCGCGCGACGCCGGGGCGATGGTTGGCGGCACCCAATGGGACAGCCGCAACGTCACCTCCTGCGCCTGAGCGGGTATGGCGGTGACAACCGAAAGCAATGCGCCAAGCGCAACAAGATTTTTCATGTTTCCTCCCTGTGAGCCGACCTCCCCGCCGGCTGCTATTTGATGGATATCAAACAATATCCACAACTCAAACACTTTCTTTACCGTCCCACGCGCACGTGAGCGGCGTCAGTTCAATTGCACCGGCAGATTCAGCGGCCCGCGGAACCCAAAGCCCTTCCAGACCACGGTTTCCGGCGCCACCAGCTTCATGTCGGGGAAGCGTTCAAAGATCAGCGGCAGCAGGATCTTGCCGACCATCAGGCGCGCCATATGGGTGCCCATGCAGTGATGCGGCCCGCTGCCAAAGCTCTGGTGGATGTTGCGCTCGCGGAAGGCGTTGAACTGCTCCGGGGCCTCGAACCGCTCCTCGTCATGGTTGGCAGAGGCCTGGATGGTCATGACCACCTCGCCCTTCGGAATGGCAAGACCGCGAATTTCCGTATCCTCCATCACCAGCCGAGAGCTCGCCTGAATCGGCGCGACCCAACGCACCCCTTCCTCGAACGCGTCGGTCCATTTTCCACTCTCCTTGAGAGCCTCCAGCTGGTCGGGGTTCTGCAGCAGCCCATAGAGAATCGTCAGCATCGCATCGCGCGGTTCGTTGATGCCGCCACCGATGGCGATCTTCAGGTTCGACACGATCTGGCTCCAGGCAATCGGGTCGTCGGCATTCACCATGACAGACAGCGCAGACTGATCGGGATCGGCGCGCAGCCGCTCGGCATTGCGCGCGATGCATTCGTTCATTTCGACGTTGGCCTTGGCCACCCGGTCGAACGGCTCGTCGAACCAGCCAAAATTCCCGGCCCCGTCGATCAGCGCCTGCGACCAGTGCTGCATCTGATCGTCGGTGGCATCCGGAATGCCCAAGACATCGGCCAGGATACGCGCCGACAAAGGCCCCGCCAGCGTCGGAAACAGGTCCACCGCCTCGTCGCGCGGCAGCCTGTCGAGATAGGCATGCGCGTGCGTCTCGTAGGCGGGCGACCAGATGCCCTTCAGATTGCGCGCCGAAAACGTCGGCGTCATCGCCATGCGCTCGCGCATATGCTCTTCACCGTCCTTGCGCATCAGCGTGTGCGCCTCGAAGGCCTTCTCCATCGGCGTGGATGGATCGTTGGAGCTGAACAGCTCCGGGTTGTCCTTCACCGCGCGGCAATCCTCGGCCTTGGTCAAAAAGGTCCGCTTGACCGCCTCCACCCTGATGACCGGGCTTTCCGCGCGCAGCCGTTTGTAGATCGGATATGGATCGTCGGTCAGCTGATGAATGGTGATGTCTGTATCAATAGGTGCTTGAGGCACTGGTCGTTTCCCCCTCTCAGGCCACCGCGAGCCGGGCTCGTCGGGGCTGTCTCCTTACATGTCACGGCACAAAGCCCGCGCCGATTGCGGTTCAGCCGTCCCTGGCCTTACGCCCACGGACCGCCACAGCGTCAGGCAGCAGGCCCCTGCCCGCTTTTGCGAATGCCGCTGTATTTTCGAAGCAGCGCCGCAAGCTGCTGCTCTTCCTCCTGGGTCAGGTCGTGTTGGTGATAATCGTCGTGGCCAAAGAACGCCGCATGATGCGCGGTGATAAAGGCCTCGCCCGCGTCGGTCAGATGCAACAACACGGATCGACGATTGCCATCCGGGATGACACGCCGCAGCCGCCCCTGTTGCTCCAGACGGCGGATCATCTTGCTCATCTGCGCAGGTTTGACCCGCAGCGTATCGCCCAGATGCCCCTGTCGGACACCGGGGTTGAGCTTGACCAGCCACAGCAACGAATACTCGCCCGGTCGCAGCTTCAACTCGTCGAAAGCCGCGTAAAACCGCTCGAAGCTGCGCACCTGCGCCACCCGCAACAAAAAGCCCAGCGAGTCCTCCAACTCACCCAGCGCCACGGCCTCCGCATCGCTGACGATCGGCGCATCGGCCATCGTGCGATCCTCCCCCTCAACGTCTCCTCGAAAACTATGTCCGCATATTGTTTCTTTGTAAAATGTTTTTATTGCAACAGGCGTGCAGCCCGTTACCGCCATGAAATGCGTTTGCGCCGATACCGACCCAACCCTACTGTCCCCATAGAATGCGCCCCTGCGCCGCGCCACAAAAGGAACCCCACATGGCCAAGGTCAAAGCCGCCGTCTGCCACGCCCATGGTGAACCGCTCGTCATCGAAGAGATCGACATGCGGTCTCCGGAGCTGGGTGAAATCGATGTCCGCATCGACGCCGTCGCGGTGTGCCATTCGGATGTGTCGCTCTGGCAGGGGGGCTTTGGTGGGCCTGTCCCGGCGGTCTTTGGACACGAGGCCGCAGGCACCGTCGTCGCGGTCGGACCCGGTGTCAAAGGCTTTGCCGAAGGCGATTCCGTGGCGGTCACACTGATCCGCGCCTGCGGCCAGTGCCCTTCGTGTGGCGCGGGCCACCCGACCGTGTGCGAAAGCCCCGGCGATGCCTTTGACGGCCCGCTCACCACCGCCAGCGGCGAAAAGATCTGGCAGGCGCTCTTTACCGGGGCCTTCGCGGAACGCGTCGTCGTGGATCAATCCCAGGCGGTCAAGATCCCCGACGACATTCCCAAGGATGCCGCCGCGCTGATCTCCTGCGGGGTCATCACCGGCCTTGGCGCGGCGATCAACACGGCCAATATTCGCCCCGGTCAGGACGTGGTGGTGATCGGCGCGGGCGGCGTGGGGCTGAACGCGATCCAGGGCGCACGCATCGCCGGGGCCCGCCGCATCGTTGCCATCGACACCAACGCCGACAAGCTCGAAGCGGCCAAGCAGTTCGGTGCCACCCACGGCGTGCTTGGCGATGGAAAACCCTTCAGGGAGGTGAAGAAGCTCCTTGGCGGACGTGGTGCGGATGCGGTGCTGGTCACGGTGGGCGTCGCCTCTGTCTACGATCTCGCGCCGCGTTACCTCGCCAACCGGGGCAAGGTGGTGATGGTCGGGATGCCGCACTTCGGTTCCAACGCCAGCTATTCGCCGTTCATGATGGCCGACGCGGGCCAGTCGATCCTTGGCACCAAGATGGGCGATGTGGTGATCAAGACCGACATTCCGTGGATCATAGACATGTATCAACAGGGGCGTTTGAAATTGGACGAGTTGATCTCTGGCCGGTGGTCGCTGGATCAGATCAACGAGGCGATGGCCGACACCATGTCCGGCACCGCACGTCGCAACGTCATCGTCTTTGACCATGGCTGAGGACGCCTCCAGTCACGCCATGACCGTCTCGCCGTTGGCCGCGCTTGGCATCGACACCCCGCCGCGCGCACCGCATTTCATCGTGACGCTGTATGGCGATGTGGTGGCGCCGCGGGGCGGGGCGCTCTGGATGGGGTCGCTGATCACCGCCTGCGCCGCCCATGGGTTGAGCGAAAGCCTCGTGCGCACTGCGGTCTCCCGCCTTGTTAGCGCCGGGCGGCTCGAAGGGGTCAGGCAGGGGCGACGCAGCTATTACCGCCTGACCGACACAGCGCAGGCAGAGTTCCGCGCCGCCTCCCGCCTGCTGTTCGACCCGCCGCCCGCGCCGGAGCAATGGCAGATCGCACTGCTCGGGGCCGAGCACGATCCAAATCCGCCCTGGGTCCGGATCGGCACGGGCGCAGCCCTCGCGCCCTCAACCGCCGCTGCGATTCCGGGCGCGGTGATCCTGTCTGGCACCCCACAGGCGGGCGACATGAAGCCCCTCGCCGCCCGGCACTGGCCACTGGCCGAGGTCGCACAGGCCTATCGCAGCGTGATCGACCGCTTCGCCGCACTGCCTGAAACACCGGCGCCGAGCGACGCGCTCGCCCTCCGTTTGAGGCTGGTGGATGACTATCGGAGCGCGGCCCTCGCCGATCCGCGCCTGCCGCGTGACGCCCTGCCCGAGGATTGGCCAGAGCCTGAGGCCCGCGCCCTTTTCGCGCGCCTCTACCGGCACTTGTCCCCCGCCGCTGACCGCCAGATCACCGCGCTCTTTGAAACCCAAGCCGGACCGCTGCCCGCAACTACGGCGGAGACCAAAGCACGGTTCGACGGCCTGGCGCCCCTCTGAGGTCCAAGAAGCATCACGGACCACGGCAAGTCATATGTGCCACATTCTTCGACGTGAATTTTCGAAAGGGTTTCAGCGGCTTTTGGGGGGGCGGGTGGACCCATTTGGCACAGACATGCGTCGCCCGGTCATCCACCTGCGGTAGCCTCCGCACCGCCAAACCAGCGGCTCTGGACAGTCCGAAACTAAACGGTGAAGCGGCGGGACAAAGAAAAGTTGTCAGCTGACAATTTAGATGTGATCTGCATGCTTTTACTTAAGCGGCACTAAGCGCCTCGGGCAGTCAGCCGCCAGACAGACTTGGATGACTCACCGTTTGACGCGCCGTCCGGCGGACAGTTTGACGATCACCGGAGCTGTCATCGCCGGCCCCTGTGCAGGGTGGTTCAGGCTTGAACAGCGCTTGGCTTGGCGGGGATGACTGCGCCTGCCTTTCGCCGCTGCGCGCGCAGGGCGATGAGCCACAACAGCACCAACCCGAGCGGCGGCAGGACCACTCCCAGAATTGCAGGATCGCCGTTCACATTCATCAGCGCCTGAAACGCCATCGCGATCACGGTGCCGGTGGCAAAGACCTCCAGCCCCTGTTGGCCCATCAGGCGCAGCGGCGCGGCAGCGGCGCTGGCGCACAAGGCGACGACCCACGGCAGGCACGACAGAACATAGACCATCGCCAGAACATGCAGGAGACGCGGCAAGGCCAGAAAAGTCTTGGAGTGCGCGACAAAATGATAGGGGGCTCCGGCCTCTCCCAGTCGCCACATCTGGGTGTTCATGAACTTGCCCAGCTCCGGCACGTGCCGCCACGCGTAGACGAATAGAAGGAATCCCAACGCCGCCGTGAACAGCCAGCCGCTGACCGGGACAAGGCGTTGACCCGCCTTCGATTTTATCCCAGCCACAAGGCCAAGTACAAAGATCAACTGCCACGAAAACGGGTTGAAGAACCATCCGCCCCCGCCGGGCCAGTTGGGGATGTTCAGCCTCCACGTGCCCGCCGCCATCCACAGCGCCACGGCGCCCGTCAGCAGCCAGCCCGGATGTTTGAGCCCGGCCATGACGGCAAAGGGGGCCACGAACAGCAGGACGCAATAGGCGGGCAGAATGTTCACGTAGCCAATCTGGTGCGTCATGGTGAACAGCGCCGGGATCGTGCGCCACGGATCGGTGAAGACCGCGCCAAGGTTATGCTTGTTCGCCATTTCCGGCATGGCAAAGGCCAGCGCAGCAAAGGCAAAGATCGCAATGACGGAAAAGGTCAGTGCGATATGGGTTTTGTACAGCGTCCACGCCCGCATCCACATGGGGCGCACCGCGCTCCACAATCCGTTGGCGGCGCGCCGCTCGGCTCCGAAACGACCTGAATAGGCCAGCCCCGCCGCCACGCCGGACATGAAGAAGAACGCCTCTGCCGCGTCGGAAAATCCGATGTTGCGCAGGGTGAACTGCTCGTAGGGATTGCCGGGCACATGGTCGATAAAGATCATTGCCAAGGCCAGCCCGCGAAAGGCGTCTAGCCGGGGATCACGCCCGCCGGGCTGGGCAATGTTGGGGGCAATAAGAGCCATGGATTACGCTCGTGCGGGGGCCACCGGGTCGATCCGGTCAGCGGGAAGCGGCGCAGCGGCGGGCTGCCATTGCGCCATGATGTGGCGAAAGTCCTGCAACACCTGCGGTGCGTCACGCTCCTCTGGTGTGCGAAAAAGCTTGTGGGTCAGGGGACGTGAGGACCATGCGATGATGACCGGCGCAAGCGTCATGGGAATGCCGATGGGCAGCAGCCACGGCATCAGGTTCGGGGCGAGCAGATAGACCAGCCCCCAAGCGCCGAGACCGACGCCCACGATCCAGCCACTGGCGCGCAGGGACTGGGCCACGCTCAGCCGGCCTTCGCCACGGGCATTGGCCGGCCAGCCGCCGTCCTGACCGGAGAGCACCTGCACCACGGCGCGGGTCTGAAAGGCCAGCATGATCGGCGCCAGCACGGAGGTCAGCGCAATTTCCACCAGCATCGACAAAAAGGACCGCCATGACCCGCCAAAGGCCTGAGCGCGCCCGGTGGCGATGGCCTCGATCCAGATGAGAAACTTGGGCAGCACCAGCAGGCTGGCGGTGCCAAGAATCAGCGTCGTGATTTCCAGTGTGCTGTCGTACGGGAAGGTCGGGAAAAGCTGATAGGCTTCGGGGAAGTAGTCCGGCAGCGGGGCCATCACGGTCGACGCAAGCGTCGCCAGCAGGAACAGCCCCCACAGCGGCGCGGCCACATAGGCCATGATCCCCTGGAGAAAGACAAAACGGCTCCACCCCGCAAGGCCCGGTGCCGCCAGAAGCCGCGCGTGTTGCAGGTTGCCCTGACACCACCGGCGGTCGCGGCGCGCGTAGGACAGCACGTTTTCCGGCCCTTCCTCGTAGGAGCCGGGGATCGCCGAGTCCACCTGAACGCGCCAACCGGCGCGGGCCAGCAAAGCGGCCTCTACATAGTCATGCGACAGGATATGGCCGCCAAAGGGTGCTTTGCCCGGCAGGTCGGGCAGGCCACAGGATTGGGCAAAGGCCTCGACCCGAACGATGGCATTGTGCCCCCAGAACGGTCCGGTGTTGCCCTGCATCCGCATCAGGCCACGGGTGAAGACGAGGCCGTGAAAGGCCGCCGAAAACTGCATCGCGCGGGCAAACAGCGAATGGCCTTCGACCAGACGCGGCAGGGTTTGCAGCAGCCCAAGCTGCGGGTCCGCGACCATGCGGTCGATCATCATCCGGATCGCCTCTCCCGACATGAGGCTGTCCGCGTCAAGGATCACCGCCAGATCATAGGCCCGGCCAGAGTTGCGCATGAAATCCCCGACATTGCCGGCCTTTCGGCCCGCCCCGTTTTCGCGGATGCGATAGAACAGCTCGCCTTGCCCCGTCACGGCCTTGCGCAGACGCACAAAGGCCGCGCGCTCCTTGGCGGAGGCGTGCGGGTCACGGGTGTCGGACAGGATGGCGATGTCTACCGAGGCACCGCTGGCGGCCAGGGACCGGTCAATGGCCGCAATGCGGGCAAAGGTGCTGACCGGATCCTCGTTGCAGATCGGGACCAGCATGACAGTGCGGGGCGCGGGGCCAGTCGACGGTGGAACCGACACCGCGCGCGACGGCCAGAGCCCCGCCAACGCCAGCGAGGCGCCCCATGCCAGCCACGCGGTGGTCACCATGATCAGCACCGTGCGCACGACGTCCAGCGTGTCGAACCCGTCTTCGGCCCCGACGGTCAGCAAAAGACCGCCCGCACTCAATGCGGCGGTCATGGCAAAGACCAACGCGATGGACCGGGTCAGGCGGGTGGCGGTGGAGGGCGGCAGCGGCATGATGGCGATGCGCGTCAGTCAGAAGCCCGCAGCCAGAAGCCGCGCGCCCAGGTGAGGAGGGAGTTTTCGGAAGGCTCACGGGTGAGAGCCTGCGGCGGCATGGACAGCGGGGCCTGGGGGGGCTGCCATGTGTCCAAAGCCTGCGCTTCGTGTTGCGTCAAACCCAAAGTCTCGTTCAGTTCCGTCATTCCGTCACCCATTGAAAAAGCCAAGTCTCCGTCAGCACGGTGTCGCCGCTCACCAGCCGCGCCTTGAGTTCGGCCACGCCGCCCTCTTCGGAACGCGCCTCGATTACGAGACGCCAGCTGTCGCTTTGATCGATACGCGATGCGATGGCTTCTGTTATCTCACCACGTGTAATGCTCACGTCGGCTACAACCTCTTCAGGGCCCAAAGGTTCCGTCAAAGGTCCACCTTCGAAATCAATGACGAATTTTGTCGTGTCGCGGCCCTCTTCAACGCCTGCAACGCCGCCTTTGCCGACACGTGTGCGCAAAACATGTGCACGATCAGAAGACCGGTCGCCGCGCGGCTCAAGCCCCCAGCGCAGGCGATAGGACAGCTCCAGCTCGGTGCCGGCGGTCATGTCCCCATCGGGAACCCAGAAGGCGACGATGTTGTCGTTGACCTCGAGATCGGTGGGAATTTCCATCAGCCGCACGGTCCCCTTGCCCCAGTCACCGACGGGTTCGACCATGACAGAGGGGCGCAGTTCATAATGCGCTTCGGCGTCGAGATAGGCGTTGAAATCCCGCGTGCGCTGCACAAGGCCAAACGACTTCGGGCTGTCCATCCCGAGGTAGGAATTGGCCAGTCGCGCGGGATTGTTGAGCGGTCGCATCAGCGTGTCACCGCCGGCCGTGTTGATCACCAGTGCTTCGCTGTCGTGAACGCCGGCGCGGAAATCACCGAAATCGCCCGGATCGGACGCGCCAAACAGATACATCGACGTCAGTGGCGCAATGCCAAGCTGCGCCACGTCCTCCCGCAGGAACAGACGCGCCGTGACATGCATCGAGGTCGTCGCACCCGGCGTGATGACAAAGCGGTACGCCCCGGTCAACGACTGGCTTTGCAGCGCGGCATAGACCGTCAGCCGATCATCGTCCGCCGTGGGCCGTTCGAGCCAAAGGTCGGAGAAGCGGGGGAATTCCTCGCCCTGAGGCAAGCCGGTGTTGACGGCCAAGCCCCGCGCGGACAGGCCATAGCGGTTGCCCTCGCCCAGCAAGCGGAAATAGCTCGCGCCCAGAAAAGCGCCGAGTTCGTCGAAGCGGTCCGCGCTGTTGAGCGGCGCCATCAGACGGATGCCCGCGACGCCCGGCATCTCGAAATCCTCCGGCACCTCGATTTTATCGTCGTACACGAAATCGCTGGCGCTGAAGCCCATGGGCAGCGCACGGCCTTCGCTGACCTCGTACACATGCACAGGTTCATTGAAGAGCCAGCCCATGTGAAAGGCGTTCATGCGAAAATTGGGCAGGCCGCTCCATCTGTTGCGGCGATCGTCAAACCGGATCCGGTTGTAAGAATCATAGTTCAGCCCCGAGAGGAAGTCGTCGACCGGCTCCGGTGACTTTGGCGAATGCGCGGCGGCGTCGCGCATCTGGTCGGTCAGAGCGTCGAAGGAAAAGGGCACACCCGCCTGAGACGAGTCGTCCGGGGCGTCCTGCTGAGCGCGGGCAGACCGTGCCATCGGCAAGCTGGCGGCGCTGCACAGAAGGGCAGCCATGAAGGTGCGGCGGGTTTGCTGCATTGGCAGCGAGTGTCGAATCGGCGGCAAGTATCTGTCCCCAAGCATTTTTGCCATCTATCCGACCTGTTTGCGGGAAATTCAATTCTGCATCTGCGAACAAACGCATCACCGGCAGGTATCGACCGTATTCCGACACGTTTTGAGCGAAAACCGGCTTGTTCACCCGTTTAACGCGCATGGCAGACGGTGCTTGAGGGGGAGGTCGCGCCGCTTTCCCCGGCCTCTCGACGTGGCAACGCAAGGATGCTTGCCGTCTGGAAATTAATTCGTTAAATACTAGCGACCGTTCGTTAGTAAATTCAGGGAAGCACAGATGAAGACGAGCAAGAACAAGATTGTGATCGCGGCGCGCGACCTGATGCGGGACAAAGGATACACCGGTACGTCGATGCAGGATGTCGCCAACGTGGTCGGCCTGAAGAAAGGCAGTCTTTACAGCCACTTCCCCGGCAAAGATGCGCTGGTGCCCGAAGTTCTGACCCTGACGTTCAGCGAAATTTTCGGCGATATCAAGGCAACCGGAAACTGGCGTGCGGATTATGAGCGCACGCTGAACAGGTTGATAAACGTGCTGACATCCAACCGGCGCTGCGTCGGCATGCACCTCGCCTATGGTCTGGATGATTCGGCCCCTGTGCTGCACGACGCCGTGGCAGAGTTCTTCGGGGCGATCAGCGGGCTGTTTCACGACCTGATCCGCCAAGGGGTGCCTGATCCGCAGGCCCATACGCTGTCCGTGGACACGCTGACAGCCGTCGAAGGGGCGACGCTTTGGCTCGCACTGCACGGTGACACCCAGCCCATCCAACGTGCGCGGACTGCTTTGCTGGACCGGGCCAACAGCCTGGCCGTCGATACGCCGTGCGAAAAGGTCCGCGCCCTGCTGACCAAGATGGTCGGCGATTGGCAACAGGCCAGCATGGTGGAGAAATGCCTCGCGGAGCGGCTGATAGATGCCGAAGACGAGCTGATCAGCCTGCGTGGCGCATTGGCAGGTCAGGCCGAGGCAGAAGCCTGCTTCCGCTGAGCCGAAACGCGAAACGGCCCGCTGTCATGGCGAGCCGTTCGATGAGAAATTCGGGCCGTCAGGCCAATTCAAGCGCGCTGGTGATCCGAACATCTCCGGGATCGCGGAAGTTCAGCGGACGCGGCGCGTCGAGATCCCCCTCGATCCGGTAACGCGCGCCGTCCAACGCGCTGAGCCGTTCGATCACCGCCTCCAGCTCCGCCTTGGCAAGCAAATGGCCGGGGCAGCTGTGCTTTCCCGCGCCAAAGGTGAAATCCATCGGAACGCCGGTTGCGGACATGGGGCAGGTCTTGTTCGCCGTGACGATATCGACGTGCACCAGATCACCCTTGGCAAAGGTCAGGCCGTCGATTTCCGTGTCCTGCTTGCAGTACCGTGTGGCGATGCCCAGAGGGGGATCGTTGCGCATATTGGTCGCAAGGAAGGATTTCACGCCCTCCTCGGCAATCCGCGCCGCGAACTGCGCCGGATCCTGCGCCCAAAGCAACAGCATGCATTTCATGGCCACGAAGGTCGTTTCGCCCGCGGCATAGGAGAACAGCAGCAACTCGTTGCGCTGACGTTCATCGTCCAGCCCGTCAAAAAGCGCATGGGTCGCGGCAAAGGGCCCCTCTTGCAGGTAGGTCCGGGCGGCCATGACCTCCGGGTTGCGCGCGTTGGTTTCCAGGAAATCCGTGATCGCGCGCAGTTTGGTGTGGTGCTCGATCGGGTCGATGTCCTCCAACCCGAGCAAAAGCAACAACACCCGGTTCGGAATATAGACCGCCGCCGCCAGCAGGTCATCTTGTTCGGCGGCATGTGCGAACCCTTCGTCGACCGCGCGGGCAATCATGCCCTGCACCTCGGGGCTGGCGATGCGCGCAGGCAGGAATTGCGCCATCCAGCTGCGCTTGCGCTCCACATGCGTTGCGGCCTCCGTATCCAGAACAGACGGCCCGAAAATCTGACGCGTTGCGCGAAAGGGATGGTCGACCCCGAAATCGGGGCTGCGAAAGATCTTCATCCCGGTGGCGTAATCGGTCACGGTCACATTGGCGGTCTGTTTCATGTTGTCCTCTCGGTCACGAATGGGAAAGCGGGTCAACGCTGCTTTGGTCCACAACCAGACGCGGAATGCGCGCCTGACAATTTCCGTAGGCTTGTTGAATGGTCACCTTAACGAAAGCCTGCGCAGAGGGCCATTTTTCGCGCACCGCGTCATCGGCGTCCTGCACCTCGGCCCGGCCATTGATGCGCATCCGCGACTGACGTTCGAAATCCATGAACAGCATTCCGATTTGCGGATTCCCCAGGATATTGCCTAGACTTTGGTAGAGGCCGTTGCCCTGAAAATCCGGGAATATCACTGTTTGCGGATCGGGCACCCAGACGAGCGGTTGCGGCCCCGCGGCACCATATTCGCGACCCCGGAAACTGGCGTCGCAAAAGCCTTCCGGGCTGCTGGTGGCGATAAAGAAAAACGGCAATCTGGCAAGGTATTGGCCAATGGAAAGGGATATGCGCGTGCGGATCATCTGCCCGATGTTGTCGTCGCCCCATTGATAGACGGGATTGGGGTAACGGCTCGCCATTTCGCGTTCACCGGCGTGCAGCGGCGAATCAAATTCCTTGAACGTATCCATGGGCACACTCCTGCGCTTTCGCACCATTCGACCAAATTACACACTTGCGAGCGTGGTTGATTCCGGCTCACAAAGGGGTTGTTAAACTTACGAACGGTTGGTAGCAAGTTTTTCGTATCGGCACGACCGGGTTGGGGGACTTGTCGATTTTAAGTGCTTTGCCGACACGCGCGGTCGTCCAATGATTGCGTCCTCCGGCATGGCTTGGCTGATAGTCCATGGAGAGCACGAGATGGATGACCTATTGAAATTGCTGAACGAAATCACGACCCAAAAGCATGAAATCATCGGTCCCCAGACCGAACTGATCATGAGCGGGATTCTGGACAGCATGAACATCGCGGCCCTGATCGCCTACATCGAGACTCAGACGGGCAAACCTCTGCCAATTGGCGATTTGGACCTGATGAAACTCGGCACCCCCGACGATATCCAGCGCAACTTCCTGCAGTACGAGGGCGCGTGATGGCCTCTGAGCACCGTATGGCAATCACCGCGGAATTCGAGCGGACGCTCGATGACATGCTGGCCGGACTGACCTGCTTTTCCGGCGCAGAGGAAAAGCGACTGGCGCCGCTATTGCCGCGCGACTTCGTTCTGGCGGGCAACTATATCAAGAGCTTTCCACAGCACGCATTCAGCGTCGACAATTCCATCAACTCCGATGAACAGTATTTGCTGTCCCCCACTTGCTGCTATCCGGTCTTCTATGACCTCAAGGACAGCCAGCACGGCGAGAGCTTTCTGATCACCCACAAGAACCTGTGCTTTCGCTGCGAAGAATTCTATGCCGAAGGCCGCCGTCAGATCGCCTATACCATGCGTGAATACATCCTGATGTCGGACACGCTCGACACCGTGACCGCGTGGATCGACGCCGTGAAATTGCAGGTGGTGGATGCGCTGTCGGACCTTGGCCTGAAAGCCGAGCTGGAGGTCGCCACCGACCCGTTTTTCAACAGCAACGATTACAAGCAGGCGTTTCAGCGCGACCAGAAGCTGAAGCATGAGTTCGTAATCGGCGGCGTTGCCTGCGGGTCCGTGAACCTGCACCTGAAGGCGTTCTCGCGCTCGTGCAACATCACGTCTCATGAAGGGCACGACTATTACAGCGCGTGCTTTGGCCTTGGTTACGACCGGGTGCAGCACCAATATGATCTGGCCCGCGCGGCCGCTGACGCAAAAGGAGCTCTCGAACATGTATGATGCGAATGTCCTGGCCTCGAAACTGGCCACTGCCGGCGGCTCCCGCGCGGAAAAGACCCTCATCACCCGCGACGACACCGGCACCACCACCACCTACGGGCAGTTCTTTGGCAACGCCGAACGCAGCGCGGCCCTGCTGACAGAGCTGGGCGTGACCGCGGGCGACACCGTTCTGGTCTATGCGCCGAAATCCGTGGCCTCGCTGGAGCTGTATTTCGGCTGCCTGCTGGCGGGCGCGGTCTACACGCCGATCAACCCGGCCATTCCGATGGACGATATTGCCTATTTTGTGGGCGACGCCAAACCCGCGCTGATCGTCAGCGACGAAAGCCGCCGCGCCGCCTGCGAGGGGGAAGCCGCCGGCATCCCCGTGCTGACCATCAACGAAAACGACAGCGGAAGCTTCATCGACCGCCGCGACAGCCTGCCCACCGGCTTTGACGCCTGCCCGCGCGCAGCAAGTGATCCGGCGGCGATCCTTTACACCTCCGGCACCACCGGGCGGCCAAAGGGCGTGGTGCACAGCCATGCTTCGCTGGCCTCCAACGCCGAGGTTCTGGTCCGCACATGGGATTTCTCGGAAAGCGACGTGCTGATCCACGCCTTGCCGATCTTCCACCTGCACGGGCTGTTCACCGCGATGAACGTGATCCTGTCGGTTGGCGCCTCCTGCGTGTTCCTGCCAAAGTTCGACCGCGACCGCGTGCTGTCGCTGATGCCGCAGGCCACCGTGATGATGGGCGTGCCCCCGTTCTACATGAGCCTGCTCGACGCACCCAACCTGACAGAGGCAACGCGTAACATGCGGGTGTGCATTTCCGGCTCCGCGCCGATGCTGCCGCAGACGCACGATGCGTGGAAACAGGCGACCGGCAAGATGATCCTCGAACGCTATGGCATGACCGAATGTTCGATGATCGCGTCCAACCCCTACGACGCCGAACGCCGCCCCAACAGCGTGGGCTTCCCGCTCGACGGCACGGAAATCCGCATCACCGACATGAAAACGGGTGACACCCTGCCCCAGGGCGACACCGGCATGATCGAAATTCGCGGGCCGAACCTGTTCGACGGCTACTACAACAAGCCGGAGAAGACAGCCGAGGACATGCGCGACGACGGGTTCTTTATCTCCGGTGATTTCGGGCGCTATGACGCGGATGGCTACCTGTACGTGCTGGGCCGGGTTAAGGACGCGATCTTTGCCGAGGCGGGCGTCGTGATGCCCAAGGAGGTCGAAGAGCTGGTCGACGCCCAGCCCGGCGTGGCCGAAAGCGCCGTCATAAGCGTGAAGCATCCCGAAAAGGGCAATGTCCCGGTTGCGGTGATCGTTGGCGACGCGGTGAACACCTCTGCTGTCCAGAGCGCCCTGCGCGACGCCCTGCCCGCGCACAAGGTGCCGGAGAAATATCTGACCGTGGACGCGCTGCCGCGCAATGCCATGGGCAAGGTGCAAAAAGCCGCCCTGCGCGAAACCTATGCGGATCTCTTTGCAGGTGATCTCGTTGCCTAACTCACGCACCCACGACATGGACGGCGCCGAAACCGGCGTCGTTCAGCTGACCGCCGGACGGGCCTGTTTCCCCAACCTGATCTACATCGCCTATGACCGCGCCAGCGGCGACGCGGTGGTGATAGATCCCGGTTGGGCGTCCGAGACCATTGTCGATGCGGCCAAGGAACGTGGCCTGACCCTGCGCGCAATCCTTGTGACCCACGGCCATCGCGATCACACCGAGGCGGTCGAAACGCTCAGCGCGCAAGCGGATCTGCCGGTCTGGGGCACGCGCCCCTGCCTCGACACGCTTGACCTGCCCGCACACCGCGAGCGGGTTCTGACAACTGATCAGCGGCTGCGCGTCGGGGCACTGGCCATCACAGCGCTTTTGACGCCGGGGCATACGGCCTGCTCCGTCTCATATATCGTTGGCGACTGCCTGTTCCCCGGTGACACGCTGTTCATCGAAGGCTGCGGGCTGGTGGCCACGCCAAACGGCGATGCCGGCGATCTGTTCCGCAGTTGCGCCCGGCTGAAGCGCTCTGTTCCCGATGCCGCGCGGGTCTTTCCCGGCCATGAATACGCCCGCCCCGTGGGGATGCGTTTCGATGCCGTGAAAGCGACCAACTTCTACCTGCGGCTGGAAACCGAAGAGAACTTCACCGCCTTTTGCAACCGGCCCCGTCGGGGCCTGAAACCTCCGATGGTGGGCACCGTTCCGGATATGGTCGCCAGGATACACGACCACTCCGTGCCCACCCAAGATCACTCCATGAAACAAGCAGGCTGACGTATGCCCACAGTGACCTTTCTCGAAGCCGACACCCGGACGGTGGTGCAGGCCCCGGCCGGAATTTCTCTGATGGAGGCGGCGACACGCAACGGCATCGCCGGTGTTGTGGCGGCTTGCGGTGGCGGCTGCTCCTGCGCGACGTGCATGGTGCATCTCGACGCGGACTGGTTCGCGCGCGTCGGGGCACCTGATGACAACGAACAGATGATGATCGAATTCGGCGTCGACCCGCGTGAGACCAGCCGCCTGTCCTGCCAGATCGTCCTTACAGAAGAGATGGATGGACTGGTTGTCGAAGTGCCTGACAATCAGGTCTGACAAGACTTGTCCTGCCACCCCGGTGGCGGGCAAATTTAAGCCAGTTTACGCAAGGTGCGACTTGCACCCGCGGCAGAACACGGCAAAATGGCGTCTGCCCGCAATCAAGCCTTCTGCCAGCTTTCGGATCCATGCCTGATGTCTCTTCCTGACCCCATTGCCGACTTGTTGGCGAGAAGTTCCATTGCCATATGTGTCGGAGACATGGGGGAAGAGGATTGCCCGCTGGTTGCTGCGAACGACAGGTTCCTGTCCATCACCGGTTACGATCGCGACGAAATCATCGGGCGCAATTGCCGATTTCTTCAGCCAAAGGAGGGCGCAGGCCCGGTGCGCAAAAGAATGCACACCTTCCTGTATTCCGAAGGACCCAAGGACGAGCAGTTCATCGTGCCGAACGTGCGTAAGGATGGCACTGAATTCGTTAACCTTGTCTACATGTCCAAGCTGGTGAAAGACGGCGAGACGTCGTTTGTGCTGGCATCGCAGTTCGATATCAGCCGCGCCACCGCGGCCTCGGCCACAAAGTATGCCGAATTGCTGACCCGCGACGTGCGTACGCTTCACGATGTTCTGAACCCGTCGCAATACGATATCATGGCCAGTTATCCTATTATGGCCAATACAACTGCTTTGATCGCACGGGTCCGACTGGATTACTGAGAAGATGAAAAACACTTTCCCTGTGATTGGCGTTGGCGCCTCCGCCGGTGGCTTGGAAGCGTTGCGGGAGTTGTTCTCTGGAAAGTCCGGCGATGGCATGCCGGGGATGGCCTTCGTGGTGATCCAGCACCTCGATCCGAACCATGAATCGCTCATGGCGCAGTTGATTGAGCGCTACACCAACATGACGGTGACGCAGGCCTGTGGCGGCGAGGACCTCGAAGAGAACCACATCTATGTCATCCCGCCCGGACATGGTCTGTCTGTCCATGACGGCACCCTGCAACTGACCGAATTCACTGATCCGCGCGGATTGCGCCGTCCCATCGACGATTTCTTTGAGGCGCTCGCCATTGACATCGGACCTCAGTCGGCCTGTGTCATCCTGTCTGGCACCGGTGCGGACGGCACGCGCGGCCTGCGGGCCATCAAGGAGCACGGCGGGCTGTGCGTGGTGCAGACCCCCGAAAGCGCCAGCTACGACGGGATGCCGACGTCGGCGATTGGTACGGGTCTGGCAGACTTCGTGACGCATCCCAGCGATATCCTGAGCGTGCTTGGACGCTTCT
Organism: Sagittula marina; assembly: GCF_014196795.1. Classification (GTDB taxonomy): domain Bacteria; phylum Pseudomonadota; class Alphaproteobacteria; order Rhodobacterales; family Rhodobacteraceae; genus Sagittula; species Sagittula marina. The sequence goes on from NZ_JACIEJ010000010.1 coordinate 69,341, forward strand.
TCAAATACGGAAAAGACCTGCCCGACGACGAAAATTCGAACGAGATTTTCGACCATATCACCGATATCTGCGATACGATTTCGGACACGTTGGGGCATGATTTCTCGATGTACAAACGGTCCACCCTGTCGCGGCGCATTGCCCGCCGGATGCAGGTGTTGGGACTGGAATCGCCCAAGGATTACCTCGACAGAGTGCGCCGCGACAGCGAGGAACGCTCGGCCCTGTTTTCCGACCTGCTGATCAACGTCACCCGATTTTTCCGCGATCCCGGCGAATTTGAACGGCTGGAAACCAAGGTCATCCAACCGCTGATCGACAGCTGTGAGCCTGAAGGCAGCATTCGCGTCTGGGTCGCGGGATGTTCCAGTGGCGAGGAGGCCTACTCCATCGCGATGCTGCTGCATCACAACATAATGAAAAGTGGCAAGTCCGTGCGCGCGCAAGTGTTTGCCACGGACATCGACGCCAAGATGCTCGATATTGCGCGCGGCGGGACGTATCCGCTGGCCGCGCTGCCGGACATCCCCGAACACCTGCGCAACCGCTACACCGTGAACAACAATTCCAGCTTTTCGGTGACCCAGTCCGTTCGGGATATGGTCCGGTTCAGCCTGCACAGCCTTATCAAGGACCCGCCCTTCCCCAAGATGGACCTTGTGTCCTGCCGCAACCTTTTGATCTATTTCGATGAGGATCTGCAGCGCGAGGTCGTGCCGCTGCTGCATTTCGCGCTGAGCGAAGAGGGATACCTGTTCCTTGGCTCCTCGGAAGCGATTGGCCGTTTTGAGGATCTGTTCCAGACCGAGGACCAGACGCACCGTCTGTTCAAGCGCAAACCTGCGATAGGTCGCTATAATCTGCGCCTTCCGAAACGGCGCGGGACCCGTCAAACGGCCAGCCGCGAACGTCATGGTCAGGTGCCTCAGAGCCTGCCCGAGGATAGTTTCGAACAACAGGCGTTGCGCCGCCTTGCAGAGGCCTACGCACCTGTCAGCATGTTGCTCGACCCCAGTGGGAACCTCATTCAACGCTACGGTAACCTTTCGAAATTCCTGGATTTTCCGGATCGGACGGACCGTCAGGTGCATGTGCCCAGCCTGGCCAAGCTTGGCCTGCGCGAAGTCATCGGCGGCCTTGTCCGCGACGCCAACACCAATCAGCGACGCCTGATTTCGCGGGGCGTCGAGGTGCAGACCGGCTTTGGCACGCTTCCTTGCGATGTGATGTGCGAACCGTTGCGCGAAGAAGGCGCGCTGCTGGTGGTGATCCGTGAAACCGGCGACATGGTTCCCGGCGTGCCCGATGGTTTCGAGGAAGTTGCCCCTGATGAGAGCCACCTGCGCTACCTTGAGCAGGAGCTGCAAGCGACCCGTCATCGGCTGAACACCACCGTCGAAGAGCTTGAGACCACCAACGAGGAACTCAAAAGCTCGAACGAAGAAATGATGTCGATGAACGAGGAGCTTCAGTCGACGAACGAAGAGTTGACGACGGTCAACGACGAACTGAAGAACAAGGTCGACCAGTTGATGATGGCCAACTCCGACCTGTCGAACTTCTTCAATTCCACCGAGCTCGTGGTTGTGGTGGTCGACGCCGAGGTCCGCATCCGCAGCTTTACCGAAGCAGCCGCCGAACTGTTCAATCTCAAAAGCCAGCACGTGGGGCGCCTTTTCTCGGACGTGTCCGGCGAACTGGATGACACCAATCTGATCTCGCCGTTGAACAAGGCCGTGGGTAAGGCGGAAACCAGCGAATTCCGTATTTCCTCCAAGGCAATGCAGCGGGATTTCGTCGCGCGCACTCTGCCCTACCGGCGCCAGGATGGTGAATATGACGGTGCAACGCTGGTGTTGGCAGACGTCACCGAAGCGCTGCGTCTGGAGCAAAGCCTCGAAGAGGAACGTCAACGCTTGCGGCTGGCGCTCGAAGTGGCGCGCATCGGTATTTGGGAATACGAGCCTGAAACCGACGTCATCCGCATCGACGAAACCGAGCGCAAACTGCTCGATCTGGGTGCAGATTTCGACGACCGGATGGAGCCGCTCCTTGCCCGGCTGCGCTCGGAAGACCGTGATCGCGTGAACCAGGCGCTCCGCCAATCCATGAACGGCACGCGTGATTTCAACGAGACGTTCTCTATTGAACTGGCCGATGGCCGCGTTCGTTGGCTGCACGGCATGGGTCGCCGGTTCGAGCGTGACAACAGCAACAAATTCGTCGGCGTGACCTATGATGTCACCGCCGAACGAGACCTGCTGGACCAGCGGGAACTGATGATCCGCGAGATGAACCACCGGGTGAAGAACCTTTTCGCCATCATCTCTGCGCTGATTTCGATTTCATCGCGCGAGGCAGAAGACGTGTCAGCCTTTGCGATCAGCCTGCGTTCCCGCATCCGCGCGCTGGCCGAAAGCCACGGCCTGACCAACAACGGGGCCGATGTGCAGCACGCCATGCTGCACGAGCTCGTGCAAACTGTCCTGCGACCGTCGCTGTCGTCGCAGACGATCAAGCTGTCGGGACCTGATCTGGAGATTCAAGTCGATCAGATCACATCGCTGGCGCTGATCCTGCATGAGTGGGGTACAAATTCCACGAAATATGGCGCTTTGTCCTTGCCCGATGGCAAGCTGAGCATCACGGTCAGTGTCCAAGCCGCAACTGCGCATATTCGGTGGATCGAAACTGGACGCACGGATCAGATGACCGAAAGACCCGGTTTTGGCACCTCCCTTGTGGAGGCGACCGCGCATCAGTTGCAGGGGTCGGTGTCAGGCGCTGCGACGGAAAACGGCTTTGAACGGACGCTGACGATTCCCTACACAGCAACCTGAGGTTACTCGGCGGCGGTCGGTGTCTTGACTTCGTAGCTGTCAAGCGCTTCGCAGACTTGCTGCGGCAGGGCCGGTTTGTGCAGACGGGGCGCGTCGTGAAATTCTGCCTGCAGGTTCGCCGGGCTCAGGTCGCCGCTGATAAACACAAGGCCAACGCCACGGTCGCGCAATTCGCGCGCCAAAGGCCAGACTTGTTCCTTGCCGATGTTGATGTCGAGAAGGGCAAGTTCGGGTGTCGAGCCTTCGATCAATTCAAACGCCTGCTGCATGCTGAACGCCGGACCAAGCACATTCAGGCCGCAATCCTCGACCGTGGCGGCGAGATCCATCGCAATCAGTGCCTCATCGTCCAGCACAAGGACCGTACCTGTATTCACTTTCGGCGTTTCAAACGTCACCTGCTGGCTCCTGTCATGGCGAATAGTGGGTGTGAAACGGGATACAGCACATTTGGTTCCCGCAAAAACCAGAGACATTATTTGCAAGTGACTAAAATACACAACCCTTACCATATGATTGATATTGAAGGGGTCTCTGCCAGCCGTGACCTTGGAGCGCCGCTGGAATTGCTTTATACGCGTGCCGTCCACTCCGAGGATTTCACCATGCCTTCAATGCGTTCCGTCCTGCCACCGCTGCCGAGCGGGCCCTTTCGATTCTTTGCGCTCGACGTCGAGACAGCGAACAATCAACGCGGGAGTATCTGCCAGATGGGCCTCGCAGGGGTGCGACATTCCGGCCAGATCGAAACATGGACATGTTTTGTTGATCCTCAAACCGACGATTGGTCCTGCACCCGGATCCATGGCATCACCGGCAGCCATGTTCTCGGCGCGCCACTGATCTGCGATGTGATCGACCTGCTTGAAGATCCGTTGAGCGACCACGTGATTTACCAGCATTCCGGATTTGACCGCGCGGCCATCGCCGCCGCCTGCAAAACCCATCAGCGCGACGCCCCGGACTGGCAATGGCGCGACAGCGTACAGGTGGCGCGCAAGGCCTGGCCAGAGCTGAAGGGAAACGGCGGGCACGGGCTGGCGTCCCTGAAACAGCACCTCGGTTTGTCCTTCCGCCACCATGACGCCGGCGAAGATGCGCGTGCTGCTGCAGAGGTGGTCCTGCGCGCCGAGACGGTATTTGCTGGCTGAGTCCTTGCCAAGGATCATGACTGCGTCGCCTGTTTTTTGATCAAACTGGCTGTGACGATGCGTCACCAGGCGTTTAATGGTTCATCCGTTGCCGTGAGGACTTCTGGTAACAGACTGATAAAACGTCTTATTTCGGGTATGCATTTCGCTCATGCCCACCACGCATCACCTCATGCAGCATCGGCATTTGCATATCGTCAACGCTGCTCCTTACGCTCCGACCATCAAAAAATCAGGGAGCCCTTCATGTCATTTCTAAAATCTTGCGTTGCAGCCACGGCGCTGGCGACCGCCTTTGCAGGAACCGCCCACGCCGAAATCAGTGTCAATGTTGCCTATGACGCGGACCCGGTATCGCTCGACCCGTATGAGCAGCTTTCCGGTGGTACGCTGCAGCTCAACCACATGGTTTTTGACCCGCTGGTGCGCTGGACGCAGGACCTGCAATTCGAAGGCCGTCTGGCGGACAGCTGGGAACAGATCGACGACACCACCATGCGCTTCAATCTGCGCGAAGGCGTCAAGTTCCACTCCGGCAACGAGATGACCGCCAAGGACATCGAATGGACCTTTGACCGCATCAAGCAATCCCCCGATTTCAAGGGCATTTTCGCCCCCTTCACCGGTATCGAGGTGGTGGACGATTACACCGTTGATCTGAAGACAGCCGAGCCCTACCCGCTCGTTCTGCACACCGCGACCTATCTCTTCGCGATGGATTCCGAGTTCTATACCGGCGAGACCGAAGACGGTGCCGACAAGGCCGAAGTGGTCAAGCACGGCGACAGCTTTGCCTCGCGCAACATCTCCGGCACCGGCCCGTTTACAGTGTCCGAACGTGAGCAGGGCGTGAAGGTCACTTTCGACCGTTTTGACGGCTACTGGGACACTGAATCCGAGGGCAACGTTGACGAGATCGTCCTGACCCCGATCAAGGAAGACCCGACGCGCGTGGCGGCCCTGCTGTCCGGCGACGTGGACTTCATCGCGCCGGTGCCGCCGACCGACCTCAAGCGTCTCGAAGATGCCGACGGCGTGAACCTGATCACCATGCCCGGCACGCGCATCATCACCCTTCAGATGAACCAGGAGCGTGTCGAAGCCTTCAAGGACCCCAAAGTTCGCATGGCCGTCGACTATGCCGTGAACAACGCGGGCATCGTGGACCGCATCATGCGCGGCTTCGGCACCGTGGCGGCGCAGGCTTCCCCGGTGGGCTACGCAGGCCACGTCGAGGGCATGGAACCGCGCTATGACGTGGCGAAGGCCAAGGAACTGATGGCCGAAGCAGGCTACGAGGATGGCTTTTCCATCACCATGATGGCGCCGAACAACCGCTATGTGAACGACGACAAGATCGCGCAGGCGGTGTCCTCGATGCTGAGCCAGATCGGCATCACGGTCGACCTTCAGACCCTGCCGAAAGCGCAATACTGGCCGGAATTCGATGCACGCGCTGCGGACATCATGATGATCGGCTGGCACTCGGACACCGAGGATTCGGCCAACTTCCACCAGTTCCTGACCGCCTGCCCGGACGAAGAGACCGGCAACGGCCAGTACAACTCCGGCAACTTCTGCAACGAAGAAGCCGACGCACTGATGGTCAAGGCCAACAACGAAACCGACCCGGAAGCGCGCGCCGCCCTCCTGCAAGAGCTGGAGCAGCTGCTGTTCGACGAAGCGGCCTTTATCCCGCTGCATTGGCAGGACCTTGCCTGGGGCGCGAAGGACGGCATGAACGCGGATGAAATCGTGAACGCGCTGAACTTCCCTTACTTCGGCGATCTGGTCGTCTCCGAGTAATCGACTTTCGCGGGGGTACTGCCCCTCGATGACTGCCGCGGGCCATGGTTTGAGTGACTGAACCATGGCCCGCGTGCACATCTGCCGGGACATTCCGGCCAAGAACTCCAAGAGGACCGCCATTCATGTTCGCCTACCTCGTCAAACGAGTCTTTCAGGCCATCGCCGTGATGCTGGTGATTTCCCTGATCGGCTTTGCCATTCAGGGCAATCTCGGTGATCCCCTCCGCGAACTGGTGGGCCAGTCCGTGTCAGAGGAAGTCCGCCAGGAGCTGCGCGACGATCTGGGGCTGAACGATCCCTTTCTGGTGCAATACTGGCGGTTCCTCGGCAACGCGCTGCAGGGCGACCTCGGCACCTCGTATTTCTTCAAGGAGCCCGCCGTCGACGTGATCCTGAAAAAGCTGCCCGCCACGCTGGAGCTGGTGTTTGGCGCGACGCTGATCATTGTCGGGCTGTCCGTGCCGCTTGGCGTCTATACAGCGATCAAGCCGAATTCATGGATCAGCCGCGCCATCATGGCGATTTCCATCATCGGCATTTCCATCCCGGTGTTCCTGACCGCCATCCTGATGATCTACCTGTTTTCGGTCGAATTGGGCTGGGCCCCGTCGTTCGGCCGCGGCGAAACGGTGCATGTGATCGGCTACTGGGACACGAATTTCCTGACCGTGGACGGCTGGGCGCATATCATCATGCCGTCGATCGCGCTGTCGTCCATCATGCTGCCCATGTTCATCCGGCTGATCCGGGCCGAGATGATGGAAGTGCTGCAATCGGAATACGTCCGCTTTGCCAAGGCCAAGGGCATCGCACCATGGCGCATCTACTTTGTCCACGCTTTGAAAAACACGCTGCTGCCCGTCATCACCGTGGGCGGCGTGCAGATCGGCACCATGGTTGCCTACACCATCCTGACCGAAACCGTGTTCAGCTGGCCGGGCATGGGGTCCATGTTCCTTGAGGCCGTGAACCGCGTCGATACGCCCCTGATCGTGGCTTACCTGATCGTCGTCGGCTTTATCTTCGTGGTGACAAACACAATCGTCGACCTGATCTACGGGTTGGTCAATCCCACCGTCAAACTCGCGAGGCTGGGCGCATGACCGACCAATCCGCTGAAAATCCCGTGCTGATCGCGCGCCGCCCGTCCCGCCTCAAGGAGATCTGGCAGGGCAACATTGGCTACAGCTTTCGCCGCAACCCGGTGGCCATCGTGTCGCTGGCGGTCTTTGTGATCATCACGGCGCTGGCGCTGCTGGCCCCGGTGCTGGCCCCGTTTGACCCCTATGATCCGGCCTCCATCGACATCATGAACAGCGAATACCCGCCCGCGTGGGTGGACGGATCGCTGCCGGGGTTCTGGCTGGGCACCGATGACCAGGGCCGCGATTTGTGGTCCACGATCCTCTACGGCACGCGCCTGTCGCTGATGATCGGCCTGTGCGCCGTGGTGGTGCAAGCGTTCCTCGGCATTTCCATCGGCCTGATCTCTGGCTACGTGGGCGGGCGCACGGACAGCATCCTGATGCGCCTCGCAGACATTCAGTTGTCGTTTTCGACGCTTATGGTGGCCATCATCTTCCTGGCACTGACGCAGGCGCTGTTCGGGTCCGAGGTGTTTGCGCAATACGCCGTCTTCTTTTTGATCGCGGTGATCGGCGTGGCGGAGTGGCCGCAATACGCCCGCACCGTGCGCGCCACCGTTCTGGCGGAAAAGAAAAAGGAATACGTCGATTCCGTGCGTGTCCTTGGCTTTGGCCCCGGTCGCATCATGGTGCGCCACATCCTGCCGAATTCGCTGTCGCCGATTTTTGTGATCTCCACGGTGCAGGTGGCCAACGCGATTATCTCCGAAGCCTCTCTGTCGTTCCTTGGCCTTGGGATGCCACCGTCGCAGCCCTCGCTTGGATCGCTGATTTCCGCAGGCTTCGACTACATCCTGTCTGGTTCGTGGTGGATCACCGTGATCCCCGGCGTGGTGCTGGTGGTGCTGGTGCTGGTCATCAACCTGCTGGGCGACTGGGTGCGTGATGTGCTCAACCCGAAACTCTACAAGGGGTGATGACATGAGCCTGCTTTCCGTCCGTGACCTTACCGTCAAATTCTCGAACCGCGGCCAGTCTGTCACCGCGCTGAACGGCATCTCCTTCGACATTGCGCGCGGCGAACGCGTGGGCGTGGTGGGTGAATCCGGCGCGGGCAAGTCGATCACCGGCTTTGCCATGATGAACCTGCTGTCCCGCCCCGGCTACATCGACGGCGGGCAAGTCCTGTTCGAAGGCAAGGACGTTCTGAAGATGTCCGCCCGAGAGCAACGATCGTTGCGCGGCAACCGGATGGCGATGATCTTTCAGGATCCGATGGTCACGCTGAACCCCGTGCTGACCATCGGTCAGCAGATGGTGGAAACGCTCCGCGCCCACCGCAAGCTGTCCCACGAAGAGGCCCGCCAGATCGCCACGGTCAAGCTCAAGGAGGTCTACATCCCCTCACCCGAGGCGCGGCTGGACCAGTATCCGCACGAATTGTCCGGCGGGATGCGCCAGCGGATCGTGATCGCCATGGCGCTGCTGCTCGACCCGCAGCTTATCATCGCGGACGAGCCGACCACCGCGCTTGACGTGACGATCCAGGCCGACATCATGGAACTGCTGCTGGAGATGTGCCGGTCGAACATGGTGGGGCTGATGCTGATCACCCATGACCTTGGCGTCGTGTCACAGGTGACGGAACGCACGCTGGTCATGTACGCGGGCCGCATCATCGAGGCGGGCAAGACCCGGTCGATCATCAATGACCCGCAGCACCCCTATACCCAAGGGCTGATCAACGCGCTGCCGCAACAGACCCCGCCGGGATCGCGCCTGAAACAGATCCCCGGCTCGATGCCGTCGCTCAACGCCATGCCATCGGGTTGTCCATTCCACCCGCGCTGCCCGCTGGCCAACGACCTGTGTCGCACGACCATGCCCAAAGTGGTGCAGTACGCCGACGTGGAAGTCGCCTGCCACGAGGTGCAACGCCTGCAATCGGACCTTACATCGGAGGCGGCCCAATGACCCCCAAAGACACCGGCGCCTTGCTGCAAATCCGCAATCTGGAAAAGCGGTTCGACGTGGACAGCGGATTTCTCGAAAGCCTGAAGTTTCGTGGCGGCAAAATCGTGCGCGACACGACCTCCGTGCATGCGGTCAACGACATCTCCTTTGACATCGGTCGGGGGGAGGCCGTCTGCGTCGTGGGGGAATCCGGCTGTGGCAAATCCACCGTCGCACGCATGGTGGCCAACCTGCTGCAACCGTCTGGCGGCTCCATCACCTATGACGGCCAGCGGATCGATACGCTGAAAGGGCGCGACCTGCTGCCCATTCGCAAGAAGATCCAGATGGTGTTCCAGAACCCTTACGCCTCGCTCAACCCCCGCATGACCATCGGGCAGACGCTGGAAGAGCCGACGAAGTATCATAACCCGGACGCCAATGCAGGAGAGGTGCGCGACAAGGTCGCCGCCGTGATGAAATCCGTGGGCGTCGATCCCAACTGGGCGGCGCGCTATTCGCATGAGTTGTCCGGCGGCCAGCGTCAGCGCATCGCCATTGCCCGCGCCCTGACCGTGGACCCGGAGTTCATCGTGGCGGACGAGCCGATCTCGGCGCTGGACGTGTCGATTCAGGCGCAGGTTCTGAACCTGATGCTGGAGATGCAGGAAAAGCACGACATCACCTATCTGTTCATTACCCACGACCTGTCCGTGGTGGAACATTTCGGCACAAAGGTCGTCGTGCTGTATCTCGGCTCCATCTGCGAAGTGGCTGACACCCGCACGCTGTTCGCCGCGCCAAAGCATCCCTACACCAAGGCGCTGCTCTCCGCCGTGCCGCAGCTCAAGGATGACAAGCCGAATCACATTCGCCTCAAGGGTGAGATCCCGACGCCGATCAACCTGCCCTCAGGGTGCCCGTTCCAGACGCGCTGCCCCATGGCCAACGAAAGATGCCGCGTCGAAAAGCCCGCAAGCGTCACCCAACCCGACGGAAGCCTTGTGGCCTGCCACGCGGTCGAAGAGGGTCGAACGGAACCAGGGATTGAGTCGGGTGTAAAGGAGGCCGTCTAAGGTGGAGTTCAACTGGCTCAGGGATTTTATCGCACTCACCGCCACGCAGAGTTTCTCTCGCGCAGCCGAAGAGCGCCATGTCAGCCAGCCTGCCTTCTCACGCCGGATCCGCGCGTTGGAGGCGGCTATTGGCGCGACGCTTATCAACCGCGAAACGCTGCCCCTGTCACTGACCCCCGCCGGTGAGATTTTTCACGATCAGGCCGTGGCGATGCTTGGCCGGTTGGAAGAAACCATCGAGCGCTGTCAGGCGGCAGAGGTGGAGGACGAGAACCTGATCCGCCTTGCCGCGTCCCAGTCGCTGTACACCACCTACCATGGCCGACACATTCAGCCGCACGCCGACACCGGCGCGCTGTCCGTGGACCTTGGCGCGGTGGACTGGCCCGCCGAAAAATTCGCAGCCTCGCTGGTGTCCGGCAGCGTCGATCTGGTGATGGTCTACTGGCACCCGGCGCTGCAATTTCTGCGGCCGCTCGATCAGGGCGGGTTTGAACACATCACGCTGGCAAAGGACCGCTTCAGCCCGGTGTCGAAACCGGATGAGGCGGGGCAACCACAGTTCCGCCTGCCGGGGGACAAGACCCGCGCGCCGTTGATTTCCTACGGCTCGGCCTCTGTGCTGCGGCCCATCGTGGATGACATCCTGCAACGTCACGAAGGCATAGCCAACACGCTGCTTGTCAGCCAGAACGCGCTGTCCTCTTCGGTCAAGGCATTGATTTCCGAAGGGTTTGGCCTTGGCTGGTTGCCGCGCCGGTTTTGCGCCGCAGAGTTGGAGGCCGGCGCGCTGGTGCCCGCCGGGGATGCGCGGTTCGAGGCCGACATGGAAATCCGCGTCTACCGCCGCCGAGACAATCACAAACCAAAACTGGACCACGTCTGGAACGCCCTACGTGCGTCAGGCAATGGACCGGCTTCTGGCGCCACGTCACATGCGAATGTGACGCCGCTACACGCTACGAAAACAGGGAGTTAAAGAATGAAGACAACACGTCTCACACTGGCCGCGCTTATCGGCTCCACCATGTTGACCACCGCGGTCTTTGCCGCCGATGTGCCCGAGGGCACGACGCTGGCCGACGACCAGACCTACACCTACCGGGTGCTGGACGAATACGACAGCCTCGACCCCCAGCTGCTGGAAGGCGTCGACAGCTCCACCGTGGCGCGCGACCTGTTCGAGGGGCTCTACAACCTGGATGCCAAAGGCGACATCGTACCGGGCGTCGCGCTGAGCCATGAGGTCTCCGACGACAACCTCACCTACACCTTCACCCTGCGCGACGATGCCAAATGGTCCGACGGCAAGCCCGTCACCGCCGGCGACTTCGTCTATGCGTGGAAGCGGGCAGTGGCGCCGGAAACGGCCTCCCCCTATGCGTGGTACATGGAACTCATGTCCATCGACGGCGCGGCTGACATCATCGCAGGCGAGGCGGATCCCGACACGCTCGCGGTCAAGGCGCTGGATGACACCACGCTTGAGGTCACCCTGTCCAAGCCGCTGCCGTATTTTGCCGACATGGTGGCCCACACCACCGTGTTTCCCGCGCCGAAGTGGGCGATCGAGGAGCACGGCCAGGACTGGACCCGTCCCGGCAACATGGTCAGCAATGGCGCCTATGTCCTGACCGAACACGTCCAGAAGGAACGCCTCGTACGTGAGCGCAGCGACACCTACTGGGACAATGACAACACGGTGATCGAAAAGGTCGTTGCGCTGGTCATCGGGGATGAGAACCAGGCCCTGACCCGCTACAAGGCCGGCGAACTGGACAAGACCGACATCCCCGCCGGTCAGTACCCAAATCTGAAAGAAGAGCTGCCAGACGAAGCCTACGCCGTGCCGCGTCTGTGCAACTACTACTTCAGCTTCAACCTGTCCGATCAGGGGCCCGAGGCCTTCAAGGACGAGCGCGTGCGCAAGGCGCTTGCGCTGGCCATCGACCGCGATGTGATCGTGGATGCGGTCCTGAAGGGCGGCCAGTTCCCCGCCTACAACTTCACCCCCGCCGCCACCAATGGCTTTGAGATGCCGGACATCGATTACGCCGACATGACGCAGGCAGAGCGTGACCAGATGGCGATGGATCTGATGAACGAGGCGGGCTACGGCAAGGGCGGAGAGCCGCTGGAATTCTCCTACCTGTACAACACGTCGGAAAGCCACAAGCAGATCGCCATCGTCGCCACCCAGATGTGGAAGCAGAAGCTGGGCGCGCAGGTGACGCTGGACAACCAGGAATGGAAGGTCTTCCTCGAAAACCGGGGCAACCAGAACTATGACATGGCGCGCGGCGCATGGTGTGGCGACTACAACGAAGCCTCCACCTTCCTTGATCTGCTCGCGTCGAGCTCCGGTTACAACGATGCGAAGTACTCCAACGACCGCGTCGATGAGCTGCTGACCGAGGCGAAATCCTCGCATGACACCACGCCGCTTTATACCGAGATCGAACAGATCCTCGCCGAGGACATGCCGGTGATCCCGGTCTACCACTACTCTGTCAACATGTTGCTGAAGGACGACCTGAAGGGTTGGCCGATGGAGAACGTGATGCAAAAAATGTACTCGAAGGACTTCTACAAAGTCGCCGAGTGATACCGGTTGCCGCCCCCTGATGCGCGGGGGCGGCTCCTCCCTGACCGATAGGTTCCCGTCATGCTGCAATACACGTTCCGCCGCACCATTGCGGTGCTGCCGACGATCCTGTGTCTGATCGTCATCTGTTTCTTCTTGATGCGGCTGGCGCCGGGCGGTCCGTTCACCTCCGAACGGCCCCTGCCCCCGGCGATCATGGCCAATGTGCTGGAACGCTACGGCCTTGATCAGCCGCTGTATGTGCAGCTTTTCACGTATCTGAAGAACATCTTCTTCAATTTTGATTTTGGCCCCAGCTTTGCGCAGCGGGACCGCGATGTGAACGATATCATCGCCGCGGGCTTCCCGGTGACGCTGACTTACGGCTTCTGGTCTGCGGTGTTCGTCCTCGTGCTGGGGATTCCACTGGGTGTCATCGCCGCGCTGCGCCAGAACAGTTTCTGGGACTACGTGATGACCGGCTTTGCCATCTTCAGCCAGATCTTCCCGAACTTTGTGCTTGCGCCGCTGATGGTGCTGACCTTCACGCTGGCGCTTGGGCTGCTGCCCGGCGGAGGCTGGAACGGCGGTCAATGGGAATACGTCGTGATGCCCGCCGTGGCGCTTGGCACCTCGTATCTGGCCAACGTCGCCCGCATCACGCGGTCCTCGCTGCTCGAGGTGCTGGGCTCGCCCTACATCCGCACCGCGCGGGCGAAAGGCCTGCCGGAACGCACCATCATGATCCGTCACGCGTTGAAGCCCACGCTGCTGCCGGTGATTTCCTACATGTCGCCTGTGTTCGTCTACATGATCACGGGATCAGTCTTCATCGACGTGTTTTTCAGCACCGGCGGCATCGGGCAAAGCTTTATCGACGCGGCCTATACCCGCGATTACTCGGTCATCCTTGGCCTTGCGATCCTGTATTCCGTGCTGACCTTCGTGCTCAACCTCGCGGTGGATCTGGCCTACGCCGCCATTGACCCCAAAGTCCGGAGTGGCCTGAAATGACCAACACACAGACCACAGACAGCCCCGAAAACCATCCGCGCACCGCCTTTGGCGCGCGCCGCCAGTTTGAACAGGCCGAGCTTGCCGCCGCCGAAGAGATGATCACAAACCGATCGTTCTGGGCGGATGCGCGGCGGCGATTCTTCAAGAACCGCATGGCCATGATCGGCTGCGTCTTCCTGCTGGCGATCTTTCTGTTCGCGATCTTTGGCGGGCTGTTCGCGCAGTACAACATCGAGGAAATCGACTGGAGCCTGCTGGGCAACGTCGAAACCGAAGGCGGCCCGCGTCTGGACAACGGACACTGGTTCGGCGTCGACGAACTCGGCCGCGACCTTTACGCCCGCGTTGTGCAGGGCACGCGCGTTTCGCTTATGGTGGGGTTCCTCGCCGGTGTGGCGGCGGTGCTGATCGGATCGTGTTTCGGCGCCATCGCCGGGTATTACGGCGGACGCACCGACCAGATCATCATGGCGGCCTACAACATCACCCTGTCGATCCCCTACATCATCTTCTTCGTGGTCTGGCAGGCGTTCTTTGGCCGGTCGGTCACGCAGATGATCCTCGTGATGATCCTCATCAACTGGACCGCCGGGCTGCTGATCACGCGGGGTCAGGTCATGACCCTGAAAAACCGTGAATTTGTCGATGCCGCCCGCATGATGGGGCTGTCGGATTTCAAGATCATCGCCCGCCATATCCTGCCCAACATGCTGTGGGTGATCGTGATCTATACCTCCATCACCATCCCCGACGCGATCATGATGGAAAGCCTGGTGAGCTTCCTCGGCGTGGGCATTCAGGAACCGCAGACCTCATGGGGCGCGCTGATTTCCGAAGGTGCCTCGACCATGACCTACGGCACGCTCTGGCAGCTTTTGTTCCCGGCGCTGTTTTTCGCGGTGAACCAGATTTCGCTTTACTACATCGGGGACGGGCTGCGCGACGCGCTGGACCCGAAGGAACGCTAAATGACCCTACTCTCCGTTGAAAACCTCTCGATCCAGTTCGAGACACCCGATGGTCTGGTCCATGCTGTCAACGACGTGTCGTTTCAGATTGGCCGGGGCGAGACGCAGGCGCTGGTGGGCGAGTCCGGCTCCGGCAAGTCACAGATCGCGCTGTCAATCCTTGGGCTGCTGGCAAAGAACGCCCGCACCTCGGGCAAGATCCTGTACAACGGGCGCGACCTGCTGGCCATGTCGACGCGCGAGCTGAACAAGATCCGGGCCAAGGAGATCGCCATGATCTTTCAGGACCCGATGAGCTCTCTCAACCCCTACATGACCATTGAACGGCAGCTGAACGAAAGCCTCGAGCTGCACGAAGGACTGAAAGGCGACGCCGCCCGCCAGCGCGTCATCGAGGTCATGGATGCCGTCCAGATCCCCGACGCAAAGAACCGGCTGCGCAGCTATCCGCACGAGTTTTCCGGCGGGATGCGCCAGCGGATCGTGATCGCCATGGCGCTGCTGTGCAACCCCAAGCTGATCCTTGCGGATGAGCCGACGACCGCGCTTGACGTGACGGTGCAGGCGCAGATCATGCGGCTGCTCGAAGACATCCGGCGCGATTTCGACACGTCCATCCTGTTGATCACCCATGATCTGGGCGTGGTGGCCGGGGCCTGCGAAGACACGCTGGTGCTGTATTCCGGAAAGGTGATGGAGCGCGCAGGAACCCGCGCGCTGTTCGCTGAACCGCAACACCCTTACACGCGCGGCCTGCTGCGCGCCGTGCCCAACATCCATGACGACGACGGCGAGCTGCACGCCATTCCCGGCCAGCCGCCCAATACCATGCGCGCGCTGACGGGCTGTCCCTTTGCGCCGCGCTGCGTCGATGCGGTGGACGCCTGTTTTGCCACCGTCCCTGAGCTGACCGGCGAGACGCGTCAACGCGCCTGCATCCGCCCGGTGGAGGAGCTGACATGACCTTGCTCTCTGTGCGTGATCTGCACGTCGATTTCACCATCACCAACTCCGCGCCCTGGCCGTGGCAGACCCCGGACAAGGTGCGCGCCGTCAACGGTGTCACCTTTGATCTGGCGGCGGGCAAGACTCTTGGCATCGTCGGGGAATCCGGCTGTGGCAAATCCACCCTCATCCGCGCTATCGCCGGTCTGGCCACGCCGACCGGCGGCACCGTGCATCTGGACGGCAAGCAGGTGAATTACCTCGACCGCCGCAATGTGCTCGATCTGCGGCGCAATGTGCAGATGATCTTTCAGGACCCGGTGGCCTCGCTCAACCCGCGCATGACCGTGCAGCAAACCATCGAAGAGCCGATCCGCCAGTTCTTTCCGAAACGCTCTGCCGCCGATCGCAAGGCCCGCGTGACCGAACTGCTGGATCGCGTCGGCATCCCGCAGCGCAATGCCAACCGCTACCCGCACGAGTTCTCCGGCGGGCAATGCCAGCGGATCGGCATCGCCCGTGCGCTGGCTGCGGAGCCGCGCCTGCTGCTGTGTGACGAACCTGTCTCCGCGCTTGATGTCTCCATCCAGGCGCAGGTGATGAACCTCTTGCGCGACCTGCAACGCGAAATGAACCTGACGCTGATCTTTGTCGCGCATGACATCGGCATCGTGCGCCATATCTCCGACGACGTGCTGGTGATGTACCTTGGCGGCATGATGGAGCTGGGACGCGCCCGCGATGTTGTCCGCAACGCCCAGCATCCGTACACGCAGGCGCTGCTGTCGGCGGTGCCTGTGCCCGACCCGGACGTTAAGGTGATTCCCCAGATTCTCACCGGCGATCTGCCCTCTCCGCTGAATCTGCCGAAGGGCTGCTTCTTTCAGGGGCGCTGTCCGCACGCCGTCGCGGCCTGTGCCGACGCCCGCCCGGCGCTTCGCGACATAAACGGCGCGCAGGTGGCGTGCATCCGTGCTGAAGAAGTCGTTGCAAACTAATCATTTCAGGGCTGGATTTTCGATTTTGGATATGTATGTTCAGGCTGTTCTCAGGGCGGGGTGAAATTCCCCACCGGCGGTGATAGCCCGCGAGCGCTTCGATCCACACAGGATCGGGGGTCAAGCAGATCCGGTGGAACTCCGGGGCCGACGGTTAAAGTCCGGATGGAAGAGACGCGACGGACGGCGGGTTTACCCCTGTCGTGCGGCCGGAAGCCTTGGGACCTTTTGTATCCAACGGAGGGTTCCGACATGACCGACTACAGCACCAAACGCATCGCCTTCATCCGTGCCAGCTGGCACGCCGATATCGTTCACCGCGCGCACGACGGTTTCCTCGCCGAGGCGAAGACCAAGCTGCCCGGCGCGAAAGTGGACGCCTACGACGTGCCCGGCGCGTTTGAAATGCCCCTGCTGGCCAAGCGCCTCGCCCAGACCGGCAAGTATGACGCCGTGGTCGCCGCCGCCTTTGTCGTCGATGGCGGGATCTACCGTCACGATTTCGTCTCCGATGCCGTGGTCAAAGGTCTGATGGACGCGCAGATGACCACCGATGTGCCGGTCTTTTCAGTCTCGCTGACGCCGCACAACTATCAGGAAACTGAACTGCTCACCAATTTCTACCGCGAGCATTTCGTGACCAAAGGGGCCGAGGCAGCCAATGCCGTGCGCGGCGTCTTTGACATTGCCCTGCCCGGTCCCGACCTCGCCGTGGTCAACGGGTGATCCAATGGGCCCCCGGTGCCGCTGGGGGCTTGTCTTTCCCGTCCCGGGGTGGCGCGTTTGCGGTTTTGCACAACGCGCTGACCTGATCGTAGAGACGGATTTGCGCGCCGGGCGCTTGTTCCAGCGCGAACACCACCATGATGTGTCCTTGGCAGTGCGACACGCAGCCGTGGATTTGCTGCAACGGCGGCAGAGGCGCGGTGCTTGTGAGCAGCCGCGCTGTCACTTGGGCCCCAAGCACGGAAATTCCGACCTCCGGGAAATCGAGAAAGACGCCCGTCAACGGGTACCACATCTTGTAGAACGCTTCTTTCGCCGCGAAGATAAGTGTGGTGTCGCTGCCGACCGGATCATCGCCTGGGCCATAGATCGTGTCTCGCAGGCCATCCGGCACCGCACCTTGCGGCTCGATATCAACGCCGATTGAACGCAGGGCGGACGTCTTGCCGACCATCACCGCGCAAAGCTGGTCGCTGTGGCTGATTGACCCGCAGAAACCCGCGGGCCAGATCGGAGATCTGTCGGGGTGACGCCCCACAAACGGGTCAGCGCAGCCCATATGACACAGCGCATTTTCGGCCAGACTGCGCCCGGTCAGAAATTCGTGGCGCCGCTTTTCCACGCCCGAGACCTCGTAGCGGTCCATGTCCGGGGCAAAACTGGCGCGGATCGGCCCGACGCGGCAACTGGCCTCTGCTGTGTCAGACGAAATATCCATGACGCATATTAGAACCCGGAGAGAGCCGCGCGCAAGCCGGCCCGCCTGACAGGGGCTGCCCCAAGACGCAGCGTGGCGCTCAAGGTTATACGCACCCATGAGGCACCTCCAAGCGCCCCAAGCCCTGCCCTCAGTTCCGATCACGAGGCATCCGCGGGGCGAAACGTGCGGGGTCGTACACGGATTGCGCACTGCGGACATGGGGCTGCGCCAGCTTGCGACCAACCTCCGATTGCGCCGCCGGTTCGCATCCTGTAAGCCCGCGCGCAACCGGTCGCAGCCCACCCGGTCAACAAAACAAGGGATACACATGAAAACGCTCGTTATCTGCTCCGGCGGATTGGACTCTGTCTCGCTGGCACATATTACCGCAAAGACCCGCGCCTTGACCCGGCTGGTGTCATTCAACTACGGCCAGCGGCATCTGAAAGAACTGGACTTCGCCGCGGAGGCCGCCGCCCGTCTGGGTGTGCCACATCACATCATTGACCTGCGCCCCGTTGGCGCGGCGCTCACAGGATCTGCCTTGACCGATGACATCGACGTTCCCGACGGACACTACGCCGAGGACACGATGAAGATCACGGTCGTTCCAAACCGCAACGCCATCATGCTGAGCGTCGCCTATGGCATCGCGGCCGCAAAGGGCGATCAGGCGGTGGCGACGGCCGTGCATGGCGGCGATCACTTTATTTACCCCGACTGCCGCCCAGCGTTCACCGAAGCCTTTGACACCATGCAAAAAGCGGCGCTGGACGGCTATGCCGATGTCTCGCTTTGGACACCTTTCGTGCGTCGGTCCAAGGCCGATATCGTCACCGACGGCGCAGCCCACGGCACGCCGTTCGACCGCACATGGTCCTGCTACAAGGGCGGCGCGCAACACTGTGGACGCTGTGGTACCTGCGTCGAACGCCGTGAGGCATTCGACCTTGCGGGCGTCGAAGACCCGACCATCTACGCCGACCCGGATTTCTGGCGCGCCGCCGTCGCACAGCACGGAGCGTCATGATGTTTCGCATTTCCAAGGAGTTTCACTTCTCCGCCTCGCACCGGCTGGAGCATCTTCCCCACGATCACCAATGCGCCCGTCTGCATGGCCACAACTATGTCGTCGTGGTGGAGCTTGCGTCAAAAACTCTCAACAGCGACGGTTTCGTCCGCGATTACCACGCGCTGAAGCCGCTGAAGGATTACATCGACGGCCACTTCGACCACCGGCATCTGAACGACGTGATGGACGTGCCTTCCACCGCCGAGAACATGGCGAAACACTTCTTTGACTGGTGCCGCGCCCGCTGGCCCGAGGTCATGGCGGTGAAAATCTCGGAGACGCCAAAAACATGGGCGGAGTATCGGCCATGACACGGGACCGCCCCTTGCGCATCGCCGAGATCTTTGGCCCCACCATTCAGGGCGAAGGTGCGTTAATCGGCGAGCCCACGGTCTTTGTCCGCGCAGGCGGGTGTGACTATCGCTGCGTCTGGTGCGATTCCATGCACGCGGTCGACAGCGCCCATCGCCACGCATGGGCCTCGATGGAGGCCGCGCAGATCATGGACGAGGTGCGTCACCTGTCCGGTGGCCAGCCGCTGACGGTGTCGATCTCTGGCGGCAATCCGGCCATCCAGGACTTTGGCCCCGTGATCGAGATGGGCCGCGCCGAGGGCTATCGCTTTGCCTGCGAGACGCAAGGATCGGTGCCGCAGGACTGGTTCGCGCGCCTCGACACCCTGGTGCTCAGCCCCAAGCCGCCGTCAAGCGGAGAGACGGTGGATTGGGAGCGTTTTGCCGACTGCGTCAGGGCGGGCGCACCGGCCAAGACCGTGATGAAGATCGTGATTTTCGACAACGCCGACTACGCTTGGGCGCAGGAGGCTGCCGCCCGTCACCCTGACCTGCCGCTGTATCTGCAACCGGGCAACCCGGAGGTCGATCCGGACGTGGCCGTCAGCCTGGAGGCCACGACCGCGCGGCTG
Source organism: Sagittula marina (assembly GCF_014196795.1). GTDB lineage: Bacteria > Pseudomonadota > Alphaproteobacteria > Rhodobacterales > Rhodobacteraceae > Sagittula > Sagittula marina. The sequence goes on from NZ_JACIEJ010000010.1 coordinate 89,190, forward strand.
CGCTGGCTGGTGGACAAGGCCACCGCCGACCGCTGGTTCGCTCCCCGTATCCTGCCACAGCTTCACGTGCTCCTGTGGGGCAACTTGCGCGGCGTCTGAAAGGAACTTTCATGTCGGATATCTACAAGGATCTTACGCAGCTCGGCGGTGCGACCGCCCTGCCCGCCTCGCCCGAAGCGGCAGAGCTGGAGCGCGTGCAAAACCCACAGGCGGACGTGGACTATAACGTCCGCTTTACCGCGCCGGAGTTCACCTCGCTGTGCCCGATGACCGGACAGCCCGACTTTGCCCATATCGTGATTGACTATGTGCCCGGCGAATGGCTGGTGGAGTCGAAGTCGCTGAAGCTGTTTCTGGGATCTTTTCGCAATCATGGCGCGTTTCATGAGGATTGCACCGTGTCGATCGGACGGCGGCTGGTCGACTTCCTCGACCCGCGCTGGCTGCGGATCGGCGGCTACTGGTATCCGCGCGGTGGCATCCCCATCGATGTCTTCTGGCAGACCGGGCCACTGCCCGAGAGCGTCTGGATTCCCGATCAGGGTGTCCCTCCCTACCGCGGCCGCGGCTGAGTTAAAGGAATACCGACATGAATATCCATGCCTCTACCATCACCCAGACATTGGCCGAGCATTACGATCTCTCCCCAAATCTCGCGCTGGCCGAAGAGATGAAAGACACCTACGCCCGTATGGCGCGCGTCGTCTCCCCCGCCGACTGGGCGATGCATGCCCCCTACGTGAAGGCGATCAACGAGCTGAAGGCCAAGCGCAACGCCGTGATCCTTGGGCACAACTACATGACGCCGGACATTTACCACGGCGTGTCCGATTTCGTCGGCGATAGCCTGCAACTGGCGATCAAGGCCGCCGAGGTGGAGGCCGACGTGATCGTGCAGGCGGGCGTGCACTTCATGGCGGAGACGTCGAAAATCCTCAGCCCCGACAAGATCGTGTTGATGCCTGATATGCAGGCCGGGTGTTCGCTGGCCGAATCCATCACTGCCGAGGGCATCGAGGAGATGCGCGCAAAATATCCCGGCGCGCCGGTCGTCAGCTATGTGAACACCACCGCCGAGGTGAAGGCCGCATCGGATATCTGCTGCACCTCGTCGAACGCGCTCCGCATCGTGAATGCGATGGAGCAGGACACGGTGATCATGACGCCGGACCAGTACCTTGCGCAGAACGTGGCGAATGAAAGTCACAAGAACATCGTTTACTGGCCCGGCTCCTGCATCGTGCACGAGCAGTTCACGCCACAGGATCTGCGCGATTATCGCGCCTACAATCCCGGCGTGCGGCTGATCGCGCACCCGGAATGCCCGCCGGACGTGGTGGCAGAGGCGGATTTCAGCGGCTCTACCAGCGGCATCCTGAAATACGTCACCGATGAAAAACCGGAAAAAGCGCTGCTGATCACCGAATGCTCCATGGCGTCGAACATCTCTGACCAGTTGCCGGAAGTCGAGTTTGTCGGGCCGTGCAACATGTGCCCCTACATGCGCAAGATCACGCTGGAGAACATCCTTTGGGTGCTGCATTCGATGGAAAACCAGGTTGAGGTCGACGAAGAGATCGCGGCAAAGGCGCGCCTGTCGGTGCAGCGCATGATCGACCTGTCCAAAAAGCTGGGTCTGTGATGCAGGAGGTCACCACCTCCCGCGTGGTGATCGTCGGCGCGGGACTGGGCGCGCTGTATGCCGCGCTGGAATTGGCACCGCGTCCGGTGGTTCTGATCTCTCCCGAGCCGTTGGGCGAAGGCGCGAGTTCTGCATGGGCGCAGGGCGGTGTCGCCGCCGCGATGGATGCCAGCGACACTGCCGCCGCCCACGCCCGTGACACGGTAAAGGCCGGGGCAGGCACGGTGGACGCCGAGGTCGCAGATCTGGTGACACGGGATGCGCGGGACTTCATCCTCGACCTGACGGCCAAGGGCACGCCCTTTGATCGCGGTGCCGACGGCGGCTATGTGCTGTCGCGTGAGGCGGCGCACAGCTTTGCCCGTGTGGTGCGGGTGAAGGGCGATCAGGCCGGTGCGCAGATCATGGCCACGCTGATCGACGTGGCGCGGAAGACGCCCTCAATCCAGGTGCTCGAAGGGGTCATGGCCATCGGGTTGGAGACCTCCTCCGATGGGCGGGTCGAAGGTCTGGTGGTCCAGTCCGCCTCCGACACCGGGTCCGATCCGGTCATGCTGCGCGGCGCTGCGGTGCTGCTGGCGGGCGGCGGGTCGGGTGGGCTGTATGCCGTGACAACGAACCCGCCGCGCATTCGCGGGCAGGTGATCGGGTTGGCTGCGCGGGCGGGGGCAGTGATCGCCGATGCGGAATTCGTCCAGTTCCACCCCACCGCCATTGACGTGGGCGAAGACCCCGCACCGCTCGCCACCGAAGCCTTGCGCGGAGAAGGCTCGATCCTGTTGAACCGTCAGGGCCAGCGATTCATGACCCAAGTTCACCCCGATGCAGAGCTGGCACCGCGCGACGTGGTGGCCCGGGCGATCTATGCGCAGACACAGGCGGGCAATCGCCCCGTGCTGGACACGCGCGACGTTCTCGGGGCGCGGATCCTGACGCAATATCCGGCGGTTGCCTCAGCCTGCACCCGCAACGGCATCGACCCGGCGACCCAGCCGATCCCCGTGGCCGCCGCCGCGCATTATCACATGGGTGGCATCGCCACGAACACCGAGGGGCGCGCGTCGTTGAAAGGCCTCTGGGTCTGTGGCGAGGCGTCCTCCACCGGCCTGCACGGCGCGAACCGTCTGGCGTCAAACGGGCTGTTGGAGGCGCTTGTGTTTGCCCGCATCTGCGCCCAAGGCATCGCAGCCGAGGTCCCGGAGGCCGACGCGCCGCCAGTCGTGCTGGACCTTTTCGGGTCCGGCGTCCCGCCCGATGCAGAGGCCGTGCGCCAGCTTCGCGAGACCATGACCACCGGTGTCGGAGTTGTGCGCGATGCCACCGGTCTGTCCCGCGCGCTGCGCACCATCGCCGCGTTGGAGCAGGCGCATGGCGACAGCCCCTCTTTCCTCAACATGTGTGCCACCGCCACGCTGATCGCTGCCGCAGCCCTCCTGCGTGAAGAAAGTCGCGGCGCGCATGAGCGCTCGGACTTCCCGACCCCGCACGCGGGTCCGGGCGAACGTTCTTTCCTGACTTTGGACGGTGCCCTGACTTTGCGCGCCCGTATTTGCGAGACCCCAGAATGACCGCCACCCTTCCTGATCTGATCCTTGAACCCATGGTGAAAAATGCCCTGCTCGAAGACCTCGGCAGCTATGGCGACATCACCACGCGCACCGTCGTCCCGGCTGGCGTGACGTACACCGCAAGGCTGAACGCACGGGCAGAGGCGGTTGTCTCCGGGATGCAGGTGGCCCGGCTGGCGTTTCATCTGGTGGACCCGGCGCTCGATGTGCAGGTCAACGCGCCCGACGGCACGCGCTGCGCCCCCGGTGACACGCTGATGACCATCACGGGCGCCGCCCAGTCGATCCTGACCGGCGAACGTGTGGCGCTGAACTTTGCAGGCAGGCTTGCGGGCATCGCGACCAAGACCGCCAGTTTTGTCGCGCAGACCCGTGGCACCCAGGCCCGCATCACCTGCACGCGAAAGACCACGCCGGGCCTGCGCATTGTCGAAAAGCTCGCCGTGCTGCACGGAGGAGGGTTCAACCACCGCTATTCGCTGTCGGACGCGATCCTGATCAAGGACAACCACATCGCCGCCGCCGGGGGCGTGCGGGCCGTGCTGGAAGCTGTAAAGGCGCAGGCCAGCCACATGATGGCGGTGGAAATCGAGGTCGATACGCTGGATCAGCTGGCCGAGGTGTTGTCGGTCGGCGGCGCGTCGGTTGTTTTGCTGGACAATATGGACAACGATATGCTGCGCGAGGCTGTGGCGATGGTCGACGGCCGCATCACCACCGAGGCCAGCGGCAATGTCCATCTCGACCGCGTGGCCTCTATCGCCGCGACCGGCGTAAATTATATCTCTGCCGGGGCGCTGACCCATTCGGCGCAGACTGTGGATTTCGGGCTGGATTTCTGAGCCTCGGCGATTGAAGTTCCCGCCGATCCACGGCAAGGGCTGCACCAGGTAGCCGCCTGTCGCCTTGGGACGGGATGGGGCGCATTCTGCCCTCTGCGCCGGGTCGAACTTTGGCAAGAACAGGCTTTGAGACAGGCAACGGACACTGGCCATGTACATCCGCTTTGACACTGGCCCGGAGGGGCGCGCAGCCTGCTTTGACTTGCCGCGCCACCTCATCGAGGCTTGGACGGCTGACGAGGTTCCGGCGGCTTTTGCGGCTTTGGATCAGGCGCAGGCCGATGGGTTCTGGCTGGCAGGGTATGCAAGCTATGAGCTGGGCTATGCGCTGGAACCCCGGCTTTTGGCTCTGATGCCAGAGGGGCGGCGGCAGCCCCTGGTGTCTTTTGGCGTCTACGCAGGTCCGCGCGAGGCCGACGCTTTGTCCGGCGGGGCGTTTGAGCTTGGCGCGTTTGAACCCGACTGGGACGCGGCGCGCTATGGGCAGGCCTTTGAAGAGGTGCACGAGCGGATCGGCGCGGGCGACATCTACCAGGCCAATCTGACCATGCCGTTGCGGGCGTCTTTTGAAGGTGATCCGCGGGGGCTATACGCCGCGCTGACCGCACGTCAGCCCGTCAGCCAAGGTGCCCTGATCCTGCCGGAGACAGGGCCGGTTGTGCTGTCACGCTCCCCCGAGGTGTTCTTTTCCGTGGATGCCGGGGGCCGCATCGCCACCCGCCCGATGAAAGGCACCGCGCCGCGTGGCAGCACGGCACTTCAGGATGCGGCGCTGCGCGATGCGCTGACGCAGGATGAGAAGACCCTCGCCGAAAACCTGATGATCGTCGATTTGCTGCGCAACGATCTGTCCCGACTGGCAATGCCCGGATCGGTACGGGTGCCCGAATTGTTCAAGGTCGAAACCTACGAGACCCTGCACCAGCTGGTCAGCCAGATCGAGGCACGGCTGGCACCGGGCACCACTTTGGCGCAGATCTTTGCCGCGCTGTTCCCCTGCGGGTCGATCACCGGCGCGCCCAAGATCCGCGCGATGGAGGTCATTCGCGCGCTGGAGCAGCGGCCCCGCGACGCCTATTGCGGGGCCATCGGCTGGGCCGCGCCGGACGGGCGGGCGCAGTTCAACGTGGCGATCCGCACGCTGATTGTGGAGGCTGACGAGGCCGTGTTGAATGTGGGCGGCGGTCTTGTGTGGGACAGCGGCGCAGATAGTGAATATGAGGAAGCCCTGTGGAAAAGCCGTTTCGCCACGTTCCAGACGGAACGCGCCTGATTGAGACCATGCTCTGGCAGCCGGGGGGTGGCGTGGCCTTGGCGGCGCGGCACCGTGATCGGCTGTGCCTGTCGGCGCGGCGGCTGGGCTTTGACTTTGATCCGTCAACGTTTTATCGTGCCTTAAACGAGGTTTCTGGCGATGCTCCACGACGGTTGCGGCTGACGCTGGATGCGTCGGGCGTGGTGGATATGAGCTGTGCGCCTGCGCCCTCCCCGGCAATGCTGTGGCGCGTGGCGGTTGCACCGCACCGGCTGGCGTCGGATGATCCATGGCTGAGGGTGAAATCCACCCGGCGTGCGATCTATGATGCCGCGCGCGCGGATCTGCCAGACGGGGTGGATGAGCTGATATTCCTAAACGAAGACGGCCATCTGGCCGAGGGCACCATCTGCAACGTTCTGGTAGAGCGTGACGACGGATGGGTCACACCGCCCCTGACGGACGGCGCGTTGCCCGGTGTCATGCGGGCGGAGTTGCTGGCGCGCGGCGAGGTCCGCGTCGCCAGCGTCACGCTGAAGCAGTTGACCGCCGCGCCCCGCCTGCGCCTGTGCAATGCATTGCGCGGCCAGATCGAAGCGCGACTGGTGCCTTATGTCTCCGAGGACGCCACGCAGTCGGCGAAATAAAGCGTCTCACCATTCGGGCGTTTTTCGACCACCAGACCATGAATGTCGGTCTCGAACCCCGGACATTCCCGCGCGAAATCACGGTTGAAGCGCAAGTATTCCACGATCTTGGCGTTGAACACCTCTCCCGGAACCAAGAGCGGAATGCCCGGTGGGTAGGGCGTGACCAACGAGGTGGTGATGCGCCCTTCGAGATCGTCAATGGCCACCCGCTCCGTCTTGCGCCGCGCGATCTGAGCGTAGGCATCCGAAGGCGTCATCGCAGGGTGGTGGTCGCTCAGGTAGATCTCGGTGGACAACCGCGCGACGTCGTATTTGGCATACATCTCATGCACGTGCTGGCAGAGATCCTTCAGCCCCATTGTTTCATACCGCGCTTGTGCCGCGCAGAATTCCGGCATGACGCGCCACAGCGGGTTGTTGCGGTCGTAATCGTCCTTGAACTGCTGCAACGCCGCCAGAAGCGTGTTCCACCGCCCCTTGGTGATGCCGATGGTGAACATGATGAAGAAGCTGTACAGCCCGGTTTTTTCCACCACGACGCCATGTTCAGCGAGATATTTCGACACGATGGAAGCAGGAATGCCGCTGTCGTCAAAATGCCCCTCGATGTCCAGCCCCGGCGTGATGATCGTCGCCTTGATCGGGTCCAGCATGTTGAAATCACGGGCCATGTCGCCGAACCCGTGCCAGCTGTCCTTGCCGCCGGGCTCCATGCCGTCGCTGTCGGTCCGCTTGAGCTGCCAGTCCTTGGCCGCGCCCATGCCGTCCTCTGTCTCGTCGAAATCTTCCGGGCCCCAGACCTTGAACCACCAGTCCTGATCGTACTCCTTGCCGACCTTCTTCATGGCGCGGCGGAATTCGAGGCTTTCGACGATGCTTTCCTCGACCAGCGCCGTGCCGCCCGGAGGCTCCATCATCGCCGCCGCCACATCGCACGACGCGATGATGGAATACTGCGGCGAGGTGGAGGTGTGCATCAGATAAGCTTCGTTGAACAGATGCCGGTCGAGTTTGGTTTCCTCGGAATCCTGCACCAGAACGTGGCTTGCCTGAGAGATCCCGGCCAGCAACTTGTGCACCGATTGCGTCACATAGGTCACGGACTTCTTGGTCCGCCCACGCTTGCGACCCATGGCGTGATAGGTGCCGTAGAAGGGGTGGAAGGCCGCGTGCGGCAGCCATGCCTCATCGAAATGCAGGTTCTCGATCCAGCCGTCGAGCGCCCCCTTGATCGCTTCGGTGTTGTAGAGCACGCCGTCATAGGTGGATTGCGTCACCGTCATGATGCGCGGCTGCACCTTGTCGTGGTCATAATCCTTGAGCAGCGGGTTGGCGGCGATTTTCGCCTTGATCGATTCCGGCTCGAATTCGGACCGCTGAATCGGGCCGATTATGCCCCAATGGTTGCGCGTGGGTTTTAGGAAAACCGGGATCGCCCCGCACATGATGATCGAATGCAGGATTGATTTGTGACAGTTGCGATCAACCACAACCACGTCACCGGGGGCGACGGTGTGGTGCCAGACCATCTTGTTCGAGGTGCTGGTGCCGTTGGTCACAAAGAAACAATGGTCGGCGTTGAAAATGCGCGCGGCGTTCTTTTCAGATTCGCCAATCGCGCCGTTGTGGTCGAGCAGCTGGCCCAGTTCCTCGACCGCGTTGCACACGTCGGCGCGCAGCATGTTTTCACCGTAGAACTGGTGGTACATCTGCCCGATGGGCGATTTCAGAAAGGCAACGCCGCCAGAGTGGCCCGGACAGTGCCACGAATACGATCCGTCCTCGGCATAATCCAACAGCGCCTTGAAGAACGGCGGCTGGATGTATTCCAGATAGCTTTTCGCCTCTCGGATGATGTGCTTGGCGACAAATTCCGGCGTATCCTCGAACATATGGATAAAGCCGTGCAGCTCCCTCAAGATATCATTGGGCAGATGCCGCGATGTCTTTGTCTCGCCATGCAGAAAGATCGGCACATCGGCGTTCTTCCAACGCAGTTCCTCGATGAAGTTGCGCAGGTTGACGACGGCCGGGTCCAGGTCGGGACCTTGCGAGAATTCCTCGTCGTCGATCGACAGAACAAAGGCCGAGGCGCGGCTTTGCTGTTGGGCGAATTGCGACAGATCGCCGTAGGAGGTCGCCCCGAGCACCTCAAAGCCTTCGGCTTCAATGGCCTGCGCAAGCGCACGGATGCCAAGGCCGGAGGTGTTCTCGGAACGGAAATCCTCGTCGATGATGACGATGGGAAAGCGGAATTTCATGGCTGTCTCCTTGGGGGACGCGCGGTGTCTGACACTCGTTCTTTCGTTCTACACTCAGCGCGTCAAGGCATTGCGTGCGAACCATTGCGTCAAGCCACCACACATGCAAAGCACTTCATTGCTCATGTGGCCTGCGCCCTCTTGGCACGACGCGCGACGCGCCCATATGTGAGACAGGAGGACCTGCAATATGGGTTACGCAAAGACAGCTTTGTTGATGGCCGCGATGACGGCCCTGTTCATGGGCCTGGGCTATTTCCTTGGCGGCACCGGCGGCGCGCTGATTGCGCTGGTCATCGCCGCAGGCATGAACGTCATGACCTGGTGGAATTCCGACCGCATGGTGCTGAAAATGCATAATGCGCAGTTGGTCACGCGCGGCGACCGGTACGGCCTGACCGCAATGGTCGAGGAGCTGTCGCGCAACGCGGGGCTCCCGACGCCGGCCACCTATATCATCAACCAGCCGCAGCCCAATGCCTTTGCCACCGGGCGCAATCCGCAAAACGCCGCCGTCGCCGTGACCACCGGACTGATGCAATCTCTCAGCCGCGAGGAATTGGCCGGGGTCGTGGCGCACGAGCTGGCCCACATTCGCAACCACGACACGCTTATCATGACCATGACGGCGACCTTTGCCGGTGCGATCACCATGCTGGCGAATTTCGGCATGTTCTTTGGCGGGCGCCGCGAAGGTGGGGCCGGGATCATAGGCACGCTGGCGATGATGTTCCTAGCGCCCATGGCCGCAATGCTGGTGCAGATGGCGATTTCACGTACCCGCGAATATGCAGCAGACAAGGCTGGCGCAGAGATCTGTGGCAATCCGATGTGGCTGGCGACGGCGTTGGAACGCATCGCAGAAGGGGCCGCGCAGATCGACAACGCCACAGCAGAGCGCAACCCCGCCACGGCGCATATGTTCATCATCAACCCTCTGCATGGCGGCGCGCGCGACAACCTGTTCGCCACGCACCCGGCCACGGAAAACCGTATTGCGGCCTTGCGCCAACTGGCCGGGCCGACAGCCACCCGTCCGCAACGCGCCCTGAAGCCGCGCCCCCAGCCCACGCGCAAGCGCGACGCCGGTCCGTGGGGGTAAGGAAACGTCAGTTGGTCAGACTCGCCGGGGTTCCCGAAAGCTCCAGAACGCGGTCGGCCAGCCTGTCGGCCTCGGATCTGGCGTGGGTCACGAACAAGGTGGCAGGACGATGCTCGGCGATCAACGCCTCAGACAGGCCGATCATCTGATCCGCCATATCCGGGTCCAGGGATACAAATGGTTCGTCCATGATCAACAGTTCCGGCGATCCGGCAAAGGCCCGCGCCAGTGAAAGGCGTCTTTGCTGTCCAAGTGACAGATGACCGGGGAAGGCATCGCCGCGCCCCTCCAGTCCCACGCGGGTCAAGGCGCGCTCGGCCCCGTCACGGCTGAGACCCGGCTGGGTCAGCAACAGATTGTCCCGCGCCGAGCGCCAAGGCAGCAGCGTCGGTTCCTGAAACACGATGGCCATGGCGTCAGGGCGCGTCACGTTGCCTTCGAACCGATTGTCGATCCCGGCGACGATACGCAGCACGGTGGACTTGCCGATCCCGGACGGCCCCACCAGCGCGACGGTTTCCCCCGGCGCGATGTCAAACCGAACGGTGCCCAGAACTTGCGTCGGCCCGAAATGTTTCGCGCGGATGTCGACCCGGATCATTCCGCCCTCCATCGGCGCACATGCCGTTCCCACGGTTGCAGAACCAGCCATTCCACCATCAGCATCACCACGATGAAGCTGAAGGCGTAGACCAGCACCATCGCCACATCGAACAGTTGGAAATACAGATGGATCTGGAATCCGACACCGGAGGATCGACCGAGGAACTCCACCACCAACACGATCTTCCAGATCACAGCGATCCCTGACCGCGCGGCGGCGGTGATGAACGGCGCAAGCTGAGGCACGGTGACGTGTCGCAACCGTGCCCATCCGGACATGCGATAGACCTTTGCCATCGCGTCGATCTGAGGGTCGAGCGCGCGCGCGCCTTCGCGGATCACCGTGGCGACATTGGGGATCTTGTTGAACACCACGGCAAGTATCGCTGCCGTTTCGTTCAGCCCGATCCAGAGGTAGCACAGCACGATCAGCACCAGCGCCGGCAGGTTGAGAAAGATCACCAACCACGGGTCGAGCCATTGGTTCACCCTTGGATACCGGCCCATCACCAGCCCCAGCGCGCAGCCCGCCAGCATCGCAAGCGAAAAGGCCCAGATGACCCGCAGCAGTGTCGCGCCAAGATGATACAGAAGCTCGCCGGATGTGAGTTCGCGGAGAAACGGTTGTATCAAAGCCCAAGGTTGCGGCAAAACCTGCGCGTCATCTGTCAGGGCTGCGGCGACGATCCAGAGCAACAGCAACGCAGCGATAGACAGGCCCGTGGTCGCGCCTGTCGAAATGGTCTGTCTGGCCTCCGGCGTGCCTTGCATCAGCGATCAGTCGAGGTCCGCAAAGAGGCCCTCGGGCACCTCGGTCGCTTGGCCCACAAGATCCTCTCCGCCAAGGTCGTTCATCAGCGCCAGCATCTTGTTCACGCCGTCCATGTCGACCGGACCGGCGGCGGGAATGCCCGCGATCCAATCGGCCTTGAGCGTATCGAACTGCGCATCGGTCTTGGCGTTCATGATCGGGCGAATTGCGTCCCAGGCAGCATCATCGCTGGCCAACAGATCCTTTGCATCGCGCGATGCGTCATACAGGGCCTGCGCCAGATCGGGGTTCTCGTCCAAGAAGCTCTGTTTGAGATAGTATCCCAGCAACGGCGTATCGGGGTTCAGACCCAGCGCTTCGCCCGCTGTCGCGACAGAGATCACCTCCTTCATGCCGGCGGCCTTCATCTTGGCCAGAAAATGCCAGAAGTTGATCGCGCCTTGCGTTTCTCCGGAAAGCCCGGCCTTGAAGATCAGCGGCGGCGCACCAAAAACCTGTTCGGTCTCGGCCTTCAGGTCCATGCCATATTCCTGCTGAGCATAGGCGCGCAGGATCAGCCAGCTTTTGTCGAGCGGTCCACCTGCGATGCCGACCTTGGACCCGGCCAGATCCTGGAGCGACGTCACGCCTGAATCGGCCGGGGTCACCAACCCGCCGACTGCTTTTGAATAGGGGATAAAGACGTAATCCTTGCCCGCAGCACGCTGACGCGCGACCCAGATCCAGTCCGCAACAGCCATGTCGGCTTCGCCGCCCTCGACCGCCACACGGGTCGCGCCATTGTCGGCGTAGGGCGCAATGTCCAAGGTGAAGCCGTGTTTTTCGTCGAACCCCTGATCGACGATGGTCTTGAGCTCCCAGTTCACGGTCCCGATCTTTAGCACGGCAGCTCGGATGGTCGGCATGTCCTGCGCCATCGCGGGCGTGGCCAGCACCAGCGCGGCGGCCGCGCCTTTGATAAAGTCGAACATGTCTTCCTCCCCTTGGACATCCTCTGAAAAAAGCTGGGAGAGGTCGCCCTCCCCCAGCTTCAACTTAGCGGTGGTGCAGCGCACTGCACCCGATGCTTTGGTCTTATTCGGCGCGACGGCCAACCTCGTTCAGGTCGGCGTCGAGTTCAATGTCGAACTGATCGCCGCCCTTGCAGATCACGTCGTCCAGCTCGTAGCCGCCGTCTTCCATTTCGATATCGTCCGGAGCCATCTGGCATTCCATATCCGTCAGCATCGACATGATTGCATCGACCGTTTCCTGCGGAATCTCCATCTCTTCGTGACTGTCTGCGAAGACCGGCGAAGCAAGGCCCAGGATCAGGGCTGCGGTTGCAAAACGTTTCATATGTGTTCCTCCCGTAAAAGTTATTGAATGGACAGTGTGATCTGCTGTGTCTCGCCGGTGGAGCCGGGAATCCGCAGCGTGTGACGCCCCGGCTTGATCGCGACAAAGGACAGCTCTGCCACGCCCGCCTTGTCGAACTCGATGGAATCGATGGCCATGGGGCGGATTTCGATCTTGTTGATGACGATTTCATTCATCCAGATCGCGCGGAAAAACGACGGCCCTTCCACGGCCAGCTCGGCGGAGCCGTCCGCCTCGATCACCAGCGTGTAATACGCACCCGACTGCAGCACCGTGTCCTCGCCCAGCGGTTTGCCGGAGGACAGCGTGAGCATGATGTCCTCTCCACGGTTGCAGGACGCCAGCAGCCCGGCAAAGCCCATCTCATCACACAGCGGCGCGGCCATCACAGGCCCCCCCAGCATCAAAGCCACCGCGGCGGCGGCACATCTCTTGAACATATATCCTCCCAAAACTTGTTTCATTCGATCGTCACCACGCCCCAGGGCTGTTGGCCCACCTGCACGGATTTGATCGCCTTTTCCTGGTCCACGTCGATGACGGTAATGTCGTTGGAGTTGCCGTTGGTCGTCAGCAGGTATTTGTTGTCCGGCGTGAAATCGAGCTGCCAGACCCGCTGCCCGGTCATGATGTATTTGTCGACTTCCAGCGTCTCTCCATCAACAACCGCAACCCGGTTGGCCGGGCCAAGTGCGACGAAAATACGAGAGCCATCCGGCGTGACCTTCACTCCAACGGGCTGCAACCACTCAGGCAGAACGCCCGGCACTTCAAAGCCGATCTTCTTGATCAGCGTAGGTGCGCCGTCCTCGGCGATGTCCATGACCGATACCGTCCCGCCGATTTCCGAGCTGACGAACAACCGGGTGCCGTCGTCGGTGTATTGCGCGTAGCGCGGGCGCTGATCGACCAGCACGTTGTGCTTGATCTTGTAATCCTCGGTGGAGATGAAGTGCGCCATGTTCGTCGTTTCCGACGTGTTCACCACCCATTTGGCATCCGGCGACATGCCCATGCCTTCTGGTTCGACGCCCACGGGCACCTCCGCCAGAATGGTGCGGCTTTCGGTGTCCGTCACCGTCACCAGGTTGTCGTCCTCGTTGGCGATGTACAGCCGCTTGCCCGAGGGCTCGATGATGAACAGTTCCGGGTCGGGACCGGAGGGCAGGCTCGGCAACTCCTCGTAGGTTTCGGTATCGAACACCCGCACAAGGTTGTCGTCGGAGGCGCAGACATACAAATGTTTGCCATCAGGCGACACGGTGATCCCGCGCGGGCGGTTGCCGGCAGAAAACTCTTCCAGAACCTCCCATGTTTCGGTGTCCACGACGGTGACAGTGTTGCCCCGCTCGTTGGTGACAAAGGCTTTCCCGGCCAAGGCTGGCACGGCAAGGGTCGCAAGAGCGGTGGCAAGCAGAAACTGTTTCATGATGTCCTCACTGAAATGCGGTGCAGGCGGATTCCGGTTCATCCAGTCCCAGCGTGTCGAGGCTGGTGACCTGATGCAGAAACCCGTCCTGTGGGCTGACGGAGACAGTAATCATGCCGTCGTACAGGATGATCGGTTGGCGGAGCTGTCCGTTCCACGGGCGAAACGTGACCGCCTGCCCCTTGAAGGCCGCCAGTTCAAAGGCGTCTGACAGCACATAGTCACGGAGCGCTTGCGGATCGTTGGTCGAGGCGCGCGTGACCGCCTCCCCCACCACGCGCAGGGCAAGCCAGACGTTGTAATCCTCCGGCTGCACGTAGCGCCGGGTCAGCGCCTCGAACCGGGTTTGAAACTGCGTCGCGCCCCAGGCCTCATGCGCGCCATGAAAGCTGACGGGCCGCAACCCGCCGGAGCCCATCACCGGACGCGGGTCCCACAGGTTATAGCTGAGGTAGCGCGCGAAATAATCCGTCGCATCGGCGGCGATCACCACGTCGTGCCGCGATGCGCCCTGGGTGTCCAACGGCAACTGTCGCTGCACCATCACATGCCCGGAATCCGTGCGGCGTGCGCCGCCGGGATCCTCGAACATGCGGTCCTCGGCGATGTCAGCGCCAAACTTGCGCGCCGACCGCCGATAGCTTTCCGCCAGCGCAAGGTCCGCCGGGTTGGAGCCGTAAATCAGGAACCAGCGGTCCCATTGCTTCCACTTGGCGAATTGCGCCACGGCGTCGGTTTTCATTTGATTGGACGGCGCGATGTGCAGCAGATTGGCGTTGCAGCCCTGATCCCGCAGCGACGTGTCGGGCGCCGTGGCGTTGAACACAATGGCATCCTGCGCCGCAGCCTTTTTGGTCAGACGCAACAGATCCTCTGCCTCGGCCATCACGACGATAAGCTTGACCCCATCGGCCAGCAGCGCATCCATTGCGGCATCAGCGCCGTCCGGCGCGGTGGCCACGGTTTGCGTCTCGAACGTATGCCCGAGGAACGATCCGGTCGTGTTGTTGTCCTCATCGGCCAGCGCCGCCCCGGCAAAGCCAAGATCCTCGGCTTTCAGGTCATATCGAGAAATCGGCAAAAGCCGCTGGTAGTCAATCCGCAGAACGGCGGCCTCGACCTCCACAGCGGCGGCCTGAAGCGCACTCATACAATATAGACCGGCCGCCAAAAGCGGTGCGCACATTCGTATCAAATCATCCTCCCCGGCCTGCTGTTGGCATGTCAGGCTCCCTCCTCGAAACCTGACAAAAACAGACACCGTTACAACCGATACTTTTGGTCGGGTTGTTCACTCAGCCTAGCCGGGACACCATTGTATACGACTCTTAATTTCTAAGAGATTTTCTGAGAAGGAGCCTATGGCCCGCCTGCTGACCACTCTTTTGCTTGTCCCGCTGCTGACCCTTGCAGTGCCCTGCACCGCCGGGGAAAAAGTTGCGTTTTTCGGGATCCATCTATTGGACAATTCGATCCAGACAGAAGCTGCTGGACAGGACCCTGCCGAACTCGCCCGCCGGGATATGCTCGAAGAGCTGGTCCGCGAAAGGTTCACCGCAGAGGGCTGGGAACTGCTTGATCTTGCGCCGGTACAGGACAGGCTGGATCGCGTGGCCAATCCGGCGAAATGCTATGGCTGCGACGCCCGCATGGCCACCGACCTTGGCGCGGATTACGCGCTGGTGGGCGAGGTGCAGAAGATCTCAAACCTGATCTTGACGGTGAACCTGCAACTGCGGGACGCGTCGAGCGGCGAGACGGTGAAGGGCCGCGTGGTGGACATCCGCGGCAACACCGATGCCTCATGGATGCGTGGGATGCGCTACATCCTAAAAACGGCTTTTTTCAATGGGGAGGAACAATGAAAAGACGCCATTTCCTGATGACCGCAGCGGCGGTCACAGCTATGCCCGCCGTGGCGCTGGCCCACGGCCCGTCGCGCCAAAAGGTGACGATGACCACCGAACTGGCCGCCGATCCGGCAGAGGTCTGGGCCGCCGTTGGCGATTTCCAGGACATGTCCTGGCACCCGGCTGTGGTTTCCTCGACCGGAGAGAACGGCAACGAGATCGACGCCACGCGTGATTTGTACCTGTCCGATCAGGGCGCGGATGGGCCGATGCTCAAAGAGGTGCTCTACAAGTTCTCCGACGAGAAGATGAGCTACTCCTACCGCATTCGCGAGGACGACGTAGCGGTGCTGCCGGTCACCAACTATTCGTCCCACGTGACGGTGAAACCCCGCGACGGCGGCGGGTCGATCTTTGAATGGCGCGGCGCCTTCTATCGCGGCTATCCCAACAACGAGCCCCCCGAAGACCTCAACGACGAGGCCGCGCTGGCTGCGGTGACTGCTGTTTACCAACTTGGTCTCGACGCTTTGGTTGAGCGGTTCGGTGCGGCGAGCTGATCTTGCCCTGATCCTGACCCTCGCGGCCACCTCCGTGGCGGCGGGGGATCTTGCCTATGTCACCTGTCAGAACGGCAACGCGCTCAGCGTGTTGGACCTCGACACGGGAGAGACGCGCGCCACCTGGGACGTGCCGGGAAAACCCGCAGGCGTGGCCGTGGCATCCGACGGCTCGGTCTTTACCGTTTCTCCCGATGACGCAACGGTGCGCCGATATGGTCCCGACGGCGTGGTGCAGGCGGACATCGTGCTGGACGGCGGCCCGATTGGCATCGTTCTGGACGCGCCGCGCGCCCGGCTGTTCGTCACCGATTGGTACAACGCCCGCATCTGGGTTTTGACCACCGACCTTGTCCCCGTCACCGAACTCACCACCGGCACCGCCCCTGCCGGGCTTGCCCTGTCCCCCGATGGCCGCTGGCTGGCTTCGGCGGACAAGGATGCCGATCAGGTGTCGGTGTTCGACGCCGACAGCCTGAAATTGCACCGGACGGTCAAGGTCGGCTCCCGCCCCTTTGGCTTGCGCTTTGGCCCGGAGGGCCGGCTGTTTGTCGGCAATGTCGGCTCCAACGACGTCACTGTTTTGGACCCCGACAGCGGCATGACACTGGCCACAGTGCCCGTGGGCACCCGGCCCTATGGCGTGGCGTTTGCCAAGGGACGCGCCTTTGTCACCAACCAATACGAAGATTCCGTCAGCGTCATCGCGCTCGACACGCTTCAACACCTGCGCAAGATTGCTGTGGGAGAGTACCCGGAAGGAATCGACACTACATCCGATGGCGCGCGCCTCGTCGTGGCAAACTGGTTCGAAAATTCGGTCAGCGTGATCGACGCGCAAACGCTGGAGGTGGTGGATCAGATCGACACCGCCGACGGACCGCGTGCCTTTGGCGTGTTCATCAGGGAGGATACGGAATGAAACTGTTGCCGATTGCTCTGGTCGCGATAACCGCCCTGCCCGCCTGGGCCGACACATGGGATGATCTCGCGCCTCAAGTCTGGGGCGAGAGGGCTTTGCTGGACGGTTCCGATATGATCGCGCTCGACGCGCCGTACCGCACGCCAGACGACGCCCGAACCCAGATCGCCGCCATGATCCGCGCGCCCGAAGGGCTGACCCTTGGCGAGGTCACACTTGTTCTGGACGAAAATCCCATGCCGGTCTCAGCCGTGTTCACCATGGCTCAGCCGCAGGGATCGTTCTTCTTTGACGTGACCATGCGCGTGAACGGACCCACGCCGCTGCATGTGGTGGCAGAAACCACCGACGGCAGGCTTTGGATGGTTGAAGGTTTCGTAAAAACCTCTGGCACCGGGGCCTGCGCCGCGCCTCCGGGCACCGACCCGGCAGAGGCGCTGGCCACATTGGGCAACATGGACCTGAACGTGGGGGACCTGCTGCCCGGAGGCCCGACAGACCGACTGGCTATGCTGGCCTCGCGGAACAAGCGGCTGGATCTGGACATCCAACACCCCTCTCATTCCGGAATGCAGATGGACCAGATCAGCCTTCTTTATATCCCCATGCGCTATGTCGAAGATGTGCAGATCGACATCGACGGCGCGGGATATGTGGATGTGACCGGTTCGATATCCCTTTCAGAAAACCCCTCGCTCGGCCTGTCCGTGCCGGGCCGCACACGGTCCGTCGATGTCACCATGACCGACACTGACGGCACGGTGAGCAAAGCGCATAAGGACGTTGCCGGGTTTTAGTCCAAAGGTTGGACTGCATAGCCGATCAGCGCCGCCAGCGGGCTGCTGACGGTGATGACTTTGCTATTGGCGGCAACACTCAATGCGATTGCCGAGGACCGCATTTAACGAGGCAGGCGAAATGTACCAGCCTGCCCCCTTATGGGGTCTGACTTACCCTGCGATTTGCGCCTGTGGTTGCGGCATCCGCGCCAATCCGTCGACAAAGAACGGACGGAACCCGTCCGGATGTTCGCTCATCGGAAAATGGCCGACTTCTTCCATGATTGACAGGGTCGCCCCGTCGATCTGATCGGCGGTACGTTTTGCGTCCTCCGGGGTGCAGGTGAAATCATATGCGCCGACGATGAAGTGCACTGGCGTCTTGGCCGTGTCGATCCGGTGCAATTGGCCCACAAGGCTATCGTCCTGCGTATAGAAGGACAGATCCCCCCTGAACACGCCCGGCCCGCTTTGCTGGAACATCCACAACGTGTTCCAACGCTCGGTCAGCGGCGCATGTGGAGAGATATTGGTGCTGACCAGCGCCGCGCCCATCTCGCCGCCATGAGCATCAGGCCGGTGGAACCAGTCGATGTCGTACCAGGCGGGCTGAAAGTCGCTGGCTTCGATCGCAAGGAACCCGCTGAAGGCATCCGGATGATGCACCGCCAGTTGCAGCGCAATGCGCCCGCCCATGGACACACCCGCCAGGACCGGCTGGTCCAAGTCCAGCGCGCGCGCCACGGCCAGCACGGTTTCCATGTAGACTTCCGTGGACAGCAGATATTCCTCGGTCTGGAACCCTTCGGGCGGCAGGCTCTTGCCGTGCCATGGCATGTCAAAGGCAATGACACGGTTGGTGGCCGTGATCTCGGCATCGTTCAGGATATGCCGCCACTGGCGCGTGTCCGATCCGGCGGTGTGCAGACACAGCACCGGACGGCCCTGCCCCGCTTCTTCGAAATAGATGCGCTGCTGACGACCGGCGATCTCTACCGTGACATAGCGCCCGCAAATTTGCTCGATCATGCGGCAACTCCTTCACGTCCCAAGGCGAGAACCTCTTTGAAAAACCGCAGGTTTTTCACCAGCAGCAGCATGTCACCCACGATCTCGGCGCGGCCGATCTTTACCATGGCAAAGATGTCGTGAAAGCCCGGCGCAGGCAGTGACTGCCAAAAGGCCCGCAGTGCTTCGGCGTCCGTCACAAAACCAAAGCGGTAAGGCGTCTTCTTGGACGGGCCTTCGACGATGCGGTCAATCCGCCCCTTTTCGAACACCAGGTAGAACTCCTGCCCATCCACCTTCAGCAACACTGTTTCCGAGAACAGCGCCCCAATCCGATGCAGATGCGGACTGCGGTCCAACCCTGCCTGAATCTCTTTGAGCGTGTCGTGCATGAGGCGCCTCCGTTTCGTCCGTGCAGAACATGACGTCTGCGACAGGCTCTGCAAGGTATGAAACAATACCTCATCATACCCGCCAAGGCGTCACGTCTGAGACCTTTTCGATATCGCACCATACCTCCGGCGTCTCTTCCCAGATACCCGTCTGACGTGCACAGTCTGCCTATCAAAACAAGACCGGCGTTTGAAGGCTGGCCTGTGTTTGACGCTTAGGAGGAGGAACCCAATGCGTAACGTGACCGTAGAGAACGTGACCGATGTCGTCGTCGAGGCGATCGGTGCCAGCCAAGACATTCCCGACCGCCAGAAGGACATCATGACCGCATTGGTCAAGCATCTGCACGGCTTCTGCAAGGACGTGAACCTCACCCACGCGGAGTTCATGCAAGCCTGTGATTTCCTCGCCCGCGCCGGGGCGGTCTGCTCGGACAAACGCCAGGAGTTCATCCTGCTGGGGGACATCCTGGGCGTCGAGGTGCTGTGCGACATGCTATCGAACCCGACACCCAACGGGGAAACCACCGGCACGGTGCTTGGTCCGTTTTTCCGCGAAAACGCACCCGTCCTGCCGCATGGCGCGTCAATCGTGCAAAAGAGCTTCGACACCGAAGAAACCGTCTTTATGGAGGGTTACGTAAAAGACGCTCAGGGCAACCCGGTAAAGCAGGCCGTTATCGACATCTGGGAAGATGCGCCCAATGGCCTGTATGAAAACCACGACCCCGAACAGCCCGATTACAATCTGCGCGGTCGCTTCGAGACCGATGAAAACGGATACTACGCCTGCCGCGCCATCCGCCCGGTGCCCTACCCCATCCCATCCGACTGGACCGCGGGCGAGATGATTTCCTACATGGGTCACCACACCATGCGCCCGGGCCACATCCACGTGATGATCGCAAAGGACGGCTACCGCACGCTTATCTCGCAGCTCTACGACTCGTCCTCGGACTACCTCGACAACGATTCCGTCTTCGCGGTGAAGGAAAACCTCATCGGTGAGTTCCAGAAAACTGGCGCAGATCACGGCACAGATCTCTATGTGAAGTTCGATTTTGTCCTTGCCGAACAGTCGCTTGCCATGGCGGCCGAGTAAATCTACAGACCCGCGCGCAGTCTCACCGGCGGCGCGCGGACACCTGCCCATACAACGGGCCATCAGACCAACCGACAGGAGCCGGACATGAGCGCACCCCGCACCGCAGAGGTGTTAGACATCGACGGCATCGCCGCGCAAAAGACGGCGATCACATCCCTCGAAACGCGCATCGTCGACTGTATCACGACCCGGCGACACAAGCTCTCCAACACGGAAATCACCCACCAGTCCTTCGTGATCGTCGAAGCCACATTGGCCGACGGTACGACAGGCTGGGGCGAGGCAAGCACCCTCGGCGGCCCCCGCTGGTCAGAGGAAAGCGTCGAAGCGATCAAGGCCAACATCGACACCTACCTCGCCCCCACGCTGATTGGGCAACCTGCACAGGCATTCGAGGCGAACGCTCTGCGGATGAAAAAGGCCGTCAGCCGCAACACCTCCGCCCGCGCCGCCATCGAAAGCGCGCTTTATGACGCCGCCGGAAAGTCCATGGGCCTGCCGGCGACAACATTCCTCGGTGGCCCGGTCCGCGACAAGATAGAGGTCCTGTGGGCCTTGGCTTCGGGCGATGCCGATCAGGAAATCGAAGAAGCCCGCGCCAAACTGGCCGCCCGTGAGCATCGCCGGTTCAAGATCAAGCTGGGCTTCTACGAGCCCAAGCAGGACATGATCCGTCTGCGCAAGATCATGACCTCCATGCCTGATGGCACGGAGATGGTCGTGGATATCAACCAGGGATGGACCGAGGCCACCTTTATCCGCTACGCGCCCGAACTGGCGGACATGGGCATCGCTCTGATCGAACAGCCGTTAAGACCAGGCTTGCTCGACGCCACCGCGCGCGTCGCACAGCGCTCGCCGATTCCGATTATGACCGACGAGGCCGCTTTTTCCACGCAAGAGCTTGTGCAAAATGCAACCGCCGCCACAGGCTCGGTCTACTCCCTCAAACTGGTCAAATCCGGCGGACTGATGGAAATGAAACGCGCCGCAGCCGTGGCAAGCGCCTTCGGAATGGAGCTATACGGCGGTTGCCTGCTCGAATCCGGCATCGGGGCCGCCGCGCATCTGGCGGTCTTCGCCACTCTGCCACAGCTTGAATGGGGCTGTGAACACTTCGGGCCGCGCATCCTGAAGAATGATCTGGCCAAAAGCGGCCTGCATTTTCAGGACTTCCACATCCACCTCCCCGCCGGCCCCGGCCTTGGCATCGAAATAGACCGCGACGCACTCGACGACGCGACGCGCAAGGCCTGACCGCCCCGCGCCAGTTTCTTTGCTTTGGGCATACTCAAACGTCGCAAGCGCCTTTCTCAGCGCTTGCGTACAAATTTCCGTGTCACGTCCATGAACTGTGAGACCTGCGCCGACTGGTTGTCCCGTCTTGCGTGAATGGTAAGCCCCGTGCCCGGATTGAACCCTTCGTACCGGCGAAACACCACGCCGGGACGCGAGGTCTGCGATACGCTTTCCGGCACCACGGAAACCCCCACCCCCACGGACACAAGACTGATCGCCGTCTGAAAATCCTGCGCCAATTCCAACGCCGCGGGCTCAAACCCTTCCTTTCGGCAAATATCCAATACGGAGTCAGCGTAAGATGGGCGCGGCCTGCGTGGATACAGAACAAAGGTCTGGTCGCTGAGGTCTTTCAACGCAATCGGGTCACGTGACGCCACATCCGAATTGTCCGGTAGCGCAAGTATCAGCTCCTCATGCACCAAAACTTCCGCGCGCAACTCATCGTCCTTCAGGGACGGGCGCGCAACGGCCAAGTCAATTTCGCGCTGCACCAAGGCAGAGTGCAGTTCTGCATTGTTCATAGCAGACAGCGCCAGTTCCACCTTCGGAAAGTGCGAGCGATACGACTTTATCAGGTTCGGCAATACGCCGTGCGACGCGGATCCGACAAAAGCCACACGCAACCGCCCTGCCCCGCCGTCGCCCACCAGCCGCGTCTCTTTATACGCGGCTTCCAATCGGTCAACGAGCACGCGCGCATGCCGTTCCAGCACTGTCCCCGCCTGGGTCAGCCGGATCTGGCTACGCGAGCGGTCGAATAACAATGTACCAATGTCGGCTTCAAGCGCCGCGATCTGTCGTGACAAAGGGGGCTGTGCGATTTCGAGCCGGGACGCGGCGCGTCCGAAATGCAGTTCTTCCGCCACCGCCAGAAAGTATGTCAGACGCCGCAATTCCATTGGTAAACCTCCGACTATCATTGAAATAGGTATCAAAATCGGTGCCATAATGCAATCTCGGTAAGAGCGTGGCAGGCCAAAACCGACACCCTTCGCATGGCTGCAAAGCGCTCAGGTACGCATGCGCGGCAAGCCACAGACGACAGGGGCAAATGCAACCTGACATCCCCACCTTGCACCGTTTTGCGAAGTCTCTGCACGACGCCGCAGAACGCCTAATCACAAGTCTGGATGAGCAACCGGACGACTTCTTCGGAAGCGACTTTCATGTTCAGCGAACCTCATCTGCCTTCCCGCCCTGTAGAGACTTCACCCAAAATTCGAAGGTCCGGGTAAATCTGAATGCGATCACGGGCCTAAGGAGCGGCAGAAAGCGGTATCTCGGCCGAATTGTTTACAGCTGTAAACGCCGAGCCTCACGACGGAAGCCATTGCATTTAAGGCGAAATAGTCACTATTTCGACAAAAACCCATTGACTTAGGCCTCTGAATCGAACCTTTTATCCCCAAGTGGCGCGAAAAAGGCCACAATCGGCAAATTGGGGCAACTACATGATTCCGGTGACACCCATCGAAGCAGACCGTCCGTCAGAGTTGGCAACGGATATATCAGAGCGCCTCACAAGCGCAATCCGCGAACACCTCATGTCTGCGTTCGCGCCGGACAACACAAAATCGTTGCGCGCGTTTTCTGCACCAGAGGCGGCAGAGCTTCTGGGCGTGTCGGCTCAATTCCTCCGCAAGGCCCACGCCGAAGAGACCTTGCCCGAGCCCGCCGACATCCGCGGCGGACGCCGATATTACTCCGTGACCGAACTTCGCGAGGCCCGCCACATTCTGGAAGCCACGTCGCGTAAGAAAGGCCGGTATCTTCCCGGCCGGCGCGATGGCGACAAACTGCAGGTTTGGCAGCTGATGAATTTCAAAGGTGGATCGTCCAAGTCCACCACAACGATCCACCTGGCGCACTACCTGACCCTTCGCGGATACAAAGTACTGGTGATGGACCTCGACCCGCAGGGGTCTTTGACGTCGATGTGCGGCATCTCTCCCGAGATCGAATTCGATGGCCTCACCATGTATGACGCCATCCGATACGAGGACCCGGTGCCTTTGGCCGACGTCATTCAGGAAACGTATTTCCCGGGGCTATCGCTGGCCCCGTCCCGCCTGATGTTGTCGGAATTCGAGACGGAATCCGCGGTTCACTCTGCGCCGGATCAACCGTTCTTTACCCGGATCCGATCAGCACTGGAGCAAGTCGAAGCGGATTACGACATCGTCCTGATGGACAGCCCGCCGCAGCTTGGGTTCTTGACAATATCCGGCATGGCAGCCGCCACATCCTTGATCGTGCCATTGACGCCATCCATGTTGGATGTGTCCTCAACCGCCCAGTTCATGGAGCTCGTCGGGGCCTACATGGGCGTTATCGAAGACGCCGGCGCCAAACTGCACTACGATAACTTTCGGTTCTTGATCACACGGGACGAACCCACGGACGTGCCTTCGCAGCAGTTGACCAGCTTCATGCGCGCGCTGTTTCAAGATCGCGTCATGTCCTCGACCGCGTTGAAGTCCACCGCGATCAGCGATGCGACGATGCTGAAGCAATCCATTTATGAAGTCGTCCGCTCAGACATGACGCGCGCCACGTATGACCGCGCCAAGCAGTCGATGGATGCTGTCGGGCTCGAGATTGAAACAATGGTTCAAAAAGCATGGGGGCGTAGCTGATGGCACGTAAAACTCTTGGCGGCATGTCCGGCATTGCCAACACGATTGCTCGCTCTGGCCCAAGCAAGGAGCGCCCGACCCGTTCCAGCGCACCGGCGCTTGGCGCGCTTCAGGGATCCCTCTCCGCCATACGTGAGATCGACCCCGCGATGATCGACGACTGGGGACCCAAGGACAGGATGGAAGGGTTTACAGTTGTAAAATCCGAGGACGACGGGGAGGGCTTTGATGCACTCGTCGACAGCATTCGCGACGGTGGTCAGCAAGTCCCAATCCTTGTCAGGCGCGCCGGAACCGAGGGGCGGTTCGAAGTCATCTACGGCAGGCGCCGTCTTGCAGCATGTCGAGAACTCGGCGTCAAAGTCCGTGCCAACGTGCAGGACCTCGACGATGCTGCCGCCTTGCTGGCCAAAGGCCTGGAGAACGCAGCGCGGCGTAATCTGTCGTTTTACGAAAAGGCGAGGTTTGCGGCTGTCATTTTGTCTGCGGGACACGACTCCAAAACAGCCCGCAAGGTTCTCGGCCTCAGCGCCCCGCAGTTGTCACACCTCACGAAAGTGACTGACAACGTGCCAGACGCGGTGGGCGACGAGATCGGGGCAGCGCCAAAATCGGGCCGGCCGAAGTGGACCGCCTTGGCAGAAGCCTTTGTCGCGGCAAAGGTGACCGAGAGCGCGGCCATCGCAATCCTTGCCAAAATCAAAGAGGCCTCTTCTGACGAGCGTCTCGACGAACTGTTGAAAGAGATCTCACGGCGCGGCGCGCGGCCAACTCAAAGCCGCGAAACAACGCCAGTTGAGGGCGTGATCGTAAAATCCGGGCGCGGCGCAGTATCAGTATCCATCGCCAAAACAGGGGCCAACGCAGAATTTGGCCAGTGGTTGGACGCTAATATAGATCGAATCATTCAGGATCAGTTCCGGTCGTTTACAGCTGTAAACGATACCGAAGACTGAAATCAAACATCGAGGACGAGCAGAAAGGAGGATGCAAAGTAAAGAAAAACCCCCGAAACCGGAGGTTTCGAGGGCTGTAGCGCTGAAAGCGCCCTTAGCTTGACACCTAGAGGTTAGCAGCACTCGAATCACTGAACAAGAAAAAACGCACCTGTGCGGACGGGATTTCTTTGCCTGCTGGCTAAATATGACCAAATTTTCAGGAATGCCCCCCAATGGGGGAAGCTCTGTCGCATCGGCAGGGCACTACAGTGCTGTGTCCAACGGATCGGTAACCGCACCGGACAAGTGGTATCTGCTTCGAACCGTCGAGGCGGCCCGCGTGCCGCTTGGGCTAAAGTCCACGTCATTGACGCTGTTGCGCGCAATGCTGTCTTTCATGCGGTCTGATCGGGTCAGCCCAGCTAAGGTCGACGCTCACATTTGTTTCGCCTCGAACGCTAGCCTTGCTGAACGCGCCCATGTCAGCGTCCAAACCGTGGAGCGCCATATCTCTCGGCTCGTGGATCTCGGGCTCGTGGAGCGCGTGTGTAGCGGCAATGGAAAACGTTGGGCCCGCAGAGACCGAAAGGGCAGGGTGGTCCTGGCCAGCGGTTTGAGTGTCCTGCCCATGCTGGACCGTCACCAAGAGCTTTCAGACATTGCAGAAGAGCATGCGGTTTTCGCAGAGCGTTTGCGCACGCTCAGGGACCGCTGCGCCCTCGCACTGGCCAATGTCAAAAACACTATGGGTCTTTCGAAAGACGATACCTTCTACCAACACGCCGCACGTCTCCTGCGACGCGCTCCATGTGAGGACGCCCTGAACGAACTGCTGAAAACGCTATCAGGGAAAGTCGTGGATAAGCCTCAGGATAACGATACTGATGCTGACAAATTGATGGTCCCAGACACTAAGGTTGAGGGGCACAAAGAACCAGAATTAAACCCATCAGTAAGTTCGACGAACACGTCAGATATTCATTTGGATGAGAACACCGTAAAAGCATCATTCCCAACCCTGTGTGCCGAAATAAGAACCGCTGCAACACAACGCGAATGCGCTGACAGAATGGAACACATAGCCTCATGTTTGGGTCTCACACAGATCTGGCCAAAGCTATGCGCCAAAGGACCCGCTATGAGCTTCCTGTTGCTGGGATACATCCTGGAACGTGGCGACAAAGTCCGCAATGCGAGGCGCTATGCCTTAGCCCTTGTCAGAGACATCGAGAATGGCAGTTTGAACTGGCGCCAGCTTTTGTCACAAACTATACACTCACCAAGATCCAAGTTCGCAGCATAACAAACAGATATTGTTTTTTAACAAGTAATATCAATTACTTAGTATCAAAATGCGACGCAAAACAGGAGCCTTCATCGTGTCCAGGCCAATCATTGCCATCCTAAGAGGTCTGAGACCCAGCGAAGCGTTAGACATCACGGCGGCGCTCATAGAAAGCGGCATTGACCGCATCGAAGTGCCTCTGAATTCACCGGAGCCTTTGAAATCAATAAGTTTGATGGTCGACAGGTTCGGTGACCAGGCGCAGATCGGGGCAGGGACCGTTTTGAGTGTGGAGCAAGTGAATGACGTCGCCGCAGCAGGCGGTCGATTGATCGTATCCCCGGATGCGAACACGGACGTCATTGGCCGCAGCAAAGCCCTGGGGCTCGCCAGCTATCCCGGCGTCATGACCCCCACGGAGGCATTCTCTGCCCTTAGGGCAGGCGCAAACGGGCTTAAGATATTTCCCGCCTCTCTGATTGGGCCCGCCGGGCTCAAGGCAATGCGGGCCGTATTGCCCAGGGAGGTGCCTGTGTTTGCCGTTGGTGGTGCCGGGGCCGATAACTTTGGCGAATGGATCAAGGCCGGGGCTGATGGCTTTGGCATTGGCACGGCGCTTTTCACCCCTGGCTTGTCTGCCGGGGAGGTCGAGGACCGTGCCAAAACCATCGTCGCGGCTTACGACGCTCAGACGGAGGGCTGATCCTCTTCCGCCAGCAGGTCGGCAAAATGCTTGGCGAACTGGTGTTTGAGGATCTTGCCCGTGGCCGCAGCCGGCAAGCTGTCTACCACGAAGATACGGCTGGGGCGTTTGTACCCAGCCAGCCTGTCGGCGGCAAAACTGCGCAGGGTTTCCGCATCAACCATGCCGGGGGCACGGGGCTGGACAAAGGCGATGACCTCTTCGTCACCGCCGCGGCTCCGCCCGATGACAGCGGATTGCACCACGTCTGGATGGTCGTTCAAAGCGGCCTCCACCTCTGGCGGATAGACGTTGAAACCGCCGCGGATGATCAGCTCTTTTGACCGACCGACGATGTGCAGGCGCCCTTGCGGATCAATGCGGCCCAGATCGCCGGTGCGCAGCCAGCCATCCTGAACCGTCTGCGCCGTGGCGGTTGGGTTGCGGAAGTACCCAACCATGACATGCGGCCCTCTCGTGAGGACCTCGCCGACGTCCGGGTCTTCGCCAAAGGTCAGGTCCAGTCTGACCTCGCAGCCGGGCAAAGGTGGGCCGACGGACGCGTCGGGGTCGCCAATCGCATTTCGGGTCCCGGTCACGCCTGCGGTGCTTTCGGTCATGCCATAGCCGTTTTGCAGCGGCAGGCCGTAGAACGCCTCTGCCTTGCGCTTCCACGAGGGATCGAGCGGCGCTGCCCCGGAGGAAACATAGCGGAGGCGGGGCGCACCGAGCGTGGCTTCGCCGAGCTCTTCGGCATGGGCCATGAGCAATGCGTGCATCTGCGGCACGGCGGGCATGACGGTGGCCCCGGCGCGCAGGGCTTCGAACAGTTTTGCCGGATTGAACCGTGTGGCCAGTTCAATCATCGACCCGGCACATGCGGCGGCCATCATCATGGAGGCGACGCCGAACACATGGGTCAACGGCAGCGCACCGTAGACGTGATCCTCGGGCACGAGGCTGCGCAGGGTCATCGACGCTTCGGCAGCGAACAGAAGGTTGGCGTGGGACAGCATGACGCCCTTGGGGTCGCCGGTGGTCCCGGTCGTGTAGAGCAGGATCGCAGGTGTGTCGGCGCTGTCGTCCACAGGTTCGGGATCAGGCAGGCCGGGCACGACGTGCAACGCGCCAAAGCTGGTAGGGCAGGGGGTGGCATCGCCTGCGTGATTGACGGCCTCGCGCGAGATGTGGCTGGTAAACAGCGTCACCACGGGCTGCGCATGGGCGGCGATGCGGGCAACCTCTGCCGCGGACATGCGCGCGTTCACGGGCACGGCCCAGGCGCCGATGCGCGAGGCCGCATTGATCAGCACCGGCAAGGCCAGACAGTTTTCGCCCACGATGAGAACGCGTTCGCCCGGAGCGGCACCGTGATCGGCCAGCAGGCGTGCCGCGTCTTCGGTCAGCTTGGCATACTCGGCCCATGAATAGACGCGACCGTCGCAATCCTTGATTGCGGGGGCGTCGGGGCGCACGGCGGCGTTGTGGTCGACCAAGTGGTGAATGCGCGTTGGCGCAGTATGGTGTGTCATGACTCCTCCCAGAGTGTGCGCATTGGGTCTGCGCCGGACCTGTTCGTCGGGATGCCTCAGGCGTCGCCGCCTGTGTCGAGGCGAGCGCGTTTGAACACCCCGGTGGCAGAGGCAATGAGACGCCCGTCTTCGTCAATCAGATCGGCAGCGAGGAACAGCAGTGACCGCCCGCCGCCAGTGACGCGGCCCGCTGCGGTGACGCGTTTTCCGGCAAAGGCAGGGGCCATGAACTGCGTCGTCATCGAGATCGTCAGAAAGGGCACGCGCCCGCTGTCATCGGCGGTCAGCGACGACGTTGCCCCCATGGCATTGTCCAGCAGCGTTGCCGCGATCCCGCCATGCAACACGTCATGGCGGTTCACGTGGGCGTCGGATACGTCCAGCCAGCAGCGTGCGCCGCCATCCGGGTGCCCGACCTCGACCGTATAGCCCAGCGTGCGCTGGGTGCCGGTCTCGCCCTTTATATGCTCGATCATGCGGCCCGTGCCATGGAGAGGCGGATGAACCGTTCCAGATGGTGATCGACGTCGCCAAAGCGGTGATCGATCATCGACAGACGCTTGGCAAAGTGACCGAGCGCGTATTCCTGCGTCATGCCGATGCCACCGTGCATCTGAATGGACTCTTCGACCACCAGACGAGCTGCACGGCCGATCAGGTTCTTGGTCGCAGAGACATGCAGATCGCGTTCTGGTTGGTCGAGATTGCCGCACAGATTGATGACGCTCGATCGCGCCTGCTCGATCTCGATCAGCACATCTGCCATACGATGTTGCAGCGCCTGAAATTTGCCGATGGGCTGGCCGAACTGCTTGCGCTGTTGCAGGTATTCGACGGTCAGCGTCTTGATGGTTTCCATCAGGCCGAGCGCTTCGGCGCATTGTGCAGCGGTGGCGCGGGCGTGAGCGGTGTCCAGCAGCGTGTAGGCAGTGCCTGCCTCGCCCAGCAGTGCGTTTTCGGGCAGGGTCGCGTCGATGGTCATCTCCGCCGCCCGACCGCCGCCGTTCAGCGGGTAATCGCGCAGGGTGACCTGATCGCCGGGGACCAGAAACAGGCTGATGCCGTCCTGCGATGTCACATCGCCCGAGGTGCGCGCGCTGACGACAAAGCCATCAGCGGCCAGCGCAAACTGTACCAGCGATTTGGTCCCTGTGATCCGCCAGCCGTCGGCCGTGCGTTCGGCACGTGTGGTCACATGCGACAGATCATAGCGCGCTCCGGCTTCGGCATGGGCGAAGCCAAGGATGCGGCCTGCCACAAGGTCCTCCACCAGATCAGGGCGAGTCTGGGCAATCACGGTGCCCGACAGCAGCGCGGAATCGATCAACGGCGTCGGCAGACCAGCGCGGCCCAGTTCCTCTGCCACGACCATGATGTCAAAACCGGCGCCGCCAAAGCCTCCCTGATCCTCGGTGAACATGGCGCCGGGCAGGCCCATTTCGGTCAGCGCGTCCCACAGTGGGGTGTCGAGCCCGGTGGGGCCATCGGTGGTGGCGGCGATCTTGTCGTGATCGGTGGCGTCGGCCAGATAGCGGCGCAGGCCATCCTGAAGCATCTGGCGTTCTTCGGTGAGGTTGAAATCCATGTCTCAGAGCTCCAGAATCGTTTTGGAAATGATCGCGCGCTGCACCTCGTTGGAGCCGCCGTAGATCGAGAGTTTGCGGTTGTTGAAATAGGCCTGCGTGGCGGGCATCGCCGCATCGGGGCCGACAGGTTCAACATTGCTGCCCTCGTCCAGCGCCTCGGAGATGAAGGGCGCTGCAAAGGGGCCGACCGCCTGTTTGGTCAATGCGTTGATTTCCTGACGGATGATGGTGCCCTTGACCTTGAGCATGGAGCTTTCGGCGCCGGGGGCCTGTCCTTCGGCGGCGGCAGAGATGGTGCGCAGATTGGTGGTCGCCATGGCCATCAGATCGATTTCCACCTGCGCCACCTTGGCCGCAAAGAAGGGGTTTTCGATCAGCGGTTTGCCATGTTCCATCTGGCCGCCTGCGATGCGTTTGAGCGCCGACAGCCCCGCGCGGGCAAAGCCCACACCGGCGATGTTGGTGCGCTCATGGGTCAGCAGGTATTTGGCGTAGGTCCAGCCCTTGTTTTCCTCGCCCACAAGGTTGCCGACAGGGACGCGCACGTCCTTGAACCAGACCTCGTTGACCTCCGGTTCGCCGTCGATCAGCACAATGGGGCGGACTTCGATCCCGGGCGTATTCATGTCGATCAGCAGGAAAGAGATCCCCTCCTGCCGCTTGCCTTCCTTTGACGTTCGCACAAGGCAAAAGATCCAGTTGGCGTGCTGGCCGAGCGTGGTCCATGTCTTTTGCCCGTTGACGATGTAGTCGTCGCCGTCGCGCACGGCCATGGTCTGCACGTTGGCCAGATCCGACCCGGCGCCGGGTTCGGAATAGCCCTGACACCACCAGTCATCACCGTTCAGGATGCGCGGCAGGTAGTGTGCCTTTTGAGCGTCCGAGCCGAAGGCCATCAGCACCGGGCCAAGCATCGCCAGGCCAAACGGGACGATGCGCGGGGCGTGCGCCTTGGTGGTTTCTTCCTCAAAAATGTGGCGTTGCACGGCGTCCCAGCCGGTGCCGCCGTGCTCCTTGGGCCAGTTGACCCCAAGCCAACCCCGGTCGTTGAGGATGGCGTGCCAGTCCTCGTAATCCTCTTTTGTCAGACGCTTGCCGCCTGCAACCTTGTCGGACAGGCGCTTGGGCAGTTTGTCGTTCAGGAAGGCGCGCACTTCGTCGCGGAACGCCTTTTGCTCATCGGTGTAGCCAAGGTCCATCTCGATACCCCTTATTGGAAGATTTCAAACAGGCCAGCCGCGCCCTGGCCGCCGCCGACGCACATCGTGACGACACCCAGTTTGGCGCCGCGGCGACGCCCTTCGCGCAGCAGGTGCCCGGTCATGCGTGCGCCGGTCATGCCGAACGGGTGGCCGATGGAGATCGAGCCACCGTTCACGTTGAGCTTGGCGTCGTCGATGCCAAGAGTGTCGCGGCAATAGATGACCTGAGAGGCGAAGGCTTCGTTCAGCTCCCACAGGTCGATGTCGCCAACGGTCAGCCCATGGCGCTCCAGAAGGCGCGGAATGGCAAAGACCGGGCCGATGCCCATTTCGTCGGGTTCACAGCCTGACACCGCGTAGCCAAGATAGCGGCCCAGTGGGGCGATGCCGGCGCGGGCGGCCTCCTCCTCGTGCATCATCACGAGGCTCGCGGCCCCGTCAGAGAGTTGCGAGGCATTGCCTGCGGTGACGAACTTGTCCTCTCCCATCACTGGTTTCAGACCGGAGAGGCTTTCCAGCGTGGTGCCGGGGCGGTTGCATTCGTCCTGCGCCAGGGTCAGCGCCTGATGCGTGACCTCGCCGGTTTCCTTGTCCTTCACCGCTTTGGTCACGTCGATTGGCACGATTTCATCGTCAAACAGCCCGGCTTGCTGTGCGGCGGCAGTGCGGCGCTGGCTTTCGACGGCCAGCGCATCCTGCGCCGCGCGCGAGATGCCGTAGCGCTCGGCAACGGTGTCGGCGGTGTCGATCATGGTCATGTAGAGGTCGGGCTTGTTGGCCTCTATCCACGCCTCGCGGGCGTGGCGCGGCGTGGGCTGGTTCATGGAGATGCTTTCGACACCGCCGACCAACATGGCGCGTGCGCCTTCGTTGATGGCGCGGCCGCCCATGGCGATGGCCTGCAAGCCACTGGCGCAGAAGCGGTTCACCGTGGTCCCGGCGATGGTGACGGGCAGCCCGGCACGGATCACCGCCTGACGGCCAAGGTTGCCGCCTGTGACATGCTCAGGATAGCCGGTGCCCCAGATGCTGTCCTCGATCAGCGCGGGGTCAATCCCGGCGCGGTCAACGGCGTGGCGGGCGACATGCCCCGCCATGGTGACGCCGTGGGTCTGGTTGAACGCGCCGCGTGCGGCCTTGCCGATGGCGGTGCGAGCGGTGGAGACGATGACGGCGCGGCTCATGCTGAGGCCTCGTTCAGGTCGGAGAAGGTGCGGCCCTCAGCCACGAGCTGTTCGAGCAGCGGAGCGGGTTGCCAGAAATAGGGATCGTCCTTGGCCCAGTCCTTGATGTCGTTGAGCAGCGCGTCCAGCCCGACGCTGTCGGCCCAATGCATCGGGCCGCCGCGCCAGCGCGGAAACCCGTAGCCATAGAGCAGCGTCACATCCACATCGAGCGGACGGGCGGCAATGCCTTCGCCGACGACCTTGGCAGCCTCGTTGACCATGGCCGCCATGTAGCGGCGCTGAATCATTTCCGGGGTGAAGTCGAGCTGCGGGCGGTCGCCGCGGGCCTCGTCGATCAGCGGTTTCACAGCGTCGTTCGGTGTACCCTTGCGACCCTCGTAGGTGTAATACCCCTGTCCGGTTTTCTGCCCCAGCCAACCGTTGTGGTACATGGCATCGGCCCATGTGGGCACGATGTCGCGCGGGTCGCGGTCGGGCGCTTTGCGCTGCCGGGTCATGTAGCCGATGTCGAGACCAGCCAGATCACCCATCTCGAACGGCCCCATGGGCAGGCCAAACGCCTTGATCGCCGCGTCGATCTCCCAAGGGGAGGCACCGGCGAGGATCATCCTGTCCGCCGCACCGCGATAGGTAGCGAGGATCCGGTTGCCGATGAAGCCGTCGCAGACACCGGCCTTTACGGCGGTCTTTTTCAACCGCTTGGCCAGAGCGAAAGCGGTGGCTGTCACCTCAGGCGCGGTGGTGTCCGGCACGACGATTTCCAGCAGCTTCATGACATGCGCCGGGGAAAAGAAGTGCAGTCCGATCACGTCTGCAGGACGAGAGGTCGCCGCAGCGATTTCGGTCACGTCGAGGTATGAGGTGTTGGTGGCAAGAACCGCACCGGGCTTCATCACCGCGTCGAGTTTGGTGAATACGTCGTGCTTGACGCTCATGTCCTCGAACACGGCTTCGATGGCAAGGTCCACGTCGGACAGCGCGGCATAGTCGGTCACAGTCGTCAGCTTGGTCAGGGTGCTCTCGGCGTCTTTCAGCTTTCCGCGTTTCACGGCAGCGTCGAGGTTGCCGGTGATCGTGGCGCGGGCCTTTTCCGCGCTGGCTTCGTCGCGTTCCACCAGTGTCACGGGGAGGCCCGCCAGCAAGCAGGCTGTGGCGATGCCCGCGCCCATGGTGCCGCCGCCGATCACTCCGACAGAAGCGATTTCACGCGGGGCCACACCCTTCAGCTCTGGCAGTTTCGAGACTTTGCGGTCGTTGAAAAAGGCATGGATCATGCCAGCGCGCTGTGGCGTTTCCATGAGGGACAGGAAGAGACGGCGCTCTTCCTTTATGCCTTCGTCGAATGGCAGGCGGGTGGCGGCCTCCACGGCGTCGATTGCGGTCAGCGGGGCGACTTCGCCGCGGGCCTTGCGCGTCCACAGCGTGCGGGCCGCGTCAAATGCATCGGCGTCATAGGCGGGGCAGGGCAGGTCACCGACGCGGCGGACGTCCACACCATCGGCCAGCAGACCCTTGGCGTAGATCATCGCCTGTTCGTGGACGTCGCCCTCGGCCAGGTGGTCGATCAAACCGATATCCAGCGCCTGATCTGCGGTGACGGAGCCGCCGGCCGGCATCATGTCCAGCGCCGGGCCAACGCCGGTGAGGCGCGGCATACGTTGGGAACCGCCCGCGCCGGGGATCAGGCCCAGCTGCACCTCTGGAAAGCCAAAGCGCGCGCCCTTGATGGCCAAGCGGTAGTGGGCACCAAGAGCCACTTCGCATCCGCCGCCCAAAGCAGGACCGTGCACAGCGGCAATCACAGGTTTGGACGCGCGTTCGATATGTGTGCAGACGTCGGGCAGGTGCGGTTCCTTGGGCGGCTTTCCGAATTCGGAAATATCGGCGCCTCCAAGGAACAGCGCACCTTCGCCAAGGATGATGGCAATGCGCGCCTGTGCATCGGCATCAAATCGGTCGATGGCGTCCCACAGACCTTGCCGTACGGCGTGGCCAAGGGCGTTTACAGGCGGGTTGGCGATGGTGATGACGGCGATTTCGCCGGTCACGTCGTAGCGGACGGGGGATGTCATAGTGTCTCCTGTTCAGTCGCGCAGAGTAAGCATTGCGGGCTGGCCCATCATGCGCTCAAGCTCTTGTACGGCGTCGTTGAGTTTGGGGCCAACTTCATTGGCCAGCCGGTCGAGAGTCAGATCCTGGGGCATGGCCCCGCAGGAAAAGACCACCGGTTCAGTCAGGTCGCGGGCGTGAAAGGGTTTCGAAGCCGCGTGAATGTTGCTGGCGAAATACTGATCCGGGGACGTGATGTTGAACCCCCGTGTCCGTAGTTGGTCGTAGGCGGTGCGGCGGGCCTGCTTGGCGATGTCCAACGTCAGGCCCCGGTCTCCCTGGGCGTTGGCGACGGTGGTTTCAAACAGCTCTTCGGTCATGGCGGCCAGCATGGCATGGCCCGAGGAGGTGCCGTGAAATGGCAGACGGTGCCCGGTCTCCAGCCACAGGGAAGACATGCCGCGCGGCCGCCAGGTGCGCACGATCAACAGTTTCGCATTGTCACGCGCCAGCATCAGCGAGAGTGTGCCGGTGTCATCTGCCAGCTGCTGCATGATCGGGCCCGCCAGCTCGACAAAAGAGATCGACGCCTGCGCCACATTCCCCAGCGCCAGCAGCGCGGGACCGGGCCGGTAGCGGTCGTTGCGGCGGGCGTGGGTCAGGTAGCCGAGGCTGCGCAGGGTGAAGGTCAGCCGCGACACGGTGCTTTTGGGCAGGCCGGTGCGCTCTGCGATTTCGGCGTTGCCCAAACCGTCGTCGCTGGCGCGAAAGGCGCGCAGAACGCTCAGGCCCTTGGCAAGGGTGGTTGCGAAACGACGGTCGGTGGCGTCTGGGCTGGCGGTCATCATGGCGGCACTCACATCGAATTCGGGATCAGCAGGGACAATACCGGGAAGGCCATGATGAGGGCCAGCACGATCACGTCCACCGACAAGAACCGCCCGATGCCAGAGAAGATCCGGTCAATCGGGACTTCTTTGCCCACAACGGATGCGATGACAAAAACGTTCAGGCCCACGGGCGGTGTGATCAACCCGATCTCAAGCAGTTTGATGACCACGACGCCGAACCAGATCAGGTCCAGTCCGTAACCTTCGACCAGCGGAACGAGCAGCGGCAGGGTCAGCACCATGATCCCGATGGGGTCGAGAAACATGCCAAGCGCCAGATAGATCAGCGCGATGGCGAGCATCAAGACCACGACATTCAGGTTGGCGTCCTGCACCGCGCCGACGATGTCGCCCGCCACGCCGGTCAGCGCGATGAAGGCGACAAAGATCTTGGCCCCCGCCGCGATGACAAAGATCGAAGTCGTCTGGATCACGGTTTCGCGCAGGGCGTCGATGACGGCGCGGATGGTCAGCTTGCGCTGCGCAAAGCCGATCAGCAGCGCGGCGGAGACGCAGACCGCTGCGGCCTCGGTCGCAGTGAAGACGCCGCCGTAGATGCCGCCGACGATGATGACGAACAGCAGAACCGCGGGCCATGCGTCGAGCGCGGCCTGCATGCGTTCGCGCCCGGTGATCTGCCCGTCAAAGGCAGGGGCGGCAGCCGGGTCGCGGCGCACCCAAAGCCAGATCACCAGCAGAAAGCCGGCCAGAGAGATCAGCCCCGGCAGGATCCCCGCAAGGAACAGTGAGGAGATCGAGGTTTCGGTGAAGATGCCGTAGATGATGAACAGAACCGACGGGGGGATCAGCGACCCCAGGGTGCCGCCCGCCGCGACGGATGCGGTGGCTAGCCGTTTGTCGTAGCCCATGCGCAGCATTTCCGGGGCGCAGATGCGGCCCATGGTCGACGCGCAGGCGATCGACGACCCGGTGATGGCGGAAAACCCGCCGCAGCCGACGACCGATGCCATGGCCACACCGCCGGGGATAGAGGCCAGCCAGACGCGGGCGGCGTGGTAGATTTTCGTCGTAATGTCCGCCTTGTAGGCGATGTGACCCAGCGCCACAAACAGCGGGATCATAGACAAATCATAGCTGTGAATCAGGTCGAAGGAGTTCGAAAAGACGAGCGAGGAGGTCGGGCGGATCGCGCGGTCCGGGGTGAAAGCCCCGGTGCGGAACGCGAACATCACGAAGGTGCCAATGGTCGCCACAGCGGCCAGCGCAAAGGCAATGGGCACCCGCAGTCCCAGCAACAACAAAAGGGAGGCAAAGGCCACAAGGCCGACGAGGGTTCCGTCCATCAGACAGCCTCCTTCGGGTGATCGTCAGTCAGACGTCCCCCTGATTTCAACGTGCGAATGTCAGTGACGACCATGACGGCCAGCCGCAGCCACGCGATCACCATGCCGACAAGAAAAATCACCCGACCGGGCCATTTTGGCAAATGAAGCTCGCCAAAGAAGAAGGAGCTCTTTTCGATGGCCCCGAGCGCTTCGCGCCCACCTGCCCAGATCAGGGGTGCCAGCGCCAGCATCCCGAACAGAGAGCCAAAGACAATCAGACCATCGGCCACGCGGGGTGGCATCCGGTTGGTGACAAATTCCACGGCAATATGCGACCGGCTGGCGGTGGTGGCGGCCAGCGGCAGGACCACCGCGGCCACCATCAGTTCGGCCACGATGACGGTGCTGTCAGGCAGTCCCGAGTTGAACAGCGCCCGCAGCAGGACGTTGGCCGTAATGACGAGCCCAAGGCCCAGAACGGCGCAAATAGAAAGATCGATGAGCAGACGCTCGACCCGGCGCAGCATGGTGACACCTGTCTTCTTATGAAGGGGAAAGGGCCGGTCCCGATGCAGGACCGGCCAAGGGATATGACGCGGTCAGCGTGTCCAGGGATAACCCTGCTCGTCACGCTCAGCGGCGTATTTCGCGAGCAATGCCTTGTACTCGTCCAGCATCGCCTGACCGTCGAGGCCGACGCCATTGGCGCGCTCGATCCATGCTTCGACGTAGGGAGCGCCACCTTCGACCAGCTTTTCACGGTCGGCATCGGGCAGGGTGATGATCTCGACGCCCGCGGCTTTCATCGTCTCGATGGCCTTGTCATTGTCGGCGGTGATCAGGCGGCCCAATTCGTCGGCCATGCCTTCGCCCGCTTCCATCAGAGCGGCCTGTTCGTCTTCGGACAGGCTGTCGTACATGTCCTTGTTCATCAGGATGCCAAGCGCGCCAACCTGTCCCCAATTCAGCAGAGTGTAGCTGTCGATGACTTCGTGCTGCTTCAGCGCGGCGGTGGCGTAGCTGTAGCCCTGCGAACAATCCAGCAGACCGCTGTCGAGACCCTGATAGGCGTCATAGACCGACATCGGCACCATGTTCGCGCCCATGTCCTTGAACGTGTCGCCATATGCGCCGACGCCGCGGACCTTCAACCCTTCGATGTCATCCACGGTGCGGATCGCCGCACCCTTGCAGCCGATGTGGACAGCCGAGGTGGTGAAGGTGCCGATATAAACCAGATTCATGTCCGCGAGGTTGGCCTTGATGCTTTCATTGGTGCGCATCAACTCGTCGGTGGCTTTCATGCCGACCCAGGCATCATCGTTTTGCAGCGGCAGGTCCGCGATGCCATAGGCCACCATTTCCTGCGGGAAATAGACGGAGATGATCGTGCCGAGATCGGCCACGCCATCGGCGATGCCGTTGAGGGCCGCGCCGGCCTTGAACAGGGCACCGCCCCATTGAATGTCGAACTGCAAATCGCCGCCGGAGACTTCTGTTGCCTTGTCCGCAAACCAATTCATCGCGGCAGCGCGTGCGCCACGGTTTGGTCCGGCCTCCCCAAGGATCAGAGTCGTCTCAGCCGAGGCCACGGACGCCGCAGCCATCAGCCCGCACAAGGCGGCTGTTCTCAAAAGTTTCATGTCTTCCTCCCTTATAGTTCCACTATGTGGAATGCTATTCGTCATAGTAGGCACGACTCGGGGGCGCGTGGCAACCCCCTCCCGAGGTAAAAGGCGAGGATATGTGCGCGCCCCTGGGTCTCTTCGGTGCGGGCGGCCTTGTCTTCGTCGCGTTGCTTCGCCAGATAGTTGTTAACCAAGGAGGCGCTGGCATGAGCTTGTTTGCGGACCTTTTGTCCACTGTGTTCGAGAACCGCTATCGGTTCGGGCTGGCCCGGCAGGACGGGCGCAGGATCGAGGATCTGACCGCAGATCTGGTCAGCGCCACGGGCGAGGTGAGCGGCCAATCCGTCGCGCGGCAGATCATCGACCGCTACGCCGGTTGGGAGGACGCGCAGAAGTTGGGGTTCTTTCATCACCTTGCGGCGGATATGGATCTGGACGTGACGGAGGTGCGGGCGGCGCTCGACGCCTATGAGGCAACCCGGGACAAGGCCAGTTACCGCCATCTTGCCACTGTGGCGGAACCCCCGCGCCAAGAGCTGCTGCGCCGCCTGAACATGGTGCCCGGTGCGACGCGGCAACTGGTGCGGATGCGGGCGGATTTGCTGCGGCTGGGACGTGAGGATGAGGCGCTGATGGCGCTGGACGTGGATTTCCGGCACCTTTTTGTCAGTTGGTTCAACCGGGGCTTTCTGGTGCTGCGCCCGATCAATTGGGAAAGCCCGGCGCATATCCTTGACAAGATCATCGCCTATGAAGCGGTCCACACGATCGACAGCTGGGACGATCTGCGGCGACGGTTGCAGCCGGCGGATCGACGGTGCTTTGCCTATTTCCACCCGGCGATGCCGGATGAGCCGCTGATTTTTGTGGAGGTCGCGCTGACCCGTGGCATTCCCAAATCTGTGCAGGGCGTTCTGGCCGAAGAGCGCGCACCCCTGACCGCCGAGCAGGCGGATACGGCTGTATTCTACTCGATCTCAAACTGTCAGGCGGGATTGGCGGGGATCTCTTTTGGCAATTCGCTGATCAAACAGGTGGCTGCGGACCTGTCCATGGCGCTGCCGGGATTGAAGTCGTTTGTCACGCTGTCGCCCTTGCCGGGTTTTGCCCGCTGGCTTGAGGCGGAGGGGCTAGAGCCGGATGCCGGTGATGATACGCAGTTGCGGCGGCTTGCGGCACGCTATCTGACGCGCGGCAAGCGTGGGGATGGCCAACCGTTGGACCCGGTGGCGCGGTTCCACCTTGGCAACGGCGCGCAGGTCCATGCGTTGCACGCGGGGGCGGATACTTCTGAAAAAGGGCAGAAACAGTCGCTTGGCGTCATGGTGAACTACCTGTACGACCTGCAGCGCGTGTCGCAAAACCACGAGAAATACGCAGACAGCCGCGAGATTGTGACCTCCTCTGAGGTGCGTAGCCTTGCGTCTGCGTCCCAGACGACCCGAAAGGACCCCAGCCCATGAACCCGCTTTACGACCGTCTCTTTGGCAAACACGCAGACCAAGACACGCCCTTTCTGCATCTGATGTCGGGGGAGACCCTGACCCATGCGCAGTTCGTGGGACAGGCCGCGCAGTTGGCGCACGTGCTGGTGGGCGCGGGGCTCCAACCGGGCGACAGGCTGGCCGCGCAGGTGGACAAGTCGCCGGAGGCGCTGGCGCTTTACGCTGCATGTGTGCAGGCGGGGGTGATTTTCTTGCCGCTGAACCCGGCATACACCCGCGATGAGCTGTCCTATTTCGTGGAGAATTCCGGCGCAAAGCTGGTGGTAGGGGACCCGGCCAAGGCTGACGATCTGCGCCCCATGGTCGAACGCCTGGGGGCGACGCTGATGACGCTGGCGGGCGATGGCTCGGGTACGCTGACCGAGGCCGCCGCAGACCAGCCAGAGAAATTCGACACCGTGGCGCGCAGCGAGGATGATCTGGCCGCGTTCCTGTATACCTCCGGGACGACCGGGCGGTCGAAAGGCGCAATGCTGACCCAGCGCAATCTTTTGTCCAATTCGGACATGTTGGCGGACTACTGGAAATTCACGGCTGACGACGTGCTGCTGCACGCGCTGCCGATCTTTCACACGCATGGGCTGTTCGTGGCGTCGAACATCACGCTTTTGGCGGGTGGGTCGATGATCTTTTTGCCGAAGTTCGATCAGGACGCGATGATAGCCATGCTGCCCAAGGCAACGGCCATGATGGGCGTGCCGACATTTTACACGCGTTTGCTGGACGATCCGCGTTTCAACCGCGACTTGACCAAGGGTATGCGGTTGTTCATCTCAGGCTCCGCGCCTTTGCTGGCGGAAACGCATCAGCGGTTCGAGGACCGCACCGGGCACCGCATCCTTGAACGCTATGGGATGACTGAGACGAACATGAGCACGTCGAACCCTTATGATGGCGAACGTCGCGCGGGCACTGTCGGTCTGCCACTGCCGGGGGTCGAGGCCAAGGTCTGCGATCCCGAAACCGGAGAGACACTGCCGCGCGGCGAGGTCGGCGTGCTGGAGGTGCGGGGCGACAACGTGTTCAAGGGCTATTGGCAGATGCCGGAAAAGACCGCCGCTGAACTTCGCGATGACGGGTTCTTTATCACCGGCGATCTGGCGACCCAAGGGCCGGATGATTACGTCACGATCGTCGGGCGCAACAAGGATCTGATCATCTCAGGGGGCTACAACATTTACCCCAAGGAGATAGAGCTGGTTTTGGACGACTGCCCCGGGGTGATGGAAAGTGCGGTGATCGGCGTGCCGCATCCCGATTTCGGCGAAACCGTTGTCGCCGTGATCGTGCCGCAAAAAGGCGAGACGCCTCAGGAGGCCGCCCTGATGCAGGCCTGCACCGACAGCCTGGCGAAGTTCAAACATCCCCGGCGGTTCATCACGCTGCCAGAGCTGCCGCGCAACACCATGGGCAAGGTGCAAAAGAACGCCCTGCGCGAGGATTACAAGGGACTGTTTACCTGAGTATCAGGCGGCCATCGCCTGCGTGCTGACCCAGCTCAGGATGCCGTCCCGCGTGGCCGGCACTTGCTGGGCAAGCTCGCCGGCAAAGTCGAGGAAGGCCGCCTCGTTCCCGGCGTTGACCGACAGCAGGACGGGTATGTCGCGCATCAGCGCCTCGCCAATCACGGGGCGGAAGCCGCGGCCGTCGATCTCTTGTTTGCCGTATTTGTTCACGATCAGCAGGGAAGGGGCATGGTCCAATGCTGCAGTGACAAGGCCCACCGCCTGTTCCAGCCCCGCAGGGTCCAACCGGCAGCCGCTCGAGAGTGTGCCAAGGTTCTGGCTGATGCGGATCACGTCCTTGCCGGACAGGATATGCAGGTCCATGTCGCATTTGCGGGCGGGATCGGTGTCGCGGTTCACCTGCACGGCCCCGGCGAGCGACAGACCCTGGGCGCGCAGAGTGTCGGCGATGTCGGCCAGCAGCACGTCGCCCGCGCCGCGCCCCTCGGCGGTGATGTATCCCAGCATGTGGCGCTCCTCCTGCGACGTGAGTATCCTAGCCCGCGACCGGGAGCCAGACGGTGAATTCGGCGCCCCCCTCGGGGCGGTTGCGATAGCTGATGCGTCCACCGGCGCGCTGCACCAGAGTTTGCGAGATCGACAGCCCCAGACCGGTCCCTTCTGCCTGCTTGGTGGTGAAGAACGGGTCAAAGACCGTGTCGAGCAACGATTCGGGAATGCCGGGTCCCGTGTCAGAAACGATCAGAGCGACGCCAGCAGCCCCGTGCCTTTCGGCTTCGGCCAGTGAAAGGTGTAGCTGTCCGGATTCCCCCATCGCTTGGGCGGCATTGACAATCAGGTTGATGACAACCTGCTGCATCTCGCCCCTGCCCATAACCACTTGAGGCACCTCGGGCAGATCGGTCAGCACGTCGATGCCCGACCGCGACAGCACGTGCCCCACAAGGACCAGGCAGTCCGTGACCACTGGCGCGAGATCCAGCGCGGTTGTGGCGGCAAAATCGTTGGGGCGCGCAAATTGCAGCAGCTTGCCGACGATTGCGTTGATGCGCACGACCTGGGCGTCGATCAGCTCGATTTCGGTGGCGACATCGGTGGCGCGGTCGCCCAGGCTGTCACGCAGCACGTCGAGATTGCCCTGAATCACGGCGACAGGGTTGTTGATCTCATGGGCGACACCTGCGGTGATTTCCCCGATGGACGCGAGCTTTTCGCTCATCACCAGTTGCCGCCATGTGTCTTCGAGCTTGGCGTTGGCTTCTTGCAGCTCGGCCGTGCGTTCTTCGACCCGGGTGGTCAGATCAGAGGCGTAGGCGCGCAGGCGGTTGTCGCGGTCTTGCACCTGATCGAGCAGATCGTCGAGGTGGCCAGCCACTTGCCCGATTTCATTGGACGCCCGCACCGCGCCGTTGCGGGCAGACAGATCGCCCTCACCGACGCGCTGCATGGTCTGGGTCATGCGTTCCAGCGGCGCAAAGATCCCCTTGGCCAGCCATAGGAAAAGTGGCGCGGACAGCGCGACGATCCCGGCAAAGGCGGCCAGCATGGTGATGATCGCGCGGTGTTTGGCGGCGGCAAAGGGGGCCTCCAGAAAGCCGACGTAGAGCATCCCGACCGGGTCGCCAAAGCTGTCACGCAGGGGGAGGTAGCCGGAGATATACCAGTCGTTCACCACAAACGCACGGTCGAGCCAGGTGCGCCCCTCGTCCAGAACCTCTTGACGGACCTCGGCGGACACGCGGGTGCCAAGCGCGCGGACGTCCTCGAACAAGCGCACGTTTGTGGACACGCGGACGTCGTCGAGGAACAGGGTCGCGGTGCCCTGACGGTTGCCGCCGGTGACGGCGTTCAGGTAGACCAGCGCGTTGATGGTGTCGATGAATTGCAGGTTTCTGTTCAACAGGATGCCGCCGACCAGCACGCCATTGGCGTTGTCTGACCGGACGGGAGCGGCGGAATGGACCACCATGCCTCGGTCCTCGACGGTGCGGTCGGTGGGCACGGCGGCACGTGTGTCGATCAGCGGAACACGCGCCCGCGAGGCGAGGCTGGGATCAAGGCTGTAGAGCTGCTCGGCAGAAAAGATGTCGATGGCGGTGGCGGGCTGGCCCGTTTTCGCGCGAGCGATCACCGGCCAATCGGCTGCGGCTTGTTCCTGAGGTGCAAAGTAGAGGAAATCCAGACCGAGTGCGCGCCGCTTGGCATCAAAGAAGCTTTCGCGGGCCCTTGGTGGCGCGGTCATCGCCTCGGCAAACTCAACGGATTCCGCCACGCCGGTCAGCTCGTCGCCGGTGGTGGACAGGATGCGCGACAAATATTGTTCAGCGATGCGTAAGTCCGAATCGACGTTGGCGATCAAAACCTTGTCGTAGTCGGCGGACCAACGTGTCGCGCCCAGCAGCAGCAAAAGTGGCGTCAGCAGCACCAGCGGCGCAAGCGCGAGGAACAGCAGGCGGACCCGGATCGAACCCACCAGCCGATGCCGCGTTCGCGCCAGCCGCGTCACTCGTCCGGCGTCATGTGAACGGCAAGCTGGTCAAGCTCTGCCTCCGGTGCCTCGATCACGCGAAACACCTCGCGCACGCCACCGTCTGCGAGTTCGCGCGCGACGGTCAACAGCGTGTTGGGATCATGTTCTTCGCACAGGTCGGCCATGTGGAAGAGCTCCTCACGCGCGACGGGGCGGGCGGCATCGACCGACGGCGCACCGTAGTAGGTGACGAAATGCTCGGCCAGCGTGACCTCCAGCGTTGCCAGCTCCGCAGC
Source organism: Sagittula marina (assembly GCF_014196795.1). Taxonomy (GTDB): domain Bacteria; phylum Pseudomonadota; class Alphaproteobacteria; order Rhodobacterales; family Rhodobacteraceae; genus Sagittula; species Sagittula marina. Next base: position 133,229 of record NZ_JACIEJ010000010.1, read on the forward strand.
TTCGATGCTGGTCACGGCGACAAATGTCACGCGCCCGCCGGTTTCCAGCCCAAGCCAGCCGTTGGCAAAAGCCTGACGTTGCTTGCCGGTCAGGTCGTCCTCGGTCCAATCGGAAAACTCGAAGCCGCCAGTGATGCACCATTCGCCGGTGCGCGCAGGTTTGGCAAAGACGAAGGTGTCGCTTTCGTCGAAATGTATGGCGCGGGCCAGTTTCACGGTGTGTCCTCCAAAAGGGTGGTCAGCGGCACCAGATGTGTGTCGATGTTGTCGCGGATCAACATGCCAAAGTCCTCGTCGACGCCAAGGAATGTGCCGCTGTGGGCGTTCTGCGTGATGTCTTCGCCGACCCCATGCACCAGCCCGCGCCATTCGGCGTTGAGCGGGCGGGGGCCTTCGTCTTCCCAGCGGGCGATCCAGAGCAGGCTGTGCCGTGCCCATGCTTCGACCAGCGTGGCCGGGTCCACATCGGCGCAGCCCTCGGCATATAGCGCGGTGCGGTCGGGGTCATTGCCGGTTTCCGAGTCAAGTGGCAGCAATGCCAGATCCCATCCCACGACGATCCAGTCCGGCACCGCAGCGGGGTCGGTGTCCGAGGCAAAGACCCGCAGCCGTCCGCAGCGCGCCCCGTTCACCCGGATCGCGCCGCCCCATTCCAGATGCACGGACACCTCTGGCGGAGCGAGCGCGCCAAGCGCGTTCTGAAATCCGACACCACACAGCGGCATCATGGTCATGGCTTTGGCCAGAGGCACCTCCGGCGTCATGACAATGGCCGCCCCCACCTGATCCGCGGCAATCCGGTGCGTCACCAGCCCGGCATCGACCCCTTGGATGGCGCGCATGATGGCGGTCTCTGCCGGATCGCCAGAGACCGCCTCGCCATACATCGCCGGAGGAAAGGCCAGATTGCTCATGCGACGCCCTGATCCACCAGCGCCTGCGCCACTTTCATGAAGGCCTGCGCCTGCGGGCTGTCGGGCTGGCTGACCACGATGGGCGCGCCACCATCCGACGCAAGACGGATTTGCAGATCCAGCGGAATTTCTGCCAGCAGCGGCACTCCGAGCTTGGCAGCCTCTGCCGCGACGCCACCGTGGCCGAACAAATGTTCCTCATGCCCGCAGTTGGTGCAGATGTGCGTGGACATGTTTTCGATCATGCCCAGCAGCGGCACATTCATCTGGCGGAACATGTCGATGCCCTTGCGCGCATCCAGCAGTGCCACGTCTTGTGGCGTGGAGACCACGATGGAGCCGTCGACCTCGGTCTTTTGGGCCAGCGTCATCTGCACGTCGCCGGTGCCCGGCGGCAGGTCGATGATGAGCACGTCAAGCGCGCCCCACTGCACCTGCATCAGCATTTGCTGCAAAGCCCCCATCAGCATCGGACCGCGCCATGCGACGGCCTGACCTTCGTTGGTCATCAGGCCCATGGACATCATGGTGACGCCGTGGTTGCGAAGCGGCAGAATGGTCTTCCCATCCGGGGATGCGGGACGCCCTGACACGCCAAGCATGCGCGGCTGCGACGGGCCGTATACATCGGCATCCAGCAGGCCCACACGGCGGCCCATTGCGGCCAAGGCACAGGCGAGGTTGGCGGATACCGTGGATTTGCCCACGCCACCCTTGCCCGAGGCGATGGCGATGATGTGATCCACGCCCGGCACCTTTTGCGGGCCCTGAGGCTTCGGCTTTTCCTTTTTGGCACCCAGTCCGGGGGGCGGGGCGTCGGCGGTCAGCGCGATGTTGACCGTTCCCACGCCTGCCTTGGCCAGCGCCGCTTCGGCCTTGGCCTTGATCGGCTCCCAGGCTTCGGTCTGCCCAGGCGGCACTTCGAGCACAAAGCGCACGCCGCTGTCGGCCACGCCAAGGGCGCGCACCACACCAGCGGCCACAATGTCGCCACCCTGTGGGGCGTCAATTGTTTTCAGGATGTCTAGAACGTCTTCACGGGTTGCCAATGGATTACTCCTGACCCTTGATCTCGCCCGTGACGTCATGCGTCAGGCCAAGCTCGGGAATGGTGATGGTGGCCTTGACGGCGTAAGTCTGGCCAGCGGTGTCGGCATTGCGCATGGCGTCTTCGATGGCCTGCTGCGAGGTCACGCCGACCTGCTTGAGGAACTTGCGCATGGACATATTGAATTCTTCGCTCATGAGGAGACTCCTGTGGACGTTGACGCATGGGGTTGGCGGCGAATAGGCTGGCTGCCATGCGCATCTGGTTGTTGATACTGGCCCTTGCGGTGCTGCCCTTCAAGGTCGCGGCACAGGAAAGACAGGTCTTGTTGTTCGCCCCACCAGCTTTGGTGGAAACAGGGGTGATGTCCTACATCCTGCCGCGGTTCAAGCTGAAGACGCAGATCGCGGTGCAGTTGGTCGATGATCCGGCGCAGGCTCAAGTGGTTCTGGGCGACGTGGGCACGCCGGTCTTTGAGGGGGCCGGTCAGGTTTGGGCGTTCCAAGTGACGCAGCCCGGTGGCTGGACGGACCGCTTTGCCGGTTGGCTGGCCGGTGAGATCGGGCGCGATACGATTTTGTCTTATGCGCCTGGTGGAACTGCAGTCTTCAGGCCTCCGCCAAAGGTCGCGCAGCCCGTGGCCGAGGTTGATCTGGTGGGCGACCCGGCGCTGGGATTGCAGGTGTCGCGTCTGAAATGCGCGCGCTGTCACGCCGTCGATGAAGACACGCGGCTGACCGACATCGGCTCCACCCCCAGTTTCGCGCTGCTGCGCGGCTTTGCAGATTGGCAAGCGCGGTTTATCGGGTTTTATGCATTGAACCCGCACCCGGCCTTTACCCAGATCGACGAGGTGACGCCGCCCTTTGACGCGGCGCGCCCCAGCCCCATCTCCCCCATCCAAATGACGCTGGAGGAGGTGGAGGCCGTGCTGGCTTATGTTGGTGGGCTGGCTCCCGCCGATCTGGGCGCCCCCTTGCAAAGCCAGTAGGATCAATGGTCGCGCCGCTTTGAGAGATAATCATCGGTGGTGCGTGGGCGCGGCCGCTCGGCCCCGGTAAAGGGGTTGTTTTCGGAGTGTACCTGCGCGTTCACGCGGCAGTCGTCGCACATCTGGATCATGCGCAACTTTTCCCCGCCGAACATGGAATGCCCCTCCAACTTGGCCGTGATGCGTTCGACCGTGGATTTCACCCCAAAGAGCGCGCCGCATTCGACGCAGGGGAACGGTTCCTCTTCCTTGAGCACGCGCTGTGTCAGGGCCTGTGGCGTCAGATCCAGACGCGGTTCCAGCGTAATGGCATTTTCCGGGCAGGCGGTGGCGCAGATCCCGCACTGCAGGCAGGCATCTTCCTGAAAGCGCAGCTCTGGCCGGTCGGGGTTGTCGCCCAACGCACCTGAGGGGCACAGCGACACGCATGACAGGCACAGGGTGCAGGCGCTGTCATCGACCAACACGGCACCGTAGGGGGCGCCTTCGGGCAACGGCAGGACCGGCGCATCAGTCAAGGCTCGGGCCGCTTGTCTGGTGATCTGGCGACGGGTGCCCAAAGGACGCACGGGGGTGGCCACCGGAGCGGGAACAGTTTCATCAAACAGCGCGTCGCTCAGTGCGTCCGGGTCGGGCGTGTCGATGATCTGGACCGTTTCGGCGCCACCGATGGCGCGTGCCAGCTGGGCCTGCGCGGTGATGGCGTCAAGGTCTGCGGCGCGGTCCGGAAGCAGCGACACGGAGGCAAAACCAGCCGCCAGCCCGGCCACCATCTCTGCATGGCCAAAGACGCCAACCTTTGGCAGTTCCATCGGGATCACATCGGCGGGGAGACCTCGTCCGTGGCGGGCCGATAGGCGGATCATCTCGGCGCCGTGCGCGTCATGGACCAGAAGGCGCGGTGCGGTGCCGCCCGCGTCGAGGTAGGCTTTGGCCAGGGTCTGCACCCGCTGCATCACCAGATCGACCGGCGGCGCGTCAAAGCTGATTGCACCGGATGGGCAGGCCGCTGAGCACGCGCCGCAGCCCGCACAAATGGCCGGATCGACAGAGACGTGCTCGCCATCCGGGGTGATCGCGCCCGTGGGGCACAGGTCGAGACACCGCGTGCAGCCGACTTGCTCCGCACGCGAATGGGCACACAATAGCGCTTCGGTGCGCACATGCATCGTCTTTTCAAAGGTGCCGGTCAGATGCGAAGCGGCCAGCAGCGCCGCCGTCACCGCGCCGGTGTTTCCGGGATCGGCGCGCAGGTAGCCATCGCGCTTTTCATGGGCCGGAAAGAGGGGGCTTTCTCCGCGCAGATCCAGCAGGATGTCACAGGTGGCAGTGCCGCCGTCACGCGGGTCTGTCAGGGTCAGCGGGCCACGCCCGGCGGGATCAACCATGCGCAGGGCGTCGATGACCACCTCGAACCGGCCAAGCGCGCCACTGGCGCGGCGTAGAGTCCCGGTGATGACGTCGAAGGCACGGGTGTCGGGCACCTCTGATCCATCGGGCAGCAGGACGGTAAGACCCAGGTGATCCTTGAGCTGGTCGGCTGCGGCGAGAGCCACGTCCGGCGAGCCAAGGATCAGGCACATGCCTTCGGAAAGTATGTCGAACGTCTTTTCCGGCGCGGCGGGCAGCTGCGCCTCTGCCAGCAAGGCGGACATTTTGGGTAGTTTTGTGGCGCCATCATCGGACCATCCCGCCCGGTCCCGCAGGTCGAGCAGGGCGGGCGGGGCGAGGCCCAATTCGTCTGCCAGAGCGGTGAAGGTGGCCTCTTCCTGGGTGCAGGAGAAAATCACATCCCCCGAGGTCAACGCCTCTGCCGCGAGGTCGATCTCTCGGGTGCAGAGCGCCGAGCAGGGGGCGCGCACGTCGAGTCCACTGGCCTGCGACAGGCCATCGGCATCCAGGTCGTAGGTGCCGAGACAATCGCATGTTATCAAGGTTTTAGCCACGAATATTCTCCCTGTCAGATCGGCCTCTGCCGGGGTCCGGAGCGCGCGATATTCGGGCTAGCTACACATGATTCGAGGGGGGTCACAACCGCTTTCCGATCCGTGGGTACGGCCGAAATCCCGCTGTCCGATGTCCCGACAGGGCGACTGATTCTGCGATTCGCAAACCGCCCTTTTTCTGAGCGAAAAAGTCGGGTTGGACAGATTGTCCGAAATGGCCCTAGGTGGCTGTATTGTCCGGTCAAAGTGGCCCGAAATCGGGTTCGGTGTGCCGTGGTGTGCGAAATTGCTTTCGCCGCCGGAGATCCTGCGCCACGGTCAGCTCACAGGGAGGACCGCCGTGATCAAAAACCCGAAGGCCTATCGCACAATGCGGGTGGGGGTCGTCCTGAGACGGACGCCCGGTGTTACCCGTTGGGCGAAATGGGCCTGGAACGTGGTCGCCGTTCTGCCCGGTGCCGGCCCTGCGTCGTGGAGGGAGCTGCGCCGCGAGGGTGAGGCTGTGGAATACCACGCCGACACGCCGGTCCTGGAGCTGCATGGCGCAGAGGCAGAAGCCTACTTGAGCGGGTTGAGTTCGGAAATTCCCAGTCTTTACGTTGTGATGCGCGCAGCCGAGGGCGAGTGGCCCTATGAGGTGCTCCGGGTCACGGCCTCGCCGTATGAAGCGCAGGATTACACCGACAGCGGCGAGGAGCTGGTTGAAAAGGTGCCTATGCCGCACGGCCTGATCGCGTGGGTTCGCTCCTTCGTCGAGGAATTCTACGAGGAAGAGGTGTTCATCAAGCGCAAACGGGATCGGCAGCGGGTCGATCTGGTGCAGGACGGTGTCGGCGATCCACGCGTCGACAAGGCGGCTGACATCTACGCGTCGCCCGCGCAAAAGCGGAGGCGGATCCAATGAGCCGCAGTTTCTGGGGACGCCGTCGCGCCGGCGTCGTCGAAGAGGCCCGGGCCGAAGAGGCGGCGCAGGTGGCCGCTGTCGAAGCCGCGCAGGAGCAGGCGTTGGCCGAGCGCTCGGATGACGACCTTTTGGCAGAGGCCGGTATGCCGGAGCCGGAGGCGCTGGCCAGCGCAGAGCAGGTGCAGGCGTTCCTGAAGTCAACGCTGCCGCAACGGCTGAAAACCCGCGCGCTGCGGCGTCTTTGGCGGCTGAACCCGGTTTTGGCGAACCTGGATGGGCTGTTGGAGTACGGCGAGGATTACACCGACTCTGCAACCGTCATTGAAAACATGCAGACTGTCTATCAGGTCGGAAAGGGCATGTTCGACAAGGCCGAGGAGGCCGCGCGTGCGGCGGAGGCCCGGGCGCAGGACGCTTTGGCGAAGCTCGATGATCCGTCCGACGACGCGGATGCGCCCGAGGGATCGCAAGGGTACGATGACGAATTGCCCGATCCGCCGACGCAGCTTGCCACGGCTGAGCCCAACGCTGAAGACACAGCGCCAGATCATTTCGCCTACGAGACAGATATCGAAGAACCGCCGCTGCCCGTCACCGCGCGCCGGATGCGGTTCCGTTTCGATGACATGGAAGGACGCACATGACTGCTGCACCCGCCGCCACCATTGCCGAAGAAGACCGCCTGCGCGCGGACCTTTATAACTTTCTGGGCCTGATCCTGTCGAACCCGCCCGATGAGATGCTTCTGGCGCAAACGGCGTCTCTGTCGGGCGACGACACGCCCTTGGGGCAGGGGATCACCACGCTGGCCAAAATGGCGAAAGTCACGAAGCCGAAGACAGTCACCGCTGAATACAATGCGCTGTTCATTGGTCTGGGACGCGGCGAGCTGCTGCCCTATGCATCCTATTACATGACTGGTTTTTTGAATGAAAAACCACTTGCGGCGCTGCGCCAGGATATGACGCGGCAGGGGTTGGCTCGCGCTGAAACCGTGTTCGAGCCGGAGGATAACATTGCCTCCTTGATGGAAATGATGGGCGCGTTGATCGTCGGCCGCTTCGGCACGCCTGCGGACCTGGGTCAGCAACGCGACTTTTTCAACAAGCACATCGCTCCCTGGGCGGGGCATTTCTTTAACGATCTCGAAGGGGCCAAGGGGTCAGTATTCTACGCGCCGGTCGGCCGCATCGGTCAGGCCTTCATGGAGGTCGAGACAGAGGCGTTCCGCCTCAGCTGAGTTTTGAACCGGTCGGGACAGCCCGGCCAAACGAGCGGCATGCAAACGTGCCGGAATCCGACTGCGCGATCCCAGATGGCGCAATCCCCAAAGGGAGAAAACCATGTCAGAAAAACAGGCCACGCGCCGCGATTTCCTGAAATTGGCCGGCACCGCTGCCCCCGCTGCTGCCGTGGCTGTTGCCACAAGCGGCACCGAGGCACAGGCCGCAGAACCCGATCTGTCATCGAACACGATGCAGGACACCGCGCACACACGTGCGTATTATGCCAGCGCTCGTTTCTGAGGGCTGGATAAAAGACTTCAGCGCCCGCCGCCCGGCGGACCTGCCAACCGACGAGAGGCGACTGGTTGCGTGAGGCCCGACTGCCCGACGTCATTGAGCCAACCAAGCAAGCAAGGGCGTGACGCCCGAAGCGCGCAAGGGAGAGAGACACATGCTTAGGAAAAAGACCAACGGGGTTGCGCGACGCCCCCAGCGGACTTCGATCCTGTCCGAGGTTGCAAAGACCTCGGTTGACCGCCGCGGGTTCCTCCGTGGGTCTGGCCTGGCGATTGGCGGCTTGGCCGCGATTGCCGCCACAGGCGGAACCGTTCAGCAGGCCAGCGCAGCGACAGCGGCCAGTGGCAACACAGAGATCAAGAAATCCGTCTGCACCCACTGTTCTGTGGGCTGCACCGTGATTGCCGAAGTGCAAAATGGCGTCTGGACCGGACAGGAACCCGGCTGGGACAGCCCGTTCAACCTTGGCGCTCACTGCGCAAAGGGCGCATCGGTGCGCGAGCACGCCCACGGCGAACGCCGCCTGAAGTACCCGATGAAGAAAGTCGCCGGGGAATGGGTTCGTGTCTCTTGGGAAGAGGCTATCAACGAGATCGGCGACCAGATGATGTCGATCCGCGAGGAAAGCGGCCCGGATTCGGTCTACTGGCTCGGTTCGGCCAAGCATAACAACGAACAGGCGTATCTCTTCCGGAAGTTCGCGGGTTACTGGGGCACGAACAACGTCGACCACCAGGCGCGGATCTGTCACTCGACCACCGTTGCGGGTGTTGCGAACACATGGGGCTACGGCGCCATGACCAACAGCTACAATGACATCCACAACAGCCGCGCGATCTTCATCATCGGGGGCAACCCCGCCGAAGCGCACCCGGTGTCGCTCCAGCACGTGCTGAAGGCGAAGGAGCAGAACAACGCGCCGCTGATCGTCTGCGACCCACGCTTTACGCGGACTGCCGCGCACGCAGACGAGTTCGTGCGGATGCGTCCCGGTTCGGATGTGGCGCTGGTCTGGGGCCTGCTGTGGCATATCTTCGAGAATGAGTGGGAGGACAAAGAGTTCATCCGCACCCGTGTCTGGGGCATGGACCAGATCCGCGAAGAAGTCGCCAAGTGGAACCCCGAGGAGACCGAGCGGGTCACCGGCGTTCCCGGCTCCCAGCTGGAACGCGTGGCGCGGACTCTGGCAAACAACCGTCCCGGCACTGTGATCTGGTGCATGGGTGGCACGCAGCACACCACCGGCAACAACAACACCCGCGCGTATTGCATCCTTCAGCTTGCTCTGGGGAACATGGGCACCGAGGGTGGCGGCACCAACATTTTCCGTGGCCACGACAACGTGCAGGGTGCGACGGATCTTGGCGTCCTGTCCCACACACTGCCGGGATACTATGGCCTGTCAAAGGGCTCATGGCAGCACTGGACCCGCGTCTGGGGCGAAGACTTCGACTGGCTGAACGCTCAGTTCACCAAGATGAAGGGCGCCGACGGCAAGGACAAGGATCTGATGTACGAAACCGGTATCCCGGTGTCGCGCTGGATCGACGGTGTTCTTGAAGACGCGGAGAACATGGATCAGCCGAACAAGGTTCGTGCCATGGTGCTTTGGGGTCACGCGCCGAACTCTCAGACCCGTATGGTCGAGATGAAGAAGGCGATGGAGATGCTGGACATGCTGGTCGTGATCGACCCGTATCCCACCGTTTCCGCCGTGTTGCACGAGCGCACTGATGGTGTCTACCTTTTGCCGGCTTGCACACAGTTCGAAACCGAAGGGTCTGTCACAGCCTCTAACCGGTCGATCCAATGGCGTCAGAAAGTTGTCGACCCGATCTTTGAGTCAAAGACGGATCACGAAATCATCGGTCGCTTTGCGAAGAAGTTCGGTTTCCATGACCGTATGTTCCGCAATATTGCCATCGAGGACGACGGCGTGACCCCGAATATCGAGGACACGACTCGCGAGTTCAACCGTGGCATGTGGACCGTCGGATACACCGGGCAAACGCCGGAACGGCTGAAGACGCACATGGCGAACCAGCACACCTTTGACCGCACGACACTGCGCGCGCAGGGTGGGCCTGCGGACGGGGACTACTATGGTCTGCCGTGGCCGTGCTGGGGCACCGCTGATATCAAGCATCCCGGTTCGCCCAACCTGTACAACATCAACCTGCCTGTGAAGGACGGCGGCTTGCCGTTCCGTGCGCGCTACGGTGTTGAACGCAACGGTGAAAACCTTCTGGCGGAAGGCGTGTCCAACCCCGGTGCGGATATCCAGGACGGGTACCCTGAATTCACCTATCAGATGCTGGTGGATCTGGGCTGGGACGGCGACCTGACCGAGGAGGAGAAACGCTCCATCGCGACAGTGGCCGGAATCCAGATGGCAGAAGCCATGGAAGGTGATCCATCGGCCGAGCCGAACGGCCTGTCCGAGGGCGATGGCACGCAAGGTGCGGCAGAGGAAGTGGGCGAACAGTCCATGTCTCCGTTCCCGTCGGATTTCAACGCCAAGGCTGGCGGCGTCAACTGGAAGACCGACCTGTCGGGCGGCATCCAGCGGGTGGCGATCAAGCACGGCTGCGCGCCTTACGGCAACGCCAAGGCGCGGACCGTGGTCTGGACCTTCCCGGACCCGGTTCCGGTTCACCGCGAACCTTTGTACACCAACCGGCGCGATCTGGTCGAAGACTACCCGACCTACGAAGACCGCAAGTTCTACCGTCTGCCGACCATGTACGCGTCGATCCAGAAGCAGGACTTTTCAAAGGACTACCCGATCATCCTCACCTCCGGGCGACTGGTGGAATACGAGGGTGGCGGGGATGAAACCCGGTCGAACCCATGGCTTGCGGAGCTTCAGCAGGACATGTTCATCGAGATCAACACGCGCGATGCCAACAACCTTGGTGTGCGTGATGGTGCGATGTGCTGGGTCGAAGGTCCCGAAGGCGGCAAGGTCAAAGTGATGGCGATGGTTACCGAACGGGTCGGCGAGGGCGTAGCCTTCATGCCGTTCCACTTTGGCGGCCATTTCCAAGGCGAAGACCTGCGGTCCCGCTACCCCGAAGGCGCGGATCCCATCGTGCTTGGGGAATCCACTAACACGGCGCAGACCTACGGCTATGACTCTGTCACGCAGATGCAGGAAACCAAAGCCACGCTCTGCAAGATCATGCCGGCATAAGGAGAGACACACATGGCAAGAGCAAAGTTCCTCTGTGACGCCGAACGTTGCATCGAATGCAACGCCTGCGTCACCGCCTGCAAGAACGAGCACGAGGTGCCGTGGGGCATCAATCGCCGCCGCGTGGTGACCATTCAGGACGGGAAACCGGGCGAACGCTCGATTTCCGTGGCCTGTATGCACTGCTCGGATGCGCCCTGTATGGCCGTTTGCCCGGTGGATTGCTTCTACCAGACCGATGACGGTGTGGTGCTGCACTCCAAAGACCTGTGCATCGGCTGCGGCTACTGCTTCTACGCGTGCCCCTTTGGCGCGCCGCAGTATCCGCAGGCGGGCAACTTCGGTTCGCGCGGCAAGATGGACAAGTGTACCTTCTGCGCCGGGGGCCCGGAGGAGAACAATTCCGCTGTGGAATTCTCCAAATACGGACGCAACCGGATCGCGGAGGGCAAGCTGCCCATCTGCGCCGAGATGTGTTCCACCAAGGCCCTGCTCGCCGGTGACGGCGACGTGGTGTCGGGCATTTACCGTGAGCGCGTCGTCGCGCGTGGTTTCGGCTCCGGCGCCTGGGGTTGGGGCACCGCTTACGATCAAAAGGGCGGCTGACCGCTTGGTAGGCTGGGGTCGCCCCGGCCTACAACATCGCACCACGGGCGCGGTCCACATTAGGGCCGCGCATATGACCTATGTGGCGTCCAGAAGCGACGCTGAGCGACGAGGTTCAACATGACAGACCGTGCCAAGCGCACTTCCCGCGGATTTTGGGCCCTGCTTCTGGTGATGGCTGCCCTCGCTACTTTCTCTTTTTTGATGGCCCCAACAGTGCCGACGACGGTTGAAACCGATCTGGCCGAGGCGCGCGGGGCCACCGGCGGCGCGCAAACGCTGCAGGATATCCTGCGCCGTCAGGAGGGGCTGCCCGTCGACGACAGCTTCCGTTCCGACAATGTGGGGGGGGACGCGGTTCCGCCGCGCAATCTGTCACCGTTGGGGACATCTTCGGATGCCGACCTGTGGCGCGCCATTCGCTACGACAAATTGCCGGACGCCCATGTGTCCACCGACACCGAAGTGGGTCAGGTCATGATCCAGGATGGTGGTATGGCGTGGCTGCAATTCCGGGCCGGTCCATTGCGTACCTATGGCGGCTGGCTGCTGCTGGGCACCATCGGCCTGCTGGCGCTGTTCTTTTTCCTTCGTGGGCGCGTCATGATTGACGGTGGCAAAACGGGCCACACAGTCGAACGCTTTCACATGGTCGAGCGTGTGAACCACTGGATGACCGCAGCGTCCTTCTTGCTGCTGGGCTTCACCGGGCTCTTCACGTTGTTTGGTCGCAAATTTCTGATTCCGATCATGGGGCACGACGCCAACTCGGTGCTGTTGACCGTGTCGAAATATATCCACAACAACGTATCCTGGGCGTTCATGCTGGGCATCATATTGATGTTCGTGATGTGGGTGGCGCACAACATTCCCAACAAGCTGGACCTCGTTTGGTTCAAGCAATACGGCGGCATTGTGGGCAAGAACCACCCACCGGCTGAAAAATTCAACGCCGGTCAGAAAATGATCTTTTGGTCCGTGGTGCTTTTTGGCGCATCGCTGTCGGTGTCGGGTTTGTCGCTGCTGTTTCCGATGGATCTGCCGCTGTTTGCCAAGACCTTCGGCATTGCAAATGATCTGGGCCTGCCGTCTCTGATCGGGATGGACCCGCTGCCTGCCGCCATGGCCCCGCAAGAAGAGATGCAGTTGGCGCAGCTGTGGCATGCGATCATCGCCTTTGTAATGATGGCAGTAATCATCGCGCACATCTACATCGGTTCCGTGGGGATGGAAGGTGCGTTCGATGCGATGGGCAGCGGGCAAGTTGATGAGAACTGGGCCGAACAGCACCACTCCATCTGGTACGAGAAGAAGAAGGCAAAGGGAGAGGCGACCGCCCCGGCGGAGGCCGTAACGCGCACAGAACCGGCGGAATGATGCGCTGGCTGGCGCTGGTCCTTGCTCTTGCGTCACCCGTTTCGGCGCAGGAGTTCACCACGCTCAAGGGACACGGCGGGCCGATCATGGGCATTGCCGTGTCACCTGAGGGGCGTGTTGCAACGGCCAGTTTCGACAACTCTGTCGGACTTTGGGATAGCAGTGAACCGCAATGGCTGGAGGGGCACGAGGCTGCCGTGAACACGGTGATTTTCGGCCCCGCGGGCGTCATATCCGGTGCGGATGATTTCACTGTTCGGGGGTGGCCCGAGGGGCAGATCATCGCGCAGCACAGGGGCAAGGTGACATCTCTGGCGCTTCAGGGAGGAGCGCTTGCCAGCGGCAGTTGGGACGGGACCATCCATCTGACATCAAAGACGGGCGTGCAGGTTTTGAATGCGCGGGACGGCGTGAATGCCGTGGCCTTTGGCGAGGGCGCGCTGTTTGCCGGCACCTCCGCCGGAGCATTGATGCGGTATGCAGACGGCGCGGCGTTGCCACTGGTGCAGCACGGCTTTGGTATCAACGAACTGATCGTCACCTCCGAATGGATCGCCTATGGCGCAGTGGACGGCGGCACTCGGATCATCGACCATGACGGGGCAGAAATTGCCGATGTGACGCTGGACCGCCGTCCGATCCTGGCCATGGCCTATCACGCGGCGACCCATCAGCTCGCCGTGGGGGACGGGCAGGGCTACATCATGATGCTGGACACGCGAGATTGGCAGATCAGCCGAGATTTTCGCGCCACGCGGCAGGGTCCGGTGTGGGCACTGGCCTTTTCGCCGGATGGGCAAACGATATGGGCCGGCGGCCTCGATGACGTTGTCTACGGCTGGCCGGTGGAGGCGTTGGACGCTTTCACCCCCGGTATATCCGGCGACCGCAGCTTTCTGCGCGACGCTGACACCATGTCAAACGGGGAAAGGCAATTCATGCGCAAATGCTCTATTTGCCATGCGCTGACCCCTGGCCCCAGTCGGAAAGCGGGTCCAACCTTGCACGGGGTTTTTGGGCGCGCTGCCGCGACAGTTCCGGGATATATCTACTCTGACACACTTAAGGGGGCCGGGATCGTCTGGACGGAGGCCACCATCAACGCATTGTTTGACCAAGGGCCGGATCACTATATCCCCGGCTCGAAGATGCCCATGCAAGTGATCACAGGCGCGCAGGACCGCGCCGATCTGCTGTCATGGCTGAAATCGGCCACATCGGCCCATACGGAAGAAGGTGATAAATGAAGGCAGTCATACTCGGCATACTGGCCGCGGCGGTGATCGGCGTGGGCGCGTGGTTCGTGCTCAATTCGCTGGACCTGACGACGGCCCAGTCCCATGCGGATGATCGCAGCGTCAGGCTGGACTGAATGGCAGAAGACTACGGCAGCGACCTTGCGGGGGCGTCCATCCTTGTGGTGGATGACGAACCGGGGATGCGCAACTTTCTGTTCAAGACGTTGCAGCCGCGGGTCAAGCGCGTGGAATTGGCCAGTTCGCCCGAGGAAGCCTCGGTCAAGCTGGACGAGTGCCATTTCGACCTCGTGATCCTCGACAATGTGATGCCGCGCAAAACAGGGTTGGAGTGGGTGACGGAACAGCGAAAGCTGGGGTTTCTCGCGGATACGATCCTGATCACGGCCTACGCGGACCTTGAAACCGCCATTGCCGCATTGCGGGCAGGTGTGTCGGATTTCGTGTTGAAGCCGTTTCGCGCCAACCAGATCCTTGGCTCTGTGGCACGCACGCTGGACCGTAAGTATCTGCGGCGCGACAATACCTTGCTGCGCCATGAACTGAAGGTGGACGGGCAGGGCAAGCTGCTGGGGACCTCTGCTGCGCTTTCCGAAGTGCGGAGCCTGTTGCGAAAACTCGCGCCGCTGCCGACGCCGGTGCTGTTCACCGGGGCTTCCGGCACGGGAAAGGAACTCGCCGCGCGAACCTTGCATCAGGCGTCGGATCGGGCGGAACGGCCCTTTGTCGCGGTGAACTGTGCCGCGATCGCACCGGATCATATCGCGCAGGAGCTGTTCGGCATCAACGGGCCTGGGGATGATCTGAAACCGGGATTGTTCCTGTTGGCGGATGGCGGGACGCTGTTTCTGGACGAAGTGGCGCAGATGCCCGAGGTCGTGCAGGCCGCACTGTTGCGCGCGCTGGAGGATCAGCGTGTGCGACCCGTCGGCGCGGAGCGTGAGTTCCCTTTGAACCTGCGTCTTCTGTTCGCCACCAATGCTGATCCGGAGGAGGCCGTGGCGCAGGGGCGGTTCCGCGCTGACCTCTATCACCGCATGAATGTTGTGCGCATAGACATGCCGCCGTTGAAAGATCGACTGGAGGACATCACCGAACTGGCGGCTTTGTTCATGCAGCAATCAGCGACATCCTTGGGGCTTCCCGCGCTGGATTTGTCCGCCGACACGCTGCTGAAACTGTCACGCTACCACTGGCCCGGCAACGTGCGGGAGTTGAAGAACCTTATCGAACGTTCGGTGATCCTTGGGGAATTCCCGCAGGAGTTCGCGGGCGATTCAAAGGTGACAGGCGCCCGCGCGGTGGAGAACCTCGAACAGGTCATGCAGCGGCATATCCTGCATGTGCTTGACCTGTGCGACGGCAACCGTGCCGAGGCCGCGCGGCGGCTTGGGGTCTCGCGCAAGACCATAGACCGCCGCGTTTCCGCCTGGGAGGATTAGAGCCCGCGCAGCCCCTCGTAAATCTGAGCACGATCAGGGATCAGCGGCAGCAGGTCCGCTTGTAGCGCGTGGTAGATGTCGGGTTTGCCGATGAATTGCCGTCCCGTCGGGAGGTTGTCGTCGTCCAGCTCCGGGAACCAGCCGCCATGGGTTTTGTCGATCAGATGCGCATCGGCAAACTGCCAGAGCTTGCGGTACCATGCCGCGTCTTCCTCGGTCCCGCCGGATTTCAGCAGGGAGGCCAAGACGCCGATGCCTTCTGTCACGGGCCACCAGTAGCGGTCGGTGATGGCGGGTGCGCCATCGAAATCGATCGTGTAGATCAGTCCCCCGCGAGCCTCGTCCCACGCGTGGTGCAAGGCGCGATAGATGATCTTGCGCGCGCCCTCTGTGACGTCTGTGTCAGTCAAGGCGCCCCATTGCATCCAAAGCCGCGCCCACTCCAACGAATGACCCGGCGTGTGCCCGGCGGGGCGAAACATCGGATCGCCCGCGTAGGCGCGGTCAACCTGCCAGTCAGAATTGTAATGTTCCGGAATGCGCCAGTCGTACTGTGGGGCCGTCTTGTTCAAGAAGAAGTCCAGAATGCGTCCGGCACGGTCCAGGAAATGTTTGCGCCCGGTGGCCTCGAAGGCAGAAAGCAGCGCCTCCACTCCGTGCATATTGGCATTCATGCCGCGATAGTCCGAAAAGGGTTGCCAGTCGCGGGTGTATTCATCGGCGAAAAGGCCGTTGTCGTCCTCCCAGAAACGCTGTGTCAGCACTTGGTCGGCTTGATCCAGCAGGCCAAGCGCTTGGGAGTGCCCGGCGGCGTAGGCGCTGCTGGCAGCGAGCAGGACAAAGACATGCCCATAAGCGAGCTTGCGCGCGTCGTGCACTGTGTTGTCGTCCACGGCCCAGAGCCAGCCGCCGTGATCGGCATCGTGGTGCTGATGCGCGATGGTGCTGAGCCCGTGCTGGATCATGTCGTCGCCCGCATCCAGCCGCGCCAGCTTTCCCAAGGCAAAGCTGTGCACCATGCGTGTTGTCGCGTGAAGCTCCTGAACCTTCGTGCCCATCGGCGTGCCATCCAGCTCCAACTGGTAAAATCCACCCGCAGGCCGCTTTGCTTTGCGGAAAAAGGCGAATTGCCGTTCGGCATCGGCGCGCAGGGCCGCGCGGTGGGTGTCGTCATCCAACCAGCGGTGCGCGGTGTCTTGTCCAATCATATCGTCTCCTCAGGCGTTCCAGCGTACCGTTCCAAGACCGGACAGATCATAGCCGCCCATACGCTCGGCGCGGAACATCATAGCTTCCGACTGGCAAAAGGTCATCAGCCGTTGCATCGGGGTGTCAAACCATGCGCGGCGGTTCACCAACAGATCAAAACGTTCGTCGATCAGCGGCACAAACGGCAAGCCGAAGTCCCGCGCCACGGATTCCAGTCCAAGCGTGGCATCGGCATCGCCGCGCGCCAGGGTCTGTACGGCTTCTGTTTCGGTGCGGGCGATGTCTGTTTGCGTGAGGGTGCTGAGCGGCAACCCGGCACGCTCTGCCAGATGGCGAAACAGCACACCGCTGCCGGAGTCCGGTTGTCGTGGAACGACACGCCGACCCTTCAGGTCAGCCATGGCCGCGATGCCCTGCGCGTCACGGCCGAGCACCAGCCCACGAGAGCGGGTGGCGAAACGCACAAGGACGGCGTTCTGGCCACTACAGTCCCGGGCAACGCGTGGAATGTTCCATGCGCGCCCGTCGGCGTCGAGGATGTGCAAACCGGCGGCCACACCTTCGCGCCTGCGAAAGCGTGCCAACCCGTCGGATGAGCCGTCGAAGTAGCTCGCCAGGCCACAGCGGGATTCCCGGATGGCCCAGTCGAGCAAGGGATCGTGGCTGCCCAGGACGACTGAGGGCCGAGGTGGTTTGCTGACGGCGCCTTCGGAATGCGCATCGAGCCACGCCCGAACCCCTTGGGCCGGGAACAGCAGCTTGCCGGTGGCGCGCGTGCATGGCACCTCGCCGGTGGAGGCAAGGTCATAGACCTTGCGCTCCTTTATCCGCAGCAGCTCTGCCAGTTCTGGCACCGTCAGAAATTCCGGCTCGCTCATGGTTCAACCCCTTTTGGGGTCTTAGCTACCCTGTTCCGGCGCGTTGGGAAAGAACAGCTGCTGGCCGTCAACCATGTAGGCGGCGATGGCCTCTTGCCCCTCGTCCGAGATCAGCCAATCGTTGAAGGTCTGAGCCGCCTCGACATTCACGCTGGGACATTTTTCCGGGTTCACAGGGATCACGCCATATTGGTTGAACATGGCCTCATCGCCCTGAACTGCGATCTGATAGTCCTGCTTGTTTCCGAAGTTGATCCATGTGGCGCGGTCGGTCATGACGTAGGCGCCCATACCGAGGCCCGCGTTCAATGTTGCGCCCATGCCAGAGCCGGTCTCGCGGTACCAATCGCCCGACCCGCTGGCAGTGTCTACGCCTGCAGCCTTCCACAGCGCGACCTCTTTTTTATGCGTGCCGCTGTCATCGCCGCGGGACGCGAACAGCGCTCCCTGTTCGGCGATGGTCGCCATTGCAGGCTCCACATCGGTCATGCCCGCGACGCCTGCAGGATCATCTGCCGGTCCGACGATGATAAAGTCGTTGTACATCAGGTCGGTGCGCGTGGTGCCGCCGCCATCCGCGACAAACTTTTCCTCTGCCGGTTTCGCATGGACCAGAAGCACGTCGCCATCACAGTTAGCCGCGTTCTTGATTGCTTGACCCGTGCCGACGGCGACCACGTTGACCGTGATGTCTGTCGCTTCGGTAAAAATCGGCAAAAGATAGTCATACAGACCCGAATTTGCGGTCGAGGTGGTGGACTGCACGATGATCGACTCATCGGCCAGTGCGTACATGGGGGCGGTCGCCAGCAGGGCTGCCAGCGTCAATTTCGTAAGTTTCATATTTTCTCCCAGTGGTTTAAGCAATCAAACGACGATCCTGCCGTTGATGAAATCCCGCGCCACAGCACTTTGCGGTCGGGGAAAGAACTGATGTGCGGGGCTGTGTTCCGCCACACGGCCGCGGTGCAGAAACACCACATCGTCGGCAAGGCGGCGGGCCTGACCGACGTCGTGGGTGACAAGGATCACCTTCACACCTTGATGGGCGGCTTGCGTGATAATGCGTTCGATGGCGAGGACAGAACCGGGATCGAGGCTTGCGGTCGGTTCGTCCAGAAGCAGCACCTGAGGGTCAAGCGCCAAGGCGCGCGCCAGGGCAAGCCGCTGGGCTTCGCCGCCTGACAGGGCGCGGGCCGGCTGGCGGGCTTTGTCCAGCAACCCGACATGGTCCAGAAGCGCATCACGGCGAGAGCGGTCGCCGCGCCGCGCCTTCAGCACGAAATCAATGTTTGCGGCGACGGACCGGCGGAGCAATACGGGCTTCTGGAACACCAGCGCCTGGGTGGAGGTCTTGGCCTCGGCGGGCGTGTCATTCCATGTCACTGTGCCGGCGGTGGGGCGGATCAACCCGTGCATCAGGCGCAGCGCCTGTGTCTTGCCCGTGCCGTTCGGGCCCATCAAGGCCGTCACCCCGTGCGTGTCGATACAGAGGTTCAAACTGTCCAAAACATGACGGCCACCAAGCGACAGCCTTACATCCCGCATCCGCAATGCGGGCGCGGTCTGCTGCGCGCTTTTGTTCGCCGGGAAGGTCATGTCACGCATGGGCCACCTCCTGCGCCGCGCCACGCATCCGCAGGCCCTGCACCAGTGCATTTACGCCAAGCGCGATGATCATCAGCACCAGTCCCAGCGCCAGCGCCAGCGCGAGCTCGCCCTTGGACGTTTCCAGCGCGATGGCGGTGGTCATGACACGTGTCAGATGGTCGATGTTACCGCCGACGATCATCACCGCGCCGACCTCTGCCACGGCGCGGCCAAATCCCGCCAGGGCCACGGTGATCAGCGCCATACGCCCATCCCAGAGCAACGCTTGCATGATCTGCCAGCGGGTCAGGCAAAGAGAGCGGAACTGTTCTGCATATTCGTCGTGCAAGGTTTCCAAAACCTGCCGCGACAACGCGGCCACGATGGGCGCGATCAGGATTGTCTGTGCGACAATCATTGCCGTCGGCGTGTAGAGAAGTCCAAGAAACCCAAGGGGGCCGGCACGCGACAAAGCGAGGTAAACCAGCAGGCCCACGACAACTGGCGGCAGACCCATGAGCGCGTTCACGACGACCAGAGCCGCGCCCCGTCCCGGAAAGCGCGTGATCGCCAGCAACGCGCCGAGTGGCAGTCCGATCAAACAGGCCAGCAGGCAGGCCGACAAGCTGACACGCAGGGACAGACCGACGATCTCAATCAGATCGGCGGAGGGGTTGAGCACGAGCCCAAAAGCGAGCCCAAAGGCGTCCCCGAAGTCCTGCATATTCTCCGTAGCCCTCCCGGCCAATCTGATGCCAAGGTATCGTTTTAAGGAGCGCTATCGCAAGGGAATGCTTGTCCCGTTGGGGCGGCCGCGGAGGGCGATTGGGGACATGCTGTCCGCGCTTTCGTGGTCGGTTGGGAAATTATGCAGCTATTTGCAAAGCGTATCAGCGCAGCTGTGGCTTCATGGCCGCGTCTGGAAAACACGTCGCGCGCTGTCCGTTGGCCTCTTGCCAGCGTCCAATGGACCGTCGCGTCTTGAAGCCTGCCAATCCGTCTGCACCGCCAACGTCATGGCCCGCGGCCTCAAGTGTACGCTGCATCACGGCCACATCGGACCGGTACAGTCCCCCGACGGTGCCCCACTTCGCACTGAAATCACCCAAGCCATATTGGATACGGTCGCCCACGTGGCCGACAAACAGCGCGTAGAGGTCGCTCATATTGTAATCTTTCAAAACGTAGAAATTTGGCGTCACGATAAAGGCTGGACCATGCCGTCCAGCAGGCATCAGAAGATAGCCTTCGCCGCGTGATTCGTGTTCCGGGAAGGCTCTGCCATTTACTCGAGCAACACCCATCGCCGCCCAATCGGAAATCCGGCGACCTTGGTCCGGACCTTCGAGCGTGCACGACACGGCATCGGGCACTTTGACCTCAAAGCCCCAATCGCGATCGGTTTGCCATCCGTGTTGACGCAGATAGCGCGCGATGGAGGCGATAGTGTCTGCCTCGGACCGCCAGATGTCTGCGTGGCCGTCACCGTTGCCGTCGGCGGCATATTTCAGGAAGTTGCTCGGCATGAATTGAGGCTGTCCGAGCGCCCCGGCCCAACTGCTGCGCATGGCCTGTGACGGGGCATGGCCGGCCTCGGCGATCTGCAACAGGGCAATCAGCTCGTCGGTAAAATAAGATGCACGCGTGGACATGAACCCCTTGGTGCCCAAGACTTCGAACGCATTGTGTGGAATCTTGGCCGCGCCGTAAGCGCTTTCACGGCCCCAAATGCCCAGAATGATGCGTCCTGGCACGCCGTAGGTCTGCTCTGCCTCGGCCAAGGCCCCGGCATATGCGCGCATCATGCGACGGCCCTGCACTGTTGCACCATCCAGAGACCCACGATTGAAGTACTTGGCAGGACTTCCAAATTCCGCCTGCCGTTGACGTTTCGGCGTCTGCGCAGGGCTGCCCGGAGGCACCAGATCGGGCAGCTGCCAATTCAAATGCACTCCATTGAAGGCCTGATCGAATGTTTGCTGCGAGACGCCTTTACGCTGGGCTTCCGGCCAAACGGTGTTGCGCAACCATGCCTGAAACTGCTGTTCCACAGAGGACCGATCCTGTGCCGCAGCGGACAAGGGCAACAGTGCGAAAACAAGGATCACGAAAAGGGCGCGCAAGGTCACAAAGGGGCTCCGACATCTGTGGTGTTCGAAGCAGGGTAGTGTCTTGCGCCAGCATGTCATCCTTTTGCGGAGGGGATGAGCGGGGTTTTTCCGAAACGATGCTCAGGCTTCTCGTTCGGAGAGGTTCACCACTTTGCATTTCCAGCTTTGGATACGTTCGCCGGGGTGCTCGTTGACCCATTTGGCAAGCTGCGGCTGTGCGCCCATCATGCAGGCCATCGGGGTGACATCGGTGAACAGCAGGCTGCGTTGCATGCAATCAGCGGCTTGAGACTGAGTGCCGAATAAGCACGTGACAAATATAAGCTCGATCATGAGGGACCTCGTTAATACATCCTTTAGTCGCAGTTTAAGTCTGTCGAAATACCAATCAGCGTCGAGTTAATTTTGTGTGTGGCGCTTTGGGGGAAATCCATGCTGCGATGCAGAAACGAACGATTTTTGCAGATCTGCATGAGAAAGGGGCGATATGAAAAGGCCACGGAGAGGCTTTTCGTTACGGACAAGGCTGGCTGCCGGAGCTGTGGCGCTGACCTTTGGCACAGTGTTGACGGCGGTGACACTTCTGCTCGGAATGGCGCAGGTGGGATCACGGATCGAAGCTGCGTTGGCAGCGGAGGCGCGCATGGCCCGCTATGCCACGCTGTCGACGCAGGTGTCGACCTTTCTGGTGGTGGCGACCGAAGCGCTTCAGCGTGACTTGTCCGCAGAGGTTCGTGCCGACCGTCTGGCACCTGTGGTCGACAGCATCCAGCGCACTTTTGTGCGGTTGAACGACGATCTGGAAGCCGCCGTAACCGACGCACGGGCCGTGGGCATCGACCGACAGTCCCGCCACGCCACCCAGTCGCTGACACTGGCACGGATGCATGCCGCTTTGGACCAAAGTCTTCGCGGCCTGTCGCAAGACGGACGCGACGCAGCTCAATTGCGCCCTGTTGTGGACAACTTCGCCAACAGTTTTGATCCCTTGCTGAACGAGGCGATCAACGGCGAAGCCCTGTTCCGGCGCGAAACTCTGGTGGGCATCGAAAGCCTGCGGTTTCGGTTCACATGGGCTGCCGTATTCATGGCGTGTCTGTCGCTTGTCATGGCCGCCGCGTTTTATTTCGGACTTATTCATCCGCAGTTTCGGCGGCTGGACCTTCTGCGGGGCGCCGCGCGACAGATCGGGACGCAGGATTTTGCCGTGGCTCTGCCGGATACGCGCAAGGATGAAATCGGCGCGCTTTTCGATGAAACCAATCGTGCTGCGCAGGCCCTGGCCGCGCGGCAGGCAGACGTTCAGGCCGATTGGGACCGCCTGAACGAAATTATTTACGACCGAACGGTAGCACTGCGCAGTGCAAATGCGCGCCTGGAAGCCGTCGACGAAAGCCGCCGCCGTTTGTTTGCCGACATCAGCCACGAATTGCGCACGCCTCTGACGGTGATCTTGATGGAGGCGCAATTGGGTCGCCAGACCGCACCAGAGGCGAGCGAGGTCTTCGAGACGATCGAGACCCGCGC
Source organism: Sagittula marina (assembly GCF_014196795.1). GTDB lineage: Bacteria > Pseudomonadota > Alphaproteobacteria > Rhodobacterales > Rhodobacteraceae > Sagittula > Sagittula marina. The sequence goes on from NZ_JACIEJ010000010.1 coordinate 155,744, forward strand.
CGCACGGTTGAACCGCCGCATCGACGATCTTTTGCGTGTCGCGCGGTCTGACAGTGGCTCTTTGGCTTTGTCACTGGAGGAGACCTCCGTGTCAGCGTTGCTGGAGGAGGTCGGCGAGGAAGTGCGCGCCGAATGTGCCTCTGCTGGGATGGTGCTCGATCTTGCCCCCGGTCCGGGCGAGGTTCTTGCAGACCGCAACTGGCTGCGACAAGTGTTGGTCGGATTGGTGCGCAATGCCATTCGCCACGGGCGGACGGGCGGGCAGGTGCGACTGTCCTGCGATTTGGCTGCGGAAAACGTGGACCTGTCGGTGACAGACGCCGGGCCGGGTATCCCCTCCGACAAACAGGCCCGTATCTTCCAGCGCTTCGAACAAGCTGCGCCGAACCAGGCCGGATTTGGCCTTGGTCTGGCGTTGGCGAAATGGGTCATCGAGGAACATGGCGGCCAGATTGCCGTGGAAAGCCCGGTCGCCGCGCCTTTGTCTGACGCGCCGGGCACGCGAATCCGCCTTCGCCTCCCGCGCGTAGTGAGATAGAAGGGCGACATGAAGATGCGGCTTCTCATTGTTGACGACGATCCGGGTATTGCCGGGGCACTGGCGCGGGGCATGGCTTTGCAAGGCTATGTGACGGTCACGGAAAACCGTGCCGATCGGGCTCTGGACCGGCTGGTGAAGGAGCATCATGACGCCGCCATCGTCGATGTGATGCTGGGGGAAGACAGTGGGATCGAGGTGGTCCGCGCGGCCCGTGCCCGTGGCGTGACCCTGCCCATCCTGATGCTGTCGGCCCTGTCAGAGGTCGAACACCGCGCCGCAGGGTTGGAAGCCGGGGCTGACGATTATGTGATCAAACCGTTCGACTTTGCCGAACTGGTGGCGCGGCTGAAGGTGCAAACCCGTCGGGCCGAAACCCGTCGCCCGATTGCGCCCCAGTTCGATCTGCGCAAACGCACCGTCAGCCGAGGAGCAGCGGAAATCGCTCTGACCGAACGTGAGGCCGATCTGTTGAGACTGTTGCGCAAGGCCGCGCCGGAACCGATGGCTCGCAGCGAGATCTTTGACCGGCTTTGGGCGGCAGAAGGATCCGGAAGCGAGAATGTGGTCGATGTCTATATCGGCTATATTCGCAAGAAATTGGCGACGCAGGATTTGGGCTTCGGCATCAAGACGATCCGCAACCGCGGTTTTTGCCTAGATGGGGTCGCGCCCGTATTGGTGGGTGAATAGCGACCGCGAAGCCCCTCTCAGAAAATAAGAATTCCCTTTCGGTCCCGGTGCGATCAAATTGATGGAACACACTCTCGTTGATCGCGCAGGTGGCCGGATACCGGCAGTCTCCCCATGGCCGCCGACCACCTGCGCGCAACCATGATACGCGGCATGCTTTGGACGCGGGGCGCTTCTGCGCTAATCTTGAGCCATGCATGCGATATTTGTGGCCCTTTTTAGCTGTCTTGTTCTGTTGGCGGCGCCCGCGAAGGCAGGGGATCGCGCCATTTACCTCGACCTTGCGCGCAGCGGCTGGGGCTATCAACTGCGATCCACCATGTTGCGGCGGGATATGTCGATCCCGGTGCGAATTAATGGGCGTGATCTGTCCGGTGCGGCCCTGTGCGTCATCGGCGAGCGTCCCACCGCGCGAACTCAAGCCGTTCTGAACAGTTTCAGCGCGTTGACCCGGCGGGTCTTTGGGCGTCCGGTGCCTATGCGCTATGCTGGCGAAGAGGCAACCGGATGCGGCACGCGGCGCATCGTCGTGTTGCGATTGTACTCAGGGTATCCGCCAAATGGCGCGCTAAGCCGCGACATCGGCTGGATGAACGCGGCCTACGGGCTGGGATTGCCAAAGGGGCGCAGCTACGCCGCCGGATCACCGGGGCAGGCCCAGACCTTTTTCGGCAGGCGCGGGTCGGCAACGCATCTCCTCGTGCAACAGGCAGACGCGACTTTGAATGATCCGCTGTCAGAGGTGTTCTTTCGCTCCATCCTGATCGAGGAGTTGTTCCAGAGTTTTACGTTCGGCATGGATATCTTGATGTTGCAGCGTCCCCCGGTTTTCCAATCGAAGCTGCAAGAGGTGCCGCTGAACATTCACCGACTGCCCTGGGGGTCGGAGGCCTTTAAGGCGGCACTTGTCAGTACGAACCCTACGGGGCTTTGCGCCTTCGATGTTTTCATGATGCACGCGGTGGCCGAAGCGCCGGTAGAGCAGACCACCGAACCGGCGTTCCTGGCTTTTATCGACGAGGCATTCGACCGGCTTGACCTCATGGCGCAGGACACGCTGGCAGACCCAAATCTAAGCTTGCTTCTGGACCCGGACTGTCAAGCCTACCGTCCCTGAGCGCAGTTGCGACTTTCGGCTGAATAGGTGTCTACCGGGTCCTCGGACTAGGATCACCTCCGAGGACCGCCGTATCGGCGGGAGGGAGGAGACATGACCACGCACCCCGAGACCGCGCTTGGCGGGCTGCGGCAGCTTTGGGATCATCTGTCCCATGGGCTGGTGGGCCACGACGTTTTGATAGAGCGACTTCTGGTTGCCTTGCTGTCCGGTGGGCATCTGCTGGTAGAGGGACCTCCGGGATTGGCCAAAACGCGCGCGGTGAAATGGCTGGCGGCCTCGGTGGAGGGGAGCTTTGCCCGGATACAATGCACGCCGGATCTTATGCCGGCCGACCTGACAGGCACTCCGGTCTATCGACCACAATCGGGCGAGTTCGAGTTCGTGGCGGGCCCGGTGTTCCACAACCTTGTGCTGGTGGATGAGATCAACCGCGCTCCGCCCAAGGTGCAATCTGCGTTGCTGGAGGCGATGGCCGAACATCAAGTCACTGCCGGGCCGACGACGCATATGCTGCCGGATCCGTTTCTGGTCGTGGCGACGCAAAACCCGATTGAGCAGGACGGCACGTTTCCCTTGCCTGAGGCGCAGCTCGACCGGTTTCTTCTGTACGTGCGGCTCGCCTTGCCTGACGCGCAGACAGAGCGGAAGATCCTCGATCTGGTCGAATCCGAAGGGCAGACGCCGGCCTTGCAAGCGCCGCGCCTGTCGCTGGCCGATCTGAATGCCGCGCGCAAGCGGGCCATGGCCACGCATCTGGCGCCGGAACTGCGCGACTACATCGTGCGGCTGGTCATGGCGACCCGCGACCCGACGCGGGCATCAGAGGTGGACCACGCGGTATCACCGCGCGGCTCTCTGGCGCTGGCGTCTGCGGCGAAGGCGCGGGCGTTCTTGCGGGGCCGCGATCACGCGCTGCCCGAGGACGTGGAGGCGCTGGCCGCCGATGCACTGGCGCATCGCATGGTCCTGTCATGGCGAGCGGTGGCGGAAGGGCGTAGTGCGCGCGACCTCGTGGCAGATATCCTCGCGGAGGTTGACCCGTTGTGAGCGCCCCCGCGCAAACCACCCCCGGCGTCACGCTGACTGCCGATCCTTTGATAGCCTTGCGGCAGGTGGCCTTGCGTGTTCGGGGCCAGCCAGTGATGGCAGCGCTGCCGGGCGGTTTTGTCACGCGACGCAAAGGGCATGGGCAAGACATTGCAGATGTGCGCAGCTACCTGCCCGGCGATGATTTGCGTCACCTTGACCGCGGCAGCACAGCCCGCACAGGCGTTTTGCATGTGCGGCAGTTCATGGATGAACGTGACCGCGTGACCTTGCTTGTGGCTGATTTCAGGGCCCCGATGCTGTGGGGGCTAAAACGTGCCTTTCGCTCGGTCGCGGCGGCGGAGGCATTGGTGCTGCTTGGCTGGCAAGCGGTTGAAGAAGGCGGGCGTGTTGGCCTGCTGGCGCTTACGGGAGGCATGCCAGTGGCGGTGCGGCCTCGCGGGCGCGCCCGCGGTATGTTGGAGGTTATCGGAGGGCTGGTGACGGCACATGCGCAGGCGCTCAATGATCCGCACTCACTGCCGTTGGATGTCGCGCTGGACCCTGTTGGCCGCATCGCACCGCGAGGCGCGGAGGTGGTGATTGCCTCGGGGTTTGATGCGCCCGGTGCGCTGCATGATCGTTTTGCCGACCTGTCTCGCCGTCGATATCTGCATCTGTTGCGCTTGTCGGACGCAGAGGCCGGGGGACTGCCGCGCGGGCGCTATCCCATCCGTCTGGCGAATGGCCGAAGGTTGCGGGTGGCAGTCTCCGGCAAGGCCGCCCCACCGCCAGACATCTCGACCATCTCCGGCCACGCCGCCCTGCGCCTGGACGCGGCCTGGCCAATAGATCAACTGGCCCAGCGGTTGGCCGCAGCCTTTCCGACGGATCGCGTGCCATGAACGAACAACCCATCGCAGAGGCCACGTTGCAAGCAGGATTGCGCGACATTCGCCTTCCGGCGGAGGCTGTTGGCGGCGGATTGGCGGATATTGCCGCTGTTGTGACGATTGCGGGGGTATTGGCGTTGATCGTGGTGAGCCTCTGGCGACTGGCATCCCGGACGCGCTCCGAACGTCGGACAGGTTTGTCAGCGGCTATGGCGGAATTGCCTACGGAAGACACGGCACGCCGCACGGCTTTGTTGCATCTGTTAAAAGCACATGCGCCGGAGCGTTTCGCCAATTTGCGCCCAACACTATATCAAGCGAACGGCGCGCCAGACCTGCAAACGCTCGAAGCAGAGTTGCGGCGTCATGCCTGAGCTGGCCTTCCCCCTCGCGCTGCTGCTCTTGCCGCTGCCTTGGTTGGCCGCGCGCTTACTGCCGGCTGCGCAGAATGGGGGGGCTGCGCTGGAGGTGCCCGACAGCATCGCCGATGCGCTCCTGGCGGGCGACCACGCGCGGGGCAGCGCCGTGCATGATTTGCGTTGGTTGCGCTGGGGGATCTGGGTCCTGGCAGTCCTAGCGTTGTCGGGACCTCGTATGCTGGAGCCGGTTCCGGCGCTGAAGGTGTCAGGCCGGGATATGGCCGTTGTACTCGACCTTTCGGGATCCATGGTGCGGGAAGATTTTTATCTTGATGGACGCACCGTAACCCGACTAGAGGCCGTCACGCAGGTCGGGGCGGAGTTCGCACGTCGGCGCGCCGGGGACCGTGTGGCGTTGATCGTTTTTGGATCTGAAGCCTACTATGCCGCACCTTTTACATACGACGTCGAGGGGATCGCCCAGCAAATCGAAAAAGCGCAGATCGGCGTGTCCGGGCGGGCCACGAATATATCGGATGGGCTTGGGCTGGCGCTGAAACGAATGGCCAAATCTGAGGCGGCCAGCCGCGTGGTCATTCTGCTCTCGGACGGCAAAAACAATGCAGGCGCCACCAATCCGCGCGGTGTGGCGCAACTGGCCGCGCAGATGGGGGTCAGGGTTCATACCATCGCGCTTGGGCCAGAAGACCTTGAAACCGCTGGCGAAGATGCGCGCGGCGCGGTGGATGCTGCCACCTTGAGGGCCATGAGCGAGATCTCTGGCGGCGAGAGCTTTCGCGTGAAAACCACCGATGATCTGTTGGCCGTGACCGAGGCGCTCGATCAACTGGAAGCGACGGACAGTGACGGGCTGGCGGCTGAGGTCTGGCGGGCGCTCTGGCTTTGGCCTGCCGGGTTGGCCGCGCTTTTGCTGGCATGGCTGGGCTGGCGAGAGGCGCAGGCATGACCCTCTTGCGCCCCGAATGGCTGTTGGCGCTACCGCTTCTCGCGGGCCTTGCCTGGTGGCTGTCGCGGCAGGCCGGAGGTCTTGGCGGATGGGAGCGCGCCACCGACCCTGCGCTGCTGCGTGCGATGGCGGCGATGGGCCGGGTGTCCCACAGCGGACGGCGGCGGGGCGGAGCGATCTGGCTGGCGGCGGCGCTGATCCTGCTGGCGCTTGGTGGTCCGGCGGTGGAGAGGCGCGACACGGTTTCGTTTCGCAATCTGGATACGGCGATCTTTGTGCTGGAGGCCACCCCGGATGTGGTCGATGGGCCGATATGGCCGCAAGTGCAGGCACTGGGGCGTCAGGGGATTGCGGCGCTCGGCACACGGCCCGGCGGGTTGGTGATCTATGCAGGCGACGCCTATGTGGCCAGCGACGTCACAGGGGATTTGCAACAATTGGGGCAAACTCTGTCGCTGATTGGGCCCGAGACGGTGCCGGACGAGGGTCAGCGTGCCGACCTTGGTTTGGCTATGGCGCTGCGGATGCTGGAGCAGACCGAGACTCGCTACGGCGACGTGATCCTGCTTGCCCGCACCGTAGGGCCAGAGGCGGCGCGCATGGCGGACCGGTTCACGGCACGCGGAGCTCGGCTGTCCGTGGTGGCCTTGGGCGCACAAGATCTGTCGACGGTGGCGCAGGCGGGTGGAGGGCGCAGCTTTCTTCCGACCGAAGGCGCGCCGCTGGCTCGGTGGCTGTCAACGGATGGTCGTGCGGAACTGTTGGCTCAGGACTACCCGTTGCTGTATTGGCGCGACATGGGGCCGTGGATTTTGGCCATTGCCCTGCTGCCGCTTTTGACCCTGTTCAGGAGGCGCGCGGGATGAGGGTGCTTTTGATCGTAACCATCTGCGCGCTTGTCTTGACGCTTGTCCTTGGCGGCACCGCTCCCTTCGGGCGCGTTCTACTGGCTTTGGGGCAGCCTTCGTTCGCGGTGCCGATGTTTTCTGATCCACAGTGGCGCGGCGTCGCGTTGCATCGTGCGGAACGGTTCGAAGAGGCCGAGGCAAGCTTTGCCGAGGCGGGTGCCTTCTATAATCTTGGCACGGCGGCTGCGCGCGGCGGGCGGTATGCGAGAGCGTTGGAGGCCTACGACCTTGTGATTCACGGCGGCGACGTGGATGCCCGCGCAAATTTCGATTTGATCGCGGGATATTACGCTGGTCTGGGCATCGATCCGGAGGCGCTGGCCCTGCTGACTGAGCACAATGACGGAGCCACTGGCGAGGCCCCAATCGCCCAAGGGAATGCGCGCGGGGCGGGCAGTGGCGACGAGGTCACTAATACCAACACCATGCTGGGGTTGGCGGAACTGGACACTCTTGGCCAACAAGGCGTGCGTCGCATCTTTGACGAGCGGTTCATGCTGGCCGATGATCGCTGGCTGGAACAATTGTCCGACGTCCCGGGCGAATACCTCGCCGCACGGATCGCGCTGGAACGCAAAGGGCGCATCACCCTTGGTCTGTCACCGCCGGAGGTGTCACCATGAGATTTTTGATCTTGTTCCTTTTGGCATGTTTCGCGCCCATGGCCGTGCTCGCGCAAAGCCGCACTGTCGACCCGGCCGATCTGCAACTGTCAGTGACGGTCGAAGACACAGGCCAGACACCCTTTGCCCGCGAGCTGGTCATGCTGACCATTCGCGGGGTCTATCGCCGTCACATCACGCGCGAAACTCTGGAACAGCCAAAGTTGGAAGGGTTCAACTGGACGCAGCTTGGCCCCGACATCTGGCGCGAAGAACGGCTGCGCGGGCAGGCGGTGAAGGTGTTGGAACGGCGCATGGCGCTCTATCCGGAACGGGCGGGGACTCTGGAAATCGGGGCCTTTACCCATCACCTGACGCTGACCGACGAGGGTGACGACTGGTTCGAACACACGATCACCTCCAAGCCGATCAGCATCGAGGTTGCCCCGATGCCAGAGTTTGGGACGGGCGATTGGTGGTTCCCGGTAAAATCGCTGAAAGTGTCGGATCAATGGTCCAACACGCCGGATCAGCTGAGCCCGGGAGAGGGGGTGCTGCGTATCGTTCGCATCGAGGCCCTCGGCGTCACGCCAGAAATGATACCTCCCATGCCAGATCTGACCTCCCCCTCGGGTATGGTGTTCCCGCATCCCGAAAAGCGGCTGCTGGAATTGTCGCCGGAGGGGCCAGTGACCCATGCGTTTTGGCGCTGGACGATCCAGCCGACCAACGGCCGCTCTGCCGTCGTGGAGCCGATCCGTTTCACATATTTTGATACCCGGGAACGGGTGACGCGGGAGGTGGTGATCTCTGCTCAGAGGGTCGCTTACGACGCGGCAGAGCTGCCGCCCGTGCAACAGCCTGAAATGCCTGCCACATTGCCCGGCTGGCCCTTGGCATTGCTTGGGACAGTGGTGTTGGCCGTGCTGGCGATTTGGGGGATGCGCGGTCAGCAGCTGGACCGTCAACGGCTGTATCATCGAGTGCCTTTGGTTGACCCGCAGGCCTGGCGGCTGAGACGTGCGGCGTGGGCGGATAACTTGCCCGACACACGCCGCGCTGCACGCGCGCTGATCCGGCGCGACGGCATACTGGGCTGTGAGGGCCGCGTTCTCGACGGGTTGGATCGCGGCGTCTTTGCCGCGCGCCCCAGCCAGCAGGATTTACGCGCTTTTTGCCGAGCCTTTCTGAGCGCGCGTCGCCAAAGGGCTTAAGACCTACTGCTGTGTTGTCCGAGGCCCGGTGGCGGTGCACCTTGACGTTGAGGCACCCGATCCAACGGGGCACTCATTTGGGAGGAATGATATGGGACTGCTCGATAAATTCTTTGGCGGTGGTGCGGACCAAGCCGCGGCCAGCGCACCTCGCTACACGCATGTCAAAATTCACCCTCAGGTTGATAACGGTATCCCGCCGGTAAATCCGAGCTTTGCCGGTGGCACGTTAAGCTGCAAATGCTCCAGCAAGCCGGTCAAGGTCTCCGTCGGAGCGCAAACCGCCCATAATCACGTCTGTGGCTGCACGAAATGCTGGAAGCCCTCCGGCGCGACCTTCAGCCAGATTGCCGTTGTCGCCCGCGACCAGGTGGCCGTCACCGAAAACGGCGATAAACTTGACGTCGTCGATCCCAGTGCGGCGATTCAGCGCCATGCCTGCCGAGAGTGCGGCGTGCATATGTATGGCCGGATCGAGAACACGGGCCATCCGTTTCACGGACTTGATTTTGTTCACACGGAGCTGTCGGACAAATCAGGATGGGCCGCGCCGACCTTTGCTGCCTTTGTCTCGTCGATTATCGAATCGGGTGTCCCGCCGGAGCGTATGGACGAGATCCGTGGCCGTCTGACAGAGCTTGGCCTGACACCCTATGATTGTCTGTCGCCGCCTCTTATGGACGCGATTGCCACGCACGTCGCCAAAAGCAACTGAAACCTCTGCTTCGTTAAATCGGCATGCGTGAATTTGCGCCGGTGCTCCCTTGAAGCTGTTGCATTATGCCGCAGCTGCTTTAGCCTCCTGCCGAGGGAGGAACAGCTATGCAACACTTCAAGGTTGCAGCACGAGAGGACCGCGTGTCATCCGTGCTGATTGTCGACGACCATCCACTTTTTAGCGATGCACTGGAATCTGCGCTTGAGGGGGTTTTCACCGATTGCCGGTTCGAAAAGGCGAAGTCGCTGAAGGAAGCGTTGAAGGTGCTGGATTCTGGCTTCTTGCCCGATCTCGTCATGTTCGACCTGAAATTGCCGGACGTTCAGGGGATTTCTGGGTTCGTCGCGCTGCGCGCCCGCGTGCCGGAAATACCGGTTCTGGTGATTTCTTCTTTGACCTCACGAGCCTTGGTGCATGCCCTGATGGACGAAGGCGCCTCTGGCTTCGTGACCAAGGACACGCCTGTAGAGGATCTTCAGAAGGTGCTGACCCAAGTTGTGCGTGGCCGCAAACACGTGCCAGTGGAATTCCAGCAGAGCGAGCAGTATTGTGCCACTGAAGCCTCGACCGATGACATCAATCACAAGCTGGCAGCGCTGACGCCGCAGCAGAAGAAGGTCATCAAGCTGATCTGTGCGGGCAAGCCGAACAAGCAAATTGCTTATGAGCTGCAACTCGCCGAAGCCACGGTAAAGGCGCATATCACGGCGCTTCTGCGCCGTTTGGGTGTGAACAACCGAACCCAGGCCGCATTGATGGTAGAGCAAGCAAATGTGCGCACACCCGGCGTGCAAGACGAGCCCGAAGCTCATAATTTTCTCTGTCACTGATCCGACGCCATTGCCATGAGAGACGAGATTGAAAGCGGCCTGCCGCGTCATGTGGCAGTGTCCTGGTCCAATATGCCGGACCCGGAACACGCCGCGCGCGAGGCCGCGCAGGGCATCAAAACGCACGACACCTGTTTTGTCCTTGCCCTGATACCGCCGGGGCACGACACGGATGTCTTGGCACGGGTGTTCGCCGAGGTTCTGGACAGCGTTCCGGTGTTTGGCTGCACCACCGCCGGACAGATTACGCCAAATGGATATGAGGCCGACGCGCTCATGCTGATCGGTTTCGGGCGGGATCACTTCCGCTGTGCGTCGACTCTTGTTGCGCCGTTGAAACCGCTCTCGATTACCGGAATTTCCGACACCATGACGCGGGCCAACGCCAAGTTTCCGCGCACCGCAGGATGGAACCGTCTGGCGCTGGTGTTTGCAGATGGGCTGTCGAAACAAGAGGATCTTTTGGCCTCCGTGCTCGAAAGCGTTCTGGAGGATATCCCCGTCTTTGGCGGCTCTGCGGCGGATGGAATGGTGTTTGAGCGCACGCTGATACTTCACAACGGCAGGTTTCAGGATAACGCCGCGCTGGTTTTGCTGATCGAGACGGACCTCCATTTCGAAGGTCTGTCCTTTGACCACTTCCTGCCCGACGGAAACGAACTTGTTGTAACCGAGGCCAATACCGAGGAACGACTGGTCACTGAGATCAACGGCGCGCCCGCGGCAAAGGAATATGCAAGGCTCGTGGGCTGTGCGGTCGAGGATCTGACACCGCAGGTCTTTGCCGAGAACCCCATGTTGGTCTGCCACAAGCAAAACCACTATATTCGTGCAATTCACGGCCTCATTGATCAGAATACGCTGTCTTTTCTGGCGGCGATCGACGACGGGCTGGTCATGGTGTTGGGCCGGGGGAAGGGCGTGATCGAAACGCTGGAGACCGAGCTGGATCTGCTGGACGCCGCTGGTCAGCGCCCGGATTTCATCCTCGGCTTCGATTGCGTTCTGCGCAAGCTTGAGGTCGACCAAAAGCAATTGGGTGATCAGGTGTCGGATGTGTTCAGGCGGCGGCGTGTGCTCGGCTTTAACACCTATGGTGAACAGCACTGTGGGCTGCACATGAACCAGACATTCGTTGGCGTGGCCTTTTATGATCGCAAACGGAGTCGCATGTTTTGAACCTGATTGACCCGCTGGAACCGCCAGAGCTGCAACTGCTTCGACAGACCCGCATCATCGAGGCTCTGGTGCGTCGCGCCACACGCCAGAACGAGATCGGCCAAACCGCCTACAGCGCCTTTCAATCCGCAATCGAATTACAGTCCCAGGTCGCAGCAAAAACCCGCGATCTGGAACGAGCCGCCGATGAGCTCAAGAGCATCCGGTTCGAGGGAGAGCGCACGCGCAAAAGCCTCGATGAGGCGCTGGCTGTCATGGGCGAGGGCTTTGCGCTGTTCACCGACGGCCAGTTGGACATCTGTAACGACCTGTTCCAGCATCTCCTGCCCGATGTGGCGCAACAGGTGGTGCCGGGACTGACACTGCCAGAATATTACGATCTGATGGCGCAATCGCGGGTCGTCGTGTCCACCGACCGGCAAATCCGCGCCGGCGGAACAGAGGGCGTTCCTGCTGCCTCTTCTGTGATCGAGTTGACCGAAGACCGCTGGTATCAGTTGTCGATGCAGCGCACATCGCTCGACAATACGGTGCTGTTGCTGACCGACATCACCGCCATTGTGCGGCAGAACCGCTCCGAGAAAGAGCATCTGATCGACCGGCAAGCGGATTACCTGCAGGCGGTCTTTGACAATATGACGTCTGGCGTGTGCAGTTTTTCGGATACCGGCCAGTTGGTGATGCACAATCACCAGTTTCGGCAGCTGACGGGCCTGCCCATGACCGCGCTGCAAAAGGGTATGACCCTGACGCGATTGCTGAATTTGATGACGGTGCGCGGTTTCATTGCGGATTATACACTGCGCGAAGTGGACGACTGGCGCCATGAGCTGATCGAAAAAGGCAGGCTGCGCCGGCAGGTGCGGTCACGCGCGGATCAGGTGTTTGATCTGCAGGCCAACCATCTTCCCGATGGTGGGTTCCTGGTGGAACTCAAGGATGTGACCTTGGAACACCGCGCCACGGAGACGTTGGAAAAGCGCGTGTCAGAGCGGACCTCGGAACTCACTCAGGCGAATACCCAGCTGACAGAGCAATACGAAGAAAAAGCCCGCGTCGAAGAGGAGTTGCGCCTCGCGAAGGAACGTGCGGAGGCAGCGGTATCGTCCAAGACACGCTTCCTCGCCGCCGCGAGTCACGATTTGTTGCAGCCGATCAATGCCGCCAAACTTCTGATCGCTACGCTGCAAAGCCATTCCGCACAGAGTGATCTTGCGCCGATGGTCGGGCGGATCAAGGGAGCCTTCACCTCGATCGAGCAGTTGCTGCACGCGCTGTTGGATATTTCGAGGCTGGACAGCGCGGACAGCGATACGGTTAGCCCCTCGACGCTGAACCTTGGCGCAATCATGCAAAACGTGTTCGAGGATCAGACCGCCGTCGCCGAGGAGCGTGGCGTTTCGCTGCGTATGGTGCCTTGCAACGTCTATGTGCGCTCGGATTCGCTGTATCTTTTGCGCTCCATTCAGAACCTTGTGGTGAACGCGATCCAATACACCCCTCGCGGCGGGCAGGTTTTGCTGGGTTGCCGCCGCAAGGAGGGGCGGATCGTGCTTCAGGTCTGGGACACGGGCATCGGCATCGGGGCCGAGGATCAGTCTCGTATTTTCGAGGAATTCGCCCGCGCCGGAAATGTCCCCGCCGGGTCCGGTGTCGGCCTGGGGCTCAGTATCGTTGAGCGGACCTGTCGCCATTTGGGCCACCGCTTATGGATGTCATCCGAGGTCGGCGTCGGCTCTGTCTTTTGCATCGAATTGGACGAGGTGCACCCGGACACCATGCTTGAAATTCCGCCGACTTTGCCAGTCTCCAGCGCCTCGCTCGAAGGGTGCATCGCGCTGGTGGTGGAAAACGACGATGACGTGCTCTTTGCCACGACGCAGACATTGGAAACATGGGGGGCCAGCGTGCTCGCCGCAAAATCCACCGAAGAGGCGCTTGGACATATGCGTGACATGGGTATTCCACCGGACATCATGCTGGTGGATTACCAGCTGGACGGCTCTGATACAGGGCTGGCAACCATCGCCGCCGTGCGCGACGAAAGCGCCACGCACGTTCCCGCGATCATGATCACCGCCGACCGCCGGGAACGCCTGCTGCGCGCCGGGGCAGAGCAGGATTTCGCGGTCATGACCAAACCAGTACAGGTCTCGCGTCTGCGGCCCCTTATCGAATGGAAGCTGCGCGTCGGGACTGCGCCGAAAGTCGGCAATGACAGCATATGCGCTGTCGCTCATCTTGGGTAACAGGGAGGAACCGACCATGCGCAAGACACTGACGACCATCGCCATTCTACTGGCGATGACGGCGCCGCTTTCGGCAGAGACGCTGGACGGACAGCAGACCTATGACCTGCTGTTCAAAGAGGGCACCCTGACACCGGTGTCCAAGGATATGGCTCTGCGCTATCAACGCGAGGTCTCGAACAGCCTCAAACCCGACGCGGCAGAACGCGACACAGGCAGCATCGTGCTGTCGTTCGAGGAGAAGGCGGCAACGATGGCGCTGCTGCAGTTCCAACAGGATGGCAAAAAACGCGGGCTTGGCAGCTTTCCGGCCAGCGTTGGCAACCCGATGATCATGTATTTCTACGAAACCGTCGTGCGTGACATGGCGGAGGCCGCCGGTGGCAGTCCCTTCTATATCCGCAATAGGGTCAAGGAATCGCTTATTCGACCGACTGAGCCTGTCGTCGGAGAGGCGGAGGTAAACGGGGAAACCGTGTCGACACAGACCGTCCGCTTGTATCCCTTTGCCAATGATCCCAATCGCGCGCAGATGAAAGGTTTTGGCGATCTCGAACTGACCGTCACGATGTCCGAGGACGTGCCCGGCTGGTACCTAAGCCTCGAAGCGCTCGCACAGGGGGAAGGCGACACGCCGGTCTATCACTCGGAAATCGATTTCACCGCTTTGGAGGCGTCGGAATGAGGGCGCTTCTCCTCGCGGTTTTCTTGCCCTTCGCTGCAAACGCACAGGACACGGCGCAACGATTCAACGACTATCCAACGGCCGCCCGCGCGGATTATGTCTTTGCCTGCATGCAAACCAACGGTCGATCGCGTGAGATGTTGCAGAAATGCGCTTGTTCCATCGACGAAATCGCCGCCATATTGCCCTATGAGGGATACCTTCAGGCCGAAACAGTCCTGTCCATGCGCCGCACCGGAGGCGAGCGCATGGCCGTCTTCAACTCCGCTGTGGCCGCCGAGGATCTGGTGAAGGCGCTGCGGCGTGCGCAGGCCGAAGCCGAATTGGTCTGTTTCTGAGGTAGGTTGGCCCCCGCGGGGGCCGCCCGTGATCTCAGCCTTCTGCTGTCTTGGCCAGGACCTGTTCGAACGCATTTCCTTCGGTATCCGTTGCTTTCACGGTCAGGGCGGGCACGCCATTGTCCATGTAGCTGAAGCGAAACACAGGGTTTTCGGAAATCGAGATGCCGCCGTCCATTGTGAACAGCAGGTCATCTCCTTGCCAGACCTCCAGATGGTCGATGAAATGCGCGGGAATAAAAAGCTGTGTGATCTGATTGCGTTGCAAGCCGGAGTAGTTCGGGTGCCGCAACATGATCTGAGCTTCACGCCGTGCGGTGGACTGCTGCGTCGCATCGCCGAACATTCGCAACTTCATCTGGCCGAGACCTGCCAAAGCTTGATCCGGATCTCGCGAAGCCGGGGCGGAACATCCTCCGGACGCCTTCACAAAGCGCCCGGTCATATAGGTGGCCTCTGGCGTTTGGGTCAGGACACGCACGTTGGAATACTGGTTTACGCGAACTCTGAGTTCGAAATCGATAGGGCTCATGGCGGGGCCAAAGCTCAGTTCCGCCGCGACCGGGGCTGGGTTCTCATCAATCACGACGGTGGCGTGCGTGATAACCGCTGTGGGGTCCGTCTGGCGCAAAATCACGGGCACCGTTGCCGCATCATGGGCGCGATACGGCGCCTCGACCAACAGCGGACCTCCGTCTATGGGGACGGTCTCCCCAACCAAATCAAATCTCAGATCGTCCCAGGTGGGGCCGTCTGTCAGTGGGTTCTGGATGCCCTCGGCCCAAACAGGCATCGCCAGCAGTGCCAGGATCGCTGCCGTTCTAAAAGCATATGCCATGCCTTACTCCTCCTCGCATGGATGATCTTCAAGCTTGGCACACTGCGCCGCATCGCCCTACAGCGCATTAAGTCTAAGTGGAGCGCCCCCCGCGCTGTGGCAGGATAAGCGTGGGAGGATCTGTCATGTTCGAAGCCGTTGTACTGGTTTGTCTCAATGCAGGCGAAGGTCCTTGTCGTGACGTGCTCTTGCCCGGTGCCGAGGCTGAAACGCAGGCCGACTGTATGGCGCAACTGCCTGACGTGCCGGAGTTTTCAGTCGGTGCATCTCTGGGATCGCCGACCTGCCGCGCAGTGGCGCAAGAGTTGACACTGACAGAGGTCGCGCCCGGTCTCTGGGTGCATGAGGGTCAAATCGCGGAACCAGATGAGGAGAATCGTGGCGATGTTTCCAATCTCGCAATCGTGATCGGAGAGACCTCCGTTGCGGTGATCGACAGTGGGTCCGCGGCCTGGATGGGGGAAGCTGCATGGCGCGCGATTCGCCAACGCACGGATCTGCCGGTAAGCCATATGATCCTGACTCATCTGCACCCCGACCATGTGTTTGGCGCGGATGTGTTCGCGCGCGCAGGGGCAGAGGTGGTGGCGCACGAGGGCTTGTCGCGTGCGCTTATGGACCGGCAGGATAACTACCTGGAAAGCCTTTCCCGTCTGATCGGTGCACAGAACATGATTGGCACCCGTGTGCCGGAGGTGGACAATAGCCTCAGCGACAGCGTCGATATTGACCTTGGCGAACGTACGCTGGAGTTGCAGGCATGGCCTCGCGCGCATACCGGCACGGACCTAACCGTTGTCGACCGCGCCACGGGAACCTTGATTGCCGGGGACCTGCTGTTTCACGGGCACACACCCGCGTTGGACGGCTCCCTGCCCGGGTGGCAGGGGGCGCTGGAAACCTTGATCCGCCAGCCCTTCGTGCGGGCTGTGCCGGGCCACGGGGCAGCCAGTCTCTCTTGGCCAGACGGCGCGGCCCCGCTAGAGCGATATCTCAATCGCCTTGCCACGGACACGCGGAATGCCGTAGCAGGCGGTGAACGGCTTGGCGCGGCCGTCGGCCATATCGCGGAAAGCGAGGCGCCGAACTGGCAGCTCTTCGAGGCCTATAACCCCCGCAACGCCACGGTGGCCTTTACCGAACTGGAGTGGGAATGATTATTCGATCTGGCCGGCCAGAAGTTGCGCTATCCCGTAAAGCCGTCGTTCGAGAAGGACCGGCGTCTCGCACAGGTATGTGATGGATTTTTGCCTGTCTGAGTAGATCGTTTGATCCCAGTCGAGTTGTTCCTCCAAGGCATCGACCCGGTCGAAATCCGGCTCGTCCTTGCTCATTTGGGTGTCCATTTCCATCCGTGCTCCCTCAATCTTTTCCGACAAGCCAATCTGGCCCAGTGAAAAATCACCGATTCCGGAAATGATCCGCGTGCGCCGCCGTGACAGGCCGTCGAACACGTCCTGAAACACCAGCCCCAGAAGTGCGGGATCATGGCCGTGCGCTTTGGCGAAGGCTGCGACCTCTGGCTCCAGTTCTTCCAACGTCAGGCTGCGCAGGGAGAGCTTCTCTGCCAAGGCCGCGATATCGGTCTGCACCGATTCGTCCTCAGGTAGACTTTCGGGAATCGGGTGCGGCCACATAAGACCGGTGGATAAGCGTTCGACCTTGCGCTGGACACAGGGCCACGTCGGGTCCGTGAAATCGGCGGCGATGGCGGAACTGCTGCCGCAGATCAGCGCGATCACGAAAGCTTTGCTCAAGGACATTTGGTTTCCTCCCATATCGGCAGCAAGGATGACGGAGCGCCGCCGCTCTGTCCATGCGCGCGACCGACCCTGGGATGCATCCGATGGTATGCATTGTGCCAACACGTCGCAGCCTCTCATACTCAGACCAAGGACGCCCTTCGCCTGATTGCCATGGGCACGAGAGAGGAAGAGACACTATGCGTACACGCGCCGCCGTGGCCTTGGAGGCCGGCAAACCGCTTGAGGTTATGGAAGTTGAACTGGATGGCCCGAAGGCGGGCGAGGTTCTGGTTGAGATCAAGGCCACCGGCCTGTGCCACACCGACGAATTCACCCGCTCGGGCGACGATCCGGAGGGCATCTTTCCGGCGATTCTGGGCCATGAAGGCGCAGGCGTCGTGCTTGAGGTCGGCGAGGGCGTCACCACGCTGAAGCCGGGAGATCACGTTATCCCGCTGTACACTCCGGAATGCCGCGAGTGCGCCTCCTGCCTGTCGGGCAAGACCAACCTGTGCACCGCCATCCGCAACACGCAAGGCAAGGGCCTGATGCCCGACGGCACCACGCGCTTCAAGATGTTGGATGGGACGCCAATTCATCACTACATGGGCTGTTCCACCTTCGCCAATCACACGGTGATGCCGGAAATCGCCTTGGCAAAGGTACGCGAGGACGCTCCCTTCGACAAGATTTGCTACATCGGCTGCGGCGTCACCACCGGCATCGGTGCAGTGATTAACACGGCAGGTGTTGAGATTGGGTCAACGGCGGCTGTCTTTGGCCTCGGCGGGATTGGTCTGAACGTCATTCAGGGCCTGCGCATGGCGGGCTGTGACAAGATCATCGGCGTCGATCTGAACGACGACAAGGCTGAAATGGCGAAGAAATTCGGCATGACGCATTTTGTTAACCCCTCCAAGGTAGACAACACGGTGCAGGCCATCGTCGACCTCACCAAGACGGAGAAAGACCACCTCGGCGGCGTCGATTATTCCTTTGACGCGACCGGCAACGTGAAGGTCATGCGGGACGCGCTGGAATGTTCGCACCGCGGATGGGGCGTGTCGGTCATCATCGGCGTGGCCCCGGCGGGTGCGGAGATTTCGACCCGTCCGTTCCAGCTGGTCACTGGCCGCGTCTGGAAGGGTACAGCCTTTGGCGGCGCCAAGGGCCGGACCGATGTGCCGAAATTCGTCGATTGGTACATGGACGGCAAGATCGAGATCGACTCGATGATCACCCACAAGCTGACATTGGACGAGATCAACCACGGCTTCGAACTGATGCACAAAGGCGAATCCATCCGCGCCGTCGTCGAGTTCTGAGGGCAGCATGGAGACCATTTCCGAAAATCGCAGTTTTGGTGGCGTTCAGGGGGTCTATCGCCACGCCTCCAACACCTGTGGCTGCGACATGACTTTTGCGGTCTACATGCCGCCGCAGGCGGAGGATGGTCCGGTTCCGGTGCTCTGGTATCTGTCAGGGCTGACCTGCACGCATGAGAATGCCATGGCAAAGGCGGGTATGCAGGAACATGCCGCCGAACATGGCATTGCGCTGGTGTTCCCGGACACAAGCCCACGCGGCGACAACGTCGCCAACGATGAGGCCTACGATCTGGGGCAGGGTGCTGGTTTCTACGTGAACGCCACACGCGCCCCGTGGAAAACGCATTTTCGCATGTATGATTACGTGGTGAACGAATTGCGCGACATCGTGGTCAAGCAGTTCGACGTTCAGGATCGTCACGGGATCACCGGCCATTCGATGGGCGGACATGGGGCTCTGACCATCGCCATGCGCAATCCGGACCTGTTCGAGAGCGTCTCTGCCTTTGCTCCGATCGCAAATCCGACCCAAAGCGACTGGGGTCGCAAGCAGCTTTCCGCCTACCTCGGAGATGATGAAAGTGCATGGGCAGATCATGATGCGACCTTGTTACTAGAGGACAAGGGCTGGAAAGGCGATATCTTGGTAGATCAGGGCCAGGCTGACCAATTCCTGGACCTGTTGAAGCCGGACGCGTTGGCAGAGATGATGGCGCGTCGTCGTCAGCCGGGGACGTTTAGAATGCAGAAGGGTTATGACCATTCGTACTTCTTCGTGAACTCCTTTGCCGGTGACCATGTCGCTTGGCACGCTGAACGGCTTCAGTAGATCGAAACTCGAAAGACAAAAGGTTTAATATGATCAAGCAAGCAATCGCCGCCAGCTTCGTCGCTCTGACGCCTCTGATGGCTGCCGCTGAAAGCCACGAAATGGCCAGTGACGCCGCAAGCGTAGAAGTCGCGGGCGACGCAGAAGCTGGTGAAAAGGTTTTCCGCAAATGCAAAGCCTGCCACCAGGTTGGCGAAGATGCCAAAAACCGGGTCGGCCCAGTGCTGAACGGTGTTGTCGGCTCCGTCGTCGGGTCCAAGGAAGACTTTGACTACTCGGACACGCTGGCCGGCATGCACGATGAAGGCAAAGAATGGACGCCGGAAAACCTGGCTGCGTTCCTCGAAAAGCCTCGTGATTACGCCAAAGGCACCAAGATGGCCTTTGCCGGACTTCGTAAGGAAGAAGATCGGACCAACGTAATCGCTTATCTGGCGACTTTTTCGGGCAAGTAAACCGCCCGACGACCAATTTACTGCACCGCCAAGCAGGAGGCGTGGTGGTGCAGTTACAAGCTTACCGTTCAGCCGGGAGGGAGACCCGGCAGTTCGGTAACAACCGGCCGCGCCCCATCAGATGAGGGCTGGGCCAAGCAGCGGCGCAGGCCGCGAACCAACGGGAGGAAGATCATGCGATCGATCAAACTACTCACTTCGGGACTGGCGCTCTGCGTGGCCACACAGGCCATGGCGAACGACGATCTCGTGGCCAAGATGGACGACCCCACACAGTGGGCAATTCAGACTGGCGACTATAAAAACCAGCGCTACTCGGAACTTGATGCGATCAACGCCGATAACGTGGCGGATCTGCAGGTGGCTTGGACATTCTCGACCGGCGTTCTCCGCGGTCACGAAGGGTCGCCGCTGGTTGTGGATGACATCATGTATGTCCACACCCCGTTCCCGAATATCGTTTACGCTCTGGACCTGAACGACGAAGGCCGGATCATCTGGCGTTACGAGCCCAAGCAGGATCCGGACGTGATTCCGGTCATGTGCTGTGACACCGTGAACCGCGGCGTTGCTTACGGCGATGGCAAGATCTTCTTGCATCAGGCGGATACCAAGGTTGTGGCTCTGGACGCCAAGACCGGTGAAACGGTTTGGGAAGCTCAAAACGGCGACCCTTCCAAAGGTGAAACAAACACCGCGACCGTGCTTCCTGTAAAAGACAAGATCATCGTCGGCATCTCTGGCGGTGAATTTGGTGTCCAAGGCCACGTCACTGCATACGACATGGCCACTGGTGAACAGCTGTGGCGCGCGTACTCTGTCGGCCCCGACGACCAGATCATGTTCGACCCTGAGAAAACCACCAACTTGGGCGAGCCGGTCGGCGCGGACAGCTCGATCAAGACCTGGGAAGGCGACCAGTGGATGATCGGTGGCGGCACCACGTGGGGATGGTACGCGGCAGACATGGAAGAGAACCTGTTCTACTACGGTTCGGGCAACCCTTCGACCTGGAACCCGGCGCAGCGCCCTGGTGACAACCGTTGGTCCATGACGATTTTCGCCCGTGACATCGATACCGGCGAAGCCAAGTGGGTTTACCAGATGACGCCCCACGACGAGTGGGACTTCGATGGTGTCAACGAAATGATCCTCACGGAGCAGGAGATCGACGGACAAGAGCGCAAGCTACTGACCCACTTCGACCGGAACGGCCTTGGCTATACTCTGGACCGCGTGTCTGGCGAATTGCTGGTGGCTGAAAAGTACGACCCCGTCGTGAACTGGACCACCGGCGTCGACATGGACCCGGACTCCGACACCTACGGTCGTCCTGAAGTGGTGGCGGAATACTCTACCGAGCAAAACGGCGAAGACGTCAACTCCACCGGCATCTGCCCGGCGGCGCTTGGCTCCAAGGACCAGCAGCCGGCGGCGTATTCGCCCAAGACCGAGCTGATGTATGTCCCGACCAACCACGTCTGCATGGACTATGAGCCGTTCCGCGTGTCCTACACCGCAGGTCAGCCCTATGTCGGCGCGACCCTCGCGATGTACCCGGCGCCGGACAGCCATGGTGGCATGGGTAACTTCATCGCCTGGGACAACCTCGCAGGCGAAATCAAGTGGTCCTTGCCAGAGCAGTTCTCCGTCTGGTCCGGTGCTCTGGCCACTGCGGGTGACGTGGTGTTCTACGGCACACTCGAAGGCTATCTGAAAGCCGTGCACGCCGAGACGGGCGAAGAGCTGTACAAGTTCAAGACTCCCTCCGGCATCATCGGCAACGTGATGACCTACGAGCATGACGGCAAGCAGTTCATCGGTATCCTGTCGGGTATTGGCGGCTGGGCCGGCATCGGCCTTGCGGCTGGTCTGACCAACCCGAATGACGGCCTTGGCGCCGTGGGTGGTTACGCGGCACTCAGCGACTACACCGCGCTGGGTGGTCAACTGACCGTCTTTGCTCTGCCAGATTAAGGCATGAGTTAAGGGCCAGCTTTTGGCCCCACCAAACCCCTCGGGTCCGACGCCAGGACGTGCGCGTCGGACCCTCCCCCCACGAATTCCCAGAAGGTGAACCCATGATGCGCACCGCATCCCAGACTCTCTTTGCCGCTGCCGTCTGCGTGACGTTGCCCGTCGTTGCCTCCGCCCAAAGCTGGAGTGACCAGCCGGTGAAGCCCGCTGAACACACCGACGAAGTGGCCGTTTCCTACGAGGACGGTGGCATCTACTACAATGAAGACGACATTCCCACCTATAATGCGTCCGAAGATGGCACCGTTGACTGGATGACCTTCTCGGGCTTCCGCCGGTATCACTCCGAATGCCACGTTTGCCATGGCCCCGACGGCGAGGGATCGACCTACGCACCGAAGATCAAGAACTCCGCCGTGCATATGGACTACTATGATTTTTACGACGTGGTGGTAAACGGTCGCCAGAACGGCAACTCTGTCATGCCCCATTTCGGCGATAACCCGAACGTCATGTGCTATCTGAACGACATTTATGTCTACCTGAAGGCGCGTGGCATGGACGCCGTCCCGCGCGGTCGCCCGGCCAAGAAAGAGGCCAAATCCGACCTGATCCGGGAGATGGAAGATGCCTGCATGGGCTAACCTCAAAATGGGCTTGGCATCTGTGATGCTGGGCCTTCTCGCCTTTACCGCGCAGGCCCAGACATCGGATCTGGTTTCAAAGCACGCGCTGCGCGTCTGCGCTGATCCTGCCAACCTGCCCATGTCCTCCAAGGACGGCACCGGATACGAGAACAAGATTGCGGATCTGATTGGCGAAAAGCTCGATCTTCCAGTGCGTTACGAATGGTATCCCATGGCCACCGGGTTTGTGCGCAACACGCTCAAGCCCAAAAAATGCGATGTGATCATCGGCTATGCGCAGGGTCACGAGCTGGTGTTGAACACCAACCACTATCTGACTTCGACATTCGTTCTCATCACACCGCAGGACAGTCCGCTGGCGCAGGTCACGTCGTTGTCCGACCAGACGCTCAAAGGCGCGCGCATCGGCGTCATCGCGGGTACCCCACCCGCAACCCATATGGCGCGCAACGGTCTGATCGGAAAGGCAAAGCCCTACAATCTGACCGTGGATCGGCGTTACGAAAGCCCCGCGGAGAACATGCTCGACGACCTCCAGAATGGAGAGATCGACGCTGCCATTCTGTGGGGGCCCATCGGAGGTCCGCTGGTCAAGCAACAGCACGCAGATTTCGCGGCCATACCGCTTTTCGAGGAAACGCTGCCGCCCCGACTGTATTACCGGATCACCATGGGCGTGCGTCAGGGTGAAAAGGTCTGGCAACGAGAGCTGAACTCGCTCATTCGCCGCAATCAGGATGAGATCAACGCCATTCTGGCGGAGGCGGGCGTGCCTCTGATCAATGACATGGGAACAGGTCTTCTGGACGTCGGCCAATGATCCGCGCGGCGCTGGTCTGGCTGATGCTGGCAGCGCCGCTTGCCGCCCAAGTGACTGAGCCTGATGGTTTTCGGATGGACCACTATCGCGATCCAGTGCCGGAGACAGTGGCCGGCGGCGCCACTATCAGTCCCGAAGGAGCTTATCAGCTTTGGCAGGACGGTGCCGCCTTCATCGACGTTCTGCCGCATGCGCCGAAACCCGCAAACCTTCCCAAAGGCACGATCTGGCGCGACAAACCGCGTCACAGCATCCCCGGAGCACTATGGTTGCCGAATGTCGGCTACGGGGCTCTCGCGGAGGTCACGGCGGACTACTTTCGTCGTGGCTTGACGAACGCCACTGATGCGGATCCCTCCCGGCCAGTGGTCTTTTTCTGCCTGAACGACTGCTGGATGAGTTGGAACGCTGCCAAACGGGCGGCCGACTGGGGCTATTCCGCCGTGTATTGGTTTCCTGAAGGAACGGATGGCTGGACCTTCATGGACTATCCTACTGAGCAGGTGCGCCCGATGGCACCCCAGCCTTCTCAGTGATTTACTGCAAGAACTTCATGTCTGCGTCGATGCTCTCTGAAATCACCGTGCGGCCGTTTGGCATGTCGTTGTCTTCCAGTTTGGCATGGATCTGATCCTCGGTCAGCTGATACCCTTTCCATCGCATCCGCAACCGCCGCGCCAGCTCCTCCTCCGGGACATCAATCATGACAGTTGCGTCAAACAAAGGATGCAGGCGTGTCCAGGGGTCGCGATCCAACAGCAGGTAATTCCCTTCGACCAAGATCAGCGGCACATCGTACCGGATCAGCCGCGCCGACCCACGCGAGATTTCAAGATCGCGGTCAAAAACCGGAACGGCGACGTTTTCCTCTTCGGCGGCCTTCAACCGCTTGAGGACCGAGGCCAATCCACCCACATCAAAGGTGTCTGGCGCGCCTTTCCACGGTCGGCGGTTGCGTGCATGGAGGATCGCATCATCGTAGTGAAAACCATCCATCGGCAGAATGGCCACAGCGCCTTTGCGTCGTTCTTCGATCATCGAAAACAAGGTCTCGACAGTTGTGCTCTTGCCAGAACCGGGTGCGCCAGCGATGGCCATAAACTGACGTCCAGGGCGCTCCAGCAACTCCAGAGCTTTTGCCAGCAACCCATCCAAGTCCACAGTTTTCGTCATATTGGCCCCTCCCGATGAAATGGTAGCGATAAAGGTGTCGAAGACCTTTCGCCGATGCAAGCCGCCTTTCTACGCCTAAGTCGGTTATCTCGCGTTCAAGACACCTCCAAAGGTGTGCAGCCCCAGCCTGTTTCGGGCAGCCTCGTAAATGAAACGATCTGGCTTTGGTGTCCAGTTCTCGCAGATGAATTCGCAAGGCCTGAGGCGGTTGTTCGCTTTGAGGCGGCATGCAAAATCGTAGGCAGTCATTAATTCGGTGCGGTACGGGCAGCTTTTCATGGCTGTCGCATCGGTTTCATTTGATCGTCAGCCGCCGCTGACCCACGAAAATGACAGTTTCCCATCGTCTCTCACCAGTGAGACAATGACCGACGGTCATGCTCCAGAGCCGCATGGAAGTTGGCTTCGGCTGCCGGGCTGTGTCTGATGGGTTCCTGCAGTCGACGAATGTTGAACCAATCGATCCGTTCAAATGTTGCATGCTCCACTGCCTCGAAGCTGCGCCACGGTCCACGACGGTGAATGATTTCAGCCTTGAACAAGCCATTATTCGTTTCTGCCAGAGAATTGTCATATGTATACCCGACACTGCCGACAGACGGGGTGATCTTCACCTCTGCAAGCTGTTCGTTATTCTTGTTCGATAGATGTTGCGGTCCGCGATCCGATTGATGGACCAAGTGATCCTGTCAGGTCTGCATTGATGGACGGAGTGCTCCAATGCATCGAGAGCAAACCCGGCCGTCGCCGTGCGGCCGACGCGCCAGGCCACGCGACTACTGGCAAAGCCATCTGTGAAGAAATCCACATTCACAAATCCCTGACGCGTCGAAGAGCCGGTTCACCTTCTACAATTGACAGGGCATCGCTTAGTCTGGGATGCGTTGTTTTGCATGTCTTGCTAAGTACAATGCTTTCAATCGCAATATCCGTCATCAGGCGTGCGACCGTGAAACGTGCGAGTTCAAAGCCTTCTCGACGCATTTGAAGCCAGATCTTGCGACCGCCATTGACGCTGAGGTTTTCCTCAAACACACACTCAACTTAGGCTTCAGGTCTTCTTCACGCTTGGCGCGAGACAGAGCTCAAGATTTCGCGATGGTGACCTCTATGAGCGCGAGCCCCTTCTTTGCCTCCACATGATCGAGTGCTTCGGCCAAGGCGGTGCGGAACCCTGCCACATCTTTCGCGTGACGCGCGAAGGCGCGGGAGGCTTGGGCGACCTTTACAAAGTTCGGGCTGGGCGAGAGGTCGGTCAAAGGAACCGCATTGGCGCGCGCGGCGTGGCCGTCGGGGTAGATGTCAAGAACGGACTGGCGGACCGCACCCCATTCGCTGTTGTTTAACACGATCACCAACATTGAGATGTCCAGCGCTTCGGCGATCTGATGGCACGCAACGGGATTGGCGAACATGTAGGAACCGTCGCCCATGGTGGCGATAACCGACTTTTCCGGCTGCGCGAGGGCAAAGCCCATTGCCGCCGGAAACCCCCAGCCCAGGCCACCTGAATGCGGCCCGTCAAACCAGCTTTGGTGCTTTTCAAGCAGCATGGATGGCAACTGGCAGCCGAGTTCGGAAAAGACGGCGGCGTCGCGGTCACGCAGGTGCATGGACAGTTCGTGGCTGACCCAGCGTTTCGTCAGAGCCGAGGCGCCTTCGTCGGCACATGCTGCGGTGAAACGTGCGGTTCTGTCTTTTTCGTTGCTGTGTGCGACGGCTTTGGCACGAGCTTGTGCCGCGGACCCGTGACTGTCCTTGAATTTCAAGAGCGCGGTTTCAAGCGCAAGAATGGCCGGAGCGACCTCGGTGGTCATGGCCAGATCGGAGCGGAAATTGCGCACGCCTGTACGCTCTTGCAAGGGGCGGGGACCGATCTGGATGACGGTTGCGTCTTCGAGCGGTTCGGCCTGTGCCGGAGCCCACGGCGCGAGCGCGTCAAGGCAGAGGACCACATCGGCCTTCTCAAGCCAAGGCCGCGGGTCAGGGCCGGTTGCCATCGGGTGCGTGGTCGAGAGCGCGAGTTCAACAGCCCAATATTGGCAGACGGCAATGCCCCAGTCCTCAGCCAGACGCGCCAAGGCGTCGAATGCCTCCGGCGAGCCTGCGCCATGCTGGGCAAAAAGCACGGGGTTCTTCGCTTCGGCGAGCAGCTTCGCGATCTCTTCGATCAGGCTTTGGTCCGGGCCGATTGCGGCGGGGCGCATCTGAGGACGGCGCAGGGCGCCCTGGGCGGGAATAGTTTCGCACAGAACCTCACGCGGGAGGCTGATGTAAACCGGCCCCTTTGGCGTTGAGGACGCGATTCCGTGGGCGCGATCGGTGACATCAAAGACCTGTTCGGGAAAGCGCAGTTCGTAGTCCCACTTGCTGGCCTCGCGGATCAGGCTGGCTTGGTCGAGCATTTCCTGGCCCCAGCCGATGGGCACGGTACGCGCGCCGAGCCGCCCCTTTTCAAGGGTCGGTGTGCGTCCGGAAAAAAGCAGCATCGGGATGTTGTCACAGGCTGCGTTGATCGCGCCCATGGAAACATTCGCGAGCCCGACGTTTGTGTGAACCATGACGGCCTGTGGGCGGCCCGTGGCCAGCGTGTAGCCGTGCGCCATGCCGGTTGCGGCGCTTTCGAACGGCACGGTGACGGTGCGCGGCAGCGACATGCCTTTCGCCTCTCCTTCGGACAAGCCTTCGATGACAGGGGGGAAATCGGTGCCGGAGTTGGTGAAAACATAGTCCACGCCCAGTGCGCTGAAACGCGATAGCAGCGCTGCCCCGGCGGTCATTTTCTTGTCTTCGGTCATCTCGCCCTCATCTAGCGTATCTCACATAGTGAGATGAATATCTCATACAGGATTGTGCGGCTAAAGAAGATTGTCAAGCTTCGGCATCAGTTAGCCGGGAATAGCGTTTGAAACCTCTTGCGCAGCTTCGCGAAGACGCGCCGCGATTTGCGCCTCGTGGTCTGCAGTAAATCGGCTTGCCATGCCAAAAGCCGACAGCGTCATGCGCATGACACCGGCCCCGTCAAACACGGGCACAGCCACGGCGCCGATATCCGGTTCACTTTCCCCACGGTTGCAGGCGAACCCGTCGCGCCAAGCAACATCGATTTCGCGATACAGTGTCTGGCCGTAGGCATCGGTCATTTTGCCGGCTCGGATCAGATCTTTAATCCGCGCGTCCCGCGCCTCCGGTTCCATGTGGGCCAGCCAGAGCTTGCCTTGCGCCGATAGGTGGAGGTCAAGCAGCCGGCCGACCTGAATGTTCACCGAGATCGGGCGCGGGGCGATAGCCGTGGCGATACAGACGACCCCCTCACGGGTGAGCTGCCCCGCCATGACGGATTCGTTCAGGCGGCTGCTAATCTGGGTGATGACCGGCTGAACGGCTGTTGCCAGTGGGTTGGTGCGCTCCGCGATACGGCCAAGGCGCTCGATGTGGTGGCCAAGACTGTAGGCGCCTCTGCGCACCTGCACCACCGCGCCAACTTCCTCCAGCGTAACGAGGAACCGATGTGCCGTGCTGGCGCTCATGTCCAGGGCCTGCGCCACATCTGCGGCTGTCTTTTGGGGCTGTTGTTCGGAGAAGAGGTCAAGGATCTCAAAGGCCTTGATCAGCGACCCATTCAGCGGTGTGGCCATGTTTTCTGCTCCGACGTTGGGGGTGGGACGATTTCACCGGCGATCCGACCTCTGTGCAGCCTCGTCGCAGATGTCGTTACTTTGAAAGAGATCCCTGATCTGTTCACGCAGCCAGACACAGCCGGGATCATGCAATGTGTTGATGTGCCAGACGAGTTGTACCTTTTGACGCCCTTTCGGCAATTTCATGTCAAGAAATGTGGCCTGAGCCGCCTCGACCATACGCCGCCCGAGATACCCGGGCACGATTGCAAAGGCGTTCAGGGTAGAGAGCAACTCTGGCAAGGCACCGAAATTACGAATCCGCATGCAGACGTTGTCGGCCAACCCGCGCTCTGCAAGCACTTTTTCGACGTCGTCGGCGTAGGTCAGGCTTGGCACCGCCATCACGATCCGTTCCTGACCAAGGTCCACTGTTGCCGCGCGCTGGCGCGACAGTCCCGGCGGCCCGATCACGCGATAGTCCTCATTGAAAAGATGCACCTGACGAAGCTGTGGGTCATGCATTTCCAACAAGCCGATGGCCATCTCCGATTCCCGTGTCGCGAGGGTGCGATACAGGTCGAGGAACGGCGACGACGCATTTTCCAACCGGATGCCGGGCGCATGCTCGAACACACGCCGGGCAAGCGGGGCAAGGAAAACCTGCTCGCCCAGCCCGGACAGGGACAGGCGAAAGGTGCGCCTGCTGTTGGCCGCATCGAATGTCGCCGCGTCGTTCAGGACCGATGCGATACCGGAAAGGTGTTCGCGGATGTTTGGAACGATCCGTTCGGTAAAGGGCGTCGGTTCCATGCCTTGACCGCCGCGCACAAACAGCGGGTCGTCGAGCATCTGGCGCAGGCGCTTCAGGGCGTTTGACGTCGCGGGCTGGCTGAGACCGAGATTGGACCCCGCCACTGAAACGGATTGCGCATCGTAGATCTGCAGCAGCAGCTCCATCAGGTTCAGGTCTATTCGGCGCGAGGGTATCATATTTATGAATGACGACTATCCAAACTATCATTTTGACTTTAAGCACAATCCCTTTCATCGTCCATCAAGCTTTTCGGAGGAGAGGCCCTGTGGGCCACGAGAAGCAAATAAGGGAGGATACTCATGAATCGCCGTAACTTTTTTGGCGCGTTGACCGTTGCCGCCTCGACACTCGCTTTGGCGTCAGCCGCACTGGCGGAGGACTATACGTTCCGCCTGCACCATATGCTGGGCCAGCAGGCCCCGGCGCAAACCAAGATGCTGGAACCTTGGGCAAAAGCCGTAGAAGAAAACTCCGGTGGGCGCGTGAAGATCGAGATCTTTCCGTCGATGACACTTGGGGGGCGCCCGCCAGAACTGGTGCAGCAGGCCCGCGACGGGATTGTCGATCTGATCTGGACCGTAAACGGCTACACGCCGGGCCTGTTCCCGCGCACCGAGGTGATGGAACTGCCGACCGTCTACCGGAACGATCCCAAGGCCGCGAACCTCGCGCTTTATGATATGTTCGAGGACGATCTTGCGCAGGACTATGCCGGCCTTGAGGTCATGTTCCTGCACGTGCACGCGGGGCAGGGGCTGCAAACCGCCGATCTCGACGTGACCAGCCTCGACGATCTCGCGGGCGCCAAGCTGCGCATCCCGACGCGCACCGGCGCATGGGTGATCGAGGCGCTCGGCGCCACCCCGGTGGCGATGCCGGTGCCGGAACTGCCGCCCGCGCTGCAAAAAGGTGTTGTCGCAGGAGCGCTGATCCCATGGGAGATCATTCCGCCGCTGAAGATTCAGGATCAGACCAAGTATCAGATCGAAATGTACGAGCGCGAGCGCTTTGGCAACACGACCTTTCAGGTCTCTATGAACCAGGCACGCTGGGACGGGCTTCCCGAAGACATCCAGCAAGCGTTCCGGGACGCCTCCGGCCGCGATTGGTGGGGGCAGGTTGGCGACATCTGGCGCGCCTCGGACGATTTCGGCATCAAGTTCGCGACGGACGCTGGCAACACGCACCGCATCCTGAGCGAGGCGGAAACCCAGCCCTTCCTCGACGCCATGGAGCCGGTCGTGGACCGTTGGATCGAAGAGGTCACTGGCGGTGACATCGACGGCGCAGCGCTGGTCGAGAAAGCGCGCGCTCTGGTCACTGAAAACACGGCAGACTGAAAATGGCTGGCATGTTGGAACAGGAAGGCCGCCCCGAAGGTACCGGGGCGGTCGCGAGGATTGTCGTGATCTGGGCACTTCTTGGCGGGGCACTGCTGCTGGCGGTGGTCGTGATGAATGTGGCTTCGGTGCTTGGCACGCTGGTCGGCTGGCCTGTTCCCGGCGATTTCGAAATGACCGAGATGGGCGTTGCGGTCGCAGCCTTCAGCTTTCTGCCGTACTGCCAGCTGATACGCTCAAACGTGACCGCCGATATCTTTACCCAGAACGCGGGGCCACGCACTCAGGCCTTTCTGAGCCTTCTGGGATCGGTAATCGCGCTGCTCTTTGCGCTGCTGATGCTATGGCGGATGTATGACGGCATGATCGATCAAAAAACCTATGCCTACGAAACCTCGATCCTGCAGATCCCTGTTTGGTTGGCGTTCATACCAATCCTTGTTTCCTTTGCCCTGCTCGCCGTTTCCGCGCTGAGCACACTTTTACAGGACGTCCGGCACCTGTCGAACGGAGCTATCCATGACTGATCCCCTGACGCTGGGCATCGCGGCGCTTGTCGTTCTCGTTGCGCTGATCGCCATTCGTATTCCCATCGGCTACGCGATGATTCTTGTTGGTGGTGTCGGCATCGCGCTGGTGAACGGCATCGCGCCTGTTTTCAACCAGCTCAAGACATTGGCTTACGGTCAGTTCTCTGTTTACGACCTTTCGGTCGTGCCGATGTTCATCCTGATGGGCGCACTTGCGTCCAAGGCGGGGCTGAGCCACGCGCTGTTCCGCGGTGCCAACGCATGGCTCGGCTGGATGCGTGGCGGAACCGCCATGGCCGCCATCGCGGGTTGCGCGGGCTTTGGGGCGGTCTGCGGATCGTCTTTGGCCACGGCATCGACCATGGGCCGCGTCGCGCTACCAGAGCTTGAGAAATACCGCTACTCCGGTGCGCTCGCCACAGGGACACTGGCCGCAGGCGGGGTTCTGGGCATCCTGATCCCGCCCTCCGTGGTGCTGATTATCTACGCCATCATCGTCGAGGCGAACATCGTCACCATGTTTGCCGCAGCTCTGCTGCCGGGCCTTTTGGCGGTGGTTCTGTTCATCCTGACCATTGCGATTTACGTCCGTATAAAGCCTGACGCAGGTCCCGCACACGGCGGGGTCGGCGCGGCAGAGTTCCGCGCCGCAACCATTGGCATGATCCCGGTGCTTTCGATCTTTGGCATCGTGCTGGGTGGCATCTATGGCGGCTTTTACAACCCGACACCGGCAGCGGCCATCGGGGTTGCACTTGTCTGGCTGTACGGGGCGATCACGCGCGAAATCCGCAGTCGCGATATCTTCGGCGCCCTGCGCGAAACGGCATCAACCACCGGGATGATTTATCTTATCCTGCTGGGTGCGGAACTGATGAAGATCTTCATGTCCCGCATCGGTCTGCCGCAGGCAACCGCTGACTGGATCATCCAATCCGGTCTGGAACCGATGTCCGTGATGATCATGCTGCTGATTGCGCTGATCCTCTTGGGGTGCCTGATGGACAGCCTGTCGATGATCCTGCTGGTCATTCCATTTTTCTGGCCGGTCCTCGTCGAGCTGAACGGCGGGCTGTACATGGGGGCCGAGGGATCTGGCTTTGGCATGAGCACCGAGGACCTGAAGGTCTGGTTTGGGATCCTTGCGCTGATCGTCGTGGAGCTTGGATTGATAACGCCACCAGTGGGCATGAATGTCTTTGTGATCTCTTCACTGGCGAAAAACACGCCGATGTCCGAGACCTTCAAAGGCGTCTTGCCTTTCTTTGGGGCGGAGATCGTCCGCGTGGCGGTACTTCTGGCCTTCCCGGGTCTTGTGCTTTGGTTGCCGCAGGTCTTCGGCAGCTAGATCTGGTGAAAAGGAAAAAACGATGAAAATCGCAATACTTGGCGCAGGCGCCCTTGGATCGGTGATCGGGGCTGAACTGCATACGGCAGGTCACGAGGTTGTCCTGCTCGACTTGAACGAAGAGCATTTGAATGCGATCAAGGCAAATGGCCTGCGTGTCGATTGGGACGACCGCACCGAGCATCTTAAAATTCCTGCGATGCGGCCGGATGAGGCACCGCAGGTGGACCTGATAATCCTTCTGACCAAGACAATGCATACAGACGCGGCGCTGGAGGGTGTCGCGCCGCTGATCTCGGGCGGGGCCTGCGTGCTGACGCTGCAGAACGGGCTTGGCAACGTGGAACGCGTGCGCGCCCGCGTGCCGGACGGACAGGTTCTTTATGGGTGCACCATGACGCCTGGCGACCTGCGCGGACCGGGCCACGTGGCAAGCCACGGGTTGGCCTACACCCCCTTTGACGCGTTTGATCCGGACGGGCCCGCCGCGCGCCTGGCGGCCGACGTTGACGGCGACCAGCTGAGCTGGACCGAGACCGCCGCGTCGCAGGTATGGCAGAAGGCGGCATTCAATTGCGCATTGAACGCCACCGCTCTCTTGGGCAAGGGAACCGTTGGCGCGCTTGCTGAACACATTGGCGCGGACCTTGCGCAGGATATTGCCGCCGAGGTGCTTTTGGTGGGTGCGGCGACGGGCGTGACGGGCGATATCCACGCCGTCAGAAAGCAGATCGACTTTGCCTTGCGTGAACACATCGGCCACAAGCCGTCGATGGTGCAGGATGTCGAGGCAGGGCGCAGGACAGAGATCGAGGCGCTGAACGGATACGTCGAACGCGAAGGTGAGAAGCGCGGCATAGACGTGCCGATGAATCGGCTGCTGGCCGCGCTTGTGCGCATGCGCGAGACCCAAAGCTGACAGGCGTTCTACGCCCCGAAACAAGTAACATCTCAGGAGGAGAACACAATGACAGTGGCATTCGTTGTAAACAACACCGACGCTGATCCGGCTGACAAGGGCACCTTTGAACGCATCGACCCGGTGACCGGCAAAGTGGCGACCACCGCTGCGGCAGCCAAGGCCGCCGACGCCGCCTCCGTGGCCAAAGCGGCAGGCGCTGCATTTCCCGCATGGGCCGAAACAGGTCCCGGCGAGCGCCGCGCCCTGTTGAACAAGGCGGCGGACATCATGGACGCGAAGTCCGATGATTTCATCGCGACCATGATAACGGAGACAGGCGCGACCGGCCCATGGGCGGGGTTCAACGTCATGCTTGCCGCAGGTGTAATTCGCGAAGCCGCTGCAATGACCAGCCAGATTGGCGGCGAGGTCATTCCGGCGAACAAGCCCGGCACGCTTGCCATGGGTATCGCCACGCCCAAAGGTGTTTGCCTCGGGATTGCGCCGTGGAACGCACCAGTGATCCTTGGCACCCGCGCGCTGGCAATGCCGCTCGCCTGTGGGAATACCGTGATCCTGAAAGGCTCCGAAGCGTGCCCGAAGACGCATCGCATGATTGTCGATTGCTTTGTCGAGGCAGGTTTCCCCGAAGGTGTCGTTAACTACATCTCCAACGCTCCCGCCGACGCCGCCGAAGTGGTCAAGGCTTTGATCGAGGCGCCGGAGGTCAAGCACGTGAACTTCACCGGCTCCTCTGCCGTGGGGCGGATCATCGGCCGGTTGGCTGGTGAAAATCTGAAGCCGTCGCTGCTGGAGCTGGGCGGTAAGGCGCCGCTTGTGGTCCTGTCTGATGCGGACATCGACGGTGCGGTGAATGCCGCGATCTTCGGCGCCTTTATGAACCAGGGCCAGATCTGCATGTCGACCGAGCGTATCATCGTCGATGAAGAAATCGCCGATGTCTTCACGCAAAAGATGGCCGAAAGAGCGTCGAAATTGCCCTACGGCGATCCGCGCGGTCAAGTCGTGCTTGGCGCGCTTGTAAACCCTGAGGTGGGTGACAAAATGGAAGCTCTGATTGCGGATGCCACCGCGAAGGGTGCGAAGGTTGTCGCGGGCGGACAACGCGACGGTGCGATCCATTCCGCGACTTTGCTGGACGGCGTAACCTCTCAGATGCGCATCTACGGCGAAGAAAGCTTTGGTCCGGTGAAGTCGATCATCCGCGTCAAGGGCGACGACGAGGCGATCCGCGTGGCCAATGACACCGAATACGGTTTGTCGGCGGCGGTCTTCAGCCAAGACATCCAGCGTGCGCTGTCGGCCGCAAAGAAAATCAAGAGCGGCATTTGCCACATCAACGGCCCGACCGTCGCGGATGAACCACAAATGCCATTCGGCGGCGTGAACGATTCCGGCTATGGGCGGTTCGGTGGCAAGGCGGCGATTGCCGAATTCACCAACCTGCGCTGGATTACGATCGAGGATCCGAACCAGCACTACCCGTTCTAAAACGACATTGGGTACATCCAGCCAGCCAGCGCGCCGATCCGGCGCGCTGGTTTCTCTGATCCGACGCGGATGTTGTCATTCCAATGAGACGCTTGGCGGCGCGTTTTCAGCGCAGCGCTGAAAGACCGTCCAAAAATGCCCTTGGCCGATATCAATACCGAGGCGGCATCTAAAAAATGTGCAGTATATTTCCGAAGCAAGTACCCGTTTCCGTCATTGGATACATTGCATGAAATTGATGGGCCAAGGCTCTCCTTTCGCATGGGCTGCGAATGCACTGCCAAGAGGGGTGCGGCGACGGCTTTGAACCGCCGTACGGCAGAGATCAAATCCGCATCGCCGTCCTCAATCGCTACACGTCTCTGCGCATACCCTTGCACAGTTGCCGTGAAGGAAGCCCTATTCGAGTAGACGTCGTCCAGACTTCATCCGATTTGTCGACATGGCCGTACGAGACGATTGCCGTTCGGGTCTTCCGCCGTGTTTCCCGAGCCAGACGCTCGACCATCGCTGCATCAAGGATCTTGAGGATGGCGAACTTGGTCAGACAACTCTCTCAGGGAATTGTTATAGCAGGTATAACAGGGTCCACGAAACTCCTATGCGCTTTAAGCGGCGATGTCGGGGCTGCGCTCCGACATCGCGGATGGAGATATGAAATCAGGCAAATCGTCAGTCAAAGTCCCGCGCCATGAGCTGCCCGGCAGGCCGCGTCCGAAGGCAGTCCAGACCGCACTACCCGACCTGACGGCCCCGGCACCAAACACCGCGCAGGATGGGCGTGTCGTCCAGCGATGTGATGCGCAACAAGTCGCCCAGCAGTCCAACCTTCAATGCGCCGCGATCCGTCAGCCCGGCGGCGCTGGCCGGCGCTTGCGTCACAGTGCGCATCGCGCGCGGCATGTCGTCCCAAAGCGCCGCCAGCCGCCATGCAGACAGCAACAGGGCGGAAGGCACATAATCCGATGACACAATGTCCAACAGGTCAAGCTTGGCCAATTCCGAAGCCGAGACATTGCCCGAGTGCGATCCGCCCCGAATGATGTTCGGCGCGCCCATCATGATATCGATACCACTGTTGCGGCAGGCTTGTGCAGCTTCGAGCGTGGTCGGAAACTCTGCGAAGCGCACGCCATGCGCGGCGGAGTCTACCACCTGAGCCTGCGTCGTGTCGTCGTGGCTGGCAAGGGTTGCGCCCAGACGCCGCGCCTCTGACACCGCGCCGTCCAGATGCCGGGCGCCATGCTCCTCCTGCAAGCCCTTGAGATGCGCCACATGGTCGGCAAACTCCGCATCGCTCATGTTCTTCTTCTTGGCGACGTATTGCTTGAGCTTGGAGAGGTCGCGAAACTGACGCTGTCCCGGCGTGTGATCCATCAGGCTGACGATGCCCACACGGTCGTCCGGCGTGAACTCCGCCAATTCCTCCAGCAGCGTTTCGGAGCAGATTTCGGCCCGAAGGTGCAGAAAGTGGCTGATCCTCAATGCACCAGAGGCCCGCAACGCCATCATCTCGGAGGCCAGTCCACGCGCGTATTTGTCGTAGCGGCCGGTGCCGGAGTGAATGGAGCCAACGCGCATGGCGTCGAACACCGTGGTGATGCCGCATGATGCAAGTTCACCGTCATGGGCCAGCATGGCAGAGACATGCGGCCAGTTGACGCCGGGGCGCGGCTCCATATGGCGCTCAAGGTTGTCCGTGTGCAGCTCCACCAAGCCCGGCGTCACCACATCGCCACCGCAGTCGATAGCGCCCTCCGGCAGGTGATCGCCTTCGCGAATATCGGTGATGGTGCCATTCTCGACGGTAAGTGCGCCGGTGATTTCGACCTCGGGCAGGATCAACCGGGCATTGGCAAGGCAGGCGGAGCCTGACACAGAAGCGTCATGAGCCTGTGTCAAAGCGCCGGAAAGGATAGGAGAGTTCATGTCACAACATTCCCGTTTTGCTATCTATTACATGCCCTCGGTCGGGGCATTGGCTGATTTCGGAGCACAGTGGCTCGGCTGGGACGCACAAGCCGCCAAGTCGCGCGCGCAACCGGATGTTCCGGGCATCACCGCGTTGACAGACGCGCCGCGAAAGTACGGATTTCACGGCACGCTGAAACCTCCGTTCCGCTTGAGGCAAGGCCGCACGGAGGCCGATTTGCGTGCTGCTGTTGCGGATCTCGCGGCCCGCACCGCGCCTGCGCAGGCAGATGGGTTGGTCCTGACGCGGTTCGGGCGTTGGTTCGCGCTCACCCCCACCGGCGACACATCTGGAATTGGTCGCGTTGCGGCGGCCTGCGTCACCGAGCTTGACGACTTCCGCGCCGCCGCCACGGAGGCCGAGCTTGCGAAACGTCGCAAAGGTGGACTGTCCGAAGTACAGGACGCGAATCTGACCCGCTGGGGCTACCCCTTCGTTCTGGATCAGTTCCGCTTTCACCTGACCCTGACCGGCAAGGCGCCCGCCAAGGATCTCGACACAATCGAAGCGCAGATCCAAATACGGCTGCCGACGCTGCCGCAGCCTTTTCTCGTCTGCGACATCTGCCTGAGCGGTGAGCGCGCCGATGGTCGATTTGAGCTGCTGCATCGCTATGCGCTTTCGGGATGAATCAAGGTTAATGCCTGCGCCACGGTCTCATCCAGAGATCCGTCGTTGTGGAGCCTTCGCGCGGCGACCCCCTCGGGCATGGCAAATTCCGCGCGAGCCAGTCGCCCCTTGATTTCCTCGGCGTTTTCGCGGCCGCGCAGGGCTAGCCTCCGGGCCAACACTTCCGGCGCGGCCGTCAGCTGCAGAACCAATAGCCCGGGAAACATCTTTTGCGCCGCAGGCAGCACGCCCCGCGACAGGTTCACCAGCAATGTGGCACCTTCGGCAACCTGATCCCGCGCGGTCTCGGGTATACCATACAGCAGGCCATGCGCGGCCCATGTCAGGCAAAAGGCACCCTCGGTGCGCATCCTTTCAAACCGCTGCGGTGTCACGGCGACAAAGTCCTCTCCGCCGGCCTCAGCAGCCCGTGTGATGACCCGCCGCACAATGCCCACCTTTGGCGACGCGGCAACGATGCCTGCCATCACGCTGTCCTTGCCGACGCCGCTTGGTCCGACGATCGCGATGAGCCTGCCGCTCATGCCGCCCGCGCCGGGGTAAAACCGGTCACGTCAATGACACGATCACAGATACGATCACGGGCGGCCTCGTCGTGAAAGATGCCGACGATGGCTGCTCCGCGTGCTTTGGCATCTTCAATCAGCGACAGGACCACCTCGCGGTTGTGCGCATCCAGCGAAGCGGTGGGCTCGTCCAGCAGCAACGCCGGGTACGGGTAAGCAAAGCCCCGCGCGATGTTTACCCGCTGCTGCTCGCCCCCTGAAAATGTTGTCGGTGACAAGCCCCACAAGGTTTCCGGAATGTTGAGCTGGCGCAGCAATTCGGTGGCACGCACTTCCGCCTCCTGTGCAGACACACCCACCGCACGCAGCGGTTCGGCAACTACGTCCAGCGTCGGCACCCGGGGGACGACGCGCAGGAACTGGCTAACGTAGCCAAGCACGGTTCGGCGCAGCGCGATGATTTCACGGGGTGCTGCGCAACTCACATCGACCCCGCCTACCAAAATCCGGCCAGACGCCGCGCGGTAATTGCCGTAAATCATCCGCATCAGTGTCGACTTCCCGGCACCGGACGCACCGGTCAATGCCACGCATTCGCCGGAGGCCACGGACACTGACGCACCTTTCATGACGTGGATGACCGTGCCTCCCTGATTGTGCAGGGTAAAGGTCTTGGACACATTCTCGATTTCGATCATGACTTCCTTGCTTTCAAAATGCTCCGGGGGAGTGGGGGCTGCCCCCCACATCGCATATGGCAAACGACGTAGGCCTCGCCACGCCCTGCCTCAGACCTGCAACACACTGGACACCAGCAGCTGCGTGTAACCATGCTGCGGATCATCCAGCACCTGATCGGTCAGCCCCTGTTCGACCACATGGCCGGATTTCATCACCATCAACCGATCCGCCAGCAGCCGCACGACCGCCAGATCGTGCGTCACGATGACAGCGGACAGTCCCATGTCGCGCACCAAGCCGCGCAAAAGATCCAGCAGCCGGGCCTGCACCGACACATCCAGCCCCCCGGTGGGTTCATCCATGAATACCAACCGTGGGCCCGTCACCAGATTGCGTGCGATCTGCAACCGCTGCTGCATCCCGCCCGAAAAAGTCGTGGGCCGGTCGTCGATGCGTCCGGCATCAATCTCTACCCGTTCCAGCCAGTCAGTGGCTGTGGCGCGGATATCGCCGTAGTGGCGTGCGCCCACGGCCATCAGCCGTTCACCCACGTTCCCGCCTGCGGATACGCCCATGCGCAGCCCATCGCGGGCGTGCTGGTGAACGAAGGCCCAGTCAGTGCGGCCCAACATTCTGCGTTCCGGCTCACTCATCGTCACCGTGTCCTGCGGCCCTTCGGCGCGCGTGTCGAAAACCACCTGACCGGCGTCTGGGACAAGATGCCCGGCCATGCAGTTCAGCAGCGTCGACTTGCCAGAGCCGCTTTCGCCAACGATCCCCATGACTTCACCAGGATAGAGATCGAAGGACACATCCTTGCAGCCGATATGGCCGCCGTACATCTTCGACAGGTCTTGCACAGACAATAGCGGCGTCATGCGGCATCCTTTCCCTTGAACCCGGCGCTCTGGCGGGCATCGCAAAAATCGGTGTCCGAACAAACGAACATCCGCCCACCGGCGTCATCGACGATCACCTCGTCGAGGTAGCTGTCATCGGCGCCACACAGGCCACAGGGATGGTCGGCTTTCGACGCCTCAAAGGGATGGTCTTCGAAATCTAGGCTGACGACCTGCGTATAGGGTGGCAGAGCGTAGATGCGTTGCTCGCGACCCGCGCCGAACAATTGGATTGCAGCATTGCCTGACATCTTGGGGTTGTCGAACTTCGGGATCGGGGAAGGGTCCATCACGTAGCGCCCCTCGACCTTGACCGGGTAGGCATAAGCGGTGGCAATATGGCCATGCCGCGCGATGTCCTCATAGAGTTTCACATGCATGAGGCCGTATTCCTCCAGAGCATGCATCTTGCGTGTCTCGGTTTCGCGCGGCTCCAGAAACCGGAGCGGCTCCGGGATCGGCACCTGATAGACGAGGATCTGCCCTTCGTTCAGCGGCTCCTCCGGGATCCGGTGACGGGTCTGGATGACCGTAGCTTCTTGGGTATGTGTCGTGGTCGCCACCCCGGCTGTGCGCTGGAAAAAGCTGCGGATCGACACGGCGTTGGTCGTATCGTCGGCCCCTTGGTCGATCACCTTGAACCTGTCCTCAGGCGTCAGCACTGCCGCGGACACCTGCACGCCGCCGGTGCCCCAGCCGTAAGGCATGGGCATCTCACGGGAGGCAAAGGGCACCTGATAGCCAGGAATCGCCAGTCCTTTGAGTATGGCGCGCCGGATCATCCGCTTCGTCTGCTCATCGAGATAGGCAAAGTTGTAGGCGTTTTCGGTCATAGCAAACCTCGTTCTGTCAGAGCCGTCTCCAGCGCCGTCGCGTCGGTAAACTGGATTGCGTCCATGCCGATGCTGCGCGCACCATCACAATTCTCGGCCTTGTCATCGACGCAGACACAGGCTTCAGGCGCCAGCCCGGCGCGCTCGCAAAAGAGACGGTAGATTGCCGGGTCGGGCTTGATGAGCTTCACATCGCCGGACACGATCAGCGTTTCGAAAATCTCGCCCAGCCGGGGATGGGATGTCAGCCCCTTGGGCCATGTCTCGGCCGACCAGTTGGTGATCGCATGAAGCGGCACACCGCGTGCGATCAACCGATCCACCAGCGCCCAGCTTCCCGGCACCTCGTTTTGCACGGTCAGGGCGTAGCGCGACACATAGTGCGTTAGTCGGTCCCGGTCGGCAGGGTCGTCCAACTCCGCGGCCATATCTGAAAAGCGCTCGCCGTTGTCCCCACGCAGGTTGCGCGCAGCAAAGTCGATGCGGTCCATGAAATCGCGCGCCTGTGCTTCGGTCAGTTCTGGCCAGGCCATATGGGGCTGCCAATCCACCAGCACGTTGCCAATGTCGAAAACGACGTTTGTCGGGGTCATTCTGCGGCCTCCTGAACAGGGGGTGCGCCCGCCTCGCGACGCAGTTTGCGCACCAATTCCAGTTCAGACTGAAAGTCGACGTAATGGGGCAGTTTGATATGCTCCAAGAAGCCCGTCGCCTGGATGTTGTCGCCGTGATACAAAACGAATTCAGCATCCTGGGCCGGGGCGCCCTGGTTGTCTTCGCCCAGTTCCTCCCACCGCAAGGCCCGGTCGACCAGCGCCATGGAAATCGCCTTGCGCTCGGTTTGGCCGAACACCAGCCCATAGCCACGGGTGAACTGGGGCGGCTCGGTTTTGGAGCCTTTGAACTGGTTCACTGTCTCACATTCCGTGACTTCGATTTCCCCGATTTCAACGGCAAAGCCCAATTCAGGGATGTCCATTTCCACCGGCACCGATCCAATGCGCAGCTCGCCGACAAAGGCGTGGTTGCGGGCGTAGCCGCGCTGCGTCGAATAGGCCATGCCCAGCGTGAACCCTTCGTCGGCACGGGCCAGCGCCTGAAGCCTGAGCGCACGCGAGGCGGGCAGTTCCAAAGGCTCGCGTGTCAGGTCCGGCGGCGGTGTGTCGTCGGCTGGGGCATCTTCGATCAGCCCTTCGCGGTTCAGGAACGCCGTTACATGGGGCACATGTGTTGGCTCTGCGCTGCGTGTATCGGCGTCCGGCACGTCACCATCGGCGGCGAGTTTGAAATCCAGCAAACGGTGGGTGTAATCAAACGTCGGGCCAAGGATCTGCCCGCCCGGCACGTCCTTGAAGGTCGCCGAGACGCGCCGCGCACAGGTCATCCGGCCCGTGTCCACCGGCGCAGAGCCGCCGAAACGGGGCAGCGTGGTGCGATAGGCGCGGATGAGGAAGATCGCCTCGATCAGATCGCCCCGCGCCTGTTTGATCGCCAGCGCCGCAAGGTCGGCATCGTAAAGTGACCCTTCGGCCATCACGCGGTTGACGGCGAGCGAAAGCTGTTCGCGGATCTGCTCTATTGAAAGTGCATCCACGGACGGATCGCCGCGCCGTTCCTCGGCCAGCCAGGCATGAGCGTTCTCGATGGCACGTTCGCCACCTTTGACAGCGACATACATCAGTTGACCTCCGGCGCAGTGAGAGTGGTGGAGCGGGGGACAGCCGCAACGCGGTCCTCGCAGGTCAGGATAAAGTCCAGACCGAGCGGGAACAGAGCGTGGTTCGCGATCAAAGCGTCTGTGTCAGGCACGGACAACTGCGCGCGGTCTTGGATACCGGGGCCCGTTAGCGTTGCGCCGCAGGCGTCCAGTCGGTCGACCTCGACGATCAACGTGGCAGAGCGGTCGGGGTATTGCGCGGTCCCGACAGGGAACTGCGCCAACGGCATCAATGCGTCCCACCGACCAAGGGCAAAGGCGCAGTCTGCCGGAGCGGTCAAAGGCGCGCCTGTGTGAAAGGCGATCCATTCACGGACCTCCGGGCTGTCCATTTCTCCGGCAAGGTGCAGCGCAGTGTCTGCATCGCACAATGTCAGCACCACGGCACCGGCTGCTGCGGACAGTGGGGCAGGGGGTTCGGCCCCCGTCAGTGAGACGATATGGCCGGGTTGAGCCATGACCGTCATCACACCGCGAAAGGCCGTGGCGGATTGGGTTGCGGGGCTGTGAAACCCCCCGTCGAGTGCGGTCATCAGTCTTCTCCCCGAACCATGGTAAAGAACTCCACCTTCGTTGCGGCAGCCTTGGCGGCGCGTGTTCTGCGTTTTGCCTGTGCCTCTCTGTCCAGCGGGTCCAGAACGGTGTCGCGTATGCGGGGTGCGGCCTCGGTCTGCATCAGCGCATCGACCAGCGCAGCGGCCTGTGCATGAGCCTTGTCCCGCCCCTGCACATAGGCATGACCAACCGCCCCACATGACAGCCGCAGCGCGCAGCGTGTCACGGTGATTTCGCCCAGATTGAACGGTGCGCCTGTGCCGCCTGCGCGGCCTCGAACCATTGTGCTGCCCACCTCTGGAGGGCGCAGCCAGTCAAAAGCCGGATGCTCTGTCAGCAAGGCCGTGACGCGCGCAGCGGGAGCCTTTGCAAGCAGACCCATCCAGGTCTTCCGTTGGATATTCGGATCAATTCCGTCTTTCATCTCGACAACTTTCGCCTATACTAGACAACTATACAAATATTGCCACAGTCCCCATTCGGGCGCCATGAGAGAAATGTGAATTTTGAGTAACACACCGCTTTGGACTGCCATCGCCCGCGCCCTGCGGGCGGATATCGCAGAGGGACGCTACGCCCCCGGCGACAAGCTTCCTACCGAGGCGCAGCTTGCCGAACGCCATGGTGTCAACCGCCACACAGTGCGTCACGCTCTGTCTGCCTTGGTCGAGGAGGGCCTGGTGCGCACCCGTCGGGGGGCGGGCGCTTTTGTCGCCGCGCGCCCCACCGATTATCCGATCGGCAAACGTGTCCGCTTCACCGAGAATTTGCGCCGCGCCGGACGGATGCCGGGCCGAGACGTCCTGAGCACGGAAATCCGTGTCGCCACGCCCGAAGAGGCGGCAGTGCTGGACATCGCACCGGGCGCGCGGATCTTTGTCAGCCATGGACGCAGCCTTGCGGATGGGCAGCCGCTGGCCATGTCTGAATCCTATTACCCGCTCGACCGGCTGCCCGGCCTCCCAGAGGCGCTGGCCGAAGGGCGGGGTGTCACCCATGCGCTAAAGGCCGCGGGCGTTCGCGATTACACCCGTGCGTCAACCCGTGTGTCGGCGGTTCTGGCCACGGCGACAAAGGCGGTGGTTCTACAGGTGCGCGAGGGCGCGCCGCTGCTCAAGACCACCAGTCTGAATGTTGACCTTGGCGGAGTACCGGTAGAATTCGGGCGCACATGGTTTGCGGGTGACCGCATAACCCTGACGCTGGAGGACTAGGCCTCCAGCGTCAGGGTTATGCGTAGCGCTCCAAAAAGGCTTCTGCGCTCAGTTCGCGAAAGTCGGGCAACGCCATGCGCAGGGCATCATGCGGCCAGTCCCACCACGCCAGTGCCATCAGGCGCTCTGCGATGTGGTGGGGTTGGCGCAGGCGCAGGACGCGCGCCGGGGTGCCTGCGACGATAGTGTAAGGCGCCACATCCTTTGTCACCATTGCGCCGGAGGCCACCACGGCTCCGTGGCCCAGTGTCACCTCTGGCTTGATCATGGCGCCCGCGCCGATCCAAGTATCATGGCCGATGTTCGCAATACGCGATCTG
Source organism: Sagittula marina (assembly GCF_014196795.1). GTDB lineage: Bacteria > Pseudomonadota > Alphaproteobacteria > Rhodobacterales > Rhodobacteraceae > Sagittula > Sagittula marina. Next base: position 199,270 of record NZ_JACIEJ010000010.1, read on the forward strand.
CGGTGGGTAAAGAACTCCTCATCCCGCGCGGCGTCCTCCCAGTAGTCGTCTGATCGGTACAAAAAGTGATGGCAGGCTGCGGTGTCCAGTGGGTGATCCGTTGCCCCGATGCGCGAAAAGGCTGCCATGTTGGCGAACTTGCCTATCTGCGCATTGGCAATATCGGCGTAGCGGTCGCAGTAGCTATAATCGCCCAGGGTCGAATGGGCGATCCGACTGCCTCGCCCCACCTCGCAAAACGCCCCGAACCGGCTGTCGGTGATCTCGCAGTCAGCGTGAATGAAGGGATCAGGACCAAGGCGCGGCATCAGGTGCTCCGCCCGATCAGCTTGGCGCGCAGCTTGCCCGAAAGCCAGTCCATCGCCATGACCATCAGCACCACGAGGATGATATAATACGCGACGTTCTCCCAGCTTTGCTGCGTCTGGATGGCCTGTGTCAGCAGCAGTCCGATCCCGCCCCCCGTGATCGCGCCGATGACAGTTGCCGACCGCGTGTTGGATTCAAAGAAATACAGCACCTGCGCCAGCAACACGGGGACCACCTGTGGGATCACGCCAAACCGATAGCGTTGCAGTGGCTTCGCCCCGGTGGAGGCGATGCCCTCGATCTGCTTGTCGTCGGTGTTTTCCAGCGCTTCGGAGAAAATCTTGCCGAACGTGCCGGTGTCGGTGACGAGGATCGCCAAAGCGCCCGTCATCGGCCCAGGTCCAAAGGCCCGCGCCAGCACAACCGTCCAGATCAGCGCATCGACGCCGCGCACAAAGTCGAACAGCCGTCGGGTGAACGTCCGCACCAGCATCAACGGAGCGAATTTTCGCGCTGCAAGGAACGACAGCGGCAGCGCGATCATGGCCGCGCCCATCGTGCCCAGAAAAGCCATCAGGATGGTTTCCCCAATGGCCCATGCCACATCCCCGTGGCGCCACATGGGATTGCTCCAGAAGTCATGCCACGCGCCTTTCAGATTGGACCGGGCCGGGTCGATGCGGTCACCAAACAGGATCTCGGTCACGCCGTGGTCGTAGTAAGGCGAAGCAAAGGTGAACCAGAACAGCTCCCACCCGGGAAAATAGTTGAACACCTCGGTTTTGGAGCCGGTCAGCGTGATGCGGCCCTCAGGCGTCGTGATCGCCACGCGCCGGTCAGAGGCATTGATCCACTCGGGCAGAGTCTCCGGCAGATTGGTGGTGACGCTGCGCCCCTCGGCCTGCGCCGAGATGCTGCCAAAGCCGGGGATCTCGATCTCGGTCCGGTTGTCAGGCAGCAGTCGGACCAGATGATCGCCGCCAAGGTCGATGGTCACAATATCTGTGCCCGTCACCCAATCGGGCCGCATTCCTTCGGGGTATTCGCCCTTACGCTCCCCCTCGACCGCAAAGGTGATCTCTCCGTCGCGGTTCGTCCGGGTCACATGTGTCTTGTAGGACCAGCTGTCAGAGGCCAGTGTCCTGGCGTTGTCCCAGCGCGCGCGTTCTGCCAGCCCTGGAACATCAAAGGCAAAGAAAATGTAGGTCAGATATGCCAGCACGAGGGCGGGCAGGGCAAAGCTCATCAGGCGCTTGCGGCGGAACAGGCGGTCGGCCTGCCCCTTGGTGTCGATCAGCGCGTCGGTTGCGGTCATGGTCATGCCTGCCCCCCGGTTGTCAGCTGGTTGCGGAAACGACCTGAAAGTTGGTCGAAAAAGATGATGGTGCCGAACAGCAGCAAAAAGATCGCCGCCGCATCGTCAAAGCGGCCCGGTCCCCAGGCCATGGCATTGCGCAGCTCGTAGCCAAGGCCACCAGCACCCACAAACCCAAGGATCGCAGACGCGCGAATGTTGATTTCAAAGCGCAGCAGCGCGTAACTGACATAGTTCGGAGCAACTTGTGGCAGGATGCCCAGCCACATGCCTTGCGCCCAAGTGGCCCCGGTCGACGCCAACCCCTCGAGGGGCTTCAGGTCGGCATTTTCGGCAACTTCGGAGAACATCTTGCCAAGCGCACCGGCGGTGTGAATGGCGATGGCGATCATGGCCGGCACCGGCCCGCCGCCCAGCACGAAGATCAAAACCAGCGCGATGACGATCTCGGGGATGGCGCGCATGATATCCATGGTGCGGCGAAACACCGGGATCAACCTTGGCCACCGCGCCAGCCCTCGGGTCGACAAAAGCGACAGGATCAGCCCCAGACCGGCCCCAAGGATCGTCGCCACAGCGGCGATGTTTATCGTCTCCACCAGAGCCGGGAAGTACTTCACGATCAGCGCGGGCAGGGCAGCGCGTTTTTCCCACGCCTCGGACAGCACATCTGCGGGATAATCGCCAACATTGTGCAGCCCTTCCCAGAAACCGCCGGCATTGCGCGCATCGGCGGTCATGAACCCGGCCACCATCAACAGCGCAAAGATCATCAGCGTCAGGCCCCCGTACAGGCGCTTGCGCTGGACCTGCTGCAGATAGCTGGACTGGATCGCGTCCACGGATGCAGGTCCGCTGTTGTGTCCCGAAAGGGTCGCGTCGCTCATAGGGGCCTCGATGGCTGGAAATGGCATAATAGGAATGCCCCGTTCTGGCGTGACGCGACAGAACAGGGACTTTGATACGCCCGCTCCGATCAGCCGCCCGGGAGGAGGGAGGCGGCTGTCAGATCAAGCGCCCGGCACGCAGCACGCGCCGGGCTTCGCAGCGGATTGGCTCAGCCGCCGATCTTCGCTTTGCGTGCTTCGATCACCGACTGGTACGTGTCGTGGGTCACCGGCTGGAAGCCCAGCGTTTCGCCCGACGCGACACCGTAGGCGCACTCTTGATCGCGCTCATAAAGGGTATCTACAAGCTCGGTCATGGTGGCTTTCACGTCGTCGGGCAGGGCCTTCCGCACGACAACCGGACCCTCGGGGATGACTTTGGACTGCCAGATCTGCACCATTTCGTTCATGTCCACGAGACCCGCATCAACCGCCTTGCGCAGCGCGCCGGAGTTGTAGCCGTCTTCCCAGTTGCCCTGCGCGTCGGCCCAGGTCACGCCGCCATCAATGTCGCCGTTGTAGACTGCAACGATGGTCTGCTCGTGACCGCCGGTGAACTTGACCTCACCAAAGTAATCGCCGCTTTCCATTGACGCGCCGGTCTCGGCCGGGATCTCGATGGAGGGGATCAGGTAGCCGGAGGTGGAGTTCGGGTCGCCAAAGCCGAATACCTTGCCCTGCATGTCTTCGAGCGAGGTGATGCCGCTGTCCGCACGAGCGAAACCGATCGAGTGGTATCCGATGGAGCCATCCATGTTCACCTTGACCAGCACGGGCTCGACGGCCTCGGGGTCTTGCAGGTAGGTCGCGGCATAGCCGGATGCGCCCAGCCATGCCATGTCCAGCGTACCGCCCAGCAGAGCCTGGATCACGCCGTTGTAGTCAGCAGGCGCAAAGAGCTTGACCGGAACACCCAGTGCTTCTTCGGTGTATTCGGACAGGCAGGCGTAGTTGTTCATACGGTCCTGAGCGTTCTCGCCGCCAAGGATACCGATGCGGAATTCTTCGATGTCCTGAGCCTGCGCGGTGCCGGTCAAGGCGGTGGTCATCAGGGCAATTGCGATGGTTTTTTTCATCAGGGTCTCCATGAATGAAATCTCCCGCCCGGTATGGACGGGCTGAGGTGGTGAAGTCAGACGAGCGCTTCGGCTTTGGCCTCTTCGAGAAGGCGCGCCGTTTCGCGGTCGAGGGTGTCGATCTGGGTCGAGGTCGCGGCCTCGGAAAACGAGGCGTCCGCACCGTAAATGTCGCGGGCTACATTGGTGGACAGTTGCTCTGGCGTGCCGTCAAAGACGATGCGTCCGTCGCGCATGCCGATCACCCGGTCACAATAGCGGCGCGCAGTGTCCAGCGTGTGCAGGTTGGCAATCACCATGCGGTTGTCCTGCTCGTGGATGTCGCGCAGGCTTTGCATGACGATCTGTGCGTTCATCGGATCGAGCGAGGCAATCGGCTCATCCGCCAGGATGATTGCCGGGTCCTGCATGAGGGCGCGTGCAATGGCCACGCGCTGCTGCTGGCCGCCGGACAGCGCTTCGGCGCGCTTGGGAGCTTGTTCGGCGATGCCAAGACGGTCGAGAATTTCGATGGCGCGATGGATGTCCGCCTGCGGATACAGGTTGAACATTGTCGACAGAGTGGACCGCTGGTTCAGCGTGCCATGCAGGACGTTGGACACGACGTCCATGCGTGGCACCAGGTTGAACTGCTGAAAGATCATGGCGCAGCGCGACTGCCAATGGCGGCGTGATGAGCCTTTGAGGCGGGTGATGTCATTGCCTTGGAACACGATGCGGCCATCCGTGGAGTCCGACAGCCGGTTGAGCATCCGCAGCAGTGTCGACTTTCCCGCACCGGACCGGCCGATGATGCCGATCATCATGGGGTGATCGACCTTGAAACTGGCACGTTCAACAGCGGTTTTCGTGCCGAATTGTTTGGTCAGTGAAATCAGTTCAAGCATGCGGTCCCCTATGTGTTGAGGGGGTCCTAAGCAGCCTGCGCGTCAGTTTCTTGACGGTTTGCCTACGATTTCATGACGGAAAATTAACGTTTTGGTAACGTTGCAGACGCAAGTCGGCGCATCGCAAGTCAGGAGGACGTTTAGCCCTGTGTTCTATGCCAATCGTCGCCCATGGCCACAATACAGGCAGTCCCGGACGCATATCTGACAACCATTGTCCAAGCCCCGTGATCGTCGGTCCAAACCTCTAGAATCTCTTCCGGGCTACGCATCCCCGATGCTGTTTTCTGAGCCTTAAGCCGCCCGGACAAACGCAACGTCATGTCCGATGAAGGTGCGCAAATCACCTGCCCAAGCGGATCCGCCGCGTCCGCCGCCGGGGCGAAAAGTGCATGGCAGGTCAATATTGTGCAAAAGAACAATGCTCTCATCCAAGGTACTGTAACAGATTAATGACGTACGCCTAGGGTCTGGATTCACACTCGGAATTTGACGCAAGTGGCCAGAGCGATGGTCGAGAGACTAGCCAATGAACTCCTGTCAAATCGGGTTGCCTCGCGCCGCGAACCCGTGAGCCTCACGAACAGTGTCTCAATCGCAGCCCAACACGGGCGCAGGGCGCGTGTTGCGGAACAATGTCTGGAGAGGGGCGATTGCGACGCTTGTCGGATTTGCCAGGGTCTTTCCATGCTCTCGACCTGATCCGCACTCCCGTATCATTTTGTCTTGCGATACTTGCGATACTTGCGGCACTTGGAAGGCGGGAGAGCGGCTCTCATGCGCCGGCATGATCGTTTGCCGGGACGGGTTCAGCGTGTCATTAGGTAGTTGCAGGTGGCCTGCCGTTCTACCCCGCATGGGCCGCTTATTGTAAATATGAACAGACGAATTTCGAAGATGCGGTGCGGATCGCGATCGCCAGTGGGCTTGGCTGATGTTCAATGCCCGGCGATGCAACGCGCGAAGCCAATGTCACGAGAGCGACCGCCCATTTCTGGTTTGGGGCATCCGCTGTGAAATTTCGGTCGAGAAGCCTCGGCGCAATGTCGAACTAGTGGTCGATGCCCCCCCCTCACGGCAGGTTGCTTTGCAATCGCCTTCCGGGCAAGGGCCGTCCCCTTTTGTTCGCGGTTTCTGTTAACGCAGATGCGGTTCGGGCGCATACAGACGACCTACAGGACGACGGCTTGCGCCTTAATCCGCCGGTCAACGCTATGAAAAGGGCGGGACGCCTCATCCTTGGCCTCAACAACGCAGCGCTGAGGCGTCTCAGCTGGCGATAATGGACTGTCCGCCTTGTCGCGCCGAAAGAACCATTGCGAAATTAACAGCTGATGTTTTCGACGCCTTAGCGACTTTAGATAACGATAACCCATTGGGGAAGGTCGTATAAACCGGAGATTGGACAAACGTGGCTTAAGTTTGGCTCTGGAGGTCAACTGCGAGAGCGTATTTTCGAAGGAGATCGAGGCTTTACCTTCACAGCGACCTACTGCCTCAGGCCGACAGACGCTTTTCCAACAGGACCAACCCGTCGTGGATCAGCAGGGCCAGCAGTCCGGTGATCACGCCGCCTTGGACAACGAAAGCTGTGTTGTTGGTGAGCAAGCCCGCGATGATAACTTCGCCCAATGTGCGCGCCGCGACGGTCGAGCCGATGGTTGCTGTACCAAGAGCGATCACGACCGACAGCCGGACGCCGGTCAGAATAACGGGCAGGGCAAGCGGCAGTTCCACCGTGCGCAGACGCTGTGACGGCGATAGTCCGATGCCCCGTGCGGCGTCCATCGTGACCGGGGGCAGAGTGCGCAGGCCTGTCACGGCATTGTCAAAGATCGGCAGCAGACCGTACAGAAATAACGCCACTAAGGTTGGGCCGGCCCCAAACCCGAGGGCAGGCACCGCCAATGCCAGAACGGCCACGGGCGGAAAGGTCTGACCTATATTGGTCACCGTGCGGGACAGCGGCAAAAACGCCGCACCGATGGGCCGCGTTACAAAAACCGCCAGTCCAACTGCCACTACTGTGGCAGAAAGTGACGCGGCCAGCACCAGCCCGAGGTGACTGATCGTCAAGGACCAGAGCGATGCGCGTTCGTAGATCACCGGCCCGTTCTCTGGCGCCAGCGGCGCCAGCAAAGGCGTGAACCAGACCGGCCTCAGCACCATGGCCAGCAGAAGCACGACCAGAAAGGGCCGTAGGATCAGGCCTGACTTCATGCGGGTTGCTCCGCTTGCGCGCGGATGGCGTCTAGCGTGATACGGCCGCCTTGAGCCACCGGAAGCGCATCTCGCCCAGACCAAAGACAGGCGGAAAGCGCCTCTCGCAGTGAGGCATCCGCGTCGATTGCGACCCCGTCGGCGTCCCCAGCTTCGATCAGGTCGGACACATGCATCAGGGACAGCTGCCTCAGGGGCCGATCCTCGTCCCCCAGCATTTCGCGGACGAAAGTGCTGGCGGGGTTGGCTATGATTTCGGATGGGCGCGCGTATTGAACAAGCTTGCCTTTGTCCATGACAGCGACGCGGTCACCAAGCCGGATCGCCTCCTCCATGTCGTGCGTGACGAGGATGATGGTCGAGCCAAGTTGCCGTTGAATGCGGGCGAGATCTTCTTGGGCGCGGTGCCGTATGATCGGGTCGAGCGCACCAAAGGGTTCGTCCATCAGCATGACATCGGGCCGCGAGGCCAGCGCCCGCGCCACGCCCACGCGCTGTTGCTGCCCGCCGGATAGATCACCCGGATACCGATCTCGGAACGCGTCCGGCGCCATGGAGAACAGGGTGAGAAGCTCGTCGACCCGCTCTGCGATCTGTGCCTTTGGCCAGCCGAGAAGTCGTGGCACCGCGCCGATGTTGCGCGCAACCGTGTGATGCGGGAACAGTCCGTGGCCCTGGATTGCGTAGCCGATCCGTCGCCGCAGTAGATGTGGGGTCATCGTGCCCGTGGCCTCGCCGTTGATGCGGACTTGGCCGGAGGTCGGTTCCTCAAGGCGGTTGATCATGCGCATCAGGGTGCTTTTGCCAGATCCCGAAGTGCCGACGATGACCGTAATCGTTCCGGTTTCGACCGTCATGCTGACGGAATCCACAGCCGTCGTTTCGCCAAACCGTTTGGTCAATTGGTCGATTTCGATCATCTTGCAGTCTCCGATACGGGGCGGGCGAGGTCGACGAGAATGTCCATCAGGACGGCAGCCACCAGAGCCAGCAACACCGTGGGCAGCGCGCCGAGCAGGATCAGATCGGTGGCCGTCTGGTTTAACCCTTGGAAAACAAAGCTGCCAAAGCCGCCACCGCCGATCAGCCCGGCAATAACGGCCAGACCGATGTTCTGTACCATGACGATGCGGACCCCGGTGAGCAACACCGGCAGTCCCAACGGCAACTCCACCTGCCACAGTTGTTGCGTGGCGGAGAGACCCATGCCACGCGCCGCATCAGAGGTGGCGGGCGGCACGGCGTCCAGCCCCGCCACGGTGTTGCCCACCACCGGCAGCAAGGAATAGAGCACCAGAGCGACAAAAGCCGGGGCAAAGCCGATGCCTGCAATGCCAATCTCGCGGGCGCCGGGCACTGTCGTGGCGACCCATGCCAACAGCGGGATCATGATGCCAAACATTGCCAACGACGGAATGGTTTGCAGGAAGCTCAACATGGGGAGCATGGCGCGCCGCAGCCCACCACGTCGGTGGCACAGGACGCCTAATGGGAAGCCGATAACCACCGCCACGGCCAGTGAGCCGAGCGCAAGTTGCAAATGTTGCGCCAAAGCTGTCCAGAATTGTCGCGCGCGTGAGACATATTCCTGCGCGATGGACAGGTCCCCCAGCAAGCCGGACCAGAACACCACCGCAAGCGCAGCCAATGCGACGATCAGCAATCCAGCACGAAGAAGCGGGCGAGGGTGCAATTGGGTCAACGCGTCCGCAATCAGCAGCGAAAACACCGCAAGCAACCCCCAGAACCCAGCTGCGGGAGAGGTGCGGGCGTAGTCACCTGCATCTGCCAGAAGCAGGTCGGCGCCCTGTGATACTTGCGCGGTGATACACGCCAGTCCTAGTGCGCCTGCAAAAAGCCGCAGGGTCGGGCGGGGTGACAGGCCAGCCCCCAGTGCCGCGATCATCCCCATCAGAGCAGGCCAATAGCCCAACGCCCAGACCATCACACCATGACCGGCGACAATGCGATTGGCGGCCAGCGTCATGAAAGGCACACAGAGCAGCGCGCCTCCCACGATGGCAAACACCAGCCCCGGCGGGGAAACCGCACGCATGGATCAGTCCAGAACGCCGATCTGCGTCAGATAATCTCGGGCTACGGCCTCCGCCGGTTCACCACCTACCTGAATGCGACCGTTGAGCTGTTGCAATGTCTTCATGTCCAGCTTGGCAAAGATCGGGTTCAGGACATCGGGGATCGAGGGGTATTCCTGCACCACTTCGTCGCGCACGATGGGTGTGGGTTCATAAACCGGCTGAACGCCTTGGTCATCTTCCATAACCACAAGGCCTGTCGCGCCAACGCCGCCGTCAGTGCCATAGACCATTGCCGCATTCACCCCAGATGTGCCGCGCGCCGCAGCCTGGATGGTGGCCGCCGTGTCGCCGCCGGACAGGATGACGGTCTGATCCTGACCCAATTCAAAGCCGTAGGTGGTTTGCATTGCGGGCAAAACAGCCGGGGAAGAAACGAATTCCGTTGAGGCCGCCAGTTTGACGTCCCCGCCCGCCGCGACCCATGCGCCGAAATCGGACATGGTGGACAGGTCGTTTTCCTCCGCCACGGGGCCGGTCAGCGCGATAGCCCAAGTGTTGTTGGCCGGTGCGCTGTCGAGCCACGTGATGCCGGCTTCCGCGTCCAGTTCCGCGGCGCGGTCATGGGCGGCGTCTGCGTTTTTCCAAACGTCGCTGTCGGCCTCATTGTAGAAGAAAGCGGCGTTGCCGGTGTACTCCGGGTAGATATCGATCTGACCGGCAAGAATGGCTTCTCGCACGATTTGCGTGCCACCCAGTTGCAGGCGGCGTTCCACCGGCAGACCGGCATCTTCGAGTGCCAGTGCGATGACATTGCCCAAGAGGCCACCTTCGGTGTCGATCTTTGAAGACACGGTGATATCGGCTGATGCTGCCGTCGATAGTCCAGACAGCATAGAAGTGGTCAGCGCCACCGCGATCAGGGATTTGGTAAACATGGAGGAAGCTCCTGCCAAAAGGGATCTAGGGAACGCAGGTTTGCGCTCCGACTTGCGATCAATGGTAGGCAGTTTCAGGCAATTTCCAACCGTTGCGTAAAGAAATACTGACGGGTCAGGCCGTCCGGCCAAATTGCACAGCGCGTGGCAAATGCAGACACCTTATGTGCGCTTGATTTCAGACGCGTCGGTCAAAGCGACGTATTCTGAATATCCCGCCCGCCAACGGACTTGACTGGACCAGCCGCGTTGGGTCGTCAGGGATCCCCGAACCGAAAGGCTGCCAGTCCAAAGTAAGCGTTGCATCTCACCCCTTGATTGCCCTCCAAACCTCACCCCAACGGGTCATCTGGTCTGCATCCGAGCTATGATCGGAGGTCACTATGGTGGAACCAGAAGTCTGGTGGACAAGGTACGGACCTCCCCGTTGGGCAAAAGAATTTGGCCGAACGACCTCAAGCGCCTTCAGAAAGAAGACATGTCACGAGAAAGTGTCGCTGCCGATCTGGACGCCTACGGTTGTCTGGTAAGAGACTGGTGCGTCGCTGATCGGGCCGTCGACTTTCGCAAGGGGATGGATTGCGCGGCCAATTACGCCATGACCAATTTTGAAGTGGACCTGTCAATTCTCACTGAGAACTGACCCACCCCCAGTTTTTCGTTGTGGTCTATGACGCGGTCGATGTTTTGATCTTTGTCCCTATTTTCGTTGCATCATCAGCGCTGACCGAGACGCAGATGCTGTCGTAGAATATGACAGCGGTGCGTCAGCCTATCCAGCAGCGGGTAACGCGCGCATTTTGCGGGGACTTGGTCGTAGATTTTGCGCAGCCGTTCTCAGTTTCTGGGCGGGCGTCATGGCGTTATTGCCCCTGTCGGGTCGCTCGTTGTTGTAGACCAGAGCCATTCTGGTGGCAATCTGCTGCACCGCGTCGATGGTTTCGAAGATATCGAGCTCCAGGCATTCGTGTCGGACCACGCGGTTGCAGCGCTCGACATAGGCGTTCTGCGTCAGATTTCTCTCGTCTCAGTCGCTTGCGCGCCTTGATTATCACCCGGCAGGGCATCCCGAAGGGAGGTCCCCTTAGGGGCGAAGGTTCAGCTCCAGATCGCAATAAATACGGTAGACCCTCTTGTGGTTCCCGCGATGTCTCCGATCATTACGCAGGTGCGGGAGGCACAGACCAAAGCACCAGGTCTTCTTCGATTTCGTCAGGTCTATCAGCAGGTCGGCGCTCTGCTCGTTATCGTCATCCAGCTCCGAGCTGGATCGGTAGCATGTCTCGCTGACGTCAAACCCCCGACACGGTGAGACCATTTCCGCCTTTGGTCCGTGGAAAATGGTCGGACGCGGTGCTGACGCCTTTCATAGCCACCGCTTTCACGGGCAACTCCCATCGTTGAGCTGGCCGCTAGTTTCTTTCCGAGGCCTCCTTCAAAATGTCATCCTGCATGCTGAGGTCCGCGCCTATACGCTTCAAACAGCGGTTCTCATCGGCCATTGCTTCATCTCACCCATGAGGCTGGCGTCCATGCCGCCATACCTCTCCCGCTACTTGTACAGCGTGGCGCTGCTCATGCCATGTCCGCGGCACAGCTCGGCAGCAGGAATACCGCTCTCTCTCTAGCGCAGCACAACCGTGATCTGGGCCTCGGTGAAACGTGTTACCTTCATCGGAATCTTCTCGTTCATCCTGCCGAGAAAGCCTACTTTTGCAGCCCCTCAATATCGGGGCGGCCTGTCGGTTAGCGATCAACTCATCGATGCGAGCCAAGTTCAGGATATGCGTTTTGGTTGGCACACCCGCTTCCACCGCCAGTTCCACTGCGCACAGGACGTCTTCCTCATTGTGCTGAAGAGCCCGTGACAGGACATCGACCATCTCTCGGTCTCCCCCCTCTGTGCGCGAGCTGTGTGATCCTGCCGCTGGCGGAAAACATGCGGCATCTTTGTAATCGCCGCTCCATTGCGAAGGGCCCCGGATTTACGTTGTATGTAAGCGGTGCAAAAACCCCTTATTTCAATAAAATATGGGGTTTGCGATACTGGCACCACCTGATGCAAGGAGGTGGCAATGCTGGATGAAATGGCTCTGCAAGAGACGAACGTTTTGGGGGGCAGGATCCTCGTGTCCTCGTCAGGGCGGCGGAAATGATCCAAAGGGCTGCGCTTGATGGCCGTGCAGAAAATCCAGGCGGGCGCCGGGATCAGGGAGATTGCCGCCAACAAATCCCTTGTGGCGCTCTGGGTCAAGAACGCGGAACGTCTGTCTGACGGTCCCGCCTTTGTAGACGTCATCACGCCTAGCGCCTTACCGACAGCCCAGCCAACGATGCCCGCAGATGCCTCTTGGGAGGGTGACACCTCCTGCAAGATCAGCGTAGGCATTGCAACGATCGAGATACCCCAAGGGTATCCCACAGATCACCTTGTGGAGATTTTGCGGGCCGTGAGGGCAACGCAATGATAACCCCAGCCAGCAATTTCAGAATTTATTTGGTCTCGCGGCTTGGAGATTTCAGAAAAGGATTGGATGGGCTCGCCGCTTGTGTCGCGAACAATTTCCAGCTCGATCCCTATTCCGGCGCGATTTACGTGTTTCGGTCCCGGCGCGCTGATCGTGTAAAGATCCTTGTCTGGGATGGCTCCGGTCTCGTCCTGGTCATGAAACGGCTGCAGGGCAAGCGGTTCACCTGGCCAAAGCCGCGAACCGGCCCCGTTACATTGACCAAAGTTCAGTTCGACGCCCTTTTCGACGGTATCGATTGGACCAAGGTGGCTTCGCTACCCAGATGTAAGCCCATGTTTCTGTAGTTCAGCAGACATTCCAAGGCGGCGGTGCCCGGAGTGCGACCAGTCGTCGGCTCCGTCACGTCCAGACGCGCGAGATTCTATCTTCGCAGAACTCAGCGTACTACATTCGGAAAATCAAAAATGACCAAAATCAAGCTTATCGAGGCCCGCTTCCCCGACGGATACTTGGACGAGATGGGTATCAAGCGCCGCTTCGAGAGACACCTTCGTAAGCTCAGAGCCCTGCGTGACGGGGTGACGCCCCCAAGCAGCGGGAGGCTTCGCGACCGACCTCCTCTGGAAGGCGATGCGCCAATTTGTTCATGTCGGCGGCCTTGGGTTCCGTTTGCCGCCCGTTCTCCTCGACGGGCCGCCGGGGATCGGTAAGAGCATGTGGTCACGTCAGCTCAGCCGAGATCCGGGAGTGCCGCGCTCCGCGATCGAGGGTACGGCTGAGCAGGCGTCCATCGTGGTCAACGGATTGCAAAAAGGTTGGCGTAACACCTTTCCAGGGCACCCCATCCAAACCATCCTGCAACGGCTTTGCGCGAACTCAATTTTCGTCACTGACGAAATAGAGAAGGCGGGCAAACTGACTTCCACAACCAGACAGACCTACGAGCTGCAGGAAGGGTTGCTTCCACTTCTGGAGCGATCTTCGGCGACCAGCTGGAAGTGCCCCTATTTTCAGATCAACTTCGACAGGTTCTGGATCAGTTGGGTCCTGACCTCCAACTCCTTGGCCGCTTTTTCAGCGCCGTTTCTCAGCCGACTTGAGGTTCTTCGCCTCTCGCAGGTCTTATGTGGGCATTTGATCGTGTTTGGACGTCGTGAGGGTCACAAACGCGGACTAAGCCGGCCCTCTGTTGACGCCCTGATCAAGGCGCTGGAAACCGCCAGCCGCACCGACCAGATGAACTTGCGTAACGTAATCAGGATGCTGGAGCGGGGAGAGGTGATGGAGGAGGCTGGGACGCTCCATTGAGAGGGCTGGCTGGCCTTGTTGCAGAAAGGCGGCTTGAAGCGTGATTGCCCTTGCCGTTTCAGGCTCAGGAAACGCGGACGGCGTCGACGGTGCCGAGCGCGTTGAAGCGATTGATAAGGGCGACGCGGATGTGGATTTCTGCGCTTTGGCGATTGGGGTCCCCAGCCGCGATGCGCTCGCCGAAGGACTTGAAGCAGCGCATCTTCGCCTCTACGCGGCTGCGGGCGTGGTATCCCTTCCACCGCTTCCAGAATGCCCGATCATAGTGGCGCGTGGCGCACAGGGTTTCGTTGTAGGCCCGGGCGGCTGGGCAGTCCTCTTTTTAGAGTCGGCCATTCTAGCGAATTGGGATGATAGCCTTTCCGCCGCGTGCGATGATGGCACCGTGGCAGCGGTGGGGTGAAGGGCGTCTCGGAGTTGATCCAGTGGATCAATTCAGCCCTGAACGGACGGAGACCCGGATCGTAAGCGCCATCCGCGGTCACGGTGCCGGCGTCCTCATCCCCGGGGATCTGGCCCAACAGGTCTGGCAGGACGGGGCTGTCCACTGCCCGACAGTGGTTTGCTTGCAAACCATGAGAGGGGCCTTCTCGGCTCGGGGTGAACTCGACCGCGCGGATGTCGGATGTGGCGGTGTCCATGGCCAGACGGATCTTGCGCCATTGGCGTCGCTCTTGAACACCATGTTTCCGGAGCTGCCACTCGCCATCGCCGAGGATCTGATGCCGGTGCTGTCTGTCACCCGGCAGGGTGTTGCGAAGCAACGTCCCGAGAGGGCACCAGCAGGTTCAGTGGCCCGCCAGCACGCAGATAGGGTATTTGAACCTTCAGGGTCTTCTGCCTGCGGCAAAGGGTCGAGTGCTCCGGAACGGGCCAGTCCAGCCCTGCGAGCCGCAGCAGACTGGCGACCATCCCGGCGATTTGTCTGAGCGGCGGGCTAAACAGAATCTTGATCGACAGACAGAACTGGATCGCCGCATTCGAGAACACCGATGCGCGCCCAGGAGAGCCCTCATGTGGCGCGTGCCAGGCAATCTCCTTGTCCAGCCAGATCGGTAACAACCCACGCCCGCGGAGCGCAGCATTGTAGGCCGCCCCGTAAAACTATAGAAATCCGCGAGGTAGTTGCGGTTGCCGCTCAGGTCGACGAACCGGTCAATGGATCGCAGTATGTGGTCTTGAGCGACCTGTTTCTCTAGAGAGAACTCGTAGAACAGCGCCGGTTGCGCCTCCTGCCGCGGTCCCATCATTGCCAATCCTTCCGCCCCATATCGGAATTGAATCAGCGACACAGCCCTCGATCAAGGAAGAGTTTTTCAACAGAACCCGCCGTTCCGAGACCTTGCTGACCTCCGCAGCGAAGGTTAGCCCCTCGCGTCGACCGACAAGAACGGCCCTAACCCTAAACTGGCCAGCCAAGCCGTCGCTGCGCCGCAGCTTCCGAAAAGCGGAACTTCCGGGGGCACGCAGTATCGTAGACTTGATGAAGGTCGGCTTTGGGGACTTCACTGAACACATATGGAGATCAACTTTTGCAATTCCCGAAATCGGTCTTTCCGGCTTGGCTTGTGCTAACGGTATTTTTTCTCAGCCAGCGCACGTTCTATGTCCTCTCGCTGATGGCTGAGCCAGAATAGGGTGGATGGGAAAAATAATGCCGCAATGCTATAGATCGAAAACGCGGCTGGTACGGTGATCATCCCCCATTTCACCAGCGGCGCCATAGAGGCGACAAACTCTGGATCATTGAGCATCAGAACGACGATCCCGCCAGATAAAAGCGCTGCGGCGCCGGCCTTATATCCCTCACAGACACGTCTGCCGTACCATTCCTTCACGTAGAGATTGAACATTCTCGGGTTCAGCAAGGCCCTCTTTAGATCGACCTTCATCGGTCTCCCACGCCGATGCTGAGAGCGGAACCATTGTGAACTATGCCTCATGGTTACACCGGTCACATGCCGGTTTCAAAATCGAGAACTTGCATAGTGGCTCGGTCGAACGTGTCATCAGGTATCTCCAAGGTGTTTACGCGGGGGAGTATGTCGAGGCTCGTGAAAGCTGACAATCTTCCACCATGCGGGCGGCGGCAACACGCTGATTCAGACGGAAGCTGACCATCGGTCACTGCAATGAAACGCGCGGCAGTAGCGCCATCGCCATATCGCCCCACTGGTGTCGACCCATAGCCGACCTTGGCTGGGTTCGGCTACGCCGCGACGCAGGTTCACCAAACCTGCCATTCTTCCATCGCGCAGCATTTTCAATGCCTGGATGAGCGCTGATCAAACTTTCATGCCGTACGCTGCCCTCAGGGCAGGACGCTGTGACATACACGAATGGATGACGCATCGGCTGCTTGATGCTTGCTGCGCGCTTTCTTGATCACCGCAGCAAACATTCTTTCGCAATCGCTCTTCGGGTAAGTGAATGGGGCGCCTACTTTCACGAAGGGGAGACGGGCTTCCCATATGGAAAATTGAATTGGACTACATTTACGTCGTCGCCGGTCTTATCGGCCTTTTTTCGGTGGCGAGGCACTGGTGGGCGGCAGCTTCGGGGTTCCCAGGCGTATGACGATCCCGCCACTACTGATCGTCGGCCTGACCAGGCTCGTCTGGCCGATCCGTGTTTCTGGCGGGACACTGCGGCGCGATACAGCTGTCATGGTCACGGCAGCGATTGCCCTAGTGCCGAACTTTGCGATGGGCGAAATCGGCCGGTTGCCGGGTGCCGTGCTGGTGCTTGGTCTGGTTGGCTACCTGATATGGGCCTACCTGCAACCCGGTGACGCCGTCGATGACGACGCTGATACGTCGGTGCTCCCATCGATGCTTATTTCTGCGCTCTGGGTTTTGGGTGGTTTTGTCGTCTTGATTTCTGGTGCACGGTTTCTGGTAGATGGATCCGTGTCCATCGCCCGGGGCTTTGGCATCTCCGAGGCGTTCATCGGACTGACAATTGTGGCGGTGGCCACATCCTTGCCAGAACTTGCCACGTCCATCATCGCAGGCGTCTGGCGTCAGTCAGAATTCGCGATCGGCAATATTGTCGGGTCCAACATTTTCAACGTGCTGGGTATTCTGAGCGTGACGGCGCTGATCAAGCTGATACCTGTCGCCGACCGGTTCCTGACCTTCGATCTGCCAATCATGATTGCGGCCTCACTGGTACTGACTGCGCTGCTTTTGACCCGTCCAGTGATCGGGAGGGGCATCGGGTTGGTGGAGCTGATCGCATACTTTGCCTGCATGTGGTTCGCGCAGTAACTAGGGCTCCTTTTCAGACCTTCGCTGCGCCGCCGGTCCAAGCGCCTGATTGCCCATCGGGCGGAGTCGCTGTCGGCCGAGGCTGTGTGAAAACTCCAGGTTCAGCCATACTGCCTTCACCAAGTGGAGGCTGGTGATGTCGGGCTATATCGAGGGAGTGGACCGGGAGCAGACGCCCCTGTTCCCGGATCGTTTGGAGGACTGGATCTGCGACGACCATCCAGTTCGGGTGATCGATGCTTTCGTCGACGCGCTCGACTTCGCCGCTGCTGATTTCAACCGTTTTGCGCCCGCACAGACAGGGCGACCCGGCTATCATCCGGCCGTGCTTCTGAAGCTCTTCATCTATGGTTACATGAACCGGGTCGCGTCCAGCAGGCGTCTCGAGAAAGAGGCCGGGCGCAATGTCGAGGTCATGTGGCTGACCGGCAGGCTGGTGCCGGACCACAAGACAATCGCTGACTTCCGCAAAGACAACGGACCAGCGATCCGCAAGACCTGTGCCCGGTTTGTCGAGCTCTGCCGCCAGATCGGCGTGGTGGCCGCCGGGACAGTGGCCATCGATGGCAACAAGATGAAGGCGGTGAACAGTGAGGCCCCGAACGCCACCGGTCCGAGAGAGCGGGCCGAACGATCGGAATTTCACGTCAGGCAAGGTTCAGCTTCGGATCACTCACCTCGAGCAAAGCGCGTCCAGGTATCTCGACGAAATGGCGAGAGCCGACCGGCGGGAGCAGTCCGAGCGAAAGCTCCGCAAGATCGAGCGCCTGCAGGAGAAACTGTCCAGGATCCGCCAGGAAGTGCAACGCATGCAAGGGATTGCCACTCAGCTGAAAGAAACACCAGAGGGCCAGATATCATTGACCGATCCCGACGCGAGATCGATGGCAACATACGGCAAGGGCACCGGACTCGTAGGATACAACGTTCAGACGGCCGTCGATACGGTCACGCATCTGATCGTCGCACACGACGTGACCAACATCGTGCATGACCGGGCGCAGCTGGCGCCCATGGCGAAGATGGCCAAGGCGGCTTTGCAGGCGGAAAGTCTGAACGCCATCGCTGACTGAGGCTACTTCAACAGCCCTGAACTGCTTGCCTGCGAAGAAGCCGGGATCACCGCGACGGTCCCGCGACCGGAGAACATCGGGCAACCGCAAGAAGGGCATGTTCGTGAAGGCCGACTTCTTTTACGACGCGGCCAGCGACACCTATACCTGTCCAGCCGGCAAGGTCCTGACCTGCCGCTATACGCGGGAGGAGAACGGTCTGATGCACCGACGCTACTGGCAAAACGACTGCCAGTCTTGCCCGCTACGGGCGCGCTGCACGACGGGGAAAGAGCGCCGGATCACCCGCTGGGAGCACGAACATCTGATCGAGAAGATGTACGGGCGCATGGACGAAAACCCGGGCCTGATGCGCACCCGGCGCTGCACGGTCGAGCATCCGTTCGGCACGATCAAAGCTGCGATGGGCGCTACTCACTTCCAGATGCGGAAACTCCGGAACGTGCGCACTGAAATGGCACTGCACGTCCTCGCCTACAACATCAAGCGCGTGATGAACATCATCGGGTAAATGGCGCTTCCGGAAGAGATCAGACCATAAAAAACGGTCTAATTCCACCCTGGGCATGAGCAACGCGCCCCTCACTTCCAGAGAGCACGGCACCAGGACGCGATCAGAGCCGAAATACGCAATCTCAACTGAACTCGCCCCCTCAGACGGGTACAGAAGCGCTTCAAGGTGAAGAGCTTCCGTTTCTACACAGCCTCGACCCACTCCTGCCGTTCGAAGAAGCAACCGCGGGTTCAGACCGGCGGCGTCATCGAAGCAGTTATTCGTCGCTGCCGCAGCATTTCCTATGACCCGAGGTGGGCGGCGCGAGACTTTCGTTTCAGTCGGTGTTCATGCCACATGGGGTAGGTAAACAAAGGTTTTAACAAATGGCAGATGGCTTGGATCAGACAAACTTGGGCGTACGTTTGTCAGGCCGCCTCATATGCTCATCGGAGCAGGAGGCGGAAGCTGTTCGTCGGCACCTATCCGAACATATTGACCTCACTCGGGCGGAACCGGGATGTATATCCTTTGATGTTTACCCAACGGGAGACCCTCTGATCTGGACAGTGGAAGAGCATTTCCAAGACCGGGACTCATTCACCTCGCACCAAGAGCGAATTCGGGAGTCCGCATGGGGAGCTGCGACGGCACAAATTGCCAGAGATTACAAAGTTACGGGTTTGGACTAACCACTGGGAATTCGAAGCTGACTTGCGGCAGCGAAGCGAGCGGAGGACGAGCCGCTCAGGTCGCCCATTCCTCCGGCCCAAAGTCGACGTTCTTGACTGGCGCTGAGGATGACCAGAGCCAGCCCTTCTTGCCCCTCCTGGTGTTGCTCGCTTCGCCAAGAATTGTGGTCTTCCAAACGGGTTGGTTCACTGCACAAGCTACGGGTGTAGAAAGAAATGCAAGAGTGATGATGTCAGGTGCTTTCAATAAGCCAGTCGGGTTGAATTCCGCTCGACTCAATGAATGGCACTGGCGAAAGCCCGCGGAACAAGCCGTGTTTCTGGATTAGAATGGTACCGAGGCCGGCGGCTGCTCCGCCTAGGACGTCCGTGTGGAGAGTGTCGCCGACCATGGCGATGCGGTGACGGGGAATCCCCGGCAGCCGTTGAAGTGCAGCTTCGAAAGCGTTCCAATAGGGTTTGCCGAATAACGACAGCCCACAGACCGAAGCGATGTCCTGAGCATACCAACCGGGTTCAAGAGACAGGCCGTCATCGCGCGGGGCCACGATGTCGGGATTGGCAACGATGACGGGTCTGGCGTGGGTATGCAGGGCTCGCCCAAGGCGCGCATTGTCTTCCTCGCTCCAGCGCGCGGCGGACAGGAACAGGAAACCCGCAGCTGTGTTCAGCAGACCCGGTTGAGCAAGCAGATCGGCCACGTAATGACCGGGAGGCAGGTCCGAAAGGTCGTCCTCCCCGTCCGTGATCGCTGCCCAGACTCCGTGGACGTTGGGCAGATGGGCAAATGCCACATCCCGGCTGGAGACGACCTCGTTCAGGCTGAAATCAAAGCCCAGCCGATGGTACTTTGCCAGTACGCCCGACCGCGTATAGCTGGCCGCATTGGTCAGCACCACGAGACGCTTCCCGTCAGCACGCAATCGGGCGATGCGCTCGACCGCGCCGGGGATTGGCGTCTCGCCCCGGTTCAGAACGCCGAAGGCGTCGAGGATGTAGGCATCGTAGTCGTCCTTCGTATCTTCAAGCGTCTGGCCGGTGCGCGACGCCTCAGGGAACTGCGCCTGCGGCAGCATGGGCCGCAGGCGTTCATAGCGTGCAAAGGCCGCTTCGGTCGTAATCATTTCTCGCCCTTACAGGATTTTGCGGCGCAGGAAGGAGGAGACCATCTCGCCGAAGATAACCAGCGAGAGAATGGTCAGAAGCACCATGGAAACCTCCGGCCAGTTGAAGGTGTCGATCGCACCTTGCAGGATCATCCCGATGCCGCCCGCGCCAACGAGGCCCAGCACGGTGCTTTCGCGCAGGTTGATGTCCCAGCGCAGGATCGACACGGCAAAAAAGGCGGGCATGACCTGCGGCACGATGGCGTAGAGCACGATCTTGAACTGGGAGGCGCCGCAGGCCTCGAGTGCCTCGACCGGCTTGCGGTCGATTTCCTCGATGGCTTCGCCAAGCAGTTTGCCGAGAAACCCGATGGAGCGGAACATGATCGCCACGATCCCCGCCACGATGCCTGGGCCGAAGATGGCGACAAACAGCAGCGCCCAGATGATAGTGTTCACCGACCGCGAGGACACGAGGATGAAGCGCCCGAGCCAGAGACAGGCGCGGTTGGGCGTGGTGTTCTGCGCCGCGATGTAGGCCACCGGCAGGGAGACGAAGACCGCGATCAGCGTTGCCAGCGTGGCGATGTTCACCGTCTGCCAGATCGCCTCGAGTATGGAGGGCAGATTGGACGCATCCGGCGGCATCATCCGCCCGAAGAGGTCGGCCATCTGCGCAGGACTGTCCCAGACCCAGGCCCAGATCACGTCGATGCTGCCCAAGGCCCAAGCCACCACGGCGGCGGCGGCGGCAAATCCGCCGTAGCGCATCAGGCGTTGTTTCATGGTGAAGCGTGACCAGCTGTCGCGCCCGCTTAGGGCCTCGGAGAGGGGGCGCGGTTCGGAGAGGTTCAAGGTGTTCATGTGATACGCTTTCGTATGACGCCGCTGACCGCTTCGGAAACGAGGATCACCCCGACGATGACCATGGTGATGGCGAGGGCAAAGTCGTAGTCGTAGCGACCGAAGGCATTGGCGAGCGTCGCTCCTATGCCGCCCGCGCCGACGATGCCAACCACGGCGGAGGCGCGCAGGTTGCTATCGAGCTGGTAGATGCCAAGACCCACCAGTCGCGGCATGACCTGTGGCAGCACGGCATAGACCTGCGTGGTGAGGAACCCGGCTCCGGCGGAACGCATGGCCTCGACCTGGCCGAAGTCGATCTCCTCGATCCGCTCGGCCAGCAGCTTGGCGACGAAACCCACGGAGTAGACCACCAGTGTCAGCGCGCCTGCGAACGGGCCGAAGCCCACGGCCTTGACGAAGATGATGGCAACAATCACCGGGTGAAAGCTGCGCGCGATGATGATGAGCGCACGGCCCAGCAGGTAGATCGGCTTGGGGGCGATATTGCTCGCCGCCATGAATGCGAGCGGGATTGACAGGATGATGCCGCCCACAGTGGCGAGGATGGCGATCTTCAGGCTCTCCATGAAGCCGTCGAAAAGCAGGCCCGCGCGTTCGAAGCTGGGCGGGAAGGCCCCGTTGAAGATGCGCTGCGCCCGGCTCATGCCGTCCGCCACGCGGTCCCAGTCGATGGGCAGCGTGGCGAGGGTGAAGATCACGTATACCGCGACGCCGATATAGAGAGCGTAGCGCAGGGCAGGGTTGGCGATGAAGGGTGGTTTGCGCCAGACGTCGCGCGGAATGTCCGGTGTTGCGGTCATGCGGCGGCCCCCACCTCGGCGCGGTCCTGTGCGGGGACGCCGGCGTAAATCTTGTCCATCTCGTCGCGCGTCAGGGCATCGGGTTTGTCGTCGAAAATGATCCGGCCATAGCGCATGCCAACGATCCGGTCAGAGAATTCCTTGGCTTCGGTCACGTTGTGGATGTTGATGATGACGGGCAGGTTCAACTCCTGCGCGAGGTCGCGCAGAAGCGACATGATCTGCTCGGAGGTCTTGGGGTCGAGCGAGGCGGTGGGTTCGTCCGCAAGCAGGATCTCGGGGCGCTGCATCAGGGCCCGTACCACGCCGACACGCTGACGCTCGCCGCCCGAAAGTTCGTCGGCACGTTGGTCCGCGTAATGGGCGATGCCCACACGTTCCATCAACTCGAAGGCGCGGCGGATGTCTTCCTTCGGGTAGCGCCGGGTTAGCGCCGCCCAAGTGGAGATATAGCCCAGCCGCCCGGCCTGCACGTTCTCCATCACGGTCAGCCGATCGATCAGGTTGAAACCTTGAAAGACCATGCCGATGCGGCGCCGTGCGCTACGAAGCTGACGGCGCGACAGCGTGGTGAACTCGGTGCCATTGAGCTCGACGGAACCGGAGGTCGGCTCCACGAGGCGGTTGATGCAGCGCAGCAGTGTGGACTTGCCCGCGCCCGATGAGCCGATCACGGAGGTCAACTGTTCGCCTTCGACCGCCAGGTTCAGTTCCTTCAGTACGGGATCGCCGCCGCCGTAGCGCTTTGTCAGGTTTGTGATCTTCAGCATGGAATGCCTCTTTGGGATGGCGCGGCCAGTGCCCTGACCGTGGGGCGGTCGGGCGGTGCGCAGGAGCCGGCGCGCGCGGACGCGCACCGGGTTGGCGATGTAAGAGGGGGATCAGTTCCCGGCGAGACCCTGCGGCGTGTACTCGACGCCGTTGGAGGCCTGGATCTGACGGATCACGGCCCACTGGTCCTTGTAGGTGATGGGCACGAACTTCGACACGCCGTCAAACTCCTCACCCAGCGCGGTGTCCGCGAAGTCAAAGGAGAAGAAGGCTTCCTTCACTTTTTCGGCCAATGCGGGGTCAAGGTCGTGCGCCATGGTGAAGGACGTCGTGGGGAATGGATCGCTTTCCCAGATCTTGCGCACGTCTGCGGGGTCATAGAGACCGCGTTCGGCCATGCGGTCAACCACCTCGGAGGCGACCGGGGCCGCATCGTAGTCACCGGCGACGACGCCCAGCATCGACTGGTCATGCGAGCCCGAATAGACGACTTCGTAGTCCTTGTCCGGCTCGACGCCAAGGGCCGGGAAAAGTGCGCGCGGCGCCTGGTTGCCGGAGTTCGAGGTTGGCGAAGTATGTGCCACCCGTTTGCCCGCAAGATCCGCGACTTCCTGGATGTCGCTGTCGGCCTGGGTGAAGACCTGCAGCTTGTAGCCGAACTGGCCGTCCTCTGCGCCCATGATCGCGAAGGGCACAGCGCCCGCGAGGTTCACAGCGAACGGCGTCGGACCGGTCGAGAAACCCGCCACATGCAGACGACCGGAGCGCATCGCCTCGACCTCGGCCGAGTTGGACTGTACGGCAAAGAACTGCACGTCTTTGCCGGTGACCTCCGACAGGTGTTCGATAAACGGCTCCCAGATGTCGGCATAAACCGCCGGGTCCTCTACCGGGGTATATGCAAACACAAGCGTATCCGGATCACTCAGCTCTGCCGGATCGGTGGGCGTGTCGGCGACCAGATCGCCGTTGGCGTCGCAATACTGCACGTCGAGCGCGCCGCGTTCGGAGCATTCCTGCGCATAGGCGGCGATGGTGCTGCATGTCAGGATGCCCAGTGCGGTGACCGCACGGGTGATGAATAATGTCATGGTTTCCTCCCTCTGACAGCAGGCGGGGCCGGGCCGCACCTGCATCAATGCACACAGGCTAGGCGCGGGGGGTGCGGTTTGACGAGGATTGAAGTGTTAATGAAACCCCTGCAGGCGGGTTGAAGTGTTAACAGTGTTACAAAGGGCTGCCCACATCTTGAATTTTCCGGGTTTCTGCGCAACGCCTGAGGTCTGATCGTCGGGGAGGCGGTCTTGCCAGCACGTCGCAGGAGGAGCGTCACATGCAGGCTTCCAGTCTGACACCGGGGACCGGCCCCGTCATCGGCATCGTCGATGACGATGCGCAGGTGCGCGAAACCCTGTCGGAGCTGATGCACGACAGCGGCTTCCGGGCCGTCTGTTGCGCGGATATCGAGGCGTTTCACGCACTCGGAGATCCACCCCCCGTGGACCTCGTGCTGATCGACCTGCGGCTGAGGGGGGAATCCGGCCTGACGCTGGCGATACATCTGCGGGAACGGCACGAGATCCCCATCGTGATGTTGACCGGTGTGGGGGACGAGATCGACAAGATCATCGGGCTCGAAACCGGCGCGGACGACTACCTCATCAAGCCCTTCAACCCGCGCGAATTGGTGGCGCGCATCCGGGCGGTGCTGCGCCGCTACGGCCATGCCTCGGCCCGACCTGCGTCGGCGGGCAAGCGTCAGATTGCCTTCGGCGAGAAGCGTATCGATCTCGACGCGCGTCGGCTGCTGGACGGGGACGGCGAGGAAGTGCCGCTGACCAACGCGGAATACCGGCTGTTGGAGTTCTTTGCCCGTAACCCGGAGCGCGTCGTCCCGCGCGAAGAGCTGTTGAAGGAACTTGGTGCCGACACCCAGCGATACGTCGACCGCACCGTGGATGTTCTGATCCTGCGCCTGCGCCGCAAGATCGAGCCGGTCCCGGCCAAGCCGGTGCATCTTCAGACCCGTCGGGCGCGGGGCTACGTATTCCACCTGGGAACCGAATGAGCCGTCTGCGCGATCGGTTCCGTGATCTCGGCGTAAGGATCCGGCTCTCAGCGGCGTTGGCGGTGATGTTCGGCCTCATGCTTCTGGTCAGTGTGATCGGATTGCGGGTTCTTGACCGCACCGAGGTCTGGATGAACGTCCTGCACCGCGACACGCTGACCGAAGTGGCCGCCGCGATGGACCTCTCCCGTGATGCCTCGGATCTTGCGACATCGGCGCCCTTCCTGTTTGCGCTTTTCGCGCCCTATCAGTTGGAGCAGGAGGTCGCCAAGGTCATTTCGAACCTTGATCGCGTGCAGCGATCATCTGGGAGCGATCCGGCTCTGGACCTTCCGCTGTCGCGTCTTCGCAGTGCCATCAACGATCTGGCACAGGCGCTTTTGCCGCAAAGCGATCGCCAGGCGGAGCTGAAGGCCATTGATCGCGCGCTTGTTCGGCTCAACACACGCAGCCGGCGTATGGCTCGCGATGAGGTGTTGCCATTGGGGGTGCGCCAGGACTGGAGCGCGCTCCAGCAGTTGACGGCGGTTGCGCTTGATGCTGCGCGAGCAGAGGAATTAATCGAACTGGGTGGATTCAGCCGCGATTTCCAGCGCCAGAGCGCTGCCCTCCAGTCCTTTGCATCAGGGCATCAGCGCCAAACCTTCGACGAGATTTCCGAAGTCGTCCAGCGCGGAGCAGGGCTGTTCGTGCTCAAGCATGGTCAACTGTCGGCGCGACTCGACGCCGAAAATGCCTTGTTTCGCATTCGGCAAGAAACCCGACGTGTCAACGCCTTCGCCGAGACGAAGGTGGTTCAGGCGGAAGACCGACTGTCCCGGGCACGCGCCGCGACCTCAGACACGCTGGGGTACGCGCGCAATGCCTTTCTCGCGCTGATCCTCTCAAGTCTTTTCGTGGCGGTGACCTCCTCGTTCTACGTGTCGCGGTACGTTGCGCGCAATCTCGAACGTATCTCCGGCGCGATGCGACAGCTCGCGTCTGGGAACCTGCGCGTGGACCTACCCGATCCGCCGACGTCGCAGGATGAGATCGGCCAATTGTTCACGGCGTTTGGCGTCTTCCGCGACAACGCCCAAAAACTCGACCGGCGTACAGCACAGATACGTCATCAGAATGCGCTTTTTTCGCGTGTGTTTCAGAACATCAAGGACGGCGTCGCGGTAGAGGCCGAGGACGGTCGTATAATCGCCGAGAACGAGAATCTGCGTCGCCTGCTCCGGCTTCCGCCCGGTTCGGAAGGGAGGACCGATCGCATGAGCGACTTGATCCTAGCCTCTCCTTTTTCGCGATCTGCCGGAGGAGAGGAGCGCGGTGGTTTCGAGGAATACGGCGATACGGATGGCAACGTGATCGAGATCCACCTGTCGCCCTTGCCTGACGGCGGCAAAGTCTGGCTGATTTCTGCGACCACCGAACGGAAACGCATTGAGGCCCGGCTGGAAGCAATCCGCCGGGTGGAGGCACTGGGCAAGGTGTCGGGGGAAGTGGCGCATGATTTCGGGAATATCCTTTCGAGCATCTCTGGAAACTTGCACTTGCTGGAGCAGGCCCAACCGGAGCGTCGGCGCGATCTGCATAACCGGCTGGGGGCGGCGGTCGACCTGGGAGCCAGCCTGACGGAACGGCTCTTGGCCTTTGCCCGCAAGCAACATCTCGCGCCGCAGGTGACGGATGTTTCGGAACTGGTAACGGGCATGGCGGATCTTCTGGAGATCACCATACCCGAGCAGATCTCGCTGGTTGTGGATGTGCCGGAGACTCCGGTGACCTGTCTGGTCGATCCGGGCCAACTTGAGAGTGCCATACTCAATCTATGCATCAATGCCGGGCAGGCCATCGTCGCGACAGGTGTCGGCGCCGGGCAAATAGTGGTGTCGGTGCAGGCCGACGACATGGTCCGGGTCGTGGTGCGTGACACCGGATGCGGTATGTCCGAAGAGGTGCTGCGCCATGCGACCGAGCCGTTCTTCACGCGGAAGCCCGATGGCAGCGGCACAGGTTTGGGACTTTCGATGGTAGACGGATTTGTGCATCAGTCCGGAGGTCGGCTCGATATCGAGACGGCAACCCATGGCCAATCACGCGGAACGACGGTTTCGCTGTCGTTCCCGCGGCATGAAGCCCCCGAAGAGACGCCGTCTGGCTGCGGTTCGGTTACGGCGTTGGTTGTCGATGATGATCCGGTGGCGCTCGAACGATCCTGCGAGTGTCTGGAAGCTCTAGGGGCAAAAGTCATGCGATCTGCCTCTTTTGCGGAGGCGGTCGAAGCCTTGAAGGCGCTCGAGCATCTCAATCTGATTTTGACGGACCTTTGGCTCGATGACGGGTTCAGTGGGCGGGATCTGATCGTGCAGGCGCGCGGGCTTTTTCCTGAGTGTCATGTCGCGCTGATGTCCACGCGTGGCGCTCCAGCGGATTTGCCTCCGGATGTTGTGTTCGCAGCAAAGCCGGTCACTCAAGACGCCATACGGGAAATTTATTTAGCCGTTCACGGGGCGAAGCCTGCTTCATATTCTTCTAGTGCCTAGTGCCTAGTGCCTAGTGCCTAGTGCCTAGTGCCTAGTGCCTAGTGCCTAGTGCCTAGTGCCTAGTGCCTTAAAGTGGCGGATGTGAGAGCAGGAAAATCAACACTTGAAGTTGCTCGACCTTCGGAGGGGACCGAGAACTGCTTTGTATTGATTGGAAAAGCGGCCCTGTCAAAACTGGGTTCATGCTTAGAAAGGGCCGTACCGCAGCGCTGGTTGGAGGTCGGTTCGGACCATGGTGGAGGTGCTTGTGGCGGCTTTGTGGCACAAATGAGGTGAGGGATTCACTGTGTGAAACCAGCATGATAGCTGGGTGGGTTGAGCAGTTGGTCCCCTACGAAATACAAGATCATGAATTGGCCTTCGTA
>NZ_JACIEJ010000011.1 GCF_014196795.1 Sagittula marina
GCGCCTCGGTGAAACGGCTCTTTCGCAAGTGTCTGCTCCTTCAGTGTTGGCGCAGACTCTACATCACGGTGAGGGATCTCGCGGGGGGCAGGTCACAAAATATAAGTGTAAATCAGGATCGCTACATCCACGGCGCGGCCACTTTGCTTGGTTCGAAAGGGCTCAGGGTGCTGCGAAGTTAAAGCGGTCTGAACAATTTATTGGCGCGGAACTGGACCCGTACGTGCCCATTGTAGGCGTCGTCGGGAAAGGCCGAAAATTTCGCAAAGCTGCTATTTTCGTCTTGAAAGGGGCGGCGCGTTTGTCTATTCCACGCGCTACCGGGTGATTAGCTCAGTTGGTAGAGCGCTTCGTTTACACCGAAGATGTCGGGAGTTCGAGCCTCTCATCACCCACCAAACCGTCTTGCAAAATATGAAACAGGCTTCCGAATGGGTGTCCTGTTCTCAGCGGTTTGAGTGGCATGGAATCTGGCACCACTAGGCTGCACATCCCAGCTTTAACAGCAGGTAGTTCTGCGATGGATGAGGCTTCCTGAACAGACCATCGGCTAACCTCGTGTCGATGTGAACGCTTCTTTCCTGATGAGCCTTATCTCGAACCTTCGGTCACGGTTAGCGCGAATAATGCCGATCAATGCGATCATATAGCCGACCAACGGTGGCCCATCATGATAGAGGGACCGGTCGGCAGGTGGGCAAATCGTCCTTCGGGGGGATGCGAAATTACCTAAAAGTGAGGGCATGGCCGGCCTTTTGAGCGAGACTGATTGTCTTCGCGCGAACGACAACGCGGCTTCCACCGGGCGACCGATCAAAGAGAGTTGCTCGTCGGAAGGCCGGACAGTGACCTCAGGGGCGCGAAATCGACCCTCAACTCCTGTCAAATCCATCGATTGGCGCGCTGTTGGACTGCGCCCAAAACCCCGCCGCGCTGAATTTGAAGGGCATTTGCCCAGTGACCAATCAGTCGCGACTGCGAAGGCGTCCGGGGTGCCCTTGGGGGCAGTCCAGCCATCACATCACGACCAAAGTCGCACCCGCTACACCCAAAGCCTATGGTAGCCTTCCGCAGTGGGAGGGGAGTGCGATGCAGGAACGCCAACACGTTGAGGAAATTGAACAGGTTCTGGAGGGTACGCAGACCGGAAGAGACGGTTTCGTGGCGGCCTCTTGGCGGCGCTGTGTTGAACAATACGGCATGGACCCGACCCGCGCGGAACCGGCGCATATCGTCACGGACAGCGAACTGCGCGACCATCGCGCGCAGGCCGAGTGGCTGATCGGAGCCGCCCGGACCAGCCTGCAAAGCTTGTTTCGTCAGGTGTCGGGACAGAACTACGTGCTTCTTCTCACCGATGCCAAGGGCGTCTGCGTTGACTATTTTGGCGATGATCTTTTCGCGGATAATCTGCGCAGCGCCGGGCTGTATCTCGGCTCCAACTGGTCCGAAGACCTCGCAGGAACTTGCGGTGTCGGCGCCTGCATCGTTACCCAAGAACCGGTGACCGTGCATCAGGATGATCATTTCGGCAATGCTCATACACGCCTTAGTTGCACCGCCGCGCCGATTTTTGACAGCCTCGGCGGATTGGCTGCGGTGCTCGATATATCCTTGCTCCGCTCTCCCACGCCAAAGCGCAGCCAGAACCTCGCCATGAGCCTTGTCACCAGCGCCGCCCGTCGGGTGGAAATGGCTAACCTCATGGCCGAAAGCCGCCGTGACTGGGTGCTGCGCATCTCTGACAGTCCTGAATTTCTCGACGTCGATCCAGAGGCCGCCGTGCGACTGGACGGCGCTGGCCGCGTGCTTGGCTACACGCGCTCGGCGCGCCGATTGTTCGCTGATGGAGGACAGATCCTTGGCCGACGCATCGACGAGGTGCTGGGGGTGACCGTTGATGATTTGCCCGATCTCATGCGTGATCGTCCGACCGAGGACCGCATCATCGAAATGCAGGGCGGGGGCGCACTGTTTGGTCATGCCATCGCTCCGCAGGCGCCGCGCACCGCCCTGCGCAGCACGCGACGGGGTGGTCCTCTGGCCGGTTTGGCGGGTGACGACCCGGCAATGGGGCACCTGTTGACCCAAGCCGCCAAGCTGGCGCACACCAACGTGCCGCTTCTTCTTACCGGGGAAACAGGCACCGGGAAGACCAAGCTCGCCCGTGCCATCCACATGACGGGCGCCTCTGCCGGATTTATCGCCGTGGATTGCGGTGGTTTGACGCCCGACGCTCTGCACGCAGCGTGCGTGAACAGCACCGGCCCGACCACGCTTCTGCTGCGCCGGATCGAGGATTTGTCCGCGAACACCGCTATCGCGCTTGCGGCCTTGCTTGATGCGCGGCCGTGTCTGCGCCCGCTGTCCACGACTTGCGCTGATCTCACTGAGCTGCCCATGTCTGCCGCTCTTTTTCATCGGCTGGCCGGGGCCACGCTGCGTCTGCCGCCACTGCGTGCCCGTCGAGATCTTGGCTGGCTTTTGGACCGCGTACTGCAACGGCGCGCGCCCGAGGACATGCGGCTGTCGCCCTCCGCCCGTGCCGAACTGCTGGGACGGGACTGGCCGGGCAATCTACGCGAGTTGGAGCAGGTCATCGACGTGGCGGTGGCGCTGTGCGAAGCACGCGTGATCGACGCGCCGGACCTGCCTGACGCGCCGCAAGCCACTCAAACCATCAAGGCCGAAGAACCCTTGGAACAGGTGATGGAGGCATGCGGTTGGAATATGTCCCGGGCCGCGCGTCGGCTGGGTGTGAACCGCTCAACGGTTCTCCGTCGGCTGCGCAAGGCCGGGCTGACACCACCGGAGTAAAGGCGCGCAACGCGCCTTGTTGCGTCTCTGTTGCACACGCAACATGCCGCATCGCAGCGTCCCAAAAATCCTGACAATCCGTAAACCTTTCATTTATCGGCGCGCCTTTTTGCCTCGATACTCCCTCCCAAGCCACGCGCAGAGGAGGAAACGCGATGCTTGATTCAACCGCCACGACCCGCACCCAAGAGGTGCTCGACACGCTCAACGCCGCGCTGGAGAGCGGCGATGCAGAACGTGCCAGCCAATTGTTCGCCACAGACAGCTATTGGCGTGATCTGGTGTCCGTCACATGGAATCTCAAAACCGTCGAAGGGCCAGAGGGTGTGGCCGACATGCTGGGCCGTCAGCTTGAACACACCCGCCCCGGCAATTTTCAACTTCAGTCGGGGGAGGTGCCGGCAGAGGAGGGCGGCGTCACCACAGCCTGGATCACCTTTGAGACCAAGGCCGGTCGCGGCTGGGGGCTGATGCGTCTGAAGGACGACCGCATCTGGACGCTGCTCACCGCGCTGCAAGAGCTCAAGGGCTTTGAGGAAAGTCGTGGCAAACGCCGCCCCATGGGCGCGGAGCACGGTGCCAAGAAAAACCGCACCAGCTGGAAAGAGGCACGTGAGGCCGAAGAGGCCAACCTTGGCTACACTGATCAGCCCTATACGCTTGTCATTGGCGGCGGTCAGGGGGGCATCGCCCTCGGTGCCCGGCTGCGCCAGCTTGGCGTCCCCACCATCGTGCTCGACAAGCACGACCGCCCAGGTGACCAGTGGCGTTCGCGCTACAAGTCGCTCTGCCTGCATGACCCGATTTGGTATGACCATCTGCCTTACATCAAATTCCCCGACAACTGGCCCGTCTTCACGCCCAAGGACAAGGTTGGCGATTGGCTGGAAATGTACACCAAGGTGATGGAGATCAACTATTGGACCCGCTCCGAGGTGCAGTCGGCCAAATACGACGAGAGCACCGGCACATGGGAGGTCAAGGTCAACCGCGACGGCGAGCAGGTCACGCTGCGCCCGACGCAACTGGTTCTGGCCACCGGCATGTCCGGCAAGGCAAACATGCCGACGTTCCCCGGCATGGACAGCTTCAAAGGCACGATCCAGCATTCCTCGCAGCATCAGGGCCCGGATGACTGGACCGGAAAAAAGGTGGTCGTGGTCGGCTCCAACAACTCCGCGCACGATATCTGTGCCGCGCTTTGGGAAGCCGATGCCGACGTGACCATGGTGCAGCGCAGCAGCACGCACATCGTCAAATCCGACAGCTTGATGGATATCGGCCTCGGCGCGCTGTATTCCGAGGACGCGGTCGCCTCCGGCATGACCACCGAGAAAGCCGACATGGTCTTTGCCTCGCTGCCCTACAAGATCATGCACGAGTTCCAGATCCCTCTGTACGATCAGATGAAGGAACGTGACGCTGACTTCTACAAAGGTCTCGAAGACGCCGGCTTCGACCTTGATTGGGGCGACGATGGCTCCGGTCTGTTCATGAAGTACCTGCGCCGTGGCTCTGGCTATTACATCGACGTGGGGGCCAGCCAGCTTATCATCGACCGTGAGGTCAAGCTGGTCAAAGGTCAGGTCGATCACTTCGACGAAACCGGTGTGGTGCTGTCGGACGGCACGCATCTGGACGCCGATCTTGTGGTCATGGCCACCGGCTACGGCAGCATGAACGGCTGGGCTGCCGACCTGATTTCCCAAGAGGTTGCTGACAAGGTGGGCAAGGTCTGGGGCCTCGGCTCTGACACGACCAAAGACCCTGGACCATGGGAAGGCGAGCAGCGCAATATGTGGAAGCCGACCCAGCAGGAAAACCTTTGGTTCCACGGTGGCAACCTGCACCAGTCACGCCATTACTCCCTGTATCTTGCCCTGCAACTGAAGGCCCGGATGGAGGGCTTGGACACCCCTGTTTACGGCCAGCAAGAGGTCCATCACCTCTCCTGAAGTCCTCCCAAGGTGCGTCAAACGACGTGACGCACCCCGCGCCCGGCGTCTCCTCCGCCGGGCGCACCTTAATCATACGCAAGGAGTTCAACATGTCTCTAAAGGGAAAAACCGCACTGATCACGGGCGGGGCGCGCGGCATTGGTCTTGGCATTGCGCAAAGACTGGCCTCAGATGGGGCGGCGATTGCGCTGGTCGACCTCAACGCTGATCAACTGGCCGACGCCGCCAGCCAACTGACGGCCAATGGCGCAAAGGTCATCACGCTGACCGCCGATGTGACCAACCGCCAGCAGGTCATCGACGCCATCGACAGTGCTGCCGATCAACTTGGCAGCTTTGACATCATGATCAACAACGCAGGTATCGCGCAGGTCCAGCCCATTGCAGAAATCACCGAGGCCGAGATGGACAAGGTCCACGCGGTGAACGTCAAAGGTGTGCTTTGGGGCATTCAGGCGGCCGCGGCGCGGTTCAAAAAGGACGGCACCAAGGGCAAGATCATCTCTGCGGCCTCAATCGCCGGTCACGAGGGCTTTCCCATGCTGGGGGCCTATTGTTCGACAAAATTCGCGGTTCGCGCGCTGACGCAGGTCGCCGCCAAGGAATTCGCGGCGGACGGCATCACCGTAAACGCCTACTGCCCCGGTGTCGTGGGCACCGACATGTGGGTCGAGATAGACGAACGCTTCTCGGAACTCACAGGCGCTAAAAAAGGGGCCACCTTCGACGAATTTGTTGGCTCCATCGCCTTGGGCCGCGCCCAGACACCAGACGATGTGGCAAGCCTCGTCTCCTACCTCGCAGGCCCCGACAGCGATTACATGACGGGTCAGGCGATTCTGATCGACGGCGGCATGGTCTACCGCTGACCAGACGCAACTCCATTCAACTCAAAGGAAATACCATGAAAGCAGCTCGCTGGCATGGCGTGAAAGACATTCGCGTCGAAGACATCTCAGAACCCGCTCCAGGCGCCGGAGAGGTGAAAGTCAAAGTTGCCTGGACCGGCATCTGCGGCTCGGACCTGCATGAATATCTTGCCGGGCCGATTTTTGTCCCCGTGGAAGAGGAGCACCCCCTGAGCCACGACAAGGCCCCCATCACCATGGGCCATGAATACTGCGGCACGATCAGCGAATTGGGCGAGGGTGTTACCGGCCTGTCGGTCGGCGACCGCGTGGCCATTGAACCGATCTTTTCCTGCGGCACCTGCGCCGCCTGTCTCGAAGGCAAGTACAACCTGTGCGACAGCTTGGGGTTTGTCGGCCTGTCCGGCGGGCATGGTGGCTTTGCCGCCTCCTCGGTTATCCCGGCGCGAATGGTGCATAAAATGCCTGATGCGCTGTCGATGGAACAAGGCGCGCTGGTAGAGCCCGCCGCCGTTGCGCTTCACGCTGTTCGGATGTCCAGAATCAAGGCAGGTGACACGGCTGCGGTGTTCGGCGCGGGGCCCATCGGCCTGCTGGTGGTCGAATCACTCAAGGTCGCGGGCTGCGCCCAGATCCATGTGGTCGAACCGTCCGAGGTCCGCCGCCAAAAGGCGCTCGACCTTGGCGCAACCTCCGCCATCGACCCCACGTCGGAAAACGCGGTAGAGGCCATTCGTGCGGCCACCGGCGGTGTGCATGTGGCGTTTGAGGTGACAGGCGTGCCGCAGGTTTTGCCGCAATGCATCGACAGCACCCGTCACGAAGGGCAGACGCTGATCGTATCGATCTGGGAAAGCGATGCCAGCTTCCAGCCCAACACGGCCGTTTTGAAGGAGCGTCAGTTGCAAGGCACCATCGCCTACCGCAACATCTATCCGGCGGTCATGGAACTGATGACCCAAGGCTACTTTGCCGCCGACAAGCTGGTCACCAAGCGCATTTCCATCGACGACATCGTCTCAGAAGGGTTCGAGGCGCTGGTCGCTGAGAAATCCCACGTCAAAATCCTGGTCGAAGCGCCGGAGTGATCTGTCGAAACGATTCAGAGAAAGCGGCAATCGAGCCGCTTTCCAATCTCAAACGGACCAGGCCTTGCATGGATTTTTACCCCAGGAAGGTGATGGTTCCTCAGCGTCGGTATTCTCAGGTTTTTCGCTGCGCCGGGCCGCTCGGTTTGTCCGTTTTGGGGGAGGATATAGTTGCGTACTATCTGGAATGTCTCCATGCAGCGCCTTTTTCCCTGACATGTGACTGAGAGGGCCGATCTTCTTGCCAATTCGCAGTCTCTGTTATGCGCTTCAGGTTAGATAAAAATCCGCGATTTTAGATACCTTCCGGTCCAAGCGTTCAGCCATGTTTGGGGAAATCCATGTATCGCGTGGTGAACACTTGGGCGAAACCCTACGGAAACATGCAGCATGCATGGAAAAACTGAACTAAGCGGTTTGCTTTTCCCCGGAATATGCCTAGATGTGCGCAAAATCATTCCCGCGCGTGACGGAAGGTAACTCTATGCGTCGAGCCATGACCGCTCTTGTTTTTCTCATTCTGCCAGTCCTGGCCTCTGCACAGGAAGCGGCTGATCCCGCGCCTGAGCTTGCAAAGCCAGTCAAACTGATGACGCTGTCGATGAAGCCCGTGTCGTTGCAACGGCAGTTCTTTGGTCAGGTGATTGCCAAGCAGACCGTTGATCTGGCGTTTCAGGTGAGCGGTCAGTTGGAGACGCTCAATGCCGAGGAGGGGAGCGCCAAAGCGAAAGGGTCACTGATCGCGCGGTTGGATCTGTCCGGCTACCAGCGCGCAGTGTCGCAGGCGCAAGCAAACTACGACAAGGCCAAGCGCGATGCAGAGCGGTTGGCATCCTTGCGCGGACAAGCGGTCTCAGCCGTTTCCGTGCGCGATGCCGAAACCCAGCTTCAATTGGCTGAAATCGCACTTGAAAACGCGCAGGACGATTTGGGTCACGCGACCTTGCGGGCGCCTTTCGATGCACTTGTCGCGCGGCGACTGGTGTCAAACTACCAAACGGTTTCCGCGGGAACGCCGGTGGTGCGGCTGCATGACATTTCCGAACTGCGCGTCGACATTCAGGTGCCCGAAGTGCTTTTCCGGCAGGCGGGCGCTGGCGACGGCGTCAGCTTTGACGCTGAGTTGCCGGGTGATGAGACACGCTTTCCGCTCGCATTGCGCGAGTTCGAAACGGAGACAGCCAGCATTGGCCAAACGTATTCGATCACTTTGGCTTTCACGGAGAACCCCGGCAATTTCGTTTTCCCCGGTGCCTCTGTCAGTGTCTTCGCAACGGCGGAGGGCAGGGCGCCCGATGCCATCATCCTGCCCGAGACTGCCTTGATCTATGACCCGGCCGGAGCACCCTCCGTCATGATTTTTGAGGATGGTACGGTCCGAGAAGCCCCGGTGGAGGTCGAGCTTCGAGAAGACGGGCGGCTTTACATGATCGACGGCCCGGCCGAAGGCACGCAGATCGTGAAGACCGGCGCGTCTCAGTTGCGCGACGGTCAGCGCGCGCGCCCCTTCACCCGTATCGGGGAGTAAGCTCATGTCTATTGCGCGCGCCTCCATCGACAAGGCGTTGATCACGTGGCTTCTGATGCTGGCCTGCCTTTTGGGCGGCATCTGGGGATTTGCCACGATTGGTCGCCTCGAAGACCCTGCATTCACCATCAAGAACGCCATCATTATCACGCAGTACCCCGGTGCCAGCGCGGAACAGGTGGCAAGAGAGGTCTCTGAACCCATCGAATCCGAGATTCAGAAGATGGGCGAAATTGACTTCATCACCTCGTCCAACAAGCCTGGAATCAGCCGAATTTCAGTGAATATCGAGTCCATTTACGACGGCACCGAACTGCCCGCCATCTGGACGAAGCTGCGCAACCGCGTGAATGATGCGCGCAGACACCTGCCACCGGAGGCCATGACGCCCATCGTCAACGATAACTTCGGTGACGTGTATGGCGTTTTTTATGCGGTTACAGCGCCGGGCTTCAGCGACGCGGAAGTTCATGAAATTTCCGAATATATGCGCCGCGAAATGCTGGCTGTAGATGGCGTCGCGGACGTGGCCGTGGCGGGCCTTCCGTCGGAAGCCATCTATGTCGATACGCGGACCTCGATCATAACAAATCTCGGGATTGGCCCGTCAGCGATCGGCGCGGCATTGTCCAACACGGACTCCCGCACAACGGCGGGCAGCGTGTCGCAGAACGGGCAGGACATTCGCATCCAGGCACCGGAGGGGTCAGACACAGTTGATGAAATCGCCAACCTGACCATTGGGGTTGGCGGAGAGGTCATCGACCTGTTGGACCTCGCGACCGTGGAACGGGCGCGCGTGACAGAACCTACTGAGATCATTCGCTTCCAAGGGCAGGAAGCCTTCACGCTCGGGGTCGCTGGCAAGGGCTCTTTGAATATTGTTGATGTCGGCAATCGCGTCGATGCGCGTCTTGACGAGATCATGCTTGACGTGCCTGCGGGTGTCCAACTTCACCCGATTTACCAGCAGCACGTGGTCGTGGACGAAGCCTCCAACGACTTTTTGATGAACCTCGCCATGTCGGTTGCAATCGTGGTCATTGTTTTGGCGCTGTTCATGGGCTGGCGTGCGGCCGTCGTCGTTGGGGCAACACTGCTGCTGACAGTGGTTGGCACAGTTTTCCTGATGTCGATCTTTAGTATCGAGATGGAACGGATCTCTCTTGGTGCGCTCATCATCGCAATGGGGATGTTGGTCGACAACGCGATCGTGGTGGCGGAAGGCATGCAAGGCGATATGGCGCAGGGCAAATCGGCCCGTGACGCCGCCGAAGACGTCGCCAATAAAACACAAACGCCGCTGCTTGGTGCGACGGTCATCGGCATCATGGCGTTTGCCGGGATTGGTCTGTCGCCAGATGCGACGGGGGAATTTCTGTTCTCGCTATTTGCGGTTATCGGCATTTCGCTTTTGTTGTCATGGATTCTGGCGATCACCGCGACGCCTTTGCTTGGGCATTACTTTTTCAAGGTAGGATCCGGAGAGGGAGGGGATCATTACGGTGGCCCGCTCTTCCGTGCGTATCGCGCGACGCTCTCGGTTGCTCTGAAGCTACGCTATCTGGTGATCCTCGCACTTATCGGAATTACGGTTGTTTGCTACATCGGCTTTGGCCAAGTGAAGCAGCAGTTCTTCCCAGACAGCAACACGCCGATTTTCTATGTCCATTACAAACTGCCGCAGGGCGCCAGCATCCACCGTGCGTCCGATGACATGCGCCTGGTCGAAGACTGGTTGGCGGAACGTGACGAAGTGGACAGCGTGTCGACCTTTATCGGTGGCGGGGCGACGAGGTTCATGCTGACCTATGCGCCGGAGGAGGCTCTGCCAACCTATGGGCACCTGATCATTCGGGCCAACAGCCTGGAAGAGATCCCGCCGCTGCGCGCAGATCTGGAGGCTTTTGGCCGTAGCACATTGACCGAGGGTGAATTCCGCACAGAGCGGCTGGCCTTTGGACCTGGCGGTGGGGCGCCCATCGCAGCGCGCTTCTCCGGTCCTGATCCGGTCGTCCTGCGCGAATTGGCGGAGCAAGCCAAAACGGCGTTTGTTGCGACGTCCGACCAGTTGCAGGATTTGCGCACCGACTGGCGCGAACGTGAACTGGCCATTGTCCCGCGCTTTGCTGACGAACGTGCCAAGGCGGCCGGCGTTACGCGTGAGGATCTTGCACAAGCGTTGGAGATCGGGACCGACGGAATTCAGGTTGGCTACTATCGCGAAGAGGACCGTCTGATACCGATCATCTTGCGCTCATCGAGCGCCAGAGATGAAGGGGCTGCGCATCTCGCGGACCTTCCGGTCTATTCGGACGCTGCGGAAACATACATTCCCGTGGCGCAGATCGTGAATGGTTTCACTTGGGAGGCGCAGAACACGTTCCTTGTCCGGCGAGACCGGGTGCCAACGATCACGGTCCTTGCGGGCGTGCCCGCTGGCGTAAACGCCTCTGCTGTGTTCGCCGAGGTGCGCGGCGCGATCGAAGCGATCGAGTTGCCAGAGGGATATGTGCTGGAGTGGGGCGGCGAGTATGAAAACTCGACTGAGGCGCAGGCTTCATTGGGCAAGCAGTTGCCACTGTCCCTGATTATCATGGTGCTGATCTCCGTGCTGCTGTTTGGAACGATCCGCCAGCCAGTGATCATCTGGCTTCTGGTGCCCATGAGCGTGAATGGCGTGGCCTTGGGGCTTCTCGGGACCGGATTGCCATTTTCCTTCACCGCGCTTTTGGGATTGCTCAGCTTGTCGGGCATGTTGATCAAGAACGGCATCGTTCTTGTCGAAGAGATCGACCTTGTGCGGGCGGAGGGCGTACCGTTTCGTCAAGCAGTGCTTGACGCCTCAACCTCGCGTTTGCGGCCAGTGGTTCTGGCGGCAGCGACGACGATTCTCGGGATGATCCCGCTCCTTTCGGATGCGTTCTTTGCCTCGATGGCGGTAACGATCATGGGGGGCTTGGGCTTTGCATCCGTTCTGACGCTGATCGCAGCGCCTGTGTTCTACTACAGCTTCTTTCCGGGCGCCCGGAAGGAAGACGCCGCTGCGCGCAAGGCACAAGCGGCCTGATCTTATTCGGCTTGCCTGTGCGGCGGTCCTTTCCCGCACAGGCAAGCCTCATAAGGGATGTCTCGAAGATCTCAGCGGGTCCGAGGTTGTGATCATCAGTAGGAAACCACCTGCAATAAGCGCATGATCGCCGCAGACAGTTTCCGGCTAAGCGCCACTTCAGCTTTGGCACTGCCATCCGCAAGGGTCGTTGCATCGACGACGTCCGAGTGCAGGCCGATTTGGGAAGACACTTTCGTCAATCGGCCTGCTTTTCGAACGCCTGTTCGGTCTTATTTTAGCGGGGCAGGCGGTAGGCAACCACTTGGTCGGACACTTCCGGTTTCAGGATCGTGTTGCCGCCGGAAACGAAGACCACGTATTGCTCGCCTTCATGTTCAAACACAGCCGGGTTCGCGACCACGGGTGCTTCGAGCAGGTCGGACCAAAGCACTTTGCCGGTCTCAGCGTCGATTGCGCGCACACGATCATCCATGGAGGCACCGATGAACAGCAGGCCGGAGGCGGTCAAAGCAGGACCACCGATGGTCGGGGACCCCCAGCTTTCGGGCATGTAGAAGCCCCATTGCTGCACCGCGCCAAAGGGCTCTTCCCACAGTTTTTCGCCAGTGTTCATGTCATAGGCCAACAGCGCGCCAAACGGCGGTTTCCAGCAGGGGATGCCAAGCGTCGGCGTGACAAACTGCGTCAACTCAAACCCATAAGGAGATCCGGTTTGCGGGTAAAAGCCACTCTCATTGGCTGACCCGCCTGCGGCTTTATCGTATTCCTCGCGCGGGAAAAGCTCGAGAATCTGAACAACATGGCTGGTGTTGACGTAGTAAATGCCGGTTTCCGGGTTCACGGCGCCGCCGCCCCATTGCATACCACCAGCTGTGCCGGGCCAGATCAGCGAGCCCTGCTCGGACGGGGGCGTGAAGAGGCCCTGATAGTCCAGCTCGGCAGCTTTGCGTGAGCAGTAGCCAAAGCTCATCAGATCGGCAAACCCCCAGACCCCCGGCCATTCCATCGACGCATTCGGAGGCTCCGGCGTGGTGACAAAGGGCTGTGTCGGCGATGCCTTCTCACCCATGGCGGTTGAGGCCGGCACTACGCGTTCCTCCCAGTCAAAGATGGGCTCGCCAGTTTCACGGTTCAGAACATAAAGCATCCCTTGCTTCGAGGTCTGCACAAGCGCGGGCACCTTTTCACCCTCTACGGTCAGATCCACCAGCGTCGGCGCGGCATTGGTGTCATAGTCCCAGATATCATGATGGACGAGCTGTCGGGACCAGATGATCTCACCGGTTTCGGTGTCCACCGCGGTGACGGAGGTGGCCAGCGGAATGTCCTGCGTGCGGTTCCCGCCCCAATAGTTGGGTGATGGGGAGGAAACAGGCAGGTACAAGATCCCTCGCTCTTCATCCACGGTCATGGCGGTCCATATATTTGCGGTGCCAGTCTTTGCGCGAATTTCGGAGGGGATGAACTCCACGGTCCATTGCAATTCGCCCGTGCGGGCGTCGATGGAAAACACCGTGCCTGCGGGCGCTTCTGCGTATTCCCAATCCTTGCCAGCCCAGCCAACGAAAAGCTGATCGCCGTAAGCGGTGGGCGGTTGCAGCAGGGACAGCGGCCATTTGTCGTTGGTGGTGTTCCACTGGTTCACGTCCAGTTGGCCACCGTCGGCAAACTCTTCGCACGGCACACCATTGTTGGCATCCACCGCGAACAGGCGCGCGTCCATCGTGCCGATGTAAACAGCCTTGTCACAGATCCGGCCGGTCTGCTCTTCGGCTTCCCAATAGGTGACGCCGCGGTTTTTCAACCCTGGCTGGGTGAGCGCTTCGAGTGTGCTGTCAGTGTCAAAGGACCACTTTTCCTCACCGGTAGAGGGATCGATGGCCAAAATGCGATAAAAGGGTGTGCCGAGGTAGAGTGTCTCATTTGCGTAGATTGGCGTGGCAGACCAAATGGTCTTTGGCAGGTCCCCGTCGCCAAGCGACAGATCACCTGTGTGAAGCTCCCAGGCACGCTCCAGCGAGGTCACGTTCTCCGGCGTAATCTGCGTAAGGGGGGAGAATTTCTGCGCGGCCAAGTTGCCGTGAAAGCCGGTCCAGTCAGTGGAGGTTTGAGCCGCAGCAGACAGGGGCAGAGCGGCGGTCAGCAGGAGAGTGCGGAGCAGGGGCATCGAAGACCTCACAGGATCAGAGAGATGACAAAGGCCACTGTGGCCACGATCAACAGGGCCAGGACGATCCATGCGTGCAGGAAAAAGGCCGCCAGTGAGGTGCCGATCAAGCCTAAGGCAATCAGCACCTTGAAGGTCACGCGCGCCCACCCTGGCAGTCGGGTCATCACCAGCAAAATACCTGCGGCTGTCAAAGCGAACGTGCCAAACAGGGCGAGCGCCGCCCCACCCGTACCAGCAATGCCGACGTCAGCCACGTAGTTCCAAAGCATGACGGCAAGCGCCAATAAGGCTGACAGCGTGAAAGCCGACAGCCCGGGATATCTGGTAATTCGCATGGGAGTATCCTTTGTTTCCAAAGGAAAACAACTTCCGCAAGGGAAGGTTCCCAGGTTTCTTGCAATTGCAGTCAGATGCGCGCCGCAGGTGGCCGCGGCGCGCATCTCTGATCAGCTGAGCTGACCGCCGGAGACGCGGCGCACCAGGACATAGCAGGCCGGCACCACAAAGATGCCCACCAGCGTCGCAGCCGTCATGCCGCCCAGCACAGCGATGCCGATGGCATTCTGCGCCTGAGCGCCTGCACCAGCGGCGATGGCCAGCGGCAGCACGCCAAACATGAACGCCAAGGAGGTCATCAGGATGGGACGCAAGCGCATCCGTGCAGCCTGAATTGCGGCCTCAAAGGCGGTGCGTCCAGCAACCTCCAGATCGCGGGCGAATTCCACGATCAGAATGGCGTTTTTGGCAGCCAGGCCGATGGTCGTCAGGATCCCCACCTTGAAGTACACATCGTTGGACTGACCGAATATCAAGGCAAACAAAAGTGCCCCTGCAATGCCGACCGGCACAGACATCATCACCGCGATGGGGATGGTCCAGCTTTCGTACAATGCGGCCAACGACAGAAAGACCACCAGCGCCGACAGCGCATAGAGGTAGGGCGCCTGGTTTCCGGATTGCTGCTCCTGGAAGCTCAGGCCTGTCCACGCCACGCCATACCCGCCGTCCAGCTCTCTGGCGAGTTCTGCAATCACCTCCATGGCTTCACCTGAGCTGGTCCCCTCGGCGGGGCTGCCAGAGATGGAGATCGCACTTACGCCATCAATACGCGCCAGAGACGGCGTATTGGAGACCCAGCGCGTTTCCAGGAAGCTGGCAAAGCTCACCATCTCCCCACTGTTGTTGATGGCATACCAGTCCTCGATATCCTCTGGCTGCATGCGGTGGGCTGCTTCGGCCTGAACAATGACAGGGCGCAAATTGCCATTCATATCAAAGTCGTTGACGTTCGATCCGGAGAAAATCG
Organism: Sagittula marina; assembly: GCF_014196795.1. GTDB lineage: Bacteria > Pseudomonadota > Alphaproteobacteria > Rhodobacterales > Rhodobacteraceae > Sagittula > Sagittula marina. The sequence continues at coordinate 14,810 of NZ_JACIEJ010000011.1, forward strand.
TCGACAAAATGCTGTTCACCGATGACACCGAGACGCCAAAACTTTCGGCTTTCTGGCTGTCGATGTCGATCCGCAGAACGGCCTCTGTATCGGTCCCTTGGGTGCGCAGGTTGCCAAACCGTCCGTCGGCATTCGCCTTGGCCTCCAACTCTTTTGCCGCTTCACGCAACGCCTCGGTGCCATTGTTCGCGTAATCCGCCAGATACATGCTGAACCCGGACGTGTTGCCAAGCCCCTGGATCGAGGGAGGCTGAAGAAACAGGATTTGGCCGGCGCGGTGGCCGTAAAAGCGGCCCATGGCACGTCCGAGGATGGCTGATGCCGCTTCTGCCTGCGCGTCACGATCTCCGAAGTCTTTGAGCTTGATGAACACCATGGCGGCGTTTTGGCCGGATCCCATGAAACTGAAGCCAAGCGAAGAAAACGTCGACTCAACGCTGGGCTCTTCGTTGGTCAGGTAGGTTTCGATCTCATCAACGACCTGTGCGGTTTGCGCTGTGGTCGTGCCTTCCGACAGGTTGACCATCGCGAACATCACGCCTTGATCTTCTTGAGGGAGGAATGAGGATGGCAACCGCTGCACCATCACCCAGGAGGCGCCGGCCATGCCGACAATGATGGCGAGGGCCAACAGCGGCGTGCGGGCAAGAACCTTGACCACAGCGACGTAGCCGTTCGTGACCTTTTGGAACCCGGTGTTGAACCAGCGCGCCGGGGCGATGGGGGTGCTATGGCCTGACGTCAACATGGATGCGGTCAGGGCAGGCGTGAGGATCAAGGCCACAAGAGCGGACAAAACCATGGCCGAAATGATGGTGACCGAGAACTGCCGGTAGATCACGCCGGTAGACCCGCCGAAAAACGCCATCGGCAGGAACACCGCAGACAGCACGAGCGCAATGCCGATGACTGCGCCTGTGATCTGCTTCATGCCTGTCTCGGTGGCCTCCACGGGGCCGAGGCGGTCTTCCTCCATCACTCTTTCGACGTTTTCCACCACGACAATGGCGTCATCCACCAAAAGGCCGATGGCGAGCACCATGGCGAACATGGTGAGCGTGTTGATGGAATAGCCCAAGCCACCCAGCGTTGCGAATGTTCCCGCCAGAACCACGGGAACGGCAATAATCGGGATCAGTGTCGCGCGCCATTTCTGCAAGAAGATCAGGATCACGATGAAGACGAGGCCGACGGCCTCCGCCAGCGTGTGGTAGACCTTCTCGATGGAGAGTTCGACAAAGGGTGAGGTGTCGTAGGCATAGGCGATCTCGACCCCCTCGGGGAGCGAGGCTTCCAGCTCGGACAGCGTTTCACGAACGGCCTCTGCCGTATCCACGGCATTTGCGCCGGTGGCCAAGTTAACACCAAAGCCCGCCGCATTCGCGCCGTTGAACTTGGCCGCACCGCCGTAGCTTTCCTGGCCGATTTCAATACGGGCCACATCGCCCAGCGTGACCTGACCACCATCTTCGGCAGATTTCAAAAGGATGTTTTCAAAATCCTCGACGCCGGTCAGCTGGCTTTGGGCGGTAATGGTGGCGGTGAACTGCTGGCCTTCGACAACTGGCAGGTCACCAAGAGAGCCGACAGACACCGTAGTGTTCTGCGCAGCGATTGCGCTGGTGACATCGGACGCAGTCAGCTGATATTCATACAAGGACAGCGGATCGAGCCAAACCCGCAGCGCATAGCCCGACCCAAAGACATTCAGGCCGCCCACACCTTCTGTCCGGCGCACAGGACCGGAGATCTGGTTGTCCAGCAAATCACCCAGCTCCAGCGTCGAATAGCGACCGTCGCTTGAAATGATGGCACCGACGAGAAGGATGGACGAGGTCGAGCGCGACACGCTGACGCCACGGTCCCGCACGGTCTGGGGCAACTGACCCTCGATCTGGCTGACCTTTGACTGAACGTTGTTTTGCGCGTCGATCGGGTCGATGCTTTCGTCGAAAGTCAGCGAGATCGAAGAAGACCCCTCGCGCGAGGTGCCCTCCATATAGAGCACCCCGTCCATCCCGGTCATGGAATCTTCGATAACCGCCGTGACCGAGTTTTCGACCGCCGTGGCCGTCGCACCGGAATAGGTCGCGCTGATACGGATCGTCGTGGGCGCGATGTCAGGATATTGCGACACGGGCAGTTGCAAGAATGAAAAAGCGCCTGCCAGCATCGTGACGATCGCCAGCACCCAGGCAAAGACCGGGCGGTGAATGAAAAACTGTGCCATATTTTATTGATCCTGCTCGGCGTCTTGTGCGTCATCGGGGGCGACGTCCTGGACAACCCCGATGTCGTTGATCGTCACCGGGACAGGCGACACCTTTGCGCCATCGCTCAGATTTGACAGCCCGTCCACAATGACCTGATCGCCAACATCAACGCCTTCGGTCACGATCCATGCATTCTGATAGGTGCCAGATGTCGTGAGAGAGACTTCGTTGGCGACACCATCTTTGGCCAGAAACACGGTGAGGGTGCCATCTGCCTGTCGTTGGGAGGCGCGTTGCGGGACGAGGATCGCCTGACGCGAGCCGACATTGATGCCAACGCGCAAGAATTGACCGGGCAGGATCATGCGGGCCGGGTTTTCGAATTCAAAACGCATGTCGACGGATCCGGTGGAGGTAGAGACCACCAACCCCGGCGTGACCAACGAGCCTGTGTCCTCGTAGCTGCGTCCGTCTTCGAGTGTCAGCGCCGCATCCAGACGGTCGCCGGGTTGCAGCGTGCCGTTGTCGAATTGCGATCGCACGCGTGTGATGCGCGCGCTGCTTTCGGCCACATCGACATAAATCGGGTCCATCGTGGTAACCGTCGTCAGCGCGTCGGTCTGGTTGGCGGTAACGATCGCGCCGACGGACACGTTGCTTACCGCCACAATCCCGTCGATAGGGCTGCGGATCTCCACCCGTTCCAGGTCAAGCTGTGCGCTTTGCAGATCCGCCTTGGCCGCCGAAAGCGTGGCCTGTGCCTGTGCCAGCGAGGAGCGCGCAGTGTCCACATCCCCAGTTGTGACGCCCGTACCTTCAAGCCGCGCATACCGCGACACTGTGGCCTCGGCCGTTTGCACCGCGACTTCCGCCCCTCTGACCTGGGCCTCGGCAGCGGCCAGGGCCGTCTCATAGGTATTCGCCTCCAACCGGAACAACACGTCACCAACGGAAACCCTCGATCCGGGCGAATACGGAATTTCTTCGATCATTCCAGACACACGGGGGCGTATGTCGGTCTGAGCGCTGGCCACGGCGCGACCGGGCAGGGTGACAGAAAACGGAACATGCGCTTCGTCCAAGGTGACCACGCCCACCTCCTTTGGACCGCCTGCGCCGGGCATTGGTTGAGCGGCAGCGGAGCTTGCGCAAGCTAAAAGGATGGCGCAGAGGGCAGGGCGAAGGCGTGGCGACATGGATACTCTCGAGTAAAATGGTAGGTTTGCTATTAAGTAACGTAAAACACCCGGGATTCCGTCGCGCACTGGTGCACACGGGACGGTGTTCTGACGCACATTTCGCAATGCAGAGACCTATCATCCGAGTGTTTTGCAAGGGTAAAGCGCCATGGTCGCGCAGCAGTGATGGTTCTTTGCCCAAAGTGTTTGCGAAAAGGGCGCAGTATATGCCGCCACACGTCAGGCCGACGCAATCCCGAAGATCGTGGGTCAGTCGCCGAAGGCGTGGAGTGGAAACGGTCTGAATTCTCTCATGTTTCAACTATAGAGCTCTCCGGGATCACGCGCCTGGCCCACTTTCAGGACCGGTGCCAACGGGCGGCGACATCGGACTGGATACCTTTGGTCTCGGTATCGCGTTGTTCTCCAGTGTCCTGATTAATGGCGCTCTCCGGCTGAGTGAAGCTTTTGCCCAAAGCTCAAGACGATGCGAGGGAGATCGCAGTCTAGGTTATCGAAATATCTCCTTTGCACGTCAGAGGCGCATCAATCAGACAGGTGCCGCCGCCAACCAGCCGATACTGAGCGCGCCTCCCTCCGGATAGCTGCCATTGGCCTGTAACGGAGGGTTGAAGCAGCGTGGCTCGCTAACGATCCTCTGACCGGCAGAGCATTTCGGTACGAAATGTCACGAGAGGTTGGTTCGATCCGGACATGGCTTGGGTGCCGACGCCGATCAGTATGCGAGGCCAGCAGCCACAGTATAGAGATGCCGAGATCCAGACGTGTCTGAGCACTGCCCGGCAGGCGATTTGCATCGCAAATATCCCAAGATGGGAGATCACCGGGAGCAGCGTCGGCGATGCGCCATGTTACCTGAACGGCTCAGCCGGCCCCCCGCGTTGATGTCGTTATCGGCTCGGCCACCGCGGACGAAGCCGACCACCCGGGGCTTCGCACGTTCAGGGTTGAATTCATCCACGGGATCACGACCGGAACGCCCTTCACCCCGCAAATCCCGCGAAGAGAGGCGCACACGCAGTCATTCCGCCGCGCGAGAACGCGACGCTGTGGAAGCATCGACTACTCGTGGAATCGCGCGGAACGAGGCCCTGCGCGCGTCGAAACACCTCGACCGTGCCATTTGACCAAAGTGGAGCGGATGCCACCGCCGAAGCCGCGCCGAAACCTCTCGGGACATTTCGTTCGGAAATTCCCTTCCGGGGCGCATGGCGCACGACTTCGATCGGCAGGTCGCCGAACGCCAAGTCCGCGCCGCGCTGCTGAACGGCTGCACTGAGCTCGGAAGCCCAATCACAGAGTTCGTTGAATAAGTGCGTCTGGGGAAAGGGGCCAGGCGCTCGTCACGCCGTTTGCGCAGCACAGTTTCTAAACAACCGAACAAGGCGAACGGTGTTGTGCATCAGCCTGCGGTGCCGTGATGCGAACTGCCCGCGGTTATAACAAAGTTGTTCCTTGATGCGCGTCTGTTTCTGATCCTATCCGCGGGGCGATCCAGCGAGGTGCGGGGCGCATCATGGGAGGAATTCGGCCTTGAGGGTCGCGTCTGGAAGATTCCGGGCGCGCGGATGAAATCCAAGCGCCAACATCACGTTCCGCTCTGCTCGCAGGCCGTCGGAGCCATCGCCCGCCGCAAAACAAGCTGGTGCGATGGTCTTTAGCCACCGAGGAGATCGACTTTTAAGTGACATGGCGCTGACCAAGCTGTTGGGGGACCGAAAAACACAGAGCGAAGTACAGGGGGGCATCGTCGCAGCACATGGTTTCAATCTCGCATCAGCGATTGGGCCTTTGAAAACAACACGTCCGCGACCTTGCTGAGCGCGCATAGGCCCGCACCATCAAAAACGCGACGGAAGCCGCCTATCAAAGGACCGACCAGCTGGAGCGACGTTGCCCCATGATGCAAGAATGGGCGGATCACGTCGTGGCTGAGACGCAACTGTCAAAGTACTGATCTCGCTCGTTTCACAAGCGTTTCATCAGGCCCAGCTACAAACGTTTAACAAAGGCGCCACGTCTCCGATATCGGCCGATTAAGCTTCGGAGCATTATCTTATCCATCAACACACTTGATGTGATCAAAGACGATTTCATTGTGCATTTTGAAGCCGCGACGCCAGCGAAGCGGATCGCCGTCCAGATTTGTGCGGGCGGACACCGTGTCTGTCTAGTCACGGACGATTGCTTTTGCAGAGTGAGCGCTACCGGTTCTTGGCGATTTGGGCGCGAAATCCGACCTTCAACAGGGCCCAACACGCTGCAGCGCGCCCGGCTAATCCGCCTTTCGCCGCGCTTGCGAAGCAGGACGGCAGTTGAATGGCCGCTGCAGATGAAAGTGTCATGTTTCAGTTGAGACCAGACAGATCGAGTATCGGCTTCTGACCGCCAGGTTTCTCAATCCCCGCAAGAGCCTGCCGCCACTCTTGGGCGGGGAAGACCGTTGGGGTCGACGGCGGTGTTTCTATCAGCATCGGCCAGATATGGGAGAATGCGCTTTGCATGCCTTGGCCCGCCAAAACCGAGAAATGATCACGCATATGAAACCGATGGTATTTCGCCTTGATCCCTGCTCCGACCATCACCGGCTTGCCCGTCAAAAGGCCGTAGGCAATAAAATCCGTCTCTCCTCGCATCAATTCCAGAACGCTTCTCGCGACGTCGCCGCCGAGGGAGTCAAAGACAATGTCGGCCAGGGAGGAGGCCTTCGAAACGGCACGTAGATCGAATGTCGAGATCGGCTCGATACCCACCTGGTGCAACCTGTCTTTCCGACACTCTGAGCGATAGATTCCCAGCACGCGCTTGGCTCCGTGGCGGATCGCCCAGCGTCCCAAGTGTTCGGCACAGCTTGATCCCGCTCCACTGAGCAGCACCACCTTGTCACGGACGGGCCAGAGCTGAAGCATCGTGGCCGCGGCCAGAGGATTGATATATGCCCGTGCCGCAACAAGGTCGGGCACCGAGTCCGGAACCTCCACGGCATGATGGACGGGGCAATCGACATGGGTCTGCCAGGTGCCTTCCCCGCGCAGGGGCAGAACGCGGCGACCGACCATGTGAGACAGGCATTCCGGTGCTTCGACGACACGCCCGACGCCTTCGTAACCCGTCACGGCGGGCAGCGATATCCGGTGTGCATAAGCTCCCGTGATCGGTATCAGATCAGACGGGTTAACCGGCACATGTGATACCCTCACGCGAAATGAATCGTGAGCGCGAGGCGGCAAACCTCGAATGACCATTTCCAAGGACGACTGCGGCGAGCCGAAAGTTCTGTAGATGAATGAGACCCGTTTGGGTTGCTCGGCATTTTTCCACTGCATGGGGGTGCCTTAGCCTATAAAGGATTCATCGGCAAAAGCCTCGTTCCGGACCTTCGCTGCGCGGTGGGGGCAAGCGTCTGGCCGCCCCTCGCGCGGCGACGCTCTCGGCCTGGTGCATCTTGGATGCAACGCCGCAGTGCAACTTCAACGGACCAGCCATTCGTCCACCACGCAGCATTACCGCGTGTGGACGAACACAGATACATGCCGTCACCATCCTTCATGCTTGCGGAAAGGTTGCACAGCGGTACTCTCGCAGTTGAAGGCTGTTTTGTCGCGAGGGTATTTTATGTCGGATCTGATTGCAGTCGAGGGAACGGTCGAAGAAGCGGCCACACCACCCGCGCCAATCCTGAGCGCTGAATTCTCGCGCAAGATCACCTTCGCCTCGCACCAGAATGACGTGCCCGTCCTGCTTGAGTTGACCCTCGAGAACCCGACCGAGGTGCCGCTTGAGAACTTGTGCCTGTCTGTCTCGGCCGACCCGGTGATCTTTGGCGCTCGGGATTGGACCATCGACCGCCTGGATGCAGGGGCTAAATTGCGGATCACGGATCGGCGTCTGCCTTTGGCCGGGGGACTGCTGGACAAGCTTACGGACCGGCTTCGCGCCGATGTCCGGATTGTCCTTCGGCAGGGCGATGAAATTCTTGCAGAAACAACGGATTCTGTAGAGGCGCTGGCCCGCAACGAGTGGGGCGGGGCGCGGTATATGCCGGAGCTCCTCGCGGCTTTCGCAACGCCGAACGATGGATTCGTGCAGAAGGTCCTGAAGGATGCGTCGAGAATCCTGATCGAGGGCGGGCGCGTTGGTTCGATCAACGGCTACCAGTCGAAATCGACGCAGCGGTCATGGGAGCTGATGTCGGCCATCTGGGCGGCCGTCAGTGCGCAGGGCCTGACATATGCTGTGCCGCCCGCCAGCTTCGAGACAACCGGGCAGAAGGTCCGTCTACCCTCCGATATCCGCCACACCGGCCTGTCCACCTGCCTCGATACCGCGTTGCTCTTTGCAGCCGCCTTCGAGCAGGCGGGGCTGCACCCTGTCGTGGTGTTCACCAAGGGGCATGCCTTTGCCGGAGCCTGGCTGCAACCGGCGTGGTTTCCGACAATGACGGTCGATGATCCGCTGGTGGTTCGAAAGGCCAAGGACCTGCGCGAGCTTGTCCTGTTGGAGACGACGCTGGCCACGGCCGGACATCCGCTGCCGTTCACCAAGGCGATCAACGAGGCCAACCGGCAGATCGCCGAGGAGCACGACGCGGATTTTGTCTATGCGCTCGACATCCACCAAGCGCGCAAGCGGGGCATTCAGCCCCTGTCATCGCTGGCCGAGGTTGGGATAGGGGATGCCACCGCGCCGACCGCGGCACCGCCTCTCGACACACCACCCGAGGACCTGCCTGCGTTCGAGCAGGCCGACGACCTCGACCTGTCTGAGAAAACACCAGAGGAACGGCTGGCCACCTGGAAGCGCAGTCTGCTGGACCTGTCGCGCCGTAACCGCCTGCTGAATGTCAAACCTTCGTCCACGGCACTGCCGATCTTTTGCCCGGACCCGGGGCGGTTGGAAGACCTATTGGCCGGTGGTGCCCGCCTGCGACTTACCCCGCCGCCGGAAAAGGGTCCCAAGGGCAGCGACAGCGACCGTGCCCAATTCACCCTGCGCACCGGAGACGACTGGGCGCGCAACCACGCGCTGGATGCGCTGGAGCGCAAGGAAGTCATAGCCAATACGGATCCCAAGACATTGGAGAAGGCCGGGATCGACCTCTATCGCAAGGCGCGGGCAGACATCGAGGAAGGCGGCAGCAACACGCTGTTCCTGGCCCTCGGCATGCTGCGCTGGACGCCCACGGGCACCAGCAGCGACAGCCGTGCGCCGATGATCCTTGTCCCGGTTCGGCTGGAACGGGCCAGTGCCCGGTCGAAGCCGGTGCTGGTGCGGCATGACGATGACACGGTGTTCAACCTGACCCTGTTGCAGATGCTGAAGCAGGATTTCGGCATAGACATGCAGGATTTGGCGGGCGAACTGCCGCGTGATGACAGCGGGGTCGACGTGGCCCGGATATGGGACTTGGTGCGACATCGGGTGCGCAACGTTCCGGGGTTCGAAGTGACCGAGGACGTGATCCTCGGGACCTTCTCCTTTGCCAAGTACCTGATGTGGAAGGATCTCGCCGACCGTACCGAGCGCCTGAAGGAGGCGCCGCTGGTACGTCACCTGATCGACACGCCGCGCGCGCCTTTCGCCACGCCGTCCACCTTCATCGACCCGCGCGAGATCGACCGCCGGATCGCGCCGTCGGATGTTTTTGCGCCGCTCAATGCCGACAGCAGCCAGCTGGTTGCCGTACATGCCTCGGGGCAGGACGGAGATTTCGTGCTGGAAGGGCCGCCGGGCACGGGCAAGTCCGAGACCATCGGCAACATCATCGCGCACAACCTGGCACTGGGGAACCGGGTGCTGTTCGTTTCCGAAAAGATGGCCGCGCTGGACGTGGTCTATCGGCGGCTGAAAGAAGTGGGCCTTGGCGATTTCTGCCTCGAGTTGCATTCGAACAAGGCGAACAAGAAGGCCGTTCTGGATCAACTCGACAGCGCCTGGTCCAGTCATGACACGCTCGATCAAGCGGAGTGGGTCCGGGAGGCGGAGCGGCTCTCAGAGTTGCGCGATCGGTTGAACGGGTTGGTCGACGCGCTGCATTCGCCGGGACCGGCGGGGATCAGTGCGCGCGATGCCATGGGGCGCACCCTGCGCTACGGCGACTTGCACCGCGTCGCGCTCGATTGGCCGACACGGCAGGGGCCTGTCGGCTGCGCGCCCACACCGGAGGCTTTCGACGCCCTTTGCACGGCGGCCCGCAGGCTTGGCCAGAGGTTCAGCGAAACGGAACCCGAGGACTTCGAAAGCTTTGCAGGGATCGCGACGGAAGAGTGGAACTTTGCCTGGCAGTCGCAGGTCGTCGATGTCGCGCGTCGGTTGGGGCAGGCGACGCAGACATTGCTTGCCGCCCGAGATGCGCTGGCACAACAACTGTACCTGACCGGAACGGCGTCGCGAGAAGACGCCGCGGCGTTGGCTGATCTTTCCCTGTGTTTCCCGCAGTGCCTCGCGACCGACCTCGGATTTGCCCTGACGCCTGAGGGGCGGAGCGCGGTCCAAGGTCTCGCGGCACTGCTTCCCCTGCTCGAACGCTGGCAGAAGGCACGCAGCACCCTGCCGCAAAGCTATCGCGACGAGGCCATAGCCATGGCCCCGATCGCCGCTTGGATTGCGGAGCGGTCCGAAGCGCAAAGCCGCAGCTTCCTGACCCGGGGCGGGGCCCTGAAAAGACTTCGCGCGGCCATCACAAGCCAGATTGGACAGGGTGGCGAGAGCCCGGAGAGCGATCTGGAGAAGCTGGCGGAACTGGCATCGCTGCACCGGCAGATGGCGGACATTGCACGTGACTTGCCCGAAGGCACGCCTTGGAAGGGACTCGGCACCTCGGTTCAGACGCTGCAGGCTGCGATCACGGGCGGTGAAGCCTTGCGCGCCTCGATGTTGCGCCTTGGCGATGCCGGGCATGATATCGTGACCCTGCGCGCGGCGCTGCGGTTGCGCCTGTGTGAGGGGCGCGACCTGCTGGAACCGGGAGGTGCGACGGACCGTGCCGGTGCCGATCTGCGGGCTGGGCTGGACAGTTTCAGTGCCGCAGAGGCGGACTGGCATGGTTTGACCGTGCCCGCCGGGCAGACACCGGAACCGCAGCCGCTGGAAAAGGTCATTGCATCTACGGCGGCAGTCGCCGAGAGGGCGCGGCGGCTCAATGCCTGGTGCGGCTGGATCTCGGTCCGCCGCGATGCAGACGAAAAGGGGCTCGGGGCGCTCGCCCGCGCGTTGGAAACTGGCACGCTGGCGCATGAAGAGACGGTTGAGGTCTTTCGCACCGCCTATTGCCGCTGGGCCGCGCCCGAGTTGATCGACGCAAGCCCTCTCTTGCGCCGGTTTTCGGCAACGACCCACGCCGCCGACATCTCGGATTTTCGCAGGCTCGACGCGGCGTTTGCGGGGTTGACGGCTGCCTATGTGCGGGCGCGTTTGTCCGGCGAGATACCGGATCGCCAGACCACGGCGGATCCCGGGCTTGGCGTGCTGGCGCGGCAATTGCAGCGCGGTGCGCGGGCGGCGCCGGTACGCCAGCTGGTCAAGGAGATGGGAACCTCGCTCACCCGTTTGACGCCCTGCCTGATGATGAGTCCCCTGTCGGTGGCGCAGTTCCTGCCAGCAGAGTCAGAGCTCTTCGACCTGGTGGTCTTCGACGAGGCGAGTCAGATCACCGTGCCCGACGCGATCGGCGCCATCGCGCGCGGGCAGCGCAGCATTATCGTCGGCGACCCGAAACAGATGCCGCCCACCAATTTCTTTTCCCGTGATGCCGGGGATGATGACGGCGACGGCATGATCATGGCCGATCTCGAAAGCATCCTCGACGAAGCATTGGCCGCGCGCGTGCCGCTCCACCGCCTGACCGGGCATTATCGCAGCCGTCATGAAAGCCTGATCGCCTTCTCGAACCATGCTTATTACGACGGGCAGCTTGTCACTTACCCCTCGGCCGACACGCGGGACACGGCGGTGCGTCTAGAACGGGTCGACGGCGTATATGCCCGGGGCAAGGGGCGCAACAATCCGCAGGAAGCGCAGGCTGTCGTGGCCGAACTGGTTGCGCATCTGAAGGATCCTGCGCGGCGGCATCTGTCCATCGGTGTTGTCACCCTGAACACCGAACAGCAGCGTCTGGTGGAAAACCTGCTGGACGAGGCGCGGCGCTCCGATCCATCGCTGGAGGAGTTCTTTGGCCCAAACGTGTCCGAGCCGGTCTTCGTCAAGAACCTGGAGACGGTGCAGGGGGACCAGCGTGACGTCATCCTGATTTCCATCTGCTACGGCCCAACGGAACCGGGCGCTCAGACCATCTCGATAAACTTCGGTCCCCTGAACCAGAAGGGGGGCGAGCGGCGGCTGAACGTAGCGATCACCCGCGCCACAAGTGAGGTGGTCATTTTCTGCAGCTTCGATCCCGCGATGATCGACCTGACGCGCACGCAATCCGAGGCGGTGAGGGATCTCAAGCACTACCTCGAATTCGCGGCCCAAGGGCCGGCGGCGCTCGGTCGGGCGGTCCGGTCGCATGCTCACAGCGACTACGATTCCGATTTCGAGATGGCCGTGGCTGAACGCCTGCGGGCCAAGGGCTGGACGATCCGGACTCAGATCGGCGTGTCGAAATTCCGCATCGACCTCGGCGTGGTGCATCCCGACAAGCCCGGCGAATTCCTTGCCGGGATCGAATGCGACGGGGCGGCCTATCATTCTTCTGCCTCGGCCCGTGACCGGGATCGCGTGCGTCACATCATCCTCGAACGACTTGGGTGGCGGCTATTGCGGGTCTGGTCGACGGATTGGTTCATCGACCCGGATACGCGACTCGAGCAGCTGCATCACGATCTTGACGCCATGCTGGAAAAGGTTCGAGAAGCGGATCGGCTTGCCGAAGAGGCTGCGGTCCTCGCTGTCGAAGACCTCGAGAAAGCCGACCAGGCTGGTGAACAGACGGAGCCATCGGGGCACGAAGACGAAGCCGCAACCGATGATGCCGCGTTCTCGGCGTTGCCCGTGCCGCATCCCTTGCCTGTTGTGCCCGACCACCCTGCGGACGAACCGGATCGCCAATTGGCCGCGCGCATGGCGGTAGAGGACACCCAGAGCGCGCCGGAACTGGATCTCGTGGACACGGAACAGCCTGATCTCGACCTCGACGCTGATTCGTTTCACGCGCTGGGCTATGCCGAGACCTTGAAGCGGCTGGCCGCGCGATATGTCCAGGAAGAAGCTCCGATCACTTTCAAACGGTTGAGCGATCTGATCGCAAGGGACCACGGGTTCCAGAAGACCGGGAAACGGATTTCTTTAACCATCTGGCATGCCGTCGAGAGGGTTTCCGCGCGAACGCTTTCAACGGATGAGCATTTGATCTTCTGGCCAGAAACGATGGAACCGACCGACGTCCTGCCGTTCCGCGGCCTCGAAATTGCCGGACGTTTGCGGCACTGGAAAGAGGTTCCTTTGCCGGAGAAACTGGGCCTTATCCGCGAAACGCAGGACCAAGAGCCCGTCGATCTGGCGGAAGCTGTTGCGCATGTGCTTGGCTACGGGCGTGTCACACAATCCTTCCGGTCGGACATTGCCCAGCTTGCCGCACAACTGGGGCATGTGCAGGATAAGCCTGCTTTGGACGACTCCGCGCCGGACTGAAGCAGCCCCCGTGAAAAGAGCAAATTTTGTCGCGGCGGTTGTCGGAGGGACCATGACGGTTCCGGCTTGATCCCTGGATGCCGATTCCACGGTCGATACTGCCGAGATCAACTTGCGTATCGCCGGCGCAGAAAAAGTTGTGGCCCGTTGCGAAGACGGGGTTGTGCAGGCTGTGGCAGAATACCGTTTCGAAGTTCTGAACACGAAACGCGCCTTGCTGGAAAGTCGCCAGCTGGGCGCTGAGGCGGCCCTGTCTTGGAACTCGTGGTGAACGCCGATCGCGCTTCTCCTCGGCCTGTCTCAGTCTTTCATAGCGATCTGCGTTTGCTTCTGGTGCTCTTTGCGCGACGTGTGTGACGGGATCAAACGCCAAGCTGACTGCCGATCCCTATACGGGCCCAACTTGCTTGGACGCTTGGGTGGCTTGAACTTAGGCTCCACGCAGGTCCTTTAGAATGTGTTGCGAGACAAACCCATTCGAAGGGCAATCTCCCACAATGGCATTTTGCCACGCAATACCCAGCGTTGAACAACACTCAAACATCCCACGTAGACCACGTCAAATCCCGCGAACCAAAACCATCGGGGCTGTGGGGTCGCATGAGTCAATTCTCAGTGACAATTTATCAGGCTACGGGGACAGGTCTCAGAGACAATCAACAGCTACGCGCAAGCGGGAATTCTGAAAACTGAAATGTCGGCTCAATGTTGCGCCAGCTTCTTCGCAACCTTGATCAGGCGGCGAAATCAAGCCTGTAGGGCAGTAATGGCGGAGAGACAGGGATTCGAACCCTGGGACCCCGTGAAGGGTCAACGGTTTTCGAGACCGCCCCGTTCGACCACTCCGGCACCTCTCCGCGGTCTGGGTAGGGGGCGTTTAGACAATACGGTTCGCGGGCGCAACCGTGATTTTGACAGTTTTTCGCCAATGTTCACGACTGGCGCCGCTGTGAACTTGTTGCCGCCTCCGCAGCAAGCTACCTCTGGTGCGAAGCAAACCGACAGAGGATCTCATGGCATCATTGACCCCCATCGCCTGCGTGCTGCGCCGCCTCGTGGTGATAGGCCTGCTTTTTATGACCTGCCTCGGACCTGCGCGGGCTGAGCCGGTAGATGATCTTTTGGACGCGCTTCAGATCGACGCGATGCTTGGTATCATGCGTGAAGAGGGGATCGCTTACGGTCGCGACCTTGGAAATGACATGTTCATGGATGGCTCGAACCCACGCTGGCAAGAGCTTCTGGCCGAGATCTATGATCCCGACAAGATGCAGATCATCATGCGCCGCTATTTCGATGACATGCTCGATCAGGCAGACATGAAGCCTCTCGTTGCCTTCTTCGACTCGGAAACCGGGGCGGAGATCGTAGAGCTCGAGCTGAGCGCACGGCGCGCCATGATCGATGATGGGGTCGAAGAGGCGGCGCGGAGTGCCTACCAATCCGCGGATACTGAAAGCGCTCGACTGCAGCAGATCACGCAGTTCATCGAAACCAATGACCTTCTGGAGGCTAATGTGGCAGGCGCGCTCAATGCCTCCTTCAAGTTTTACAGCGGTCTCGTGGACGGTGGCGGCCTTGAAATGAGTGAAGGCGAAATTCTCTCGGATGTTTGGGCGCAAGAGGCGGAGACCCGCGCTGACACGCGCGAATGGTTGTATGGCTTCCTGATGCTGGCGTATGAACCGCTGTCCGACGATACGCTCGACGAGTACATCGAGATATCCGGCACGCCGGAAGGTCGGGTTTTGAACCGCGCGCTCTTTGCCGGGTTCAACGCGATGTACGATGAGATCAGCTATGCCCTGGGGTTGGCAGCGGCGCGTCAGATGCAGTCGCAGGAGCTATAAAACCCAGCCTGCATGCTGCGTGTGCAGGCTTGACAGGGCAGGGAGGCTGGCGTAACAGCAGCCTACCATTGGACGGGGCTCAGGCCCCGCCTTTTGTTTTTTACACCCGCCCCATGTGGGCAACTCACATCACGTCTTGAGAAGACGCGCCGTTCGAGGCAGGGACATCCGTCCCGCTCAACACCTGACACATCCGGATCAACCGGGGCATTCAGGGGCCACAGAACGCGGCAAAGAAAAGGATACGCGTATGTTCGCGGTGATGAAAACCGGCGGCAAGCAGTACAAAGTTCAGGCAGGGGATATCCTCCGCGTGGAGAAGCTTGCGGCTGATGCGGGCGAAACCGTCCAGTTCAACGAAATCCTCATGATCGGTGGCGATTCTGTGACCGTTGGTGCGCCCCTCGTGGCTGGCGCCGGTGTTCAGGCAGAAGTCGTTGACCAGATCAAAGGCGAAAAAGTCATTCACTTCGTCAAGCGTCGCCGTAAGCACAGCTCGCAGCGTACCAAAGGTCACCGTCAAAAACTGACCCTCGTCAAGATCACAGAGATCCTGGCCGAAGGCGCTGACAAATCCGGCGTAAAGGCCGCTGCTGGCGCAGGTTCTGTCCCGAAAGCGTCTTCGCGTTCCGCAGCGCCTGCCGCCGCAGGCGACGATCTGACGAAGATTACCGGTGTCGGCCCTGCCGCTGCCAAGAAACTGAACGAAGCCGGCATCAACACCTACGCCGACCTCGCTGCTGTGAACCCCGACACGTTCGAGGCCACAAAGGTGAAGGCGGAGTGGGTCGAGCAGGCAAAAGAGCTGGCGTAAGCCGCTGTTATAAGGAGAGAGACACATGGCACATAAAAAGGCAGGCGGTTCCTCCCGCAACGGTCGCGACTCCGCTGGACGCCGTCTTGGCGTCAAGCTGTACGGCGGTCAGGCAGCCATTCCCGGCAACATCATCGTCCGCCAGCGCGGCACGAAGTTTTGGCCGGGCGAGGGCGTTGGCATGGGCAAGGATCACACGATCTTCGCCACTGTTCAGGGCGCAGTGACCTTCAACAAAGGTTTGAAGGGTCGCACGTTTATTTCGGTGATGCCAAAGGCCGAGGCTGCGGAGTAAGCCGTTCTTCACGTCTGAAGACATACAGACAGGGGATCGGCCAGCCGGCCGGTCCCCTTTGCCGTTGGTGGCCGATGGGGAGTGCGGCCACAGATCGGACGGAAACGTTCGTCACCCAATCCCTTCGATGCGAGGGGCGCACGGAGGAGAGTGCAGATGGGCCTTGATACAACAATGACGCAGCCAACGGTGGAAACCGAACGGTTCGACCTGCGCCCTGTACGCCGCGCCGATATGGGGCTGTGGGAAATGTACGCGTCCGATGCTCGCGTTGCGACCATGACGCCAACGATACCGCACCCGCTTCCACCCGGCACGGCAGAAAACTTTGTCACGCTGGCGATGTCTACAGACCGCGAAATAGATTTCTGGACCATGGACGGCACGAAGTCCGGCAATTCAGAGTTCATGGGTGTGATCAAGCTGCTCCGGATGGACCGGAACCAGTCCGAAGTGCGCTATTGGGTGGCTCCGCCATTCTGGAACACCGGTTTGGCGTCGGAGGCGGTGCGTGCTCTGGTGGACGCGAATCCGATGTCCAACGAAACCATGTTCGCCTCGGTGTTTCAGGACAACCCGGCCTCCGCCAAGGTTCTTGTGAACTGCGGCTTCGAATACATAGGCGATGCAGAGAGCTTCTCGATCGCGCGCAATGCCACGGTCCCGACCTGGACCTATCTCAACAAGCTGACCTGATCCGCGCTTTGGGTCGGGCACCAATCATTCGCGGACTTCGACCGGCAGGCACAGCGCGGTGTCCTTTCTGATAGCGGTCTGCTGACGTAGGCGGGGATAGTGTCCCCGACCAACGCAGCGGGCCGCTTGTGACGCCGCTCAAACCGGTCTAAACCCCGCTCAAACCTGTCCGAAAGCCCTGATGCCATGAAATTCCTCGATCTCTCCAAGGTTCACATTCGCTCCGGCTCTGGCGGAAATGGGTCCATTTCATTCCGCCGCGAGAAGTTCATTGAATATGGTGGCCCGGACGGTGGCGATGGCGGCAAAGGTGGCTCTGTCTGGGCCGAGGCTGTTGACGGGCTGAACACGCTGATCGACTTCCGTTATCAACAGCACTGGTTTGCACAAAACGGGCAGGGCGGCATGGGCCAGGTCCGCACTGGCAAAACCGGCGAAGATATCGTTCTGAAAGTGCCGGTCGGCACGGAGATCCTCGAAGAGGACGAAGAAACCGTCGTTGCGGATCTGTCAAAGCTGGGCGACCGGGTTCTGTTGGCCAAGGGCGGCAACGGCGGCTGGGGCAACCTGCACTTCAAGACCTCGACGAACCAAGCACCGCGTCGTGCCAATCCCGGTCAGGAGGGGATCGAGCGCACGCTTTGGCTGCGGCTGAAACTGATCGCCGACGTTGGTCTTGTGGGGCTGCCGAACGCGGGCAAGTCGACCTTCCTCGCGGCGACCTCGAACGCGCGGCCCAAGATTGCTGATTATCCGTTTACGACGCTCCACCCCAATCTGGGTGTGGTGAAGGTGGACAACACTGAATTTGTCGTGGCCGACATTCCCGGCCTGATCGAAGGTGCCCACGAAGGACGCGGCTTGGGTGATATCTTTCTGGGGCACGTGGAACGCAGCGCCGTTCTGCTGCATCTGATTGACGGCACATCTGGCACGTTGATCGAGGACTGGCAGACGATATGCGACGAACTCGACGCCTATGGCGAAGGTCTGGCAGACAAGCCGCGTGTAACGGTTCTGAACAAGATCGACGCGCTGGACGATGAAGAACGCGCTTTCCTGAAAGACGAACTTGAGGACGCCGGTGCGGAGAACGTCATGCTTATGTCTGGCGTCACCAAAGACGGCGTGACCGAGGTGCTCCGCGCCTTGCGGCCTCACGTCGAAGCGCGCCGCGAGGCTGACAAGCCAGTCGATCCGGAGGCCGAGGCGGAGGGAGACGCGCCTTGGACGCCCTGACCGGCGCGCAGCGCGTTGTCATCAAGATTGGGTCCGCGCTGCTGGTAGATCGCACCACTGGTGATCTCAGAGCGGATTGGCTTGCCGCCATAGCCCAAGACATTTCCGTGCAAAAGCAGGCGGGCAAGGATGTCATTCTTGTCTCCTCCGGCTCCATCGCATTGGGCCGCGGGCTGCTTGGGCTTCCCGCCACGTCCCTTCCGCTCGAACAGTCGCAGGCCGCAGCGGCGGTGGGCCAAATTCGCCTTGCGCAAGCGTGGTCAGAGGCGCTCGCGCAGCATGGGTTGACCACCGCGCAGGTGCTGGTGACGCTCGAAGACAGTGCCGACCGCCGGCGTTATCTGAACACGCGCGCAACCATGGCGACGCTCTTGTCCTATGGCGCAGTGCCCATCGTGAACGAGAACGATACGGTCGCCACGGACGAAATTCGCTATGGTGACAATGATCGCCTTGCCGCGCAGATCGCGGTGACCACGGGCGCTGATCTGCTGATCCTGCTTTCTGATGTGGACGGTCTGTACACGGGCAATCCCAACAGCGATCCCGATGCGTTACATTTGCCGCAGATCGACGAGATTACACCCCAGATCGAAGCCATGGCAGGGGATGCGGGGTCGGGCCTGTCCAAAGGGGGCATGAAGACAAAGGTGATGGCGGCCCAGACGGCCACCGCTTCCGGCTGTACCATGATCATCATGCACGGGGCTGAGAACCATCCGCTGACGCGTCTGGCCACCGGTGCGCGACACACGACCTTCACCGCCAAGCTTGATCCACACATGGCGCGCAAGCGCTGGATCGCAGCAATGAAACCACAGGGCGTCCTGCACGTCGATGCCGGTGCCACCGTGGCGTTGAAGAACGGCAAAAGCCTGTTGCCAGCGGGTTTGGCGCTGATTGAAGGCGACTTTGGCCGTGGCGACCCGGTGACGCTGCGGGCGCATGACGGCAGCACCTTGGGGCAGGGCCTTGCGCGGTATACCTCCGACGAAGCGCGCCAGATTGCCGGGCATCGCAGTCATGAAATCGAGGCTTTGCTGGGCTATCCTGGCCGCGCCGTCTTGATTCATCGTGATGACATGGCGCTGTGACGCATCTTTGCGCCCCGGCTCTTTATTGTTAAAATACACAATCCAATTCAAACGAAGGCCAGACCCATGCTGGATCACTCCGACATCCCCGCCTTGATGCAAGACATCGGTCGCCGCGCACGCGCGGCCTCAGCGGAGCTGGCCTACGCTCCAGCGGATGCAAAACGGCAAGCGCTCGAAGCGGCCGCGAAGCACCTTTGGGACAATCGCGATGCTGTCATCGAGGCAAACGCAAAGGACCTTGCCTTTGGTGAGGAAAAGGGTCTGAGCCCGGCAATGATGGATCGGTTGAAACTGACCGAAGACCGCATCGCCGGCATGCGGGACAGCCTGACAGCTGTTGCTGCGCAGACTGATCCCGTGGGCGAAATCATCACGGAATGGGACCGCCCCTCCGGTCTGCACATCAAACGCGTGCGCACACCGCTTGGCGTGATCGGCGTGATCTACGAGTCCCGGCCCAATGTGACCGCCGATGCGGGGGCTCTGTGCCTGAAGGCCGGGAATGCGGTGATCCTGCGCGGCGGTTCCGAGTCGCTGCACAGCTCGCAGGCGATCCACGCCAGCCTCGTGCATGGTCTGTCCATCGCCGGTTTGCCTGAGGACGCCATTCAGATGGTGCCGACGCGCGACCGCGCCGCCGTGTCCGAGATGCTGAGCATGGTCGACTATATCGACGTGATCGTGCCGCGTGGGGGCAAAGGGCTGGTTGGCCTCGTTCAGCGCGAAGCCCGCGTGCCCGTGTTTGCTCACCTCGAAGGCATCGTGCACATCTACGTCGACGTAGACGCCGATCCGGTAAAGGCACTCGCTATCGTCATGAACGCCAAGACACGTCGCACGGGGATTTGCGGCGCGGCCGAGTGCCTGCTGATCCATCGCGACGTGGTGGACACGATCGGCCAGGGACTGGTGAAGGCTCTGATCGACGCAGGCGTGGCCGTAAATGCCGACGAGACGCTGCAAAGCATCGAAGGCACCACGCCGGCGACGCAGGACGATTGGGGGAAAGAATACCTCGACATGATGATCGCGGCAAAGGTGGTCGACGACGTAGACGGTGCCATCGCGCACATTCGCCAGTACGGCTCGCAACACACTGATTGCATCATCACAGAGGACGACGAAGCAGCCGCGCGCTTCTTCCAGCGTCTTGATTCCGCGATTTTGATGCGCAATGCCTCGACGCAATTTGCGGATGGCGGCGAATTCGGTATGGGAGCGGAGATTGGCATCGCCACGGGCAAGATGCACGCACGCGGCCCGGTGGGCGTTGAACAGCTGACGAGCTTTAAATATCTGGTAGACGGCGACGGAACGATCCGGAACTGAGCATCAAACGGGCAGGGGATATGCGCCTCTGCCCGCCCGCGTCAGGCCGCGATCTTTATGGTCAGCGAATCCGCATCTGTAGTGGCCAAAAGCTGTTTGCCAAGCGTCTCCGAGATCATAGGCAATAGGGCGAACTGCACCTTGTCCGCGCCGGGCAGGTCCATCTCACCCACGCCGTTCAGATGATCCCAGAGCGGCTGTTGCACATTCAGGCGTGGGCCCTTGGCGCGCACAGTCCAACCCGCCGCATCATGATCGAATTGCACAGTGCCGCCCATGGGCAGCGCGCTTTCACAGCACAGAAAGGCCAGAAAGCACATCTGAACCTCTTCGCGCAGATGATCGTTTTCCTCGCTCCAATGCGCTTTCAGGCGTCCGTCGTGTGTCACGGCAGCCAGTGTTCCGGCGATCTCGCGCCGCGACATGGATTGTGTGCCTGAAGCATGACCAAAGGCCACGCGAAAGAACCGAATGCGCGCCGCGGCGCTTTCACAACTGTCCTGGATCAGGGTAAGTTCCGGACTATCCTTTCCACCACCGGTCAGGGCCATCAGCTCCAAACCGTTCTGAATGGCGCCGATCGGGCTGATCAGGTCATGGCACAGGCGTGAGCCAACCAATGCCGCCAGATCTACGCTGGCCTTCTGCATCACGTTCTCCAACTCGGGACCCGTCACATGGATCATCTCAATGCCTTTCTCGAACCTGGTATGCTGGTAAAGCATCCGGACCAACCCGATTGGGGTTTGGGCCAGGTGCAGTCCAACATAGACGGTCGCGTCACCGTCAATTTTCGTGAAGAGGGAAAGGTCGTCCTTGACGGTCGCGTGGTCACCTTGATCCCTGTTTTCGAAAACTAACCTAGTTGGCCGACAGTTGAGAAATCGTTAACCACGGCAGTAGGCCTGTGTGCGTGCTTTATGTCAAGCTCTCGTTATGGTTGCAGTTTTTCCAATAAGGCTGACGTTGCGTGGGGCGCGGTCGGCAGATAAAAGGAGCGAGACAGGACGGAACAGACGCGCGGGCAAACGTCATGATCGACACCACGACATTGGACCGGGCGCAGCCGACGGACACCGGGCTGCGCGTTCACCTCGCGGAGGATGAGGCAGACGTATTGGCAGCGCAGCGCTTGCGCTACGACGTTTTTGTGGCCGAGCTGGGAGGCGATGGCCCCCTGGTGGATCACGTCAACCGGCTGGAAAAAGATTCGTTTGATCCATTCTATGATCACCTCTTGGTACGCGACCCTGCGCGCGGTGACATGGTTGTGGGCGTCTACCGTCTGCTGCGCGACAGCCGCGCCCGGGATGCAGGGCAGTTCTACTCAGAGGATGAATACGATCTTGCGCCTTTGCGTGCCTCCGGTCGACGGCTGCTGGAACTCGGGCGGTCCTGCTTGCATCCAGACTATCGCGGCGGGGCTGCCATGTTCCTGTTGTGGCAAGGTCTTGCGGATTACGTGCTGCGGCATCAGATCGAAGTGCTCTTTGGCACGGCGAGCTTTCACGGCACGGACGTCGAGCGGCTGGCACAACCTTTGTCCCTTTTGCATCACCGGCACCTCGCGCCGGCGCCGCTGCGCGTCCGGGCGCGACAGTTTCAGGATATGAACCTCGTTCCAGAAGCCGAGATCGATCGCCGCAAAGCCATGCTGGAGGTGCCCGCCTTGATCAAGGCTTACCTGCGGCTTGGCGGTTGTGTGGGCGAGGGCGCCTATGTCGACCACGCTTTTAATACAACCGATGTCTGCCTCGTGATGGACACGGCGCGGATGACCGACCGCCAGCGCAGCCTGTATACCCGTGGGCGCGGCGCGTGAGCCCGACCTGGAAAGGCGACCCACCGCCGCAGCATCGGAAATTCGCAGCCTCGGACTGGCTTCGTATCGTGCTCCGAGGTGTTCCTATTGTGCTTGTTCTGCTGTGCGGGCTTACGCTGTCGCTGCTGCTGCGTCTGATCGAGCGGCCACTGTTCGGGATTGCCCGCCCATGGACGCCTGAGATCACCAAAGCCGTTTGCCGCACGGTTCTGCGGATCATGGGGCTGCGTGTCCGCGTCGAGGGCAGGCCGTCCGAACGGCGCGGCGCCGTGGTGGCCAATCACAGCTCGTGGCTCGATATTTTTGTCCTGAACAGCCGCAAAACGGTGTATTTCGTCTCGAAATCAGAGGTCGCGGGCTGGCCGGGCATTGGCCTGTTGGCGCGGGCCACAGGAACCGTGTTTATCAACCGCAACCGGCGTGAGGCGGCGCAACAGACCAAGGTGTTCCAGGATCGCCTCATGCAAGGACATCGACTGATGTTCTTCCCCGAAGGCACGTCAACCGACGGGCTGCGGGTCCTGCCGTTCAAGACAACACTGTTCGAAGCATTTTTTGACGCGAAACTCCTGCATGAAGTGAGCATTCAGGCGCTTAGTGTCGTCTATCATGCGCCGGAAGGGCGGGATCGCAGGTTCTATGGGTGGTGGGGCGACATGGAATTTGCCCCGTCGATGTTGCGTCTACTGGCGCAACGTCGGCAAGGCTCTGTTGATCTGATATATCACCCGGCTGTTGCGGTCGACGATTTCGCCAACCGCAAGAGCCTTGCGCGTCATCTTGAACAGCAAGTGCGCGAAGGGCACGCGCGTGCTTTGTCCAAGGCGTGAATTACGACATCGCCGCTGTCAGGCGTTTCAGGGCCGCCAACGGATCTTCCTCGCGCCAGATTTCCTCTCCGATGGCAAAGAAATCGGTGAAAGGTGACAACGAACGCACGTTGTCCTCGGTCAGGCCGCCTTCGGCCACAACGGGCACCTCGATGACCTCAGACCACCAGCGAAACAGGTCAAGCTCCGCCAGCTCGCCGTCGCCCAATGCGCCGCCGATCGGACCAAAGCTGACGTAATCCGCCCCAGCCTCGCCAGCGTTCATGCCATCGTGCCGCGATGTGCCGTTACCGGTTCCAACGATGGCGTCTGGGCCGAGCGTCTTGCGGGCAAAGCGTACCGTGCGGGCACCATCCGGCAGGTGCACGCCATCCAGACCAAGGCGCTCTGCCAACAGCACATGGGTGTCGATCACCATCGCAACATCCACCGAATTGGCCACCTCGCGGATCACGTCGGTCGCACGCATCAGGCGGTCCTCGTCATGGGTGGCGAGGCTGAGACGCAGGCAAGCGGTCTCGACACCGTCAAGCACGCGCTTGAGGGTGTTGGGAAAGCTCGACAATTCGAACTCTGGCGGGGTCACAAGGTAAATCTGAGGGGTCTCAATCTGGTCGGTCATGTTGGTCCTCCTGACGGAAGGTCTCATAGCTCAGGCAATTTGGTTTGACCATGGGGTCGACGGCTGTAAGCGCATGTGACGTGGTCCCTCCGCGGTATGCATTTCGATAAGAAAGTGACGCGTCGGGGCACAAGGGCTTGAGGCCGGACGCCTTGCAGATTAGGCGGAAGCCAAATTGAACAGGAGAGCGTAATGCCGACAGGGACACCGCAACCGGCCATCGTGCTGGTGCGCCCGCAGATGGGCGAAAACATCGGCGCGGCGGCGCGAGCGATGTGGAACTTTGGCCTCGACCGGATGCGTGTCGTGGGGCCGCGCGACGGTTGGCCAAACCCCAAGGCGGTGGCCATGGCCTCCGGCGCGGGGCGCTTGCTCGACGAGGCGCAGCATGTGGACACGCTGCCCGAAGCCCTGTCCGACTGTCACTTTGTTCTGGCGACGACCGCGCGTTCCCGCGACCTGACCAAAACCGTGTATGAGCCACGCGAAGCCATGAACGAGGCCGCGCGCCGCATCGCCGAAGGCCAGAAGGTCGCTGTGATGTTCGGACCGGAACGCGCCGGATTGGAAAATGAGGACGTGGCCCATGCCAATGCCATTGTCACCGTCCCTGTGAATCCTGAGTTCTACTCGCTGAACCTCGCACAATGCGTGCTGTTGATGTCCTATGAATGGCAACGTGCGCAGGGCGAGGTCGCCGGAAAGGTGGAGACGCTGGCCGGAACCGACTGGGCTGAAGGGCACGAGGTCGAGCATCTTGCGCGCCATTACGAGGACCGCCTGGACGAAGCAGGCTTTTTCTTTCCGGAAACCAAGGCCCAAGGCATGAAGACAAATTTGCGCAACATGTGGTCGCGGATGCCGCTCACCCGTGCTGACGTTCAGATGATGCACGGCATGATGCGCCAGATGGCTCGCTGGGCGCGCAACCCGTCAGACAAGTGAAGCGTTGACCAAGGACCTGTCGTGTCGTTGCGTGGTCACCCAGGGGCGAGGGAGCGGGAAACCGGATGTGGTCCTTGGACGCGGCCTTGATATCCGTCGCGGTGATTGCGTGCTGCGGCACTCGGTCCCAGATCGGCTAGTGCTTCACGGCTGGAAGCACCGGGGTGCATGCCTGTTGATATCTGACCTGCCAGCCACATCTGATGTGTATCGACTGTTTGTTCATTAAATTTCAATGACCTACCGGGCGTTTTTGATCCTGTATCGCAGCCGTATTCATAGCGACCGTTCCTTGGAAAATTTGCTCAAAAGACCCCAGTGGGATCAATTGCCTTGGCCGATCCCCCGCAACGGCCGACCTGCCCAGAGACAGCCGGCGGCTGAGCCTTGAAGCCACCCGCCAGCCGTCTATGTTGGCGCGAGACCAGAGGAGAGCGAGATGGCCCAGAAACGTAAGCTGTTCGAAGAGGTTGGCAGTGAAACGCCGCGACAGGTGCCCACCGGCGGAATGATAGATTCCGCCAGCCGCGGTGCTCGGGGCGCCATCCGGATCTGGCTTATGGTGCTGTTCGCTCTGGTGATGGCGATGATCGTCGTGGGCGGGCTGACCCGGTTGACGGAAAGCGGCCTGTCGATCACGGAGTGGAAGCCGATCACGGGCGCTTTCCCTCCGATGGATGCCGCGACCTGGAACTCCGAGTTCGAGAAATATCAACAAATTCCGCAATATGAATTGCTGAACGAGGGGATGACCCTGTCAGAGTTCAAGGCAATCTACTGGTGGGAATGGGGGCATCGGCAGCTTGGTCGTGTGATCGGACTGGTCTGGGCTCTTGGTTTCCTTGGCTTCCTTGTGACACGCAAAATTCCGACCGGTTGGACGGGCCGCTTGGTGCTCATAGGCGCTCTTGGTGGCGTTCAAGGGGCAATCGGATGGTGGATGGTGTCCTCTGGTCTGGGCGGTGAAATGGTGTCCGTCGCCTCCTATCGTCTGGCAACGCACCTCGGGCTGGCCTTCGTCATTCTGGGCTTCATCGCGTGGTACACCTATGCGCTGAAACGACCGGAACGAGAGCTTATGCAGGCCCGCCGCAGCGCCGAGCCAAAGCTCTTCTCGCTCTCCACGGGGTTGTTGCACGCGTCGTTCCTGCAGATACTGCTTGGCGCACTGGTGGCGGGGATCGATGCCGGTCGCAATTACCCCAGCTGGCCGCTGATGGAAGGCGGTCTTTGGCCCTCCGACATGTTTGCGCTGGAACCCCTTTGGAGAAACTTCTTTGAGAATCCGGGGCTTGTACAATTCATGCATCGCATGATGGGCTACATTCTGTTCGCGTTTGGCGTGGTGGTCTGGCTTCGTGGGCGACGATCCGCCAACCGGGATACGGCTTTTCGGTTCAATGCTGTCTTTGCTGTGTTGTTCCTCCAGATGGGGCTTGGTATCGTTACGGTTGTGTCGTCTGCTGCGGTACACATCGCGATTGTGCACCAGCTGGGCGCCGTTCTGTTGTGGGCGCTGATCCTGCGGGCGCGATTTGCCGCACGGTATCCGGCACCGCAATCGGTGAGAGGATAATACCAATGGTACAGGCTTTCGATGACCTGATGCGCTTTCAGCGCGACACAGAGGCATTGGCCCAGGTGGCAGGTCGATTGGGCTGGGATCAGGAAACCATGATGCCGCGTGGGGCCGCCGACCAGCGCAGTGACGAAAGCGCCGCAATGGAAAGCACGTTGCACCAGCGCCGGACGGATCCACGCATTGCAGAGTGGTTGTCAGCCTTGGACATGGGCGCGCTCGACGAGGTTTCCCAAGCTCAGGTGGGTTTGATACGGCGTGATTTCGACCGCGCAGCCAAGATCCCGGCAGATCTCGCAACGGCGATTGCACGCACGGTTTCGCGCGGGCATGTGATCTGGGCCGAAGCGCGCGCAGATGATGATTTCGCGTCCTTTGCGCCAATCCTGCGCGAGATCCTCGACCTGCGCCAGCAGGAGGCTGCGGCTTTGGCCGCTGGGGGCGATCCCTACGACGCGCTTCTCGACAAATACGAACCGGGGGCAAAGGCCGCCAGGCTGGACGAGATGTTCGGCGCATTGCGGCCCCGCCTGGTGGCGCTGCGCGAAGCCGTTCTGGGGCAGCCGGAACTGCCCGGCTTGACCCAGTCCTTCGATGAACAAGGTCAGATGAAGCTGGCGCGGCTGCTCGCCAAGACTTTTGGTTACGATTTCAAACGCGGCCGGGTCGACAAGGCTGTGCATCCCTTCAGTTCCGGCTCTGGCGACGATGTGCGCATTACCACGCGCACTGTGCCGCTCGATCCATTCAACTGCCTGTATTCCACGGTCCACGAGGTCGGTCACGCAACCTACGAGCAGAATGTCGATCCAGTGTACCGTCTGACACCGATCGGGCAGGGCGCGTCCATGGGTGTTCACGAATCTCAAAGCCGGATTTATGAAAATCAGCTTGGCCGCTCGCGTGCTTTCACAGGCTGGCTTTACGGGCAGATGCGCGACACGTTTGGTGATTTTGGCATCGCGGACGAGGATACTTTCTACGGCGCGGTGAACCGGGTGAAGAACGGCTATATCCGGACCGAGGCCGACGAGTTGCAGTACAACCTGCACGTTCTTTTACGCTTTGATCTGGAGCGGGCGCTGGTCTCCGGCGATCTGCCCGTGGCAGATCTGGAAAGCGCTTGGAATGACCGGTTCGAGGCTGACTTTGGCTTTGGCGTGGACAAGGCGTCGAACGGCGTCTTGCAGGATGTTCATTGGTCGGCAGGGCTCTTTGGCTACTTCCCGACCTATTCTCTGGGCAACGTGTACGCCGGCTGTCTGTACAAAGCGCTGCGCAGTGCAGTGCCGCAATTGGATGACCAACTTGCCAAAGGGGATGCGACGCAGGCCGTGGGGTGGCTGCGCGACAGTTTACAGCAGCATGGCTCCCTCCGTGCCCCACGCGAGTTGATCACCCAAGCGGCTGGCGAGGCGCCGACAGAAGAGCCGTTGCTTGCCTATCTCGAAGAGAAATTCTCTGCGCTGTACAGCCTGTAAACGCGGCTGAAATGAAAAAGGGCGGCCCACGAGGGGCCGCCAGTCAGGTTAGAGCTTAAAGTAATCGTTACATCACAAACGCCTGATGTGAGATGCGCAGCCGTCTTCGCCAAAGCTTGAGCCGCACACCGTGCGCGTCAATCAGGGTAGCCGCCAGCACGCCAACAGTCGCAATGGCAATCAGGGACCGCATGGACATTTGGTGCAGTCCAGGCAGTAGAAGAAATGCAGAAAACAACGAGAAAGCCAGCGCGGCGATGACACGGGTGCGAGACCCGAATGCCAGCGCAACTGCGTTGACCCTAGGCAGGGAGCCGATGATGCAGCCACCGGTCGATTGAACCGGGTCGACGAACAATAGTGCACGCCCGATGCGAGCGATCATCTAAATGTGCGCCGTGGCGAAAGAGGCCAGACCGGCATCAGGCGGTCATAGTGACGCCCATCAGAGGACTGTATCATGTAAGTAACCTGCTCAGGCATTATCGTTTTCTATCAACGCAATGCTGATGCACGTTAAGAGTGTTTGCAACGGCGATGAGCACAACACGAGGGTTGCATTATTGTGCTTACTCAGCTGCCAAACGGCGACCGGCCAACGCCTCATCCTCGAAGCATCGCAGAACGAAATTTGCCGTGGCCCGGATCACTGGATCGCTGCGACGGGATTCGTGGTAAAGCAGCCAGAATTCCGAAACGATTGGCTCGGCATTGCTGTCAAGCAGCTCAAGCTCGGGGTCGCCCGCAGCTATGACATCGGGCAACGGCCCTGCGATCCCCATTGACTTGATCACGGATTTCAAAGCATCCATGCTGTCGACACGCATCCGCGGCGGGCGCCCAAAATGGTCAAACCCGATGCGTTGCAGAGGATTGTCATCCAGCGCATCGCTGAAGCCGACCCAATTTTTATCGCATTTGACCTCGCGTGGGCGGTAATACCGAAATCCCAAAGAGCCAACTTTGCGGGTGATGACGCGACCTTGTTCGGGACGCTCTGCCTGCACGACGATATCATTGTCGCCCAGGCCATCCTTCATAAGGCGGTCCGCAAAAAGTAGGCCTATTCCGTCCAACAAACCGGCATGGCGTTCCATGCCGGGGATCAAAAGGTTGCGCAAGACGAAGGGGGTACAGCCCAGTTTTACTTGCACGGGCGCCTCAGGGGGCGCTGCTCTAGAGTGCAGGGCGGATTGGATTTGTCCGTCAAAGCTCTGTGCAACCTGGATCAACGCTTCGACCGCTTTAGACGGCTTCCAGCCATCTGGCGTTTTGATGAAGGCAGGTTCCCCCAAACGCTCTGACAGGCGATCAATGCGACGTGACACAGTCGCTGTATTGGTACCAAGTTTTTGGGCCGCGAGCTTCATCGTTCCTGTTCGGGCCAAAGCCGCGAGGAAACGCAGATCATCCCAATTATCCATTATGCCAGGTCCTCTGATCTGGTCGTGACGCTCTGAAACTGGGTGGAAACAAAAAAAAGGCCGCGAGATGCGCGAACCGCACAAGTACGTTACATTAGTCAATTAAACGGGAGGTTAAGTCCACATAAAGTCGTATTTACATAGTTTAACCTATACGGAAGTATAGGATTAAGCTGTGGATCTAGTTCCGCTCTCTTGACGCTATCTGAGGTGGCGTAAGGGAGCGGCCAAAAGGCTAAACGTAATCGGCCCGGCGGGGATCACCGGGCCGAATGTCACCTTGTTGGCCGGTGTCAGTCTTCGGAATTGTCGTCCGGCGCGTCTGCCTCGTCCTCTTCGGATTCTGCAATCCAAGCCACAGAGACAACAGTTTCGTCGGCACCAGTGTTGAAAACTTTAACACCTCCAGCGCTGCGAGAACGGAAAGAAATCCCGTTCACCGGCACACGGATTGATTGCCCCTTCGACGTGGCCAGCATGATCTGATCACCGTCTTCCACCGGGAAGGAGGCCACGATCTCACCACCGCGCATGGATTTTTCCCACGCAGTCACGCCCATACCGCCGCGTCCACGCACCGGGTAATCGTGCGAGGAGGACAGCTTGCCCAATCCCTTGGCCGTAATGGTCAAAAGCAGGTTTTCTGCTGCCGACATTTCCGCATAACGCTCCTGCGGCAGAGGCGTGTCGGCATCGCCGTCTTCGTCGGCAGTCTCGTCCTCGGTGACGCCCGCCATCAGGCGACGCATCTTGAGGTAGCTGGCACGCTCGTCGGACTCCGCGTCGAAGTGGCGGATGATGGACATGGACACGACCTCGTCGTCGCCCGCCAGTTTCACGCCGCGCACGCCGGTGGAGTTGCGCGAGTTGAACACGCGGACATCCGGCACTGGAAAGCGGATCGCCCGGCCAGAGTTCGTCACCAACATCACGTCGTCATCCTCGGAACAGATACGCGCATTGATCAGACGGGTGCCCTCGGGCTCACCTTCGAACTTCATAGCGATCTTGCCGTTGGACCGAACGCTGGTGAAATCCGACAGACGGTTTCGCCGCACACGACCGGTGTTGGTGGCAAAGACGATCTGCAAGTCGTCCCAATCATCCTCGTCGCGGTCGACCGGCATGATCGCGGCAACCGAAACGCCTTGAGGGATGGGCAGAATGTTAACAATGGCCTTCCCACGCGAGGCACGGCTGCCCAGGGGCAAGCGCCACGTCTTCAGTTTGTAGGCCATCCCATCGGTGGTAAAGAACAGCAACTGCGTGTGGGTGTTCGCGACGAACAGCGTGGTGACCGCATCATCGTCCTTCAACCCACCGCCAGAGACACCTTTGCCGCCGCGCTTTTGCGCTCTGAAGTCGGCCAGGGCGGTACGCTTGATATAACCACCCGACGTGACTGTGACGACCATGTCCTCTTGTTCGATGAGGTCTTCATCGTCCATATCCCCGGCCCAATCGACGATCTCTGTCCGGCGAGGCACGGCGAATTCATCGCGAATCGCGATCATCTCATCGGTGATGATGGCCATGATGCGTTCGCGCGACGACAGGATTTCGAGATAGTCTTTGATCTTGGCTGCGAGGTCTTCGAGCTCGTCAGTCACCTCTTTCACACCAAGCTGTGTCAGACGCTGCAGCCGCAGGTCAAGGATCGCACGCGCCTGGGTTTCAGACAGGTTATAAGTGCCGTCTTCATTCGCGGTGTGGGTCGGATCGTCGATCAGCCTGATAAACGGCAGGATCTCTTCGGCCGGCCACCGGCGCTCCATCAGGCGGCGGCGGGCCTCCTGTGCATCGGCGGAGGAGCGGATTGTGGCGACCACTTCGTCCACGTTGCTGACGGCAACCGCAAGACCGCACAACACATGCGACCGTTCACGCGCCTTGCGCAACAGGTAGGCCGTCCGGCGCGCCACCACATCTTCGCGGAAATCGACAAAGGCGGTCAGGAACGCGCGCAGCGTCAACTGCTCGGGCCGGCCGCCGTTCAGCGCCAGCATGTTGCAGCCAAAGGACGTCTGCATCGGGGTGAAGCGGTACAGTTGGTTCAGCACGACCTCGGCGGTGGCGTCGCGCTTCAGCTCCACCACCACGCGAACACCATCGCGGTCAGATTCGTCCTGAACGTGGGCAATGCCTTCGATCTTTTTGTCCCGCGCCGCCTCGGCGATGCGCTCGATCATGGTGGCCTTGTTCACCTGATAGGGGATCTCCGAGATGACGATGGCCCAGCGGTCCTTTCGGATCTCTTCGACAAAGGTCTTGGCCCGGATCACGACGGAGCCGCGCCCCTCGAGATAAGCCTTGCGCGCGCCCGAGCGGCCCAGGATCACGCCACCTGTCGGAAAGTCCGGCGCAGGAATGTACTCAATCAGCTGCTCGCTGGACAGATCGGGGTTTTCAATCAGAGCCAGCGTGGCATCGATGACTTCGCCAAGGTTATGCGGAGGAATGCGGGTCGCCATGCCGACCGCGATGCCTTCGGCACCGTTGACCAGCACGTTCGGGTAACGCGCGGGAAGAACCGTGGGTTCGCGTTCCTTGCCGTCATAGTTGTCCTGAAAATCCACCGTATCCTTGTCGATGTCCACCAAAAGGGCCAGCGCGGTTTTCGCAAGACGGCTTTCGGTGTAGCGCATCGCAGCCGGACTGTCGCCGTCCATGGACCCAAAGTTGCCCTGGCCGTCGATCAGCGGCAGCGACATGGAGAAGTCCTGCGCCATCCGAACAAGAGCGTCGTAAATCGCAGAGTCGCCGTGCGGGTGGTAGTTGCCCATCACCTCGCCAACAGACTTCGCCGACTTGCGGTAAGACTTGTCGGGCGTGTAACCGCCCTCGTACATTGCGTAAAGAATACGCCGATGCACAGGTTTGAGGCCATCTCGCAGATCGGGAATCGCACGGGAGACGATCACGCTCATCGCGTAATCGAGATAGCTCGCCTTCATCTCATTTTCGATGGAAATCGAAGGGCCACCATAGGTCGGCGGATTTTGTTCTTCGTTTTCAGGGGTTTCCGGCGTATCGCTCACGTTGTGTGCCTGTCCGTCATTGTGCCATATCTAGTTGCGGACAGGTATATCAGAGACAGGATATGGGGTGCAATGGCAGGGGGGAGGGTTAACTTGGCAGCCGCCTGTATGGCTTGATAACACATTGTTTTCATTGAAAAGTAAGAAATCTGGGCGCAGCATTCATTCTACAAGAAAAAGCGAGGTCTCAAGATGCAGATGAGTGAAACGGAAATGATGCTTCGGGGCTACGGGCTGACCACAGCCGAAGTCTTTTACCGGATGCCCGACTATAAGAATGTGCTGAACACTTTTGTCTGGCAGGAATACGACCTCGCGCCGGATCATCCGAAACTCTTTGGCTTCATTGAATTCTGGCAGGAGAAAATCGAGGGTCCCTTGCATTCGGTCCGATTTACGCACCGCAAGATGATCTCGCCCGGCGAGTGGCGCAACGTTGTTGGCGAATTCACCTACCATTGACGAAAATCTGCGCTGATCTTGGTCAGCCAGACCCTGGCTTGGCAATCAATCCAATATGTCCGCGTATCTCTCGCGTGGACTCCGTAGCTTTTGAAAGGCGGTCTCGTCAGGATGCCAAAAGGCGCGCCACTCGGACGCGCCTTCCATGCTCGTTCACAATTCTTACGGCTGCAGGGCAGAGGCCGCATCGAACGCGGCAGTGAAACCCGACAGCGACATGGATACGGTGACCTTTTGGTCCGGGGCCAAGGCGGGAACGATGGTCACGTCAGCTTTCTTGCCAGCCTTGAACTGCGCGATGTCTTCGGCGGTGAAACCGACACGGGCATAGCAACCGATCTGCGCGCAGAATGAATAGTCGTATTTTTTGCCCTGACTGCCATCCACAGCCACGGTCAGCTTTTGCGTCAGCAGCGTCTCCAACGGTACGATGAAGGTGCCGCCTGCTACGGCGCGCCCGCCATCCTGCAGCTTGAAGATGCTTGTCTCAGCCACTGGCGAACCTTCGGAATCTTTCAGAAGCTGGTACATCTGACAGACTTCTTCTTCATTGTTCGGCACAGCGACGCATTGCAGCGACCAATCTTCGAAAGTCTCGCGGATATAGGGCTGGGGACTCTGATCTTGTGCCGGCGCGTCGGATTGCCCGAGGTCGAGATCGCCACCGACGGAAGGGGCTTCGGCAGGTGCTTCGGCAGGCGCTTCGGCAGGTGCTTCCGCGGCCGGAGCGTCGGCGGCGGGCGTTTCCGCGTCTTGAGCAAAGACGGGCGTCGCCGCGAGAGCCGCGATCAGGGACAGGAGAAGCCTGGGGTGTGTCATGGAAATCCTCTGAAATCAGTAGCGTTGGTGCTGGTTACCACGCGTGCCGCGAAGTGTCAGGACGGAAATACCTGCCCTTTTCCTCGCATGAGCGGTTTGCCGCAAAGCCACGGTGGGGCCTGAAATTGACGAAAGGGGCCGCACGGCCCCTTTCAATTTCGCTCCCTGTCGGACTGGCCGACTTTGTCATTGGGTGGGACGCTACGAGAAGCCGATGCGTTGGTCAACAGGCTTTTTGACTGGAAATTCTGCTCTGAGACTGGCGGTCAGATCCAACCCCCCTTCGCACCCGAAAGCGCATGCTGACCGCATGTTTTCAGGGCGCGCAGATGGATGTGAAACGCATGGATTCCGGTGTGGTGAGTCCCCGGAAAAAAGCCGCACCCGAAGGTGCGGCAAGTCTGACAGGGAGGAAGTCTGGCCGGGGCAGGAGAGGACATGACGCCCCGGACCGAGAGTGACTATGGCATCCATAGGTTAAGGATGTATGGTCACCGCGCAGAAAAAGGGCGGACACATGACGAAAGATCTCTTTGTCGGGGGCGGCGGCGCGGGCTACGGCGAAAAACAGCATCTCTCGCTGGGCTATGCCAACCGGCACGGTCTGATCGCAGGGGCGACCGGCACGGGCAAGACGGTGACGCTGCAAATCCTCGCGGAAGGGTTTTCCAACGCGGGCGTCCCGGTTTTCATGGCGGATGTGAAGGGGGACCTGTCTGGAATGGTCAAGGCGGGCACCCCCGAACACAAGCTGCACGCGTCCTTCACCGAGAGGGCGCAGACCATCGGGTTCGACGACTTTGGCTATCAGGGCTTTCCTGTCACCTTTTGGGATCTGTTCGGCGATCAGGGCCATCCGGTGCGCAGCACGATGGCCGAGATGGGGCCGCTGTTGTTGTCTCGTCTGCTGGAACTGTCAGAGGCACAGGAAGGCATTCTGAACATTGCGTTCCGGCTTGCTGACGAGGAGGGCATGGCGCTGCTCGATCTCGACGATATGCGCTCCATGCTGGTGTGGATGGGCGAGAACCGCAAAGATCTGTCGCTGCGCTACGGCAATGTGTCCACTGCCTCCATAGGGGCGATCCAACGGCGGCTGCTTGTGCTGGAAAACCAGGGCGGCGCGAACTTTTTTGGCGAACCCGCGCTGGCTCTGTCGGACATGATGCGCATCGATGCACAGGGGCGTGGCCAGGTCAACATTCTTGCCGCCGACGTGCTGATGTCGTCGCCGCGGCTTTACGCCACGTTCCTTCTATGGTTGCTCTCCGAGCTGTTCGAGACATTGCCCGAAGTCGGCGACCCCGAAAAACCCAGGTTCGTGTTCTTCTTTGACGAGGCGCATTTGCTGTTTGACGGCGCGCCGGATGCCTTGGTCGACAAGGTCGAACAGGTGGCCCGCCTCATCCGTTCCAAAGGGGTTGGTGTCTATTTCGTGACGCAGTCCCCGGATGACATTCCCGAGGATATTCTCGGCCAGCTGGGCAATCGGGTCCAACACGCGCTGCGGGCCTTCACCGCGCGCGACCGCAAGGCGCTCAAACTGGCGGCCGAAACCTATCGCGAAAACCCCGCCTTCGACGTGGCGCAAGCCATCCGAGACGTGGGTGTCGGGGAGGCCGTGACATCGTTTCTGGAACGCAAGGGCGTGCCCGGCATGGCTAAACGGACCCTGATCCGACCGCCGTCCTCGCAGCTTGGTCCAATCACGCCAGAGGAACGCGACCGCGTGATCAGCGCGTCGGATCTGAAGGGCAAATACGAAACGGCGGTGGACCGGCGCTCCGCTCATGAGATTCTGGCAGAACGTGCAAAGAGCGCGGCGGAGGACGCCGCAGAGGCCGAGCGCGAGGAAGAGGAACTGGCAGCGCAGGAGCGCGAATATCGCTCCGCACGGCGCTACACTGGAAAACGCGTCAGCCGATCCACCTCTGGGGCGTCGACGCGGCGGGATCGAAAAGGCGATAGCTTTGGCGAGGCCATGGGCAAGATGGTGATGAAGGAACTCACTGGAACCACAGGGCGACGGATTGTGCGCGGTATCCTTGGCGGGCTGTTCAAGGCGCGTTGAAAAAACGGGAATTCAGGGATGTCCAGAGCGGTGCAGGAGCAGCTCGGGAATCCACCAAAGCAAAAGCTTACGGCCGGCGCAGGTGGCCGGACAGGGCGGCGATCAGGAGCGCCATCACGCCGATCATCGCAAGCGAAACGCGCAGGTTGGAAATCTCGGCGATAAAGCCGATGGCAGGGGGGCCCAGCAGCATCGCGCCATATCCAAGTGTCGCGACAGAGGCGATGGCTTTGCCCGCCGAAACGTCCGGATCAGAAGCGGCGCGGGAGAAGGCCAGCGGAATGATGGCGGCGTAGCCGATGCCCATCAGAACATATCCCGTGAGGGCGAAGCCGAGGCTGGGAAGTCC
Source organism: Sagittula marina (assembly GCF_014196795.1). Taxonomy (GTDB): domain Bacteria; phylum Pseudomonadota; class Alphaproteobacteria; order Rhodobacterales; family Rhodobacteraceae; genus Sagittula; species Sagittula marina. Next base: position 50,614 of record NZ_JACIEJ010000011.1, read on the forward strand.
AAGCGCGATCAAATAGCCGGTGGCCGCGAACAAGCCACTGATCCGCGCAACGCGCGCCGCGCCAAAGCGGGTGATCAAGGGATCAACGCAGATGCGCATCGCCACCATCGTGACAGAGAACGTGGCGTAGGCGAGGGCTGCCTGGCTCTCTGATGTGCCTATCACGTCGCGCAGGTACACCGCGCTCCAGTCCGCGGCAGCACCTTCGCCGAGGCCCGCGCACATGGCCACCAGTCCCACCAGAACAAGTGCGCCGCGGGGCAGGGCGAACAGGGGCGTGGACTGTCCCGGTGTACTGCGACGCGAGGCCCAGGTGACCCGCATCAGCGGGCCGTAGATCAACGCGGAAAACAGGGCAGACATTACGAAGTGCGCCTCCAATGACACCGACAGGCCGGTGGCCAGCCACCCACCCGCAGCCCCAATGCCTGCGCCAAGGCTCCACATGGCGTGAAAACGTGACATGATGGATTTGCCGGAGGCGCGTTCCACCTCGGATGCCCAGCTGTTCATGGTCACGTCCATGGCCCCGTGTCCCGCGCCAAAGACAAACAGTGCCGCCGCCAACCAATAGACACCCGGTGCCAGACCTATGGCAACCACGCTGGCCAGATACATCACCGCCAGCGCACAGCTCATCTGATAGGCGCCACGCCGGTCGGCCAGGCCGCCGGCCAGTGGAAAGGACACCAGTGCACCGATCCCCATGGCCAACAGCAGCAGGCCCAGGGCGCCCTCGCTCAGGTTGAAGCGGTCAACGACGGCAGGCACGCGGGCGGCCCATGTGCCAAACAGCGTGCCATTCAAGGCAAAGGCGGCCGAAACAGCCAGACGGGGGGAGTGATTCCACATGGCGCAGACGCTGGAGTTTATCGCTAACAGGCACAAGACCCTCTCACGCAAAACGCCCGGTGCACATGGCACCGGGCGTCACGCCTGATCCGGGAGGGCAGATCAGTTGGCCGAAGCCATCTCTTTGGGCAGACGGAAGGTCCAGAGCAGACCACCCTGGTTGAGGTAGTTCACCTTCTTGGCAACCTCACCACCCCAAAGCGGAACCGCGCCACCCCAGCCGGAGATGATGGAGACATATTGCTCGCCATCCTGTTCCCATGTGACGGGCTGGCCGACGATGCCGGAGCCGGTCTGGAAGGACCAAAGCTTCTCACCTGTCTCGTCGTCGAGCGCGATGAACTCACCCTCGGGCGTGCCAAAGAACACCAGGCCGCCCGCGGTGGTCATGACGCCCCCCCAAAGCGGCGCATCGTTCTTGTATTCCCAGACCCATTCGCCGGTGTCGGGGTCGATCGCCTTCAGCGAGCCGATGTGGTCCTCGTAGTTCGGCTTGATGGTGAAGCCGGAGCCGAGGTAGGCCGCGCCCTTCTTGTAGGTGATCGGCTCATTCCAGATGTCCATGCCCCATTCGTTGGACGGCACGTAGAAGTTGCCGGTCTTCTGGCTGAACGCCATCGGCATCCAGTTCTTCCCGCCAAGGAAGGACGGAGAGGCGAAAACCACATCGCCCTTGTTGCCGTCTGCGGCTTCGGCAGGGTTGCCGGGGCGACCGTCCTCGTTGAAGATCGGGCGGCCGGTGTCGTCGATGCCCTCAGCCCAGGTGATGTCCTTGACGAAGGGATCAGCGGAAATGAAACCTCCGTCGGCCGCATCCAGAACATAGAAGAAGCCATTCCGGTCGGCGGTCGCAAGGCGCTGGTTGCCCTCACGGTCATCATAGGCGACGACTTCGTTCACGCCGTCATAGTCCCAGCCTTCGCGCGGTGTGGTCTGGTAATGCCACTTGATCTCGCCATTGGACGGGTCGATGCCGATGCGGCTGGCGGCGTACAGATTGTCACCGGAGCCATCGTTCTTGTCGCCTGCGTTGCGCAGCCAGGAATTCCACGGCGCCGGGTTGCCCGCGCCAAAGATCAGCGTGTCGGTGCGTTCGTCGTAGGAACCACCAAGCCACGTCGCGCCGCCGCCGGTCTTCCACATGTCGCCGGGCCAAGTGGCGTTCAGTTCACCGGTCATGGTGCTTTCTTCGCCGTTCAGCGTGCCCATGTGGCCTTCGATCACTGGGCGGGTCCAGACGAGATCGCCGTTCTCGACATTGCGCGCCTGCACTTCGCCGACGATGCCGAATTCACCGCCGGAGTTGCCGGTCACGACCAGATCGCCCACCACCAGAGGGGCGGCGGTGTAGGAGTAGCCTGCCTTGTAATCGGCAATCTTGTCGCGCCAGATCACGTCGCCTGTCTTGCGGTCCAGTGCGACGAGGCGCGCGTCGAGCGTGCCGAAGATGACCTTGTCGCCGTGGATCGCCGCGCCACGGTTGATCACGTCACAGCAGGGCAAAATGCCTTCGGGCAAACGCGCATCGTACTGCCACAGCTCCTTGCCGGTCGCCACGTCGATAGCGTAGAGGCGCGAGTAGGAGCCGGTGATATACATGATGCCGTCATAGATGATCGGCTGGGTTTCCTGCCCACGTTGCTTTTCCCCGCCCAGCGAGAAGGCCCAGGCCGGAACGAGGTTCTTGACGTTGTCCTTGTTCAGCGTCTCCAGTGGCGAGTAGCGCTGCAGGTGGCGGCCCATGCCGTTGGTGACAACCTGATTGGTCATCGTGGCGTCGTTGGCCAGCATGTCTTCGGTCACTTCTGCCTGCGCGCCGGTGGCGAGCAGCGCGAGCGTGACGGCTGCAACAAATTTGTTCATCAGTTCCTCCCATGAACATAAGTTTGGTCGTTCTATCCATGCGGGTGGGGCGCGCTGACCGGACCTTGGCACAGGTCGGCTCCTCCAGCGGCTTCACGGCATTTCTAAGAGAACTATAAGAGACGCGCGTCAGGGTCATAGACGGCCAAAGTCGTACGACCCTTTGGCACTTGACCTAATGCCCGCGGGGGTTGGTCGCGATTCGAGCCATTCAGTCTGCGCCAAGGGGATGCGGGAGGGGTGCGCGTGCTTTATAGCGCCCGCTTACATGGACGCAGGCGCGTCGCTGCCCACAACAGCGCCTTACGCCAAGAAGACATCTGGCGTCATGATCCGGCACAGGATCACAGTCTTAAGCCGGAAGGTTTCTTTCCAAGCCTGAAGAAAAATCTTGCGTTGGCCGAGAAACGAAAATGTCGGAATGCTCTGGTCCCCGGCGAAACAACGACACTTCCGACACATCAAGCAAGCGACGCGCACCCTTGGCGCGGAGGGGCACCGAGGCGCCCCTCCCAAAGATCTACTCTCCATCAATGGCGGTGTTGTCCTGCGGGCTGATCGCGGTCAGATAGGCAAGGATGAAATCCTGCACTGTCCGGTCCTCAATCCCCACATGGCGCATCTTGGTGCCGGGCATGAAGCCGTCATTATCTTCCATCCAGGCGCGCAAAGCCGCGGGCGTCCACACGATGCCAGAGGCCTCCAGTGCGATGGAATAGTCATAGTCTGGGTAGGCCCCGGCAGCGCGGTTCAACACGTTTTCCAACGGAGGCCCGTAGGAGGGATCGTCGCTGTTGACGGCATGACAGCGTTTGCATTCACCTTCGAACAACGTCTGCCCGGCGGACACTTTCACCTCTTCAAAGGTATCGGAAACGGCAGGTCCTGCAAGGACAAGCGCGACGGCGACGAGGGGGAAGCGGGACATTTCGGGTCTCCTGTGTGATGTCTCGCACCAGCCTAGGAGGGGCGGAACGGCAGGGACTTGATTCACGTCAACTGGGTCTCTTGTGCTTTGGTCGTACGACCCTGAGGGTGTGCAGCCCTGGACCAACAGATCCGGGAAGGACCCGCCGTATTTTGCTCAGAACGCCGGTGCGTATTTCCAGTTGTCCGCGTCTGGTGTGACCTCATCCAGATCGTATCCTGCACCTTGCAAACGACGCGCCACCTCCAGACCCTCCGCTGCTGCCGCATCGACGAACGCGCGCCCCTGCACCTCGTCCCGTGCGACGCCATGGCCGCGCATCAGGTTCAAACCGTGGTTGAACTTGCCCACCGGGTCGCCCAGATCCGCTGCCCGCCGGTCCCACTCGGCTGCGGCATCGGGGTTGTAGTCGCCGCCCAGACCGTTGTTGTCCATTTGGCTCATCCAGGTCATCGCGCCGGTGTACCCGGCCTCGGCGCAATTCTCGAACAGGGTGCGCGCCGCCGCGTGGCGGCCGGACTTCGTCAGCATGTAGCCAGAGGCGCAGAGCGTCATGGAGGTCTCACCCTCTTCGGCGCGGTCCAGCATGCTGCCCCAGGTCATCTCTTCGGGGTTGAGCGTGCCAAGTGCGTCCCCCTCGGCCATCACGGCGGTTGGGATCAGCAATGCGGCGATGATGCGATACATGGCGGTTCTCCTTTTAACGACGCTTGCGGATCATACCACGGGCCGGGTCATAGCCCCAAAGCGCCAATACGGTGAATGCCGCGCCCGCCAGTACCGTCCAGAGAAGGGCCCAGGGCGACAGGCTGACATGCAGCGCGAACCGGATCAGTTCGACCGCATGGGTGAAGGGGTTCAGGCGACAGATCCAGTAAAGTGTTTCCGAAGATTCTTGCATCTTCCAAAGGGGATAGAGCGCGGAGCTAAGGAAGAACATTGGGAAGATGACGAAGTTCATGACCCCGGCGAAATTCTCCAACTGCTTGATGAAGCTCGAAATCGCCAGTCCCAGCGCCCCCAGCATCAACCCGGCCAGGATCAACGCCGGCAAAACCGTGAGATGCCCAAGCAGTGGATGTTCCACACCGAACAGACGGGCGATGATCAGGAACGCGTAACACTGAAGGATTCCGATGAAGGTCGCGCCGCAAAGCTTTGAAAACAAAAGAAACCATCGAGGCTGCGGCGCGGTCAAAAGCAGTCGCATGGACCCCATCTCCCGGTCGTAGACAAGGCTCAGCGACGTCTGCATCCCGTTGAACAGCAGGATCATGCCGCACAGGCCGGGAACGATGTAGGTCTCGTAGGTGATGTAGGTCTGATAAGGCGGGATGATCGACAGGCCCAGCGCCGCGCGAAACCCCGCGGCAAAGACCAAAAGCCAGATCAGGGGCCGCACCAACGCCGCCAGGAACCGCTCGCGTTGATGGATGAAACGCAGCACTTCGCGCAGCACGATGGCTTTGAAGGCGGGAAACCGGCGGGTCATACGGGTGTGCCTGTCTGTTCCAGAAACCAGTCGTTCAATGCTTGCGCACCGGTCAGATCACGGGCCGTCCCAGACGCCCGCAACACGCCTTGGTGCAAGAGCAGCACATCATCGCTTTCGCGCACCTCATCGGTCAAATGGGTCGCCCAAAGCACGGTCAAGCCGTCCTCTGCCAGATCATGAACATGCGCCGTGATGGCCGCACGCGCCTGCGCATCCAGTCCCACGGTCGGTTCATCACACAGCAAGACCTTCGGCTGATGGATCAACGCACGTGCCAACTCGGTGCGGCGTCGGTGCCCGCCATTCAAGGACCGTGCTTTTTCACCGGCACGGGCGCGGATATCCAGCCGGTCGAGGGCCGCGTCTATGCGCATCGCAGCGTCTTTGCCAGACAATCCGTGCAGCGCGGCAAAGTAGGACAGGTTCTGGCGAATGGTCAGCTCCAGATCCAGAGTAGGCTGCTGGAACACCACTCCCATCACCGCCAAGGCCTCTCTTGGGGCTTTCGCCAGATCATGTCCCGCGATCTCTATCTGTCCATCGCGGGTCGTAAACAACCGGGTCAGCAAAGCAAAAAGCGTCGATTTGCCCGCGCCATTGGGGCCGAGCAACGCGGTAAAGCGTCCCGGCTCGGCGCGAAAGGACACATCTTTCAACGCCTGCTTGGTGTCATAGGAAAACGAAAGGTCAGATACACTTAGCATATCTGAGACCCTGCATCCGAAACCGCTTTGTGCGCAAGCGCGACCCAAGTCTCAATTCCTGACATGGCGATTTTCTGACGTGTCGACACGTCCCAGCCAGTGTCGCCGGGCAAGCAACGCACAGCCTGACCCACCGAACTCCTGTTGTCGCCAATCCCACAGGCATTGCCGGTCGATCAACTAATGCCGGGTGTCCGCCCTCATTCGGTCGGTCTGAAGGCTGCACCCCAGGGAAATCGCCCAACCTTGATGGTTTTCACGGCTTTGCGATCGGCGACATCCACCACCGTCACGTCGCCGGACACGCCATTGGTTGTGAACAGCAACGATTTGTCAGCGTTGAAGGCCATATGCCAGACGCGTCGTCCCACCAGGATGTAATCCTCAACCTCGTAAGTCTCGGCATTGACCACGGCCAGGTGGTTCGCCGGCCCAAGCGCAACAAAGGCATGAGTGTCATCCGCGGTCAGTTCAAACCCCACGGGCTGCACTTTGTCGGGGTGCACGCCCTTGATCTTGAACTCCAGCTTTGCCTTTTCGGCCTGCGTCGCCACATCAAACACAGAAATCGTTCCGCCGATTTCAGAACTCACCCAGAGCTCGCTGCCGTCCTTTACGAACTCCGCATGACGTGGGCGCGAATCCACCAGAGTGTTGGCAAACAACTCTTGCGTTTCGGTGTCGATCCAATGCGCCATGTTGGTCGTTTCCGACGTGGTGATCGCGATGGCGCCGTCGGGTGAGACGGCCATCCCCTCCGGCTCGATCCCCACATTGATTTGCGCGACCACGGTGCGTGTTTGCGTGTCCACAACGGTCGTAATCGCGTCGTCCTCATTGGCGATATAAAGGTGACGGTCGTCCGGGTGCAGGGCGAATTGCTCCGGATCTTCACCAGACGGCAGATCGTGCAGGATCTCACCGGTGTCCGGGTCCATCACCTGCACGGAGTCACTGTCAGAGGCGCAGATATAGACCACCGAATAATCATGGCTGAATATGATGCCACGGGGGCGTTCGCCTGTCTCGTAGGTGTGCGTAACCTCCTGCGTGTCGACATCTATCACGCTGACGGTGTTGTCCTTTTCGTTGGTGACCCAGATTTCATCGGCCTTCACAGGCTGGGCCAGCAAAAGGGCGGCGAGAAGCGGCGTATATTTCATGGTGTGTCCTATGCATTAAACGGCGGGATCGGGCGCTGCCACGGTCCCCAAAGGATGCGGGGCGATAAAATGGGGTCTTCGGTTATTTGCCGAAAGCGGTGCAACGGCTTTCGGGCGCGTCGAGGCCAAGGGTGTCCAGTTCCGTCTTCGGATGCAGAAAGCCTTCAATCGGTGCATTGGCCACCACCGAGCCACGGTGTGTCAGCGGAATTGTCTGCCGCAATTGCCCGTTCCAGGGGCGAAAGGTCAGGGGCCGCCCCTTGAAGCCTGCCAGCTCAAAGCTGTCACCAAGCATGTAGGCGCGCAGCTCCGGGGCGGAGGACGCGCCGGTCCGTGTGACGGCCTCGCCCACGGCGCGCACAGCGGCCCAGGCGGCGTAGTCGCGGTCGCGCATCTGGCGCCCGGCCGCGTCCTCGAACCGGCTTTGCAACTGGGCCGCGCCCCATTGTTCCACCACGGGGGACCACGCCGAGGGACGCAGGCCTTCGCTGCCCGCGACAGGGCGGGGCATCCAGGTGTTGTAGGGGATGTACCGGGCAAAGTCGTTCAGCTCGTCGGCCACCACCAGCACATCGTATTTGCCCAACCCTTGGGTGAAAATCGGCACCTCCTGGGACGCATTACGGCGCAAATCGCCTGAGTCCTCCCAGCTTTGCGTGCGCCGGACGCTTTGTCCAAATTTCGCGGCAGAGTCCCGATAGCTTTCCCCAAGCGCAAGATCACCGGGCTTGGTGCCTTCAATCATCACGATGGCCGTCCAGCGGCGCGCAACAAAGAACTGCATCAGCGCGTCTGTCAGCATCGCGCGGGAGGGCAGCGTATGCAGCACGTTGGCGCGACAGGCCTCGTCTCGCAACGCGCGTTCCGGTGCAGCCGTGTTGAACAGCAGTGCGTCTTGCGCTTCTGGCAGGTCCGCCGCGGCAAGTACGTCATCCACAGGCGCATCCAGCACCAAGAGGTCCGTGGTTTTCAGAGCCTCCCGTACAGCGGCGGTGAAATCTCCGTCCACGGCAACGTGCGTGCTTTGGAGCGTCCATGTCTGCCCCATGAAGGTGCCGGTGGTGGCATTGTCTTCAAGGGCAAGCTCGGCACCGGCGCGACCTTCATCCGTGGGAACAGGCTCCAGATTCGACAGGGTGGGAGGCTGCTCAACCTCCTGTCGCAGGTAATGCAAACGGATGTCTGCGGCCTCGGAAGGCGCGGACATGCCTCCCACGCACAGCACGGCGCAGGCCAACGTTTTGGCGATGGAACGCATGAATAATCCTCCCTCGGTGGCAGGCTAACCATGCGCCGTTCCGCCTCAATACGACCTTCGTCGCGCGGGACGGGGGGCTGCGCGCCACGAAAGTCCAATGGTGGCGTCTGCGGCTCTCCGCTTAGGGTCTCGGCAACGCGAACACCCTGAATGGGAGGAGGACAATATGAAGACGTTTACCCTTGGTGCCCTTGTTTTGGCGCTGCCGGTTGTTGCCTTGGCGCATGGTAACGTGGCCCCGCAGGCGGTGGACACCGCAGGCTTGCCCGCCGTGGGCGAAGAGTGGTTGACCGAAAACCCCTATCGTGTCGAGGAAGCGGGGGAGGAGGTCTGGGCCAAGGCGGTAGAGATCGGCTCCTCTGGCTACAACCAGAACTGCGCGCGGTGCCACGGGCTCGAAGTGATCTCTGGTGGCCTCGCCCCCGACCTGCGCTTTCTGGAGGCCGAAGAATATGGCGACGAGTGGTTCATCGAACGGTTCCGCACCGGCTACACGCAGAACGGCACGACCAAGATGCCCGCCTTCGGGGAGCTGCTTGGCCAGGAGGCGGCTTGGGCGATCCGCACCTACATCGAGACGCGTCCCGACGACGACAGCGCCGCTGAATATGCCGACGAGCTGAAGGCCATCCGCGACCAGATCGTGGAAGAGGGCACCGCCGATGACGCGACCAAGGAGCGCCTCACCGAGATCGCCGAGAACATCGAGACCATGTCAGGCGCCCCGGTGGCCGACAGCGCGGCCTCGCGCGCGGCGGCCTTGCTCGACGGCACGGAACACGGCGCACAGAAGGCGGCCGAAGCCTTGACCATCGGCCTGTCGGCAGCGCACTGATTGATCTGACAGGTTTCGGGGGAGGAGAGCTGCGCATGATTTCGACAGGTTTCGTGACTTGGCTGGGCCGGGCGGCCAGCGCGTGTTTGCTGGCCGCTCTGGCCGCCTCCCTGCCTGCGGGCGCAGCCCGTGCAGCAGATCCGTGCGCCGATTACGTGCCACAGCCGAAGCCCCAGAACGCCGGCCGCGATATCGTCGGCCAGGACCTCGACACCATCATGGAGCGTGGCAGCATGACCTTCGCGCTCTATGACGACTATCCGCCCTATTCCTTTCAGGAGGGCGGCACACCCCGCGGCATTGACGTGGACGTCGCCCGGCTGATCGCCAGCTACATCGGTGTAAAACCCAGTTTCAAATTCGTTGCGGCTGCGGAAAACCTGGACGCCGATTTGCGCTTCAACATCTGGCAGGGTGGCATCGTCGGTGGGGCTGTCTCCAACGTCATGATGCGCGTGCCTTACGACTCTGCCTTCAAGTGCCGGGTGGAGCAGGTGGTCTTTCCCGGGCAGTACCACGAGGAACACGTGGCCATCGCCTACCGCGAGGCGGACTATCCCGACGGCGGTCCGGTGCCCGCCTATTTCCGCTTTGACACCGTCGCCGTGGAAAACGACTCCATCGCGGATTTCTATCTCACCAGCTTTGCCGGTGGTCAGACTGCCCAAGGCGTGCGACGCTATCCATCCATGCAACTGGCGATGGAGGCGCTGAACGCGGGGGAGACGATGGCCGCGATGGGTCCGCTGGCACAGCTGGAGTTCTTTGCGGGCGAGGGGGTGGCGATCCACCAGCCGCCGCTTGCCGGGTTGGCCAAATCGAAATGGCCCATCGGGACCGCCGTACACTTTGCCTATCGCGGGCTGTCCTACACCGTGGGTGACGCGGTGACAGAAGCACTTGACGACGGGCGCATCGCAGAAATCTTTGACACCTACGGGCTGACACACATTCCGCCCGAATGGTGAAATCATCCATTGGTCTAATATGACGTCGCGGGCCACACGCCTAGGCTGACGCACAAGAGAGAGGACACACCCATGAAAATGAGCGATTCCCGTATCATCAAGGCCCCGCGCGAGCAGGTCTGGGCGGCAATCCAGGACCCCGAAGTGCTCAAGGCCTGCGTGCCCGGCTGCACCGAGATGTCCGGCTCCCCCGAGGAGGGCTACGAGGCAACCGTCGTCCAGAAGGTCGGCCCGGTGAAGGCCACCTTCAAAGGGCAGGTCGCAATGACCGACATGACCGCCCCCGAAGCCCTGAAGCTGTCCGGTGAGGGCAAGGGCGGCGCGGCGGGCTTTGCCAAGGGCGGCGCGGTCGTGACCCTGGCCGAGGTCGAGGACGGCACAGAGCTGCACTACGATGTCGAAGCCAACGTCGGCGGCAAGCTGGCGCAGCTTGGCTCCCGCATCATCGACGGCTTTGCCAAGAAGATGGCCGATCAGTTCTTTGAGAACTTCCAGAACGCGGTCGAAGGCCCCGGCGACGTGACCGAGGCCGAGCCCGAAGAAAAGAAAAGCTGGCTGAAAAAGATCACCGGCTGACCCCAGATCCGGGCGTCACGCCGCTGTCGCGGGACGCCTTTACCCAGATACGAGATTTCCAGGGAGGGAAACGATGGCAGAAGTAACGATGAAGGTGAACGGCAAGTCCGTCACCAAGTCGGTCAAGGGCAACACCCTGATGACCGAGTTCCTGCGCGACGAGCTGCGGCTGACCGGCACCCACGTAGGCTGCGACACCTCGCAATGCGGTGCCTGCACCATTCATGTGAACGGCAAGCAGGTCAAAGCGTGCACCATGTTCGCGGGGGAATGTGACGGCGCAGAGATCGGCACCATCGAAGGGCAGGCGGCCCCTGACGGCACGCTGAACGCGATCCAGGCTGCGTTCAAGGAATACCACGGGCTGCAATGCGGCTTTTGCACTCCCGGAATGGTGATGGCGGCCTCTTCGCTGCTGAAGGACAACCCCAAGCCCACCGAGGCCGAGGTGCGCCACCACCTCGAAGGCAACATTTGCCGCTGCACCGGCTACCACAACATCGTCCGTGCCATTCTGGCGGCCTCCGGTCAGGACGTGCCCGCAGTCGCGGCCGAGTAAGACTTTCATGACGGGGCGACCCGTCCAAAACATTGCGTAGGGTGGGTTTGTCCCACCATCCAAGGGAGGAATACTATGCCGAAGGATCATGGCATTGGCGCAAGCCCGAAGCGGCGTGAGGACGCCCGCTTCCTGACCGGGGCCGGTCAGTACACCGACGACATCAACATTCATAACCAGGCTTACGTGCACTTCCTGCGCTCGGACGTGGCGCACGGCAAGATCACCAACATCGACACCACCGAGGCGGCAGAGATGCCGGGCGTGGTCCGCATCTTCACCGGCGCGGACTTCGAAGGCATTGGCGGCCTGCCGTGCGGCTGGGAAATCACCGACAAGAACGGCGACCCGATGAAGGAGCCGGCGCACCCGGTTCTGGCGCAGGGCAAGGTCCGTCACGTGGGCGATCCGATCGCCGCCGTTGTCGCGGACAGCCTGGAAGAGGCGCGCAACGCTGCCGAAGCCATCGTGGTCGACATCGAAGATCTGCCCGCCGTGGTCAACATGAAGGCCGCGCTCACATCCGACTCCGCCCTTGTGCATGACGATCTGAGCGACAACCTCTGCTATGACTGGCAGTTCGGCTCCGACACGGAGGTTGTCGAAAAGGCATTCTCCGAGGCCGCGCATGTCACCACGCTGGAGCTGGTGAACAACCGTCTGATTGCCAACCCGATGGAGCCTCGCGTGGCGGTGGGGGATTATGCCCGCGCCAATGACGAAAGCACGCTTTATACCACCTCGCAGAACCCGCACGTGATCCGGCTGCTGATGGGCGCCTTTGTCCTTGGCATTCCCGAGCACAAGCTGCGCGTTGTGGCCCCCGATGTGGGCGGCGGTTTCGGCACGAAGATCTTCCACTACGCCGAGGAAGCCTTCTGCACCTTCGCCGCACGCCAGATCAACCGCGCCGTCAAATGGACCTCGACCCGCTCCGAGGCCTTCATGTCCGACGCGCATGGCCGTGACCACGTGACCAAGATCGAGCTGGCGCTCGACGCGGACAACAACTTCACCGCGTTGCGTACCGATACCTACGCCAACATGGGCGCCTATCTGTCGACCTTTTCGACCTCGGTGCCGACTTGGCTGCATGGCACGCTGATGGCCGGCAACTACCGCACGCCCGCCGTGCAGGTGAACGTGAAGGCCGTCTTCACCAACACCGTGCCGGTGGACGCCTACCGTGGTGCAGGACGCCCCGAGGCGACCTATTCGCTGGAGCGTGTCATCGACAAGGCGGCCCGCGAGCTGGGCGTCGACCCGATCAAGCTGCGCCGTCAGAACTTCATCACTCAGTTCCCCTACGCGACCCCGGTGGCTGTCGAGTACGACACCGGCGATTACGTCGCCACGATGGACAAGATGGAAGAGCTGATGGACCTCGGCAACTTCGACGCGCGCCGCAAGGAAAGCGAAGCGAAGGGCAAGCTGCGCGGCCTTGGCATCAACTGCTTCATCGAGGCCTGCGGCATCGCGCCGTCGAACCTCGTGGGTCAGCTTGGCGCACGCGCCGGTCTGTATGACGCGGCCACGGTCCGTGTGAACGCCACTGGCTCCATCTCCGTTATGGTGGGGGCGCACTCCCACGGCCAGGGCCACGAAACCGTGTTCCCGCAGGTCGTCGCAGAGATGCTCGGCATTGACGACAGCCTGATCGACATCGTGCACGGCGACACCTCGAAGATCCCGTTCGGCATGGGCACGTATGGCTCGCGCTCGCTGGCGGTCTGTGGCTCCGCGATGGTCCGCGCGACCGAGAAGATCATCAACAAGGCCAAGAAGATCGCCGCCCACCTGCTTGAGGCCTCCGAGGCCGACATCGAGCTGAAGGATGGTCAGTTCTCGGTGGCAGGAACGGACAAGTCCGTGGCTTGGGGGGATGTGACGCTCGCCGCCTACGTGCCGCACAACTATCCCCTTGAGGACATCGAGCCGGGCCTGGAGGAGACGGCGTTCTACGATCCGGCCAACTTCACCTATCCGGCAGGGGCCTACGCCTGCGAAGTGGAGCTTGACCCCGAAACCGGCGAAGTGAAGATCGAAAAGTTCGTGTCATCCGACGACTTCGGCAATGTCATCAACCCCATGATCGTCGAAGGTCAGGTCCACGGCGGCATCGCTCAGGGCATCGGTCAGGCGCTGCTGGAAAACGCGTCTTACGACGAGAACGGCCAGCTGCTGAGCGCGTCCTACATGGATTACGCAATGCCGCGCGCCGATGACCTGCCGATGATGGCGAACTACGTGGTGGACCACTCCTGCCAGACACCGTGCACGCACAACCCGCTGGGTGTGAAGGGCTGCGGTGAGGCCGGTGCCATCGGCTCCCCGCCGACGGTGGTGAACGCCGTGATCGACGCGCTGCATTCGGGCGGACACAAGGTCGAGCACATCGACATGCCCGTGACGCCGTCGCGTGTCTGGGCTGCCATGCAGGCATAAGTGGAGAGCGCCGGGGGGCTCGCCCCCCCGGACCCCCAAGGGTATTTGAACAGCGGAGAAACCAAGAGGTCTGCGCCTGTTCGAGGAGGAAAGAGAATGTATTCATTTGATCTAGTGCGTCCAACATCCATGGAAGATGCGGTCGCGGCGCTGGGGCAGGAGGATTCGCAGCCGCTGTCCGGTGGCCAGACGCTGATCCCGACGCTGAAGCAGCGCCTCGCCATGCCGTCAACGCTTGTAAGCCTCTCGGCCATCGCCGAGCTGAAGGGCGTGTCTGTCGACGGCAACACGCTGACCATCGGCGGTGGCACCACCCATGCCGAAGTCGCAGCCGAGGCTGGCGCCTATCCGGGGCTCGCCGCGCTGGCCGGTCAGATCGGTGATCCGGCGGTGCGCAACCGTGGCACCATTGGCGGCTCGCTGGCGAACAACGACCCGTCGGCATGTTATCCGGCGGCGGCGCTTGGCTCTGGGGCGACCATCGTGACCAACACCCGTGAGGTCGCTGCGGACGACTACTTCCAGGGCATGTTTGCCACCGCTCTGGAGGAGAACGAGATTGTCACCGCGGTGAAATTCCCCATCCCGGAGAAAGCCGCCTACATCAAGTTCCAGCAACCCGCGTCTCGGTTTGCGCTTGTCGGTGTGTTCGTCTCAAAGGGCGCGGACGGCGTGCGTGTGGCGGTGACCGGGGCCTCGAACGACGGCGTGTTCCGCTGGTCCGAGGCCGAGGAGGCGCTGAACGGCAACTTTGCCGCTGACGCGGTTGAGGCACTGTCGGCCCCGTCGGGCGCTGACATGATCTCTGATCTGCATGGCTCGGGCGACTACCGCGCCCATCTGGTGAAGGTGATGACCAAACGCGCCGTGGCCAAAGCCAACGGCTGAGCGCATCGTCACCAAGGAAAGAAGCCCCCGATCCACAGGGTCGGGGGTTTTTTCGTTTGCGCGCCGCTAGAGCGTTCTGAGAGCGCCGTCCGCGTCAATGGTGGTGATGCTGGACAGGCCCGCGCGGATCTTGAGCTGTCTCAAGGCAGGGTGATCCATGAACACCGCCGCGGTCGAGAGCGCATCTGCCAATGTTGCGGACGGCCCTTCGAGGCTGACAGTGGACCAAAGCGGTTCCTGTCCGCGCGGCCCGAGGATATGCGCCTCTGCTCCAAGTCGCAGCGCACCGGGGCTGGAAGTGGCCCGCGCCGCGTTCTCCAGCGTTACATGCCCCAGCGCGCCGTGCTGCGGATCGTTCAACGTCAGGCGGAACGGCCCCCCAAGGGCGGCTGCTTCGCCCATATCCACCAGTGCCTTGGTGAAGCCCTGCCGCGCCAGATCATCCTTGATCAGGTCTGTCGCGTAGCCTTGGGCGATGCCGTTCAAGGTGAGGGCCTGACCCCGGCCCAGTGTGATGACGTCTGGCGCGATCCGAACACGGTCAAACCCAATCAGGCGCCGGGCCGCTTCGATGTCGGTGCCTCGCGCCAGTGCGTGCCAGAGCGGCTGCACCGTCGGATCGAACAGGCCATCCGTCAGATCGTGGGCCTGCGCGGCCAGTGTCATCAAGGCGTGAAAGTCCGACGATGGGCGGAGCCTGCCCCTTGTGTTCAACTGCACCAGCGCGCTATCGGCGCGGTACAGGCTGAAGGCCGCCTCGATCTGTTCCAGCCGTTTTGGCAGGGCGGTCAAAGCGCGATCGACCGCGCTGCGCGGACCGGTCAGGGTGACGGAAGCCTCCGCCCCCAAAGCGCGTCCGCGCCACGTGCCCGCATGGGCCAGGGCAGGTGCCGTTGCGAAAGCGGCAGTGAGGCACAAAAAGCGGCGTCGTTTCATCATTCTGCGGGGGCCGTCATGTTGGGGTGCCCAGTGGCACGCGGCGCGCGTTTCGTAGCGCGTGCCTTCAGGATCAGTGGCACGCACTGCGCGTCGTCATCGTGGATCGTTACGCAGTCAAGACACTGGAAACACTCGTCATATTGGATCTCTCCGGATTTTCGGATGGCGCCGTAGTTGCACTTGACCGCACATAGCTGGCACGGGGTGCCGCACTCTGCCCGCCGGGGTATCCAGCGCCGCAACCGAAGAAACCCGCCAATCGCCATGAGTGCCCCGAGCGGGCAGGCGTACCGGCAGAACCCCTTGAAGGTGAACAGTCCCAATCCCAGCCAGAACAGCGCGTAGGCGACGTAATACCATTCCCGCACGAAAAATGTGGTGATCGCGGTTTTGAATGGTTCGATTTCGGCGGCCTTGTCCATGTAGGACGGCACAAAGAGCGTCACCAGAACCAGCCCGGCCAACGCCACGTATTTCACCCATTTCAGACGTTGATCCCAGGGGCGCGATGGCTCCCACGTCGGCAGGCGCAGCAGCCGCCCCATGTGGTGCGCAAACTCTTGCAAAGCCCCAAAGGGGCAAAGCCAGCCGCAAAACAGCCCGCGGCCCCAAAGCACGAACCCCACAAGAACCACGGCCCAGATCAGCAGTGAAAACGGATCATACAGCAGGAAGGCGAAATGCTGTGTGGTCAACGCCGCCTGCATTGTGGCCAACGGCGTAACAATGGACAGCTGCCCCTGACCCCACCATCCGATAAAACCTGTGACGACGGCAAGGATCGTCAGGCGGACGGGCGTATAGGCGCGCAGCCCTGCAAGCCGCGATTGCGCAAACAGCAGCGTCGGGATCAGCAGCGCAAGAAACGCCGCAAGCACGATTAGGTCAGGAAGACGGTTGCGAATGGCCTCTTCGAAGGGCGACATCCGTGTGACCTGACTGGGACGGGTAAAGAACCGGTCGTCCGTGCGGATTTCCGTGCTCAAGGTGACCGAACCCGTTTCAGGCTGGAACATCCCATGTTTGCGAACAGCTTTTATATTCAACGTCCAAGGGCTTGCGGGATCGAATCCCAGCCGTCGATCCGTGCGCAGAATCATGGCTGTGCCATCGTGAAGCGCCTCAGGAACGTGATCGGACAGCTCGACAAACAAATCCGCGTCGCGCACGGCGACTGGAAACCCCGACTGTTCCGCCCCGATCCAATCCGGCGTGGTGTTGCGGACGAAATCATCGGACACCAAACCGTGCCGTGCCGTTTCGATCATCAAGACAGGCTCGTCGAAGGTGGAGATCTCCTTGAAACGCGCCAGTTCCTCCAATGTGTCCGCGGACAGCAACGCCTTCGCGATGCTGTCGGGACCAAGGTCCGCCACCCACAGATCCAGATAGGACGCCTCCGGATCATCCTGGGCGTCGGGATCGTCATCGGCCCAGAGGGTTCCGGCGAACATCGCATCGACCTCGGCGTTGCTGACGCGCAGCCGCGTCACCAACCCTTGATCCAGCAAATCCTGCCAACTCAGGTTTTCGTCGATCTCTGGATTTGGGGCGGCCGGTGGCCCGGCACTGATCCCGCCCATCTTCTCGCGCGCGACCTGAAGTGTCGCCGCAAGGATCGATTCATGCGCAATCCGGACAGAAGCCGTCGCTTTGGTCACACCGTCAAGATAGACCAGCCCGGTGCCGTCAGAGGACCCGCCGTAAGGTGAACCGACGACGATATTGTCCGAAATGCTCAGGCCGCCATATTGTTCCATGAAGGCGTGGAACGGCGCTTGACCCAAGCCGGAGACAAAGATCGGCTCGTTATGATCGAGCAGTTGCACGTCGATGAAGCGACCTTCGAGGTCGAGCACCACCAGCATGTTGATCGGTGCGCCGGAAAAGCCGGGCAGGGCGGCCAATGGTTCGGTTTGAAACACGTAGCCGGCCTGCGCGCCGCCAGAGTTCAACAGCTCAAAGACGCCGTCGTCTGAAATCTGCGCGCCCAGCGACATGGGCGCACGGATGCGCTCCCCCATCTCGGCGTCCGAAATGGTCTTTGCCAGCGATGATGATGCGGTGAGCGCGAGCGTGAGACAAAGCCACGCGGTGCGCAAGAAAAACACTCCCATGTCGCGACGTTAGAACCGTAGTTGAAACGCGCAAATCCGACCTTGGTGGGGGGAGGATATCGCAACGAAGCGCGCCACCCTGATTGGGTGCGCGCTCCGACGGGTGGCGTTACGCCGCTGAGTCTTTCGGCTTCAGAGCAGTGTTGGCCGGTTTGTTGGGGACGACTGTCGGTGCGGCATTGCCGCCTGCAAAAGCTGCCATGGTAGGTCTCCAATCTGTAGTGGTGTTCCCCAGCGCCGATTGGTCGTGCCTGTGGCCGTTCCAATTGCTGGGGCAAGGTCCCCTGTGCGAGGACATGATTGGCATATAGCGCACCAACCGCTTTGAGGAAAGGGGGGCGCTAACGTAAAAACGTCACGTTGTTTAGGCATACGTTTTTGAAAATTCTTGCCGGTAGGATTCAGCTTCTACGCAGCACCGATCTTTCGACAGGACGCTGCTCGCGTGACACGTTAACTTATTTCTATAAGTTATTGAAATAAAACCAAATATGAGAACGCTTTGAACGCTGGTCCTGAACGCAGCGCGTGATGCGCCAACCCGACACCAACCCGCCGAATGTCAAGACGCCCCCATTCCGCGTCGATACTAAAAAGGGCGAGCCACCGTGATAGACGGCGGTTCGCCCTTCAAGCGATAGTCCTTGGTCACCTCGGCTGCGCGGCGCAATTGGGCCCCGGCAGACCACCTTGGCGTCAGGGAATGATGCGGGTGTATTTCACGCCTTCCAGGGTCGCACCGACGCGCAGGCCGGACTGGCCAAAGACCACGGCGATGATCGGGGCGAGCGATGTGGTCGTCTCAGCCGACAGCGTCTCGCCCTTGCCCGGTGTGGCGTACAGGATGTTTGCGCCCGCCGCATAGCCGCCGGACCGGCGGAAATTTTCCAGAGCGTTGTTGGTCATGAAGAACAGGACGTGGCTGTATTGCTGCGCCCCGATTTGCAAACCACCGGACGCTTTGACCATCGAGTAGTAATCCACGGTTGCGCCGCCGATGCGCAGCGCGCCATTTCCGTAGCCGCCGCCGAAACCCAGACCGACTTCGCTGACCAGCGGCATGACCAGCATACCCACCGATTTTCCGGCCAGGGTCTGAGTGCCCGGATAATCCGCGTAAAGTCGTGCCAGGGTCTGGTTCACGCGGGCGTCAATGGTCTGCGGACCGGCTCCACCCACACCATTTGCGCAAGCGGCCGTAAGGGAGGTCGCGCCCAGGCCCAGCAGGGCCTCACGTCGGGTAAATGTCATATCACTGCTCTTTTCTGTCGATCGGTTTTTGTGATCGGGGTTGCCTCGTACGTCCGGCTGTTCCGCCGGTTGCCATTTTTATACGCGCAAGAGAAACAGTTGTCACCTTCCCTTGTGGCAAATAGGCAAGTCATCGCGACAGATAGCGATGTTTTCAGGCATGCAGCGCGCGGCTGACGGCGGAAACGGCGATCACATGGACGCGCAAGGCACCCCGCCGCCGTTCCCGAAATGCAATCATCCGTTGAGGATCTTGGCCGCGGCCGGCGCAAAATAGGTCAGCACCCCATCACAGCCCGCCCGCTTGAAGCTCATCAGGCTTTCCAGCATGACCTTGTCGCCATCGACCCAGCCGCGCTCTCCGGCGCCTGCGAGCATCGCGTATTCGCCGGACACCTGGTAGGCGAAGGTCGGCGCGCCGAACATCTCCTTGGCCCGGTGACAGATGTCGAGGTAGGGCATCCCCGGTTTCACCATCACCATATCCGCGCCTTCGGACAAGTCGCGCGCAATCAGCCGCATCGCTTCGTCAGAGTTGCCGGGATCTTGCTGATAGGTTTTCTTGTCGCCCTGAAGGGCGCCCGACGCGCCAACCGCGTCGCGGAACGGCCCGTAAAAGGCGCTGGCGTATTTCGCCGCATAGGACAGCAACAGCACGTCCTGAAAACCTTCGCTTTCCAACGTGTTACGCAGCGCGCCGATGCGCCCGTCCATCATGTCCGACGGTCCGATGATGTCGGCGCCGGCGCGCGCTTGGCTCAAAGCCTGCTTGGCCAGCGCCTCGACGGTGCGGTCATTGACGATCACGCCGTCTTCGACAAAGCCGTCGTGGCCGTTGATATTGTAGGGATCAAGCGCAACATCCGTCATCACCGCCATATCGGGAACCGCGTCCTTGATGGCGCGTGTGGCGCGGTTCGACAGGTTGTCGGGGTTCCAGGCCTCGGCGCAGTCCTCGGTCTTTTTCGACGGATCCGTGTAGGGGAACAGGCAGATCGACGGGATCCCCAGCGCGTGCGCCTCCTTGGCCGCCTCGACCACCTTGTCCACGGACAGGCGGTTGACGCCGGGCATGGAGGCAATCGGCTCTGACACGCCTTCGCCGTCGCGCACGAACACCGGCCAGATGAAATCCTGTGGCGACAAGGTGGTTTCTGCCACCAGCGCGCGGATGGCCGGGGTGCGGCGCAGGCGGCGCAGGCGGAGCGAAGGGTAGGGTGCCAGGGTCGGTTGCATGGGCGTGCCTCTAAAATCGTTCACCTTTGGGTGGCACGGATTGAAGCGCTTTCACAAGTCCCCCATTGCGCATCCCGGCTTGCCCTTGTCATAAGGCGCAGAGGCAACAATCGAAAAGAGCATGGATTTGGGCTGGTACGGAACTGTCTTCGAAGTGATCGACATGCGGTCCTTCTCCAACCTGTGGTTCTGGATCGTGCTGGCGGTCCTGTGGTCCTCGGTCTCTCACTGGGTGCTGGGGGTGCCCTTCGATATGGTTGCCCGCGCCCGCCGCGACGGCGGTCAGGCAGAGCAGGACCTGGAGGATCTGGTCCGCATCAACTCCAACCGCTTGCTGTTCATCGTCGACGAATCCGGGCTGTTTTTGTCCGGGCTGGTTGCGGCCTTTCTGACCTGCGTTTGCCTGTTGGGGTTCGTCTACAACGTGGAAACCGCTCAGGCGTTGTTTTTGCTGACGTTTCCCATGACGCTTGTGGCGCTTTTGACGGTCTACACCTCGCGCCGCGTCCAAGCAGGCGAAAACGCGGGGGAGCCGTTGTGGCGCCGCTTGCGCAATCATCGCCTGGCCACGCAGGTCATCGGGATGATCTCGATCTTTGTCACTGCGCTGTGGGGCATGTTCTACAACCTCTCCACCGGGATCCTGTGATCTGGCAGACGGACGTCTCCTGCGCTTGACGCCGGACGCGTCGCGCGCCATGTGAGCAGCCATGGCGGACAAAGTAACGATCGGTGGCGCCCCAGAGGGGTATGACGCGCAACTCGTGCTGCGGGAAGTGGCGCGCGCAAAAGGGCCGGTGGTGCACATCGCCCGCGACGACAAGCGGCTGGCGGCCATGCGCGAGGCGCTGGCATTTTTTGCCCCGGACATGCCGGTCGTCATTTTCCCGGCGTGGGACTGCGTGCCCTACGACCGCGTGTCACCGAATGCGGATATCTCTGCGGCGCGCATGGCGACGCTGGCAGGCCTCGTCCATGGAATGCCGGAACGCTACGTTCTGCTGACCACGCTCAGCGCCTCCATGCAGCGTATCCCGCCGCGCAGCACGCTCCGCGAAGCGGCCTTCAGCGCCCAGGTCGGCGACCGCGTCGACGAGGAAGCCTTGCGCAATTTCCTTGTGCGCATGGGTTTCAGCCAGGCCCCCACGGTCACGGAACCCGGCGATTACGCCATTCGTGGCGGCATCATCGACATTTTCCCGCCCGGCGATGGCGGTCCGGTGCGCCTCGACTTCTTCGGCGACACGCTGGACGGCGCGCGCCGTTTTGACGCGGCCACTCAGCGTACCACGGAAAAGCTCAACCTTGTCGAACTGGCCCCTGTGTCCGAGGTCATTCTGGACGACTCCGCCATTTTGCGGTTCCGCCAGAACTACCGCATCGAATTCGGGGCGGCCGGGACGGATGACCCGCTCTACGAGGCGGTGAGCGCGGGCCGCAAACACGCCGGGATCGAACATTGGCTGCCGTTCTTTCATGACACTCTGGAAACGCTGTTCGATTACCTGCCGGATGCCCCGGTCTTGATGGACGATCAGCTGACACCTTCGCGCCTGTCGCGGTGGGAGCAGATCGACGACCAATACGGCACGCGCAAACACGCGCTGAGCCAGAAACAGACCTTGGGCAGCTCGGTGTACAAACCGATCCCGCCCAAACTTCTCTACCTTGACGACACCGATTGGGAAGCCGCCGTCGGCGACCGTCGGCGCGTCCAGTTCCACCCGCTGTCGCAGGCTCCCGGTCCGGGTGTGGTGGATGCGGGCGGGCGCATCGGACGCAGCTTTGCCCCTGAACGTCAGCAGGAAAGCATCAGCCTGTTCGGCAGCCTCGCCAGCCACATCAAGGCCCGCATGGCCGAAGGTCCGGTGGTCATCGCCTCCTATTCCGAAGGCGCACGCGAACGTCTCACCGGCCTGATCGAAGACGAGGGCGTGGCCGAGGCCATCCCGATCCAGAACGGCACGCGGGTCGGAAAATCCGGGCTGCATCTGGCCGTCTGGTCGCTGGAGGCGGGCTTCGAAGCGCCGTGGAACGACCAGAAGCTGACCGTGATCTCCGAACAGGACGTTCTGGGCGACCGGCTGATCCGCAAACCGGCCAAGCGCCGCAAGGCCGAGAATTTCCTGACCGAACACCAATCGCTGAGCCCCGGCGATCTGGTCGTCCACGTGGATTTCGGCATCGGCCGTTTCCTCGGGATGGAGGTGATCACCGCCGCAGGCTCGCCCCACGAATGCCTGACGCTGCAATATGCCGAGGACGCAAAGCTCTACCTGCCGGTCGAGAACATCGAACTGCTCTCGAAATATGGCCATGAGGAAGGCTTGCTCGACAAGCTGGGCGGTGGCGCGTGGCAGGCCAAGAAGGCCAAGCTCAAGGAACGCATCCGCGAGATGGCCGACCGGCTCATCCGCATTGCCGCGGAACGGGCGCTGCGCAAGGCACCCATCATGGACCCGCCGCCCGGATCCTATGACAGCTTCGCCGCGCGCTTTCCCTATACAGAAACCGACGACCAGCTCAGCGCCATCGATGACACGATGGACGATCTGCACAGCGGGCAGCCGATGGACCGGCTGATCTGCGGCGACGTGGGCTTTGGCAAGACCGAGGTCGCCATGCGCGCGGCCTTTGTGGCGGCCATGTCGGGGCAGCAGGTGGCAGTGATCGCCCCGACGACGCTGCTCGCACGCCAGCACTACAACAGTTTCGCCGAACGCTTCCGTGGCTTTCCGCTGAACGTCGCGCCGCTGTCTCGGTTCGTTGGCACCAAACAGGCCGCGCTCACCCGCGAGGGGTTGACCAAAGGCACCGTGGACATTGCCGTCGGCACCCACGCGCTGCTGGCCAAGAACATTCGCTTCCAGAACCTTGGCCTGCTCATCATCGACGAGGAGCAGCGCTTTGGCGTGCAGCACAAGGAACGCCTGAAACAGCTGCGCTCCGACATTCACGTGCTCACCCTGACGGCGACGCCGATCCCGAGGACGCTGCAACTGTCTCTCACCGGGGTGCGCGACCTGTCGATCATCGGCACGCCGCCGGTGGACCGCCTGTCGATCCGCACTTACGTCAGTGAATTCGATCCCGTGACCATCCGCGAGGCGCTGCTGCGCGAACACTATCGCGGCGGACAATCCTTCTACGTGGTGCCCAAGATCTCTGATCTGCCGGAGATCGAGGAGTTCATGAAGGAACAGATGCCGGAGTGCACCTATGTCGTGGCCCACGGTCAGATGGCAGCGGGCGAGCTGGATGAGCGCATGAACGCGTTCTACGACGGCAAATACGACGTGCTTCTGGCGACGACCATCGTGGAAAGCGGTCTCGATATCCCCACCGCCAACACCATGATCGTGCACCGCGCCGATCAGTTCGGCCTGAGCCAGCTTTACCAGATCCGGGGCAGGGTGGGCCGGTCCAAAACCCGCGCTTACTGCTACCTGACGACCAAACCACGTGCCAAGCTGACCGCCACCGCCGAAAAACGTCTGCGCGTCTTGGGCAGCATCGACACGCTGGGCGCCGGTTTTGCACTGGCCAGCCAGGACCTGGACATTCGCGGCGCCGGCAACCTGCTGGGCGAAGAACAGTCCGGCCAGATGCGCGACGTGGGCTACGAGTTGTATCAATCCATGCTCGAAGAGGCGATCGCCAAGATCAGATCTGGCGACATGGAAGGTCTGACCGAGGATGACGGCCAATGGGCACCGCAGATCAACCTCGGCGTGCCGGTGCTGATCCCCGAGGACTACGTGCCCGATCTCGACGTGCGCCTTGGCCTCTATCGTCGTCTGTCCAGCCTGACCACCAAGGTTGAGCTCGAAGGCTTTGCCGCCGAGCTGATCGACCGCTTTGGCAAGCTGCCGCGCGAGGTCAACACGCTGATGTTGGTGGTGCGGATCAAGGCGATGTGCAAACGCGCCGGGATCTCCAAGCTCGATGGCGGGCCGAAGGGGGCCACCATCCAGTTCCACAACGACAAGTTTGCCTCGCCCGAGGGCCTGATGCAGTTCATCGCCGACCAGAAAGGCATGGCCAAGATCAAGGACAACAAGATCGTCGTGCTGCGTGACTGGAACAGCGACAAGGACAAGATCCAGGGGGCCTTTGCCATTGCGCGCGATCTGGCGGAACAGGCCGGCGCGATCAAGAAGCGGACGCCGGAAAAGAAGCCCGACAAGCCTGCGCCAGCCAAAGCCCCGGTCAAGCCAAAGCCCACAAGCACATTCACGGCCAAGCGCAAGAAACGCTGAAAATCTATGCGCTTGCCGTAACGCGCAGGAACGTTAAGAGTTTGTTCATAATTATGAACGGACTCGATTATGCGTGTTTTCCTGGTTTGTGCCCTGCTTGTTCAGGCGAGCTTTGTCTCGGCGGACCCAACATCATCCTCCTTGCGCGATACGCTGGACAGCTACCGCACGGCGCAGGCCTTCGACTGTCGCAATGTCAGCTGTAAACGCCTGCGCTCTTGCGAAGAGGCCTGTTTCAAGCTGCTGCAATGCGGCCAAAGCGTTCGGGATGGCGACCACGACGGTATTCCCTGCGAAAACCTGTGCAGCCGTCGCTGCTGACCTCTGACGAAAAAGGCGCGGGGCATTGCTGCGCCGCGCCTTTCATGTCCCGCTCAACCGGTGGTCAGTGCAGCAAACGGCCCATGGCACCGGCCACATCGGCCATGCGCGCCGAGAAGCCCCATTCGTTGTCGTACCACGCCATCACGCGCACCATGCGCTTGCCCACGACCTTGGTCTGGTCGGGTGCGAAGATCGACGAATGCGTGGTGTGGTTGAAATCGACAGAGACCTTGGGCTCCGGATCATACGACAGCACGGCGCCCATGCGACCGGCGGCAGCCTCTGCCATCGCTTCGTTCACGTCGTCTACGGTCACGTCCTTGGAGGCGTAGAACGTCAGGTCCACGGCGGAGACATTGGGCGTCGGCACCCGCACGGAGGACCCGTCCAGCTTGCCTTTCATGCTTGGCAACACTTCCCCCAGGGCCGCGGCGGCGCCGGTGGATGTGGGGATCATCGCCATGGCCGCAGCGCGTGCGCGGTAGAGGTCCTTGTGACGGCGGTCCAGTGTCGGCTGGTCGCCGGTGTAGCTGTGGATCGTGGTCATGATGCCACTTTCGATGCCGAATGCCTCGTCCAGCACCTTCGCCAGCGGCGCAAGGCAGTTCGTGGTGCACGACCCGTTGGAGACCATCACATCGCCGGGCACAAGGTCCCGGTGGTTCACGCCGTAGACCACGGTGCGCTGTACGTTTTTCGCGGGCGCAGAAATCAGCACCGACTTCGCACCCCGCGCCAGATGAGCGTTTGCCTTGTCGCCGTCGTTGAACTGGCCGGTGCACTCCAGGACCACGTCGCAGCCCTCCCAGTCCAGCGCGCTCAGTTCGTAGGACGACATGACGTCGATCGGGCCGCGTCCCAGATCGATGGCGTTGTCCTTCACCGTCACATTGCCGGGAAAGCGACCATGCACGCTGTCGTAGCGCAGCAGGTGCGCGTGAGTTTCCAGCGGGCCGGGGGCGTTGATCTTGACCACCTGCACGTCGTTGCGCGCGGATTCCGCGATATGTGCCAGAGTACAGCGGCCGATGCGCCCAAAGCCATTGATGCCCACGGTGACGGTCATTGAAACTCTCCTGAAAATATATGTTCGCCCTTCGTATACGAAGGCATCCCCTTCGCGGCTAGGAGAAAAGGTCAATTTCATCAGTGTGTTAGCGTTAAACATCTCGCTTTGGGGCATGGTGGCGCTAACCTTTTGCAAAGGTTTGCGCAAACATGATGCTGCGCTGCCGCATGGGTTTTCTGCATCCTCCAGAAAGGGGAATCACTTGGCCACGTTCGATGCCCTCTGCGCGCTCACCGGGCGCTGTCTGATTGCCGCCCTGTTCCTCGGGGGAGCCGTGCAAAAGTTATCGGACCCCGCGCCTGCGATAGCTTTGCTGATGGGGTGGGGGTTGCCCGGCGCTCTGATCTGGGGGGCCATGGTCTACAACCTCCTCGCGGGGCTTGCGCTGGTGGCCGGCGTTGCGGTGCGGCCCGTGGCGCTGTCGCTGGCGGGCTACTGTGCGCTCACCTCCTTCTTTCACTTGCTGCCCGATGACCCTTGGCAGATGACCATTTTCGTCAAGAACTGGGCCATCGCGGGCGGATGTCTGATGCTTGCCGTGCACGGGGCCGGCCCTTGGCGCTTGAGGTTTCAAAGCCGCGCGCTAACCTCCAATCCAACAAGGAACGGGGAACAGGTATGAGCGGACTTCTAGCGCTACTCGACGACGTGGCGGCCATTGCAAAGGTGGCGGCGGCCTCTGTCGACGACATAAGCGTGGCGGCGATCAAGGCGGGATCGAAAACCGCCGGCGTCGTGATCGACGACGCGGCAGTGACGCCCAAGTATGTGCACGGCTTCGCGCCCGCACGCGAACTGCCGATCATCTGGCGCATTGCGCGGGGGTCGGTCATCAACAAACTGGTGTTCCTGATGCCAGCGGCGCTTCTGATGGCTGCCTTCGCGCCGTGGATGGTCTGGCCTCTGCTGATCCTCGGCGGGTGTTACTTGGCCTTCGAGGGGGCAGAGAAGATCGTGCACGTGCTGATGCCGCATGACGAACACAGTGGCGGGCCTGACGGCAGTCACGATGTCAAAGATCCCGCCCGCCTCGAGGAAAAGAAGATCAAGGGTGCGATCAAGACAGACTTCATCCTGTCCGCTGAAATCATGGTGATCCTGCTGTCCAACCTCGGTGACCTGCCGAATTTCTGGATGCAGGCGGGCGCGCTGGCCATCGCGGCTGTTTTGATCACGGCGGCTGTCTACGGCTCCGTCGCGCTGATCGTGAAAATGGACGACATCGGTCTTTGGCTGTCACAGAACGCCAATCTCGGGGCAACGCGCTCCTTCGGCCGTGGGATCGTGCGCTTCATGCCGTGGCTGTTGAAGGCGCTGACCGTGGTCGGCACGGCGGCCATGCTCTGGGTCGGCGGGTCGATCATCGTGCACTCCCTGGCGGAGATGGGCGTGGATACGCCGGAACACATCATCCATGATCTTGCGGTCTCGGTTGCGGGCGAAAACGCCGCGCTGGAATGGAGCGTGACGGCAGCTGTGGACTTCGTGCTTGGTTTCGTGATCGGCCTGATCCTGATCCCCATCGCGACAAAGATCATCGCGCCGATCTGGCATTCGGTCCGGGGAAAGAACGCCACCGCGCAGTGATTGAGAAAGTGGCGCGGAACCTCTTCGAGGTCTCGCGCCATCCAAAGTCGTCCAGTCCACTGAACTTGCAAATCTGCGTGGACCGCTGTTTGGGCAGGCGTCCAAACGATAGAATGGCGGGACCGGATCCTGCACACTCAAGGAAATGACATCGGCGCAGACAGCGGGTGGTCCGATGATGTTAAAGTCCATCAAGCCGCCATTTGGTCCCGCGCTGGCCCTTAGGGGGGGGCGCCTCACGCAATCGGAGGCGGCAGGCGTCAACGCCCAGCGAAAATCGGGAAACAGTATCCTGCGCCGCTGGTGTGATCCGCCAATGTCCGTTGCAGTGACATCAGGGCCGTGTCATCGCAGCTCGTCCGGCGCGGTCTTCGTCTGCGGGTGCGTCTACGCACTATCTTAGCGATGCACCTCGATGCGAACTCATCCCGCGTGGGTCCGTGTGGCAGATACGCCCGCCACACGGGAGGAGGCCAAAGCGCCCCGCGTCAGGCAGATTGCATGTTCAGGGCCATGCCGTCGAAACGTCCAGTCGTGGCAGCTTTGCCGAGCACGTCAGCGACATCCGCACGGCTTGCCTTGGCTGTTTTGTCCACATCATCCCCGAGCACAACGTCGGCGCTTTGGCCGTCGTCGGTGAGCGCCACGGGGCGCAGGATGGCATAGGTCAGCCCGGAGGCCTTCAGGTGCTCGTCCGCGTCATGCTTGGCCTTCAGGTAATGCGCCAAATCACCGGAGGGATCGGATTGATCCGCGCCGATGGAGCTGAGCATGACAAACCGCTCCGCCCCGGCGTCTTTCGCCAGATCCACCAGACGCATTGCGCCCTCGCGGTCAACTTTCTCTGTCATCTCCGGACCGGTCGACCCGCCGGAGCCTGCGGCGAAGACAACGACATCAGCGCCGTCGCAGACGCCCGGTTGCAGGTCGGTCAGGTCGCCATTTCGCAGCGTCGTCGCCTCGGGCAGGACACTGGTGTCCGAGCCATCGCGAACCAGAGCCGTCACATTATGCCCCTGATCCAACAGGTTTTGCGTCAGGATGCGGCCGGTCTTGCCCGTGGCACCGGCGATGAGGATAGTCTTGGTCATATTCGTCGTCTTTCCTAAAATCTCAGGCTGGCGGGGCCATGGGGCCTGCGGCCTGCGTGGCGGCGATGTAGCCGGGCTGCTGTTGCAGAGCGCTCCAATAGGCCGCAACCTTGGGGTGGTCGCTCAGCAGGTCGAGCCGTGCCAACAGGGCGATGATGTAGGACAGCTGGATGTCTGCAAGCGTCGCGCGCTCTCCGAACAACAAAGGCCCGTCGCCGATGGCTTGCGCGATGTAGTCGAGGTGTCGGTTCAAAGCGTCGCGCGCATCCTCCGGCACAGGTTTGCCGCGAAAAGCGGGCATGATCACCCGCAGCGCGACCTCTGCGAAAGACGCTTCGACGTAATCGAGCAGCGCCTCATGCTGCCAATAGGCGGGGGTGCCTTTCGGCGGTGTATGGCTGGTGTCGTCATACTTGGCCGCGAGATAGCGCAGGATCGTGGCAGATTCCGCGATCAGCTCACCGTCATCCTCGATCACCGGGGATTTCCCCAAGGGGTGAACCTGCGCCAGCGCGTCCGGCGCGCGAAAGGCTTCGGTCCGGTCGTAATCCACCCGGTTGCAGGGCTGGCCGAGATCGGCCAGCAACCACAGCACGCGGGTCGCGCGGGAATACTTCAGAGCATGCAATGTAATCATGGCAGGAAGATCGCCTTTGCGTTGGTGAATTCTTTCATCCCAAAGCCGCCATGTTCACGGCCATATCCGGAGTCCTTGACGCCGCCGAAGGGCATGTTCGGATCTGCCGCACCAAAGGAGTTGATGCGCACCATCCCGGTGTCGAAATGGTCCCGCGCAAGTTTCAGAGCGCGCTCTTCGTCCTTGCAAAAGATCCCGCCACCCAGACCATACCGGCTGTCGTTGGCGATGCGCATGGCGTCCTCGTCGTCCTTGGCGCGGATCACCGCTGCGACCGGGCCAAAGATTTCGTCGTCATAGGCCGGCATCCCGGGGGTCACGTCCACCAGGACGGTGGCGGGGTAGTAGGCGCCGGTGCGGTCCGGCACCGTGCCACCGCAGAGCGCCTTGGCCCCCTTGGCAACGCTGTCCTTCACCTGATCGCGGACGGTTTCGAACTGATCGTTGCTGGACAGAGGACCAAGCTTGGTGGCCTTGTCCATGGGATCACCCATCTCGATCGCCTTCATCTGATCGGTGAAGGCAGAGACGAAGGCGTCATACACCTTGTCCGCCACGACGAACCGCTTGGCAGATACACAGGTCTCGCCGTTGTTGTAGATCCGGCCCATGACCGAAAACTTTACGGCCGTTTCAATGTCGGCGTCTTCCAGCACGAGGTAGGCATCGTTGGACCCCAGCTCCAGCACGGTTTTCTTCAACGCCTTGGCAGCCACGCTGCCGATGTGGCGACCCGCGCCATCGCTGCCTGTCATGGTCACGCCACGCACGAGGGGGTGCTCGATCAGCGCATCGCTGGTGTCGTGATCGATCAGGATAACCTGGAACAGATCCTCCGGCAGACCAGCCTCGATGCACAGCTCCCGCAGACGCAGGCCCGACCCGGTGCAGATGCTGGCGTGTTTCAGAACACAGGCGTTCCCCGCCATGAGGTTGGCCGCCAGCACGCGGACCGGCTGATACAGTGGAAAGTTCCACGGCTGGATGGAGTAGATCACACCGATCGGCTGGTGGCTCACGACACCGCGCGACCCTTTTTGACCGTGGGTGCGCTCCTCGTCCGCCAGGACGTCGGGTCCGTGCTCCGCCGAGTATTCAAAGATTGCTGCACAAAGCTCGACTTCGGTCTTGCCGTCCTTGAGCAGTTTGCCGGTTTCGCGGGTCATCAGCTCGGCCAGCTCATCGGTATGATCGCGCAGCGTCTTGGCGATCTTTGTCAGGTAGGGCGCGCGCTGGGCGTGGCTCAGGCTGCGCCAATCCAGAAAGGCTTCATGCGCCGCTTTCAGTTTCGTCTCGGCTTCGTCGCGGGTCATCATGGGATAGGTTTTGATGGTCTCACCCGTTGCCGGGTTGGTCGTCGTGATCGTGGACATATTCGCTCCTTGCATTCCGGTAACAACACGGTCGATGCGATTGGGTTCCTGTCCCGGCGGCCGCTGCCACCGCTGTTCACCGAGACGTGTTCGCCCGTCGCCCGTCCCGGTCGCTTTCGCGGTGGGACATCGGCGCACTTCGTCCTACCTGACGGCTCAAGATGATCTTCAAGAAAGGACCACCTGACATGGCCACCACAGGCAAGCAGCTTTTCACCACATTGGAAGAGGACGGCACCCTGACCGTCGCAATCGAGGAGGTGTCCTTTCCGGACCCCACCGGCAAGCAGGTGCTGGTCAAGATGGAAGCCGCGCCGATCAACCCCTCTGATCTGGCGATCCTCGTGGGCGGAGCGGATCTGGAAAACGCCGAATACTCCGAGGGCAAGTTCGTGGCCAAGATGCCCGAGCAGGTCAACAAGGGGTCCAAGGCGCGTCACGGCATGAAACTGCCCGCCGGCAACGAAGGCGCCGGCACGGTGATTGCCGCCGGGGACGACGCGGAGGCGCAGGCCTTGATGGGGCAGCGCGTGTCCTGCGTTCCGGGCAATGCCTACAGCCAGTACTGCATCGCCGATGCGGGCATGTGTCTGCCGCTCGGCGATCACTCTGCCGAAGAGGGCGCCAGCGCCTTCGTCAATCCGATGACCGCGCTCGGCTTCGTCGAAAACGCGAAAATGGACGGGCAGGAAGCGATCCTTCACACGGTTGGCGCCTCCAACCTCGGTCAGATGCTGACGCGCATCTGCCAAGAGGACGGGATCGGTCTCGTCAACATCGTGCGCAAAAGCGATCAGGTGGACCTGTTGAAAGACATCGGTGCGACCCATGTGGTCAACTCTTCCGATGACGACTTCATGGATCAGTTGACCTCCGCCATCGACGCGACGGGCGCGTTTTACGGCTATGATCCCGTGGGCGGTGGCAAGCTTGTGGACACCGCCTTCCAGGCGATGGAGCGCGTCGCCGTCTCGCGAATGACCGACTATTCGCGCTATGGCTCCAACCAGCCCAAGCGGATGTTCATTTACGGTCGGCTGGACACCGGCGCGACCATTCTGACGCCCGGCTACGGGTTCGGGTGGACGCTGTCGGGCTGGCTGCTGTTTCCGTTCCTGCAATCGGTCGGACAAGACGTCATGGGCCGGATGCGTCAGCGCGTTCGCGACAACCTCACAACGACCTTCGCCAGCCATTACAAAGAGCGGGTGAACCTCGAAGAGATGCTGACCAAAGACGCCTTGATGGATTACAGCGCCATGAAAACGGGCGAAAAATACCTCGTTACGCCCTGGTCCTGACCTTCAGGACGGTGCAGCCCTGTTTCGGCGGGGCTGCACGACTTTGAGCAGGCCGACACAGACCGGCCTGCTGTGCGGTCCTCCCGCATCCCTGCTCCCCCGACTTCGACCAACCTGTGCGCCAACAGAGGCCATTCCTGAAAATCTGCGTGCGCCAAGTCCACAGTCCGGGGCGAAGGCGAGTGTTTTCTGCGCCGGCTCCACACCTCGGCTTTGTGATCGATCACGACGGCGCTTTTGGACGGATTGCGCAGAATGCAGCCGGCGCCTCTGCGTGAAAGCGGGTGTCGCAAGCTCTGGAGAAATCCACACTTTCTACGACGCTGCCACTCCAAACCCGCACATGATACCGGGCAAAACTCGGCTTTCGTACGATCAGCAGTGCCCGCGTGCGAAACCGTCGCGTCAGCGACGTCCCAGTAGACGCTTACATTTTTAAGCAAGCAACGCGCCAAACCAAGCAACGCATTTAGGGGTTCTTTCATACTCACATGCCAGATCTCGGATGGACAGATTGCGGGGTTCGGAGTGCAGGCCAATGCCATTTAAGATTTCCATTCGCTTTGCGGTGCTATCGCTCGTTGCTCTGGCCACGCTCGGCATGGGCGCGCTGATCGGGCTTTCTGTCTATACAAGCGATGTGCGTGATGCCAATCAGGCCGCGCTTTCCGAAATGGCTGATCTGCAGGCCACATTGAAAGACGTCGAGAACCAATTTCTGCGCGCACGGCGCGCGGAAAAGGATTTCCTGCTGCGCGAGGACGAGAAATATATCGCACGCCACGCCGCCATCAGCACCGACCTGACGGCTCTGCTCGAAACACTTCGCGGGCGGGTGATGGCCGTTGATGGCCTCGCAGCCGCCAGCTCCGAGATTGACAGGATCGAGAGTGAAATCGACGCCTACACCGGCATTTTTGCCGAATTGGTCGCGGCCAAGGTTGATCTGGGTCTCGATGAGACACTCGGCCTTGAAGGAACTTTGCGCAGCGCCGTGCAAGAGGTCGAAGAAGCCCTCAACGAACTCGCGCGACCGGAAATGCAAGTGAAGATGCTGATGATGCGCAGACATGAAAAGGATTTCATTATGCGTGAGGACACCAAGTACCTCGATCGGCTGAACGCGCGGGTCGAGGAGTTCGAGGCGTTCCCGGCCTATTGGTACAGGGACGAGGAGCAGCGCGCGACAATTCAGGCTCTGATGGAGACCTACCAGTCGTCTTTCGCCGCCTTTGTTGAGCGCACGCTTCAAGTGAATGACCTGACCACCGATTTGTCCGACCGGTTCGCTGCCGCAGAACCGATCCTCGAAGCGCTGGTCGCCTCGGTGGGGGAGTTTACAGACGCCTTCGTAACCGAGAGCGAACAGCAAAAAGCCCTGACCGAGCGCCGCTCGATCGTGGCCAGCACGACAGGTATTGTCGCCTTTATGGTCATCGCCTTTTACCTAAGCCACCTGATCTCAGGCCCCATGAGGCAAATCGGATCGGCGCTCAGGGACATGGCCGATGGTCGTTTCGACGCGCTCCTGCCGAAATCGCGCATCAGCGAGGTGGCCGCAATCAGCCAGGCCGTCGATGTCTCACGGCAAAGCCAGCAAGAGCGCGAGCGCCTGAATGCCGAGATGGCCGTTGTCATCGACGCATTCGCCGAAGGCGATTTCTCGAGCCGCATCCATGTGTCCGAAACAGAAAACGATTCCGCGAAGATGACACAAGGGATCAACCAAATCGCTGAAATCGTGGAAACGGGCCTGTCCGACGTGCGCCTGACAATGGCGGCGCTGGCAACAGGTGACCTGACCGAGCGTATGAACGGCGGCCACAAGGGGGTTTTTGCAGACATCGCGCAGGCCGCCGACGAACTGGCCGACACCTTGGCAGGGATCATCCGCCAACTCGCGGAAAGCAGCTCGATGCTCGAGAATACCTCACGCGAGATTGCCGCGGCCTCGATGGATGCGTCCCGCCGCGGCGAGTCTAACGCCGCGTCGCTCGAAGAGACGACAGCGGCGCTCCAGATGCTGAGCGACCAGGTCAAGCAAACCTCTGCCAACGCAAAGAGCGCCGATGCACTGGTCAAGAGCGCGCAAGCGACCGGTCGTTCGGCAATCACCGTTGGCGACGAAACCACCAGCTCCATCATGCGTATCAAGGTGGTGTCAGACAAGATCGCCAAGGCAATGCGCGTCATCGAGGATATTTCTTTCCAGACCCAGCTGCTCGCGCTCAATGCCGGGGTCGAGGCCGCTCGCAGCGGAGAGGCGGGCGCGGGCTTTGCCGTGGTGGCATCAGAGGTTCGGACCTTGGCCAAACAGTCCGCAGACGTCACCGTCGACATCAACGAGCTGATAAAACACAATGAAATAGAGGTTTCCAGCGGCGTTGAGCAGGTTGGTCGCAGTTCGGCCGCGCTTGCACAGATCGTCGGCAGCATGGATCGGATGGTAACCGTCGTCGATGAGGTGACCAGTGCAACAGTCGAGCAAGCTGACAGCATAAGCGAGGTGAACGTCGCGATGAACCAACTCGATAAAAATACACAGCAGAATGCCGCGGTAATGGAAGAAACCTCGGCCTCGACGCAGCTGCTGGAAGAGGAGGCCGCGAAACTGGCGGCGCTCATTCGACGGTTCAAGATAGATGACGACCGAGCCAACACTTATCACGCTTCTGAAAGTGCGGCCGCGTAGAGCGGCACGAAAAAACAATGCCACCTGCAAATGTATTGGATTCCCCTGCGGGGGCATTCATGCGCAGCACTGCCGCCCCTGACATCCAGAGATGGCTAAGGCTTTGCACAACAGGCCGCAACCTGCGCGTTGTTTCGAAAACTCCCTCTCAAAGAGTTTATTGACGACATCTGGTTGATCGGGATCACAGGTCACGCATGCCAAGCAGATGAAGCTGCCTCCCAGAAAAGCCCTTGGACTGGTCTCGCGGAGCAGAGCTGCATTCTTCGCGCGGCGAAGGCCCGGTTTGACAGCTCTTAACAACGGGCTGTGGGTACACGTCAGGCTGGCGTATTGGAGCCTGTACTTCGAACGAAATCGCCTCGGACCTTGGGTTGCGCAGCTCGCGCTTCAGACCAGATGGTCGACCTTAGGTGCAAAGGAGCGCATTCGCCGGAAGGTCTTATGAAGACCTGTCTCGCCAAGTCAGAGCGTTCCCAACAAAACCGGCCAGGCGTTCAGTCACTCCGGCCGCCGCCTCGGGCGTCCATCGCTCTGCACCTGTGGCGTCCGCGATGGCGCGGGTCCGCTTTGAGTGCGCAGCCAATGTCAAAGCCGCGCGCAGAGAAGCCCGGATTGATAAAACGCCGTGGAGCAATGTCTTCACACCGGCTAGATCGGCAAGCCGGACTTATTCGCCCCCACAGACATGAACCGATGACAGGTTTCTGAAATATCGGACAAAACGCGCATGGGATGGCCTCGGACGCTTGATGGCTTGATCCTGCCTGTGCACCAGTGTCAGATGGGCCATCACGCTTCCATGTTTACAGGCCACATGACCAACCTCCCCAAAACCGTTCGTTCAGTGGAGCGCACGCTGCAAATCCTCGAGTTGATGAACCGGGCGCCAGTCGTTCGGGTGCAGTATCTCGCCGCTCAGACCGATCTGCCGGCCCCCACCGTGGTGCGCCTGTTGGAGACGCTGATGGCCGCTGGCTACGTGCGCAAGATTGGGCGGCAGGCGGGCTATTGCGTGACCGAAAAGGTCGCATCGCTGGGCGCGGGGCATCACGGTTTGCCTCAGGTCTTCGACGTGGCACGTCAGGCAGCCGAGGCGCTGACCACGCACACACTCTGGCCGACGGCGGTGGCAACGCTGGACGTGGATGCGCTGGTCATTCGGTTCAGTACGATCCCGATGAGCCCGCTGTCGCACTACCAGTCGACAATCAACCGGCGCATGACGCTGCTGGACTACGCCCATGGCCGCGCGTATCTCGGGTTTTGCCCGGAGGAAGAGCGACAACATCTGGTGAATTTGCTTCAGCAATCGGCGGAAACCAACGAAGAGGCTGTCGCCATCGCGCAACGCGCCGAGGCGGTCGTTGCCCTGACACGCGCAAGCGGCTTCGGGGAGCGCACCGGCAACATCCAGCCGGAAACGCATTCCATAGCTGCGCCCCTGCGGATGGGCGCCAAACTGGTTGGCACATTGGGGATAACCTATTTCGCGAAAGCGCAGGTCAACGTGAACACCCTCAAGACAGAGCTCAGCGCCGCCGCACAGGCCTGCGCGGCAGGCAGCGCCTATCAGCCTGTGGGATAAACGGTCGTGGCGCGATTGTCGTCGGTGCCAGACGCGACGATGATCGGCTCCGCGTGCCTGAGATGGTGCAAATAGTCCTGCGCAGAGGCCGCCACGGCGCTGTCGTCCAGCGCGCGCACGCCGGTCAGCGTGAATGGTGGCAGGTAGTGCATCCCGGTGTGTTTGGCCAACAGCTCAAAGGGGATCGTCACCTCTTCGAGAGTGCGCCCATAGCGGCCGTCCGGCTGGTAATCGGCCCCGTTTGACCCGGTGCTGAACGCGATGCCAAAGGTCTTGAGCCGCAGCGCCCGCCCGCCCGGACCGTAGGCCCAACCGCGTTTCAGAATGGCGATCTGCCACTGTGACAATAACGGCGGGCAAGAATACCAGGTCAGCGGGAATTGCAGGATGATCCGGTCATGCGTCTCCAGCAGGGCGCGTTCGGCGGCGCCGTCGATACGCCCGTCCGGATAAGTTGCATAGAGATCGCAAAGCGTGATCGTGCCGCTGTCGCGCACCGTCTGGCTCCAAAGTGCGTTGACCCGGCTGTGGGCCATGTCGGGATGCGCCGCAATGACGAGGGTTTTGGTCATGATGTCCTCCTGCGCGCAAAGGTGACGCATTCCTCGACCGCGCCACAAGCAAGGCATTTGCCAATTTCACGGTGCGAAATCGGTGCGCGTATCACGTGCGCGGCGGGTCCCGGCGTGCGACGTCCGACGCACCAATGACGAAGGAGATGGCCAATGTTCGACGACAGTGACCCGCGCAAGTCCCTTTCCCGCAAACCGGATCAGAGCGCCTCTGAGGCATTCTCCGGCCCATTTTGCGGTCCCGAGGTCGGCCATTTTTCGCAGACTGACCCCCAGGAACGCGGGGACGGCTGGCGCGCTTGGATGATGCGGTCCACGAACCTTGTCGTGCGGCTGGTCGCCCTGGATGGCGTGGCAGAGTTTGCGCGGCACGGTCAGCGGGATGAATACGTCGTATTTTCGTCCGACCCGGACCTGCGTTTCTCTGTTAAAACCGAAGCGGGCGAGGTCGTGGACCATCCCGGCAACCATCTGTTCATCATCCCGCCCGGTGACAGCCGCGTCCGGATCTCCGGCAAGGGTTCCGTCACCTTCCTGTTCACGACCCGGTCTGCGGATCTTGTCGCGCGATGCAGCAATCCCGAGGTTCCGATCAATCCTGTGATTCCGCCGTTTCAGCAATGGCCTGACCCGGTGGGCGGGTACAGATTGAGGGTTTACGATCTGGATGTGCCGGACACGCCGGGACGTTTCGGCCGCATCTTCCGCTGCACCACGATGATGGTGAACGTGTTGCCGCGATTCACGAAGCCGCGCGATACGGCCAAAGTCTCTCCGCATTACCACGCCAGCTTTGAACAGATCAGCCTGACGCTGGACGGCGATTTTGAGCATTTCCTGCGCTGGCCCTGGACGCCGAACATGTCTGACTGGCGCGAGGACATGCATCTGCGCTGCGCCAGCCCGTCCATGGCCGTGCTGCCGCCCCCGGCCATCCACACGACGCTCTGGGTGTCGGAGGAGACGCAGATCGTGGACATCTTCTCTCCGCCGCGCATGGACTTTTCGTTGAAGGACGACTGGGTTCTGAACGCCGCCGACTATCCGCGCGCGCAGACCTCTATCGAGTGATCAATCGCCGATGTCGCCCAGCGCAGGCATGGAGGCGATGACGATGGTGTCATGGGCGATGGCGGGCAGGGCGGGCAGGGGCCGATAGGACAACTCTCGTGCGGCCTGGGCCGACATGCCGAACCCCATCAACACATGCGTCGAGATCAGCTCGGGGTAGTCTGCGGGCGTGGTGCCCCGCGTGATCGACACCATCGCCGCGGTGACCGACCCCATCAGGATGTCGCGCCCGATCTCGGCGGTGGGGATCGTGAACAGACCCTCGTCCACGCCGCGCCGGATCGTGACTAGTGAATTGTGCCAGACCATTTCGCCAAAGGTGTGCCCCGGCGCGCTTGAGTGAATCATGGCCCAGCCCCAGGCGGGGTTCTTTTCGGCAGCGTGCAGGTAGTAGCGAATGGCGACCGCGCTTTGTTCGGCTGCGTTTTCCAGTGCGCTGAACATGTGGTGAACGGCGCGGTCGAATTCCCCGGTCATCTCTTCAAGCAAATGATATCGAAGCTGTTCGAGGTCGTCGAAGTGGTTGTAGAAGGTGCCGCGCGCCACACCGGCTGCCTTGCAGACATCTTCGATCCGCACGATGCGTCCGTCTTCGCGCCCGTAACATTCAAACGCAGCCGTCAATATGGTGTTGCGCGACTTCGCCCGTCGCGCCGCGCCTATTTCCGCACGCCTGCCAGAGTGGGAGGTGCGATAGCCCATCCGTGCAATGGCGTCGTCTGCGTTCTCTATATTGTCTGCCATCAGCGGGGCGGGGCCTTCTATCGTGTCCTCGGGTGCGGAACGCTCAAAATATGCCGCAGCTGCGAAGCAAGTGCCACCCCACAACGTGTAGCTGTGCGAATTCCACCAAATGAAATTGCTAAAATGACTATTTGTTCAAATTGAAATTTGGCGTAGTGTTTGGTCAAGGCGGCAGGAGGGCTGCTTTCAATTCGGGCTTGGGAGAGCCCACAGGGAGGATTGCAAAATGACAAGACGACAACCACCGGTTTGACCGGTGCGGCGCCGCCATGAGCGCGCCCTGACCTGACCCATCAAATGTCGCGACGCCACCCGGCAGCGGACCTTTGTCCGACCGGCCTGGTCGTGTCCGACACCCGTCGCCCGGAACTGCGGGCGTGCACCTGTGGCGACCCGCGTCGGTCGCCGCCCGAAACATCATTGTCTGAAGAAAGGGATCACACCATGGGGATCAACCGCATCGACCACGCCGCAATCCAAGTCGGCGACTTGGGCAAGGCGCTGACCTGGTACGAAGACGTGCTGGGCCTGACCGTCCTGTCCCGTGACGACACCACCGTTCACCTTGCCTGCCGTGGCACGGCGGCGGACATCACGCTGGTGAAGGGCACGCAATCGCTGGAGAACTTCACTTTCGGCGTGGACGATCAGGACGATCTTGACCGCGTCGAGAGCATCCTGACCAAGGAAGGCGTCGCCTCTGAGCGTCTGACCGGTGACAGCCGTCCGGGCGAAGGTGCGGCGCTGAAATTCCACCTGCCGTCAGGCCACGAGCTGCGGCTGTGTACCGGCGGTGCGGAGCGCCGCGCGGGCATCTGTGACTTCGATGCGAAGGGGTCGCACATTCCGACCGATATGGACCACATCAACCTGCTGGGCGAAGTCGATCCTGCGGTGATGCGCGACTTCCTGATGATGATCGGCTTCAAGTCCTCGCTCAACATCTCTGTGGGCGGTCAGCTCGCGGGGATCTGGCTGCGCGGCTCGGCCTACGATCACGATATCGCCTACATGAAGGCCGTGCGCCCAGCCGATCGCCTGCACCACGTGGCCTTCGCGGTCGAGGACGGCAACCACTACTTCCGCCTCTCGGACCGCCTGATGGAAACCGGCCACCGCTGGGAATTCGGTCCGGGCCGCCACAACGCGGGCCTTGGCAAATCCACCGGCTTTGGCACTAACAATTACGCATATGTCTTTGACCCGTTCGGCAACCGCAACGAGTTCTCCTCCGGCATGGAGCAGTTCGCGGACGATGCGGCACCGCTCGATTGCAACATCGCGCCGGAGCAGCTGACCGACGTGATGAACGGTTGGGGATACGAGATGGCCGAAACCTTCATGACGGTCGGCTCATGAGCCTGTCGGCACAAACATATCTGGAGGTGCAGGATCTTGCCCTGCGCTTCTGGGCCGTGGTGGATGAGGTGGATGACACGCCCGGGGCGTCGCTTTTCACCGCCGACGGCACGCTCGGCATCGAGAGCTTTCGCGCCACCGGCACGGAGGAGCTGACCCGCTACTTCACCGCCCGCCGGGCCTTGTCCGTCGAACGCCAGCGCGGCACCCGGCACCTGTGCAGCAACCTCCGGTTCTTGCCCGGAGAAGCTGTGCGTATGGCGGCCACCGTGACGGTCTTTTCAGGCACCGGCGCACGTCCGTTGCCGTTGGAAGCGCCGTCCTCACTCGCGGATTTCACTTTTGAGTGCGTCGAAACGTCGGACGGTTGGCGTTTTCGCGCGGTGTACGGCGCCCTGGTCTTTGCGGGCAGCGACACGCCAGACCTGAAAAAAGCCGCCGCTGCAGCCAAGGGAGACCCGTCATGAAACAGGTGGCCTTGATCCACGGCTGGGGCGGGTCGTATGCCGCGACCTGGGAGGCAGACGGCTGGGCCGAGGCTCTTCGCGGCGCAGGGTTCGAGCCTGTCGGCGTGAACATTGCCGGTCACGGGGCAGGGGGCGGATCGCACGAGCCGACCGACTACGCCGATCTTGCCAGCGACCTGGCGGGGAAGCTGCCCAAGGGGCTGCACGGCGCCATCGGCTTTTCCCTCGGCACCAAGCTGATGCTGGAACTCGAAGCCCGCACCCCCGGTGCCAACGGCCGGCTTGTTCTGGGCGGCATTGGCGACAACCTCTTTGCGCCGGAAGCCGCTGGCCCGGCCATCGTCGCGGCCCTGCGCGCAGAGACGACCGATCACCCGCCACAGGTCGCAGCCCTGCTGGCCTACGCCGAGAAAAGCGGCAGTGACCCAGCCTGTCTGGCCGCCGTGCTGGAGCGGCCCGCCAACCCGGTCCTGACCGAAGATCGACTGAGCGCGGCCAAAGCGCCGATCCTGATCTTCAACAGCCGCGACGACGCTGTGGCGCAACCCGATGACCGGCTGCGCGCGGCGCTGCCGCAAGCCAGCCACCAGCTGATCGACGGCCCCGGCCACGTGGCGCTCACATCCGATGCCCGCTTTTGCGAGGCGGCCATCGCATTCCTGACTGATTGATACACCAAGGGAGGAGAAGACCCATGTTCGACGATACCACCCCGATGATCGAGCGCGTGCGCGCGGTCCTGCCGCAGATCGCGGCGAATGCATCCAAGGCAGAGGAAATGCGGCAGGTGCCGCAGGAGAACATCGACCTGCTCAAGGGCACCGGCCTGCACCGGGCGTTTCAGCCCAAAGACTACGGCGGCCTCGAGATGGCGGTGCCCGATTTCGAGAACTGCATCGCGCTGATTGCCACGGCCTGCGGGTCCACCGCATGGGCCTTCTCGTTGCTGGCCGAACACGCGCACCAGATCGCGCTTTATTCAAAGCAGATGCAGGAAGAGATCTGGGGCGACGATCCCGATACGGTGGTCTCCTCCTCCATCGCGCCCTACGGCAAGTCCCAAGAGGTCGAAGGCGGCATCCGTTTCTCGGGGGAGTTCGGCTGGTCGTCGGGATGTGATCATGGCCAATGGGCGATCCTCGGCTTCCTGCGCGACGACGCCGAGATGGGCAAGGTCTACAGCTTTGCCATCGTTCCGCGCGCGGATTACGAGATCAAGGATACCTGGTACACCGCCGGGATGCGCGGCACCGGGTCCAAGACCATCGTGGTCAAGGACGCCTTTGTCCCCGAGCACCGCATCGAAAGCGTGCCTGCGCTGATGACGCTGACCTCGGCGGGAGGGGACCTTTACCCCGACAGCACGACCTATCACGTGCCGTTCATCTACGTCTTTGCCAGCTGCTTTTCGGCGGTCTCGCTTGGTGTCGCAGAGCGCATGATCCAGTTGTACATCGAGCGGACGCAGAACCGTGTGCGCGCCTATACCGGGGCAAAGGTCGGGCAATCGATCCCCGCCTGCATGCGCCTCGCCGAAAGCACACATCAGGTGGCTGCGGGCCGGGCGTTCCTTGAAAAGACGTGGGAAGACATGCGCGATCACGCCGAGCGCCGCGTTTTCCCCGATGAGACCAAGATGGCCTTCTGGCGCACCAATCAGGCCTATGCGGTCAAGATGTTCGTTGCGGCAGTGGATCGCTTGTTCGAGGCGTCGGGCGGATCGTCATGGTTCGACGATGCCGAAGGCCAGCGCCTGTTCCGCGATGCCCATATGACCGCTGCCCATGCTTATACCGACTATGACATTTGCGCGCAGATCCTCGGGCGCGCATTGATGGGGCTGGAACCGGATCCCTCCCTGTTCTGACCCCGCCCCGGCCTGTCCCGCCCACCGGGGCAGGCCACATCCCCAAAGTCCACACAAACCGCAGAGGTCCCGATGACCGAAGATTTCCCCGCCGCCGACGGGTTCGATCCCCGTGCCTTCCGGGCAGCGCTTGGCTGCTTTGCCACCGGCGTTACCGTCATCACCGCGCAGGCAGACGGCAAACGCGTCGGCGTCACCGCCAACAGCTTCAACTCCCTGTCACTCGACCCCCCGTTGATCCTGTGGAGCCTTGTGAAAACGTCGTCGAGCTACCCGACGTTTGCAGCGGCCAGCCACTTCGCGGTCAACATCCTCGCTCATGACCAAATCGACCTGTCGAACCAGTTCGCGTGCCG
This sequence comes from Sagittula marina, assembly GCF_014196795.1. GTDB lineage: Bacteria > Pseudomonadota > Alphaproteobacteria > Rhodobacterales > Rhodobacteraceae > Sagittula > Sagittula marina. The sequence continues at coordinate 93,048 of NZ_JACIEJ010000011.1, forward strand.
CAGTGACGACAAGTTCGCCGGGCTCGACGTGGCCGAAGGACACGGCCGCTGCCTGCTGCTGTCCGACACCTGCGCCACGATCCAATGCAGCCGCGAGAACATTCTCGATGGCGGTGATCACTGGATCCTGATCGGGCGGGTTACCGACTTTGCCGCGTCCGAGCACGCGCCGCTTTTGTATCACCGGGGCGGCTATTCCATGGCCCGGCCACATCCGCAGGTCGCCGCCGGCTGATCCTGAAACTGACATCAAAACAGGGAGGAGACCTGAATGAAGATGACCCAAACCCTTGGCGCGACAGCCGTCGCGTTAAGCCTCGCCGCACCCGCGCAGGCCATTGACGTCGGCCCCGCAGATTACACGATCCTGCCGGGGGGGACCACGCTGGGGATGCTGTATTGGCAGCATCTCAGCTCTGACACGTTGCGCGTGGACGGCTCGGATGTGCCCGGCTCCAGCTTCGAGGCCGACGTCGCGATTATGCGCAGCCTGAATTACTTCACGCTGGGCGACATGCCTGCGGCGTTTCACGTCGTCGCGCCGTTTGCCAGCATCGACGCCGACATCGGCGGCTTTGGCCAAAAGACCACCGACGGGCTGGGGGATACCACGCTGGGCTTGACGCTCTGGCCGGTTCAGCCCGACACCCCCGACACCGGGACCACGCTTGGCTTTTCGCTTTTCGCGACCTTGCCGACCGGCGACTATGATCCGGCACGGCTTGGGATCGGCGAGGGGACGTTTACCATCACCCCGCAAGTCGGCGTGATCCAGGGGCTGGGCAATGGCTTTTACTTCGACGGAGCACTGGACGTTGCGTTTCAGCAGGACCACGACGAGAACGGCGTGACCCACGAACGCGACCCGTCGTGGCAGTTGCAGACCATGCTGCGCAAGCAGTGGGGTCCGGGCACGTCCATGACCATCGGCTATTCCGGACAGCGCGGCGGCGACCAAAGCGTCGGCGGCGTCAAGACCGGCCTGAAAACGCACCGCGACCAGGTACGCCTGTACGGCACGCATTTCCTGAACCCGACAACGCAGATCCAAGGCATGATCGGCAAGGATTTCAATGTCGAAGGCGGCTTTGAATACGATAGCGTAACCCAGATCCGCCTCGTCAAGGTGTTCTGATCCACGCCGGCCCGGGGGCATCTCCGGGCCGGACCTGACCTGAAAGGACCCGCCGTGCCGCGCCCCTCGAAGAAGACCATCATCTCCTGCGCCGTGACTGGCTCCATCCACACGCCGTCCATGTCGCCTCACTTGCCGGTCACCGCCGATCAGATCGCCGAAAGCGCGATTGGCGCAGCAGAGGCTGGGGCCGCCGTTTTGCATCTGCACGCCCGCAGGCCCGAGACCGGCGCACCCAGTCAGGACCCCGCCCATTACGCTGCCTTCCTGCCGCGCATCCGCGAGGAGACCGACGCCATCGTCAACATCACCACCGGCGGTGGCCTCGGCATGTCGATGGAGGCGCGCATCGCCCCGGCGCTTCAGGCCGCGCCAGAGCTGGCCTCGCTCAACATGGGGTCGTTCAACTTCAACATCTCCGCCGCGGAAAAGGGCTGTCACGATCCGCAACCGTGGGAGGTCGATTACCTGCGCAGCACCCGCGACCTGATCATGTCGAACACCTTCACCCAGATCGAAGCGGTGCTGACCGAGCTGAACGCGCTGGGCACCCGTTTCGAGTACGAGTGCTACGACACCGGCCATCTTTACAACCTCGCGCATTTCGCGGACCGGGGGTTGGTGAAGCCGCCGTTTTTCGTTCAGGCGATTTTCGGGGTGACGGGCGCGCAAGGCACAGACCCGGAGAACCTCATGCATATGCGCGCCACCGCTGACCGGCTGTTTGGTGACGATTACCTGTTGTCGGTGCTGGGGGCAGGGCGGTCGCAGTTCCCGCTGGTCACCATGGGTGCGATCCTTGGCGGGCACGTGCGCGTCGGGCTTGAGGACAACCTTTACATTGCCAGGGGGCAGTTGGCCGAAAGCAACGCACAAATGGTCGCCAAGGTGCGCCGTATCCTCGAAGAGCTTGGCCACGAGATTGCCACGCCGGACGAGGCGCGCGAGATGCTCGGGACCAAGGGCGCGAAAGAGGTGGCTTTTTGATGACGCAGGACAAAATGGAATTTCGTGCACGCCTCAGGCACCCAAAGGCGCTGCTCGGCACCTTCCTCAAGATCCCGTCGACCCAGCCCGCCGAGATCCTCGGGGCGCTGGGCTTCGACTTCGTGGTGATCGACGAGGAACACGCCCCCCTGAACCCCGAGACAACGGATGCCATTCTGCTGGCCTGTCGGGCGCATGCCATGGCCGGGCTGGTGCGGGTGCGTCAGCCCGCCGATATCCTGCGGGTGCTGGACTGTGGTGCGGATGGCGTGCTTGTGCCGCATGTCACCTCTGCCGACGTTGCGCACGAGATCGTCTCTCTGGCGCGCTACAGCGGTGTGCGTGGTCTGTCGCCCACGACACGCGCTGGGCAGTTTGGCGCGACGAGCGTTGCCGAACACATGGCCACGCAGGATGCCCGCAGCGCCGTCATCGCTATGATCGAAGACGCGGAGGCCGTCGACAACATCGAAGATATCGTTTTCACCGAAGGGCTTGATGCGATTTTCGTTGGTCGCGCGGACCTCGCTGCCAGCATGGGCGCGGCGGCCCGGGAGGGAGGGCTTGATCACGCGGTGGATGTTATCCTGAAAGCAGCGCGCGATGCTGGTCTGCCCGCCTTGATCATGGCCTCTGATCCCGCCGAAGCAGAGCATTTTCGCGCGCGGGGCGCCACCGGGTTTCTCACCATGTCCGATCAGGGGTTTCTGCGCGCACATGCCGCCCGGATCCGGGCCAGCTTTTCGCCTTGATCCCGAAATCCGCCTTCGCAAGCTTCCCGATAAACATGGCGTGTCTGAAAACACTATGCATCCGGTGGGCGCGGTTTCCTGCGCTGCCTGTCCTGTTGAGACAGGCAGAGGCGACCCTGTGCTTTCCTGCGCCCTTCGCGGGTTCGACACAGTCCCGACGTCTCGAACACCTTTGAAAGCCGCTGTTGGTCCGCAGTGGTAACAGACCTTTGGGAATTTTGTGCACCCACGCCAGCATGGTGGCGCGGCCATGATTTGATATTACAGGTTCCCGAGCCGAAGAGGTTTGCCACAAGCGCCCGGCATGGCTGCCTCCGTGTACGTGCGACATGGCTTTGCGGCAAACGAACGATTTCGTCGAGAGTCTGCTGCCTCTGCTCTGTCTGAACTGGCAGGTGCCGGACTTCAGCACGCTGTCCCGTCGTCAAAAGACCCTCGCGGTGCCTGTTCCGTATCGCAGCTCCAAGAGGCCACTGCACGTTCTGATCCCTATCGGGACCGCGCAGCGGAGGGCCCCGGGACCAAGGTTGAGGCCGACGGCGAGTAGCACGCCCGCAAGCATGACGGCGGCAAGCGGCAAGCCCGGTCCAAGATCCATCTCGCGATCAACGATCAAACACTTGAAGTCCGAGCCGTTCATTTCCCTACGCGCGATTTGCATTCTAAATCTACCGGGAGGGGCATCACCGGGAACCCTATCACCGACGGTGGGTTACGCAGTGCATTCGGTCCCGGCGCGTCGCGCACGTCTTGGCCGAACTGCGTGGCCAGATCGGCCAGATCAGATCCCGCCGGATGACCAGATCGGCAGCGTCACCACGCCCTCGTGGAAGGGTGCTTCGCACTCTCCTGTCGGGCAGTTGACGGCGCCTGCGATACGCGCCACCGCCACGATATCAACCACGTGCCGGCAGTGCATAGTTACTTGCACGAAAGAGGCCGTTCGCGGTGCGCATGCCGGCATCCTCCCGTCTCGCAGGAACGCCAAGGCCCGGACGCAGCAGGCGCAGACGCGCGCAAACAGACCTCTGTTGTGCCATCTGGCGAAACTGGCGCGGATACCGTTGCCGAAGCCGCGTCGCGACGAACCCTCTCAAGGGTTGAAGACACATCACTGGTGGACAATGCATGGCATGAAACGTCGACCGCCAGGTCGCGGAACGCCACGTCCGCATCGCCGTCATGACTGGCTGTACCGCGATCGGCCTTCCCGTCACCGCGCCAGTAGGAAAATTCCGTCCGGGAAAAAGGTAGCACAGCCATCAGCCGATTTGTGCACCAGAGCCGATCTTTGTCTTAACCCTTTGCCGCGGCGTATCCTTCCGGTGGCTCGGTCACCCCTCGGGTCGATCATCCCTCTTTGGCCGTTCTGCGGCATTAAAATACCGAGAGCGAGAAGACGCTTAGGCGTGAATGCGCTTTGAATTTCTTCCATCTCGCGCAGCGCCGCCAACATTGTCGAGGTTCCGGCGGAAAGGCTGGGGCGCACGCGGAATGCGTTGCCACTTTCGGACGTGCGGGAACCTTGGGCATGGGATATGCGGCGGTTTTGGTAGGCCCGGAGGGACTCGAACCCCCAACCAAGGCGTTATGAGCGCCCTGCTCTAACCAGTTGAGCTACAGGCCCACCGTGCCGCTTTGACTAAGTCGCTGCGGCGGCGACGTCAAGATCGGGAACGCCTTGAGCGGTCCGCGCATTGTCTTTTCATCAACAGGAGGCACAAGATGAAAGACTTTGATGAGGGCGACAAGGTCAAGTGGGACTGGGGAGACGGCGAAGGTACCGGAACCATTCAGAAAAAATACACTCGGAAAATCACGCTGAAGATCAAGGGCAGTGAGGTGACGCGCGACGCCGATGACGACAATCCCGCCTACCGGATCGAGCAGGAGGACGGGGACGAGGTGCTCAAGAAGGGCAGCGAGTTGAAGAAGGCGTGAAATTGTCAGCTGACAATTTCTGTCGCACGGTGGGGAAAGGAATTCTTTACCCGAAGATGCGCTGTGCGGAGAGGAGAAGTGCCGCACTGACGAAAACAAAGGCCGTGACGCCAGCTGTGACCCGGAGGGCGGCGTTGATCTGACCACGGCGCAGGTCACGGGCTATGTGGCTGAGAACGGCATTGTCCGTGATATGCGCCTCGGTCGGCTGCGCCGCCATGAGGGCGACCGCGTCCTGCGTGTGCTGCGAGGCGGCGGTCTGCCAATGCACAAAGCCCCATATGACATGAACGAAGGTCGGCACGAGGGTCGTGGCGCACATGATCCAGAGCGCCATGCCTTGGGACCAATCCTGCCGGGCGTCGGCCCAATAGGCGCGCCAGTCGAGCGGCAGGGTTTCGGGCGAGAGGTTGGCCCAGAGGTCAAGGCTGTAACGCAGGGTGAAGAGAAGCAGAGCGAGGCAGATGAGGCCGAAGATCAGGTCAAGGACGACGCGGGACACCAGCCACCAAGCCGAGCGGACCTGGCGGCTGGCGGCGGTCAGGAAGCCGCGCGTGACGTTGAATGAAAGGTAGTCCGCGAAAGCATTGAGGAGGGGAAGAAGGAGCCAGACAAATGGGATGAGCGCGGCTTGTTGTAGATCACCGTCAACGGCACCGAAACCGAAACCGACACCCACAACGACAACGACAACGGCAACGGCACCGGCAAAGGCAACGGCACTGAAACCGGCACCGGCACCGACAACGGCACTGAAACCGGCACCGGCAAAGGCAACTACAACGGCAACGACAACGGCACTGAAACCGAAACCGGCACCGACAACGACAACGGCACCGACAACGGCACCGACAACGGCAACGACAACGGCAACGGCACCTGACAGTCCAATTCCCCACCGGACCGCCTTCGAAAGAAAACCGGTCCGGTGGGGAAGCCTGTCAAGTCGTTGTTCAGCGAGCAGGCCCCAATGTTCCGACGTTTTTATCGAAAATGGCCAGAACCAAGCGAAGAATGCCATTGCCGCAAGTACCAGAGCGGCCCGAGACAATCGGCCCGTGAAGCTCTCGACGTCTCGAAAAAGCTCCAGTCCGCCCAGCGTGGTTTGACCGCTGATGATCCAACCAAGGAATGCGCCGGCGATAGGGTACAGGTATGCGAGGGTCATGCAGGTGGCAAAACTCTTGGCGCTCCAGATGCCGCCCACCCGGCGCGCCAACCAGCCCAACAGACGGCGCTGGCCGTTGCGATAGCGTTCCGAACGTGTGCAGATGTGGGCGGCGATCTCGGCGTGACGGTAGGCGGGAGAGGCGATGCGCTCTTTAAGTTCCGTTCTTCGTTCCCCGATGACTTTTGATCTGATGTTCCAAGTCAGACTCAAAATGGCAATCATCAAAGACGACAGGGCTAAGATCGGTGTGAGTGGCGCCAGCCATTCAAGAATTTCGTCCATTTTCACCCGTCACCCCACGTTCTCCTACCGCCATCATGGTAAACGGATCATTGGCGTCAACCCGGTCCCAGCCCGTTGCAGCCTGCGTGCCTTTGCGGTAAGCGCGGCGCAACATTTGCGTGACAGCGCCCTCAGCCCTGCGGAGAACACCATGAGCGACGGTAAGAACGGTCTCACTTATGCCCAGGCGGGCGTGGACATTGATGCGGGCAACGCGCTGGTGGAGCGGATCAAACCCGCCGCAAAGCGCACCAACCGCTCCGGCGTGATGTCCGGCCTTGGCGGGTTTGGCGCTCTGTTCGACCTGAAAGACGCAGGCTATAGCGATCCGATCCTTGTGGGCGCGACCGACGGCGTGGGCACCAAGCTGCGCATCGCCATCGACACCGGGCTGGTGGACGGCGTGGGCATCGACCTTGTGGCCATGTGCGTGAACGACCTCGTGTGCCAAGGCGCGGAGCCGCTGTTCTTTCTCGATTATTTCGCCACCGGCAAGCTGGACACCGACACTGCGGCGCGCGTGGTCGAAGGCATCGCAGAGGGCTGCGTGCGGTCCGGTTGTGCGCTGATCGGCGGCGAGACGGCGGAAATGCCGGGCATGTATCCGGCGGGTGACTTCGACCTTGCGGGCTTTGCCGTGGGCGCGATGGAGCGCGGCGCGGATCTGCCAAAGGGTGTGGCCGAGGGCGACATCCTGCTTGGCGTGGCATCCAACGGGGTGCACTCCAACGGCTATTCGCTGGTGCGCAAGCTGGTGGAGGTGTCGGGCCTGACCTGGGACAGCGCCTGCCCGTGGGGCGAGGGCACGCTGGGCGAGGCACTGCTGGCGCCGACCACCTTGTACGTCAAAGGCAGCCTCGCGGCGGTGAAGGCCGGGGCGGTGCACGCGCTGGCGCATATCACCGGTGGCGGTCTGACCGAAAACCTGCCGCGTGTTCTGCCCGAAGGCATGGGCGCGGATATCGACCTTGATGCCTGGGAGCTTCTGCCGATCTTCAAATGGCTGGCGGCGACTGGGAACATCGACGCGTCGGAAATGCTCAAGACGTTCAACTGCGGCATCGGCATGATCGCCGTGGTCACGCCGGAAAAGGCCGCCGAGGCCCGCGCTGCGCTGACCGAGGCCGGCCATGACGTGCATGAGATCGGCAAGATCACGGCTGGTGAGGGCGTGCGCTACACCGGCGCGCTGCTCTGAGCCGGGCAGGGGCGCTCGCGCCCCGCTGCACAGGATAAAGGACCAGCGATGACACGCGTGGCAATTTTCGTCTCGGGCGGAGGCTCGAACATGGTGAAGCTGGTCGAAAGCATGACCGGCGACCATCCGGGCCGCGCCTGCGTCGTGCTGTCGAACCAGCCTGACGCCGGAGGGTTGAAAAAAGCCGCAGATATGGGCGTGCCGACGCTGGCCGTGGATCACCGCCCCTTTGGCAAGGATCGCCAGAGTTTTGAGGACGCGCTGCAGACGGCGCTGGTGCCGTTCGAGCCGGACATGATCTGTCTGGCAGGGTTCATGCGGGTTCTGACCGCCGGATTCGTGTCGCCCTGGCAGGGGAAGATGCTGAACATTCACCCCTCTTTGTTGCCCAAATACAAAGGGTTGCACACCCATGCGCGCGCTTTGGAGGCGGGCGACGGGGAGGCGGGATGCACCGTGCACGAGGTCACGCCAGCCCTGGATGACGGCCCGATCCTGGGGCAGGCGCGGGTGACGGTTGCGCCCGATGATACGCCGGACACGCTGGCCGCGCGCGTGCTGGGCATGGAGCATCAGCTGTATCCGCTTGTGTTGAGACGCTTTATCGAGGGCAAGCGGGACACGGTTTTCCTGCCGTGACGCGTGGGCCGTTTGCCTCCGGCCACAAATGCGCTATGACGGGCTGACCGCCGCGCGACGCACATGAGAACGGAAAAACCCGCGAATGCAGACACTCTATACCACCGACGAACTCGCCCAGTTTTGCGAACGCGCCAAGGGCAAGCCTTATATCACGGTCGACACCGAGTTTCTGCGGGAACGCACGTATTATTCCAAGCTGTGCCTCGTGCAACTGGCGCTGCCGGGCGCGGATGGCGAGGCGGTTCTGCTGGACCCGCTTGTGGACGGGCTGTCGCTTGACCCTTTGATGGATCTGTTCCGCGACGAGAGCATCGTGAAGGTGTTCCACGCCGCGCGTCAGGATCTGGAGATCTTCTATATCGACAACGGGGTGATTCCGACGCCGCTGTTCGACACGCAGGTCGCGGCCATGGTCTGTGGCTTTGGCGAGCAGGTTGGCTATGAGACGCTGGTGAAGAAAATCGCCAAGCAGCAGCTCGACAAGTCCAGCCGTTTTACCGACTGGTCGCGGCGTCCGCTGACCGATGCGCAAAAGACCTACGCCCTGGCGGATGTGACCCACTTGCGCGACATTTACGAATACCTTTCCGCGAAGCTCGAAGAGACCGGGCGCGCGCGCTGGGTGAACGAGGAACTGGCGGTTCTGACGGCACCGGAAACCTATGTGACCAAGCCCGAGGATGCTTGGAAACGGGTGAAGACGCGCTCCGCCAGCCCGCGATTCCTGGCCATTGTCAGCCGTTTGGCCGCTTTCCGCGAATCCTATGCGCAAGAACGCAACATCCCGCGCAACCGCGTGTTCAAGGACGACGCGCTGGTGGAGCTGGCCTCTACAAAGCCAGCCAATGCGCAAGATCTGGGACGTTCGCGGCTGCTTTTGCGCGAGGCGCGCAAGGGCCCGATTGCGGACGGTATCCTCGCTGCGGTTCAGGAGGGGCTGAACATGCCCAAAGACCAGCTTCCCAAGGCAGACGATCTGCGGGACAAATTGCAGGTGAACCCGGCCCTGGCCGACCTGCTGCGCGTCTTGTTGAAAGCCAAGACCGAGAAATCCGGCGTAGCGTCCAAGCTGATTGCGCCCGCAAGCGATCTGGATGCCATTGCCGCCGGAATGCGCGATGTGCCCGCGTTGTCGGGGTGGCGGCGCGAAGTGTTCGGGTTGGATGCGCTTCGGCTGTGCGACGGGCAGATTGCGCTCGCCGCGAAAGGCAAGAACGTCGAGGTTATCGAGCTCTGACCGCTTCGGTCAGAGCATCTTTGACAGGCTTTGAAAGACGCGATCTGATATAGCCATAGTTTGACTTAGCCATAGTCTGACAACGGGCCCCACCGTCTGAACCGGGGCCCTTGTCCGATCATCCTGTGCGATTGTGTCAGCGGCGCGCCGTGCGTTGATTGCTGCGGCCCACGACACGGATGTCGGACACGCCGTTGAGATCGTTATCCGTCACCCAGACAGCCGCCTGCACGGACCGCGAAGCGGCTGCACCGGACCCCGCGCGATATTGCTCCGCCCGCAGGGCATATGTCAGAACGCCGCCGGTGCTTTGATCGTCGAGCTTTACCAGTCTGACGTCGTAGGGCCCCTGATATTGGGTCACACCCACGGCGCGGACAATGGCGCCGCCGGGGCGTCGTTCCACGTGCAGCTCTGTGATCTGATCCACATCGGTGCCTGCGTAAGCCTCTTTCTTGGCGCGAAAGATGCTGCGGCGTTGCGGCGGAATCAGAGAGTTGGCGCCACCCGTGTCGGAACGCACCGTGCTTGGCTGGGAGGTGCTGCTGCCAAACCAGTTTATCGGATTGACCCGCGACTCGCGAATTGTGCCGCAGCTGGTCAAGACCAGAGTCGAAAGAACGAGAACGGAAATCGGTTTAAGCATTGTACGACCCTTGCCTGATTGGCACCGGATTACCGTAAACAGCGGGAGTTGAAAAGCCTGTAGGGCTGGACCTTTGGCCATTGCGCCCCTACCTCTGCCGCAACAAGGAGGCGTTTATGGCACAGGCGGTATTCGAAGAGGTGGTGGAAGATTTCGAGTTCCTCGAGGACTGGGAAGACCGCTACCGCATGGTGATCGAAATGGGCAAGGACATGCCCGAGATGGACGAGGCGCTGAAAGTGCCCGCCACCAAGGTCGAAGGCTGCGCCAGTCAGGTCTGGCTGCACATCGCGCCGGAGGCCGGGACGTTCCACTTTCAGGGCGATTCCGATGCGATGATCGTCAAGGGTTTGATCGCGCTGCTGCATCGTCTGTACGACGGAATGCCCATGGACGAGGTTACCGGCGTGGATGCAAAAGCAGAGCTGGGGCGCCTGGGGCTGAACGATCACCTGTCGGCGCAGCGGTCCAACGGGCTTCGGGCCATGATCGACCGAATCCAGGAAACGGCCAAGGTTCTGGCGGGCTGACAAAGCCACGAAAAAAGGCCCCACCGAATGGCGGGGCCTTTTGTCTAGGTCTGAAGGTCAGCGCACCACGTACACGATGCGGCGATCTTCTGGGTTCACCAGAACCGGCGCGTCGTTGATGTAGGCGTAGGAATACTCGGACTCAGGCACGGTGTAGATTTCCACTTCCTGCGGCAGGCCTGCGCCGACGACCGCCTCACCGTTCAGGTAGACAGGCTCAACCGGGTTCTGGGTGACGTAGGTCACGGTCTCATCTGCGGGGGCAGCGGCACCACCGGCGGCACCGAGAATCGCGCCTGCTGCGACGGCAGCGGGCCCACCGACGAGCAGCGCGGCTGCGCCAGCGCCGATCGCAGCACCGGCCGTCGCGTCAGCTGCGTTGTTGTCCACTTCGATCGTCTCAATCTCCATGGTGCCGGTGTTCTGATAGATCACGGTCGGCTCGGGCATGGTGGTGTTGATCAGATAGGGGCTGTAGGCCCAACCCTCTGTGCCGTCAAAGCTGACCTTACACCAATCGGTGCTGGTGCAGCCGGCGATATCGACGGTGGCGTCCTGCGGCATCACGGCGACAACTTCTGCCTGCGGGCCGGGAGCGGCGCGGAGGTTCAGTTCCGTGGTGGTGGCGGCGGTCACAGCGGCCATGAGCGGCATGGCGGAAACTGCGGTCAGGGCGGTGGCGAGGGTCAAGTTCTTGTACATCAGCTGTCCTTTCTAGACTGTCTTGGCGAGCGGTGTTTTCAGCCGCTGCCGATACAGACCAAACCAGACAGGCCGCCAAGTCGTTCCATGCAAAGGGAAAATGGCCCGCAAACCTTTGCGGAATTCCGCCTTTGCCACGGCGGAATGCGCAACAAAGCGCGCGTTCCACAGGCTCACGCTAGGTCAGGTGCGAAAGTGCTTTGAAAGCTTCAGTCCCTGGCCCTGGTAGTTCGAAGCGATGCCCTGGCCGTAAAGTTGTTCGGGGATCTCTGACATGTGTTCGTAGACCAGACGTCCGACGGTTTGACCATGCTCCAACACGAAGGGGGCCTCATGACAGCGGACCTCCAGCACACCGCGCGCACCTGCGCCGCCTGCTTCGGCATGGCCGAAACCGGGATCGAAAAAACCGGCGTAATGCACGCGGAACTCACCGACCATCGCGAGATAGGGGGCCATCTCTGCGGCGAAGCCGGGGGGGATGTGCACGGCCTCGCGGCTGACGAGGATGTAGAACGCACCGGGGTCGAGGATCAGCTGCTTCTTGTCGGTCCGCAGGCGTTCCCAGAATTCCAGCGGGTCGTACTGCCCGATGCGGTCGAGGTCGATAACGCCGGTGTGTGGCTTTGCCCGGTAGCCGACGATGCCGGCGTCACCCGGTTCCAGATCGACGGAAAAGCCCAGGCCGTTGTCGATCACCGCCTTGCCGCCGTTCACCAGTTGCACGCGGTCGTGCAGATCGTGCAGTTGTGCGTCGCTCAGCACGGCCTGACCGCGCCGAAATCGGATCTGGTTCAGCCGCATGCCGGGGCGCACAAGCACGGAGAAGCTGCGTGGGCAGATCTCGGCATAGAGCGGCCCTGCGTAGCCTTGCGGGATCCTGTCGAACTCCACGCCGCCATCGGTGATGACACGGGTCAGCAGATCGAGCCGCCCGGTGGAGCTTTTGGCATTGGCGATGGCGGTGATGTCGCCGGGCAGCGTCAGCTGTTCCATCAAGGGCACGAGGTAGACGCAGCCCTTTTCCAGCACGGCGCCCTGGGACAGATCGACCCGATGCATTTCGAATTCCGCGATGCGGGATTTCACCGTGCGGCCCTGACCGGCGAGGAACGACGCGCGCACGCGATAGGCGGTGGTCCCCAGACGCAGGTCCAGACTGGCAGGTTGCACCTGCCCATCGGCGAAAGGGGTGTCGCTGTGCAGGGCACCGCTGGAGATCAGGGTTTCGATCTGCTGGCTGGCCAATACGCCGGTCATGGGCTGTCCTCCGTTTGCGCCGTGATACCAATGACAAGCGGGAAGGAAAGGGGATTTTGACGGGCTGGAGGCCAGAAACGCGCAACCCCGGCACGAGGCCGGGGTTGCGTGGGTCCGAAGACCGTATTGGGGTAGTTTTGGTCGGGCTAGCAGGACTCGAACCTGCGACCTTCCGTCCCCCAGACGGACGCGCTACCAGACTGCGCCATAGCCCGACTTGTCCGGCGTATTTACCCGATTATCCGGCGCGCGCAACCCATTAATCGACAAAAAATCGCGGGGGCGTGACGGGGCGTCAGGGCCTAAAGACTGTCGGTGTCGCGGCGGTCCGCGCGGGCCTTCAATTTGGGGAGATGTGCGGCGATGGCTTCCGCCTGCGCCGGTGTAAGAGAGGTGATCCGGGCTGCGTAGGCAAGCAAACCGGGGAAGACGGATTCGGGGCCTTCTTCCTCTGATCGGGAGAAATCAGGCAGGTGCAGGCTTTGTGATGCGGTGGCCCGAGCAGGCTCCGGCTGGACCGGGGCCGCAGCATCAAGGGTTTCGAATGGCTCCTGCTCCGACGCGTCATCGAGGTCGACTGGCGCCGGTGCGTCCGCAAGCCGTGGCGCAGGTTCGGGGTCTTCCACATGCGGCGGCTCGGACTCGGGTGCGTCGGCAAGCAGTGGTTCAGGCTCGGGCGTGTCGTCGTGCAGGGTCTCGACCGGGTCAGGTTCCGAAACTGGATCGCTGTCATGGACCACCACGTCTTCGATCTCTGGCGTGTCACCGGTATCCTGTGCGAGAATTTCCGGAAGAGGCGCAAGAATCGTCTCGTCGGGATCGTCGGCCAGCGCGCCGAGCGGCTCGACCGTTTCCGGATGCGATTCGCCGTCGTCCCAGTCTGTCATATCGTCGAGAACGGCGTCGTCGTCGCTGGCGGCGGCTTCCGGCATGTCGAAAGCAAAGATCGTTTGGTCAGTGTCAGCCATCGCTTCTTTATCCTCATCGACGGGCGCAGGGGCGACATCCGCGTCGAACGCTTTGGGCGACGGATCAGACATGTCCGGCGCGATGGGCTGAACATCTGCGTCTGCTGCGACCTCGGGCTGCGCGCTGTGCTGATCATCTGGGGCGGTGTCATCCTCCGCCACCTCGGCATCATCCGGGGACAGATCGGTATCGTTCTGCGGCGCCACGTCGGGTTCGCGGCGGAAGGCAACCACGGAATCACGCGGGTCTTCTACGGCCTCGATGAAGGGCGCGTCGGCGATCTCTTCCTCGGGGTCGACGGGGGAGGACAGGGACGCGACGTGGCGCACACCCTGTTCGCGCAAGACTTTTTGGACGCCCTTGATGGTCATCCCGTCGTCGTGAAGCAACTTCTTGATTCCGCCCAGCAATTCCATGTCGCCCGGGCGGTAGTACCGCCGTCCACCGGCGCGTTTGACCGGCTTCACCTGCGTGAACTTACTCTCCCAGAATCGCAGGACATGCGCCGGGGTCTCAAGCCATTCGGACACTTCCGAAATGGTGCGAAACGCGTCAGGTGATTTGGGCATCGGTCAGGCAGCTCAGGCTTTGTTGCCGTCGGCCACACGGTCCTTCATCAGGTGCGATGGCCGGAAGGTCAGCACACGACGAGGTTGAATTGGAACCTCTTGGCCGGTCTTGGGATTGCGGCCGACGCGGGCCGCCTTGTCCCGGACAGAGAACGTTCCGAACGAAGATATCTTGACCTGCTCGCCTTCGACGAGGGCGTCAGACATATGCGTCAGCACCGCTTCGACCAGTTCCGCACTCTCGTTGCGCGACAGACCGACTTCGCGGAAAACCGCCTCGCTCAGGTCCATACGCGTCAGGGTTTTGTCGCCCATAAGTCATTCCCTCCCAGCAGCTTGGTCGCAGCTTATGCCCGCGTCAAATCACAAGTCAATATCAATGGCTTGGATGATGCACATTAAGAATAAGTTAAGCTTTGCAGTGCAAGCTTATCGGGCCAGAGCGGAGCCGGGCCAGCGATGAAGACGGATCACCAACGCAGAAGAACGGAGCCCCAGGCCAAGCCACCGCCGATGGCCTCGGTCACGACGACATCGCCGGGTTTGATCTGCCCACGCGCCTTGCCCACCGACAAGGCGAGCGGAATCGACGCGGCAGAGGTGTTTCCGTGATCCTGAACCGTGGTCACCACGCGGTCCATCGGCAGGCCGAGCTTTTTAGCGGTGCCGGCGATGATACGGATGTTGGCTTGATGCGGCACGACCCAGTCGATCTGGTCAGAGGTGATTCCGGCCTTTTCCATCGACTTGGTGGCTGTGGAGGCGAGCTTTTCCACGGCGTGGCGGAAGACTTCCTTCCCCTCCATGCGCAGAAAACCGGTGTCTCCGGTCGAGGTGCCGCCATCTACGTAAAGGATATCGCGGAAGCGACCATCGGAATTCAAATCGCACGAAAGGATCCCTCGGTCATCAACGGTGCCGTCGCCGTCGCGTGCCTCAAGGATCAGGGCGCCAGCGCCATCACCGAACAGCACGCATGTGCCGCGGTCGGTCCAGTCCATGATCCGGCTGAAGGTTTCGGCCCCGATGACAAGCACACGCTTTGCCTGACCCGACAGGATCAGCGCGTTGGCATTGCTGAGCGCGTAGACGAATCCCGCGCAGACCGCTTGAACATCAAAGGCGAAACCGCGCGTCATGCCCAGTTCCGCCTGAACCATGGTGGCCGCAGACGGGAAGGTCAGATCGGCGGTCGAGGTCGCCAGCACGATCGCGTCCAGATCGTCAGGCTCTATCCCCGCATCCGCGAGGGCGGCGCGGGCGGCCCGGGTGGCAAGGTCAGAGGTCATCTGCCCGGGCGCCGCAAAGTGGCGCCGTTCAATGCCGGAGCGCGCCCTGATCCACTCGTCTGACGTTTCAAGCACGATGGGGTGGTCGGTCATCCCTTCGAGGCCGGTGGTGAATTCGCTGTTCTCCACAACACGGTCGGGGAGATAGTGGCCCACTCCGATAACGGTGGCACGTGTGGTCATTTTATTTCGCGTCCTTCTTCCCGGCCGCATCCTGCGGTGACGGGGCGTCAGTGGCAACAGCTGACGCGTCGGATTCTTCCAGCCTAGCCGCGACCCGCGCGGCAAGGCGCTCACTGAAGCCCGAGCGGGCCAGTTGAAATGCCAGTTTCACCGCCGCCGAGACACCGGTTTCATCCGCAGATCCATGCGATTTGACCACGGTGCCGTTCAGCCCGAGGAACACACCGCCGTTCACGCGACGGGGATCTATGCGCTTTTTCAGGCGAGTCAGGGACGACAGCGCCAAGAGAGAGGAGATGCGCGACAGCGGTGAATAGGCAAAAGCCTCTTTGAGCAGGTCGCCGATCAGCGAGGCTGTGCCTTCGCCGGTCTTCAGGGCAACGTTGCCGGTAAACCCGTCCGTAACGATCACATCGCAGCGCTTGCCGGGGATGTCGCCGCCTTCGACAAAGCCAACGAAGTCATAGCCATCGGCATCGGCCTGCGCCTTCATCAGGTCATGCGCTTCTTTCAGCTCGGCGCCGCCTTTTTGTTCTTCGGTGCCGACATTCAGCAGACCGACGCGCGGTCGTTCCAGTTCCAGACCGTTGCGCGCGTAGCTGGAGCCCATGAGGGCGTATTGCAGCAGGTCGCGGGCGTTGGCCTTGATGTCCGCACCCACGTCCAGCATCACGTTGAAGCCCTGCGGATTGCGGGAGGGCCAAAGGATCGCGATGGCGGGGCGGTCGACACCGGGCAGTTTGCGCAGCCGGATCATGGAGAGCGCCATGAGCGCACCCGTGTTGCCGCAGGAGACCGCAACCGTCGCCTCCTTGTCGCGCACCGATTCGAGCGCCGACCACATGGAGGTGCCCTTGCCGTTGCGCATGACCTGGCTGGGTTTGTCCGCCATGGAGACGACGCCAGTGGCATCGCGAAGCGTCACGCGCCCGGCGAGTTCCTTGCGCTTCGCCACCAGCGGTTCCAGCTCGGCCTTGGGGCCGTGCAGGATAAAGGCGATCTCGGGGTTCTTGCGGGCGGAATCGGCAATGCCGGCGACAACAGTCGCCGGCCCACGGTCTCCGCCCATGGCGTCGACCGAAATTACCACGTGTTGTACAGTGCCCATAGGCTGTCGATCCTGTTCGGAAGTCATGCCGCGGGGCCCCGCACTTCAGCGATTATGCTGCGTCTTCGTCCAGATCGACGTCATTCGCCTGTGCGATGACTTCGCGCTCTGCGTAATGGCCGCAAGACGGGCAGACGTGGTGCGGGCGCTTCAGCTCACCGCAGTTGTCGCACTCGTTCGGGTTTGCAGCCGTGAGGGAGTCATGGGCGCGGCGATTGTTGCGGCGCGACTTCGAAACCTTGTTCTGTTGGACAGCCATGTCTCAACCTTTCTCGAATTGCAGGGTCGAAGCCTGCCTGTGTCTCTTTATGATCTGGTCCCGACGGTGGCGGTGCAAAGCACCTGTTCCGACCCGGTCGGCCAGTCATGTTCATGAGCGCGCGAAAATACGCATGATGCGAGGAATCGCAAGTGGTTTCTCAGCTCTCAGTGTCGCCCTTGTCCATTTTTTCCTTGAGCGCTGCAAGCCCTGCAAATGGTTTGACGTCTTCATCTGTCATGGGGGCCACACCGTCTTCGGCAAACTGAGCGGATTCCAGCCCGACGCCGTCCTTGCGCGGGTAGGGCGGCAGCGACAGGGTCAGCTCTTCGGCCATCAGCGCTTCGAGGTCGATCACCTCGCCCAGAGGTTCAAGGCTGTCATCCTCGGGCATCTCGATTTCGGTCCCGGCATCGGGGGATTCGAAACGGTGACCGGGCATGTAGCGCCGCTCCACATCCACATCGAGGCGCGTGCTGACCGGGTCCAGCGTTACAATGCAGGCCTGCACCACGGTGGCGCCCAGTTTTCCCTTCAGCTCCCAGCTGTCGCGACCGCGCGGGGAGACTGTCCCGGTAAAGCGCAGTTTGCGAATGCCTTCGATGCCAAGCGCGCGGGCCAGATCGTCGCGTGCGGAGGCTTTGGGTTCCAGAGAGAAGGGCGTTTCGCCGGTCTGGCGCAGCGAGGCCACGCGCAGGCGGGCTTGCGGGGCGGAAGAGGACGGCTCGGAGGCTGACATGTGGGGAAGGGTTTCCTGTTCTTGCTTGCGGCGATAAAGTTCAGTAATCGAGATACGAGCCAAGGCACGTCAAGACAAGAGGGGCCGGAGAATGATCGGCATGAAGACCACGCTGAAATACACCCTCGTCGCTGTTGCGTGCGTCGGGCTGGCCGGGTGCGAGACCAGCTATCGCAACCACGGATACGTTCCGCCGGAAGAAGACCTGCAACAGATCGTGCCGGGAATCGACACCCGTGCGACGGTGGAGGATGTGATCGGCGTGCCCAATGCGTCGGGCGTGCTGAACAATTCCGGCTACTATTATATACAGTCCGAGGTGAAGCATTTCGCCTGGCAGAAGCCGACGGTGACGGATCGCCAGATTGTCGCGATCACCTTTGATCCGGCGGGCGTGGTGGAGAACATCGAATCCTACGGGTTGGACGACGGCAAGGTCGTGCCATTGTCGCGCCGCGTGACGCGCACCTCGGACGGCGACATTTCCTTTATTCGCAAGCTGTTCGGCAACATCGGTGGTCTGAACGTCGGCCAGTTGCTGGGCGAGTAAGTCATGACCGGAGCGGGCTGCGTTCCGGGCACCATCGGATTTTCCGGGACAGAGCAGGCCGCTTTGCCATTGGTGCGTGGCCGGTATCGGGCGCGCTATGCGGTGAGTGCCGAAGATATGGCCGCGGCGCTGGAATTGCGCGCGCGTGCCTTTGGCCGGGACGTGGACGCCGAGCCCTTTGACGCCCTGTGCACGCATGTGCTGGTTGAGGACCTGACGCTGGAGTGTGTCGTCTGCTGCTGCCGGCTGTTGCCTTTGGCAAGCGGCGCGGACATCGGACGCTCTTATGCGGCGCAGGTCTATGATCTGTCGTTGGTCGCGCAAATGGACGGGCCGATGCTGGAACTGGGGCGGTTTTGCCTGCATCCCGATCATCGGGACCCGGATATCCTGCGGCTTGCCTGGGCGGCGATGACAACCCTGGTGGATGCGGGCGGCGTGGCGTTGTTGTTTGGCTGTGCCTCTTTTGCGGGAACCGATCCGGGCCGCTATGCGGCGGCGTTTGACCGCCTGAGGGAGAGACATCTTGCGCCTGCGGACCGCGCGCCACGGCCGAAGGCGGCAGAGGTCCACCGCTTTGACGCCCTGTCCGCGAAGGACCCCGGCGCGGCCCTGCGCCAGATGCCGCCTTTGCTGCGCACCTATTTGACGATGGGCGGCTGGGTGAGCGATCACGCAGTTGTGGATCACGAGATGAACACCCTGCATGTCTTTGTCGGCGTTGAGATTTCTTCGATCCCCGAGGCCCGCAAACGGCTGCTGCGGGCTGTGGTGGGCTGATCACCGCTCTGATGTGGATGCGCATGGTGCTTGACCTTGGCGGCGCGGCCCCATAGCTGGCGAGATATGGCAGCACCTCTTCTACAACTCTCCGAAATCTCGCTCACCTTTGGCGGCGATCCCGTGTTCGACAACTTGTCGATGAACGTCCAACCCGGCGACCGGATCGCGCTGGTGGGACGCAATGGCTCTGGCAAGTCGACCCTGATGAAAATCATGGCAGGGCTGGTGGAGGCCGACAAAGGCGACCACGTCGTGCCCACGGGTGTCACCGTTGGCTACATGGAACAGGACCCGGATTTGTCCGGCTTTGAAACGCTGGGCGAATTTGCCTCCAGCGGGCTGGAAGAGTCCGAGATGTACCGGGTGGAGCGCGCCTCGGAAGGGTTGAAATTCGACCCCGACCGTCCGGTGGCGACGGCGTCTGGTGGGGAACGGCGGCGCGCGGCGCTGGCCAAGCTGATGGCTGAGGCGCCTGAGCTGATGCTGCTCGACGAGCCGACCAACCACCTCGACATCGAAGCGATTCAATGGCTTGAGGATGAGCTGAAGACCACGCGCACGGCCTTTGTGCTGATCTCGCACGACCGGCGGTTCCTTGACGTGCTGACCCGCGCGACCCTTTGGGTGGATCGCGGGCAGGTGCGCCGGTCCGAGGAAGGGTTCAAGCACTTCGAGGCCTGGCGCGACAAGATCTGGGAAGAAGAAGACACCGCCCGCCACAAGCTGGATCGCAAGATCAAGGCGGAGGCGCGTTGGGCCGTCGAGGGCATCAGTGCCCGACGCAAGCGCAACCAGGGCCGGGTGCGCCGCCTGCAAGACATGAAGTCCGAGCGCGGCGGTCAGATCCGGCGGCAGGGCACGGCAGCGATGGACCTGGCGTCTGGGCCGAAATCGGGCCGCAAGGTGGTGGAGGTCGAAGGGCTGACCCACGCCTTTGGCGACAAGCCGATCGTGACCAACCTTGACCTGAAGGTGCAGCGCGGCGACCGCGTGGCCTTTGTCGGGCCGAACGGTGTGGGCAAGACCACGCTGATCCGCATCCTGATGGGGGAAATCACGCCTGATTCCGGTACGGTGAAGCTGGGCACGAACCTTGTTCCGGCGATTTTCGACCAGACGCGCGCGCAGCTTGACCCCGAAATGACGCTTTGGGATGCGCTGACCACGGACAAGGACATGCGGGTGTCCGGGCAGTCCGATCAGGTGATGGTGCGGGGCGAACCCAAGCACGTCATTGGCTACCTCAAGGAATTCCTGTTCGACGAACGGCAGGCGCGGGCGCCTGTGCGGGCGTTGTCGGGCGGCGAGAAGGCGCGTCTGCTGTTGGCGCGGATCATGGCACGGGAATCGAACCTTCTGGTGCTCGACGAACCGACAAACGATCTGGACGTCGAAACGCTCGATCTGTTGCAGGAGCTTTTGGACGACTACGATGGCACCGTGCTGCTGATCTCGCACGACCGGGACTTCCTCGACCGCGTGGCGACGACGACCGTCGCGATGGAAGGGCACGGAAGCGCCGTGGTCTATGCCGGTGGCTGGACCGACTACCAGACCCAAAAGCGCGAGGCCGAGGGCGGGTCCGCCCCGGCAAAGGGCAAGGCGTCGTCCGGGTCGAAGAAATCCGGCGGCAAGGCCGCGCCGGAGACGGCCAGTGCCTCCAAGGGGCTGTCCTTTACCGAACGGCATCGCCTGGAAACGCTGCCAGCGGAGATTGACCGCCTGAACGCGGAAATCACCAAGCTGGAAGAGTTCCTCGCCGCGCCGGATCTGTTTACCGCCGAGCCGCTGAAGTTTCAGAAGGCGACCGATGCGTTGGTGGAGCGCCACAACATGCTGTCCGATGCCGAAGAGGAATGGATGGCGTTGATGGAAAAAGACGAGGCCTGATCACTGGTCGCCGGCGCGAAGCCTCAGGAGTCGCGCCGCCAACGGCATCTCCACCACAGTGATGAGAATGCGCGTCACATGGTGCAGGCTGACCAAGGCCGGGCTGGCGGCGAGAGATAGGGCCACCAGCGACATCTCGGCCACGCCGCCGGGGGCGTAGGCGATCAGCAGGTGCAGGGCCTCGATCCCGGTCGCGGCGTGCAAGATCAGCGCAAACGTGCCGCCAATCAGCAGCATCGCTGACACAGACACCAATGACAGGGCGATCGAGCGGCGCAGCAAGGCCGCGTCGATGCCCTGGAAACGCATCCCGAGGCTGGTGCCGATCACCAATTGCGCTGTGGCGATCAGCCAAAACGGCAAGTGCAGGTCCAGCGCGCCGGTGAGTGTCGCCAGCGCTGCAAGCATAAGCGGGCCCGTCAATTGCGCGGCGGGCAGGCGCACGCGGCGGCCAATCTGCAGGCCAAGGACCGCCGTCACCGCAATCAGCGCCAAACTGCCGAGGTCGACCGGATCTTGCGGGCCGTTGCTGAGACCTGCGGAACTGCCGACCGCTTGCCCGGTCCAGAGGGACAGGCCCAACGGCAGGATCGTCACCACAAGGATGATGCGCAAGAACTGTTGAATGGTGAGCGTGCGAATGTCGGCCCCGGCGCTCTCTCCCATGAAGATCGACTCCATCAGCCCGCCGGGGGTGGCGGCGTAAAAGGCGGTGGCGCGATCAAAGCCGCCGAGCCTGCGAAAGATGGTCATGTTGGTGAAATGCGCCAATGGCACGAAGACAAACAGCGCCCCCAGGGTCAAAGGCAGATCGGGAGCGAGCGCGGCGAGGTCCGGCGTGACTTGCGTGCCAATCATCACCCCGATCAGGCCGACGAAAAAGGTGCGGAAACCCATCGGAAAGCCGTAGCCGTCCCAATGCCGTTCCGGAGCGAAGCGGGACACGAGGCCGGAGGCCACCAGCGCGCCAAGCATCCACGGCATCGGCGTGCCCACGAAGGAAGCCAGAGCGCCACCACTGCCGCCGATGGCAAGGAAAAGAGCGGTCAGAACAAAGGTGCGTGGGGCGATCTGCGGAAAGGTCATGACTTTGTGTACTGTCGCATACAAAGTACGGCAAGTCAGATTACAGCGGATATGCGGGCAGGGCGGCAAGATAGGTTTTGCGCGCTCAAACAATGCGCTAGCTCTGCCTCATGCAGACGCCACTTTTCATTGGATCGCGGATCTATCGTGGATCAGTTTACGGCAGCCAGCATCCGCTGTCCATCCAGCGGGTGCCTGCGGTGACGGATCTGTGCCGCGCGTTGGGATGGCTGAGCCCTGACGTCTATCGCACGTCGCCCCGCGCCAAACCAGCGGCCCTGACGGGGTTTCACACCGAGGACTACATCGCCGCGCTCATGCGGGCCGAGGACCAGCAAAGCGTGTCTGACGCCGTCCGCGCGCGCCACGGTTTGGGCACCCTGTCGAACCCGATTTTTCCCGAGATGTACCGAAGGCCCGCGACCGCCGTGGGCGGCGGGCTATTGGCGGCGGAGCTGGTGCGGGGTGGCGGCGTGGTGCACAATCCCGGTGGCGGCCAGCATCACGGGATGCCGGATTACGCGGCGGGATTCTGCTTTCTCAACGAGCCGGTTTTGACCATTCGGCGGCTGCTGGCGATGGGGCTGTCCCGGGTGGCCTATGTCGACATCGACGCCCATCACGGTGACGGCGTGCAATGCGCGTTCGAGGGATCGGAGGAGGTGCGCGTCATCTCTGTCCACGAGGCGCGGCGCTGGCCTTTTACCGGCGCGCTGGAGGACAGCGGTGGTGGGGCTGCGTGGAACTTGCCAGTTGCGCGAGGCTTCAACGACACGGAGTTTGCGTTTGTCCTGGACGAGATGATTTTGCCTGCGGTCGAGGCCTTTGCGCCGGATGCGGTGTTCCTGCAATGCGGCGCCGATGCCCTGGCCGAAGATCCGCTGGCACGGCTGTCCTTGTCGAACCGGAGCCACATCGACGCAGTGACGGCGCTGCGGGCGCTGTCCCCGCGCCTGATCGTCTCTGGCGGCGGCGGCTACAACCCGTGGAGCACGGCGCGGTGCTGGTCGGCGGTGTGGGGGACCTTGGCGGGGCACGAGGTGCCGGAGGTCCTGCCGACCGCCGCCCAAGACGTGCTGCGGACGCTCACTTGGCATCGCAAAGGGCAGCCTGACGAGGCGCTTTTGACCACGCTTGTGGACGCGCCGCGCAATGGTGAAATTTCACCTGATCTGCGCGCTGATGTGGCCGTGCTCAGGGCGCGGCTGGGTCTTTAGGTTTGGGGAGTGGAGCGGGTGAAGGGAATCGAACCCTCGTCATCAGCTTGGGAAGCTGCTTCTCTACCATTGAGATACACCCGCGATGCCCGGTAATTACCACTGCTGAACACGTATGGGCAAGACCAAAAGCTGCGGTTTGCAGCATTGTGCCGGCGAGAAGCTCGATTTTCTGGCCTCGTTTCCCGTGCCATTCAATTGCAACGCGTCGTTTTTCTGTGCACGTCGTCCTGGTCGTCGCGGGGCTTCTTGATCGCGCTTTTGATTAGGCGGAGGACCTTGGTCTCAGCAGCGGTGGCCTTCCCGGCTGTGTCGGTGAGATATAATCGTTCAGTTGGCACCTTCTTTGGTTCATTGCGGAGTGAGTTCGTAGGCCGTTCATTGCAAAGCGGTATCAAACGTCGCGAAAATGTTGCGGTTTATGTAGCAAATTCAATCGGTTTGCAGAGGTCTTGAACGATCCGGCACTGGCCCGCCTTTTGCTGGCGGCTGCCGTTGCAAAGGTGAACGACACCTGCCAACTCGATCCGCGAGTGAGGTAAACGCGATATCCAGATCAGCCGAGGAAACGTCGCAATCATCGCATGATATGTGGAAAATCGCCCTGGCGGTCCTTTGTCCGGGGGGACGTTAACCAAATGGTGACACGACATGTGGCTGAATGCGAACACAGAGCCATATGGGACGGCAGAGTGATGTCGCAGACAGATAATTCAGAAATTCGCGCAGCGCTTACAGCCTCGGCGTCTCAGGCGGCGCGGCAGGTTTTGCTTGGAAAGTTGGATAGATTACCCACGCGAGCGGCGCAATTGGTCCGGGCCGAGATCGCGCTGCAAGACGGCATGCCGGAGGACGCAATAGCCGCTGTGATTGAGGGATTCGGGGAGTCGCCGGAGGCCCCTGGCCCTGCGAAGATCCTGGCAGAGGCGTTTTTGGAATGTAATGATCCTGCTTCGGCGCACCGGGCTTTGGCAAAGCACTGTGACAGCCAAGGGTTTCAGATGTTGCGCGCCCAACTGTCAGTTGTTGCGGCATTGGGTGATCAGGACGCCACCGTGGCACTTGCCGTCAGAGCTTGCGAGGCGTTCGAAGACCGACCCGCCATGGTGGAGCACGCGCTGCTTTGTCTTGCTCGGGTCGACGCGTTGGATGCGATTTGGCAACTTTTCAATACCTCCGGGTTCAAGGCCGTGAAACTGGCGCTGCGTCAGTCGCTGATCGAAAGCTGCCTTCGCTGTGGGTCAGGCGCCGTCCTTGCACGATTCCTGGCCTGGTGGGAGGGGGACAGCGTCGCGAGCCTGCTTGGCGCATTGTCTTCTTTTGACGCTGACAGGCGGCATTCGGTGCTGGCGGAGGCGGCACACAACCTGCCGGTCGGGCGCGCATTGTTCTTTCTCGGACACGCCTGCGACCGGGCCGGACTGGAGGATATCGGACAAGATATTCTGAACCGGTGTCGGTCCCACCAAGCGCCGCAGGTCTGGCCGAAGCAGGCTCAATCGCTGACACCGCAACGGGAAAGCCTGTTGGCTCAAAGCTACGAAAAGGTCTTGCGTTGGCTGGATGTGGCAGAGAGGGACCGAGCTGAATGGTTGACGCGACTGGACTATGGAATGCGTCTGTCGGCGGACGTGGATTTTCTATACGCCAGCGATCCGGCGTTCCGTGCCGATTTCGATAGCCGTCGACGTGCGCCGGACCTCGGCCCGTTGAAGGCCTTGGCCGATGCAGGGCAGCGCGGGATCTTGGCGACCGCGCATACCGGGCTTGTGATGCAGATCACGACATTCTTTCAGGAAGCGGGACTGACCGATGTCACGATGATTGGCGGCCACCCCTGTCATCGCAAAATCTATCCCGGTGGGCAAATGCTGCATCCTATGCCACCGGGCGGTCACCGCGGGTATGCCGGGCCTTTGGCGCGCAAGGCCTTGGCAGAGAATGGAATTGTCGCCCTTGCCGTTGATCTGGACGTGACGCCGATGATGCGGTTGCGCCACCACGGGGTGGAGGTGTCCTTACCCACCACGGTGCCGCGGCTGGCTTTGCAGTGCGATGCGCCGCTGATCTGGGGGTGCTCCCATTTGCGCGGCGAAGAGATACATTATGACTGCACGCCGTTGCCCACGAAACACGCGACCGAGACCGATGAACGATTCTATGAGCGCGTGCTTTTGCGCTGTCTCGACCTGATGCGGGACGCCTGCCTGCGTGATCCGGCCAACGCAGGGTCGGCGGCAAAGATGCTGGCGCGGGGCGCGGACTGACCGGAACCGATCAGCCGTTGCCGTGCCCGGTAAAGCGCGCCGCGTCTTCGGCGGCGCGTCGGATGGCGTTGGATTTGTGCACCGTCTCCATATACTCGGCCTCGGGGTCGCTGTCATAGACCACGCCGCCGCCCGCCTGAATGTAGAGCTTGTCATCCTTTACGATGGCAGTGCGCAGGGCGATGCACATATCCATGTCGCCGCCGGCGCTGAAATAGCCGACACCGCCACCATAGACGCCGCGCTTTTCCGGCTCGAGCTCATCGATGATTTCCATCGCCCGAACCTTTGGCGCGCCGGACACCGTTCCGGCGGGCATTCCGGCAAAGAAAGCGGAAAGCGCGTCCTGATCCTCGGCCAATTCACCGACCACGTTGGACACGATGTGCATCACGTGGCTGTAGCGTTCGATGATGAACTTTTCCGTCGGGCGAACCGTACCGATTTTGGACACTTTGCCGGTGTCGTTGCGACCGAGGTCGAGCAACATCAGGTGTTCCGCCAGCTCTTTCTGGTCGGCGAGCAGATCGGCCTCCAGCGCGTTGTCCTCCTCAGGGGTTGCGCCGCGGGGGCGGGTGCCTGCGATGGGCCGGATCGTCACCTCGTTGCCAAAGACACGGACGAGGATTTCCGGAGACGCCCCGATGACCTGGAAGCCTCCGAAATTGAAATAGAACATGAAGGGCGACGGGTTGGTCCGGCGCAGCGAGCGGTAGAGTGCGAAAGGCGGCAGCGGAAAATTCTGCGTCCAGCGCTGTGACGGGACAACTTGAAAGATGTCGCCCGCTTTGATGTATTCCTTGGCCGCGTTCACCGCGTCCTTGTAGCTTTCGCGCGTGAAGTTGGAGACGGGTTCGCCCAGATCGGCGGCATTGCCCAGATCGCGCGAGGCCTGCGGTATGGCGCGTTCCAGGTCGCGCACCGCATCCATCACGCGCTCGGCGGCCTGCGCGTAGGCGGCCTTGGCGGACATGCCGTCCTGTGCCCAGGCGGGCGAAACCACGGTGACTTCGCCTTTGACGCCGTCGAGCACGGCGACAACGGAAGGGCGCAGCATCACGGCGTCCGGCAGACCCAGCGGATCAGGGTTCACGTCGGGCAGGCGTTCCACCAGACGGATCATGTCGTAGCCGAGGTAGCCAAAGAGGCCCGCTGCGGCTTGCGGCAGATCGTCGGGCAGGTCGATTTTCGACTCCGCCAGAAGCGCGCGGAACGAGGTCAGCGGATCGTCGGCGCAGGGTTCGAACGCATCCGCATCAAAGCGTGCCTGACGGTTGATCGACGCCTGTTCGCCATGACATTTCCAGATCAGGTCGGGTTTCATCCCGATCATCGAAAAGCGCCCGCGCACTTCGCCGCCGGTGACCGATTCCAGCACGAAAGCGTCCTTGGCGGCGCCGGTCAGCTTCAGCATCAAAGACACGGGCGTGTCGAGGTCGGCGGCCAACCGGGTGTAGACGATCTGATTTTCACCCGCCTCGTAACGAGAGGCAAAGGCGTCAAAGGCTGGGGTCAAAGCGGACATTCAGGGCACCCGTGATTACTGGAAGTTGGCGTTCACGGCATTGACGGCCGCCTGATCGATGGAGACCCCGGCGCGCGACTGGATGTTTTGCGCCAGCGCGCGGAACAGATCCTGCGCCACGTCCTGATCGGCCTGCTGGGCGAAGATCGAGCGCATCTGGTCGGCGGCATCACCTTCGGTGTCGGCGGGCAGGATCTCGTCAAGACGCAGGACGAAGGCTGTTCCGTTGCCCTTCAGGACGGAGACCGCACCGGCCTCCATCTCGAAGACTTCGCGCAATGCGCCCGGCGGGATTTGCGCGCCGAAGGCGGTCCGGGTCAGGCCCGGCTCCGTGCGGGCCTCAAGGTTGACCTCCTCAAAGCTGGCGCCGTCGGTGATTTGCTCCTTGAGCGCCTCGGCCTGCGCGACCAGAGCATCGGCGCGGGCGTCGACCTCCCAGTCGGTGGCGACGCGGTCGCGGATTTCGTCAAAGGCGTAGGGGGCGGCGTCCTGAATCTCGTCGACGCGCAGGGCAAAGATACCGCCGTCGCCCAGCTCTTCGATGGCGGGATAGTCGTCAACTGTTACGGCGTTCGCGATCTCGCCGAAGGCCTCGTAGCCCGCGATGTCACCGCTGTTCTGGCCGTTCCAGCCAATCTGACCCTGCTCAAGTTCGGTTGTCTCGGCCAGCTCTTCCAGCGTGACGCCAGCGGCGAGTTCCTCGTCAAACGTGGCGCCCTGGGTGGCGATGACGCGGCGGGCCCGGTCCAGCGCCACGGTGTCGCGCAGATCCGGGATGGCGTCTTCGAAGCTGGTTTCCTGCGCCGCAAGCACGGCATTCACACGGTAGAGCGCCGGGCCAAGGTTCGACGTCGCGATGACCACGTCCCCTGTGTTGGCGTCAAAGACCGTCTCTGCCGCTGCGCCCAGATCGTCGCGCGCCACGTCGCCCAGATCGGTGTCGGCCAGCTCCAGTCCGCGCGCGTCGACCACGTCCTCGAACGTGGTTTCGCCAGCGGCAATGCGGTCGGCCGCGTCTTGCGCTGCGTCGGCATTCGGCATCACCAGCCGTTCCACAAGGCGACGCTCCGGCATGTTGAACTCGGTCTCACGCTCCTCGTAGGCGGCGCGCAGCGTGGCTTCGTCCACTTCGACGGTGTCCACGATCATGCTTGGGGTCAGCCAGACATAGGTGATCTGCTTGGTCTGCGGGCGGGTGTAGCGGTCCAGGTTGTCCTCGTAGAACGCCTGCAGCTCCTCATCCGTGGGCACGGCGACGCCGGTGTCCAGACGGTCCTCGGACAGTTGCGCCCAAGTGAAGGCGCGGCGTTCGCCGGCGTAGCCGATGAGCGTGTCGATGTAGGTGTCGGGAAGGGTCACGCCGCCTTGTACCGCGGTCTGAAGCAAGGTCGCGGCGCTTTCTGCGCGGAGGTTTTCTTCGAACTCGGCCTCCGTATAGCCCGCGTTTTCCAGAGCGAGGCGGTAGGTTTCGCGGCTGAACTGGCCATCAACGCCCTGGAACCCTGCGACATTCTGCAGGTCACGCGCCAGACGTTCGTCGCCCACGGACAGGCCCATGCGGGCGGCTTCGTCTTCGAGTGCAGCTGCGATGACAACACGGGACAGGACCGCATCGGGCAGGCCAGCGGCGCGGGCCTGTTGAAAGGTCAACGGCTCGCCGGTTTCGGCCTGCACGGCGTTGATTTCGGACCGGAGGTTGCGGAAATAGTCCTGCGCCGGGATATCCGTGTCACCGACGCGCCCGATCGAGCTTACGGTGCCGCCGAAATTTGTCGCGCCAAAGCCGCCAAGCCCCAGAAGAAGCAAACCCAATAGGATGTAGCCGCCTGTCTTGCCGACACCGCCTGCTTTTCTAATCATTTCTGCCTCCCCGCGCTGGTTCGGCCTTGTCTAAGCCGGGGTCGCGGGCGGTGCAAGGGGCGGCAGGTCAAGCTGTTCGAGACGTGAAACAAAGGTCCGCAGCCGCGCCGCATCGGCATTGGCAAACGCCACGCGCAGGCAGCGGTCACCGGAGGCATCGCCGGCGGGCGTGAACATGGTGGCGGGCAGGATGAGGGCCTGAACCTTTTGCACCATCAGCGGAGCGAGGTCAGCCGCGCCCATGGCAAAAGGGTGTTCGAGATAGGCAAAGTAGGCGCCGAGGCCGCGCATCCTCCATCCCTTGTGCTCCAGCGGGGCGAATGCCTCTGCCAGAGCCGCGCGACGTTGAAGGATTTCCTGGCGTTGGTCTGCTTTCCAGTCGCCGAGGTGGGTCAGGCCCCAGAGCGCCGCCTTTTGCCCGAGGGAGGGGGCGCAGATCGCGACGGTGTCCTGAAACTTCTCGATCTGATGCAGCAGGTCAGGCGCGGCGATGATTGCGCCGACGCGGTGTCCGGTCAGCCGGTAGGCCTTGGAAAAACTGTAGAGCTGTATCAGCGTTTTGTCCCAGTCCGGGAGCCTGAGCAGGTCGTGCGGCGCGCCCGTGCGGGAATCGAAATCGCGGTAGGTCTCGTCGATGATCAGCTTGACGCCCGTCTCGCGGCACAGGTCGTGGAGCGCGCGCAGGGTGTCCGCCGGGTATTCGACGCCAGTGGGGTTGTTCGGCGATACGAGAACGATGGCGCGGGTGCGCGGGGTGATCCGCGCGCGGGCGGCGTCCACATCTGGGATCAGCGCATCGGTGCAGGGCAGGGGGACGGTGCGCACCCCGCTCATGTCCAGCCACATTTTGTGGTTGAAGTACCATGGCACGGGCAGGAGGACCTCGTCTCCTTCGCCGGTCAAAGCAGACAGCGTGGCGGCGAAGGCCTGATTGCAACCGGCTGTAATGGCGACATTTTCCGGCCCGAGCGTTGCGCCGTAATGCGCGGACCAATCCGCCGCGAGTGCTACGCGCAGATCTGGACGACCCAGAACCGGACCGTACAGATGGCTGTCGGCCTCACCCAGCATGTCCGACATGGCCGCCAGCATCGGCGCAGGCGGCGGATCGGCGGGGGCAGCTTGCGCGAGGTTGAGCAGGGGACGGTCTTCGGGAAACGTCACGCCCTTCAGCCAGCGCTGCGCCTCGGGGATCGGCGGAAAGAAAGTGGCGTCGGTGCGCGTCGTCATGGCTGGCCTCTCACGTTGTGTGCGGAGGCTATCAGCGGCGACAGCGCGCGCAAGTCACACGCCATCGAATGCGGTGCGCGCGGCCTTGATCGCCCCATGATGACGGTTGGCCCAGTCCTTCAGCCCGGCGATGGGGGCAAGGGCGGAGCGTCCCAGATCGGTCAGCGCATATTCCACGGCGGGCGGCTTTGTCGGAAACACCTCGCGCGAGATCATGCCGTCGCGTTCCAGATCCCGCAGCGTTTGCGTCAGCATCCGCTTGGAGATATCGCCAACGGCCCGTTGCAGCGCTGAAAAACGGCGCGGCTCTGCCTCCAGCGCGATCAGGATGAGAAGGGTCCATTTCTGACCCACGAGGCTGAGCACATCGCGGATCGGACACAGGCCCGGTGCCGGCGGCGCCCCCATCGGCGCATCGGCAAAGAGAAGGTTACCTAAAGGTGCCTTGGTCACGAAATGATGCCTCCTTCACGGCTTTGGCTTGGCGGTCTACATACGAGACCATATCCCGATTCGGGACGGTCATGAAAGGAAACATCATGTCACTGAAGTATCTTGTCACCGGGGCCTCTGGCCAGTTGGGCGCATTGGTCATCGACGCGCTGCTGAAAACCGAGGCACCCGAAAGCATTGGCGCATTGGTCCGCCGCCCCGAGGCCGCCGCGCCGCTGGAGGCCAAAGGTGTGACCGTGCGTCTCGCCAGCTACGACGCGCCAGAGGCGCTGAAGGCAGCGTTTGACGGCGTGGAGCGGCTGTTGCTGATCTCATCCTCCGAGGTGGGCAGCCGCGCGACGCAGCATCAAAAGGTCATAGACGCGGCCCGGGCGGCTGGCGTGGGCTTTGTCGCTTATACCTCGATCCTGGAGGCGAAGGCGTCGCCTTTGACGATTCTCCCCGGCGAACACGTGGAGACCGAGGACGCGCTCGCGGCCTCCGGCTTGGCCTACGCCGTGTTGCGCAACGGTTGGTACACGGAGAACTACGCCATGGGCGCGCCGACGGCCGTCCAGTTGGGCGCTTTGTACGGGGCGGCGGGCGAGGGGCGCATTGCCAGCGCGGCACGGGTCGATTTCGCGGAGGCGGCGGCAGCGGTTCTGACCGGTGAACTGCCTGCCAGCGGGACGGTCTTTGAGCTTGCGGGCGATGACAGCTACACGCTGGACGACTTCGCGGCGCAGATCTCTGCGATCACTGGCAAGGAGGTTCCCTATGTGAACCTGTCGCAGTCTGATTATGCGGGCGCATTGAAGCAGGCGGGCCTGCCCGATGGTTTGGCGGAGATGCTGGCGGACAGTGACAATGGCGCATCTCAAGGCGGGCTGTTCAGCGACGACAAAACCCTGTCCAAGCTGATTGGCCGTCCCACAACGCCTTGGCGGGACACGCTCAAAGCGGCTTTGGCCTGAACGCAAAAGGGCGAGACCTGCAAAGGTCTCGCCCCGAAAAGTCTGATCAGCTTGATCGATCAGTCATCCGCGCCGTGATAGGGTTTGACGTATTGCAGCGCCATGTCCCACGGGAAAAAGATCCATGTGTCCTGGCTGACCTCGGTCACAAAGGTCTGCACCTGCGGTTTGCCCTGCGGCTTGGCATAGACCGTTGCGACATGCGCCTTTGGCATGTGTTTGCGCACCACTTCGAGCGTGCGGCCCGTATCCACGAGGTCATCGACCACCAGAACGCCGGTGCCGTCACCGATCACATCCATGTCAGGGGACTTTATCACTTTCGGTTCGGCCTGGGTCTGGTGATTGTAGGACTTGACGGAGATCGTATCCACCATGCGAATGTCCAGCTCACGCGCCACGATCATCGCAGGGGCCATGCCGCCGCGCGTGATGGCCACGACCGCGCGCCATGCGCCGTCATCGGGCCCGTGCCCCTGCAAACGCCAGGCCAGCGCCCGCGCGTCGCGGTGCAGCTGGTCCCAACTGACGTGAAAGCCTTTTTCATGCGGAAGACGGTTGTCCATGGCGATATCCTTGATAGCAGCTTGGAGGGGGTCTTAGGCCAGTGAGCGCCCGAAGGGCAAGGCTTGAAACGGAAAGCAGTGCTGTCAGGCGCAGCGTCAGAAGCGCCCTACGTGGGCCTGCGACGTTCATTCCGAGGGGAGTTCAGGGCGTTGGCGGGAAAATCAACGGCGCTGTTTGAAGCAATACAGCTCTCATACAAGAAAGCCGCAGCCTCATCGGCTACGGCTTTCGTTTCATACGTTGTCAGAGGCAGGCGTATCAGCCCTTCGAGATGTCGGGCGCATCCACTGCCTTCATGCCGACGATATGATAGCCGCTGTCGACGTGGTGCGTCTCTCCGGTGACACCGTTGGACAGGTTCGACAGCAGATACAGGGCAGAGCCGCCCACATCGTCGATGGTCACATTGCGGCGCAACGGCGAGTTGTATTCGTTCCACTTCATGATGTAGCGGAAATCGCCGATGCCGGAGGCGGCCAGCGTTTTGATCGGTCCGGCAGAAATCGCGTTGACGCGAATCCCGTCCTTGCCCAGATCTTCGGCCAGATACCGCACGGAGGCCTCCAGCGCGGCCTTGGCCACGCCCATCACGTTGTAATGTGGCATGATGCGCTCTGCGCCGTAGTAGGTCAGCGTCACGGCGGAGCTGCCCGGCTTCATCATCTTTTCGGCGCGCTGCATCACGGCGGTGAAGCTGTAGACAGAGATGTCCATGGTCAGCTGAAAGTTGCCGCGCGTGGTGTCCACATAGCGGCCCCGAAGCTCGTTCTTGTCGGAAAAGCCGATGGCATGGACGATAAAGTCGAGGTCTTCCCAATCCTGGGACAGGCTGTCGAAAAGCATGTCGATGGAGCCTTCGTCGCCCACGTCGCAGGGCAGCACAATGCTCGAGCCCAGCTTCTCGGCCAAGGGTTCGACGCGCTTCTTCAATGCCTCGCCCTGATAAGAGAATGCCAGCTCCGCGCCAGCGTCGCTGAGTGCCTTGGCAATTCCCCAGGCGATCGACTTGTCGTTCGCCAGCCCCATGATGAGACCACGCTTGCCTGCCATCAAACCGTTTGACATGTCCGCCCCTTCAACCAAATCGTCCGTCAAAGGCTCGTCTACGGTATCGCTTTCGGGCGAACAAGGGCGCAAAGCGGTGAAACAATATACTGGGCGGTGGTGGTGTGGCCCCCGCCACATGATGGGAAAGACAGCGATATGACCGAGAGAGACGGAATTTTTGCAGGCGATGACCCCTTTGCGTTGGCGCGCGCATGGCTGGCGGAGGCCGAGAAAACTGAGATCAACGATCCGAACGCCATCGCCCTGTCGACGGTGGATGCCGATGGAATGCCCAACGCGCGGATGGTGCTGCTCAAGGAGATCGAGGACGATGCCTTTGTGTTTTACACCAATTACGGATCGGTGAAGGCGCGGGAAATCGAGCAGGCGGGGAAGGCGGCTTTTGTCATGCATTGGAAGAGCTTACGGCGACAAATCCGGGTTCGCGGCACTGTGACCCGTGAGGAGGGGCCGAACGCGGACGCCTACTATGCCTCCCGGTCGCTCAAAAGCCGTCTGGGGGCCTGGGCCTCGGAGCAAAGCAAACCCCTGGAGAGCCGTGGGCACCTGATGGCAGAGGTTGCAAGGGTCACCGCGACTCATGGGCCTAATCCCAAAAGGCCGCCCTTTTGGGGAGGGTTTCGTATACGTCCGTATGAGATAGAATTCTGGGCCGACGGTGCATTTCGCTTACACGACCGTTTTCGTTGGGAACGGGAAGAAAAAAATACCGACTGGTTGGTCACCCGTCTAAACCCATAGTAAACCATTGGTATCATATGATTAATTCACGTTACGTGAAGTGCAAAAGCGGCATGAAGTGTAGCGATTGTGAACGCTATTGACACAAATTCGGTCAGGGGATGCCTTGCTTCCCCTCCTCGCTTTGTTCCAAAAACATATCGGGGATATGTGATTTTCGTTGGGAACACCGTGGAACAAGAGACAGAAGACGGGCGAGTGATCGCCGGAAA
Source organism: Sagittula marina (assembly GCF_014196795.1). Classification (GTDB taxonomy): domain Bacteria; phylum Pseudomonadota; class Alphaproteobacteria; order Rhodobacterales; family Rhodobacteraceae; genus Sagittula; species Sagittula marina. The sequence goes on from NZ_JACIEJ010000011.1 coordinate 127,049, forward strand.
GGTAAAGTGGTTCGACCCTGTAAAAGGCTTTGGCTTTGTGCTGGCTGACGAGGGTGGGCCGGATATCCTCTTGCATGCCAATGTGCTGCGCAATTTCGGACAGAGCTCCGTGGCGGATGGCGCGCGTGTCGAGATCGAGGTGCAGCGCACGGATCGCGGCGTGCAGGCGGTCCAGGTCATCAGCATCGAACCGCCCGAGGCGCCTGAAGGTGCGCCGCTCGCGGATTTCGAACATCTCGATCCAGAGGTCATGGAGCAGGCAGAGCTTGAACCGGCACGGGTGAAATGGTTCGACAAGGCCAAAGGCTTTGGCTTTGCAAACGTCTTCGGAAAGTCCGATGATGTTTTCATTCATATCGAGGTTCTGCGTCGATCGGGGCTGGCGGATCTGCAACCGGGCGAAGCCTTGGCGATCCGGGTGGTCGACGGTCGTCGCGGACGCATGGCAATGGAAGTGAACGCATGGGAAGCCGCATTGACGCGTTAAAGACCAATTTAAACAGTTTTGTGGCGGCGGCGCTGGTCATGGTTGTGACCAGCGGTGCTGCCTCTGCGGCGTCTGAATGCCGCGATGATGTCCTGCATATGCGGGGCGATTTTGGCGAGGCCAGATTCACAATCGACGTGGCCGATACCGGGCCGGAACGCAACCGCGGGTTGATGTTTGTAGAAAAGATGCCAGCAAGCTACGGGATGCTGTTCGTTTTCGAACGCCCGCGTCAGGTGGCATTCTGGATGAAGAACACTTTGATTCCGCTCGACATGATCTTTGCCGATGCGGCGGGGGTTGTTCAGAACGTGCATGTGAATGCAGTGCCGGGTGATCTGACGTCGATTCCCGGAAAGGGCCAGATCAAATACGTTTTCGAGATCAACGGCGGGCTTGCGCCCATGCTTGGGATCGGTCCGGGCACACAGTTGCGGCACCCGGCGATCGACGGCGCGGCCTGGGCGTGCGAATAGCGGGAGAGACCTTCATTTTTCGCTTTTCATCCGCGGCAGAGGTCGCTATGTGAGCGGCCAGTCGGGGCGTGGCGCAGCTTGGTAGCGCGTCTGTTTTGGGTACAGAAGGTCGTGAGTTCGAATCTCGCCGCCCCGACCACTTTACCAACTTTTTGAGCAATACCTTTCGGCCACATTCTGTTGTTGTCGGTCGGTAAAGGTTGTTTGCCAACAAAGTGCCTTGGGGCGCTGCGTGACGTAGACACCAGTATAGCCTGTAAGGTCTACTGCCGGCTTGTCGCTGCGACAGGAGGAACTGGTTTTCATCGGTTTTGACTGGTCAGCGCCATTCCAAACACAGCCCGCGCTCGACCTTTTCTGGGATTCACGGTCATCGGCTGGATTCGAGCTGGATGTGGTTGGGCATCTAGCGCGGCGTATCCGGAGGTACGCGCACACGGCTCCTTCGAAGGAAGGCAGTTAGACGGCGCAGGTCAATGGGGCCAGCGTGATCCGCAACGATTATGCGGGATTCGCGGCGTCTAAATGTGACGCTGGTGGCGCTGCCGTGCCGGGTTTGGGCGGAGGTGCGGGCCCTCGCCGAACAGGTCTGCGCGCCGCGTGGCGTGACAAAAGCTGTTTGAGACAAAGGCGGTTGGCACCACCGGGTTTTGATCTGTCAGATCAGGGAATTGAAAAAGGCGATGTGCGAGGTCGCCCTATTTGCAATTAAATCACGCCGATCTCTGCCAGGGCGCCCGCCAGTTCCGGGGGCAGGGGCTCCTCTGCGGCGCGGCCTTTGGGCAGATCCCGAGGGGCATCGTCGGGGGAGAGGTAGCGCCAGCCTTGGAACGGGCGGCGCGGCGAGGTCGTGGTGCGCACGATCTCGGGGTCAAGCACCAGCAGGCAATGGCGGATGCCGTCATCGGCGATATGCTCTTCCATGCGGAGCACGCGCTGGCGGCATTGTATCAGCCCTTTGATCACCCAGTAGATTGACCCAGCGGCAACGATGTCTGCCTCTTTTTTCGGCCACATGCGGGTGCGGTGGCGGGGCAGCCCGTCGGTGAACCGTTTGGCAAAGCCTTTTTGCCATTCCATCAAGCTATCGACGCTTTCTGTGCCTGCGGAAAGCTTCATCAAGTGGGTTGTTTCGGCCAATTCTGATTTCCTCTTTGAGGCTGTATATGGTATGTGCAGGGTTCATAACTTCAAGTCCTAGCGGCAGGTAAGTTCAGAATACAGTTTTTTAGGGGTTCAAAAGCGACCTGAACCCGGCTACCCAAACCGCCTGCTCACTGCTTTTTACCGACATAGAGGAATCGCCTGCCATGACCCGTTTTGCCGCGCCAATTGCTGAACAGATTTGGGACATGAAATACCGCCTGAAGGAGGCGGATGGCACCCCTCTGGATACCACGGTCGAGGACACCTGGCGTCGGATCGCGCGCGCGCTGGCGCAGGCAGAATCCGATCCCGAGGTCTGGGAAAAGCGCTTTTACGCGGCGCTGGAAGATTTCAAATATCTGCCCGCGGGCCGCATCACTGCAGGGGCAGGCACCGACCGCACCGTGACGCTGTTCAACTGTTTCGTCATGGGCACCGTGCCGGACAGCATGGGCGGCATCTTCGACATGCTGCGAGAGGCCGCGCTGACCATGCAGCAGGGTGGGGGGATCGGCTATGATTTCTCGACCATCCGGCCAAAGGGAGCGCCCGTGGCCGGTGTGGCCGCGGATGCCTCTGGCCCGCTGTCTTTCATGGATGTCTGGGACGCGATGTGCCGCACGATCATGTCCGCAGGGTCGCGCCGGGGCGCGATGATGGCGACCATGCGCTGCGACCACCCTGACGTGGAGCATTTCATCGCGGCAAAGTCCGACTCGGCCCGCCTGCGGATGTTCAACCTGTCGGTGTTGGTGACAGACGACTTCATGGAAGCGGTGAAGGCGGACGGGTCCTGGGAGCTGGTCTTTGACGGTGTGGTCTACAAGACCGTGCAGGCGCGCGACCTGTGGAACACGATCATGAAGGCGACCTACGATTATGCCGAGCCGGGCGTGATCTTTATCGACCGCATCAACAAGGCCAACAACCTCAACTATTGCGAGACCATCGCGGCCACCAACCCCTGTGGTGAGCAACCGCTGCCGCCTTATGGCGCGTGTCTGTTGGGCTCTGTGAACCTCGCGCGGTTGGTGAAGAACCCATTCGGGTCGGATGCAGATCTGGATCAGGAGGCGCTCGACGACCTCGTGGCCTGTGCCATCAGGATGATGGACAATGTGGTCGATGTGTCGAAATTCCCGCTGCCTGCGCAGGAACTGGAAGCGCAGAACAAGCGTCGTATCGGCCTGGGCGTCACCGGTCTGGCCGACGCATTGCTGATGTGCGGCCAGAAATACGGCACGGAAGAGGCCGCCGCCGTGGCCGAAGGCTGGCTGAAGCAGATCGCGCGTGCGTCTTATCTGGCATCTGTGGAACTTGCGAAAGAGAAGGGGGCTTTCCCGCTCTTTGATGCTGAGAAATACCTTGCCTCCGGCAACATGATGCAAATGGATGACGACGTGCGCGAGGCCGTACGTGCCCATGGCATTCGCAACGCTTTGGTGACGTCGATCGCACCGACGGGGACGATCTCGCTTTACGCGGGCAACGTGTCTTCCGGGATCGAGCCTGTGTTTGCCTACGCCTACACGCGCAAGGTCCTGCAAAAGGACGGCACCCGCACCGAAGAGGAAGTTGTCGATTACGCGGTCCAGATGTACCGCGAAAAGTTCGGCGCCGACGCGGAACTGCCCGAGTATTTCGTGAACGCCCAGACGCTGGCGCCGCTGGACCATGTGCGCATGCAGGCTGCGGCGCAAAAATGGGTGGACTCGTCCATTTCCAAAACCATCAACTGCCCGGAAGACATCTCCTTCGAGGCCTTCAAGGAAGTGTACCTTGAAGCCTATGAGACCGGCTGCAAGGGGTGCACCACTTATCGTCCCAACGATGTGACAGGGTCTGTGCTCTCGGTGTCCGAAGAGAAAAAGGACGCGCCCGCCGTGGTGGCCAACGACGACGCCGAGCCGCAGCAGCCGCATGGTGACGTGATCTACATGGCGGAGCCTTTGGACCGTCCAGAGCACCTCGAAGGCAACACCTACAAGCTGAAGTGGCCCGACAGCGAGCACGCCATCTATCTGACGATCAACGATATTGTTGTCGGTGGCCATCGACGCCCATTCGAGGTTTTCATCAATTCCAAGAACATGGAACATTACGCCTGGACGCTGGCGCTGACCCGGATGATCTCGGCTGTGTTCCGTCGTGGTGGAGACGTGTCCTTTGTGGTCGAAGAGCTGAAAGCCGTGTTCGACCCGCGCGGTGGCGCCTGGGTTAAAGGGAAGTACATTCCTTCGATCTTGGCGGCCATTGGCGGCGTGATCGAGCAACACCTTGTGGCCACTGGCTTTGTTGAGGGCCAAGGCCTTGGGTTGAAAGCCGACCCCACCGCCAAGGTTGTCGGTCTGGACGCGCCTCGCGGGAAAGCTTGTCCGTCATGCGGGCAGTTCTCCATGATGATGGTGGAAGGTTGCATGACATGTTCGTCGTGCGGGCATTCGAAATGCGGGTGATGTGAGTTAGGGTCAGAAGTGTAGGACCCACTAAATCTTGTCCATTTCCGGGGTAATTTGTCCATTCCGGCACAGGATTAATGACCATCGGCTGCGCTGCAGTCGGTGGTTTCTTTTTATATCAATGACTTAGTCACCTGTCGGATTTGCCGTCTTTCATGCGCTGTCGGAGCGCTCTGCCCTGGTGGGTGCCGTTGACGACCAGCCGTGCGTTCGGCATCCCTCAGGGCCAATCCGGCCGGGTTCTTTCCAACATCCCCCTCATGCAGAACCTCTGCCCGAGGGCATGGCGCGATGCGCCAGAAAGGACCTTTATGACGAAGATCAAGTTCATCAATGCCCGCTTCGCCGATCTCGATGAGAACGAGTTCGCGCTCAAGCGCCGCTTCGAGTGGCACCTGCGCAAGCTCCGTGCCCTTCGAGACGGGGTGTCCCCAAAGGTTCCGGGAGACTTCGAAGATGAGTTGCGCTGGAACGAGGAACTCACCGCCGTTCGGCTCTCGGAAAAGGACCGCAACAAGGTGCTGCGCCGTGCGCGCCGGGTAATGGGCGCGCGTGCCAAGGCTTCCGGTCTCAGCCATCTCAGCGCGGATGACCGGCGCGCGCTTGAGGCGTTCCGCGGCGGGACTGATCTGGTCGGCATCGCCAGCGAACACCGCGCCGATGAGATCGCGGCCGCCATTCATGCCGAGCTGCCCTGGATGGCATCCGCCACTGACTTCCTGTGGAAGGCGATGCGCCGCTCGGTGCGGGCGGGTGAGCCCGGGTTCCGTCTGCCGCCCGTGCTGCTCGACGGCCCGCCGGGGATCGGCAAGAGCGTTTGGTCACGCGAACTAGGCCGCCATCTAGGTGTCCCGCGCTGTGGGATCGAAGGGACCGCGGAGCAGGCCTCCTTCGTCGTCAACGGCTCGCAACGTGGCTGGAGCTCAGCCTTTCCGGGCCGGCCTCTGCAAACCATCGTGCAGAGCCTCTGCGCCAACCCGATCGTGGTAATCGACGAAATCGAGAAGGCCGGAACACCCACCTCGACGAATGGGCGGACATATGGCTTGACCGAGGGGCTGCTGCCGCTGCTGGAGCGCTCGTCTGCCGTGGCATGGAAGTGCCCCTATTACCAGGTGGGCTTCGACATGTCCTGGATCAGCTGGGTCCTGACCTCGAACAGCCTGAGGATGCTTCCGGCCCCATTCCTGAGCCGCTTGGACATCCTGCGCCTTGTCGGCCCCGGCAAGGGAGATCTCATCTCCTTCGCGGAGCGCGAGGGCGCACGACGGGGGCTGTCTGATGCTGCCCTGGGCGCGATCTGCGATGTGATTGACCAGGTTGCTGAAGCACATGAGCTAAATCTACGCCATGTGTTCCGCATGCTGACCAGAGCAGAGGCCATGGCATGCAGCCCGCCGTCGCATTGAGCAGTGGATGCAAGCGCGCGCCTTAGGTCGGCTTGGACTATAGCTGCCGCTTGCGCTGGCCGGTGTCAGCCCAAGCGGCATTTGTGCAAGGCGCAACTTTACGCCAGGCGCCGACACGAAGGGCGGAGAGCCGACTTGCGCTGCGTGCTTAATCAACGACCACTGTGCGAAGTGAAGCAGAACCCGGTACCCGTCGTCTTGACCACTACTTCGTAGATGCTCCGGCACATAACAGCACTATGCATTAAGTGAGATTAAATAGGTCGCTCTACCTTGGGCGGCCTTTTACAAGACGGTCCTGATCAATGTGGACCTTCACCAGCTTTTCGGAAATGGCATGCCTAATGTGTTACCCCCAAATCCTCACGAAGCGTGTCCTTTATAGTTCCGTCAGGCGTTGTTGCGCAAATAAGGTTCGGGGATGAGTTTTCCCTTTCCCACCTGAGTTCAAGTTACGGCTTCGATCTCGGCCCTGCCGAGGGCCGAGA
>NZ_JACIEJ010000012.1 GCF_014196795.1 Sagittula marina
AAATAACGTTGAGGGCAAAAACCAGACCGCCGCGCTAATCTCTCAGCGCGCCCGCCTGACAATATCCTCGGTATGCTTCAACCTCGCTTCGCTTCAGTGTCGCCTCTCAGCGCCTCGTCCGCTCCGTCCGGTCCGTCCCGCAGCGCCTCAGCGCCGCCGGTGAAGGGGCTTCTACGGCTACCCCAAACGACTCGCAACCCCTTTTTTTGGCGCTTCGTCACATTTTCTTCGCAAAACGCCACAAGGCTCTGAAAACACACGCATTAAAACGGGCAACCGAAAGAACTATCGGTCGAAACGCGTTCGTTGAAACAGCTTCAGGAGGTTCCGGATGTTATTGCGGGCCAGTCACCCGCAAGGTCACCACCTATCATGCAATGACTATAGCCGTTTTTCCCGACAATGACTGTTGCCCGAGTGCCTAGGCAAGCCGCTGGTACAGTCCTCGACGCGGCAGACGCAGCGCCAGCAGCGATGCGATAAGTGCCATGTATAAAATCGGTTCGATCTGGAAACCCTTCACAAGCATGACGAAATGCAAGGCCCCCAACAAAGCGACTGCATACGTAACCTTGTGCAGTTGCCGCCAGCGGCTGCCCAGCGCACGGATCGCTCGGTTGGAGGAGGTGATCGCCAATGGGATCATCAGCACAAACGCCCCCATTCCAACGGTGATGTACGGGCGTTTCACAATATCGGCCCAGATCTGTGAGGGCTGTTGAACATCAAGCACCAGCCAAACCAGCAAATGCAGCGCCACGTAGTAAAAGGCCATAAGCCCGATCGCCCGTCGGAACTTCAGCAGGTTTATCCCCGCATGTTTGCGCAACGGCGTTATCGCCAGACCCGCGATCAGAAGCCACAGCGCCCACTTGCCCAGCTCATGCTCCAAAGCCTTTATAGGCTCGACACCGAGGCCCCCTGTGAGGCCCAGGTACAGAAGCCACGGCGCCGGAAGCGCCAATCCCAGATACACCATCCAGGTTGGCACCCGCCGGACATATGCGTTGAGCGCCTGCATCAGAAGTTTTTAACCAAGTCCATGCCCTCGTACAGGCCTGCGACCTCGTCATACCCATTGAACATCAAGGTTGGTTTCCGCCGGGCGAACAGGCCACCGCCCAATGGGCGCTCGGACGCCTGTGACCAGCGAGGGTGATCCACCTCCGGGTTCACGTTGGAATAAAACCCGTATTCTCCCGCATTTGCTTTATTCCATGCGGTCGCAGGCTGGGTGTCGGTCAGAGTGATCCTGACCACCGACTTGATCGATTTGAAACCGTACTTCCATGGCACGACCAGGCGCAACGGTGCACCATTCTGGTTTGGCAGCGGTTTGCCGTACAGGCCGGTTGCCATCAGAGTCAGCGGGTGACGCGCCTCGTCCAAACGCAAACCTTCCACATAGGGCCAGTCGAGGACGGGATACCTGACACCCGGCATTTCTTCGGGGCGCAACGCGGTTTCAAAGGCAACGTATTTCGCCTCCGGCTTTACCCCGACCATGTCGAGCAAGTCTGCCAACTCAAATCCATTCCAAGGCACCACCATCGACCACGCCTCGACACAGCGGAAGCGGTAAATGCGCTCTTCGATGTCCATCTGGCTCATGATGTCATCAAAGCTGTAGTCGCCGGGCTTGTCGACCATACCGTCGATCTGCACAGTCCAAGGGTCGGTGGTCAAAGCGCCCGCGTATTTCGCAGGATCTTCTTTGCCCGTGCCAAACTCGTAGTAGTTGCAGTAGTTGGTGATGTCTTCAAAGGCGTTGGGCTCCAGTGTTTCGGCATTTGCCGCGCCCGCCAGACCACCAGCAATGCCCAGAGCTCCCGCACCGGCCATCACCTGGCGACGATTCAGAAACAATGCTTCGGGTGTCACGTCTGAAGCGGTCAGGTCATTGGTCCAGCGGCGGCTCATGGGGCTCTCCTCGATATCGGTTGCCCCATAGGTAAGGTGAAGCCGTCAATGCACCAACAAACACTATCTCACGATGACGGTAGAGCGCTGTAACAAAGCATCGCTGGAAGGTCGGGAGTTGGCGCTTTCGACCTGTCGGGGCTCAAAGAGATCACCCACCTGCGTGCTACAGAGTCTCGCCCTCGATCTGCAAGCGACGCATGGCGTCCTCGAATTGCTTGTGACCGCGTGCGCGCTCCAGCCCGTCCAGCCCAAGATGCACCGACGGGTGAATGTCGTTCATCTGCACGGATGATCCATCGTTCACCACGACCCTCACATGGCGTCGACGCATCTGGCGCGGCTCGGCCACACCGACAGAGTGCGCAATGGTCTCCACCTCGTTGATAACAGCCTTGGCGTAAGCCGCGACACGCTTGTCCTTCTCTTCGACCACCAACCCCTTTTGCAGCGAAGGAATATGTGTCGTGATCCCCGTGGGGCAGGTGTTCTTGTTACACTTGAGGGCCTGAATGCAGCCGAGCGAAAACATGAAGCCCCGCCCCGACACAACGAAATCCGCGCCCATGCAGATAGCCCAGGCCACATCGCCCGGCGCGACCATCTTGCCCGCCGCGATGATACGGACGCGATCATGCATCCCGGCCAAGTCGCGCAGGTCCACCATACGGATCAGCGCGTCGCGCAGCGGCATCCCTACAAGGTCGATCAGCGGCATCGGCGCCGCGCCTGTGCCGCCTTCACCACCATCCACAGCGATAAAATCCGGCGCGCATTCGGCGCCACGCTCCTTGATCCGTTTGAAAAAGTCGAACCAAGGGTCGGCGGATCCGATGCAGGTCTTGATCCCCACCGGTTTGCCCGTGACCTCGCGGATGTGGCCGATGAGGTCCAGCAGATCATCCCAATCGTCCACCTCACGGTGACGGTTTGGCGAAATCGCATCCTTGCCCATCGGCACACCACGAATTGAGGCCACTTCTTCGTCGATCTTGGCGGCCGGAAGGATCCCCCCCTTTCCAGGCTTTGCCCCTTGGCTGAGCTTGATCTCGAACATCTTCACGTTGGGTTTTGCCGCCATATGGCGCAGCTTTTCATCTGACAGGTTGCCCGCTTCGTCGCGCACGCCGAACTTCGCCGTGCCGATTTGATAAACAATGTCACAGTTCCCTTCGAGGTGGTCCGGTGCCAAGCCGCCCTCCCCCGTGTTCAGCCAGATTCCCGCCAGCCCTGCTCCGCGGGACAATGCGCGGATGGCAGGCTTGGACAGCGCACCATAACTCATGCCTGAGATGTTGAAGATCGACGTGGCTGCGTATGGCTCCCGGCAGTGCGGTCCGATGATCATCGGCTCCGTTGAGGCGAACTGGTCATCCAGCGGCGGAAACACCGCATTCATGAAGATCGGCGTCCCCGGCAACGACAGGTTCCGCGTGGAGCCAAAGGCCACCGTGTTCGATTTTGTTTCTGCCGCGCGATAGACCCAGTTGCGTTGCGCCCGATTGAACGGCATCTCCTCGCGGTCCATGGCAAAGAAATACTGGCGAAAGAACTCCCCCAGCTCCGTGAACAGTCCGCGAAACCGGCCGATCACCGGGTAGTTGCGCCGGATCGCGTCACCAGTTTGCCGTGTGTCCAAGTAGAACATGGCGCAAACGGCCATTACCCCCAGACCCACGACGAAGACGAAAAGCAACGCCAGGTATTGCAGGGCGGTCATCGCGTATTCCATATTCACCTCCAGGAATGCTTTGATTTGACTGAATGCAAATGCACAAATTTCACGCTACCTTGTCATCATCACACCCAAATGGCACCCCGGCCAATCACAAGTGTAAGGGAGAGAGCATGAAAAAATTCCTGACATCTGCCGCTCTGATGCTGGTAGCGACCACCGCAACCGCAGATATCGTCCGCTATGACACAGAACAATCGTTCGACGACGTCATATTTGGTCTGGAAAACGCCATCCTCGACGAGGGTCTGGTGGTTGACCACATCAGCCACACCGGCGAAATGCTCGCCCGCACCAAGGAAGACGTGGGCGGCACGGTCGACCTGTTTATCCACGCGGACGTTTACAGCTTTTGCTCGGCCCGGATCTCGCGCGAGGTGATGGAGGCCGATCCAATGAACGTTTCCTTCTGTCCCTACCAGATCTTCGTGATCGTGCAGCCGGATACTCCGGACACCACGACCATAGGCTTTCGCAGCTATCCCGAAGGCGCCATGCAAAAGGTTGAGGCATTGCTCGACGGCATTGCCCGCGCTTCTATCGGGTTGGAATGACGTTCAATCCGTTCACAATGGATCACTTGGAATAACGCTATTGTCATTCGACGGCGAAAGGTGGTGCGGCTTAGGGGGCTCGCGCCACGTTTCAAGTCGAAGGACAACACTTATACGCGAAGTCCAATCGCGCTTCTCCTCCGTAGTCCTATCCGATGCAACAAGCATCACGGACTGACCAACAGGAGAGACAAAATGCTACGTTCAACCATTCTCGCCGCATCGATCGCCCTTGCCGCGCCAGCCTTTGCCGAAAGCCACGCCATGTCCAAAGACATTGTGGAGACTGCCACCGAGGCAGGCACATTTGAAACTCTGCTCGCTGCAGCACAGGCTGCCGATCTCGTTGATACCCTTAAGGGCGACGGACCGTTTACCATCTTTGCACCGACCGATGCCGCCTTTGATGCCTTGCCGGATGGCACTGTAGAAGACCTGCTGAAGCCGGAAAACCAGGACAAGCTGGCAGAAATTCTGACCTACCACGTCATCGCAGGCAAGGTCATGTCCACAGATCTGACAGATGATATGAAAGCCGCCACTGTCGAAGGCGCGGACGTCACGATCGACCTCGACAACGGCGTCATGGTGAACGATGCCACCGTGACCCAAGCGGATATCGAAGCGTCAAACGGCGTGATTCATGTCATCGACAAGGTAATCATGCCGCCGATGTAAGGCCAGAGAGCGGCGAAGCGCGCTCGCCGTATCGTAAAAAAGGCCCGCCAGATCGGCGGGCCTTTTCAGTTTTGGCAGACCTCAGTGGACGACCGCATCATCCGGTTTGGGCCGGTTGGTCGCACCGACCCGATCGCCGATCAGCAGCCCCTCGGCCCCGGCGGACACTGGCACGACGTCACCGTCAGACACGTCTCCGGACAGCAGCATCTCGGCCAGCGGATCCTGCAACGCACGCTGGATCACCCGCTTCAAAGGCCGCGCGCCGAACACCGGGTCATACCCGTCATCCGCCAGCCACTGCTTCGCCTCGTCGTCCAGCTCCAGCCGGATCTTGCGGGCTGCCAGTCGCTTGAGCAGACGCCCAAGCTGAATGTCCACGATCCCGCCCATGTCCTCGCGCTTGAGCCGATCAAATATGATCGTCTCGTCGAGACGGTTCAGGAACTCGGGGCGGAAATGCGCCCGCACAGCGTCCATGACATCACGCTTGGCCTGCGCCGCGTCGCCACCATCAGGTAGCTGCGACAGGGCTTGCGAGCCAAGGTTCGACGTCAACACGATCAACGTCTGCTTGAAGTCCACTGTCCGGCCCTGACCATCGGTCAGCACACCATCATCGAGAACCTGCAACAGCACGTTGAACACATCCGGGTGCGCCTTTTCGACTTCGTCGAACAAGACAACCTGATAAGGCCTGCGCCGCACGGCCTCGGTGAGGACACCGCCTTCATCGTAGCCCACGTAGCCCGGAGGCGCACCGATCAAACGGCTGACCGCGTGTTTCTCCATGAACTCCGACATGTCGATCCGCACCATTGCGTTGTCGTCGTCAAAGAGGAACTCCGCCACAGCCTTCGTCAGCTCGGTTTTACCCACGCCGGTCGGGCCCAAGAACAGGAACGAGCCCAAGGGCCGCCCTTCGTCGTTCAGCCCGGCACGCGCCCGGCGCACCGCATTGGCCACCGCCGTCACTGCCTGGTTCTGGCCGACAACCCGACGATGCAGGTTGGCCTCCATGCCCAGCAGCTTGTCGCGCTCCCCTTCGAGCATCTTGCCCGCCGGGATACCGGTCCAGCGTTCAACCACCGAAGCGATCTGATCCGGGCGTACAGCCTCTTCGACCATCATGTCGTCAGCGTTCTCGGCCTCCGCCAGCTGCTTTTCGAGCTCCGGGATAGAGCCATACTGCAACTCACCGGCGCGCGCGTAGTTGCCCTCGCGCTTGACGATTTCCAGCTCTGCCTTGGCGTGGTCGAGCTTTTCCTTCAGATCGCGGGCGAGGCTCAGCTTGTCACGCTCCGCTTGCCACTGTGCCGTCATCTCGGCACTGCGCTCCTGAACCTCGGCAAGATCCTTTTCCAGCTTTTCGAGCCGGTCCTTGGACGCCTGATCCTCTTCGAGTTTCAGGGCCTCGACCTCGATCTGCATTTGCAGAATGTTGCGGTCGAGCTGGTCCAGCTCCTCGGGTTTGCTGTCGACTTCCATCCGCAGACGCGACGCAGCCTCGTCCATCAGGTCGATGGCCTTGTCCGGCAGGAAACGGTCCGTGATATAGCGGTGCGAGAGAGTCGCCGCCGCCACGAGGGCCGAGTCCGAGATCCGCACACCGTGGTGCAGCTCGTACTTTTCCTTGATGCCGCGCAGGATGGAAATCGTATCCTCCACGGTAGGTTCCTGCACCATCACAGGCTGGAAACGACGGGCCAAGGCCGCGTCTTTTTCCACGTGCTTGCGATACTCGTCGAGCGTTGTTGCGCCGACGCAGTGCAATTCCCCGCGCGCCAGAGCCGGTTTCAGCAAGTTGGACGCATCCATCGCGCCATCCGCCTTACCCGCGCCGACCAGCGTGTGCATCTCATCGATGAACAACACGATCTCACCGGCAGCTGTAGTGACCTCGGACAGGATGGCCTTCAGCCGCTCCTCAAACTCGCCGCGATACTTCGCACCAGCAATCAGCGCGCCCATGTCCAGCGAGAGCAGGCGCTTGTTCTGCAGGCTTTCCGGTACGTCGCCATTAACAATGCGCAGCGCCAGACCTTCGGCAATCGCGGTTTTACCCACGCCGGGTTCGCCGATCAAAACCGGATTGTTCTTTGTCCGGCGGGACAACACCTGCATGGCACGACGAATTTCCTCGTCCCGACCAATGATCGGGTCGATTTTCCCCTCACGCGCACGCTCGGTCAAATCCAAGGTATATTTCTTCAGCGCCTCATAGGCATCCTCGGCAGACGCGCTGTCTGCCGTCCGTCCTTTGCGCACGTCATTGATCGCGCCGTTCAAGCCTTGCGCGGACACCTTGCCCGCATCCAATGCCTCTTTCGCCGGGGATTTCACCATGGCCAACGCCATCAGCATCCGCTCCACCGGAACAAAGCTGTCGCCCGCCTTCTTGGCGATCTTTTCCGCCTCATCCAGCACCTTGCCGGTGGCGGAATCAAGGTAGACCTGCCCAGCGTCTCCAGACACCTTTGGGATCTTTGCCAGTTTGGTATCAAGCACTTGCACAACGCGCTTGGGATCGCCCCCGGCCGCGCTGATCAAGTTGGACGCCAGCCCCTGGTCATCATCCATCAGGGCTTTCAATACATGCTCGGGTGCCAGCTTTTGATGGCTTTCCCGCATCGCAATCGTCTGGGCGGCCTGAATGAAACCGCGCGCACGATCCGTGAACTTCTCCAAGTTCATCACACTTCTCCTTTAACAAGCACCCAACCTCGGTCACGCCCACGATCTGTGGCACGCGCCCCTTTTCGGGCCTCAGAGTAAAGATGGGGCACTGGCGGTGCTGGTTCAAGCGCCTTGTTGTAAAAATATCACTGAACTGATGCTGCCTATTTTAAACCTCTCATCGCATCAGGTTTCGATTGAGGCACCTGAAAGAAGTTCGTGACGGATATCGAAATCGCGGGTCCCCAAACGACGTCATACATAGCCGTCAGCAGTGGGCCGGCCGATGCTGCCGACCAAAACGCTGAATCAAGCCCGATGGGTTCCAGATCACATGGTCCACGGTTTGCGCCCGGCATGCAACGAGTTGCACTGACCCGCGCTTGACGTGGCCTCTCCAGCCCGCCAAACGGAAGGCGCGTTAGAGGAGCCCTGCCATGAGCCAAGCCACCACCAAGCCCGCCGATGACCGCCTGATCGTCGCCATTGATGTGCCCAACGTGATCCAGGGCCTTGAACTTGTTCAGACACTGGGGCCATCCGTCTCTTTTTATAAAATCGGTTTGGGCATGCTGACCGGCGGGGGCCTCGCTTTGGCCAATGAACTCAAGCAGGAGCACGGCAAACGCATCTTTCTCGATATGAAATTTTTCGACATCGGTGCCACCGTCGAAGCTGCCGTGCGCGGCATCGCGCAGTTCGATCTCGATTTTCTGACGGTGCATGGTGACCCTCATGTGGTTCGCGCCGCCAAAGAAGGCGCGGCAGGCTCTGATCTGAAAATCCTTGCCGTGACCGTCCTGACCTCGCTTGACCGCGAAGATCTCAACAATTCGCTATATAAAGACGGTGCCATCCCCGATCTGGTGACCGAACGGGCCGGACGCGCTTTTGACGCCGGAGCCGATGGGGTCATCGCTTCTCCGAATGAAGCCGCGCTGATCCGCGCGCTTCCAGAATCCGATGGCCGCCTTATCGTAACCCCCGGTGTGCGCCCCGCAGGTGCCGACAAGGGCGACCAGAAACGTATTGCAACCCCCGCTCAGGCAATCCGGGACGGCGCTGACCATATCGTTGTGGGACGTCCGGTGCACCGCGCCAAAGATCCTCGCGCCGCGGCAGCGGCTATTGTTCAGGAAATGAACTCCGCGCAGGCAAGCCGTAGCCAATAACACGTCGCCAGCCTAACCCCGTGCGGGGCATTCCTGATGACAGCGGATGCCCTGCGCGCAGCTTTCCGGCTCTGAAGCGGCTTGAACGAAGCTCCCTCCGTCACACACACTCACGATAAGGAACCTGCATGCCTGCACATCCGTTGGGAAGGTGGGCCGCGTGCGAGGGTGTGAGAATTGTGAATGTCACGCTCGAATGCCGGTAACGCCCGAATCACATACCAGTGTGTGGATAACTCTGGGCATAAATCCACTCATTGTTGCGCCGATTCCCGCCAACGCCTTGAGCTCAGAAGAAAACCTTTTTCAAAAGATACGTGAAACTTTTCCACAGGTCGTTACGTTAATACCACATGAAGGTTAACGAAGAGCAGTCAAGGACAGAAGGGAATAGAAGCATGAGCGATATGACACCACGCATCCATGACGTCCGTTACAACGCCGTCGAACAGTGTTTTGAAGCCTTGGTCACCCTCCACACCCCCGGTGGACGCGTTAGGGTAGCAAGCCAGTTCGATGCTCCCATGACCACAGATTTTGAAGCTGCATCTCGCGGCCTGTTGAACGCCGCCCTGATTGGCCTGAGCGATCGCAGCGCCCTTAAGTCCCGCGAAATGCGCAAGCCGATCATGCCGCCGCGGCGCGTTGGCGATATGTCACACGCAGCCTGAGCTTCAGACAAAGTTTAGCCTTGGAGGCTGTCCTCCCGCAGCCTTGGGCTCACCCCTGTGCCGTCTCTTGCCATTGATGGCGCAACACTCGCCGAATCACGATTACGTGGTGTTCGGCTCCCCTCCGGGGGAGATCTGCCTGCGGTTCATACACCTGTATGAGCCTGCCATCTGGTTCTCTGCTTGTCCCCTGAGAGCCGGAAAACTGACCGGGGCGTCGCTGGATTTTCAGCACGCCCCGGTTTTTTCTTTCCCAAAAGCTAAAGTGTCTTCAGATACCCGGCCAGCACGGTGCGGAACTGCGGTATTGCGTCCTCTGCCGCGACGAAGTCCTTGGGCCGCATGGCTTTCCAGCCTTGCCCCTCGTCGCCGAACCGGACCTGATCGATCAAATCCTCAGACCCGTGTGCAGCGAAAAACCACTCCACCCCTTTCGGACCCTGATACAGATGCACCGGACGCAGCAAGGCAGACGGCACGTCCAACCCTAATTCTTCCCGTGTTTCACGCAAGACGCAGGCCTCAGGCGTTTCGCCCGGGTCACGCAGTCCACCGGGAAAGTCGAGATATCCAGGCCAGTCGATCCACGACAGATCGTCCCGGCGCAAAACCAATACATCGTCGCCCGCAAACAACATCAGCTTTGCACCACGAAACCGGGCACGCGGCGCGCCGGGCCAATCAATCATTAATGTCGGTGTCCCATATTTTAACTTGTCCTTTGCGCTCCCCCGCCATTTTGCGAATGGCAAACCATGCTATGGCAGAAACCACCGCCCAAATCAGCAGCGCCCAAGGCAAAGAGCCAATCCCGACCGTCAGTAACAACAGTCCCACGACAATGGCCCCGACCGCCAATCCCAGCGCGACAAAGCCGGGTGCCAAAACCTCGACAATCAACAGAACCACACCGAAGGCCACCCACAGCCACCAGGCATCCCACCCCATCAGGTCCGCCTTTTCAACAACTTGAATGCATCACCAAAGGCGTCCAGCGCACTGGACGGCAACAAGATTGTCTGAGTGCCAGGCCCCTCGGCCACCTTGCGCAACGCCTCGACCTGTTTCAAAGCAACCTCGTACTGCGCGGCCTCAATGCCATTGTCCTTGATGACGCGGGCGACGATCTCTGTGGCATAGGCCTCTGCCTCGGCGGTGATACGGCGTGCCTTGGCCTCTTGTTCAGCGGCATACAGCTGTGCATCCGCAGCCAATTCCACGGCCCGGCGCTTGCCCTCCGCTTCCGTCACTTGCGCGCGACGGGCGCGTTCGGCATTGAGCTGTTGCAACATGGCGTCCCGCGTTGCCTGGTCGAGATTCACATCAAGAATTTCGGCGCGCGTGACCTCTATCCCCCAGTTATCTACCGCGTCCTCGACGCTGGACTTGATCTCGGAGATCAGCCGATCCCGGTTGGACTGCACTTCGTCCAGCTCCATCTTGCCGATCTCGGCGCGCACGATACCTGCAACGGTCGTGGCAATCGCCCCGTCCACATCGCGGATCCGGTAGACGGTCTTTTCCGGCTCCAGAATGCGGTAAAACACGCTGGTTTCCACCTGCACCAACACGTTGTCCATGGTGATCGCGTCCTGCGACGCCGTGGGCAACTGGCGTTCCAGGATGGAGATCTTGTGCCGGACCTTATCTAGAAACGGGATTATGAAGTTGATCCCCGGCCCCAAAACCGCGCGCAGTCGCCCAAAGCGCTCCACCACGAACTTCTCCGACTGCGGCACGATCCGCACACCGAGGAAGATACAAATGATAACGAACACCGCCAGCAGCAGCACGATGATGTTGGACCCGACAAAATTCGCCAGCATCTCTTCGGGTGGCATAGGAAAACCTTTCGCTGAAAATAACTGAGACCTATGTAAGCATAAGGGCGCCCACGCGCCAGATTGTCCGCACCCGCTACAGGCGATATTCTCCGCACATGCCCTCCCTTTGCCGCGATTGCCTCACCACGTTCGACAGCGGACAGCGCTGCCCCGCTTGCGGGCGGCCGCGCATTGTGGCGCATCCGGAACTCTTCAGTCTGAGCATCGCGCATATGGATTGCGACGCATTTTATGCGTCTGTGGAAAAGCGTGACAACCCGGAGCTCGCCTCCAAACCTGTCATCATCGGTGGCGGGCGACGCGGCGTGGTGTCCACGGCTTGCTATATCGCGCGGATACGCGGTGTGCGCTCGGCCATGCCGATGTACAAGGCCCTGCAACTGTGCCCAGATGCCGTGGTCATCAAGCCGCGCGGTGCAGTCTACGCCGAAGTTTCGAAACAGATCCGCGCATTGATGGAGGAACTGTCCCCTGCCATTGAACCGCTCTCGCTCGACGAGGCTTTCATCGACCTGACCGGCACCGCGCGCCTGCACGGCCATCCGCCAGCGGTGATGCTGGCCAAGCTGGTCAAACGCATGTCCGAAGAAATCGGTGTCACAGGCTCTATCGGTCTGTCACATAACAAGTTTCTGGCAAAGATCGCCTCTGATCTCGACAAGCCGCGTGGTTTTGCAGTGATCGGCGCAGCAGAGACGCAAGCGTTTCTCCGGCCCAAATCCGTGCGTATGCTATGGGGTGTGGGCGAGGCCGGACAGGCGTCCCTTGATCGCGCAGGCATTCGTACGTTCGAGGATCTGTTGCGCTGGGAAAAGCGCGATCTGATGCATCGTTTCGGCAGCATGGGTGAGCGGCTTTATCACTTGGCACGCGGCGAGGACCGCCGCCGCGTGACTCGCAATGCACCGGTCAAATCCATCTCCAACGAGACGACATTCAACGAGAACACTGCGGACAGCGACATTCTTGACGGGCATCTGTGGCGGCTGTCAGAAAAGACCACGGACCGCGCCAAGGCCAAGGGTTTGGCCGGCCGGACCGTCACACTGAAGCTGCGGCGAAGCAATTTCAGCCTGCTTTCCAAACGCATGACCCTGCCTGATGCGACACAAATGGCCGACACGCTGTATCGTGCTGCACGCGGGTTATTCGACCAAGTGCCCGAGAACGGACCGTGGCGGTTGATCGGCGTAGGCCTGTCGGACGTGGTGCCGGACAGCATGGCCGACCGCGTGCCCGACCTGCTGGATCCGCAGGCGCAAACCCGCGCCAAGGCTGAACGCGCCGCAGATGAGATCCGCAAGCGTTTTGGCGATGGCGCAATCCTCAAAGGGCGCGCGCTGCGTTAGGTTCCGCGATTCAGCAGACCATCTTCTTCCTCGGTGACGTCGTAGCCCATGGCCTCCAGCCCCGCCTCCAGATTGTCAGCCAGATGTGGTGTGCCGATCAAATAATCCGCTGTTGGGGTCGAAGCCTCCGCCAGAGCGGTCTGATAGGCTTCGCTCGCCTCGGCGCTCTCGAAGGTGCCACGTCCGATCCACATGATCGCGGTGAGCGCAGCCGCTTCCTCTTCGTCCATTCGATCAATCAGACCGCGCAACTCTGCTTCGCCGCGATCCAATTCGCGGGCCATCAGGATGACCGCAGCCACCTGCCGCGGGCTAATTTTGTCGTTAAATCTGTCCATGACACGCCTCCTGTCGCCTTATCTGCAAGATGGTGGGAAAAGAGATATGTTTCTTTGACCTTAAACAAGTTCTCAGGCGAAGATTCGATAGTATAGCCAATCGGGAAGAAACTGACTGCCTCGAAACACCCATGAAAACATTCTGGGAAACGCCTTTTGGAATCCCCCCTTCGACATGTGATCGAAATAGACCTGAGCGGCTTCTTCCGGCTGCATTTTGAACGGCATTTTGAAATCGTTTTTATCGGTCAGCCGCGTCTCAATGAAACCGGGGCTGAGCAATTGCACCTCCACCCCGGTTTTATGCAGGTCCGCGTAAAGCGATTCTGCCAGGGACATAACCGCGGATTTGGTCGAAACGTAGGCCGCCGACCCCGGCAACCCGCGGTATCCTGACAGCGAACCAGTCATGACAAAATGGCCTTTGTTCCGCTCTACAAAGCGGGGGATGACGGCACTCACCAATCGCATCGCGCCGCCAATGTTCACATCCGTCATAAGATTCGCGTGTTCCGGCTCCCATGCCTTCGCACCAAAGGGCCAGTACACCGCCGCCAGTTGGACCACACCGTCAATGTCCCCGATGTCATCGGCGACCTTTTTCAACGCGTCGTAATCCGTCACATCAACCGGTTTTACAATTGCATGACCGGGCAGACTGTCTGCCACCTCCTGTAACTTATCCTCTGATCGTGACGACAGGATCAACTCGACACCGGCCCCGCTCATCTTTTTGGCCAGAGCCGCGCCAAGGCCTTCGCTTGCGCCAACAATCCAGTAGCGTTTACCAGTCCAGTTTCTCATGTCTTCTCCTTTGGCCGCATCACCGCGACAAGTTCGGCCACCTTGATACCAAACTTGCGAAACTGGGATCGGTTCACCACTGCGCCGTCGGGGGCAAGATACATCCAGTCGGTCGCGCTCAGGACATGGCCGCCCGCATCGTCGGGCAATTGCAACCGATAGCGCAACCGCAGGGCTGGCCCCGCCAATTGCCCGCGCGCCTTGCCAATAACATCGTCCGCTTCGCCGGTTACAGTCGCATCATTCCCCAATATCAGCCGCCATTCACGAGCTTCCTCACGGCCTGACGCATAGCGGTAGTGTTCCTTCAAGATCCCAGTGTTGCCTTGCCACGTTCCGACAAAATCAGCGGCAAAGCGCGACACAACCCGCCCTGTGGGTCCGTAGATCACACCATGTGCTTCTATTGGTCCGCTCAGATGACGGCGAAGGTCCAGCGCCTCACCCGGCTCATCACGATAATCGCCCAGATGTTGCGCCGGAAAATCTGCCAGTCTGCGCCGTGCCAACACCATCAGCGCCACGATTGCAGCCCCCGCCAAGGCCCAAATCATGACGCCTCCTGCTGGTGCATCGGCAACTCGCCAGAGACCTCGTCCGCCGGCGGTTCAGGTCGTGGGCGATACCCAGCGCCTTTCCACCAAAGTTTCAACGCTTGCCAATGGATCAGCGCCAGGACGCGCCGCGAGCCAAACGGTCTGCGCAAAGCAGAGTACAGCATTGCGCGATTGCTCAACTTTGCCCGAGGCCCCACGAGCGTTGCGACCAGACCGCCATGTCCGTGGTCCAGATCGATCCATATCCCAATTCGGTCGGGCCGAATATCGAAGCGGAATTCATACTGTCCTTGAATGGGCTGAAACGGAGAGACGTGGAAAATCTTCTGCGCCGTGATCCGGTCCTCCGGCGTGATCCCTGATCCGTCGGATTTCGCACAGAGGTAGGAGTGACGGTCGCCAAACGTGTTCGACACTTCCGCGATCACCGCGCGCAAGGTTTCTCCGTCATAGGCCAGCCAGAACGACACCGGGTTGAACACATGCCCCAGCAAGCGTGGCTGGGTCAGCAGCTTCAACGGTCCGGAGAAAGTGACACTGTTGGCGGCAAAGACCTCACGCGCCCAAGCGGCCCCGCGTCCCTGTTTCGGCGCACCACCGTGATCGCTGTCCTGCACCGACATGAGGCCCGCGCGGTTGCGCCCGAACATAATGGGCTCCTGCGTCTCGGTTTCCGGCTCCAACAGCACGTAATCCACGGAATAGCGAAAGGCGTTTTCAATCGCCCCTTTGCGCCCGTGGAAGGTGTGTGCCCGAATGAAGTCGGTCATGCGGCCTCCTCACAGCGCGCACGTTCGGCGATGCCGCGGGCGACCTCAGCCGCGCTGGCCAAGCCATCCTCGTGGAAACCATTGCGCATCCAGGCACCGCAGAACCAGGTGTTCTGCGCCCCATTAAATCCCGCGACCGCGCGCTGCGCCTCCAGCATTCCCGTATCGTAGACCGGATGGCGGAGGGTCACTTCGTCATGCACCTTCGACGGGTCTATGGGCCGGGTCGAATTCAGCGTCACAAACAGCGGCAGAGTTTCGGGGATCGGCTGCAAGCGGTTCATCCAGTAGGTCAGGTCGATCGCCTCGGTCGTCTTGTCAGGCGCCTCGACGTAATTCCACGACGACCAGCAGGCCCGGCGTGTCGGCATCATCGTTTCATCGGAATGCAAGACGACCTTGTTGGGCTGATAGGCGACTTTGCTCAACGCTGCGTGCTCCTCGGCAGATGGATCGGTCAGCAGCTTCAGCGACACGTCCCCATGTGTTGCAAACACGACGTCATCGAATGCTTCCCAATCGCCGCGTGCCTTCACCATGACCTGCTGGCCCGACCGCTGCACCGCGTCGACCGGGGTGCCCGCGCGCAGTACAGTGCCTTGTGCCTTCAAGGCAGCCACCAATCGCTGCACATATTCGACCGAACCGCCCTGCACGGTGTACCATTGGTGCTGACCCGTCGCGCTAAGCAGGGCATGGTTTTCGAAAAAGCGGACCAAGGCATGGGCCGGGAAGTCCATAATCTTTTCCGTAGGCGTTGACCAGATTGCCCCGGACAAGGGCAAAAGATAGTGCTTCTGAAACCATTCCCCGGTGCCCAGCTTTTCAAGAAACTGGCCAAGCGTGAGGCTTTCATCCTTGGCAACCGCGACAGCGTGCTTGTTGAACCGCATCACGTCGCGCAGCATCCCCCAATAACGTGGGTTCAAAGCGTTCCGCTTCTGGGCAAAGATCGCTCCGACGTCGCGCAAACCATATTCCAGACCACTTTTCAGCGATGCGGAAAAACTCATGTCGGATTTCACCACCGGCACATCCAGCTCGTCAAACAGCCGGGTCAGAAGCGGGTAGTTGGCGTAATTGAACACGATGAAGCCTGTGTCCACCGGCTGATCGCCGACTTTACGGGTACGGGCATGACCGCCCAACCGGTCCTCCGCTTCATACAGCACGACCTCCGCATCGGCCCCAAGCATATGTGCCGCCCCAAGACCAGAGATCCCGCCCCCGATCACGGCAATGCGGCGACGCGCACCGGAACGCGGCGGGATTGGGCTGTTTTCAAACGGCATGCAGTCGGTCCTTTTCGAATGTAATACTGATAACTACGCACGCGACCGCCAAATGGATGACAACGCAGCGGAAATTTTTTAACGCGGCACTGTGATCCAATGCCGAAAGCGTTGCGTACCAGTTTCATGTACAGCCTTTTGACCACCGACGCGCAACGCGACCCTCCGCCCCTTGCACCGACCCGTCGGGACAGGCCATCAAGGACGTCAGCGACCAAGGAGCGACCCAAGCCGGTGACAAGCCGTCCGTCAACACCACGCGAAAGCGAGGCCGCCACTTGGGCTGCCTTGCTCATTCGCATCCGCGACGACCGGGACGAGGCTGCATTCGCCACGCTCTTCCGGCACTTTGCGCCGCGTCTGAAGGGCTTCCTCATGCGATCCGGGGCCGATGCGACCGAGGCTGAGGAATGCGCACAAGAGGTTATGACCACACTGTGGGTCAAGGCCGCGCAATTCGATCCCGCCCGGGCCTCGGCGGCGACATGGCTGTTTACGATTGCACGGAACAAGCGAATTGACCGCATCCGCCGCCAACGCCGGCCCGAGCCAGAGGATCTTCCCTGGGGCCCTGAACCGGACCCGGATCAGGCAAGTCTGTTGGGCCTGCAACAGGAAACCGAACAGTTGGCTGCGGCCATGAATGCCCTGCCTGAAAAGCAAAGAGATCTGATCCAAAAGGCTTATTTCGGCGATATGACGCACAGCGAAATCGCTGATGCCACCGGACTGCCGCTCGGCACGATCAAATCCCGCCTGCGGCTGGCGCTGGACCGCCTGCGCCATGCGATGACCACGAGAGACCAATCATGACAGACCCGATTCATCATTTAACCGAAGACCTGCTTCAAAGCTATGCCACCGGCACGTTGCCCGAAGCGGTCAACCTGATCGTCGCAAGCCATGTGTCGTTGTGCGACACCTGCCGCGCGGCGGTTGAAAGTTACGAGGCTCTCGGGGGAGCCGTGCTCGACACGCAAGAGGTCGAAGCGCTTTCTGACGATGCGCTGGACCGCGCTATGGCCGCCATTCGCTGTGTCGCGCCAGAGACGCGGCCGATCCAACTGCCCGACCCGGATCCCGTTGTGCCTGCGCCTTTACGAAATTACATAGGCTCGCTGGACAAGGTCCGGTGGCGGCCTTTGGGTCTGGGCGTGAAACAGGCAATCCTCGACACCACGTCCGAGGCCACTGCACGTCTGCTGTTCATCCCGGCAGGAGTCGCTGTGCCTGACCACTCGCACAAAGGGCTGGAATTGACGCTGGTTTTGCAGGGCGCGTTCTCTGACGAGGACGGGCGTTTTGAACGCGGCGACATAGAGGTGGCGGATGACTCCGTCGAACACATGCCTGTGGCCGATATTTCCGAAGATTGCATATGCCTCGCCGTGACGGATGCCCCCCTACGCTTTAACGGTTTCCTCCCGCGGATGTTGCAGCCGATCTTTAGGATCTAGCAACTATGTTTATTCGCCGGGTTGAACCTTTCAGGGTGAGCGGATGATCCGTCTGGCGATGGGAACAATCATTCGTGCGGTTGCGATGAAGAGCGTTGATGTGGAATTCGACCCTCTTTCAAACGTATGACAACTGATTTGAGAATTTGGGTGAGCAGACGAATATGTCGTAGAGACCGGCTCCGGCCCCTAATGGTTCTCCTTCGCCTCGACCGGTGTCATGAGGGGCCGACGCCAGACCGGTCGTGCCTGCGGCATCGCCTGATTTCATTCGGCCGAATTGAAGCAAATCCGCGATTATTATCACCGCGCGAACGGGCACGATTTCAGGAATTGATCACCGTAAGTACGCCCTCGCAGAAAGCGGCGCCGATTGTGCAATATAGCCGGATGTTATCATGCATCGCGACCATCAGTTGCCCGCACTGGGATAGAACTTGGCATGCACGCACACGATCCCAAACTGTCTGAAACCGACGCACACATTTACAAGATCTGACACCAGCGCCGGATCGTTTCACCCTAAATTTAATCATCCAAATGCCGGGACTGATCTCAAAAGCTCAGTTCAGGCGGTCCTGTCCAGCGCTGCGTTGAGGTAAGTAGGCTCTCCCCAACCGGTCGGCAGCACCGCCACTGTTCCTGCCTGCATCATTCCCCTAAAGGTGATCGAACCATTGCCGAAATCGAGACGCATCATATCACCCTCGCGGGTTACGCTATATGCCTCAGGCGCCGACGATCCATCAGGGCGCGCGCCCAATTGCAGCAAAACGTCCGTACCAGCGCCGATTTTCACAACGTCATGACCATCCCCAACGCCGTAGTGCAGGCCGACCGTCCGCCCCGATATCGAAATAAGGTCGTCCCCCGCCTCGCCCGCGACATGGATCGCCTCAGCCCCGCTGACGTTGATGGCGTCGTTTCCGGCCCCACCATTCACATCAGCAATGTTGCTTTGGACAGCGCGATACCGCGCCGCCACGTCGCCCGACAAAAGCGCCGTGCGTTCCGCCGCAGTTGTTTCGTTAAGCGAAAGGCGACGCGCGACGCCCCCTCCCAAGGTAGCATCCACTGTGATTGCGTCCGATCCGTCGCCACCATAGATGCCGCCTGCGATACCCGCCTGAACGCTGATCGCATCGTTGCCGCCTTCGGTGTAGATGCTGCTAACCACCGTTCCGCTGACCGCGACCGCATCCGCGCCTGCGCCGCTGTAGACACTTTGCACCTCT
The DNA here is from genome assembly GCF_014196795.1 of Sagittula marina. Classification (GTDB taxonomy): domain Bacteria; phylum Pseudomonadota; class Alphaproteobacteria; order Rhodobacterales; family Rhodobacteraceae; genus Sagittula; species Sagittula marina. The sequence goes on from NZ_JACIEJ010000012.1 coordinate 19,053, forward strand.
TGCCCGTTGACCGCCACTGCGTCCATGCCTGCGCCCGTGTAAACGCTTTGCACCCGCACTCCTGTTACGGTGACTGCGTCGTTGCCATCTCCGGTCTGCACGGCCTTCACCCAGTCCGCCCGGGCAGACACGGCGACACCATCCGGCCCGGATGCTGCCGCAAACAGCACGCGCCCTTCGTTCTTTGAGCCTCCCGTCAGCTTATTCAAAGCTGCCTGATAGGCTGCGGTCTTTTCCTGTAGGCGCTCAACCCGTCTTGCGGAGGCCTCCGATGATCGCCTGGGGCGCTGCATCTCCTGTATCTTGGACATGCGGTCCTCATGCTCAACATGCTCGCGACTGACCTTCGCGTCGTACAACGTCAGTAGGGCCTCAGTATCCGTCGGGCGAGACCGGGTATGGGCGATCCCAGCCTGTGAGATCATCCCACCAGTGCTGACCTGAGCTGTCAAAAGAGAGAGAGACATCATCGTGCTCCTGTTCCGGTATCACACCAGAAATAATGTCATCAGCATCTTTCCAGAGAGTTTTCTGCCACCAACGGCATCCTCAAAATGTCCTGTGCATTTACATCAATAGCCGGTTTGAACGTTGGACAGACGCGGAGATGTCTCGAACTATGACCATGGGCCAACCACTATTTTTCGTGTATTTTAAGAGACCAATCTCGCCCGCTACCATGAATGCGCGAAAAAAAGGCGTCCGGTGCACACCGGACGCCCTGTAGACCATCACATGCCGGGCATTCGCCACAGCCCGCGATCAGTGCTTTTTCTTCTTCGGCGGCATCAGATCTGTAATCGTGCCTTCGAACATCTCGGCGGCAAAGTTCACCGTCTCCGACAGCGTCGGGTGCGGGTGAATCGTGTGTCCAAGATCGACCGCATCTGCGCCCATTTCGATGGCCAGTGCGACCTCGGCGATCAGATCACCGGCGGACGGACCGACAATGCAGCCACCGATCACCCGTTGATCTTCGGGATCGAACAACAGCTTGGTCATGCCCTCAGAGCGGCCCAGTGACAACGAACGGCCCGAAGCGGCCCAGGGGAACACGCCTTTTTCGAACTTGATGCCATCGGCCTTTGCCTGCGTTTCTGTCACGCCAACCCAGGCCACTTCAGGATCGGTGTATGCCACCGACGGGATAACCTTGGCGTCGAAATGGCGGTTTTCGCCGCTGGCGGCCTCTGCGGCGACCTTGCCTTCGTGCACGGCCTTATGTGCCAGCATCGGCTGACCCACCACGTCACCAATGGCGAAAATATGCTTCACCCCAGTACGTTGCTGGCTGTCCACGCCGATAAAGCCACGGTCATCAACCGACACGCCGGCCTTGTCCGCGTCGATTTTCTTGCCATTGGGACGACGACCAACAGCCACCAGAACCTTGTCGAACGTATCCGTAAAGCTCTCGCCCTTATCGTCCTCAAAGGTAACGTGCATACCGTCATCCTTTGCCTCGACCGCAGTCACCTTGGTCTTGAGGAAGATGTTGGCATAGCGGCCTTTGATCCGCTGCATCAGCGGCTTGACCACGTCCTTGTCCGCGCCGGGAATGATCTGGTCCATCAGCTCGACAACCGTAACCTTGGAGCCAAGCGCATCATAAACACAGGCCATTTCCAGCCCGATGATACCACCCCCCAGAACCAGCAGACGCTCGGGAATATCCGCCAGCTCCAGCGCGCCGGTGCTGTCGATCACACGCGGATCGTCATGCGGAATAAAGGGCAGCGTCACAGGCTCGGACCCGGCGGCAATGATGCAATTGTCGAACGACACGGTGGTGCCCTCGACGTCGATCATGTTGGGGCCGGTGAACTTGCCGTAGCCTTTGACAACCTTCACCTTGCGCTGCTTGGCCAAGCCATCGAGGCCACCGGTCAGCTTGTTCACGACACCGTTTTTGAAGTCGCGCAGACCGTCCAGATCGATCTCAGGTGCACCGAACTTCAGACCGTGATGCGCGGTTTCCTCGGCTTCGGTGATGACCTTTGCCATGTGCAACATCGCCTTTGACGGGATGCAGCCCACGTTCAGGCAGACGCCGCCAAGGTTGTCGTCTTTCTCAATGAGAACAACGCTCTGTCCCAGATCCGCCGCGCGGAACGCCGCAGAATAGCCGCCCGGGCCGGACCCCAGAACAACAAGCTCCGCATGGATGTCGCCGGGGCCTGACGCAGTGCCAGTGGCCTCGGTCGCCTTGGGTGCCTCGGATTTGGGAGCCTCTTTCGGGGCCTCCTCGCTGGCGCCCTCAGCGGCCTCAAGCACGACAATCACGTCGCCCTCTTTGACCCTGTCACCTTCTTTAACCTTGATTTCCTTGACCTTGCCGGCACCGGAGGACGGCACCTCCATGGTGGCCTTGTCTGATTCAAGCTCGATCAGTGCATCTTCCTCGGCAACGGTGTCGCCAACGGAAACCAGCACGGTCACGACCGGAACGTCCGTGAAATCGCCGATATCGGGTACTTTGATGTCCATATCGCTCACCACATCAGTTTCCGCATATCACCGAGCAAGCCCTTGAGCGTCACGCAGAAGCGCGCGGCCAAGGCACCGTCGATGGCGCGGTGGTCATAGGACAGCGACAGCGGCTGCATCAGGCGCGGCTCGAACTCGGAGCCGTTCCAGACCGGAGCCATCTTCGACCGGGTCAGACCAAGGATTGCCACTTCCGGCGCATTCACGATGGGCGTAAAGGACGTCCCGCCGATCCCACCAAGCGACGAGATGGTGAAGGTCGCGCCCTGCATATCCTTGGATTTCAGGTTGCCATCACGGGCGGCCTTGGACAGCTCCATAAGATCCTTTGAGATTTCCACCAGACCCTTGCGGTCGGCGTCCTTGATCACGGGGACCATCAGGCCATTGGGCGTGTCCGCCGCAAAACCGATGTTGTAGAAGTCCTTCTTGATCAGCTTGTCGCCGTCCGGGTGGATCGAGGAGTTCACTTCCCAATGCTGCTTGAGCGCGGACACGGAGGCCTTGATAACAAAGGACAACAGCGTAACGCGGTAGCCCTCTTCCTTGGCGTGGGTGTCCATCTCCTTGCGGTACTTGTCCAGCTCGGTGATGTCCGCCTCGTCGTTGTGCGTGACATGCGGAATGTTGAGCCAGGAGCGGTGAAGCGCAGGACCGGAGATCTTCTTGATCCGCGGCATATCCACATCTTCAACCGGTCCGAATTTGGAAAAGTCCACCGCAGGAATTGGCGGAATGCCCATGCCACCCTGGGACGGGGCACCGCTGGACGCTGCAGGCGCAGCCGCCTTCAGTGCACCTTCGACATCTTCGCGCAGGATGCGACCTTTGCGCCCGGACCCATTCACGGTGGTCAGGTCAACCTCGACCCGCCGGGCAAACGCCCGGACAGACGGCGAGGCATGCACTTTGTTGAAACCGGCGTCCGTTTTCGGCGCGGGGGCGGCGTCCTGCTTGGGCTCCTCTTTCTTCGGGGCCTCCTGCTTGGGCGCGTCTTCCGTTTTCGGCTCTTCCTTGGGCGCGTCCTTCGCGTCGTCGCCCGTCTCGTCAGCCTCAAGGATCAGAACCACGGTGCCTTCGGACACTTCGTCCCCCTCGGCAACCTTGATCTCCTTCACGACACCGGCGTGAGAGGACGGAACCTCCATCGTCGCCTTGTCGGATTCCAGCTCGATGATGGCGTCTTCTACCGCGATGGTATCACCCACGCTCACCAGAACGGTGACGACGGGCACTGCATCGAAATCGCCGATATCCGGCACTTTTACTTCGGTTGTCATTCTTTACTTTCCTCCTGATCGGTTTGCCTGCTTTGGGTGAGGCACCACGGCCCTCAGTCCCAAAGCAGGCCTCCCATCAAACCAAACGCGGGTTCGGCTTGCCGCCGTCGATGTCGTATTTGTCCATGGCTGCTTGCAGGTCCTTTTCAGAGACCACGCCCTCCCGGAAGAGGTCCACCATGGCAGCGGCCGCGATGTGATTGGCGTCCACCTCGAAGAAGCGACGCAAATTCACCCGGCTGTCCGAGCGGCCAAAGCCATCTGTGCCCAGCACGGTAAAGCGCTGCTTCACCGCACCGCGGACCTGCTCCGCGTAGTTCTTCATGTAGTCAGTGGCGACGATGATCGGGCCTTTGGCATTCGCCAGCGTTTGCGTGACGTAGGGCACACGCTCCTCGGCAAATGGGTTCAGACGGTTGTGCCGCTCCGTGTCCTGGAAATCACGCGCCAGTTCGTTGAACGATGTTGCCGACCAGATATCAGACGTGACGCCGAAGTCCTCTTCCAACATCTTCGCCGCCTTGATTGCCTGAACCAGAATGGTGCCGGAGCCCATCAGGTTCACGTGTTTCTTGGCGGGCTTTTCGGCCTTCTTCATCCGGTACAGGCCCTTGATGATGCCTTCCTCGGCGCCCATCGGCATTTCCGGGTGATGGTAGTTCTCGTTCATCAGGGTCAGGTAGAAATACACATCTTCCTGATCCACGAACATCCGCTGAAGCCCGTGCTGCACGATCACCGCCACCTCGTAAGAAAAGGTCGGATCGTAGCTGATGCAGTTCGGGATGGTGCTGGCCAGAATATGGCTGTGGCCGTCCTCGTGCTGCAAACCTTCGCCGTTCAGCGTGGTCCGCCCGGCGGTGCCACCCAGCATGAAACCACGCGCACGGCTGTCGCCAGCGGCCCAGGCGAGGTCGCCGATCCGCTGGAAGCCAAACATGGAGTAGTAGATGTAGAACGGCACCATCGGCACGCCGTGATTGGAATAGGACGTCGCCGCCGCAATCCAATCGGCCATGGCGCCTGCCTCGTTGATGCCTTCCTGCAGCACCTGACCGTCGAGCGATTCCTTGTAGTAGGACATCTGTTCGCGGTCTTCCGGCGTATAGTTCTGCCCCAGCGGGTTGTAGATGCCCACAGACCGGAACAGCCCTTCCATCCCGAAGGTGCGGCTTTCGTCCGGCACGATCGGCACGACCTGCTTGCCGATCTTCTTGTCGCGCAGCAGCGTCGTCAGGATGCGGACAAATGCCATGGTCGAGGAGAATTCCCGCTCGCCACTGTCCGCCAGTTCCTTTTTGAACGCATCGAGGCCGGGGATCTCCAACTTCGGCGTTTCAGTTTCCCGCTTCGGGAAAGAACCGCCCAGATCCTTGCGCCGCTCGGCCATATAAGCCTTTTGCGCGTTGTTCAGCGTGACAAAGGGGATGTCCTTTTCCAGCTCCTCGTCGGTGACGGGAATCCTGAACCGGTCGCGCATCGCCTTGAGCTGTTCAAGCTGCATCTTCTTTTGCTGGTGCGTGGTGTTCTGGCCTTCGCCAGCGGTGCCCATGCCGTACCCTTTGACCGTCTTGACCAGCAGCAGCGTCGGCTGGCCCTCGGCCTCCGTCGCGCGCTTGAAGGCGTTGTACACCTTCTTGGGGTCGTGACCGCCGCGGCGCAGCGCCCAGATCTGGTCGTCGGTCCAATCCTTCACCAGCTCCGCCGTCTCCGGGTATTTGCCGAAGAAATGCTTGCGGATGTAGGCGCCGTCCTTGGATTTGAACGTCTGATAATCGCCGTCGACGGTCTCATCCATCAGCTGACGCAGCTTTCCAGAGGTGTCCTGCTCCAGCAGTTGATCCCAGCCCTTGCCCCAGAGCAGCTTGATCACGTCCCAACCGGAACCGCGGAAGTTGCCTTCGAGCTCCTGGACAATTTTGCCGTTGCCACGCACCGGGCCATCAAGACGCTGCAGGTTGCAGTTCACGACAAAGATCAGGTTATCGAGACCTTCGCGCGCCGCCAGATGGATCGCGCCGAGGCTTTCGGGTTCGTCCATTTCGCCGTCGCCGAGGAAGGCCCAGACCTTGCGGTCGGATTTCTCGATCAGGCCACGGTTCTCCATGTATTTCATGAAGCGCGCCTGATAAATCGCCATCAGCGGGCCAAGGCCCATGGAGACCGTCGGAAACTGCCAGTAATCGGGCATCAGCCAAGGGTGCGGGTAGGACGACAGCCCTTCGCCGGACACTTCGGAGCGGAACATCTTCATCTGATCTTCGGACAAACGCCCTTCCATGAAGGAACGCGCGTAAATGCCAGGGATCACGTGGCCCTGAAAGAACACCAGATCGCCACCGTGAATCGCAGACTTGGACCGCCAGAAGTGGTTGAGACCCACGTCATATAGCGCCGCAGACGAGGCGAAGGACGCGATGTGGCCGCCGTATTCGCTGCTTTCCTTGTTGCGTTTGACCACGGTCGCCATGGCATTCCAGCGATTGATGGTGCGGATGCGCCATTCCATCTCTTGATCGCCGGGGATTTCCACCTCGTCGTCAGGCGAAATCGTGTTCTGATATGGCGTGGTCGCAGAAAAGGGCAGCTTTGCCCCCGCTGCCCTTGCACGTTGAACCGCCTTGTCGAGCAGGAAATGCGCACGGTCGGCGCCATCCCGTTCAATCACATCCTCAATGGCTTCTTGCCACTCTTGGGATTCTATCGGGTCCACGTCCTGGGGAGTGTCTTTCATGTGTCCTCTTCCCTCCTCTGTCGATCCAAAGCTGCAGTGCAGCAATTGTTCAACGTTAAACCTTTTCGGATGACTGTTCTGCCAGACGCCCGAGTCGGGACCACATTAGCAGGTTCGTCACATGGTTAAAGGTGGGTCTATCAGGGGTCGAAACCTAGCGGCATTAGGGCAATCGCATATCGCCCATGCGTGCAACGCATGACTGTTAGCGCACCCCATAAAGCCATTAGTTCAATGGTAAACTATTCTACGCGCTGATCGGGTCGCAGGACTGCAAGACCGGTCTCAGCCTCTTTCGAGAGGTCTTCAAAATCGAAATTATCCAATCTTCTCGCGCGCTTACCTGCTTTGTCCGCGCTGATCTTAATCTCTTCAATGTCCTTGGCGGCCTGCCCGAAATGGCGGTCAAGGTTCGCCACGCGCCCTCCAAGCCGATCAACGTCAGCATAAAGCGCATGCAATTCCTTACGGATTGCTCCGGCTTGCTCTTGCATGCGCGCGTCTTTCAGAATCGCCCGCATGGTGTTGAGCGTCGCCATGCAAGTGGTCGGAGAAACGATCCAAACCCGCGCAGTGAAGCCTTCGCGCACCACATCGGTGAAGTTGGCATGTAATTCTGCGTAGACCGCCTCGGACGGCAGGAACATCAACGCCCCATCCGCCGTCTCTCCCTCGATAATGTAGCGGTCGGAAATATCACGGATGTGTTTGCGAACCGACAGCCGGAATTGCTGCGCCGCCCGGGTCCTTTGTTCCGGCGTATCGGCGCGGCGCATGGCCTCGTAGCCTTCGAGCGGGAATTTCGCGTCCACCACGATTGGTCCCGGCGGGTTCGGCAAGTGGATCAGGCAATCGGCACGCCGCCCGTTGGACAGAGTTGCCTGCAACGTATAGCTGTCCGAGGGCAGCGCCTTTGATACGATGTCATGCAGTTGGATTTCGCCAAATGCCCCGCGTGTCTGTTTGTTCGACAGGATGTCCTGCAACGACAGCACATCGCCCGACAATTTGGTGATGTTGGCCTGCGCCTTGTCGATGGATTGCAGCCGCTCCTGGAGTTCGCCCAAGGAATGCGCCGTGCGCCGGGCAGAGCCATGCAGGTTCACGGCCATCTTGTCCTGCACTTCGGCAAGCCTTTGTTCCATCAGCTGGATCATGGCAGATTGGCTTGTCGCCTGTGCCTCCGACACATGGTGCAGACCGCCCGCCAGCCGCTCCTGCCCCTCCCCCAACTGTTGAACGCGCCCCGCAACGCCGCGCATCTGCTGTGCCAAAGGCTCCACCGATCGCGCCGCACGCGAGGCAGAGCGCGCTGAGGATACCAGCAAGAACAGCAGCAGACAGACGACGCCCAGCGCAATCAAGGTCACAGGATCAGAGAGGTTCAGCGATACGTCGCCAATCTGGATCATGAGCGCCCAAACAGCCGTTCGATGTCCGTCAAGCGCAGCTCCACATAGGTCGGTCGCCCGTGGTTGCACTGGCCGGAATGCGGTGTTGCCTCCATCTCACGCAGGAGCGCATTCATCTCTTCGGCACGCATGATGCGGCCTGAGCGGATCGAGCCATGGCAGGCCACGCGGCTCAGGATCGCCTCGATCTTTTCCTGGACCAGTTGGCTTTCGCCAAGGTCGTCGAGCTCGTCCAGAATATCGCGGATCAGCCCCTGACTGTCCACTTCGCCAAGGATCGCCGGGGTCTCTCGCACCGCAATCGCCCCGTTGCCAAAGGCTTCGACGGTCAGCCCCATACGCGACAGATCATCGGCCACCGCCAGCAGACGCTGCGCCTCGTCATGGGACAAGTCGATCACGTCAGGAATCAGCAAAGCCTGCGCCGCAACGCCATTTTCGGCCATCTGTTTTTTCAGCTTTTCGTACACCAGACGTTCATGCGCGGCGTGTTGATCCACGATGACCATGCCCGTTTCCGTCTGGGCAATGATGTAGTTCTCATGAACCTGCCCCCGTGCCGCGCCAAGCGGTTTGCGGATGATGTCCTCGCGTGGCTCCTGCGGGGCCTCTGGCTCAACCACACGCCCCGAATAGCTGCCGCCGAGCTCGGCAAAGCCGCTGTGTTGCGCGGGGTAGGCCGGCGCGGGCTGGAAATATGCTGGCGCTTGCGCCGCGTAGCTGGCTTGCCGCGCGCCAAGACTGGGCCTGTCCATCTGGTACACGCGCGGCTGGTGCAGAGGCTGGGGGGTATGTCCCAACGGGCCCACCTGTTCAGGCCTCAGTGCGTTCAAAGTCGCATCCGCCACGGTGGTCGACGCCCGATGCCCGGCGTTCGCAAGCGCGTGCCGCAGTGAGGTCACGATCAGCCCGCGCACCACGCCGGGATCGCGGAACCGCACCTCTGATTTCGCGGGGTGTACGTTCACGTCGACCTTGTGCGGGTCGCAATCGACGAACAGCGCCACCGCCGGGTGCCGATCCCGCGACAGGAAATCCTGATAAGCCCCGCGCAACGCACCGATCAGGGTTTTGTCCCGCACCGGCCGACCGTTTACGAACAGATGCTGCGCCACCGATGTTCCACGTGAATAGGTCGGCAGTGCGGCATACCCGGTGAGGCGAAAGCCCTCCCGCTCCGCATCTATGGCAAGCGAATTCTCCGCAAACTCGCTGCCCATGACGCGCGCCAGTCGTCCTCGCAGCGCGTCGAACAGATCGCCCTGCTCAGGCTCCACACGAAAGGTCACGCGATCGTTGCCGCCAGACACATCGCGCAGGGTAAAACCAACCGACGGCTCTGCCATGGCGAGACGTTTGATCGTGTCGGAAATCGCCTGCATCTCGGCACGGTCCGTGCGCAGAAACTTCAGCCGTGCCGGAGTGGCAAAAAACAAATCCCGCAGCGTGACAACTGTGCCGCCGTTCAGCGCACATGGTTTTGCTATGCCGCGATGCCCACCATCAACAGACAGTTCGACCGCCTCGTGGCCCTTGGCTCGGCTTTGCAGCGTCAGACGCGCCACCGCCCCCAGCGAGGGCAACGCCTCCCCCCGGAAGCCAAAAGAATGAATGTCGAGCAGATCGCTGCCGTCGATCTTTGAGGTTGCATGCCGCGAGAGCGCCAAGGGCAGATCGTCTGCGGTCATGCCACAGCCGTCATCGGTGACCCGGATCAGGGTTTTACCCCCATCCGCGATTTCAATGCCGACCCTACGCGCGCCAGCGTCAATGGCGTTTTCGACCAATTCCTTAACCGCAGACGCGGGCCGTTCCACCACTTCGCCAGCGGCGATACGGTTGATGGAGGCGTCGTCCAGTTGCCGGATGGTTGGGCGCATATTGGGGTCGTGCGTGTTCATGCCACCAGACCTAGCACCACATTTCCGATTCTGAAACCGCCGTTCAGCGGTAACGCCGCACCTGCATCAAACAAGGTATCGCGTGATGACTATGCAACATATGTACCTATGTATCATATTTTTCGAAACTTTATTGCGTTAATAAAGTTATCATCAATATAGCCAACCCGAGTAAAGGATACGAAGATGCTGGTTCCCCTGATCGCGTTCGAAACGATTTCCTCCGTCTACGGCGAAAGCTTTGCGAAGACGTGGTTTCAACCCATCAAGCTGGTCCAACGCTGACACGACAGCTTCTTAGAACCGTCGCAGCGCAGATGACAGTGCGGGCCATTTCCTTGGCCAACTTGTCCCGCACTGGGGCCTAACAGCCCGCAGCATCAAACACGCTTAGCCGCCTGTTGCGTCGGCGTACCACTTGCGGATGGCGGCACGCTCGTCGTCTTCCATCCATGACAGGTTCGCCGGCGGCATGGCATGTGTCACCCCGGCCTGCAAAAATATCGCGCGCGCATGTCGGGCGACCTGCGCCTCGGTTTCCAGACGCACGCCCTTGGGCGGCCACAACAGGTTGCCGTAGACCGGCTCTGCCGCGTGGCACATGGAACACCGCCCCAGCACGATGTCATGCACGTCCTCAAACCCCTCGGCCTGCGCAAACCGCAGCGCGGCCGGCCCTTGCGCCTCTTCCGGCTCTTCCGTCTGGAACAAAGGCGCCGTGGACAGCCACATGATCAGTAGAAACAGCACGGCCGTCGCCAGCCACGTCCAAGTGGGCGTCCCCTTGCGCGCGTGCACCGTGTTGAAGAAATGCCGGATCGTCACACCCATCAGGAAGACCAGCAGCGCGATCAGCCAGTTGAACTCGCTCGCAAAGGCCAGCGGGTAGTGGTTCGACAGCATCAGGAACAAAACTGGCAGCGTCAGGTAGTTGTTATGGGTGGACCGCTGCTTGGCGATAAAGCCGTATTTTGGATCGGGTGTCTTGCCAGCGATCAAATCGGCCACGACGACCTTTTGGTTGGGGATGATGATCATCGCAACGTTGCCGGTCATGATCGTCGCGGTGAAGGCCCCCAGATGCAACAGCGCCGCCCGCCCTGAGAACACCGACGTGTAAAACAGGGCCATCAGCACCAGCACGCCGAACAGAACGACCATCAGCAGGTTCAGGTTCTTGCCCAGCGGCGATTTGCACAGCTGGTCATAGACCACCCAGCCAAGGCCAAGGGACAGAACGGATATTCCAATCGCCTGCCACGCCGCGAGGTCCATGACATTTGGATCGACCAGATAGAACTCCGCCCCGAAGTAATACACCGCCGTCAGCAGGGCAAAGCCGGAGATCCATGTCCAATAGCTTTCCCATTTGAACCAAACGAGATCAGAGGGCATCTGCGACGGCGCCACGAGATATTTCTGAATGTGGTAAAAACCACCGCCATGCACTTGCCATTCTTCGCCATCCGCGCCGGAGGCGAGATTACGGTCGCGGTGCAATCCAAGGTCCAGCGCGATGAAATAGAACGAAGACCCAATCCACGCGATGGCGGTAATCACGTGCAGCCATCGAATGGCAAATTCGGCCCAAGCGCCGAATGTGGCGAGATCGTACATGTAGTGTCTTTCCTTATGACGCTTGGCCGAGTGTATGTACATCACGCTATCTCACGTAAAGTGCCATGCAAAGGCTCCCACTTTCTCCATCCTTGGATCGCAGCGCAAATCTCCTTGAATTTGGGATGGAACTGACCAACTGTCGCGGCGTTACATTCCATTAACAGAATTTGAAAACGACAGGAGATATGCATGTTCACCCGCAAAAGCCCGTCGACGGGGTCCGGCTCTCCAGAGGTCACAGGGTTCTACGATCGCGACACCGGCTCGATCATGTATGTGGCCGCCTGTCCGGAGACAAAGCAAGCCGCGCTGATCGATGTGGTTCTCGATTTCGACCCGGAGGCCGGACGCACCCGCACGGACAGCGCGCAGGAGGTTCTGGATTTCGTCAAGGCGCAGGGGCTTACCGTGGCTTGGGTGCTCGACACGCATCCGCACGCAGATCACATGATGGCCTCCCACTGGCTGACACGGCAAACCGGTGCGCCCAATGCCATTGGCGAGAAGATCCGTGAAATTTCCGCGTTGTGGCGTGGCATCTACCACCTGCCAGACGCCTTTGACCCCGACCGCGATTTTGATGGGCTCTTTGCTGACGGCGAGCAATTCTCTTTCGGCAATGTGCAGGTGAACGTGATGCTTTCGCCCGGGCATACGCTGGGTTCGATCACCTATGTCATGGGTGACGCAGCTTTTGTACACGACACGTTCATGCATGTAGATACAGGCACGTCCCGTGCCGATTTTCCCGGCGGATCATCGAAAGACCTGTGGAATTCGTTGCAGGAGATACTGACGCTTCCAGATGACACGCGGCTGTTCGTCGGTCACGATTACCCACCGGTCAAGGACCGACACGATCCCGCATGGGAGGCGACAGTGGCCGAACACAAGCAACGGAACCCGCATCTTGCGGGCAAAACCGAGGCGGAATTCATCAAGCTGCGTGATGATCGCGACGCGACGCTGTCTCTCCCGGATCGAATGCTCTTTGCGCTACAGGTCAACCTGCGCGGTGGCCGACTTGCGCCGCTGGAGGATGATGGCCACTTCTATTTCAAGATACCCGCGAACAAGTTCTGAAAGGACAGCACATGAAAAGCGAAACCGTGAACGGCGCAACGTTTGAGACCTGGACAGTGGACGAGGTCGAGGCTGGCATGGAGAGCGGCAAGATTATTCTGATCGACGTGCGCACACCGCAGGAATACATGTTCGAGCACATTCATGGTGCGTTGCTGATGCCCATGGCGGGCTTCGACGCGGGCGCTCTGCCCGGTCAGTCAGACAAGCAGATCTTGCTGCATTGCGGCTCTGGCGTGCGTTCGGAAAAGGTGAGCCGTGCGGCAATGGATGCCGGGATCACCAGGATTGGCCATATGGAAGGCGGGTTCGGCGCGTGGAAAGCCGCCAAAAAGCCGTACATCGGTGTGAACATGGGCACCGGTGCGCCACAACGTATGGAGTGATGTGAGGCAGCTTTTCCGTCGCACCCAAGTGCGACGGTGGGGCACGCTGCCCCGACGCTCCCGGAGTATTTTTGAAGCAAAGAAACAGGGGCCGTTCTCTTAAACCTCAACGTCGCTTGACGGGATAATCGGGAAGAATTTGCCGCCAGACCACAACCCGAACCAATCGTCATGATGTGCGCCGATGTCCACCAATCGGTAGAAACTCTTGCGATCAATAAGCGCTTCGAGGTTGCGGCGGACCAAGACGTAAGGAGACGGCTCACCTGTTTCCGGATCGCGCTCGACGCGGATCGGGTGTTCTGGACCTGCGGTGGCAAAATCGCCCACATGGGTCTCAAACGCTATGGTCTGCGCCTCACCTTTGCCCTCCACCGTGAAATCGACCGCGACAAATGGTGCATCTTCGACCGTGATTCCGACTTTTTCGACCGGAGTCACGAGAAAGTAATCCTCGCCATCTTTGCGCAGGATGGACGAGAACAGCTTGACCAGTCCGACCCTCCCAATGGGCGTCCCGAGGTAGAACCAAGTGCCGTCCCGCGCGATCCGCATGTCCAGATCACCGCAAAATGGCGGGTCCCACTTGTCGACCGGCGGCAGTCCCCTGCCCTTTTTTGCAGCTTGCGCTGAGGCGGCGATGCCATCAGCCGAGGGTGTCACGATATTTTGTGCCGACATTGCTTTTGCCATTAACCTAACCAAGGATACATTGAACAAAAGACTATAGGTCGGAAACGGAGAGATGCCATGCCCCCCCTAGACACCGACGCCGAGGATCTGGTCGCCGATATCGAAGCATTGGAGACGAAGCTGGCAGAGGCCAAACGCTCCATAACTGCGAGATTCATCGGCCAGGAGCGCGTCGTTGACCTGACGCTGGCCTCCATGCTCTGCGGCGGTCACGCGCTGTTGATCGGCCTGCCCGGCCTGGGCAAGACCCGTTTGGTCGAAACCCTCAGCACCGTCATGGGGCTGCACGGCAACCGCGTGCAGTTCACACCGGACCTGATGCCTGCCGATATCCTAGGCTCCGAGGTTCTGGAAACCGGAGAAGACGGCACACGTGCCTTCAAATTCATCGAAGGCCCGATCTTCTGTCAGCTTCTCATGGCCGACGAGATCAACCGCGCCTCTCCCCGGACGCAATCGGCGTTGCTGCAGGCGATGCAGGAAAAGGTGGTCACCGTTGCCGGGCAGACGCGCCCGCTGGAGGCCCCGTTCCACGTGCTCGCCACGCAAAACCCCATCGAACAGGAAGGCACCTATCCCCTGCCCGAGGCGCAGCTTGACCGTTTCCTCGTGCAGATCAACGTGGCCTATCCGGATCGCAAGACCGAGAAGGATATTCTGCTTGCCACAACCGGGACAGAAGAAGCGGACAGCCATCAGGTCTTTACCGCGGCAGAGCTGATCGCCGCGCAGAGACTACTACGTCGGATGCCCGTGGGCGACGCGGTTGTTGAGCAGATCCTCGACCTTGTGCGCGCATTCCGCCCCGACGATCCCAGCGCGCCTGAGCGGGTGAAGGACATTGTTGCATGGGGACCCGGTCCCCGCGCCGCTCAGGCGCTGATGCTGACGGTTCGCGCGCGGGCGCTACTTCAAGGTCGACTGGCCCCCTCGCCCGAAGATGTACTGGATATGGCCAAGCCGGTTCTGGTCCACCGCATGGCGCTGACATTCTCCGCCCGTGCCCGCGGCGAGGATCTTGGCGCGCTGATCGACGATGTGGCAGGCGGGCTGTTGCAAAAAGTCGCCGCAGCGTGAGTTCCGTCGCCCATCTCCGCACCCGGGCGCAGGAGGAAGCCAGCCGCTTCCCCGCGCTTCTGGCCCGTGCCGAACATCTGGCTGGCACCGTTCTTCTGGGTGACCACGGCCGTCGGCGCGCTGGGCTGGGCGACGATTTCTGGCAATACCGTCCGCTCCAGGCAGGCGACTCGTTTCGGCAAATCGACTGGCGGCGTTCTGCCCGTGGCGACGAGCAATTCGTGCGGGAACGTGAATGGCAGATCGCGCAATCGGTCCAGATGTGGGTCGATCCCGGGGCCTCCATGCGCTTTTCCAGTCACAAGGACATTCCGACCAAGTCCGACCGCGCGCGGCTGACCGCGCTTGCCACGGCAGTCTTGCTGGTGCGCGGCGGCGAAAGGGTGGGGCTGACCGGCTGGGCCTTGCCGCCACGCCGGGGTAATGCGCAAACCCTTCGTCTGGCGGAATATTTCAGTACCGATGGCGAGGACGACTACGCCGAGCCAGAGGCGCGCGGCATGTTGCCCGACGCCAAAGCGCTGTTCGTTTCCGATTTTCTCGGCGACCTCGCCCCGGTGGAGGCCGCGCTGACCAAAGCCGCCGACCGTGGCGTGCGTGGCGTTCTGTTTCAGGTGCTCGACCCATCGGAGGAAGCCTTCCCCTTCCACGGGCGCACCATATTTGAAAGCGTGAACAAATCCGTCGCCTATGAGACACTGAAGGCCAATGACCTGCGCGACCGCTATCTTGAACGTCTCGCGGAACGCAAAGACCGGCTTGATACCCTCTGCCGCCTGACCGGCTGGCAGTATTTCACGCATCACACGGATCACAGCGCCCAATCGGCCTTGCTATGGGTTTATCGCGCGCTGGACGGGAGCCAAGGATGACCTTGTTCGGACTGGGGTTTTCCGCCCCATGGTTGCTAATGGGACTGATCGCGCTGCCGATCCTCTGGATCATTTTGCGTGCCATCCCGCCTGCTCCGGTTCGGCGGATATTCCCTGCGGTGGTGCTGTTGCTTGGCCTCAAGAATGACGAGCAGGTGACGGACCGAACGCCATGGTGGCTTTTGTTGCTGCGGATGCTGGCCGTTGCGGCGGTGATTATCGGCCTGTCCGGACCAATCCTCAATCCGCGCGATGAGGGCGATGCCGCAGGGACCGGACCGCTTTTGGTGGTGATGGATGCAAGCTGGGCCTCGGCCGCAGACTGGCGGCTGCGGATGAACACGCTCGACGGGCTACTGGCGGAGGCCGGGCGCGACGATCGCCGGGTCGCCTTGATACGGCTCACGGACCCGCAGGAGCCGCAATTTCTGTCCGCAGAGGCCCTGCGCTCTCGCCTGACAGGTATTGAGCCAGAACCATGGGAGCCGGGACCGGACGCGCTGGACCGTGCCATCGACCTGCTTCCGGACGAGAATTTCGATACTTACTGGATGTCCGACGGGCTGAACCGTGATGGACGCGCGCCGCTGCTGGAGGCTGCGCAGGATCGTGGGCAGGTCACGGTCTTCGAAGCACCGCGCAACCTGCTTGCCCTGGAACCAATGGTATTGGCGGATGGCAATTTGACCGCCACTCTGCGCCGTTTGCGCCCGGGCCCCGAGGCAGAAGTGACGCTTGAAGGTCATGGCCGCGATCCCGCCGGCAACCCGGCGGTCCTGATGCGCACGCCAGTAACTTTTGAGGCACAGGCCCTCACAACCCAGATTGAACTGTCGCTCCCTTCCGAACTGCGCGCCCGCATCGAAAGGTTCGAGATCGGCGGCGCGGACAGCGCCGGCGCGGTGACCCTGCCCGACGACTCCCTACGGCGGCGTGAGGTGGCGTTGATCGCCGCCCGCGAGGACCGCGAGGGTCTGCAACTGCTTGACCCACTGCACTATCTTCGCAAAGCGCTTGCCCCGACGGCCGACATTCTGGAAACCGATCTGAAGACCGTGATCCCCGCCAACCCGGATGTGATCGCGCTGGTGGATGTCGCACAATTGACCGGTCAAGAGGGCGCCGACGTGCTCGACTGGGTGAATGCTGGCGGCACCTTGCTGCGGTTTGCAGGACCACGGTTGGCGGCCTCTGACATCAGCCGCGACACCGAAGATCCGCTGATGCCCGTGCGTCTGCGCGCCGGAGGCCGGACCGTCGGCGGCGCGATGAGCTGGGGCGAACCCAAGTCGCTTGCCCCTTTTACCGAAGGCAGTCCATTCATGGGCCTGACCATCCCAGACGATGTGGCCGTGAACAGTCAGGTTATGGCCCAGCCCGACCCGACACTTGCTGACCGCGTGATCGCGCAATTGGCCGATGGCACGCCGCTGGTCACCCGCAAACAGGTCGGACAAGGGCAGGTCATCCTGTTCCACGTCACGGCCAACGCGGAGTGGTCTTCCCTGCCGCTGTCTGGTCTGTTTGTGCAGATGCTTGAACGGCTTGCCGTGTCCTCTGCCACCGCGCAACCGGACATTGAGGATATGGAAGGTACGATCTGGAAACCAGTGCGCGTGCTCGACGCCTTTGGCGTGCCACAGGATGCGGGCGTTCTGCCCGGTGTTGAGGGGCCCGCTCTGGTCTCTGCCCCGCTTGGCCCCGACTTGCGCCCCGGACTGTATCAAGGCGAAGATCGCAGCATCGCGCGCAATGTCGTCACCGCCGAGACGGAGCTGATCCCGATGACATGGCCCGACACTGTGCCCGTCGAGGGGCTGAACCGCTCTCAGGAGCAACCGCTGGCCGGATGGCTTCTGGCCGCGGCGCTGCTGCTGCTGGCAACCGATGTGATCGCGACATTGTCTCTGTCCGGTCGCCTGCGCGGTGCGGTGGCAGCGGGCCTAGCCTTGATGCTTCTGTCTGCCACGCAGCAAGGTGCGCGTGCCCAGGACGAACCGCAAGCCGATCCCGCTGCCGACGCGCGGGCGCTTGCCGCCACGTCTGAAGTTGTGCTCGCACACGTGCTGACCGGCGACGCGCGGCTGGACGAGACGGCCCAAGCGGGGCTACGCGGCCTGTCCGACACGTTGTTTTTCAGAACCTCGGTCGAACCGGCGGAGCCTATCGGCGTCGATCTGGAAACCGACGAACTCGCGTTCTATCCAATGCTGTACTGGCCGATCACCCCGGACCAACCGACTCCCTCGTCCGAAGCCTATGCCAAGCTCAACACTTACCTCCGCTCCGGCGGCCTGATCCTGTTCGACACCCGAGATGCGGATGTGGCAGGGTTCGGCTCCGGCACGCCGGAGGGGCGCAAGTTGCAGGAACTTGCCGCACCGCTCGACATTCCACCACTGGAGCCGGTCCCGCAGGACCACGTCCTGACCCGCACCTTTTACCTGCTCAACGACTTTCCCGGCCGATGGCAAGGTCGCGACGTCTGGGTTGAAGCCGCACCGCCCGACGCCGAGCTGATTGACGGAATGCCCTTCCGCGATCTCAACGACAATGTGACCCCCGTGGTTATCGGCGGCAACGATTGGGCCGCAGCCTGGGCCATGGACGAGGCGGGCAATCCGCTGGTGCCGCTGGGCCGAGGCTTTACCGGCGAACGCCAACGCGAAATCGCCTACAGGTTCGGAGTAAATCTCGTGATGCATGTTCTGACCGGCAACTACAAAAGCGATCAGGTCCACGTTCCTGCGCTGCTGGATCGGCTGGGCCAATGAACGCTGCTCAGATCGTTTTCGACCCGCTTCTGCCTTGGGGCGCTATCTTTGGTCTTGGCGCTGTGGCGTTGGCAGGCGTGGTGCTTGCTCTGTGGCGCGGGCTCAAGGGCTGGTGGCTGCGTGCGCTCGCTGCGTTGGTGGTAATCGCCGCGCTGGCACAGACGTCGTGGCAAAAGGAGGAGCGCGCGCCACTGTCTGACATCGTGCTGATGCTGGTGGACGAAACCGCCTCGCAACGGCTGGCAGAGCGCGCAGGCGTCACCTCCGCCGCAGCCGATGATTTGGAGGCGACGCTGCGCGCCCGCCCGAACACAGAAGTCCGCCGCGTTCCCGTGCCGGATGGCGATGGCGATGCGGGCAGCCAGTTGATGACCGCGCTGTCGGCCGCCATGGCAGAAGAACCCCGTGGCCGTATTGCAGGCGTTGTGCTGCTGTCCGACGGGCGATTGCATGATCTCGAACGCGCGCCTGACCTGCCCGCGCCGCTGCATCTTCTGCTCACCGGGCAAGAGGACGATTGGGACCGCCGCCTGATCGTACGCAATGCCCCGGCCTTTGCCATCCTGGGCGAACCGGTCGAACTGACCCTGCGAATCGAAGATGACGGCGCAGCCCCCGGTGAGTCCACCACCGACATCCAGATCTCCGTGGATGGCGCAGATCCTGAAAGCTACCGCGTGCCGATCAACGAGGATCTGGTGCTGCCGATCGAGTTGCCCCACGGCGGACTGAACGTGATCGAATTCGTGGTCCCCGAGGCCGACGGTGAGCTGACTGATCGCAACAACCGCGCGCTGGTGCAGATCAACGGCGTGCGCGACCGCCTGCGCGTCTTGCTGGTGTCTGGTGAGCCGCATGCCGGCGGACGCACGTGGCGCAACCTGTTGAAATCAGACAGCTCCGTGGACCTTGTGCACTTCACCATTCTGCGTCCGCCAGAAAAGCAAGACGGCGTGCCGGTCACCGAATTGTCGCTCATCGCCTTCCCCACGCGAGAGCTGTTTCTCGAGAAAATCGAGGACTTCGACCTGATCATCTTTGACCGCTACAAACGGCGCGGCATCCTGCCTGCGATCTATCTCGACAACGTGCGTAACTACGTCGAACAGGGCGGTGCAATGCTGGTCGCCGCCGGCAAGGATTTCGCCAGCGCGGATTCGATCTACCGTTCGCCGCTTGCCGACATCATCCCCGCGGAACCCACTGCCCGTGTGATCGAGCGCGGCTACCGTCCTGCCGTGACCGAGATGGGCGAACGCCACCCGGTGACCGCCGGTCTGGAAGGCGCGGAAACGTGGGGCCGGTGGCTGCGTCAGGTAGAAGTGGAACCGACCTCCGGCGACGTGGTCATGCAGGGTGTCGACGACAAACCGTTGCTGGTGCTGGACCGGGTCGGCGAGGGGCGCGTGGCGCTGCTGGCGTCCGATCAGGCGTGGCTGTGGAACCGAGGCTTTGAGGGCGGTGGCCCGCAACTGGAACTGCTGCGCCGCCTCGCCCATTGGATGATGAAGGAACCGGAACTGGAAGAAGAAGCGCTTTGGGCGGAACCCACCGGCCAGACAATGCGTATCATCCGACGCTCTTTGTCGGGCGACGTGGGCAACGTTACCGTTACCGGACCTGATGGCGAACCCGTTGAAGTCCCGCTGGAAGAAGTCAGCCCCGGTCGATTCGAAGGGACGTTCGAAGGGCCCGAAATCGGCCTCTATCGCCTGACTGAATCCGATCTGGAAACGGTGGTCGGCCTTGGCCCCTCCGCCCCGCGCGAATTCATCCAGACCATCGCCAGCGGCGAGGCCCTGACGCCCTTGATCGATGAGACACGCGGGGGTGTGTTGCGGCTGGAAGACGGCATGCCATCGGTACGCAACGTCCGACCTGGCCGTCCCGCGGCCGGACGTGGCTGGATCGGCATCACCCCGCGAGAGGCGTTTGAAACGCTCGACGTGCGCCAGACCGCGCTTCTGCCGCCTTGGCTGGTGCTGCTTCTAGCGGCGGCTCTGATCGTTGGCGCTTGGTTGCGAGAGGGGCGAGCCGGCGCCGCAGCTTAACGCATGGCGCGCGGCGCAGTAGCGTCGCTCCCTCCGTCCGCCGAACATCGGTCCAGCGCCCCAAGCCCCCCTCGGGGATCACAGCCACTGTCAGACGTCAGGGCAAAGGCCTGCTCGGTTTCATGCGGATGCAAAAGAACACGCATTCCCAGCACCAAGTTCGTTGCGCCCTCAGCATGATCGGCCAACCGCGTATCAGCGCAGCTTGACGCACATCTGACCAGGCTCGGCCACGGGTCATCTTGATCGCCAAGCGCTCCGCTCCACCCCACAACTCAGAAGCAGGACGTATCGCGTGCGACGAAGGCGATCACGACCCCGGCGTCTGTCCAGTGGTCCGATCCGTCGGCTCCAGAAGGACCGCGCGACTGACAGAGGCAAATTCGCGCCGCAGGACGACCGCCAAGGTCACGATCGTCGCCAGTGTCAAAGGCAACGCGCCGCCAAGCCACGCCGCGGAGGCGATGCCGAAATAGACCGAGCGAAGGCCACGATTGTAGCTCCGCGCGCCGGTGACGTTGATCTCGGCCGCCTTTTGAGCGCGCGGCATGGTCACCGGGTCGCTCACGTCTTCCGGCACGGCGGCCATCAACACGGAGGTGTACCCAAACAGACGATGTGACCAAACGAATTTCAGAAACGCATTGGCCGCGAACAGCAACATCACCATCAACTTGATCTCGAACACCACCACGGGGTCGGCGCTTTCTGTCAGGTCGGCGGCCACACCGCGTAGCTGATCCGCATTGCCCAGCAGCGCAAAGCCCCCACCGATGGCAATCATCGACGCCGAAGCAAAGAACGCCGTCCCTTGCCGCAGGTTCGAAACGATCTGACTGTCAAAGATCCGCGGACTGCGATGCACGAATTGAACCATCCACTCCCGCCTGTAAGCGGCCATCAGCGTCGACATCGACGGGCGGCGCTTGGGTGGATGTTCAATAATCAACGTCGCCCCCATCCAGCATAGCGCCAGAAACAGCACCGCGGCGGCGTCCCAAGGCGTGAACCCGGACAAGAGGGTCTGAACTTTTATCAAAACGGCTGCACCACGACCACCCAAAGGATGGCAATGGTCCCGATCACACTGGCTTCGTTGAAAATGCGCAAAAACAGGTCGGATTCACGGAATTCGCCTTGTTGCGCACGGCGCACCAGCTTGCCGATCCATAGGTAGTGGACGGCCAGCAGCAGCACCAGAGAGGCCTTGAGATGCAACCACGCAGGCCAGCCAAGCCATGTTCCGTACCATATTCCCGTCAGAATCGCGATGACACCCAGCCCGAAAGAGAACCGATACAGACGGAACGTGAGATCCCCCAACGGACCATTTTCGCCAGTTTTGGCATAATCGCGTTTCCAGTAAATGAGCGCGCGCGGCACCGCAAAGATCGACGTCATCCACCCCATCACGCAAAGAATATGTATGATTTTGACCCAAGCCATGCGGGATCCCTTCTGTTTGCTGCAGATGACCTTTGCCAAGGGGCACATGCAAGGTATCGCGCGACATTCCGCCCTCAATTCGCAGTTTTGGTTATTTTAGTTGACCAATTATGCGGATTTTGGTTTCTGGTGACACGGCGCGGGTGCGTCGTGCTGTGCAATGCCTTACCTTTTGGCAAGGGGCGCACACCTGAGGAGGAGACACCCATGCAGATGCCGGAACCCAACGCCGCCGTGATCGCTCGAAAGGCCCGCATCGTCGAAATGCTGGAGGCCGCCCTGCCCGGTGGTATCATTCATGATGAGGCCGAGGTCCGCGCCTATGAATGTGATGCACTCACGGCCTATCGCTGCCCGCCGCTTGCGGTGGCTTTGCCCTCATCGACCGAGCAGGTCTCTGCCCTGCTGAAGATCTGTCATGACGAAGGCGTGCCCGTGGTCCCGCGTGGGGCGGGCACCTCTCTGGCGGGCGGATCGCTGCCCACCGCAGATTCGCTGATCCTGGGCGTGGCGCGCATGGCCGAGGTTCTGGAAACCGACTACGACAACCGGTTTATTCGCGTGCAGACCGGGCGCACCAATCTGTCGGTGACAGGCGCCGTGGCCGAAGATGGGTTCTTTTATGCACCCGACCCCTCGTCGCAACTGGCCTGCGCCATTGCCGGGAACATCGCCATGAACTCTGGCGGGGCGCACTGTCTGAAGTATGGCGTGACCACCAACAACCTGATGGGCGTGACACTGGTGCTGATGGACGGCACAGTGGTGGAACTCGGCGGCGCGCATCTGGACGCGGGCGGGCTGGACCTGCTGGGCGTGATCTGCGGCTCCGAAGGGCAGCTGGGTGTGGTCACAGAAGCCACCCTGCGCATTCTGCACCAACCCGAAGGCGCGCGACCCGTTCTGATTGGCTATGACAGCAACGAAGTTGCGGGGGCCTGTGTGTCGGACATCATCAAGGCGGGCGTGCTGCCCGTCGCGATCGAGTTTATGGACCGTCCTTGCATCCGCGCCACGGACGCGTTTTCCGGCGCTGGCTACCCCGATTGCGAGGCGCTGCTGATCGTCGAGGTCGAAGGGTCAGACGCGGAAATCGACGAACAGTTGCAAAAGATCACCGCGATTGCGCGCCGTCACAATCCGGTTGAACTACGCGAGGCCACCGACGCCGATGAGGCCGCGCGTATCTGGCTGGGCCGCAAATCGGCCTTTGGTGCCATGGGCAGCATCAACGATTATATGTGTCTGGACGGAACGATCCCGGTGAACGAGCTGCCCTATGTCCTGAAACGCATCAGTGAGATGTCAAAAGAGTTCGGGCTGGAAGTCGCAAATGTCTTTCACGCGGGCGACGGCAACATGCACCCGCTTATCCTGTTCAATGCAAATGAGGCGGGGCAGTTGGAGCTTTGCGAAGACCTTGGCGCGGAAATCCTCAAGCTGTGTGTCGAGGTTGGCGGCTGCCTGACGGGCGAACATGGCGTCGGGGTGGAAAAGCGCGATCTGATGCACCATCAATACGCGCCGCAGGACTTGGAAGCGCAAATGTTGATCAAGGACGTCTTCGATCCGAAGTGGCTGCTGAACCCGGCGAAAGTTTTTCCTCTGGATGCCTCGAACGCCCGCCGGACGGCAATGCTGGCGGCGGAGTGAGAATTTTGAGTGTTTTCAACCCAAAGAAGCAGGGGGCACGGCGCGGATGAGACCGGGGAGCGAGGCGGAACTGGCCGAGATGGTGCGTGATGCGACAGGCGGCCTCAGGGTGCGCGGCGGCGGCACGCGGCCCGTTGGCAGCGGCGCGGGAGAGGTTCTGGACACCACTGGTTTGTCAGGCATTCATCTTTACGAGCCGGGCGCGTTGACGGTGGTAGCTGGCGCCGGAACGCCGCTGTCGGAGATAGAACGACGCCTTGACGCCGAAGGGCAACGGTTGGCCTTTGAGCCGATGGATCATCGCGGTCTGCTTGGCACCTCTGGCGACAGCACCATTGGCGGCGTGGTCGCAGCCAACGTCTCTGGCCCGCGGCGCATTCAGGCCGGAGCCTGCCGGGATTTCTTGCTGGGCGTTCGCTTTGTCGATGGGCAGGGCACCGTGATCAAGAACGGAGGCCGTGTGATGAAAAACGTCACTGGCTACGATCTGGTGAAGCTGATGGCGGGGTCGCGCGGCACGTTGGGCGTGTTGTCCGAGGTGTCGCTGAAGGTGCTGCCGAAACCCGAGGCTGCTGCCACGATCTTGTTCGACGGCCTGGATGACGCGCAAGCCGTTCGGGCGATGGCGCGCGGCCTGGGATCGCCCTTCGACGTGACCGGCGCGGCGCATTTGCCCGAAGGGCCGGAGGGGCATCCTGTCACGCTGCTGCGGGTTGAGGGTTTTTCAGGGTCCGTCGATTATCGCGCCGACACCATGGCGAAGCTGTTTGGCGCTCTGCCGGTCCGTGTGGAGCGTGACCCTGTACGTGTCGCGCAGCTATGGACCGACATTCGCGACGTGACGTCGATGAAGGGAGCAAATGGCGATGTCTGGCGCATTTCCTGCAAGCCCAGCGACGCGCCGGCATTGGTCGAAGCGCTTGACCCGACCTCTCATATATTTGACTGGGGCGGCGGTCTGATCTGGGCCCTGATGCCTGAGGGCACCGATGCGCGCACCCGGTTGGGTATGATCGACGGCCACGCCACCCGCGTGCGCGGAGCGGGCACCACACCGGTCTTCCCGCCGGAATCAGCCCCGGTGGCGGCGCTGACCCGCGCCATCCGTCAGCGCTTTGACCCGCGCGGGATCTTGAACCCCGGGTCGTTTCACTGATGACGGCCTCTGTGCTCACGGCTTTTGCCTTGTCCTTCCTTGGTGGCCCGTTGCTGTGTGCGTTCCTCCTTCGGCTGCGGTCGACGTTGATCGTCCTGTTCGCTCTGGCAACTGTCGTCGTCGGCAGTATGGCCATCGCGCTGTGGGTGGAAACAGGCGCCCCCTTGCTGTCCCTCGCCTTGATGTGGGTCGGCTGGGTGTCGGCCTGCGCGATGGTTGGCCACGCCTTTCTTCGACGCCTGGCAGGTCCCCGCATCCGGCGCTGGATCACCGTCGTCACCATTCTCGCCACCACCTTGCCCTGGTTCGGTCTGGCCACGGCCCGGCTGATGGGCTGACACAGGATACCAGCATGCAGACGACCTTTACCCCCGAACAACTGACCGATCCCGGCACCGCACGCGCCAATGAGATCCTGCGCGCCTGTGTGCATTGCGGGTTTTGCACAGCCACCTGTCCGACCTATCAGGTGCTTGGCGATGAACTCGACAGCCCCCGCGGCCGCATTTATCAAATCAAGGATATGCTGGAAAACGATCGTGTGCCCGATGCCAAGACTGTCAAGCACATTGACCGCTGCCTGTCCTGTCTGGCCTGCATGACCACCTGTCCGTCCGGCGTCCATTACATGCATCTTGTTGACCACGCTCGGGAATATATCGAAGAACACTACGAGCGCCCAAGGTCGGAGCGCGCGCTGCGCTGGGTGCTGGCACAGGTGCTGCCCTATCCCACGCGGTTCCGCGCGGCGCTGCTCGGGGCCAAGATCGCCCGCCCCTTCCGCCACCTTTTGCCTGATCCCCGCCTGCGCGCCATGCTCGACATGGCACCGAAACACATCCCGCCTGTGTCGCGCAACGATGACCCGCAAAGCTTTACGCCTGAGACGCCGAAGATGCGTGTCGTCCTGATGACAGGGTGCGCGCAAAAAGCCCTGAACACCGACATCAACGACGCGACCATCCGCTTGCTCACCCGCTTGGGGGTGGAGGTCGTCATTCCCGAAGGCGCGGGCTGTTGCGGGGCGCTGACCCATCACATGGGCAAGACCGACAGCTCTCACCGCTTTGCCGGCGCCAATATCCGCGCCTGGGTGCGCGAGATGGATGGCAAGGGACTGGACGCCATCGTCATCAACACATCGGGCTGCGGTACCACGGTAAAGGACTACGGCCACATGCTGCGCAACGATCCATTGGCCGAGGACGCCGCCCGGGTCGCGGGGCTGGCTTGCGATATTTCGGAACTGCTCTCCCGACTGGACATCCCCGAAGGCGCGCCCAAGGATCTGCGCGTTGCCTATCACGCGGCATGCTCCCTGCAGCACGGCCAAAAAGTGACCACCGCGCCCAAGGCCCTTCTGCGTCGCGCCGGATTTGAGGTCGTCGAACCTGCAGACAGCCATCTGTGCTGCGGCTCGGCGGGCACCTACAACCTGATGCAGCCCGAGATTTCTGGCCAGCTCAAGGCACGCAAGGTCAAAACGCTGGAGGCCAAGCAGCCTGACGTCATCTCTGCTGGCAACATCGGCTGCATGATGCAGATCGGCAGCGCCACCGGCATCCCGGTGGTGCACACGGTGGAACTGCTCGACTGGGCCACGGGAGGGCCGAAACCTGCGGCGCTCCGCCAGGACTAAGAGCCTCACGGAGGCGTGAGACGGCCTCGCACCCGCCGCCCCATTTTCGCCTTATTGTCTGAATAAATCCGGTAGAAAAGGGGGCGACGTGCGGGCAGTCATTTCTACAATATTGATTTTCCTCGCGAATTTCGCGTCTGCACAAAGCCTGTTCACGATGGAAAGCACCGAAGGCGCCCGTCAGTGGGAGGCCGTCGGACGTCTGGAAATCGCCGGAGAAGCGTTTTGCACCGGCGCGCTTATTACCGAGCGGCTCGTTCTGACTGCCGCGCATTGCCTTTACGATGCGCGCACTGGCCTGCGGGCCGACATCAGCGACATCCAATTTCTCGCCGGTTGGCGCAATGGACGTGCCGCCGCGTATCGCCGCACGCGTCGCGCCGTGGCGCACCCTGATTACGACTACGCAGAGACCTCCAGCACTGCGCGGGTACGCAACGACGTGGCCTTGCTCGAACTGCAACATCCGATCCGTAACACCACCATAACGCCTTTCGACACCGGCCCGCTGCCAATGCCCGGGGCAGAGGTCGGCGTCGTCAGCTACGCTCACAACAGGTCAGAGGCCCCCACAATGCAGGATCTTTGCACTGTGATTGCGCATCAACAGGGGCTGCTGGTGCTGTCCTGCGATGTAGACTTTGGCGCGTCTGGCTCTCCGGTGTTCAGCTTCGGCGCGGATGGCGTCCCGCGCATCGTCTCCGTCGTTTCGGCCAAGGCCGCCGCGGATGGGCGAAAGGTTTCTCTGGCAGTCGATATGCTCGAACCGCTGACAGAGCTGAAGGCCGCGCTCGACACCGCACAAGATCCCGGTGCAGGGCTGGAAACCATGCCCGCAGGCAGCCGCCGCGACACCGGTGCCAAGTTTATAAAGCCCTGAGATACCCAATCGCGTCGTATGAGCAGCGCATCCGTGGCGCAGGATGGGAAACACCCGGTCATATGTACAGCGGACCTTAAAGATATCGGCCCGTGTCGGATGGGTGTCTGCAGGCGGGTGGAATACTGCCCGTAGGGCATGCGGCCCTGACCGCGCAAATAGGGTCTTGAAACCCGAAAAACCGCTCCCAAATTAATCTCACCGGAATGCCTGAACAGGGTTCCGGCGCAGACCCCGGGCCTGTCCATCGCGGAAGGCCCAGCAAACTTAGGTATCGCTCAATTGGAGGATTCCATGAGACAATATGATTTTGCCCCCCTGTACCGTGCCACCGTTGGTTTTGATCAACTGGCCGAGATGATGGATCGCGTGCTGACCAGTGACGCACCTCAGCAGGGCTATCCCCCCTACAATATTGAAAAAACCGCAGATGATGCCTACCGCATCTCTATCGCTGTGGCCGGGTTCGCCGATCAAGACCTGTCCGTAGAGGTTAAGGAAGGCGCGCTTGTTGTTTCCGCTCGCAAGGCCGACGACACCGAAACCCGCGCCTACCTGCATCGCGG
The DNA here is from genome assembly GCF_014196795.1 of Sagittula marina. Taxonomy (GTDB): domain Bacteria; phylum Pseudomonadota; class Alphaproteobacteria; order Rhodobacterales; family Rhodobacteraceae; genus Sagittula; species Sagittula marina. The sequence goes on from NZ_JACIEJ010000012.1 coordinate 46,763, forward strand.
CATTGCCACCCGCGCGTTCGAGCGCCGCTTTCATCTGGCGGACCATGTGCGCGTGATCGGCGCAAGCCACGAGAATGGTATGCTGCATATCGACCTCGCACGCGAGATCCCTGAGGCGCTGAAACCGCGTCGGATCGAAATCGCAAAGCCGCAGGCGGCCATCGCAAAAGACGTGGTCGAGTCTGACAAGGTCAACTGAACAGTTTTACATAATGCACCATGGCCCCGGAGATCTCTTCGGGGCCTTCTTGGTTTTCGATCATGCGGTTCTGGACCGCTCTTGCGCAGTTTCTGTCGCAGCACCACGGCCACCGCCTTGGGCCCCCCTCCACATGGCGAAGCGCGTCAACCACCTCGTTCAGTGGATACCCCCTGTCGATCACCGGGCGCAATGTGCCCTCGGCCCACATTTCGGTCAGCACGGCCAGATTCTCTGGGCTGTCGCCAGAAACCGTCCGAACCAGACGCGGCCCTCCAAACAGCTTTTCCGCACCAGGTGCGACAGATCTTTGCCCTTGAAATTCAGTGGGCTAAACACGCCGTCCGGTTTCAGGCTGGCCCGGATATGCCGCCAGTCGGTTGCTCCTATGCAACCCAGCAGAACGTCATGCCCGCGCTCTGCCTCAATGCGGCCCCGCTGGTACTCCAGCACCCGATCCGCGCCCAGTGCCGTCAGAAATGGCCCATGGACGGGCCCTGCTACCGCTGTCACCCGTGCGCCGAAAGCCCGCGCGATCTGCACCGCATAAGCACCAATTCCGGCGGAGGCTCCGAGGATCAGCACACATTGTCCCGGCTGCACCTGCGCCATGGCACGCATGATCAGGTTCGAGGACAACGCCATCGCACTCAGGGAAAAGGACATTTCTATCCAGCCTGAGAACTTCGGTATCCGGGCCGGCTCGCACGCTGCGCATCTGGAACTTGCAAGGCAAGGGTTGAGCCTCGGGGTCTGTCCGGTGCCTTTGGGCGACAGCGATCCGGCCAAGCAAGCGCGTTCTGCCAGAGATCAAATTCGACTATCCGCTCTGACTGATCGCACACCGCGAGCTGCGCACGTCGCCTCGCGTGCGCCTCGTTTGGGAGCTATTGGACGAAATGCCTCAGACGCTTTCGCATGGCGAGCCGCTACGGGCCACGGTTTCGCCCCCGGAACACCCATGACAAGGCAGGCCGCGCAAGCAAATCCTCCCTTGACAACGGCAGTCCGCATTCCACCAACCACAGAGTCGCTGACAGCCGATCCGCCATGCGAAACGCCTGCATAAACCCAGCCAAGGCCAGCCCACTGGAAAGCCAGGCGCCCAGCGGCATGGAATGCGCAAAACACGCGGCACAGCCGGAAAGCAGCACGACAGACCAGACCTGAGCCTCTGCCCGCATCTTCGTCGCCATCTGGACCGGGCAAGTCACGGCGTCCCCGCGCGGCCGACCCAGGAGCGCCATCTCAATGATTTGCTGGCGACGCTGCGCGTTGATGTAGCTTTGCGGAAGATCATCCCGCACCAGAAGATCATTGGCGATGTTGTCATCAAGCCAGCAAATCCGGAGCAAGATCAAGAATCCCAACGCGCCTGACACCGCAGGCGCGAGGTGCAAGACACCCAAGGCCCCTGCGGCAATCGCAAGACCACCGCACAGCACACATAAGACGAAAGATAGATCCTGATCCTCTGGCATATGCGGACACTCTTTTTGCTCACCACGCAGTTTGACAGCAAAAATATAAAACCGTGTTACCCGGCGACAGGATCAAAGCGCCGACGGGCAAAGCCGCTTTGACACAGGTCTCGACCCCCGATGGATCAGGCCGCTTCGTGCAGCAGGATGGCCGCCTCGGAACTGGACAGGTTGCGACGCGCATATGAGCCATAGGTATGCGGATTGTCCGCCACCTGGGGCAGCCGCAGCAAAAGACGGGCACGGTCGCCTTCGGAGATCGTCGACAAGGCCGTGTTGGCCGGATGAAAGCTCTCAGTCTCTACCCCATTGGCGAACAGCACTTCGTGACGAGCGAGCATGAGATGGATATAGGTCACCTCCTTCACATGCGTGTCGAGGCGCACTGACCCCCCGTTCACCAAATCACGCGCAGCCACCAGCACCTCCGGGGTATTGAAAAGCGCGCGGGCGACGACGCCCTTGACCACAATGCGGTGCTCTGGCGAGACGAGAATTTCCTCGTCCGGTTCCCCAATACCAAAAGCGCCCGGACGAATCCGGATCGGACGCAGCCGCGGCATGGCAAACAGCCTTGCACCCGTCATCCGTCGCGAACCAATCCACTGGATCGGTTGCGCGCCGCTGTCCTTGGTCTGGACCATGTCGCCTTCGCGCAGATCTTCGATGAATTTCGCGCCGTAGGGTGTCAGAATGCGCGTCCCCGGCGTGAAACAGATGACTCCGCTGGCCTGCTCGCCAGAGGCATGTGTTCCCAGAGGGTCAAGGGTATGATGCACGATCCACAGATCGCGGCCGGACGGCGGGATCTCGTCAAGGAACATCAAAAGTGGTCGCCCGCCGCGTTCCACATCAATCAATGTCACCGTGTAGCTGGTCGACCCATCCGTTACGACGAAATTGGAATCCGACAAAGGATGGTGAACCTCGATGTCGTCGTGACGGTCCTTGGTTGTGACTGCAGCGCCCACCAAGCGACGCACCATGCGGGCCGCTCGCTTACGCAAATCTGCTTCGCCATCGGCCTGATCAAGCCGCAAAATCGAGCTTGGGCCATCGACCCGAACCGGTTCTCCTTGCCAGGACCATGCGGCCCCAACAGTCAATGCAGACGGGGATGCGGCCTGAACACCGTCTATTTCCGTCTGTGACCAAGAGATGACGAACGTGCCTCGATAGCCCGTTCCCATGCCTGTATTATCCTGCCTGTTACTGCCGTTACTTATTATTTCGTTACTTGCTAACCAGTTACCTTTTGGCTGAAAACCTCCTCGAAACTGTAGAAAACGGAGGGTACTGGCTTACGGCTGAAACGTGTTCCCATCCAGCGTAGCCATATGTTCTTTGCACGTGCCTTCGATCAGAACTTGAAGTCCAGCCGCACCGAGCCGACTGTCTGGCCGGTATCTTGCGCCTCGAATTCCTTGGAAAGATAGGTCAGCCCGTAAAAGGCTGCGCTGCGTTCGCCCTGCCAGTGGACACCGGCCCGCATCCGATTGCGCGAGCCGCTCAGCTCATAGCCCCGATCCTCCGGAAGATACGCTGAGCTGTCCACATAGGCCATGTCACCGCCCACAACATAGGAGAAGCCCGTCAGCGGGGCAGATATGGACCGGTAACGCTGACCTGTGACCGCGTCGCGGATGAGCAATTCGCCCCGCCCCACTGTCCCGATGGTCAGATCCGCACCGACCCGCACCATGGTTTCGACACCGGCGCGCGCCTCGGCGAAGGGCCGCAGCACAGCCTGACCGCCGACGCTGATGGAATTCGCAGCCTCCAGAACCAATGTCGGATGAAAATCGTTCTCAATCTGGTCCGACAGCACGGAGATCGACGCCGGATCTTGTCCCAAAACATCATGGATCGCCGTCTGAAGGGACCCCAACCCGGTCTGGGGCCCTGTAATCACCAGGTCGCCGCCCATGCTCAACTCGACCGGGCCGCGCATGAAGTGCGTGTGCACGCCAAAGGTAACCGCGCCACCCCAAGGGCGGTCGCCCTGTTCGGGGTTGCGCATATTCTGAGGCGCCATCACCTGCGCCGCCAAGCGATATTCGATGATGTCGAAGGGTTTCTCGGGCAGGACACCTGTCCAGCCGCTCCGCCCCACCACACGCGACGTCGAGACGGAGCCTGTCTGCCATCGATCCTTGCCATCACCCAGCAGGTCGTTGCTGGTCAGCCGACCATGGCCCAAAATCTCGCGACCAAGAAACCCTCGTTTTTCATAGCTAACAGTATCATAGGAAGATTGTGCATAGCCGTCGGCGGTGTCCTCGGGACCCGCGTAATCCGCGCCGTAGGCCGCCGTCTCACTGGCATACCCCGCATCGGAATATGTCGTGGTCTCAATCTCTTGGGCCTGCGCATTGGGGGCGAGCGCAGTCGCGACGCAAAACGCCACGGCATAACGACGGATCATAGCAGTCCTCGGCCTTCGTGCCCCCCCGGGCAATCGATCCGTAGCACGGAAAACCGCGTCTCACAAAGTGTCTCAATGGCATTTTCGCAACGATGTTGCGGCTTTGCCCCGTTTCTCTGCTCGCTCTCGCCTCCTCGCGTCACCGAGAGGTCGAAACCGCTGGGACCGCCGCGCTTTGCGATCTGGCGTTTAGCGTTTCTGTCTAGCTATATCTGTGCGTTTTTCCAAAGACAGGAAAAGCTCAACATCCCGTACGGACACCTGCATCCACGACCCTGATCTTGTAAACGCTTAGCATCCTCGAAAAGTCGTACCTGAGCATCAACTGATTTTTTCTCAACTACAGCGAATACGGACCAATCACGTCGCCTCGATAAACGACACGTCGCCCGGCCGCACATAAGCGCAAGTCAGCCGCCCGGTGGCGTAGGCTCCAGTGTCCGTGGAGATACGACCGTTTTCAGCTTTGGGTTCGCGGACAATGGTGTGTCCGTGCACGATCCAAGTTCCGTCAGGGCGCGGAATTTTGGTGAAATCACTCGTTCCCCACAGCAACAGTTCATCAGATTGGAGGTTCATCGGCACCAAAGGATCAGCGCCGGCGTGCACAACTGCGACATTGCCGGATTGCCATTTCACCGGCAAAGCGCGCACCCAGTCCACCATGTCTTGTCCCATTGCCTCTACCAGTCGATCACGCAGCGCAATCAGGCTGGTGCCCGGACTGCGAGAGACCCTGTAGCTCGACAAGGTTTGCAAGCCACCGTTTCGCAACCAGCGGTCACCGCTTCTGTCGGGATCATCGATGAAATCCAGCATCATGGCTTCGTGATTTCCCTTCAATGAAAGGACAAGATCACCAAACTCACCATTCAAGCGGCGCAGCATGTTCAAGACGGCCGCGGAGTCATCTCCTCGATCGACCAAGTCCCCGACGCAAATTACCTGAGGGACGTCTTCCAATTTTTCGATTTTAACAAGCAGATCGCCAAGCTGCCTGATGCACCCATGCACATCACCTATGGCGAAAAACGGGGCATCGGGCTCGATCTGGGCCGTAAAGGGAATCGAAGCCTCGGCTTTTCGCGAGGTGCCGGTTGGGTGCCCTTTGCGGCCCAGGATCTTGTTCAATAACTTCATGTGTTTTTATATGAGGCGTCTGGCATGGCTCGCAAGGTTCAGAACTGCGCGAATACCAAAGAATCCGCGCAGTCTTTAAATCAACCCGCCGCGGCGCTTCGCGCAGCACTCAGGACCGATGGCAGGAACTGCTGCAACGTCCGGTTCCATTTTGTGATCGGCTGTTCTTCGACGAAGATGACATCGCTCGGACGCATCTCGAACTTTGTCGCCAAGACAAGCTTCGCCGCGTTTTCAGCATTCAAGTGATAGGCCGTGATGCCTTCGCCCTTTGATGTTGTCTCCGCCCGCAAGACGTAAATCTGCGATGGGTCACCCGTGGTGGTGTCAAAGCCTCCCTCGGCATAAAGCACATCCGCGAGCGTGGCACGACGACCATAGGGCAGCGCAAATCGGCTTTGATCGTTCACTTCGCCGGTAAGATAGACGAATTCCTGCGTTTCCTCGCCCAGCGCGCGGCGCCGTTCGAAGTTGCTACGCTGTTCCTCCAAGGCGGAGCGGCGCAAGCCGACCTCGGCCTGAAGGATTTCCATTGACGAGATGCGCGTGCTGGTGCGCAGCGAAATCACATCAATCTTGGCTTGGTAGAAGGCCAGAGCACGATCCAGGTCGTAAGTTGTGTCAACAAACACCGCATCGCCCGCCTTGAGGATCTTATCCTTCAGGCCGGGGTTCTCGACATAGGTGTCGAGCGGGATCTGGTACAATGTGCCATCTCGGTACACTCGGATCGAAGCGAACTGTCGATCACGAACGTCAAAGCCACCGGCAGCGATCAACGCCTCGCCAAGGGTCAAATCACTTGGGGTGATCGGCACGATAACCGAATTTTTCACGGCACCGCCCACGGCGACCCTCTGTGAGTTGAACTCGCTGATTTCCAAGCTGAAAGTCGGATCAATACCGGCGTCGACCAACGCGTTGAACAGACGGTTCTCGGCGACGTCCTGCGTCAGACCAGCCACCTGGATCGGTCCGATTGCCGGAATTGCAATCGTGCCGTCGCCACGGACGCTGTAGCCTTGGCGGCTGTTTTCCGCAGCCAGAAGTCCGGTAAGTTGTTCGACTGAACTGGCGTTCGACTTGGTTGCAAGCAAAAGCTGATCACCAACACCGATGCGATAAGGCTCCGGGGTCACGTCCGGGAGAGGACGGTACTGCATCGCCTGCTGGCTTTCATCCGGCAAATAGGGCGTTTCCGGCAAGGCGCCCACACCACGACCAGCACCTGTGCCGGCTGCAGAAAAGAAAACCGAAGGCAGGCTTTGCGAAGCGTAGGGTGACGCATTGGCCACGGAAACCGTCTGCGGCGACATGCTGACCACGACGACCGGCTGCCCGTCGGCCTGATTGCGCACGCTGGGAGATTTATAAGTGACGCCGCACGAGGCCAGCGACAAGGCAAAAACACCCGCGAGCAGGCTGCGACCCAGAAAGGAGCCACCTCGCGTACTTCCGATCAAAGACGTGCCACCCATTCGTCCATCCATTCCAAGTTAAATAAGTTGCCTGCTTCTCACAGGTGTATTTCAATCGCCACCGCATTAAACCACCGTTGCACGATGTGATACCGGCAAAACGTGCGGTCCGCGACTTATTTGGGCTTTTGAACCAGCCGCAACGCCGATGACCGGGTCATATCTGCAACAAGACCGTGCTTTTCTTCCGCACTCCGGCACGACGTCAAGAAGATGCGCTTCGAGTTTTGAATGCGTCAATGTATACCGCCGCATACTGTAGACCTTTGCGCAGCATTACCCTAAATAGAGCGCAAAGCACTCAAACAGGGGAATCCCATGTCTGATACCACACCCGACATTATCTACACAAAAGTTGACGAAGCGCCCGAGCTGGCCTCCGGCTCTCTGCTGCCCATCATTCAGAAATTCGCCGCAGCAGCAGGCGTGTCCGTCGGCACCAAAGACATCAGCCTCGCAGGCCGTATTCTGGCGACCTTCCCTGAGGCACTGAGCGCCGAACAGCAACAATCCGACGACCTGGCCGCGCTGGGTGAGCTGGTGAAGCAACCCGACGCCAACGTCATCAAACTGCCGAACATCTCTGCGTCGGAGCCGCAGCTGGTTGCAGCCGTAAAGGAACTGCAGGAGCAGGGCTACGCGCTGCCCGACTATCCCTATTCCCCGTCCACCGACGCGGAAAAAGCCGTGCGCGCCAAATACGACACCATCAAGGGCTCCGCTGTGAACCCGGTTCTGCGTGAAGGCAACTCCGACCGCCGCGCCGCCGCCGCGGTGAAGAAATTCGCCCAGAACAACCCGCACCGCATGGGCACATGGTCCGCAGACTCAAAGACCCGCGTTGCAGCGATGGACGGCGACGATTTCTTCTCGAACGAGAAATCCGCCACTTTGGACAAGGCCGCGACCGCCAAGATCGTGCTGGAGACCGCCGATGGCGAGACCGTCCTGAAAGAGGGCGTTTCCTACCCCGAAGGCACCGTTGTCGACGCGACCTTCATGTCCGCCGCAGCGCTTGACGCCTTTCTGGCCGACGAAATCGCCAAGACGAAGGAAGAAGGCACCCTCTTCTCGCTGCACATGAAGGCCACCATGATGAAGGTCTCTGACCCCATCATCTTTGGCCACGCGGTGAAGCAGTGGCTGAAGCCGGTGTTCGACAAGTACGGCGACAAGATGGCCGAACTGGGCGTGAACGCCAACGGCGGTCTGGGCTCCCTGCTGGAGCGTGTGAAGGACGAACCCGAGATCCTGAAAGCCATCGAAGAGGTGCGCGCCGAGCGTCCGCCCATGTACATGGTGGACAGTGATCGTGGCATCACCAACCTGCATGTCCCCTCCGACGTCATCATCGACGCCTCCATGCCCGCCTTGATCCGCGCCGGCGGCAAGGGCTGGGGCCCGGACGGCAAGGAGCACGACACCAACTGCGTGATCCCCGACAACTCCTACGCTCCGGTCTACGATGCCTCCATCGAGTTCTTCAAGAAGAACGGCGCGCTGAACCCCGCGACCGCAGGCACGGTACAGAACATCGGGCTTATGGCGCAAAAGGCCGAGGAATACGGCTCTCACCCGACCACCTTTGAAATGCCCAAAGCCGGCACGGTGAAGATGATCCTCGACGACGGCACCGTCCTGCATGCGCACGACGTGGCCGAGGGCGACATCTGGCGCTCCGCCTCCGCACGAAAGGCCCCGATTGAAGACTGGGTGAACCTCGCCATCGAACGTCAGAAGGCGACAGGCTACCGCTCGATCTTCTGGCTGGATGCGAACCGCGCCCACGATGCCGAGCTGATCGCCTATGTGAAGCCGATCCTCGAAGCCAAAGGCGTTGCCGACAAGTTCGAGATCATGGCCCCGCGCGACGCAACCATCGCTTCGCTGGAGACGATCACCAAAGGCGAAAACACAATCGCCATCACCGGCAATGTGCTGCGCGATTACCTCACCGATCTGTTCCCGATCCTTGAGCTGGCGACCTCGGCCAAGATGTTGTCGATCGTGAAGCTGATGAACGGCGGCGGCTTGTTCGAGACGGGTGCCGGCGGTTCTGCGCCCAAGCACGTTCAACAGCTGCAAAAGGAAAACCACCTGCGCTGGGATTCCCTGGGTGAGTTCTGCGCATTGGGCGAGTCGTTCAAATTCCTCGCGGATCAGAAAGACAACGCCAAGGCACGCGTTCTGGGTGAGGCCGTGGAGGTCGCCACACAAGGCATCCTTGACCACGACCGGTCCCCCTCCCGCAAAGCAGGTGAACCCGACAACCGCGACAGCCACTATTGGTTCGCGCGCTACTGGGCCGAAGCACTGGCAGCACAGTCCGACGACCCTGAACTGGCGGCGCATTTCGCACCCATCGCGAAGGCACTGGCCGACAACGAATCCGCGATTGTTTCGGAATTGGCAGATGCGCAGGGCAATCCGGCGGACCTTGGTGGCTATTACCACGGTGACGCAGACAAGGTGTCCTCCGTCATGCGCCCCTCGGCGACGCTGAATGGCATCATCGGCTAATCAGCAGCCCGAAAAGAACATAGGAAAACCCGCCGTTATTTCGGCGGGTTTTTTTGATGTATAACTCGACCGCTGATGTGGAGGCATCAGTCAACCTCCCCGCAAAGCCCGCTTTGAGCATGGGCAAAAGTCTACGCACCACCTTCAATTGCAAGCGCAATCCGATGACGGCACAACACGCGTCTATGATGAATTACGCGCCCGCTGGCAGCATCAGCGTGCCGCAAAACCCCATCGGGCAAGGGTTGGCTTAAGGCAGAGTCTAGAAGCCTCTGGTCGCCGCGGCACAAGCCGACACAGGTCGCGAGGACATCGAAGCACTTTGGCGCAATCGTCGCGAGACGGGATAGATGTGCACGAGTAAGGCTGATCCTGTCGGAGGCCTCAAAGGGAAAAGACCGAACCCTTCGCCGCAGCCGCTGTATCGACCACGTCCGGCAGGAGCTTTTCGTATCGAAGTCTGCAGCTGTCACGCCTTGGGGCAGACTAAGCTGCATCGAGTTATCTCGAAATTAATCCAAGGAAAAACACGACTTCATTGGCGCGGAACGAATAGTGGTGCCTCAAGAGGGACTCGAACCCCCGACCTTGTCCTTACGAAGGACCTGCTCTACCAGCTGAGCTATTGAGGCTGACTGGCCGAGCGTTTAAATGCATGCGACGCGCCGTTCAAGCGTCTTTCGCGAAAAAGGCAACGTGAATCTCTTCGTCGCTGGGCGGGCCACTCTCCGCCCCCACCATGTAGAACCAGTCCCCGGCTTTCGGGTCAGTGACAATAGCACTGACCGGATGCTCCGCATTCAGATCCTCAGCGCGCCATCGCCGCTTAAAGCGTGCGGCGCACCCAGTCGTGCTGGCCGTAGCGTTGCGTCTTGAGCGGCTTGAATAGCCCCCACCACGTGACCCATTCTCAATGTGAGTGCATGAGACGACCTCTGGTCTGCGGCCCTCTGTTTGGGCGTATGCGGACTTTACCTCGCCCCGGAGCTTTGTTGGGATGACCGATTGTATCTTGGGGCCATGATCTGGTCCTTGCGCACCGCGTCAAAGATCTCAGCCCTCCAGACCTCATCTATTCGACGGCACGCGGATGCATTGTAATCTGCCGAGAAAGGCAGAAGTTGAAGCTGTCGAATGAGCAAGTCGTCCACCCTGATCTTGGCGGCAGGCAGACCGTTTGTTGACCGCGGCGCCGTCCAGAACAGCCAGACCGCGCTCAGCAAACCACACGGTGCCCCAAGATTAAGCGCATCTCGGGAAGTGCAAGGTCCGAGCTTCATGAACTTTGCGCAATAAAGCCTACGGTTTTCAATAACGCAGTTTCTAAAAAGCCTTAGGCTTTGTGATCATTCGGAAAAAAGGGGATACGCGCTCATCGCGAATGATCTGCTCTACCAACTGCACAACAGCGGCTTCCGGTGGGCGGCCGATCGGGCGGCCGCCCAGGGCAAGCCCTAGCTTGCGTCTTTCTTGTCGCCGGGTTCGACAAGTTCCGCGTCTTCGGGTTCGGCGGCTGTCTTGCCTTCAGGACGCGCTGCTGCCTTGGGACTGATGTCAATCACCTCGGCGCGCTGCGAATCCTCCGCGACGGACACCTCCGCAGATTTGTCCTCCAACGCGCCGATGATCAGCGGCAGCATGTTGGCGCCTGCAGGCAAGACCACTTCGGACTGCGGCGGTGTTTTCCACGCCAGTGTGTCGAATGCCCCGCAGTTCGTGCAGGTCGGGCGCCAATCGCCATGGATCGTGTTGCAGTTTTCACAAACCCATTGCGGACCACGCGGCGCGGTGACCGCCTTGGCCAGCCAACCGCGAATAACCTGATCCTTCGCGCCCTCGCCCTTTTCGATGGCCGCCATGATGGCCAGAACGCGCGCGTCGGGCTCCTTTTCCACCAACTGACCCAGAGCGCGACGCGCTTCGGGGAAGTGCTCCGCGGCGAGGTTCAGTTCAGCCAACAGCAACTTTGTCTCGCGGTGCTCGGGATTGATCCGGGTCAACGGGACAAAGCGTTTGATGCGCGCGTCGGGCGTCTCGTTCGGCTCGATCGCGGCAAAGGCGGCAGCGAGGTCCGGATGCGGATGGCTTTCCCAGGCTTTCTTCAGCACGCGCACAGCGTTCCGAGGCCGTTTTTGCGCGATGAAGTGGCGCGCAGCCATGGCCGCTGCGGGCACGAGGTCCGGAGAATTCCGGTTCGCTTCGATGGCCTTCTCTGCGGCGGCGGCACTTTCGTCCCGATCCTCGATCTCTGCGGCCTGGCTGAGGGCCAGAACCGCATCGCGGCGCTTGTAAACATCGCGCGGCAACGACCCATGCTTGAGCTTGGCCGACAGCGTTTGACGCGCGCCGGCCCAATCCGCCTTCTCTGCCTGCAGGCGTAGAAGCGTGTCCTGCACCTCTTCGTGCTTGGGCTTGATGGCAAAGGCGCGCTCTGCGAGTTGCAGCGCCGTGTCGGTTTCACCGGCTGCCAGCTTTTGCTTCATGATCCCACGAATGCCGACAAAGCGCGTCGAGTCACGCTTAAGCAGACGCTTGTAGACCTCTTCGGCCTTGGCGCGGTCACCCATCATCTCGGCGGCCTGCGCCGTGACAAGGTCCGTCAATTCCGGCTTGTGCAAATACTTTTCTGCACGCTGCGCCTTGGCGATTGCGACGCGCCCCTCACCGGAGGCCAGCGCCATCATCCCCTCGGACAGAGCCTCATAGCCCTTCCGCTCACGATTGCGGTGAAAATGCCGCGACAGAGCGGTTTCGTCCCCGTTGATGAAATGCAGCGTCGCAATGACGATGCGGAAGGCCTGAATGAACAGCCAGACCAGCGCGATCAAAACCAACGCGCCGAGGAACATCAACAACGGCGTCAGGGTATATTCAACCCCTGCCAGAGTGATGCGCGCCTGCGCAAGGCCCGTGCCGTCCGCTTCGATCAGATACCCCAGCCCAAGGGTGATTGCCGCCACCATGGCGACGAAAACGACGATCTTGATAAGTGACCACAACATGTTTTCGTAACCCTTATTGCTGGTTCAATTGCTGGGCGAGGTCGGATGCCTGCGCCAGAGCATCACGCCGCAGTTCCGCCTGTGAAAGCCAGTCGGAGAGCGCGTCTTTTGCTTCAGTCGGCAGAGCCTCTAGTTCGGTCAACGCCTTGTCGAGGTTGCTGTTCCGTACCGCATCTTCGGCACGCGACAGGATCGCATCCGTCGAATTACCTTCCTTCGGGACAACAGATCGTGCGCCAAGCTGGCTTTGGAAAAAGGCTCCAAGCCCACCACTGGTCGCGGCATCCGCCTCTCCCTCAGGCGCCGCGCTGCTGCGCGAGGCGGCCAGCGCCTGACGTGCGGCGTCCGGGAAGCTGCCGGACAGCGACGCCATCGTTGGCACGCCGTCCTCTGCCGTGGCTTGCAGTGCGTCCGGGACGGTGACGTCATTATCAGACAGAGCCGCAAGCGGTTCGGCAAAGGCCTGACCTTCTTGGATACGGGCGATGACATCGGACACGGCGGCACGCGCGGCGGCGAGACGGGCCTGATCCTCTGCGGACGTCTCCAGCGCGCGGGCCTCGTCAACAATGCTCTGCATTTCGGCGGTGCGCTGTTCAAGCTGTTCGTTCAGCGCGGCTTTCTCGGCCTCCAGCGCCGTTTGCTGGTCTGAAACCGCGCCCCGCAGCTGTTCCAATTCACGCTCGTAGGCTGCGATGGCCTCGGGTGAGACAGACTCTGCCAAAGGCTGCTTTTCCAGAGCGGTCATGCGGCTGTCCATCGAGGCAATCTGGTCGTCGATTGCCGTCAGACGTGTGTTCATTTCAGACATGGCATCCTGAACACCGGCCAGCCCTGTGTCCAGCGCGCTGAGGTCAATTCCATCTACTTGCGCCTGCAGGTCGGTGACCGCCTGCGGCAGCGCATTCAGCCCGTCAAGTTCCGAACGCTGTGCCGCCAAGGTGGAGCGTGTCTCCGTCTCGAATGGATTTTCACCACCGCCGACAAAACCGAGGTAGGCCGCGCCATACCCCAACCCGGCAGCGATCACGCCGCCCAGCACCATCGGGACAAAACCGCTGCTTTTCTTTTCTTCACGCACTGCGGGAACAGCTGCCGTCGCCGTGCTGGTACGGGACCTGTCCTCCACGACCGTTGCCTCGTCGTCGACCGGCTTTTGCTCGTGCTCAGGCTCAGCGGATGGCGTGACAGCGCCCAAGGTGCCGTCAGTCTCCGGCGTGGTGTCAACATTGGACGTGGTGTCGGAAGCAGGTGTTTTTTCCGGCTCGGGAGCACGTTCAAAGGCGGCAGGCTCCGCCTCGGTGCTGTCATTTGCCTCGGGCTTGGCCTCCGCCACGGATTCGCCTTCGGCCTCGGGGTTTGGCTCCACATCCTGTGTGGCCTTTGGCACGTCGGTGGCATCAGTGGTCGCGTTGGCGTCCGGCTCGCCCTCGACAACAGAGGCGCCGCTTTGCTCCTGCGCAAGCGTGTCGTCACCAACGGGCGCGACGCTGTCCTCAGAAACAGAAGCCTTTGCATCGGTTCCGCTTGCCGCCTGGGTCTTCCCCTTGGCCGATCTGTTTTTTCTCGTGCCTGCCACGTCCCGTCACCCTTTCACCCTATCGCCGAGGGTCTCCCCCCGAATGTCTTTTCTCGGCTTGCGCCGTGTTCAACAGTGCCGCCACCGCATTCAGCATCGCGCCTGAATCGGGCCGCGCGGCCACCTTCAGGGACACTATATGGAGCGATGCTAGGTTGAAGGCCACTGCTTCGCTCATCGCCGCGACAAGAAGAGGCGCTTTAGGCCGCTCCTCAGTTAGCAATTGTGCGGTTCTGGGTGAGAACACGGGAACAATCACCGGTACAGTTCCATGCAAGACCGCCCGCGCCTCGGATGTCAACGGCATCGGCGGTTGATCGTATAGAACGGCCCGACGTGTTTCGACCCCCATGGCGGTCAATTGCCCTGCCACATCACCCCGCGTGTGCCGCCCGGAAAGGTGCAGCAAAGGTCCCTGCACGTCCTCCTTGCGCAGCTCGTCCACAAGCGACACGGCATTTTGCGCCATGATTTCAGGGTTCAAACCAATGCTGCGCGCGGCAAGGGCCGTTGAGGGCCCGACCACATAGGTTGGCAGATTTGCCCGTAATCCACGCGCCGTCCATGCGGCCACCCCGTTGGACGATGTAAAGATCAACCCGCGCACGCCATCGATGTCTATGGGATCATCAGTGAAAACGATGCGCATAAGGGGCGAAATGACGGTATTGAAGTGCAACTCGCGCTGCTTCAGCCCCGCGATGAAATCTTCGGAGTCCGCCCGAGGGCGTGTCATCAGGACCACGGGGGTATCCAGACTGCTGTCCGAAGTTGTCTGTGATGCCATCGGGGCTCCGACATTGTGGGGCAACCATTCTGGTGATACGCGCTGATGCAACACATGGCAATGTCGGCGGACCGCCAATTACAGGAGCACGGCATGACGGACCCCCTGATACTTGGTTTGGAAAGCAGTTGCGACGACACCGCTGCAGCGGTGCTGCGGGGACGCGACGTGCTGTCCTCTGTCGTCGAAGGTCAAAACAATCTGCACGCGTCCTTTGGCGGCGTTGTGCCGGAAATCGCTGCCCGAGCCCATGCGGAACGGTTGGACATCTGTATCGAGCGCGCATTGGCACAGGCCGATGTGACGTTGACCCAGATCGATGCCATTGCCGTGACGTCCGGCCCCGGCCTGATCGGCGGCGTGCTGTCGGGGGTGATGATGGGTAAGGGTCTCGCCACGGGGCTTGGGAAACCTCTGATCGGAGTGAACCACCTCGCCGGCCACGCCCTGACGCCGCGACTGACCGATGGGCTGGCCTACCCCTACCTGATGTTGCTGGTCTCTGGCGGACACTGCCAGTTCCTGATCGTGCGCGGTCCGGAGGATTTTACTCGACTTGGCGGTACAATTGACGACGCGCCGGGCGAAGCCTTTGACAAGACCGCGCGCCTTCTGGGGCTGCCGCAGCCCGGCGGCCCCTCCGTTGAAGAGCAGGCAAAGCACGGCATCGAAAGGGCCTACCGATTGCCGCGCCCGCTTCTGGATCGGCCCGGATGCGATATGTCCTTTTCCGGACTCAAAACAGCTTTGATGCGGCAACGTGATGGAATAATTACAGAAAATGGCGGCCTGACACGTCAGAATCGCGCAGATCTCTGTGCCGAATTTCAAGCGGCAGTGCGTGATGTTCTGGCGGAGAAGACGCGACGCGCCGTTGCGCTTTACCTTGAAGAAGAGCCCGCCGAGCCCGCTTTTGCCGTGGCGGGCGGGGTGGCCGCCAATATGGCGATACGCGCGGCCCTGCAAAAAATTTGCGAAACCGCTAAGGTGACATTTACTGCCCCTCCCCTAAGGCTGTGCACAGATAATGCCGCAATGATTGCCTATGCAGGATCGGAATTGCTGGCGAAAGGAATCACGCACGATATGACTTTGTCTGCTCGCCCGCGTTGGCCACTTGATCGCAAGGCCTCTCCGCTAGTGGGACATGGCAAGAAAGGAGCCAAGGCATGAGTGTTTCGATTATTGGCACGGGAGCCTTTGGCACCGCCTTGGGCATCGCACTGGCCCGCGATGAGCGCGAAGTGACCATCTGGGGCCGCGATCCATACGCCGTCTCGCGCATCCGCGACCATAAGTCGTCACCGCGGCTACCGGGTGTGAAGATGCCACATAGCCTGAGCGCCACAACCGACCTGGAAAAAGCCGCTGCGGCGGAGACCGTCCTGATCGCTGTCCCGGCTCAAAGCCTGCATATGGTGTTGAAACGAATAAAATCCGCAATGGTCGGCACGCGTATCGTGTTGTGTTGCAAGGGCATTGACCTGGAAAGCGGCCTTGGCGTGACGGAGTTGACGCAGCAAGTCAAACCAAGCGTCACCGTTGCGGTTCTGACGGGCCCCAGCTTTGCAGCCGACATTGCAAACGGATTGCCGACGGCGCTGACACTGGCCTGCGCGGACGAGCCCTCGGCCCGCATATTGCAGGAGAAACTGTCTACACCTGTGCTCCGGCTTTACACCACGACCGACTTGGTGGGGGCAGAGCTCGGTGGCGCGTTGAAAAACGTCATAGCCATCGCCTGCGGTGCCTGTATCGGTGCCGGACTGGGCGACAGCGCCCGCGCCGCTCTGATGACCCGTGGATTCGCGGAGATGACGCGACTTGCCTCTGCGCTTGGTGCCCGCCCCGAAACGCTGGCCGGACTGTCTGGATTGGGCGACCTGACCCTGACCTGTACGTCCGAGGGGTCGCGCAACTTCCGTTTCGGCCTGTCACTGGGCCGAGGCGAGGATTTCGAGCCCACCATCACGGTAGAGGGTGCCGCCACCGCCCGCGCCGCGGCAAAACTGTCAGATCTTCACGGGATTCCGCTGCCAATCACTCAGGCGACCGCGGCCTTGACCACGGGTGACCTGACGGTGCAGGAGGCAATGGACCAATTGCTGTCCAGACCCCTGAAGGAAGAATAGATCATGCTTATTGCCCTTATGGCCTTTGACAAAACCGGCGCGCTGCAAATCCGCAAGGACAACCGAGAGGCTCATCTTGCCTACATCGAGGCCACAGGCGTGGTCACTCAGGCCGGGCCGCTGCTTGATGAGACGGGCGAAATGACTGGATCGCTGGTTGTCTTGGATGTCCCAGATATGCCTGCCGCGCAGGATTGGGCAGACAACGATCCCTACGCAAAGGCCGGGCTATTTGAAACCGTGACCCTACGCGCTTGGAAAAAAGTGATCTGACGACCTTTTGGCTATTCAAGTCGGAGACAGCCAACTGGTCGTGGGACGATCAGTTGGTGAAAGACGGCATGATGTTCGGAAATCCCGAACGCTCATTTGAACGCGCGAATTGGTTTTCGGTGACCTGGATTTGTCCTTTGGCAAAAGCCAAATGGCCCCAATGGAAAAACAAAATAAGGTCGATATTTTACAGAGGTCGAGACGACACGCCTCAAGACTGCTTCAGCTCGCGTAATCCCACCCGACCTTGAGGGGATGCGGAGATAGAATTTTCTCGGCAGGATGAACGAGGCGTTTCTGATGAAGAAAACACGATTGACCGAAGCGCAGATCATGAGTGTGCTGCGCCAGATTGAGTGTCGTGTCCCTGCCGCCGAGCTGAAGCGCATGTATGCCGACGTCAGCATGCAGAACGATCTGCTCAAGGAGGCTTTTGGAAAAAAGTCATTAGGCCAGCGAACCGCCGCGCGGTGGCCGAGAGAGCGATCGCAACGAAAGGCGTCACTATCGCGCTGGCGTTTTGGGCATTCTTCAGCGAGACCTGCTGCCGCTACATCCCGAAACTCGATGATAATAACGAGCAGATTGACGACCTGCCACTCGGGTTGACGAAGGCAAAGAAGAGGTGGGGCTTTGGCCTTTGTCTCCTGTACATGCGCAACGTGCGCGCTAGCCGTAGGTTGTTTTCAACCCTCCTCGGTGTCGTCAATCCAGTGGCCGACAGTGCTCAGGTGAGAGGCCACCCAAGTCACACACAATGCGCCATTCATCTTCTTTTACGGGCTGGACCGAGAGGCGGGAATTTTTGACCAAGACCATTTCGGCAAGCCGAGGATCGGCCTTGATCTGATCGAGCGAAACGGGTGTCGGCAGACTTTTGATCGCCTTGATATCCACGCATTCCCACCGCTGATCTTCCGTCGAACTTTCAGGGTGGGCGACAGTAATAACTTCGACGATACCTACAATCACTCTATCTCGCTGCGATAGGTAGAAGAACCCTTGGTCGCCCACTTTCATCTCGCGCATGAAGTTGCGCGCTTGGTAGTTGCGCACGCCGTCCCATTCTTCACCCGTATCGCCCCGCGCGACCTGATTTTCCCAAGACCACGTGGACTTCTCCGTCTTGAACAACCAGTATTTCTTTGACACTTGAGCGATCCTTCTGGGCTGGCGCCACTCAAGGCTGAGGTTCGCGACGCCTCAATCTTCCCGGGCGCAAATTCGTTCTACGTTGGTTGAACAGTTTTTATTTGGCGACAGTTGGAAGCAGTAAGCTGATTCAGCCGGAAATGGAAACTGGAGTTGTGAGGACAATGACCGAACACCAAGCTAAACGGCACCGTCGTCACACAAATACATTCATGAATGAAGCGGAGAAGGCTGCCGCTCTGTCAAGCGCGTCTCAGAGCGAAACCACATACTGGTAATCCGACACACGGTTGCCGAGGTAGGCCTTGCTGAAGAAAGAGATGTCGACGTGGTCACTCGCGCAAAAGGCGCTCACAATGCTGACCGTCAAAAATAGGAACGCTTGCAGACGCGCCCGCCGATGACACCACGCGTCTCGCCAAAATCCACGACCCTTGGCTGGGAGCCTGCGGCAGTGGGACGATCCCTTCCTTCGATCCGCGTTCGTTGATGGGCGTTGCTTTTCGCGGATATAATTCGTGACGATCATTATCCTACCTGTGACGTCATGCATGACCCGCGGCTGTGCTTACATCGACAAGCGGAATCTGCCCAGGTTAGGCCGCAAATGTGAATGCCTAGGCAGGCGTGCGGCGCTGGCCGTCGTCAGCCTTGCCAGACATTGACAGTTGCCAGCCCTTTGTCTGGAGTGAGGCATCGAACGTCATCCGCTCGAGAGAGATGCCGAAACCGTCTTGTTGAATCCCAGCAGCAACGCCACCGTGCGAAAGCCGAAGGAGGGTTCCTCCTCGGTTCACTGCCCGGCAGCACATGCGCGGCATGTGTGAGAGGGATATTCTTGATCGGTTCGGCCAAGCGAGAATAGACCTTCGGCGCGGATTTCACCGGCGTGGAATAGACCGTTCACCTCGGAACACCGAACCACCAGGCAAAGAGCTTGGCGATTAAAACAGCGCCGCCGTCCGCCAGGTGGCCCTGCAGCTTTTTTCGGGTCAGAAGCTCCGGCATGGCCTCGCCCTAGGCCTCCTGAAGGTCTCTGAGCTGCTTCTCGTATTGCTCACGGTTGTCTTGCCCTAGATGATCTCGTTGACAAGCGCGGTCTTACGCTTCGCCGACACCACCGTTTGGTGCCGTCGTCCATCGCCATACTCATCGCTACTTTCTCCCGCCCAGCATGAGCAGAAAGACAGTGGGTCAATTCAAGCTGTTATCGCAAGCCAACCACTTCATGGTCTCATCGGTTTTTAGCTGCCTTTGCGTTTCAGAAGTCATGCTGGGAGTCGCACAATATACCCCTCCGACGAGGCTCGTGCAAAAACGCCGATCACCCTACCACCGATCGCGGTAGAACCAGACCTGCTTGTGAAAACCGAAAAGGGAGACCCTGGCTATAGCCAAGGCCCCCCTCTCACCCACGTGCTCCCTACGCACCACACGTGTAACTGAATTTCGGGCCCAGCCGTTCTAGCCAGATTTGAATCCAAATTACCCGCGATGGTCTTTCTTGGCAAATCCGAAGTCATAGCAATTTGGTGCAATTCCGAAGTGTCGCGGATCGCCTTGGCGAGGTGAGCTTAAACGTAAAGGGACTCTTTCCCGAAATGCTTTGTCAGCATGTAGTAGACAACCGCGCGATACTTGTTGCGCTCTGATTTACCGTAGGTGTCGATCACCTGGTTGATCGCCTCCATCAGGTCCGGACCGTCGGGCAAGCCCAGCTTTTTCATCAAAAAATTGACTTTCACCGTCTCCAATTCGCCGTCTTGGCTGGAGGCTACAATCGAACTGTCAGCGTTGTAGATTGACGGTCCGCATCCGATCGTGACTTTCGTCAGCAGGTCCATGTCCGGTTGCATGCCGCATTTGCTACGCAGATCATCGGCATATTTTTCTATCAACTCATCACGTTTTCCCATGACAGTCGCTCCCTCTCATTGGACGGCAAATTGGTGCTCGTCTTTGGTTTTCCCGGCCGTTCAGACCTTGGGCACCATGGTTAACGAGAGGGTCAAGGAGGGCAAGGAAAATGCGCCTGCAGAGCTTCCCGCTCCGTCTGCGTGTTGCGCGAGCTGGCTCGGGACTGTTCAGAAGACCTTAATCTCGCTCCCGTATGCCTGCGGCGGTATCATGGGATTTTGGCGCATGCGTCGCTTCTTTTACATCTTGGCTGCGACCGTGATGGCAATAGCGCTCGCGCTGTGGCTTGGAAATCGTTTTGCTTTGCATACGGCAGATGTGGATTTGCACAACCGGGCGCGGGCGGCGGCCTACGTTTGGGGCAACCATCTGGAGATTTACGCCAATGAGCTTGCCGACGCCCGCAAAGGTATCTCCTTTCCCCAGTCTGCGTTCAACGATCTCAACAGACATGCGACAGCCGAAAATGTTTTTGATTTCAAAATCTTCGATACGGACGGTCGCATTTTACTTTCGAAGCTCAACCCGGAAAGGCCCGTGAATCGCGGCGTCGTGTACAAGGACACCTCAATCGTCCAAAGGGTCGCTCGTACGGGGCAGTCAGAGATTACATTCGCGACAAAAGATGGCGAAAATGGTCAGGTCCGTCACTACGCCGAAGTCTTTCATCCCCTTGTAAGGGGAGGCAACGTGATTGGCGTTTACGAAGTGTACATGGATGTCACTGACGCTGCAGAGGATATCCAGTCGCTTTATCGTCACTTGGTTCTGGAGGTGGGTCTCCTCATCGCTGCTCTGACGCTCATCCCCTTTGCGGTGGGACTGTTCTTCTGGTTTCAGTTGAAGAAAACCGCCCAAAATCTGGACCTTGCCCGGCAACAGGCGGAAGAGGCGGAAAAAATAAAATCCGCATTTCTTGCAAACATGAGCCACGAAATTCGCACGCCCATGAACGGCGTCATAGCCATGGCCGAACTTCTGGAGCAGACCAGTCTGTCATGTGAGCAGCGCTCTGTAACCGCGACCATCACATCGTCCGCAGTCGCACTTTTATCAATCATAAATGATATTCTCGACTTCTCCAAGATTGAGGCGGGGAAGATGAAGGTGCGTCCTGAACCGTTCGATTTGCTGGCTTTGGTCGAGGACGTGGCTTGTCTGTTTTCGCCGTCCGCTGCTTCGAAAGAGGTGGAAATCTGTGTTGAAAGCGTGCTCATGGCACCTGTGTATGTGCATGGCGACTCGGCACGACTTCGCCAATGCTTGCTGAACGTGGTTGGCAACGCAGTAAAATTTACGCCACGCGGCCACGTGCACATCACCGTCGACCGTAATAAAAGCGGCCTGCTTCTCATCAAGGTTGCAGACACCGGGGTTGGTATTCCCGAAGACAAGCTCGACCATGTATTCGAAGAGTTCTCACAAATTGACGATACGGACACGCGCCAGTTCGAAGGTACAGGCCTTGGCCTTGCAATCACGCTGCGGCTGGTGCGCTTGATGGGGGGGACCCTGTCGGCGCATTCACAAGCTGGGACCGGGTCGACATTCGAGATTCTCGCGCCCATGCCGGACACAGCGGTGCCTGTAGCAGACGCAAGCTTTTGGCAGACTGCGAGACGTGCGCTGTCTGGTGTGAAGGTTCTCGTGGTTGAGCGCGACCCTTCCACGCGCTCCGCCTTAGGGCAATTGCTCAAGAACCTCGGGATCAGGCCGGTCCTGGCGGCCACGGTTGCGGAATGCGTGGAGCTGTCCAGACATGCAAACGTGGACGGAGATGCCTTCGATCTTCTCCTTATAGAATACGGTTTGTCGGACCTGGCTGTGGATGGATTGCTTGCTCACCGCCAGACGCAAGGCGCAATCACGCTGCCTCCGGCCATCATGACATTGCGCGCGGACCGCAATCTTGCGAAATCCGAAATCACCGCAATGGGCTTCGCCAACGTCCTGCGCAAACCGCTTACGCTTGAAACCACGGCTCGTGCTCTTTGTGAAACCCTGGGACGACAGCTTGAACACGACGGCCCCTCATCGGACAATGGAGCAGCAACTGAGAATACACTGCTCGGGAAACGCATTTTACTGGCCGAAGACAACGCTACAAATCAGTTGGTCATCCAAAAACTACTGGGAAAAAGTGGTGCGACAATCCACATTGCCTCGAACGGTCAGGAGGCCGTTGACCTTTTCTGCCGTCTCAAGCCCGATGTTGTTCTGATGGATGTGTCGATGCCCCTGATGAACGGCTACGATGCCACGCGAATGATACGCACAATTGAGGCGCGCGGAGCACGTGACGCCGTGCCAATTATTGCGTTGACCGCCAATGCCATGGCAGAGGATCGTCTCGCCTGTCTCAACGCCGGCATGTCTGATTTCCTTTCAAAGCCTGTACGTCGCGCAAAGCTACTCGCCAAGTTGGCAAAATGGAGCGATGACACAAAAGCTCCACACTCACGTCGTGCCTAGGTCATGTTGACAAAAGGCGGGAGCCAAAGTCGGATAGCGGCGATACCGATAAAGCCCAAGAAGCTTTTAGCGGGTTTATTGTAGCGTGTAGCGACACGGCCTACGCTTTTAATCGTATTGAAGCACTGCTCGACGAGGTGTTCAAGGAATCGAGCGATTGATTCCCCGACGCGCATCTTGCGTGATTTGCGCATGACAACTTGGCTGAGCACATCAAGCGCCTCCGAGAGGCCCTCGGAACGACGGTTGCCATAGACTGTAATCCAGTCACCAATGAAGCGCATCGCGTGCTGGATGCTCTCGAAGCGGTGGCAAGGCACGCGCTACTCCCTCAGCATCCAGAAGAAGCGTTCAAAAATGCCGTTCTGCTGCGGACAGTCGGGCGTGATAGATTCCTGTTTCAGCCCGTAGCTTCATACAATGTCCGTAAAGCGATGGCAGGTGAATACCAGGCCATTGTCCCAACGCAGCAGGGTTCTGTCACGCTTTGCTGACATTGATGCCGCCAGACTTGGCCTTCCATTTGGAGGCAGTTGCATCGCTGACCCCGTGCTTGCGGCACAGATCAGCCACGGAAATCGCGCTCACGTGTTCCTTCAAAATGCTAATGATCTGGTCTTCGGTAAATGAGCTGCGCCTCGTCTCTGGTCCGTTGGCTTGAGCCAGAGCCTATAATGCCGACAGCACAGGGAAGAAGGTGAAAGCGCGAAACAAAAGACAGTACGGGTGCGTACATCGCGACTTGCCGGTCAGTCGGCCTCAATAGATCGCTTAACTAATTAGCGCAAAAGACATGCTAGAGCTGCGGACGCACGTGATATTGAACTTGCAGAATTGCGCCTCGGGCCGCACAGCGCCTAGGGCTGGTGACGAAAGGCATGCGCTTTCTGACGCGCAACACGGAGAAGTTGACTGTGGTCTGGATCATGGTTCTGGGATTGGGGATTGCTTTGGCGATTGGCGTCAGCGCCCGGTCACGGCCCCGCCAGTTCGCTTCAGAGGAGGAGGCCCGCCGCGCTTGGGCGCGACGTTATCCCGAATTGCCCGCAGGGACCGTAACCCTCACCGCGCACAGTGCCGCCGCTTTGGTGATGACGGCCGATGGGCCCGGTCTGGTCTGGCCAGCGGGAAGTGGTAACGAAACGCGACTGCTTCACGGTGCGCGTGCGCGTCCGACCCCAAAGGGACTGGACCTGCGCCTGCCCGATCCATCCGCCCCGCGCTTGCGGCTTGTGCTGCCTGCTCAACAAGTGGCGGCATGGGCCCGCATCATCGACATCCTCGCCCGGATGCAGCGATAGCGTCGTCTCACTTGCAGTATGGGCCACCGCGATAGTCAGCCACGTCGTAGTGGAAATGATCTTCGTGAAAGCCGTCGGACCCGGGGCCCAAGGTCGTGCCAAAGGTCCCGCAGGCCCCTTTGTGCATCTGCTTCAACATCGGACCATAGGTGCGACTGCGCCAATCGCGCAGAACCGACATCTCTGTACCGTCCACCAGGCGCACCGCCGCGATGTCGATGGCGTTGCCCTTCGAATGCTCCGAAAGCTTTGCGCCAACCTTATGATTTCGCGTCCGGCACGCATAAGATGCAGCCACCTTCAGCTCAGCCACACCGCCGCCTTCGTTGCCCACAGCGGGACGGGCGGCGGTGTTGATCCATGTCTTGAGCTGGCGCGCGGTCTCGCACCGGATCGTGGCGGGTTGCGACAGCGCGACACCGTCCACAGCCCGCAGGCGAATGCCGTTGCGCATCCCACACTCCCCGCGCCCGTCGACCACGCCGATCGTCTCACCGATCAGGGAGGGATCGCCACAGACAGAGCCCATGCCGTCAAACCGCGCGCGCAGTGCATCGATACTGTCCGACGCCCGATCCCGCGCAGACCCGCACCCCGTAAGGATCACCAGCACGGCCAGCATCACATAACGCATCACACCCATTGTCCCACCTGATTACCGAGTCCGGCCAAAGTCCGGTTCATTCGTATCCTGCCCGGCCTCCAGAATGCTACGACGGATGGCACGGGTGCGTGTGAAATAGGCGTGAAGCTGCTCACCATCGCCGGTGCGAATGGCGCGTTGCAGGGCGAACAATTCCTCGGTGAAGCGGCCAAGAATTTCCAGCGTGGCTTCCTTGTTGGTCAGGAACACGTCACGCCACATCGTCGGGTCACTGGCGGCAATCCGGGTAAAGTCGCGAAACCCAGCGGCAGAGAACTTGATGACTTCCTGGTCGCTGACGCGGCTCAGATCGTCGGCCACACCCACCATCGTGTAGGCGATCAGGTGCGGAATGTGGCTCACCACGGCACATACGAGGTCGTGATGCTCCGGGTCCATCCGTTCGGTCATGGCGCCAAGGCGGCTCCAGAACTGCTCCAGCCGCGCGACCTCTGCATCGGGCGTGTGGTCCACCGGCACGATCAGGCACCAGCGGTTGTCAAACAGGCTGGCAAAGCCCGCGTCCGGTCCGGAATGCTCTGTCCCGGCCATGGGGTGACAGGGGATGAAATGCACGCCCTCCGGGATGTGCGGCTGCACCTCCTCGATCACCGTACGCTTGACCGATCCGACGTCGATCACCACGGCGCCGGGCTTCAGATGCGGGGCGATGGACGCGGCCACGGCGCCCATGACACCCACGGGGGTCGCCAGGACGATCAGATCCGCGTCCTGCACCGCCTCCTCGGCGCTGTCACAGACCACGTCGCAGAACCCAAGTCGGCGCGTCATCTCGCGGCTCTTCTCGGAGCGTGCATAGCCCCGGATCTCGGTCGCCATGCCGTCGCGGCGGCAGGCCCAGGCCATGGAGCCGGCGATCAGACCCAGACCGATCAGCGCGATCTTGCGGTAGGCGGGGGCCGGGGTGGCCTCCGTCATCGGGCACCTGCCTTGAACTGGCCGATGCAATAGGCGACGCGACGCACCGACGGTTCATCGCCTACGGTGATGCGCAGGCAGTTGGGCAGGTTGTACCCCGCCACGCGGCGCACGATCAGCCCCTGCTTTTGCAGATACAGATCGCAATCCTCCGCCTCTTGCTGATCGGCAAAGCGCGCCAGCACAAAGTTCGCAACCGACGTGTCACAAGGCACACCATGTTCTGCCAGAGCTTCTGACAAGATGGTGCGCAACCGCGTGTTATCGTTGCGACATTTCTCGGCATAGGCGGTGTCGCGCAGGGCGGCCTCTGCCGCTGCCAGCGCCGTAGAGGACAGGTTGAACGGCCCGCGCACACGGTTCAAAACGTCGATCACATGACGCGGCCCATAGCCCCAGCCGACGCGCAAACCGCCCAGACCATACAGTTTTGAGAACGTGCGCGTCATCACCACGTTGTTGCGCATGTCGACCAGCTTGGCGCCGCCATCGTATCCTTCGACGTATTCCGCGTAGGCCCCGTCAAGCACCAGCAGGCACTGATCCGGCAGCCCTTCGGCCAGCCGTTCGATCTCTGCCATGCCGATCATGGTGCCGGTGGGGTTGTTGGGGTTGGCGATGAACACCAAGCGCGTCTTGTCGGTGCAGCCGTCCAGCAGGTTGTCCACGCAGGTCACGCGGTCGCGTTCCTTGACCTCGACCGGGGTCGCGCCAGCCGCAAGCGCGCTGATGCGATACATGGCAAAGCCGTGCTCGGTGTACAGCACCTCGGTGCCCTCACCCGCGTAGGCCTGGCACAGGAAGGTGATGATCTCGTCCGATCCAACGCCACAGATCACCCGCTCCCAATCGACGCCATGCACCTCGCCAATGGCACGGCGCAGATCCTCGTGGTCGGTCGGGGGATAGCGATGCAGCTCGTGCACGGAGCGCGCCACCGCGTCTTTCGCCGCAGGGCTTGCGCCAAAGGGGTTCTCGTTCGAGCTAAGCTTCACCACGTTGGTGACGCCTTCCACCTTGGATTTCCCGCCCTGATACAGGGCGATGTCCATGATGCCGGGCTGCGGGTCGATGGGGGCCATTGGTAACTCCTTCGCACAGGGGCTTACCCCCGTCCGCGGGCCAAGAAAAGCCCCACAAAGGACGCGGGTCGACGCTCAGGTGTCGGTGACGTTTTCCGGCAACCCGGACGTCAGACGACCACCTTTTGCGCAACTTGTTCGCCGACCCCAAAAACACGCTTGTAGCGCGCGATTTCCTCGGCCGGGCCCATCGCCTTGTTGGGGTTGTCGGACAGCTTCACCGTGGGGTTGCCGTTGGCCGACACCGCCTTGCAGACAAGGCTGAATGGCGCCAGGGCATCGTTTGGAACAAGCCCGCGGAAATCATTGGTCAACAGCGTGCCCCAGCCAAAGGACACACGAACACGCCCCGTAAACTGATGATACAACTCGACGATTTTCTGCTCATCCAGGCCATCGGAAAAGATCACCAGCTTCTTCGTGGGGTCTTCGCCCCGGTCTTGCCACCAACGGATCGCGGTTTCTGCACCGGCGGCAGGATCGCCGCTGTCGATACGAATGCCGGTCCACCCCGCCAGCCAGTCTGGCGCGTGCTTCAGAAAGCCATCGGTGCCGTAAGTGTCGGGCAGGATCATGCGCAGATTGCCGGAATGCTCCTCGTGCCAATCCGCCAGCACGTCATAAGGGGCCTGCGCCAGTGCGGCATCATCCTTGGCCAGCGCAGCGTAGACCATGGGCAACTCGTGTGCGTTGGTGCCAATCGCCTCAAGATCGCGGTTCTTTGCGATCAGGCAATTCGACGTGCCGGTGAAATTCTTGCCCAGCCCTTCGAGCATCGCCTGCACGCACCAGTCCTGCCAGAGGAACGAATGCCGCCGCCGCGTACCGAAATCGGCGATCTTCAGATCCGGCACCTGTCGCAGGTGTTCGACCTTTTCCCACAGCTTCGTGGCGGCACGCGCGTACAGCACCTGAAGCTCGAACTTGCCCATGTCGTGCAGCACGGCGCGGCCGCGCAGCTCCATCAACACGGCCAGCGCGGGAATTTCCCACAGCATGACCTCGGGCCACTTGCCTTCAAAGGTCAGCTCGTATTGGTCGCCGACCCGTTCCAGATGGTAGGCGGGCAGTTGCAGGGTCTCGAACCACTTCATGAAATCCGGGCGGAACATCTGGCGCTTGCCATAAAACGTGTTGCCGCGCAGCCAGGTGCTTTCGCCGCGGGTCAGGGACAGCGACCGGATGTGGTCAAGCTGCTCGCGCAGCTCGCCCTCGTCGATCAGCTTGGCCAGAGGCACCTCGCTGGACCGGTTGATCAGGCTGAACGTTACGTTGGTGTCGCGATGATTGCGAAACACCGACTGGCACATCAACAGCTTGTAGAAATCCGTATCGATCAGGGACCGGACGATCGGATCGATTTTCCACTTGTGGTTCCAGACTCTTGTCGCGATGTCCACGGCGTGCTCCCTTCCGAACGGTCGAGCCCTGTTACGGCATCGGTTCCCGGTTGTGAAACACCTTTATGAAGTCGGGACGCACGCGCAAGTGCCGCGATGAGCACGGATTTCCGAATGGGTTTCGTAAGGAAGTCATCCATCCCCGCCGCCTGACACGCCGCCTGATCAGAGGCAAAGGCGTTGGCGGTCAGCGCGATAATATGCGGCTGCGGGATATCAAGCGTTCGGATACGGCGCGAGGCCTCCAGCCCGTCGAGTTCCGGCATGGCCATATCCATCAGCACCACGTCCGGCTTTATCCGCGCAGTCAAATCCAGCGCTTCGCGCCCGTTCACCACCTGATACAGCGTCACTTGCTCTGCCTTCAGCAACTGCTGCACCAGCAGGCGGTTGGTTTCGTTGTCGTCAGCAAGGATCACGCGCAATGGTCTTGCGATACCCTTGTCCACGGGCACCAGACCGGGTCCGCGCGCCGAAGCCTCTGCCGGCGCACGCTTCAGCGCGACGGTCAGCTCGAAGGTCGCGCCGGGACGGTCCGGATCCGGCGGCAACAGCTGGATGTCGCCATCCATGCGTCGCGCCAACGCCCGGCTGATCGGCAAACCCAGGCCCGTCCCGCCAAACCGTCGCGTGGTGGCCGCATCCGCCTGTTGAAACACCTCGAAAATGGCATCGCTCCGATCAGGCCGCACGCCGACTCCGGTGTCCATCACACGGATCACCATGCGCCAACCGTCCGGTGTCTGCTCCGCCCGAGAGATCACCTTGACCTCGCCCTGTTCGGTAAATTTGATTGCATTTCCCATCAGGTTCAGCAGGATTTGCCGCAGCCTTCCTTCATCCGCACTGGCCCGCGCCGGCAGCGAACCGTCGTCCGCGATCACGACTGTCAGTCCTTTGGCCTGCGCCAAAGGCATCAATAGCCGTGCCGCCGCGCTGATAGATTCGGACGGCGCAAAGGGCAGCGACTCGAACGCCATCTGGCCCGCATCCAGCCGCGAGAAATCCAACACGTCGTTTATGATCCCCAACAACGATGTCGACGCCGTGCGGATCGTATCAACATAGCCGCGCCCCTCGTGGCCGAGCTCGGCCTGGGCCAGCAGATCGCTCATGCCGATCACGGCATTCAACGGTGTGCGGATCTCGTGGCTCATGGTCGCGAGGAAGGCGGATTTGGCCTGTGCCGCCTGCTCTGCCTCTTTCTTCGCCGCCAGCAACTCGCGGTTGGTCAGCTCTTGTCGTGCCGCGCTCTGCATCAGGTCGCGCTCATTGGCCAGCCGCCGCTTCCAACTGCGCACTGCAAATGCAACAAAGGAGAAGGTGAAATAGCTCAACATCGCCACCTGAAGCAGATGGATCAGTTGTGGAATCCCGAAACCGCCCGCTGTCACCACATCCGCCACCAGATAGATTGGCACGCAGGACGACAGCACGCCCAGCTTGACACACGACGCCAGCCGATGATGCGTCATGACAAACCCGGCATTCACAGCCCCCGCCATGAGAAAGCACAGCGCGATCAAAGATGCCTCACCCGTCGTCGCAAAGGCCAGAAGCAGCAAGACACACACGGCAATGGTCAGCGACTGCACCCCGGCGGTGAAGGCCGTGATCCTCAACAAGGGTGTCAACGACGCTCCCAGTCGCAATCGCTTGCGCGCATACTGCAAGCTGAGCAGGTCGATCCCCTCCCCCGCCAGGGCGAGGAAGAGACAGACCATCGCGGCCGCAGGATTGACCACATACCAGACCACCACAGTCCCGATGAGCGTCGCCACCTGCCGAACCAGAAAATCCCGGATGCGCGCGCGCGCATACCGGTCAAGCAAGGCAGCCTGACCGTAGCGGGATTCGAATTTGGCATCTGCGGTCGCTTGGACCGCATCGGGTTGCGACATGAGGCGGGGCTTCCGTCTGAAATAGATGCTAGGTCAACAGAATGTACAAAACCCAATAGTCAGGGAAGACTACAAATCCGGTTACTTTTCGTCTTCATTTCAAACTCTAGTGGCTAAACCAGCGCCACGCCCGCCTGCTGCATCCCCGTCTTTGCCGCCTGAAGGGAGCCGTCAAAATCAATGGCACGGCATAGATGTTCCCGCACCTCCACCCCAAATCCCAGCTTTGCCGCATCCACGGCGGAAAAGTTCACGCAAAAATCCAACGCCAGCCCCACCATGGTCAGCCGGTCGATCCCCCGCGTGCGCAGATAACCCTCCAGCCCGGTTGGCGTGCGATGGTCGTTCTCGAAGAACGCGCTGTAGCTGTCGATCTCCGTGCGGAACCCCTTTCGCAGGATCAGGTCAGCGCGGTCCGCTTCCAGCGCCATATGGAACTGCGCGCCCGGAGAGGCCTGTATACAATGGTCGGGCCACAGCACCTGCGGTCCGTAGGGCATCTCGATCATCTCCATCGGCGCGCGGCCGTCGTGGGTGGAGGCAAAGGACGAATGCCCCGCCGGATGCCAGTCCTGCGTCAGCACCACCGCATCGAACTCTGACATCAGTGCATTAATATCCTGCACGATCTCATCCCCGCCCGGCACGGCAAGCGCGCCCCCGGGGCAGAAATCGTTTTGAACGTCGATCACGATCAGCGCGTGCATGGCGGTCTCCCTATCGTTTGGGCAACCCTAGGATGGCCACAGATGGATTGCCATAGCCGCAACTTCTGGCTATTCCGCCCGCTTCGAACGAAAGGGATTCCCATGGCTCGGCTCGGATTGGATTTCGGCACCTCGAACACCGCCGCTGGCGTGATGGCGGGCAACCAGCCCTACGTGATCCCGCTGGAACCCGGCGAACAGACCTTGCCCACCGCCGTCTTCATCGACTTTGCCGACAAGAAATATGTCTATGGCTCCGCCGCCGCCCGCGCCATGCGCGACGGGGCGGAGGGACGTTTCATGCGCGCGCTGAAATCCATTCTCGGCACGCCGCTGGCCCGCGAACCGCGCCGCATCCTGAACGAGCGCATCACCCTGATCGAGGTCATCGCCCGCTTCCTGTCAGAGATCCGCGAACGCGCCGAGACGCACACGCACATGACTTTCGACACCGCGCTGTCGGGGCGTCCGGTGCGATTTCACTCCGCCTCTGACGAGCGTGACGCGCAGGCGCTGGCCGACCTGACAGAGGCCTACCACCTCGCCGGGTTCAAGCATGTCGACTTCCTCCCCGAACCGGAGGCCGCCGCGCTGGCCTCTGGCGTGCAGGGGCGGTCGCTGATCGTCGACATCGGCGGCGGCACCTCCGACTTTACGCTGTGCGACCGCGCCGGGTCAGACACGCAGGTGATCCATTCCACCGGCCTGCGGCTGGGCGGGACCGACTTCGACAAGGCCCTGAGCCTCGATTTCGCCATGCCGCTGTTCGGTTACGGTGCCGAGATCGGCGCAGAAATGGGCAGCAGCACCCACGCCGCGCCCAAGGCCCTGTTTCACGATCTGGCAAGCTGGGAAAAGATCCCGTTTGTCTACGATGCTGCCCAGTTGCGCGAAGTGGGCCGCTGGATTCGCCTCGCCCCCGACCCCGAACCATTTGAACGGCTGTCCGACGTGCTCGAAAGCCATCTTGGCCACGACATTGCCTACGCGGTCGAGGCCGGGAAGATCGCGGCCAACAGCGCGGACATGGGGCGAATCGATCTGCGTGAAATCGAAAAAGGGCTTGGACTCGATCTGTCTCAACAGGCGATGAACGCAACGCTCACCGACTTCGCCAACCAGATCGCCGCTCAAGCGATGGAGACGCTGCGCGAGGCAGACGTTGCCCCCGCCACCGTGGACAGCGTCGTCTTTGTCGGCGGCTCCTCCCTGCTGGGGGCCGTGCGCAGCGCCATGGCCACCGCCCTGCCCGATGCCCAACCCGTCGACACCGAGGTCTTTACCGCCGTGGTCCATGGCCTTGCCATTGCGGCAGAATAGCCGATTGTCAGCTGACAATTCTGGGAGTACCGCACGCTCATGTACACTGTTTGCGCCCTCTACCACTTCACCCGCTTTCCCGATCACACCGCTCTGCGTGACCCGCTGCTGGCGCTCTGCCGCGAGGCCCATGTGACCGGCTCGCTGCTGCTGGCCGCCGAGGGGATCAACGGCACCATCGCTGGCCCGCGCGACGGCATAGACGCGGTGCTGGCCCATCTGCGCGGCCTGCCCGGCTGTGCCGATCTGGAATGGAAGCTCTCCACCGCCGAGGTGCGCCCCTTCGCCCGCATGAAGGTGCGGCTGAAGAAAGAGATCGTCACCATGGGCCAGCCTGACGTGGACCCCAAGGCCCGCGTCGGTCATTACGTCGACCCTTCGGATTGGAACGACCTCATCCGGTCTCCGGACGTGGCGGTCATCGACACGCGCAATGACTACGAGATCGCCATCGGCACCTTCGAAGGCGCGGTCGACCCCGAGACGACCAGCTTTCGCGAATTCCCGGCTTGGTGGGAAAAGAACAAGGACCGCTTTCACAACAAGCGCATCGCCATGTTCTGCACCGGTGGCATCCGCTGTGAGAAATCCACCAACTACCTGATTGGACAGGGGGTCGAAGAGGTCTTCCACCTCAAAGGCGGCATCCTGAAATATCTCGAAGAGGTCCCGCAAGAGGACAGCACATGGAATGGATCCTGCTTTGTGTTTGATGGTCGTGTGTCGGTTGATCACGGGCTGACCGAGGGGCCCCACGTGATGTGCCACGCTTGCCGTCGACCCATTCTGCCCGAGGATCGCGCGCGCCCGGAATACGAACATGGCGTCAGCTGTCACCTTTGCGTCGAAGAAACCTCTGATGAGGACAAGGCGCGCTTCCGCGAGCGGCAAAAGCAGATCGCCCTGGCCCATGCCCGTGGCGAGCGGCACCTGCACGCCGACGAGGATGATCACCCCCTCGAACGCTAGGCCAGGGCCGCGTTCGCCCGTCTGCCGCGCGTCAGGATCAACACCATCACCGCGATGTTCATGGCGTTCCAGCCGATGCCGTTGATGAAGGCCCATTCGTAACTGCCGGTCAGATCGTAGATCACCCCGGACAGCCAACCGCCCAGCGCCATGCCGATGATCGTGAGCATGATAACGAAGCCCACCCGCTCGCCCGCTTCGCGCGCAGGCAGATATTCCCGGACGATCACCGCGTAGGCCGGGACGATGCCTCCTTGGCTGAGACCGAAGATAAGACTGACGACGTACAAGCTGACCAAACCGCCCGCCGGCAGGTAAAGGAACAGCGCAAGCGCTTGCAGCACCGATCCGATGAGCAGGGTCCGCACCCCGCCCAGCCGATCAGACAACAGGCCAAAGCCGATGCGTGAGACAACGCCGCCCATCAGCATCACTGACAACATCTGCGCCCCCGCCATCGCGCCGAAGCCGTAGTCAACGCACAGCGCGACGATGTGCACCTGCGGCATGGACATGGCCACACAACACCCGATGCCCGCCGCCCCCAAGAGCCAGACCAGTTGGCGGGAGGAGAAACCCGTGGCTCTTGCCTTCTCCCGCGCCTGAGCCTCGGCTTGGCTGAGCGCGTCCTCCGGTACGGTGCGGCCCAGCAGCAATACCAGAGGGATAAAGATCGTGATCGTGAGAACAGCAAGCGCCATGTAGCTCCACCGCCAGCCTGCGTCGCCCGAGAGGCCGGCAAGGACCAACGGCCAGATCGCCCCGGCCAGATAGTTGCCCGAGGCCGTGACCGCCACAGCCAGCCCGCGCCAGCGTTGGAACCACAGCGACACATCGGCAATCAACGGACCAAAGGCAGCTGCCGTGCCGAAGCCAATGAAGAATTGAACCACGCTCAGAATGAGGATCGAGGGCGCGAGGGAGGCCAGCATGTAAGCCAGCGCGATCAGCACGCCCGCCCCGGTCAGCGCCCTCTTCACGCCGTAGCGGTCCACGGCGCGACCGATGAACAGATTGCCCAGCGCAAAGCCGACCATGGTGATGGTGTAGGGCATTGCCGCACCGGCACGGCCCGCATCAAATTCGTTGGCCACATCAGGCAGGATCACAACGATAGCCCACATGCCCGCGTTGCCCATCACGGCAATCGCCAAGGTCAGGGCGAGCCGCCACCACGAGTAGCCACTGTCAAAAGGGGACGGATTCATGGTGAAACCATATGAGGGGCAAACCCTGCACACCAGTCCGAAAACGCCGCTTTGTGTGCTAGAAGTACCCTCTGACGAGACTGCCGGCCAGCAGGCTCCATCCGTCGGCCACCACGAAGAAGGCCAGTTTGAAAGGCAAAGACACAATGGCCGGTGGCACCATCATCATGCCCATGGACATCAACACAGCCGCCACAACAAGGTCGATGATCAGAAATGGCAGGAAGATCAGGAAGCCCACCTGAAAGGCGCGCGCGACCTCTGACAGCATGAAGCTGGGCACCAGAACGGACAGCGGCGATGCAGGTTCCAGGGTCGTCATCGCCGCGTCAGGGCGAAGGTCGGCCATGGCTTGATAGGTATCGGCGTCCGTGCGCCCGGCCATAAACTCGCGGAACGGCGCGATGGCCCGAACGGCAGCCTCTTCAATTTCAATCTGCTCTTCGATCAGGGGTTGAACCCCTGCTTGGTAAGCCTCTGTAAACACAGGCTCCATCACGAAATAGGTCAGGAACAATGCGAGGCTGACGATCAACATGTTGGGGGGTGACTGTTGCAGCCCCACGGCCTGCCGCAAGATCGCCAGAACCGTGACCATAAACGGAAAGCAGGTGATCATGATCCCGATGCCGGGCGCGAGGCTCAGCAAGGTAATCAGCGCGATCAACTGGACCGACGTGGCGG
Organism: Sagittula marina; assembly: GCF_014196795.1. Classification (GTDB taxonomy): domain Bacteria; phylum Pseudomonadota; class Alphaproteobacteria; order Rhodobacterales; family Rhodobacteraceae; genus Sagittula; species Sagittula marina. The sequence goes on from NZ_JACIEJ010000012.1 coordinate 81,474, forward strand.
TGATTGATCCACCCTCCCCCACGTCTATGGAAACGGATTGCGCGAGCGCAGGCTGCGCGAGGAGAACCGCCCCGAAGGACAGCGCCAAAATGACCCCCAATCGCATGGCGTCAGGCCGGGCTTTGCAAGTCGACCACTTCGGTCAGACGTACGGCCAATTGGCCGTGGCCGTCTCCCTCCACCACCTCCAAAACGCCGATTCCAATGAGCTTTTCCCCGACATAAAGTTCCACCGGGTCGTCCAGCTGCTTATCGAGGGTGAGAACAGACCCTTCGTTGAGCTGTAAAAGCTCGCGCACAAGAGGGCGTGCCTTGCCGACGGATACGGTGATCTCGATCGGAACGGAGGTAAAAGGCGTGCTGCCCTGCGCCTGTCCGGCCTGCGCATTATCCATGGTTCGTTTTCCTTTGGTTTTCGTAGGCAAATCCCTGCACGGCCTCACTTACGGACGCGATAAGGTCGCCAAGATCAATCTGGCGTTCTTGTTGGGAGAAACGGATGTCGGCCTGTTCTTCGGAGAGGGTATCGTCCTCAACCAGCTGGATCGGAAAGCCGAAATCGGCGTCAAGCACGGACCCGACGGCCTCGAGCTTACCCGGGGCGACCGCGATCTCCACGCTCGCGCCCCCGATTTCGTTACTGAGTTTTTCGAGTTGCTCGGCGATGTGATGGCCCAGGGTGGCTCGGGCCATTTCGGGCAACAGCGCGCCGACCATCTCCGTCAGCAAAGGGCTGACCGCATTCATCATCTGGCTATAGGCCTCCTGATAAGTGAAAGACAGATCCTGCAGATGCTGACCCAACGCGCTGGTGATGTGCGTGCGATCATCGGAATGCGCCTTCACCGCGTCATCCCATCCTGCGCGATAGCCTTTTTCGAAGGCTTCGAGCTTCTGCCCCTCCAGTTCGGATTCGCTGATCGATGCTTCGGGCTGGTTGAGGGAAGGCAAGGTCACAGAGCTGCCGGTTCCGAAGTCTTCCAATAGGTCCTCTAGCGCGCTCAACTTGTTTTCTCCTTGTCCTCTTCCAGCCAACTGCGCAGGATTTCCACGGTCTCCGTCTTGCGTTCCTCGATGAGGTTGCGCAGGCGATCGACAGGATCGTCATCAGAGGATGACCCATCAAAATCGCCCATGCCCATGCCGCTGAAATCTGGTCCATCGCCCATCATCGGCAGATCGCCAAAGCCACCCATCGGCTCGATCTCGCCATCCAGTGCTGGTCCGGCATCATAGGCGCCATCGGGTGGGGGCAAAGCTCCCGCGGCCCCGGCTGCATCAGCACTGGCGAGAACGGGACGCACCACGAACAACCCGAGGATGAGGGCAACGACGGCGAGCACAGCTATCTGAATCAGGCGCATCGTGTCGATCACACCTGTGAAGAGACCGGGTTCGATTGGGCCGGTCCCAAGACCTTCCGGACGCTCGAAGGGCAGCGAGCGAAGTGTGATTTCATCCCCGCGCTCCTGATCGTATCCTACGGCGGAGGACACCAGGTCACGCAACGCTTCGAGTTCGCCATCCGGCAAGGGAACAAAGGTCTGCCCACCATTCCCGTCGTCTGTGTAGGTGCCGTTCACCAAGACAGCCACTGTCAGACGTTTGATCGCGCCCGGCACCTTCGTGATTTCGCGCGTGGTTTCTGATACTTCGTAGTTAATCCGTTCACGCGTTTCGGCGCTCTGGGACGAGGAAGTCTCTCCGCCACCAGCGTTCCCGTCTGGCAGATTGGAGGCCACCGTCACGTCGCCGCCGTCCTGATTCTGCGAGGTATCGGTGCTTTCCTCCGTATCTGTGGAAATGACCACGCGCCCTTCCGGGTCAAAGCTGCGCTGGCGGATCATCTCGCTTTCAGTGACGGTGTCGACACTGACCTCGACCACGGCGTTGCCCTGGCCGACGCGCGCCTCCATCAGGCGTTGCACACGATCGCGCAGCAAAGCGGCCTTGTCATCCGCGCTGGGCCCGCCAGTGTTGTCATCCTCGGCACCGATCAGGCCACCTTTACCGTCGATCACCGCGACGCTTTCGGGTTCTAGGCCGGGGACGGCAGAGGCCACGAGGTACTTGAGCGCTCGCGCTTGGGTCGCCGATAGCGACCCTCCTGTCGTGGTGACCGAGATTGACGCCGTTGGAGTCACATTGCGCTGAAACGGGTTCGCAGAGCTGTTGGCGATGTGCACACGCGCACTGGCGATTTGGGCATTCGCGACGATTGTTCGCGCCAATTCCCCCTCTTTCGCGCGCCAGTACGCCGCATCGAACATCTGGCTGGTGGTGCCAAAGCCCGACAGTCCATCAAGCAACTCATAGCCTTGCCCGCTGTTGGCCGGCAGCCCCTCGCTCGCCAAGGTGAGCCGCAGCTCATCACGCTGCGATTCGGGAACAAAGATTGCCCCGCCGCGCACCTCAAACGGTACGTTGCGCTGTTCGAGCGCTGTAACAACATCCCCGGCGGCTCCGTTTTCGAGCCCGGCGTACAGGAGCGAATAATTCGGGGCGGAAGCGATTCTCGCCAATCCCCAGACTGCCAACACCATGGCCAGGGTTGCACCCAAAACCACCATTCTCTGACGTCCACCAAGGGCCGCCCAACTGTTCATGATCTGGCTCAATCCAACCTCCGTCCAAACCTTCTGTTCGGTTGTTCAGAGTTTTGGCGCATTCGACTTAACAATCAGTTAGCCCCTTTCCTTTAAAACGGCTGCAGATCGGAAAAGAGGTTCTGCATGTCGGATGCGACGGTCGACGACGAAAACGTCGAAGAAAAGAAGCCTTCAAAGTTGCCGCTTATCATCGGCATTGTTCTGGCCCTCGCGGGTGGCGGTGGCGGTTTTTTTGCCGTGCAGTCAGGAATGCTGGGGGGTGACGGTGATCATACTGCGGAGGACAGCGCCGGGAGTGACAGCGGCGCCGAGTCGGAAGAGCAGGTCGATACACCTGCCTTGCCTGCAGTGTCGTTTATCGAGGTGCCGCAGGTGGTTGTGTCGCTTGGCCCCGGGACACGGGCAGCGCATCTGCGATTTCGCGCCAGCCTGGAGGTACCGCAAAACTACGCCGCCGAGGTCGAGGGAATCCTGCCGCGCGTCCAAGACGTACTGAACAGTTATCTTCGCGCGCTTGAACCGCGCGATCTCGAAGCGCCGGGCGCGCTGGTGAAGCTGCGCGGACAAATGCTGCGACGTGTGCGCCTTGTCGCCGGGGAGGACCGGGTCCGCGACCTCCTGGTCCTCGAATTCGTTCTGAATTGAGGAAGAATCCTATGGAAATGATTGCAGATATTCTGTTGGTGGCCGGTGCGCTCGGGGCGGGGTTTTACTGCTTCATCCTGGCCCGCAGGTTAAGCAAGTTTACCGATCTGGAGAACGGCGTCGGCGGTGCCGTGGCTGTTCTGTCCGCCCAGGTCGACGATTTGACGCGCACGCTGACGGCGGCTCAGGACAGTGCCGGCGATTCGTCAAAGTCCCTGCAAGAGCTGACAGACCGGGCGGAAGATGTCGCGCGAAGATTGGAGTTACTTGTCGCGTCAATGCACGACCTGCCTCAAAAGCCACAACCGGCCCCGGAAGCGTCGGAACCGGTCTTTGTCCGCCATTCTCGAAACTGAGGTCGACTTATGAAACTGTTTAAAAAGCAGGCTGATGTTCAGGCGCCCAAAGCGAAATCCGTCCGCAAGTCTCGTAAAAAGCCGAAAGGCACCCTGGCCGCGATCGGCGCTCTGCTTCTGGCGTCGGCCTTGGTGCGCGTTGGTGTTGGCGCTGGCGAGGCCATGGCGAAAGCGGATGCGGACGCGGAAAGCCACGCGCCCGAGGTCCGCGAAGAGCAGCACGCAGCTCAGGGCAGCGCCGCTTCGAGTGTGTCCGACGCCGAGATCGTTCCCCTGATCGCCGCCTTGAAGGCGCGGGAGGCGCGTGTCTCAAAGCGCGAAGAAGACATGAATGTGCGAATGCAGGCACTTTCGGTCGCGGAACAAGAAATTGAGCGCAAAATGCAGGCTCTTGAGGACGCAGAGAAACGATTGCGCGATACGCTGGCCTTGGCTCGGACGGCGGCAGAAGATGACTTGACGCAGTTGACGGACGTTTACGCCAATATGAAGCCCAAGCAGGCTGCGGCACTCTTCCAGGAGATGGATCCGCAATTTGCAGCCGGTTTTCTATCCCGCATGCGGCCCAATTCGGCTGCGGCAATCATGGCCGGGATGGACCCGCAAAAAGCCTATTTGATCAGCGTGATCCTTGCTGGCCGCAACGCGAACGTCCCCAAAGAGTGATAATGGGTGTTGCCTATACGCCACACACAACACACCCCCCACGCCCTTGTGACCCCTCTCACCGGGAAGCCGGGATTGCTTTTCGACCGGCCAGAGGCCACATGTCTAAGATAAACCAATAGATGAGTGTCGCCATGATCAGCCGTCGTACATTTGTCGCCGCAGCAGCAGCGACGCTTGCTACCCCCGCCCTCGCCTTTGAGGTCGATCCCATGTTCAAACCCCAGCGCGTGGGGATGAAGCCGGACGCGGCGACGGGCCAAATCCTGATTCTGCCGCGCGCGCACTTCCTGTATTACATTGACCAGCCTGGCTCAGCGATGCGTTACGGGGTTGGTTTCGGCAAGGCAGGTCAAGCGATATCCGGTGAATTTTACGTCGGTGGCAAAAAAGAGTGGCCGACGTGGCGTCCGACCAACGCGATGATCGAACGCGATCCGCAGTCCTACAGCAAGTTTATCGACAACGACTATGTCCAGCCGGGTGGTCCGGGTAACCCGCTTGGTGCACGCGCCCTGTATCTCTATCGCGACGGTCGATACACCTACAACGCAATCCACGGTACAACGTCGCCCCGGTCTATCGGGCGCTCTGTATCCAACGGGTGCGTTCGGATGATCAATGAGCATGTCCAAGACCTGTATCCGCGGGTGCCCGTAGGAACCAAAGTTACGGTTCTGTGACAGGACGGCCGACGCGATCCTTCGATCTAATTGTGATCGGAGCGGGTCCCGCGGGCACCTCGGCTGCGTGTACTGCCTTGAGGAATGGTCTGCGGACCGCTCTGATCGACAAGCATGACTTTCCTCGGGACAAGTTATGCGGTGGTGGCCTGACCGGACGTGCGATCGGCCATTACGCTCGGATTTTCGGCAAAACCATGCCGGAAATTCCGTTGGAGAAACGGAAGTCTTTCGAGTTTTACGCCTTCGGTCAGAATCTTGAGGCCGGAGAAGATGCACCGCCGATCCACCTGTGTATGCGGCATGATCTCGACGCCTATTTGGTGCGGCTTGCCGTCGAGGCGGGCGCCGAAGACTTCACCGGGCAATCTGGCACGCTCGATCTGGATGCCACTGCCGTGGATTTACCGAACATTCGACTGGTGGCGCCTGTCATTATCGCAGCGGATGGGGTGAACAGTCCGACAGCCAAGTTACTGTTTGGGGAAGCATTCGATCGGAAGCAAATTGGCTTTGCTTTGGAAGTCGAGCGTCCCGGGCCCGCAACGGATGTGCCGCTGCGCATTGACTTTGGTGCAGCTGAATGGGGCTATGGTTGGCAGTTCCCGAAAACCGGCAGCACCACGATTGGTGTTGGCGGCGTGATGCACCGCAACGCTGATATGAAGGCTAAAATGGCCGCGTATCTTGAGCAGCTTGGCGTGACTGAACCGCTGAAGGTGAAGGGGCAATTCTTGCCGTTCGGCGGCTTTCGCGCGACGCCGGGAAAGGGCTGTGTTCTGTTGGCCGGAGATGCCGCGGGTCTGGTGGACCCGATTACGGGAGAGGGCATTGCCCACGCCATGCGCAGCGGAGAACTGGCTGGCATCGCGGTCGCGCAGGCCTTGGCCAATCAAGCACCGCAATCAGCATTGAAGCGATACAAACGGTCCCTGAAGCCTATCCACTCCAGCCTGAAACAGGCGCGCGTCCTGCGTCAGATCATGTTCCGCGAAGCCCTGCGTCCGACTTTTATCCAAAGCTTTCGGCGCTCCAAAACCCTGAAGTCGGAATACTTGAGGCTGCTGGCGGGAGAAACAGAATACGGCGCGATCATGCGGCAGATGGCAATACGTGCGCCCGGTTTTGCGCTGCGCGCCCTTAGAGACGCAAAATCGCCCAGCAAAGGCCCTGATAAGTTCATCTCGCGTTAACGATTTGGCGCGTATGATCGGGTAAGAGGTTTTGTCATGGCTATAATTGCATTCTTGTTCAGCAGTATTCTGGGTACCCTCGTTGGGGTTGCCGCTTGGGCCGTGGCCAGCGTTCCGCCAATGGCCGCATTCGGCCTTTACCTCAGCCTGTCAGTCGTTCTGGGCTTTGCTTTTCTGCTGTACAGCTGGACTTTGCCACCGCAAATGCCGGGTCGAGAGAACGCGGCGGTCTGAATCACCCTTCAATCCGCGCAATCAAATCTTCGACCTTTGGTCCGACGGCCTCGATAACTTGCTTTACGCCTAGGGCGTTCGGATGGATGCCGTCGCTTTGCATAACGTTGCCGACGTCTGCTGGCATCTCCCCATCCTGCAAGACACCTGTGAAAAAATTATCAAGGTAGAGTGTGCCATAGCCCTCGGCGAGTTCCGGGTAAATCCGTTCAAAATCAGCCTTGTAATCAGCGCCATAGTTTCCCGGCGCGGTCATGCCTATCAAAAGGACGTCAACATCCTGCGCCTCGGCCACTTGTAGAATGCCTTCAATGTTGGCGCGAGAGACCGATGGATCAATGCCACGCAACAAGTCGTTGCCGCCAAGCGTGACAATCATACCCTCTATTTCCGGCGTCAGCGACCATTCCACCCGTGACAAGCCGCCAGCAGTCGTGTCTCCGGACACGCCACCGTTCACGATCCTGACATCATGGCCGCGCTCCGTCAGCCATTCCCGCAGCTGCGGCACGAAACCTTCGTCTTCAAGCAAGCCATAGCCTTGCGTCAGACTGTCGCCCAACGCCAACAAATGCACCGTATCGGCACGTGTCATCGCCGGTGTTGTCAACCCAATCGTTACCAAGCCGACCAGTGCTGCCTTGCTGCATCCGCGAAAAACACCATATCTGAATACTGACCACATCGCGGAGCCTTTCATGACCGAACCTGTTCTCTCTCTCCAAGATGTCACTCTGAGCCTCAGGGGCAATGCCGGGATGGTGAAAATCCTTCACGGCATATCGCTGGATGTTGCTGCCGGAGAGACGCTTGGCCTGATTGGCCCCTCCGGTTCTGGCAAGTCGTCGCTGCTGATGATCATGGGCGGGTTGGAGCGTGCGACCTCAGGCGCGGTCTTGGCGCTTGGCCAAGATCTGACGGACATGGACGAAGATGCGTTGGCCAGGTTTCGGCGCGACAACATGGGCGTGGTCTTCCAACGCTTTCATCTTATTCCCACGATGACCGCGCTGGAGAATGTTGCCACGCCGTTGGAACTGGCGGGCAAGGCCGATGCGTTTGGTCGCGCGCAAGCCATGCTGGACAAGGTTGGCCTGGGCCATCGCGGCGATCACTATCCGGCGCAGCTATCCGGCGGGGAACAACAACGCGTGGCGCTTGCGCGGGCCTTGGCGCCGCAGCCGCGCATTCTGCTCGCGGATGAACCGACGGGCAACCTCGATGGGGCCAATGGTCAGGCCATCACCGATCTCCTGTTCGACCTGTCGCGCGAACACGGGGCGACCCTCGTGCTCGTGACCCACGCGCCTGAGCTGGCCACACTTTGCGACCGGACCATTCCGTTGCGAGATGGCTTGATTGACGCTGAGGCCACCGCGACACAGGCTGCCGAATGAGTTTCAAGACGTCCGCCCGTTTCGCCCGCCGGGAACTGCGCGGCGGCCTGTCCGGCTTTCGCATTTTCCTTGCCTGCCTGGCCCTTGGGGTCGCGGCCATCGCCGGTGTCGGATCCGTCCGGTCGGCCATTCAAGCCGGCCTTCAGGACCAGGGCGCAGTCCTGCTGGGCGGCGATGCACAAGCTGAATTCACCTATCGTTTCGCCAATGACGAAGAGCGCGCCTACCTCGACGATATTTCGACCAAGATGTCCGAAATTACTGATTTCAGATCAATGGCGACGGTCACGCGGAATGGCGAAACCGAGCGAGGCCTGACACAAGTAAAGTCTGTCGACGCGGCCTATCCTTTGCTTGGCTCGGTTGCGCTGGACCCGGCCATATCGTTGGATGAAGCGTTGGCAGAACGCGGCGCCGTGATGGCCCCGGTTCTCGCGGATCGGCTTGCGCTGTCGCCGGGCGACACATTTCGCCTTGGCGAGGCGGATTTCACACTACGCGCTATTCTCGTGACGGAGCCGGATGACGCGGGCGACGGGTTCGGGTTGGGGCCAAGGACGCTTGTACGGACCGACGATTTGGACGGCTCAGGCTTGCTGGCACCCGGTTCACTGTTCGAAACGGAATACCGTTTGCTGTTGCCCGAGGGCACGGATCTTGATCTGGCACGCCAAGACGCAGAGGCCAAATACCAGTCGAGCGGTTTGCGGTGGCGCGATTCTCGCCGCGGTGCGCCTGGAATTGCGCGTTTCGTGGACCGCCTGGGCAGTTTCCTTGTGCTGGTCGGGCTGTCCGGCTTGGCCGTCGGCGGCATCGGCGTGTCAGCCGCGGTGAGGGCGTACCTCGCGAACAAGACATCCGTCATCGCGACTCTACGGACGCTTGGGGCCACACGGCAAACGATTTTCTTGACGTATTTTCTACAGATCGGCGTTCTGTCCGTGCTTGGCATTGTGATGGGTCTGATCCTCGGCGCGGGGATACCGTTGCTGCTGTCCCCGATCATCGCCACAGCCTTACCAATCCCTACAATTTTCACCCTTTATCCGGCCCCCCTGATCGAGGCCGCGCTTTACGGGACCCTCACGGCGTTGCTCTTCACCCTGTGGCCACTTGCCCGCGCAGAGGAGGTTCGCGCCGCTACATTGTTCCGCGATGCTTTGTCCGGTGCGAAGGTGCTGCCCGGACCGCGATACATCGTTGCCACGGTTATTCTAGTCATCGGATTGGTGGGCACGGCAGCGGTGTTTTCCGGCAACGCGCGCCTGACGTTTGCAACCGCTGGCGGCATACTCGGCGCACTGATCCTGTTGGCCGGTGCCGCGTGGCTTATCCAACGCGCCGCGCGGCGCGCCACGCGCATCACGCGCGGACGCCCAGCACTTCGGTGGGCTGTGTCCAGCATCGGCGGACCTCGGGAAAGCGCATCTGCCGTGGTTCTTTCACTGGGTCTTGGACTGGCCGTTCTTGCCGCAATCGGACAAATTGATGGCAATTTCAGGCAAGCTATCCAGCGAGAGTTGCCGGAACGTGCGCCCTCCTATTTCTTTGTTGATATCCAAAAGGATCAGATCGACGGGTTCAGGGATCGTGTGGAAAACGATCCCGCTGTAAGCCGCGTCGACAGCGCCCCGATGATGCGCGGCATCGTCACGCGGATAAATGACAAGTCTGCCCAGGAGGTCGCCGGCGGTCACTGGGTTGTGCGCGGGGATCGGGGCATCACCTACGCCGCCCAGCCTGACAGCCGCACCACAGTGACCGCGGGAGAGTGGTGGCCCGAGGACTACACCGGACCACCCCAGGTCAGTTTCGCAGCAGAGGAAGCAGAAGAAATCGGGCTCTCTCTGGGTGATACGATCACGATCAACATCCTCGGTCGCGACATCACCGCGACGATCACGTCCTTCCGCGAAGTGGATTTTTCAACCGCGGGGATTGGTTTTGTCATGACCTTGAATCCGGCAGCGGTCTCTGCTGCGCCGCATACCTTCATTTCCACCGTTTACGCAGAACCTCAGGCCGAAGCTCAGATCTTGCGCGATCTCGCCGACGCCTACCCCAATATCACCGCGATCCGGGTGCGCGATGCGATCGACCGCGTGTCCGAATTGGTTGACGGCATCGCCACGGCGGTCCGTTGGGGGGCTGCTGCCACCTTGGTAACAGGTTTCCTCGTGCTGATCGGTGCGGCGGCGGCGGGAGAAACCGCGCGTACATATGAATCAGCCGTGTTGAAAACGCTGGGCGCGTCCCGATCAAAGATATTGCAGAGTTTCGCCCTACGCTCTGCCTTGCTGGGCGCAAGCGCAGGACTGGTGGCCCTGGCGGCTGGCATCCTCGGCGGGTGGGCGATCATGACATTCGTGATGGACACAACTTTCTCCGTAGTCTGGCCAAATGCGATTGGCGTCGTCACTGGCGGCGTGCTCGCCACATTGATCGCAAACCTGATGTTCGCATGGCGCCCGCTTGCCGTGCGTCCGGCGCAGGTGCTGCGCGCCAGTGAATAGGGCGTTTTTGCCCCGAGAGGCGCAGGGCGGAGTGAAGCCCCTGCGCCTTCCGATTTGCCAACATTCAGCCGTCCCCGCCCTTGAACCCCGGCGATGGCGCTGTCACTTCATGATGCAACCGCAGCAGAATGCCGGAGCGCACCCAATGACCGATTCTCTTCCCGTGCCTGTAACGGCCCCCCTGACGATGGCGCAGCGCGCACAGATCCTGAACCTCATTCGACGCGCCGCCAAGACGGAAATTTTGCCCAGGTTTCGCAAATTGTCGTCGCATCAAATCGATACGAAAACCGGCATCCATGATCTTGTCACGGAGGCTGACAAAGGCGCGGAGGCTATGATTGCCCGCGCGTTGCAAACCATGTTTCCCCACGCGCTGATCGTTGGGGAAGAGCATGCGTCACTGAATCCGGAGATCCTCGAAAAAATTGCCGAAGCCGAGATCTGTTTCACCATCGACCCGGTCGACGGCACCTGGAATTATGCAAAGGGCTTGCCGCTGTTTGGCGTGATGCTGTCCGTCCTTCGGTACGGGCGACCGGTTTACGGTCTGCTCTATGACCCGATGGTTAACGATTTCATCACCGCCTCCGCCGGAGGTCCGACAGAGTTGGTCATGCCACGCAATCTGCGTCGCACGTTGGAAACCACCAAAGGCGGCCCAATCGAAGACCTCGTTGGCTTTGCGCCCGTTGCGCTGGTCCCGAAAGACAAGCAAGCACAGCTTGCCGCAACGTTCCCTAAATTTGCGCGCATCACCTCCCTTCGGTGCGCTTGCCACGAGGCACGAATGGTCGCCTCCGGCAATGCGGATTTCGTTCTATTCGCCAAGATGACCGCTTGGGATCATCCGGCGGGCGCTATCGCAATCCAGCAAGCTGGCGGTCATGTGGCCATGCTTGACGGCTCCGACTATTTGGTCGGAAAGGAAGGCTATTTGTTGTGCGCCTCCGACGCGGCGACTTGGGGGCGGTTGCGCGACCTCTTTGACTTCTTGCTCGACGCGCCGGCGAAGCCCGTCAACGCCTGACAAAGCCGTTACTGTTCCCCTCTTGTTCGCACATCGATGTGAACGTAGAGTGAACACATGAGCACAAAATCGTTGGACCACAAATTGGCGATTCTGTCGGACGCCGCCAAATATGACGCCTCTTGCGCATCAAGCGGGGGGCAAAAGCGGGATTCGCGGGATGGCAAGGGCCTCGGAAGCGTCACCGGGGCGGGCATCTGTCATGCCTATGCGCCGGACGGTCGCTGCATTTCGCTGCTCAAGATTCTGATGACAAATTTCTGCATTTACGACTGCGCCTATTGCATCAATCGTGTCAGCAGCAATGTGGAGCGTGCGCGGTTTTCGCCCGAGGAAGTGGTTCATCTCACTTTGGAGTTCTACCGCCGCAACTATATCGAAGGGCTGTTTCTATCCTCCGGGATTATCCGGTCGCCCGACGACACGATGATCGACATGGTGCGCATTGCGCGATCGCTGCGGCAGGAACATCATTTTCGCGGCTACATTCATCTTAAAACGATTCCGGATGCAGATCCGAAACTGATCGAGGAGGCCGGTCTTTACGCTGACCGGCTGTCGATCAACGTCGAATTGCCCACGGATCGCGCGGTCAAAGATTACGCACCGGAGAAGTCACCCGATCAGATCCGTCGAGCCATGGCCGACGTGCGCGTGCTGAAAGAGGCGCAAAAGGATAAATCGCACACTGGAAAACGGCCGCCGAAATTCGCGCCCGCAGGGCAGTCGACGCAAATGATCGTTGGCGCGGACGGCGCCAATGACGCGACTATTTTGCAAAGCAGTACAAGGCTTTACAGCTCTTACAAACTGAAACGCGTGTATTATTCTGCGTTCTCGCCGATCCCGGACGCGTCCAAGGTGCTGCCGTTGGTCAAGCCGCCCTTGATCCGCGAACATCGGCTGTATCAGGCGGATTGGTTGATGCGGTTTTACGGATTCGAGGTGGATGAGATCACCGCCAATCGCAACGATGGCAACCTTGATCTGGAGATTGACCCAAAGCTCGCCTGGGCCTTGGCAAACCGGACGATTTTCCCCGTTAACGTCAACACCGCGGTGCGTGAAGTGCTGCTGAGGGTCCCGGGTTTCGGCACCAAAACTGTTAACCGCATTCTGACAACCCGCCGGCATCGCACTCTGCGGTATGACGATTTACGGCGCATGGGCGCGAACCTGAAAAATGCGAAACCCTTCATTCATGCACTCGATTGGTCGCCGCGTGCCTTGACGGACACCGTTGATTTACGCGCGCGATTTGCGCCGCCCCCGGAACAGCTTTCGCTCTTCTGATGCACAGCGTTTCGCTTCCGCAGGTTGGGACGTTTGGCGCATGGCGGGATGCGGCGCGGACGTTGTTGTCGGCGGAAACGCCGCCTGAGGACATCCTGTGGTCCTTCGGTGATGACAGCGCGGATCTGTTTGGCGCAAAAATACCACTGCCGAAAGGCGACAAAGCGGTCACAGCGTCCAAACAATTCATTTCACTCGCAAATCTTGTCATTTGGAACCGTGATCCAGAACGGTTTGCGCGTCTCTACGCGGTGCTTCATGCGTTGCAAAGGGACAAGGGCCTGCTGGCAGACCGCGGCGATCCGCGTATCGACCGGCTGCACAAAATGGCCAAAGAGGTCAGTCGGGACAAACACAAGATGACGGCCTTTGTACGCTTTCGGGAAGTGTCACAGCCGGGCGCGAACCGTCGTGCATTTGCCGCCTGGTTTGAGCCGTCGCACTTCATCATGGAACCGAGCGCGCCATTTTTTGCCAAGCGGTTTGGCGACATGGACTGGACGATTTTCACCCCGCATCTGACGGCGCATTACGATGGGGCTGTGACATTTTCGGACGGCGTGACGAAACCGCCCTTGCCCGAAGATGCGACCGAAGAGCTTTGGCGTACTTATTTCCGGTCGATCTTCAATCCCGCGCGGGTGAAGGTGAAGGCAATGCAGGCAGAGATGCCAAAAAAGTACTGGAAAAATCTGCCTGAGGCCGATCTGATCCCCGAGATGATCGCAACGGCTCAGGCCCGCGCGGCCGAGATGGCCGCAAAGGCGCCGACACTGGCCCCGGCCCGCGCCGCGCCGATTCTTGATCGGCTCCATTCCCAACAAGCCGCCAAGCTGGAGACCCAGGATCAGTTCCTGATCGCGCTGCAGGGCTGTCGGCGCTGTCCTTTGTGGGAAAACGCGACTCAGCCAGTGCCAGGCGAGGGGCCGTTGGACGCCGCGCTGATGATCGTGGGGGAGCAACCGGGCGATCAAGAGGATCTGACAGGGCGTCCCTTTGCCGGCCCCGCCGGGGCGGTGTTTGATGCGGCCTTGGAACAGGTCGGAATTGATCGTGACGGGATCTATGTCACCAATGCTGTGAAGCATTTCAAATTCAAGCCGCGCGGCAAACGTCGCCTGCACCAGAACCCGAACCGCGATGAAATTCAGCACTGCAAATGGTGGCTCGACCTAGAAGTTGCGCGCGTTCAGCCGAAACTGATCGTCGCGATGGGCGGCACTGCGCTGGAAAGCCTCACCGGCACGCGAGAAGGTTTGCTGAGAAGACGCGGGCGGTTTGAGCAGACGCAGGATGGAATTCCGTTCATGGTTACCGTGCATCCCAGCTACATTCTGCGCCTGCCCGACGCGGGGCTGAGGGCCGAGGAAGAGGCGCGTTATCGGGCCGACCTCGCACTGGCGGCGAGGTCGGTTTAACGCACTTATTCCGCTGCTTCATCCATGTCTGCGTCCATCGGCGGGCATGTGCAGATCAGGTTGCGGTCGCCGTAGACGTTGTCCACGCGATTCACCGGCGGCCAATACTTGTCGACACGGAAGGCCCCCGGCGGGAAGCATCCCTGCTCGCGCGTGTAGGGGCGATCCCAGTCGCGCACGAGGTCTTCCATCGTGTGGGGTGCCATTTTCAACGGGTTCTGATCGCGGTCCATATCTCCGTTTTCGATGGCGCGGATCTCTGCCCGGATGGCGAGCATGGCGTCGCAGAAACGGTCCAGTTCGGCCTTGGTTTCTGATTCCGTCGGCTCAACCATCAGAGTGCCCGGTACGGGAAAGCTCATGGTGGGCGCGTGGAAACCGGCGTCCATCAAGCGTTTGGCAATGTCGTCCACCGTGACACCTGCGGATTTCTCGAACCCACGTACATCCAGAATGCACTCATGCGCCACCAGGCCGGTGCGACCCCGGTACAGCACGTCAAAGGCGCCCTCCAACCGTTTGGCGATGTAGTTGGCGTTCAGAATGGCGATGCGCGTGGCCTGGGTCAGCCCCTCGCCGCCCATCATCAGGCAGTAGGCCCAGGAGATCGGCAGCAGCGAGGGCGAACCAAAGGCCGCCGCGCTGACTGCTCCATTGCCGGACAGCGGATCGCCCGGCAGGTGTGCCGTCAGATGCGCCTTGACCCCGATCGGCCCCATGCCCGGCCCACCGCCGCCGTGCGGAATGCAGAATGTCTTGTGCAGGTTGAGGTGACTCACATCGCCGCCAAGGTCACCGGGGCGCGACAGCCCCACCATGGCGTTCATGTTCGCCCCGTCGATGTAGACCTGCCCGCCGTGCTCATGCGTGATGGAACAGACCTGTTTGACGGTCTCCTCGAACACGCCGTGGGTCGAAGGATAGGTGATCATGCAGGCGGCAAGCTGATCGCTATATGTCTCGGCCTTGGTGCGGAAGTCGTCGAGGTCGATGGAGCCGTTGGCGTCGCATTTCACCGCGACAACTTTCCACCCGACCATCTGCGCGGAGGCCGGATTCGTGCCGTGGGCGTTGACCGGGATCAGACAAACGTTGCGCTGCCCCTCGCCGCGCGCGCGCTGCCAGTCGCGGATGGTCAAGAGCCCGGCATATTCCCCCTGCGCGCCAGAGTTCGGCTGCATGGAGATGGCATCATAGCCCGTGATCGCGCAGAGCTTCTCCGACAGGTCACGGATCAGCACGTCGTAGCCCTTCGCCTGATTCTTTGGCGCGTAGGGATGGATCATGGAAAATTCGCGCCATGACACCGGCATCATTTCCACGGCGGCGTTGAGCTTCATCGTGCAGGACCCCAGCGGGATCATCGCACGGTCCAGCGCCAGATCGCGGTCGGCAAGCCGACGCATGTAGCGCATCATCTCGGTCTCGGCCCGATTCATGTGAAACACGTCGTGTTGCAGGTAGTCGGACTGGCGGATCAAAGCCTCCGGCAGACGGTACTCGGACTCTTGTGGATCATCGTCGC
This sequence comes from Sagittula marina, assembly GCF_014196795.1. Taxonomy (GTDB): domain Bacteria; phylum Pseudomonadota; class Alphaproteobacteria; order Rhodobacterales; family Rhodobacteraceae; genus Sagittula; species Sagittula marina. The sequence goes on from NZ_JACIEJ010000012.1 coordinate 97,036, forward strand.
GGACAAGGCCAAAGGCGCGCCAGACGGCTTCGATGGTCTGGGGCCGCGTGCGTTCATCTACGGTGATGCCGACCTTGGTATTGCCGACTTTGCGCAGGTTCAGCCCTTCGCGCACGGCGGCCTGCAGGACGCCACGTTGCAGCAAGCCCACGTCAACGGTGATCGTGTCGAAGAATTGCTTTGGTTCGACAGCGAAGCCCGCCGCCTCCAGCCCTTTGGCCAGCCGCGCGGCTTTGCGGTGAATGCGTTGCGCAATGGCGCGCAGGCCCTTTGGCCCGTGGAACACCGCGTAAAACCCCGCCATGACGGCCAGAAGCGCCTGCGCAGTGCAGACGTTGGAGGTCGCCTTTTCCCGGCGGATGTGCTGTTCACGGGTTTGCAGCGCGAGGCGGTAGGCCTTGTTTCCGTGGCTGTCGATCGAGATCCCGACGATCCGGCCCGGCATGGCGCGCTTCATCTCGTCGCGGCAGGACATGTAGGCGGCGTGCGGGCCACCGTAGCCGACTGGCACACCAAACCGCTGGGTGGAGCCAACGGCGATATCCGCGCCCATGGCACCCGGTTCCTTCAGCAAGCACAGCGCCATCGGATCGGCACTGACCACGCCGATGGCCTTGGCCGCGTGCAGCGCCTCCATCTCGGACGTGAAGTCGCGCACATGGCCGTGGGTGCCGGGATATTGGAAGATCGCGCCAAACACCTTGCTGGCGTCGAGCTGGTCCACCGGACCGACAATGACATCGATATCCAAAGGCTCGGCGCGGGTTTTGATCACGGCGATGTTCTGAGGGTGGCAGTTCTCATCAACGAAGAAGGCGCGGGCTTTGGATTTTGCCACGCGCATCGCCATGGTCATGGCCTCAGCGCAGGCAGTGGCCTCATCCAGCAGGGAGGCATTGGCCACAGGCAGGCCGGTCAGGTCGCAGACCATGGTCTGGTAGTTCAAGAGTGCTTCGAGACGACCTTGCGATATCTCCGGCTGATAAGGGGTGTAGGCCGTGTACCACGCTGGATTTTCGAGGATGTTTCGCTGGATCGCGGGGGGTGTGACGGTGCCGTGGTAGCCTTGGCCGATGAGCGAGACGAGCACCTCGTTCTGCTGGGCCACCTGATGCATGCGGTGGATGACCTCTCGCTCTGACAGCGCCTTGCCGAAGTCGAGCTTACCCTCCCAGCGAATGTCTTCCGGCACGGTCTGGGCGATGAGGGCGTTCAGATCATCCACGCCCAGCGCGTCCAACATCTGCGCCATTTCGTCTGGCGAGGGGCCGATATGTCGACGGTTGGCGAAATCATAGGGGAGATAGTCGATCGGCTCGTAAGTCATCGTCGCAGTCCTTCCATGAGACGCCAACAGCCCAATGGCTCTGGTGTCTTCTTGGTCATGTTATCCATAGGTCGCCCGCGATTGCGGGCGCCAGTGTCAGGCTTTTGCTTTCGCCGCTTCGAGCAGCATCAACAGCGCCATGCGCGCGTCGCGCGGTCCGCCGAACCCAATTTCAGCGCCGGAGGCCGCCCAGGCATCACGCGCGTCGCCGTCAGCGGCCAGACCTGAGATGATGCCTTGCAAGGCTGCACGCTCCTCGGCGGTAAACGCATCCAGCGCGGCGCCGAGCGCGGCCTCGAAGCTGTCGAACCGGTCAAAGACGCCATCCGACAGCTCCGCCCCGAGACGACGCCACAGCGCCATCTCGGGTTTGCCGAGGGCAACAGGTTCAGGAGATGAACTTTTTGTACGCCGCTTCATCCATCAACTCATCCAGCTCGGACATGTCCTCGATCTTCATCTTGAAGAACCAGGCGTCCCCTTCGGGGTCTTCGTTTACTTTGCCCGGATCAGCGACGAGGGCCTCGTTGACCTCCACAATCTCGCCGTCCAATGGCGCAAGGATATCTGACGCCGCCTTGACCGACTCGATCACCACGACCTCGTCATCCTTGGACACCTCGCCGCCCGGATCCGGCAGTTCGACGAACACAACGTCGCCCAACTGTTCCGCTGCGTGCGCCGTGATGCCCACAACGACGAGGTCGCCGTCTATCATCAACCACTCATGTTCCTCGGTAAACTTCATGCCTGTCTCCTGTCGGCTTACCTTTTGAATCCATTGGGAACAAAGGGCAGCGAAACGACGTCGACCGCCATCCGCTTGCCGCGCACTTCGCCCCATAGCCGTGTGTCCGTGGCCGCGCTTTCCACCGCCACATAGCCCATCGCCACCGGGCCACCGACCGTCGGGCCAAACCCGCCAGACGTCACTTCGCCAACCTGCGCGCCTCCCTCGGCGGCGTCAAACAGCAAAACGCCGGCACGCATGGGCGCACGCCCTTCGGGGCGCAGTCCGACACGTTTGCGGGCAACGCCATCGGCCAGTTGGGCCTGGACAATATCCGCGCCGATGAAACCGCCCTCGGCGCGCCGACGCTTGCCCATGGCCCATGTCAGACCCGCCTCAACCGGGCTGGTGGTGCTGTCGATATCAGACCCGTAGAGGCACAGACCGGCCTCAAGGCGCAGCGAATCGCGCGCGCCAAGGCCGATGGCTTCGACCCGATCATCGGAAAGAAGGCGTTTGGCCAAGGCCTCCGCCGCCGCGTTGGGCACGGAGATTTCATAGCCGTCCTCGCCGGTGTAGCCGGAGCGGGAAACCCACGCCTCTGCCCCATCCAGTGTCACTGTGGCCACATCCATGAAACGCATGGCCCGCACTTCGGGGGCCAATTCCGCCAGCACGTCCTCGGCTGACGGCCCCTGCAAGGCGATCAAAGCGCGGTCAAGCACCTCAACCGTGATGTCCTTCGGTTCCAAAGCAGCGCGCAGCAAAGCGATATCCGCTGACTTGCAGGCCGCGTTAACCACAATGAAAAGATGATCCGCGCGACGGGCGATCATCAGGTCATCCTCGATCCCGCCCTCGGCGTTCATGAGGAAACCGTAGCGTTGCCGATCAACAGGCAGCCCGGCCACGTCAACGGGAACGAGATGCTCCAACGCGTCATCCAGACCGTCACCGCGCAACACCACCTGCCCCATATGCGACACGTCGAAAAGACCGGCGTGCGCACGCGTGTGCAGGTGCTCTTTCATGACGCCAAGGCCATATTGCACGGGCATGTCGTAGCCCGCGAAGGGCACCATCTTTGCGCCCAGCGCACGGTGCAGACCGTTCAGCACGGTCTCTTGCAAATCAGTGTTGGTATCGTCCTGCGCCATAAGGCCCCCGTTCGTTCGCCGGGACCCATGCACCCGGACAGTCCGGGCACCGCGATGCCCATTCTGCCCCCTCTGTCTGTCGGCCTATGGCCTGCCTGAGATCGTTATCCCTTCGGCGGGCGCTGGTGCGCCACTCTCCAGAGTCTGTACCCCTCGACGGTCCGTGGGCCTGAGCGTTTCCGGGGCGGTTGCGCCTTCGGCACTGTGCCGCCAAATCGGGCGGAACAGTTCTCCCATCGAGATTTGGCCGGACGCTAGTCCAGAAGCGTCACATTGGCAAGAGGGGGCGACGCCTGTCTGTCAACCGAGACTTCCGAAGGTGTCGCCGTCTTGCAAATGGCTTGCGGCGAGATGATCTGCAAAAGTTCACCGTTGTCACAGACCAAGGCGTCCAGCGTCACCGGATCCAGCGTTGCATAGAAAGAGTTTGCCGCATTTGTCAGCAAATCGCGCAGGCGACAGGCCTCCGTCAGCGGGCAGGTGTTGTCCACGTCGGCAAAACACTCGGCGAGGGGCACAGGCTGTTCCAGATGGCGAAAGACCTCTCCGATGACGATTTCCGATGCCGGACGGGCCAGTTCCAAACCGCCGTTCCGCCCCCTTTGGGTATGCAAAAACCCAAGTTGCGCCAACTGGTTGATAACCTGCGCCAGATGGTTCTCTGACACATTGCACACGCCGGCGATCTCGTGCTTGGTCACAAGCCGGTCTGTGTGGGCGGCACAGTACATCAGCACCCGCATGGCAATATTCGTTCTCTTGGTCACTCGCATAACACAGCTCTCTGCAAATCCTGGCTCATGGTTTGTGTCAGGTTTTTGCAACCATGTGTTTGACATGCATCAATTGGGCGCTTTACGACAACGCCATGCAGCATATGTATTTCTTCGGCTACGGGTCGCTGGTCAACGCGGGCACCCACGACCACGCACCGCTTTACCCTGCACGTGCCCACGGCTGGCGCCGCGCCTGGGTCGCCGTCCCCAACCAGGAGCTTTGCTTTCTCAGCGCGATAGCGGACCCGGCAAGCTACACCGACGGCGCTATCGCCCCTGTGCCTGGCACCGGCAAGGGCGGTGCGGAAGATCGCGCCTGGGCGGCGCTGGATCTGCGCGAAAGTGGCTACGAGCGTCACGAGCAAAGCGGAGCCATCACCCATGACAGCCCAGCCGAGATCATCGCGCTCTACGCGGTGCCGCCGGAAACCCACCTGCCGTCAAACGAAGATCACCCGGTGCTGCTCAGCTATCTCGATACGGTGATTGCAGGATTTCTGGACATCCACGGGCCGCAGGGGGCGAAGGACTTCTTCGCCACCACCGAAGGATGGAGCGCTCCGATCCTCAACGACCGTGACCGCCCGCGCTATCCACGCACCACCGCCCCGAACCAAGAGGCGCGTGCCATCGTGGATCAAGGACTGATCGACCGTCGCAGCCGCATCCTGACCACCTGAAACGACGAGGGGCGCTCCCTTGGAACGCCCCCGTTTCTTTGCTTTTCAAATACTCGATCGAGCTACGCCAAAAGCACCTCAGCCGGGGCGCTTTTGCAGCAACTGCATAACAGCAGCCATGTCCGGACCACGCTCCATGCCGGTGATTGCCTTGCGCAGCGGCATGAACAGGCCTTTGCCTTTGCGACCGGTTTTTTCCTTTGCCGCGTCAGTGAATGTCTTCCAGGTGGTCGCATCATAGGGCGGCTCGCCAAGAAGCGGCATGGCTTCGGCGATGAAATCGCGGTCTTCGTCTGCCACCATCGGCTCTGCGCCGTCGCGGAACAGCGCCCACCACGGGCCCATATCCTTGCGCGTGGTCAGGTTGTCGCGCACTACGGACCAGAACAGCTCTGCCTTGTCCGCTGGAACGCCCAGCGCCACGACCTCGTCCTGCACTTCCGTGAACGGCAGATCGTGCAGCTTTCGGGCGGTCAGCGGATAGAGATCCTCGGCGTCGAACTTGGTCGGGGCGGAGCCGAACTGCGACAGCTCCCAGCCCTCGGCCACCTCGTCCATGCTCATCCGCAGCTCCACCGGCTGCGAGGACCCCAGACGGGCCATGAGCGAGATCAGCGCCTCCGGCTCCACGCCGTTTTCGCGCAGATCCTTCAGGGCCAGCGTGCCAAGACGCTTGGACAGCGCCTCGCCTTGCGGGCCGGTGAGCAGCGAGAAGTGCGCAAACTCTGGCGGTGTAAAGCCCAACGCCTCGATCATCTGGATCTGTGTTGCCGTGTTGGTCACGTGGTCGTTGCCGCGCACCACATGGGTGATGCCCATATCCGTGTCGTCCACGACAGAAGCCAGAGTATAAAGGAACTGGCCGTCCGCACGGATCAACACAGGGTCCGACACCGAGGCCGCGTCGATAGACACGTCGCCCAGAATGCCGTCATTCCATTCAATCCGTTCGTGCGCCAGCTTGAAGCGCCAGACCCCGGCGCCCCGCTCTGCGCGAAGGGTCGCCTTTTCTTCGTTCGACAAGCTCAGCGCGGCACGGTCGTAGACCGGCGGCTTGCCCATGTTCAGCTGCTTCTTGCGCTTCAGGTCCAGCTCTGTCGGCGTTTCCCATGCCTCGTAAAAGCGGCCCATCTCGCGCAGCTTGTCCGCTGCTTCGACGTAGCGGTCGAGCCGCTCGGACTGGCGCTCTACCTTGTCCCAATGAATGCCCAACCATTCGAGGTCACGCTTGATACCGTCGACGTATTCTTCTTTCGACCGCTCAGGGTCGGTGTCGTCGATGCGCAGGATGAACGTGCCCCCCGCCTTTTTGGCGATGAGGTAGTTGAACAGCGCGGCGCGCAGGTTTCCGACGTGAATCCAGCCGGTGGGCGACGGGGCAAAGCGGGTTACGGTCATGATATGGGGCCTCCTGACAGAAAGCGCTGTTTTCACATTGCGCCAGAATTGTCTAGGCTGACGCGCGCCAGGCAGGGCAAATCCGACTTGTCCTCAGGGGCGCTTGTGCCAAAGTCGCGGCAAGACCTGAGCAGAGGACCGCACATGTCACAAATTCTCACCGTCACGCTGAACCCGGCTCTCGACCTTGCGACGTCGACGGCGCAGGTGTCGCCCAATCGAAAGCTGCGCTGCGGACCGGAAAGCGCCGAGCCCGGTGGCGGCGGGGTGAATGTGGCGCGGGCCATTACGCAACTTGGCGGCGCGGCGCGACCTTTGGTGGCCTTGGGTGGACCGACAGGCGACGCTTTGGCGGCACTATTGGTGGACTACGGCTTGGACCCCTTGCGCGTTGATGCCCCGGGAGAGACCCGCCACAGCTTTGCCGTCACCGACACGGCCAGCGGGGACCAGTATCGGTTCGTGCTGAACGGCCCCATCTGGACCGAGGCGCAATTGGACAGCGTGCTGGATCAGATCGTCGCGCAGGCGCCGGAGGATGCTTTGATCGTATTTTCCGGGTCGATGCCGCCGGGGGCGGAGCCGGGCTTCCTGCCGCGTGCCTGCACGCGCCTGGCACCGCGTCGGGTGATTATCGACACATCCGGGCCGCATCTGGATCTGCAAGCGCAAGGCGTATCGCCCGCACCATATGTTTTGCGGATGGATAGTCACGAGGCGCGCGACCTGTCCGGGTTGCCGCTGGAGACCCGCGCCGACAGCGCCGCCTTTGCCGAGACTCTGCGCCAACGCGGCGCGGGAGAGCTGGTGATTATCGCACGCGGGGCGGATGGCTCGGTCATGGCGACACCGGATGGCCAATGGCACACCTCTGCCGCCAACGACCGTGTGGTGTCGGCCATCGGCGCGGGGGACAGCTTTGTCGGTGGGTTCACTCTGGCCATCGCAAAAGGAGAGTCCCCACCCGAGGCCCTGCGCAGGGGGGCCGCTGCGGCGGCGGCTGCCGTCATCAGCCCGGGCACGCAGCTTTGCCGCCCGGAGGATTACGCCGAGATGCTGCCACGCACGACTCTGCTCAAACTGTAAACGGTGTGTTAACCTGCTGAGACCCCAAGGAAAGCCCTCCGGCTCTGGCGCTGGTCGGTCCTTCCGTGGCAGTGTCGCGGAATGCGCTTGTTCATTGCCCTGACCCTTCCGCCGGAAACCCGTGCCGCCCTGACTGATCTACAGGCCCAGCTGCCGATAGGTCGACCTGTGCCGGAGGAAAACCTGCACCTGACACTGGCCTTTCTTGGCGACCAACCCGAGCAAATCGCGCAAGCGCTGCATGAAGGGCTGGAAACGCTGCGCGCGCCGCAAATCCCCCTGACATTGAGCGGTGCCGCCCTGTTGGGCGGACGTGACGGGCAGGTCGTTGGCTTGGAGGTCGACGGCGACGCGCCCTTGATGGAGCTGTATGACCGGGTCCGCTCACGCCTGCGCGGCGCGGGTCTGACGCTGGAGCGGCGGCGCTTTCGGCCCCACGTCACGCTGGCGCGGCTCAAGGGGGGGGCCAATGCATCTGGTGCGCTGGCAGCGCTGGCCGGAGCACGGATGCCAACGGCGGTTTGCACCAACTTTGCGCTCTTTCAGTCGCATCTGAACAGCGACGGTGCAGTGCATGAATTGCTGGGCTCTTATCCGCTGGGCTGATCTGGGTATTTCACCAAGAGATGCTTTCGCTTGGCGTGCGGCCCGCATATCTGAACCCCATGACACGCACAGATCCTGATGCCTTTCGCGCCATGGCCGAAACCGCGCTGGCCGAATTGCCAGATCCCTTTGGCGCCCCTGCTGCGCAAATATTGCTGCGCGTGGAAGATTGGCCGCCTCAACATATCCTCGATGAAATGCAGATCGATGACCCGGTGGAGCTGACCGGGCTTTACGACGGTGTACCGCTGCCGTTCAAATCCGTGTCCGACCCGGCGCCCTTCCCCGATACGGTCTGGCTGTTTCGACAGCCTATCCTGCATGAATGGAAGACCCGCGGCGATGTGGACCTGCAGGATTTGGTGACGCATGTGGTGGTGCATGAAATCGCGCATCACTTTGGTTGGTCAGATGGCGACATCGCCGCCATTGACCCGTGGTGGGAATAGGACGCGGTTAACACATTCCACACCCTCAATACGGGAAAAGTTCCAGAACGATTAAAAAATATTCAGTCGAAACAAACTGGAACGACTTGCCGCTCTCCCCCGTTAGATACCCAGAAACCAACTAGGGAGCACACCATGAAAACCTTTTATGCATCCGCACTCGCACTGTCCGTAGCCGCAACCGGCGCATTCGCCGAGAGCCACTCCGCCGACGACGCGATGGCCAAGGACACCACGAAGATGGAATCCACTCAGATGGAGACCAACGGGATGGAGACGACCGATACTGCGATGAACGACGGCATGGAGTCTGACGCCAAGCTGATCCGTACCCGCGATATCACCGGCGGCAACATCTACACCATGAACGAAGCCAACGACGAAGGCTCCGCATGGGACATGACTTACGACAAAGTCGGCGCTGACTGGAACGAGATCGGCGAGATCGAAGACATCGTGCTCGACTCCAACGGTCAGATGATCGGCGTTGTGGCTGAGGTCGGCGGTTTCCTCGACATCGGTGACAAGCACGTGATGCTGGAAATGAACGACGTCAAACTGGTCCCGGTCGACGACAAGACCTACGCCATCGTGACGCGTCTGAACGAAGAGCAGCTGGAACAGCGTGAGAGCGTTGACGAAGCGCCCTGGAACTAATTCGGTTCTAGTTTGATGGGGAAAGGGGCCTTTATGGCCCCTTTTTCTTTGCGTTCAGCCTTCGTCGCGCCACCGATTTACAATGGGATACCGACGATCCAGCCAGAAGGCGCGCGGCGTCAGCCGGGCTCCGGGTGCGGATTGGTATCTCTTGTATTCACTGATGTAGAGCAGGTGCTGCACCCGCTGCGCATCTTCACGCGTGTATCCGGCATCGACGCAATCCGCGACAGAGCCGTCCTGATCCACAAGAATATCGAGGATCGCATCAAGCACAGGGTAGTCGGGCAGCGAGTCGCTGTCCTTCTGGTCTTCACGCAGTTCGGCACTGGGCGGTTTGGTGATAATTCGGTCGGGAATGACCTCACCCTCGGGAGCATTCATCCATGCGCGGTGATTGGCGTTGCGCCAGCGGCACGTTTCGAACACACGGGTTTTGTATAGATCCTTGATCGGATTATAGCCGCCTGCCATATCGCCGTAGATTGTGGCATAACCCACTGCGACCTCGGATTTGTTGCCGGTGGTCAGCAGCATTTCCCCAAACTTGTTCGACAGCGCCATGAGCAGCAGCCCCCGCAGGCGGCTTTGGATATTCTCCTCCGCAAGATCGGGCTGCGTGCCCTCGAACAGTGGGGCAAGCGTGTTGGTAATCGCATCGCGCCCTTCGGTGATCGGCACGAAATCATAGCGGACCCCCAGCGCCTCGGCGCAGGCTTTGGCATCTTCCAGCGAATGATCCGACGTGTATTCCGAGGGCAGCATGACGCAGCGCACGTTGTCCGCGCCCAGCGCATCAGTGGCAATCGTTGCCACCAAGGCGGAGTCGATGCCGCCCGACATGCCCAGCAGCACCTTGCCAAATCCGGTCTTGCCGCAATAATCGCGCAAGGATTCGACCATGACGCGGTAATCCTGCTCCCAGGCGTCGGGATGTTTGTCAAAGCGGCCCGGCTCTGCAACCCAGCCGTTGTCGCCTCGGGTAAATTCCACTGTTTCAACCACTTCGTCAAAAACGGGGAACTGCACCGCCGGCGCGCCGTGGGCGTTCAGGACAAAAGAACCACCGTCGAACACCTGATCGTCCTGCCCACCCACCATGTTCAGGTAGGCCAACGGCAAGCTGCTTTCGATCACCCGGGCGACCATCTTGTTCAGGCGGGTTTCGTACTTGTTGCGGAAATAGGGGGAGCCATTGGGCACCACCAGGATCTCCGCACCCGATTCTTCCATCGCCTCGACCACGTCCGGATACCAGGCATCTTCGCAGATCGGCATCCCGAGGCGGACGCCGTTGACCGAGACCGGCCCTTGCATCTGATCGCGGGAAAACAGGCGCACCTCGTCAAAGACGTTGAAATTGGGCAGGAAAAACTTGTGAGTGATGGAGGCAACCTTGCCATCCTGCAGCACGTAGTAGGAATTGTGCAGCTTCGTTCCTTCGGGACATGGACCGCCGATGGCCAGCGCAGGGCCGTCGGCACAGTCGCGCGCCAGTGCCTCGATCGTCGCAACCGCGTCGTTGATGAAGGCGGGCTTCATCACCAGATCCTGCGTCTGGTAGCCCGTGATGAACATCTCTGGCAGCGCCACAAGGTCGGCCCCGGCCTCGCGCCCCTGCGCCCAGGCGGCACGCGCCTTTTCAGCGTTGCCCCTGAGATCACCCACGGTTGGGTTCAGCTGCGCCATGGTCAGGCGGAAACGATCGGTCATCGCGCGTCCTTTCAACTTTGCCCTCCACATAGCAGACCAGAGGGCGGATGAAAGCCGCCCGCAAAGTCATCACCAAAACGGCGTTGCCCCGTGTCGCCCCCTCCTTTACCAATTCCCTACCGGAACACCCGCTGGGAGGGCGGCAGCTCATGAAGACCAAGGCCATTCTCACCCTGATCGCGACGCTCGCCACAACACCTGTGGCGTTTGCGCAGGACGGCGATGTCGTGACCAAGGAATATGACGACGGCGGCGTCTACGAAGGCACCTTTCAGGACGGGTTGCAGCACGGCCAGGGCACTTACCGCCTGCCCAATGGCTACGAATACGATGGCGCATGGGTTGAGGGCGAGATCCGCGGCCAAGGCGTGGCACGCTTTCCGAACGGATCAGTGTACCAAGGCACCTTTGCCAAGGGAAAGCCGGAGGGCGCGGGCCGCATCACCTTTGCCGACGGTGGCACCTACGAAGGGTCTTGGCTGGACGGAAAGATCACCGGACAAGGTGTCGCGACCTATGCCAATGGCGTGCGCTACGAGGGGTCCTTCCGCAACGCGCTGCACCACGGCAAGGGCGTGATGACCGCGCCCAACGGCTACGTCTATGACGGCCAGTGGGTGAACGGTGTGAAAGAAGGCAATGCCGACATCAACTACCCCGATGGTTCGGTCTACGAGGGGCGTGTGGCCAATGGCGAGCGCGACGGCATGGGCAAGCTCACCATGACCGACGGGCTGGTCTACGAGGGCACATGGCGCGACGGTCAGATCGACGGACGCGGCAAGCTGACCCAACCCAACGGCGATATTTACGAAGGCGATCTGGTCGATGGCCGCCGCGAGGGGCTGGGCAAAGTCACCTACAAGAACGGCGACACCTACGAGGGCGCGTTCAACAACGACCAGCGGCACGGCGTTGGCACCTTTACCGGGCAGGACGGCTATCAATACACCGGCGACTGGGTTTCCGGTCAGATCGAAGGTCAGGGTAAAGTCACCTACCCCGACGGATCAGTCTATGAGGGTGAATTTCAGGGCGACCTGGCGAACGGCACGGGCAAGATCACCTATCCCGATGGCGCGACGTATGAGGGCACCTGGATCGATGGTGTGATCGACGGTCAGGGCCGCGCGACCTACCCCAATGGCCTGGTTTACGAGGGCGATTTCATCAACGCGCGCAATGAAGGCCAGGGCGTTATGACATACCCGGACGGCTACCGTTACGAAGGCGCATGGCAGGACGGCGAGCGCCACGGCACCGGCACGGCAACCTACCCCGACGGGACGGTGTACGAGGGGCAGTTCCGCGATGGCCTGCGTCATGGGCAAGGCACAATCGTCATGCCATCGGGCTTCCGCTACGAAGGCGGCTGGTCCAACGGCGAGATCAACGGCAAGGGCGTGGCAACCTACGCCAATGGCGATGTCTACGAGGGCGACTTTGTCGACGGCAAGCGACAGGGCGAAGGCACCATGCGCTACGCCTCTGGTGAACAGGCCACGGGGGAGTGGATCGGCGGCGCGCTGACCCGAAACTCGACGACGACCCCTGCCCCGGATGAGACGCCAGAGGCACCCGAGGTTCCGACGGATCAGTAACGGGTCGATTGATGGTCCAAGGCGTTGCCCACTGATCCGAGCTGCATTGCCCTCGACGGGGCGGCAATCTGTTAGACCGTTTGGCCGTTGTCCATGCTTTTCAGGAATGCGTTGGCGCGGTCCAATATTCGACCGCGCTTATCCTCTGCCATACGATCCCACGTGCGGTACATGTTCCCCATACGACCATTGTCCGAGAACCGGTCGCGGTGCCGATCAAGGAAATGCCAATATAGCAGGTTGAAGGGGCAGGCGTCGTCCTCTCCATCCTTCGCATTGACGTTATAACTGCACTTGCCGCAGTGATCCGACATCTTCTTGATGTAGTTTCCGGACGAGACATAGGGCTTTGACGCGATCACGCCGCCGTCCGCGAACTGGCTCATGCCGATGGTGTTGGGCGCCTCCACCCACTCGAAGGCATCAATGTAGACGCTCAGGTACCATTCGTGCACCTGATGCGGGTCTATCCCGGCCAACAGGGCGAAATTGCCCGTGACCATGAGGCGCTGAATGTGATGAGCATACCCTTCGGTGCGGGTCTGGTCGACCGCTTGGCCCACGCAGCGCATCCGCGTCTCGCCGCCCCAGTAAAACCACGGCAGGTCCCGGGCATGCTGCAAACCATTGCGCTGGGTGTAATCCGGCCCCTCGTGGAAATAGATGCCGCGCACATACTCCCGCCAGCCGATGATCTGACGGATGAATCCTTCGGCGGCGTTGATCGGCGCGTCCCCATTTTTCCAAGCCTGCTCGACCGCTTGGCAGACTTCCAGCGGATCAAGCAGGCCAATGTTGATGTAAGCAGACAGATGCGCGTGCCAGAGAAAGGCCTCCCCCTCCATCATCGCATCCTGATAGTCACCGAATTTCGGCAGCGTGGATTTGACGAAATGCGCAAGCGCACGGCGGGCTTGCGCCTGATCCGTGGCGAGGGTGAAAGGTCGAAGTTCTCCGAAATTTTCACCGAATCTCGCCTCGACCAGATCCAAGACCTCCTCAACCGTCTCATCCGGCGTGAATTGCATCGGGGCTGTATCCACCTCGCCAGAGGCCGGTTTGCGGTTGTCGTGATCGTAGTTCCACTGATCGCCAGCGGGCTGATCACCGTCCATCATCAAATCGGTCTTGCGCCGCATGTCGCGGTAAAAATACTCCATACGCAGGGCATTGCGACCCTTGGCCCACTCATTGAAATCCCGGTGCGTGGCGATGAAACGATCATCCTCCACCTGCTGCACCTTGAGCGGGCAGTGGTTCAAAGCATCGATCAACCGCCATTCGCCGGGTTCGGTGGCGATGACATCGCTGGCGCTGAACTGCTCTGCACGACGCAGCAGCTCTCCACAGATGCTGCCGGAATTGTCGGTGTCGTCGAGCTCAGTATAAGCGACCTGCCAGCCATCGTCCTGAAGGCGCGCCGCGAATTTGCGCATGGCTGCGAAGATCAGCGCGATCTTCTTGGGGTGGTGGCCAACATAGGCCGTCTCATCCGCGACCTCGGCCATCACGACCACATCCCGCGATTTATCGGCGGCTTTCAACGCCGCCATGCGGTCGGACAGCTGGTCCCCAAGGACGAGGACAAGGTTCACCACGGAATGTCCTTTCCGGTGTAATCGAGGAAGCGGCCACTGTCCCGTGACGTCAGGCCGCAGACCACATCCAACAGGCGTGCCGCCGCGACGTCGGGTGTGACCGTTGCATGGCGGTCCTGATAGCCGTTGGTGAAGTCCGTTTCCACCGTGCCGGGGTGCAGGCAGATGCAGCAAAGACCTTTGTATTTACGCCCTAATTCTATCGACGCCCCGTGAATAAATTGGTTCACGCCCGCCTTTGCTGCCCGATATCCATACCAGCCGCCCAACCGGTTGTCGCCGATAGAGCCGACCCGCGCTGACAGAACCGCAAAGACCGATGTATCATGTCGTGGCAGCAGGCGGCGGGCGTGTTTCAGGATCAGGAGCGGTCCGATCGCGTTGACCGCATATTGGTCCGCCAAGGCCCGTGCATCCACCGCGTCCAATGATTTTTCCGGCGCTGCGCCGTTGATCCGCAGCGCACCTGTGGCGACAAAGATCAGGTCAAATGTCCCCTCCAGATGACCCAATGCCTCGGCCACGCTGTCCTCGGAGGTGATGTCCAGCCCGTCGACGGAGCGTGACAGGCCGACGGTCTCTATATCTCGAGCCTCAAGCGCCTGCGCCAAGGCTGCGCCTATGCCGCCGGACGACCCTATGATCAATGCGCGTTTCATCATGCGCCAGTTAGGGGGCGCGTCACTGGCTTCAACCCCGGCCGATGTCCTCCGGCGCAATGGCCACAGTCTTGACCACCGCATGGCACGATACGCCCTCCGCCAGTCCAAGCGCCTGGGCAGAGCGTTGCGTGACCCGGGCGAGCACCCGACCGGCGGGCGTGCGCAAGGCCACCAGCGCGCCGGGGCCATCCCCTGAGCGGATGCTATCCACATGACCCGGAAGGATATTCAGCGCGGACAAACCTTCAGGACGCGACCGAGACAGAATGACCTCCTGCGCCGCGATACGAATGCGCACGACGTCACCGACTGATGAGGAGACGCGCGGCAGAAACAACGGCACGCCACTGGCATCCAGTTCAGTCAGTCCGTCATCGTGATGGCGGGCAACTCGCGCTTCGAGCACGGCACCGACGCCGCGGATGCCTGCTGGCACCAGAGCCGGGTCGCCCAAAACGTCGCGCGCCGTGCCTTGACGCAGCACGCGTCCCTCGTCGAGAACGACGACTTGCGTTGCAAGACGGGCGACTTCTGCCGGCGAATGGGTGACGTAAAGGATCGGGATGTCCCGATCCCTGAGCATTTCGAAATACGGAAGAATGTCGCCCTTTCGCGCCTCGTCCAGCGCGGCAAGCGGTTCGTCGGCAAGGATCACGCCAGGATTCGCCAAAAGCGCCCGACCGATGGCCACGCGCTGCTGTTCACCACCAGAAAGGCCTGCGGGGCGGCGGTGTATCAGATCACCTATGCCCAGCATGTCCACCACATCGGACAGCTCGCCTGTGCCTCCACGCCTTTGCCCGTAAAGTAAATTTTGACGCACTGTCAGATGTGGAAACAGGCGGCCTTCCTGAAATATAACTCCAAGCCCGCGTTTGTGCGGCGGCAGCCAGATGTTGCGGTCGGTGTCCCCCAGCACGCGGTCCTGGAGCACGATCCGCCCCTTGTCCGGACGTAACAGGCCGGCGACCGCCTTGATCACGCTGCTTTTCCCGGAGCCGGAACGGCCAAAAAGCACTGTCAGTCCGGGTGGTAAATGCAGGTCGACGTCCAGCGCAAAGTCGCCAAAACGGTGAGACAGCGCGATCTCAAGCATCACGCGCCAACCCGCGCGGCAATCTTGCGCGACACCCATTCGGACAGCATCAGCGCCGTCATGGCCACCACCACGGACACAACGACCAGCCGCAGCGCAGAGGATTCGCCACCCGGCACCTGCAGAAACGCGTAGATCGCGGACGGCAGCGTTTGTGTTTGGCCCGGAATGTTGGAAACGAAGGTGATCGTGGCCCCGAATTCTCCCATCGCCTTGGCAAACGCAAGAATTGCGCCGGTCAGAACGCCCGGCAGGATCAAAGGCAGGGTGATGGTGCAAAAGACCCCGGCGCGAGACGCCCCAAGCGTGGCTGCGGCTTCTTCTAGTTTGGGATCGACGGCCTCGATGGACAGACGCATGGCACGCACCATCAAAGGGAAGCCCATGATAGCCGCAGCCAGGGCCGCGCCGGTCCAACGGAACGCCAGCGGCAGGCCAATGGTGTCGAGCAGTTGCCCCACCGGAGCCCGCGGGCTGAAGGTCATCAACAACAGATAGCCTGTCACAACCGGCGGCAGGATCAGGGGCAAATGCACCAGACCGTTCAGGACCTGTCGCCCGGGAAACCGCCAGCGGGCCAGGGCGTAGGCGCAGAGCATCCCAAATGGCAGTGAGGACAGCATGGCCCAGAACGACACCTTTAACGACAGGGCCACGGCGGCCCATTCCTGCGGCCCGAGCCAACTCATCACTCAGTCACCCAGAACACGGAAGCCATTGGATTCGAAAAGGGTTTTGGCCTCAGGCGTTTTCAGAAATGACACGAAAGGCAAGGCCTCCTGTGCTTGTCCATCCAGTGCGGCCACCGGGTAGATGACAGGGGGATGGCTGTCGGACGGAAAACTGGCGCGTGCATAAACCCTCGGTTCTGCCTGCGCATCGGTGGCGTACACGATCCCAAACGGTGCGGCGCCCAGCGCGACCAAAGCCAGTGCCGCCCGCACATTATCAGTCTGCGCAACCTGCGGCGCGACGCTGTCCCACAGCGTCAGATGCTCCAAAGCTGCTTTGCCATAGATGCCGGCGGGCACTGCATCCACCAACGCCATGGCCAGTTTGCCGCCGCCCAAGAGCCCCACCAGATCCGTTTCCGGTCCGAGAGTTACAGGGTCACCGGGCGTGCCAGAGACCAGGACCAACGCATTGCCGAGCAAATCGGTGCGCGTGCCCTCGGCCAGCAGTCCCGCGTCCTCCAGACTGTCCATCCAGCCCACGTTTGCCGACAGGAATACATCCGCCGGAGCCCCCTGCTGGATCTGTCGCGCCAGCGCCGACGATCCAGCATAGCTGACCACGACCTCGTCGGCGGTCTCTTGTTCGTAGGCCGCGATGACCTCGTCCAAGGCGGTGCGGAGGGAGGCCGCGGCAAAGACCGTCACCTCGCGCGCGGCCAAAGGCGTGGCGAGACTGAGAGCGACAAGCGAGGCGACGATGCGTTTCATATCAAAGGTGTCGCATGTGGGCAGACACATCGCCAGATGAAAATCACCGGCAGAACCGGATGTTTCAGCTATGGGGCGGTTACGTTCCGGATAGCATTCGCGACATCCTCAGTGCATATCGATCTGTCATGCCAGAAGTAAAATCAGCCAAAGCGTGCAAGGCGCTCTCGGGATCGGTCACGTCGCGCAGGTCCAACTTCAAAGCCCGCACAAGGTGTGTCGAATGCTCTGACAGGTGTTCTGTGTTCCAATTAGAAGACGCAAGATCCTCGTAAACCGGAAGAATGCCGGACATGACATTCGCTATGATCCGACGGCCAGAAATCTCCAGCTCGGTCTTGCGCGTGGCCGTAAAGATCCGCTCGCGCGCCGTGCGTTTGATCCCGGCAAATACCTCGCTCAAACGGCTTGCGCCGACCAGATCGTCCGAAAACCTGCCTGACATGATGTCGGCGTAATTGTTTTGAAATGCTGTGGCGCAAGCGTCGATTGCTGCCCCTATGGCGCGGGCGCGCAGATAGGCGATCTGTTCTTCTTCTGTCATGTCCGCGCGCTGTTGCACATGCGCGCCGATCACATCGGCCAATAGATCACGGACAGTCTGGAACGGCAGTTCACCCGTGGTGAAGGCGTCTTCCAGATCTACGATATTGTACGTGATGTCGTCGGCGGCCTCGACCAAAAACACCAAGGGATGTCGGGCCCAAGCCGATGCGGAATCCGCCCCGATCTGCGACAGACCAAGCCCCTCCGCCACGTTGGAGAATATTGCCAACTCATTGTTGAAAATGCCGAACTTTTTCAGGCCGACGTAATTTTTGCTGCCGAGAAGCGCCTTTCGGTCCGCTGCGGTGACCGGGTATTTGGTAAAGGCTCCGAGGACGGCCTTCGACAAACGCATGCCACCATCGTTGCGGTACATTTCCAGCCGCGTCAGAATGCGAAATCCTTGTGCGTTGCCCTCGAACGCGGTGAATTGGTGCCGAAGCTCTTTGGGAAGGTCCGCGCAGAGGCCACGCTCCTTGGCGAAGGCCTCCGCAAACCAGGCGCCCATGGACTCCTCACCGGAATGTCCAAAGGGCGGATTGCCTATGTCATGCGCAACACAAGCGGCCTGAACGATGTCTGGCAGATCTTGCGCCTGGGCACCGGTCACGTGACCGGTTTCTTCGAGCCAGTCGCTTACTCTCATAGCGAGTGATCGACCTACGCTGCCAACCTCGATTGAATGGATCAGTCGATGATGCACGTGATCGTGGGCATAGAGCGGCTGAACCTGTGTTTTGTTCGCCAACCGACGGAACGGGGCGGAGAACACGATGCGGTCATGATCTTGTAGAAAGATCGAGCGACTCCGGCGGGGTATGTAGTCGTCATCACCCAGCCGTTGCGCGTTTAGCAGGGCGTCCCACGTCATGTTTGTGGTCATATTCTCTCCGCACCGAATTGAGCAACTGTCTGCTGCGCACCATAGACCGGTCTGTGTACGCGCTGTTTTCGCCGATTTCCACTGCCTCACAGGGCGTCGGTCAAGACGTTAAAACCCATGCAGCCGCCCGCGACAACCACGGCAAGTCGCGCACGCAGGCTTGGCATGTTAAAATGCAAGATACGGAGAAAACAGACCGGAACACGATCCTAATGACACTGAGGAAGACGTCGGACTCCATGTCTTTGCCGTAGATGTGCGCACCTTTGGGGTCCCGATATCTTGCGGGATATCAAACCATAGTGAAACGCCTCACCCCAGCAGTTCCGCAACAAGGGGATTTGGGAAACGCCGGTCAAGCGTCACGACAAAGAAGGCCTCTACGATACCGTCCAGTTGCGCGGCCTCGGTCAGCAGACCATCCGCCAACTCGTCCTGTACAACAATTGGCGGGATCACGGCGAGGCCAGCATCCTCTCGTGTCAGCAGACGCAGCATCGCCATATCGTCAGCCTCTGCCGCGACCTGTGGCGACACGCCAAGTCGCGACAGCAACCCGTCGAACGCTGTGCGAATGGCGGTTTCGGGCGTCGGCAGGATCAGAGGCTCGGACGCCAAGAGGTCGGCCAACGCGCGCGGGGGCCGACCCACGCGGTCTGCTGTGCCGATCAGGCTGACGGGTTGTTCCGAGAGCCGCTGCACAATGTACCGGCTGGCGGCATCGCGGGCGGGGGCGAGGTTGGTGAGGACCATATCGAGCGCCATGCCTTCAAGACCGCGCAAGAGGTCAGTCTGGCGCCCCGAGCGCAGCACAACCTCTACGTCACGGCGGCCGATAAAGGGGCGTAAAAGCTGCATCTGAAAGTTCCGCGACAGGGTGGCAAGAGCCCCGACCCGCAACGCCCGTCTTCCGCCACCGCTTTCACGCAACGTGGCGCTGAGATCTTCGGCCGTTCGAAATATAGCCTCGGCATGGTCGAGCGCGATCCGGCCCGCCTCCGTCAGCAGCAATCTGCGACCACGGCGTTCAAAAAGATCGTGCCCGAGAGACACCTCCAGCGTCTTTATCTGTGTGGACAGGGCCGATTGCGACAGGTTCAAAGTGCGCGCCGCGCCGGTCAGCGTACCGTCGTGGGCGACAGCGCGAAAGAGGCGCAAATGGTGCAGGTTGAGACTCGACATAGTTCTATTATATAGAACGTTTCTGAATATTATTAGTATTTTTTTTATTTAATCAGCGCCGCTATTCCGGCTCGGGAGACCTGACCCGAAACGGAGTTGCGCGATGTTGCCTGTTCTGACGATCCTTCTTCTTGCTCCACTGGCGCTTATGACTGCGGCCGGTGTCTATGCCCTGCGTCCGGGCGGTTGGCCGCAACGGCGCAGTCATCTGTCAGAAGGCGCCGCGCTTGTTGCGGTGCTGTTCGCCGTCGCGGCAGTTTTGATGCTTTTGGACGGGGGCCCCGTTACGCTGGAGGCCCCCTTTGCCACATGGCTTGCGCTGCGGCTCGATTCAGTCAGCGCGACCATGATGCTTCTGGTTGCCTTCATCGGCTGGGTGGTGATGCGGTACGCGCGACCTTACCTGGACGGCGAACCGCGCGAAGCGGCGTTTCACGGTCTGATGCTGGTCACGCTGGCGGCGGTGCTGCTTCTGGCGCTGGCAGGCAGCTTTGCCGTGCTGGTGACTGCTTTCGGTTTGATCGGACTAAGCCTTCGGGCACTGCTGCTGTTCTACGGAGAGCGCCCGGAAGCCAAACGGGCAGCAAACAAATTCACATTGGTCTGGGGCCTGGGCGATGCGGCGTTGATCGGAGCGGCCTGCGTTTTCTGGCTGGACCAAGGAAGCCTGAGCTTTGCGGACATCACGGCAAGCGCACAGGACGGGCTTTCCCTTGCGGGCAAGATCGGCTTGGCTCTGTTGATCCTGGGCGCAGTACTGAAGACGGCCACATTCCCAATGCATGGGTGGCTGACCGAGGTGATGGAGGCGCCGACGCCGGTATCGGCACTGCTGCATGCGGGGATCATCAATTCCGGTGGCATCGTCCTGATCCGCATGGCTGAGGTCGTACAGGCCAGCCCCGGAAGCATGGCCGCGCTCGTGATGATCGGCGGTCTCACCGCCCTGTTCGGTGCGGTGGTTATGCTGACCCAAAGTGCGGTCAAGACGGCACTTGCCTGGTCCACGATCAGCCAGATGGGATTCATGCTGTTGCAATGCGGTCTGGGGCTCTGGACGCTCGCGCTGCTGCATATTGTGGCGCACTCGCTATACAAGGCCCATGCTTTCCTGAGTTCAGGCTCTGCGGTGCAAGCGGTCGCGGCCGTGCGCAAACCGGGCCCCGTGGCCGTGCCCAACCTGAAGGCAGTGGCGCGGGCCTTTGCAATTGCGCTCGTTCTCTACGCCCTTGTGGCAAGTGGGTTCATTGCACTGATAGGTCCGAAATCAGAACAGGCGCTGGCGCTTGGGGTGATCCTGGTCTTTGGCGTGGCCTACCTGGTCGCACAGGGGTTGGCGGATGCCGCCCCGGCTGCGCTGACCCAGCGGACGACGTTGGCCTCCGTAGCAACCGCGCTGGGGTATTTCACATTTCAACTGATCGCAGGTGGTCTTTGGGGCGCGCAACTGCCCGCGCCGCCGGTTCCCGGAGCGCTGGAGTGGGCCATGATCGTGCTCGCCTTGGTGTCCTTCGGGCTGGTGGCATTCGCGCAATCCCTGTTCCCGCTCTGGGCACATCACCCGTCGATGGCCGGGCTGCGGGTGCATATCGCAAACGGGCTTTACCTGAATACGCTCCTCGACCGGCTGATCGGCGGGCTGCGCGCGCAAAAAACGTCTTGATACAAGGAAGAAACCGATGTTCCTCAAGCATACTCAAATCGAACCTGAGCGCGCCAATGGCCTGCTGCAAGCTGCCGAAGCTGCCGCACGCCACGTGCCGCCCGCCTTTCCACTGGACGCGACTGTCGCGGTCAACCCGTTTCTGGGTCAGGCCGGCGAGGATCTTGCCCACGCCTCCGCGCGGCTGGCAAGAGTGGCGGGTGCGCGGCTGACTTCGCCGCGGGAAACCTACAGGCAGCTGATTGACGACGGCGAGATCACGGATGAGGACCTGGCAGACGCACTGGACGATTGTACTTCGTCGGTGAAACCCGTGGACCTTGCAGACCTCAAGGCGCAGGCGCGGCTGCCCGGGAAAGCAACGGAGCCGCTGCCGACGATCGCTGATCTTGCGACACAGGCAACCGGCACGGACTGGATTGCCGTGATCAGGCGCAGCGTGGGGCTTTGGGCCGCCGGGTACTTTGACCGGGGGCAGGCATTGTGGACACCTGCACCGGGGCGCGGCGCATTTGCGTCTTGGCGGGAGTGGGCCACAAATGACCTTACGCCGGAAATCAGCGGGTTGCGCGGGTTCTGCGCCCATGTCGCAGAAGCGCCGGACACGGCAGAGCGCGCCATTCTGCGCGCGACAGAGACGCTGACACTGAACCATACCGCTGCGGAAACTGTGTTTCACCGGTATTATATAGACCTCGGCGGCTGGGCGCAGCACGCACGCTGGTTGCTATGGACCGCCGAACTGGACGGGCAGACGGATCACACGCTGTGCGATCTTCTGGCGATCCGGATGCTCTGGGAAGAAGCATTGTTGCGCCACGTGCCGGAGCTCGCGGACGCGTGGTCGAAAGTCGTGAAAGCTCACGAAATGCCAATCGCGCCTGATCAGGACGGCGTGGTGGATGTCATCCTGCAAGAGGCGCGCGAGCGCGGCTTTCAGAGGTGCATGGCGACGGATCTCGAAGTCCCTGCGCGCAAACAGCAACGTCCAAAGCTTCAGGTGGCCTGCTGCATTGACGTGCGTTCGGGGCCCCTTCGCCGTGCGCTTGAAGACATTGATCCAGACATCGAGACGATCGGTTTTGCCGGGTTCTTTGGTCTGCCGGTGGCACACCGGAGCCACGGCACCGAGGATGTCGTCCCTCATCTGCCGGTGCTTTTGCAACCGACTCTGCAAACATCGAGCCATCTGGCACCAGCACAAGAGCAGCAGGTGCGCATCCAGTCCAGAACCGTGCGTGCCTGGGCGCGGTTTCGGCAGGCCGCAGTGTCCTCTTTCGCCTTTGTTGAGGCTGCAGGGCCAGTCTACGGGGCCAAGCTGGTTCGGGATGCCCTCGGATTGGGGCACAAGACGGCAACCGCTGCGCCGGCCCCGCGTTTTGAGGGCGAGATGTCGGCCGAGGAGAAAGCCGGTCTGGCCGCGAAGGTTCTGACCGCGATGAGCCTGACGCAAGGCCATGCTCCAATGGTGCTGCTGCTGGGTCACGGGGCATCGACGACCAACAATCCGCATGAGAGTGCCTATCAGTGTGGCGCCTGCGGCGGGCAGGCAGGGGATGTGTCGGCACGCCTTCTGGCTGCGCTTTTGAACGACGCCGAAACCCGCGCCGGCCTGCAGTGGCATGGAATCGAGGTCCCCGCGGACACTGTTTTCGTGGCCGGTCTACACGACACCACCACTGACCGTGTCACGCTATATCCCGACGGACTCGGGAAAGCCCATGAGGAGACCCTGGCCAAGGCGCGCGAATTGCTGTCCCGGGCGGGCCGTGAGGTGGCGGCGGGGCGCGCCAAACGCCTGCCCGGCGCACGGCCCGATACGGTCGACCGGCGCGCGCTGGACTGGGCGGAGGTGAGACCGGAATGGGGGCTGGCGGGCTGTGCCGCGTTCATTGCAGCGCCCCGGACGCAGGTTGCCAAAGAACGGCTCGACGGGCGGTGCTTCCTGCACAGCTACGACTGGACCACCGATGCTGATTTTGAGACTCTGACACTTATCCTGACCGCGCCCGCCGTCGTGGCAAGCTGGATCAGTCTGCAGTATTACGGCTCTACGGTTGCGCCCAATCTCTTTGGAGCGGGCAATAAGCTGATCCATAATGTGACAAGCGGCATCGGCGTCGTGGAGGGGAACGGTGGTATTCTGCGGCCGGGTCTGCCGCGGCAAGCACTTTATGACGGCGACCGGTCGATACACGACCCGCTTCGGCTGTCGGTCCTGATCGAGGCACCGGAAGAGGCCATTCAGACAGTTCTAGATGCTCATGACGATGTTCGTGCGCTTTTTGAAAACCGGTGGATGCATCTTTTTGCTTTGAAGGACGGGCACGTCAGCGCGCGTTACAAACCCGGCAAAGGATGGGTAGCGGCCCGGTGACCGCCGCCGCCGAACGGATGATTGAAAGACATTGGCTGAAAAAGGAAGTCGCGTTTGCCGACCGGTTTGATCGCTTCCGCGCACATCTTGGGCTTGCCCCCTCTGCGGGTATCGTTGGTGCTCCGGTTCCGGATTTACTCCGCGAACTGGATCCCGTTATCCATTGCCCGGCAAAGGTATTCGCAGCAATACTCCCTAGGGGTTCCTGGTGAGGCGCGCCTTCCAGCATACGCCGGAGAAATCCCTCTGTCGTATTTTTGCGCGCCTTTTCAAAGCGTTGATTCACCGGAAAGTTAAAAACGCTATCACGAGCGACCGATAGATACGCGGGCGTAGACGCGAGATAGACCTCCTCCTATTTGATGGTCCGCCAGAGGAGTTCGACGAAGACGTTGTCCCGCCAGCCAAGCCCCTTTTCCAGCTATCCCCGGCAGGAGATTGCATTCAATCATCGCAAGGCATGCGGATCATGATCCCCCGGCGCGCCAGAACATTGCTAAAGTCGGTTCATGTGAATCGGCTGACTTGAAGGGAGGGCTCGTGGCACCGTGTACCCCTAGCCGGCAACACACGCATGAATGTGGGAAAGGTGCCGTTCTCAATGAGGGGGCGGAGATCCTAAAATGAGGTAAGCAGGATCAGAAAAGAATCGATTGGATCGCTTTCCTGACGTCCGGTTCCTTGGGCCAAAAGCCGTATTGTTTGAGTTTATTGAGGAACCTTGTGAGGCTTTCCAGACGGCCCTTTTCTGCGCGATCATGGTGTCAGCTCCCGAAAACGACCGGCGTTCCGCAGCCGTTCAGCCGATCGTAAGGCAGCGAACTGATATGGTGACGGCGGCCGTATTTTGACAATAAGTCGATCACGCAGAGCAGCGGGTGTCGTGGACCACGTCGGGTCAGGTGATCCGGTCCGGGGCGACCGAACTGGTCTGCGTGCGCACGAAACAGCCGCGCCCTACGTGCCGCTGAACTTCGATCCCGGGGAAGCCCGCCAGTTTTAACGAAGCCGCGAGATCGTAGTGATCGGGGGCGTGCCCATCACCGTGGAGATCGCCCGTGCCCATTTCTGCCACAGCCGAATGCTTTTCGTGCGAGCCTACTCGCGCGAGATGCTGGAGCATGGTACCGGCGCGCATGGCAATGCAATTGCTTTCTCCAACGGGGCCTGCCCGCGCGGCACCTGCGACAATATGAAGAGGGCGGTGAACAGGGAATGCGTAGGCCGCGACAGCGCGTACAATCGCCGGTTCCAGCAGATGTGTGGACGCTATCTGGGTAATTCCGTCGCTCGCCCCCGCGTCCGGTTGGGAGAAGCGGCAAGTCTAGAACCAAGTCGGCACGATCCGACGGTTGTTCTTCGTGCCGCGACCGAAACTTCGGCCGCGACAAGGCGATTTACGACCCGCTGCACTACAACCGATGTAGCCGCGCGCGTAGTGCTTCGCTCTCGCCTTTAAGATTTCAATGGGTTAGGTGAAGCTTTGCGCACAAAGGATTTCGTGGACTACGCACAAAGGTTTTCACGGTCAGACTTCCACCCACACCCGCCACTGATATTGCGCTACCCTTCCCCAACTCTACTCTTTTCATAGCGAGCATGGAAATGCAGATGCTCCTCGCAGTAGTTTCCCGTTTTTCACGTGAGCTGGCAAAAACGCACCCTTCGGCTGCATGCGTCAGCTGCGCAGGAACTTCCTTCCGTCCGGCGCACGTGCTCGCGTCTCCCCTCGGCCTCCACGGCCATTCGGCAGTGAGGGCGGATACCGGGCCTTCACTGCACTCAGTGCCAAAGTGCACTTAATCTTGGGCTGCAACAACATATGCTATTGGAGCGCCGTAAATCTATCGGGAGGAATCGATCGCTAGCGGGCAAATGCTCTGAGGGTTGACGGCTATCGCTGCCCTCCGGCGAGGCAGTCCCGTTGGAGGGCCTTTGGCATCGCCAAGACACCAGCCGCAAACAATTGAAGGGCTAACCAAACGCCGAGGAACACTTCATACTGCGCGTTCTTGCGTGCCCTGTGAGACTCTGGAAACAGTGTCCAGAGGAGGGGCAAAGCAAAAGTCGGTCATGGGACGCGAGCCGACTAGTGCTGCCGCCGGCAGAAATCCATGGTTTCTTTTGGTGTCAAAGACCAGCTCCCCACGCCTCCGGTGGGACGCGATCAGCGTGGCATCGCCAATACAATAGCACTCAATCAGCGCATCTTTGCAGCAAACCAGTGTAGAGGACAAAGCAACCTCGGGTAGCGACTGCCGAGCAGCAATTGTCGGGATCTTCCACGCCATCTCAGTGGATGTTGGTTCCGAGCGCCGAGCCCACGTGCGGGTCGTCATGACGCTGCCAGAGCGCGCCTTCGCGCAGGATCCAGCCGCCTTCGGGATCGGGCACGGCATGGCGGTCCAGTAGGTCGAGGATCGCGGGGTTCGGTCTGGCAACGTCAGCGTCGATCAGGGCGCGCACCGCCTGTTGCACCTGCCAGAGCTTATGTCGTTCAGTGGCACCGCTGGCCTCTCCGTAGTGTTCGAGATGACCCCGCAGGGTCTCCTGAATGATCTCGTGATAGAGCGGTTGATCAGGTGGACGCAGCAAACCCTTTTCTGCCAATAGCGCGATCTGCTCCGCGTAATCCGGCGCTCTGGCTCCCCAGATCAGCGCGCCCAAGGCCGAGGTCGGGAAACGAAGTCGACTGGGGGAATGCGACGTGTACCAGGGGTCGGCCCCGTTCTCCAACAGGAAGACCCGGGCCGCCAGATTTGACGTCGTGGAACTGAGCAAAGGTACGTCGCCCGTCCCGCCGCCGTCGGCGGTATTCACCTTTCCGCCATGGTCAATATAGGCCCGCAGGAACACCGTTGCAGGCGACCCGTCGTTGAATATGTGCAGCAACGGCGAGCCGGGGTGGAATATCTGCACTGCCGAGTAGGCCATGACACTGCCTGATGCGTTCGGGTCGGCCCCGGCCTCCAGTAGCGCCCGGGTCCAGCGGATGTTCTGCTGCCGCACAGCCTCATTCAGCAGCGTGGTCACCGGCGGCGCGACGCCCTGCGGCGTACGCATCACCCGATCGAGCCGCCCGCCCATGTCCCGGAGGGCGGCTAGGTCGGGGGCGGCATCGGTATAGAGGGCTTTGAGCATGGTCTGCATTTGCGCATCGTCGTCGCCCGCGACTGCAGAGGCCCGGTCGATGGCAGAGGCCTCATCAAGGCACCGGACCATATTGGACAAAACCTTGTCCATCGTCTGCTCGTCTTCTGGCAGGTCGAAATAGACCCGTGTCTGAGGTGTGTTGGTGCAGTCCTGATCGCCTGGCCGACATGCAGCCAAGGCAATGAGGACAACCCCGAACAGCCGAGCGCGGCGCGGACTCATCTCTGAGCCGGTTAATGTCCTGTTCATCAGCGCACCGCCAATTTGCGCGATCAAGCGCACGCAACTTGCGTGTTCAATACGTGTCACAGCAGTGTCGCGTCCTCGCCATACGCTGTTGTTCAGCCGATCTGAACTGTCCCGGTTTTCCCCGAGACAGATGCTCGGTTTCACGCGACATTATCGAAATCGTCGCATGTTCATAGACCTTCTCATTTGCCTCGGCTGATGGGATATTCGCGATTGCATGAAGAAAGCGGCCCTTTTTGAACCGCTCGACCCAATACAGGGTCTCCCATACGACAGCATAAGTGCTTTTCCACGGGTCCCGGCGCGTGATCTCGCGCGGGTCAACCTGCCGCGCCAGAAGCGGTGTGATCCGTTCGCGGTCCAGAGCCCGAAGAGAGCGTCGGGATGGCGGCGGAGCGAATGGCGCAATGACCGCAGGCGACAATTGGAGCGTCCAACCCTTGACCCGCTGACCTACTCACGCAATCTCTATTCTATGCAACACCACACTCGGGGGATATGGATTGGAACCGCTATACTCCGAAAAGTGCCATAAGGACGGCCCGCCGATCGCGACGCCAGTACTGCGGTTCCACTTGTGGATTACCGGGACCTTTGCCGATGCGCCAGTCCGCACGGCCTCCGCGCGGGCCGTCGAGGCATTCATCGACCATCTGGGCAAAACCCAGGCCTTCTACGCGATGGTCCGGCCGACAGGGTCCAAGTCGCTGAAACTGTCCCGCGCGGGCAAGGCAAGGCTGACCGAGATCTCCCGAGCCGTCGCTACCGGGCTGCCAGATCACCGTTATCTCTACCTGACTGGAACGGACGCGGAGGGACACCCGGGCCACCCGATGCTGGCCCTTGCGCATGCGCCTCTGCCAATGGCCGAGATCCGGATCGAATTGCCATGGCAGGCGGAGGGAGCGCTGGACCTGATGGCCAAGGTTGATGCTGCTCTCGAGGGAATGCCGGTCCTTGCCGGTTATATGGGCTATGGCTTTGCCCCGCGCCCGCTTGGCGTAAACTATGCCAGCTTCGTCCCGCCAGCCCATCGACGCTATCGCTGCGCATTGATGTTGGACCCAGTGCCCTTCTCGCCTCTGGTCCGTCACGACCAATCCTTCGTGACCATGCGCCGGCTTGAACAAAAGCGCGCCGCAAAGGGTCGGGCAATTGGCGAGGCGGACCTGTTCGACTATGGCCCCGGGCTGCCCGACGTCGGTTGGCGAACCTATATCGGCGGCACCTTCCGCGACCGACTGGCTGTTACCGCCGAGGCGCCAGGGACGGACCTGGCAATTGAAGACAGAGGAACTTTTACGACCCTCACCGCCGGGCCCGCACCGATGTGGGGCGACCTCAACCTGAAAGAGGACATCAGCGCCTACCAGGCCGCCTTTGCCTATCTTGAATCCGCCATGAGCGACTGGAACATGCGTCTGCGATCCGCACCGGGGTACAGCATAAAAGAGGAGGAACGGGTCCGGCAGGCAAAAGCCTATGTGGATCGGTTCGCGGTCGCGGAAAGACAAGCCTGAGATGCCGAAGCAGACAGATTTCAGGGCCGGGCTGCATTTGCTCCCCGTGATCTCGGCGGCCCGAACCTCCAGCGTTCTTGCAAAGGGTACGCTGGCGGCCAAATCCGCTGCTATTACTTATCGGTCTTCAGCAACTTTCCAAAGACAGCATGCAGCTCACGATCTCTATCCGAGAGCGCTTCACCTATGCGCCAAGTGGTAATGCGTAGCGTTTTTGTCGGGCCCACAGAGACCGTATTCACGTAGATGTTGGATCGGCCATTCAATGACCCGCGCGCTGCGTAGACAAAGTTGCCGCTTGGCACCTTTCCCGCTTTCAAGAGAGTAAAATCTTGAGTTTCCTGACTGTCGGACCTCACCATGACACGTGCAGCGCGTTCGCTTTCCAGCCCGTCCTCCGTGCCCCCGTCAAAAACCCTGACGCTACCAGCATAGTCATCTACGGCATTGTAAAAGAGGAAATCATCTCCCTCGTCTTCGCGCAGCTCCCATGGCGTGTCCGCGACACACATCGAAAGTCCCAAAGGCTCGCTGATAGGAATACAGGCAAAAGCAGGGTTTAAAGGCAGACAGAGAACGCAGGCTGAGACCGCTACCTTCAGAAGGCTGGATTTCTCGAATTTGGGGTATGATATCGACATTCGAATTGATCTGCCTTTACATATTCAACGACAGCTTGGGATTATCTGGCTATCATCTTCATAACGCCCCCGCAATCTACACAGCCAGACGCCTATGCTCACTGTTTGTTTGCGCCGCATACGGTCCAGGTCACAAACCGAATGCTGCACTGCCGCAGGCTTGCCGACCTTTACGCTTGAAAAATGCAGCGCGATGCACGAATGGCCGGTCTTGTGAAGTTGCGCTGCAACACCGGTCATCTTTGTGAGCGGCAGCTCTGGGCCGTCTGTGCTGGGTATGCCCGCAGATGCGAGTTTCGCTCCGGCTCGCTGTCATGTCTCTAGCTCCGAGCTTCTGCGAGATGCCATGCCTCTCGATAGGGATCGAGCAAGCCAAGGGGTCGGCAAATGTCTAGGCCGACCTTGCTGTAGTCAGGCAAGAAACGTCTCATATTGCTATCGTTTCGCTGTTGCCCGCGCTTTCCAGGTGCCGCGAGCCAAAGGCCGTGTGACCCTTTCACGACAGCGGCGACCTCCGCACTTGGCACGATGAAGCAATTCGGTGGGTCGACCAGAGAGCTCCCGAAATCGACGAAGGCATATTGGACCTGTCGCGCTTTCGTGCCGCCCCTGGTGCTCGTTTAAGCCACCTTTCGTTCGAAGGCGCCCGGGCTTTTCCAGCCCAGTGCTGAATGGC
>NZ_JACIEJ010000013.1 GCF_014196795.1 Sagittula marina
AGCGCTGACAATCTCGCGCAGCTGCACAAAGCGCGCCTGCGCCTCGTCGAGCGCGGTCTCGGCGATCTCCGATCCGTCGTGGGATTTTGCCAGCGCGCCGATCTTGTCGGCGGTGCGGTCAACCTCCTTGCCAAGCGCCACCTTGCGGCGCTGCAGGATCGTCGCGAGCCCATGGGCCAGCGGTTCGATTTCGGCTTCAAGCCCGGTCCCGCGCAGCTGCCCGAGCAATGACTCGAAGCTTTCGCGGATGATGTGGTCGCTCAGGACGTGATCTTCCGGGATCGGCAGCTGCGCGTCCTTCTCGGTCAGTCCGAAAAGCTCGATGGTCTCGTAGGTGTTTGCGGTGTCGTAAGCCATGTCTGGTCTCCAGTGTTCGGTTGCAAGGCCACCACGTGAGTGTGGGGGCATGGCCGAATGCCTGGTTTCCGAATCTGCCCGGGTCAGGGACGGCGCAGCCGCCGGCTTGCCGGGCGCAAAAGTTTTCCGCGTGCAGCAACTGACACATGCGCGCCCTCACGCACGGGACCGCCCCAAGCCACAGGCCCCGTCCTCGCCGAAAAGTTTTGCGATCCTTGACGCGGGCTGATTTGGGGGCCATCCGGAGGATATGCTTCCACGCTCATGTGTGTGTGTTTTGACGGTAGGTTTGCCCGACACGAGCAGGCAAACGGCCCGACCGGACGCGGGAGACGGATGCAGCGGCGGGATCGTTTTGCCCCGCAAAACAGACCAGAGCGCAATCCGGCGGAGCGGCCAGGGAGAGACGTGCTCGCGAGGCGGGCAAACCGGGACGCCAAGCGCAACGCCGCGGTGAGGCCGCATGGCCGAATGCGCGACGGACCGAAGGGCCGTTCTCCCCTGCAACAGAGCCGATGGAGGCCAACCGACTCGAGTGATACTCGGGCGATAGCTTGAGTAGGGTAGATATCCGGAAGCGATATTCTAATCGCTTCCGGATGTTGTGTTTCGAGATCATGGGATAGCTCATATCCTTTTCTGACAAGAGTAGAAAAGGATACGTCGCCGTTACGCAGATGTTGAGATTCAGTGAACGCTAACACGATCTGCGGACACCGATTTTTACTTCTCCTCCGTCACATCAGAGATCCAAGTCCCTGCCGCAACGGCGCGCGGAAGGCCGAGCGGGCCAATTGCCAGCAACGCGACCTGATGCAGGTCGACGGCGGCGATGCCTTCCGACAGTCCTCTGCGGCTATGAGAATGCACCGCCCCTTCGGAGGACGCGCCGATGGCAAGGGCCAGCTTGACCAGTCGGCGCTCGCGGGCAGTCAGGCCGCCCGCGTCTGCAGTGGCCTCGCCGAGGGCGGCATAGGCCTCCCAGATCGCGGGATGCTTCTGCGCCAGATCACCGGCCGCGCCGGGAAGCTCTTTGTTGTTCCCGCCGGCCATCAGCTTGCCGCGCCTTCGGCCAGAATTTCCTCAAAGGCTTCTTTTGCTTTCCTTGGCATTTTCGCATCGAGGAAGTCCTCGGGCGCTTCTGCCCCGCCGACCCGGATGACCATGACCATGCCCATTCCCGCATGAGGCTTGCATTCGACGCCGATCATGCCTTCGGTCGTGACCTCGACCGACACTTCCTTGTTCATCTTGCCTTTGAAGCTTTCCTGCCCCTCGGGCACCATTCCCTTGATCGTCTCGGCATTGTGGCCCTTGTCGACGGGCAGAAACACGACCGTATCGCCCACCTCGGCAGACACAAAGCGCGGCTCGAAGACCATGACGCCGGCCTCGCCCTTGTTCAGCATCTTGACCTCAATCGTCTCGGCCATCGCCGACACGGGCGCCAGTGCCATCAACGCCGCGGCTGCAATCATATTCAGTTTCATCTGTATCTTCCTTTCTGAGTTGAAGAAATCATCCGCCCAAGGCGGACATGTGCCGGGGCACGGCGGTGTCCGCCATGCGCGACATATCGAACGCGTGCCGCTCGGGTTTGACCAGCAGCGCGGCGCGCAAGGCGTCCAGCGCGGCGGTGTCCGAGTGGCGCAGGGGGGCGCGCAGATCGACCGCGCTGTCATCCCCCAGACACGTGTAAAGCTGGCCGGTGCAACTGACGCGCACCCGGTTGCAAAGGGCGCAGAAGTTGCAGGACATGGGCGAGATCAGCCCGATCCGCCCGCCGGTTTCGGCAACGCGCATGTAGCGCGCGGGTCCGCCCGAGCTGCGTTGCAGGGGGCTGAGGGTCCAGCGTTCCGACAGATCGCGCTGCAGATCGCGCAGCGACAGGACGCTTTCGCCGCGGTTGAGGCCGGTCTCGCCCAGCGGCATTTCCTCGATCAGGGTCAGGTTCATGCGGCGTGCGTGGGCAAAGCGGATCAGGTCATCCACCTCGCTTTCGAAGGCGCCGCGACTTGCCACTGCGTTCAGCTTGACCTGCAGCCCTGCCTCCAATGCCGCCTCGATACCGCTCAGCACCATGCGGATGTCGCCCAGCCGCGTGACCGCGCGATACCGTGCCGGATCGAGCGTATCGAGCGAGACATTGACGCGCCGCACCCCGCACGCTGCCAGATCATAGGCATGGCGCGCCAGAAGCGTGCCATTGGTGGTCAGCGTCAATTCGTCCAACGCGCCGCTGGTCAGATGGCGTGACAGATCACGGAAGAGATCCATGATATCGCGCCGCACCAGCGGCTCGCCCCCGGTGATACGCAGCTTGCGCACGCCGTGCCGGATGAACAGCTCCGACAGACGGGCCAGTTCTTCAAGGCTGAGCACCTCGCGCCGGGGCAGGAAGCTCATCTTTTCGGCCATGCAATAGGTGCAGCGCAGATCGCAGCGGTCGGTGACCGAGAGGCGCAGATAGCTGACCGTGCGGCCAAACCCGTCGACAAGCGGCGCGGGCGCAGTATCAAGCGGCATTGCGCGCCTCCTGCGATTGCAGCGCCCAATCGATCACCGCGCGCCTCTCCATCGGCAGATCGCAGGCGGTGTCGCCGCCGAACATGCGCCAGCCTTCGGCATAGATGGGCCGCACGGCGGTCAGCACCGGCACCCCCAGCGTGATCGCGCTGGCGACCAGATCGCGGAATCCACGGCCCTCGCTTTCGCCGCGTCCGAACCGGTTGAGGATCAGCAGGTCCGCGCCCGCGCGCAACTCGTCGTCGATATAGGCGGCGCAATCGGCCAGCGCGCCGGGGTGCAAGCGGCAGCCGCGCGATCCGGCGCCGAGGGGCTGCGATATGCGGAATGTTTTGCCGGAGCCCAGCGTCGTCAGGTCCATATCCGCGCAATGACATTCGCCAGTCGCCGCCCCGCGGCTTTGCAGGGCGCCGCGAATGCGCAGGCCGGATGCGTCCAACCTTTTGGCAATCTCTGACAAGAAAGCGTCGATATCGCCCGCGTCAAAGCGGATCGCGGCAAGGAGGGGATGGGAAGTCATGCGCAATCTCCGCAGGCATTGAAGGGGTGCCAATGCAGCAGATCGCCCGGTGCCAACTTGGCGCAGTCCGCCGCGACAATCGCCAGGCCGTCCGCCTGTGTGAGGGGCAGCAGCGTGGCCGATACGCCTTGGCCCAGGCGACGAAGGACCGGCAGACCGCCCGCGTCATGAAAGACTAGCCGCACCGGGAATACTTCGGCCCGGCCCGGCTTGCGCTGCCAATCGAAATCGGCGCGCGCGGGCACTTCCGCAAAGCGGCGCGGCGCGGCGCCCGAGAGGCGCGCGAGTTGTGGGCCCGCAAACATATGATAGCCGACATGCACCGCCATCGGGTTGCCCGGCAGGCCGGTCACCGCCGCGCCATTCAGCATCCCGAACATGACCGGCTTGCCGGGCTTGAGCGCAACACGCCACGCCTCGATCCGGCCCCCGGCGGCGCAGAGCGCGGCGCGAACGTGATCCTTGCCGCCCATGGACACGGCGCCCGTGGTCAGGATCAGATCATAAGCATTGCCCAATGCGCCAAAGGCCGCCTCGGTCGCGGTGGCGTCATCGGGCAGGATGCCCAGATCATGCACCTCGGCGCCATCTTGCGCGAGCAGGGCGCAAAGCATCGGGCGATTGGCATCGTTGATCTGGCCCGGTGCGCAAGAGCCATCCGAGACCTCGTCCCCGGTCGAGAAAACGGCGACCCGCGGTCGGCGCGTGACGGTGACCTGTGTCAAACCATTGGCCGCGAGCAGGCCGATATGATGTGGTGCCACGCGCGTGCCCTCGGGGATCAGCACCTGCCCGGCGCCTTGATCGCTACCGGCGTGGCGGATATTGGCGCCCGGCGCGGGGGGCGTTTCGATATGAACCTTGTGTCCCTTGTCCACGCAGGCCTCGACCATGACAACGGCGTCCGCGCCGCGGGGCAGGGGGGCGCCGGTATAGATACGCAGCGCCGCGCCCGGCGGCAGATCGCGAGGCGCATCGCCCGCTGCAACCGTGCCAGCCACCGGCAGACAGCACCGCCCGGCCAGATCGCCAAGGCGAAGCGCAAACCCGTCCATCGCGGAGTTGTCAAAGCTGGGCATGGCGTTTGCGGCGATAATGCGCTGGGCTGTAACGCGGCCCTGCGCGGCGGCCAGACCGACCGTTTCGAATTCTGAGATTGGCCGAACCTGCTCCAGCGCTATCTGCACCGCTTCGCCGTGGCTCAGAAGGCTCTGACGCGCCGCCAGTTGATCGCAATCGCAACCGGCTCCTACGATTGATCCGTCCATGGGTATCCCCTTGGCCGGGCGAATTCGCCCGCTGAGATTTGATGATGTGCCGGGCGGCCATGATCGCCGCCCGGCAGGTGGGCACTGCGCGCTTACATCGGCGCGTCTGATGCGTTCTCCATCAGGAATTCCATGACCAGCGCCGCCTCGTTTTCGTCCAGACCGGCGCGGGGGAACATCGATGGGGTGATGCCCTTCCACTGGTTCTGGGTAAAGTGCGAGACCTCGCGTGGGCCGTGGCAGACGGTGCAACGCTCGTAGAAGATCTTCTCGCCTGGTCCGGCATCGGCCAGCAGCGACTCGGTGATGTCATAGACACGGTCCAGACCCAGCTTGTCCTCGTCGATCGCGGCCAGTTCGTAATCTTCGATGATGGGTGGCTTCTCATATGCCATGTTGGGGCCTTCGGGATCCTCGCATTTGCGCATCTCGCACAGCACGGTGTTGGCCGTGGTCGCCTGTGATAGACCCGAGGACCGCTGGGTCGAGGTCAGGAAGTTGACCAGGCCCGAGTTGCAGCGTCCCTTGCTGTCCAGTGACGGCCAGCCGCCCTCATAGACCGACACGACGCCCGGCATGATGTCATCCGACAGGATCGCACCGACGATGATGGTGCCGCGGTCGTTATAAAGCTCGACCAGATCGCCATCTTCGATGCCGCGGTCAGCCGCGTCCTGCGTGTTGATCCGTACCGGTTCGCGGCCCTGGATCTTGTAGAGATCGCGCAGCGTCTCGGACTGGTCCATCTGGCTGTGTAGGCGATACCAGGGGTGCGGGCTGACGACGTGCAGTTGCCCTTCCTTGGCATTGCCCAGATATTCGTGTTTTTCCATCCATACGGGCATGCCGGGGCAGTCGTCGATCTGAAAACCTGCGATTTCGCTACAGAACATTTCGATCTTGCCCGAGGATGTGTGCAGTGGGTTCTCGATGGGATCGGTATAGAAATCGCCGTGGCGAACCCACTTGCGCGCCTCCTCTGGCACCTCCTGGCGGGCATAGCCCTTTTCCCAGAATTCCTCGAACGGGGTGTGCTTGGCTGCGGCAGAGCGCTCATAAGCCTGCTGAATATGATCCATCAGCTCATAGCCATCGGTGAATTGGGTCCACAGGCCCATTTTGTCGGCCAGACCTTCGCAGATGTGATAATCGGACATGCTCTCGCCGACTGGCTCGATGACCTTTTTCATCGCGTAGATCTTATCGTTGGAATAGGTGCCTCCGACGCTGATGTCGTCGCGCTCCAGCGTCGAGCTGGCGGGCAGCACGATATCGGCCCAACGGGTCGCCGCGGTCCACCACACATCGACGCTGACAATGGTTTCGACCTTTTCCAAGGCGCGGATGAGGCGGTTGGTATCCTGCTGGTGCGACATGAAGTTGTTGCCGGCGTTGTAGATCATCTTCACGTCCGGGTAGGTGCCGGTCATGCCGTTATAGATGAAGTCGCCGCCGGGGTTTTCCAGCATCTCGGTGATGCGGCTGGCAGGGCAGATGCCCTTGACCCAGTTGCGCCCCTGGCTGAGGCCCGTGGGCGTGGACTTGCCCGATTGCGGCATGCCGCCCGAGCCGTAATGCCACGAGAAGCCGACGCCTTGGCCCGGCTTGCCGATATGGCCGCACAGCGCCGAGAAGTTGACGATGGCCCAATGAGTCATCTCGCCATGCTGCGCGCGCTGGAGCGACCATGCGCCGGCGATCTCGGTGCGCTTGGTAGCCATCATCTCGGCCAGCTCGCGGATCTTGTCTGCGGGGATGCCGGTGATCTTCTCGGCCCATTCGGGCGTCTTCGGCAAATCGTCGCTTTCACCGCGGACATATTTGATCCACTGGCCCGAGCCGACGGTGTATTTCTTGAGATAAATCCGATCTTCGAGACCTTGGTCCAGAACGTGATACGCCATCGCCGTAAAGAGCGCGACGTCGGTGTTCGGGATGATCTGGATCCAGTCGGCGTCCAGATACTCGTCAGACGCGGTGCGCTGCGGGTTGATCGAGATGAACTGCGTGCCGTTGTCGCGGATCTGCGCCCATGGGCCGGTCATCTGGTGGTCGGCCACGGTATATTCGATGCGGTTGTTCTTGACCGGATCGCAGCCGACCAGCACGAAAAGCTCGGTGTTGTCGCGGATGACTTCCCACGCGGTCTGCGCGGAATAGACCTCCATATCGCCGATCACGCGGGGCAGGCAGATCTGGCTGGCACCGGCGGACCAGTCGCCCTGCGTGTTGGTGCAGCCGCCGATCAGGTTCAGCAGACGGCCCTGCATCACGTTGGGGCGGAAGTTGCCCGCATTGGCCCAGCCCCCGTAAGACGAGCTGAAGATCGCCTCGTTGCCATAGGTCTCGGCGGTGTCCAGCAGCGCCTTGGCTGTCAGGCTAAAGGCGGTGTCCCAATCGACGCGGACGTATTCTTCCTTGCCGCGCAGCTCGGGCTTGATGTCGCCGCTTTCCCAGTTCTCCAGATATGACTTGCGCACCATCGGATAGTTGATGCGGCTCTTGTCATAGGTGCGGTCCGTGACGCCGTACATCAGCATCTCGGTCGGCTTGGCGTCGAGTTGCGGGATGGCGTTGATGTTGACCAACTTACCGTCCTTTACCACTGCCTCGAAAGGGCCGAAATGGCTGGCATGGAACACGCGGCCCTCGGAGAATGAATTGGGGTCAAGCGCAGCCATCGCGGTGCTGCCCATCAGGTTGGCGGCGCCGAATGTCGCGGCACCGCCTTGCAGAAACGCGCGGCGGGTGGGTCTTTGAAAGGTCATGTCGGCCTCCGGTTAAAAGGAACTTGGCCCTTTTCTATGGAATACCGCGCCGTGCTGGTTGATCTGGAACAACTGCGCTTGTTCGAAGATGTAACCGGATGTAACAATCTGCGGATGAGCCAGCATATCATCATTGTCGAGGACGATCGCACCAGCCGGATGCGGCTGGCGGCTTATCTGCGCAGTCTCGGGTATCGTGTCAGCGAGGCAGAAGACGCCGATCAGATGCAGGCCACCATCGACTTTGATCCAGCGGAGTTGTTGCTGGTGGACATCAATCTGGATGGCAAGGACGGTCTTACCATCACGCGCGAGCAGCGCCAGATCTCGCGGGTAGGGATCATCCTGTTGACTGCGCGGGACGATCAGGTGGACCGCATCGTCGGGCTGGAGATGGGCGCGGATGACTACATCACCAAGCCTTTCGACAAACGCGAACTTGCTGTCCGGGTTAAGAATCTGTTGGCGCGCATTGCCCATATTGGGCAGGCGCCGCAAGGCGCCGCTCCGGTCGAGACCTTCGGACCGTGGCGGTTTGACCGTATCCGGCGGCGCATCGTGTCTGCCGCCCGGACCGAGCAGCTGAGCAAGCAGGAATTCGACGTCATGGCGGCACTGGCCGAGCATCCCGGCCAGACGCTGAGCCGGGCGCGCCTGTCGGAGATGATGGGGCGCGGCGCGATGCGGTCCAATGACAGGATGATCGATGTGGTCGTCGGGCGCCTGCGCAAGAAGGTGGAGCGCGATCCGTCAAACCCCGAATGGATCCTGACCGAACACGGGCAGGGCTACCGTTTCGTGGATCCCTCGTCGATCTGAAGTCCTGCCGTTTTTGCGGCGGCTTTCAGCGTCTTGGCCGCGTCCTCGGCTGCCTTGAGCGCGCGCGCGAGTGACGGATCGCCCCCGTTCTCTGCAGATGCCTCGACCTCTGCCAGCGCACCCGCCAGCGCGTCCAGCCTGAAATTCGACGCCGCGCCCCGTATCCTGTGCGCAGCTTTGCGCCGCGCGTCCCCGGATGCGGATCGCAGCGTGTCCAACTCATCCTGAAGGCTGTCCAGAAAGTCGCGCACGATCAGCGCCGTCGTCTCCGCGCCAAGATCGGCGATGTCGCCGCGCAGGCTGTCCAAAACCCCTTCCGCGCCCTGCGGCACCTCAGCCGGAGCGCAAAGGGCAAGTAGTTCGGCCAGCGCCCGAGGGGAAATCGGCTTGGTCAAAATGCGCGCCACGTTCAACGCGGCGCGATTTTCATCGTTGTCCTCGATCAGATGCGCGGTCAGAGCGACGCGTAAAGGCGCCTCCGTGCGACGTTTGATACGCGCGGCCACCTCCTTGCCGCTGATATCCGGCAGGTCAAGATCGATCAGGATCAGATCGAAACGGGTTTCCTCCTCTGCGGCCAGACCCGCAGCACCGTTGGCGGCCTCGCTGACATCGCAGCCCATGCGCTCCAGATACCCACGTGCGACCATGCGATTGACCTTGTGATCGTCGATGACGAGCACAGCGCAGCCAGCCTCGACCTTTTGCCAGTTTGACGCGTCCTCGGGGATCAGATCCGCGTCGCCGATCGTCAGGGGGACGGTCAGCGTAAAGCGGCTTCCTACGTCCTTCTCGCTTTCGACGCTGAGCGCGCCGCCCAGGGCCGCCGTCAAGCTGCGCGAGATCGCAAGTCCGAGGCCCAGACCTTCTACCCCGTCGCGTCTGGCTTGGTCGGTTCTGCTATATTCATCGAATGCGGTTGCCATGGCCTCGCTGGACATGCCCGCGCCGGTATCGGCCACGGTCATGCTGAGGACAGGCTGGCCGGTTTCGGGCGAAATCGCATGATCGACCAGCAGTGTGACCGAGCCGCGCTCGGTATATTTGACCGCATTGGACAGCAGGTTGATCATCACCTGACGGATCTTGGTGATATCGCCGAACAGGACGGGTGGCGCCGGTTCCGACAGATCAATGACGGCCTCCAATTGCTTTGAGGCCGCCAGCGATTGCAGATGATGCCCCAGCTGCCCGACAAAGTCGCGCAGCAGGAAATGCACGGGCGTGAGGCGGTCGGCGCGGCCTTGAGTGTCGGAATAGCTCAGGACGTCATTGGTCAATTCCAAGAGCTCGCATGCCGAGCGATGCGCCGTTCTTACCCTGCCTCGCGCGTCGGGGTCTTCGGTCTCATCCTCGAGCAAACCGAGCATGCCGATTATTCCGTTGAGCGGCGTGCGTATCTCATGGCTCATGCGCGCGAGAAATTCGGTCTTGCTGCGATCTGCAGCCTCGGCTTCGGCGCGGGCGACATTCGACAGCTTCATTTCGGTCACGACATCGCCGGTCCGCGCGATGACCGCTTCCTCCAGGTGCGATCGAAGGCGTGCGGCCTCATGTGCGCGGCGGCGCAGAATGTTCAGGGCCTTTTCCATGCGCCCGATTTCGTCCTGCCCGCTGATAGGCATCGGATCGCCGTATTCGCCGCCTGCCACAGCAACGATGCGGCCAGACACATT
Source organism: Sagittula marina (assembly GCF_014196795.1). GTDB lineage: Bacteria > Pseudomonadota > Alphaproteobacteria > Rhodobacterales > Rhodobacteraceae > Sagittula > Sagittula marina. Next base: position 9,935 of record NZ_JACIEJ010000013.1, read on the forward strand.
CGCAAGGCGAGTGACCAGCTGCCTGCGCGCATAAAGCCAGAGGACAAATGCGGCGATTGTCGCCGCGACAACCACCGCCAAAAGCGCGAGGGCAAGCGTGCGCGCGCGGGCCTGGGCCGCCGCAATACCTGCCAATCCTTGTGCCTGTACGTTTTCGCGTGCGATGCGGGCCCGGTCCGACATCTGGCTGATTGCCTGGCCCAAGCGCCCGCTGTCGGAGGCAATGACAGATTGCAAGGCGGTGCGCCTGGTCTGCTGGTCGATGATCCCGCCGGGGGCCAGTGCCCGTCGATAGTCTTGCAGCAGCGCGATTGCGTCCACTTGCGCGGAAGACGAGGGTAGGAACCTTGCGCGCCGCTCTGCCTGGTCAAGCAGGCTGGATATCTCTGCGCCTATGGCGGCCAAAGCCTCTGGCGCGGTAAGCTCCTTGACCTGCTGGAGTTGCAGGCGCGCGGCGTCCACGGTCCGCGCCATTTCCGTCACGCGCTCAAACGCAAAGAACGCATCATCAGCAAGGGTGTCGAGTGCTTTCCGCGGATCATCTGCGCCCCCGTCATAGAGCCCGGCAATCCCGGCCGTTATTCTAAGCCGGGCAAGATCCTTTTGAGCCTCAATCAAGGCGTTGATCGCTGCACCTTGGCTCGCCAGCCTTTTGGCAGATGCCTGAACGCGGGCGGTCAATTGCAACCTCTCCAGACCACTGCGCCTCATTCTGTCGACGAGATCATTCGCCCGCATCCCCGCGCGCTCTCCCGCGCCCTGCGAGGTCATCCTTTCGAGTTTCAGCACGCCGGTGCCTATACGGTCGACTGCCTCTTCCAGCGCGGCAGCGATCCGGTCAAGATCTTCTGGCGTGTCTGGCCGCTCGAACGCTGCGACCAGATTGCCGACACCTTCGGCAGCAGAGCCCACGCGGCTGGCCAGCTCCATCGCCGGGAGGTTGGTATTGATCAGGTCTGTCTGGCTTTGCGCCAGATAGCGGTTGACGGCTATCGCAACGACACCCACCATGACCGCGAGCGCTGCCATGGCCGACAGAATCTGGATCAAACGCATGTCAAATCTGGTCTGGCGCATCGCCCGACTTTACGGGTGTGTCGGGACAGGCACAATCGCAACGCTTTGCCTTGGTGCGTGCCTTTCTTTGGTTCTTACGCTGGCGCCGATACCTCTGCTTGCGGGGCCGTCGCGCCTGATCTGTGTTCTCGTACCTCACTTCAAAGATGAGTACTGGCTGAGCGTCGCATATGGTCTCGAACAGGAGGCGGCACGGCAAAACGCGGATTTGCTGATGTATGAGGCCGGCGGATACGGCGCGAAAGCGCGGCAGATCGAGCAGCTGGCCGCCTGTGCTGATCGCGGCGTGGATGCGATCCTGATCGGGGCGGTCACGCAAGACGATCCGGCGCTACGGGATGCTATCGCGGCCAGCGCACATGACGTGCCGATCTTCGGGCTGGTGAACGATGTTGAAAGTGATGCGCTGCAGGACCGTATCGGTGTCGACTGGCATGACATGGGACTTATAATCGGGCGTCACTTAGCCACGCTGCATCCCGAAGGCTCAGAAAAGCAATCGGCGCTTTTGGTCTCCGGTCCACCTCGCTCTGGATGGCCGGCTCTCTTGGAGGCGGGGTTGCGCGACGGGTTGGCCACGAGTGCCGTCACGATCATTGACGGATTTGGCGCGGATACAGGATTGCGCCAGCAACTCTCGATCGTAGAAACCGCGCTTATGCTACATCCCGATGCCGACTACCTGATTGGCAGCGCGCCCGCCATCGAAGCTGCTATGGGACTACGCGCCCGGCCCGGCGATCGCACGTCACCGACGCTCATATCAACATACATCAGCCACACGGTTCTCCGCGGTTTGAAAAATGGCGCCGTCATGGCGGCCTCCTTTGACGATCCGGCGTTGCAGGGAGAGTTGGCAATCCGGCGCATCGTCGAGGGGGCGGAGGCAAACCCTGGCCCTGGCCCCCTCGGACCTCAGGTGGTCCTGTTGTCCCGGAGCCCGCAGGATTTTACGCAAATTCGGTTGTCGCCTGCTGATTACTTTCCCGACATTCAGTAGCCATCGATCCTCCATGACAAAAAATAAGAGGGATCCGGCCTCTCGGAGCAGATGTCGTTAAATTGCACACACGTCATCTTGAACCAACCCTCAGAGGGGGCGGCTTCTAAGAGCCATGATTCCAGTCAAGTTCACTCAAATCCCCACAGTGCCTCTACCTCTCTAAGGTTGAGCGCTAAAAAGGATACAAGGGCCTCGAATGCCGGTGAAAATGTCTGACGGGTCGTCTTGCTTAGTCATGTTGCAGGCGCGTGCGACCACCTGTCCGCCAGCGTCCGTAATCTCGCCCGCCACCGCCTTTGCAGCATCCAGATCCAAGTCGCTGGCCATTATAGACACGCAAGCGTCGGCAAAGGTAAAAGCGATCGCGTGGCCGATGCCTGAATCAGGTGACACCGGCGAAAGAGTTTTGGCTATATAATTGACAAACAATACTGGGGCTTCTACCTCGCCCTTATGGCAAGGGGCCGCGATGGCGTCGCGGCAGTCTGCCAGTCTCAATTCATCCATCGTCCTGAACGCCCGGACTTTTGCCACGCAATTGCGTGGTCCAGAAGTATGGAGGTGTTCCAATGACCGATTTTGTTTACGTCCCGCCACGTTTTTCCCTCGCTGGGACCGCCACGCCGGCTGTGCGTGGAATGCTGTGCATGATTGCCGCGATGCTGCTGCTGCCTTTGGGCGACAGTCTGGCAAAGCTTCTAACCCGTGCCGTGCATCCGATCGAGGTCACCATGTGGCGGCTTGCTGCGCAGTCTGTATGTCTGGTCCCCGTTGCCATTGTACTGCGCCGCAGGCTGCGCGGATCCATCCTGTCACCTGTCATCATGCTGTCGGGCGCTCTGCTGGCGATATCCCTCAGCGCGCTGATTAGCGCTTTCGCGGTCATGCCTTTGGCCACTGCAATCGCCATCTTTTTTGTCGAGCCGTTGCTGCTGACGCTTCTTGCCGGCCCGCTCCTGGGCGAAGTGCCGGGACGGCGCCGTTTGATCGCCGTCGGCATCGGGCTGACCGGCGCCTTGATTGTTATCAGGCCGGGGTTTTCGACCTACGGCTGGGTCACAATCCTGCCGCTGATTTCAGCTCTGGCTTATGCGCTGAATATGATCGTGCTGCGCAAGGCCTGTGAAACACGCTCCGGGCTGACGGTTCAATGCGGGGCGGCGCTCTATGCCGGGGTGATCGTTGCGGTGGTCGCACTTGCCGCGCATCTGGTTGGGGCATTGACGTTGACCCCCGCCGCGATTCCCGCTTGGGGCTGGGGCGCAGTCCTGGGCGCGGGTGTTCTGGCAGCGGTCAGTTTTGTTCTGATCGCCCAAGCCTTTCGCATGGCCGAGGCCAGCAGTCTGGCCTCTTTCCAGTACCTCGAAATTCTGGGCGCGCTCGGCGTCGGCTATCTGCTGTTTGGTGATCTGCCCGATGCGATGACGTGGCTTGGCGTTTTGATCATCCTCGCCTCGGGGCTGTATGTGTTCCACCGCGAGGGCCACGCCGACACCGACACGCGCGCGCCCCGCCGTCGACGCACGACACGCTGACCTGCTGCTAAGAGATGGCGGATCGTCGAGGAGACCTTGGAGGACGACGCTACAATCTTGGTCGTCGGTTGCCCGAATGGTTTTGCTCATAACCTACTGTATAGTCGGCGGCGCCTGATGCTGGATAGGCGAGCCGACAGTAACATCGGTCACAAACCTATGATTTGATACCGTGAGAAGCATTTTCTTACACAGATGCTTGGGGGCGATGGCGTCGCTCTCCTTGTTCTCGTAACCATCCTGAACGCCGGGATTTGGGTTGCGCATCACGCAACTTGAGGCTTGTAGGCCGTTGATGGTTGATGGCTGGATGCTGCCGCGTCTGGCTTTGTATCATGACCGAGAAAAACAGTAGCACGGCCGCGTTGATTGGCATTGCTGCATCACGTGCGTTCGTTTTCCGCTGAGCGGTCCTACAAGCTGAATTAAGCTGAAAAGGTAAAAATCATGATCCGTACGATTTTTCTTGCTGCGCTCTCCGCCGCTGCCCTGGCGGGCGCCGCACAGGCCGAAGACATCTCGACCCATGTTCTCAATATCTCCACAGGTGAAGGAGGCGCAGGCATTCCGGTGATGCTGGAGATCGAAAAGGACGGTGAGTGGGCCGAGGTCGGCTCGGGCGTGACCGGAAACAATGGCCGCGTCGAAGGGTTCGGCGTCGAGGCCGAGGACGCCCAATACCGGCTAACGTTTGATATGACAAAGTATGACGCGAACAAGAAGGAGCCGTTCTTCCCGGAAATTACGGTCACCTTCGACGTGCAAGACGCTGAGCGCCACCATCACGTTCCGGTGCTGGTCAGTGCGTATGGCTTCTCGACCTACCTTGGAAACTGAAACGTTGTGCTTTGAAGGCCTTAAGGCCTTGACGCTCAATGATCAAGCTTCGCCCCTGGCTTTCGCAAGTGGGCGAGGCGATGTGCCACAAAGCCTATTGGAGCTTACATGCTTTCCAAGACAACCCTCGCCACTGCCGCTTTCACCCTATCCGCGACAGCAGCAACAGCACAGGAGTCGGCGTCGATGGATGCCGTGCTGACTCAAGCAAATCTATCGCCGAGCATGGCCAATGAGATAGCCACGGCTGCGATCGACGCCTGCGCCAAGATCGATCAGACCGCGGTGGTCGCTGTGGTCGACTGCGGTGGCAATTTGGTCGCGGTTCAGCGCGGTGACAATGTGGGCCCCCACAACACTGAGGCGGCCCAGCGCAAGGCGTTCACTGCCCTCTCCACCAAAACCAAATCCGGCGACCTGGCGGAGATCGCCCGTAACGATGCGTCGAGCCAAAACCTGACGACCGTCGATGACCTGCTCCTGCTGGGCGGCGGTGTCCCTGTAAGGCTGGGCGATGACGTCATCGGCGCTGTCGGTGTTGCGGGTGCAGGTGGATCCGCCAATGACGAAAGTTGCGCTGTTGAGGCGATCGAGGCCGCTTTGAACGATTAATTGCATCACTCCCGCGACCGATACGTTTTCGGTCGCGGGTAAAATACGTGCCAAGAAACCCGTCGAAAGATGGTGCAGCGTTCTCATGGTGCGGCGCAGTCGCTTAATGCAAGGACAGGTTTTGTACCAAACAGGCCAGCAAAACCCACCGTCAGAATCCAGCTCTTCGCATTTCGCCGTGTAGGATGAGTGTTCTTTGTCAGAATTAAGGCTTGAATCTATGCTCATGCTGGTGGGGCGAAGCAGCATCATACTCACGCATATTGCTTCGCCGATCAGGTGATGGCTTCCGCGCCTTTGTGATCAAAGATGTCCAAAGGCCTAGCAGCTGGGCTGCTCGAAGACTTTGCACCACGCTCCCACTGCGCAAATATGCTGGCGCTCAGGTTTCAATGTCTCCTCTTTACCGCTGACCTCGATTGAAATGGAAGCTCTCACCCAATTGATCGGCGGGTTCGGCGCCGGAAGGCTTTGTTGCACAAATCGGCTGAGGGATTCACTGTTTGAATCCAGCATGATAGCTTTCTGTCATGAGCAGTTGGTCACCTACGAAGTACAAGACCAGGAACTGGCCTTCGTACAACACGGCGCTGAAGCAGCGCGGTTCGCTATCGATCTGGTTTGATGCCGAGATGGAATGGTCTGCCCCGGCGACCGGCAGGCGCGGCCGCCAGCGCGAGTTCAGCGATGCGGCAATTCAGGTTTGTCTTACGATGAAGGTACTGTTTGGTATGCCCCTTCGGCAGACGACGGGGTTCGTCGAAAGCCTGTTGCGACTGGCAGGCCTTGACTGGAAAGTGCCGGACTTCAGCACCCTGTGTCGCCGCCAGAAGACGCTGAGCGTCGCGATCCCCTATCGCGGAGGAACGGGTCCTTTGCACCTGCTGATCGACGCGACCGGGATCAAAGCGGAAGGTGAAGGAGAGTGGAGCGCGCGCAAGCATGGCGGGAGCAAGAAACGCCTGTGGCGCAAGCTTCACCTCGGTATGGACGCGGAAACGCTGGAGATCCGCGCGGTCGGCGTCACGACAAGCAATGTCGGCGATGCACCCATGCTGCCCGACTTGCTGAAACAAATCTCACCCGACCAGGAGATCGCCACCGTCACCGCTGATGGGGCCTATGACACGCGCAGATGCCACAATGTGATTGCCGCTCGAGGTGCCGCAGCCATCATCCCGCCGCGCAAAAATGCCCAACCTTGGAAACCAACCACGGCGGGCGCTATCGCGCGAAACGAAGCTGTGAGAGCCTGCAAATATCTCGGGCGTGCTTTGTGGCGAAAGTTGACCGGCTATCACCGACGAAGCCGCGCAGAGACAAAGATGGACTGCGTCAAACTCCTTGGCCAAGGCCTCATGGCCCGAGACTTCGACCGGCAGGTTGCTGAGCTCCAAGTTCGGATCGCGGTGCTCAATCGCTACACCGCTCTTGGCTACCCGTCACTGAGCCCGTCGGATAAGTGTGTCCGGGGAAAGGGGGCGTCCGTTCACACCACGATTTGTGCAACAGAGCCGTTGTCACAACGCAAAGCTGACATCGGCACCACGTCTTTGAACGGCAACAAAGTCCGCACAGCGGACCCTGATTGTTGGAAAATGCTGCGCGACGCACGAACGACCGCTTCGGTGAAGCTGCGCCGCGGCGTGGTAAACAAGTCCCAAGGTCGGCAATGGGCCGACAACGTAGGGTGTACTGCTTCAGTCCAAATCGACACCGCCGAGGCGCGGCACATGGACATGCGTCCGGACAAGGGATGCAGCGACAGCGCCCGCGATGGCTCCGAAGAGATGCGCCTCCCACGAGACGCCGGGTTGGCCCGGAAGAACGCCCCAGAGAATGGAGCTATAAAGGACACCGACCAGTAGTGCCGCGCCCAGCGTGATCGGGGAGCGATCCACGAAGCCGCGCGCGACGAGGAAGCCAAACCAGCCGAAGACCAACCCTGACGCACCGATATGGATGGCGGAGCTTCCGAACAGCCAGACGAGTCCGCCGCCGAGGCCGATCACCACTGCGTTCACCGGCAGCAAGGCTCGCGTGGTCGTGGCAACCAGCAGCCCACCCATCACCAGGAGAGGCGGCGTATTGGCCATCAGATGCGCGAAGCTTCCGTGCATCAGCGGCATGGCGACAACGCCATCCAAACCATCGAGCTGCCTGGGGATCAGGCCGAAGGCCGGGTTCAAACCGTAGCCGGCGATCCAATTGACGACCTGAACCGCCCAGAGCAGCGCGACAAAAGCGGCAAGCGTTGCGGCGCGCCGCAAGAAAGCGCGCATGTGATCCCGTTTCATCATGTTCGCGACAGTAGACGTCCCCACAGCGCCTTCAACAGCTTTCGCGCGCTGCACAGGGTTCCCCTTCCGAGAAAGGGGGTTTGAGGCGGCCAACCTCGGTACGGCTCAAGCCAGGAGAATCGCTTCGATCTTACACAGTGTTCCCCGGTCGCAGCGGCATGATTTCACGCTCGGGGCGCTTCAGGGCTTCGGCGTATTTGCGGGCATTGTCATCGATCGTGCTGTGCCACAGCTTCGAGACAAACGCCCGAGCGTCTTGGACCGTCATATCGTTCAGCGATGAGGACAACGCCATGAAGAGCTCATCCTCGCTGATCGCGGCGGCGCTATGCATGGCGTCCGCGTAAAATGAAGGGTCGTTCAGGACCTGTTGGCTTAGCGGCATCAGCGCGAGGTTCTCTTCCGGGATCGCCATGAAGATCGTGTCCTGCAGGTCGGTCAGATACGCACGCCGCGAGGTGGACACCGACTTTCCCACCGCCTTGGCCTCCTGATATGCCTGCCTTGTCCTGTCGAGCTTCGCCCTTGCATGGGTCATGATGACTTCACGCTTTCGGGCGGGTAGCGAAAATCCAGTGCAGCGCTCGATATGAGCAAGGAGTTCTGCAACCTCTGCCTCAACATCAAAGCTCTCGAACCATGGAACCGTCCCTGATCTAGCCGCCACGCGCCCGCCCTCTATATTACGTGAATATATTATTGTATCGCATTTGCACCTGATCGCAAGCGGGTGGCGTCCTTCACGCAAACGGACATGGAAAAAGGGGAACCGTGATCCCACGGCTCCCCTTTCGGTTCAGATCGTCTCCCCCCGCGCGCCGATTAGGCGACCAAGGAGAGCCCCGCGCCTGCGTCCAGCGGCTGCTCACCGCTGTCGATGAACGGGATGATCGAGAAGGTCTGCCCGCCGCGCTGTTCTTCGTTCTGCACGGCGTTGACGCGCAGATCGCCATCGGGCGTGTTGATTAGCAACGAAAGGTAGTCATTGCCCGTGCGGCTGCTTTTGGCCATCCAGGCCGAGCCGACGCGGATCGGTGTGCCCCGGGGCGAGCTGACCTCGATGCGGTAATCGGGGTGGGTCTCCTCGGTCTTGTAGCTGTTCTCGATCAGCATGAACTCCAGATCGAACATCATGTTGGCGATGTAGCCGGTGAAGGCGTTGTCGGCGTCCATGGCGGTGAGCTCGCCCGAGATCGAGCCGGATTTCATCAGGCCGTTCGAGACCAGCGGGATGATCTCAAACGCGCCGCTTTGGGCCGCACGCGCCTCTTTCGTCTGCACCGCGTTGACCCGGAACGGGCCGAGGCCGACATCGATCTGCATCGAGATGTAGGGGTTGCCGCTGGTATTGCCGGTCTCGTTCCAGGCCGTGCCGATGCGCACCTTGCGGCCTGATTTGTTGACTGCCGTCACGTCAAAATCCGGGCTGCGTTCGGACATCTTGGCCCGCGCCTCCAACTGGACGGCGATGTCAAAGCGCGTCCCGTGGATCATGCCGGTGTACTGAGCGGCTGCGGTCTCGACATTGCGGGTGAGGGTTCCTGCGAACATAGGATGGTTCCTTTTGGATTGGCCGGTGCTTGACGTTTTTGCCAGCGCATCCGGGATTGCTTTCTCGACCCCTTGAGGGATCACAAATCAGAAAGCCTGCTTTCCTTTCAGCCCCGCCCACGGGTCAAAGCTGCTGTCCGAGTGGGAATGCTCCCCGCGCCTCCGGGTGCTACGCCCCTCCCCTGCCCGTCTGATCTTGATTGGCTGCCCGGATTTTCCGCGCAGTCCTCCGATCGCGCGATGAAGAACTCCGCCTCTTTTCCGTTCAACCGTTGCCCGCCTCGGTCGGTCAGACCGATGCAGCTACCGTTCGGCACATAGGTGATGAGGTACTGACCGAGCGGGTCCTTGTGGACAACGTAGCCGGTATTGGCCCAATGCACGGTCTGGCCGGCATCGACGGCCGCCTTGATGTCTTCGAGTGTCATGCGAACCTCCTTACGAAGAATGGTGGGGAAACGACACAAGAAGCCCGGTCGTCCAACCGGGCTTCCATGCAGCATTCGTTTGGCAAACGGCCGAGACCTGTCAGGCGCTTCGCGTGGCTTGCGTCGCGCGCGCCGCCATCCAATCTTTCAGGCCAAGAACCGTTCTTCCGGCTGCGACCTCGGAGGCCCAGGCAACCCTTGGGTCGCCGCAGGGCTCGGAGCCGACATGCCGGTCGATATGACCATTGGCCATCCATGGCTCGGGCTGGATCCGTCGCAGCCAGTCCGCCATGCTCGGAATGCGGCCCTGGCAGTCTTCACGGATATGCTGCTCGCCGATCCAGCGCACGGAAATGTCCCGACCTGCGCTATTGGTCAGGGACAGGCCGAAGACACGTTCGGCCTCATACAGGCCTTGGGCATGGTGACGCATCGCTCGGTGCGTAAAGAGCGCGAGGTGCTCTTTCGAGGCATCGAACCAGTCATGTATGGACTGATAGTCAGACGGCACCCCGCCGAATTTCCGGGCGGAGCTTTCGGCATGATGAAGCGGATGGGCCATCTCAAAGACCCTCGTCATAGCTGTGCGAGCATTCGACATAGCGGTCCGCGTGATCGAGCGTGATGCTGTCTGCTGCAATGTCCCAAGTCAGCGTGCCATAGCCGCCCTCATTGTTCTCGAACCCCGGGTGATGGTGATAGGCGAGCGACCAGGCGAAGTCGCCAACCTCTGTGGCAAGTGGCTCCGGCAGGTTGACCTCTGCAGGCTGCACCGTCACATCCTCGACATTGCCGGAGTCGCCATAGCCTTCGTATTCGGCAGTGACCTCGCTGATGCCGAGCGCACGTAGTTGCGCGAGCAGCTCCGTTCGGGATGCCTTCAAGGTGGTTTCGCGCTCCGCGCGCCACTGAGCCGCCATTGCGGCATAATCGATCTGGGGATTGGTCATGGGTCTGTCCTCTTGTCTGTAATTGGGGGGCCGGGCGTGGCATTGGTCAGCGCGCGGCCGGAAAGCGCAGATCGGTGAAACCCAGATCCGCGACGCCCGGCCCAAAGCCCTCTTTGACTTTTCAGGCGGCTTGTTCTGCCACCTTGGCGACTCGCTGCCCCACGATCCGGGCCAGAATGCTCCCCGCGTCGATCCCGTCCCCATGCGGCAGGAACACCCGCAATTGGAAGGCGATGATCTCAGTGAAGCAGCCGAGCGCCTTGAGGCCGTCGATCATGCCCCGATCCGCACCGCCCAACTCAAGGCGCATCTCGCCTGCGACCCGGCGACGGGTCAGGGTCAGACCCCGGCCCAGATCGAGTGGCGCGGTGGTGCCAAGGGCGGCGGTCAACATCTCCTGCGGCGTTTGCGGGTTGGAGACGAGGAAGCGGGCGCGCAGCGCGGCCGCACCTTCCTCGCTCAGCGTGCGCCCGATCATGGCGGCCGCCCCCTCCGGCGTGACCCGGTAGATGCGCTCATTGGTGGTCGGAATGTCCTTCCAGATCGGCAACAAGAGCCCGGTCAGCAGGTAAAGCTTGGTCGTGGTGGTTTTTGGCAGGGACGCAGCCTCGACATCCCATAGTCCTGCAAACTCGGGCCTGTCGATCTCTTCCCAAGCCGAGGACTCGAACCGCACCTCTTCGAGATAGCTCGACCCGTTTGGCCGCACCACCTTGCGCATCAGCGTGACAATGTCTTCGTCATACATCTGCATGGGCCGCGCCGAGATGAGCGCCGCGCGACCGGAAGCGCGATTGACCATCGGCAGCTTGTCCGGATTGCGCGATATGGCCTCTTCAGCGCCCAGGACATGGACCGGATCCGTGACCTCGAGCCCGATGATCCGCGTCACGGCGCCGGATTTCGGGCAGGTCCAGAGATCTTCCGTGGAGACCTGTTCTATCTTCTCGCCGCGCAGGGTTTCCACGCCGAGATCGAGCGTGCCCGCCGCGCGCGCGCGCTCAGACTGATCGGCAATCCGCCTCATGAACTCGGCAAAGAGCGCGTTCTGCATGTGGATGGGCAGCGCAAGCACCCGGTTGAGAAACCGCTGGATCGGCGGCAGCTCCTCAAGGAGCACCCCGTCCTTGTCGATCAGCCGCAGGGCTGTCCAGTCGGTGAAGCTCTCGTAGCTCATCGCTTCAGCGCGCCCGGCGGCAAGATCGGCGAAATACCCACGCAGCGCCGCCCGCGCGATCGGGCTTTCGAGATTGTCCTCCTCCCGGAACATGCCCTGCGAGCCGGTCTCGCGCTGACCCTTGGTCAAGGCCCCAAGCTGGTCGAGGCGTTTGGCTATCGTCGAGGTGAAACGCTTTTCGCCATGCACATCCGAGGTGCAGACCCGGAAGAACGGCGCGTTGACCTGGGCAGAGCGATGCGTGCGGCCCAGCCCCTGGATGGCCGCATCCGCGCGCCAGCCGGGCTCCAACAGGTAGTGCCGACGCCGTTTCTGGTTCTTCGCCGTTTGCGCCGCATGGTAGGATCGACCGGTGCCACCCGCATCGGAGAAGATCAGGACATCCTTTTCGCCGTCCATGAAGGCTTGGGTCTCCGACGAATTGCTGCTGGCGGCGCGCTTCTCGATGAAAAGATGACCATCCTCGGCCTTCAAAGGGCGGATGGAGCGCCCGGTGACCTCTGCGACGGCCTCGTCGCCAAAAGCCCAGAGGATCTGATCGAGCGCCGAGGGGATCGGGGCGAGCGTCATCAACTCCATCATGGCCGCGTCACGCAAAGCGAGCGCCTCGCGCGAGACAACGAGCGCCCCGGTCTCATCCCGTAAAGGTTCCACTACCATATTGCCGTCGATCTCGACCAGCTTTTGCGCATGGATCGGGAAGGCCTGTTCGAGGTAGCCCAGCACGTAGTCACGCGGCGTCAAGGCACCCTCGACGAGTTCATCCTCCGGGTCCATCGTCTCAAGCCGACGCTTCAACAGGCTTTCGCCTGTAGAGACAACCTGGATGACGCAAGCCTTGCCCGCCGCCAGATCGTCCGCGATGGCGCGGATGATGGTCGGGGCCTTCATGCCCATCAGCAGATGATTGAAGAAGCGCTGCTTCGTGCTCTCGAAGCGGGACTTGGCCGAGGCGCGTGCGGCCGAGGCATTAGTCTCTACCGAGGCGTCGTTGACGCCGGTCGCTGTCAGCGCGGCCTCGAGATTGTGATGAATCGTCCGAAACGAAGTCGCGTATGCGTCGTAGATCTCGATCTGGGCCGGGGTGAGCGCGTGTTCGAGCACATCGTATTCCACGCCATCAAAGCTGAGGGCGCGCGCCGTGTAGAGGCCGAGTGTCTTGAGATCACGCGCGACCACCTCCATGGCAGCGACACCGCCGGCTTCCATCGCCGAGACGAAACTCTCGCGGCTCGGAAAGGGGTATTCGGGGCCCTGCCCCCAGAGCCCCAGCCGCGCGGCATAGGCCAGGTTGTGCACGCTCGTGGCGCCCGTGGCCGAGATGTAGAAGACGCGAGCGTGGGGTGCTGCCAGTTGCAGCCGCAGGCCAGCAAGGCCCTGCTGGGAGGGTTTGACCCCCCTGCCCTGCTCGGACCCTGCCGCGTTCTGCATGGCATGGGCCTCATCAAAAGCGAGGACGCCTTCAAAGTCTGCGCCCATCCAGTCGAGGATCTGGCTCAGTCGCGTGGTGCCGCATTTGCCCGCGGACCGCAGCGTGGCGTAGGTGACGAACAGGATACCGTCGCCCATCGGGACGGGCTGGTCCGGTTTCCATTTTGAGAGCGGCTGGATGTCGGCTGGCGAGCCGCCGAGATCGGTCCAGTCGCGGATGGCGTCCTCGATGAGCGTGGCGGATTTGGAGACCCAGATCGCCTTTCTGCGACCGGCCAGCCAGTTCACGAGAATGAGCCCCGCGCATTCGCGGCCCTTGCCGCAACCGGTGCCGTCGCCGAGGAAATAGCCAAGGCGATAGGCTCGTGCATCCGGGTCATCATCGGCGCGCGTCAGCTTGGTCTGGTCGTCATCGATCGCGAACCGACCCGGCAGGTCGCGCCCATGGGCGTCATGCGCCATGATGATGGTTTCCAGCTGCGCCTCGGAGAGATGTCCCTCCTCGATCAACCGGGCGGGCAGGCGCAAGTCATCACTGCCCGTGTTTGAGGGCATGGGCGGGGCAACCGAGGCCATGGCGATGCTTTCAACGAGCGGCGTGGGATGTTCCTGCGCACCCGCAATCGCGATCCGCTGCGGCCGGTAACGCGCATAGATGTCCGAGACCGGCGTGTTGTCGCGAGGGGTCTCAAAGCTTGTGAAGCTGAGCGGACGGACGGCATTGGCCCGGGGTTTGGAGGCGGCAACAGGCGCAGCGGCGGTCTTGCGCGGGGCAGAGGGTGCAACGGTCGGTCGCGCAGTAGTAACCGCTGCCGCCTGTTGTACGTGGCGCATCTTGGTCCGGGTCGCGGCCACGGAGTCGACAAAAGGAAGGGCCTCATCCAGATCGCACACAATAGCGCGGATCATCTCCCCATCCTCCTGCACCTTGTCGAAGACCATCAGCTGGGTTTCGACAGAGGTGCCGAGCTTGCGGTAGACCTGCCCCGGCATCGTCAGCGCGAAGCGTGGCGTCAGGAGACCGCAGGCGCGGGACCAATGCGCGGCATCGCGTTCGGGCGTGAATCCCGGCGGCATGATCGCCACCAGCCGCCCGCCGGGTGCCAAGCGCTTTGCAGCCGCAATGAGATGTTTGGCGGCGATGTGCTTGTCTCGGGAGCGGTCGACCGAGGAGGTGAAGGGCGGGTTCATCACCACGACGTCGGGTAGAACCGGCGACTGCAGCAGATCGTCGATATGCTCGCCGTCATGGCCCGTCACCTCGCCGCCGAAAACCGCGCGCAGGAGGCGCTGGCGAAAGGGGTCGATCTCGTTGAGCACAAGGGTGGCACCGGCCCGGGCGGCGAAAGCAGCCAGAGCACCAGTGCCAGCCGAGGGCTCCAGCACGGTCTCGCCCTTGCGAACGGCTGCCGCCCGCACGACCATTGCCGCGAAAGGCAACGGCGTGGAAAACTGCTGCAGCCGGATCTGCTGCTCTGACCGGCGGGTTTCCGTCAGCAGCCGCGAGGCAAGCAGCTTTGCAGCGGCGATGTCATCTGGCACGCCGTTCCCACGCAGCAACACTTGGACAGCCGCGGCCTGCATCAGGTCATATGCCATGCGCCAGTCCCAGGCACCGCCGGCATCGCTGCCATGGAACGTCTCGCGCATGATACGCGCGAGCGCTGAACTGCGCAGGGGCTGGTGGTGGATCTCTGTGCCGATAAGCGCTAGCGCAGAGGCGAGATCGGCTTCGGAGATTGCGAGAGCCGGGTTGGCCGTTCTGGGTTTGGACATGGGGATTTTCCTTTGGATCAGGGTCTGAGTTCCAAAGGACAAAAAGCCCGCTTTCGCTTTTCAAGGTGACGGGGGTCAGACCGCGCTGACCTCCAAGGCTTGGTCAGGACTTGGGTTCGACCTCCCGTTTCGCATCAATCAATGCCTGTGCGGCCTGCATCACCTGAACTTGAGATGTTCCCGTGCATTCCTCCTCCAGCGCGGCCTGCACCTTCGCGCGAAACCACGCGTCATACGAATTGACATCAGCCGCCACGGAAATGCTCCTCGAGCCCGATATCCAGCAGCTTGCCGAGGTCATCGGGCATGTCTGCAACGTGCACAGCAATTGGGAAACGGTGCCCCGTCAGGTCAGGCGCGCATTGCTCCTCTAGCCCGAGGTGCTGCCTATCCTTTTCCGTTTCGTCCATTGTGCTTTCTCCGACCGTATTATCAGCCGATGCTACATCTTCCAGCGGGGCGTCGTAAACGATAATGCCAAAGGGTCACAGCAAGCTGGCCCACTTACCGATCGGGCACCGCTTCAAGGGAAGTTTCGAACCGCTTGCCCGCCGCTGCAGCTTCTTTCAAGAGCGCGTCGAAATTGTCAGGTGGATTGCCATCTTCCAACATCCCTTTGAACGTCGCATAGGCATCCGTCTTGCTGCCGTAGGCGCGCAGGGTCTTGTCGTCGTTCACCCAGGCCACCACGATGACCTTCGCATCGCTGTTGAACCGATAGAACAGCCGATACTGCTGGAAGAATTTCGCCCGGAACCAGTGCTTGCGGTGATCGCCGAGTGTGCCGCCTTGCCGGAAGGCGGCGGCACCCGGATCTGCCGGTATGGCCTCGGTGACCAGCTTGAAGATGGCGGCCAGCCGTTTCGTCGGGTTTTTCTTGCGCCAGGTCTTAGGATCGCGTGCCTTACGCGCCTCGACCTCTTCAATCAGCCCTTCGAGCTGATCCAGAAAGAGCGGATGCGCATAAATCGACCATCCGTTTACGACAAGCGGCGCTTGGGCGGGCACGCTATCGCCGCTCATTCATCCTCGAGCGATAGCGGCGCATCGAGATCGACGTCAACGTCTCCGACCAGTGCTGCAAGACGGTCATGCAAAGCCCCATCGAACGCCCGAATGCGGTCCGGATGCGCCTTGATATCTGCCTCGACAAAATCGAGAAAGGCTCCGAGCACGGGATCTTCCTCGTCGCTGCGCACGGGCTCGATATAGACCCTGCCACTCGGCTCGGTGCAGTAACGAATCTGGTCGCCCTTGCCCAGCTTGAGCTGTTTGCGCACACCCGCCGGCACGGTCGTCTGATACCGATCCGTGAGTTTCGAGACATCTTGTGCGAGGGCTGTCATGGCAGTCTCCTGAAGAAAAGGTTCTTTGCTGCCCGCGATAGGTAATGCATTTGCATTGCCTTGTCAAGACAAGCCGCAGCATCTGCTGTCGCCGGGCAGGTCAATGAACCGTTCGGCGCAGGACCTAATTTCGCCCCGCCAGGAACTCCGCCAGCACCGGGCTAGCCGCACCTTTCGCGGAGCTGAGCAGCTCCGAGCCCGCAAGCGAGGCCTTCGACAGGCGTACGAGCCCACCAGTTTCCTCGATGCGGTAGCAGCGGCGTTTTTGCCGCCCCCGCTTGTAGTGCGTCGCGGTGACGATCTGGCAGGCGCTACCATCGGTGAGCGTCACAGGGGTGGCGAGCCTGATCTTGTCGCCTTCCTCGTAGTCCGGGATCGCAGCCCAATCCCGGCAGCGCTGACGCCAGTGCTGGGCGTAGCTGTCCGGGTCTTTCAGGTCGGAGAGAAGCGCGATCAGCCCAAGGGGAGCACGAGACTCGTGCGGGCCAGCGCTTTCCTCCATGTCCTTGTAGCCCCAGCAGCCGTCATCGTATCGGGTGAGGAAGACAGCCCCGAAAGTGATGGAGCCATCTGCATGGGTGACATAGGTCGTGTCTTCGACTGGGGTGCCGTCGAGATTGGTGACCCTTGCCGCCGCATACCAGGTGGAGCCGACCTTGCATGCCTTGACCAGTTCCGTCTTGCGCCTTTCGCCCTCGAAGGTGCACAGCCGAGCAATCTCCGCTTTCTCATCCGCGTAGGTCTGGACGCGGCCGTCGGTGTAGAAGAGCCAACCCATCAGGCAACCCTCCGATCATCGAGTTCCATCAGCGCATCGAGCGGCACGCGGTAGGGCTGCATGGCGTCGAAATCCTCGCAATTGCCGCAGTTCTGCACGATCGCGAAGGTGTCGCAGGCATCCTTGAGAATGACCCGGAAGGTGCCGCCGAGGCCCGAGGGCACCTCGTAGGTCCCGCCGATGAGATAGTCCGAGGCCCGGCGCACGAAGACGCGGATGCTGTGGCCATCGGTGGCGAGCCGGATCGCACCCCGCCCCCGGTCGATGAGCACCTGCACGTCATCCAGGATGTCGGTGTAGAACTGGCCGGTCAGATCGCGAAACGCCATGCGGCGCTGCGCCATCCAGTCGGTGTCCCGAAACGGGTTCATGCCATCGGCGAAAGCAAAGGACGGATCGGCCTGCTCGGTGGTGACGATACGGGTGGTCGTGCCATCGATGCCGTTTGAGCGCAGATGCACGCCATTGCCGACGATGAGGATCAGGGCGGGCCTGTCCACGGGCCCGTTCCAGTTGGGCAGGAAGGTTTTGCAGGCGCGTGCATGGGCGATCTGCGCCGCAACAGCGGACGCAGAGAACTTGAGAATAGCCATGGGGATGTCTTTCTGTTCGGTTTGGAAGGGTCGACCCGCGCGGGGCATGCCTCGCGCGGGTCGCGTGATGGCTCAGGCCGCTTGCGCGACCTCGCTCTCAGGCTCGGGATTTTCCGCAGTGGGCTCCGCCTCATCACAGGCGACACCGGCGGTCTGCATCATCGGCGGGCACCAGGCGGCCACGGCAGCGCGCTGTGTATCCGTGAGCGTGGCGAAGGGCTCGGCGAAGAGCTTGTCACAAAAGGCGACGATCTCCTTCTTGCTCGACGAGGCCAGCGTCACCGCCTCCTGGGCGAGACCCAGATCCTCGCCGAGGATCTTCAGGAGCCAAGCCTTCTTGAAGCGGTTGAAGAGCGCCGCATTCGGCGTCCAGTGGGCGCGGATGTCGGGCATGATCTCGATCTCGAACGCATGCATCAGGCTGTCGCGCTGGCGGTCCCGCGCGAAGCAGGACTGCGTGGTGCTGGCCGTGGCATAGGCGACGAGCTTGGCCTTCTCGCCTGCCTCCAGCGCGCGAAACGCCGCGAACTGATCGGCGGGCCGGCGGCTGTCATCGAGCCAGGAGAGGTCAAGCATATCATGCGCCGCCGCCACCTGCTCAAGCGAGGTCTCGTCGATCTCGTCCATCTTGGCGTGGTTGCGGTATTCCTTGCGGGCATCGATCTTGATCGCCTGCGTGACACTCATGCCGCTGGCCAGAACGTCGCTCACCAGCTTAAAGAGCGTCATATCGAGCGTGGCCTCGGGATACAGCGCCATCGCGGCGCCAAGGGCCATGGCCCGCTCGGTCTTGAGATCCTCGGCCAGTGAGGCTGGATAAGTGATTTCGCCCGGGTCCGGGGCCTCCTCCCCGGTCGGGTTGGCCGAGGAGCCGCGCGCGCCCTCCTCTTTGACGGTGTCCTCGGGGCGCACGAGGCCCACATGGAGCGTCACCTGACCGCCCTGCCACGACGCGATCACGCCTGCACGGGCGAGATCCTCTGCGCTGTAGGCCTCCTGCAGGTCGCGGGCTTCCTCTTCCAGAGCGTCGACACGGTCGTAAAGGGCGTTGTAGGCACCGTCCTCGAGATCCTCATCCTCCATCTCGAGCTGCAATTTCTCGAGCTCTGCGGTGATCTCATCGATGCGCTTCTGGGCGGTCTCGTCGGGCTCAATCGGGCCGGGATAGACGCGGCCGTAGTCGGCCATGGTCGCGTAATCATAGCGGACCATCGCATCGGCCCAGGCAAAGCCCAGCCTCATGCGGGCCTCTTCGGCAGCGGCACCGAGCTTCTCGAGCAGGATGGTCTCGACCAGCGCCGCATCCTCAAGCACGGAATGCTCTTCCAGAAGGTCAGCCGCGACGGCGCCGCCGCGGGCCTCGTAGTCCGCGCGCACGAAGGCCCCGAGATCGTCGCTGACCTGCACCCCGCGGGATTTGAGCGCCTGACGGACGGTGTAGGCCTGCAGATAGCCGCCGTCCTTCGTGAGCGCCTCGAAGACCTCGCGCTGCGCCTCCTGGCTCGGATGCTCGGCAAAGGCTTTCATCGTGTCGAGCGTGATCACCTTGGCCCGGGCTGCGGCGCGGATGTCGGGGTGGATAAGGCCATAGCGCAACCGGCCTTTCACGGCCGCCACCGTGGTGCCAAAGGTCTTTGCGATGGTCTCGGGCGTCTGGCCGTCGACCTCCATCATCCGCGCGAAAGCCTCGAACTCGTCGATGGCATTCATCGGCGCCTGGGTGATGTTCTCGGCGAGCGACAGCGCCGTGGTGACGTCGCTCTCCTCAGGGACAAGGCGGCAGTCGACCTTGGTTTTCGCGGTGAACCCCTTGGCGGCCTTATCGGCGATCAGCTCCTTCAGGGCTGCATGGCGCCGGCCACCGGCGAGGACAGCATATTTGCCGTCAAGCTTCTGGACGAGAAGCGGCTGGAGCAGGCCCAGCACTGAGATACTGGCCTTCAGATGCGCGATGTTCTCGGGATCATAGGTTTCCGGCGCGTTGCTGCGCACATTGGCGGGGTGGGCGACAAGATCGCCGATCGCGACGGTGAGAGGGGCAAAGCTTGTGGTCATGGGATATCCTTCCAGGTGGGTGAGGTGTGGCCCGCCTTCACGCGCGTGACCAATCCCCGGCTTCAGGGATCACCACGACAAAAGGCCCACTTTCCTTTTGAGGGGTCAGTGGGCCTTCATCGTCTCAGATGTCAGGGGGGATTCCCCTGCCCTTCTACCAGTCGCGCGCCAGCATGATTGTCAGCACGCGCATGGTGGTGGCGGGATTGTCCGGGGTCTCAGCCCCGTAGCGGAAATCCGAATCTGCCTCATAGAGATCAATCTTCCAGAACACGGTCTCGCCCCGGATCTCGACCGCCCCGAAATCGTGCCATCCCTCGGGATCATTCTCAGGCTCGAATGTATCGAACGCACCGGTGGCCTTCACCGCCTCGGCCATGAAGCCGTCACCGGCCTCCATAAGCGAGCGGGTGACATGCATCCGGCCCTGGATGGGCTGCACCGGCGGCACTCCAAGGCACGCGAGCTTGCGAAACGCGTCGTTTTGCGCCGCGATCACGGTCGGATCTGGACGGTCTGGCTGGGGTTGAACGGTCATGGACATGGGGATCTCCTTTGAGAAGTTGAAACACCCTTCCCAAAGCCCGCTTTCACTTTTCTGCTTGGCGGAAGGACCGAAGCAGAAGGCGCCTTACCCGAACAGCCCTCTGGCTCTGTAGTTCGGGTTGGGGATGGTTTCGATCCAGCCGCCTTGTTCTTTGATGCTCTCGAGCGCTGCCGAGAACGGATAAGCGCCCTCGGACTGGCTCCACCAATAGGCACCGCGCTTGAAAGTGATGATCTTGCGGCGGCCGTCTTCGAAGCAGGCCACCCGCAGCGTCTTGGGTTCCTTGCGTGACATGGGACTCTCCGTTCTCCGTGTGGTCAGGCCGCCTTGGCGCTGCGCCCTGCCCTGCTCGCCTCCGATCTGGCGATCAAGTAGTCGCAAGCGCGCTGCGCGTCCGCGGCGTGCTTGAAGATCGCACCCTTGTCCGAGCGCAGGACGCGCAACCAGTTGTGGAGATAGGCGGCATTCATCTCGAGCGTATGCGCCGTGAAGCCGAGCGTCTGCCCCAGGAACACCGAGGTCAATTCCGCGACTATCTCCTCGCGCGCATAGGACGTGTTGCCAAACTTCGAGAACCCGAAATCACGGTTCAATCGATGGGGGGCTTTCGTGGCATGGGCGAGCTCATGGGCCCAGACCCCGTAGAAATTGCGCGGGTCCTGGAACCGCGTGATGGATGGCATGTAAACCTTGTCCACGGGGGGCAAATAGTACGCCTCCGTGCCCGTGAAGACGGTTGTGATGTCGATGGCATCGAAAAACGCCTGCATGTGCGGGATGGGCTCGGACTGCGGATGCTTGGGCACGGGCTCCGGGTCAGGGTAGAAGCTGTCGGGCAAGCCCTCGATCTGGCAGGCATTGAACACACGGTAGGATTTCTGGAAGCGGAAGATACGGGCTTCCTCGGAGTGATCATCCCCGCTGCTACGGTCGTCCTCGCAATCGGCGTCTTTCCGGCTTTGGCCGTAGTAGACAACGACAGAGGACTTCTCGCCTTTGCGCACCTTCGCGTCCAAGGCATTGGCCTGAGGCAGCGTCATCCAGAAGGGCGAGCTATGGCCCGCCATCACGGTGCGCATCGTCAGCAGGAAGTTGTTGACCCCCTGGTAGGGTTCCCCGCCCACGCGCAGGGGGCGACAGCTGCCACCTGCGGTCCATGGCTTGCGCCACGGCAGGACGCCGCGCTCGATGATGCGGATGATTTCGTTTGTGATGACCTCTGAGGCATCGAATTTGGGCGTACGGGATCGGGCCATGGCTGGCCTCCTTTTCGAGTTTTGGTGAGAGGGAGTGGTGACTAGGTTGACCGACAGGGGCGCGGATCGTTGGCGATCCTGGCACCGAGGGCTTCGACCATGTCGATGTAGGTGGTCAGCGACACGGACTTGCCGGGACCCGAAGAGTCAGGGTCGACCGATCCGTCCCGCGCCACCCGCGGCAGGTTCGCGAAGGTGATGACATCGGTGACGGGTCGGATATCGATGAACGGAGTTCCTCGTGCGACCGCGAGGGCGGCCAAGGGAAAGCGCTCGATCGGCGCGAGGGTCGAGACGGTGGTCCAACCGAGATGGAGGAACGTGCCGCCCTCTCCGCAGATCACATGGGCATTCGGCAGCGTCGCTGCCTGCCTGAGATAGCCAAGATCACGCAGGACGGTCTGGCGTTCGAGCCGCTGTGCCAGCAACGTCTGGCCAGTTCGGCGCAGCTCTGTATGCCGCCACCATGAGGCAGCGGTTGCGCGGAGCACGCGCAAGACACCTGATTGCATAGGAATGCCCTTCATCAGGAAAGACAGACCGGAATCCGGCCCGGACCCATCTGAGGGACCCCAAAGGCCCTCATCCGTCAGTCACAAAAACCCGAAGAACACTTTCTCTTTTCCCGGCCCCTTTGGGGACACAACAAAACCGAAAAGCCCGGCACATCTGCCGAAGCCATTGATTTCATGCAGCAATTCCAGATCGGCAGGCAAGATCGGCAACGCATATCGGCAAAACCTTGCTTGAAAGTACGAAATGTGTTTATTTTTCAATTACTTTGCAAACATGGAAGATCGGCAAAAATGCTGGAAACACCCGCCAGGATCGAACCCTGCTTCTTCGAGGAGCATATTCCCACAGAACTGGCAGACCTTTCGGTCGACATCCAGAGGGAAGCCACCGGGCTGGGACAAGGGTTGCATCCTGACAGCGCAGCCGAACTTGCCGATCTCGTCCGTGTGATGAACTGCTACTACTCCAACCTGATCGAAGGACACAACACGCGCCCCCGCGACATCGAAAGGGCGCTGGCTGGTGCCGAGCTTGAGGAAGAAACCCGTCCCCTCGCCCTTGAGGCCCGAGCGCACGTCATCGTTCAACGGGCCATCGACGAGATGCATCGCAAGGGCACCCTGCCCCGCCCCACATCCGTCGAATTCCTGACTTGGGTCCATAAGAGCTTCTACGACGAGATGCCGGATGAGTTTCGGGTCATCGAACATCCCGACGGCACACAAGAGCCCATCGTTCCGGGACGCATGCGCCAGGATGATGATCGGGAAGTTGCGGTCGGGCGCCACCTACCTCCATCATCGTCGCGCGTCGCGGCGTTCATGGATCACTTTGACAAACGGTTTCAAATTGCGGCGCGGTCTTCGAGCGGACGGATCATCGCGATCGCGTCTGCACATCACCGGCTGAACTACATCCACCCCTTCCCGGATGGCAACGGTCGTGTCAGCAGATTGATGTCTCATGCCATGGCCCTCACAGCAGGGATCGGTGGCCAGGGGCTCTGGTGCGTTTCGCGTGGGCTGGCCCGCGGGCTGACCGATCGGGGCGAGTACAAACGGATGATGGATCTGGCCGACAGCCCACGCCGCGGAGACCGAGACGGGCGCGGCAACCTGTCAGAGGCGGCACTGAAGGCGTTCAGCGAATGGTTCCTAAAAGTGACGCTCGACCAGATCACGTTCTCTGCGAAGCTGTTCGATCTCGGCGGACTGGACCAACGGTATCGTCGTCTTGTTGCAGATACCACCGATGACAAGCGAGCGCCGGAACTGATCTCGGCGGTTCTTCGGCATGGGGCACTGGAACGAGGCGATGCGCAGATTGTGCTCAAGACGTCCGAGCGTACTGCTCGCAACACGCTGAGTAAACTGACCGCCGCCGGATACCTGACTTCCGTCTCTCCGAAGACGCCCGTTCGGTTGGCGTTTCCGTTGGATTATCGAGAGCGGCTCTTTCCAAACCTCTTTGGAGACGGTGACCTCCCACAATAACTTTAGGCATTTAGGGTGTATTGCCTGGCCGCCGATTTCTTCCATGAGCGGCCAGATTTTCATCAAGGCTTGCTCGTGTGTCACTTGTCCACCGCGGTGGACATCTGCTGGTCTGAGATAAACTGAAGAACCATCACGCGCGGCTAGGTGCGTTTGGACAGTTTTGGTTGCCACAAGCGCCGCTTCTCGTTCGAAGTCCACCGCGGTGGACATTAGACAGTTCGCTCATTGTTTTCGGACAGTCGCCTGATCAAAGCTAATGGATCAAATTGGTTTTGCCTTTGACCTAGGGTGATACTGTGAAAATACGCTCCAAAATCCCTGATGCGTTTTCCAAGCTGTAGCATGATGAAGATCGCGCATGACGCTTTCTGAGCTCCTACAGCATTCTTGGCTTTCTCGAAAGTCTCTGGGTGAATGCCCATCATGGGTGCAAGTGTTCGAGCATGGTTTTCAATGTCCAACCAGTTTCTAAGTCTCTCTGTGGAGAACGATGTCGCCTGATCGCAGACTGAGGTCAGCAAGTCTGGTTTCAGGGCCTCAAGGCCTATGTTGCTATCTAAATCTTTTTTTTCTTCTTCAGACTTAGATTGATGCCGGACAGTTCGTCCGTCATTGGCGGGCAATTCCATAGTTTCAGGCGGGTCATCCGGGGTAGACAAACTCTGGCATTCTGCATCTGTATTGGCGAGCAGAGCGTGGTATTCGGGGAGGCTCAGCTTCCTGCGTAGAGCTTTCCGTGCGTGGTTGATGAATGCGTTGCTAGGATCGTGCTCTTCCAAATGGGCGAGCTTTGTAAGGATCTGTTTGCGGACAAATATACGATCTCGGCGGTTATTCTCCATCTCTTGCGCGATGGCTATAAGCTGGCTAGCACGTTGGAGCAGGGGGGTGAGAGACAATCCATAACTGATGCACTCCCCGCCGGATGAGCGAACGCGGTAGCGCTTTCGGTTCGAGCTGTCATTGCGCTTGATGAATCCGAGTTCAACGAAGCGGTTGATGTGCCTCCGGAGAGTCCGTTCGTCGATTCCGCCAACGCGCTGGCAAAGTGAATTGTTAGACGCAAAAACCGTTTCGCCATGGCCAGGTTTCAGAAAACTGAGCATTGCTTGAAGTGTCTGTATGTGGCCAGGACGTAGACCAAACACGCTGCGTGCATCTCTCAGGGCTCTGAAGATGGTCCAGACGTCGGTTTCAGATGGGGGAAATGAGCCGCGGGTTGCATCAGCACCTGCGGCTTCGATCGAGAGTTTTGTAAATGCCATGGCTTGTTCACGACGACCGTTCGGCCCACAACTTCCCCGTCTCTTTCCTCGAATTTTCGCGGAAAAAGGCAAAAAATATCAGTCCACCGAATCGGTGACTCTTGACCGGTATGCTGGAGGTTGCTACATCAAAGATGCTAATCAGGTGATGAGGGCTCTCCAGGGGAAACTTTGGGGGGCTCTTTTCTTTCGGGTCTTCGCTTTTCTCCTCTGCTCGTGTTGCTCTGTGTGGCCTGGGTTAGGACCCAGAGCCTCTCTCATTCCGCCACTGTACGAAGAGTTGCAAAAGCGTAGCTTCCGCGTGCTCTTCGAGCCATTGGCCGAATTCTGGATTGTCCTTCTTGGTGACCTTGAGCGCGATCGCCTTTTCATCGATTGTCAGCGTGCCCAATGAACTGCCGTTCTCATCATTGATGACCGAAGTCAGCCCACGATTGGGCGGCTTCTTGTCGCTACGTGCTTTGCTCGAGCAAGCCGAATAGACCGCTTGGAACTTTTCGGAACTAGGAGTGTCGTCGGGCAGGGCGGCGAGCGCCTCTTTGGCGATGTCCACCAAATCTACCTTCACCGACAAGGCAGCTAGATCACCCCACTGCCGTCGTCCGATCCCATGTGCTGGCCCGATGAGTTGAACAAGACCGTCTGGCAGTTGTTCTATGACGACCCTGTGGTTGGATACGCCTTGCCGGGTCAGACCTAGAGCATCTTGAATGACACCGGGTTTGTACCCGGATTCTTGCATCTCTTTGATAAAAAGAGACTTTTCTATAAAAGACGGATCAAGTCTGAGGTTGTTCTCCTGGCCTTGAGCGATCAGAGATGCGTCATCGTCCAAGGTTCGAACAATTGCCTTGACCGTTCCACCGACCTTACGGATCGCCGCAAGCCTGCGGCGGCCGTAGATGATGCGGTATCTGTCCGGTTGGGCTGATGGACGGACCATGATGGGCACTTGTTGGCCATGCTTGCGAATGCTCTCGGCCAACTCATCGATACTGGAATCTTCCAGCACCAACCGATCGCGCAGCCCATCCATGTCAATCTGATTGGGTTCGATATCGCGAATCGAGTTTGCTGTGATCTCGCGCAAAGAGTCGCGCAATCCTCCAACAGATCCCGGCAGCTTTGCCGCTTTTGGCGGGGTAGGGGAGGGGGCTCCGCTCTCCGTCTCATTCCTTGGAGGCTGGTTGAAGATGTTTCGGGCCATCAGCGACGCCCCCATGCCATTTGGATCGTCTGCTCTAGCTCATCGCCAACGCCATTCACGCTGGTCAGGGCGCGATCAATTGTCTTTCTGATGAATTGGCTTGGATCGACTTCGTAGACGGTCTGCTGGGTCATCCCCGCGTCGGAGATCGCCGTAGACTTCAGCATCGGCTCTGTCATGACCTGACCTGCCAGAATTGATCTCAGGTAGCCTGCCATTTGGGTCTGCGGACCGTCCGACGGTTCATATCTGGTAATCAGGAACTTGACAAAATCCCATGTGACACGCCGACCGATGGCTTCCTCCACGGCCTTGACCGTTTCTGAAGCAAGCTTCAGGAATTGGCTCATGGATGCGATGTCAAGCATGCCAGGTACCACGGTAACCAAAAGCCCCGTCGAGGCTGCCAGCGCAGTCAAGGTTAGAAACCCAAGCTGAGGCGGGCAGTCGATCAGGACGATGTCGTAGTTTGCCTCAACCTCTTCAAGCGCCAAGGCGAGGCGCTCTGCAAAGATGGGCTGTACGCGACGGGCGAGAGCGTTTGCGGTCTCGGTTTCGTACTCCGAGAGCATCAAGCCGGCGGGCACCATGTCGAGCTTATGGAAGTAGGTCTTTTGGATGACGTTCGAGAGAGGAACTTGGTCCTCATATCTCAAAGCATCATAGATTGTGCCGCCATCGGCGAACTCAAGCTCGGGCCGAAAGCCGAAAAACGTGGTCAAACTTGCTTGCGGATCGAGGTCTAGGACCAGCACGCGGTAACCGCGCAAGGCATACCTTTGCGCAAGATGAATCGTTGCAGTAGTCTTTGATGAACCGCCTTTGAAGTTGACGACGGATATCACCTGGAGACGATCGCCATCACGTCGACCTGGGCGGTAGCTTTCTGCGTTCTTTCCAGTGCGTCCAAGAACATCGCGCAACTCATCAATCTCTTGGGCTGTGTAGAACCGGTGTCCGCGGTTGTCTGTATGCACTTCTGGAAAGCTGCCGTCCTTGTGCCGGTTGCGCAGGTTAGATGTGCTTACGCGCAGGAGGCCGGCGACTTCGGTGGAACTGAAGCGGCGTAGGGACTTTCGTTCTTCGGGTTCGAAAGCGATCTTCATCTGGCGATCCAAAGACTCAGCCAGATTGTCGGCAAATGCTCCGATATCGGAAGAGCCTATGCCTTGCGTGTATCCAATGTTACGATCATCCATGTCCTGCCGCCCACTCTCGGCCTCTGTTGAGGCTCTTAGTCATTCTGACGGTGTACAGCGTGTCTGACGCGTTTTGCCGTCAGAATGGGAATGCCACGATCCAGTGAGTCCGGCAAGAAGAATCTAAATGTAGTGTGAAAGTTATCCACAACACCTATAGGCGTTGCCGCGTAAAAAACTCAGCAAGTCATTGATATAGATATATTAAATGCAGATCTAACCGAATCGAGCCGCTACTCTGTTGAGTTGGCACATTAGCAACTAACCCCAAGCAACTAATGGCACTTTCTGCCTCCTGCGGAGTTTTCTCCCGGTGAAATTTTTTGGATTCGGGTCAGAAGCTACATCTGATCTTGGCTCGATTCGTACGGCATGAGGCCAAGTCGTTCCGCCCGCTCCAACAGCATTTTCACCGAAGACGGCTGCCATCTTGTTCGGCCGCGAGGCGTGCGTTCGCGCATAGATTCCAGCCGTTCACAGATCACTTGAAGCGTGATGTCGGGATCTGCGCCCTTGATGCCAGCAATAATGGCGGGCAGGCGATCGTCCGTTTCGCGGCGCCCGGCGCGGGCCAGCACCTCGGTAGGCAGGAAGCCGTCGCGGACATAGGCCTTCACAGCGCGCAAGAGACGGCTTTGGGTCCAGCGACGCGCCTCGGGCAAGGGGCCGTTGATGATGCGCACCACGTCTTCCCAGGCCAAGTCGGGGCGCAACCGGCGCACATGGGGCACCCAATCTTGTGCCGTTTCGTTCAGACGCTCCATGTAGCCGTCCTGTCGCGCTAGCCGCACCTTGCGAAGAGCGGCAGGGTCTTTGGCCCGCAGTCCAGGGTTTCCGCCCACGCGGCCCTTTGTGCGCGCGCTGGCGAGGCCGGCCTTGGTGCGCTCCCGGATCAGGGCGCGCTCGAACTCGGCCGCAGCGCCCAAGACCTGCAGCGTGAACTTGCCCTGCGGGGATCCAGTGTCGATCGGGTCCTGGATCGAGCGAAAGAACGCACCCCTGGCCTCCAGCCGCTCGATCACTTCCAGCAGATGCGACAGAGACCGCGCAAGCCGGTCGATCCGCACGACGACCAGCGTATCGCCACTCTGGATGCGTTCGAGCACACGCCCAAGCACCGGCCGCGCGCGATTGCCGCCTGAGGCGTGCTCTTCATAGATTTCGGCGCAACCCGCAGATTTCAGGGCCTGCGACTGGGGCAGGGGGGTCTGATCCTCGGTAGATACGCGCGCGTAGCCTATCAATGGCATCAAAACAGGCCTTTTGCAGTTTTATCTATCGCTACTAAACGACCGTTTGTAAACAAATGCAAGTAGGTGCTCTCTCGTCGTGCTCGTCCAAAAACCTTTGGTTTCCTTGCGCTGAAAGCGATCTGAGAGGTTTCACCTGCAGTCGCGCGCGCGTACTATATAAAGGGCGCAGGCAGCGGCCACAAAAACGCCTGGGCAATGTGCAAAAAATCAGTATTTTGCACACATGATGACGCAAGCCTCTTCTTTGACTGATGATTACGACGACCCCCTTATCACCATCGAGGAGGATGAAGAGGCTCACGAAGACGATCTCTGGTTTCTACCTAGGTCACTTGAAGAAGAACCGGATGATTTGCCTCCAGGGCCACGGGCGGAACCGCCCGACACTGCTGTCGTCGAAGACTGGGCAAAAGCAGAAGGCGTTCACGCTGCGCGACTGGCAAGAGTGGCTGGACGCCTGGGAGCTCTGGATGACCGGCTGCTGCGTGGCCCGGAAGGCTGGCGGCATCGCCTCGCTCTTATCGAGGCAGCGGATCTCAGCTGGTTCGCAGGGGATCGGGTGAGTTCTGATCGTCTGGCGCTCTGGATATCGATGCGGCTGTCAGGTGCACAGGATGACCCAAATGCACTGGCAAGAGTTGGATGGGCTGTTCGGCGCCTAACAGGCGGTCCTGGACCGAAAGCTGACTTGGCCGCCTTCCTGGATCGCCGCGATCCCGAGAACATTGAAGACAGCGCTGAGCGTTTCGAGGATCGCGCGGGTGGGTGGCTGGACGTCATGGCAGCCGCAAAGGGTCTCCACCCGATCACGCGGGCGTGCATGGGGTATCACCTGTGGAGCTTGGCGGGCCTCGGACGCCACGGCGACCAGATCGAAGCTGCCGTCACCGCGTCCAGGATCGCGACCAGCGATGGAAGCGGTGCCATCTTCGCGCCGCTCGCTATGGCCGGGGCCGGGGGGCTGCGCGTTTCGGGCTTGCCACCCGAGCGTTTGGCCCGCTGGTTGGATGGGATGAACAGCGCAATTCTAACGGCGATGCGAACACTTGATGATATTGAAGTGTGGATCGGGCGGGCAGAAAACGTCATGGCGCAATTATCTGGCCGCACGCCGGTTGCCTTGCGAAAGGTTTTCACGGAATGGCCCTTGGTCTCCGCCCCGATGGCTGAGGCCATGACCGGAGCCAGCCGCGCCGCCGTTCAGCGCAATCTCGCATGGATGGAGGCAAGCGGTTTGATCCGCGAGGTGACGGGGCACGGGAGGTATCGCATGTGGAAAGCTGACCTAATATAGGTCATTTGTCGAGGCTGACACCGGCTTGACCTGGCACGCTTTAGTGCCGCCCCAGATGATCGTTTAAGCCACTTTCCGTTCGAATGCGACAAGGCTTTTCCAGCCCAAAGCGTTCGTTAGCCATTCGTCTCACGTTTTTGTGACAATTGATCGCTTGAAGCTCCAGTGGGTGAAGGTTGTAACCAGGCGAAAGAGGCACGACCGAAGGATTGATCATGAAGCTAATTAAAGACTCATCTATCTCACGTCGCGGAGCGCTGCTCGGTGCGGCCGCAAGTGGGGTGTTCCTAGGAGCAGGCGTTGCAACAGCGCAAACCACAGCACCACTTGCTACGCCACCAGTGCGCCGCAATATTTCATCCTTCAGCACCTCAAACTGGCGGGATCACTTCGATAATCTAAACCACGGTGCAATCCTGTGCGACATTGATTCCCGAGCGGTGCAATATTGGTCAGAGGATGAAAGTGTTTATAAGCTGTATCCGTCGAGCGTTCCGGAATCCGAAGAACTGACAAAACGCGGATACACTAGCGTTATCAAGAAAGTGGAAGGACCAAGCTGGCGCCCCACGCCTTCGATGAAGATCCGCAATCCGGATTGGCCAGACTATTTTCCACCCGGTCCAGACAACCCCTTGGGTACACACGCCCTCTACCTTTCATGGCAATATTACCGCGTCCACGGAACGGGCGACACGCGGAAAATTGGCCGCCAATCGTCGAACGGATGCATCGGCCTTTACAACGAACATATCAAAGAACTGTTCGCTTTGGCTGAGGTAGGAACACAAGTGAAATTGTTCTGATCGCGCACCTAGCATGACTTGTTAAAGTCTTTTCTCGTGTACCGGCGTTCATTCAACGTTCACCGTTCGAAAGCCACAGCTTCATGAATCGAAGAAAATTCCTCCTTGCCGCCGGGGCTGTTGGCACTTTGGCCAGTCAGCCAGTTTCAGCCCATGTAGTGCTGCCAAAGTATGATTTACCGCCGGAGTATTTACCTCAAGTAGTGAGCATTCCAGAGGGCTCCGCTCCATACGAAATCCATGTTGTTCCAAGCCAGTTTGCCCTGTTCTGGACCCAACCCGATAACACTGCAATTCGCTACGCTGTCGGGATCGGTCGCCCGGGCCTTTACGAGGCAGGCGAATTCTATGTGGGGGCAAAGAAGGAGTGGCCCAGCTGGACACCGACCCCGGGCATGTTGCGTCGTGAACCGAAAAAGTATGGACCGTTTCGGAATGGAATGCCTGGCGGTCTGAGCAACCCTCTAGGTGCGCGGGCCCTCTACCTTTTTCAACCGGGACGCGGGGATACCTTTTTACGTGTGCATGGCACAAATGACCCAAGCACTATTGGCAGTGCCGTTTCAAACGGATGCGCCAGATTGGTGAACGATCAGATTGTCCAGTTGTATGATATGGTTCCGCTGGACACGCGTGTGATCCTGTACCCCGCAACTTTCTAGGAAGTATTTAAGATGTTATCAGCGCGACGCGACCTTTCAAAAATTGTTCTTGCAACAGTCTTCACTGCATTTTCTTTCACTACTGTGGCCGCACAAGAACTCAATGAGGCAGATATTAAGCGTCTGGCGCTTGAAGCGATCTTGGAAAAACCCGAAATTTTGATCGAAGCGCTCTCAATCCTACAAGAACGTGAAAATGCAGCACTTGCTGAAGCGCAGTCTACAGCTTTAACTGAATTGCGCGACGACTTCGAACAGAACGCTCCCATCTTCGGAAATCTGGATGGTAGCGTCACGCTAGTCGAATTTTTTGACTATAACTGTGGATATTGCCGCCGCGCAGCACCTGAAGTCAAAGCCGTGCTGGAGACAAGCAAGGATGTCCGCATTATTTATCGTGAATTTCCGATCCTAGGGCCCGGTTCCGAAATTGCGGCGCGCGCGTCACTTGCCGCGAGAAACCAAGGTAAATATCAGCAGTTTCACGAGGCAATGATGGCATTGAACGGGCAAGCCGTTGAAGCAAGCGTTATGAAAGTTGCAGGCGATGTGGGGCTCGATCTCGAAGTTTTGAAAAC
Source organism: Sagittula marina (assembly GCF_014196795.1). GTDB lineage: Bacteria > Pseudomonadota > Alphaproteobacteria > Rhodobacterales > Rhodobacteraceae > Sagittula > Sagittula marina. The sequence continues at coordinate 41,463 of NZ_JACIEJ010000013.1, forward strand.
AGACATGCAATCAGACCTAGTGAACGATCACATTGCTGGCTCTCTGCGTCTGGCAGAAGCTTTGGGTATAACTGGAACGCCGACGTTCGTATTGGGTGATGAAATAATCCCCGGTGTGATCGAGCGCGGCACCTTTCTTGAAAAGATTGCAGCCCTCGTCCCCGAGTGAAACGGACGACGATTGTGAAATCGGACCTTAAAGTCCTTGACCTTCCGCCTGCTGGACCCTCTATCTCTGAAGTTGTCCGGAGCAAGAGGTCTCAATATCGAAAACGAAAAATCATTCACGTACGGCACTCAAAAGATGAGTTGTTCATCTTGTGTTGGCCGTGTGGAAAAGGCTTTGAGCGCGGTATTGGGTGCCTCTGAGACGCACGTAAATCTGGTGTCGCGTAGCCCTAACTGTGAGATGAGAAATCCAACAAGATCAACGGCTGTCCTTTGCCCCTGAATATGAGATTTTGCTTTTTGCTCCGATATTCTTGCCCTTAATCCTGAGACAGAGTTCACAGACTTGTGCGGCAGATATCGATGGAGAATGATGGCGACGACTCTGTTGCCGATGGTGATGAGGAAGCGCGCGGGGCGGCCGTTTTGCGTCCGCTTGTTCAGGTATATCTCAAAAGAACTGGCACCAATTGGGCGGCCTTGGGTCACGCTGGCGATTGACGTCGCAACGCCGATATGGAAATAGCATGCCTGACCGCGATGCGGCACCTCGACGATATCCAGGCATGGTCAGCGCGGGCGGAAACCATGATGGCCCCGCTTTCTGGCAAGACACCACCAGCATTGCGCGCGGTGCTGACCGAATGGCCCGTCGTCTCCGCTCCAATGGCCGAGACCCTGACCGGTGCCAGCCGGGGCGCCGTCCAGCGCAACCTTGCTTGGATGGAAGCACAAGGTCTAATCTGCGAGGTGACCGGAAAGGAATGTTTCCGCATGTGGCGGGCGATGCCATGAAACACCTCTAAAGAAGCACTCGTTTTGGTGTGTAGCATCTGCTGATAGTTCAACGGAGGCCCAGAATCGTGACAGAACAAAAATATCAGACAGTCGATTTCGACGGCGGCTCAGCAATAGTGGTCAGATGGATTTGCAGTGTTTTCACCTATCTGTGATATCTAGGTGGATCCTCTAGTCCCTCTAGCCTCAAATTCTTCATTTCGAAATCACGAAAGAATAAGTCTCTTGGGCGCACAAACTGGGGCACGGAAATTGCGATCTCCCCGTGGACAGACGGGGTCAGTTTATAGAGCTGGGCGACCGCCCCATAAGGCCGAAACAGCCGATCACCGCTCAGATCTTGATCAATGCCGCCGTCGCGTACATGAAGGCGATGCCGCCCAGAAACCCGACCAGTACGGCTGGTGCCATCAGCGCCGCCTGCCTGTCGGCGTTTTGACGTACAAGGTAGGCGCTGACCTCGACCATGACTTGCAGGATCGCACCCGCTCCGACGGCGAGTGCCAGTGCCGACCATTGCGGCGCATAGGCAAGGCTGCCCGCCCACATTCCGAGGATGGCCGGGCCACCGGCGAGCAGGGTAAGGGCGGCAAACGTCCAAAGCGTTGGCCGGGCACGAAGCATCGGGGCGGCGATGCCGATGCCCTCGGTGACATTGTGCAAGGCAAAGCCTAGGACGAGGAAAGTGCCAAGCCCGGCCGACCCGGCAGCGAATGCGCCGCCGATTGCCAGCCCTTCGCCGAAGTTGTGCAGCCCGATGCCAAGCGCGATGTAGAACGCCAGCGCAATACCTTCCGGATTGCCGCGCCAGCGCCCGATCGCCATCAGCAACAGAAAACTTGCCAGCGCTGCCAACCAGACCATAGCGGAACCCTGGAATATCGCGGCTGCCCGGTTGGACAACTCCAGCGCCTCGGAGATCGTGTCGATCAGCAAGAAGGCCAGCAACCCGACCGTCAGCGCAAGCAGAAAGTTCATCCCGCTTCGCCCGACGCCCTTCATCGCCGGGTAGAACATCAGGCCAAGCGCCACCGGCAAAAGGCCGACGATCGCCCCGATCACTGCCTGAGGACGCAACTGCGACGCGGACGCCTTTGGAGTCGGAACCGCCACCACTATCTCATGCCCGAAGGTCGCGCCCGTGTTGGTCAGCAGGTTGACATGGTGGGCCTCGCCAATAACCCACGGATAGGGAATACGCAGCCAGACCGCGTCGCCTCGGGCAATCGGCCCCGCCGGTTCCTGCGTGAAGGTCCAGTAGGCATCGTCGACTGCGACCTGCGCGACCACCATCGGCTCCGATCCGCCGGCGCGCGCCCTGAGCGATATCCCCGACCCATCGAGGATCGTCCGTTCGACGGTCAGCGCTTCGACCGGGGGGGCGCCGTTGTTGAAGCCGCGCAAGGGATCGAGCGAGGCGATCCAGACAAAGGCGCCCAGCATGACGGCCAGCGGCACGAGGGCGAGAAGCAGACGGGTCATTGGCGGGCGGCTGCGTTGGATATGATCGGTCATGCTCCGGCCTCCCGCACGTCGAAAAAGCCCATCCAGCCAAGTTCGGTGAACTCGGCCTGGTGCGCATGGAACATATACATCCCGTCCTCGTGATCGGCGAAGCTGAACTCGAGGATGCCGCGCTGCGCCTGACACTGCATGATCACATCGACCGTGCGCAGGGTCGGCGTGAGCTGGGTGCCGGTGTCGTAATAGTCGAAGAAATTCCCATGCAGGTGGAACGAGTTGATCGGATCGAACTCGGTCGCATTCATGAGGTAGATACGTACCGGGCGCGACTTGTCGATCCGGATCGGCGCGTTCATGTAAGCTTGGCCGACCGTGTTTACGGCATAGACCTCGTTCTCACCATCGAAATTGGTGTCAAAGCCGTTCATCACCATCGCCAGTTCCTTCCATTCGGCGTTTTCCGGGCTGCCCAGCACACGCGACGCCGCAACGGCCGCAAATTCGGGGTGGCGCGCCGGATCCGGATCGACCACGAAAAGGCCGTACATGCCCTTGTGCATGTGCCGTTTCAGTGGCAGGGCATGGCAATGGTAGAGGTGGCAGCCGAAGGGCTTGGCATCGAATTCGTAAACGAACTCCTCGCCCGGATCGATCAGCCCGGCGCCTTGAACGCCGTCCATCCGCGCCGAGTGAATGCCGTGAAAATGCATGGAATGCGGGTGTGACCCGAGGTTGCGAAAGACGATCCTCAGTCGTTCGCCCTCCTTCGCTCGCAGGGCGGGGCCTGGCACGCGGCCGTTGAACGTCCAGGCGGGAAAGAAAACGCCGGGAGCGATCTCGATCTCCACGTCGATGGCGTCCACCTCGAACGTTCGCAACGTGCGCCCATCCGGCAGGACTTCGGTGCGACCGGTCTCCCAGTCGGTCAGCATGGCCGTCGGGTCGAACCCGTTCCGGGCGTGGTCGACCTGGCCGACCATCGTCATGTTGCCATGCGCCATGCCACTGTCATGGGCCGAATACGGATCGACCGCCCCGCCTGGCATAGCATGCCCCGCCATCGGGTCGGGCGTTGCCTGGGATTGCGCGCGGCTCGCGGCCACGGCCGCTCCGCCGGCAGCCACCAGACCGCCGACCAACAACGCGCGTCGCGACGCCGATACTGGCTCCGTGACCATCGCAGGTGGCGCTGTGGGCCGAGATGTCTCCACGGCGGACGACACATCGCGCCCTCGTTTGCTGGTATCGACAGGCATGGACGATGTCCCCTCAGATGACACGCAGGCCAAGTCCCGGCGCAAAAAGTTAGCTTCGGCTAATAATCATCGCTTAGGCTTTACGAGTCAATCCCGATCGTGCGAGGGTGACGACATGACGGATGATGAGAACCTTGATTCAACCGAGGCAGAGGCACGTGCGGTCGAATCCCGCGCCGAGGCCTTCATCGGTGTGCGCGAAGCGCGGCGCAGCGAAGTGGCGGAAGATTATGTCGAACTGATCGCCGAACTCATCCACGAGAACGGCGAGGCCCGGCCGGTCGATATTGCGACACGCATGGGCGTGACCGCGCCAACAGTCGCCAAGACGCTTGGCCGTCTGGCGCGGGACGGCCTGATCACTCGCGCGAAATACCGCTCGGTCTTCCTGACCGAGGAAGGCCGGGCGCTCGCCAAGGAATGCAGACATCGCCACGAGATCGTCTTGCGGTTTCTCCTGAGCCTCGGGCTCGACCCCGAGACGGCTGAACGCGATGCCGAAGGCATCGAGCACCATGTCAGCGAACGGACGCTTGCGCTGTTCGCGGCGTTTTCCCAGCGGTCATAGTCGGGTGGTTGCCGTTGAAGTAAGCGGGTTGACCTTAGACTTTAACCTACCAATCGAGGGGTCCTCGAGGCAATGTTCTACAAATAGGCTGATAGGCGGTGTTAACCATTCTCCGGACGGACTTATTCCAAAGCTTCTGTGACGGGGATGCCAAGGGCGGTGTAGCTGTTGACGACTGCTAAGCGGAACTGAAGCTTCGCACCATGGCGGCCAAAGTCCGACGCGATGAGCGGCTGGCCAAGCAGTTTCACACATTGCATCTTCGTCTCGTCTCGTCTCGTCTCGGCGCGGCTTCGGCGGGGATATCCGCTCCATTGTCGCCAGAGCGCGCAGCCCAGATACTGCGATGCCCGTATGGCCTAATTACGAGCCGCCGCTACAGCTATGATCTCCATCCAAGCTTTGCGTTCTAACGGGGCGAAATAACGGAATGAGAGCCGGAGCCAGAGATGGCATCGTAGCATTTGCGAGTGGCGTAAGTTCCCTGTGCCGTGACGTTCCCGATCTCATGGTCGCGATATCGAAGCCGCTGTGCCTAAATTTCCAGACAATCTGCGACTTAACGAATTGTCGCTGCGCAACTTCGGACCAGGTATCGTGCGAGCAGTTTTCTCCTCCCAAGCAAACTGGAAACTGCAAGGATCGCATGTTTGCTCACGAAAATTTGCCCTTGAACCTCTAGCCACTAGAAGTCCTATCTGTTCAAGGAGAACACATACCGTTCTTGCCATCAATCGCCGGTGAGAACCGAAAGGGTACGAAATGCTGACAAGACGACACTTCATTCAGACAACAACGGCGCTTTTTTCGGTGACCGGTCCCGGTATGGCTTTTGCCGACACTTGGCCCACCGAGGCTCAGAAGGCTGAATGGGACGCACAGGTGACGCCTCAGGGTTATGTTGCCGAGACTTCCAACCCATGGGGATTGCACCCGCGGTTCCTACCGCAACGTGTGGTCGCGAAGGCCGGTCTCGTGCCGGGAGATATCCATGTCGACGCGGTCGCACGATATCTTTACCACATTGAAGAGGGTGGAACCGCGATGCGCTACGGCGTGGCCATCGCGCGGGGGAACCTCTACGAGCCGGGTGTCTATACCATCAAGCGCAAGGTCAGGTGGCCGCACTGGCAACCGACACAGAGCATGATCAATCGCGACCCCGAACTTTATGCTGACATTGCCGATGGCATGGAACCGGGACCGGAAAACGCGCTTGGATCGAGGGCGCTGTATCTCTACGTCGGGGATCGCGATACCCTTTTGCGCATCCATGGCACTCCGAGCCCACGGAGTATCGGTGGCCGCGCAAGTTCGGGCTGCGTACGGATGGTCATGGCTCATATCAATGATCTTTACCCGAACGTCGAGACCGGCTCTACGGCCTATCTTTACTCGGCGGAGGACAGCGTGACTGCCCGCAGCTAAGCCAAGCAGCGGACGGCAAACGCAATTAAGTTTCGCGAGGGGTGCAGATACGATTGCCGTTCGCCGTGCGCAGCGGCAGCAAGGTTGTTTCTACGGGGCCGCTGTGTTTGTACCAGTAGCACCCGTCTTCCGGTACCAAGCGCGCAGTTGCAACATCCTGATCCGGGGCAGCCATTGCAATCACGGCTTCGGGAACGTTGCCCCCCTGTTTTGCCGCGTCGCCCGGTCCAGTCGGCTGGACTGCGCACCCGGCCGTGAGCGACAGCGCCACTGCAACCATCATTTTTTGCTTCAGAATCAAAACCCGCATTAAGTTTCCTTTCGTGACTGTTTTTCTTTGCAGCGGCTGTTCATGCCTCAAGGCGTGATAGAGCCAGTCACCGCATCCTCTAGCAATAAAACAATCTGAAATACCACCGTATTTTGCTCTTGAAGCTCTAGCCACTGTAGGGGCTATGTCATGGTAAAGCACCCGAATCCAGAGGTCCATTCATGCCGTCCGACACCCATCGTCACGACCACGATCACGCCGAAGATGCCCAGACAAGCGGCGGCAGCTGCTGCGGGAGCGCCGGAACGTGCGGCGACACCGTTCCGGCGACCCCCGCGCCAGCGGGCGGGCGCAGTTTTCAGGTGTCCGGCCTCGATTGCGCCGAGGAGGTAGCAATCCTGAACAAGGTGGTCGGCCCGAAGATCGGCGGGGCCGAACATCTTGCGTTCGACGTGATCAATGGACGGATGACTATTCTCGACAGCGCCAAGAGTGTATCGGACGGCGAAATTGCAGAACTGGTCGCAAGCACCGGCATGACCGCCAAGCCTTGGGATGCCGAAAACGCGTCGGTCGACCAGGCGGCCCATCTTGCACGCCAGCGGCTGTTTACGGCGCTCAGCGGCGGCTTCTGGGCCGCGGGATTTCTGTGGCACATCATCGAGACCGGCATGGGGGGGGCACTCGGCCTCTTCGCAGGGCACGGCGAAGCGCCGATGCCACTGGTCGAGGCAGGGTTATTCGCGGTTGCGATCCTGTTCGGTGTTTGGCTCGTGGCGCCCAAGGCATGGTCGTCCGCACGGCGGCTGTCGCCCGACATGAACCTGCTCATGGTCATCGCAGTCGCGGGTGCAATTGGCCTCGGCGAATTTTTCGAGGCGGCGACGGTTGCGTTCTTCTTCTCGCTCTCGCTTTTCCTCGAAAGCTGGAGCGTCGGGCGTGCGAGGAATGCGGTTTCAGCTCTGCTGGACCTGGCGCCGCCGACGGCAAGAATTCTTTATGATGACGGTTCGGAAGCGGACGTACCGGCTTCCGCGGTTGCTATCAACGCACGTTTCGTCGTGCGCGGCGGAGACCGCATCCCATTGGATGGTGAGGTTGTCGATGGGGCAGGGGCCGTCGATCAGGCGCCAATCACCGGAGAGAGTGCGCTGGTCCCAAAGGAACGGGGCGACGAAGTCTATGCCGGTACGATCAACGGCGAAGGCACACTGACGGTGCGCGCCACGAAGGCCGCCTCGGACACCGTATTGGCCAAGATCATCCGCATGGTCGGTGACGCCCATGCCCGCCGCGCGCCGGTGGAGCAGTGGGTGGCGAAATTCGCCCGCATCTATACGCCTATCGTCATGGCTCTCGCCATTGCAATTGCCCTGCTGCCGCCGCTCATTTTCGGGGGGGCCTGGGATTATTGGTTCTACAATGCACTCGTGCTGCTGGTGATCGCTTGCCCATGCGCTCTGGTCATCTCGACACCGGTCTCCATCGTCGCTGCACTCACCGCCTCAGCCCGGGCCGGGGTGCTGATCAAGGGCGGTGCATATGTTGAGGCACCGGGCAAGACCACTGCACTGGCCATGGACAAGACCGGCACGATCACCATGGGCGAGCCCGAGGTGGCGGCGGTGCATCCGCTGGGCAAAGCATCGGCGCAAGATCTGATGACCCTCGCCGCTGGGCTGGAGGCACGTTCCTCGCATCCCTTGGCGCGCGCCATTCTTGCGCGGGCAGAAGCCGACGGCATCAAGGTATCCGCCGCGGAAGATACCCGAACCGTTCCGGGCAGGGGACTTGAAGGACGCACAGACGGCCGGTCGATCTGGCTGGGGTCGGACCGGTTTGCCGAGGAGAAGGGTTTCGGCGACGCCATTCCGAAGGATTTGCGCGACCGCATCGAAGGGGCTGGCAGCACCCTTGTTGCCGTGGGCGACGACACCGGTGTCACCGGCATCTTGGAATTGCGCGACCGTATCCGCCCGGATGCCAAAGGCATCGTGGCGCAGCTTCACGCGCAGGGTGTGAAGACCATCGTCATGCTGACCGGTGATAACGAGCGGACAGCGCGCGCTGTTGCAGCCGAGGTCGGCATCGACGAGGTCCGTGCCGAGCTTCTGCCCGAAGACAAGGTGACTGCCATCGAAGAACTGGTCGAAACGCATGACATGGTGGCCATGATCGGCGACGGGGTCAACGACGCCCCGGCCATGGCGCGCGCGCATTACGCCATCGCAATGGGTGCCGTTGGTTCGGACGCGGCAATCGAGACGGCGGATATAGCCCTGATGACCGACGATCTCGGCAAGGTGCCTTGGCTGATCGGTCATTCGCGCCGGACAATGTCGATTATCCATCAGAACATCGGTATTTCCTTGGCGACCAAGGGCGTTTTCGTCGTCGCTACTGCGTTCGGAGTGGCATCGATGTGGGGCGCTATTGCAGCCGATGTAGGAGTGTCATTGCTGGTGGTGGCCAACGCCCTGCGCCTGCTGAACAGCCAAGAGGCCAAGGCACCGCCGTCCGGCGGTGAGCAGGTTGGCGAAGGCTTGGCCAAAGGGGCGCTGGCACATGGTCATTGAACTGGGAGAACCCGGAAAGGAGCCGAGACGAGACATGAGCGTGAAGGGCAGGATGATGTGTCCGGTTTGCGAGGTGCCCTTGAGCATGACCGACCGCCAGGGGATCGAGATCGACTTCTGTCCCGATTGCCTGGGTGTCTGGCTAGACCGGGGCGAACTGGACAAGATCATCGAGCGTTCGGCACCCGATGTGGCGCCTCAGCGGGTGCCTGAGCCGCGCGGCTACGACGATGATCGCGGCTACCGGCGCGGAAAGCACGGCGGCGGCGACGGCAAGCACGGCTATCGCCGCAAATCCTGGCTTCACGAGTTGTTCGATTAAGGCTTGCCGTGGCCTCCCTGCCGGTCGCCCTCAAGGCGCTGCGGTAGGCCCGCAAGGCATTCAGCGGTGAGCAGGTTGGTCCAGAGATGGCAAAGGCCGCGCTTGCCCACGGACATTGATCACGCAGCATTTGCAAGGTAACGTAATGTCCATATCAGACCTCACGAAAGAGGCATCGAGCAGTGAAAACCATCCGATTTCCCCGCCGCGCCGTCCTGTTGGGCGGGTTGGCAGCGTTTTTGTCTGGCTGTGCCAGCAAGTTCCGCAGCTATGGCGGACCCGAGGTGACCCGTGTTCGGCTTTACAAGGGGCAGCGTTTGCTTGTTCTGGACGGAGCCGATCGCGTATTGCAAACCTATCCGGTCGGGCTGGGTTTCGCTCCTGAGGGTCACAAGCAATTCGAGGGAGACGGCCGGACCCCTGAGGGCGCTTACGTAGTCGATAAGCGCAACCCCGAAAGTACGTATCATCTTTCGGTTGGCATCTCCTATCCGAATGAGGCCGACATCGCCTTTGCTGAAGCGCAGGGCCTTTCCCCCGGCGGCGACATCTTCATCCATGGTGGTCCACGCCCAGGCATCGACCCAACGGACGTCCGCGACTGGACAGCTGGCTGCATCGCGGTCACAGATCGGCAGATCGAGGACATCTATGCAATGGTGAAAGACGGAACACCGATCGACATCTACGCCTGATGGGAGGAGATGATCTTCCGTCAGATCAGGCAAATCGTCGGCACAGGGCCACGTTGATCGCTTCGATGGCGATCACGGCCAAAGTGACGCTCGCCGCCGTGGGCCAGCGCAAGCACCCGGTACGCGTAAGGACACTACAATATGTGTCCAGCCGTGGCAGTGGCGAAACAGGCGGGCCCTAGCGGGGAAGAATACGTCTGGTATCATGTCGAATTCAATCTATCCGAGGGCATAGACGATGGTCACGACGGTAATCATGACAACCATGAACATGGCGAATGCGCCAAGGGCGAGGGTACGGCCCATGTCCCGGTTCGGCTTCTCTACTTTCAGACGCAGTTCCTCCGCGGTTTCCGGAAACTCGAGCGCCGCCGCATTCGATTGGCGCATCAGGTCGTAGCGGGACGTCCAGCGCCGTTCCTCCGCTGCGTTCCAGCCGTTCAGCACCAGGATGATTGCCACGATGAGAACCATCGACGACGGGACCCAGATTACGTAGCCGCCGATTGTCTCGTCAGCCAGGGCGCGAAGTCGACCACCGCTCGCTGCGATGATTTCTGATCCATAGAGGGGCACCTCCTTGAGCGTTGTCAGGGAGCCCAGAAAGATGTTGGAAACGATCACCACGAACCCTGACATCAGTCGAGCACCGCGCCGCGCTCCTTCAGGCGGATCACGCGGATCGAACAGCATAGCAAAGTACCAAAGCCCCGCCAGCACCATAGACAGATGTGCCAGCGCTTCCATCGCCGCAATACGTTGTGTAAGGGCGTAGATCATCGGGATCTGCCAGACGAAAAGCGCGCCAATCAACAGGGAGGTGGCAGATGCAGGAAGCGCCAAGAATCGCGGGATGCGCGCACGCCCAATCGCGGCAAGGCGTCGGCGCCATTCCCTTTTCAATCCGGCTTGAAGGCCAAGCCAGGGCTGAGAAACCGCGATAAGAAGCGGTCCTACCAGTCGCAGAAGAAGATGCTCGACCTGATGTACAGAAAACAGACTGTGCCCCAATGGCGGGAGCGGCCCATTCGTCGCGACGAGGACGACCGCGAGGCCGACAAAGAAGACGGTTCGACGCCAGCCAGAAACCCTTCCGAGACAGCGAACGTGTATTTTGAGCCCACGCAAAAACAGCCATGCTGTAAGGCCGACAACAATGAGCGACACCGGTGACAGCGCATCGCCGAAAGGGTCGTAAAGAAAGAAGAGGTTCGTGATCATTCGCTCTGGCCCTCGCTCATCCGAGGACTGTCCGAGGTAGCCGGTGTGAGTCGCGAGATCCCGGAAGCGCCGCCACGGGCCAGTGACAGATCGGTCGACATGGCCAGGTATTCGCCTCGTATCCAGGAGGGAAAGAGATTGTCGTAGAATCGAGATAGCGGATGTCCCGACTGTCCGGTGGGCGAGATGTAGTATGATCCCGCTGCTTCCGATATCGACATGACCGCCTGAAAATTGCTTCCGGCACTCACAAGGAATGGACGGTCTTCTTCGACACCAAATGATGTCAAGAATAGCGTATACGGATCGCCTGAAATCGGCGCTTGAAGGGACAGCAGGTCGGTCAGCAACCCACGTGAACTGATTGGCGACCACTGCATGTCAAATCTATGCTCCTCCCCCCAGGTCCACGTCGAGGGATCGCGCCCATATCGATCGACCAGCCAGCCAAGGGCATCATCCAGGGCCACGCGAACCTGCTCCTCACATGTCTCGCGAGGTGAGGATAGGCGGATGTCGCACCAGATCGCGCTACCGCGACGATCGCTGAGTACCGCATAAAGAAAGTTTGGGTTCGGACGGGTCCAGAGTTGCTCCGCTGTCGGAAACTCGTCCTTCAAAATGCGCTGCTGCAAAGCCCGGACCCAGGTCCAGAACAGCAGAGGTTCCGGTGAATAGCGATCCATTTCGCCATTCCACGAGGCAAGCCTGTCCAGAAGCTCACGACGAAGGCTGTCCGCATCGGTGCCTTCGATGCTGTCTCTGGACTGCACGAACCAAAGCTCTTTCGCCATCAGGGGCAGGAGGGTTCGCGCCACGGAACTTACGGTGTCCCTTTGAACACCGATGGCGCCTTCCGTCGAGAAGATCGATTGCCGCGCTTCAAGCTCCGCCAGTCGAATGTCGCGAAAAGACGACGCCCGTACGGCCTCCGCTCTTGGCCATCGGGCAACGGTCTCTCGGTCAATGGCCAATGCCTCCATGCCCTTCGGCAACATGTCTGCGGCAACTCCGATGGCATCGATCGCGTCGGCCGAACGCGCGAACAGCTCCAGCATCGTCAGGAAACCTGCCGCCCGCACGGGTGACGGCCCCCTTGGTGCCTCCTCGTCTGGCACGGGAAATGACCGGAAGGCCCAGGCGACGCGCGCATTGCGACCGACAATAACGAAAGGTACGCCCGGTATTGTGGCCCCTATGGCCGGCCCTGTCGAAAATTGAAGATCTGCGAGATACCATTCCGAGGGAAGCGACAGGGAACCGCTGATATCGGCGGCTAGAATTGGCGTTCCGGTCGCTGTTCGGTCGCCGTCGATCGCCCATGCATCAAGGCGCTGCTCCGGATCAGTCGCAAACAGTTCGGGCACTCTCAGGCGATCCGCCGGTATAATGGCACCTGATATACTCGGCATTCCTTCCCGTGCGCTTCCCGGTCGCAGGCCATTCAGGAAAGACCGGGCAATCCTCAGGCTATCGCCGGGTGTCCAGGCCGCGATCGACCGTTCGTCTGCGATCAGCAGCTCCGGAGAGCCTCGGCCACGCCCGCCTTCCGACACTAGCTCCAGCCACGCATTAACGCCGGCGGCATAGGATGCGAGCGCGTCTGAGACCGCTGGCTCAAGGTCCAAGATCTCATCCGATGGCCACGAAGCTTCCGCTTTTCGCCTTGCCCTTAACAGTTGACCGAGCCTGTCTTGGGCGTGAACGAAGCCGATCGCGAAGTAAACATCCGCAGCGGAAGCTGCGGAGATGTGCGGGACTGCCGAAGAATCTCGCAGAATGTCGACCGGTCCGCCTAAGCCTGCGACCGTGAAGTCCTCGTCGTAATCGGGAACGGATGCGCTCAGCAGAAAATAGACCAACCCGGAACCAACCGATACCGTGATGCAGATTGCCAGAAACCCGTACAGCAATATGTTGAAAAGCCGTCTCATGTCGGTGCTGTTTCGAAACCCTTCTTAAAAAAAGATGCGCAAGAGGACCACCGATATGAAATAGGTGAGAAGACCGAAGGCGATCGCCGAACTCGCCGCATACTGGAGGATATCCAGCCGGTTTCCTTTTCGGCGTCGCGCCAGATATCCACCCCAGATCGCACCCGCGACAATGCCCGCGATTACCAGCATGACTTTTTCTCCGTTCTTGTTCTCTTGTTGCACCGGTGTGTGCCGACCAGACCTGCAGCCAGTCCCACGGCCCAAGTAGTGAAGATGAGAGCCAGCAGCGCCCAGTCGCCGAAGCGCGCATAGAGCGTTGACGGATGAGCAGAGGGCAGAGCCGCATCTATGACACCGGTTTCTCCGTTGCCGAGCCGCGCGACGAGGTCACCGTTTGCGTCGATGATCGCGGAGATCCCTGTGTTTGCGGCCCGGACGATGGGAAGCCCTTCCTCGACAGCGCGCATGCGTGCGGAGGCGAGATGCTGCTCCGGTCCAATGCTGGTTCCGAACCAAGCATCGTTGGTCGCATTGAAAATCCAGTCCGGCCGGAACAGGTCGTCGACCACATGCCCTGGGAAGATGATCTCATAGCAGATCGCCACGGCGACCAGCGGCACACCCGGAAGCGCAAGCGTTCGCGGGCCCGGTCCGGGCGTAAAATCGCCCAGCCCCGCCGTCAGCCGCTCAATCGGCAACCAGCTGCGGAATGGCACGTATTCGCCGAAAGGCACGAGATGGTGTTTCGCGTATCCGGTCAGGATCTCGCCCGTCTCGCCAAAAGCCTGGACCGTGTTGAAATATTGGATCCCATCCTCACTCGGTACACGGTCCGGCACTCCGGTGAGCAGCATGCTGCCGTCTGGCAGCGCAGCGGCAATGCGGGCCCGCGCCTCCGTATCCTCATCGAGGAAACCCGGAAAGGCGGTTTCCGGCCAGAGAAGAACGTCGAAATCGCCGGGCCGGGTTGAAAGCTCAAGATACCGCGCGAATGTCGCCTCGCGGTTCTCGGGCGCCCATTTCTCCTCTTGTGGAATGTTGCCCTGGACAATGCGCAGGTCGACAGCGGGTGGCTGTTGTGCATCCGACTGGAGGCGAAGCGTGCCGACAGCCCACATCGTCGCTATGCCGGCCAGCGCCATGAGCGAGATGGTCAATCGTTGCCGCCCGGACGCGAGGACAGCAGCGCCGGGGAGTACCGCGACGAACACGGTGAGAAAGCTTAGCCCATAGCTTCCGACCCAGGCGGCGGTCTGGCGAAGGGCGGCGTAGTCTACAAGTGCGTAACCGGCCAGGTTCCAGGGGAACCCTGTCAGAACGTGACCTCGCAACCACTCGGCAGCGGTCCACGAGGTCGCGAACAGGAGGCAGGCCAGAAGTCTGCCCAGGGCTCCGCGCCGCGCGATTTCGGCGAAGAGCGCGGCGGCAATGGCCGGGAAAATCGCGAGACCTGCGGACAATCCCGCGACGGCCGGGATTGCCATCGCCCCGAACCGCTCGGCCTCGACGTAGAAACTCTCCGCGATCCACGAAATCCCGAAACCGAACTGGCCGAGACCAAACGCCCAGCCGACGAGGAAAGCACGCCCGAAGGAGAGATCGCGAAGACCGACAAACAACGCGGAATAGGCAACGGGAACGAGCAGGAGAAGCGAGAAAGGCGGGAAAGTCAGAACGGTCAGCGCCCCGGCGACGAAACCAAGCGTCATCCGCGAAAGCAAACGGTGGCGCAGAGCGATGCGGTTCAGAATTTCCGGCTTCACGACTTGATCGAACGCCGCGCGCTGATCCATGGCGCGGCGAGCAAGAGCCCCACGCCACTGACGACAAATACATCGGCCATGTTGAAGGCAGGCCAATGTGTTGTGCCAATGTAGAAATCCAAGAAGTCTGTTGCAGCCCGATACCGCACACGATCGATGACATTGCCCAGGGCTCCGCCAATAATCGCGCCATAGGCAAGCGTTTCGACCGCATTTTCGGCGCGAAACAGCATAACCCCTAGCCAAACACAGATGGCAAGAGCGAGAGCGATGAGGCTCCACCACGGAGCGCCGCCCAGCATCCCGAAAGTCACGCCGTCATTACGATAAAAGACGAGGTTGAATCCCGGAAACACGGAAATCCCGGCGCTTAAAGTGACGGCATTCGCAACGACAATGGCTTTGGTGATCTGATCGATCGCGAACGTAGCAAGCGCTGCAAATACGCCGATAATCGGAGATACTTTGTATGATGACATTGCCTCACCCCAACCAGACATCGAGAAACAGCATCAGAACGAGCCCGACTGCGAGACCGAGCGTCGCCCTGTTCTGGTTCCCGTTGCGATGGGTTTCGGGGATGATTTCGTGGCTGATGACGTAGAGCATTGCGCCCGCGGCAAAGGCCAGTCCCCATGGAAGCAGCGGTTCCGACAGTGTGATGATGCCGGCCCCGAGCAGGCCGCCAATCGGCTCGACCATGCCCGTCAGAGCCGCGATGCCCCAGGCGCGCAGCTTCGGATATCCCTCGCCCAGCAAAGATACAGCGACGGCCAATCCTTCGGGCACATTCTGAAGCCCGATGCCGATGGCGAGCGGCAGACCGCCCTGCATACCTCCGGGCCCGAAGCCGACCCCGACCGCGAGGCCTTCGGGGAAGTTGTGGATCGTGATCGCGATGATGAATAGCCAGACCCGCCGCAAAGACGCCGCTTCGGGCCCTTCGCGTCCCGTCTTGAAGTGCTCGTGCGGCAGCTTTTCGTTCATCAGGGCGACAGCCCCCATACCCAGCAGGATCGCGACGCATACGATGGCGGCAGGCATCGCGCCGTTTTCGAACATGGGCTCCGCCGCATCCAATGCCGGGATGATCAGCGAAAAGAAGGAAGCGGCGAGCATCACACCGGCAGCGAAGCCGAGCGACAGATCGCGCGTGGCCCGAGACGGAATGCGCCCGAACAGCACGGGAACTGCTCCGACTGCCGTAAGCGATCCGGCAGCGAGGCTTCCGAGGAAGCCGAGCATTATCGGAGACAGGTTTTCCATGGGCAGGCCAGATTATCCTTCGGCGTAGCTTGAAAAGACTTCCGTCGACCCGTCCTCGCGGATCAGGAAAACATCATAGGCCTCGCGGTCGTCTTCCGGCCCCATGCCGGGCGAGCCATAGGGCATCCCCGGAACGGTGAGGCCGACGGCGTCCGGGCGCTCCTCGAGAAGGCGGCGGATGTCACCGGCCGGGACATGGCCTTCGATCACGTAGCCATCAATGAGCGCGGTGTGGCAGGAGACCATGCGCTGCGGCACGCCGTTGTCGAGCTTGAAGCGAACCAGCGACCCACCGAACATGTTCTCGCCCGTCGGCGCAAACCCGTTTTCTTCGAGATGGTTCATCCACGAGAGGCAACAGCCGCAACCGTTCGTCTTGCGGACCTCGATCGCCGTTGCCTCTGCGAGGACCTGGGCCGCTGGTAACAGGGCCAGGGTGATTGCCAGAGCTTGGGTCATGCGTTTCATGGGTCAGAGCCTTTCGGTTGTCGTTTCGGCAATCTCGCTGCCGAGGTTTTGATCCAGAAGCGCGCGCGCCTCGGCCAGACGCGAGAGCGCGGCGGTATCATCCGCTTCGCTCTCGGCTGCTTCGGCGAGCCGGTCGTCAGAGAGGGGGTCAGTCGGGCGCCCATCCACGAGGACTTCGTAGTGCAGGTTCGGACCTGTCGCCGTGCCAGTCGCGCCGACGCGGCCGATCACATCTCCCGCCGCAACGCGTTGGCCTTGTGCCAGGTCTTCCGGCACGGCGCTCAGATGCGCGTAGCGCGTCATGGTGTCGGAGCCGTGCGAGATTTCGACCACACGGCCATAGCCACCGCGCCAGCCAATGAAACTAACCCGCCCTGGTGCCGTCGATTGAACCGGTGTCCCACGTGCCGCTGCGAAATCGACGCCGGTGTGCATCCGGACGTTGCCAAAGACCGGATGCGTGCGGCGTCCGAACACCGAGCTGAGGCGCGCACCCTCGACCGGCTGTGCGAAGACGCGCAGCACCTCGCCATCGACGTAGATCGTCGCCTGACCGCTGCCGTCGTCCGGCCATACGATCTCGTAAAGCGAACCGCCGATCTCCAATGCGGCGAAGGCGAGCTCGGGCTGTCCGATCCTATCCTCGCCCACATGCGCCTCACGCCAGAGAAGCCTTAGTGTCTCGCCACCGGCCAACTCGCGGCGGAAATCCACGGTCCCACCCAGCATCTGCGCAAGGTCCACGGAAAAACGGGCGGGTATGCCGGCTTCGTCGAGTGCCGCGAAGATCGAGCTGTCGATCACGGCTTCGCCGGCAAGGGTTACGATCTCCGGATCCGGAGCCACGACCTGCGTAGACAACTGCTCGCCGAAAACCACCTCGATCCGAACCCCGTCCTCGACGGCGAGTGAGACGGTGCGGGGGCTGCCGTCCACGGTCGAAGCGACAGTGACCGAGTGCCCCGGCCGCAGCCGTCGCAGATCGTATTCCGCGCCAAGCGCGAGGGCAACTTCGGCTCTGTCAGGTGCCGCAAGTCCAGCTTCGGACAGCAAGAAATCGAGCGTCTCGCCAGGTGCAATGTCGCGCGACCACGTCGACAGCGGTGGCTCGATCGCCCTTACCGGCCTGTCGGCAAACGCGGCCTGCAGAAGGGGTAGGGGGCCGAGGTCGGGTGCATCCTCTGCCCATGCCGTCGCGGGCAGCGTCACGAGGATGTCAACGTTTCTAGGGGCTTCAGGACCTTGGGGCATCCAGCTACCTGCCTGGGCAAGTTCCGGCGGCACGGGTTCTTTCGACATGAAATCAAAGATGGCGATAGCCGCTCCCGAAACCGTCCCCGCAATTGCGACACCCGCCGCCAGAGTTCTGAGCCTCATGTCGCCCCCTCCATTTCTTCTGCTAGCGCGCGGCGAATTTTCGGCACCGCGAATTCTCTGGGTTCGTGATAGTCGATCATGGTGACGAACCGCCCAGAGGCTGCGAACAGGAAGACGCTCGCGGTGTGGTTCATCGTGTAATCGCCGCTTTCCGTCGGCACCCGCTCGTAGGTGGCGCGGAAGCCGTCCGCGACGCGCGCGATCTGCTCTTCCGGTCCCGTCCAGCCACGTATCCCAGGATGGAAGTAGCCGACATATTCGGCCACCGTTTCGACAGTGTCGCGCTCGGGATCGACCGTGATGAAAACCACGTTCATCTCGTCGGCCTCGTCTCCCAGATCATCGAGCCATCCCGAAATGTCCGAGAGCGTGGTCGGGCAGACATCGGGACAGTAGGTGAAGCCGAAGAACGCCATCGTCGGGCGACCGATCAGGGTTTCTGGCCCGACCGCGTTGCCCTCATGATCCGTCAGACGGAAATCCATCTCGGTCAGGGCCACAGGCCGCTGCCCGACAGGCTCGGCTCCACCGGGTCCATCGACCTGCCACCAACCGACGAAGAGCATCAGGGCGACCGCCCCGACACCAGCCGCGCCGTACCCCAGGATCGCCCGTCGCCGCATCAGTCCTCTGGCCCCCGCGCGGCGATTCCGAGGATCGGCACCTCGACCGTCACTTCGCCTCCGTCGTCGAAAAGCAGGGTCAGCGGAAAGGTGTCCCCTTCCGTCATCGGTTCTTGCAGCCGCATCAGCATTGCGTGCAGGCCCCCCGGTTCGAGCGCGACGCTCTCGCCCGGGGCGATCGCGATCTCCCCCGCCGGGCTCATGGAACTCACACCTTCGGCATTTGTCTTCGTCTCGTGAATTTCGGGCATCATCGCGAGCGGTGTTGTAAGATCGATCAGCGTCACAGGCTCGTCGCCAGTGTTGCGGATCTTCATGTAGGCGGCCCCGGGACGGTTCATCCCGATGGAGGCGCGGGACCACGCGTTCTCGACGACAACATCCTCGGGTCCGGCCAGCGCGGGCACCGAGAGCCCTCCAAGGGTCAAAAGCGCGGCCAGTGTGCTGGTCAAAATATACTTTTTCATCGTTCTGATCCTGCCTTTTCCATTCAGCTTTGCGCGGCAGCGACTTCGGCAGCCACCAGACGACGCAATTCTGCCTCTCCGAATGGATCGAGCGGCTTGCCGTTCACGAAGAATGTGGGCGTCTGGCGAATTCCCACGGTCTCGACGTCGGCACGATCCTGATTCAGGATCGCCACGACATCGGGCGCCAGCATTTGCGTGCGCGCGGCCTCGGCATCGAGTCCGGCCGTGGCGGCGATCTGAAGGATCAGGCCAGGCGCCGGGGCACCGTGCGACGCCCATCTCGGCTGTTCCCGCAGAACGGCCTCAAGCACCGGCACGTAAACGTCCTGCATGCGCGCCGCCTCGAGCACGCGGATCGCTTCCTCGGATGCCGCGCCGTGGAAGGGCGTGTAGCGGATCACGACGCGGACAGCATCCCCATGCTCGGCCATGATGTCCTTCACGATGGGATGAAAGGCGCGACAGGCCTCGCAGGCCGGATCGAAGAATTCGACGATCGTGACGGGCGCCTCCGCAGGTCCGAGGATGGGCGAGTAGGGGCGGATCATCGCCTCAGCAAGTTCCGGAGCAACAGGCTCCGCTTCGGCCACCGGGCCGGGGCGGGTTGCAAACCAGGTGGCTCCGCCGAAACCGGCGACGCCGAGGGCGAGAACGGACAGGATCAGGCCGCGTCGGTTCATGTTCGTGTGTCCTTCAATGAAAGGGCCGACAGCGCCCCGATCAGCGCGAAGGCGACGAGCGCCATCAGCGGGATAGGGACGCCGAAGACCAGTTGGTTGTCATCGGTGCAAGAGGGGCCGGTGGCCGTGCAGGGCTGGATGCGTTCGGGAACAAGACCGACGTACAGGCCCATGTGCCACAGGGCGATTGCGCCGCCGCCAAGCGCCAATGCGATGCCGTAGCGCCCCACACGGCCGTCCCGCCACCAAAGGCCCAGCCCGAGGATAATGGCCAAGGGAAACATGAAGGCGCGCTGGAACCAGCACAGCACACAGGGCGTCTGCCCCAGCACCTCGCCGATAAAAAGCACGGCAAGCGAGGCGACGAGCGCGATGATCCACGCCAGCCCGAGGGCTGTTTCTCCGGACATACGGTTCATGTCGGTCAGATCCTCTCTTCCAGATCGGCGAGGATCTCTTCGGCGGAGGTGCCGTAGGGCCAGGAGTCGGCAAAGCCTGCCTCGGGGTCGAAGAGGAACAGATGCGACGTGTGGCCGATGGTGTACCCATCCGGCGCTGCGGCCTCTTCGACGCGCTCAAAGAAGATTGGAAACGTCTCGGACGTGGCGGCGATCTGTTCCGGCGTGCCCGTCAGCCCGATGATGCCCGCATCGAACAGCGGGACGTATTCGGCGAGTGCTGGGGGCGTGTCTCGTTCAGGGTCGATTGTTATGAAAATCGGCTGGACCTTGGCTGCATCGTCGCCCAGACCGTCCATCACCGCCGCGACCTCAGATAGGGTCGTCGGGCAGACGTCGGGGCAGTTGGTAAACCCGAAAAAAACCAGCATCCAGCGCCCCGCAAAGTCCTCCTCGGTTTGAACCATACCCTGGTGGTCCGTCAGTTCGAACTCAGCGAAAAAAGGCGGCTCGGCGTCAGTTCGGGCGCTATCGGCACGATAATCGGACCATAGCAAGAGCCATACGAAGGCAAGCGCTGCCACGCCTGCCAAAACCCAAAGAAACTTCTGTGCCGATGTAAGGGACAATCCTGTTCGCCTGTTTTTGATTCTTATTGCAAGTGCGGATACATCCTCTAGCCGCTAGAGGTTCAAGCACGAAATCATGGTATAGCTTGAACTCACGCGTCTGTGAATCCGACACTTGTTTATTCCGACGGCAAAACCTACACAAACTGTATCTTTTTCATGGAGGCGAAAATGCTCACGATCGGTACTCTGTCAAAGAAGACTGGCACAAAAGTGCAGACCATCCGGTACTACGAACAGATCGGACTTATGCCCGAACCTGGCAGGACCGAAGGCGGACAGAGGCGCTACGACAATGCACAGCTCGACCGACTGTCCTTCATCCGCCATTCGCGGCAACTCGGTTTCTCGCTCGATGCGATCCGCGAGCTGCTCGACCTCAGCGACCATCCCAACCGGCCCTGCCACGAGGCCGATGCCATCGCGCGTCGCCAGCTCAAACAGGTGGAGCAGCGCATGGCGCGCCTGAAGGCGCTGCGCACGGAACTGAAACGCATGGTTCACGAATGCAGCGGCGGGCGGACGGGAGACTGCAAGGTGCTTGAGGTGTTGCGGGACCATTCGGAATGCTTGACCGAGCACGAGGAAATCGGGGCCTGAAGGAATTCAGCCAACATTCCGGCTGGAACGCAGATCAGCCGCAGAAGTTAATGTGTCGTACAACACAAGCTGGAACCACAAAATGGCCGCTAGACAAGATTCAATGGAGAGACGGACGCTTTGGATCGTTCTGGCGCTCAATATCGGTTTGGCCGTGGCCTTTTTCGCAACAGGCGCCTTCGGCGACTCAAGTGCCCTGATCGCCAACGGGCTCGATAACCTCTCCGACAGCTTCGTCTACGCGATCAGCCTTTTCGCTTTGTCCCGATCCGACAAATGGAAACGCGGGGCGGCGAACGTTTCCGGCGGGCTGCTGATTCTGTTCGCCGCTGGTATCCTTTACGATGCATGGCGCCGCTACATCGGCGGGTCAGATCCGCTCGGGACGATCATGATCGCCATGGCCCTGATCGCGGCGGCCATCAACGCAGTCTGCGTCTGGCTGCTCGCTAAGCTCAAAGATCCGGACGTCAACATCCGCGCGGCCAACACCTTCAGTTACAACGATTTCGCCGCGAACCTCGGAATCGTCGTGGCTGGCGGCCTCGTCGCCTGGCTGGGAACCAACTGGCCGGACCTCGTCGTCGGCGTGATTGTCGCCGGGATCGCGGCCTGGGGAGGTATCGACATTCTGCGCGACGCACACGGCGAACACCACAAAGCAGTTCATACGGGCAAATAGTTGCGGGAGATTCTTTCTGAAAGAAAGGATTGAAGCTACAGTGACTATAGCAATTAGTCTTGTTCTAAGACGATTCGAGGACCGCCCCGTTGCATATGACCGACCCCCTACTTGTACCCACCAAACTACTGGATTTTGATGCCGCGCCTCTTGCGCATCTAATTGAGAACCGCAGCTGGCGCGGCTTATCCGAATACGATCGGATCGGAGCTGCCTATGATTTCGTTCGGAATGAAATCGCGTTCGGATACAATCGAGCTGACGACATCCCCGCATCCGAAGTGCTTTCCGACGGCTATGGGCAGTGCAATACCAAAGGCACGCTCTTGATGGCGCTGCTGCGTGGTATCGGCATTCGTAGCCGGTTGCATGGCTTCACGATCCACACAGGCTTGCAGCGCGGTGTTGTCCCTGAGCTGGTGTATCCGCTTGCTCCGCAGGAAGTTCTCCACTCATGGGTTGAGATCGAATATCAAGGTGCCTGGATCAACCTTGAAGGCTTCATCCTGGATGACGCTTTCCTCAAAGTTCTGCAAACGTCATTCTCGGACACGGACAGTCTCTGCGGGTATGGCGCGGGCACGGATTGTCTTGGCGCGCCTCCCGTCGCCTGGAACGGAGAAGATACCTACATTCAGAAAACCGGCATCGTGCAGGATTTCGGCGTGTTTGATACGCCGGACACCTTCTATTTGTCCCATGAGCAATCCTTTGGATGGCTGCGTGGTGCCATTTACCGTCATATCATACGCCACTGGATGAATGCGCGCGTACGTGGTTTCCGCAGCGGCCGCCTCAAGACTGACCGACGCGCGACACACGCGCATGAGGAGCCTGCCAATGCCGCATGATCATGGGCACGCGCATATCGATCCGGATTCTGGCGATCGGCGGGTTGCCATTGCGATCTGGGCGAACGGGCTTCTTACCGTTGCGCAGATCGTCGGGGGCATATTGTCAGGCAGTCTGGCACTGATCGCCGATGCGCTGCACAACTTTTCCGATATGGCCTCGCTTGTCATTGCCTTCGCCGCACGCAAGATCGCGCGCCGCCCGGCCGATGAGCGCATGACCTTCGGCTATGGTCGGGTCGAAATCGTCGCGGCCCTGGTTAACTACACCACCCTGATTTTGATCGGCTTCTACCTGATCTACGAAGGTGGCATGCGCATGATTGATCCACCCGAAGTCATGGGTTGGACCGTCGTCATTCTCGGTGGAATTGCGCTTGTGGTCGACACACTGACCGCAATGCTGACCTATTCGATGCAGAAGGGCAGCGTGAACATCCGCGCGCTTTTCCTGCATAACCTGTCGGACGCGCTTGCTTCGGTCGCGGTTATCGTCGGTGGGTCGCTGATCATCCTTTACGACATGCGTTGGGTCGATCCTGCCATCACCATCGGCATCGCGATCTACATCCTGTATCTGTCTTTCACTGAAATAGGCGGCCCAATCCGAACCCTGATGCTCGGGAGCCCGCCGGACATCGACAACGAGGCCGTCGTCGAAGCGATGCGGAAAGTCGAAGGCGTCGCCGACGTCCACCACGTCCATCTCTGGCAAATGCAAGAGCACGAGGCTGCGCTCGACTGCCATGTCGTCGTGGCAGCCGAGGGCTGGTCGAAGATCGAAGAGATCAAGAGCGCGATCAAGAAGCGGCTGAAGGAAGAGTTCGGCATCAGCCATTCCAGTCTCGAATTTGAGCATGAGGATCGCGCTCATCAGAACGCCGATCTCTACGGTCACGGCAACGCAAGTGAAAAGGAGAAGACCAATGTTCAAGGAAACGCTGACCGAGCATGATGATGTCATCGGGCTCGTCTGCGAAGGCAAGTTGACAGAGGCAGACTTCAAGAAAATGCACGCGCTGCTTCATGAACGTCTTGGAACAACCGATAATCCGGGTCTGGTTCTCGACCTTACAAGTTTCGAGGGCTACGAAGAGCTTTCGGCGATCCTGGAAGATCTGAAGATCGACACCGCCCACGTGAACGATTTCTGTCGCATAGCGGTTGTCGGAGAACGCAGATGGATGGAATGGGGCGCTCGGGTGGTCAACCTACTGACGGGCTCCGAGATGCAGTGGTTCGAATCCAGCGATGCCGAGTCCGCACTTGCGTGGGCGCGTGACGGGTAGCCAACGATTCTGCAAGAAAAGGACTAACTGAATTGGATATGGAATAATGCTTCTGGCGGATCCGGACCTACTACGTAGCGACTTTAACCGGGTACTGTGTGCTGATGTGCGATTCGAGTGAAATGACATCCGCCTCAAGATCGTGAGGCTACAGGGGCATCACGTCCAAGTTACAGAATATCGCTTGACCTCCCCTTACTGGAAGGTTGTAAAAACTGTTCATGTTCCGCGTTTTTCGCCTTGTTTTGATTCTCATGCTGACCTTCGGTACAGTGACTGCGCCGGATATGTCGTTGGCCGGTATGTCGGTCACGGCTATGGCGCAGATGGAACCCACCGAAAGCGCGGATGGCCGTTGCGGCGGGTGCGATCCCACCGGATTTGCTGAGGGCACTGCCTGTGAAGGTGGGTGTCCTGTTCCTTGCGGCTCCAGCGGTACTTCTGGCCTCCTTGCCAATATGCCGTCAGCGCGGCTCACGAGGCCTTTTGGTACTGCCGTCCGGGGTGCCGAACCTCTGATCTCACTCGGCACGAATCCGTCGCTTGATCCATTCCCTCCCAAACTGCCTGTCTGAACCTGAAACCGGCCTCGCCTGCGGCGAGGCCTGATTGTTGCCTTGGCCGAAGCTGGCTGAGTGCGACCCTTTCAGATCAAGGCAGTTGCGATGATTCTCCACAGACCGATTTCACGAAGGCACGTGCTTCGCACAGGTGCCGCATTCACAGCCCTATCCGCTCTGTCACCTGCACGAATGGCAATGGCCGATTCAACTGGGGACCCATTCGTCCTACGCGCGGCATCCGGACAGGCCGCCCTGCGCCCGTCACCATATGGCCCGACTAATGTCTGGAGCTATAACGGGTCCGTCCCCGGTCCTGAAATCAGGGTCCGGCAGGGCGACCGATTGCTGGTTTTGGCTCAGAATGGGTTAGATGAAGGGACCACAATCCACTGGCATGGCATCCGCACGCCCAATGCGATGGACGGAGTGCCGTTCCTCACGCAGGACCCGATCCCGGTTAATGGCGATTTCCTGTACGAATTCGATGCACTGGATGCGGGCACGTTCTGGTATCACCCGCACCAGCGCAGTTCGGAACAGGTCGGACGTGGACTCTACGGGCCGCTGATCGTCGAGGAGGTGGACCCGATCCGCGTGGATCGTGACCTGACCTGGATGCTGGACGACTGGCGCATGACGCGGGCGGGGCAGTTGTCGGATGACTTCGGCAACCGCCATGACGCGATGCACGGCGGTCGTATTGGCAATTCCGTGACCATCAACGGTGAGATCCCCGAACGGATCTCGGTGCAATCCGGTGAGCGCATCCGCTTGCGGCTAATCAATGCGGCGAACGCGCGGATATTCGGGCTGGATTTTGGAGATTTTGAACCAGTCGTGGTCGCGCTGGACGGTCAAACCGTGACGCCCCATGCCCCTGACGGCGGGGTCGTGGTGATCGGCCCGGCGATGCGTGTCGATCTGGTAATCGACATGACCGGCAAACCCGGAGAGGCCGTCACGGTCACCGATGTCTTCTACGAAGGCCTCGAATACCGTCTGGTCGATCTCGTCTACGGGCCTGACAGGCTGCGGGACAGTGTGCCGGATTGGTCTATGGACCTGCCGCCCAACCCGCTGGCCGAACCGGACATGGCGTCGGCCGCGCGGCACCAGATCGTCTTCAACGGCGGAATGATGGGGCAGATGATGATGGGCAGCGGTATGGGGTCGATGATGGACCAGATGCGCGAGGGCAACATGTGGTTCATCAACGGAGAAGCCGCGACGGGTCATATGATGGACCCCTTGCTGGTCCTGCCGCAGGGCACGTCGCACGTGTTCGAGATGGATAATCGCACCGCCTGGCACCATCCGATCCATTTGCATGGGCATTCGTTCCGTGTGATCGCCCGCAACGGACAACCGACTCGGTATCGCGAATGGCAGGACACCGTCCTGATGGCCCCCGAAGAACGGGTCGAAATCGCGTTCGTCGCGGACAACCCAGGCGACTGGATGTTCCACTGTCACATTCTGGAACACCAGGCGGCGGGCATGATGGGCGTCATCCGTGTCGATCCCGGCACGACCAAAACCTGAAACTCACACACTTAGGACCATGAAAATGAATGAACCGATAAAGAAGATACTTGGATTTGCCAGCCTCGGCACGGCAGGTGCCGTCGCCGTCCTTGCGATGAGCCTGAATGCCGCGCCTGCCGCGGCGCAGGAGGTCACGCTCTATAAGAACCCGCAATGCGGATGCTGCGAAAGCTACGCGGATTATCTGCGCGAGAACGGTTTTACGGTGGAGGTGAAGCCGACCCACGATCTGGCGCAGATCAGCCGCGACGCCGGTATTCCGGACGACTTCCAAGGCTGCCATACCACTTTTGTAGGGGACTACGTCATCAGCGGTCATGTGCCGATTGGTACCGTCAACAAGCTGCTTGAGGAGCGTCCGGAAATTGCCGGTGTGACCCTGCCAGGCATGCCGTTGGGGTCGCCGGGTATGGGCGGCGCAAAACAGGAGCCGTTCAAGATTTACACCGTCGAGGAAGGTGTGAGCCCGACCGTATATGCGGTCGAATGATCAATCGCGCGGTCTGGTGCGAACCCGTGCCAGACCGGTTTCAAGGGAAAACAAAGGATGGAATGCATGATGATGGACGGTGGAATGATGGGCGGCGGCATGATGATTGCGATGGGCCTCGTCTGGTTGCTGATCGTGGGTGTGCTGGTGCTCGCGGCGATCGCCTTGGTCAAATACATCCGCTCGGACAGCGGAAAATAGAAATGTGCCAGAATGCGGATTGAGGGTGCCAGCAGCGGCGATAGCCTGTTGTCGATGGGGTTGGTCTGGGCGCTTTGCGTCCTGCTTGTCCTGTCGTCGCTCGCGGCACTCATCGTCCTCTGTAGGTGGCTCGTAACAAGAAGGCGGAAACTAAGTGAAAAACACGATTAGGCTCTCGGCTGTCCTGCTCGCCACAACGGTTTTGCCGGTTGCGGCGCAGAGCGACGTGCGCATGGGTGAGCGCCTCTATCAAGAGAATTGCGCCAGTTGCCATGGGGCGAACCTAGAGGGGCAGCTAGATTGGCGCTCCAGATTGCCGAACGGAAGGTTGCCTGCCCCACCGCACGACGCCTCCGGCCATACCTGGCATCACCCCGACCGCGTATTGTTCGACATCGTGAAACGCGGACCGGCGGCGATTGTCGGGAACGGGTACGAAAGCGACATGCCCGGATATGAGGATGTGCTGACAGACGATGAGATCACGGCGATCATCGACTACATCAAGAGCACATGGCCCAACCGGATCCGCGCGTCGCAGGAAAGCCGATCCCTTGCCGATGAGCAGGCGCAGCCATGACGGAAGAGGTCGAGAGAAATGCCGACCCTGTGTCGCGACGCAGAATCTCCGGGTTCGTGCTGGTGCCGCTGATAGCTTTTGCCCTCATGGTCCTGTTCGGTTGGGGGCTTTTCAGGGGTGGCGACGACTTGCCGTCGGCACTTCTCGGCAAACCCGTGCCCGACTTCGCGCTGCCCCCGGTGCTCGGCCGAGAAGAAGGTCTTTCGACGCAGGACCTGATCGGACACGTGTCACTGGTGAACGTCTTCGCCTCGTGGTGTGTGCCCTGCCGTGCCGAACACCCGTTGTTCATGGAGTTGAGTGCAACCGGTGAGGTGCCGCTCTACGGAATCAACTACAAGGACCCGCCCGATCAGGCGCGCGCCTGGCTCGACGAGTTGGGTGATCCCTACGCGCGCATCGGGGCCGACATCAACGGACGCGCCGGTATCGAATGGGGCGTCTATGGCGTGCCCGAAACCTACGTCATCGCGCCCGACGGCATCATCGCCTACCGCCATGTTGGTCCGATCACACGAGCAATCCTGCAGGAAACGCTGCTGCCGATCGTCCGTGACCACAAAACCCAATCCGCCAAGGAGAAAACGCCATGAAAAATCTGAAACCGGCGCTGATCGCCTGGGCACTGTCCGTCGGCGCGGCTTTCGCGACACCGCAAGGGTTTGCACTTCACGACACCCCGCAACCTGTCGCCAATGTGCGCTACGAGAAAGATGACGGCAGCCGCGGAGACATGGAAGATTTTCGCGGCAAAGTGATCCTCGTGAATGTCTGGGCAACCTGGTGCGTCCCCTGCCGCGAAGAGATGCCGACGCTCGATGCGCTTCAGGCGGAACTTGGCGGCGACGACTTCGAAGTGGTTGCCCTTTCCATCGACCGGGCCGGATCACAAATCGTTCGGCGTTTCTACGACGAGATCGGTGTCACCAATCTCAATATGTATGTCGACCAGACCATGCTTTCGATGACCGCGCTGCGCACCGTTGGCCTGCCGACGACGATCCTGATCGACGCGCAGGGGCGGGAGCTCGGGCGACTGGTCGGCCCGGCCGAATGGGATGATCCCGAGATGGTGTCCTTTTTGCGAAGCTTTATTGAATGAATCCCAGCAAAAGTCCACTGCTCACCCTTGACCTTCCAGTTACTGGAATGACTAGCTTTTAATCATCGAAAGGACTTTCTGGATGACCGAAATATCACCTTCCAACATTGCGGGTGCCGCCAACATCGAAAGCGCAGGAAATTGGCCCAGGTGGTTGACGCGCAGACGATTGCTGTTCGTCGGTGCGGCAACCGTGATGGGGGGCGGCATGGCCATGAACTGGGGATGGCTCACCGCGATCGGGCTCGCGCCTGTTCTGGTCTCGCTGGCCCCCTGTGCCGCGATGTGCGGCCTGGGTCTGTGCATGAAGGGCGGGTCTGGAAAGGGATGCTCCAACTCGCCGGACGGGGCGTCTCCCGACTGAGTTCTTTCGATAACCACACGATCAACCCAAGGAGAAAACCATGAGAAAAACACTTACAACTTTCGTCGTTGCGACGGCCCTTACCGCAAGTGCATTTGCCGTCAGCGCCCAGGAACAGACCACGCCGGAAACGGGCGAAATGATGCAGAATGAGGGGGCCATGCAAGGCGGCATGATGGACGGCGACATGATGGGCATGATGAAGATGATGGCCGAAATGAAACCCATGATGGAAGCCTGCACCGAGATGATGGCGTCCATGACCGAGAATATGGACGGCGGCATGATGCCGTCGGAAAAGTCTGACGGCTAGATTTGCCCAAATGCCTGTCGGTCAACGGATCGGCAGGCATTTATTGTAAGGATACAAGAATTGACAGCACTGACACGGCGCGCCGCTTTAGCGATACTCGCGGCCACGATTTCGTCTCCGGCCTTCGCCAATCATCCGGGGGAAAACCTGGATGCGCGCATGTTCGAGATGGAGCCCTACTTCCAAGCCATCGATGCAGCGCAGGCTCCGGGTTTCGAGCTGCAGGATTCCGAGGGGAATCCCGTGCGCCTGTCGGATTTCAGCGACAAGGTGGTCATCCTTCATTTCATCTATGCCAACTGCCCGGATATCTGCCCGCTCCATGCGGAAAAGATCGCGGCGGTCCAGGCTTCGATCAACGACGGGCCGATGAAGGAGCTTGTGCAGTTCATCTCGATCACGACCGATCCTGTGAACGACACGCCAGACGTGTTGCGCGATTACTCGGACCGGCATGGGCTCGATCCAAGCAATTGGGTTATTCTAACCAAACGTCCCGATCAGACTGAAAATGCAACGCGCGTTCTGGCGCGGGACTATGGGCTGGAGTTCACGATGACCGCCGACAGCGACATGATGATGCACGGAGCGGTCACCCATGTTGTGGACATCGGCGGGCGGTTCGCTGCAAAATTCCATGGCATGGACTTCAAGAACGTGAACCTGATCCTCTATGTCAGCGAGTTGATCAACAACGCCCAGCATCGACGCCGGGAGCCCAGCTGGTGGGACCGGCTGACAGGTGTGTTTCAATGAGTGTCGTCGCGACTGGCGTCAGGCTGTCCTCGACAGACGGAATTTCCCTGACAGCTCTGCGTCGGTATTTTGCGGTGATCATCCCGGCCAACTTGATCTGGGAGTTCGCGCATATGCCGCTCTACACGATATGGAACGAGGGCACCTGGGGTGAGATTGTCTTCGCAGCCGTCCATTGCACGGGTGGCGATATCCTGATCGCCATGAGCGCGCTGATGCTTGCCCTCATGCTGTCGGGCCGGGGCTGGCCCCTGGTCGCCTCGACGCGGCGGTCTGTGACCGTCCTGACGGTGGTGTTCGGGCTCGGATACACGCTGTTCAGCGAATGGCTCAACATCGTGATCCGCGCCGCCTGGGCCTATTCGGACCTGATGCCAATCATTCCGGTCCTCGATGCGGGCCTGTCACCTGTGTTGCAATGGATCGTGGTCCCGCTGGTCGCGTTCTGGTGGGCCGTGTGGCCCTTCAGCACCGAGCGTGACGCGTGATGGACATCTCCGGCATCGGCATCTTCGCGGCCTTCCTGGCGGGGGCCATTTCGTTCCTGTCGCCTTGCGTCCTGCCGCTTGTGCCGGGCTATGTCTCGTACATCGCAGGGCAGCCGGATTTGCGCATGACGCGGTCGGCCGGCTTGCGGGCGCGCGCCGGGGCGCTCGGGTTGAGTGCCTGCTTTGTCTTGGGCTTTTCGACGGTCTTCGTCGCACTTGGAGCCGGGGCCAGCGCGCTCGGATCGCTGCTGCTGACATGGCGCACCGAGCTGAATTATTTGGGCGGCGCGATCATCATCCTGTTCGGTCTGGTCATGCTGGGTGTCTTTCGACTGGAGGCATTCTCCCGTGACACCCGGTTCAATCTCGATATTCCCGGCGGTCGCCCGCTCGGGGCCTATGTGCTGGGGCTTGCCTTCGCTTTCGGCTGGACGCCCTGCATCGGTCCGATCCTCGGGGCTATCCTGACGCTCAGCTCGACCTCGGGCGGCATGTCGGACGGCATCTGGCTGCTGACGATTTATTCCGCGGGGCTGGGGGTGCCGT
This sequence comes from Sagittula marina, assembly GCF_014196795.1. GTDB lineage: Bacteria > Pseudomonadota > Alphaproteobacteria > Rhodobacterales > Rhodobacteraceae > Sagittula > Sagittula marina. The sequence continues at coordinate 72,211 of NZ_JACIEJ010000013.1, forward strand.
TCCTGTTGGCGGCGCTGTTCACCGACGCCATCGCCGCGCGGGTCAGGCAGATCGGCAAGGCCGGTCGCTGGCTCTACAAGGGCGCGGGTGTTGCCATGATCATCATGGGCATTGCCATCATGACCGGGCAATTGTCACGGTTTGCCTATTGGTTGCTGGGGACGTTTCCCTTTCTCGCGACGATCGGGTGACGAATCTCGAACCAGCTCTAGGTGTGATGGCTGCTGTGTGGGGATCATCTCCGCCACTCAATGTCATCCACGCCGCGCGCCCGTAGAGGTCGCGGGGTCGTCAGCCGATCAGGTAGACCCGGATCGGCATCCAGATACCCATGACCATCATCATCAGGTTCTCGGTGAGCGAGACGAACCCTAGTGGCACGTTGCTGTCGCCCCCGACGCAGGCGCATTTCAACTCGCGCTTGTCGATGTACACGGCCTTGAAGACCGAAACCGCGCCGACGGTGCCGATGAACAAGGCCACGGGTGCCGACAGCCAGGTGAGCGCCCCGGCGACCATGAGGATACCGGCGAAGGCCTCTCCGAAGGGATAAAGATAGCCGTAGCGCACCCAGCGGCGCGCCAGCAGGTCGTAATTCAGGAACATGGTCGAAAAGCTCTCGACATCCTGAAGCTTCTGCACTGCAAGCAAGCACATCGAGATCGAGACGAACCATTCCAGTGCGCGCAGGCTGAGGATGGTTCCAAAGCTGTACCATGACAGGCCGAGCGCCATCAGAAACGCGACGGCAAAGATCGCGATCACCGGCTGATAGGAGGTGTCCGAGCGCTCGCTTTCCGGCGCGTCGAGGCCGAAATGGACCCGCAGATCGTCGTAGCCGCCAATCCGCTTGTCGCCGATCCAGGTCTGCGGCGTGGTCTCGACCCCGTGCTTTTCCATGAAGGCATCGGTTTCCTCACGTGTCGTCAGGTGATGATCCTCGACCTCGTACCCTTCCCGTTCAAGCAGGTCTTTGGACTTGAGACCATAAGGGCAAAGATGATCCTGCATGACCATCCGGTAGAGTTGGGCTGATTTCGATGCGTCTTTCGGCATGGTGTTTCCTCCAGTTTCTGGTTCAGGCACCGCAACCGTAATATCCGCGATACCCTGCACGCAGACCGGACCCAAGTTCGAGAACGAGATCGGCGTCCTGCATTTCGCCACTATTTGCGTCCAATGTGCCGGGTCCGCTCGGCGCGCTCAACGCCACTGTCATGCCTTCCGTGCCCCAAGTGCTTCCGGCGTCGCCAGCCTCCAGCCGCACCAGATCGCCGCTGATCTTGGCGAGAGCTACACTCCCACCGTCGATGCGGCCCACCGCCAGCGCAGGCCTGCTTGTGGTGGTGTAGGTGAACGTGCACGCGGCGCCGCCGGGAAACATCTGCGCAATGTCCTCCGAAGTAAGAAATTCGAGGTCGAGAATGGCGACTTCCGGGGTTGATAGCGCCTCGTCGAGGCTCACGATCTGCGCCGGTCCGCTTTCTGACTGTGCCGGACTGTCACCGTTGGCGTCGATATCGTTCACCAGATAACGCATCTCGGCGATTTCCTTGTCCTGCGCATAGATGATCTCATCCGCCAGCTTGCGCACGCGCGGGTCCGAGATATCGGCGCGGCTGGAGGTCATGATCGCGATCGAGTGGTGCGGGATCATTGCCCGCATGTAGCTGGTGTCGCCCACCGTCACTTGGCTGCGGACCAGCCAAAGCGAGGCGGCAAAGACCACAGCGGCACCGATGAAGATGGCGGCGTTAGCCATCTTGCTGGAATACATCGACAGCATGAAGCCCAGCATGATGATCGCCATGGTGGCACCCATCAGGAGAGCCATGTAGGCCCGCGTTTCCGACCAGAACACATGCGTCCAGAGGTAGGTATTGAGATACATCAGACCGAACATGACGACGGTAGATGTGGCGATCATCGCGAAAAAGCGGCCATATGACATGAAGTTGTCCTCTCTCGAAATCGTGAAGTCTAAAGGTGGAACAACTTTCCCGCGCTGGAATGTTCCGAAATAGCTGCAGCCAGTCGCACCTTATGGGTGGCGCTGCCCGCTGCGGGACGTATCTAAGCCCGCTTAATCCGCTGCCCTGGCGGTCCGGGTCTTATCCTATTCCATCGCCAGATCTGCGAGAATCGGACAATTAGGCCTGTGATCGCCAGCGCAGGCATCGACAAGGTGCGACAACGTCGCGCGCATCTCGGTCAGTTCTGCGATTTTCCGGTCGATCCGGTCGAGGTGTTCCTCGGCGATCTGCTTGACCTCCGCGCTGGCGCGGTCGGTATCGGCATAGAGTTTCAGCAGGCTCCGGCAGTCCTCGATGGTGAAGCCAAGCGCACGCGCTCGCCCGAGAAACGCCAACTTGTGGACGTCGCTCTGCCGAAAGCTGCGATAACCGTTCGCGCTGCGCAGCGGCTCGACCAGCCCGATGTCCTCGTAGTAGCGGATGGTCTTCGCAGGAAGGCCGGACAGGTCGGCCACGTCTCCGATATTCATGATCGTTTTCTCCTTGTTTCATTCCGCCGGGAGGGGGGACATGCGGGGGGCAGTCGCGGCCTTCGCCGCGTCGTCCATCGCCGGGCGGACACGGCGCAGGCGCAGCGCGTTCGTCAGTACGAAGACCGAGCTGAGCGCCATTGCCCCAGCCGCCAGCACCGGCGACAGCAGCAGGCCCGCTACCGGGTAGAGCAGCCCCGCCGCCACCGGAATGAGGGCTACGTTATAGCCGAAGGCCCAGAACAGGTTCTGGCGGATGTTGCGCATCGTACGCCGCGACACTTCCAGCGCGTTGACCACGCCGCGCAGATCGCCCGACATCAGCACCACGTCGGCCGATTCGATGGCGACGTCGGTGCCGGTGCCGATGGCGATGCCCACGTCCGCATGGGCAAGCGCGGGCGCATCGTTGATGCCGTCGCCGACAAAGGCGATGTGCTGGCCCGTGCCGCGCAGATCGTCCAATGCCGCGACCTTGCCATCCGGCAGCACACCCGCGATCACATGGTCGATGCCGGTCTCGCGCGCGATGGCTTCTGCCGTCTCGCGCTTGTCGCCGGTGATCATGGCAACCTTCAGGCCCAGATCGTGCAGCGCCCGGATGGCCGCCGCGCTGGACCGCTTCACCGGATCGGCCACGGCGATGACGGCGGCAACGCGTCCGTCGATGGCGGCGTAAAGCGCGGTGCGGCCCCGTTCGGCCAGGCGGCGCTCGACGTCAGACAGCGCGCCGATCTCCAGCCCTTCGCGCGTCATCAGTCGGTCGGCGCCCACCAGCACGTCACGGCCCGCGACTTCGGCCCGGACCCCGTGGCCCGTGATGGAGGTGAAGTTCCGCGCGTCATGCCGTACCACTTTCCCGGCCTTCGCCGCACGCAGGATGGCCTCGGCGATGGGGTGTTCGGATTGCGCCTCGACTGCTGCTACCAGCGCCAGCACCTCGGCCCGGTCAAAGCCCTCTGCCAGCACCAGATCGGTCAGCTCGGGGCGGCCTTCGGTCACCGTGCCGGTCTTGTCCAGCGCCACGACATCGACTGTCGAAAGCTGTTGCAGCGCATCGCCCTTGCGGAACAGCACGCCCATTTCCGCGGCGCGCCCCGTGCCGACCATGATCGAGGTCGGCGTGGCCAGCCCCATCGCGCAGGGGCAGGCGATGATCAGTACAGACACACCCGCCACAAGGGCATAGGAGAGCGCGGGGGACGGGCCGAGCACGAGCCAGACCAGTACCGTCACCGCGGCAAAAGCCATGACCGCCGGGACGAACCACAACGTGATCCGGTCCACCATCCCCTGGATCGGCAGTTTGGCGCCCTGCGCCTCTTCGACCATGCGGATGATCTGGGCCAGGGTGGTATCCGCGCCCACGCGGGTCGCGCGGAAATGGAAGGCGCCGGAGCCGTTGACCGTCCCTCCCGTGACGGGATCGCCCGCCGATTTGGCAACCGGTACGGGTTCGCCGGTGATCATGCTCTCATCGACACGGGCACTGCCTTCGGTCACCTCGCCATCAACGGCGATCCGCTCTCCGGGTCGCACGAGCAGCATATCGCCCGTGGTGATGCGTTCGATGGCAACATCCTGCGGTTCCCCGTCCACCAGCACGCGGGCGGTTTTGGCCTGAAGGCCCAGCAGCTTCTGGATCGCGGCGCCGGTTCTGCCCTTCGCGCGTGCCTCCAACCAACGTCCCAGCAGGATCAGCACCACGATGACTGCCGCCGCCTCGAAATAGACCGCACGCGACCCTTCAGGCAGCAATGCAGGCGCGAAAAGCGCGATGAGAGAATAGAGGTAGGCGGCAGAGGTGCCGACAGCGACAAGGCTGTTCATATCCGGCGCGCCCTTGAGCAACGCAGGAAAACCGCGCGTGTAGAAGCTGCGCCCCGGCCAGAACAGGACCACCGTTGTCAGGCCGAATTGAATCAGCCAGCTTGCCCGGTGACCGATCGTGTCGCCGATCAGTCCATGCACTCCGGGGATCAGATGCGCGCCCATTTCCAGCAGAAACACCGGCAGGGTGAGGGCCGCCGCCAGGGCGGTCCTGCGGGCCAGCATCCGCGCCTCTTCATCCTTCCGGACACTCGTGTCTTCCGCCTCTCTGTCCTGCGGCAAGGTCGCGGGATAGCCTGCGTCACCCGCCGCCTTCAGCAGGTCTGCAACCGCAACCGAGCCTTCGAGATACGTTACCGTCGCAGTTTCCGAGGCCAGATTGACGTTCACGGCCAGCACGCCTGGCACCGCCGCCAGCGCCTTGTCCACCCGACCGACGCAGGACGCGCAGGACATGGAGGCCACGTTCAGGCGAGTGCTCTGCTTACGGGCCGGATAGCAAATCTCTTCCAGCTTTTCGACGATGTTCGAAATGCGCTCTGGCGCGTCGATCTGCGCCTGAGCGGTTTCGCTGGCGAGGTTGACTCGAACGTCGCTGACGCCCGGCAGGCCGGAAAGCCCACGCTCCACCCGCCCGACGCAAGAGGCGCAGGACATGTTCTGCAGGGAAAGTCGAAGGGTATGCGAATCCGACATGGGTGACTCCTGATCCTGGTTCTCCGAGAGATAAGGGTTCCATTCACTGGAAGGTCAACAGGTGCATCGAGGAATTTTTTCGGGCATTGACCTTCCCATAGGGGAACGCCCTAGATAGCAGCAGCAAGAAGGAGATCGTGATGATCAGGTTCAGCGTGCCGGACATGAACTGCGGACATTGCACCGCGTCGATAGAGAAGGCCATTGTGACGATAGACCCACACGCGACTGTCACCTGTGACCTGACTGCGCGTTCCGTCGAGGTAGATAGCGCATTGGATGAAAGCGCTCTGAAGGCAGCGATTCACGATGCGGGCTACGGATCGGAAAGACTGAGTTAGTCCCGGCACTTCCTGTCATTACTGAAGTACTCACTACCATTTTCGCGTCTTCTGTCTGAATGGTGAACGTTGCTATGTACCTATTGCGCAACAGTTTTGAGCGCACGCAGCGAGAATTCGCCTGCCTCGCTAGAATGTGCCAAACCTTCCCGCGCTGTAAGCGTTGACTAATTTGTCAAAACGTCCAAGTTGCCATTTATGAGAATGCGTGTCGCCACTTCGGTATGGGTGAAATTCCTCACTTGCTTCGCTTTTGCGTTGGCATTGGTTCTGTCTCCACCTTCTGCGGCACACGCGGTCTCGGGAATGCATGATGGTCAGCATTCTGGATCGATCAGCTCCCTTCTCAGCAAACCGACAGCTGGTCAGGGAATCGATATCCACGCCGACCACATGAAACGTCCGGCGACAGTTGACGTGGATGACATATCCTCCGACATGGGTGAAACAGAGCAACAATCAAATCAGTGTTGTAACGGAATATGCATTTCTGTCGTCATTCCAGACGCAGACTTGGTATTCCCGGATCCTATTGCTGCGAAAGAATATATGATCCTGAGCGGTCAGACGCATTCCGTCGAAACATCAGGGTTTCTGCGGCCCCCTCGATTCCTGATCTGAAACGGCGCCCAATCCGGGTGTGAGCCTTGCGCAGACTCTGCGTGAGACATCGTTCATCAATCAGGTTACCTTCATGAAAATTCATCTACTTATGGGGGCCTCGGCCCTCGGGCTCGGCGCATGCGCCTATGAGCCTACCCCCTTGCCCTCCATTGCGACACAACAGGCTGTCGTTAACGCGACCGTTTCGTCTCCGATCAGCTATCAAGATCCATTGGCTGGCTACACCTATCGTGGTCCGACCGGCCCCCGTGATTGGCGGTCTGTCAATCAAGAGCAGACGGAGGGCAACTGATGCGGGCATCTAAGATTCCGCTGGTTCTTGGCTTTCCACTTTTCTTGGGCGCCTGCGCTACCGCAGTACCGGGAATCTACACCGAACCAAAGGCCGGTTTTGCCAATGTGGCCAGCCAGATCACGCCAGCGATCGGCAAACGGACCGTGTTTGCGGAAACGCAAGCCGAAAACGAAGCGCTCAAAAAACAGGTGCACAGCATGGTGCATCAGAAGACGATCTCGGCCGATACGGCGGTTCAGGTTGCGTTGCTGAACAATAAGGGTCTGCAAGCGTCTTACGCCAATGTCGGCCTCTCGGCCGCTGAGGCTTGGCAACAATCGACGCCGGAAAACCCGATCGTCTCAATTGGTGTCTTGGGAATCGGTGCGCCTGAGCTCGGTGCCTACAGGGCGATCGAAGGGCTGATCCGGTCGAACGTCCTCGATGCCACCACGCGCAAACAGCGCATGGCCATTGCTGATGCAAGCTTCCGGCAGGCTCAGCTCAATGCCGTGAACGACACACTTGCACTGGCCAATCAGACGCGAAAGGCATGGGTCGATGCAGTCGCCGCCTTCGAGGCAGTGAGCTATCTGCGGCGCGCGAAAGCGACCTCTGACGCCGGCTCGGAACTGGCTATGCGGTTGGGCGAGACCGGCGCACTCAACAAAGCTGGGCAGGCCCGCGAACAGGCATTCAATGCCGAACTGGCGGGGCAACTTGCACAGGCACGATTGAACGCCACTCGGTCCAAGGAGGCTTTGACCAGGTTGATGGGTCTCTGGGGCACCGAAGTCGATTACTATGTGCCAGATGCCCTTCCTGCACTGCCGCGTTCTGTCGGCCGTGTGACCGACATCGAGGCCAAGGCGCTCCGAAACCGGGTGGATCTCCGTGTTGCCAAACTTGGCCTGGAAGCGCAGGCCAAGGCGTTTGGGCTGACCGATCAGACCCGCATTGTCAGCGATCTTGAGTTCATTGCCGGGTTCGAGGCGGAGCGGGAAATTGAGGACGGAGAAACGGAAACCGTGACCACCCCTCAGGTGGAAGTGGAGTTCGCGATCCCGATCTATGACACCGGCAAGGCCCGGATGCGCAAGGCGGAATTGTCTTATCTACAAGCGGCCAACGTGCTCGCAGAGAAGGCCGTGAACGTCCGGTCCGAAGCGCGCGGTGCTGAGACTTCCTATCATGCCGCCTATAAAATCGCGCGCCACTACCGCGACGTTCTGGTGCCGCTACGCACGACCGTCGAAGAAGAGGGTTTGCTGTCTTACAACGGCATGATCACCAACACTTTCGAGCTGCTGACTGATGTGCGCGAGAAACTTGGCGCATCCCTGGAAGCGGCAAACGCAAAACGCGAGTTCTACATGGCACAGGCCGATCTGACCGCCGCGATCTATGGCGGCGGCGAAGGCGGCGGTGGTGCTGGTGGAGAAGGCGCAACGCTTGCCGCCGGTGGCGGCGCAGGACACTGAAAGGAACTGACATGTTGAACAGACGTCAATTACTCGGAGCCGGCGCCGCAGGTGCAACGCTGGTCTCTTCAAAAGCCTGGGGTCAAACCCTGAACATGGGCCTCCCCGAAGCCGCGCAGATGGACAGTGCGGCAACGGCGATTACGGCGCGTCCGTCGTCAGGGCCGGACTACACACCTGTGGTCACGCTGAACGGGTGGACCCTGCCGCACCGGATGAACAACGGGGTCAAGGAATTTCACCTCGTCGCCGAACCGGTAGAGCGCGAACTTGCAGACGGCATGATTGCGCATTTGTGGGGTTACAACGGCCAGTCCACCGGTCCAACGATCGAAGCAGTCGAAGGCGACCGGGTCCGCATCTACGTCACCAACAAGCTGCCGGAAGGCACCACGGTGCATTGGCACGGGCTCATCCTGCCCTCGGGCATGGATGGGGTCTCCGGGTTGAGTCATCCCAGCATCCCGCCAGGAAAAACGTTTGTCTACGAATTCGACTTGGTGAAGTCCGGCACGTTCATGTACCACCCCCATGGCGACGAAATGACCCAGATGGCGATGGGGATGATGGGCATGTTCGTGGTCCATCCCAAGGATCCCACCTTCATGCCGGTGGATCGCGATTTTCTGATCATGCTGAATGCCTTTGACATCGATCCCGGCACATACGTGCCCCGCATCATGACGATGACGGACTTCAACCTGTGGACGTGGAACAGTCGGATCTTCCCCGACATCGATCCGCTGGTCGTGAACAAGGGCGACAAGGTGCGAGTACGCGTCGGCAACCTCACGATGACAAACCACCCGATCCACATGCATGGCTATGACTTCAAGGTCACCTGCACGGATGGTGGCTGGGTGCCGCCAGAAGCGCAATGGCCGGAGGTCAGCATCGACATCCCCGTGGGCGCGATGCGCGCCTATGAGTTCGTCGCAGACCATCTGGGTGACTGGGCGATTCACTGCCACAAGTCGCACCACACGATGAATGCCATGGGTCACGATGTGCCGACGTTCATCGGGGTCAACAAGAAGCCGCTGACCCAGAAGATCCGTCAGTTCCAGCCGGAATACATGCCCATGGGCATGTCCGGCATGGGGGACATGGCGAAAATGGAAATGCCGCTGCCTGACAACACGATCCCGATGATGACGGGTTGGGGGCCCTACGGCCCCATCGAGATGGGCGGCATGTTTTCGGTCGTAAAGGTGCGGGACGGCATCGACGCGGACGATTACTCCGATCCCGGCTGGTACGAAAATCCTCCGGGCGAGATGGCCTACGAATGGACTGGCGAATTGCCCGAGTTCGCCTCGAACAACAGTCCCAAGACCATTCTCACACCAAAACCAAACTCGGAGGGCTGAACGGCCCTTCGTCGACTCCAACCAAACCAAACCTACAGGAAAACCAAATGAAAAAACTTCTTCTGAGCACCTCTCTCGTCCTTTTCGCTTCAACGGGGGCTTTCGCTGACGTTGGTCATGCCAAAATGGCCGTCGGTATGCCCGGCCATACGGCAAAAGTCGACCGGTCGATTGATGTAACCCTGCTTGAAAACGACGAAGGCGAAATGCTGATCGAGAGTGAGGAGATGACCATCAAGCAGGGTGAAACCATCCGCTTCAACATCACGAACAAGGGTGAGCTGGAACACGAGTTTGTTCTCGACACGCTGGAAAATAACGCCGAGCACAAGATCGAAATGGCCAAGATGGACATGGAACACGACGACCCGAACCGTATCCGTCTTGATCCGGGTGCCACGGGCGAGGTCGTCTGGACGTTCGCGAATGCTGGTACGTTCGAAGCCGCGTGCCTGATCCCGGGTCACTACGAATCCGGAATGCACCGTGCGGTCTCAGTGGGGGACCAGATGACTCAGGCTGACGTGGAATATACGAGCGGGACCATCAAGAAGATCGACGCCAAAGCCGGCAAGGTCACAATCATCCACGGCCCTCTGGTCAACCTCGATATGCCCGCGATGACGATGGTGTTCCGCGCGGACGAAGCGATGATGGCCAAGATGGCGGAAGGTCAGGACATCGAGTTCGTTGCCGACCGGGTCAAGGGCAAGCTTACTGTCACGCAGATGAAGTGAAGATAGACAATGGGGCCGAGGCGAACACGCCCGGCCCCAACGCTTTGAGGCAATAAAATCAAGCGTTAAGGAGGTAGCCGAGCAGTATGAATTTCCTGATAATCTGCACCACCGCCCTTGTGCTCGTCTTTCCGGCTTTCTCAGTGAACGCTTCCAGTGGCAAAGGCCAGCAACCTCATGCGCGGGCCTTTGAATTGCCTGGCCATGATGCGATCGGGAAGCCCGGTGTCGGTTCCTCATTCGACCGGACGATCGAAATATCCATCAGGGAGACAGAAAGCGGATACATGCTTTTCGAGCCGGACGCGATCCAGATTGAAAAGGGATCGGTCGTTCGGTTTTTGATTGGCAATACGGGCGCTCTGGATCACGAGTTCTTTCTCGGCTCCTTTGACGAAATTGCGAAACATCAGCAGTGGATGCGCGAACACCCCGATATGCAACATGATCGCGCCAACTCGGTTTTGATCCCAAGTGGACAAAATGCCGACCTGATCTGGGAGTTCTCCGATATGACAAACCTGGAGTTCGTGTGCTTGATACCCGGCCACCGGGAAGCGGGCATGTGGGGCGTCATCATCGTGCACGATCACCTTGCGCCGAAATCCAAGGGTTAGAGTTTTTGATGTCACTCCTGGACAGGTATCACGTGCTTGTACACAACGTATCTGCCGCGTTTGGGTACGACTACAGCGATGCGACGCCAGACTGGGTTCACCCGTTCATTCATCTGATACTGGTCTTGGCACCCGCGCTGCTGATCACTGTCGGCTCATATCTTGCTATTCGCGGCATTTTCAAGCTTTGGAAGCGCCGTCACACCTCTACGTTCCACCCCGAACCCATACGGGGGCTTGAAGGCAGTCTTTTCAGCACGGTCCTGCGCTACTCCAGAAGGCAGCAGGCATTGATGATTGTAGTCAGCCTCATCGCGATGCCTATTCTATATTTGACCCTCGAACTGCCAAAGCAGATCGTAAACAACGCTTTGGATTCTGATCGTTTCCCCGTTGCCGTTTTGGGACGAGACGTCGATCAGGTCGTTTTCCTAATGCTTCTCTGTGGTCTCTACCTTTTGGCGATCATCCTGAATGGGCTAAACAAATATGGCCTTAACGTGTTCAAGGGATTTGTAGCTGAGCGTTTTCTGCGGCGCTTCCGGCTGCTGGTCTATCGGCAATGGCGCAGCGATCCCGACTCCCGAAACCAGAGCGAAATCGTCCCTATTCTCGCACAGGAAGTTGAGCCCATAGGTGGCTTCGCGGCAGATGTCCTCACGCTGCCAATCCTACAAGGTGGTACACTGTTGACGATCCTGTTTTTCATGTTCGTTCAGGACCCTGTGTTGGGTGCCGCCGCACTGACGGTGCTGCCAATCCAGCTCGTGCTGCTGCCCAAGCTACAGCGGCGTGTCAACGCCCTTTCACGTACAAGAATCAAGGAAGTCCGACAGCTCGGTAGACAGCTTAGCGAACAGTTGCATGAACGGCAGGTCAATCCGACCGGACTGCTACCGGCCGGAGCGAGTTTTAGAGAGCTTGAGCACGTCCGCAGGAAGATTTTCCGCCTGAAGTTCTTCATCAAGGCCCTCAACAATTTTCTAACCGCGCTGACCCCATTCCTGTTCTACTCATTGGGAGGATATTTCGTCATCGAAGGGCGTATTACACTCGGTGCCCTGGTGGCCGTCCTAGCCGCACACAAAGACTTCTCGGCACCGCTTAAAGAACTCTTCAATTACTATCAGACGCTGGAAGACACGCGGATCCGGTACCACGAAATCACGACCTTTTTCAACAAATCGATCCAGCAATCCGCAATTGTTCAAGCAGACAACACCATGCCGCAGGAGGTCAGTCAATTCGAGCAAGCCCAACTGAGATACCCGGCTTCGTCTCTAAAAAGGCAGGGGGCCATCGCAACATCATGAGAGAGTTTGATAGTATGAAATGGGCAGCGATATTTTTTGCTCTGGTCGCCGTCGCTGCAGCAGTATGGTTCATTGTGCAACCGAGCCACACTCGGACGGGCGCCCAGAGGCAGGACAGCATCGCGCTTCCCGCGGGTGCTCTCGCTACTGTCAAGCTACCAAACAGTTTCACAGAGCAGGAGCAAATCGGCGCAAGCGCTTATGATGCGGTCTGTTCCGCTTGCCATGGCCGAAACGCGCAGGCCAAGATGGCGTCGCTCCTCCGCTTGTTCACAAGATCTATGAACCCAGCCACCACGGCGACATGGCGTTTGTCCTCGCAGCGCAGAATGGAGTTCGGGCGCACCACTGGGAATTTGGCAACATGCCAGCGGTTGAAGGCGTGACGCGCTCAGACATCCTTGCTATCGTGGCGTACATTCGAGCTTTGCAGCGGGCCAACGGAATTGACTAAGCATTTTCGTCGGTCAAAAGAATGGGAGTTGGCTCACGGCCAATTAGCATTCGGGTTGCCACAGAAAAGCAATAGCTGGTGGGAAAATTCTGTTCATGATTAAATGTTCTGCTGCGTCGACTCTGATCCTTGGTGCATTGTTCGCTTCGTCCACCGCATCATACGCGGAGGAAACCGGATTATTCAGATTGACCGACCGCGGATCACCTGTTGGCATCAATGCGCGCGAACCATCACTCGCACCCTTGTCGGATGGCAGGGTTTTACTGAGCTGGACCGAAGAAAGCGGAACCGAAGCGGAAGTTCGCATGGCCATCCTCAACGGCAGTGAGTGGTCGGACGTCCGCACAATTAATGTATCGTCAAAGACTTACATCAACTGGGCCGACTTCCCTTCGGTAGTGGCGCTTGCTGGTGGCGGTTTGGCGGCACAATGGCTAGAGCTGAATGGACCGGGCGATTACCAATACGACGTCAAAATCGCTTTTTCCAAAGATGAAGGCAGAAGCTGGACTGACCCGATTGTCCCTCACGATGACAGGTCTCAACGTGAGCATGGTTTTGTTTCGTTGGTACCCGACCAATTTGGTGGATTGACGGCGCTGTGGCTGGATGGCCGAGAGTATGACAGTCAGACAGAAGGCGACAGCTTCGAAAATGCGATGCAGTTGCGCGCGCGGCAGATCAACTTTGACGGAACGATGCAGCCAGAAAGCCTGTTGGATGTGCGCACCTGTACCTGTTGCCAGACTTCTGCAGCGCGGACTGCATCAGGCGACATCGTGGCGGTCTATCGTGACAGAACCGCCGATGAAATTCGCGATATATCGGCTGTCCGGCAGGCCGACGGGGAGTGGACGGAGCCCGCCACGATCCATAACGACGGATGGGAAATCGCCGGATGCCCCGTCAATGGCCCGGCCATTGATACCATGGGCGACAGGATTTCCGTTATCTGGTTCACGGCAGCCGAGAACGAGCCGAAGGTTCGTATCGCCTTTTCGGACGATGGCGGTGCGCAGTTCGACGAACCGCTCCGCATTGACCTCGGCGCAGCCGCAGGTCGGGTGGACGTCCTGCAATTTGCAGATGGCAGCGCATTGGCGCTCTGGATCGAATATGTGGGAGGCGGTGAAGCGATCGTCATGTGCCACGTAACGCCAGATGCCGGATGTGTCGCGCCTCAGGCGCTCCACATCAATCGAGGCGGCGGATCGGTCGGTTTTCCGAGGATGGCGCTTGGCGGAACCGGGGCGTTTGTGGCCTGGACGCAACCAATCAGCGGCGCGGACGGCAGTACCACCATTCGCGTCGTTGAAGTCGCTCTGTCGCCATAGGTTTCAAGCATTCATCTCGATTCCCAATGCCTCCTTAATGCTGTTGCCCTTATTCTGCGGCCTGCCCGAGGGCCAAATCAGGCGCTGTACCGGCCTTCTTGAGGCTCCAGACTTTGAGGATGGCATAAACCGCCGGAATGACGATCAGGGTTAGCAAGGTTGACGACACCATACCTCCGATCATCGGCACTGCGATGCGCTGCATGATCTCGGACCCGGTTCCATGCGCCCAGAGGATCGGCATCAGGCCGGCCATGATTGCGACAACTGTCATCATCTTGGGGCGAACGCGATCTACTGCACCCACCATGATCGCGGCGTAGAGTTCGTCGCGGGTCAGGTCGCGGCCGCCCGCGCGGTCACGCGCTTCATTCAACGCCTGATCGAGATAGATCAACATGATCACACCGGTTTCAGCCGCCACCCCGGCCAGCGCGATAAACCCGACGGCCACCGCAACCGACATGTTGAAGCCCATGAACCACATGAGCCAAATGCCGCCCACCAGCGCGAAGGGCAGCGACAGCATCACGATCAGCGTTTCCGTCAGACGGCGGAAGTTCAGGTAAAGCAGCAGAAAGATCAGCGCCAGCGTTAACGGCACAACTGTGGCCAGCCGCTGTTTCGCACGTTCAAGGTACTCGAACTGCCCGCTCCAGCCCAAAGAATAGCCGGGTGGCAGGGTGACGGAAGCCGCGACCGCCGCCTGCGCTTCGGCCACGTAGCCACCGAGATCGCGTCCGACGATATCGACGAAGATATAGACGGCAAGCTGTCCGTTTTCGGTGCGGATCGAAGTGGCCCCACGGGTGCGTTCGATGGTGGCTACGTCCCCAAGTGGAATTGTGCCACCGCCCGGCAGCGCCACTTGAACCTCGCGTCCGATGGCCTCCGGATCGGACCTCAGTGTCGCCGGATAGCGCACTGCGACGTCGTAGCGCTCGCGGCCCTCGACGGTCTGCGTGATGGCCTTGGCCCCCAATGCCATGCCGATCACCTCCTGCACATCCTGCACCGACAGACCGTAGCGGCCGAGCGCTGTACGATCCGGGGTGATGTCAAGGTAATAGCCGCCGATCACCCGTTCGGCATAGGCGCTGGTCGTTCCAGGCACCGTGCCGACCACGGCTTCCACCTCACGGGCGACCTTTTCCATCTCGGTCAGGCTGGAACCGAAGACCTTGATCCCCACTGGTGTGCGGATGCCGGTGGACAGCATATCAATGCGTGCCCGAATCGGCATCGTCCAGGCGTTCGATACGCCGGGAAATTGCAGCGCGGCATCCATTTCCTGTCGCAGGCTTTCAATGGTCACACCGGGACGCCATTCGTCTTCCGGGCGGAGCTGGATGATCGTCTCGAACATCTCCGTCGGTGCTGGATCGGTTGCAGTCAGCGCGCGGCCTGCTTTACCAAAAACCGACAGCACTTCGGGGAAGGTCTTGATGATGCGGTCCTGGGTCTGCATCAAGTCGGCGGCCTTGGTGACCGACAGCCCGGGCAGCGTGGTCGGCATGTACATAAGTGTGCCCTCGTTCAGGACGGGCATGAATTCAGACCCCAGCTGGCGCGCGGGCCAGATGGTGATTACCAGTGCCGCAATGGCCACGATGATCGTGAGGCTCTTAGCCTTCAACACGGCGCCGATAATCGGGCGGTAGACCGCGATCAGCACGCGGTTTACCGGATTCCTGTGTTCAGGGATGATCCGACCCCGCACGAAAACCACCATCAACGCAGGCACCAGCGTCACCGACAGGAACGCCGCCGACGCCATTGCAAACGTCTTGGTATAGGCCAGCGGGCCGAACATACGTCCCTCCTGTCCTTCCAGCGCAAAGATCGGCAGAAACGAGACGGTGATGATCAGCAAGCTGAAGAATAGCGCGGGGCCGACCTCGCTTGCCGCTTCGATCAGCACCTGGATGCGTGGCTTGTCAGGGGCGGCCCGTTCGAGGTGTTTGTGCGCATTTTCGATCATCACAATGGCCGCGTCGATCATCGCGCCGATGGCGATGGCAATGCCGCCGAGGCTCATGATATTGGCCCCGATTCCGAGAAATTTCATTGCCGTGAAGGCCATCAGCAATCCGACAGGCAGCATGATGATCGCCACGAGGGCGGAGCGGACGTGCAACAGAAAAATGATCGTGACCCCCGCCACGACGAGGCTTTCTTCGAGCAGCGTTGTTTTCAACGTCTCGATTGCCGACAGGATCAGGTCGGAGCGGTCATAGACCGGCACGATGTCGACTCCATCCGGTAGGCTTTGGGCCACCACGTCCAGTTCGGCCTTGGCGTTTTCGATCACATCCAGCGCATTTGCGCCGACCCGTTGAAGCACTATGCCACTGGCGACCTCGCCCTCACCGTTCAACTCGGCGATGCCGCGGCGTTCGTTGGGGACGATTTCGATCCGTGCGACGTCTTTCAGGTTGATCGGCACCCCGCCAATGCTGCGCAGGGTGATGTTGCCGATATCCTCGGTCCCCGCCAGATAGCCGCGTCCGCGCACCATGAATTCGAACTCGGACAGCTCCACCGTGCGCCCGCCGGTGTCCATGTTGCTCTCGGAGATGGCCTTGCCGATATCAGACAGCGTGATCCCCTGCGCGCGCATTCGGACCGGGTCAACTGTGACCGAGTATTGCTTAACGAAGCCACCGACACTGGCCACTTCGGACACGCCCTCTGCGCGGCTAGCCCCGAAACGCACTACCCAATCCTGCAACGACCGCAATTCAGCAAGGCTCAGGTTCTCGCCGGTGATCGCATATTGATAGACCCAGCCCACCCCCGTTGCATCCGGACCAAGGGCCGGTGTCACCCCATCGGGCAGGCGAGCCGCAGCAGCGTTGAGGTATTCCAGCACGCGCGACCGCGCCCAGTACGGGTCAACTCCGTCCTCGAAGATGATGTATACAAAAGAGATGCCGAAGAACGAAAAGCCCCGCACCACGCGGGATCGCGGCACCGTCAGCATGGCCGAGGTCAGCGGATAGGTGACCTGATCCTCGACCACTTGCGGGGCCTGTCCCGGATAGTCGGTCAGCACGATCACCTGCACGTCCGACAGATCGGGAATAGCGTCGATCGGCAAATTGCGTAGTGACCAGACCCCTGAGGCGATGATAAGGGCCGTGGCAAAGAACACCAGAACAAGGTTGCGGGCGGACCATTCGATGACACGCGCGATCATTCGACTGCCTCCGGGGCGGTCAGCGCAGCCAGGGCTGCGTTCAGGTTGCTCTCCGCGTCGATCAGAAAGGTCGAGGTGGTGACGATCCGGTCGCCCTCGGAAATACCTTCGCGGACTTCCACCATCCCGGCGGCCTGCCGCCCCAGCACCACATCCTGCGGGGCGAATTTCCCCTCTCCCATATCGCGGATCACCACCCGGCGATCGCCGGTGTCGATCACCGCCGTTTCCGGCACCTGCACCACGGGCGCACCGTCGCCCGTCGCCAAAGCCACATCAGCGAACATGTTGACAAGCAAGCGACCCTCAGGGTTGGACAGGTCGACGCGGACGCGTGCCGTCCGGGTCTGCATATCGACCTCAGGGTAGATCTTGTCGATGATGCCGCTGAAGGTCTCGCCCGGTAGGCCTGGGAAGGTGATCGTCGCAGCGTTTCCATCCGAAAGGCCCGCGAGCGCAGATTCCGGCACGTCCGCCATGATCCAGACAACCGATGTATCGGCAATACGAAACAGCGTTTCGCCAGCCTCGGACATCATGCCTTCGACGGCCATTCGTTCCAGAACCACGCCCGACCGCGGTGCCATCAGGCTGATTTGCACCGGCGCACGCCTGTCCGCCGCGATCTTGTCGATCACTGACACGGGAACACCCAAGTTTGCCAGCCTTTGACGGCTGCCTTCCACGCGCCCTTCACCACTTCGCAGGTCCGAAACATACTGTGCGGCCGCCGAGACGATATCCGGAGAATAGAGCATCGCCAGCGGTTCGCCCGCTTCAACGATTGATCCGGTCGTTACATCCTCAACTTCTTCGATGAAAGCATCCGCACGCAATGAAATGACGCTAACTCGACGCTCATCTAGCGCGACGATCCCCGGCGCTCGAACCGTCGTTGCCATGGGCTTGAGCACCGCAACTGACGTACGTACGCCGGTGCGCTGTAGTTTGCCGGGCGATACGGTCACCGATCCGGCATCGTTTGCCTCATCGGCAAAAACGGGAAGGTAGTCCATGCCCATGGAATCCTGCTTAGGCACCGGAGACGTATCAGGCAGGCCCATCGGATGCCGGTAGTAGAGAACGGTTCGTTCGCCAATTTTCGCCTCTAGGGGGTTGGGCGCCTCTGGGTCAAACGACACATCTTCGCTTGCCAGCACCGTCAGAAACGCCTTGCCATCGACGGTGTCGGTCGGAACCGCGGACCATTCGGCAAGACCGTCAGGGTGTCGATAGTAGATAATCGGGCCCATCGCCGATCGGATTTCGGCCGGCATCGCGTCAGCTTCACGTCCCAAAAGTGCTGTGAGCTGCGTCTGCGCCACATCCGTCAGCATCGCAGGCGTCCAGCGTTTGCCGCCCGCCGCAAGGCCAACCCATCCAGCCGCGCTGCCAACGACGGCGATCAGCACCAGTTTGCCAAAGGCGCTCATGGCTGTACCTCGATTACGATCTGTGCCTGAACGGTTTCCATCTCGCCCTGCACCTTGGCCGCAACTGAAAAGCGCCAGTTTCCGTCCATCGTCAGATCGGCAGAGAAGCGATAGAGACCCGGCTCTTCGCCGGGTAACGCCAAGACCGGTGAAGTCATCGTCTCCATCCCGTCCGGCGCCATATCCAGCCTTGTGGCAAAGATGACGGCGCCCTCCACGGGCGCATTGGTGCGGGTATCAATCAGACGAACTTCTAGAACCGCATCGTCTCCGAAGGGATAAGTCGTCTCGACAAGAACGAGAATGTAATCAGATGCAGCGGCCTGTGCCACCGGCACGGAAAGCTGGGCAGCGACCACGAGGGCAGCAAGGGCGCTGTGAATATAACGGGGCATGATACGCCTGTATTGACGGGCAACGGGAACGCCGACCATCGTATCGACCTGGAACTGGTCTAAACGTTACATCGGCGCGCGGCTGTTGGTGCGGCAGGCACCAGAACCGCTATGCTTTGGGCGGTCTTTGCAATCCGCCGTCTGCCTGTTGCAGAATCGCCGTTGCCTCAGTCCGCACGTACCCGGCACGTCCGGACCGAGGCAGGTTCACCAGGATCACTCGTTCGAGCTCGGCCACGATCGGGGCCACACGACATTGCGTCGTAGAAATGCAGGCAGCGTCGCATTCCGGCATGTCCGGGCAGTCGTTCGGGCAGCAATCGCTCTGCATAGCCATAGCAGGCGCTGGGTCCACACTTGAAATGGACGCAAGATTGATTTGCACCAGAACAGCGCCAACCAACAGAGCAACCAGAAAAAGGCGCGTTTTGAATAACATGCAACATGCTATGCTGAAGTTCTCATAGATCAGCAATACACGTTTTGCTGAAATAGAAGTGTCGTCCAGCTTCACGCTCAATACGCGGATCGTCTAAAGCCTCAATCGCCGTAGTCTGAGCGCGTTCGCGATGACCGAGACCGACGAGAGGCTCATTGCGGCGGCGGCGAACATGGGCGACATCAACAGCCCGAATACCGGGTAGAGCACGCCCGCAGCCAAGGGCACACCGAGCGTGTTGTAGGCGAATGCCCAGAACAGGTTCTGGCGTATGTTACGGATCGTCGCCACGGCCAGCGTCCGTGCCTTGACGATACCGTTCAAATCGCCGCGCAAGAGAGTGATGCCCGCGCTTTCAACCGCCACGTCCGCACCCGTACCCATTGCAAGGCCGACATCCGCTGCAGCGAGGGCAGGCGCGTCGTTGACACCATCGCCGGCCATGGCGACCTTTTTGCCATTCGCGTGAAGCTCGTCCACCAGTGCCTTTTTGTCTTCCGGGAGAACGCCGGCTCGTACTTCGTCGATGCCAAGACGCTGCGCCACGGCCCTTGCTGTGCGTTCGTTATCACCCGTAGCCATGATTATCCGCAGGCCCGCCTCGTGCAATTGCTTGATGGCCTCGGCCGTCGTTTCCTTGATCGGGTCGGCGACGGCGACGATGCCGGACAGTTTTCCTTCTATGGCCACGAACATGGCCGTCTTGCCTTCGCTTCGCAGAACATCTGCTGCCTCCTCTGCTGCGGAGGTGTCGAGGGACATGTCGCGCATCATCGCGGTGTTACCAAGCGCGACGGCGCGGCCCGAGACGGTTCCGCTCACACCCTTGCCGGTCACGGCTTCGAAGTTCTCGGCATTGCCGACTTTGATACCTCTCTCTTTCGCGCCTTCGACGATGGCCTCTGCCAGCGGGTGCTCGGAGCCTTTTTCCAAGGCAGCCGCGAGGGTCAGAATGGTTTCTTCGGACTCGTCGTCCAAAGCGTTCACATCGGTTAGCGTCGGCTTGCCTTCGGTCAGGGTGCCGGTCTTATCGACGATCAGCGTATCGACCTTGGCCATGCGTTCCAGCGCTTCGGCGTCCTTGATCAGGACACCCGCCTGCGCACCGCGACCTGCGGCCGTCGTGATCGAAATCGGGGTCGCCAGACCCAGAGCACAGGGGCAGGCGATGATCAGCACTGACACCGCCGAGGCGATAGCAAAGACGAGTGCCGGTTCGGGCCCGAAGCCGAGCCAAGCGGCGAAGGAAAGGATGGCGACCACGACAACGGTCGGCACGAAATAGGAAGAAACCTGGTCCGCGAGCCCCTGGATCGGTGCACGGGATCGCCGCGCGTTCGAGACCATCTCGACGATCTGGCTCAGCATCGTGTCGGCACCTACACGGGCGGCTTCTATGACAAGGGAGCCGTTCTTATTGATTGTGCCGCCGGTGACCGTATCGCCCGGACCTTTTTCGACCGGCAACGGCTCGCCGGTTATCATGCTCTCGTTGATGGATGACGTTCCGTCAACAACCTTGGCGTCAACGGGGACCGCATCACCTGGGCGAACCCTCAGGCGATCTCCCTCAACGATGTTTTCCAGCGGTGCGTCGTATTCCGTACCGTCGGGCAGAATGCGTCGCGCGGTTTTCGGGGCCAGATCGAGCAGCGCCCGGATGGCATCGCCGGTCCGTTCCCGCGCCCGCAATTCCAGTACTTGCCCGACGAAAATCAGAGTGATGATGACGACGGCAGCTTCAAAATAGGTGCCGACACCCGCGCCCATTCGGTACTCGTCCGGAAACACACCAGGAAGGAACGTGGCGACCAGCGAATAGAGATATGCCGCGCCGACACCAATCGCGATCAGCGTCCACATGTTGGGTGAGCGGTTCACGATCGACGCCCAACCCCGCACGAAAAACGGCTTCGCCGCCCACAGCACGATCGGCGTCGCCAACACAAACTCGATGTATGTCGCCAGCCGATGTCCGATCCAGTCCCGGACCGGCAAACCGACCAGCTCTCCCATAGTCAGGATAACCAGAGGAACGGCCGCGGCGGCACTGATCCACATTCGGCGGGTAAAGTCGGTCAGTTCTTCGCTGGGTTCATCCGACGGCACCATCGGTTCAAGCGCCATGCCGCAGATCGGACAGGCGCCGGGCTCGTCACGAACTATCTCGGGGTGCATTGGGCAGGTGTACTGAGTCCCGGCTTTCGGGGTCATGCTGTGATCCGATGCCGTACCTGAGGCATAGTAGATCGGATCGGCCTCGAACCTGGTCTGGCACTTATCGGAGCAGAAGTAGAAGGTTTCACCGTCATAATCCGCCTGACGGGCCTCCGGAGACATAGTGACGGACATGCCGCAAACTGGATCCTTGGCCTGATCGGATGACCGCTCTCGCGGGTGCGGTTCTGTTACCTGTATCATGCTCTAGCCCTCCAAAATGATGCCAACTCCCAAGATGGGGCTTCCAGCAACTGGAAGGTCAAGCTTGGATTGCTGATTAGCGAAGGAAAGCTGATTGATACTACCAATATATTACATAAACTTCATTATGCGTCTTTATACTTCGTGTTGCGATAGTATATTATCGTATGTATGCTGGACTCCGGTCATGGAGGTTCCTCAGAATGCGCCATTTACTCAAAAAACTCCTCGCCTCGGTCGCAGTCGCTTTGACCGTGACAGGTTCTTCGCTGCCAATACCCGCCCGTGCGCAGACATACCCGATCGATTGCGCAATCCTCCTGTGCCTGTCTGGCGGCTGGCCTGCTTCCGTCCCTTGCGCCCGAGCCCGCGCCGAATTTATCCGGCGGATTACACCTTGGCCGGTCGAACCACCGCTGCAAATCTGGCGCTGTCCCATGGGCGCCTCCTACGAGAACGATCGGTTACAAAACAACGCTGGCCGCATCTTTGAAGCCTTGTACCGAACCGACAGCCGTCGACCGCTTCAATCCTTGCCAGTAGATAATCTCGTTCCCACCGACCTCGCCCTGCGGCTCGTTCAGGACCGCGCGGACATCGATATCAGCGGGCCAGAGTTCAATTTCGTGCGGTCCATCCGCGTCTTCGATGTACGGTATGCACGACAGCACGAGTCCGGGCGCGATGGGGACTGTAACCGAAGCGCGACCGTGGTCCTCGGCACTTACGGGACCCAAGGTGACTTCGCTTGGCAAAGGTCTTCCGTCACTGCCCTTCCTTCGGCTCACGAAGGTCTTGAACGCTGGGGCGAGCATTGTCCTGGCATTTATCACCGATCCGTCTTCGTCGATTGGCGTGACTATGAGGGCAACTACGGGTTCGAGCAGGTGAACTACTGACCTGCCGTCTCGTAGATTTGTCTCGGAAGACGGCTTCTTTGGGGTGTACGACCGCACCGCATACGCGTCGCGGTCCACATGCTGTTTGGCGTTTCGGCAAAAACCGCGGGTTCGCTCTGTTCACCCGTCGTCGCTTCTTCCGATCCTCGTCAGCGCGTCGAAGTCGATTTCTTGCTTCTGTTCGTCACTTATATCCGGCCAGGTTTCCGATACCGGCTGGGGCCCTTGGACGTCCCACATCACCGCATGTGAGCCTGTACTCCAGCGATAAACCCAACCAACAACACTGCACCCATCGGTCCCGATCAGATTGGCGATCGCGACGCCCTCACCCCTATCATCGTTCACTGTTTACTGACTTCCTGCACTGTGGCGCTGCGAATTGCGGCGTGGGGTTGCAGAGCGTTCACTACGACCGCGCGCCGGGCTTCTTTGATGTTGGCTAACTGGTCCTCGATGAGGGAATGATCATCGGACCGGGAAAATGGGTTCCCGTGTTCTCAACAATTCATTTGGTTCAAATCCTGTGGTCGGGCTCCGTGGCGGCTTCGACAATCGACAGGACTTCATCTTTGTCAAAGCCAATGACCCTCGCCAGAACTGTAAACTCCACGACGTCGATACGACGCTCGCCACTTTCGAGACGTGCGACAAATGACTGGTGGCGTTTGAGCTTCGCCGCCAACTGCTGCTGGCTGAGACCCGCATTTTGACGTGCTTCAACCAACGCACGGACGAGCGCCAACTGGCCATTTGTTCTGATTGTCTTTGCCACGCGTCACATACCTTTTGTGACGTCGCTAGCGGATGAAATCTGTTATCTAAAAAGTAGATATATGAGGGTGTTATCGGCGTCTGGTTTCCATGGGCTGCAAGTCTGATGCTCCCGAGGTTGCCCATCAATCCCCTACCAATTGCAGAAATCGGCCATAGTCCTCGCTGACTTCGCGCGCTTCCTCGAAGGCGCGGGCGCGCTCGCTGTCGAGGCAACGGAAGTAGCTCTGGATATCCTGGATGTAATCTTCGAAGTCGCCACGGATGATGTCCGAATAGTCCCGCGCTGCCTGCGAATCGCTTGGCATGAAAGGACGGGCCGGGGCGAAGCAGGATTCCGCCAAAACTGGTCCGGGAACGCAGATCAGAAGGACCATAGCTTGCAATGGGAGCAGGCCTGTCAACCTTGGGTTTCTCAAACCTGTTATCTCCTTGATCGCGGACACTGGCCGTGACTAGTGTTTGCGTAACCAAACTACAGCTAAAGCACGATATTACATCTTGCGGTTGATAATATACTATCGTAACTCTGGGCTTCAAGTAGGAATGCCTGGGGTCGCGCCATTGGAGAAAGCGTGAGCCGGGCCATGAACTGGGACATCGAAGCACCAAATGTGGTTACGGAAGCCAGGTTCCGCGAACTCGTGGAAAGCGGCTATAGCGCAGAAATCCTGTGCCAAGAGTCGGCACACAAGAAAGGCCCCAGCTATTACGGGGTCTGGATCATGCGTGTTGTCTCTGATGACGGGGTGGAAAAGCTCCTCGTCACCGCCCGCACGCGGACGACCTACAACGATATCAAGATCCGCGAGTTCAAGACGATCTCCGGCGTGGTGTCTTTCTTTATTGGCCTTGGCTTTGCACATGTCGACCTGCCGCTTGAGGCGGGGACAAGCCGTACGCATAAACTCGCCCCGCCAGACAAAGCGCCATCAGACAAGGTCGCTGGCAGCTAACCTCGTCTGTCTCTGGCTGGTCGCAGCACCTGCCTCAGCGCAAATGGTCCTGGTCATGGAGAGCGACGGCTCCCTGACGCCTTCCCAATCCCAAAATAGCTTCGCGCGCAATTACAATGACGGGATTGGTCAGGGTTCGGCCTCCGATGGGATCGCGATCTTCGGCGAGGTAGAGGCCGAGCAAGAGGGCGTCCAAGTCGCGGTCCTTGCCCGCCCGACCCCCCTGCCCCACGCCGATGTCCTCTCCGGGATTCAGACCACGGCCCTGCGTTATGCCAGCCACCCCGGCCTAAGGCGCGCGGAGCTTTCCGTCACGGGCTGGCTGAGCATCTACCGCGCCAATATCGAAGTGGAGAGCGGCTATCGGCAGGATGCGATCTCACATGCGGGCGCCATTGGCCTTGGTCAGCTGATGCCCGACACCGCGCGCGACCTCGGCGTTGACCCGCGTGACCCCCAACAGAACCTCGACGGCTCTGCACGCTACCTCGCGATGATGCTGGAGCGCTTCGGCGATCCGCATCTGGCGCTGGCGGCCTACAACGCGGGGCCGGACGCCGTGCGCCAACACGGTGGCATTCCCCCTTACCGAGAAACCCAGAACCACGTGGCCCGCGTCATGGCTGTCGTGGCCCGATTGGAAGGATCAAATTCGTGAGACAGATTTCAAACCTTTTTGTCGCCTCGCTGGCGCTATTCCTGCTGATTGCCGAACCCGCCCTCGCCCAGAGCATTGATCTCTCCCCGATCCAGAGCCTGTTACAGGGCATTGTCGATGCGCTGACCGGACCTCTTGGTGTGGTCATCGCCACACTCGCGGTCCTCGGCGTGTTCTTGAGCTGGTTCTTCAACATCATCGACCTGCGCCAGGCGCTTTGGGTCCTCGTGGGCATCGCTGGTGTCGCCGCCGCCCCCACCATCGTTGCCGCGGTCTTTGCCGGTGGCTGAGCGCGCGCCTCTCTTCCTCGGCCTCGTGCGTCCGCCGAAGCTCCTGGGCCTGCCCATCATGTATGCGATGGTCTGGCTCTTCGGCTCGGTGCTTCTCTTCGTCTGGGTCCAGCATATTGCGGTGCTGGCTGTCGCGGCTCTGCTCTATCCGGTGCTGTGGAAGGCCGCGGATTGGGACCCGCGTTTCATCGACGTGATGATGACGGCGCTGCAGGAGACGCCACCCACGCGAAACCGCAACATCCATGGCGGGGACAGCTATGCCCCGTGATGAAGCCCGCAACGCTGCGCTCGACCCCCGCACAATGACGCCAGACTGGTATGCGCGCGAGACCCGGCTTGCGCATATGCTGCCCTATGTGAGCCTCGTCGACGACCAGACCGTGCGCACCCGGGTGAACGAGCTCTTCCGTTGCATCCGGCTCGAGGGGATCAACAGCTACACGACCGATGATGCCTATCTCGACAAGGTGACGGCCCTTTTTGGCCGCATCATCGCGCAGCTCGGGCCGGAATTCAGCTATTACGTCCACAAGGTCTCCAAGGCCATCAAACCGGATCTGGACCCAGTTCGTGAGGACAGCTTCGCGGGCGAGGTCGACCGGCGCTGGCGCGCGAAACTCGAGACCAGCGGGCTCCGCGACAAAACACTGACGCTCACCGTCATTCACCGCCCGCCTCCGAAAAGCCTCCTGCCGTTCCTGAGCCGCAGCGCGCCGGACCGACTGAAGGAGGAGACCCGCAAACGCCTGCAGCGCCTCGGTGAGGCCGTGAACGTCTTCCTCTCGGGGCTTACCGAGCTCAAGCCGCGCCTGCTGTCAGCCGGATCGGGAGAGTTGGTGGGATTTTTGGGCGCGCTCAACACGGGCACCGAGCTGCCGCTCTACCCGGCCAACACCTACGGCTTTCTGTCCTTCAACGTCGCCAATACCCGCGTTACGTTTCACGGCGACCATTTCGAGCTTTCCGAGGGCGTCGTGGGCCACCGCTACGGCAAGAGCTTCACCATCGGAGAATACTCGGAAGGCACCTCCTGCACCATGTTCGACATGCTGAACCTGCCGGTCGACATGATCGTCACCCATTCCTTCACACCGATCAATTCGAACCTCATGGCAGGCCGCATCAAGCGGCAAAAGCGCCAGATGCAGGCCAGCCAAGACGCCGCCCTGTCGCTCATGGAAGCGCTCGACATCGCGGCTGATGATCTCGAGGCCAAGCGCCAAAACTTCGGCGAGCATCACATGGTCGTGACGCTCTTTTGCGACACACTCGAAGAACTGCAAACCCTCAGCGCCGAGATCGTGAACGCCGCCGCGACCGAAGGCGTGAAGATGATCGGCGAGCGCGTCGCGGCCAAAGCGCATTACCTCAGCCAGCATCCCGGCAACCAGCCCAAGCGCGTGCGCGCCAGTGCCATCACCAATCGCAACTTCGCGGATTTCGCGGCTTTCCACCGGACCCAACTCGGCAAACCCGCCACGAAAACCCCTTGGGGCCGCGTCATTACTTACCTGCCCACGCCCGAACAGAGCGCCTACCGGTTTTCCTATCACGAGCAGGGGTCGCCCGACAAAGAACCCACCGGCGGGCACACCTTGATCATGGGCAGGCCGGGCTCTGGCAAGTCAGTTCTCTCCGCCTTTCTCATGACGCAGGCCCGTCGAGCAGGGGCGCGGATCTTCGTCTTCGATTACCGCCTCGGTATGGAGATGGCGGTGCGCGCCAATGGCGGGCGCTACGCGTCCCTGAACGCCGGCCAGCCCACGGGCCTCAACCCGCTCTGGACCGAGACCGATGCGCGCGGCACCGCCTGGCTTTCCGACTGGCTTGCCACCCTGCTCTACCGCGCTGACAAGCCGCTCACACCGGCACAGACCAATCGCATCCAGGAAGTCGTGCGCCAGAATGCCCAGGCCTCCAATCCGGCCCTGCGGAACTGGCGGGATTTCGCATCGCTTTTTGTGTCTACGGATGACGGCGGCGATCTGCACCAGCGCCTGCTCGAGTGGACCGAAGACGGCCGCTACGGCTGGATCTTCGGGCAGAGCCTCGAGGACACGTTCTCGCTCAAGGGCGATGTCGTGGGCTTCGATCTGACCGGCATTCTCGACAGCGAGGCCGACAAGGAACGGATGGCGGTCCTGGCCTATCTTTTCCGCCGGGTCGAGCGCGAGATCGAGGACCGCCGCCCCACCATCATCGTGATCGACGAGGCCTGGAAGGCGCTCGACAACGCATATTTCGCCGAACGGCTGTCGAACTGGCTCGTGACTGCGCGCAAGCAGAACACCGTCGCGGTGATGATGACGCAATATGCCAGCCAGCTTGAGCGCACCCGGACCGGCAAGACCATCGTCGAAGCCGTTCCGACGCAGATCCTGCTACCCAATATCCGCGCCAATGCCTCGGACTACGCCATGCTGAACCTCACGGAGAAGGAGCTTGACGTCCTTCTCAACACGGGCAGCAACAGCCGCCTCGCACTGATCCGCGACGATCAGGGCTCAATCGTCGTCGATGCCGATCTGAGCGCCCTTGGGCCCAATCTCACGATCCTTGGCGGCATGGAAAAGGGAGAAGCGCTTGTCGGCGCCGATTACCGCGACCGCCCAGATTTTTGGAGGCTTTCATGATCCGTATTCTTATCGCTTTGGCTGCGCTCGGCGCGCTGGCCTCCTGCACCCAGTATCGGGAGCCGCAGGCCAATTGCTTCACCTTTCTCGCCTCGACAGCCCCTGTCGCGCCTGATTGCACCTTCACGCCTCTTGATGCGCCGGAGGGCGACATTGAAGTCTAGCCTGCTTCATATCCTGGCGTTTTGCCTGCTGCCCGGTCTCGCCCTGTCCCAAGGTGTGCCGACTAATGACAGCGGGCTGACCGCGCGCGATATCGTCGAGACCGGCGACCGCGAAGCAGACTTGGCCCTTCAGGCGGACAAGCTTGCCGTGCGCGAACTCATCGCCGAGATCGAACGGGAGCAGCTGGAAACCCTGCAACGCATCCTTGATGCCCAGACCAGCTTCGGGGGTCAAGGACTGCCGGCGATGGTCTCGGGGCTAGAAAACGGCAGCGGCGATCCCGACCGCGCCGTAGAAGCCGTTTATGGCACGGGCGAGATCGATCCCAATCCCGGCGGTGCGCAGATGTTCGGGGATACGTCTGAGACCATCGAGCAGCTCATCATCCGCGTGGCTCAAGAGACCAGCGGCTTTGCGGGTGTTGGCCGCGCAGGACTCTCGCCCGTCCAGTGGCGCGCGTTGCTGCAAGCCCTGATCTGGCAGGAAAGCCGGTTTACCATTGGGGCACGGTCTCCTGTCGGTGCCTATGGTCTGACCCAGATCATGCCCGGAACCGCCAGCGATCTCGGCATCAACCCGGAATACTATGACAGCCCCTACCTTCAGGTGCATGGCGGCGCGCGCTATCTCGCAACCCAGCTCAACACATTCGATGGCAACATCATCAACGCGCTCGCGGCCTATAACGCCGGACCCGGCCGGGTTTTCGAGTATGGCGGCGTGCCACCCTTCCGCGAGACCAGAGCCTACGTCCAGGTGATCCCCGAACGCTATAACCTCTATTTGACCCGTATCGGCGGGATCGAAGCGCTTGGCACGATCGACCCCGCGCTTCTGGCCAATGCCAACCTCTCAATCACCGGGCACGGTGCCGCCTTCTACGGCAACAACTCACCAGCCGCGATCCACCAAGCCGCCCTGCGCATCCGCGATATCGTCGAACGGATTTCCAAAACCGAGGACGTGCAGGAGAGCGTCGCGCTCAACACCTATGCCCGCGCCGAACTCGTGCGCCTCGTCGCTGCACGCATCCGGCTTCAGGCGGCACGCACCCGCGTCCTCTCTGCCGAGGAGCTGGCCCAGGCCAGCGCCCGCATGGCCGAAGGCGCGGTCATGGATTTTACGATCAGGGAGATTGAATGATGGGACATCTGCTCTTTAGGACAGCTTTGGCCACGACACTTGGCGTTGGCTTGCAGTTCAGCGCCCTACCCCCTGCCACAGCACAGGGTGTACCGGTCGTCGACACCCAGAACATCGCGCAAAACATTCAGCAGCTGCGGCAGATGATCGAAGACGAGATCCTGCAAAACGAACAGCTGACGCAGCTCCGCGAACAGCTCGGCCTTCTCACGGATCAACTCGCGGAGCTGCAAAGAACCTACGAGGCCCTCACCCGCCTTGCCGAACTGCCGGAGATCATCCGCACCGAGATGGAAGACGAACTCAATGGTCTGCTCGACCAGGAATTCGGCGACATCCTCGCCACGATTGAGGCGATCAAGACTGGGGATTTCTCTGGCCTGTCTGGCTCTGGCGCGAGCGAGATCGAAACCCAAATGGACCGGGTGCTGGCTGACCTCGGCTTTGACGAGGACACGCTCTCGGAAATGGCTACGAGCGGAAATCCCGGAGCCAACCGCGTGGCGACGCAGGCAACAACCGGCGCGCTCGTCTCAGCCGCCGCCCAGAACAGCTATGAAGACGCAGGCCAATCGCTCGAGCGGGTCGACCGCCTTGTGGGGCTTATCGACGACATGGACGAACTCAAGGAAAGCATCGATCTCAACACGCGCGTGACCGCGGAGCTCGCCATTGCGCTGGTCGCCATGTGGCAGCTCGAAGCCATCCAGACCGTGGGCGATGGCACGGGAGGCGTGATCGATGCCGCCACCATCGCCGAGGAGCAGCGCTTCATGGATTTCACCTTGCCGGACCTCCGGGCAGACTGATCGTGGGGTGTGACACGTGGCGACTGAACAAGAAATCATCGAGGAAGAACTGGTCTACGGTGCCTTGCGCCGCGAACGGCTCTGGCAACGCCTTGGCCTGATAGGCCTTGTATTCGGCATCATCGGCTGTCTGAGTGCCGCAGCAGTTGCGATCCTCGATGTCGACCCGCCCCCCGTCGTTGTCCCCTATGATCCCGCCACCGGCTTTGCGCTCCCTGAGGCCTCGGTGGGCGCTTCCTCGGTGACTGCCAACCAGGCGATCATCGA
The DNA here is from genome assembly GCF_014196795.1 of Sagittula marina. Classification (GTDB taxonomy): domain Bacteria; phylum Pseudomonadota; class Alphaproteobacteria; order Rhodobacterales; family Rhodobacteraceae; genus Sagittula; species Sagittula marina. Next base: position 102,272 of record NZ_JACIEJ010000013.1, read on the forward strand.
GGCGGAGGTGTTCCGCTATGTGACTGACCGGGAGGTCTATAACCAGCTCGACAACGATCTGCGCATCCGCAGCGTCCTGCGCCGCTCGGACGGAGCTGCCGAGAGCGGGCTGCGCCAGATCTGGAACAGCGCCAACGAGAATTACCCGCCGACGGTCTATGGCCCCAATGCTCGGCTCGACGTGGAAATCCTCAGCATCAGCCGGATCGGAACCAACCGCGCGACGGTCCGCCTGCGCAAGCGCCTGACGTCCATTAACGGCACCCAGACCGGGCTCTTCACTGCGACGCTTCTCTTCGAGTTCCGCCCGGAGACCCGCCGCTCCATCGATGAGGTCTGGACCAATCCATTCGGCTTCACCGTCCTCGAATATTCCATCCGCTCCGACAGATTGGAGAACTGACGTTGTTGTTTATAAGATCGCTTATTTTTGTCATTGCCCTGTTGCCCGGCCTCGCCTCTGCCGAAGCCATCCCGCGTGGCGGTCCCAACGACAGCCGGGTGCGCTTGGCCACCTACCAGGAGGGTCAGGTCTACCGTCTCAGCGTGTCGCTCACTCATGTGACCACCATCGAGTTCGGCGAGGGCGAAAGCATCCGCTCGATCATCGCGGGCGACACGGAAGGGTTTGAGATCGATGGCGTACCGGGCGGGCAAGCCTTCGCGATCAAGCCCGTCGCGCGCGGCGTCCATACCAATGTGACGGTCTACACGAACAGGCGCAGCTACTATTTCAACGTCGAGGAGGTCCGCAGCCCGACCTTCTACGTGGTGCAGTTCCGCTATCCGGAAGACGCTGCGCGCCCGACCCGGGCCATCGCGGCCCAAGCGCCGAACTACAATTACGGCGCCAGTGCGCGGACCGAGTTCACGCCAACCCGCATCTGGGATGACGGGACATTCACGTATTTCGCTTTTCCAAGAAACGCGCCTGTGCCCGCGATCTTCCGCTACGCGGGCGGCCGCGAGCGCACGGTCAACACGCAAACTCCTGAAGACGGCGTGATCCGCGTCAGCGGCGTGAACCGCCAATGGGTCCTGCGACTTGGCGAAGAGGTGGTCTGCATCGAGGCGGTCCCGACCGCGGAGGCCGCCTCATGAGCGATACCGGGAACACCGAGCTGGAAAAACGCCTCGCCGCCCTTGAGAAAGGCAGTGCCCGCGCCCCCACGGCGGCGCAGCGCCGGTCGCCCCTTCTCGCACTGATCGTGGTCCTCGTCATCGGCGCGGGTGGTGCCATGCTTTATCTCCTCTCACAGCCCGACGAAGAGGAAGCCTTGCCGACGGCCACCCCGGATGTCTTCCAAAACGAGGGGGACGGCTTTGGCGCCATCGAGACCTTGCCCCCGCCCGAGCCCGAGGTTGTGTTCGTCGCACCCGATCCGGTCGAGCCCAATGCTGAGCTTTTGGCGCAGATCACCGCGCTGCAGGCTCAGATCGAGGAATTGCGCAACGCCCCCGAGCCGGTCGTCGAGGAAGACACCGCCGCCGCAGAGGCGATCGACGCGCTGACCGCTCAGATCGCGGCGCTGCAAGCCGCCTCGGAAGCCGCACAGCAACGATTCCAGGACGAACTGACGGCGCGGGATCGCAGCCTTGAGCAATTACGCATGGATCTGGAACTGGCCCAACTCGAGGCCAGCCGACCGCAAGCCGCGCCAGCGGGCCCCACGGAAGATGAGCTGCGCGCACGCGAGCAAGAGAGACTGCGCCGCGAGGAAGAAGCCCGGCGCATGGCCGAGCTGAAGCGCCGCGCCGCGGAGGAACGCGCCTTCCAGGAGCGGCGCATCGCCTCGCCCACCATCGCGTTTGGCGGCACGTCCGGAGCGAATGAAACGGCTCTGACTGAACGCACTTTTGGCGAGGTGACGGATTTCGTGCTGAACGGTGCATTGCCCACATCCGTGACGCAAGCCGAGGTCATCGCCAATCCCTCCAACACGATCATCCAGGGCACCATGATCCAGGCCGTCATGGAAACTGCCCTCGACAGCTCCTTGCCCGGCCAGACCCGTGCCGTGGTGTCCGAGGATGTCTACAGCGTCGATGGCGCGCGCCTTTTGATCCCCCGAGGCTCCCGTCTGATCGGGCGCTACCGGGCCGGCGTCGATATCGCGCAGCGCCGCGTCACGATCGCCTGGGACCGGATCATCCTGCCTGACAATCAGACCGTCCAGATCAGCTCCTTCGGGGGTGATGAACTGGGCCGTTCCGGTGTCACCGGTTTCGTGGACACGCGCTTTGCTGAGCGTTTCGGGTCGGCCGCCCTGATCTCGCTGATTTCGGCCGCGCCAAGTGCCGCCGCCTCCGAGGTTCAGGATGAGACTGCCGCCGACGTTCTCGAAGACGTTGGCGATGATCTGGCAGATGCCACGGACAGCGTCATTGGCGATTACCTCTCCATCGGACCCGTCATCTATGTCGACCAGGGGGCCCGCGTGACAGTGATGGTCGACCGCGATCTGGAGATATTCTGAGCCCATGTCGCTGAGCTATCTCGAAACCTCGCTCGACCGGATCGACGCCGCCGCTCGCGACGATGTCATCGAGATCTGCATTAACCCTGATGGCACCTGCTGGGGCGAATTCCAGGGCGATCACTTCATGCGCGCGCTGGACCAGAGGCTTACGGGCGTTCAGGTCAGGGACCTCGGCAACCAGATCGCCTCCTCGGCCAATACCACGATGAGCAAGGACCGCCCCATCGTCTCGGTCTCGATCACCTACAAGGGGCGCCCGATCCGTGCACAGGTCATCACCCCGCCCGCCGTGCTCTCGGCCATGTCGATCAGCCTGCGGTTCTTCTCGAGCCTGCCACTCGAGGGCATCGCACTCGATTTCCTCTACGGAAAAGAGCGCAAGCTCGAAGACCTGCGCGTCGAAAAGAAGCGGGCCTTGCGCGCCGTGGTGGCCGCGGGTTTGATCGATGACGCGCTCGCCTTCTGCGTCGAGAACAAACTCAACATGATCGTCTCGGGCGGCACCTCCACCGGCAAGACCGTGGCCGCGCGCAAGATCCTATCTCACGTGCCATCCGAGGAACGCATCGTGACCATCGAAGAAGCCGCCGAGCTGCTGCCGACCCAGCCAAATGCAGTGACCCTCATCGCCAATCGCGACGCGGAATTCCAGACCGCCGATGTGCTTCTCACCGCCACGCTGCGCATGCGTCCCGACCGGATCATCCTGGGCGAAGTGCGCGGCAAGGAGGCCATGACCTTTCTGGAAGCCATCAACACCGGCCACGGCGGGTCCATGACAACGCTGCATGCCGAAACCCCGCAACTCGCCGTGCAGCGGCTCGCGATCGCGGCACTCAAGACCGAAATCCCGATGACCTATGCCGACATGATCCAGTACATCGAAAATTCCATTGACGTGATCATCCAGGCCGGTCGCCATGACGGCAAACGCGGCATCACCGAATTCTACCTCCCCGGCGCAACTGAGATTGGAACTTCCCCATGAAAACCTTTGAATACGATATCTTGTCCTTTCCCATGACTCGTAAGACCGGCCTTTCCGACATGCAGGCCAGCCTGAATGCCAAAGGTGCAGAAGGCTGGGAGGTGGTGTCGATCAGCTCCTCGGAATTCGCCAATGTCGGGCACACAGTGTTTCTGAAGCGCGAAACGACAACAGTTGGAACCGCGGCATGAGAGTGACGCGGTTTCGCCTCGCCCTGGCTGCGCTCGCCCTCGGCCTCAGCCTGACGTTCACCCCCGCGTTCGCCGAGCGCGACCTAGTCCCTACCTTGGAGCGCCGCTTCGATGTCTGTCCGGACCGCCCCGCTGAACTCAGCTGGATGCAAGAAATCCCCCTGCGCCAAGCCTATCAGCGCGTGCTGGTCCAAGACATCTACCGTGCCCAAAACCTTGAGCGCATCGTCGAGACTGGCAGCTGCAATTGCGAGATCCGGTTCCCGTCCTGGGACGATGCCGAGGCGATGTTTCGCGAGGTCCACGCGAGTGGCGAACGATGGGAGATGCTGCAGGCCTCGGACGCCTACGACCGCCGCGCCAACGCCGCCCGCCCTGCCGCCAAGGCCATCTGCGAAGCCGCGGGCAATTGGTAAGGCTGATCCCCGATGAGCGTCGTCACCTATTTCGTTGAAACCTCCCAGGGCTATCTCGACACCGCCGCAGAAACCCAGTTCGGATCGGTTGCGGCAACGGTTGGCACGCTTCTGGTGCTGGGAACAACGCTGGTGGTGGTTCTCGTTTTCCTGAACATGGTCTACCAGTACAAGGCGATGGACGGACGCACGGCATTCTGGCTCGCGGTCAAGATCGGGCTCATCGGGATATTTGCAACCAACTGGGTGCAGTTCAACGCCCTCTCCTCCGCCATCCTGGCCGGGATCGACAGCATTGCGGGTGCGCTGGTTGCTTCCGTTGGTGGTGGAACTCCCGGCCCTTCTGGCACTTTCGCAGAAGAGTTTGACCGGCTAATCGCGGAACTAGGGGACTATCTCAACGCCGCTGGGTCCGAGCTGAACTGGATGGCAGGGGCCATGCTCGACATTGTCGGGGTCCTCTTGCTCTCGATCCTCGGCGGGCTGGCCGCCTTCATCCTCGTGGCATCCCGCCTGATGATCGCACTTCTGATCGGGATCGCACCGGTGATGATTTTCCTGACCCTCTTCGAGGTCACCAAGGACTATTTCGCGCGCTGGCTGTCGGCGCTGGTCTCCTTCGCGCTCTACCCCATAGTCGTGGCCGGTGTGTTCGCGACAATCACGGGTGTCTCCTCTGCCCTCATCGGCGAACTCGGCGACCCGGAGGGAGCCTCAAACATCGGCGCGCTCATTCCCTTCTTCATGATGGTGCTCATGGCCAAGGGCTTCATCATTGCCACGCCCTTCATCGTCCGCGCGATCTCCGGAAACATTATGATGCCCGCCCTCTCCAGTGGTCTCGGCGGCTACAGCTTTGCCCGCGCCGCCATGGGCAGCCAGCAGGCCTACAATCGCTACCTGATCGGAGGCGCAAGTGGCGCAGAATACGCAGCCCTCAGGGCGCGGCAGTTCTTCGGCGTGCAGCAGATGCCCGTGAGGCAGGGCATGGGGCAGACGGGTTCCGCAGGAGGCGCAGGATCCGCAGACTCGGGGTCAAAAATGCTGGCGCAGCTGGCGAGACTGGGTCGACTTGGCCGACGGTGACGGCCCTGAGCCGCCGTTCATCGTCGGACCCGAGGCTGCGCCGCGGCTTCCCCAGACCGGTCGTTCATGCACTGCGCAGCAATTTAGGACGCCCAAGGTCTGCTGTGCGGACAGAACGGACTTTCGCCGCAGGCCTGTCGATGTCCGGTTTGATGAGCCGTCCAACAAACAGTCGTTTCTGAGGATGCGCGATGTAAATCAACAGACCGACTGAGCCCAAATTGACCAAAACAACTAGCTTATAGCCCTATTGCGGGATAGTGCATCCCACACAGGTATTAATCGGGCGATTGTTGAACTCGGCTTTGGCGGCAGCGCGCTCCGCTTCCAGCACGCGGAGCGCGGCCGCATCCTTTGCCTTTTGAGCATTTCTTGCGCTGACCGCCTGATCGAGTCTTGCTTGCGCAGCGCGCTTTGCATCCGCTTCTGAGGGTGCATTCTTGCCGCAGGTTGACCAACGCTGCTCTTCGATCCCGCTTCTGAGTGTTCCTGATTTACAGCTCGTCAAGTGAAACCCAGATCCGGAAGAGGAATTTGTCGAGCCAGAGGATGTAGTCGAACTCGAACCAGACGATGAATAATCTGTCACTGGTGCTCGTTGTATCGCAGATGAGCTACGAACCGGCGCTCTGTTAGTATTCCCGACACCGTTGCCATAGTACCGTGGTGCGCCATAAGTTCCATAGCTGGAGTTCGTACTGCCAAAGCCTCCAGATTGACTCATCTCTCGATTCATGTTCGTCATGGCCTCATTGAAAGCGCGGGAATCTGAATCAGAACATGCTACCAGAGTCAGCATAAAAATTGGTGCTAGTTTTTTTAACATCACTGTAATCCCTCTTGAAACCAAGGCACCTTCGCAAAACTGCTTTAAAAAATAAACACCTAATCTTCTTGGGGTAATAATGCGCGCAGCGGCAGTGATAGAAACGCTGAGAAATGCCGCGCGCGAATAGGTGTGTTCTAAAAATGTTCCTTTAGGAGCATCACCAAACCGCGCTTATTTGCGCCGACACAAACCCGGTTCAAAACCTAAGTGGTTGTTGAGAGCCTTCGGGCGCCTGATGATAGCGGACATTCGCGCAACGCGCAGCATCGGTCACATTGGGCTCGTTCCGGACCTTCGCTGCACGGCAGGACCAAGCGCCTGGTCGCGCTCCCCGCGCAGCGTCGCTCCCGGCCCAGACCTGCCGTTCGAAGCGACCGTCGATGCGGCAACGCACAGTCACCGAAGCAGCCATTCGTGCATCGCGCAGCATTTTTCGTGGGTGAAGGTCGTCAGAGCGGACAAAACCGCCAACCGGACGGCACCAATGAATGTCCTCTTCGCGGCAAAATAGAATTTGTATCTGAGGCAACAAATGCCCGGCGACCATTGGCCGCCGGGCACTCGATAAAGGCACTCGTTACTTACTTGATTGCCAGAATGTCGAAGTTACTGACGTTGGCGACCACGCCGTCGTCCCAACCGCCCTCGACCAGAACCGACGCTTTTTCGTTCAGAAGCCCGGCAACCTGCCCAGCAAAGTGTGCCTCGCGACCTGAGTTGTCGGCGAAGATGTCAAAGATTGCGAAGTTGTTTTCGTCAATCTGCAAAGCCGCCCAGAACAGCGTCTTTGGCTCTGTATCGGCCACGATCGGGCCAGCCGCCGTCAACAATGCAGCCAGATTATCGGCCTGTCCTGGAGCCGCTTCGAGCCGGATATATGTTGCAGTTGTGGCACTGTAGAGATCAACCGGTGCTTTGGCTGACAGAACGTCCGAGTTGTTGATGTTGGCGACAACTCCAGCATCCCAACCGCCGTCTACTAATGTGTCTGCGTTTCCATTCAGTGCGCCTGCGACAGCACCTGAAAAATGGGCATTGCGGGCAGCTTCATCCTCAAAGACATCGAAGATCGCTAGGCTGTCGCCTGCTTGCAAAGCAAACCAGAGTTTGGTGCCGGGCTCGGTTTCTGCGACCAGTGGGGCAGCACCTGCAAGAAACTCGGCAAATGCGTCGGTCTGGCCGGATGCGGCGGGCATTTCGATAAAGCTGGCAGTGTGATCGTTCATGACGTTTTCCTGTGCGTTTGCGGAAGTTGTTGCAGAAATCAAAGCGAGTGCTGAGATGGTGTGAAGGATTATGGATTTCATTGGTCTTCTCCTGAGTTTGGGTTCATCGTTCGTTTTCGATGAGCCCTTGTCCCATGTGCCACCCTCATGACTCCAATCTTGAAGTCCTATACTTCGATAGGCATTGACTATGATTGATGCGCGGTTGAGGTTGCGTATGAGGAGGACGTCATGGAAATGAATCAGGTCCGCTACTTTTTGGCGGTTTGCGAGCATCGCAATTTCACCCATGCCGCGAGTGCTTCCAACGTATCGCAACCCTCGCTTACGGCGGCGATCAAAAAACTTGAGGACGAATTGGGCGATGCATTGTTCATCCGAGATCGTGCTGGCTGCCGCCTGACAGCGCTTGGTAAGCTTATGCAGCCAAGATTGGAACGCATCCAGTCTGAGGCAAGGGAGGCAAAAGCCGAGGCTGTCCGACATACGCGGCTAGAAAGAGTCCCGATTAGCATCGGAATAGGTGAAACGATAGGCCATGCCAAAGTCTCGGAGGCCGTCGAACGGTTTCGTCAACGCGTGCCGCAAGCCGAGATAGAACTGATCGTCGACGCAAACGACACTTTGTTGGCGGGACTTCGGGAGGGAGAATTTGATCTCGTGATATCAACAGTAGAGGTCAGTGAGGAGCTTTATCGCATAGACCCACTCTATCAAGAGGCCTATCGTGTGGTTGTGGCGAAAGGTCATCCCCTGTCTGAGTTGCCGGCCGTATCGCTTGCTGATTTGGCAGATACAACCATGTTGGATCGCCCAAATTGTGAAATGCGAGAGGCATTGCATGGGGCGTGCACGGACCATGGTCATACGCTCTATGCGGCATACCGGTCAAACCGCGTGGACTGGTTGGTCGAGCTCGCGCGGCGAGGCTCGGGGGCCGTTATCCTTCCCGAAACGTCGATCCCTGACCATGACAATCTCGTCTCACTTCCGGTAGCCGACATGGAAATTGCAAGAGATGTGGCAGCGCTTCGTTTCCGCCATCAGGCTTCTCGCTCAGAAACAAACGAACTGGTGCGGGAGTTTTCGCGGAACTGAGCTTTGTAAAGAGCGGACATTGGCGCTTCGTGCAGCATCGGTCAATAATGGGATGTACCGGCTGCTTCACCCAGCAGGTTAGGCTTTGCCTATGACTGCAAACAGGAGAAGTCGCTATGAAATCGGAAAATCTGGAAGAGATCGCTGTCATTGGCGTCGACATTGGAAAAGACACGTTTCACCTCGTCGGTTTCGATCAAACAGGTCAGCGCGTTTTACGTAAGAAGATTAAGCGGTTGGCTTTACAGCCGACATTTGAGAGTTTTCCGCGCTGTGTCGTTGGCATGGAAGCTTGCATGAGCGCGCATTTTGTTAGCCGCATGTTGCGCAAACTTGGTTTTGAGCCTCGGATCATCCCAGCGATCTATGTGAAGCCGTTCAACAAGGGGCAAAAGAACGATTACAACGATGCAGAGGCTATCGCTGAAGCAGCAATGCGTCCCAACCTCCGCACGGTGACTGAGAAAAGTCAGGATCAGTTGGATCTGCAGGCAATGCATCGTGTCCGGTCGAGGCTGGTGGCACGTCGCACCGCCACGATCAATCAGATCCGGGCATTCCTGATTGAACAAGGCATCACAGTCCGAGCAGGTCGGCACAGGTTGCAGAGTCCATTTGAGGCCATCCTGGAAAACCGGCGCGATGAAATCTCACCGCGGATGCGCAGCACGCTCCTTGGGCTTTATGGCGATTGGCTTTGGGTCGATGAGCGGATCAAAGCAATCTCATCGGAGATTGAGGACATCAGCCGGTCTGAAGAAAACAGTGCCAACATCATGACCATTCCGGGGATTGGTCCGTTGATCTCGACGGCCATCGTTGCCGCCATTGGTCAGGGCGAGGTGTTTGACAGAGGCCGGGACTTTGCAGCGTGGATTGGCCTGGTGCCGCGCCAGTTCAGTACGGGTGGTCGGACGATTCTTGGTAGGATCAGCAAACGCGGCAACGGCTATCTACGGATGCTGCTTGTGCAGGCCGCCAATGTCATCTTGATGCGCCCGCATCGCTGGGATGCAATCGGTCTTGGTCCATGGTTGAGAGGGGTCACAGGACGCATGCCGCACAATAAGGCCGCAGTCGCATTGGCCAATAAACTGGCCCACACCGCTTGGAGCGTTCTGCGCTACGGGTCGAAGTACAAGGTTGAAGGAGACGAGGCTTTGGCGGCGATCTAGCGGCCAAAACCCCACGGAGTTCGCGAAGGAGAAAAGCATGGTACGGAGACAATACGCCCCCAAAATCTGAGAGCCCATTTGGTCGTAACCGATCTGGTCAATAATGAGATCAAGGCGCGTGCGTAACCCACAATGGCCACGGCCCGCGAGCCGATAAACAGGCCGGATACATATGAGCGACTACCGCTAGCCACGCCAATATCTCACTTGCGAACAGCAGCCGGTACATACAAGTGGGCTCGTTCCCGACCTTCGCTGCGCGGGGCCAAGCGCCTGGTCGCCCCTCGCGCTGCAGACCATGGGAGCTCGGGCCGGCTCTCGCTCGCGGCCCTGAGCCGACATTCGCCAGGTGGTCATCGCGGCAACGCAGCCTTCCCGAACCGGCCTTACGTCACACGCAGCATTCTTGGGTTGGCAGGGGCACCCTATACTAGTCTGTCTCTTGGTTCAGAAGGTGATGCTGAAACCTAGGACACAAATCAGCAGCGCCATGGTGACCAAGGCGACAATGCGTGCCTTGAGGTTCGCCTCCTGTCCCGCCACGATCCGCCAGGCAATTGCGGTCAACACACCAACAGCCAATGGCGCTGCCGCAGCCCAAAGTACCAAGCCCTCGAAACCGCGCTGCATTCCGCAGCCTGCCGGGTCAGATTGGCAGCTCTGGCTTGCCCAACTCAACGACAAAGCACCGAGGCTACCCATCCCTGTCAGTGTCACAACGACGGGAACGAGTGGACGTCTGGGCAAGGCGACAAGAGAAGCAGCGACAGTTCCCAGAACAGCTGCTGCTATCAATGCTGCGATAAAGCTCATACGCCCCCCACTTCGGTCCCGGTTCAACGCTGCGGCCAGGGCAGGATTCCCGCTATGGCTCCATTGCAGCGGTCGTGACTGGCTTCGGTCTTCGGTAGAATCAGGCGTTGCCGTCACCCAGTTTGCCTAAACGGGTCGTATGGAAGCCGCAAGTTCGGCCCAGAGCCGCTTTTCACCGACCACGCCGCTGCCGCGCCGCAGCTTCACCGGACCGGCCATTCGTCCATTGCGCAGCATTTTCGAGGGCCGAAGTTCGGCAGAGCGGGACAAATCCTCAGTTTCCGATAGTTTTGAAAACTTTCTTCAACCAATAGTCGCACCAATCAATTAGTCACCTAATCTGAGCAGCGCGCCTTTTCATGTCTAAACTGTTGACCGTAGAAAATGTCTTATCGTAACGGCCCTCGGCTTCGGCTTTGCGCAGAAATTTGACACGGGCCACTAGGATTTCGTCCGGCACCTCATTGAGCGCGAGAATCTCAACGACCTCGTCGATAAATTCTTGCAACGGCATCGCAGCGGCGACTGCTGATTGGCCCGGCGTCAACTCAGTTGCGACAAGCGGAGGCGCGATCTCATGGACATCCACCGAGGTATCGCGCAATTGATGGCGCACCGCCTGTGTCCAAGCATGGATCGCGGCTTTGGTTGCTGAATAGACCGGGTTCGCGGCCTTGGGCACGAAGGCCAGCCCCGAAGATACAGTTAGCAGCGCCGCATGCGGTTGGGTTCGAAGATGGGGCAGCAGCGCTGCCGCAAGGCGAATGGGCGCAGTCAGGTTTGTTGTGATGGTGCGCTCGGCCACGTCCAGCTTAACCCGTTCGGCGGTGTAATCTTCTGCTTCCATAATGCCCGCGTTGAGGATGACGGTATCAAGCTCAGGATGTTCGGCAATGACCGCGTCGGAGAATGCCGCAAGCGAATTTTCGTTTGTAACATCAAGGCGATAACCGGCCATTTCTGGGTTTCGCTGCAGTACTGCCTGCAAGCTGTCCCTGTTGCGCCCGGTGATGATGAGGCGATTTCCCTTGGACTGCAGCGCCTCGGCGAGGGCCAGACCAATCCCTGAGTTGCCGCCGGTGATAAGGATCGTACGATTGGTGAAAGTCATTGCTTTGTGTTCCTTTCGATGACTGGAGGACACATGTCTCTTTCGCTATCTTTGGGAAAGAAGGCACCGAAAAGATTTATACTTACCCAAAAGAGAGTATTGAGCGCATGACAAACGACCCGTTTCGACAAGAGCTGCTGAACATCTCTGAAACTGATCCAGCAGTGGATCGCCTGGTCGAACAAACCATTGGTCGGGTCGCGGACAAGTGGACGATGCTTTTGATCGAAATCCTGACGAATCGGGAATGCTGCCGTTTTGGCGAACTCAGCAAGGCCTGCGAAGGGATCAGTCAAAAGATGCTCACGCAAACCTTGCGCGCATTGGAACGTGACGGGCTTGTCACCAGAACGGTCTATCCAGTCGTCCCTCCGAAGGTTGAGTATCGTCTGACGGATCTTGGACTTGGTTTGAGCAAGGCATTCTGTGGTGTGTGGATTTGGGCAGAAGAAAATCTGGAGAGGGTTGAGCAAGCCCGCAAGGAGTATGTCGAACGAAAGAAAGACGATGGAACCGTCAGATAGGGCTCAAAGCGGCCGATCTCCGCGTCGCGGCGAACCGCTCTAACCTGGCCACACAGGACTGTCATGAACGGCCCAAAGCGGCCGCTCGACGACTGGCAATGCTGCCATGCAGCTTCTCCAAACCTGACATTCGTGCCTAGCGCGGCAAGATCGTTGGGTCACAGTCTGCTATGCGGACAATGCTGCCATTCAGCCCCTTGCAAGCGCAGAGTATGTCAGCATCTGCTGAATTAGCAGAGGAGGAAGGCGCTCAGCAGGGCGACGGAAAGGCCGAACTCGCGCCACAGCGCCAGTCCCGCAAGAGCCACGGCAAGGAAGACGCCCATGGCCAGCAGCAGGTGGAAACGTATCGACAGCATCCGCGCATCCCTCATCAAGCGGCCTGCAGCCTTGACACTGGGGCACCCCGGATCGGCCAGTGCAGAAGCGCAGCAAGGACAGCGATGGCGATCGAGATCTGCCAGGCGAGGTCATAGGACCTGGTCGCGTTGTAGGCGTATCCCGCGCCCCAGGCCCCGAAGAGCGAGCCGAGCTGATGGGACAGGAAGACAATCCCGAACAGCGTGGACATGTAACGGACGCCGAAGATCTGGCCGACCAGCCCGCTCGTCAGAGGCACGGTGCCGAGCCACAGAAACCCCATTGTGCAGGCGAACAGCGTGACGGACAGGGGCGTGACCGGAAAGGCGAGAAACAGCGCTATGAGCACGGCACGGGCCAGGTAGATCCCGGCCAGAACGTGCTTCTTGCGCCAGCGGTCGGCCGACATGCCGAAGACGTAGGAGCCAAGGATGTTGAACAGCCCGACCAGCGCCAGCGCCCGTGCGCCGAGCGCCGGGTCGAGGCCCCGGTCTCCCAGGAAGGCCGGCAGGTGGGTTGCCACAAAGGCGACGTGAAAGCCGCAGACGAAGAACCCGGCATTCAGCAGCCAGAAGCCGGAATGGCCCGCAGCTTCGCGCAGCGCCTCGCCGTAGGTCTGCACGTGCGCGCTGCCGGTCTGCGGCAGCGCCGGACGTCCCGCGATGCCGATGGCGAGGAGCACCATGGCGCCGGCCAGCGCGGCGAAGATCAGGAAGCTTTCCCGCCAGCCGAAGCCGGTGATCAGACCCGGTGCGACCGGCACCAGCAGGAACTGGCCGACCGAGCCGCCGTCGGTCACGATCCCGGCCGCCAATCCGCGCCTTTCGGGCGGCACCGCGCGCATTGCCGCGCCGATGGCGACGACGAAGGTCACGCCGGTCATGCCAAGGCCCACCAGAAACCCGAGCGTCAGATTGAGCCCCGCCGCACCCGAGATCATCGCGGCGAGCACAAGTCCGAGCGCATAGATCGCACCGCCGGCCGCAGCCACACGCCCTGCCCCATGCCGATCGGCCAGCGCGCCGACGAAGGGCTGCGCCAGCCCCAGGATCAGGTTCTGCAGGGCAATCGCAAGCCCGAAGGCTTCTCGGCCGATGTCGGTATCCAGCTCGATCGGGCGGAGGAACAGGCCGAACGACTATCGGATGCCCATGGCGATGGTGACGAGCATTGCCGCGCAGATCAGGACAACCCAGGGGCGTCAGCGCAACGTGGCAGCATTCGGGGCAAATGTCTGGCTCATGGGCTTTCCTTGCGAGAATCGTTGAGCAGCCATGCTGGGCTTGAGTCCATTAGATAACGATGATAATCTATTTTGGCGAGTCCCAATGGTGTTCCGGAAGGCAGGAGAAGAACGATGAAAGACAATGGCGCGGCCGAAGGGCTCTACCTCGACGACCTGCAGGTCGGGCAGGAATTCCTGAGCGCCGAGCATTTTCTGGATGCGGGGCAGATCATTGCCTATGCGCGGCAGTTCGACCCGCAACCCTTCCATCTCGATGAAGACGCGGCCAGAGACAGCTTCTTCCAAGGTCTGGCCGCCAGCGGCTGGCTTACGATGTCTATCACGATGAAGCTTCTGGTGCAGAGCCTGCCCTTTGCGAAAGGCGTCATCGGCGCGGGCGGGAATATCGCTTGGCCGCGGCCCACCCGACCCGGTGACATTCTGCGGGTGAAAAGCACGATCCGCGAGATCCGTCCTTCCCGATCCCGACCCGACCGGGGGATGGTGCAGGTGAACAGCCTTACCCTCAACCAGCAGGATGAGGTGCTGCAGGAGCTGACGGCGAACCTGCTGGTATTCCGGAAAGCCTGAGCATGGGACGATCCTCTGTCGAGCAGGCGCTGCAGAACCGTGCCAGGATCGTGGAGGAGGCCAGCCGCCTCTTCCGCGAGCGCGGGGTCGAGGCGGTGTCTGTCTCCGACATCATGGCTGCTGCGGGCATGACCGTCGGCGGCTTCTACAAGCACTTCGCGTCCAAGGAGGTGCTGGTGCGCGAAGCTTGCGCTCTCTCCTTCGAGCAAGCGGCGCAGGTCTGGCAGAAGCTGACCAGCGACCGTCCCGAAGCGGGGGCGATCGTGGAACACTACTTCCGCGAGCGGCCCGCGCATCAGACCTGCCCCGTGCTGGCCTTTGCCCCGCATGTGTCCGCAGCCGACACCGCCCATCCGGCGCGAGAGGCTTACAGCAGGGGGGTGGAAGCGCTTCTGTCGGGCTTCTTGAGCCAGATCGGCACCAGCGAGCATTCCGAGATACCGGAAGAGGCACAGATCCTGTTCGCTGCCATGATCGGCGCGCAGCTTCTGGCGCAGGCGTCGGACAATGCGGACTGGGCCACCGCTCTGCAGCAGGCTGTGAGCCGCCGCGCGAGGAAACAAACTCATGCGGATGAGAGAACGTCTGCTTAGGGCTCTTTTCGTCGATTGGCCGCCCCCGTCGACCAGAACGGTGCGAGGGGGTCTCCGCCCGCGCTTACGGCCCTGAGCTGACATTCACATGCCGGGCCGCAAAGGTCGGATATGCGTTCATCCTGCCTGCTTTACCGCGCCGCCCATTGCAGCCCGAGGGCATAAGCCCCGGCAGCACTCACCAGCGCTCCCACCAGGACCGTTAGCGCAAGGATCGTCCAGCTGATCCAATCCACGCCAAGAATGAAGAAATTGTCATTCCAGATGCCCCAAACCGGAATAGAGGGGCGCCACAGGTGAACTTCGGAAAAGGCCGCGCCGACCAGCAGACCGTTGATCATTGTCGCAACGCCTGCGCCCTTGCCGCGCCACAAAAGCGCCAATGCGATCAGGCTCGGCACATAGACGGATACATTCACCAGCCAAAGCTGCGCGCTGATCGTATAGCACCAGTTCGCGGCCTGCCGAACGTGATCGCTGTCATGGATCACGATCATCGCAATCATGGTGATATTGGCCCAGAGGATGGTTCTCCGGGCGCGGGCGCTCAGGATTTCGGAGCGGCATCCGTTGTGTATCTTGTCATCCGTCATGGGTGGGCCTTTCAGGTCAAGTCGGGCTGAGGCAATTCGAGGAGATCGGCCCAGACGGGCGCGCTCTCTTTGGACAGGACTTCGATATGTTTGAGCGTGTGCAGACCATAGTCGGCAGGGGCAAAGATACGAAACTCGGCCCCTGATGGCGCAAAGGCCTCCGCATAGCGTCGCACCGCAACCGGCGGCACGACGACATCGTCGGCGGCGACGCAAATACGGATGTCCTTCCCGTCGATGGTGTAATTCGGCTCTGGCAGGGTGACGCCAATATCCGAGGCAAAGAAATCGCGCCGAGTACACCACCTGCGCCACTGCCAATAGACGCCGGCGGGCAGATCGGCCCCCAGCAACAATCGTTTACCCGGCATATAGCCTGCAAGGGCGGTCGCCACGGGGCCAAGCGCGAACCAGAAGGCCAGAACCTTGGGCCGGTAGCTCCAGGGATGGTCGGTATAATGTCCGATCCCGGCCCCGACGGTGGTGATGCGCGTCACGCGATCGGGCAGGGTCTGGAACGGAAGTCCAAGCCCGCCCAAACTGTGCCCGAGCACCCACAAGGGTCCTGTTGGCGCCAGTTTGGCAAGCGTATCGAGTGCTGCGGTCTGATCGTGCACGGCCCAGTCCGCGAAATTCGCCTGACTGTCGCGCATCGGTCGGGTCTGGGACGCGCCGAAATCCCGATAGTCATAGGTCAAAACGCTGATCCCGCGCTCGGCAGCCCAAGCGGCGAAATGCCGGTAAAAGCGCTGCGGCACACCGGTGGCCCCATGCAGCACCAGGCTGGCACGTGGCGAAGCAGACGCAGGATACCACGTCCCGACAAGTCTGGCCCCCTCTGCCGGGATGGAGATTGTCTGTGCGGCCTGTTCCAATAGTCTCACTTTCGTCGCAATGGACCGAACGGTCTACAGAAGCAATAGACCAATCGGTCCAATGCCGCTATCCCTTTTGCCATGAGTGACCCAACGTCTCGCGATAGGCTGATCCGCGCCGCCTCGAACCTCTTTCGCCAGAAGGGGTATTCGGGTGTCGGCCTGTCGGAGATTCTCAAAGAGGCGGGGCTGCCCAAAGGGTCGCTGTATTACCATTTCCCGAAAGGCAAACAGGAACTGGCCGAAGCCGCGACACGCTGGGCCGGTGCGTGGCTGGAACGGTTGCTCGATGCGACCTTCGCGCAGGCCGAAAGCTTTGACCAAGGTGCGCTCATGGTGTGTGAAACCATTTCCGCCGAGGTGGCGTCACAGACACATGTATCAGCCTGTCCGGTGCTCAGCATCCTGCAAGCCGCCCCTCTGGAACCACAGCTCCAGATCACCGCCCAAGACGTATATGGCAGTTGGACAAAATGTATCGAAAAACACGCCAAAAGGATGGGGTCCCCCCAGCCTGAAGAAGCAGCCTTTTCCTTGCACTGTAAATTGCAAGGCGCGTGGGTCATTGCCTTTGCCCAACAATCCAACGCGGCCTTTACCCAACTGGCGCGGGAACTCAGGGCAAAAATCTGACTTCTTGCCGAACCAGACATCTTTGTTTGGTGCAGCGAAGGTCAGCTATCCGCCCTCTATGACCGTCAGATCATGCCCACCGCCCTACCGGTGAATTGGCTTTTTGCCACCCTCCTCCTCTCGCAGCATCTCTTCCATTTCATCCAATCCATCGACAGCAGAGCGCATCTGCGCCTCATCATCCACGCCCACTGTCTCGGCATCCGCAACCTGGCCCCCAAAATCCATTTCCATCTGTCGCTGTTCCTCGGCGATTACGGCTTGAACGACAGGCGCAGTCTTCTTTGGGGTGACATCGGTTTGCCCTGACGATTGGCCATCAGCAGCGTGGCGTGCGGCCTCAACGTCGGCGTCGGGTCCGCCTGCTCCGTCCGAAGGCAGCGTCATCGGCATGGCGCGCACACTCAGCGGCAGCGTGCCCTGCGGCCCCCCTCCCCCCGGCTTCGGAAACGGCAACTCCCCCGTCTGCGCCGCGTGGATCGCCTTGAACAGCCGATCGTCAAAATATTGGATCCGCTTCGCGCGGACCGGCATCTGGGCATCGATCACCATGACGATCTCGTCGAGCGGCAGGCGGCGCGCCTCATCCTCGGGCAGGAGAGAGCTTTCTTCGGTCCGGGTGGACTGGCTGCGTCCTTCAAAGGGGTTCTTGCCGATGGACTGGGAGCGCGTGATGACGGTCTTCGTGGTCTTGCCAACCGCCTTGCTCAGCTCTTCGACGGTCTTCTCATCAGAAGGCGTCAGGTAGAGCTTCACGCCCGCGTTGCCCTGCAGGGCGCGGCGGGTGTTCTCGCCGTAGATTTCATCGAGGGCGGGGATGGTTTGCGTGACCACAGCCAAATGCCCGCGATAGGTGCGCAGGGTCTCGATGCTCTCGACCACGATGGGCATCTTGCCCAAGCGATTGAACTCGTCGAGCATGATCATCACTGGCCACGGCTCATCCGGCCCGGGGTCCTTTTCCTGCATCGCCGAGAGGAGATCGGAGAAGAAGAGCCGGATCAGCGGCGCGAGGGGTTTCACCATCAGCGGCTGGACCACGAGATAGACCGAAAAAGGCTTCTTGCGGATCGTCCGGAAATCAAAGTCCGAGACTGCCGTCGCCTCATCGATGGCCGGGTTCTGCCATTGATCGAGCCCCGAGGTCATCAGGAGCGAGACGTAAGAGGTCAGCGTGTCATTATTGGTCGAGGCCAGCCGGGTGAAGATCAACTTGGCGGCCCTGTTGTCGACCTCGTGGCCGCGCGCGAAGTATTCCTTCTGTTTGTTCCCGCCCGAGGCGGCGATGCGGTAGATCTCGCCCAAGGTCGGGCGCTTGCGCTGGAACGCCAACAGGCCTGCCGCCACGAAGAGATCGATCCCGCCTTTGAGGAGACCCTGCACCCGGTCATTGTCGCTCTGCAGGAACAGCGTCGCCAGGAGCTGCAGTTCCATCTGCTGGCGCGCGGGATCTTTCAGCTCAAAGATGCGCAAGAGCGGGTTGTAGCGATGCGTGCGCTTGCCCTCCCAATCGGTGGGGGCAAAGCGATAGACCTTGTCGCCCTGGGCTGCGCGGTGCCGGGCCGTGGCCTCAAAGCACTCGCCCTTCACATCGAGCGTCACGGCAGAGCCCTGCCAGGTCAGCAGGTTCGGAATGACAAAGCCCGTGGTTTTGCCACGGCCCGTGGGCGCCACGATCAGCGCATGCGGAAAAACCTTGGAGCAAATGTAATTGGCGCGGGAGCCCGTCGCCCCCAGCTTGCCGAGGATGAACCCGGTCCCTGGCGCCCCGAAGAAGCCATTGGCCTTCATCTCGCGCGCACTCTGCCAATGGGTCTGGCCAAACCGTGTCAGGGCGGACCCCAAGAGGGCGAGGCTCAGCATCAGGCCGGCGGCGGCGAAGCTGCCGATGATCAGGTGAATAAGTTGCGCATCCTCCGGGCGGCGGTCCAGGATCGCCAGATAGTTCTGCGCGATATATGCAAAGTCGATCTCGGCCCCGAAGCCGAGATCCTGGTAGGTCAGCACCGCCGAGGCGATGGTATAGCCCATGGCCCCGGTCACAAGCGTCACCAGCAGGACGCCCGTGGCGATCCGCGCCTTTCCCATGGAGGCGCTCAATGGACCTGACCCCGCTCGGTCTCGCCATCCACGTCTGTGGTGCGGTGTTTTTCATATTCGGTGTCGGCAAGATCATCGACCACCTGGCGCAAAGCCTCCGTGTTGGCCGTCGCTGCATCCGATTGCAGGTAGACCTTGGCGACATAGAGCCGGTCGAGACGGTCCTCGAGAACCTTTTCCAGCGCATCGGCATCGCCGGATGTGAGCCGCTCAAGTTGACGGTTATCAAGCACCCGTGCGATCACGCCACGGAAGGCGTCCCGCTCCGCTTCGGTCTCGAAGGGCGCGGACAATTCCCCGGCCCGCTCATGGTCCAGGACACGCGCAATCTCGTCTGCAAGGCGGTCGGCACGGTCAGATTGCGGCGCAGTTTCAACGTGGGCTGCGAGGAGTGCGTCGCGCGTGCCAGACCCGAGCCCGTCGCGCATCTCGGTTTCGCGGCGGACCTGATTGATGACCTCCGTGTCGCGTATCTCGACGACGGCCGCATAGGTCGCGCCGAGCCCACGGGCGAGATGGGACGGCATGTCCGGATAGCGCTCCCTGAATTCATCCGTGACAGCATCTGCAACGGGCGTGCGGACGTCGCGTCCCTCCATGATCCGGTCGACCTCGCGGGTGATCTCGCTGGCGCGGGCCGCATCGGTAATGGTCTCCCTATAGGGCTCAGACCGGTCGATCATATCGCCAGGGCGTGCGAGCAGATCCGGGTGTGCCTCGAGATATGCACGCTGCTCCGTCTCGATCCGGCGCTCCGCCCGTGAGACAACCTCCCAGTCCCGGTCCTCGATCTGCTGCGCGGTCAGGCCGTCTGCGCGCATCTCCTGACGGATTGTCCCTTCCATCTCCCGCACCGCGCCCTCATGATAATGGAACCGCTCGCTGACCGGTTCCGCTTCCATGACACCATCCCGGCGCAGCACGTTCTCGCTCTCCAGAAGCGTGCCAAGTTCCACATGCACGTCATTGAGAATGTCGCGCGCCTGTTCCAGATCGGCGCGGCGTTCGAGGTTCAGATCGCGCGCCTCAGCCACTTTGGAGAGATCATTGGCGATCCATTGATGCTCGAGCGCTGCATTTGAGGCGCCCGTCTCGATCCGGGCCACCACTTCCGATGTGCTGATCCCGGTGCCCCGTAGTGCCGCGTCAATGCGCGATCTCAGGTCGGGCTCGGCCAGTCGCTCGCGCTGGCTGGCGTCGATATTGGCTTCGGAATAGATCCCACCCTCCGAGGGGGCGTCTGATAGCGTGGATGATCGCAAACCGAGAGGCTGCATGTGCTGGACCTGCGTCTGGATCTCGATGAGGCGCTTTTCCAGCACGGGACGTTCCGCGTCGGACTTCTCGGCGATCATGCCCTGCACCCGCGCCAGCTTCTCCGCATAGAGGCTTCTCAGATCCTCGAAACTCTGATCCTCGGCCATATACACATCTCCTCTTCGGTCCACCTGCCCGCCGCGCGCCAGCACCTCGCCTGCGCGGAAGAGTGCCGCGGCAATATCCTCGCGGGCCTCCCGGGAGGCCTCCGCGGCAAGCGAATGGTAGACGGTTCTGGTGTTGGCGATTTCCGCCAGCGTCCGCGTCAGGTCCTGCCCCACGCGTTCCCGCTCGCGGGGTGCGCGACCCTCTTCCTTCGCGGCATAAACTTCGCTGGTGCGGGCCGGGTAATGCACAACCCCGCGATCCACCCGGCGCGTGGCCTCCAGCCGAACGCCATACTTCTCGGCCTCCTCGACCATGGTGAGGCGGAAATCGTCGTAGTTGAAGCGGTGGTTGCGCCCCAGAAAGAAGAACTCGCCTTCCTGCGAGCGGCGGTTCAGCACCAGATGCGCATGCGGGTGATCGCGGTCCTCATGCACCGCGATGATGTAGTCGAAATGCCCCGCGTCGGTCTGGAAGAACCGCTCGGCCACATCCGTCGCGATGTCGCGCACATCCTCGCCGCGCGTGCCGATGGGGAAGGACATGAGCATATGGGTGGTCTGCCCGAGCTTGGGCTTGAAGCCCGCATCCCACCGCTTGGCAAAGCGCTCGGTCAGATCCTTGATGTCCTTTGCGTCGAGCTTCGCCTTGCCATCCAGGAACCCGCTACTGTCGACGATATGGGTCGACTTCGTGGTGAGGTAATCGAGCTGGTTTGAGAGCTGCGATTTGGTATGCGTACCCCCGCCCCGGATCGCCTTGAAGACCGCCGGACGGTGCCCCGCTGCCACGCGCATGAGCTGGGTCTGCTTGGCCACGTGCAGCCCCTGCATTGAGCCCCGAACGCGGCTCCAGCCGTCCCGGAAGACCTCGCCCGTGACGGCATGGACGGCATCATTCAGCCGCATGGGCAAACTCCCTCAGCGCGGCCGTAGCCTGCAGCTGCATCGCGTCCCGACGGCGGCGCAGGAGCAGATCGATCTCGTCGGCGGAATCGAGGATGAACCGCGCCAACCCGCGCATCTGCGCAAGGCGCAATTCGGAGAACTCGGCACGCGTGCCATCATCAGCCCCCTGCCCCATCCGGTTGGCCCGCGTCATCTGCTTGGCGATCTGCGCGACCCCATTGCCGATCTCGTGCAGTGAAGCGCGGTAGCGCGCCATCTCTGCTGCCATCTGCGCGTCCGGAACGAACACCCCGCCTGCCGCCTGAATGAGCCGCCGCAGCCCTTCGGCCCGGCTCTCGATCCCCGCCTCGGCCAGCACCTCGTCGAGCGCCGCAAGCTCCGCGGCCGTGACCTTCACACTGACCGCTGAGACCGGGATGGCAGCATCCGTCTGGCGCTCGGCATCGGCTTTGAGGGTGTATTGGATCGCCCGCGGAGACACTCCAAACCGCTCCGCCAACACGGATGTCGACACACCTTCCGCAGCCTCGCGAACGATCTCCATGCGGTCCGCATCTGTGAGACGTTTTGAGCGAGACATGCGAAGAAAGACCCCCTATTTCCTGCCACCTTCCACCAAGGCTGCTTCCACCTTACGATAATATACTAGGCTGTCAATTATATACTTACGTTGCATTCAGGCTCAGGCAGCCTTGGTGTCCGCTTCACGCCGCGGCCCGCAGGGACGCGGCTCTGCCGCCCTCACCACCGGGCGACCCACCTGTCCTAGGGGTCCCTTCCGCCAGCCCCGCCCGAGGGTCTGGCCGAACACCACATGTTCGGACGGAACCGCGGGCGGGCGCAAACCCCACCGACAGAGCGGACAGGCAGGGTCAAGGAGGGCCAGATTTGGGCCCCCAAATCTCTGCCGCAAAAACCGGGAGGCCCTGGCCGATAGGTTTTTGTGGATGGCCCCCTTGAGGCTGACTGGCCGGTCTGTCGCGGCCTGATCATTCTGGGCGGAGTGCGTCCGTTGAACGCGCAGGGACCGGCATCCCTGGAACAGGGATCGGGCCGCCCCAAGATCGTCTTGGGGCGGCCCATCCTCGTCAGAGGATTTAGTCCTGGGGATCTTTCGCGCTCGGCGGGAACATCACCAGCTCCGAGACCGCGACCGGGAAGTCGAGCTTGAGGCTGAAGAACTCCGATCCATCCCCGTTGCGGGTGTTGCGGAACATCGCACCCACGCGCTGAAAACGGGTGCGCTCCTGGCCATCGGTGTCGGTGAACTTGACGGGGACGGTGGCGACGTAGTGGTTGGTCATTTGGGTTACTCCTTGTTGCGATGGGGATCATCCAGCACGGGGGCAAGAGGCCCGGTCGCAAGCGCAAATGCGGAGGGTCCGCGGCCAGCCGTGGAAGCCGTATTTGTGCTTGCCGAAGCGGGAGCGGAGGGCACGGACGGGCCGACCCCGTGCGATCCACATCTATGAGCAAAAAGGAGTGATCCGGATGACCCTTGCCATCACGCAGCCGCCACCATCCGCGTCCGCGTCCCGCCGAGCCTGGCCGGGGTGCTGACGGAGCCCGCCCGCGTGGATGCGATGTTCCGAAACACGCCCCGAGGGACGTGCAGGTGTTCAGCCTCATATGCGACGTCTCGACCCCTCGCGTCTTGCGCTGCTTTCGGTGTGCGTGAGGTGCGTACCATCCCCAGCCCGTACCGATGCGGATGGGCCGCACTCTGACGGACTGGGTAGAGGGATAACGGTGCTGGCCGCCGCGAGCTGCCGATCTTGCGTAGCCGACCGCACGCGCCATGAGACATGACGAAAGGGCCGCGCCAAGCGCGACCCCCTCTCTTCAATTCTGCGACGCCTTCTTCGCCAGGTCCGCAACCCGCATGACCGTCAGACCTTTCGCTTCCGCCTTCTGCCCGAGGTTCAGCGCGACCCCGTTGCCGCCGAAGAGTAAAACCCCCGTCGCCGCGAACTTGTCGTCCAGCATTTCGTCGTTGCACTTGAACGGTGCCGCCCGCCCATGCGCGGACCAGCGCGGATCGAAGCGCGCCTGTGCTATCCCGCGTGCTCGGGCCCACCGGGCCGCAATCATCTCCGCCCCGTGCTTGCCGCCCTTGTGGCAGAGGAAGATCTCCTGGTTGCGGTTCTGCTTGATCCGTTCGCGAACCTTATCGAGCGTGTTGAAGATCACATCGACATCGGTCCAGTCGGTGGCGCCTGAGACGATCAGGGGCACCCCCGCGACTTTCGACTTCTCGGCGGTTTCACGGTCGTGCTGCTCCAGGAGCTGCCGTGCCTCGAAGACCGCCCCGGTCTCCTGCGCCCGGACGCTTGCGCGCGACCCGGCTGCCGGGATGAAGGCGTGGCCCGTCTCGATCTCGTAGCATTCCGCCGCCGCCTCGCTCATCACCTCGATAGCGCTGACAATCTCGCGCAGCTGCACAAAGCGCGCCTGCGCCTCGTCGAGCGCGGTCTCGGCGATCTCCGATCCGTCGTGGGATTTTGCCAGCG
>NZ_JACIEJ010000014.1 GCF_014196795.1 Sagittula marina
CTTTGAATACATCAATGGGTTCTACAATCCGCGACGCCGCCATTCAGCACTGGGCTGGAAAAGCCCGGGCGCCTTCGAACGAAAGGTGGCTTAAATGAGCACCAGGGGCGGCACGAAAGCGCGACAGGTCCAATTGCGGTCCGTGGCGCTCATGCCGTTATTCCACCGCGCAAGAACGCCAAGCCCTGCAAACCCACGAGCGCCGGGGCCATCGCCAGAAACGAAGCAGTCAATGCATCGCGATACCTGGGCCGTGCCCTGTGGCGACGGTGGAGCGGATACCACCGTCGAAACCGTGTCGAAACCAAACCTCTCGGGACATTTCCTGCGGAAATACCCTGCCGGTCAGTGGATGCATTGTGTGAAGCTGCTGGGGCAGAGCCTCATGGCGAGGGACTTCCACCGGTAAGTCGCGGAAATCCAGATGCGCGTCGCAGTGCTCAACCGCTACACCGCTCTTGGAGTACCTATCACCGAGGCCGCAGGATAAGTCCGTCCGAGGATTGGGGAAGTGCGTTCAGGCCTCAATTTGCGCAACAAAGCCGCGCGGAGGCCCCAAAAACGGGTGTCCTTCGGTTGGAAACGTGGAAGCAAATCGATCCTGCAATGGGAATGGTCACGCGAATTGCGCAACTGGTCGCGCGCACCCTCAAACGAGTACTGGCTAAAGAGCACCAGAAGTTGCAGGACGATGCGGAAAATGTCCGCGGCCTGCGAGAGCAGTGGGAGCCAGAGGGTCTGTTGATGGCATGGATACCCCCTTCAGACGGCATCCATGCCATCGACAAAGCCCAGCAGACATGAAATCAATGGGTCTCGAAACGAAAAAATGTTTTGGGAAGTCGGAAAGCTCTTTCCGTTACCCTAAGACAGGAAATCGAATGGTTTCATTCTGCCATTCAGGCGCTTTAGAAAATGCGTGGCGTAATCGCCAAACGAGCCTCTGGCTTTCGAACGGGCCCGCGCCCCTGTGCC
This sequence comes from Sagittula marina, assembly GCF_014196795.1. GTDB lineage: Bacteria > Pseudomonadota > Alphaproteobacteria > Rhodobacterales > Rhodobacteraceae > Sagittula > Sagittula marina. The sequence goes on from NZ_JACIEJ010000014.1 coordinate 976, forward strand.
GGGGCGCGGATTTAGGGCAGGAGCTCAGAGCTCGTTGATTGCTTCGAGCATGCCTTCAGGCCAGGAGTTCGAAAGCGGAGAGTTCAGGTACTGCTCCTGCGCATACGACTGGAAGGCGGCCAGATCGGGTTCGTAAACCTTCAGGCCTTCACCCTTGAAGAAGTCGATCAGTTCGGCTTCCTGGGCGAGATACTGTTCATCGGACCAGGCTGTGGCCTTGTCAGCAGCGGCTTGCATCGCGGTTTGCTGTTCTGGTGTCAGGTCATTCCAGAGCTGCGAGGACACCAGCAGCATCCCGAAGCCCACGTTGTGATTGGTCATCACGATCTGGTCGGTGACCTCGTAGAACTTCATTGCTTTGTCGTTGGGCAGGGGATTGTCCTGGCCGTCGACCACGCCGGATTGCAAGGCCGTGTAGAGCTCCGTGTAGGGGATCGGCACCGGGTTTGCGCCAAGAGCCTTGCCGAGGAACTGCCAGCTTTCTCCACCGGGCATCCGCAGCTTTATGCCGGACATATCCTCGGGCGTCATGATCTCGGCGTCGCCTTTGAGGTTCACTTGGCGGGTGCCGTAGTAGAAGCTTCCAAGGATCTCGACTTTCAGCTTTTCGCGGGCGATTTCCCTGAGTTGCTCACCCACTTCGCTGTCGAAGATCGCCTTCAGATGTGCCTGATCGCGCACGACGTAAGCAGCGCCCAGAATGTCGAACTCAGGCGCCTGCTGCGCCAGATCTGAGGGCGGCAGACCCGCCATGTTGATGTTGCCGCGCTGCAGGCCCACAAGCTCTGTGCCCTGCTTCATCAATGTGGCGCTGAAATAGGGTTGGAAGTTGAACTCGTCGCCCAGTTCTGCGGCGAAGATGTCGACCATCGCCTTGGACCGTGGAACTTCCGGCGGGTTTACGTCAGAGAAGATCAGGTCGATCTCTTGCGCGCTGGCCATGGAGCCAAGGGCTGCGACCGCCAGGGCGGCGGTCAGGGTCTTGAAACGTGTATGAAACATTAAGTCCTCCGGGGTGTCAGATTGAAAATAGGGTTTCGGGCACGCCTTGGCCGGCGCCTTCGATGGCGAACACGCTTCCGGCAAGGGGTTCTGCCGCAAGGCGCTCGGGGCTCAGGAACTTGAAGGCCGAGGTCACGAAAAGGGTCTTCATGTCCTGCCCGCCGAAGCACAGGCAGGTCGGGTTCGTGACAGGCAGGGAGATCTCTCGGTCGATACGACCGTCTGGTGCGTAGCGAACGACTTTGCCACCGGCGAAAAAGGCCTGCCATAGACAACCGTCAGCATCGACACAGGCACCGTCCGGGCGGTCTCCGCTGGCGGAGTAGTCGGCAAAGATCTCCTGACCCGTGATGGCGTTTTTGTCCGCGCTGAGCGACAGGCGGTAGGTGACATGCCGGCGGGTGTCGGTGAAGTACATGTGCCGCCCGTCCGGGTCGAAAGCGATCCCGTTGGAGACCACTACGTCGTCGAGCATCCGCGTCATCACCCCGTCCGCGGTCACCAGGTAAAGCGCGCCCAAGCCGGCCTTTAGGCCATTGTCCATTGTCCCGATCCAGAGCCGCCCTTGCGGATCGACACGGCCGTCATTCAGGCGCGTGGCGGGCATGGCTTCATCCGGTGTCGTGGAGAAAGGCGTTGTGCGTCCGTTTTCAGGATCAAGGCGCACCAGTTCGAGGTCACGGGCGATCAGGACATCGCCGGACCGGGTGAGCGCTTGACTGCCAAGGTAGGTCCCCGGTTGCTTGAGCGCGCTGGTTGCCCCGGTCTGCGGATCAAGCGTCCAGTACGTGGGCTGCTCGATGTCGATCCAGGTCAGGCAATTGCGCTTTGTATCCCACAACGGGGTTTCCCCCAGCTGGGCCGCGACCCTCTGCACGCATTCGATGGTTGGTTTGCGCATCAGATTACCCTTTGTAGCCAAGAAGACGCGGGAGCCAGAGAACAAAGTCCGGCACGAAGGTGATGATCATCAGGGCAGTGAACAGCGCCAGCAGGAAGGGCAGCAGGTCGCGTATGATCTTGCCCAGTGGGGCCTTGGTTATAGAGGACACGATAAACAGCAACAGGCCGTAGGGCGGCGTGATGAGACCCAGCATGGCGTTGACCACGCAGATCACCCCGAAGTGCACCAAGTCGATGCCAAGTGATTGCGCCGTTGGAATGAAGATCGGCACGATGATCAGCAGGATGGCACCGGATTCAAGGATGCAGCCAAGCACCAGGAAAAGGGCGTTGATCGCCAACAGGAAGCCAACCTGTGACAGTTCGTACTGGCCCAGAAAGGCCGCGAGGCTGTCCGGGACGTTCTCCCGCGTGACCACGTACTGGAAGGTCAGGGCGCCGGCAATCAGGATACCGACGGTCGCGGTGGAGCGCGCCGAAGCCAGCAGAGTCTGGTAGAACTGCCCGGCCGAGACGGAGCGGTAGAAAATCACGGAGATTGACAACGCGTAGAAAGCGGCGACGGCAGCAGCTTCTGTTGGCGTCATGACACCGCCGTAGATCCCACCCAGCAGGATCACCGGCAGCAGCAATGCCGGGATAGCGCGGAAGGTGACGCCGGGCATCTCCCGCAGCGGAATGGCCTCGTCGGTTTCAAAGCCGCGCCGGTGCGCAATGACCAGGTTCATGATCATCAAGACAGCACCCATGAGCAGACCGGGCGCCATGCCCGCCGCAAAGAGAAACCCGACTGATTGGTCGGAGACCAAGGCATAAAGGACCATCGGGATCGACGGTGGGATGATCGGCCCGATGGTGGCCGATGCGGCGGTGATCGCCGCAGCGTACGAGGCCGTATACTTGCCGTCTTTGGTCATCATGTTGATGATGATCTTCCCCATGCCCACGGCGTCTGCGACGGCAGATCCCGACATGCCGGAGAAGATGAGCGAGGAGACCACGTTCACGTGCCCCAGACCGCCCTTGAACCGGCCGACGAGTGCTTGGCTGAAACGCAGGAGGCGGTCCGCGAGCGAGCCGATATTCATGATGTCGGCGGCCAGGATGAAGAGTGGGATCGCCAGCAACGTGTAGCTGTTGAAAAGCCCCTGCAACAATGTCTCCGAGGCGATGGACGGGTCGAAGCCCTTCATGATCAAGTAGATGGACGATCCGCAGATCATGGCGAGGCCCATCGAGAGCCCGCCGAAGGCGAGGAAGGCGATCAGCAAGATCGCGACGGTAAATGGATCAGTCATAGTCGTGAGTGCCTGCGGATTTGGAGGTGTCGAAGGCCGGTCCGGCACCCGTGATCCCGCGCCAGACGGTGATACCGCAGCGCAGGATGACGGATAGGGCGAAGGCGATGTAAATCGCGAAGACGTAGTCGAAACGGATCTTCATGTAGGCGGTCTTTTCGATCGCCATGAAAGCGATGTAGTCCCACACATACGGCAGCGTCCAGATGAAGATACCGGCACAAATCGTTCCAGTGAGCACGTCCAATGCGCGGCGAGCGTTACGCGGCAGGGCCGCATAAATGATGTCCAGCCGGATCACGTCTGCTTCCCGCACCACGAAGGCGTAGCCGAACAGGATGCCCCAGAGCCAGGCGATAGACACGAATTCCACCGTCCAGCCCAGCGGCAGATTCAGCAGGTAGCGGAAGACAATCTGGATCAGGAAGCTCACGAAGAGCGCCCCCAGGATCAGTGCCAGAAAGTTCTCGGCGCGTTTGCCGAGCCAGTCAAAAATGGTGCGCAGGCGGTTCATTCAGCCCTCGTCTCCTGTTGGGCCGGGTCCGGTGCAGTGGCTCCAGACCCGGCGCGGCCTTTTTACAGGCCGTTGATCTTGTCCAGAACCCCTTCGGGCCAGTCTGCCGAGAACCTGGAATTCTCAAAGACGTCCAGCACATGGGTGCGGAAGGCTTCCTTGTCCGGCTCATATACGTCGAGTCCCTCTCCCTCGAAGAAGGCGATCAGCTCGCTCTCTTGCTGGATCGTGTCCTCGTCCATCGCGTCCTGGAACTCGCGAGCACACTCTTCGACCTTGCCTTGCTGGTCCGGCGTCATGCTGTCCCACTTGCTTCGGGACATTGAGAAAACGTTGTTCGAGATCAGGTGGCCGGTCAGAATGATTTGGTCCGTCACCTCATAGAACTTCATCTGCTTGTCGGCGGGCAGCGGATTGTCCTGTCCATCCACGGCACCTGTCTGAAGCGCGGTATACACTTCGGTGAAGGCCATCGGCGTGGGGCTCGCGCCAAGCGCTTCGCCAACGAACTGCCAGCCTTCGCCGCCGGGCATCCGCAGTTTCACACCCTCAAGATCCGCAGGTGTCATCACCTTCTTGTCGCCGCGTATGTTGACGTGCCGAGTGCCGATATAGGGGAACGCAAGGATCTTGAGTTGCGTGGCCTCTTCCATATCTGCGATCAGCTCGTCCATCACGCCGGAGTCATAGGTTTTGCGCATGTGGTCGTAGTCGCGCCACAGGTAGGCCGTTCCCAGAATGGACGCCTCCGGCACCTGATTGTAGAAGTCAAAGATGGCCAACGCCGCCATGTCCAGATTGCCGCGCTGCATCGCCGTCAGTTCTGTGCCCTGCTTAAAGAGGGTGGCGCCGAAATAGGGCTTGAAGGCAAAGCCATCGCCCAGGCATCCGGAAAAGTGCTCTTTCAGGATTGAACTGCGGCGATCCGTTTCCTGAACAGTGTCGGAGTAGATCAGTTCGACCGTGTCCTGCGCCATCGCGGATCCTGCTCCGAGGCTGGCAACCAGCGCCAGCGCCGAAGCCTGCGCGGCGACCCTTTTTAATGTCTTCATGTCTTTTTTCTCCTCCCTGAGAAAACATGAGGCGTCCTCCCGCCTCAGTCGAAAGCGTCGAATGCCTCCCGCATCCGACCTATTTCGGGCTTGTGACCCGAAAACAGCTCGAAGGCTCTGATGGCCTGATAAAGCGCCATGCCGGAACCCGGCAAAACTGCGCAGCCGAGCGCGCGCGCAGTCGCGAGCAACTCGGTCTCCAATGGAAAGTAGACGATATCCGCGACCCATAGATCATGGCGCAGAGCCTTTGCGGGAAGCGGAAGGCCCGGCAGCTTGCGCATCCCCACGGGTGACGCATTGACCACGCCATGAGCACGCGCCGTGCCGTCGAAGACATCCGTGACAACGCTGGCCCGGCCGGAGCCGTAGTGATCGTTCAGACGGTCGACAAGATCATTCGCCACGCCAGCATTCACGTCGCGCACCGCCAAGTGCCCGGCGCCACCATCCAGCAGCGCGTGTGCGACAGCGCCACCGGCCCCGCCGGCGCCAAGCAGGAGAACGCGGTCCATGCACGCATCAGGCAGGCCCCGCCGCATGCTTTCCGCAAAGCCCCAGTGATCTGTGTTGTGGCCGAAGCGTTTTCCATCCCGGAAAAGGATGGTGTTGACCGCGCCGACCTTTCGCGCGGCCTCCGATATCTGATCAAGATACGGGATCACGGCGCGCTTGTAAGGATAGGTCACGTTGATGCCGTTGAAGCCCTCGGCTTCGAGCAGGGACAGGATCTCGCCCACATCCTCGGGTAGGGTGCGCGCGCGCGGATCGATAAGGCTATAGCTGTAGGGGAGCCCCATTGCCTGAGCAGCGGCCAAGTGCATGCTTGGCGTTCGCGACGCGGAAATGCCGTCGCCCAAAAGCCCGATCTGACAGCCTGCGGTCGCGGAATGATCAATGGTTTCAGTCATTTGTGTCGCTATATCCAACATCTTTCCCAATGACCTTCTGGCCACTTGACGCGATATTGTTCTAAATGGTTAATTGAGTCAACGTTTTGTTCGTGCTGGTTAAATGTGGAGGCGTTGGTGCCCAATCACGGGCTTGGACACGCTGCGGCACGGATCAATTTCGATTGGTATGCGTGACCGGCGGTGGTGGAGGGATGTCAAGCATGGCCAGGGAGGAAGTGGACAATCCGCAACGCGGCGGCTGGACGCAAAACCCCGAAGCGGTGCGCGAGAACATAGTGCAGACGGCCCGCGAGATCTTTGCCCGTCACGGTCTTTCCGGCGCACGCGTGGAAGAGATCACGGCGCATACGCGCACCTCGAAGCGCATGCACTATTACTACTTTCACGAAAACGGCCTCTATCACGGTTCTGGAGGATGCCTATTTCCGTATGCCGAAGGGAGAAGCCGCGTTGGATCTCGGCGCTCTCCATCCGGTATCGGCGCTCCGGCAGCTGGCGGAATTTGCCTCCGAGCATCATCGTCGCTCACTGGGCTTTGTACGACTGGTGATGATCGAGAGCATTCACGACGGCGCACACATGGCCTCTGGGGCCGTCATGTCGTGGCAGGACAGTTCCGTCATCGTGCTTTTGGAGGATATCTGCCGCCGCGGCGTCGAAGCAGGCGGTTTCCGTCGCGGCCTGACGACGCTGGAGCTGCAATGGCACATCTCGGCCGTTTCAATTTTCAATGTCTCCAATCGCGCGACATTCTCGCGTGTTTTCGGGGGCGACCTTTTTACGGAACACGGGTCAGCAAAGGCTGCGCCGTCATGTGGGGGACATGATCCTTGGCCTTGTCATGAGGCCGGGACTGTCCGCCGAAACTGCTCTGCCAAGAGCTAAGGAGGAGACCAGAATGATAAATCCGCAGATTTCTCAATTTCTTGAGGTTTGGGACGCGAAATGGGCAACGCTTGCGCCCGGGGCGACCCCGGCAGACAGGCGGCAGCATTTCGAAGGCGTTGCTCAGGACATGCGCTTGCCGACACCTTCTGACGTGGAAACTGATGAAGAGCACTGGGTTGAAAGTGAGGGAGGCCCGGTGCGCGTGCGGATTTTCCGCCATTCCGACGGCGGTGTGCAACCGGCCCTGATTTACATGCACGGCGGCGCCTGGATGCAGGGGAGCCCGGAAACCCACTGGGACATCACCGCGCGGATTGCGGCGTGGAACAAGCAGACTGTGATATCGGTCGATTACGCCCGCGCCCCGGAGCAACCTTTCCCGAAGGCCTTTCAACAGGTGCTCGCGGTAACGAAATGGGTCCATGCAGAGGCCGCGACGCTGGGTGTCGATGCGAACCGCGTGTCCATTGGCGGTGACAGCGCCGGGGGAAACCTTGCGGCTGCTGTAGCCCTGACATGTCGGGACGAGGGTATCCCGCTCTGCGCACAGTTGTTGATCTATCCGGCGTGTGATTTTGACCGGTCGCGACCCTCTTATGAGCAAAACGCCGAAGGCCCGCTTCTGATGGTCTCTGGTATGGCGGCCACGAACGCGCTTTATTGCGATGACGTGGAGCAGCTGAATTCCGACCCCAGGATTGCCCCGTTGGCCGCGGACAGCCATGCGGGCCTACCACCTGCCTACATCGCCGTGGCTCAGAACGATCCGCTGCGCGACAGCGGCCTGGCGTACGCCGAGGCGCTGCAATCCGCCGGTGTGCCCGTCGAAACTGACAGCGGGGAGGGGCTGATCCACGGCTATCTGCGCGCGATGGAATATTGCGAAGACAGCGTGGAAAAGCTGAAAATCATGTCAGCCTGGCTGCGCAATACCCAAGGCTGAGGGGCGGCCCTTAACAGTGTAGCTCGGGCCGTTCAGAGGGCACAGACCATTGAGGATCTGTGCCCTTGCCGCAAGGTGATTATGGCTGTTTGATTTCCGGGTCTGATTACAAGTTCGTTCGCAGGCATGGACGGCCCATTTGTGGATTAGATCCTCATCGAAGCGCGCCGCCCACGCATACCGTCACGGCTGCAACTGATATCTGCGTGTAACGACACGCCACCACGTGGAATGAAAATCACGGGTAACGCATCGGGGTACGTGCAAAGAGCGTCGATGCAAACATCACCAAGATTGCGGGCATGGGGATCTGCTCGACAACGCCAAAAGCCCCGCTCGGGAAACGGTTATAGCTTCGGTGTTTCAGCCGCACTCGGATCAACCATGACCTTGCACTGGCTTGTGCGAGATCTCAGCGCTTCGAAAGCGTCAGGCATCGCGATCAGGTTGATGTCGTCGGAAATCAAATGATGCGGCGTGTATTTGCCACCGTCCAGAGCCCGGATCGCCATTTCAAATTCCGGCATCGTGAAGAAAACCGACATCACGATCTCGACCTCCTTCGAGATCGCGCGGAAACTGTTCATGTGATCGGGTGCTGTGCAAAGCCCCAGAACCAGAACCTTGCCCCGAGGCGCGACGAGATCCACACAGTGGTCTATCAACCCCGGTTTTCCGACACACTCAAAGACAATTTCAGGCGCGTCACCGCCACAGCTTTCGGTCACACGGCGGGCCATGTCTTCGCCCGACAGAACAAAGTCAGTTGCCCCCAGATCCATGGCACGATCACGTTGATGGTCGTGCAGATCCGCGACAACAACATGTGCGGCCCCCATGCGTCGGGCCCAATAGGCGACAGCCAAGCCGATGGCGCCCGCGCCGACGATGAGCACGCGGGCGCCGGGCGTCATCCCCGCCCGAAGGATGCCATGCAGCGCCACGCTGAGCGGTTCTGCAAGGGCTCCGTCGATGGCGGAAATACCCCATGGCAGCTTCCGGCATTGCAACTCGTCCAAGGCGGCGAACTCGGCATACCCACCGCCGATCAAGGTGAAGTCCGAACACCACGCGGGCTCGCCGCGCTTGCATGAAGTGCAAGAGCCGCAGCCGCGAAGTGGCGCCGCCGAGACCTGATCACCGGGTTTCAGGTGGGTGACGCCAGAGCCGACATCGATGACCTCGCCGGAAAATTCATGGCCGATCACTTCGCCGCCTTTCAGACCGAAGGTCGGGTCTTCGGTCATGTGCAGATCCGATCCGCAGATGCCGCAGCGGCAGATCTTGAGCAAAACCTGACCCCGGCCAGCCTCGGGCTTATCGACGCTGCCGATGCGGAGTGGTTTTCCAAATGCGTCGAAAATTGCGGCCTTCATGAGATGTCCTCCACGATCAGTTTTCTGCGGACCGGGAACCATGGATGGTCCCCGAGCTTTTGCAGCAGTCCCCAGACGCCGCCTCTGGCATAGAGGGCGATGATCAGTGTGAGCAGGCCAAGCACGATGAGGTATGCCGAACCGAACTCACCGAACAGCCGGTCTGCAAAGAAGTAGATCAGAGCGCCGATGATGGCCCCTTCGATGGAGCCGATCCCGCCGACCATGACGATGAAGATCGCCATCGAAGCCCAGAACGGATCGAAGCCTGCCGACGGCGTAATGCGCAATTGCGCCATGTAGTAAATTGCGCCGGCGAACCCCGTGCCCACGGCGGCTGCAACGAAGATATAGAACCGCAGCTTGCCAACGTTGACGCCCTGACTTGCCGCAGCGACGGGGTTGTCGCGCATCGCGGTCAGGGCCAGTCCATGACGGGACCGGAGCAGCCAGTAGCTGCCGCCGATGGTCACGAGCAAAAGGATGGCACAGAGGATGACAAAAGCGACTTCGCGTTCGTGTTGGCTGTATTGCGTCATGACGCGCAAGGTCATGCCGGCCCCCGCATTCACATAGTCGATGTTCGAGGTGGCCAGACGGACGGCCTCTGCCACGACCCATGTGCCGATGGCGAAATAGGGGCCGTCGAGCCGCCGCAGCAGGAAATAGGTGGGCACCGCCAGAACCGCTGGTGCAATCATCGACAGGATTACCGCCACGAACGGATTGACGCCAAAGTTCTGCGCCAGAACGAAAAGCATGTAGCCGGCCACACCGATAAAGGCCTGCTGCCCGACAGAAACAAGACCGGCGTAGCCTGCCAGAAGGTTCCACATCTGCGCGATGGCGATGTAGCAACACAGCTCGATCGCCCATCGAATGTTGCCCGACGTCGCCCACCAGGGCATCGCCACCAGAGCCACGAGCGCCACGATGCCAATGCTCATGGCAATCCGGCTGGACAGGGTCGCGCGTTGGACGCGCGTATGATGAATTGTGGTCATTTTTCGCCCTTACTTCTTGCGCGCCATGATGCCTTCGGGGCGCGTTGCGAGCACCAGAAGGAACACCAGATGGCCGAAGAGAATTCCAAGCCCCGGATCAATCCGCAGACCCACGGCCTGCGCGACACCCAGCACCATTGATCCGATGAACGCGCCCCAGACAGAGCCCATGCCACCGATGATGACGGCTTCGAACGCGTAGATCAGTTGCGCTGACCCGTCCGAGGGTGAGACAGTCGCCCGAAGCGCCGCAAAGATGGCAGCAAGGCCCAGGATGCCCACGGCAATCGCAGTCGCCGTCGCGTAGATGCGTTTGGGATCGACGCCGGTCATGGCAGCGGCCTCGGTATCTGCTGCAGCTGCCCGCAGGCCGCGCCCGAACCGGGTATAGCGCAGAACGGCATCCAGTCCGCCGGTGAGGCAGAAGGCGCAGAGCAGGACGATCACCGGTAGCAGGCCAAGGTAGATCGGCCCGATCTGAAAGCTTGCACTTGCGATATCGGAATTTGGCAGGCTGCGTGTATCCGCAGACCAAATTTCCAACATCAGGTTTTGCAATGCGATCGACAGGCCGAACGTCGCGATCAACGAGGGCAGGGGGTCCGCCCCGACCACGCGGTTCAGGATGAACTTCTGCAAAAGCCAGCCAAGGCCAACGGCGATGGGCACGATTACCAGAACCAATCCGACATTGCCAAGCGGCAGAACCCCGGCAAGGGACACGGCAATCAAGGATAACAGGATCATCACGTCGCCATGGGCAATGTTCACGATCCGCATAACACCGAACATAAGGGCCATGCCAAGGGCGTATTGCGCATACATGCCGCCCAAAAGCACCCCTTGGACAATTGCATCAAGCCATTGCATTGGACGCTCCGAAGTAGGCCGCGGCGATGTCGTCGCGGGAGATTTCATTGGAATTGCCGGTCAGGGTGATCCGCCCTTCCAACATGCAGTACAGCCGGTTGGATGCCTCACGGGCCAGTGTCACATCCTGCTCTACGAGGACGATGGACGTGCCCCCCGACAGGATTTCCGGCAACACGGCATAGATTTCTCGGATCACCTTGGGCGCGAGGCCAAGACTGATTTCGTCGCACAAAAGCACCTTGGGCTGGCAGAGCAGCGCGCGCGATATGGCAACCATCTGCTGTTGCCCGCCCGACAGGTCTTCGATGGGCTGATTGCGTTTCTCTCCGAGGATCGGAAACAGCTCGAACAAGCGGTTCCGTGTCCATTGCCCTTCGCTTTCGGAAAGCCGCGCATGGTCGATGGCGACACGCATGTTTTCTTCGACAGTCATGCCGACGAACAGTCTGCGCCCTTCCGGGACCATGGCCAGCCCACGTCCGACCATCTTGTGCGCCGGTGTGCCGCCAACGGCCGCACCTTCATACCGGACCATCTCCCGGTCCACGGGCAACAGCCCGAAGATTGATTTGAGAAAGGTGGATTTACCCGCTCCGTTGGCACCGATCAGCGAAATGACTTCGCCGGGCATAAGGTGCAGGTCGATGCCGAAGAGCGCCTGAAAGTCGCCGTATCCCCCGGTCAGGCCGTGGGTCGACAGGATGGGTGTGTCAGTCATGCTTCGATCCCCATGTAAACGCGCTGAACCTCGGAGTTCTGCATCACCGTGTCGGGGCTGCCCTCGGCGATCTTCTTGCCGAAGTTCAACACCAGAACGCTGTCCGCGACTGCCATCAGGGCGTGCAGAACGTGTTCAATCCAGAGGATCGTCACGCCGCGGTCTCGCACACGCCGGACGAGCGACACGAGTTCTGCGCCCTCTGCCTCGGTCAGGCCGCCCGCGATTTCATCGAGCAGCAGCAGTTTGGGCTTGCCCGCCAGCGCCCGCGCCAGTTCCAGTCGTTTCCGATCAAGCAACGTCAGGCCGCCGGCGCGATTGTTGGCGCGCGCAAGCAGGCCGCAGTCGCGCAAGACCTCGGCGGCATGTTCGCTGGCGTCCGCCTCGCTCATCTTGGCGCTCATCATTGCGGGCACCATGAGGTTTTCGAACGCCGTCATGTCGCCAAACGGCTGAGGCACCTGATAGGTGCGTCCTATGCCGCGCTGGCAGCGTTTGTAGGGCGGTTCAGCGGAGAGCAGGGAGCCATCCAAAGACAGCTCCCCCCCGTTTGCAGCAAGGTCACCACTGATCAGGTTGAACAGCGTCGTCTTGCCCGCACCATTGGGCCCAAGAATGCCAAGGACCTTCCCGCGTGGCACATCGAAAGTTACGTCGTCCACCACGGTGACAGCGCCGAAACGCTTGGTCAGGCCGCGCGCCGACAAGAGCATCTGATCAGTCATGGGGTGCCCTTACGACCAATCAAGCGGTTTCATCGCCGTGTCCGGTTCAAGCACGTCCGGATACAGCGTGTTGTCCACGATCTTCAGATCGAAGGGCCAGTCTTCGCCCTCGACCCACTGACCGCCAAAGATCGGCGTCTTGCATATGTTCGGATGAGGGCCATCGGCAAAATTGATGTTTCCGACGAGCGTGTCCAGATTTGTGGCCGCCAGAGCTTCGCGGTTTGCATCGCGATCCTGCGGGTCCGAGGACCGCTTGAGCGTGTCGAGAATGACCTCCCACAGAGCGTGAGAGTAGCCCAGCGGCTGTGTCCACTGTTTGCCGGTATCCTCTCCCCAGCCATCAGCGATTTCCTGGCTTGTCTGGCCGGTCAAGGATGACGTGAAGGGGAACGCCGGTGTCCACCAGACCTCGGAGGACATTCCCTCGCCCAATTCGCCCATGGCTTCGATGCCGGAGGGGAACAGCAGGGCCGCGGCCACGGTCACCACCTTGGGTGTGTAGTTTTGCTGCTTGCACTGCGTGATGAATGTCTTGAGGTCGGCCACGTAGGTGATGCCGCCGACGATCTCGCAGTTGTTGTTTTTGAACTCTGATATCTGGGCCGAGAAATCGTTGGTTCTTGGTTCGAACATGGATGGGGCAAAGGCCTCGAAACCCGCTTCGCGCACGGCAGAGGGCAGACCGTATTCTTCGTTGCCCCAGGTTTCCCCATCAGCATTGCGAGGGAAAAGCATTCCGACCTTGCCATTGGTGTCGATGGATCGCCACATGCCCGTGAACGTACCCAGCACGTCTTCGAGCCCCCAGAAGAAGTGGTAGGTCCACATGAACGGGTTTTCCGCGCCTCCCCGTGGCATCACGAAGGCCTGCCAGGGCGAGTTCGATGAAATGCACGGCACGCCGTAAAGCTCGCATTGATCCGCTGTCGGGTTGTTGATGTCCGTGGTCGAGGCCGGCAGCATCAGCGACACTTCATCGTTGAGGATGAGGTCGCCTGCCAATTCGGCAGCCCGGTTGGGGTTGGACTGCGCGTCCCGCATCAGGATTTCGATGTTGTAGGTCTCGCCGTTGACCTCGATCCCGTCGGCGACCAATTCCATGATTTTTGCGGCCGTGTATTCGTCGGTTTCACCAAAAAGCGACAGCGGGCCGGTCATTGGGCTGATCATGCCAATCTTGATGGTCTTGGCGTTTTGAGCACGGGCCGCATGCGGCAGGGCAATTGTGGCAGCGGTCACTGCGGCCAACCCCTTGAGCAGCGAACGCCGGTCAACGTAGGATTTTGGATTGATTTCGAGTGTCATTGATTTCCTCCCTGATGACGTCACGCCGGGCTCCTCCTGCCCGGTTGGTGACACGTGTCGGCAGGCAGCGGACGCTGCCTGACCGAGGTTCATTCGATCTCTTGAGCCGGGCGCAGGATCAGACCGCCATCGATCACCATTTGCGACCCCGTGACGTAAGACGATGCGTTGGACGCGAGATAAAGCGCCAAGGGCTTGATCTCGTCCGCCTCAGCTACGCGTCCAAGACAGGACCACCGGACAAACGCCTGCCGGTCCTCGACATTGGCCATCCGGCCCCCGGCGATATTGGTGATGAAGGGGCCCGGACAAATCGCGTTCACACGGATCTGATATCGCCCAAGCTCCATCGCCAATTGCTTTACCAGATGGCTGACCCCGGCCTTCGCGGGCATATAAGGGGTCCCGACGATGCCATCGACATAGAATGCCGCGATGGACGAAGTTGCGATGATGGCACCGCCACGGTCCTGCTGCTTCATATGCTGGGCGGCCAGCTTCATCGTGTTGTAGATCGAGGTCAGGTTGACTCCGATCACCTTGTCCCAATGCGCGTCGTCCAAGGCATCGATCTGGCCTTCAGGGTTGCGTGCGCCCTCCGGTGTCAGAAAGCCCGGACCAGCGTCCACACCGGCATTGGCAAAGACCACGTCAATGCCCGACTGAGCTTTTGCGGTTGCGTCAAATGCCGCACGTAGCGCGGCTCGGTCTGTCACATCCACCACGGTGCCGGTCACCTTCCCTTTGGGCGCGGTTTCTCGGATGTCCGACAACGTGCGGTCGAGTTGCTCTTGGTTCAGGTCGAACAGGGCGACATTTGCCCCACGCTCAGCCATGATCTCTGCATAGGCCCGGCCCAGCCCATAGGCCGCACCGGTCACGATGACGGACTTTCCCGCCACATCAAACATCGTCTCAAGCGACATGTATTCCTCCCTGACTGAACCGATTGCGGATCAGATGAACATGTCTTTGTTGACGGGGATGTTGTTGGCTTCGCAGTGCGTGACATAATGGTCGATGAACCAGAAGACGTCCGCCGTGAACTCGAAATTCGCCTGATCGTCAAAGAACTCGATTGCGCCGTTGATCCAGAAAAGGGCCTTCATGCCGTTTGGATCGTCCGAATAGAGCGTGTGGGCCGTGCCCGGCAATTCGTAGACAAAATCACCCGGTCGCGCGACCCAGTCGTATTCGTAATAGCCCCAGGACCCTTCGAGGGTGACCGCAGACACGACACCCCTGTGGCGGTGCGTGCCGATGCGTCCGCCGCCTTTGACCCATAGAATGTTTGCCACCGAATTTTGGCGCACGTCAAAGGCCAGGTGCTTGATGGCTGCGTGTTCTCCGAAGGGCACCCAAGGGTTGTTCTCATCATCACCGGGGATGAAGGCGCCCTCTTTGCCAAAGCGATGGATCATCGCTTCGTGGGGTTCGTCTGGCAATTTGGTAATCAGCTTCTGGTCGTTCATGTGATCCTCCCTAAGCCCCCATTTTCAGGAGCGACGCCTAGGAGACAGGCGGGGGTCACAAATCGTCAAAACCTTTTTTTGATGCTGCATTGCGGAAAGCCTTTTCCGCGGCATGTTTGCGCTGAAAAGCTTGAGGAAAATGGTTAACAAGATCACCAAGGCATAGGTGGGTCGCGCCTCCTTTCTGCGGTGCGGCTTAAGTATATGATGAAACTGCTTCATCATATGATTAAATGCTTACATGAAAACACATCCTGACGAACTTGGTCTTCTCGACCGTGGCGGGCGCCCAACCCTGTCCGACATGCTCGATAGAATGACCTTCAGCCCGGCGCGCGGCAGCATCGAGCTGAATGGAGCGCGAATGGTCCTGTCCCGCGCGACCTACGCGGCCGACCTTCAGGACGAACTTATTCGCCGCTACGGCGAACACGAGGCGATGGTTCTTCTGCTGCGCCTGGGCTACCGAAACGGACGTGAGGACGCGGAGTTCATCCGGCAAGCCTGGCCAAATCTTGAGATCGGCGATGCGTTCACGGCGGGAACGCGCCTGCACATGGTCACTGGCACAGTTCGCGTCGAGACACTGCATAACGATTTCGACTTCAAGAACGACCGGTTTTCCGGCGATTTTCTCTGGCACGGATCGGTTGAGGCGATGGAATATTCTCGGCGTCACGGTCGCGCGATCAAGCCTGTTTGCTGGGCGCAGACAGGGTATGCGGCCGGATATGCCAGCGTTTTTTTTCGCAAGCTGATCCTTTACAAGGAAGTAAGCTGCGCGGCGATGGGCGACAAATTCTGCCGCGTTGTGGGCAAAACAGTCGATGAATGGGGCAAAGATGACCCATTCGTTCGAACATTCCTTGAGGAGGTGCTGGTCACAAGGCCCGAAACGTCGCCCCGCATTCGCAAAAATGGGCTGACACAGGGCAGTCAGACCGCCGGCATTCTGGATGACATGATCGTTGCGCCCGTGCGAAGGGATCTGGAGCGGCTGGCAATGGCAGGTTTAAGCACTGTCATCACCGGACCTCAGGGCACAGGATGCTTCAAGGCTGCCGCTTGGTTGCAGGCGAGGCGATTTGCGTCCGGTGAATTGCACCGCGTGTATGGCGGATCAGACACGCTTCCGGAGCTTCTTCGGGGCATTCGCCAAATGCTGGCCAAAAAGGGCGCGCGAGAACAGACCTTGGTGGTTGAAGCACTGGAAGATCTCCCCGCCGACGCACAGTTGGATTTGGTCAACCTGATGCAGGCAGACGGAGCCGCGCCCGACAATTTCATGTTGATCGGGCTATCACATCGTTCTTTGTCTCAGCTTCAATGCGACAAGAAACTGCGCGCTGACCTGCTTTACGCGCTGTCCGTTATGCCCGTCACAATGCCTTCCTTGGCCGCAAGGCAGGACGACATCGCAGTGTTCGGTGATATTTACTTGTCTCATCTCAGAACCCAACAAGATGATTTCGTTCTACAGCTCACGCCGGAGGCACGTGATTTCATTCGACAACAGTCTTGGCCGGGAAATTTTCCGGAACTCCGTTCGACAATTCTCCGCGCCGCTTTGAAAGCGGAGACGGCTGCCGCAATAACTGCGGAGGATATCGCCAAAGCTCTGACAAACGAAGCCTCCACCCGGCCTCAGTCGTCGGCGGTCGAGACGAGCAAGAGGTCCACTGCCGACTGCATTGACGCTGTTTGGGAGGCTACAAAATCTACCTTGGATCACGGAGTCCCGATAGACGATCTAATTGCGAAGATCGAGATCCTCGCATTGAACGAGGCCGGTGGGAATATATCGGCTGCTGCGCGTCGACTTGGCTTAACCCGGGCGAAATTGGGCTATCGCTTGGCCTTATTGAACAAGTAAGGCATTTTTGGATGGGGTAGCGTGAGGGACGCGTAATCCCCGCGCCATTGTTGCGCATTTCTCGAGAAGCCCAGACACGTTCTGTTCCATGAAAAACTTACCCTACGTGCGCAGTCTACAGGCATGCCGAGCGCGGTGTTGGCCGCTCCACTTTTGCCAAGCGAAGCGGGGAGGTGTTTCGATGCACACAGTGCATCGTTTCGCGCAACAAAGCTGCCTCCATTGGTATTTAAACCCGGAATGCTTGCGCTCCTACACAGCGACCGGCGCTTTGATCGCTGCATGTGGATCGTAACCTTCGACCACAAAGTCAGAAATTGAATACCCGTCAATACTTTGAGGCTTTCTGGCCAATCGCATGGATGGGAGGGGGCGGGGCGTACGTGCTATCTGCTCTCGTGCCTGTTCAAGATGGTTGAGATAAAGATGCGCATCTCCCCCGACCCAAACGAGTTCGCCTGGGCGAAGGTCCGATTGTTGAGCAAGCATCAACTGAAGCGCTGTTGCGCCGACAAAATTGAAAGGCGCTCCGAGCAGCAGATCGACTGACCTTTGAAAAAGCAGGCAATTCAATCGTCCGTCGGACGTGACGTGGTATTGATAAACCATATGGCATGGCGGCAGGGCCATTGACCCCAATTCCGCGACATTCCAGCCATGAAAGAGCATTCTCCGGCTGGTGGGGTTTTCGCGCAGTGTTTGAACCAAGGTTGCGATTTGATCATGCTCTTTGCCGTCCGGACCCTGCCAGCGGCGCCACTGCTTGCCATAGACGGGCCCAAGTTCGCCCCAGCGGGCCGCAAAGGCATCATCTTCAACAATTCGCTGTTCAAATGCGTCTTGCGAAATGGTGTCGCCTGTCTCCCTTCGGTAGGTCGCAAGGGGCCAATCGGACCAAATGCGCACGTTTTCGTTGAGCAACGGCTGAATGTTGGTGCCGCCAGTGAGAAACCAGAGCATCTCTTTCACGGCGGTTTTCCAATACACACGCTTGGTCGTGAGGATCGGAACGGTCCCATTTGAAAGATCGAAGCGCAACATCGCGCCAAAGACGGAGCGCGTGCCGACGCCGGTGCGATCAACGCGCTCGTCCCCATTCTCAAGAACGTGGGACAGTAAGTCGAGATATTGAAGTTCCGGGTGGCGCATGCCGACGTCTCTTAAATCATGTGAGGGAAGTTGTTGAGTTCCGTTGTACATAAGTTGATGGGGCGCATCCATAGGCTCGCGATGCGGAGCGGCACTGCCCATTCTTGGGGCTGTTTCCCAAGCCTCCACTGCATAGCTTTGCGTCGCTTGGTGTGACCGTTCAGTCCGCAAAAGTGTCGGGCATTCGAGAGAAATCACTTCTCCCCCTTCGAGGGGACGTCCGGCGGGTATGTTTTCCCGTCCTAATGCAGAATATGCGTGCTGAAATAGGCAGAGTTGCGCCGGATCTTTCGCCGCCGTGCGTCAGTCACTGCGCCGCTCTCGGTGGTGAACTCGGGCGCCGTGAGTTGGTCAAACCTGTGGCGAAAGTGGGGCGATTTTGCCGCACATCTTAGAGGTGTGCGGCTGGGCCGATTGACTTTTTTGAGGCCGCCAAACAGGATCGGGACAAAATATAAAAAGTTTTACCTGAGGCAGTTATCATGAATCGTGCAATCTTGGCACTCGCAATTGCGAGTGTCCTTTCCTCGTGCAGCTCAGGTGGGGGCAGCTCTCTTCAGAGCGATGATTCCAACGGTATTGGAACAGGCCAGCAGCCTTTGACCGAAGAGCCGGATGTGACCGGAGAGCCAGACAGCGAAGTCGTCCCAGAGGTGCCCGAAGACCCAAATGTCTACCTGACCCAGGCAGATGCGGAAGGCTTGCAGCTCAACAGCATCACCTACGATGCGGACACTGGCGATCTGGTTCTCAACAACCTGGATTTCGACGACACGAATCCATACTCGGCAGATGGCGCCGTCTCGGCAAGTTTCACAGGCGAGGGCTCCGGGTTTCGGGCATATCGAAACAACATCGGTCCTGATGAATATTACGCTGTTTTTCGGCTTACTGACGAAGGCTACGGTCAGGTCGCAGCGAGCGGCTCTCGGTCCGAGGTGTTTGACCGCGCATTTGATACCGGTGGGGCAGGGGCCGAGCGTTTGGTCGGCTCCGGCCAATTGCCCGATACGAATGCGACCTATGTTTTCAACGGCGAGTACGCTGGCGTTCGGACAATCCGCCCTGACGACAGGGCCGGGCCGACGGAGGACATTCAGTACGTGACGGGAACAACTCAGCTGACCGTCGACATTCAGGATTTTGACACAACAGGTAGCGTCCGTGGGCTTGTGTTCGACCGTACCGTTTTCGACGCGATGGGGGTGCCGGTTGGTGATCGTTCCATGGGCGAGGCGAACGTTGGCGATACGACCTTTATCCGTCTCGACCGGACGGACATTGATTTCGACAACTGGACTATCGTCTCCGGCGATGCGCAATTGGTGCACGTGTCTGCTACGTCCAACCGCCCTACGCCTCGTGAGGATAATGGTACGACAGATGGGCGCTGGGAGGGGCTTTTTGTCGGGCCGAATGGTGAAGAGGTCGTTGGAATCGTGGTTGTGGAGGATACGACGCCGATCAGCATCGGCATTGATCCCGATACCGGTTTGTACAACGATGTCGAGATCGTGCGTGAAGTCGGCGGCTTTGTTGGCTCGCGCTGAGCCGACAAGGCGTTTGACCAGCCTTCTGTGCGCGGCTTGGTTGGCGTTAATCTGCGTTGGCGCGCTTCCAGCGCTCGCCAATGCTGATCCGACCTCGCAAGAGACCCGCATGAGCCTTGATGAGGCGCGCGCTGTGGCGACACGTGCCTTGATGGCGCGGCGTCCGGACGTCGCATTGGTGCTTGTCAATGGCGTCCTGCTTGGCGAGCCTGAAGATCCTGTAGCATTGACCTTGCGCGCACGTGCCTTGCGTGACCTTGGCCGCCTTGATGAGGCCACCGAAGCAGGAGCGCTCGCCTGGCAAGCCGCTGAGACTCCGACGGATCGCTTTTACGCTGCGATGGTGCGTGCTCAGACAGGGGCCAGAGCGGGGCGCAAGGGGATGGCGCAACTCTGGCTGAGACGTGCCTCGGCAATCGCGCCGGACGAAGAAGCCCGTGCTGTTGCGATCCGTGATTTTCGCGTGGTGCGTCGGCAGACACCTTGGCGGCTGTCGCTGGATCTGAGCGTTGCGCCATCGGATAACCTTAACGATGCGCCACGCACGAATGAATTCACCTTTGGCGGTCTGACCTTCATCAACCCGACGGCTGTGCCATTGAGCGGAATACGCTACGGCGTCGATGCGGACTACCTCTATCGCTTTGCGCTGGACGGAAATGCACGTCTGAACCTGCGTGCGGGCGGCGGTTTGAGCCGTGTCAGATTTTCTGAGGATGCCCGTGACGAGGTGCCAGGCCTGGACAACGAAGATTTCCGGCAGGAACATATGGATGTCGGCATCGGCTTGGAACGTCGCGGTGAAGAGGGCCGGTGGCTTGGCTCTGTCGACCTGCTCTTTCGACGCGATTGGGTTGGCGGTGATGTGCTGTCCGACACGCGTCAGGTGTCGTTGTCTTATGGCCGCAGCTTTGGATCACATCTCATCCTTACGGGTCACGGGGCAATCAGCGACAACCACAGGCACGATGCAGGCGTACGCGATGCGACGACGCGATCAGGAGGGGTCTTGACCCAATGGAAAGGGGCGCAGGGCACGGTCAGCCTTGACCTGAGCCGCGCTGACATCTCGTCTGACTCGCGGTCTCTTGCGCGGCAGGTGGACCGGGTTCAGTTGGGCTACAGCCACGCGACTCCGATCAAGGGGACGCAGCCGCGCGTCGCATTGTCCTGGCAGTCAGAGGATTTTGACTTCGGACCATCGACGTTTTGGCTGGATCCGCGTGAAGATGACGTTTGGCGCTTGTCTGTCGATGTTCTGCTCCCGAAGCTAGAAAGATATGGCTTTGCGCCGGAAATCGGGGTTTCCTTCGAGGACCGAAGGTCCAATTATAGTCTGTACGAGAGCCGCAGCACCGATCTGCGGTTCGGACTGAAATCTGTATTCTGATCGGGGGCGGGTGTCTCCGATCGAGGGGGGCTCCCAATGAGCATTAAATACCTGCATACCATGGTCCGCGTAAAGGATCTGGACGCATCCATCGCATTCTACAAACTGCTGGGGCTGGTCGAGCGTCAGCGCAAGGAAAGTGAGCAGGGTCGGTTCACTCTGGTATTCCTGTGCCCGCCGGATATGGCGGACGGCCATGCGGATGTAGAGCTGACCTACAATTGGGACGGTGACGACGGGCTGCCGTCGGATTCGCGCCACTTTGGTCACCTCGCCTATACGGTGCCGGACATCTACGAGATGTGTCAGACACTGATGGATGCGGGCGTGACCATCAACCGTCCGCCGCGCGACGGGCACATGGCCTTTGTGCGCTCTCCCGACAACGTGTCCATCGAATTGCTTCAGGAGGGTGAGCCGCTCGCCCCGCAAGAGCCCTGGGCCAGCATGGAGAACACCGGCCATTGGTGAGGTTTCTGGCGCTTTTAACGGCGCTATTGTTGCCAAGTGCGGCGTCAGCCTGTCGGCTGGCGCTTCTCTTGGCACTGGACGTGTCGTCGTCGGTTGATGACGCGGAATATGCCCTGCAACGTGATGGTTTGGCAGCAGCGCTGCAAAGCCCCGATGTGGTGAATGCCATCGCCCAGGATGGTCCCATCGCACTGGCGATCTACGAGTGGAGCGGACGGCGACAGTCGGTTGTGGTTCAAGACTGGGTCTTGCTTGGTGGGGCAGCGGATATCGCACCAGTGGCGGCGCGCTTGCAGGCGCAGACCCGCACATATCGGCGCTATCCTACCGCTTTGGGCTATGCGCTTGGCTTCGGAGCGGGGCTTATGCAGCGGGCGCCCAGTTGTGAGCGGCAGGTGATCGACGTGTCCGGTGATGGGGTGACCAACGATGGTTTTGGCCCTGTGCACGCCTACCGGCATTTCCCATTCAATGATGTGACGGTAAACGGTCTTGTGGTTCTGGGGGCTGACCCGGCGGTGCTTGAGCATTTCGAGTTCGAAGTGATGCGCGGGCCGGGGGCTTTCGTGGAGATTGCCAGCGATTATACCGATTTCGAAGCCGCGATGGAGCGAAAGCTCTACCGTGAAATCCGTGATCGGATCGTTGGCGGACTGTCTCGGTGAGAGCGATCTTGCCCTTGCTTCTGTGTCTGTGGGGCGCCACGGCGCAGGGGGCGTGCCGTCAGGCGTTGGTCTTGGGGCTGGACGTGTCGGGATCGGTGGACGCCGCGGAGTATAGATTGCAAATGGACGGCCTGGCCGCCGCTTTGTTGCACCCGGAGGTCCAGACCGCGCTCTTCGCCATGCCTGAGGCGCCAGTATCTTTGGCGATTTACGAGTGGAGCGGGCCGGAAGCACAACGCGTCATTGTGCCGTGGCGTGTCATAAGCGACCCTTTGGCCTTGGATGCGGTCGCAACGACCTTGCGCCATGTGCAGCGGGGCGATGGCGCATCATCTACCGCTCTTGGCGCGGCAAAGTCTTTTGGGGCCGCGATGCTGTCAAAGCAGGCAGCCTGTTGGAAGCGGGTTTTGGATGTATCGGGGGATGGTACGTCGAACACTGGGCCTCGGCCAAAGATTGTGCGTCCCGATGGTATCACGATCAATGGTCTTGTGATCGGTGGGGGCGACGGGGGCGGACTGGATGCGCTTGCCGCCTATTACCACGCCTACGTGGTGCAGGGGCCGGATGCCTTTGTGGAAACCGCAGCGGGTTTCGCCAGTTTCGAAGCAGCTATGGTGCGCAAATTAAAGCGCGAACTGCAGGTCATGGTGGTCTCGACCCGGTAGTTGAAAGATGTTTGGGAAAATGGGTACCTGAGCGAAGCAAATAGCAGTCTGGCGTCATGGATTGAACAAAATGCACTCAGGTTTCGGTCAAAAAGCCCTCGGGCGGGCGTCAGAAGGAGAGTCTGGCCATTCTGGCCTATGCGCATCAAGGCGCGGGACTCAGTAGATGTATCGGATCTGATCGGTCCAATAGCGTTCCACGCGGCGCAGCGCCGTTGTGATGTCGTCGATGCCCTCGACGGTCAAGACGTTCCTGCCTTGCAATCCATCCGCGTGACGGCTGAACAGCTCTGCCACGATGTTGCTGATTTCCCGACCGCGTTGCGTCAGACGCACGCGCACAGAGCGGCGGTCGATTTCGCAGCGCTGATGGTGCATGTACCCCATTTCGACCAGCTTCTTGAGGTTGTAGCTGACGTTGGAGCCTTGGTAGTAGCCGCGGGTTTTCAGTTCCCCTGCGGTGACCTCGTTTTCGCCGATGTTGAACAGCAGCAGTGCTTGCACCGCGTTCACGTCGATGATCCCAAGCCTTTCGAACTCGTCCTTGATAACGTCGAGCAGAAGTCGGTGAAGCCGTTCCACCAAGCTCAACGCATCCAGATAGCTCGCCATGAAGCCCTGTTCCGGGCTCTTATCCATGGACGAATGAATGCTCATATCGTTTCTCCGCCTATTGTGATGAACGGCAGCTTTCACGGATAAAACCAAATATCGCGTTAAACCGTGCCGAAAGCCGAGAAAATTGGAACCACTTTTGCGCGGAAGGCGTTCTTACAGATGTGCGGCGAGATGCTTACTTCTGATGCAGTTTGGTCCCGCGAACTGGCAAACACATCGAAGTGGTCTAACATGCCTGACGGTGTTCCGCCTGCTCAGGTTGAAATTTTTACCCTAGGCTGTTAGACACAGCGTTCTGGCGTCACACAAATTAAAAAAATGAGGCAGCGCCGTGCTGGAAAATTTTAAAAGTTTCTGGGGGGATTTCGTCCAACCCATTTATCAAAGACCGAAGCGATTGCAGCTTGCCGCGCTATGCTACCGTTTTCATGGCGATGAATTGCAAGTCCTTTTGATCACAAGTCGTGACACCGGGCGATGGGTTGTGCCCAAAGGCTGGCCAATGAAGGGCAAGGATTCCACTGGGACGGCTCTGCAAGAAGCCTGGGAAGAAGCCGGGGTGTTCGAGACGCGCGCGGTCGGCAAGCGGGCGCTAGGCAGCTTCGTTTATGAGAAGCGCCTGAAACGTGGCTGGAGCCAACCGATCGAAGTCTGGGTGTACTCTGCTGAAGTCGTGAAAATGTGTGCTGATTTTCCCGAGGCGCATGAGCGCAAGCTGCGCTGGTTTACCCCAGCAGAGGCTGCCGCACGGGTGCTGGAACCGGGGCTGAAGAAGCTCATTCTTGATTTCGATCCCAAGGTCACCCCTCAGAACACTTGAGATAAAGCGCCTCAGTCGTTACTCCGCCCGGAACCGGAGCGGAGAACACTATGACCGAGAAACGAGATTTTCAGGCCAATCACGCCGATACACTGGATCGCGACCTCGGGCGGCTATCTACGCTTGAGCAGGCCACGGCCTATGTGTCGCGTCCGATGGCGGGAAAGGGCGTTGCACTGGTCTTTATGGTGCTGGCTGCTTTGCTGGCGTCTATCGCCTTTGGCGGCTCCGACAATACCATGGTCATCGTGATCGCCTCGGCCTTTGGTGCTTACATGGCGTTGAACATCGGCGCGAACGATGTGGCCAACAACATGGGGCCTGCGGTCGGGGCAAATGCGCTGACAATGGGTGGGGCGATTGCCATTGCCGCGATCTTTGAAAGCGCGGGCGCGATGCTGGCAGGCGGTGACGTGGTGGGCACCATCGCCAAGGGCATCGTCGCTCCGGAAGCCATGTCAGATGTGAACGTCTTCATTTGGGCGATGATGGCAGCGCTGCTGTCCTCGGCGCTTTGGGTGAACTTGGCCACATGGATCGGCGCGCCGGTCTCTACCACGCACTCTGTCGTGGGGGGCGTTATGGGGGCAGGCATTGCTGCGGCCGGTTTTGGTGCGGTGGCATGGCCCACTATGGGCAAGATTGCGGCCAGCTGGGTGATTTCACCTCTGCTCGGCGGCATAATCGCTGCAGCCTTCCTGTGGTTCATCAAGTCTCGCATCGTATATCAGGAAGACAAGATCGCAGCCGCGCGCCGCTGGGTGCCCGTATTGGTGGGCATCATGGCCGGATCCTTTTCCGCCTATCTCGCAATGAAGGGGCTCAAGAAGGTCGTCGATATCGACTTCACCACTGCGCTGGCCATCGGCGGAGCGCTGGGCGTGGTATTTTGGGCGGTGATGATTCCGGTGGTAAAGCGCCAGTCGAAAGGGCTGGAGAACCGGAACAAATCCCTGAAGGTGCTGTTTGGGGTGCCGTTGATCGTCTCTGCTGCGCTGCTGTCTTTTGCGCATGGGGCGAATGACGTGGCCAATGCGGTCGGCCCGCTGGCCGCGATTGTTGAAGCCTCACGCACGGGAACGTTCGGCGATGGCTTTGGTATTCCGCTGTGGGTGATGTTGATCGGGGCTTTCGGCATATCCTTTGGCCTGTTCCTGTTCGGTCCGAAGCTGATCCGTATCGTGGGGTCGCAGATCACAAAATTGAATCCGATGCGCGCCTATTGCGTCGCGCTGTCGGCTGCCATCACTGTGATCGTGGCGAGCTGGCTGGGCTTGCCGGTGTCCTCGACGCACATTGCGGTCGGCGCGGTCTTTGGTGTCGGATTTTTTCGTGAATGGGATTTCGAGCGGCGACTGAAACGCGCGCGCATGTCCATGCCAGAACGTCCCTCGCTCCCACGCGAAGAACGCCGCCGTCGAAAGTTGGTGCGCCGGTCGCACTTTTTGACCATCGCCGCCGCATGGGTGATAACGGTTCCTGCGGCAGCTGTGCTGTCGGCCATCGTGTTCCTGGGCATTCAGGCGATGGTTGGTTGAGGCGACGAACGTCCCGTAAAATATGATAGGGCGGGGAGATCCCCGCCCTATGCATAAGATGTCAGGCGTTTCAGCCGTTGGCAGCGACCGCTTTGATATCGGAAATCAGCGGGGCGTGTACGGCAGGCGCGGGTTTCTGGCCCGAAATCCATTGGTACAAATCTTGATCGTTCTCATCGAGAAGCGCTTCGTAGGCGTCGAGCCCCGCAGTGTCCATCGCTGTCAGGCGCGCTTCGGCGTAGCGGATCAGGATGATATCCATCTCCTTGGTGCCGCGTCGCATTGAGCGCATGTTCAGACGTTTGATGCGGATATCGCGGGTCTCTTCGTCGGTCACAGCTGACCTTCCTCCTTAAGCTTGGCACGCAGCTGTTTTTCGATCTGCGCAATCTTCTCGACCCTTTGCAGGATCTGGGCGCGCAAGGTTCTCAACTCAAGAAAAAGCGCGTTGACGTCCTCGGACAGTGTACCATCTTCGGGATTGTTGACGCCATCGCCTTCGCCGTTGATGAGCCACATCATCGAAACATTGAGTATACCGGCCAGCATCTGCAGCCTGTTTGCGCGCGGTTCCGCGTGATCATCTTCCCACGCCTGGATGGTCTTTGTTTTCAGGCCGAGCCGTTTTGCCAGACTTTCCTGCGTCATGCTTTGGGCCTCGCGCGCCGCCGCAAGGCGGTCGCCAAGCGTTGCCACATCGGGGCCGTACCAGTCAGTGTCATTTGCCATTCGTTATTCTCCCTTGCGTCGCCGCTTGAACGGGGGTGGGGTGAAGCCTAAGACAGGCAGCGCCTGAACACAAACTGTTGGAGTCTTTCTCATGACCTTCCTCTCCGAAACGCTTGCTGCCGTAAAGCCGAGCCCCACCGTGGCAGTGACGCAACTGGCCCGCGAGCTGAAGGCGAAGGGCCGAGACATCATCAGCCTTGGCGCCGGTGAACCGGATTTTGACACGCCCGACAATATCAAGGCTGCTGCGATTGCGGCAATCAATGCCGGGAAAACGAAATACACGGCGCCTGACGGAATTCCTGAATTGAAGGACGCCATTTGCGCCAAGTTTCACCGTGAGAATGGGCTGACCTATACGCCAGCGCAGATCAGCGTCTCTACGGGTGGCAAGCAGGTGCTGTATAACGCGCTGATGGCGACACTGAATCCCGGCGACGAAGTCATCATTCCCGCGCCGTTCTGGGTCAGCTATCCGGACATCGTGCGTTTGGGGCAGGGGACTCCGGTGATCGTCGAGGGGGAGCGGCAGCTTGGTTTCAAGATAACGCCGGAGGCGCTCGAGGCGGCGATCACGCCGCAGACGAAGTGGCTTATTTTCAACTCGCCCTCCAATCCGACGGGGGCAGGCTACACGCGGGACGAACTGAAGGCGCTGACCGATGTATTGATGCGGCATCCGCATGTCTGGATCATGTCTGACGACATGTACGAACACCTCGCCTATGACGGCTTCCAATTCGTAACCCCCGCCCAGGTGGAGCCGGAGCTGTATGATCGCACGCTGACGGTAAATGGCGTGTCCAAAGCCTATGCCATGACCGGCTGGCGCATCGGCTACGCAGGCGGGCCAGAGCACCTGATCGCCGCCATGCGCAAGATTCAGGGTCAATCCACCACCAATCCATCGTCCATCTCGCAATGGGCAGCGGTAGAGGCGCTGACCGGCCCGCAAGACTTCCTTGGCACCCGTTGCGAGGCGTTCCGCGAGCGGCGTGATCTTGTGGTTGAGGGGCTCAATGGCTGTCCCGGCATCACCTGCGCCGTGCCGGAAGGCGCGTTCTACGTCTACCCATCAGTGGCCGACTGCATGGGCAAGGTGTCCAAAGGTGGGACGTCCATCACCACCGATGAAGAATTCTGCACAGCGTTGCTGGAGGAAGAGGGCGTCGCGGTGGTCTTTGGGGCGGCCTTTGGTCTGTCGCCGTATTTCCGCGTCAGCTATGCCGAATCCGAGGCGGTGCTGAAAGAGGCATGCCTCCGCATCAAGCGTTTCTGCGAGGGGCTTAAAGATGGCTGATCTGCCAAACTACTATTTCCGGGTGCGCGAAAACGGCGCCCTGGTTTTTCGCGTCGATACGGAAAACCGGCAGCGGCGTATAGAGATGGACCAGATCGCGGTGGTCAATCTGAACCGCGAGGAGATAAAGCCTCAGGGCGACACGCAGCTTTCCAACGATGATCTGGAGGAGATTAATCGATGGATGACAGAGCGTAAAACCCTGCTCGCCATGCGTGATATTGACGATATCCATCGCGCGGTGGACTACCTGAACACGACGACACAATGGGCGCAGTCAAAGGCCACGGATGACCAGCTCGAAGAGGTGACTGATGCGCTTCTGTTGGCGATGCACGACCTTCGCACGGTGCTGGTGCGGAAAAAAGCTGATCGGGTGATGAAGAGCTAAGGCCCAAATGGGTGATTCTGCCCTGTTTGCGAGTGGTTCGCCTGAAACTTGTGCGTTTCAGGTGGGCTGCTCGCAGTTTGGCGCATAAACGCCGCTTTCGGGAAGGTTTTGCTGTTTTCTCCGCATCACTTTTGAGAAATGATCGATTCATGCGAAGATCTTCATCCTATGAAGGCGGTAAAGACCATCCCGGCCATGCGGCCGCTCCTCCGCTCTGTCCTCCTCAGTTTCCGCTGTCGCCTGAAGCTGTGCGTGATCTTTTGGATGACGAGCTGTCTTAGGTGATTGGTCCCGTGAGCCATCGGACCGGATTTCGGATGAAGCTATTTGGATTTAAGGCGCCGTTTTTTTGTATCCATGAGGGGCGACCCCTGTTTGTCGTTGGTTCAAGGCGGCGATAGACGAGGGGTTTGGCCCACCAGCAAAGCTGCAAACGAGGATGGCTCAGACGACGTCCGCGCATCTGGTCGAGGTTGCCGTTTCGGTATCATTTAACGGATAATCGTTGCCGACGCCAGTGCGGCTTTGCTGATCTTTTGCCTTTGTGACGTTGTGCAGCGTCATGGCGCTGCCGTCACGAACTTGGTCCGCAAGGGTCCGTTCAAAGCTGGGAAACGCGTCGCACCATCACTCCATAGAGCATTCATCCAGCCGCAGGTCAGGCCAGAAACAGTTGGTAAATTGATCCCAATTCGGAAACAATTTCCGCGACTTCTTTGGAAAAGACAGGAAGAAATTGACTTGCCCACAGGGGCTGTTAGCTTTCCCGAAGGGATTTCTGCGAGTCACCGTTTTTAGTCACCATGGGGGACATTATGAGACTTCTTTCCGCGGCCGTGGCCGCCTTTGCGCTTTCTGGCACCGCTGCTTTCGCTTGGGGCGATATGTATATGGGCGATGCGACCAATAACCCGAATTCCAACATGCTTCAGCACGCGTATCATGCACCAAACTACTGCCCGGCTGGGCTTCAGCCGGTGCTGGTTGGCGGCGTCGTCTGCTGTGGCAATGCAAACGCCGGTCCTTATGTGAACCGTGCGGGCGCGACACGTAAGGTTTATCACAAGCCCGCCGCGGCGCCGCGCGCATACGCGCCCGCAGGCACCAAGGGCGTGGTTTACCGCTAAGATAAAAGCTCCCTCTGCCGGAGAGTTTTACGCCAAAAAGGGATGAACCCTTGGCAATTCCTGTCAGGCCGCGTATAGGCGCGGCCTGATTTCTTTTTGTTGTCTGGAGGCAGGATCATGCAGGGCACCGCGAATCTCAACATTATGATGAAGGCGGCGCGCAAGGCAGCACGGTCTCTGGTCAAGGACTTCCGCGAGGTTGAAAACCTCCAGGTGTCCATGAAAGGCGCTGGCGATTTCGTGACCCGCGCCGACCTGGCGTCCGAAGCCATCCTCAAAGAAGAGCTGATGGGCGCACGCCCGACCTACGGCTGGCTTGGCGAAGAAAGCGGCGAGATCGCTGGTGAAGACCCGACCCGGCGCTGGATCGTCGATCCGTTGGACGGAACCACCAATTTCCTCCACGGCCTGCCGCATTGGGCGATTTCCATCGCGTTGGAACACAAGGGCCAGATCGTGTCTGCCGTCGTGTACGATGCCGCCAAGGACGAAATGTTCTATGCTGAAAAGGGGTCGGGCGCCTGGCTCAATGACTCCAAACGCCTGCGCGTCTCCGGGCGCCGCCGTATGGTAGAGGCACTTTTTGCCACTGGGGTGCCATTCGGCGCAAAGCGGACTTTGCCCGCTACGCTCAAGGACCTTGCGCGACTGATGCCGGAATGTGCCGGCGTACGTCGCTCCGGCGCGGCCTCTTTGGATCTGGCCTATGTGGCGGCCGGCCGCTTCGATGGATATTGGGAGCGTGAGCTTAGCCTGCACGATTTTGCAGCGGGCTACCTGATTGCCAAGGAAGCGGGTGCGATCGTCGAAGGCGTGCGCGAAGGGCAAGATCCTTTCGAGACGAAAACCATCCTCTGCGCGAACAACGATATCTTCAGCAGCTTTGCGCGGGTTCTGCGGTCGGAGTGAACGGCCAGGCGTTCTGCCCATGGTCCACATAGGGAATTCCGGCGCAGAAATACCTATCTAACGCAGCTGATGGCACAAACATCCCGCACCGGTCGCCCGGCGCGGGATTTTCTTTGCTCACGGTAATCTTGTTTGTTGCCTATCACGCGCTGCCTGCTTGGCTGAGCACAGCTGGCGGCAACGGCATTTTCGGGCAGGATCGGGGCAGGTCCTGTATCGACAGAACCATTTGGTCGAGCCGGAAAATCGCAGATGAAGAGGCGACCAGATGGTCATCGCCTGCAGCTAGGGCCATCATCGTGAAAACAGCCCCGGCACTGTTGCGCCGGAGCTGTTCCTTTCGTGGTCGATCAATGTGATCAGCCGATTACGGAACCGTCTTCACGCCATACGGCGACCACGGAGGAGCGGGGCTTGCCGTCACCGTCCGGCCATGCGCCGCCCGGATGCTGGACGCCGACAAACGCTGTCTTGCCGTCCAGCGACCAGCACAGGCCGGTGACTTCCGCGCCGTTTGGCACAGTCATGAAGCGGGCGATTTCGCCGGTTTCCGGGTTGCCCACCAGCATCTGGTTGTTGCCTTGCCCTTCGAACTCGCCTTCGTTGCTGTCGTCGCCGTCAGTCTGGATCCACAGCATGCCGTCAGAGGAGAAGGCCATGCCATCGGGCGAGTTGAACATGTTGCCCTTGGTGACGTTGTCCGAGCCTGCATAGACGTTGTCGTAGACGGTCGGGTTGCCGGCCATCACGTACAGGTCCCACGTGAAGTCGTCCGCCGCGTGATTGCCATCCGCCGGGGTCCAGCGGGCGATTTGACCGAAGTTGTTGGTCTCGCGTGGGTTGACCGCGTTGACAGATGTGTCGTCGCCGCCGGCGTTCGGCTTCACGCCACGGTTCTTGTTGTTGGTGAGCGCGACGTAGGCCTCTGGCTTGGTTGGGTTGGCCGCGACCCACTCCGGGCGGTCCATGGTCGTGCCGCCAGCCGCCGAGGCTGCCATGCGGGTGAAGGCGAGGATTTCGGCAGCGTTCATGCCCGTGGTTTCCGGCGTCAGCGCCAGCCACTCACCGGTCTGGTCGTCGTGGAACTTCGCCACATAGAGCGTGCCATCATTGAGCAGCTCGCCTCCGTCCTGACCTTCTTCCCACGTGCCGTTGGACACGTAGCGGTACAGGTATTCGCCGCGTTCGTCGTCGCCCAGGTAGACCACGATGCGCCCGTCAGAGGCCTGCACCATCTCGGCATTCTCGTGCTTGAAACGGCCCAGTGCAGTGCGCTTGATCGGAGTCGAGGAAGCGTCAGCCGGGTTGATTTCGGTGACGAAGCCGTGGCGGTGCGGTTCGTTCGGCTCTTTCGACAGGTCGTAGCGATCGTCGAACTTTTCGTAAGCGTAGCGGCCTTCGCCACCGATGCCGTAACGGCTGTAACCTTCGCCCTCGGGCATGTCACCGGTCGCGCCGAAGTATCCGTTGAAGTTTTCTTCGCAGGTCAGGTAGGTGCCCCAAAGCGTCTTGCCCGAACCACAGTTGTTCATGGTCCCCTTGACGGTCATGCCCTCGGGATCTGCGTTGGTTTTCACCAGATCATGACCGGCCAACGGGCCTGCGAGGGTCATCTCAGTCTCATGCGTGATGCGGCGGTTGTAGGGGCTGTCCTTGACCACTTCGTAGCCATTGTCGCCCTTTGTGATTTCCATGACCGTGACGCCCTGGAAGTTCTTGAGGATCTGCACTTCGTCAGCGGTTTGCGGCACGCCTTCGGAGGCCTCAGGCAGGTTGATCTTGGGGTTCACGTATTCAGAGTTGACGGCGATGACTTCTTTGCCGTCCACGTCGAACAGCTCCATGCCGTCGGTATTCTCGCCAAACACCTTGTCGGACATGTCGACAGAGACGAGGCCGTCCTGATAGGCGTCATCTGCTTCGGACCACAGCGCGTCGCCCCAGCGCACAAGGACCTTGTGCTGATAGCCGTCGGGCAGGTGGATCTGGTGGTCGGTGGAAATGTCGATGGCGTCGAAGGCAAAGCCGCCGTGCGCTTCGGCACGGGCCGCAGTGGTGGAGCCAAGCAGCCCAGCGGTGCCGAACACGGCCGCGCCAGACCCAAAGGCCAGTGCGCCGCCGAGGAAGCCACGGCGAGACACAGCGCGTTCGACCACGGCGTCGAAATCATTGGTGTCAGGGCGCGGATCGCGGTGTTCGTCGAATTCGTCCCAGGACAGATCGATAAGGGTCTTGTCGGTCATTGTGCATTCCTCGCTGGCAATGTCGCTTGCGGAACTGTCGCCCCGTCTGCGAGCCGCGCTAAAGGACGGGTGCAAAACAACCGTAACACTTTGTTGAAGCTTTTGTGACGCAGGCTTTGCTTTCCGGAAAACTTCCACTTGGATCCGCCAAAACCTTCACCAACCGATCGGTTGTTTTTCTCCTGCGGTCCGCTCTGATGTGGTTTTAAATCCTGAGCGGTTTTGCTGCACAAAACCTTTGAACGGGAGCCTCCGCCGTTCTCCGATCTGGTTTGCGCAAAATGGCACGCACATCATTAAAAACTAAAAAAGGGGCATTTCTGCCCCTTTCGTGTCATCGACGCTGGAATGTGGTGAGCTGTCAGCTTTCGCTCAGAGCCACTTTCATACCGGTGACCTGATAGATGACTTCGCCATCTGCTTCGACGATGCCGTCTGCGACGCCCATGGTCAGGCGACGGGTTTGCACAGCCTTGGTGAAGTCTATTTTGTAGGTCAGCATCTTGCGGTCAGGGCGAACCATGCCGGTCAGCTTCACCTCGCCCACGCCCAGCGCGTAGCCACGGCCTTTCCAGCCCCGCCAGCCGAGGTTGAACCCTGTCAATTGCCATAGGCCATCCAGACCGAGGCAGCCAGGCATGATCGGGTTGCCGGGAAAGTGGCAGTCAAAGAACCACAGGTCCGGCGTGATGTCGAATTCGGCCAGAATGTGTCCCTTGCCGTGCGCGCCGCCGTCAGAAGAGACATCGGTGATGCGGTCCATCATAAGCATAGGCGGTGCGGGAAGCTGTGCGTTGCCTTCGCCGAACAGCTCGCCACGGGCGCATTTCAGCAGGTCGTCCTTGTCGAAGCTGGTGGGATAGTCGGACATCGCGGAAGTCCCCCTCATCATAAGCCGTGTCAGAAAGTCCGGCACCGTCTACCACCGGGGTCGCGTGCCATGCAAGCGCAACCCAACCGCGTTCGATGCCCTTTGTCCGTGAAAGGAATTGAAATCACCCCCACATGCGCCCTATATATTAGCTTGATGGCGAAAGTTGGTGCAGATTTGACAATGACCCCCGCAATAGAGCGTGGAAAGTCCTGGCTGGCGCGCAGTGATCTGCGCCCGACACGGCAACGCGTTGCTTTGGCGGCTTTGCTGGTCGGCGATGGTAACAACCGCCATGTAACTGCTGAGAGCTTGTTTGCCGCAGCCAAGGGTGATGGTGAGCAGGTGAGCCTCGCCACCGTTTATAATACGCTGAAGGCGTTCTGCGACGCAGGTTTGATGCAGGAAGTCACCGTGGATGGCTCGCGTAGCTATTTCGACACCAATACCCACGATCACCCGCATTTTTTCTGGGAAGATGAGGGCCATTTGACCGACGCGCCTTCTGACCAGCTGGTCATTACCAATCTGCCCGAGGCGCCGGCAGGATCAGAAATTGCATCGGTCGAGGTCGTGATCCGTCTGCGCAAGAAAAGCTGACATTGCCGGCTAACGCGCCGTGTGGCGCGCTTTCGTCGTCTTCACCTATGGATAATGTGGTGCCCGCGGCCGGATTCGAACCGGCACGGCACTAAGGCCTAGAGATTTTAAGTCTCCTGTGTCTACCATTCCACCACGCGGGCTCCACATCGCGCGCGAAGCGCGAAAGGTGGCGTGACAATAGCTATAGCACCTGCGGTGTAAACCACATTCGCCCAACATTTCAGAGAATGAAGTCTGCCTCTGTGACGCCATCAGGCACATTCAGCAAAATCAGCGATGCATCAGTCGCGCCATCGCCGTTTTCGTCGAGATATAGCAGGGTCGCGCCGAATGGATTGACGAAGTAGAACACTTCCATGCCGCCGCTGCCGGTAAACCCGCCCGTTCCGGCAAAGCGAAAGCTTGCCTCTTCGTCGATGCCGGAGAGGTCAATGATGTCCCGGCCTCTCTCAAAGTCCTTGATCCTGTCGGGCGTTCCGTCGTCGACCTCTGCAAAGCTGTCGAACACAAAAGTATCCGAGCCGGATTTGCCAATCAGAATGTCGTAGCCCAAGCCCCCTTGGATCACGTCATTTCCGCCGTCTCCGGCGATTGTGTCATTTCCAGCCCCGCCAATCAGCGTGTCGTCTCCGTCGCCGCCCAAGACACGATCAGCGCCATTGCCGGCATCGAGGTAGTCATCATCACCAAGCCCGGCGATGTAATCACGTCCGTCGCCGCCGAGCAGCGTGTCATCTCCAAACCCGCCAGTCATCGTGTCGTCGTTGAACCCGCCATCGACGTAGTCGTTTCCATTGCCGCCCGATAATGCATCGTTGCCGACATCCCCGCGCAGCGTATCATTGCCATCGCCTCCAACCAGAATATCCGCATTCGCCCCGCCATCAATTTCGTCGTCCCCGGCATTGCCGTACAAGACGTCGTCGGCATCCCCACCAAAAATCACGTCGTTTCCGGCGCCACCGCTGATCGTGTCTGCGCCGCCAAGGCCGGATAGGGGGTTGTCTGCGTAATTGCCCCGAATATCGTCACCTTCTTCGGAGCCGATAACTTCATAGCTGCCATAACCTTGCAAGATGATGACCTCGACGCCGCTGACGTTCAGAACATCGCCTCGCGCGATCAGCGTGTCCTGTCCCTCGCCCCCGATGACGGTGGCGTTGTTCTCTGCCAGCGCGATCCGATCATCACCCGGCCCAGCGTCGATAATGCCCTCAAAGGTGCCATCGAACCCGTAGATGCTGTCGTTGCCAAAACCAAGGGTCAGGTCGCCGACCCAGTGCCCGCTATTATAGATCGCGTCTCCGCCGGAAGCGGCGTCCATATCTCCGCGAATGGTGCCTTGGTTGCGCACAAGGTCGCTGTCTTCGCTGCCTTGAATCCAGACCTCTCCCGCGTCGGCGAGAAATGCTTTGCTCGACTCGAAGCCCTGGATGACGCCGGTGTTGAACAGCTTCAATCCCAAGGTGGACGCACCATCGATATTGGTCACTTCCATAAAGCCGGAATTGTCCAGCCAGCTGCGTCCGGTGCCTGACATGGCAAGCTCTCCGCCGCGCATGGTGCCTGTATTCTCCACCGTGACATGAGACGCGTAGTCACCATCGCGGAGTAAATCGTGGCCATAAAGCGCCTGCATCAGCCCGTGGTTCTGTACGGTATACGATAGCGTTGCGGCCGCTCCGTTCACGTCGATCACACGCCCGGCGCTGGTGATTTCCCCGTTGTTCACGATGCGATGGTTGCCCGCCGTCGCGAGCAAGACGGCGGGGCGCATGTTCAGGGAGTCGTCATTGTTCCGCAGCAATCCGTGGTTTTCCAAAACGGAATTTGCCGCACCCATGTACAGTGTTGCAAAGCCATGGCCTATGATCTGCCCATAATTCACCAGAAGGCTTCGGGCCGAACCGCCGCTCATGATGACGGTGTAATTCTCGTCGTTGGCGATGATGGTGCCATCTGTCACATAGACCGTGTCGCCATTCGCTACCGGGTAATATGAGCCGGTATAAATCTGGTTCGCATTTAGAAAGACATAGGCCATGCAGCGCCCCAAAAGCGGGTCTTCGCCCGCCACACCTGTTCCGCGCCGAAGCTGACGCAGGGCCACCATCGTGCCGACAGGGTAAAGACTGGGTTATCATCGCAGCGAAAACTCATGGATCCCCAGCGGGGCTCGCCGCCGTGAGGCTTCCGAAAAGAACACCGGGTGATCTGCGCCGGGCTGTTCGGCACGGAGGAGGCGGCAATTCCAACCGGATCACGAGACGTCCGTCACGGCCTCTTCCTTGATGGCTTCCATAGCCACGAAGGTGGAGGTCGAGGCCACCCCGGGAAGCGTCGATACGCTGTCTGCCAGCACGCGACGGTAAGAGGGCATATCGGCGGTGCGCACCTTCAGCAGATAGTCGAAATTCCCCGCAATAAGATGTGCTTGCTCAATCTCGGGCACTTTGGCAACGGCGGCATTGAATTTGGCCAACGTTGCTTCGCGCGTGTCGACCATGCGCACTTCGACAAATGTCACATGCGCCAATCCCAACCGGATCGGATCAAGCAGCGCGCGATATCCTTTGATGGTGCCGCCGTCCTCGAGCTTTTTCAAGCGTGCCTGAACCGGGCTTTTCGAGAGCCCGACACGACGGGCGAGTTCAGTGATCGAGATTCGCGCCTCACCTGCAAGCTCGCGCAGAATGGCCTGATCAAAGCGGTCCAGATCGTTCAATTCATCCTGCATGGCAGAGGCCCCCTTCAAAAGTCGATTTGACCACCGTAGCGCCCCCAATCAGGCGAACCACCCGGATGATTGCAGATACTCTTGACGAAATCCAGCCCGGAGACCGCCATGACCATGCCATCCGACCTGCGCCGCCGTATCGACGCGTTGACCTATGCACCCGAGGCAGAGGCCTTGACCGATTTGAGGGCCACGGCAGACCTGTCGCCGGAAGCGCGCAAAGCCATCTCTGACAAGGCCGCGCGCCTTGTGCGAGACATCCGTGGCAGCACTCGCCCCGGCTTGATGGAGGTATTCCTCGCAGAATACGGCCTGTCGACCGAAGAAGGCATTGCGCTTATGTGCCTGGCCGAGGCGCTGCTGCGGGTGCCCGATGCCCACACCATTGACGCATTGATCGAGGACAAGATCGCGCCTTCCGACTGGTCGCGCCACATCGGACATTCCGCCTCGCCCTTGGTGAACGCATCGACATGGGCGCTGGTGCTGACCGGCAAGGTGCTGGACGACGACGCCCGCCCCGGCCCCGCAGGCCATCTGCGCAACGCCATGAAGCGGCTGGGCGAGCCGGTGATCCGCAAGGCCGTCGCGCGCGCCATGAAGGAGATGGGCAGCCAATTCGTCCTTGGTGAAACCATCGAGGCCGCGATGAAGCGTGGTGCCAAGATGGAGGAGAAGGGCTACACCTATTCCTACGACATGCTGGGCGAAGCCGCGCGGACGGAGAGCGACGCCGCGCGCTATCACCTTGCCTACAGCCGCGCGATCACCGCGATCTCCAAGGCCGCGACGCACAAGGAAACGCGGCGCAATCCCGGCATCTCGGTCAAGCTGTCAGCCCTTTACGCACGCTATGACGAGTTGCAGCATGACGAGGCCGTGGCCGCTCTGGTCCCGCGTCTGACCGCGCTGTGTGGTCTGGCAAAAAGCGCCAGGATCGGGCTGAACGTCGATGCGGAGGAAGCTGACCGCCTGTCGATATCGCTCGACATCATTGAAAAAACGCTTGCCGATCCGGCGCTGAAAGGCTGGGACGGCTTTGGGGTTGTTGTGCAGGCTTATGGCCAGCGCGCCGGGGCGGTCATCGATTGGCTCAACGCCACGGCAGAGCGGCTGAACCGACGCATCATGGTCCGTTTGGTCAAAGGTGCCTATTGGGATTCGGAGATCAAGAAGGCGCAGGTCATGGGGCTAGGCGCTTTCCCCGTGTTCACCGCGAAATCGCACACCGATGTCAGCTACATCGCCAACGCGCGCAAGCTGCTGTCCATGACCGACCGCATCTATCCCCAATTCGCCACACATAATGCCCACACCGCAGCGGCCATTCTGCACATGGCGCGGGAGGTGCCCAAAGATGCGTTCGAGTTCCAGCGCCTGCACGGCATGGGCGAAACTCTGCATGGGCTGCTCAAGGATCAGAACGGCACCGCCTGTCGCATCTACGCGCCTGTGGGTGCACACCGTGACCTGCTCGCCTATCTTGTGCGTCGCTTGCTGGAAAACGGCGCGAACTCGTCCTTCGTAAACCAGATTGTTGACGAGGAGGTGGCCCCGGAAATGGTCGCCGCTGATCCATTCGACGCACCGGACGCTCGCCACCTGCCCACCGGGCGCGACCTGTTCGACGGACGCGAAAATTCCAAGGGCTGGGATCTGCGGCACCGCCCGACGATGGAGGCTATCGATGCCGCGCGTGCGCCCTTTGCAAAGCATCAGTGGCAGGGTGGACCGCTGACCACCGCCACCGGCGAGTCCACTGCGGCGGAAACCCGCGTCGCCCCCTCCGATCCATCGGATACGGTCGGCACTGTCGCCTGGGCCACGCCGGAGCTGTCCCGCGCCGCTGCAGCTGCTGCGCGGCCATGGTCCGCGCCCGCGTCCGAGCGTGCGCGCGTGCTGAACGCCGCAGCTGACCTGTATGAGCAGCACTATGGCGAGCTGTTTGCCTTGCTGCACCGTGAGGCGGGCAAGACCCTGCTCGACGCCGTGGCCGAGCTGCGGGAAGCCGTGGACTTTCTACGCTATTACGCCGGTCAGGCGAATGAGGACCCCGCGCGCGGGACCTTTGCCTGCATCTCGCCCTGGAACTTCCCGCTGGCGATCTTTACCGGGCAAATTGCAGCCGCCCTGGCTGCTGGCAACGCCGTGCTCGCCAAGCCCGCGGAGCAGACGCCGCTGATCGGATACCGCGCTGCGCAACTTCTGATCGAGGCGGGCGTGCCTGCCGAGGCGTTGCACCTGCTTCCCGGGGCAGGCGACGTGGGGGCTGCCCTGACTTCCTGCCCGGATGTGGCGGGCGTGGCCTTCACCGGTTCGACCGAGACCGCTCAAATCATCCATAAATCCATGGCGGAAAACCTTGCTCCCGGCGCACCGCTCATCGCGGAGACCGGCGGGTTGAATGCCATGATCGTGGACAGCACCGCGCTGCCGGAACAAGCTGTGCAGGCGATCATTGAAAGCGCGTTCCAGTCCTCCGGGCAACGGTGCTCCGCCCTGCGCTGCCTGTATGTCCAGGAAGACATCATGACGGGTTTCCTTGAGATGCTGACCGGCGCGATGGATGCGCTGGTGCTGGGCGACCCGTGGCAGCCTGCTACAGACGCAGGCCCGGTGATCGACGCAGAGGCCGCCGGGATCATCACCGATCACATCGAGGCCGCCCGCCACGACAAGCGCCTGTTGCACAGCTTGCCCGTCCCTTCAGACGGTCATTTCGTGCCGCCTGCTCTGATCCGTGTTGACAGCATTGCAGACATGCAACGCGAGATCTTTGGCCCTGTTCTTCATATCGCGTCCTTCAAGGGTCGCGATCTGGACAAGGTCATCGACGCGATCAACGCAACGGGTTACGGGCTG
This sequence comes from Sagittula marina, assembly GCF_014196795.1. Lineage (GTDB taxonomy): Bacteria > Pseudomonadota > Alphaproteobacteria > Rhodobacterales > Rhodobacteraceae > Sagittula > Sagittula marina. The sequence continues at coordinate 40,480 of NZ_JACIEJ010000014.1, forward strand.
ACCTTTGGCCTGCAGACCCGGATCGACGACCGTGTGCAACACGTCACGGATCGCATTCATGCGGGCAATATCTATGTGAACCGCAACCAGATCGGAGCGATTGTCGGCTCTCAGCCCTTTGGTGGCGAAGGGCTGTCGGGGACTGGCCCCAAGGCAGGCGGCCCGCACTACCTGCCGCGCTTTCGTGCGCACCCCGCGCCTGAGGTCACGCCGCCCAATGGCGACCATATGCCAGCCACCGCACAAGGGCTGGCGCAAGCGCTGGTTGCCGCTGCCAAGGACGCCCCGAAGCCCAGCCGCACCATCCTGCCAGGGCCTACGGGCGAGGCAAACCAGCTGACCACCAGCGCCCGTCCGCCCGTGTTGTGCCTTGGCCCCGGCACACGGGCCGCGCAGCAGCAGGCCGAAGCCATCCGCGCGCTTGGCGGCACTGCCCATGCGGCGACCGGCCCGGTAAATGCCGACTGCCTGAGCAAGCTCGATGGTTTCTCCGGCGTGGTCTGGTGGGGCGACGAAGATCACGCCAGAACCCTGCGCCGCGCGTTGGCAGAGCGCAAAGGGCCGATCCTGCCGCTCATCACCGGGATGCCCGACCCGGCCCACGCATTGGCAGAGCGGCACATCTGCATCGACACCACGGCGGCGGGCGGGAACACGGCCCTTCTGGCAGGGCATGCCTGATCTCTGCACGTGACATCGACGCAAGGTCGGGAGGGGGGAGAATTGCTTGTCCGCCCTCCCGCTGCTCTGGACGCGTCCACCGCCAAAGCCTACCAATGTTCCCATGTTTCCAATCCGCGATCACAACCCTTCGGGGCGCACGCCCTTCGTCACGTATGCGCTGATCGCGATCAATATCGCCGTCTTCGTCGCGACGCTTGACCTTGCCAACGATGACCGGGCATTGCTTTCGTTCTATGCGGACTACGCCTTGGTGCCGTCCTTCTTGTCCGAAGGCTTTGGCTACACGGGGTTGCTGACATCCATGTTCCTGCACGGTGGCTGGATGCACATCGGCGGCAATATGCTTTATCTCTGGATTTTCGGTGACAACCTCGAAGACAAGATGGGGCATATCCGTTTTGCACTGTTCTATCTGGCAGCGGGGATACTGGCAGGGTTGGTACATTACTATTCGGCCCCCTTTAGCAACGTGCCAACCGTCGGTGCCTCTGGTGCGATCGCAGGAGTGATGGGAGGCTACATCCTGCTCTTTCCAAGGGCAAAAGTAGACATCCTGCTAATAATTGTCATCATTTTCAAAATCATCCCGGTGCCCGCCTGGATTGCCTTGGCTGGATGGTTCGCGATGCAGGTCTGGAACGGGCTTGGCGCAGATCCGATGGCTGGAGGCGTGGCCTACTGGGCCCATGCCGGGGGCTTCGTCGCGGGTGCCGCGCTGGCCCTGCCGACTTTTCTGCGTCTTGGCGGGCCTCGTTTCTGGAGCCGGACACACGGCATTCCACCGCACCCCGCAGCAGTCTATCGTCGCGACATCACCCGTGTTCCAAGGATCAAACGAAAATGACAGAGCTTCCCACCGAACCCGTCAAAGCCACTTGCCATTGTGGCGCGGTCGCGCTGGAAGTCACATTGATCGGTGGGCCCAACGCCCCCCGCAAATGCGACTGCTCCTATTGCCGACGCCGCCCTTCTGCCGTGGTCTCTGCCCCGTTGGACGGGGTGAAGATCATCAAGGGAGCGGACAATCTGACGACCTATTCATGGAATACACATACCGCTCAGCATCACTTCTGCAAAACCTGCGGCATCTACATGTACCACAAACGGCGATCAAACCCTGACCAGCTTGGGGTGAACCTCTATTGCATTGAGGGGATGGAGCCGATGGATTTCGAACCTGTCCACTGGAACGACGGCGTGAATCATCCCTCGGACAGCTGACGGCGGCCCCCTCGCGTCTGGGCGGCTGCCACATGGGGCCTCCGAAATAGTGAGACAGGGCATCTGGTTGGATCAACGCCTTTGAGAGCGCTGCGGATAATTGCTTAAAAAGCGTTTCGCTGCGGCTATAGCAGAGGTTTTGACCGTAAAAGGGCGGCGTGTGTCTCAATCTCATTGGCTGCAAATCCTGCCACTTGTTTGCATGATGCCTAATCAGTCCACTGCAAAGCGTTTGCTGGCCCTGCGATTTCAGCCACACCTTGCGCCGCCCCCCTTTGGTCGCCTACATAACCCCCAACAAACGCAAGGGAGGCCGTATGCGCCGCGTCGTCGTTACAGGGCTGGGGGTTGTCTCCAGCATCGGGAACAATGCTCAGGAAGTGCTTGCCGCGTTGAAGGCGGGCACCTCCGGGATCACTGCCAGCGAAGAAATGAAAGAACACGGCTTTCGGTCACAGATCGCAGGCCAGTTGAAGATTGACGTCTCTGAGCATGTGGACAAGCGCGCTCTGCGCTTCATGGGGCCGGGGGCGGCCTATGCCCATATCGCCATGCAACAAGCCATCGCGGATTCGGGCCTTGAGGAGTCCGACATCGTGAACCCGCGCACCGGACTCGTGGCGGGCTCTGGCGGCCCGTCCACATCGGCGTTGCTCACCGCGCATCAGACGGTTTTGAAAACGGGTGCCACAAAGCGCGTCGGCCCCTTTGCCGTGCCAAAAGCCATGTGTTCCACCGTGTCGGCAAACCTGTCCACCGCGTTCAAGATCAAGGGCATCAACTATTCCATCACCTCGGCCTGTTCGACCTCGCTGCACTGCATCGGCAACGCCGCAGAGCAGATCATGATGGGCAAGCAGGACGTGATGTTCGCGGGTGGCGGCGAGGAGCTGGACTGGACCCTGTCCTGCCTGTTCGACGCCATGGGCGCCATGTCATCGAAGTACAACGATACACCGGACAAAGCGTCTCGGGCGTTTGACGCGGGCCGCGATGGGTTTGTCATCTCAGGTGGCGGCGGCATCCTTGTGCTCGAAGAGCTGGAACACGCCCGCGCGCGTGGCGCCAAGATCTACGCCGAAGTGACCGGCTACGGCGCGACTTCCGACGGTGCAGATATGGTGGCCCCCTCTGGTGAGGGCGGTGAGCGCGCAATGCGCGTGGCGTTGAGCACGGTGCCAGAGGGGCGCAAGGTCAGCTACATCAATGCGCATGGCACCTCGACCCCCGTGGGCGACGTGGGCGAGATCGAGGCCGTGCGCCGCGTCTTCGGTGCAGGATCGACCCCGCCGGTGTCCTCGACCAAGTCGATGACCGGCCACAGCCAGGGCGCAACCGGCGCGCAGGAAGCGATCTACTGCCTGCTCGCGCTGGAGCACGATTTCATCATTCCGTCGATTAACGTGGAAACGCTGGACCCGGCGCTGAAGCCGGAAGAGATCGCCACCGCTTGCGTCGAAAACGCTGGCCTTGATTCCGTGATGACCAATTCCTTTGGCTTCGGGGGCACCAACGGCTCCATGGTGCTGTCCAAGTTCAACGAATAAAACGGAACGCTTTGATGACGATTTCTTTGCAAGGCAAGCGCGGGCTTGTGATGGGCGTAGCAAACGAACGCTCGATCGCCTGGGGCATTGCCAAGGCCTGCGCCGAGGCCGGGGCCGAGCTGGCCTTTACCTATCAGGGCGAGGCTTTTGGCAAGCGGCTGGAACCGCTGGCGGCCTCGGTCGGCTCCGACTTCATGGTTGATGTGGATGTGACCGACGATGCGTCTCTCGACGCGGCGTTCGACAAGCTTGGCGCGCGTTGGGATCGTTTGGACTTCGTAGTGCATGCCATCGCATTTTCCGACAAGTCGGAGCTGACGGGCCGCATCTTGAACACCTCGCGGGCCAACTTCAGGAATTCGATGGATATTTCCGTGTATTCCTTCATGGACGTGGCGCGCCGGGCGCATCCGCTTATGACAGAAGGCGGCACCTTGCTGACGCTGACTTACATGGGCTCCACCCGGGTGACGCCGAATTACAACGTCATGGGCGTGGCCAAGGCGGCGCTGGAATCGACCACGCGCTACCTGGCGAATGACCTTGGGTCGGACGGGATACGTGTGAATGCGATCTCTCCGGGTCCGATGAAGACGCTGGCAGGAGCGGCCATCGGCGGCGCGCGCAAGACTTACAAGCACACGGATCAGAACGCGCCCTTGGGCTCAAACGCGACGCTGGAGGCCGTTGGCGGCACGGCTGTCTACCTGATTTCTGATGCAGGTGCCTGCACCACGGGGGAGGTGATCCGCGTGGACGGTGGATATCATGTGCTGGGGATGCCGCAGTACGAGAATCTGTAGACCGCGAACTTCTTCGATAGCCAAAAAAGCCCGAAGCATGCCATGCTTTGGGCTTTTTTCATGCAGAGGTTGCATTTCATGGGGCGGATGCTCGAAGCGCTGGTTGCAGGAAACGAACGATGACACCCGAACAGGAACTCAGGCAGGCCATTCTGGACGCTGCGCCGGCTGCAGGTGGCAAGCGGGATAAGGGGGCTGCCAGGAGGGCACAGCGGGCCAAACGCGCGGACCGCAGCGCCAACCGCCGATGGGTGTTTCGGCTGATCTTCATGGCGTTGAGCCTGTCCGGCTCCGCAATGATGGTGTTCACGGAAAGCGGACGCGAGATGCGCCGCGAGTTTCAAGCCGGTCTGCTTGATGTGATACGCACGGAAATGGAGGCCAGACGAGAGGCGCAGGTGGCCTATGCTGATCCCTCTGCGGACGCTGATACTCTGGCTACTCAAGCCGTCGCCGCTGCGGCTCAAGGGGCAAAACTCACTCCACCCTCGCAGGCGGCGCCAATTCGCGTGCCTGATAAAATCACTTTCGTTCCGGCTCGCGGATCGGAGCGCGTGGAACGCCCCATCGTCAGTGACATGCCGCAAAGCCGGGTCACCATCCGGCGCATCGGTGATTGATCGGGTTCCTCCGGGCTTCGCAATCGCCGCGTCGCATGTTACCCATCTGGCAACCTGCCGGAGAATTTCCTATGCGTCTGCCCTTCTTCCTGCCCATTGCGCTCGCTGCGCTGACGGCCTGTCAGTCCGGCGATCAACCGATGACAGCCCGTAGCAAGGACGACGGCGTGGCGCAAAAACTGGCGCTGGGCATCTCCGCGGCAGAGGCAGAGGTCGCGCTGGGCATGGAAGCAGGGTTCGAGCGCAATCCGCAGAACTATGACGAATCTTGCAGCAGCTATGCCTACGGAGACTTCGGGGATGGGCCGCGCTATGTCCACGCACGCTTTCGGGACGGGGCGCTGGTGCAGCGCTCTGATGGGCATCGCGGCTTGTGCACCTATGGTTCGCTGATCGGTGGCTGAGCCGGAACTCCGCAGCCAAGGCGGGCGTTCATTGGGAAACGGAGGGTATTCCAATGACACATACGCTGACACTGCAATCCATCGCCGCACTAACCCCAGACACGTATCATCTGGTGTTCGACAAGCCCGAAGGGTTTGCGTTCAAGCCAGGACAAGCCACTGATTTTGCGGTCGACAAAGACGGCTGGCGCGAGGAAAAGCGTCCCTTCACATTTACCAGCCTGCCCGGCGAAGACACTCTGCAATTCGTGATCAAGACGTATCCCGAACATGATGGCGTGACCGAGCAGATTGGCAAGATGACGGTTGGCGACAAGGCTCTGATCGAAGACCCGTGGGGCGCGATCGAGGATAAAGGCGACGGCATTTTCATTGCAGGCGGAGCGGGCGTCACGCCCTTTATCGCGATCCTTCGTCAAAAGCTGCAGGACAATGGTACGTTGGATGGCAACACACTGGTGTTTTCCAACCAAACTGAAGCCGACATTATTTTGAAAGATGAATTCGACGCCATGCCGGGTCTGAAAACCGTTTACACGGTCACTGACCGACCGGACAGCGACTATGCGCGTGGCAAGGTGGATGCATCGTTTCTGAAAGACATGGTCGATGTCAAAGGTGACATGGTCTACGTCTGCGGACCCGACGCTATGGTCGAAGCTTTGCCCCGGGAAGTGGCGGAACTGGGTGTGCCTGACAAGCAGGTCGTGACCGAAGACCTCGACTGACTGAGATTATACAACGGGTATCGGGGGCCGGCCGCCGATACCCGTTGTTTTTGGGACGCAAGGAAGTGACCTGCGTTCCAGAGGCCACAGAATATTTCAACCGAGCCGCCTCAATGGCCTCGGACGGGAGCCCATCTTTTCGCTAGAACCATTGTCCGGGTTCCATCAAGCCAAGGTCCAGCAATTGCCGCGAGTGCCATTCGAACGGCACGGAATTGTGCCAGTGGAAGGTTTTGATATCAAAGGTCGAGCCGGGGTTGCGTTTAAGAGCCTTTGCCGTTCGGAACGACGCGAGAACGGCCGTGAGGTTGTTATGCCAAGGGCAGGCATAAGTGTTGTATTCCTGATCGTTGAAAGTGTGATCCTCCTGCAAAGTCAGGCCGACGCGCGCGCGGAAAATCGCAATGCGGTCTATTTTGCGGCGTTTCGCCGGGACATGCTCTTCGTATCGCCAGCGCAGTCCGCCGAAAAAATCCAGTTGTCGCTCTTTGGGATGGTTGTGGTTTTCGGGGTCTGGGCGGGCCAGGGCGTAGTATCCAGAACGGTCCAAATGTGCATCGTCGAGATCGACGGCATCTGGGACACGCCTCAAGTCGCCTGCATAGAGGTCGACCACGTATGTCAGCATGGCGTCGCGCCGTTCCTCTGCATGGTATGACAGCATCTCGCCGATGGTGCGTGTCTCGCAAAAGGGGTAGAACAGGTACTCCGCATTGTAGCAGTAGAATACCCATTGGCCGCTCGCAGCGTTGTTGATGGCATTCACTGCCGCGGGCACCGCGCCATCGTCTGTGGTGTCATATGTTATGCGGTGGACTTTGCCGTTCAGGTCGTCGGGCATGTCGTACAGGTTGGACACGAAACACAGGACCACCTGAAAGCCGCAGTGGCGATGGTGGCGCAGTGTGGTGGCCAACTCCACGTCATCTTCGGCAAATACAAGCGCGATTGGACCATGGCCCAAGGCAGTGCGACCGCGTTTGAGGAAGTCGTCTAGGGAGTCGTACTGCATCTTGGCCTGTCATCTCCGCTTTTAGTGAAGAATCGGTGAAAAGTGTGCCCATTGCAAGCCGGGGGCGTTTCGCGGTATTTCCCGCCCTTGTTCCCCGGATCGGAGTCGCGCCATGACCGCCAAGAAGCTCTATATCAAGACCTATGGCTGCCAGATGAACGTTTATGACAGCGAACGCATGGCAGAGGCTATGGGTGGTGAGGGGTATGAGGTCACGCAATCGCCTGATGATGCGGACATGATCCTTCTCAATACCTGTCACATCAGGGAGAAGGCTGCCGAAAAGGTCTATTCCGAACTGGGGCGTTACAAGGGTTTGAAGGCGGCAAAGCCGGACTTGAAGATTGGCGTTGCGGGCTGCGTCGCGCAAGCAGAGGGCGCTGAAATCATGCGCCGCCAGCCTCTGGTTGATCTCGTGGTCGGGCCGCAGAGTTATCACAAGTTGCCGCAGCTGACGGCAAAGGCGACTGGTGGAGCGAAGGCGCTCGACACTGATTTCCCCGAGGAAGACAAGTTCGAGCACCTCAAGGGGCGGACAAAGGCCAAGCGCGGCCCGACCGCCTTTCTGACCGTGCAGGAAGGCTGTGACAAGTTTTGCGCCTTTTGCGTGGTGCCCTATACACGGGGGGCCGAAGTCAGCCGTCCTGCCGATCGTGTGATCCAGGAGGCACAGGATCTGGTTGAACGTGGCGTGCGAGAGATCACTCTGCTTGGGCAAAATGTGAATGCTTATCACGGGCATGACGCAGGCTTGGCCGGATTGATCCGCGAGCTTTCGAAGATAAATGATCTGAAGCGTATTCGTTTCACCACGTCACATCCCAATGACATGGATGAGGCCCTGATTGCGGCGCATGGCGATTGCGAGAAGCTGATGCCATATCTGCACCTTCCGGTGCAGTCTGGATCAGACAAGATCCTCAAGCGCATGAACAGGCAGCACACGGCCGAGCAATACCTCAAACTTATTGAACGTATGCGCGCTGTGCGACCTGATTTGCACATGTCCGGCGATTTTATCGTGGGATTTCCGGAGGAAACCGAAGAGGATTTCCAGGCGACCATGGATTTGGTGCAGGCCGTGGAATATGGCTCGGCGTTTTCGTTCAAATACTCCGAACGTCCCGGCACGCCGGCGGCAGAGCGTCCTCAGGTGCCTGAGGACGAAAAGGATGACCGCCTTCAGCGGCTTCAAGGCTTGTTGACCAAACAGCAACGCGCGCTTCAGGATGCTATGGTGGGGCGTGAGGTGCAGGTGCTATTTGAGAAGCCTGGACGGCAAGCCGGACAGATGGTCGGCAAATCCGAATATCTGCATGCTGTGCACGTCGACACGTCGGACGGGCAGGGCGGGTCCAGAATCGCGGTGGGTGATTTGGCGAAAATCCGAATCGAGTCGAGTAAAACGAACAGTCTGGAAGGGGTGCTTCTTTCGTCTTAAGTATGGCGTCGAAGCCTTTGACGAGTCAGAAAACCTCCGGTTGTCCACACAAAACACAATATATAGTGGGAACTGTTTCCGAAATCGGTACAAACTCTGTGGATTCATCCTTCCCTTAACGATCGGAATCCTTAAACTGTTGATTACAGTTAATTAGCGCGGCCCGCTGCCAATTTGGAGCCGCGTTGGGGGAAACAACAGTTAAGGGACAGAGCCTGTGGCGACACGTATCACCAAGGCCCTCAGCGCAATTGCGCTGACAGCTCTCGCATGTCTGACGGCGGCCGCACCGGCCGTTGCAGCTGGGGCCGAGCATAACGAAGCATTTATTTCAACTCAGAACACCCGCACAGTTCGCGGTGAGCAGTATATTCCCGGCATTTGGGTCGATCCCGATGGCTGCGAACACTGGGTTATGGACGACGGCGTCGAAGGCTACATGAGCCCGCACGTCGATCGCAAGGGTATCCCGCAGTGCCACCGTTCCAACACTTGCGGCGTGATGAACACTGACCAGTTCTTTGCCACTGACAGCTACAAGATCTCACCCGCCGGCAAGGCGCGGATCGCGGACTTCTTCCGCTCCTCGCCTGCTGTTGGCTATGTGATTGCCGGTCACACAGACAGTCGCGCCAGCGATGAGTACAACATCAAGCTTTCCTATAACCGTGCCTTGGCTGTGGCGAAAATCGCGCGCAGTGTCGGCGCGAACATCACCGATGTGCGCGGTTATGGCGAACGTATGCCCGTGGCGTCGAACGCTTCCACCACTGGCATGGCGAAGAACCGCCGTGTCGAAATCATCTGCTTTCAGTAAAAGGTCCGAGACATGAAAATTGCAAAACTCGCCCTGATGCTGACCGCTGGCGCACTGCTCGCCGGCTGTGAGCTGGCAGACGGTGTCGGCGCCTACGGTCCGGACAAATCCATCGACCGCGGCATCGACAGTGATGATCTGTCCAGCATGCGCGCTGGTATCTGGGTTGATCCGAACGGCTGTGACCACTGGATCATCGACGACGGCGTCGAAGGCTACCTGTCTGCCCGTCTCGACAAGTACGGCAAGCCGGTCTGCTCGGGGATAGCCCCGCCGACCACTGCCGTCGGTAATTTCAAGCAGGGTTCGACAAGCATCATCGGCGACCCCCTCTGATCTTAACCGGATCGCGACATCGTGACAGCCGTCCCACCCGGGGCGGCTGTCTCTTTTTGGGCAGATGTGTTTCAGAGCGATGACAAATGCAGCGGGCCCCTTGCGTTGGACAAGGCAACGCGGCACCATATCTGGAGTAGGGAGCGACGGCCCCTCCGGTCTTCGCAACACTCGCGCAGGAGAGCGTATTGAGCACTGGCCTTTTGACCGAAGCCATCCTTGAATTTCCCGACAACCGATTGTTGATCGATCTTTGTGGCGAATTCGATCGCAACCTTACCGACATCGAAGCGCGCACCGGGGTGCAGATCCTGCGCCGTGGCAACCAGCTTGCGGTGCACGGCCCCGAAGATGCGGTGAGCGGCGCCCGTGAGGTGCTTGAAGCGCTGTATGACCGATTGGAAAACGGTCGTGCAGTGGAACGTGGCGACATCGATCGGGAGTTCCGTCTGCAAGACCATGAAGCGCCCGACGAGCAGCTTGAAATGTTCACCGGCGGCAAGGTCGAGATCAAGACCCGGAAGAAGCTGATCGAGCCACGCACGGACGCGCAGAAGGCCTATGTCAGGTCGCTGTTCGAGAATGAGATGGCGTTCGGGATCGGGCCAGCAGGCACCGGCAAAACCTATCTTGCCGTTGCCGTTGGTGTGAACATGCTGATCACCGGCGCGGTGGACAAAATCATTCTGTGTCGTCCGGCGGTCGAGGCGGGCGAACGGCTTGGCTTTCTGCCTGGCACGCAGGAGGAAAAGGTCGATCCCTATATGCAGCCGCTTCTGGATGCTCTGAACGACTTCCTGCCTGGCAAGCAACAAGCGAAAATGCGCGAAGAAAAGACCATCGAGATCGCGCCGCTGGCCTTCATGCGCGGTCGGACCTTGTCGAATGCGTTCGTGGTTCTGGATGAGGCACAGAACGCCACGACCATGCAGATGAAGATGTTCCTGACGAGGTTGGGCGAAGGGTCGCGCATGGTCATCACCGGCGACCGCACACAGACCGACCTGCCGCGTGGCGTGCCGTCCGGCCTTGCCGATGCGGAACGTCTGTTGTCCCATGTGCCGGGAATATCGTTCAATTACTTCACGGCAAAGGATGTTGTCCGTCACCCGCTGGTCGCCGCGATCATCGAAGCCTACGAGGGCGACACGCAGGCGTAATATAGGACACTGAAACTGCAATGCGCCTCTGCCTGCCGGGTGGGGGCGCAAGTCGTTTCAATAGGGATGATTCGGTTTCCCGACAGCATTGTTGCCGTGCCGGCGATGGTTGGTTGGAAACGGTCGAATTGTCCTCATTTTGCTTAGATGTTCCACGTCTGGCTGACGTTATTATCAGTCTTGGTAAATTTGCTGTACCATCCTTGCGTGTAGGGGCTCAATTTCAGAGCCTCATCGGAGGATCTGCTCATGCCGGAATTGTCTAGGGGAGGCGCGGTCTCCATCGTCGCCCATCAGGACGACGACATCTTGTTCATGAACCCGGACATTGACGCGAGCCTCTCAGCGGGGGAGGCGAACACCACCATCTTTGTGACCGCAGGTGACGCGGGGCTTGGGCCGGCGTATTGGGGCGGACGGGAAGAGGGTGCAAAGGCCGCCTATTCTGTGATGACTGGCGTGGATACATGGGTGGACGAGGCGATTCAGCTCGACATCAACGGCCGCAGCATAGAGGTCGTGAGCAGCCATCCCGAAGGCCTCTCTGATGTGCGTCTCTACTTTCTGCGGTTGCCGGATGGCGGGGGTTCATTGACGCCTGACCAGGAGCAGCAGCTCGCCCGCCTTGAAGAAGGAACGCTGGACACTGTGACCGCCGTCGACGGGAGCGTCACATACACCCGCTCCGATTTGGTGGAGACGCTGACTGCGCTCCTCGACCTGCATGCTCCAACGCAGGTGCGGCTGCAAATCGCCGATGGCGACAATGCTGCGGGCGAGCATACCGACCACGTCAACGTCACCGAATTCGCGGAGGAAGCCTTGGCGGGCTATGACGCTGACAGTTTCACCGTGACGCAGTACGTGCAGTACGCCTCAAAGGATATGCCGGCCAATCTGTCTGAGGCTGAAGCCGACCGGGCGCTCGCTATCATGGAGGCTTATGCCGAGCACGACCCGGGAGTTTGGGAAAGCGACGGAACGCTGTCGCAGGTCTATCTCGACTGGACCGGTCGGCAATATGTGGACCGTGTGACCGAGGTCGATCCTGACACCCCATGGACCCTGGCAGATCCGGTTATCGAGGCGCCGGACGAACCAGCCGATCCGGCGGAGGGCGGGGGAGGCTATGAAGTGGCCGGACCCGATGGGTTCCTGTTCAATATCGGCAGTACCGGAGCGATTACGCCAAAGGACTGGTTCGTGCCCTCGCAGAGCGACGCGTGGGACCAAAATAGCGATTATATCTACGAGGTGACGCGGGTCTTCGTGGCAGATGACGGCACGCGTACGGAAGAAACGCTGCTCTTTGAGACCGTGGCGGAGGGCCAGTTGGCGCCTGTTGCGGACGATCCGGCTGATCCCGACTCGATTCCCCCTGTCCCTGTGGAACCGGAGCCGGGAGAGCCTGACCCCGTGGACCCTACGATGCCCCTTGGCAACGTGGTGTACAGCCTTGATGGCGAGGACAGTTTCCTGTTTACCATCGACGCCAACAGCGGAGAGATTGCGCCTGAAGCGTGGTTCACACCTTCACTTGACGATGCCTGGGACCACGATGAGGATCACGTCTACCAAGTGACCCGCATCGCAACCGATGAGAACGGAACGACTGTAACGGAGGATCTGTCCTTTGAAACAACAGCGGAAGGTCTGGTGAGTCTGACGAGCGACGCGCCTGCCGACCCGATTTTCAATCCAACCCCTACGGAGCCGCAACCAGATCCTGACCCGGACCCAGCGCCAGATAGCGGAATAGATTTCTTCAGTCTTGCGGGTGAAGATTCACAATTGTTCACCATCGACAGGGCCACCGGAGAGGTGGATACACAAGACTGGTTCACGCCCACACGCGACGACGCATGGGACCGCGACGAGGATCATTTCTATGAGATCACCCGCGTCACCCACTTCGAAACGGGCGAGGAGGCCGAAGAACCGCTGACCTTCGAGACCCTCGCTGACGACAGTTTTGTCCAGGTGCCAAGTGAAGGTGGCGCGGCGCTTATGGCGTTGTTGTCATTGCCGGGCGACGGCGACTTGCCGCCGGACCAAATCGAAGCAGAGATGGAAGTCATGGACCCGATTGAGTGAAGCAGGTAGCACGGGCGCTGCTACAGTCCGGAGACCGACATGCTGACAGAAACCCTCTGCGAAGACGACCGCTGGCAGGCCGCGGGCCTTGACCGTCTGGCAGAGCGTGCCGCGTTGGCGACGCTGCGGCATCTGGGATTCGATCCCGAGGCGTTCGAGATCGCGGTTCTGGGGTGCGATGACACACGGATCGCGGTGTTGAACGCAGATTTTCGGGACAAGCCCCGCGCGACCAATGTTCTGTCTTGGCCATCAGAGGATTTGGCAGCGGACGAGGCGGGTGAAGCGCCATTCGCGCCCGAGCCGGATTTGGAAGGCGAGCCGCATCATCTGGGCGATCTGGCGCTTGCATATGACACCTGCGCGCGGGAAGCCGCCGAACAGCACAAGCCTGAGAGCGACCACGTGACGCATTTATTGGTTCACGGGGTTTTACATCTTCTGGGGTATGACCATATCCGTGATGCAGATGCCACGCTAATGGAAGGGTTTGAGGTCGAGATACTTGGCAATCTCGGTCTGAAAGACCCATATAGGGAGATCGATGGGCCACATGGCTCGTGACTGGTATGGATTGATGGGCGACAACGACGATTCGTCTAATGCGGCGCGTAGCGCGCTAATAGATGTAAACGGCCACGACGATGGCCAACTGACAGAGCAAGGCGGCTTCTTGAGCCGAATCTTCGGGCGTTCGCCGCGCGAAGACGAAGATGAGGACGGCGAGCTCATGTCACGAAGCGAAGCAGGTGCACCTGTGCAGACTCATGGCATGGTGAACCTCCGCCGGATGCGGGTTGAGGATGTGTCCATCCCCAAGGCAGACATCGTCGCGGTTCCTGATACAATCACGAAGGACGATCTGGTGCAGGTTTTCCGCGAAAGCGGCATGACCCGGTTGCCTGTCTATGAAAACACGCTCGACACACCCGTGGGCATGGCTCACCTGAAGGATTTTGCCTTGGCCTATGGCTTCAACGGCGAGAGCGATGATTTCAACCTTCGCGAAATGCTACGGCCTTTGTTGTATGTGCCGCCGTCCATGCCGATCGGCGTTCTGCTGACGAAAATGCAGACGGAGCGTAGGCATATGGCGCTGGTGATCGACGAATACGGTGGCACTGATGGCTTGGTGACGATTGAGGATCTGATTGAGCAAGTCATCGGCGAGATCGAGGACGAGCACGACACCGACGATGATCAGACATGGGTGAAGGAACGTCCCGGCTGCTGGCTGGCGCTGGCCAAGACCCCGTTGGAGGAATTCGAGGCCGAGCTGGGCTTTGATCTGACCCAGCACGAGGATATCGACGAGGAAGAGATCGACACGCTGGGCGGTCTTATTTTCATGCTGGCGGGCCGTGTGCCTGCGCGCGGAGAGATGGTGCGCCATCCTGCCGGTGTCGAACTGGAGGTGGTGGACGCCGATCCTCGTCGGATCAAGCGGCTACGCGTCCGCCTGCCGGGGACCACACGCGCTGCCGCGCGCGCTGGGGCGGAGGCCTCTCAAACCCCTGTTCCGCAAGAGCCGCAACCCTCCGCACAGCTGACAGAGCCGCAGTCGAGCGGCAGCCCCGCAGGTCGCGACTAACCCTATGCCAGAGCCGCGCCTCTTTGCGCTGCCGCGCTGGGCGCGCTTGCCCTTGGCGCTCGGCGCAGGCGTTGCCATGGGCAGCGCCGCCGCCCCTTGGGACATGTGGTATCTCGCTTTCGTCGGGCTGGTCGGGGCGTTCTGGCTGTTTCAGGTCGCGCCCCGCGGCGTTCAGGCGGCGGGCACCGGCTGGATGGTAGGTCTTGGATATTTCGGCTTTTCCATGGGCTGGATCGTCGAGCCCTTTATGGTCGACGCAGCAGAGACAGGCTGGATGGCGCCCTTTGGTCTTTTCGGCTTGGCAGGTGGACTGGCGCTGTTCTGGGCGCTGGCGTTCTGGGGGGCAGCGCAGGTTCCGCGCCGTGGAGTAGCGGCATTGGTGTTGGCATGGACCGCTGCGGAATTGGCGCGCGGCTATGTTCTGACAGGCTTCCCGTGGGGGCTCGTGGGCTACATGTGGCTTCCCGTGTCGCCCGTTCAGTGGGTGTCGGTCGTCGGTCCATATGGCTTGACATTCTTCACCTTCAGCGCTGCGGCGCTGCTGGGGGTTGCCATTCCGTGCCGGGTCATCGGAGCGCCGCGCGCTTTGCCAGCGATCCTTGGGGCGACTGTGCTGCTGGTGCTTTTTGGGGGCGGTGCAGCGCTGACACCACCTCTGCAGGATTTGGATGGGCGGCCCATCGTGCGGCTGCTCCAACCGAACGCACCGCAGCATCTGAAATGGCGGCGCGACATGGTGCCGGTGTATTACCAGCGCCAGATGGATTTCACAGCTGCGCGTCCAGAAGGCGCACCCGCGCCCGATCTTATCGTCTGGCCGGAAACCGCATTGCCCATGCTGTTGCATCAGGCGGGAGATGCGCTTGGCACGCTGAGCCAATTGGCGGGCGACGCGCAAGTGGTTGTGGGCCTTCAGCGTGAGGACGAGGGGCGCTGGTACAATACGCTTGCGCTGATGGGGCCGGGTGGGCAACTCAAACACGTTTACGACAAGCATCACTTGGTGCCGTTCGGAGAGTACATGCCTGCCAAGGCGCTGTTTTCCCGCCTCAATATCGCCGGTTTGGCAGCGCGGGCCGAAGGCGGATACACATCCGGCAGTGGCCCGGAACTGTTGGACCTTGGCGCCTTGGGGCGAGCCTTGCCATTGATCTGCTACGAGGCGGTCTTCCCCCAAGATGTGCGAGACGCACCTGCGCGGCCCGAGATGTTGCTGCAAATTACCAATGATGCGTGGTTCGGGGATTACTCCGGCCCCTACCAGCACCTTGCACAGGCGCGCATCCGTGCCATTGAGCAGGGGCTGCCAATGCTCCGTGCCGCCAACACCGGCGTATCAGCGGTGATCGACGGGGCCGGACGCATTCTAGAGGAACTTCCCTTAAATGAGGCGGGGTATCTCGATGCGCGGTTGCCTCCACCTATGCGAGTGACGGCATACAGCAGGCACGGTGATTTGCCCGTTCTTGTAATGCTTTTCCTCCTCACCGGTCTTCTTCTGCGTGCGTTGCGACGAGAGCGAGCGGAGAAATCCGTTGACCGAGACAGTTCCCGAGCGTAGGCCAATCGAAGGCCGGTTCCCGGTCCAACAATCTCCGTCACAACGGCTTCCTGGCGTGACGGTAAACACCAATGGAGCACCCCCATGTCCCGACAGAACTACGTTTTCACCTCCGAGTCCGTCTCGGAAGGGCATCCTGACAAGGTGTGTGACCGCATTTCCGATGCTGTGCTCGACGCCTTGCTGGCTGAGGATCCGCTGGCGCGTGTCGCCTGCGAAACCTTTGCCACCACGAACCGCGTGGTCATCGGCGGCGAGGTCGGCCTGACGGATCAGGCAAAACTGGCCGAATACATGGGCAAGATCGACGAGATCGCTCGTGCCTGCATCAAGGACATCGGCTACGAGCAGGAGAAGTTTCACCACGCGACGGTGGAAGTCACCAACCTGTTGCACGAACAGTCTGCGCATATCGCGCAGGGTGTCACGGGCGAGCAGGGTGACGAAGGCGCTGGGGATCAGGGCATCATGTTCGGCTACGCCACGAACGAAACCGACGCCATGATGCCCGCACCGATCCAGTTCAGCCATGCGATCCTGAAGCGCCTGGCGGAGGTGCGCAAGAACGGGACGGAACCGACACTTGGTCCCGATGCGAAATCTCAGCTGACCGTGCAATACAATGGGGGGAAGCCCGTGGGCGTGACCTCCATCGTTTTGTCGACGCAGCATCTGGACGAGAGCATGACAAGCGCCGATGTGCGTGCTGTTGTCGAGCCTTACATCCTCGAAGTTCTGCCAGAGGGCTGGGTGAACGCGGACACGATCTGGCATGTGAATCCCACGGGCAAATTCGTCATCGGCGGACCTGACGGGGACGCGGGTCTGACCGGTCGCAAGATCATCGTTGATACCTACGGTGGCGCAGCCCCGCACGGCGGCGGTGCATTTTCCGGCAAGGATCCGACCAAAGTGGACCGCTCAGCAGCCTATGTTTCGCGCTACCTTGCCAAGAACATCGTCGCGGCTGGCATGGCAGAGCGCGCAACGGTACAGCTGTCCTACGCAATCGGCGTGGCCAAGCCCTTGTCGATCTACGTCGACACCCACGGCACGGGCGAGGTGGACGCCGCCGCGATCGAGAGGGCGATCCCCAAAGTCATCGACCTTACGCCGCGCGGCATTCGTACGCATCTTGACATGAATAAGCCAATCTACGCACGCACGGCGGCCTACGGCCATTTTGGGCGCGCGCCGGAAGCAGACGGCGGGTTCTCTTGGGAGCGTACCGATCTGGCAGAGGCGCTCAAGAAGGCGATCTGACTCTTTTGAAAACCCAAAAGCGAAGGGCGCTCCGGGACAGGGGCGCCTTTTCTTTGTGGGGGTGGCGCTAGCTTAGTGGATCAAGGACAGACGCAAGGGAGATGCACCATGATCCGCCGTTTTACGACACCGACGCTCGCCGCCATCCTGCTGAGCGCAGGCACAGCGCAGGCAGAGATCTTTGCCGATTACCATCAGTACACCGTAGGCGACAAAACCTTTGAGGGGTACGTGGCCACCAACACCGTGATTGAGCCGAAGGGGACGGTGTTGATCGTCCATGATTGGGACGGCATGACGGAGTACGAGGAGCGGCGCGCTGAAATGCTGGCGGAGTTGGGCTACACGGCCTTCGCCATTGATGTCTATGGAGCAGACGAAGATCCGCAAAGCACTGAGGAAAACCGGGCGCTGTCCGGCGCGCTTTACGAGGATCGGGAGACGTTCCGCGAAAGGCTGATGGGCTCCATCGCAGAGGCCGGGAATATTCCCGGTGCGACCGGTGGCATGGTCATGACCGGCTACTGTTTTGGCGGCGCGGCGGTTTTGGAAGCTGCGCGCGCTGGCGCGGACCTTGACGGTTTTGTCAGTTTCCACGGCGGGTTGGGCACCCCGGAAGGGCAGGATTACAGCCAGACCTCCGCCCCGGTAATGCTGTTCCACGGCTCTGCTGACCCTGTGTCGGGCATGGGTGAGCTGGCCGCGCTGCTTGACCAGTTGCAGGCGGCTGGGGTCGCGCATGGGGCAGAAGTTTTTGGCGGGGCGCGGCACAGCTTTACCGTATTTGGGTCAAACGACTATGATCTGGACGCCGACCAGGGGGCTTGGCAGGGTTTGCACGTGTTTTTGCAAGCGAACCTTTGATTGGATCTTTGTTTTCCTCGGCCTGTTTCGGCCGGGGACAATCTTGGCAGCCGATTGGAAGACCAATCCGCTGAATTTTGCCGGCGGCGCTTCCGGGATGTGACCGGTCGATACAGCCGCTGGCGTGTCTAAACAGGCTTAGGCCTGACCTCGTGATCTTTGCGTATCAAATCACTCCAGCGATCGAACGTATCCTCGCCGCAGGCGGTAGGGGCGACAGCAATGGGGAGGTCTCCCCGAACGCACCTGATCGCACCCTGAGGGATTGCCCCGAAAAGCCTTGCGCGCTAAAGCCGCGCCCATGACCACGTCGAACAAGCACCCCGATGCCCCCTGGCGCAATTTTTATGGCCGGATCAGAGGCAAGACCATGAAAGCCTCGCAGGAGACTTACCTGCAGGAGGACCTTGATGCGCTATCGCCGGGCGCGGTGGACTGGGACGTGAATCCGGACCGGTTTCCGCTGGACATTGATGCGCTGACCGAGGGCAAACCGCTGTGGCTGGAAATAGGCTTTGGCGGCGGGGAGCACCTTGTACATCAGGCCGTGACGTACCCCGGAGCCCATATCATCGGCTGCGAGCCCTATATGAATGGTGTCGCCATGCTGCTGGGCAAGATCCGGCAGTCAGAAGCCACGAACCTGAATGTACACCCGGGCGATGTGCGCAATCTCTTCGACGTGCTGTCCACTGCCTGCGTTGACAAAGCGTTTCTGCTGTATCCTGACCCGTGGCCAAAGAAGCGCCACCATCGTCGACGGTTTGTAACGCAAGAACATCTTGAGCCGCTGGCGCGGGTGCTGAAACCCGGTGCCGAGTTCCGGGTTGCCACCGATATACCTGACTACGTCCGTCAAACGCTGATCGAGGTGCCAAAGGCAGGTTTCGAGTGGCGCGCCGAATGTCCTGAGGACTGGCGGAACCCTTGGTCCGACTGGATATCGACGCGCTACGAGCAGAAGGCGCTTCGCGAAGACCGCACTCCGCATTATCTGACCTTCCGTCGTCTCTGAGCCATACGCGGCACCCGTCGCCATTCCGGAATGGTTCGCAGCAGCACCGCATGACTGACAGGCGGGGGCTGTTGCGTTTTGTCAGGTGACGGCGCAACCGCAGGCCAATCGCCCAAAGGCTCATGGGCAGTAGAAAAACTGGATCATCAGCGCGGGCAGATTAAATTGTCCCATCAGCGATGCCATGACGGCGCCAGCCGCGAGGACGTTCAGCAGGTAGTAGCGCTGCGCATCTGAGCTGTGCCATCCAAGCGACAGCAGCGTGTAATTAGAGACATATATCAATGCACCGATGAGCCGGATGGCCGTATAAACATCGGTCGTCTGAAGGGCGTCGAGCATAAGCCTCCCCTTGTACGAACGGTTGAAAGTGAAATTGAAAATCGGACGTTAGAAATTTGCCCGGTTGGATGATGATGCCTTCGCGTGCAGCGCAGCTTCATATCTGACGTAACTCAGGAATTCTGGACGGCCTTAGGAGGCATGGACGCCAGCCCATGCGCGCGCTATCAGGCAGAAATGCTTTGACAGGAGGCCCGCATGTCCGCCCATGGTGACCCGATTCCGATGACCTCTCACCGCGCTGGTCCGCTGAACGGCGAGGCACATGTGCCCGGCGACAAGTCGATTTCGCACCGGTCGCTGATCCTTGGCGCGATGACGATCGGCGAAACCAAGGTGACTGGCCTTCTCGAAGGTCAAGATGTGCTCGACACCGCCAAGGCGATGCAGGCCTTTGGCGCGCAGATCGAAAAAACGGGCGACACGTGGCATGTGCATGGCGTGGGTGTCGGCGGCTTCCTTGAGCCGGAGAACGTGATCGACTGCGGCAACTCCGGTACCGGTGTGCGGTTGATAATGGGTGCGATGGCGACGTCTCCGATCACGGCAACGTTTACCGGCGACGCTTCGCTGAACAAGCGTCCCATGGCACGCGTCACCGATCCGCTGGCGTTGTTCGGGGCTGTGGCGCATGGCCGCTCCGGCGGGCGTCTGCCCATGACCATCGTGGGGGCGCGTGATCCGTTGCCTGTTACATATACGACCCCGGTGCCGTCAGCGCAGGTGAAATCCGCTGTGCTTCTGGCCGGGCTGAACGCACCGGGTGAAACCGTGGTGATCGAACGCGAAGCCACCCGCGACCATTCCGAGCGTATGCTGGCGGGCTTTGGCGCGACGATCACCAGCGAGGACAGCCCCGAAGGCCGGGTCATCACGTTGCAGGGCCGCCCTGAGTTCACGCCGCAAACGATCATTGTGCCTCGTGACCCGTCTTCGGCAGCTTTCCCGGTCTGCGCGGCGCTGATTGTCGAAGGGTCAGACGTTCTGGTTCCAAACATCGGCCTGAATCCGACACGTGCCGGGCTGTTCTTTACACTGCAGGACATGGGCGCCGACCTGACCTTTGAAAATATGCGCGAGGAGGGGGGCGAACCTGTCGCTGACCTGCGGGCAAAGTTTTCTCCTGATCTCAAGGGGATCGAAGTCCCCGCAGAACGCGCGGCCAGCATGATCGACGAATATCCGATCCTGTCGGTGGTCGCGGCCTTCGCCGAAGGCAAAACCCACATGCCAGGCGTGAAAGAGCTGCGCGTCAAGGAATCCGACCGCATTGATGCCATGGCGCGCGGCCTGCGCGGCGCAGGCCTGCAGGTGGACGAGGGCGAAGATTGGTGGACGGTGCACGGCCTTGGCCATGGGAATGTTCCGGGTGGCTACACTGCACAGACTTTTCTTGACCATCGCATCGCCATGGCATTTCTGATCCTTGGCATGAGTTCGAATAAGCCAATGTCGGTGGATGACGGCCAGCCCATCGCCACGTCCTTCCCGATTTTCGAAGGGCTGATGGGCGATCTCGGTGCACGCATCGAAAGAACATGATCCTGCGCCGCAAACCCCGCCTCTGCGCCGGATTGGTCGCTTTGGCAGTGTTTGCGGCGATGTCTGTCCTGTTGCATTGCAAGATCGCGACGCTGACAGACGTGCATTTCCTCCCGCAGGTGTCGTGGGGCTACGACGAAGCTGCGCTGACCCAATTTGGCAGGGTACTGAGTGAAGCCGGACGAGGCGGCCTTTACCGGAACATTTTGCGACTTGATCTGGTGTTCATGGGGTTGTGGGGGTTTTGGGTTGTGCGTGGGTTCCCCGCGCAGCGCACGCTTGGGTTAGCCGTTGCGGGGGCGGTCCTGGCCTTCGATCTGGCCGAGAACGTGCTCCTGCAAGAGGCGCTGGATTGGGCCATGGGCCGCAGCTTGCCGTCCGACATGGCGGCTTACCCGCAGCTTCTCGGCGGTGTGTCAATTTCTGTGATCACTCAAATCAAAATCGTGCTGTACACGTTGGTGACGGGTGCATTGCTCGTGAGGGATTTTCGCCAATGGCGACGCTGAGACTTCCCCTTTCGCACAGGCATTGCTAATCAGCACACCCGAGACGGAGGACGACATGAGCTTTGCAGTTGCTATTGACGGACCAGCAGCGAGCGGCAAGGGCACCATCGCCCGCGCTGTAGCGGCGCACTTCGGCTTTCTCCATCTGGACACGGGACTGCTGTACCGTGCTGTCGGGCGGCAGATGCTCGATGGCGTCGCAGCACTGAAAGCGGCCGAGATGTTGACACCTGACCGTCTGGATGATCCGTCTTTGCGGCATGCCGACGTTGCGCAAGCCGCGTCAAAGGCTGCGGCAATTCCTGAGGTGCGCGCGGCGTTGGTGGATTTTCAACGTGCCTTCGCACGTCGCGATGGCGGTGCCGTTCTGGACGGGCGCGATATTGGCACCGTGATTTGTCCCGACGCCGAGGCAAAGCTTTTTGTGATTGCAGCGCCGGAAATTCGGGCCCACCGCCGCTGCGCAGAGCTGCGCGCCAGCGGGTTCGATGTGACCGAGGCTGAGGTGCTGGACGATTTGCGGGCCCGCGACGAACGGGACATGAATCGCGCCGATGCGCCGTTAAAGCCCGCGGAGGATGCGCTTATGCTCGACACGACCGAAATGAGCATTAACGATGCGGTCGCGAAAGCGGTGGCCGTCATCGAAAAATTGCGCGGCGCCTGACGCGTCTTTGCTTCGAAAATACCTCCAGGTCCGGGGCAGGGCCCCAGCAGCGGCGTTCAGCGCCGCCGCAGCGTATCGCCAAGCGTCAACTTGGGCGTCAATTCCACCACCTTTTCCAATTCGGCGTTCGGATTTTCGACCCGTGCCGCAATGATCTCAGCCGCTTTGGTGCCGATCTCGGTGCGGCAAGCATCCATGGTGGCCAATTGTTTGGGCAGGCCGTCCAACAGTTCAACGCCGTTAAAGCCCGCGAGCCCTACCTGGCCTGGCACATCGATCCCGGCATCAAGACAGTGCAAAAGGCCACCTGCGGCGATCATGTCGTTTGAATAATATAGAAAATCCAGCTCAGGATCGCGTTCCAGCATCGCCTTCGTTATCTCTCGACCTTTTGCCAAGGCAGATCCGCCGGAATAGAATTCGTGTTCGGCAATCTCGACGCCATCCTTTGCAAGCGCTTCGGTGAAGCCTTCGAACCGCTTTCTCGCGCGGTGGTCCAGTGGCATCTTCGTGCCCATGAAGCCGATTCTCTGATAGCCTTGTTTGAGGATCGCCCGCGCCATTTCGCGTCCAGCGCGACGGTGCGATATGCCGACAGCACTGTCGATGGGCGTACCGTCGGTGTCCATGATTTCCACCACTGGAATACCGCTGGCCTTGAGCATGGCGCGCGAGGCATCCGTATGCTCCAACCCGGCAACGATCACGCCAGACGGCCGCCACGATAGCATCTCGTAAAGGACACGTTCTTCCTTCTCCGGCAGATAGTCCGTTACGCCGACCACTGGCTGCAACTCCGTCTCTTCCAAAACGCGCGAGATGCCAGACATGACTTCGGGGAATACCATGTTGCGCAGCGAGGGGATGATCACGGCCACCAGGTTAACCCGTTGAGACGCAAGTGCTCCGGCGATCTTGTTTGGCACGTAACCAAGCGCCTTTGCGGCCTCCAAGACCTTCTCGCGTGTGGCTTGGCTGACATCTCCACGGTTGCGCAGCACACGGCTGACGGTCATCTCTGAAACGCCCGAAGCCTCGGATACGTCGCGCAGGGTGAGCGGGCGGTGATCGTCTGATGTCACGTTGGAGGCGTCCTTTTGTTTATTTGAAATCACGATACGCCGGGCCGCGCGATTAGTGCAAGTCACACGCGTGCCAGCGACAATTCACTGCGTTCATGCCAAGATAGGCTTTGTGATAAGCGTTTCGTTAATTTGAATTTTCGAATGGCGAATCCGATGACAGGCGCGGTAAACTTGGGTCCGTCGGTCGTTGTAGATGCTCCTCCGCTCAGCTGAATAGTGCGGCCTGCTTCTATCAAGGATGTCAACGCCAAATCCGGCCTTGATTTTCTGAGCACTCTCCGACTACGGGTGAACATGAAGCGTTCATGCGAACAGTGATAACTGGCCCCGTGGCTCAACTGGATAGAGCAGCCCCCTCCTAAGGGGCAGGTTGCAGGTTCGAATCCTGCCGGGGTCGCCACTGAACATCATTTTTCCTTTCCTTTTAGGGGCTTGGTGTCGGAATTGGCGAACCAATCGGGAAGGTTCGCCAGATTTTGTTCTCCATTCGGACGTGCGAGCAGCTTCTCGAAAGCTGAATCAGCCAATCCTTCGCGTTCTGCCGCAGCCGTGTAGTGCTGCACAAGCGCCAGCGTCTTGTGACCGGTCACCGACGCGATCTGGTTCGTGGTCGCTCCCGCCTCTGCGAGTCGCCGCGCACAGGCCTTCCGCAGGCCGTGAGAGGAGCAGGCGGGCAAATCCGCCTCCCGGGTCCAGCGCTGCATGAGATTGCCTAGGCCGGCCGCTGTACGGGCCGTACCGCGCCGCGTGGAGATGTAGGGGCGGTCGGACGGCAGTTTGGCCAGAACCGCTGCCAGGTCCGGATGCACGGGAATCGAGATCAGACGCCCGTTGCTTTTCTTCGTCTTCTGGCGACGGTACTGAAACCGCCCCTCCTTGATGTTCCAAGGTCCAAGCTGCACAGCATCCACGCGGGCCGCCCCTGTGTAGACCATCAGCGTCATCACCCTGTGCGCCTCGGTGCCCTCAGGATGTGTCTGGATGAATTTCGCGATCTCCGCCTCGGTCCAGGTGTGGAAGCCCTCCGTGGCGACCTTGTAGGGCTTCGTGGCGCGGGCCGGGTTGCCGGTCCGCCATTCCAGCGTGATCGCGTAGTCCAGAAGCTGGATAAGCCTCTTGCGCAGGCTGTTGGCCGCTGCAGGCGTGTCCGCCTTGGCAGCCAGAAGGTCCTGCACATGACGGAGCTGCATCAGGTGAACGGGCTTGTCGCCGTGCTGCTGGCGAAAGCTCTCGACCACACCGCGGTAAACGCGCTGCGTCGATGCTTCGAGCGCCAGGAAGTCCTGCGACCGGTACCATTTCGAGACGAGCAGCCCGACACTGCCAGGTTTCGCGCGGCCCGCGCCAACGCCGCCACGCGTCCGGTGTCCCTCCAGCGCAGCTTCGTATCGCCGGATGAAATCCTCGGAGCCGTAGTCCGGTCCAAGCTCGGCCGAGAAGCCGCCCTTGCGGAAGCGCCAGCGGCGCTTGCCGTGGCGGTCGAAATACGAAGTCGCGCCGGGGTACTGGCGGCTGCGCTTCAGGCCTGATCCCATGGGTTCTCCTCCTCCTGCGTCTTCGGCGTGGCCGTGTAGATGACGACGGTGCCATCACGGCTGATCTCTGAACGCCCGATGGGGATCCCGGCATCCCGATACGCCTTCAGGTATCGGGTCAGCTCGGATTGCGTGATGCGTGCCTTCTCTGCCGCCATCTTCGCCTCCTCAGACTATCTGGTCAGCCTGGGGCCGGCCCGCCATCAGCAGTGCCTCGATCTGCTCCGGAGACAGGAGCATCAGGTTGCCGAGCTGGTAGTAGTTGCCGGTCTCACGCGCCTTCGTGCGGATGAGGCGCGGCGACACCCGCACACCGTGCTCGAGCAACTGCTTCGCCCAGTTCTCCGGGGTTTTCCCTTCCATCAAGAGTT
Organism: Sagittula marina; assembly: GCF_014196795.1. GTDB lineage: Bacteria > Pseudomonadota > Alphaproteobacteria > Rhodobacterales > Rhodobacteraceae > Sagittula > Sagittula marina. Next base: position 65,692 of record NZ_JACIEJ010000014.1, read on the forward strand.
CCGACATCGGCGCCTCCGGTTTCATACGCTGTCGGGCTGATGCTACCAGCCAAGTGCACGGCTTCACAGGCTTTCTTTTTTCGGGCATAATTGCCGGAACGATTGTTCCTATCCTGCGAGGCCGCGACAATGGCGTTCAAATTCACCCCGGTCGACCCGGACGAGTATGCCCGTGCTTTCGAGGAAGAGGAGGAAGCCAAAAGCCAGGAAGAGGCCCTGGCGGCCGCGCTCGCGGCGGAGCCCCACGCCAACCTCGAACGCTTCAGGAGGAAGCGCGGCTTCACCAAGACCGAGATGGCGGAGATGATGGATGTCACGCCGCGGAGCTACTACGCCTATGAAAGCGGGAAGCGATCGATCCCGACCGAGGCGCTCGTCCGCCTCAACATGTACACCGGGGTTGATCTGAACGAGATCCTGACCGGCCGCCCGTCAAGCGAAGGGTACGAGCGGGTCGTGTCCACGACGATCTGGATGCTTCGCGTTCTGATGACCGATTACAAAGGTATACCCCTATCGAGGCAAGAGAAAATCATCAGTGAAACGATCTGCTATGCGCAGGAGCACGGGTGCACGATCGATAAGCGTCTTGTTGACGAGGTGGTCGCGAGCGAGATGGTATATAAGTACCATTCGGAAAACATCCCCGCGCCGCCAGATCCACAAGCTTACAGCGACGATCAGCTCAAGCAATACAAGGAGGACCAAGCTACTTGGGAGGCTCGCATAGCAGCGGGTCTTGAGGGTCGCCGGCCGTCCGAGGAAAACTGAAACTCTCTTGTTGTGAAATTCGCCTTTGTCGGGGATTCAGACATTCCGCTCTTTAACCAAGATCTTGCGCGCACGCACTCCATCAGTGATAGTAAAGTTGAAAAATCGTTCAGTCGACACGCGAAGGCGGCGGGACCGGAAGACAGGGAAGTAGGTCCTGTGCCTAAAGACAGTGATGTGCTCAAGTCAGGTGTGGCGGCGGTGCCCTCCAGCAGCAAACAATTGCGACCACCACTCCGGTGGGCAGGTAGCAAGAAAAGACAAATTTCAAAGCTACTTCGACTAATTTCCGGCAAGCCGGAAAAGGTGATAGAGCCCTTTGCTGGGTCGGCATGCTTCACCCTTCAACTAAACGCCTCCAGGTCCACGATCTCGGACCTCAATACAGATCTTATTCACTTCTACAGGGCGCTAAAAGAAGATCCGGAAGATCTTCACGTCCGTTTCTCAGCTCTGGAAGTTTCTGAGAGTAATTACTATCAGGTACGGAGTAGGTTTAATAAAAACCCGTCCGGGGAAGATAAGTCAGCTCTCTTCCTTTATCTAAACAGGTACGGGTTTAACGGAATTTATCGAGTCAATAAGTCCGGCCTTTACAATGTGCCTTGGGGTGGAGAGAAATCGGGTGCACCTCCGAGCCTTGCGGATCTTATCGCAGTTTCGGAAAGGATGAAGACGATTTCCGTGTGTGATGGCGATTTTGAAGAAGTCGTGAGAAGGGAATTGGCCCCGGGGGCACTGGTTTACCTTGATCCGCCCTATGCACGAGACGAGGTGCGTGTATTTAGAGAGTATCATGCCAATAGCTTCTCCACTTCCGACTGGGAGAGGCTCGTCGCCCTAATCTACGACATTGACAGGATTGGTGCGTACTTTGTTCTAAGTTACGCTGGCGACTCTGAGCTTGTTGATGCCCTTAGGCGTTGGGAGGTTGGAAGGCTCGAGGTGACACGAAACGTCGGCGGCTTTGCATCTACCAGACGCAAGCACTCAGAGTTTATGGCATCAAACTACACGAGCTAAAATGAACGAATTGAAAATTGCTGTCATTTCTGATCCTCACGTCTTTAGCGGGCCTTCGGGCGACGACTGCCCGTCATTTATTGCAATGCAGGACGATCAATCCAACCCTCGCCAGAACCCATTCGCAGGAATCAAAAATCTGATCCAGGAAGAGGGAATTTCTTGCGACTACCTGTTCTGTGGCGGGGACCTCGGAGACAAAGCGAAGCCGGACGCTCAGCAGCACGCCTGGAAAAACGTTAACGAAATTGCTCAAGAGCTTAAGGCCTCAGAAGTCTTTGGTGCTGCGGGAAATCATGATGTCGATAGTCGATTTAGCTACAACAGCTTTGACGCGAAAGGGCAAGTTATGGCGCTCGAGCCTCCCTTTCCGACAATGCGCAAAACTCAATGGCTGGAGTACTGGGCGAAGAATTTCACATTTGTGGAGGTGGGCGATGTCCGGATCCTATTGCTGAATTCATCCGCATTTCACGGGTACCATAAACAAGGCGATGTCCCAGAATACTATCACGGCCGCGTGAGTGATGCCACGGTGGACGCGGTATCTAGATCTCTAAGTGGCGCGCAAACCAAACCAGTAAACATTCTGTTCTGCCACCATCATCCAATAAAGAACGATCTCGTCAGGAATGTTGACTATTCCGACATGGACAACGGCGATCGAATGATTAATGCTATTCAGGAGGCGCATGTCGGCCCTTGGATGATAATTCATGGCCACAAGCATGTACCAAGATTATATTATGCTCCCGGTGATAGTAGTGCTCCAACCATCTTCTCAGCAGGTAGTTTCGCAGCCAAACCATACCCAGAGAACCGCAATGCTTTGAAGCCGGAGTTCTACCTAATCAGCATTCCCATGAATGGTCCTCTTGCCTCCGCAACTGTCAGGGGTAAAATTGAGGTGTGGCAATGGAGCTATGGGTTAGGTTGGGCGCGCGGGAAGCAAGGCGTCGGTTTGGGCAACTCAGCTGGCTTTGGAGCTAGGTTAGACACGGCAGAGTTCTCTAGCGAGATTAATGACTACCTGAGGCGCGAGCATTCAGGAATGTCTCTTCCATGGGGGCAACTGGTGAGCCGGTTTCCCAAGCTTGAGCAACTTATACCGACCGATTTCGATCGCGTTCTCAGGTTTCTAGAGGACAACCACGGCATTAGATGTCTGAAAGAGCACGAAACCTTCGCGCAGGTGGATATCCCATAATGACGGATCAAGTTCCTCAGAGAAACCGATCGTTCGATTCATTTAATGCGCGCTTCCTGACTTCTGAAGAGGTGGCGGCAACTTTCATTCCGCCGAAGCAGTACAATGAACTTCTTTCGGTTGGGCACAGTGTTCTCTTTGGCCCAAGAGGTAGCGGAAAGACGACTCTTCTAAAGATGCTCCAATTGAGGTCGTTGGCGTCTTGGAGGCATCAATCCGCAACTAGTGTCAGAAGAAGCTTGGGATTTCACTCCATCTTCCTCGGGACAGACGTTCTATGGGGCTCCCAACTTGAAGCAATATGCAATCGAATTACCGACGTACATAGAAGCGATCAAATCCGACGGACTTCTTTTCGTATTCACCTGAGTCTTGCTGTCCTGAAGGCGCTAGAAGAAGCAAGCGATGATATTGTCCTCCAGTGCCCTGACCTTCAGCATCTTGCAATCCAACCAACGCAGCAGAGTCAACGAAGCCTAGCCAATGCCCTGGCGTCGATCTGGAACATTGATGGCGGAGCAACGTCTATACTCGGGCTCCGACATTCACTTCGGCGTCAGCTAACTCAACTTCAGATATCCATAGACAAAATCATTGAGGACCCCTCTTCGGATATTCCTGACTTCGCAAGACTTCACCCGATGCAGCCGGTACTTCTTGGTATTGAGACTATCAATGAAGCACTTAATCTGGGGAGCCGAAAGTGGGCGATTCTTTGTGATGAGCTGGAGATAGCGCCAGACTTGATAAGGAATGACCTGTTTTCTCTATTGCGAAGTACTTCGCATGACGTTTTGTTTAAGTTTTCGCTGTTCCCCTATACGTCTGATTTGGAGGAAGTTATCAAGGGTGATGCTCCTGGTAGCAACAACGATTTTCAACCTTTAAACCTAAGCTATCCGCATAAAGAAGCCGCCTACCCATTCTGTGAAGAGTTGTTTCGTGGAATGGTCGAGCGAGTCTTGCCTGAGCACGAGGGTGATCCTGTAAGCTTACTTGGGGAGGGGTGGTTCGACGGTGGGAGAAGTTCGCGGCAGAGCTCCTTGAATGCATACTCCGTGCCTCACGGAAAGAATTTTTTGAAGGCGCAAAGTCTCGCCAGAAAGGATCAGAGCTTCACTCGTTGGCTTAAGAGGAAGAAGATCGTCCTTAGGCAGCTAGACGGAGCACCCGAGGACAGCCAGGCGCAGTTTAGAAAAGGAATGCCATTTATTCTTACGCGAGAGGAATTTCTAGCGGACGATGGCAGTTTTCGCAGTCGAAAAGCTTCGACACTCTACACTGGCGCATACTCACTCTTCTCGTTTACTGAGGGCAATCCAAGGATCTTCATAAATTTGATGAAGCCGCTTCTCGAACAGATTGCATCGAATGGCGGTACCGTAGGGGCGACCTCACAGGCGCGCTCACTTGATGCGACCATGCACCGCTACAAGGCAAGTCTTTCTGCAATTCCTACGACAGGATACAAGGACATACAGTCGATTATGCAGCTCGTAGACGTCGTTGGTACATATCTTCAGAGAGAGCAACTCGTATCTGATTTTTCTCCAGAACCTCCCACTACGGTGATAGTCGATAATGTCGATGGTGCGCTGATAAACTTGGTTGGTCGGGCCGTTAATTCTGGCGTTTTCATACTCATGCCCCCAGAACGTGGAGCCGATCCAAAGTTGATATCTGAAAAGAACGCTCTGAACGGGGCAAGGCTGCGCCTCTCTTATACGCTTGCACCGTCGTACAAACTTCCTCTTATTTCTGGACGCACCGTCCCTTTGTCCAAGATAATCCATACGCGGAATGCCGCAAAAAGGAGAAGGCCGGAGATGGTAGGGCAGTTTACGCTGCCATTTGAGGTGGACGAATGAACTGGGAGGAACGGTCGGCAAAGGCCTGCGATCTATTCATAGGTGTTTGCGGTTACGAATCGCGATCCACTTTCGTCTATTCGGAGATGGTTGGTGGAGCGTCCAGCTATTTGTTCCTAAGATTTCCATCGTCGGGAATTCTATCGTTCGACAGCAATGAAGCGTTGCTGTCGGCACGGAGCGATGTAACTTTTCTGGATGTCGCCTCGGAACTTTGGATAGCGGAAGTCGAGAGGCACATTTCCGATACTCTCGCAGCCGATCCGGATAGGACGACTATTGATGTCATTTTTGATGTATCATCGGCTTCGAGAAAGATAATTTCTCAAGTTCTCACTTTGGTAAAGAAGAAGTTCTCGAAGAGAACGTCGTTGACGTGTGTTTATGCGGTTGCCGAATTTTATGACCCCCCAAACTCGGAAATTCCAAGTCACATTTCGGAGCCAATCGTTGGTGACCTAGCTGGGTGGTCAGATGATTTGTCAAAGCCGCCTTGCGCTGTGGTTGGACTAGGTTTCGAACCTGGGCGGGCCCTCGGTTGCCTTGACTATTTGGAGATTCCAGAAGCTCGACTCTTCTTCCCGCATGGGCCGGATGCCCGATTTGTTGCGGCGGTTGAGAAGGCAAATGGTAGATTGGTTGCCGAGATTGGTAGCAGATTCGTTTTGCCGTATTCGGTCAATAGTCCAAACGACACCCTAATTAAACTTCTCTCGTTGATTACTGGGTTGGAGGCAGATTTCCGGCCGATCATTATTCCATTTGGGCCAAAAATATTCGCCACCGTGGCGATAGTTGCTGCTATTCAAAGGAGCCCTAATATCTGTGTTTGGCGAGCTTCATCGGGCGGGCTGGGAGAGTTACATGACTCAGTTGCGCAAGGGTCAGTGTGCTGCCTGACTATTGAGCTCTAGAGCGGATATGCATCTATTAGTGGAGATACGCGCAATGGATATGTCTTGCGAAATATCAAGGTGGATCAGGCACATGGTTTCTGAAGCTATGCTAGAGAAAATTGGCAAGCCGACGCGATAGGTGCTTCAGGCATCTTCTGCTGTATCGAGATGGATGTGGGTATATCACTTCTGGAAGTTGCGGCTGCACAGGTATTGGTCCCTCCAACTATCACGCTGTTGCTGAAGTTTAATATTCGCCATAGTAATTGTTGCACGCCGGGCTCGTTCTGGGTCCTCGGCTCCAACTGGCACTTCCCTTAGACGTCCGAGCCGATACCAGCGCGAGATTGAACGCAGCCAGCCTTCTTCCCTATCGAAGTCATAGCTGTAACCAAGCACTGGCGAGGTCGTGACCCAAGGGTCGTCAATCGTGGGGTGCCCGTGAACGTCTCCGTCGGCCCGTACGACATCTCCGTCGCGCCAGATCAGGAACCAGTTATCGATCACCGGGGCGTCCGGAAGATCATCTGGTTGAGGGCCGGCTTCTGCCTCGTCGAGAGCAGCCAGTAAGTCTTCTCCATTGATATAGCGCATAAGCTCAAATCCTCTGTTCTGTGCGCCATCGACGTTATCGATAGCACAAAGCGTCACTCGAAAATTTCTCCGAGGGGGACGTCCCCCGCTGGTCCGCAGTCGTAGGCGAGCAGCTTGAGCAAGACGACGTCCTGAACTAACCCAAGCTCATCTGATTGCAGCCCTGGCTTACGTACGAAGAGGTCCCAAAGGCCATCGGGACGCGCCGACAACCGGAAGACCTTTCCTCGTGCTTCATCGGTGAATGTGATTTGCATCGCCACTTCATCCACCTCGACCTCGGTGAAGACCTCACAGTGCTGGTGGATGGGGGGCATGGCCTGCCAAAATTTCTGCATAGTCTCTGCAGCCGTTCCGGGGGAGCCATCTTCCCATCGGGCTTGGTCCACGAGCATCAGAGTGCTGCCGAATAGCTCGCGGTACATGTGTTCCACTTGGATGGGCTCTGCCCAGTCTGCCATGCGAGTCATAGGTCCATATCCGATTGCGAGGTGGGGGATGAGAGTGCTTCCATGATCTGGCCATCGGTCTCTGCTTGGTGCAAGCGCGCCAACTCGTAGTCCTTCAGCGCGAACTTGATGGTGCTGATCTCCGGGCCGCCCTGATACGTGATCTCATAGGTCGCGACGCAGTCCGGCATGATCGCATCTTCGGCGACGCGCGGAGACTTGAAGGCGTACTCAACGGCGGCGTTGAACGGTCCACCAGCTGCGCAGGTGCGAAATTGGCGCTCGCTGGTACGATTTCCGCCAAGGTCCTCAATGAATGTCTGCACCGGCTGGCCGCCGAGGTCCGTGATGAAGCCATCGGTTCCCCAAGCGTAGATGAGGGTCATCGACTGCCCCTGCATCTCCACCATGGACGGTAGCCCGTAAAGGTCTTCCATCTGAGCTCTCAGCGCAGCAGGCTCAGGGGCCTTCTCAGTCGGTACCTTCAGCACCCGGAACAGTGCCAGTGGACGTTTTCCGAAGGCTTCAGTGGCCAGAAACGCCGTTATGTGGTCTTGCGGCGCGTTAGCAAGACGCCCCTGCATGCCGATGTCGCCGATCTCACGGGTCGCTTCATAGCGTAGGTCAAAGGCCTTTCCCTGTGGCGACTGAATGCGCAGGCGGCGTTCTGTCTGCGTCGGCGCTGCCTCCGACCGCTCATTGAAAAGTGCAGTCAGATCATCGACCGGATCACCCGGCTGCAGGCCTAGAAGCTTGTAAGGGTAAGGCCGCGCCACGATCCCGCCGACCTCCTGTAAGTTGTCGGCGGTAGCCGTCCCGCTTTCGGCACCAATTAACACGATGGCGGAAAGCGCCATCGACGACACGCGACAAGAGCCGAACAGAACTGAATTCATCTCAATATCTCCAAGTATCCCATAATGGGATAATACCAAAACAGGATTACGCGGCAAGGGTATGACCCTTTCGGAGAGCGGCGATTGGCGCGTAGTCTCAGAACACCGGGGCATCTGGCGCTGCTTGACGCGCTAACGGATGCCCGCAAGGCGGCTGGAATGACCCAGCAGCAACTCGCAGAACGCATGAAGCGACCCCAGTCGTTTGTCGCGAAAGTGGAAGGTGGTGAGCGGCGCCTGGACGTCGTTGAGTTCGCCGAGTGGACCATCGCCCTAGGGGTCCATTACGGCGACTTGCTTGAGCCCGTGCTGCGCTCCGTCGGCATTGAAGCAGCCGATACCACAAACCGAGCGTGATCAATGCGCTTCAGTAATAACTACCAGATTTCAATAACCGTGCCCCATGCCACGCCAAAGACGATTACGCAACTTAACATTGCGCTTCCGATTAGTATTCCGAAGCCAAGTAGTCTGTGTCTACGCAAGAGTGCCCTACTTTCTACTTCCAGGGCGGCAAAGTTATCCTCAAGCTTCGCTTGCCGCTTTTCCGCCGCAACAACCCTTCGGCCGGTGACCTGCATGACGCCCCCGATCCGATTTGCCTCAGCCGCCACCTCCTTGCGGAAGGCCGTCATCTGCCGCTCGAGCTCAGCCTGCATCTCCGCCAGCTCTGCCTCCGTCTTCCGGATCGAGTCGCTTCGTCGGGCACGAAACTCCTCGATCCGGGCGTCCAGCTCTCGGGTCATGGTTCGATCCCCTTCTCTGACTGGTGTTGCGGATCGCGCCCAGCTGGGGGCTGATCCTCCACCAGGTCGTTCAACGCAGCCTCCGCCGCAGCCGGTTTCAGGTAGCGCTTGATCAGCTCCCAACAGCGGGAGACGATTTGAAGGATGCGATCCAGAGAGCTCGCGACATCCAGCTCTCCGACCCGACGCTTCAGGCGTTCATCGTGGATGGTCCAGCCTTCCCCCGTTGGCGCCGGTACGACTTCACCGGTCAGCACGCCGATCATCAACTTGCGGGCCAGCTCGAAGGCCTCCCGCACCCCGTCCCGGCGGTAGGAATCGGCCTGGGACCGGACCTCTTCCATCTTGCGCTCGGCGTCGAGCCGCACCTGCCGGGCCTTTCGCTTGGCGTCGAGGAGGTAGGCGTCGGCCACCGCGGTATCTTCCTCGGCCTTCTTCTGGGCACGGTTTTCCAGCCTTGTTGCCTCCGCCTCCGCAGTGGCCAGCCTGGCCACCGCCGCCTCCCGATCGCGGCGGGCCGCCTCGAGCAGCGCGTCGCTCTCGGTTGAAGCTCTCTGTCGCTTCGCCGCAGTCTCTGCATCCAGGAGGGCGGCGTGCTCCAGCTGCTCCGCCAGCCGGGCCGTGATCTCCTCTTCGGTGGCAGAGAGCTCCTCCTCGTGGATCGCCAGCGCCGAGACGCGATTCTCCATCTCCCGCAGCAGCAGCGCATCCTGCTCCGCAGCCGCCTTGCGCGCGCGCCACTCCGCCCGGGACAGCCTTTCCCGCTTCGGACCCAGCCGGGTCAGGGCGGCGGCGATGCCGACCTCGCGGTGGTACTCGTCCTGAAGCTCCCGCGCCCGGGCCTTGTAGGCCTTGTTCCCGAGATTCACCGCGGCCTTTGCGTCGTGGCCGGCCTCGCGGGCGGCGGCTTCGACTTCGGTCTTCGCGGCCCAGGCTGGGTTCAGATCGCGGGCCGAGCAGGTGGGATCATCTGCCGGCAGGACGAAGGCGTGCAGATGCGGGTGCTCTTCGTCGAGGTGCTCGACCACGCCCATCAGCTTGTCGCCGAACATCCGCCGGAAATGGGCGAGGTTGTACTCGACCCAGGTCTCGTATTTCCGCCGGGCTTCCGCGTCCGCCTCGACCTGGCTGGACAGGAGCGGATGCGAGGCCACGCAGGTCAGCAGCGTGTGGCGGTCTTTGCGGATGCCGCGCTCCCTGGTCGAGCCATCGGCCAGCGTCACGGAAATCCGCCCGGCCGCCACCATGGCGTCATGGCGCTCCTTGATCCGCGCCGGGTGCAGACCCGCGACGACGCGTGGCGGACGAGGGGCAGGAACGTGGGTGGAAAACCGGGGGACACGGGCCGCTTCGGCCAGCACCTGCTCGACCGATTGGCCGGCGGGGTTGGCCTTGCGCGAAAAGCTCTGGAGGTGGAAGAACTGGGGGCCGCTCATGCTGTGACCTCCGTTCCCCGAGAAACGCAATATGGACCGACTATTGTGTTGGCAAGCAACACGTCGGGCAAGGCGCTGCGCCCCTGCACCCAGCCAGGCGGCTGTGCCGCCGATCCGTCCCGGATCGAAGCCGCCCATGGCGGCTGCAAAAGCCTTCCTCCGCCAGCCATGGGGGTGGCGCGTCGGCAGGCTTTCGGGGGGTGTCCCGGGAGCGCGGACCGCCCTGGCGCGGGGGCCGTTGGCCAGCCGAGGACCGGGATCATGCCGGGTCTGGTCATCGCAGGAACCCCGCAACCTGGGCCTCTTCCCGCGTGATCAGCCCGCGCCGCACCGCCTGGAAAACCCTGTCCTCCGGCAGGTGCCGGTACATCCAATCCTTCCGGTCGCGGATGGCATCGGCGGCGTCGCTGAGCTGTCTCTCGGCGATCTCTTGCGGCCTGTGCGCCTCGGCCCTGGCCGCCGCGACGAAGGGCCGCCATTTCCCCAGCCTGAACCAGTTGTCCGAGAAGCTGACCTTCGATCGGGTGTGCCCGGCCGAGTGCTTGGCGTAGGCCTTCACCGCCGTCAGCAGTTCGGCCGCCGTCACCTCGGACAGCGCATCCCGGGCCAGCCTGAGCGAGGTCGGCCGGTCCCGGCGCCGGTCCTCGGGATAGGCTTCCCAGATCTTGCCCAGATCCTCCTCCCCCGGCTCCTGCGCGCGCGTAGGAGGTTTAGGGGTTGTTTTAGGATTGTTTGGGGTCCCCTGAGGACCCCGTACCCCGTCCTCAGGGGACCCGGTACCGGGGTCAGGACGCACCCCGTCCTCTGAGGACCCCGTCTGCGCGGGGGGCCTTGCCGGGGCCCCAATCAGCTCCAATTGCGCCACGACATCCATGTCGATCCGGTAGACGACGGTGAAGCCGTTCTTGCAGGGCCGGTGCTGTCCGGTCTGGACCAGGATGCCCTCGCGGAGAAACTCCGAGATGGTCCGCTTGACGCTGGTCTCGCTAAGCTCCGTGTGGCGCTGGACGAACCCCTTGGAGCACCAGATGCCCGAGCCGTCGTCGCTGGCCTTGTTGGCCAGGAACATGATGATCTGCTTGCGGACGGCACTGCCGAAACGGCGCTCATGACAATGGGCCTCTACGACGTAGCTCATGGCCGGTCCTCCGTGAGGCTTGCGCCAGTGGCGGAGGGGGCGTAGGCTGTTGGTGTCGAGAGACTTTCTTTGTTGTCGGGTGGAGTGCCAGCTCCCCCGGCAATTTTGTTTGGGGCTCCGGAGACCGCTGGACGGTTCGTCAGGCCTTGAATTTCGTCAACGAAATCAAAGGGGCTGTTATGGGGGTTCGCCAGCGCAACCCCTTGATTTTCAACAACGCGCAGACTCCTGCCGGGGTCACCAAAAACACCTGATGTTGTTGTTGTTCGACATCCAAAGGCCGTCTTTTCGACAAAAGACGGGTTTTGAGCAATCAACCCTTTTTGCTGTCCATCTGGCTGCCTTTGCCGGAATACTGCGGTCAAATGGGACGTACGGGATTAGCTCTGGCCAAGCCCTTCCGCCCTTTGCAGCACCGGTTCGGCCTCTTGGCGTAGATAAAGGGGACCGAAGTCCACTCCATCAGGCGAGAACGGGCTGACGCCGGCGGCGCGTAGCTTGGCGGTGCAGGTCTGGCGGTGGAGGCCGAATTCATCCTGCATGGTCGCAGGGGTCAGGAAACGGCGGTGGAATTTAGTCCTATCGTCCTTAGAGACATAAAGTACGGCGCGCCGCGTCACAGGGTGCCGGTTCCAGAATGCTGGTGCATGACCGGCCTGATGCAGCGCCGGATACCAGCCCCTGCGCCTCATGCCGATGCTGTTGGCAAAGACCGAGGCTGGTTGCCCGGCCGCCGTCGTTTTGTCGCGACGGCGGACATGGGGGCGCGCTCCAGCCAGGCTGTCGACCTCGGCCTTCAGAACCATGAACGATCGATAGCCCGATTGCCCGGGATCGCGCGCAACCCTCATGCGCCTTTCCCTGATGGCATTCAGCATTGCGCCGACCGGCAAGCCGGTGCGCTGTTTCGCGAACTGGAGCGCCTCCCAGCCAGAGCCATCGGCCGGATCGGGTTGCGTCAGGGCCTGCAGTTCCGCGACCAGCGCCAGCCCATCGGCGAGCCGCCAGGGCGCCTTGACTCGAGGATGCTCGGTCAGTGGTCGAATGATTTTCTCTTCCCGTAGGGTGCGAAGTTGTGCCTCGGTGGCGCCCATGGCTGCCAGCATGTCTCCCCGTCCAACCAGCGTTGGGATCTCGGCCAGAAGCCACGCATGTTCGGCGGCATCAAAGGTGCGCAGCGCAGATGGGCGAGGGTCCGCGGCGGGCAATGCCCCGGCATCGGTCAGGATTTGCTCGACCAGTTTTGTCGAGACGCCGATCTCATTCGCCGCCGTTCTGGGGTTATGCAGGCGCCGCGCCGGCAGCACCTCGCCCAGGACGCGCTCACCGGCGGCAACCGGCCAGGTTTCGAGAATGCAATCCCGCAGCATCGTGCGGAACGGATCGAAGGCTGCATCTGTCAGATAGTCGTCGAGCGCGACATACAGCTTTCCGAACGTCTGCCGCGGCGCGATCTGCGTGCCGCCGCTGCTTCGGGCGAGATCCCGCAGGGCCTGGCGGAAGGCCGCCTCTCCTTGGGAGAGCACAGCGAAACCGGCTGCTTGAGCCTCTGCCTCCCGCCTGTCTCCAATGCTTGCTTCGTGGGAGCGATGTTGCAGCAGGGCCATCCCGAAGAGCGCGCAGATCGTTGTTACTGCATATACACCGTGCCCGGCCAGCCAGGTCGGATCCTCGCCGGTCTCGAGGCGCATATCCAGCCAGAGATCGTAATCTGTCGGTGCAGAGCAGGGTCGATTAAACGCCCCGGCCATGATCCTGGGGGCAAGATCGCGCAGCCGGGCCGCGCTGTCGAACCTCTCGGCAGGCTTGGCGACCTCCCAAAGCGGCACGAGAGGGTGGTGGTGGTGGCAGCAGAGATTGACCGACCGCAACAGCCAGTCGCCCCGCATCGCCATAAACCGCTCCGGATGGCCAGGCGTTGCCTGGGCATCCTCTTGCAGGCACAACGGGCAACCCCGCATGACCGGGTTGCGCAGGGCGCGCGACACAAAGGCTTCACCTCTGAAAGCCATTCTGACGTCGCCGGCAGGCACGCCGGTCCAAGACGCAAGTTCATCACGTATCGCAGATTCCAGCCCTGCTGCTTCGGCCAGGCAATCAAGGGCAGCAGTCTCTACGTCCAGAAAGCGACGAATCTGATGGCCGAGATCAATGGAAAAGTCGCTCATCTTGGCTGCATTCACCGCAGCGAAACGCGAAAGGAAGGACGGGACCGTTTCGCGCGGGGCCGGGAGTGGACGGAGAGGCAGGGAGAAAGGCATCGGATTCCATATTGGTCTTGTCTTAGACACCATGCGAGAACAGTCGAGGCTGGTCGAGAGATGATCACCAAAAAGGGCTCGGTGGGTTATGTCACCCGGCAATGACCATTCAGAGCCTTTCCTACCGATCGATTGCGGGTTCATGCGGCGGTGCAGCGGACCCGCAGCGGCCGCTCATGGGTTGGCGCAGCAATATCCTAGGTTGAATGTCTGGACTTTCCCTCCATTCACTGTAGCGGCTCGATCTGTCTCGCGATTGCGAGAGGTTCTACCGGAATGGGCCAATTGTGTTGAAAAACTCGCATGGAGCCGCTCTGCATCTGATCTTGCGGGAAATCGTTCCGATAGCTGGCGATTTCGCTTTGAAAGCTGACCTCCCATACTGATTTGGGGAACAATATTCTGCGTTTCTGCAGTCCAGCAGCTGCCGATGGAGTTCTTCAACACAATGCGGGCGGTAAGCGGGCTTTCGCTGTGTTTGCAAAGCTAATTCCAACGCCAACGAAGAGCGGACATTGAATTTTTTGGACAATTGACCTTTAGTGCGCACGCAGAGGTGTATTTTTGATGCTTTTTGGCTTCCTTTTTCTGATCACTCAAACCGATCCTAAGGGTGCGCATGCTGAGATGAAGGTCTGAATAAATGCGGTTTCATGCGAATGGCCCTAACATCCCGGATGCGCTTTTACATCGCTGCGACCAAGGCCGTGTAGTGTTTCTTTGCGGTGCCGGAGTTTCTTTCCCATCTGGCATGCCAGATTTTGTTGGGCTGACCCGGCATGTAATCAAATCCTTCGATCCACCAGCGGGCTCATCTATCGTTACGGCATTCGGCCCTCGAATTCGAGATGACTACAGGCCGCGGGATGAGGATGGCCCCCTGGCTCCGCTTGATCAGGTATTTCACCTGCTGAACCAAGAATACGGCAAGCAAGATGTAAGCACTCTGGTTGCCGAGCGGTTGACAGCCGAAGACCTGACTAAAGCCAGCCGTGAGCACAGTCTCATTGCCCGCATTTCGTCAGACCCTGAGGGCCGCCCACAGATTGTTACAACCAACTTCGACCGACTTTTTGATCAATGCGCTGGTGTTTCCGAGGCCAGAATCTTTGAGCCCCCTGCGTTCCCCGATATCGAGCTTGGCATGCCGATCTATGGGGTTACTTATCTGCATGGACGCATCCAATCCCCGGAGTATCCACACCACGACTACATACTTAGCAGTGCGGACTTTGGTCGTGCATATCTTGCCGAGGGATGGGCGACCAAATTTGTGAGGGCCCTACTGGACCAATACACGGTCGTATTGGTTGGCTATCAAGCCGAAGACCCACCGGTGAAATACCTACTGCAAGGGTTGAACCATGACGGCCTGCGTGACGCTACCAACCTATATGCCTTTGACCGAGGCCAACTGGAAGACATTGAGGTCAAGTGGCGAGACCGTGGTGTTACTCCAATCCCCTACGCCGATCACAGTCATCTTTGGGACACGCTGGAAGCTTGGGCCGACCGTGCGGATGACCCACGGGGTTGGCGCAATGATGTGGTCGATATGGCGAGGAAGGGACCAAGGGCACTATCCCCTCACGAACGCGGGCAGGTCGCGCATTTGGTGCGAAGTACTCCGGGTGCAAGGTTGTTTGCCAAGTCTGAAAACCCTCCTCCTGCCGAATGGCTAAACGTCTTTGACGCGACCTGCCGAGCAGCCAAGAAATCCAAAGACTACGGCGAAGGCGCCGCCACGTTTGACCCCTTGGATGTATATGGCCTTGATGACGATCCTGATAGACCTCCGGAGTCGGGTCGTAGGAGTGCCCGCGTTCATGATCATCTATTGGCATGGCGACGTGGTGATTCCAATCCTTCTGGGGGCCATAGCTTGGCTGGAAGACAGCCGGAAGGATGGGAAGCGATCCCATCACGCTTGTCTCATCTCTTAGACTGGTCCGCAAAGCACTTGAATGATCCCGTCTTTGCGTGGTGGGCTGTTCGGCAACACCGACTGCATCCACGGCACGTGAAAGAAATCGAGCGTCGGCTGAGAGGTAACGACGAACTTCATCCCGAGGCGCGAAACACCTGGAACCTGATCCTTGAGTCCCTGGCTGACAAACGTGGGGCCGCTTGGGACCATGGATGGTTTGGCCTAACGGCCAAGATCAAGAAGGAGGGCTGGACCAGCGGCGTGCTTCGGGAAGTGGACAAGGCCGTGGCACCGATTTTGGCGAGCAAACTCCCCTACGGCTTGAGTGAGGCCAAGCCGCCGGAAGACTCTTGGGACGACGTGACATCAGGAGAAGTTGTAAGGTGGGAGATTAAGTTTCCGTTGCGGCATGGTGAAGAATTCGATGTACCGGATAAAGTTCTGCCTGAGGTGTTTGCGATTGGAGAACGGCATCTCAGACTCGCCGCCGATCTCCATCGCGACATTGGGATCAGCTACTTCACCACACCGACCTGCTATCCAGAGCGCGAAGTGGTTGGCGATGACCGCGACGATGATGAAGCTGCCTATTTCCGTTGGTTTTCTACCCTGATGGAAAGGATGTCCGAACAGCATCCTGTTTTGATGAAAGCACGCGTGCTGGCGTGGGATCATCAAGATTCGTTCTTCTTCAGGAAGCTGAAGCTCTTTGCTCTGAACGATGGTCGGCTTTTCGATGCCGATACGTCCATGTCCATCGTGCTGGAATTCTCGCGGGGTGATTTCTGGGATGATGATGTTAGACGGGAACTGCTATTCCTGATCGCCGACCGATGGGAACACATGTCAGGCGAACACCAGGTTGCCATCGCCAATAGACTGCTGGCCGGTCCCGAAAAAATGGACCACTGGACGGAAGAGGATTACCCCGGAATTCGTGATGAGTTTGCCGCCCGATATACGCGCTGGATAGAACTACAAGGCTGTGAACTTATCGATTACCAATCTGCCCGGCTGGCCAAGATGATCGGCAAGATTGAAAGCTGGTCAGACGGCTGGGCGACTGGGTTGGTGTCCACACATGGGGTTTCTGTGAGGAGTATCAAAACTGACGACGACCCCGGAACTTTAGTCAGCACTCCGGTCAACGAGGTGCTTGATCGTGCAGGTGCGATGGGCTCAAGAAACTATCGTGCCTCGACCGACTTCCGGCCGTTTTATGGCCTTGTCAAAACCCATCCACGGAAGGCCCTTGCGGCCCTGTCAAACGCATCACGACAGGGCAATTTCCCTAAAGAATATTGGCGACCACTGATACAGAAATGGCCGAGCGAAGTTTCGCCACGCCTGAGTTTGGTGTTTCTACATCGCGTTGCTCGCCTTCCGCATGCGGCTATGCGGGAACTTAGCCAACCTCTTGGCGATTGGGTCAGAGAGAACTTCGAAGCGATCTATGTGGCAGATAAAGAGATGGCTTGGCGCGTGTTCGATGCCATTACCTCCGGACTGGTTTCTGACGGTGGCTCAGCAATCAATAGTGGTCGGGTTGAGACGCGTATCGGTGGCGAGGTTGTCCATAGCTCACGGCGGACATACGGCCACGCAATCAACGGGCCAATCGGTCGCGCCACTGATGGACTGATCAATGCGCTGAACGGTCTGAAGCTCGGTGAAAACGCAAGTATCCCCGTAGCCTTCAAGACGCGTATTGAACGTTTGCTGGCCGCACCGGGCGAAGGTAGCGATCATGCTGTGGCAATCTTGGCGCGTCAGTTGCGATGGCTGTATCACATCGACCGTGATTGGGTCCTTGAGCGAATTACGCCATGGTTCGCGTATGACCATCCTGCCTCCGAACCAGCGTGGAATGCTTTTCTTTCGGCAGCGGCTTTCCCTCAAGTCGAGATCGGGCAACGGTTGAAACCGCTGCTATTGGATATTTTCCCTCGGATTTATGGTTGGAACTGGGATCGTGATCTCGCGAAAATTGCTGCCCAAATGATCGTCGAGCTGGCAGTCTACAGATCCGATGAACCGGACGGCGTTTCGATCAACGAAGCACGCAACTGCATTCGGGAAATGTCCGACACAACCCGAAAAGATGTGATCTTCCGCTTGGGTCGGATTGGCCAGCGAGACGATGGTGGTTGGGCCAGCCACGTCGTGCCATTCATCGAGAGCACTTGGCCCCGAGAGCGAAGGTTTCGAACGTCCGAGATGGTGTCGTCGTGGGTGCAGATGCTCGACGATACCGGCGATGAGTTTCCCTTGGTGCTTAGCAGTGTTTTGAGGTTTTTGGTTCCAGTCGAAAACGAGAGTCACTGGCTTTACAGATTCACCAGAGAAGTTGGTGGTGAAAAACCACTGACTGTCCAACATCCCTCAGCGGTACTGGACATGCTCGATGCGATAGTTCCCAATGATCCATCCGCCGCACCCTTCGAGCTTGCTGAAATTCTCGATCTCATAGAGGCAACAGATCCAAGCTTGGCCCGGGATCGCCGGTATTTCAGGCTTATCGACCTCGTTGAGAGGCGTTGATCACATTGTACATGGGTGCGGACAATGAAGTGAACTAGGGTGAGCTGCCATGCAAGGGCATCTCTGATCCCCCAACACTGAAGTTGCCCACTAACTGTGGATACGATTATACCGCGACCCCGTCATCCGATCGGCGTGTACATGCTGCGCCTTCGACCAATGGCTGTTCTGGGGAAGCTGCACAGCAGCGCGAGCCGATCCGGTGATTGTCTCCTTTGGGCCGATGGCGTCCGAGAGATTGGTATCAAAGTGTTGGCCTGGATTCATGAGAGTAAGCTGTCCATGTAGGCCGAGCTTTCAGGCCTGGTCATTGTGCCGTATCTCGACAGATGTGGCAGGCCGACAAGTCTTCTTCCCTCAAGCTCACCACGATATGCCGACACTTGCCCCCAGCCGGTTGGGCACTTTTCCAATCGATCAATTTTAAGGATCTCGGATAGGATCTTGGTGGTAACTGAGCCCATCGTCACGATGATTGATGGTTGAGATATGCTTAGCACTTCGGCCCAAAGCTCTTTTCCGAACTGAATAGACGGCGCCCGGCTCTTAAGGCTTCGCCAGGTTGGGGAGCGGAAAGGAACCAAGTTTCCAGCCAAGACTGTTTCAGGCTCCACCTCGAGGCGCTTGAAGAGGGCAAGGACCTGCTTCTGCAGCTTGTGATCGCCTGGAGCTTTACCGGCCCAGCTTTCGCGATTGTAAGCGCTTCCATGGTCCACCGCATACTGACCATACGCCAGGTCCTCCTCCGAACCTCCCGGATTGAGGCCAATAAACGCCACTCGGGCCCCAGAGAGAGTTTGGGATGGGCTGTAAAGAAACCGCCATCCTAGGTCATTGCCACTGCGCTGATAAGCGTGTTCGATCTGTTCTTTGAAGTTCATTGATACCAAGCCTTAGGGGTGAGATCTTTATGCTGCACAGCGAACGAACGTCCGTAAATAGTGGCGTTATATAGAGGTGGCGAAGGGCCGCTCAGGGCCGGAATTACCGGCGCGGCCTTTCCGCACATGCAGAATGCTGCGTCAGCTACATGTGGTAGTCTGGGCTTAAAACGGACTTGCGGCAATGCGGCAGGTCGGGGCCGCGGAACGATGTCAACGTTTCCGGCCCTGAGCTGCCGTTGAACCGGATCACCATTGCTGCAGCGTGGCTTCCCCATACCGGACTTTCATGGCATCGCGCAGAAAGCTCCGAGAGCCGAGGCTCGCAGTGCGGACGAAGGGGTTCCTCTAGACGCCAAGGGGGCGGAGGTTAAATATGCTGACCTGCAGAGGCGGCCCGTTGCGAACATTCGCACATCATGAGACGAACCGCCGCACATGCCTCACTCCAAGCGCGCCCTCCATCTATCGTAACTACATTACTCAATATTCGTCCGTGGGCGAAGAATCTTTGCTTCAAATGGTTGGGTGAATTGATCGATCACTGCTGTTCCGGAAAAGTACTCGCTATTATACCATCGTCTATGTTTAGAAACGCCATCTAGCGCAAACCTGTAAGCGAGTTGACGCTCGATGTTGGAGAAACCAGCAGATATCATGTCAGCTGTAGGCATCCAGTCGTAGATGTAGCGACACTCATCTAGAATAGTCATGTCCATGAACATGGGTGTCTCTTTGGCTTGGTAACGCCACCGTCGGGTAGTTTCGACATTGACGTGGTACGGTATGGCGACCTGACGGAACAACAGCTCGACTATTTGATGGCTAAGTACCAGATCGCAGAATAAGTAGTAGTCTTGGAAGCGGTGGCTATTTACCATCTCAGCGAGATTAGGGGCTAGGAACGCCCCACCATTTTGCTCGGCGAGCATAGAGAACGTTAACTCACAAGTATTATTTATTAGTGCCTCTTTGTCCCCGTCCGTTCTTAGCTGCGAGAGGAATTGATCAGCAAACTTGGCGAACTCTGGATCAAGGTTCACCCATTGAGGGTAATTACAATCCTGGGCGTTTATTTTCTTGTTTAAGGCCGCAAACGTCCAAAGTATTGGGTATTCACCTGCATCAACGATCACGTCTCCACCGCCAAACTCTTCAGATTCAGAAAAGTGAAACGCAGCTGCTACAAGAGCCTTACTTTCATCTCCGGTCATCTTCTTGAAGAAGTTCGAGAAGACACTGCTCTGCTTGGGGAAGCGATTGTACGGGGATATGAAACCGGCGTGATCCATGAGGAGACGAGTGATGAATTGCCCATAGTACTCATCCAATTCAGACTCTACGATATTCAGCCACTCACTGAAGTCATACCCCTGTGCGATCGGGCCTTCAGGGGTTGTGCCTTCTTCGCTTTCAATAAAGTCCTTGGGGTAGAGGTAGCAAGCAACCAACTTTGCAATTAGAGCTCGCCCTCGCGCGTCACCAGATTCTGTCGGGAGCGAAACATTTGTGATCAGTGCCCCAGGGGAATTTAGAGCATGTCGGGCAAGAACTCGGGAAATTGCGAGTAGCGTTTTCTGCTTCGCATTGCGGCTCGGTAACGGTCCACAGAAATCGAGATAAATTATATAAAAGCGAACAGGCGAAGCATCGATGAAGGTATCGATTCCGCTCTTCACAATTTTCACAAATGGAAATTCGGAGGATAGGGCGGAGATTACAGCCTTGGTGTATACTTTCACATCAGACTCGAAGGCCCAAATGTTTTCTGGAAGGATCCCCGCGGCACAGAATTCCCGCAAGTCATTTTCTGGGTTTGGGCCGCATAGGTACGCCACTTTAAGACTTTTTGCGTCCCGCACTTGAGAGACTGAATCGTAAAACGCTTCCCAACGATTAATTGTCTCATCGGTTAGCTGGCCACCGGCTTCAGCATCATACCCGCCTCGATCCACCAGCCTGTCTCGCACTTCCCGCACATATGATCGGCGACACAGGGTTGCATTGGTTCTACCTTCGGTAAGCGTACTTATTGCGCTTTCAATCATCTGCCGGCGAGCAATGATTTTTTGAGGTTCGGAGTATTCAGCGTTCATTGATAGTCCCTAGTTTCCCTCACTCAGAGACAGCGCGTAGCGCTTCCGAATCTAAATGTTAACATACTCCGTTCTTCACCAAGGAGTTGCTAGCCAACCTTATGGCATTCAGAATTGATGTAAAAGAATAATACTTGTTAGGTGGTGTACCCAAGTACCCGATCACATCGTCGCAGTTAGACTGAGCGATTTTTTACGTCGATCTGAAGAAGGTAAATGGTGGCGCGTATGGCAGTTAGGGTCCGGTTCCCGCCCAGAGCTGCCGTTTACCCGTCTCGCCAGGGCTGCGGTGCAGCTTCCCCAAAGCGGTCGTTGCGACGCTTGCGCGGCATTGGTCATCTCTCAGAGGTCAGTAATGCGGGACGTAGCGGCCGTTGGCCGCGCTTGCGACATCTCTGTACCCGAACGTCGGCGATGCGCAGTTCGCTACCCCTCGCGCTGAACCCATTGCATGCCGTTTAGGCCCTGGAAGCCGTCGATCGAGAGGGCGCGCTGCTTGACGCCTACCTGCCGCCGTTCACCGGCTTTTACCTGTTCTAGCCGGGGCGGCGGAACCAGCCGCCATAGTTGCGCGCGATGATCGAACATTTGCGCACCTGGTGCGAAAGCACGTTATAGCCCTTTCGGAAGATGCCGCTCGCGCAGTCGCCTACGGAGAGCCGGGCAATCCAGGCCGAAGCATGGTACCCGGTTTGGGGTAGCGGAGGGGGCTTTGCGGGGCGCGCGGCTGGGTCCGCGGCCTCAAGGACGCAGGAGATACGGCTCCTGCGACGCTTCTCCCGTCGGCGCCAAGGGCTGGGACCCATCGTGCGGCTGCGCGGCGGTCGGAGAGTGGCGCCCCCCCATACTAACAGCCCAAAATTACCATGCGTCGAAATTCCTGTCTCAGCCCTGCCGCGGTCACACCGATTGGGCGTTGACGCAGCCGGCGTTGCGCCGCTCGACCTTGAACAGCAGGACAAGCGATGCGGTGAGCAGCAGCGCGGCGTTGAAGGGGTGAATGGCAAGCGCCGCGCCGCCAGTGGCGGCCAGACCGACCTGCCCCAAATACAACACGAGGAGGGCACAGGCCCACCGTGCGAAGCCCCGCAGCCGCCGCACGAGGAGCGCGTATCCGGCAAGCCCCAGAACGGGCAGTGAAATGATACCGCCAACGATGGCGTGTGCCCCCCAGCCGATCTCGCCGTAGAGAGCCTGGCCGGCCAGCAGGAATTGCAGGCCCAAAACCACCGGCAAGCTGCGCGCGGCGACGGTGAAGGGCGCAGGTGTCCCGGACGAAAGATCCCTGAAAGTGTCGTGGTTGCTCGCGGTCATGCTCATGCCACCTCTTGTCCGCGCGTTGCCGGCGTGGCGGCGATGAAAGCGTCCAGCGCATGTGCATAGCCCTCGGCAGCCTCAGCCAGCTCGGCCGCGCTCAACTTGTCCGCACCGAACGTGATGTAGGGGGCGTGCCACGGCAAGCCGCAGCGACGGGTCGTGGCCTTGAGCGGGGTAAAGATCTCATCGATCGTGAAGTGGTTCGCCCCGCCCCGCCCATAGGCGCCGGGGGTGTTCCCCGCGGTGGCCGCGACCATCAGCGGTGTTCCCGCCAGCCGGTCGCCTTCGTCCTCGGCAAACAGGTAGAACATGCGGGTGAGGACGCTGTCCTGCCAGGCCTTCAGCAGCGCGGGGGTGGAATACCACTGCACCGGGAATTGCAGAACGATCCGGTCAGCCGACAGAAGGCGCTGCGCCTCGGTGCCGGCCTCGGTGAACATGTCGATCACGCCGTCCGGGTAGAGGCTCTGCATGTCGACGACCTCAACTCCGGGGAGCGCGGCGACGCGGTCGCATAGTGCGAGGTTTGCATGCGACTGCGCGATGTCGCGGTGGAACAGAAGTATGAGAGTGCGGGACATGGCTGCCTCCTTGGGATGAAGATTGACCTCAGGATGGCGCTCCAATAAAAATTACTCCAATAGATATCAGGTATAGGATATTATCAATCCCATGAATTTAAGGGCCGTCGACCTAAACCTCCTCGTGATCCTTGATGCCCTTCTGGCAGAAGCGCATGTCAGCCGTGCCGCCCAGCGGCTGAACCTCTCCCAACCTGCCGTTTCAAGTGCGCTCCAACGCTGTCGCGCATTGTTCGACGATCCTCTCCTCGAGCGGGGGTGGGGCGAGATGAAGCTGACACCAAGGGCAGAAATGCTACGCGGACCGATCCGTGACGTGCTGGCTCAGGTAAAGCACTTGCTCGACCCGCCCGAGACCGAGCTTTCCGAGCTGGTACAGGTTGTGCGGATCAGCGCGGCCGATGCACCGACGGCCCTTCTGGCGCAGCCTCTGATCGAAAAGCTGGCCCGAACGGCACCCAACATCTCGATTGTCTTCAAGCCATGGCTCGGCCCCGACGTCGTCGCGCGGGAACTGACGAATGGTGAGACCGACCTTGGCGTCGCGCTCTTCGACCGGCCGGTCGATCACATCGAAACGGAGACGCTGTTTGAGGCGGACTACGTTGTCGCAATGCGCAAAGAACATCCCGCGGCCGAAAGCTTCTGCCTCGAAAGCTGGTTGGCATGGCGGCATATCGTGGTGTCGGGCCGGGGCGAGCGTCATACCCCGCTCGATGATAGCCTGCGGGCCATCGGCCTTTCGCGCCAGGTCGGCCTCGTGGTCCCGTCTTTTCAGCTCGTCCCTGCGATCCTCTCCACGACCGATCTGTTCGCCATGCTGCCCCGCAAGTCATTCGAGGCGCACCACGGGGGCGACCTCGTCGGTGTTGCCCCGCCGCTCGAAGTCGATCGCTTCCCACTTCATCTCGCGTGGCACGACAGGAATAGCGATGACCCGGGCATAGGCCATGTGGCCGGGATCATCAGGGCGGTCCTGGCCGCAGAAGGCGGCGAGATCATCAACTCCGGTAACGGATGAAGGCCCATCGTGTAAGCGCTTGGCGTCGTGCTGCGTCTTGCACGAATGCTTCAGAAGGGCTGGGAGCGGACGAATGCACCAGCAGCGAAGCCTTGGCATGATTCCGGTCACTCTGGGCTCAAACCGGACCTTCGCTGCGCCGCAGGGGCAAGCTGGCCTGGTCGCCCCGCGCGGCGTCACTTCCGGCCCAAAGCCGACCTTGGGACTGCGCGACAACGCCGCCGCGCAGCTTCACCGAAGCGGTCGTTCGTTTGTCGCGCAGCATCTGCAACGCTTAGATGACCGCTATGCGGACAAAGCTGCCGCTCCCTGCAAGTCAGGTCAATTCTGTCATAACTGCCTTGCGATAGGTTTCGCGTTGCGAAAGGCGGTCGTACCACGACTCAAGCGCAGGCAGGTCAGGGCGCTCGATGGGCATATTGAACCAAGCATAGGCAATACAGCCCAGTGGGATATCTCCGATCCCCAAAGTTTCGCCCGACAACCACGGCCTCTGGGCGAGAGCCTCGTCCGCGACCTTCATCAAGCCGGCGCACTGTTCCTGCCCTCGCAGCATCGCTGTTTCATCGCGCGTCTCCGGCGTGCAACGAACCATATTCCAGAACAGATCGCGGAAAGGGACCGCGAATGAAAGGGATGCCCAGTCCATCCACTTGTCAGCAATGGCCCAAGTTCGTGCATCCGCCGCGGCAAACCCACCAGAACCATATTGCCGGGCAAGGTATCGGACGATGGCATTGGATTCCCAAAGTACCAGCGATCCGTCCTGAAGACATGGAACCAGCCCGTTCGGGTTAAGCGCACGAAACTCCGGCGTGGACACGACGCCGAAGGCGCCCCCTGCGGGGACATGCTCATATTGCAAACCCAGCTCTTCCGCGCACCACAGCACTTTGCGAACATTGGTTGAATTGTCCCGTCCCCAGATTTTCATGACCAATCCCTTCCTTGATGTTTACGCCTATACGCCGACGTTCCTTGGCATGAAAGGGCTCATAGCTGCCTTGCGGCAATGCAGCGCCATGACCCTCCGCCTGGGCGGCGGTCAACCCGGTCGCGGTTGGTAGCTGACAGCCCGGAGCGGCCGTTGAAAACTCAAGATCGAGCGCGCTAGGCTCCAGACTCGTTAATTTTCAAAGCCAGAAGATGACAGTTGCGGCGAGAGCGACAGCGGACAGAAAGACCTTCGGGCACCTGTCGTAGCGGGTCGCAACGCGGCGCCTGTCCTTGAGCTTGCCGAATATGATCTCGATACGGTTGCGCCGCGTGTAGCGGCGCTTGTCGTATTTGACAGGCTTGCCTCGGGACTTCCGGCCAGGAATGCAGGGCTTGATGCCCTTGTCCCGCAAGGCTTCACGATACCAGTCGGCGTCATAGCCCCGATCGGCCAACAGCCATTCGGCCTCTGGCAGGTTGCTCAGCAGGGCCGCCGCGCCGGTGTAGTCGCTGACCTGGCCGGCTGTCATGAAGAACTTGATCGGGCGGCCGTTCGCGTCCGTGACGGCATGCACCTTGGTGTTCATGCCACCCTTCGTCCGCCCAATCAGCCTGCCACGCCCCCCTTTTTCAACCGCAGGCTCGAAGCCGTGCGGTGCGCCTTGAGATAGGTGGCGTCGATCATCACTGTCTTCCGGTCGGCGGCTTCGGAAGCAAGTCCCTCCATCATCCGGGCGAAAGCACCCATGTCGCGCCAGCGCTTCCATCGGTTGTAGAGGGTCTTCGGTGGACCATACTCTTGCGGCGCATCGGACCAACGCAAGCCATTACGATTGATGAAGACTATCCCGCTCAAGACCCGCCGATCATCGACCTTGGGCTTGCCATGGCTCTTTGGAAAGAACGGCCGCAGCCGCGCCATCTGCTCGTCGCTCAACCAGAAAAGATTGCTGATCATGCCCCCATCAGTTCGGGAGCGTGAATCACGCCGGCAAGGTGGTCGCAAGCCGATTAATGGGTCCTGACCCTAGGGGCACCTCAGTCGAACCAAACTGGGTCGACCTCCCATGTACCTTTCGAATTGGTGAAGCGATGGGATTCATGACGGAACAGTCGTTCGTTGACAAAAATATGCAGCGTGGCGGTTACCCCCTCACCATTCTCATAATTATGGACTGCAATCCGATAGTTGCCAGGCATCGTAGAAAAGCTACGGATATTTTCCGGCCCGTAGCCATTAGTATTGTCTACATCCAGTGACAGGTCTCCAGCTGAACGTTGAGAGTACGAAGCTGTCGCGCCCTTCGGATTAGTCACCCGCAAATCAATGTCGCTATTGTTGCCATCCCAAGTCAGTGTAACCCGCAACCGTGATGGACGACCATTAAAATGTACATCGCTTGCGGCCAGCTCGACCTCATTAAACCCAC
Source organism: Sagittula marina (assembly GCF_014196795.1). Lineage (GTDB taxonomy): Bacteria > Pseudomonadota > Alphaproteobacteria > Rhodobacterales > Rhodobacteraceae > Sagittula > Sagittula marina. The sequence goes on from NZ_JACIEJ010000014.1 coordinate 91,707, forward strand.
GTTCGGGCTCCTCTAACACCACGGTGATATGGTTCCACCCCGCGCCTAGAACCGCGGACGAGCTAAAGTTTCCATTGCTGCTTATCCGCGGTTTCTGCACTACTTCGCCGACCTTGATCCGGACGGCGGCGTGCAGCTCCTTCGGAAACCCGTCGCCCAGATTCCCCGCCAGTTCGACAACTGAGCGATCTGTGTGCAAGCCATCGACAGGGGTCTCGATTGTAGGGTTGAAAAAGTGTTCCTCACGTCCAGCTGAGCGGCCTCCGGGCAGCCGGGTCTGGTCGCTGATCAATGCCGGCTTCGTCCGTTTGGCTCCATTGAGGATCGAGCGGGCTTGCCTCTGTGCCATGACATAGGGCTGATGGTTGTCACCGATGCGGAAACGATCAGGAAGATCCAATAACTTTTCCAGCCGTCGCTTGTAGAAATCTGCAATCTCGAGCCTGTCTTTTACAGTCCTCTCAAAAATAGTCTCGGAGGCTTTCGGTGTCTGTTCATTGATACCGTAGCTGATCCGCATCCCGTCCTCTAGCTGTCGGATTGCCGTACCATAAGCGTCGATGTAATAATCGGGATTGAGCTGATCGTACCAGCTGTGCAAATCGAAGAGTGACAGGTGCGCCTCGACGATATAGCCCGATACAAGTGAAAGGCCCTGCGAGAACTCCTGTTTCGCACGGGCGCCATCGAGATAAACAGGATCGTCGGCTTGGGAAGATCCTTTTATGAAGAGCTTGTCCCAGTTCGGACTGCCGGGCACATTGAATGACCATTCCCCGGACTCTCCAGGCAGGCCGACGTCAGTGATCAGGTAGAAATCGTCGCTACTACCACGGAAATCGAGCCTCAGCTTTACATCGTAGAGCTCAATTATTTGCCAGGCTGCCTTTGGCAAGCTCACGAGCGAATATGTTTCATATCGTGAGGTGCCCTCTGCGGTCGTCGACGGCAGGGTGACTGTCCCCCCAAGAAGATCGAATCTGAAGCGGCTGGAGACCATGGGCTCCCCAAGCAACCGTCCGATCTTGACCTGCGCATTCCAGTTGAGCGTCAAGATAGCCCCACTTCCGTCAGCCCCTTCACCCGGAACGGTCTCCCCACTTGCGTCGAAATCAAAAACCTGCTGCGCCGAGGCAGGAAAAGGTGACAGGAAGGCAAAGACAAGAATAAGTGAGAGCGCTCTAATCATTGATCCACTCCGAAAATTCGCGGGCCTGCCGTGTTGTGAGGATTGGGGTGTTGCCATTGGAATAGGTCTCGAGGTCTTCGAGAACGACGCCATAGGATTTCGTCTTGAAGAGGTCTCCGATACGAAGATCAGCGATAAATCCCGAGGTCATTCTCGACGGCAGAAGTGAAAACACAGCGAGGATCATCACAAGCACCGATGCAGAGATGGTCGGCAGGCTCTTCCCTGGCTGGATACGTAGAGCATAGCCCGTCGCGATCCATGTGCCACCCAGATATGCCAAGAGAACAAGACCCCAGCGCAGAATGATATGATCATCGAAGAAATAGGGGAACGCAAATTCGCTCAGGATCAATACACAGAGTAGAAACCACGCGGGGATGAGCAGGGTGACTACCGCTGCTTTCCATTTTTTCGGTTGCGTTTTCCCGGCCTTCACACGCCCCGGGGCTTCGCTCTGCTCGGATTTGTTTGCCTGCGCCTCATGCCTGGTTGCATTTTGCGATGAAGCTGTACTTGGGGTGGCTTTCTGAGACTGACGAGGAGCCCCCGTGGAAGCTCGCTTTTTCGGTCGGGCGGGCTCTTCGGTGGCAGTCTTTTTCGCCTGACTGACCGCTGGCTCAGGATGATGACTGACGGGCAACTTGAACATAGTGATGAAGGGAATCGGCCGATCTATCACGGTGCCTGCCGGCAGGATTTGTGCACCGACCTGCGCGCGCCAAGGTGACTTGATAAGAATATTACGCCCATCGGCCGTGACAAAAACGTATAATCCTTGCCCCTCTAGGACGTAGTCGCCGGGCTGTACCCGTGGTTCCTTGGCGATGAGTGGATAAGCTGCGGCTTTGGGTGTCTGAATGTGATGCGAAATCGGTTCAGTCATTCATTCCTCAAATCGCGATAAATCACTTTACACGAAAGGAGGCGTCAGGTCGGCATTACCCTCATCTCAGCGAAAGCGTATGGCCTAGGCATCTACTTGGTCTACTTTCGCTTTTTTGGTTTTGTAGTCAACAGCTCTGTTGCATAGATCGGGCGATGGCCGAGTTGAACCGCACCGGTATTGAACGCTGAGCATCAGCTTCGCCCCCACTGCTGACCTTGGGACCCTGGACTATGATGCGCGGTGCCATGACGGTCCGGTAAGGGGAAGCCGCGCTGCGGCAATTGTGATCCTGGCCAATGACCGGTGTGGGCCGCGCACCCTGCCGGGCAGACCGCTGACACTGAATGGCGGCTTTGTGACTGTCGATGTCCAATCTTGGTGACCGCAGCGAAGGTCGGCTTCCCGCCCGCCGTCTCAGAAATCCGCCCTTGTGTCAGCCAGTCGCCCACGCAGCTATCGACCTCGACCTGATTGGTCCATGTCGGGCCAGAAACAGTCTCCCGATTTGTCTCAGGTGCGGCAGAACCTTCTTATTGATCTCTACCAAAGTCGCTTCCGGTATGTTTGGTTGCTTACCGGTAAGCAACCAAACATACCGGAGGCATACTATTTGCTTTCTCATTACTCTCGCCCAGGTGTTGTAAAGTCGGCCCGGAGCAGTCTGATCGCAGGGCTCTTGATATCTTTGGCGGCACTGAATGCGGGCCATGGAGCGTCAAGCGGGATCGCACCTCGCCATGAACACCAAGGCGCACGTTGGTCTCAGTGGCATCACTGTAACACCTGTCGCTGCGCCAGCAATTCGGCGCGGTCCAACATTCGGCTGATAGTCCGCAAGCTCGGTGTGCGACCGGCAACGATAACCCGCTGGATTGCGTCCGACGTGGCGTCGATAGCCGTTTGCGGAAGGCCCCGTCCTTCGCCCTGCTCTTCAACAAAGACTTGCAACTGAGCTCCGGTCAGGTCCGGCAGATCGAGCACGACACAGCGGCTGAGCAGAGGCGCGGGCAAACCCCACCGGCTGTTGGCGGTCATCACCCAGTTCGCCCAGGACATATCGCAACGGATCTGATAGTAGGGACATTCCCAGGTTTCGGCTGTCATACGCTCCAAGAGCGGGAGTAAGGCGTCGGTCAGAGTGTGACGGGATCCCTGAGTAGATTGGACATTTCCGGCCTTCTCAACCTCGTCGATGATCACGACGGGCCCGGAATGCCGCTCGCGCAGGGCGGTCTGCATCAGCTTGCCTGGGCTCGCGCTGCTCCACCCGCGTTGCGCGCCGACCAAGGAGAAGGCCGCTGGCTCCCCCGTGGCATCGATGGACGTTCTGGGTACCTCAAGGTGATGCGCGAGGCGGCGTGCCCAGAAGCTCTTGCCGATCCCGGGAGAGCCTACCAGCACAAGTGGATCGAAACGGAGGCCAGGCAGCCCCCTGCGGACGGAAGTTCTCAGACCATGCCAGACGACTTCCGTCGCCGGTGCCATCCATGGCATCTCTGCATGAAGCGCTGCCGCGATTTCGTCCGCCTCGTGTTCGGTCACGATCCGGGCAATCGGCAGACCTCCACGCAACGGCGTCAGCAAGGCCGCGTCGCGCTCTTGCAGATGCTGGATTCCGGTGGAGCTATGCAGCCGCTCGAGATACCGCATCGCCCGCCGCCTGATCCTGGCCGTATCGGCGTCGGTGATCAGGTCGTAGATGCTCTGCGTTCTTCCAGCAGTCATTATCCCCGGCTCACGCTGGTTTATTTCCATGCGGATCTCGCGCAGCTTCTGCGTGAGCTGTTCGGTCAGATCCGACAGGCGCGGTATGTTGTCGATGAATTTGATTGTGCTGAACGGGATCGTGGTGGTCGCACGAGTCATGGCGAAGTCCTTTCAATACGCCGGACCAACGCCGCGGCGGCGATGCTCTCGGGCCGGTCAGGCCTGAAAGACGGGGGATGAAAGGTTCCGGAACCTTGGTGTCACTCAGTGAAAGGAAATCGATCTTTCTGTCAAATCGGCGGAAAATGGGCCGGTAGAGGAGAAGTCTCCTGCGGGCCAACACAAGTCTCAACTATATGAAATTAATATATAAAGCATGTTTTTTGCGGCTTCGTGGGCCTCATCTTGCGCAGACTATTGCTTGCTTTTGCGCAGACATTGGCTTTCTTTGACATTTGGTATCGTCCGACACCTAAAGACCGTCTTAACCTGACATTTTTATAAAAAATATCAATAACTTACGACATAACCCGACATTTCGAATACCGTCTTGCCGACATCAAAAAGCCGTCTTCCGACATCGTTTTTTCCGACCTGTCCTGGGTGGGCTGCGGCGCGCAGGCAAAGAAAAAGGCCGCCCGGCGGGCGACCCTAACGTGGATTAACGGGGACAGATTGCTGGCTACTTCCGTTTGCGCGGTTTCTTCGCCACATTCGTGTCCTGGTAAAAACGATCCATGGCGCGGGAGGTGTCGATCCCGCGCCAATGCTCAGACAGGAAGGGGTTGAGTTCGTCATCAGAGTTGGTGCGGACATAATAGGCCTCGGCGAAATGATCGAGGGTGACCCGGACATCCCCCATCTCCAGGGCCTCCGAGAGCGCTTCGATCGTGATCTCGACGGCCAAACCGAACCGATAGGCTGCAGCATGCATCATGAGCGGCATGAATTCCGCGAGGCAGAACAGGCCTTCATCGGTCAGGCCAGTTCCCGCCAATAGCTTGGTCATGGCATTTCGGAGGGTGGGGCCATCGGCTTCGGGCGTCATGGCCAATATCTCGACAGGACGCAGTCGCCGCGTCAGGGTGGGATCGTGGTTGATGAACTCGTGTCCTTCCGAGGTCCCGGTCAGGATAAGCGAAACAGGCCAGGGCCCGACCTGCATCAGGTTGCGGAACCGCTTCGCGAAGGCGGACATCGCCTCTTCGGTCGCGTAACGCCCTGCGTCCTGGATCTCATCGAGGTGAATGGCCGCGATATGATGATGCTGGAGCTGCCTGCGCAGACAGTCGATCAGGTAGTCCTCGGTCCGGTTGCCCTTGGTCGGGTATCCAATTTCCCTGAGGACGGCACAGCATGTGTCCTTCACGCTCGCTTTTCCCGGCACGATTGCACTGACGATCCTGTGGCCGAACTCCCGACCGCCTGTGGCGACCGCCGCCTCCTCATACTCACGGATCACCCGCGCCATCATCGTCGACTTCCCGCTACCGGCAGGGCCGATCAAGGCAGCCCCCTTCTGCTCATACAGCCCACGCGCCAGGCGAGTTTCCCGCGCCTCGAGGACACTGAACACCCGCTCGCGGATCAAGCGGTGGGTCTCGGTTTCAAAGAAGAAGGTATCCAGCGCGGAGGTCGCGGCCGCTTTGGTGCGCGTTTTCTCCATCACGGCCAGGGCTTCATTTGTGGTCATGGAATATCTCCGGATCAGGATCTTGGGCGGCGTCGGGCGCCATTGGAGCGGAAGCGATCGAGGGGATTTGCTCCATCGGGGCGTTCGGCGGCCTCGGTCTCCGATGGGGATCTGGGCGCTGATGCGGTGTGATTGCCACTGGGACCGGTCGCGTAGCCGGTTTGCAGAGGATCGATGAACTCGTCGCGGCCGACAAAGGGCTTTTCATGTGCGCCCTTGCCGAACTCCAGTTCCTTGCGAAGACGCGCTGCCTCCTCGTCGCTGCGACCTTCCATGGTGACGCCGGCCGAGTGTGCGATGGCTTTTGCCTCCCCGCGCCAACTCTCACGGGCTTCAGACTGGGCTTTGGAATGATCGGCGACATCAAGTGCGGCTTCAGCCTTGCGCCGGGTCCTTTCCGCCTTCCACCAGGCGAGTGACTTTCCCCGCATGGTCTCGTCGAGGCAGGGAACGGAAATCAGGTCGCCATTGGCGACGACCGAGATGGCCCCGAGGTTCATCGGGTCGACGATGATTTCCAGCTTTTCCCCCGGCCGGGCGATCCTGTCCACGCCCGGCGCCTTACGCTGGTTGCGGATGAACTCATTCGAATAGACCAGCCCCTCGAATCGGATGCCGGCTTCCGAGACGCCAGCAGCATGGGAACTGCCACAAGCTTCGCGCAGTGCTTGAGACCCAGGCAGCGCGAAGGGGTCAAACTGTTCGTGTTTCGACAGCTTCGCCCATGTGCCGGACGGGGTCGCTCCGCCGAGACCGCGGTGAGGCGATGCGTTGTAATCCGCCACGAATGTGACGAAGAGACGATGCAGATCATCATCCGTGAGGCAGGCCTCGCGCCCAGGATTCCGATCATTTCTCAAATGGGGCGCACCGGCTGTCCAGCCCGGCAAATGCCGCGCCCATTTCAATTCGAAGGTGCGAAACAGGCGTTCAACGTGAGCGCGAAGCTCGGCCACGCCGGTCACGGCATTCAGAAGTGAACCGGACAGGATGCGAACCGCCTCGACGAACCTTGACCCACCAAATGGGTTCTTTCCGAACTCGCTCCCCGAATCCGTCGAAACCATGTGGATAGGGGCCCTGTTGTCCCAAGAGGACTCGAAGAGCCCCGCCTCCCTGAGGAGTGGCGTCTTGTCCACAAAGCACATGCGAAGGCAAGACAGCGATGCTTCCTGGTTCGGTGCCGCACAAAACGCAAACCCCAAGATCATGCGGGTGGCGACATCGATCGCGACGACCACCCATCGGCGAACGCGCTTCACCTTGGCACGCTGCTCGGGTGTCATGCGGTCCCAGGCCGCTCGCGACACGTTCAAGGACAGAACATGAACCTGCCACGCGTCGAATACGACCGACTGCCCCGGAAAGCTGGCTTTCAGTCCCTGCTCGACGCTGCGGAGTTCTGCTTTTGCCTTCGCCAGCCCCTCGCGTTTGACGGTGACCGTGAACCGGTCCAGGTATTTGTCGATCCAGCGCTCATAGGTCCTGGTCGACTTCACGTCGATCAAGACCGGGTAGCCTGCGGCGCGGCGGCGCTCGTTTTCCTTCTCGACCTGCGAGACCGTGTGAGCAGCCACATCGGATTTGGAGTCTGGCTTGTCCGGATATTGTCGCAAGAACCGCAGAACGAAATTCTGGTCTTCAATCGCCTGTTCGTCCAAGTCTACCGATCGAGCACGTGGGGGGCAAAACACCTTTGCCTGCTGACCTCCTTTTCGGAACTTGCGATAGTAACTGAGCAGAGTGTCATTTCTGGGAAGCGGCTTCAGGCTCTGCGTCGCATTCGCAGTTTCCGTCCCATAATCCCGACGTGCTTGATAGGACTTGTAGTCCCGATCCAACTTGGCACGCCAGGTCTGCACCCCATCGCGCGTCAAGATCATTCCGAACTTTCGGTAATGGGCCATCCGCGTACAGAGGAACATGATCAGGTCTATGCGCGCGCGCCGTTTCCTGGTGGCCCCGAACATCTCGCCCGTGCCGAACATGGCGCGATCCATCTGCTGGGCCGGGCTGTAGTAGCCACGCTCGATGATCAGCAGTTCGCTCTCGAGCAGGTGCGGGATCTCATCCGCGCGAAATTTGCGGATATCCACGTCATGGTCGGCGTTCAGAACCGACAGCAGATAATGCGTGACGACCTCGCTGCCGCGATCCCTGACCTCGCTGGTCCTGGTGACTTCGGCTCCCTCGAAGGTGACCCGATCCGTTGCCTTGAGACGCGCGAAATAGGTCATGCCGCCACCTCGCAGACAAGGCCGCTCTCGAACCGATCCAGAGGGTGTTTGCGAATGTCGCCATCCCCGATGAGTCGGACGGCCGCACGCCACGCCCGATTGTCGAGCCGGGACGCCTCGATCAACCGATCCAGCGTGAACCGGGGCGGTAGATCGTTCGCCGCCTCCAGGACGATCCGGTCAGCTTCCGGGTCCCAGCCCCGCCGCGCATAATGGATTTTCTCCGCGCAGTCCCGCCACGCCGGGTGAAATGAATAGCGCGACAGCACCACGATCCGATCGGCGACGTCCCGCGAACACTGAGACGCAATGTTCGCGACCTCCGCCAGATAAGACTGGCGCCGGGCCTTCTCGTCGTACTTGACCGAGACCAGGACCTCTTCACCTGAGGCCAGCAAAACGTGAATGTCGATCTTGGTGTAGCTTGCGTCCCCATCCAGACCCACGAAATCAATTCGCGTGAACTGCTCCTTGAAGTTCAGCACATCAGGATGGGCCGCGAGGTTCTTCTTCACCTCGGCCTCTTCCATCGAGGCGCACCAGAACTCCTGCATCACGGCCCTGCGGTGCAGGCGCGTCACGAAGGAGAGCCGGGAGCTGCCTCGTGACTTTCCGAGTTCCATCTTCTGCAGATGAGACCGACGGACCCGGAAAGGGGCCTCCGGATCCGCCGCCAGGGGCGGGCCAATCGGCGACAGATGCTTGGTCGGGACGCCGGGACTGCGAACGCCGGTGAAAGGCAGGACGCCGTAGATCGGCCCGAGTGTGATTTTCGGCTGCCTGGGCAGCTCCGCCGGCGAATAATTCCAGCTGTCGTGATCGATAATCTGATCGTCAGACATGACATCTCCGTTCCCGAAAACAGCAGTGTTTCGGGTCTAATTCTGCTTCTCTTGATGAGGTCATGTCGCTCTTGCCGCGCGCGAACTCTATCGCTAGCGTGGCAGTTGTGCTGATGTGACAGGACCTCTGCGTCTTGTGCCCCTTTTGGGGCGAAATTCCGAACTGACCCAACCGAAACTGCTTGGGCGGGTCATGCGGTTATTTTCCGGGAAGTCGGTGAAAATCCCAATCGAAAAAGCTTCACCCATGTGCCGGAAATGTGGATAACTCATTCAAGTGACTGATTATCATAGAAGAATCGATGCTGCCCTGCTCAATGGAGCAGCGGCCGGCCTTGTTGGTCGGATCCCAGCTCCAGCATCCGTTTCACGGTCCGGATATTGATCTGCTGGCCCGCCCCGAATGCCTCCCCCAGCGCGGTCGTGATGGCCGTTGTGATGGCCGGCGAGAGCTGCCGCTTGGCAGCCTCGCGTAGGACGAGATCATTGATCTGCCCCTGCGTGGGAGAAGGCACGTTGACGACGCGGATCCGCGACAGAAGCGGTTCCGGCAGGCCGTGCAGGCTATTTGATGTGAAGACCCAATTGACGAAAGACATATCGAATTGGTTCTGAAAGTAAGGGCAGGTCCACCGGCTTGCCGTCAGCTCTTCGAGCAGCGGCAGGAGGGCATTGGGAAGACTGAAAGCCCGTCCCTTGTCGGATTTGGGCGTGCCGGATTTTTCTATCTCGTCGATGATGACGAGCGGATTTGCAACCTGCCGCATCAGCATCAGGCCCACGAGACGGCCGGGGCCGGCATTCGACCAGCCGCGTTGACTTCCTATCAGTCCGAAACTGGCATTCTCGCCTGTGGCGTCGAGGGTCATGTCCGGCGTTTCCAGCAGCTGCGCAAGACGACGTGCCCATGCGCTTTTGCCAACGCCCGGCGGGCCATCTAGAAGAATCGGCGCAAATTGAGCACCGGGCCTGCCACTTGCACGATGATGATGAAGGCTGCGCCAAACATGTGTCGTCGCTTCCGAGACCCAGGGAAACTCCGCATGAAGCGCCGCCGCTACCTCATCGATATGATGCGCCGAGCGCAGATCGAAAATCTCGGCGCCGTCCCGACAGCCCTCTAGCATGACGCGGTCTTCTCGCGACAGGCGCGTTGGCTCCACCTCCTTCAGATGGTGGCGATGGATCTTCTGCGCCCATCGCCGGATCCGGATCTCGAGCGACTTCGGGAGTTCATTCTGGGGATAATGCCATAGTTCATTATAGGCGGCGCGTTCTTCCTGAGGGATGCCATCGGAAATCTGCCGCTTTTCCAGCAAGCGGCTATGGAATTGCTTGAGTCGCTTGATGATCGCGGCCTCCTCAAGCGCGGGATCAGACTGTTTGCTCAGGATGAAGCGGATTCTTGGCATGGATGGGATCTTTCGTCATAGCTCCGCCAGCCGCCATGATGACGGACATGCGGGCAGAGCCTCGGATTACAAAGGGGATGTCAGCTTCGCCGCGCGCCCTGGATCGATCGTCGCCGAGGATATGCGCGGCTACGCAGGAGTGGCGTTATGCAGGAGGAGGAATCATGGTCATAGTCAGGTACTCGGTAAACACAAACATCGGGACCGCACCGGCGTGAACCACACGGTAGACCCTTCGGTGATGGCTCCTGCCACAGTTGACTGAGTATGGGAATAGGAGTCACGCCATTGATATAATTGAGAAAAAAAGATTCTGCGCATTCTTTTTAAGAGGCTGATGTCTGAGGGGCGCCAGGCATGCCCCCTAGATATGGGGCAGCCTCCCACAGACCGCATCTACTGATAGACTGCACATTGGCCGCATTCTCGTGCTCTCGTCGTCTTCGAGGCCTTTTCCAAACATCGAGAAATCTGATTTTCGCATTCGTCGTGCCGGAAAACGTCGCGCGCCTCGCGATTGGACGGCCCGATGGAGGCGAGAAGAGGCACTCTTAGGGCTTTTCGGCCATCGTTCAGGCTAAGCGGACTGTGCCGATTCGAGAGGCTGTATGAATGTCGCTGTCCTGAAGAAGTTGCAGGTTACACGGCAAAGCGCGCCTTCGAGGTAGGCATAGTTTTTACCGGAAGGGCGGGAAGCAGCCGTTCGCCGCATTGCGCACGAACGGCAGAGTTGCGATGGGAACTACCGCGCGGAGTGCTTTTCAAGAGAGGGGCGGACGGCGCTGGCAATGATCATGACTGATTAGTCGGCAGCGCCCATCGCTTACGTGGGGCACGGCGGCCAGCCAGCGTCTCAAATACTACTTTTTTTCTTTGAACCCGAGATAAAGCAATTGGCGCCTATCTTCCTCCTTAACAGTATGGGGCAGTGTGATCGTCAAAGTGATTTGGTCGATGAGCGTGCTCATCACGGCGTCAAATACTTCACGCCGCACTACTTCTGAGGCGTCAGAAAGGCTTATTGTGAGGGTATTTTGATTGGGCTGAGATTCATCATCAGTTGCTGCAGCTACCACTTCCTTGGATTGAACCTCGGCAATACTCGAGTCGGAGTTCTCCAGAATCGAAGTGCGCTCCCGCCCGATCAGAAAGTCAATATTGGGAGCTCCGTCCTCGGCGCGCCGTCCGATTGGTCGAGCGCCAGATGCCTCAAGTGCGTTGCGCATGCCAAGGGGCATAGTTTCGTAGCGGATAAAACAAACACGTCTCTCCCCCCACGTAGAAAGTCCTTTTTCTGATAGCCATTCGGGCTCAGGATCGGATGACAATACTGCTTCCGCATTCTGCCGCAACAAGTCCATCGTTTGCGCATATAGTTGGCGGCTCCACTTCCCATTCGCAGGCGCGGCCGATGCGATGCTAAGTGATCCACTTATCTCCTGACGTGGAATACTTTTTGCCAGTGTCTTGCGAGTAAGGATTCCGAAGGGCAATAAAAATACAACGTCAATACCCTCGTTGAGAAACAGTGAGGCGACTTCCTCACTGGCACGACTATTATAAATTATCGCCACGGATTTTTCGGTGGCAACGCGCATCAATTCCGAAGCTATCGCCTGAAGGGCCTGCAACTCACGTTCACCAGGCTTGCGCGAAGGCAGAAGTGCAATCCAAGGCCGAAAAAAATTTTCCCGACTTCCCTGAAGATAAAGCTGGCCCGGCACATCAAAAGTCGGCAGCGTTTCCCGCTGGATCATGTCATAGCCAAGCTGCTCTGCACTTACGCGCTCATCTTCGGTGGGCTGCGCATTCGCTTCGTGGCCCACGTGCCGCGAAGCGGAGGGCTCGAAAATCAACACGTGAGCATTTACGCCATCGAGCTTCTCTCGGATCATCCGCGATACACGAGCCCAGTCCAGACCACCATGACCGCACCCAAGCGCGGGAAGCGTAACAGTTACTGGCCCTACAGAGTCTAAATAACTGCGAAGATCTTCGAGTCCAGCATCGATATCCTCATAGCGGGAAGAATTGCGCCAATGGCGCTTGGTCGGGAAATTGATGACCCAGTCGCCGGTCAAGGATTTCCATACATTCATTGCACCGGGTTTAACGCGATCATCTCTGCAATCGCGTTGATACTGCTTGAACATATCGGGGTAGCGCTGCTTGAATGCCAACGCCACGCCTGCGCCCATCACTCCGACGCAATTGACTGTATTCACACGGACATCCGCATGTACGTCAAACATATCGCCTTTCACGAACTCAAGCATGATAGCTATTCTGCATCCTTATCTATGTTTTCTGCACACCACGTATACAATTCGTCAGCTTGGTTTTGATCCCACCACCACGGTACGAGTGCCGTTACATCTGCGCGCGAGATCGCGAACAACATTCTCAATTCACCCTCGTTACGAACGACATCAACAATTTGCTGTGGATCTCGCCCTTGCCCAAGAACATCACCGACAAGGTCATGGTAGCATACGAGCAGTAGCAATGTCCGTGCGGAAGAGGCGCTAACCGTGCCAACATGCTCGGTCAAGATTTCCGCCATCATAGGCATTGCGCCTACAGGGTGATCGGGATCGACCTTCTGCAGGCCACCGTTCTCGTCCCAGCGGGAGCGTGGTCCCTTGCCGATGTCGTGAAGATAGGCTGCAATTTCAAGGAGACGCTGTTGTTTGACGTCGAAAGAGTCATACTCATCAAGCTCTAACAGCCCAGAAACAACCTCCTTCGTATGGACATCTACTGTCTTTCGATGGACACCGTTCGCGGAGCGTAGACCAACCAGTTCGGCAGTATGAGGTAGGCAGCCGAAATCAGCACGCAGGCCATCTCTAAGGCTGCGAAGGTTCTCAAAGCTGGCGGTGTCCTCATGGTCGCCGGTGTGCTCGGCGACATAGGAACATGCATCATTGAAAATGCCTGCTACCTCACCAGGCCCTTTTACGACACTGCTTGTTCCACCCTGCGCAAAATTCGTGAACCAGTGTTTGCGTCTCCTGTCCTCAAACTCGATCGGGGGAAATTCACGGTCACCAACGATTTCCTTTACACGCTCCTTGACCCATTCGTTCCACACGATGCAACGCGCCGCTGCTGTGACAGGAAGAGCGCTATAGACCAGCATTTCGGCCATTCGCCGGTGTCGGAAGTCATCGTCCGGGCTGCCCCACTTCTTGCTGTCAATCGCGTCCCAATCAAGCTCGGCGAGGCTTGCCGGATCATGGTAGAAATCCGGTGGTATCTCGGTATTCGCTGACGCTGAGGTGAAGACCACGTCCTCCCTTTCGACCAAGGTGATAGAGAATTCAAAATAGAGAATATCATACTGATCGACATTTTTGGCATTTACCACGCCAAGCAGCATCGGGCTGACGGAACCAAAATAGAACGGTACGTAGTCATGTACGCATCCCATGGGGCCACATGGAACCGCCATCCGCGCGCGGCGGCCTTGGATTCCCTCCGCGGCGATCGATCGATGCCGCTTGGGAAACTGAGGATGATTGTGGGCGAGAAAGCCGTCGCGCAACAGACCTTCCAAATTGTCGATATGCGAGAAATGATAAACGTATCGATGTGTGTGCTGAGCCGATATCGGCATCTTAAATCCTTACAACTGCAGTTGGCTCAGATGGCCACAAAAAGTCAGGCGTTTCAACGCACCGGATCACTTGACAGAGATTTACCTTCATCGGGTGCAGGCATGAGGCCAAACTGACGCTCTCGCTTGAGCCGGCTATGGGTTGCAATCATTGGTAGCCTGGCCGCGTTTGGCCGCAGTATTGGGCAGGCCTTGGTCGACAGCGCGGACGTAGGACAGATGCGATATGGGCTGGGACCGGTCACCTACCTCGCCGCGCTCGAATGTCCGCAGTGGGCCGATCTCGACGGTACGACAGGAGGGGCGGAAACCGAACCTTAGCTGCGGGCGCGAGGCCTGAGCCGGCTCCATGCAGAAGCGGACTTCCAGACTGGATACCATACTGGAGCTTGACCGATCGACATTGAGGGAGGGAGGAGACATCTACTGCCCGCTCGACGAGTATTCAACTCGGGATCAAACTGTCTGTCCGTTTCCGAAGATCGAAGCCGATAAAGCAGACAACCAGTATCGATTCGACCCTCCACCGGCGGACCACGCGGGGTGCCACTTGGTAACACGCCTGAGGCATATGCCGATCGACCTTAGTTTGAGCGAAACCTACAAACTTCCGAAAACCGTCTTCGCACGGCCCGCTCAGCCGTTCTTCAGGATGTTGTAGGCTCCGTGCCCTCTGACAGCAGGGTCTCGGCGACATCCATCGCCTCTTTGCGAGTCACTGCAATCCTCAATGGAAAACCCCAGAATTTAGAAAAGACCGCGCCGAAAGTCTTGAAGGCCAGACGCTTGGCGGCGCTCGGCTCAATCACGATCATCGCCCGCACCAGCGTCCGCAATTCGGCCTTGTGCTTCTTCATCCACAGCGCAGTGCGTTTCTTTTCTTCCTGGCTGTGGTTGTGGTCTTCATCTTCGGTCGGGGCATTATCGCTCAAGATTACAAACGGTGCGCGGCGCTTAAAGCACGCCTCAAGTGCCGCGAAATCCTCGTCGTGGTCGTGATCGGGCGCATCGTCATAGCTCATCCAGACAAGCGGGAAGTTACTGATATCCAAGGGCATGTGTCGTCTCCTGACGAAAGTGAACGGTTTCAGGTCGAGCGAATGTGATGCCACGTAAAGACAGGCGCGACCGCGCCCGGCAGCGTGACAGTCAGCAGTTCCAGACCCACAAGATGGCCGCCATCGCGCAAGCCATCGAAGACGCCGGCGAGCGTGCTCATGACGAACAGCAGGCCGCCGAGTACGAGCATAGCCCAGTCGGTCGCGCGCCGCGCGGCCAGCGCGAGCAAAGGCGGGACGACCCAGGCACCGTAGAAAATGGACACGCCCCACAAGGCGGCGGGATCGAACGTCATGGCCTGCATCGTTTCGCCGCCGCCGACATACGCATTCAGATAGGAAAAGCACTGGATCGTGACAAAGAGTGCGGCACCAACTGCAGGGATGAGCCATGCGAGCGCGAGCTTAACCGGGGCATTGTCGATCACGTGGAAACTCCTGTGCCTATGTGTCGGGCAGCTCTGGCTCTCCAGCAAGGGAGCGCGATCACTAGTACGCCAGCCGCCTCTGCCTCACAGCAATACGCCAGCCGGCAAGTGGCGTCATTGCGCAAGCCTGCCGCAATATGTTTCAATCCGGCCTGATCTGAGAAAGCCGAGGTCTGAGATGTATCTGGACGTCCGTCGCGACTGGCTCGCCTATGTCGACGAAATCCCGCGTGTGCTGGTGGCAGCCAATGCGGTCGCCACCCTTGACGCCTTGGAGCAATCGCCCCGGCACCACCACCAAAAGGCGCAACTGCTGTTCACGGTGCGGGGCGTCGTCAATTGCGAGGTCGACGGCGCAGTCTGGATCGTACCGCCGCAATGCGCCGTATGGATTCCCGGCGGACTGCCCCATTCCGTTTTCGGCTCGGGCGAGGTGGAGTGTCTCTCTCTTTTCATTGACCCTCCCGAAGCCGCGAACCTGCCGAAGGACTGCTGCACGATCGCGGTGTCTCGGTTTTTCCGCGAGTTACTGATGCGGGCAAACGCTCTGCCGGACCTCTATGACGTCGACGGACCGGATGGGCGGATCGTGTCCGTTCTCTTCGATGAGCTGGCTGTGGCACCGGTCGAGGATCTCTGCCTGCCCATCCCAGGCGATCCGCGCCTGAAGAAGCTCACCGACCTGTTGATCGCGGCGCCTGCGGACCACGCGAGCGTCGCGGAGTGGGCCTCCCGCGTCGCGCTCAGCGAGCGCAGCCTGAGCCGTCTGTTGGCCGAGGAGGTGGGCATGAGTTTCGGCCGCTGGCGCCGACAGTTGCATATCGTGCTTGCCTTGCGGCGGCTGAGCGCGGGTCAGTCGGTTCAGGCCGTCGCCATCGATCTCGGCTATGAAAGCGCCAGCAGTTTCGTGACCATGTTTCGAAAGATGGTCGGCAAGCCTCCAGGCCGCTATCTGCTCGAACGGAACCGTTTACGATAGGTAAGAGCAATAAGAGCCTACCGGGTGTCGTCCACAATCGCCGCTTGGCGCATGCTCCGGAGGGGGGGGCACTCTGACACGCGACGTGTTCACGTTCAAAACCTCTTTGTGACCCCAAGCAGCTCTCAGTGCTCGCCTTCGCACGCCTGATGGTCGGCCAGGGCGTGCAGCACCCGGCAGGGTTCGCCATCGGACTGACCGTCGCAGGTCTTCACGACGCGTACCAATTCAGCCTCCAGCCGCCGCAACCGCGCGATCCGATCACGGATTTCGATAATCCGATCCTTCGCAATGCGGTGCGCGTCGCCATGGGCAGCATGGGGTGTCTCCTGCAGCGCGATCAGTTCGGCAATGGCGTCGAGGTCGAAACCAAGCTGCCGGGCATGGGCGATAAAGGACAACCGCTCCAGCTCGGAATCGCCGTAGCGGCGCTGCCCCCCGCCCGTGCGGCCGGGATCGGGCAAAAGACCACGCCCCTCATAGTAGCGGATCGTCGTCACCTTCACGCCCGTGTGCTTGGACAGCGCACCGATGGAATGGCCCTGCATCGCGATTACCCCTTGAAGCTACAGTGGCTGTAGGTCGTATCTACCATGGGGACGAAACGAATCAAGAGCACTGCCATGACCGACCAGCACCTCTGCAGCCCCGGCCTGCCGGACTTCGATGCCCCCACGATCCACCGCGGGATGAACGCTCGCGTCACCGAGCTCCGCCGTGGTTGCGCGCGCCCGGCAGACACGGGTCACCAGGTGGAGGCACGCTGATGGGACACGATCACGCGCATAATCACGGGTGCGACCACAAGCACGCGCACGCGGGGCATTCGCACGGCCCGACCCTCTCGGCCAATGACACGCCCGAGGCGCGCCGGTCCAAGGAACGCGCCATCCTCATCGCCGCGGCCCTGACGGGCGGCTTCATGGGGGCCGAGGTCATCGGTGGCCTCATCTCCGGATCGCTCGCGCTCTTGGCCGACGCGGGCCACATGATGACGGATTTCGCGTCGCTCCTGCTGGCCTGGTTCGCATTCCGGCTGGCGCGGCGACCGGCGGACTGGAAGCGGACCTACGGCTTCGACCGGTTCTCGGTGCTGGCCGCCTTCGTGAACGGGCTCACGCTGTTCGCCATCGCTGGGTGGATCGTCTTAGAGGCCGTCCAGCGCCTGCGCGATCCGCACGAGGTGCTGGGCGGACTTATGCTCTGGGTCGCCGTGGGAGGGCTCGTGGTGAACATCCTCGCCTTCTGGGTGCTGAGCCGGGCCGAGAGCGACAACCTCAACGTCCGCGCTGCCGCGCTGCACGTGATGGGCGACCTCCTGGGCTCTGTCGCGGCAATTGCGGCCTCGCTCATTATCATCTGGACGGGCTGGACCCCTATCGACCCGATCCTGTCGGTGCTGGTCGCCCTGCTCATCCTGCGCTCGGCCTGGTCCGTGGTGCGTGAAAGCGGGCACATCCTGCTGGAGGGCACGCCCGTCGGCTTCGACCCCCGCGCCGTCGCAGCCGATCTGGAAGCGACCCTGTCCGGCGTGGCCCGCGCCCATCACGTCCACGCCTGGTCGATCACGCAGGAACGTCCGATGGCCACGCTGGAGGTCGAACTCGCCCCCGGCGCGGCAGCGGACGAGGTGCGCCGCGCCGTGAAGCACCGCGTGCGCGAGACGACCGGGATGCAGCATGTGACCGTCGAGGTGGCGGCAGGCGCTGAGCACAGGAGGGGTTAAGCGCTATCCATCCCCAGGCAGGAATGGTCCATGGTTGTATCTGAACACGTCAGGTTTTCGCGCGTAGCGTCGCGAAAGCCTAGTTTGTACAAGGTTTGTTGCTGCTGTCATCGTGAGATGCAGCGGCGACAATCTGACAGCGAGGAAAGTGCAGACGGACTTCCATCCCCCGACGGATGCTACACGCTGGTGCGCACGGCTGCTTCGGGTAAGTCGTACCGCGGCACCGGTCTTCCCGTCGAAGGCCCAGTCAGGGCCGGTTGCGACGCCGCGCAAGGAAGGACCAAGGGCTGGCCATCGCCTCGCCGCCGCATGACCGCTTCGAGCTCTCTGCCGCCATTGAAACTGGTGGCGGGGCGCCCTATGCTAGGCCCGCCACAGACGGAGATTTATGCACAGAGGCTTCGATTGAACCGCATGTAGCGGCATCGCTCGGCACATGGATGCCGACCCTTTTTGCATGATTTCTGTGGAGTTCTCATGGAGAACGTTAACGTGCTGATCCGGCCCTTTGACGCGGCAACGGATCTGAAAAAACTGTCGACCATCTGGTTCGAAGCCTCGCTGGAGGCGCACCCCTTCATCGGTGAGAAAAGGCTGACTGAACAGGGCAAGCTGATCGAGGAGGCCTATCTGCCGAAGGCGGAGACTTCCGTGGCCTGCATTGACGGAGAAGCTGTTGGCTTCATCAGCCTTCTGGGATGTTTCATCGGCGGGATATTCATAGCGCCGGGCTGGCAAGGTCACGGTATCGGGCGCACGCTGATCGCCGATGCCTTGGCCCGGAAGGGCGATTTGTCCCTTGAGGTCTATACCGAGAATGAACGAGCCGTCCGCTTTTACAGGACGCTCGGATTTCAGGAGGTTTCTCGGCGCGCGGTCGATGACTTCGGGTTCCCGTTCCCGAATGCGGCACTCCGTATCAAGACCTGAGAACAGGTCTGGCAGGGCTATTCCCTGCCAGACCACATTCGCGAAGGTATGGATCGAGCCCTTCGTGGCCTTTCAGAGCCGTTCCAGCGCGGTCGTGACTGTCTCAGCCAACGCTTCGGCCGGCTGTGTGCCGTCAAGCCTCAGAACCGGAGCGGTTTGTGCTTTGAGCCAGCGTTCATGCTGCGCGAGATTGCGTCCTGTGAACGAGGGGTCATCATAGCGAGATGCCCAATCACGGAATGCCAGATGGCCTTCATACATGTCGCCACCCGGCAGGATACGATCACCATGTCTTTGTGCCTCTCGGCTCTCCAGACGTCGCAGCCGTATCGCGGTAGGTGTATATAGGAAGGCGATGATCTCGACATGCTCAATCAGGATATCCCCCCACCCCATAAAGGAGCCTGACAGAACCCAACCGTCCGTCTGGGATTGCCGCTGTTGTATCAAGCGGACCCGATCTTCTGGCAGGCGCTTTGTCGTGAATGGTGGGTTCGTTGGCATCCAATAGAAATCGTCTACGTCCAGAAGTGGAACGCCCATCTGCGCGGACAGTGTCGCGCCAAGCGTTGAGACGCCCGAGCATGACGCTCCGATCAAGTATATTCTTGGCACGTCAGTCCCGCGCTAGCATTTAAAACCAAGCGGGCATTAGCGGTACGCGTCACCTTCTACAATGTCCGCTTCGTCCGCACTGCTGCCCTTGACCTGCCAGATCATGCTGCACAATGACGCTGATGGCAGGCTTGGGGAAGCTGTGCCGCGGCACGGCCGAACCTGGCGAAGGTCGGGATTGGGCCGCGAGCGACACCGCACGCGGAGTGACCAGGCGCTTGACCCTGTCGCGCAGCGAAGGTTCGGAACGAGCCCATTTTCCAGATGCTGCGGATCAGGGGAACCTGCAAAATGCGGACAATTACGACTTCGTGTAGATTACAAACGCCGCCCGCAAATATACGAATGGCGGGCGGCGCGTCGTCACCGATCTTCAAAATCTTCCAAACGGAAGTTTCCGATCCATAGGCTTTGCAGATTTAACAGCGAGCCGGCTGTTCCTTGAATCGTGGCCACATGGACCCCGTTGTAGCGCACAATCGCAGGGGCCGCGTCATCGCCGTCTCCGGGCTCTCCCTCGATAACAAGGTTCGCGATGACATCATCGCTACTGAGATACGCACCCGTCTCATCCGTAAAAATCACCGTCTCGATCCCATCGCGCCCTGCTCCCACCAGCCCGTTACTGGACGGATCGTCAAAGAGATCGGTGATGACGACCGGGGCTGCACCGGGCACTCCGGTTTCAATTTCAAAGAAATCCCGACCCTCGCCGCCGGTCAGCGTATCACCGTCGTCTCCCCTCAGGACATCATCACCTAAACCGCCAAAGACCGTATCCGACGCCCCAAGACCATCATCGCGCGTATTGATGGTGTCCGCGCCAGATCCGCCTGTGATCGTGTCCGATCCGCCGCCGCCATCAATCAGATCGTCACCGGCGCGGCCCGATATGTCCTGATCTTTCAATGTGCCAAAAATGATGTCCTCAATCGGGGTGCCGTTTATTTCGGTATCGTCGTTGGGGACAGGCTCTGTCGCCATGTCATCTGACGTGCCTTTGTCGTCTCCATCATCGAACCCGTTAAAAATTTCCAGCAACCCCCATTCGAACAGCGAGGCAAGTAAAACGGAAAAAATCATCGAAACCTCCACAATCATTGAGCGAGTTATGACAATGATTTCGCGCCTTGACGAGTCGAACAGAGTTCCCCCAAGTGGCATGCCGATGGGCGACAAAGTCGCCTGATCGGGGGCGCATATCAGCATTTTGAGGCCATTAAGGCGCACATAGCTGTAGAGGCGGCTGAAACAGTGCGGATCAAGCTGCGCATCCGATGATTCTGGTCTGTCGACTCCGCTTTTCAGCACGACGGACGGACCTGTCCTGCCACTTTTGGCCAAAAACCACTGTTTGTGGAAAGGTCCACGAAAGCGGACGTTTGAACGCCCTGATCAAGGTCGGCAATATCCGGCTCTGCCGACCTTCATCTTCCGAAAATGCTGCGCCATGGACGAATGGCCGGTCTGGTGAAGCAGCGGCGCGGTCGGTGGAAGGCGGCTCTGGGCCGGTCCCACCTGCCTGACCTCGATGAGGTTGAGGTAGCCTCCGCCTTGGCACACCCCGCATCCTTGGCGGAGTGGCTATCCCACGGCGATCCAAGCTGCTGGTGGTCGAGGATATCTCCGAATGCCGTCTGGTCACGCTTTTCACCGATGCCTGCTGACGCCCCGTCGTGGACCCCGATGCTGTACCGGATACGGAGTGCCGGATTGCGGCGGCCTGCAGTCTTCCTCGGCTGGATAGGCCTCAAACTAGGGTCACAACCAGGCGGGCGTGACGACCCAATGAAGGTCGTTTGCGAAAAAGAAACTTGTCGACGCCTTAAGTCCAGCGAATCCAGGGGCTTTGGTCTGCCAGACAATTTGCGAAAAACACTTTATTATCAATCGCTTGAAATCCATTCCGCCGGAGGGCAATTTGCCCTCAGCTGAACGAGTCGAGCATTGCAACTCCTCGCGATCAGCCGTGACGCGGCCTGCTTTCCCTGTGGGTCAAAACTCGCTCGAATTCATCGGAGGCGATCTTGCCGAGCCCCACCGTTATCGAAATCCCGGACAATGGCGGAACGGTCGCAGTAATGGCCGACCTCCACCTCAAGTCCTATTTCTGGCAGGGCAGCAACCCCCTCAAGTTTCATGGCCTCGAAGATCGGCTGCTCCGTGAAAACGTCGATGCCTTGATCGTCTCGGGTGACCTGTCCGACACCTTCGGCCCGTCACTGCAGGACGCGCTCGCATATCTGAGCCGCTATGTTCCCGCCGATCGCATCCACCTCCTACCCGGAAACCATGACTACTATTCTGGGCGCCTGGACAACGA
The DNA here is from genome assembly GCF_014196795.1 of Sagittula marina. Classification (GTDB taxonomy): domain Bacteria; phylum Pseudomonadota; class Alphaproteobacteria; order Rhodobacterales; family Rhodobacteraceae; genus Sagittula; species Sagittula marina. The sequence continues at coordinate 113,357 of NZ_JACIEJ010000014.1, forward strand.
GAACCGGCTGCGTGACCTGGTTCATGCCAGCGGGGGTTGGTTCGCGCAGAAGACCGAACTCCACCATCGCAGCGACCGGTTTCTCTGCGCCACGCTTTGGACGGACTTTGACCTACTGGGGGATCAGGAGGCTGCCAAGAACTTCGCCCACCGGTTCATGCGCGACGTCGACATGATCTCCATCGAAGCGCTCGGTCATGTGTGGCTTGACCCGGACCAGGTGCTGCCGCGCCGCATAGTCCCGGTTACACCTGAGGACATAATCGCCGTGCATCGGGAACACCGCGCTTGGCTGGAAGAACGACTGGCGACCCCACATTGTCACCGACAATGGCAGGACCTTCGTGATCACGCATCATGGCCCACACCCGTCCGCCGCAGGGCCAATCGATGGTCTCACGCCAGCCTTTCACTCAAACCTGACCGAAGTCCTCGAGCGGAGCGACATCGACACCTGGTTCTTCGGACATTCGCACCGGGGGCTCTCCTGCACAGTTGCAGGAACACGTATCCAGAATGTTTCAATCGGCTACCCGGACGAAGATCATGGCGACGACGAGGATGACCTGGCGGAGGTCTGCTTCATTGCGGCGGCGCCGAACACACAGTCCTCGAATGAGATGAGGCAATTGCCGGCCGACCGACATGTACTTGAACAGGACTTAGAGTACGCGCTTCGGTGCAGCGAAGCCGGCGTTCCTGTCCTGGTGGACAATCTCACACCCGAAACGCGCGCCTTTCTGCGCCACGCGTTGATGGGATGCGCCAGCCCCATCGTGCCAGAAGGAGAGGGGTACTACGCAACCGATGTCATCGTCGTGCTCGGCCGGGCAGCGACGCCCGAGCCTCGGGACGTAAATGGGGGCGATCAATGACCATGGGCGCGCTTCTGGGAATTGCAGGCATGGTGATCGGCGCGAGCGCCATCATCCGATCGCTGATGATTTACGGGCAGAGCATCCGTTCTGCCGAGCCCGATCAGGAACGCGTCCGCCGTTTCATCGAAACCGCTCCTCCCCTGCCGAAGCACTTCCTTCGGGCCGACCACGAGAGAGCTGGCAGAGACGCGCAGGACCCTTCGACGACCAAAGTCGGCCCGGAAGCATATGGTCACGATCCTCAGGGCGGAAGTCGATGACTATGGTCTCACTTGGACCTGTCGC
>NZ_JACIEJ010000015.1 GCF_014196795.1 Sagittula marina
GCTCAACCGCTACACCGCTCTTGGCATACCTATCACCGAGGCCGCAGGATAAGTCTGTCCGGGGATTGGGGAAGTGCGTTCAGGCCTCAATTTGCTCAACAAAGCTCAGGTATGGCATCCTTTCTGGAGATCCGCTTCCGTATCGAGCCGAGCCAGGCCCCGCGCCCGAAGCGGGGATCGGCTCTCCGCCCTCTTTTTCCGCGTTGCTGCAACCGCGCTGTCTTTGAGGCGGAAAATGTCGTTTTTGGTTTCGAGGATTGAGGCACTAAGCGCGATCGGTTCAAGCTCAATGGCCTGTGCCGAGAGGGGGCAGCCGGTCCAGCAATACAGTAGTCATCTTGACGGCATCGAAAACAGTGGCCGACGCGCTGAAGCTGAGCTCGGTGGTGATGATCACGTTGGCGCGCTCGTAGAACTTGCCCAACAGGTGGATACAGGAGGATCAGGAATTGATCCAAGGATCAACTTTCCCACGACCCAGAGCGCCCTCTGAAGCGGTGAAAGACAAGTATCCGAGCTTGTTCAGGTTCAAGAGGTCGAGGCGGATGAGGGTCTCCCCGTTTTGTCCGGCTTTTCCCATGGCCTTGTCGGACAGGCACGATCCGCCTTCTTTGATGCTGCATCACAGGCACATCGCCTGTATCGCCCCGGATCTGTCGGAGACCTATAGCTTCATCTTGCGCGACCATATCGAGCACGTCGCGCTGTGCATAGAAGGTCTCTTCCGCCTCAGCTGGCGGGATGTTTTCGATGGGTCCAGGCAGCCGGCGGTTGTTGAACCAATCGACCCAGCCGAGGGTTGCCATTTCCAGATCCTGCATGTTGCGCCACGGTCCTTGGCCCCTCTCGGCGATGCCCGCATCGCCTGCCGGGCAATGGATGGACCAGTTCGGTTTTGTAGAGACCGTTTATCGTCTCGGCGAGGGCGTTGGCATACGAGTCACCGACACTGCCGACCGATGGTTCAATGCCAGCCTCAGCCAAACGCTCGGTGTATCGAATGGACAAATATTGCTCGTCCCACTGCCCGGCAGGGTATTGCGCAGCAATGCCCGAGAGGGAGACGGTCCACCGTGCAGCGCGCCAGCGAAAAGCCCTCGCGCTTCAACGGGTGCCACGCCTTGCGAACTCCGTAGACCTGATAGGTTGCGTCCCAGATCCGTTTAATCTCGAGCCGAAGCTCTGTGTCACGCTGATGCCGTGCAGAAGCTTTGGAAGGGTCCGCCGGGCACGCAATCTGCCGAGAGGGGCGCAAAATACGCGCTTGCCTTGCGCAGGATCTCATTCGCCTGGCGCAGCTCGCGAACCTCACGTTCAAGCGCTTTGATCCGGTCCCGTTCCTCCGTCGTTACGCCGTTGCGCATGCCACTATCTTTCTCGGCCTGCATCACCCAACCGCGAAGAGCCTGGCGGATACAGCCTATCTTCGGTGCAATGGCCGCAATCGCGCCCGCCTGCGTTTCGTAGGAGCCGTGGTGCTCGAACACCATCCGGACCGCACGCGCGCGGAGCTCAGGCGAGTAGCGGTTTGCCATTTTGCTTTTCGCCATAACCACCATCGGTACTTAAGTTGATGATCTCCGACAAACCCGGGGCGATTCAGAGCCATCATAACCCAGCTTTAACAGATCCGCGTACATCTGCTTCACTGTCGGCCGCGCTTTGCGCCACATCCATGACTGGATCAAACGCCAAGCTGAAAGCCGATCCGCTTACGGGCCCAAATTGCTTGGACGCTTGGGCGTCCTGAACTTCGGCTCCACGCAGGTCCTTTTGAAGGTGTTGCAACAAACCCGTTCGACGGGCGATCTCCTATATTGAAATTTTGCCACACAGTACCGAGCATCGAACAACAATCGAAAACTCCATGCCTATCACACCAAATGCCCCCAATCAAAACCGTCGGGGCACCGTGTTCACGTGGGTCCAATCTCAGTGACAGTTTATCAGGCTACCGGGTCAGGTCTCGGAAACAATCAACGCTATCTTTGTGACCGGGTTTCTGCTTTGACCAAGCGGGTGATCGGTTCGGTCAGAGCAGTGTCCGTTGCCCGGCAATGCATGCATATCTGCGTGATAATGAAGCGAGCTCTGAACGCGGCCGACGATAGGTGTATTCAGCGCCTCAGCCAGTCTACTTTTCGACACGTCGTGCAACATGCGACCCGAATGATACAGAAACTTATCTTGTGCTGGGCTGTGTTGGTAAATGGCCTGTGCCCAAAATCTCTGAAACGAAGCCCTCATTGGCTGTGCGGCTTTCGGAGATCTCACGACCCGCCGCGCAAAACAACACTGACGAAGACCATACCCAGACCTTTTGCCACGTCGCGACATTGGCAAAATCGCTGACACAGAGCATGTGTGAGTTTGTTTCAAGGCACAGCCGGTTCTCTCAATCCGGCTGGCAAGCCGGCCCCGTGCCGCTGCTCACCAGTAAATGCCAGTATGTGGGAGAGGAGGGGCAAAATGGTCCGCCGTTTTGCGACAGAAAAACCGCGCCAATCTTTTCTGGCGCGGTCGTATCCTTTGATATCTTCAGGCGATCCGTCGAAAGGTTCAGTTCGATGGAGCGTCTGCATCCGTCATATCTGGCTCCGGCCCGACCGAGGCCAGATAAGCCCAGACGTCCAAGGCATCCTGATCATCGCGCAAGCGGTAAGTCATTTTCCCGCGGGCGGACTTGTCATCCAGGTAGTCTTTTAGAAAGGCGGAGGCGTCTTTGACGTAGACGGCAAAATGGTCTTCGTCCCAAGCTAAACCCTGCTCGCCAGCGGCGACCATGTACTTCGAATATCTGAAGCCCTCGACACTGCCGGCGGTGCGACCGACGACACCGTACAGGTTGGGTCCGACCTTGCCACCTTTCTGTATCGCGTTGCCGTCGGCATCCTCGATAACGTGGCAGGTCTTGCATTGATTGAATACCTTTTCACCAGCGGCAGGGTCTCCTGTTGCGTGGCTTTCGGCCATGGCTATCGTTGACGCGCTCGTTAATGCGATTGCCAGAAAAATCGGTTTCATGGTTGGTCTCCTCTCCTGTGTCCCCGTGGGTTAAGGGTGTAGCGAAAGGGGTGACATTCATCCCCGAAGCGCTACTGTTGCGTTTAGATTTCAGGCGACTTCATGGGCGATAGCGCACTGTTTCCATAGGACGGTCAGTGCCTCGACCAAGCGGTTTAGATCGGCGTCTGTGTGCAGCGGTGAAGGGGTGAAACGCAGGCGCTCCGTGCCCTTTGGGACGGTGGGATAATTGATCGGCTGCACATAGATGCCGTAGTCGTTCATCAGGATATCCGCCAGCATCCGGCATTTCACAGGGTCCTTGATCATCACGGGAATGATGTGGCTGGGGTTGTCCATGTGCGGGATGCCGCGCGCGTTCAGCATCTGGCGCAAGCGGGCCACCTGGCGCTGGTGCAGTTCGCGTTCTGTCTGTGACACCTTCAGATGCGCGATTGACGTCTGTGCTGCTGCAGCGACCGCAGGGGGCAGTGCGGTGGTAAAGATGAACCCGCTGGCAAAGGAGCGGATGAAATCGCACAGCGCCCGGGACCCTGAGATATAGCCGCCCATGCATCCGAAGGCCTTGCCCAGGGTGCCCTCGATCAGTGTGATGCGGTCGGCCAGGCCTTCTCGTTCCGAGATGCCACCGCCGCGCGGCCCGTAGAGGCCCACGGCATGGACTTCGTCAAGGTAGGTCATCGCACGGTGCTTTTCCGCAACTTCGACGATTTCCTGCATCGGACAGATGTCACCGTCCATGGAATAGACAGACTCGAAGGCCACAATTTTGGGGGCGTTGGCAGGCAGCGCGGCCAGCTTGCGGTCCAGATCCTCGGGGTCGTTGTGTTTCCAGATGACCTTTCTGGCGCGGGAGTGGCGAATGCCTTCGATCATCGAGGCATGGTTCAGCGCGTCCGACACGATGATTGCGTCGGGCAGGCGGCTGCCTAAGGTCGACAGCGCCGCCCAATTGGATACGTAGCCGGAGGTGAACAGCAGGGCTGCCTCTTTGCCATGCAGGTCGGCCAGTTCGGCTTCCAACCGGACATGGTGGTGGTTGGTGCCTGAAATGTTCCGTGTGCCGCCAGCGCCAGCGCCGCATTGGTCGACGGTGTCTTTCATGGTCTGGCGCACGGCCTCATGCTGGCCCATGCCAAGGTAGTCGTTGGAGCACCAGACAGTCACTTCGTCCGGGGCGTCGTCGTCATAGCTCTTGGCGGTGGGGAACTGCCCACAGCGACGTTCAAGTTCGGCGAAGATGCGATAATTGCCTTCGTCTTTCAGCGCCTTGAGCTGCGCATTGAACAGGCTGTCAAATTCCATGGGGTTCCTCCGGGTGTCTTGATTTTTGTGTCTTCTGGTCGGGCGCAGGCAACATCCAGCGCCACAGTTTCGCGTCCGGCAGCGGCACGACCATGAACCAGTGTTCCAGCAGCGCGAGCGCCGTGATGGATGTCAGCAGGGCAAAGCCGGTGATGTCCTGCAAAGTCTGCGCGGAATAGAGCCGTTCCAGCCAGCAGCCCACAGCAAGGGTCAGGCCGGTGACGGACAGCGGAAACAGCCAGTTCATCCACTGGATGCGAAAATGGCTCGACAAGTGAGACAGCGCGCGTGGGACGAATTCCACGTTGATGCGCGGCACCCCCAGATACAGGTTCAGCTTGGCCGAAACGCGGGCGAGGTAAAGCACGGTAAACGTCCACAAACCAAAGGTATTTTCCGCATCATGCCCGTACAGCCACAACAGGATCAGCATCGTCGTCAGCAGCATCTCATGGTATGCCAGTGTGCCCCAAGCGCGGAAGAAGCGTTCCCATTCCGGCACGTCGACGGGGCAGGGGTACAGGTTGGGGCCGGTGATGACGCCGGTGAGGAAGGACAGTTCGATCCAGCCCCAGATGGCCAGCGCCGCCAGAAAGGCGTGGTAGGCGCTGGCGTAGTTCGTGGCCGCCAGCGTGTGTTCAAAGGTCCAGATCCCGAGGGCGAGACAAGGCAAGCCGGCGAGTGTTGCCCCCAGCCGGGCACGAAAGCGCGCGCCTTCGGTGCGGCGCACCACGATCAGGATCGCTCCGGTGGAAAACCACCACAGGAACAAGGCAGCCAGCGCGGCGATCCAGGGACTGGTCATGTCAGCCCCCCGCCCACGTAATGCACACGCCCGCCGGAGGCGGCCTGCGTCAGCCCCCGACGGTCAGCATGATATGTGGGCGCCCCGCACATCAGTAGGCCGGAACCATGCGGGTGGAGTCGGGCACGCGGTGCTTTTTCATCGGAATGGTGAAGAGGCCGACAAAGGCTGTCGCGGCGCGTGCCTGTGCGGACATGCGTCGCGCCATGGCGCCCACACCCTTTGACTGGCGCGCATTGTCCAGATCGGCGTTGGCCTTTTGCAGGCGCTTCAGACCTGCAGCCCAACGCGGGTTATCGATGTCCAGCGTGATCGGAAAGATCTGTTTGGTCAGGGCGCTGGTTTTCACGAACACCTCGTGGCCGTACCAGTCGGGATCGACACCAAGGGCGGCGTGAAACACCGGCCGCTGGTGATCGCGCACATGCATGGTGGCAAAAACCGCCGTGAGGAAGAACTTGATCCACAGAACGTTGGTGCCGGAGGTCAGCCTGGGATCGGTCTTCATCAGCAGGGCGAAGGCCTCGCCATGGCTGAACTCGTCATTGCACCACTCCTCGAACCATTTGAAGATCGGATGAAAGCGGTGCTCCGGGTGTTCCTGCAGATGCCGAAAAATGGTGATATACCGGGCATACCCAATCTTTTCAGACAGATACGTGGCATAATAGATGAATTTTGGCCTGAAGTAGGTGTACTTCTTGGATTGCGTCAGAAAGCCGAGGTTTACCGCCACGCCGGCCTCGCGCAGAGCATCGTTGATGAAGCCAGCGTGCCGTGCCTCATCACGGGCCATAAGCTGGAACAGCTGGGTGATGTCCTTGTTCTTGCCGCGGCGCTTCATTTCCTTGTACAGCACGCAGCCGGAAAACTCCGCCGTGCAGGACGAAATCAGGAAGTCGATGAATTCCTTGCGCAGGGCCGGGTCCATGCCGTCCCAGTCGACCTTGTCCCAGTCGGCGTTCTTCTTGAAGTGGCCCTTGTTCGGGTCGCTGACCATCTGCGCGATCAGCTTGTCCCAGTCCTCGCGGACCGGGGACACGTCGATGGCGTCCAGCTCGTCAAAGTCGGTGGTGTAAAAGCGCGGCGTCAGCAGGGTGTTCTGCATGGCCACTTCGGTGGCGGCGGTGCTGTCGAACTTGGCCTGTTCTTCCTGAATGGCCAGGCCTTCCTCGACCGTGGTGGCATCGGCCGTGTGGCGGGTGTTCTGCATGTTCATAGCGTCACCTCTTCGGAGAAGGAGAATTCGCACAGCTCCATGACTTCGAAATCGCCGGTGAGGCGGGTCCACAGCCGTTCCAATGACGAGGCGCGCACAATGGTCGCCTCGCGGTCTTCGCTGATCACTTCGCCATAGGGCGCCATGATTTCCGGTCCATGCACCCGCACCTCGTCGCCCGGATAGACCGTCGCCCCGTTGTTGAATCGCACATGTGCGTGCAGGCTTTCGAAACAGTGTGACACTTCGACGGTGCACGGGGCGCGTTCAACTTCCTTGGTCAGCCATCCCATTTATTGGCCTCCTCTCCTATTGTGCCAAAAGCCGCGCGAAGGCTTTGGCGTTATCCGCACCGAAGCCCATTAAATCGGCGCGCCAGCCTGTGCTGTGGTCGTGAATTTCCAGGCGGCCGGTGTCCTTTTGCAGCAGCAAGACAGGGGCGTCAGGCGCGACGCCGGTCTTCTTGCGTTCATGCAGCAGGACCCGGTAGACACCGGAAATGAATCCGCCCTCTTCGGGCGAAAGGTCTGCGATCAGGGTGCCGTCAGGGGCATGGACCTGCGCGGCGCCGGACATGTCGCCGGACAGCACGATCTCGCGTTGGATGATGATTTTGCCCTCGGGGAGGGTTGCGATCAGCGGTTGCCCGGTCACGCGTGCGATCGTCACCACGGTCAGCACCGTCAGGACAAGCGCCAGCATGGCGCGCACCATCATGCGCGGCACGAGGTCCTTGTCGTGAATCGGCGGAGCGGCGTGGGTGTCGATCTGCGTCATGGCGCGGGCGTTCCTTTATTCAGCGGCAACGGCAGAGGGCTTGGCTGCCGTGCGTCGGGCAATCTGCGGAGTGTTGACGCGGGCCTCGGCGGCCTCGCCCAGCATGTGGGCGATCCTCTCCGCGTCGGGGATACAGCGCAGGGCGGGCTGGGTACGGCGCAGCACCCAGGGGCGCACATGCGGCCAACACACCAGATAGGACAGGCGGGTGTCGTCGTCGGTGAGATCCAGCGCGATGGTGCCGGTGCCGTCGCGGCGGAGGGCCAGATCAGCGCGGCCGATCTGGCTGAACGGCAGGTTCAGCGTCACGGTCAGCGCGGCGCCAATCCGCATGGCCACGCGGCGGTTTGTGATGGTGTAGACCGTGGCGCGGGCCTGCACGAAACCGACCAGCATGAACATCGCCAGCACGATGCCACCCAAGATCAACAGCGGCATGGAGGCGGCAAAGGCAGTTGCGAAATTGACCTGGTCGACCATCGTGCCAAAGCGCCAAAGCGCCAGCACGACAAAGTAGAGCGCCACCCACTTGAGGTTCATCGACTCCTTCGTCAGGGTCCACCAGTCGGGGCGGCCCTGCCACAGGATCTCTTCGCCCTGGGGCGGGAGTTCGGGCAGGCCCTCAACGGGTTCAAAGGCGAAATCATCGTGGTCCGCATGGTGGTTCATGGTGTGGCGCTCCTGTTCTTCTGTCGAGGGATCAGCCGAGCAGGGGCGCTTGGCGCGCCTCGCTGGCATAGAGCATGCCGCCGCCGTAATACCCCATGATCTTGTCCTCCTCGAGCAAGGTCACCTGGCGCAGCGAGGCATGTTGCGGCACGCCGGGGAAGTGCTTGCCAAAGATCAAACGCACTTTGACGTGAGATTTGTGGACCCGGGCGACGGTCATCGGGATCAGGCGTTTTCCGCCTTCATTGATCAGGTCGACTTCGAGATAGCGGATCAGCTGTTCGGGTTCGTCGATCCACATGTCGCTGATCGTGCCGACCACCTCGTTGTCACCTGCCATTACGGGCAGACCGCGCGGATCGCGACCGGCCGAGACGTGAAAGCTCTGCCTCGCGCTCATCGGGACGATCTTTGGGTGGCCATGGCCATCCAGCTCCGGCACGTCGCGGCGCGCGGCCCATGAGGCGGGGCCGACACCGTCCAGCATGGGGTTGCCGGTCGGCTCAAACGGAAACCCGTTGCCGGCAGCGGTCTTGGCCATCGGCAGGTTGGGGCGTTCGGCGTTTTGGCCCGAAGGTACGGTAACCGAACCACGGCCATGCGGCAGGTTGAACGTTTTGTCATCGGGCACCGGGAAGAGGCCCTGGTTCGCCGACGGTTTGCCGTCGTCATCCTGCAGCGGATAGCCTTCGCGCATGTTTTCGCGCTGGATGTAAAAGATCAGCAGCGCAAAAAAGACCCAAAAAAGCCAGAGGCTGAGGCTCGCCAGATCGAAATTGCCAAAAAATGGTTCAGTCATGTCCTGTTCCTTTCAAAAGGCGCGGCACTGTCAGGTCGGAAAGTCGGCCAGGCCGATACGGGCCGACTGCGGATGTTGGGTTTGCGTTGTTGCGGGGCGGCCTGCGCTGCGCACCAGCGGGCCAAGCGCCGCCAGCGTCACAAAAAGCAGTCCGATTTCTGTATGATAGACAAAGGAGTATCCGGTGGCGGGCGCATTCAATGCCGCGCCAAGCTGGCCGTGGATCGCCAAGGAGCCGATCCAGTCACGCAGACCGCCGCCCAGGGCGATGGCCAGCCCGGCCCCGGTGGCCTGCGCGGCTCCCCAAGCTCCCAGCGCCAGCCCGTTGCCCGCCGCGCCACGCGTCGGCAGGGTCATCGCTGCGGTCAAGGTCGAGACGGAAAAGAGCCCGCCGCCGAAGCCGATCAGAGTGGCCCCGGCAAAAAACAGCGCGGGCGACCCCATCGGCGCGGAAAACACCACGATGGAAAAGGCAAGGATCCCGGCCAGAAGCCCCAAGGCTGCTAGGCGCATGGGGTTGCTCCCCATCGCCAGCTTGCGACCTGCCAAAGCGAACCCGGCCAGCGCACCGACCGACCACGCGGCGGTCAACAACGTGGTGGAGGACACCGACAAGCCGAGGATTTCGCCGCCATAGGGTTCCAGCAGCACGTCCTGCATGTTGAAGGCGATGGTCCCGACAAACACCACAGCCAGCAGCCGCCCTGCCTGACCGCCAGACACCAGATCGGCCCATGCGTCCCGGAAGCGGGGGCGCGGGGTTTGACGTTCGGCCCGCGTCATGGGGCGGACTTTTTCCTGTTTCCACAGGGCGATCATGTTCAGGGCGATGCCGACAACGGCGGCCCCTTGCACGACGCGGATCAGCCGCAGAGGCGTGAAATCGCGCAGGAGCCAGCCGATGATGACCGACGACAGCCCCATGCCCACAAGGAACATAACGTACAGCAGCGCCACCACGCGGGGGCGGGTTTCATCGTCGGCGCGGTCTGTCGCCAGGGCCAGACCGGCGGTCTGGGTCATGTGCAGGCCAAGCCCGGTCATCAAGAAGGCCATTGCGGCAAGCACTTCGCCCGCAAAGGGGACATGGTGGACGGTGTCGCCCGACAGAACCAGCAGCGCAAAGGGCATGACCGCCAGTCCGCCCATCTGCCACAGTGATCCGAACCAGAGGTAGGGAATGCGCTTCCAGCCTAGCGCACTGCGGTGGGTGTCGGAGCGGAACCCAAGCAGCGTGCGAAACGGCGCGATCAGCACCGGAAGGGCAATCATCGCGGCGACGATGATCGCGACGACTGATAGTTCGACGATCATCACCCGGTTCAGCGTGCCCAGCAGCATCACCGAGGCCATGCCCACGGACACTTGAAACAGCGATAGGCGTAACAGCTGACCCAGTGGCAAGCCTTCGCTGGCGGCATCCGCAAAGGGCAGGAACCGCGTGGTCAACTGTTTGAGATGCGCGGCCCGCAAAATCATTCTGTCAGCTCCATCGCTTGAGAAATGTAGAAGCCGACGCTGATACGATTAAGCGCGGTCAACGTGCCTGGTGCCCCGGCATCGCAGAGTGAACGCATAAGTCTGGCGGGCGCGTGCGGCACCATGATGGGTGAGCGGTCCGCGCGCGGGAACATCTGGCCCATGCGCCACATTGCCATCAGCAGCGGCGTGCGCGGCGCGACGGTGAACACCACATTGTTGTTGGTGCGACGGCCCAGGCTCATCAGAGCACGGGTCAGGTCGTCCTCGGCATAGTAAATCAGGCTGTCCATCGCGAGGACGTGGTCAAAGCGACCCAGTCCGTCAGACAGCATGTCGCCGGAGGTGAACCGCACCCGACCGTGCAGGTCGATGGGCAGACGCTTGCGCGCGATCTCCACCAGTGAGGGCGAGATATCGATCGCCACCACATCGGCCCCACGTTCCGCGAGAGCCTGCGTCATCTGGCCCGCACCACAGCCTGCATCCAGGACCCGCGCGCCGCGTAGGTCTTGCGGCAGGCGTGACAGCATCTGGTCGCGCATCTCGTCGCGCCCGCGCCGCACGGTTTCGCGGATCCGGCTGACCGGCGCATCGCTGGTCAGGCGTTCCCAGGTGCGGGTCGCTGTCTTGTCGAAATAGGTTTCGACACGGGCCAGAGTGCGCTCGTAGCTCATCAATCGAATCCCAGAAGCTCGAATATGTCGCGGTCTTCCATCGGGGCGGGAGCCAGCGGTTCCGTGCCGCGCCACAGCGTTTCCGCCAGCCGGACGTATTCCGCACGGCAGCGAACGATGTCCTCTTCGTCATCCATGGCGAACAGTGTTTTTTTCTTCAGGCGGGACCGCCGTATGGCGTCCACGTCAGGCATATGCGCGATGCGGTTGAAACCGACGGTGTCGCAGTAGCGGTCCACCTCATTGGTCTCGCGCGAGCGGTTGGCGATACATCCCGCCAGACGGACCTTGTAGTTCACCGACTTGGCCTGAACGGCGGCGATAATCCGGTTCATGGCGTAGATGCTGTCGAAATCATTGGCGGTGACGATCACGGCTCGGTCGGCGTGCTGTAGCGGCGCGGCAAAGCCGCCGCAGACCACATCGCCCAGCACGTCGAAAATCACCACATCGGTGTCTTCGAGCATGTGGTGCTGTTTCAGCAGCTTGACCGTCTGGCCGACAACATAGCCCCCACACCCGGTGCCTGCGGGCGGGCCGCCGGCCTCGACGCATTTCACGCCGCCCCAGCCTTCGGTGACAAAATCCTCGGGGCGCAGTTCCTCGGGGTGGAAATCCACCGACTTGAGGATGTCGATCACCGTGGGCTGTAACTGACCGGTCAGGGTAAAGGTGCTGTCGTGCTTGGGGTCACAGCCGATCTGAAGCACCCGCTTGCCCATCTTGGCGAAGGCTGCGGACAGGTTCGACGAGGTGGTCGATTTACCGATGCCGCCCTTGCCGTAGACTGAAAAGACCTTGGCCCCGGTGATTTGTGCCGAAGGATCCTGATGCACCTGCACCGATCCTTCGCCGTCCTGGCCCCGTAGCTCGGGGATGTCGTCGCGCGGGCTCATGTTGCGGTCCTTTCGGGTTGGGTGAGGGGGTTCATTCTGCGGCCACTCCCTCGAGCCGGTCTTCGAGCGCGTCTGCGGCGTCGCGCAGCGCGGCAAGTGTTTCGTCACTGGTCTGCCAGTAGGCGCGGTCGTGCGCCTCCAGCAGGCGGTTGGCAAAGCGCGAGGAAGCCGCCGGGTTCAGGTCGGCCATCCGCTTGCGCATGGCCTCGTCCAGAACAAAGGTTTCCGACATGCGCTGATAGACCCAAGGGTCAACCTGACCGGTTGTGGCGGACCAGCCCATGGTGTTGGTCAGGTGGCTTTCGATCTGGCGCACACCCTCGGCGCCGTGGCTCAGCAGCGCTTCGTGGAATTTTGGATTCAGCGTGCGCGACCGGGTTTCCAGCGCCACTTGATCCGCCAGCGGACGTATCTTGCCGGTGCCACGCGTGGTGTCAGAGATATAGATCGCTGCATCGGTGCCGCCGCGCGCGCGTTTCACGGCCCGCGAAATCCCACCCAGCGTGTCAAAGTAATGATCGACCGAGGTCACGCCCAGTTCGATTGATTCCAAGTTCTGATAGGCCAGATCGACGTTTTTCAGCGCCCGTTGCAGCATGGCGGGGCTGGCCTGCGCCTTGCCATCGGTGCCATAGCCAAAGCTTTTGCGTGCCTCGTAAGCGTCGGCAAGTTCGTCTTCGTTGTCAAAGGATGAGCTGTCGACCAACTGGTTGACGTTCGAACCGTAGGCCCCTTCGGCGTTGGAAAACACCCGCAGCGCGGCGGTGGCCATGTTACATCCGGTGTCGGCCATATTGGCGAGCGCATGGGCACGGACAAAGTTCTGGTCGAGCGGTTCGTCGGCCTCGGCGGCCTTCAGCGCGGCTTCGGCCAGCAGGCGGGTTTGCAGCGGCAGCAGATCGCGGAAGATGCCCGAGAGGGTCATGATCACGTCGATGCGCGGGCGGCCCAACTCTGCCAGCGGGATCAGGTCAGCGCCACACAGGCGGCCAAAGCTGTCGAACCGGGGCCGCGCGCCGAGCAGCGCCAGCGCCTGTGCCAGCGGTTCGCCATCGGACTTGATGTTGTCCGACCCCCAGAGCACCACCGCTACGGAACGTGGCATGGTGTGATGCGTGTCCAGCAGGAGTTGCGCCTGACGTGTCCCGGCGCGGCAGGCAAATTCGCTGGGCATGCGGAACGGATCAAAGGCGTGAATGTTACGCCCTGTCGGCAGCACATCGGGCGAGCGGATCAGATCACCACCGGGCACTGGCGCGGTAAAGCGGCCCTCAAGCGCGTTCAGCAGCGCTGGGATTTCGCTGTCCTGCATCAGTAACGCTTCGATTGCCGCACGGTCGGACCCTGCCGGTAGCAGGTTTAGGTAGCTGGCGCGGGCCTTGTCAGACAACGGTTGGCCGACCACATGCAGACCCTCGGGGATCAACGCATCCTCGGTATCCAGCAGGCGCAACCACAATGCGTCCGGGTCGGTGCCGGTCATGTCAACCACCTCGGCCTGTTCGGCGATCAACAGGGCCAGCTCGTCACGCTCATGGGCGTCGGGCGCACTGCGACGCCAACGTGTCAGGCTGTCCTTGAGTTCTGCCAACCCCTTGTACAGGCCCGCAGACGACAGCGGCGGCGTGATGTGCGACACGGTGACCGCCCCGGTACGGCGCTTGGCCAGCGTCGCTTCGGACGGGTTGTTCGACGCGTAAAGATAGACGTTTGGCATGTCGCCGATCAGCCGGTCGGGCCAGCATTTTGAGCTGGGACCGGCCTGTTTGCCGGGCATGAATTCCAGTGCGCCGTGCATCCCGAAATGCAGCAACACATCAGCCTGAAAGCTGTTCTTCAACCACAGATAGAACTGGGTAAAGGCATGGGTCGGGGCAAAATTGCCCTCGAACAACAGGCGCATCGGGTCGCCTTCGTAGCCAAAGGCCGGTTGCAGCCCGACAAAGACATTGCCGAATTGCGCGCCAAGGATGAACACACCGCGTCCGTCGCTCTGGATCTTGCCCGGGGCCGCGCCCCATTGCTGTTCGATTTCGGCCAGCCATGGCGTGCCGGTCACGATCTGGTCGGCGCTGACATGGGCGGCGACGTTGGCCTCTGTGCCGTAGCGCTTGGCTGTGCCGTCGAGAACGGTTTCGCGCAGCGCCTCGACGCTGGCGGGCGGTGTCAGGTCATAGCCGCGGTCGGCCATGGCATGCAGCGTGTTGTACAGCGAGCGGAACACATCCAGATAAGCCGCCGTGCCCGCAGCCCCCGCATTGGGCGGAAAACCGAACAGGACGATCCCGACCCGACGGTCGCGCACTTGAGAGCGGCGCAGTGCGGCCAGCCGCTCAACCCGAAGTGCCAGCTTTTCGATACGTTCGGGGCAAGGGGCCATCGCCTTGACCGTCGAGGTGATGGCGCAGTTGTGCGCACAGCCGTCGCAGCCATTCTCGCCATGGCGCCCGGCAAAAACCGTGGGATTGGTGGCGCCATCGAGTTCCGGCAGGGCAATCAGCATGGTGGTCTCGATCGGGCCAAGGCCCTGCGCGGAACCAGCCCATTGTGCAAGCGTCTGAAACTCCAGCGGGTGGGCGGCGATATAAGGCACGTCCAGCGCCTGAAGCCATGTGCTGGCGGCCTCGTTGTCGTTGTAGGCAGGCCCGCCCACCAGCGAGAAGCCGGTCAAAGACAGCAGCGCGTCGATCCGTGGGCCTTCCGGCCCCTGAAAGAAACCGTCGATGGCGGGACGTGCATCCAGACCACCGGCAAAGGCCGGCAGGACGCGCAGACCGCGGCCCTCCAGCGCGCGGATCACCGCGTCGTAATGGGCGGTGTCGCCGGACAGCACGTAGCTGCGCATCATCAGCAGGCCAACGGTGGCCTTGGTGCCCGCCTGGGCGGGCATATCGGCGGCATTGGTGGTGATCCGTTCCGGAAGATCCGGATGGTACAGGCCCACATCAGGGTATTCCACCGGGGCCGGAGCACTCGTGCCGCGCCATTCGGCGTGGCGGCAATAGCGCGAGATCAGGAACCGGACGAGCGATTCAATGTTGTCGTCAGACGCACCCAGCCAATACTGCATGATCAGGAACCAGGCGCGCAGGTCCTGCGCCTTGCCCGGGATCAGTTTCAGTATGCGCGGCAGACGCCGCAGCATCTTCATCTTTTTCGCGGCATCCTGTGTGCCCGGCGCGCCGTTGCCACCGCCGCGCATCTTCTTCATCAGCTTGGACAGGCCGGTGTCGGGTTTGGACATGTCCAACGTGCCCATGCGCGTCAGCTTGACGATCTGCGCGTCCGAGATCACGCCGATCATCGCATCGCAGGTATCGCGGCGCGCCTGAAGAGCTGGCAGAATCTGGCGGATGTGTTCGTCGAGAAAAATCAAACCTGACAGGATGATGTCCGCCTGCGCGATGTCGGCACGGGCCTGCATCAGCGTGGCGGGGCTTTCGGCCCATTCGGCGGCGGCGTGCACGCTGATGCACAGGCCGGGGAAATCCTTCACCAGCCGCTCGGCGGCCCGGTTGCAGGGGCCGGCCACATGCGAATCCAGCGTGAGGATCACGATGTGATACTCGAAAGCCGAAGAGCCGCCGAAGCTCGTCATGAAGCCATCATCTCGCATAGTGGGCCTTTGCTTCATAGAGGGTTTCGAGGCCGATTTCGTTCAGACCCTTTTGGGCGGCAAAGGTTTCTGTGTTGCGGCGAGCCTTGCCCCTGACAAAGAACGGGATCTTTTTCAGTTCACGCTCCGCATCGGCCAGCCAGATCACCTGCGCGGTGGCAGCATCGACGGGCGCAGTGTCCAGTTCGCCAACCTGAGCGTGGATCGGCTGGGGAATGTCGGCAGGGACGGACATGGCGTAACCGCCATGGTGGCTCGGTCCAGCCGCGTCATGAAATTCGAAATCGTCGCGGAACATTGTCAGCAGATGTTCCTCCAGCCCCATGACCAGCGGATGCACCCATGTGTCAAAGATCACGTTTGCGCCTTCGATCCCCATCTGGGGCGAATAGCGCGCAGGAAAGTCCTGCACATGCACCGGGGCAGAGATCACGGCGCAGGGGATGCCCAGCCGTTTGCCGATGTGGCGCTCCATCTGTGTGCCGAGGATCATCTCTGGTGCGAGCTGTTCGATGCGCTCTTCGACGTCCAGATAATCGTCGGAAATCAGCGCCTCGACGCCGTAGTCTTTGGCCAGGGCGCGGATCATCCGGGCCTGTTCGCGGTTGTAGCAGCCGATCCCGGCGACCTCGAACCCCATCTCGTCCCGCGCAATCCTGGCGGCGGTGGCCACATGGGTGCCGTCACCAAAGATGAACACGCGCTTGCCGGTCAGATAGGTGCTGTCGACGCTGGAGGAGTACCACGGCAGGCGCAGGCGGCTTTCATCCAGTGCGACCGGGCGACCGATTATTGCGGCGATCTCATCTGCAAAGTCGCGGGTGGCCCCGACGCCGATGGGCACAACCTTGGTATATGGCTGGGCAAGTTCCCGTTCCATCCACCGGCAGGCCGCCTCTCCGGTTTCTGGGTACATCAGCACGTTGAAATGCGCGGCCCCCAGTTGGGTCAGGTCGTGCGGGGTGGCACCATAGGGGGCGCAGACGTTCACGCCGATGCCCATGTCCGACAAAAGGCCGGTCAGTTCGGTGATGTCGTCACGGTGCCGGAACCCCAGAGCCGTCGGGCCGATCAGGTTGCAGGTGACATGGGCGCTTCGCGTCATCGGCTTGGCCAGCGCGCGGACCAGTTGGAACAGCGTCTCATCTGCGCCGAAGTTTTCCTTGCGCTGGTAACTGGGCAGGTCCAGTGCGATCACCGGGCAGGGCAGGCCCATGGTTTCGGCCATGCCGCCGGGATCGTCCTGGATCAGTTCGGCGGTGCAGGATGCGCCGACGATCATCGCCTGCGGCTGAAAGCGGTCATAGGCGTTCTGGCAGGCAGTTTTGAACAGCATCGCCGTGTCGGCCCCCAGATCGCGGGCCTGAAAGGTGGTGTATGTTACCGGAGGGCGGTGGTTGCGTCGCTCGATCATGGTGAACAGCAGATCGGCGTAGGTGTCTCCCTGCGGCGCGTGCAGCACGTAGTGCAGACCCTTCATCGCTGTCGCGACGCGCAGGGCGCCGACGTGGGGCGGGCCTTCGTATGTCCAGACCGAAAGCTTCATTCCGCAGCCTCCAAACGAAGCGCCGCGCGACGGTGCAGCGGGCGCGAGAACAGCCCGGCCAGATCGCCCGCCTGTTCGTAGAAATGCACCGGAGTAAACACCAGTTCGATGGCCCATTTGGTAGGCAGGCCCTCGGCCTCCAGCGGATTGGCAAGGCCAAGGCCGCAGACCGTCAGATCCGGCTGCGCGGCCCGGCAACGGTCCAGTTGCAGGTCCACGTCCTGGCCTTCGGAAATGGTTGGGCCGTGGCCGAGCAGGTCCAGATCAAGGCCGACGATGGCGCGGTGAATGTATGGGGCGCCGACCTCGATGGCGGTCATGCCACATTCGCGGGTCAGAAAGCGTGCCAGCGGGATTTCCAACTGGCTGTCGGGAAAGAAGAAGATGCTCTTGCCTGTCAGGCGCGCCGCCGCCTGGGCGACCGCCTTTTTGGCGCGGGCGCGGGGCGCGGTGGTCACGGCGTCAAAGCGCGCCTGATCAACGCCGAACTCCCGCGCCACAGCTTGAAGCCACGCGGTGGTGCCTTCTTCGCCAAACGGGAATGGCGCGGGAATGTGCCGCGCCCCGCGCCGTTCGAGGGCGGCATGGGTGCCTCCCAGGAACGGCTGTGTGAGGGCAAAGACCGTGTTCGACCCCAGCGCCAGACCGGAATCGGCGTGGCGGGCGGGCAGAACGGCGATGTCTTCGATCCCCAGATTCATCAGCAGGTCCAACGCCTGATCCTCGACCACGTCGGGCAGGGCACCCACCAGCAGCAACTGCCGCCTGTCGGTTTGCGGCAGGGCCGGAACCATTGCGGCGAGGCAGGCGTCTTCGCCTTCGGTAAAGGTGGTTTCGATGCCGGAGCCGGAATAGTTCAGCACGCGCACCTTGGGCGCATGTTTGGCCGACAGACGCTCGGCCGCGCGGGCGAGATCGAGTTTGATGACTTCGGACGGGCAACTGCCCACAAGGAACAGCTGGCGGATGTCGCCACGGCGCGAAAGCAGGCGGTCGACCTCGCGTTCCAGTTCGGCCTGCGCATCGGCGAGCCCTGCCAGATCCGTCTCTTCGAGAATCGCGGTTCCGAACCGGGGCTGGGCAAATATCATCACGCCAGCGGCGCTTTGCAGCAGGTGAGCGCATGTGCGACTTCCCACAACGAGAAAAAACGCATCCTGGATCTTGCGATGGAGCCAGATGATTCCCGTCAGGCCGCAAAAGACCTCGTGCTGGCCGCGTTGTTTGAGCACGGGCACATCGCGGCAACCACCGGCTAGAGGGGCGAGAGGCAACGTCATGCTACTGCCTCCGTCTGAAGGCGCGCGGCGCGTAGTTTCAGCAGAAATTGCCCGGCGTTGATCAGGTAGGCGGCGTAGGCGGCGAGCGCCAGGACCATCAATGCATTGGCCGCCAGGCTGTCGGTGAACAGTGCCCAGACATAAGCGGCGTGCAATGCGATCACGACAAAGCTGAACACGTCCTCCCAGAAAAAGGCGGGGGCGAAAAGGTATTGACCAAAAACAACCTTTTCCCAGATCGCGCCGGTCACCATGATCAGGAACAGGAAGCCTGTTTTGACCAGGATAGAGAGGGTTGCGGCGTCGTAGCCTAGTCCGGTCATCATAAACCGCAGCACCAGGGCAGCGGAAATGAGGAAGGCGGCGAATTGAAGAGGTGCCAGAATGCCTTGGATCAGTGTCCAGACACTTTCGTCTCGGCGAGCGCGTTGGGCGCTGGTGTACAGCCCCCTTTTGCCGATTTCTGGATGAGTCTCTGACGGCATCTGGTCGCGTCCTCGAAGTTAATTCTTCGTTGATGCTACGGGCCTCGCGGGCAGTGTGTCAATCTAAACTTACACATTTGCTTGTCGCGAAATGTACCGTCAGGATCACACCTTTGCGCTGGTATCTAGGCGCTGTTTCCAAGAAGTAAAAATATTTAGTGCAATGTTTCCATGGCCCTCCGGGGTGCATGCCGCCGCATACCAGCGGCTGAATGTCAATAAAAGTTGACAGGTATTTCGCTCTGGAGCACTCTTGTAGCGGGAACGTCCACGCAAGACTCGCTTGATCAGAACAGCATTCTTGCTAACCTTGGGAGGGGGGGGATGAATTGCATATCAGGGGGAAAAGCGCTGGCCACCAATCGTGACACCGCTATTCGTTTTCTAGTCGAGGCGGCTCTGCAATCGGTTGCCGCTAAAAAGCATGTTTGCGCACCCAGTACTCGTGAAGAGTGGATAGATAAGCTCTGTGTCGAGATCATGTCAGAGTCGGAGACCAGTCATCGAAGCGTGATCGCGGCGCTGATGGCGACCGGTGTCTCGTCCGAGGATGTTTTCCAGATTTACGTGCCCGCAGCGGCCCGTCGCATAGGCGAGCTTTGGGTCCTGGACAAGGTGACTTTCGTGCAAGTCACTATCGGAGCCAGCCGTCTGCAAGCGTTGTTTCATGACGAAAGCCAGTCGCCGCAGGGCAAGTGGCTGGATCGCACCGTGCCGTTGGGGCAGTCGATCCTGATGATCTTGCCCGAAACCGAGGATCACACACTGGGTGCCTTTGTGGCGGCGGATCAGTTCCGTCGACACGGGCTGTGGGTGCGCATGGCAATTCGCCTGAAACCACTTGAGGTTGTGCGTGCTATCGAAGAGGGCAGCTTTTCTATGCTCGGTATGTCCTTGGCCAGCCGAAAATCGGTGCAACATGCTGAAGAACTGATACGATTTTTGCGAACTACACTGGACGTCTGCCCGCCAATTGTTATTGGTGGCAAGTACGTGCTTGACGCGGATGATATCGAAGAACGCACAGGTGCGGATTTCGCTGTTAAATCTGTGCGAGAGGCAATATCGCGATGTAAGCTGGCGACTGTCAACGAGACGCTCGCTATGGATTCGATGTCTGAATAGGAGCGTTAGCGACTCGAGGTGGTGTTTTGACAGATCAAACTTCGGCTCTCGAGTTCAGCCATTCGGGCGTGTTTCCTGAGACTGCTTCGGTAGAATTTCTGATCGAGCAAGCGTCGGATATCGCAGTTCACCTGAGCAGTGCCGGCGTGGTGGAGGGCATCTATGTCAGCCCCGAAAGCCCTTCGCTTGGATGCTTGGATCATTGGGTCGGACGGAGCTTTCACAGTTTTCTGAATGAAGAAAGCAAAGAGAAATTCGATATACGGCTGGCTCAGTTTCGTAAGAACGCGTCGGAAACGTCGGTCGCGGTGGAGCTGAACCACAGCGACAATGCCGATTGGGAATTCCCTATACGCTACGCGATGCTGCGCGTCCGTAACAGCGACGCCCTGATGTTGATCGGCCGTGACCTTCAGCCCTTGGCGGAGGTTCAGCAGCGACTTGTGCATGAACAGCTGGCGCGGGAACGTGACCAGCAACGTATCCGCAGGGCTGAGACATTTTATCGGGTGGTTCTGGAAGCCTCTGAAACCGCCCTTGTGCTCGTCGATCCCGAAACTGGCCGCGTGCGCGACATCAACAGTGTCGCGTCGACAATGTTGGGGGCCAAAGGCGACACCCTGCCCGGCAACACGTTCAACCAGGCCTTTCAGGGATTGCGCCGGGGCGAATTGATGGAGGCGCTGCAAAACGCCAGTTCGTCGGATGAAACCCGCAGCATTCAGGCTGTGGCGCGACGCAGCGGTTTGCATGTGGCAATTTTTCCGGAATTTTTCCGGGCGGCTGGCGAGCTATGTATGCTGTGTCGGTTGGCGAAGGTCGATGAGGACGATCCTGGTGGCACCGAGATCGCCATGGCGCTGGGTTCGCTTTTCAATTCCTCGACCGATGCCATTGTGATCCTGGACGCCAAAAGCCAGATCCGCGAAGCCAACGATGCCTTTCTGACGCTGGCGGATGCTGCTCAGTTCCGTGACGTGATTGGCAGCGGCTTTGCTGGTTTCCTGGTGCGCGGCGAAGTGGACATGCAATTGATGATGGAAGCCGCGCTGCGTGACGGTCGCGTTCGCAGTTATACCACGCAATTCAAGAGTACGGTCGGCACCCGCGCATCCGTCGACATTTCTGTTGCCATGCTGAAGACGGGCACCAAGGAACGCGGTTTTGGCATGATTATCCGGGATGTCAGCCAGAACGCCCGCGCCGCCGAGAATTTGCCACAGGCGGTGGTCAGTGAAGACGCGCTTCAGAATGTGATGGACCTTGTTGGCACTGCGTCACTCAAAGAGCTGGTGTCCGCCACCTCGGACGTGATCGAGCGCATCTGCATTTCGACGGCGCTTGAGATGACGAAGAACAACCGCGTCGCTGCCGCCGAGATGCTGGGCCTCTCCCGTCAGAGCCTTTACGTCAAACTTCGCAAGTTCGAGATGCTGAACGGCAATCCCGACGAATAACCTTCACTCTCATTAGAGGGTGTGCGGCTGGGGTGCGATATTGCGCCCTTTCTGACGATAATCCCAGAAAAAGCTTCCTTCGACTCCGATTGTATAGTCTAGTTTACAATATGAGTGTAACACATGACATACAGATAGGGCGTAGATACCCGCAACCTCTGGCGGTTCTGACGCTGATCAAACCCATAACGTGGTTCCCGCCGATCTGGGCGTACCTTTGTGGCGCTGTGTCGTCCGGGGTGCCGTTCACTTCCGCCCCAGTACAGGTCGCGTTGGGGATGCTATTGGCCGGTCCGATTGTCTGCGGCATGAGTCAGGCGGCCAACGATTGGTGTGACCGCCATGTCGATGCCATCAACGAACCCGACCGGCCGATCCCCTCTGGGCGCATTCCCGGCCGCTGGGGCCTGTGGATTGCGTTGGCCATGACGGCGCTGTCGCTGTGGGTGGGGTCGTTTTTGGGTCTATGGGGATTTGGTGCGACGGTGTTTGGCGTGCTGGCGGCCTGGGCGTATTCGGCGGAACCCGTCCGGATGAAGCGGTCAGGCATATGGGGGCCGGGGCTTGTGGGTCTGTGCTACGAGGGGTTGCCCTGGTTCACCGGCGCCGCCGTGTTGTCGGCAGGCGCGCCGTCGCTGGCGATTGTGTTGATTGCCGGGCTTTATGCCTTTGGCGCGCATGGCATAATGACGTTGAACGATTTCAAGGCGCTGGAGGGTGACCGCCAGACAGGCGTCAACTCGTTGCCCGTCACGTTGGGCCCTGAACGGGCTGCACGGGTGGCCTGTTGGGTCATGGTTCTGCCGCAGTTGGTGGTGATCGCGCTGCTGGTGCTGTGGGGGGCGCCGATGTTTGCGCTGGCGGTAACCGCGCTGGTTTGTGGGCAGGTCTGGGCGATGCGCGTCCTTCTATCCGACCCAAAGGCCCGTGCCCCGTGGTATAACGGCACCGGCGTTCTGATGTACGTAAGTGGCATGATGATTGCAGCCTTTGCCCTGCGTTTGATGGAAGGTGCAATATGACTCTCGGATGGTTTTCGATTGTCCGGCTCGGGCTGGTGCAGATGGCGCTGGGGGCGATCGTTGTCCTGACCACTTCAACCCTGAACCGCTTGATGGTGGTTGAGATGGCCTTGCCCGCGGTATTGCCCGGCCTGCTGGTGGCGTTGCACTACGGCATCCAGATCACCAGACCGAATTGGGGTTTTCTGTCCGACACGGGCGGGCAGCGCACACGCTGGATTATTGGTGGTATGGGGATCTTGGCGCTCGGGGGCTTTGGCGCGGCTATCGGCGTGGTGCTGTTTGCCGAGAATTGGTCTGCGGGTTTGGCGGTCTCGACTGTCAGTTATGCGCTGATTGGTCTGGGTGTAGGCGCGTCCGGCACGTCTTTGCTGGCGCTGCTGGCCACTGCAACAGAGCCGCGCCGTCGCGCGGCGGCGGCGACCATTACATGGCTGATGATGATTTTTGGCATTGCGGTGACAGCTGGCACGGTGGGGGCGTTTCTGGATCCTTACAGCCCGGCGCTGTTGCTGCGCATCGTCGGGGTCGTCACGGTCGGGGCTTGCGTGCTGACCACGCTGGCGGTTTGGGGGATCGAATCCCGTCTAAGCGCTCCTGCGCCGGTGGCTGATCCGCCCCGGTTCATCGACGGCCTGCGCGAAATCTGGGCCGAGCGCGCGGCGCGCAACTTTACCATTTTTGTCGGCCTGTCGATGACCGCCTATTTCATGCAGGAACTGATACTTGAGCCATATGCCGGGCTGGTCTTTGGCCTGACGCCGGGCCAGTCGACGCAACTGAGTGGCGCGCAGAACGGCGGGGTGTTCCTGGGAATGCTGACCGTCGGTGTAGCGGCCACCGGGTTGAGCCTCGGCAGTCTGCGAACATGGGTGGTGGCCGGGTGCCTGGGCTCCGCAGTCAGCCTGTGTGCCATCACGCTGATCGGGAACTTGGCGCTTGGCGCGGCACTGTTGCCCGCCGTGATCGGGCTGGGAGTGTTCAACGGCATGTTCGCGGTGGCCGCCATCGGATCGATGATGGCTTTGGCCGGAGAGGGTCGCACCGCGCGCGAGGGGACCCGCATGGGCCTGTGGGGCGCGGCGCAGGCCATCGCTGCCGGATTCGGCGGACTGCTTGGGGCGGCGGCGGTTGACCTGCTGCGCACAGGTCTGCCCGACACGACTGCATTTGGTGCCGTTTTTCTGGCCGAAGCATCGCTGTTCCTGTTTGCGGCGCTGCTGGCGCTGCGTGTCATTGCCCACCGTCGCATCGCGTCTGCGGCCCCTCTGGTTCCGGGAGAGTGAAGATATGTATGACGTCATCGTTGTAGGCGGCGGCCCGTCGGGCGCCACGGCGGCTGAGGATCTGGCGCGGTCGGGGCACAAGGTTGCGCTGCTGGACCGGGCCGGACGGATAAAGCCCTGTGGCGGCGCGATTCCCCCCCGGCTTGTCACCGATTTCCACATCCCGGAGGTGCAGATCGTCGCGCGCATGACGTCGGCGCGCATGATTTCGCCCAGCGGTCGCAAGGTCGACATCCCGATCAATGGTGGGTTCATCGGAATGGTCGACCGCGACCGTTTCGACTCGTTCTTGCGTAAGCGGGCTGTAGAGGCCGGGGCAACCCTGCTGACCGGCACCTATCGACGGATCGAGCGCGACGAAAAAGGCGTCCGCGTCGTCTATCGCGACAAGGGCTGCGGGACCGAGAGGGCGGTCGCGGCGCACCTGGTGATCGGCGCGGATGGCGCGCGGTCCAATGTTGCCCGCGATGAAGTGCCCGGCGGCGATACCATTCCCTACGTCATCGCCTACCACGAGATCATCGAAGCGCCCGAGCCTACCGCGGAATACGATCCGACGCGCGCCGACGTGATCTATGACAGCCGTATATCCCCGGATTTTTACGGCTGGGTGTTTCCGCATGGCGGAAACGCGAGTGTCGGCATGGGCTCACTGGTGCGCGAAGTGAACGTCAAGAAGGCCACCGCCGATCTGCGCGCCTCGGCCGGGTTGACCGACTGCGTAACCCTGCGCCGAGAAGGCGCGCCGATCCCGCTGAAACCGCTGGACCGTTGGGACAATGGCCGCGATGTCGTGCTGGCAGGCGATGCGGCGGGCGTCGTCGCGCCCAGCTCTGGCGAAGGCATCTATTATGCCATGGTCGGTGGGCAGGTCGCCGCTGCCGCCTGTGCCGCCTGCCTTGCTTCGGGGCGGGTGCGCGACCTGCGGCTCGCCCGGCAGCTGTTCATGCGCGAACACAAGACGGTGTTTCGGGTTCTTGCCTCGATGCAAAGAGCATATTACCGCAGTGACGAACGGCGGGAACGCTTTGTGTCTTTGTGCCATGATGTGGATGTGCAGAGACTGACCTTCGAGGCCTATATGAACAAGAAACTGGTCCACGCCCGGCCGATGGCGCATCTTAAGATCGGATTGAAGAATCTGGCCCACCTGACGCGACTGGTGCCCGTGGAACACATATGACTTCGCTGATTCCCACTTGGGTCGATGGCAATCTGGTCGCCATCGACAAGCTGGAGGCGCACCAACGCGGCTTGCTGCACAAGGCGGTGTCCGTGTTTGTGATGTGCGGCAACGACGTGCTGATTCAGCGCCGGGCCATGGGTAAATATCATACGCCGGGGTTATGGGCCAACACCTGCTGCACCCATCCGCATTGGTCCGAGGATCCCAAGGAGTGCGCCATGCGCCGACTTCGAGAGGAGCTGGGGATCACCGGGCTGAGGCTGGATCACAAGGATCAGCTGACCTATCGCGCCGACGTGGGCAATGGCCTGATCGAACACGAGCGCGTCGATTTATACGTGGCCCGCGTCCCGTCGCACATCGCCGTGGACCCGAACCCCCAAGAGGTCATGCAGACCGATTGGGTAGACATGGACCTGTTGGTCCGGCGGGTGCGCGCGCGGCCCGCGCAGTACACGCCCTGGCTGAGGATCTACCTTGCAGAGCACGCGGCCCGGATTTTCGCCTGATCGGTCCCTACGACCCGCTATCAGTTTGCGCGATCCAGTCGAAGATGCGGCGGGTGACCAGGGCGGGATCTTCTTCATGTGCGAGGTGACCCAATGCGCCCAACGATTGCAAGGTGGCGTGGGGCAGGGCGCGAACAGCCTTTGCCGACACCTGCGGGGCGACGGCGCTGTCCTTGTCGCCGGTCAGTAACAGGCAAGGCGCATTGATCTGCGGCAGCGCGTCCAGCAATGGCCCCACATCCCATTGCGACATCATCTGCAAAACCCCATCGACATGGTCGCGGTCAGATACCAAGCGACCATACAAAGCCAAGCCGTCGGGTGGCAGTTGCGACCCAGTGCCTTCGATCAGGCGGCGCGCGCGCGCGGTCGGATTGCCCCCAGCGGTAAAGGCCAGCGCGGTCAGCGGTGTCAGGGAAAGGACTTTTGCGAGCAACGGAAACAGCCAGCTTGCCACGCCATCAAATCGACCGAGGGCCGCGTTGATCCCGACTATGCGCGGGCTGTTTGGCAGGATTCGCGACAGGTGCAGCGCAATCGCTGCCCCGGCGGAATGTCCGATGATCACCGAGGGAGCCCAGCCCTGATCCTGACACAGGAGCGCAATGTCCTGTGCCATAGGCACCAGCCCGCAGCGGTTGCGCGGGCCGAGTTTGGTAAACCCTTGTCCGGGCAAGTCCAATGCCACGACGTGATACTTTTGTTCCAATGGCGGGATCATGTCCCGCCATGTGTGGGTCGAGGCGCCCGCCCCGTGCAGCAGCAAGAGCGTCGGACGGTCACGCTCGGATCCGGCTTCTTGCACATGCCACTGATGTGGACGGCAGCGGACCCGGCGAGAGAGTTCCGACATCGGCCAAGTTGGCAGGGCGCGGTTCCAGTCCATAGGATTACCGGGTCAGCGCCGCATCCGCCGCCGCCGAGATGCGAGACGCATCGGCGCGGGGCAGAGGCAGGTATTGCGCGTTCAACCAACCGGCCAAGGCCGCGCTTTCGGGACCTGGGCGGGGTGCGATGTCAATGACAACCGAAGGTAGCCGCAGGCCGGACAGCAGGCGCGCTATTGTCTGTGCATCCTCGCGGGCCTGCGTGCGTCCGGGCGCTCCGTCCAGGCCGATATTGCCGCGCCCGTCGGTGAGAAAAGCAATGCTGGGGCTGAGGCCAACACGCTGGCCGTGCAGCGCCATGTCGAATGCCGCCCGCAGCCCTGATGCCAGCGGCGTGCCGCCGCCTCCGGGAAGGGCCGTCAGCCGACGTTTGGCCTGCACAAGAGAGCGTGTCGGTGGCAAAAGGACCTCGGCACCCGAGCCGCGAAAGGCGACAAGCGCCACCTGATCCCGCTTGGCATAGGCTTGCGCAAGCAGCATCTCGATTGCGCCCTTTGCCTCGGCCATGCGGGACAATGCGGCGGACCCCGACGCATCGACCGCAAAAATCAGCAGCCGGTCAGAGCGATCCTCGAACCGTCGCAAGCGGATGTCGGCGGGCAGGATGATCAGCTGTGGGTGGCTTTCTCGTGCTTTTCGGCGGAGAGTTTGCCAAGGGGCGGCCGCGCGTAGCGTAGCAATGACGTCGATGCGGGCGCGCCCGTCGATGCGGCCGGGGCGCGATGGAAGCGGCCGTCCGCGCCGGTTGGCTTGGCGTTTGAACCCCGCCCCGCTGCCGGCAGCGTGGCTGCCGCGTGGCTGGCTGCTGCGTTCGAGGCGCATCAGCAGGTCCGCAGGGAGGCAGGCGGCGACGGCCTGGACGAGCAAATCGTCGGGGATCTGCCCCGTGTCAGACGCGACACTGTCCGCGTCCGTATCTGCGGGGTCAGGCGGGGCGTCGTGATCGGGGTCTGGGTCTGGCCTCTCATCGTCTTCGGGGATCTGGGTCGCAAGCGGGGCATAAATCAGCTGCGCAGCCTCGCGCAGGTGGTCCTGCGTTGTGTTGTCCTTGCCGTCCAAAGCGGCCAATGCCCGAGCGCAGCGCAGCGCAAACATTGGTGCACGTGCGCCGTCTATTCCAAAACGTGCGGCCAGCAGCACCAGTTGCGTCAGGTCATCGCTAGGGGTTTGCACCCGATCCAAGTGACGGCGCGCACTGTCCAGATCGGCGGGCGCTGGCAGGCGAATCGCGGCGTCAGCGGGGCGCACCGCGGACAGGTCAGCGAAAAATGCCAGCCTGTCGGACAGGCTGGCTGGCGCGGTTTCCTCCGGCTCGGCGCCTTCGTCCAGCAAGACGATGCAATGGCCGCGACCTGAGTCCAGTAGTTGCGACAGCCGCGCGGCAAGTGCGGCGGGTGTGCGCTCTGCCATGGGCAGGACCAGCGCGCAAGGTGTCTCGGCCAGGCCAGGATCTCGGATCATATGCCCCGCCGCCAGCGAGGCCGCCACGTTCAATCCGCCAAACAGCTGTGCGTCATCCAGCCCGGGATGAATGCGGCGCAGGGGTAAGGGCAGGCCGGGCAGGGCGCCTTCCAGCCTTTGGCGCACGGGGCCGGGACGGGCGCGCACAACCATGCCACCGAGTCCGGCAGGGTCTACCATCAGCGCCGACAGCGCTCGCAGCGCCCGGTCCCAGTCCGAGGAGTGGGCGGTTGGCGCAGTGTTGATCATGGCAGGGTGTCGGCCACGGTGCGGGCGACCCGGGCAGAGGAGCCGGCATCGTCCAGTGGATCACGTCGCAACCGGTGGCTGAGCGCAAGCGGGGCGATGTCTCGAAGGTGCGCGCGATCAATCCGGCCGGCGCCGCGCAGGGCGGCCAGCGCGCGCGCCGCGCGCAGCAGAGTCAATTCGCCGCGCAGGCCGTCTGCCCCAAGCGCGAGACTGAGGTGGGCGCAATCGTGCAAAATCTCGTCGGAAGTTTCGACCTGCGGCAAGGCCGCGCGGGCGGCAAGGATCGCATCGCGCAAAGTGGCATCCTCGGCTTGCCATTTCGCCATGAAAGCCGCGTGATCGCGGTCATAGGCGTCGCGCCGGCGGATCACTTCGACCCGTTCCTCGACGGTGTTGGGGGATGCCACCTCGACAGACAGTCCGAAGCGGTCGAGCAGCTGCGGACGCAGCTCTCCCTCTTCGGGATTGCCGGACCCGACCAGCACGAACCGCGCGGCGTGGCGGATCGACAGGCCCTCGCGTTCTACGGTGTTGATGCCGGACTGCGCAACATCAAGCAGCAAGTCGACGATGTGATCCTCGAGCAGGTTGACCTCATCTATATAAAGGTATCCGCGATTGGCGCGGGCAAGCAGACCGGGCTCAAAGGACTTCTCGCCGTGGGCCAGTGCGCGTTCGATATCCAGCGCGCCGGTCACGCGGTCTTCCGTCACTCCCAGCGGCAGATCGACAACCGGGGTTGGGCGCTCCGTCGTGGTATGATCAGTGACATTGGCCCAAACCGGGCAATCCTGGGGAGCTTCGGAATTGACCGGGCAGCCCTGTACCACAGTGATTGGCGGCAGCAGCGCGGCCAGCGCGCGCACGGCGGTGGATTTCCCTGTTCCGCGATCCCCGAACACAAGAACACCACCCAGGCCGGGGTCGATGGCCGTCAGGATCATGGCGGTTTTCATCTGGTCTTGGCCAACGATTGCGGAAAACGGGAAGGGGTTGGTCATGAGGTTGTTCCGAAAGCATTGAGAGGGGATCTGCCCATCCATGTGCCCCTATCCCCGAGTATGCGGAAGCGGGCATATAGCTCTTCACGGAACCAGTCGCCGTCCCGCACGGCGCGGATGGCCGACGCATGCGGACCGCTTTCACGTGCGAAACGCGCCATGGATGAGGTGTCGGGCCAGATCGAAAAGGTGATTTGGTGCAGCAAGGGGACTTCGCCGATCCCGATCTTGAAAAGAGCGTCGGGATTTTGGCTGATCATTGCGCTGATGTCAGGAACGCGCTGCCAGAACCGGATGGCACGCGCAGGGCGCACGGTGGCACGGGTCAGCGCGGCGATGGGCCCGGATTTTGCGCCAGATTCCGGGGAAGAAACGATCGGAGTGGCGCTGAACGGATTGTGCCCCGACCACGCGCCGCGCACAGAGATCGGCGTCAGGAAGACTGTCCAGCTTTCGTCAGCGCGCGCGTGGTAGGCGCGAAACACTGGCGTCGCGTCAGTCTGGTGCCGCGCCGTATCCAGATCGGGCCAAGTGGCGAGGATCGCGTAGACGCCGGTGTTCGGGACGGGTGTGAACCCCTCACCAGTACCAGAGCCACAAAGCTTCCAGAAGCCAATGCCAACGGTACGACGCAGGCCCCGCCGGGCCACGCCCATCATGGCAAAGGCCCAGAGCCGCGAAGTCCCCTTGGGAAAGTGAAAAAAGCTGAGGCTGACGACTTGTATCGAACTTCTCCCCAAAAGCGCGTTATGTCTAATCAGCTTTACATGTTCGAGGTCATTGGAAAAGAGAAGAATTTCAGATTGTCAATTAAACATTACACATGTAGGATTGGGGAATGTTGACAGGCGTAGATCCCGTACAAAAGGCAGAAGCCCTCTTGGGGCCGCGCCCTCATGCCGTGGTGATCGGCGCGGGGCTGGGTGGCCTTGCATCGGCTATGCGACTGGGTGCCAAAGGCTACCGCGTCACGGTTCTGGACCGCCTGGACAGTCCAGGCGGGCGCGGGTCTGCGATCACTCAGGGTGGACACCGTTTTGATCTAGGGCCCACCATCGTAACCGTCCCTCAACTGTTTGAGGATCTTTGGGCGGCCTGCGGAAAACGGTTCGAAGAGGCCGTCGATCTGCGCGCCCTGGACCCATACTACGAAATCCGTTGGCCCGA
This sequence comes from Sagittula marina, assembly GCF_014196795.1. GTDB lineage: Bacteria > Pseudomonadota > Alphaproteobacteria > Rhodobacterales > Rhodobacteraceae > Sagittula > Sagittula marina. The sequence continues at coordinate 29,928 of NZ_JACIEJ010000015.1, forward strand.
CGGAAGCAACTTTACCGTGCGCCAAGACGAGGCCGCCATGCTGGCCGAGGTCGAGCGTCTGTCGCCCGATGACGTAAAAGGCTACATTGTATTTCTAAGGGACAGCGAACGGCGGTATCACGTCGGTTTCGAGGATTTGGGGCGTCGCCCGATGCATCGCGTCGGCGATCTGCTGAAGGCGCTCCCGAAATTTGTGCTGTTGCGGGCTGACCGATCCATTGCCACCCACGCCGCGGGCTGCGTTAAGGATGCTCGGCTGCGCATGGCACTGTCTTTCCATCCTTTGTTCATCGGCGGCAATCCGTTTAGCGTCACCTCGATCTATGCGCTGGTCAGCCACTTGGAGAAGGCCTTTGGCGTGCACTATGCCATGGGCGGGGTCGAGGCGATCGCCAAGGCGATGGCCGACGTAATCACCGACCAAGGCGGGCTGATCCGGCAGAAATCCGAGGTTGACGAGATCCGCATCACTGATGGCCGGGCGCGTGGCGTGACCCTGACGAGCGGCGAAATGATCGACGCCGATATCACCGTTTCGAATGCCGATGCGGGCCACACCTATGACCGGCTGTTGCGCAACCACAAAAGGCGTCGCTGGACCGCGCCGCGCCTGAAACGCACGCGTTGGTCTATGGGGTTGTTTGTCTGGTACTTCGGGACCAAGGGCACGCGGGACAAGTGGCAGGACGTGGGCCATCACACGATCCTGAACGGGCCGCGCTACCAAGGATTGTTGCAGGACATATTCCAAAAGGGAAAGCTGTCCGAGGACATGAGCCTGTACATCCATCGTCCCACAGTGACCGACCCCAGTGCCGCGCCAGAGGGTGACGATACGTTTTACGCCCTCAGCCCGGTGCCGCATCTGGGCCACGATAACCCAGTCGACTGGGCGCGTATGGGCGAAGTCTATCGTCAAAAAGTGCAGGCCGTTCTGGAACGCGACGTGCTGCCTGGCTTGGGCGCGCATCTGACAGAGCAGCTGGTGTTCACGCCCGAGACCTTCCGGGACCGGTATCTGAGCCCCCACGGGGCAGGGTTCTCGATCGAGCCGCGCATCCTGCAAAGCGCCTATTTCCGCCCGCACAATGTGAGCGAAGAGGCCGAGGGGCTGTTTCTCGTCGGTGCGGGCACGCACCCCGGCGCTGGCCTGCCCGGAGTGATCGGCAGCGCCGAAGTTCTGGACCAACTGGTCCCTCACGCAAAAATGGCAGGACAAGAATGATTGCACCAAAGGATCTGGAGCACTGCGTCGAGTCGATCCGCCATGGGTCGCGGTCGTTTCACGCGGCCTCCCGGCTGTTGCCCGCGCGCGTGCGCAACCCGGCGTTGGCGCTTTATGCCTTTTGCCGTTTGGCGGACGACGCGGTCGATTTGCAATCGGCCAAGGGCGATGCGGTGCTGCGGCTGCATGACAGGCTGGACAAGGCCTATGCCGGACGCCCGAAGGATGCCCCGGCCGATCGGGCCTTTGCCGCGATCATTGAGGAATTCGAGATGCCCCGTGCATTGCCCGAGGCTCTGCTGGAGGGTTTGGCCTGGGACGCGATGGAACGGCGGTACGACGATCTTTCGGGTTTGCGCGCCTATTCGGCGCGCGTGGCTTCTGCTGTGGGCGCAATGATGTGTGTGTTGATGCGGGTGCGCGACCGGGATGCATTGGCGCGTGCCTGCGATCTGGGCGTGGCCATGCAATTGACCAACATCGCGCGCGACGTGGGCGAGGATGCCCGTGAAGGGCGGCTTTATCTACCGCTGGATTGGTTGGCAGAGGCCGGGATTGATCCGGACGCGTTTCTGAAAGCGCCCGCCATGACGCCGGACCTGGGCCGTGTCGTGCGGCGTTTGCTGCGCGAAGTGCAGGGCCTGTACCATCGGTCCGAGGCGGGGATCGCAGCCTTGCCGCTGGGCGCTCGTCCAGGGATTTACGCCGCGCGGTTCATCTATGCCGGGATCGGTCAACAGGTGGCGCGCCAAGGCTATGACTCCATCACGCGGCGCGCCCGCACCAACAAGGCGCAAAAGCTGGGCTGGCTGGCGTTGTCGATCCTGCGGACCGGAGCGACGCTCGCCTTGCCAAGGTCGTCAGTCATTCACGCGCGACCGGTGCCGGAAACCGCCTTTCTGATCACGGCCACGGCGGATCACCGGCAGGTTCCGCATTGGAGCGACGGGCTGAACGCGACGCTGGAAATTCTGCACACCCGCGAAGAAGAGCGCCGCGCGGCATTGATGTCTTCCGCACACGGCTTAAGATAAAAAACATGTTCTGGATTCTCTTTGGCATCTTTTTGGCGTCTTGTCTGGCGGTCGGCGCAACCGGCGGGTTGTTCCCGCCCGGCTCTTGGTATGACCGTCTGGCAAAGCCGTCATGGACCCCTCCCAACTGGCTGTTTCCGGTGGCTTGGACGACGCTTTACCTGTGCATGTCCTTTGCAGGGGCGCGGGCGGCGATGGCGCCGGATAACGTAGTCGCGTTGGCGTTATGGTCTTTGCAGATCGCGCTGAACGGGCTTTGGACGCCGGTCTTTTTCGGCCTTCACCGAATGAAAGCAGGGCTGATTGTCCTTAGCGGACTTTGGATAGCTGTCGCGGCGTGCCTTGTGGCGCTGTGGGAGGTGGACCAGATCGCTGGGATGCTGTTTGCGCCTTACCTGACATGGGTCACAGTTGCTTGGGCGTTGAACTTTTCTGTATGGCGGCTGAACCCGGACCAACCCGCAGAAAGCACTGCCTGACCTCTCAATCGAAGGACCAATGCGCCCGGCGCGGAACGCGCATCGCCAGCATTGGCTTCAGCAGTGGTATGCGGAACCGGCGCAGGTCGAGCGCCTCGTGCACGCCAGTGGTGGCTATGCCGTCCAGACAGGTTTGCACAGCACTGCGGCTGTAGAACGGCGCGTCCAGCATGTTTTGCACCTGACGTGGCCTGAAGCCCGCATCGGCGCGGGTCTCCCGGCGGACTTGCCACAAGGACCGGGGTAGGGGCGCCTTGGGCGGGGCCGTGATGGCTGTCGCGCTGCCGTCACGGCTGAATCGAAACGCCGCCGCCAGCACGGATCCGTCGCGACGGGTTGCATCGTAGAAACAGGTACTGCCCTGTGACGTGGGGAACCGCCCCCATGTCCAGTAGTCGAAATCTTGCTCCAGCGCGCGCGTGCCGAAATTTGCGTCGAAGTATCCGTGCCCCTGCCAACGCCAGCCGGGCGCATCCAAGTCCACGTCGATTTCGCAGGTCGGCGCGAAGGGCCGCCAGACATGCGTGCCGTCTGGCGTCAGAGGCAGTTCAACACCGGTCAGCGCCGCGGGCATTACGGTGATCTGCCCGCGCACCCGCGACACCACAGGGGGGGCGCTGATTTCGTTGATGTCGATCACCAACCGGTCGCCCTGCCAATGCAGTGACGACGGCCCGACGGTCAGGCTGTGCCGGGTCTGGCGCAGCGCTGCACTGCCACGATCTGTCATGGAGAACCGCCCGCCGGGGCCATAAGTGGCGACGTTGATGCAGACGTGATTGTCCGGTTGCCGTCGCCCGGACCAGCCATACCAAGGCGAGAACACCGACCCTATGAACGCGATGACGCTGACGGCGCGGGTTCCGCAGGCGCTGAGTCCGTCGACATACCACCAGGCGTAGCCATTCGGCGGGACATGGAGGTCAAAGTTGGGTCCGCCAAGATCGCCTCGACCGCGTGCCTCGCGGAGAGGATCGCCATCGGCACACCCGCCCCCGGATGCGCCCCGCCGCCCGCCAGGTACAGTCCCTGCACCGCGGTTCGGGCCGTAGGGCGCTGAAAGGCCGCCATCAGGCCGTGCGGGCTCTGCCCGTAGAGTGATCCTTGAGAGTCCGGAAACAGTTGGTCGAAGCCCGTCGGGGTCGTCAGCGCCTCTGGTCCCGGTTCCGGATCGAAGGAAAGACCATGACGCCGCAGCGTCTGAAAAGTGCGAGTGTGGCATTGAGCGAACTCCTGATCGGGCGCGGGCAGGGGCGGAGCGTTGGCGATGATTTCGAATCGCTCTACATTTGGTGGCGGGGTGGTGTCGCCGCGGTCCATCGCACAGATGTACAGCGTCGGGTCTGAAACCAGTGCGCCCCGGGCGAGGTCGTCGAATTCAGATTGGCCGCTGTTGCGGAAGAACACATTGTGATGCGCGAGGTCTGGGCCTTCAGCGCGGGCGGCAAAGGCCCAGACCTGCGCCGACAGGCTACGTGCAACACTGCGTGTTTGGGAGGCGATGGAGGTGACTTGACCTCCCAGCGCGCCGGTGGCGAGCGCGCGCGGGTCGCCGTTGAACACCACAACACCCGCCTTGATACGGCTGCCGTCTGCCAGCAGAACCCCGGTGGCGCGCCCCGCTGTCTGGGTGATTTCCGAGACATGCGAATTGTACACGAACTGGCCGCCACGCGCGATACACAGCGTTTCCAGCGTCCGCGCCAGATGATGCATACCGCCGTGGATCTTCCACACTCCCGACAGTTCGGCCTGCCAGATCAGCGCCAGCAGGGCAGGCACCTGATCGGGCGCGCCGCCGACATAGGTCGCATAGCGCCCGAACAATTGTGCCAGCCTCGGATCGTCAAAGCTGTTCTCAAGCAACGTCGCCAAGGATGAGAACGGCGCCATGCGGGCAATCAAATTGGGGCTGCGCAGGCAGTTCAGCGCCAAGGCCAGTCGCGACGGCGCGGCGGTCTGCATCATCGGCCCGTTGAAGCTGGAAAACAGCACGCGGGCTCTGTCGGAGAAAGCCAAAAACTGTTGCGCCGCCCGGTTCCCCGCAAAGCGACGTATGGAGGCAAGATTGAGCGCAAGACGATCGTACAGATCCAGGCAGCTGCCATCCGGCCAGAAATGCCGCGCGATCAGGTGTTGCCTATGCAGGGTCAGGTGGTCGTCGAGCGCTTCGCCGACGTCGGCGAACAGCTCATCAATGATTGGGCGCATCGTCAACACGGTAGGGCCGGCGTCGACCGGCCCTGCATCGGACGGCAGGCAACGCATCTTGCCGCCGGGGGTGGCTTGGCGTTCCAGGACCGTCACTGCAAACCCCGCCTGAGCCAGCCGAACGGCTGCGGCCAGCCCGCCTATGCCAGCACCGATTACAAGGGCAGTTTGTCCGGATCCCGGACCTCGTGGGGCAGATGTCATTTCGAAATTATTGACTCGGCCTGACGAAGTGTCCATTAATATTTACACAATGAAGGGTAAATTTATAATTACATAGCTGCAATCGGGGAGACTGCGATGCCTTTGTCCAAACGGATCGAAACGGCGATGGGACAGGCGCTGAGTTTGTCGCAAGACCCCTTGGCGCCGCGGAAACTGGCCAGTGCGCTGCACTATGCCACGTCGCCGGGCGGCGCGCGCATTCGCCCGACGATTCTGCTTTCGGTGGCGATGTCCTGTGGTGATGACCGACCGGCCCTGGCCAGTTCTGCGGCGGCGGCGTTGGAGTTGATCCATTGCGCCAGCCTCGTTCACGACGACTTGCCGTGTTTCGATAATGCGGACTTGCGGCGCGGAAAGCCTTCTTTGCATCGCGCCTATTCCGAACCGTTGGCGGTGCTGGCCGGCGATAGTCTGATCATCTTGGCGTTCGAGGTTCTGGCCCGCGCAATCCCCGACCACCCCGACCGCGCTGCGCAGCTGTTGCTGTCGCTGACACATCGGTCAGGAATGCCGGGCGGGATCTGCGCCGGGCAGGGCTGGGAAAGCGAGGCCAAAATCGACCTTAGCGCATACCATCGGTCGAAAACCGCCGCGCTGTTCATCGCCGCAACCGAAATGGGCGCGATCGCCGCTGGGCACGCGCCCGAGGAATGGCACGACCTTGGCGCGCTGATCGGCGAGGCCTTTCAGGTCGCCGACGACCTTCGCGACGCGCTGCTGGACGAACAGACCTTGGGCAAGCCGACCGGTCAGGACGATCTGCACGGCCGACCCAACGCGGTGGCACAACTGGGGGTGAAGGGCGCGCTGGACCGGTTGTCGCAAATCCTTGCAGGAGCAATCGCGTCGATTCCGTCGTGTCCCGGAGAGGCGGCTCTGGCCCGCATGGTCAGTCACCAAGCGGAAAAGATAATGCCGTCGGTGCCCGCAAAATATCGGGTCTGAGAAGGTGGTCTCGACAAGCGGGCCAAGGGCGTCTGGCGCTTGGCTTCCCCGTCTGATTGCGCGGCCCGGCTTCCAGAAATGGGCCGGGCGTGTTCCGTTCGGGCGCGGCATGGCGCGGCGCGACGGGGCGAATATCTTTGATATTCTTCAAGGGTTTGTGGCGGCTCAGGTGCTCTTGGCATTGATCGAAATGGACGTTCTGCGGCGCTTGCTTGACGGCGCGCGGGACGCGGCCGAGCTTGCGGTGGATCACGGGATCGACGTGGCACGAATGCAGGCGCTGTTGCAGGCGGGCGCGGCGCTGGACCTGCTGCGGCTGCGGCGTGATGGCCGTTTCGTGTTGGCCCGCAAGGGCGCGGCAATCTTGGGTGTGCCGGGGTTGGAGGATATGGTTCGCCATCACCGCGTTTTTTATGACGACATGTCTGACCCCGTCGCTTTGCTGCGCGGGGAAGGTGAAACCAACATGGCCCGCTTCTGGCCCTATGTCTTTGGTCAAGGGGCCGACATCAGCCCGGAGGCGTCGGCCCGCTATTCCGACCTTATGGCGCGGTCGCAGGTTCTGGTGGCCGAGGACACGTTGCGGGCAGTGCGCCTGAGAGGCGTGCGGCAGCTGATGGATGTTGGCGGCGGATCGGGCGTGTTTCTGAGCGCGGCGCTACACCGATACCGAAGCATGACCGGCGTCGTTTTTGACCTGCCCGGTGTGCAACGCGCGGCAGAAACTGCGCTGACCCGGGAAGGCCTGTTGGGGCCGGCTGGGCGGGCACGGTTCAGTCCCGGCAGTTTTCGCGCGACTGCGCTGCCGACTGGCGCCGATGCCGTTTCCCTCGTGCGGGTGCTTTACGACCACGACGACGACACGGTGCGTGATCTTCTGGCCAAGGTCCACGCGGCGCTGCCGGCCGGCGGTCGACTTATTATTTCAGAACCGATGTCTGGTGGCTCGCGGCCGGATCGGGCGACGGATGTCTACTTCGCTTTTTACACTATGGCGATGGGCACCGGACGCACGCGTTCTGCCGAGCGAATCGTTGAACTGTGTCAGCAGGCGGGATTCGCCAATCTTCGCCCTATTCCGTCAGAGCGTCCTTACATCACGCGTGTTGTAACCGCCAATCGCGCCTGACAAAGTTCACCACAGTGTAAACTTAACTTGACAGATTTGTGTGTAGATGTAGCCTTACGTTAACGTAGCGTTCACCACTGGCGGCACACGCCAGACGAACGACGGAGAGGAGGCGTTCATGTTTACCCACGCTGTCCTGTTGAAGGGTCCCGAGGATCTTCACCTGGATGAACTGGCGCTCAAGACGCCGGCCAAAGGTGAGCTGCTGATCGAGGTGTCCCATTCAGGGATTTCGACCGGCACCGAAAAACTTTTCTGGTCCGGGGCGATGCCCCCATTTCCGGGCATGGGCTATCCGTTGGTTCCGGGATACGAATCCACCGGCGAGGTCATCGAGGCCGCACCGGGCACAGGCTACCGCCCCGGCGACCGCGTGTTTGTTCCGGGAGCCGATTGTTTCGAAGGAGCCTATGGCCTGTTCGGTGGCGCGTCGGGGCACTTGGTGTCGGATGCGGCGCGGGTGACAAAGATCGACAGCGCCATGGGGCCCGAAGGCGCGCTGCTGGCGCTGGCCGCCACCGCGCGGCACGCCATGGCTGGTTTGGAGAAGCGCGTCCCTGACCTGATCGTTGGACACGGTACACTTGGCCGGTTGCTGGCCCGCCTGACCGTCGCGTCTGGGGCTCCGGCTCCCACCGTCTGGGAAACCAACATGAGCCGCCGCAGCGGTGCGATTGGCTATGAGGTGATTGACCCCGCCGACGATCCACGCCGCGATTACTGCGCCATCTACGACGCCTCAGGCAACGCTTCGATCCTCAACGACCTCATCGGACGTCTGGTCAAAGGCGGCGAAGTGGTGCTGGCCGGGTTCTATCCGCAAGGTCTCAGCTTTGCATTTCCCCCCGCCTTCATGAAGGAGGCGCGCCTGCGCGTCGCCGCTGAATGGCAGCGCGAAGATCTCACCGCCGTGCGCGCCTTGGTGGACACCGGCGCGCTGTCGCTTGGCGGATTGATCACACACCAGGCCGGGGCCCAACAGGCGACAGCGGCATACCGCACCGCCTTTGAGGATCCGACCTGCCTGAAAATGATACTCAACTGGAAGGACGCAGCGTGAAGGACGACGTACCCAATCTGAAGGACTTCGACCAGCGACTGCGTGACGAAGCGCACGAGGATCTGGCGGACCGGATCACCGAAGAGCCCAAGAGCAAGACCCAGATCATCGCGATTTACGGCAAGGGCGGCATCGGCAAATCGTTTACCCTTGCCAACCTCAGCCACATGATGGCGGAGCAGGGCAAGCGCGTCCTGCTGATCGGATGCGACCCGAAATCGGACACCACCAGCCTGTTGTTCGGCGGCAAGGCCTGCCCGACGATCATCGAAACCTCGACCAAGAAGAACCTCGCTGGCGAAGCGGTTGCCATCGGCGATGTGTGCTTCAAGCGCGGCGGCGTTTTCGCCATGGAGCTGGGCGGACCCGAGGTCGGTCGCGGTTGCGGCGGGCGCGGCATCATCCACGGCTTTGAGTTGCTGGAGAAGCTGGGCTTTCACGACTGGGATTTCGACTATGTTCTGCTGGATTTCCTCGGCGACGTGGTCTGCGGCGGCTTTGGCCTGCCGATTGCCCGGGACATGGCGCAAAAGGTAATCCTGGTCGCCTCGAATGACCTGCAGTCGCTCTATGTGGCCAACAACGTATGTTCGGCGGTGGAGTATTTCCGCAAGCTGGGCGGCAATGTGGGTGTCGCGGGTTTGGTCGTCAACAAGGATGACCATTCCGGCGAAGCGCAGGCCTTTGCCCGCGAAGTAGGCATTCCAGTGCTGGCAGCGATCCCGCAGGACGATGATCTGCGCAAGAAATCCGCCAATTACCAGATCGTTGGCACCGAACAAAGCCAATGGGGCAGCCTGTTTGCCGAACTGGCAGAGGCGGTGTCCATTGCACCGCCCGTGCGCCCGACGCCACTGGAGCAGGACGGCCTTCTGGCATTGTTCGACAGCAAGGACACCGGCGGCGACTACGTTCTGGTCCCGGCCACCGATGCGGACATGCGCGGCAAATACGCCGCTCCGCAGGAAACGCTGGAGGTGGTCTATGACACCGTCTGAAACCCAAGAAGAACGGGATCCACATATGGCGTCGGCTCATGTCATTCTGGCCCGTGCCAACCCCGAACAGATCCGCCGGCTCTTGCAGGACATCCGGAAATCTGCCCGGCAACACGCTTCGCGTTCGGACATGCAATGAACGACGAAGTGACATATGATGCCGCCGCAGAGGTCAAGGTGCTGAAAAGTTCCGATCCCTCTGACGAAGCCGCGCCCGAAATCACGGCAGATCAAGGACTTGGCTGTCATTCCGGCAGCGAGTTGGAAAAGGCAGCCAGAGCCGCAGGTTCCAGCGAGATCCTCGACCAATACGCCCGCGATTACCCCAAAGGTCCACATGACAAACCCCAAAGCATGTGCCCCGCATTCGGGTCGCTGCGTGTGGGCCTACGGATGAAGCGGGTGGCCACGGTGCTCAGCGGCTCGGCTTGCTGCGTCTATGGTCTAACCTTTGTCAGCCATTTCTATGGTGCGCGGCGGTCTGTGGGCTATGTGCCATTCAATTCGGAATCGCTGGTAACGGGCAAGCTGTTCGAAGACATCCGTGACGCGGTGCATGAACTGGCCGACCCTGATCTCTATGACGCGGTGGTTGTGACCAACCTTTGTGTGCCGACCGCTTCTGGCGTGCCTCTGCGGCTGTTGCCGGATGAGATCAACGGCGTGCGGATCGTCGGCATTGACGTGCCCGGCTTTGGCATCCCGACCCACGCCGAAGCCAAAGACGTGCTGGCCGGCGCGATGCTGAATTACGCTCGCAAGGAGATCAAGGCAGGCCCGGTGCCCGCCCCGGTGGGTGGGACATCCGACTTGCCGACCGTGACCCTGCTGGGCGAAATGTTCCCGGCGGACCCGATGATGATCGGCGCGATGCTGGCCCCGATGGGACTGGCGGCGGGGCCGGTGGTGCCAACGCGCGAGTGGCGAGAATTGTATGCCGCGCTGGATTGTGGCGCTGTGGCCGCGATCCACCCGTTCTACACTGCCGCCGTGCGGGAGTTCGAGGCCGCAGGGCGCAAGGTCGTGGGCAGTGCCCCCGTGGGTCATGACGGCACCGCGGCTTGGCTTGCGGCGATTGGTGATGCATTCGCCTTGTCGCCGGAGAAGATTGCCGCCGCGCAGAATGCCTTTCTGCCCGCGATCAAGGGCGCGCTGGCCGCCGTCCCGATCAAGGGCACCATCACCCTGTCGGGTTACGAAGGCAGCGAACTTCTGGTCGCCCGCCTGCTGATCGAAAGCGGCGCGCATATTCCCTACGTCGGGACCGCCTGCGCCAAGTCGCCCTGGTCCGCCGAGGATGCGGAATGGCTGCGCGCGCGCGGCGTGACGGTGAAATTCCGCGCCTCTCTGGAGGATGACTGCGCCGCGATGGAAGGGGTCAAACCCGACCTCGCCATCGGGACGACTCCGGTCGTGCAAAAGGCCAAGGCGCAGGGCATTCCGGCGCTATATTTCACCAACCTGATCTCCGCGCGCCCCCTGATGGGGCCTGCCGGGGCCGGGTCGCTGGCCGAAGTCGTGAATGCCGCCATGGCCAACAAGGGCCGCATGGACAAGATGCGCGACTTTTTCGAAGGGGTCGGTGCAGGCGACACCGCCGGTGTCTGGGAAGGCGCGCCGAACCTGCGGCCGGAATACCGGGCGCTGAACCTCAAGAAGATCGAGAAGAAAGCGCGCGCCGCCAAGGCGGAGCAGATGATATGACCGCTGGTTTCGAGTTTGCGCCTTTCGGCATCAGAACCGGGGAGGCAGGCCCATGCTGATCCAGGACCACGACCGCGCCGGCGGATATTGGGGCGCTGTTTATGCCTTTTGCGCCGTAAAGGGCCTGCAAGTGGTGATCGACGGCCCGGTGGGCTGTGAGAACCTGCCGGTGACATCGGTGCTGCACTACACCGACGCGCTGCCGCCGCATGAACTGCCCATCGTTGTGACAGGTCTGGGCGAAGAGGAACTGGGGCGCGAAGGCACCGAAGGCGCGATGAAACGCGCCTGGGGCACGCTGGACCCGGCATTGCCTGCGGTGGTTGTCACCGGCTCGATTGCCGAGATGATCGGCGGGGGCGTGACGCCCATGGGCACCAACATTCAGCGGTTCCTGCCGCGCACCATCGACGAGGACCAGTGGCAGGCGGCGGATCGCGCCATGACCTGGCTGTTCACCGAATTCGGCATGACCAAGGGCCGCATGCCCAAGGAAAAGCCCCGCGCCGAGGATGCCGCCCCGCGCGTCAATATCCTGGGCCCGATGTACGGCACCTTCAACATGCCATCAGATCTGGCCGAGATCCGCCGCCTGGTCGAAGGTATCGGCGCAGAGGTCAACATGGTGCTGCCGCTTGGCGCGCATCTGGCTGAAATGCGCGATCTGGTAAACAGCGACGTCAATATCTGCATGTACCGCGAATTTGGACGTGGCCTGTGCGAGGTGTTGGGCAAGCCCTATCTGCAGGCGCCCATCGGCGTCGACAGCACAACCCTGTTCCTCCGCAAGCTGGGTGAGATGCTGGATCTGGACCCGGAACCGTTCATCGAGCAGGAAAAGCATTCGACCATCAAACCGGTCTGGGATCTTTGGCGGTCGGTCACGCAGGATTTCTTTGCCACCGCGAGCTTTGGCATTGTGGCGAACGAGACCTACGCCCGGGGCATCCGCAAGTATCTGGAAGATGACCTTGGACTGCCCTGCGCCTTTGCCATTGCGCGCATCGCGGGCAAGAAAACCAACAACGTCGAGGTTCGCGCCCGCATCGCGCAGGACCGCCCGCTGGTGGTGCTGGGGTCGATCAACGAAAAGATGTATCTGGCCGAACTGAAGTGCGGGCATGGTCCGCGTCCGACGTTCATCCCTGCCAGCTTTCCGGGAGCGGCGATCCGGCGCGCCACGGGCACGCCGATGATGGGCTACGCTGGGGCGACTTACCTGCTGCAAGAGGTTTGCAACGGGTTGTTCGACGCGCTGTTCCATATCCTGCCGCTGGCCAGCGACATGGATGCGGTCGAGGCCACGCCAACTCCGCTGCGCCGCAATTTCCCATGGGATGCGGATGCACAGGCGGCGCTGGATCGGCTGGTAGCCAGCCACCCCATTCTGACCCGAATTTCCGCGGCCAAATCCCTGCGGGATGCTGCTGAAGACGCCGCTCTGAAGTCCGGTGCCGAACGCGTTGTTCTGGAAACCGTGCAGGGGCTGGCCCCAAAAACACGCTTTGTCAATGAGGAGGATTGATCGATGACCGATGTCACATCCCACGCTCCCGGCCGCTATGCGGCACGCCGCGGCCAGGGGGCGGAGTATGCTGTCTATTTTGGCGCAATCTTCGTGACCGCCTTGGCATTTGCCGTTGTGAGCTGCCTGCGCGATCTCGCTTTGGGCAACACCCGGCAGTGGTCCGGCCCTCTGGCGCGCGCGCGACGCGACGCCGGGCGGATCACCCCGATGATTTTCTCGGCCTGAGCCCACGGCGGCACAGGACCCGAGACACCAGCTGCCTGCCCTTTCAGGGGCGGACAGAGACCTGAGGGACCGTGAAGGCCCCGCAGGACCCGGCCGCGGGGATCGCGGCGTCAGCGTAGTTTTCCGGAGGAAAGTTAATGGCTGATAACACCGACCTGTCCTTCACAGGTCTCACAGACGAACAGGCCCAAGAGCTGCATTCGGTCTACATGAGTGGGTTATACCTCTTCACGATCGTCGCAGTGGTTGCCCACTTGGCAACCTACATCTGGGCCCCTTGGTTTTAAGGAAGGGATATGGACGTGTCAAAATTTTACAAGATTTGGCTGATCTTTGATCCTCGCCGCGTCTTCGTCGCGCAAGGCGTTTTCCTGTTCCTGTTGGCTGTCATGATCCACCTGGTGGTTCTGTCCAATGGCGTCAACTGGTTCGAAAATGCCGCCGAGTCGCGCGCAGCAGCCGATTAAACCAGACCGGGCGTCAGCCCGACGAGACTGCTGCGGGCGGTGTGATCGCCCGCTGCAACCTTAACCATTCATGACGACGGCTTGAAATCTGAACGGGACGAGCCGCCAAACGCGGAGTACAACGATGGCGTTGCTTAGCTTTGAAAAAAAGTATCGCGTCCGCGGAGGGACGTTGATCGGCGGCGAACTTTTCGATTTCTGGGTTGGTCCATTCTACGTGGGCTTTTTCGGGGTCACGACGGCATTTTTCGCCCTGCTCGGAACCATTCTGATTTTCTGGGGGGCGGCCTATCAAGGCACCTTTAATCCCTGGTTGATAAATATCGCCCCTCCGGACCTGTCCTATGGGCTGGGCGCAGCCCCCCTGATGGAAGGCGGCCTGTGGCAGATCATCACGATCTGCGCCATCGGCGCATTCTGTAGCTGGGCGCTACGCGAGGTCGAAATCTGCCGCAAGCTGGGGATGGGGTACCACGTGCCGGTGGCCTTCGCTTTCGCGATCCTGGCCTATGTGACACTGACGGTGTTCCGGCCGGTGTTGATGGGGGCCTGGGGACATGGATTTCCTTACGGCATTTTCAGCCATCTCGATTGGGTCAGCAACACCGGCTACGCCTATCTGCACTTCCACTACAACCCGGCACATATGCTGGCCGTGACGCTGTTCTTTACCACCACGCTGGCGCTGGCCTTGCATGGCGGGCTGATCTTGTCGGCGGCCAACCCTGAAAAGGGTCAGAAGATGAAGACGCCCGACGACGAGGACACCTTCTTTCGTGATTTTGTCGGCTACTCCATCGGCACGCTGGGTATTCACCGCGTCGGCTTCCTTCTGGCGATCAACGCGGTTTTCTTCAGCGCGGTCTGCATCATCATCAGCGGCCCGGTCTGGACCAAGGGCTGGCCCGAGTGGTGGAACTGGTGGCTTGAACTGCCGATCTGGCCAAGCCAAGTGGGGATGTGACCAATGATTGAGTATAAAAATATTTTCACCCAAGTGCAGGTTCAGGGCCCGGTCGAGTGGGGCATGGACAATGAAAACAAGATGACCGAAGAGCGGATGATTACCCCGTTCTTCAGCCGACTGATGGGGTTGATCGGCAATGCGCAGATCGGTCCGATCTATTTGGGCTGGACCGGCATGGTCAGCCTCGCAACCGGAATCCTTTTCCTGAATATCGTGGGCATCAACATGTTGGCGCAGGTCAACTGGTCGATCCCCGAGTTCCTGCGGCAGGGGTTCTGGCTGGCGCTGGAACCGCCCAGCCCGGGCTATGGGCTTCAAATCCCGCCGTTGCAGGATGGCGGCTGGTACATCATTTCCAGCTTCATGCTGCTGGTCAGCGTCTGCACTTGGTGGCTGCGCAGTTATCTGCTGGCCGAACAGCACAAGATGGGCAAACACGTCGCTTGGGCCTTTGGAAGTGCGATCTGGCTGTTCCTGGTGCTGGGCCTTTTCCGCCCGATCCTGATGGGGTCGTGGAGCGAGGCCGTGCCCTATGGTATCTTCCCGCATCTGGACTGGACCGCAGCCTTTTCCATTCGCTACGGCAATCTTTACTATAATCCATTCCACTGTCTCTCGATCGTCTTCCTTTATGGCTCGGTTCTGCTGTTCGCAATGCACGGTGCGACCATTCTGGCGGTCAGCCGCTTTGGCGGCGACCGTGAACTGGAACAGATTGTCGACCGGGGCACGGCCTCGGAACGGGCGGCTCTTTTCTGGCGCTGGACCATGGGCTTCAACGCCACGATGGAAGGGATTCACCGCTGGGCCTGGTGGTTTGCCGTGCTCTGCCCGATCACCGGTGGCATCGGCATATTGCTGACCGGCACCGTGGTCGACAACTGGTTCATCTGGGCACAGGAACACAACTTTGCGCCGATGTATGACGGCAGTTACGGCTACGAGGCCTTTGGGTCCTACGAAGCCTTCATCGGAAAGGAGTGAGCCCAATGTTCCCCAAGTGGTTTAGCAAATGGAATCGCGATAATCCGGTGAACGTCGAATGGCCGGCGGTTGTGGTCGGAGTGGTCGGAGTTGCAGTGATCGCAGTGACGGCACTGGTGACACTGGGGCAACCCTTTGCCACCGACAGTCTGCAGACCGGCCCACGCGGCACGGGGATGTCCGTGCCGGAATTCAAGGCCGATCTGGCGACCCCGGACCCGATCATCGCCACGATGTTCTCGGACGAACCCTATCTGCCCGAGGAAGGCGAAGAGCTGGCTGGAGACATCTACCAGAACGTCCAGGTGCTGGGCGATCTGACCGACGCCAACTTCAACCGTGTGATGGGAGCGATGACCCGATGGGTCGCCCCCGAACAAGGCTGCGCCTATTGCCACGGTGATGGCGATCTGGAGACCTACGGCCAGGACACTCTGTATACCAAGGTCGTTGCCCGCCGCATGATCCAGATGACCCAGAACATCAACGAAAACTGGGATGTGCATGTGAACGCGAACAAGCAGGTTGGCGTCACATGCCTGACCTGCCACCGCGGGCAGAACGTTCCCAGCGGCATCTGGTACCAACTGGGCGAGGTAAACAAATCCGCCGAAGGGTGGGCGGCACATCAAAACCGCGTAACCCCTTTGTCGCAGTATACCTCGCTGCCGTCTGACGCGCTCGAAGCGTACCTGCTGAATGGTGAGATCATTGCCGTCCATGATCTTGACAGCCGTGTTGCCGGGGTACCAGGCAAGGACGACTATCCTGCCATCCAGAACGCGGAACGCACCTATTCGTTGATGAACTACGTGGCCAATTCTCTGGGGGTAAACTGTACCTTCTGCCACAACACCCGCGCGTTTTACGATGCAGGTCAGGTGACACCACAATGGGCGACGGCAACGCTGGGCATTCAGATGGTGAACGAGCTGAACAATGAGTATCTCGTTCCGCTAAAGGACGTCTACCCGCAGACCCGCCTAGGTCCAGTTATGGGTGACGCCCCAAAGGCGGCTTGCATGACCTGCCACAAAGGCGCGCAGCAGCCCATCCAAGGAACCAATGTCATCAACGACTGGCCCGAACTCGCTGTCACCGAAGGTGCCCCGAGCTACAGCCAATAAGATCAGATCGGGCGGTACGATCCCTCGCGCCGCCCGTTTTTTCCTTCGCGCCGTTCGCGCCCCGCATCGCGTTCGCCGCCCCACCACTCTGCGGGAGGAGCGCGCGTGATGACCCAGGACACCCCGAAAACCCCGTTGTTGGACCGGATCGCAGGACCTTCTGACCTACGCCAGATGCCCGACGACAAACTGACCCTTCTGGCCGATGAACTGCGCGCCGAGGTGATTTCCGTCGTCTCGGAAACCGGCGGACATTTGGGGTCGTCGCTGGGGGTTGTCGAACTGGCTGTGGCCATTCACGCCGTGTTCAACACCCCTATGGACAAGCTGATCTGGGATGTCGGCCACCAGTGTTACCCGCACAAGATCCTGACCGGGCGGCGCGACCGTATGCACACTCTGCGTCAAAAAGGTGGTCTGTCCGGCTTTACCAAGCGCAGCGAAAGCGACCATGACCCATTCGGCGCGGCGCACAGTTCCACCTCGATCAGTGCTGCGCTGGGGTTTGCCGTGGCGCGAGACATGGGGCGGCCCACGGGTGACGCCATTGCCGTGATCGGCGACGGGTCGATCAGCGCGGGGATGGCTTATGAAGCTTTGAACAACGCCGGCACCAGTGGCCGCCGACTGTTCGTGATCCTCAACGACAATGAAATGAGCATCGCGCCGCCGGTGGGGGCCATGTCTTCTTATCTCAGCCGTATGTACGCCACAGAACCCATGGCCCGAATGAAAGTGCTGGCCGAAGGGTTCGAGGCTGCACTACCCGAACCCATGCGAATGGGCGCAAAACGTGCACGTCAGTTGGTGACCGGTTTGACCGGCAGCGGCACCCTATTCGAGGAGCTGGGTTTCGACTACATCGGCCCCATTGACGGCCACGATATGGGCCAGCTCCTGCCGGTGCTGCGCGCCGCCCGGTCTCGTGCCACCGGCCCCGTTCTGATTCATTGCTGCACGGTCAAGGGCAAGGGGTATGCCCCCGCCGAAGCCAGCGTCGACCGTGGACACGGTGTGTCGAAATTTGACCCAAAAACCTTTGCCCAAGTGAAATCCAGCGGCGGCCCACCCAGCTACACCAGCGTGTTCGGCAAAGCGCTGCTGTCGGAGGCGTCGCGCGACGACCGCGTCGTAGCGGTGACGGCAGCGATGCCTTCGGGCACCGGAGTAAGCCTGATGGCCGACCGTTTTCCTGCGCGCGTCTTCGACGTCGGTATCGCTGAACAGCACGCTGTGACCTTTGCCGCCGGGATGGCCGCCAGCGGTCTGCGGCCGTTCTGCGCGATCTACTCTACCTTCCTGCAACGCGGGTATGACCAGGTGGTGCATGACGTGGCACTGCAGGGTTTGCCTGTACGCTTTGCCATTGATCGCGCCGGCTTGGTGGGGGCAGACGGGCCGACCCACGCCGGGGCCTATGACATTGCCTACCTGTCCAACCTGCCCGGGTTTACCGTCATGGCTGCTTCAGACGAAGCAGAACTGACGCATATGGTGGCCACCGCCGCGGCCCACGACAGCGGTCCGATCGCCTTCCGCTATCCGCGCGGCGCGGGCACAGGAGTTGCGCTGCCAGACCGTGGTCAGGTGCTGGAGATCGGCAAAGGCCGTGTGCTGGAGGAGGGAGAGGATGTCGCGATCCTGTCCTACGGCGCTCACCTCGAAGAATGTCGCGCCGCGGCCAGAATGCTGCGCGACGACGGGTTGTCTGTGACCCTGGCCGATGCCCGCTTTGCCAAGCCACTCGACAGCGATCTGGTGATGCGGCTCGCGCGCGAGCATCGCGCGCTTTTGACCGTAGAGCAGGGGATCGAGGGTGGGTTTGGCTCGATCGTGATGCACGCGCTGGCGCGGGCGGGTGCATTCGACCGTGGTTTGGCCATGCGCAACATTTGTCTGCCGGACCGGTTCATCGATCAAGCCAGTCCCGCAGACATGTATGCCGATGCCGGTATGACCGCGCTGGACATTGCAACGGCGGCACGTCGTGCTCTGGGCGCCGAACCTACAGTGGTGCCCCTGACCATGGGCCGTTGGGCCGATGTCAGCACAGGATGATGGATGTAAACCGCGCTACCTGAAGCGGGTTTCAGGTTAAGGGGGCGAAGTTGAGGCGGTCAAGTTTGGTCGCAGGCGTTGGCCACGTCTCGATAACTTTGGGGTGATACCCAAGTTCTGGCACAGCGCTTCTTTGGGATGATATCCCCATCGGACGGACGCTCTGCATAGCCCGGCCGGGCAGTGATCGCTGTAACAGGCCTTGGACGGCGTACGTGGTCGTGGTGTTCGCGTGAAGAGTTTCTCCTTTGATGCATCCTTCTGATGGTCGCACTTCAGTAGGGCTCAACAGTCTGGGTCTGAACATTCAGAATGCAATAAACTGATGCAAACCACGTGCACCGCCCAATCCGAAAACCGGCTCATATTCCTTCGGCGAAATGGCAATATTTTTTCAGGGCGGACACGTGGTGCTGGAGGAGGGCGTGCCGCGCTAGACCTTTGTCTTGTGCCTTCTCCGTAGGCAGGTGGAAGGCACGCCGGTCGATCAGTCCGATGGTCACTTTCAAGCCTTGCCTCTCGGATGGCGGCAAAAGGCAAGGTTGCGCAGCTCACGATTGACGCCGCGAATGTACGCGCCAAGTTTCATGATCGCGTCCGCTCAATCCGCCGCGCCCCGACAGGCTGGGCTCCATTGACATTAGGTTCGGGGATGAACGTTGCGATGTCAGGCATCTGCACACTTTGAAGGTCTGTACGGCGTCGGACCGAACAAATCGCCGAACTTTATTCAGTGCATTCTCTGAATCTTAAGCGGAGGTGGCCATTCAGGATAAGCCGCACGAGAGTTTGCCGCGTAGAGGTGGGGGCCGGGTGATCCTGTGATCTCGGGCCTCGTAGGGGTTTCATGACGGATTTTCAGATGTCGTATATACCACGTCTGGCCTTATGTCCTTGCGACGGGGCTTTGCACTCTTTTACCCCTTCCGCCAGTTGGTGCCTGAAAAGCAACAGGCTGATGGCAGCGCCTATCTTATCGTAAAGCCGGCGAGCATCGACTGTCAGCTTCTGGATCTGCGCTGATCGGTCAAGGCGAAAATGCCGTGCCAGGGCCCGAGGAGCGCGATGGAGAAATCTTGCAACGGCCCTCCCGGAAACGGTTGTTCGCACAGCAGATTGATGGTGGCACAGGCGATTAGCGACCCCGCATTGCCACACGTTTCCGGGAAAGTTCTGCCGAGCTTTCCGAATTCCTTAGAGATGGCATTCTGGAGTGCCCGCTGGTGGTTGCGGAAATGCCTGTGGACTTAAATATGGGCACCGCCATGACGCTGCTGCCAGTCACACTCTGTTATCCAGTCTTGAACCTTTAACCGCCGTCCCTGCCTTTGGCGGTGACCTTAGCGATCCGGTTTAGGAGAGCGTGTCGTCTGACTCGCATGGTCGGGATTGGCATGGGGCAGACATTAAGGTGATTTGATTATTGGTCCTGCTGGCCGGGGTCGAGCAGGGCCAGCAAGTCGAGCAACGTGTCGTAATTGTCTGCGCCGAGTGTCGCCTTGAAGCTTTCGACGATCTCGGCGGCATTTGCAGAATGATCGTCTATGATCTGCTGACCGGCGGGGGCGATTGCGACGAACTGGCGTCGGCGGTCCTGATCGTCGCGCTTCTGCGTCACCAGCCCTTTGTCACGCAAGGTGGAGGTGATGCGGGTCAGGCTTGGGAAAAGCAGGCTGGAACGGTCCGCCAGCGTCTTGGCATCCATAACGCCTTGTTCCGCAAGAACGCGCAGGACGCGCCATTGCTGCTCCGTTAGGCCTGTCTCGGACAGCATATGACGGATCGGCGCCATGACGCCTTCGCGCGCGCGAATAAGGGCAATCGGTAGAGACCGCGTGGTAGAGGGCAGCTTTTTCGTCATAGGAGCCTTTGCTGCAAGCCTGCCTTGGTCTGCCGGGCGGCTTGGTTCTGGCGGACAGCTTAAAGGGCAAGCACGTCAAAAGTCACCATGCGATGCCCTCGACCGCTATGCACCGGATCAATAAGTTGCCCGCAGCGCACGCAAAGCGCCAAGCAGCGCGCCCACATCAGACCCGACGGCGACAAATTCACATCCCATATCAATGTAGCCCTGCGCCAGCTTTTGATCAGAGGTCAGGATGCCTGCCGCCTTGCCCGCTGCGCGGATACGGGTCAGCGCATTGTTGATCGCAGCCTGCACCTCTGGCGCGCCGGGGTTGCCGATGTGGCCCATGTCGGCAGCCAGATCCGCTGGTCCGACAAAGATCCCGTCGACGCCGTTCACGCTGAGAATATCGTCCAGCGCCTCTAGCCCTGCCATGGTTTCCACTTGCAACAGCAGGCAAATCTGATCGGCGGCGGTGGTCAGGTAGTCCGGGATCGTACCATAGCCCGACGCTCTTGCTAACGCCGCACCGACGCCGCGCGCGCCTTGGGTCGGATAATGCACCGAGCGAACGATCTCTGCTGCCTGCGCGCCGCTTTCCACCATCGGCACAAGGATGGTCTGCGCCCCGATGTCGAGCATTTGCTTGATGTCGGCGCGATTGTCGTCTTTGGTGCGAACAATGGGATGCGTTTTGGTCCCCACGGCCCGAAGCTGTGCCATCACATCGCGCAGACCGTTGGGGCCATGCTCCCCGTCGATCACCAGCCAGTCAAAGCCGGTATGTGCGCAAAGCTCCGCCACCGATGGATCCCCGAAAGAAACCCAAAGGCCGATCTGTGTGTCGCCTGCTTTTAGGCGGGCTTTGAACGGGTTGGCTGGTGCAGGCATGGCGGTCTCTCAATACAACGGGTGAAGCGGATGCTGCCGTTATGGCGCGACGATGGGGGTGGCGTCCAGATCGGCCTTGCGCGGGGTGACACCCTCGAACAGGGAGCCTTGCTCGAACCACGATTTCGGCGCGGGGGCGCCCCAAAGTGTCTGACGTTGCGGGTCTTTCAGATCCCATTTGATCGGCTCCAGATCCGGGTCAACCGTCTGATAGTCGGAGCAATAAATCTCGATCCGGTGGTCATCGGGGTCGAGAATATACAAAAAGAAGGCGTTGGAAATTCCGTGTCGCCCCGGCCCGCGTTCGATGTTGCCCACATAGCCGGTGGTGGCCATCAGGTCGCACAGGTCGATGATGTTCAGCGGCGTCGGCACCCAAAAGGCCGTGTGGTGCAGGCGTGGGCCGGTGCCATTGGTAAACGCCATGTCGTGCACGCCCCCCTTGCGGTGCGTCCATGCGGCCCAAAGCAGCTGGCTGTCCTCGTCCTCTGTGTACTCCGTCACTCGAAAGCCAAGCTCGTTGTAAAATGCGACAGAGGCATCCACCGATGGCGAAAAGCAGTTGAAATGGTCGATGCGCAGAGGCTTTACGCCTCGATACAGTTCGTATCTCTGATGGATCGGAGCAAGACGGTCCATCTTGTGATAGAATTCGATCGGCATTCCGTCATGATCCACAGTCGCGAGCGTGCGGCCCTGATAGGGGCGGTCGACCCAGTCCACCGCGTGCCCCTTGTTCGCAAACCAGGTCGCGGCCTTGTCCAGATCCTCTTCAGAGAAGACCTTGAATGATAGGGCGCGCGCCGTGGCTTGGTCGGCCTGTTTCAGCACGATGCAATGGTGGCCGCGCTCTTCCATGGCACGCAAGTAGAGGGTATCGGCGGTCTCGTCCGTGACCTGCAAGCCCAGCGTGTCTACATAGAAGTGGCGTGATTTCGCCAGATCGGTGACGCCAAAGACCACGTGGCTCAGCCGGATGATGTTGAACGGCGGATACAAATTCGGGGCAGGGATCGGCATGTCTGGTCTCCTACGGACAGTTGGGGCGGGCGTGGCGGACGGGGGTCAGCCGCCTAGCTTGGGGATGCGATGTTCCGCACGTGGAAAACTGACGTTGACCGTTTCCATGTAAAAATCGAAAGACCAATCGCCGCCGTCGCGACCTATGCCGCTGGCCTTCACCCCGCCAAAAGGAGAGGGCAGGTGGCGGATGTTTTCGGAATTGACCCACATCATACCGGCCTGCAACTGGTCCGTCATACGAATGGCGCGGTTCAGATCGTTGGTCCAGAGATAGGCGGCGAGGCCATATTGCGTGTCGTTGGCCATCGCCAGCGCATCATCTTCGGTGTCGAATGAAATGGCGGTGAGCACGGGGCCAAAAATCTCCTCCTGCGCGATGCTCATATCATTTGTGGCGTTTGTGAACAGCGTCGGCGCGACAAAGTTGCCCTGATCGCCGACCTTCTCGCCGCCTGCCGCGATGGTTGCGCCTTGGTCCTTTGCCTTAACGAAATAGGACAGCACCTTTTCTTCGTGCACAGGGTGGATGAGCGGCCCGACCACCGTGTCAGGGTCGAGCGGATGTCCCACCTTGATACGTTTGGCGGCGTCTGCAACCCGAGCGCAGACCTCATCATAGATGCTCGATTGTACCAGCAGGCGCGAGGATGAGGTGCAGCGTTCGCCGTTCAGCGAGTAGATCATGAAGACCGCCGCATCCACGGCGCGGTCAATATCTGCGTCGTCAAAAATGATCACAGGGTTCTTGCCGCCCAGCTCGAAGTGCACCCGTTTAAGTGTTTCTGCGCCCTGTTTCATGATCATGGAGCCGGTGCGGCTTTCTCCGACAAAAGCGATAGCCTTGATGTCGGGGTGTTCTGTCAGCCGCTTTCCTGCGGTTTCCCCCAGCCCATTGACCACATTCAGAACGCCGGGCGGAAGCCCCGCGCTTTCGGCGATCTCCACCAACAGCTTGGCGGTCATGGGGCTGAATTCGGCGGGCTTGTGCACCACGGTGCAGCCTGCGGCCAAGGCCGGGGCAATCTTCCACGTGGACAGCATAAATGGGGTGTTCCACGGTGTGATCACTCCCACCGGGCCAACAGGGCGGCGCGATGTCGTGTTCATTTGCGTCGGTGTTCGGCTGACCTCGCCGTCCTCTGCGCCCGGCGCCTGATCGGCGAAGAAGCGAAAATTGGCCGCGCCGCGGATGGCGGCCTTTGACATGAACCGCAGCGCCTGTCCGGTATCCATACACTCGGTAAAGGCTATTTCCTCGGCGCGGGCCTCTATCGCCTCGGCCACCTTGATGAGGATGTTGCGGCGTTCCGCACCCGGCGTTTGCGACCAGCCCCTGAACGCGGCCTTTGCGGCGGCGACGGCGGCGTCAATGTCAGCGGCGTCGCTCTTGGCCACGTCGGCCAGCTTTGTGCCGTCCACCGGGCTGATCGTATCCATCAGCGCACCAGAGTGTGCCGGCACCGTCTGCCCGTCTATGTGATTGAGGACACCGGCCTCGACCAAAGGCTGCATATAGTTGCGGGCCTTTTCGATGTTCTGATCCAGGATGCTCATGGTGTCAGTCCTTTTTGGGCGAGAAACGGGCGTGAATCGGGGTGTCTTTCCAGCTCAGATCCGGATCGATCTGGCGAATTTCCAAAGACAGCGAAAAGTATGGTTCAGCTAACCGGTCGGCCAGGGCCTCTTGCGCGGCGGCAAAGATTTGACTGCCTGCAGCGTGAAGCACGTCACGGGTCCGCCCGGCGCCAACGGATAGGGTTAGCGCAACAAAATCGTTCTCCGGCAGCCCGTCTCCCACAAAAGCCATGTCCGCCTTGTGCGCGCGAACCCGAATGCCCGCCGTCGGAAAATCGTCCGAGGCGGCCAAGACATCATAAATCGTCCGGCATAGAAGGCGCAGACTCTCTGTCGACAAACCTTCCGAAAACTCCACGGTCATATGCGGCATGATTCTTCCCCCTATAATGAACATGTTAATCAATCGAGTTTTTGTCAACAGAAGTGCTGTAGCCGTCGGAAAGGCAAAGGCTGTTTCTGAATTATTAAGCAATTGCAACGCCATATGAGGTGAAAGCCATAACGGCTTTGTTGCACAACGACCGTTTGGGGATTTATCTCGTGCACACAGCGTAACAGCTGGGATCCTGCGAAGTGCAAGGTCACGAATTCGTCGGCTTACAATGACACACTGAAATGAAGCGGATCGCTTGCGATCCGTTGATCGGAGCGGCATGTCATGGCGATGTCCCAAAGGGTTGATTCGATCCCTATAGGATGTGGGCACCACATCCGAGCGACAAGCGCGGTCGTCAACAGCAGTTCAGTAATACCCCTATGCTGCCCGAGTTGCTCGACCAAATCCCAACGCGACCAAGACCGCAGAAGCGTTCTGTCAAACGGCGTCTCCGCCGCTCGTCGCATACCTGGCACTGACGACGTAGGATAAACCCTGCTTGGAATGGGGGCGGTCTGCCCCAAAGGCGGTTTTTTTAATAAAGCTATGTCAGCCCCCCTCTCCGCAAAGGTCACGCGCCGACCGTCGCCGGCAACGCAGCAGCGAGGAACTGGCCCGGCGGGGTGCTGGCCTGAGGGTTGCGGGGCTGGCGGACAAACCTGCCCGGAAGCGGCTCATCCCGGGTGACCTGTAACGCGTCTGGAAATGGGCACCTCACAAGTGTCGATCTTGCGGGACTTTCCGGCAATCCGGGTCTTAGCTGCAATCTCCGAGAAGCCAATCGACATTTGGCAGGCCCTCGAGCAACGCCCAGGCGTTGATGTAAACACGTACTTATCCGGCTGTGACGAAGAGGTCGCACGGGCGCTCTCGGCTGTGGCAGATGGCGTGCAGCTTGGTGTTCATGCCGGCCTCGGTTTGGTCTACCAAGCGTCCATGCTCCCCTTTGATGCCGGGCGCGTCCACTGCACGGAAGGGCATCCCACATGGTTATCCCGAGAGTGGATCATCACGATTTTCGTCTCGCCATGCTCGGTGGCCAGACCGGCCATCATCCGTGCGAAGCTTCCATTTTCGCTCCACCGTTTCCAACGACTATTTAGGGTCTTGTGTGTACCGTATTTTGCAGGCGCGTCGCTCAGCCACAGGAGACCAGAAATGTTCACCGCTCTATTCTCGAACAGTGGCTCACCATGCCCCAAGAAGATCAGTGGGTTCTGGTCCTGGTGGTATTAATACGTCCCCGAAAAAGACGATAACTTTCTCTTTGGCTTACAAAGAATGTGCCGCGACAGTAGCACCGATACGCTGTGCGCGGACGCCTCTGACACAGTTTCACGCGTTTGGTGAAAGCGCCTATTGACCATTTCACCCGAACCAATGGCGCGCACTGTCCAAACCTCACGCCCCATGCCCGCATTTGCAAAGCGGGCATTCAAGGATCGGTGGGGACAGCTCGGCGCAGCGTGCCAGATGGAAGCACTGAACGCCTGAAATCGCTAAAGGATCGGTCTACCGGTCCGTGTGCGGCATGTATCCCACGAAGGAACAGACTTTCCAGCGGCCGTCAGCCTTGCGCAGCGAAAAAACCGACTGCCAACCGTAAGGTTCTTCACTGCCGCCCTTCAGGGGCGTGCTGCCGTTGAAAACCTTGTGCAGGATAGCTGTAGTATCATTCTGGAATTCGATACGCTTTACCCTCGCCCCCGCGAACATCGCGTCTCGCAGCCTGTCCGGGGCGGCCCTATCGCGGGTCTCGGCGGACATGCGCAGCCATGTGTCGCGGTAGGCCGCGAGATCGGGAAACCCTATGGTCCATTTGGCGGGGTCGTGACTGTGATGGGCGTCAAAGGCCATAAAACGCTCAGCGTCGAAATCCTGCGCCACGGCCTCCCAATCGCCAGCGATAAAGGCGTCAATATCAACGCGCATATGGGTCTCCCAGATGGCATGACGCTCACCGTCATCTAGGGGGAAAGGGTTTTCAGTGGGTTTCATTGGTAATTCCCTTTTTATCGGTTTTTGCCCGTTGCCGGGCGGGGCATGGCGCGGCACTTCGACCGGCAGGTCGCGGAGACCCAAATCCGCATCGCTGTGCTAAACCGTTACACAGCTCCCGGCATCCCAGTCAAAGGGCCCTTAGGATAAGTCCCTCCGGGGAAAGGGGAACCTCGACCTTCAGCCGATTTGTGCAACAGAGCCGATTGAAGATGAAATGATTGAGAAGATCGAAGACATTCTGAACGACTCCAATATCGCGCCGCGGCTTGAAAAAATTTTCGATCACATGCAGTACCAGAAGGTCAGGTATAGCCCGCAAACCTGCTCATATGCGTGACGAAGAAAAGCGGTGATTGATCTGACATCTTCCGCATCGAACGTCCATGGTGCTACCGCCCATGACGCGCTGCTCGACTGGGGGCCGCAGTCCCAAGTGGTCGACAATGCGTCCCTTTTCAGCGGTCGGCTCTCGTACAGGGGGACGAACAATTCGTCGCATAGCGAGATCTGGGAGTGCACCCCGGGCTCTGGCATATCACCTTACGCGCGACGAATTCTGCCACGTCGTCAAAGGGAGCGTAATCTATCGCCGCGAAGATGGAGAAGAGGTAATCTAGGCAGGTACCGGCACGTGTGTGTTGTTTCCGGCAGGCTGGGGAGGCACGATTGAGATCACAGAACCCTTGCGCAACATCTACATGTTGGTCTGAATTGGAGAGAGACTTGAAAGCACCCGCAATGCACAGGCCACTGGACATTACCGAAGCGATGGATTGGGAAAGCATCCGGACCATGATCGGGGGCGAAAGCCATGTTTCTGGCAAGGCCCTGCACAAAGGTTCCGATGGCCAGAGCGAATGCGGTCTGTGGATCTGTACGCCCGACAAATGGGAGTACCATATGACCCGCGACGAAGTCTGCCACTTTCTGGAAGGCCGCGGCACCTACTCAAACGCTTCTGGAGATGTGATTGAGTCCACGCCAGACTCTGCGGGATTGTTCCCCAAAGGTTGGCAAGGAGCCAGCCCCGTTCATGTGACTGTGAAGAAGGTCTGCACGATCCGATGACCCAGACGACGTCTAAATCCCTTGGCGCAGGAAACCTGCGTACTGCGGCGGCCGCGTTTTTAGGATCACATGGCTTGGGGAGCGCCCGATTGGAGGCCTTCACCGCCGATGCCTCCACCCGCAGCTACTACCGTGTGGTAGGGCGCGACCTGCTGCTGATGGATGACCAGTTCGACCTGCCGGGCTTTGCCGCCTTCATAATGATTTCGTCGCACCTGAACGGATTGGGGCTGTCGGCACCGAGAGTCTGGCATGCGGAACATGAGGAAGGGCTGGCACTGCTGGAGGATTTCGGCGATGCGACCTATGCGACTTGCCTCGCCCGTGGGCTTGATGAGAAAGCCCTGTATGAGTTGGCGGTTGACGCCCTTCTCAAGCTTCACCACGCCCCAGAGGGTCGGCAGATCGACCGCCCGGCCTACGACATGCAAGTGTATCTTGATGAGCTATCGACTTTCTCGCATTGGTTCGCGCCTGCGGTTGCGCCCGGACTGGACACAGAGGCGTTTGATGTCGCTTTTCGTGCGCTTTGGGAAACTGCGCTCACGCCTGTTGCCGGGCGTCACGAAACGTTGGTTCTGCGGGATTTCCACGTCGACAATCTGATGCTTCTTTCGGATCGGACGGACGCGGCGCGCTGCGGTTTGCTGGACTTTCAGGACGCCTTGCGCGGGCCTTGTGAATACGATCTGCTTTCTCTTTTGCAGGACGCCCGTCGCGACTTGATGCCAGGCTTGGAAGAGCAGCTTCTCGATCAATATTGCGCCGATGCGCCGGAATGGCTGGGACATGACGCCGACATCCGCGCAAGGTATCACCTCTTGGCTGCGCAGCGGCACGCGCGCATTCTCGGCGTCTTCGTGCGCCTGTGTCGTCGCGACGCGAAGCCACGCTACCTCGCGTTTATGCCGCGCGTTCTGAGCCAGTTCCGTACCGCGCTGCACGCGGCTCAGCTCACCGAAATCTCAAGCTTTCTCGATCACGCGCTGCCCGATTGGGGACAAGTTGGAGGAACGCTTCACAAGACACTTTCACCCAAAACCGGACCTGCAAATGGCTGACACGCTTTCACCTTCCTGTCTGGCGCGTGCATTCATTCCGACCGAGGGTCCGAAGCGCAGTCACCTGTCCGGCCACGCTGGAAACCGTCGGTCACTTTGGCGCGCCGACGGCAGGTCACGTCGAGGACGTCTCTGACCGTGTGAATGCCGCGCAAAAGCTCTGCCGCAAAATGAATTGTAAATGCCGGACGAAGTTCCCTCACAGCGTGGCGGATGCCATGGAACGCGCCGACGTGACTGATATCGCGACTGTGATGTCGCGCGAAATCGGCAAACCCAACGCCAATGAAGACATTACCAACATCCCGCCCGTGTTTCGCTATTAAAGCGCGACGGCCCGCGATGATGCGGACCAAATCGAGGCATCAATGGAGACGGGCTTTCTCCACCAGCAAACCTATGCGCCGCAGTCCTGCTGGTCGCCACCGTAGAGGCCAAGGCGCTTTATGTCACCGGCGTGAATACAAGCGAAGTACTCGAACGCAGTCATCGCCTTGCGCACCAGCGAGGGAGCGTGACCATGATCAAGCTTTCGCACCGGTTCGCCGACACCGCGTTCGCGCCCTTCTGCCCCCTTTTCGAGAAGGGCCGGGCATGGCCGTGGCTATGCCATTTGCCTGGATCTACCTTCCTTTCCTGATCGGGCCGTTCACCCACTCGGGGCGAAAGTAGGTCTCTCTTTAGGCCTTTTCCCCATCGGGAGGATTGGAAACGTGCGGCGTGTGGTTTCGCTACAATCGGCATTATTCGGCTAAGTGACTAAAATATATATAGATTTCACCTCATCCAAAAGCATCACACAAAACTACAGAAATAATTTTACATGTGATGCTTTGTCGACTAACCTGCATTTGACACAGGTGTTTAACCGCACGGAGGAGGAGATGTCATGGTCGACGCATTTATCTGCGACGCAGTTCGCACGCCGATTGGACGCTACGGCGGGGCCTTGTCGCAAGTCAGAGCAGATGATCTTTCGGCGATCCCGTTGGCGGCGCTTCAGGACCGCAACCCGAATGTCGACTGGTCGCGCGTTGACGATGTGATCATGGGCTGCGCCAATCAGGCCGGTGAGGACAACCGCAACGTGGCGCGCATGGCTGTGCTGTTGTCCGGGCTTCCAGTCGAAGTTCCTGGCACGACGATCAATCGGCTGTGTGGATCCGGTATGGATGCGATCGGCATGGCCGCACGTGCAATTCGCGCGGGGGATGCGGACATGATGATCGCGGGCGGTATCGAAAGCATGAGCCGCGCGCCCTTCGTGATGGCAAAGGCGACGTCTGCATTTTCCCGCAATGCCGAGATGTACGACACGACAATCGGATGGCGTTTCAAGAACCCCAAGCTCGATAAGGCTCACGGAACCCATTCGATGCCCGAAACCGCCGACAATGTCGCTGCGGATTACGGCATCAGTCGCGCGGATCAGGATGCCTTTGCCGCTGCGAGCCAGGCAAGATGGGCTGCGGCGCATGAAAAGGGGCTGTTCGCTGACGAAATCACCCCGGTCACGATCCCGCAGCGCAAGGGTGATCCGGTGATTGTCGATACGGATGAGCATCCGCGTCCGGGAACCGACGTCGCAGCGTTGTCTAAACTGAGGGGCGTAAACGGCCCTGACCTGACGGTTACGGCGGGCAATGCCTCTGGTGTGAACGACGGAGCCGGGGCCGTGCTTGTTGCCTCAGAGGCCGCTGCGAAATTGCACGGTTTGACGCCGCGTGCGCGTGTCGTTGCCATGGCTGCCGCCGGTGTCCCGCCACGGATCATGGGGATTGGGCCGGAACCCGCGACGCGCAAAGTGCTGGAGCGGGCCGGGCTTTCGCTGGATCAGATGGATGTGATCGAGCTGAACGAAGCTTTTGCAGCGCAGGGCCTTGCGGTGTTGCGTCAGCTCGGCATCCCCGACGATGCCGCACATGTGAACCCAAACGGTGGAGCAATTGCCATGGGTCATCCGTTGGGCATGTCGGGCACCCGTCTTGTGGGCACGGCCATGTACCAGCTGCACCGGACCGGCGGACGCTATGCGCTGTGCACGATGTGTGTCGGTGTCGGGCAGGGCATTGCCATGGTTATCGAACGTATCTGAAACGCAAAAGGAACTGACCGATGTATGCACAAATGGTAGAATCCGAAGGCAACCGTGGTGATCTGACCGCACAGGAGCGCGCGTTTCAGGATCGCATCGACGCAGGCGAGAAGATCGAGCCAAAGGAGTGGATGCCCGAGGGTTATCGCAAGACCCTGATACGCCAGATGGGTCAGCACGCGCACTCTGAAATTGTCGGCCAGCTGCCGGAAGGCAACTGGATCACTCGTGCGCCAACACTCGAACGCAAGGCAATCCTGCTGGCCAAGGTTCAGGATGAAGCGGGCCACGGTTTGTACCTGTATTCGGCAGCCGAGACTTTGGGCGTTACGAGGGATGAGCTGTTTGAGGCCCTGCATTCGGGCAAGATGAAGTATTCCTCGATCTTCAACTACCCAACGCTGACCTGGGCGGACATGGGGGCAGTCGGCTGGTTAGTCGATGGCGCAGCCATCATGAACCAGGTGCCGCTGCAACGCACATCCTATGGGCCGTATTCCCGAGCGATGATCCGTATCTGCAAGGAGGAATCCTTTCATCAACGGCAGGGCTACGCGATCATGATGAAGATGGCCGCAGGGACGCCTGAGCAAAAGGAGATGGCGCAGGATGCGCTGAACCGCTTCTGGTATCCGGCGCTGATGATGTTTGGCCCCTCGGACAAGGATTCAGTTCACTCCGAACAGTCGATGGCGTGGAAGATCAAGATGAACACCAATGACGAGTTGCGTCAGAAGTTCGTCAACGAAACAGTGCCGCAAGCAGAGCTTCTGGGTCTGACTGTGCCGGACGAGAACCTGACCTATGATGAGCAAACCGGCGACTACAGTTTCAGCGAACCCGATTGGGCCGAGTTCTTTGAGGTGATCAAAGGTAACGGCCCCTGCAACCGTGAGCGCCTGCAGGCGCGCCGCGATGCTTGGAGCGAAGGCGAATGGTTCCGCGACGGTCTGACCGCCTATGCCGAGAAATCCGCGAAACGCCGCGCCGCTGCCGCGCTGGCGGCCGAATAAGGACGAAAACCATGACCGATACCGCGAAACCCCGCAAGGAATGGCCGCTATGGGAGATCTTTGTGCGGAGCCAGAACGGGCTGAATCACCGTCACGTGGGCAGCCTGCATGCGACCGACGCTGAAATGGCTATCAACAACGCCCGCGATGTCTATACCCGCCGCAAGGAGGGTGTGTCGCTTTGGGTGGTTGAGAGCAAGCATATCACGGCCTCCAGTCCTTCGGCGAAAGGTCCACTGTTCGATCCCGCCGACGACAAGACGTATCGCCACCCGACATTCTATGACATCCCCGATGAAGCGGGGCATATGTGATGTCTTCACCCTCTGACATGAACACGGGCGACGTCGTTGAGCTCGCCGCGAAAGAGGCCGCCCAGCAGGATGTCCCCGATCATCACGTGACAGATGTTGCGCTGAAGCCCGCGTTTTTCGACTGGCTCTGCCGGATGGGGGACACGACGCTGATCCTCGGACACCGCACGTCTGAATGGTGCGGCCACGGACCTGCACTGGAAGAAGACATCGCTCAGGCGAATATCGCGCTGGACCTGATTGGGCACACGCAAATGTGGCTGGGGCTGGCGGCAGAGGTCGAAGATGAGGGTCGCACCGCCGACACCTTGGCCTATCTGCGCGATGCGATGAAATTCCGCAATCTGTTGCTGGTCGAGTTGCCCAAGGGCGACATGGCCGTCACGATCATGCGGCAGTTTCTTTTTGACGCCTGGCACCACGATTATCTTGGGAAGCTGACTGGATCGAGCAGTCCGCGGGTTGCCGAAATTGCGGCCAAGGCCTTGAAAGAGGTGACATACCACTTGGAACGTTCGTCCGATCTGGTCGTGCGTCTGGGCGATGGCACCGACGCCAGCCGGCGCCGGATGCAGGATGCGCTGGAACTCCTTTGGCCCTACACGGGCGAAATGTTCGTCTCCGACGAGGTTGACCGTGCCATTGCCGAAGCGGGTATTGCCCCGCTGGTAGAGGACTTGCACGCCGACTGGACCGAAACCGTCACCGAGATCCTGAAAGAAGCGACGTTGGAGCTCCCCTCCGGCACCGCATATGCCCAAAAAGGTGGCCGCACCGGTCGTCATACCGAACATCTCGGCTTCGTTCTGGCAGAGATGCAGTTCCTGCAGCGCGCCTATCCCGGAGCAAGCTGGTGACGACGACACTGCCGTCGGTAGATCAGGTCTGGGGCTGGTTGGCGGAGGTGCCGGACCCCGAGATCCCGGTGATTTCGGTCACCGATCTGGGAATCGTGCGCGAGGTCTTCTTTGAGGGCGATACGCTCGTGGTTGCGGTCACTCCGACGTATTCGGGGTGCCCGGCCATGGCCGTGATCGATATCGACATTCAGTCACACTTGGCAACAAAAGGCCTGCATTCGGTGCGGCTGGACCGTCGACTGTCGCCGCCGTGGACGACCGACTGGATCACTGAAGAAGCGCGCGAGAAATTACGGGACTACGGTATCGCGCCTCCAATTGACGGCACCGCTGGCACCGACGTCATGGCCGCGCGTGCGGCGCGCATGTCAGGCACGTCCAATCTGGTCGTAAGTTGCCCACGATGTGGATCGGCCGCGACCGAGAAGGTCAGCCAATTCGGGTCGACGCCGTGCAAGGCCGCCTATCGCTGTACTGACTGTCTTGAGCCGTTCGACTACTTCAAATGTATCTGAGGATCTGACCATGGCCCCACGATTCCATCCGCTTGAAGTCACTGATATTCGCCGGGAAACGCGCGATGCGGTGGTTTTGACGCTGACGCCGACAGCGGAGGCCGCTGCTGCGTTCGATTTTACCCAAGGCCAGTATCTGACCTTCCGCCGCGACTTCGACGGTACTGAATTGCGACGGTCCTATTCCATCTGCGCCGGCAAGGACGAAGGCTGCCTGAAGGTTGGGATCAAGCGGGTCGATGGCGGGGCGTTTTCGACCTTTGCCAACCAAGATCTGAAAGTCGGCGACACGCTTGATGCGATGCCGCCGATGGGTAAGTTCTTTGCGCCGATTGATCCGGCGACAGCGAAAACCTATCTGGGATTTGCGGGCGGGTCCGGGATCACGCCGCTGCTGTCGATCATAAAAACTGTGCTTGGCCGGGAACCTGAGGCGACATTCACCCTTGTCTACGCCAATCGGCAGATCAACTCGATCATGTTTCGCGAAGAGCTCGAGGATCTGAAAAACATCTATCTGGGGCGCTTTTCGGTCATTCACATCCTGGAAAGCGAAGGGCAGGAAATCGACCTGTTCACCGGCCGCGTGGATGCGGAAAAACTGGATAACCTGTTCCGCCTGTGGATCGACGCCGAGACAGTCGACACCGCGTTCATCTGTGGCCCCGAGCCGATGATGCTGACCATTGCGGAAAGCCTTCGACAGCACGGGCTGGACGACAGTCAGATCAAGTTCGAGCTGTTTGCATCGTCACAGCCAGGCCGCACCGCCAAAAGAGCGGCTACGCGTCAAGACGCGACGACCGGGAACGTCTGCGATGTCACCGTGACGCTGGATGGCGCAACGCGCAAGTTTCAGATGCCAAAGGACGGAACGGCCGTGCTGGACGCTGCAATCCAGAACCAGATGGATGCGCCGTTTTCCTGCAAGGCCGGTGTATGCTCAACCTGTCGCGCCAAGGTTCTGGAAGGCGAGGTCGAGATGGTAATCAATCACGCGCTTGAGGATTACGAGGTCAAGGCAGGATATGTGCTGTCCTGTCAGTGCATTCCCATTTCAGACAAGGTGGTGCTGACCTATGACGAATGAAGCCGCAGATACCATGAGCATTTCGGACTATCTTGCCCAAGGCGGCAAGTTGTCGTCGCCTGAAAATGTACCGCCGCGATATCGGGCTGAGTTGCTGCGCCTGATGTCGTCGTTCGTGGACAGTGAACTTGCCGGGTCTGCCGGGTTTGCCGATGCGATCAACTGGGCGCCGGGCATAAAGGAGCGTATCGCTGCCAGCCGGATTACCTTGGAAAAGGCCGATCACGCCGAACGCGTGCTTGATCTGATGGTGGAATTCGGGACGGACAAGGCGCTGTATAACAGTGCGCATGATTGGGCCGCCCGGATGCCACGGGATGCGGACGTCGAGGCGCGCAGGCAGGGCGGCGACATGCGACTGTCGGTTTTTCATCATCCGCTGGAAAACTGGAACGACGCGGTGATCCTGAATGTGTTGATGGGGCAGGCCACTGTGACCCAGCTGCGCGAGCTCGAGCAGTGTTCCTATGCACCACTTGCCGAGGTGGTTCGCGATATCATCCCACGAGAGCAGCGCCATATGGAACTTGGCCTTGAGGGACTTGCGCGCTTGACCGAAGTTGAAAGCCGTCTTCCAGACTTGCGGAAGGCTATCGACTACTGGCAACCCCGCGTGGCTTTGACGTTCGGCCGGGATGGGTCTGACAGGTTCGACCGGCTTGCAGCGATGGGTCTGCGTCGCACGGCAAATGAGGCGCTGCGCACTCAATGGCAAGACGCGCTTGATCGGCAACTTGCGACAGTTGCGCTTTAACCAAATTTCGGAAGGAAACGTGATGTTGGATTCGGCATTCGATCCGCGCCGTCTTGAAAGCTATCTTTGTGGCCGTTGGGTCAGCGGAGAAGGCGATCAGGCAATCGCGCATGCGGCGACTGGCGATACCGTTGCCCGCGTGGGCGGTCAGGGGCTTGATATCGAAGCCGCGCTGGACTGGGGACGCGACGTTGGCGGCGCGGCTCTGCGCAAGATGACAATCCATGAACGCGCGCTGCTCCTGAAAGAGATCGGCCTGCGATTGATGGAGATGAAGGAAGATTTCTACACTGAAAACTTCTGGACGGGCGCGACGCGCAAGGATGGCTGGGTCGATATCGACGGCGGCATCGGCACGCTGCTGACCTTCGCGTCCAAGGCGCGGCGCGAACTGCCGAACGCCCGCGTCCTGACCGAAGGCGACGTTGAACCCTTGTCGAAGGACAACAGCTTCTCCGCACAGCATATTCTGACGCCATTGCAGGGTGTCGCAATCCATATCAACGCCTTCAACTTCCCGGTCTGGGGTTTGCTTGAAAAGATCGCGCCGACCTTGATTGCCGGGATGCCGACGCTGGTCAAACCCGCGACGCAGACGGCTTATCTGACAGAACTGGTCGTGCGCCGGATCCTTGACATGGGTTTGCTGCCTGACGGTGCGCTGCAGCTGGTTTGCGGGCGGCCCGATGGGCTGTTGGACCACGTGACAGGTCAGGACGTGGTGACATTCACCGGATCGGCCGACACTGGGGCCAAACTGCGCACACACCCGGCAATCATAGCCAATTCGACGCGCTTCACGATGGAAGCAGACAGTCTGAATGCCGCCATACTGGGTACGGATGCCGGGCCGGACACCCCCGAATTCGACCTCTTCGTTAAAGAAGTCGCTCGCGAGATGACCGCCAAGGCGGGTCAGAAATGCACGGCAATTCGGCGGGTCATTGTCCCTAAGGCATATGAAGACGCGGTGATAGAGGCGTTGTCGAAACGTCTTTCCAGCGTTCCCGTTGGCTTGCCCGATGATGACGCGTCACGCATGGGCGCGCTTGTTTCGCTGAGCGATCGGGACGGGGTGCGAGACAAGATTGCCGCACTGCAGGCCGAAGCCGAAATCGTCTTCGGCGATCCCGACGATGTGCGCACGGTTTCAGGGGATGCGGCCAAAGGCGCGTTCCTGAGCCCCGTTTTGTTGCGCGCCCATGATCCGCTGAAGGCAGATGCACCTCACAGCGTCGAAGCCTTTGGACCCGTCGCCACCGTCATGGGCTACGACGGCGCGGCAGAGGCGGTCAGGCTTGCGCGAAAGGGCAAGGGGTCGCTCGTGTCGTCGCTGTTCACCAATGACCCGGCGGTTGCTGCCGAGGTTGTCACCGGCGTTGCACCGTTTCACGGCCGAGTGTTGATCGGAAGCCGGGCGTCTGCGAAATCGTCCACCGGACACGGCTCACCCTTGGCACCCCTGGTGCATGGCGGTCCGGGCCGGGCCGGCGGTGGCGAAGAGATGGGCGGCATGCGCGGTGTCAAACACTTCATGCAGCGGACCGCAGTCCAGGGCGCGCCGGCGCTTTTGTCCGCTGTCACAGGTCAATGGACCGAGGGGGCCCCAACCCGCGCAGACAAGCACCCGTTCAGCAAATCGCTGGCCGATCTGCGCTTGGGCGATCAGGTTGTCACCCAGTCCCGCCAGATCACGCTGGAAGATGTTGAGCACTTTGCGCATTTCACCGGGGACACATTCTACGCCCACATGGACAGCGACGCTGCCAAGGCAAATCCCTTCTTTGAGGACCGGGTGGCGCATGGTTATTTGATCCTGTCACTTGCGGCAGGGCTGTTCGTCATGCCCGACCCTGGCCCGGTGCTGGCCAACTACGGTGTCGACAACGTTCGGTTCATGACGCCTGTCTACTTCGGCGACACTTTGCAGGTGCGCCTGACGTGCAAGCATATCAACCCTAGGGAAAATGCTGAACACGGAGAGGTCCGTTGGGATTGTCAGGTCACCAATCAGGAGGGGCAAGTCGTGGCGCAATATGACGTGCTGACAATGGTCGCCAAAGTCTGGCCCTCCGCGTGAGCGCTTAACCATACCGTGACGAGGTTGCAGGTGCCGTTGACCCGACGGCCTTGCCCCTCGGGGCGCCGGGATGATCGTAGATCTGCTCATTGGACGCGTTTGCTATTTGAGGAGTGACGCTGCCCGGCGGTTGCAGGAGGGTTTCATAGCGCGGTGTTCGGACACATCGCGGCCCTCCGTCCGCCGCCATCTTTGTTCAACGATGTGGTCGTGGCGACAAGCGGCAATGCGGTACACCGCGCTGCTGACGCTCAGGCCAAAGCCAAAGTGGCAATCTGGCGAAGGTACCGATTTGACCTTGACGAATAAGGCCGATTTGCCGCGTGAACCTGGTCTCCGTGTGCAGTCCTAGCTGAAAGGGAAAACTTTTGGGCGTCGTACTGCGTTGACTTTCAGCGGATGCCCTTGACGCCTTCAAGCAGGATCGTAGTTGCTATTCGCGCATATTCGTCGCGGCTCACAGTGCCGTCGTCACGAAACCACATGTAGGCCCAGTTCAGCATCCCGAACAAAGACATCGTCACCGGCGTCAGAAGTGGACGTTCCGGTGTATCAAGGTCGGGATAGATATCCTTGATGACGGCAGCGAACCGTCGCACGATCCGCCGTTCAACCTCGGTGATTTCACGGGTTTGATCCGGATTGAGGGCCAGAGCCGCATTCAGCTGAACCTTGTGATGATCATCCGCGCCACGGTAGGCATCAAGCACGGTCGCCGAAAGGACTTGCAGACGCTGTTCCGGCGAAAGGCTGTCGTCATGCGCCTCGGCCAATTGCGTATCCAACGCGCTGAGATGCGACATGATGATCGCAAAAATCAACTCACTTTTGGACGGATAATAGTGGTAGAGCAGCGACTTGGAAACGCCCGCCTCCTTGGCGATCTGGGACATGGACGCTTTTTCCATCCCGGTGTTTGCAAATACGCGCGCCGCCGTCAGCAGGAGGTTGTTCTGCTTTTCTTCGAAGTCATTTGCACGGGTCCGCGCCATGGGCATTTCCTCTCGCTGCGGCGTGCGCAATAGCGCACGCCGCGGTCTTTCGCCAGTGTGGCTATTTTTCGCGGCTGTCGATGACGCGTGTGGCCTTGCCTTCGGAGCGTGCGCAACTGCCCGGGTCGCCAACGTCGATCTTGGTGCTGACGCCCACGACTGACTTGATGTGATGAGCAAGTTCCCGCGCCGACGCGGCGCGGGCATCGCTGTCCGTGTGGCCTTCGCAGGCTTCGACCAGAACAGTCATCACGTCCTTGCGGTCGACAGTGTTCAGGCGGATCTGGAAATGCGGCGCAAGGCCATCGCATTTCATCAGCTGCTCTTCTATCTGGGTCGGGAAGACGTTGACGCCGCGCAGAATGATCATGTCATCGGAGCGGCCCGTGATCTTTTCAATTCGCCGCATCGACCGTGCGGTTCCCGGCAGGATCCGCGTCAAGTCCCGCGTGCGATAGCGGACCATCGGCAGGCCTTCCTTGGTCAGGGTAGTGAACACCAGTTCGCCCATTTCGCCGTCGGGAAGTACATCCCCGGTCTGCGGATCGATGATTTCGGGATAGAAATGATCCTCCCAGACGTGCAGTCCGTCCTTGGTTTCCACGCATTCGTTGGCGACACCCGGTCCCATGATTTCGGACAGGCCGTAGATATCGACCGCGTTCATGCCGAACGCCTCTTCGATCTCTGTCCGCATGGCGTTGGTCCAGGGTTCGGCCCCGAAAATCCCGATCTCCAGAGAGCTTTCGCGCGGGTCTATGCCCTGACGACGGAACTCATCAAGGATCGACAGAATGTAAGACGGTGTCACCATCAAGATGCGCGGTTTGAAATCCTGGATCAGCGTGACCTGCCGTTCGGTCATGCCGCCGGAGATCGGTACGACCGTACACCCAAGGCGTTCCGCGCCGTAATGGGCCCCCAAGCCGCCTGTGAACAGCCCGTAACCATAAGCCACGTGGCAAATGTCACCAGCCCGGCCGCCGCTGGCCCGGATTGAGCGCGCCATCACGTCGGCCCAAACGTCGATGTCGTTTTTGGTATAGCCGACCACGGTTGGTTTGCCGGTGGTTCCAGACGAAGCGTGAACCCTGCTCAATTGATTTTGCGGCACGGCGAACATGCCAAAAGGGTAGGTGTCGCGCAGATCCTGTTTGAGCGTAAACGGAAATTTCGCCAGATCGGCCAGCGACTTGAAGTCGTCAGGGTGGGCGCCAGCAGCATCAAACTGCTTCTTGTAGAAGGGCGAATTGTTGTAGGCATGGCGCAGCGACCATGCCAGCCGCTTTTGTTGCAGCGCGCTGATCTCGTCACGGCTGGCGATCTCGATCGGGTCCAGGCTGTCAGGACTGGGGGTCAAATCTTTCATGGGGTCCTCCCTCAAGGTTTTGCCCCGCCTCAGGCGGGAAACAGCGTTCCCTTCAGCGTGCGCGAATGGCCGCGAAAGGTTGCAATCAGGGTCCCGTCCTCTCGGGTGATTGCGATATCATAGATCCCTGACCGTCCGGTGCGAGACACTTCCTGCGCGGTCGCGGTGAGGGTATCGCCCAACGAACCGGGCGCAATATAGGTCACGGAGCAGTGTTGGGCGACAGTGACCTGATTGTAAGTGTTGCAGGCAAAGGCAAAGGCACTGTCCGCCAGAGAGAAGATATAGCCGCCGTGCGCGTTGCCGTGACCGTTGGTCATTTGATCCGTGATCGTCATGGTCAGCACCGCTTCTCCCGGTGCCACGCTGAGCAGCGTGATGCCCAGCCGTTGCGACGCATTGTCGTTCTCCCAAAGGGCCTTGGCCGATCTGTCTGCGATTTCCTGGGGTGTCACTGTCAGTCTCCGCGAAAATTGGGGGCGCGTTTTTCCAGAAAGGCGGTGACGCCTTCGGCATAGTCGGCCGTCTGTCCGGCCGTGCGCTGCGCATCTCTCTCAGCGTCAAGCTGCGTGTCCAAATCGCTGGTCGCGGCGGCCTGGACAAGCATTTTTGTCAGGCCCAACCCCACAGTTGGACCAGCGGCAAGGCGAAGGGCAAGGCTCTGCGCCTCTGTCATCAGGTCTTCGTCCGGAATCGCGCGCCAGATCAGGCCCCAATCCATAGCGGTTTGCGCTGTCAGGGGTTCAGCGGTCATCATCAGCGCCTTGGCACGTGGCTCGCCTAGAATGCGTGTCAGTGACCACGACCCTCCGGCGTCGGGAATAAGACCGATCTTCGAGAAAGCCTGAATAAATTTCGCGGATTGCGCGGCAAGGACGATATCACAAGCGAGTGCGATATTGGCCCCGGCCCCGGCGGCAACGCCGTTTACGGCACAAATCACCGGCTTGGGCAGGTCGCGCAACAGCCGCAGCGTCGGGTTATAGAATGTTTCGAGCGTATGACCCAGATCGGGGGCAGGGCCGCCTTTGCGCGGATCGCGGTCGCCGAGATCTTGCCCCGCACAGAACCCGCGCCCTTCGCCGGTCAGCAAGACGGCGCGCACGTCCGTATCGTCGCGCGCGCGCTCCAGCCCGGTGCGCAACGCCATATGCATCTCTTCGTTGAACGCGTTCAACTTGTCGGGTCTGTTCAGAACAAGCGTCAAGACGCCCGAATCGAACGTTTCTAAAACTGCTGTTTTCTCGCTCATGTTCCCCCCGCAGTGGCTCTGTCCGTCTCGGCCGAACCCTTCCTCAAATTATTTCTTGCATAAACCGTCCGGTCGGTCAATTCTATTGATTGGAGGGAGGGCCTATGACAATTCGTTTCGAAACGCATTCCGAAATGCTGGCCACGGCCATCAAGGCGTTAAGCGCTCGCGATTTCTGGACGCCCTTCTCGGAAGTCCCCAGCGGCAAAATCTATGGCGAAGCAGCCAAGTCGGACGGCCTGGCAGCGTTCGATGCCCTGATTGGACAGCGTTTCCAACTGACAGATCACCCCGCCGAAACCCATATTGGTGCTGAAGTTTCTCCATGGGGGCTGAAACTGGACCTTACCTACCCCGCAGCAACCGTCGAGGCGTTGATTGACGCATCCGCGGCGGCGCAAGATGCGCTGGCAGCGGCGCCGATCACCACGCGCGTGGCGGTCTGTCTGGAGGCTCTGGTCCGCCTGAACCGGCTCAGTTTTCTGATAGGTCACGCCACGATGCACACAACCGGACAAGCCTTTCCGATGGCTTTTCAGGCCGGCGGCCCGCATGCGCAGGATCGCGGCTTGGAGGCGGTCGCAATGGCCTATTGCGAAATGACGCGCTTTGCCGAAGCTGCGGTCTGGAAAAAGCCGCAGGGTAAGCATGATCCGATCGTGATGGAAAAACATTGGACAATCCAGCCGCAGGGCATTGCCCTGACCATCGGATGTAACACCTTTCCGACCTGGAACTCTTATCCCGGCATTTTTGCAAGTCTTGCGACCGGCAACCCGGTAATCATAAAACCGCATCCCAAGGCAATTCTGCCGCTTGCTTTGACGGTGCGCGTGCTGCGGGAGGTTCTGGCCGAAGCAGGCCTGCCGCGTGACGCAGTGTTGCTCGCGGTGGATACACCGGGGGCGGAAAAGACGAAGCAGTTGGTCACCCATCCGGATGTCGCAATCATCGACTACACCGGGTCATCGGATTTCGCTGATTGGATCAGGCAGAACACATCCCGCAAGCGCGTCTTCACCGAAGAAACCGGGGTCAACTCGGTGGTCATCACCGGCACGGACGATTTTGACGGAATGTGCGCCAATCTGGCATTCTCGCTGTCGCTCTATTCTGGGCAGATGTGCACGTCACCGCAGAATATATACATACCCGAGGCGGGCATAGACACCGATAAGGGGCGCAAGAGCTTTGACGACGTGACCTCCGGTATCATTCAGGCAATCGACGCTCTTCTGCAAGATGCACAAACCGCCGCTGGTATCTGCGGAGCGCTTGCCAACCCCGCGACACGCGACCGGATGTCCAGCGTGGCGCACGAGGGCATTGTCCTGAGGCAAAGCACGTCCCCGGCCACGAATGTTGTGACACCGCTGATCCTCAAGGGGCGAAAGGATGGCCCTCAAGATGCCGAGTGCTTCGGCCCGATGTCCTTTGTCATACCCTGCACCAGCGCAGAGGATGCGATCGCTCAGGCGGCCAATATCGCCCGTACCGAAGGCGCGATCACCGCGGCCCTTTACGCGACGGATGACAAATTGATGTCCTTGGCCGGGCAGGCATTTTCACGGGCTGCAGTGAACCTGTCCATCAATCTGACAGGTAAGATCTACGTCAATCAATCCGCTGCGTTTTCGGATTTCCACGTCACAGGCGGGAACGCATCGGGCAATGCGAGCCTGACCGACCCCGCCTTTATCGCCGGGCGGTTCACACGTCCGATGAGGCGCTGGCCAAAGCGCTGCTGAATTATCGTTTCCAAGGGAGGAAAGACCATGAAAACCACTATGACACTGACCGGATTGACGCTGGCTCTGCTGGCGTCCACGGCACATGCCGAACTGCGTCTGGGGGCCAGCCTGTCGGCCACCGGCCCCGCCGCGTTTCTGGGCGACCCAGAGGCAAAGACGTTGGAAATGCTGGTCGAAGAGCTGAACGCCAACGGCGGCATCAATGGCGAAGACGTCGTTCTGACGCTGTACGATGACGGCGGTGATCCCAACAAGGCGCGGACCTTTGCGACTCGTCTGATCGAAGATGACGGTGTCGTCGCGATCATCGGTGGCTCGACCACCGGCACAACTATGGCCATCGCCGATCTGGCTGACGGGGAGGGCATTCCCTTCATCTCGCTGGCCGGTGCCGTGTCGATTATCGACCCGGTGCGGGAATTCGTCTTCAAGACACCGCACACCGACCGGATGGCCTGCGAGAAGATCTTTACCGATATGCAGGCGCAGGGCACCACCGTCATCGGCATGATCTCTGGCACTGACGGCTTCGGCGCCTCGATGCAGGCGCAATGCAAGGATGTCGCAGGCGACTACGACATTACCATCGCTGCGGATGAAACCTATGGCCCCGGCGACGCCGACATGACCCCGCAG
The DNA here is from genome assembly GCF_014196795.1 of Sagittula marina. Lineage (GTDB taxonomy): Bacteria > Pseudomonadota > Alphaproteobacteria > Rhodobacterales > Rhodobacteraceae > Sagittula > Sagittula marina. Next base: position 72,859 of record NZ_JACIEJ010000015.1, read on the forward strand.
CTGACGAACATCGCCAACACCGACGGCATTCAGGCCGTTTTGAACCCGGGTTTCGGTCAGGGGCCGGCGGTGGTGACACGCAACTATGCGCAGCTGGGCATCGATCTGCCGCTGTATCAAAGCCACGGTGTCGCCTCTAACGGGTTCATCGAATTGGCAGGGGCCGATGCGGCCGAAGGTGTGCGCCTGCCAGGGACCGCCCTGCTGATCGCCGACATCCTGCCTGATGACGATCCCCAAAAAGAGGTCGCGACAACATACAAAGCGGCGTTCGAAGAGCAAGCCGGTCAGCCGGTTTCCACCTTTGGCGGTTATGCCCATGACGCCTTTGCGCTGATGGTTGATGCAATGACCCGTGCCGGAAGCGACGATCCCCAGGACATTCGTGACGCGCTTGAGGCGACGTCGGGGCTCATCGGCACCACGGGCACCTACACGTTCAGCGAAACGGACCACCTTGGTCTGGATCTGAGCGCATTCCGGATGCTGGAAATCGTCGACGGCGGCTGGTCCGCAATCGACTGACCCAAGGCGGGGCGGCTTAACGGTCGTCCCCCCCTTTTTCCGATCTTTGGCAATCACCTTCGGGTGAAGGAGGTGTTCGTGGACTCCCTGCTCCAGTTCCTGTTTTCCGGCCTGACCGTTGGTGCGGTCTACGCGCTCGTCGCTTTGGGCTTTACCATTATCTACAACGCCTCTGACGTGGTTAATTTCGCGCAGGGCGAGTTTGTCATGTTGGGTGGCATGATCACCGTGTTCGCTCATGAGGCGGGAATTCCACTGCCCTTGGCTGCCCTGTTGGCCGTCGTGCTGACCGCGGCAATCGGCGTGGCACTGAACAAGCTGGCGATTGAACCGGCTCGCGGCGCGCCCGTGGTGTCGATCATTATCATCACGATTGGTGCGTCGATCTTTATACGTGGTGCATCCCAGCTGATTTTTGACAAACAGTTGCACCGATTGCCCAGCTTCTCTGGTGACGCGCCGATCCGCATTGGCGGCGCGACCATTCTGCCGCAAAGCCTTTGGGTGATCGGCGGTGCGCTGATCGTGTTTGTGGCCTTGTGGCTGTTTTTCACCCGAACGCTGACCGGCAAGGCGGTGCTCGCTACTGCGAACAACCGTCTGGCGGCGCAACTTGTAGGCATCAATACCCGCGCAATCATGACGTTGTCCTTTGCCCTCTCGGCGGCCATTGGCGCGCTGGCCGGCGTGCTGGCGACGCCGATAACTTTGGTCAGCTACGACGTCGGCGTTGCACTCGCGCTCAAGGGGTTTGCTGCGGCCATGCTGGGGGGGATGGGTAACCCGAAGGGCGCATTGGTGGGTGGACTGCTGCTTGGCCTCTTCGAGGCGCTGACGGCGGGCTACCTCAGCTCGCAATACAAAGAGGCGGTGGCCTTCATTGTCATTCTCGCCGTGCTGTTCGCCATGCCACAAGGGCTGTTTGGCGCAAAATCGACAGAAAGGGTTTGACCATGCTGACCTCGAAATGGGTGCAGCTGGCGGTTCTGGCGGTTCTGATCGCTGCCCTGCCGTTGCTGTTTCCGTCTGGATACTATTATCGCATCGGTGCGCTGATCTTTGTCAACGCGCTGGCCGTCACGGGGCTGGTGATCCTTGTGGGGTGGGCCGGTCAGATTTCCCTCGGCCACGCGGGGTTCGCCGGTATCGGAGCATACGCCTGCGCATTGGCGCCCGAGCATCTGGGCCTTCATCCTGTCGTCGCTATCGTACTCGGTATGGTCATCAGCGCGGGTTTGGCCGCCTTGATTGGAAAGCCGATCTTGCGACTGAAAGGGTATTACCTGGGCGTCGCGACCTTGGGGTTTGGCATTCTTGTGACCATGGTGCTGACGAATGAGCGGATCTGGACTGGCGGACCGGATGGCATGTCGGTCGCCAAGCTGGGACTGCGGGAGCTTTTGCGTGATATGGGAGTACGCGTGTCTGGCGGCGTGTTCTGGTACTGGGCTTGCGGGATTGTCCTGCTGATCGGGGCGTGGCTTGCGCTCAATCTGTATAACAGCGCCACGGGCCGGGCGCTTCGGGCGCTGCATGGGTCAGAAGTCGCGGCCAGCACCATCGGCATCGACGTGCCGCGGCTGAAGCTTCAGGCCTTTGTCATCTCGGCTGTCTATGCCTCGGTTGCAGGCTCGCTGTTGGCGCTTCAGAACGGGTTTATCACTCCGGATGTCGCGGGTTTCATGCATTCGATCGAGATTGTGACGATGGCCGTTCTGGGCGGCGTCGGGTCGGTTGTGGGCGCGATCCTGGGCGCCGTGATCCTGACGCTTCTGCCTCAGGTGCTGACAGTCTTTGCCGAATACGAACAGCTGGTGCTGGGCGCGGTCATGATCCTTGTCATGATATTCCTGCCGCGGGGTCTGTTGCCGTCCATCGCTGCCCGCCTGAAAAGGAAACCATGATGACCCTGCTACACATAGAAGGTTTGGGCATAAACTTTGGCGGATTAAAAGCCGTCGATAATGTCAGCTTTGCAGCCGCAGCCGGTCAGGTCACCTCGGTTATCGGACCGAACGGGGCGGGAAAGACCACGTTGTTCAACATGATTTCCGGCGTCTACACCCCCGGTTCCGGTCGCGTGGCGCTGGACGGCGATAATGTCACCGGTATTCATCCCAGCCAGCTTGCACGGCGCGGTCTGTCGCGGACCTTCCAGAACCTGCAGATTTTTCAGGACATGAGCGTTCTGGACAATGCGCTTGCAGGGTTTCATCTGTCAGAGCGTGGGTCCGTCTGGGGTGATATGCTGTCTTTGCCGGCCGCACGTCGTCGTGCACGAGACGCCCGTGATGGCGCTATGAAACTGCTTAAACGTGTGCGTCTGGACGATCTCGCGTCAGAGGTGGCCGGCAACCTGTCCTATGGTCAGCTCAAACGGTTGGAGATCGCACGCGCCCTTGGCGTCGGCCCGCGCGTCCTGTTGCTGGACGAACCAGCCGCAGGATGCAACGCGGTTGAAACCGAAGAGATCGACACACTCATTGCCGAACTCGCCGCGTCGGGCATCGCTGTGCTGCTGGTTGAACATGACATGAAGCTTGTCATGCGCATTTCGCATCACGTGGTGGTTCTGGACCACGGACAGATGATTGCCGAAGGCGATCCTGAATCGGTCAGTCAGAACCCCGAGGTCATCAAAGCGTATCTAGGAACGGAGGCCGTGGACAATGTTGCAGGTTAGTGGACTACGCTCGGCTTATGGCCGGATCGAAGTATTGCACGACATTGACCTGACGGTTGGTGCAGGCGAGATCGTGACCCTTGTCGGGGCCAATGGCGCCGGCAAGACGACCTTGCTGAAATGCCTGTCCGGCACGCAGCCGGTCACCGGCGGCACTGTGCAGTTCGAGGGGGCCGACATCACCGGACTGGCGGCGCACAAACGTCCCGGTCTTGGCCTCGCACAATCGCCGGAGGGGCGGCAGATCTTTACAAGTCTCAGCGTCGCGGAAAACCTGCGGCTGGGAGCCTATAATTTCAAAGATGCCCGTGTCGCGTCGGATATCGACGAAGCCTATGCGATGTTTCCGATCCTCAAGGAAAAGCGCAATCTGCCGGCGGGGGGCCTGTCAGGCGGGCAGCAGCAGATGCTTGCGATGGCCCGTGCGCTTATGGCGCGGCCCAAGTGCCTTTTGCTGGACGAGCCGTCGATGGGTCTGGCCCCGATCATCGTTCAGCAGATCTTTGATGTGATCGTTAGCCTCAAGGCGCGCGGCGTGACCGTTTTTCTGGTCGAACAGAATGCCTATGGCGCTCTTCGCATTGCCGACCGTGGCTATGTCATGGAAACGGGCCGGATCACGATTGAGGGGCGCGCGGCGGAGCTGCTGGCCGATCCGCGTATCCGCGAGGCCTATCTCGGCGTCTGAAATGACCGAACTGAAAACCGCGATCACCGATGGCATCGCCACACTCAAGGGGGACACTCCACAGGTAGACGGGATCTCGACCGCAGTGCGTCAGGCGCTTTGGCAGGCGGCGGTTGACGTGCTTGCTTAGACGGTCGCCACGATCCTGTCGTTTCCGAGGCAGTCCTCGTTTTGCCGTTGCCGCACATCGCGCCAGCAAACCAGTTGCCCCACGATGAAGTTGCCGCGCACCTTGTGGACGGCATGGCGGCGCAAGGGCAGGGGCTTCCAAGCGAAGGGAACGCGGCCCACCCGACAGGCATCGATCTTGTCGAACCCCATGAGTATGGCTTCCCACCTTGGAATGGCAGACCGATGTTTGCGCGCCGCTAAACGCCCGGCATGTCGAAAAAAGGCCCCGTGATTTCACCACGGGGCCTTTTTCTTCTCAGGATTTGTTGCGGTCACCCGGCACCATAAGATGCCGGGTCATGACATTATTTGCGCAAGCTGATCGCCGGGTTCATCGCAAAGTAGTTGTGCGGCATGATGTGAACCTGCTTCCATTCCGTCGACATGACAGGCCAATCCTCCATCCGGGGGATGTGATGAAAGCCTGCGGTGAACCAGGTCACGATGTCCTTGTTTTGCAAGGCTTCGTCGCCGGAATAGGAGGCAAGCGTCTCACTGCCGTCTGACTGCATGGCATAGGTGCCGCCAGCGTAGCGCTCATCATCCTTGTAAACCGTGTTCCACACAGAATTTTCGATCCAACGGTTCCGCATGAACGGCGGGTCGTTGGCAAAGTCGAAGGGACCGTAGGCGATGGAACCGTGATGGATCATATACCCCGGCGTGTGACCGAGATAGCTCTCGCGGTTCGGATTTTCGACCATGAAGTACCGCGGTTTCATCGCGGAGATCTGATAGGTCGCCTCGGCCTCTGTCATTGGCATGGTTTCGGCGACTTCCCACATGGAACGCCGAGGGCTGTCGTCTGCGACCTCGGCCGGAACGATATCCATCGTCATGAACTTGTTGTCCGGTTGATCGATATCGAAATCTATGCGGAAGTTGAAGTAATGGTCATGGTTCGCAGCCACGAGGTTCGGTGCGATCAATGTCCCGTGCTTGGTGTCGTCGGCAGCGGTGGCATCATTCATCGACGTGGATTCGACGCCTTTCACCGCGTCCAGGCCGGTCGCCCCGACCATGATCCGCATCTCGCCGTTCTGCTCAAAGCGGTAATCGATCAGATAGTCATAGTTCCCAACCTCGGAGGCCGTGCGCACCACCAACTCGGTGTGGGGACGCCCCTCGGCGGGAACAAAGTTGTCGGGCGTTTGGGCGAAGACCTCGAAGTGACGCCAGGCCGGATCACCGGTGGAGCGTTCGAAAATGCAAATGGCATCCGGAATCTCCATCGCCTGACCGGCATCGTCATTGACGACCGCAGGCATGAAGGTCGCGTATTCCGGGCAGTCGATGCCAGGGGTCAGCGGCGTCAGGAACAGGCCAAAGCCATATTCACCGCTGTCCATATAGGTGCGCCAGTACCAGTTGTCGTCTGGATCCATATAGGGAACGAACACTTCGGACAGGTGCGTCTGGTAGATGATATTGCGCCACGAATCCTGATCGTCGACGCGGATATCGGATATGACCAGACCGGGGCGCTTGTCGATGCGGGTGCGGAACTTCCAGATATCCCAAGTGATCTCGCTGCCGTCGATGGTAAAGTTCGGATCGCCGGGCTGGCTGAGTTTCGCCGGATTGGTTTCTGCGCGCAGCGGCGTCCGCTCTGCGATCTCTTCTTCCGTATAGCCCCAAGGGTCGCTCGGCGTCGCCACGACGCCAGTGTCAACCACATCGGTAATCGTCGTGGTGTTCAGATCATAGGTGGCGCTAAGCCCCTCGATCGGTTTTGCATAGAAATTCGAACCCGACGGCACGACGTAACAGGGGACCTTCATCAGCCGGTTGCCTTCGTATTCCGGCGTCAGAAAGTTGCCGGCAGTCAGCGGCAGGCAGAACACCTGATCCGGTGTCAGATCGCGTTTGGCGAGCGCTTCGACCATCCGGTCGTCGGTCAGGGCTGCTTCCAATGCGCCGAGAAATTCGGTCAGCAATATCATTGGTTGACCGTTTGCATCGATCAGGCCGCTTTCTTCGACCTCCCCGCTGGTCAGGTTGACGATTGCCGATCCGAACCCGTCCTGTGAAGTATATTGAGCGAGGGCCTTGCGATCGATCTGGCTTTCTCCGTCCCAGGCCAGCATCTCCGCTTTGGGCGGCTCCTTCAGTTCAACCAGCGGAAAAAGGGTCTCGTCAGTAACGATGCCGGCGTCGCGCAGGATGGTGTTGACCTGTGCGTATTCGTCGGCTGTCAAACCATCGAGCGGGTAACTTTGCGCAAATGCGGGACCGGCGGCGAGGGCCAGACACGCAGCTGTCAGAGTATGCTTCATTGTTCACTCCATGTTGGATTTATTCGTTGACCGGTCGGTCGATTTAACCGGTGGAGTTACCTTAAACGGAAATCGCGTGGGTCATTTGACATTTCCGGCAATCTGGACCGTCAGGCCTGGAGGCGTATGGCTTCCGGTGTCATGCCGAACCATCGCCGTGCAGCACGGGTAAATGCGGAGTGCTCGGAATATCCCAGCCGCCAGGCGATCTCTGCCAAGGGCAGGTCGGTCTTCTGCAGCAGCAGGGTTGAGGTCTCAGCCCGGCATTTGTCGACGACGCGGCGATAGCTCGTCCTTTCTGATTGCAATTGAAGCCGCAATGACCGGTCCGAAAGTTTCAATTCCGTTGCAATATCAGCCTGATCAAGAGGTTCGCGGCCCAACCGCGATAGGATTTCGGTCCGGCATCTGTCTGCTGTACTTTGGCTGGCGCGAAGACCGCGCAACGCTTCAGAGAGCGAGGTTTCCATATCACCAGAGATTTGACCGTTTTGCGCAGCGGCAGGTTCGGCGCGGCTGTCCAGGGCGGACAATGGCAAAAACATCGTATTGCAGATCTCGTTCGACGCCACAGGGCAGCCAAGCTGCCGCTTCAGTCTTTCTCCGGCCGCATCGGGGGCATGTTCGAACCGCAGGTCCATTATGCTGGCAACGTCCGGTAGATAATGGCGGACGATGCCGAAAATCAGACCCATGGTAAGTTCTGCGTCTGCTTGGCGCGGCCAGATGTTGGGATCAAGAACGCGGTAAGTCACCTCTACCACGGATCCTTGCGGCACAACCGACAACAGCGCGCCGCTTTGGATCAAGGGGAAGACACGTTGCAAGGCCATCAAGGAGTCGCCCAGCGTCGGAGCCGCAAGAATGGCCTGGCCTGCGGGCCCAAGATTTGCCAAATCGTACTGCGCACCGACGTTCCAAAAGAGGCTTCCATCCAGCGTCATCGACCGGGCGCGTTGCAATACGGATACGAAATCGGTTAGCCGAACCATTCCAATGTCGGCCATCGACCCTACGACAGCGTCGGGAATGACGTCGGAAAATGCCTTGAACGGCGAATCAATGATCCAGTCCACTGCCATGCAACCTCCCGATTTTGTTCGGCAACCTGTCGAAGCGGTCCTTCTGGTTTCGCAATCAAACTGATCTTAGGCGTTCAATCGTGTTCAGCAAACAGCGCATTGCGGCCCGGACAAGTGCTTCGGTAGGTTGCGAAAATTCAGGCGGAGGAAAAGAACTGCTGCCGTTTTATGTTGCACGCCCGATTCCTTAAGCTGAACCAAATTTCTAGTTCATGTTGACAAATAGCGGATCCAAAGCCTGATCGAGGTGATGTCGACGAAGCCGAGGAAGCTCTCTGCGGTCTTATCGTAACGAGTGGCAACTCGGCGGGCGTTCTTCAGCTTGTTGAAGCACCGTTCAAC
>NZ_JACIEJ010000016.1 GCF_014196795.1 Sagittula marina
TGCCAACGTCCAACGCCGGAATTGCCGACAGACGCTGGACCACTTGCCGAACTCTGCCGGCAGGTCTCGCCACGGCGCTCCGGTGCGGGCAATCCGGAAAATCCCATCTAGAACAAGGCGGTGGTTGGTAGGTTTGCGTCCGTTCGGGGCGCGGACTGCCAGGATGAAACGCTCAAAGAGCGCCCATTCCTCGTCCGACATCAAGTCTCGTGCCAAGCGGGTCTCCATCGCAGATACCAGCTGGAATCACGGTCAGCGCGTCCTGTGAATCCCTTTTGTCAACACAGCCTAAGTTGCACGCCATCTTCGACAGCCAAGGCCAACCGCTGAACCTGTCCGTGACCGAGGGTCAAGTCAGTGATTACATCGGCGCACGGGCATTGCTGAGAGGACTGCCGAAGGTCGACTGCTTAATTGGCGACAGAGGCTATGATGCTGATTGGTTCAGAGAAGCTTTGAAAGACAAAGGGATACGTCCCTGCATCTCGGCTCGGAGGAAACGTAAAAAGGCAGTGAACTACGATAGGCGCCGCTGCAAACGACGCAATCGCATCGAGATCATGTTCGGCAGCTTGAAGGATTGGCGCCGCGTCGCGACCCGCTATGACAGACGCCCGAAAGTCTTCCTGTCAGCAATCGCCCTGGCAGCGCTCGTCATTTACCGGCTATGAGTCCTGACCCTACGCAGACCAAGGCACGCAAAGAAGCTTCAACAATCGTCGGTCTGTTCAATTTTGATGGAACTATCATGCCGTGTCAAAGGGACACGGGGGCGTTCGCCGTGCAACTTTAACCAGCTTCCCTACCGTTTTCTCGATATCGGTAACCCGTGCGCAGTAGCTGTGCATGTTCGTCTACGGTTGACGATCTTTTTTCGTAGCGCTACGAAAATGGGTGTGAACTCCGCAAAACGCGCTGCGGAGGCAGCGCGACAGGGCAGGAAAGGGTATGGGATGGCAGACGTGCAGACACGCAGAAAGGTCGAGGACCTGCGTAGCCAGCGCTGGTTCGCATCGGAAGACATCCGGGGCTTTGCGCATCGGCAGAGGCTTCAGCAGATGGGGATGCGGCGCGAGGAGTTCCTCGGCAAGCCAGTGATCGCCATTCTGAACACTTGGAGCGACATCAGTCCCTGCCACGCCCACCTGCGCGACCGTGCCGAGGCGGTGAAGCGCGGCGTTTGGCAGGCAGGCGGCTTCCCAATCGAACTGCCTGCGCTGTCCGTTGGCGAAGTCATGGTGAAGCCCACGACCATGCTGTACCGCAACTTTTTGGCTATGGAGGCCGAGGAGCTGTTGCGCTCGCACCCCGTCGACGGCTGCGTTTTGCTGGGCGGTTGTGACAAGTCGACGCCGGGCCTGCTGATGGGCGCATTGTCTATGAACCTGCCGACGCTGTTCTGTCCGGCGGGGCCGATGTCTTCTGGTCGCTGGCGCGGGCACGTTACCGGTGCCGGCACACACACTAAGAAGTATTGGACTCAGTTGCAGACCGGTGAGATCGACAAAGACGATTGGATCGACCTCGAAAGTCGCATGACGCGCTCACACGGGACCTGCAATACGATGGGGACGGCATCCACCATGACGTCCATCGTCGATGCCATGGGGCTGACAAAGACCGGTGCATCGAGCGTCCCGGCGGCAGATTCGGCTCACCCGCGTCTGGCGGCGTGGTGTGGTGCGCGGATCGTGGAGATGGTGTTTGAGGATTTGAAACCCTCGGACTTCATGTCGGAGGCGAGCTTGCGCAACGGGCTGGCGGTCTACATGGCGCTCGGCGGATCGACAAACGCGGCTATCCACCTCGTCGCCATGGCGCGGCGGGCAGGCCTGGACCTGTCCTTGGCCGACATGAACTCCATGGCCGCGCAGGTGCCAGTGCTGGCGAACCTGTTTCCCTCGGGCAACTATCTGATGGAGGATTTCTGGTTCGCTGGCGGTCTGCCGGTACTGCTTGACCGATTGGGCGACTTCATTGATCGCGACGCGAAAACGGTCGAAGGCAGAACGCTGGGAGCCGCAATTGAAGGTGTTGCCTGCTACGACGAAGACGTGATCCGCAGCATGGATAATCCGGTGGTGCCTCTGTCCAAGGGCCGGACGCTGGTTCTGCTGAAGGGCAACCTCGCGCCGGACGGAGCGGTGATGAAGACGTCGGCTGCGGAACTCCCCAAACATCGCGGCCCGGCGCTGGTCTTTGACGGGCCTGCCGACATGGCCGCGCGGATCAACGATCCGAACCTGGATGTGAGTGCCGACACCGTGCTGGTCCTGCGCGGGGCAGGGCCGGTTGGCGGACCGGGGATGCCGGAATGGGGCAATCTGCCGATCCCGACGAAGCTTCTAAAGCAGGGCGTGACTGACATGGTGCGGATTTGTGACGGACGGATGAGCGGTACCCACTACGGCACCTGCATTCTGCATGTTGCGCCCGAAGCGGCGGTCGGCGGACCACTTGCACTTCTGCGCACCGGCGACATGGTCGTGCTAGACGCGGAGGAGGGGCGGCTGGACATGGAGGTGTCAGAGGACGACCTGGCCACCCGCCGTGCGGCCTGGGTGCCACCGGTATCGCCCTACCGCCGCAGCTTCACCGCGCTCTACCAAAAGCACGTGAGCCAAGCGCCTGATGGCTGCGATTTCGACTTTTTGGAAGGCACCGATGTGGTGCCGGAACCGCCAATTTATTGATCCACACATCTGACAAGGAACCCGAAACATGGATATTTCCAATCCGTTCAAGGCACGGCTGAAGGCCGGACAGAACGTGCCGCTGGGCACATGGCTCATGACAGGCGCACCGTCGACAGCGGAGGCGCTGGGGCGGCTTGGCTTCGACTTTCTGGTGCTCGACATGGAGCACGTGCCGGTGGGAATCACCGAAACGGCCGACCTGCTGCGCGCCATTGCCGTGACCCCGGCACGGGCGCTGGTGCGTCTGCCGTGGAACGATCCGGTCATGATCAAGCGGGTGCTGGATGCAGGCGCGCAGTCGATCATGTTGCCCTTCGTGCAGACGGCGGAAGAGGCGCGAGCGGCCGTCTCGGCGGCGAAATATCCGCCTGTGGGCACACGGGGGGTGGCCGCGGTGCATCGGTCGTCTGGCTACGGCGCGGCCACGGATTATCTCAAGCGCGCGAATGACGAGACCTGCGTGATCATACAACTCGAAACGCCCGAGGCGCTGGCAGCCTTGCCGGAAATTGCTAAAGTTGAAGGGCTGGACGGGGTTTTTGTGGGCCCAGGCGACATGGCGGCGGCCATGGGCTATATCGGACAGATCGGCCACCCGGAAGTTCAGAAGATGCTGGCCGACGCGGCGCGGCAAGCGCGCGAGGTCGGTTTGCCAGTTGGCATCGTCGGCCCGACACCGGAAATGGTGCGTAATTTCATCGACATGGGCTATTCATTCGCTGCCATTGGCTCTGACATGGCCTTGATGACGGGGCGTGCGCGGGAGGTGTTGAGCGCTCTGGGGAGTGATGTGGCGAAACCTGCGCCCGCCGGGCAGTCAGCCTACTGATGGCCTGCATTGCGCGTATCGAGGCCTGGGCCTGCCGGAGCCCAATCGCCGAGCCGGTTGCCACGTCTTTCGGGATCATGCGCAACCGCCCGGCGGTCTTCGTTCGGGTGGAGGACGATGACGGCGCATTTGGCTGGGGCGAGGTCTTTGCCAACTGGCCAGCCGCCGGGGCGGAGCATCGCGTCAATTTGCTGGCGGATGATGTGGCGCCGCTCGTTCTGGGGCAGGCGGCGGACGACCCCGCCGCCCTGTTCCAGAAGCTCGAAGACCAGCTCTACATTCGCGCCCTGCAATGCGGTGAGTTCGGCCCCTTCAGGCAAGTTGTGGCCGGTATAGATCAGGCACTGTGGGACATGCGCGCGCGGCGAGAGGCCGTTGCGGTGCACGTGATGCTGGGAGCCTCTCCAGTGATCCGAGTGCCCGCTTATGCCAGCGGTATCCACATCGACGCGGCAGACCGGGTGATCCCTGAGGCGCGGGACACAGGTTTCCGTGCGTTCAAGGTCAAGGTCGGTTTCAGCCCGGATGAGGCTGCGCGAGTTCGCGCACTGATGGATGGGCTAAACAGCGGCGAACAGCTTGCGCTCGACGCCAATCAGGGGTGGGACACCGAGAAGGCGAAGACCTTTCTTGATGCTGTGGCGGACCTGCCGCTGATGTGGATGGAAGAACCGATCCGCGCCGACATGCCCGCTTCCGACTGGCACCGTTTGGCCGGCCGTGTGCCCTTGGCGGGGGGAGAAAATATCGCCGGGTTTGCTGATTTTTCTGCGAGGCTGGGGGAGGGGGTGCTCTCTTTCGTGCAGCCTGACATTGCGAAATGGGGCGGGTTTAGCGGCTGTCTCGCCGTTGGCCGTGCTGCGCTGTCGGCTGGGGCGACCTACTGCCCGCATTTCCTTGGGGCCGGGATCGGTCTGCGGGCCTCCGCCGAGTTGCTGGCTACCGTGGGGGGGCCGGGTCTGCTGGAAGTTGACGTGAACCCGAACCCGCTTCGCGATGCGTTTGGCACGGTCCGCGACAGTATTGAGGACGGCCATTGGCGGCTCGGGCCGGGGCCGGGCCTTGGCGTAAGCCAGCTGCCCGAAGCGGTGGCAAAGTGCATCACACACCGCCGGGAGGTGCTGGCCTAGACCAGCACCATCACTCCTGCGAGCACAAAGCCCGCGATGAACACCGTTTCCACGAAGATTAGCGCGACCGATTGTGGCGGCACCGCCAGAATGCGCTTGAGGTCCGTCTTCATGCCCACGGCTGCAATGGCAGTCAGCATCGCCCATTTCGACAGCGCCCACAGCAAGCCCTGAATTGCGGTTGGGACCGCCCCCAGAGAGTTGACAAGCGCCAAGCCCAGGAAGGCCATCACAAAGCCCGGCAGGATGGGAGGGCGCTTGCCGTCCACCGGCTCCGCCATGCCAGTGCGGCGCAGGACCAGTGTCAAGATTAGCACGAAGGGGGCCAGCATCGACACGCGGATCAGCTTGACGGTGGTTGCAGTCTCTCCCACCGGTTCGGATACGGAGAAGCCTGCGCCGACCACCTGCGCCACATCGTGGATCGTTCCCCCGAGAAAGACGCCGGATTGCAGGTCTGTTAGCCCAAGGACGTTCGACAGGATCGGGTAGACGACCATGGCCACGGTCGACAGCAGCGTCACGCCGAAGACGGTGAACGACAGATTGCGCTCCGATAGATCGTTGCGCGGCAGGACGGCGGCAATGGCCATGGCGGCGGAGGCACCGCAGATCGAGACCGATCCGGCGGTGAGGATCGCCAACCGCCAGCCACGCCCAAGCGACCGGGCTGCCGCCCATCCGAAAGCCATGGTTGCCAGCAGGCCGCCAACAACCAGCCCCACCACCTGCCAGCCGAGTTGGGCGAAGACCTCGAACGAGATCCGTGCGCCTAGCAGGGCCACGCCGAGGCGCAGCACGGTCTTGGCCGCAAGACCGATGCCCGGCGCGCAGCGCTCGCCGTCGTCGACAAGAAAGTGCAGCGACAGGCCGATCAGCAGCGCCATCAACATCGCTGGTGCGCCGTAATGGTCGGAAAGGAACTGTGCCGCCAGCGCGGCAAGCCCGCAGACAAGCAGACCCGGCCAAACGGTTTCGGCGCGCTGGAAGATGCCCCTTACTCGGGGCATCGTGTTGGTAAGTGTAGTCATGTCTTTCTCCGGACAGGTCTCAGAAGATCATTCCGCGTGGCAGTGGGACGGACAACGCTTCGCGGAAGCCCAGGGTGAAGATCAAAATCACTGCAGCAACGCTGGCGGCAAGTATCAGCCAGCCCCGTGCCGTGCGCTTGTCATGCTCAGCAGCCAGAAAAAGGCCTAGCGCCATGACGATACCGGCAAGGGCAAAGCCCAGAACCGGCGCCAGTGCGACGCCGACCGCCATGGCCACCGGGACCGCGATGCGGCGTGGTGTGGAGCCTGAAGAGCGGTCCTCGACAACGCGCCTTGTCAGCAAGGTTTCCAGCGCCGCGAAAGCGCAGAGCACGAGCATCCCAATGGCAATTGTCTGCGGGAAGACGGCGGCCTCTGGATTGAGCAGCGTACACTGCCACAGAGCCACCAGCGCAACAGCAGCCATGACACCGACGGCCGCTAGATCGCGCAGAATCGCGGCGGTGCTTGCGCGGTCTTTGGCATTGGCCTTTTCGGGCATGGCTTCCTCGCCTCCCCTGCGAAACATGCGCTTGATGTCGGGCAGGAACGGGTAGATGAAACTAAGCGCTGTGAGCGCGATGATCACCATCGACAGTGGCCGCCCGAAGAACTGTCCAGGGATAGACCCCATGGCATCGCCAATGGTCCAGCTCTGGACAAAACCCTCTTCGGCGATCCGACCCAGAATCAAACCCAAAACGATGGGTGAGACAGAAAAGCCGCGCCGGTTCGCCAACCAGCCGATCACGCCGAGCACCAACATGATGCCTACGTCTGACAGGCTGTTGCGGATGGCAAAGCTGCCAATGATCGTCATGAAGGCCACCACGGGCACCAGCCCCGCTTTGGGCGCCTTCACGATGGAGCTGTAGGCAAATCGCCCGATAATGAGGCCTGTGGGCAACATCAGAATCGTGGCAAGGAACAGGCCAAAGATGAAGGTATATACGATGCTCGAACCGTCGTTGAAAAGCGTGGGTCCCGTCCTGACCCCTTGCACCATAAGCGCGCCGAGGATCACCGCATCGGGCGGCGTGCCCGGGATGCCAAGAACCAGTGTCGGGATGAAGCCACCGCCGACGGTAGCGTTGTTGGCGCTCTCGGTGGCGACGATGCCGCCAGGATTGCCTGTGCCGTAGGCTGGCTCGCTGCGGTCAGAGCGGCGCGCCTCGGAATAGGCGACCAGCCCGGCGATGGACCCGCCCGCGCCAGGCAGAGCACCCACAAGTGTGCCGATCAGCGAACTGCGCAGGACGTTGACCTTCTGGCGCATCAAGGTGGCAAACGCTTCGGGCAGACGGAAGCCGCGGGTCTGCTCTGGCGCGTCGAGGTGCCTTTCGGATCTGGCGGCAAGTTCGATCAGCACAGGCACGCAGTAAAGGCCGATCAGGGCGGAGACCGTCTCGATCCCGCCGAGCAAAGTGTTCGAGCCGAAGGTGAAGCGCACCTCACCGGATGTTTCGGATATACCGATCATCGCAACGAGGATGCCGAAGCAGGCCCCGATCAGCCCCTTTAGGAAGTCACGTGTCGAGAGTGCGGCAATCAACGACAAGCCGAATATCGCCATCCAGAAGTATTCGCCCGGACCAAATGCGAGCGCTGCGGTAGCCAGCGGCGGCGCCAGAAGAAGCAGCGCGAAGGCGCCAATAAGGCCGCCAACCAGCGACGAGAGACAGGCGATGGTGACGGCAAGATCACCATCGCCGCGTTTCGCCATCGGATAGCCATCAAACGTCGTGCCGATGGCCGAGGGCGTGCCGGGCGTATTGAGCAGAATGGCAGCATAGGCCCCACCATAAATCGCGCCGGTGTAAATTGCGCCCAGCAGGATCAGCGCGCTTTCCGGCGGCATGCCAAAGGTGATCGGCACCAGAACAGCGACTGCCATGGTTGCGGTCAGACCAGGCACAGACCCGATGATGGTCCCGGCCGCAACGCCAGCCAGCGCCAGCAGAAAATTGAGCGGTGTCAGGGCCGCAAGGAAGTAATCGAGCATTCTCCGGTTCCCATCATTCAGAAGCAGAGCAGGCCGCGAAACGGCCCGGTCGGGGTCATGCGAAGGGCGGGGCGGCGGATGCGTCACCCCACGCTGTCCGCGACTTTTAGTCGATGACACCTGCGGCGCGGGCGGCGGGAATGTACTCCTGCGCGCGGGCTGCCATCCAGGCATCCATCTCCTCGCCGTAGGGCACGTCGATCAGAGCAAAGCCTCCGTCGATCATCTTCTGCTGGAACTCAGGATCGGCGTTTATGGAGGCGATGGCATCGGACACCGCGCGGCGCGTTTGCTCGGAGGCGTCCTTCGGCACGGCGATGCCACGATACGCGCCGGATACGATATCATACCCCAGTTCCTTGAATGTCGGCACATCGGGGAAGGTGGGGTGACGCTCTTCCATAGCCACAGCCAACATACGCACCTGATCTCCCTGTCCCGCGGCCACTGTGGTATAGCCCCACTCCGCTGCGACCTGTCCACCAAGCATGGCGGTGACCGCCGCGCCGGTGCCCTTGAAGGCCACGTAGGTCGTCGTGGTCTCTGCCAGCGTGTCGAACTTGATCGCGACGAGATGGTTCGCCGTGCCCTTTCCCGAGCCGGAGAAGGTGACTTTCTTCGGGTTGGCCTTTGCTTCGGCGATCAGGTCATCGAGTGTCTCGTAAGGACTGTCAGCGCGTACAACGATGGCATCGGGCGTGTAGTGAAACATGTAAACGTTGGTGATGTCATCGGTGTCGTAGCCGACATTACCCTGCTTTGGCTGAACGATGATATGGGGCAGGTTTACGCCCATTATTACCGAACCATCGTCAGCCATTGAATTGAGTTGCGACCAGCCAACGGCTCCGCCGCCTCCGGGTTTGTAGCTGACGACCAGTTGTTCGTCGTAGAGTTTTTCGAAGAAGGGCTGCTGCAAGCGTGCGGTGATGTCGGATTCGCCGCCCGGCCCGAAAGGGATGATGTACTCGACCTGTCCCGGCGGGAACTCCTGCGCGAAGGCTGAGAAGCCAGACGTAAGGGCAACAAGGCCCGCAGCTGCGGCAAACATGTATTTCTTCATGGTAGTTCCTCCCTTGAAAATGCCCTTGCCCGGAAATGGGCAGGGGCGGTCTTTTAGCTGTCCCGGTGTCTGTCCGGACCCGGGCTTCTTGCTTTGATTCAGGCCTCGTTGGGCCCAGTCAGATTGAGGTCCTGTATGAGGTGCCCGGGAATGGTGACGCGTTCCTCCATACGTCCCATCAACCGTTTCGCACCCGGCAGGCGTGTGCCTGGTTGCTCGAGGATTGCCTCGAGCAACCCGTCCAGTCTCTCGGCGAATCCGGGCGAGCGGGATACGTCAAAGGCCAGGATCATTTGGCCGACACCGGGCGGCGGGCCATCAGCGTCGAAAAAGGACGACGCCTCGTCCGAGCGGTTGGCACCCGTCACCAGAGCTGCGAGGATTTCCACCACCAAGGCAAGCGCCGCACCTTTAGCGTCGCCCGCGGGCACCATGGTACCCTTCAACGCCGCGTCGGCGTCCGTGGTAGGCTGACCGTCGGCATCCAGAGCCCATCCCTCGGGGATCGGTTTGCCCGCCTTCGAGGCCGCCATGACCTTGCCCCGTGCCACTTTGGACAATGAGAGGTCGATCACCAGTGGTGGATCATCCCCGCGAGGCGCAGCGAAAGCGATAGGGTTCGTCCCGAAAAGTGCACGCGACCCGCCCCATGGCGCCATCGCCTGCGGCGTGTTGGCGACCATGAGCGCGGCAAACCCCTTGTCGGCCAGCCGCTCCACATGCGCGCCGAGCTGTCCGCAATGGTGTGAGCGGCGGATGGCCGCCATGGCCACGCCATACTCCGGCGTCATATCAACCAGTTCGGAGATCGCCAGATCGATCGCTGGAAAGGCAAAGCCGCTGCGTGTGTCGATGTCCACACGAGCGCCTTTGCGTGTCGCCACGGGGCAGGCGGCGCCGATGACTTTGCCGCTGGCCACCTGTGCGGCATAGGAGGCAACGCGCGAAAAGCCGTGGCCTGCCTGCCCGTCGATCTCAGCCGCGACCAGCGCACGCGCCACGCTTGCGGCATTGCGCCTCGAGGTCCCGGCTGCTTCGAGCACGGCGGCAATCTTTGTCTCGGCCTCGCCGCGTGATAGCGTCATGTCAGACTGCGGCATGTATCAACGCCTCTTTGACGTTTTTGACCGTTATGCCGCTCACACGCACGTTGGCCTCCTGTGTGACGCCAGCAATGTGAGGGGTCAGGATCAGGTTGGGCACGCCGTCAAACACCGCGCCAGCTTCTGCGGTCAGCGGCTCAGTTGCAAACACGTCGAGCGCAGCGCCACCCAGCTGCCCGGCCTTTAGCGCATTGGCCAGCGCGGCCTCGTCTATCACTCCGCCGCGCGCGGTGTTGATGACGACAGCTCGCGCTTTCATGCCGCTGAGAGCTTTTTGGTCGATGAGGTTACGTGTTTCGTCCGTCAGCGGTACATGCAGCGAAACGACATCGGCGCGGCCCAGCAATTCGTCAAGCGTGCAGCGCTGCGCGTCCTTCCATGCCGGATCTTGGGCAGGCAGGAAAGGGTCGTAGGCGGCGATGGTCATGCCGAGGGCGCGGGCCCGCTCTGCGACGGCGCGCGCGATGCCGCCGTAGCCAACAAGGCCCATCACGTGCCCAGAGGCCTCACCGCCGATCAATGCGTTGCGGGGCCAGTCGCCAGCGATCATCGCGGCATTCGATCCATAGGCGCCGCGCAGCAGCGACAATGCGGTGGTGATGACATATTCCGCGACAGAAAGTGTATTGGCCCCGGTGGCGGGTCGTACCGCTACGTCGCGTGCAAGACAGGCGGGCATATCGATATTGTCGAGCCCTACGCCAAGGCGGCCCACGACGCGCAGATCAGGCGCGGCGTCAAGCAGGGCGCGGTCGACCTGAGTGCGGTTGCGGACGATCAGCCCGTGTGTGCCGGGAAGCGCCGCAAAGAGCGCCTCCCGGTTGTCCACCAGCGTCGGATCGTAGATCACGTCGACCCCCTCGCCAAATCCGGCGAGGGCATCTTCGTCCATGAACTCCGTTATGACGACCCGCATCATGCGGACCGGTAGAGCTTGGTCAGGGAGAACTCGCGGTGCCCCAGGGCCTCGGCGGCGGTGTTGCGGCCGTTGGCCGTGCGCATGATCATCTCGATCAGCGAGTCACCTGCCTCTTCGATGGTCTGCTCACGTGTCAAAACGCCGGTCACGTCCACGTCGATGTGTTCGGACATGGTGCGCAGGGTACGTGGGTTGCCGGAGATCTTGATGACCGGAACGATGGGGTTGCCGACCACGTTGCCTTGCCCGGTGGGGAACGTGTGGATGACATAGCCCGCCGCCGCCATCAGCGTGACGCATTCCGCCGCAGCCGAAGACGTGTCCATGAAATACAGGCCCGGCCCCTTTTCAGGTGCAACAGCAGGACCCATCGCGTCGATGTAGGAGGAGGTGCGACCGATCTTTTCGAGGTTGCCGAGTGCCTTCTCCTCAATCGTGGTCAGTCCGCCGAGGATGTTGCCCTTGGTCGGCTGGCTGTCTGAAAGATCGGAGGTCTTGAAGGCTTCGATCACGTCGTCTTGATAGGCTTGGAAAATCTTCTTGAAAGCCTCGCCCGCTTCCGGGGTTGCCGCGCGCTTTTCGCAGATGTGCTCTGCGCCTGTGATCTCGGAGGTCTCGCCAAAGCAGCCGTAGATGCCTTCGGGCAGCAGCTTGTCGTACATGTTGCCGACAGTGGGGCAGGATGAAAGGCCGGTTGTGGTATCGCTTTCGCCGCACTTGGTGGAAATCCACAAGTCAGAGACAGGGCATTCTTCCTTCTGTAGCTCCGTCGCCCATTGGACATATTCCTTGGCTTTCCAGCTGGCCTGGCGGATCGTCTCGAAATCGCCCTTCTGCTCGATGGAGAAACCTGTGACGGGCTTGCCTGTTTTCGCGATGCCGTCGACGATGATTTGCGTCCATTCAGGTTCGATTCCGATGACCACCACGGCGGCGACATTCGGGTTCGCGCCGGTGCCGATCATGGTTCGGAAGTGCAGGTCGAGGTCTTCGCCGAACTGGAGACGACCGTAGGCGTGTGGAATTGCCAGCGAGCCTTTCACGTTGTTGGCCACCGCTTCACAGGCGGCGTTCGAGATGTCGTCGACCGGTAGGATTACCACATGGTTGCGCACGCCCACGCGGCCGTTCTCGCGGCGCCACGCATTCACGGTCATGTTCTTGAAATCAAATGCCATGGTTCACCACCGTTTCGTTTTGCAGTTGTGGACGTGGACATGTTCGCCCACCGCAGCGGCGCCGACCATGCGGCCGATGTCTTCGCCATATTTCGTGACGGTATCGCCTTCCTTCATGTCGGTTAGCGCGACCTTGTGACCGATCGGGATGTCAGCCTTCGCCGTCACGGTGAAATCGGAATTGTCGGCGGTAACGACGCAGAGCATTTCAGTGCCCGCCGTAAGCCCTTCGACCACCACGACGCCGACATTATCGGCGTGATCGTGTTTCAGCAGATGTGGTTTTCCCACGGTTGGTCCTCCTCGTTGACCCACGTTTCATTAACAAACGCGTAACATGTACATTAAGTCTTATACAAGACATATTATACAGAACTTGCTTAAGGCGCTCATGCGGTGCTATTTACTGCGTAATCTCAGGAGGATGGTTCATGGGGACACCGCTGTATCAGACCGTGATCGATACTATCATTTCCCGAATCGCCTCCGGTGAGCTGCCTTCGGGTGCGCTGCTGCCGAGCGAGACACAGCTTGGGAGCGATCTGGGGGTGAGCCAGGGAACGGCACGCAAAGCTCTGATCGAGTTAGAGAAACGGGGTCTCGTACAGCGCGCGCAGGGGCGC
The DNA here is from genome assembly GCF_014196795.1 of Sagittula marina. GTDB lineage: Bacteria > Pseudomonadota > Alphaproteobacteria > Rhodobacterales > Rhodobacteraceae > Sagittula > Sagittula marina. The sequence continues at coordinate 12,575 of NZ_JACIEJ010000016.1, forward strand.
GGGACTTTTGTTACTTTGCGCACGCCCGAGACATCGCTTTTCAACTTCTTCCGGCTGCGCAGCCGGGACGGAACGCTGAACGTGCCGCAGCTGGTGTCAGAGACGGTGACGCGCCGGCCCGCCACCGAAGATGAAACGGCGACATTGTATGGGCGTCCAAAGGAGATCATTCAGATCCATCGTGTGCGCTCCGTTGGCGGACGACGGGCGACACATGAGCTCTCCTGTCTGCCGCCCGCGCTTTATCCCGGGATCATTGATCGGGTGCCGCTGACAAACGCTCTCTATGTGCTTTACCAGCGCGCCTATTCGATCATTATCGTGCGCGCGGACGAAAGGCTTCGTGCGGTCGGCGCACCGCCGGATGTGGCCGAGGCGCTGAAAGTTGCGCCTGGAACGCCAATGATGCGGATGCGGCGCGAGGCGGTGGACGTGCTCGATCGGGTGGTCGAGCTACGCACCTGCCACCTGCTGACTGAAGAGATGGACTACTTCGTTTCGCTGTCCTGAAGACGTGGCTTCCGAAGCGCGCCGATCACTGGTGCAGCCAACGCAAGAGCCGCAACGAGAAACAGGACCGCTGCCAATGGACCATCGGTAAAGAAGGAGAGAAAGTTGCCGTCGTTCAACAGCAGACCACGCCGGAGCGTCTGTTCGAATTGCGGGCCAAGCACGAGACCGATGACCAGCGGCGCCAGCGGGAAGCCGGTCAGCCGGAAAACCAATCCAGCCGCTCCGAAACCGACCGCAACCAGCACGTCCAGAGGGTTGCCGCGCACTGTGGCGGCACCGAGGATGCCAAAGACGACAATACCGGCTGTCACGAGGTGCTGGGGTATCATCAAGAGCCGCCCGAACAGGCGCACCAGCGGGAAGGCAACGACCATCATCACCAAATTAATGAGAATTAACACGACGAAGATGGCATTCACGACGTCGAGATGTTCCGTCATCAGCCGAACCCCAGGCGTGATACCGTGCACCACGAGTGCACTGAGCAGGATCGCAGTCACTACATCTCCGGGAATGCCGAGCGCCAGCGTTGGAATCATGGCGCTGCCGGTGACCGCGTTGTTAGACGCTTCCGCGGCAACGATGCCCTCCGGCTCACCCCTGCCGAAGCCGTCGCCCCGTGGCGAGACTTGCCTGGCCACGGCATAGCTGATGAACGAGGCGGTGGCTGCGCCGGTCCCGGGCAGCGCCCCGACGAGGCAACCGATCCCCGAACTGCGGATCAGGGTGCCAATACGCCCCTTCCAAGCCGACAATCTGGGCAAAGTCATGCGCACGCCTGACACCTCTGCCGATTCCGCGTTCCCGGTCGCGACCCGCCAAAATGCTTCGGATAGTGCAAAGAGGCCGATTACGACGGCAATCAGATCGAAGCCCGCCGAAAGGAACGGCGTGCCGAACGTGAAGCGCGCTGCGCCAGTCACTGGGTCAGTCCCAACCAGAGCGAGCATCAGCCCGATGAGTCCCATCAGCAGCCCCTTGGCTGTGTTGCCGTGCGATACGGCAGCAATGCAGGTCAGCGCCAAAACGATCAGGGCAAAGACCTCCACCGAGCCGAAGCTGGTGGCAAAGCGCGACAGTTGCGGCGCGGCTAGGATCAGCACCCCGCAGGAAATCAGGCCGCCCAGCACAGAAGCTACCGTGGCCCATCCCAGCGCCAGCCCGCCTTCGCCGCGCTGTGCCATTGGATACCCATCAAGTGTGGTGGCGGCTGCCTGAGGCGTGCCGGGAGAATTGACCAGGATGGCAGATATCGAGCCACCGTAGACCGAGCCGCAATACACGCCCAGAAGAAGCGTCAGGCTGGGCACAGTGTCCATCCCAAAGGTAAAGGGCAGGCAGATCGACAGCCCCACGACAGAGCCGAGGCCCGGCAACGCACCGATTATTATGCCGAGCGTGGTGCCCAGCAGCAGCGCGCCCAGCGTCCAGACGTTAAAGACATCCAGCAGGATTGTGGACATTTTAGAAAACTCCTCCAGACATCATAAGGGGCAGGCGCAGGCCCAGTCCGTGATGGAACAGTGCCCAGAGACCGGGTCCCAGAACAGCCAGCGACACCGCGAAAGGCAGCGGGCGACGTTCCTCCAGCAGCCACAGAAGGACCGCGACACCACCCGTCACCGGAACGAGATATCCAAGGGTTGGAAGTGATACGGCGACCAGAAAAAGCATCCCGATCAGCGCGGTTGTCCGACCGAGGTGCTGCGCGCGCCCGTCGCTCGTGTCATCCGAGCGGGCAGGCCGTAAGGCGCAGCCCACGCCAAGCAGAGCCCAGAGGCCAAGCAAAATGCGCGGTAGACGCATCGGCTGGTCGGTGGAGGCGGCATTGATGCCGCCTCCACCTATAAAGGACCAACCGAACGCGGCCATGGCCAGCGTTACCAGTCCGAGACAAAGGATCCTGTCCGAATTTTGTGCCACTGCCATGTCCTCCCGCCCGGGCTTACTGGGTCAGTCCAGCATCGCGCAGGATCTGCGCATTCATCTCGGCGTTACGGCTGACGAAAGCTTCGAAGTCCTCCGCGTTGCGGTACATCAAGCCGGTGTTGGTCTTTTTTGCAAGCTCGACGAAGGCTTCGGCTTCAATCGCCGCCGCGCAAGCGTCAGACAAAGCGGACCTTTGTTCCTCGTCGAGTCCCTTCGGTGCCACCACACCCTGCCAGACGGAAAAGTCGAGGTCGTAGCCCAGCTCCTGCATGGTCGGGATGTCAGGGTAGGCCTCGAGCCGCTCGGGAGAGAAGACGGCAAGCGCGGTCACATCGTTGGACTCCATCACCGTCGCGGTATCGACAAACAGATCGATTTCGCCACCCGCCATGGCATTCATGGCCATGCCGGTGCCATCAAAGGGCAGGTGAACCGAATTTATCCCGGCCTCCGTCGTAAACGCTGCCATGGCCAGGTGCGGGATCGTCCCTGGCCCGGACGAGCCGTAAACCACGCGGTCTTCGGTGCCCTGCGCGACCCAAGCGGCGAGATCTGCATTGGCAGAACCACTTTTGTTCAACAGGAACACCGGTGTCGAGGTGGTCTGACAGATGTAGTCGAAGCTGTCGAGGCCGTAGGAGGTGTCCCGCAGCGAAGGCTGGATCGCGAGTGGGCCGATGGGCAGGTAGCCTAGCGTGTTACCGTCCGCAGCCGCTTGGGCCACAGAGGCGGCGCCGATGGTGCCGGAGGCGCCAGCAGTGTTCCGAATAACAACGGTACGGTCAAGCTTGGCTGCAAAGCCCGGCTCGAAAACACGTGCCACGGTATCGGTTCCGCCGCCCGCACCGAATGGAACCACCAGTTCCAGCGTCTGAGCCTGCGCTGTTCCTGCCACGCCGAACGCGGCACAGATCACTGCAAATGTAGTTGTCTTCCTCATGGTCTCTCCTCCCACTGAAGCATTGGCAACACGCTGTGCTGCCCTCCCTTAGTCAAAATAATAGCGCTACGATTTTTCTGTCAAACAGTCTTTACGGTTATCGGCAAATATAGTCTGAGCGTGTGCAAAGGGCACGGCGGCGGGCCGCTCCGCCGCGCCCCGTGATTATGCGTAAGCTGCTGAAAACGCACCTTCACGTGTGATGCCCGACGCGTCAAGCGCAGGCGTCCAAGGCGTTACCTTCTCGGAGGTCAAAGCCTTCAGCGTTCGCAGGCGTTGCAGGCCGTCGCGTTCCAGATGCGCCAGCACCGCTTCGACGTCCGGAAAACCACAGACAATCGAATCAAGCCAGATCGTCCGTCCGGCCAGGAACCCCTTCGCGCCTGCGGCATACGAATACTCAAGCACGCGACCGAAGTGTTCCGGCGCGGACCCGCCCGACAACATGACCCAAGGCGCGCCTGCCTCTGCGCAGATGCGGCCGAGTTCGTCGAAAGCCTGCGTGGCCTCGCGGTGCGCGGGGCTGCCGTCAAGCGGGGGCAGGCTGGCGGCGGGCAGGGGGGTCTCCAATTTAAACAGGTCGACACCGTATTCAGGTTTGGCAAATTCGCGCACGCTTTCGATCACCAATTCCGCCCGCTTGTCGGGGGATTCGACGTAGTCAGTGGTGTGATTGGCGGAATCCGGGAACGGGTAAACGAGCAACTCCAGCACGTAAGGCAGGTCATGGCGGCGACATTCGGCGCCGACGGTGCGCACGTAGTCCTGCTGGTGCGCGATGACCTCCGGACTGGCGTCGGGTCGATACCAAGCGAGGACTTTCACCGCGTCGCCGCCAATGCGCCGTATCTTCTCGACGCTCCAGTTTTCGATCGACCGACTCAGTCGCCCAGTCGATGTGTCAACGAACCGATGCTCTTCGAGCGTTACGATCATACCGGTGCTCGACGGTAGGATATCCATAGCGGCCGGGATGGCAAAGTTCGGGTCCAGCAGCATGGAAGACGCTTCCTTGCCCAAAGCCTGCACTAGCAGGCGCTTTGCTGTCTTTACTTCCTCAAAGCTCACCTCCTCCGGCGATACGTTGCGCGCTTCTGCTATGGCCGCGAAAAGCGGTGGGCGCTGGTCGAGAGCCACCATGGTGAAAAGCCCGTTCTCGTCCGCGAGCCGTGTCAGGCCCCTCTGTTTGCCGTAGGTGGTCATGCGTTCTGTCTCCATGTCATTAGTGTTTCGTCGCGCGCCGGTATGCCGCTGCGTCCGCCGGGTTTGGTGCATTTCAGGGCTGCGGCTGCGGCGGCGAAGCCCATCGCGTCGCGGATCTCCAGACCGGCGCCCAAGGCAAGCGCATAGGCGCCGTGGAACACGTCGCCCGCGCCGTTGGTGTCCACGACTGCGACCTTCATGGCGGAGCGGTGGCACTTTGTACCGGCGGAAATCCAGTCGACCCCGTCGGCGCCACGCGTCACGGCGGCCAGCGAGCAAGTTGCCCCGATGCGGTCGAGGTCACCGCCCGCGTAATCGAGCAGCGAGCTTTCGGAAAAGATGGCGTGATCGGTCAGAGGCAGAAGCCTGTCAAAGATTTCCGCGTCGGACACCTCGGCGTCCAGTACCGTCGGGACACCTGAAGATCGGGCGATCTCGAAAGCCTTCGCGGCCCCATCCGGCCAGCGTGGATCGGCCAGCACCACGTCTGCTTCGGCGATCCGCGCTGCTGGCAACCACGACGGATCATCTGGCAGGTTGGCGCCGCGGAAGTTGACGATCTGCCGCTCGCCCGCTGCATCGACCAGCACGCAGGATACTGACGATTGCGCGCCCGGGACCAGCTTCATGTCGGTGACATCCACGTCTTCGCTGAACAATTCGCGACGCATGGCATGACCGGCTTCGTCCGCTCCGGCACGACCGAGGAACACAGCCTGTCCGCCAAGGCGCGCCACGGCCACGGCCGCGGTGGCCGCCATGCCGCCCCCCCGCGAGGCGAACCCTTCGGCCCGTGTCTTGCCGCGCTCTGGAAGAGACTCCACCTGCCAGATGTGATCCAGCGCTGTCATGCCGACGCAGACCACGCGTGGGCGCAGTGTTTCTGGGAAGCCCGGGATCATAGACCGGCCACGCAGAGGTACTTGATCTCCAGATATTCCTCGATCCCGTATTTCGAGCCTTCGCGGCCAAGGCCTGACTGCTTGAACCCACCGAAGGGCGCGGCCTCGTTGGCGATCAGACCCGTGTTCACCCCAACGATGCCGCTTTCCAGCGCTTCGCCTACGCGAAACATGCGGCGCAGGTCGTTGGTATAAAAATAGGCGGCCAGTCCAAACTCAGTGTCGTTAGCCATGGAAATGGCCTCTTCGTCTGTCCTGAAGGAAACGACAGGGGCTAGCGGGGCAAAGGTCTCCTCATGCGCCAACCGCATCTTCTGCGAGGCACCGAAAAGAACGGTCGGCTCGAAATATGTGCCCCCCAGAGCATGACGCTTGCCGCCCGACACAAGCCGAGCGCCCTTTTCCAGCGCGTCAGAAATGTGGCTTTCCATCTTCTCCACCGCGGCCATGTCAATCAAGGGGCCTTGATCCGTTCCTGTCTCCGTTCCTGGACCAACTTTCAGCGCTGATGCCGCCTCGCCGAGCTTTTCTGCAAAGGTTTCCGCCAGGCTTTCGTGGACGTAGATGCGGTTGGCACAGACGCAGGTCTGGCCGGAATTGCGGAATTTTGCGATCATCGCGCCCTGCACCGCTTCGTCCAGATCGGCGTCCTCGAAAACAATAAACGGCGCATTGCCGCCCAGCTCCAGTGAAAGTCGCTTCACATCATTTGCCGCCTCGCGCAGCAGCCAACGTCCCACTTCGGTCGAGCCTGTGAAGCTGATCTTGGCCACGTCAGGGTTCGTGCAGAATTCCGTGCCGATCATTGCTGCCTTGCCGGTGACCACCTGGAAGATGCCCTCCGGTACCCCGGCGCGTTCCGCCAGCACCGCAAGGGAGAGCGCAGAAAGTGGTGTTTGCGAAGCGGGTTTGACAATGATCGGGCAGCCCGCAGCAAGTGCCGGGCCAGCCTTTCGGGTGATCATGCCATTGGGGAAATTCCACGGCGTGATCGCCACACAGACCCCGATTGGCTGCTTCAGCACTAGCACACGGCGGTCTTGCGACGGTGCGGGTATCACGTCGCCATAGACGCGCTTGGCCTCCTCCGCGAACCATTCGAGGTAGGCGGCGTTGGCAACGATCTCACCCTTCGACTCGGCCAGCGGCTTGCCCTGTTCGGCAGTCAGGATCTGCGCGAGGTCATCGGCATTTTCCACGATCAGCTCGTACCAGCGACGCAGGATGGCTGCGCGTTCCTTTGCGGGGCGTGCGGCCCATGCGGGCATGGCGGCCTTCGCGGCATCCACGGCGTCGCGGATGGTTTCCACCGGCAGCGACGGCACGATGGCCACGGTCTCATCAGTGGCTGGGTTGGTCACGGCGATGCCGTCCGTTTCCGAAATCCAACGATCCGCCACGCGGCAGGCATCGGTGAAAAGCGTCGGGTCTTTGAGGGAAAGCGCGGTCATACGGCCTCCAGTGTTTTTTGGCGCAGGCTGGCGCCGGTTTCAGGATCGAAGAGATGCGCCTTGTTCATGGCAACACGAAGCGATAGCCTTCCATGGGCGCGGGCGGGTGTGTCGGGCGGCACAGATGCGATCGCCTCCGTCCCTGCGAGGTCGAAGTGTACCAATGTTTCGGACCCCAGCGGCTCCGTCAGTTTGACCGGCACGCTTACTCCCGATAGATCCGGTACGAAGTGTTCTGGCCGGATGCCAAGACGGACGGATTGGCCTTCGCGCAGACTTTTCGGTGCGTCCAATATTGTGCCGTCAGTCAGTAGCAGCTTCCCTCCCTCCACCCTCGCGTCGAAGATGTTCATCGCGGGCGAGCCTATGAAGCCGCCGACAAACTCGTTAACGGGCTGGTTGTAGACTTCCTCCGGCGTGCCGACCTGCTGGATCACGCCATCCTTCAGCACCACGATACGGTCGGCCATTGTCATGGCCTCCACCTGGTCGTGTGTCACAAAGACCATAGTTGTCTTCAGCTGATCCGAAAGCGCCTTTATCTCGGCCCTGACCTGCGCGCGCAGCTTTGCATCAAGGTTTGACAGCGGCTCGTCGAAGAGAAAGACGCGTGGGTTGCGCACGATGGCCCGCCCCATGGCGACGCGTTGGCGCTGGCCGCCGGACAGCGCTTTGGGCCGCCGTTCGAGAAACTTGGTAATGTCGAGCAGCGCCGCTGCGCGGTCCACCTGCTCCGTGATTTCTGCCTTCGGCACGTTGCGCATTTCCAGCGCGAAGGACATGTTCTGCCGCACCGTCATGTGCGGGTAGAGTGCATAGTCCTGAAAGACCATGGCGATATCGCGTTTCGACGGCTGCACGTCATTTACCAGGTCATTGCCGATATATAGCTCTCCGCCGGAAATCGGTTCTAGTCCGGCCAGAACGCGAAGAAGCGTGGACTTCCCGCAGCCAGAGGGCCCCACCAGCACGACGAACTCGGTGTCGCGAATTTCCAGTGACAAGTCCGGGATAACGGTCAGTGCGCCGTAGGCTTTTGACAGTTTTTTCAGGGTGATGGATGCCATTAGCGGTCCTCCTCGTCGAGCACAAGCACCGGCTTGATCAGACCACCGCGTGCGAATTGGGCGAATTTCTCTGGCAGGGCATCGAGACCGAAACGGTCGTCCACGAGTCGTGCGTAGGCATCGAGATTGGCGCGCAGGAGCGCGACATTGGGTTCGAAATCGCCTTTTGGAAAATAGAAGGTGCGCAAAAGAATGAAGTCCTTGCGGCGGAATACCGGACCTTCGTGGATCGTCCAGGGCGCGGCATTTTCGCCGACGAGTACTATCACGCCCTTGGGCAAGATAAGATCTATGGCGATGTCGCGCGCCGGGTGCGCCCCGGAGCATTCGACGATCAGGTCGAAACGCTTTTCTCGGCTGCCGACGAAATGTGGCGTGGCGCCGAACTCTTGCGCCAGGTCCAAGCGCGCGGCATTCGGGTCAGAAACATGTACGCCCGAAAACCCCATCGCCTTTAACGCTAGCAGCACGCCGAGCCCCACAGGGCCAGCCCCGGTGATGAGGATCTTCGGCGTGTCGGTGGCGAGGTGACGCTTCGCCTCGCGCACCGCGTGCGCAGAGGTTCCGATCGTGTCCAGCAGCAGCGGCGCAAGGTCCACAGGGATGTCGTCGGGCACCGGCAACAGGCAGTTTTCGGGCACGCGCACCCATTCGGCATAGCCGCCATCGCGATTCCATCCGACCAGCGAGGACACTTCCGTACACATCTGGGTGTTGCCCGCCGCGCAGGTTTCGCAGGTGCCGCAATGCTCGGGGATGTAGACGGCGCAGTGCTGGCCTTCGAGGGGGTGCCCGGGTTGGCGTACCACTCCACAGATCTCGTGGCCTGCCACATGCTGTGCACCTTTGTGCCATAGCTTGAGATCCGACCCACACAGCGCTGTGCGAGTGACGCGCAGAATTACCTCGCCGGAGGCTTTGGTCGGCCGCTCTCTGGTGCCGATTTCAATCACGTTATCGCCCTTGAATTCGGCGAAGCGCATTGTTGATGGGAGGTCGTTGATCATAATTGTGTTCATGGTTCAGCCTTTCACTGCGCCCAGCGTCAGGCCGGAGATCAGCCAGCGCTGCACGATGGTTGCCAGCACGAGAGGAGGCAGGGCGATCATGGTGGCTGCGGCCATCAGCCCGCCCCAGTTGGTCGACCCTTCGCCGATGAAGTTGAAAGAGGCCGCGATCAAGGTTTTGGTATCCGAGTTCGACAGCACGAGGCTGAACAGGAAGTAATTCCAAGAGAACACGAACGCGAGGATGGTGGAGACAACAAGGCCGGAGGACACCAAAGGTAGAGCTATCTTCCAGAAGACCCGCGCTGGAGCACAGCCGTCGACCTGAGCCGCCTCGTAGATCGAGCGCGGAATGTTGTCGAAGAAGGGCAGGAGCACCCAGATCACAATCGGCATGGTAATGACCCCGTGGGTCAATATCAGCGCGCCGTAAGTGCCGATCATGTCTACCTGACGGAACATCAGGTACCACGGCAGCAGGAAAAGCGTGCCCGGCGCCATGCGTGCTACCAATGTGACGATGGCGGGCCAGGTGATGCGCGTCCAGGACGCCACAAAGGCGGCAGGGGTTCCGAGGATCAGGCCCAGCAAAGTCGAGCCAACGGTGACCACCATGCTATTGAAGGCATAGTGCAGGAACGGCGTGCGTTCCGAGAGCGTGACGTAGTTCTCAAGCGTTGGTGTGAAGAACAGCTTCGGCGGATAAGCGGTCACTTCGAAGGACTGCTTGAATGATGACAGCACCATCCAAAACGTCGGCGTAATCACCAGCATCCCGGCAATGAACAGCATCACCGAATTGGCGATACGGGCAGAGCGGTCTGACATCGGGTCGGACATTGACATGAAGGGCTCCTTACCAAGCCACGGCGGCGCGCAGCCGGTTCAGCGCAATCACCGCGCCGAGGACAATTGCCGAGAGGGTGATCATCAGCGCGCCTGCATAGCCAAGCTGGAAAAACTCGAAGCCGGTGCGAATGCCGTAAATGTTGAGCGTTAGAGAAGCATCAGCAGGGCCGCCCTGCGTTGTGATGTAAATGAGGTCGAAGAACCGCAGCAGGTCCACGGACCGCAACACCATCGCGGTGACCAGCGTCGGAAGCAGCAATGGCAGGGTGATACGCGTGAGTTTCTTCCAGCGCGGCGCGCCGTCGATCTCGGCGGCCTCGTAGACACCGGGCGGCAGCGACTGCAACCCGCCCAGCACGATCAGCGCGACGTAAGGGGTCCATTGCCAAGTGTCGATCAGCGCCAGTGTGGGCACAACCCATCGTGGCGAAGCGAGCCAGGTGGACGGCGGAAGGCCGACCGAGGTTAGCAGGTAATTCGCCACGCCGAGAGACGGATCGAGGATCACGATCCACATCATCCCCGCGACCACCGGCGGCATCATGAAGGGCGATATGAAGAGTGAGCGCACTACCCCTGGCAAACGTTTTGCGTTGAACAGCAGGAGCGCAAGCCACGTGCCGAAGAACAGCTGTAGCGAAAGAGACAGGAAGTACAGGTAGAAGGTGACCCATATTCCTGCCCAGAAACGGTCATCCCCGATCATCCGGGCATAGCTGCCCAAACCGTTGAAACGGAGCTGGCCGGTCGCGGAAGACGCGTGGAAACTGACCCAAATGGTGTAGAGGATCGGAAAGGCGATCATCCCGACAGTGAATATAAGCGAAGGCGCGGCCAGTGCGCCGAGCTGTCGTCTGGAAGTGGCGTTCTGCATGGGTTTTCTCAGCTTGCTAGGAAGCCGCCGTCGACGGCGTAGACCGACCCGGTGACATAGGCAGCAGCGGGCGAGCACAGGAAGGCAACCGTGCCTGCCACGTCTTCGGGCTGTCCCCAGCGTTTCAGGGCAGTCCGGTCGGCGATCCGGCTATAATGCGCGCGATCGGCGCGGCCTTCGGCGTTGATGTCGGTTTCGATGAAGCCGGGCGACACCGCGTTTACGCGGATACCATCCGGAGCCCAGGCATGGGCGAGCGCCCGCGTCAGCATGACCACTCCAGCCTTCGAGGCACAATAGGCCGGCAGGCGGGGCAGGGCGCGCTCGGCATTCATCGAGGCGACGTTGACGACGCAGCCCCGGGCGGCCTCCAGCGCACCGTGAAAGGCATGGCAGCAGGAGTAGGTGCCCGTTAGGTTCACGTCGATCACATGGCGGAAGGTGGCGCGTTCAAACTCTGCATCGCGTCGCAGAATACCGGCGCAATTCACCAGCACATCGAGACGCTCGAACCGGCTGGCAAAGGCGTCAACCGCTGTATCATCCGTCACGTCGAGCGCCACGCCAACCAAACCCGACGCGGTGACCTCGGCCTCTGTCGCACCGGTCACGGTGGTCTCGATGCCCCGGTCGCGAAGACATCGCGCGACGGCGGCGCCAATCCCGCCAGTTCCACCGATCACGACAGCGCAGCGCCCTGCGGGCATGGCAAGGGGGTCAGTCATTGCTTGTCCCTTTCGTTCCCAAACCTGGTGAAAAAAAACCGCGGGGGCATGGCTGTGCCGGGCACCCCGCGGGAAGTGAGGATCACTGGCGCGCAATCAGTGCATCAAGCTGCTCGTTCGCGGCGGCGCAGGCTTCCGCGACATCGGAATCGCCGAGCAGCACGGCATTCACCGCTTGCCCGATGTATTCCCGCGATTCCGGATTCTGGACGATGGGATACCCCACCTCCGACGTGCCCGTCGCCGCCAAGTCGGCCAGCGCCGCGTTCCATTCGCCGCGAACCGTCTGTTCCGCCAGCCAAGCCTGATAGTCCGGATCATCGGCAGCGCCCGCACGCGGAGGTGCAATACCGTCCAGTGCCAGCTTCGCCTGCATCTCGGGCGAGGTCGCCCACTGCACGAAGTACCACGCGGCATCCGCATTGTCGGAGAAGGCCGAGACAGACAGTGCCCAACCGATCGTCGTTGGGACAGAGCCGCCATCGCCAGCGGGCAGCGGCACGATCCCGGTGTCCTCTAGGCGCTCACCGCCTTCCATAACCGCCGAAAGCTCGTTCGATGACTGGAAGGACATTGCCGCCTGACCCGCACGATATAGCGAGGTCAACTGGTAGAAACTGTAGTTCACCACGCCCGGAGGGCCGTAGTCGCGCAGCAGCGTTGCATAGGTGTCGATGGCCGACTGGGCCGCGTCTGAACACAGCGCAGACCTGCCGTCCGCCATGTAGCTGCCGCCCATGTTGTGCAGAAAGTTGGAGAACGTGTAAGGCAGCGCCGGTTTCAGGCCGCGCGACGCAAAGGCCGTCATGTCGGGCTTGCAGGACTTGATGGTTTCGGCTGCAGCCTGAAGGTCTGCGAGCGTGTCGGGCACCTCTACGCCGCACTCAGCGAACACGTCCTTACGGTAGTAAAGCAGCGGTCCCTCGATGTTCAGCGGAATACCGGTCAAAACGTTGTCGAAGGTAGCAGCCTCGACAAGCGCGTCGCCAAGGCCATCGAAATCATACTCGGGCGAAACATCGTCCTTGGCGTGCTCTGCCAGGTCATTATACCAGCCAGCGGCGGCGAACTGCATCCCCTCGCGCGAAGGCAGCGTCATGAAGATGTCGATCTCGTCGCTGCGCGCGTTCATCACCGTCATCAGGCGCTGGCGCATTTGCTGTTCTTGGTAGCTGTCGACCGCCAGCGTAATGCCGGTCTTTGCCTCGAAGTCGTCTTTGTACTTCAGCACAGAGGTTGCCCATGGGTTATTGTTGGCGAGAAACGTGATCGTTTCGCCATCATGGGCTTTCCAATCGAAATCTTGTGCCAATGCCTGAGTGCCAAGCGCCGCGCTCAGTGCGACTCCGGCAACCCCTGTAACAAGCTGTCTTTTTGTCATTGAATTTCCTCCCTTTTCAAGGCGGCGCCTCCCCTCTGCTCCACACTTGTAACCGGTTACATATCGTAGCGCTGCGATTCGGTCAAGTGAGTAGAATTTGACCAATATTGCGGCGATAATTCACTATGCTATGGTGTAACCGGATACACTAAGGAGCATTATGTCAGAGCAGACACGACAGGTTGGCATACGAGACGTTGCGCGCGCGGCCCAAGTGTCGACGGCGACGGTCAGTCGTGCGCTCAACAGCCCCTCAAGCGTAAGCGCGCGGCTGCGCGACCGCATCGACGCAGCGATCCGCGACCTGGGCTACATCCCCGACGCCTCGGCCCGGGCGCTGTCGTCCAGGCGCACCCGAACGGTGGGCGCCATCGTACCGACTGTCGACAACGCGATGTTCGCGCGGGGCTTGCAAGCCTTGCAAAGCTACCTTTCAGGGCAGGGTTATCTGCTATTGCTGGCGACCAACGAATACGACCTCGACGTGGAGCTGGAGCAGGCGCGGAACCTCGTGTCGCGCGGCATCGACGGACTGATCCTACGCGGCGACGCCCGCCATCCGGATCTGCGCCGGATGCTGAAAACGCAGTCCATCCCCTTCGTCAACGTTGGCGTCTATGATCCGACAAAACCGTATCCGAGCGTCGGAGTGGACAACTTTGCAGCCGGACAGCGCATCACCCGGCACCTCACCGATCTCGGTCACCGCCACGTTGCGATTGTCTCGGCGATTCAACGCAATAATGACCGCGCGCAGGCTCGGACGCAGGGTGTTCTCTCCGTATTGCAAGAGGTTGGAGCCGAACCGCCGGAGGCTTGGCGCCTTCAGGTCAACTACAACCTCGACGAGGCGAAGCAGGCCGCGCGCGTTCTGTTTGCATCCGACGACAGGCCGACAGCGGTGATCTGCGGCAACGACGTCATCGCATACGGCGTGATGATGGAGGCGATCCGAATGGGCCTTGACGTGCCCACCGAGGTCTCCTTTGCCGGGTTTGACGATCTTGACTGGTCGCACCACCTTAGCCCGAGCCTGACGACGATCCATATGCCAACAGACGAAATCTGGGCGCAGGCCGGGCAGTGGCTGGTTTCCTCGCTCGACCGTAAGCCCGCTATTTTGCACCGCGAACTGGACTTCTCGCTTGTGGTGCGCGACTCTACCGCGCCGGCGCGCCGTTGAGCGACTCTTGTTTCGCCCCATTCTGAAGGGATAGGTTGCCCGGAATACGGCGGGACGGATAGATGCAAGACAATAGCAAGACACAGCGCAACAGGCGTGGCATGGAGCGCGTGACAATGGCGGATGTGGCCCGACACGCAGGGGTCTCGGCCTCTTCTGTGTCGCTTTTCCTGCGAAAACCCGACGCCGTCTCAGTGCGTATCGCGCCCCGTATCGCCGCCGCCATTGAGGAAATGGGCTACGTCCCCAACTTGGTGGCGGGCGGTTTGGCTGCCGCGGGCTCGCGGGTCGTCAGCGTCATCGTGCCCTCCCTGCGCAATGCTTTCTTCTCAGAAACCGTTACCGCTCTTGAAAGGCATCTCGCGCGCAAAGGCCTGCAGACTCTTGTCGGGCACACCGAGTATTCTCTGGATCAAGAAGAAGCTTTGGTCCGCGCCGCGCTGTCATGGGCGCCGGCCGCCATCGTTCTGACTGGCGGTCAACATACGCAACGGACCCGAGACCTGCTCCGCAAGACCGCAACGCCGGTGGTCGAAATGTGGGAGCTGCCCGCCGAACCCATCGACCGCGCCGTTGGTTTCAGTCACGAGCAGGTCGGGGGCGAGATGGCTCGGCATTTCATCGCCTGCGGGTACCGCAGGGCCGCTTTTCTTGGTGCGCGCCTGCACGAAGACACACGCGCCGACAGCCGCGCGCGCGGGTTCGTCTCGGCTATGGAGGCAGCAGGATGCGAGGCTTTTGTAACCACCGAGAAGGCGCCAGCCAGCGCCGCCACAGGGGCGCATCTGCTCGACGCAGTGGTGGCGGGGCGAGCCCGCGCGGTGGCCTGTTCGAACGACACGGTGGCCCTCGGCCTGTTGTTTGAGGCGCAAAGACGAGGCATCGCCGTCCCTGACACGCTGGCAGTCGCCGGATTCGGGGACCTTGATTTCGCCGCGCATTGCGTGCCGACACTCACAACCATTCGCCCGCAAGCTGATCGGATCGCCGCCACCGTGTCACGCTGCATCCTTGATCAAGATCATACGGAGAGACTTTACTCGATTCAGTTCAACCTGATCGTCCGCGGCAGCACATAAATGTTACATAATCCACATTATTGGACTTTCTGGGGTAGCCGGGTGGATTCACGTCCGAAGTGCAAAATCTTTATTCAAACCTAATGTTTGACGGAGGATCACCAATGGGCCGCTAGTCCCCTCACCGAAGTTTCCGTGAATGAATATTGCCGAGTGACGTCAACCCAAGGTGCCAGTCTCTTGGATTGCGGATTGGTGGAGGCATGTATGAGAAGCGCCATCCACCGCAAACCGTCGCAACGACCCTTGAGCCATCAGGTAGCAGCCCGGACGCCAAACGTGGTTTTGCGCCGCCTCCTCGCCCTGGCAGAGCGACGTGGCCTGCATGCCCGAATTCGAGTTGCGGCAGCTGTGCGACCAGCTCAGCAACGCACCCCGCCAAATGCCTGCGCTGGAAGACCCCGGCACAGGTCTTTCACGAAAAGAGGATAGACGAGCTCGGCCGCCGCTCCCACCCTCGCAGGTAATGGGCGCAGCGCTTCAGGTCGCGCGCGCAGTCGATGATCGTAGTTCTGCGAAAATGCGTTCGACGATATTGTCGTCGGGCGGCGCTTCCGCATCGACTTTAATGACGGGACCGAAATCGCCGAACGCCTCGGCCTTGGAGGCCAATTCCTTGAGTTCGTCAGCATAACTGGCGGGCGGATGTCCGGGGTGCCGGTCGCGCTGAAGATATCTTCGTCTCGCCACTTCAGGCGAGACCGAGCACCAGACCTCAATCACTTTTGAAACTCTTGCAGCTGTGAGGTGCGCCTCGAGTACGGAGCGAGGTTGGAACCCATGCCAGGCATCGACGACCGGAACAAGCTCATCTGGAAACTCGGCAATGGTGTTGAAGATCGCGGCATAGCTTGCGCGCCCGAGCATGCGATTGTGCTCCCGATCTCCTATGCCCAACTCGGGATAGAGAGCCTCCTTGATTGTATCGAGGCCGAGCGGCACCGCGCCTAGATCACGCGCAAGAAGACCGGAGACGATGTACCGACTGATGGTTGATTTTCCGCTGGCCGGGACGCCGTTCACAATAACCACCGAACGTGTCAAACATTCTCCTCCTGCAATGCGTGCAATCCTGCGCCGATCACGCCGGCATCATCGCCAAGTTTGGCGGGTCTTATAGGTGTGCTGAACCATGATCCGTTTTCCGGCAACACGTGCAAAGCGCGGCACATCTCAGCGCCGAGTCCTCCCCCGATCACGATACGGTCAGGATCGACCACGGCAACAAGCGTCTGCAAGGCGCGCTGCATCGGTCCCGCCCATGTCTGCAAAACCGCGCGCGCTGTGCTATCTTCCTGTTCCGCCATACAAAAGAGCGTTTCGGCTCGTGTGTCTTCTGGAAACCCGGCTTCTTTAATCAACCGCGCGAGCGCTGTGCCAGAACTGAAGGTCTCTACGCAGCCTGTACGACCGCAATTGCAAATCGGCCCGGTTTCCGAGACGACGATATGGCCGAACTGACCTGCGAAATCACCGCCGTGCCAAGGCTTGCCGGCGAGAGCTATCGCGCCGCCAATGCCTGTGCCCACCGTGACCATCAGGGCGAGATCGCCGTCATCTGCATCTGCGACATGCACTTCGGCAAGCAATGCCATCATCGCATCATTGTCGAGGCGTGCCGAGAGTCCTGTCTGCCGCTCAATCCCGGTGGCGAGATCTATACCGGCAATATCAAGGTATCCTGCAGAGATAATCTCGTTGCTACGTGCTCTTACGCGTCCGGGCAGACCGACGCCAACGCGCCGGTCCCCGGGTCTCTGGACAGTCGAGATCATCCGCAGAATCTGTGAGACGAAGCCTTCCTGGTTTGAGACCACTGGCTCGATGATGCGGTCAAGAATGCGTCCCGACGCGTCTATGCGGCCCGCGCGAATGCGCGTGCCGCCGACATCTACTCCGATGGCCGCTTCAGTTTGCTGTCGCGCTGGCATCGAGCACTTCCTGAATCTCGCGCAAGCGGGAGCTGGCGATTTCCTCGAGCTTTGTGCGCCGTTCGTCGGCATCAAGAGAGATGCAGTCTTTCCAGAGAGCCCGCCCTGCAATCACGCCGGATGCACCACACTCCATGGCGGTCCGCACTTGTCCAATGAATGTCTCATGATCGACGCCAGCAGACAGCACTGCCCAAGGTACACCTGCGCAAAGCTGTGTAATCTTGCGGCAAGCATCGGCGTTGCCGGGATATGGCAGCTTCAGCACCTTTGCCCCAAGCTCAAGCGAGATTCTGGCACTTTCTACGATGAGGTCGGGAAAGGCCTTTGCGTAGGCTTCGTCGCTTTCACCGTCCAACTGATAGGTCAGGATCTCCACGACCAGCAAAAGATCCTCGCTGGCGAAATCAGCAATGCACTGCTTGATGATCTCGATGTTGGCTCCGTTCGCTTCCACGGTATCCGGGCGCAGGTAGACCATCAGCTTGGCACCGGTGCCCCCCAGCTCACGCGTGCGCCGAGCGTCGATCCCTGGAACGAGCTTTGACAAGCGATAGCCCTTGTCATCCAGATCCCAGCCGGAATCGTCCAGACCGATCAAAAGCCCGGTGTCGCGCGCAAGAACACCGTCGTCGACGACCGCCGGGACCGCACAGGTCGCGTCAAGAAGAATGCAGGACGCCTTGTTGGCAAGGTGCGTGACGATACCCGCCTTTACGACGCCCAAAGTCTTAGTATCGATGGCTTTCTGCTCCGCCTCGGTTGCAGCGAGAACCTTGCGCATGCCGCCGCGCTGATCTGCGGCAACCACCATCATTAACCCGTTCTCCCCGCAAATCTGCTGGTATCCTCGCCGCTCTGCGGTCGTCATCTGCGCATTCATCTTGAAATCCCTGATCTTGTGCCGTCACGGGCAGTCCCCCGCCGGTCTTTCGATCCCGCGCCCATTCGGTATGGGCGTTCAACCATAGGCCGGACGGTATGAGGACCGCATCCGCGATTCAACAATTAAATTCAGAAATTACTTTCACTAATGCCCGTCTGGAGAGACGTTGAGGCTCGCGAGCAGGTCGGACGCGGTTGCACTGTCAGTCACCAGAGCGTTCACCATGCCGCTTCGAACTGCGCCGAGAATGGCATCCGCTTTGTCGTGTCCAGCCGCCACGCCAATGCTGAGCGGGATCCGCCTCATGTCGAGACGCGGGATCGCCATGAGGTCTTCCTCACCGTCCCAAAGCACTTCGATGCCGTCGATATCGTAATATCGACGCGCCACGTCACCTACGACCCGAGCCCGGTTCGTCTCACCGAAGTGGAGTGTTTCGATGTAGGCGGCCTGCGCGATGGAGCCTATGCCGAAGATCGCCGCATCCACTTTGCTCCAGGATTCAAACACCCGACGGCTCTTTGGGTCGCGCTCCAGAACGCCGCGGAGCTCCTTGGACGCGAGGTAAGGCGCATGGAGGAACATCGCCTGCCCGCCGGTCGATTCGGCCGCCAATCGCACCAATTCGTTGATCTGGAAATGCGGCTCGGTCTCTTCCATGCCACCAATGCAGGGCACGATGGAGCTGCCCGGCAGCTTCGGAAGCCCTTCCATCAGCACGGATTTGATGGTGCGCCCCCATCCGATCGCGATGACCGGACTGCCCGGCAAGTCTCCCTCCCGCAGAAGTTCGGAGACACGATAGGCCATGTCGTGGGGCCGGGTCGATTCGCAGACGCTTGCTGCCCGCAATCCGAGCGCGGTGGCCAATTTGGCTCCGAGTGCATCGGTTTCGAAGATGTCAGCAACTTTGATCTGCACCACGCCCTCTTCGCGGGCGCGGGCCAAAACGCGGGATGCGCTTGCCGTCGAGATATCCAGCTTTTTCGCGACGTCCCTCTGCGATAGGCCGTCCACGTAATGCAACCGAGCAGCCATATGCATCAGGCTTCGGTCCAGAATACGTCTCTTGCTCATCTTACCCTCCTTCCGTGCTGTGAAATTAATTTCATATATTTTCTTCTTGAATTGAGCCGACAGGAAATGCAACCGTTGTGTGACACCTGACTGAACTGACTTGTCAACGTGTCAGAACGGCAAAAGCCGTAAAATGGGAGGAAATTATTATGAAACGCTTTTTCGCGGCCACCGCCGTTGCTGCCACGCTTGGTTTTTCCGGCGCTGCCAATGCACAGGAAGATCTGTCGATCACGCTGCTGCCGGGGCTGACCACCGATGCCTTCTACATCACGATGAATGTAGGCGCACAGGCCGCTGCCGAAGATCTGGGAATCGAAGTAAACTTCCAGGGCCCCGAGGAATGGGACCCGGTTCTGCAGACCCCTGTTCTTGACGCAGTCATCGGCCGCGCGCCAGATGCGTTGCTGATCGCTCCGACGGATGCGGTGCAGATGATCGAACCACTTCGCCGCGCGCATGAGGCCGGCATTCCGGTCATCACGGTGGACACATTCATCGATGACGGCCTCTACCAGACAGGTTCGGGAGATGGCGATTTCCCGATTTCGTATATCGCGTCGGACAACCTTCTTGGTGGTCGAATGGCCGCACGGGCTATGGCGGACAAGATCGGTGGTAGCGGAAAAGTCTACATCGCGAGCAACCGCCCCGGTATTTCCACAACGGACCAACGTGAAGAAGGCTTCAAGGCGGAGATGGCCGAGAACTTTCCCGACGTAGAAGTCCTTGAAACCCAATTCAACGAGAACGATGCTTCTTTGGCGGCGTCCCAGTTTCAAGCCGTCTTTGCACGGAATTCGGACGTGGCCGGCGTATTCGGTGCCAACCTGTTCTCTGCGCTTGGAGCAGCAAACGGTGTGGCTGGCGCAGGCGCTCAGGACGACATCGTCGTGGTGGCCTTCGATGCTCCCCCGAGCATCACCGAGAACATTTCGGATGGCGCCATCGATGTCGCGATTGCTCAGCACCCCGCGGAAATCGGCTACTACGGCGTCATGACAGCCTATGCCCACCTGACCGGTCAGTCCGTACCGACCAAGATCGGCACCGGTTTCACGACAATCACGGCCGACAATGTCTCTGACGAAGACATCGCGAAATTCATCTACTCTGAGTGAACCGGATGTCTGATATAAACAACAACGGGTTTTCATTCGTGAAAACCCTACTCAACGCCTGGTCATGGCTGTTTCTCGCCCTGATCCTGGCATTCTTCGAAATTTACGCTCAGGTCGAAACGGGATCGACCTTCATCTTCCGGGCTTACAATATCCAGTCCGTGGCCGTCGCGGCCTCGCAGATCCTGCTGCTTTCTCTCGGCCTGACATTGGTGGTGGTTGCAGGACACATCGATCTTTCAATCGCGTTCACCACCGGGCTCGCTGCCGTTGCAATGGCGTTGACGGTCCGCTTGCTCGGGGACGCAAATGGCTGGGTCGTCTTCGCGGTGGCGATTAGCGTCGGCATGCTGGCAGCCGTGGTCGTTGGCTTGGTCAACGGGTGGTTGGTCGCCTATCTCGATGTTCCGAGTTTCATCGGTACGCTGGGGACCTACGGCATCGCACGGGGTGTCGCGCTGATCGTTGCAGGCGGGGCAACCGTTTCGATCCGCTCCGAAGAGGTCCGCGCCTTCGGCAACGGAGACATCCTTGGGATTCCCGTGCCAGTTGTCATGGCCCTGGTTCTGGCGGGCGCCTGCCACTACCTGCTGACCTATACGAAATTCGGCATCTATACATACGCGCTTGGCGCCAACCGCGCATCCGTTGAACGCGCCGGGGTCGATGTGAAGCGTCACCTGATCAAGCTGTTCGTGCTGTCCGCGCTGACAGCCGGGATCGGGGGGCTGGTGTATACTGGTCGCTTCTCCGCTGGTGCGGCGAATGCTGGTGAGCCTATCCTGCTCTACGCGGTTGCTGCTGTCTTTATCGGCGGGGCCTCTCTGACCGGCGGTCAGGGAACCATTATCGGCACCGTCATAGGCGCGATCATTATTGCGGTCATCCAGTTCGGCTTGGTCTTCTCTGGGCTGCCCCCCTACTGGCAGTTCGTGGCAGTTGGTCTCGTCATCGTCGTCGCCGTGTTGGTTGACCAATCACGCGACAAGTTTCTCGGAGGGGCAAAATGAAACCCATTCTGCAGGTGCAGGGGCTGGCGAAACGCTTTGGCGCGATCACGGCTGTGAAAGATGTGAACTTCGACGTTTATCCAGGTGAATGCGTCGTGCTCGCCGGGGACAACGGCGCCGGAAAGTCCACGGTGATCAAGATGATTTCGGGGGTTCATCTGCCGAGCGAAGGCAAGATCATCTTCGACGGCCAGGATATCACGAACAGCCCGCCGGAAACCGTGCGAAATGTCGGCATAGAAACAATCTATCAAGACCTGTCCCTTGCGGACAATCTTGACCCCGGCCTGAACCTCTACCTCGGGCGAGAGAAGATGAAGCGTGTGTTCGGCCTGCCGGTGCTGGACCGCAAGGCCATGCAGGCGGATGCGGTCGAGGTCCTGAAGGGGCTTGGCATCAAGGTGCCTGATCCGGGCGCGAGGGTGCGTGAGATGTCAGGTGGCCAACGCCAGTCGATCGCGATTGCCCGCGCGATCCACTGGGAGGCCAAGCTGGTCATCATGGACGAGCCGACAGCTGCTCTGGGCGTTCCTGAGCAGCGGGAAGTCATGGCGCTCATCGACCGCCTCAAGCAGCGCGGCGTCGGCATCATTCTTATCTCTCACAACCTTCCCGACATTTTCGCGGCGGCTGACAGGATCTTTGTGCTCGCGCGCGGGGTCATTGGCGGTGAGCGTCGCCCGAGTGAGACAACGGACGAGGAAATCGTGCGGCTGATGATGGGCGCGACGATTGACACCTGAGCCGAGCAGGACGCCTCGCCCTGTGGCGCGGCGCAGCTCACGGCCCAACATAGGGTATAGACATGAACTGTCTCGGTAAAAGTTGAGCTTGTAGCGGTTTGATGCCGCTCCTTCGATGGCTATTACTGCTCCGAGGGAGACCGGATATGGGGCTGAAACGAAAGGAAAAGCTCCGCCAAGATGCGGTGCATACAGTGCTGTCCAACGGGCTAACGCGCACTGTTTGCTGATGATCCGGGCGTGGACGTGGCTCACGGCACACAGCAAGGGCCCGTGGGGGGGGCGAGTTCCGGCTCGATGGTCGTCTTTCTGTCGACCAACCTGTGCAGGATATTCTGCACATTGGCTTTTGTGGCGATCCCCTCGGCCCGCGCCATTTCCACGAGGACCAGCAAGGCCTTTTCGTCGTGATGCAGGACCAGAGCGAAGATATCGACCATTTCCGGATCACTGTCGGAACGGCGCAGCATGAGGTCTTGCAGCTACAGAGGCAGTCAGGTTGACGGCTTAACCTGACCGACTTCAAATGGATCACTACAGCGCATCGCTTTATGATGCGGGTTCACCAAGGCAGAAGTGTAGGCGCTTACACAGATTCAGCCCGCAAGTCAGGGCCTATTTCTATACGCCCCAAGAGATAAACGCGCTTTATGCGTCAAGGCGTATAAGGTGAAAATATGCGCTGCACCGATTATTGAACTTTATACCTTTTGGTGTATATTGACGCCATGAATCATTTGGCGCGCACACCACGACAGATCGGCACCATCATCCAGCGCACGCGTAAGAAGCGCGACTGGACACAGATGAAGCTCGCTGAACAGGCGGGGCTGCGTCAGGCGACGATCTCGATGATCGAGAGTGGAGAAAGGCCCGCAAAACTTGAATCCATCCTCGCTGTACTCGCGGCTCTTGATCTGGAATTCAGGATTGGAGAGCGCTCCAAGGGCCATGAAAGTGACATTGAGGATCTTTTCTGATGGGACGGCGTCCGGCCTATGCGCCGTTGCGCGTCTATCTGAACAACCGCCGCGTCGGCACGTTACGCCGCGAGGCCAGCGGTGCCATCGGCTTTTCATACGAAGCGGACTGGCTGGACTGGGAACATGCCCTGCCGGTTTCTTTGTCACTTCCGCTCAGAGAGACCCCCTATCGCGGAGAACCTGTCTCTGCCGTCTTCGAGAACCTGCTACCTGACTCTGACAAGCTGCGGCGCCTGGTGGCCGAAAAAGTCGGCGCACGCGGGACCGACGCCTTTAGCATGCTGTCCAAGATCGGCCACGACTGTGTGGGGGCGCTGCAATTTATCGCAGGAGATAACGAAGCCCCTGACACGATCGGCAAGATCGAAGGTGAAACGGTAAATGACGCTGCCATCGAAAAGATCCTGAACGGATTGAGCCAGGCGCCGCTTGGCCTGGCCAGCGATGATGCCTTTCGAATTTCAGTCTCGGGCGCGCAGGAGAAGACCGCGCTACTTTGGCATGAGGGCCAGTGGGTCAAGCCCCACGGAGCGACGCCGACGACGCACCTGATAAAGACACAGATCGGCAAGCTGCCCGGTGGCATCGATCTCTCTGACAGCGTCGAGAACGAATATTATTGCCTCAAACTCACCGAAGCATTCGGCTTGCCGGTGAACACCGCCAGCATCGAAACCTTCGGTGAGACCTCGGCCCTGGTCATCGAGCGCTTTGATCGACGCTGGACCAAGGACGGGCGATTGCTGCGTCTGCCGCAGGAAGATTGCTGTCAGGCACTCTCAATGCCGCCCTCATTGAAATACCAAAACGAGGGCGGCCCCGGCATGATCAACGTTCTCGGCTTGCTTGAGGGCAGCGACACCCCGATCAAGGATCAGAACATCTTTCTCAAAGCCCAGCTCGTCTTCTGGCTGATGGGCGCGACAGATGCCCATGCCAAGAACTTCAGCGTGTTCCTTGGCCCAGGCGGTGGTTATCGCATGACCCCGCTCTATGACATCCTGACAGCACAAGGGGCACTGGATGCCGGCCAGATTGAACGCAAAGAGATGAAAATGGCCATGTCGGTCGGCAACAGCCGCCACTACCGCTTCGACCAGATCCACGGACGGCATTTTGTGCAAACGGCAATGCGCGCCGGACTTTCAAAAAAGCGTGCAACAGACATCATTGAGGAGACTGCGGCCAGAGTGCCCGAAGCCCTCGAAGCTGCCGCCGCCGCTGTTCCGAAGTCCTTTCCGTCGGCCATTGTCGATACCGTTAACAACTCGATTATGGATCGCCTTGGGGGCCTGAAGCTGGCGAGCACCGTTTAGCGCCAAGTACCTCGCACCCTCAGCCCCAAGAAGGCGCGGCGCGTACACCTCCCCTGATATATTCGCCCTGACAGCCAGGCATGTTTTGCTGAATTCTGAAACAACCCCAAAATGCACAACTAGCGTGAACAGTGGTGCCCGCGGAAACCCCGACTCATCCCCGGAATTTGGGTCGAGGTAACCTTGCAAAACCAATTTACTGCAAGGTTATCTCGGAACCGGAGCGCCCGGCGGACTTTTCAAGCCATGATCACCTCAGACAACCTGAACCGACGTCCCTCTCCGTTCCGGCCGCGCCTGTTGGACGTAGCCTTGCTTCTGGACGGGTGAGGACTGGCCTTGGCGAAACTTCTTTGGATTTTCGCCACGCCAGACCGGTCGTCCTCAGCCTTGATCTGTTATCCGCTGCACCCTTGCGTCGTACACAAGGCGACGGGTCACGGGCTGAGCGCGCTTGACCCGTGCCCGCGTCGATTGCCATACACCTGTCCATCGGGCGGGGCTCTTCACCTTTTCAGATCAGGTTGCGGGGCACAGACTCCTCCCACTCGCGGGTCTTCACCGGCGCGCCGTTGTGGCTCACGGCCATGCGTCCCTTCAGGTAAAAGCTGTCACGATCCGAGGTCATCTCGGTTTCGAGGCGAATGACCGTCTGCCAGCCATCACGGCCTATCTCGTAAACCTGGTCCAGCCGATAGGCCGCCGAGGTGGGATCATCGGGCTGGATTTTCAACTCGCGTCTCAGGCTGTGCGACAGCACCGTACCCACTTCGTCAAAGCGCAGCACGCCCTCGCCGAACAGGCCACCCTGACCATCGGTGACGTAGGTCACCTCGCCTGTGAGAAAGTCGGTGGTCACCGTGCGTTCCAGCTGTGCGGGCCGGATCATGGTGACTGGCACATCGATGCCATGCGCCGGAGGTTCGAATCCGGGATGCGTGTCGCCGCCCTTGCGCACAGGCAGGTGCAGGCACGAGCCCGCGGTGTCGATCGTGAGGGTTGCGGCTTCGGGCGATGGCCAGATGATCGGCCAGTAGGCCGTGCCCACCGACACCCGCATCCTGTGACCGGCCGCAAAGCGATGACCGCAGGCCGAAAGCTTCACCTTCACAGTCTCGAACCGGCCCGGCTCGAGCGGCTTCGGATCGGCATGGCCGTCGCGATGGGTCAGGTTCAGCACCTGGTAAGTGACGCGGGTGATCTGACCGTCCGGTGCCACGTCGCCGATGCGCACAACGACCTGCGCCACGGGCTTGTCCGATGCGAGGTGCAGGTCCAGCTCCGGCACGCCGAGAATCTCCAGATCCTCTTTCAGGACCGGCGTGTCAAAGGTCAGCGCGCCACCGTCGTCGATCCGCTGATCGGCGGGCATCTCGCCCGGACAGCCGACGGCCATCCATTCGCCCGCGGCGATGCCATGGCTTTGCGGCGAGCAGATCGGCAACAGAGCGGGCGTTTGCGCTGCATCCCCCAGCGTGCCGTCACCGCCGAGATGCATCTGCCGCATCGGCTCGTCCAGCGGCCATGCGCTTCCGACCCAGCGACCGGGCTGGTGCGGGCGCGTGGGATTTGGCGCAATGGGATCGTTGATGTAGGCGCGCAGCTTCGGCTCGTCCATCACGCCGGTCTCGCGGCCCTTGAGCCACTGGTCCCACCAGCGCGTCGCCTCCTGCAGAAAGCCGATGGCGGGGCCCGGTGCGCCGTCATGGGGATAGACATGCCCCCAGGGCCCGATGATGCCGCGCGTGGGTACCTGCAAGTTCTCGAGCAGGCGCGGGACCGAGTTGGTGTAGCTGTCCGCCCAGGCCCCGACCACCAGCACCGGGCATTCGATGGCCGCGTAATCCTCCTGCACCGAGCCATGCTTCCAGTAGTCGTCATACGTCTGATGTCTGGCCCAGAGTGCGGGAAAGAACGGCAGGTCGTCGAGCCGCTTTTCCCAGGCGCCGCGCCAGTCCTCGCCGGTGATCTCCGGGTCCTGAGGGCGGGCCTGGTAGGCCATCATGATCGACCCCCACCAGAGGTTGTCGTTCAGCAGGCAGCCATTCATGAAGTGAATGTCGTCCTTGAACCGGTCGTCGGTGGAGTAGCAGGTGATGATCGCCTTCAGCGCCGGAGGACGTCGCGCGGCCACCTGCAGGGAATTGAAGCCCGACCAGCTTTTGCCCATCATGCCGACATTGCCGTCGCACCAGTCCTGCGCGGCGATCCAGGCGATGACTTCGACCGCGTCGTCCTGTTCCAGCTCCAGGTATTCGTCGGCCATGTGGCCTTCGCTGTCGCCGGAGCCGCGAATGTCGACGCGCACGGCGGCATAGCCGTTTTGCACGAAATAGCCGTGCATCGGGGCATCGCGACCGCGCGTGCCGTCGCGCTTGCGGTAGGGAATGTATTCCAGGATCGCAGGCACGGGCGCGCCGGTCAGCCCATCGGGCAGGAAGATGCGGGCGCTCAGCCGGGTGCCGTCGGACATGGGAATCCAGACGTGTTCGATGATTTCGGTGGCCATGTCGGGCTCCGTTTCTTGGTAGGTATTGATTGTGTCGGAAGGCTCAGGGCGCGGTCAGCACCTGGTCCAGCCAGCCGGGATCGAGCTGCGGCACAGAGGCCAGCAGCTTGCGGGTGTAGATCTGCCCCGGTGCCTCGAAGAGCCTGTCCGTCTCGGCTTCTTCGACGATGCGGCCCTTCTGCATGACCACCGTTCGGTCGGCGAGGCGCTTTACCACCGACAAATCGTGGGTGATGAAAAGATAGGTGATCCCCAACTCGTCCTGCAGGCGGCGTAGAAGGCGGAGAATGTCCTCGGCCACCAGCGGGTCAAGCGCCGATGTCACCTCGTCGCAGATGATGAGGTCCGGCTTGGCCGCCAGAGCCCGCGCAATGCAGACCCGCTGCTTCTGTCCGCCCGAAAGAGCGTCTGGCAAGCGGTCGGCCATCTCGGCAGGCAGGCCGATCTGCTCCAGCAGGCGCAGCACCTCGGCGCGGTTGGCACGTCCCGTCAGCCCCTGGAAGCGGGTCAGAGGGCGGCCGATGGTCTCGCCGACGGTCTGTCGAGGGTTCAGCGCCACGTCGGGCAACTGGTAGATCAGCTGGATCCGGCGCAGCAGGTCCTTGCCCCGCTTGCGGTAGCTCGGCGGCAGGGCAGCACCGTCGAACATCACCGCGCCTTGTGACGGCGGCAACAGCCCCGCCACGACCCGTGCCAGCGTCGATTTGCCCGAGCCGCTTTCACCGACGATTGCAACGGTCTCGCCCTGTTTCACCGACAGCTCGATCTCGGAGATGACCGGTACCTTGCCATAGGTGGCGTCCACCCGGTTCAGGCGCAGCAGCTCCCGCCCGGTCTTGTGCGCCGCGCCCGCCGGCGCCGACAGGCTGGCCTGCCGTTCCGAGACAAGGCGTCGGGTGTATTCCTCGCGCGGGGCGGTGAGGATCTGCTGCGTCGGGCCGGTTTCGATCTCCTGACCGTGGCGCAGCACCACGAGGCGGTCGGCGACCTGGGCGATCACGGCCAGATCATGCGTGATGTACAACGCCGATCTGCCGTATTTGCGGATCGTGTCCCGCAAGAGGCGCAGCACCTCGATCTGTGTCGTCACATCCAGCGCCGTGGTCGGCTCGTCCAGCACGAGGATGTCCGGCTTGCAGGCCATGGCCATGGCCACCATCGCCCGTTGCAGCTGGCCGCCCGAGACCTGGTGCGGGAAGCGCCGTCCGAAGCTCTCCGGTTCGGGCAGGCCGAGCGCGGTGAACAGCTCGACCATCCAAGCGCGGGCCTCCGTCTCGGTCATCAGGCCATGGTAGAGCGGCGCCTCGATGATCTGTTTTTCCAGCCGGTGCGCCGGGTTGAAGGCGGCGGCGGCACTTTGCGCCACGTAGGCGATGCGCGCGCCCCGCACTGCTTCGCGGTCCTGTCGGCTGCAGTCGGCCAGGTCCCTGCCCGCAAGCAAAACCTCGCCCCCAGTGATCCGGCAGCCGCCACGACCATAGCCCATGGCCGCGAGGCCAATCGTGGATTTGCCCGCCCCGCTTTCCCCGATCAGGCCGAGGATCTCGCCTTGTTCGAGGTCGAGGGACACGCCGTGCAGCAGCTCCGTGCCGCTGTCGGTGGATACCCGCAGGTTACGGATGCGAAGGATCTTGTCGCTCATCTGTTGTCTCCCTGCACGGTGGTGCGGCCGGACAGCATCCAGTCCACGGTGAGGTTTACGCCGATGGTCACCAGCGCGATTGCTGCGGCGGGGAACAGCGGGGCGTAGAGCCCGTAGAGGATGCCCTGCTGATTGTCGCGCACCATGCCGCCCCAGTCGGCAAAGGGCGGTTGCACCCCGAGCCCGAGAAAGGACAGACCCGCCACGAAGAGGAAGGTGAAGCAGAAACGCATGCCGAACTCGGCCACCAGCGGCGGCAGGACGTTGGGCAGGATCTCTCGGCGGATCATCCAGGCCAGTCCTTCGCCGCGCAGTCGGGCGACCTCGGCGTAGTCCATCACGTTGATCCCCTGCGCCACCAGGCGCGCCAGGCGAAAGACACGGGTGCTGTCGAGGCAAGCGATGGTGACGATCAGCACCGGTAGCGACGAGCCAAGCGCTTGCAATACCACCAGCGCCGAGATGAGCACGGGGATCGACATCACCGTGTCCACCAGCCGCGACAGGACGAGATCCAGCCAGCCGCCGCGGAGCGCGGCCAGGATGCCCAGCGGCACGCCGATGGCGAAGGACAGGCAGACAGCGGCCAGCGATATGCCGATGGACGTCTGGGCGCCGTAGAGCACGCGCGACAGCATGTCCCGTCCGTTCTGGTCGAATCCAAGCGGGTGGCCGGGCTGCGGCGCATCGAAGGGCACGCCGACAATCTCCTCCTGCCCGTAGGGTGCCAGCATCGGCCCGAACGCAAAGAGGAACAGGTTGATGGCGATCAGCGCCATGCCGATCCAGCCGGTCAGCGGAACGGCGGACAGACGAGAGGTCACAGCCGTCATCTCAGGCCTCCTTTCCGCGCGGATGGCGCAGGCGCGGGTTCAGGGCGATGGCGGCGATGTCGGCAACCATGTTGAGAAACACGTAGACCGCGCCGAAAATCATCGCAGCCGCCTGCACCAGCGGCAGGTCACGACGCGACACGGCGTCGACCATGAACCGGCCCAGCCCGTTGTAGTTGAACACCGCCTCGACCAGCACCACGCCGGTGATGAGATAGGCAATGTTGAAAGACACCACGTTGACGATGGGCGCCGCCGCATTCGGCGTGGCGTGGCGCAGCACCACGCGACCATTGCGCAGCCCTTTAAGGTAGGCGGTTTCCACGTAAGGCTGGTCCATCACGCCCAGAACGGTGGTCCGGGTCATGCGCAGGATCTGCGCAGTGGTCACCATGACCAGCACCAGCATCGGCAGCGTTGTGGCACGGAACCAGGCGGCCATCCCCATGCCCTCGTAGGTGTCGGCAAGGCTCGGCAGCCAGCCGGTCTTGACCGACAGCCACAACACCAGCAGCAGGCCGAGGAAATATTCCGGCAGCGACACGAAGGCCAGCGCGGCCACGTTGCTCACCCGGTCGAAGATGCCGCCGCGCAGCGCCGCCGCCATGATGCCAAGGCCGACGGCCAGCGGCACGGCGATCACACCGGCATAGGCGGCCAGCGACATGGTGTTCCAGAACCTCGGCCACAGCAGACCGGCAACCGGCTGGCCACTGGCCATCGACCGGCCCATGTCCCCTTGCAGGAACCCGGTCAGCCACTCGACGTAGCGTTGCAGCGCCGGCACATCGAGGCCAAGCTCTGCGCGCAGGCGGGCAAGGCTCTCGGGGGTGGCGCTCTGGCCAAGGATGGCACCGGCCACGTCCCCCGGCAGGATCTCGGTGCCGGCAAAAACCAGCACCGACACCAGCCAGAGCGTGAACACGCCCAGCACCGCTCGTTTCGCGATAAGGGTCAGCATCAGGCGTCGAACCACACTTTCTCTGCCATGCGCGCGCCCATGAGGTTGAACATGGCATGGGGCTTTACGCCACGCAGCTCGGTCGAGACCGCGTCAAGGTAGTCGCCGAACATCGGGATCATCGCGCCGCCGTCCTCGTTGATCAGCGCCTGACATTCCCAGTAGATTTCGCGCCGCTTTTCTTCGTCCAGAAGCGCACGGGCCTCTTTCAGCAGGCTGTCGAAGCGGTCGTTCTTCCAGCGGGTGTCGTTGTAGGACGAGGTGGATTCATAGGCGATGGACAGCATCTGGTCCGCCGTTGGACGTCCGCCCCAGTAGGACATGCAAAAGGGCACCTGCATCCAGACATCGGACCAGTAACCATCCGCTGGCTGCCGGTCGATGGTCACGTCGATGCCCGCGCCGGTTGCCGCGGTGCGGAAGACCGCGGCCGCATCCACCGCCCCCGAGAAAGCCGCATCGGAGGCCGACAGAGTCACCGCCAGCGGGTCCATCCCGGCCTTCTTAGCGTAAAACTGGGCCTGTTCGGGGTCATAGGCGCGCTGCGGCAGTTCGGAATTGTAGAACCGGTCGGTCTGCGGGATCGGGTGGTCGTTGCCCAGCTGGCCGTAGCCTGCCAGCGCGGTATCGAGCAATTGCTGCCGGTCGACGCTGTGCTTGACCGCAAGACGTGTATTCACGTCGGTGAAAGGCGCCTTGGTGCAGTCCATCAGGAAGGTGAAGTGCTGACCTCCGGCCGAGCGCACGATCTCAACCCGGGGGGCGCGGGCAAGCAGGTTCACGGTCTTGAAGTCGACGGCGTTGATCGCCTGTACCTGGCCGGACATCAGCGCGTTGGTCCGCGCTGTCACGTCGTTGATGACCAGAACCTCTACAGCGTCCACGTTGGCGCAGCCGGGCTTCCAATAGTCTTCGTTGCGGACGAAACGGCCTCGCACGCCCGGCTCGATACGCTCGGGAACAAAGGGGCCGGTGCCCACCGGGTTGGACCAGTCGTCGAAGCCTTCGGGCACCACCAGCAGGTGATAATCGGACAGCACGTAGGGCAGGTCCGCGTTGCCGCTTTCCAACGTGATGCGGATCTGGTGCTCGCCCAGTTTCTCGATCTCGGTGATCGGCTCCACGATGGATCGCGCCGCCGAGGAGCTGTCGCCGCGGTGCAGGTTGAGCGAGTAGATCACATCATCCGCCGTCAGCGACTTGCCGTTGTGAAAGGTGACGCCCTTCCGCACATCGAACGTCCAGACAACTGCGCCGGGTTCGGCCTCCCAGTTTTCCAGCAGCTCGGGCTGGGCGATATTGTCGCTGTCGATCTCGATCAGACCATTCATGACCATGTAGGCCTGGTTCACCGGCACCCAGTCGGCCAGTTTGCGCACATCGAAATCATCGGTGGTCGAACCGCCGCTGATACCAAGCTTCAGCACCCCGCCCCGGCGCGGTGTTTCCTGAGCGCGCAGCGGCAGTCCGGACAGCCCCAGAAGACCCGCGCCTGCCATTCCGGCCAGCAGGCCACGGCGGTTGATCCCAAATTGGTCATGCGGCTTTGTCATGTCGTCTCCACTCTCTGTCTTGTCTTGCTTTCGGGTCCCTAAATAAATGGCCCGCAGTTTCGCCCGGAACCTCACGAGATTACTTCAAATTTACAAATGAATTTTTGTCATGCCCCTAGGAGGAGCGCGCAACACGCCAGCTTTTCATAGGTTTCATTCGAGGTGTGATGGTCGTCCAATGGGACCGGGGCCGTGCTTTGCACATGAAACAGGCAGACACCGGCCAGCTCAGCCAGCGGGCCATCGCGGGTTGCTGGCCTCCAGCCAGTCGGCCACCTGACGGGCCATGCGGCGTTGATGACGCGTGGTGGGTCGCATCAGGTAGTACTGGCCGTGGCCGTGAAAGCTGCGGGAGTCGGCGGGCACGAGGGTGCCATTTTCAAGGTCGTCGGCGATGAACAGGCTCCAGCCCATGGCGACGCCGATCCCCTGCCGAGCCGAGGCGATAGACAGGTGGTAATCGCCCAGTTTCCAGCGCATCGCGCCCTCGGGCAGGCGCAGCCCGGCGGAGGCCAGCCAGTTGCCCCAGTCGGTCCATTCCTTGTGGGTTTCTTCCACCGTCAGAAGCAGCGGCGCCGATTGCTCGGCCAGCGGCACGCCTCCCGGGGCCATGACGGGAAACATCTCTTCCGGAGCGAGCGAAATCGCCTGGTGATCGGTCGGCCTCACGAAGCGATAGTAGATGGCCAGGTCGTATTCATCGTGGCGCAGCTGCTCGAAGAAGTCGTTGACCACCAGCTTGAGCTCAAGATCGGGAAAGGCCGCGCGCAGGGCGTGGAAGCGCGGCATCATCCACAGGTCGGCCACTGCGCGGGAACAGGCGATGGTCACCCGGTCCATTCCCTGGCGGGTGAACTGGTCGACCTCCAGCGATTGCAGGGCGTCAAGGGCACGTCCAACCTCCTTGGCGTATTCCTCCCCGATCGGGGTCAGGATCACGCCGGAGGGCTGCCGTTCGAAAAGCGCTGCGCCGACGTAATCTTCGAGCTGGCCAATCTGACGGCTGACCCCGCTCTGGGTCAGAGCCAGCAGCTGCGCGGCGCGGGTGAAGCTGCCGCAGCGGGCTACCGTCTGAAAGGCAACGAGGCTGCGCAGCGGGGGGAGGCGTCCGGTATCCATGTCGCGCTTATACAGCCGGCGGCGCAACGGTCTAACCGTTGTTTGTCCATAGTCTCCCGTTTCGGCCCTGCTCGCCGACATTCCCGCAAGACCATGCTGTGCAGATATGCCAGATGGCTCTTCAATTCATTAGGTCAGCGTGTCGCGCAGTTGCGGAGGATGTCGCCATGATCACGTTCTTGAGCCTCGGCCCAAGCGGACGCGACCTCAGCGAACACCCAATCGAGGGAGCCCGTACAGATGGGCGGAAACCGGACCTTCGTTGCGCCTCAACAAAAGGTCCGCATCGTGGAAACTTACCGCCGCGTGCGTGATCACAGTTATTGACCGCATCCTGCCTGTAGTTATCGCTCGATCAAGCCAGTTGGTATAGCCGACGTGCCCATCAGGGCGCTACACGTTGCGGTTCCCGGCCTCCATTTCGCTTTCACGTTGCTCATGCCAGTGGCGCATCATATCCGCCCGCCGTTTGGCCGGCCTTCGTTCGAGTACCTCGATGTGGGACATGCGCTCCAAGCGGAAATGGCGGAGGGCGCTCCTTTTCTCGCACCAGGCAATCAACAGGCAACGGGTATCTTCGTAGCCGAGCAGGATCGGCCAGACTTGGCGCTGGCTGATTGACCCGTCGAGCGCCCGATAGCTGAATGTCACCACGCGCCAACGACGTATGGCCTCCCTCAGGGAAGAGGTATCGAGCATCGCGCCCGGGGCGGTTGCAATCGACTTCACGCCCAAAGCGGGCTGCTCCAACACGGTGCGGCTGGGCTCGGGCAGTGACAGCCGGATCTTCGACAAGGCGTCCAGGGCAAGACGGGCCAGCGCCTGATCGGGGTGACGGCTCACCCATTGTGCGCCCAAGGCAAGGGCTTCGGTCTCGTCGGGTGACAAGGCCAGCGGGCGCATCTCGTAATCATCGTCGAGCGTGTAGCCGAATCCCGCCGTTCCATGGATCGGGACCCGGCGACCGATGAGGTCGGCAATATCGCGGTAGACTGTCCTGCGCGACACTTCGAGTTCCTCCGCGATGGCGGCGGCGGTTACGGCGCGTGGCGTGCGTCGCAGGATCTGGATGATCTGGAAAAGACGGTCTGTGCTGCGCATCCTGTTTCCTGTTGCCACAATGCTGTCAGCAGTAGCCTTCTACAAGCGCTCGTGGCCGGTCAAGCGCCGGCGAAAAAGGAATATAAAATGAAACTTGCTTCTGTCCGCCTCATTGCGCGGGATGTCCGGGCTCTTGTGGCCTTCTATGAAACCGTCACCGGCACGCAGGCCGAATGGCTGGCACCCGTTTTCGCGGAGATCGTGACGACGGGCGCATCGCTGGCCATCGGGTCGGAAGAGACCGTGGCGCTCTTTCAGGAAGGCAGTGCCGAAGCCGGGGCAAACCGGACGTCGATCATCGAACTTCAGGTGGAGGATATTGACGCTGAATTCGCGCGCCTGAAGACGCTGGATCTGGTCCATGCCCCAAAACGACTGCCCTGGGGAAATCGGACGTTCCAACTGCGTGATCCGGAGGGGAACCTCGTCAGCCTTTACATGCCGGAGACCGATGCCGCGAAGGCGCGATTTGGCTCAAGGTTCTAGGGTCATGGCGACCACCTAGAGCGACGGGGCCACTTGAGATACAAGGTCTGCTTTTGCCTTGGCTGAAGGTTTCGACAGCCTTGGCTAGACACCAAACTGGTGCCGATACTCTGAGGCTGAAATTCCAGAGATACGCTGGAAGATCTTACTAAAGGCAGAGGGGTCCTTGTATCCGACCTCCCACGCCACCTGATCCACGGGACGGTTGGTCAGCTCCAGAATACCTCGGGCTTTGGCAACTCGGGCCTGTTGGATGTACTCGGTGGGGGTGAGCGAGGTCGCTTTGGCAAAACGGCGCATGAAGGTCCGTTTCCCGAGATGTGCAAGATCAGAGAGATCGTCGAGGTTCAGTGATGCCGTCAGATCGGCATGGATATGGTGCTGAACCCGCAAAATTGCCTGGTCCCCATGATCGAAATTCGGAATAAATTCAGTAAAGGGAAGCTGCGTGGCCCGCGGCGGCTGGATGACCAGAAATCGGGCCGTCGACAGCATTGTACTGCGTCCAAAGAGACGTTCTACAAGGGTCAGGCCGAGATCGGTCCAGGCAAGGATGCCGCCCGCTGATATGACGTCACCATCGTCCAGCACCAGATTACGGTCGGCAACCTCGATCTCCTGGTAGCTTTCGGCAAGGTGTTTGGCGAACGCCCAATGCGTTGTGACACGCCTGCCTTTGAGCAATCCGCTTTCAGCCAGAACGAAGGCACCAGCACAGATCGAACATACGCGACTGCCATCTTTGTGTTGCGCGCGAAGCCACGCGGCCTCTTTTGGCATGGACTGCATCTTTTCGGGCATGACGACGCTGGGCGGTGTGATCACGTACCCCAAGCGATGGAGCTTGTTTGGATGGCTGTCCCAGACGCAGATGAGCTCGCCGTCTTCCTCGGCTCGCCAATGCGAAACCCGGACCTGTCGCGCGTTGTCACCGTCTGCCCATTCACCCGCAATCCGGAACAGATCGGTCAGCCCGTAGATCGCGGACATTTGGCAGTCGGGGTAAATCAGCAAACCGATCTCGCAGACCCAATCTTTCTTTGCGCTTGTCACTTTCGAACCCTTCTTTGTCATTTGTGACAATCGTGGAAAGCTCTCCGAATTGCAACATTGGCCTCGTCGAACAAGCAGTGCGGAGCCAATGACCATGACCCAATACGACCCCACCAGACGCGCCGTTTTGCAGATGGGTGCAGCCACTGCGCTGCTCTCGACGATGCCCGCCGCGCTTGCGGCACAGACCCTTACTCAGCAAGAAGGAGACATCATCATGTCGACCATCGAAACACGCGACGGCACCAGGATCTTCTACAAGGACTGGGGACCGCGCGATGCGCAGCCTATCGTCTTTCACCACGGCTGGCCGCTCAGCGGCGATGACTGGGACAACCAGATGTTGTTCTTCCTCGCCCACGGCTACCGGGTGATCGCCCATGACCGGCGCGGGCATGGACGGTCGGACCAGACCGACCTTGGCCATGACATGGCGACCTATTCAAACGACGTTGTCGATCTTGCTGCGGCGCTTGATCTGCAAAACGCGATCCATATCGGTCATTCGACAGGCGGCGGTGAAGTCGCGGCCTACGTGGCCAAGGCCGAGCCCGGCCGTGTCGCCAAGGCCGCGCTGCTGGGGGCCATCCCGCCCCTGATGCTGCAGACCGACGCCAACCCGGACGGTGTGCCGCTTGAGGTGTTCGACGGGTTCCGGGCCGCACTGGCCGCAAACCGCGCGCAGTTTTACCTCGATGTTCCGTCAGGTCCGTTCTACGGCTTCAATCGTGACGGTGCCGACGTTAGCCAGGGGTTGATCAACAACTGGTGGCGTCAGGGCATGATGGGCAGCGCGTCTGCCCACTACCAGTGTATCGCGGTGTTCTCCGAAACCGACCAGACCGAGGACCTCAGGGCGATGAACGTGCCGACCCTGGTGATGCATGGCGATGACGATCAGGTCGTCCCGATCGCAAACTCGGCCGAGAAAGCGGTCGAACTTCTGCCGAACGGGACGCTGAAGGTTTACAAGGGGCTGTCGCATGGCTTCTTTGCCACGCACCCTGAACTGGTGAACCCGGACCTGCTCAGCTTCGTGCAGAGCTGACGCCAGAGCTGCCGGGACCCGTTACAGGGCCCCGGCCACCACGCCGCCGTTGACCCAGACCGCAGCACGAGAAGAGCGGATATCTACCGTCTTGGCGGTGTCGGTCGTTTTGGGCTTGGAGCAGCCGTTCGCTTCGATTTGAATGAATGTCCGATCTGGGGCGGGAGCGACGGCCGCCGCTGCCTGCCAGGCGCACGACCCACTGCGTCGCTGCATGTCCGCTTCGAGGCCAACTAACCGCGCTGGTCGTAGGAAGTTTCGCAGTCGCTGCACGCGCGCGCCTGTCGCGGGCGGCCCAGATGTATGTACCGGACGCTGTTCGCAAATGATTTCTTGCACGATTTCGGAAGTCGCTCATACGTATCCGGCCTGTTGATCGACACGCGGGTCGTGGCCTTCTTGGGGTTCCGCACGCGCCGTGATCTAATTGGCGGAAAGGTCCACAAGGACCGAATGGGCCGTCAGATTCTGGGGGCGTAATTGTTCCGTTCCATGCTTTCGATCTGTCGCGAACTCCTTTGGGCGCGCCGCCTCAGATGCCAGCGGCGACCTCGTCTCGTGGTGCGTCAAACGCGGGTCTGTGTCTCAGAATGCTCCAGGCCATGCGTGCCATCCACTGCCCGGCAGGGCATGCCGCAGGCATGTCCCGATAGGGTTGTTGGCCAGTGCGACGGCCAGTTTGTTCCTGTTCATTCTTTCCAATTCCCGGATCAGCCAATCACCAAAGCTGAAATCCGGCCATCGATTGGCCCGCATCAGGATGACCTTTGCGGCCTGGACGAAGAGCATCCTCAGGTATCGGCTGCCGCTTTTAGAAATGCGGCCGAGCACCGTTTGTCCGCCGGTGCTGTATGGCCTGGGAACCAGGCCGACCCATGCGTCGAAATCCCGCCCACGCCTGAATGCCTCCCCTGTGCCGATTGCTGCAACCATGGCCGTCGAGATCATCGGTCCGATGCCGGGGATGGTCATGACGTTGACGCAGTTCTCCTCGGTGCGACTGATCTGTTCGATCTCTCCCGAGACCGCATCAATCCGGCCATCCAGCCAGAGCCAGTCCCCATAGAGGCCGATCAGGATCGCCCGCATGCAGGTCGAGCTGGTCCTGGCTCTTCGCAGGCACGATCGGCAGGTTCGGACGGACCGCCGCCACTGCGATGGCTTCGGCGTCATTGCAATCGTTCTTTTGCCCCTTGATGAACGGTTTCACGTAGATCGCAGGGATGATGCGCGGTTCAAAGCCCATCTTGCGAAGCGTCCAACTGACAAAATGGGCGCTCAGGCAGGCTTCCATCCCGACGATGCATCGCGGCAACTTCTCGAATGTCGCGACGAGGGCCAACCGCTTGATCTGTTTGCGCAACACAAGCTGGCCATACCGGTCAAACCCGACGAGATGGAACGTATCGATGCCGATGTCGATCCCGATGGACAATCAGCTGATCGAGGGTCTTCTTCTCCATGCTACTTCTCCAACTTGCAGACATAGGCACAGCCTAACCTGCTGGGGGAAGCAGCCGGCACATCCCATTAGCCGACCTTGGCTGGGTTCGGCTACGCCGCGACGCAGCTTCACGAGACCGGCCATTCGTCCATCGTGCGGCAGTTTCGTAAGGAGACGGGCGACAGAGCGGGAATAACCATCACTCCTTTCTTGCCACGCCGTGGGATCAGACATCAATTTTTTTGTCTGCAACGAAGATTATCTTCCAGTGTCGACTAAAGTCTTTCCAGACGTCACGAGAACAATGAAATCATGGCTTTCCGAGCTTCAACCGAACCGGCTCTTCAGGGTCGCGCTTACGGGATCTCCTTCAGAGACCAGCAGCTGGATACCGCTGAAACGCCAGCCATCAATTCGCTTTTTCAAGATAATAAAGGACGTGTAGGTGTCCTCTGCCAATTCGACGCCGTTTCGGAGAAAGCGAGTTTCATATGTGGCCCAGATGGTATCGTCATCTTTGAATTCCGCTTCAAAACAGCGGCGGACCATGTGGCTAAGCTTCTTGGCATTGATGGAACAAACCAAGGCTTCGCATATCGCTCTCATTTCGGACGTGTTCGCGGCAATCACTCTGCCCGACAGAGTCTCGATGGCGCACGGGATGTCACTGTATGCCATCATGGTATCGATGTCGCCGGACATTGTTGCGCCGGCGTGGTGATCCAGCCCGTCCTGCACAATCTCCAGAGCCTTGTAAGAAGCCATTTTCAATCCCCGCCGCATCGGTGTGCAACAAAAGCAAAAGTCCCTACTTTGGCAAGAGGAATATCTCTATGCGACGAGAGATTGGAAAGCCAAGGTGAAGCTTGGACCCGGTGCGGTCGTGCGGCGGCGCAACGGGGACCTTCCGGTTCGGGTTCGCCTGCCGTCAGCGGTATGAAGCAGACAAATCGAAAATGATGCGAAACCTCATTTCCGTCCGCGACGCTGGGGTGCTTCAATCCCCCGGAACGCCGACCTGCCTGCTGGACAGCAACGGTAGAGTAGATGAAAAGCAGACAGCCAACAGGCTATTCAGAATACGGACGACGCGGAGATGCTGACATCAATCTGGCCAATATTCGCCTTGATCTGGCTTGGCTTCGGCCTCGCGCACTGTCGCTTTCCATCTATCGAGTTCTGGCCCGCGGCAGAGCGGCTGAACTACTTCGTCCTGTTCCCCGCATTGCTTATCTCCAGCCTCGCAGACGCGCCTTTGCGTGACCCGGAGGTACTTCGGTTGGGGGGAGCGGCAGTGTCTACGATCGTGATCGCAGCGACCGCGCTCGCTCTGTTCCGGCGGATCCGGCCAATGCCGTCGCAACGCTATGGGCCGGTTGTCCAAGGGGTGATCCGTTTCAACACCTACCTCGCATTGTCACTCATCGCGACGCTTTCAGGGCCAGACGGCTTGGAAACGGCAGCGTTCTACCTCGCCCTCGCTGTGCCACTTGTGAACCTGCTCTCCATTCTCGCTCTCAGCGACGCAGGCGCCGCGAAAGCGCCTCGAGCCCTGATGCGTGTGGTCCTGACAAACCCATTAATACTCGCCTGCCTCGCAGGTTTGGCGCTCGCGATCACGGGCGTCGGCCTCCCCTTCGGTCTGGACCGATTGGTGACGCTGCTGGGCCAAGGTAGCCTTCCACTCGGTCTGCTCTGCATTGGAGCAGCGCTTCGGCCCGCGTCGCTTCGTATCAATGCCCTACCTCTGATTACCACAAGCGTTGCCCGTCTGGTGCTGATGCCCCTACTCGGCCTTGCCGTAGGGCATCTGTTCGACCTGGAAGGAACCGAAGCCATCATTATGGCCGTCTTCTGCGCCGTTCCAACTGCCCCGACTGCCTACGTGCTGACTCAGCAGATGAGGGGAGACGGGCAATTTATGGCTGGCATCGTCACTTTTCAGACCATGGCCGCAGTCCTGTCGATCCCGATTATGTTGACGTTTCTCGTGCTTTGACCTGTGTCGAGACGGTTGCGGCAAGCTGCGTTTCCGCAGCAACGTGCGGGGTGCCCATCTCGACCAGAGCGGGAGAGCACAGACACGACTGTTGCGTGGGCATCTGTGCAATAAGGCTCTCTTGCACTACCAATGCAGGTTGGCCAGCTTCCGCCCCTAACCCGACATTCGCTATTCAAGCGACCGCTGCGGCGCAGCTCCGCGAACCAGTCATTTAAGGCGTCGTGCAGCGTGATCCGGCAGCGCAATGGCAGACTTCGACTGAGTTTTCTCTCTTTGTCGCGCCACAGCGGAACCCGCAAGCGCCTCATCTGTTTGAATTTGGCATCCAAATTCCAGCAGAGGGCCTTTAGACGATGAGCACCCCTTACAGTAATGCCCCGAAGTGGCGATCCTGAGCGTGATGATTTTCGACGAACTGTCAGCGTTTTTCGCAATCGAGACCTACCACCTGCAGCTCGCCTTCGTGGGCATGGTCATCATCCTGTCCTACTGGCTGCCTCGGCTGGTGTCCCGTAAGGAGCCTGTCGCTGCGCCTCTGATACTCGTCTTCAGTGGCGGCACCGCTTTTCTGCTTCCCGAGGTGTCACCACTGCCCGATCCTGTCAGTTCGCCAAAGATATGGGAGCATCTCAGCGAGATGGCGGTGATCGTCGCGCTTTTCGGTGCAGGGATGCGCATAGACGAAATCGGCTCGTGGCGGCGCTGGCAGCCTGCCACGAGACTGCTGATCATCGCGATGCCCCTTACGATCATCGCGGTTGCGATCCTCGGGGCAGGTCTTGTGGGCCTTTCTCTTGCAAGTTCGGTCCTGCTCGGCGCGATTCTGGCCCCCACCGACCCGGTGCTGGCATCGGACGTTCAGGTTGGCCCACCGCATAAGGGAGGCGAGCGTCCGGTACGCTTCGCCCTGACGACAGAAGCGGGCCTGAACGATGGGCTTGCCTTCCCCTTTGTCTACCTCGCTTTGTTCGTGGCTGCCGAAGGGATGACACCGACCTCCTGGGCGCTTGAGTGGGTCGGCATAGATGTCTTCTACAAGATCTTGGTCGGTGGCGTGGTCGGCTGGGCTGGTGGGCGAATGTTGGGCCTCGTCTTGTTCAAGATTCCCCGCAATGCCACTCTCGCTGAAACGGGCTCCGGCGTGATTGCCTTAGCGGGAGTCTTCCTGTGCTACGGTTCGAGCGAGCTTGTCGAAGGATACGGTTTCATCGCTGTCGCCGTCATGGGCTTCAACCTGCGGCGGATCGAGAAGGAACACGACTTTCATCGCCGGCTTCACGATTTCTCCGAGGCAATCGAGCATGGGCTGACGGCGCTTCTCCTGGTTGCTTTCGGAAGCGTCCTGCCCGTGCTTTTGACCAACCTGAACTGGACTCATCTCGCCATCGCTTTGGGGTTGATTATGGTGATCCGACCGCTCGCAGGCTGGATCAGCTTGTCGGGAACCGGCTTGAGGAGAGGTGAGAGGATGATCGTCGCAGTCTACGGCATTCGTGGCATCGGATCCATATACTACCTCGCCTACGCCGCCTCTCAGGGAGAGATCGAGCAGCAGGCCGAGCTGTGGTCTATCGTTGCGATCGTCGTGCTGTTGTCGACTATGCTCCACGGCTTTACCGTGGGGTTCGCGATGGATCGTTTACGTTCGGCCGGGTCACAGAGCGGGTAGGCAGCCGGCGCGGCGGGAACGCAGAAAAAGCGTTTCGCAACTTGGGCTGTGTTGACAAAAGGGATTCACAGGACGCGCTGATCGTGATGCAAGCTGGTATCTGCGATGGAGACCCGCTTGGCACGAGACTTGATGTCGGACGAGGAATGGGCGTTCTTTGAGCATTTCATCCTGGCAGTCCGCGCCCCGAACGGACGCAAACCTACCAACCACCGCCTTGTTCTAGATGGGATTTTCTGGATTGCCCGCACCGGAGCGCCGTGGCGAGACCTGCCGGCAGAGTTCGGCAAGTGGTCCAGCGTCTGTCGGCAATTCCGGCGTTGGACGTTGGCAGGCCTGTGGGAGCAGATCATGGACGCCCTGAACGAAAGCGGGGCGGTGCCGCACGCCCTGCAAATGATCGACAGCACCGTGGTTCGCGCCCATCATCCACTGCCCGGCAGGGCATTGCGCGAGCAATGTCCCGAGAGGGAGGCAGCGGGCGCAAAAGGGGACTCCGCGACAGGGTCTTGGCCGCTCACGCGGTGGCTTCACGACCAGGATCCACCTCCTCGTCAATGCAGCCGGGCTGCCCATGAGGACGGAGATCACCGCGGGACAGACCTCAGACTATCTCGGTTTTGATATGGTCATGGCCGATAACCTGCCCACGCCAAGCGTCCTGCTGGCCGACCGAGGCTATGACGCTGACAGCATTCGCAAATCCATGGACAGGCGTGACGTTCTGCCGGTCATCCCGATGCGGAAATCACGCAAGATGCGCGTCGGCGTCAACCGCTCCCTCTACCGGCTACGCAACCTGGTTGAACGGTGCTTGAACAAGCTGAAGAACGCCCGCCGAGTTGTCCCTCGTTACGATAAGACCGCAGAGAGCTTCCTCGGCTTCGTCGATATCACCTCGATCAGGCTTTGGATCCGCCATCTGTCAACATGAACTAGAATATTCTAGAATTTCGGGGGGCAGGCGACCTCGACACCGTTGGCCCCCGAACCCGAGCCTGGTCCGAGAGCCTCTGGTGGAGGATGCACCTGGCCGGGTGCGGGTTAGCCGGCTGCGCAGAGCTGCAGCGCGAGGGCGTGGAAAATAGCCGGGTTCTGGTCCGACTGAATGTTCGGCAACAGGATCGCCGCGTTGATGATCGCGATGATCGAACCAATCGCAGGCGCGGGATCGTCTTGTTCTTGGGTTCCGCCAAGGGCCTGAGAACAAGAATTGAGGTACTGTTCAGCAAGGCCGCGCGCAATTTTGGCTAGCATGAAGGTGCGGTTGAGCGTGGCCGACGAGGATGGTTTGAAAGCCAGCTGCGGTGTTCAAAATTTGCGGATCACGCGGCCTTAACCCCCGGTGCACGAATAAATTCGTGATGAGGGTCCGAGGTGAAGGACTCCTCGATTTATCAACAGGGTAAAAATTTGAGAATTCAGAAGAATAATTCCAAATCCGTTGTTTTTGGCGTTGTGCCTGCCGGCGAGGCGAGCGCCCTGATACCACTCAGGTCACTGACACAGTCAGGAGGCAGCGGGCTAGACGTTTCTCCAGAATGCCAATGATCGGCTGTGCCGCAAGATCTGTTCTTTCGGGCGGCGGACCCACGCCTTGCCTGACGGCCTTTGTAACCGGGCTCATCGTCGGATTCTCGACGATCGCCGTAGGCAGGCCGTCAGTGTTCTCTGCACGCACGACACACTCTGCCCAGGCTGTATGAGAACTCGAACGGATACGGCCTGCCTCGGAATAATGTTCGCCAGAAGGCGGACTTGAGAGGTTATGTTCCGATCTGGTCGGCCGCGAGCGTTCTTGTGGGGAAAACGTCCTTCGCGATTTCACGAGATCTGTGTTTCTACACAGCCTCGACCCTTCCCGGACATCTGCCGGGTCAGGTATCGCCAAGGTGCAGCTTTCTCGACAAGGTCATTCGCGACATTGTGCAGCATGGCCAGCGATGCCTAGGTCTGCTCAGCAGACTTGGGCAGACGTTCTCCGCGAGGGCGTCAAAGTCCGCCATCCTGCTCTGCCGCCGCCATCAGCTTTCGCAAACCCTTGTCCAGCCCGGCGATCTCCGGATCGGACAGCGCGGCCAGCAGGGTGTTCTGTGTCTCCACATGCGCGGCGACAGCCTGGTCGATGAGATCGAACCCCGTCTTGGTCAGCTTCACCACCGCGCGGCGGGCATCCCCCGGATCCTTTGCCCGTGTGACCATGCCCTGTTTGATCAGTTGGTCGATGCGGTTGGTCATCGTGCCGGAGGTGATCATCATCGAGGCCATCAACTCCCCCGGTGACAAAGCATAGGGGGGGCCGGCACGACGCAGCGTCGCCAGCACATCGAACCCGGCGGCGTTCAGGCCATGCCGGGCGAAGGTCTCGTTCATCTGGCGGGCATGGTGATGAAACACGCGTGAGAGCCGTCCGATCGGGCCCATGGCGCTGACATCCAGGTCCGGCCGCGTCTGCCGCCATTGTTCAAGTATCTGGTCCACTGCATCCATGTCGGCCTTCTACCGAGAGAGTATCTTGACGTCAAGATTTAATGAAATTATCTCGACGTCAAGATACTGAAAAGGAACATCTCATGTCCCGCTCTCTCGACCTGTTTCTGGCTGCGCTTGCGCCGATGATCTGGGGCAGCACCTACATCATCACGACCCAGTTGCTGCCGGACGGGTACCCGATGACAGTTGCAGTGCTGCGCGCCTTGCCCGCAGGCCTGCTCCTGCTGCTCCTGACCCGCCAACTTCCGCACGGCGTGTGGCTGGTTCGGTCCATCGTACTTGGCGCGCTCAACTTCTCGATCTTCTGGTGGCTGTTGTTTGTCGCCGCCTATCAGCTGCCTGGCGGCGTCGC
This sequence comes from Sagittula marina, assembly GCF_014196795.1. Lineage (GTDB taxonomy): Bacteria > Pseudomonadota > Alphaproteobacteria > Rhodobacterales > Rhodobacteraceae > Sagittula > Sagittula marina. The sequence continues at coordinate 57,010 of NZ_JACIEJ010000016.1, forward strand.
CGCGACGGTTGGCGCCATTCAGCCGCTGATCGTGCTGTACCTGTCGAAATGGCTGCTGGGGCAGAGCACCCCGCAGGCCGCGGTGATCGCCGGGATCGCGGGCCTTCTGGGCGTGGCACTCCTGGTCCTGTCACCTGGCGCCGCGCTGGATGGCATGGGGGTTCTCGCGGCCCTTGGCGGCGCGATCTCCATGGCCTTCGGCACCGTGTTGACCCGGAAATGGCAGCCGCCGGTCCCTGCGCTCGCCTTCACCTCTTGGCAGCTGACCGCCGGTGGTATGCTACTGCTGCCCGTGGCGCTTTTTGCGGAACCTGCGTTGCCGCCGCTCGATTTGAATGCGGTGCTTGGCGTCCTCTACCTGAGCCTGATTGGCGGGGCGGTCACCTACTTTTTCTGGTTCCGCGGCATTGCCCGGCTTGGCCCTGCGGCCTTGGCTCCGCTGGGGTTTCTCAGCCCCATCGCCGCGACATTGCTCGGGCTGATCCTTCTTGGCGAAACGCTGAGCTTCTTGCAAGGCAGCGGCATGGTTCTGGTTCTGGCGAGCGTCTGGCTTGGCCAACACGCGCTCCGCAATGGTGCCCTGGTGGCACCCAGAGGCCCGAGGTAAAGCCTCGGGCCGTCTCGCTGACTGGGGCATTGCCGGACTTTGCCGCACCGATCAAAGTGGGCCCAAATCGGTCATGCGGCAGCTCGGCGTGCCGCTTGGGTGAAGGTCGCACTGCGGACTTTGCTGCCGTTCGTACACGTGCCTGCCCCGCTTAGTGAGCCTTCGCCCCGGGTATCCGCGTCGATCTATTTGGAAGGGGGAGTACCGAGCAGCGCCGAAGATCACGGCGCTTCGCCAAGGTGCTCCGTCATCCAGCGGGCCTCCTCCATCGCGCTCCGCCCGAAGTGTCTTCGGAAGTCACGACTGAACTGGGAGGCACTCTGGTAGCCGACCTTCGCCGCGACACTGGCAACGGAGCCGTGGTTGCGCGCAATCATCAGTCTTGCCTCGTGCAGGCGCATTGCCTTGATATACCGGACCGGCGAGGTGCCCGTCAGCTGCTTGAAGTGGGCATGATAGGACGGAACGCTCATCCCGGCCGCGGTGGCCAGATCGGGCACCGAGAGTCTCGTGGTGAAGCTCTGCCGAATCCGCCCCAAGCTTTCGAGAATTCGTCCCGCGGGGCCCCGTTGCCGCAGGGCGGCGCGAAGGGCACCGCCCTGCGGCCCGACGAGCACGCGGTAATGCAACTCCCGAAGCAGCCCATGGCCCAGGATCGCCGCTTCCTGAGGATCCGCGAGCGCGGCAAGTGTCCGGCCCAGAAGCGCGTGTATCCGCGGGTCCATCGGGCTGGAGACGAGGCTCCGGGCCTGCGCTGACGCCGTCCCTCCCACGGCGTCCAGAGCAACGGCGATCTCGGCGGCCAGCTGCAGGTCGAACTCGAGGTAGAGCGCCAGCAGCGGCCGTTCGGGATCGGCCTGCGAGGCCATACGGAACGGCACGGGAACCGAGACGGCGAGATAGTGATCCGCATCGTAGAGATAGACCGTCCCGCCCAGAAAGCCCTGCTTGGCACCCTGCAGCACGAAGACCGCGCCGGGCCGGTAGAGGACCGGCACATCCTCGAGCACGGCTTCCGAGCGCAGGATGCGAAGGCCGGTCAATGTTGTGCGGGTATACCCCGCGCGGGGCGCGAGGGCTGCCGCTTGGGAGACGAGATCGTTGCAGTTCATAGGATCGGACAAAGATGAGAGAGGATCAGCCGTGTACGGCGGGTTCGATCGAGACAATCTGTCAATGCATCGAAACACGCAAGCGAGGACCTCCTCATGTCAGGCAAGACTTTCTTCATTACCGGCGCCAATTCGGGGTTCGGATATGCAATCGCCAGCGCGGCTTTGAAAGCTGGCCACAAAGTGATCGGCACGGTCCGCTCCGATGCAGCGCGGGCCTCGCTCCTCGAACGCCTTCCCGACGTTCATCCGGTTCTTTGCGACGTCACCGATTTTGATCGCATCGACGCGGTGGTCAGCCGGACGGAGGCAGACTTCGGCCCGGTCGATGTCCTCGTGAACAATGCCGGTTATGGGCACGAGGGCGTGCTGGAGGAATCCCCCCTGTCCGAGTTGCAGCGCCAGTTCGACGTCAACGTCTTCGGAGCGGTTGCGGTGGCCAAGGCCTTTCTACCCCGGTTTCGCCAGCGCCGAGCCGGTTTCATCCTTAACGTCACTTCGATGGGCGGTCTGATTACAATGCCCGGGATTGCCTATTACTGTGGTAGCAAGTTCGCGTTGCAGGGCATCTCCGAGGTCATGCGCAGCGAGATGGCGCCATTCGGGGTGCATGTAACGGCACTCTGCCCCGGCTCCTTCCGCACCGACTGGGCAGGTCGATCCATGGTTCGGAGCGAACGCTCCATCAGCGATTACGACAGCCTCTTCGACCCGATCCGCCAAGCGCGGCAGGAAAAGCACGGCGCTCAGCTCGGCGACCCCGATAAGCTGGCCGAAGCTGTTCTCGGCCTCGTGATGTCGGACACTCCCCCGCCGCAGCTCCTGCTCGGTAGCGACGCACTCGGCCTGGTGCGCAAGCGGCTTCATGCGATGCTCCAGGAAATCGATGACTGGGAAGCCGTCACCTGCTCCACCGACGGCTGACGGCACGCGACGGACGACACACTACGGGCCCGGAGCCGCTCGGTCACCAGGCCCGACTTCGCCTTTCGAAGTACAAGGCAAGATCGACTGGTGTGGGCTCGAAGCAGACATGCGGCGGCGCGGCGTGGACAAGCCCTTCGTCGACCCTGGCCTTACATCGCTTCGGGCCGGGGCTGTGTGAAAACTCGAGGTTCAGCTATAGTGCCTTCACCAAGTGGAGGCTGGTGATGTCGGGCTATATCGAGGGAGTGGACCGGGAGCAGACGACCCTGTTCCCGGATCGTTTGCAGGACTGGATCTGCGACGACCATCCAGTTCGGGTGATCGATGCTTTCGTCGACGCGCTCGACGTCGCCGCTGCTGATTTCAACCGTTTTGCGCCCGCACAGACAGGGCGACCCGGCTATCATCCGGCCGTGCTCCTGAAGCTCTTCATCTATGGTTAAACGAACCGGGTCGCGTCCAGCAGACGTCTCGAGAAAGACGCCGGGCGCAATGTCGAGGTCATGTGGCTGGACATGTCACGGTTTGATGCCGCTCCTTTGTTAGCATTTACTGCAACAAATGAGATGAACTATGGGACTGAAACGGACGGACGAGTTTCGCAAGGATGCGGTGCGGATAGCACTGACCAGCGGGCTAACGCGTGAGCAGGGTGGCTGATGATCTGGGTGTCGGCATGTCGACGCTGAACAAGTGGATCACGGCGCACCGAGACACGGATGTGGTGTCAAAAGAGGATTTTGGCCTCGCTCAAGAGAATGATCGGCTTCGGCGCGAGAACCGCATTCT
>NZ_JACIEJ010000017.1 GCF_014196795.1 Sagittula marina
GCGCCCGGCGCGCTTGCGCCAGACGGCGAAGCCGAATACCCAAACCCAACCTGCAGACTCTCGTTATAAGTGAGGGACCAGAAGGGGGCAGGTCATTTGGAATGCTTTGCTCCAGCATAACCAAGGCGGAAAATCACATCGCAAACGCCAGGAAACCGTTCGGACAAGCCGAGCCACCTCTGACTGTCTTCCAGGCCTTGAAATACGTTGGATGCGCGGTCAGGCGAAAGTGGAGCGGATCCCACTACGGGAACCACATCGAGACGAAACGTCTAGGAATGCGCTGATGACGGTGCAATTTGACGGCAACGACCATCGACCTTCAGGTCTGCGTTCCCGCAATGAGCCGCTTCAACGCACTTGGCCTGCCCATCAGAGAAGCCATCGGCAAGTGTACGTGAGGAAGTATGTGGCCTGGGGATACCCCAATTCACACGACAGCGGCGCCATTAAACCGAGTGAGATTTCACCAGTCTGCAAGATCTCAGCATCAATAGGGGAATGGTGGGTGATAAGAGATTTGAACTCCTGACATCTTCGATGTGAACGAAGCGCTCTACCACTGAGCTAATCACCCGGTAGCGCGGCTTTTAGACTCACTCCGCAGCCTGTGCAAGAGGGTCTTGGACAGAAATTCCGCTCTCTTCTGGCTGACGCACTCGGGCGTTGATGATCTGAGCATTGCCACCCTTTTTCATGCCTGTGACCTTGAGTTTTCCCAGCGGTAAAAGGTTCAATTCACGGCCTTCAGCCAAAGCTTCCCCCAAGACGGCGAGCGCCGCTTCTATGGCCAGCTTAGCGTCGCGTTTTTTCACGCCGGAGCGTGCTACGGCAGCTTCGACGAGCTCCTTCTTTTTCATCTCGGGCTGAGGAACGAGCGGCAGAGCTGAAACTTGAACAATCTGGGGCTGCTTTGTCTCTCGGGAGACGCCCCAAGTTTCTGAATCCTCGTGTAGGACGTTTTCATCTGTACCAATGGTTATGAGCGGGGGTTCGACACGCTCGATTATGGTCGCGATGCCACGTGTGGACGTAGAGAATTCACGCGTTTTAGACCAACGACTCGTCGGCTTGCTCGTGCTTGTCATGATACCTGCCTCTGATCGATTGTTGCGCCACGGCTCTCCGCAGTCACTTTTTTTTATGAGGCAACGTTAAACCGATAGGAGGTGCCCTGCCAACAGTTGCTTGCCTCCGAAATCCCGCATTTTAATGAGGTCTGGCCGTAGGATTTCTACGGCTGTTTTCAGCTTCATAGATGGGAGTATTCCGCCAATAGCCCTGTTGGGTCACTCGTTGCTGTTCAAGATCAGAGCATGAACTCCTCTTGTTCGAGAGAATGATTGCATAAGCCACTCAGATACCTTGCCGAGAAAACTCCACTTGTGAAGATGCTCTAGTTTTTCGGGATTATCCAAGTTTTTGACTGCCGGCCTGCAGAGTCAGCAATGAGCCTGATCTCGAAATGCTGGGTCCGTTCCGGAATGGATAAAAATGCGCCGCTGCTGATACTTACGACCGCGCCATAGACCGCCGGGAATTGAAGATTTTGAACCGCATTGCAAATCAATCTTTAGACTCGCAGACCCCGGTCCAAAGAGATTTTAATACGCCCGGCACGAGGACCGTACCGGGCGTACTATTAAAACAATCAGATCGCGCAGCTTCAGTGCGCTGTAGCGCTTCGATTGTCATCCGGCTTAGACGCCGCCGCTGCAGCTGCCGCTTCTTCTGCAGCCTCGTCCCATTCAATGGGTTCTGGCTTCGATACCAGCGCCTGCGCCAAAACTTCAGACACGTGTTTGACTGGAATAATCTGAAGACCTTCCTTCACGTTGTCCGGAATATCGGCCAAGTCCTTTTCGTTTTCTTCAGGGATGAAGACCGTCTTTATCCCCCCGCGCAAAGCCGCCAACAGTTTTTCCTTCAGGCCACCAATGGGCATGGCATTGCCGCGCAACGACACTTCGCCAGTCATAGCGATATCTTTGCGAACAGGGATCTGTGTCAGAACTGACACGATAGACGTCACCATAGCTAAGCCGGCAGATGGCCCGTCCTTCGGCGTCGCGCCATCCGGAACGTGAACGTGGATGTCCAGCTTATCGAACTTTGGTGGTTTCACTCCAATCATGGGAGAGATCGACCGAACATAAGACGAAGCCGCATCAATCGACTCCTTCATGACGTCGCCAAGCTTACCGGTGGTCTTCATCCGACCTTTCCCGGGCAGCTTTAGCGCCTCAATGTGAAGAAGGTCGCCACCAACGGATGTCCAAGCCAAACCCGTAACGACACCAATCTGGTGTTCATCCTCTGCCAGACCATAACGATGCTTGCGAACCCCAAGGAACTCGTGAAGATTTTCGGCTGTCACGACGACCTTGTCGGTCTCCTTCTTGACGATCTTGGTTACCGCTTTGCGCGCAAGTTTAGCGATCTCACGCTCCATGTTCCGCACGCCAGCTTCGCGAGTGTAATACCGCACGATGTCGACCAAAGCTTCGTCGGACACCTCGAACTCGCTCTTTTTAAGCCCGTGATTTTTCACAACCTTACCAAGTAAGTGACGCTTGGAAATCTCCAGCTTTTCATCTTCTGTGTAGCCGGAGAGCGAGATGATTTCCATCCGATCCAGCAACGGCCCAGGCATGTTATAGCTGTTCGACGTGGTCACGAACATGACGTTCGACAGATCGTATTCAACCTCAAGGTAGTGATCCACGAAGGTCCCGTTCTGCTCCGGATCGAGCACTTCAAGCATCGCCGACGCCGGGTCGCCGCGGAAATCCTGACCCATCTTGTCGATTTCATCGAGCAGGATAAGCGGGTTCGTGGTCTTCGCTTTTTTCAAGGCCTGAATGATCTTGCCCGGCATGGACCCGATATAGGTCCGTCGGTGGCCACGAATCTCAGATTCGTCACGTACACCACCCAGCGAGATGCGGATAAATTCGCGCCCCGTTGACTTGGCGATAGACTTGCCGAGTGACGTCTTACCGACGCCGGGAGGACCAACGAGGCAGAGGATAGGACCCTTCAGCTTTTGGCTGCGGGCCTGAACGGCGAGGTATTCGACGATGCGTTCTTTGACCTTGTCGAGGCTGTAGTGATCCTCGTCGAGAATGTTCTGCGCCCGATTCAAGTCCTTTTTCACGCGCGACTTGGTGCCCCACGGGATGGACAGCATCCAGTCGAGGTAGTTACGCACCACAGTCGCCTCGGCCGACATGGGGGACATGTTCTTCAGCTTCTTGAGCTCAGCTTCCGCCTTTTCCTGCGCCTCTTTGGACAGCTTGGTCTTGGCAATCTTCTCTTCAAGCTCGGCAATTTCGCCTTCACCCTCTTCGCCGTCGCCCAACTCCTTCTGAATGGCCTTCATCTGCTCATTCAGGTAGTACTCACGCTGTGTCTTCTCCATCTGGGACTTCACGCGGGTCTTGATTTTCTTTTCGACCTGCAGAACAGACATTTCGCCCTGCATGAGACCGTAGACTTTCTCGAGCCGTTCCGAGACGGAAAGCGTTTCGAGAAGCTCCTGCTTCTGCCCCACTTCCACGCCAAGGTGCCCGGCAACGAGGTCGGCCAATTGAGCAGGCTCGGTCGCCTCGCTGACAGCGGCCATCGCCTCTTCGGGAATGTTTTTCTTGACCTTGGTGTAGCGCTCAAATTCTTCGGCGACGGTGTGAACCAAAGCTTCGATCGCCGCAGGGTCACCGGGCATTTCAGTCAGGTACTCAGCCTTGGCTTCGAAGAAGTTTTCATTCTCAATGTATTCATTGATCTGAACACGGCTCTGACCTTCGACAAGCACTTTTACAGTGCCGTCTGGCAGTTTCAGCAACTGCAAAACGTTGGCAAGGACACCGTTGCGATAGATGCCTTCCTTGTCCGGATCATCCACCGAAGGGTCAATCTGGCTGGCAAGCAATATTTGCTTGTCGTCGTTCATCACCTCTTCCAATGCGCGCACGGATTTTTCGCGGCCGACAAAAAGCGGCACGATCATGTGCGGAAATACGACGATGTCGCGCAGCGGCAGCACCGGGTAAGAAGAGTTGAGTGGCTGTTTCATGCTCGCGTTTCCTGTTCTTGGCAGAACGCCCCGGCCCCGCATCGCGGCAGCTTGGGTCGTCCCCTGTCTGGAAGACTATATCTGGGGGTGCTCTGCTTGATTTTCAAGCAGGTCTTGCGACCCTCGTGTCAGCCTATTGCGAACAAGATGGCCCTTCCGAGCCCGCGGTGCAAGCGAAGGATATTTTGCCTTTTCCAGGTTGGCTTGCGGGGTGTAACCCCCGCAAGGACGCGGCCTGCCTCAGTCCGCAGCCCGCTTGTCTTGTGCAGCTTTCATCCGGGCGAGAAGCTCTGCTTTGTCAGCCTTGCCTCCGCGGGCGTCTTTGCCCGAGAGTTTTTTATTGCCGTCGTCAAACTTCGGAGCGCCCTTTGCACTCTTTGGATTGCCACTTTTGCCGTAGTCCATGTCGATACTCCTTATCGCTGTCACGAACGTCGTGGCAGGTTGGCATCCTCTATCGTTAAATGCGCGCGCGGCAAGCGCCAATCCGTCTGCCGCGCGCAACTGTGACTGATTTAAGGTATCATGCGTCGCTCTCTGGCAGCGTCGGATAATCGGTATACCCCTCGCGGCCCCCACCATAGTATGTGCTGGTGTCTCCTTCATTCAGAGGAGCGTTCTGCTTAAGTCGCTCCGCAAGGTCAGGGTTGGCGATATATGGGCGCCCAAAGGCAACCAGGTCGGTCAGGCCTTCCGACAAACGGGACTGTGCAAGATCGCGGTCATAGCCGTTGTTGGCCATCCAAGCGCCATCAAACTGGGTCTTGAGCGCCCGCAAGTCGGCGCCTTCCGGAAGATCGCGTGGACCGCCAGTCTGGCCTTCGATCATATGGAGATACGCAAGCCCCCTGCCCGACACGAAACCGGCAAGAAAATCCCCGAGGGCCGTAGGATCGCTATCCTCGGCGCCATTCGCGCCAGAATAGGGAGATACGCGCACACCCACGTGCCCGGCGCCCCATTCCGCAATGACGGCGTCCAAAACTTCGCCCAGCAAACGAGCACGATTTTCGAATGAGCCACCGTAAGCATCTGTGCGTTTGTTCGGACCGTCTTTCAAAAACTGGTCCAGCAGGTACCCGTTTGCGGCATGCACCTCGACGCCGTCAAAACCTGCGGCGCGGGCATTTCTCGTCGCGCTGGCAAAATCCGCGACAATGCGAGGGATTTCGTCCACCTCAAGAGCGCGTGGCGTCGACACGTCTACCATTTGCTCGCCGTCAAACGTCTGAACCCCTTCCGCGGCCACAGCCGAAGGCGCGACAGGTGCTTTGCCGCCTTCCTGAAGAGAGGTGTGGCTGATGCGTCCAACATGCCAAAGCTGTAGCACAATCTTGCCGCCGGCCTCATGCACCGCATTGGTAACCTTCTTCCACTGTGCCACCTGTGTGTCGGAGTGGATACCCGGCGTCCAAGCATATCCTTTGCCCTCTGGCGAAATCTGGGTTGCTTCGGAAATAATAAGACCAGCCCCGGCACGCTGGCGGTAGTAGTCCACATGCATTTCCATAGGGGCGTCATTTTCCATCGCGCGGTTGCGCGTGAGCGGAGCCATGACTATGCGGTTCTTCAGTTCGATCGCGCCGACCTTGATCGGATCAAAAAGACTGCTCATTAGGATATTCCTTCGAGATTGCTGAATGCCTTTGTCATGCTTAATGCATCCCAGAGCTGCAGCGTTCCCGTGCATTTCAGCACACCCTATGTTCCCGAAAGTCGATGATTTCCGTCACCCCCGAGCGCTCTGCCCCACTTTACCCGGCAAACGTTGCTCGCCGATCTCGATGGCGATGCGCCGCGCATCCAGATCAGTCAAAGGCTTGTTGAGGTATTCCCGCACAAGTTCGATAGCCTCCGCGCGCGCCTGATCCTTAGGATGCAGCGACGTGGTCAGCATGATGACCACGCATTCGACTAAATCGTCGCGAAACTCGGTTTTGATCGCTTCGAGGAAGTCAAACCCGTTCATCCGCGGCATGTTGATATCCAGAAAAATCACGTCAATGCGTTGTTCGGGGTTCGCACTCAGATGCTCCAACGCCGCCTCGGCCGACACGAAATCAAGGATCGTTGCATAAAGCCCTGTGCGTTTCAGAACTCGCCGATTCAGTTTCAGATCAATGGCTTCATCGTCGATACACATGGCCACGACGCCACCGGTGTCACTTGTCATGCGCTGTCCCTCCTATGGTCTTCGATGGGCAGTGTCACCGCAAAACAACTTCCCTCTCCCTGCCCGGATTGAACGGCGATGCTCCCGCCGTGCATGACTGCGATCCGCGCGCACAAGGCAAGCCCCAAACCGGAACCAGGAATATCATCGTGCCGATGAAGACGGCTGAACATGTCGAAAATCCGCTGCCGATACGCCTTCGGAACCCCGATGCCATTGTCGGTGACGGTAATACACACGGAATGACTGGTGGCCTCTCCGGTGCTGACCCTGACCACGGGGGGCACCCCCGGTCGGCGATATTTGATCGCGTTGGCAATCAGGTTCTGCAACAGCAACCGGATCTGGGTGCGTGCCGCTAGAATGACCGGCAGTGGGTCAATGACAACCTCTGCACCGGTGTCGTCGATCATGGCACGAAAATCGCCGCGCACTTCTTCCGCGACTTCGCGAACATTAACCATGGAGATCTGTGCGTCGCCTTTTGCCAGTGTGGCGAAATTCAGCACATCATCCACCAGCGTCTGCATTCGGCCCATTGTCGCAAAGGCATGACCGAGCAAATCAATTTGCTCCTCGTCAAGTGTGTCACCGTCACGCAAAACTTCTTCTACGAGACGGCGGGAGGTTTGCACGGGAGCCTTCAGGTCGTGAGCAAGGCTGTAGGCCAGTGCCTGCATTTCGTCCGTGGCGAGCCGCAACTTGCGGCTTTCCGCCTCGAGTGCCCGTTGCTCCGCCCGTTTGAGCGACGTGACATCGTTATGCGCACCCAACATGCGGATAGCGCGGCCCTTTTTGTCTCGTACGGCGATACCACGGCACCGTACCCAGACGGTCGACCCATCCGCGTGCCGATATCGCACGATCTGATCGTAGGGGTGAGAGGAATCTGCGCAGTGTTTTTTGAAATTATCCAGCGCTACCGCCAGATCATCTTTGTTGATAATATCCTGCCACTCGGCCGGGCTGTGTTGGCGCGTCTTGGGATCGATGCCGAGGGTCTGCCAGAACTCCGGACTCATCCACTCGTCGTTGGGGTTCTCAATATTCCAATACCAGACGCCGTCCAGAGAACCGCGCTGGATGAAGCGCCAAGCCTCCAGATCATTTTGCAACAGGTCGTTGAGTTCCTGTTCAAGGTAATGGCGAGACGCCTCACATTGAGCTGGTTTGTCAAACGTCATCATGCCTCCGCAATCACAAGACGCGACTCTAGACTTGGACTTTTAAGCAAACGTGAATGCCGTACAGTGGTAACGTATGGCTTCGCACCCTGACCGGGAGACTGTGGCGAAAGCATATCAATAGTGCGCCCCAAACCAGTAAACAGGCCGAAATTGCGCGGCTTCCAGACATCAAAACTGTATCAATTCAGAAATATTTCATTTTACTTAACCCGACGACCAACGTAGCCACAGCGCAAGACATGCAAGCAGGAGCTTTCCAAATGCGTATCGCGATCCTTGGCGGCGACGGTTTCGTCGGCTGGCCAACCGCCCTACACCTCTCCAACGCCGGACACGAGGTGCACATCCTAGACAACCTGTCCCGTCGGTGGATCGACACCGAATTGGGTGTGCAATCTCTGACCCCGATGGATTCCATTCAGGAACGGTGCCGCATCTGGAAACAGACCTCCGGTGAGACCATCCATTTCCATCTGCTCGATCTCGCCAAGGAATACGAGCGGCTCAAGCAGTGGCTGGCGGAAACGAAACCGGATGCCATCATCCATTTTGCCGAGCAACGCGCGGCGCCCTATTCGATGAAAACCGATCGTCACAAGGTTTACACCGTAAACAACAACACGAATGCGACGCATAACCTGTTGGCTGCGATGGTAGAATCCGCGCCCGGCGCACATCTTGTGCACCTTGGAACCATGGGGGTTTACGGTTATTCCAGCGTTGGTGCGCCGATCCCAGAGGGCTATCTGGACGTGCAGATCGACACGCCCAATGGTCCCAAGGAGCAGGAAATCCTGTACCCGACGCGCCCCGGTTCGATCTATCACATGACCAAGTCGCTCGATCAGATCCTGTTTCAGTTTTACGCGCAAAACGATGGGCTTCGGATCACGGACCTGCATCAAGGCATTGTCTGGGGCACCCACACAGATCAGACCCGCAAGCACGAACAGCTTATCAATCGCTTCGACTACGATGGCGACTATGGCACTGTGCTCAATCGCTTCTTGATCCAGGCGGCAATCGGCTATCCGCTGACCGTTCATGGCACCGGCGGACAAACCCGCGCCTTTATTCACATCCAGGATTCCGTGCGCTGCATCGAACTGGCGCTCGGTGACGCGCCCGCATCCGGCGACCGTGTGAAGATTTTCAACCAGATGACAGAAACCCACCGCGTCCGCGACCTTGCGGATCTGGTGGCCAAACTGACCGGTGCAAAGGTCAAGAACCTCCCCAACCCCCGCAAGGAAGCGCCGGAAAACGACCTGATCGTCGACAATGATCAGTTCCTTGCGCTCGGACTAAACCCCACCACCCTCGCCGAAGGTCTGCTCTCCGAAGTTGTAGACGTAGCCAAGAAATATGCACACCGCATCGACCGCTCTCGTGTGCCTGCCGTCTCCGCCTGGACAAAGGATATAGCAAAGACCCTCGATCGCGACCCTGAGGGCAAAGATCTGCGCGAAGTTTCCTGATGAAGACTGCCTATGTAACCTTGGTCTCTAACGCCGATTTTGCGTTAGGGGCCAAAGCACTGCTCAATTCTCTTAATGTAACAGGCACGCAGTCGGAGTGTGTTGTCTTGCACACCGGTGGCGTGCCGTCCGAAGCGCTGGACCCGTTGGTGGCTTTGGGTGCAAAGATGATAGCCGTGGACCACTTGCCGGTGTCGGATGCGTTCAACGTGGCCCACTCCAAGCAGGAAATTCACGGAAAGAACCCCTTCACCAAAGGCGAAAAACCGGCCTTTCACACGCCACTCGACAACTTCTGCAAGTTGCGGCTTTGGCAGTTGCCCTACGACCGCGTCGTCTTTCTCGATGCCGATACCTTGGTTCTGCGCAATATAGACGTGTTGTTCGACTACCCTGAATTCTGCGCCGCACCGAACGTCTACGAAAGCCTCTCGGATTTCCATCGTCTGAACTCCGGCATCTTCACCGCACGCCCATCTCAGGAGACATTCGACGCCATGCTCCGGCGCCTTGATGCGCCCGGTGCGTTCTGGAAGCGTACCGATCAGACCTTTCTGGAAAGCTTTTTCCCCAGCTGGCATGGCCTGCCTGTGACGTTCAACATGCTGCAATATGCATGGTTCAATCTGCCGGACTTATGGCGGTGGGACAGTATAAATGTCGTGCATTATCAATACGAAAAACCATGGCAAGACCACGCCAAGGTGGAACAGCTTCGACCGTTGATCGAACTCTGGCGCGCCTATGCAGAGGGCACCCCCCCTGACCTGACGACACTGGCCAACCCCACATGATCGCTTTGACTGGTGCAACCGGGCTGGTGGGCCGCTGGCTTTTACCTTTAGCCGATTTGACCTTTGGCCGCGGGCCTGCGGGCAAGCGACACAGGGACTACAGTCTCACCGGTCCTCCCCCTGACTTGACCGGCGTCACAACACTTATTCACGCCGCGTTTCAGCATGAGCCGGGGCGCTATCGAGGCGGTGAGGGCGACAATCCGGAGGGCTTCATAGAAGCCAACTTACACGGCACCCTGAGGTTATTCGATGCCGCCGCCGACGCAGGCGTTGAGCGCGTCATTTTTCTGTCATCACGCGCTGTTTTCGATGGGCTGCCGCCGGGCACCAACCTAAGCGAAGACCTCACGACAGAGCCGAAGTCACTCTACGGGCAGGTCAAAGCCGCGGCTGAAACCCGCCTGTTCAGCCTCCCAATGGTAGGCATATCTCTCCGCGCCACAGGGATCTATGGTCCCGGCAAGGATCACAAATGGACCGGGCTTTTTGCAGACCATCTGAACGGCAGGCCCGTCGCGCCGCGTCGCGGTACAGAGGTCCATGGTACAGACCTCGCTCAAGCGGCCCGGCTCGCGCTCACGTCGGCGACCTCGGGCGCAATGCATGTGTCGGATATCTTCCTCGACCGGCACGACCTGTTGACCGAAGTGAACCGGCTTACAGGCTGCAAAATCGCCCCGCCCACCCGCGCCACATCGCCCGTCAGTCCTTTGATTTGTGACAAGCTCCGGAGCCTCGGCTGGACGCCCGGCGGTATGAACCTGCTACGAAGCAGCCTTTCGGAAATGCTGCCTGAGACTGCGGCACGGACGTAGCGCGGGGGCTTCCCCCGTCCGTGCGCTCATAGCAGCTCGATATCGCCCGAACCGAACTCAGCCTCGAAATCCGTTTGAAATGATGCAAAGCGCCCCTCGGAAATCGCCGCTCGCATCCCCGCCATAAGCTCCTGATAGTAGTGCAAGTTGTGCCATGTCAGGAGAGTACCGGCGATCATTTCCTTGGACCGCGTGACGTGGTGCAGATAGGCGCGCGAGTAACTTTGACAGCACGGGCAGCTGCAATGTTCATCAAGCGGGCGCGGATCGTCAGCATGGCGGGCATTGCGTAAATTGACTTGGCCGCGCCGTGTCCAGGCCTGCCCTGTGCGGCCCGACCGGGACGGCAGCACGCAGTCCATCATGTCGATCCCACGCGCGACCGCACCGACGATATCCGCGGGCTTGCCAACCCCCATCAGGTAGCGCGGCTTATCCTCGGGCAGCTGGTCCGGCGCGAAGTCGAGACAGCCGAACATGGCCTCCTGCCCTTCACCCACTGCAAGCCCGCCCACGGCGTAGCCGTCAAAGCCGATCTCTGTCAGTGCCTTTGCAGATTCTTCGCGAAGGTCCTGCTCAAGCCCCCCTTGCTGGATGCCGAACAGCATGTGACCGGGACGATCACCAAAGGCCTCTCGCGAGCGTTTGGCCCAACGCATAGAGAGCTGCATGCTCTCGTTGAGGCGCGTGCGGTCCGCCGGGAGCGCCGGACATTCGTCAAAGGCCATGACGATGTCCGAGCCAAGCAGCCTTTGAATTTCCATTGAGCGTTCAGGCGTCAGGTCATATTTCATGCCATCAATATGGGACCGAAAGGTCACGCCTTTCTCCGTCAGCTTACGCAGCGACGCGAGAGACATGACCTGAAATCCACCCGAATCCGTGAGGATCGGCCGCTGCCAATTCATGAACTTGTGCAAACCGCCAAGCTGCGCCACGCGCTCCGCCCCGGGACGCAGCATCAGATGATACGTGTTGCCCAGCAAGACATCGGCTCCGGTGGCGCGCACGTTCTCTGGCAGCATTCCTTTCACAGTGGCCGCTGTGCCCACCGGCATGAAGGCCGGGGTCCGGATATCGCCCCGAGGGGTGGAAATCACGCCGCACCGCGCCTTGCCGTCGCGCGCGTTCAGGGAAAACGATGCTGCACCCATGGCTGCCTCCAAAACTTGTGTCGCGTCCAACTACGCGGTTCATCCGTCGGATGCCAGCGTTCCAGTTTTCCATCTGGATGAAGATTATGCTTAAAGCGCCCTGAAACTGCCGAATTCTACATTCAAAAGCAACTTGCCCCGCCCCAAACTATGTCCCACCTTCGTGATTATGAGCAGCCCTCCCCGTCGTATCGCCGCCCTGCTGACCCAATACGAAACCCGCCGCGATGCCATCGACTGCGCGGAGGGCGAAGGTCTGCCCGATCCTGATATGGATCTTCATCCGTTGACCCTGCAGATTGTCGCTGATCCAAACCTTGATCCGACTTGGAAAGCCCCGTTTCGTTCCGGATTTCACCGCAAAAGCCACGCAATACGACAAGAATTGCAGGGTCTGAGCGAGCTATGTAGCCTACACGGCATGTTGATCGCACATCTGCGCAAGCGCGATATTCCCGAACATGCGCCTGTTTTGTTCCACCGACTGTGGGCTGAGCACTGCGATCATTTGTTGACACATCTGGACTCGCGATGGCTGGTGTCCGCCGTCACGACCTTCGGCGATCATGGGCTGACCGCGGAACAGCGCTGCACCGGACTGGCGCTGTCTACGTTGTTCAGCATGATGAAACTGTATGAGACGGAGCGGCTGTATTCTGACCACGCGCCGGATCAGCCATTCTCTGCGCGCCACCGGCAAAAGGCAGACCTGCCGCTGGATATGGATCCATACGCGTTGGTCGGGGGTGGGCTGGATGTGAACACTCTTGCACGGCTCTGGACAGAAGCCGCTAGGGACGCCGTCATAGCTCCATTGGCACATCATCTTTTGCACACGTTGCTCGACGATAAACGTGCGCTTTTTTCCCGTCTGGCCGAGATGCGTGCAGAGAAGGAAACAAAGCGTGCGCAAAAGCCCCATAACGCCTCACCGCGGCCGGGTGCAAAGCAGCCGCCAGAGACCCGTCAAAACGCGCCCGTCGACCAAAGCCAATTGCCCGCCAGCGTCGCCGAACTGCGCTGGGGCCTCGTGACCACCACCAATGCACCCCTGGATCAGATCGCACGATTTGCCGCGCACCACATCGACCTCGGCGTGGAACGGCTGCATATCTATCTGGACAAGCCGAACCCCGAGGCCGAAGCCTTCCTTACTCACCCACGCATTCACCTGATCTCGACCGATGCAGCCTATTGGGATGGCCATGCAAAGTCTCGGCCCGATGCACATCAGCTGCGCCAAGCCTTCAACGCCACGCGATGTCTGCATGGCCCCGCTGCCCAGCACCATTGGCTGGGTCATATAGATGTGGACGAATTCCTGCTGTGCGAAAAACCAATTGCTCAGCTGCTGTTTGATGCGCCCAATAGCGCGGCTTTTGTCCGTATCCCTCCGGCAGAGGCATTGGCCTGCGCAGGACCGCCCCGCCATTTCAAGCTGACCCATGCGCAGGCGAATGTGAAAAAGGCGGAACTGCAAGACATTTATCCGACCTTCGGAATGCACCTGTACGGTGGCTTTCTGTCCCATACGTCAGGCAAAATCTTTGCCCGGACCGGCATCCCCGACACTCGTTTAGGGATCCACGCGCTCAAGTACAAAGGCCAGGACGCCGGCAACCGCTACAAGCCGAATGGCCTGCTGCTTGCTCATCTCCACACGCCCAGTTGGGACCACTTCATGGCACATCTCGACTTTCGTCTGGAAAAAGGTTCCTACCGCCCGCGGTCCGAGCGCCCAGAATTGGGGCAAGCGGAATTGCTGCGGTTCTTGCAGCAAGAGGACGGCGGTCTACGCGCGTTTTTTGACGAGGTGGTCGCCGACACACCCGACCTGCGCGAACGGCTGGGCAAACGCGGTATGCTGATCACCCGGGACCTTGCCCTCGATGCCAAGGTCGCGCGCGTTTTCGGACGTCTGCCATGATCCGTTGGGGCACTGTCTCCACGGTCAAAGCATCGCTGGATGCGATCCAGCGCTTTGCTGCTTGGCATCTCGAACACGGCGCGCATCGCATTTACCTCTATCTGGATGACGATGTGCCAGAGACACTGGCCGCCTTGAAAACTCATCCTAAATTACGCGTAATACACACCGATGCGGCGTATTGGGCCAAGCGCAATGGCCGTCCGGTCAAACATCAAACGCGCCAATCCCTGAACGCCCGTCACTGCAACAATCGCAAAGTCGAGGTGGATTGGCTCGCCCATATAGACGTGGACGAGTTTCTCGTGCCGACCCGTCCCATCGGCGACCAATTGGCCGGCCTGCCTGATGGGGCGCTCTGCGCCCGCATCCGCCCGATAGAGGCGTTGGCCCCCGGCCCCGGCACCACTCCCGGCGAGACGGTGTTCAAAGCCTTCCACATTGATCAGGCCAAACGCCAAAAAGCGGCTGAAGATTGCTTTCCCAATTTCGGCGCTCACCTCTCCGGCGGCTTTCTCAGCCATGTGGCGGGGAAACTCTTCTTCCGCACCGGACTGAAGGGGCTCCAAATCAAAATTCACAACGTGAGCCTGAACGGCGCGCAAAACCCCGGGCAAGAGGCCTTGCCCGACACGGAACTCGCTCATTTTCATGCCGACAGCTGGGAGCATTTCCGACATGCCTACCGTTTCCGGCTTGATCGAGGCTCTTATCGCGACGAGCTGAAGCCACAGGTCCGCAGAACCGGGGCGTTGTCTCATCACGAGCTTTTCAATGCCTTGGAGGCACAGGGCGGCGAACAGGAACTGCGCAAATTCTTCAACGAAGTCTGCTTGGCAACCCCAGGCCTGTGTGATCGCCTCACCAAGCACGGGCTGCTGCGCAGACACCGGATGGACCTAGAAACACTGCGCGACAAACACTTCAGTTGATCGAGATCTGAAAACCGTCTTCAATTCGGGAAAAACAAGCCAAACCGGTCCTAAAGGCCACGCTTGATTGACCTTTCGCGTTTTTTTTACTATAGGACGCGCAGGGGATGAAATCGACAAGAGGTCGGGCCGACCGGGCCGTCCCCCATACATACGCGCGGGCCAAGTCTCTGTGTCCGCAATCACACGGACATACATGACAAAATTCTCTGATCTGAACCTCAGCCCCAAAGTCCTAAAAGCCGTCGAAGAGGCCGGATACGAAACGCCCACGCCGATTCAGGCTGGAGCGATTCCCCCCGCTCTGGATGGCAAGGATGTGCTGGGGATTGCGCAGACCGGCACCGGCAAGACCGCGTCGTTTACGCTGCCCATGATCACCAAACTTGCGCGTGGCCGCGCACGCGCTCGGATGCCGCGCTCACTTGTGCTCTGCCCGACCCGTGAATTGGCGGCACAGGTTGCGGAGAACTTCGACACTTATTCGCAATACGTGAAACTGACGAAGGCACTTCTGATTGGCGGCGTTTCCTTCAAGGAACAAGACCAGCTTATCGACAAGGGCGTCGACGTTCTGATTGCCACACCGGGTCGCCTGCTGGACCATTTCGAACGTGGCAAATTGTTGCTGACCGGCATTGAAATCATGGTCGTCGATGAGGCTGACCGGATGCTCGACATGGGGTTCATTCCCGACATCGAACGCATTTTCTCGCTCACGCCCTTCACGCGCCAGACGCTGTTTTTCTCCGCTACGATGGCACCTGAAATCGAACGGATCACCAACACTTTCCTGTCCGCTCCAGCGCGCATTGAAGTCGCCCGTCAGGCCACCGCTTCAGAGACGATTGAGCAGGCTGCCATCGCCTTTTCGCCATCGCGCAAAGACCGTGAAGGCAGTGAAAAGCGTGCCGTTTTGCGTGCTCTGCTGGATGCAGAAGGCGACGCTTGCGACCGTGCCATCGTTTTCTGCAATCGCAAGGTCGACGTGGATATTGTAGCGAAGTCGCTGAAGAAATACGGCTACGATGCAGAACCGATCCACGGGGACCTCGACCAATCCCACCGCACGCGCACCCTTGAAGGGTTCCGTGAAAATAAAATCCGCATCCTCGTCGCATCTGACGTGGCCGCCCGCGGGTTGGATATTCCAGCAGTATCGCACGTGTTCAACTTCGACGTACCAAGCCACGCCGAAGATTATGTCCATCGCATTGGACGCACCGGCCGTGCAGGTCGTTCGGGAAAAGCCTTTACCATCTGTGTGCCGCGCGATGAAAAGAACTTGGACGGTGTAGAAAAACTGCTTCAAAAGGCAATCCCACGCCTCGAGAACCCAGCCAAAATCGCCAAGCCTGCGGACACCACAACTGACGAAAAGCCGGAGAAAAGCTCCCGCACTCGCAGCCGCCGCACCACATCGACGTCCGATAAGTCAAAAGTCGACGCCAAGCAGGCAGAGGTTAAAAGCGATCCTCCCAGCGAGAAAACCGGTTCAGTGGCTCTGAGCGACGCATCGCCGAAAAATAAACGCACTGATACAAAGCGCACCGATGACCGCAGGCACGACCGTCGCCCTGATCGTGGCAACAACGTGGTCGGCCTCGGCGATCACATGCCCGAGTTCATCGCGCTGAGTTTTGATGAACGCCGCGCAGGGTAATTATCTCAGCTTCGCTTAAAAAAAGGCCGCTCAATTGAGCGGCCTTTTTTCATTCTTCAATTTACGGTTTACGCAAAGGTTGCCGTCATAGTTATTTCGCAGTCCAAAAGTTTGGAGATCGGGCAATTCTCTTTGGCGGCTTCCGCAGCTTTCATGAAGTCCTCTTCAGAAGCACCCGGCACCTTGCCTGCCACTGTCAGATGGGACTTAACAACTGCAAAACCGCCGTCTTTCTTGTCCATATAAATTTTGGCCGTTGTGCTGATCTCTTCGGGAACGAAATCGCTTTCGCCTAGGATCATTGACAGCGCCATCGAAAAACAACTCGCATGCGCCGCACCGATCAACTCCTCGGGATTGGTGCCGGCACCATCCTCGAAGCGTGTGTTGAACCCGTAAGGCTGGTCTTTCAAGGCGGCGGATTCGGTTGAAACCAAACCTTTACCCGTCTTGAGGTCACCCATCCATTTTGCGGAACCGGCTTTCTCGATCATCATAGTCTCCTAATAGGCAATTAGGTGCGTACTGCACCCTCCACGGTCAACGTGAGGACGCAGCCGAAGTTCCCTATTGTTTTATTTTACCAAAATCGGAACGGCTAAGGCTCAAAATGAAGCCAACACGCGTAAAAGAACTGGACGTTTGCGACATGGCGGACACCGCGATGTCCATCAACGCAATGCCGATATCCCGCCGCTAACCGAAATGACGAACGGTGTAGAATTACGAGAAGGGACGCAATCTGGGTGTAGCTGTCGTGCCCAAAACAAAGACCTGAGGTCAAAATTCACGCTCATTGGTCGCACAGCACGATATTTGTCGCTGACGCGCATCCGTCGACTACTCGAAGAACACGCGCGCCCAGTCTCAGAAATCGGACCTGAAACTGGGCGCGCAGATTGAAGCTTAGCTCAAACGGCTGACCACAACGGTGACTTCAGGTTTTTTGCCAATTTCCGTATTACAGGTCTGCCGAACCACCCGGCGCAGCCCTTCCTCCAGCTTGTCGTCGTCGGTCAACGTCTTTGCACCGGAACGGCCAAGGAACTGACCAAGGTCTGCTTCCAAAACGTCTACCAGTGGAACATTACTGCGCCCAGTCTCTGCGAGGCCCATAAGATCAACCCAAGGCTCGCCAAGCGGTTCATCCTCTTCGTCCATGATCAGCGTAACAACCACATGACCGTTCAGAGCCATGCGAATACGGTCCCGGACGATCCCATCCAGCGCGCCAATCTGTACAGAGCCGTCCAGATAGGTCCGGCCTGTTTCGATGTACTCGGCCACCTTCGGTGCGTTGCCCGTGAGGTCAATCATCATCCCGTTCACGGCCAGGATACCCTGACGGTTGCGATCTTTCGAGATCTTCACATGTTCGCGCAAATGGCGGTGCTCACCGTGCATCGGCACAACGATCTGAGGCTGTACAACGTCCTGCATGGTCAGCAAGTCCGGGCGGTTGGCATGGCCGGAAACATGGTAATCGCCCATGCTGTCGTCCACCACGTCCACACCTTTTTCCGAGAGCTGATTCATGATGTGGATCACGCCCTTTTCGTTGCCCGGAATGGTTTTGGAAGAGAAGAGGAACAGATCGCCCTCTTTCAGCTCAATGCCATTGAATTTGCCGCGCGACAGTTGGGCCGAAGCGGCACGCCGTTCGCCCTGCGACCCGGTAACGATCAACATCAGGTTTTCGCGCGGGATCGAAGCGGCGTCCTCCACTGGAACAACCGGCGGAAAGTCCTTCAAGACGCCGGTTTCCACGGCGGCTTCGACCATCCGGCGCATCGCGCGGCCCAATAGTACGATTGATCGACCCGCCCGTGCGCCAGCTTCTGCCAGCGTACGAACCCGCGCCACGTTGGATGCGAAGGTTGTCGCCACAACGAGCCGCGGCGCTTCAGCCACCAGCTTTTCAACGGCGGGGCCAACGATGACCTCAGACCGGCCAGCCGTGGGCGTAAATACGTTGGTGGAATCGCAGACCAATGCTTTTACACCGGCTTTGGACACATCCGCCCAAAGGTCAGGATCCCACGCTTCGCCAACCAGGGGCTGGGTGTCGAGTTTGAAGTCTCCGGTGTGCACAATGCGGCCAGCCGGGCTATCGATTACAAGGCCGGAGCTTTCCGGGATCGAGTGTGAAATCGGCAAAAAGCCCACCGTAAATGGGCCGATCTTTGTGGTCTCAGGCCAAGGGGAACAAGTCTTCACCGCCTGACCTTCGACGCCGTATTCTGCCAACTTGTGACGCGCGATGTTCGCCGTGAAGGCACGTGCATAAATCGGCACACCCAGATCCTCAAAGGTGTGACCCACTGCACCAACGTGGTCTTCATGCGCGTGCGTG
The DNA here is from genome assembly GCF_014196795.1 of Sagittula marina. Classification (GTDB taxonomy): domain Bacteria; phylum Pseudomonadota; class Alphaproteobacteria; order Rhodobacterales; family Rhodobacteraceae; genus Sagittula; species Sagittula marina. Next base: position 18,555 of record NZ_JACIEJ010000017.1, read on the forward strand.
ATGACAAGCGCCTCGATCCGATTTTTATTTGCTTTCAGCCACGTGATATCCGGCAGGATAAGGTCTACGCCCGGTGTCCCGTCCATGTCCGGAAATGCCACGCCCAGATCCACGACAATCAGGCGCTCTTCGCCCGGCTTGCCATAGCCATAGACATAACAATTCATACCAATCTCCCCGGCCCCACCAAGGGGGAGGTAGATCAAACGTTCTTCGCTCATGCTTTCGCCTCTGTCTCAGGCACCCTACTCCGCATGAGCACGCGCCTTGTTATGGTCGTAAATCACGGTCAGCCCGTGCATCGTCAAAAATTCGTCAAAGGCATCAAATAGCGGCACGGCCGCTTGGAACAAGGGCGCCAGCCCTCCTGTGGCGATCACCTTCATGTCACGCCCACGTTCATCCTTGATGCGCTCGCATATCTCGCGGACAAGGCCCACATAGCCCCAGAACACGCCTGACTGCATACAGGCGACCGTGTTCGTCCCAACAACCTGCGCTGGACGTGAGATATCCACATGCGGCAGCGCCGCTGCGGCCTGGTGAAGCGCCTCAAGGCTCAGGTTCACACCCGGTGCAATCACACCACCCTCGTAAGCGCCATCCTTTGCCACCACGTCGAAAGTGGTGGCCGTTCCAAAGTCCACGATCACCAGATCGCCGCCAAACTTATCGTAGCCCGCAACGGTGTTCACCAATCGATCCGGACCTACCGCTGTGCCTGCATCCACCCGCGTCTCTATCGGAAGCTCACAGTCGGGTTTTCCCACGACAATCGGGCGCGTCGCAAAATATCGATCCGCCAGAACCCGCAGGTTCCAGACAACGCGTGGAACCGTCGACGAGATGATCACATCGGTGATCTTGGCGTCAATTCTTTGAAACTCCATCAATGTCGACAGCCACACGTAGTATTGATCTGCGGTTCGGTGATGTTCCGTTGCAGTGCGCCACGTCGCGATAAAGCTCGCCCCATCCCAGATAGAGAAAACGGTATTCGTGTTACCGCAATCAATGGCAAGCAGCATAGACATCAGTCCCTTTAGAAGAATACGTCTGCGGCCGCGATGTTCATCCGGCCTGAGGGGGTGTTTAGGACAAGTTGCCCGGTGGCGTCCACCGTCTCGAACACGCCGGCGATCTCTTGCGTCCCGGTACGCGCAATCATCTTTTCCCCAAGACGCGCGGCGCGCGCCAACCAAGCCTCTCGTATCGGCAAAAATCCGTATGTTACAAAGCTCGCTTCGCGCCGAGCGTAGGCCTCTGCCAATGCATCAAGCATCTGGTCAGGCGTCACCCTGACACCCGTTTCCGCCAGGAACGACACAGGAGATACTGCGCCGGGTTCCACGTCCTCCGCTGACGGGGCGGCTATCAGATTGACCCCGATCCCAATAGCAAGCCCCCCGCCCGGCAACCCTTCGAGCAGAATTCCTGCCACCTTGCCACCGTTCATAAGCACATCGTTTGGCCACTTCAGGGACAACCCTGTTTCGATACCTGTCAGCATTACAAAAGCATCGTAAAGCGCAAGAGAGGCTACGAAAGACCGAAGCGCCACAACATTTGGCGTCTCAAGCGGACGCATCACCAGTGTCGCCGCGAAATTTCCCGGAGGGTTCGACCAAGCCCTGCCCCTGCGTCCGCGGGCTGCAGTTTGGCGCAAGGCGCAGATCCATTTGGGGCCTGCCAAATTCGGCAAGACGCGAGCGGCTTCGAGGTTGGTGCTATCGACCTCCGCCAGTATTTGTCTGCCATACCCATTCGGCCAAGCCATCATAGACCTCCCAAACATGGCAACGCGCCCCCGAAGGGACGCGCCACGCTCATCTTGATTTCAGCGAAACGCCTGCGTGCCAAGATCAGTTCACCAAAGACACGGCAGCAGCCTCGGCGCTATCTTGCAAATGTACGGTCAAGCCCAGAGGGTTGAACACAGCCACCACAATGACCAGCGCAGAAACCGCCAGGAAGCCTGAAAGCACGCTGGAAGAAGGTTTATCCAATGCGTCTTCTCGCTCATCACCGAAGTACATCAAGAAGACGATGCGCAGATAATAGTAAGCCCCGATGACCGATGCGATCACGCCCGCAACCGCCAGCCAGACCATACCTGCATCCACCGCCGCCAACATGACACCGTATTTGGCGAAGAACCCCAAAAGCGGCGGCACCCCTGCAAGCGAAAACAGCAGCACCAGCATGGCCAGTGCCCGACCCGGAGACTTTTTGGAGTACATCCCAAGTGCGCCAACCTCCGTGACCGGCTGGCCATCGCGCTCCATCGAGAGGATGAACGCAAATGTCCCGACGTTCATCGTCACGTAGATCGCCATGTAGATCAGCATATTCTGCACGCCAAGCTGAGTGCCCGCGGCAAGCCCGATCAAGGCATAGCCCATGTGAGCGATGGACGAGTAGGCCATCAGGCGCTTGATGTCGGTTTGCCCAATCGCCGCAAAAGACCCAAGGAACATCGAGAGAACCGCCAGAAGTGCAATCACTTGGCTCCAATCCGCGATGGCGCCGCCAAAGGCGTCGAACATCACACGGGCAAAGAGGCCCATGGCGGCCACTTTCGGCGCCGTTGCAAAGAACGCAGTGACCGGGGTCGGAGACCCTTGGTAGACATCTGGCGTCCACATATGGAAGGGAACAGCCGACACCTTGAACGCCATCCCGGAGATCATCAGAACGAGGCCGATCAGCAGTCCAACGGTCAGATGCCCTTCGGTTGCCGCAAGGATAATCCCGGAGAACAGTGTCGTGCCCGCAAAACCATAGACCAAGGATGCGCCGTAGAGGAGCAAACCCGAAGACAACGCGCCCAGTACAAAGTACTTCAGACCCGCTTCCGTTGATTTCACGCTGTCACGGCGCAATGAGGCGACAACATAAAGCGCCAGAGATTGCAGCTCCAAGCCCATGTAGAGCGACATCAAGTCGCCCGCAGACACCATGACCATCATGCCGACGACCGCGAGGGTCACGAGCATAGGGTATTCAAACCGCAGCAGGTCGCGACGCGCCATGTAGCCTTCGCTCATGACCAGGACTGCCGCTGCAGAGATCAATATCAGCACCTTGGCGAATCGTGCAAAAGCATCATTCTGGAACATGCCGTAGAAGGCAGGGAGCGACCCGTCCCCAGAAGTTCCGATCCAGATGGCCATCACCACAAATACGCCAGAGGTCACCCAGACCAGCATTGGGGCAAGATTGTCTTTTCCGGTATAAACCGCGCCTACCAGAGCAATCAGCGCATATAGCGACAGAATGATTTCCGGCAGGATGATGTTCAGGTCAGCCGACATCATGGTACCCCTCAGTGTCCAACTTCAGCTTCAGCTTCGGCCACGCGGTTGCTATTGCCGCCACGGCCTGCGCTTTCCAGCGATGTATCGTAATGCGCCACCAGCGCCTCCACCGACGGACCGATCCGGTCAAGGATCGGGGCCGGGTAAACGCCCAACAGAAGAGTCATGGCCACCAGTGGCGTGAAGATAAGTTTCTCACGGCGGGTCATGTCCTTGATGGTTTTCAGGCTTTCTTTGATCAGGTCACCCATGACCACACGGCGATAAAGCCACAGGGCATAGGCCGCAGAGAGGATTACCCCAAGCGCCGCACCGGCGGCGACCCAAGTGTTCACTTGGAAGACACCAGCCAGCGTCAGGAATTCCCCGATAAATCCGGACGTCCCTGGCAACCCGACGTTCGCCATGGTGAAGAACAAGAAGATCAGCGCATATGCCGGCATCCTGTTCACCAGGCCACCGTAAGCGTCGATCTCACGGGTGTGCATCCGGTCATAGATTACGCCGACGCACAGAAACAGCGCGCCAGAGATGAACCCGTGGGAAATCATCTGGAAAATCGCGCCGTCGACCCCCTGTTGATTGGCAGCGAAGATGCCCATGGTCACATAACCCATGTGCGCCACGGATGAGTAGGCGATGAGCTTCTTCATGTCTTCCTGGACCAGCGCGACCAGCGATGTGTAGACGATGGCCACGACTGACAGGGTGAAGACGAAGTTCTGCATGACTTCGGACCCCACCGGGAACATCGGCAGCGAAAAGCGCAAGAACCCGTAGCCGCCCATCTTCAGCAGGATCGCCGCCAGTACCACGGAACCTGCGGTGGGCGCCTGAACGTGCGCCTCAGGCAGCCATGTGTGCACGGGCCACATCGGCATCTTCACAGCGAATGACGCAAAGAACGCCAGGAACAGCATGGTTTGCAGACCACCAACGATGGGCACGCCCAGGACACTGAAGTCGTCAGAGGCAAAGTTATGGGTCAAAAGCGAGACATCACAGCCGCCGATACAGGTGGTGCCAGCGTCGGCATACATGGCAATCATCGCCACCAACATCAGCACCGAGCCAAGGAAGGTGTAGAGGAAGAACTTGAAGGACGCGTAGATGCGCTCCTTTCCGCCCCAGATCCCGATGATCAGGAACATCGGGATAAGGCCAGCCTCGAAGAAGACGTAGAACAACACCAGATCAAGCGCCATGAACACGCCCAACATAAGCGTCTCAAGCATCAGGAAGGCGATCATGTATTCGGTGACACGGGTTTTGACGTCCCAGCTGGCCCAGATCACCAAAGGCATCATGAACGTGGTCAGCATCACAAACAGCACCGAGATGCCGTCAACGCCCATCCGATAGCTCAGGCCCATAAGCCATTCGCCCTCTTCCAACATCTGGAAGCCGGTGTTTGACGGATCGAACTGCGCAAGGATGAACAGCGAGATCACGAAGGTTGCTGCGGAAGCAATCAACGCCAACCACTTTGCGTTACGCTGGGCCGCCGCATCATCCCCCCGCAGAAACACTGCGAGGATCAGGGCCGCCAGAGCCGGCAAGAAGGTGACGATGGAGAGAAGGTTCGACATCAGTGTGCCCCTCCGGAGATAGACATCCAAGTGATCAGGACCGCGATCCCGATGACCATGGCGAAGGCGTAAGTGAAGATGTAGCCAGACTGAGCGCGACCTGCGAGACGTGTGACCCATGGAATGATCCCCATGGCCAGCCCGTTGATCCCGCCCTTGATGATCGCCTCGTCACCCCCCTTCCAGAAGATGCGGCCCAGCTTTTTGGCCGGCTGCACGAAGAGGAAATCGTAGGCCTCGTCAAAGTACCACTTGTTGAGCAGGAACAGATACAGCGGGCGCTGCGTTTCCGCCAACTTTCGCGGCAGCGATGTGTTCGCAATATAAAACAGATACGCCACTGCGAAACCGATCGCCATCGCGATAAAGGGCGACACCTTTACCCAGACCGGCGCGTGGTGCGCGTCTTCCATGACGGTGTTGTCGGACGCCATAAAGATCGCGCCTTGCGGTGCACCGTGTTCTGCAACGGCCGCATGGCTCTCGGCCCCGGCAGGTGCGTCGCTTTCAGCGCCGCCCTCTGTGGGATCAATTGCGGCGACAGCCCCTGCTTCAGCAGCGCCATCCACATCATGGCCGGCCTCTGCCATTTCTTCGTGATGCGCCGGGATGCCAAAGAACTCGTTTACAGCATCATGGTCGCCAAAGAAGCTGTTGTACCACAGCATACCGGAGAAAATCGCACCCAGCGACAGAACGCCCAGCGGGATCAACATGACCATCGGGCTTTCATGCGCGTGCTCATGCGTGTGCTTGTTGCCGCGCGGTTTGCCGAAGAAGGTCATGAAAATGAGGCGCCACGAATAGAACGAGGTGAAAAGCGCCGCAATGACCAACATCCAGAAGGCATATCCACCCGCAGTGCCCGCCCAGGCGCTTTCGATGACCGCGTCTTTCGACAGGAAACCGGCAAAGCCAATGTGAGTCAGCGGGATCCCGACACCGGTAATCGCCAACGTACCGATCATCATGGCCCAGAACGTCACCGGCAACTTCTTACGCAGTCCGCCGTAGTTCCGCATGTCCTGCTCGTGATGCATCCCGTGAATGACAGAGCCGGCACCGAGGAACAGCATCGCCTTGAAGAACGCGTGGGTAAGAAGGTGGAACATTGCCACCGAGTAAACGCCAACGCCCGCTGCAACGAACATGTAGCCCAGCTGCGAACAGGTTGAATAGGCGATGACACGTTTGATGTCGTTCTGCACCAAACCGACGGTCGCCGCAAAGAAAGCAGTCGTCGCACCAAGGAACGTGACAAACGCCATTGCGTTCGGCGCATATTCCATGAGCGGCGACATCCGGCAGACCAGGAACACGCCGGCCGTAACCATCGTCGCGGCGTGGATCAGAGCCGACACAGGTGTCGGGCCTTCCATCGCATCTGGCAGCCATGTGTGCAGGATCAGCTGCGCCGACTTACCCATCGCGCCGATGAAGAGCAGCAGCGCCATGACTTCGGCCGCGTTCCAATCACCCCAGAGGAATGAAATCTGCGTCTCAGCCAGTTGAGGCGCCGCCGCGAAGATATCATCGAACCGTACGCTGTCTGTCAGGAAGTAGAGACCGATAATGCCCAAAGCGAGGCCAAAGTCACCCACACGGTTGACGATGAAAGCCTTCATCGCCGCCGCGTTTGCCGAAGGCTTACGGTAGTAGAACCCAATCAGCAGATAAGATGCGACACCCACACCTTCCCAGCCGAAAAACAGTTGGACGAGGTTGTCAGAGGTCACCAGCATCAACATCGCGAAGGTGAAGAACGAGAGATACGCAAAGAAGCGTGCCTTGTAGTTCTCTTCACCCTTTTTGAAGTTTTCGTCATGGGCCATGTACCCGAAGGAGTACAGGTGCACGAGCGACGACACCGTGGTCACAACGATCAACATGATGGATGTCATGCGGTCCACACGGATCGCCCAGTCGGTGCTGAGCGTTCCGGACTCGATCCAGCGCATGATCTGAATGTGCTGTGTCTCGGGCCCGTGCGTCAGGAAAACGATCCACGAAAAGGCGCAGGCCAGAAACAGCAGACCGGTCGTAATCCACTGGCTTCCGCGGATACCGATAAACTTCCAGCCAAAGCCCGCGATGAGGCTACCCACCAACGGGGAAAAGAGGATGATGCTCTCCATCGTGGGTTACCCTTTCATCACGTTAACGTCTTCCACGGCGATAGTGCCGCGGTTCCGGAAGAAGCAGACCAGAATGGCAAGGCCAATCGCCGCTTCGGCGGCGGCGACGGTCAAAACAAACAGTGTAAAGACCTGCCCCGCCAGATCGCCAAGATATGAAGAGAAGGCGACAAGATTGATATTTACGGCCAGCAGCATCAGCTCGATGCTCATCAGCAGAATGATCACGTTCTTTCGGTTCAGGAAAAGCCCGAAGATGCCAATCACAAACAGCGCCGCGGCGACGGTCAGGTAATGTTCCAATCCGATCATACGTGTCCCTCCGGGCGTCTGGCCCGTTCGTTTTCGTCTTGCTCGCCCCAGATCACGCCCGGAGCTTGTTGCTTGATAGGGACAGTGCGTTGTCCCTTTGGCCCGACTTGTCAGACCGAATTCTTGCGCTGCGTGGCGCAGTTCCCTTTACCCTAATGGGTCGGCGGGCCCTTTCATCAATCGCAACCGTATCAAGGCAGCTTCTGCCCAGATCCGGTGACGGACCGGCAATCGGGTGACCGCCTTTGTCAGCAACCAAACCCCGGCAGTGAGCTTGAACGCCCAGAACCCCGCGTAGAGCACGATGCCCATCGGTGAGAGGATGATGTCCCAAAGGCTGTTCAAAGGCCCTGCCCCGGACGGACGTTCTTCAACTCCATCGCTTTGGCCGGATCCCGGTACATCTGCTGCAAAACAACCTGACGCTTGACGTCTTTGCGGTGACGGAGTGTCAGAACGATCGCGCCGATCATTGCAACCAGCAGGATCAGACCCGCGAGCTGGAACAGCAGGAAGTAGCGGTCATACAGAACCAGACCAAGCGCCGCAGTGTTGTGCACATCGACGGGCGTCGGTGAGGACAGCTGCGCGGCTGCGACGTCTGACGCTTCCCACACACCAAAGGCCATGCCCAGTTGCATCAAGATTATCAGACCGATCAGCAAACCCAGCGGCAGATACTGCGCCATCTCTGCCTTCAACTCGGCAAAGTCGACGTCCAGCATCATGACCACAAACAGGAACAGCACAGCGACGGCGCCCACATATACAATGACCAGAAGCATCGCCACGAACTCGGCCCCAAGCAGGACAAACAACCCGGCCGAGGACAGGAATGCCAGGATCAGCCATAGCACGGAGTGCACCGGGTTGCGGCTGACCACCGTGAACAGGCCGCCGGCGATCACGCCCAATGCGAACAGGTAGAAGGCAAAGACGGTCATTCCTCGTCATCCTTTCCGTCGGCCATAACCTCGCGAGCCAAATCCATGGCGCGGGTCATGGCAGGTATGCCGGCAAACATCGACATCTGTGCGATGGTCTCGGCGATCTCTTCTTCAGTGGCGCCCGCCTCAATGGCGTGACGAACGGTCATTCGAAACGGAGTTTCGGCCTGCGCGCCCTGCATGGTGAGTCCCGCAAGTGTCAACAACAGCCGCGTCTTGGCATCAAGGCCCGACTTGGACAACCCCTTGCCAAAGAACATTTCCATGGTGTCCTTCGACATGGTCGGCCAGAGCTTCTCATACCCTTTGGGATCAAAGGTGGTCATGGCCGGGTTGAAGGCTTTTGCCATCTCCTGCGCCTGTTCCATCATCAACTCAAATGGAGTTTTGCCACTGGTCATCGCACTGTCTCCTGACAACTTCCAAGGCCACTTCGGCCATGCATGAGCACACCACGGCGCTCTGGACGCGCACCACCCACCAGGCAATCGGCCGAACGCAAAGCGCGCCCGGTCTCAAGCAAGGGAAAATGCGCGCAATCCATCATCTGTACGGCGCATCCAGTTCGAGGTTGCGCGCAATCTCGGCTTCCCAACGATCACCGTTCTCGAGCAGCTTTTGCTTGTCGTAAAACAGCTCTTCACGGGTTTCGGTCGAGAATTCGAAGTTCGGACCTTCGACAATTGCATCCACCGGGCAGGCCTCTTGGCAAAACCCGCAGTAGATGCATTTCGTCATGTCGATATCGTAGCGTGTCGTCCGGCGGGAGCCGTCCTCGCGCGGTTCGGCATCAATGGTGATTGCCTGCGCGGGGCAGATCGCCTCGCACAGTTTGCAGGCAATGCAGCGTTCTTCACCATTCGGGTAGCGGCGCAACGCGTGTTCGCCGCGGAACCGGGGCGACAAAGGCCCCTTTTCGTGCGGATAGTTCAACGTCGCCTTGGGAGCAAAGAAGTACTTCAGCCCCAGCTGAAATCCCTTCATGAAGTCGGCGAGCAGGAAATACTTGGCTGCGCGCCCATAGTCGATGGTCGCCATCTATGCGCTCTCCTCTTTCACGGCTTCGCGCGCTGCTTCGAGCTGCTCCGCCTCTTCGGCGTCCGTCACTGGATCACCGTGTTCATCATATTCCGAAATGCCTTCCGAAACCGTGTCGCCATTCACTTCTTCAGCGATAGAAGCTCCGACGACCGCCGCCTGAGGCTGGGATTTCACGTCTTCGCTCATGGCTTGCATGTCTGCGGCCCAACGATAGATCGCAGCCGCGATTTCGTTTGCCTGAGGCAAAAGGTTACCGTCGGCGTCCACGTCAGGCAGCCCGCAGTCACGGACAACGAAGTCGCCAAGGCCGATCATATCGATGTACTTGGCATCAAGGATGGCTTTCTTCAGGTCGGTCACAATGTCTCTCCCACGGGAAAGGCACACGTTTTGCGTGCCCGTGTGGCGACCTTAACACCGCGCAGGGATGTGCTCGCACGAAGTCCCTCTGCAAAATCAGAAACGAATTGTTTCCGCACCCGGGTCATATCAGCTCCCCACAGCCCAGCGGGCATAGAAGCCCCAGAACCAGTCGAACCGCGCGGCGAAGGAGACAAAGACAACCCACGCCAGGGACATCGGAAGGAAGACCTTCCAACCGATCCGCATCAGTTGGTCGTAGCGATAGCGCGGAGTGATCGCCTTCACCATCGCAAAGATGAAGAAGACAAAGACCATCTTGAGACACATCCAGAAGATGCCATCGGGCAGGAACTCAACGGGAGATAGCCAGCCGCCAAAGAACAGCAGTGACACAAGTGCACACATCAGCACGACTGCGGTCAATTCCCCGATCATGAACAGAAGGAACGGCGTCGAAGAGTATTCCACCTGGTAGCCTGCGACCAATTCCGACTCCGCTTCGGGAAGGTCGAAGGGCGGGCGGTTTGTCTCAGCCAACGCAGAAATAAAGAACAGGAACATCATTGGGAAGTGCGGGATCCAGTACCACGACAGAATGCCAACCCCGTCCTGCGACCTCACGATATCTCCAAAGTTCATGGAGCCGGACGAGATCACGATGCCGATGATGATCAGACCAAGGCTGACTTCATAAGAAATCATCTGAGCCGCAGAGCGCAGGGAACCAAGGAAGGGGTATTTGGAGTTGGACGCCCAGCCCCCCATGATCACGCCGTAGACCTCCAGCGAGGAGATGGCGAAGACATAAAGGATGGCGACGTTGATATCCGAGATCACCCAGCCGTCACCAAACGGAATCACGGCCCAGGCGACGAACGCCATGACCAGCGATACCATCGGAGCAAGAAAGAAAACGAAACGGTCAGCGCCGGCCGGCACCACCACTTCCTTGACGATGTATTTCAGGAAGTCTGCGAATGATTGCAGCAGGCCAAAGATACCCACCACGTTGGGACCGCGACGCATCTGCACAGCCGCCCAAATTTTGCGGTCACCCCACATAAGGAAGGCAAGCGACACGAGAAGCGGCACCAGCAGCGCGAGAATCGTGAACACGATCCAGATCGCGATACCCCAGGGATTGTCGGAGAAGAATTCAGCCATCAGGTCCTCATACCATCGGTATTCCGTTCTCGGCGCAGGCCAAAGCGGTGACCTCTGCGTCGATCGTTTTCAACCCACGGGGCAGCGCCGCCGAGATGGTGTAAACCGCATCTCCGCGCCAGAGGCCACCCTCGTCGTAAACATTCGTACGTACATGCCGGGCAAAGCCGTAGCCGCGGATCAAAGCATACTGCGCTGCTGCGCACTCGCCATAAGATTCAACGTCATCGGGTCCGCGGGCGCCACGCATTTGAACGTGAAAGTTCACCAAATCACCATCGAGGAGGCGCGTGTCCACGCCCTCGTAAACCGGCTTCGCCGCGCTCGGGCGAGTCTGCGCTGTGTCGCAGCTCGCCGTGGCACTCAAAGCCAACATGGCAATCATCCCGCTCACCCGCACTTATTCCGCCGCCATTGGCGCCTGATTGCGCAGCTTTGCGTTTTTGGACAGCTCCGCCATCACCTCAGAGGCACGGGCGATTGGATTGGTCAGCCAGTAATCGGACACGGCATAACGGAAATCTGCATCGCCCAGCGACCCTTCGTCCACCGGCTGCCATTCGTTCTCAGGCACCTCGTCGATCTTCGCAAGGTGTGGAACATCCGCGATCAGCGCTTGACGCAGCTGTGCCAGCGAATCCCAAGGCAGCTTCGCGCCCATCTCCGCGGACAATGCCCGGAAGATGGCCCAGTTCTCCTTGGCCTCGCCCGGTGCAAACCCGGCGCGAAGCGCCAGTTGTGGACGGCCTTCGGTGTTCACGAAAAGCCCCTGTTCCTCGGTGTAAGCCGCACCCGGCAGGATCACGTCGGCGCGGTGCGCCCCACGGTCACCGTGAGAGCCTTGATAGATAACGAAAGCACCCGCACCGATTTCCAGCTCGTCCGCGCCGAGGTTGTAGATCACATCAGCCTCGTTCACGGCGTCCATGCCGCGCGCGTTGACCGCGCCCACGTCGAGCGCGCCGACACGGCTCGCGGCGGTGTGCAGCACCATCAACTTCGACGAACCGGCGGTGGCAAGGTTCATGGCGGTGCCCAGAACGGCGGCGCCGTCGGCCTCGGTCAGCGCGCCCTGCCCCACGATCATGATGCCGTTCACGCCATCCTTGTCACTGTGGTCCATCTCCTTGAGCTTGGCCAGCGCATCGCGGCCAGTCCCAAGTTCGATGCAGTCATAGGTCAGATCGACCGGCGCACCGATGCGGGCAACTTTGGCGCCGCGCGCCCAGGCCGCACGGATGCGAGCGTTCAGAACAGGAGATTCGTCACGCGGGTTGGTGCCGATCAGCAGGATCATCTCCGCCGAATCGATATCCTCGACCGAGGCGGTCCCGACATAGCCAGAACGGTTGCCTGCGGGCAGCTTGGCACCGTCGGTGCGGCATTCGACCGCACCACCGGCGGCTTCGATAAAGGTCTTCAGGGAATACGCGGCCTCAACCGATGCGAGATCACCGACAATCCCGGCGAGCTTGGACGCGCCCTTCACCTTCTCTGCGACAACCGACAAGGCTTCCGGCCACGTCGCCGGTCTCAGCTTGCCATCGACGCGTACATAAGGACGGTCGAGGCGCTGACGACGCAGGCCATCCCAAACGAAACGGGTCTTGTCCGAAATCCACTCCTCGTTCACGCCGTCGTTGTTGCGCGGCAAGATGCGCATCACTTCACGGCCCTTCGTGTCAACGCGGATGTTGGAGCCAAGGGCGTCCATGACGTCGATGGTCTCGGTCTTCGTCAGTTCCCAAGGGCGCGCCGTGAAAGCGTAAGGCTTTGAAACCAAAGCGCCCACCGGGCACAAATCGATGATGTTGCCCTGCAGGTTCGATTCGAGCGTCTGGTTCAGATAAGATGTAATCTCAGCGTCTTCGCCCCGGCCCGTCTGGCCCATCTGGTTCAAACCCGCGACTTCGGACGTGAACCGCACGCAGCGCGTACACGAAATGCAGCGCGTCATGTGAGTCTCGACCAGCGGACCAAGATCCAGATCGGTCACAGCGCGTTTCGCCTCGGTAAACCGCGAGAAATCAACCCCGTAGGCCATTGCCTGGTCCTGCAGATCGCATTCGCCGCCTTGGTCACAGATCGGGCAATCGAGCGGGTGGTTGATGAGCAGAAACTCCATAACCCCCTCGCGGGCCTTCTTCACCATAGGCGAATTGGTCTTGATCTCAGGTGGCTCACCGTTGCGGCCGGGACGCATATCCTTGACCTGCATGGCGCAGGACGCCGCAGGTTTAGGCGGTCCACCGACCACTTCGACCAGACACATGCGACAGTTGCCGGCGATGGAGAGGCGTTCATGGTAACAGAAGCGTGGAACTTCGATACCGACCTCCTCACAGGCTTGGATCAGGGTCATCGACCCATCAACCTCAATTTCCTGACCGTCGATGATGAGCTTGCGCAAGTCGGACATGCCGGTGCCTCTCCAGATTGCAGATGGCGGCGCCTGACGTTGACCAAGACCAAGGTCGGGCGCGACTTGGCCCGGTTCTATCGCGCCAATGACCACAACGCCAGATGCGAGACGCGGAAATTCCCACAGAAATCTGGGAAAAATCGACGCGGATAAAGAACTTCTTCCAGCACGACGACGTGCGTGATCACAAATAAACCCGACCAATTAACTTTGTTTCATGTACAAGCCGCTGAATTTGAACCCGGGGCTTCCCCCGGGCTCATGCCTCAGCGAAGCAAAGACCCGATGTACGTGTCTTTCTTGATTTGGGCTTTGCCAAAGGCACAAAGCGCTTTGTCATCATCGGCTTTCACACCCTGCGCCGCCAACCAGCCACTCGCTTTTTCACGCATGCGACGCTTCTCTGATTTGGAGGAAACGTAGTCATCGATCTCATCGGACGAGTAGCCCAAAGACTTCGCCCGCGATTCGAGTTGCGTGACCTGAGCAAAAGCCCGGATCATACGCGCATTGATGTCATCACAGGTTTTGCGAATTTCATCGGCGATTGCGATTTGCATCAAGGTGTCATCAATTTCCGGCACCTCACGTAGATGCGGTTTCGCGAATGCCGGGGCGGCCAGCGCAAGGCACAGCGTCAGAACGGGAATCAGCCGCATTGGGGCCTCCTTCTTGAGTGGTATTCGACATGAAGAAGGGCCAACGCGGATTGTTATGCAATATCGACGCCTGCCCCGCGACGGGTTGGGCGAAATCTCTCTTCAAGCGTGGCGCAGATCGGCAAGGCAACGCTTACCGATCGCGGCACCGACCGGTCAATGTCAGACTGCTCTCGGAAACCGGCAGCTGAGAGGTCGGTGTATCCGGACCGACGATCCAGTCGATGTCGGATGTGCCGAATGTGTTGATACAGTATTGTTTCCCCTGATACGCCGCAGCTTGGGTCGCACCGGTGATTGACTTGGACGGTTGCCGCGCCGTTGCCACGAACTCCGCACGATCGCCCTGAACCGGTTTTGCGCTGCCGCGAAAGGTTTGCCCATCAAACCGTGGACCCTGACCACCACTGCTTTGGCCGCCGCATCCAACAAGAAGTGTTGCCAACAACAAAACCATGCCGATCTTGAAGACGAGGGATAGGTCCGGAAACGGCAGTGCCTTGGCTTGAGCCGTCTCGCCACGTGTTACCGGTTTCGCCTTATAACCTCTTAGTTGCGCAACGTTCTTCATGCTCTTGCCCTTTGCCATTTATTTTGCCGGCGGGCGGGCTGCTGCGCCGGCTCGCCAAAGCGCAGACACTCTCGCCCTCCCAAATCCAGAGGTCAAGCAAAGGACATGCTCAATGCTGCATGCGACAAAGGTCGGGAAAGCGGAACGCCGCCTGCTTTCGTGCGTTGATTGCAATATGAGGAGGATATCATGACCAAAGATCTCGAAACACGCCCGATGTCAGAGAAAGACGCCGACGCACAGGACCAGACCGAAAAATTCACCGATCACGAAAATGTCGGCGATGCAAAACACGCCGAAACTTCGGATGATATTACGGAGGGAATGCCCAAGAAAGATCGGGAAACCCTCAAAAAGACCACCCAGACCGATTGATTGGCCACAAACGTAAAAAGCCCTCCACGAAACGTGAAGGGCTTTTTCAATTCTCGGAACCGCAAGATTACTCTGCAGCCACCGCGCTCACGCGACCGGCTTTTTGCGCCTTTATGCGATCTTCGATCTCATCACGGAAGTTCCGGATAAGGCCCTGAATCGGCCAGGCCGCCGCGTCACCGAGGGCGCAAATGGTGTGCCCCTCGACCTGCTTGGTGACGTCCCAGAGCATATCAATTTCTTCTTCGTCTGCCTCACCACGGACAAGACGGTCCATGACGCGCATCATCCAACCGGTGCCCTCACGACATGGCGTGCACTGACCGCAACTTTCATGCTTGTAGAACTTCGCCAGACGCCAAATCGCTTTGATGATGTCCGTGTTTTTATCCATCACGATAACCGCAGCCGTGCCAAGACCCGACCCCAATTCACCGCGCAGATAATCAAAATCCATCACCGCATCGCGCATCTTCTCTCCGCGCACACAAGGAACGGACGAACCGCCGGGGATAACCGCCTTGAGATTATCCCAACCCCCACGGATGCCGCCACAGTGCTTTTCGATCAACTCTTCGAAGGAGATCGACATTGCCTCTTCGACAACACAAGGGTTGTTCACATGCCCGGAGATGGCGAACAGCTTTGTCCCGGCGTTGTTTTCACGACCGAAGCCCGCAAACCAGGACGCACCACGGCGCAAAATCGTCGGGACAACGGCGATGGATTCGACGTTGTTCACAGTTGTCGGGCAGCCGTACAACCCTGCGCCCGCCGGGAATGGCGGCTTCATCCGCGGCATCCCCTTCTTGCCTTCCAGCGATTCAAGCAAGGCCGTCTCTTCGCCACAGATGTAGGCGCCGGCACCGTGATGAAGGAACAGTTCGAAATCCCAGCCAGAGCCACAGGCATTCTTGCCCAACAGCCCAGCATCGTAGGCCTCATCTATCGCAGCTTGCAGCGCTTCTTTCTCACGGATGTATTCCCCGCGGATGTAGATGTAACATGCATGGGCCTGCATCGCGAATGAAGCAATCAACGCGCCCTCGATCAGCGTGTGCGGATCATGGCGCATGATTTCACGGTCTTTGCATGTACCGGGCTCAGATTCGTCAGCGTTGATGACCAGAAAGGCCGGACGCCCGTCCGATTCCTTTGGCATGAAGGACCATTTCAGACCGGTCGGGAAGCCCGCGCCGCCGCGTCCACGCAGTCCGCTGGCCTTCATCTCATCGATGATCCAATCACGTCCTTTGCCAAGGATGTCCTTGGTACCATCCCAGTGGCCACGCGTCTTGGCGCCCTCTAGGGTGCGGTCATGCATTCCGTAGATATTGGTAAAAATCCGGTCCTGGTCCTGAAGCATCGCTTATCCTTCATGTTCCTGGCGCGCGCGCCACAGTCCGTATATCATCCAGATCGCCCAGATAAACCCCGCCAATGCGACAAGATCTAACAAAGCGCGCAGGCTCTGGGTCCAATCCAGAGCCTGCCCCAAAGCAGTCACCGCGATCCAGAACAACCCTACACCGGCAATTGTCAACGCAACCTTGCGCCCACGCCGGTTCAGTTCTTCCCTATCAGCCATGTCTGCTCTTCAGTCTTTGATATACAATTATTTCAGCAGCTCGGAGGCTTGAGCCACCCAGCCATTCTTGGACGCGCGGCCACGCACGCCCGCAATATTTGCGTCAATCCAAGTCACATTGTCCTCGGACCATGCCGCAATCTGCGAAAGGTGGTAAATCCCTGCCGCGTTGAGCGTTTCGGCCAGCTTTGGTCCAACGCCCGTGATTACGGTCAGATCATCCATCTCACCCTTGGGTGCGTCGAACAAGTCAGGCGCGACGCCCAACATCGACTCAGTGCTTTCGTCTACTGTGGCGACCGTATTATCAGCGACGTCAGCCGCAGATTCGGCTGCAACTTCGGTCGTCTCAGCCACTGTTGCACTCATCGTTTCAGTGACGTCTTCCGCCGCATCGGCGGCGGTTTCCACACTCTCGTCTATCGCGACGGCAGCAACTTCGGCGATCTCTTTGCTGCTATCCGCAACCGCTTCCGTGGTTTTGTGGGCAACAGGCGCGACCACTTCCGG
The DNA here is from genome assembly GCF_014196795.1 of Sagittula marina. Classification (GTDB taxonomy): domain Bacteria; phylum Pseudomonadota; class Alphaproteobacteria; order Rhodobacterales; family Rhodobacteraceae; genus Sagittula; species Sagittula marina. The sequence continues at coordinate 35,548 of NZ_JACIEJ010000017.1, forward strand.
CATCTTTGCCTTGCCAGTCGGGTTGCAGATCGAGCCGAACCCTGTGGTCGCGAATGGCATTTCCGTCATCTTCGGCATTTGGGCCATCGGCAGCCCCTGCCACGGCAACATCGCCAATTCCATCATGGCTTGGCTGGTTTCAATCACCAACTTCGTCTGCATCTCCATCATTTTGATGACAGGAGAGTAATCGGGTTTGAAAGATATCATCGGGCTTATCATCATGGCTCAGTCCTCGCTCATTACGCAGGATGCGGATTTCTTGCCGCATCGCGTGCCTTGAAGCGCCGTTCCTCCCCAACAGTGCCGCCTTAAGGCGTGACACAACCAGAAAAGATCTGCAAGCCGCGCTGGTGTCGCAGGACGCCCGCACGGACGCCATGCGACAAGAATTTTCAGTAAACACCGCCTTTTTCGACGCGTTCAGAAAAAGCAGTTTCTTCACCGGACGCAAGTATCTTTGCCTGCGCGCGCCACTCGTCACGACTCACCCGGCCCTTGAAACCCTGAAGGTTGGCATCAACCCATGCGACTTCTTGGTCCGACCACGCGGCGATCTGATCAAAATGATAGACCCCCAGCGAATGACACGTCTCCTCCAGCTTGGGACCGATACCTTTGATTTCCTTGAGATTATCAGGCTGACCGTTGCGCGGAGCGTCGAGAAGCGCGGGCTGCTTGCTTTCCTCCGTGCCCGTCTTGGCATCGTTAGCGTCAAACTCGTTTTTGCCCGGGTCACGGTCGTTCGATCCCTCTGGCGAACCATCCTTTTTATAAGTCCAGGTGCCTTTGCGTTCTGCCAGCTCGGCCTCCCCGGACAAAGGCTTAGAAGGTTTAAGCTTGGACGCTGTCTCAGTCGATGGATCCGCTTCGGACGGCTTTTCCGCTTCAGGAGCGGCATCTGTCGCAGCAACCTTTTCCGCCTCGCCAGCGTCATTGCTTTCGTCCGTGGACGACGTCCCAGCCTCTTGGCCGTCTGCCAATTCCGCGTCGCCGGACAATTCAGTGGAGGGCTTCTCACGGGAACCAGACTGATCTGCAACGCCAGCGGCGTCTTCCGCTTCAGGCTCAGAGGCACCTTCAGAGGAATCTTCACGCGCCGTGTCCGCTCCAGAAACACCGCGCGTGTCTGTCGACGCAGGTGCAGTCGCCGCGGCGACCAAAGCCCCCGCTGTACCGGTGACGCCTGCCGCTGCCGATTGGGCACTGACCGTCGCTTCATGCGCAGTCACATCGCCACCGGGTTTAGCAGCGGTAGACACAGGTTTCGAAACCTTGGGAATAGGCGCGCAGAACAGCCAGTCAAACAGCAAACCCAGCAAAACAAAGGCCAGCCCCCCGAGGATCAGAGCAGCGCCAAATCCCTTCCCCAAGAGCAACAGGAAACTAAGTACCCCCAGCGCTCCGGCCATCCCCCAGCTCTTCATCTTGCAATTGCCATCCGTCCGCATGTCGGCACATCTCCCATCTGTTCCCTGCACTGGCAGGATTCAATTTTCACTTTCTTAACACTCTTGCCCGTCTCAGCCGCTGAGGCAATTCCGGAATCCGCTCTTTGGACAAAAGCACAACGCCCGGCGCGTAAGCACCGGGCGTTGTAAACCTGTCTGGTCAAAAGCTGTTTGCGCAGGCGTGCCCCGCGCGTCTCACACGCTGCGGGTGCCCGACTGGTCGTTCCAAGGTGCTTTCAAAGGCACCTCGGTCCCATCAATCCGTTTGATCGTGTCACCGATGTCATGCGCCAACTGCACAGACGCGTTCATTGTGATCGAGGCGTTCACGTACTCGGTCAAAGTGGTCGCGCCGCCTTTGGGCTCTGACCCCATTCGGCCATTTTGCGGACCCGCTTTCGGAACGTCGCCGTTGGCCAAAGCATCCAGCAAATTGCCAAGCTTTTCGACCGTCAGGTCTTCGTAATAGTCTTTCCCGATCTGTGCCATCGGCGCATTGGTGCATGCGCCCAAACACTCGACCTCTTCCCACGAAAACTTGCCGTCCGCGGACAAGACATGCGGCTTTTCGGAAATCTTTTCGCGACAGACACCGACCAGATCCTCTGCACCGCAAATCATGCAGGACGTCGTCCCACAAATCTGAATATGTGCAACAGAACCAACAGGTTGCAGTTGAAACATGAAGTAAAAGGTGGCGACTTCCAATACGCGAATATAAGCCATTCCAAGCATGTCGCCGATGGCTTCCATCGCAGGGCGGCTCAACCAGCCCTCCTGCTCCTGTGCGCGCCACAACAAGGGGATGATTGCCGAAGCCCGACGGCCCTCGGGATATTTGGTGATCTGTTCTTTCGCCCAGGCAAGGTTCGCCTCGGTAAATGCAAAGCTCTCGGGTTGGTCCGGGTGCAGCCTGCGCAGCATGTGGTTCGTCCCTATAACTGGCGCATGGGAAGGCCCAAGCGCGACAATCTTCAGCCCGCTTGGGCAACTTCGATGGCGGGTTCCGTCACCGGCACACAGGCCCCGACGACCGAGCGCACACCGCCATTTTCCAGCGACACGGCCTGGTCCCGCGCGACTTTATACTGCGCGATTTCGATAACCTTCTCGCGCGGCAGACCTGTCTGCAGTTCCACAGGCAGGTAATCGGATTCATTCACCAAATCACAACCGATGGAGGCGACAGACGCGTCCCATGCGGCCAGAACTTCAGGCGTAGCCCCTTCCGGGGCCATCCCAAGCTCCACGCAGCCAGCGGTCAACGCCAGCGCGGGCAAGGCCAAAACCAGTTTCATCATTGTCGTATTCCTCACTTCGGACCCCCTGTTCGGCCAAACCGCCTCAGCGGTCAACCTCGCCGAACACGATATCCATCGTTCCGATAATGGCCGCCACATCCGCCAACTGGTGGCCAGAGGCCACATGGTCCATCGCCTGAAGGTGCAGGTAGCCAGGCGCACGCAGCTTGGCCCGGTAGGGTTTATTTGTACCGTCCGCCACCAGATACACGCCGAATTCACCTTTGGGCGCCTCAACACACGCGTAAACTTCACCTTCAGGTACGTGAAAGCCTTCGGTGTAAAGCTTGAAGTGGTGGATCAGCGCCTCCATCGAGGTTTTCATATCCGAGCGCTTCGGCGGCGTAATCTTGCCGCGCGCCATGACATCGCCCTGCCCTTCGGGCGCGCGTAACTTTTCGATGGCTTGCAGCATGATAGAAACCGATTGGCGCATTTCTTCCATGCGGCACAGATAACGGTCGTAGCAGTCGCCGTTTTTCCCGACCGGGATCTGAAAATCAAATTCGTCGTAGCATTCATACGGCTGCGCGCGACGCAAATCCCAGGCAAGCCCGGAACCGCGCACCATCACGCCAGAGAAGCCCCAGTCCAGGATCTCCTGCTCTGTCACGACCCCGATATCCGCGTTCCGCTGTTTGAAAATACGGTTCTCGGTCAGCAATCCATCCACGTCCTCAAGGAACTGGGGGAATTCATGTGCCCATGTCTCAATGTCGTCGAGCAGCGCCGGCGGCAAATCCTGATGCACACCGCCGGGGCGGAAATAAGCTGAGTGCAGGCGTGCACCGCAGGCCCGCTCATAAAAGATCATCAGCTTTTCGCGCTGTTCAAAGCCCCAAAGCGGCGGCGTCAGCGCGCCCACGTCCATGGCCTGTGTCGTCACGTTCAACAGATGGTTCAGCACACGACCGATTTCCGAATACAACACACGGATCAGGGACGCACGGCGTGGCACTTCCACCCCGGTGAGACGCTCGATCGCCAGGCACCAGGCGTGCTCCTGATTCATCGGCGCCACATAGTCGAGGCGGTCAAAGTACGGCAGGTTTTGCAGGTAAGTCCGCGATTCCATCAGCTTTTCTGTGCCACGATGCAGCAAGCCAATGTGCGGATCGCAGCGTTCCACGATCTCACCATCGAGCTCAAGCACAAGGCGCAACACGCCGTGTGCCGCCGGGTGCTGTGGACCAAAGTTGATGTTGAAGTTGCGGATCTGCTGTTCGCCTGTCAGGGCGTCCTCGAAACCTTTGGAGCCGTCCATCATCAGTGCCTCCTTCTGCCGGATTTGGCCGCGCGCATCAGCGCCAAGCCATCCGGACCATAATGATGCGCGAACAAACCCGCGCGATCCTCGATCATTTCGTTGGGCAGCCGGGCCGCCAATTCATCAAGACACATCGCGCCGTTTTCCGGCTGCGCCACCTTGCAGACAAAGCCGATAAGCGCCGGCATCTCCAGCTCCGCCTGTCCGCTCTCGGCGCAGTTGAGCACAAACGCGAAGGCCCTGGCGGTAAATTCATCGTCACCACGAGAGACAATCATCTCAAGAAGGTCCCAGATCAATCCACGGGCGGACCCGTCTTCAGCAAAAAAGCCCGTGCAAACCAACGCGTCGGACAAGTCGATCATTTCAGGCAGCAGTTCATTGGCCCAAGCGATCCACTCCTCGCCGCTTTCCAGCATGGCGATGGCCTTTTCGGGCTCCCAGCCCTCACGCTCAAGCGTCTCGATATCCGTTTCGAAGCTCACGTCGCCTCGTATCCTTTCGTTCACCATAAGCATTCCAGCCAACAGTGCCTTGTTATATCCCACAACGGGGAAAAGCCGCGCCTCCGGTCCGAGCGGTCCCGTCTGACACGACTTGGGGGCTTTGTCACTGTCAGACACCGCCCCCGTCATTCACTTCGCCTCTTCGGTCTTCTCATCTCCAGGAAGCACATATTGCGCACCTTCCCACGGCGACATGAAATCGAACTGACGGTATTCCTGGACCAGCGACACCGGCTCATAGACCACGCGCTTTTGCTCTTCGTCGTAGCGCACTTCGGTATAGCCCGTAGTCGGGAAATCCTTACGCAGCGGGTAGCCACGGAATCCATAGTCCGTCAGGATGCGGCGCAGGTCCGGATGACCGGAAAACAATATGCCGAACATGTCGAACACTTCCCGTTCGAACCAGTTGGCGGACGGATGCACCGGCACGATGGACGGCACCATTTCGTCGTCGCGGATCGACACCCGCAACCGAATGCGGTGGTTCTGATACATCGACAGAAAGTGATACACGACGTCGAACCGCTTGGGCCGCTGAGGGTAGTCCACAGCAGTGATATCCACCAGCGACGAGAATTTGCACGTTGAGTCGGTCTTGAGGAAATCGACAAACCCGCGGATGTTTGCGGGGGCCACGTCGATGTTCAACTCACCGTGGGTCACATCCCAGGCCAGCACGCAGTCGGGCCGCTTGACCTCGATATGACCACCCAGTTCTTTCAGCGCATCGGTCATGCGTCCACCTTTCTCAAAGCATCAACGGCAACGATGGCCCGACCCACCTCGGGTGCGGCGGAGTGAAACCGGACAGTTTGCGCAGCAAAACGAGCCGCAACGGGCCGGACTATCCAGATGCGGGCCAAAGCAGCGCCGGAAGTCAGTTCAACCATATCACCAGGATTAAGGTCAGCCATCAATTTACCTCAGCGCACCAGGGTGCCGGTGCGGCGTATCTTCTTCTGCAACGCCAAGATGCCATAGACCAGGGCCTCTGCCGTGGGCGGGCACCCGGGCACATAGACATCGACCGGAACAACCCGGTCGCAGCCACGCACAACAGAATAGGAATAGTGGTAATAACCACCGCCATTGGCGCAGCTGCCCATGGAAATCACATAGCGTGGTTCTGGCATCTGGTCGTAGACTTTGCGCAGCGCAGGGGCCATCTTGTTGGTCAACGTTCCCGCCACAATCATCAGATCTGACTGGCGCGGTGACGCGCGCGGTGCGATCCCGAAGCGCTCAAGGTCGTAGCGCGGCATGGAGCTGTGCATCATCTCAACAGCGCAGCACGCAAGACCGAACGTCATCCAGTGCAACGAGCCGGTGCGCGCCCAGTTGATGATGTCCTCGGTCGACGTGAGCAGAAAACCCTTGTCCTGCAACTCCGCGTTCAGCGACTGCGTAGCGTGGTCACGATCACCGCCAGCGGTGTTCACCCCTGTCATCACTCCCATTCCAGCGCCCCTTTCTTCCATTCATAGGCAAATCCTGCGGTCAGGATTCCCAAAAAGACCATCATGCCCCAGAAGGCCACGTCGCTCAGGCCCTGGAACGCAACGGCCCATGGGAACAGCATAGCGATCTCGAGATCGAAAATGATGAACAGGATCGCGACCAGATAGAATCGCACGTCGAATTTCATCCGGGCGTCATCGAAGGCATTAAAACCACATTCGTACGCCGACACCTTCTCAGGATCGGGGTTTCGCACAGCGACAAGAATCGCGGCGAAGATGAAAACCAGACCAATGAGTATGGCGATGGCCAAGAAAACCAGGATCGGCAGGTATTCCCGCAGCATGTCTTCCACGAGGCAGCTCCTCAATAACCGGGGGGCGCGACCGCAGCAGGCGCCCGCGACTTTCGTCCGATCACGGCTTAGCCCCGCAGCCCGTCAGGGTCAACAAGCGGCAGCGATATTCAAAAGATTGATAACAAACAAGTTCCCGCCCCATCGCACCATTGCGACGATTTTGGGCACAGTGTCCTCGCCCTCTTGCCTTTGATGCAACAGGATTTTTCAAGGTTTGCCGTCCCGATCAATGGCAACTCTGTTTGCAAAACCCATCCAGGCCCACCTTGGCGTGGTACATAGTCGCGGCAGGAACCCTGATGACGAACCTTGAGTTATCTCAGAGTGTTGCGAACGCTTTTTTGAAAGGAGTCCCCCATGGCACTCGACACCACAGCCAACCATGCCCGGCTTTATCGCATGGCCATGCCGGACCATCTTTGCCCCTTCGGCCTTAAATCCAAGGCGCTTCTCGAATCAAAGGGCTACACGGTCGAGGATCACTTGCTGGAAACGCGCGAGGCAACTGACCGCTTCATGGCGGAACACGACGTAGAGACCACGCCGCAGACCTTTATCTCCGGCGAACGTATTGGCGGCTACGATGACCTGCAGCGGCACTTCGGAAAGACGCCCCCCGAAGACAAGGAAAAGACATACACCCCTGTCATCGCTGTTTTCGCAACGGCTGCCCTGATGGGACTGGCCATCGGCTTTGCCGCAGGGTTTGGTGCGGCGGCCACGGTCCGCACGATCCTGGCGACGGCAATGGCACTTCTGGCGGTTCAAAAACTGCGCGACGTCGAAAGCTTCTCGACCATGTTTCTGAACTACGACCTGCTGGCGCGTCGCTATGTGCCGTATGCCTATGCCTACCCCTTCCTCGAAGCGGCTGCCGCGATATTGATGCTCGCCGGGACAGCGGCGTGGATCTCCGGCCCGGTGGCCCTCTTTATCGGAGGGATCGGCGCAATCTCTGTCATCAAGGCCGTCTACGTCGACAAGCGAGAACTGAAATGCGCCTGCATGGGGGGATCATCCAACGTGCCGCTGGGCTTTGTGTCCCTGACAGAAAACCTCGTCATGGTGGTCATGGGCATCTGGATGCTGGCGACACTGCTCTGAGCTACATCACGGCGGCGCGCGTCATGACCATGACGTATCCCGCCAGTCCGGCCATCACCAGCGTGACCGGAAACCAGATCGCGCGCTCTGCCGCGGAGGGTGTGATTGCGGTCAAAACGCAGCTCGCACCGCTGACGCCGAAAGCCGCCCATCCAGTCCACAGCGGCCACCCCAAGGGAAAACCGGCCGCATTGATGATGGCCAGCGCCTGAAAGATCTGGATGGGGATCGAAACCGCCGCCACAGCGCGCCCGGTCAGTGGCAGGCGTCCGGCATATCGCCCGCCTTGTGTCCAGGTCCCAAGTGGCGCCCCCGCGATTAACGCCAGCTCGAAAAACACGCTCCCGAGACATCCGATCGCATAGAGGTGCGCAATCTGCTCCGTCACCGATCACGTCACCCAAGGAGCCTTTCGCTTGTCAAAAAACGCCGCGATTCCCGCCTGCGCTTCGTCGGTCTCCCAACGATCTGCCAGCGCCTCGATGGCCATGTCCACGTCTGTCGACGACACCTCCCCCGACAAAGACCGAAGCAAACGCTTTGCATCTTTCACCGCTCCCGGCGCACAGGCCAGGTAGGGCGACACCTCCGCCTGCACGGCAGCGTCCAGATCATCACCCATCACCGAGCCGTTCAGCAGCCCCAGATCGACCGCCTGCGCTCCGTTGAACACCTTGCCGTTCATAAAGACCTGCGCAGACGCACGCGCGCCGAGCTTTGCCACCACATATGGCCCGATGTTGGCAGGAATCAGACCCAACTTCACCTCGGTCAGAGCAAACTTGGCCGTATCGACGCCGATCGCCACGTCGCAAACTGAAATCAACCCAAGCCCGCCACCAAAAGCGTTGCCTTGCACACGCCCGATCAGCGGCTGCGGCAGGCGATACAGCGCCCCCAGCGCTTCCGCGATGCGACCGGATTCCCGCACGCGCGTCGCCCGGTCCATGCCGAACTGCGCACGCATCCAGGCGAGATCACCCCCCGCACAAAAGGTCCCGCCGTCCGCCTGCAACACCACAACACGCACCGCCGCGTCGTTGGAGATCCGGTCAACAGCCTCGACGAGTTCGCCCATCATGCGCGCCGACATCGCGTTATGCTTTTCTGCACGCGCCAGCGTGATACGCGCCACACCGTCCTCTGTCGTCTCGACTCTGATCTCTTCCATCTTCTCTCCCACCTCGCCTAAGGCTTCTGCCTCGATCCAACGCTCATCGCGCGGACCGCATCCCCTTCGCCCGCATCGCCGCTTGCGCCAAAACCGTGCGATCCAACCCTGTCTCATAGCCAAGCGCCGTGACCATATCATGCACGGCTTCGGTCGCGACGTTCCCCGCCGCCCCCGGCGCATAGGGGCAACCGCCCAACCCGCCGACCGCCGCATCGAAAACACGTATCCCCCGCGCCAATGCAACACTGATGTTGTCCAGCGCCCTGCCCTCGGTGTCGTGGAAATGCCCGGCCAGCCGCTCCGCTGGCAGCTCTTGCAAAACAGCCTCCAACATCGCGTCCACGGCCTCCGGCGCACCGCGCCCCAAGGTATCGCCCAGAGACACCTCATAGCAGCCCATGTCCCGCAAGGAGGCGGCCACCCGCCTCACTGCGTCCGGCGACACAGCCCCGTCATAGGGACATTCGACCACGCAGGACACATAGCCCCTCACGCGAATGCCCTTGGCGCGCGCCGCTTCGCACACAGGCTCAAAGCGTGCCAAACCCTCGTCGATGCTTGCGTTGATATTGGCCTTTGAAAACCCCTCAGACGCCGATCCAAAGACCGCCACCTCATCGGCTTTTGCCGCGATGGCGCGCTCCAGCCCTTTCAGGTTCGGCGTCAGCGCTGCATAGGAAACACCGGGCGCGCGAACAATCCCGGCCATAACCTCGGCGCTGTCCGCCATTTGCGGCACCCACTTCGGGCTGACAAAGGAGGCACATTCGATCCGCGCAAACCCCGCAGCAGACAGCTCATCGACCAAAGCGATCTTGTCTTCGGTCGCGATCTGTCGCGCTTCATTCTGCAGCCCGTCACGCGGGCCAACTTCAAATATCTCTACGCGTTCCATTTTTCCGCTCCTCCATGTTCGCGGCTACGGGCGCTTGCGAACCGGCTCGCGTCCGCATTTCTCGGGGTTGCGTGCCAGCCCACTCCTGCAAGCCGCGTGACGGGGCTTATGCCACTCCCGCCGGAAAACAGCCTGAGGCCGACGCGCGCCAGCGCGGCCGCCGAGACACGAGCGCGCGTCAGCGCTCCTTTGAATATCCCGGCGCGGATCATGCCTCCGGCACAGGATAGAAACTCTGTGCGTAAAACCTCTGCGCCCCTTCCCGCGCGACGCTGCGCTGGTGGGCCGCGCGTTGTTCCATCCGGGCCTTATACGCGCTGATCTTGGGAAACTCGTCCATCCGCACGAAAAACGGCGCAGCAAACAGATTGAACCCCTGCATCACATCCGCAGCCGAAAATCCGCTCTCCAACAACCACTCATGCTGCAGACCCGCTTCCAGACCGCGCAGCGTCTGTTTCAGCCGGGCCACCTGAAGCTTGATCACCGACGGCGACGGTTTCGCCGGAGGCCGCAGAAAAACCATCTGCAGGTTGAGGTTTTCAATAAGGCTGGCCTGCGTTTCCGCGTAATGAATCCATTGCAGGTAGGCGGCGCGCTCCGAGTCATCGACACCCCGCCCCAAGCTCGGGGCAAACCGTTCCGTCAGGTATTCGACGATGGCACCGGATTCGCTCATGGCGAGCGTACCTGTCTCCGTTTCCATCTCGATCGCCGGGATGCGCACCGCCGGGGAGACACGACCAAGCTCGCTGTCGGCCATCTCTTTCGTCCCGATACGATGCTCGATCACCTCCAGACCGCCGAACGTCTCGACGCCGATTTCCTCCAGCAGCCAAAGCACGCGGAACGACCGCCCGTATTGCACATGATGCAGCTTGATCATCAGATTTCCTCCCTAAGCAACCAGACGCCTTTATTGTCGCGCTCATAGCGTTGGCCCATCTTCGGCAACTCTTGGCGCGCAAGCAAAGGCCACGCCTCCAGCACATCTCCGAGCCGCCCGTACCGCGCGTCTGTCAACCGGCACACACCGCACCAGACGGTCCATGTCCGGTCCAGATCCGCCGCCACCGACACCGCGCGCCCGAGGTCTTTTGCCACCTCGGGGCACAGGGTCACGGGGCTGTGGGCCGGCAGCTCGGCAAAGGTCATGCCTCCTCCATCACCACCAGCGCGGCCCCGGCGGTCACTTGTTCGCCCTCGCTGACCAAAACTTCGGCGACTGTGCCATCGGCCTGCGCGGTCAGCGTGTGTTCCATCTTCATCGCTTCCAGCACGGCAAGCCGGTCGCCCGCCTTGACCTGTTGCCCGGCCTTCACGTGTACGGACACCACGCGCCCCGGCATAGGGGCCAGCATGGCGCCGTCACCCGCGCCCTCCGCCGCCTTTGCCAAGGGGTCGATCACATCGAATCGCAGGCCAAAATCGGCAAAGACCGTCACCGCCCCCGCACCGACAAAGACACCGCCCCCCGGGACGCCGTCGAACTGCCATCCTGCGGCGCTGCGGGTGCAGTCAACCTGCGCCTCGCCCACGGCCACCGAAGCTGCCGTGTCAGAGGTGACCGTGACCTTCATCGTTTGCTCGACCTCGCCGTGGCGCAGCACGACGCCCCGCGGCACAGGTGTCCAGAGCGCAAAGCCAACCTCCCAGCCGCGCGCCTCGCTCAGCCCAAGCGCGCCCAGCGCCGCTTCGGCCCAATGGCGCGGCGCCACCTCTGGCATGGCCGTCAAAGCCTCCAGCTCGCGCCCGATCAGCCCGGTGTCCACCTCTCCGGCTGCAAACCCGCCGTGTTCCGCCAAAGCACCCAGAAAGGCGAGGTTCGTCACCGTGCCCGCCACCCGCGTCTGTCGCAACCCGCGCGCAAGTTTCTGCAACGCCACCGCGCGCGACGGCCCATGGACCACCAGTTTCGCAATCATTGGATCGTAATGCGGGCTGATGTCGTCGCCCGCGCGCACTCCTGTCTCCGCCCTGACGCCCGTCGGGAACGTGAGCTCTGCAAGATGCCCGGTGGCGGGCAGGAACCCGGCGGGAACATCCTCGGCGTACAGCCGCGCCTCAAACGCGTGCCCGGTGATCGTCAGGTCCTCCTGCTGGCACGGCAGGCTCTCGCCCAGCGCGACACGCAGCTGCCATTCCACCAGATCGACGCCGCAGATTTCCTCCGTCACCGGGTGTTCCACCTGCAAGCGGGTGTTCATTTCCATGAACCAAAAGCCGTCGGGGCGCAGGCCGTTCGCGCCGTCGACGATGAACTCCACCGTGCCCGCGCCGCGATAGCCGATGGCCTCCGCCGCGCGCACGGCCGCATCCCCCATGGCCGCGCGCATCTCGGGGGTCATCCCCGGCGCGGGAGCTTCCTCGATGACCTTCTGATGCCGTCGCTGCAAGGAACAGTCCCGTTCAAACAGATGCACCGCCCGTGTGCCGTCACCAAAAACCTGCACCTCGATATGCCGGGGACGCTGGATGAATTTCTCGATCAGCACCGCGTCATTGCCAAAAGCTCCGCGTGCTTCGGCTTTGGCCCGCTCCAGCGCATCTGAGAACTCCGACGGGTCTTCGACCAGACGCATACCCTTGCCGCCGCCGCCGGCAACCGCCTTGATCAACACGGGGTAACCCACCTGATCGGCCTCGGTCTTCAGATGATCGGGATCCTGATCCTCGCCCATGTAGCCGGGCACCACGGGAACACCCGCCTCGGCCATCAGGCGCTTGGCGGCGTCCTTCAGACCCATCTTGCGGATTGCGTCCTCCGTCGGCCCGACAAAGACCAGCCCCGCAGCTTCCACATCGCGCACGAAGTCCGGGTTCTCCGACAGGAAACCATAGCCGGGATGGATCGCCCCCGCGCCGGTGTCCAGCGCCGCCTGAATGATCCGATCTCCGCGAAGGTAGCTCTCGCCCGGCGCGGCCGCACCGATACACACCGCCACATCCGCCATCTGCACATGCAGCGCGTCCCGGTCCGCCTCCGAATACACGGCGACACAGCGCAGCCCCATGGCACGCGCCGTGCGCATCACGCGACACGCGATCTCCCCGCGATTGGCCACCAGTAGCGTATCAAACATCGGCTTTCTCCTCCCCACAGCGAATGGTCACGCGTAGTCCTCCACCACGCGGAACCGTTCGCACATGATTTCCATGTCTTCCGCCACGCCGCCCGAGCGCGAGAAATAGGCGCGGTACACCTTGCGCCAGTGCGCGAGATCGCGGAACTCGCCTTGGGCGGCGACAAAATCCTCGTCCATCTCGTCAAACCGGCGTGTCGTGACCTCCACCGTCTCCACCATAAGCGCGGGCGTGCCGTTCCAGTTCAGCGCAATGTCGCGGCGTCCCACCTCTGGCAGCGCATCCCCGCCCCGGCCCTGGTAGACGCGCATGGCCTCCACCGTGGCGGTCTTCCTGCCCGCCCGGACAAGGTCGGTGATCTTGTTGCAAAGCAGTTGTGAATCCCCGTAGCGGAATGTCTCCGCATCCGGGTTCTCATCGACGATCTCTTGCAGGGTCTTGCGGGTCATAGGTTTGGTCCAATTCGTAAAAGCATAGGCGCGGAGCATTCTGCACCCCGCTCAGGATCTGCCACGTAACAGAGCACCTACATGCGGAACACGCCAAAGCGCGTCTCTTCGATGGGCGCGTTCAGGGCGGCGCGCAGCGACAGGGCAAGCACCTTGCGCGTCTTGCGCGGATCCACGATGCCGTCGTCCCACAGCCGGGCGGAGGCATAGAGCGGATGAGACTGCTCCTCGAACATCTCCAGCGTCGGTTTCTTGAACGCCGCTTCCTCTTCCTCGGACCATGTGCCACCCGACCGCTCGATGGCGTCGCGCTTCACCGTGGCCAGCACGCCCGCCGCCTGCGGTCCCCCCATGACGGAGATCCGGGAGTTCGGCCAAGTCCACAGGAACCTCGGCTGATAGGCCCGCCCGGCCATGCCGTAGTTCCCAGCCCCGAAAGAGCCGCCCACCAACAGCGTCACCTTCGGCACCGAGGTGGTCGCAACAGCCGTCACCAACTTGGCCCCGTGTCGCGCGATGCCTTCGTTTTCGTACTTCCGGCCCACCATGAAGCCGGTGATGTTCTGCAAGAACACCAAGGGGATCTTGCGCTGTGAACACAGCTCCACGAAATGCGCGCCCTTGGACGCACTCTCGGAGAATAGCACACCGTTGTTGGCGATGATGCCGACGTCCATGCCGCACAGCTTGGCAAAGCCGCAGACCAGCGTTTCGCCAAAGCGCGGCTTGAACTCGTCAAAGTACGATCCGTCCACCACCCGCATGATGACCTCGCGGATATCGTAGGGGGTGCGCAGATCCGCTGGCACCGCGCCGAGCAGCTCCTCGGGATCGTAGCTCGGGTCTTCGCCGGCGTTCAGGTCCAGGCCCTGGCCAACGCCACCAAGCGACCGCACCGCCCGCCGGGCCAGCGCCAGTGCGTGGGCGTCGTCCTCCGCCAAGTAATCCGCGACACCGGACAGGCGCGTATGAACATCGCCGCCGCCCAGATCCTCGGCCGTCACGACCTCCCCCGTGGCGGCCTTCACCAAAGGCGGCCCGGCAAGGAAGATCGTTCCCTGTTCCTTCACGATGATCGACACATCCGACATGGCAGGCACATAAGCGCCCCCAGCGGTACAGGAGCCCATCACCACGGCGATCTGCCCGATCCCCTTGGCGGACATGCGCGCCTGATTGTAGAAGATCCGGCCAAAGTGGTCGCGATCCGGGAACACCTCGTCCTGATTGGGCAGGTTCGCCCCGCCGCTGTCTACCAGATAGACGCAAGGCAGAGCGCATTCCTCTGCGATCTCCTGGGCGCGGAGGTGCTTTTTCACCGTCATCGGGTAGTAGGTGCCGCCCTTCACGGTGGCATCGTTGCAGATCACCATGACCTGCCGCCCCTCCACCAGACCGACACCGGCGATCACTCCGGCACAGGGCGCCGCGCCGTCATACATGCCATGCGCGGCGACCGCGCCGACTTCCAGAAACGGCGAACCGGGGTCCAGCAGGCCGGCCACGCGCTCCCGCGGCAGCATCTTGCCCCGCGACAGATGCCGGTCCCGTGACTTTGCGCCACCGCCTGCGGCCGCTGCCTCGGCAGCCTCCCGGATCACCTCCAAAGCCGCCAGATGCGCCGTCCGATTGGCCTTGTAAGCTTCCGAGCCGGTCAGAACCGCTGATGTCAAACGCATGTCTTTCTCTCCTCCCCGGCAGGTCGCATGTCCGCGCCCGCCGCCGTTTCCCTCAGGCCTTCACCACAGGCCGCCGCCGCATGGACCACGTGGTCCACAAGCTGCCAAACGCCATGCCCAGCGTCACAACCACGAACAGCATTCCGCCCAGCGCCAAGGCACCCAGATCGAACTGCGCCCTTAACCAGTAGGTCAGTGCCAATCCCACTGCGATCAGCATCACCATGCCGACCGTTCCGATCATCCCCTTTGGATCACGCGGGTCGGATTGCAGCCGCAGCGGTGTGTCGCACTCCGGACATGGCAGCACATCCGTCCCGCTGCGTTGCCAGACGCGCTTGCTGCCTTGCTTGCCGATAAAGATCGGTTGCACCGCGTCGCACTCCGGGCAACGTCGATCCGCCTTTGCCGATGCCTTGTCCATCACTGGTCCCCCCTGTCACGTGCCAAAGGGCGCTGCGGGGGCGGCACATCCGCCCAACCCGCGTCCACTGCGGTCTCCGCCGCGCCGAGGTAGCGCGCCAATTGCCAAGTCAGAAAAGCGTTCGACAGCCGGTTGTTTGCCTCCCACGCGGTGCACCAGGTCCCGCGCTGCGGCAGGTCGCCCGCGCAATCCGGCCCGGCAGAGCTTCCCTGCGCCAATGCGTAGACCCGTGGATACAAAGCCTGCTCAAACGGCCCGCCCTTGTCCGCGACCGCTTCGGGCTCCGGCAAACTGGCGCGGACCTTCTCGGCCAAGGCATCCTGTTGCTCGGCAAACTCCAGTTGGCAGGCCTGAACAGCCTTCAACGCGCCCTTGCGGTCACACAGCACGAAGCCAACAGACCCGCAGTAGCCAACCCCCCGGGTATCGCCGATCTCGAACTCCTGCGCCTCGCGCATTCCCGTCAGCCCGCGCAAGGCTCGCTCGTACCGCGCAGCTTCCTCGTCCATACAGGCCTTGAAGGTTGGCAGCGGGTCAAAGCCCTCCGCCTCCTGCGCCATCACGGGCGTCCCGATCGCCAGAAGGACCGCCAGCAGCTTCATGCGTCCTCCTCCGTGGCCATACGCTTCAGCTCCTTGCGGATCACCTTGCCTGTCACCGTCATCGGCAACGCCTCGACAAACGCGACCTCACGCGGATAGCTGTGATGCGCCAGTCGCGCCTTCACCCAATCCTGCAGGGCGACTTCGCTGACATCCTCACCCGGTTTTGCAACCACATAGGCTTTGACGATCTCGGTGCGCAGCGGGTCCGGCTTGCCCACCACCCCCACGGTGGCGACACCGGGATGGGTCATCAGGCAATCCTCGATTTCCGACGGACCGATGCGATAGCCAGAGGATGTGATGACGTCATCTTCCCGCCCGACAAAGCGCACGAAACCGTCTTCGATCACGCCACGGTCTCCGGTCACCATCCAGTCGCCCCGAAACTTGTCCGCCGTTGCCTCGGGGTTGTTCCAATAGCCCAGCATCATGGACCCCGCCCCCCGCCGCACGGCGATGTCGCCTTCCCCGTCACAGGGCAGACCATCGTCCCCGATCACCGCCAGATCGACCCCCGGCACCGCGCGGCCAAGGCATCCGGGCCGCGCCGGGAACAACGCCCCGCAAGAGCTGCCGACCATGTTGCATTCCGTCTGGCCGTAAAACTCGTTGATCTGCACGCCCAGCGCATCGCGCCCCCATGCCAGCATCTCCGCGCCCAACGGCTCCCCCCCTGAGGCGACGGAGCGCAGGCCGCTGACCCGCTCACCCGAGGCTTTCAGCATCCGCAAAACGGTCGGCGGCAGAAACACGTTGCGCACCCCTTGCGCCACAAGCGCACCCAGGGTTTCTGGCGAAAACTTCGCCCCGCGCGCCGCCACCACAGGCACGCCCAGCGCCAATCCCGGCATGGCCACATCGAACAGCCCGCCGATCCACGCCCAGTCCGCAGGCGTCCAGAGCATGTCGTCCGCCATCCCAAGGAAATCGTGGCTCATCTCCACACCCGGCAGATGCCCGGTCAGCACCCGGTGTCCATGCAAGGCGCCCTTCGGCTTGCCCGTGGTGCCGGAGGTGTAGATCAGCACCGCTGGCGTCTCCGGTCCGGTCTCCGCCATTGGCGCGTCCGCCTCCGGTCCAAGATCAGCGGCCACAACGGACACCACGTCAAAGGGCGACAGCATCTCGCGTCCCTCGCTGTCGGTCACGACAACGGATGCGCCGCTGTCCTCCAATCGGGACCGCAGCGACTCCTCGCGGAACAACTTGAACAAGGGGACGCTGATCGCACCCATGCGCCAGACCGCGATATGGGCCGCCGCGCACAGCGCCTCCTGCGACAGGAGAACGCCCACCCGGTCCCCCGCCACGACGTTGCGCGCGCGCAGCGCCGCCTCCACCTGGCGGGACAGGCGGTAGAGCGCGCCGTAGCTGACCTCTTCCCGCCCATCGGACAAATCCAGCAGACACGGACGCTCCGGCTCCCGACGCGCCCAGTCATCGCAGACCTGCGCCGCCATATTCAGCCGCGCGGGAAAGTCGCACCGGACCCCCTCGCGCAAGCTGTCGTATGTCTCCCCCCGGTTCAGCATCAGCGCACGTAGTTCTCCAGATACAGGGCCTGTTCCCCCGTGGTGAGCATCAGACACCCGGTCGCAGCCGGACCGGCCCCGGTGCCGCCGGACCACAGCGCCGCCGCGTAGGTGCAGCGCGCATCGCGGAACGGGATCCAGGCCCGCTGCATCTCGCGCAGGGCATCCGCCTGCGATGGCGCCGACCAGCCGCCTGCCTTGGCTTCGGCATCCGCCGCCTTCGCCTCTTTCATACGGGCCCCGTAGGCGGCATTCAGCCGCGTGTCCCAATAGGCCCGCTCCGCGTCCAGGCACCCACCCATCCCGACGGTGGAGTCACCGCCGTCCGTGTCCTCCATGCACTTGTCCGCCGACGCGCCGATGCAGGACACGCCCGCGCCCGGGTCTTCCATCAGGCATTGCATCGTTGCTTCAGGCGAAAACGTGACGTCTTGCGCCAATGCGCCCACCGGCAGAACCGCCAGTGCCATGATCAAAGCTTTCATTCTGCGATCTCCCGCTTGAGTTGTTCCAACTCCCGATCAAGGAAGAAGGAGGTAATGGATCGAATGATGACCAGCATCAAAAGGAACACAAGGTCCATGAAGGCAAGGCTCAGCGCCGTGTGGATCACATCCGAGACGATGAACAACTCCAGACCCGACAGGATGTAGCGGCCCAGCGCAATGCGCGCCTTGTTCATCCGCCGCACCCGCGCGCCGCCGGACCCGACCTCGGACACCGTGACCGCCACCACGAACCGCGCGGCCCCCACCAGCAGCAATGCGATGGCGAACAGGTCGATGCCAGAGGCCAGCCATTCCAGCCCATGCACAACCCACGCCAGTTCGCCGTGCAACACGCCGCCTTCGGTCTTCATCTCCCATATGCTCATATCAACGCCTTGTCTCGTCCGTCAGGGCCTGATCGAAGTTCGCTCCGACACCAGCCCGCCAAAGCGGTTGATGCCATACTCGCGCACTTCGATCCCCCGGACACAACGCAGATGCAGCCATGTCGTTTCCCCCGGCGTGGCGGTGCAATCGCTGACCAGCCCGCCGCTTTGCCGGGCGTAGCGTTCCGCATAATGCGCGATGGCGTCGCTTTCGGTCAGATGCGCGTCGATAAAGCCCAGGCGAAAGAACATCAGCGCCCCCACCAGCACGAACAACCCCAGCAGCACCCACCACATCCAGCGTGGCATCAGATCACGCCCCCTCGCGTCAAGATTACATGGTGCCCATCAGTTCGCGCCCCACCAGCATCCGGCGGATTTCCGATGTGCCTGCACCGATCTCCATCAGCTTGGCATCGCGGAAGATCCGCGCCACCGGCGCATCGTTCAGAAAGCCTGCGCCGCCCAGCGCTTGCACCGCCTGATGCGCCTGCACCATGGCTTGCTCACTGGCGTAGAGACAGCAGGCGGCCGCATCCTGTCGGGTCACATCGCCCCGATCACAGGCCTTGGCCACCTCGTAGACATAAGCACGGGCAGAGTTCATCGCCGTGTACATATCCGCGATCTTGCCCTGCATCAGCTGAAAGCTACCGATCGGTTGGCCGAACTGGTGCCGGTCACGCATGTAAGGCATCACCTCGTCCATGCAGGCAGCCATGATCCCCAGACCAATGCCCGCCAGCACAACGCGTTCGTAATCCAGCCCGGACATCAGCACGCGCACGCCCTTGCCTTCTTCGCCCAACACGTTCTCGAACGGCACTTCCACATCGTCAAAGATCAGCTCAGCCGTGTTAGACCCCCGCATCCCCAGCTTGTCGAAATGCGGGCTGGTGGAAAAGCCGGTCATCGACTTCTCGATCAAGAACGCGGTGATCCCCTTGGCACCTGCCTCCGGATCCGTCTTGGCATAGACCACCAGCGTATCCGCGTCCGGCCCATTGGTGATCCAGTACTTGTTGCCGTTCAGCACGTACCGGTCGTTGCGCTTTTCCGCGCGCAGCTTCATCGACACCACGTCAGATCCCGCAGACGGCTCTGACATCGCCAGGGCGCCCACATGTTCGCCCGAAATCAGCCCCGGCAGATACTTCGCTTTCTGTGCCGCGCTGCCGTTGAGATTGATCTGGTTCACACAAAGGTTCGCATGTGCCCCGTAAGACAAGGACACCGAGGCAGAGGCCCGCGCGATCTCCTCCACAGCGACGGTATGCGCCAGATAGCCCAGCCCCGCGCCGCCATTGGCCTCCGGCACCGTGACACCAAGCAATCCCATCTCCCCCATCTCGCGCCAAAGCGCTGCGGGGAATTCGTTTGTTCTGTCGATGTCGGCAGCAAGCGGCTTCACCCGCTCCTGCGCCCAACGGTGGACCATCTCGCGCAGCGCATCCACATCCTCGCCCACGTCGAACTTCATGCTGGCCAGAAACACAGGCTCTCCTCCCTCGTGTTTTGCGCCCGATTTATTGAACGCTTGTTCATTAAGCGGAGAAACACCCCATCCGTCAATGGTCCAGTGCCCCCGAATTCATGGATGAACGCCGCGTCGCTGCGTTTCCACGCCAAGGCACCCAGTTCGGCAAACGTTTCTTAACCCGGCGGGCGCATGATGAAGAAAATTTTATGAAGGCGCGCTCGCTGTATGCCCCGCACCAAACGTCACATCGCCCGGAGCATCGCATATGCCGGCGGGTTTCTCGCCGCCGCCAGCTGCTCCGCGTGGTTTTGGCTGGAACATGATCGGCTTCTGACGCGACAAACCGAGCTGGCCAGCACCGTCTTGCGACTGGAACGTTTGACCGGCTACGTCGGCTTCATCCACGATTTCAAAAATGCCGTTTTGCGACCGGCGGAACCCGTATATCTTCAACGGGCAGAGGACCAGTTTGCCGCCGCCATGCAGACACTGGACGATCTGCAACAGATTGCCCAGTCCGAGGCGCTGGACAGCGATCTGAGCGCCTATCGTGCGACATTGCTGAAATATCACGACCACCTCGTTTTGCTGCGCGAAACGCCATTTGATTCATCCAACATCGCGGACGCCGATGCGCTTGTCCGTGTCAGGGACTCCGCCGCGCGCGAAAACCTCGATGCGCTCACCGCCCAGCTCAGCCGCGCGCTGGCGGACCGGGCGGCACCGGTCCAGCGAAACCTTATGGTCAGCTTGGCCATCTCGTTGATTTTGTTGACCCTTCTGGTGACCGATCAGGTGCAGAACGCGCGCATTCGTGCGGAGCGGGACCGTCTGGAAGCACGTCAACAGATGTTGGAGGCGGAACAGCGCCACAGCGAGGAACTGGCTCAGAGCCTGGACCAATTGCGACAGCTCAACCGGGAACAGGCGGAATTCACCTATTCCATCTCCCACGACCTGAAATCGCCGACCATCACCGCGCGCATGCTGGTCGCGGCCCTCCAGGAAGACCTGTCTCCCCGCTTGATGGCGCAGGATCAGGAGCTGCTGGACGATCTGGATCAGGTGCTGGGCCGGATGGCCATGCTGACCACTGACATGCAGAACTACACCCAGGCGCTGAACACCGAAGAGCTGCGCGAAGATGTGTCCCTGGACGATGTGCTCGACGGTGTGATCGACGATCTGCGCGCCGACATCGCCAGCGCCGAGGTCAGCATCCAGCGCGCGCCGTTGCCAAGCCTGCAAGCCAGCCCGCACCAGATGCGCAACCTTTTGCAAAACTTGCTGCACAACGCGCTGAAATTCGCCCGCACCGACGCACCGCTGAAGATCGCCATTGGCGCCAGTGACGCGAAACCCGGTCACGTAGCCTTTTACATCGCCGACACTGGCATCGGTATCGCGGAAAATCAGCATGACGCGATCTTTCGTCCGTTTGCGCGGCTGCATCTGCGCGAGCAATTTGATGGCTCCGGACTTGGCTTGCCGATCTGCCTGCGCATCGCGCGGGCGCATGGCGGCGGCATCACTGTCGACAGCACCGAAGGCGCGGGCTCTACTTTCACAGTCACTTTAAAGGCCAGCTGATATGATCAAGCACTTGATGACCATCGACGACGAACCCATCGACCAGAAAATGTACCGCCGTCTCATCAGCAAATCCGGGATTGTAGAAACCCTGCACCAACCCATGTCCGGGCAGGAGGCGCTGAATTTTCTCGCAGCGCCCGACTGCCCGAAAATCGACGCCATGCTTTTGGACATCAACATGCCGGGCATGAGTGGGTTCGATTTTCTGGAAAAGGCGCAGGCTGCGCATGGCAACAGCTTTGTGCGCTACGCGGTGTTGATGCTCTCGTCCTCCACCCGACGCCAGGATCAGGAACGCGCCGCCGCCTTCCCCATGGTCCAAGACTACCTGGCAAAGCCTCTCACGATCGAGGCCCTGGAAGCTATCGACAAGAAGCTGGCAGAGATAAACGCCTCCCCGGCTCAGTCCATTTCATAGACGGTCGAGACCACGGACCGGATGATTCGCGCGATCTGGGCACAGTCTGATTCGGAAAAGGTCAGGGGCAGTCGCATGTCCAGAAGCCCCCGCAACACACGGTCCGTGGCGGGCATCGGCTGGCTGGCCGCATAGCGCCAGGAGTCGTAGCGCGAGGTAAAGCCCACCGGCTCCGCCCCGCCGAACCACTTCAACTCCACACCACGCGCCGCACAGCGCGACAGCACCTCGGTGACCTTCTCTGCCGGCCAATCCAGTAGCAAAAATTGGATCGATGACCCGACAGACCGCCCACGAGGATCGCGCGGGATCAACCGCAGGCCGGGCGTGTCGCGCAGTCCGGCCTCCACCACCCCATAGCGCGCATTCCAACGCGCCACCTGTGTCTCCAACCCGCGCAACTGCGGGCGCAGGATCGCCGCGCGCAGGTTATCCATGCGCCCCGAGACATTCGGCGTGTCATATTTCACCCGCTCGAACACCTCAGGCGCAGGCGCCGCGCGGTGGCGTTCATACAGCATGTAGGATCCCGACAGCAGAATGGCGCGCGCCGCGACCTCCTCATCGTCGGTCACCAGCAGGCCGCCTTCGCCGGAATTCACATGTTTGTAGGTCTGCATCGAATAGCATCCGATCCGCCCGTGCCGACCGGAGGGCACCCCCTCCCAAACCGCGCCCATGGTATGCGCGCAGTCTTCGATCACCGTCACATCGGCTGCATCACAGATCGCCGTAAGCTGCCCCATGTCACACAGATGCCCGCGCATATGGCTGAGCATCAGCACGCGCACGTCCGGGGCGCTGACCTGCCGCGCCAGATCATCCAGGTCGATCACCAGGTCTTCGGTCACGCCGACAAAAACCGGTGTCGCCCCAAGGCTCGCGATCGCCCCGGGCACCGGCGCGAGGGTAAAGGCATTGGTCAGCACCTTGTCGCCCGCCTGCACCCCCACCGCGCGCAACGCACATGCCAGCGCATATCCGCCAGAGGCCACCGCCACGCAAAACCGCGCGCCCACAATCTCGGCGAATTCTTCTTCCAGCGCCGCGGCCTCGGAAATTTCGTCGCCCACAGTGTTATAGCGATGCAGCCGCCCATGGCGCAGCACCGCAAGCGCGGCGGCGATTCCCTCCTCGGGAATGGGCTCCTGCTGGGTGAAGGCGCCGGTAAAAGTCTCAAGAGTGTCTGTCATGACGGTATCTCGCGCGGATCACATGCGCAGGTCAATCACCTTCGCGCGCGACATAATTCACCGTTTTGGCAGACGCAAAATTCCACGGGCTCAGCCGATCAGCCGCCGCACCGCCTCGGCCAATTCATCGAAGTGGTCGATGGTCGCGTCGGGTTCCAGGGCCTTCACACCGTCGCCTTCGGGCGAGAACGTCACCAGAAGGCTCGGCACGCCTGCGTTGCGCGCGGTCTTGTGATCGGTGTCGCTGTCGCCGACCAGCAAAGACGCCCCCCGCGATCCGCCGCAACCGTCTACCGCCGCCCAGAACGGTGCCACATCCGGCTTGCGCGTGGGCAGTGTATCGGCCCCGATCAGCGAGCCGAACAGATCCCGCACGCCAAGCGACCGCATCAGCTGCTCCGCCATGGCCGCGGGTTTGTTGGTACAAATGCCCACCGCATAGCCATCGCGCCGCAGCCGCTCGACCGCCTCCACCGCTCCGGGGTACATGACGGTGTGCACGTCCAGCGCCCCGGCGTAGGCATCGAGCAGCGGCTGATACCACGCGTCGATCAGTTCGTCGGACAGGCGCCCGGCGCGTTCCAGCCCCGTGCTCAGCATCCGCCGCCCGCCGCGCACCGCGACGCCGGCATCCGACACCGGATCAAGCCGCGCCAAGCGCCGTTCCGCCTCTGACAGTTCCATCGCATCGAAACACACGTTCGCAGCGGCCACCAGATCGGTGCTGGTGTCGGCCAGGGTTCCATCGAGATCGAAAATTACACAAGGCGTCATGCGGTGCTCCTCAAAGCGTTGGTTAAACATGTGTCACACGTCGCAATCAAGCGTGAGAGCGGCCGCCTTGCCATGCGCAGTGAAACCTATAGAACGGCCCCAGTTAAAGAACAAACCGGATTGATTTCATGCCTATTGCCCTGATTGTCCTCGGTGCCGGCAAAGGCACCCGGATGAACTCTGATCTCCCCAAGGTTTTGCACAAGATCGCCCATGCCCCGATGCTCTGGCACGCCATGCGCGCCGGGCGCCCGCTGGAGCCGGAGGCCTGCGTGGTTGTCGCCGGTCACGGCGCCGACGCGGTGGAGGCCAGCGCCCGCGCCTACGATCCGATGGCCCAGGTGGTGCGCCAGGACGAACAGCTCGGCACCGCCCACGCGGTGGCGCAGGCGTTCCCCGCGCTCGAAGGCTTTGACGGCGATGCCATCGTGCTCTACGGCGACACGCCCTTCATCTCGGAGGCCACGCTGGAGGCCATGATGCAGGCGCGCCGGGCCCATGACGTGGTTGTCCTGGGCTTCGAGGCCGCAGACCCCGGCCGCTACGGGCGCCTGGTGACCGAGGGCGACCAGCTTCTCAAGATCGTCGAATACAAGGACGCCAGCGCGGCCGAGCGCGCCCTCACCCTGTGCAACTCCGGCGTCGTGGCGGCGGACAAGACCACGCTGCAACAGCTCATCGCCGAGGTCGGCAACGACAATGCCTCCGGCGAATATTACCTCACCGACATCGTGGAAATCGCCCGCGCGCGCGGCCTGTCCGCGACGGTCGTGCGCTGCCCCGAGGCAGAGACCATGGGCGTCAACTCCCGCGCAGATCTGGCGGTGGCCGAGGCCGCGTTCCAGACCCGGATGCGGGCCGAGGCGCTTGACCTCGGGATCACGCTCGCCGCGCCGGAGACCGTCTTTTTCGGCTGGGACACGCTGATCGGCCGCGACTGCGAGGTTGAACAGAACGTGGTCTTCGGGCCGGAGGTCACGGTGGAATCCGGCGCCCGCATCCGCGCGTTCAGCCATCTCGAAGGCTGCCATGTCTCGCGCGGCGCCGTCGTGGGGCCTTATGCCCGGCTGCGCCCCGGCGCGGAGCTGGCCGAGGACGTGCACGTCGGCAACTTCGTCGAGGTCAAGAACGCGCAGCTGCACGCCGGCGTCAAGGCCAACCACCTGACCTACATCGGAGACGCCGAAATCGGCGAAAAGACCAACATCGGCGCAGGCACCATCACCTGCAACTATGACGGCGTGTTCAAGCACAAGACCACCATCGGCCGGAA
>NZ_JACIEJ010000018.1 GCF_014196795.1 Sagittula marina
AGAAAGGGATGCAGCGGCTGATCCGCATCGTTCAGACCTTTCCTTTCGATAAACCACGCTGTGAGATCCCCAGGATTCTGGTCGTGGCCCCGCCGCCGCATGTGATTGCCGATGGCCGCCACTCCGACACCCGTATCGCCGAAAGCCGGAAGTTCGCCTCGCTTTACGAAGGGCTGTCGCGGCGCTTTGACACGGCGTTTTTCGATGCGGCGACGGCCTGTCGCGCCTCGGACGTCGACGGCACTCATCTGGATGCCGCCAACACGCAGGCTTTGGGACGCGCTCTGGCCCCGGTCTGCCGCACCCTGCTCGCTGAATAACCCGGTGGTCCGTCAGGAGGACGGGCGGGCCACCGGCAAGACGGATAAAGAAACTTAAAGGGAGGACACCATGAAACATCTACTGCTTTCCACCGTGCTTGGCACGCTGGTCGCGACCACCTCGCTGACCCAGCAGGCCCAGGCGGAAACGCCGGCCGATCAATTGATCGTCGGGTTCAACATGAACAACGTGCTGACGATGGACCCCGCGGCCATCACCGGGTCGGATGCTGTTCAAATCCTGAACAACGTCTACGACACGATCGTGCGGCTCGACCCCGACACCAAGAAGCTGACCCCCTCGCTGGCGGAACGCTGGGAAATTGCGCCGGACAACCGCTCCGTGACCTTCTATCTTGATCAGGACGCAACCTTCGCCTCGGGCAACCCCGTCACCGCCGAAGACGTGCGCTTCAGCCTCTCCCGCCCGATCGAGCTGACCCTGGCGCAGTCCACATGGTTGGTCAGCCGGGGGTATTCCCCGGAAAACATCGGCGAAATGTTCGAAGTGGTCGATGACAAGACCTTCCGGCTGCACCTGCCGCAGCCGGACGACCCGCGTCTGATCATGATGGTCCTGACCATCAACGGGCCCGGCTCGATCCTCGACAGCAAGCTGGTCGCAGAACACGACGACGGCGACAACGGCACCGCGTGGCTGACCAATAATTCCGCCGGGTCGGGGGCCTTCACCATCGGGCAGTGGCGCGCGAATGAATTCGTCATCCTGAACCAGAACGCCGAGTACTGGGGCGGCGCGCCCGCCATGAGCCGCGTGTTGATGCGTCACTTGCCCGAAAGCCAGACCCAGCGGCTGGCGCTGGAACAGGGCGATCTGGACATCGGCTACTCCCTCGCCGCAGCTGACCTGACAGCGCTGGAAACCAACGAAGACATCACCGTTGAAACTGTCCCTTCGGCCGGGTTCTATTACCTCGCCGTGTCGATGGAAGACGAACGCTTTGCCAATCCCAAGGTCCGCGAAGCGCTGCGCTACCTGATTGACTACGACGGGATCAACACCGCGATCATGCCGTATTTCGGCGTCGAACGTCAGCGCCCCATCAACTCCGGTGCCTTTGGCGCGCTGCCCGATCTGGAGTACACGCTGGACGTGGACAAGGCCAAGGCCCTGCTGGCAGAGGCCGGTTACCCCGATGGTTTCGACACCACGATCCACGTGATCTCCACCCAGGAGTTCCTCGACAGCGCCACCGCGATACAAGGGACGCTGGCGCAGGCGGGCATCAACGCCGAGATCATCACCGGCGGCGGCGGCCAGATCTATGGCGCCATGCGCGAGCGGAACTTCGAGCTGCTGGTGGGCCGTGGCGGCGGCGGGCAGTTGCCGCACCCCGACAGCAACCTGCGTGCGTTGATCTACAACCCGGACAACTCGCAAGAGGCCGGCCTGACCAACTATCAGGGGTGGCGCACCTCCTTCATGGATGAAGGTCTCAACGAGATGATCGAGGCGGCACTGGTCGAACCTGACGCCGAGAAACAGGCCAAACTGTATCAGGACATCCAGGAAGAGATGGAAGCCGCGGTGCCGTCGATCCAACCGTTTTCCGAACGCGTGGTGACAGCTGCCTATCAGGACGACGTCGATGGCATCATCGTCGATCCTTGGGTCGCCCGGTTCGAGGATGTGGTCAAGAACCGCTAAGTCTTCCCTCGGTTCGAGACACCAGACGGGGCGCGGGCATCTTCCGCGCCCCTTTTGCGTTGCTGCTCAAAGACGGGTTTTCAGAAAGGCCACGGCCTCGGCCAGCGTCTCGCGGGGGCAGGTGTGGCCCGCATCATGCAACGCGGTGTCCGGGCGCGGCCCTCCGGCCGCGCGACAGATCCGGGCGATCCTGCCCCAGGCGCGGATCACGCTGTCCTCTGGCATGTGGCGATCCCCCCGGCCAGAGCGGTAGAACTGAGGTTTGCGCGCCGCAAGCCCTGCCAGATCGGGAAAGTCCGCCCGCCCGGCAATTTTTGGATGCAGCATGTAGAACGCCGACTGGCCCGCCAACAACGGTGCGCCCGGCCGCATCAGATCGACGCAGCAGGCCATCCACGACAGGCTGGCGTGGGCCGCAATGTGTGCGCTCAGCGCCGCCACCTGCCACGCCCGCAATCCACCGAAGGAAAACCCGAAGGCGCCCATGCGGCCTGCGTCGATGCCCGGTTGTGCCGCAAGCCACGCGGCGGCCTGCGCGTCCTCTGCCGCCACCAGCCCCGCAAGTGACCAGCCCAACGCCTGCGCATTCGCCGCCAGCGCCTGTTGCCCCGCATAGCCCCCGGTCTGCCGCGCGCCCCAGCCAAGCGCGTCGAGGCACAGCACTGCAAAACCAGCGTCGACAAAGGCCTGCGCGGGCGCTTGCCCATCATAATGCGTGCCCCGGCTGCCCTGCGTTCCCGGATCATCGAACAGCTTTTGCCAGCCGTGGTCGAATGCGCCGCCATGGTCGTGCAACAACAGAACCGCCGGATGCGGCCCCTGCCCTGCTGGTCGAACGAACCGACCCGTGCTTTCCGCCCCGGTGGCAAAGCGCAAAGTGACAACCTCACCCTGCACTGTGCCTGTCGCAGCCTCACGCCACGGAGGAAGGCTCGCCTGCCAGACCCGCGCCAGACGTCTTGCCCCCACATCAAAAGGCCCCCGCTCGAAAGCGAAGGCCAGATCCATGGGCAACTCCAGTCGCCGCGCCTCCAGAAAGGCGGGCAGCTCAGATGGCGTGTTCATACTCAAGGCTCGCTCCGATCAGGTCCTGCGCGTAGGTCTGTGTCGCGCCGCCTTGGGTGATGGCTTCGCGCGGCAGAACCTCGACCACACGGCCATGCTGCATGATCGCAAAGCGGTCGCACATATGATCCACCACGGCGAGGTCATGGCTCACCATCAGGTAGGTGAACCCCTTTTCCTTTTGCAGCCGCACCAAAAGGTTCAGCACCTCGGCCTGCACCGATACATCCAATGCAGAGGTCGGCTCATCCAGCAGCAACACATCCGGCTCCAGGATCAGGGCGCGGGCGATGGCCACGCGCTGGCGCTGCCCCCCCGACAGCTGGTGCGGATAGCGGTCGAGAAACTCCACCGGCAGCCCCACGTCCCGCATGGCACGGATCATCCGGCCTTCGCGGTCGTCCAGCTTGTTGATGCGCAACCCTTCTTCGAGCGTTGTGCGAATGGAATGGCGCGGGTGCAGGGAGCCGTAGGGGTCCTGGAACACCATCTGCATCATGCGGCACCGGTCAGAGACCTCCATATCGCGCACCGCGC
Organism: Sagittula marina; assembly: GCF_014196795.1. GTDB lineage: Bacteria > Pseudomonadota > Alphaproteobacteria > Rhodobacterales > Rhodobacteraceae > Sagittula > Sagittula marina. Next base: position 3,592 of record NZ_JACIEJ010000018.1, read on the forward strand.
TGTCGCCGATGCGCACGTCGCCTGTCCAACTGTCGTTGAGCCGCGAGATACAGCGCAAGATCGTCGACTTTCCCGATCCGCTTTCCCCCACAAGGCCAAAGCACTCCCCCGCTTTCACATCGAGGCTGATGTTGTGCAGCACCTGAACCGCGCCAAAGGTGATACACAGGTCGTTGATGGTGATCGGCTTCATGCCACCTCTCCTTGCGCGTTGAGCCAGCTGTCCTGACGGTCCAGCACGGACAGCGGACCGCGCGGCCCGCCGATGCGCGGCTGTGCCGCCAGCAGCCCTTGGGTGTAGGGGTGCTGCGCGCGGTCCAGATGTTTCGCGTCCAGCGTTTCCACCAGCCGACCGGCGTACATGATCAACACCCGGTCACAGAACGCCCGCACAAGGTTCAGGTCGTGGCTGATCATCACCAGACCGATGCCCTTGTCGCGCACCAACCCGTCAAGGATGCGCAGCACCTGCAACCGGATGGTCACATCCAGCGCCGAGGTCGGCTCATCCGCAATCACCAGATCGGGCGAGGTCAGCAGCATCATGGCAATCATCACACGCTGCCCCATGCCGCCGGACACCTCGTGGGGATACATGTCGTAGACCCGCTCGGGGTCGCGGATGTGGACCTGCTCCAGCATCTCGACCGCGCGTTGCCGCGCTTCCGCCTTGGTACATCGCACATGGGTGCGATACGCCTCTGCGATCTGGTGGCCACAGCGCTGAATCGGATTGAGCGAGAATTTCGGGTCCTGCAGGATCATCGACATGCGTTGCCCGCGCACCTTCAGCATCTGCCGTTCCGAGGCGTTCAGCAGGTCGACCTCCTCAAAGGTCATCTTGTCCGCCGTCAGCTCCGCGGTGTCCAGCAGGCGCATGATCGCGCGGCCGACGGTGGACTTCCCCGAGCCGCTTTCGCCAACGATGCCGAGCCGTTCGCGCCCCAGCGTAAAGCTGACATTGCGCACCGCTGGCTCCGCAGATCCCTGATAGCGGATCGACAGGTTCCGGATATCCAAAATCGGGTCCATGGCTTACCTCCGGTTCATCTGTTTGGGATCAAGCGCATCGCGCAGACCGTCGCCCAGCAGGTTAAAGGCCAGGCTGACGCTCAGGATGGCAAGACCGGGAAAGGTCACCAGCCACCAGCTGTCGATCATGTAGCGCCGGCCCGTCGCAATCATCGCGCCCCATTCCGGCAGCGGCGGCTGCGCGCCCAGGCCCAGAAAGCCCAGGCCAGCCGCCGTCAGGATCACCGTCGCCATGTTCAGCGTCAGCCGGATCAGCACCGAGGGCAGGCACATGGGCACGATCGACCGCCAGATGATCCGCGCCGGGGATGCGCCTTGCAGACGCGCCGCCGAGATATAATCCGCCTGCCGGAAGGTCATGGTCTCCGCCCGTGCCAGGCGCGCGATGGGCGGCCAGGCGGTCAGCGCAATGGCGATGATGGCATTGTTCAGGCTCGGCCCAAGCGCGGCCACAAAGGCCAGCGACAAGATCAGCGAAGGGAAGGACAGGAAGATGTCGGTGATCCGCATCAGGACCGTGTCCACCTTGCCACCGAAATATCCGGCAACCGTGCCAAAGATCAGCCCCAACGGCCCCACCACGATTGTCACCAGGAAGATGATGGTCAGCGTGATGCGCGACCCGTGCACCAGCCGGGAAAAGATATCGCGCCCCAGCTCATCCGTGCCGAACAGGTAGTCGCTTGATGGCGGGTGCAGGGTGTTTTGCAGGTCCTGCATATAGGGGTCGTGGGTGGCGATCAGCGGTGCGAACAGCGCAAGGATCAGCAGCAAGCCCAACACGACCAACCCGAACAGCGATGTCGGTGACCGCGTCAGGAACACCACGATATTGCGCGCCGCGATCAGACCTTGCGGCATTGTCCGGCGCGGCAAGGCGGCGGATGTCTCTTGTGTCATGCTCATCTCGTCCTCGGATCGAATACGCGGTACAGAATGTCGGACAGGATGTTCAGCCCGATGAAGATGACGCCGACGATCAAGACGCAGGTCATCACGGCGTTCATGTCACCGATCAACAGGTTCGACGTCAGGTATTGGCCGAAACCGGGGAAGGCAAAGACCGTCTCGATCAGCACCGCCCCCTCCAGCAGCGACCCGTAGGCCAGCGCCACGATGGTCACCAGTTGCACCCGGATGTTGCCAAAGGCATGGCGCCAGATGGTCTGGCGGCGGCTCAGCCCCTTGACCCGCGCGGTGGTCACATATTCCTGGTTGATCTGGTCCAGCATGAAGCTGCGCGTCATGCGCGTGATGTAGGCCGAGGACGAATACCCCAGCAACGCCGCCGGCAGGATCAGGTGGTTCAGTGCGGACCAGAACACATCCCATTGGCCCGCCAGGATGCTGTCGATCAGCAGAAAATTGGTCCGTTCCGGCACCAGCCCGATATAGAACTGGCTCATCCGGCCCGATCCGCCGACCCAGCCGAGGTTGGCGTAAAAGATCAAAAGCGCGATCATGCCGGTCCAGAAGATTGGCATGGAATGCCCCATCAGGCTCAGCACCCGGATCACCTGGTCTTGCCATTTGTCCTTGTTCACGGCGGCGATGACGCCCATGGGTGTGCCCAAACCGGCACCGATGATGATGGCAAAGGTCGCCAGCTCGATCGTGGCGGGCAGTGCGCGGGCGATATCCTGCAACACAGGCTGGCCCGTGCGGATCGACGTGCCGAAGTCCAGCGTGACCACGTCGCGCAAGTACAGCAGGAACTGCTGCCACATCGGCTTGTCCAGCCCGAGTTGCTGGTAGACGTGCTCATAGACCTCGCGGCTTGCGTCTTCGCCCACCATGGCCCGCACCGGATCGGTTGGCATGATACGCCCGATCACGAAGGTCAGTATCAACAAACCGAACAAAGTGATCAGGATCGAAAACCCGTGCTCCGTTAAACCATTCAGACGGCGTCGAGACAGCCGCATATTCCCCTCCCTCACGGCCAAAGGCGGCCGTTTCTTCGGTCATACATATGTCCGTTACTTGTTATACAGCTTTAAGGCCGTCACTTGGCGTCTGTCAACCGTCAACCGCCTTCGGAGAACGGTTTCACCTTGCATTATATCGTTCAGCGCGTGGACAGGCCCCCGACAAGATGTCATAACCAATGATATGATCCTGTATGAGAAGTGGGGACAACGCCAATGGTATCACACGCCCAGCCCAGTCCGTCCGAGAAACCCACCACACGCCGGACCTTGGTCGAAATTGTTCGGGAAAAGCTGCGCACACAGATCGAGTCCGGCCGCTATCCCACCGGACAGCGGCTGCCGAGCGAAGCTCAGATGACGCAGGAATTCGAGGTCAGCCGGACGGTGATCCGCGAGGCCGTCGCCTCGCTCCGCGCTGACGGGCTGGTGGAACCGCGCCAGGGCGCCGGGGTCTTTGTGCTGGAGCCGACCGCGCAGGTGAAGCCACCTTTTCAAAACATCGACCTCGACCGAATCTCCTCCGTGATCGAGCTTCTGGAATTGCGCACCGCGGTAGAGGTCGAGGCAGCGGGACTGGCCGCGACGCGCCGCTCTCCTGCGCAAGAGGAGGAAATCATTCGCTGTATGCACGACGTGCAACGCGCAGCGACGGCCGGTACGCCAACGATGGAAGCCGATTTTGCTCTGCATCTGACAATTGCCCGCGCCACGAACAACCCGCGGTTCAGCGAATTTCTGTCCATGATCGGGACCAATCTGATCCCGCGCAAGGCCCTGGCCGAAACCGATGCCGAACCCGTTGCGCCAGAGTATCTGGACGTCATTCAGGCGGAGCACGAGGAAATCGTAAATGCCATCCTGAATGGTGATGAAGATGCCGCACGCACCGCAATGCGCAGCCACCTCAAAAGCAGCCAGACCCGTTACCGGGCGCTTTTGCGTGCCGGAAATACCCGAAGCGCTTGACGCTCCGCATCCTGTCATACATTTTTTGCAAAATTATATGATGGCCCTTGTGGCCGCGCTTTGCGAAAGGACATGTCATGCAGGATAGGCTGCGCAAATTCCCCGTGGTTTCCCCGGACACCGGCGTCACCCGGCAGGTTCTGGCGGATGCGCCCGACCTCATGGTCGTCTCGTTTCGCTTTGACGAAGGCGCGCAAGGCGCGCTCCACAGTCACCCTCACGTGCAGTCTACTTACGTTGAAAGCGGGCGTTTCCGGTTCACCCTCTCCGGAGAAGACTTTGAGGTCGGCCCCGGCGACAGCTTTGTGATCCCGTCAGGGGCGGAACACGGATGCGTTTGCCTGGCACCCGGCCAGCTGGTGGATTGCTTCACCCCCCGCCGGGATGACTTTCTGTAACCTCGAAAGCGCACATTTATCGGAACCTGTCTTATGCCTGGGCAAGTTCTAATAGATCTCGACACCTTAGGGCAGAATCGCACCGCGATGCTGGATGACCTTACCCGCCAAAGCATGACCTGCGCGGGCGCAGTCTTCTGGCGCCGCACCGCGCAGGGCCGCGGCCAGAAAGCCCGCGTTAAAGCTGTCCCCGGCCGCCGTCGTGTCCACCACGCGCGCGACCGGCGGCGTCGGAACCTGGCCGCTGGCGTCGCCCAGCAGGAACGCGCCTTCCGCCCCGGCTTTCAGCGCGCCACCGCCGACTCCGTAGTCGATAAACCGCTTCAGAACAGCGTCGCGGCTGGCATCCCCGAACAAGGCTTGCTCATCATCGACCGAGGGGAAGGCAAAATCACAGATGCGCCAGAGCCTCTCGCACCATGTCGCTGCCTCGTCGCGGCTGCTCCACAACGCTGGGCGATAGTTGGAATCGAAGGCGACCCTGCCCCCCCTGCCCCGCTCAGCGGTCAACCAACTCACCAAAGCCTCTCGCGCGGAGTTCTGCATGATTGCCAAGGTGATACCGGACAGGACAACCACGTCGCAGTGCGCCACCGCATCGAAATCACTTTCCTGCGAAAACAGCCCCCGCGCCGCAGAGACGCTGCGCCAATAGGTGAAGCGGCGCTCACCTGCATCGTCGGTGTCGATGGCATAAAGCCCGCAGGTCGCGCCCGTGACACGCCGCAGTCCGGCATCCGACAGACCTGCATGCACCACCGCCTTTGCGATCCGATTGGAATAAGGATCATCACCCAACGCGGTGACAAGGCGCACATCGGCCTCAGGCATCAACCGCCGCAGGTAAACCGCACTGTTGTACACGTCACCCGCAACGCCAAGACGCGCGCCGTCGCCCTGCCGCGCCATTTCAATCATCGCCTCACCGGCGAAAGCCACCTTGACCGCCATTCCTCTGGCCCCACTCGATTGCGCCCGGTTGACCTATAGTACAGATTACGCCAAAAAGGCAATGTCATCATACAAGCAAGCGGCCGACAGTCTGCTTAGACCGGCCTTTTTCATGTGGCCATTAGAAAGGACACTCCCCAATGCTTACCGTTGAAACCCGGCACGCCATTCACCCGGACCACGCCAAGGGCATGGACACCGCCGCCCTGCGCGAGAACTTTCTTGGCGAGGGCCTGTTCGCTGACAAGCAAATTCGGCTTGTCTACAGCCACTACGACCGCTTCACGCTGGGCGGCGCGGTGCCCGCAGGTGGCACGCTGACCCTCGACGAGGTCGCAGAGACGAAAACACCCTCGTTCCTCGACCGCCGCGAGATGGGCATCGTCAACATTGGCGAGGCCGGCACGGTCGAGGCTGGCGGCGAAACCTATGCCATGAATCGTGGCGACGTGCTCTACCTCGGCATGGGCACCGGCGCTGTGACGTTTTCCGGCCAGGGCCGCTTTTACATCACATCCGCCCCGGCGCACCGCGCCCTGCCCTCGCGCCTCGTCACGGTTGCCGATTGTGTCGAAGTCACGCTTGGCGCGGCTGAGACCTCGAACAAACGCACGATCAAGCAGTTCATCCATCCGCAGGTCATGGAAAGCTGCCAGCTGATCCTGGGCTACACCTCACTCGAAGAAGGCTCGGTCTGGAACACGATCCCCAGCCATATTCACGACCGCCGGATGGAAGCTTACCTCTACTGGGGCATGGATGAGGACTCCCGCGTTCTGCACCTGATGGGCCAGCCGCAGGAGACCCGGCACCTGTTCGTCGCCAACGAACAGGCGGTGCTGTCGCCCACGTGGTCGATCCACTCCGGCGCGGGCATCGGCAAATACACCTTCATCTGGGCCATGGCAGGCGACAACGTCGATTACACCGACATGGACTTCATCCAGCCCAAGGACATGCGCTGATGGCTGGCCCGTTTTCTCTCGACGGGCGCCGTGCGCTTGTGACCGGCGCAAACACCGGCATCGGGCAGGCCATTGCGATGTCCCTGGCCGGTCAAGGTGCTGAGGTGGTCTGTGCCGGACGGCGCAGCTGCGCTGACACCGTGGCCCAGATTGCGGCGGCGGATGGTACGGCGTCGGAGCTGATCCTGGATTTTGCCGATCCGATGGCCGCACAGAACACCTTTGTAGATCAAGGGTTTACCATATTGGTCAACAACGCCGGCATCATCCGGCGCGAAGACTCCGTCGACTACTCCGAGGCGGATTGGGATGCGGTCATGGATGTGAACCTGAAGGCGCTGTTCTTCACCACGCAGGCGTTTGGCAAGGCGGCAATGGCCGCGAAAACGCCCGCCAGCGTGGTCAATATCGCCTCGCTGCTGTCGTTTCAGGGCGGCATCCGCGTGCCCGCCTATACGGCGGCCAAGCACGGCGTGGCCGGATTGACCAAGATCCTTGCCAACGAGTGGGCCCCTCACGGGATCACCGTCAACGCCATCGCGCCGGGCTATATCGAGACGAACAACACAGAGGCGCTGCGAAACGATCCGGAGCGGTCCAAGGCCATCCTTGATCGCATCCCCGCCGCGCGCTGGGGCAAAGCCTCGGACATCGGTGGCACGGCGGCCTTCCTCGCCTCACCTGCGGCGGAGTACATCACCGGCACAGTGCTGAACGTCGACGGCGGCTGGCTCGCCCGGTAAATGCCTTTCAGGGGGCAGGCTCCGCCCTGCCCTCAGATCACCAGATCGGCGGCATACACATCGCGGACCCAGCGTGGAAGCCGTGGCGCCGCCTGGCTCAACCGCCCGCCAGAAAAGACGACCATCTGTCGAGGTGGCACGTTCAGAACAGAATTGTCGAAAACCATCCCGCGATCCGCGCGCATAATCGCGTCGCGTATCAACGGCTGGCTGCGGAGGAAACGCGCCCGGATCTTGTCCTCCGGCACGTCATGTCCGCCTTCTTCGGTGCGCAGCCGGACGCGGCCAACGGACAGCTCCGGGCTTTCGACCCCCACATGCATGACGATGACGATGTAGCCGCGCGCCTGGGCTGTCTCGATGATCTCCAACTTGGAGGGATGCGAGAAAACCGTTTCCGTGGCAAAGCTCTGGCGAGCCTCCAGCAGCTCCGCCCGTCGCGCCTCCGCAATCCGCGCCGCCTCGTAAGCGGCCTCCATGGTCGAGATCTTCAGTTCATCGCGTTGGATCAGATCGGCATTGATGAACGGTCCGGCGAAACTTGGCGCGACACGGGTCTCATACAGCGTTGATTTTCCTGAACCATTCGGGCCTGCGAGCAGGACGAGACTTGGCCTCATCGGGCGGCAGCGTCCTTTGCATAGACAAGGTTGCCGCCAGCATCCAGGCCCACACCCAATCCGATCGCCTGCCGTTTGGCATAGAAAGCCTCTTCAGCCTGCGACGCTTCGCCCATCTTTTCGGTAAAAGCGTCGAGCCACGCCGCCTCTTCGCCGTCGTGCAGGTTCTTCGTGTCCAGCTGTCCTTGCAACGCCGCCGTGATGCGGGCGTAATCGTAGCTGCCGGAATGTTCGATGGCGCGACCGATCTTGAGCCAATGGGTGATCTGCCCGGCCACGGACCGGCTGTGCAAATCCGCCTCGCGCCGGACGAGCGCCATGATTTCATCGGCAAGTTTCACGGATTGCGCCATTCGGACCTCCAACACTTTTGCCGAAGGTGGCATTTTGCCACCCAAAAGTCAAGCCTGACAGATTCGCCCACCGCGCGCTCAAATCGGGCGTCAAACGCTTTGAGGTCGGCGTTTTCACCACGAACCTTCCAGAATTGTGCCAAAAGCGGACCCAATCCTGTGGAAAACCCCTTGCACGAATCCAACCCCTCGGACAATAGTCACGGAAAAGGGCGAGAAAACGCCACAATCCGTGAATTCGCGGCGCTGGAAAGAGGGCAGATGCAGGATACCACCGACACCGAAGACCTCAATGCGGTCATCCGGGCCCATTCCGAGATCCTTGCCGGGCAACTCCATGCCCAGCGAGAAAGCCTGTTCCCCCCGGACGCCGCAAAGCAGATGCGCAAGTTCACCTCTGGCGAGGCCGCGCAGCTCATTGGCGTCAATGACAGCTACCTCCGCAAGCTGCATCTGGATGGCAAAGGCCCCTCCCCCGAGGTCACCGCAGGCAATCGGCGGCTCTATTCCGTCGAGGACATGCAGGCGGTCCGCCATCTGCTGGAAAAGACCGCCCGCAAGCCTGGCGACTACTTGCCCGGTCGCCGTGAGGGCGACCACATGCAGGTCATCGGCGTGATGAATTTCAAAGGTGGCTCCGGCAAAACCACCACCTCCGCCCACCTCGCGCAACGGCTCGCGCTCAAAGGTCATCGCGTTCTGGCCATCGACCTCGACCCGCAGGCCTCGCTGACCGCGCTGCACGGGGTGCAACCCGAATACGACCTGCCCGAGGGCGGCACGCTGTACGATGCCATCCGCTACACCGATCCGGTGCCGATCGCGGATGTGATCCGCTCGACCTATATTCTCAACCTCGATCTGATCCCCGGCAATCTTGAACTGATGGAGTTCGAACACGACACCCCCCGCGCGCTGGCGCAGGGCAACGCCGGGCTGTTCTTCTTTCGTGTGCGCGAAGCGCTGCAACAGGTGGACGATCGCTACGATGTGGTGGTGATCGACTGCCCCCCGCAACTGGGCTTTCTCACCATGTCCGCGCTCTCCGCCGCGACGGGCGTGCTGGTCACCATTCATCCGGAAATGCTCGACGTGATGTCCATGTCGCAATTCCTGCGCATGACGGCGGACCTGATGGATGTGATCGCAGAGTCCGGCGCGGACATGAGCCACGACTGGATGCGCTACGTTCTGACCCGCTACGAACCAACCGACGCGCCACAAAACCGGATCACCGCGTTTTTGCGCACCATGTACGGCGAAAAAGTCCTGAACGCGCCGATGCTGAAATCCACCGCCATCTCGGATGCAGGACTGACCAAACAGACCCTGTACGAGGTGGAACGCTCGGCCTTCACACGGTCGACCTATGACCGCGCCATCGAAAGCCTGAACGCCGTGAACGACGAGATCGGCGCTTTGATCCAGTCCACCTGGGGCCGCTGAGGGAGAGGACGACATGACCGACAAAAAGAAAAGCCGCCTGTCCATGCTCGACAGCCTCGCCGGGGCCGGCATGGGGCCTGCCGCAGCACCGCAGCCGATGATGTCGTCGAACCGCGCGTTGCGGTCCGCACGCAATGCGGTGGATGGGCACAATGTCTGGGAACTCGATCCTGACAGCATCGACGATCTGCGCCTCAATGACCGGATGGATCTGGGCGATCTCTCCGACTTGCGACGCTCGATCGAGGAAAATGGACAGGCTGTCCCGATCCTGGTGCGTCGCCTGCCCGGGCAAAGCGAACGCTACGGTCTGGTCTACGGCCGCCGTCGTCTCGCCGCGATTGCCGAAAGTGACCAGATCACCAAAGTGCGCGCCCTCGTCGCCACCCTTGATGAAGACGACGCCCTGCGGGCTCAAGTTGCCGAAAACTCCGAACGGCGCGATCTATCCTACATCGAAAAAGCCATGTTTGCGCATCAGTTGGCGCGCACCGGCTTTGGCACACAGGACAAGGTGGCCGAAGTCCTCAACGTCACGAAATCATGGATCTCCATGGCGAACGCGGTGCTGCGCGGCGTTGGTACCGAGCTCGCCGGTTGCATCGGCCCGGCCCCCGGCATCGGCCGTCCAAGGTGGGAGGCGCTGGCGCGCGGGATTGCAGAGCATGTTCGCACCCCAGAAGACCTGCTGCACGTGGCCCGCCAGGCCCGCGTCACGGCCATGGATGCCCGCAGCAACGCCCCGGAAGGCGACGCACAACAAGACATTTCAGTAAGCGTTTTCGAGGCGGTGGAGAAAGCAGTCCACCGGGCTGCCAAGCGCCCTGCCCCGGCATCGCCACCCCCGCAGACCCTGACCCTGGATGGCAGCCCGGCGGGCCGTCTTCGCCGCACGTCAAAAGGGCTTGCTGTCGATCTGACCGACGGGGGCTTCGCTGACTGGTTGCGCGACGGCGCAGACGAGATTTTCGAAGAGTTACACGCCCGCTACCGAGCGCAGCGTTGATCCGACCTTAACCTAATCGAGCAACCCAAAAAGGAGGCACGAGCCCGACAAAAGAAAAGGCCCCGCAAAGCACTGCTCCACGAGACCCTTCCAAGATTTGCACCCTGAAGGTACGACCCGGAGCCGCAACTCGCAAGTCCTATGTGATTCGCGAGCAGGGTTTTCTTATGTCTTCGTGAAAAAAATATGGGATATGAGCCACTGACGTCGTTTCGGCGTCCGATCACCCGCGTCGAAACGGCGCCCAAGCCATCACGGCCCACCCCGGACGTGTCTGTGAACAAGTGGGAAGCCCTGCGCGAACTGACCTTAGCGCGGGAAATATATGGTCTCAGCGATCGGGACCTCTCCGTGCTTCAGGCGCTTTTGAGCTTCCATCCCGAAACTGACCTTTCTCTGGACGCCAAAGCGGGTTTGGTGGTCTTTCCTTCCAACACCTCGATTTGTGAACGGCTTAATGGCATGGCGAATTCCACCATGCGCCGTCATCTGTCGCGACTGATCGACGCCGGGCTTTTGATCCGCCGAGACAGTCCAAACGGCAAGCGTTACACCCGCTGCACCTCTGTCGGCCGGATCGCGTTTGGATTTGATCTGCGCCCGCTGGTTATGCGGCACGCTGATCACTGTGCCGCCGCAGAAGACATCCGCGCCCGCCAGGACCGCGTCAAACGCCTAAGGGAAACCGTCAGCCTGATGCGTCGGGATTTGGCGGCGTTGGCGGATTGGGGACAGTGCGACCGGCCTGATTTGGCGATATGGGATGCCTACTCCGACCTTGCGCGTCTTGCTGCGCGTGACCTGCGCCGGAAGCTGGATGAACAAACGTTGAACAGCCTTCACGACCAACTGATGAGCGCGCTGGATAGGCTGCGTGATATTCTGGAACCTGTGGATAATACCGAAACTGCCGCCGATGTTTCAGCCAAAATGGGCACCAGTGCTGCTCAATCTGAGCAGCACCACCAGAATTCAGATAAAGACTCTTATTGGTCTGAAGAAAAGGATCGCAGCCAAATCGATGAGAAAGATCATACACCGGCGCTACCGCTTCGAATGATCTTGGCATGCTGCCCTGAAATTCAGTCCTTTAGTCAGAACCCAATCCGTCATTGGCATGAACTCGTGAATATATCCGAGATGCTTCGCCCGATGATCGGCATTTCAAGTTCTGCTTGGGAAGAAGCACGAGCGGCAATGGGACCGGAACAAACAGCTGTGGTTTTGGCTGCTATGTTCGAACGTTTGAGCGCCATTCGATCACCAGGCGGCTACCTTCGCCACCTTGCTCGGAAATCCCGCGATGGAAGATTCTCCTGTGCCGCAATGATAATGGCATTGAGGAATCCCCACGGTTCACAGTTGTGAACCAGTGTAGTCAGCAAAGTTCACAGCTGTGAACTCGTTTTGGAAGGTCTGGGCATCGCGGCACTTGCCTGCCCTTCACCGCGCTGCTTGTCAGGGTGAGCACTGGAACTGCTAAAGGTAATGCGTGGCTTTATCGTGTGACCGACGTGCGCAGATCCCATGGCACATGCGTGAGCGTTGATCTGGTCCGATCAACGCAGATGAGGAAGATCAAGTGGTTGGAGGCTCCGCTGATAGTGTCGCTACTCGACCGGTAACCGCGGATTGCGAGGTCCCAAATGAGGCGGGGCAGGGGCGTATTTGGTAGCTCATCTCAATGTTTCTCCATGACCTTATCTTGAATTTATCCGCCACGCAGAAGCACCCGGCTCTGAGGTCGCTTTCCCCAAGCCATTGAGACTGAGTGATATAATCGGCTGATCACGACAACGTTGACATTCATCATACAAGTTGGTCATATAACATTGCAGGTGGCGAGAACAGCTGCCTGATGTCAGGGAGGACACCACAATGTTTCGTATGACCACTTCGGCCATCGCGCTTGCGCTGCTTGCTGCACCTGTTGCCGCTGAAACTTGGCGCACCTGGGCCATTCACCCGGAGGGCTACCCGAACGTCACCGCATTGCAGAGCTTTGCCGAGGACGTCGCGGCCATGACCGACGGCGAGATCGAACCGCAGGTTTATCCCGGTGGCGTGTTGGGCGCACAGCCCGACGCCATCGAGCAGCTTCGTGCCGGCGCTATCGCTGTTGGCAATTTCAACATGGGCCCGATGGGGGAGATCGTGCCCGCGACCAACGTGCTGTCGCTGCCGTTTATCTTCCGCGATGTGGATCACATGCACGCGGCCATGGACGGTGAGATCGGCCAGCGCTTTTCCGACGCGCTGTCCGAAGAAGGCATCGTCGCGCTGAGCTGGATGGATAGTGGCTCCCGCAGCTTCTACAACACCAAGAAGCCGATCCAGACCCCCGAAGACATGGCCGGGCTGAAGTTCCGCGTCATGAGCAACGATCTGTATGTGCAGATGGTCGACAGCCTTGGCGGCAACGCGACCCCGATGGCCTACGGCGAAGTGTACCAGTCGCTGAAGACAGGCGTGATCGACGGGGCAGAAAACAACTACCCCAGCTTTGAATCCTCGAACCACTACGAGGTGGCCAAATATTATTCCATCACCAACCACCTGATCATCCCCGAGTGCATTTGCGTGGCGAAATCGGTCTGGGACGAAACATCGCCTGAGATGCAGGAGATGGTCCGCGAGGCCGCCGTGGCCGCCGCGCAGGAACAGCGTGAACTCTGGGCCGAGCGGTCTGACGCCTCCAAACAGCAGGTCATCGACAGCGGTGTCGCGGTCAACGAGGTGACTGACTCTGCGGCGTTTCAAAGCGCGATGGAGCCGGTTTATGCCAAGTTCATCGAGGCGAACCCCGATCTGGAACAGCTGATCCGCGACATTCAGGCGATCGAATAAACATCGGCTGTTACCGTGCGCGCGCCTCCTGAGGATCCGAGGTGCGCGCGCAACATGTTCATGGGGGGAGTTGGCGATGTTTGAACGGGATAAGCCCGTGGCAGAGATGGGGCACGTTGAACGTGTGCTGGACCTGCTGTCCAAGGCTTGCGTGGCCGTGGCGGGGGCAGGGCTGGTGACGCTGGTCGTGATCTTTGGCTGGCTCGTCTGGGGGCGCTACGTGATGAACGACACGCCCACCTGGGTCGAGCAGGTGGCGCTTTTGTTGGTGGTGTGGATCACCTTTCTGGGCGGCGCTGCCGGTGTGCAGACGCAAAGCCACCTCTCCATCGAATTTGTGCGTGAAATGATGCCGCGTTGGTTGCGGATGCCGCTGCATTGGATGGCGCTGGCCGGGATGCTGGTCTTTGGCGTTGTGCTGTTCTGGCAGGGCTGGACGCTGGCCGAAAGCACATGGACCCGCCGGGTGCCGATGCTGGGTATCCCGGAGGGGCTTCGGGCGGTGCCAATGGCAATCTGCGGCGCGCTGACGGCGCTGTTCACACTTCAACAAGCGGTGGCGCTGGCCACTGGCAAGGACTGAACCCATGGGGCTGGCATTACTTTTCGGGCTGTTTTTCCTGGGCCTTCTGAGCGGGATGCCGGTGGCTTTCGCGCTTGGCCTCGCGACGGTCGGGGGCTTTTTGTACGAAGGGCTGCCGCTGTTCATCGCCTTTCAGCGCGTGCTGTCGGGGATCTCGGTGTTTTCGCTGCTGGCGATCCCGTTCTTCATCTTTGCCGGCGAGTTGATGATGCAGGGCGGTATCGCGGGGCGGCTGGTGCGACTGGCCAGCTACGCGGTGGGCTGGATGCGCGGCGGGCTTGGCGTGGTCAATGTCGCGTCGTCGATGCTGTTTGGCGGAATTTCCGGGTCGGCGGTGGCGGACACCTCGGCGTTGGGGTCGATCCTGATGCCGGTGATGAAGGAAAAGGGGTATGACGCGGATTACGCCGTCAACGTCACCGTGACGTCGTCGGTGGCGGGGGTGGTGATCCCACCGTCGCACAACATGATCCTGTTTGCCGTGGCCGCGGGCGGCGTATCGGTCAGCAAGCTGTTCATTGCGGGCATCGTGCCGGGGATCCTGATGTGCCTGTGTCTGGGCGTGGTGGCTTATGTCATCGCGGTCAAGCGCGGCTACCCGGCGGAGACCTTTCCCGGGTTCAGGACGCTGGCGATCTCGACCATCGTGGCGTTGCCGGGGTTGATGACGGCGGTGATCATCGTGGGCGGTGTGCTGTCCGGCGTGATGACGGTGACCGAAAGCGGCGCGTTCGGCGCGATCTGGGCTGTGCTGGTGACGGTGTTCGTCTACCGTGAGTTGACATGGGAGAAGTTCCGCGTCGCGGTTGTGACCTCTGTGCGGACCACCGCGCTGGTGATGCTGCTGGTGGCGACGGCCTCTGCGTTTTCGTACCTGCTGACGTTGTACCGCGTGCCGGATCTGCTGGCGGTGGCCGTGACCGGGATTTCCGACAATCCGATCATCATCCTGCTGCTGCTCAACATCGTGTTGCTGGGGCTTGGGATGATCATGGACATGGCGGCGCTGATCCTGATCTGCACGCCGATCTTTCTGCCGGTGGTTGTTGGCCTTGGCATGGACCCGATCCAGTTCGGCGTGATCTTGATGATGAACCTCGGGCTGGGGCTGTGCACGCCGCCCGTGGGGGCCTGCCTGTTTGTCGGCTGCGTCGTGGGCGGTGTCCGCATTGATGAGGCCGTGCGCACGATCTGGCCGTTTTACCTCGCGATTTTTGTCGCGCTGATGCTGGTCACCTATGTGCCGGCAGTGTCGATGACGCTGCCTGGCCTGATGGAGTGAACGATATGATGAACCGTATTCTGATCACCGGCGCGGCAGGCCAGCTTGGCACGATGCTGCGCGAAAAACTGCGGGGCCATGCGGCGGTGCTGCGCTTGTCGGACATTGCCGAAATCCCTGCGGCGCGAGACGGCGAAGAGGTCGTGCCTTGCGATCTGGCCGATGGCGCGGCGGTGAGGAAGCTGGTCGAAGGATGTGACGGCATCGTGCATCTTGGCGGCATCAGTGTGGAGCGCAGCTTTGATCTGATCGAGGCCGCCAACCTGCGCGGTGTCTACAACCTGTACGACGCGGCGCGGGCAAACGGGATGCCGCGCATCATCTTTGCCTCCTCGAACCACACGATCGGGTTTCACGACCAAACCACGCGGCTCGACCACACCGCGCCGTATCGGCCCGACGGCCTGTACGGGGTGTCCAAGATCTTTGGCGAGGCGGTGGCCAGCCTGTATCATGACAAGTTCGGCCAGGAGAGCGCACTCGTGCGCATCGGCTCCTGCACGCCGCGCCCCGAGAACTGGCGGATGCTGGCCACATGGTTCAGTCAGGACGATTTCGTGTCGCTGATCGATGCCGTTTTCGCGGCGCCGCGCCTTGGCTGCACGATGGTCTGGGGCGCCTCCAAAAACGACCACGGCTGGTGGGACAATACCCACGCCGCTTTCCTCGGCTGGCACCCGAAGGACAACGCCGCCGCTTATGCCGAAGAGATCGCCCGCACCGTGCCCCGACCGGGCCGGGATGAGGCCGTCGCCCGCTATCAGGGCGGCGTTTTCACCGATGAACCCATTCACCCCTCAAAGGAGGACTGACATGCTTGACAGTTTCACCCCGCACGGCAAACACCTTATCGCAGGCGCGTGGATCGCATCCGAGACGACCTTTACCTCTGATCCGGCAAGCGGCCCGGCGCACGCATATTGCGTGGGCACGCCCGATCTGGTCGATGCCGCCTGCAAGGCCGCCGAAGAGGCCTTCACCACCTACGGCTATTCCAGCCGTGAAGACCGCGCGCGTTTTCTGAACGCCATCGCGGATGAAATCGAGGCACGCGGCGATGCGATCACCCTGATCGGCACGCAGGAAACCGGCCTGCCCGAAGCGCGGCTGAACGGCGAGCGGGGCCGCACCACAGGCCAGCTGCGCCTTTTTGCAGAGCATATTCTGAAGGGCGATTACCTTGACCGTCGCCACGATGAGGCGCTGCCCGACCGCCAGCCGCTGCCGCGCCCCGACCTCAAGATGCTGCAGCGGCCTATCGGCCCGGTTGCCGTCTTTGGCGCGTCGAACTTCCCGCTGGCGTTTTCCACGGCAGGCGGGGACACCGCTGCCGCGTTGGCGGCCGGCTGTCCGGTGGTGGTCAAGGGCCACTCTGCGCACCCCGGCACCGGCGAGATCGTGGCCGAGGCCATCGCCGCCGCCATCGAGAGCTGCGGCATGCCAAAGGGCGTCTTCTCGTTGATCCAGGGCGGCAAGCGTGATGTGGGTCAGGCTTTGGTGCAGCACCCGCTGATCAAGGCCGTGGGCTTTACCGGGTCGCTGGGCGGTGGGCGCGCGCTGTTTGATCTGTGTGCACAGCGGCCGGAGCCGATCCCGTTTTTCGGTGAGCTGGGCAGCGTCAATCCGATGTTCGTGCTGCCGGAGGCCACGAAGGCACGCGGCGCGGAGATCGGCGCAGGCTGGGCCGCGTCACTCACCATGGGGGCAGGGCAGTTCTGTACCAACCCCGGCATTGCCGTGATCGGGACCGGCCCCGAGGGGGACGCTTTTGTGGCAGCGGCCACTGAGGCGCTGACCTCTGCCGCACCGCAGACCATGCTGACCGACGGCATTGCGCAGGCCTACAAGGACGGCAAGTCCCGCTTTGACGGGCGCAACGCCGTGCGCCCGCTGCTGACCACCGACAGCGAAGGTCGCAACGCCGCGCCGAACCTGTTTGAAACCGATGCCGACAGCTACCTTCAGGATCACGCGCTTGGCGAAGAGGTCTTTGGCCCGCTGGGCCTCGTGGTGCGCGTGACCGGCCCGGATGACATGCTTGCGCTTGCCAGCGGGTTTGAAGGTCAGCTGACCGCGACGATCCACATGGATGACGGCGATACGGCGCTTGGTCGTCGACTTGCGCCGGTTCTGGAACGCAAGGCAGGCCGCGTGTTAGTCAATGGCTTCCCCACCGGGGTCGAAGTGGCTGATGCCATGGTTCACGGTGGCCCGTATCCGGCCAGCACCAACTTTGGCGCGACCTCTGTCGGCACCCTGTCGATCCGCCGTTTCCTGCGTCCGGTTTGCTACCAGAACATGCCGGATGCGCTGATGCCCGGCGACTGGGGCTGACCGCCACTTAACTGTTTATCAAAACCTTGGAGGGTGCGGCCGCAATGGCCAAGGGGGGCGACGCCCCCCGACACCCTCCCCATGCCTGCAAAGGACCGTTCCTATGGACCCCAAAGATATCAAGACTGCTCTCGGCTCTGGCCTGCTGAGTTTCCCGGTGACGCCGTTCGACGCTGAAAACCGTTTCGCGCCCGAGCCGTACAAGGCCCATGTGGAATGGCTGTCCGGCTTTGACGCGCCGGTCCTGTTCGCCGCTGGCGGCACGGGCGAGTTCTTTTCGCTCAGCCCCGACGAAATCCCGGCGATCGTCTCCGCTGCCAAGGAGGTCGCCGGGGACACGGCCATCGTGTCGGGCTGTGGCTATGGCACGGAAATGGCGGTTTCCATCGCCAGGGACGTGGAAAAGGCGGGCGGCGACGGTATTCTGCTGCTGCCGCACTACCTGATCGATGCGCCGCAAGAGGGGCTGTATGCCCACGTCAAAGCGGTCTGTGACGCCACCGAGATGGGCGTCATGGTCTACAACCGGGACAACGCGGTGTTGCAGGCGGACACCTTGGCGCGGCTGTGTGATGCGTGCCCGAACCTTGTCGGGTTCAAGGACGGCACCGGCGACATCGGCCTCGTGCGGCAGGTGACGGCCAAGATGGGCGACCGGCTGACCTATCTTGGCGGGATGCCCACGGCGGAACTGTTTGCCGAAGCCTATCTGGGCGCGGGGTTCACCACCTACAGCTCCGCTGTGTTCAACTTCGTGCCCGCGTTGGCGAACAAGTTCTACGCCGCGCTGCGCGCCGGTGACCGCGCCACCTGCGAGAGCATCCTGAACAGCTTCTTTTACCCGTTCATGGACCTGCGGGCACGCCGCAAGGGCTATGCCGTGTCTGCGATCAAGGCAGGTGTGCGCCTTGTGGGCTTTGACGCGGGTCCGGTACGCTCGCCGCTGTCGGATCTGACCGGCGAAGAGGAGGAGATCCTGAAGGATCTGATCGAGGCCCATTCATGAAGATTGCAGACATCCGCACGCATCTGCTCGAGCACAAGCTGGACACCGCGTTTGAATCCGCCTCCATGCGGTTTGACAAGCGTGTGCATCTGCTGGTCGAGGTGATCTGCGAGGATGGCACCACGGGCTGGGGCGAATGCCTTGGCCCGGCGGGGCCGAACGCGGCCACCGTGCATGCCTATGGCGGTTGGCTGAAGGGCATGAACGCGCTGGAGCACGAAAAGATCTGGGCCACGCTGTACAACGCCATGCGGGACCAGGGACAGCGTGGGATCAGCGTCACGGCCTTGTCCGGGATCGACATCGCGCTGTGGGACATCAAGGGCAAGGCCTATGGTCAGCCGGTGTCTGTCCTGCTGGGGGGGCGCTGGCGCGAAAGCGTGCGCGCCTATGCCACCGGCAGCTTCAAACGTGACGGGGTCGACCGCGTGGCCGACAACGCCGCCGAATGCGCGGGCCATGCCAAGGCGGGGTTCCATGCGGTGAAGATCAAGATCGGCTTCGGCGTGGACGAGGATCTGAAGGTGATCGAGGCGGTGCGCGATGCCATCGGCACGGACACCAGACTGATGATCGACGCCAACCACGGCTATGACGTGATCGAGGCGATCAGGCTGGGGCAGGCGGCGGCAAAATTCGGCATCGACTGGTTCGAGGAACCCGTGGTGCCCGAACAGCTTGGCGCTTATCGCAAGGTGCGCGCCGGTCAGCCGATCCCGGTGGCCGGGGGCGAGACGTGGCACACGCGCTGGGGCTTTGCCGAGCCCTTGTCGACGGGGTGCGTCGACATTGCCCAGCCGGACCTGTGCGGGGTCGGCGGGATCACCGAGGCAAAGCGCGTGGCCGATCTGTGCGCGCTGCACGGGGTGCGTCTTGTGCCGCATGTCTGGGGCACGGCAGTGCATATCGCCGCTGCGCTACAGTTCATGGCGGCGATGGTTCCGAACCCGGTGCGCAAAAATCCGGTCGAGCCGATCATGGAATTCGACCGCACCCACAATCCGTTTCGTCAGGCGGTGGTCAAGACGCCCTTCGAACATGACGGCGGTGTGCTGAGCATTCCCGACGCCCCCGGCCTCGGGATCGAGATCGACCGCGACGCCCTGAAACGCTTTGCCCCGGAGGCCGCATGATTACGCGAAAGCTGAACGGTGCCGCGCCTTTGACGCCGATGCCGAGGGGCGCTGTGGACACGCAGATGCACATGTATCTGCCGGGGTTCGCCATGCGCGCGGATGGCGCGGGGCGGCCCGCCGATCCCTTGCCGACGCCGGACATGTACCGCGAGACGATGCGCTGGCTTGGCCTTGATGCGGTGGTGATCACGCAAGGCAACGCCCATGGGGCAGACAATGCCGCGTTGCTCGCTTGCCTGCGGGAGATGGGGGACTGCGCGCGCGGCGTTGCGGTCATCACGCCGGACACCACGGCAAAGGAGATCGCGCGCCTGTCAGACGGGGGGATCGTGGGCGCGCGCATCATGGATCTGCCGGGTGGGGCGGTGGGCCTTGATGCGCTTGAGGCGGTCGATGCCATGGCTGCGGATGCGGGTTGGATGATGGCCGTGCAATTCGACGGTTCGCATCTGCCGGAGCTGGAGCCGCGTCTTGCCGCGTTGAAATCGCGCTGGGTGCTGGATCATCACGCCAAGATATTTGACGGCGCGACACCGGCGCATCTCGACGTCATCAAGCGGTTGATGGATGGCGGGCGCTGCTGGTTCAAGTTCGCGGGCTGTTACGAAAGCTCCCGCGACGGCGGGCCGGATTATCCCGACATTGCCAGCGTTGCCCGAGAGATTGCGGCACACGCGCCCGACCGCATTGTCTGGGGCACCAACTGGCCGCACAATGCGGCGCACCGCAGCGAAGATTACCCGGACGACGCGCAGCTTCTGGATTTGGCGATGTCGTGGTTGCCGGACGATACCGCGCGCCAGGCCGCGCTGGTAGACACGCCGCGCGCGCTTTACGGATTTGATCCCGTGTGAAGAGTGCGATTGCCTTTGAGGGCGGTCTGGCCGTGGGGGCATGATCCGGACGGGGCAGGGCGCAGGCTCCGGGCCGGTTACACCGCCGAAATGGCGGCGTGATCCTACCAATTCCTTGGCCTTCAAAAGCCCGGGTCGTTGCCTTCGGGTGCAGTCGGCCCAGTCTCGATATCCGAGACGTCTTCTTGACGGTGTGATGCCGCGCGTCATTGACTGTGCGCGGCATCAGTGGGTCCCATCCATCAGGAAATCAGTGCCCTCTCTGAATTGACGGGTGCTGTGCAACACGAGCGTTTCGCAGGCGTACAGCCATTCCAAACGCCACCAAAAAGGGGATGCGACGGACTAGAACGCCTCGCGATACAACGCCAAGGCGTCCGCTTCGGTGACCTCGACCGGGTTGTTTACCAGCAGTCTGGTTTGCAGCATGGCGTCCCGGGCAAGCATCGGCAGGCTGTCTTCGGTGACCTTGCAATCCCGCAGGCGACGGGGTGCGCCGGAGCGGTCCATCAGATCCTCCATGAACTGCACGAAGGCGGCCGCGCGCGCCTGCAGGCCTTCCTCCGACGCGCCAAGGACGACATCGGCAAGCTCGGCATAAAGCGGCGCAGCGGCGTGCATGTTGTAGCGGAGCACGGGCCCCAGCATCAGCGCATTGGTCAACCCGTGCGGCAGGTGGAAATGACCGCCAAGCGGGTAGGCGAGGGCATGGACGGCCCCCACCGGGCTGTTGGCGAAGGCCTGCCCCGCGAGGGCCGCGCCCAGCAGCATGGCTTCGCGCGCGGCGCGGTTGTCCGGCTCTGTGCAGGCGGTGACCAGGTTGGGCGCCATCAGGCGCAGCGCTTCGCGCGTGAAGACGTCTGACAGCGGGTTCTTGCGATGACGGCTGGTGAATGCCTCGATGGCGTGGACCATCGCGTCGATCCCGGTTGCGGCGGTCTGGAGGGCAGGCAGGCCGAGGGTCAGCTCGGCGTCGAGAAGCACGCGGTCTGCATAAAGCTGATGACCGACGATGCCCATCTTGGTCGTCTCGCCGGTTGTCAGGATGGTGATGTTGGTCATCTCCGATCCGGTCCCCGCCGTGGTCGGCACCTGCACCAGCGGGACGCGGCCGCCGCTGATCTTGCCAATACCGTAGAGATCCGACAGCTCTTGCGCACCGACCAGCAACACCGCCGCCAGCTTGGCGATGTCCATAGACGATCCACCGCCGAACCCGAGCACAAGGTCGGCCCCGGCGGCCTTGCCTTGCCCGACACAGGCCATCAACACGGATTCCGGCGGGTCCGCGACGACCTGATCGAAGACGGTGACCGAGAAACCGTTTGCCGCCAGCGACGCCAGTGCGTCATCCAGCGCACCGCTTTCGTGCAGGAAGCGATCCGTCACGATCAGCAGGGTACGCTCCGAGAACCAGCCAGAGAGGGTTTCGCCGATCCGGCGTGCTCCGCCCCAATCCACGAAGATCGAACCGGGGCTGTCGAAGGAGAAAGAGGCAATGCCATCCGTCATGTGTGGGTCCTTGGTTTGAAAGTGGCAGGGCGATCAGACTGTGCTGCAGAGGTATTTCAGTTCGAGGTATTCCTCGAGGCCATGGCGAGAGCCCTCGCGCCCGAGGCCCGATTGCTTGATCCCGCCGAAGGGGGCCACCTCGTTGGAGATCAGGCCCGTGTTGTGCCCGACCATGCCGTATTCGAGCGCCTCCGACACGCGCACCACACGGGCGTGGTCGCGGGTGAAGAAATAGGCAGCAAGGCCGAAGATCGTGTCGTTGGCCATGGCGATGGCCTGTTGCTCGGTCTCGAACCGGAAGACGGGGGCGAGCGGGCCGAAGGTCTCTTCCGACGCGACCTTCATGTTTGACGTGACGCCCGTAAGCACGGCAGGCTCCAGGAACAGGCCGCCGAGGCGTCTGCCGCCTTGAAGAAGGTTCGCACCTTGCGCGACTGCGTCCGCGATATGGTCCTCGACCTTGTCGAGCGCCTTGGCTTCGATCATCGGACCGATCTCGGTGCCCTCCGCTGTGCCGTTGCCGACCTTCAACGCGGACACGCGCTCGCTGAGCTTGGCCACGAAAGCGTCATGGATGCCGGACTGGACCAGAAAACGGTTGGTGCAGACGCATGTCTGCCCGGCGTTGCGGTACTTCGACGTCATGGCCCCTTCGACGGCCTTGTCCAGATCGGCATCGTCGAAGACGATGAAGGGGGCGTTGCCGCCCAGTTCGAGAGAGAGCTTCTTGATGGTGCCCGCGCATTGCGCCATCAGGAGCCGCCCCACCTCTGTCGACCCGGTGAAGGAGAGTTTGCGCACCACCGGGCTGTCAGTCAGCACCTTCCCAAGCGTTGAGGCGGGGCCGGTCACGACCTGGAGCACCCCCTTGGGCAGCCCGGCGCGCTGCGCCAGTTCTGCCAGCGCAGTGGCGCTAAGGGGTGTCAGGTCGGCGGGTCGCAGGATCATCGAACATCCCGCCGCCAGCGCGGGCGCTGCCTTTCGCGTGATCATCGCCGCCGGGAAGTTCCACGGCGTGATCGCTGCGGTGACCCCGACAGGCTGGCGCATCACGGTGATGCGCTGGTCGCGGCGGGGGGCCGGGATCGTTTCGCCGTAAATGCGTTTGCCTTCCTCTGCGAACCATTCGACGAAAGAGGCCGCATAGGCGATCTCGCCGCGCGCTTCGGCCAGCGGCTTGCCTTGCTCAAGCGTCATGATCATGGCCAGATCGTCGACATTGGCCTTGATCAGATCGAACCAGCGGCGCAGCACGGCCGCGCGTTCGCACGCGGCCCATTGCGCCCACTCGGCCTGGGCCTGCGCCGCTGCCTCGATGACGGCGGGTATCTCCTCGGGCGCCATCTGCGGTACATGTCCGACGGTTGCGCCATCGGCGGGGTTGAGAACGGCGATGGTCTTGCCCGAGGCGGCCTGGCACCAGGTGCCGTCGATCAGGCAGGCCTCGCGCAGGAGCGTCGGGTCGCTGAGGTGGTTCTGTGTGGACATTTCAATTCCTGCTGAGGGTCGGTGGGCGCCACGCGCAAACCGGGTGTCTGGGGTCAAGGGATCGGCAGATGCACGGCGTGTCAGGCCCGCGAACGGGGCGCCTTCGCCGTCTCGCGATCCCAGGTGTCGGAGGTCACGCCCTCCTTGCGCAGCAGGTGCTTTTGCACCTTGCCCGATGCGGTTTTGGGCAACTCGTCAAGCACCCGCAGGTAGCGCGGCACCATGAAGCGCGGCAGGGCCGAGGCCAGCCGTTCGCTGATCGAGGCCGGGTCGATGCGCTGCCCTTCGGCGGGCGAGACCACGATCAGCACCTCGTCTTCTGAAAACTCGCTGGGCACGGCAACGGCGGCGCATTCGCGGATCTCGGGCAGGTTCAGAACCTCGCTTTCCAGCGCGAAGGAGGAGATGTTCTCGCCGCGCCGCCGGATCACGTCCTTGAGCCGGTCGACGAAGTAATAGGTGCCGTCCGCCTCGCGGCGGAAGCTGTCGCCGGTGTGGAACCAGCCGTTGCGCATGGCCTCGGCCGTGGCGGCGGGGTTGTTGTAATAGCCCGACATCAGCGCCCAGGGGCGGTGCGAGCGGATGATCAGCTCGCCGACCTCGCCATCGGGAAGGGGGATGTCGTTCTGATCGACGATCCTCAGCTCGCACCAGGGGCGCGGGGTGCCTGCGATGCCCTTGCGGGTGATGCCGGGGCCGGCGTGCATCGGGCTTGCGATCTCGGTCATGTTGTAGATGGTCCAGGCCTCGACCCCGAACCGCTCTGCAAACAGCGGGCCATCCTCGCCGAAAGGCGTGATGAAGGCGCGGCGCAGCGAATGATCGCGGTCATCGGCGCTGGCCGGCGCCTTGAGCAGGAAGGCGGCCATCACCCCCAGAAGCAGGCAATAGGTCGAGCCGGTTTCGCGCACCGCCTGCCAGAAGGTGTCGGTCTTGAACTCGCGCATCATTCCGATCGACAGGCCGCGCGCCAGCATCGCGTTGACGTAAAGCGTCGATCCGCAGTGAAAGACCGGGCCGCAGATCAGGCAGCGGTCATCGGATGCAACGCAATCGAAGGCATCGGGCCCCATGGTGTAGTGCTGGGCATAGCTGCTCATCACGCCCTTGGCGTTGCCAGTGGTGCCCGATGTGTACATGATTGCATGCAGATCCCAGGGCTCGATCGGCTCTGACAGTTCCAGCGCGGCGGCATCCTCGGTGTCGGGATCGACCAGCGGGCGGATGTCGTAGCCGGGCATGGCAGGGGCATCGCCTTCGACGGTCAGAACGGTTGTCACGCGGCCGGGGGCGACATCGGCGAGGCGATCCACCAGCGCGGCCTGCGCGATCAGGACGGGGGCGTCGGCATCCAGCAGGATGTGTTCCAGCATCTGCCCGCGCGCGCCCGTGTTGATCGGCACATAGACCGCGCCAAGGTAGTTGATCGCGAACCAGCTGCACAGAAGATCGGGGCTGTTGCCCATCAGGCAAAGCACGTGATCGCCCCGTTTCACCCCGGCGCGGGCCAGGGCGCTGGCCCGGATGCGGACCCTGCGGTGCAGCTCGCCATAGCTCCATGTCGGGCCGGGCCAGAATTGCACAAAGGGCGCGTCGGCCTGAGTTTGTGCATATCCATCAAGAATATAGCGCAGAACAGAGCGGGTGCGATCAAGCGCGGGATCCTGCGCTGCGTCAAACGGGCGGACCGTGTCCGTGGGCGTCTGGGGCATCTTCTCCTCCTCCTGGAAAAGGTCGGGTTCATGGGCGCGCCGGTTTTCTGCGCTGTCAGATTTCATATTGCATTGTTGCGACTCGATGTGCAACATACTTGGTAGTATGTCGCATGGCGGCGGGACCGGGACAAGGAGAAATGGCTGCAATGTCAGGTGTGATTGTCGAGACTGAGGGGGCTATCGCGACCGTGCGATTCGACCGTGGCGGAAAGGCGAATGCGCTGGATTCCACGATGATCGACGCGCTGGAATCGGCGGCGACAGAGCTGTCGCGCAACCCCGATGTGTCCGTGATCGTGCTGGCGGGCACGCCCGGGATCTTTGCCGCTGGCGTCGATCTCAAGGATGCGCGGCTGTGGAGCCCCGAGGCGGGCGACGTTGCCCGGCATCTTGCGATGAACGCAGGCGGGCGCATGAGCGCGGCCTGGCGCCGCCTGCCGCAGATCGTCATTGCCGCGATCGAGGGGCCGGCCATCGGGGGCGGCGCGATCCTGGCGCTTTGCGCTGATTTCCGGGTCATGGCCGCTGATGCCTACCTTCGGTTTCCCGAGGTGCGCCTTGGCATGACGCTGGGGTGGGGCGGGCTGGCGCTGCTCACCGAACGGGTCGGGGCGGGGCGCGCCAAGCGCATCCTGTGCTGCGATGAGACGATCCATGCGCAAGAGGCGCTGACGCTCGGGCTTGCCGACCGCACGGTCGAGGCGGGCGCCGCGCTTGAGGCGGCGCAGGGCTGGGCGGGTGAGATCGCCCGCGCCCCGGCGATGTCGCTGCGCATGACCAAGTCCGCCGTCGATGCCCATGCCCGGCGCAACTGGGCCGAGGGCGCCGAGGGCGACCAGTTTTTGCTGGCCAAGCTGCTTGCCGAGCGCGGCAGCGGGGCCTGATGAACGCCCGCGCGTGGGAGCGTGCGGTTTTCAATGCACCCGAAGCGGTGTGAAAATGGGAGGAATATACAAATGACGACAGTAACAAGGGCCCTTCTGGCCTCGGTGGTCTGTGGCGCGCTGGCTGCGGGCGCACAGGCCGAACCTTACCGGATCGGCGTTCTGACCGACATGTCGGGGATGAACTACGACCTTTCGGGCAAGGGATCGGAAGTGGCGGCGCGCATGGCGGTCGAGGATTTCGGCGGCACGCTGCTGGGTGAGCAGATCGAGGTGATCGTCGGCGATCACCAGAACAAGCCGGACGTGGGATCGACGCTCGCGCGGCGCTGGATCGACGAGCAGAACGTGGTGGCCGTGGTCGACCTGCCGACCTCGTCGGTGGCGCTTGCGGTGCAGGAAATCACCCGCCAGAGCGACACCGCGCTGCTGATTTCGACCGGAGGGTCGTCCGAGCTGACAGGTGCGTCCTGCTCGCCCTCGACCGCGCAATGGACATGGGACACCTACGCGCTGGCCAACGGCACGGGCCGGGCCATGACGCTGGAAGGCGACAAGACATGGTTCTTCCTGACCGTCGATTACACCTTCGGCAATGCGCTTGAGGCCGACACCACCGCCGCGGTCGAGGCTGCGGGCGGCACCGTGGTCGGCTCTGTCACACACCCGCGCGAAACCTCGGATTTCTCGTCCTACCTGTTGCAGGCGCAGGGATCGGGGGCCGACGTGATCGCGCTGGCGAATGCCTCGGGCGACACGATGACCGCGCTGAAACAGGCCGAGGAATTCGGCGTCACGGCGTTGGGCCAGGACATCGCCGGGATGCTGCTGTTTCTGACCGACGTGCATGGCGTGGGGCTGGACATTGCCAAGAACCTGACCCTGACCACCGCGTTCTACTGGGACATGAACGAAGAAACCCGCGCCTGGTCCGAGCGCTTTGCCGAACGGATGGACGGCAAGATGCCGACGATGGTGCATGCGGGGGTGTATTCGGCGGTGTCGAACTATCTCAAGGCGGCCGAGAAATCCGGCCAGGCCAAGAGCGGCACCCAGGTCATGGACACCATGCGCGACATGGATATCGACGATTTCTTCAACCACAACGCTTATCTGCGCAAGGACGGCCGCGTGGTGCATGACATGTATCTCGTGCAGGTGAAGACACCCGAGGAATCCAAAGGTCCGTGGGACTATTACAAGGTTCTGCGCACCATCCCCGGGGACGAGGCGTTCCGCCCGATCGAACAGAGCGCTTGCCCGCTCCTCGACCGGTAAAGGCCACATCATGATGATGGCGAATGTTTCGGCGCATGACGCGCCGGCACGCCCCCGCGCTGCCTTGTCGGCGCGGGGGCTGAGCAAGAGCTTCGGGAATTTCCAGGCGGTGAAAGATGTCGATATCGACATCCGCCATGGCCGGATCCACGCTTTGATCGGACCAAACGGGGCGGGCAAGAGCACGGTGTTCAACCTGCTCACCAAATTCCTGCAACCCAGCGCCGGCAAGATCATGTACGGCGAAACCGACATCACCCGCATGGACCCGGCCCATGTGGCGCGGCTTGGGGTGGCGCGGTCCTTCCAGATCTCTGCCACCTTCGGGGACATGTCGCTGGTCGACAATGTCTGCGTGGCGCTGCAACGGCCCAATGGGCTTGCGGTGCAGTTCTGGCGCCCGCTGTCCAGCCTGACCCGGCTGCGGCCCCGGGCGATGGACCTGCTGGATCGTGTCGGGCTGGCCGACATGGCCGACCACCGCGCGGCGGATCTGTCCTATGGGCGCAAGCGCGCGCTCGAGATCGCGACCACGCTGGCGTTGGACCCGCGGGTTCTGTTGCTGGACGAGCCGCTGGCGGGCATGGGGCAGGAGGACGTCGAAACGATGGCCGGTCTGATTGCCGACGTGGCCCGGGACTGCGCCGTCCTGATGGTGGAACACAACATCAGCGTCGTTGCCGACATCGGCCACGACATCACCGTGCTGCAACGCGGCGAGATCCTGAGCCAGGGCGGCTATGCCAAGGTCAGTGCCGATCCGCGCGTGCGCGAAGCCTACATGGGGACCGAGGACGATGACTGACGTATCCGCATTGCGGCGCGAGGGCAGGGGGCCGGCACAACTGAAGGTGCGCGCGCTGGAGGCCTGGTACGGCGAAAGCCAGGCGCTGTATGGCGTCGATCTTGATGTCTATCCCGGCGAGACTGTCACGCTGCTGGGGCGCAACGGCGTGGGCAAGACCACGACGCTGCGCACCCTGATGGGCATCCTGCGCAAGCGCACCGGCGAGATCGAATTCGACGAGAGGTCGATCCTGCGCCTTCCGCTGCACCGCGTTGCCCACGCCGGCATGGGCTTTGTGCCCGAAGAGCGCGGCATCTTTGCCTCTCTGACCGTCGAAGAGAACCTGATGCTGCCGCCGGTGGTGGCGCGCAGCGGCAAGGAGATGTCGCTCGACGAGATCTACACGCTGTTTCCCAACCTGCTGGACCGGCGTCACAGTCCGGGCACCAAGCTGTCGGGCGGCGAGCAGCAGATGCTGGCCATCGCGCGTATCCTGCGCACCGGCGTCAGCATGATCCTGCTCGACGAGCCGACGGAGGGGCTGGCCCCGGTGATCGTGAACCGGATCGGCGAGATGCTGAAGTCGCTGAAGGCCCACGGGCTGAGCGTGCTTCTGGTCGAGCAGAACTTTCGCTTCGCCGCCAAGATCGCGGATCATTTCTACGTCATGGATCATGGCGAGATGATCGACAGCTTCGCCGTGGGCGAACTGCCCGCAAAGCGCGAAGCGCTGAACAAGGCCCTGGGGGTTTGACATGACAATGATATTTGGTGTGCCGCTGATGGTGCTGACCGGGCAGATGCTGATCGGCCTGATCAACGGTTCGTTCTATGCGCTGCTCTCGCTCGGGCTGGCGGTGATCTTTGGCCTTTTGCGCGTGGTGAATTTTGCGCACGGGGCGTTCTATATGCTTGGCGCGTTCACCGCGTGGATGCTGGGGCAGTACCTTGGCCTTGGCTTCTGGCCATCGCTGGTGATTGCGCCGCTGATCGTGGGCTGTGTCGGGGCGGTGGTCGAACGCACCATGCTGCGCCATCTCTACGAGCTGGATCACCTCTACGGGCTGCTGTTCACCTTCGGGCTGGCGTTGCTGCTTGAAGGCTCGTTCCAGCATGTCTTTGGCGCGTCGGGCAAACCGTTTTCGGCCCCCGAGGCCCTGACCGGCATCGTGCGGACCGATTTCGTGATCGTGCCGATCTATCGCAGCTGGGTCGTGGTGGCGTCGCTGCTGATCTGTCTGGGCACCTGGGCGCTGATCGAAAAGACAAAGATCGGCTCGTACCTGCGGGCCGCGACCGAAGATGCCACGCTGGTGCAGTCCTTCGGGGTCAACGTGCCGCTGCTGCTGACGCTGACCTATGCCTTTGGCTGCGCCCTTGCGGGGATCGCCGGCGTACTGGCCGCGCCGATCTTTCAGGTCAGCCCGACGATGGGGTCGAACCTGATCATCATCATCTTTGCCGTGGTCGTGGTGGGGGGCATGGGCTCGATCCTGGGGGCCATCGCCACCGGCTACCTTCTGGGCATCGTCGAGGGGCTGACCAAGGTGTTCTACCCCGAGGCCGCGAATATCGTGATCTTCGTGCTCATGGCGGTGGTGCTGCTGCTGCGCCCCGCGGGTCTGTTCGGAAAGGAATACTGAGATGATCAAGGCCGAGGATTTCGAGACGGTGGCCGAAACCACCCGTCCCCACCGGATGCAACGGATCGTCGTGGTGGCGCTGATCGCCGTGCTCATGGTGCTGCCGCTGTGGGTCTACCCGGTGCTGCTGATGAAACTGATGTGCTTTGCGCTGTTTGCGTCGGCCTTCAACCTGCTGCTGGGCTACGGGGGGCTGTTGTCCTTTGGCCACGCCGCGTTCTTTGGCGGGGCCGCCTATGTCACCGCCCATGCGCTCAAGGTCTGGGAGCTGACCCCAGAGCTGGCGATCCTGGCAGGCGTGGTCGCGGCACTTGTGCTGGGGCTGGCGATCGGACTTCTGGCGATCCGCCGGCAGGGGATCTATTTCGCGATGGTGACGCTGGCGCTGGCGCAGATGTTCTATTTCTTCTGCCTTCAGGTGCCGTTCACCGAAGGCGAGGACGGCATCCAGGGCTTTTCGCGCGGGCACCTGTTCGGGCTGATCGACCTGTCCGACAGCACCGTCCTGTATTACGCGGTGGCCGCCGTCTTCGTGGCCAGCGTCTTTGCGATCTGGCGCATCGTGCATTCGCCCTATGGCATGATCCTGCAGGCGATCCGGGAA
Source organism: Sagittula marina (assembly GCF_014196795.1). Taxonomy (GTDB): domain Bacteria; phylum Pseudomonadota; class Alphaproteobacteria; order Rhodobacterales; family Rhodobacteraceae; genus Sagittula; species Sagittula marina. The sequence goes on from NZ_JACIEJ010000018.1 coordinate 33,956, forward strand.
AACGAACAGCGGGCGATCTCGCTGGGGTATTCGGTGCAGCGCTACAAGCTGGGTGCCTTCGTGATGTCGGCGGGCTTTGCGGGGCTGGCCGGGGGGCTCAAGGCGCTGCTGTTCCAGTTCGCCACGCTGACGGACGTCAACTGGCACATGTCGGGCGAGGTGATCCTGATGACGCTGATTGGCGGCATCGGCAGCATCGCGGGGCCCATCGTCGGTGCCGCGCTGGTCGTATCGCTGCAAAACTACCTTGCCACCACGGGCTTTCCCGTGACCACTGCGCTTGGCGCGACCTTCATCCTGTGCGTGCTGCTGTTCCGGCGCGGCATCGTGGGAGAATTGCGCCACCGCCTGCCTGCCGCACGGAGCAAGAAATGACCCCCGACATTCCCCTGCGCAGCTTTCGCGTCCTGCCCGACTGGGTCGATTACAACGGCCACATGGGCGATTACGCCTATGGCATCGTCTTCTCGCAGGCGGTGACCGCGCTGATGGACGAGATCGGCCTGGACGAGAGCTATCGCGCCGAAAACGAGGCGACCCTGTACACGCTGGAAATGCGGATCGGCTATCAGCGCGAATGTCACGAGGGCGATGCGCTGTCGCTTGCCACCCGGGTCCTGGCCGTCGATGCCAAGCGAATGCATCTGTATCAGGAGATGCTGGGCAGCGATGGCAGCCGCCTTGCCTGGTGCGAACAGGTGCTGTTGCATGTTGCGCGCAAGGGAGGCACGCCCCGCGCCGCGCCGTTCCCGCCTGCTGCCGCATCGCGTCTGGGCGCGCTGGAAACCGCGCAGCGGGACGAGGCGCGGCCAGCATGGCTCGACCGGCGCACCGGGCTTGGCTGACGGACGGGCCTGACCACGCGCGCCCGGCCCCAGTGCCGAGTGGGGCAGAAATACAAAGGCCGCCGGTTTCCGGCGGCCTTTTCAGTGCATTCGGGAGGGGTGTGTCAGAGCACCTCGAACAGGCCCGCCGCGCCCATGCCGCCGCCCACGCACATGGTGACGACCACACGCCGCGCACCGCGCCGCTTGCCCTCGATCAGGGCGTGGCCGACCATGCGGGCGCCCGACATGCCGTAGGGATGCCCGATCGAGATCGCGCCGCCGTTGACGTTGAGCCGCTCGTCCGGAATGCCCAGCTGATCGCGCGACGGGATGACCTGCGCCGCGAAAGCCTCGTTCAGCTCCCACAGGTCGATGTCATCGACGCGCAGATTGTGGGCCGCCAGCAATTTGCGCACCGCTGGCACCGGGCCGATGCCCATTTCGTCGGGCGCAACGCCCGCCACCGCCATCCCGCGGTACAGCCCCAGCGGCGCAAGGCCCCGGCGCTCGGCCTCGCGCCGTTCCATCAGCACGGCGGCAGAGGCCCCGTCCGACAGCTGCGAGGCGTTCCCGGCCGTGATGAACTGTCCCTCGGCCACCTGCTGGCCGTCCCTGAACACCGGCGCCAGCGCGCCAAGCCCGTCCAGCGTGGTGCCGGGCCGGTTGCCTTCGTCGCGCGCAAGCGTCACCTCGCGCATCGAGGTTTCGCCGGTGTCACGGTCGCGCACCTGCATGACGGTGGTGATGGGAACGATCTCGTCATCGAAGCGGCCGGCGTCCTGCGCGGCAGCGGTGCGCTGCTGGGATTGCAGGGCATAGGCATCTTGCGCCGCGCGGCTCACACCGTTGCGGCGGGCGACGATCTCGGCGGTTTCGACCATCGACATGTAGGTCGCGGGAAGGTGCTGGTCGATCCAGGGGTCGTGCCAGTGCCGGGTGTTCATGTCCGGCGTCTGCACCAGCGAGACCTGTTCGACCCCGCCGCCGATCGTCACCGACATGCCGTCGGCGATGATCTGGCGCGCCGCGATGGCGATTGCCATCAGCCCCGAGGCGCACTGCCGGTCGACGCTTTGCCCCGGCACGGTGACGGGCAGGCCCGCGCGCAGCAGCCCGGTGCGCGCGATGTTCATGTGGGTGGTGCCCTGTTGCAGGGCGGCCCCGACGGTCACGTCCTCGACCTCGGCGGGGGCGAGGCGGGCCCGCTCCACGGCGTGGTGAATGGCGTGGCCGATCAGATGCGGCGCGGTGGTGGCGTTGAACGCCCCGCGATAGGCCTTGCCGATCGGGGTGCGGGCGGTCGAAACGATGACGGCTTCCCTCATCAGCTTGTCTCCTCTGTGTCATTGGCGGGGTCGCGGAACAGCGCCTCGGCGCAGTGGCGCAGCTCGGCGGTCAGCGGTGTGGGCCTGCGGGACGCGCGATCGACATAGACGTGAACGATGCGCCCGCGTGCGGCGCAGGCCCCGGCGCCCAGATCGAACAGGCCAAAGCCCCAGGTCAGGCTGGTGCGCCCGATTGCCTCGATGCGCACCCCGACGCTGAGGCTGGCGGGGAAGGTGATCTCGCGAAAGAACTGCGCCCCGTTTTGGACGACCAGCCCGATCGGGGCGCTGGCGCTTGCCGACAGGTCAAGCGCGCCGTGCTCGACCAGGGCGATGTTCATCGCGGTGTCGAAATACGACAGGTAGGTCACGTTGTTCACATGGCCGTAGATGTCGGAATCGGCCCATCTGGGGGCCGTTTCGTAATGCCAGGCATAGGCCGCGTGGGGCAGGGGGGGGAGGCGCTCGGTCATCGCCCTAGCCCTGCGCGGCCAGCGCGGCGCGGGCATTGGCAACGATGCGCGCCACATGGTCCAGCCCGGCCTGAACCTCGATCTGCCCGTCAAGATCGGCGATCTCGTCAAAGCGCGCGCCGACGGCGTCCGGCGTGAAGTCCTGCCCGGTAAAGCACACGCCCTGGCTTTCGACCAGCGCAAGCCGCGCGACGGTGCCCGCCCCGGCAAGCAGCGCCGTGCGCGAGGGGGCATCGCGGCTGACCAGCCAGACGGCCGCGGGCGACACCAGTTCGGGCGCCAGCAGGTCGAGCATCTCGGGGTCCATCATGTCGCCGGTCATGCGCGTGGCGGCGGTGGGGACGATGGCGTTCACGTGGATGCCGTATTTCGCGCCCTCGAAATGCAACACGTTCATCAGGCCAAGCACGCCCATCTTGGCCGCGCCATAGTTCGACTGGCCGAAATTGCCGTGGCTGCCCGAGGTCGACGAGGTGACAAGGATGCGCCCGTATTCCTGCTTGCGCATCTGCGCCCAGACCGCCTGTGTCGCGATGGTGGTGCCCATCAGGTGCACCTCGACCACGCGACGGAAATCCTCCATGTCCATCTTGGCGAAGCTCTTGTCGCGCAGGATGCCTGCGTTGTTGATCAGCACGTCGATCCGACCGAAGGCCGACAGCGTCTGATCGACCATTGCGGCCATGTCATCCTGCGATGCGACGTTGCCGGCATTGGCGATGGCGCGCCCGCCGGCGTCGGTGATTTCCTGCACCACAGCCTGCGCGGCGTCGGTCGCGGCGCCGCTGCCATCGCGCGCGCCGCCGAAGTCGTTCACCACGACCGCTGCGCCGTGGCGCGCCAGGGTCAGCGCGTGCGAGCGGCCAAGCCCGCCGCCCGCCCCGGTGACGATTGCCACCTGATCCTTGAATGAAACCGGCATGTCCATCTCCTCCGATGTGGTCTGTGTGTTGTCCAATTGGGGGGCCGGGGCGCGCGGCGGCGCCCGGGCCGTGTCGTGACCGGGCGGGCGTTCAGCCGCGGGTCTCCAGCACCAGCCAGCTTGCCGCTAGGGCCGGGCGGTCGGTGCCTTCGATATGCACGCTCACGGCATAGTTGCGCAGCATGCCGCCTGCCTTGGGCGTCTCTGTCTGCAGGACAAAGCTGGCGCGCAGGCGCGATCCCACCGGCACCGGCGCAAGAAAGCGCACCTTGTCGAAGCCGTAGTTCACCTCGACCGAGCCGGGCGCCGGGGGCGGCAGGGCGCTTCGGGTAAAGGCTGTCAGCATGGAAAGCAGGTAGAACCCGTGCACGATGGTGCCGCCATATGCGGTTTCGGCCTTTGCGCGCGCAGGGTCGACATGGATGAACTGGTGGTCGTTGATCGCGTCGGCGAAGCCGTCGACAATCTTTTGATCAACTTCAATCCAGTCGGAAACGAGCGTTGCTTGGGCATCTTGCATTGCGGAGGTCCTTGGTCGGGCGTGACTTTCATCTTGCGACATACTCAGTAGTATGCGAGGTGGGAACTGTCCAGACCCCTTGCGGATCGCGAACAAGGTTGTTCGATTTTGCGATCGGCTCTATGGCTGAAAGGACGTGACCAAATTGAATTGCCTTCAGGAGGAGCCAGGTGGCGAACCACGACATGCACCGCGAATGGGCTTCGAAAACGCGAGGTCAGGAAGATTCGGGTCATCTGGCAGACAGCGTTGCCGAAATTCTGGATTGCGCTGCGCTTTGCTTTACCGAAATGGGATTTCAGGGCACCAGCATCGACGACGTCGCCCGTCGCCTTGGTGCAACCAAGGGGCGAATATACCACTACTTCCGCTCCAAGACGGACCTGTTCTTCGAGGTGCACCGCGAGGGTATGCGGCGGCTTATGGATGCCGTGAACTCTGCAATGTCGCAAGGCGGCACGGGGCGCGAAAAACTTCTGCACATGATCGAGGCGCACGCCCTGACCATGATGCAGAACACGGCCTATGAGGCGGTCGTCGTGCAGGGCGTGCACATGCATCGGCTCAGCGCCACGACCCCAGAACAGCGCGTCAGCCTGGATGAGCTGATGGACATCCGGCACCGCTTCGAACAGCTTTTTGTCGAGACGATGCGCGAAGGCCAGGCAGACGGCAGCGTTCGCGAAGGCGCGGACGTGTCGCTGGCGGTGAAGGGCTTGCTGGGGGCGGTGAACTGGATGGCGATCTGGTATCGCCCGCGCCCGGATGAAACCCCCGAACAACAACAGCTGATTGCCCGACACGTCGCGGAGTTGCAGGTCAGCGGAATCGCCTGACAGACGGCGTGTGCTCGGCCATGCAAGCAGGCTGGAGCGGGCGCTTTTCCGGCCAGTGATCTGTTGCGGTCAGGTTACGTTTTCAACCGAGGGCGTGCCGCTCGGCGTCAAATCAAACGGTCCGTTGGTCGGCGCTGCTCTTTCATTGATAAATGCGGCGTTACGTTTCAGTCGATTGGCAGAAAGGGTCGCATGGTGACGAGTTGCGGCCCGCCGCGACTCCTGTCCCATGACATTCCTCTCAGCCATCGCCCTCGCATCCATTGTCATTTATTGGTTATGAAGCCTGACCCGAGACTATTGGAGTGGGATTCATGGAGAAGGTTGAGGGCTGTGGACGCCCGTCTATTGGCCGCCCGCAGCGCGTGGATGTGGATCAGATTGTCGCCGCGGCGGCGGCCTGTTTCGCGGAGCACGGATATGAACGGACCACCATGACAATGGTGGCGCAGCATGTCTCGGCGACCAAAGGGATGGTCTACAACCATTTCAAGTCAAAGACGGACCTGTTGCTCGCAGTCTATACTGTCGCGATGACGCGGCTGTTCGCCGGCATTGACGCGGCGGACAAGCCCGAGCAAAGCGGCGCGCTGCGACTTGAAAGCATGCTGCGCGCGCACGCGATGACGATGATGACCGACACCGACTTTGTCAGTGTTGTGATTCAAGGGGTGCAGATGCAGCGCATGTCCGGGCTGTCCGATGAACAGCGCAGCATCCTGTCCGATCTGAACGCGGCGCGCCAGAAGTTCGAGATGCGGTTCCGCCATGCCTTTGACGCCGGAATCGAGGACGGGTCGGTGCGCCAAGACGACGCATCTCTGGCAGTCAAGGCCATGCTGGGCGCAATCAACTGGATGGCCATCTGGTATCGTCAATCGCTTGATGGACAGGGCCCGTCCCGGGAACAGATCGCGCAGACCCTGGCGCGCGGTCAGGTGCATGGGATCCTTTCTCGGACAGATTGAAAATTCTGCAGACTTATGTTGCATTCCCGCAAAATACTTTCATACTCCCGGGTATGAAACGCAGCGTGCGACCAACAGCATGCGCGTAACGGGAGGAAATCATGACGTTGAAAACTGTCCTTGCGGGCACGGCTTCGCTGTGCCTGATCGCTGGAGCCGTGCAGGCGCAGGATCAGGAGCCGATCACTCTGGGCATTCCTGTGTTCCTGTCGGGCGCGGCATCCGGGCCGTTCGGTTTGCCGCAGCGCAACGCCGCCGAGGTGATCATTGCAGAGCTGAACGCAGGCAATTTGCCCGCGCCCTATGACACCAAGGGCATCAACGGCCGCATGGTTGAGGCCAATTATGTCGATGAAGCTGCCGATGCGGTTCAGGAATATCGCAACATGGCAGAACGCGAAGGTGTGGATGCCGTGGTCGGCTATACCTCGTCCGGCAATTGCAAGGCCGTCGCGCCACTGGCCGAAGAATTGCAGCAGCTGACCGTTCTGGTGGATTGCGGCACACCGCAGATCTTTGAAAGCGTTGTCACAGACCCGACCTATCTGTTCCGGACCGGGCCGACAGGCACCATCGATTCCGTGGGCGCGGCGCGATATCTGGTGGATACCGGTGTCGACATGTCCGAAGTTGCGGGCATCAACCAGAACTATGCCTGGGGACAGGATGCCTGGGCGGATTTCACCGGCTCCCTGATCGCGCTGGACACCGGGTCCGACATCGCGACGGAACAGTTCCCCCAAGTGTTCGCGGGCCAGTACGGTGCCGAGATTTCTGCGCTCCTGACATCGGGGGCCAAGGCGATCCACACCTCGTTCTGGGGCGGTGATCTCGAAGCCTTCATCCTGCAGGCCGCTCCGCGCGGATTGTTCGCCCGGTCCGCGGTCGTCATGACCACCGGCGAGGCGGCGATGCAACGCCTGCCCAACGAGATCCCCGAAGGCGCGATCATTGGCGCACGTGGGCCGTACAGCTATTTCGCGCCCGAAAGCGAATTGGCCACCTGGTTCCGCGATGCGTATGAAAAGGCGCACGGTCAGCCGCCGTCCTATCCCGCGTGGAAAATGGCGCAGGCGCTGTTGGGTCTGAAATCCGCTTGGGAAAAGGCTGGGTCCGACGACCCTGCGGCCATCGCCAAGGCGTTCGAGAACCTTGAGTACGAAACGCCGGCGGGAACGGTGCGCATGGCCATCGGCAATGGTCATCAGGCGGTCCAGGGCATCGCCTATGGGACGTACAAACAGGATGCCGACGGCAATCCGGGTGTGGAAAATGTTATCGCCTATGCGGCGGAGTGCGTGAACCCGCCCAACGACACCACGGCGGCGGCCTGGATCGAAGCGGGCTTCCCCGGCGCGAGCTGTAACTGATCTGACCCCGAGCAACCGCCCGGGCGTGTCCTGACAGGATGTCCGCCCGGGCTTCTGACCCTTGAGGTGCCTTCATGAAACTTGTCGCGATCCTGCTGGACGGGCTGAATTATTCGGCCTGGCTGTTCCTTGTCGCCGTGGGTCTGACGTTAATCTACGGCGTCATGCGCATCCTGAATATCGCGCATGGTGCGTTCTACGCCATCGGTGCCTATGTTTGCGCCTCGGCACTGGGGCTGTACTACAGTGCCGGACTGCCGGAAGCGGGTGCTTTTTTGATGATGGGACTGTCTGCGCTTGTCGCGGGCTTTGTCGTCGGCCTGCTGATCGAACGGGTTGTGCTGCGCAAACTGTATGGTCAGGACGAGGTCATCATGGTGCTGGTCACATATGCGCTTTTCCTGATCCTGTCGGACGCGGTGAAGCTGACCTGGGGCGTCGAAAGCTACTATGTGTTTCAGCCCTACGCCTACTTTGGATATATCGAGTTCGGCAATCTTCCCTATCAGGTCTATGACCTGCTGGTGGTCGGGCTGGCGATCGTGGCGGGCATCGGTCTGTGGTACTGGCTGAACCGGACGCGGACCGGCATCTTGATGACTGCCGTCGTGGCCGACCGCGAAGTGGCCGCTGCCATGGGCGTGAACGTCACCCGGATCTTTGCGCTGACCTTTGCCATTGGCACGGTGCTGGCCGCCGTGGCAGGGGCCGCAACCGCGCCCAAGATCGCTGTCACCCCCGGCATCGGAGTAGAGGTCATCATCCTCGCCTTTGCCGTCGTGGTGATCGGCGGGCTGGGCTCTATTCCCGGTGCCGTGGTCGGCGCGATCTTTGCCGGCTATGCGCGGGCGATCTGTGTACACGTGGCCCCTCAATTCGAACTGTTCGCGATCTATGCGGTGATGGCCGTGGTGCTGGCGATCCGCCCGCATGGACTTTTTGCGCGGGCCGAAGGACGCAAGATATGATGCCTACTCTCGATTTTCGCCGCGATCATCTGTTCGTGGCTGTGCTGGCCCTGCTGGTGATTGTCGGCTTTTTCCTGCCCTCGTGGATGCGGTTCCTGATCCAGACGGCGATGGCGTCGGGCCTGGTGGCGCTGGGTGTGATGCTGCAAATGCGCGCGGGGCTGGTGTCCTTTGGGCAGGGTCTGTTTTTCTGCATCGGCGGCTATGCCGTGGGTCTGCTGGCGGCCAAGGCAGGGATCACCGATGTGGCCCTGCTGCTGCCTGCCGCGGCGCTGGCGGCGTTGGTCATCGGGCTGGTGCTGGGGCTGCTGCTGTCACGGTACCGCGAGATCTTTTACGCAATGCTGACGCTGGCGGTGTCGATGATCCTGTACGGCCTGCTGGTCAAGGCCGCGTCGCTGGGGTCCACCGATGGGTTCAACATCCCCGCCGTCAGCTATTTCGGCTTTGTTCCCGATCAGGCGGCGCGGCCTGACTGGAGCTATGCCCTGACCGGCGTTGTCGTTCTGGCGGGCTGCTTGGGCGCACTTGCCTACCTGCGGTCAGGGGCCGGTGCCATGCTGGACGCCGTGCGTGAAAACGAAATCCGCCTGAGCTACCTTGGCACCTCGCCGCGTGTTCTGGTCTTTGTGGTCTATGCGGTGGCCGCTGTGCTATCGGGCCTGGGGGGCGGTTTGTGGGCCATATCGAGCGGTCACGTCGACCCCGAGATGACCTACTGGACCACCTCGGGCCAGTTTGTCTTTGTCGCGCTGCTGGCGGGGCGTGGCAGCGTCGTGGCCCCTGTGATGGCCTATTTCCTGCTGGAACTGTTGCGCACCTACGCGCTCGATATTGCGCCGAACGCCTGGCAGCTGATCCTGGGGTCAGCCATGCTGGCGGTGATCGTGCTGCTGCCGCGCGGGTTGTGGTCTTTGGTTGCGAGGGCGCGGACATGAGCGCGCCACTGTTCCGCACCATCGGCCTTGAGAAAACCTTTGGCGGCGTGGTCGCGGCCAAGGATATCAGCATCGACGTCATGTCCGGTGAGCGCATCGCCATCATCGGATCGAACGGCGCGGGCAAGACGACCTTCGTCAACATGGTCACCGGATACCTGACGCCCTCGGCTGGTCAGATCCTGTTCGACGGGCATGACATCACCGGGCTGGACCCGCGCCAGACAGCGCAGGCCGGCATACGTCGTTCGTTTCAGATCGCGCAGGTCTTTGCCGAAATGACGGTGCTGGAAAACATGCTGATCGCGTTGATCGCCGGACAGGACGGCAGACCTTCGGCGCGGGCGGCCATCACGCCCGAGCGGATCGACATTGCGCGCAGCGCCTTGGACCGGTTCGGTCTGTCGGTGATCGCGGACACGCCTGCGGGCACCCTGCCACAGGGCACGCGCAAGCAGCTTGATATCGCAATGGCGGCGGTGGGTGATCCACGTCTGGTCCTGCTGGACGAGCCCACCTCTGGTGTGTCGGCGGATGAAAAGATGGCGATGATGGACACGGCGATTGCCCCCTTGGACGCCAGCGGTGCGACGATCCTGTTCATCGAGCACGACATGGATGTGGTGCGCCGCTACGCCGACCGCGTGATTGCGTTCTACGAAGGCACTGTTCTGGCCGATGGCAATGTCGCCGTGGTGCTGGAAGACGAAAAAGTGCGAAAATATGTGATCGGAGACTCGCATGCTTGAGATCCAGGGACTCGACGCGGCCATCGCCGGGACGCAGATCCTCCGGGGGGCTGCGCTGCACGTACCGCACAACAAGACGGTCGGGCTGGTCGGACGCAACGGCGCGGGCAAGACCACGACAATGCGCGCTGTCATGGGACTGCTGCGCGCGGACAGTGGCCGCATCCTGATCGACGGCACGGATGTCACGGACCAACCGGCGCACACGCGGGCCTTCATGGGGGTCGGCTATATGCCGGAGGACCGTCGGCTGATTCCGGAATTCACGGTCGAAAACAATATTTTGCTGCCGATCCGGGCCGTGAACGCGCCGATTGACCAGAAGCGCCTGAACTGGGTTTACGAGTTACTGCCCGAAATCGGACGGTTCAAGGATCGCAGGGCGCTGCAATTGTCCGGGGGCCAGCAAAAGCTGGTCGCGCTGGGTCGGGCGCTGATCATCGGCAAACAGATGTTGCTGCTGGACGAACCGTTCGAGGGCGTGGCGCCCGCACTGGCGCAGCGCCTGATGGAGGTGATTGGCACGTTGCGCAGCGAAGGGCTGTCGGTCCTGTTGTCAGAATCCGACGCCGTGCATTCGACGCATCTTCTGGATTCCCTTTACGTCATCGAACGCGGCGAAGTTCGCGAAAAACGCACGGCCGAGGCATAAAGTCCGGCCACTTTTCTGGGAGGAAAAAGACATGAAAACCGTGATCATGGCGGCTCTGCTGGCGGCAAGCCCTGCATTTGCACAGACTGACGATGCCCCGTGGTACCCCTCGACCTACGGCGCAGAGGATGAAATCGGCGCCGCGAACCTGCTGACGCCGGAAAATGTGCTGTCGGCCAAGGATTTGATCACCACGGGCAAGACCTATGCTCTGGGTGTGCCGGTGGGCCGCAATACACCCGGCTTCGGCTCGCGCGAGCTGGATTTCACCATCATGATGCCGGGTCAGGAAGGTGGCCGTACCCTGGGGTCCAATGCGATGAGTTATGTCGATGACATGATCGTCGGCTGGGTCGGACTGGGCAGCCAGATCGACGGGCTGGGCCATCTGGGTATCGACAATCATTTCTACAACGGGAACACGCCCGAAGATTACGTGGCGACCACGGGTCTGACCAAGATGGGTATCCACAATGTGCCCCCCATCGTTGGACGCGGTGTCCTGCTGGATATGGCCAAGTTGCGTGGCACCGATGTCGTGGCCGAGGGCGAGCTGTTCACCCTCGAAGAGGTTCAGCAGGCTGTATCCGACGCCGGTCTGACGCTTTCCTCTGGCGATATTGTTCTGTTTCACACCGGCTGGTTGTCGGTGCTTGAAGACGAGCCTCAACGCTTTGCCGGGGGCGAGCCCGGAATTGACGCGACATCCGCCGCTTGGCTGGCCGAACAGGGTGTCGTTGCCGTGGGCGCGGACACCTGGGGTCTTGACGTGGTGCCACATCCCGACGGCACCTTGTTCACCGCGCACCAGGAGCTTCTGGCCAAGAACGGCGTCTACATCCTCGAAGTCATGGACACGTCCGGTCTGGCCGCTGACGGCGTGACGGACTTTTTCTTCGTGCTGGGCCAGCCCCGGTTCGAAGGCGCGGTTCAGGCATTCATCAATCCTATCGCTATCAAATAAGGAGGCCAACCGGCATGAAGACCCGCATCGCCCTGCTGCGTGAAATGAAGCTGCCCCGGCCCTACACGGACTCGAAACCTCTGAGCATTGTCGAGGCGGAGCTGGAGGACCCCGGCCCCGGCGAACTGCGTATCAAGATCGCGGCGGCCGGCTTGTGTCATTCCGACCTGTCGGTGATCAACGGTGATCGGCCCCGTGACCTGCCGCTTGCCCTCGGGCACGAAGCGTCGGGCGTGGTGGACGGGGTCGGCGAGGGCGTCACCCGTTTTGCCAAGGGCGATCACGTGGTGCTGGTCTTTGCGCCATCGTGCGGCCAGTGCACGCCTTGTGCCGAAGGCCGTCCGGCGTTGTGCGAACCGGCGGCCGTGGCGGGCGGCAAGGGCACGCTGTTGTCCGGGGCCAAGCGCATCCATCTGGATGGCGAGGTGATTGACCACCATGTCGGGGTGTCGTGTTTTTCCGATTACGTGGTGATTGATCAGGGCAGTTGCGTCGCCATCGACAAGTCCATCCCGCTGGAAAAGGCCGCGCTGCTGGGCTGCGCTGTTCTGACGGGGGCGGGGGCGGTGCTGAACACCGCCAACCTCAGGACGGGGCAAAGCTGCGCAATCGTCGGTCTGGGCGGCGTCGGTTTGGCCGGGCTGCTGGCGGCGATCGCGGCCAGTGCCTATCCGCTCATCGCTGTGGATCTGGCCAAGGACAAGCGCGACTTTGCGCTGGAATTGGGCGCCACCCATGCCATCGACCCGTCCGCAGAGGGCGCGCTTGAACAGCTCAGGGAATTGACCGGCGGCGGCTGTGACGTGGCCGTCGAACTGGCAGGCTCTGCCCGGGCGCTGCGGTTTGCCTATGATTGCCTGAAACGTGGTGGCACCGCCGTCACGGGCGGTCTGCCACATCCCGATGACATGCTGTCCATCCCCGCGACATCCCTCACGGTCAGCGAAAAGACCCTGCGCGGATCGTATGTCGGGTCCTGTGTCCCCAAGCGCGACGTGCCGCGCTTTGCCCGGCTGATGCAGGCCGGTGAAATGCCGATTGAAAAGCTGATGACGCACCGGATCACTCTGGACGAGATCAACGAAGGGTTCGAACGTCTGGCAGCCGGCGAGGCGATCCGCCAGGTGATTGTCTTCGACTGACCACTGTCCGCGTGACGTCTGTGTCTGACCAACCCCGGGCGGCCTTGGCAAAGCTGTTCGGGATTGTTTTCAAACTGTCACGCCAGTGAATTCCAAACCGGTGTTTCGGCGGCGTAGTTGCCCAAGTGCAGACAGCATATGACCGCCGGCAATCATCTGGTGAATATAACATAATTAACCTTATTAGAAGTGCTGGTGCACGCGGCAGCAGCCCTGACCCGAGGAATACGTCCTGCGGCCTTACACCTGCATGGTCGGCTGGCTCTGTCCCGGCGTGTTCGAGGATTTCTTTCACTCTCTGGGCGAACCGACAGAGCTGCGAGGCTATCCGCAGACGCCGGGAGCCTTCCGGTTCGATCGCGTCATGGACCGCATCGACGCGTTCGACATGGTGCCGCTCGACGGACCGGCGCCGGAGCACACGCGATGAACGGCGCGCAGCCTGCGCTGATCTCACTCGCTGCGGCCATCATCTATTGGCCATGAGGCCAGACCGTAAGCAACCTCCCTGTTTGTGACCTTCGGCTTCTGCGAGAAAAGCCGGGGGTCGCTGGGTAATTCCCTTCTACAACCAAGGCCCGGCTGCGCCGATGCGGTGAGCAGTCTCCCGCGCGCCCAGAGTCCCTTCTGGAGGTACTGGTCCAAACGGCGCGAAAAATTTTACGCTGCACTGCGGCATCGTGGGGTTGAAATGCTGCGGTGCAGCAATAGATGGAGTGTAGAATTGAACGAGACACGAAACACTCCCGAAAGGAGACCCGACATGGCCAAGCAGAACACACAATCCGCTGCAAACGACATTCAGAACCTGTTCAACGCACAGGGCGTTCAGGATGCCTTCAAAACGTGGGCGACCATGAATGAGCGCATGGCGACGATCTTCGTCGACGCCGGTACTCGGGCCACTGACATCGCCAGCGACACCACGAAGGAAGCGCTTTGGAACATGCGCGAGCTGACGCAAACTCGCGACGATGTCTCCGAGTATGGCAACGCCTACACCGATTTCATGAAAAAGCAGACAGAACTGCTCCAGCGCGCCGTGCAGAGCTATTCGGCCGAAACTCAGAAAGTCGGCAGCGAAGCCGCTGAGTTGACCTCCAAGGCGGGCGAAGAGATCAGCTCAAAGGTGACCACCGCCGCAGAAGGCGCAGCCCAGAAGGTTCAGTCGGCGGCCAAAAAAGCAGCCTGAAGCCGCACGTCGCAGAAATCGAAAGATGTTACTCGGCGGGTCCTGCAAAGGGCTCGCCGTTCTTGTTGGAGAGACAACAGCTGAATTTGGTCAGACTTAATCGCCTCGTCTGGCGTTTGTCATGTGACGTCCATAAACGGGCGGCCTTGGCGGCGGCGCTGTTGATCCGTCCGGGTCTGCACCTGACCCGCGCGACCGACCCTAAACAAGCGAAATGGCTCTCGGATGAGAGCCATCCCATTCTTTCGGCAGTCAACCGCACCTCGTATCAGGCAACATCCACGTAGAGGAGAACGTCCTGGAAGTCGTCGTCACTGCGTCCATTGCGCAGCAGATCTTCGAAGCCGATGATCAAGGCACCCTCATCATCGTCAGAGACCCCGGACATGACGTGCTCCATCCCATCGGGATTCAGGTCGGCATCGTGCGAGAAAAACACGTTGACCCCGCTGAGGACCGTGCCCTGGCTGGCAAGATCAAAGCCACCTGCTCCGTTGTCGACGAACTCGAAGCTGTCAGCCGTGAACTCGGCCTCGCTGATACGCCGCGCACCGTCCTGAACGAGGAAGAAACCGATGTCGTTGTCGGGATCGCTCACGGTGATGTCGATCGGCGCGGTGGCGGTCTTTGCATTGGTGGCCAGGATCGTGACATTGACCAATTGTCCGGTCGGGTCGATTTCATAGTAACCGACCGTGTTGCTGAAGCCCGCTGCGGCATTGGCCGCGAAGGTCACAGACATGTCAGTGATGTTGAACCCATTCAGGAAGTCAGCGTTCACGATACCATTGATCTCGCTCGCGCCGACAGCTCTGCCCTCCGCAAGTGGGGCCAGGAAGCTATGGAAACTGACGTCGGTGCCATCTTCGAGGCGCGCCGCCATGAAGTCGCCACCGCTCAGCCCGGTGCCGATCGTCAACGAGCCTTCAAACGCGCCGTCGCCGTCGCTGTCAATCTGGAGGACGCCGGTCAGCGCATCGTACAGCAGGCCTTCACGGACGAGGCTTGCACCACGGAACTTGAGCGCGTCTTCATGCGTGAAGTCGGTGATGGTGTCGCCCAGCAGTTCCGCCAGAGTGCCCAGTACCTTGTCGAAACCATCCCCCAAGGTGATCAAGTCGACACCGGCGCCGGGATCGATGCTGTCGTCGCCAGAGCCGCCGTCGATCTCATCCGCGCCAGTGCCGCCGCTGAGGGTGTCGGCGCCTCCGCCACCCTCGACCGTGTCGTCATCGGCACCCCCGTCGAGCAGATCATCACCCTCGCCACCGCGGAGGGTATCAGACCCACGGCTGCCGGCGTATATGTCATTTCCCGGGGTGCCCTCGAAAAGGTTGTCGTCCGCGTCACCCAAAAGGGCACCGGGAGAGGTCAGTTCCAGCAACGCCTCGCGCACCGAGTCCCCGATGTCGGTGGAGCTGCTGGAAATCGGCACCACGCTGCTGCGACGGAAGGCGGACGATATGCCTTCGTAGAAGCTTTCGGCACCGCTTGTGACGGCGAAAATCGGGGCAACATTGCCGATACCGAACTGGCTGGCCAGGGTTTCGAGAAACAGCTCTGAGCCGCTGTCCGGCAGTGACGGGACGTAGCCGTACTCTTCGGTTCCGTCGACCGGGGTTTCGCCCACTTCGTCGCCCCAGTGGACCTCGTGGTCATCGGCCACGTCTTCCCCGGCCACATCCGCGGCAGCCGCCGCATCATCGCCGGCCACTACGATGCCCTCGGTTTCAAGGAAGTCCCTGATCGTGTTTTCGTCGAGCCCGTAGTCGGCGGCGCTATGCGCCGGCGCATCCGTTGCGATGAGAATGATCTTCTGAGTGTCTTCCCGCAGGTTCAGCCCCACGCCATTCGCCGCGCGCCAAAGACCGACGTACTGCGCTTCGGGCGTGTCGCCACCGCTGAGCGTGGACAACGCGGCGAGACCGGCTTCGAAATCTGCCACCGATGCCGTCAGTGGAAGGTCGGCGCGGTAAAGGTAATCGCCCGCGCTGCCGTAGGGAGATTCCGGCTTGTCAACGAAGGACGCGATGGCAAACTGGGAGTCCGGCGACGTGGCCAGAACAGAGGCCGCGATGGACCGCGCGTTCGACACGAAGTTGGCCAGATCATCGGAATAGGATCCGGACAGGTCCACGAGAAAGATGAAATCGACCGGCGGACAGCCATAGGGGCCGTCACCGGTAATGTCGATGACACCATCCGCGAATTTCAGCTTTTCGATGTTCCGCAGCGTGTCGGTCCCATCGGTGCCATCGGTGATATGCGTAACGGTAAAGACCCCCGTCGTATCATCTTTTTCGACGGTGTATTCGGCGCACAGACCGGAGAAGGCCGCGACATCGCCGGTGCCATCGCCGCCGTCGATGTCATCGTTGCCCGCACCGCCCCACATTTCGTCGTCACCGGCACCGCCAATGATGGTGTCGTCGCCGCCCGCACCGTGGATGACGTCCGCTTCGCCCTTACCGTCAAGCGTGTTGGCCACCTGGTTGCCGATCAGCACGTCTTTGCCGGAACTGCCGTCAGCGTCCTCGATGACCACGCCTTTGGCAATGGAATAACCGCCGAGATCGTAGCTCGTGGCGGAGCTGAAAACGCGCGAGAAGAACCCCCCGGCATGATATTCGGCAGAGGCGCCCATCCCGCTATCAAAGAAGTCGAGCTTGAATTCCGTCGGAAGGTCGGACGCCACGGTGGCGGAGGTGGCCAGATCGTCGATCCAGGCCTTGTCTTCGGCGTTCACCGTTGTGTCGAGCGTCGCATCGTTGAGGTTGATAAGAACCCGCATCGCGCCGGAATAGGCGATCTTGTCGCGCGCGCCGTCAGTCTGATTGTCCCAGATCGCGTAAAAGGCACGACCGATCGACACGGAGCCATCGCTGCCGTCAAGGTCGAGCGCCGTCGTGCCGGCATCTGTCAGGTTGTAGGTTGTCGCGGTGGTATTGGTGGAGGTGTCCACGCCGTACATCGCCTGGATTGCGGCAATGTCCAGCGCCATGGGCGTGACGGAATAGCCGTAAGCCTTGTTGTCATATTTGACGTCGAGGCCGCCGCGTTCGTACGACATGACAGTGTAGCGGTTGTTGTCGAGCTGATGGTCGCCGGCACCGGTGGCAGCGGAAATTGCCCAAGGCACCCCGGGCGCGCCGTGCGGATGCGACATGGCGAGGCCGTGACCGATTTCATGCAGTGAGACCCGGTTGACCGGCGCACCTGCGCCGGTCTCCGGCGTGATCGACATGCCGGTGTTTGTTGAAAACACGCCGAAGCTTTCACCGCCCGTCGACGGAAACTGCATGAAGCCGTTCAACCCGCCAGAGGGTGATTGAAGGCTGTTTGCGAAACCGAACTGGAAATTCGCATCGTCGAAGGTTGCTTCGGCCGTGAAGGACAATCCAGACACCGCGGCCCAGCCATTGAGGGCGGCCGTGAGGTGGCCCTGCATGGCAGTCGTCACGGCAACGGCGGTGCCGGTGCGACCACTGTCTGTAATTGCCGTGTTGATGGTGGTCAATTCGCCTGACCCTGCGAAAGAATAGGTCAGGTCGCCAACATCCGCCAAATTCCAGATAGGCGAGGACTCCAGCCCTTTCAAAAAAGTATTGTCGGTTGCGGTATGCGTTGTGGTGTTAGCCATAATTCAGTGCCCTATCCGATAAAATTTTGATTTTAATTACACTTTTCCAATAACGCGCTGGTTTTGCGCGCAAGTTCTTTTCGGCTGGCCGGGGTTGAAACAATGGCCTTCCGATAGCGAGCGGAAACCCAGAAAACCCTGCCGCTCAATACGGCTCCTGCTTCGAGGACGGGCTGCTGGGGTTCACTGGTTATACGTAAAATATCCTCGCCGTTTTCGCGCATGACCAACGTATCCGCTTCAGAGCGAAACACGATGTGCCGCAATAGGCTGTCAACTTCCGGCGCATAGAGGTGCACGACTTGTAGTGGCGTCATGGCGCAATCTTCATCTTCGCCACATGCTGGTGTCGTTTCCGGGTAATGCCACGGCATCAAATCCAGAAAGAAACGCTCCGAGATGGAAATTTCGGAGCCTGTCTCAAGCGCCGCCAAGGCGTCTTCGGCAGCGGCATTCTTGGGGTGGGTCCAGAATTCTTCGGCCCAGAAGCCGTCTCCGTCGCGCCCGACTGATACATGAATGTCATTGGTCTGGAAGCTCATACCCGGCAAGCATGACACGCGCGCATCATCAGCCATGCCGACGCCCGGAGTTGCGGCAAATAACGAGAGCGTCGCAAAGAGCAAAAGCAGCTTGAGAGGCAGCGCACGAATGGTTTGCATTAAAATTTGCCTTAGACATCAATAAAATCCCCTAAAATCAGGGAGAGATAAAGTGCTTCATGAACGCAAAGTAAAATAAATTTGAATCATTCTATTACCTATAGTTTACACAAGATTCTCGATGAATCAACGAAAATTATTCGCCATCCAAGGCGCTAACTTGTTAGGCTCCTTAACTATTTCTGCAGTGGAGAAGATTCGCGGTTCAGTTCCAGGGCGATCCTTTGTCCTCCTGTCATGACTGCAGAGTCGAAGATGAAAGCGCGGATCAGGATGAAACCGGGCATTGGAAGATTCGCACGCGTCATCCCCCTCTCCACACGTTGTCCGTCCCGCTTGACACCGGCAACACCCCCGCTTTAGACGGCTTGCAGGTCTTGGACACCTGCCGCCTGCAGACACCTTGTCACGGTGAAGTCCAAAGCGAAGACGATCCTCACCCTCGAAGCATTTCGTAGGTGGGCAATGCAGGCCCCCATCCCAATCGGAATGCCTCAGACGAGGAGTGTGCGATGTCGTCTCAAAACGCATCCGAGAACCGATTTTTGACGCGCCCGACCGGGCCGCTTTTTGTCGCAAATGCCGTGCCCATGCTGGTCGTCATGTTGATGAGCGGCGTGTTGACGGTGGTCGACGCCGCCTTTCTCGGGCGGTTCGTGGGGACGGATGCCCTTGCTGCGGTCAGTGTCGTTTTCCCTGCCGTCATGATCACCATTGCGCTTTCGACGCTGGTGGGAAGTGGCATGTCCAGCCTGCTCGCGCGCCATCTGGGGGCGGGCAAAACCGGCGACGCGCAGGCCGTCTTTGCACAGGCGCATGGGTTGGCGTTGTTCCTGTCGGCAGTGTCGATCGCGCTGTTCGGACTGGGCGGTGGCCTTGCGACCAGGACTTTGGCCGCGAACCAACCAGTGGTCGCGCGCATGGCCTATACCTATCTCGCGATCCTGATCGGCGCGACGCCGATACAATTGCTGCTGAGCGTCCATGCCGATGCGGGACGAAACGAAGGGCGCGCGGGCTTGATGGCGCTGTTGTCGCTTGGCGTGACCCTTGCCAACATCGTGCTGGATTACCTGCTGATTGCGCGACTGCACATGGGCGTGGCGGGGTCGGCCTGGGGGACAGCGATGGCGCAGGGGCTTGGCCTGGCGCTGTTGCTTGGGCTTCGACTGTTTGGCACGGGGCCCCTGACGCTCCCAGGCCTTTTGCGGGCGCGCTGGATCGGCGGATGGCGGGCCATCACGACGCTTGGCGCACCTGTCAGCCTGAGCTTTGTCGGAATCGCCCTGGTGTCGGCCACCGTCATCACAACCCTGCGCCTCTCGGCTGGACCCGGATATGTTGACAGTATCGCCGCCTATGGGATCGTGACGCGGATGTTCAGCTTTGCGTTTATGCCGATGATGGCGATAGCCCTAGCAACGCAGGCCATCGTGGGCAACAACGTGGGCGCGAGGCTCTATCACCGCTCGGATGCGGTGCTGCGCCTCGCGCTGATCGTTGCTTTTGTCTATTGCGGAACGGTCGAAGCGGCCATGTTGCTGGGCCAGCCATGGATCGGCCCCGCCTTCGTATCAGAGACGGCGGTCATTGCCGGCGTCGGAAATGTCTTGCACAAAATGGCCGCGCTATACCTCTTTACCGGCCCGGTTCTGGTGCTCGCCATGTATTTTCAAGCCATCGGACGGCCTGCGGTGACGGCTGCCCTGACGCTGGCAAAGCCCTTCCTGCTGAGCCCGCTTCTGATCGCCACCTTGGGGCTTGCCTTGGGTGAGGGCGCGATGTGGTATGCTTTCCCGATCGCAGATGGGATCGTGGCTGCGATCGCGCTCTGGATCGTTGCCAGCAGTCGGTCGCACAGCACTCCAACCAGCGGCTTCGGCCTGACCTTTCAAAAGGACACGTGATGTCACTGAAATCACTGCATACTGCCAAGGCCCAAGCGCGTGCTCTGCGCGAAGGGCTTGCGACGCAGGGAACGGCAATAAGCCATTCCCAAGCATTGGAGCTGGTGGCCCGTCAAAACGGCGCACGGGACTGGAACACCTTGCAGGCCAGATTGGCCAAGGCAGAGCCGGCCCCGCTACAGATTGATGCCGAGGTCCGCGGTCAATATCTGGGTCAGGACTTTACCGGACGGATCGTGGGTCTGACCAGGGTCGGCCGGCATTTTCAGGTTTCGCTTCAGCTGAATGCCCCGGTCGACGTCGTGCAGTTCGAGAGCTTTTCAAGCTTGCGCCATCACATCAGGGGCACCATCGGAGCCGACGGGAAATCACCGCAAAAGACATCCAACGGGGCACCACATCTGGTCATCACCCTTCCGAATTGATTGCGACCGGAGCCAAGGATGCGCGCCGCTGAACGGGCAAAATCAAGGGTGCAAGCCCCGCATCACAATGCGCTGCGGGCGCAATATCGTCAGCGATAGGACGTCCGCAGCAAAGAGCGATAGCGGTCAAGACCGCCTTCCAGGTGGGCCTTCATGGCGGCCTCGGCGGCGTCGGGGTCGCCGTTGATGATCGCGTCAATGATGCGGTTGTGTTCTGCCACCAGATCCGGGTTCGGCACGTAGGCGCGCGCTGGCCCGTTGCCTGCCTCCAGTTCAACCCGAGGCACCAACCCAGAGCGGATCAGCGACAGAAACTCGGGAAACCTTTTGTTTTGAGAGGCTTCGGCAATAGCGTAGTGAAAGGCAAAGTCCGCCTCGCGGGTCGATACGCCGGTGTCAAAGCACTTCGAGAGATCCTCCTGCGCCCGCACGATCTTGTCGATCTGTGCGCCGGAGCGTCTTAACGCGGCGAGCGCAGCGGACCGGATTTCAAACGCGGAGCGCAACTCGAACAGCTCGATGACACCGGACAGCCGCTCTGTATCAAGATCGGCAAAGGGCTTTTGCTGCACTTTGACAGGGTCCAGCGCGTAGACGCCTGATCCTTTGCGCGCTTCCACCAGCCCCTCGGTGCGCAACTGCGCGAAAGCCTCCCGCACCACGGTACGGCTCACAGAGTGCTGGCGGGTCAGTTCTGCTTCGCTGGGCAAACGATCCCCGGGCTTGACCTGTCCCGACACAATTCTGGACCGCAGATCCTCTGCGATCAGGGCGACACGGGTGCGCACAGGTGTGGAGGTCGTCGTGTTGGGCAAAGGGAACAGCTTTCTTCTTATCCTACAGATTTCATGAATAGCGGCTTTTAGGCCCTGCCGTCCAGCCGCCATGCCCCACCATATGGCGGAAAACCACCCCATACCGGTTGACGGATCGCGAAAATCTGTATTACAAGCTGTCATACAGAAATAACAACGGCACAGTTTCGTGCCGTAATACGAGGACCGCAAACGTGATCATCACTGATGTCTCTGCACGAGTGTTCAAGCACACGACACGACGCCACTCGGACAGTGCAGGCCATGCTCATCCCGGCGATCCGCATCAAGTGTTGCAAGGCATTCTGACGATCCGTACGGAAGACGGCCACGAAGGCCACAGCTTTGCCCCGCCAGAGGTCATGCGCCCGCATGTGCTGGACAAATTCGTCCGCAAGGTTCTGATCGGACAGGACCACCGCGACCGGGAACGCCTGTGGCAGGATCTGGCCCATTGGCAGCGTGGATCGGCGGCGCAGCTGACCGACCGCACGCTGGCCGTAGTGGACTGTGCGCTATGGGATCTGGCCGGGCGCAGCCTGAACCAGCCAGTTTACAAGCTGATTGGCGGCTATCGTGACAAGGTGCGGGCCTATGGCTCCATCATGTGCGGCGACGAGATTGAAAACGGTCTTGCCACGCCCGAAGATTATGCTCGCTTTGCGGAAACGCTTGTGGCGCGCGGCTACAAGGGGATCAAATTGCACACATGGATGCCCCCGGTCAGCTGGGCGCCGGATGTGCGTATGGACCTGAAGGCCTGCGCCGCCGTGCGCGAGGCGGTCGGCCCCGACATCAGCCTGATGATCGACGCCTTCCACTGGTATTCACGCACCGAAGCGCTGGAGCTGGGGCGCGGACTGGAAAAGCTCGGGTTCGACTGGATCGAAGAGCCGATGGACGAACAATCCATGTCCTCCTATCGCTGGTTGTCAGACAACTTGGACATTCCTGTCATCGGACCCGAAAGCGCTGCGGGCAAACATTGGCATCGCGCCGAATGGATCACCTCCGGCGCCTGCGATATCCTGCGCACCGGCGTCAACGATGTGGGCGGCATCACGCCCGCGCTCAAGACACTGCATCTGGCCGAAGCCTTTGGCATGCACTGCGAGGTGCACGGCAACACGGCGATGAACCTTCAGGTCGTGGCAGCGGTCAAGAACTGCCGTTGGTACGAACGCGGGCTGCTGCATCCGTTCCTCGAATACGATGATGGCTTCGACTACCTGAAATCTCTGTCCGACCCTATGGATGCGGACGGTTTCGTGCATGTCCCTGACCGGCCCGGTCTTGGCGAAGACATCGACTTCGACTTCATCATGGAGAACCTGGTGCCATGAAGACGATCCTCGCCTACGGCGACTCTCTCACATGGGGGCACGATCCTGTTGACGGTGGCCGCCATCCGCATGAGGCGCGCTGGCCCTACGTGCTGCGCGCGGAACTGGGGGATGTGGAAGTGATCTCCGACGGGCTGTGCGGGCGCAACACGGCGTTCGACGATCACGCCGGGAATGCCGATCGCAATGCCACCCGTACCTTGCCTGTTGCGCTGGCGGCGCAGGCCCCTCTGGATCTGGTGATCCTGATGCTGGGCACCAACGATCTGAAGCCCGCGACCTGCGGCGTGGCCAGCGGATCAGAGAAAGGGATGCAGCGGCTGATCCGCATCGTTCAGACCTTTCCTTTCGATAAACCACGCTGTGAGATCCCCAGGATTCTGGTCGTGGCCCCGCCG
>NZ_JACIEJ010000019.1 GCF_014196795.1 Sagittula marina
CCCTTTTCGACCAGCACGACGTTCTGGCCTTCCCGCGCCAACCACCAGGCGGCACAGACGCCGACGATGCCGCCACCGATCACGACGCAATCGGCGTCTTTGGGAATCGTATTGGATGTAGTCACCGCCAGGAGTGGTGCGGACATGTGCAGACCTTTCGTTTGACCCCACCCTACCCGCCGCAATAAAGCGGGTTCTTTCGCAATGGCCCGTGCAAACAGCATTTTCTGTTGAAACCAGATGGTAAATAAGAGCATGGGGGGAAACACCGGGTGGGCATTGGCGCATGCGAAGCAGGAACAAGGAAAAGCGATGAAGCCGGCCTACAAGCTCGACCGGATCGACGTAAAGATTCTCGCGGTGCTACAGCGCAACGGCCGGATCACAAACGTTGAACTGGCTGACGAGGTGAACCTGTCGCCTTCCCCATGTCTGATGCGTGTCAAGAAGCTCCAGCAGGCGGGTTATATATCGGGCTATTCGGCTCAAATTGACTTGGCACGCCTTGGCTCGACGATGACGGTTTTTACCGAGTTCACGCTGAAGAACCACCGCCAGATAGATTTTGCACGCTTTCAGGAGGCTTTGGAAAAGACCGACACCTGCGTGGAGTGCCATCTGGTTTCAGGCGGATACGACTACCTCGTGAAATTTGTCACCGCCGGGATCGACGATTACCAGTCCATCGTGGAGGGGCTGGTCGACCGAGAGCTCGGCATCGACAAGTATTTCAGCTTCGTTGTGCTCAAGACCCCGTTCGCGCGCCAGCACATGGATCTGGCGCGCTTGTTCGGCGATTCTTATTAATTTCGCATCAATACCCGCGGGAGGGGTCCACGAGGCCGGGCATGGGGGGGCCATCCCGCAGCGACCGCATGACGGCCAGCGCGTGGCGCGCGCCCTCGCCTGCGTCGGTCTGCGCGGCGACATGGGGTGTTACGATCACCCGCGGATCACCCCACATCCAATGACCGGCGGGCAGCGGTTCGGGGTTAGTGACGTCCAGCATAGCGGTGGAGATCTGGCCAGAATTGAGCGCCCCCCGCAGCGCCTCCGTATCCAGATGCGCGCCCCGGCCCGCGTGGACCAACGCGGCCCCCTGAGGCAACGCAGAAAAGGTCTTTGCATTCAGGATACCCTGCGTCTCGTTTGTCAGCGGTAGCAAACAGACAAGCAGATCGCTCCTTGCCAGAAAGCCGTCGAAATCTGACGCAGGAAACATCGCAACCGCATCGGCATGGCCCGAGCGCGACAGGCCGGCCACATCGAACCCCAGGCCCTGAAGGGTTTGGGCCGCCAGCGTCCCGATCCGACCCATCCCCAGGATCCCGACGCGGCGGGAGGCGGTGAGGCGTACCGGTTGCCCCTTCCAGTCGCCGCGTTGGGCCTGATCGAGATAGGCTGGCATGTCCCGATGCAGCATCAGCGTGGCCATGACCACCCAGTCCCGCACCATCGCTTCGATTCCTGGCGCCAGCGTGCGCGACAGCATCACGCCGTCCGGCATCGGAGGCAAATGGTCAACGCCGGCCCCGACAGAGATGACTGCACGCAGGTTGGGATAGCGCGACAGATCTTCTGGCGGCAGCCAGCAGGCGATAGCCGTCACTTCTGCGGGATCGGTCACCGCAGCCTCACCCTCGATCAGCGTTTCGCCTTCGGACGCAAACATCGACCGCCAGACGGGCAGACGGGACGGGGTAGACAGGAAAAGCAGGGACATCAGCGCATCACCTCGCGAATTTCGGGATCTTCCAAGGTCAGATCCAGCACCTTGCGCGTGCGGTCGACGATGGCATCTATCTCCGCCGCCGTGCAGCATAGCGGCGGCGCGTAGCCAAAGACACCTTGCGGGAAGGCGCGCACGACCAGACCCTGATCCCAAGCGCGGTCGAACAGCCGCGTCGCGGCGTTCAGGCTGGCGGGAACAGGCGTTTTCGCAACCTTGTCCGTGACCAGTTCAACCGCCGCCAGCATGCCGCGGCCACGCACGTCACCCACAAGCGGATGATCCATCAGCCCTTGCAGACCAGCCTGCAACCGCGCGCCCATGGCACGGCCATTTTCCAGCAGCCCGCCTTCGTACAGGGCGAGCACCTCCAGCCCGACCGCAGCAGAGACGGGATGCGCCGAATAGGTGAACCCGTGGCCGACGGCCTTTGCCCCCGCCCCATCAGCGATCACGTCATAAACGGCGTCCGACATCAGCACGGCCCCCATGGGCACATAGCCCGAGGTCAGGCCCTTCGCGACGGTCATCAAATCGGGCACGATGCCTTCGTCCTCGCAGGCGAACAGCGGCCCGGTCCTGCCAAAGGCGGTAATGACCTCGTCCGCGACAAAAAGAATACCGTGTTCGGTGCAGACCTCGCGCATCGCCTTGATCCAGCCCGGAGGTGGCACCAGTACACCACCCGACCCTTGGATCGGCTCGACATAGAAGGCGGCGACGCGCTCGGCGCCGATCGTCTCTATCTTTGCGCGCAGTTCGGCCACCGAGGCGTCGATCACCGCCTGCGGGTCGTCGGCCAGCGGGTTACGGTAGAGGTCGTGCGAGGCAATCTTGTGTTGCCCCTCGTGCGGCAGGCCGAACCCCTCGTGGAAGATCGGCAGCGCCGTCAGCCCCGCACCCATGCTGGAGGAGCCATGATACCCTGACGCCACCGAAATGAACTGGTCCCGCTGCGGCTGGCCTTGCGCGTGCCAGTAGTAGCGGACAAAGCGGATCGTGCTGTCCACGGCGTCCGATCCGCCAAGGGTGAAATAGACGTGGTTCAGGTCGCCCGGCGCACGGTCGGCCAGCGCGGCAGCAAGGCGGATGGGCGCTTCGGCCCCGAGGTCGAAATAGCCGGTCGCGTAAGGAAGCTCACGCATTTGCCGCGTCGCCGCCTCAATGACGCTCTCTTGCCCGTAGCCGGCGTTCACGCACCAAAGCCCGGCAAAGCCGTCGATCAGCTCCCGCCCTTCGGCATCTGTGACGGTCGCGCCTTTGGCCGAAGTCAGCACGCGCACGCCGCGCGCCTCATGTCCTCGGTAGGACGACACCGGGTGAACAAGGTGGCGTCGGTCCAGCTCGGACAGAGAATTGGCAAGGGGAGTGTGTTTCAGCATTGTCATGTCAACCTTTCAGCCGAGCGCTTGGGAGATCAGGGCATGTGTCCGATAATCGGATGCGGGCCATGTTCTAGTGTTACGAACCATGCAGATGCCGTCTCCGGCAACCGCTAGCCCCAGGCCCTCGACAAATGGGGCGAGGCCCGTTTCTTCGATCAAGTCGATCCGCAGGAACTGTCCCTGCATGTGATTCATCCCGGCGGCAAGAAGCGACCGGGCAGCAACAGCATCCCGCGCGACAACCGGGCCGAGAACATGCCCTTTGCCGAACCGTCGCAGCAAGGCAAAGCCGCCATCGGTGGTCAGCACCTCGCCGCTTTCTGCGATCCGCATAAGGAGCGGCCCGCGCGCCATCCCGCTGGCCGCTGTATCCATTTGCGCCAGTTTAGCCAGGTCTACGGGCTCGAAAGACACCGGCAGTTCGGGGCTCGCGGCGCAGGCCGTCCCACGCAACTGGACCACACGCCCGCAGTCCTCGAACCCTAGCTTTCGGTAAAGTGGAAGACCGTCCTGCGTGGCAACGAGGCGCATTTCGCGGTCCCCGGCCAGTGCGATCACACGCTCCATCACCTTGCGGCCCAGCCCCCGGCCTCGCATCGCCCCGTCAACAATGATCATGTTCAGGGTAGCCACGGGTCCGTGCAGCGAACACAGAGCGGTCCCCACGACCCGACCACCGGAAACAGCGACAACACCTTGAGATACTGAGAGATTAAGTTCCCAGTCTTCGATCCGGTGTGGCCATTGCGCGGCTTGCGACAAGGCAAGCGCGCCTGGGATATGTGCCTGCGTGAATGGTACGAGCTCAATCGCAGATGGGGGCGAGGTGTCAACTTGGGTCATGGTAGGAATCCTTCACATCTGTCTGCAATCTAGCGATCCGCCAAGAGCATCTGTCGCTTGATCGCGGAGACGCGCGGCAGCATAAGCCAAAGCGTACGGGCCGGGGCCGCAGAAAATGCTGTCACACCGCCAAACTTTCCCCAAGTCGCCGGATCAGCGCGTAGGTGGCGTGCAGCTCGTCTCGGGTCAGGTATTCTTCCGGCTTATGGGCGCGCGCGATATCTCCCGGCCCGCAGACCACTGCAGGGACGCCCGCCGCCTGAAACAGGCCCGCCTCGGTGCCGTAGCTTACGGCCGCAAGCGGCGTGAAACCGGAAAGCGTCGCAATCTTGTCGGCAAGTGGATCGTCGGCGGCCAGCGAAAGCGCGGGATAGGTCGAAATCATCTCTACCTCTACGCGGGCGGCTTCGGCTGCGGCGATGACCGGGGCCAAGAGCTCCAGAGGGTCCACACCGGCGATGGCGCGCGCCTCGATCTGTGCCTCGGACCGTTCGGGGATGATGTTTAATGCCTGACCGCCCGCGACAGTGCCGATTTGCAAGCTGGACCAAGGGGGGGCAAAGCGCGGATCGGTCGCCCCCTTCATCAGGTCGGCGGCCTGCGCGACCGCAGCCGCCAGCACGGGCACAAGCGCGTGGATGGCATTCTGACCCAGGTCGGGACGAGAGGAATGGCCAGCGACACCCTCCGCCGACACCCTGATCGCGGCCTTGCCCTTGTGCGCGAGGACCGGGACCAGTCCCGACGGCTCCCCGATGATCGCGCCGACAGGCAGCGCACAAAGCCCGGGGAGTGCGGCCAGCAAATGCGGTACGCCCCGACAGCCGGCCTCCTCATCGTAGGACAACGCCAGATGGATCGGCACCTGAAGGTCCATGGCGGCCAGTTCTGGAACCATGGCAAGCGCCGCCGCCACGAAACCCTTCATGTCGCAAGCTCCTCGCCCGATCAACCGCCCGCCGTCGTCGCGCAGGACGAACGGGTCGGCCCGCCAGCCAGGCTCCGTCGCGGGAACCACGTCAAGGTGGCCGGACAACACATATCCCGGCCGGTCCACTGGACCAATGCTGGCAAAAATGTTCGAACGGTCGCCCTCCGGCCCCGGCAACACATGCACCTTCACCCCCTCCTGAGCCGACAGCCAGTCCTGAATAAAGGCGACGATAGGGCCATTCCCGCGACCGACAACGCTGTCGAATCCCACCAGTTTCGTCAGCATTTCTTCAGGTGTCATGGTCAATCGTGACATGCGCGGCTCTCTTTGTTCGTGTGTCACGATCAGAATGCGCCGTCCCATGCCAAAGCGGGCCCCGACTTCCGCAAGGTTCCGGCAGGCTATGCTTCAAGTTTACGCGTAAACGAAATTTCCTGCCTTTGACCGGACCAAGCCAGCACCTCTGACGCTTTGAAATGAAGATGCTGGGACATAGTCAGGAAATCGGAGACCCCCATGACCTTCCGCCCCAAATTCATCAGTTTTGATTGCCACGGCACCATGATTTATTTCGACATGGCCGGTGCGGCGCGCGATCACTACGGCGCCAATCTCTCGCCAGAGCAGATGGAAGAGTTTATCCGCGACTTCTCGGCCTACCGGCTGGACGAGGTGCTGCAGGATTGGAAACCTTATGCCGAGGTTGTCCACAACGCGCTAGAACGCACCTGCAAGCGCAACGGTGTTGTTTTCAACCCAGATGTGGCCGCAGAAATCTACAACCGCGTGCCGACCTGGGGCCCGAACCCCGACGTGCCCGCGGGCCTTGCCCGCGTGGCCGAGGAATTCCCCCTGGTGGCCCTGACCAACTCGATGAACGAACAGATCCCGCATAATATCGCCAAACTGGGCGCGCCCATCGCCCATGTTCTGACGGCGGAAAGTGCGGGGGCCTACAAGCCGCACATGCAGGCCTTCGAGTACATGTTCGACACGCTGGGATGCGGCCCCGAAGACGTCCTGCATATCTCTTCGAGCTTTCGCTACGACCTGATGACCGCGCATGATCTGGGCATCCGCAACAAGGTCTGGGTCAACCGCGGCCACGAGCCTGCAAATCCTTACTATGGCTACACAGAGATCCCGGATATATCGCAACTGCCCACTGTACTGGGGCTCTGAGCGATGAAATTTGCATCCTATTGGCACGATACGGCGCCCGCTTTTACCGGCGGGCAGACCGGCCCTGTCGAGGGTCGCTACGACGTGGCGGTGATCGGCGGCGGCTTCACCGGGCTCAACGCCGCGCGCAAGCTGGCGCGCGAAGGTGTTCGTGTGGCGCTTCTCGAGGCCGGACATGTCGGTGCCGGAGGATCCGGTCGCAATGGCGGTCATCTCAACAATGGCATCGCCCACGGCTATGCCGACGCCAAGACGCATCTGGGAGACGAGCGGGCAAAGCGGCTCTACCGCGCCTACGACCGATCGATTGAGATGATTGAGGACGTCATCGCGGAGGAAGGCATCGCCTGTGACTTCAGACGTGCAGGCAAGCTGAAGCTGGCCTCAAAGCCAAGCCACGTCGCTGGTTTACGTGCAAACCAAGAGCTTGTTGCAAAGGAGGTCGATCCGGCGACGCGCTGGCTGGACCGGTCGGAGCTGGAAGGCGAGATAGGCTCCCAGAGCTTTCACGGGGCCGCTCTGTTCGAAAAATCCGCGATGATGCACATGGGCCGCTATCTGACGGGCCTTGCGGATGCAACCAAGCGCCATGGCGTAGACCTGTGGGAGAATGCTCCGGTCACGGGGCGGCAAAAGGCAGCCGGGGGATGGCAGCTGGACACACCCCGCGGCAGCTTGCATGCGGACACGGTGATCGCCGCGACCGGAGCCTATTCGGCGCAAGTGCCGAAGGCACCACTAGGCTACTTCCGCAAGCGTATCATTCCGATAGCTTCCTTCGTCATCGCCACGCGACCGCTTTCGGAAGTGGAAGTGGCCGGGACAATGCCGGGCAACCGTACCTGCGTCAACTCGCTGAATATCGGAAACTATTTCCGCCTGTCGCCAGACAACCGTCTGATCCTGGGCGGTCGCGCGCGCTTCTCTGCCCGGTCTGACCAAAAATCGGATGCCGTCTCTGGAGAGCTGCTCCGGGAGGCAATGACCGGCATCTTTCCTCAACTCAAAAAGGTAGAGATCGACTATTGCTGGGGCGGGCTTGTCGGGCTGACGAGCGACCGCTTCCCCCGCGCGGGTGAGGCCGACGGCATGGTCTATGGCATGGGATATTCAGGTCACGGCGCACAGATGTCGACCCTGTTGGGTCAGGTTCTGGCGGATCTGGCCATGGGGCGGCGCGATACCAATCCTCTCGACGGTATCGACTGGCCCGCAGTCCCGGCGCTGAACGGCAAGCCTTGGTTTCTACCGCTGGCAGGACTGTGGTTCAGCCTGAAGGACCGGCTCTCGTAAAGAGGTCTTGCAGCGCCCTACCCCAGCGAATGCGCTGCCAGACCGTACATCACCAGACCTTCTTCGGGCCGCATATGACCGCCAATGCGCATCTCGGTAACCTGATCGTGACGCGTCATGCCGGACGCCGTCAAAAAACCGGTCAACAAGGGACCATCGCAGGGCGTGTCCAGCCGCACGAAGTGACCGGGCACCTGACGCAGCAGGTCAGCCACCATTTGAACCGCCAGCGTCTCGGACTCGGCGATCAGCGGGCCAATGACGTAACCCTTTCCGAAACGCCGCATCAGCGCGATCCCGCAAGGTTTCCCTGCGCGGGACGCAACCACGCCGGTCGAGATATCCAGAAGGGCATCGATCACTGCCGGGCGATCCGCTCCAAAGGCGATCTGATCCATCATTTTCACCGCGGGGCGGTCATCCATCGTGATCGGGGAGAGTTCGATTCCATCTATGGAGTCAACCGCAGGTGGAGCGCTGACAATGCCCTGATGCTGGAACACGGTCTTCACGTGCTGGAAGCCCACGCTCTGGTACAGGCGGTATCCCGAACGTGTCGCGTTCAGGCGCAGGTCCCGACCTTCGCAATCGGCCATGATCCTCTTTAGTAGAAAACGTCCGCCGCCTTGGGCCTGCAGACGCGGGGGCGTCACCATCATGCCCAAAACGGCGAAGTCGTCGCCCATCGGAAAATGCATGGCAGATCCCAATGGGCGCCCGATTTCGTCCACGGCGATATACCCATGGCCGAGCTTCATCAGCATGTCCAGGTCGCTGTCGCGATGGGGCCAGAACACGCTGATCGTCAGCTCGTGCAGACGTCCAAGATCGGAACTTTTGATCGGCTCGACCTGTGCCTCGTAAGCGTCGAAGCGGAAACTGTCGTTCAAAGGCCTTGCCTCCGGTTAGGCCGGGTATTGGTCCCGGAAAATTGATGGTCCTGACGCCCTGCGCCCCTGCCTGCAACCTAGCTGAAACCGCAAAGCAGGTTTACTCATTTTCGAGCGTTAAACGGTACTTTCTGCCCAATTTCCGCGCTCTTTGCAAACAAGCCGAAGACTTCAGTCATACCGCGCTTGCCACCCGTTTCAGAGCACCTTCCAGCGTTTCGAGGAAACGGTCCACGTGGTCGCCAGCACAGATCAGCGGTGGCCGGATTTTCAGCGTGTCTTCGTTGGCGCCCGTTGTACTGATCAGCACCCCGTCGTCCCGCATCGCGTTGACCACGTCCAGTGCGGCCTTGCGCCGCTGCAGTGGCGTTGCATCCGGCCTGCCGATATCGACGCCGCAGAACAGCCCGGCATTTCGGATCTCGCCGATCATCTCCTGGCTCGTCGCCAAGGACTCCAGCCCCTGGCGCAACCGTTGACCCATGGCCAGTGCGTTGCCGGGAATGTCGTCGCGTTGCAGGATCGTCAGCACCGCTTCGGCTGTGGCGATGCCCACGGTGTTTCCGGCGAAGGTGTTCGAATAGCGCGCGGTGGTGCCGAAGCTTTCCATCGGATCCCTGCGGCCCACAACCGCGCCGATGGGAAAGCCGTTGCCCATCGGTTTGCCCAGGGTGGCGAGGTCCGGCACGATGCCGTGCCGCTGGAAACCCCACATATGCTCCCCGGTGCGCCCGAAACCCGGTTGCACCTCGTCCGCGATGACAAGGCCCCCCGCCGCGCGTACCGCATCGGCACCACCCGCGATGAAGCCTGGCGGATCAATGCAGACGCCGTCACTGGAAAAAATGCTGTCAAACAAAAGCGCCGCGACGCCGATGCCGCGCCGTTGGAGATCGTGGATCGCCGCCTTGACCTGCGCCTCGAAATGCGCCCCCGCCTGCTCTTGCCCGATACCCGCCGGGCCGGGCAAAGTAACCATCCGCACCGAGGGGCTGAGCCGGACCGCGTCGCCCAGGTTTGGGGACACCGCCGCGACGGCGGCACTGGTGCCGTGATAAGCATAGGACGACACGATCACCCCGTCATTACCGCTGACATGGCGCGCGATGCGCAGCGCCAGATCGTTCGACTCGCTGCCGGTGCAGGTAAAGACGACGCGATCCATCGCCTCGGGAAAGGTCGCAATCAACCGTTCGGCATAGTCAACCAGACGAGGCTCGAGGTAGCGGGTGTTGGCGCTGATCCGGCCCGCCTGCTCGGTCATTGCCGCGTTGACCTCGGGGTGCGCATGCCCCAGTGACGGCACGTTGTTGTAGAAATCCAAGTAGGCCCGCCCGTCCGGATCGTACAGCCACATGCCCTGCCCACGTACGAAATGCACCGGCCGCCGGTATTGCAGCCGATAGGACGCGCCGAGAACTGCGTCCCGGCGGGCAACAAGATCCGCCTCGCGTGCGGGCAGGTCTGTCTCGCCGGGACGAAAGCGGTTGGGCATCAGATCGGTGGTCATAGTGCTGGCCTCGTGCTTGGAACTGCGGTTATGCCGCCTGAGGAGGCTGAGACAGGGCGGCGGTGACCGCTGCCGCTTCGGCGCGGGCATCCAGCCGGGACAGGATCGCCAATCCGTTCTGTGACCGTGCGACGTTCTTGTTAATGTAGATGGCTTGATCGGGAAAGAGATGCGAGCGCCAGGCATTGATCAGGACCAGCGCTGCCTGCCGCGCCCGCATCAGCCCGACGATCACCGCCCGGTCGAGGTCGGACAGCGGTATCACGGAAGCATACCCGGCCAGCACCTGCTCGGCCCCGCCAAGCGGCAGTTCCGGGTCGGTGACCATGTGTCCGGCGGCCACCGCGAGGTCCTGTAAACGAGGATTCCAGCCGCCATCGCCGAAGTCGATGAAGCCGGTGCCGCCCCGCGTTTCCAGCATATTGTGCGGGCTGGGGTCGTTGTGGGTGATCTGCCAGTCCAGCGCGTCGAGCCGTGGCGCGACTTGGGACAGGTAATCCGCCATGGCCGCCCGGACATGCTCGGCCAGCGGTCCATCCGGCAGATGACACGATAGCGCGCTGAGCCGGGTCCAGCAGCCGATATGCCAAAGAACCGGGCGCCGCGTGCTCGGCGGATCGCAGCGCGCCAGCGCAAGGTTCAGCCGGCCCAGTGCCTGCCCGCTTTGTCTGGCAATGGCGGGCGTTTGCTCTTCTGCGTGCAAAGGCGCACCCTCCAGACGGGTTTGAACATAGCCGCACGTCCGGCCATCGCGAAACATCAGCGCGCCGTCCCGCGTCCGCAGCACCTTTGGCGCGATCACGTCAGCGTATGCCTCCAGATCCGAGAGCGTGCCCGACTGGAAGGCAAAGCTTTCGACCGCTTCGGGCCGTGCGGATGTCTTGAGGATGAGGCGCCGGCCGTCAGGGAGACGCAGCTCGTCAGTGCGTTCGACTTCGGAAGCGAGAGGAACGATCTCGGTATCAATGCCGTAGTGCTGCGCGAGCATGTGAACCGCGTGGCTCGTATCGCCGTGTTCGGGTCGGGTCGCCATGGGGGCCAAGGCCGCCTGGAACCAGTCCTCTGACACGGGGCCGGTGCCTTTGTTCACGCTCGCCACAGGCATCATGCGACCTCGGGCACAGTGGTTTGGGTGCCATAGACCGCCGCAAGATCCGTCAGCCCCCAGTTGCCGCCGGTCAGAATGGTGCAAACCTTTTCTCCCGGTTGCAGCTTGATCGACCCGGCCAGCAAAGCGCCCACGCCGATCGCGGCAGAGGGTTCCGCCACCAGTTTCGCGTCCCGCGCCAAAGCCTGCATACCCGCCACTATGTCCGCGTCCTCGACG
The DNA here is from genome assembly GCF_014196795.1 of Sagittula marina. Taxonomy (GTDB): domain Bacteria; phylum Pseudomonadota; class Alphaproteobacteria; order Rhodobacterales; family Rhodobacteraceae; genus Sagittula; species Sagittula marina. The sequence goes on from NZ_JACIEJ010000019.1 coordinate 11,094, forward strand.
GTTACGATCTCGTCCACGTAACGTTCGATGATCGGCCAGGGGTTCTGTCCCGGCACGCTGATCCGCAGTCCGTCCGCAATTGTATCCAGCAGCGGCAGTGACACGCGTTCGCCCTTGAGCCGGCTTTGGAAATACTTGGGCGTCAGCGCCGGTTCCGCAGCGATCACCCGGACCGATGGCTTGAGCGACTTGAGCGCTGTCGCCACGCCAGAGATCAGCCCGCCACCGCCAAGCGGCACGATCACCGTATCGACGTCCGGCAGGTCTTCGATGATCTCGCAGCCGATCGTCCCCTGTCCGGCCATCACGCGGGGATCCTCAAAACCGTGTATGGTCTCGTAGCCCTCTTCCTCGGCAATGCGGTAGACCTGTTTCCAGCGCGCGGCGGTATCGCCGTCATAAAGGATCACCTGTGCCCCTAGCGCGCGGGTGTTGTCGACCTTTTGCTGCGGCGTGGTGGTGGGCAGGACCAGCACCACCTTCGCCCCAAGCATCCGACCGGCCCAGGACAGGCCCTGCGCATGATTTCCCGAAGATGAGGAGATGAAACCGCGCGCGATCTGCTCGGGCGACAACTGCAGCGCGGTGTTGAGCGCACCGCGGATCTTGAAAGCGCCGGTCACCTGAAGCGTTTCGGCCTTGAGAAACAGCTGACAGCCGACGGAAGGTTCGATCCTGTCGGCGCGAAGAAGCGGGGTGCGATTGACATAGGACGCGATCCGCGTACGGGCGGCCTGAATGTCATCGAGTGTGGGGTGTTCCAGCATCTCGTAGGGTCCTTTTATTTTGCCGGTGCCAGGAAATCGAACGAAGTGCCGATCCCGCGCTCCCGCGCCAGTCGAAGCAGTGCGGCGGCGGTCGCGTTGTCCTGTATCGCCATGCCGGTGGAATCGAAAATGACGATCTGGTCGTCGCTCTCGCGGCCCGGTTTGCGATCCAGCAGCACTTCACCGATTTCGACAAGCGGCTCAGCCACGATGCCGGCCTTCAGGGCATGCTGCACCTCGCCTTTTTCGCGGCATTGGGCGGCGGCGTCCACCACCACTCGGGCGTCACGGAAAAGCTCAGGGTCCAATTCCTGCTTGCCCGGTTGATCCGCGCCGATGGCAACGACAAGGGTGCCGGGACGCAGCCATCCGTCTTGCAGCACGACGCCGCTCGCCCGCGTCGTTGTGATGACGACATCAGCCTCGGCGACGGCCTGTTCCGCAGAGGTCGCGCACACCACGGAAATGCCGAATTCCGCTTCGATCTCGGCGGCGAAGGCTTGCGCGCCCTCCGGTGATCGCCCCCATGCGTGGATGCTCTCGATTTGCATGACCTCGCGGATTGCGCGGATCTGCATGCGGGCCTGATTGCCGGTGCCAATAGCGGCGAGCCTGCACGCGCCGGGCCGTGCCAGCGCCTGAACCGCAATAGCGCCGGATGCACCCGTCCGGAATCCGGTCAAAAGGCTGCCATCCATCACGCAGGTCAACGCGCCGTTTTGTCCGTCAAACAACAGGACCGTTCCCATGCCGTTCGGCAGGCCAAATCGGTCGGGGTTATGGCGGAACCCGCCAGACGATGCCTTGAGCGAGACCAGTTCGCCACTGCGGTGATACCCGGCCTTGAAATCAATTTCGGCCGCGTCGGTGGACAGGTGAATGCCCATATAAGGCGGTTGGTCCACATCACCGCCGCTATAGGCGCGATAGGCGTCCCCCACCGCCGCGATCACGTCGGGCATGCGCATAAGGCTGCGCACATCTTCTTTTGTCAAAAGCAGTGTTCCGCTCATCGCCGTGCCCGCCGCATCGCCAGTTTGTCCTGCGCTGTAAAATACCCAAGCATTGCCGGCAGGAACCAGGGATCGCCCTTGTAAAGCGGAACGGCAGCGGGCGGGCGCGCGGCAAAGGCGCTGCGGCCTGCATCTGCGCCCAGCAGCCGGTGCGCCGCGCGGCTGCCCACCCACGGCGCCCAGACCACGCCTGATCCGCAGAACCCGGTCGCATAATGAATACCGTCTTTCTCGAACAACCTCGGGATCATATCGCGGTTCATGGCGACGTTCCCGAACCAGCTGTGGCTGAGCTTGACCTGTGCCAGCTCTGGAAACAGCTCGGCCAGCCCGTTGCGCAGGCGCAGGGTCGGTTCCAGCGGGTCCCCCTGACGCGACCCATCGCGCCCGCCCAGAAGAATACGTCGCCCGTCCGGTGAGGGCCGATAATAGAAACCCATCTGCCGGTTTTCCCCCATCATCATGCGGCGTGGCATCAGCCGGTCCATGACCTCGTGGGGCAGCTCTTCGGTGGCGATGATCCGGCTGCGAACCGGGATCATGCGGCGTTGCAGGTCGGGCATGGCCTTGTCGGTATAGCCGTTGGTGCACACCAGCACCTGCCGCGCCTGAACCGTGCCGCTGGCCGTTTCTACACGGCAGTGCGGACCCTCCGGCACAATCCCGGTCACGGGTGTCTGGCCGTGAACACTGGCGCCCGTGTCGCGGGTGATCCGCAAGAGTTCGGCATGGAACTTCGCCGGATGCAGACCGCCCACATCCATCCTTACCGTACCGCCGCGATAGAAATCCGTGCCGATATGGCTGTGCTGTTCCGAATGGGGAACGGCATAGGTCTCGATCCCCAAACGTTTGCTCAGTGTCTCAGAGGCCCGGGCCATAGTGTCGTATTGATCGTAGCCAAGCGCCCCCTTGAAATTGCCGGTCAGCTTGAAATCGCACTCCAGCCCTTCGGTCCGGATCAGGTCCCAGAGGAATTCACGGGCGACTTTGCCCTCAGCCTCGATGGCAAGCGCCGCCCCCTGACCAAAGCGCCGCTCGATCTCTGCAAAGCCGGGTCGGATGTTGCCGCTGGTGATGCCACCGTTGCGCGACGACGCACCTTCGCCCGGACGCATCGCGTCAAAGACCGCGACCGAGCGTCCGGCTCTCGTCAGGACCAGTGCGGCAGACAGCCCGGCAAAACCCGCACCGACGATGGCCACGTCCACCTTCTTGGGCAGCGGCGTTGTCGGCATAGCGTGGGGGGGCGCTGCCTCCCACCAGTAGGGCATAGCGGTAGCGGCCGCGCGTGGGTCTCTAGACATATGTGACCTCAGAAACTGTCGTTGCGGACGTCGAGCGCATCGCGCAGCCCGTCGCCGATGAAATTGAAGCTGGTGACAGCAAGGGTGATGGCGATACCTGGAATGATCGCGAGCCATGGGGCCGAGCCCAGATATTGCTGCGCGCCGTTCAGCATGTTGCCCCAGCTGGGCAAGGGCGGCTGAATGCCGAAGCCAAGGAAGCTGACGTAGGCCTCCAACAGAATTGCGCGGGCCACCGTCAATGTCGCGGCAACGATGATCGGCCCCATGCAGTTGGGCAGGATCTCGCGGAACATCATGTGCATCTTGCCCAGCCCCAGCATCCGGCCGGCCAGCACGAATTCACGCTCCTTGAGTGAACGAACCTCCGCTTCGACGATGCGGGCGACCTCCATCCAGCCGGTAAGCGCAATGATGATGGTGATCATGACCGGGCTGGGCTTTAGCGCCACGGCGAGGGCGAGCAACATAAAGATCGTTGGGAAGGACAGGAACCCATCGACAAAGCGCATCAGAACGGCGTTGACCACACGTCCGCCGTAGCCCGCAATCACACCGATCAGCGTACCCAAAATGGTTGCCAGAACCATGGCGAAGAACCCGACCAGTAGCGAAATCCGCCCCGCCGTCAACAGTCGCGCGGCGATGTCGCGGCCCAACGGATCGGTGCCCAGATAGTGTTGCCCGGACATCGGCGGCGAAAACCGGCCCCGCAGGTCGATGTGGAGTGAATCGTAGGGCAGCAGATAAGGTCCGAAGATGCAGGCCAACGTCAGAAGCGTGATCATGACCAGCCCCAGCAGCGCCAGGCGGTGGCCAAAGAACCGCCGTGCGACGCGACTTTGCCACCAGCGGGGAACGGCGGTCGTGTTTATGTCGGTGGTGGTCATGGAGGTGATCCTTCTTTGGGACTCAGGCCAGTCGAATGCGCGGATCGACAAGGGCGACGGTGATGTCAGCGATCAAATTGGCGACGATGGTCAGCAGCGCCGAAAACATCAGCAGCCCCATCACGACCGGATAGTCGCTGTATCCCAGGCTATCGAGAAACAGCCGACCCATTCCGGGCCAGGTGAAAACGGTTTCGGTCACCAGCGCACCGGTCAGCAGTGACGGGATCTGCACACCCGCCAGCGTGATCATCGGGAGCATGGCATTTCCGACCACATGTTTCATGACGACGCGACGCTCGGTCACGCCCTTGGCGCGGGCGGTCTTGACGAAATCCTGACTGATTGCATCCAGCGTCGCACCACGCATGAAACGGCTCCAGATGGCGATATGGACGAGCGCCAGCACAACAGACGGCATTATAAGATGATGCAGGTAGTTGAGGACCGACTGATCCCCGATCGTGTACATGTTGCCGGCAGGCAGCCAACCAAGCTTCAGGGAAAAGACATATATACCGATCAGGCCAAACCAGAATGTGGGTATCGACAGCGCCACCATCGCGCCCACCGTCGCCACATAGTCAAAGCCGGAATACCGGTGTGTCGCTCCGCGAATGCCGATCCAGGTGCCGATGGCCACGGCGATCACCGTGGACGACCCCATCAACAGCAACGTCGCGGGCACGTGTCGCGCAATCACCGCGGTCACCGGGCTGCCATCGCGGAACGAGGTGCCCCAGTCGCCCTGCAACATTCCCCAAGCCCACTCCAGGTATTGGATATGCAGCGGGCGGTTGAGGCCCAGTTGTTCTGTTATCCGGGCAATGTCTGCGGGTGTCATGCCGGGGTCGAGCGCAAATTGCGACAGGGGCCCACCCGGCATCAGGTTTAGCACCGTAAACCCGATGATCGACACGATCACCAAAAGCACGGCGCTTTGCAGGAAACGGCTAAAAAGGAATGCGGCCAAGGGACCCTCCATTTCGGAATGGTGGTTTCAGAAGGTGCCGTCGCCCACCGCCAGGGGCGGGCGACGACAGGACGTTCAGCTCCAGTACCAAAGCGCAGCGTTGGAGGATTCTGTACGGACGTTCGAGTTTGCCTCGAACCCTTCCAGCCCGGCCTTGCGACCAAAGACGTTGACGTAGCGGAACAGCGGCAGGAACGGCAGATCCTCGCGGATGATCGCCTGGATTTCTTTGTAGATTTCCTTGCGACGTTCCGTATCAAACGTTTTCGCGCCCTCTTCCAGAAGGCTGTCCACCTTGGGGTTGGAATACTGCGCGTTGTTCGAACCGCTGCCGCTTTTGGCTGCAATCGCATCACTATGGAAGCGGTTGGTCACATCCGGGTCGGCGCCAATCAGGTAGGTGATCCCGACCATGGCGCTTTCGAATTGCGACTGGCCCCAGAATTCGCCCCACATCACGGCTGGCGGCAGGTTTTCGATTCTCATCTCGACACCGATGTCCGCATAGGTCTGCTGAATGAACTGCTGCGCCTGCTCGCGCAGGTGCGCGCCGGTGGTGGTGGAGTTCGCAAAGCTCAGCCGCAGGCCATCCTTTTCGCGGATCCCGTCAGCGCCGGGCACCCAGCCTGCTTCGTCCAGCAGGCTTTTGGCCTTTTCGAGGTCGAAGGAATGCTCCGGCAGGTCCGGGTTGAAGTAGCTCGACGTTGACGGCATGAAGGTTTCCGCTTCGCCACCGACACCGAAATACAGGATGTCGATAATCGACTTCCGGTCGATAGCGTAATAAAGTGCCTCGCGCACCGCCTTGTCCTGGAACACCGGCAGGGCCTGATTGAGGTAGATGGATTCGAGCGTCCCGCGCGGCTCAAGCGTGACGACGCGGTCTTCGAGCGCCTTGGCTTCAGCGTAATTGTCGGCCGTGATGTAGGCCTGGCCAACGAGGTCGACTTCCCCGCTGCGGAACTGGGTATAAAGCACCGTCATGTCCGGGATGTACTTGAACACAAGCTGTTCGATGTACGGGCCGTCGCCGTGGTAGTCCGGGTTCGCCACCAGCGAAACATTGTCGCCAGCCTGGCGCGACCCCCACTTGAAGGCACCGGTGCCGACGGGCGCTTGGTTGAATGGCGCATCGTTGGGATCTTCTGCCTGGCCAAGGATATGCTCGGGCATGATGAAGGTTTCGGTCAGGAACGAGATATACGGCGCGAAAGGCTCTTCCATGCGCCAGGTGATCTCGGTCGGGGAGACGACTTCGATGTCGCGGACCAGATCGTGGCCCGTGGTCCGCCAGGCGCGGAAATCGGGGTTGGTGATCAGCTCGAGAGTGAATTTGACGTCCTCGGCGGTGAACGCCTCGCCGTCGTGCCACTTTACATCGTCGCGCAGCTTGACCCGCCATTGCAGGCCGTCCTCGGACAGACCGCCATTCTCGATCGTCGGTACCTCTGTGGCAAGGTTCGGAACGATCTCACCCTCGGGGGTGATGCGGAACAGCGCGTCGAAGATTGAAAATGCAACGCCGTCATCGGTTTCGATATGTGGCATCAGCGGGTTGAAGACTGTGGGCTCCTGCGACAGACCGACCACGACGCGACCTGTAGGCTCGGACGGAGGAGTCTGCGCAAAGGCAGGCTTGCCCAGCAGATTGGGCGCCACAATTCCGATCGCGCCACCTGCGGTCATCATGCGCAATGTCTGTCGCCGGGTGAAGGTCATGCCGGTTTCTTTGGTCTTTTTCATTTTGTTTTTCCCTGTTTTGGTAGTGGTTTATGTCCCGGTATCCGCTTGTGTGGGCACCGTGGTCTTGTCGTCGAAGCGTTCCCCCGGGATCGCCGCGACCAACTGTCTCGTGTAGTCGGCTTCGGGATTGAAGAAGATCTGCGAGGGGCGGCCGAACTCGACAATCCGGCCTTTGTGCATCACCGCGATTTCGTCGCAGATCTGGCTTGCGACACGCAGATCATGGGTGATGAAAATCATTGCCACACCGGTCTCGCGCTGGATCCGGTCGAGCAGTTCAAGGATTTGTGCCTGGATCGACACATCCAGCGCCGACACTGCCTCATCGGCGATCAGGAGCTGCGGCTTGAACATCAGTGCGCGGGCGACACCGACACGCTGGCGCTGCCCGCCAGAAAACTCGTGCGGGTATCGATCGAACGCACGCACGTCCAGACCCACAAGATTCAGCAACTCCATGGCCTCTTCCCGCGCCTTTGAACCCGACATGCCATGTGCTTTTGGACCAACAGTCAGGATCTGACCGACTGTCATGCGCGGGTTCAGCGAGGCGAAAGGGTCCTGAAAGATCATCTGGATCTTTGGCCGCATGCTGCGAAACTCGGATTCCGGCAGAGGGGCAATGTCACGCCCGTCGAACAGAATCTTTCCGGAATCGACGTCCATCAGGCGATTGAGCAGCCGTCCCAGCGAGGACTTTCCCGAGCCACTTTCGCCCACCACGCCCAACGTATGACCGGGCCGCACCTCAAAGGAGACGTCCTGCACCGCAGGAACAACGCGTTCTGTCCGGAACAACCGACTGCCACTGCGGTAGGTTTTGACCAGATTGCGCACCTTGAGCAGCGGCTCGGCCGCGGCGCTGGCTGTCGCCTCGCGCGGGCGATCCTCGGCACGCAGGTGCGGCACCGCTGCGATCAGGCGCTTGGTATAGGGGTGGTCCGGCGCTTTCAAAACCTTGGCCGCCTCGCCACGTTCGACCACGTGGCCCTTTTCCATCACCACGACGCTGTCAGCGATCTCGGCCACCACGCCGAAGTCATGGGTGATGAACATGACGCTCATGCCCTTACGGCGCTGGATATCCCGAATCAACGTCAGGATCTGCGCCTGAGTTGTCACATCAAGGGCGGTGGTGGGTTCGTCGGCAATAAGGATCGTCGGCTCCAACGACAGCGCCATGGCAATCATCACCCGCTGACGCTGCCCACCGGACAGGCGAAAGGGATACTGGTGATACATCATGGCCGGATCGGGCAGGCCGACCTCGGTCAGCAGTTCGACCGTACGCGTCCGGCGCGACTGGGCCGTGCCTTCGCCATGGGCGGCCATGGCCTCTTCGATCTGAGCGCCAACGGTCATCAGCGGATTGAGCGCAGACAACGGATCCTGAAAAATCATCGACACGACGCGCCCACGCAGGCTGCGCAATTCCTCGGCTTCCATGCCGACGATTTCGCGGCCTTCCAGCGTGATAGAGCCAGCGCTGGTCTCCATGCCTCTGGGCAGGAGCCCCATGATGGTGCTCGCGGTCATCGACTTGCCAGATCCAGATTCGCCAATCACGCAGAGGATCTGGCCACGGTTCAGGTTGAAGGAAACTCCCTCGATCGCGTTAAGCCGTTCCATGCCGACGGGCAGGCTCACCGTAAGGTCGCGAACCGACAGCGCGACGTCGGGGGCGGATGCGGGGTGACCTCCAGCGACCATAGGCTGTATTTCCTCTTGACTGCGCGCCGGGCTGCGACAGATGTCACCGGGCCGGGGCGTTGTTGTGGGGCGGTCCATCGGTTCGAAGCCGAACCGGAAGGGAGAATTTCGCCGCCTTTGAGTAGAGTGTGAAGGTTCGCAAGCCACGATGGTGTGGTTTCGCGCCGATGATGCAGCAGGAAAGTCTGTTTCCGGCGCTCCTTTGGGCATATCCTTCTGGTGATGGCTCATGGTGTGACTCTGGCCATCGCGGCTGGAGCCACGATCAATCCTGAACAACGACATAGATCTTCTGCACCGTTTCCAGCGTGCGCCACACGCCGGTAAAGCCGGGCTTCATCACGAAACTGTCGCCGGCAGCAAAGCTGTGCGTCGCGCCGCCGGTTTCTTCGATCTCGACTGAGCCGGACAGGATGTGACAGAATTCAAACGTCGTCCCCTTGATGGAATGCGTTTCGCCCGGCGTCGCCTCCCAGACCCCCGTCAGCACGCTGCCGTCGCGGGACGCGTCCTGCGCCCACGTTTTAAAGGCCGGCGCGCCGGAGATCAGTCTTTCGGGCAAAGGTTGCGCATGCTTCGGCGCGAAATCGGGTTTAGGGTCGAGAGGGACGAGATTTGACATGGATGCTCCTGTTGGAATGGGTTGCGCAGGCCTTTTGCAAAGATCTTTTTGTTTTCTTCAGCCTGCCCCTTGCTGAATTGCTTTTTGTGCCGAATGCAGCGGCCGTGCAGTGGAAAATGGCGATCATCCCCGTCCTGACAGATTTATCGGCCGGGGCGGATCTGCAGCTCAGGACTGAGGGAAATAGCCCAGCATTGATTTGACTTCGAGATACTCAAGCAGACCTTCGCGCCCGAACTCGCGGCCATTTCCCGACTGGCGGTAGCCGCCAAAGGGGGCGTGCGGATCGAACGCGGGGTAGTTCAGGTGGACCTGTCCAGCCCGGATCTGCCGACCGACCGCGCGCGCCTGATCCAGATGGCGGCCCTGCACATGCGCGCCCAGTCCGTACACCGTGTCATTGGCTATGGCGATGCCGTCTTCAAGTGTGTCGTAGGGAAGGACGCACAAGACCGGGCCAAAGATTTCCTCCTGCGCGATGCGCATGTCGCTCCGGACATCGGAAAACACCGTTGGCCGGACGAAAAGCCCGCTGTCCAGCCCATCGGGGCGGCCCGGCCCGCCAGCGATCATTCGCGCGCCTTCTGCCATGCCGACTTCGATCATCTGCTGGATGCGGTCGAACTGCGCCCGGTTCGCGATGGCGCCGTGGGTCACACCGGCATCCCTTGGATCACCCACGGTGATTTCCAAAACCGCGCGGACGACGATGTCCTCGACTTCGGCCAAATGCGCGCGCGGCACGATCATCCGGGTCGGCGCGCTGCACGACTGGCCAAGATTGCGCATCGCCGCTGCCACGCCGGGAGGCACTGCGCGCGCCAGGTCTGCATCGGGAAGGATAAGGTTGGGGGACTTGCCGCCCAGCTCTTGCGCCACGCGTTTGACTGTGTCCGCCGCGGCCTTGGCGACAGCGATGCCTGCCCTGGTGGAGCCGGTAATCGAGATCATGTCGACATCCCGGTGGATCGACAAAGCCGTTCCCACGCCCGGTCCGTCGCCCTGGACCAGGTTGAAAACCCCGGCGGGCACACCCGCCTCCTCGATCAGTTCGGCAAACAGCAACGCGTTCAGCGGTGCCAGCTCACTGGGTTTCAGAACCACGGTGCAGCCCGCCGCCAGCGCCGGGGCAACCTTGGCCGTGATCTGGTAGAGCGGCCAGTTCCATGGCGTAATCAAGGCAACGACCCCGATGGGTTCGCGCACAATCGCGGTGGTTCCGCGCTGCGTGACAAAGGCGAACTCCCGCAAGACCTCGCAGGCCGTGCGCACATGGGCGATGGCCAGAGGCACCTGCGCCGTTTGTGCATAAGACAGCGCGGCCCCCATTTCGCGCGTCAGGCACTGCGCCAGCATATCTGCCCGATCCTCCATCAGATCGGCCAGCCGTTCCAGGATATCAGCGCGGTCTTGCGGTGCGCGTGCACTCCATCCGGCGAGGGCCGCCCGGGCTGCGGCGACAGCCCTGTCAACGTCCCGGGCGTCACCCAGCGGGATCCGGGCTATTTCCGTTTCGGTCGCGGGGTCGATGACGGCTTGGAACGCGCTGCCCTGCGGCGTTACCCAGTCTCCTCCGATCAGGAACTGATCCACCCGGTTGATTTTGGAAAGATGCGTAAGAGGATCGGTCATGGGGAGAGTCCTTTCTGGCCACCGAGGCCTGAGGCGGGAGCATTTGGGATCAACGCCGCCGCCAGCAGGCTTTCCTGGCCATTTTGACCGCTTCGCAAAGGCACGGATGCCGAAGCCCCACCGCGACACGGCAGGATAGTTTGGATAGAACCGCAATGAACGCAGTTTCTTGCATAACCGGGCCGTTCGCGGAAAATCCCCTTCAGGGTTTTGATGGATGACCGGTTAGCGAAGAGCGCGCGCGAAAACCGCCATTTTTCTAATGGTCATATGATCTCCGCACTTTCGTCGACACCGTCGGCCAGGAACTCCGCAGGTAATATCAGTCGCAGGGCACTTGTTGGTTGACCGTAGCGCCCTCGTTTTCCTGCCTATCAGCTCGCAGACTTGATGAATGCCCCCGCGTCGGCTTTCCTCAAAAAACAAGAGGCCACTCATACATTCAATCCTTCGCGCCTTCGCAATTGGCCTCGCTGCGTCCCCTGCCGCCGCGCAGCAGAGCGACTATAGCGACGATGCGCGCGGCATTCTCTTTCTTCCTCAGGGCGATCGTTCCTTTGCTGGCGCGATTGTCTCGCACACAGTGGGCAGCCGATCGATCAGGACTTCGGCACAGGACCCGGCCGCAGTGCTGGGCGCATCAAACTACTCCGGAAATGTGAATGGCGGCAGCTTCTTGTAACTCGGTTGCGACGGAAATGTGGTTTTGCAGTTTACCGACAACGCCCTTGCGGATGTGGAGGGACCGGACCTTTACGTTTTCAAGGGTGGCCGAAAGTCGACGGGATGGTGCTCGCCACTTCTATCGATGGCATGGATTGGACAGACGTCGCTGCGATGACCGGAGGGCGGTCCGAGGTGGACACTGCAGGCAGCGCGCAAGCCGGAACTGTTTCCCGCTACGTGCGTCTTACCGATGAGGGCAAGGGGCATGGCACTTCATTTGCCGGGGCTGATGTCGTTGCGTTTGCGGCCATCGGTTCAGCCCTACGGTTCACTTTGGACGGCGCCGTGATGTTTGCCCATGACAACACCTACCTTCTGCCGGCCCTCAGGGCGGCTCTCGACACGCTCGCCGCGCAGATCGCCGAGGCCAACCTCTCCGCTTTCCGCGTTGTCGGCCATAGCGACGCCACCGGCAGCGACGCGTATAATATGACACTGTCGCGTGAGCGTGCCGCCGCAGTGCGCGACTACTTTGCAAGTCTCGACAACCTGAACAGCGTGTCGATCTCGTCCGAAGGCCGGGGAGAGGCCGATCCGCTTTCAAGCAAAGAGACCGAACAAGGTCGCGAACGGAACCGACGCGTGGAGATCATCGGCCGTTGATATGGCGTCTAGTGGTCGTTTCGACGGCATCGCTGGGCAACCGGAAAGGATCGTTGGCCGTTGTTGCCAAAGGCCGACGTGGGCCCTGCCCGACATCGAAACGTTGCCTGGAACAGGTCCGCACGCCGCTCCGTCCCCCGTTTCGACGATCAAAAGAGAGCTGAATATCAGTTTTCCGGCGCCTTGCGAGGGTCTGTCGAACTGCGGACGGTCAAGCCATTGGCATGGCGCTGATCTCCGCCGTCAGCCGCTCGACAAACTTGTCTATTCGAAGCGAACGCACGGCGCGGGGGTTCAGCAAAGCCACGATGTCGGCGTCCGGGAGGGACCAGTCCGGCAACACGCGCACCAGCCTGCCAGCACGCAGGTCGGCGGAAATGCTCCATTCGGACCGCTCCACGATCCCGAATCCGTCCAGAGCCCATGCGCGCAGGACTTCTCCGTCGTTGCAGCTGTAAACCGGCTGCACGCGCAAGTTCATTTCGATGCCGTCAGGACCCGTCAGCGGCCAAAGCGAGGCGTCGGCCTGGTTCTCGCGCACCACACCGACCCGGTGGGCAGCCATGTCCTGGGGTTTCTGCGGAAGACCGACGCGCCCCGCGTAATCGGCTGATGCCACCAACAGGCGACGGTTGGGCGCAAGCTTGCGCTGCGTAATCCGCAGGTTCGGCAATCGCCCCACATGAACCAGGACATCCCAGAGCCCGTCGTTCATCGCGCCCACGGGATCTTCGCGGAGGCTGAGCATCGGGCGCAGCTCCGGGTTCTCCTCGCCGAAGCGCGTGAGAACCGGGGCAACGCGCAAGCGCCCGAAGCCGAAGGGTGCAATGACATGAAGTGGCCCGTCGATCCGGCCCGCCCGGGCAGACATGTCTTCCGCAAGACTTTCGATGTCGTCCAGGACTCCTTTTGCCCGGTCGACCAGATACGCGCCTTCGGCGGTAAGCCTGAGTTGACCCCGACCGCGCTCGATGAGCCGCAGATGCAAGCGGTCTTCCAGCAGTGCCAGACGCTGCGACACCGCCGGGGGCGTGACGCCCAGAGTGCGCGCCGCCGCTGCAAGGCTTGGTGCTGTCGAGAGGGCCGTGACAAAGCGGAGATCGGAGACATCAAGCATTAAGGCACAGCTTAATGCGGACTTCAGATCATGTGAATATGCCCTGAACTATTTTACGCGTAGACCTTGGGAAAATGCTGGAGGATGACCCCGATGATAAAGCCCGATCTGTCGAGCCAGAATGCCCTGCCCACGCCCGCACTGCTGCTGGACGAGGCAAAGATGATGCGGAACATCGCGCGACTTGCCGGGCGCGCAGAATGCCTCGGCGTCTCGCTGCGCCCCCATTTGAAGACGGCGAAATCCGTCGAGGCCGCGCGCCGCCTGACCGGCGGGACGCCCGGCTCCATCACCGTCTCGACCTTGGCGGAGGCCGAAGTGTTCCACGACGCAGGGCACACGGATATACTCTACGCCGTCGGGATCGCCCCGCAGAAGCTGGAGCGCGTACAAGCGCTGCGTCGCCGGGGGTGCGACCTCACGGTGATCCTCGACAGCGAGGCGCAGGCACAGGCCGTGACACAGGCAGCCGTTCCTGCACTGATAGAGATCGACAGCGACGGCCATCGTGGCGGGCTTCGATCGGATGATCCGGCGCTGATCCAGATCGGGCGCATCTTGCATACGGTCGGCTGCTTGCGCGGCGTGATGACGCATGCAGGTGAAAGCTATAGCGTCCGCGGCGACGCCGCCCATGCCGAGTTTGCCGAACTGGAGCGCAAGGCCGCCGTCGCCGCAGCAGAGGCGCTGCGTGTCGCGGGCCTGCCGTGCCCAGTCGTCAGTGTCGGATCAACACCCACTGCCCATGCTGCGCGCGATCTGACCGGCGTGACAGAGCTGCGGGCCGGGGTCTACATGTTCTTCGATCTTGTCATGGCCGGGATCGACGTCTGCACTGTGGACGACATCGCGCTCAGCGTGCTGACGACCGTGATCGGACACCAGCCGGCCAAGGGCTGGACCATGATTGACGCCGGGTGGATGGCCTTGTCGCGCGACCGCGGCACAGCGGCGCAGGACGTGGATCAAGGGTATGGCCTGGTCTGCGACGAGAACGGCCATGTCCTTCCCGACCTGATCGTGAGCAGCGCCAATCAGGAGCACGGGATTGTTTCGCTCCGTCCGGGCGCGGACAGGCCGATGCCGGATCTGCCTGTGGGGACCCGCCTGCGCGTCCTGCCGAACCACGCCTGCGCGACCGCCGCGCAGCATGATCGTTACAATGTGCTGCCGGTGAACGGCGGCCCCATGCAGACCTGGCACCGCTTCGGTGGCTGGTAAGGAGACCGACATGATTTTGATAACCGAGGCCGAGTCCGCCGCCATTATCACGCCGGAACTTGCCTTTGCGGCGGCGCGAGGCCTTCATCGCCGCCGTCGGCTTTGTCAGGTTGTTCTGCCGGAACGCGACCAAAAACCGCGCCTCCGTTCAGGCAGCCATTTCAGCCGCATAGTTGTTCCACAGGCTGAACGCGTCAGCCCGAGATTGGCGGTAGGCTGCTGCGGAAAGGCGGTGGTGTTTAGGACGGAAGATTGTCGCGGCCTGATCGTGAACGGATAGAAAACGCTGCGTCTGGCGTGGGGATATGAAACGATCCATGATTTTTTCTCTTCGTCGTGTGTGCTGATGAGACGCCTCTGGTCGGTTGTTCAAACCCGTGTGGGAGCGATGATCGGCGCTCGGGCAAAAGTCACGGACGGCCACGCCATGGATGCTCAGTTTGTCCGTCACGAGGACCCTTGGCACACCCCATCGCTTCATCAACTTCATCAAGAAGCGCTTGGCGGCATGGGCATTTCTGCGGCTTTTTATCAGGATCCCAGTACGTCTCCGTTGGCGTCGACTGCTCGCCAAAGCCATTGTTTTCGCCCTCGAATTGAAATCACGACCTCGTCCAGGTGCCATTTGTTGGCAGGTAACGGGCGATCGCGACGGATCATGGCTGCTGTCTGCGTTCCGAACCGCTGGCACCACACCCGGACGCTTTCATACGAAACGATTACGCCCCGTTCAGCCAAGAGATCCTCGACATCGCGAAGGCCCAAGCCAAACCGATGGTCCGTCCAGATGGCATAAGAAATGATGGACCGAGGGAACCGAAAACCCTTCAGGCGAGGCTGAGAAACTTGGCTGATCCTGAGAGATGGCTATGAGTGCAGATGGGATGCGTCAACAACATGGCGTTGTTGCGCAAATCGTCTTACGGTCTGACGGTTCCCGTTCCCGTTCCCGTTGCCCTTCACGCGATGGCCTCGATCTCGGCTCTGCCGAGGGCGTAGAAGCGGTTCATGATGGCGATGCGGATCTGGATTTCTGCGGTCTGGCGGTCGGGGTCTCGTGACATGATCCGCTCACCGAAGAGCTTCAGGCAGTTCATTTGCGCCTCGACCCGACTTCGGACATGGTAGCCCGCCCACGTCTTCCAGAGTGCCCTACCGAGGTGCCGTGTTGCGCGCAGGATCTCGTTTCGCGCAATTGCGGCGGGACAGTCTTCTTTCCAGGCGCGGCCATTCCGGCGAATGGGTATGATGGCGTCAGCGCCTCGCTCGATGATCGCGGCATGGCATCGCCGCGTGTCACAGGCACCATCCGCGGTGACGGTGGCGATCTCTTCACCCTCGGGAATTTGCGACAGCAGGTCCGGCAGCAGAGGGCTGGCCCCCTGAAGGCTCGAGGCGAACTCGACTGCGCGTATGTCGCCGATCTCCGTGTCCATGGCGATGTGGACCTTGCGCCATTGCCTGCGGCGCGACGACCCGTGCTTGCGGGCCAGCCATTCGCCATCGCCGCGAAACTTGATGCCTGTGCTGTCGAAAAGCAGGTTCAAGGGCTTGCCCGAACGGCGATACGGGACCTGCACCCCGATCCGTGCCTGCCGTCTGCACAGCGTCGAATAATCCAGCACCGGCCAGTCGAGCCCAGCCATCCGGATCAGGCTGTCGACCAGCCCAACCGTTTGCCGAAGCGGAAGGCCGAAGAGCACTTTCAGCGTAAGGCAGACCTGGACCGCCGCATCCGAGAACGTCTCGGGCCGTCCCCGCTTGCCGGTCTTTCCGGCGTGCCAGACCGTGTCGGGATCAAACCAGACCGAGAGCGAACCCCGCTGGCGCAGCGCCGCGTTATATTCGGATCAGTTCGTCGTGCGATAGCGGGTAGGAGAGGGTTTCGGCATGGCGCCGATGTAACTCACTGGATTCGCGCGG
Organism: Sagittula marina; assembly: GCF_014196795.1. Lineage (GTDB taxonomy): Bacteria > Pseudomonadota > Alphaproteobacteria > Rhodobacterales > Rhodobacteraceae > Sagittula > Sagittula marina. Next base: position 27,341 of record NZ_JACIEJ010000019.1, read on the forward strand.
TGAATCCTCATCACTGATATGTGCAACAAACCCTCCATGACCGCCTCAGGCGCCGTTCCTGCCGGCCAACCCGTGATCTGACGCTGGCTGGCGAACTCCCCCGCCACCGCGACAAGTGCGAACCGGTCCGGCACCCGCAGGGTCTCATTGCGTGCGGTCCGGGGGTCCAGACCAAGCTGCACCACCAGCTTTGAAAGCTCGATCTCATGCAGGGTCTCGATGGTGGTCCGGATCGACTGGTCCTGGTCCGACAGAATAAGCTCGCGGACCAGATTGGCCCCGGCATGGCCGCAATTTCTCGGGGCGATGCTTTCGATCTTGCGAGCGAACGCCTTCGACGTTGCGTGCCCATGAAGGTCGTTAAAGACGCCATGCGCCATGCCCATGACTGGAATGTCGATCCTCCGGACAGCCTGACCACCTCGCAGTGACTGGCCCAGATCCCGCAGAACCTGGCGAACAGGAGCCTCACCGGTCGAGAGGACCGGAGCCCGCCACTGCTGGCGCGCTTGGGCCCGGCCAGTCACCGTGGCGCGGTTCTTGCCGGCGCCATTCGCAGCTGCATAGATGTCATCTCCGAAGCCGGCATGCGGCTCACCGGGCAATTCATCAACCCGCAAAAATGTGTCGTTCGCCTGGGCCAGCAGTCCCTCCAGGCCCGCGCTCGTGGTACGCCATGGAGATTCCGTTCCAGCGGAGGGCCAGACCGTATTGCCGACCATGAGCGCCTTGGTCTTGCCGACCGAGTTTTCGCCGTAGATATGGAAAATCGCTCCAGTTCGGTTGGTCAAGCTCAAGAAGGGTCCGCTGAGCGCGAGGCTGATGCCGAAGATCAAATAGGGTTACCTGAGGCACGTGTCGCCACACCTGACTGCCAATCTTCTAGGCGACCTGTGGTGGTGCGGTCGACCGTCCCTGTGTAGATCACCGTTTCACCCCTCGGCACCGGCGCGATGATGCGCCCATCACCAAGTGCAAAGGCTGTCCTGTCCGGTGTCCACCCAACATGAGGGAGGCGCAGAGCATAGCTTGTGGGCTTCCAGGACGTGAGAAACTGCAGGAAAAGATAGCGGTCACCCTGAATCTGCAACCCGCAATCAGCGAGCCGTGCGATCGCGTCATTGGGTTTGGCCTCTACCTCCGTATGCGGCACGACGCAGTCGATCACGCGACGGTCAGGTGTCAGAACCTGAACCAGGCGAGATCAACCCTGACCGTTGTTATCACGGACTAGCGCGCTCACTTGCAGGGGCGAGCAGACCGGTATGCCCGGTTTGTTGCTTCGGTTGCAGCAATGGATAGTTCCGTTCGCCAAAACATAGGATGGCGGCATCAGCCTGCGCAGCTCATGAAGGAAACGGCCGGTGGCGGAAAGCTCCGGATGTGGAGCGTCGGCGGTCAACTCCGAGGAGAGAGGCTGGTTCATGGGACGTCCGATCATTTTACTGACCTGATTGTCGGGCATGGGGCCTGATATCTCAACCGAAGGTTATCGGTTGTCCACATCTTCCGGCCCGGACGATCTGCATTCGGCAGGGCTGCACTGGTTGTCCATCGATAAAGCGACGAAAAATACAGCAATATCGATACCGTCCAACTGTCCAATGGACAGGAAAGGTAGACTGGTCAGAAAACTCAGCAACCTCGATACATGATGGGCATTACATCCGTTACGCTGTTACGAACCAAATATAATATATATAAATCAATAACTAAGGCGTTACGGGCTACGTAACAGCGCTATACTCTCCGTCACCTCCCCCTACTTAACTATACATATCTCTTCTTCAGAGAGACCGGCCGAAGGGCGCGGTGGCCGCGCGGGATAGGTTACCGTTCACAGCCGCGCCTCCGGCTCAGGGAGAAGGCCCCCGAGGGCCATGGTGGTCGCCGAAGCGTCGTAGGTGAGGCCCTTGGGCTCAACGGCATCTACGTCGAAAAGCCGTACGAGATCGGCGCCGCGCTGGACGAAACCTTTGCCCATGACGGGCCCTCGGTGGTCGAGGTGCGGATCGACGACCGCGCAACGCCGATCCTTTCCTTCAGCCATTGGCTCCAAGACTTGGAAAATTGGTATGGGCACGCCGAGGGCGACCCATCACGTATACGCATTCATCCTGTCGTTGTCAGCGGGACCTATGATGATCACAACTGGCAGGTCCTGAAGGAGCGGTGGATGGAGCTGCGTGCACAATTACACGGGGAAGTTTTGCCGCATCAGGGAACCCACGCAGAAATTTCTCCAGAACTAGAAGCTCTTAGGAACCGTATTATTGTATACACGCCAAACTTTGCGCCATGGAAGTGATGTGAAGATCCAAAAACACCAACCGAATGGTCACGATCATATTCACACACCGGGAGAAGCTATTGAACCTTCAACGCGCCATTGAAATCGCTGCGAAAGCCCATCGGGGACAAACCGACAAGGCCGGCGCGCCGTATCTGCTACATCCGATCCGGGTGATGATGTCATTGAGACCGACGACGAACGGATCGTTGGCGTCCTGCATGACGTAGTCGAAGACGGCCCTGGCTGGACATTCAAGCGCCTTGAGGAAGAAGGTTTCTCGCCGACTGTGCTCGACGCTTTACGCCTTGTCACAAAGAGGCCCGAGGATGAAGCCGACAGCGAGGCCGTCTACGTGGCCTTCGTCCGACGCGCCAAGGGCAACAAGATCGCGCGCCGGGTCAAAACGGCAGACATCCTCGACAATCTGAACGCTTCGCGACTGTCGGCACTGACCGAAAAGGACATGCGCCGCATGAACCGCTATCTGGCTGCTCTGCGAGAGCTGCGGGACGCGGAAACCTGAAGGGAAAAAATCCGGAGATCACTGGCGCGCGGCCAGCACATCGAAGAAATCTTCAGCCAGCAGCTCATTATGCCTTTCGGGCATCGAATTTGCCTCTGTTGAGCGCGGCTCAACGATCCGCCACATTCGGTATCGTCCCTGCCCCGTAACTTCCCGGATGAGGCCCTGCTCGCCCATCCAGTCGATGTTGCGCTGAACCGTTGCCCGATGCGTACCTGTCAGTTTCTCGGCCACCTGTACCGAGACCAGCGGCCAGCTTGTGAAGAGGTTCCGCAGCATCGGCGGCGTATTGCCCGATAGGGGGGCCATCGTTCGTTCCGCGGCAGCCGCCCAAGCCTCGATCTCCTCGAGCCTGCGCAGGGCTGCGAATGTCGCGCTCTCCATCGCGTTCAGCCAGCGCGCTAACCGGGCGGGCGGGTCCCCGATCGCGCGGAAGCCCCCTCCCCCGCCCATGGCGATCGGTGCGAAGATCGCGCCGGGCATGCTCCCTGACGGTGCGAGCTCGGTGATCGCAACACGCGACGCCGTCACCGCGGCCTCGACCGGATCGTCGACCGGCGAGAGCTCCGCGACATGCCAAACCCATGCAGGCCCGAGTCACGGGGTGGAGGTCGTCGGCCTGATCCATCATCGCGAGCCATCCGGCAGCCCGGTCCTCGAAGGCTTCGCGCTCTGCCATCTCGAGCAAGCGCAAGGGAGCCTTGGCCTCTTCGAAACGCTCTCCCTGCCCAGGACGTTGGCGTCGATCAAGGAAGGTTTCGAGATCGCCCACACACGACCGAACTGTCAGCGGCGCAGCTCCACCGGACAGCCGACGCACGGTCCAGCCGATCCGGTACAAGGCCTGCGTGTCTACCGAGGATCAGCCCCCTGCCCTGCGGCAGTTACTTTTGCGGCGGGCTGAGCAACCGTTCCAGTTCGCGCATCGCCACCTCGACCAGCTCGCGGTCGACCTGCTTTCCGCTCATGCGAATGTACCAGCCCCGGCTATCCTCTTCCGCGAGGATCGAGATTCCAGTGGGTGTCTTTCGCGCGGCTGGGGCCTTCGCCGGACGGCCTCCCCTCTTTGGGTCATGTTTACGCTCCACACCATCCAGAACGCGTCGAATCGCAAGAGTCTCGTCCTCCGCCGTTTCTGCCCGCACCTCTGCCAGTTCGCTGCGCAGCCGCGCCTCGGCCCCGTCCCGCAGCGCAGCCGCCATGCGCAGCCCATCCTTCTCCCGCAGCATGTCGGGGAATTCCAGCATATCGCCGAGCTCTTCAAAGATCAGCGCAAAGGAACGGATCTTCGACCGCTTCGCCTTCGAGGCCTGCGGGAACAGCGCGTTCACAGCCTCCTCGGTATTCACGAAAGCCCCCTGCTGCGCCGCCAGAACCGCAATCCGCCCGCGCTCGAAATGGCTCAGCGAGGCGCGGATTTCGTTCTCTTCGATCATCGCGGCAAATGTGCCGCCCATGGTCTCCGGGTCGCGCACCACGGTCCGAATGGTGGTGTATTTCTCGCCCTGGAAATACTCCGCCAGCTCCTGCATCGCCATCATCCGGCGGTAGCCCGACAACAGCCCGTAAGCAAAATCGGGATCATCCGGCGTGGCAAACACCTCTACTGGCAGCCGCAGTCCGTTGCGCATGATCGAATGCTTCAGCTCGTCCAAGGCCTCCCGGTCGATCACGACCCTATCCCGCTGAATGGCATCGCGGCGAATCTGGTCCAGCGGCACCTCCCGCATCACCAGTCCCTCGGCCTCCGCCGCCCGCAGCCGCGTCGCATCAGCCCGGTCCTTGGCAGCCGTCTCACGCTCCGCTTGCGACCGCACGTCGTGGGCGCTGGCCGTTTCCGCTGCCACCTGAGCGATCGGTGCGTTCATCATTCCTTTGGAGGTTTCGCGGCGAAACTCCTCCTCCAGCCTACTCAGATCCTCGGCCGACGGGGCCTCCAGCTTACGACGTTTGGCCATCACTCAGTCTCCTCTTGCGCGCCTGCCTCCGCGCTTTTTGCCAACTGCGCATCCCGCCACCAGGTGCCCAGAATGACCTCCTTCACCTCTGCCCATGTCCGGTCAAAGGTCTCCCGCCCGCGCACATAGGTGTCGCGGTTGAACTCCCGGTAATCGGTCTCGTAGATGCCACTCACCTGTTCACCCGCCTGCCCCACCATGGCCGTCATCTCCTGGCGATAAGTCGTCATGAAATCTCCGAAATAAGCCTGAATCACGTTTGCCAGATCCGCCTGCTGGTTGGCATCAAACCGCGTCACCAGCGCCCGCACCGCGTCCCATTCAAACTTCATCTCGGGCAAGCCCCCTGCTCTGCGCGCGCGGTTCTCCCCCTCCTCGATGGAGGCAAAGGTCGAATAGATCATGTCAAAGAAGCGCCCCGTGCTGTCAAATTCCAGAAACGACGCGCCCAAGGGCACCAGCAGGATGTCCGCCGCCGACAGCGCGTTGATTGTCAGGTAGCCAAGCGCCGGCGGCGTATCGAGCAGAATGATGTCGTACTCATCCAGCATTCCGCCTTCTTCCAGCGCGTTCAGCAGCGCATCCCACAGCGCCCAACCCCGGAGTTGCATGCGCCAGACCGGCACCTGGAATTCGGACCAATAAAGGTTCAGCTGCGCCCCGATCAGATCGATATTCGGCCAATGGGTTTTCTGAACGAGGTTTCGTGGCGAAACCTCTAACGCAGCGGTCAGTGTCTCATCGAATGGGAAAGGTGTTTGACCCGCGGCCTCCCGGACACGATTCTCTTCCTGCAATTTCAACGCATAATCCCGCGCCAGCATCGGAAAGACGGTCTGCCATTCATCCTCAACCTTGCCGCCCATGATCGAGGTCATGGAACCTTGGCTGTCGAGGTCGATCACCAACACTTTGTAGCCATCAAGCGCCGCACTCATCGCCAGATGCGCGCAGGTGGATGTCTTGCCCACGCCGCCCTTGAAATTCGCCACGGCGACGACTTTCGCCGGCAACCCCTCCGGACGCCATGCGCGGTATTCCTTGTCCTTCGCCCCCTCCTCGGCAAAGAAATCCCGCAGCGTCAGGATCTCTTCGAGCGTAAACCATTTCGAGCCGCCCTCGCCTTCGCCTTGGGGCAGCTCCGGGTTCTGGCGCAGCACACGCCGCAGATGCGCGGGGTTCACCGGGATCAGGTAACGGCATACCTCCCAGGTCGAAAACTTGCGCAGTCGCTTGGCCCCGTCCGGCGCATAGCCGCGCTTCGCCAGATCGTCGCGCCCCCGCATGGCAAAAGCCGCCGCCTTGGCAAAGCGCGCCGTATCGATCGGCTCCGCCAGTTTCTTCGCTGCCGTCTCCGGGTCGATGTTGAAATAGGGGGGAAGGTCAGGTTTCGCTGTCGGTTTCTGGCCGGGTTTCTGTACCATCAGTGTGCTGCCTCGCCTCGTCATGTTCGCTGTTTGCCGCGATATCGTGGAAACTATGGCACATGCTGAGGTCAGAGTGAATCAGCTTCGTCACTGTTCCCCTATATTCTTCGATATACTTACAGAAAACGACAACGATGTTTGAGAGTCTTTTGGATATTTAAGAATCTTTACGGCGTGATTTCTGTAAATTACTCAGTACGTTAGCCAACAATAGGTGCCCGCTTACGGGAACTCGGGCACCCGCTTGCGGGCTTTGGGGCACCCGTTTGCAGGATCAAAAGAACCGATTCGCGGTCTTCCTGTGGATAACCGCCGTCTCGCCCCCTGTTTTGGCCTGATTAGAGCCTGTGGAGCACGAATCGATTCGCAACCGGAGGGGCTCCAACCTGCGTAATCCTGTAAACGGGTCCCTTAAAGCAGGGGGTCCTTTCACAGGCACCCGTTTACGGTGTGCGTCCAAGGTGCCCGATCTTCTCTTGCCTATGGATACCTTTTAACCGACACTCAACGCAACCGGAGCCGGGCGGTGCTCGTGATTCCGGACAGAGGCACATAGGTCGTGGCATCGCGCGGCCCCGTCTGGCAAGAGGCACGAGACCCATGGACGATATCCCCCGCGATCAGCTCAGCGGCTCCTTGCGCCGCGGTGCGGTCAAAAAGCACGTCGCGGCGATCCACGTTTCCGGCAAGTTGACGCTCTTGCAGCGCAAGCTTTCGAACGTGCTGCTGCTCAACGCCTATGACACGATAACTTCGCAAAGCCGCCACCAGATTGATGCGCGCACGCTGTGTCTGATGATCGGCTACAACTCCAACGATATGGACACGCTGAAAGCCTCCCTGCGCGGACTGGCAGAAACGGTTGCCGAATGGGACATGCTGGACGAAAAGGGCCAGCAGGAGTGGGGCGTGTCCTCGCTGCTGTCCTACGCCAAATTGTCTGGCGGGGTCTGCGAATACGCCTATTCCCCGGCGCTGGCGGAAAAGCTGCACGATCCAAAGGTCTTTGCGCTCATCAACCTCAATATCCAGCGGCGCTTCACGTCTGGCCATGCGCTCGCTCTGTACGAAAACTGTTATCGTTTCGTGCGCACGGGATCGACAGGCTGGTGGTCGCTGGAGCTGTTCCGCCGACTGATGGGCGTCGCGGACAGCCCGTATTACGAGGTCTACAAGCACCTCAACGCCAAGATCATCAAGCCCGCGGTGACAGAGGTGAACAAGACTTCCAACATCGTGGTCACGCCTGAAACCCGTAAAATGGGCCGTACCGTGACTGACATCCGGTTCAAGATTGCGGAGAACCCGCAGCTTGGGATCCTGGACATCGACGACGGCGAAGGGCTGCGCAAATCCGACGTCTATGCTCGTCTGCGGGCCTTGGGCGTCTCAGACCGTCTGGCGCGCCAATGGATGTCCGAGCACGGAGAAAGCACGGTGCGTACAAAGCTCGATTACGTGGCGGGGCAGGGTGGTGTGAAAAACCCGGTGGGCTATCTCACAGCGGCGTTGAAAGAAGATTACCGGCCCGAACGGGTGGAAGGTTTCGCCGCGAAACCTGCGAAACCGTCCAGCCCGCGCGCCCTCCGTCTCGCACGCGTTCAGGAGCTGGCCTCGGCCCGCAAACCCACACAGCGCGACGCGGATAAGCGGCTGTTTTCGGCACGGCTCAACGGTGACCTACGAGAGGATTTCGAGCGCCACGGTTGGATGTCGGCGCTGAACGCCGAGGCAATCCGGGCTTTTTGGGAGGAGCTTTCTCCGGGCGCCTTCGACGACTTGGCCGATGACTGACGACAAGAGCCACACACGAAACAGATCGCGATCCATCTCAATGCCATAGTCTCATACAATTGCGTGCGGGGTAGGGGAGGACAATAGCTTCGTCCGCAGCCTGCCCGAAAGCATCAGATTTATGCGTGGCGTCCTTCGGGGGCACGGAAGACCCGTTTGCGATGGAGCGACTACATCTCCGGCAATGTAGCCTGCGCCAGTATCGTGGTGGACAACGAGGGGCGTATCCGGCTCATCGCAGCTGAGATCATGCTGAAAAATGATCCTCGGATACGGATGCGAGCCAAATCATGATGTTTTTTCTACAGAACTGATTGCGAGTGGACCTGTGGCCGCGACCTGGGTCGCGGCCACGCCAGTCCCGCCAACCTGGCGGCTCAGTTCGCGAAACGCTCGGGGCGGAACGGGTCGAACAGTGGATGGCGCAGCTCGAGCGCCATTTCTTCAGCCAGCAATTCGCCGGCAACTAACCCCAACGTGGCGCCGCTGTGCGAAAACGCCACGAAACACCCCGGAAGCTCTTGCAACTCGCCAAACACAGGTTCGCCGTCCCCGGGGATCGGTTTGGGGCCAAGGTGCACCGCTTTGACCGTAAGATCGGGCGCGCCCGACAGCACCTTGCGCGCCTCGGAGATCAGTTGCGAAACGGTTTCCTCCGGCGCCTCAAAGCTCCCGTCGTCATGCACGATCACCTCTTCCTCGGACCAGCCGGAGTCGAGAAAGAACGCCCCGTCCGGCGTCGGACGGATGGCAACACGCGGGGTGTTGAGCACAGTCTGCAAAGGATGTGCGGTCGGGTGGGTCTCGACAAGCAGCGCCACGGGCGTGTCGTCGCCGATGGTGATGCCCTGTTCGGCCACAATGGCCGGGACCGCAGGGCCGGTGGCAAGCAACACCTTGTCGGCGTTGAAGCTGCGACCGTCGGCGCAAACCGCGCCGGTGCAGTGGCCATCTTCGACGATCAGGCTGGCCGGCCCTGCATCGGTAACAATGGTGCCGCCCAGCTCGGTGACCTCGGAGGCGAGCTTGTTGATCAGCGACGGCAGGTCCACCCATCCTTCGTTGCCGTTAAGGATCGCTCCGGCGCTGGTCACCTGGCTGCCGTCGACACCTGCGATCCGCCTGGTGACGTCGTCGCCTGACAGCAGCTCGGACGGATAGCCCAACGCGCGTTCATGGCGGTAAATATCCGCGATCTCGTTGCTGTCGTCTTCGGCGTCCCAGGTCAGGCCACCGGCAAAAGACAGCCAGTCGATACCGGGGGTGCGATCGGCAAGCACGCGGTAGCGCTCAATCCCAGCCAGACGAAGACGGTGGTAGGGCAGGCTGCGTCGCCGCGCCGAATTGAGCCAGGCCAAAGAGCGCCCGGAGGCGCCATTTGCCAGCGGACCGTCATTTACCAGCGTGACCTGCACACCCATGCGGCAGAGCTCTGCGGCGGTCGAGACGCCAAAGATGCCGCCTCCGATGATAACTGCGGTCGAAATGGAGGGTTTGGGGCACTGCATGTCAGTCTCCTGCGTGATTTGTCGTTGGTGAAATGGCTTCCCAGCGGTGGCTTTGTGCGGCGCGGGCCAGAGCCTCAAGCGTCGCAGCATTGCCCAGAATATCCCCTGCCGTGGCCGGGTCTGGCCGGGCCTGACGCACTGCCTGCGCGAAAGTTTCGGCTTGCAGCCGATATTGGTCGACGGGTGGACAGGCCAGCAGCGCGCGACCACCGCCGAGCAGATCGGCCCCGCTGTCGACGGCCAACCGCGCCGGATGATCGGCTGGACAGTTGAACGGCGCGTCGAACACCAGATAGCCATCGGACCCCAGTAGCGTGAGCTGCTGGACCAGCGCGGATTGCGTCGAAACGGTGAAACTGAGCTGCCCACCACCCGCAAAGCGCGCAGCGCCGGTCGTCAGCCGATCGGTGCCGAAGTCCGGGTCTATATCCATCAGGCAACTTACCGCCTCTGGCTCTGAGCCAAAAAAGAAGCGGGCGGTGTCGACCGCGTAGCAGCCGACGTCATAAAGACCGCCGCCGCCGATGGCCTTCTGATTGCGCACGTTGCCGGGGTCGTTGTTGCAGTAGCTGAACATCGCCTGCACGCCGTTAAGCCGCCCGATCCGGCCCGAGCTCACCATGTCGCGGGCGCGCCGCCATTGCGGGTGGTGCCGGGTCATGAAGGCCTCAGCCACCACGCGCCCGGCGTCTTGCGCGGCTGCGGTGACGTTTCGGGCGTCGGACAGGGTCAGGGCGAGCGGCTTTTCGCACAATACGTGCTTGCCGGCGGCCAGGGCCTGCAGCGTCAGGGGCACGTGCAAGTGGTTCGGCAGGGGATTGTAGATCACGTCGATCCAGGGATCAGCAAGCAGCGCCTCGTAGCTGCCGTAGGCGCGGGGGATGTCAAAGTCTCTGGCCATCGCCTCGGCGCGGGTGACATCGCGCGAGGCGATCGCGCCGAGACGGCAGCCTTCGGCAGCCCGTAGGGCGGGCAGCATCGCCTTGCGCGCAATGCCGGCGGTGCCGAGGATGCCCCATGTCAGGTCGTTCATCGGATTTTCCTTAGAGTTTCGTGTCACATAACCTCGGCGAAGAATTTCTTCAGCCGGTCGGTCTTTGGGGACTCGAAGAGGACGTCGGGCGGGCCCGCTTCGACGATTTTGCCCTCGTCCATGAACACGATCTGGTCAGCGACCTGCCGTGCAAACCCCATCTCGTGGGTCACCACGACCATGGTCATGCCACGCCGTCCAAGATCCGCCATGAGGTTGAGCACGCCTTTCACCAGTTCCGGATCAAGCGCGCTGGTGACCTCGTCGAACAACACCACCTCTGGGTCCATCGCTAGCGCCCGCGCGATGGCGACGCGTTGCTGTTGCCCTCCCGACAGGCTGGAGGGACGGTGATCGCCACGCCCCTGCAGGCCGACCTCGGCCAGACGGGCATCGGCGATGGCGCGGGCCTTGGTGCGCCCCAACCCCTTGATTTTGGTGAGTGAAAGCATGACGTTTTCCCGCGCCGTGTGATCCGGAAACAGGTTGAAGTGCTGGAACACCATGCCGACGCGGGCACGCAGGGTTTCGGGTTTCATGCTGCGGATGTCGGTGTCATCAAGCATCACCTGACCATCGTTCATTTCGACCAGCCGGTTGAGACTGCGCAAAAGCGTCGACTTGCCCGAGCCGGATGGCCCGACGATGCAGGTGACCGATCCTTTCGGAATCTCCAGGTCGATCCCGCGCAGCACTTCGAGGGTGCCGTAGCTGAGCCTCAGTCCTTGGATCGACAGGCTGCCGCCGTCAAATCGGGTCTGTGCGTCGCCGCGCGTTGCCGCGCCAAGTTCTTCGACTTCGTCAAGGCCGCTGGTGGGCTGGCCACCGGACAGGCGCTTGCCAGTGCGCAGGCTGTGGTCGATGTAGTTGACCAAGTGGGTCAGAGGCACGGTGATCACGAGATAGAAGATCCCCGCCAAAAGCATCGGCGACAGGTTGCCGGTGACCACGGCAGCGTCCTGTCCGACGCGAAAGATCTCGCGCTCCGTGGCCAGAAGGCCAAGGAAGTAGATCAGCGAGCTGTCCTTCACGTTCGAGATGAACTGATTGACCAGCGCCGGCAGCACCCGGCGGATGCCCTGTGGTACAACGATCAGGCGCATGCCCTCGCCATAGCTCATTGACAAGGCTCGGCAGGCTTCCATCTGGCCGGTCGGCACGCTTTGGATGCCGGCGCGGAAGATCTCGCCGATATAGGCACCGGCAATCAGGCTCAGGGCCAGAATGCCGAGAGGGTAGGGGGAAGGACCGAAAATTTCTCGCCCTACACTCGCAAAACCCTGACCGATCAACAAGATCGTGACGATGGCGGGCAGGCCGCGGAAGATGTCGGTGTAGATGCGGGCGGGCACGCGCAGCCAAGCGGCGCGCGAGATGCCCATCACGGCCAAGATGATGCCGATGATGATGCCGATGACAGTCGAAGCGGCGGCAAGGATCAGGGTGTTCTTCAGTCCGGTCGCCAGCATGATCGGCAAGATCTGGGCCATGGCGTCCCAGTCAAGGAACGTCCTTTGAAGGTTTTCCAACCACATGAGGGATCTCCCTGGGCGGGGCCTTGGCGCCGCCCGACGTCTAGGGGGTTGGGCTGCCGGATCCACCGGCAGCCAGAGGGGCTGGCGTGATCAGCCGTTGTTCGGCAGGTACTGCTTGGGCATCGGCGAGCCGGGGAACCATTTTTCGTAAAGGTCGCGCCAGGTGCCGTCTTCCATCGCAGCGCGGAGCGCTTCGTTCAGTGCGTTGCGCAACGCGTCGTTGCCCGGCTTGACGGCAAAGCCCGCCGGCGCGTCAAAGGACGGAATGTTAACCTTTAGCTCAAGCTCGTAGCGCTCGCCGTAGGACTTGGCGGCCTCGTAGTCGAGGAAATGCGCGTCGGTCGTGCCGTTGTTCAGCGCTGCGACACCGGTGTTGTTGTCGGGGAACTGCACGATATCGGTGTCAGTAAAGGTCTTCTTTGCATACATTTCCTGAAGCGTCCCCTGAACGACGCCCAGTCGCTTTCCAGCGAGGCTGGCGGGGTCATCGGTGATCGTGTCTTCGCCCGAAAGGACCGTCAGGTAACCGGCCAGATAGCCATCCGAGAAATCAACGACCTCTTCGCGCTGTTCGGTGATCCCGATCGCGGCAGCGGCGATGTCAAAGCGACCGTTGGAGACCGAGGGCAGAAGTGCTGCGAAATCCTGACCGGTGAAGAGGATCTGATCTTCTTCGAACCCAAGACGCCCGAGCACGTTGCGCAGGAACTCGACGTCGAAGCCACTGAATTCGCCGGTCATCGTGGTGAAGGCATAGGGCTTTGCGTCACCCAGTGAACCGACGCTTACCGTGTCGGGGTCGATCAGGTTGTAGGGATTGTCCTGGGCCTGGACGGCGCCGGCAGTGGCAAGAGCAACCAGAACGCCGGTCAGGGGGGCTTTCACCCGGGCGAAAAGGGAATTTGACATGTCGTTTCTCCGCTGTTGACGGGTCGGCTTTTGCGGCGCCCAAGCACTGCCAAGCCTACCTCTTTTTGGAAATGATACCGATATCACATGGTGTGAGACCGGTATCATTAGCTTTATGCTTTATGTATGTTTTGATTCGCGTCAATAGGATTGCTAAGGATTTCGAGCCCGAAAAAATCGAAGTGTCAGAAATGAGCGAAAAATCGAGTTCACCAACCGTGGCGGATGTCGCCCGCGAAGCAAAAGTGTCGAAGGCTACGGCTGCTCGTGTCCTCGGAGGCTACGGCATTGCCAGCGACAGCGCGCGCCGCGTCGTGATGGAGGCTGCTGATCGTCTGGGATATCAGCCAAATGATCTGGCCCGCTCCATGAGCACCGGGCGCAGCGGTTTGGTCGGCGTGATCGTCGGCGACATCGAAAACGCCTTTTTCAGCCAAGCCGTGCGGGGCATCAGCGACACTTTGCGCGCCGCTGACCTCAACCTGATCATAAGCAATTCCAGCGAGCGGCTCTCTGAAGAGGTCGAGATGGTCTCGGTCCTGCTGCGCCAGCGGGTTGCCGGTCTTATCGTGGCGCCGACAGATTCACGTCACGTGAATCACCTGAAAGCAGCTTTGGTCGCGGGCACGCCGGTTGTCACAATCGACCGACATGCGCCGGAACTCGCGGCCGATGCGATCTGCGGCGAGGACCGCGAAAGCATCGGGCGCGTGCTGAGCAGGCTGCAAGGCGCGGGGCATCGCCACGTCGCCTACGTCACGGCCATGGAAACGCGCGATGGAAAACTTGGCCGACTGGAAGACATTGGAATTTCGGCGGTGAGGGAGCGGATCGCGGGCTTTCTGGAACACATGCGCGAGGCGGGCGTGGAAAACCCTGCCGATCTTGCCTTTATCGGGGCAACCGGTGACGATGAGACGACCTCTGTTGTGACCCGCATTCTTGAGCATTCCCCGCCGATTACTGCGATCTTGGCCTCGGACAGCCTTATCGGGGCGCGGGTTTTCCGGGAACTGTCGGATCGTGGCCTGTCCCTGCCGCAAGACATGAGCTTGGTGTCGTGGTTCGATGCAGACTGGTCGCGGGTGACCTCGCCCCGGATCAGCGTGGTAGATCAGCCAACCTATCAGTTTGGTCAAAAGGCAGCCGAGCGATTGATTGCTCGGCTGCAGGGCGATGCCTCCCCGCCGAAGCTTTTCGTGATCCCGACGCCTCTGTTGGATCGCGGTACGATCGGACCGGCAAAGACTGGATGACCTCTTGTCAGATCACAGTCTGCACGCCGGTCCATTTTGGTCATGCCGCGCCGGGCTCAGGCGGCCAGCCGAGCCATCAGCGCTTGTGCGGCAAACAGGTCAAGATGCCCGCCGCCGACATTCTTGCAGACCGTGATCTGCGTATCGTTGTTGCGACCAGAGTGTCTGCCCTGCGCCAGGTCGTAGTCGTCCGCCTGCACCGCGTCCCAGCCGATCACGTCGGCAGCGACAGGTTGGCAGAGATCCCCGGCACTTTGCATTCCGTTGCGCGTGTCCACGAAGACGGTGCCGCGTGTCATGCAGATGTCGTCGCCTTCGCGAAAATCCGGACGGTAGGCCCCCACCAAGTCGAGATGCGCGCCAGGCTTTAATAGCGCGCCCTTGACCAATGGGGCGTTGGACATCGTCACGCATGAGATGACATCCGCGACCGCCAAGGCGGCATCGAGGTCTGAGACGGTCTCGATCGTGACACCCTCTTTGGCGAGCGTGGCTTGCAATGTCCGGGCCCGCGCTGGCGTCCGGTTCCAGACCATAATGCGTGAAATCGAAGGCCGCGCCGCGCAATGGGCGGCAATGACATGCGGCGCCAGGCCTCCGGCGCCCACGACAAGCAGGACTTCGGGTTCCTCACGCGCTAGTTCATGTTGACAAATGGCGGATCCCAAGCCTGATCGAGGTGATGTCGACGAAGCTCTCTGCGGTCTTATCGTAACGAGTGGCAACTCGGCGGGCGTTCTTCAGCTTGTTGAAGCACCGTTCAAGCAGGTTGCGTAGCCGGTAGAGGGAGCGGTTGACGCCGACGCGCATCTTGCGTGATCTCGGCATCGGGATGACCGGCAGAACGTCACGCCTGTCCATGGATTTGTGAATGCTGTCAGCGTCATAGCCTCGGTCGGCCAGCAGGACGCTTGGCGTGGGCAGGTTATCGGCCATGACCATATCAAAACCGAGATAGTCTGAG
>NZ_JACIEJ010000020.1 GCF_014196795.1 Sagittula marina
TCTCAGCGCGCCCGCCTGACAATATCCTCGGTATGCTTCAACCTCGCTTCGCTTCAGTGTCGCCTCTCAGCGCCTCGTCCGCTCCGTCCGGTCCGACCCGCAGCGCCTCAGCGCCGCCGGTGAAGGGGCTTTTACGGCTACCCCAAACGACTCGCAACCCCTTTTTTCCCTCTGCCGCAGAAATTCTCGAATTTTTCTGTAAGCTGCTGATTTTTATAACAACTTATGATGCAGGAAATCCAAATCCTTGAAGATGCAGGGGCTTACCCCAAGGAAGCAAAAGCCTCTCCGGGCGACTCGCGCCGCCCTGAGGGAGAACATATGCTCAGCGCAGACCGTTCCGCGCGATAAAGACCGACAATTCGGACACTGCGGCGGCCCGCGCCGCTGCGATTTGCGCTGGTCCGGGCTTTTCTCCCGGAATCACCGCTTCGATGTCGAAGGGCTTGGCCCGGTCGGGACCGTCTTCTTCTGGCGCGACAAAGACCTGACCGGAAATCCGGAAGGTGCCGCGTTCGGTGGCGTAGAAGTCCTGAACACGTACGTCGACCTTCACATCCGGGTAATCGCGGAAGGGCCAGGGCTCCGGCGCCACCAGTCGTCCTGTTATACTGTCGAGATCGCGCGCCACCTGTAACGTGATCGCGCGGCCCGGCTCATCCGACCACAGCGGCCCCAAAGGCAGGATCGCCCCCGTTGCATCGCGGGCGTGGATCTCTTCGCCTTCCGCGTAGATCGGCAGGGTCACGGTGGCGACCTCGATCCGTGCGTAGCGGGTGGAGACCTTTTCCAGCGCGGTCACAGGGGGCGCGTCAAAGCGGGGCTCGGTGCCGCTGCAGGCCGCAAGGACCAGGGCTGCGGACAATATAAGGGGCATGGGCTTCATATCAGCGTCCCGTAATCAAGGAGTTGGGGTTTCGGGCGATCTGCTTGGCCAGGCGGTCGATGGATTTCGCCGCCTCGTCGATCTGGCGGATCGCACTGGACAGGCTGCGCGCAAAGTCAGAGTTGGCATTATAGCCGGAGATGGTCACCCCCGCCTGATCTGCCACCACTCGCAGGCGGTTCGACAGTTCCGGCAGCGACCGGCTGGCCACGGCCACGGCTTCTGCCGCCTCGCGCGCAGAGGCCAATGTGGCGTTGGCGTTGGCGACGATGCCGCCGCTGCGCAGTTCCTCAAGCGTCAGGCGCAGTTCAGACAGGGCGGCGTTGACCTCGGAGGGCAGTTGGCGCGTGCTGTCCTGATCCACCAGCCGTTCCACGCTGTCGAGCAGCGAACGCGCCTGTGTGGCAAGCTCATCCAGCGAGAGCTGTTCTGCGTCATTGAGCACCGCGCTGGCCTGATCGGCCAGACCCGGCAAACGGTCAGCGGTGGTGCCGAGATTATTGATCAGCTCCGACACCTGCGTGATGATGGCCTGTTGCTGGGCCTCTTCGAGCAGTGCGTTCAGCTTGTCCGAGGCATCGCCAAGGCCAGAGGCCAGATCGCCCACCTGTGCGGGCAATGCCGCGAACTCTTCGGAGGCCACCACCTGTCGCAGCCCGTCGAGCGTGGCGCGCACATCCGCAGGCAGCGCACGCAGATCCGGATCCGCCAGCAGCGCGTCGGCATCATCGAGCAGCGTCGTGATGCGGGTGGAAATATCGTCGAGCGGCAGCGCCTCGGCCTTGCCAAGCACCGCGTTGGCGCGCTCGGACAGCGACGGCAGGCTTTGCGCGGTTTCATCCAACGAGGCAATCAGCTCGGACACGGCGGCCACGACGGCCTCGTCCTTGACCTGCCCCAGCAGGGTGTTCAGCGTGGCGGAAGCTTCGTTCAGGCCGTCAGCCAGGCTGCCCACCTGCCCCGGCAGGGCGGCGAACTCCGGGCTTTCGACAATGCCGCGCAGCCCTTCGACCGTGCCGCGCAGTTCGGCAGGAAGCGCGGTCAGGTTCTCGTCCGACAGAATATCGGAGATCTGCGTGGCAATATCCTCCAGCGGCAGCGCCTCGGCCTTGGCCAGCACCGCGCCGGCCCGCTCGGACAGGCCGGGCAGGGTTTGCGCCGTCTCGTCGAGCGAGTCGATCAGGCCGGAGATCGCGGCCACCACGGCCTCGTCCTGCACTTGCCCCATAAGCGTGTTCAGCGTGCCGGAGGCCTCTGTCAGGTTATCAGCCAAGGTGCCGATCTGCGCGGGCAGCCCTGCGACCTCCTCGCTTTCGGCAATTTGGCGAATGGACTCCAGCGTGGCCAAGAGCGCCTCGGGGGCGGCCTGCACCTCGTCGGATCCGATCACGCCGCGAATGTCGGCCAGCGTGTCGATGATGCCGTTCATCACCTCCTCGACCGGCAGCGCGTCGACGCGCTGGATCAGGCCCTGGGCGCTGGCGGCCACATTTGTGACCTCGGAGGGCGCAGTGGGCAATTCCGGATAGGGATCGGCGTTGCGGTTGAAACTGGCCTGCCGCGCGCCCTCGACGATCACCAGATCAATCTTCAGCCCCCCCGTCAGGATCGAGGCATTGGCCAACCGGGCCCGCAGCCCTTCGTTCACCCGTGCGCCGAGATAGGCGAGGAACGCTTCCTCCCCTGCCCCGGTGTCGATGCCGATCCGGCTGGGGTTGATGCGGGCGGTCGCGATCAGGCGGATTTCGTTGTCGCCAAAGCGCAGCGGATCAACCACGCCAGAGATCGTTTCCACCTCCCCCAGCTTCAGACCGCCCAGGGTCACGGCGGCCCCCTGTGACAGACCCGCAAGGTTTTCATCAAAGATCATCATAAGCTGGACAGAGCCGCCGTCGCCTTCGAGGAAGAAATCCTCGCGCGCGGCATTCTCGTCCTCGTGCAGGGTGAACTCCTGCCCCTCAGTCAGCGGCGCCCCGCCCGAAGACATGGTCTCAAAGGTCACACCACCAGAAATCAAGGAGGCCAGTGAGGAGAAATCGAGGTTCGCCCCCTCCGCACCCAGCGAGAAGCGGAAACCGGAAATATTCCAGAACCGCGCAGAGGAGGTGACAAGCTGGGTATAGGGCTCAAGGATCACGGCCTGAGCGTAGACCTCCAACCCGTCGTCGGAGACTTCGGTTCGCCCCATACGACCCACCTGCACGCCCCTGTACAGGATCGGCGTGCCCTCGTTGGGCAACCCGTCCTCCGAGCGCAGAAGGAAAGTGGTGCCCTCTTCGCCAAGCGCCATGAGCGGGCTGTCCACCGCGCCTGTGAACCGATCGGCGGGCGTGCCCGGCGTACCGTCCCACGAGGCGGAAATGTAGACACCCGACAAGACCGTATCCAGGCCAGAGACCCCCTGCGCCGTCACCTCCGGCCGCACGATCCAGAAGAGTGCATCGCTGTCCACATACCGGGCAATGTCCTTGTCGAGGCGAATGGAGACAATGACCTGATCCAGATCGTCGGAAAAGTTCACCTCTTCGACCACACCCACGGGAATGTCGCGATAGCGCACTTCGGTTTCCTGCGCGCGCACGCCGTCCGCCTGGGCAAAGACAACCTCGATCAGCGGACCGCGATCGGCCCAGTTCTGCCAGGCGACGCCCACGGCGGCCAGAATGGCAAACACCGGGATCAGCCAGACCAGCGAGAGACCGGAAAACCCGCCACTCTTCGCAGGCGCGATGGAAACGGACCGGGGGGTGCCCGGGTCGGAGCTCGCGTCGGAGCCGGAGGACGTATCATTCATTGTGGTTCAGAAACCCTGACATCATGGCTGTCCCAGATCAGACGCGTGTCGAAAGATCGGGCGGACAACATTGTAAATATCACGGAAAGTGCAAAAGTCAGGGCCGCGGAGCCGGGATGGATGGACGCGACAACAGAGAGTTGCACCAATGCACTCAAGATGGCCACCACGAAGACGTCGATCATCGACCAGCGGCCCACGAATTCGACAACCTCATACAGATGCATCTTTTGATGCAGCCGTTTCGCGGAGCCACGCTGCACCGAGATGGCGAGATAGGCGATGGCGATGAACTTCGCCACGGGGATCACCACGGAGGCAAAGAGCACGATGGCCGCAATGCCCACATCGCCGTGGTGGGCGATTTCGATGGCGCCGCCGACGATGGTGCCCGACTGGGTGCCCGTCAGCGTTTCGGTCACCAGCATCGGATAGAGGTTGGCGGGGAAGTAGACCAGCAGCCCGGTGAACCAAAAGGCCCAGACCCATTGCAGACTGTTGCTTTGACGGGACTTCAGGCGGTGGCCACAGCGCCCGCAGCGATCTTGCTCCATGGGCCAGACCTTGGCGCAGGTGGTGCAGGTCACCAGCCCCATATCGCGCGCGGTGCTCATGTAGGGGCCTGCTCTGTCTGGCTGTCAGCGGGATTGGCCTCGGCTTCGCTGACCTCGATGGCCTTCCAGATCGACCAGCTGCACATGTAGCGGTCCGACACCACCACGATGATCGACAGGGCGGTGAACATCCAGAAGGCCGGGCCGAAGTGCAGGCTGGCAAGGTCCGACACCTTTACCAGCGCCACGGCGCAGCCGATGGAGAAGACCTCGGTCATGGACCAGGGCTTCAGCTCCTGGGCCAGACGAAAGGCGCGGCGGGCGTAAGGCGCGGCGCGATGACCCAATTCCATCGGGGCGATGACGTAGATCAGCAGCCCCACCCGCACCGCAGGCAACCCCACGATCAGCAGCACCGTCGCCACGGAGACCAGCACCAACAGGCCGGAGCGAAAGCTGGTGGCCACGTCGAGCAGCGATACCTTGTTGCCGATGCCGGCCGCGTTGATCGACAAAAACGGGTGAAAGCTGGCCGCCACCACAAGGATCAGCACCGCGATCGACAGCGCAAGAATGCGCAGCCCGGCGCCTTCACGGCTGGCAATCAGGACCGTGCTGCACCGGTCACAGACAGCGCGCTCGCCATTGCGGGGCATCTGCGCGCGGTAAACTTCGTCGCAGTTGGGACACCCAATCAGCTGCTCCGTATCGACCACCTGGGGCATGGGGTCTTGAATGGGTCCGGCGACATCCGGCATCGGGCACTCCTCGCGGGACGGCCCACCTGGCCCTCCAAGGCCGTAAGACTAGGGCGCGGACCCGCCCTGTGCAATGTAACCCCTGTTCAACACTGCTTTTGTGACCGCAAAGACTCAAATAGTTTCTGGCGCCGCCCGCCTTGGCGTCGTGGACAAAGGCGCCCCATCGTCGAGATCGACACGCTGCCCCACCAGATCTGACCCGCAACGGCTCCGGAACGGTATCGGCCAAGGCCTTCGAGCTTGCAACACCCTCGGCATGAAGCGACCAAATTCGCAGTGCGACCTTTGCCCTGTTCCGTGCCTGGCCCAGTGTATTGTCAGACATCGCCTCGAACGGTTTTCAGCAGTATCAGAGACTGTTTTGGTTCCACCACAGCCCCGTCGGGCGCTGAGACCTCCGCACCGGGGCCCTCTGGCTTCGCCCCCGGCGTTGGCCTCCGGCTTGGGGCGCGCAGGTCAGGCTGGCCGCGCTGCAAGGTGTCTCGCGGCGGGCCATTGGTCTCGACATCTGGCGCAGCTGAACCACCGCCGCTTGGGGCACCCAAACTCCAGCCCTGCGCGCCCGACGGTGCTTAATCGCCCGTTAGGCCACAGCCTTTAGGGTGCACTCCGAAACTTGCTCGGAGAATGCCCCCGTGTCGCTCGACGATTCCCAGACCCTGCCCATCGCAGAGACGGAGACCGAAACAGAAAGCACCGGGGCAAGGGCTCTGCCCGCACCACCGCCACCCGCCGGCGTGCTGCCCTCCCCGAAGGCCATTGCCGAACCGCCCGAAGGGAATGGCCCTGCAACACAGACCACTTCTCCTGAAAACGCGTCTGAGATACAGCCCCCAGCGCCTGAAGATGCGGCTGAGGAGGCACCGGCCTCCCGTCTCAAAGATGTCCCTCCGCAAAACGATATCTACGGGCTGATCGACCTGGGCGGGCGCATCCTGGGCATTCAGGCCGTGCATGTGCGCGAGGCCGTTCCCTTTCCTGATGACATCAGCCCCATGGCAGTCTCCCTCCCCGGTCTGCTGGGTGCCATGGTGTTGCGACAGGACACGATCCCCCTGGTGGATATGGCCGTGATGCTGGGCGTGCCCACCGACCTGCCCATAAGGGAGCGGGTGGTGATCATCGTCAACGACGCCAGCCATCAGCGTCTCCTGGGCCTGGTGGTGGACCGGCTGCAGGGCATGACCTCCCTCGACTTCACCAACACCGCAGAGATGTGCGTGGTGGGCCGTGATCATCTGCTGGTGGGCGGGCGCAGTTTTGTGAATGATGGCACCGTGGTGGGCATTCTCGATCCACAGCTGCTGTTCGACCAGCCCAGCCTGCCCTACGCCATCCAGCGGGAGCGCACGGCTGCCCGGTCCAACTCACTTATGTTCGGCGACCAGCAGGCCTACTTGCTGTGCAGCTACAGCGGCCATGGCATCGCCTTTCCGGTGCAGGATATCCACGCCACCATTCCGACGACCCCCCTTTGCAAAAGCCCTATGACCTATGGCGCCTGCGACGGTGTGATCGAACACCACGGCATCGAAATCCCGCTGCTCGATACGTTGCAAATCCTGGGCTTGGGGCGGAACGCGTCGCGGCCCGAACGCTCGGCCTCCCTGGCGATGCGCGTTCCCAAAGGCGGGCTTATCGCCTTTGAGGTCGATCGGTTTTTCGACATCGTCCACACCCGCACAGAAGACCTGTTGGAGATGCCGCAGGTTCTGACCACGCGCCACGACCTGTTCTCCGGCATTCACATGTCTGCAACGGGGGACCATTACCTCGTGTTGCATGCCGAGTGCGTCCTGCAAGAGGAGGCGGTGGTGCAGCTTGCCAGCACCACGGTGAAGGACACCGAAGCCGACGCCACCCAGGAAACAGAGGACAAGCACACCCGCACAGGCAACGCCGCCGCCCGCGCACGCGAGGCGGAAAGCGCGCTCTATCTCATTTCGCAGTCGGCGAAAAAGCGCATGGCAACGCAGCTCGCAGAAATTGTCGAGATCCTGCGCCTGCCACCAAGCCTGCTGGCTGCCGAAGTGCGCTACGACGGTTATATGGGCACGCTCAGCCACCGGTCTCAGCTGGTGCCCATCTTCTCCGTGAGCAACGTCTTGGGGGCCTTCCCCTTTTACCAGGAAGGCAAAGCCTGCGTGCTGCTCTTCCGCATGGAGGGTCAGCTCTATGGCGCCGTGGTCGATGAGCTGGAAGCCGTGAGCCGCTGTCATCCCGTCGGCGCGCCGGAGGATCGCGTCCTGCGCAAGATGGACAACGGGGAATTCCTGCCGAGTTTCGAACTGATCCGCGAACTGCCGGTGAATGGCGGCGGCGGCGGGGCTTTTGGCGGCATGTCGTCCGGGTTTGATGCCGGTGAACTGTTCTGAGGTGATTTCATGACGTCTTTCCCACCGTCTTCGGACGACGATCCTCTGGCGGATCTGACAGACAACGATGCAATGTCAGACCTGTCCAACACCGATGCCTTCGATCTGGAGGACGTGGGCAGTCCCGAGATGGGCGACCACATCGACTTCGCCCCTGACACCGTCGAAGACGTTGAGGAACCCGCTTTCGAGACCACGGATGAGGCCGCCCCTGCGCCCCCGGAAGACATGGACATGACAGTGGACGACACCCCGGAGACAGATCCGGCGGATACGCCCGAAATGGTGGACGACGCCAAAGAGGACGACACCCCGCATCGCGCCACTCTGACCACCGATCCGCCCCCCCTCGAGGCCCCTTCGCCAGAGCGGCAGGATCTGCCGTTCGACCAATTGCTTGCCAGCACGGAGACAGAGCTCAACCGCCGCTTCGACGATGTGGAACTGGTGATGATGGAGCTGCTGCACCTGCTCGCCACACCCTCCGACCCCGACCGGCCGGAGCGGTTGTCCAGCCTGTTGCACGCCGAGCTGAAGCGTATCGAAGAGGCTCTGGCCCAAGCCTGCGACCAGCGCATTGAGCAGGACAGCCGGCTGACAATGGTGGAGGATCTTCTACGGCAGACCAATGAGCGGAGCGTCCGTCAGTTTCGCCGGCAAAAGGGCTGGCTCAAGGCCATGCAAACCTCCCGAGAGGACGCCCGCGGCCTCCTCGGCGACCTGTCCAGCCGCCTCGATGCTCTGGCCGCGCAAACACCGGCGCCCTCCGAACCGGACCTCACCCCTGTGCTCGATGGGCAGGCTGCGCTGCGCGCCATGCTGGAGGCATTGAAGCTGCCTGACATCGACCCTGTTCAGGCAACTCTCACCGATATTCAGGCGCGGCTGGCCCTATTTTCCGAACAGGCACCGCCGGATCCGGACCTGTCCCCGCTGCGCGATGAGGTCGGCCAAGGCTTTGACCGATTGGCCGCGCTGGTGGGGGAGCGTAATAAACGCCAGGACGCCGAGCGCAAAGGGCTCACCGCGCTGCGGCATGGGCTGGAAGCCACTGTCTCCCGGCTCGACACGCTGCTTTGCGAATTGGAGACCCGACAAAGCCCCCCGACCGCGGCCCCGGAGGCGCGGCATACCACGCTGGCGGAGCCTGTTGCGGGGCCTGTTGCGGGGCCGCACCCCGACCTCACCGCCTTGCAAAACAGGGTGGAGGCCGGCGTTGACCGGATCATTGGCGCCATCACGGCACAGGGCCGTGTACTGGATGCGGAACGCCGGGCGCTGACACCGTTTTTCGATGGGCTCGACTGTTTTTTTGCTCGGCTGGAGGCCGCAACATGCTAGATCGAAGCGCAAGCCAACGCACAGCCGAGTTTCGCGCTGGACACACGGTTGAAGCGAATCGAGGCGCAATTGTCTCGATTGCAGACCCCTGCGCAGGACAATACCGCCGAGGCGTTGCGCGATCTCTCCATGTTGCTGGCTGAAATGATGGCCCGACAGGAACAGCTGATACACCGCGATCAACAGGCCAGCGCATGAGCCCGCCAATTTCACCTTCGTGACCCCACGGCGTTCACCGGGGATGGCGGCGATGACCGTCGGCCTCCGGGACGTCAAGGCTGGTTCCATCGCCGCTCAGAGACCGGCGCGCGATCCCCTTGTCAGAGTGTCTATGCGCCGGCGGAACAAGGCGTTTCGGCGTCACATCCCCAGGCCTGCCGAGATGTTCACGACGGCCCCCCAAAAGCCCCCAGCACCGCACCAGGAAATTTCTCGGAAGCCCGCCGTTGTTCACCAAATCACAAGGCTGGGCGGCATAGGTCTGTAACAAACCCTCGCAAAGCGCGCCCAGTCTACCGGGCTGCGTCCTCTGCGGCCTCCGCCAACGAAGGAACTTAAGATCATGACGGATCTCACAACCGGGCTTGCCCTATCGGACCTGTGCCAGGATATCGTGACATCGGGGTTCTGTGTCCGGGTTGCGGTGGCGGATGGCACGATTACGGCGGTGTCCTCCACAGCCCGTAGCGATTTACCCGCCAAGACGCGCCTGCCCTGCCCCGCAGACAAGCTGTTCAGCAATGTCGAGGTGCTGCAGACCGCTCTGGCAGAAGCCACCGCACCCACCCAGATCGACCTCGAGATGCCCGGCGGCGCGGCCTTCTCCGGTCGGATCATTCCATTGGCCGGGCCCGATCCGGCAGAGGTTCTGCTCACCGGTGAGCGGTTGCCCGGCGCCCCGCCGCAACGCAGCCGCTATTTTGAAGCCGTCAATCGGCTTTATGGTCTGATCGAGATCACGCCTGAGCTGGAAGTCACCTCCCTCAATCCGCAGGCCCAAAAGATCATCGGCCAGCCCGAGAAGGAGGTGATCGGCAAACGACTGGATGCCTTTTGTGCCAGCAAAGATCTCAGCAAGACGCTGGCCAGCATTCTCAAGGATCCCCATGGCCAAGCCATGTACCTTGAGTTCTCGCCTCACAAAAACAAAACGGTTCATTGTGTCGCCACTGTGGTGCCTTTGAACGACGAAAAGACCGGCAAGCCACTCCGCATTTTCCTGTCGCTGCGCGAGTCGACCGAAGAAACGCTGGAGGTTCAGCGCAATCAGGCCATCACTGAAGCGGTGCAAAGCAATACCGCAGTGATAGAATTTGACACCAAGGGCACGATTGTTGCCGTCAACGAGGTCTACCTCACCATTCTGGGGTTCGAGGAAGACGAATTGATCGGCAAGAACCGCAGCATCCTTTTTTACGATCAGGACACCCGCAGCCCGGAATACAAACAGCTCTGGACCAATCTGATATCGGGCGAGCCGGTATCGGGCACGTTCAAACGGCGCGCCAAGAATGGCGAACGCATCTGGATTGCGGCCAGCGTCAGCCCGCTGCGCGGGCGCGACGGCAAGGTGAACCGCATCGTGATGGTGGCCCAGGACGTGACCGCAGCCACGGAACAGGCCAGCGAGCTGACCGCGGTGCAGGAAGCGCTCGATCACTCCAACGGGTTGGTGGAATACGATCCCTCGGGGTTTGTCATCAGGGTCAACGACAATTTCCTGCACGCCAGCGGATATGCCGCCGAGGACCTGATCGGGCGGCCGCACCGGGATCTGTGCCCGCTCAACGTTTCGCAAAGCCCCGAATATCGGGATTTCTGGAACGCACTGAAGCTGGGTCAGTCACAATCCGGCGTCTTTGCCCGCGTACGCCGGGACGGAACCGATATATGGCTGCGCTCCAGCTACACGCCGGTCAGCGATGCCGCAGGCAACGTGGTCAAGGTCATCCAGATCGCCTATGACGTAACCGCTGACATGCAGGAGCAGGCAGAGGTTACGGGCAAGCTCAACGCCATCGACCGCAGCCAGGCGGTCATTGAGTTCAGTCTGGACGGCATCGTCCTGAACGCCAACCCGACCTTCCTCGACCTGATGGAATACAACCTCCCCGAGTTGAAGGGCAAATATCACCGGATCTTTTGCGAACCGATCTTTGCCAAAAGCGAAGAATACCGCAACTTCTGGAACAAGTTGGGATCAGGCGATTACCATCAGGGCGAATACAAGCGTATCACCAAAACCGGGAAGGAGGTCTGGATTCAGGCCACCTACAACCCGATCCTCGATGTGTCCGGCCGCCCCGTGAAGGTTGTGAAATTCGCCGTCGATGTCACCTTACGCAAGAAAAAGGAGCTGGAGGCGCAGAACATGCTGCGCGCCATCGACCGGGCGCAGGCGATGATCCAGTTCGATATGGACGGCCACGTCCTGACCGCAAACGAGACATTTCTGCGGGCGATGGGCTATTCTTTGCGCGAGGTGCTGAACCAACATCATTCCATGTTCTGCGATCAGGATCTGATCCAGTCCGAGGAATATCGCGATTTCTGGGCGGATCTGCGCAGCGGTACCCCCCAGTCCGGACGCTTTCGCCGCATGGGCAAGTTTGGGCGAGAGGTCTGGATTCAGGCCACCTACTCCACTCTGCTTGATACGCACGGTGAGCCGACAGGCATTGTGAAATATGCCCATGACATCACCAATCAGGTGGCGCTGGAAAAAGAGATTCACAGCCAGGCCGAGCGGATGAACAATATCGTCACCGACCTCTCCAGTTCGATCACCAAGATCTCTGAATCTACCCGCGTGTCGCGCGCGGCGTCTGACCTGACAACCCAAACGGCGAGCGAGGGGCTGAACTTCCTCAACGCGGCCATCGAGGCCATTGAACTGATCGAAAAATCCTCGACCGAGATTGCGGAAATCACCCGCGTGATTTCTGAAATTGCCAATCAAACCAACCTGCTGGCCTTTAACGCCGCGATCGAAGCGGCGCGCGCTGGCGAACACGGGGTTGGCTTTTCGGTGGTGGCAGACGAGGTGCGCAAACTGGCGGAGCGCAGCTCCAAAGCGGCCCAAGAGATTGGCAAACTGATCGTCGTCTCTGGCGAGCGGGTCAATCAGGGCACCGAACGCTCCCGCGATGCGCTGCGCAGTTTCGAGGATATCGTCACCTCTCTTGGCAATACAGCCGCATCAATCCAGACAATATCCGAGTGCGCCACTTCTCAGGAAGATGTCTCCAGCAAGGTGGTGGGCATGATCGAGGATCTGAACAAGGCGGTCCAATCAAAGTAAATCCTGCGGGCGAAGCCCCCTTGGCCCCCATGACAACAGCCCGGTGCACGGGCCCCTACACCGGGCTGTTTCGCGCGCGAAACAGTAAAAGCGCACTCTCCGTGATCGTTCGCTTCATCCGCTCGACCTGGACCACAGGTGGTTTGACTTGGTCAGGCCACGTGTGTGCTGCCTGAATGCCCTTTAGCTGCCCTGTCGCGGCCTCAAAGAGATCCGTTCGACCTGAAAGGATCAGGCGACGTCGATCATCTCCGGCGTCAGCGCCTCAATATTCCAGTCATTCAGCACGATGCGCACGCCTTGATCCTCAAAGACCACATCATCGCCATCCTGTGTGAAATGCACCAAGGCATCATCTGCCGTTCCGTAACCGAAATTGCCCAGCGACAGCTGGTCCCAATTTTCGAAATCGGTGATCTCATGCGCGCCCTCTTCGCCAGCGGAAAAGACAAAGCTGTCAGAGCCAAAGCCGCCTGACATGATGCTGTTTCCGGCTCCTGGTGTCAGGACATCATCCACCGCCTTCGTGCGCATGAAGGTCTCCAGCGCGGGTGTGGTTTTCAAGGTATACTCCGCCGAGTTGATAAAATCGCTCACCACCTCGGCACGGCTGTCCCCTGCAGCCAAGCGACCAGACCAGGCTGCCAGCCCGGAGGCCGCGGGTTCGCGCCCCAGTACATTTCGGAACAGCAAGGTCATGAATTCGGTGTCATCGCTATCTCCATAGATACCTTCAAACTCAGGTGTATCCATGAACTGCTCCACGATGTGAGAAAGGTCGCCATCCTTGGCAATCGCATGAGACCAGGCCTCAAGACCGGAAGCGGCTGGCTCACGCCCCATCACCGCTCCAAACAACCTATAGACCGTGTCCGTCCAGGTGGCCGTGTCGACCTGCGCTTCAAAGGCGTCCAGCCCCGCTTGCGTGATCCGGATATGCTCGGGCGACTCGGATATGGCCAAGGCCGCTTCCGACCGCGTCATTCCGTTTTCAATGGCACGGGTCCAGGCCGTCAGCCCGGAATCCGCCGGATCACGGCCCAGCACGTTGCGGAAGAGCTGCGTTACGAATGCCTCATCATCAAGGGACCCATAACGCTGTTCGAACTCCGCAGAGCCCGTCAATTGCTCGGACAATTCGTCCAGATTCAGCGTCCCCGTCGCCATTGCGCGGATATAGCCCTGGTGCCCGTCAGCCCTCGGCTCACGTCCCAGAACCGTGTCGAAAAGTCGATAGACCTGCGCCGATATATCGGTTCCCAGCAGGCCCCGCGCCTCCGCGATCAGCACGTTGTCTCCGGCACCGCCGTCCAGCCTGTCCGTACCGCCCTGCCCCCAAATCAAGTCATTGCCTGCGGCTCCGGCCAACAGATCATCGCTACGATCGCCCACAACAGTACGACCTGCCGGCGCATCCAGCGTGGCGAGGGCCTGCGCGACGTTCACCGCGCCATCATCGAAGTCCAACCACTCGACCCCGTCGAGCACCATCTCTCCGGTGCGACCGGCAACAACCAGCTTTCCATCATCGACCCGCATATGCGCATCACTCTCGCGCATGGAGACATCAACCCGGTCATTGCCACTGCCGCCAGAGATCACCTTATCCCCCGACAGCGTACCAACCTCGATCCGGTCATTCCCGCTGCCTGCATCGACCGTATCGTCACCTGCGCCGGTACTGATCGTGTCAGAGCCAGCAGCGCCTGCCAGGTAATCGTCGCCCGCACCGCCCGTGACCGCGTTGTCCGTGCCATCCCCCGCCAGATCCAGATCCAGAACGCCGGTGGTGGTGGCGGCAAAGTTCTGGGTGACGATGACGCTGTTGTAGCTGGTGCCATTGCCGTAGGTCATCGGCCCTTGCACGATGCCGATCCCCAACACGGAGACATCCGGATCAAGGATGTTTGCCCGGTGCGAAGGGCTGTTCATCAGGTTTTCGTGCAGCCGGTCCACCTCGTCATAGAGGCTGCCGGCGCCCGTCACGCTGACCGCCGCGATGTTTTCGGTGGTGCGCCAGCGCCCCTCCAGATCGAAATCCGCAGCAATGATGCGATCCGTATGGCTCGACCCGTCCACGCCGGTATGACTGAAGGTGTCGGCATCGCTCATCCACTGGCTATGCGCATCGGCGGAGGTGTTGAGATTCTGTTCCAACATCACAGGGGCCAGCCCATTGGCCGCCCGTTCCGCATTGATCAACTCCAGCATGTAGCGTTCAAGGTCGCTGGCCACGTCCATCACTCTTCCTTTCCCGTTCCCTAGGGGGATCTTGGAAAAGTTGAAGTGAAATCATGGCGCTATCCGGCCCGAGATGCGCCGTGAAAACGGCCTTCGGATAAATCTTTGCACAAATTGCAAACGGCCCCATCGGAAAGGGGGACATATCGCCCGCGTTATCTGCGCGCTACGCCGCCAGAGTGGTGAGGGAGATCATCTCTGCGTCGATCATCGCCAGATCCGTGTTGAGGAAGGTGATCGTCATCCCATGGTCGGCAAAGATCACGTCGTCACCGTCCTGGCGGAAGTGGTCCAGTGCCTCTTGGGCGGCGTCGTAGCCGAAGCCATCCAGACGGACCCGGTCCCAGGCCTCCAGGTCGGTGACCACCTGGGACGAGGTGACGAGGGAGGCTGCCAGACTGTGCCCTGTCCCCGGCGCGACGAACTGGAAGGTGTCCGCGAACAGGCCGCCCGACAGCACGGCGGTCTCCGACATGGCCAGCAGCGTGTCGTCCTCGCCGAACCCTTGCATGAAGATGTCCAAAGACGCCGCCGTGCGCTGCACGAACTCCGGCGTGTTCATGAAATCGGCCACCAGCTCTGCACGGCTGTCACCGGCGTCGAGCCGCGCGGTCCAGGCCTCCAGCCCGCTCTGCGCCGGTTGTCGGCCCAGCACGTTGTTGAACAGCAGGCGCACGAAATCCTCGTTGCTGCTGCCGCCAAAGCGCGCTTGGAACTCGTCGCTTTCCATGAACAGCGCCACCACCTCGACCTGTTCCATGCCCCGATCCAGCGCGTTGTGCCAGTTGAGGAACCCACCTTGTGCCGGAACCCTGTCAAGCACCGCGCGGTAGAGACGGAACACCACCCCTGCCAGCTCCGTCGGGTCGGTGGCGTCAAAGGCTTCCTGCGCCGCCTCGGTGCGGGTGATGTGCTCCGCCGTCTCGGAGAAGCGCGCCACCAGCTCGGCCCGGCTGGTGCCGTTGTCCAGCTCGGCGGTCCAGACCGCCAGCCCGCGCGGGGCGGGATCGCGGTCAAAGACGTTCTGGAACAGCAGCGTGACGAAGGCCTCGTTGCTGGTGGAGGCTCCGTAGCGGGCCTCGAACTCCGGCGCGGTGATGAAAGTGGCGGCCAGCTCCTCGAGCGTGACCTGCCCGTTGGCAAGCTGCGCCGTGTAGCCCTGATGCCCGGTCTCGCCGGGCGCGCGGCCAAAGACCGTATCGAACAGGCGAAACACCTGGTCGGAGGCCTCGAGCCCATAAAGCCCGCGTCCCTCAGCAACCAGCACGTTTGCGTCGCCCAGCCCGAAAAGGCTGTCCTGCCCGCCGCCACCTGTGACCACGTTTGAGCCGCGTCCGGCCATCAGCGTGTTGTTCCCCGCCGAGCCGGTCAGTCGGTCGTCACCGTCGCCGGTGGCGGCGTTCTCGATCGCGCCATCGGTGAGCCGGGCCCAGACCGCGCCGCCGACGTTCAGCACCCCGTCGATGTCGGCATCGCCCAGGCTGAGGATGACATCCTCCTGCAGGGCCACCGCGTTCAGGGTATCTCTGCCGCCGTTGGTGTCGCTGAACCGCCCGCGCGCAGTTTCGACCGACTGCAGCGCGCGAAAATCCTCCGTCACGGTCCAGATGTCGTCTGCATGTTCATAAGCGCCGAGGAATTCCAGCCCGACATCGTAAAGCCTCCCGGTGTCGCCGGAAGAGGTGTCCGTCACCCGCACCGTCCACGCCCCATCGCTGGACATGCCCCGCAAGGATGCCACGCCAAAGGTCCAGTCGCTCGCGATACCAGCGTCGCCGCCTTCGCGATCGGCGAGATTGATCACCTCGCCATCAGGGGTGATCAGATCGACCACCAGATCGGCGGCAAACGTGTGCTGAATGTCCACCGTCACATAGACATGTTCGATGACCAGACCCGCATTCACCGTGATGGTCGCATCTGCATGAGCATTGTCTCGGATCACCGCATTCGGGTAGTCCGAATAACTCATGGATATCAGAGTGTTCTGGGTCGAGGCCACGCCACCCTTGTACAGCCCCCAGACCTCGGCCATGCGCACGGCGGCAAAGGCATCCACCGCGCCGAAGCCGTAATTCTGGTGGAACGTCATGGCCCCGCCGTTCCAGGTCTCACCGCCCAGGGCCATCCAGCGGTCCAACTCGTGCCCGTCTGCCCCGGTGCCATAAGCGGACCCTGTCTGTGCGGCGGACAGGGCCAGGATGGTCTGCACATCGCGGTAGCCGAGGTCGGGATTGGCCTCCAGCATCAGCGCAATGACGCCCGCCGTCACCGGCGTTGCAGCGGAGGTGCCGCCAAAGTCTTCGGTATAGGCGCCGCTCTCGTAGCCGGCAGAGCCTGTGCGGTCCGTGGTGTTCGAGGCCGCCGGGGCGGAGATCAGCAGGTTGTGGCCGTAGTTGGAATAATACGCGACGGAGCCGTCTTCTTCGAAGGCACCGACGGTGATGACCGTGTGCAGGGTGTTGTGCGCTTCCCCCTGGGCATTGCCGAGAATGCCATAGTCCGCCAGATAGCTGTTGGCTTCATTGCCCGCCGCTTTGATAAGGATCGTGCCCAACCCGTCACGCCCATTGGTCGCCGCATACAGAAAGGCCTGCGCCTCGTCATAGGCCCAGGAGCCCCTGTCGCCCGCATCGGAGTCGATGTCATAATCCGGGGTGACGCCGTAGCTTTGGTTCACGATGTCAAAGGTCGACGCGTGTTCCAGCACGTCGAGCTGAACGCTCCATGCCGCGCTCTGCACCGTCCCAAGATAATCGACGGAGGTCAGCTGCGCCCCCCAGGCCACGCCGACACCGCCCACACCGTTGAGCGCCGCAGCGATCAGCCCGCCAACAGAGGTGCCGTGCCCATCCTCGGACGTGTCATGCAGACCGTTGTCATAAAGACGCCCGTTATAGTGCCTGCTCGCGTCGTAATTGGCCGCCAGATCCACATGGCCCTGGTCCATGCCGTCATCATAGACCGCAACGGACACCCCTGCGCCGCTGTAATTTTCCCAGATCGCCTCGATGTCGCCGAGAAGGTTGAAATGCCACTGACCGGTGTATCTTGGGTCTGAAATGTACATGTCTGCTACCTTTAAGAACCGCAGCACGCCAAGGCATCGCGCCGGGGCGGCTGCCCACAGGTTTTCCGGCAAGGAAAACATATCGGCTGACACTATTGGCCTGTCGGACTTAACCACACCTTAAGCAGCACCGTGTTTTGATGTCCTGCCTTCTGCAGGGCGTCCGCAGGCAGGGTGCAAGCGTCCGGAGGTCAGGCGCTTTGCCTTTCTGAGCCCTGCCAGGGGCGGGACCGACTCCTCGGAAAGGCGTGCTGATGACCGATGACCATCTACCTGCCGTGACCATCCTGATGGCCTGCCATCAGGGCGCCGCCCATCTGGAGGCGCAACTGGCCTCCATTGCGGCGCAGGAAGGGGTGGACTGGCGGCTGGTCGCTTCTGATGATGGGTCCACGGACGGCACGCGTGCCATTTTGGAACGGTTTCGCGCCGATCACCCCAGTCGCGTCATCCTGCGTCAGGGCCCAAGTCATGGCTCGCCCTGGGGGGCCGCGGCGCATTTCCTTGATCTGCTGTGTGATCCGACCCTGTCTGACGGCCCGGTGGCGCTGTCCGATCAAGACGATGTCTGGTATCCTGACAAGCTAAAACAGGCTCTGTTATACCTTGAAACGGCACCTCCCGGTCCGGCCGCCTATAGCGCGCGCAGTCGGCATGTCCGCGCTGACGGCACGCCGCTGGGCCTGTCCCGCAGCTATCGCGGCGGCCCGTCATGCGGCAATGCGCTGGTGGAAAACCGGCTGTCCGGCCATGCGACGGTGCTGAACGCGCAGGCCGTGGCGCTGGTCCGCGCCGTCGGCCCCGTGCCTGTCCCCTATCACGATTGGTGGCTGTACCTGCTTATCACCGGCGCGGGCGGCACGGTGATCAACGACCCTGTGGCGCGGCTGGAGTACCGCCAGCACGGCGACAATGTTCTGGGCGCACCAAGGGGCCTGGCGGCGCGGCTGGCGCGCATGGCCGTGGTGCTGGGCCGTGACGGGCCGATACTGCAGGCGGCGAACCGGACCGCACTGAGGCAGGCCCACCCGCATCTCAAGCCCGAGGCCCGCGCTCTGCTTCAGGCCATCGATACGGCGCCACGGTACGGCCCAGCCCGCGCGCGCGCGCTGCGCCGCTTCGGCGTCCAAAGGCACGACTATGTCGCAGATGCGTTCTTGTGGCTGGTGGCTGCGTTGGGGCGGGTTTGAGCACGGCCTTTGAAGAGCATAACATGAGATTTCAGGCGCAATAGGGTCTGTTTCGCGCGCGAAACACGCCCCCTACCGACGAGACAGCCGGTCCATGACATCCCTGTGGTGGTCAATGGCGTCTTCAAGATACTCGTAGTAGTACCCATACCCCTCATCCAGCACGATGCCACAGTCGCACAAAAGCCGGATCTGCGGGATCGCGTGGCTGCAGACCATGGCCCCGGCATTCCTCAGCCGCGCCTTGAACAGTTTGTCGGAGCGCTCGCGAAACGCCGCATCGCCCACCGCCGTGATCTCATCCACCAGATACAGATCGAACTGGATGCCCATGGAAATCCCAAAGGCCAGACGCGACCGCATCCCCGAGGAATAGGTGCGAAACGGCAGCCGAAAGCTCATACCGAGGTTGGCAAATTCCTCGACAAAGGCGGCCAGCTCGTCCGTGTCCACGCCATAGATGCGCGCGATGAAACGACAGTTCTGAAGCCCTGTCAGATCCGGGTGGAACGACCCGGCAAAACCCACCGGCCAGGACACGTTGCCGGTGGTGACGACCCGGCCCGACGTGGGCTTTGTCGCGCCGGAGACCATGCGCAGCAGCGTCGACTTGCCCGCGCCATTGCGCCCCAAAAGCCCCACCGACCGGCCCGTGGGTACGGTCAGCGACAGATCCCGCACCACGGTTTTGACCTTGCCGTCGGTGACATATTCCTTGGTGAGGTTTTCAAACCGGATCACGCCAGCACCCTCCTGTTGGGGCAATATAGGGTCTGTTTCGCGCGCGAAACATGCCGCTACCTCCGGTCCTTCAGCGCATAGATCACCAACACGATCGTCCCCCACACCAGCAAGATCAGCAGCGCCGCAAGTCCCAGCAGCACGCCACGTTCCGGGAAACGCGCGCTCTCGGCCAGCGTCGGTTTCACATAGGCGGCGAGGTAGCGGCTTTGACGCCGGGCCTCGGCCTGCGCGGATTCATAAGACGCCCGCGCGGCGGTGTAGCTGGCTTCGGCAAATTCCCGATCCACCACCAGCCGTTCGTATTCGCCAAAGAGGTTGGCGTAGACGTCGTCCCCCTCCGCGGTGCCGCCTGCAAGACCCAGCTTGCGGCGTTCGGCATTGATGCGGTCCTGGATCACGTCGATGCGCCGTTCCGCCTGTGTGATGCGCGGGTCGTCCGACCGTGTGGACAACCGCAACAGATCGAATTCGATCAGCGCATCGGCGAGCTGCCCTTCGAGCGTGCCCAGAAGCCCGGCCTGGGTTTGCAGATCCACTGACGGGTCCACCAGCTGGTTGGCATTGCGAAACAGCGTCACCGCCTCGCGCGCGGTCTTGAGCTGGTCCTGCGCGGCCTCGAGATCCTGCCGGGCGTAACCGATGGCATCCTCGCGGGCGATGGCCGACAGATCGT
Source organism: Sagittula marina (assembly GCF_014196795.1). Classification (GTDB taxonomy): domain Bacteria; phylum Pseudomonadota; class Alphaproteobacteria; order Rhodobacterales; family Rhodobacteraceae; genus Sagittula; species Sagittula marina. The sequence goes on from NZ_JACIEJ010000020.1 coordinate 19,931, forward strand.
TGATCATGGCCGACGACTGCCCGAACAGCGTGCTCGAAATCAGCTGCGCATCCTTGGCGGTGAAGGCACGGGCGCGCACCTCGATCAACCCGGCGCCATCGTCGTAATAGATGTCCACCATGCGGTCCCAATGGGCCACCAGGTCCTCGATCGAGCCTGCGGGATCAAACGCGAAATAGGGGTCCTGATCCAGCGGCTTCGACCAGATGGCGCGCAGGTTCACGGCAGCATCCATATCAGAGACCAGCTTTTGGCTTTGCAGGTATTCGAACAGGATATCGGTGTCCGAGGAGGACGATCCGGACAGCGACGTGATGCCGCCCAGCAATTCGAGCGCGGAGTTGTTTTCCTCCGTGCGCACGGAAAATGCCACGGTGGAGGCGTATTGATCGGCCGCCTTGGTCCAGAGATACCAGCCCACCACCAATATCGGCAACACCACCCCCAGAACGAAGCTCGCCAACACACCCCAATGCCGTTTGCGCAGACGCGCGGAGGAGGCCATTTTCGGCGCTGGCGCGCGGACCTCTCCCTGGTGCGACGGGCCGGGGTTGGGTTTCGGCTTGTGCGGACCCGGCCCCCCCGGTTGCGCGGCGGGTCCCGGCTTTTGCGGCGCCTGTTGAGGTCGAGCCGCGGCGCCCTGACCGGCGGGCTCTTGGGCCGCGGGTCTTTGACCCTCAGGTGTCTGGACTGTGGGCTGGCGCGGCGTACCGGGCGGCTGCTGGGTCACGGGAAAACCCCCAAGATGTCAGTTTCTTCGCCATACGGTTGCATGGCGCTGTGTTCTAGCTAGGAGCATGATGCGCGCGCTGTCCACCCCTGCCGCACCGAAACCCACAAGCCCGGATGGGGGGATGGACAAGCCCCGTAGGCCCGCGCTTATAGTCGGGCCATCTGTCCCCCGCGGACGTCGCCCCAAAGGGACGCACCACGATGACCGACCTGCCCGCCCCGCAACGTCCACGTCCGCGGCCCAGCCCCCGGACCTTGCCACGATTTGCCACCCTGCGTGCCATCACGGCGCTGATATTGCGAGAGATGTCCACCACCTATGGACGCTCTCCGGGGGGCTATCTTTGGGCTGTGCTGGAGCCTGTTGCCGGCATTGCCTTGCTGACGGGAATCTTCTCAATCGGGTTTCGTTCGCCCGCGCTGGGGATCAGCTTTGCCATGTTCTATGCCACCGGGATGCTGCCCTATCTCATGTTTGCCGACATCGCGGGCAAGCTGGCACAGACACTGAATTACTCGCGCCAACTGCTGATCTATCCGCGCGTGACCTTTGTCGATGCGCTGGTGGCACGGTTTGTCCTGAACATGATGACACAGTTGTTGGTGAATTATATCGTGCTGGGGGGCATCCTGTTGCTGTTTGAAACCCGCGTGGTCATGGATGGGCTGACCATCCTCAAGGCCTACGGGCTGGCGGGCCTGCTGGCGCTGGGGATCGGCACGTGGAACAGCTACATGACCGTGCGATTTCCGGTCTACCAGCGGATCTGGTCCATCGCCATGCGTCCGCTGTTCTTGCTGTCCTGCATCTTCTTCATCTTTGACACGATCCCCCAGCCCTACAGCGATTATGTCTGGTTCAACCCGCTGGTGCATATCGTCGGCCTGATGCGGCGCGGGTTCTACCCGAATTATGACGCGCCGTATGTCTCGGAGCCCTACGTCCTGGTTGTGGCGCTGGTCTCCATGGTGCTTGGGCTGATGCTGCTGCGCCGGGATCACAAGATGCTGCTGGAGATGTAAGGCGCCTTTGTTTCGCGCGCGAAACAGACTCTATACATGCCGGTCGTCCCGGGCGGATCACGTCTGATCCTGGCTCAGGGAAATGGCACGGGCCAGCAGCCCCCCCGGATCACCGGCCAGATCCAGCGGCACAGGATGACCGTTCGGGGCGGCACGGGCTGCCTCGCCCTGGCCGCCAAGGTCAAAGACCATGACAGGCAGCCCGGTGGCCAGCGCCTCGTGCGTGGTAAAGGAAAACGTCTCCGGCCAGAGCGACGGGATCAGCCAGCAAGTCACGCCGTAGCGCGCGGCCAGCCGGGGCAGGTCGCCCACGTCGTAGCGTCCATGATGCCGGGCGGGGGCATGCAGCCGGTGAGCGGGGTCGATCCCGCCCAGAAGGACAAGCGAACAGTCTCTGTTCCGCCCGGTCTCGCGGCTGAGCGCCTCTGCCAAGGCAGCGCCTTTGTGTGGGGCAAGACTGCCGAGGATGCCCAGCACGCAAGGGGCCTCTGGCGCGGGGCGGGGCAGGGGTGGGACCGCGACCGGCAGGGCGTGTGGGCGCAGGTCCGAGGGCGTGCCGGGGTAGGCGGCCTCGGTCAGATTTTGGCTGGCGCGGCTGAAATGCTCCACCCGATCCGCGGCGTACAGCAACCTCCCCCAAGTCGCCCGCCAGACCGACAGCGGCACAGGCGCACCGTCAGGGCGGCGGGTTTCATGCCGAGGAGAGGTGCTTGCCGGGTCCGGCAGACCACGCCAGTGCTCGCCGTCCTCCAACAGGGTCGGGTTTGGAGAGAGCGGGAAATAGTCGTGCATCAGCACCGTCAGCCTGTCGCTGGGTTGGCGTAAAGACAGCAGCAGGTCCGGCAGGGTGATCGGATCCGGATCGCCCACACCACAGGAATAGACCAGAGCGCGCTGCGTCACAGGGGCCAGAAGGCGGGTGACATGGTCCCACTCGGCCGTGCCCGCAGCCGTCATCCCGTGGCCGCCGTCAGGCCGCCGGGTCCACAGCTCCAGCGTGAAGCGGAACATGCCCCCCACGCGGATCACCAGCGCGTGGCCGACGCGTTCCAGATCCGCGTGCAGACGGCGCTGCAGATCCGTCTCTGCCCCGCCGCCCATGGAATGCGCGAGGGTGATCGGCAAGGGCGCGTCGCGCGTGACCTCAGCCCGCGCCAGCCCAAGCGCCAGACGTGCCGTCACAAGCGGATCGCGCCGCAAGAAGCCGTGCACCTCCGCATCAAAGCGCGGATAGCGCCGCGTGAGGATCGCTGAATTGCGCTGGATCAGAGCCTGCTTTTGCGCAGAGCCAAAGCTTTGCCCCCCGACATGCGCCACGTAGAGGTTGGGCACATAGACATGGGTGCACCCTGACGCGCGGGTCTTTTGGCACCAGTCCACTTCCTCGCCGTACCCGGGAGAAAAAGCCTCGTCAAACCGCGGTATGGCCTCCAGCGCCTCGCGTGAAAGCGCCATGCAAAATCCGACGCCGGCCACTGCCGGGACCCACGCAACGCCATTTGTTTCGCGCGCGAAACAGTCGATCTGTGCAGCCTCCTCGGCGGTGATCGGACTGGCGCGCCCCGGTTCCGGGATCGACCCAAGCTCCGCATCGTTAGACATGGGCGTGACAGAGGCCACGCGCGCATCCTCCAGCAACGGGCGCAGTAGACGGCGCGCCCAGCCGTCCGGGACCAAGGCATCAGAGTTCAGCAAGACGACGGGATCGGGGTGGGCCATGGCCTCCGCCAGACCACGGTTGACCGACCCGACGAAGCCGAGGTTTTGCGCATTTTCCAGCAGTATCGCAGGATGCTGCGCGGCCCAATCCCTCAGGAAGGGCAGGGTGACGTCATCGGGGGAGGCATCGTCGATCAGAATGATCCGCCACGGGATATCCGTGTGTCGGACCACATGGTCCAGTGCCTGCCGCAGCAAGGGCAGGCCGCCGTACACCGGCATGACAATCGTTACAGCTTGCGGATCAGGGCCAGCCGAAGGGGGCTCGAACAAGCGCGCATCCAAGGCCAGGGGCGCCGGGCCCGAGAGGTCGAGCAACTGCTTTACCCGCGCCCGCGCCGCCGGATCGCGCATCCGCGCCCACCGTATGGCATGGGGAAAGGCGCGCGCCCCGGCCCGGACAAAGGGCGGGATCAACAGCAGGCGATCGCGGCGCGGATGGGCGCTGTCTTCGGGCAGGTGATAGGCGGCATAGATCCCGAACAGCCGCCGGATGCGGTGCAGCACGTCAGCCTGACCTCCGGTTGATCGACTGACGTTGAACCACGGATCAGCGAGCGAGGGAAGCCCGCCGAGCCCTCAGCCTTGCCGCTTCTGCAGCCAGGCTTCGAGATCGGCAAGGAAGGCGGCATCCACACCGCGCCCTTCAAGCAGCACCTGATGCGCCCCCTGCTTGCGCAGGTGGACAGGGGCATTGGGCTTCGGCGCGGGTGTCTCGGCTTTGGCCTTGGCGGGTTTTGGTGGGGTCAGTTCCGCCCGGATCAGGGTCTGTTCCGCCTCAAAGTCCGCCGGGTCTCCCTCTGCCACCTGAGTGCGCAGACGGGCTGACAGCTCTGGGTCCGCTTCCAGCGCCTGCGCCAATTGCAGGCCCAGACGCTCGCCAATGGCGCGGGGAAAGCGCAAGGCCCCGTCGAGATGCTGCACCACGAGGGTGAAGCTCTTGATCTTTGACCGCTTGGCGCGGGAGGCATTTTCGTAAAGCCCCGACAGTGCGCTGGAAAGGTCCTCAAACGCGCCCTGCTCCACAGCCTTCAAGGCGATGCGCGCGCGCTCGAAATAGCTCAGCCCCACGCGGATCTCGTTTTCCTCGATCATGGCGAGGTAGGCCTGGCTGGCCTCTGCCGGGCGGCGCAACAGCCCCAAGACCTCTCCAAAGGCGGCGCTGTCACGACGCCGCAGCTCTGTCAGCGCCATGACCCGTCGCCAGCCGGAAATCAGGCCGTAGCGCGGCGCAGCCCCCTCACCAAGGTCCACAAGCTCCACCGGCGTCTGCTGGCCGCGGCGGGCGATGCTGTCCACCAGGGCGGCTTGCTCCTCTTCAGGAACGCCGACACGATCACGCACGAGATAATCGAGCGCGATGTCCTCCAATGGCACGGACACCACCATGCGCCCGCCCTCCCGCGCGCTGCGCAGGGTCTCGGCCATCTCCGTGATGGCGGCGGTCGACGATGCCTCACGCGCCACGTCTGCAATAGGGGCACGCATTGTGGCGCCTACAGGAGGCAGTGCGGATTTGACCTCTGGCGCGGGGTCCATGAAGCTCGGGTTGGCAGGTGTCAGGCGTCTGCGTTTGGCCATGTCAGGGTCTCCTCTGGCTGGGCACCAGTTTGGAAAATGTGATCAAGAAGTTCTGAATGCAGCGCACGGTGGAAAGCGCCGGGGCGCGGCCCCGAACCCCGGAGCATTTGAAAAGCCAAGAGCCCCCCTGCCGCGTATAGGAAACAGTCATTCGGCAGCGCGCTGGTTGGCCAGCTCGTCACGCCGCCAGGCGCCTATGATCAGGCTTTTGACGGCGGCCCATGTGGCATCGAACGTTTCACGGCCACGGGCATAGGTTTCGCGATTGAAGTCGCGATAGTCGGCCTCGTAGATGCCTTGCACCTGCTCGCCGGCTTGTCCAATCAGCGCTGTGAAGCCCTGACGGTGGGGGGAGAGCGTGGGGCCGAGGTAGCTTTGCATCAGGGCGGCCAGTTCTGCCTGCTGGCTACTGTCATAGCGGGTGATGAGGGCGCGCACCGCGTCCCATTCAAACGCCAGCCCTTCACGGCCCAAGGCGCGTGCCGCGATGTTTTCCGCCTCCTCGATGGAGCCGAAGGTGGCATGCAACATGTCAAAGAAGCGGCCCGTGCTGTCGAACTCCAGGAACGACGCGCCGAGGGGGACCAGCAGGATGTCCGCGGCCGCCAGTCCGTTGATCGTCAGGTAACCAAGCGCGGGGGGCGTATCGAGGAAGATCAGGTCGTATTCGTCGAGGATGCCGTCCTCGTCGAGGCTTTCGGTCAGCGCGTCCCACAGCCGCCAGCCGCGCGCGTTCATGCGCCAGACCGGGATCTGGAATTCCGCCCAGTAGAGGTTCAGCTGCGCGCCGATCAGGTCGATGTTGGGCCAGTGGGTTTTCTGGATCAATTCGGGGGCCTTCACCTGCAGGGCCGATGACAGGGTGTCGTCCAGAGGTTGCGGGACCTCGCCACGGGCTGCACGCGCCTGGTTGTCCGATTGCAGCGTGCGGGCGTAGTGACGGGCCAGCAGCGGAAAGACCGTCTGCCATTCGTCCTGGACCTGGCCGCCGAATATCGAGGTCATGGAGCCCTGGCTGTCCAGATCGATCACCAGCACCTTGTAGCCGTCGAGCGCGGCGGACATGGCGAGATGTGCGGCGGTGGAGGTCTTGCCCACGCCGCCCTTGAAGTTGGCCACGGCCAGCATCTTGGCGGGCAGACCGTCGGGGCGGTAGGGGCGGTAGTCCTTGGCCTTCGATCCCTTGGCCCCGAAATGGGCGCGCAGTTGCAGCACCTCGTCGAGGGTAAACCATTTCGCGCCGCCCGAGGTTTCGGACATGCCCTGTGGCAGATCGGGGTTTTCCTTGAGCACGCGGCGGAAGTGACCGGTGGCCACGGGGATCAGGTAGCGGGTGATTTCCCAGGTGGAAAACAGGCGCAGGGAGCGGTTGCCGTTTTCCTCCAGCCCGCGGCTTTCGAGATCCTGTCTGCCGGAGGCACAGGCCTGCGCGATGCGCGCGAAGTCCGCCGTGCCCATGGCGCATTCAAGCTGGGTGGCCGCGATATCCGGGTCGAGCCCCACGTAGGGAGGCTGGGTGGTTTTGGTGGATTTTGTCGGGCTTTTCATGGTCTTTGCTCGCTATCCGCCAGGGGCCTCTTTGGGAGGTCTCTCCTGACATGTTCGCCTTTTTTCCTATGATACCTGAAAACAGCGCACATGGAAGCGTTATGCACACATTGGCGGGATTTTCTCAGGATTTCAAAAGGGAACGGATGCACCAAACAGAAATTACTCTGTTAAATCTAGGTTAAAGTACTCGTTACAGGCAAATGTCCTGAGCAAAGAGTCCTTTATACCAAAGGCTTCCATTCCAAATTCAGGCAGAGGCGACTCTGATCCCACGTTGCTGCGACTCCAATCCCCCGAAGCGGTGACTCTGCTCCCCCGAAAAGCGCGGGCCTTCGGGTGGACGCAGATTGTGGATAACTCTAGGGTGTCACTGAACCCCCGAACCTGATTCCGGACCACCGGAGCGCACACAACAAGGGGGCAGGCAGTGTACAGGCGACGATCATGACCAGCGCAGCAGGGGGGCTGACCCCTGACCGGCATCCCACGGCGGACTTCTTTGTCTGCGATTTGTTCGACGCCTCGCCCAAGGGCGATCTGGCGTCCATGGAACATCCGATCTTTTCCCTGGCGACGAAGCCCGACACGCGGGTGCTGTCCTATGAGCACAATGGCGCGGAGATCACCGTCACGCCCTCGGTCAAGGGGCGCGCCACGATCCACGACAAGGACATCCTGATCTATTGCGTGAGCCAGCTGATGGCGGCGGTGAACCTGGGCCGCCAGATCACCCGGCACCTGACGCTGACGGCGCATGACCTGCTGGTGGCCACCAACCGCGACACCAGCGGCGATGCCTACACCCGTCTTCGGGATGCGTTTGAACGGCTCGCCGGCACGCGCATCACAACCAATATCTCGACGGGGGGCGAGGAGACCACGCGCGGCTTCGGCCTGATCGAAGCCTGGGAAATCGTGCGCAAGTCGCGGGGCGGGCGAATGGTGTCGGTGCGGGTAACGCTGTCGGACTGGCTGTTCCGGGCCGTCGAGGCGCGCTCGGTGCTGACGCTGTCGCGTGATTATTTTCGCCTGCGCAAACCGCTCGAGCGCCGCGTCTACGAGCTGGCGCGCAAGCATTGTGGGCGGCAGCAGGCCTGGCGGATTTCGGTCCCGGTGCTGCACAAGAAGGCGGGCAGCGCCGCGCCCGTGCGGGTGTTCCGCGCCGCCCTGCGCAAGATGATCGCGGAGGGCAACCTGCCGGATTATGAGTTGACCGAAGAGCTTGGCGACGTGATCCGTGTCAGCCGCCGCAATGGCGTGGTGGAGGCCGGTCCCGACCTGCCGCCCCTGTCCGATGCGGTGCGGGCGGCAGCCCGGGAATTGGCGCCGGGCGAGGATGTCTACGCCCTGGAGGCACAGTGGCGGCATTGGTGGGCGGCCTCCGGGCGCAGCCCGCTCAAGGCGCCGGGCAAGGCCTTTCTTGGATGGATCAAAAGCCGCCCCCGGGGGTGAGGCCGCCATTGCGTGATGCGCGGGCTGGACGGATCGTGTTGGCAGGCCCTAGGGTCGGGGCAGATCATAAGGGGTTCCCATGCGGTATTACTTTGTCAGCCAGACCTCACAGAACCCGCTGTTTCGCTGGCTGAACTTCCCCGGCAAGCGGGCCTGGCTGGATCTCGAAGATCCACAGGCCGAAGGGTTATTGCTGCTGGCGGGATCGGGGGCAGGGGCGGTGCGCCCGGTGTTGCATGACCCTGACGGCAAACCGGTGGCGCTGCAGATCTCGGACCCCGGAGAGGATCTGCCCGACAATGCCAAGTGGTTTCTGCGCCAACCGGAGGATCAGCGCTGGTTGAAACAAGTGAGCTTTCGCTTTCCCGGTGCGGTGCCCCTGACGCTGAGCTGCGCGGCCACGGGGCAGCGGCTGGCGGTGCTGACCCCCGGCATGGGATTTCCGGCGCATCTGTTCGGTCTGTTGCAGCGCGCGCCACATGGACCGGACGGGCGCTGGTGCAACTTCGTCGAGACGGGCACGCTGTTCGGCCACACCACGCTGCACGCCAGCTATTGGGCGGACCGGGTGATCACCATCGAGCTGTCGCAGACCCTGCACGCCGAGGCGGTGAAGCATCTGGCACACCGACCCAATGTCACCTGCCTGCAGGGCAATTCGGCGGATGTGCTGGCAGAGGTGGTGCCGGATCTGGACGGGCCAAGCGTGTTCTACCTCGATGCGCATTGGAGCGGTGACAGCAGCGTCGATTGGGGCAGCTCAAAGTTCAACGGCTATCCCATCGATACGGCGCGCGCCAAGCTGGGCGAGAGCGAAGGCGCGCGGCAGGTGCCATTGATGGAGGAGCTGACCTGTATCCTCGACGATCACCGCGACGCAGCGACCATCGTCATCGACGACTGGCACACGGTGGGGACGCGGGATCTGAACTTTGCCGGAGAGGACTGGACCCATCTGGACCGCGATGCGCTGCTGGCCCTGATGGACGGGCACGCCCGCAGCCTGTCGCACAGTGACGATGGGCCGAACCGCCACGTCTGGCATATCGGGCCGCTTTGAGGTCTGGGGGGCTGCGGGGAGTGAGCCGCGCTTGGGCGTGCCGCGCGTACCGCGCTTGTTTGGAGACGCGCGTACCGCGCGATGCCCCAAGGGGCTGTTAACCACGGGGGCATACCTCTGAGGCCGTTCCGCTTTCGAGGAGGTCTCCCCCATGTCCGACGTCTCGGCCGTGCTGTCGCTGCCCTATCTTCTGCCCGCCCAGGCGCAGAAACACGTCACTCATAACGAAGCACTCGCCCGTCTGGATGTGGCGGTGCAACTGGCCGTGGTGGCCCGTGACGAGACCGCCCCGCCGTTCGGAGCGTCCACCGGCGACCGCTATCTGGTGCCCATCGGGGCCAGCGGCGACTGGGCCGCCCACGTGGGGGAGATCGCCCTGTGGGATCAGAACATGTGGGTCTATCACACCCCGATTACCGGGTGGCGCGCGCTGGTGCTGGCCGAGGATGTGGAGGTGCTCTTTGACGGCACGGACTGGCAGGTGATCCCGGTGGAAAGCGCCACGGTGGGGGTGAACACCTCTGCCGATGCGACCAACCGGCTGTCGGTCTCAAGCACGGCGACGCTGTTGACCCACGAGGGCGCGGGCCACCAGATCAAGGTGAACAAGGCCACGGCGGGCGACACCGCCAGCCTGCTGTTCCAGACCGGCTGGGCGGGCCGGGCAGAAATGGGGACGGCCGGGTCGGATGCTTTCGCGATCAAGGTCTCGGCCGATGGGGCCGCCTGGACCACTGCGATGAGCTTCGATCCGGCCTCGGGGGTGGTCTCCGGCGGGGCCGTGATGGCCACCCCCACGGACACCGGGACGGGCAAGCTGGCGCGCGCTGACTATGCCTATGGGCCGGGCAACCTGCTGGGCGCGGTGGCGCAATCCGGCGGCACCCCAACCGGCGCGGTGATCGAGCGCGGCTCGGACGCCAATGGCACCTGGGTGCGCTTTGCCGACGGCACACAGATCTGCTGGAGCCCGCAGGTGACGGTGAACGTGACCACCACGGCGGGCGCGATCTATCGTTCCAGCGTGACAACATGGACCTATCCAAAGGCGTTCACCGTGGCCCCGGCGCTGATGCAGGGACGTCAGAACCATTCCACCAGCTACTGGACGGTGCCGGGCATCACCACCCCCACGACGGGAGAGGCTTGCGCCATGTCCTACCAGTCGACCACCGGCCGCGCGATCAATCTGGTGGCGATCGGACGTTGGGTCTGAGGCCCGAAGACTGAAGAAGAGTTAACCAGTCTTAAAGATTGCACTGGTTAGGATCTCGGTAAAGTTAATCTTTACCGGGATTTTTTCATGCCAGATGCGCCGCCCTTTTCTGCTGCTGTGCTCGACCTTTTGCCGCCCCTGACCGAGACGGCGGTTGCCGACGGATACATTCTCGATGCCATGGGCACACGCACGCAGCGGCGGTTTCGTCGCGGCTCGTCCAAGGAGCCGGGCCTCGTGCAGCTCAACCCCATGGTCAACTGGGAGTGGATCCCGCTCGCCTGGGCGATGATGACGGCGCAGGATCGCATGACGGCCGTGGAACTGGGGGCGGGCTGGGGCCCGTGGGTGTCGCGCTGCCATGTGCTGGCGGGACGGCTGGGGATCGAGGACCGCCATATCTTTGCGGTCGAGGCGGAGCCGATGCATTTCAGCTACCTCGAAACACAAATGGCCGACAACGCCATCCCGCCAGAAGATCACACGCTGGTGCAGGGGTTGATTGCGGAACACGCGGGCTTTGCCCTGTTCCCCCTGACCGAAACACCCGAGCAAAGCTGGGGGCTGCGGCAGCTGGGGGAGGAGGGGCAGAGCCTCGAAACCTTGCTGGCCCGGACCAAGGCTTTGCCGATCGAGGGGGAGGAGGGGCTCTATCGTCTGCCCAAATGGCCGCACAAATATGCCATCCAGCAATCGCTGTCGCTGGCAGAGCTGATCGGGGACACGCCGCTGGTGGATTTCATGCATGTGGATATCCAGGGCAACGAAACCAAGGTGCTGCCACCCTCCATGGATCTGCTGAACGCGCGTTTCCGGGTGATTGCCGTGGGCACCCACAGTCACGAGATCGAAGCCGAACTCAGGGACTGTTTCACCGCAAATGGGTGGATCTGCTATCACGACAGCATCATGCACCATGACGACAACAACATGCTGCGGGACGGCCATCAGGTCTGGCTGAACCCGCGGCTTGGTCCGAAACCGGGCCCCGGCTGAGGTGGTCTCATGGCCACTTTGGTAAACGAAGCACTTGGTGTGGTCTTCGTGCATATCCCGAAATCCGCGGGCACCTCCGTGACGCGGACCTTCGAGGCACACTCCGCGCCCGATCCGGAGACACCGTTGACCGATGCGGAGCGACAGGCCAACCCGCGGCTTTGGTCACATTGGGTGCAGGGCGATCATCTGCCGGGCATCGAGGCGTCTGTCGCCCATAACGTGGGCATGCAAGGCGGGCGGGAAAAGGTGCCTGCCTTTCATGCGCGGGCTGTCGATCTGCGGCATGCTCTTGGCTACCGGCGGTTTGATGCGTTGCACAGCTTTACCTTTGTGCGCAATCCGTTCGAGCGTATGGCCAGCACCTACCATTACACCCGGGACAATGACGCAAACCCCCATGCGGCCATGTGTCGGGTGCTGGGGTTCGAACAATACATCGTCTTCAACTGTATGCTGACGGTGCAGCTGCAATATGACTGGCTGCATGATCTGAACGGACGCCCGATGGTGGATGAGGTGTTCCGGGTCGAACACATGGCCGAGGCAGAGGCCCGGCTTGGCGCGCGGCTGTTCGGAAAACCGATCCGCTTTGTGCATGAGAACCAATCCACCAATGCCCGGCGCGATCCGTCCACCAGTTGGAATGCGGTGCCTGAGTGGGTGATTGACCTGTTCGTGAAAACCTACGCAAAGGACTTCGCCTGCACCGGCTACGCAACGGATGTCAGCCCGTACAAGACCGCCGATGTGACCTCGGAGGAGGCGGCGTCCGGCGCCTGGGAGCGGCTGCCGCAATACCTTGCCCATCCGGTGGAGAGGTCGATGCAGCGCCGCTATTATCTTGATCGGCTGCGCTATATCACGACGCTCGACCGCGGTGAAAACGTGGCCGGCTCAGCGTCCGGCGACACCGTGGCCGGCTGACCGCAACTTCACTGCCTGTCCCGAAGCGGTTTCACGAGCTTTGAGACGTCTGTGGAGAGGCTTTGTTCGGTCGGGCAGGGGATATTTCCTGAAAGGTCCATGTCTGTCGACCTCAATGCAAGGCTTTGCGACTTATTCGGAATGAGGCTAAGCACGGCTCGACACTGCAATAGGCTCCTGTGAAAGGTTCTGTCTCATGGCGCGCATTTTCATCACCGGCACGGCCGGCTTCATCGGCTACCACCTTGCCCGGCTGTTGCTGGACGAAGGTCACACCGTCGCGGGCTTTGACGGCATGACAGACTACTACGATGTGACGCTGAAACAGCGTCGTCATGCCATGCTGCTGCAGTCCCCGACCTTCACTGCCACCGAGGCGATGCTGGAGGACCGCGATGCGCTGGATGCGGCGATGGATGCTTTCGTGCCAGAGATCGTGGTGCATCTCGCGGGGCAGGCGGGGGTGCGCTACAGCCTTGAGAATCCGCGCGCCTATGTGGATGCCAATGTCACCGGCACCTTCAATGTCATGGAGGGCGCGTTGCGTCACAAGGTGGGGCATTTGTTGATGGCCTCGACCTCCTCGGTCTACGGGGCAAACACGGATATGCCGTTCTCGGAGGCCGACAAGGCCGACACGCCGATGACCATCTATGCCGCCACCAAGAAGGCGACCGAGGGCATGGGCCACGCCTACGCCCACCTGCATGACATGCCGACGACCATGTTCCGCTTCTTCACGGTCTATGGCCCCTGGGGACGCCCGGATATGGCGCTGTTCAAATTCGTGAAGGCGACGCTGAACGGCGATCCCATCGACGTCTACAATCACGGCGAGATGTTTCGCGACTTCACCTATGTGGAGGATCTGGTGCGCGCCATTCGCCTTCTGATGTTCGAGGCCGTCCCGCCGAGCCGCTATGACCGCCCTGACGATGGCGCGGTTCCCGAAGGCGACAGCCTGTCCCCCGTCGCCCCTTACCGGGTGGTGAACATCGGCAACTCCCGTTCCGAGCGGCTGACCGATTTCATCGAGGCGATCGAGGCTGCGCTGGGGATGAAAACCACGCGCAACCTGATGGACATGCAGCCCGGCGATGTGCCGGCCACCTGGGCCGACGCGAGCCTGCTGGAACAGTTGACCGGCTACCGTCCGCAGACCAATATCGGCGAGGGCGTGCAGCAGTTCGTCGACTGGTATAGAAACTATTACGCCGTCTGAGATGGTTATCTGTCATGCACTTCTAGGGGTAGCCTTGCGCCAAGTTCGCAGCCCGCCACTGAAAGTGCACTGCGACCATTTCTTTGGGCAAAGCAACTTATGTTCGTGCCAAGCCGCCTCTCCAAGGTTCCGATCACGATCCGTGCCGCACAACAGGTCTCCCTCCTAATAAGCACGCCACCCAACCTAGGACTTCTTGTCAGAACCACGCAGCAAGGGCGTTCGTACGTCCATCTATCATGTCCCTGTCTGCAACAAGAAAGGGATGCTTGACATGACTGAAGGCCAAACCTCCGCGTTTATCGATCACGCTGTGCGCCAATCCGGCAAGAGCAATGATGACATCGCCCATGCCATGGGTTTTTCACGCCCAAACCTCGTGACCATGCTCAGGGTTGGTGCGACGAGGCTTCCGCTGGACCGGATCCCCGACTTCGCGGCCGCGACAGGTGCTGACGCATACGAACTGCTTACGCTGGCTCTTGCCGAGTACGGCGGCCCGGGGCCTCAAGGGCTGGAGAGCCTCGAGCGCAAACCGATTGAAAGCAACGTCAACATTCGGGCGCCCATCGAGGTATGTGACCGCTTCAAAGCTTTATGCATGCAGGAGCGCCGCACCCAAGGCCAGATGTTGGAGCTCTTGCTGACTGTTTGGGGCGCTGGACAAGATGTGGATGAGACGCGCTGACGTCCTCTGAAAAACCGGCGAGCGGCTCTGTCGCTCGTCGTCTCGGTACGTCCCTCTGCCCCCAGAACGTACCGCAGAGCGCTCAGAATTGGGCAGAGATGGCCTGTTGGCCCAATCTGGCGACTGCCCCCGCTCACACATGCAATCGCACGTCTGGGCTAATTTCTGGGCAGTGGATCAGTTTTCAATTTTCTCGGGCTTCGGAGTGCCGCATCCTTATTGGCGCGTGCATCGCGCTGGCGAAAAGCCTTGTCATGCTCAAGCCGGGTTGAGCCGACCAAAAGACAAGGCTCCGCGCCGGGGGTGGCACACAAGATGTTCAGGCCCCTGTGTTCCCCCCAATCCTTGTCGTTCAGATCTTCATAGGTCTGGGGACTGCGAAATTTAAGGCTTTATCTGTATCGCTTTCATACCGGAGTTGTCCCGGTTTCGCGCTTGGCTTGCAGTGGTCTGGTGTCGAACATAGCTGCAGTCGGAACAAAAAGAGCGAGAGAACGCGCCGATGCCGCAGACCTTTGAATGCCCAATCCTTCCCGCGATTGAAGACGTGAGCTACTACTCCGAGATGCCGTCCGGGTGTGTGTTGCCCTACAAGCTGATGCCCACTGCTACATCGCAGCCAGTTTTGCGTGATCGCCTCCAAGCCATTCCGGACATATGCTTTGCTGACTACAGGTTCGAGGTTGTCTTCGACTGGATCAAAATTGGACCTGTCGCGGTTTGATGCCGCTCCTTTGATAGCATTTACTGCAACAAAGGAGACTGAATATGGGACTGAAACGGACGGACGAATTCCGCAA
>NZ_JACIEJ010000021.1 GCF_014196795.1 Sagittula marina
GCGCCTCGGTGAAACGGCTCTTTCGCAAGTGTCTGCTCCTTCAGTGTTGGCGCAGACTCTACATCACGGTGAGGGATCTCGCGGGGGGCAGGTCAAGCGCAGTATCAATGGGGCCGCCGAATTATCTCGGCGGCCCCAAGACTTATTTTGGTGGAACGTTACGCAGCCAGCTGGGTCAGCGCCTTGTCCATGTCCGCAATCGTCTGACCGCGCTTCTGGACGATTTCGGCGCGGACGGCGATCAGGTTGATCACACCATCTGGCGTGTTCAGCTGGGCCGGATCAGCACCAGCGGCGCGGATTTCGCCGATGGCTTTGTCCAATGCGGCCAGCGCCTTATCAAACTCGGCCACGGCCTTTTGCTTTTCCGTGCCGATTTGCGTACGCACTGCGGCCTTCATGTCGGCTTTCTTGGCTTCGCCCAGTTGCTGCGCGCGCAGGCCAAAGGCCTCGCCCTGCTTTTGATAGGCCGAGATTTCGCCGTGCACATCCTTCAGCTTGAACTGGGGAAGGTGCATTTTGATCTCGACGCGCTTGCTGTAAAACTCGGGGATATCCATCGAAAAGCTCGTGCGATCCCACCAGGTTTGCGGCAGGTCCAAAGAGAATTTCTTGTGGACCGTACGCGTCACCGGGACATCCATCTTGGCATCACAGGAATACCACTTCCAGCCTTTAAAGCAGGGGTATTCCCCAACTTTCTTGGTCTCCATGCGGATTTCGGGAACATCCATGGAAAAGCTGGTGCGGTCCCATTTGAACTGCGGCAGATGAAGGCTGAACTCACGGGTTTTGAAAACCACTTCGGGGATGTCAAAGGAGAAATCCGTGATCTCCCATGTGACGTCAAATTCCGCCCCGATGGTTGCCTCGATGCCCGAGGGATCAGGCGCTGTACCCTGCCAGTCCTGCATTTCGGTCTGCAGGGCATCGAACTGCGCATCATACTTGGCCTCGATCTCGGCGATCGTTTGCGTGCTTGCCAGCGCTGCACCTGTGCCGACAGTATTCAGAACCAGAACGGCGGCGGTTGCCATCAACATCTTTTTCATTTGACTTGCCCTCCCAGGCGTTGCTCAAGGGGTGTGTTTGCGTTTGCTCCCTGAGCACTGAGGGTAAGTCGCGGCCTCTAACTTTTCTGTACAAGCACTTTGTTTTCGTAAAATTTGCTTTTGATTGAACCTATCTCTAAAATTTAGAAATGGATTTTTACGGGGTGCAAAGTGAGTGTCGATTTACTGGATATCGTTGGTGGCATGCGCGCCGAGCGACGCGCGTTCCTAAAGGCCATCGTTCCCGTGCCCGATCCAGAGCATCCACAAAACCCCGGCCAGAGCGAGCTGTCGAGCGAGGACATCAAAAAGCTGCGTTCTGCTGCGGTGTTCTTCATCGCCGAGTTCTTTTTCGTTATTCAACAGCTGGGTTTGACCAAAGATCCAGAGGGGCTTGAGGACTACCTAAAGGATCACAATGACAGTGTTGGCCGGAAAATCGCCGAGCTACGCAAGGAAAAACGCAGCGCGACACATAGCGGTCTGACCATCACCCGCCTTCAGGAAAGCCTGATTGACGACTGGAAGATCGAAGAGATGGTCGCCGCCGCACAGGACGGCTTTTTTCGCTTTGACCAGTCGACCATCGGGGCGCTTTTGAACGAGATCATGGTCAAGCAATCCACCAATTCGCATCTGGATGTGTTGGGCAAGGCAGGCCTGCTGAAGATCAGCGGACGGCGCCCCAAGTATATAGTATCAAACGGAAAGATTGAGCAGCACTACGAAGAATTCTTGAAAGGTCTTAAAAATGTTTTTTCCTGAAGGTAAGCTGCCATGGTCCCATTAAAAACCGCCTTATGTGCGTTGGCGCTTTGCCATGCCATCCCTGCGCAGGCGGCGCCGGTTGATGAGCATGTTCAACGCATTTTGGCCCTCTCCGAAGCGGCCTGCCGCGTTGAGGAAGGAGAATACCGCGATCTGTATCACGGCGATAACCGCACCGTTCAGAAAACCCTGTCATTCGTCGCGGAAGGCACGCGGTTGCTCTGCGAGAGCATACGGCTTGATGCGGAACTTGCGCGGCTTCGCAGCGAAGAAGAGCGTTTGCGCGCAGAGGCCGAGCGCCTTGAAAACGCGTGGCAAACCGCTCATCGGATCAACCCGGCCAAGTTTCCGAATTTTAAAGGCCGCGACACAAGCCAAAAGCGCCTGCTGTCAGATGCCGAACAGATTGGACGTACGCTGTTGGTTTTGTCGAATGTGCAAAACGACCTGAGAAGCGAAGCCCGCCGCATTCTTAGTTTGGCGTCTGAAGAATTTAACCGCTTGTCCGATCAAAACTCTGAGCTTCTTCTTGCGAGTCTTGATGATGAAGATAGCCATGATGTCATCATTCGTCTTTTAAAGAGGCGCGGATAGCAGGTGTCGTGATCTGGTTGTCGTTTGCGGCTACCTGCACGCTTGAATTAACACTATTACTAATTCTGTTCACCTGCGCGCCCAAACCTGGGCAGGAGGAACGGTTGAGTGGGAGATTCCAAGCTCCCGTGCTTTACAGTTTTCGGGTGAAGTGTTCACCACGCGTGCCGCTTCAGCCTAAACACGCTTGACGGTCGCTAAGCTGACGTTGAACAAAGCGGCGATGTCTTTCAACGCGCGCCCTTCATCCTTCAATCGTAACACTTCAGCTTTTTGATCTGCGGACAGGGCAGGGGGCCTGCCGCCGATGCGGCCCTTCTTGCGCGCGGCCTCGAGCCCTTCCATCGTACGCTCTCGGATGCGTTCGCGCTCGAACTGGGCAATGGATGCGAAGACGTGAAAAATTAACCGGCCTGCGGGTGTGGTCGTGTCGATGTCTTCAGCGAGAGACCGGAAGCCTGCTTCGGCCGCTTCGATCTGTGCGACGATGTCGAGAAGGTCGGTCAGGGACCGCGCAAGCCGGTCGTATTTCGTGACCAGGACGATGTCACCGCGCCGGAGTTGCTCCAGAATCTTGTCGAGCTCGGGGCGTTTCCGCTTGGAGCCACTGATCTTGTCCGCGAAAATGCGCTCAGCTCCAGCTTCCTTCAAAGCGTCGATCTGAGCATCTAGGTGTTGGTCCTCGGTCGAGACACGTCCGTATCCAATAATCATGCTGATATGGTATCAAAAACGGTGCAAAACGCAAAAGTTTTTGCACCGGGTTTTTGAGCCCTCAGAACATCCGAAAACACGCGGGGTAGGGCGATAGGCTCAAAAACGACCATTTTAGGCCGCGTAGTTCTGACCAGAGGTTTTTGTCCGACAGCAGCCGTTCGTGCCTGTGCGGCGAAAGGCAGCTTCGAGCCCATTGTGGTCGCCCCACGCATTTGAGGAATCTTGAGGCTCGCCGTTGGAACCCGAGACCTGAAGCGGACGCTCTCAATCAGGCGTGATCAACTTCCAATACTTCGCAGGTGATCTTGGCACATTGCTTTGAGGCCGGTTTTCAACACCGCGATCTCTTGTGGACCGAGCCCACGCTCGAATGCGTTGCGCACGGAGCCGTAGATCACGGTCGTCAATAGCAAGTTTGTCTGCTCGACCTCATCGTCTGGGATGTCGGGGGCATGGCGGAACATGTCTGTCGTCGCCCTGTCCACGCGTGCGGCAAAGGCATAGATCAACGCATCATTGTCCAACTCAGCCACGGAGCGGTAAAGCGCCCGGGTCAGCTCGGGTCGCTCTGTTTTAACCGCCCAGTATGTATCGATCAGGGCGTCGGTTGCTTCAGCGATCGGGCGCCCCAGCATCCGGGCGCAGGTCTCTTCGACCCGCTCGGCAAGCCGCGTGAGGAAGCGGTCATTTAACGCGTAGACGAGCGCCTGCTTGTTGGGAAAATACTGATACATCGAGCCGACCGAAACGCCTGCGCGTTCAGCCACTCCGGTGGTCGTCAGCCCCACCATGCCCTGTGACAGCAGAACCTGAATCGTCGCCTCGTAAATCGCATCCACAGTCACGCGGGAGCGCGATTGCGACGGTGTTTTCCGGGGCTTCAGGGCTTTCGTCACGGTCGGCGGCATATGCGAATCCAAAATATGAATTTTCCTTCATATAAATAGGGTAAGTCAGAAAAAGGAAAGACTTATGACACATTCACGTATCGCCCTCGTAACCGGCGCCAACAAGGGAATCGGGTTTGAGATCGCCCGCAAGCTGGCGAACTCTGGCGTTCATGTGCTGCTTGGCAGCCGCGACAAGGCGCGCGGCGACGCGGCAGCGGCCGGTCTGGCCGAGGCGGGGTTTGCTGCCGAAGGCCTGCACCTCGACCTCGACTCTGCAGAGACCATCGCAGCCGCAGCGGCCACGATCGAGGCGCGGTTCGGCCGATTGGATATCCTCGTCAACAACGCCGGCATCTTCGATGCCGGCGATGCGGCGCCCGGCAAGGCCTCGATAGAGGCTGTGCGCCGGGTCATCGATGTCAACTTCATCGGAACTCTGGCAGTTACGCAGACCATGCTGCACCTTCTACGCGCCGCGCCGAATGCGCGGATCGTAAACATGTCGAGCTCGATGGGCTCGCTAACAGAGAACGCCGATCCCGGCGCACCGTATTACCCGCAACGCTTCATCGGCTACAACGCGTCCAAGGCGGCGTTGAACATGCTGACGATCCAGCTCCACGAGGAACTGAAGGACACTGGCATTACGGTAAATTCGGTGAGCCCCGGCTTCGTCAAAACCGACCTAACCGGAGGATATGGCGAGATGACACCGGAAGAAGGCGCGCGGCTTCCGTCCGAATATGCCTTGGATGCAAAGGTCAGCGGTCGCTTTGTCGAGCCTGGAGGCACGACACCTTGGTGAACGGCAGGAAAGTCCCGCAGAGCGAGCTTTGCCTCTGGCCGCAGTGAAGGTCCCGGTTCAGGGTCGTCGGTGGCCAAAACTCGCGCGTTTTTGTCACCGGCGGAATCGACCGTTTATGGCCATGCACAACTATCGCAGTATAGCCACAACACACTAATCAGGAACACCGAAACGCCTATCAAAGTCATCCGGTATTTCACGTCCGAGAGATACTAGTACCATTCGCACAAAGTCTTTGATAGTTGCCACACCAAGCCGCCGCGAAACGCTCCCCGGGTAGTCCTGAGGCAAACGGGCAAGCGTTGCCATAAAGTCGTCAATCATGCGTTGTTCAAATTTCTGCACCGCTGCATTGGCTGCGTCAGTCTTTGCGCGCTCAGCCATAAGCCGGATACGTTTCATCCGGGGCGATTTATTCTGTGCGGCTAGCGGGGCAGGGGTATCGAAGAGATATCCCCCAGCCCGAAAAACAAGCATCTTTCCACGGGCCTGCTCCCGATCTTGATAAACCTTCCCATCACGCTCGCCAATTAGCTCTACATCGATATCAAAGCTCTTGAGCTTCCGTTGAACAACCTGAGACAAGCCCTCGGCCTCTTCCAGATCGCGAGGTCTAATAACGACCATTTTGAAAACTTCGTCCTCAATGAAATCAAACACACCGCCATTGGCCTTGAGTATATGCCGCATGAAGTTGTGGAAGTAGCCAGTCGCCAAGCCAGTCGATGCTGATGCCTCGACAAGCGGCAGCCCGTAGTACTCGCTCATTGGGTTGGCCGCAGGATTCATGCCAGCATCATCTCCGAAAATTACTGTTTTGATCATCGGCATTAATTTCGCAAAAAGTACATCTTCCTCAAAGCTCTCGACCACAGCTTGGTACGTACCTTGAAGGTAGAATGATGACTGCGGGCTTCCGTCCTTATCCGCCATAACAACGGGGATTGTTGGGATGCCGAGAGCATGCAACATCGCCAGCTCGTACATAACGCTTGGACTACCCGCTGAGACATCCATGATCCCTAGTTCTGCAGTGTCGAGGATACCGAACACTCGGCTGGTGATCATGCCGCTATCATCAAGCTCTGGTGTATAGATTTTGATGTTAGGTGCCCCATTCTCATGGACAATTTCGGTTGCCGCACGCTCCACAGCCGCCTTGAGCCGCTGGATATGGTCTGCAAAAGGAAGGCCATGGGCGTCCTGTTGTGTGCCGCCCATCGGGCCACCGATGAAGATATCAAAAGGTTCTCGCATAATCAGACCTTACTCGGCTAGGGTGTCATCGAAGAAGCCAACTGAACATACAGACTAGAGTACTCTTCTATGTCATCCAAACCAAATTCTGACATTGGCCTGAATCCAGGCGACGAGGACTACCTCAAGGAGCAGTTTCCCAAAATGGCCGAAATTTTCATCTGGCCAGAACTTACTGCAGCATTCAAAAACCATGAAAATGAAGCTCTAGAAAAAAAGTCCTCTTCGCGACGCAATAGTTTCTACGCCATTGTGTTCATGGTGCTATCACTATCTATGACAATAACTGCCGCTGCGCCGATCATGACCGAATGGGCCTCTAGACCTGACTGGCTGAGACCGCTCTTAGCATCTGTGTCACTCTTATTTCTCGTTCTATCGGTTTTTCTTGGCAAAGGGATTTTGTTTGGAAGGCGACGCGATGCTTGGCTTTATCACCGCTTAGCAGGAGAGCGTTTGAGACATCTTTATTTTCAGTTTTTGTTGGAGCATATGTGTGAGGCATGCTCTCAAGGAAGTGTGTCGCAACAAAATGTTATCGGCTCCCGAAAATCAGCTCTTGCAAGCGTAATTAAGAAAATCTGTGCACCAGTCTACGTGCAGATCGTCAAAGGAGATACAAATCTGGAAGAAGCGGCGCTCTTGTCCAGAAAAGTAGATTGCGAAGAAGCAGAACTCGATCCAGACAAACTAGACGAGTTCCGAAAATTTTGGATGGAATTTCGCTTTAGTTGGCAAATCGGCTACGCCACAGAGCAGGCTGGACGGCGAGCTTCGCCTTTCCCAATATTTGGGTCTCTCGCAGACCAAGAGCATACTGTATCCAGTTTAGAATTTATTGCTACTGTGGGTATCATTGCTCTTCAGAGTTTAGCTGTAGCTGCGCAGCTTTTTAGCACGGGAAGTGCCGTAGAGAATGCCGTTTTCCTTGCGAGTATCCTAGCGGTGGCTGTCGTTGGCCTACAAGCATATCGCGATGGTATGGGGCTGACAGAAGACCTTACTAGAAATCGTGTTTACGCATCGTATTCGGCAAAGCTTCTTCGCGACTATAAGCAAGCCTTACAAACTGAAAGTGTTGCGACCGAGATGAGGATTATGTCTGAAATGGAAGACTTGGCATATTTTGAAACGCGAGAGTTTTTGCATACGCACAGCAATGCGCGTTTTTCACTCTAGTTAATGCCCTAGGATTTGCGCCAAGAGTACCGTCTCTCATTCTATCTGAGCAACTGTTTCAAATTTATTGCCAGTCGGGTTGAGGAAAGTGTTCTCGACAGTTAGTCCTGCCTGCGCTGCATATTCTTTTAACACACCCACAATTTGATCATGCCGCCTAATTAGCTCGGCGCGATCTCTTTCATCCGAGTAGGACGGATGAATGTCTTGAAACACTAATTTCATAGGTGGGCTGACTACAAAACCCCGCTCGTTGAGTAGGCGGAAAGCCTCTATCGCTCGTGCGTTATCATCTGGATTCAAGATAAAGTCCGAGAAAACCATAGATGACTTACTGCCCATAGGACTGGTTACTCGAACGAAAAATCGCTTGGAACCTTCCGCAACAATCTGAAAGGACCAGTCGTCTGTTCGGGCGGTAAGATCAGTCATGGTCTGCTCCTCGAACTCGATGCATGAAAGCATCCCGATTCTGATATGTTTGCGCTTCAGAGTATAGAGTATTTCGATGTAGTTGAAGATGCCCTGTCTGGCTTGCTCGCGGGCATCCTATGCCCGTCCGCGCGAAGCGCCGGGCCTGTCGGCGGGTGGCCTTTTGGTTGCCCGCCGACAGGTCACCCTGAAACCGCCCACATCCACGATCACCCCACAACGCAAAAAGGCCCCCGCATGCTGACGGGGGCCTCGATCATTTCAGCGGTGCGGGCTGTTACTCGGCGGCCATCCGGTCGGCTTGCGCGGTGCGCTCCATGATATAATCCACGGCCTTCTGCGCCTCGGACGCGGCGCGGAATATCGCGCGGCTGTCTTCCTTCATCGCCTCAAGCCATCCTTCGACATAGGCGGCGCTCTGGTCGAATTCAGGCTCCACCCCGATCTGCGCGCAAAGCATGCAGTTGCCGATTTCGGCGACCAGCTCCTCGAACGCGTAAGCCTTGCGGTCATTAAACCGGCCCAAGCGGTCCAGCCGCTTCGTCGCACCTGTCCAGTGGGTCAGCTCATGCGCCAAGGTGCCGTAATATCCTGCGGCCCTGTGAAAGGTCCCGATCGGCGGCATATGAATCCGGTCCGTCTTAATGTTGTAATAGGCGCGCGGCTCCTCGGTCACGTCGATCTGCGCGCCGGACGCGGCAAAGAAGGCCTCCAACGCGGGGTCGGCTACGGTGCCAAGATCGCGGGGCGGATCGGGCAGGATGTAGAACTCGGCGGGCAAGCCCTCGATCTGGTCGGCGTTGAACACGCGGTAGGCCTTGGCATAGGGGATATGGCGTTCCTCGCCGTTCTCGTCCTCGCGCTCGACGGTGCCGTATTTCACGACGGTTGCGGATTTCTCGCCCTTGCGGACATGGCCCCCAAGCTGCTTGGCCTGATTGAACGTCATCCAACGGGCTGAGCTGTAGTCCTTGGCCATCGCCGTGGCCCAAAGCATCAGGATGTTGATGCCCCGATAGGCTTCGCCGTTGAACCGTTCCGGCAAGCTGGCCGATACCCCGCCGCCGGTCCACGGCTTGCGCCAGGGCGGTGTTCCCGCCGCGATCTGCGCGATGATCTGGTTGGTGACATGGGAATAAACGTCAAACTTCTCTGCGGTCATTTGTGACCCTCCTTGCGTGACGCGGTCTGGGTCTGCTCCCCTTTCCGCCAATGGGCGGGCCTTCCTGTTCTGATCTTTGGAATGCCCATGCATTCCGAAGGGCAGAGCAGGTAAGGGCAAAGCCCGTCCTGCGGCCTGGCGGGGCCGTGACAACCGGGTGGAGGGCGTGAATTTGGGAGGGAACCGCGCGCCTGCGCGTGGGAGGAACCGGAATTCTCGACCGGAACCGACGCCACAGGCGGCGCTTGCCGGTTTTCTCGGACCTGACAGGATGGCAGGCGGATCAACAGGGTTTGGAAACTGTCAGGGTTGGGGTGAGCGGGCGTCAGCCCGTCGATCCCCGGCCCTGCCTATCGCTCAAAGCGATACCAGCGCACTGCCGGGATCACTGAACTCTATCGAGCCATATCTAACTCGATAATATACGATTGATGCCCTCGTTAGATTCAGGCACAAGACGACCATCATTGTTTTTGTTGGTATGCGCGATGAACCAGACGATTGACCTCGAACTAAACGTCACCACCGAACAAGGCCTTCGGGGACTTGCTGAGGAGGGACACACGGTCGAAGTGCTGTGCAAAGCCGATCCTGAACGCAAGGGACCAAGCTGGTACGGCCTGTGGATCATGCGGACGGTTGGGAGTGATGGGTAGGAGAAAATCCTTGTCACTGCCAGAACGCGCGTGACGCAGAATGCGATCAGGGTGCGCGAATTCAAGACGGCAACCGGCGTGATTTCATTCCTTGTTGGTGTCGGGTTCTCTCAGGCAAGCATTCCCATGAAGAATGGGGAAACGACCTCTCATCGCCTCGTCAGTGACTGAGACCTGGATCACGGTCGATGTCCCTATCCTTCTCGACCTCCTGATCCTTCTCCTGGTCGCGCTCGTCCTCGATCTCCAGCCGCTCGCGCGGTTTGTTCAGCACATCCTTCAGCCGCTCGTTGACGGACGGCTTGCGCGCCTCGCGGCTTGTGTCCTCGCCCAGATCATACTCGCTGTGACCGTCTAGCTTGTGAACCGCCGCCTGGCCGTCGCGCCCGGCGTCCTTCTCCATGATCTCCTTCAGCCGCTCGCGCGCGTAATTGCGACCTTCCGGCTTCGGAGTGTCGTCCTGGTCCCGCGACCGGCCCACGACCTGCGACAACCGCTCCCGGAAATCCTCCGGGTTGCGTTCGCTGCGTTCTTTCGCGGTCGCGGCCCTGAGCGCCGCAAGACCGGCAGAGACGCGGCCCTGCCCCGTCTCACGCGCGATACCGTAGGTGTCCCGCGCGACATCCAGCCGCGCGCGCATTTCGCGGAACGCGGCGCGGGCTTGGCGGGCGGCATGGACCACGGCCCCGCGCTCGGTGACCGGGACGTATTCCCGGCCCTGACGCTCGGCCACAGCTTTCGCGCGCCGCTCCATGGAATTGGCCGCTGGCCCCAGCTTCAGCTCGGGGTCGCGGTCCAGCTCCTCGGCCGTCAGCTTGTCGCCACGATCCAGCGCCGTCTCGCGCTGCTTCTCAAGCGACCGGTGATCGACACGCTCGACCTCCCCGACACGCTCCAGCGCGCGGTTCTGCAACTCGGCCCAGAGGCCGCGCATCTGCTCGATCTCGACGCCGCCGGTCTTGGCGGAATCGAGAACCCGCGTCTTGGCGGTGAAGCCCCCGGCCTCCAGCTTGCGGGTGGAGGTCAGGACGTGGGCATGGTGGTTGCGCTGATCGCCCTCGCGATGGGGCGCATGGATCGCCACATCGACGGCCACGCCATAGCGGCTGACCAGCTCCTCGGCGAACTGACGGGTGATCTGCGACCGGTCCTCAGCGCTGATCTCGGACGGCAGGGCCAGCTCCCATTCGCGGGCGGTGACGGAGTTGCGGCGGGTCTCGCTGGCCTCAACCTCGTTCCAGAGGCGGGAGCGATCCGTGGCCCAGTCCGGCGCATCCTTCGGGGTCAGGATGAAGGTCTCCTCGATGCCCTGCTTGCGGGTGTAATCGTGGACACGGCCTTCGCGCTGACACTCGATGCGCTCTCCGACACGGTAGGCTGCCGCCGCCGTGGCGGAGCGCCCGGCGCTGCGTTTGATCGTCTTCACGGAGAGGTGGTAGCTGGCCATGCGCCCTCCCCTCGCCCGTGATGCAAACGCCCGCACGCAGCGGACCTGATCCGTGCCGATACCCCGATATTGGTTACCGGATCAGCCGTCTTTTCTTCGCAGGATCGCGCCCCAAACCGGCGCGGTGCGAGAGGAAAAGACAGCCCGCCCGAAGCGAGCCTCTGGCTCTCTGAGGCGCGGGCTTGCCAGTGATCTGCCCCCAAATCCCCAGCCTTATGCGGGGCGGGATATGGGGACAGGTCACTGGCGGTTTGCCACGGGCAAACCCGGTTCGTATCGGCACCGACAGGTCCGACGATACGAACCTCCCGTAAGGGAGACGCCAGCGGCAGACCAGCCCCCACCGTGGGGCATCGGGCGAGACGCTGGCGCGACATTGCGGGACGCGATCCAACCGCTGAGGTTGGGCTGGGATGGTTTGGAAGGGGCAGCGCGCCCTTCCATGTCGCGGCGGTACGCAGCGAAGGGGATGGCCATCGGCCGGGGCTTTGCCCCAGAGAGATCGCACGCAAATCTCGGAACCGCAGGTGAAGAGTTTGCATAAGTGCGCCCTTGTCCTTTACAGGCCTACGGGTAAGCGCTATCGGTTGATCTGGCAAGAACAACTTCAACCACAAGAATGTTTGGTGGCGAGGGTAGAGATTTGGCAGAAACAGAACTTGAGCGCGCCGAGAAACGATATGCCCAGGCCAAGGCCCGTCTTCAGGCACTGAAGAACCGGGAAAGCACCAGACAGCGCAAACTCGAAACGCGGCGCAAGGTGATCCTGGGCGGTGCGCTCATGGACTTGGCGGAACGGGATACCGGGGCTGCCGCGATGCTCGACCGGCTAATCCGCAACCTGCCCCGCGAACAGGACCGCAAGGCCTTCGCGGACTGGGGGCCGCCCTCCCCTGCACCGTCCATATCTGATCCGGAAAAGCCGTCCTGATGCGGGGCGTGATGCTCGTCTTCGGAGGGCTGTTCCGGTTCTTCGGTCGATTGATCTTCACGCCTATCCTGTTGGGCTGGATGATCGGCGCTGTCCTGTTCGGCGCGATGATCGGGGCGCTCGTGGCCACGCCCTTCGCCTTCTTTGACCAGCCGCCCGGCGAAAGCGCATGGCAGTGGCTGATCTTTGGGCCGTGCATTGTTGTCGGTGCTGTCTTTGGGTTCCAATACTGGCGCATGGCCTCCGGAGCCGATGCCTTCTTCGGGCTGACCGGCGACAGCCATGGCTCCGCCCGCTTCGCCAACCGCAAGGAGCTGAAGAAGCTCCAGCGGGAAGACGGTCTTCTGATCGGGCGCAATCCGCACACCGGGCGGCTGCTGCGCTATGACGGTCCCGCCCATCTGATCACCCTCGCCCCGACACGGGCCGGGAAAGGCGTTGGCACCGTGATCCCGAACCTGCTGGCGGCGGAACGCTCGGTTCTGGTCATCGACCCCAAGGGCGAGAATGCCCGGATCGCCGGGGAAGCACGGCGGCGGTTCGGAACGGTCCACGTCCTCGATCCGTTTGAGGTCTCCGGGATGCCGTCTGCAGCCTACAACCCGTTCGACCGGCTGACACCGGACAGCCTCGATCTGGGCGAGGATGCGGCCTCCCTGACAGAGACGCTGGTCATGGACCCGCCGGGACAGGTGACGGAGGCACACTGGAACGAGGAGGCCAAGGCCATCCTTGGTGGGCTGATCATGTTCTGCGTCTGCCACGAGGACCCCAACCGCCGGACACTTGCCACCGTCCGGGAATATCTCACCCTGCCCCCGGAAAAGCTCCGCGCTCTGCTGGAGCTGATGCAAGACAGCGATGCGGCGGGCGGGCTGATCGCCCGCGCCGCCAACCGCTTCCTTGGCAAGGCGGATCGTGAAGCCGCCTCGGTGCTATCCAACGCACAGCGCCACACGCACTTCCTGGACAGTCCGCGCATTGCCAAAGTCCTGTCGCGGTCGGATTTCCACTTCTCAGATCTGCGCCACCGGATCGCTTCGGTGTTTCTGGTGTTGCCCCCGAACCGGATGGACGCCTATAGCCGCTGGCTGCGCCTTCTGGTGTCTCAGGCCCTTCAGGACATCGCACGGGACGCTGAGGCGTCCGTCAGGCCCCAGAGCGGCCCTGCAGGCACTCAGGGGGGCACACAGCGCCTCAAGACGCCCACGCTGTTCCTGCTGGATGAGTTTGCGGCTCTGGGCCGTCTGGAGGCTGTAGAGCGCGCAATGGGGTTGATGGCGGGCTATGGGTTGCAGCTCTGGCCGATCCTGCAGGATATGAGCCAGCTCAAGGACCTCTATGGCGAACGCGCTGGTACTTTCATTGCCAATGCCGGGGTGCAGCAGGTCTTCGGGGTGAATGATTTCGAGACGGCCAAGTGGCTGAGCCAGATGATGGGCCAGGAAACCGCCGGGTTCCAGACCGACAGCTTCAAACCCGGTGACGGCCCCAGCTTCAGTAACAACCTCACGGGCCGCGATCTGCTGACCCCAGATGAAATCATGCAGCTCCGCCCGGAAAACCAGCTCCTGCGCGTGCAGGGTCAAGCCACCGCCGTCGCGGAGAAGCTTCGCTACTACACCGATCCAGAGTTCAAGGGGCTGTTCGTCCCGCAGGGCCAGTAACCCCAAGGACGCCTCCCGATGCCAAACCAACCCGCCCCCCCTGCCCTTTCCGACGATGATCTGCGCGAAACGCTCGATCTCATGGCCACGGCTGTCGCCAGCATGTCCGACAGGATCGACGATCTGACCGCCGTGGCGGACAAACAGATCAAGGTTGCGACGGAAGCGCGGATCGCAGCTTTCGCCGCACGGGACCAGACCAACCCGAAAAAGTACGGGGATCTTCTTGGCCAGACACTCGATAGCCATCTGGGCGCAACCGCAGACGCGATGACAGAGATTGTCAGACGCCTTGGCGTCCAGACGGACAAGACTATCGGGGCCTTGGCCAAATCGGAAGATGACAGGTCTACAGCCTATCGAGCGGTGTTCGAACGAGAACAGAAAGCGGATCGCGTCAAGAGCCGCCTGCCCTGGTTTGGTCTGGGTGCATTGGTTGTGGTCCTGGTGCTGACGGTGACGCTTCCTCGTTTCTTAGCTAGCAACGCGTCCACATGCGCTGTCCTCGGGGCTTCCTGGACCACGACAACTACGGGTGTCGATGCCTGCGTCTTTTACCAGAGGTAATGGGTGAAGCGCTGTCGGTGATTGTCTCAACCTGACAGGCTGGGTGTTATATATGTGTTAGAATCTGTGTTACGCATTCGCAAACGTTAGATTCGATGAATGATTTCAGTAATTTGTAGAAGTGTAGTGCAGCTAATATCCCGATAGAATGCAGGTATTATCCGGGAAAGTGCAGCCGTTATCCCGATAGGTCTTGTGGTGCAGCTAATATCCCGATAGCAATAAAAGTGCAGCCGTTATCCCGATAGGTGATTCATGGACGAAGACTATCGCCCCCTCCTCCCGGATCGTCATCCCCAAGCCAACCTATTCATCTGTGACGTGGCCGATGCTGTCATTAAAAGCGACATGGCGTCCATGGAGCATCCGATCTT
Organism: Sagittula marina; assembly: GCF_014196795.1. Lineage (GTDB taxonomy): Bacteria > Pseudomonadota > Alphaproteobacteria > Rhodobacterales > Rhodobacteraceae > Sagittula > Sagittula marina. The sequence continues at coordinate 14,499 of NZ_JACIEJ010000021.1, forward strand.
CACGCTGTCAAAGAAGCCGATCCGTGATGTTAAGAGATATGAGCATGGAGATGTGGTTCTGGAGGTTACTCCCGGTCCCAAGGGCATCGCCAACATCTATGACAAGGACATTTTGATCTTTGCGATTAGCCAGATCATGGCGGCGCGCAATGAAGGTCGCCAATACTCGCGCGAAATCCAGTTTCAGGCCCAAGACTTCTTGGAGTTCAGCAATCGCCACACCGGTGGTCACGACTATGATCTGCTGCGTGACTCCCTTGACCGGCTGGACAGCACACGTCTCAGGACGACGATCAAGACGGGCGGCGAAGAGACATGGGAGGCGTTTGGCCTGATCGAAGGCGCAAAGATCAAGCGCAAACGACATGATGGCCGTGTCACCGAATGGGGCCTCAAGCTCTCAGAATGGCTTTTCAAAGCCATTGAAGCCAACGAGGTTCTGACACTTCACCCGGACTATTTCCGTCTCCGTAAGCCAATCGAGCGCCGGATTTACGAGATTGCGCGAAAACACTGTGGCTCAAAGGAATCTTGGCAGATCGGTTTGAAGAAGCTTCAAAAGAAGTGTGGTTCGAGCGACGCCATTCGGAACTTCCGGCTGGCCGTCCGTGCGCTGTGCGACTTCGACCACTTGCCAGACTATTCGGTAAGTATGGAAGGCGACATGGTTTCCTTCCGTAGTCGTGTTTCACAACAGATGATCGTTGGCTCGGGATTTACCACTAAGCTCATGCCGGACACCTACGAGGCGGCGCGGCAAGCCGCGCCTGGCTGGGATGTTTATGTGGTCGAACAGGAATGGCGGGCGTGGGTAATGAGCCTGCTTGATCAAGGCATGGAGCCGCCTCGTAACCCTGACAGTGCTTTTATCGGGTTTTGCCGGAAATGGGCCGCACGTCAGCAACGGTAGATAATATTATATGCCGTATAAAATATCACGTCATATAATATGCCTCATATAAAAAATGACGTGACATATTTTGTGGCACGTCACATAAAAGAGAAAAACAACGAGCAGACAAATGATTGTAAGTGTCCTCTCACCTAGGGTCAGGATGCATTGATTTTCGCTGCGCTGCGTGATTCACGGCTCGGAAAACGGAGCGGTGACGTGAGCGACCTTTACTGGCTGACCGACGAGCAGATGGCCAAGCTTTCCCCTTTCTTCCCGAAGTCGCACGGCAAGCCTCGCGTCGATGATCGGCGTGTATTGAGCGGGATTATCTTCATCAATCGCAATGGCTTGCGTTGGCGCGACGCTCCCGCGGCCTATGGTCCACACAAGACGCTTTACAGCCGCTGGAAGCGTTGGAGCGAGAAAGGCATCTTTGCGCGGATGATGACCGGTCTCGCTGCGGCGCATGGCGAACAGAAGACTGTGATGATCGACGCGACATATCTGAAGGCCCATCGAACAGCGACCAGCATGGCCGCTAAAAAGGGGGGCGTGGTCGCCTGATCGGTCGCACCAAGGGCGGCATGAACACCAAGCTGCACGCAATCTGTGACAGCCAGGGAAGACCAATCGATCTGTTCGTCACCGCCGGACAGGTCAGCGATTATATCGGCGCACGGGCACTGCTCAGCGGCCTACCAAACGTCAAATGGCTGCTAGGAGATCGCGGCTATGATGCTGACTGGTTCAGAGAAGCGTTGCAAGACAAGGGGATACGCGCCTGTATCCCAGGCCGGAAGAAACGCAAGACGCCGGTCAAATACGACAAGCGGAGATACAAACGGCGCAACCGCATCGAGATCATGTTCGGCAGACTCAAAGACTGGAGACGAGTGGCGACACGCTATGACCGTTGTCCCAAGGTCTTCCTCTCAGCCATCGCGCTCGCTGCTGTTGTGATCTACTGGTTATGAATCCTGACCCTAGGCCTTTGTGGGCCCGGTGGTCAGCGTTCGGAGCCTGTGTTTTGACCGGCTTGATATAGCTGCGCAATTTGTCGGTTATGACCACTCTCGGCTCGCCAAACTGTGAAACCAATCTTTGGAAAAAGCGCTTTGCTGCTTTGGCGTTCCGACGTGTCTGCACGAGAATATCTCCATCTGCGTCGATCGCGCGCCACAGCCAATGCTTCTTGCCCCGGATCGTGATCACGACCTCATCCATGTGCCACTTGTCGCTCGGCCGCGGACGTTCGCGGCGGATGCAATCTGCAAAATGCGACCCAAAGCGATTAACCCACAGTCGGATCGCCTCCCGGCTGACAATCACACCCCGAGCAGCCAATAGGTCTTCAACATCAGCCGTGCTCAGGGCTAACCGGTGATACGCCCAGACAGCGAACGCGATGATTTCACGTGGGTAGCGAAAGCCCTTCAGGGGCGGCAAATCGATTGGAATGTTCATGAGGCAGACATACCTCTACCAAACCCAGTCAACAACTTGGCAATACCCTTTCAGCAGCCATGCGGAACCGTCGCGTCGATTGAACCGTCTATTTGGAGCAATCACCTAAACTGCTCTCAATTGGCCTACCAAGCGTCCCATCAAAGAAATTTGCCACCGTGTTGCGTACTGCAGCCTCGACATCGATCTCTAACGGCATGTTGTAGACGAATTTCCGAATTGCGATGTAGAACACCGCACCGTGCAGCCCCCAGAACAGTTCTAGCTCGTCCACACCGGGCGGATCGGTTCGCTCTGGCTCGCCACGCTCGCGGCGCAGTTCCAACGCGGCCGGCTCGATGATCTTGCTGCGCACGATGTCAAGATAACGCTCGGTTAGCCCATAGGATTTCAGCCCGGACGACACGAAAATCCGCACCCAGTCATAGTCGAACACCCGTTCGGCATATTCCACATAGAACTGCGTCAGCCGCTGCCGCAGGGTCAGATTCCGGTCAAGCACAAGGCTTTCCCAATCCGGTTTCCAGCGCTTGAGATAGACGTGTTCGTAGACCCGTTCGATCAGCGCATCCTTGCTTTCGAAATGCCGGTAGATGACCGCGTGCGACACGCCCATGCGCTTGGCGAGCTCGCGGGTCTGCCCCTCGAACCCCGACTCTGCAAAAAAGCGCACCGCCTCGGTCACGATCAGCTTTTCACGCTCTTCTGCGCGCATGTTCTTGCGGCGTGGTGCCTTGGTCCCGGTGTCTGAGGTCATGCCCGTCTCATGTCATTTTCCAACACGAAGATAGCGGTAAATAAAAAAGTTACCAAGTGGTCATTTTATGTTGACCGACTCCCGGGACGATGATCTAGATAAGTTACCAAGCGGTCACTTTTGCAGCTGGAGGAGCTGCGGACCGAAGGGGGGAAAGTGAAATTACCATCGTTCGAATACCTGCGTGCGCGCAGCATGGAAGAGGCGTGGGCGCTGCATTCCGAGGCTGGGGGCGACGCTCTCTACCTGTCGGGAGGGCACAGCGTGGTGCCCTCTATGGCGTTGCGTTTGCAGGCGCCGTCGCGGCTTATCGACATCTCGCAGATCGCCGAGCTGCGCGGCGTGTCGGTTGCTGAAGGCGCGCTGCGCATCGGCGCGATGACCCGCCATGCCGAGGTGCTTGCTGACCCTTTGATCGCGCACCATGCCCCCCTGCTCTCGCAGGCTGCGCCGCATGTGGCGCACCCCGCGATCCGCAATCGCGGCACCATTGGTGGCAACCTCGCGCTGGCCGATCCGGCATCGGAATTCCCGGCCGCCGTGCTGGCGCTGCGCGCTGAAATCGAAGCGAATGGTCCCGATGGTCGCCGCCTCATCGCCGCAGACGACTTCTTTCTCGACCTCTACGAGACCGCCCTCGCCCCCGGCGAATTGCTGACCGCGATCCACGTGCCGCTGCCTCCCGAGAGCCGCCTTTTCGGCTTTGACGAGATTGCCCGGCGCCGGGGCGATTACGCTATGGTCGGCGTTGCGGCGCAGGCGGATGTTGCGGGCGGCGTGATCGCCGGTGCGTCGGTCACACTCTTTTCGGTGGGCTTTACCCCTGTGCGCGCCAGGGCGGCAGAGCAGGCGCTGGACGGCGCGCCCCTGTCGCCCGAAAGCATCGCCCGCGCGCAGGCGGCGCTGGCGCAGGATCTCGACCCGCCCGACGATCCCGGCTTTCCGCCAGAGCGGAGGCTGCAACTTGCGCGCGTTCTTCTGGGCCGGGTGCTGAGCCGAATGGAGCCGGTGAAATGAAACATCTGCTGAGCACGACCGTGAACGGTGAACAGGTTCAGGAGGCGGTCTCGCCACGCACCAGCCTTGCGGATTTCCTGCGCGAAGACATGGGCCTGACCGGCACGCATCTGGGCTGCGAGATGGGCGCCTGCGGTGCATGCCTCGTGCTGATGGACGGCGCGCCCGTCCATGCCTGCCTGGTGCTCGCGGTGCAGGCCGAGGGCTGCACGGTCGAGACCATCGAAGGGCTGACCGAAACCGGCGCCGCCGCCGATCTGCAGGCGCGGTTCCACGACCGCAACGCGCTGCAATGCGGCTATTGCACCAACGGCATGCTGATGAGCGCACAGGCGCTGCTGGCGGCCAACCCCGATCCCAGCCGTGACGAGATCCGTGACGCGCTGTCCGGCAACTACTGCCGCTGCACCGGCTACGAAGCCATCGTCGATGCCATCGCGGCCACCGCCAGCGACCGTGCGGGCCGGTCGGAAACAAAGACGGAGGCGGCGCAATGACCCTCCACATCGGCCAGTCGGCACGGCGCGAGAATGCCCGCCGCCACCTTGCCGGGCGCGGCCGCTTTGTCAGCGACCTTACCCTGCCCCGTATGCTGCACGCGGTCTTTGTCCGCAGCCCCATGGCGCGCGGCCGGATTCTCGAGATCGACACCTCGGAGGCCAGCGCCTGCCCCGGCGTCGTGCGGATCTTTACCGCCCCCGAACTGAACGTCCGCTGCACCCCCTGGGTCGGCACGCTGGGTCATTTCGCGGGCATGCAGAGCCCGCCGATGAACATCCTTGCCGAGGAAGAAGTGCTGTGGACCGGCCACCCGGTGGCTATGATCCTAGCCCGCAGCCGCGCCGAGGCGGAAGACGCCGCCGAACTGGTGATGCTCGACATTGAGGACGCCGAGCCTGTCACCGACGGGGCCGCCGCCCTGCGCCCCGGCGCACCACTGGCCAACCCCGCCGCACGAGACAACCTGTGTTACGAGGCCGTGCTCGAAACCGCCGACGTGGACGCGGCCTTTGTCGGGGCCGCGCATGTGGTCGAGACCAGCATGACCTTTGGCCGCCACACGGCCGTGACGCTTGAACCGCGCGCGGTGATTGCCGATTTCGATGCGTCGAGCGGTGCGCTCACCGTGCATCATGGCACCCAGACACCCTACCAGTTCCAGGACGTCTATGCCCGCCACTTCGGCCTGTCCGAGGGCAAGGTGCGCGTCATCGCCCCCGATGTGGGCGGCTCCTTCGGCATGAAGCTGCATGTCTACAACGAGGAAATGGGCGCCGTCGCGGCCAGCCTGATCCTTGGGCGCCCGGTGCGCTATGTGGCCGACCGGCTGGAAAGCTTCCTTTCGGACATTCACGCCCGCGACCACATCGTAAAGGGCCGCATGGCTCTGGATGCCGACGGCACAATCCTTGCGATGGAGGTCGATGACCTGACCCAGGTCGGCGCGGTCTCGGCCTATCCGCGCACCAGTGCCGCCGAGGGCAACCAGGTGATCCGCCTCATGGGTGCGCCCTACCGCATGCCCGACTACCGCGGGCGGCTTTCGGTCGCGTTTCAGAACAAGGTGCAGACAAGCCAGTATCGCGCTGTGGGCCACCCCATCGCCTGCGCGGTGACCGAGGCGCTGGTCGAACGCGCGGCCGAAGCCACGGAGCTTGATCCGTTCGAGATCCGCGCCCGCAACCTGATCGCCGACGATGCCTATCCGCATGTCTCGGCCACTGGCTATCAGTTCGAAAAGCTGTCGCATCAGGCCTGTCTGGCCAAGCTGCACGAGATGATGGACCCCGAGGCGCTGCGCGCCGAGCATGCCAGTCTGCGCAAGCAGGGCATCCATCGGGGCTTTGGCATCGCGTCCTTTGTCGAGATCACCAACCCCGGCGCGGCCTTTTACGGCGTAGGTGGTGCGCGGATTTCGGCGCAGGATGGGGCGGTTGTGAGGATGATGCCCTCGGGCGACATTCACTGCGCTATCTCGGTCACCGAGCAGGGTCAGGGCACCGAGACGATCATCGCGCAGGTGGTGGCCGATCAGCTGGGCGTCACGCCCGAGCGCGTGAGCGTGACAACTGGCGACACCGCGACCACGCCCAGCGGTGGCGCCACCTGGGCCTGCCGGGGCGCCGGCATCGGCGGCGAAACCGCCCTGCGCGCCGGGCGCAGGCTGCGCGACCGTATCCTGACGCTGGCGGGAGCGCTGGTGCAGGCCGATCCGGCCAGCCTGCGGCTCGAGAACGGCGCGGTGGTCGATGGCAGCGGGGCGGCCCGGATCACGCTGGAGGAGATCGGCCGCATCGCCACCTACCGGCCCGACACCCTGCCCGACGGGATCGACCATTCGCTGACCGTGGCGCATCACTTTGCGCCCACCGGCTACCCGTTCGATTTCACCAACGGTATCCAGGGATCGCTGGTCGAGGTCGATGTGGAGACGGGACTCGTGCGGATCCTGAAACACTGGATCGTCGAGGATTGCGGTCGCATCATCAACCCGCTGCTGGTCGACGAACAGATCCGTGGCGGTGTTGTGCAGGGGCTTGGCCCCGCCTTTTTCGAGGAATGCCAATACGATGCGGACGGGCAGCTGACCAACGGCTCGCTTGCCGACTACCTCGTGCCCATGGCCTGCGAGATGCCCGACATCGAGATCGCCCATATCGAGACACCCACCGGCGACACGATCCTTGGCGCCAAGGGCGTGGGCGAGGCAGGCACCGCCGCTGCCGGTGCCGCAGCGATGAACGCGGTGAACGACGCGCTGCGCCCGTTTGGCGCGCGGCTCACCCAGACCCCCATGACTCCGCTGCGCATCCTCGATGCGCTTGACGCGGCCCGAGAGGAAAGGACCGATCCATGAAGCTCGACGGAGAGCAGTTTCTGAACGCCGACCCGCAAACCGTCTGGACGGCGCTTTTCGACCGCGACGTGCTGGCAGGTGCCATTCCCGGCTGCGAAAGCCTCGACCAGCTCAGCGCGACCGAGTTTGCCGCCGTGGTCAAGCTCAAGATCGGCCCCGTTTCGGCCCGCTTCAAGGGTGATGTGGAGCTGAGCGACATCGTGCCCGGCCAGTCCTGCACGCTTTCTGGCAAGGGCTCCGGCGGGATCGCCGGCTTTGCCAAGGGCGCCGCGCAAGTGACCCTGACGCCCGAGGCGGGCGGCACGCGGCTGTGCTACGACGCCGATGTCGCGGTGGGTGGCAAGCTTGCCTCGCTCGGCAACCGGCTGATCGGCGCCACCGCTCAGAAACTGACCGATGCCTTTTTCGCCAACCTGTCCGATGCGCTGACCCCGCCCGAAGAGGCCCGGTCGGCCTGACCCGCTGGCGCGCAGCGGATGCGGCTCCGCCGCGAAAAAGGCGCGCAGAACAAAACACCATCCCTGGGAGGAGGATACCAATGACCACCACGCGCAGGGCCTTTCTGGCCACAAGCTCGGCAGCCTTGGCGCTGCCCTTTCTGAACACGCGCAGCATCGCGGCAGAGAACATCTCGGTGCAGATCGGGTCGAGCCACCCGACCAACAACATCTGGGTCTATGCCATGCAGACCGCGCTGCAACCGGCGCTGGACAAGCTGCTGGCGGACGCGGGCGGCGAGTATTCGGTGACCTGGAACGAGAACTACGGCGGCACGCTCTACAAGTTCAAGGACACCCGCGCGGCGGTGCGCGACGGCATCGTCGACGTGGGCATGGTGGGCACGGTCTGGGAAGGCTCGGCCATGCCGCTACAGAACGTGACCTATTTCACACCCTTCGCCAACGCCGACCACAACGTGACAATCGACATATTCGACAAGCTGACCGAAGAGCTGCCCGAGCTGCGCGCCGGATGGACCGACCAGAACATGGTGCACCTGTCGTCGCTGGTGACCGACAGCTACGACGTCTACGCCACCTTCCCCATCGCCTCGGTCGATGACATCAGGAACCGCCGTTTGAACGCGCCGGGCACCTCGGCCAACTGGCTGGCTGAAACGGGCTGCACGCCAGTCGACGGAGCGCTGACCACCTATTACACCGACATCCAGACCGGCGTTTCCGAAGGCACGCTCTCGTTCGCCAGCGGCATCCAGCCGACACGGGTCTACGAAGTCGCGCCGCATCTGACGCGGGTCGGCTTTGGGTCGATGTATTTCGGCGGCATCGCGGTCAACAAGCGGTTTTTCGACCGGCTGCCCGAACCAGTGCAGGCCGCGTTGAAGGAGGCGGGCAAGATCACATCGCGCGCGCATGGCGACTACATCACCAAGCGCACCACCGAGGCGATGACCGAGATGGAGGCCGCCGGGCTTCAGGTCACCGAGATAGCAACCGCCGAGCGGGAACGCTGGGCCGCGACCCTGCCCGATGTGGCCAAACCCTGGCTCGATGCCAACGGAGCGCCCGCGGCGGCTGTGGTGAAGGCATATTTCGCCGAGCTCGAAGCCCGAGGCATCAGCCCGGCCCGTGACTGGACCGCCGGGCTCTGACCCAGATGGCTTCGGTCCCGCGCGCAACAGAGGGAGTTCCCATGCAACGCGCCAGTTTCCTGTCAACCGGCCTGCCCGCGCTTCGGCGCGGGCTCCAGCTTGTCCTGAACGCCATGGCGGCTGTAGGCGCGCTGTGGATCTTTGCCATCATGATGCTGATCGTGGCCGACGTGGTTGGCCGCAACGTGCTGGCCGCGCCGATCATCGGCGTGGCCGAAATCTCGGCCCGTTCGGTGGGTGCCATCGTCTTTCTTCTCCTGCCCCCTGCCGCGCTGAACGGTACGCTTATCCGCTCGGACTTTCTGCCGCGCGGCATCCAGCGCTTTTCGCCCCAAACCGTGGTGCTGCTGGACGGGCTCTTTGCACTTGCCGGCGCGATCATCTTTGCGCTGGTGGCCAAGGCCGCCTGGCCCGACACCCACGATGCATGGACCAGCGCCGACTTTTTCGGCGTGCGCGGCGTCTGGACCCTGCCGACCTTTCCTTTCCACCTGCTTGTGGTGCTGGGCGCCGCAGCCACCAGCCTGGCCTTTGCCGTTTCGGCCATCGAAACCCTGCTGAAGCACCGTATCGAGGGACATTTCTGAGATGAGCAGCATCACTATCGGACTGATCCTCATCGGCGTGCTCTTTGCGCTGGTCCTGCTCGGGATGCGCATTGCCGTGGCGCTGATGGTCGTGGCCTTTGCCGGCGTCTGGATCATTCGCGGCAATTTCGACCTCGCGATGAGGCTCATGTCGATCACCGCCTACAACGGTGTTGCCAGCTATCTTTTTGCCACCATTCCGCTGTTCGTGCTGATGGGAAACCTGGTCAGCATCTCGAATGTCGGCAAGGACACGTTCGACGTGGCCGAGACGCTGCTGCGCCGCCTGCTCGGCGGGCTGGGCATCGCCACCGTGGCCGCCAACACCGTCTTTGCCGCCGTCACCGGCGTCTCCATCGCCTCGGCGGCGGTGTTCACCAAGGTAGCCGTGCCCGAAATGACCCGCCACGGCTACAAGCCGTCGTTCTCGGCGGGGACCGTGGCGGGCAGCTCGGTGCTGGGGATGCTGATCCCGCCCAGCCTGCTGCTGATTATCTACGGGGTGCTGGCCGAGCAATCCATCGGTCGGATGTTCATTGCGGGGCTGGTGCCCGGCGCGCTGCTGGCGGGGGGCTTTGTGCTCTGGATCCTGCTGGTCGCGAAATTCGCGCCCCGGCTTGTCTTTGCCGCGCCTGGCGCGACCGACACGGCCGAAGAGCCCGTCCAGCCGCCGCAACTGAACGGAATCGACATCCTGAAAAAGATCGTGCCCATCGTCCTGCTGGTCACCTTTGTTCTGGGCGGGCTCTATTCCGGTTTTTTCACTCCGACCGAGGCCGGCGGCATTGGCGCCTTTGCAGCGCTGATCGTGGCGCTTTGCCGGCGCAGCCTTGATCTGCGCCGCAGCTGGGCGGTGCTCAGCCAGACCGGGGCGATCTCGGTCGGCATTCTGGCACTGCTGATGGCCGCCGGGTTCTACAGCCAGATGCTGGCCGTCGCGGGCATTCCCGCCGCCATCGGCAATTTCGTCACCGGCAGCGGCTTTGGCCCCGTGGGCTTTCTGATCGTCTACGTGCTTCTGGTGCTGCTGCTGGGCATGATCCTCGACAGCAGCTCGATCCTGCTGATCGTCGTGCCCATCGCCGCGCCGATCGCGCAGACCCTGGGTTACGATCTGATCCAATTCGGCATCATCACCGTGATCGCGGTGGAGGTTGGGTTGCTCACTCCACCTTTTGGAATCTCTATTTTCACGGTGCATTCGACCCTAGCAGACCGGAGTGTGTCGCTAGAGTCGATCTTTGTCGGTGCCTTGCCTTATGTCGGCGTCATGCTGGGCGTCTTAATCCTAATCGCCGCCTTTCCAGCGTTGATCATCGGATGACCCCACGAAACGGCATCTAATATGCCATAATGGTTCGATCGCAGCCGAACGGAAGGCACATCAATGACGACGGGGCGACAGCTGCGGAGGTCTTCGCCGGGTATTGCCAAGTTGTTGACAGCAGAGTGCGCTTCCCTGTGAAGGGCGTGGATCACGCGGTCATCTCAGCGGTGTAATCGGCCCAGAGGCTGAACGCATCGTTGCGGGCGTGGCGGTATGAGGATGCTGTGAGTTGATAGCGCCGGGGACGGAAAATGAGGTTGATCTGGTCGTGCGCGGATAGAAACCTCTGTGCCTGCCGGTGAGACTTGAACCGACCCATTATTTTCTCCCGTTTGCGGGTTGGCCGATGCGAAACTTCTATCGCGTTGTTTAGGCCTTTGTGGGCCCGGTGGTCAGCGTTCGGAGCCTGTGTTTTGACCGGCTTGATATAGCTGCGCAATTTGTCGGTTATGACCACTCTCGGCTCGCCAAACTGTGAAACCAATCTTTGGAAAAAGCGCTTTGCTGCTTTGGCGTTCCGACGTGTCTGCACGAGAATATCTCCATCTGCGTCGATCGCGCGCCACAGCCAATGCTTCTTGCCCCGGATCGTGATCACGACCTCATCCATGTGCCACTTGTCGCTCGGCCGCGGACGTTCGCGGCGGATGCAATCTGCAAAATGCGACCCAAAGCGATTAACCCACAGTCGGATCGCCTCCCGGCTGACAATCACACCCCGAGCAGCCAATAGGTCTTCAACATCAGCCGTGCTCAGGGCTAACCGGTGATACGCCCAGACAGCGAACGCGATGATTTCACGTGGGTAGCGAAAGCCCTTCAGGGGCGGCAAATCGATTGGAATGTTCATGAGGCAGACATACCTCTACCAAACCCAGTCAACAACTTGGCAATACCCTGGATGTCATTTCCGCCGTATCCCGCGCCATTGCCGGCAGCCAGTCCCTGCGGATCCGCTATGTCTCATTGAGCACTGGTGCCACGGATCGTATCGTATCTCCTCACGCTTTGGTCGATAGCGGGTTGCGGTGGCACATGCGTGCGCATGATGAACGTCGTGACGGTTTTCGTGATTTTGTTCTGACCCGGATCCAACAGGCTGAGGTGATCGGCCCAATCCCTACCAGTGCCAATCGGGAACTGGACGAGCAATGGATGCGGATCGTCCCCATGGAGCTTGTTCCACATCCTGATCTTGAACAGCCACTGGCGGTCGTGGCGGATTACGGCATGACACGAGGTGTTCTACAGCTGCGGCTGCGAGCATCGCTCGTAGGATATGTGACCCAGTTCTGGGGGATCGACACGACGTCAGACCACAGCCTAGATCCAATGCGCCATCAGTTGTGGTTACGCAATACCGCGACGCTCTATGGAGTCGAGAGCCTAGAGTTTGCACCTGGTACTAAAATATTAGGCTGATCCGGCTTCAAATGTTTAACGCGCTGTTCATCATCGATTGACTGCTGGATGCCGATATGCAGGGCCGGGCTCAAATCGGCCTGCGCATTTGTTGCCAAGGTGAAATCCGTGATTGAAACAGCCCCTTGCGGATAGTGCGGAAGATCTCGATGTCAGCGAGAGCTGCCTTTGCACCAGCCAAGGTCTGGAAACTTCGCATGGGTCACAGTCGTTGTTTGAGCGCAGCGTGGTTACTCTCGATCCGGTTGTTCAGATATTTGTGATCCAAATGCCGGATCGCGTCTTGGGGTCCGAGCCGAGCATTAAATTCACGAACTACCCTAGCATACCTCTGCGCTTTGTCCGTGAATGGTACAGGCGGAGCATCTCCCTCCAAGGCTCATCGACATGCCACTGTAGCCCGAACCAAGAGTACCATAGCCCGCTTGCGAACTCAGCGATGTATAGTCAATGCTCCGACCATCACACCGCGCTCTGCCAGCATGTCTCGTACATTCATGCACGACAGCGAGTATCCGGCAATACCAGCGAACCGCCATCAGGATGATCCGATGTCGTTTGAACGGATTCTTTCTCTGCTGCATCGGCTATTCCACCTTCACAAACAAGCAAAACCTGCGGCCTCCGCCGAGTTAATACAACAGACCCAAGCTGGGTGTTATATATGTGTTAGACTCTGTGTTACGCGAATCATCAATCCCTCTATCCATTTGAAATGATTAACTTAAACAGAGTTATTTTGACGCTTCGGTGGGTGATCTTACGATAAGGGGTGGGTGATCTTACGAAAGATGGTGGGTGATCTTACGAAAGCCTGCGGGTGTGTGAAGTTACGAAGTGTCTTGCGTCGGTGGGTGAAATTACGAATAGTGCGTACATGGTGGGTGATATTACGAAACAGGATAGAACGCCTCTCCTCCCCTTGCGACATGCTCAAGGGGATTTCTTTGTGTGCGATATTTTCGACGCCGCGCCTAAAGGCGATATGGCCTCGATGGCACATCCTATTTTTACCCTCTCGACCAAGCCTGACATCAAAAAACGCCGCTATGTGGCCACTGATCGAAAAAGCTACGTTGAGGTCAGGCCCAACATGATTGGGCTTGCGACTGTCCATGACCGCGACGTATTGATCTACTGCATCTCGCAAGTAATGGCTGCTCTGAACGATGGGCAGCAGGTACACAGAACTCTTCGCTTCAAAGCCTATGATCTTCTTGTAGCGACCAACCGCCCTACTGCCGGGACCGGTTATACGGGCCTTAAAGCCGCACTGGAGCGCCTTCAAGGCACCCAGATCGAAACCAACATCACAACGGGCGGTGTGGAACAGATCGACGGCTTTAGCCTGATTGACCGTTATCGGATCGTCCGTGAAACCCGCGACGGTCGCATGCTCGATCTAGAAGTCACCCTTTCCGATTGGGTGTTCAACGCCATTGCTGGTGATGATGTGCTGACGCTTAACCGGCGCTATTTTCAGCTCCGCAAGCCTCTGGAGCGCCGTCTGTATGAGTTGGCCCGCAAGCAATGCGGGACGCAGCCGGAGTGGAAATGTGGCCTGGACAAGTTGAAGGCTCGAACCGGCTCTACGTCCTCTGATAAGGAGTTTCGTAGGCTTGTTCGGGCGATCTGCAAGGCCGACGAAGAACACAACCACATGCCGGATTATTCTTTCCGACTGGACGCGGATATTCTCACGGTGACGCCAAAGCCGGAATTTCTGGAAAACTACACTGCAAAGCCAGAACAGGACGGTCTGACAGGCGGCTATGTCCTGCCCCTCTCGCAAGACACGCTTGAACGCGCAAAGGAGTTAGCCCCGACATGGGACATAAGGGTTTTGGCTGGAGAGTGGCGAACCTACGCGGCCAAGCAAAAGGAGCCGCCGAAGAACCCAGACGCCGCGTTTCTCGGATTTTGTAAGAGCTGGTTTAAGAAACGCGGGCGCAACGGTTGGTAGCCCATCCACTCAAGTACTCATCTACTCAAATACTCAGACCAAAGATCGCGGGTAATGTCCGAGATTGAGCGTCCTTCCTCCACCGCTCTCATCTTGATCTTTCGATAGAGCGTTTCTTCAATCTCCGCATTGAGGCGCTTCTTCTTCTCGGTTGTTTCGGTGATCTCGTGCAGGATGCGCTTGCGGGCGTCATCACCCCGGCTTGGACGCTTTGCGGACAGTGCCATTACGCCACCTCCCTTTTCGCCGGTTCCAACATCGCCAATATCTCATCGCTCAACGCCGTAGTCTCTGCCCTCGCCTTGGCATTGTCAGCGTCAAACACGGTCAGCCCTTCAGATGCGGTCTGGGGATACACCTGTCGTTGTGTGATCGTTGTTTTGCAAATGGGCAATGCGTAGTCATCCAAGGCCGTCCGCACATCGCTGCTAAGCCGGGTTCCCTCTACGACACGAGAAACCACAAACCCTGCACGCGGTGATCCGTCAGTTACTTCCTGGCGGGCCTTGATGAAATCCACTAGGTCCGACGCTGCCCAGATGTCGTATGGAGATGGTTGAACGGGGATCAGAACGAAGTCGCTGACCTTGATACAGGCGGCGATCATGTCTTCCAGCTTTGCCGCTCCGTCGATCACCACATAGTCGTAGTTTGCGGCCATACTGGTCAGCGTCCTGACGTTGTTTGGACGGTCCAGCGCGACCAGTTCGATTGGATTATCTTCGCTGGCTGCGTGCCAGTCACGGGCGCTGCCTTGTGGATCGCTGTCCACGATCAGGACCGAGTGTCCCTGTTCGTGCAGCGATCTGGCGAGATTGGTGCTGATGGTGGTCTTGCCGCTCCCACCTTTTGGATTCAAAACGGAAATAATGCTCATGCTCTGCCTCATTTGTGTCTTTACTCAAAAGAGTAACTGAGTGTTTGAGTTGAGGCAAGCTCGGCTACAGATGCCGTCCCACATCCATGCTTTGGTGTAGGATGCGGATCACTTCGATCCCAGCCTTTGTTGTTCTAAAAAAGACGAAGTGCTTTCCAACAGCATGTTTCAGGTAGCCTGAACGCACGCCCACGTCGCGTCCTCTTTTTTCACCGCGTGCAAGACTGATACAGGTGTTTTGAACATCATCTGTATAGTGGTCAGCCTGGTCTGCACCCCATTCTTCGACGGTGTAGTCCCAAATGTTATCGAGGTCCGCCGCTGCTGCAGGCGAGAAGGTGACAAGGCTCATCCGTTGACCTGATTAAGTCCTGCCCGTTTGCGCGCCTTGAACTCGTCAAAGTCAAAGGGCTCCGGTTTTCCAGACTGCTCGCCCTCGATCAGAGCGTCTTGGAGCGCCTTCACCTTGCCTTCATGCTCTTCGAGCAAGCGCAGACCTGCGCGCACAACGTCGCTGGCCGAACAATAGCGGCCGGCCTGAACCTGAGTGTCGATAAAGCTGGCGAAGTGATCGCCAAGGGACATAGATGTGTTTTTGGGCATGATGCACCTCCTGAAAGGAGGTTATGCCAATATTTGGTACATATCAAGGTCACACAATTACTCAAACACTCATTTGAGGCTGAAGGTAGGCTTTGAAAATGCGGGGCAGGGGGCGCCCATTTAACATACAAGGCTTTATGCGTCTTTTCTTACACGGAGACTAAACAAAGTTAGGGATATAACCACCGTTCAAGTGGATCAAACTTCAAAAGTTACGCGTCAAAACTTGCGTTTTTCATAACTATCTGTATCTATGGTTGTGGCTAAGGCGGAGAACCGATGGATTCCTTTGAACGGCTTGATGCAGACATCCGAGCAAACCTCTCGAAAGAATTCGTTGAGGCGGCAGAAAGCCGTTTGCACTGGGAGTATTCCTCGTCATTTGACATTGCGGAACGGCAAGGCGCAGGGCTGGTCTACGACAGACCTGATCCCCTCAACCAAAATCTACTGGAACGGCATATGAGGACACGTTCTAGCTTTGGAATGTCTGCTCTGACAGCCGCCGCCCTCGATGTAGGTGCCGATGTCGAGAACATGCTCCTCCCAAACGGTCAGCGTAAGTCCATCGTTAGAATTGGGTGCTTTTGTTTCATTGCGGAAACCATCCTAGACCTCTCCCACCGGCCTGCGGTGGCTGCATATAAACAACGGCTAGCAGGAACTAATTCCGCCATTAGACAACTTGAGATGGACCTAGGAGACCGGCCTGTTCTTCAAGCGGATTGGACTGGGTGCCATCTTGGGGTCTTGTTGCATGGATGCAGGGGTGATGCTTTCACTCGAACAGGAACCGGACTGAACATGTTCAGAATCGCCTTCCCAAACTCCTCATACGATAGCTGGGTTTGGAATAAGGATGTCCTTTCCAGCCAGCTCAGTGATGATCTGGGATGGACCAAATCTCCCGCCGACAGAGCGCCGAAGCAATTTGACAAAGTCGCAGTTAGGTTGCGCCCCGCTTCGGAACGTCGAGAAACAAAATGAAACGTGGAGTGACGAACTTTGTACCGAGCCGACTTAGTCTGGCTCGCAGCCGTAGGGGAATCAAGAAGAAGGATTTGGCTGAACAGCTTGGCGTTAGCAGTGAAGCTTTGCGCAGTTATGAGAATGGCGCGGCAGCACCAATGCCGGACAAGGTTCGGCGAATGGCTGAAGTGCTGAGGTTTCCTGAGCACTTCTTCTCAGCCTCGGTACAAAAAAATGTATCTCCGCATGTTTTTTGGCGCGATTTGAAATCCGTGACTAAGGCGAGTCGCGAAGCAGTAGACGCTCGTGTTGTCTTTGCATGTGAGGTGTTCTCGACGCTGGAAGATTATGTCGAGTTTCCCTCACTCAACCTACCTAGCCTTAAGCTTCCTTCGCATTGGTCTGATATATCAGAATACGACATCGAAGCCGCCGCTGAGGCATGCAGGCTTGAATGGGGGCTAGGTGAATACCCCATCCCAGATATAACTTTGGCTATTGAGAACATCGGCATTCCGGTCCTTGCCCCGATGATAGAAAACCGAAAGCAGAGCGGCTTTGCTCATTGGGATGAAGTTTCCCAAAGACCTTTTGTGGGACACAATAAGCGTCACACAACCGCTGCGCGCGCGCGCTTCAATCTGGCGCACGAGTTGGGTCACATACTTCTTCATCAAAGTGTTTCGGATGATGATCTGGAAAACAAAGACTACTTTGATCACATAGAAATGCAGGCACACAGGTTTGCCGGGGCACTGCTTTTCCCGAGAACAGCATTTTACCGTGAGGTGCGTTACGCTTCCTTGTCCACGTTTGAACTTTTGAAGCGAGACTGGAACATTGCGATAACAGCACAAATCGTTCGTGCGAAGCAACTTGGGGTTATTGACGAAAACAGAGCAACTAGTCTCTTCGTTGCTGCAGGCCGAGAAGGATATCGATCACCTCAAGGTGAACCGTACGACGACATTGTGCCTGTCGAAGAACCAAGAATGCTGAGAAGAGCCGTCGATGCAATCGAGGAAGCGGGTGAAATGCATCTTGAGGTTCTGAAGCATCGAATCCCTTTGCCGGAAGATGAAGTGCGAGAACTTGTTGGTAGGAGCTTTGAGCCAACAGTATCGAATGTGGTCTCATTTAGAAAGTTGTTCTAGTTGGCGGTTCCGGTGCATAAGTCATGGAACTTCGAACACACTGTCGTTTCGTAGCAATATCAGTAGCATAATGCGGTGCTTGATTCCGGTGCGGGTTCTCCAAATTGTTCATTGAACAAAACTTCCTTGCACCCACAAAAATCGTCTAGAGCGTGACCTGCCCCCTTCTGGTCCCTCACTTATAACGAGAGTCTGCAGGTTGGGTTTGGGTATTCGGCTTCGCCGTCTGGCGCAAGCGCGCCGGGCGC
>NZ_JACIEJ010000022.1:0-1494 GCF_014196795.1 Sagittula marina
TTCTACAATCCGCGACGCCGACACTCAGCGTTGGGCTGGAAAAGCCCTGTCGCGTTCGAGCGGAAGGTGGCCTAAACGAGCACCTGGGGCGGCACGAAAGCGCGACAGGTCCAACTCGCTGACAATCATCCCCGGTTTTCCACGCCGCTCGATCAGGGCTGAAAGCTCACGGGCAACACGCCGCCCCGAGATCGAGGGTGAGCCATCGAGCCGCCATCGGTTCGAGGCCGATGGCGAACGGATCGCCCCCAGGCATTCACGGGTGACGTCATCGACCACGTTGAGCACCCGGAAGCGCTGGCCGTTTGCGAACTGGTTATGGACGAAATCCAGCGATCCCGTCGACCGGCAGTCGTTTGCACAGCAAACGACGAGAGGGCGCGCGCATTGGCGCGGGCTTCGACCAGGATCGGCGCCCGTGTCCCGACCGCCTTGCGCCGGGCCTTCCGCTTGCGTACCGTCAGGCCTTCTTCGCGGTAGAGCCGATAGATCCGGTTGATGCCGGAAGGTTCGCCTTCGCCGCGAAGCAGAACGAACCGTCGACGCTCATTGGCCAGCTCCCTCAGCCGCCCTCGCAGCTCCGTATCCGGCGCACGCCGCGACTGATAGCGGACCATTTTGCGATCCGCTCCGATGATCCGGTAGGCCCGCCGCTCCGACAGACCGTGACCGGCCTGAAGGTATGCGACCGCTTCGCGCTTCACGGCGGGCCTTACCATTTTTTTGCGACCAGATCCTTCATCGCGGCCAGATCGAGCATCTGCTCGGCCAGCGCCCTGCGGGCTTACGCGGCCCCACTGGGGCCACGGTCCCTTGGACCTACAGCTTCGCGTTCTCGTCCTCGAGCGCCTTCAGCCGCTTCGCCTCCGACACCGTCATGCCGCCGAACTTGGCTTTCCAGTTGTAGAAAGTACCTTCCGACATGCCGTGCTTGCGGCACAGGTCGGCACACTTCGCGCCGGCCTCATGCTCCGACAGAATACCCCCTCTTGTCTTATGGATTCACCAGCTCTCGTTGCATGATGGGAGCCACTACGCAGATCGCGCAAATCGGCGTGGTGGCGGGGGATGGGTCGTACCCCTCTTGGTCGTCAGGGATCGTTGCCGAGTATGATCGCCCCCGCGCTTTCTTCGAACCTGAACGGATACCTGGGCTGCGGGCCCGCATGACAAGACGAGGTGGGAGATCCATTATGCAGAATACAATCGGCGTCGACGTTTCCAAGGCCATGCTTGATGCGTATTGCTCATTGAGAGGCGAACACCGGCAATTTCCGAATGGTGCCCCGGGATTGGCCGCGCTTGTGCGATGGGCGTCCCGTGTCGCGGCGGTCATCGTGTTTGAAGCGTCTGGCGCATACCACCGGGATCTCGAGCTTATGTTGTCGCGCCGCGGGGGGGGGGGTTTGTGAAGTTCAAAACCGCGCGGGGGAGGCGGGGTGGGGGGGCATGTTGAGGGTGTGGGGAGCAGGGGGCGCGGGGCGCAGGAAAAAT
>NZ_JACIEJ010000022.1:1504-29723 GCF_014196795.1 Sagittula marina
GCGCCGGGTGGGGCGGGGGTCTTGTTTTTTGACGCGGGGGGCCAACCCCCCGGGGATCGCGTGTTTTTTTTGGCGCGCCGGTTTTTCACTTTCCAAACGCTAAACCCGCGGCAGGCTCGACGGTTTGCGGAAGCAATTGGACGTGTTGCGAAGACGGACAGGCTCGACGCTGAAATGCTGGCCAGGATGGGGGCAGCCCTGCAACTGGAACCGACTGCGGTTGAACCAGAAATCGTCGTCAATCTACGCGAACTCTTGGTGTTTCGCCGTGGCCTAATCAAGGATCGGACTGCAGCGAAGACGCGGCTCAAGACAGCAAGGCAGGCAATGCTGCGGCGTCTTCTCACGCAACGGTTGGCACAGGTCGAGCGGCAGATTGCGCGTGTGGACGCCACGGTACAGGCGCTCATCGCCTCTGACGCCCGGCTGGTGGAACGCCTGAATATTCTCGTAAGCATCCCCGGCATTTCACGTATTTCGGCGACGGCCTTGCTCGCAGACATGCCAGAGCTCGGCAGCCTTTCCGGAAAGGAAGCTGCTGCTTTGGCCGGGCTGGCTCCTGTGTCGCGCCAATCCGGGCAATGGCAAGGTCAGGAACGAATACTGGGAGGTCGACGCTCTGTTCGGCAGGCACTCTTCATGCCAGCGCTCAGCGCCATCCAGCACAACAGTTCCGCCAAGGCCAAGTTCGAAGACCTCGTCCGTGCCGGGAAGCCTCGAAAAGTGGCTCTCACCGCGGTCATGCGAAAACTCATCGTCCTCGCGAACGCACTACTGAGAGACAACCGGAAATGGGCTCCAGAACCTGCTTGATCATCACGGATACTCGGCAGCATTCTGCGGATGCGCCTGCCGGGCAGTGGATGATCTGTTCGTCCGTAAATCGCGTTCGCTTCATTGTCCGTCCTCAAGTTCGATCCGACTCTAATCGACGGTGGAGGAAAAATCCCGTGGCAGGTCAATCGCCACCGTTTCGAGACCATCCAGCACGCGATGCGCGTCATCGGTGACTGGATCAGCTTCTACAACAACCGCCGCCCTCATCAGGCCCTTGCCATGCGCACGCCTGCCGAGGCATTCACATTAGCGGCTTAAGCTGAGCAGATTCAGCTGGGTCGATACAGATGTCTTTCATCAGGCGGCCGACCGTGCAGCGTGCAATGTCAAAGCCTTCCCGGTGCATCTGGCGCCAGATTTTGCGAAAGCCATAGACCTTCAGGTTCTGCTCAAAGGCACGTTCGATCTCATGCTTCAGTTCTGCGTCCCGCCTTGCTCGATCCGAAAGGCGGGACGTATCGGCCCGCTTGGCCAAATTGTCATAGAATGTCGCTGGGGCAATCGGCAGACCCCTGCAAATCGGCTCGACGCCGTGATCTGCACGATGATCTTCTATGAAGTGGATCATTTCTTGAATGGGCGGTCGAGCTCCGCCTGACCAAAATATGCAGACGCTTTGCGAAGCAACTCGTTTGTCTGCTTGACCTACGCGTTCAGGGTCTGAGGCGCACAGCCGATCTTCGCGGAAATCGACATGACCGCCTGGCACCGCGATCCATGCTGACCCTCATTGTCCAAGACCAACCGCACCGCGCGTTCACGCACTTCAGGGGAAAACTTGTTCGTTGTCTTGCTCATGATGCTCTATCCTACTCAGGATTTGAAGCCTCCGGCAAACCCGGCGCGGTTCACTGCAAAGGAAAAGCGCAACCTCACTTGTTAAAATCTTTTGTTATATCGTCGATTGCCTTAAGTCCCCGCAGAATACGGCCCAGATCATCGACCGGCACCATGTTCGGTCCGTCCGAGGGCGCGCTTTCGGGTGTCTCGTGGGTTTCCACGAAGACCGCCGCACAGCCCACTGCCAGCGCTGCGCGGGCCAGCGGCTCGACGTATTCGCGCTTGCCGCCCGAGGATTTTCCCTGCCCGCCAGGCATTTGCACGGAATGGGTGGCGTCCATCACCACCGGATACCCCGTTTGCGCCATGATCGGCAGCGCGCGAAAATCACTCACCAGCATGTTGTAGCCGAAGGACGTACCACGCTCACATAGCATAATCTTTTCGTTGCCAGTGGAGGCGATCTTTTCCGCGACGTTGCTCATGTCATGAGGCGCGAGAAACTGACCTTTCTTGACGTTGATCGCGGCGCCTGTCTCGCCTGCAGCGAGCAGGAGGTCGGTCTGGCGGCACAAGAAAGCCGGGATCTGCAGCACATCCACCACTTCGGCCACCGGAGCGCACTGGGCTTCGGAATGCACGTCAGTCAGCACGGGCACACCGAACTCGGCCCGGATCTGGCTGAGGATTTTCAGTCCCTCGTCCATACCAAGCCCCCGCTTACCTTCAAGGCTGGAGCGGTTCGCCTTGTCGTAGCTCGCCTTGAAGATCCAGCGGATGCCGAGCGGTTCGCAAGCAGTGGCAATTTTCTCGGCCAGCATGCGCGCATGGTCGAGGGATTCGAGCTGGCATGGCCCAGCGATCAGCGCGAAGGGGCGGTTCTGCGCGATTTCGACGGCGCCGTTCGGGGCGGGAACAGAGACAATTTTCATGCGATGCCTTCTTTCTTCAGCACGCCTTCGATGCGGGCGACATCGACGGGGTTGTTGAGCTCCCAGAACACGCGACCGCGCGCTTCGACCGGGACGCAAGTTACGGGGACGCCGTTCTCAAGGAAGCGCAGCTGTTCGAGGCCTTCGGCCCGTTCCACCGGTCCCTCCTCCCAAGACATATAGTTGGCCAAGGCGGTAGGACGATAGGCGTACACTCCGACGTGGTGCCAAACCTCAGGCGGGGTTTCGAGGTTGCTGACGTAGGGCAGAACTTCCTTGGAGAAATAGATCGCGTTACCATCCCGGCGCAGCACCGCAGTCGTGCCCCCGACCCGACCTGCTTGGCGGTCAGAAACAAAGTTCGACAAGGTCTCATGGTCGCATTTCAGCACAGGCGTCGACATCTGCACCGCCGGGTTCTCCATCGCGGCGATCAGAGCTTCGACGAACCATGGCGGGGTCAGCGGCGCATCACCCTGCAGATTCACGACCACCTTCGGTTCCTCCGGCAGTTGTGCCAGGCCTTCGGCGCAGCGTTCCGTGCCATTACGCGCCTTATCTGAGGTCATCAAAACGTCGGCGCCAAAGGCCTGGGCTGCCTCGCGGATGCGGGCGTCGTCGGTCAGGACGTAGACGGCATCCACCCCCTTCACCTGTTTGGCTGCTTCCAAAGCCCGCTGGATGAGAGATTTCGTCTCACCCGTGGCGCCCTTGAGTGTAACCAGCGGCTTCCCCGGATATCGTGTCGAGGCGTAGCGGGCGGGTATGAAAATGACCGTTTTCATGGGATGTCTCGCAATTCAGGCGACGCCGGCGCGCAGAGCGTCGTGGATGTGGATCAGGCCGGTCAACCGTTCGCCTTCGGTGACCAGAAGCACTGTGCGCTTCTGCGCGTTCATCACACCCAAGGCTTCCAGCAGCAAAGTGTCGGGCGTGGTGGCCAGTGGATCGCGGGTGGCGACCTCTCCGGCGGTGCGCTCCATCAGGCCGGCCATGTTGCGGCGCAAATCGCCGTCGGTGATGATACCCGTCAGGCGATTGTCCTCTACTAAGGCTGCGACGCCAAAGCCCTTCTGGGACATGGTCAGCAGCACCTCGGACATGGGGGTGTCTGCCGCCACCACAGGCAATTCGTCGCCCTTGTGCATCACGGCTGCAACGCGCAGTAGCTGCGCGCCCAGTGTGCCGCCGGGGTGGAAGGCAGCGAAGTTGGCGCGGTCGAAGCCGCGATGCTTCATCATCGCCACCGCCAGCGCGTCGCCAAGTGCCATGGCCATGGTCGTCGATGTGGTGGGAGCCATGCCGATGGCGCAGGCCTCAGGCGCGTCGGGCATCAGGAGTACGTGATTTGCAGCCTGCCCCAGCGTGCTCTCAGCTTTGCGGGTCATCGCCACCAACGGCACCGCAAAGCGGGCACAGTGAGCGATCATGTCGGCCAGTTCTTTGGTCTCACCGGAGTTGGAAATCAAAATGACCGCGTCGTTGGACGTGATCATCCCGAGGTCGCCGTGGCTGGCTTCTCCGGGGTGGACAGTCTGCGCGGGCGAGCCGGTCGACGCGAAGGTTGCCGCCATCTTGGCTGCGACATGGCCGGATTTCCCCATGCCGGAAACGATGATGCGTCCCTGCACCTGAAGCAGCATTCCGACCACTTGCTCGAAGCACGGAGGCAATTCCTCGGCCAGCCGCGTTAGAGCTGCGGCTTCGATACCCAGCACTTCTCGGGCAACGCTGTTGGCAGATTGGGACATTTGGGACCTCATGTGACTGGCCCGCTCATATCGCCCGCAGGATGACTTGTCCAATGCGCCATATTCCACCGCCACCGAAGCAGGGAGAGCATCTGTCGGCAGTCCCTTTGGAACCGCCCCCCATGATGAAGGCCCTCAGCGTCGCAGGTATTGCGTTTCGATGTGCCCAAGGTAGCTGCCGACCCATTGCCGCGCGCTGAGGATCACACCTGACGAGGAGACGGCGTAGCTGTTGGTGAACTCGATCTGTGCGTCAGTTTCGGTGTCCTTGCCGTAGCAATCTACTTTGACGGTCGTGGCTTCCTCATTGACAAGACCGCGTGTCACGCGCTTGCTGCCGACGGGCCGGGCCGCACACTGGAAGTCGAGTTCTTGTGTCACGGCTTCCGGTAGCAGGAAGCGCTGGACATAGCTTGCTTGTCCAGCACGCCGGCCGTGGATCAAGGACAGTAACGCGTCTTCTTCCACCGACATCAGATCGCCACCAAGACCCCGGGTCGCGGTTATCATGCCATCGCGCAACACGATCACATTACGCGATTGGTTGCCGAAGGTGTAATACGCCCCGTTGGTCTCCACCTGTGCGAGCAGACCTTGAGCATTGTTACGCTCTTCGAACTCCACGAGGATCAGAGGTTTCGCGTTAATCTGCAGCGCCTCCAGGATCTGTGCATCCGTTACAGGGGCAGGTGCCTGCTTTGGTGTGAAGAGCTGTCCCAGGCTGGCGAACGCCGCAGACTGGATGTCACGGTCGCTGCCACAGGCGGCTGCCCCCAGTGCAAGGCACAGCACGAATGCAGGGCGGGTGAATCGCATGAGTGTCCTCATCGCCAGAAAGTTCCCCAAGTGTTGGCCACGTCTGGCTGGTGATAATCGCGCACCTTTTCATAGAGACGGCCTCGTACATTCAGGCGCGCGCCCCCATCTCGAGTCAGCGACTGGATCGTCAGATCGTTTTCTTTGCGGGAGGGAATACCAATCAGGGAGCCGATCGGAATGGTGAAGCGGATGCCCTTGTCGAAGGAGCCCTCGCCGAAATCCTCCGCCGAGGCGTCAGTGACGGTCGCGTAGGCCCCCACGCGCCAGCCATTTGCGAATTCGCGATCCATGGAGACAGTCGCCCCGTAATCTCCCGCCAAGTAGCGCCCCACGTCGAGTTGGCCGTGAAAGCCATTGTCAAAGGCATAATAGGCGGAGAGATGGCCGTTCACCTCGGGAATCTCGCGGGTGATGCCACTGATCGGGTCCGTGGTGGTCATCTCTTGGAAACCGAAGAGCTGATCGTAGTCCCGTTTCTGGATGTAGTTCAGCTCTGCTCCGAAGGCGAGACGGCTGTCCACCGGCTTCCAGAGAAGTTCGGCAGAGGCGCCGCCGTACATACTCTCAAGGTAGCCGATGCTGAGGCGGCTGTAGAGATCACGTGCCGGACGACCGTAATGCGCCAGTTGGAGGTACTCGATCGTCTGATCGCCCTCGGCGGCATAGAGCGCTGTGTCTGTGCGCACACGCGGCAGACCGGATTCGTCCGTACGCTCGATCTTGTCGAGATCGCCAGTCAGCTTTTGCGTCACGGAGCCGGCCAGCTCCAAGCTCGGCGTGATGCGGTACGTGGCGGAGGCTCGCAGGTCAAGGTTGGCGCGTAGCGGGCTGTCCGGATCGAAGAGGGAGAAGTTCACCGCCGGCCCCAGAGACCAGCTGAACCTGGGGTATATGCCGGGATCAACTGCGGGTGTTCGTCCCTTGGCGTCGAGGACCTGTGTCCGTGGCAAAAGATCCGCTGCCGGTTCATGTTCCAACCGCTCCAGATCGGAGCGGCTGAGCACGATGGCTGAGGTCGGCATCCCATCGACCACCGGAATGATCTCGAAGGTTTCTACAGAGGCGGGCAGGCTGCGCGTCATAGCGCGCGCAACGCGCCCGATTGCTTGGGCCTCATTCTGAAACTTGCCATTGGCGATCCTCACCACCGCACGTCGACTTTCCAGCGTCATGCCTTCCAGCGTCATGCCTTCAGTTTTCAGAAGGCTGAACAGTGCCGCTTTGGCCTGAGCTGGCTTGGTGGCGTTGGATGTCCATCCCAAGTCTGCTTCAGCACCCGGCGCCCGCGGCGCCACGGGCACACCAGCAGGCCCCATTCCACCCGGAATGCCCGAGGTTCTGGGGTTGAACAGAAAAGTCAGCTGTGCACCCACTTCTTCGCCAAGCACATGGTAAAGCGAAAATTGCCCGTCACCATCGCTGAACATGTAGTCCAGACCGTAGTTCAGCGCACGGCTAGGCTTCTCCGCCCAACCACGTTCCACTTCGCGAGTGTAGAGGTCAGAGGAGTACTCCAGCTTCAGCCGCAACCGTTCATTGGGCGCGTAGCTGATACCACCGAAAGGGGCAATGTCGCCTCGGAACCAACGATCGTAGGTCGGGATACCACCAAGTTCAAGCGTTTCATCCGGGCGGGTACCGAAGCTTCCAATGGGGTCACGGCCACCAAAACGCCCCCATCCCAGACCGCCGGTGATCTTCAGCCCCCGAGCGACCGTCTTTGTCGCGACAAGGTACTCTCCGCTGTAGACACCCGTGCCGATGACATCGGAAAAACCTAGAACCACGCTAGGGCGATACCGGCCTTCGGTCAGCAGCTGGTAGCGTAGATCGAAGCTGCGATCGAAAAAGTCATCCCTGCCATCTTGGCTTGAGGGCAGAGATGTATAGCGAAAACTACCCGACATGCGCGGGGTGATCTGGAAATAAATGGTTGTCCGCCCCGTATCGCCGAGCCGCCCGAAGGTGCCCGCGATGGTTGCGTCTGGCAGGACTTCTGCCGTCGGCATGTCCACCAGGCCCGGCGACCCGTAGAGGTTTAGGCTCGTTGCATTGCGCGGATCGGAGTCCTGCGCTGAAGCCCCCACGGACAGCATGGCCAAAACCGCCAAGGACACACCGGCATACATGCGCGTCATGATCCGGCCTGAACGAAAACCCGGCATATGTCTTCCTTTTCAGGTCAAGATTTCCCCTTGAGTAATCTTTGCATCCCAGCCTGTCTATCGAACTGCCTTGTGTTGGGCCTGATATGTGGGAAAAACCACACGACATTATCCAAAAGCTTAACGCCACGCGCATTGGCCGCCAAAAACCTCCGGGCGTGCAACTTCCTGCGGACCTGATCCGTTGTCTGGTAAAACAAGCAACCCGATAACCTCGGGGGAAGGATATCATGGCGGATCTCACCTGTGACGTGGCAGTGATTGGCGCGGGAACAGCCGGGCTTGCAGCCGAGCGCAACGCCCGCAAGCACGGGGCCTCGACCCTGCTGATCGATCCGGATTTTGCCGGCACCACCTGCGCCACGGTGGGATGCATGCCCTCCAAGCTGCTGATCGCAGCAGCCCGCGCGGCGCATCGCGCGCGCAACACCGATCTGTTCGGTGTGCGCACCGGCGAGGTCACAGTGGACGGCCCCGCAGTCTTGGCCCGCCTGCGCCAAGAGCGGGATCGCTTTGCCAGCGGGGTCCGCGACAGTTTTGATGACCTGCCTGAAGGGGTTGCGGTGAAAGCCCGTGCACGCTTTTCCGGGCGCAACAGTCTCACATTGGATGATGGGCGGACCGTGCAGGCTGGTGCGGTGGTGATTGCCACGGGATCCTCGCCCATGGTGCCTGAACCCTATGCTGCGCTGGGGGATTTGGCGCTGACCAACGACAGCATCTTTGAACTGGATGACCTGCCCGAAAGCCTGGCGGTGATTGGTGGTGGCGTGATCGGGCTGGAACTGGCGCAGGCCATGGCGCGTCTGGGTGTGGCGGTCAGCCTCTTCGATATGGGCGACCGGCTGGCCGGGGTGCGCTGCAACAAGGTGCATGACGCGCTCAAGGGCGCGATGAGCCAGGAGATGGCATTGCATCTGGGCGTCGAGCCTGAACCGTCCGAGGAAGATGGCCGGGTGCGCATCGACTGGGACGGGCGTCATCAAAGCTATGACCGCGTGCTGGTGGCCACGGGCCGCCCGCCCAATGTCTCGGGGCTGGATCTGAGCGCCACAGGTTTGGCTCTGGACGACAAGGGGATGCCCGATGTCGCCGCCGATACGCTGCAATGTGGCGATTCCCCGATCTTCATGGTGGGGGATGCCAACGCGGCCCGGCCCGTGCTGCACGAAGCCTCGGACGAGGGCGGGATCGCCGGGCGCAACGCCGTGGCCTATCCGGCGGTGGTGCCCTCTCGACGCAAGGTCAGTTTCACCATCACCTATACCGAGCCGCCGCTGGTGATGATTGGCCAGGATCCCGACGACAGCGCCAAGATCGGCGAGGCGGATTACACCAACCAGGGGCGCGCAACGGTGGATGGCGAGAACGTCGGTCTGGCACGGCTTTATGCTGCTGCGCCGGACGGTCGGCTGATCGGAGCCGACCTGTTTTGCCCCGGTGCCGATCACATGGGGCACCTGCTGACCTGGGCGATGGAAGCGGGGCAAACCGCCAGTGATTTGCTGGACAGGCCGTTCTATCACCCGACCTTGGAAGAGGGGCTCAAAGGCGCGTTGCGTGATATTTGCGGCGCCGTGCCGCTGCGCGTGCCCGGTGACCAGGACCCCGGCCTGCCGCCTGGGGTCTAACCTGTCACAGCAGACCGTCGTCCGGATCGGGCGGCGGTGATGCGTCAGAGGAAGCGGCTTGCGCGCTGATGAGCAGGGTAATCTGCGCATCTTCGGTGTCGATGGTCCGATCCTCGAAGCGGATCCGTTCCACGCTGTCCAAGGTCACCACTTCATCGCCGGTAAAGATCGCCAACTGCCCATCGAGATAGGCAAAGGTCACATCCTGCGACGCGTCGTCCTTCAGGTGAACCGTATCCTTCCCTTCGCCGCCATTCACCGTCGCATTGCCACTGGTCAGCACGAAGGTATCTGCGCCGTCGCCGCCAAACATGGTGTCCTCGCCATCGCCTGCCACGATGACATCGTCGCCGTCGCCACCGACCATCAGATCGTCGCCATGGCCGCCCTTCAGCGTGTCGTTGCCTTCGCCACCATGAAGTCGGTCATCGCCGTGATAGCCGATCAGCCTGTCTGCTCCGGTGCCGCCCTTCAGAGCGTCCGTCCCGTTGCCGCCCTTCTGCACGTCGACCTTGTCGATAACGATACGCACGAAATCGTAAGGCAGCAGATCAAGGCTCACCATGCCATCGGTGAAAAAATCCCCTTCCTGCTCAAGGATCAGGGCATCCACATCGGTTTCCGTGGCAAAGTAATAGTCCTCGATGGAGCGCGGGTTGCTCACGAGGGGAATGATGCTGTCAAAGGTGGGCAGGTAGGTCTGATAGACACCGCCCGCCATATCCCGGATGTGGCTCTGGTCGTCCGGGTCGAAAAAGGCCAGCGTGGCCAGCTGCTCCGCTTCTTCTTCTGTGATCACACGGCGACCGATGCGGTTGAGCCCCTCGGCATCGGCCATATCAGACAGCCCGTCAGAGCTGCTTTGGTCGATGGTCACCTGCTCCACCCGGATATCGGTCGCCCCATTGGTGAAGCGCGAGATGTCCAGGTCAACGGTGGCCCGGTCGAGATCGCGCAGGCTGACAAACAGCACATCCTGATAGGCGCTGGAGAAGACGTTGACCTCCACCTTGCCATCGCTGCCGGTGCTGTCAGAGGAAATGCTTTCAAAACTGGTGACGCGGCCCGTGACGCTTTCCTCGGGCCGCAGGCTTTCGGACATCATCTGAAAGGCGGTGCCGCCGATGGTCAGGTCGATCTCGTCCACTTGACGGTTTCCGGCAATGTTAGAGCCTGTTCTGTGCTGCAAGGGCCAGACAAAGGCATCCTGCACACCGGCCTGCACCATGAATTCAAACATCTCCAGCAAGACGCCGGAACTGGCTGCGCCAAGCTGGTTATAATTGCTCGCCAGCACGTTCCATTCGGTGATGTAGAGCCCGACATCCCGGCCCAGAAGTTCACTGAAATTTTCGATCCGATAATCTAGACTGCGGTGTTCGTACCATTCGTGGGTGAAGACCGGGCCCTCTTCGTGGCCCTGATTGTAGTAGTAATGCGCCACACCGCCGTCGATGGCGTCCAACGCGCGCCGGTCCAGTTCCGCCAGAATGGCGCGGTTGGCGTCCTCGAAGGTGCCCGTGCGCTTGAAGCTGCTGGCCGCGCCCTGTGGTTCACCGATCTGGATCAGGATGGCCGGGTCTGCGTCGATCCCCCGCGCGGCCAGGGCCTCGATCGCGCTGACACTGGCGTTGATCACCCGGTTGGCGGCGATGCCATACTCTTCCTCGTTCATGCTGGAGACAAAGTCGCCGTTGGGATTTTCCTCCGGGTGCGTGCTGCGATCATAGTTCGCCCGATAGCGCCCGATGGAATATTCGTTGCCGATCTCCAAGCCTTCGATCAGGTCGCCGTATTCCGCCAGCGCCAGCTCAAGAAACGCCTGAATCTGTTCGGCAGGCAGATCCGTCTTGGTCGGCAGGACCATCGTGACCTTCACCGGGCCGCCATCTGCGCCGCCGGTGCGTGCCCAGTCGAAAAAGCGCGTCACTTCCTCGCGGATTTCCCCATTCTGCAGCTTGGTGATGTCGATGACGTTTTCCGTACCGCCGCCGGGATAACGTACATGATCAATGCCCAGCGTCTCGATGGCAGAGACGAAACCATCGGTCGGACCAATGCCGCCACGTGCGTCAATGTTGACGGCCTGCAATGCGTTGACCGCAAAATGATCATCCTGAACGGTGTGTCCCGTGCCCTGCATATTCACGAGCGAGACATCGTAATGCGCCATGGTGGCCTCCTGTGCTTGTCACAAAAGGCACGGGTGGTCGGGACATGGCGTGGATAAATTGCGGCAACTCCGGGCCGCTTTCTTAAGGTTTTCAGGATCGGGCCAAACAACGGGATTGACCTGAGGGACACGCTTCGTAACCGAGTAGGCTCCGGTCGGGTTTCCCGCTTTGTCCTGCTCACAGACGCTGTTAGGCCTTCGATCAAGAGCGTTTGGGCAAGAGGTGACAGACGGTGAATATCGAACAGACGGCATTGCCCGGAGTGGTGATCCTGACACCTGCGCGTTTCGGTGACGCACGCGGGTTTTTCAGCGAAAGCTGGAACAGGGACCGCATGGCCAAGGCCGGCTATGATTATGATTTCGTGCAAGATAATCATTCTCTCTCCATGACGCCAGGCACCTTGCGGGGACTGCATTACCAGCGCCCCCCCCATGCGCAGGCCAAGCTCGTTCGCTGCGGGCGTGGCGCATTGTTCGATGTGGCCGTAGACATCCGTCGCGGCTCGCCCACCTACGGCCAGTGGATCGGCGTCGATCTGACCTTCGAGAACGGTCGACAACTGCTGATCCCGGAGGGGTTTCTGCACGGCTTTGTGACGCGAACCCCCGAGACCGAGATCGTCTACAAATGTAGTGACTATTACGCTCCTGAGTGTGACGGGGCGGTGGCCTGGGACGATCCTGATCTGGGCATCGACTGGGGTCTGACCGGTGCTCCCGTGCTGTCAGACAAGGACGCCAGTGCACCGCAGCTGTCAAAGATCGACACACCCTTTGTGTGGGAGGCCGCATGAAACTCCTTGTCACCGGCGGTGCCGGGTTCATCGGCTCCGCCGTGGTGCGACGTGCAATCGCGCAGGGGCACGCGGTGGTAAACCTCGATGCGTTGACCTACGCAGCCTGCCTCGACAACGTGGCTTCTGTCGCCAATAATCCTGATTATGTGTTTGAGCGGGCCGATATTCGCGACCGCGCCGCGCTGGACCGGATCTTTGCAGCGCATCGCCCGGACGCCGTGATGCATCTGGCGGCTGAAAGCCACGTGGACCGCTCCATCGACGGGCCCGGCGATTTTATCGAGACCAACATCACCGGCACTTTCAACATGCTGGAAGCCGCGCGCAAATACTGGACCGAGGCAGACAAGCCCGAAAGCTTTCGGTTTCACCATATCTCCACCGACGAGGTGTTCGGCTCGCTTGGTCCCACGGGCCAGTTCACCGAGGGCACGCCCTACGACCCACGCAGTCCCTATTCCGCCTCGAAAGCCTCGTCGGACCATCTTGTGCACGCCTGGGCCGAAACCTATGGCCTGCCGGTGGTGCTGACGAATTGTTCCAACAATTACGGCCCGTATCATTTCCCGGAAAAGCTCATCCCCGTGGTGATCCTGAATGCTCTGCATGGGCGACCAATCCCGATCTACGGCAACGGGTCGAACGTCCGCGACTGGCTGTATGTGGAGGATCACGCCGAGGCCTTGCTGCTGGTCCTGTCCAAAGGAGCCTTGGGGCGCTCCTACAACATCGGCGGCGAGAACGAACGGTCAAACCTCGAACTGGTGCAGACGATCTGTGCCATCCTCGACCGGCTCGCACCACGGAGCGACAGCTACGCCGATCTCATCACCTTCGTCAGCGACCGCCCCGGTCACGACGCACGCTACGCCATCGACCCGACCCGCATCCGCGAGGAACTGGGCTGGCGCCCTTCGGTGACGGTGGAGGAAGGGCTGGAAAAGACCGTGCGCTGGTACCTCGACAACCGTCCCTGGTGGCAAGCCCTGCTGGACCGCGAAGGTGTGGGCAAACGGCTCGGGACCGGGTGAACTGACGGTGTCGTATCCTTGTCACGACGCCGTCTGAAGCGGCATGTGAGGTCGGCAAACAATGCGAGGCAGAGTGGAGGGACAATGATCCTTGTCTTTGGAAAGTCCGGCCAGGTGTCCCGGGAACTGGCGCGGCAAGCGGATGTCACGGCGCTGGGGCGCGAGGACTGTGACCTGATGCAACCGGGTGCTGCCGCACAGGCCATTGCCGAACATGCGCCCTCGGTCGTCATCAACGCCAGCGCCTATACAGCGGTGGACCGCGCCGAGACGGAAACGGAGGCCGCGCTGCGTCTGAATGCACAGGCACCGGGTGAAATGGCACGGGCCTGTGCCACGCGTGGCCTCCCGTTCCTGCATATTTCCACGGATTACGTCTTTGACGGGAGCGGCACAGCGCCCTGGACCGAAACAGACCCTGTTGCACCAAAAAACGCCTACGGTCAGACCAAACTGGAGGGGGAGCAGGCGGTGCGTGACAGTGGTGCACAGGCGCTGATCCTGCGTACCTCCTGGGTTTTCTCGGCGCATGGGACGAACTTTGTGAAGACGATGCTGCGCCTGTCCGAGACCCGCGATCACCTGAGCATCGTGGGCGACCAGGTGGGGGGGCCGACCCCCGCTGCCGATATTGCCGCCACGCTTCTGACCTGCGCCCGCGCCATGCAGGAGGGTCAGCCCGGAGGCACCTATCACTACGCGGGACAACCTGCCGTCAGCTGGGCAGGTTTCGCGCGCGAAATCTTTTGCCAGGCAGGCAAGACCACCGTGGTGGAGGACATCCCGACCACGGCATATCCCACACCTGCACAGCGGCCGCTCAATTCTCGCCTGGATTGCGCCAAACTCGCGACGGATTTCAGCGTTAACCAACCTGCGTGGCAGGACAGCCTGTCCAGGGTGCTGAGGGAATCGGGTGCATGACAGAGCAGGTGAAACGCAAGGGGATCATCCTGGCCGGGGGGTCTGGAACGCGGCTGTATCCGATCACCATGGGCGTCTCGAAACAGCTCTTGCCGGTCTATGACAAGCCGATGATCTACTACCCCCTGTCGGTTCTGATGCTGTCCGGCATCCGCGAAATCGCGATCATCACCACACCGCAAGACCAGGCGCAGTTCCAGCGGACACTTGGTGACGGCACCCAATGGGGGCTGAACCTGACCTATATCGAGCAACCTTCCCCAGATGGGTTGGCGCAGGCTTACCTGCTGGCCGAAGATTTCCTGGACGGTGCGCCGAGCGCGATGGTGCTGGGCGACAATATCTTCTTTGGCCATGGGCTGCCGGATGAACTGCGCCGCGCCGATGCACAGGTTTTAGGGGGAACTGTCTTTGGCTACCGGGTGGCCGATCCCGAACGCTACGGCGTCGTGGATTTCGCCCCTGACGGCACAGTCCGGCAGATCATCGAAAAGCCCCAAACGCCGCCCTCCCCCTATGCGGTGACGGGGTTGTATTTCCTCGACGGCACAGCCCCGGAACGCGCCCGCAATGTCACCCCCTCGGAGCGTGGAGAGCTGGAAATCGTCACGTTGCTCGAAAGCTACCTGAGGGACGGCATGCTGAACGTCGGACAGATGGGGCGTGGCTATGCCTGGCTGGACACAGGCACTCATGCGTCGTTGCTGGATGCCGGAAATTTCGTGCGGACATTGTCAGAACGTCAGGGGCAGCAGGTCGGATGCCCAGAGGAAATTGCCTTTGAGCAGGGGTGGATCGACCGGGACCAACTGCGCAGCCGGGGCAGCCTGTTTTCAAAGACGCAATACGGCCGCTACCTCCTGAGGCTTGCCGAATAGCCGCTCTGCTCTGCGGGCTTGAAGCCTCCTCCTCTTGTCCGGGTACGCCGCCCTGGCAACGGTCCTTTGTCCCGCCAGACACCGGCATGCACGTCTTGCCAGCCGAAGGGTATCAGGCCTTTTTGTGCCGACACCGTCATCCGCATGCATTATCGCGGCTGAGCGAGCGCGCGATGACCATTCCGTCGGCCCCAGATGCACGAAACAGGTCATATCACGCTGGCTCCGCCTTGCGCGCAACGAAAACAGGCGCCCCTGGCATCAAAGGCGTCCAAAACACGCACCGTCGAGACTGAGCAGCGGACCGGAACAACCCGGCCCTCTTTAGAGCGGAAAGAGACCTGAACAAGGCGTTGGCGCGAGACGAAACCGAGAGGCTACGTTGGTGGCTCACGTACTCTCGGGCAGGTCCACGCGAATGCCGGCGTCGCGGAATGTCTGTGCCACATCTTCGGGCAGCGCGATGGACCGCGCCTTCAGGAAGTGCGCGAGATCCATCGGCCAGAGCAACGCCCGAGGTCCACCAAAACCGTCAAACAGTTCCAGCGCCGCATCGTAATTGCCTCGTGCCACTTCGCCTGACATGAGCGCCTCGATATACAGCGGGATCGGACCGTAATCGTGAATGATCTGACGCTGGATGTCGCGGAAAGGCGCCGGCTCGATCGGGTCGCGCAGGTGCGACAGGCCCAGCCGCGCCATGTCCCGTGCCAGCGACGGCCCCGCATGGGGCATTTGCACAAGCGTGTTCATGGTGCGCTGTGTGCCTGCCTCGAACATCTGGGCCACCGCCTCATCAAAGCTGCACAGCGGTTCCAGTTGCTTGAGGATATGCGGAGGCAAATCCGTGGAGACCTTGGACAACAGCACCTTCGGGGCGGATGAGAGCCGCAGTTCGATCCCCGCCAGCGCGGCGGCACGGCACGTGTCGTCATAGATCCGCGCCCGCGTGACCTTCTGCAACATGCCGGTGTCGAACTGACGTGTCAGCGCGGCCTGCCGCATCATGATCTGCTCTGCCAGCGGGCGGTTGATCTCCTTGCGCAGCACGGAAAATTGCCGGTTCACCACCAGAAGATGCCCGGCGCGCAACCGGTAGACCTTTTCCTGTAGTGGCACCTCCATGTCGCGGTCCCCGTTGTAGAAACACTGCGGCGAGGTAAAGCCCGGGGCCGGATTGTCTGACAGATCCAGCGACCAGTCGTCTCCCAAACCGGCAAAGTCGCGCAGCATGGTTTCGACCCGTGACATGTCCTCGCCAAAGGCAAAGCCAAAGACGTTCTCGGATCCGAAGTGCGCGCACAGCTTGTGCAGGCGCGGCTCCAGCGGAAAGAGGTATTTCGCCATGACCGCCGGCGACCAAAAGCTGTAATCCGCATGACCGTGGATTTTCTGATGCTGCGCCACGTCGTGCAGGTAGTGGGAATAGGCGCGCTCCATCGGGTCACGCAGGCAGACGACGATGCGCACCTCGTGGCCCTCCAATGCCTGCGCCATGTTGGCAAGGCTGGTGTCGAAATCGTCGATATAGAGCGGTGAGGCGTCAAACCGCACCCGGTCGTCGGCGCGCACCGCATCGGCACCGCCCTCACGCGCGCCGTCGAACAGCCCGAGATAGGCATCGAGGTCACATCCCCGGCGGAAGTAATCCACCTCCTTGTTGCCCCAGGGCATGGCAAAACGGTCCGGCCGCTTGGAGGCCTGCGAAAACAAAAAGGTGGTGCCGGATTTCGGCAGCCCCACCACGATCAAGAATTTCTTGGCCTCCATGCGTCTCTATTCCGCCTTTTCCGGCTCTTTTTCCACCTTGGAATGCGATGGGTTCTGCGGTGACGTTTCGCTGTCCGGCGCGACAAGTCCCAGTCCCCGCAGCAGCACGCCAAGCTGGCGCGGATCATCCGACAAGCCCAGTTGTGCCGGGCTGGAAACGCGGTCCAGCGACAGATGCAGCAGGCAATCGGTCTCTGCCGGAATGTCTGGCAGGACCATGTCAAAGGCAGTCAGCTGATCGCGGTCGATGATCACGTCCAGCAGCCCAAACGCCGCGGGCACATCGCCGTCCAGCAGCGGCATCACCGGCTGCCCCGCGCGGCGCAGCATCACCGACAGGTGGCGCGGCCCCTCCATCGCTTCACCGCCATAAAACCCCAGCTCCGCGCTCAGCACCGTGCCTGCGGGTATCGCCTTTTCAGAGCGCAGCAACAGGGTACCTTCCGGGCCGTTTGTCCAGGCCCCGGCTGCTTCCGGCGCGTGAAAGCCGATGGTCGCCGCGGTGAAGGTCTCGGCCATTTCAGGGTTGATCCTCATCGACGTGTTCAGGCTAAGGCGCAGAGGAACACCCTTGGTCTCTGGCTCCGGATGCAGACACCCTTTCCTGTCGATCTGCCAAATCGGATCGTCACGTCGTCCGGCGGGATTGGCCCGGTCGCTCGGGGTTTCGCACAGGTAGGCATAAATCAATGTCAGAAGCCCCACGTTACCCTGCGACCCGGTCCAGAGCGCATCGCTGCCGGTCTTGGTGCGCAGCCACCAGCGCGTGTTGTGGCGCTTGGCGATCTCGTAGGCATTTCGGGGCGAGACCAGCCCGAACAACGGATCCCGCGCCGCATCGAGAAAGCGCTGCACCTCCTGGGCTTCCGTCTCGATGTCGCGGCCAGAGGTCACGCGTGCCGCGAGGTTGGTGATCTCGACCCGCCCTTCGGCCCGGTGCAACAGGTGGCGCAGCACGTCGAGCTTGCCCAGCGTGCCCAGCACACGGCTCAGCACCACCACTTCGAAGGCAAAAGGATCGCGCTTGTCGATGCAGCGGATGGCGTTCAGCAGGAAGTAGTCGCCGTCAAAGTAGATAAAATCCTCCAGCACATAGGACGCGACGCGCGGGTCGACGGCGGGCGGGATCAATTGATCGAACACCAGGTGATCGCCCAGACGCAGCCCGGCGGCATTGGCGGCGGCCACCAGACGGTTCATGCGCTGTGCCGGACGGCGCGGCGCGTGGATGTGGTCGAGGTCCAGCGCCGAAAGATCCAGCGGGGCGTCGCGCTGGCGCAGGGTCTCGGCGGGCAGCAACAGCAGCTGTGCGAGGTTGGTGATCGGCGGCTGCACCTTTTGCAACCGGGCACGCAGTTGCGTGGTGATCTGGGCGCGGCGTGCGGATTTTTCCGACTGGAACTGCTCGATCCGCGCAGGTGTCATCACGCTCTCGGCCGCCACCGCATGGCCGTGGTCCAGCAACACGATCTCCGGATCGTGGAAGGGCCCGCCTTTGTCCTCGAGCGCCTGGGCGAAGGCCGCGCTCAGCGTCTTGCCCAGCGGCCAATGCGGACGTCCCTCGGTGCCGTTTTGAGCACCTTCAGCCAAAAGTCCCATCAGTTCTTCCAGGCCGATGTCGCGCTTGGCGCAGGCCATATAGATCGCATGCAGGCTTTCGAGCAGCGTACTGTGCACCAGGTCGCCCAGCTCGTAATGCTTGCGCCAGTATTGCCGTGCCTCCGGCGCGCGCCACAGGGCAGGATAGCTTTCGGGGAACTCCGGATCGGCCCCCAATTGATGCATAAACAGGCTCTGTTCTGCCTCGGAAAGCTCCATAAAGCGTTCCAGAGAACAGACCGAAGGCGTTTCCAGAAGCGTCTGCCCGACCTCTGACTGGCGGTCCACCAGCGCGGTGCGGATCGCTGTCGCGGTATTGGCCATCTGCGCCCGTTCGCGAAAGGCGCGCACCCGCTCCACCGCTTGCGCGTAATGGCCCGGTTCGCGGAAATGGGCGACGATGCGGGGCAGATCCTCGGTGGCGGCAAAGATGGATCCGTCCTCCATATCGAGGAAAGGATGATGCGGTGGCAGAAACAACGGTCGGTCGAGGTTGGTGACGAAACGCGCCGTGGCCGAGTTGTTCCAGTGATCGTAATCGTTTTGCGGCAGGTAGAAATAATCCGCCTCCTTGAGCCGCTCCAGCAGTTCCATATCCGTCACCCAGCCAGAGCCCAGATCATGCGGCAGGTGCAGGTTTTCCAGCGTCTCTTCGAAGCGTTTCAGCTCATCCGTGTTGCTGGTGGCAACCGAGCCGACAAGGCGACCCCGTATCTCGCGCACGAGATGGAACAGGCTGTCGAAATCCTTGCCACCGTATTGGAAGAAGCCAAAAAATCCCACGGCTTCGGGGCGTTCATCCCGGTTGTCGGCGTAGTCGTGGTCCGGCACAGGCACCGGGGAGACGCCCAGTTCCAGCGTCGGCAAAAAGAAATGCCGCCCCGCCGAGGAGATGAAGGCGATCGAGGGAATGTCGGAGTTCATGATCTGCTGCTGGCGCGAGAACAGCAACTCGTGTTCCGTGTCCAGCAGTGAATGGTGGATGATCAGCGGCAACGCCTCCATCTCCCGCTTCATGCGGTCGAGGTTCTGCAACAGCCGCGTGGTGGATTCCCCCTGGCTCAGGCGCGGGTTCAACCCGTCATAAAGCCCCGGCCCATGGTTCACGAGCACCAGCGCGCCTTTCAGGAACTCCGGCCCCAGCGCCAGCGCCGCGGATGAGGTGCGCACGACGTGCAGCTCCTCCACCTGCTTGGCCATCTCATCGCTGAGATACCGCCCGTATTCGCCGATGCCGCATTGTTTCAGATGGCTGGGCGAGATCACCACCACGCGGGAGACACCGGCCACGATGCGGGGCAACACATCGCGCCCCTGCTGCCGACCGTACAGCGTGTAATGCAGATCCGGATCGGCAATCACCGACAGAGCACGGGCGCGCGGCACATCGCCATAGGTCTCGGCGTAGCCGTTCGGGGCGCTCAGCAAGGAAACCGGCTCCGGGCTGAGCGCATGGGAAAAGGCCGGGCGTCGGCCCAGAAGCCGCTGCGTCGCGAGCACAATGGTCTGGGCAGGTGTCGTGTTTTGGGTCATGCGGGCTCCATGAAATGCGTCCAGCGCCTTGATCTTTAACGAGCGTAAACACGCAAGAATGCACTTCTGGATTGTGCATTCCGGCGAGACACAACTCAAAGTTCGTTCAAGCGCCACATCCTGACCGCCATATGCAGAACCGAATTCTCGCCTTGGGTGCGGATCCGGGGCGCGCTCTTTTCTCTATTGGTAAATGTATAAACTCGTCGAAATTAACGGCGGATTAACCGCGATTGCCCCAGAGATGATGGAAATGGCTAGGGGAACCCAAATGAAGACGGCATTTATCACTGGCGTAACCGGGCAGGACGGCGCGTATCTGGCGAAGCTGCTTTTGGAAAAGGGCTACGAGGTCCACGGTGGCGTGCGCCGGATCTCTCAGCCCGAGACCACGCGGCTCGACCTTCTGGGCGTCACCAAGGATGTGGTCTTGCATGAGTTCGACCTGGGGGAGACGAACAACATCTTCCGCACCATCGACCGCGTGAAGCCGGACGAGTTCTATAACCTCGCCGCACAGAGCTTTGTCGGCGCGTCCTGGGAACTGCCCGTGTATACCGCAGACGTGGATGGCATGGCGGTGGTGCGCATTCTCGACACGCTGCGCACCCTCTCGCCCGAGACCAGGTTCTACCAGGCCTCCACCTCTGAGATGTTCGGCCTGGTACAAGAGGTGCCCCAGTCCGAGACGACCCGCCTTTACCCGCGCTCTCCCTACGGTGTGGCGAAGGTATACGGTCACTATATCACCATGAATTACCGCGAAAGCTTTGGCCTGCATGCCTCCAGCGGCATCCTGTTCAATCACGAAAGCCCGCTGCGCGGGAAGGAATTCGTCACCCGCAAGATCACGCTGGGGCTGGCCGCCCTGGCGCATGGCGGCACCGACGCGGTGGAATTGGGCAATATGGACGCGCAGCGCGACTGGGGCTTTGCAGGGGATTACGTCGAGGGCATGTGGCGCATGTTGCAGCAGGACGAGGCCGACGATTACGTGCTGGCCACCGGCACGACCACGACGATCCGTGACTTCTTTACCTTTGCGGGCGAAGCTCTGGGCATGGATCTGGAATGGTCCGGGGAGGCCGAAAACGAGACGGCGACCGACAAGAAGACCGGAAAACTGCTCATGAAGGTCAACCCGAAGTTCTACCGGCCCGCCGAAGTCGACCTGTTGCTGGGCGATGCCTCCAAGGCAAGGGAAACACTTGGCTGGGCGCCAAAGGTGGACATCCGTCAATTGGCTGAAATGATGGCAAAGTCAGATTTCGATGCACTTAAGTAAGAGTCTCCACAGACTGCATGCCCGTCTGGGTGGCTTCCGCGGCAACGTGGATGGAATCATGGGTGATATGCTGCAGGGCTGGGTCCAGTCCTTGCGCACGCCCGATCAGTACATGCGCGTGGGACTGTATGTTCAGGGCGCGCGCATCCACGAAGCCTCGGCCAACATCTATCGCGGCGATCTGGAACGGGCGGGCATAGGCGATGGCTGTCATGGCTTCTCGATCCCGCTCACCGCGGATCTGGTCCGTCTGGCGACACTAAACGGCGGGCAGGTCGAGATCCGTGTCCTGAGCGGCGCCAGCACACAGCTTCTTGGCAAACATCACCTGAGCGACACCCGAACCTCTGGCGATGCAGACGGCAAGCCCATGCCCGGCTGGCTGTCGCCCCTGCAGCGCAGGCTATATGGCGGGGCGCAGGTGCTTGCCGCTTTGTTGTCACGCAGCGGGGATCTTGCACCGCCGCCCAGGGCGCCCGGCACATCTGCGGCGCAACAGAGACTGTTTTCGCGCACCGACTACCTTGATCCCGAGGTCCAGCTCCCCGAGCTGATGTTTGGCTATGCCGAATACATCCGCTACCGCGACCGGCTGGACGAACAGTTCGACACGGCCGGACACCCGGACGACATCGCACACTTTTACAAGCGATACCTCAGCGCCTATGCCGCCATGCGCGGCGGGCTGCGGGTGCCCTTGACCAGGCCGGTCATCGACTGGCTGAACGAACCCGTGGTGATCGGCGGGCAACGCAACAGCCTCAGCCGGGCGGCGTGGTTTTTTCTTCCTGACGTTCAGCCGATCCGCAATTCCATGAATTTCAACGCCCAGGACTGGTACGTCTGGGCCGTCTATTGGTGGTCAGTCAATCAGGCAGAAGCGATTCATTGCGAGGACTGCCTCGTGCCCGCCAGCTACATTGACCTGCTGCGCAGCGTGCCACCGGAGCGGCAGGGCATGACCTACGCCCCATCCGAGTTCATGCTGCGGCAATATGCGGAAACACCGGAAATCGCCGACCTGAACCTGACACAGGAGGACGCGCGCCGCGATCTGACCTGCGCGCTTTTGCTGCTGGCGGTGCCGCGCCCGGACTTCCTGCGCTATATTCCCCGCCCCGCGCTGGAGGCAGCCCTGACCCCCAATGGCCACGGTCCCTCGCCTTTGGCCCAGTTCTGTACCCAGATGGGCCTGCCTGCCAGCAATCTT
This sequence comes from Sagittula marina, assembly GCF_014196795.1. GTDB lineage: Bacteria > Pseudomonadota > Alphaproteobacteria > Rhodobacterales > Rhodobacteraceae > Sagittula > Sagittula marina. The sequence goes on from NZ_JACIEJ010000022.1 coordinate 23,623, forward strand.
GACCGCTCCGGATATGCCCGCGCCTTGCGCCAGCAGGGCTTTGACCTCGACACCATGCGCTTTTTGACCTTCACCTCCGAGGGTCACCGCGCCGAATGTGCCACGCTGCCGCCGCTGCCGAAGGCGGACACGGTCGATGTGCAGGTGATCGGTCCCTTTGCCAAGGCCAGTGGGCTTGGGCAGGCGACCCGCCTGTCGGCCAGCGCGCTGGTAAGCGCCGGGGTGGCGATCAACACGGTCGATTTCGGTCTCGACAACCCCGCGCCGGAGGGGTTCAGCCGTGCCGCCGTGGTGTCGGACTACACCCGCGCCAAGGTGAACCTCTTCCACCTGAACGCCGAGGCCATCCCGCTGGCCGCCGCCTACCAGCCGGACGTTTTTACCGGGGCCTACAACATCGGCTATTTCTACTGGGAGCTCGACAGCCCCGGCGCCTGTCACTACCTCGGCATGGACATGCTCGACGAGATCTGGGTCTCCACCGAGTTTGGCGTGTCGATTTTCCAGCCGCATGTGGACGTGCCCGTCACCAATGTCGGCATGAGCTTTGAGGCGCTGCCGGACATTCCCGCAGGCGAGGCCCGCGCCTTCCTGCAAAAGACGGCAAACATCGGGCGCGACGTCTTCACCTTCATGGTGACCTTCGACAGCTTTTCCTTCGTGCAGCGCAAGAATCCTCTGGGCGTGCTCAAAGCCTTTGCCAAGGCCTTTCCGCAGGGCGGTGACGACGACGTGCGGCTGGTGATCAAGACCCAGAACCGCACGCGCGTGGCCGATCCGACGCAGATCGCGATCTGGGAACAGGTGGACGAGGCGCTGGCCGCCGACAGCCGTATCGTGCTGATCGACGAGACCCTGCAATACACTGACCTGCTGAAGCTCAAGAAAGGCGCCGACGCCTATATCTCGCTGCATAAATCCGAAGGCTGGGGCTTTGGCATGATCGAGGCGATGAACCTTGGCGTGCCGGTGCTGGCCACCGCCTATTCCGGCAATATGGATTTCTGCACGCCGGAGACCTGCTGGCTGGTGGACTATGAGCTCAAGGAGCTGGGACCGCAGGATTACATCTTTGTGCGGCCCGGCCAGAAATGGGCGGAACCGGACGCGGACCACGCCGCCCGCCAGATGCGCGCCATGAAGGACGATCCCGCCGAATGCGCCAAACGCGCCGTTGCCGCGCGTCACAAGGTGCAGACGGAGTTTTCCGAGGCGGCCATCGGCCAGCGTTATGCGACCCGGATTCACCAGATTCTGGCGGACATAGACCAGCGCCGGTGTGCCTCTTGACCCGCTTAGGGCCACAAAGAGGAGCTGAGGCTTCGAACCGGGCCCTCCCCACAGACGCGCGCCCCGATGCGCGCCCTCTCAGCCGGGATAAGATCACTCTGGCTTTTCAGCTGGTGCTCGATCGCCCTCCCCCCGCCAAGCGGCTGGACGCAATGGAAGCGCGTCAGATCACTCTGCCGCAACTGCGGGAGATGCTTTTCGACTCTGACGAATTTTTCGACCGTATGGCGCTGACGTCAAAGACAAAGGGTCCGTCCCCCCTTTTGTCAGGTCTGCCCCGGATACTCCGTCGCATTGCCGGACGGGAGCCCGGGGCGGTCCCGCCCTGGCCCATTGATCGCGCCAAGGTTACCGTGGTCCACCTGCACATTCCCAAGAGCGCCGGAAGCAGCCTGAACACCCATCTCATGACGCTCTACCCTCAAAGTGCACGGATCAATGCCAACGAAGGCCGTCCGGAAAAGCAGATTTCAGCCATGTCTCGCCAGGATCGCGGCCGCATAGGGGTGGTGGTTGGGCATACGACCCATGGGCTGGGCCGGCTGCTGACCCGACCGGTCTTGTATCTGGCCGTCCTGCGCAGTCCCGGCCCCCGGTTGTTCAGCTTTTACCGCTACATTCAACGCACCCCGGACCACCGCTACTACGATGCCGTGAACACCGAAGCGCCGGATTTCGGAGCCTTTCTCGAACTGGCGAGCACAGAGACCGTCTTGCGGCGCGAAGTGGACAACGGCCAGGTGCGGCGTCTGGCTGGGCCTATGGACACCACGCCCGTCGACACGCGCGTTTACCTGAGAGCATGCGAACATCTGTTTGCTCCCGACATGATGTATGGCCTGGTCGAGAACTTCGATCCGTTCTTGCAGCGGCTGGTGGATCGCGGCGTGCTTGATAAACTCAAAGATGTCCGCGCCAACGCAGCGCCGGCTGGGGAAACCGTCGCCCCCGGCGAAGCCTTTGCCAAGGAACGTGACCGTCTGAGCGACACTCAGGCAAAGCTCCTTGATGCCTTCACACTCTGGGACAACAAGCTCTATGCATGTGCTGCACGGCAAGACAGAAAGATGAGCGCAACATGACATCTGCAGGTGCCACGCATAAGAGGCAGGGGGCCCTGGTCGGAAAAGACCTGCGTTCCAGCCGGAGCCTGACGCGGCATGCGCCAAGGGGGGTTCCCTGACTCGAAAATGCTCTGGCAAGGCCGCTGCGACGGGCGGTCATCAGCACGACCCAAGTTTTTGAAAGCGGCCTATCCATGTCCACAACGCCCTTGCCCATGTCGACCACGCCTCCAGAGGTGGTGACTGCGTTCCGGTTGTTTCTGGGACGTGCCCCCAATCCTAACACGCCACCACAACTAGGATCGGGCGGGGTGCAGGCCCTGCATCGCACCTTGGAAAAATCCAGGGAATTCCGCGACAGTCCGCGCTCCATAAAGAAGCCATACCCCTGGCCACTGCGCCAGATCATGGTGAGCCAGCCTGCGAAACTTGTCTATTGCCCGATCGGCAAGAACGCCTGCACTTTCCTGAAATCCGAAGTGGCGCGCACGGCGCGTCCTCCACATATCGCGCATATATTGAAGGACATCCATTTCCTGACGGATCACGTTCGCACAGGGCTGCAGTTCAGTGACTACGAGCCTCCCGAAGTGAACCAGATGCGCCAGGGTCCCGACTATTTCAGGTTTGCAGTGCTACGCGACCCGATGGAGCGGCTGCTTTCGGCCTATATCGAAAAATTTGTCATGGGCCGGCTTCAGCCCGCCAACATTCACCATACGAAATCCGTTGTCGCCCCCGTTCAACTCGCAGCCAATCGCAAGAAAGTCGACTTCGACGAGGGCATCACCTTTCGCGCGTTCATTGATTATGTCACCCATGCAGAAGCCGCGACCCTGGACCCGCACTGGCGACCACAAGCCCTGTATCTCGAAGGCCTTCGGTATGATGCGCTGTTCCGTATCGACCAAATAGGCCAGCTGATGGAAGTTCTCGAAGAGCGTGCCGGCATGAAGCTTGGCAGGCAGCCCCGCAATGTGACCGGGTCCGGCCGGGGCGAAGATGTGGCAAATGCGCAGGATCTGACCCCCGCCAGGATCGCCGCCGGGCCAAAGCTGTCGAAGGCTTCTTTTTATGACGACGCCATGCGCCATGCGGTCGAAACCACCTTTGCCGCAGACTACGTTCTTCTGAACGCCGTGCAGGACACACCGCTGTGACGCATGATCTCTCCGCCATAGTGCCCACTTGTGGCCGAGGCCGCCCCTGCGTGTCGGCGCCATACCGAAAACGGGCATCCGCCTGGTTTTGGACGGCTCTTGGTGTTTCTTCCGAGACGTGTGTCAACGACCGTCCAAAGGTCGTCTCATGGCGATAGAAACCGCTCCCCAAAAGATTAAGCCTGTATTCAAAACATCAAAGGATATCCCAAAATGATCTTTCCCGTCCTGCTTTGCGGGGGGTCCGGCACAAGGCTCTGGCCACTTTCGCGCAAATCCTATCCGAAGCAATTCACCGATGTGATCGGCGATGACAGCCTGTTCCAGGCCTCGGCAAAGCGTTTCTGCGGGGAAGGGTTCGCCGCCCCCTTGGTCATCACCGGCGATCCTTTCCGCTTTATCGTGACCGAACAGCTCGACGAGATCGGTGTGACACCTGCCGGCATCCTGATCGAACCCGAAGGGCGCAACACGGCGCCTGCCGCCTGTGCGGCCGCGCTCTTTGCCATCGCACAGGACCCCGAGGCCACAATCCTGCTGGTGCCGTCCGATCACGCGATTCCCCAGCCTGAACTGTTCCGGGAAACCGTGATGATGGGCAACGCAGCCGCCTCACGGGGACAGATCGTAACCTTTGGTATCGCCCCTTCCCGCGCAGAAACCGGTTATGGCTGGCTGGAAACCGGCGACTGCGACGACGGTATCTACCGGCTGGAACGCTTCATCGAAAAGCCCGACCAGGCCCGCGCCGAAGAACTCTTTGCCGATGGCCGCTACCTGTGGAACGCAGGTGTCTTTCTGACAAAGGCCCGCGTTCTTCTGGAGGCTTTCAAGACCCACGCGCCGGACATGCTGGACCAGGTCCACAAAGCGATGGAGGCCGCCAAGGGAGATCTCTCCTTCACCCGCATCGACCCGCCGCTCTGGGCCGGGGTCGAGGATGAATCCATCGACTTTGCCGTGATGGAAAAGGCCGGGAACCTCTCCGCGGTGCGCTATGATGGCCATTGGACGGACCTGGGGGGATGGGAATCCGTCTGGCTGGAATCCGAGAAAGACGGCAACGGCAATGCGATCACCGGTGCAGCCACAGCGCTGGACTGTCACGACAGCCTGCTGCGCGCCGAAGCCCCTGATCAGGAGCTGGTGGGCATCGGATTGAAAAACATCGTGGCTGTGGCCATGCGTGACGCGGTCATGGTGGCGGACATGTCGTCTTCGCAAAACGTCAAACAGGCGGTGAAGGTGCTCAAGGGCCGCGAGGCCAAGCAGGCGCTGGAATTTCCGGTCGATCGCCGCCCATGGGGCTGGTACGAAACGCTGGCGTTGTCAGACCGCTTTCAGGTGAAGCGTATCCACGTGAACCCCGGAGCAGCGCTGTCCTTGCAAAGTCACCATCACCGGTCCGAACATTGGATCGTCGTTCAGGGCACGGCCAAGGTGACCGTGGACGAAGAGGTGAAGCTGATCACCGAGAACCAGTCCGTCTACATTCCGCTTGGCGCCGTGCATCGCATGGAAAACCCCGGCAAGCTGCCGATGGTGCTGATCGAGGTGCAGACTGGCAGCTACCTCGGCGAGGACGACATCGTCCGCTATGAAGACATCTACGCGCGAACCTGAGTTGTAAAATGAGAGCCTGCTTCAGACCTCATTGAGCTTCTGCCGGTTTCGTGGACACGAAGATAAGATCGTGATCACAGAAACGGAGATCAGACATGGTAAGGGGAAGTTCACGAAGGAGTTCAAGTTTGAGGCTGTGAAGCTGGTGACAGAACGGGGCGTTGCGGTGGCCCAAGCAGCCCGGGATCTGGATCTGGCCGAGAGCGTGCTGCGACGTTGGATGCAGGAGGCATCGCCGGCACCCGTCATAGCGTTCCCCGACAATGGCCAGCAGCGTGCTGATCTGGCCGAGATCGCAGTCTTGAAGAAGGAGGTCGCCAAGCTCAAGGCGGAGCGTGACATCTTAAAAAGGCCGCTGCATACTTCGCGAGGGAAGCGACATGAGGTTCGCCTGCATCGCGAAGCACCGGCATATCTAACCGGTCAGCTGGCTGTGCGAGGTTCTGGAGGTGTCGCGCTCGGGCTTCCATGCGTGGCTCAATCGCCCTCTCAGTGACCGGGCGATCCTTGATGCAAAGCTCGTCGCGGCCACCGGCACGAGCTTCAAGGCCAGCGACCGAACCTATGGTGCCCGCCGCGTTTGGCATGATGTCCTCGAAGAGGGACTGAGGTGCGGCCTCCACCGGATCGAGCGGCTGATGCGCCAGAACGCATTGAGAGCACGTCCAAAACGGCGCGGAAAGCTAGGAGACGGTGGTGAATGATCGGTGATTGCCGACAACATTCTCGATCGGGACTTCGAAGCGGATCGCCCGAACCAGAAGTGGCTGTCCGATTTCACCTACATCTGGATCGCCCAAGGATGGCTCTATGTCGCCGTCGTGCTGGACTTGTTCTCCCGCCGGGTGGTCTGGACCTGTCGCGCTTTGGTGCCGCCCCAGGTGCTCGTTTAGGCCACCTTCCGCTCGAACGCGACAGGGCTTTTCCAGCCCAACGCTGAGTGTCGGCGTCGCGGATTGTAGAA
>NZ_JACIEJ010000023.1 GCF_014196795.1 Sagittula marina
GCTTCCAACGGTTGTATAGCGTCTTATGAGGTCCATAGCCAACAGGGGCATCTCGCCACCGTAACCCATTGCGATTGATGAAGATAATCCCGCTCAACACACGCCGGTCATCGACGCGGGGTTTGCCGTGGGACTTTGGAAAGAAGGGCTCAAGACGCGCCATCTGCGCGTCGCTCAACCAGAAAAGATCAGACATGTTCACCGCTCGGTTTTCGAGCCCTGAATCACGCCGCCAAACGGAAATCAATGGGTCCTGACCCTAGACGGCACCTGCAGTTCGATAAACGGGCCGCACAAACGCGCATTTAAAATTAGTTTTAACTTATTTATCGCAAAAAGGTTGTACTGAATGGCAAATGGAGCTTCGAATGAACCGCCGCGTCAAAGAAAACTCTTTGATCTCCGAGTTGGCAGCAATTCCTGCGATGGTGGCAACGTGCAGCGCTCAGGGGACTATTATGTCTCTTAGCCACATGATGGTTGAGGAGGCCGGTATTTCGGACCGGATCGTCGCTGGGCGCGACGTGATAGAGCTCTTTGACGCGCCGTCCCGAACGGTTTTTGGCGAACAGGTTCTTGATAGATTGCCGCTTGCGGAAAGGATCGAAAACCTTCGGCTGACCGTGCAGCGCAGCGATGGCTCGACCTTCCTTGCCCTGGCGAGCGTTGCGCAGATTGGTGAGGATGTCATCGAACTGGTGCTGAAGAACGTGGACTTTCTCGTGGACTTGGAGCAGCGCCTGCGCATCAAGCGCGAGCGGCTCACCGCCGTGCTCGAAGGTACAGGCGCGGCGATCTGGGCTTGGAATACACACACCCGTGAACTGGCCGTCAACGATCGGTGGGCGCAGATCGCGGGGTACGAGACCGAGGACCTCGCGCCGATCACCGTCGAGACGTGGCAATCGCTGTGTCATCCGGACGACTTTGAACGCGAACGCGAGGCGATGGCGCGGCACCTTTCCGGACACAGCAGCACCTATGAAGGCCGCGTCAGGCTCAGGCATCGCGACGGGTCCTGGGTCTGGGTGAGGATCAACGGCCGCGTCACGTCGCGCGATGCGAACGGAAACCCCGAGTGGGTCAACGGCATCTTCCTCGACATCACCGAAGAGATTTTGGGGCATACGCGTCTTCGGCGGGCAGAGGAGGCGTTGGACAAGGCGGCGCGGCTAGCCGGCCTTGGCGGCTGGGAGGTGGACCTGCGCGACAACCAGATCACCTGGAGCCCGGAAACCTGCAGATTGCACAATGTCCCCACGGGCTTCACGCCCGACAGCCTCGAGGCGGCCTATGCCTTCTACCCCGAAGCCGCGCGGCCCGTCCTGATGCAGGCGGTGGACAAGGCGCTGCGCGAAGGCACAGGATGGGATCTGGAGCTGCCTTTCCGACCGCGCGGCGGCGCCGAGATGTGGGTGCGCACCATAGGCGAGGTCCATTTCGAAAACGGCGTTCCCGTCCGCATGAGCGGTGCCTTTCAGGACATAACGAAGCACAAACACCGCGCCGACGCGCTGCGGCTATCGAACGAACGGATGGAACTTGCGGTGATGTCCGCGGGCATCGGCATCTGGGAAGCCGACATCGTCACCAGTGAGTTGACTTTCGATGACCGGCTGCGCGCACGCTTCGGTATGCCGGACGACCGGACGCCCCTGATCCGCGACTGGATAGAGTTGCTCGATGCCGGATCGAGACCGATTTTCCGCAGCGCCTGGACGGCGGCCGTTCGTCATGGCACTCCGCTGGATGTTTCCGTCCGGGCCACGATCGCAGGCGAGACACGCTGGTTCCATATTTCGGCGCGGGTATATGAGGGCAACACAGCGGATCCGGATCGGCTTGTTGGCGTCTGCCGGGATAGCACGGCGCATCACCGGATGACGGAAGACCTGAAGCGCGAGCGGACTTGGTTGGAGACCAGCCTGAGCAGCATCGGCGATGGTGTGATCACGGCGGACCCGGAAGGACGGGTGCGCTGGATGAACCCCGTTGCGGAGGCATTGACCGGGATGACTGTCGAAGAGGCCTTCGGTCGCAGGTCGGACGGGGTGTTTCGGGTGATCAACGAGGTGACTGGGCGGCCCTGTGCCGATCCCGTTGCCGACTGTCTTGCCACCGGAAAAATCGTGTCACTCGAAGCCAATGCCACGTTGATCAATGGCCAAGGGAAGGTCATTGCGGTGGATGACAGCGTGGCACCGATCCTGTCTGAAGATGGGGAGTGCCTAGGTGCGATAATGGTGTTCCGGGACGTGTCCGAACAGCGCGAGCGCACCCGCCTGATGGAGCAGCACGCCAACCTAGACCAGACAACGGGCCTGCCGAACCGTAGGTGGTTTACCGCCGCGCTCTCGAATGCGTTGGCACGCGGTTACAGCGAACGCCAGCAGGATTTCCTCGTCTTCTGCGACCTCGACAGCTTCAAGCAGGTCAACGACCTGCACGGACATGCCATGGGCGACGTCATTTTGCGCGATGTTGGCCGCATCCTGCGCCGGTCCTTCGCCGACGCGCATCTGGTCGCGCGCCTCGGCGGCGACGAATTCGCCATCATCGCGTGCAACACCGACCAGGACACCTTGCGGCAAAGGCTCCAGGCGTTGTGCGCAGAGATCGCCCGTCTCGCAGATCAGCATGCGCTGGCGCCGGCGGCACGATCTCTGGGCGCCAGCGCCGGCGCGGTTCATCTGGCAGAGCATTTCGACAACCGGGCCGAGACGTTGCGCGCGGCGGATGCCGCCTGTTACCGGGCCAAGCAGAACGGTCGTGGTCAGGTGGTCTTTGCCGAGGAATTGATGGAGGCTGACCGATCGATCGGCCGGGGCGAAGAGGATCTCTACCAGTTGTTGGAGCATGCCATCTCCCAAAACGCGCTCTCAGTGCATTTCCAGGAGATCCATACAGTTGAGGAAACCGATGGCGCTCCGGCGCGGATGGTCGAGTTGCTTGCGCGTCTCAAGGCGCCCGAGGGTCGCCTGATCCCGGCAGGTGCCTTCATTCCGGTGGCCGAACGCAGCGGCCTGATCTTCCGCCTGGATCAATGGATGCTGCGCAAGGCGCTTGCGTTGGTTGCATCGGATCGGTTTGGCCACGACACCATGCTTTGCGTGAACATGTCCGGCGCCTCGGTCGGTAGTGACCAGTTCTGCCTAGAAGTTCTTGAACTGCTGGAGGGTGCCGGGCGCCGAACTTCCGGGAACATCTGCCTGGAGATCACCGAGACGGTCGCGTTGCACGATCCGGAAAAGGTTGCGAACTTCGCCCGCAAGTTGCGCGCAACCGGCGCCAAGGTGGCCTTGGATGACTTCGGCGCCGGTATGTCCTCGATCCGACATCTCCATAGCCTGAAAGTCGATTTCCTGAAGCTGGACGGCAGCTTCGTTCGCGACATCCAGACCAGCCGACTGACACGTCTCACGCTGTCGTGCTTCGTTGACCTCGCCCGGGAAATTGGCGCCGAGACAATTGCCGAATTCGTTGAAACCAACGATATCCGGAAAGAAATGGCCGCTCTGGGTGTCGACTACGTTCAGGGATACTTGTTGCATGTCCCGGAAGCCGTTGATCGGGACGATCACAGCACTTGAACTCAAGCAGCCTAATGTCGGCTGTGGGCCGAGAGCGACGTCGCATGATGCGTGGTCAGCAGTTTGACCCTTCGGCGCAGCGAAGGTCGGCTTCGAGCCCATTTTACTGAAGCTGCGCGATGCTCGAACGGCAGCTTTCCTAAAACGATCTGTTTATCATGAAGACACCCAAGCCACCGAACAGAGAGCCGAAGACGGCCTCACTTGCTCGCTGGAAACGGCGGTAGATCCCTCGCGCTTGGCCGGTCGAGAATATCCATCCATAGGTTCCGTAGATCACGAATATGATGACGGTAGAGCCTGTCGTGAAGAGGATGAGATAGGACCATTGGGTAATCGCTGGGCCGACGAATGTCGAAAGCGAAGCCCACAGAAGTGCGACCTTTGGATTCGTCGAGGTCACAGTCAGGCCATGCAGAAAATCTCCCAACGGCCCTTGCCCGGATTTTGGTACGATCTGCCCGCCTTTACCGGTGAGCGCTGCGCGCCAACCCTTGATGCCAAGCCATGTAAGGTAGGCCCCACCCAAAAGCCCCAGGATTCCGAGGAGTTGGGGGTAGGTGCCAAAGAGGCTGCCCAAGCCGAAAGCCGTCAGGAAGGACCAGAGAAAGGCGCCGCACGCCAATCCGCTGGCAACGATCAACGCAGACTTCCTGCCGGAACCAAGACCCCGAGAGGCCACCGCGACAAGGTTCGGTCCTGGCGAGATCGCCGCTGTTGCCAGCGCCAGCCAAGTGGTTGCTATTAGAGAGATCATGCGTGCTCCTTTCGGCTGTCTGTGGGCGCTTCGTCCCGGTCGAACATGCCGTAGTCGCGGATCACGCTGGCGATCCTCAACCGGTAGTCATCGAAGACACCGCTGCGCCCTTTCGCCTGCGCGCCTCGATGAGCATTGAGATTGCGCCAACGTGCAATCGCATCTTCATCCTCGAAGAACGACAGAGACAGGATTTTACGCGGGTCGGTGAGGCTCTGGAACCGCTCGACGGAAATGAAGCCGTCGATCTCATCGAGCATCGGGCGCATCTCGGCAGCGATGTCGAGATAATCATCCTTGCGGCCCTCTGCGGGTTCAACTTCGAAGATCACTGCAATCATGCGCTGTCTCCGTGCGGTGCAGAGGCGAGCTTGAGCCAGGTTCGATCTTCTCGGAGCAGAAACCTCTCTTTCTGGGCGAACTCATAGTTCTCTCGGCCAAGCGGATCGGCGGCGAGGCGCGCGCGATAGGCTTCGTAGTCCGCCAGGCTCGCAACATTGTAGATGCCGTAGGCAAGCGTCGATGACCCCTCATGCGGGGAATAGTAACCAATCAGATCAGCGCCGCAGCGCGGAATTGCTTGGCCCCAGTTGCGGGAATACTCCTCGAACTGGGCCTTCTTCGGTAAGCGTTACAACTGACCCCCATTTTGACCTCTATTCTGAGCAAGGCGCGGCCTCTATATTGGCGCATAGCGCCAATATGAAACATTACACATAGGCTGTTTCGGCCCGTAACGGTGATTGCCGAGGGCTTTCGTCGTCGCACGGCAGCAATACAGAAGCTGTCGCGGACATCCGAAAGCATCGGGCCGATAGAACAGAGGTCCACCATGCACTAACCTTCAGATCGGACCACTTAGGTGGGCCAGATCAGATTATCAGCCATCGAGGTCGTCCAGCATGTCGTCAGGTATCGGCAATACTGCCGCGAACCCTCCCCCTGTGAATTCATCGAGCTCACTGAGTGCGCGCATCAGGGTCGGCCGCCAGTGGTTACGGTGGAACGCACTGGTTTCGTATCGCGCTTGGAGTCGCAGCGTCCGCTGAACTCCGACCTGACCTTCGGCACGGTGCGCGAGGTGAAGGGCCGCCGCGTGGGAGGCAATGTATGTGTTGACCTCCTGCTGATATCGCGCATCTAGATTTAGCGCTTCCATCTGTGTGATGAGCCTGTCGGCGAAGCCAGCAGGTAGTGCCGCCATGGGGTCGATCGAAAACGACACAACTAGCGTCGCCGCATCGACGTTGATGGTCGCTACTAGAAAATCCAAGTCCGGCAGTACGTCATAGTAGGGATGAAGAAAGCCCTCGCCACCTTCGTCGACCCCGTCCCGCTTGGTGTGGTTGCAGGGGTGGCACATCGGGACCAGATTGCGCGAGTGGATCGCGAGCGGTTTGAATTCCGACTGTGGGAGATGGTGGTCGAGTTCAGTGGCCGGATCGATACCGCAGACAGGGCATAGGTCCACACCCTTGAATAGCCCCTCTCTCAACTGGTGCAGGGACTTCCCTTTTTGGGTCTTTGCGTAGGCCTTGTGGATTGTTTCGCGCAAAGTATCGGGAAGGTTTTCCCCTTTCAGATCGTCGCAGGGTACGCCCCGGTCCATTTCATACCGGTCGTAGAGCGCTACAATCTGCTCTACTTCACCATCTGTGATATTGTGACCGCGGGTCTTCCCATCATACTGGTATTCACGCACGGCCTTCTTCAGATCAGTCCGGTCGCTTTCCCGGGTGGGCATCGGAAGATTCTTCATTTCTGACGCGCGAACTGCGTGAGGACGTACGCCCGAGCCTGGACGCTCAGGCCGGGGTCGAACAAGGCGTCCACCTCTTCGGGCGAGTCGCAGCCTTGGACGAGTAGGTCTAGGACCTTGTGAAAGTCGGTACTGGATGCGGTCAGCCCGAACGTGTCGTATGTAAGGACGCCCACGTTTTCCCCAAAAGTTTCGAGCCCAGGCTGACTGATCTCTAATGATTTTCCCGTCCTGCGCACCCGCCGCACGTGGCGCGACAGGGTTTCTTGAAGCAGCACAGGCGAGTGTGTGGCGACGACGCAGAGGGCGTTCAACTCGGTCAGCACGATGCGCACCGAATGCATCAGCGCTGCCATCAGCGGTGGATGCAGATGCGCCTCGGGTTCGTCAAACAAGACGAGCGACCGAGGCCTTGCGTGCGCAACCAGCGAGGCCACGACGTGAAGGGCGATCTTGTGACCGGTGCTCCAGCCTAAGAAAATTGATCGAACCGACCTTCTCGGTGCAAGCAGTCGGTCCATTTGGTCCTTCAGTTCTGCGAACGAGGGATCTCCGAGCAAAGGCTCCAGTGCAGCCTCGAGCAGCTCAGTACTGTCCTGCTTGTGAATGCGCTTGATCAGCGATGAGAACTCGTCCGCCAGCTGTTCGACCGGTTTGAGGCAAGTCGTTGTGCGCCGTTCAACCCGTCCGCCGCCATCCTCATCTGACTGGACAACTTCACCCCTTCCTACGTCCGCACGGGCTTCTGCCACGACGTCGCGCAACCCACAGAAGACGAACCTGCCCTCACCGCTGGCAAGGTCCTCAGTCGTCTGCGACAGCTCCTTGGCGTCCAGGCCCGGTACCGTAAAGCTGTCGAAGGCACTGTATGAGATAGTGATCACCCGCATGAAGCCGATCGAAATTGGCTGCAGGGTGCCGAGTGCCTCCATCGGCTTGGTGCTCCGCTCCTGTGGCGACGCGAATGCCACGTGAGCAAGACGGGACAGTAGCGTGCTCTTGCCCGACCCATTTCGGCCCACGAGCACAAGGATGCGATTGGGCAGAAGCGTTTTGCGCCCCCGAGGCCCAAGCCGCCGGTAGGGTCCGCCGTAGAAGGAGGGCTCGGGTGAGCTAAAGTCGAACTCGATTGCTCCATCCGCACCTGCAGGCGTGTAGGAAAACTTCTCCTCGATATCGGCTAAGGCGGAGAAGTTACCCTCGAAGAGGGCTCGGGCGTCGTCGAGAAAGTTGCGCCAATCGGAATTGTTCCGGAAAAGCGACGTTTCCCAACCGTCTTCGTCCTTGAAAAGCGAAACGAGTTCGGGGTGCGCCACCGCATCGTTGAGAGCATCCATGATTGACTTCCGACGCGCGAGCGGAAGCTCGTTCAGTCGCTGATAGTAGTCGAGGCTGGTACCGATCGACACCCATTCGTCAGATAACTTGTTGAATGGCTCCTTGATAAGCCGTTTTCCATCGGCCTTCTGCCCTCTGCGTAGAATCTTAACCCCACCCACGTAGGTTACATCCTCTGGGTCCTTCTGGTGCCGATAATGGAGATGGTACAGGGTCCTGAAACTGTAATCGTCCCAGTCATCCTGCTGAAGCGCGAACCTCGTATCCATGCGCTTGAGCAGATGTCTCGACGGCGGCGTGATAGCTATGGCCAATGTGGTCGTATCCTCGCATTTGATAGTAGGCCGGAGGCCCTTCCACAACGAAAACGTAACCGGACTAAGACACTGAACGCTAGTCCTTCTATATCTCGGTTTCCTCCGCGAACTGACTGTGCTCTCGCTATGGCTCGCCCGAACGGCTGCTATTAAGGAACACATAGATTACCATGCCGCACTGCCGCGAGCCCGCTTTCCGCCCTAAGTGCAAGACGCACCGGGGGCGGTGGCCTGATCTTTATGCAACGTCCGCTCCCCTGATCTGACAAAGTTCCGCACGTAGACGAACGGCACCAAGGGCGAATCCCTCCTCGCCGCCATCGTCCAGAACCTGAAAAAATTCGCGAAGCTACGCCCGAGAAGCGTCAAACAGAAGGCTGCAGCATGAGCTGAAAGACCCACTGACCGTCTCGCGGCGGATAAACGGTAGTCGCCCGAATGCAATGATGCCGCTCAACGGCATCAGGCATTATAATCGACGATTTCGACCAATTCTTTCAACACAGCCCGACCTTCAAGAGCTGTTTTGTCCCGCTCACCATATTCTTGGTGTGCTGAGCTTTCAAAAAAGCGCACTCGCGCCATCATTGCACAAGCCAACACAGCATTGTCTGAGAACTCTGAACAGTCGCTCATACAGGAGAAGGGCCGCGGTTTGCCACTCTTAAAACCCTAGTGCTTGATCCGAAGCTCAGGTGGAGCGTTCCACGGCAGTAGCTTCTCATATTCAGAGCGTCGAAGTTTCATCGCAATCTGGTCGAAGACCCATTTCAAATAGGGCTCTGCTTTCACCGCATTGAGTTTGCAGGTTTCGATGATTGAACTATGAATTCCCCAAGCTTCGCCCCCCTCATCACTGCCCAGGAATAAGGCATTTTTCCGCAGCAGAACTGTCGGTTTGAACATGCGTTCAACCGCATTGGTGTCGAGGTCGATCCGCCCATCATCGACAAATCGCGTCAGATCACTCCATTGCCTCAACACATAGCGGATCGCTTGCCCCATCTTGCTTTTCGAAAGATGACGGTCTGCATGTGCGATTAAGAATGTTCTGAGGCGATCCAGAATGGGATCCGAGAATTGTCGCCGATGCGCCGCGCGGATCAGAGGTGGCTTGCCCCGAATTTTTTCTTCCTCTTTATATAACTCGGCAATAATTCGAATGACCGTTTTTGCGTCTGGCGTTTTGTTGAACTCGTACTCGTCGGTGAAATTTCGTCGGGCATGTGCCCAGCATTTGACTGGCGTAATTTGTTCCACGGGCGTTCCCTGTCGGCCAAGTCGGCCATATCCGGCATATGAATCGGTCTGGAGGATGGTCGAGACCCCTTTCAAGATGTCATGTATATGGCGCATCGCCCGGGTGTCCCGCGGATAATAAATAACTACGGGAGGTTTATTTCCGGAAAATGATCGGTCGTCACGAAGAAGAGCGTATAGGTAGCTGGTTTTTGTCTGTCCCTTGCCAGGTTGAAGCATCGGTAGAGTGGTCTCATCCATGAACAGCCTTTCGCTGTTCGTTCTGAGTTCCTGTTCCATCAATTGGTAGATTGGCAAAAGCGCCTCATTTGCCAAGCGGTGGGACCATCGCATCAGGGTGCTGCGGGACAGTTCGATACCTTTGGACAGAAAAATTTTCTCTTGTCGGTGCCACGGCAACTGCCAACCGAAACGCATCGTGATCGAATTGGCCATAAGTGTGTTGCTCATTGTGGTTTTCGGAAATACACGCGGTTCAAAGATTGTCCCGATGATCTTGTCATGCAAGCGACACCGGTACTTTGGATACTCACGCACCGCCACGTAGTATTGTGCGGGGATCACTTCCAGCGTCTCATTCTCTTCAATTTCCGCAATGCCACCTCCACATCCGCAGGGACACCTTCTGTCTTCGGTGCCCATGTATATCCGTCGCTTTTCAATGTGCTCCGGCCATACTCTCGCACCTCGACCGCTTGTATTCCTCGGCCTTTTTTCTTTTGCTTCAGGTTGGCCGTCGCTAGCCTGGCCGTTTTCTTTATCACCGTTGGCGTTGTTTTCAGCATCCTTGGCCTTTTGATCGTCTACGCAGGAGCTACGATCATAGGTTGCATTGTTTGGGTTGTGATCGGCTTTCGCGCCGAATTGCGCCTTGGTTAGTTTTGCTATTTGGCGCTTCAGACGCACAACTTCAGATTTAAGAATCTTATTCAGCGTACTGGCTTTCAAAGCCTCTTCTCTGAGGGTCTCGTTTTCCGAAATCACCTCACCCCAAAGTTCGCGCAAACGCCGAACCAGCACAGCGCCATCAAGGTCACGAGCTGCCAGAATGTCATTTTCCAACTGTTCAATTGTATCGAACACGTCCTGTGGCACGGCAAAGAACCGCGCTCTCCATCCCAGGCATAAAGCAAAGTGATTTCGACCATGCCCGCCGAACTGCGGGCATGTGGCTTGACTTTTGTCGCTGTGTCGGGGATAGATGAGGTGTCGCGGCTAGCGATTTTCCGAGGCCCTTGGGATTGCCGTCCCGGGGCCTCAACTCTTCCAGAGCCCTTGAATTCTAGCTCATGTGCCGTCTCCGCTGTTAGCAGGGTAGCGGTCCGGGAAAAGAGTTTCCGGGCGAGTAGCCAAAGCCTGCGCCAAGATCAGTTCGATGCGCGCGGACCTGCTTTTTCCAAGTGAAACCGCACTGACGGAAGAAACGCTAACCTCCGCGCGTCTTGCGATCTCAGCGAAGGTCAGACCGCGCAGGGAAAGCTCGTATCGGATTCGAGCATGTCTTTCTCTATCGATAGCCAAATCCAATGGGGCGCCTTTCACCTTCGCGAATCACTTAAGAAGGAAGTGACGCACTGAGGAGTGAAGATCAACTGTCAAGTTGATATAAGAAGCTGACGGCTATTTGTGAAACGCCGCTCCCGGTCGAATAAACAGAATTTTTCGCAAGGGCAATGATAAGTTTTTCGCAAGTCGTCATCTCAACTGTAATGGGTTAGCAATATGCGTTTTGCGCGGAAGCCGCCCTATTTTTCGCAAAGCCTTAATTCGTCTTTTCGCAAGTCGTGCGGACGCCTGTTTCGTGTCATTTTTTTCTGCACCTTTTTTAGCGTTGACGACCAGTAGCCCATTCAGCGTCGGTAGTTTTAAGGTCTCGACTCGTCTTGGTCAGGCAAGGTGCATCTGTTCCTCGCGGCTAGGAGGCGCTAGACCTGCACTCAATTCGCGCGATGAGAACGCGGGCGACTTGGCGAAGGGCAGAGCACGATGGCTATCAAGAAGAGCGACATCTACAGATCCCTGTGGGACAGCTGTGACCAGCTGCGGGGTGGCATGGATGCTTCCCTTTACAAGGACTACATCCTCACGCTTCTGTTCGTGAAGTACGTCTCTGACCGCGTGGGCAAGCCCGACGCGTTGATCGAGGTCCCCCAGGGCTGCTCTTTCGAGGACCTCAAGAAGCTTCGAGGCACCAAGGACATTGGCGAAGGTATCGACACGGCCATCGCGGGGATTGCCGAAGCCAATGACCTCAAGAACGTCATCGACCGTGCCTACTTTAACGATTCCGAGAAGTTCGGCCGTGGCGCCAAGATGGTCACGACGCTGACCGCGCTCATCAACATCTTCAGCCGGGAAGAGCTGAACTTCAGCCGCAACCGGGCCGATGGCGACGACATCCTGGGCGACGCCTATGAATACCTGATGCGCAACTTCGCGACCGAGTCCGGCAAGAGCAAGGGGCAGTTCTACACACCTGCGGAGGTTTCGCGTGTCGTCGCCGCTGTTGCAGGTGTCAACCGTGCCTCGAGCCCGAAGCAGACCGTTTATGACCCCACCTGTGGGTCCGGATCTCTGCTATTGAAAGCCGCGGACGCCGCCGACGTCGCGCTCACCATCTACGGGCAGGAATTCGACATCACCACCCGCGGCCTGGCCAAGATGAACATGATCATGCATGGGCGCGAGGATGCAGATGTCGCCCAGGGCGATGTCATCGCCGAGCCCCAGTTCAAGGCGTCAGAGACCGAGCTTCTTACCTTCGACTTCGTCGTCGCCAACCCGCCGTTCTCGGCCAAGGCTTGGGGTTCCGGCCTGACCAGCGAAACCCGCTATGGCCGCTTTGACCTCGGTATGCCGCCCGAGAAGAACGGCGACTTCGCCTTCCTGCTGCACATCTTGGGTTCGATGAAGGCCACCGGCTCCGGCGCGGTCATCCTGCCCCATGGCGTGCTCTTCCGCGGCAACAAGGAAGCCGAGCTGCGCGAGAAGATCCTCAAGCGCGGCTACATCAACGCGATCATCGGCCTTCCCGCGAACCTGTTCTACGGCACCGGCATCCCGGCCTCGATCATTGTGCTCGACAAATCCCAAGCCCAAACCGAGCGCCCCGTCTTCATGATCGACGCCTCGCGCGGCTTCATCAAGGATGGCAACAAGAACCGCCTGCGTGAGCGGGACATCCACAAGATCACCGACGCCTACACGCGCCAGGCCGAGATCGCGGGCTACTCCCGCCTCGTGCCTTACGCCGAGATCACGCGCAACGACTTCAACCTGAACATCCCGCGCTACATCGACGGGTCCGACCCCGAGGATCTGCAGGACATCGAGGCGCACCTGAAGGGCGGTGTGCCGAACCGCGACATCGACGGGCTGGCCGCGTTCTGGGAGGTCATGCCCGGCATACGCGCCACGCTCTTCGGGCCGAACCCGCGCCCGGGCTATTCCGATCCGCTGGTCGAGCCGGAGGAGGTGCGCAGCACCATCTGCGACCACGCCGAGTTCACCGCCTTCCAGACCCGCGTCCATGGCATTCTCGATGGCTGGGCCGGGGCGAATGCGCCGCGCATGGATGGCATCCAGGTGGGCGACAAGCCCAAGGAGCTGATCCACACCATCGCCGAGGACATGCTGACCCGCTTTGCCGAGGCGCCCCTAATCGACCGCTACGAGGCGTATCAGCGGCTCATGTCCTACTGGGCCGAGACCATGCAGGACGATGTCTTCATCATCGCTCATGACGGCTGGGAGGCGGCGAAAGAACTTCGCACTGCACGGCATGAGTACGTAAAGTCAAAAGCCGGCAAGAAAGATAACATCAAATGGCTGGAAGAAGCCGACCTCACCGTGAACAAGGTGCGCCTTGTGGCCGATGTCATCCCGCCCCGCCTGATCGTCGCGCGGTTCTTCCCCGAGATGCAGCAGGCGGTCGATGACGCGCAGGCCAAGGCCGAGGAACTGGGCCGCGAGATCGAGGAAATGGTCGAGGAACACGGGGCCGAGGGCGGCCTGCTGGCCGATGCGCTGACCGAGGCGGGCAAGCTGACCGCGGCCTCGGTCAAGGCGCGCCAGAAATCCGGCGAGGCCGAGCCGGAAGAGGCCAAGCTGCTGAAGCAGGTGGCCAAGCTGATGACGGCCGAGACGGCGGCGAAGAAAGCTGTCAAGGAAGCCGAGGAAGCGCTGACCGAGGCCACGCTGAAGAAATACCCCGAGCTGACCGAGGAAGAGATCCGCTCCCTGGTCGTGGATGACAAATGGCTGACCGACATCGCCGAGCTGATCGAGGCCGAGATTGAAGCGCGGACCGAGCAGATGACGGCCCGCGTGCGGGTGCTGACGGAGCGGTACGGACATACGTTGCCGGAGATGACTGACAGGTCTAGCGCCCTTGAGGCGAAGGTGGCCGAACACCTTCGCGCCATGGGGTTCGCATGATGGACCTTGCAGTCATTGAGTCTGAAACCTCTGCGCCGATCCCGAGCGGCTGGTCTGAGCGCAAGCTCCAAGACGTAGCACAACTGATCAACGGTCGTGGCTTTAAACCCTTTGAATGGGACACCGCTGGCCTGCCCATCATCCGCATTCAAAACCTGAACGGGTCGGATGATTTCAATTACTACTCCGGTCGGTATGACCCAAAAATCGAAGTCGATCCGGGCCAACTTCTCTTCGCATGGTCAGGAAGCCGTGGGACCTCGTTCGGGCCGCATATCTGGAACGGGCCGAAGGGTGTTCTGAACTACCACACTTGGAAAGTCCGGGTGAATGAGAGTGAGATCGTTCCAAGCTTCTTCTTTCATGTTCTCAGGCACCTGACGCGGATCATCGAAGATCAGGCGCATGGAGCTTCGGCGCTCGTTCATGTCCAAAAATGGGAGATGGAAAAATTCCCTTTCCAGTGTCCTGACGACCCCGACGAACAAGAAGCCATCGCGGAGGCGCTTTCGGATGCGGATGCGCTGATCGAGGGGCTGGAGCGGCTGATCGCCAAGAAGCGGCTCATCAAGCAGGGCGCGATGCAGGACCTCCTGACCGCCAAGCGCCGCCTTCCAGGGTTCTCGGGGGAGTGGGAACGCGCCCGAGTTGGATCTTTTACCCGCGCACTCGCCGGCGGGACACCTTCTACTCGTGTTGACGGATTCTGGGGAGGCGATGTTCCTTGGATGAGCTCGGGCGAGTTGCATGCCAAACGTGTGCGAAGCGTTAGCGGGCGGATCACGCCGCTTGGACTTGCAAGTTCCAGCGCAACCATGGTCCCAGTCGGTTGCGTTTTGCTTGGTCTGGCGGGGCAAGGCAAAACGCGTGGCACCGCAGCAATCAACGAGATCGAACTCTGCACCAATCAGTCCATCGCGGCGATCCTGCCTTCTGCAAGGCATTCATCGGATTTTCTCTTCCACGAGATTGATCGTCGATACGACGAGCTTCGAGCACTCTCGACTGGCGACGGAGGGAGAGGTGGTTTGAATTTGCGTATTATCCATGAATTGGAAGTTCCGTTTCCGTGCTTGGCGGAACAAGAAAGAATCGCCTCACGCCTAAACGACATGGACGCCGAAATCCAAGCCCTCGACACCCGCCTCGAAAAGGCGCGGCAGGTGAAGGAGGGCATGATGCAAAACCTTTTGACCGGACGGATCAGGCTGGTCTGACGACATTTCCCAATAGTGACTTTTCCAGAACGGAGTGCCCCATGAGCAAGATCGGCGAGGCGGAACGCAAGGCCCAGAACCGGGTCATCGACCTGCTGTGTGGGGACACATCCGGCACCCCTGGCGGCCTCGGCTGGCGCTACCTTGGTGACTGGCAAAAGCGTGAGGGCAACGCCAATATCGAGCCCTCGCTGCTCCGCCCATGGCTGGAGGCGCGCGGCTACGCGCCCGAGGTCATCACCCAGGCCATCACCCGCCTTGAACGCGAGGCGCGGATGGAGGGCACCAAGCTCTACGAGGCCAACCAGAGCTTCTACGACATGCTCCGCTACGGCGTGGCCATCGCCCCCGGCCCAGGCGAGGCTCCCGTCACCGTGCGCTTTGTCGATTGGGGTAATGCGGGCGCCAATGACCTCGGCGTGGCCGAAGAGGTGTCGATCAAGGGCAAGGACGCCAAGGCCTGGAACAAGCGGCCCGATCTGGTGCTTTACGTCAACGGTATCGCGCTTGGCGTGGTGGAGCTGAAGAAGTCCACCGTGGGCGTGGGCGAAGGCATCCGCCAGACGCTCGATAACCAACGGCCTGAGTTCATCCGGCACTTCTTCACCACAGTGCAGATCACTTTTGCCGGCAACGATAGCGAAGGCCTGCGCTACGCCCCGATCAAGACACCGCAACCCTATTGGTTGGCTTGGAAGGAAGAGAGCGAGATCTCCGCCCGCCTCGACCAAGACGTGACGCAGATGATAGCGCCGACGCGGTTCCTCGAGCTGATCCACGACTTCACACTGTTCGATGCGGGTATCAAGAAAATCGCCCGCCCGAACCAGTATTTCGCCGTGAAGACGGCTCAGGAACGCGTGGCAGTGCGCGAGGGCGGTATCATCTGGCAGACCCAGGGCTCGGGAAAGAGCCTGATCATGGTGATGCTGGCGCGCTGGATCCGGGAAATGTACCCGGACGGCCGCATCCTGGTGGTCACGGACCGCAAGGAATTGGACAGCCAAATCGAGGACGTTTTCGGCAATACCGGCGACAAGGTGCGGCGCGCGCGATCGGGCAACGACCTGATGGCCGCACTCGCCGATCCGACGGATCGCATCATCTGCTCCCTCGTCCACAAGTTCGGCAAGAAGGAAGAGGGGGAGTTGGAAGGTCTGATCTCTGATATCCAGAACGCCAACATCGGTGCGCCCAAGGGAGAGTTCTTCGTCTTCATCGACGAGGCACACCGCACTCAGTCCGGCAAGCTGGCCATGGCGATGCGCAAGGTGCTGCCCAAGGCCATGTTCATCGGTTTTACCGGTACACCGCTGCTGAAATCCGACAAAGGTACATCGCTTGAAACCTTCGGTCCCTACATCGGCAAGCCTTACCGATTTGATGAGGCGGTCGAGGACGGCGTGGTGCTGGACCTACGCTATGAAGCCCGCGACATCGATCAGAGGATCAGCGCGCCGGAGAAGATCGACGCTTGGTTCGAGGCCAAGACAAAGGGGCTGACCCTGATCGCAAAAGCGACTCTCAAGCAACGCTGGGGAACGCTTCAACGTGTACTGTCGAGCCGTGACCGGCTGGAGCAGATCGCTAACGATATCATTCTGGATATGGAGATGAAGCCGCGCCTGAATGCGGGCATGGGGAACGCCATGCTCGTGGCAGGCTCCATCCCCGAGGCGTGCGAGCTCTTCGAGATTTTCCGTAAGTCCGGGTCAATCCTGGCCGACAAGTGCGCGATCGTGACCTCCTACAAGCGCGCCGCCCCGGAAATCACCGGTGAAGAAACCGGCATGGGCGAGACTGAGAAGCAGCGCGTCCACCGGGTCTACACCGATCTCCTCGGCGATACGTCGGAGGAAGAGTACGAGGAGGAGGCGCTACGGATGTTTAAGAAAGAGCCGGGGCGGATGAAGCTGCTGATCGTGGTGAGCCGGCTGTTGACCGGCTTCGATGCGCCGACGGCCACCTACATCTACATCGACAAGCAGATGCGGGATCATGGGCTGTTCCAGGCGATCTGCAGGGTGAACCGCTTGGACGGCGACGACAAGGATTTCGGCTACATCGTCGACTACAAGGATCTATTCCGAAACATCGAGAGCGCGGTGGATGACTATACGTCCGAAGCGTTCGATGCCTTCGACAAGGAGGATGTCGAGGGCCTGATCTCGGACCGTGCCGAGCAGGCCGACACGGATCTGCGGACAGCGCGCGATGCCTGGCTGGGGCTTCTCGACGCGGTCGAGCAACCCAAGGGCGATGATGAGCTCTTCGCGTATTTCTCCAGCCCCGAAGGCATCGAAAGTGATCCCGACGCGGAAGAAAAAGCCCGCCGCCGCCAAGCGCTTTACAAGTTGGCGGGGCGCTATGCACGTGCCTACACGAACGTCGCCGCCGAACCGGACGGATCGGACTTCAACGAGCTGGAGCTGGCGGAAATGCGCCAGGAGGTCGAGCATGCCATCGGCATCCGCGATGCCGTGCGGCTCCACAGCGGCGATGCCGTTGACATGAAGCTCTACGAGCCGGCCATGCGCCACCTGCTCGACAATTACATCAGGGCCGAAGACTCTCAGGTCATCTCTCACCTGGATGACATCAGCCTGATTGACCTGGTCGATAGCAAAGGGGCCCAAGCCGAGGATGATCTTCCGGCGCCCTCCAAGCGCAAGCGTGAGAATGTTGCCGAGGCGATCGAGAACAACGTCAGGAAGCTGATCATCGACGAGACACCGGTGAACCCTAAGTTCTACGAGAAGATGTCGGAGCTGTTGACTGACCTGGTGGCGCAGCGACGGAGTGGCGCGATTGAGTATGCCGAGTATTTGGAGAAGATCGCGGAGCTGGTAAGGGCCGCGAAATCCGGGCATGGCAACACCTATCCTGAGAGCATGAAGTCGCTCGGGCAGAAGGCGTTGTTCGACAACCTGGGACAAGATGAGGCCCTAGCGCGCCGGGTCGACGAGGCTGTACGAGCGACTGCCCCCCACGGGTGGCGCGGTCATACGATGAAAGAAAAGAAAGTCAGACGCTGCCTGGAAGCTGAGATTTCGGATCCCGACACTGTGGATACGCTACTGCAGATACTGAAGAACCATGGTGAATACTGAACACCACATTATCGGAGGGACGCCGGTCGAGGTCCGCTGGAAGGCGATCAAGAACCTCCATGTCGGTGTCTATCCGCCTGACGGCCAGGTCAGAGTTGCCGCCCCGCTGAACGTCAGTCTCGATGCCGTCAAGCTGGCTGTCCTCACGAGAATGGATTGGGTTCGTCGCAAGCAAGCCCGTTTCCTAGCTCAGGAGCGCCAGACGCAACGGCAGTACGTCTCCGGCGAGACACACTTCGTTTTTGGCCGGCCTCTTCGACTGGATGTGATCCATTGGGACAAGAAGGTCCACCGGATCGAACTCATCGGCAGTGACCGGCTCCGCTATTCGGTGCCGGCAGACACAACGCCTGCAGTACGCAGGCGTTGGCTGGAGAATTGGTACAAGGCTCGCCTGAGGGAGCACGTGGCTCCACGGCTCGAGCATTGGTCATCGCATTTAGGCGTTGCCACCGAAACCTGGGGCATCCGGCCCATGAAAACGAAATGGGGCAGCTGCAATCCGGACAAGAAAATCGTCTGGCTTAATCTCGAGCTCGCCAAGAAACCCGTTGGGGCGATTGAGTACGTACTGCTGCATGAGCTCGCCCACCTGATATCGCCGCGCCATGATGAGCGTTTCATCAAGGTCCTTGACGACAATATGCCGAAGTGGCGCAGCATACGCGACGAGCTCAATCAGTATCCGCTTGCTGCGTGGGAAGATCTGCAGACTTTGGCTCGGTGACGTCGTCGCACGGCCTGTCGGTTGCTCGCGATTTTTCCAGGGCCTGCCGCCGCAGCTCCATTCCCCGTTCCACAAATCGCCGAAAACGTTCCGGATCTGGTTCGACATCTCGTATCGAAGAGCGGTAGGCGATGGTGACCTGGATGGCGCCAACGATGCATGCGCCGATACCAAACACGACGAAGATGATCTCGAATTCAGTCACGAAGCCGCCTCCCTAGTGTGATGAGCGCGTGAAATCGGTTCAATGCAACGTGGGGTGACATTCGAGATCAGCTGCCCTTTGCAGCACCCGTGCCGCAGTTCTCAGACTCGGTTGGCTTGCCTGGCCGGCACGCTTGAAAGCTTCGACAGCGGCGTCCAGGGCCACGTCGCTGGTGCCCTGCCTGCGCCCTTCGCGCCAGATGAACATGACCAGTTCGTCAGTCGTTAACGCTCGTAGGGATATCGGTGGGCATCTGCTCAGAAGCGGCTCGGGCAACGCGTGGTAGTTGTTGGATGTCAGGACCCAGATGACCCAGCTCATGTCGAACTTGACCTGATAGAATGGGCAACTCCAGCTTCGTGCGGTCAAGGGCTCCAACAGGGGTAGCAGCGCCTCCGACAGTCCGAATGCGCGGCCTGACATGGACGTCGCAGTCCCAGACTTCTCGACCTCATCAACGACCATGACCGGATTGCCGACATGTTCCATAAGGATCGTGGAAATGAGACGCCCGGGGCCGGCGCTTCCCCATCCACGCTGGGACCCTACGACACCGAATGAAGCATTTTCATTCGTTGCCTCGATAACGGTCGTGGGTACGGTCAAGAGGCGGCCAAGGCGCCGCGCCCAAAAGCTCTTGCCAATCCCGGGAGGGCCATCGAGCAGGATGGGCGGCAGGCGAAGACCTATGGAGCCTTCTCTTACCGACCTGCGCATGGCCCTCCAGACCTGTTCGGTCGCGGGCCCCATCCAGGGCATTTCATCGTGAAGAGCCGCCGCGATTTCGTCCGCTTGGTGTTCGGTCTTCACCGTCGCAAGCCGAACGCCGCCTGCCAAGGCGGTCAATCGCTCCCGTTCATCCCTCTGCAAATGGCCCATCCCTGACGCTTCCTGGCGGCGTGCAATAAGCTTCTTGACGCGTTTCTGGATCCTGCTCCTCTCGAGATGGGTTATCCTCGTCTCATGCAATTCCTGATTGTCGACTCCAAGCAGTTCGACTTCATGCGCCGGCTGGCCGACCAGGCCACTTCGCAGTAGCCGTAGGTGCTTGATGAAGCGCTTTTCGAGGTAGTCCGCGGTCTGCTCGACGGGAAAAATCTTGCACTGAATGAATGGGATCGTCGCCATGTCACTCGACCTCCGCGGTTGTTTTATTGAAAATGGAGGGGTGGTGATAGGCGGCCGAGACGACGCGGCGCCAATCGATCCCTTCAAAGAGAGCTTCAAACTGTGCCTTCGTCAGGGTCATCGTCCCGTCGGAAAGTTTGGGCCAAACGAAGCCCGCGCCTTCGATACGCTTGTAGATCAGCACGAGGCCGGTGCCGTCCCACATCAGGACCTTGATCTTGTCACGCCCCTTCGAGCGGAAGACGAAGAACGCACCGGAGAAGGGATCGAGTTCGAAATTGGTCATGACGTAATTGGCCAACCCATCCATCCCCTTTCGGAAGTCGACAGGTTGAGTGGCCAGATAGATACGATAGCTGCTAGAGGGCGCGATCATTGATACTGCCCCGCAACACGGATCAGCTTTTGAAGGTCTGCTTCGCCGATGGACAAAGGAAACTGGAGGCAGATCCCTCCCACATACAGATGAGCAGAGCCGGCTGAGCCATTACCTGCAGCGGTCGTTTGGGGCGCCGCCGGCGCGACAACCGGTTCGACTGATATCTGAGCGAAGGCTGGCCCATCGACGGAGATCTTCTCGCCTCGCTCTCGCCGATCAGCGACCCACCACTTTCTCACCAGACATTCATGGGCATCCAGCTCGGCGGCGACATCTCCAGGCGACATGCCATCTTCCCGAAGGCGCCTTGTCGCCTCGCGTTTGAGTTCGCTCGGCCAAATCCTTTTGCCCGACGGGGAGGTCCGGATCTGGAACCCCCAGACTTCACGTTTCGCCATAGTCGCCTCCGATCGTAGTTCGGATGCAGACTACCGGACGCGAGGTGGTCAGGTTTAGAGGGCAATCAGGGGGTCAGATGCAACGCTTACCTTCTTCGTGGGATCGATGTGGTAGCGGATGACACAGGTCAGCATCATGGATTCCTTTAAGTGTGTTTTCCCGATCCTAGACGTTTGCCAACCGCAGATGCTTCGATTAGGGTCGAACTATGAGGGAGGGTCCAGACATTGCACATATCGCTGCTCTGATTGGCGACCCGGCCCGCGCCAACATGCTGACCGCGCTTATGAGTGGAAAAGCCCTGACAGTAAGCGAACTAGCCGGAGAAGCTGGGGTGACGATCCAGACGGCCAGCTCGCACCTGTCCAAGCTCGATGAGGGCGGCTTGCTGCGACCCCGAAAGCAGGGACGGCATAAGTATTTTTCGCTCGCTAGCGACGAGGTGGCACATGTCCTTGAGGGGCTGATGGGGCTCGCGGCAGGTTCGGGATACCTGCGGAAGCGCACTGGCCCCCGAGATGCGGAACTGCGCCAGGCGCGAGTTTGCTACAACCATTTAGCTGGGGACATGGGCACGCAAATGTTCGACAGCTTAATTGCGCAGGGCCATTTGGTTCTGGATGGTAAAGAGCTGATTCTGACTGATTCAGGTGCTGCATTCGCCTCGGAATTTGAGATCGACGTAGAGGGTCTGTGTAAGGCGCGCGCTCCGGTTTGTCGGGTGGAGTGAGCGCAGATCACATCTGGCGGGCAGCTTGGGCCGTGCATTCCTCAACCGGTTCGAGAAGTTGGCTTGGGCCAAACGCGATCAGAAAACGCGAGTGGTGACCTTCTCTCGAAATGGCGCAGAAGAGTTCAAAAAGCTCTTCCCGGTGAGGTAGAACCGTGTCTGCTTCTTCAAAGCCGTAATTGGCGCAGTCGCAGCGAATTGGCGCTTTGTCCGCATCGCTGACCTTGGCCTCCCGGCACATGCTGCACCAAGACATGGACGACCGCTTCGGGCTAGCTGCATCGCAGCGTTGATGGTGCCTTCCAAGGTCCGGTAAGAGCCGGAAGCTACGCCGCGCGGGGCGATCAGGCGCTTGCCCCTGCGGCGCAGCGAAGGTCCGGTTCGAGCCCATTTTGACCTAATACTTGTCTGATCTGTTCGACATCCAAGTCCGATACCGGCTTTCAAGATCACTTATCTTGCCTGGTCGTAGGCTTATTACATCGAAGCCTCCGTTATAGGGCGCTAACACCGTTTTAGTGTTCACTGAGAATAGAACTGCCCTTTCTTGGTCGTTTGCAATCTCACTAAACAATCCGTCAAGAGATCGTGGTTTCCAATCATGTACCGTCGCAAAGAACGTTATCTCGGATTGATCTGCAGTATCTTCGCTGCCGTCGATCCAAGTCATGGCCTTAGTCATTAGCATGCGGGCTGGTAAGTCATTGTCTCTATGCGTCGAGTCAGTGAAACATCCAGTTACCACCCATACGCGTGCATGATCTCCAAAACACTCGCGAGCAAGTGTGTTGGCCCTAGATAAAACAGTGTCCCACTCTTTATCGGTATCGGCATATCGCTTACTTTTGGGGAGTGCATGAAATCTCGTCCAGTAGTCGAAAAAGTCATATCTTAAAACGTGCCCGAGCGGCGGCGTCTCACCGAATGAGCGCCGCCAAACTTGCGAGAATTCGGCTGAAGGTTGTGGTGAAGTAAAATTAGACATGTTCGTTTGATAGCTCAGAAGTGCCAACTGCAGCAATGTCCGCACTGCTGCACTTGGGGCCTTGGACTATGCTGCGCGGTGCCATGAAGGTCCGGTATGGGGAAGCCGCGCTGCGGCAATGCTGATCCTGGCCAATGACTGGTGAGGGCCGGGAGCCACGCCCAGGGAAGGGAGGGCGGGAAGCGGGCTTTCGCTGCGGCTTGGACGAACGGCAGCTGTGCGCGGGGAGTGGACGAAACTGCCATTCATTTATTAACAGCTAATGGCACATGGCTGAACTAAAAGCGAAATGCGCTTGACGGGAAGGTTTAAGTGCCTTTTAAATCTGGAGTTGGTATAATTGCATGCATTTGACCCCATCAATGTGGCTTTAGTTGAAAGGCAAATATGGACGACTTTCTTGATTTCTTTGTGGGCAGTGAAACCATCTCTCTTACCATGGAGAAGTGGGGAATAGTTCATCATAAAACTACAATAGCTACCATATTCGCTCAAGCATATGACGCTAGGCCTGAAGGGCAAAAGGACAAAAGCCTTACGGATTTTGAGGCGAATGCTCTAGCGGATGGAGTGCTGAACTCTACGGATATATCCAAAAGAGTTTTCTCTGGTTTTTTTGAAGAACTTTCCAAGGTTGTCAGTAGTGATGCCAAAATTTCAATTGTTCAGGGTGAAGTGGTGAAGCTAGTCACCCACGAGGATGAACTAAAGGCAATCCCTTGGATGGTGATCGCCGTCGCCGCGTTTGCAGCAGTGTGTGCGTATGGCCTCTACAAACATGCTCAAAGTAGGGGCTTTGGCATTGGGGGCCGGGGCTCGCGGCCTGACGAGCCTGATTGGGTATTGATAAAGTCGGCGTTAGACAGCCAAGTTCCAGGCCCATTTGTGCTTGTTCCGCAATCTCTGTTGGAGAATATCGCAAAGCTTAATCGCACCTAAGCTTATATTGAGATAGTGTATCTCCTGTCTCGTCATTTAAATGAAATGCGATGTGAGAAGGGCTGTGAGCTGCCGTTAGGCGAGATCTGCGCCAACGTCAGCTCCGGGGCCGGAGTGTGCGTCAACGCTTTTAACTAACCGTTTCGATGAGAGGTTTTGACCACAACAAACTGTTTTTGTTGAGCTCGGGGGGAATTCCCGACCTCCGCCACGGCCAACCCGAGCCTGACTGGAGTGCCCTTTCGCTTCCTGCGGTGGATGTCATCGCTCAAACTGCTGCCCAAGGCTAAGGTTGTAGCACATCAACCTTGAGCCCCGCAGCGAAGGCGCTTTGCCATTCACCACACTTTTTAGAATTCAGCCGAATGAGAAACACTGCCTAAATTTGACGATCAGTCAGCAACTTGCTTCGGAACGCCGTCTTTCCACTGTTCCCAATCTGCGACGATCTTATCTACCAGCGGGGCACCAACCAAGGTGATGTTCTGGACGGTTTCAGCGAAGCCCCCGGCAGTTTCACCCGGTGCCGGATCAAGATGTTCGAGCGTGGTTTCATTTGGATTTCCCTGATCGAAGTTTACCGCACCACGCAAGCTCATGATCCGGTCGGTTCCATATTGGCGATTGATCACCAGCGCGATTGCGGCGGCTTCCATTTCTGTGATCATGTAGTCATCTGCACCATAGAGATCGGCCATGTACTGAGCTTCTTCTGACAGGCCGGGGCCGTGAAAAAATGTATCCCCAGTCATATGCGTCCCGGTTTTCACACTCGGCGCAGCCTGCGCGGCATCCTGTGGATAGCGCTGGCGATATTCACGCGCAGCTTCGGAATCCTTCAAGTCGACGCCGTCGGAAAGTGCGACACCTTGTGCGATTAAATCGGGGTTCATTTCAAATAAGCGATACTCTTCGTAGCCTGAGCGCGGCATGAAGACAGGCGCGCCGGGCTCGCCTTCTTCTGGTGCCCAACGATGGCCGAGGTCATAATCCACCAGCCATGTTCCCCACACAACATCACCGATCGTCCCCATTGAAGGTGGAGTGCCCCCAACTCCTGAGAGCAGGTAATAGGCTTCGGAAAAATCGTAATCGGGATGCAGCAGGATCGCTTGCATGGACGCAGAGGAATTGACCTTACCCATGCCAAGAACAGACCCGCAGACGCCATCATCGTTGCAATGTACCGGACGGAAGGCACCTGCAACATCCTGCGCTTCGGCGTCGGTCCAGTAGTTTTCAAACCAATGCTGATACTCACCTGCACGATCACCGGTATTTTCGCCAATCTCGAACATCGTGCCGATAAAGACTTTTACCTTGACGGGTTCGGCCAACGCGAATGTCGCGCTCAGAGCTGAGATTGCAAGGGTGGCCAGACCTAGCTTGCAGGGATTGTACATAGCGGTTCCTTTTGAACGGGTTACTGTTTTCGACATGCAACAAGACCTAGAGCACACTGACCGGAGTACGAGGAAACAGTCTCAATCCGGAAGATGCTGCCGCTTCCATGATGAAACCATCACCGAAACCTGAATTTTTGCGGTGTTATTGAGCAATTTGAGGGGAGAAGTGACCTGTTTATGTTCAAGGCAAGGCTCCGTCTCTGGGATCAGATGTCATCCGTCCAAACACAACCACTGGGACGCTGCTGCGCAGAAATCGAAGCTTGCTCAACATTGAGTGTTGCGACTAAAAATGTCGACATGCCCGAACATCAAAGAGTGAAGTTGTGATTAGTCATCAGCCTGTGTTTTCGAGCCTGTTCGCAGCCTTCCTGCTGGCATCGTCCGCCGCTCAGGCAGCAGAAGTGTCCAAGGCCCCGAACGAGGAAATGCGCTGTTACCTGTCTGTGGAAGGTCCGATCGCCGCAGGTGATGCCGAGAAAATCCGCACAGCGATGGCGGAATTCCCATCGGATCACCCCGAAGACACCGGCCTGTACTATCCAAATTCAATGAACAGTTGGAGGAAAGTCTGTTTCGACAGCCCCGGCGGCAGCTTTTCGGAAGGGGTGGAAATTGCGCGATATCTGCTTGCGGAACAGATTGGCAGCGCCGTGCCACGCGATGCCGAATGTATCTCCGCCTGCGCGGTGGCCTTCATGGGCGGCACAAATGACACCAAAGGCGACGGTGGGTCGATCCCCTTCCGTCAGCTGCATCCATTGGGCAAACTTGGCTTTCATGCACCATTTATTGAGGTACCGGAACGGGACTATTCCGGTGCGATTGTGCAGCAGGCCTTTGAGGGGGCGCTCGCAAATATCGGATTCTTGCTGAGCCGCGGCGATGAAATGAAATTTCCGCGAAGCCTGGTTCTGCGGATGTTGCAGACGCCCAGCGACAAGATGCACTACGTTAAAACCGTAGGAGAAGCTTCCCGTTGGGGCATCGGGGTCGCGCCTGTCGTACCCCGCGCAAATCTGGAACAGGCATCCGTGGTCAACGCCTGCTACAACCAGGAAGCGTTCCTGCAGGACAAGCCGATGGAGATCTACGCCAAAGCCGATGATGTGGTTATGGAAACAGACGTCGCAACCGCAGTTGGGACGCTTCCTTCTGGATTTCGCGGTGAGCTTTCGATGCGCTGCCGCGTCGTGCATCCGCCTGTATCGGAGTATGATCGGTACAGTCCGCTTACGCACCGGGCGATCCACGATATTACCGAGTATGAGGGCGTTTACCCGTTTCAATTTTATGATCCCCTCACGCCGATTTCCTCTCTTGTCGACAAAAGCGGCGAGCCACCGCAACGCGTGCATAGCTTTGAACAGCGGCATGAAGTGGAAGCTGTCTGCCTAGTGTTTGAAGAGGGTCAAGTGAGGGACAGCGAGCCGTGTCGATGGGAAATTAGAAAGGTCAGAAACGCTGATCTGACAGTTGAAGAAAGCTGGCATTTCCATTGGCCTTCGGGCAGTGAGACCATTATCGCGCGCAATGCCGCGAAAGAAGCGAAAGCAGACATGCTTAATGGCGGAACGGCTCGCAGGGTCGAAGCTTGGGATCTACCGTCAGACAACCGCGAAGCGATTGGGGATGCCGGGCAAACCCTAGGCTTGGCCGAAGATCGCTGGCTCAGTGAGAATTGCTGGCACGTCACATCAACCAAGCGCCTATTCTGCGTGGGTAGCTCTGGCGACGCTGTGGCACTAGCCGCGAAAGGTTTTGTTGAATGAGACCTTTGATCTGGACTTTTCTGGCTGTCTCAAGCCTCGCGCCAAATTCTGTAGCGGCTCAGGAAGACGCATTCTTCTTGCTGTCTGGTGCGCAACTTGAGTGTCTCGCGCAGAATGCCGCCCAATATCTGACCTCAACTGATCACACGCTTTTCATCAAGCCCGGTGACTGCGGATCGGAACAAACCGGAAAGACCCTAAGCTTCATCGAGATGACCTTAAACGCAGCGCCCAACATTGAAATTGTCGAAGACCGTGAAACCCCTGATGAAATCGTCGTCTTCACCCGAGAAGATTTTCTGTGTATTACCGATCAGGTCCTGCCAGAGGCCGCAGATCTTGTCGCTTTTTACCCACAGGGATGTCGGCTTGTGGTGCGGGCACCATGAGCGCACTCTCTTCGCGATTGGAAATGATTGCTGATGTTGGCTTCAAGGTTTTCAGTATCGTTGCAATCTGTTTCGGTGGGCTCCGCTATTTTCAAGAACGCGAAGAGATAGCACAGACGGACGCATTGAGCAGATCTTTGTCGTACATAGAGGAATACGGCAGCGAACGATATGTAGGTGCCCGGTTGGATCTCCATGATTTTTGGGTTGAGCATCCCCAATTGGTTGAACTGTTGTCCAGTGGTGGCATATCGGAAAGAGTTTATCGCGCCGCGTTGAGCCAAGATGTTTTCCGTTCCGGCGCTCACCGCCATATCCGTGAACCGCTGATCCTTCTGGACAATCTCTATAGTCAGGTCGCTTTCTGCTTCAGAAGCGACCTGTGTGAGGCGAAGATTTTGACGGAATTTTTCTGCCCAATCGCCCGGACAGAAGCGGTGGCTTATGCTCCGTTCTTTGAACGAATGACATTGGAAACCGGGGATCGCGATCTTGGCCGTGACTTATCTGAGTTTGGCTCAAATTGCTTTTAATGTTTCAGCATTCCGGTGAATTGGACCAACTGCAAGTTCTAAAAAACTCTGACTGATGATGTTCTTCAGCTTGCCCCGTAGGAAACTTGACGCCGTTCGCGTCTACCTGCACGATGGGCGGATTTTGTTGAAAAACTTCGATTTTGGCTAGGGTCAGGATGCATTGATTTCGCGTGAACAACATGATTCACGGCTTCGAAAACGGAGCGGAGACATGAGCGATTTTTTCTGGCTGACCGACTGACCTGCCCCTGAACTTTCATCCAGCCGCGACCGGAGTCCTAGGGTTGTTTACGCCGATTGGCGCAGGTTGAGCAATCGTCCGACGCGCGGAGCTTTCATCTCGCGCAGCGGGGCGGGCGATTGCGGTGGTCAGGG
>NZ_JACIEJ010000024.1 GCF_014196795.1 Sagittula marina
ATAGGCATGAAATCAATCCGGTTTGTTCTTTAACTGGGGCCGTTCTATAGGTTTCACTGCGCATGGCAAGGCGGCCGCTCTCACGCTTGATTGCGCCGTGTGACACATCTTTTCCCAACGCTTTGAGGAGCACCGCATGACGCCTTGTGTGATTTTCGATCTCGACGGAACGCTTGGTGGATGCAGTCGGCTGATTCGCGGCTAAGGCTATCCTGGATGCGTTGGCATGGCTGGCTTTTTGGGGCGAATTTCCGCTGATTGAGCATGTTGGCATGCATAGTTCTCGGGCTAACTTCAGCGCTTCAGCTGGATTGGTCTACGCTCCTATTGAAAGGAAATATTAATCTCTTTAAGGGTTGAAAGGTGTCTTGTTCTTGGGCACGATCTTCTAGAGGGTAAGAATTTGGATACCACTATTTCAAATGGTCCGATCACAGCCCGGACCGGTAAGTCTCGGGTAGGCGGTTCGCCTATCTTTTTTTTGAACAAACGTATTTTTGATGTTGTCATGAGCCTTTTTCTGCTGCCCGTTCTGGTGGTGGTGGCTGTTCTTCTGCTTGTATTGAACCCCTTCTACAACAAGGGGCGCTTGTTCTACACGCAGCGGCGCATGGGGCGTGACTGTCAGCCTTTCACGGCTTTGAAGTTTCGTTCGATGATCGATGTGGCAAAGATCAGCCGCGATATGGATTGTCCTCTCGAAATCGATAGGATCACTAGACTCGGGAGCTTTATGCGCAAATCGCGGGTCGACGAGCTGCCCCAGCTCATCAATGTCCTTAAAGGCGACATGAGCCTGATTGGACCGCGCCCGGATTACTATGATCATGCAGTCAAATTTCTCACTGTGGTGCCTGGCTATCGGGAACGTCATTCGGTGCGTCCCGGAATCAGCGGTCTTGCGCAAACTGAGCTCGGCTACATTGAAGGCGTCGAAGCCACCCGTCGCAAGGTACGTGCTGACCTTATCTATATAGCCAAGACAAACTACCGCATGGAAGCCTGGATTTTCTGGCGGACGCTTTATGTCATAATGAAACGTGGTGGTGCCTAGAAATTGTATTTTTCAGCAAGTCTGGTCAGACCATTTCTGATCAGACTTGCTGAGCGTGTTGGCAAGTCTGTCGAGCTTTCGAAAAGTGTTTCGATTGCAGGCAGCTTAAGGGTTGCCGGAATGATGCAGATTCAGTGTATCTATCTCATGGGCGTGCTCAGACTGATTGGCTAAACTCCGCACCACGCTTGTCACAGGAGACGCCGCAAGAGACTGATCACAGGAAGGCAAACCATTTGTATTAGGTCGTGGGCGCTGCATTCACGAGGGTTTTCCGACGATGCACTGCAGTACATGTATGACAACTTTGCGCTGTGCCAAGGCAACCATTTCGCATCTGTGTTTTTGGAACACAGATGCCGTCGTGGGGGGCGGTTACATCATTAAAGCCCATACAAAATCTCAGTGGAACTTTCCAATTTCGTGTTTTTCAAGAATGGCAAGCATCTCTTTCGCTAAATTTGCGCGATCAAATTGGGGCGCACTTTGCAAGCCTTGAACTGAAAGTTTCGCGCATAACTCCGGATTGGTATGCAGCGTCTTTAGACGGTTCTTTAAATCATGTGGATTTTGAGGTTCGAATAGTTGACCGGCACCGGTGCTTTCTATGATCTCAGCGCTTTCGCCTTCGACGCCGTGCAATATAGGTGTTCCCATGCCCATACATTCGAACATTTTGGATGGAATAACCGTTTTAAAAAGGTCGTTTCTTTTCAGGTGGATAATTGAAACATCGAGGATTGACCAGTACCGAGGCACCTCTTCTTTAGATACCCGTTCTAAGAAGAGGATGTTGTGCAGCCCATCGGCCTTTTCTATGAGGGCTTGGCGGCTAGCGCCATCGCCAAGCATAACAATTCGAATGTTTTTGCATTGTGGGTCATCGTTTAAAAGGTGAGCAGTTTCTACTAAAGTGTCTAGAGCATGAGCCATGCCGTGGGTTCCAATATATCCCGCGACGAATTTGCCGTTCAGATTCAGTTGGTCCAGCAGAGCGGCATCCTTTGGCATTGGTTTGAACCGGGTGCTGTCGACGCCATTGGTAATGACCGCGATTTTGTCGGGGTCGATGCCGCGCGCGATCAGGTTGCGTTTGAACGCATGGGTTACGGCCACCACAACTCTAGCCCGGCGATAGAGGAACAGTTCAAGTTTCTCCAGCAGGTCGAGCAGCTTGCTGTCTTCCATGGCGCTGACGGCGCGGATCGATTCTGGCCAGATGTCGCGCAACTCAAAGACGAAGGGGCGGCGTTTAAGCGCCGCAGCGCCCCAAGCTGCCACGGCGGTGAAAAACTGCGGGGAGGTGCCCACCACGATGTCGGCGCGGCGCACAAAAAGAGCGGCTACGAAGCCCGTTGCCATGTAACTGGTGAAATCGAGGGTTCGTTTTGCGAATCCTTCGTTACTGGTCATGTAGCTCCAGACGCGGACGACGCGAATGCCGGCTATCTCTTCTTCCTGCCACAGCTTGTTCTTGTAACCATCAAAAGTTTTGCCGGTGGGAAAGTTCGGCGCGCACGTGATGACGGTGACCTGATGCCCCGCCTTAACCCATTCGCGCGCGTGTTCGAAGGTCCTTGAGGCCGGAGCGTTGGTTTCCGGCGGGAAGTTATCGGTGAAGAAAAGAATATGCATGGGTCAGCTCCAGTACAGATCGAGCGCCGTGCGCCCGCCGGAGAGGTCGAGACACAGGCACTGCGCGGCCACGCTTGCCCCGAAGTGGGGGTGCCAAGTGACCGATTCAAGCCGGGCGGGGGACTGGCTGCGCCAGTGCAGCACTTGGCCGCCGGGCAGGGTGATGATGCCGGACGTCGCATCGTCTAGGGTGGCGGTGACGTGGGGATGCAGCGGAAAGCGGTTCTCGGCGGTGAGAGTGGGCGTGGGAGTTAGTGTGTCGGCGATGGTCAGCTGACTGGGGTAAAGGGTCCAGCGGCGCTGATGCATGGGGCCGCTGGGAAGTCGTGTGTAGCCGTCGTGGCGGGCGCTGAGGGAGGGGGCATCGCCGGAGGAAGCCTCGATGTCGTGGACACGCGCGCGGCGGGCGACGCGGAAGCCGCCCCAGACTTCGGAGGAGTCCTGTCCATCATAGGTGACAGTGGCATGGGCTGCGGTGCCGCGCTGCCGCAGCCGTTCGGTTCCGGTGCCATATTCCGAAGTGCCGGCATTGACGATCACCCGCTGGCCGTGGATTGAGACCTCGGAGGAGAGGGTATCGGCATGTGCATGGCCGGGCAGGTAGTCTGGCCCCACGTCGCCCACGTCGCAGAGCACGACGGCCTGCGCGTTGGCCAGCCGGGCAAAGCCGCTGTCGGGCAGCAGAGTGACGCCGTCGGGGGGCTCTGGCTGGGTCTCGAGATCGGGACCTAACTCCAGCCGCGCGGCCAACGCCAGCAGTTCCCGCGTTTCCGGCGCAATGCCGAAGGCCGCGTCGTTGAAGAATGAGATGCCGCCATCGGGATGTGACATCAGCCGCAGCCAGCGGATCATGCCCGGCGTGATGCCCCGGCAAAGGGCGCGCAGCTCTGGTTCGGCATCGAAGGCCGTACAGAGGTTCACGAGGTCGAGCACGTCCTCTAGCGCGATGGCATGGTACATGGGCGTCAGTTCGAACTGGCCGCCATCGGGCAGGATTTGCTCAGGGATCTCGCGTAAGAGTATGTCGCAGGCGATGCGCCGCCAGCCGTCTGCTTCCGGCCCCTCAAAGAAGAGACCAGCGTACATCAGCGCCTTGGCATTGGCAAAGAGGTGGTTACCCAGCAGATGCCATTCCAGCCGCTGCGTCAGCCAGCGGGCCTGCACGGCGAGGCTGTGGTTGGCACCTTCGGGCAGGGGGTGGCCGGACAACGCGACTTTCACCCAGTTCACGATTCTGAGCGAGACCGGATAGGGCTCCCAGCCGGAGCCCGAATCGGCGACGGGGCCAGGCGGGTTCTCCACGATCCAGCGGGTGATCAGCGCGTCCTGCCAGTCGCGGCGGGCGGCGGCCCCTTCGGCGTTCAGGTCATCGAAGTAATGCAGGTTGTAACGCCAGAGCTTGCTATGCCGGGCGCTGTCCCAACTGTCGCGCGTTACATCTTCGGGCTGGCCGAGGAACAGCACCTGGTCCGGCCCGGTGAGGCTGGCGGTGCGGGCGGCCGGGAGGACCCATGTCCCTGTCGGCGCCCGAAACGGCGGCGCAGGGGAGAGGTCCGGCACAGGTCGCGCCAGTCGAAAGCGCAGGCGGCCGGTGAATTGCACCGGCTTGAGGTATTTCAGCGTGTGCCAGTAGAGCCCGGCCTTGCGCAGTGCACTCATCCTGGTGCTCCCTCCTGGAAATGTGTTCAGTCGAGCCTAGCGGCGCGGGGCCTTACATAAGGCTCTGGCCCAGCTCGATCGAGACACGGCTCGACTCGAGGATCTCGTCCAGCTTCACCGGTGCGGGGCCGCCGTTGCGGATGGCCGCGACGAAGGCCTGCGGGCAGGCGAACTGGCCCTTGTCCTGTTTCCACTGGCGCAAACCCTTGAAGCCGTCGAAGCCGTGGCCGGTCAGGCGCAGGAAGTTGTCGAGCTGCAGCACGCGACCTGCGGCAAAGACCTCGAGGCGTTCCTTGGCGACGGCTTTGTGACCATTAGCGAGGTAGTTGATGACCCCTGTGGAGCCGTCCTCGAACATCAGTGTGATCACCGCCTTGTCGTCGCGGATCGCCTGCGCCGGGTGGTCGCCGAGGCAGATGGCGCGGGCCTTGATGATGGGGGCCCCTGCGAGGTGGCGCAGCAGGTCGATGAAGTGGCAGCCCTCGCCGATGATGCGCCGGCCGCCAACCTCGGGGTCTTGGGTCCAGTGATCCGCCGGGATGTCGCCCGCATTCACCGTCATAATGAAGCTCTTGGGTGCCTCGATGGGGGCCAGCAGCTCCTTCATTTTGACCACATGCGGCGCGAAGCGGCGGTTGAAACCCACCATCAGCAGCTGCTCGGGGCGGGCGCGGGCCTCATCTGCGATCTCGGAGAGTTCGTTCAGCGTCAGGCAGAGCGGCTTTTCGCAATAGATGTGCTTGCCCGCGCGCAGGGCAGTCAGAACCTGACCTGCATGGGCATTATGACGGGTGCCGATCACCACGGTGTCTATGGCGGGGTCATCCATCACCGGGCCGGCCTCGGTGGCGGCTTCGGCGATGCCGTGCTTCTTACCGAAATGCACCGCGCTGACGCCCCCGGCGCTGACCACGGTGGAGAGCGTGGCCCCTGCTGCCTTGAAGGCGGGGATTAGGGTGCGCCCGGCGTAGTTGCCCGCGCCGAGGAAGGCGACATTGGCCTTGCCCGGTGTGACGAAGCCCGATTTGACGGGGCCCGCACCCGATCCCGTTAGCTGCACGCGGCGGGCAGGCGGGGTCGCAAGATCCCCCTCGGGGTAGCTGAGCAGGATGCCCAGCGACGGCTCGCCCGAGGCCAAAAGGTCCATCGCCTGCGCGCCGTCCTCGATGGCGAAACGATGAGTGATCAGCGGGTCCATGTCCAGCGCGCCGGAGGCCATGAGGTCAAGCACCGCTTCGAAGTTGCGCTGTTCCGTCCAGCGCACGAAGCCCAGCGGATAGTCCTGCCCGCCTTCCTCGTAGGAGGGATCGTAGCGGCCTGGCCCGTAGGAGCAGGAGACTTGGAAGGTCAGTTCCTTCTCGTAGAAATCGGCGCGGCTGAGCTGTAGTCCGACGACGCCGACCAGCACGATGCGGCCGCGCTGGCGGCACATCAGCGCGGCTTGGTGTACTATCTCGTTGCTTTTCGAGGAGGCGGTGATAATCACGGCATCGACGCCGTTCCCGCGAGAAAAGGTGCGCGCCGCCGCCAGCACGTCCTCCCCGGCACCGGGGTTGACCACCTCGGCGCCAAATTTACGTGCTAGTTCTAGGCGGGCGGGGTCCATATCGATGCCCAGCACGCGACAGCCCTGTGCGCGCAGCATTTGCACGGTCATCAGGCCGATTAAGCCGAGACCCGTCACTACCATACATTCGCCCAGAGTCGGCTGCACCAGCCGGATGCCCTGCAAGCCAATGGCCCCTAGCACGGTAAAGGCGGCAGCCTCGTCTGAGACGCCCTCGGGGATCTTTGCGCAGAGGTTTTTCGGCACGGAGACAATCTCGGCGTGCTTGCCGTTGGAGACTACACGATCCCCTTGTTCATAGCCATCGACACCGCTCCCGGCCTCAATAATGCGGCCGACATTGCAATACCCCAGAGCCAGAGGCTGATCGAGCTTGGAGCGCACGGCCTCCACAGTGGTGAAGATGCCGTCGGTCCTTGCCTTGTCGAGCACCATCTTGACCTTGTCTGGTTGACTGCGCGCCTTTTGGATCATGTTGCCCTTACCAAATTCCACCAGCATGCGCTCGGTCCCAGCGGATACCAACGTGTTGGTGGTGCGAACCAGCACTTGGGCGGGCATCACCTGCGGAGCGGGCACATCCTCAAGCGAGGTGCTGCCATTCTTGAGGGATTGCAGGAGTTGCTTCATATTTTAGTCCAACAATGAAATTCGATTAAGTGTTCAGACTGGCGTGGTCCGGTTATACAATTCCGGACCTATCGTTTTGACCACAGCTTATGGCTGTGTCTTTCCGTGCCATGGGGATCATTTATTATAATAGGAGCCGCCGTAGGCACCGTAGCTGCTGTAGCTGTCGTAGCCGTATTTCTGCACCTTGCGCATGTTCACATTGGACAGGCTCAAGCCGAGCACAGGGATGTCTTCGACTTTGAATTGCCGCAGGCCCGCGGTGACGCTGCCTTGTTCGGTCGTGTTCCAGCCGACATTGTAGATCATTACGTCGACATAGCGGCTGATGATCCGGGCATCTGGCACCACCAACACAGGCGGACAGTCTAGGATGACATGGTCGTAGTGGTTCCGGAGCTCGGCTAGGAAGCGCTCGAATTCTGTCGAGCTGAAGAAATCTGCGGCATTGATGCTGGACTGCTTGCCGAACAGGATATCAGCGCCCAGTTCCTTCGAGTGGTACAGGGCCGCCTCCAGAGTCACGTCTTGTGACACCACGTCAAGCAGCCCATGGGCCTGCTGTGCGTCGAAGTGTTTCATTAGGGTGGAGCGCCGCAGGTCGGCTTCCATTAGAAGCACCTTTTTGCCCATGAAGGCCAAGCTGTGGGCCAAGGCAACAGCCAAGGTGGTCTTGCCCTCGCCAGGGATCGACGAGGTGGTCATTATGATCTGCTTTGGCTTGTTTGGGCTGGCCATCAGCATGGAGGTCCGCAGATTGCGGATCGCCTCGGCCCCTGACGAGGTCGGTTTATCGTTAAGATAGGCCACTTCCTCGGTCCGCGACCTGAAGGGCATCACCGGAACTTGGCCGAACACCGGTAGGCCGGTGATCTGTTTCAGTTCGTCGGTGGAGTTCACGGCGTGGCGCAAGAAGCGGTCCATCAGGACCCATGCCGCACCAGTCAGCGCACCTAGCACTAGGCACAGCATTAGGATGGCGCGTTTGTTAGGAGCGACCAATTGGCCCTCAATGGCAGGAGATTCGAAACGGGTATCTGTTTGCTGCAAGCCTACTTGGAGTGAGGCTTCTTTTAGTCGAGTTAAAAACGTTTCATACAGCGCACGAGTAGCGTTCGCCTCGCGTTCAAGTTGAGTGATTTCTTGTAGATCTCGCTCTTGTATTCGAACGCTGTCTAGAAGTTCTTTAAGGCCTTTCTCAAGAGACATCTGTCGAGACTGTTCGCGAGCAAGGCGGCTTTGTTGCGAAGCTTCAAGTGCGGTCAAGCGCGCCCGTGTTTGAGCGGGGGTCATGCTGGAATTAATCGACTGTTGGATTTGCGTATCTATCACCGTAGAGAGAGCGATCGTCGGATTCGGTTCTTGCAGGAGATTTGCGATAGTTTCTAGTCTTGCTTGGATTTCCGCGCTGAGCAAATTGGTGTCCTCGAGATCCTGCCGGAGACTCTTGGCGCGTATACGCTGTGCATCCAATGCTTCACGATTGATCAGCTCACTATCGCGCTGCAGAGCTTTGATGGCGTCTTCACGTTCGGCTAGCTCAACCTCAAGCTCGGAAACGCGCTCTGACAGCCAGTCTACGACATAGGCCGTCGATTCCAGTTTACCGGTGACCAAGTCAGACAGATAGATCTCAGTTAAGGTGTTGGCGATGATCTGCGATTTCTCGGAATCCGATGTAGTGACAGAAATATTGATGATATAAGTATTAGGAGTAAGAGAAACGTTAATGCTACCGCCGAGATTTTCGATCGTTTTACGTTTAAGGTAGTCCTCGGAGGGCCGCTGCCAAGTGTTCCCCGTGACAAGCCCCGCAAGCCTAGTGCTGATGCCTGAAACGGAAAAGAAACCCGGCTCGTCGATCGTGGGCCGAAATTCTGGATCCTCTAGCAAGTCGAGCTTCTCAACGACTTGTGCCAGAAGGCGGCGCGCCTTGATTCGACGCAGTTCCGTGTTGATGGCGGCATCCTCAGTGGCATTGCCGTTGAAGATGTTTTCGATGTCGACGACATTCGTTGTTTGGGTTTCGATAACGAGGCTGGCCTGCGCCCTGTACAGAGGCTGGGCCACGCCATAGGCATAAAGCGCGCCCAGAAGCCCGACCAGCACCGCACAAAGCAGTATGAACAGCTTACGCCCCCAGAGGGTCTGAAACACCTGCGTGATGTCAAGCATGCCTTCGTTGCCAGAAGAGCCTCCCGAACTGGCTGTCACTCTCGTCATAGTACAATTACTTTCGTCATTCAGGCGTCAGCATCCTTGCGTGGCAGCCCAATTTTAATATGCAAAAACGCCTTTAACCGAATGCGCTAGCAGCGTCGACCCTCTGCGTTTTTTTGGGGGCGGCAGAGGCTTGCCTGTTCGCCTGCTATACGAGATTTCGCCCGCTACACCAGATGAGTCGTAGGAAGTCTTTCGGCGCCTGTAGGCGAGGGTTGTAGTTATACGAAACAAAGGCTATGAGCGCCCCGGGATCCAGCTATAATTCATTTAAATTACCGCGCACAGAACAGGTGTTGTCATGAAAATTGCAATGATTGGCACGGGCTACGTTGGCCTTGTTTCCGGTGTATGCTTCTCGGATTTCGGCCACGAGGTCATCTGCGTGGACAAGGATCCTCGCAAGATTGAGATGCTGGAGCGCGGCGAGGTGCCGATCTACGAACCCGGTCTCGATGTGTTGATGAACAAGAATGTCGAAGCGGGGCGGTTGTCTTTCACGCTGGATCTGAAATCCGCCATAGATGGCGCCAATGCGGTGTTTATCGCTGTGGGCACGCCGACG
The DNA here is from genome assembly GCF_014196795.1 of Sagittula marina. GTDB lineage: Bacteria > Pseudomonadota > Alphaproteobacteria > Rhodobacterales > Rhodobacteraceae > Sagittula > Sagittula marina. Next base: position 9,331 of record NZ_JACIEJ010000024.1, read on the forward strand.
CGCCGTGGAGACGGCCATGCAGACCTGACCTACGTCATGGCGGCCGCCGAGGAAATTGCGAGAACGGCAAAGCAATACGTGGTCATTGTCACTAAGTCCACCGTTCCGGTGGGCACCAATGCCAAGGTCCGCGATGTGGTGGCCACCGCAAACCCCAATCTCGATTTCGACGTAGCCTCGAACCCGGAATTCCTGCGCGAAGGCGCGGCAATCGACGACTTCATGAAGCCCGACCGCGTGGTTGTAGGTGTCGAGACCGAGCGTGCGACTCAGGTTATGGCCGACATCTACCGCCCGCTTTACCTGCGCGACTTTCCGATCGTCACCACAGATCTGGAATCCGCAGAAATGATCAAATACGCTGCCAACGCCTTCCTCGCAACGAAGATCACCTTCATCAATGAGATCGCCGCGCTTTGCGAGAAGGTCGGTGCTGACATTAAGTCAGTCTCTAAGGGTATGGGCATGGACGGCCGCATCGGCAACAAGTTCCTTCACGCAGGCCCTGGCTATGGGGGCTCATGCTTCCCTAAGGATACCAAGGCGCTGGCTCGCATTGGCCAAGACCATGCTAGCCCGATCTCCATTGTGGAGACGGTCATCAAGGTGAACGAGGACGTGAAACGTCGTATGATCGAAAAGCTCACCGACCTGTGCGGAGGGTCCTTCAATGGCAAGACCGTCGCCGTGCTGGGTGTAACCTTCAAACCGAACACTGACGACATGCGCGATGCGCCTTCGCTGACCATCGTACCGGCTCTGGTGGGTGGTGGGGCCAAGGTGCGCGTAGTCGACCCGCAAGGCAAGCGCGAAGGCGAGCACCTGCTGCCCGGCGCCACCTGGACGAACGATCCCTATGCCGCCGCCGAGAGTGCCGACCTTTTAGTTATCTTGACCGAGTGGAACGAGTTCCGCGCATTGGACCTGTCGCGCATCGCGGGTAGTATGAAAAATGCAGTGCTCGGCGACCTGCGCAACGTCTACTCGGCCGAAACCGCGCGCGAGGCCGGTTTCACCGCCTATGACAGCATCGGCCGCAAAGGGTATCCTTTCAGCGGTGCGATGGGCTAAAGCCACATCATGTTTAGGGTCAAACCGCTCGTCGCATCGATTGTTGCGGTTCAGGTAGCCAGCTTCGTTGCGAACCTGTCCTTCGTCACGTTCCTGCCGGATATGGCGATGGTCACCGTAGTCGCCGTGATGTCCTTGTTTGGAGTGATCTCGGCGGGCGTGTCGTCGAATATAACTGCTAAGATTTACAGCCATACGGCGGCGGGCGACGATCCCTCTCAGCTGGCCCGCATGGCTCTGCGGCTGCTACTTATGGAACAAGTGGCGGCGGTAGCCGTTGCCCTTTTCCTGCCGCTATTGGGGCTGGAGGCGCTGAAGGAAGTGGCCACCTGGCAGCTGTTTCTGCTGGCGCTGCTGGCCAGCAATGCCTCGACCTTGGCTTTTACCAAATACCGTAACCGCTACCTGCTGCGGCTTAACCTTGTGCGGGCGACCGTCACGATTACGCGTGCGGCGGTGATCCATGCTGTGGCCGCCCTCGGAGCCGCGCAGCTGATCATACCGATCATCATCATGTCGTTGGTGCCGACCTTCGGCTATCCCCTGTTGGTCGCACTGCGGCAGGCTTGCACGGTGACCAGCGCCAAAATGCCTGTGCCCTTAGGAGTGTCGCTCCGTGAGTACCTGCTGGGTATTCCGGTTTCGGTGATTCGGTCGATAACCAACCAAGGCATGGTCATCTTGGCGGTGGAGGTGCTGTCGCCCCAGGATTTGCGTCTGTTCCGCTTTCTGCTTCTGCCCAAGGACATCTTTAACCGGCTATTTAACGCTGCGCTGCCAATCGTCTTTGACAAACTATATCTCTACCGGCTTGATCGGCGGGTAACTTTGGGCATCATGTGCGGCTCGGCAGTGATAGGGGCCCTGTGGTTCTGGATCGGTCTCGAGACCATCGGCGGCACTTGGCAGCCGGTGGGGGTCTTTGTTGTCTTCTTGGCCCTGAATGCAACGGTTTACTCAGTGTTGCCGATCATGTGGAGGACGGTGCATCGCAACCGCGCCGGACTGAACATCATCGCGACCTTGGCGACTGCCGGACTGACTCTGGTAACCTACCTACTGGTGCGCCCGCAGGGACTGCAGGGGCTTTTTGGCCTGATGAGCGTCTACTATCTGTCCTACATCTTGGCGATGTTGGTCATCTACCGCCTCGAAACCAGGGAAGAAGGCCGACAATGACATCCAACTCCGAAGATCGGTCTACAGGTCAAGTCTATTTTCAGGGCAATGACATCAAGGCACGTCACTGGACATCGCATTTCGTCAAGCCGGTAGTGAATTTTACCACTTGGCGCCAATTGGCCCGCATCCTAATACGGATGCGGCGTGGCGACGTGGTGGTGTTCCGCTACCAGAACAATGTGCCACGCCTTGTGCCAACACTGGTGATGGCCAGCCTAGTGATCTTGACGGCGCTGAAAGCCCGACTGATGGACGTGTCGCTGGTCTGGATCTGCCACAATGTCGATCAAGACACGCTGCCGTATTTCAAGCCTATCGAGCGGCTGCGCCGGGCCGCATTGATGCGACTAGCCCATGCGGTGCTGGTGCTGGATCCGGCGTTTCTGCCGTATATGCCGCGTCGGGACGCGCGGGCGGTGTCCTTCGGGGCAAAGCGCGACGGGAGCGTTTCGGCGGAGAACATGGTTGCGATCCGCGCCTTCGCCGATCGCTTTGACCGGGTAGTCCTGATCGCCGGGCAGGATAAGGGCAAATACAAGGCTTTCGCGCGTATCCCCGAGGTGGTTGCACGCTTTGCCGAAGCGGGGCTCGAGGCGGGCGTGATCACCGCCGGCATGGCGGGAGACCGGGTTTTTGACCCGGCTACGGAAGGCCGTGTGCTGCGCATCGTGGAAAAGAATATTCGCGAAAGCGCGCTGGCGGGACAGGTGGATTTCATCTACCGTGAGAATGCCGACATCAGCATGCCCTACACGGTTTATGCCGCGGCCACTGCCAGCATCCCAGTGCTAACACGGCGTGGCAACATCTTGGCAGACATTTTGGAGCGCGAAGGTATTGGGCTGTGCTTGGACGGAGATATTACGCAGCCGCGGCAGGCTTATGATTTTAGCGGTTTTCTTAAACGGCACAGCTGGGACAGCTTGTCCCGAATTCTGACAGAGCAGGGCATCGAGGTTTGACAGCCCCTTCCTAGCAACTGTGTCTCTTCACTCTTCACCGGCACAAAACGCATGGTTAGGACGCACAGCTACTTCACAGATCGCCTCAGCATCTGCCGCATCTTTTTCTGCCGCTTAGCGAAGGGCTTGACATAAACACGCTGGATCAGCCGAACGTCATGGCCCAGCTTGCCAAACTCGCGACCCCAAAAATGAGCGCCGCCACAGGCTTCCATCGCAACAACGTTAAGGTGGCAATTGCCCGAAAAGCTCCAGCACCTACGCTCGCCTCAGGTTCTTGTGTAGAACTTTATGGCCTACGCAGTCCGCCACGTGAACCTGGAAATACATTCTTCGCAAAATCGCGTCCGGCCGTGATAATCTCCGATATGACCGCTCACCTTTTGTGGATCCTCCTGGTCTCACCTTTGCACAGAGATGCCGTCGAGGGGCAGTTACATCATCAAAGCCCTTCTTTCAATTCTTGAGAAAGGGTCGAGCAATCAAAATATGGGGTCAGACATCAAGGGCAAGCGTCACATAGAAAATCAGGTTCTCGGCATTGCTGGACACGAAACGATGCTGTAGTCGAAAGTTAATTTTGAATATGGCCACGCCAAAGAAAGATTCTAGATGAAAATTAAATTAAAAGTGCTTTCGGTTTTTGGCACGAGACCGGAGGCCATCAAGATGGCACCTGTGGTTAAAGCGCTGGCCGAGGACGAGAGCTTTGACGCAAGGGTCTGCGTAACCGCGCAGCACCGCGAAATGCTTGATCAAGTGCTGAAGCTGTTCGAGATTACGCCGGACTACGATCTTGACCTCATGACGCAGGGGCAGGGGCTTGAGGGGGTGACCGCCCGCATCCTCATCGACCTGTCCCCGGTTCTTGAGGAGTTCGCCCCCGATCTCGTGCTGGTGCATGGCGACACCGCGACAACGCTTTCGACCTCGCTGGCGGCCTACTACAAGCGGATCGCCGTCGGCCACGTTGAGGCGGGTCTGCGCACCGGAAATATCTTTTCGCCTTGGCCAGAGGAGATAAACCGCAAGGTCACGGGGGCCATCGCGCAGCTGCATTTCGCCCCTACAGACAAGGCGCGCGACAACCTGCTCCGCGAGGCGGTCGATCCAGCCAGCATCACCGTCACCGGCAACACGGTGATCGATGCGCTGAAGGAAGTGGTCGACAAGCTGGCTGCGGACACAGCGTATTCGGCCCAGCTAGACGCCGATCTGGGCATCCAGAGCGACAAGCGCCTACTTCTGGTCACGGGGCATCGCCGCGAAAGCTTTGGCGGCGGCTTCCAGCGGATCTGCGATGCGCTGGAGCAGTTGGCACAGCGCCCCGACCTGCAAATCATCTACCCCGTGCATCTCAATCCCAATGTACGTGGCCCGGTTGAGGAGCGTCTCGGGCGCTTGGACACCGTGCATTTGATTCCGCCACAAGACTACCTGCCCTTCGTCCACCTGATGAGCAAGGCCGAGATTATTCTTACCGACAGCGGTGGTGTGCAGGAAGAAGCACCCTCGCTTGGAAAGCCGGTGTTGGTCATGCGCGATACCACCGAACGCCCTGAGGCCGCCGATGCCGGCACCGTGCGGCTGGTGGGCACCGATACCGCCAAGATCATCGACGAAGTGTCCGGCCTGCTGGACAACCGCGAGACCTACGAGGCAATGAGCTATGCTCACAACCCTTATGGGGACGGGCTGGCCTCTGATCGCATTCTCGCCGCCATCAAGGCTTGGGCCGCGGATCGCGATACGATCCTGTGATATCCACTGAAGACCAGAAATTGGAAAAGACCATGCAGACATCCGATATTCGTCGCGTTTCCGTCGTGGGCTTGGGCTATATTGGCCTTCCCACAGCCGCGATGTTCGCCTCCCGAAAGGTGCAGGTGATTGGTATTGACGTGAAGCCCGACACAGTCGACACGATCAATCGCGGTGAAGTCCACATCGTCGAGCCTGACCTCGACATTGCCGTGCGCTCTTCGACGCGTTCGGGTTACCTGCGGGCCTCATTGACGCCGGAACCGGCGGAGGCCTTCCTGATCGCGGTGCCGACGCCCTTCGTGGGCGACAGTCATGAGCCTGACCTCAGCTACATCCAGTCCGCCTGCGAGACAATCGCGCCGGCGCTAGTGACCGGCAATATTGTGATCCTCGAATCCACCTCGCCGGTGGGCGCCACCGAGCATATGGCAGACTGGTTGGCGGAACTACGTCCAGACCTGAGCTTTCCGCAGAAGGCCGGCGAGAACAGCGACATCCGCATCGCGCATTGTCCCGAGCGTGTGTTGCCCGGCCACGTCATGCAGGAGCTGATTACCAATGATCGCGTGATCGGCGGCATGACCGAGCGCTGCTCGGAGATGGCGGTGGCCGTCTACCGGCACTTCGTCACCGGCAACTGCGTCGTGACCACTCCGCGCACCGCCGAGATGGCCAAGCTGACCGAGAACAGCTTTCGTGACGTGAATATCGCCTTCGCCAACGAGCTGTCGTTGATATGCGATAAGCTCGACATCAACGTTTGGGAATTGATCAACTTGGCCAACCTGCACCCGCGGGTGAACATCCTGCGCCCCGGTCCGGGTGTCGGTGGCCACTGCATCGCGGTGGACCCGTGGTTTATCGTTGCTAAGACCCCGGAAGAGGCGCAGATTATCCATACCGCGCGCAAGGTGAACGACGGCAAGCCGCAGTGGGTGATCGACAAGGTCGTCGAGGCCGTGCAGGCGCGCGGCCAGAGCACTGCAACTGTGGCTTGCTTGGGGGTGGCCTTTAAGCCGGACATCGACGACCTGCGTGAAAGCCCCGCGCTGGCGATCGCCAAGAAACTGATTGCGACCGAGAACCTCAACATCATCGTTGCCGAGCCCAACATCGACAAGCTGCCCGCTAACATGGCTGAACTTGACGTATCGCTGCATTCGCCAGAACAGGCTATAGCCAAGGCCGACATCGTGCTGGGGCTGGTGGCGCACCGCGAGTTCAAGGCGCTGTCGCGTGACCTGCTGGATGGCAAGACGGTGATTGATACCTGCGCGATCTGGGAGTGAACGCATGGCCGATACTGATATGACCGGCGCCCTAGCCGCCGCTGCCGACCACGATTCAGAAATGGATTCGGGGCTGCCGGCCATTCACCTGCTGATCGTCCTGTCGCTGGGGCGGTCGGGCTCCACCTTCGTGGCCAAGGCGCTGTCTCAAAATTCCGATTTCGTCAATGGCGGCGAAAACCGCTTCTTTTGGCAGGAACTGGTGACACGCCCGCCCGAAGAGCACCCGGCAGAGATCGCGCGCTTCTTTGCGCGTAAGCCGGGCTTCGCAGGCAAGGCGCTGGACAAGACGCCAGAAATCTACCGCTACCTGGACCAGGTCAACTTCGGCCCGCATCAGGTTGACTTGATCGAACTGGTGCGCAACACCGAGGCGATCGCGAGGTCGCGCGACGGCTTCATCGGGACCCTGCGAAAGCCGAAGCGCTGGCTTATGCGCATCCGTAAGTACCGCCAAGACTATGGCACGCGCTGGTACGTCCCCATCCTGCAACGCTGGTACTTCGTGCCGGCAATGCTGGGCCTTGGCCGCAACCGGGCCTTTGCCACGGGGAGCGGGGACAGCAGCGCGGCGGGCGTCGCGCAGGAGCGGCGCGGCTTCGATGCAGCGGTGGCACGGCTTCGCACCACGCAGGACGTGACACGGATTGATTACGACGCGTTCGCGGATAGCGTCAGAGGTCTGGCGCCCCTCGGCTTCAGCGATGCGCAGATCGCGGGGATCGCCGCGATCTACAAGGCACGCTGATGACCCGACGCGTTCCGCGAGACGCCGTATCGTGCTGATCGCACTGTCTCCCCTGGGCCTGATCCTGGCTTGGCTGCTGATCAGCAAACGGCAGTTCCCGGTGGAGGTCTACCTCGGCCTGCTTTGGCTGATCGCGGTCTGGACAGCCTGCTACACCTCTCACGAGGTTCGCGGATTCTTTGCCAAGGATGAGCTCTATTTCGCGGAACAGGAGATGGTCGGCCTGCTGTCGAACCGCTTTCTGTGGCTGTTCATCAACCACGTGGTCGGGATGTTCTCACTGACCACAGAGCAGGTTGTGCTGAACATGCGGGTGTTCAACCTGTCGGTCCTAATTCTGATCTACCTTTACGCGGTGTCCACGATCCGGACCCTGTCGCCGCTGCTGTTGGCCGTGATGATGTCATATTTCGCTGCCGTCGCCGCGCTGAACCTGCGCGATCCCGCGATCCTGCTGGGCACTTGGATTTTCCTCAATGGACGCGCCACACTGGGCCATTCGATCGCCGACCAGATCACCGCCCTTAAGGCAGGGCGCTGGGGCGTGGTCTTGGTTATCCTGCTGCGCCCGCTGCAATTTGCCCAGCTGTTCATCTCGGGTTTCCGGCTGGTCTATCTCGCGGGTATCCTGGCACTGGCGCTGATCGTGCTGCAGACCTCCTTTGGTACGCGCTACTTCTACAACTTCGCGTATTTTCTGAACAACTTCGAGACCGTCGTCGCTGAGAAGGCTGAGGACAAGGGCTTGACCTCGACGCAGCCCACGCCCCGCAACATCGCATTCTGGACTGCGCGCTTCGCCTTCGCGCCCTCGCCCACCTCGATTGCGCAGCGCCTGCTGGCGGCCGATCCGAACTACTCCTACGGGCGGGTCGACCTCGCCGCGCGGGCGATCAACCGCGTGGCGCTTTACGGCTGTTTTCTCGCGCTGCTGTTCTACGGGGTGCGTTATCGCCAGATCACCCTGCAGGTGCTCCGACGCAATGCTTTCATCCTGAAATTCGCGCTGCTGTTCTCGCTGACCTACGCCATTTTCAACTTCGGTGCTTCGCACGAACGGATCAAGCTCAACGTGCTGATCCTCGTGCTGATGCTCGTGGATCGTATCCGCATCGCGCTGCGTGACCAGGAAAACAACTCATGAAGACAACATATCTCATCCGCACCAACGCGCTCGATTCCGACGAACGCTTCGTGAAGACGCTGGCCTTTCTCGACCGCCTCGGCATCGAGACCGAGGTCTTTGCCATCGTCAAGAAACGGTCCGGGCAGACCCGCGCCACCATCGAGCAGGATTTGACCCTGCGCCGTCTGTTCCCCAGTGGCGGCATGCTGGTGCTCAAGTTGCTAGAGATGCTGCTGCGTACGGCGTTCTATCTGCTGACGCACCGCGGGCGGCGCTGGTACGCGAATTTCGATTTCCTGCCGCTGCACGTGCTGACCGCGCTGTTTGCCGGCAAGGGCAATCGCCCGGTCTGGGACTTGCACGAGATGCCCGCGCCGCGCATCATGACGACACCGGGCCTGCGGCACGTCTTTGGCTGGCTGCTGACACACAGCCACGTGATCGTGTGCAACGATGCCCGCCGCCGCGCGCTGGAGGACCATTTCGGCGTCGACCTGTCCGGGGCGCTGGTGCTGCGCAACACGCCGGGCACCGCGGCCTGGGACATCATCGCCAACGGGCGGCAGAAGTACCTAGAGACAGCCGACCCCGCCCGCGACATCGAAAATATCGTACTGGTGGGCGGCAACATGCCCGGCCGCTACGTCCGCCAAAGCGCGGAGGTGATCGCCGCGCTGCGCGCCGAGACCGGGCGCGACCTGCGGCTGAAGATCATCGGCGGCAACCCGCTGGAAGATGCAGGGGCGTTCGTCAGCAACACCGGCTTCATCCCGTTCTCGCAACTGGTCGCAGCCTGCGGCACGGGCGGCATTTCTCTGTGCTTCTACGCACGGACCTCGCTGAACAACACGCTGTGCGAGCCCAACCGCTTTTACCAAGGCATCGCGGCGGGCCAATACGTCGTGACGCTGGAGCACCCCTCCCTGGCCGAGGTCGACTATCCCTATCATGTGGTCATTGACGAGGAAGGCTTTGGCCAGAGTCTTCATGACGCCCTGTTGCGACTGTTTACAGATCACGTCCCCCCGGCGGAGCGCCTTGCGCAGGTCACCGGGCAGAACGCCCTTGTTTTCGAGGAGCAATATCCTGCCTTCGCCGTGTGGCACCCTGATCGTTGAGGGCGGATCCTATTTCTTACGCAGAAGCAACCCGATCCGCCCGGCCCCCGCCAGCTGATCATGCTTCTGCGCCAGTTGCGAGATTTCAAGGCGGCTAAGCGCTTTCAATTCCATGTAGATGCGACCGTTGCGCATGAGCCGGTTGGCCATGCGCATCATGGGTGTTCTCTTTTCGAAGCCGAACACCTCTTCCACGGTGAAATTCTCCATGAAACACGTGCTGATCGTGTCGAAATCGAAATGCCTGTAGTGCTTGTCGATCAACGGCTTTTCGGTACTCGGCACCGTGACGAAAAGGGGAGCGGAGGGCTTCAGGGCGCGGCTTATAGCCTCCACGAAGGCATCGCCTTCGCTCGGTGGAACGTGTTCGAAGACCTCGATCAGCGTCCCGCTGTCGTAGCTTTTTTCCGGGAGCGTGGCGATGTCCCTGGCGCGAAAGGTCCCGGACACGACGCTGAACATCTCGGCCCAACGGATGGCGTTCGCATCGAAGTCGATGCCGGAGAACGACACATTGCCAAGACGGTCACGTGCCGCAAGGGCATTAACAAAGCCGCCATCCCCACAACCGAAATCCATGTGCCGATGTCCCGGCTGGGGGTTTGAAAGCGTTAGCCAGTCTTCGACCAGTTCAATGGCCGCAATATAGGAAGCCGCGAACCCCCAATTTCGGGCGAAATTGGGAAATTTCACATTGCTGGGGATGTAATGGTAGGGAAAGCCATACTGGCTGGATTGGATTTCGTCCACTTGGAGGCTGCGCGTCTGGTGCTCTCCCACTGCAAAGGTGTCAATCATTGGCGATACCCCAAAACCTGTGGAACGTTGCACCAATGAACACGATTGCCTCTACTATCGTCAAGCCTTGTGCCCGAGCTAGTGTAGGTCGGACACCGGTTTTGAATCGTGAGAGGCAGGCTCGTACCTTCCTACCAGCGCAGATCGGTCGAGGCGCTGTCCACGCTCAGCGCGGTGACGTAGGCCGTGTCGGAGGCGTTGATCTGGCGCAGGCGGAAGCGCACGGTGATCGTATCTTCGGGGATATAGAGTGTCATGTTGCGCCCGGAACTGCCCCAGCTGCTGCCCGAAGAACGCGAGCTGCTGGCCAAGGTGGTCATGCCCGCGCCGCGATCGATGAGCACGTCGAAGACGACCCCGTTCGACACCGCGGTAGTCCCCTTGTTAAGCGCATTGCAGCGGATGTAGCGGCGCTTCCAGCCGCTCTTGGCATCAAGAGGGATGTCGATGCGCATGTCGGCGTCACCGGTCAGCGCATAGACTGGCCGCACCGCCTCGAAGGTGCCGCTCTGGGTCACGCTGCCGGCGGTCAGGGTCCATTTCGTCAGGTCCGACGGCACAAGGTCGCGCACGGCGTGGGTCAGCGGGCGGACATCGTCGCGCCGTTCGATGATCTGCATCCCGTTGTGGTCGTTTTCTGGATTGCTGCCGCCGAATTGCACCAGCTGGGCGAACTGCGCGTTGTAGTTGGTCTGGTCGATCCGCACCTGTGTCAGGAACTGCACCGACTGGCCGACACAGGCTTCGACGAAGCTGACCGCGTAGGGATAGGTATAGTTGCGCAGGGCGTGGTTGCTTTTCCAGACTAGGCCCCGCAGCCCGCTGAACAGACCGAGACGGTCGGCGTGGCAATTGGCGAACTGGTTCTTCTCCACCACGAGGTTCTCGATGAGGGTATTGGAGCTCGTGCCGTCATGGCTACCGACGATCACTGCGGAATAGGGAGCGGTGCCGCCGGACTGGGCCGCGATCGGCACACCCTCGGCATCCGCCGTGCCGCATTGTTCGAAGTAATTGCCGTTGACGGTGACGTTGCGCCCGCCGGATTTCAGGAAGATGGCCGCCTTGATCATGAAGTCGAAGGTGTTCTTCCAGATCTTGAGGTCATGCGGATTGCCCTCGCAGGTTAGCGGTTCCATGAAGTTCGAGATGCTGTTGCCCCAGATCTGCATGTCGTTGATTGTTTCGCTGTGGATGAGCAGCGGCATACCGGCCTGACCGCCGCCCGACTTCCTGCCATTAAGCTGATTCATCCAGAAGCGGTTCACCCAGCGGCCCATGCGCATGCAAATCGAGCCGGTGGTTGGTTTGTAAAAATCACAGTGGTGCACGTCGCTGTAGCGGCAGAAGGTCATGTCCAACGCCGTGGCGGCGGTGTAGTTCATGTTAAAGCCGATACCCTCAATCTCGTGCCGGGAAAAAATGCCCTGCTCTTGGCCGATGGTTAGCATTGCGCCTCCTGCCATCCCTGGGCCGGCCTTGATGACGCTCGACCGGCGCCCCGTGCCACGGACGGCAAAGTGATTGCCAGAGAGCTGAGCGGAAACCGGGCTGTTCCACAAGCTCACGCCTTGCGCGACGAAGACCCCAATCACGCCTTCGACAAGCGCCGAGCTTTCGGCGGCGGCAAAAGCGGCGGCATAGGCTGGCGCATCGTCCGAGATGCCGTCGTGGCGCGCACCAAAGGCCCGCCCGTCGTAGAAACCGTTGATTGGGTAGACGTAGAGCTTCACCCCGCCTGCAGTGGTCAGGTGCTGGTCCGTGGCGTCCGGCGCGGCGATCTCGTAGATGAAGGGCGCATAGGTCTGGCGATTGATATTGCCTGCCTCCCCCAGCTCACCTTCGGGCGGGACCGAAGGCCCGGGATTGCTGACGTAGAAGATAAATGGCGCATAGGTCAGGCGCACGGTGCGTCCTGCCTCGGCCCGGTTGGCCCCAGCTGGAATGTCGTAGGACAGAGTGGTATCGGACAGCAGTTCCTGCACGGAGTTGAAGACATGTACGTCTTCAACCTCTTCGTCGGAAATTACCTTTATGCCATCATAACTTTGCAGAAATTCACCCTCTGGCGAGTACATGACCAGCCGGTAAACCCCGTCGAAGGTATAACAGCTCCGGAACGTGCCAGTGGCATCAGAGCGCTGCGGGTTGGCGATGGAATCCGTCAGGTTGCTATCCCGGAACAGCCGAGCATGATGGTCGGTTCCAGCGATAAACACTTCTAGCTCGACCTTTTTGATCGGGCTATTCAAGCCATCCTTGGCTTGAATGCTGGCAAGGTTCAAAAATCCCATGTTTTTCTCCGCGGTTTGGCGGGGGCCCGCTGAGGGTAGTCCCGGCACTTTCAAGCTCGATCTTGTTTTCCGAAGTGCAAGTTAACGCGCTGATAACACTGCGTACGCCGCCCCCTTGGCTGCGCTAGCTCTAGACGGCAGGGGCCGCATGCGTATACCTGTCAGTGATTTCGGCGGACCGTCGAGTGACATCCATGTGGCACCCGGCCGCGTCCAGATCCTGCATTGACAAAAACTTTTTAATTTCAAAGGTTTAAATTTATGAGCCGCGCCGAACACACATCCCATCGCACAACCCTCGGCCTGTTCTCGCTGCGTTATATCCTGGCACGGCTACAAAAGCGGATGAGCCTGACCGCGATCCGCAACAGCGACATCCACAAAAGCGCGGCGGTTGCCGGAGGCAGCCAGATCGTCAATAGTAGTATCGGGCGTCATTCCTACTGCGGGCATAACTGCGTTATCGTCGAGGTCGAGATTGGCAGCTTCTGTTCGCTGTCCGATGCGATATACATCGGCGGCTCAGGTCACCCGATGGAATTCGTCTCGACCAGCCCGGTCTTTCTGTCCCACCGGGCCATCGTGAAGGACAAGTTTTCCCGCCACCGCTACGACAACCTGCCGCGCACCCGGATCGGTCACGATGTCTGGATTGGCCATGGGGTACACGTGCGGGCCGGGGTCAGCATCGGCACCGGCGCTGTCATCGGCATGGGCGCGGTGGTGACACGAGATGTGCCACCCTACACCATCGTAGGCGGGAACCCCGCGCGGCCGATCCGGCCCCGGTTCCGCGCCGAGATTGCCGACGGGCTGCTGGCCTCGCAATGGTGGACTTGGTCGGACGACGACCTGACCGCCGCCGCAGCGCAGTTCACCGACCCTGAAACCTTCCTCAATACCAGAGGCCTTCTGTGAAAATTCTGCATCTTTGTTTGTCGTGCTTCTACATCGATGACTGGAGCTATCAAGAGAACGAGCTTGTCCGTCAGCACGTAAAGGATGGCCATGACGTGCTGGTCATCGCTTCGACAGAGACCTACGACGCCAAGGCGCAAATGATCTATTGCTCTCCCTGCGAATACATGGGCAGCGATGGCGCACGGGTGATCCGACTGCCCTACCACCGGCTCTTACCGCACAAGATCATGCGCAAATTACGGGTCTATGAGGGGGTCTACGAGGCCATCAAAGCCTTTGCCCCGGACACGATCCTGTTTCACGGTGCTGGTGCCTACGAGATCAACACGGTGGCGCGTTATGCGCGCAACCACCCCGAGGTGCCTCTTTACGTCGACAGTCATACAGATTTCAGCAACAGCGCTCAGGGCTTCGTTGCACGCGAGGTCCTGCACAAACTGTACTATCGCCAGTGCCTGCAGGCAGCACTGCCCGAGATCGATAAGTTGCTTGGCGTAACCCCGGAACGCTGCGATTTCTTGCACGATGTCTATGGCGTGCCGAAGGACCGGATCGAGCTGTTCCCCATGGGTGGCCATCCGGTGCATGACCCCGATTACGCTGCCCGCCGGAACCGGACCCGCGCTGCGCTGTCACTGTCGGCGGACACCATCGCTTTTGCTTATACCGGCAAGATGCGCCTGCGCCGCAAACCCATCGAGACGCTGACTGCCTTCATCGAACATGCGCCCCCGGATAGTGTACTACTGATCGGGGGCATATTGCTGGATGGCCACGAGAAAGCACGGCTTGAGACGCTGATCGCCTCCGACCCGCGCATCCGCTTCCTTGGCTGGCAGCAGCCTGAACAGCTGACCGACCTTCTCTGCGCGACCGATGTATATCTGAACCCAGGCACACACAGTTCGACCAACGAACAAGCAGTTTGCTGCCGTTGTGCCTTTGCGCTAAATGATGCGCCGGTCAGCCGCGCGCTGCTGAGCGACAGCGGTGAGAACGGCTGGTTTTTGAATAGCAAGACTTCGTTGGCGGATGTTTTTTGTGCGACTTTCAATGCAGACATCCAGCAGATGAAAGCGCTGTCTTATAATTTGGCTTGTCAGAATTTAGATTACGCAATGCTCGCAAAGCGTGTACTGTTTCGCCCTGAGTAGACGCTTGAGTTATACTGCATATGAAAAGTTCTGGGTAACTGATCCTGTATTTGTCAAGCGGCAGGAGCAAGGGGGTCGTGAGGTAGTTTCAATCCTCGATGTTATGGAAGCTAGGGTGTCACTTTGACAGACAGATCAGGCACAATAGCGAACTCATCGCTATCCGGACTGACGCCCCGGGCCCTCAACGCGGACATTCAGCATCAAACGTCTCAGTCCAGCAAATTCTAACAGGCCTGCCGCTGATTGATCTTGTTAGGGAGGTGCTAGCCGGTTTTCTTGCCCATGCGTAGGAGCCCACAGCCGGGCTGGGTCGGCCCGCGCCGCCAAGTGGTCATAATAGGGGGAGGAGGAGATCGGCAGGCTCTTGCAGAGTGGCTCGACCCCAAGCTCACCACGATGGTCGTTCCTATCGACTTTTGCTTGCAAACGCCTGCTGGCAGTGGATGACCCCCAACCATCACTTGGACGGGCGGTCGAGCTCCGCCATCGCAAAATAAACGCTGGCCTTGTGCAGGATCTCATTTGCTTGGCGCAGTTCTAGGTTCTCCCGCTTCGGCGCCTTCATTTTCTGTGCCATGTCCTTCGTGATGCCAGCGCGCTTGCCGCTTTCGGTCTCCGCCTTCTTGACCCACGCGTTCTGGGTCTGCGGCGCACAGAAGGTCTTCGCGGAAATCGACATGACAGCCTGCCAGCGCAACCCATGCCGCCCCTCATTGTCGAGGATCAGACGCACCGCACACTCGCGCACTTCGGGAGGAAATTTGTGCGCCGTCTTGCTCACAAAGCTCGATCCTACCCAGGAGTTGGAGTCTCCGGCAAACCCGGCGTGGTTCAATCCACTGACCGTAGAGCATTGCGTAGCAATGTCCCGAGAGGTTCCCGCCTGTAAGATGGCCTCAGCGCTTTTTTCCAAGGGCTACCTTCAGTAGGCCTTTCTGCATGCTCATCTCAGCATACACGCGCCTCAGGTGACGGTTCTCTTCCCCCATATCCTGGACCTGTCGCGGTTTGATGCCGCTCCTTTGATAGCATTTACTGCAACAAAGGAGACTGAATATGGGACTGAAACGGACGGACGAATTCCGCAAGGACGCGGTGCGGATCGCGTTGACCAGTGGGCTGACGCGCAGGCAGGTGGCTGACGATCTGGGTGTCGGCATGTCGACGCTGAACAAGTGGATCACAGCAAGCCGAGAGACGGACGTGGTGTCGAAAGAGGATTTGAGTAAGCGACAAGGCAGCCCCGTGGGTTAATCGGCTGCCTGTTCCGGGTTAGGTTTGCGATGTTGATGCAAGCGCCGGGGTTCCATGTCTACGACTAGTTCTACGCCTATGCCTACGACTGGTAGCTTACAGTTGATCGAGGCTGTGACAGAGCGGCTTGACGGTGCGCCAGTCGGCGAGCGGCGCCGTTGGTCTGATGAGTTCAAGGAGAGGGCTGTCGCCGCGGCGCTGGAGCCGGGCGTGAACGTTTCAGCGCTGGCCCGCCGTCTGGGCATTTCGCCACCGCAGCTGTTTGGCTGGCGCAAGGCTTTCCTGAAGGCGCAGGCGAGGGATGTTTCACCCGGCACACCCGTGCCAATGGTGGAGATCGTGGTGGGCGGTGTTATCATCCGCCTCAGCCCTGACCTCGACGAGGCTGCGCTGCGCCGGATCATTCGTGCGGTGCGCACAGCATGATCCCGTCCGGCGTGAAGGTCTTTCTGGCCAGCCACCCTGTTGACTTCCGCAAAGGACCGGACAGCTTGCTTGCGCTGGTCCGTGATGCGGGGAGCGACCCGTTCAATGGGGCACTTTATGTGTTCCGCGCAAAGCGGGCGGACAGGATCAAGATCGTTTGGTGGGACGGTAGTGGGGTCTGCCTTTATGCGAAGCGTCTGGAGAAAGCCGGGTTCTGCTGGCCGCGGGTCGGTCATGTCCGGGTCCAGTTGAACACTGTCCAGCTGATGGCGCTGGTGGATGGACTGGACTGGAAACGGGTCCGGCCGGTCGCCGTTCGGCGCCCCGAAACTGTTGGTTAAACGGTCCTGCAGCAGTGATAATTTGCGCTTCTGCATGAAGAAAACGCGAGCAAAACAAGGGGAAACATGCTCTAATCGAAGGTGATGAGCAGCAGTGAACTCCCCCTTCCTGACGACATGGATCAGTTGAAATCCATGGTGCGCGCCATGGCGGTGCAAGCGTCCCGTGCGGAGGTTCTGGAGCGTGAAATCGAGACGCTCAGAGCCCGCAACGCGGATGCCGACGAGCGGATCAAGCGGCTGATGCAGATCCTGAAGGCTTATGATCGGGCGCGGTTCGGACGACGGTCCGAGAAGCTCGGTTCTGCCGTGCCGGATGATGAGGATGCGCAGCAGGCTTTCCTCTTCGAGGAGATCGAGACGGGTATCTCGGCGCTACGGGCGCAGGTCGGCAAGGGCCAGGCTCCACAGGAGAAGCGGCCACCCCGGCCACGCAAAGGCTTTCCGCCGCACCTCGAGCGCATCGAAGTGGTCATCGAGCCTGACGACCTGCCGGAACATGCCGGCAAGCAGAAGGTGCTGATCGGTGAAGATGTGGCCGAACGGCTTGATGTGATCCCGGCGAAGTTCCGGGTCATCATCACCCGCCGTCCGAAATATGCGTTCAAGGGCTGGGACGGCGTCATCCAGGCTTTGGCCCCGTGCCATATCATCGAGAGCGGCCTGCCGACCGAAGCATTTCTGGCGCAGATCGCGGTCTCGAAATATGCCGACGGCCTGCCGCTCTATCGCCAGGAGGGCATTTATGCCCGTGATGGCGTGGACCTTGACCGCCGGTTGATGGCCCAGTGGATGGGCCGGGTTGGCTTCGAGCTGGATATCCTCGCGGACCATGTCCTGGGCGAGATCCTGAAAGGCGACAGGGTCTTTGCGGATGAGACCAGCCTGCCAACCCTCGCCCCCGGCACCGGCCGCGCGAAAAAAGCCTGGCTCTGGGCCTATGCCCGCGACGACACGCCTTTTGGCGGAAGCGGTCCGCCGATGGTGGCCTATCGCTTCGAGGACAGCCGGTCCGGAGACTGTGTGCGGCGGCATCTCGGAGGATATCGCGGTATCCTGCAGGTGGATGGCTATGCCGCCTACAGCAAACTGGCACGCAAGGACGGCGGCAATGATGGTCCGCTATTGGCGGGATGCTGGGCGCACAGCCGACGCCGCTTCTATGAACTGCACACGACCGGTGCATCCGATGTCGCCACAGAAACGATCGAAATGATGACGGAGCTCTGGACGCTCGAGGCGACTGTTCGCGGACAAAGCCCCGAAGCCCGCGCTGTTGCCCGCCAGGCTATCTCGGCACCAATTGTCGCGGCGCTGTTCGCGCTGTGGGAACGGACCCTGCCGCGCATCTCCGGCAAGTCCAAGCTGGCAGAAGCGTTGCGCTACGCCATGACGCGGCGGGAGATCTTCGAGCGCTTCCTGATCGACGGCCGCGTCGAGTTGGATTCCAACATTGTCGAACGTGCGATCAGACCCCAGACCATCACCCGGAAGAACAGCCTCTTCGCCGGATCGGACGGCGGAGGCCGGACATGGGCCACAATCGCCACGCTCCTGCAGACTTGCAAAATGAACGGCGTCGACCCTGTCGCCTGGCTGACCCAGACCTTGGAGCGCATCGCCAACCAGTGGCCCAGTGCGGAACTCAATGCCCTCATGCCGTGGAACTACAACCCCTGAACGGCCACGCCTTCCCGCTTACGGATTTGAGCCTCATTCAAGAGAATGATCGGCTGCGCCGCGAGAACCGCATTCTCAAGGAGGAAAGGGAAATCTTAAAAAAGGCCACGGTGTTCTTTGCGAGCCAAAAGCC
>NZ_JACIEJ010000025.1 GCF_014196795.1 Sagittula marina
GCCGTTTCGGGATCGGAAGCGAAGTCGCCAGTCGCGGCAAGCGAAGATAGAGGCATGTGCCATGCGGGGTCCGATCGGCATACTAGCGACGTGAAAGGCCCTTTCCGGACATATGAGCGTTTGGCAATGCCGCAGCGCGGAATCCCTAAAGCGGACCTTTGCTATCGTCGCCAGGTCATGAACTCCGAAATGACGACCTTGCGGATCAGCTCGGCCACGGTGCCGGCGAAAAGGCCCAGAAGCGGGTTCAGGAAGACTGTGGCCAAAGCCGTCGCCGCGATGACCGGGCGGCACGACGGGCGGGCGTCGATCAAGCGGCGACTGATGGCAAGGGACCACGCCGCGATCAGCAGCAGCGCGCCAAGGGTCGCCGTTGGAATGGCTGAGAGGACGGCACCCTGCACGGGGATCGGCAGGATTGCGACGCCGACCAGCAGGATGCCGATCATGCAGGGGGCCGCACCCGTTCGGGCACCAAACCGATGATGTGCCGCGACACCGCCTGCGCCATGGCACATGGGCAGCGCCCCCAGCGGTGCCAGCAGCAGGTTGGCCAGGCCGGTGGTCAGGCACAGTTTGCGCGGGGTGACATGCGCCGCGCGTGCCCCGAACAGGTCGCTGGCGACAAGCGTCGTCAGAAAGACCGCGTTGGTCAGCGTCAGGGAGAGTTGCGGCAGGGCAAGATCGGTGACGGCGCGGCGCAGGCCCTCGGCATCGACGAAGGGCATGGACCATTGTGCGGCCTGCGGCATGCGCGCGTCGGGCTGGCCTGTGATGAACCCAAGCGCGACGCCCGCGCAAATCGTAAGCAGTGCCGCATGCGTGCCCGCATTCAGCGCCCAGAGCGCCACCCCGAGCGACAGCAGACCGATCAGCCAGTTGTTTAGCATCAGCCCGACCGCGACCCATCCCAGCGACAGGCCAAGCCCCAATTGCAGCCCCGACAACACGGATTGCGGGACGAGCCGCGCGATCCCATCAATCAGCCCCGTTCCGCCCAGCACAAGCAGAACCAGCCCGATCAACACCCCGCTCAGAGCGATCTCGGCGGGGGACACCACGCCCAGAAGCGCCACGGCGGCAACGGCCTTCATCGGTTGCACCGGGATGGACAGCCTGTAGACAAGGCCGGTGGCGATGTAGAACAGGCCGAACCCAGCCAGCACCATCTGCGCTGACAGGCCTGCCAGCGCGATGGCGCCAAGGCTCAACGGCAAGAGCGTTCCGATATCGCCCAAGGCGCCGTTTGCCTCGCGCGGGTCGAGGCGGAATGCATGTCCGCGTGATTCAGCCATTCTGTCCCGCCCCATTGCAATCACTTGCCCACATCATACCCTGAAGAGAGAGAAAATTCAGCATACGAGGAAAAACCATGAAACTCAGCGCACGCAACAAACTGTCCGGAACGGTGGTCGGCATCGACAAGGGCGCAGTCAATGCCACCGTCCAGATCGACCTTGGCGGGGCGGTGATCGTCACGGCGATGATCACCAATGCCTCGGTCGAGGAACTGGGGCTTAAGGTTGGCAAGACCGCCTACGCCATCGTCAAGGCGTCTGATGTCATGGTCGGCGCGGACTGACGCAGCGACGGCAGGCAGACGCGGCGGCCCGAAGGCGTCGTCTCGACCGTGACGGGCAGGTCGTAGACCGCGCTCAGGGTCGTGTCGGTCAGCACCTCGGCCGCCGCGCCATCCGCCAGCACGCCGCCGCGGCTCATCAGCAGGACGCGGGCATTCAGGGCAAAGGCCTGATCGGGGTCATGGGTTGACAGGATCACGCCGCGCCCCCCGGTCCCGGCTTCGCGGGCGAGGGTTTCGATCTGCGCCAGCACCTGCGCCTGATTACCGAAATCAAGACTGGCGGTGGGCTCGTCCATAACGATCAGCTGTGTGTCCTGCGCCAGCGCGCGGGCAATCAGGACCAGTTGCCGCTGGCCTCCGGACAGGCGGGAATAATCGCGGCGGGCAAGTTCCCCGATGCCGAGACGGTCCATGGCAGCCCGCGCCGCGGCGCGGTCTGAGGCCGAGGGTTGGGCAAAGGCCCCCAGCCGCGCGGTGCGCCCCATCAGCACGACCTCCTGCGCCTCGAACGGGAAGGGCGGCGCGTGCGCCTGCGGAACGTAGGCGATGACGCGGGCGATCTCTGCCCGGGTCTGCGCGGTGATCGGCTTGCCGCCCAGCAGAACGGTGCCGTCAAGCGCGGGCAGCAACCCCATCAGCGTGCGGAACAGCGTGGTCTTGCCACAGCCGTTTGGACCCAGCAGGCAAAGGATCTCGCCCGGCTGGATCGCCACGTCCAGTCCCGCGCCGATGGGTATCCTGCCATGGCCGATGGACAGGCCGCGTGCCTCCAGCATCACGACCATCCCCGGCGCCCCCGCGCCAGCAGCCAGACAAGGAACGGCGCGCCGATGACGGCGGTCAGCACGCCGAGAGGCACTTCGACCGCCGCGATGGTCCGGGCCAGCGTGTCGACGACCAGCAGGTAGCCCGCGCCGATCAGCGCCGAGGCGGGCAGCAATCGGCCAAAGCCCGGCCCGACCAGCATCCGTGCGATATGCGGGATCACCAGCCCGACCCAGCCGACGACCCCGGCCAAGGCGGTCACGCTGGCGGTGATCAGCGTCGCGGCGGCGATCACGACTAGGCGCGTGCGCCCGGCCTCGATCCCCAGTGCGCGGGCCTCTTCGTCGCCAAGCGACAGCACGTTGATGCGCCAGCGCAGCAGCGCCAGCGGGAGCAGCCCGACCAGCACCATCGGCAGCGCGGGCAGGATGTCGCGCGTCGTGATTGAGGCGAGAGAGCCAAGCAGCCAGAAGGTGATCGCCGGAAGCTGGTCATAGGGGTCGGCCATGACCTTGAGCAGCGAGGTCGCCGCCCCCGCCAGCGCGCCAACCACGACCCCAAGCAGCACCAGCGTCAAGGTCCGGTCGGTGTGGCGCACCATCGCGCCGACCAGCATGACCACGCCCACCGCCGCCATGCCACCGACAAAGGCCGACGCCTGAATCGCCGCGACGGGAAGCGACAGGAAGATGCCCGCCACCGCGCCCAGTCCCGCGCCCGCTGAGACGCCAAGGATATCCGGCGAGACCAGTGGATTGCGGAACAGCGCTTGGTAGGTCGCCCCCGCCGCCGCCAGCGCTGCGCCCACTAGCAGCGCCGCGCCCACACGCGGCAGGCGGATGTTCCAGACCACGATCTGCGCCTGCCGGTCGCCCTGCCCCAGCAGCGCGGAAAACACCTGTCCCGGTGTCAGCCCGTAGGGCCCGATCATCACTGCGCCAAAGGCCAGCGCGACCAGCACCAGCGCCAGCATTCCCGTCCATGTCAGGCCGGGTCGCGGCAGGCTTACATCGGCGGTCGTCCCTCGGCCCATTCGAGCAGCCTTTCCAGTTCGTCGTCGTTCAGATCGACATGATAATAAAGCTTGTAGAAGGCGCGGGTATCTTCGCGCAGATCGCCCCCGTTTCGTTCGGGCCATCGGTCAGGATACATAAGCCCGGCCATCCAGTGCAGCCCCATCAAACGGTTCAACGATGGCGGCCGGTCGATCCAGCCAAAGGGCGCGGTGGGCGACAGGTAGACACGCCCGGTCTGCACCGCGTCGATGCCCTGCCACAGCGGGTCGTCAGACACCGATGCAAAGAAGTTCCGATCCCAGGTCACGATGGTGTCGGGATTGGCAAGGATCAACTGCTCCATCGAGGCATTCACCAGCCCCCGCGTCGCGCCGCCATCGTCGGCCACGTTGCGGCCCCCGGCGCGTTCGATGATCTCTGTGTTGATCGAGCCCTTCATACCGGTTTCCAGCCCTTCTGGGCCACGGCCAAGGTAGACGCGCGGGCGGTCGTCCTCGGGCACCTCGGCCAGCAGTGCGTCGAGCCGGGCAAAACGCGCCTCGACATCCTGCGCCAGGGTTCCGCCGCGTTCAGGCACGCCCAAAGCCTCGCCCAGAATACGCAGCGCCTCCGCCGTGTTGTCGAACCGCCCGTCGATCAGCAGGTAGGGGATGCCGGTCTGTTCCTGCACGCGGTTCGCGAGGTCGGTGTAGGTGTCGCGGACGCTTCCGAAATCGACGATCAGGTCAGGCTTGATCTCCAGCACCCGTTCCAGGTTTGCCTCGCCGCCGCGCCCGGTCAGGCGGCCGGTTTCGGGGAGGTCGCGGTAGGGCTCGGCGATGTAGGCGCGTTCCTCGGGGCGCAAGGCGCGCGGCCAGCCGGTCAGCGCCTCGGGCTTGAGCACATAGACCAGCACCGAGGCCGGCGGACCAGCGGCAAAGACGGTGGTGACCTCATCCGGCACCTCGACCACGCGGCCAGCGCTGTCCGTCACACTGCGGGCGTGCGCAGGCAGCGCCAGCAGCGCGATGATCATCAGAAGGTAGCGCATCTCAGCCTCCGTTCACCATGTCGAAACCATAGTCACCCAGAACGGCCTGACCTGCGGGCGACAGGATGTAGTCGGCCAGCGCCTGCGCGCCTTCTTGTGCGTCGTTCAGCACGATCAGGCCGTAATCCGCGCCAACCGACAGCGCTTCCGGGACAGGCACGATCTGAAGGTCGGGCACTTCCTTCTGCGCAAGCACCGCGTTGGTGCAATAGGTCAGGAAGACATCCGCCTGATCGCTGTCCATCACCCAAGCGTAATTGTTGCGCCCCTGCGGCGGCTTGGCGCTGTCAGGCCCGCCGGTCAATTGCAGCGCCTTGCCCTTGAGCGTGTCGGCATGGCCGGACTTGTCGAACAGGGCAAAGGCATAGTCGCCCGACGGGTCGGCCTTGGGGGTCGAGGTGCCCAGTCGAAAGTCCTCGTCCAGCATGACGTCGAGCAAGGTCTCGGTGGTGACCGCAACGTCGGGCCGGGCCAGGGCACAGAGCTGGTTGCGGGCGAACAGCCTCACCGCTCCGCCTTTGCCCGCCTCGGCCAGTGTCTGCGGGTGGCGCATGTTGGCCGAGGCAAAGACATGGGCGGTCTCGCCGCTTTCGATCCGCTCGCGCATCAGACCGGAGGGGCCAAAGCCGGTGGTGACGGGCGTGCCGGTGGCCTGTGTGAAATCCTCCGCCACGTCCGAGAGCGCGGCCTTCAGGCTGCCCGCTGCATAAAGCGTGACCTCCTGCGCCATGGCGGGGGTCATCGTGGCCGCAACAAGCGCAGCGACAAGTGTCGTTTTGAACATGAATATCCTCCCAAGGTGTTATGCCGTCTGGCTGTCGCCCGGCTGTTCCGGCGCTTTCGGGGTAAAGGCGCAGCGGTCGGGCTTCAGGTCGATCAGGGGCGTGCCATCGACGCAATCCAGCCCCTGCACATGCAGCACACCGTCCGCGATGCGCAGCAGGCGCACGCTGGATGTGCCGATCGGATTGGGCCGCGCCGGAGACCGCAGGGCAAAGGTGCCGACAGTCTTGCCATCGCTGCGCGGGCTTTGGCGGATCAGGTCACGACGGCTTTGGTCCAGCCAGTAGAGCACCTCGACGGTCTGGTAGGCCTCCAGCCCGTCCAACGCGTCGTGCCAGTCGTGGTCAAGCTCAATCCGGCATTCCGGCCCGTCGATTCGCCCCTGCCGCGGACAGTCTTCGCGCGTGGTCCACGGTGTCCTGATCCGGCCAATAAAGCGCAGCGCCGCATCGGATGCGGGGGCGAGTTGGACAAATTGTTCATTTTCACGCAGATCCATTCGCAACTCCATCAGCGTTCGGAAAATTATGCAGCAAGTTGGCGCCGCGCCTCGTGCAAACTCTCCCGCTTGGCGAAAATATAGTCTTGAAAAGCAGATGATTAAAAGGCTTGAACTTTGGCGGGCTTGGCGCAAGGGATATGGCGCATCGAAAATAATGCATGATTTAGCGTATTGCCTTTGGCCGGGCAGAGGGGGAGATGACAGTGGCAGGCACATCCCACGCGGGAGCCGACCCGTTGCGCGGCGCGCGCATTCTGATCGTCGATGACGAACCCGGGATGCGGCACTTCCTTGTCAACACGCTGAAGGCGCTGTGTCGTGACGTGGACAGTGCCGAGAATGCGCAGGCCGCCGAGACGCTGCTGGACTCCCGCCAATACGATGTGATGGTGCTCGATAACATCATGCCCGGGCAGAAGGGGCTCGATTGGCTCGGCGCGCGGCGCGCCAAGGGTGGTTTCACCGATACGATCCTGATCACCGCCTATGCCGATCTGCAGACCGCGATCGACGCCATGCGTGCCGGGGCGTCGGATTTCCTCGTCAAACCGTTCCGGTCCAACCAGATCCTGAACGCCCTGCGCAAATGCCTCGAACTGGCCCGGCTGCGGCGCGAAAATGCGCTTTTGCGGCGTGAACTGGACACGGTCGCCAGCGGCAATCGCCGCAAGGAACTGATCGGCGCCTCGCCGGTGATCGCCGAGGTGCGCGCCCTTCTGGAACGGGTTGCACCCCTGTCCACACCCGTCCTGATCACCGGGCCATCCGGGTCGGGCAAGGAAGTGGCCGCGCGCCATTTGCATGGCCATTCCGGGCGCGGCGCGGCCCCCTTCGTCCCGATCCAGTGCGGAGCCATCCCCGCCGACATGATCGAATACGAACTGTTCGGACACGGCGCAGGCACCTTCGCTGGTGCGCAGGCCGGACGCGAAGGGTTGCTGGCGCAGGCCTCTGGCGGCACGGTTTTCCTTGACGATGTCAGCGAACTGACAGCCAGCGCCCAGACGGCGCTGCTGCGCGTGCTGGAAGACGGCGTGATACGCCCCATCGGAACCGGGCGCGACGTGCAGCTTGACCTCAGGTTTGTCATCGCGACCAGCAAGCCGTTGCAAGAGGCCGTGATGGCGGGCCGTTTCCGCGAGGATCTGCTGTTTCGGATCAACGTGATCGACCTGGCAATGCCGCCGCTGAAAGATCGCGGAACCGATATCTTGCAACTGGCAGACCTGTTCCAGACGGAAATCGCGGCCGTTTTGAACCTGCCTCAGGTGGAGATGTCCTCGACCGTGCGACAGGCCATGCTGCGCCACGATTGGCCCGGCAATATCCGCGAGTTGCACAATTTCGTGGAACGCGCGCTGATCTTTGGCCGGTTCCCTCTGGAAACACTGGGACCCGTGGCCCCGCCCGGTGACATCGCTCCACTGGAAGACGTGGAAAAGCGCGAGATCCTGCGCGCCCTCGACGCGCTGGACGGCAATCGCTCCGAGGCGGCGCGGCGACTGGGCGTCTCGCGCAAGACCATCGACCGTAAATGCGCGACCTGGGGGCTGTAGCCGATGCCGCGCCTGCCTACGGCCCTGCGCTCTGTCCGGGTGCGGCTGCTGGTGATCGCGCTGCTGCCGATGCTGGTTCTCTTGCCGATCCTACTGGGCAGCACCGTCCTGCGCTGGTCGGGCAAGGTCGACGCCATCCTGGTCAACAAGGTCACCGGCGACCTGACCATCGCGGACCAGTATCTTGGCCGTTTGGTCGAGACATCCGGCGAACGGGTCGATGCGGCCGCACGCTCCGTCGAGCTGTTTCGCGCGCTCGAAGGGGGCGATGCCGAGGCCTATCTTGAACGCGAGCTGACGCGATTGGGGCTGGATTTCCTGCGGGTTGCGCGTGCCTCTGAGTGGCCGGTCGTGCAGGCGGCCCTGAATGGTGAATGGCACAGCGCCATCGACGTGTTTGATGCCGGAACGCTTCGGGCGCTGTCGCCTGAGATGTCGGAACGGGCCGAGGTTCCTTTGATTCCGACGCGCGGGGCGCTGCCCACAGGCCGCACCGCCGAAACCCGTGGCATGGTCATCCATTCTGCCGCACCTTTGACCCTTCCGGACGGGACGCGGGCGGCGCTGGTGGGTGGCATGCTGCTGAACCGGAACCTTGATTTCATCAATACGATCAATGCCCTGGTCTACCGCGCCGAAAGCCTGCCAGAGGGCAGCCAGGGCACGGCCACGCTGTTCCTCGACGACGTCCGGATCTCGACCAATGTCCGCCTGTTTGAAAACGTGCGCGCGCTGGGAACCCGCGTCTCTGCCGAGGTGCGCGCGGAGGTTCTGGGCGAAGGACGGATCTGGCTCGACCGCGCCTTTGTGGTGAACGACTGGTATATCTCGGCCTACGAGCCGATCCTCGACAGTTTTGGCACGCCGGTGGGGATGCTCTATGTCGGGTTTCTCGAAACGCCCTTCAGCGCGGCAAAGCGGAATTCCGTCATCACGCTGGCGCTGGCCTTTGTGTTGATCGCGCTGGCCTCGGTGCCGGTGTTCCTGCGATGGGCAGGGCACATCTTTCGCCCGCTCGAAGGCATGATGCGCACCATCGACCGCGTCGAAGAAGGCGATCTGAGCGCGCGCAACGCGCCGATAGAGACTGACAGCGAAATCGCGCAGGTCGCACGGCATTTCGATGGGCTTCTGGATCGGCTGGAACAGCGCGACCGCGAATTGCGCCACTGGGGCGAGATGCTGGAACAGCGGGTCGCCGAGCGCACGCAGGAATTGCAAAAGGCGCACCGGCAACTGGAACAGACGACCGAACGTCTGATCCTGTCGGAAAAACTGGCCGCCGTGGGGGAAATCACCGCCTCGGTGGCGCATGAGATCAACAACCCGGTGGCGGTGATCCAAGGCAACCTCGATCTTGCGCGCAGCAACCTTGGCGCGGCAGGTGCCCCGGCGGCAGAGGAGTTTCGACTGATCGACGACCAAGTCTATCGCATCGGGGTGATCGTCTCCAAGCTGCTGCATTTCGCCCGGCCAGAAGACTATTCCGGCGTAGATCAAAGCGTAGACCCGGCTGAGGTGGTTCGCGATTGTCTTGTCCTGACCCGGCACCAGATAGAGGCCTCGGGTATCCGATGCAGCCTTGAGACGGCCAGCCGGTCGTCGGTGCATATTTCGCGCACCGAATTGCAGCAGGTGGTCGTGAACCTGATCCTCAACGCGGTCCATGCAATGCCCGGCGGCGGTGTGCTGCGGGTGCTTACGACAGAGGACGGGGCGGAGGTGGTTCTCACCGTTCAGGATACCGGCACGGGGATCGCGCCCGACACGCTGGCCCGGATCTTCGACCCGTTCTTTACCACCAAACAGACGCAGGGCACCGGGCTGGGGCTGTCCATCAGCCGCCAGATCGTGAGTCGCGCCGGGGGAACCATCACGGCATATTCCACGCCCGGAGAGGGCAGCCGCTTCGTGGTCAGGCTTCCGATCGAAGAAAATGCACAGATGCGCTATCCGGACAGAATGTCGCGAAATCCCACAGGGCAAGCGTCGGCCCTCGGACAGAATGACACGCAAAGACCGTCCGAGCGTTCAGGTGGGGAGACAGAGTGGCAATTAAAGCATTGATATATTTATTAAAAATACCTTGACGATGCAAGCGGTCGAGAGCTTTTTCTGGTTCCGCATGCCATTGCATGCCTCCACGCACGTCGGGAGGACGGCGCGCCGGGGACATCAAAGGGAGGACAATCCATGAGCAACGCCTCACACGGTGCGTTGGGCTTCTTGCACAAGAGCCATATCGTCGCCGAACCTGGATACAACCGCTGGCGCGTGCCGCCGGCATCCATCGCCATCCACCTGTGCATCGGATCGGTCTATGCATGGTCGGTGTTCAACCCGGCCCTGACCCGCGAAATGGGCGTCGTCGCGTCCAGCGCCGATGACTGGAGCCTCAGCTCGGTGGTGTGGATCTTTTCCGTGGCCATCGTCTTTCTCGGCCTCGCCGCAGCCTTTGCGGGCAAGTGGCTCGAAGAGGTCGGCCCGCGCATGGTCGGCGTTGTCGCCGCGATCTTGTGGGGCGGCGGGTTCATCATCGGTTCGCTGGGCATTTCCAGCCATCAGCTGTGGCTGGTCTATCTTGGCTACGGGGTGCTAGGCGGCTGCGGTCTGGGGCTGGGCTACGTCTCGCCCGTCTCGACGCTGATCCGCTGGTTCCCCGACCGACGCGGCATGGCGACGGGTATGGCCATCATGGGCTTTGGCGGCGGCGCGATGATCGCCGCGCCGGTCAAGGGCTGGCTGCTGAGCCTTTATGCCAAGGCGCCCGAGTTCCTCGGCGCGCAGGATGCCGTCGCCACCGTGGTCGAGGGCGGTCGGGTGTTTGCCGAAACCGCCGCGGGCCGGGTCGAGGTGGTGATCGCCTCGGCCGCGCAGGCTGCGGATTTTGGCGCGCAGGCGGGTGTCTATGTCGTCGGCACCGGCGCAACCGGTGCCGCGCAGACCTTCATGACGCTGGGCATCGTCTACTTCGTCGTGATGATCCTTGCTGCGTTTCAGTACCGGGTCCCCGCAAAGGACTGGAAGCCCGCAGGCTGGACCCCGAAACCCGTGGCCTCGGGCATGGTCAGTCACAACAACGTGCATATCGACCAGGCGCTGAAGACGCCGCAGTTCTGGCAAATGTGGATCATGCTCTGCTTCAACGTCACGGCAGGGATCGGCGTGATCGGCGTGGCCAAGACGATGATGTCGGAAATCTTCGGCTCCGTGATGCCGCTGGTGGTCACGGCGGCATTTGCCTCGACCTATGTGCTGATGATTTCGGTCTTCAACATGGTCGGGCGGTTCTTCTGGGCGTCGGCCTCGGACTACATCGGGCGCAAGGCGACCTACATGTGCTTCTTCGTGCTGGGCACGGCGCTGTATCTGTCGATCCCCTATTTCGCCTCCGCCGTGGCGACCAACCCGGCGATGATCTACCTGATCGGCTTTTACGCCGCGACGATGATCATCTTCTCGATGTATGGCGGCGGTTTTGCGACGATCCCGGCCTACCTGGCGGACATGTTCGGCACCATGCATGTGGGCGGCATCCACGGGCGTCTGCTGACCGCATGGTCCACCGCTGGCGTGTTGGGGCCTCTGGCGATCACCTCCTTGCGGCAGATGTCTGTGACGCGCGCGATCCAGGATCTGGCGTCCAAGGTCGACCCGGCGGCCTTTGCCGAGATGTTCGGCGCGCCGCTGACGCAGCTGGATCAACTGGTCGCGGCCAAGACCGTCACCATCGCCAAGCTGATGGAGATCGCCCCCGAGGGCACGATCGACCCGACGCCGTCGCTCTACAATACCACGATGTATTGCATGGCGGCGCTGCTGGTCGTGGCCTTCTTTGCGAACCTGCTGATGAAGCCGGTCAAGGAACATCACCACCACGACGAACCGGAACTGCAAGCCGTTCCGGGCGAATAACCCAACTGGCCGGGGCACCCGACCGTGCCCCGGTCCTTCTGTCTGAATGACACTGGAAAGACACCGATGCTGGACAAGCTGGAAATGTTCATCGCTCTCGCCCGGGAAAGCCATTTCGGGCGTGCTGCGGAACGGATGAACATCGCGCAACCGACGCTGTCCGCCGGTATCAAGCAGCTTGAGGCGCAGCTGGGTGTACAGCTGGTCTATCGCGGCTCGCGCTTTGGTGGGCTGACACCCGAGGGCCAGGCCGCGCTGGTCTGGGCAAAGCGTCTGGTGGATGACGTCCGTCATTTGCGCGACGAGATGCGCATCAGCCGCCAAGGGCTGACCGGCGAGGTGCGGCTGGCGGTGATCCCCACGGCGCAGACATGGGCCGGGCGGCTCTGCACCGCCTTTGCGCATCGCCATCCCAACGTGCGCTTTACCATCCTGTCGCGAAACTCGCGCGAGATCCTGCAAATGCTGGACGATTTCGAGGCCGACGCCGGGATTTCCTATCTGGAGAACGAACCGCTGGGCCGGGTCGACACCGCCGAATTGTATGACGAAAGCTATATCCTTGTCTGCGCGCGGAACTCTCCGCATGCGAAGAAGCGCAGCATCGCCTGGTCCGAACTGGACGGGCAGACGCTGGCCCTGTTGACGCCGGACATGCAGAACCGGCGCATCATCGATCAGCTTTTTGCCGAAAGCGGCGTGACCCCGGCCACCTATATCGAGGCGAACTCGATCATCGCGCTGGTTGCCAGCGTCGCGTCGGGCCATTGCATGACCGTCCTGCCAAAGGAGGTCGCCAGCTTTCTGTCAGGCGGCAAGGACATTGCGCTGGTGCCGTTGGATGGGGCATCGCGGCAGCAGAAGGTCGGCCTGATCCTGCCGCATCGTGATCCGCGCACACCCGTCCTGTCAGCCATGCTGGCCGAGGCGCAGCGCCTGACCGCCGTTTGATCCAAAACCCCTATCGGCCCACGGAACGCCGTTATTGATCGACCACCGGGTCGCCGCCAAAGCTGGGGCAAACTGGAGGACGACAGCCATGGCCCACCCCGTCACTGCCATCGACGTCGAAGAGATCACCCGGATCGTCGATGCTCACAGCGCCCTCGAAGGGCCGCTCTTGCCGATGTTGCATGCCGTGCAAGAGGCGTTTGGATATATCCCGGCGCAAGCGCATGGACCGATCTGCGAGGCGCTGAACATCACCCGCGCCGAGTTGCACGGGGTCATCACCTTTTACCACGATTTCCGCGAAAAGCCCGCCGGGCGGCATGTGCTCAAGATCTGCCGCGCCGAGGCCTGTCAGTCGGTTGGAGGGGCCAACATGGCAGAGGCGCTGCTGGCCAAGCTGGGACTGGATTGGCACGGCACCACCGCGAATGGCGCGGTGACGATCGAGCCGGTCTATTGCCTTGGCCTGTGTGCCTGCGCGCCGGCGGCGATGGTCGATGACCGGGTTGTGGGGCGCGTCGATGCGGCGAAACTGGACAGGCTCTTGGCGGAGGCGGGCGCATGAAGATTTACGTTCCCATGGACAGCGCGGCCAAGGCACTTGGGGCCGAGGACGTGGTTGCCGCCCTGCGCGCCGCCGCCCCTGACGCGCAGATCGTCCGCACCGGCACGCGCGGGATGATCTGGCTGGAGCCGCTGGTCGAGGTCGAGATCGACGGCGTTCGCCACGGTTTTGGCCCGGCAGAGCCGTCCGATGTGGCTGGCATCCTTGATGGCACCAGCCCCAAGGCGCTTGGCCCGGTTGAGGATCTGGACTGGATGAAGCGTCAGACCCGCCTGACCTTTGCCCGTGTCGGCGTGATCGACCCGCTGTCGCTGGACGACTATCGGGTGCAGGGCGGGCTGACCGGGCTGACGCGCGCGGTGGGCATGACCGGTCAGCAGATCGTTGACGAGGTCACGGCATCCGGCTTGCGTGGTCGCGGCGGTGCGGGCTTCCCCACCGGGATCAAGTGGCAGACCGTCCACGACGCAGAAGCACCGCAGAAATACATCGTCTGCAACGCCGATGAGGGCGACAGTGCCACCTTTGCCGACCGGATGCTGATGGAGGGCGATCCGTTCACCCTGATCGAAGGCATGGTTATCGCGGGACTCGGTGTCGGTGCCACCAAGGGCTATGTCTACCTGCGCTCGGAGTATCCTGACGCGATTGCAATCATGACCCACGCCGTTGAGATTGCCCGCGCCGAGGGCATGTTGGGATCCAATCTCATGGGCTCACAGCACGCGTTCGATATCGAAATCCGCAAGGGGGCTGGAGCCTATGTCTGCGGCGAAGAGACCAGCCTGCTGAACAGTCTGGAAGGCAAGCGTGGCGTGGTCCGGGCCAAGCCGCCGCTGCCCGCGCTTGAGGGCTTCCTTGGGCGTCCGACCGTTGTGAACAACGTGATAAGCCTCGCCACCGTGCCGGTGATCTTTGAAAAAGGCGCGCAAGCCTATGCCGATTTCGGGCTGGGCCGGTCGCGCGGCACCGTGACGCTTCAGATCGCGGGCAACGTGGCGCGCGGCGGGCTGTTCGAGACGGCGTTTGGCATCACGCTTGGCGAGGTGCTGAACGACCTTGGCGGCGGCACCCTGTCGGGTCGTCCGGTCAAGGCGGCGCAGGTTGGCGGGCCTCTGGGTGCCTACATGCCGGTGTCGAAATTCGACACGGCACTGGGCTATGAAGAATTTGACGCGGCGGGCGGGTTGATCGGCCACGCGGGCCTGACCGTCTTCGACGACACCACCGACATGCTGGGCATGGCGCGCTTTGCCATGGAATTCTGCGCCGTCGAAAGCTGTGGCAAATGCACCCCCTGCCGGATCGGCGCGGTGCGCGGCGTGGAAACCATCGACCGCATCGCGCAAGGTGACCCGGATGCGCTGCCGCTGCTGACCGACCTCTGCGAGACGATGAAAGACGGATCGCTCTGCGCGCTGGGGGGCTTTACGCCCTTTCCCGTCATGTCCGCCGTGACCCATTTCCCCGACGATTTCGCACGCCTGAAGGAGGCCGCAGAATGAAGGATTTCATCATTCCAGACGACCGCGACATGGGCACGCCCGCAAAGCACGGCAAGCCGGTCACCCTGTCCATCGACGGCTTCGACGTCACCGTGCCGGAGGGCACATCGGTGCTGCGCGCGGCCGCCGAGATCGGCATCCAGATCCCCAAGCTCTGCGCGTCGGACAATATCGAGGCCTTCGGCTCTTGCCGCCTTTGCGCCGTGGAAATCGAAGGTCGCCGGGGCACGCCCGCTTCCTGCACCACGCCCGTCGCTCCGGGAATGGTGGTCGATACCAACTCGACAAAGGTGCGCAAGATCCGCAAGGGCGTGATGGAGCTCTATATCTCCGACCACCCGCTGGATTGCCTGACCTGCTCGGCCAATGGCGATTGTGAATTGCAGGACATGGCAGGCGCGGCCGGCCTGCGCGACGTGCGCTACAAGGCCCCGGAAAACGATGGGCTGGCCAACCACTTCGCCGCCCGCAACACCAGTGGCGAGGCCAATCCCGAATGGCTGCCCAAGGACGACTCCAACCCCTATTTCAGCTATGACCCGTCGAAATGTATCGTCTGCAACCGCTGTGTCCGCGCCTGTGAAGAGGTGCAGGGCACCTTTGCGCTGACCATCTCGGGGCGCGGTTTCGACAGCCGCGTGTCGGCAGGCGGCGCGGGCGATGACTTCCTGTCGTCGGATTGCGTATCCTGCGGTGCCTGCGTGCAGGCCTGCCCGACCGCGACGCTCCAGGAAAAATCCATCATCGAGATGGGCACGCCGGATCGGTCCGTCGTGACCACTTGCGCCTATTGCGGCGTGGGCTGCTCGTTCAAGGCCGAATTGCAGGGTGACGATCTGGTCCGCATGGTTCCCTACAAGCACGGCAAGGCCAATCGCGGGCACAGTTGCGTCAAGGGCCGCTTTGCCTATGGCTATGCCAACCACCGTGACCGCATCCTGAACCCGATGATCCGCGACACAATTGACCAGCCGTGGCGCGAAGTCAGCTGGGAGGAGGCGCTGAGCTTTGCTGCAAATCGCCTGCGCGGTTTGCAGAAGACCTATGGCAAGAAATCCATCGGCGTCATCACGTCCAGCCGCTGCACAAACGAGGAAACCTACCTCGTGCAGAAACTGACCCGCGCGGTCTTTGGCAACAACAACACCGACACCTGCGCGCGCGTCTGCCATTCGCCCACCGGCTATGGGCTAGGCCAGACCTTCGGCACCAGTGCCGGGACGCAAGACTTCGACAGCGTCGAGCAGACCGATGTGGTCATCGTCATCGGCGCGAACCCGACCGACGGGCACCCGGTCTTTGCTTCTCGGCTGAAGAAACGCCTGCGCGCCGGGGCCAAGCTGATCGTGATCGACCCGCGCCGCATCGACCTGGTGAAATCGGCGCACATCAAGGCGGCGCATCATCTAGCCCTGATCCCCGGCACCAATGTCGCCGTCGTCACCGCGCTGGCGCATGTGATTGTGACCGAGGGCCTGATGGACGAGGCCTTCATCCGCGAGCGCTGTGACTGGGACGAATTCCAAGTCTATGCCGAGTTCGTCTCGGAAGCCCGCCACAGCCCCGAGGCAACGCAACTGCTGACCGGCGTTCCGGCTGAAGAGTTGCGCGCGGCGGCCCGCACCTTTGCCCGTGGCGGCAATGGCGCGATTTATTACGGGCTGGGCGTGACCGAGCACAGCCAAGGCTCGACCACCGTGATGAGCATTGCCAACCTTGCCATGTTGACCGGCAACATCGGCCGGCCCGGCGTGGGCGTGAACCCGCTGCGCGGCCAGAACAACGTGCAGGGATCGTGCGACATGGGGTCCTTCCCGCATGAGCTGCCGGGCTATCGCCATGTCAAACTGCCCGAGGTGCGCGAGCTCTTTGAATCCGCATGGGGCGTTCAGATCGATCCGGAACCGGGCCTGCGCATCCCCAACATGCTGGACGCGGCGGTCGAGGGCACGTTCAAGGGGCTTTACTGTCAGGGCGAGGACATCCTGCAATCGGACCCGGACACAAAACACGTGGCGGCGGGTCTTGCGGCCATGGACTGCGTTATCGTGCATGACCTCTTCCTGAACGAGACGGCGAATTACGCGCATGTCTTTCTGCCCGGCTCGACCTTCCTCGAAAAGGACGGCACCTTCACCAATGCCGAGCGCCGCATCAACCGCGTGCGCCGGGTCATGGCCCCGAAGAACGGCTATGCCGACTGGGAGGTGACGCAACTGCTGGCAAACGCCATGGGTGCTGGTTGGACCTATACCCATCCCAGCCAGATCATGGAGGAAATCGCCGCGACCACCCCCAGTTTCGCCGGGGTTGACTATGCTCTGCTCGAAGAGAAGGGCAGCGTGCAATGGCCCTGCAACGAGGCGCATCCCGAGGGCACGCCCTTGATGCATGTGGACGGCTTCGTGCGCGGCAAGGGGCGCTTCATCGTCACGGAATACGTGGCGACGGATGAAAAGACCGGCCCGCGCTTCCCTCTGCTGCTGACCACCGGGCGCATCCTGTCGCAATACAACGTCGGCGCACAGACGCGGCGCACCGACAACGTGGTGTGGCACGACGGCGATGTCCTGGAAATCCATCCGCATGACGCCGAGAACCGTGGCCTGAAGGATGGCGACTGGGTGCGACTGGCCTCTCGCTCTGGTGAAACGACGCTGAAGGCCAAGGTGACTGATCGGGTCAGTCCGGGCGTGGTCTACACCACCTTCCACCATCCCGATACGCAGGCCAACGTCATCACCACCGACTATTCCGACTGGGCCACCAACTGCCCGGAATACAAGGTGACGGCAGTGCAGGTCGCGCCCTCCAATGGTCCGACCGACTGGCAGGAAGGCTACGCGGCACAGGCCCAACGCGCGCGCCGCATCCTGCCCGCGGCAGAATGACCATGCGGGCCCATGTCAGCACGCCGGGCCAAAGCCACCACGCCGAAGGCATGCGCGCCATCCACCGCGCGCTGCCAGAGGAGGTGCCCATAGCGCTCGTCTTCAATGGCACGACGCAAGCGGTGATGATGGCGACCCCCGCCGATCTGGCGGATTTCGCCTTGGGCTTTGCCCTGACCGAAGGCATCGTCACCGATCATGCGCAGATCGAGGATTTCGAGATCGTCGATCACGCGCAGGGCATCGAAGCACGGTTTTGGTTGGCCGAGGACCGCGCCCAGGCGCTGGCCTCGAGGCGCCGCGCCATGGCCGGGCCAGTGGGGTGCGGGCTGTGCGGGATCGACAGCCTTGAAGAGGCGGTGCGCCCGGTGCCGTGGGTGCAATCCGACTTGCGTCTGATGCCCGCAGACGTGGCCCGCGCGACGGATGCGCTGCGCGATCACCAGCACCTGCACGACCTGACCCGCGCCACCCATGCGGCCGGGTTCCTGCTGCCCGGTGCCGGTGTCACCTTGGCCCGCGAGGATGTGGGCCGCCACAACGCTCTGGACAAGCTGATCGGCGCTTTGCAGCAGCAAGGTCACCCGCCCGGCAGCGGCGCTGCCGTGATGACCTCGCGGCTTTCGGTGGAGCTGGTGCAAAAATGCGCCATGGCCGGCATTCCCGTGCTGATCGCCGTCTCCGCCCCGACGGGTGCCGCGGTCCGGCTTGCCGAAGAGGCCGGGATCACCCTCGTCGCCTTCGCCCGAGGCGGCGGCTTCGACCTTTACTCCCATCCCTACCGCATCACTGACGAGGCCCAACATGTCGCCTGAAAAGATGGTCCGCATGGCGAACCAGATCGCCACCTTCTTCAAGACCCAGCCGAACGAAGACGCCCCGGCCAGGGTTGCGGCACATATCAACGACTTTTGGGAGCCGCGCATGCGCAGCCAATTGCGCTCCTACGCAGAAAACGGCGGGGCGGGGCTGGATGATATCGTCATGAAGGCGATACCACAGTGTTGATTGTCACAGAGAACTGACCGGGTATTTTCACCGAGATTTGACCCACCCTCAAATACGCGTCGTGGTTTATGACGCAGTCGATGTTTTGGTCTCCCTTGCAGTTTTCGTTGCTGCCTCGGAACTGGCCTGGAAGCGGTAGCTGTCGTTTCCGGTTTCGAGGATGTGACAGCGGTGTGTGAGCCGATCGAGGAGTGAGGGGGCATCTTTGCGTCGCCGAAGACCTGCGCCCATTCTGAGAAGCTGAGGTTTGTGGTGATGATGACGCTGGTGCGCTCGTAGAGCTTGCTGAGCAGATGGAAGAGCAGCGCCCCGCCAGATGAACTGAACGGCAGGTAGCCGAGTTCGTCTATTACCGGGCAGGCGATTTTGCTCGCAAAATCTGCCGAGAGGGCAGGATGACCAATTCGACTTTCGTCAGCATCTCAGCCAGTGTCCCTGCCTTTCCAGGCGCCGTCTCCTGCTCCAGCGCGTCGACCAATTCCACGGTCGAGAAGAAGCGCACCTTACGCCGGTGATGTTGGATGGCTTGGACGTAGATTGCCGTGGCTGTGTGGCTCTTGCCCGGGCGTCTATCGAGGCGCCATTGGGTCGAGCCCAATGGACGACGGGCCGCCGATCAAAACGACATTCTCGGCCGCTTCCCCTCTCATCGTTTGCACTGACTGCCGGGCAATGGATAAACTCGCATCGGTGTCGCTGCCGCACTGTCGCTTCGTTGATCTCACTCGATGCAAAGTCGAAGCCCGTCAGGTCCTTGTATGCTGGGGTAAGGCGGAGAAAAAACAGTCCGGGGGACTGTTTTCATGCCGAACGGCGACCTTCGTGTGATAGGCGATAGACCGTACCTCGCGTTCGGCAATCTCGGCCTTGAGCAGCTGTGAAAGCATTGGCGTGGCAGCTTCGAACGCTGGCGCGCCCTGGGCGACCAAGTCTTCAATCGCATGTGCCATGCCATAGAGCTTGAGACTGCGTGAACCATGATGACGATAGAGGCCCTGCCGGGCCATGATGCATGGCGCTTCTCCTCAGTCTGTCGCAACCCGTCATGGCGATCGACGTCGGCCTCTGGCGTTGTTTGCAATGCCAGAGCGTCCGGCGGATCGACCTCGGGGGGATCTGTCGGTCTGCGGTCGATCAATCGATGCAACAGGTTCAGGAAGTGCGTCTTGGGGGGACGCCCGCTTCAAGTGCCAGCTCCACTGCGCAAAAAACGTCCTCTTCGTTGTGCTGAAAGACCAGAGACAGAATGTCGACCATCCACTGGCCGACAGTGCCTTTTCGAAGAAAAGGTCACGAGAGGGGCTCGGTCACCGCCTTCTTTACGCGAGCCATGTGATCCTGAAGCTGCCTGAAGGCATCCGGCATCTCCGTGAGCGGCGCAGCATTCCGAAGTGCGCCCAGTGTGCGTTGGAGCGAGGCCTTGTCCGCCATTGGTCCGAGGACAATGGACGAGCGCGAGACAGTGGCGCCAGTCATAAATGACCTTGCCGGGCTTGCGATGGGACCGCTCGGTGATCCGCGCATGCTCGCAAACCGTTTGCCCATCAGCGACCACGACCAGCCGTTCGGGATAGACATGCAACCTGACACGGCGGTTCGCAAAGCTGGCGGGAACGCTGTCGCCTTGCGTCGGGGACAACAGTCCACCGGACTGTTATCTTGTCCCTCCTCACGTTCGAAAGTGATCAGGCATGTGGGTGACACACGCTTACTGTGTTCGATAAAGCCATCGAATGCCGGCGGCCGTGCCATCAGCCTGGGCTTCTCGGCCTCACACACGTCCTTTGCCCGGCAGTGCATTTCCATGGGAAATGGCACGAGAGGGGGCGATGGACCCCGGCATAGCCTTGTGCGGTATCTCTGCCCAAGGGGCGATATCGTGCTGAAAGCACGCCTTTGGCGTGACCCCAGTCCTCGCTCCAATCGAATTGGAAGGCTTCAACGGGCTCGAACACCGAAGGCACGTAGGTGCCGCGCCCTGTCGTCTGTTCCGCTCGATGCCGATCTTCACGCCATGCCCGGGCGAAAGCTGCCACGCGTTCATAGGAGCCATCATATCCCAGCTTCACCAGATCAGCATGCATTTGCTTCATTGTCCGCCACTTTTTGCGTGACTTCCGCGTCTGGATCAAAGTCAGGCTGACAGCCGATCCGCGTAGGGGCCAGCTTGCTTGGACGCTTGGGCGTCTTGAACTTCGGTTCCACCGCGCCTTCACGCAGATACTTCTTGATCGTGTTCCGAGACAAACCCGTCCGCCGGGCAATCTCCCTGACTGGCATTTTGTCACGCAATGCCAAGCGTCGAATGACACTCAAAAATCCCATGCCGATCACTCCAAATTCCCCCAGCTAGGGTCAGGATTCATAACCAATAGATGACGAGAGCTGCGAGGGCGACGGCTGAGAGAAACACCTTTGCGCATCGGTCATAGCGGGTCGCGACACTCCTCCAGTCCTTGAGTCTGCCGAACATGCTCCCGCATCGCTGCCCGGCAGGGCATCACGGTACGTGATGTCCCGAGAGGGGCGATTGCGCCGCTTGTATCTGCGCTTGTCCACTGCCCGGCAGAGTATTGCGCAGCATGTCCAGAGAGGGGTATTTGACCGGCGTCTTGCGCTTCTTCCGGCCTGGGATGCAGGCACGAATCCCCTTGTACTGCAACGCTTGTCTGAACCAGTCAGCGTCATAGCCACAATCCCCGAGCAGCCATTTGACGTTTGGCAGGCCGCAGAGCAATGCGCGTGCGCCGATGTAATCGCTGACCTGTCCGGCGGTTACGAACAGGTCAATCGGTCGTCCCTGGCTGTCACAGATTGCGTGCAGCTTGGCCCCTCTCGGGACATTTCCTACGGAAATGCCCTGCCGGGCACGGGATCAGACGACCGCGCCCCCTTTTTTGCGGCCATGCTGGTCGCCGCTCGATGGGCCTTGAGGTGTGTCGCGTCGATCATCACGGTCTTCTCTTCGCCATGCTCAGCGGCCAGACCTGACATCGTCCGCGCGAAGATCCCTTTTTCGCACCAACGCTTCCACCGACGATAAAGCGTCTTGTGCGGACCGTAGGCTGAAGGGGCATCGCGCCAGCGCAAGCCATTGCGATTCATGAAGGTAATCCCGCTCAATACGCGCCTGTCATCGATCTGAGGCTTGGGGAAGAAAGGCGCCAAACGTGCCATCTGCGCGTCGGTCAGCCAGAAATATAGCTCATGTCACCGCTCCGTTTTCAGAGCCGTGAATCACGCTGCACGACCAAAATCAATGCATCCTGACCCTAGACACGATCATCGCAGCGCAATGAACAACTGCCAAGTTGTGATCCTTTACTGGCTAATGGATTCTGGGCGAAACCTGTAGATGCGTAGGACGCGCTGGTCTCCAAGTCCACTTCCTGCAGAGTTCCGCCATTCTTGACTTGCTCAGCGAACGGCCGCTCTCCGCCCTTGGTGTCGACCGACACGAACGGCTCAATACTGCCGTTGGCTATCACCTATCCAATCTGTGTCGCGGCCTGCGAGACGTACTGTTGATCCATCGCGCTGCATTCCCGGCGATATGGGCACATAAGCCACGCCTCGAAAAGGCCCCGCCTGTCTTACTAAGAGCATGACAATAGGCGGAATTTCGTACCTTTCATATCCTCGTAACAGGCGTAGGATTGCCCATCTCAATTACCAGCTGAGAACAAAAAGCCGCTTCCGACGGCACGATCAAGTAAACCCCCGAATGGCAACGCCATCGACGAGGAGAACAGCCATGAAAACATTCACCCGACGCGCTGCCCTTTTCGGCGCAGGCAGCGTTGCGGGCTGGACTCTGTCGAGGGCGCTTGGATCAGATCTGCCTGTCTACGAAGGAACCAGGCGCACATTTCCCAAGGCCGACGCAACTACTCTGAACGATGCAAGCGGCCTGTCGCCCACACCAATCCACAAACACATTGTGGTGACAGAAGATCCAGACGATGCCTTGATCGCCCTTGTTCGACAAGAGCTTGCTGCCGCGCGCAAAGACGGGCGGGCGCTGAATGTCGGGGCTGCACGGCATTCCATGGGGGGGCAAGCCATTCCCCGCAACGGCACAGCCATGACCTTTGACAATGGCTATGTGGAACTGGACAGCGCCAGCAAGACCTATCGCGCACATGCCGGGGCCCGTTGGTCTCAGGTGATCAGCGCCGTTGATCCTGACGGGTTTTCTCCGGCAGTCATGCAATCGAACCATGATTTCGGTGTCGCTGCCACGTTTTCGGTGAATGCCCACGGCTGGCCGGTGCCCTATGGGCCGATGGGCGCAACCGTGCGGGCATTGCGAATGGTTTTGCCAAGCGGCGATCTGGTAACGTGCTCACCATCGCAAAACGCCGATCTCTTTAATCTCGCGATGGGTGGATACGGGCTGATCGGCGTGATCGTAGATCTCGAAGTCGACATGGTGCCCAACAGCCGACTTGTTCCGCGGTTTGATGTCATCGAAGCCACGGATTTTGCCGATGCCCTTGATGCGGTTGTCAAAGACCCAGATGTGACAATGGCCTATGGCCGTCTGAACGTGGAGCGGGAGGAGTTCTTTACCAAGGCTTTGCTTGTCAGCTACCGCGAAACCCAAGATCAGACTGACCTGCCGCCGGCGTCGGGTTCGGGCTGGATGTCGCATATTGCCAGTCGGATTTACCGCGCACAATTGGGCAATGAGACAATGAAGACCTTCAGGTGGTGGAATGAAACGTCCCTCGGCCCGGCACTTGGTGGGCATGACGTCACCCGCAACTCCTTGATCAATGAACCGGTCGTGACACTGGATGACCGCAATCCGGATCGAACCGACATCCTGCACGAGTATTTCGTTGGTTTGGACCGGTTCGGCGAATTCCTGACGGCCTGCCGGGACGTGATCCCCGCAAGTTATCAGGAGTTTCTGAATGTCACTTTGCGTTACGTGGCGCAGGACGATCAAAGCGTACTGTCCTACGCCAAGGTGCCGCGCATCGCTGCGGTGATGTCCTTCAGTCAGGAAATGACCGCCCGCGCCGAGGCCGACATGGCGCGCATGACCCGCGAGCTGATTGACAGGATCAGCTCTATCGGCGGGGCCTATTACCTGCCGTACCGCCCACACGCGACCGTCGCACAACTGTCGCAAACCTATGAACGTGCGGCCGAATTTTCCCGCGCAAAACGCGATCTGGACCGCGATTTGGTCCTGCGCAACAATCTCTGGGACAGCTATTTGAGGCACATATGAGCAATTTGCAAAAGCTTGCGCTGGGATATTTCGTGGCGCTGATGATCGCCGCCTCGCTGAATTACATCCCCGGGCTGACCGACGAAAACGGCTTGGCGTTCGGTATTTTCTCGCTGGATATTTACGATGACGCCCTGCACGTTGCCTCGGCTTTGTGGGCGCTTGTGGCCGGGCTGCTGTCTCACCGGGCAGCGCGAAGCTTCCTGATCCTTTTCGGTCTGGCCTATCTGGGCGATGGTATTTTCGGGGTTTTCACGGGCTATGGCTTCCTCGATCTGGGGATTTTCACCAACCGCTCTGCCGGTTTTGATGTCTCACTGCCGCGCATTCTGGCGAACCTGCCGCATCTGGGGCTGGGCGGTTTGGCGGTCTGGGCAGGATTCAGGTCCTCCCCGGAATGAGGCGTTTGTGGATATGGGGAAGAGGGGCCGGGATCGTTGCGCTTTTGCTTGTCGCAGGCCTTCTTGCACCTGTGGTCTGGGTGGAGACCATGTGCCGGGGGCGCGGCGTGCCATCGCCCTACTCTGCGTTGCTGCCGTCCTCCGCGCACCGGTTGGAATCCCGCACGCTGCTGACCTACCCGGAATGGCACATTGTTCACGCCTATGACGACTATGCCGAGGTTATCCGCACCGGCGACCCGCATGAATTTGGCTATGTTCAGAGCGTTGCGGGATTCTGGTCGTCGCTTTGTGTCTTGAATGAAACGGCGTCCACCGTTGGTGACGTAGACTTTGCCACCAAACAGATGGTCTTTGTCATTGGGGTCAGTTTCACTGCCGAACTGATGCTGAAGGCAGCCTACGAAGAAACAATTGGCCGGCTGTTTGCATGGCAACGGGGGGCAGAGCGCGCACC
This sequence comes from Sagittula marina, assembly GCF_014196795.1. GTDB lineage: Bacteria > Pseudomonadota > Alphaproteobacteria > Rhodobacterales > Rhodobacteraceae > Sagittula > Sagittula marina. The sequence continues at coordinate 24,170 of NZ_JACIEJ010000025.1, forward strand.
GCTGGATGACCTTTCGGCAGCTCAGGCGGCGGAATACGCGGAATTTCTGCAGCAGGTGCCCTGGTACCAGTGGGACTTTCGCCAAGACGCAGAGGCCCTGCGCCAATCAGCCACCGACGTTTTGCGTGATCGCGAGCGGCGCTTTGCGCTGGGGCTCGAATATGGCGCCAAGGCAGCCTATGCGGATCTGATCGCCCAGGCCGTTGCCACAACCGGGTTCGACCAGCTTCGCCTGCGCATGGTTGTGTCCGGCAAGCCGGCCGAAGACCTTGCCGCCTATGACGAGGTCCAACTTATTGAAACCGTCCCGGAAGGCATCGTCATCGAGACCCCACGGTATCGCGCCCTGACACACCTGCTTCAGGCAATGGCGCAGGACGGTTGGCAATTTCGCGAGATCGCCGGCAACGACGACATTCTCTTTACCGTTCTGTCGGATCACCCAACCCATCAAGATGCAATTGCCAGCTTCCCAAGACAGGGCTACGCTGACTTTCGCCATCTGGTGATGGTCAAAGTCACAGCACTTTCCGAGAAACTCCAAAGCCTGCAACTATCCGGCGCCCGTTTGGAGCATGTCCATGACTATTAGGGGCCTCCTTTATACGCTGCCGATCGTAGTCGCGGGCTGGCTTCTGACGTTGATGTCGGTCAGCCTCCTGACCGATGAAGCGCCCGCTCAGGTGGTCGTGTTTCCCTCTGAAAGCTTCATGCAATCCCTGCCGGCTGATGTTGCCATCTTGGGCAGGAATGACATCAGCGTAACACTCACCGCGCCCCGCACCAGTTTTGCGGCATCGCTTTACCGTTCGGGCGCGCGCATTGTCTTGCCCGCAGGTTTGCCGGGCTGCTTGCCCTTGTCGCGGTAGATCACGCCCCTTGGACCTTGACCGTCGGAAGTTGCTGCGCGTCGCGCGAAAACTCGGCTCGGTGAAACGGCACCGCAGCGCGGCCATCCAGTCCCAAGGTCGGATTTGAGCCGGACCCGCTAGGGGTGGCACTCGGTACAACAGATTGTAGGGGGCCGAAATCTGGGAAGGTGCTCTACAGTAGAAATCGCGTACAAATTGGAAGGTTGAGCGTTGGGAAAACGTGAAGGCTGTTGCAAGCGACGACTTCACGCGAGCAGTCTTGTTTATACCCATAGCTCGCACGCATATGCTCTTTAGCGCTCGGACTTCTGCTGGCAGCTCCCACCCTGGACATCGCTCAGGCTGTTCTACGGCGCATATTCACTGGCTGGTGTGCGTTTGCCGAGAATGTCGGCCATGCGCATTGCGTCCGCAGGAACGTGAAGAGGCGATCAATGACGGCAATGGGCCGTCCGTGCAGGCGGCCCATGCCTTTAGATTTCGATAGCTTCCGCGATAGCCAGCGCATCTTCAAGCTCAACGCCCAAGTATCTGACTGTGCTGTCCATCTTGGTATGGCCCAACAACAGCTGGACTGCCCGAAGGTTGCCCGTCTTCTTATAGATTTGGGTCACCTTCGTTCGCCGCATCGAGTGCGTGCCATAGGCGCTGGCCTCCAGACCGATGGATGTCACCCAGTCACGGACAATACGCGCGTACTGGCGCGTCGAGATGTGAAGCCGCTCGTGAAAACGCCCAGGCCAGAGGTATTCGGATCCGACCATCAGCGGCTCCCGCATCCACCTTGCGAGCGATGCACGTGTGCCTTCAGAGATTTCGAAGCGCACAGGTTTCTGGGTCTTGCTCTGTAGAACTGACGCGCGTTCCTTAATTTGACCTGACGCCATGACATCGACCACCTTCATCTTCACCAAGTCGCAGCCGCGCAGCTTGCTGTCGATAGCAAGATTGAAAAGGGCCAGATCGCGGTGGTTCTCGGCCAGCTCCAGCCGCACCCTGATTGCCCAGACATGTTTGGGCTTAAGCGGTCTTTTCTGGCCCACGATTCGGCGTTTGTTCCAAGCTGGACGCAGTGCGCGGATGGCGGGTAAGTTTGGTGTTTCCATGATGTATCCTCCAATCCACCACGCCCACCCACATCGACAACCCGACGTTGACAAGACATTGTAGCACACGATGCTGCGGCGCCCCTGAGGTCGGCTTTGAGCCCATCGAACCGATCGTGGGCCGGCGGACGTTACGCTCCGCTTCGTTTCGGGCGGCTTTCTCGAAGCCGTAGAGCGACCAGACCGACCAGTGGGAACCATGCGGACAGGTCGAAGATCGTGGCGATGCTGGTGACATCCGCCAGCCAGCCGAAGGCGGGCGAGGCCAACCCGCCGACCCCGAAGGCCGTGCCGTAAAACAGTCCGGAGATCATGCCGATGCGCGACGGCGCCAGTCCCTGCGCATGCACGACGATAGCTGGGAAGGCCGAGGCGATGATCTGACCTGCCACGGGATTTTTCCTCCACCGTCGATTAGAGTCCGATCCAACTTGAGGACGAACAATGAAGCGAACGCGATTTACGGACGAACAGATCATCCACTGTCCGGCAGGCGCATCCGCAGAATGCTGCCGAGAGGGGGCATTCTGTCGGAG
>NZ_JACIEJ010000026.1 GCF_014196795.1 Sagittula marina
CGCGTCGGACGGAGTTCGCCATCGGCTGAGGACCTGCCTCAAGGAGATCGCACGCAAATCTCGAAACCATAGGTGTAGAGTTTGCATAAGTGCGCCCTTGTCCTTTACAGGCCTACGGGTAAGCGCTATCGCTGGTTGTGGCAAGCCTAACCTTTACACCTGCCCTCTTTGAAGTGGATTCCCGAATTGGCCGAGACTGAGCTTGAACGCGCCGAGAAACGCTATGCCCAGGCCAAGGCCCGTCTTCAGGCTCTGAAGAACCGGGAAGCCACCAGACAGCGCAAGCTGGATACCCGCCGCAAGGTGATCCTGGGCGGGGCACTCATGGACCTGGCGGAACGGGATTCCAATGCAGCCGCCATGCTCAACCGGCTGATCCGCAACCTCTCCCGCGAACAGGACCGCAAGGCCTTCGCGGAGTGGGATACCCCCTCCCCTGCCCCAAGCGATGACGGCGCGTCCTGATGCGGAGTGTGATGCTCGTCTTCGGGGGTCTGTTCCGGTTCTTCGGTCGGTTAATCTTTACCCCCATCATGCTCGGATGGTTGATCGGAGCGATGGCCTTTGGGGCGATGCTCGGAGCACTTGTGGCCACGCCGTTCATCTTTGCCTTCTTCGATCAGCCGCCCGGTGAAAGCGCGTGGCAGTGGCTGGTCTTCGGTCCTTTCATGCTCATAGGCGCTGTCTTCGGGTTCCAGTATTGGCGCATGGCGTCCGGGGCCGATGCCTATTTCGGACTGACCGGCGACAGCCATGGCTCGGCGCGGTTTGCAAACCGCAAAGAACTGAAGAAGCTTCAGCGGGAAGACGGCCTCCTGATCGGACGCAATCCGCACACCGGGCGGTTGCTGCACTATGATGGTCCCGCCCATCTGATTACCCTCGCCCCGACGCGGGCCGGGAAAGGTGTCGGCACGGTGATCCCGAACTTGCTGGCAGCAGAACGCTCGGTCCTGGTCATCGACCCCAAGGGCGAGAATGCCCGGATCGCCGGGGAAGCCCGGCGGCGGTTCGGGACGGTCCACGTTCTCGATCCGTTTGAGGTCAGCGGTCATCCCTCTGCCGCGTACAATCCGCTCGACCGGCTAACACCGGACAGCCTCGATCTGGGTGAGGATGCCGCCTCCCTGACTGAGGCTCTGGTCATGGACCCGCCGGGACAGGTGACGGAAGCGCACTGGAACGAAGAAGCCAAGGCCATCCTCGGCGGGCTGATCATGTTCTGTGTCTGCCACGAGGATCGCGACCGCCGGTCGCTCGCCACCGTCCGGGAATACCTCACCCTGCCCCCGGAAAAACTCCGGGCGCTGTTGGAGCTGATGCAGGACAGCGAGGAGGCAGGCGGACTCATCGCCCGCGCCGCCAACCGCTTCCTCGGCAAGGCCGACCGGGAAGCCGCTTCGGTCTTGTCCAACGCGCAGCGCCACACGCACTTCCTGGACTCGCCCCGGATCGCGAAATGCCTGGCACGCTCGGACTTTGCCTTCTCCGATCTGCGCCATCGGATCACCTCCGTCTTCCTAGTCCTGCCACCCAACCGGATGGACGCCTACAGCCGCTGGCTGCGTCTTCTGGTCTCTCAGGCTCTCCAGGACATTGCACGGGACGCTGAAGCGTCTGTGGGCGCTCAGGGGGCCTCTCAGCGCCTCAAGACGCCCACATTGTTCCTCTTGGACGAGTTTGCCGCCCTGGGCCGTCTGGAAGCCGTAGAGCGCGCCATGGGGCTGATGGCGGGCTACGGGCTTCAGCTCTGGCCGATCTTGCAGGACATGAGCCAGCTCAAGGACCTTTACGGCGAACGCGCTGGCACTTTCATCGCCAATGCCGGGGTGCAACAGGTCTTCGGGGTGAACGACTTCGAGACAGCCAAGTGGCTGAGCCAGATGATCGGCCAGGAAACTGCCGGGTTCCAGACAGACAGCTTCAAACCCGGTGATGGCCCCAGCTTCTCGAACAACCTCACGGGTCGTGATCTGCTGACCCCCGATGAAATCATGCAGCTTCCCCCGGATCGTCAGCTCTTGCGCGTCCAGGGGCAGGCCACCGCCGTCGCGCAAAAACTACGCTACTACGCCGACCTTGAATTTGCCGGGCTGTTCACGCCGGAAGTCCGATAAACGGAAAGCAATTTGCCATGTCAGATACGCCCGCCTCCCCTGCCCCGCTCTCGGATGACGATCTGCGCGAAACGCTCGATCTGCTTGCCACGGCGGTTGCCAGCATCTCGGATCGGGTGGATGATCAGACGCGAGTGCTCGACCGGATGAACAAGACAGCGACGGAAGCCCGCTCTGTGGCCTTCGCTGCTCAAAAGCAAACCGACCCGGAGCACTACGGTGAAATTGTCGGCGCGACCATCGACGGCAGGATCGGCGACACCTTGGACCGTGTTGGCCAGATGGCTGGTGATCTGCTGCGGGCGTCTAACCATACCCAGGGGGTTCTCAGGAAAGCAGAGGATGCCAGGTCGGACAGCATGCGCCAGTTCTGGGAACGCGAACAGAAGCTGGATCGTTTCAAAAGCCTTCTTCCATGGTTCGGTCTGGGTGCTGTCGTTCTGGCTCTTGTCCTGACGGTGACGCTTCCTCGTTTCCTAGCCAGCAACGCTTCCATGTGCGCTGTCCTTGGAGCGTCCTGGACCACGACAACCACGGGTGTTGATGCCTGCGTGTTTTATCAGCGGTGACCGATATTTCTTGTTTGCGGTAGTGTTAAAACCCCGGAATCCCATAGTGTTAAATAGGTGTTATATATGTGTTACGCTGTGGAAATTGACGTACATCTCTTTGAATCCATTCGTGAATCTGAACTGCTCGGTGTGTAAAAGCACGAAAGGTGGTGGGTGATAACACGAAAAACGGTGTGTAAAAGCACGAAAGAGCGGTCGGGTGGGTGATAACACGAACTGACCTTCCCGGTGGGTAAAAACACGAAAGATGTTGACGGCGGTGGGTGAAAGCACGAAAGTTGATTCATGGTGGGTGATAACACGACACAACGTTCTCCGCTCTTGCCGGATAGAATGCAGCAGGCGGATTTTTTCGTCTGCGACATCTTCGATGCTGCGCCGAAGGGTGACATGGCGTCGATGGAACACCCCATTTTTTCGATTTCCACCAAGCCTGACCGCCGTATCCGGCGATATGAAAGCGGCTCTAACTTCGTGGAGATTACCCCTTCCGTGAAGGGGCTAGCGACGGTGCATGACCGCGACGTGTTGATTTACTGCATTAGCCAGTGCATGGCCGCGTTGAACGAAGAACGTCCGGTTAGCCAAACGGTGCGTTTCAAGGCCTATGATCTTCTGACAGCAACGAACCGGGGAACGGATGGCCGGGGATACGAGCAGTTGAGAGCCGCTTTAGAGCGACTGAAAGGCACGGGCATTACCACCAACATCATCACGGGTGACATGGAAGTGTTCGACGGGTTCGGGCTCATCGACGCGTTTCGCATCGTTCGAGAAACGCGTGATGGTCGGATGCAAGAGGTCGAAATCCGGCTCTCTGATTGGGTGTTCAACGCTATCCAGCACAAAGAAGTGCTGACCCTGCATCGCGACTATTTCCGGCTTCGCAAGCCCTTGGAACGACGTATCTACGAGCTGGCTCGCAAGCATTGTGGGCAAAAATCAGAGTGGAAAATCTCCCTCCAAAAGCTCCAAGCGAAATGTGGTTCCAGCTCGACCGAGAAAGAATTCCGGCGTCTGGTCCTAAAGATTGCGCGGGAGGACCAAGCGCACGGCCACATGCCAGATTACGCGGTGCGTTTCGAGAATGACATGGTGATGTTTACCAATCGCCGCACTCAAGAGCCAAAGCCGCCAACTCCTGCCCTCGCTACGGTGCGGCTTGACCCGGAGGCCTACCACGATGCCCGCCACGTGGCTCCGGGGTGGGATATTTACGCGCTTGAATCCGAGTGGCGGAGCTGGATGGCTGAAATGGACAGCGAGCCGCCACGGAATCCGACGAAGGCTTTTGTGGGGTTCTGCCGCAAGTGGTTCGAGACGAGGGGGAAGCCTTAGCGCCCCCTGCCCTCTTCCTGCGAAAGTAACAACTCCAAGCCTTGCCACAAGGTCAGGTTCCGCGCTGAGCAAAAGGCACGGAAATCATCCACGACGCGTTTAGGCCCCGGAATAGAAACCTTGTCCTGTGGCTCTTTGCGTTTTGGTCCAGGCTTTAGGCGCGTCGAAGGCTCTCGGCTGACAAAGCCGAGATCTGCCCCCGCCTTAACAGCCTCGCTTAGGGAGTCGCCGTCAACCTTGGGACGAGGCTTTGGCTTAGGTGTAGTCTTAGGCAGGTCGATACCGCCACTGAATCCGTATTTACCGCTCATGCCGCCTGCTCCCTCGTTAGGGTTGCAATGACAGCCTGGGCGTAATCTCGGGCGTTCTCGATGGCTCCCGCCACCTGTTTCATGGCCTTGTCAGACACGGACGCGGTTTTGCCCTGCATTTCATCGGTCACGATATCCGGGAGCTCCGACAACAGGACACCATCCCGGAAAATGCGCGTGTACGGGGCTCGCTTGGCAATCCGCACAGGGAGTGTCGGGATGTTGTTAAGCTCCATTTCCTGCCGCACATCACGCTCGTCTGTCGTCTGGAACGCGGCGTTCGTGCGGGTGAAGAGAAGAGCATAATCAATCTGCGAACGTATCATGTTCGCCGTGGTCTGTACGAGGCGAACGGCTTGCGCGGCCTGCCGCGCTTCCATGGGCGACCCGTCTAGAGGAATGATGCACAAGTCCGTCCGGGAAAGGGCGAACGTCACGATTTGGTCCTTGGAACCCTCTAGGTCGATGATGAGGTAATCGGCCTCATCGGATAGACCGTCGATGAGCTCGACCGTTTCCTCGGCCTGTGGTCGCGCATGAACCGTGAAGGGAACGTCCCTGCCCTCAGCTTGGCGGGCCTGTGCCCATGCGAGGATGTTGGCATTCGGGTCGAGGTCAAGGATAGCCACACGACCGCCGGATACGGCAATCTGTTCAGCAAGGAGCATGGCGGACGTGGTTTTGCCCGAGCCGCCTTTCGGGTTTGCGAAGGTGATTACATACATGAACCAATCCTGCCTGCTTTGCCATCTAGCGTCAACGTTATCATTATCTTCACCTCTAACGTTAACTACAATGCTAATGTTAGAGTTATAAATGAATTGCTTGGGATAAGTGGTCTCAACATTTTGCGTTTTGCTAGGAAGTCATGCTCTAATGGTGCTATGAATTCCCAAACGTTCCCCCAATGTTCGACTCACGATGCAGGCCGCATGAATACACCGCTTTCGATACAACCCCGATTTGAAGGCTTTTGCCCCGTCACCGAAGCGGTTGAGCGGTTGGCCAACGAGTCTGGCCTCGAGGAAAGGGGGGCAATCTACACCAAACGAGAGGTTGTGGATTTCATCCTCGACCTGGTGGGGTATGAGGCGGACAAGCCCCTAACGGGCTATCGCATTCTTGAGCCATCCTTTGGCGACGGGGATTTCATCCATCCGATTGTTGACCGTCTACTTGCCGCTGCTCAGCGTGAAGCGGGTGGCCTGACAGTCGAGCGGTTGAAACCGACGCTTCGGGCGGTTGAGTTGCATCGAGCAACATTCGACCGTCATCGGACGGCTATCGCATCCAAACTCCAGAGCTGCGGTTTTTCGTCTGCGGAAGCCGAAGAGCTGGTCTCGGCCTGGCTTATCCAAGGCGATTTCCTGCTCCACGATTTTGACCATGATTTCACTCATGTTGTCGGCAACCCGCCTTACATCCGGCAAGAAGTCATCCCGAATATTCTCATGGCTGAGTACCGCCAACGCTATGAGACTATCTTCGACCGCGCGGATATCTACATACCGTTCATCGAAAAATCGTTGAACGCGCTCGAGCAGGGCGGGCAGCTTAGCTTTATCTGCGCGGACCGTTGGATGAAAAATCGCTACGGTCGCAAGCTGCGTGAAATGGTCAGTCGCGACTATTCACTGTCCATCTATGTGGACATGGTGGACACGCCCGCATTTCACAGTGACGTGACGGCCTATCCGGCAATCACTGTCATTGAACGCACCAGAGAAAACAGAACCCGTGTGTTTGCTCGACCCGATATCAACCGCGACGCTCTTCGCACCCTCAGCCGCGACCTGACGGCACCGGAGTTGAATAAAAAGAGCGTTGTGCAAGAGGTAAAGGATGTTGCTGCCGGTGCTGAACCATGGGTCTTGAGTGCCTTTGACGAGCTGGCGTTGGTACGCCGCCTTGAGGCGAATTTTCCGCAGCTCGAGGCTGTAGGTTGCAAGGTCGGCATCGGTGTTGCGACCGGCGCGGACAAGGCCTTCATCGGGGATTTCGATACCCTCGACGTAGAGCCATCCCGCAAGCTGCCCCTTGTTACGACAAAGGACATTCTGACCGGTGAGGTGAAGTGGCAGGGCAGGGGGGTCATCAACCCGTTTGACGAGAACGGAAAGCTTGTTGCCCTCGAAGAGTACCCACGCCTTGCACGTTACCTAGAGGAGCGGCGGGAGGTGATTGCAGGTCGCCATGTTGCGACGAAGGCCCCGGCAAACTGGTATCGCACAATCGACCGGATTCATCCCGCAATCACGGGCCAAGAAAAGCTGCTAATCCCTGATATCAAAGGGGATGCGGCCATCGTCTATGAACGGGGCGAGCTCTATCCGCACCACAACCTGTATTTCATCACGTCAAGCACCTGGGACGTTCGCGCCCTGCAAACGGTCATGAAATCGGGAATCGCGCGATTGTTTGTCTCGTTGTACTCGACAAAGATGCGTGGCGGCTTCCTGCGGTTCCAAGCGCAGTACCTCCGGCGCATTTGCTTGCCTTCCTGGGATACCGTCAGCGAAGAGCTGCGGGCAACGCTCAAAGCCCTCTCGGAAACGGAAAACGCTGCTGAACGCAATTCCGCGGTGGCCGAACTCTACGGGCTGTCCGCCAATGACATGAAGCTCATCGAAGGGGGAATACAGGCATGACCCTCGACCTTGCGAATTACGAAGAACAAGCCCGCGAAGCCGTCAAACTCTTCTGGGGAAACCGCGAAGCGGCCCTCGCTCGCCAGGTTGAAGCCGGCAACGTGGATGCCGGCGCTCGAGGTGCCGTAACTGCCGGCAAGAACATGGATGGGTTTCTGGCCCTTGTTCAAAGCCTCATCGAAGGCAACGGTCTCGGGGATGCGCAAATCTGCGTTCAAAAGCGAGTTTTGACGCTGCCCGGGTTCTATCGCCCGACCAAACTGTGGGACATGCTGGTGATGCACCGAGGCCAGCTCGTCGCCGCGCTTGAATTCAAATCGCAAGTCGGCCCGTCATTTGGCAACAACTTCAACAACCGGAGTGAAGAGGCGATCGGCACCGCCCACGACCTCTGGACGGCATACAGGGAGGGGGCCTTTGGAGAAGATGCGCCCCGCCCGTTCTTGGCTTGGATTATGTTGCTCGAGGATTGTCCGAAGTCGAATTCCCCGGTGTCCGATAAGCAGCCACATTTCCCGGTCGATGCTGCATTCCGAGGTGCATCATACGCGCAACGGTACGACATACTGTGCAAGCGCCTGGTACAGGAAGGGCTTTACACAAGCGCGACCTTCCTGGCCTCGCCACGAGAAGCCGCCACCGATGGCGCATACCGGCACATAAGCGATCTGACATCGCTGCGTACCTTCGTCACAGAATTTGCGGGCCACATAGCGGCCGTGGCTGCGAGATAGATTCGGAGGGGTGCCATGATTTCGATGACCTACAACGGAAAACCTTTCAAAGCCGGTGACTTTGAAAAGGACATGAAGCGGAAAATGCGAGACCTTGTGGCCGCCGAAATGCGGGAACGGGTTGGATCAATTCGCGACCCTAAGACAGGAGAGTTCCCTGTCGTCGTGGTTCGTGGCCATCAGTTGGAGGATATGCGGCTCGCGGTCGAGGCCTCACCGGAGCTCATTGCCATCATCCGGGAGCGCTTGCCGTTGGAGGATATTGGAATGATTGACTTCACAGAGGTTGAACGTGTCGTGTCGCCCAAAGCCTTCCTTAGCTACGCCAGTGAGGATCGTGATGTGGCGGAGCGTGTTGCCGAAGAGCTTCAAGCCGCAGGGGTGGAGACTTGGTGGGACCGTTGGGAAATCGGGGCAGGCGATAGCATCGTACAGAAGATCAACCAAGGCCTCGGCGGGTGCACACATTTCATAGTTCTTCTGTCACCTAACTCGATCAACAAACCATGGGTGCAAACCGAGATCGATGCCGGGTTTGTTCGTAGGGTTAGCGGTGAAGCAAAGTTCATACCTCTTCGCAGCAATCTCCCGGCGGAACAGTTGCCACCGCTTTTGCGACCTCTTCATTCTCCGGCGCTCACCGAAACACCGGAAAAAGAGATCGAGCAGCTTGTAAGTGATATTTATGAGCTCACGCGAAAGCCCAAGTTGGGAACGAAACCGTCAGCCGTCGAACAGCCGCCATCACCATATTCGTCAGCAGCAATGGCTGTCGCGGAATATTTCTGCCGTGAAACGACGCACGCGGTTTGGGCTGATCCGCAAATCAGTGAAGAAGGCTTGGCGACGGCTGTCGGCCTGTCACTCGAGGACACTCAAGACGCGCTGTACGAATTGAGGGATTTTTTCCGCGACGACCATTTTGCCGTCCTTCCAGACAAGAACCTGTGGACGGAGTTCGACAAGTATTTTCTTGATGGAGCGGACCCACAGGCCGACGCTCTCACGATTGCAGCTGATATGATGAATACGCCCGATTTTCCAGAGAAGATGTCGGAAATTGCGGAGCGATATGAGTGGTCGCCCCGTCGCATAAATCCGGCTGTCGCCTACTTGATTGATCGCAACCTAGTGCGCGATGTCCACTATCTTGGAGACGGTCGATGGGTGACAAGCGAAATCGAGCGCACTGACGCAACCCGGCGTTTTGTGAAGAGTAGATCGTGAAGATAGATTAGTGGAGGCTCAATGGCGACAGTTAGACGAAAATGCTTTATATCTTATCACCATGCAGACCAGGATGCCGTTAACAGGTTCATTCGCGACTTCGATCATGAAGCTGACTGCTTCATCGCGCGCGGTCTGGGCGAGGAGATGTCACCAGACATCATCCAAAGCACTGACACTAGCTATGTTATGCGCCGCATCCGCGAGAGGTTCTTGAAGGATTCGACCGTGACCATCGTGCTGCTTGGAGCATGTACCTGGGCGCGACGGTATGTTGATTGGGAAATACAAGCATCTCTGCGCCAGGGGGAATACACTGTTCCAAACGGCCTTCTTGGAATAAAGCTTCCAAGCTATGCAGGAAAGTTTCCAAATAGATTCAATCTAAACTTGCGGAGTGAAGGGGAAGATGATTGTTATGCTCGGCATCGCGAATACCCAGAAACCACAAGCTCTCTTGTCCAGTCAATCGAGAATGCTTACCAACGACGCAACACGCACCGGCATCTAATTACAAACCCAAGAGACCGGATGTCTTATAATCGGCAATGCTAATGGAAGAAAAAGCACCCGCAGCCGTTGGCTCCAATATTTTAGAGCTTATAGTCAGTAACGATTGGGCGCTAAGTTTCACGATCAAGCCAATTCCATTTGTCGTACTAGCTTTCATTATCGCCCTAGCTTTCATTGCGGTGCGTATTCTTCTGTGGAAGCGATTGTCTAGATTCGAGATAGACAGCGCAGAGTTTGGCATTGGTGACCAAAAAATCTCATTCCGACCAAACACGACTGATAGACAAATCGCATATTCTATATGGGTCGAACTTAGCACCCGAAAGGTCGGATTGCCGATAGATCCAGAACATGACGTCATAGAAGAAATTTACAATTCTTGGTATACATTTTTTGGCGTCACCAGAGAGATGATTAAAGACATCCCAATATCAAAGGTTAGAGGTGACAGTACCAGTCAGATAATCAGTCTTTCAGTTGAGGTTCTGAACGAAGGATTGAGGCCGCATCTTACGAAGTGGCAAGCGCGTTTTAGGCATTGGTACGAGAAGCAAATGGAAACCAAGTCTGACGCCGACCCACAATCGGTGCAGAAGAATTTTCCCGCTTACGACGAGCTTGTTGCGGACCTGCTTACGGTCAACCAGAGGCTGATAAAATACCGGGAAAAGATGAATGAGCTGGCTCGCAGCTAAATATCGGGCAGTCACCCGGACCTGAAAAGCGCTCAAGCCCGCCTGACCGTCTTCGTGCTGACCTTGAACAAGCGGGCAATCTCGGCCAGGGGCCGGTGTTCGACGTCCCGCATCCGGCGCACCTCGTCGCGCTGCGCTGCCGAGAGGGCAGGGGGTCGGCCTCCGACCCGGCCACGCTTGCGGGCGGCCTGTAGCCCCTCCCTGGTGCGCTCGGATATCCGCTCACGCTCGAACTGGGCGATGGACGCGAACACATGGAACACGAGACGACCTGCCGGGGTCGTCGTGTCGATATCCTCGGCCAACGACCGGAACCCCGCGCCACGCTCCGCGATGATTTCCACGATGTCGAGAAGGTCTCGCAGCGACCGCGCAAGCCGGTCGTACTTCGTGACCACCACCACGTCGCCCTCGCGTAGATGGTCGAGCATCTGGTCGAGCTGGGGCCGTGACCTGGCCGAACCGGTAATCTTATCCGCGAACACGCGCTCGGCTCCGGCCTCCGTCAAGGCGTCGGTCTGGGCTTCGAGCTTCTGGTCGTCTGTGCTGACGCGGGCGTATCCGATAATCATGTCGATGATGGTGCCATAAACGTCCCAAAACCCCAAAGGTTTTGGCCGGGGTTTTTGTCCTTATCAACATCTTGATTTGCCGTGGGGAAGGGCAGGGGGACAAAAATGACCGTTTTTGGCGAAGCCTAGCTACACGATGCGTACCATGGCCTCAATTGAGCGCCCATGAGGTGACGAGGCAGACCGCGCGGCAGCTTGTTCGCCTATCGGTTGGGGCCGATGGAATGGGGTTCAAGGAAGAGCGGGAGAGGGCCTCCTTCAGAGCGCACTCATCGCCTTCAACTCCGCCAGAACTTCTTCTCCGAACGGGGTTGGGGTATAAATTGTGCCGCGATACTTTCCCGACGATGGCTCGTACTCTCGCTTCCGGTTTGCCAGCATGTCGATGCCGTTGCTCCCTCCCCAGAGCGGCTTCAAGGCGCGGGAGATATGCGAGAACGCGACACGCATGCCTGGATCACCCTCCCCCTGCGTGTCGAGGAAGCTGTCGTAATGGATCAAGATGTTTTTCAAAGCCTCACGGCGCATAGTCTGACTTGGACGCGGGGCTATCATCTCCGCGACCCGCCGCGCCTTCGACTTCTTGGGGGCGGGCATAGGAGAATAGGGGGCCAGAACCTCCGGTGCCTTCTTCGTGAGCCCCGATAGCCGGGACAGCGCCTCCTCGACTTGAGCCTCATCGAGACATGCAATCAGCTTTACGTCAGCCATCGGCCACCCCCCTCCCATCATAACACCACAAAACACCATATGACAGTAATAGTCAATGAACCGGTCGAGCGAGAGCTTCTCCCTTTCCGCCGAGCAGCTGCAGTAGGCCGCCCAAGCCCTGGTAGAGAAGCTGCACAGCCAGGGCGGCGCAGCATCGAGTGGCCTAGTATCAGCTGCTGCGGCCCCCTCTGTTCACCATCAAACTACTGCAGCCAAAACCCACAGTTTCTGCCGCGCAGGTTCTTACAGCCGGTCAGTTCACTGGGGCCTTGACTTCCAGCCCCCCTTCAACTAATTATTCCCACTGAGGCGCAGCTTTCTGTTGCCCTCTTTCCGAGGCCCGTGCGCAAGCGCGGGCTTTCGTGCTTCTAGGATTGACTGTGACTTACATCGCCTACCTTGACGAATTTGGTCATATCGGTCCGTACATCAGCCGCGATGATCCAAGGCACAACGATAGCCCAGTATTCGGACTGGCCGGTCTTGTCTTGCCCATCGAAGAGGTTCGCAGCTTCGGCACTTGGTTCTACCAAAGGAAGAGCGAACTGCTCGCTTTCGAGATTGAGCGCAGCGGGACGCCAGCTGCTATCTGGGAAAAGAAGGGGTCCGCCCTCTACACCGTCAAAAACGTCGAGACCTATCAGGAGCTACGACATTTCACGTCTCGAATGTTCAACAAGATCAAAGCAGTGGGCGGCTTCGCATTCTATGTCGGGCAAGGAAAGCCTCACTCCGCAGAGGAACACGATCCGAACGCGCTTTATCGACACATCCTACGAGAAGCGATCAAGCGCATTGACCAGCACTGTGAGGAGGACTGCGATCCCTGCGAGCGCTTCCTCTTGACCCTCGATGAACACGATCAACGAGATGCCCTGATAACCCAGGCTGCGGTGGCCATGTATGGTGCCGACCGAAGACGTTGTCTCGTTGAGCCGCCGTTTCAAGTGGAGAGCCATCGATATCAAACGATGCAGGCCGCCGATTGGATTGCGGGCCTTGTTGGCCGCCTTGGTGCTTACTGGAAAGCTCCTGATGAATTTCCGGAGAACGAAATTTTCGCTAGGTACTTCGCAACGCGTGTTCATAGTTGCGCTGTACGGTCTGGCATCAGGGACTAGTCGACACACGTACAATACCGACCGAACACCGCTGCCAGCAACACGGAAAATTCGGTTCGATCGCTCGACGCTACCTAAATGCCTAGCAACTTGATCGAGTACCTCCACTGGCCGCTGGTGGACAGAACTTGTACGTTTCTGTCACAGGCGAAAACGACCGTTTTTGGAGCGGTCTTGAAGAACCTCTATTCGTCAATCTGTCCGAGGAACTGTGTGATCGTCTCCACGACATTTTGAGCGATTGGCAAGTCTGGATCAGCATAAGCAGCGAAGTTAGCGGCTGTGTCACTGGACGAAACAGCCTTCAACACGTGATTAACGTCTGGGACCAGAGAAAGGGTGGCTTCTGGCGCGGAATCCGCGAGCCTGCGGGCGTCCGCCTCGCCTACCTGAAGGTCGCGCAGACCCTGAACAATAAGGACGGGAACGCGAGTCTCCGCTATCAGTGCGGCAGGATCGTAGGCGAATGCGTCGATTAGAAAGCCCTGCACTTCCGGTGCGAACAAAGGCTGCAAGGCAGGGGTCAATGTGTTCGCATTAACCTGGTCGCCACGTTCCAAGGTCGTGATCGCCTCGTCTGCCTCATTCAGGATCGGAGCATTGGCAGAGTTGGCATGCAGTTGGTCGCGCAGCACAGTTCCAAGCGGTCGACCGGGAGTGCCGACTAATATCAGGCCACACGGGTCGGGCAGGCGCGCAATGGCCGCCAGCACGACCAGACCGCCTTCACTATGCCCAAGCGGTAAGACGCAACGCGTGCCGCCGCCAGACGTTGGCAATCTCTCCCTAATGGCCTGCGACCACGCGAGAACATCATCGCCGTAAGCTGTGATCGTCACCTCATTGGCGTCGGGGATAGCATCCGCCGAGCCAAACATACCGCGCTTGTCGATGCGCACCGAAGGAATCCCCCGCTCAGCCAGTGCTTCCGCAAGAAGCGCGTAGGGCGCTGCCGAGATGCCGAGGGGTGAATTACCGTCGCGATCAGTCGGCCCCGATCCGGGCACAATCAATACGACAGGCGTTCCATCAGGGATCGCACCGTCGGCAACTGGCAAGGTCAAGGTTCCCCTGAGCGGGCCGTCAGGCCCGGGTGCGATAAGTTCTTGCTGAGTTGGCAATCCATGGTCTCCATCTCCCATCTGAGCGACTACTGATGAAGCCGAGATCATGCTAAAAGCGAAAATCAGTATACGAATAATCGAATCCATAGATGATTTCACAATCGCTTCCTTCTGACACAATTACCGTGAGTGAACATTCCACTTTTTACAGAACTCGTTCAAGCTGTCCGCCTGGAAACTGATGAGTTTACGTGCATTATACCCTCCCAAAAACCACCGTTTTTGGCCGTGCTTAACTGCTATCGCGCGATCCCAATCAGACGACGGAACTCGTCGTTCGGCGTTGCCCGTTTCAGAAGTTGATAAAGCGACATGCCAGCTGAAGGTTACTCCCTCAGAAGACCGAAGATTTCCTGCGCGATTTCATCGACCGTGTGCATGGCTGTGCTGCGCGCAACCTTATCGGCAAGGGAAGGGCTGAAATCCATGACCTGCTGCTTGGTGATCTCATGCCAGATCGGCAGCAGAATCTGTTCGCCGGAAACAGACCGCGTGACGATCCCGTCCAACTCATAGTTCGTCCAGCCCTTGCTGATGAAGGAAGGGGAAATAACCACAAGTCCGACGCGGCTTCTGGCCAGACCAGCGTCAATCTTGCGGCGCAGGCTGTCGCCGATACGAAGGGTGAATTCATCGTACCAGACCGCCAGCCCTCTCCCCTGAAGGGCCTCCGCCAGAGAGCGGACAATCGAATCCTTGTCTTCGGAGGCGTGCGAAATGAATACATCATAGGCTTCCGCGTCGTCCGACACCGCCGGAGGCACGTCTCGGACTAGACCGGGAACCGAGTTCAGGGGGGCCTCGCGGATTTCGGGCAACGGACTCGGCAGAACACGGACGGACGCACGTGTTGAACCGCGCAGCCCCTGCATGTCAATCGCGACGTGCCAATGGCCGCTACTCGGTATCTGTAAACGAACCGGAGATTTTCTAGCTAATCCGCCGACATACTGGTGCCGCCGCCCATTCTTATAATTGGAAAAGTTGGAGTTCGTCATTAGGCGAACGTTGGCACCGCTGGTAAGTGTAACTTCGACAATCTCACCACGTTGTCGGGAACCTAGGTCATTGTGAATAAACTGCACGTTTCCTGCCTTTCTCGCGGATCAGAACTCATTGCCCGGTACTTTTAAATAGATACTCCCGTAACGCCACGACACAAAGCGGCTCATCCCCCTCTTGCAATCACTGCGGCTTCGACAAGAATTATTGGTGGCTCTTGAGGCGCGTCCAGTTCGGTCGTAGCTAAAGCATATAGGTTTACCCCGATCCCCAACGCGAAAACCAACACTCCATTTCGAATCGACACGACAGCTGCGGTGGTTTCGTTCGACCGAATGAGATTATCTCGTTCAAATTCTCGCGCTGCCTCAATCATCACTTGCCGAGCAGTTTCTCCTCCGGTGGCGACATTCCGCATATAAGCGGCACCATATCCGTAGCGCTTCTTCGGAAGAAGCCCATTGAAGCCCAAGGCAATTCCGATGACCAACAGAGAAGTCGCGGCAAGATATAAACCAATCGCTACATACTTAGCTGTAGACCCACCGACACTCTGCAACATCGTGGTGCTGACCAACCCCCCAATGGCTACCGCGACGGATAGCACCGTGGTCATTTTGTGCAACTTTTCATCTAGCTCTTTAGCCCTGATCCATTCGGAGAGGATTAGGTCTTGGAGATCCCCATCAGAAAGCGCTTCAATATTTTCCGTATTTATATCAGATTTGGCAACGTGCCGATTGGCTATCGCCATTTGTATTGGGATCGCCAAAGCCATCGTGGCCGAGAAGGGGAACCTCAACACAGATTTCAACACGGGCATGACAAATACCCGGCAATCGCAGATGTCATTGGACGTTCATCACTATCCAGCCATCCCCATTCCCCCGTGGGGTTCACTTCAATAAACCAATAACGCCCCTTTGACAGCGCAAGATCAATCGCTCCGTATCGTAGCCCGAGAGAACGAACCAGTTGCAGACATTTTTGAGATACGTCCGCTGGTAAAGTGTAGTCTTCTATCTCGATGTCAGATTTGGAGGTAAGCCGCCAATCTCCATCGATCCCTTCCCCGTGCCTCTTGATAGCCACACACCAATGGCTCTCACCCATAACTGTGACACGCAGGTCAAGTTTGTTCAGAAGCGGAGCCTGAATAGTCGCCGGGGCCAAATGCAGATGTTTAGTTGCGACGGCCCGCCAATCAGTAAGAGTCGTGTAACCGAAAAGTTGATCATCCCCCTGCCTGAGAAGAAGCGTATCTATGCTCTTCAACGCAACCCGAGACCCAATCCTTTCCTCAACATCCGCAAAACGATCATTTGTCATCAGAGTTTCAGGAACGTCAAAACCGATCCGAGCTGCGTGATTGAGCTGGACAGCCTTAGTCTCTGCTCGATAGATTGCAGAGGGATCGTTAACCCATGTTGCGCTATCAGCGACCATAATCGACCTCATGAACGCAGACCATTGCGACCTCTCCATCTGCTCATTCACAGATGTGTACCCGTTAGCAACATTGCGGTCGAAGGTGCCTTGCCGCCACCATACTGAACGAAGCTTCTCACCCACGCGCCACTCATGCCCATCCTTTCGGCAGAGAAGCATTCCTTGCGTAGGAAGAATTGTGAGGCTTACCTCTGACAGAGTTTCGCGGTTGAGCCGCAGAAAAGCAATTCCATCGGTTAAAAGTTTACGACAAATCCGATCAGTAGCGAAATCGAGTTCGCTCGTAAGGATAAGAACTTGGACATCCAGCGACAACTTACTGGCCCTTCTGATCCTCGCCGGTCTCAATGTCATTCTTCTTGCTCATCGGTATATGGCTCGGATCACAGCACAGCGGGCCTTCCGGGCTAATCCAGAGGCCACTTAGAAAGTCGTAGGTTGCATTCACGGGGCGAACACCATTCGGCTGTGCTCGCGTACGGCGCGTCGTATGAAGAAGTGGATGCATACCTTTTCACTCCAATTGGGAAAAATGTTAGTTAAGTGTGAGTTGTAAGATAGCTCAAGGCAAGCAATTACAGATATTTAGCATGCAACTCCCGCAATCACGGCTCAAGATAACGGAGCGCCACAGGCTCCGACACCCCGTTTTCGAGATTACGCCCGCCGATTCTGGAATCGTATACCGGACGGGGCAGGATCGTACGGTAACGTTTCTGCAAGAGGGGCTTTCTGTTCTACCGGGCATCCCATGCCCGTCCGCGCGAAGCGCCGGGCCTGTCGGCGGGTGGCCTTCAGGTTGCCCGCCGACAGGTCACCCTGAAACCGCCCACCACCTGAATCATGCCACAACGCAAAAGACCCCCATCTGCTGACGGGGGCCTCAATCATTTCAGCGGTGCGGGCTTGTTACTCTGCGGCCATCCTATCAGCCTGCGCGGTGCGCTCCATGATGTAATCCACGGCCTTCTGCGCTTCGGACGCGGCGCGGAAAATCGCGCGGCTATCTTCCTTCATCGCCTCAAGCCATCCTTCGACATAGGCCGCGCTCTGGTCGAATTCAGGCTCCACCCCGATCTGCGCGCAAAGCATGCAGTTGCCAATCTCCGCGACCAGTTCCTCGAACGCGTAGGCCTTGCGGTCGTTGAACCGGCCCAAACGGTCCAGCCGCTTTGTCGCGCCGGTCCAGTGGATTGTCTCATGGGCCAAGGTGCCAAAATACCCTGCCGCCCGATAAAACGTGCCAATCGGCGGCATGTGGATGCGGTCGGTCTTGATGTTGTAATAGGCGCGCGGCTCTTCGGTCACGTCGATCTGCGCGCCGGTCGCGGCAAAGAACGCCTCCAGCTCGGGGTCGGCCACGGTGCCAAGATCACGGGGCGGGTCGGGCAGGATGTAGAACTCGGCAGGCAAGCCCTCGATCTGGTCGGCGTTGAACACGCGGTAAGCCTTGGCATAGGGGATCTGACGTTCCTCGCCGTTCTCGTCCTCGCGCTCGACGGTCCCATACTTCACGACGGTGGCGGATTTCTCGCCCTTTCGAACATGGCCCCCAAGCTGCTTGGCCTGATTGAACGTCATCCATCGGGCTGAACTGTAGTCCTTGGCCATCGCTGTCGCCCAAAGCATCAGGACGTTGATGCCCCGATAGGCCTCGCCGTTGAACCGTTCCGGCAAGCTGACCCCTCCTCCGCCGCCAGTCCACGGTTTACGCCAGGGCGGTGTTCCCGCCTCGATCTGCGCGATGATCTGGTTGGTGACATGGGAATAAACGTCAAACTTCTCTGCGGTCATTTGTGACCCTCCTTCGAGTGACGCGGGCCGGGTCTCTTCCCCTTTCCGCCGATGGGCGGGCCTTCCTTCTCTGTTGTCTGGAATGCCCATGCATTCCGGACGGCAGAGCAGGTAAGGGCAAAGCCCGTCCTGCGGCCTGGCGGGGCCGTGACAACCGGGTGGAGGGCGTGAATTTGGGAGGGGACCGCGCGCCTGCGCGTGGGAGGAACCGGAATTCTCGACCGGAACCGACGCCACCGGCGGCGCTTGCCGGTTTTCTCGGACCCGCCGGGATGGCAGGCGGATCAACAGGATTGGGAAACCGTCAGGGTAGGGGTGAGCGGGCGTCAGCCCGTCGATCCCCTGCCCTGGCTACCACTCAAAGCGAGACCGGCACCCAGCCGGGATCACTGAACTCTATCAGCTTTAAAGGCGTGAACCGAAGCGAAGGGCGGTCATAATCTTTTCAAAGTCTTAGGGTATTGTTCTGGGATAGGAGTTTCAAATGACAGCCGACGTACTAGGGCCAGACAACGCATTTTGGATTGATGGCGAATGGCTTGGTTGGGATAGCATTATCGACCCAGAAGAAACCAAGTACAGCCGTCTCGCTGAACTTGAGCGCGAGGCTGAACTACGCCTGAAGTACCCGAACGCTGATCCAACTTTGGTTCCGTACTTTCAGGACCTGCTGACGCTTGCAGAGGCCTATTTCTGCGATACTGGACAGCACCTCAACGTCTACGGCGACATTGGTGAACTTTTCGGTGCGATTATGTATGGAATCAAACTTCACAAAAACCATGCCCAAGGCTCCGATGGTAGATTGGGAAACGACTTCGTTGAAATCAAAACAATTTCGCCGATCAACAGCAAAGAAAAGACCAGCGTGCGTCTCGACAGGCATTTCAGCAAACTGCTCGTCGTAAAAATTGACGATGACTTTGAAGTTTCGGGACGCCTCGTAAAGCGGGCCAACTTGCCAAAAAGAGCGGGCAACAGTCTCCGGCTATCATGGGCAAACATGCCCGAAGCCAACTGATCTGAAAATGCATACCTCTCCAATAATATACTATTGAACGCATTGCTGAATTCCGCCACACTGAGACATTCTCTCCTTTCTCAGTTTATGCGATGAACCAAACGACTGAACTCGAACTCAACGTGACCACCGAACAAGGCCTTCGGGCGCTTGCCGAGGAGGGGCATACGGTCGAAGTGCTGTGTAAAGCCGATCCTGAACGCAAAGGACCAAGCTGGTACGGTCTATGGATCATGCGGACGGTCGGAAACGATGGACAGGAGAAAATCCTTGTCACAGCCAGGACGCGCGTGACCCAGAATGCGATCAGGGTGCGCGAGTTCAAGACTGCAACGGGCGTTATTTCGTTCCTCGTCGGTATTGGGTTCGCACAGGCGAGCATTCCCATGAAAATCGGGGAAACGACCTCGCATCGCCTCGTCAGTGACTGAGGCCCGGATCACGGTCGATGTCACGATCCTTCTCGACCTCTTGATCCTTCTCCTGGTCGCGCTCGTCCTCGATCTCCAGCTTCTCACGCGGCTTGTTCAGCACGTCCTTCAGACGCTCGTTGACGGAGGGCTTGCGCGCCTGGCGCCCTGTGTCCTCGCCCAGATCGTACTCGCTGTGACCGTCCAGCTTGTGAACCGCCGCCTGGCCATCTCGCCCGGCGTCCTTCTCCATGATCTCTTTCAGCCGCTCCCGCGCATAATTGCGGCCTTCCGGCTTCGGCGTGTCGTCCGGGTCCCGTGACCTGCCCACGACACGCGCCAGACGCTCTCGGAAATCGTCCGGGTTTCGGTCGCGGTCGCGATCTTTCGCGGTTGCGGCCCTGAGTGCTGCCAGACCAGCAGAGACACGGCCCTGCCCCGCATCGCGTTCGATGCCATAGGTTTCGCGCGCCAACTCCAGCCGTTCGCGCATTTCGCGGAAAGCGGCGCGGGCCTGCCGGGCGGCATGGACCACGGCCCCGCGCTCGGTGACGGGCACATATTCCCGGCCCTGGCGCTCAGCCATCACCTTCGCGCGCCGCTCCATGGAGTTCGCCGCCGGTCCCAGCTTCAGCTCCGGGTCGCGGTCCAGCTCTTCGGCGGAGAGTTGATCGCCACGCTCCAGCGCGGCCTCCCGCTGCGCTTCAAGCGACCGGTGATCGACACGTTCCACCTCCCCTGCCCGCTCCAGCGCGCGGTTCTGTAGATCGGCCCAGACGCCACGCATCTGCTCGATCTCGACGCCGCCGGTCTTCGCGGAATCGAGCACCCGCGTCTTGGTCGTGAAGCCTTCGGCTTCGAGCTTGCGCGTAGAAGTCAGAACATGGGCATGGTGGTTCCGCTGATCGCCCTCACGGTGCGGCGCGTGGATCGCCACATCGACGGCCACGCCGTACCGGCTGACCAGCTCCTGGGCGAAGTCACGGGTGATCTGCGAGCGGTCCTCGGCGCTGATTTCGGACGGCAGGGCCAGCTCCCATTCGCGGGCGGTGACGGAGTTGCGGCGGGTCTCGCTGGCCTCGACCTCGTTCCAGAGACGGGATCGATCCGTGGCCCAGTCCGGCGCGTCTTTCGGTGCCAGGATGAAGGTCTCCTCGATGCCCTGCTTGCGGGTGTAATCGTGGATGCGGCCTTCGCGCTGGCACTCGATGCGCTCCCCGACACGATAGGCCGCCGCCGCCGTGGCGGAGCGCCCGGCGCTGCGTTTGATCGTCTTCACAGAGAGGTGGTAGCTGGCCATCGCCCTACCCTCGACCATGACCAGAACGACGACAAAGTGCGCCGCTGCTGACCCCGGACCATGCCCCAATATGGGCCACTGGGTCAGCCGTCTTTTCCCCGATGGATCGCGCCCTGACTCGGCGCGGTGCAAGTGGAAAAGACAGCCCGCCCGAAGTGAGCCTCTGGCTCTCTGAGCCGCGGGCTTGCCAGTGATCTGCCCCCAGATCCCCAGCCTCATAGGGGGCGGGATATGGGGGCAGATCACTGGCGGTTTGCCGGGGGCAAACCCGGTATCGCGAAGGGGCGTCAGCACCTGGGCGCGATACCTCCCGCAAGGGAGACGCCAGCGATAGACCGGCCCCCACCGTGGGGCATCGGGCGAGACGCTGGCGCGATATTGCGGGATGCGATCCAACTGCCGAAGTTGGCCCTGGAGAGTTTGAGAGGCCGGGAGGGCCTTTCATTCCGGCGCGCATCGCGTCGGACGGAGTTCGCCATCGGCTGAGGACCTGCCTCAAGGAGATCGCACGCAAATCTCGAAACCATAGGTGTAGAGTTTGCATAAGTGCGC
>NZ_JACIEJ010000027.1 GCF_014196795.1 Sagittula marina
GAAAGAAGGGCTCAAGACGCGCCATCTGCGCGTCGCTCAACCAGAAAAGATCAGACATGTTCACCGCTCGGTTTTCGAGCCCTGAATCACGCCGCTAAACGGAAATCAATGGGTCCTGACCCTAGAGCGCCTCGTTGTAGACTGTCTGGTTCTTGGCCTTGCAGGTTGGGGGTGTCGGCCTGCTTATACATCCAGGCTACCAAACTGAATTCACAAGATGAATTGTCCACGCGATTTACACAAAAAGCCGTCGGCATCCGTTAATTTACCCGTCAATCCAATTACCCCGGTCCTATAAAATTTTGAGCACATTCGCCTTTCGAAAAATCAATTTATTTACGCCAATCGCATAGAGCCAAAATAACAAAATATTCACTCGTGAAAATCAAAATATCTGTCGGGCCAGGTTATATTCATAAAGCGAAGTCTCGAATGAACGATACACATTACATGATACCGGAGGTCGTGGATATCGCTTCGGCACCGAAGATCGCAAAGGATCTGGCGCGTTACATCCGGACCTCCCCTGCCCCCAGCCTCGATGCAGGGCGCCTGCGTGAGGGCGGCCTGCCTCTTGTGCAGATACTTCTCGCCGCGCGCTGGAGCGCCGAAACCGAGGGCAAGTGCCTGCGCCTTATCGCACCAGAAGACGGCCAGCTGATGCGGCTGCTGAAGGCATTCGGGCTCGAGGCGGCGCATTGCGCAGACGAGATAACGTACGAGCCCGACCAGGCTCCAAGTTCGAGTGAGAGTCCTGACGAAAAACCTGGCAGTGCCACACTGAAAAGGAACTGACCCCGTGACAAAAACGATACTCGCGATCGACGACTCCGCGTCCGTACGGCTGATGGTGAAGATGACGCTCACCGGGGCCGGCTACAAGGTGGTCGAGGCTGTTGACGGACAGAACGGGCTTGATCAGGCACGGACTTGCAATCCGGATGCCGTGCTGACGGACCAGAATATGCCACGGCTTGATGGCATCGGCTTCATTCGGAAGTTCCGACAGATGCCGGAATCCGCGGGGGTGCCGGTCGTTTTCATCTCGACCGAAAGCGACGCCGGCATCGTCCAGCAAGCGCGTGCGGCAGGTGCCACTGGCTGGATAGTGAAGCCGTTCGATCAAGCTAAACTGCTGGCGGTCGTCAGCAAGATGGTGAAGGCATGAGCGATCAGGAAGACCTTGGTGCCGACGTATATCGCCAGGAGGCGAGCGAACTGGTGCAGTCGATTGAGGCTGGGTTGATGGCCCTCGAGACCGACCCTGATGATCGGGATCGCATCAACGCCGTGTTTCGCGATCTGCATACGGTCAAGGGATCGGGCGCGATGTTCGGCTTTCACGAACTTGCGATGTTCGTGCATGAATTCGAGACGGCTTTCGACCGCTTGCGACAAGGCAAGGTGGCGATAACCACCGCGCTGATCGAACTGTCGTTGCAGGCTTGCGACCAGATCCTGTGCCTGCTGGACGACCCCAAGGCGGGCGCCGCAGCCAGTGTCGATATCCTCCACCGGTTGCAGAGGTGTCTTGATGGCAGCGACAAGGGCGAAGACGGAGAACACACGCCAGCGGGCAATGCTGCAGAAGGCTGCCGGGTGACCTTCCGACTTTCTGAGGACGCGCTGATGCGCGGTCACGATCCAGAGGGCTTTCTTGACGAACTGCGCGAGCTTGGGCCGACAAAGGTCCGGGCGTTAGTAGACCGCATACCGCCGATCGACCAGCTAGACCCGACCGCGTGCTTGATCGGATGGGATGTCGAGATCGAGGGCGCCGTCACTTCGTCAGATATCGAAGCGGTGTTTCTGTTTACCCGCGATGACATGACACTGGAAATTGCGCCACTATCCGATACGCCCTCTGCAGCAAAGGCTGATGACAATCAGGGGTTGGATGCAGTGGCGACGTCCCCTGCTCCGGGCGTCGGCAAGGCTACCGGCAACACGATGCGCGTGGCGACCGACAGGCTGGACGATATGATGGACCGGGTCGGCGAACTTGTCATCGCCGAGGCGCGGCTGCAGGCGCTGGCACAGTGTTCGGGCGACGCGACGCTGATGGCGGTGGCCGAGGATATCCAGCGGCTGGCCGCTGGCTTGCGCGATTCAACCATGTCGATCCGCATGGTGCCAATGTCGTCGATCCTGGGACGGTTCCAGCGACTGATCCGCGATCTGTCCGCAACATTGGGCAAGCAGATGCGCTTTCGGACCCGAGGCGAGGATACCGAACTCGACAAGACAGTGATCGAGCTTCTGGCCGACCCGCTCGTGCACATTCTGCGCAACTGCGCGGATCACGGGCTGGAAACGTCCGAGGCGCGGCTCGCGGCGGGCAAACCGACGGTTGGCACGATCGAGCTGTCGGCAGAATATGCCGGCGCCGAGGTGGTCATCACGATCCGCGACGACGGCCGCGGCCTTGACGCCGGGAAAATCCGCGCGAGGGCCATAGAGGCTGGATTGATGGCACAAGATGCCGATCTGTCGGAAAGCGACCTTTACCGGATGATCTTCGAGCCAGGCTTTTCGACGATGAGCACGGTCACCGAGCTTTCGGGGCGCGGCGTTGGCATGGATGTTGTCAAGCGCACCATCGCGTCCCTGCGCGGGCAAATCGATCTGGAGTCTGAACCCGGGCACGGCACGACGGTGCGACTGCGGCTGCCACTGACGCTGGCGATCATCGACGGTCTCCTGATCGAGGTGGGCGGCGAACTTTATACCATCCCGCTGGCCGCGGTGGAGGAGTGCGTGGAACTTCCCGAAAGTCATGTCAGCGAACACAGCAATTCATCCTTCCTGAACATTCGCGGCGGGCTGGTTCCGTTCCTGCGGCTGCGCGCGCTTTTCGACGTGACGGTTCAACCCACGGAGTATCAGAAGGTGGTGATCATCTCGTCCACCGGCGCGCGCGTCGGTCTGGTCGTGGACAACATCATCGGCAACAACCAGACGGTCATCAAGCAGCTGTCTCCGCTGCACGCAGGCCTCAAGAGCTTTTCCGGCGCCACAATCCTGGGCGACGGCACGGTCGCTTTGATCCTGGACGTGGCGCAGCTGGTCGCCACAGGCCGCATGATCGAGGACCGGGCGCGGCGGGAGAACGCGGCATGAATGCAGTTCATCAGATCGACGTCATAACCGATCAACACATCGACGTGGTAACGCTGCGGCTCGGAGGCGAATGGATGGCTCTGCCTGCCGACTGCCTGCGCGAGATCCTGGAACCGGTCGCGGTCACGCGCGTGCCACAGTCCACACCGTTTTCCAGCGGACTGATCAACGTGCGCGGCGTCGTTGTCCCTTTGACCGACCTGAAGGTCGCCTTCGGCATGCCGCGCACGGACCCGGACGCGGACACACGCATGCTGGTGCTCGACCTGCCGCTGAACGGCGAAACGGTTACTGTCGCGATCACGGCCGACAAAGTGCACGAGGTCACGGTCCTCGACGTTTCGACGCTCGACGACGTGCCCAGCGTCGGCCTGCGATGGCCCCCCGAATTTGTCCGAGGCATCGGCAAGCAAGAGGATGAGTTCCTGCTGCTGCCCAATCTTGAAGCAATTTTCCAGCAATTCTGCCCGAAGGGCATTGCGGCGAAACAAATCGAAGAAGGAAACTGAAGCATGAGACTTACCATCAAGGCAAAACTGGCGGCTACCTTCTTCGTCGTCTTGGCACTCGCTGCAGCTGGACAGCTCATGGCGATCCGGGACATGGGTCGTATG
This sequence comes from Sagittula marina, assembly GCF_014196795.1. Classification (GTDB taxonomy): domain Bacteria; phylum Pseudomonadota; class Alphaproteobacteria; order Rhodobacterales; family Rhodobacteraceae; genus Sagittula; species Sagittula marina. The sequence goes on from NZ_JACIEJ010000027.1 coordinate 3,735, forward strand.
AATGCCTCCATCACTGAAATCGTGGAAGGCAGTTCCGAAAGGGTCAGGCTGGCCGGAGTATTGTGGTCACAGCAGCTTCGAGTGCAACGTGACGTGCGTGAATACATATTGGCAACAACCGACACGCAGCGCCGTGAAATCAATTCCCGAAAAGAAGCACAGCGGTCTGAAAGCAAGCAAACTTTTGACCGGCTTTATGAAATCGCAACCGCGGAAGGCAAGGCGCAGCTGGACCAGTTTGAACGAAACAAAAATGCGCTGGCGACAATCAACGACCGTGTCACACAATTTGAAGATGCCGGGACGCCGGAGCTTGGCGTCAGGCTCCTCGCGAACGAGGGACGCGAAAGTTGGGTGACCCTGGAAGCGGACCTGGAGCAGATCATTGAACTGAACCAAGAGATGCAGGACGAGGCTGCTCTCCAAACGCACGCGCTCTATGCCAAATCGCGAACCACCAGCATCGCACTACTGACCATCGCAATCCTGGTCGGGTCCTGCGCAGCGCTGTGGATCGTGCTTTCGATCTCGCGCGCGCTGGCCCGTGCTGGCGACCTTGCAAACACGGTGTCCAAGGGCGACCTGACACAGACCGTAGAACTGCGCGGCAACGATGAAGTGACTGACCTGATGCGCACCCTGAATACCATGGTGGAACGCCTGCGCGAGGTGGTCGGCAACGTGTCGGGTGCGGCGCGCAACGTCGCCTCGGGATCAGAGCAGATGTCAGCCACTGCCGAACAGTTGAGCCAAGGAGCCACCGAGCAGGCATCCTCGACCGAAGAAGCCTCCGCATCGATGGAGCAGATGACCGCCAACATCAAGCAGAGCGCCCAGAACGCGGCCGAAACTGAAAAGATGGCGCGCAAATCCGCTGCTGATGCCCAGGAAAGCGGTAGCGCGGTGGCCAAGGCGGTTGAGGCAATGCAGACCATCGCCGAAAAGATCATGGTCGTACAGGAAATTGCCCGCCAGACGGATCTGCTGGCTTTGAACGCCGCGGTTGAGGCAGCCCGCGCCGGCGAACACGGTCGTGGCTTTGCGGTCGTGGCTTCCGAAGTCCGCAAGCTGGCGGAACGCAGCCAATCGGCTGCTGGCGAGATCTCGCAATTGTCTGGAAATACCGTGCGCGCGGCACGCGCAGCGGGTGAGATGCTGGACGGTCTGGTGCCCGATATCGAGCGGACTTCTGCGCTGGTGGCAGAGATTTCAAACGCGAGCCAGGAACAGGCTGCGGGGGCAACGCAGGTCAATATCGCGATCCAGCAACTGGACAAGGTCACGCAAGAGAACACCTCGGCGTCAGAAGAGATGTCCTCGACCGCCGAGGAATTGGCGAGCCAAGCCGAGCAGCTGCAGACGGCCATTGCTTTCTTCAAGATGCAGATGGGTGAGCAGACGATCCGCCCGGTAGCGCGAAAGATCGCCGCGACCAGGAAGGCACGTAGCGATCGGAGCAGTGGCGGCGGTTTCGACTTCGACATGGAGGCACCCGAGGACGCGCTGGACCAAGACTTCCTGGCCGGGTCTCGAAAGGGGCGTGCGGCATGAGTGCAGCACAGCAAATTGTGACGCTCGGATGCGGCGATGATCTGTTCGCCGTGCCGGTGGACCGGGTGCAGGAAATCTTGGATCTGTGTCCCGTGTCGCGGCTGCCCCACGCGCCGCCGCATCTGCTCGGGGTGATCGACGTGCGGGGCGACGATGTTGCCTTGGCTGACCTTCGCACGATCCTTGGCCTGCCATCCAACCCCGATACCGAGGCGACCCGCATTGTGGTGCTTTTGCTGAACCGCGAAGGGCGGCGGGCTGTGGTCGCTCTCAAGGCGGACCGGGTGATCGAGGTGACGCGGCTGGATGAAGGCACCCTGAGCGAAGTGCCAGAGGCGGCGCTTTTCTCTTGGGACGAGCGGTTGGTCTCGGGCATTGGGCGCTGCAATGGGCGGTTCGTGACGATGCTGGACCTGGACGGCATGTTCCAAACTGTCGCCGCTGCCTCGGCGCAGGTCCCCGGGATCGGAACCCTGATGACCCCAGCGTCGGAGGGAGAGGAGGCTGCGTGAGCTTTCACTGCCCCCAAACGCCTCGGAAAAGCGTTTTTTTCAGGGGTGCCAGATTTCACCGAACGCACGATAGGGCAAAACGCCCGGTGCAAAACCAGTGTCGCAAACGGCTTAGGCTCGGGACCCATTCATTTCAGCCTGATGTCACAACTCACCTGTCGAAAAACGTCCAGTGAGAGGCCTGTTTTTTCTGGCTGGCGGACGCGCAGATGGCTTGAGCCTTAATCTCGGACGCCGCGCCTGCAGGTATCTGAACGGATGGCCATTCAACCGTTACCTGTTTGAAATCGGGCCCTCCGGGTCCCGCAAGGACGTGGGTCCGATAATGCCGCAGTTTGAGCCAGAAGTGCGCTGGCCAACCCAAGTGGCTGAACATCGCGAAAATGCCATAGGCCCTCAGCAAAACGCCCCCGACCATGGCTGGCCGGGAGCGCTTTTTCCTAGTGATCACGCCGTATCAGAGGATCGACAGCACATCATCGTCCATGCCCAGTCCGGTGAGCACGATATCTTCGAAGTAGCTGTTCGCATCGCCTGCAGCATCTTGTTGCATCAGCACCAGACGATCAAAGGTCCCCGCGACATCCTCGCCGATGTTGATCGTGTATTCGACAAAACCATCACCGGTCGTGTAGGTCCCGTTTTCGTCCTGCTGACCAAAGGAACCGCTGCCATCAATTTGGTAGAACTGAAAGCTGTCCCCGGCATCAAGGGCGCCGTTGTCATCCAGACCAATGGCCACCACATCCGCTTCGACATCTGAGCGGAAACGGAATGTAAGCTGGGTATTGGCGTCAATCTCGACCGATCCCAGATCGAGGCTGCGCTGAACATCGCCGCCCAGACGCAAGATACCCCCGTCGCCGCCTTGGAAAAGCTCTTTGATCTGGCCGCCCGCATCCGTGTCATACAGATCGGTTGTGACTGTGAACGGATCCTGACGCACTTCGATATTCGAGAAAGTCGCCGTACCAGAACCGTCCGCGTCGTCATCATTGACCAGAACGATGCGGTCGAACTCCGTACCCGCGGCAAAGTAATCACCGACGCGTATATCGTAAGTCACTTCGCCGTCACCGATCTGGTACCCGGCAAAATCGCGGTTCCAGAAGCTCTCGCTCTGGCTGCCCGCCACCTGGAATACCCGCTCCAGCGACAGCTTGCCGTTGTTTTCCAAGGCAATCCCCTGCAGTTCGCCCAGGTCGGTCGCACTGAAGGTAAACGACAGCACCGTGTTGGCATCGATGACACCATCGCCGATGTCGATGCTTTTCCAGGCATTGCCGGTCGTGGTCACCGCATCCGGGGCCACTTCGGTCACGGTGCCAAAGTCCTGACGGGCGTCGAAGCTGGTGATTTCGAACTCCTGACCGTCAACTTCGATGGAATGATCAAAGTCGTTGAAGATCTGGATATTCGAGATCGTCATGTTGCCCGACCCGTCCGCATCGTCATCGGCCACAAAGACAAGCTGCTCAAAGTCCCCGGTGAACCACTCGCCAATGTTCAGCGAATAGCTCTGGGTGACGCCAAGCGTTGTGTAGCTTCTGAAGGCAGCGAAGGGCAGATGAGAGCCATCCGTTCCGCCGAGACGGATGAACGAGCTCAGGTCCATCATGCCATCGTAATGACCATTGGTGTCGAACCCGATCGCCAGGAATTCACCTGTATCCGTGCTGGTCATGTCGAAGGTCAGAACCGTGCCCCTGACAACGTCAAAGTCGACATCCGCCATTTTCCAGGCATTCCCGGTGAGGGTCACGGTCGTGGCGTCAACCGAGACCGAGGAAACCCCATCATCCTGGTTCGGATAGGTCTGAACTGCATACCCCTCGTCATTGACCAAAAGTTCGCCTGGCTCGGCCCCGTCCGGGGTATCCTGAGAAGGTGTGATGAGCAAAGGCTTGGTGAGTGTGTCCTGCAGGCCCTCGGCATCGGTCACCGCGATGGAGACGTCACGCGGGAAGGTCGGTGGTTCATCCGACACGTTCTGCACCTGAAGCGATTGCAACAAGGCCGTGACACGTTCCGCCGTGGCATTGGCGTTCAGTGAAACGGACAGGGGCGTGGTGCCGGTACCGCCGGAAATTGCGCCGATATTGACCAGATCGTGGAAGACAAAACCGCCGAACACTTCGATCCCGACGCCGGAGGTTGACGAGGTCCGGACGCTCAGGCGGTCGTCGGCGGTGGCCCCGGTGATCGAAACCAGCAGGTTGCCATCTTCGAATTGCGTGATGTCTGGATCCACAACCGCCAGGTCTGCGCCGATCAAAACCGGTGTCTCCTGCAGGTCGTTTTCTATCGTCGAGATGAGACCCGTGCTGCCCGAAATCACCGGCGCATCATTGGCACCCTGGATCTGGATCGTGGCGGTGGCCGTGTCAAAACCACCCTCCCCGTCCGAGACGGTGTAAACAAAGCTGTCCGTGGCAACCATGCCCGCGACCAGATGCTCATACTGCCCATTCGGATCGTAGTTGACCTGACCACCCGCCAGCAGGCTGACGGACCCCGTGGTGCCACTGTCATCCACTGCAATGATCTCGGCAGTTGCGTCCGCGTCGATGGTGTCATTGCCCAGCAAGTCCGCCGTGAGATCCACAACCGGACCGTCTTCGGACACTTGGATCGTGTCGTCGCCGGCCACAGCGGGTATGAATTCCGATGCACCGTTGAAGATCACCGAAATTGTCTGCTCGTCGCTTGCGCCGTTGCGATCATTCACAGCCACCCGATAAGTGGCCGTGATTTGCTCGCCATCTTCGAGGAAGTCCAGATCGGCATCCGTGATCGAGAAGACCACACCAAAGGTCCGTGCGCTGCCCGAGGGGTTTGCGGGGAAGGACGTCTGGGTCAACTGCATCGCATTGGACAAAGTGGCCAACTCTGCCGCCGACAGGCCTGGGATCGCATCAAGGGAGATCGACAGATCCGCCCCATCGCTCAGGTCTGGGTCGACGAACGTCAGGACACCGCTGCCTTCGGTGCGCGTGGCGCTGTTGCCGGTCTGACCGACGACCTCATCCACAGAGACCTTGCCACCCGACAGGTTGAAGTTCGAGTAGAAGATATTCGGCGCGTCGTTGACACCCTGCACCGTGATCTCTGCGGTCCCGGTATCAACCGATCCGTTTCCGTCGATCACATCGTAAGTGAAGGTCAGGACCTCGGTTTCCCCAACGGCCATATCGTTGAAGGCTCCGGAGTTGAAGCTGATCCCGGTGCCGTCGTTCAGCGACATGCTCGAAATCACCCGGCCACCATCGGTGCGCGTCAGGTTGCTGATCGCCAGGGTGGCATTGTCCGAGGTGTCGATGTCCGTGGCATTGGCCAGCAGCGCCGAGACATCATAGCTGACGATGCCATCGTCCTCGGTGATGGTGTCTTCGATGGTGTCGCCAGCAGACACCGCATCGTTTTCACCATCAATGTCCACCGTGTACGTGACGGTATCAAAGTTGCCATCTTCGTCCGTCACGGTCACATCGATGCTGACGCTGTCCGTTTCGGACCCCGCCAGGGCCTCAAACCCGCCCGACGGATCAAACGTCAGGTTGGTCCCATCAAGGGCAAATGCCCCTGCCCCGGTGTAACTGCCCAAGGAGTAGCTGAGCACCGCACCCGCATCGGCATCCGACGCCTGCGCCGCAAGATCAAGCACCGTAACCGGGCCCGTGGCATCTTCGGACACCAGCGCAACCGCGCCGACGGCCTCCAGTAGAACCGGCGCGTCTTCTTCGCCGGTTATACGGACCGACACATCCACCGTCTGAGTGCCGCCCTGATCGTCCGTCGCTGTGACCGCAATGGTCACGACGGCCTCATCCGACCCGTCAAGCGATTCAAAATCACCGTTGGGGTCAAACACCAGGTCCGTGCCGTTCAGCGAGAAGACACCGCCGCCCGTGTAGCCTGCATCGAGCGTATAGGTCAGATCGGCGGGCAGATCATCCGCATCCACATCAGAGGTGATGGTGGCAAGGTCGATCACCGTGACGCCCGCAACAGCATCCTCGGAGACATCGGCAGTGCCGTCCTCGTCGGTTGCAATTATGACCGGCGCGTCGTTCTGGCCTGCGACGTTGACCGTGATGGTCGCCGTGTCCGTCAGATCGCCATCGCTGGTGGTGACGACGATTTCGACTGGCAGGACGTCACCCTCGTCGAGATCCTGGAAATCAGGTCCCGGCGTAAAGGTCAGCGTGTTGCCCGAGACCGAAACGCTGCCCAGACCCGGCGCCAGCGGAGCCGCCGAGAAGCTGAGGATGTCACCATCCACATCCGAGGCCAGCGCCAGCAGATCCACCGTGATCGCCGCGCCGTCTTCCTGCGCCGACGTCGTGGTGTCCGCAATCACCGGCGCATCGTTGGTGCCGGAAATCGTGATGCTGACCGATGTGGCCACGACCTCATCGCCATCGCTGATCTGGTAGTCGAAGACGATGACCTCGCTCTCGCCGTCATCCAGATCATCGAATAGATCCAGATCAAAGCTGATTGCGCCATCTGCGGCGACCACAAAGGCCCCCGCAAGGTCGCGGTCGCTGGACGCTGCATTCTGCACCACGCTGGCCGCAACCACCGTGAGCGGCTCATCGTCGATATCTGTCGCCTCGCTCAGCAACACGTTGGCCGCAACGACTGCCAAGGTCCCGTTCGCCTCGGTAAAGCTGTCGACGGTGGTGCCGCTCTTTGGTGCGTCGTTGTCCCCGGTGACCGTGATGACCATATCGGCCTCGACCGTGCCACCGTTGCCATCGACGGCCTGCACCCGCACCGTGACATCACGGCTTTCGCCATCGTCAAGGTTTTGGAAATCAGAGCCGGGATCGAAGCTCAGCTCGACACCGCCCGGTGTCACAACGATGGCCGCCGTGCCCTCTGACGGGCCCGACAGGATCGTGTAGGTCAGGCTTTCAGGTGTGTCGTCGCTGTCCACATCCGCGGCCAACGCGCTCAGGTCAAATCCGGTCTCTCCGGCATCTTCGCCCAGCGAGAATGTCCCCGCCTGCAACGTCGGCACATCGTTCACACCGGTGACGGTGATGGTGATGGTGCCTTCGTTCGATGTGCCAGACTGCGCATCCGTCGCCGTGACGCCCAGAGTGATATCGCGGGTTTCCCCTGCTGCCAGATCCTGGAAATCCGCCCCCGGATCAAAGCTCAGCTCCGTGCCGGTGATCGTCGCGCTGCCTTCGCCAGCGCCCAACGGCGTGGTGATGGCATAGCTCAGCGAGCTGCCGTCGTCCTCGGCATCCGCATCCGACCCGAGAGCCGAAAGATCCACCGTGATCGCGCTGCCATCCTCGACCGCGCTGTCGCTGCCATCGATCATCACCGGATCGTCATTGACGCCCTCAATGGTGAAGACAACGTCGAAACTGTCGGCTGCGCCCTGCGCATCGGTTGCCGTGACCGTGGCCGTGATGGTTTCGATCTGGCCTGCGTTCAGCGCCTGCAGATCGCCGGGCACCGCATATTCCAGCTCTGGCCCGCCAGACCCTGCCACGATGGACACCGTGCCGGTGCCCGTGACGGTTGCGGAGTAGCTCAGCGTGCTGGTGTCGTCCTCCGCATCAAGGTCGATATCGGCCCCCAGCAAAGACACCAGATCGAAGCTGACCGTGGCATCATCCTCAGTGCCGGACGGCACCGAGGTCTGGTCATAGCTGTCCAACGCATCCGGCGCATCGTTCTCGCCGGTAACGGTGATGTTGAACGTGGTATCAACGTGGGCACCCTGCGCATCCGTGGCACGCACCGTGACTGTCAGGGTCTCAGGCTCGCCTTCGTTCAGAGCCTCGAAATCGGTGCCCGGATCAAAGGTCAGCTCACCAGCCGCCGTGACGCTGACGGTGCCCTTGGCAGGATCGCCGCCCGGGGCCACGCTGTAGGTCAGGCTGTCGCCATCATCCTCGGCATCGGCATCGTCGGCCTGATCCGTCAGGTCGTAGCCCACGGTATCGTTTTCACCGGTGCTGATGGTATCGCTGTCCAGCGTTGGCACATCGTTTACACCGGAAAGGTCGATAGAGACCGTCGCCGTCGCGGTGTTCCCGTCGGCATCGCTCACCGTGTAGCTGAAGCTGTCGGTGTCTTCGTCGCCCACATTCAGGGCCTCGAAGGCGCCGTTGGGATCATAGCTGTAGGTGCCGTCAGGGTTGATGGTGACGCTGCCACCCTTCGCCGTCGCAAAGGTCACAGCCGCCCCGGACAACAGCGCTTCTGCACCAGCCGTCCCGGCCGAGATCACCTCCAGACCCGCGCTGCCCAGAGCGAGATCGAAATCGTTGCTCAGGACATTTCCACTGGCCGCGTTGTCCTCGTCGGTGCCGAGGGTGTCCTCATAGGCCACCGCACCGATTGTCACGTCGTCAAAGGCGATTTCCTCAATGTTGACGAGCGTGTCAGAGCCTTCGCCGCCGACCGTATCCGCCAGGGTGACAGTGGTGCCGGAAACCGTGATGTCAAAGTCGGACCGGTTGCCGGACACGACCACCTGGTCGGTGCCTGCGCCGCCGTCGACACTGTCACTGCCAGCGCCTGCGGTGACGGTATCGTCCCCATCGGCACCGTTGATCACGTCACCGCCGCCGCCGCCCAAGAGCACATCGCCCCCTGCGCTGCCAGTCACGGTATCCGCACCCTCGCCACCGTCGATGATGATCTCGGCACCGGTTGCACCGGTAAAGTCGATGTCATCCCCCAGTGCACCACCGGTGATCGAAACCGTCGTGCCAGCGTCAAAGGTCGCGCCTGCGGCATCGACCTCATCCCCCAGATCGCCCAGCTGAATGTCCAGGGTCTCGACGTTGGAATACGCCACCTGGCCAGCCGGCTGACCGCCCGCCGCCATTTCGACGGTGCTGCCGTCGAGCGTAATCGCCGCGTTCAGACCGAAGGAGGCCGGGTTCACGATGGTCAGCGTGTCGCTGTCTGCTCCGCCGTCAAAGGTAACATCTACCCCCACCGGGCCAGTGACCAACAGGTCATCCCCTGCACCACCGGCGATGGTCACAGCGTCATCGCCTGCCACGAGGAAGCTGTCCGCCGCATCTGTGCCAGTCATATCAGAGGTCAGGTCAGGATCGCTGTCGGCCACGTTGAACTGCGACGCAGTGGTGCCCGCATCCGGCGTGATGGTCACACCCGAGGCATCCAGCACTCCGCCCACCAGATCAGCATACAGCAGGGCAAAATCTGCGCTGCCGTCCGAAATCGCGCCTTGCAGCGTGACATCGCTCAGCAACACATCGCCGGCAACAAGGCCTTCAAAGTCTTGCAGTCCCAGCGCCGCACGCTGGAAGGCTTCGCCTGCGCCACCGATGGTCACATCCGTCAGGCTGATGCCCGCAGTGCCACCGTCAAGCCCGCTCAGGTTGATGCCATAGCGCCCGCCCGCACCGGAGCCGGTCACGGTGACACCATCCATCGAAACCGTGCCTTCGTACTCGGGAATGTTGATCCCGACGCCTGCGCCCGCAGCAATGGAGCCAAAGCCATCGACGGAGACATTCTCGAAGATCAGCGCATCCACGGTCGGCGCGCCCTGCACGGTCCCGACCGGATCGCCATTGGTCAGATCGAACCCACGACGACCGACATCGGAAATCGTCACATCGGCCACTGTGATGCTGTCGTAATCCGCACTCGGGTCGACCTGAACGCCTGTGTCCAGCGCCCCGTCAAAGGTGATGTTCTCCAGCACGATCGACTGGCCTTCGCCACCGCCGTTTATCGTTACGCCCGTCAGCTCCCCCGTTGCATCGACGATAACGCCAGCGCCTGCCCCCATGAGCGTGACGCCTTTGTCGAGGGTCAGCGCCTCGGCATAGGTGCCCGCACCGATCAGGATCACATCACCTGGATCTGCTGCGTCAATAGCGCTCTGGATCGTGGTGTAGGGCGAACCTGCCAGGTTGACGGCCCGTACCACCGTCCCGTCGCCCAGCTCAAAGCGTTCGACGTTTGCGACATCATTGACCCCGTCCCCAGCCGAGCTGACCTGCGTCGCGGTAAAGCTGACATCCGCCAGGCTGGTCGCCGCAAGAACCATCGTGTCCTGGCCTGCGCCACCGTCGACGATGTCGTTGCCAAGCCCGCTAGAGATCACGTCATCCCCGTCCCCTGCGGCGATGTCATCGTTGCCGCTGCCGGAGGTCACCGTGTCATTGCCCGCGCCCGCGTCGACCGTGTTCGCGCCATCGCCAACAGACACCACGTCTGCATCCGCGCCAGAGCTCACACTGTCATCGCCGGAACCCGTGGTGATGTCATCCGCGCCAGCGCCACTGCTGACGGTGTTGTTCCCATCGCCCGCGTCGATGACGTCTGCGCCGGTGCCGGTGGTCACATCATCGTTGCCCGCACCAGAGGACACCTCGTTGTCGCCATCACCTGCGTCGATGATATCATTGTCCACGCCGGTGGTGACATCATCATTGCCTGCGCCAGCCGTCACATCGTTGGCACCGTCGCCTGCGTCAATGGTGTTGTCACCCTCGCCGGCCTCTACGCTGTCAGCGCCTGCACCGGTCACGAAGACGTTGTCGCCGGCATCGCCGACCACGGTGTCGTCGCCATCTCCCGTGGTCACGTTTTCGATGTTCTCAAGGCTGTCGGTGCCAAAGCCGGTGGTGACCGACGTGCCGGCCACCAGATCCACATTCACGCCGCCATCGTCCGCAGACACATCGTAGGTGTCCACGCCCGCGCCGCCATCGATTGAATCGCTGCCGGTGCTGACGAAAATGGTGTTTTCTCCCGCGTCCCCGATCAGCTGGTCGGCCGCAGCGCCGCCCCTGATGTTCTCGATGCCGGTCAGACCCTGGAAGCCGGAGATATCCGCGCCGCTGACAAACCCGGTCCCCGGTGTCAGGAAGCTGACGGGGTTTGTCGACAGGTTGATCACCGCCGAAGACGAGAAGTTGGAGGCATCATAAAGGTCAGTGCCTGCACCGCCATCGACGACATCGCTGCCCGCCGAAGCCATGATCGTATCGTCCCCTTCGCCTGCGTCGATATGATCGAGACCCGCGCCACCGTCGATGCTGTCGTTGCCCGCGCCGCCCTCGAGGGTATCAGCCCCCAGACCACCGTTCAGAACGTTGTCGCCGTCGTTCCCGACCAGCACGTTGTCATTGTCGTTGCCGTTGATGTTCACATCTTCCGCACCGGCCAGCTCCAGCGCGCTCACATTGGCGGCAAGGTCAAGTTCGGGGGCGAAGGAACCGGAAAGCACTTCCACGATCAGACCGTCCGTCACGATCTCTGTCAGCGGTGTGCCTGCGGTGGTCATCGCAACGATGGTGTCTCCAGCCAGTGCAAAACCCGACAGGCTGCCGATATCCGTGCCGATGCGCACAGCCTGATTGACTGCGCTGCTGCCCGCCAGCGTGCTGGGGGACTCCACCAGCCGCAACTCACCCGTGGGGGTGGTGGCGTAGGCGTAAGCTTCGACCGTGTTGGTGGCCAGGAAATTCTGCACGAAGGCCAGGTCCGGCACTTCCGAGGCATCGTCATCTGCCTTGTAGAACACGCGGTTCAGCGCGCCGTCGAAGGTGTTCCCGGAAATTTCAGGGATGCCCACCGTCATATTGCGCCAGTTCACGTCGTCCTCGAGACCGCTGATCGTGATGCCGACATTGCCGAAGTAGACGGTTTCCGGATCAATGCCGCTGTTTTGTTCAAACAGGTTGTCGATGACCGACATATCGGTGACAGCGTGGCCCGTGCCCGGTCCGTTGGCCAGCGCCACCGCCCCGTGCAACACGTTGTTGTTGATCGAATAAGACGAAATATCCGAAACGAAGGTCGTCGGATCCGTCCCCGCAGAGACACTGCGGTCGTTGATATACACGGCAGAGGCGATCCACACGCCATCAGGCGCTGTGACGGTGCTGTTGGTCAGGGTGAAGTCATCCCCGACCACTTCGATGATCTTGTTGACACCCGTGCCGGTTTCGACGCCGTAATCATAGCCGGCGCCTTCGATCTGAAGGCCCGAAATGGTGGTGCCCGATCCTTCGAGGAAGGCATAGCTGCCCCACGCGGACTGATAGCCCAGCGTCAGCGTGGCTTCCGTCGCCGTGGCATCCTCGATCGGCACACCGTTCGCATCAACCCCCATGATGGTGAGGTTGTCGGTTTCGATCGACAGGCTGACCTGACGGCCGAGGCTGTCGGTGGTGTTCGCTTCGGCATAGGCACCGGGGTAGACCAGGATCGTGTCGCCTTCGGAGGCCGCATCAATAGCCGCCTGGATCGACATGCCTTCGAACACATGGAATTGCTCGGTGGTCGGGTCGAACACCTGCTCGCCCGGCGCAGCCGCGGCCTGCGCACTTGCCACATCGGCGTATTCGCCAGTGATGACGCCGCCGTCGAGGGTCTGGATGAAATTGGCGTTGGCGGTGCTCAGCGACACTGAATCCACCGCGATACCGTCGGTCACGTCGATATTGGTGAACCAGCCATAGCGGTTGCCACCCACCTCAGTGGCGATGCTATCCGCGTCAGAGCTTCGGACTTCGGTGAACATCCATTCGCCCGCCGCGTCGTAGACGTTCATGGCAACTTCGAGATCACCCTCATCGTTTTCATAGAAATTATGTTCGAACGTGTACCAGCCCGCGGTGTCGATGGAGACGTGGTTTCCGGTTTCGAGATTGAGAACGGGATCGTAGTTGGAGTTGTTGTTCGCGCCCACAAGGACGGTGCCGGTATCGGCATCTTTTGTCACATGGAAGATGAAGTCGCGCTGATGTGCGCCGTCGGTGCCGTTGGCCGCAACGGACCAGTCAAAGCCTTCACCATCGGCCCAGCTTGGATCCAGATAGATTTTCGCCTGCGTGGCGAACCCGCCATCAAAATTGGTGCGGTAGCCGTCGAACCGCGTGAACGGACCAGAACCGGTCTGCTCGACCTGAGCATAACTGCCGCCATCAGCGGCATCTATTCCATTGGTCCCGCTGGCAACCATCGTCAGCGCGCCATACCCGTCCGGTGTGACAAACCCTGCGGTGCCTGTCTCGAAGCCCTCAGTAAATTTATCGGTGTAGCCCGAAATATCGGGGCTGTTCGCATCCAGTTCAAAGCCGATGCCGTCAATCTGAAGGGTTTCGACACCGACCAGCAGGTCCGTGCCCTCATTGCCGTCAGTCGTGTCCGTGTCGGTCACATTGTAGCTGCCGTCTGCATTGCGAGAGATGTCATAGCCCTCACGCTCGCCGGAATAGATCGCCACGTCGTCGCCCGTGCCGCCAGTCAGCTCGTCGTCCCCGACACCGCCAATCAGCGTGTCGTTGCCCGCGCCGCCATCAATCGTTTCATTGCCGCCGAAATCGGTCAGATCATCGTCAGGAGCGTTCAGGAAGTCATTGGCATTGGTGCCTGTGATCGACTCGTCGCCATCCGCGGCCCGAACAAAGGTGTCGAATGTCGCGCCCGTGCTGGTATTTGTCACCGTCAGGCCCGACAAATCGATGTTGCCCGTGCCCGTTGCACCGTCAAATGCGCCGGGGCGTCCGTTCACACCGCCGAGCGCGCCCACGACCCCGTCAGCGGGCTGGTCGATAAAGACCGGATAGCCCCAGTTGGAGCCCCCCTCGATGTTCGCGTTGACAAAGCTCAGCCCGTCAAGATCGGTAAAGCCCTGAATTGTAAGGTGGTTCTTGTGATAGAACCCGGTTGACGTAACGTTTTCCAGCACCACAGCGCCGATGGGCGCGGTCACGTCGTAGGTGTTGGGGGTGAACCCCGAAATCTGAATGGCGTTGTCGCCACGCTGGCCCTGCGGGACACTTTCATCGGAGCCGGTGATCGTGACATCACGAATGGTGGCATCGCCGGTGTATCCGAACAGAATGATATCCCCTGCCCCGTTGCCGCCACCGGTGCCATTGCCCGAGAAGTCCGAGTTGGTGATGGTGATCGACGCAAGGCCCGGAGCCCCGCTGCCTGTCCCGACGCCGTGCGTGGTATTGCCCGAGAACGTGGCATCGTCGATCAGCAGGCTGGACAGCTGCGTGCTCGAAGATACGCGCACACCCGTCGCGTTATCCGCAAAGTCAAAGCCACTGATGGAAACCGTTTCGCTACCGCCGGCATCAATATCACCGGTGATGGAGACCGCAGTGCCGACGCCGGAAATCTCGGCATCAAGGCCAACCAGCGTCAGAGCTTTGTCCAGGGTGATGGCTTCGGAGTAGACGCCTTCGCCGACAAGAATGGTATCTCCGGCCACCGCCGCGTCCACAGCGGCCTGGATCGACATGCCCTCTGCGACCAGGAACACGCTGCTGCCTGAGCTGCCGGGAACTTTGAGAATTTCAACGTTGGCGACACTGTGCTCCGCCCCCGCAGTGTAGCTGACGGTGCCGTTCGCATCGACCGCCCCCAAGATATCCAGATCGCCACCCGGAGTGGTGGTCCCATCAAGGCTGAGACCAAGGGTCGTGCCCGGCGCCGCAGGGTTATCGACCAAACCACCGGACATGAGCGTCTCGAGCTCAGCGATGGTCAGCGTGGAAAGATCCATCAGTTCGACGGTATCAACGCCCGCACCGCCATCTGCGGTGTCGACCTGGGAGACCCGCAAAAGATCGTCACCCTCACCGCCCTGCATGTCGTCGGCACCCTGACCGCCATCAAGCGTATCGTTCCCCGCGTCACCGACCAGCACATCGTCACCGTCGCCGCCATCCAGGCTGTCATTGCCTGCGCCACCCTCGATGTCGTCCTGACCGTCACCGCCGCTGATCGTGTCATCAGATGCCGTGCCCACGATGAAATCATCGCCATCCAGCCCCTGAACGTTCAGCGGCAGATCATTATTGCTGCCATAAAGTTCAAGCTGCGATTTGGCCCAGGTGCCATCGCCGGTATTCGTCACCACTTCGTCGAATTGATTGGTCCAGATATTGCCGGTGTAGGTCGGATTATCAGTATTGTTCGCAAAGGCGATTCCAAACACAGTGCCGTCAAAAGTGTTATTCGTAACAACGGCATTATCGGTCTCGCCGCTGACATAAACCGGGATATGAGTGGCAGCTTGCGTGACGCCCATGTCATCTGTGGGACCGGTGAACGTATTGCCCGAAATCGTCAATTCGCCAGACGGCACATTGAAAGCCATTACCCCCGTGGTCACATAATCGCCGCGCTGATAGCCGATTTCCTGAACCGTATTTCCGGTAATCGCAGCAGCCGCGCCCCCGGAAACCTGAATGCCATTTTGTGCTATATCGTTGGAATCCGGCAGAAATCCCGCACCTGTCACGGTGTTATTCGTCACCACGAATTCAAGACCAGCACCGGCCGCTGTAATCCCGTTCTTCTGGAAATCCTCGATGGTGCTGTTTTGAACCGTGACAGTACGCTCGGCGCCGTCGTCATTCAGGACCACAATGGCATTGCCGCGCTGGTTGCCTTTGACCTGACCATCCGCAGCATAGGCATCGCGGACTCCGGTCACGGTCAGGCCATCAAGGTCACCGGAGGCATCAAAGAACAAGACACCTTCAAAATCGCTTCTGGCCCCGCTGGTTTGCGCCGCTGGTGTTGAGTCACCAAGGCCACGACCGTCTACGACGAGATTTTCAATTGTCACGTCGGATGAATCGCGCACGGTAATGACCGCAGCACGGTCACGTGTACCGCCGTCGACGCCGGAAATCTGGGTAAAGGTCGGCGTGTCCGCCATCTCGATGGTGGCGCCGTTGCCCTCGATCGTCAAACCCGACAGCCCCTCGATGACCACCTGTTCGCGAAGAGTCTCACCGCTATCAATGCGAATGGTATAACCGTCTGCCGCTGCGTCTACCGCCGCCTGCAAGGTGGCAAAAGTATTAACCTGGGTATTCGAGTCATTAAAAGTACGATCGGCATAGAAAACTCCACTCGCTAAAATGCGTAAGGAGAATACACAACCCCCAACACACGTAAAAATTGCACAGCTACTCTGCGCATTCAATGGTTATCGGACAGCCCCCGCACGGTTAAATGCGCGCTGCCATTAAAGCTCTGAAAGCCTCAGTGTTACGGAAAGGATTTATTAACAGAAATTTTATTATAGCAACCGTAAATTTTCGTTTTGTGCCAAGCTCTGCACAAATACTGATTTATGCGGTTAGGCCCTCGGTTTGGGAACATCGTGATAGATTACTTAATTCGCCGGCATAAGCTTCCGTAATTTTTTCGTGAATTCCGAAAACTTCAAAAAGTTATCCTCAAATACGGATTCCATTTCGAATCAGAGAGAATATGTAAGAATCAACAAGTTATCCCGACATCCCGCCAAAGCTCGGGCTTGTTCTCCACATTCCATCTGCTCGTTAATCTTAAAGCCTATTGGCGCCCGGAAATCGCCGGCCGAAGGTGCGCGTCTTGACGGTGGCGCTGGTCACCTCTCAGTGACAATCGATAGCCGACTGCATGGCGGTGCGATTGCCCAAGATGATGGGAAAGCCAAACCGCCCGTCACTGCCGACTTCGACGGCATCGAGGATGCCTTTCACCTCCAGAAGGCCATGAGCCGGTCAATGGTCGCTCCCTCGAGGTGGCCGAGGATCGGCTGACGCGTGCCGGTATCGATACCGAGACACATGTACTTGGAGGACAGCGCGCGCCGCATGACGTAGACATCTTCACGCGCGTCTATAAACCTCTGCATTTTCAGGTAGTTCCGCAGCAGATCCCTAAAGATCCGTGAGCGCCGTCGGCGGCTTTTGTCTGGCTAAATTTCAAGGAAAAGCTAGGTTTCACTGGCCTTCCTTTTCGCGACGACCCATTTCCGAAAGCCCAGATCGAGAAGGATCTGTGGGATGGGCAGGACACGCGAAGGGATTGGCCGTTATTCGGTTCGGCGTCCTCCTCGTCTCCGGCGACGTGGCAGAGAATCACCTCGCGACGCACAATGTCCTATACTGCGGGGCGTTGTTGCGCAAATCAAAGGGAGGGATTCACTTAGCGAATCCGGACGGTTAGTTCGGGCGCATGCCGAAGCCCACACCCACCCGCTACCGC
>NZ_JACIEJ010000028.1 GCF_014196795.1 Sagittula marina
GCGGATGCGCCTGCCGGGCAGTGGATGATCTGTTCGTCCGTAAATCGCGTTCGCTTCATTGTCCGTCCTCAAGTTGGATCGGACTCTAACCGACGGTGGAGGAAAAATCCCGTGGCAGGTCACCACCCAAGCAGAATTAAGCCAATCCCACACCTTCGGTGAGTCCGCTTGTTGAAAGAGATCATCGGCCCGGGCGAAGTCACCATGTACATGTGCATCGACGGCTTCTCTCATGACATCCCAAGCGGCAAAGATCTCTGGAATTGGTTCCTTTATGCAGCGACGCATTTTCTCTCGGGTTCCTTTGGTCAACTTAGCGTAAGGACTCTTCTTTCGCGTAATAAGGACCAGCAGTTTGGCCTCTCCGCGATCAGTGCCACATACGCCCGCCCACCCCAGTCGAGACAGCTTGTTTTCCGATGAAGTCCGGCCCAGACCGGACGTTCGCATAGAGACGATTTGGTTTCCGTTTTCGGCTAATTAAGATCGCGACCACTTTCACTCCAAAGTAATGGCATACACGTCGACAGTTTTGGAGATCTGTGAAAACCGCACCGTGGCGTTTAGCCAGCTGACGCTTTCAAAGAAACCGGGGCCGGGCGCTTCGACGGCGTTCGTAAATGTGAACACGGTCAGGATCGTGTGGGCCTGACCACTCCGTAGTCGCCGCATAGGTCCGCGAGGACTGCGTGCAGAAGCGCGATGATTTCGGCACGCGGCGCCGCAGTCCTTTCGACGATGCCGATCTGGCGGGTCACCTGCGGAACCCCGAATGCCAGGCGCATGATGTTCAAATCCTCGGGTTCCTGCAGAGCAACATGCGGCACAACCGAGATGCCCAGACCTTGCCGCACGCCTGTGACAATCGATCCGATGGTGTCGATTTCGGCCACGTCATTGGTTACAACGCCGAGACGAGACAACTCTGTATCGATCAGGTTTGCCAGCGGCACGGCGCTTCGGAAACGAATGTAAGGCCGTGAATTCAACAGTTCGATCGGGTCGATCGCCTCCATGCCACGCGGCACGATCAACCAAAGCGGTTCACGAAGGAAGGGGCTCCAGCGCAAGGTGCTGGGAATTCCGAGGTGTTCCGCAACGATAGCGGCGTCGAGCCGTCCGCCGGCCACGTCCGCGATCAGGGTTGAGGAAAGGGACACTCGCAAGCTTGGCTTCAGGTCCGGATAGCGCCCGCGCATCTGTACCATGGCGCGTGGCAACAGGTTCAGCGCACTCGAGCGGACCGAGCCCAGCATCAGCGTTCCGGCGATCTGATCACCGCGCAGACTGGCCTTCGCGTCCTCGGCGCGGCGCAAGATATCCTCTGCCATTTCAATGACCTGAAGGCCCTCAGGCGTGACCCGTGGCGGTCGCTTGGTGCGGTCGAAGATGGTCACACGCAGTTCTTCCTCGAGCGCGTGAACCTGCTGGCTGACGGCCGAAGGTGTCAGGCCGACAAGGTCTGCCGCCTGCGCGAATGTGCCATGGGATTGAATGGCCAGAAGGGTCTTGAGTTGCCGTGTGTCCATAAACAGATCCAGTTTTTCTAAATCTAATAACCAGAATTAGGCGCTTTTGTGAAGACATTCTTGGCATTACGGTGCCAAGCCAAGGAGGACATCCATAGCAGGTTCGGGAGACCGCTATGGACCAACCGAAAAACAAAGACACGAAATGGCGCGCCCCGAGACTTCGGGACGCTGTGGAGACATGTGCGATGAGCAAGACAATCCTCGTTACGGGGCCTGACCTCGATCCGTCCGCCGCCCAGTTGGTGGCGGACCACGGTTACAAGACGGTGCATACCCCGCCCTATGCCGACAGCGCGGTGATTTCCGAGTATCTTCAGCAGACTGGCGCCGAAGGGATCGTGTCGCGCATGGGGCGTCTGGACGCCGCCGTCATGGACGCGGCACCGCAGCTCAAGGTGATTTCGAAGCACGGCGTGGGGGTTGATAATATCGACATCCAAGCCGCTGCCGATCGAGGTATCCCGGTGCTGGTCGCGACAGGTGCCAACGCGGTGTCGGTTGCCGAACATGCCATCGCGCTGCTCTTGTCCTGCGCCAAGCGGATCCTGCCGCTTGACGCTGGGCTGCGGGACGGACGCTGGGAAAAGCCGGGCTTCGCGGGGCGCGAAATTGCCGGATCGACCATGGGCCTGATGGGCATGGGCGCGATCGCACAGGCCACGGGCCGCATGGCCAAGGGGCTGGGGCTGACCCTCATCGGGTACGATCCCTATGCGCCGGACAGCGCCTTCGAGGAACTCGGCGTCACTCGCTGCGACAGCTTCGACGAGCTTCTGGCGGGGTCCAATGTGCTGAGCCTGCATTGTCCGCTGACCCCCCAGACGCGGCAGATCTTGAATGCAGAAGCAATCGCCCGGATGCCGGAAGGGGCCTTTGTGGTCAACACCGCGCGTGGCGGGCTGATCGACGAGCCGGCGCTGCTGGCCGCCATCCAGAGTGGTCATCTGGCGGGCGCGGGCCTTGACACCTTCGCGGTCGAACCGCCCGAGGCCGACCACCCGTTCTTTGCCGAGCCGCGAATCGTGCTGACCCCGCATATCGGCGGTGTCACCCGCCAGGCCGGGGCGCGGGTCGGTGTCGATGCCGTGCGCGGGATCTTTCAGATCCTCGACGGCGAGACGGTTGCGCCCGAACGCATCATCAATCGAAAATTGCTGGCCGCCGCACAGGCAGAGCCAGCCCAGATGGAGAAATGACCATGACCACCGGGTTCCGTATCCTCAAACGCGACCGCGTCGCCGCCCCCGAGATCGTCGCCGAATTCGCCAAGCTGCCCGTCGCCAACGTGTCCGACAGCATGTCGCGCATGACGGCCGCAGGATCGCGCCTGCGCCCGATGCACACGTCCGGTGGCATGGCGGGCGTCGCCCTGACCGTCAAGGCGCGCCCCGGCGACAACCTGATGCTGCACGCGGCAATCGACCGGGCCGTGCCCGGCGATGTGATCGTCGTCGATGCGGGCGGTGCGCTGGACAACGCGCTGATGGGCGAGCTGATGCTCGCTTACGCGATCAAGAAGGGCGTCGTCGGCTTTGTCATCGACGGCGCGATCCGCGATCTGGACAATTTCCGCGAAACCAACCTGCCGACTTGGGCAGCAGGCGTCACCCATCGCGGCCCTTATAAGGACGGCCCCGGAGAGGTGAACGTGCCCATCGCCATCGACGGCATGGTGATCCATCCCGGCGACATCGTCATCGGCGACAGCGACGGTGTGCTCTGCGTGCCGATCGACGGGGCCGAGACGATCCTGAAATCCACTCAGGACAAGTCTGCGAAAGAAATCAAACAAATGGCAGACATCGAAGCCGGCACAAACGACCGGACATGGGTCGACCGCGCGCTCAAGGAACGCGGCTGCGCCCTGCTCGACGACTGAAACAACCGCATGAAACGGAGGAGTAACATGCTTAACATCTTCAAGAAAACCGCCATCGCTGGTGCGATGATCCTGTCCGCAGGGGCGGCGCTGGCCGAATATCCCGAAAAGCCCATCGAGGTGATCGTCGGGTACTCGGCCGGTGGTGGCACCGATGTCATGGCGCGCACTGCTGCGCCCTTCATCGAGAAATACCTTGGCGACGGCGCAAGCCTTGTCGTCAAGAACATGCCCGGTGCCTCTGGCCAGATCGGCGTGACCGAAGCGGCCAATGCCGACCCCGACGGCTACACGCTGGGCACCTTCAACCTGCCGGGCATGATGGCGCGCACCATCGACCGCGAGGCCGGCTACGACCGTGACAGCTTTACCTATTTGGCCAACGTGGTGAACGATCCCAACGTCATCGTCACCTCCAAGGCCAGCGGGCTCGACACGTTGGACAAGCTTCTGGAAGAGGCGAAGGCCAATCCCCTTGCGATCACCGTCGGCATGTCGAGCCTCGGCGGGGATGACCATTTTGCGCTGATCAAGCTGGAGCAGGCGACCGATACCGAGTTCACCATCGTCCCCTTCAAGGGCTCGGCCCCCGCACGGACCGCGCTGCTGGGCGGCCATGTCGCCATGGGCATCCTCAACATCTCGGAAGTGGCTGAATTCCAGGACCAGCTGAACGTGCTGGGCGTGGCCACCAAGGAACGTTCGCAATTCGCTCCCGACCTGCCGACCTTCAAGGAGCAGGGGCTTGATCTGGTTAACGGGTCCATGCGTGGCTTCATCGCGCCCGCCGGCCTGCCTGAAGACGTGCAAGCCAAGCTGATCGACGCCTTCTCGCAGCTGTCCGACGATCAGGAATTCCTTGACGCCATGGCCGCGACCGCCAACCCGGTCGAAGTTGTGACCGGCGAGGAGTTCAAGCAGCTCACGTCCGATCTCTATGATCTCGCCAACGGCGTGTGGCAAACCACCCCCTGGAACTGAGGCCAATGCGCGTGAGGGGGAGTCCTCCCTCACGCCGCCCAGTCCCTGAGGGCGTCGGCCCTCAGACATCTCATCCCTCATACCGAAGGCAATCTCATGACCGAGAGCCGTAAATCCCGCCTGACAAGGCCCGAGACCCTGACTGCGGTCGGAATCATCTTGGTCGCCGCCGGGTTCCTTGTTCCCACCTATGATCTGCGCGCGATTTCCGCGCTGCTGCCTGCCGCCATGCTGATCGGTCTGATCGTGCTGTCGGTGTTCCTGTTGCTTGCCGATCAGCGCAAGGCCAGCGCCGGCGAAGACGCCGCGCCCATGACCAAGGCGCCCAAGCGGGTGATCGGGGCCTTCCTGATGATCGTCAGCTACGCGCTCGCCTGCGATTTCGTCGGCTTCTATGTCAGCACAGCCGTGACGATCCCTCTGGTCGCGTGGACCTTCGGCTATCGCAGCCCGGTGGGCCTGCTGATCGCGACCGTGATCGTCGTCGGCACGATCTGGGCGATCTTTGATTTCGGGATGTCGCAGGACTTCCCCACTGGCCGTTTCTGGGGGCGTTGAACCATGTATTCTGATCTTCTCCATGCCTTGCCGGATGTCTTCGCCTGGACGAACTTCGCCGCCGTCGTGATCGGCGTGATCGCGGGGATCGTCGTCGGCGCCATGCCGGGGCTGTCCGCCACCATGGCGATCTCCGTCCTCGTGCCCTTCACCTTCGGCCTTGAGCCGCTTGTCGCGCTTGGCCTGATGGCGGGCATCTATAACGGCGCGATGTATGGCGGGGCCATTCCCGCCGTGCTGCTGCGCATTCCCGGCACGCCTGCCGCCGTCGCCACCACGTTTGACGGCTACCCGATGGCGCAGAAGGGCGAGGGCGGTTTCGCGCTTCAGGTCGCAGTCGTGTCCTCGTCCATCGGTGGCATCGCCTCGGCCTTTGCGCTGATGCTGCTGGCGCCGCCGCTGTCCAAGGTGACGCTGCTTTTCGGCCCGTCCGAGGTGTTCTGGGTTGCGGTCTTTGGCCTCGCCTCGATCATCTTCCTGCTGGGCGGCAATCCGATCAAAGGCCTGATCTCGGCCTGTTTCGGGGTTTTCGTTTCGGTGATCGGCTCTGACCCGATCTATGGCAACGACCGATTCACCTTTGGCCAGCTCGAAATGCTCGACGGCATCAACATCGTGATCCTGCTGGTCGGCCTCTACGCGCTGCCGCCGGTGATCGACCTGCTGGAAACGCCGCTCAAGACCGATGGTGTCAACAGTTCCAAACTGGGGACAGAGCCGATCTGGAAGGCGCTGCCGCGCATGAACTACTGGAAGACCTGGCTGCGCGGATCGCTCCTTGGCATCTGGATCGGCATCCTGCCCGGCGCGGGCGGTTCCATGGCAGCCTTCATGTCCTACAACGAGGCGCGCCGCACCTCGAAGAACCCCGAGAAATGGGGCGAGGGTGAACCGGAAGGCGTGGCCGCCGCCGAGGTCGCCAACAACGCCGACACTGCTTCGGCGCTGATCCCCGCACTGACGCTGGGTATCCCGGGCACCGCTGTTGCGGCAGTCATGCTGGGTGGCCTGCTGGTGCATGGCTTGCAACCGGGGCCGATGCTGTTCCGCGACAACCCGGACATCGTCTTCGGCTTCATGTGGCAGTTCCTGTTCGGCGCGATCCTTCTGGTCCTGCTGGGTGGGTCGCTGGCAACCAACTCTTTCGCTCGCCTGCTGAACCTGCCGCGCCCACTGCTCGGATCGGTGATCATCGTGCTCATGCTGATCGGCGTCTATTCGATCCATGGCCGCATGTTCGACGTCTACCTGATGCTTGGCTTCGGGGCTATCGGCTGGGTGATGGACCGGCTCAAGTTCCCGCTGCCCCCCGTCGTGCTGGGCCTGATCCTTGGCGGTTTCGCGGAAGAGAACCTGCGCCTTGCGCTGCGGATCGGACGCGGTGATCCGATGGTGCTGTTCCAGAACACCACCAGCCTGATCCTCGTGGCGCTGACCGTCTCCGTGGTTGTCGGCCCGACGCTGAAGAAGCGTTTCATCGACAGCCGCAAGAAAGCGTGACCGCGAGCCCGCATCATAAGGTCCGCGAGGATTGGCTGGCCTTGGGGCAGGAGGAGCCTCTTGCCCCAGAGCAGCCGATCTTCGACTGCCATCACCATCTTTGGGACCGGCCCGAGAGGCGCTACCGGGCCGAGGAGCTGATGGCGGATGTGGGCGCGGGCCATGACGTGCGGGCGAGCCTTTATGTTCAGTGCCGCACCGGCTACCGCGATCATGGCCCCGAAAGCTTGCGCCCGGTGGGCGAGGTCGAAACCGTGCTGGACTGGACGCGCGGGCAGGATCGGTTTCCGGTGGGCATCGTCGCCATGGCGGACCTGCAACTGGGCGACGACGTGCGCCCGGTGCTCGACGCGTTGACCGAGGCGGGGCAGGGCAGGGTGGTCGGCATCCGCAACACCACCGCCTGGCACGCAGATCTGGCAGTGCGCTCCAATCCCAACCCGCCCCCCGAGGGCCTGTTGCAGACAAGCGCCTTCATTGATGGCGCACGGGCGCTGACCGCCCATGGCCTGAGGCTCGACGTCTGGGCCTACCAGACGCAACTGGACGAGGTCCGCGCCCTGGCCGCGGCCGTGCCGGAGCTGACCGTCATTGTCGATCACTGCGGCGGCCCGCTTGGCGTTGGCCCGCATGACCGCTTCGACACACAAAATTTCCGCGCCTGGCGCGACGCGCTGGCCCTTGTTGCCGCGCTGCCCAACACCCGCATCAAGATCGGCGGCTTCGGCCTTGGGGTCTTTGGCTGGCGCTACGCCGACGCGGCGCTGCCGCCGTATTCCGAGACACTGGCCGAGGACTGGCGCCCTTGGGTGGAAACCTGCCTCGACCTCTTCGGGCCGAACCGCGCCATGTTCGAAAGCAACTTCCCCGTGGACAAGGGGCAGATGAGCTACCGGACGCTGTGGAACGCTTTCAAACGCCTTGCCGCTCCGCTGAGCGCGGGCGAGCGCGATGACCTGTTCTGGCGCAGCGCGACGCGCGCCTACGGCATCGACGACCAGATTTTCGCACATGACACTGGGAGGATACTGTCATGAAAACACCCCTTACCGCGCTTGCGCTGGCCCTCACGGCCACCGCTGCATTCGCCGAATACCCCGACAAGCCCGTCGAGGTGGTCGTCGGCTATTCCGCCGGTGGCGGCACCGACGTGATGGCTCGCACCGTGGCGCAATTCCTTGAGCAGGAACTGGGCGATGGTGCATCCGTCGTGGTCAAGAACATGCCCGGCGCCGGTGGCCAGATCGGCTTTACCGAGGTTTCCGAGGCGGCGCCCGACGGCTACACGCTGGGCACCTTCAACTTGCCTGCGGCCCTTGCCCTGACCAAGGACCGCGCGGCGGATTACGATCTGGACAGCTTCACCTACCTCGCGAATTTCGTAGAAGACCCGAACACGATCACCGTCGCGGCCACGTCGCCATTCCAGACCTTGGACGAACTGATCGGCGCGGCCGAGGCTGACCCCGGCGCGATCACGCTGGGTCTGTCGAGCCTTGGCGGAAACGACCATTTCGCTGCCAACATGATGCAGGACGCAAGCGGCGCGGAATTCACGCTGGTGCCGTTCAAGGGCGCATCGAACGCGCGCACAGCGATCATGGGGGGGCATGTGGCCGCAGGAACCATGACGCTGGGCCAGACCTCGAACTTCCCTGACGAGCTGCGCGTGCTGGCGGTGCTGGCCGAAGAACGCTCGCCCTTCCGCCCGGATGTGCCGACCGCCAAGGAGCTGGGCTATGACGTGCAGATGTCGTCCCTGCGCGGCATCGTCGCCCCCGCGGGGCTGGACGAAGCGACGACCGAGCAGCTGCTCCGCGCGCTGAGCGCCGTCAACGAGAACCCCGACTTCCAGGCAATGATGGCCGAGCAGGGCAACCCGATCGCCTTCATGGCGGGAGATGATTTCGCCGAGACCGCCGCCAAGCAGGACGGAATCGCTGCCCAAATCTGGGCCGAAACGCCCTGGAAGTAAGACCGCTGCACCAGAAAGAACCCACTGAATTCAGGGAGGAGAACAGTATGAAATACGGGACAGGCACCGCACTTGCGGCTGCGCTGCTGCTTGGCGCGCTGCCAGCATCAGCCGAGAGCGATCCTGATCTGTCGGCGCGCCATGTGGCCGCCGCAGAGGCCGCCGCGGGAGAGGACCTCGCGCATGTGCTGGGCCACTGCGAGAAGATCGGCAAATCCTTCACCATTCCCCATGACAAGGGACACGAGATGCTGGAGCGCCTGGTCGGAAAGGGCGAGGTTCGGTCCACGGCGATCTTCGACAACCTGGTCTTCCTTGGCACGTCCTGGACCACGGCATGGGCGATCCCCACATCCGACGGCATCATCCTGATCGACGCGCTCAACAACGAAGACGAGGCCAAGCGCTTCATCGAAGACGGGCTGCGCGAGGTCGGGCTTGATCCGGCGGACATCAAGAAGATCGTCGTCTCCCATGCGCATGGAGACCACTATGGCGGGGCCGCTTATCTGCAGGAAAAATACGGCGCCGAAATCATCATGTCGGAGACCGACTGGCAGGAGTTGGAGAAAGACGAACTTCAGTTCGATGATCCGCTGTGGGGCCGTCCGCCGGAGCGCGATGTGAGCGTAGGCGATGGCGACACGGTGACGTTGGGCGACACGACGATCACCCTGCTGGAAACGCCGGGCCACACGCCCGGGACCCTGTCGACCATCGTTCCGCTGACCGACGATGGCGAGGCACACAAGGCGATCATCTGGGGCGGCAACGGGCTGAACTTCGGGCCCAACGCTGCGCAATTTGTTCAGATGATCGAGTCTGAGCGTCGCCTTGCCGCGATGGCGGAGGAGGAAGGCTTTGACGTGTTCCTGTCGAACCACAAGACCCTTGATGCGAGCTACACCAAACTCGACGCCATGGAGGCCGGGGCCGATGGCAACCCCTTTGTCATCGGGTCGAACCAGGTGGAACGGGCGTTCACAGCGATGAGCCATTGCGTTGCCGCACAGCTGGCAAGCTTCGATCCAGAGGCCGTTCCAGCCGACTGAAACAAGAGGGAACGGGCCGCAACGCCTGTCCCGACACTATGTAACCGGAGGAAATCATGACCATCAAGACACTCGGGGCCGCTGCTCTGATCGCCGCGTCCGCCACCGTCGCACATGCCGACGACTGGACCGCCTACACCTATTCGTCCGTCTCGACGACGTCTGCCGTCAAGGGCATGAAACGCATCGTCGATCGCGTCGGGGAAGACACCGATCTGACCATCGACCTGCACCTTGGCAAGACGTTGCAGATCGCGTCGGCAGACATCACGCAGGCCGTTGGCGATGGCATCATCGACATGGCGGCGGATTTCTTCTTTTCGGGCAGCGTGCCGATCGCGCGGGTGCTGAACCTGCCGATGCTGATCGAGAACGACGAGGAATGGGCCAAGGCCTACGAGGCGATGGAACCGACGCTGGTCGAGGCCTTCGCACAGCAGGGCGTCGTGCTGCTGGGCGGCTACCGCTACCCGGAACAGACGATCTTTACCACGTTCGAGATCAGCTCGCTGGCAGATCTCGATGGTCACAAGATCCGCGTCACCTCGCCCGAGCAGGGCAAGTTCGTCGAGGAATTCGGCGGTGCGCCGATCACCCTGTCGGGCTCTGAAGTGCCGACCTCGCTGGAACGCGGCGTGATCGAAGGCGTGCTGACCGCCTCGGCGGGCGGGGCGAAGAACTGGCACGAGTTCCTGCCCTACAACTACCGCTTCGCGGTCAACTACGGCAACTCGATGATCATCGCCAACGAGGACAGCTTTGACGCGCTCTCTGAGGACACCCAGACCAAGCTGCGCGAGATCGTCGCCGAAGAAGGCCCCGCGACCACCGCGGCCTTCCTTGAAGACGAGGAAGCGCAGAAGGCTTCGCAATCCGAGGCTGGCATGACGCTGGTGGACGCGGCCGAAGGCGACGCCGAGATGGCGGGCGAAAAGCTGGCGCCGTTCTGGGAAAGCTGGGCCGAGGAGAACGGTCCGGAGTATGTCGAAGCCCTCGCCACCGTGCGCGAAGCCATCGGCAAGTAAAATGCAGACGGGAAGCAAACAGGGGCCGGCATCGGCCGGCCCCATTTTCGATGTTGCCGCGTGGATCACCGGCGCGGCAACCGGCTTGGTCCTCGTGGCGCTGGTCTCGCTGGTCTGCCTCGAGGCGCTGCTGCGCGGCGGCTTCAACTACTCGCTGGGCTTTGCGGAGGAGCTGACGGGCTACGGCGTCGTCTTCATGACCTTCTTTGGTGCGGCCCTCGCGCTGCGGGGCCATGCGATGTTCCAGGTGCATTTCCTGCTGGACACCTGGCCCGAGGGCACACGCCGCTGGCTGATCCGCGCCTTCGTGCTGATTGCGCTGGTGATCTGCGTGATCCTTGCGTGGAAGACAAAGGACCTGACGCTGTCCTCCTTCTCGCGCGGCAAGTTCGCCCCGACCGTCCTGCGCACTCCGCTTTGGATTCCGCAGATCATCCTGCCTGCGGGCTTTTCCGTGCTGGCGTTTTTCCTGGTCGAGCAGCTGCTGCTGACCTTCCGCAAATCCGAGGAAACCTGACATGGAAGCGATCCTCGCCTTCGGCCTGCTGATCGGCCTGATCCTGGGCGGCATGTGGGTGCAATTCGCCGTGGCGGGCGCGGGCCTGACCTATATCTGGCTGCTCAAGGGCTTTGGCGGCTGGAAGGCGCTTGGCCTCGTCAGCTGGGGCGCGGCCAACAGTTTCACCCTCGCCGCCATTCCGCTCTTCGTCCTGATGGCCGAGGTCCTGCTGGGCTCGGGCCTGTCGACGCGGCTTTACAACGGTGTCGCGCCGTTCATGCGGCGGCTGCCGGGCGGATTGTTGCACACCAACATCGCGGGCAGCGGCATCTTCGCAGCGATCTCCGGCGGCTCGGCCCCCACCGCCGCCGCCATGTCAACTGTCGCACTGCCGGAACTGTCCGCGCGTGGCTACAACAAGCGCCTCGTCGCTGGGTCGCTGGCCGCGGGCGGCACGCTGGGCATCCTCATTCCACCGTCGATCACCATGATCATCTACGCCACATTCACCGAGACCTCGATCGCGCGCCTT
This sequence comes from Sagittula marina, assembly GCF_014196795.1. Lineage (GTDB taxonomy): Bacteria > Pseudomonadota > Alphaproteobacteria > Rhodobacterales > Rhodobacteraceae > Sagittula > Sagittula marina. Next base: position 11,534 of record NZ_JACIEJ010000028.1, read on the forward strand.
TTCGCCGCCGGTCTGGTGCCGGGCATCGTGCTGGCGCTGTGCTACATGGGCTTCATCATGGTTCGCGTCCTGATGAACCCGGATCTGGCCCCGAAGAACGAGACGCGCGCCACGGCGGGCGACCTCGGCCGGGCGCTTCTCGACATCGTGCCATTCCTCATGCTGATCGTGATCGTCCTGGGCAGCATCTACGGCGGCTTCGCCACGCCCACCGAGGCCGGGGCCGTGGGCACTGTCGGCGCGATCCTGATCGCGGGCCTGTACCGCAAGCTCAGCCTGCAATTGCTCAAGGATGCGCTGTCGCGCACCGCCTCGATGAGCGGGAACATCCTGTTCATCGTCTTCACCTCGATGATCTTCGCCTACGCGACGGCCCTGTCGGGCATCGGCGAGGACCTCGTCGGCATGCTGGAAGAGGCCAACGTCTCGCGCCTCACCTTCCTGCTGATCATCATGGTCGTCTTCGCGATCCTCGGGTGCTTCATGGAAGGACTGGGCATGATCGCGATCATCGTTCCGGTGATCTTCCCGGCGCTCATGGCGTTGGACGTGGACCCGATCTGGTTCGGTGTCTTCGTGGTGATCCTGGTGGAATTGGGTCAATTGACGCCGCCCCTCGGCGTGATCCTCTTCGTCGTGGCCTCGTCCTCGAGCGAGGTGAAGATCGAGGACGTGATCATGGGCACCTTGCCCTTCTTCCTCATCATCGTCGCCTTCATGCTGCTTTTGATCGGCGTGCCCGACATTGCGCTTTTCCTGCCGGAGTTCACGTTCGGATGACCCAAACCTATCCCTTTCCCGAGCCGGTCGTGATCGATGCCGAGGTCTTCACCGAACTGCCTGCCACGCTGCGCCGCACCGGCCAGCCGTCCTATTGGGCGGAAAAGAACCGGCGCGGCGCCCCTGCGGACAGCTTTCTCGAGGGGCCGTCTTTCGACCGCGACGGCAACCTGTGGTTCGTCGACATTCCCTTCGGACGGGTGTTCCGCGCCGATGCGGGGGGCGGGATCAGCCAGATCGCTGAATACGACGGCCAGCCCAACGGGTTGAAGATCCACCGCGACGGGCGGATCTTTCTGGCCGATTACCAGAATGGAATCATGCTGCTGGATCCGGAAGCCGGGGCTGTGACCAAGGCGCTGGGGGATGCGGACACCGAAAGCTTCAAGGGCTGCAACGATTTGCATTTCGGGCGTGACGGCGCGCTCTATTTCACCGATCAGGGCCAGACCGGGTTGCAGGACCCGAGCGGGCGGGTGTGGAAGTGGCAACCCGAAACGGGCGCGCTGACCTGCCTGATCGACAAGGTGCCCAGCCCCAACGGGCTGGTGCTGGACCTTGCCGAACATGTGCTGTTCCTTGCCGTAACACGAGCCAATGCGGTCTGGCGGCTGCCCATGTCGCCCTCGGGGCGGGTCAACAAGGCGGGGCTGTTCATCCAGTTTTCGGGCGGTCGTGCCGGGCCGGACGGGCTGGCGCTGACCTCCGATGGCGGCGTCGTGGTTTGCCAGACCGGTATGGGCCTTGTGTGGGTGCATGATGTGCTGGGACGGCCCATCGCCGTCGTGCGCAGCCCGCGCGGTCTGGGGACCACCAACTGCGCCTTTGGCGGGCCGGAGGGGAGGACCCTCTTCATCACCGAAAGCGACAGCGGCAGCATCCTGAAGGCAGAGTTTCCCGAAGACTTGGGCATTGCGGGCGCACCGATGTTCTCGGGCGCGCTTTAGGCCGGGTGCAGGATGCCGGGGCCGATCTCTGACAGGTCCCGGAGACCCAACAGGCCGAGATTGCGATGCACCTCGGCCTTCAGGATTTCGGCAGCGCGCTCGACCATCGGCTGACCGCCCAGCGTCGCCGCATAGAGAAACGGCCGCCCCACCAGCACCATGTCCGCGCCAAGCGCCAGCGCCTTGATCACATCGGTACCGCGCCGGATGCCGCCGTCGATCAGCAGCGCCATGTCGCCCGCCTGCGCCCGCGCCTCTGGCAGGATGCGCAGCGGCGAGATGGCGTGATCCAGTTGTCGGCCTCCGTGGTTGGACAGCACCACGGCGTCACAGCCAAGCGCGCGGGCCTGTGCGACGTCGGCGGGCGCGATCACGCCTTTCAGCACCAGCTTGCCGGGCCAGAGGTCGCGCATCAGCGCGAGGTGGTCCCAATTCAGGTGATCCTTGCGTCCGAAATCCCGCGCCGCCTGTTTCGAGATGATCGGAGCGCCGCGCACGGCATCGGAATTCTCGAAATGCGGCATGCCCCGTATCAGCGTGGGCAGGAAGGTGCCCAGCACCCAGCGCGGCTTGATGGCGAAGTCCCAGATCAACCGTGGCCTGACTCTGAGCGGTGTGGAAAAGCCCGCGCGCATGTTGTTTTCGCGATTGGCCACCACGGCGGTGTCGGCGGTCAGCACCAGCGTGCCGAAGCCTGCCGTCCGCACGCGGGCGATCAGGGCGCGGATGCGGTCCTCTTCGCCGGGCAGATAGGCTTGGAACCATGCTTTCGGGTTGGCAGCCACCACGTCTTCCATGCGGGTCAGGGACGACCCGGAGAGCACGAAGGGCAGGCCCGTCGTCGCCGCCGCGCGGGCGAGGGCCACGTCCCCGTCGCGGGCCATCAGCGCCGAAAGCCCCATCGGTGCGACGCCGAAGGGCGCCGTGTAGCTTTCGCCCAGAAGGGTGCAGGCGGTCGAGCGCCCCTCAACCCCGCGCAGCACGTTCGGCACCAGCCGCCAGGCGTCCAGCGCATCGCGATTGTCCTGCCTCGCAGCGCCCGTCTCGGCCGCGCCCGAGACGTAGCCGAACAGCGGGCGGGGCAGACGGCGCCGCGCGGCAGGTTCGAAGTCATCCAGAGTCAGAAGCATCAGAAACCGTAGAGCCTTTCAGGGTTGCCCCACATGCATCGCGCGAAGCTATCCCGGCTCAATGCCCTGCGGCACAGCGCCAGCATCGGCGGAATTTCGGGCACCGGCTCGGGGGTCATCACATGCGGCCAGTCGCTGCCCCAGATGATCTGGTCGGGAAAGGCTGCGCCAAGGCGTTCGATCAGCGCGCTTAGGTCGCCGTAGGGCCCGATATCGGTGCTGACCCGCGTGGGCGACAGCTTGGCCCAGACGCGCCCCGTCTCAAGCAAGCGGAACAGGGGGGCCGGTGCGGCAGGATCGACATGGCCCATATGGTCCAGAACCAGCCGCAGCCCCTCGGGCAGATCGGCGACCATATCGGCAAGCCGGTCAAAGCTGCGCGGCTCGGTGTTCAGCTCGATATGCCAGCCGATCTCGGCCACGCGTTTTGCAAGTTCTGGAAGCTGATCAAGCGCGCTGTCCCCGAGCCTTGCACGGTCCTGCACCCGGGTCGCGCGGATCCCGGCGGCGTTCAGTGCTTGCAGGTCGGCATCGGCGTCGATCATCGCAACGCCGCGCAACGCGACGGGTCCGTCGGTGCCCAGCACCTCCACCAACCGGCTGTTGTCCGTCCCATCGACCGAAGCCTGCACCACAACCGCGCGGCGCACGCCCAGCGGCGCGGCCTCGTCCATATAGTCGCGGATGTCGCGTGCGGGCGGCACATAGGCGCCGGTCTGCGGGGCCTCGGTCTTGGCAAAGGAGTGGATGTGGCAATCGGTGATCATATGCGGGGCTTTCTCAGGCTGAAGAACAGGCTGATCGCCAGCGACAGCACGGTCAATGCCACAAGCCCGATGGTGATGGGCGAGCCCACAAAGATGCCATAGCCCCCGCCCGAGGTCAGAAGGGCCTGCCGCAGGCTCTGTTCGAATGGCGCGCCGAGGATCAGCCCGATCAGCAGTGGCGGCAGGGGGAAGTTCGCGCGCCGCAACAGGAAACCCAGCACACCCGCTCCCAGCATCACCCAGACGTCGAACAGGCTGTTGTTCACCGAAAACGCGCCGAAGATGGCGAGGATCGTGATCGCGGGCAGCAGGTGGCGCGGTTGGATGCGGGTGACGTGGATCGCCACGCGGAAGAACAGCAGGCCAAGGATCACCGTGGGGATGGACGACAGCAGAAGCGCCTCGAAGATGGCGTAGACCTCCAGCCCGTGGTCGCGGAACAGGAACGGCCCCGGCGCCAGCCCGTGCAGCATGAAGGCTCCAAGGATCACCGCCGTCACCGCATCGCCGGGGATCCCCAGTGCCAGCGTCGGCACCAGCGCGCCGCCGGTCACGGCATTGTTGGCGGCCTCGGGGGCGGCGACACCTTCGGGCGCGCCCCTGCCGAACGCATCCGGATCGGCAGAGCGCGAGCGGGCGAGGCTGTAGCTCATGAAGGCCGGTACGGTGGAGCCGATCCCCGGCAGGATGCCGACAAAGGTGCCGATGAGAGAGGACAAGAACAGCGTCATCCGCATCCGCCACAGTTCGACGAACCTTACGGCAGAGCTTTTCAGCGGTGGCACCTCGGCATCCCCCACCAGCGGTTCACGGTCGAAGGCCTGCAACAGCACCTCGGACATGGCGAAGAGGCCGATCAGTACCGGGATCAGCTGGAACCCGTTTTCAAAGGCGAAGGAACCGAAGGTAAAGCGCGGTGTGCCACTGATCGGGTCAAGCCCGACGATACCGGCGCAGGCCCCCACGAGAACCATGATCAGTGCGTCGAGCTTCGATCCGCCACCGAACAGCACGATGACCAGCAGGGCGAACAGCATCAGCATCGCCATCTCGGCCGGGCCGAAATCCAGTGCGAAGCGCGCCAGCGGTTCGGCCAGAGCCATCAGGACGAGGCAGCTGAAGATGTTGCCAATGACGCTGGCATAGAGGGCAAATCGCAGCGCCCGCCCGCCCTCGCCACGGCGCGCCATTGCGAAGCCGTCGATGGCCGTCGCCGCCGACGACGGCGTGCCCGGCACGTTCAGCAAAACGGCCGAGATCGACCCGCCGAAGATCGCGCCTTGGTAGACACCAAGCAGCAGGATGATCGCCGGGATCGGCTGCATCGAGAAGGTGACCGGGATCAGCAGCGCAATGGCCATGGTCGGGCCAAGGCCGGGGATCGCCCCGATGATGATCCCCGAGACGATTCCGGCAAGCGCGGCGACCAGAACCCATAGGTTCAGAAGTTCGAGAAAGGCATCGACAAGCACGGCTTGCGCTCCTTTGAGGTCTGGAATGAATTGGCAGGCTCAGGGCAGGGGGATGCTAAGCCCATGCCGTCCGCCAAAGGTAACGGCGGCTGCCACGATCAGCGGCAGGACCAGCAAGAGGGGACGGCGTTCACCCAGCATGAGGGCGACGACGATCCCGGCACCAGCGGCCCCGAAGAAGAACCCGACCTGCGGCATCGCCCACAGCGCCGCTGCGCTGCTTGCGGTGACGGTCAGGACGCGGCCGAGCCGGACGGGAGTGCCAAGCGGGAAATCCTCGGAGCGCAGGCTCAGGACAAGGCGGAGCGCCACGACCGTCGCCAGCAGCCACAGGGCAAGGCGGGGAAAACTGCGTGCATCCGGTCCGGAGGCACCGAAGCCGAACACCTGGATCTGGCTGTCGAGACTGTAAAGCCCCCAAGCCGCTGCCGCCAGCAACAGCCCGGCGGTCAGCGTCCGGAAGCCGGGGCGGGCGACCCCGCCCCCGTGGCCGTCGGTGCTCAATTGCCGAGGTCCTTGGCGATCTCGCGGTAGGCTGCGAGGTTTTCGTCGATCGTCGCCGCGAGGTCTTCGCCCGACATGATCCGCACCGGTTGGCTGAGATCTGTCATGAAGGTCTTGAACCCATCCGATGAGGCCACCTCGGTGAAGGCGGATTCAAGCTTGGCGATGATCGCGGGATCGGTGCCGGCGGGGGCCATGATGCCGACGATCGACGGGAATTCCGCGGCCAGCCCCGCCTCTTTCAGCGTGGGGGCATCGGGAAAGTCCGGGTCGTTGGTGCCGTCGAGCACGCCCAGAAGGCGCAGCTGGCCGTCCTGCACGAGGTCGCGATAGGCCGGAACCAGCGCCGCGTCCACGTGGCCGCCCAGCACCGCCGCCGTCGCCTTCGAGGCGCCGTCGAAGGGCACGTGCTGCAGCATCGCGCCGGTGTCCTTGGCAACCGAGGCGAAGGCCAAGTGCGCACCGCCCATGGCGCCGGCGGTGCCATATGTCACGGCGCCAGACTTGGCGTCCTCGATCAGTGCGTCGAGTGTTTCGTAGGGGCTGTCCGCCGGAACAACGACCCCGTGGAACGGGCCGGAGTAGTTCAGGATCGGGATGAAGTCGGTCAGCGTATCATAGCCCACATCGCGCAGCGCCGGTGTGACGAAGGACGGCGACGAGGTCGTCGCGATCAACGTGTAGCCATCGGGCTCGGCCGACGCGACGGCGCGCATCGCATTGGTCCCGCTGGCGCCCGGCTGGTTTTCCACGACGATGGGTTGGCCGAGGATCTTCTCGGCCATCGTCGCCATTTGGCGCGCCGAAATATCGGTGGTCCCACCCGCCCCATAGGGCACGACAAGGGTGATCGGACGGGTCGGGTAATCCTGCTGCGCGACGGCGGCAAGCGGCGTGATCGCCAACCCGGCCAAAAGGGCCAGTGTCGAGCGGCGTGTGTATGTCATGGTGTCCTCCCAAGGATCGAAAGTGCTGGCCGGTGGCCGCGGCGGTCGGCTGAAAACCTGTTGGCGGTCGTTGCCTATGGTCCGGCCTCCCACCGGATGCTCGATCATGACCTTTATTATTTTTTACTAAAAGCGCTAAAAATTTAAGCTTAGAAACAGATATTTTTCACCAGCCGTTCTGCCTGCGTGATGACGGGAAGGCGGCGACTTATCCTGCTTACACCTCGACTACCCGTCGACAAGTATCGAATTCGGTCCTTGTCAGAGCCACCCTGCGCAGGCCGCGGCCAACGTTGGACTTGGGTCAAGCAAACGTTCCGAAAATCGAATTGCAATGCCAGGTCGCGCAGCCAGAAACCGCTGGGATCGAGCAATCTTTCATCGGTCTTCGATCACGGCAGCGCACTGGTTTGCGCGGTGATGAAACATGCTCCCAAGCTTTGCAACGTTCCATTGTCTGCGCGCTGCGGCCGTTCGTCCACGTCGCAGCGAAGGTCGGCTGTCCGCCCTCACTTCGGAAAGCCTCTGGTGCTGCGGCTGCACAGATCATGTCCGCTTCCGGCCGTTTATGACAGCCCTGTGTGGCCAAGTTAGAGCGGTTCGCCGCGACGCGGAGATCGGCCGCTCTGAGCCCATTTTGACCTAATATTTGTTTGATCTCTTTGGGCGTTGTTGCGCAAATCAAAGGGAGGGATTCACTTAGCGAATCCGGACGGTTAGTTCGGGCGCATGCCGAAGCCCACACCCACCCGCTACCGC
>NZ_JACIEJ010000029.1 GCF_014196795.1 Sagittula marina
GCTCCGCGCGTCGGACGATTGCTCAACCTGCGCCAATCGGCGTAAACAACCCTAGGACTCCGGTCGCGGCTGGATGAAAGTTCAGGGGCAGGTCACTTGGGGCGACCTCACATGCGGCGCTGCTGCGTTGCAGCATGACCGGTGCGGAGGGATCTGCCCTTGCAGATTCAGTCTTTTGACGAGATCAGTCGACGTTTCATCATGCGATGCCACGCGCGGAAACGGACTCTCTCTGCAGTTTCATCGCTTGAGCCTACCCGACCGGCACCACGGCGGACTTTCCTGCTTTGCCCGGTTAGGCGGCACGCTGTCCAAGGGCAACGCCGCCCCCGATTTGAAAGCTTTTTACCATATCATTCAGCGCTCTGGCCTCATCATTGAGAAGTCCGGAGGCTGCAGAGGTTTCTTCCACCATGGCGGCATTCTGCTGGGTCATCTGATCCATCTGGTTCACCGCAATGTTGATTTCCTTCAGCCCTGATGACTGCTCCTGAGCCGACTTGGAAATGTGCTGGATAAGACCATTGATCGACTGAACCTGGTCCGCGATGCGCGTCAGCAGTTCACCGGTTTCCCCGACCATTGCTACACCTTGTCCAACCTGTTCCCTGGAGGTCGAAATCAAGGACTTGATCTCCTTTGCCGCGTGCGCCGATCGCTGCGCCAGCTCACGGACTTCTTGGGCTACAACCGCAAAACCGCGGCCCGCCTCACCCGCTCGCGCAGCCTCTACACCGGCATTCAGCGCCAGAAGATTGGTCTGGAACGCTATCTCGTCGATCACGCTGATGATCTTTGCGACCTTGTCGGAAGAATCTTCGATGCTCTCCATGGCGTCCTTGGCGCGCTGTACGATCTGGCCGGAGCGATCCGCATCTGCGCAAGCGCCATTGACCGTCTCGGCGGCTTGTCCGGCATTATTGGCACTTTCATTGAGATTGTGGGTAATTTCACACAGCGCAGCAGCAGTTTCTTCCAAGCTCGCCGCCTGCTGCTCTGTTCGCCTGGCAAGCTGATCAGCGCTACTGCTAATCTCGCCGGATCCGGCATCGATAGTGCTGATAGTTGTATTGAGACGCGTGATGGTTTGCTCAAGGCTATGCATTGTAGAATTAAAATTGTCGCGAAGTGCAGCATAGGTGCCGGGGAAATGGCCATCGATGCGATAGGTCAGAATTCCCTCCGATAGTTTGGATAGTCCAAAGCCGAGCGCTTCCACCACCTGATCAGCCGCGCGCCGCTGAAGATCATTGGTTTCTTCAAGCTGCTGGCCTTCAGCAAGCTTATGACGGAAAGCTTCGAGCGATGTTGCCAGCGCACCAATTTCGTCACCTCGGTTCTGGCCGGATACCGGCTTTTCGTAATGCCCGGCAGACAGGTGTACGACTTCCCCGAGCAGCGCCGAGACAGGCTTTTGTATAAATCTGCGGACAGCCAGTAGAAGCGAAACGATCACCGCGCACAAAATCAGCAGACCGCCGACGATCAGGATCATGGTCTGCTCGTTGACGATTGTCGAAACCGCCGAAACCGGAACGTCTACAACTATGAACCAGCGCGTGTTCAAACCAGACAGCTCAAAGGGATAAATGACCCGGTAAACGCCTTCCCCGTCTGCTCCGACCACATCGTTGATGATGCTGATCCTACCATCCTTCATAGCAGCCGTGACCTTGTCGGCACCTTCCGCTTCATAAGGTTGCATGATCAGGTTTTCGTTCGGTGCCGTCAGCCATTTCCCAGTTGCTGAAAGCAGATAAACGCGTCCAGTTCCAAAAGGCCGCTCGTCCTTGAGCGAGTTCGCAAGGTTGCCCAGACCAATATCGATACCAAGTACGCCATGCAGCGTACCATTGGAAACGACTGGTTCGGCGATGCTCATCATCAACAGGCCGCCTACCGAATCTTCCTGATAGGGTTCGGTTGCGGTTGCTTGACGAGTTGTCGCCGGGATATTGAAATAGGAAGCCGTGTAGTCAATTTCACCCGGCAGGATCAATTGAAGCCCGTCGTCGGAGCGGGTCCAATATGGCGTAAATTGGCCATTCGTATTCGTGCCTTGGGCCTCATCCGACAAAGGCCCAATTTGTCCATCGAACCCCCTGTCCGCTTCCAGCATCCAAGAACCGAACACCAGATCGGAATTCTCGATCAGTGTCGGCAACATCATTGTCACCATGGCGCGGTCGATCGTGCCGACTTCACGGCCCTTTTGCACCGCGCCGGCCAGGGATTTGGTCATACCCGCAAGCCCGCCGATCTTGGCGTTGAAGCCCTGCGCCGTCGCGCTGGCATCTGCACTTGCCCGATCAAGCGTCATGGTCAGCGTCCGGTCGCGCACCTGACTGATAACCACTGCAAAGGTCAAAGCCAGAAACAGGGTGATAGCGGTTGCGCTGACTGCCAGCAATTTGAAGGCCAGGGACCTACTGAGGAGCTTGTTCATCGGGATGAACTCCGGTTTGAATTTTAAATAACGGCGCATTCCAAAAGAATGGACATTCCATCGGAGTAGGTTTCTCCCAACATGTATTCATGAACCGAATAATGAACTCCTAAGCTTCGTCTGATCTATGTCTTAGGATGCGCTGATTTCAGAACAATTGAGTTTAGAATTTTCATCTGCTGGAGGTGAACTAGTGGCGTTCAGCGAACCTCCCGGTGATCTTCTCTCCCACATTTTCAGGCACCCTAACTGACGTCTCCCAAGTGACCCGCCGTAGGGAAGGAAGCCCCCCTGAGGTGGCCACCGGATCAGGCGTCTTTCGCGCTGAGCGGGGTCCGGGTTCGCACCTAAGGTCGGCACTGGGCGGATCGGGCGAGCAATCCGCATCTTCATTGCCCGGCAGCGACGCCTTCAGCGAGGTGGACAGATCTGTGGTGATGATTTCGATATCTTTGGGTCATTATCGTGATCAACGAATGACGGAGGCGTTCGACGAAGGATTCTGGCGGCGCACCATTAGATGAACGGCAGCTTTGACGGATACGCTGCAGCATTCTGATACACGGCCGAAGGTTGGCAATGGGCCGATACGTTTGAATTTCCTCACGATCCGACTTCATGGCCTTTGAAGGCCACCATGGGCATCGCGACTTGCAAACGCGATGCGCCGTGTGGTCGGCATCGGAGATCACAGGGTTCGTGACTTGGATGCCCCTCATCGCGGGGATTGTGCTGCTGATTGCTTGCGGCGAATTGCCGGTGCGAGGAGTGGTACAGGCCGGGCTCAACGGCTCGCCCGGCATTGCCTATGGCGATATCGTGGGTTCCGATATTGCCAACATCCGGTCGATCGGCGGCATTTCGGCGTTGATCTGCCCGGTGGTCTTAGCCGAGGCTGATTGTGAGCCGGTTTTTCGTGACCATGGCTTTAACCGTCTTTGCGTCCGCTTTGTTGGAAATGGTTGAAATGAGCGCAAAGGCTCCCGCTTCCCAGAAACGGCCGGGATAAGCCCGCCTTCAATTCTCTTGGAAGCCTTGCCGGACCATTCGAAACCCCGTTTCTCTGAAAGACCGCTTTTTCTGAGAACGACGTCGCGCGCCATTGACATATTGCAATTACAGGTTGCGGCCTAGAGGCTCGGGCAAACACACCGCCCGGGCCTTAACTTTCTACGGCCAATACCGCTTTGCGTCGAGCTTCCTGTTGCAGGTCGAAGCCGATTGGAACGCTGGAAGAACGCCAACGTGTAAACGTAACGCCTGCTATTTGTTTGCAGGTCTAACCAGCTGACTGTCACGCCGTAGATCCGACCAAACTCGGTTGATGTGCGAGAGTTCGCACCGAGACAAGACGTCAGGATCCTTGCGGTTGAACGCCCGCCGTAGATGCACGGCCAAGCCGCCCTTCAGACAAGGTGGCGGGGGATCGACCGCGTCCACTCCAAGTCGCGAACCAGTGTCTCCCCCTCCCAGGCACGCAGGCGGGCGACGATGTGGAAAGCCTCGCGGTCGCTGGTCAGGGTTGTGTCCGTCACCGACTTGATCGACCAGTCGCCACGCGACATCTCATGCACCCAGACCACCTGCCCCTCAGCCGACAATGGGTCGTGCGGCAGTACGGAGTAGCGTTCGCGCACGTCGGCCGAGTGGAACAGGTCGTGCAGCGTGATGCGGGCGGCGCCCTCATGATCGAAGGACCCCACGACCACGCGGCCGGTGTTGCGATCCTCGGTGACGCTCCATCCGGAATGCGGCTCGACCTCGTAATCGACCTCCAGGGGTTCCGCTGACCGGGGCGGGTCGAAACGGTCGGGCACCGTCAGATCACCTGAGCGCATCGGCAGTGTCAGTGCACAGCGCGCCGGGATCAGAGTCAGCCTCACCGGTTCCGGCGCGGGCCAGATGATTGGAAAATAGCAACTGGACAAGCTCAGGCGGATGCGATGCCCGGCGCGGAAAGTCTGCGCGACGTGCTTCATCTCGACCTCGGCGGTGTAGGTCTCGCCGGGGACCAGCGCTTCGGGCGTCTCGTGACTGTCGCGGTGGGTCAGGTTCAGCACGCCGTAGCTGACGCGCGTGGCCGCACCGTCCGGAGCCACGTCCATCAAGCGAGCTGCGACTTGCGCCACGGGACGGTCCACCTGGAAGGTCAGCGTCACGGTCGCGTCGCCGGCCATATGCGTGTTTTCGGTCAGCGGAGCTGTCTCGAACACCAGGCTGCCTGCATCCTCGCGCCGCTGGTCGCCCGGCTGGTCGCCACGCTTGGCGTATGAACACCACTTGCCCGCATGCGACCCGACCCAAAGCGGCGAGCTGATATGCAACCGATCATCCTGCCCCGCATCGCCGCCCAACCGTCCCTCAGTGCCCAACGAGAAAACCTGGCGGTCGATGTTTGGCGAAGGCCAGGCCGGTTCCGTGATCCAATGGCCGTCGCGCTGCGCGTAATGGCCATGTGGCTCGGCGTGATCCTGAAGAAACAGGCGCAAAGGGTCCTCCTCCATGATGCCGGTATCGACACCCTTCAACCAATGATCCCACCAGCGGGTTTCCTCGGTGAGCCAGTCAATGGCAGGTCCGGGTTCGCCGAGGTGCGGATATTTGTGGGACCACGGCCCGACGATGCCCTTGACAGGCGCCTGAAGTGTCTCGACCAGCCGGAACACGGCGCGGCAATACCCGTCAGCCCAGCCTGACACCGCGTAGACCGGGATCTTGATCGCTCCGATATCCTCGCAGACCGAGCCATGCTTCCAGAACGCATCGCGCGTCTGGTGGCGCAGCCATTCGTCCAGCCACAGCCCCGACTCGTCCAGCCGCTGGTGCCACATCTCGCGCCAGCGCTCGCCTACATGGGCTGGGTCAGGCGGCAGCGTATTGATCCCGAACATCACCGACGACCAGGACAGGTGATCGACTAACAGCGCACCGCCCATATAATGGATATCGTCGGCGTAACGGTCATCGGTCGAACAGATCGTCACCACCGCCTTGAGCGCCGGCGGCTGCAAGGCGGCCAGTTGCAGCCCGTTGAAGCCACCCCAGGAAATGCCGACAATGCCGACGCCGCCATCGCACCAACACTGCTCTGCGATCCAGGCGATGGCATCGCAGCCGTCCTGAAGCTCGACCGATGTGTATTCGTCGGTCATCAGGCCCTCGGATTCGCCGCTGCCACGAATGTCCAGCCTGACATAGGCATAGCCCTGTGCCGCGATCCATGGCGCGCGCGCGTGATCCCGTTCCAGCGTCTTGTCGTTCTTGCGGTAGGGTATGTATTCAAGGATCGCCGGAACGGGGGTGCCCTCCGCACTCTCGGGCAGCCAGACGCGCGCGGCCAGCAACGTTCCGTCGGGCATCGGAATCTCCAGATGCTCGATCTCGCGCACCACGCATGGAAGGTCGGTATCAATCTTCATTTGCTCGCTCGCCTATTATCGCTGGGGCCAAAGGGGCGTATCGGCGGTTTCGAACACGAAGTCCATCCGGCGCTATTCGACGATATCCGTGAATTCGTAATTCAGGCGTTTCATCACCTGCTCGTAGTTCCACAGCAGCTTCGACTGCTTGGTCGCCCCCATCCAGACCGAGGCGACGGCAAAGCTGTAGGCGTCCTGCTCGGGCAATTCGGACAGTTGCATCCCCTTCGACACGTACGAGCTGATACGCGTTCCCTCTACCTGTTCGGCGGCGACCTCGATCTCGGCTCGCGAGGGCGTGCGTGCGATTGTCGCGTCGCGGAAGAACACGCGGTAGAAGAATTCTGCTGCCACGTTCTGCGGCCCCTCGCGATGGGGCAGGTCCGGCTTGCGACCCAGGCCCAGATCGACGGTCACCTGCTGGTGGCTGACACCGTCGACCATCTCGAACAGGTCGCAATGCGACTGCGCAATGCGGGTATTGATTTCAAGCAGCCAGATCTTGTCCTGAACCTCGTCCCAGTAATACTCGATGTTGAAGCCCGCATTGTCATAGCCGATATGCGCCATGATCGTGCGCGTAATCTCCCACATCTTTTCCTGCACCTTGGGCGGGAGCTGCGACGGGTACAGGTAGTAGTAGAAGCTCAGAACCTGCGGGTAGCGGATCGAATCCACCGTGCCGTATGGTACGACGTCGCCGTCATGCACGTAGCCTTCGACAGTGCATTGTCGGCCACCGATGACCTGTTCGGCCATGCAGTAGTGCCCCTCGACCGCGCGTATGTCGTCGGGCATCTCGGCCTGGCTCAGGACATGGTCGAACGGCTCGCCGATTGAACGGATCTCGGCCCGCAGCTTTTCGGTGGCAAAGTCGAAATCCTCGGGGCTGTCGATGCGAAAGCCCAGCCGCGAACCCGACGACTTGATCGGTTTGACGAAAAACGGAAAGCGCAGGTCGGCTTCGCCGATCTTTGACAGCGCGGTCTCGTCGAACGGGTCGAAGGCGGTGAATTTCGGGATGTGGTCGGGGATCGCCTCGCGCATCACGCTACGCGACCAGTACTTGTGCTCGCATTTCAGCAGGCTTTCCAGCGATGCCTGCGGCGTGCCGTATTTCTTGCAGAGGATCGGCAGCATGGTCGAAACGGGAAAGTCGATGTACCCGACGATCGCATCGATCGATCCGTCATGCGCGTCAAGCGTTGCCACGGCCTCGGCCAACATCGCGGGAATGTCGAAATCCTGGGTTTCTGAAACCTGGGCCGGGCTCAGCAGCGGATGGAATTTCACATCCTCGACGCCGCGAAGGCGTTTCAGCCGTTCGGCATTCAGATCGTTGAGTCCAATGACGAATACGTGTTTGGTCATGTTTGCGCCCTCCCGAGACGTCGGTGCGTGGATGGGCCGGACGGGCGCTTGAGACTACGGGCCGCGCGGCGCAAGTGGGGGTTGGGCCGGCCCTGAACCGCGCACGGGCCAGGGACCGGGGCCCGTTTCAGGTCTGCGCCAGCTCGGCCTGGGTGGCAAAGCTGCGCCCCTTCAGCCGATCGGTGGTGCCCGCGATGTCGTCGACCAAAAGCAGCAGGAAATCGCCGGGCTCGGCGGAGTCCATTGCGCGATCGACGGCCTCGGCCTCGTCCATGATGATCTCGACCCGGTCGGCCCCGCCCTGAGCCACCGCGCCGTCGCGGATCAGTCGAGCCACCTCGCCTTCTTCGCGGCCGCGCGCGTCGGTCTCGTAGACGATGACAGTGTCGCACATCTTCGCGAGTTGCGCGCCCAGTGCTTGCAGGTCCTCGTCGCGGCGGTTGCCCGGCGCGGTAGAGACCGAGATCCTGCGCTGCGTACCCAGGCCCCGGACCAGAGGTTCCAGCGCCACAAGCGCGGGCACGTTGTGGCCGTAGTCGATTAAACAGCGCACGCCGTCGGCCTCGAAATAGTTCGTCCGGCCGGGCATCTGTGCCGGCGTCGGATGGAAGGTCAGCAGTCCGGCGCGGATATTGTCAAGCTCGATCCCATGTGCCAGGGCTGCGCCCGCCGCCGCCATCGCATTCTGCACGTTGAATGGCGCGTGCCCCTCAAAGGCAATGGGGACGTCGTTGACCTCGACGATGTCGACGGTGACCTTGCCGCGCAGCAGCACGATCTTGCCCTGCTTCACAGTCAGGACCATGCCCAGGTCAGCCAAGTGGTCTACCAGCGCAGGATTGTCCGGGTCCATGGTGAAATAGATGATCTCGCCGCGCGCCCAGTAGGTGCCCTGGTCCATCACCAGCGGGTCGTCGGCGTTAAGCACGCAATAGCCGCCCTCGTCTTTCCGCTTGACCGCGTCAACCACGACGGTCTTGCAGCGCGCAAGCTCGTCGAGTGTATGGATGCCGCGCTCGCCAAGGTGATCGGACGCAATGTTCAACAGCACCCCCACATCAGCCTCGTCGAAACCGAGGCCGCGGCGCATGATGCCGCCGCGCGCGACTTCAAGCACTGCATGTTCCACGGTGGGTTCGCGCAGCACAGCTTGCGCCGCCGCGGGACCCGAGTAATCGCCGCGCAGGATGACGTTGTTGTCGATCTCGACCGTGCCGGTACAGCCCATACCCACCGACCAGCCTGCCTGCCGCAGGATATGCGCGGTCAGACGCGTCGTCGTGGTCTTCCCGTTGGTGCCGGTGATCGCCGTGATCGGAATGCGGCCGTCATCGGTCGGATCGGGGAACAGCATGTCAACGATGTGCTCGCCGACTGGGCGGGGCGTGCCGTGGGTCGGCGCCATATGCATCCGGAAACCCGGTCCGGCATTGACTTCGACCACGCCCGCAGGCTGTTGGTCCAGCGGGATTGATACGTTCTGGCACAGCAGGTCGATGCCAATGACATCCAGCCCGACCAGTCGGCCGATCCGCTCCATCGCGAACTTGACCTCGGGGTGGACCTCGTCAGTCAGGTCGGCGGCGGTGCCCCCGGTCGAGATGTTGGCGGTCGATTTCAGAAAGGCGATCTCTCCCTCGGGCAGCACGGTGTCAAGTGTCAGCCCCGCCTGATCCAGCATGCGCCGGGTCTGGTCGTCGACGTCGATCTGCGTCAGAAGGTTCTCGTGCCCGACACCGCGCCGGGGGTCGGTGTTCTCGATGTCGATCAGTTGCTGTATCGTTTGCGTACCGTCGCCCGTCACGTGGGCGGGTCGGCGTCGCGCCGCTGCGACCAGCTTGCCGCCGATCACCAGCATGCGGTGATCCTCACCGTTGATGTAGCTTTCGACGATCACGCCGGCGTATTCGTCGCGGGCTCGCGCAACCGCAGCGTCATAGCCCGAGCGAAGATCCTCAACCGAGGCGATGTCGGTTGTCACGCCGCGGCCGTGGTTGCCCGACAGCGGCTTTGTCACCACCGGCCAGCCGATCCACTCGGCGGCGGCCTTTGCTTCTTCGAAGGAATAGCAGGTCTGGCCCCGTGGCACCGGCACACCCGCATCTGCCAGGATCTGCTTGGTCCAGTCCTTGTCATCGGCGATCGAGTGCCCGATGATCCCCGACGCATCCGTGACCGTGGCCTGAAAACGGCGCTGCTTCTTGCCATGTCCCAACTGGGTGTAGCTGGTGCCTTGGGTCAGGTTGTGCCACGGGATGTTGCGCGCCTTGGCTGCATTCACGATCGAGCCCGTCGACGGACCCAGCGCATTGGCGTCGCGCACTTCCTTGAGGTGGTCGATATGCGGCTGCAGGTCGACAGGCTGGCTGTCATACAGCCCGCGCACGATCTCGACGGCTGCCTCTCCGGCCGCAATTCCAGTTGCCTCGTCGCGGTAGCGATAGACGACGTGGTAGACGCCGCGGTCGTAGCTGTCGACGGTCTTGCCATACCCGACATTGAAGCCGACGAGGTTCTGCAGTTCGATGGCGATGTGTTCGACCATGTGCCCGGCATACGTGCCGTGGGCGACACGCTCCAAAAAGCCTCCTGGCTCGCCGACCGAGCAGCGATGATCGTAGATGGTGGGTATCAGCGCCCTCAGAGCGTCCACGATCCCGGGCACCTTGTCGCTCGGGCGATCCTCCAGATCGTCGATGTCGAGCCGCATGTAGATCGCTTGGTAGCGGCTGAAATAGTTCGGGCCGCGCAGCGCGCGATGTTCAAGTATATGCAATCCTATGCTCCAGGCCTTGTGCCTCGAGCTCATCTGGCCCGAGGACCCGCCGGTCACGTAGACAAAAACCATAACTGTCTACCAGGGCATGCATTTTCACGCCGGAAACGGCGACGGCTTGTCCTTCGGCGAGATCATAAACATTCGACCCGCTAATGTCCGAACTGTCAACCAGGATAACGTGACCGGAGCCAAAGACCCGGATCATATTGCCGTCAAAGTGCACGGCCGCGTCCTCTCCGAGGCCGACGCCGAGGTACTCGGGGTTGGTTGCGCCAACCTCCATCAGGCGTGAAAACCTCCCCCGTTCCAGAAAGTGTGTGTCAATGATGACGCCATCCACGAACCCAAAACCGGCCGACATCTTGACGGCTCCCTTGCGCAAGGCATCGCCGGCCGCGCCGCCATACACCATGGTTGACGACTGACAGGCCGCGCCCGCACTGGTTCCGGCGATTACCATACCCGCCTCGTGTCGCGTCCTGATCGCGTCGAGCAATACCGAGCCGCCGAAGACATGCGTCAGTCGCATCTGGTCGCCGCCCGAGATGAACAGGACATCCAGCCTCTCGATCATCTCGATGACGTTCGGAGCATTTGCGCAACCGCGGTCACGCACCCGGACGTCAAGGACATCCGACGCCCCGATGGCGTTGAAGGCAGCGTCGTAGGCGGCGAATACGTCGTCGGGAATTCTGCTGGCGGTGGTAATCACCCCCACCACAGGATCTGGCGTGTTCGCCAGCGCGAGCACGTGTCGCAGAATTCCGATCTCGTTGGTCTTGTCCTCTGCCCCGCCGATGGCGACAAGCGCGCCGTGGGCGCGCCGCGGCGGCTGGCCGGTTTCGAGAGCACCTTTGGTAACCTTTGCCGACATGTTCATCAATTTGTCCTGACTGGTGGGCGTTGCCCCAGATATTGTGGGTCAGCTTACCAACATTTCGTGTACGCAACACCCCATAGTCACAAGATTTGACTTTGCGTTACAGACTGCCACTTGTTTCAGCAGCCCATTGAGACGAAGGGTGGTCTATACTCGAATTTTTGAACGAGGTGCAACGTGACTGGTGGCTATACTCTCGTGATCCATGGTGGCGCCGGCGTGCTGCCCCGGGATGCGATGCAACCCGAAGCCGAGGCGCGCTATCATGCGGCTCTCGACAGGGCCCTGGCCGCCGGCGAGGCCTTGCTGACCGCCGATGGCAACGCGCTGGACGCGGTTGAGGCGGCGGTCTGCGCGCTCGAGGATGAACCGCTGTTCAACGCGGGGCGCGGCGCTGTCTTCACCCGCGACGGACGGCACGAGATGGATGCCGCGATCATGGACGGGCGCGACCGGATCGCGGGCGCAGTCGCCGGAATCTGCGGCCCGCGCAACCCGATCCGTGTCGCCCGCGCGGTGATGCAGCGGACCGAACACGTGCTGATGATAGGTGAAGGCGCGCAGGCCGTGGCCACCGAGGCCGGGCTGCCTTTCGAGGAGGACACGTACTTTTTCACCCAAGCGCGCTGGAACAGCTTGCAGGAAACGCTCGAAATGGAGCGCGCGGGAAGGCTGGACGACGATCCCAGTCGTCGACACGGAACGGTGGGTGCCGTTGCGCGCGACCGGCACGGCGCGCTGGCGGCCGCCACTTCGACCGGCGGCATGACTGCCAAGCGCACCGGCCGCGTGGGCGACACCCCGGTCATCGGCGCGGGTACCTTCGCCGACAACCGCAGCTGCGCCGTCTCGGCCACAGGCGACGGCGAAGCTTTCCTGCGGCTGGCTGTCGCGCACGAGATTGAAGCCCGGGTACGGTTGCTTTCGGCCTCTCTTGATGACGCGGCCGGCGGCGTGGTCCACGACGATCTAACGGCGATCGGTGGCTCCGGCGGGCTGATCGCGGTGGCAGCGGACGGCAGCTTCGCAGCGCCGTTCAACTGCGAAGGCATGTATCGCGGCTGGAGCGTCGAGAACGGCGAGCGCGAAACGCACATATACTGATGCCGAAGACCAAAGTCCGGGCAGTATCCGCCGGAAAGGCCGCTGGCATCCACATCCCCTACCCCGGAAGTGATCGTCGCACCGAATAAGGTGCTTTGCTCATTGAGCGCCTTTTTTTGGCTGATCGGTGCTTTGGTTCCGCATACTACAACATGCTTCAAGCAAGGTCCGGGAATGTCCGCTTACGCCTCGGGTTGCATTGTGGTTCGCACCTGCAGCGAATTATGCTTTCCGCCGTCTCAGTGGAAACACACCTTCGATCCGCGTCGGCAGACGTTGGACCAGAATATTGTTCTGCCGGAAGCTGGATTCGCCTCTTCAACGCGTCGATATCCCCGCTTTTGAAAACGAGCGTTCTGGAAATTCAGACCGTTTTGAGCACGCCCGAGTTTTTTTCACACAATCCACCCTGTACGCGTGCCAGCCACTCTTATGCGTTTTTCGCGGATCTCGCGGAGGGTTTGTGACAAGCAGTCCCCTCACGCTACGGCTTGGCTGCGATGCCGGGAAGCACCTCACCCCGGGCACTTGAACTTCTGACGCGTTCAGGTAGTTAGGCACCCATAGCGTAAGGACCCGGTGAAAGCCCGGGTGGCTCTTCCGGCCGCTGATCCGCCGGATAACCCTGTAGACCCTCAACAGTATGTACTGCCGGTTTGTCCTGAGACGGACAGCCCGACACAGGGTCTTGGATTCTTCACATGTTCTCTATTTCTGACTATCGCCGGCAATGGTTCGGTAACATTCGCGGCGACGTGCTCGCGGGTATCGTCGTCGCACTGGCGCTGATCCCCGAGGCGATTGCCTTTTCCATCATCGCAGGCGTCGATCCCAAGGTGGGTCTCTACGCCTCGTTCTCCATCGCGGTGCTTATCGCCTTCACCGGGGGCAGGCCCGGCATGATTTCGGCGGCAACCGCCGCAACGGCCGTACTCATGGTAACGCTGGTGCGCGAACACGGGCTCGAATACCTGCTGGCCGCCACCGTGCTGGCAGGCCTGCTGCAGATCTGCGCCGGGCTGCTCAAGCTGGGGCGCTTCATGCGCTACGTGTCGAAGTCCGTGATGACCGGCTTCGTCAATGCCCTGGCCATCCTCATCTTCCTCGCCCAGCTGCCTGAGCTTAACTTGGCGAATGATGGCGTCACCTGGCTCACTTATGCGCTGGTCGCCGCAGGCCTTGCCATCATCTACCTGCTGCCCCGCCTCACGCGGACCGTGCCGTCGCCGCTGGTTGCCATCGTCGTGCTGACCGCGCTGGTCGTGGTCATGGGCTGGGATGTGCGCACGGTGGGGGACATGGGCGCGCTGCCGGATACGCTGCCAGTCTTCCTTATCCCTGACATCCCCCTGACGCTCGAAACGCTGATCATCATCCTGCCGTACTCAATCGCGGTTGCCGTGGTGGGGCTGCTGGAAAGCCTCATGACGCAGAACATCGTGGACGAGCTGACGGACACCCGCTCGGACCGGGACCTGGAGTGCATTGGGCAGGGGCTTGCCAACACCGCGACGGGGTTCATTGGCGGGATGGCAGGCTGCGCCATGATCGGCCAGTCCATCATCAACGTGAAATCCGGAGGGAGGGGCCGACTGTCGGCCTTCACCGCCGGAGTGGTCCTTCTCGTGCTCGTGGTGGGGCTGGGCGATCTGGTCGCCCGGATCCCGATGCCGGCACTGGTGTCGATCATGCTCATGGTGTCGATCGGCACTTTCTCCTGGTCGTCACTGGGCGCTCTGAGGGTGCATCCGCTGTCGTCCTCTATCGTCATGATCACGACGGTCGGGGTGGTTGTTTGGACGCACAACCTCGCCATTGGGGTTCTGACCGGGGTGCTGTTGTCGGGGATCTTCTTTGCGGCGAAGATCGCACAATTGTTCCAGATCTCATCTTCGCTGTCCGAGGGTGGCCATGCCCGAACCTACATGATCGAGGGGCAGCTCTTTTATGGCTCTGCCGAGGATTTCGCCGGTGCCTTTGACTTTGTGGAAGTGCCCGAGTGCGTCATCATCGACGTCAGCCGCGCGCATATCTGGGACATCAGCTCGGTGCAGGCACTGGATACGGTAATCCTGAAGTTCCGCAGATTAGGCGCCCATGTCGAGGTGATCGGCATGAACCGCGCGTCCGAGAGCCTGGTGGACATGCTGGCGATCCATGACAAGCCGGGCGCGATGGAGCGTTTGATGGGTCACTGAGCGCCTTTTTATAACAAAGCCCACCCCGAACGGACTGTTGGAATTGGGGAGGGCACTTCGTTGGAATGCCTGGAGCTTAGGCTGTGTTGACAAAAGGGATTCACAGGACGCGCTGATCGTGATTCCAGCTGGTATCTGCGATGGAGACCCGCTTGGCACGAGACTTGATGTCGGACGAGAAATGGGCGTTCTTTGAGCGTTTCATCCTGGCAGTCCGCGCCCCGAACGGACGCAAACCTACCAACCACCGCCTTGTTCTAGATGGGATTTTCCGGATTGCCCGC
>NZ_JACIEJ010000030.1 GCF_014196795.1 Sagittula marina
TGCCAACGTCCAACGCCGGAATTGCCGACAGACGCTGGACCACTTGCCGAACTCTGCCGGCAGGTCTCGCCACGGCGCTCCGGTGCGGGCAATCCAGAAAATCCCATCTAGAACAGGGCGGTGGTTGGTAGGTTTGCGTCCGTTCGGGGCGCGGACTGCCAGGATGAAACGCTCAAAGAACGCCCATTCCTCCTCCGACATCAAGTCTCGTGCCAAGAGGGTCTCCATCGCAGATACCAGCTTAAATCACGATCAGCGCGTCCTGTGAATCCCTTTTGTCAACACGCCCTAGGGAGGCAGGGCAGGACGAACGTGAAATCTCCGATCTGCTGGCTCAGGACTCGAAGGTCATGGGGTTGCATTATTCCAAGAATGCCGCGCTGGCCCGTAAGAACCGGAAGACGATGCAGGTCTGGGAGGAGGAATACGAACGACGTGCCAAGAAGGCAAAAGT
The DNA here is from genome assembly GCF_014196795.1 of Sagittula marina. Lineage (GTDB taxonomy): Bacteria > Pseudomonadota > Alphaproteobacteria > Rhodobacterales > Rhodobacteraceae > Sagittula > Sagittula marina. The sequence continues at coordinate 455 of NZ_JACIEJ010000030.1, forward strand.
GTCAAACCCAAAGAAAAAAGCGTCAAACCCTGACGAGAGGAGCTTATCAGATGACTAAAATCCATTTACTTTTCATGTATTTAAATGGTGCCCGGGGGCGGAATCGAACCACCGACACGAGGATTTTCAATCCACTGCTCTACCCCTGAGCTACCCGGGCACGGGCTGTGGGGCGTTGCCCCTTGGGTGAGGGCGGAATAGCCCCTCGCCAATCTGTGCGCAAGAGCAAAATTTCAGATTCTTTCATTGCGTTCTCATGCTTCCCAGAAGAACGGGATTAGGCTAAGCCGACGGCCATGACACGCGCTTCGAAAACCCTGCAAGACTTACTGAACCACGGCTTCGATACCGTGATTGACGTGCGTAGCCCTGCCGAATTCGCCGAGGATCACATTCCTGGCGCTATCAATCTGCCTGTGCTCGACAACGAGGAACGCGCCCGCGTCGGAACAATCTATAAGCAGGAAAGCCCGTTCAAAGCACGCAAGCTCGGCGCGGCATTGGTGTTCCAGAATGCCGCGCGGCATGTGGCCGGTCCGTTGGCAATTCACGACGGATCATGGCGGCCCTTGATCTATTGTTGGCGTGGAGGGCAGCGCTCGGGCACTTTTGCGTGGATGCTTAAGGAGATCGGCTGGCGTTCGGAATTGGTGGAGGGTGGGTACCGGACGTTTCGGCGACTGGTGGTGCAGTATTTATATGACAATCCGCTGCCGTTTCGCATGATCCAGCTTGGCGGATATACCGGCACAGCGAAGACCGCGTTGCTGCCACTTCTTCAGGCGCGCGAGGTGCAAGTGCTTGATCTCGAAGGGCTGGCGCATCATCGTGGTTCGCTTCTTGGCGGGTTGCCCGGTGGTCAGCCAAGGCAAAAAGGATTTGAAACCGCATTGGCGCAGGCCTTACTGGCCCTGGACCCAACCAGGCCAGTGGTTGTCGAGGCGGAAAGCTCCAAGATTGGTGATATTGTTCTGCCCCCCAGTCTTTGGGAGGTGATGAAGGCCTCGCCCTGGATCGAAGTGTTCGCCCCGACACAGGCGCGCGCGCATTATCTTGCGGAAGCCTATGCCGACATCCTCGCCGATCCGGAAGCGCTGGCTGAAAAGTTAAGCCCACTGCGTTTTCACCGGGGGCATGAACTCGTCGATACATGGTGTCGGCTGTCCCGCGATGGTCAGCTTGTCGAGCTGTGTGCGTCACTGGCGGAGGATCATTACGACCCTGCGTATCGCAAGGCGATGAAAGCTGTTGATCCGAAAGTTTTACAAAGCTTTACCACGGAGACGCTCGACCCTCCGGCGCTGGACGCGCTCGCAGATCGGATCGCAGCCCAGCTTGAGCATCATCAAACGACGGAAATCTGAAGCCGCTGTTGCGTCGCGGCGCTAGTGATTTCGCCGATATCGGCGGCCTCATAGCCGGCGTCGATCAAACTTTCCAAAACTTCGGGGGCGTCGTCAGCTGAAACTGTCGCCAGAAGGCCGCCTGCGGTTTGTGGGTCGAACAGCAAATCGTGGAGCGCGTCCTTCGGAAGCTCTGGCATGATCATGCGATTGGTGTCGTGCAATGAGGCGCGCAACCCGGTCTCGGCCAGATCCAATGCCCCCGTCATCAGCGGCACCGCGTGAAGCACGAGACGCGCATTCACCTGCGAATTGATGCAAATGTTGTGCAAGTGCCCCAACAAGCCGAAGCCGGTTACGTCCGTCATGGCATGGGCGTGGCGCAAAATATTTGACGCTGCACGCTGCGATTGGGTCATTCGGGACAGCGCTTGTGCCACCCAGTCGCCCTGAGCGAGGCCCTGCATCTCCGCGGCCATAATAAGACCAGAACCGATGGGTTTGGTCAGTAAAATCCGGTCGCCGGACCGTGCCCCGGCCAGCGTGATCGGCTTGCGTTCGCACCTGCCAAGCAGCGTAAACCCAATGGTCATTTCAGCACCCTGAGAGCTGTGACCGCCGACGATCTCAGCGCCTGCGTCGCGCATGACGTCTCGCGCTGCTGTCATGATCTCCTCCAACACTCGTGTGGCGATACGGCTGGAAGCCTGCCGAATAACAAGGTTGGCAGTGGCCGCGTGCGGTGTGGCGCCCATCGCCCAGATGTCGCCAAGTGCATGGTGTGCTGCAATTTTTGTCATTGCGATAGGATCGCGTACCATCTCACGAAGGTGGTCAGTACTTAAAACGGTCTGCGTATTGCCGATCTCGACCACGGCAGCGTCGTCGCCGGGAAGCGCGTCCGTGCCGTAAGGTCCAGCCAGTGCTGCGCGCAGAGCAGGTTGTCCCACTTTCGCTCCGCATCCTCCGCAGAGCGGCTTGCCCTTTAGCAAGTCGTCCAATCCGGCCGCATGGTCGCGCGGGATTTCGGGTGCGGACAAAGCGGGCAAATCGCGAAACTTGTTCATGAACGTCTGGTCTATTCGGTTTTTCAACCGCCAGACCCAAGGTCCTGAACACGTTATGCCATAGCGGTCACCCAGCGCCGCCTTTTTCCCCAAGGAAATGATTTTGAGATAGTCCGCTTGCGGGTGGTATTGCCGGGAGGGTCGTTGGCCAGACAGGCTGGCGCGCAGGTTGTCGAAAAGGATCGGCGCTTGCCGTACTGCATATACGCCGGCTTTCGGTCGGGGACTGGCCACCATATGGGCGCAGTCGCCGGTGGCGAACACGTCCTTTTCAGAACTCTCAAGCGTCTGAGCGATCTCGATAAACCCGTTCTTCAACGATAATCCTGTGTCGTTGAGCCAAGGGTGCGGCCGGGCCCCGGCTGCACCACAGACAAAGCGCGCAGGGATCATACCGCTATCCGTCTCCAAACCCTCCTCAGTCACGCGCTGAATTTTGGTGTTTTCATGCAACGTTACGCCTTGGTCTCGCATTGCCTTGCGTAGACGCCGGACAGACCTGTCGGGCAGTGTGCTTAAGGCTACTGAGTGTTCGACCAGATGTACTTTTGCTGGGCGATCGCGCTGTCGCAGAGCGTGGGCACATGCCATGGCAATCTCGACTCCCGCAACGCCGCCCCCGATGATCGCCACATCCGACGGTCCGTCTTGGTCCAAGAACGCGCGCCACCGTGAGGCAAATGGACCCAACGGTTTCGCAGGCACTGCGTGATCGGCGAACCCAATTACGTCAGGCATCCAAGACGTAACCCCAACGTCAATGGATGCGGTGTCAAAACCAATCTGTGTTCCTGAAGCGAGTGAGATACGATGTGCGAGCGGATCGAGAGCTACAGCGCGATCAGTGATAATCCGCGCCCCGGCGAAGCGCGCCAGCTTTACGAGGTCAATGTCCAGCGCTTCTCGCTTGTAGTGTCCGGCCAAATGGCCCGGTAACATGCCCGAATAGGGGGCTGTGGCTTCCGGATTGACAATGGTGACGCGTGTGCCGGGCAGGGGGGACATGCCCCAGCGTTTCAGCACCAACGCGTGGGTATGACCGCCGCCGATCAAAACCAGATCCCGAGTAAACGGCAAGTCCGTTGCCTGCATCTATTGCACCCCGTCGCCAAATTTGTCTTGACGGAGCCTATCTTGCACTGCCGTCCTATCCTCGTGTTGCTCTCTCCAGTAAGGTAGCGCAAGGCGACATTTGCACGCTAGATTGCGTGATAGTCAGAACAGAACGATGTCGTCGGTTTTGGCAGGACGCTCTGGCAGTTTGGGTTTCTCCACTGGCAATTGCTCCACATCGCCAGTCACCAGCAATTGCCGTACACGTCCCGTGGTGGGCCAAAAACGAATACGCCTCGCCGAGGTCCCTCCGGTACTCTCGGCGATACATGGGATTTCTTCGTCTGCAAGAAAGCCCTTGGCGAATTTAGCATTGGACGATCCGATGTCTCGGAGGTTACCCATCATGCTGGCACCGCCGAAAATTTTGGCCTGAATGCGAGAGCGTTCGGCCCCCTGTTTCAACATTCCGTTGATCAGCAATTCCATGGCGTAAGCACCGTACCGAACATTCGCGCCTTCCGCGCCCTCACGGCTGGGCAAAAGAAAATGGTTCATGCCGCCGATGCCGCGTATCGGATCAAACATGCACACAGCGATGCAAGACCCCAGAACGGTCGTAAGAATTTCAGATTCATCGTCGGAGATTGAGTAGTCGCCCTGGATGACGTTGACCAAACGTTCTGTTCCCGCATTCATCTGTGGAGATCCTTTCCTGTGAGGGGCGCGACATTGGCGGATTTTAAAAGCGCTGGGCCGATTTCCTCGATGGGCAGAACTTTCATTGCCGCTCCGCTTGCGACTGCGGCACGGGGCATTCCATAAACAACGCTGGTAGCTTCATTCTGGGCGATCGTACGCGCGCCCGCGTTGCGTAGCGCCTTCAAACCTTCCGCACCGTCTCTACCCATGCCGGTCAGCAGAGCTGCGCTTACATTTTGCGCCATAGGAACGGCAGAGTGGAACAACATATCGACAGATGGGATGTGGCCGGACATCGGTGAACCTTCGGAAAGACCGCAGATCCGACGCTTGCAATCTTCCATGACAAGGTGTCGGCGCGTTCCAGCGCCTACGGTCACGACGCCCTGACGCATGAGCATACTGTTTTCAGCAAGCTCGACCTTTGCTCGACATTGACGGTCTAGCAGGCCAGCGAGGCTTTCGCCGAATCCAGCACCGGTGTGTTGCACTATGAGCGTTGGCGGACAATCAGCCGGAAAACATGACAGTATGCACAACAAAGCATCGACGCCACCTGTACTCGCACCTATCAAGATCGTTTGAATAACATCCGTGTTCGAAGTTGGATTGTGCGCAGGTGCACTATCAGCGCGAGCTCGTGGCCGCGTTCTTATCCCGTTCGCGACGTTTTCGGTCAGCGTGTCCTGCAAGAACTGTCGCTTAGACGGGTCACGCGGTTTAGCAGCGGGCTGGCGAGTAACCTCCATACGGGTCAGGCTGAGCAACTGACGCAAAATTATCTCCTCAGGCACGTCATCGGATATCGAGAAAAGATCCGATGACGCGCGAGTTGTACCATTGGAAGCAAACTGGGATTTAGGCCCTTCAGGCGAGTTGATGACCAACCAGCGCACGTCCAAGGTGGAGAACAAGGCACGCATGACTTCGAACTCTGGCAAAGCAGCCAACCTAGCAGCTATAAGCACAACACGTGGGCGTTTTTCTTCTACCTCCGAGTAAGTGCTCATCAAATCGTATGTTTGAGCAATAACTTGAAACATAGGGTGCGCGCTTACCATACGCGTCATTCGTCTGCGTTGTGCTGCGTCGGGCAAGGCGACGACGATACTTCGGCGTGTCATTTCATCCCCTTTTTCGGAGCGACTGCTTGCCCATGACTATTGCCGCTGAGCGCGCGTCAGTAGCCATGGCACATCAGAACAATTCAGCGTGGCCCGAGACCGGGCTTTCCTTTGTCTTTCCTGCAAGCCGGACCGCCATGTCACGCAACGGGACGGCTTTAAGGGCCGGTCCGGGGTCGACCAAGCCGTCTGCAGTAGTCTCATGCGCGACGTGTATAAGAAAGTCCGACAGCGCCCCGAGCGATTGACGAAGCATATCCAACTCCTGCAGCATACTGATGGTTTGCCCATCCAGCGCGTCGGAGGTGTGTACGAAGACCATATCAAGTCCGTATTCAAGCCTCTCAAGACGTTCGTACAGGCCTTCTAGTTCACCAGCGACACGTTCCGTGGCCACTTTTAGTGGCAAATGTGTCTCGGCGCTTTTCATCAAAGGCGCCCTACCACGCTTTCAATACAAGCTTTCATCGAATCCGAGGTGAACGGTTTTTTGATCATATTGTTCAACCCAAGTTTCTTAGCTTCGTTGACGATTTCGGGTGTAGGTCGCCCGGTCACAAGGATGAAGCCAATCTTTTGAGTAGGACCGTTGGTTCGCACAGCTTTCAATAGGCCCAACCCGTCTAGGCCAGGCATATTGTAGTCCGAAAGCACTAGGTGAACTGGGCTTTTGCTTAGTTTTTCAAACGCACGCCGACCATCATTTTCGGTCACATAATTTTTGATGCCAATATCATCCAGTGCCTGAGTGATAAGACCACGACTGGTCGCCATATCATCGACAACCAAGATCCGAAGCGATTCCTTCAAGCCCATTTGAGCCTCCTTTTATGACGCAAGCCGGCTACCTGAGCCGGTTTTTCTGTAGCTGGTAATGCCGACGCCGGTAAGTTCCCTAGTGGCGGCCCCCGTGACCCGTTCGGAATGACCAATGAAAAGAAAGCCGCCGGGTACGAGCATTTCGCAAAAGCGTGACCAGAGGCGCTGCTGCGTCTCTTGATTGAAATAAATCGCAACATTGCGGCAGAAAATCGCATCGAACGGACCGTTGAAAGGCCAGTCGCTCATAAGATTCAATTCAGCAAAAGTGATTATCTCACGTAAATTATCGGACATGCCGAGTTCGTTATGCTCGGTCTTGTGTGTAAAGTTTTTCTGGAATAGCTCTGAAATGCCTGTTGCCTCCTCCTTGGGATAAATGCCTTGACGTGCGCGCGCGATGATCTTTGGGTCGATGTCAGTGGCAAGTATCTTTACGTTTCTGCGTGCGGCATCGGGCATCTTGTTGAGTAGGGTCATTGCAATAGAATAAGGTTCCTGGCCCGAGGAACATCCCGCGGACCAAATTCGTCCGCGACCACTCTCTTTGAGCCGGTCGAACATACTTGGGAAACCGTGATCTCTAAGCATTTCGAAGTGGTGGTTTTCGCGAAAAAAGCTCGTCACATTTGTCGTCAGCGCTGAGATCAATTCCAGCCTTTCATTATTTTCCTCACTTCGTTTGAGCAGTGCAAGGTAGTCTGGAAAGCTGTCCAACTCTCGCGCTTTAAGACGTTTTGACAGCCGGGAATAGACGAGTGGCTTTTTGCTTTCCGCAAGATTGAGTCCAAATTCCGCTTGGGCTAGGTCGGAAATTGCCCGAAAATCGGAATCGCTGAATGGGATATCCCGACCATGTCCTCCGACGGTTTGGGTCATAGAGATACACCCTTCCCGGCATCAAGAACCGCTTCTAGGTTCACGACCCGGACCATCGTATCATCTACCGAAATCATGCCCAATATACTATGCCGTGTGGCTTCCGACTTAATGTCGGGCGTTTCTTGTATAGCACTTTTTTCGACAGAAAGAATCTCGGAAACGGACTCGACTAATAGGCCAATGGTTGTGCCGTCCATAGCGGCAACGATCACAACGTTTCGTTCATTCGCTGGTGTGGCACCGAGCCCGAAACGCGCTGCCAAATCAAATATTGGTATGACTGCTCCGCGCAAGTTCATCACGCCTAACACATCGGCGGGCGTATGCGGCAACGCCGTGACTGGAGTCCATCGGCGGATTTCACGAATTTGGGTGATCTCTAGGCAATAGTTCTGACCTCCGGCAGAAAATGTGATGAATTCGAATTGCGTGTCGGCGCGCACTTCAGCTGTTTCAGACATGACTAAGCTCCGTCTTTGGGGGCTGTGAAAAGAGATCAGGCCCGGCAGAGTGGCCGAGGTTGATGATTTCTTCCGGGTCGAGAATCAGCGCGATTTTACCGTCGCCTAGAATGGTCGCTGCTGATACGCCAGGTATTGCTGCGTAATTGCTTTCCAAGCTCTTGATAACTACTTGCCGCTGATCGTGGATGGCGGTGACCCGCAACGCCGTCAGACCTTGTAGTTCAGTGCTGACCAACAAGAGGATACCCGTCCCACCAGAGTTGTCGCCGCTGTGCAATCCAAGGCTTCCTGCGACGTCGACAATGGGTACGTAAGATCCGCGGACCGATACGACATGGCTGTCCGTGCCGACCATATGAATGTCGCGAACATTGGGCCTGATCGTTTCTAGTATCGAAGAAATAGGAATGACCATCGTTTGGTCCGCTACGGAAATAACAAACCCATCCATCACGGCGAGCGTGAGTGGCAAAACAATCGTGAACGTCGTACCTTTGCCCTGCATCGAAGTAATCGACACGCGACCGCCCAACGCTTGAACAGCATTTTTGACGACATCCATACCGACACCGCGTCCGGAAAGGTTTGATACCTGCCCCGCGGTTGAGAAACCTGGCAGAAACAAAAGATTGTCGATCTCCGGGTCGGATAACTCTGCGTCCTTTGGTACAAGGTGTTTTTCGACCGCTTTCTCGAGAATTTTTTCTCGATTTAAACCGGCGCCATCGTCGGAAATTTCGATGAACACACTGCCAGAACGGTGCGCTGCAGATAGCCGAATGGTTCCGGTCGAATCCTTCCCCTCTGTTTCTCGAACCTCTGGTTTTTCCAGCCCGTGATCCACGGCGTTTCGGATCATATGGGTCAAAGGGTCAGCAAGGCGTTCGATGACAGTTTTATCCACCTCGGTGGAATCACCGACTGTGACGAGCTTAGCCTTTTTTCCGGTGGCGTCTGATGCTTCCCGCACAATCCGTGACATACGCTGAAACAACGGTTTTACGGGTTGTGCGCGAATCGCCATAACCCCTTCTTGGATGTCTCGGGCAAGTAGCTTGTAGGCTTCCAGTTCGTTCGTCAGATGCGCCACGGTTGGTAAATCAAGTTCTTCTATGCGTTGTGAGATCATGGCTTGGTTGATGATCAATTCACCGACTGTGTTGATCAGTCTGTCTACTCGGTCCAAATCCACACGCAGTGTCGGCTTTGGGCCGCGCGATTCCTTGCTGTTCGCAGAGGAGGCCTTTCCGCCTCCTGCGTCTGCTGGGCTCACTTGTGCAGGGGTGCCCGGGTTTTCCGTCGCAGGGACGTCGTCGAACGGGATATCGACCTCGACCGTCGGTGCCGTGACCGCGGAAGCTTGAGGCGAAATGCCTTGTGGTGCGTCTTCGACATTGACATCAAGTTCACACAGACCTTCGACAAATTCAAACACCTCGTGAAGTGTCGTCTCCGTCTCAGTGGTGAGCAAAGTCAGTTCCCACGCGATAACAGCATCGTTGGGATCGAAAGAGTCGAAATCGGGCAGGCCACTCAGGTCTGCGGTAACGCTTAGATCACCTAGTTCCGCCAAGGCATCGAAAATCAAAAGCGGTTCGTGACCATTTTCATATAGCGCCCGAGTTGGCTTGAACTTTATATTGAAGCTCCGTGCGCCACCTGCGCCTTCGTCGATATCGACAACTACTGCTGGTCCGTCAAAGTCAAGAGTTAGCGCGTCAAAGCTGAAGTCCTCCACGACAGACTTGCCGCCGAGATAGCTTTCGAGCTCTTTGATAAGGCCACTTTCAGCCTCTTCATTGAGAGGGCTATCGTCTCGAGCAGATGAGACAAGATCTTGCAACTGGTCACCGGAGCGGTGCGCCAGAGACATCATCTTCTCGTCAATGTGAAGTTCCTTGTCGCGCACTTTGTCCAGAACAGTTTCAAAAGCGTGGGCAAAGTTTACGAGCCGGTCGAGGCCGAACGCGCCCGCGCCGCCCTTGATTGAGTGGACCGAGCGGAACACCGCGTTAATCGTGTCCATTTCGTCCGGAGCTTCCTCAAGTAAGGCTAGCCCTTCTACCAATGCTTCGAGGAGCTCTTCGCATTCCTCAAAAAAGGTATCTCTAATCGAGTTCCCGCTCATCAGCCCATATGTCCTGTCAGGCGACGCAGCACCGAGACGAGCGATGCATCATCAAAGGGTTTCACGATCCAGCCGGTGGCCCCGGAGTTTCTGGCGCGGGATTTTAGCTGGTCGGAGCTTTCTGTCGTCAGCACGAGAATCGGTACGTTGGTGCGGTTTGGACCGCTGCGCAGCGAGTCGATCACTCCAAAACCATCCAGCTTCGGCATATTGATGTCGGTGATGACCACATCCGGGTCAACATCGGGGAAAATTTCCACGCCTTCCTGACCATCGCATGCGGAGTGAAATTCGAATCCGGCACCTTCAAGAGAGACTCTTAGCAAGTTGCGGATGGTGCGTGAATCATCGATCGCCAAGACCTTCGTCGTCATTGGGGCATCTCCCTGTCGAAATGATCGGAATTGAGCCCAAGCCGTTCGAGCCCTTCGCGGAAGCTGGGCGACGTGTCCGAAACCTCGAAGGGCACATCGTCGACCAACCATTGTTTCTGGGCCACTAGAAGAAGCTGTAACCGATGCGAATCCAGCCGACTGACGTCGCGGGCAGAAACGGTTACGGGGGCCTTCCTGGCATTGAGCAGGAAGGACACAAGCGGGTCTTCTCCAGAGCGGGCGCGTGTCGGTCCTAGAGCGTGAAAATTTATGTCTGGCATCGCGAACTGCATCCTTGGTGGCACGGTGTGCCCCCAATCGGTGGCACGTCTGACGCCAAGTAGAAATACGCATGCTGTCTTAACAAACGGTTCCGACATTTCAGGAAACCGCAGGGAATGTTCGCAGGCAAAATTGATCCGATGCACGCAATCTTATAACTAGCCAGATTCAAATATAATAAAGCAAAGACAATGGGTTGGTGTGCGTGTTGTGTGTCTTGAATATTTCTGGAAAAACCCGAGCCGCTTAGTATGAAAACTGAAAATTGTCGCGAAACGCGCGCTACACACGCCGTAAACTAGTTCCCGAAACCACATTTGGGTTGGCTTGATGACTTGAAGTTTCACGTGGGCAGGACGTTTATCGTTTGCGTTGAATGATTGGCGCTCGCTTCACCGCCGTCGGTTTTTGAAAGTTCGATTAGCGATGCATGCTCAAGGTTAGCCGCCTGCCTGATACTCGCTCACGGGGCGTTCGTTTGGTTTGGCGCAATTGGGTGGACCAAGTTTTTTGGGTATTATCAATCGATTTCGACCTGACCTGCTCCCTTTGGAGTCCGCGTTATTTAGTTCGCTCTGTTCAGGTTTTGGTCCTCTACTGACAGTTGGTGATACTCCCACGGGGTGAGCCCGTCGAGGCTCGTGTGGGGACTGACCTGCCGCTGAACTTTCATCCAGCCGCGACCGGAGTCCGAGGGTTGTTTACGCCGATTGGCGCAGGTTGAGCAATCGTCCGACGCGCGGAGCTTTCATCTCG
>NZ_JACIEJ010000031.1 GCF_014196795.1 Sagittula marina
TGCAGCAATGCATTCAGTTGACCGGTACTAATGGTCCGATAGGCTTGATTTGATCCAGTAACAGCAAGGTTCGTCACCAAGACAAACCAACCTGTACGGTCACAAGCATACACAACAATCAGTGTACGAGACCTGGACAACACAAAGGCCAAATACTGGCCCCAAGTTGATTGATGGCGCTGCAATAAAATACATGCAGCGTCCTTCTGAGCTTTCTTGGTTTGGTGGTCATAGCGTGAGCAATACACCCAGCCCCCATTCCGAACCTGGCCGTTAAGTGCCACCGCGCCAATGGTACTGCGTCTCAAGACGTGGGAGAGTAGGTCACCGCCAAACCTAGTAAGCACAGATATCTCTCTATACCTTGTCCGACCATTGGCGCGGGATGGAGCAGCCCGGTAGCTCGTCAGGCTCATAACCTGAAGGTCGTAGGTTCAAATCCTACTCCCGCAACCAACTAATACATCAAAAGCGCCCAAGACAAACAGCTTGTGGCGCTTTTGATGTGTTCAAAATCTCACAAATTCAGTACTTCGACGAGGTCTCCCGACAAGGGGACCTGTCTGCGGCGAAACCCCTCACCATGATGTAGAGGCTGCGCGAACTCTGAAACGGCGAACATCGGAGATCAGGGCCCGCATCGCTTCGGCGGCCTGGACCCGAACTGCTGGGTCTGAAAGGGCATTGAACAGATTGCCGATCTTCTGGCGGTAGAGATCGCCGAGGCTCGGGTGCATCCGCAGGACGGCCGGCTCTGGCGATTCCGCAACCTGGGCCGCGAGGCTCCGCTTTCGATCCTCGAGCGCCGCCATCTTCTCCTTCATCGAGGGGTGATACATGCCATCCTCGATGGCTGAGAGGAGGCCGGCGATCTTCTTCTCGACTTGGGCGAGCTCCCGCTCGGCCTTTGCGCGCGCGGCCTGCGTGTCGGCTTGTGCCGCGTTCCAGGCCGTGCGGTATTCCTCGACGAAGGTGCCGAGGAGGGCAGGGTGGAGCAGGCGTTCCCCAAGACCGGCCAGGATCCGCTCTTCGACTGCTTCGCGGCGGATGGTGGTTCGGTTGGTGCAGATGGCGGTTCCCTTGTTGCGCACCGCCGAGCACCCATACCGGGTCTTGTTGATGAGTGTGTAGGTTGCCCGCAGCATCCGCATTTGATCAATCCTGAGAGCAGGTAGGTCGGGCGGCGTGCCCGCTCGGGGCGAAGTCCACCGTACTGAACCCCTGCGGGGTTCATGTCGTCGCGGATCGCTCCCTGCCTCTCCTTCACCCGTTGCCAAAGATCGTCGTCGATGATCCGGAGATGCTCGACCTCCCGGATCACCCACTTCTCTGGCGGGTTCAGCCTCGCCTGCCGCTTGCCGGTCGCGGGATCCTTGACGAACCGCTGCCGGTTCCAGACCAGGAGGCCGATGTAGGCCTCGTTGTTGAGGATCCCGGTTCCGCGTTTCCAGTTGCCAGAGATAGTGGATGGACCCCAGGTCCCGGCATTTTTGCCGTTCGCAGGGCTGCAGATGCCCTCCGCAGTCAGCGAGGCGGCGAGCGCGCGGGCAGACAATCCGGCGGCATAGCCCTCAAAGATGCGCCGAACCGTGGCGGCCTCGTTCTCGACGATCTCGCGTTCCCCAGTGGTCACCGTGCCGTCGGTGCGAAGTGCTCTCACCGCGCGATAGCCATAGCTGATGCCGCCCGCCGACTTCCCGTCACGGACGCGGCCTTCCAGACCGCGATGTGTCTTCTGGGCGAGTTGCTTGAGAAAGAGGGCCGACATCGTGCCGCCGAGGCCGATGTGCATCTCGTTGATCTCGCCCTCGGCCTCGGTCACGACCGACACATCGAGGAAGCTCATGCGCTTGTGCAGGGCTGCGATATGCTCCTGATCGCGCGACAGCCGGTCGAGCGCCTCTGCGACAATGATGTCGAACTGGCCGTTCATCGCGGCCTGCTGCATCGTCTGGACGCCAGGCCGCAGGTGCGAGGCGCCACTCATGGCCTCATCGGTGAAGACTTCCACCACGCGCCAGCCGCGATCGGCGCAAAGCGACCGGCACACGCGGACCTGGTCCGTAATCGATGCGGCAGATTGCAGGTCGCTCGAGTACCGCGCGTAGATCGCGGCGCGGACAGGTGCATCTGGTGTCATGGCTTACTCCTTTGGATCGGAGGCTGCGATCTCGTCGCGCACGGCCTGCTGTGCGAGCAAACGGACGAGATGGCGCAGCGCGGGATGGAACGGCTCCGGCGGTACGCAAACGCCGGGACGAGACGACGTAGGTTCCAGGGGCGCCGCCGCGGATGGCGTCTCCTCTGGGTCTGCGTGTCTTGTCCGCTCCCGTGCCACTGGCCGAGTTCTCCCGATCCCCCGCCGGTAAGTGCTGCGGGAGGTGCAAAATGGTGATGATCTGTCCGGGATGTGTCCCGGTGGCTGTTGTCATCATCATATCGCGTGCGCACGGGCAGGGTCGCCTGCCACGAGAGGGTGCCGAGGGGCGTTTGGTCGGGATTATGTGGAAAACCCAGGGGCGAGACATGCGGGGGCAGGGCGGTGGCGAGACGAGACGCCTCGGCAGCGCGCGGGTTCGGTTGGTCAAAATATTACCTGAAGGGAGTTCTCCGTAATGCGGCAGGCACGGGCAGCTTTGATGTAGGATGGGGCGACCTTTGCCCGATGTTTGCGATTTGATTTTGTGCCACCGGACCTCGTTGTCGCCGTCGTTGCGCAGGCCACTTGGCGATGGTGGCCGTAGGAGGCGAAGTTTGCGAATAGTGTTCGTGCAAAGCGCGGGCGCGCCCCGCGCCATCGTCGCGACTTTGCAAATTCCTTTATGGCAAAACGGGGCTCCGGGCGATGTGATTGCTGCTGGAACAGGGAAGCGCGCCAAGGCGGACGCACTCCCATGTCCGTGCTCCTAATCGGAGGGATCTCCGTTCGGGCCTGTCTCTGTGAGGTCCCCCGGCTGCAGTCCGGAGAGCCAGGGATGAAGATCGGCCTCCTGAAGTTCGCGTTGCTCGACGAGATGTGCTGACAGTTGCTCCATCAGATTGCGATGCGGTTCAAGAAGTTTGCGGGCATGGCGTTCGAACTGGTCGAGTTTGGCGCGAAGGCGATGGATCTCGTCCGCGGTCAGGCGCTGCATGTTCGCCGGGCCGAACCAGCCGTTGCCATTGATTCCAAGTCCGAATTCCCGGTCAAACTGCAACTGGAGCGCGGAGGCTTGTGCAAGATCGCTTTCGACGCTGCCGCCGGCGCCCGCGCTGATCGCGCCAAGGCACAGGCGCTCGGCAGCCCGTCCCGCGAGAATGATCGTCAGCTCGTTCTCGAACTCGGGTGCTGTTCCCTCACGAATGGCCGAGGCGCGGGAGGTCGAACCTCCGTCCGATGACAGCTGCATCCGGCGGACTGGTCCTGCGCCGAGTACGGTTGCCGCGATTGCATGCCCGGATTCATGGATCGCGATCCGGTGGTCGAAAGCGGGCGCGGGTTCTGGGCGCGAGGCCATCAGTAGGTCGGGCCCGAACGGTTGACCTGAGCGCCGCGCCGCCAATCTTGTGGCGCGGATGGCCGCATCGATCACTGCAGGCGTCTCGCCCGCGAAACGGCGCACCAGCTGATCCAGATGTTCCTCTCGGGCATCCGGAAGCGCGCGGGCCAGCATGTGCCTGATCTGTGCCTTGGTCGGGCGGTTGAGGCTGCAATGCAGATCGAACCTCCCCGGCCGCAGGATCGCGGGGTCCAGATCCTGAGGATGATTGGTGGCTCCCACCAGGATGACACCTTCCGCGCGTTGCAGCTGATCGATCTCGGCAAGGAACTGATTGATGACCTGGGTTCGGTATGTGACCGCGTGCCGGTCCGTGCTGCCGCGGGATCCGGCGGCATCGGTCTCATCAATGAACAGCACGCTTGGCCGCTTGCGCAGCGCCTCGCTGAAACTCTGGCGCATGGCGCGTAGCATGTCGCCCAAGTGGCCCATGGATTGCCAGCCGCCGAAAGAGGCCTCGACGATCGTTACGCTAGCGGAGGCGGCAATGCCGCGTGCCAGCACACTCTTACCTGTTCCCGGTGGGCCCGAGAGCAGGATCGAGTGAGAGAGCTCGCTCCATCGGGCGTCGCCGCGCCGCCAGGCCCCGAGATCGGAGACGATGGCAGCCGCGGCCTGATGCGCGGGGCTGTCGCCGCCGATCTGCTCCAGCGTCATGTCACCTGAGCCGGTGTCGTCCGGTGCTTGAAACGTTGCGAGCGCCCGCGCCACTGCTGCGGCATCGGGCTCTCGCAGAGCCGTGAACAGGCTGAGCCTGTCGATATCTGCCAAGGCCGCATCGCCCGGCAGAAGCGGGCGGATATGCTCGCGGTCGATCTTGTTTGTGGCGGAGTGCGTCATGGCGACAAGCGCGAGCAGGATCTCGCGGTCCGGACAGGCGAAACGGATCGTGGCTGGCAGGACCCGGCGCAGCCGCGCGGGCAGTCGGGTACCCGCGGGCAGCAGGATCATGACCGGGTGCGGCATCCTCATGGCCGCCAAGATTTCGGTTTCGAGCTTGGTGTAGGCTTGTTCGGGCACGATGCGACTCGACGGATCGACGGGACGCAGCAGTTGCAGGATTCCGCTCCGAGCAGCGCGCGGCGCGCGCATGTGCGCGGACCAGCCTTCGGGCAGATGCAGCCTGCCGATCGAGGTCGCGGTGCCGGCAAGCTGCTGCGGATCGATGCCGTCGATCACCGTGACCTTGCGTCGATGGAGGGTGTCGAGGAATGCGGGCTCCGTGCAGAAGGTGGCTGCGAGCTGCAGCGCGGTCAGGATCTTGCCCGGCTCGATGAACCGTTTGGGCGTATCGGCGCCGGTCTCGTCAAGCGTCCAGCCGTCGACGCCTGCCGCGCGCATCGCTTCAAGATCGCGGGAATCGTGCCGCTGGCTGTGCTCCAGCTCGTCGAAGAGCGCAACCGCGCTCTGGTTGGTCGGCCTCTCGGCCGGATCGATCTGGTCGCCCTCTGTTGCGAGGTCGAGATCATAGCGGTCGTCGGCCTCCGCCGTGCGGAGGCGGCGCAGGATCGTGCGGGCATAGGGGCCCCAAGGGGCGCTAGTGGACTTCGGCATGTCGCGGTGCTCCATGACAAGGGGAAGGGGGCCGGCTGACGCCGGTTCTTTCCGTGAGAAGGGGAAGGTGAGGGAAGGAAGGGGCAGGGTCAGACGGAGGGGTCGGTGCCGAGCTGGCTCAACATGGCAAGGATCGTGGGCTCGAGCCGTGCATCGTAGATCTCGGACTTCACGCGCAGATGCGCGCGGTACCTGGCAGGCGGGATGATCGCGTTGGGATGCGCACGCTTCAGGGCGCCGTGCATGCGCTTCTCGAGGCTTTGGGCTTTGCGACCGGTGCTGACCGCAACCGTCCGCAGGATGGCCCCGCCGATCTCGGGACCGCACATCAGCTGGTGATGCAACCGGCTCCGCGGGTTGTTTGAGTAACCGAGCTTGACCATCTGCTGCGCGTTCGGAAGTCCGAACCGCATGCAATAGAGAAAGCTCGGAGCGGTCGCCCAGCCCACGCCGCAGCGCCCGCAGGAGATCCGCTCGGATTGCATGTTGGCCCGTGCGAGTTCCTGTTCGTGGCTACAGCTGTGGCGATAGAGGCGATAGTTCGGGCCGCGGTCGACCGCGGGGCCGATCAGCTTCCAGCCTGCGGCGCAGGCTTCGGCCTCTTCCCTCTGCCGCTGGCAGGTCTCGCAGCGCAGTGCGTGTTCTCCGCGCGCGATCTGCCGGACACGTCCGAACTGCCGGCGGATGGTGTGTCCACAGCCCGCACGGTAGAACCCGTGCCGGTGGTGGTCGGGGTCACGGCGCAGCCATTCGAGGCCCGCGGTGGCGGCGTCTTCCCGCCAGCGATCTTTGACGCAATGCGGGCAAAGCGGGACGTGGTCCATCAGCACGTTGCGCTTGCTGCGATGCTCCCTGCCGCAGCGGTCGCACTTGAGCATGATCTGATACCGATCCGCACCACGGCGCGTGAGCCGAAACCCCTTGTCGCGCGCCATCTGCTGCCAATGGGCAGGGATCGGAATCGTTACGGCAAGCGGCACGGCCGGGGAGATGTTATGGTCAGACTGGGTCATGAGAAGACCTCCGGAAAGAGCGTGGCCAGCCCGCTGCCCGTGAGGGCGCGGTGGGCGACACGCGTAAACTGTGAGTAGACACGGGGGACCCGCCCGGCGTGGAGCGCGCCGGCTGGTCAGCTGAAAGGCGGGGAGATCAGATCGCGCAGGTCGCGATCAGCGCGCTTGGCTCGGCATCAGAACTCGGCTCGGCCCAAGCCACGACCGGGTCATTGAACTCGCCAAGCTCGGCAATGGCGTCGATCTGTTCGTGGCAGATCCTCAGCATCTGCCGCGTTCGGGTCGCGGTCACGCCGGCATCCAGGCAGGCGAAGAGCTCTGCATGGGTGCCAAGCAGACGGTGCAGGTCGGTGAAGGCGACCTCGGTAGCGCTCTCGACCAGCGCACGCGTGAGCATGGCCGAACGCTTCAGAGGCAGATCTTCGCGGCGTTGAACAGGCAAGGCGGCGATACGGCCCGACAGGCTCAGTACCTCGGCCCGGGCGCCCTCGGCGTCTGTCGTCCAGGACAGGAACGCGGGGTCAAAACAATCCGCATGCTCAAGATCGCGTTCGAACTCGATGTACGCGGCGAGCGCGATGTTCAACTGCGTGAACTTGCGCGAGATGATGCTGTGCGAAAACACGTCGCGCGATGCTTCCGTCACGCTGGGCCGCGTGATAGCGATGGTGTTAGCCATGTGGGTCTCCTTGCCGAGATCGGTATGGTTAGGCCCTCGTGGATGTTCCAGCATCAGCGGGGGCCGTTTGCATTGTGTAGGTAATGTATATACACTTGAATCTGGAAAGTAAAGAGGATGTATATACAAAATGAGAGAGAAAAAGACCTCTCAGATTAACCTCCGTATCTCGCCTAGCCTTAAAGAGGCTGCGGATCGTGCGGCTGCAGCAGATCAGAGATCCCTAACGTCATTGATTGAGAAATTGCTCACCGAGCATCTTCGGAAGAACGGATACATGGGCGAGGGGAATGGTCAGAGCGACCTGTGACGTTTGCAGAAGCAGTTCGCCAGCGGCTCGCAGTAAACGCGTGATTGGCAGCCTGATTAACACCGTCCTAGGAAAACCGAAAAACTAAATGACATCCTAGCCCGGTCAGGGCGGGTCCAGCAGGCTGCTGGCCGCAGGAAGCATGGGGAGGGCGAAGCCGGAGACAGGCGGACGAGGACGGGATCGAAGGGGGTATCCCCCTCGCGAACGGGTATGTTGAAGATACGGGGGCACCCCGGGGCTGCAATATACCTAGTGAGTAAGTTCGTTGAAAATCCGCATAAGTTTGTGTCGGAATTTTCGCCGGGATCCTGGAGATTCGAGAGGTCAAGAGATCATCGAGGTTCAGAATGCCCGCAAATACAGAGATTGCCAAGCCCGTTCCGTCCCCCGGAGAGCAGGTCACCGCGGCTTACCCCATCGTGCTGCGCTTCAAGGGAATGGCGCCTGACCTGATGCACAGGTTCGTCTTGCATGACGGCAGGAGCGGCGGCGATCTCTCGCATGTCGATCTCGAGGCCACTTGGGAAAATCGCGTTCTGCGTGGACGCCCAGATTGGCATGCAAAGGTGAAGCAGCGCATCCACCTTGTTCGCCATGCCAACCACCGCGAAGAGATCCGCGCACAGCTTGCGAAACACCGGATCAAGGCAGCGAAGGAAATTCTTCTGGAGGGGTCTTCCGATCCCTGGAGGCCGAGCAAGGAGGGACCCATGCGCGAAGGCATCCTGACAGTTCACAAATCCTTCTTCGGTGGTGTCGGTCGACTGGAGTGGGAGGCGAAAAAGGTCGAGGCCTTCAAACAGCGTGCGCTCGAGTTTCTGAAAGAGCACTTCCTTGGTGACCAGCTGCTGTATGTTGTCGCGCACGAAGACGAGGAGGCCTACCATCTTCATTTCGTCGTCGCGGTCTGGCACGAGAAGCACAGTGCCAACCGCGGGCGCCAGATTGTGCTGCAGCCATCAGCCAACCCGCTGCTCGCGAACTACGAGCATGCACAGGATCTTGCGGGGATGGCCTTCACCGATCTCGGAATCTGCCGCGGTGAGCGGCGGGCCGAAGCGCGCAGGGAGGCACGGCGCAAACAGGAGGTCGTTCCGCCGCCACGCCGCCACGTGACGCCTTCGGCGTGGCGCTCAGAGCAGATCGTCAAGGGGAAGGCCACGGCAAACCGGATAATTGCAGAGGCAAGTGCGGCTGCCGAAGCGGTGACGGTGGGCGCTCGCCCGGATGCCGAGAAGACAATTCGCAAATGTCGCAAGCGCGCAATTAAGGACGCGCGCCGTCGGAATGTCGCGATGCAGAAGGCCGAGAGAGTCGCAGAGCGTCAAATGGCCGAGTTGCAGGGCGCGTTGGTGGAAAAGCAGAGTGAAGTCTCGGCCAAGCAGGCGCAGATCGACGCGCTGGTGGAAGCGCAAGAGGATGTGAACACCAAGGCGCTGGCGGCAATCGCGGAGAAGAAGGCAGAGTTCGACAGCCTCCGAACGCGTGTGCGCGAGATGAAGCAGGAGGTTGTCGAGCTCTCCAGTCAGGCAGAGGCGGAGAGGACACAGGTCACGGTGCTGTGCGCGCAGGTGCAGGCTGAAGGCGCTCGGGTCGATGCGGTGAAAGCGCGGTACCAAGAGGCGCTGGCGTTGGGCTTGCGGTTGTTCGAGCGCCGTCAGAGCCGCTGGGAACCGCTTCGCCCAGACGAGCCGCGGCAGCTCGTCTGGGTGCAGGACGGCCGGAAGCCCACACCCTTGCCCAAAGTTGTCGAAGACAATTTGGCTCCGGCTAAGTCGCTGCTCGAGTTGATCATCGAGCTCATCTGCCAGATCCTGGAGGCGCTGTTCGCTCCACGCGAACTGGCCGTGGTCCAGGAGGTCGAGATCATCCAGCAGGCGCGTGTGGAGCTGGGGCTGGAGCCCGACATGACAATCGAAGACGTCTTAAAGCGAAGGGCGGTCGAAGAGGAGCCGACGCTCTGATGGGAAATGCCTAGACTTTAGCGCAATGCCCGGCGGATAAGTCGTGAGTGTCTCGTTGGTAGCTCTTCAATGTTGTGACATGCGAGAAAGCACTTCGATGTCGAGGAAGCTAGGTCATGTTGACAAATGGCGCACCCAAAGGCGTATCGACGTGATGTCGATGAAGCCCAGGAAGCTCTCCGCAGTTTTGTCGTAGCGCGTGGCGACGCGGCGGGCGTTCTTCAGCTTGTTGAAGCACCGTTCAACCAGATTGCGTAGCCGGTAGAGGGAGCGGTTGACCCCGACGCGCATCTTGCGTGATTTCCGCATCGGGATGACCGGCAGAACGTCACGCCTGTCCATGGA
>NZ_JACIEJ010000032.1:0-1564 GCF_014196795.1 Sagittula marina
ACAGGTTGGTTTGTCTTGGTGACGAACCTTGCTGTTACTGGATCAAATCAAGCCTATCGGACCATTAGTACCGGTCAACTGAATGCATTGCTGCACTTACATCTCCGGCCTATCGACGTGGTGGTCTTCCACGGTCCTCAGGGATACCTTGTTTTGAGGGGGGCTTCCCGCTTAGATGCCTTCAGCGGTTATCCTGTCCGAACATAGCTACCCAGCACTGCCGTTGGCACGACAACTGGTCCACCAGTGGTTCGTTCACCCCGGTCCTCTCGTACTAGGGGCAACTCCTCTCAAGTATCCTACACCCACGGCAGATAGGGACCGAACTGTCTCACGACGTTCTAAACCCAGCTCACGTACCTCTTTAAATGGCGAACAGCCATACCCTTGGGACCTGCTCCAGCCCCAGGATGAGATGAGCCGACATCGAGGTGCCAAACACTGCCGTCGATATGGACTCTTGGGCAGTATCAGCCTGTTATCCCCGGCGTACCTTTTATCCGTTGAGCGATGGCCCTCCCACTTGGGACCACCGGATCACTATGGCCGACTTTCGTCTCTGCTCGACTTGTCAGTCTTGCAGTCAGGCTGGCTTTTGCCATTGCACTCAACGAGCGATTTCCGACCGCTCTGAGCCAACCTTCGCGCGCCTCCGTTACGCTTTAGGAGGCGACCGCCCCAGTCAAACTACCCACCACGCAGGGTCCCGGATCCGGATAACGGACCGCGGTTAGACTTCAAACAGAACAAGGGTGGTATCTCAAGGGAGGCTCGACAGAGACTGGCGTCCCTGCTTCGAAGCCTACCACCTATCCTGCACATGTTGTGTCTGAAGCCAGTGCGAAGCTGTAGTGAAGGTGCACGGGGTCTTTCCGTCTAACCGCGGGAAGCCTGCATCTTGACAGGCAATTCAATTTCGCTGAGTCGATGTTGGAGACAGCGGGGAAGTCGTTACGCCATTCGTGCAGGTCGGAACTTACCCGACAAGGAATTTCGCTACCTTAGGACCGTTATAGTTACGGCCGCCGTTTACCTGGGCTTCAATTCAGAGCTCTCACCCCTCCTTTTAACCTTCAGGCACCGGGCAGGCGTCAGACCCTATACGTCGTCTTGCGACTTCGCAGAGCCCTGTGTTTTTAATAAACAGTCGCCACCCCCTGGTTTGTGCCCCCGGCACTCATGTACCGGGCCTCCTTCTCGCGAACTTACGGAGGTATTTTGCCGAGTTCCTTCAACATCGTTCTCTCAAGCGCCTTGGTATACTCTACCAGTCCACCTGTGTCGGTTTAGGGTACGGTCTCATGAAGGGCTATTTCCAGGAACCGTCTTGAACGTGCTCCAATCCGATAAGGAACACGCGTCGCCACGATCCGTCACATCCTTCTGGCCCAGGAATATTAACCTGGTTCCCATCGACTACGCCTTTCGGCCTCGCCTTAGGGGCCGGCTTACCCTGCTCAGATTAGCTTTAAGCAGGAACCCTTGGACTTTCGGCGAGGGAGTCTCTCACTCCCTTTGTCGCTACTCATGTCATCATTCTCGCTAGTGATCTCTCCACCGGATC
>NZ_JACIEJ010000032.1:1661-3347 GCF_014196795.1 Sagittula marina
AACTATGTCACACTACGCTCCGCTACCATGCACTATGTGCATCCTCAGCTTCGGCTCATGGCTTGAGCCCCGTTACATCTTCGCCGCAGGACAACTTGATTAGACCAGTGAGCTGTTACGCTATCTTTAAAGGATGGCTGCTTCTAAGCCAACCTCCTGGTTGTTTTGGTCGTCCCACCTGCTTTCCCACTTAGCCATGAATTAGGGGCCTTAGCTGGAGGTCAGGGTTGTTTCCCTCTTCACGACGGACGTTAGCATCCGCCGTGTGTCTGCCATCTATTACTCCCGGGTATTCGGAGTTTGGTTAGGATCAGTAAGCCTGTGGGGCCCCATTACCCATCCAGTGCTCTACCCCCCGGGGTATTCGGATGACGCTCTACCTAAATAGATTTCGCGGAGAACCAGCTATCTCCGAGTTTGATTGGCCTTTCACCCCTAGGCACAACTCATCCCGACCTTTTTCAACAGGTGTGGGTTCGGACCTCCAGTAAGTGTTACCTTACCTTCATCCTGGTCATGCCTAGATCACTCGGTTTCGGGTCTGATCCATCTAACTCATCGCCCTATTAAGACTCGCTTTCGCTGCGCCTACACCTAACGGCTTAAGCTTGCTAGATAGACCAAGTCGATGACCCATTATACAAAAGGTACGCCGTCAGATCGTAAAGATCCTCCGACTGATTGTAGGCGTTCGGTTTCAGGTACTGTTTCACTCCCCTCGTCGGGGTGCTTTTCACCTTTCCCTCACGGTACTGGTTCGCTATCGGTCAGCAAGGAGTACTTAGCCTTCGAAGGTGGTCCTCCGATCTTCAGACAGAATTTCACGTGTTCCGCCCTACTTAATACGTCCCATCGAGCTTCCTATACGGGGCTGTCACCCGCTATGGCCATGCTTTCCAGCATGTTCTAGTCACTCTCAAGGCTCGGCTAGTCCCCGTTCGCTCGCCGCTACTAGGGGAGTATCAATTGATTTCCTTTCCTCCGGGTACTTAGATGTTTCAGTTCCCCGGGTTTGCTCTTCAAACCCTATGTATTCAGGTAAGAAGTACCTGGTTTACCCAATTATCAAAAACCTTGCGGCTGATAATAACTGAATATCAGGTGGGTTGCCCCATTCGGAAATTCATGGATCAAAGCTTATTCTCAGCTCCCCATGACTTATCGCAGAGTATCACGTCCTTCATCGCCTCTTGCTGCCAAGGCATCCACCAAACGCCCTTCTCGCGCTTGATTTGATCCAGTAAGAGCAAGGTTTGGTCCCCGCTGGTTCACAGGGCCTCGCGTTGAGCGCACCGTCGGCAAACGGCCCGCTCTCCTACTGGACAAAGCATACATTTTCCCGCCCCGGTGTTTGATCACCGAGACTTGTCACTCGGTTAAAGTGACTTGGTTAGTGTACTTGACTTGGACAACTATTGCTCATTTCAGATGGGATATTCCAATTCAGCCGGCTAGACCGAATTAAAACCTTCGCCGTGGTCCCGATCCAGTCACACCTTGCGGTGATCCCCGATCAGGGGCGAACCAACTGAGATTGCCAAACACTTATGGCAACCAAGCAATGTTGATTGATTTCTCTCTATACGATGTGAATTATGTGCTGCCATCCTTGCGGATGCAGCGTGTCCGATTGGACGGGGAAGAACCGATGTGGTGCTTACCGATACAATCGAAACGGGGGAGCGT
>NZ_JACIEJ010000033.1 GCF_014196795.1 Sagittula marina
CCTGCCCGCGCAACTGCTCGCCTACCACACCGCCGTCGCAAAAGGCACAGACGTCGACCAACCCAGAAACCTCGCAAAATCCGTAACCGTGGAATAAATCTGGAAATCGGCACCCCCAAGGAGATCAACGGCATGGCACCCAAATTTGGAACCAGCGGCCTGCGCGGCCTGGTGACAGAGCTGACCGAAGATCTGGTTCGCGACTACGTCACCGCCTTCATCGCCGCCTGCCCGCATGGCGGCACGGTCTATGTGGGGCGCGATCTGCGCCCCTCCTCGCCGCAGATCGCAGGTTGGGTGATCGACGCCGCGATGGCTGCGGGGCTGGAGGCCGTGGACTGCGGCGCGCTGCCGACCCCTGCCCTTGCGCTGGCGTCGATCAATGCGCGCGGGAGCGCGGTCATGGTCACCGGTTCGCATATTCCCGCTGACCGCAACGGATTGAAGTTCTACGTGCCAACCGGCGAAATATCCAAGGAAGACGAAGCCGCCATCGTCGCGGCCATCGGCACCGTGACAAGGGTTCCCGCGAAAGGCGCCTCGCGCACGCAGGACGCCAGCACAGCCTATGTTGCCCGCTACGTCGACGCCTATGGCGATGTGCTCACCGGGCTGACCGTCGGCGTCTACCAGCACAGCTCTGTGGCACGTGACCTGATGGTCGAGGTCTTCACCGCCCTCGGCGCGACGGCCGTGCCCATTGCCCGCTCCGACACTTTCATCCCGGTGGATACAGAAGCACTGGACCCGGAGACGCAAGCGCTGTTTGCAGGCTGGTTCACGGAGCACGGGCTGGATGTGCTGGTCTCCACCGATGGTGACGCGGACCGTCCGATGGTGGTGGATGATGCGGGCCGCGTGGTGCCCGGCGACGTACTGGGCACGCTGACCGCACAGGCGCTGAAGGCCCGGATCGTGGTCACGCCGGTGTCCTCGAACTCCATGGTCGCGGACCCGTCCTTCGGCTTTGCACAGATCGAGCGCACCCGGATCGGCTCCCCCTTCGTCATCGCCGCGATGGAAGACGCGATGGACGACGATCACGACGCCGAAGTCGTGGGGTACGAGGCCAATGGCGGCTTCCTTCTGGGCTTTACCGCCACAGCCCCAGCCGGACCGCTGGCGCCCCTTATGACCCGTGATTGCCTGCTGCCGGTCATCGCGCCGCTGGCCGCCGCACAGGCTCAAGGCAAGACCTTGGCACAGGTCTGGAACGCCCTGCCCCCGGTCTTTACCGCCGCCGACCGCCTGCAGGGCATAGAGACGGAAAAATCCGGGGCCTTCCTTGCAGAGCTGTCCTCTTCGCTGGAAGCCCGTACGGCGTTCTTAGGTGAAACAGAAGCTGCTCTGGACGCGACCGACGGCCTGCGTATGACGTTGGGCTGTGGGCGGGTGGTGCATCTGCGCCCCTCCGGCAACGCGCCTGAGTTCCGCTGCTACGCTGAGGCCAACACCCGCGAGGCCGCCACAACCCTGATGCGCGAGACGCTGGAAAAGGTGCAAACCAAGCTCGGTTAAGCCTGAAAAATCGGATGTCGGGCCAGAACTTTTTCCGACAAAATTTTCCGGCCCGACATTCCACTCCACTTGACATCAGAGCTCCCGAGCAAAATGGCCAAGTATAGTTAAGCGATCAATTTAATGGCGGTTTGAAGCGAGCACAGTGTAAGCGGTGCGCCGCCCCCACCTTCCTGATGGCTTCTTGATCTGCGAGTCCTTTTCCAAGCGTAGATTTGGGAAGGAGGCGGTGCTGGTAGGACATATAGAGCACCATATGGAGAACATTGGCCGGATGGAACTCATGGTTGGTCCTTCGGGTAAGCGGACTTGGTCGGATGCGTTCAAGGGCCGGGTTGTTGCGGAAACTCTGGTGCGGGGTGTGACGGTCAACGAGGTGGCGCGGCGACACGGTCTACGGGCCAATCATTTGTCGACATGGCGGCGGTTGGCGAAGGACGGCAAGTTGGTTGTCCCTGATTTGGCGGGAGCTGAGTTTGCCCCTGTGGTTTTGGAACCTGAGGTAACACCGTCTGAGGCAACGCCAGAAAGACCCATTGAGATTGTGCTTGGGCAGGTCATCATTCGTGTGGATGCAGGAACCCGGCCTGGCCGGATTGCCCATGCGCTGTCTGCACGGGGATGATGTTTCCCTCGAACCGCGTGCGGATCGTTATTGCGACCAAACCTGTGGACTTCCGCAAAGGGCATGACGGGCTGGCGGCTCTCGTAAAGAACGAGCTGCGCAAGGAGAAGTTCACCTGGACGGTCTTTGTGTTCCGGGACAAGCGGGCGGACCGGTTGAAGCTGCTCTTTTGGAACGGTACCGGGCTGGTGATGGCCTACAAGCGGCTGGAGGAAACGACCTTCACTTGGCCCCCCATCACAGATGAACCATGCCCAGTTTGAGGCGCTATTCTCCGGGTTGGACTGGCGCAAAGTGAAGGCTCTGGCAGCGCGTCCGCCGACTGCGGTAGAGTGAATTGCGTGAGTGCGTAGGCACCAAAAGTGATAGTTTTTGGACATGCTGAAGCCTGCTGATCTTCCCGATGACATAGCAGCCCTGAAGGCGTTACTTGTCGCCTCTGAGGGCCGCAACCTGCGCAAGCAGGACCGTATTGATCAGCTGGAAAAGCTGGTTGCAGACTTCAGGCGCGCCCTGTTCGGGGCACGGTCCGAGAAGACCGACCCTGAGCAGTTCGAGCTGGCGCTGGAAGATATCGAAACGGCGATGGCGGTTGTTCATGCGGAAGATGCAGCCCTTGATCCGCCCGCATCACGCGCAACCAAGCCACGCAACACCAATCGCGGATCATTGCCCAAGCACTTGCACCGCATCGAAGAGGTGATTGAACCTGAGCAGACTCTTTGCGGCTGCGGCGCTGAGCGCCATGTGATTGGTGAGGATACTTCAGAACGCCTCGACATCAGCCAAGTTCGC
This sequence comes from Sagittula marina, assembly GCF_014196795.1. Lineage (GTDB taxonomy): Bacteria > Pseudomonadota > Alphaproteobacteria > Rhodobacterales > Rhodobacteraceae > Sagittula > Sagittula marina. The sequence goes on from NZ_JACIEJ010000033.1 coordinate 2,939, forward strand.
GAACAGCCGGCCGACTATGGCAAGGCCTACAGCGACTTCGCACAAAAGCAGATGGATCTGCTCATGCGTACCGTGCAGGCGATGTCCGATCTTGGTCAGAAGACTGGCACTGAGACCACAGAACTGGCCACCAAAGCCGGTGAGGACACGAGGCAGAAGATCGCCGCAAATGTGCAAGGTGCTGCAGACAAGGCAACCTCGGCGGCCAATAAGGCCGCCTGAGACGAGGCCGCGCAAAAAAAGATTCAACGGCGGCGGGTCCCTTAAGGACCTGCCGTTTTGCTGTGAGCGCACATCCTAAACTCGCCGAGCAAAAATGCGGGAGAGCGCCGCACAACCTTCCGCGACCTGCTCACAAACACCCAAAAACCTCGCCGGTTTTGCCGGAAGATTACGGCATTGCCACCCTTGATTGTCCCAGATGGCATGCAGCTTTCCGCGTAACTTTTCCCGACAAATTTGCGACAACTCCCAGCTTGTCGCAAATTCACTCAGAAAGAGGCTGAGAGCCAAGTATAGCAGAATATACCTAAGCGACAGCGACCTGAGGGACAGCCCGAATTTGGAACGCACTCTATAACCTATTACCTATTACCTATTACCTATTACCTATTACCTCCTCTTCATGTCGATCGCTCTGAGTGGATACGGGCGCAGCGGCGGTGACATCCGCGTCGCACACCACCATCAGTTCTGGAAACGCTTCCGTAGGTCCATCATCTTCCTCGTGAGGCGATCATTAAGTTTGGTGAAATGCGTCGATCGCCCCTTTTCTTCCAGAGGCTTGAGGAGCGCGCCAGAGCTGTCACGCTGCTTGCGATCACATGCCTTTTTACGCTCCGCACGATGATACAAATCCAAGCCGAAAGCACCGAATATCTTGAAGACTTCAAGCTCCGCCTCATCAACTCGTCCTTGTCCGTCCATTGAAAATGTCGGGTACACGAAGTTGAACAGTATCTGGCGAAGACCATGCCACCTAAACGAACTGATATTGTAGACCGATTTAACCCCCAACGCCTCAAGACCGCTCTGATCCCCGCTGAACCCATCAAGCGTAACTTCAAGTCGCGACCGGCTCTTTTCCAGTGGAAGAAGGTATTCGTGCTTTTTTGTACGGTCCTTCATACCATCAAATATCTTGTCGTAGACTTTATAGCGCATCTGGCGCTTCTTCGCCCCGATGTACATTATCGCGTCGACGGTCCCTTGAGGATGTGTTTCCGGATCAAACACCGTCTGAGCTGAGTGGCGGCGCCCGTCGCGCCCGCCAATAGCGATTGCGTCCTTTCGAGAAAATGAACTGATGCGTTTTTCGCTTCTGACAAACCGTAAACTATCGAGAGGTTCAGAAAACTCTCCATCTGAGAACAGGCGCTTGGGCACCATGTGCTTTTTGAGCAGCTCGGTCATCAAGACCCGCTTCTGAACGAACTCCGCGTCGCTGCATACCTTCGAGTGACGCGGGTAGACATCAAGGGCGATCTCGGCCCCGATGAGGCGATGGGGCTTGTCGCCTTCAGTGCCCGGAATGCAAGCAAGACCATACTTAATCTTGAGCAGACGAAGTATGAAATCCGTGCACTCGAGGGTTGGGTCGAAAACCTGTATCGTGAAATCCTGCGTCCACTGAGAACCACCAGAAGTATGGCCCACAACATACGCTGAACCGTATCCCTTCTCGGCGAGGCATTTTTTGAGAACTTTGCCTATGTCGAGAGCACGGCACGAGTCCGGCAAACGAACGGCAATTTGGACCTGTCGCGCTTTGGTGCCGCCCCAGGTGCTCGTTTAGGCCACCTTCCGCTCGAACGCGACAGGGCTTTTCCAGCCCAACGCTGAGTGTCG
>NZ_JACIEJ010000034.1 GCF_014196795.1 Sagittula marina
AGCTCCGCGCGTCGGACGATTGCTCAACCTGCGCCAATCGGCGTAAACAACCCTCGGACTCCGGTCGCGGCTGGATGAAAGTTCAGGGCAGGTCACCTCGGGAACGGTCGCCAATTCCGACTGCTGAACGTCCTGGACGACTTCAATCGCGAAGGTTTGGGCATCGAAATCGACTTCTCGCTTCCCGCCGAACGCGTCGTTCGGGCGCTGAACCAGATCATCGAATGGCGCGGCGCACCGAAGAAGATCAGGGGCGACAACGGCCATGAGTACATCAGCGGTACCCTCATGGAATGGGCCGAACAAAAGGGCATTGCCTTGGCCCACATCCAGCCCGGGAAACCGCAGCAGAACGCTTATGTCGAGCGCAACAACCGGACGGTCCGGCATGAATGGCTGGACCTCCATATCTTCAAAACGATTGAAGAGGTGCAGCAGATTGCCACCGAATGGCTCTGGTATTACAACAACGAGCGCCCCAACATGGGCAACGGCGGGATGACACCCGCGCAGAAGCTGAGAATGGCCGCGTAAATTCTACGACCAAGCCCCCGCAAAAATGGGGGGATTACCTTCTGCTTGCCGTCCAAATCCACGTTACAAGACGCGAAAATTGTTGATTTTTGATACAATTTCATCTACACGCCGAGGGGAAGTAGCGGCAATTGGGATTTCGTGCAAAGCCTTCTACTCTTTCATAGTTGACACTTATACGCCGCAAGAACGTCCGCTCACCACTAACGGTTTGCGCTGTCGCCGTGGCGCAGAAGGCCCGCTCTACGCACGACCTGAAGAACGCTGCCGAGAAGACCTCTTGGTCGCTTTGAATGTCCGCTTCCGCCGGTGGCGCTTAACCGCTTTGCGCTTGCGGTGAAGGTCCGCTCCCCGCCCTTTGTGTCGGCGCTTGGCATCTTGGATGGACGTCGCAGCGGGGCCCCCAAAGGACTTAGCCGAGCCTCGCCGCGAATGGGGCGTGGCATCGCGAGTCTGAAGATCACTCCAAAGAGGTAGGCTTACCTCGTGGCGACGAACATGCGCGAGCTTCCTCGACGCTCAAGCGACTCTTTACACTTCGTGTGTTTCGTAAAGAGTTGATCTCGGTCAAGCCTTGGCAGGCAGAGACTTGTGAGAGGCAACAGAACCATGCCCAATCGGCGAAGTGTCAAGAGTGGGGATGACCGCGCGACCGATGCCCACATTCGTAGACGGGACTATCTTGGTCAGCGGGATATCGACCGGCTCCTCGCTGCCGCCAAGAAGAGTCGCCACGGAGTTCGCGATCACCTCCTGATCCTGATGATGTTCCGGCACGGTCTGCGCGTCTCCGAAGCGATCGCGCTTCGGCGGCGAGACGTGGACCTTGCGCAGTCGCGGATCTGGATCGCACGACTGAAGAACGGGCTTAGCGTTGAGCAACCGGTCACTGGCGAAGAGCTGCGGGCCATTAAGCGCTGGCTCGCGCGCAGGGAGGATGCACTGCCTTGGCTTTTCGTCTCGGAGCGCAAGCAGCCGCTCACGCGGCAGGCCGTAAACTACATCCTCGGATCTGCCGGCACCCGTGCCGGGCTCGAGCGCGTCCACCCACATATGCTTCGCCATTCCTGCGGTTTCGCCTTGGCGAACAAGGGGCACGATTTGCGAGTCATTCAGGACTACCTCGGACACCGTGACCCCCGGCACACAGCGCACTAAACGCGGAAAGCTGCCTGACAGCAAGGCAACATGGCAGTCTCGTTTGGGTGGGAAAGCGGCCGTTCGTCCCTCATGTTCTTGCGCTATCTCTTGAGCGCGAATAGCCCCTTAGCTGCCCTTCAGCATTTTCGGCCATCAGCTACGCCTTAGCGATGCTGACGGCCTCATAGCCTACCAGATTGACCGCATGAATCCTGCGACGGGCCAAGTTCTGCAACAACACCGTGTTGATCTCTAAGCATTCCTTCCCCAGGCCATGGCCTAGTGTCGATAGATAACAGCATACGTGCAGTTTTTCTTATCTAGAAGATTAAGATTACGCGTTACCGTATAGAAACTCTTTATGCCACCTATCCGGACTAGGAGGAGTTCATTCGCCTTAGGGTGGATATTTTTACGACAGATCAATCGCTGGCTCATCCTGCAAGCACTGCGGATCTGGCTGACTGCTGCGCGGCTGACTCCGAATGTCGGCGGCAGCCGCGATGTACAGTTTTGCCTGATCGTCGCACGAGGCCTCGTTTGCGGGGTCGATACTTATGAGGAGGACAGCCCTCGCGGCTGAAACACAACTATGAAATTCCATTCCAAACTCGCCCTTGCTACCGCAATTGCGGCTCTTGCCATGCAGGGCAGCGTCGCGCTGGCGCAGGAGAACTATCCGCCGTATCCCGAGCAGAAGCCCCTTTCACCCGAGCGTCAGGGCGCTGTCTGGGAAGGGCATGAAGACACCCCCAACGGCGGTCGTCCCGAGATCAATACCGTCGAGGAGATGATAGAGGTCAGCGGCTATTCCGCGCCCGCAGCACTTGAATATGCGAAGCTGGCTGCGGTTGCTGCAAACGGGAAATGGGGCCCGACCCTGTTCTACCAATGCAAGCACCCGCATGGCGGTACCGCGCTCAACGCCGACTATCCCGTGCCGCTGGAAGTGTTCGACAACGTCTATTCCATCGGGGATGACGCCAACAACATCTGGGCGATCGACACGGGTGACGGCATCATCCTGATCGACACGCTGCGCAGCGCCGAGCATGCCGAGGGCTTCATCGTCGGGAACTTGATGCGGATGGGCCTAGACCCTCAGGACATCAAGATCATCATCATATCACATGGTCACTTCGACCACACAGGCGGCCTTGCCCATATAAAAGAGCTGACGGGCGCCTCTGTCGGGATGTCAGAAGCCGACTACCAGATCGCGGTAGCTGCCGGTGAAGTCCCCGAACGCGGCGAGAATGACTTTGTCATCACCGACGGGATGGAGATCACGCTTGGCGATACCACGTTGACCGCTTTCCTGACACCCGGCCACACGCCCGGCACCGTCTCGCTGATGATCCCCCTGACCTGGGAGGGTGAAGAGCACATGGGGTCCTACATGGGCGGCGTCGGCGCTCCGCGCGACATTGCCACCGTGAACGAATGGCGCGGGTCGGTCGACCGTATGGCCTATATCTCCGAGCTGATGGGGGCCGATGTGATCCTGTCGAACCACACGGTCGGCGATGACGGCCTGACGAAGATAGCGGAAATGGCGGCCGATTCTTCGCCCAACCCCTACATCGTCGGCCATGAGGCGGTGCTTGGCTACTACAGTGCCTGGCGAAACTGTCTGTCTGCCGACGTGGCGCAGTTGGTGGCCAATGGTGCTGAGATCCCGGAACTGTCCGTGGAGAAGTAAATAGTGCGGCCCCGACGCGATATCTCGCGTCAGGGCCATATACCCCCAGGGATCAGCGTGCCTTGAACTGTATCAGCGCCTTCACCGCCCTAAACTGGCACTGCATTCCTAACCGACGGCGGCCTGATTGCCGCGCCTGCAGGCCGCTTTAGCCGGGGCACTGCAGATCCTGTGGTGCCGTGCATCCTCACACCGGCCGCGCTACCTCGGCCCGGTTCGAGATGATCAACTCTCTTGCCGGCGTGGCTTTGCCCAAACTGACGCTTTGGGTCAGGCTTTGTCATGCGAGTATGCTTAGCCTTACTAGATTGACCGCGTGAATCCTGCGATGGGCCGAGTTCTGCAACAAAGCACATTGGATCTTCCTGATCGGCGTCGTCATTACCCGGACGGAAAAATGGCGGCTGCCTCAACTTTGATGAACGTCCGGATTGTCCCATTCGCGACCTTGTTTGGCAACTTAACCCCTCAAGCTCGAACGTCCGGTTCCGGAAAATTGGCAAGTGGTCAGTAGTCGGGCGATCGGCGGCTATGGGCCGTCAGCGCCCGCAGTCCTGGCGCGCTAGGGCGAGCGGCCTGCCGCGCCGCCTCAGATCTGCTTGGAGCCCTCTGCCGTCATTGAAACTGGTGGCGGGGAGGCTTATGTTCGTCGAGCCACAGATGGAGATTTATGCACAGAGGCTTCGATTGCCCCGCATGTAGCGGCATCGCTCGGCACATGGATGCCGACCCTTTTTGCATGATTTCTGTGGAGTTCTCATGAAGAACGCAAACGTCGTAATCCGGCCCTTCGACGCGGCAACGGATCTGAAAATACTGTCGACCATCTGGTTCGAAGCCTCTCTGGAGGCCCACCCCTTCATCGGTGAAAACGGCTGACGGAACAGCGCAGGCTGATCGAGGAGAGGTATCTGCCAGAGGCGGAGACCTCCGTGGCTTGCCTTGACGGAGACGCTGTTGGCTTTATC
>NZ_JACIEJ010000035.1 GCF_014196795.1 Sagittula marina
CGTCGCTCAACCAGAAAAGATCAGACATGTTCACCGCTCGGTTTTCGAGCCCTGAATCACGCCGCCAAACGGAAATCAATGGGTCCTGACCCTAGCAATCGTATGAAGCAGGACCTGGCACTGCGGTCCTTGGACATGGCCATCGCGCTGCGCCGGCCGCCACCCGACTGCATTCACCACCCCCCCTCTCGGGCTATTTCCTGCGGAAATACCCTGCCGGGCAGTGGATCGCGGCGCCCAATACTGTGCTCACGAGTACCAGAAACGCCTTCGACGTCACAAACTGCTGCCTTCAATGAGCGGCAAGGGAAATTGTTATGACAATTCGGCCCCCTCTCGGCAGATTTGCTTTGCAAATCGCCTGCCGGGCAACGGTCGAAAGCTTCTTCAAATCCCTCAAGGCCGAGCTGATTTGGCGAAACATCTGGCAAACGCGCCGGGACGTCGAGGTCGCAGTGTTCGAATACATCAACGGCTTCTACAACTCGCGCAGGCGCCATTCATCGTTGAATGGAAAATCACCCGTGGCCTCCGAAAAGATCGCCGCCAAGATGAGCAACCCACCGGAACGGTACCGGTGCAAGTCCAGGACGCATCGCCAGATAACGTGAGTAATGCTTCAAGCTGTTCCTTTGTGCCCACATCAATGAACCAGAAAACTCTGGCCCAATGATATGACACGTCACAGCAGCAGTCACGCCGGCTCAGAGACCGCCGAAGTGCATCGCCTTTGTTTCGAGATACTCTTCGATCCCTTCCTGGCCGCCTTCTCGGCCCAGACCAGAGGCCTTGACCCCGCCGAAGGGCGAGACCTCGTTGCTGAGGATACCAGTGTTGAGTCCGACCATCCCGAACTCCAGCGCCTCGCCAAATCGGAAGCCGCGCGCCATGTCGCGCGTGTAAAAATAAGCGGCAAGGCCGAAAGGCGTGCCATTGGCAAGTTCCAGCGCCTCCTCCTCGGTCTCGAAGCGAAAGATCGGCGCGACAGGACCAAAGGTCTCTTCTGCCGCGAGCCGCATCGTCGTGTCCGCCCCGGCCAGCACCACGGGGTTGGCGTATTGCGAGTCTAGCTCGCGGGATTTGGTCGCGCACACAGCGCCCCGGTCCAACGCGTCGGCCACATGTGCGCGAATCTTGTCGAGGGCTGCCGTGTTGATCATCGGACCGATGTCCACAGTCTCTGCGGTGCCCGGCCCGACGCGCAGAGCATCGACGCGCGCGGCCAGCGCTGCGACAAAATCGTCGTGAATGCCAGATTGAACGATGATGCGGTTGGCACATACACACGTCTGGCCGCCATTGCGGAATTTGGACTGCATCGCGCCCTCAACCGCCGCATCGAGATCGGCGTCGTCGAAGACCACAAAAGGCGCGTTGCCACCCAGTTCCAGGCTGAGACGCTTGAGCGTCGGGGCGCATTGTTCCGCCAGCAAAGAGCCCACTCGGGTCGAGCCGGTAAACGAAAGCTTGCGCACAAGTGGGCTGCGGGTGAGCGCGCCGCCGATGGCTTCGGGCCGGCCGGTCAGCACGTTCAGCACACCTGCCGGAATGCCCGCGCGTTCTGCCAAAACCGCCAGCGCCAGCGCCGAATAGGGTGTAAAATCCGACGGTTTCACCACCATGGTACAGCCCGCCGCGAGGCCGGGGGCAACCTTGCGGGTGATCATCGCGATAGGAAAGTTCCATGGGGTGATGATCGCGCAGACGCCCACTGGTTCCTTCAGGGCAAAGATTTTCTTGCCCGGGGTGGGGGACGGAATGATCTTGCCGTTGATGCGCCGCGCCTCTTCGGCGAACCAGCGCACGAAGCTGGCAGCATAGGCCACCTCTCCGCGCGACTCGTGCAGCGGCTTGCCCTGCTCTGCGGTCAGGATCTGCGCAAGATCCTCGGTGTTGTCCAGGATCAGATGATACCATGTCATCAGCAGGTCGGCACGCTCCGCATGGGTGCGCGCGGCCCAGCCGGTCATCGCGCGCGCGGCGGCGGCGATGGCCTCTTCGGTTTCTTCGGCGGTGCAGTCGGGCAGCTGGCCCAGGGTCTCATTGGTGGCGGGATCGGTCACTGCCATCTCGGACCGGGCGCGCCAGTCTCCGTCGATCACGGCGGCGTTGCGGAACAGGTCAGGGTCGCTGAGTTTCATACGTTTTCCTCCAGTGCGGCGAGGATCGCCGTGGTGATTTCATCGGTGGTCTGGCGGCCGGGGCGGGTGCCGATACCCTTGGCGGTCGCGGCTTCGACGGCAGACATAATCGCCGCTGCCGCCTCCGCTTCGCCCAGGTGGTCGAGCATCATCGCCGCCGACCAGATCGTTGCAATGGGGTTGGCGATGCCCTTTCCGGCGATGTCGGGGGCAGAACCGTGGACCGGTTCGAACATCGACGGGCTGCTGCGATCAGGGCAGATGTTGGCCGAGGCCGCAAAGCCAAGCCCCCCTTGAATGGCTGCGCCAAGGTCCGTCAGAATGTCGCCAAACAGGTTTGAGGCGACCACCACGTCCAGGCTTTCGGGGGCCATGACCATCCGCGCGGCCATCGCATCAATGTGCATCATGTCGACCGTCACGTCGGGATAGTCCTGCGCAACAAGACGGGTGATTTCGTCCCAGAACACCATCGAGTATTTTTGCGCATTGGATTTGGTGACGGAGGTCACGTGGCCGCGCCGCAACCGGGCCTGATCAAAGGCGAAGCGCAAGATGCGTTCAACGCCGGTCCGCGTGAAGATAGCGGTTTCGGTCGCGACCTCGTTGACCGTGCCTTGATGGACCCGGCCCCCGGCGCCGGAATATTCGCCTTCGGTGTTCTCGCGGATGCACAGGATGTCAAAGCCTTCAGCCTTCAGCGGCCCTTCTACGCCGGGCAGCAAGCGGTGCGGACGGATATTGGCGTATTGCGTAAACGCCTTGCGGATTGGCAGCAGCAGCCCGTGCAGTGAAACGGAATCCGGAACGGTCTCCGGCCATCCGACAGCGCCCAACAGGATCGCGTCAAAGCTCCGTAGCGTTTCGATCCCGTTTTCGGGCATCATTGTGCCGGTTTCGAGGTAATGCGCGCAAGACCAGTCAAAGTGCTGCGGGTTGATCCCGAACCCAAGGCTGGACGCTGCGGCCTGCACCACCTGCATTGCCGAGGCGGTCACATCCACACCGATGCCGTCGCCCGGAATCAGGGCGAGTTTATACGTTTTCATCTGTTTGCTCCGTCAGGGTCAGAAATCGGACACTTTGCCCCACTGGCTGCGCGCGAAACGTGCCAGGCGGTATTGTGTCGCTTCAGTAAGGGTCTTGCGGCCAAGGACCATGTCCGCCACCAGGTGCCCCACGCCCGGCCCGATGCCAAAGCCATGCCCGGACAGACCCGCCGCAAGAACAAGACCCGGGATGCC
>NZ_JACIEJ010000036.1 GCF_014196795.1 Sagittula marina
AGTACGACAAGCGCCGATACAAACGGCGCAACCGGATCGAGATCATGTTCGGCAGGCTCAAGGATTGGCGGCGAGTGGCTACCCGATACGACCGCAGTCCGAAGGTCTTCCTGTCAGCAATCGCACTCGCTGCAACTGTCATTTATTGGCTATGAGTCCTGACCCTAAGGCTGGCGGAAACCTGAGATTAACGCAACAGCCCCCGCCAAGGAGACCTTGTTCCAGCAAGAGCGCGGCAGAGGCTACGATCGCGGCGAAGAATAGCAGAACCGCCACGAGATCCCGAAACAGGCGCGGGTATGGGCGCTTGTCGCGTCTCCGGCGATCCGCGAACAGGCCGAACATCCGGCTACCGAGCCAGGCCGCAGCAAGGCAACCGGCAACGCCGCCAGACAGGCGGAGGGACATTCCAATCCGCCGCTCGACATCCTGGTCGAAGATTACCAGGCTGGCGGCGACAAGAAGCAGAACCGAAGGCCAGATCAGCCGACGGAGATGAGAGAGAAGCCGCATGTCAGCAATCCTGTTGCTGATGCTGCGATGGTCGAAGAGACCGGCACTTGAGGCAGGTCACGGCAGCACCAGCATGGCGCTCGACGGCAGAGCCACAACGACGACAGGAAATTCGGACAATGGGGGTAGTGCCCCCGAGAATGTGCCGACAGCTGGGACAGCGATGAGCGACAGCGCGGGGAAGCGATGTCTCGCAGGTCGGGCAGGCAAGCGAAAGGTGACGATTCATGAGACCCTCTTTCAATGGGAAGGGAAGACGCCGAAGCGGCGATTGCCGATATCCCGGAAGGAGCGTCGTGGCTTCGTCAGCGCATCGAGCGGCTCCTTCCGGGCAGAACATGGACGTCGGCAGGGCCCCGGGAGTGTCGGTTCATTGTACCTCCAGGCCTTCGGGGACATCTTGGGTCGCGACGTGGAGCACGGTCAGAATCCGCCGCTCTCCGTCCCTAGTGTCCCAGTGGAGCGATGCGCCCTCTGCCAGTCCGATCAAGGCAACCCCGATCGGTGTTAGGATCGAGATCCGGCCGCGTGCAATGTCGGCGTCTTCGGGAAAGACCGGCGTTACCGTCTTTTCCTGGCCGGTCGTTTCGTCGCGATAGGTGACCGCGCGACCGATGGCCACAACGTTCTGCGGGAGTTTCGCCGCCGGAACGATACGGGCCCGCCCGATTTCGCCGAGCAGTCGGTCAGCAAGGTCCGGATTGCGCTGGATTGCGCCCTCGGCAAGAGCCTCGAGCCTTTCCAGGCAGTCAGCGCTTATGACGACCCTGGGCCGTCGGCCGGTACCGCGAGAGGTGGAGCGTTGTTTGTTCATCGTAGTTTCCTTTCAATTTACTTGTGGTGCGAACGAACTATGGGTGGCCAAAGCCCCCGACCCGCCAGGGGCGGATCAAATCATCAGGCCGCGGCGTGGTCCGGCGACGGACGCACATCGAGTACGACGACGACTTCGATCTGACCGTCGTCCCGCAGGAGCGGAACCTTCTGCAGCTTCCGCATTCCGATCAGGGTCGCCCCGAGCAATGAAGCAACGAGGATATGTCCCGGGAACGGCGCGGGGCTCATGGAAAGCACCCCGGTACGAGCGCCCTCACCGCTGATCATGTAGGTGACATGGGATCCGGCCACGACGAGATCAGGCGAGGCCGGCTCGGGAGTTCCGCGCGAGATCCGCAGCTTGTGACGCAACAGCCCATTCAGAAGAGCGGGATTTGGCGAATTCCTGGTTCCGCGATAGCGAAGCAGGTGCTCGATGCCGAGCCGGTCGTCGACAGTGAGAAGAAAGCCGCTCCCGACAGCGGAGCGTTCAAAGAGCGATCGAAAGTCACTGCCCGCGGGCAGGTGGGTGGTCCTGGTAATGGTCATGATGTGTCTCCCGGGGCGGTGAAGCCCGCGTTCTCAGATGCAAGGATGTGAGAAAGCCCCGGGTGGTCGAAAACGCGCTTATGCGCAGACCGCCCGGGGACCCGAGCGGTTCAGAAGCAGATACCGGAAAAGGTTTTCGTGCGTGACCATGAAGAGACCTTAGTCATTGGGCGCAACCTGTCAATCTTGGAGACGGGGCCGGTTCTGGAACGGACAAGGATGCACAGATCTCGAGAAGATGAAGACGGCGAATTGTTAACGAGGTCCACGAGGCGGACTTCGACGTCAGGAAGTCACCGACTACGCACCTCGAAGTTTGAGTCACGTCGAGCTTCCTGCATCGGCCGGCGGTGTGGCAGCGGAATGATGTTTGTCGATATCGCGCGACCACCATCGTCTTCCCACCGTGCCAAGCATTTGGCGCTCGGCTCAGTGACTGGACCTGTCGCGCTTTCGTGCCGCCCCTGGTGCTCGTTTAAGCCACCTTTCGTTCGAAGGCGCCCGGGCTTTTCCAGCCCAGTGCTGAATGGCG
>NZ_JACIEJ010000037.1 GCF_014196795.1 Sagittula marina
CCACGGTGTTCTTTGCGAGCCAAAAGCCGTGAGGTTTAAGTTCATTGAAGAACACCGAAATCAGTTTCCAACAGAGCGCTTGTGTAGGGTTATGGACGTGAGTACGCGTGGATTACGGGCGTTCCGCACCCGCCCAGCCAGTCGCAGGCAGCGATCTGATCTGGTCACACTGGCGCATATCAAAGAGCAATCGCGTCTCAGCCTGGGCAGCTATGGTCGGCCACGGATGACGGAAGAGTTGAAGGAAATTGGCTTGGACGTCGGTCATCGCCGGGTGGGCCGTTTGATGCGACAGAACGGCATATCCGTTGTGCGAACCCGCAAACACAAGGTCACAACGGATAGCGATCATAAGTTCAACATTGCGCCCAATCTGCTGGATCGAGACTTCGCCGCGGATCAACGAAACCAGAAATGGGCAGGCGACATAAGCTACGTCTGGACCCGCGAGGGTTGGCTGTATCTTGCTGTGATTTTGGACCTGCACTCACGCCGTGTCATTGGTTGGGCTGTGAGCAACCGCATGAAACGGGACTTGGCGATCCGTGCGTTGAAGACGGCCATCGCGTTCCGGCAACCGCCAAAAGGCTGCATCCATCACACGGATCGCGGGTCGCAATATTGCTCCCACGACTACCAGAAGATCCTGCGCCAGAATGGCTTCAAGGTGTCCATGAGTGGCAAAGGCAATTGCTATGACTGTGAATATGGTATTGCGGCTTGATGGCCTGACCCATGCTACGATTGACTACGTGTCATTGTGTTGACGTGTCGACCGTCAAGCCGCCCCGGCAACGGGCGAGATGTGACCTTATAGGAGCCTGACGGGGACGCCCCATCACAGTCCTGTCCCCTCGGATCGGTGCCCGGGCATATCTCAGGCAGCGAGGGCACCATGAAGACCGCACACCCAGTTATCATTGGCATCGACACGCACAAGGCAATCCACGTAGCTGTCGCGATTGATACCCAAGGCACTCGGCTGGCCGCGCTGTCTATTCCAACCAACCGGAAGGGGTATCTGGAACTGGAGCGCTGGTCGCGGTCTCATGGAGAAGTTCTGGCGTTTGGGATCGAAGGAACTGGGTCTTATGGCGCTGGCCTCTCTCGGCATTTACTCTCTCAGGGCCACACCGTCGTTGAGGTGACGCGCCCAAATCGCCAGCTGCGATACACGCAAGGCAAGACCGATAGCCTGGACGCAGAAGGCGCCGCCAGATCCGTTCTTTCCGGACAAGCCACGGCACGTCCAAAGACACACACTGGGTCGTCTGAAATGATCCGGCATCTGAAAATCGCAAGAGATACAGCTGTCAAATCGCGCTCACAAGCGATGGTGACCTTGAAGACACTGATTATCAACGCGCCAGCCGAGCTGCGCGAAACCCTGGATCAAATCCGAGGAAAAATTGCGCTCATCCGGCATATCGCCGCGTTTAGGCCCGGCAACATCGATAGCCCGCTGGCCTCGGCGAAAATGGCTATGAAAGCGTTGGCGCGGCGCTGGTTGTGGCTGCACGAGGAGGTCCTCACCCACGACGCCGAATTGGAACGTCTTGTCACGGCACGTGCGCCGACACTGATGGCCTCGCATGGTATTGCGACATTGACCATTGCCGAGATGTTGATCCTCGTCGGAGACGACCCGACACGCATTCGTTCCGAAGCAGCCTTTGCAAAGCTCTGCGGGGTTTGCCCCATCCCTGCATCCAGTGGCAGAACCCGCCGCTTCCGTTTGAACCGTGGTGGCAATCGGCAAGCCAACGCAGCACTCTATCGCGTGGCCATCGTCAGGATGCGAAGCCATGAACCAACACTTGCCTATGTCAGAAAGCGCACGAAAGACGGGAAGAGCAAAAGCGAGATAATCCGGTGCCTGAAACGCTACATCGTCCGCGAAATCTACAGCCAGCTTTGTGTGCCAAAAACAGCTGAAATCGCGACTTGACCGATATAGGAGCTTCAATGCCGCCGTCGAGACGTTCTTTAAAACCATCAAGGCCGAGCTGATTTGGCGTCGGTCATGGGAAACACGGCGCCAAGCTCAGATGGCCATCTTTGAATACATCAACGGCTTCTACAATCCGCGACGCCGACACTCAGCGTTGGGCTGGAAAAGCCCTGTCGCGTTCGAGCGGAAGGTGGCCTAAACGAGCACCTGGGGCGGCAC
>NZ_JACIEJ010000038.1 GCF_014196795.1 Sagittula marina
CCATAACCCTACACAAGCGCTCTGTTGGAAACTGATTTCGGTGTTCTTCAATGAACTTAAACCTCACGGCTTTTGGCTCGCAAAGAACACCGTGGACTTGCACCGTTTTCGTTCCGGTGTGTTGCTCATTTTAGGCGGCGATCTTTTCGAAGGCCACGGGTGATTTGCCGTCCAGCGCTGAATGGCGCCTGCGAGGATTGTAGAAGCCGTTGATGTATTCGAACACAGCGACTTCGACGTCCCGGCGCGTTTGCCACGTGTCCCGCCAGATCAATTCGGCTTTGAGGGATTTGAAGAAGCTCTCGACAGCCGAATTGTCAAAGCAATTTCCCTTGCCGCTCATTGAAGGTCGCAACTTATGACGACGCAGGCGCTTCTGGTACTCATGAGCGCAGTATTGGGCTCCGCGATCGGTGTGGTGAATGCAGCCAGGTGGGGGGCGACGCAGGGCGATGGCCATGTCCAAAGCACGTAGGGCCAAGTCCTGCTTCATACGGTTACTGATCGCCCAACCGATCACGCGCCGCGAATATAGATCAATGATGACAGAGAGATAGGCCCAACCTTCACGCGTCCAGATGTAAGTTATGTCCCCAGCCCACTTCTGGTTTGGCGCCGTCGCCGTGAAATCCTGGCTCAGTCGGTTCGGGGCGATGTTGAAGCTGTGATCACTGTCGGTCGTGCGTTTGAATTTGCGGCTGCGCAGAACCTGGATGCCGTTGTCGCGCATGATCCGGGCGACCCTTCGTTGCCCTACATGAATGCCCAATTCGTTTAATTCCTGCGTCATGCGCGGGCGGCCATAGCTCCCCAGACTGAGCCGGTGTTGTTCGCGGATATGTGTCAGAAGGATCATGTCACGACGCTGGCGATGTGAGGGCGGTCTGCTGCGCCACGCCCGTAACCCACGGTCCGACACCTTCATCATCCGGCACAGATGGGCTCGTGAAAGATCTCCGCGATACTCGGCAATGAATTGAAATCTCATTGCTTTTGACCTGCGAAGAAGATTGCCGCTTTTTTTAACACCTCCCTCTCCTCCCGCAGGATACGGTTCTCTTTACGCAATCGCTCATTCTCGCGGCGCAGATCCGCGTCCTCGGCGGCAGCGGGATCGGTCGAGTAATCCCGCATCCACTTGCCCAGGGTCGAAAACCCAACTCCAAGATCTGAGGCCACCTGTCGCCGTGTCAGGCCACTATGCGTCGCGATCCGAACCGCCTCACGTTTGAAATCTTCACTGTGTTTGGGTGCCATATCCGGTCTCCTTCATGGCGAGCATTGCTCGCAGATAACCGGAACGGAAGTGATGCAAGTCCAAGTTGCCATTGTTGCGCCATTGGTCCGAGCCACAATGGCGACGGGACGGAACTGACCTCGAATGCGATCCTGCGCTGGTGTTCCGAGAACCGCGTCGAGTGGCATTACATCGCGCCGGGAAAACCGATGCAGAATGGCTCCGTGGAGAGTTTCAACGGTCGGATGCGCGACGAGCTGCTCAACGAGACCATGTTCCGCAACCTGGCCCATGCCCGTGTCGTGATCGCCGCCTGGGCTGCCGACGACAACACCGAACGCCCGCATTCGGCTTTAGGTTACGAGACCCCGGCCGACTATGCGCGGCCCCTGACCACCGCAATCGCCCGCCCCGCTGCGCGAGATGAAAGCTCCGCGCGTCGGGCGACTGCTCAACCTGCGCCAATCGGCGTAAACAACCCTCGGACTCCGGTCGCGGCTGGATGAAAGTTCAGGGGCAGGTCAGTCTACCGCCAGAAAGTTGCCGACCTCACCGCATCCTTGAACAACGACTTCGCCCGGCTTGAGGCGACTGAGGCATTGCGGGGACTGGTTTCCGAGGTGCGGATGATCCCGGATGACGCCGCCGAGCACGGGCATGTCATCGAACTCTATGGTGAGTTGGGTGCCATTCTGGATCTGGCGAGCGTTGGAAGCAGACAGGTCCCCTGGTAGGGAGACCGCGTCGAAGTATTGGATTTTGAGATTTTGAACACATCAAAAGCGCCACAAGCTGTTTGGCTTGGACGCTTGTGATGTATTTGTTGGTTGCGGGAGTAGGATTTGAACCTACGACCTTCAGGTTATGAGCCTGACGAGCTACCGGGCTGCTCCATCCCGCGCCAATGGTCGGACAAG
>NZ_JACIEJ010000039.1 GCF_014196795.1 Sagittula marina
TTGCGGCGCACTGCCTTGCGGGGGGGGCTGGCTTTGCAGAGGTGTTGATATCTGCCACCAGCACCACCATCCGCTGGTTCCCTTGTGGTCCAGCTCGCGCCCCATTGAGCGGGATGATATTGGAGCGAGATTGGCGGAAATCCTGCCAGACCTGCGCGCAGGATCATTCGATTGCCTGCGCATTGATCGTACCGACTATGACCTTTGGCTCGATAAGCGTCTCTCGCAGGGCACAGCTGCGGACGACACATGGCTGGCCTCACAGCCGGTGTTTCCAGCGATCACACTCTGTGAGTTTATCGGTGCAGCCTTGCTGCGCAAACAGGGCGAGGCCCCGGACGATCGGCGCGCCAAGGCCACGGGCTTTGCCTATGTCTCCCAAGGCCCTGATGGGGGCCGGGCGGCTCTGGACATCCTCATGCGGTCACAGGACGGCGGCCACATCGTGACGCAGGGCGAATTTGGGCCGCTCCTCCGACACGTTAATGGCAGCTATCTTGATGACGATGCCTTTGCGGGCTTTCGCGGGATTCTTCGTGACTATTTTCTGGAAATATGGCCCTTGGCGCCAGGGGATGACATTCTTGGGCAGGCCGTGACGGAGCGGCGCCTACACTCCCTCACGTCAGCATCCAAGGAAACCGGCATCGGCGCCGCTGTTCTGGATGATTTCCTGACAGAAGCAGGCGCGTTCGCGCCCGGTGACGCGCGTGCCGATGCCCGCAAGACCTTTGATGCGAAGGCTTGGCAGCACGTCCTTGATGAAATCCCGACGCTGGTTGGTCCCATTGCGCTGCGAAAGGCAATCGGCGCAACGCTGGCCGAATTGAACGGGTTGAAGGCAGACGGTGTCCTCGTCCCGAGGACCAACATCGCCACGATCAAATCGCCTTGGCGGATTGCGGACGGCCAAGCTCTTCTTGAGGAGCTGGAGGCCTATGCGCAGCCAGTTGCCTTGGATGAGCCAGGATGGGAGACTATCCAACTCGTTCACAAGCGGCTGGACTTTCCAGTTGGCGGAATCATTGCGGCTATCAGGGCTGGTTTTCTGCGCCTCGGTAAACGTTCTGATGTGTTCGGCTACCACGGGTTTGTGGTTGAAGCCACTGAGGTTTCTTCATTCAAGGCTAAGACCGCGCCGAAGCGCAAACCATCGACTACCCCCGGCGAGGTGAGCGCAGCGGCCTTCGCCCGATCGGTGGGTATTAGGGGCAAAGGTCAATTCCTGGCTCTGATCGAAGGTGGTTACACGCCTGCGATGCTGGTTGTAAATCCTACGACCAGGCGTCGGGAATGGCGCATGAGCCGCGACGACATCGCTGCTTTTGAGACCAACTACACGACACCATCGATGCCGTCGGCCGAAACCGGCGCGCATTTGAACACGATTCGGGCCGTTCTGCAGAGCGAGCGGGTTCAGCCGTTTCGCCCAAACGGCTTGGATGTTGGACCGCTCTATCTTCGCAACGCTGTTGAGCCGGTTGTGGCACTCCTGAAATCTCAGGAAGGAAAGTGACCGCTAGTCACGGCTTATGCTGAAATGCCGTTCTATCTCAGTGTGCTAGAAGAAACCTTCAGAGAGGCACCCCGAGCCTCTTGACAGGGGGTGTGCATGAAAACCGCCAAATCGTGCAAGCTTATGCTTCATTGGCAC
>NZ_JACIEJ010000040.1 GCF_014196795.1 Sagittula marina
AAATAACGTTGAGGGCAAAAACCAGACCGCCGCGCTAATCTCTCAGCGCGCCCGCCTGACAATATCCTCGGTATGCTTCAACCTCGCTTCGCTTCTGTGTCGCCTCTCAGCGCCTCGTCCGCTCCGTCCGGTCCGTCCCGCAGCGCCTCAGCGCCGCCGGTGAAGGGGCTTTTACGGCTACCCCAAACGACTCGCAACCCCTTTTTTCAACTTTCTCACCAAAAATCCAAATTCACACGGAACCAAACTGCAATTTGAAAAATGCGCCCCTCGATAAGAGCGACCTTTGCAGCCAAATCCCCAACAAAACAGGGCCAAACACCTCGCGCATGCCCCACGCACAGTTTCGCAGCACTTCTGCGAAAAGCCGAGAAAGCACCCTCCCCCACAAACGCAAGCGGCGCCTTGCTGTGTGTCGGGCGACCACCTTCGGCGTCGGGCCTCCGGAAACCGTAGACGTCGGTTCATGATATTGGCGCCCTCCTTCCATGTGAACCACGATGGCATCCAGACGTCGCCGTCACTGCGGAGGCAAACACAACAAAGCAGCAGCAAGGGATACAGCATCTGCGGATCAAATGACGTTTGGGGCGGATGGAGAACAAGATCTGGATCAGGTCGGTGCTGGTCAGCCGCAAGGAAGCTCGGATGTGATCAAATAGCGGCGAAAACCGGCCAGCATTTGTTCGGAGGCGCTGCCCTAACTGCCGAGCACCGCATTAACCACTTGCCGGATCTCGCGCGAGGGACGCCCGGCGGGGCAGCCCCTCTGATTCGAAGAGACCGTTTGTAAGGGGCCCCTTCGCGCCAGCCCTCAACTCAGGCACCGACGCAGGCCTGAGCCACTTCGCGAAGGTCTCGGGTTTGCACTCAATTCAATACTCATGCAGATCCAGCGAAGCCTGTGACCACCCTAATGCAGCTCCAACGGCGTGTGTGCCGTCTAGACAGGTTTGCACTGTAAACGCCGAGACAGGCAAAGCTACGCGTCACTCAGCTGGCAAGCTTGTCTCAAATGCCCCTCCATTCCCACGAAAGGATCACTCCGAGCGCTCAAACGCCACGCCAGCAGCGACACCTGCATTGAAATTGCGGGAGCGAAATATCTGTGCGTCGATGCGCGTGTATCCATGGACCCTTGCTGCCCCACTTTGCGACGGCTTTCGTTGACTTGGAATTTCGCGCCACACAGCCCAAAATATATCCTGGTCCGGACGCGCGCCTTAGCGATCACGCCGCGCGTCCCGCTGTGTTTCTTTTTCGTTGGGCTAGACGGTTTCACCTATTGTCTGAGGCAGTTACAGAGGTAGAAATCCAGACATTTGGTAAAACGGCAGCGGCTTGCGAACCGTGTTTCTAATCGGTATGAACGCGCCACGGTCCCGTAGCTCAACTGGATAGAGCACCTGACTTCTAATCAGGATGTTGGGGGTTCGAGTCCTCCCGGGATCGCCATTTTCAGCCAATTGTGCCAATGAAGCATAAGCTTGCACGATTTGGCGGTTTTCATGCACACCCCCTGTCAAGAGGCTCGGGGTGCCTCTCTGAAGGTTTCTTCTAGCA
>NZ_JACIEJ010000041.1 GCF_014196795.1 Sagittula marina
AGTGGCTACCCGATACGACCGCTGTCCGAAGGTCTTCCTGTCGGCAATCGCCCTCGCTGCAACTGTCATTTATTGGCTATGAGTCCTGACCCTAGGATCGCAAGGCACCTAAGGGTCGCTGTCTGGAATGCAAAAAGGTTTATTTCTACATTAAGTTTTACGGATCATTAACCAATTTGCCGCTACTTCGCTAACCCTGTTGAGCTTCCCCAAATAGGATTCGAACAAATGCGCCTCCTCCTTGTCGAAGATGACCCCAGGACCTCACGCAGCATCGAAATGATGCTGAGCAAAGCAAACATCAACGTCCTCACTACACACTTGGGTGAGGAGGGTATCGATCTTGCGAAGCTGTATGATTATGATCTGATCCTCTTAGACTTGGGTCTGCCTGACCTGAATGGACACGAAGTTCTTCGAACGCTCCGTGCGGCCAAGGTGGCAACACCAATTTTGATCTTGTCTGGATCCGATGACCACGAAAACAAAATCAAAGGTTTCGGGTCTGGGGCCGACGATTATCTGACAAAGCCGTTCAACCGAGATGAATTAATTGCCCGGGTCAATGCCATTATTCGGCGCTCCCAAGGTCATGCGCAATCAACGATCAAGACCGGCAACATCGAAATCAACCTTGACGCCAAGTCGGTGGACGTTTTCGGCCGCCCGGTCAGCTTGACGGCAAAAGAATACCAGATTTTTGAGCTCCTAAGTCTACGCAAGGGCTCGACAATCACCAAAGAGATGTTCCTAAACCACCTGTACGGCGGGATGGATGAACCTGAGATGAAGATCATCGATGTTTTTATCTGCAAGTTGCGCAAGAAGCTCGCCGTCGCGACTGGTGGGGAGAGCCACATAGAAACGATATGGGGGCGAGGATATAAGCTTACTGACCCGACACATACGATGATGATCGAAGACAAGGTCAGGCAGAACGCTGCTTAGCATTGAGAATGGCACTGATGGGGCAGGTCACTGGCTATAAAAGGGAGTTTGTTTTCGAAGCTGGGCCTCCCCAAACCGTCCAATCAGAACTGCGCTCCACCTTGGTGGGGACGTCCATTTCGTCTTGATGCTTAACGAGGGCATGGCAGTTCTAGCTGCACACCTCTCGGAAATTTTCCGCCTGCTGCGGAAACTGTTTGGCATATAGGAATGCAGGGGGTGGAGTGTAAGCGGCCTTTCATGTCGCACCGGTGAAAGCTAATGACCTGCCCCCTGCCGGTCCCTCAGTCATAACGAAAGTCTGCAGGTTGAACTTGGGTATTCTGGTTCCCCGTCCGGCGCAAGCGCGCCGGACAATGGATGGGACTCATCGTCGGAATTCAGGGGCGTTGTTGCGCAAATCAAAGGGAGGGATTCACTTAGCGAATCCGGACGGTTAGTTCGGGCGCATGCCGAAGCCCACACCCACCCGCTACCG
>NZ_JACIEJ010000042.1 GCF_014196795.1 Sagittula marina
TGACCTGCCCCCTTCTGGTCCCTCACTTATAACGAGAGTCTGCAGGTTGGGTTTGGGTATTCGGCTTCGCCGTCTGGCGCAAGCGCGCCGGGCGCGGAGCCGTCAAATTGCTCAAGCGCCCGGCGCGCTTGCTGCGGTGTCTGGTTGGCCAGGGACGAGTGCGGCCTGACCGTGTTGTAGTCGTAGCGCCACAAGGCCAGCTTCCGACGTGCGTCGCCCAGGCTGTCGAAGATCTCCTCGTTGAGCAGTTCGTCTCTGAGGCTGCCGTTGAAGCTTTCGATGAAGGCATTCTGCTGGGGCTTGCCCGGATCGATGTAGTGCCACGGCACCTCGTTCTCGTCGGCCCATTTCAGGATGGCCCGACTGGTGAACTCGGTCCCATTATCGCTGACTATGCAGCCGGGCTTGCCGTAGATCCGGATCAGGGCGCTGAGCTCCCTGGCAACCCGTGCGCCGGACAGACTGGTGTCCGCGACGAGGCACAGGCATTCGCGGGTGCAGTCATCGATCACCGCCAAGATCCGGAACTTCCGCGAAGCACCGAAGCTGTCAGACACGAAGTCCAACGACCAGCGCGCGTTGACGCTGGCAGCGGCTGGCATTGGTGTCCTCGTCCCGCGCGCCCGTTTCCGGCCACGTCGTCGCTTCACGGACAAACCCTCTTCTCGGTAAATCCGGTAAAGCTTCTTGTGGTTCATGATCATGCCCGTGCGTTCCAGCAGCACGCCGATCCGACGATAGCCGAACCGACGTCGCTTGCCGGCGATCTCCTGCATCTCCTTGCGGATCTCGGCACAGTCCCGCGGGCGTTCACGCCGGACTGTCTTTGGATCGACACCGATCAGCCTGCAGGCCCGGCGCTGCGAGATGTCATGATCCCGCATCGCCCGGAGCGCCGCGTCTCGCCGCTTGGTCAATGTCGTCAGCTCTTTCCCAGCAGGTCTTTCAACACGACGTTGTCCAGCATGGTATCCGCCAGCAGGCGCTTCAGCTTGGCATTCTCGTCCTCAAGGGCCTTTAGCCTCGCAGCCTCGGACACCTCCATGCCGCCATACTTGGCTTTCAGCTTGTAGAACGTCGCCGGGCTGAGACCATGCCTGCGGCAAACCTCAGATGTCGGCATGCCCGCCTCCTGCTCCTTGATCATCCCGATTATCTGCGCCTCGGTGAAACGGCTCTTTCGCAAGTGTCTGCTCCTTCAGTGTTGGCGCAGACTCTACATCACGGTGAGGGATCTCGCGGGGGGCAGGTCA
>NZ_JACIEJ010000043.1 GCF_014196795.1 Sagittula marina
CCAAGGACCATGTCCGCCACCAGGTGCCCCACGCCCGGCCCGATGCCAAAGCCATGCCCGGACAGACCCGCCGCAAGAACAAGACCCGGGATGCCGACATCGGCGTCGATCACGGGCACACCGTCAGGCGTGCTGTCAATGTAGCCGCCCCAGGCGGCCTGCACGGACAGCTTGCGGAGTTCCGGCAGGAGCTCTTGCGCGCGCGCAAGGGTCTGGGCGATGACTTTGGCGTCGGGTTTCGGATCGAGGATACGCATCCGCTCCATCGGGGTCGGCTGGTCCAGCGCCCAGCGGCGGCGTGTTTCGAAACCCGCCGCCCAGGCCTGTGTGCCGCCGGGGCGCAGCACCCTCCAGCGCCGGGCAAACATCGGCAGAAAATGCCGCATTCCCATGATCGCGCCAGGGGTCGGATCAAGGTTGGCGCGGCCCGAGGTGGCCAGCGTGTATCCGCCATCGGCGCGGCGGGTGACGGTGACAGGCGCGGTGTGCAGCGCATCCGGCAGACCTTGCGCGCCGGGGGCCACAGACAGGATAGAACTGCGGACGGAGGCCTGCGGAAAGAAGATGCCCTGCTGTTGCAGGAAGCTGCCGGCCCAGGCTCCTCCCGCCACGACGACTGCGGGCGTGCGGATCGTGCCGTGTTCGGTCACGACCGCAGACACACGCCCCGCGCTGCGCTCGATGCCCCGTGCAGCGCAGCTCTGTACGACATGGCCGCCCAGCGTTTCGATCGATTTTGCAATCAGCGGTGCTGCGCGCGCCGGATCGGCCGTTCCGTCGGTGGGCGACCAGACACCCCCCTTCCATTGCTTGCCAGTGGCTGCACCGCGCTCTGCGGCCTCCTGTGCCGTCAGCATATGCGTCTCGACCCCTGCGCTGCGCGCGAAGCGGCCCCATTTGGCCCAGCCTTCGATCTCGGCCTCGTCGTTGGACAGGTAGATCAGCCCGCAGCGACGAAAACCCAGATTGTCACCGATCTCGGCACCCATTTGTTCCCAAAGCGCCAAGCTGCGCGTGGAGAGGGGCAGTTCCCGCGCGTCGCGGTTCTGCTGGCGGCACCATCCCCAGTTGCGGCTGGACTGTTCGCCGCCGATGCTGCCCTTTTCGACCAGCACGACGTTCTGGCCTTCCCGCGCCAACCACCAGGCGGCACAGACGCCGACGATGCCGCCACCGATCACGACGCAATCGGC
>NZ_JACIEJ010000044.1 GCF_014196795.1 Sagittula marina
AGGTGAGGGATTCACTGTGTGAAACCAGCATGATAGCTGGGTGGGTTGAGCAGTTGGTCCCCTACGAAATACAAGATCATGAATTGGCCTTCGTACAGCGAGCCATTGATGCGCCATTGGTTCGAGCACAATGGCGAGCGCGCTTAAGCAGAGCGGGTCACTATCGGTCTGGTTCGATCCGGGCATGATCTGGGTGCCGCGTCCCAGCGGTAAGCGCGGGGGACAGCAGCAATCTAGCGATACTGCGATCCAGACCTGCCTTACGCTGAAAATCCTGTTTGGCCTGCCGTTGCGGCAAACCACGGGCTTCGTGGAAAGCCTGTTGAGGCTGATCGGATTGGACTGGTCGGTCCCGGACTACAGCACGCCATGTCGGCGTCAGAAGACCCTGAAAGTCAGCCTTCCGTACCGTGACGGAACCGACCCGCTGAACCGCTTGATTGATAGCACCGGCATCAAATCCGAGGGTGAAGGCGAATGGAAGGCACGCAAGCATGGCGGTCCCAAACGGCGCAACTGGCGCAACTGGCGCAAGATACACATCGGGATCGACGAAGAAACCCTGGAGGTGCGAGCCGTGGAGGTCACCACCAGCAATGTCGGCCCCTCTCGGCAGCATGCTGCGCATGCGCCTGCCGGGCAATGGATGCCCCGATGCTGCCGGAATTGCTTGCGCAGATCCCACCCGATCAGACCATCGGGTCAGTGACCGCTGACGGGGCGTACGACACGCGCAAATGTCACGATGCGATTGCGGTCCGTGGCGCTCATGCCGTTATTCCACCGCGCAAGTACGCCAAGCCCTGCAACACGAGGGCCGGGGCCATCGCCAGAAACGAAGCAGTCAATGCATCGCGATACCTGGGCCGTGCCCTGTGGCGACGGTGGAGCGGATACCACCGTCGAAGCCGTGTCGAAACCAAACCTCTCGGGACATTTCCTGCGGAAATACCCTGCCGGTCAGTGGATGCATTGTGTGAAGCTGCTGGGGCAGAGCGCCATGGCAAGGGACTTCGACCGGCAAGTCGCGGAAATCCAGATGCGCGTCGCAGTGCTCAACCGCTACACCGCTCTTGGCATACCTATCACCGAGGCCGCAGGATAAGTCTGTCCGGGGATTGGGGAAGTGCGTTCAGGCCTCAATTTGC
>NZ_JACIEJ010000045.1 GCF_014196795.1 Sagittula marina
TTTAAGCCACCTTTCGTTCGAAGGCGCCCGGGCTTTTCCAGCCCAGTGCTGAATGGCGGCGTCGCGGATTGTAGAACCCATTGATGTATTCAAAGATCGCCATCTCAGCCTGTCTGCGGGTGTTCCATGTGTCCCGCCAGTTTAGCTCTGCCTTGATGGTTTTGAAGAACGCGTCAACGGCAGCATTATCATAGCAATTCCCTTTGCCACT
This sequence comes from Sagittula marina, assembly GCF_014196795.1. Taxonomy (GTDB): domain Bacteria; phylum Pseudomonadota; class Alphaproteobacteria; order Rhodobacterales; family Rhodobacteraceae; genus Sagittula; species Sagittula marina. The sequence continues at coordinate 212 of NZ_JACIEJ010000045.1, forward strand.
CATCGACGCTTTGAACCCGTGCTGATGCAGGATTCTCTGATAATCATGCGAACAGTATTGGCTGCCACGGTCCGTGTGGTGAATGCAGTCCTGAGGCGGCGCACGGAAGGCTATAGCCATCTTCAATGCCCTGATCGCAAGGTCACGCTTCATCCGATTGCTAACAGCCCAGCCAATGACACGACGGGAATGCAGATCCAGGATCACAGCCAGCTAGAGCCAACCTTCACGCGTCCAGATATAGGTAATGTCCCCAGCCCATTTCTGGTTCGGACCATCTGCTGCAAAGTTCCTATCCAGCAAGTCAGGCGCGATGTTGAACTTATGATTGCTGTCCGTCGTGGCCTTATGTTTGCGCGTTCTGACCACCGATATGCCGTTCTGGCGCATCAAACAGCCCACGCGGCGATGGCCGATGTTCAGGCCGATCTCCTTCAGCTCGTCGGTCATTCTCGGACGGCCATAACTAGCCCAGACTGAGGCGTGACTGTTCTTTGATGTGGGCCAACGTCACCATATCAGACCGCTGCCTGCGGCTGGCAGGACGGCTACGGAATGCCCGGAGACCACGTGAACTGACGTTCATGACACGACACATCCGTCCAAGAGAAAACGTGAACCGGTGTTCTGCGATGAACTTGAACCTCACGGCTTTTGGCTCGCGAAGAACACCGTGGCCTTTTTCAGGATTTCCCTTTCCTCCTTGAGAATGCGGTTCTCGCGCCGAAGCCGATCATTCTCTTGAGCGAGGCCAAAATCCTCTTTTGACACCACATCCGTGTCTCGGTGCGCCGTGATCCA